>NZ_FNQB01000003.1 GCF_900107455.1 Asanoa ishikariensis | reverse complement strand
CAGGTCGAACAACGACCGCCGGTCCAGCGCACCGCGCGTCGCGGACGCCACGGCGATCTCGTAAGCCGCCGAGATGACCTGGCCCGGCTCGACCCCCGACGGCCCGATCACCGACGTCACGCGCAACCCCTCGACCGCGTACGCCGTGTGCACCGCGACGTCCCCCAGCGAAGGCACCCGCACGATGAACGCCTCGTGGAAGTGGTCCGGCATCTCCAGCACCTGCGACACCGCGCCGCGCCACGGGCTGGCCGCACCTAGCCGAGATGAAGGCGCCAACGTGAACGGCTGGACCCAGGAGACCTTTGTCGCCAGCGCCGTCGCCAGCAGCAGGATCGTGTCCGGCGTGAGCGTCAGTGGCATCTTCTTGATCAGCCCGAGGGTGTGCTCGTCCGCCCACGCGTCGGCCTCGGTCTGCGACGGCATCGGGCCCGTGGAGACCGGCGCGGGCAGTGCCGTCAGCCAGGCGTCCATGGCAGCGGTCGGGGTCTGAGCGAGCCACAGGGCCGCCGCCGACAGGACCGCTGGGTGCGGGTCCGAGAGCAGGCCGTCGGCCACCGATCGGGCGCTCTCCAGATCGATGCCGAGCGCCTCCTCAAGATCGGAAGACCCGACCGGCGCACACAGTGCGGCCAGCAGCCACGCACCCAGCGGCGATGCCACATGATGCTCAGGGCCGGCGGACGCGTGCAGCAACGACGCGTACCGGGCCAGCGGAGCCCGCAGGTCGACGGCGGTAGTCATAAAGCCCACTCTGCCAGCCAGGCCGGGTTTGCGCCGACACGCCGCCGGCAACTTAAGGAGCCGTGAACGCCAAGACCGACCTTGACGTCCTGTCCGACTTCTTCGACCGGTACGGGTCCGCGTTGACCGCGGGCGACGTGCCAGCGATCGCCGGCTGCTACGCGCTCCCCGGCAGCGTCGTGGCCGACGCGTACACGTTCACCTTCTCCTCGCCCGCCTCCGTCGCACTGTCGTTCATCGGTGCCGCTCCTGACTACCAGGATCGGCAGCTCATCGCCGCCCACGCGAAGATCGACGACGTGCAGCGGCTCAGTGCGGCGCTCTCGCTCGTCACCGTCGAATGGGAGTTTCTCGACAGCGGTGGGCAGTGCGTGCCGGGCGAGCGCTACGTCTACCTGATCAGGACGACCAACGAAGGGCCGGCCATCTGCACCGTCATCCACGCCGCGTGAGAGACGGTGATGAGAGGATCCTCGGATGGATCTGACCCGGCAGCGGGCCCACTGGATCGACCGGTCCACGGTCGTCTGGCGTTTCGAGGGGCCCGTCGGCGACCGCCGCTGTGACCTGGTCTTCTCGCCGGACGCCGCGCTGCAGATCATCGACGGCGCGTTGACCGGGCCGCACGAGACGCTGCCGTTGCGCATAAGACCGTCCGGGCTCAGCACCGCGCAACGCCAGAAATGGCCCCACCTCGCCGACCACGCGGCCTTCACGGTCGAGGCGGACGAGGACACGATCAAGTACGCGCTGCGTGGCCAGGTCGCCGTCACCGCCCGCGACGACGGCGGCTGGTTGCTGGTGGTCACCGGTGCGCAGCTCCCCGGAGTCCTCGACGATCTCTACGCGGACGCCGTACACGTTGATCTCGGTTGCCGCTTCCACGACGACGGCGGCGTGACGATCTCGGTCTGGGCCCCGACCGCGAAAAACGTCGCCCTCGAGTGGAGCGACGACGGCGAGACCCAACCCATGTGGCGCGACGACCACACCGGCGTCTGGCGCGTCGACGGCGACTGGGGCTGGACCGGGCGCCGCTACCGGTTCAGGGTCGAGGCCTTCCACCCGGCGACCCAGCGGATCGAGACGATGAGCGTCACCGACCCGTACTCGGTCGCCCTGACCGCCAACTCCACCCACAGCGTCGTCGCCAACCTGCTCGACCCGCTGCTGATCCCGGCCGACTGGGCGACGCTGCGCAAGCCGCCTCCGGTCGCGCCGGCCCGGGCGCAGGTGCACGAGGTCTCCGTCCGGGACTTCTCGATCTACGACCGCAGCGTGCCCGAGCAGCGGCGGGGCACGTTCGCCGCGTTCGGCACGCCCAACAGCACCGGCATGCGGCATTTACGCAGGCTGGCCGACGCGGGCGTGACGCATCTACACCTTTTGCCGGCATTCGACTTCGCGACCGTGCCGGAGCGCCGCGAGGAGCAGGCGACGCCGCAGACGGATCTTGCCGCGCTCCCGCCCGACTCCCCGGAGCAGCAGGTGGAGATCGCGAAGATCCGGGACAAGGACGGCTACAACTGGGGGTACGACCCGCTGCACTACTCCGTACCCGAGGGCAGTTTTGCCACCGACCCCGACGGCCCTGGCCGGACCACCGAGTTCCGCGAGATGGTGGCCGCCCTCAACGGTGCCGGGCTGCGGGTCGTGATGGACGTGGTCTACAACCACACGATCGCCGGCGGGGTCAGCGCGCACGCGGTGCTCGACCGGGTCGTACCCGGCTACTACCACCGCCTGCTCGCCGACGGCCGGGTCGCGGACTCGACCTGCTGCGCCAACACCGCGCCCGAGCACGCGATGATGGGCAAGCTGGTGGTCGACTCGGTGCTGCGCTGGGCGGTCGACTACAAGGTCGACGGGTTCCGCTTCGACCTGATGGCCCACCATCCGAAGGCCAACATCCTGGCGGTGCGGGAGGCCCTCGACCGGCTCACCCCCCAGCGCGACGGTGTCGACGGCCGCGCGATCCTGATCTACGGCGAGGGCTGGGACTTCGGCGAGGTGGCCGGCAACCAGCGGTTCACCCAGGCCAGCCAGCACCAACTCGCCGGCACCGGCGTCGGCACCTTCAACGACCGGTTGCGCGACGCGGTCCGCGGGGGACAGGCATTCGAGACCAATCCCCGATCACAGGGGTACGCGTCAGGCCTGTTCACCGATCCCAACGAGGACGATGTCAACGGGCCGCCGGAGCAGCAGCGGGCCCTGCTGCGGCACCAGCAGGACCTGATCAAGATCGGGCTGGCGGGCAACCTGGCGACCTACCGCTTCGTGGCGGCCAGCGGAGCGACGGTGTCCGGCGGGGACTACCTCTACAACGGCTCTCCGGCCGGCTACTGCGCGGCTCCGGGGGAGTGCGTGACCTATGTGGACGCGCACGACAACGAGATCCTGTACGACACGCTGGCCTTCAAACTCCCGGCTGGGATCGCCCCGATCGACCGCGCGCGGATGCAACTCCTGGCCCTGTCGTTCACGGCGCTGAGCCAGGGCATGGGCTTCGTGGCGGCGGGCTCGGAGCGCCTGCGCTCGAAGTCCCTGGACCGCAACTCGTTCGACTCGGGCGACTGGTTCAACGCGATCCGCTGGGACCCGGCCGAGGGCAACGGTTTCGGCCTGGGCCTGCCGCCGTCGTGGGACAACGAGGACAAGTGGCCCTTCGCCGCACCCCTGCTGGCGGACCCGTTGCTGGTCCCGTCGGCCGAGGTCGTGGAGTGGACGGTCGAGCGCTACCTCGAACTGCTCCGCATCCGCCGCGACTCGCCCCTGTTCGGCCTGGCCACAGCCGTCGAGGTCCAGGACCGCGTCTCGTTCCCCCTCTCGGGCCCAACCGAGACCCCCGGCGTGATCACCATGCGACTGAGCGGCGTCGAGGAGCTCCTAGTGATCTTCAACGCGGCGCCGGCCACGGCCACGCAGAAGCTCCCGGACCTCCGCGGCGGCGACTTCGCCCTGCACCCGCACCAACGAGCGGGCGGAGACCCGGTCCTGGCGAAGTCGGTCTTCGACCCAGCGACCGGCATCTTCACGGTCCCGGCCCGCTCGGTCGCGGTCTTCACCGGCTCAGCGCCCCGGCGGTAGGTGGTCTCTCTGGGGTCGTACATGCCGGAACATGTACGCACATGTTCCGGCATGTAGGGCGCCGCAAGACGCCTACCCCGTCGCGGGACACGCACGGGGTCGCCTCGATGCGGCGCCTGTTGTCCGTGCCGGCCGACCGGTTGGACCCGGGCGCCGCGGTCGGACGGTCGCCGGCGGTCGTGCGCCCGCCGGCCTGTTGGACGTGGGCGCGGTGGGTTGGGCCGTCGCGGGCGGTCGTGCGCCCGCCGGCCCGTTGGACGTGGGCACGGTGGGTTGGGCCGTCGCAGGCGGTCGTGCGCCCGCCGGCCCCTTGGACGTGGGCGCGGTCGGGTGGGCGGTCGCGGGCGGTCGTGCTCCCTCCAACCTGTGGATCCGGGCGCTGCGGGTTGGACGGTCGCGGACGGGTCGCTCACCGGCCGGCCCGCTGGACCCGGCGGCCGCGGTCAAAGGTCGCGGCCGGTCGCGCGCCGCCCGACCGGTTGGACCCGGCGGCCGTCGTCGGTCGGTCGCGGGTGGGTCGCGCGCCGCCTGGCCCGCTGGACCCAGCCGCCGTGGTCGGACGGTCCTGGGCGGGTCAGAGGCGCGTGGCGACCTGGCCCAGCAGCCACGGCAGGTGTGGCGCGGCCGACCGGCCGCCCTTGTGCAGGACCAGCACCACGACCGCGTCTCCCTTGCGGATGGCGCCGCCGGTGTCGGTCATGAAGGCCTCGTCGCCGATGCCCGGGACCGGGGTGCCGCGCTTCGCCGCTGCCCAGAACAGGTTCGCGAGCGGACCCCGTTGCATCTGGATCATCGCGACCGGTTTGCCGTCCGCCGTCTCGTACAGGGCGTTGATCGGGCCGATCCCGCGGACCTGGATCGGTGCGCCGATCGCGCGCGCCACGTCCTCGACCGTCAGCACGTCCGCGGCCGCCTGCAGGCGGACGCCGACCCCAGCCGGCCTGGTCCGCTCGCCCAACGCCTCCAGGACCAGGTTGTCGGTGTTGTCGCTGGTGTCGAAGCCGCTGTGCAACGCGCGCCCGCCGCCCTGCTTGAGCACCGTCAGGGCCACCACCCGGCGGCTCCAGCGGCGCACCGACACCCGCACGACATCACCCGGTGACGACCGCGAAGACCATTCCGACGGCAGGCCCCAGGCCGTCGTGCGGTCCGTCGTGCCGTCGTCGACGGCGATGTGGTGCAGGTACGGGATCGACGGGCTGTCCTCGCCCTCCGACGCCGAGCGCCAGACCTCGATCCACAGCACCTCGCCGGTGAGCTCCACCGGGTTGTGGTGGTCGACGGTGGCGCGGACGATCCGGTAGAGGCCCCAGCCGATCAGCAGCGTGGCCAGCAGCGCCGTGATCAGGCGGGTGGGCGACGCGAAGGCCGAGATGTCCTCGCCGCCCCACGAGGTGTCGAACGCGCCGACCTGGTCCGGCGTCACGTCCGGGAACGAGCGGCTGATGAGGGCCACGACGAAGCCCAGCGCCAGCCGGATCAGGCCGCCCTTGACCAGCTTTCCCGTCGGCAGGCCGTAGCGGGCGAGCACGCGGGGGTAGCGCACCTTGACCCGGCGCCAGTGGCCGCCGTAGGAGGACCAGACCAGGTACTTCGAGCCCATCCCTAGGTCGAGCGCTGCCGTGGCGGCGTGGGCCACGTGGACGGCGGCCCCGTAGCCGAGGTAGCGGTCCCAGACCATCACCGCGGCCGGCGGCAGGTCGGCGAACGCGTCGTGGCCGGCCAGCCAGTCCCGGACACCCAGCCAGCGGGCCGCTACCTGGCGGCCCAACGGGGTGGACCGCTCGCCCCGGTAACGCCCGGCGATCAGGCCGCAGGTGGAGGTCACGACGAGCAGGGAGAAGAACATCGCGACAAAGCCGCCGCCCTTGTCCTCGGGTGCCGCGTTGCGCTCGAACTGCAGGAGGAGCGCGAACCCGATCGCGAGCGCTGGCACCACGCCGGCCAGCGACAGCAGCGAGATCTGGGCCTTGCTGATCCGGCGGCGGGACAGGCCGAGCCGGCGCGCGTGCGCGACCACCTCGGCGTCGAACCGCCGGCGCCACCCGCGCGCCTGGCCCGCGTCCCTGAAGGTCAGCGCCGTCAGCGGCACGACGCCGCCGACGGCCGCGGCGCGGATCCGGGAGAGCAGTCGCTCCTCGAAAGGCAGCAGCGGCGGGCCGGAGGGCGTGCGAGAGGAGAGGTGGATCGTGCTGTGCACCGGGTCGTCCCCGGGCTGGCGGATCTCGTAGTAGCGGCGGCCGGCCAGGTCGAGCAGGGTCGCCTCGGCGGCGTCCTCGTCGGGGCGGGTCCACCGGTTGGCGAGCAGGTTGACCACGGCCGGCGGCTCGGGGCCGAGGTCCATGGTGGCCGGCGCCGGCGTGGGCGCGAACGACCGGGTGATCAGCAGGATCAGGCCGAACAGCCCGATCCAGGCCGCCGTCGCGACGACAGCGACGGCGATCGCGATGGTGAGCGACATGGAGGTCAGAAACGGACCTGGACCGGGGCCTGCTCGGCACCGGAGGCCTGGAAGTAGTCGGGCGGCCGGATCCCCGTGGCACCGGCGACCAACAGGCTCGGGAACGAGTGGGCCGTGTTGTCGAGCGCCTGGACGGCCGTGTTGTAGAACTGCCGGGCGTACGCGATCTTGTCCTCGGTGTTGGCGAGCTCGTTCTGGAGGGCGAGGAAGTTCTGGTTCGCCTTGAGGTCCGGGTACGCCTCGGCGAGCGCGAACAGCCGGCCCAGCGTCTGGGTCAGCACACCCTCGGCGGCGGCACGACGGTCGACCGACGAATCGGCGCCGGCGGCCATCGCGCCGGCCCGGGCGGCCACCACGGCGTCGAGCGTGGCGCGCTCGTGTCCGGCGTACCCCTTGACGGTTTCGACCAGGTTGGGCACCAGGTCGTGCCGGCGCTTGAGCTGCACGTCGATCTGCGCCCAGGACGCGCGGACCTGGTTGCGCTGACGGATCAGCACGTTGAACGTGCGGATCGCCCAGAACGCGACCAGGACGACGAGGATGGCGACCACGATGGTCGCGATGAGCAGCGGACTGAGGTTCATGGCGCATGGTGAACCGGATTCGATGAACGAGAGGCAAACGTGTCAGGCACCGGACAGAACTCAGGCGCGCCGGGCACCCGCCGGCCAGATCACGGTCACCGGCAGGCCATGGTCGCGGGCGGTGCGCACCACGTTGGCGGTGCTGCTGACCACGTCGGACGGTTGGCCGTCCCACACCGCGACTAGGTGGTCGACCCGGCGCAGCAGCAACTCGCTGGCGGCGAAGTAGGCGGCCGGCTCCGACGTCGCGAACGGCGCGTAGTCGACGTGGACGGCCTTGCCGAGCAGGTCGTCGAAGGTCTTCCGGTCGCCGACGACGGTGCGGTAGTCGGTGGCCGGCAGGATCACCTCGTAGGTGCCGCCGAGCGCGGCCACGGCGCGGGCGAAGAGCTGGTCGGCGCCGTCGGCGAGACACGTGACCCCGTGCAGGGCGCCGTCGCCGTGCGCGGTGAGGGTCGCGACAAGCTCGGCGTAGACCAACTCCGCAGTGCCCTCGGCGAGCCGCACGTGTCCGGTGACACCAATGCGCGGCATGCCCTCTCCTAGGTGGTGCGGAGCCGGACGATGCGGAAGCCGGCATCCGCGAGAATAGCCGGCAACTGCCGGATCTCATCGAGATTGCGCGTACGCATCTCGTCGGGCAACGCCGGCCAGGCCGCCATCGCCGGATGCAGTTTGTGCTCGTCGTCGCGGTCGGCGGCGAACCGCCAGCCCTGGCCGACCCGGTCCTGCCGCCAGCGTTCGTGCTCCATCACGGCGAGCCGCTCGACCTCCTTGTCGGCCAGCACGTGCTCGCGCCCCGGACCGACCCTCGGCGAGAGCGTGCAGCCGATCGCACGCAGCTTGCGGCCGATGTCCTCGGCCTGGGACCGGTTGGTCAGCCGCAGGCGGTCGGGCAGGTCGTCCCAGGGCACCAGGGCGGGACCGCTGGCGCCGCGGCTGGTCAGGTCGAGTACGTAGCGCTCGTGGATCACCCGGGCCAGCCGCTCGACCAGGTCGTCGCCGATCAGGGCGGGGTCGCAGGCCGCGTGGACGACGCCGAACAGCCGCAGCGTGCCGGACAGCTCGTCGAGCACCCGGTCGCCGCCGTCGAACGCCTCCCGCAGGCTGGCCAGCCGGTCCAGCCGGACCACGACCGAGCCCGGCTCGCCGGGCCAGACCTGCTCGGCGGTGAGCGCCGCTTTGAGCGCCTGCTGCTCGTCGTCGTAACAGATGAACACGCGGTCCGGGACCGGCCCGTCCGACGGCGTGGCGAGCAGCCGCTCGAGGTCGAAGTCGTGCGGCGTGATCTTGCAGACCCGGGTCAGGAACGGGTACCGCTCGGTCAGGTGGGTCACCGCCGCACCCGCGGTCGGGTCGACGATCTCGATCGGCAGCGGCTGGGCGGCACGATCCCGGATCCGCCATTGGCGGGCGAGCTCCACGAGGACGGCGCGGCCGAACGCGGTGGCGCCGAGGATCGCGATGGTCGGCGGTCGCGCGTCCGGCAGCGTCAGTGGCTCGCGCGCCACCAGGTGCCGGGCGGCGAGGTCGTCGATGTTGAAGAAGTCGAGTCGCATGCCGCGCCTGGTCGGCGCGCTCAGCAGCCGGGCCTGCAGCGCGGCGCACACCTCCGGGTCGGCGACCTGGGCGTACACGGCGAGGGTCGATCCGTTGCGGCGGGGCCGCGCGGCCGCCAGCGCGATCGCCGTGTTGGCGGCGCTGTCGTCGGTGCAGGCGTAGACGGCCCGGGCCCGGCCGACGCTGGCGGCGCGCAGGATGTCGGGGTCGCGGGCCGCACCGGCGACCCGGGGGGCCGGACCGGTCTCCGTCGCCTTGCTCGGCACCGTGACCACCTGGTCGCCGGCCTGCCGGAGCCGCCGGGCGAGCGTGGTGGCCACCAGGGTGTCGCCGACGACGATCACGTGCCCGCGCGCGGTGCGGGCCCGCAGCTTCCTGATCTCGGAGGCGAAGAGCAGGCGGCTGGCCTCGATCAGCGCGTACGCGGTGACGGTGGGCGCGGCGAACCGGGCGAAGTCGAGGATCGCCGGAAACGGCCCGCCGGCGTCGAGCGGGGGAGAGCCGAGCACGAAAAGCTGGAGGGCGTAGTAGAGGATGTCGAGCGGGTGGCCGCTGTAGCCGAGGCCCGGGTTCTCCCGGAGGTATTGCTCGAGCCCGACCAGCCCGCACCCGAACGAGATGACGGCGAGAATCGCGAACGCCAGCCACAACACCGGGGCAACCGGTGTCCGAGGCAGATCACCGAACCCACCGCTCCGGCTCGCCATGCGCTCATGTTATCCGTCGATGTGTGACGTGACCGTCTGACGGATTGTGGTCACTCTTGGCTCGTCGCAGACTCCTCCCGCGCGGCGGAGGCTCCGATGGGGAGAGGCGATGAACCTCGACGAAGGCATGGAATTCGCGCAGGCGCTGGTCGAGGCCCACTACCCGGGCCGCTGGCAGCAGCTCACGATGGGCGAGCACCGAGCCGTGGCCGTGGTCGGCAGTGCGACCGTGGCCGTCCTCACGCCCAAGGCCGGCGTCCAGCCCGAGCCGTTTCTGTCGGTGATCTGCGGGCTGGCGACGGAGTTCTGGCTCGACGAGAAGGCCTACGAGCTCGTCAACGCGCTCAACAGGGAGTCGGTCTTCGGCTCACACCACATCGAGCCGGGCGACGGCCGCCGGGCCTCGGTGTTGGCCCGGCTGCTCGTGCCGCTGGAGCCGGTCGACTGGAACCACCCGGCCTCGACCCAGTGGGTGGGCCGGATGGTCCACACGCTGTTGATGACCGCCGAGCGCACGTCGCCGACTCTGGTCGCCCAGCTCGGCGCCAGGCATTTCGCGCCTGGCGCCGCGCAGGCGCTCTGGATGATGACCTGAGCCCTAAGCCACCATCGAGCCGACCACCGGCTTGGTGAGCAGGGCCGACTGGTTGCGGGTGATGCCCGGGTCGAGCGTGCGTGCCACGAAGATGGCGTGCCAGATGCAGAAGACCAGGACCGTCCAGACCTTGCGGGAGTGGTCGACCTCGCCCCGCTTGTGCTCGTCGAGCAGGCGCAGGGCGTAGCTGAGGTCGATCAGCTCGCCGGCGGCCGAGTTGGCGATGATCCAGCGGGTCCACTCGTACATCTCGCCGGCCAGCCAGACCCGGGTCGGGGTCGGGAAGCCGAGCTTCTTGCGATTGACGATCGCCGGCGGTACGACGCCCTGAAGGGCCTGGCGCATCGCCCACTTGGTGGCGTCGGAGCGCGGCGGGAGCTTGAGCTCGACCGGGATCCGGGAGGCCACGTCGAAGACCTCGCGGTCCAGGAACGGCACCCGGACCTCCAGCGAGTGCGCCATCGAGATCCGGTCGGCCTTGACCAGGATGTCGCCGCGCAGCCACGTGTAGAGGTCGATGTACTGCATCTTGGTGACGTCGTCGAGGTCGGGGACCTCCGCGTAGATCGGTGCGGTGACGTCGGTGTAGCGCACCGAAGGGTCGTACCGCCGGAGCAGGCTCTGCTTCTCCTCCTCGGTGAACATCCGCGCGTTGCCGTAGTAGCGCTCCTCGAGCGGCGTCGTGCCGCGCTCCAGGAAGCTCTTGCCCTTCACGCCCTGCGGGATGACCTTGGAGACGGCCCGGAGGCCCTTCTGCATCTGGTCGGGCAGGCCGTTGACCGCCGACAGCGACAGCGGCTCGCGGTAGATCGTGTAGCCGCCGAAGAACTCGTCGGCGCCCTCGCCGGACAGCACCACCGTGACGTGCTCGGCGGCCTTCTGCGCCACGAAGTAGAGCGGCACGAGCGCCGGGTCCGCCACCGGGTCGTCCAGGTGCCAGATGATCCGCGGGAGCGCGTCCATCATGTCCTGCGGACCGATCTTGGTCGGGATCGTGGTGACCTCGAGGTGCCGCGCCGACTCCTGGGCGACCTCGATCTCCGAGTAGCCCGGGACGTCGTACCCGACGGTGAAGGTCAGGATGTTGGGGTTGAACTGCCGTGCCAGCGCGACCACCGCGGTGCTGTCGATGCCGCTGGACAGGAACGAGCCGACCGGCACGTCGGAGCGCATGTGCAGCCGCACGCTCTCGCGCAGGGTCTCGCGGATCTCGGTGAACAGCCGCTCCTGGTCCGGGACCGGTGCCGGGTTGAAGACCGGGCGGTACCAGCGGCGCACCTCGATCGGGTAGCCGGGCGTCCAGCTCAGGCACTCGCCGGAGCCGATCCGGGAGATGCCCTGGTGCAGCGTGCCGGGCTCGGGCACGTACTGGAGCGTCAGGTAGTGCGAGAGGCTGGCGGTGTCGACACCGGCGTCGCCGGCGTGGGCGGCGGGTGCGAAGGGCAGCAGCGCCTTCTTCTCCGACGCGAGGTAGACGCCGTCGACGGTCTGGAGGTAGTGCAGCGGCTTGATGCCGAAGTAGTCGCGGGCACCGAACGCTCGGCGCTCCTGGCGGTCCCAGATGACGAAGGCGAACATGCCCCGCAGTCGGGTGAGCACCTTCTCGCCCCAGAAGTGATAGCCGGCGGCGATCACCTCGCCGTCGCCCTGGGTCTGGAACGTGGCGCCGTAGTCGCGGGCCAGCTCCTCACGCAGCTCGATGTAGTTGTAGATCTCGCCGTTGAAGGTCAGCAGGTAGCGCCCGCCCGCGTAGGGGAGCGGCTCGTGGCTGAACGCCACGTCGATGATCGAGAGCCGCTTGTGGCCGAAGACCGCGTCGTTGCCGATCACCTCCACCCCGGTCTCGTCGGGACCACGGTGGTGAAGGCTCTCCAACGCTCCGGCGATCGCGTCCGCGTGGGCGCCGGCCGCGCCGTGCGCGCTGAAGAAGGCCAGGATTCCGCACATGGCGGCCATCTTTTCACGGGTCGCCCAACGGCCGGTCGCCTCCCATCGGATTCGGGTGGCGTGGCGAGGTAGCGTCTCCCTCCGGGAGCGCGATCGATGGGGAGGCGTCTGCGGTGTTCGGCGAATCTGAGTTGGCTGGTGAAGGCACACCAGAACCGGTGATGAGCGAGAGTACGGCCAAGGTCGAAGCGCACGACCCGGCGTTCCCGCCCAAGTTCCTGGAGTTCATGCGCACCGGCTGGGCCGAGGACTCGCTCGCGGTGCGGCCGTCACCCGCTGTCGACCGCTATGCGGCCCGCCGTGCGGCGCTCTCGGAGCAGTTCCCCGGTGAGACTTTGATCATTCCGACCGGGCGCGAGAAGAACCGGGCCAACGACACGGACTACCCGTTCCGGGCCGGCAGCGACTTCGCCTACCTGGCCGGCGACCTCGACCCGGACAGCGTGCTCGTGCTGCACCCGGTCGGCGACGGCCACGACGCGGTGCTCTACACGAAGCCCCGCAACTCGCGCGAGACGGACGACTTCTTCCGCAGCCGCGACGGTGAGCTGTGGGTCGGGCGCCGGGCGACGTTGACGGAGAAGGCGGCGGAGCTCGGGGTCGAGACGACCGTTCTGACCGACCTGGAGCGGGTTCTGGGCGACTGTGCGCCGCGCAAGACCCGGGTGCTGCGCGGCTTCGACCCTGAGGTCGACGCGGCGGTGCGGCCGTATACCGAACGGGACGAGAAGGACCAGAAGGCACGAGACGGGCGTACGCGCGACCAGGAGCTGGCGACCGCGATCTCCGAGCTGAAGCTGATCAAGGACCCGTGGGAGATCGAGCAGCTCCAGGAGGCGATCGACTCGACGGTCCGCGGCTTCGAGGACGTCGCCCGGTTCCTGCCGGCCGACCGCGGCGTCAGCGAGCGCCTGATCGAGGGCGTGTTCGGCCTGCGGGCCCGCTACGAGGGCAACGACGTCGGCTACAGCTCGATCGTCGGCGCCGGCCGGCACGCCACGACCCTGCACTGGATCCGCAACGACGGCGTGACGACCCCCGGTGAGCTGCTGCTGATCGACATGGGCGTCGAGGCGCGGAGCCTCTACACCGCGGACGTGACCCGCACGATCCCGGTCTCGGGCCGCTTCACCCCGTTGCAGCGCGACGTGTACGACATCGTCCACCGCTCGCAGCAGGCCGGCATCGACCTGATCAAGCCGGGCGTGAAGTTCGAGGACATCCACCTGACCTGCATGCGCGTCCTGGCCGAGGGCCTGGCCGACCTGGGAGTCCTCCCGGTCAGCGTCGACGAGGCGATGGCTCCGGAGTCGACGGTCTACCGTCGCTGGACGCTGCACAGCTTCGGCCACATGCTGGGCATCGACGTGCACGACTGCTCGAACGCGCGTAAGGAGAACTACCGCGACGGCGTGCTGGGCGAGAACTACGTGCTGACGGTGGAGCCGGGCCTCTACTTCCAGGCGGAGGACGAGCTCGTGCCGGAGGAGCTCCGCGGCATCGGCGTCCGCATCGAGGACGACGTCCTGGTGACCGCGACCGGCAGCCGGGTCATGTCTTCGGGCCTGCCGCGCACGTCTGCGGCGGTCGAGGAGTGGATGGACGCCCAGCGCGCCGCCGGCCCCCGCCTTCCGGGCGTCTGAGCCGTCTTGTGAAGGACCCGGCCGTGGGTGGCCGGGTCCTTGGCACTACAGCTCGTCGATCAGGTCCGCGACCGAGTTGATGATGCGGCTCGGGCGGTACGGGTAGCGCTCCGCTTCCTCGCGGGTGCTGATGCCCGTCAGGACCAGGATCGTCTCCAGGCCCGCTTCCAGGCCGCACAGGATGTCGGTGTCCATGCGGTCGCCGATCATGGCTGTGCTTTCCGAGTGGCCGTTGATCGTGTTCAGGGCCGACCGCATCATCATCGGGTTGGGCTTGCCCACGAAGTACGGCTTCACGTTCGTGGCTTTTTCGATCATCGCCGCCACCGAGCCGGCCGCCGGCAGGGCGCCCTCGGTCGAAGGGCCTGTCGGGTCCGGGTTGGTGCAGATGAAGCGGGCGCCGTCGTTGATCAGGCGGACCGCCTTCGTGATGGCCTCGAAGCTGTACGTCCGGGTCTCGCCCAGGACCACGTAGTCCGGCGCGAAGTCGGACAGGACGTAGCCGACCGCGTGCATCGCCGTGGTCAGGCCGGCCTCGCCGATCACGTACGCCGAGCCGCCGGGGCGCTGGTCCGACAGGAACTGGGCCGTCGCGAGCGCGGCCGTCCAGATGGACTCCTCCGGCACGTGCAGGTCCATCCGGGCCAGGCGGGCCTGGAGGTCGCGGGCCGTGTAGATCGAGTTGTTGGTCAGCACCAGGAACGGCTTGCCGCTCGCGCGCATCTTGCGGACGAACTCGGGCGCGCCCGGCACCGGTTGGCCCTCGTGGATGAGCACGCCGTCCATGTCGGTCAGCCAGCTCTCGATCGCCTTGCGCTCGCTCATGATGACGGTCTCCTGGCTGGTGGCGTGCAGCAGTCGGCTGGGCAGATGTCCCAAGCGGGAAGCGTACCGAGCCGGTCCTGCGGGCCGGTGGCGGAGATCCGTTCCTGCACGAGTTCCCGGACCATCGCCACGAAGCGCGGGTCCGTGCCGGGGGTCCCGGCGCGTACGTAGTCGAGGTTGCGGTTCTTGGCCGTGGCCGCTGCCTCGTTGTCGAGGTCCCAGATGACCTCGAGGTGGTCGGAGACGAAGCCGATCGGGCTGACCACCACCCCCGTCACCCCGGTGTCGGCCAGCGCCGCCAGGTGGTCGTTGACGTCCGGCTCCAGCCACGGCACCTGGGGTGGGCCGGAGCGGCTCTGCCACACCAGGTCCCACGGCAGGTCCGGCGCGGCCGCCGCGGCGACCAGGGCGGCCGTCTCGCGGAGCTGGGCGACGTACCGGCCCGGCGGCACCACGGGCGGCGGGCCGGCGGTGGTCGCCATCCCCGTCGGGATCGAGTGGGCCGTGAAGACCAGGCGGGTCGTGGCGCGCTTGGCCGGGTCGAGCGTGCCCAGCGCGGACCGGACCGCGTCGGCGTGCGGCTCGACGAAGCCCGGGTGATCGGCGTAGTGCCGCAGCTTCTCGATCACCGGGGCGCCGGCGCCGGCCGCCGTGCGGGCCTTCGTCAGGTCCTCGAGGTATTGGCGGCACGACGAGTAGCCGCCGTAGGCGCTGGTCACGAAGGCCAGGGCCCGCTGCACGCCGTCGGCCTTCATCGTGGCCACCGTGTCGGCGAGCATCGGGTCCCAGTTGCGGTTGCCCCAGTAGACCGGCAGGTCCAGGCCGCTGGCCGCGAAGTCCACGCGGATCGCGGCCAGGAGGTCCCGGCTCTGCTGGTTGATCGGCGACACGCCGCCGAAGTGGTAGTAGTGCTCGGCGACCTCGGCGAGGCGCTCCGGAGGAACGCCCCGGCCCCGGGTGACGTTTTCCAGGAACGGAATCACGTCTTCCGGGCGTTCCGGGCCGCCGAACGAAACCAGGACCAATGCGTCGTACGGCATCAGACGATTGTGCCTTGCCCGCTCAGACGGCTGCGGCTTCGGCTCCCAGTGCGTGATATCCACCATCGACGTGGATGATCTCGCCCGTGGTGGCCGGGAACCAGTCGGAGATCAGCGCCAGCACGGCCTTGGCCGCCGGCTCCTGGTCCTGCAGGTCCCAACCAAGCGGCGCCCGGCGGGTCCAGGCGTCCTCGAACTGCTCGAAACCCGGGATGGACCGGGCGGCCATCGTGCGCAGCGGCCCCGCCGACACCAGGTTGCTCCGGATGCCCTGCTTGCCCAGGTGCAACGCCAGGTAGCGGGACGCCGACTCCAGGCCCGCCTTGGCCACGCCCATCCAGTCGTAGACCGGCCACGCCTTGGTCGCGTCGAAGGTCAGCCCGACCACCGACGAACCCCGCTGCATCAGCGGCAGCGCGGCCATGGCGAGGGACTTGTAGGAGTAGGTGGAGACGTGCAGCGCGGTCGCCACGTCGTCCCACTTCGTCTCGAGGAAGTTGCCGCCGAGGGCGCTGGCGGGCGCGAAGCCGATCGAGTGCACGAGGCCGTCGACCCCGTCCAGGTGCTTGCCGACCTTCTCGGCGAGCGTGTCCAGGTGCTCCTGGTTGGTCACGTCGAGCTCGATCACCGGCGCCTCCGCCGGCAGCCGCTTGGCGATCCGCTCGACCAGCGACATCCGGCCGAAGCCGGTGAGCACCACGGTCGCGCCGTTCTCCTGGGCCAGCTTCGCCACCGAGAACGCGATCGACTGGTCAGTGATCACGCCGGTGACCAGGAGTCGCTTGCCCTCCAGCAGTCCTGCCACGGTGCAGCCTCTCTGTTCGTGTTGTGCGGTAGGTCAGTGGCCCATGCCGAGGCCGCCGTCGACCGGGATCACGGCGCCCGAGATGTAGCCCGCGTGGTCGCTGGCCAGGAAGGTGACCGCCGCGGCGATGTCGTCGACCGCGCCGAAGCGGCCGGCCGGGATCGAGTCGACGTATTTCTTCTTGAGGTCGTCGGGCAGGCCGTCGGTCATGTCGGTGGTGATGTAACCGGGCGCGACCACGTTGGCGGTGATGTTGCGGGTGCCTAGCTCGCGCGTGATGGACCGGGCCATGCCGACCAGCCCGGCCTTGCTGGACGCGTAGTTGACCTGGCCGGGGTTGCCGGACAGGCCGACCACCGAGGAGATGAAGATCATGCGGCCGAACCGGGCGCGCAGCATCGTCTTCGAGGCGCGCTTGGCGACCCGGAACGCGCCGGCCAGGTTGGTGTCGACGACGCTGGTGAACTGCTCCTCGCTCATCCGCAGCAGCAGCGTGTCAGCGGTGATCCCGGCGTTGGCGACCAGCACCTCGACCGGGCCGAGCTCCTGCTCGACCTGGGAGAACGCCTCGTCGACCGAGTTGGAGTCGGTGATGTCGCATTTGACGCCGAGGACCCCTTCGGGCGCGCCCGTGCCGCGGTGCGTCACCGCCACCTTGTCGCCCTGTGCGGCGAAGGCCAGCGCGATGGCCTTGCCGATGCCGCGGTTGCCGCCGGTCACCAGCACCGTGCGCGCCATTTCAGATCTCCCCACTGCCAACTGCCTCAACGGATGGGACATTACGGCCTACCCGGGGGTACGGCTAATTCGCCTCGCCCGGTCCGATTCTCATACCCCGGTATGACATGAAGGATGGCTCTTGAGCGGCACGCGCACCGTCGGACCCCGCGCGTAGCCTCCGGATGGTGAACGAGAGCCTGGTCCGCGTCAGTCTGCGCGACCTGCGTCGGGTGCTGGTCGGCAAGGACTACCCGCCGGTGCCCGGCCCGGGAATCCGCCGCCCGCGCCTGCGCCGCCTATGGTCGCGCTGGCGATCGCTGGTCGTGCCGCTGTTGCTGCTCGGCGTGCTCGGGCTGGGCGCGGCCGCGATGGAATACCTGGCCGACACCTATCACCACACCCGGCTGGTCGCGCTGCTGATCGGCTACGGCACGACGCTGCCGGTCCTGCTGGCCTACCACCGGCCGCTGACCGCCTGGCGCATCGCCTACGTGATGCTGTTCGTGGGTGTCCTGGGCGCGCCGTCGACCCAGACCTGGCCCTGGAACCCCGCGCAGATCGTCTTCTTCCTCGTCATCCAGCTCGCGCTCGCGCTGCGCGCCGACTCCGGCGTGGCCGCCTGGGCCGGTCTGCTCACGCTCGCACCGGTGTTCCTGTTCGTCGACAACGCCAATGCCTGGGGCGTCTCCGTCCTGTTCCTGCTGATGCTGATCCTCGGCAACCAGATCCGCCGGTGGCGGGTCAGCCAGGCTGAGCTCAGCGAGCGGCTCGCCGAGCAGGAGGAGCGCTCCGAGCTCGAGCAGGCCCGCCGGGCGGTGCTGGAGGAGCGCACCCGGATCGCCCGCGAGATGCACGACGTCGTCGCGCACCACATGTCGATGATCGCCGTCCAGGCGGAGACGGCGCCCTTCCGACTAGCCGACCTCGACGAGCCGGTCCGCCTGGAGTTCGCGTCGATCGCCGGGTCGGCCCGGGAGGCGATGACCGACATGCGGCGGCTGCTCGGCGTGCTGCGCAGCGAGACCGCCCCGGCGCTGACCGCGCCCCAGCCTGGCCTGGCCGAGGTCGCCGAGCTGGTCGAGACCGCCCGCCGCGCCGGTGTGCCGGTCAGCCTGCACGGCACCGCGCCCGACGCCGAGGGTCCGGTCGCCCTGGCCGCCTACCGGATCGTGCAGGAGGCGCTGGCCAACGCGGCCCGACACGCGCCCGGCGCGTCGGTGCGGGTGGCGGTCACGCACGACGGCGAGGCGGTCGCGGTGCGGGTGGAGAACGACGCGCCGGCGGGTGACGACCCCGCCGCGCCGGCGCAGCGGGACGACGCCGAGGTGCCGGCCGGTGCCATAGAGGGGCACGGCATCGCCGGCATGCGCGAGCGGGCGACGCTGCTCGGGGGCACGTTCGAGGCCGGCCCTACCGTGTTCGGTGGGTTCGCCGTCGCGGCGACGCTGCCAGCCGCGCTGCGTGCGGCCGCACCTGAAGGGCAGGCTGCGTGATCAAGGTGCTGATCGCCGACGACCAGGCGATGGTCCGCGAGGGGTTCGGGGCGCTGCTCGCGGCCCAGAGCGACATGCTGGTGGTCGGCGCGGCCGCCGACGGGGCGCAGGCGGTCGCCGAGACCCGCCGGCTCGACCCCGACGTGGTGCTG
This sequence comes from Asanoa ishikariensis, assembly GCF_900107455.1. Lineage (GTDB taxonomy): Bacteria > Actinomycetota > Actinomycetes > Mycobacteriales > Micromonosporaceae > Asanoa > Asanoa ishikariensis. The sequence continues at coordinate 1,926,342 of NZ_FNQB01000003.1, read as the reverse complement.
ATGGACATCCGGATGCCGGTGCTCGACGGCCTGGCCGCGACCCGGCAGCTCCTCGACGGCCGCCCGGTCGGCAGCCCGCCGCGAGTGCTCATGCTGACCACCTTCGACCTCGACGACTATGTCTACGAGGCGCTGCGGGCGGGCGCCAGCGGCTTCCTGCTCAAGGACGCCCCCGCCGCCGACCTGGTCAACGCCGTGCGGGTGGTGGCCGGCGGCGAGGCGTTGCTCGCGCCGTCGGTGACCCGGCGGCTGATCGAGGAGTTCGCCGCCCGCCCTGGCCCGGCCCGGCCACGGCCCACCGCACTGGCCGCGCTCACCCCGCGGGAGACCGAGGTGCTGCGGTTGATCGCGCGCGGCCGGTCCAATCAGGAGATAGCCGCGGACCTCGTGGTCGCCGAGCAGACGGTGAAGACACACGTCGGCCGGATCCTGGCCAAGCTCGCCCTGCGCGACCGGGCGCAAGCGGTGGTGCTGGCCTACGAGACCGGGCTGGTGGCCGCGGGGGAGTAGCCCCGTCATCCCCAGGTAGCACAAGCAAGATCCCGCCCCGGTACGACGATTCGGCACCGTCCACACCGGCATCGTTCGGCCCATGATGCGACGGACACTTCTCCTCGGCGGCGTTGCCGCGACGCTCGGTGCCGGCCTGCTGGTGCCGGCCTCCGCCCCCGCCGTCGCCGCGCCGGCGGCCGGTCCGACGCCGGCGCTGGCGTACCCGGTGGCCGCGGCCGCGATGCGTGCGGCGGGCGGGGCGTACGCGGGCTGGGCCCGGTCGGGTCGGCACTTCCTGTCGTTCGACACCCGCGGCGACGGCACCGCGGTCGAGGTGGTCGGCGACCTGGCCACCGCGGACCGGATCGCGGTCGTGGTGCCGGGCGTGGACACCACGCTGGCGACGTTCACCAACGGCCTCGGCGGCGTCGCCCGGCGTGCGCCGGCCACCCAGGCCCGCGAGCTCTACGCCGCCGCCGGTGGGGACGTCGCGGTCGTCGCCTGGCTCGGGTACGACCCGCCGGAGGGCATCGGCCTCGAAGCCGCCCGCGAGGTCCGGGCCGAGGCCGGTGCGCGCAACCTGGCCGCCTTCGCGGGCTGGCTGGCGGGCCGCCGCCCGTCCGCGCGGATCACCCTGATCGGCCACAGCTACGGCGCGATCGTCGTCGGCCTGGCCGCGGCAGCCCTGCCGCCGCAGGTGACCTCGCTGGTCGCGCTCGGCGCGCCTGGAATGGGCGCCGACAACGTGGCGGAGCTCCACACCCGGGCGGCGGTCTACGCCGCGCTCGCACCCACCGACTGGATCCGCCGGATCCCGCAGGTGCGGTTGCTCGGCCTGGGCCTGGGCACCCGGCCGGCGACCGCGTCGTTCGGCGCCGCCGCGCTGCCCACCATGGGCGTGCAAGGGCACGACTACTACTTCTCCCCGGGTACGGCCAGCCTGGCCGCCGTCGCCGCGGTGGTGACCAGGTGAACCCCCGCCGCGACGCGGGAATCGACGCCGTCCGCGCCCTCGCCATCGCCGGCGTGGTGGTCGGGCACTGGCTGGTCACCGCCCTGGTGATCGACGACGGTGCGCTGCACGTGCGCAGCCCGCTGGCCGCACTGCCGGCTGCCCAGCCGGTGAGCTGGCTGCTCCAGACGCTCGGCCTGTTCTTCCTCGCCGGCGGCTACGCCGCAGCGGCGTCCTCCGCCCGCCGCCGCCCGCCGAGCGCCGCCGCCAAGCCGTTGTCCGCGAACGGGACCGGCACGCGCGGATGGCGGAGGCTTCAGGTTCCGCGCCGGTTGGCGGTGCTCCTCGTCCCGGTCGGCTCTCTGCTCGGCCTGCTCGCCCTGGCGCTCACCGCGGGCGCGCTGGCGGGCGTACCCGAGGTGACCTTGCGTACCGTCGGCAAGCTCGTCGTGAGTCCACTGTGGTTCCTGTTGCCGTTCCTGGCATTGACGGCCCTGATCACCCCGATCGCCCGTCTGGTCCGACGATGCGGCCCGCTGCCGTTGGCCGCCGGTGCGGCCGCGGTCGTGCTCGCCGCCGACCTCGGCCGGGGCTTCCTGCCCACCACCCTGATCGCCGCCTGGACCGTCCCGTTCGTGCTCGGCGTGGCACTGGCCCAGGGTCGCCTCGCCCGCCGGCGCACCGGCTGGCTGCTCCTCGCCAGCGGCGCCGCAGCGGTGGCCGCGCTGGTGTTCCTCGCCGACTACCCGACCAGCGCCGTCGGGGTGCCCGGCGAAGGACGCTCCAACCTGGACCCGCCGTCGCTGGCCGCCGTCGCTCTGGCCGTCGCCCAGACGGGAGCGGTGCTGCTGCTCCTGCCGTGGCTGCGCCGGCTCGGCACCCACCGCGCGGTGCGTGCGCTCAACGGCGCCGCGCTGCCGGTCTATCTCTGGCACCAGGCGACCATGATCTCCGTCACGGTCGCCCTCGCGTGGTTCGTCGGGCGGCGCCCGGGGCTGCTCGCCGAGCCGGACGACTACGGGTGGGCCGCGGCCCGGCTCGCCTGGCTTCCGCTGTTCGCGGGCGCCCTGGTGCTGGTCGTCCGGATCGCCGGGAGTACGACGGCGGGCGGCCAGGCGCCGCGACCATATCGGACGGTCGGTGACCAACCTTCCGGCCAATGCCGCGCGGCCGGGAGGCGGGGGATAGAATCACCGTTGGTTCGTGTGCCCGGCCGACGTCTGGAGGTGATCGCCGTGCGAGACAGCGATCCTCCGAGTCGCAGCCGGGCCGCCGTCCGGTCCCGCTGACTCAGCCGCGACCCGACGACAGCCAGACCTCCGCCTGCCGGCACCCCGCCTCGCCACGCCCGCACACCAAAACGGGCCCGGCGCGAGCGTGACGCCGTCCGGCTGCGACTCTCCTCCGCCGCGATTCCGCACAAGCCCCGCCAACTCGCATCGGAGAGCCGTGATGAACCGTCGTTACGTAGCCCCGCTGGGCTTCACCCTCGCCGCCCTCTGGGTGTTCGTCGTCGCCATGCTGGTCAACAACACCAACTGACTACGGCAGCCGGGACGACCAGACGAGGCTGAGGCCTGCCGCGATCAGACCGAGGAGCAGCGCGAAACCCGCGTACCAGTGGGTGACCTCGCGCGGCTCCACCCGGTGCCCGATCGAGCTGCCCATGTCCTCGTACACCCGCTTGAGCTCGGCCGCGCTCGCGGCCTCGTAGAAGAACCCGCTCGTCGACTCGGCGAGCTGGGCCAGCGCCAGCCGGTCGACCGGCACCCGCTGGAGCTGGCCGCCGATGTCGACCGTGCCGTTGTCGGTGCCGAACGCGATCGTCGACACCGGCACGTTGGCCGCCTGCGCCGCGCTGGCGGCCTCCTCCATCGGCCGCCCGGCCGTGCGGAAGCCGTCGGAGAGCAGCACGATCCGGGCCGGCGGCAGCTCGTTGGCACCGTCCGCCGGCACCGCGCGGATGGCATCCAGCGACGTGAAGACGGCCTCGCCGGTGGCCGTCGCCTCGGCCAGCGTCAGCCCGTCGATCGCGGCGCTGACGGCGGAGCGGTCCTTGGTCGGCGGCACCAGCACGTTGGCCGACTTGGCGAACGAGACCAGGCCGAGGTTGTACGTCGGCGGCAGCTCCTGGACGAACTGCTTGGCGGCCACCTGTGCCGCCTCGAGCCGGGTCGGCGCGACGTCGCTGGCCTCCATCGACAGCGACACGTCGATGGCCAGCATGATCGTCGCCCGTTCCAGCGGGAGCTCGCGGTCGATCGACGGCCGGGCCATCGCCAGCGCCAGCCCGAGCAGGCTGAGGAGCAGGGCGACGGCCGAGACGTGCTTGCGCCAGCCCATGCCGCGCGGCGCCAGCGACTTGAGCAGCTCGACGTTGGTGAAGCGGATCGCGTAGTCGCGCCGGCGTAGCTGACGCCAGACGTAGGCGCCGGCCACCAGGAGCACCGGCACGATGGCCAGCAGCCACCACGGTTGCAGGAAACGGATCATCGTGTCGTACCCCGGGTGCGTGCGTGTCGCTGTGCGGCGACGAACCTGACGATGTCGAGGAGCCAGTCGGAGTCGGTGCGCAGCCGCAGGTGCTGGGCACCCGCCGCGCGCAGTTCGTAGGCGATGGCGGAGCGCTGCGCCGCCGCACCTTCGGCGTACTTGGCGCGCAGCTTCGCGTCGCCGGTGTAGACCTCGTGCAGTGCACCGGTCTCGGGGTCGGCGAGCACGAGCACGCCGACGTCCGGCAGCTCGAGCTCACGCGGGTCGACCACCTCGATCGCGAGCACGTCGTGCCGGACCGCCAGCTTGCGCAGCGGGCGGCCCCAGTCGGCCGGCGGCGCCATGAAGTCGGAGATCACCACGGCCAGACCCCGGCGGCGCGGTGGGCGGTTGAGCATGTCGACCAGGGCACCCAGGTCGGTCCGGCCCGGTTTGATGGGTGTACGCGCGATCGCGCGCAGCAGACCCTGCGCCTCCTTGCGCCCGGGGCGGGCGGGCAGCCGCGCGGTGTGGCCGCCCCCGGTGCCGACGACCGCGCCGATCCGGTTGCCGGCCCGCACGGTCAGGTGGGTGACCGCCGCCGCGGCCGCCACGACCAGGTCGCTCTTGAGCATCTGCGCGGTGCCGAACGAGAGGCTGGCCGACAGGTCGATGGCGAGCCAGGTCTCCAGCTCGCGGTCGGCCACGGTCTGCCGGGTGTGCGGCACGGTGGTGCGGGCGGTCACCGGCCAGTCCATCCGGCGCACGTCGTCGCCGGGCCGGTACTCCCGGGACTCGCCCGGCTCCGTGCCCGGACCCGGCAGCAGGCCGATGTAGTCGCCCTGGAGCAGGCCGTCCAGCTTGCGGGTGATCAGCAACTGGAGCCGGGAGAGCACGTGCTCCGCCCGCGCGGTCGCCACCCCGCCGTGGGCGTCGCCACCCTGACCGGCGTAGGCGCCGGCCGTGCCGGCGATCCGGTCGGCACGACCGGAACCGAGGCGGGGCGGGTCGGCGGGAACGGTCACGGCAGGCGGCCCGGCCAGGCGCCGGTGGTCTGCTGCGGAGGTTGCTGGCCCGCACCAGCCGTCGCGTGCTGCCGCGGCGCGACCGAGGGCATCGGCACGGCGCTCATCAGCCGCGCGACAATGTGGTCGGCCGGCACGTCGTCGGCGAGGGCGTCGTAGCTGAGCACCAGCCGGTGCCGCAGGATGTCCGGCGCGATGTCCTGCACGTCCTGCGGCAGCACGTAGTCGCGGCCGCGCAGCAGGGCCAGCGCCCGGGAGGCCCGGACGATGCCGAGCGAGGCGCGCGGGCTCGCGCCGTATTGGATCAGTTGGGCCAGGTCCGGCACCCCGGACTCGGCCGGGTTGCGGGTGGCCAGCACCAGCCGGACCGTGTAGTCGACCAGCGCGTTGTGCACGAACACGCCGTCGGCCTTGGCCTGCAGCGCCACCAGGTCGGACGGGCTGAACACCACGGCCGGCTCGGGCGGCTTGACGCCCATCCGGTAGACGATCTCGCGTTCCTCGGCGTCGGACGGGTAGCCGACCAGGATCTTCATCAGGAAGCGGTCGCGCTGTGCCTCGGGCAGCGGGTAGACGCCCTCCTGCTCGATCGGGTTCTGGGTGGCCATCACCAGGAACGGGTTGGGCACCCGGTGCGTCTCGCCGCCGATCGACACCTGCTGCTCGGACATCACCTCGAGCAGGGCGGACTGGACCTTGGCGGGCGCTCGGTTGATCTCGTCGGCCAGTAGGAAGTTGCAGAACACCGGCCCGAGCTCCACGTCGAACTTCTCGCTCGACTGGCGGTAGATCCGGGTGCCGACCAGGTCCGCCGGGACGAGGTCGGGGGTGAACTGGACCCGGGCGAAGGTGCCACCGACGACGGTCGCGAGCGTCTCGACCGCGAGGGTCTTAGCCACGCCGGGCACGCCTTCGAGTAGGCAGTGGCCGCGCGCCAGAAGCGCGACGAACATCCGCTCGACCATCCGGTCCTGGCCGACGATGACCCGCTTGACCTCGAAGAGCGCCCGCTCGAGCAGGGTGGCGTCCTGTGCCGGGGTGGTCGCCGGAGGGTCACCTGGCTGCCCGCCGGTCGGCATGACCGGCCCGGCGCCGTTGGCGGCGTCGGGTTGCGGGGCGTCGGGTGCGGTCGGCTGGGCCACGGGTCCTCCACAGTCGCGTCTCGTGTCGGCGGCGCTCACATCATGAAGTCCGAACCTGGGAGCGCGGTACAAGCCTTCCATGTCGGCCGCCACGGTGTGCGCGCAGAACCGGATTCGTGTTGCGACGACGGTCCGGCAAACACGGGTAGACAAAGAGGGGAACGTCACGTGTACGATTCCTCCACGCCGGGCGACTTCCCCCGTGGTCGCCCGGCGCTTACCTCTCCTGGTGCGCCGTAGACTTCCTCCGGTGGACGCCGAGATCGAGCCTGTTTGCTCAGCCAAAGGCTGCCGGCGTGACGCTGTTTACGAGGTCCGCTGGAACAACCCGAAGATCCACGCGCCCGAGCGGCTCAAGGTCTGGCTGGCCTGCGAGGAGCACCGGGAGAGCCTGGCCGATTTTCTGGACCGACGTGGCTTCCTCCGTGAGGTGGCGCCCTTCCGGTGATCGCCTACCCTCATAGGGGTGGATATCGCCGCTGCCGGGCCGACCAGCCCCCTGGAGCCCTGGCCCGACACCGTCGACTGGCAACCCGTCTCGCGCGACCTGATCTGGGTCGAGCTGATCCGGTGGGGTGCGATGGCGGCCATGCTGCTGGTTCCGCTGGGCGTCCTCTGGGGCATCTTCGGCGTCTGGCCGCTCGGCCTGGCGTTCGTCGTCGTCCTGGTGCTGATGCTGTGGCGCGTCTGGACGATCTTCCGTGCGGTGCGCGCCTGGGGCTACGCCGAACGCGACCACGACCTGCTGGTCCGGCACGGCCTGGTGGTCCGGCGGCTCTCGATCGTGCCGTACGCGCGGATGCAGTTCGTCGACGTCAGCGCCGGCCCGTTGGAGCGCGCCTTCGACCTGGCCACCGTGCAGTTGCACACCGCCGCCGCGGCCAGCGACGCCCGGGTGCCGGGCCTGCGTCCCGCCGAGGCGTCCCGGTTGCGTGACCGGCTGACCGCGCTCGGCGAAGATCGCGCCGAGGGGCTGTAGGGGTGGTCATCGACGAACCGCGGCGGCGGCTCCATCCGCTGAGCCCGTTGCTGCGCAGCGCCAAGGCGCTCGTGGTGATCGTCGTGGCGCTGTCGTGGCAGACGCTGCGCCAGGTCGGCCTCGGCTGGTTCGCGCTGATGGTGCTGGTCCTGTTACTGGGCGCGATCGTCATGTCGGTGGTGAGCTGGTACAACACGGGCTACCACGTGGTCGGCCACGAGCTTCGGGTCTACGAGGGCCTGCTGTGGCGGCGCACCCGGGCGATCCCGCTGGAGCGGCTGCAGTCGGTGGAGGTGGTCCGGCCGCTGTTGGCCCAGCTCACCGGGCTCGCCGAGCTGCGGCTGGAGGTGGTCGGCGGCGGCAAGACCGAGGCGCCGCTGGCCTATCTGTCGGTGGCTGACGCGGCGGCGCTGCGGGACCGGCTGTTGGCGATCGCGGGGCGGCCGGTGGCGCCGGTCGACAGTGCGGCCGAGGTCGCCGGTGTGGCACCGGTGCGCGTACCCGGTGATGGTCCGTTGCTCCTCGCCGTGCCGAACCGTGACCTGGTGATCAGCCAGTTGCTCACACCGCAGGCCCTGGTGTTGCCGATCGGTGTGGCGTTCGTCGTGCTCCAGTTCGGGTTCGACCCCTCCTGGTCGTTCATCGGCGTGGCGAGCACGCTGACCGCGATCGCCGGTGTGCTGTTGCAGCCCGTCCGGCGGATCCTCAGCGACTGGAACTTCCGGCTGTCCCGCGACGACACGGCGCTGCGGCTACGGTTCGGCCTGGTGGAGACCCGTTCCCAGACCGTGCCGGTCGACCGGGTGCAGGGGGTGACCGCGACCTGGCCGCTGCTCTGGCGCGCGCAGGGCTGGCTGCGGCTGACCCTCGACGTCGCCGGCGTGGCCGGCCAGGACGCCGCCAACGGCACCGAGACGGACCGATTGCTGCCGGTGGGTACGGCCGACGTGGCCGAGCGGGTGGCCGGCTCGGTGCTGCCCGGGGTGCTGCTGAGCGCGCTGGCCTTCCAGCCGCCGCCGGAACGGACCCGATGGTTCCACCCGCTGGCCCGGCCGAAGCTCGGCGTGGCCCTGACGGACAAGATCGTCGCGACCCGCGAGGGGCTCCTGACCAGGACCGTGATGATGGTCCCGTTTGCCCGGATCCAGAGCGTCCGGGTGGTCCAGGGCCCGTTGCAACGCCTGCTCGGTGTGGCCACCGTCTACGCGGACACCGCGCGGGGGCGCTCGGCCGCGCTGCGCGACCGGGACCTCGCCGAGGCCTGGTGGCTGGCCGCCGAGTTGGCCGAGCGGGGGCGGGTGGCGCGGCTGGCGGCACCGGACCGCGGCCGGGTGGTGGTGCCGGCACCGGTGCTGGAACCGGAGAGCGCCCCGCTGCGTCCGCAACCCAGCGCGTGAGCTGTGTCCCTGTTGACGCCCGGACCTCCGGTCGGCGCCTGGACCTCCGGTCAGCGCGAAATCGGAGGGTTGACGAGGGCATCCACGGTTGTCCACAGGTTGGCGGGGCTCGTAGCCTGAGCGTTGCGGAGCGCCTACTCTGTGGGTCATGGAGCAGCAAACGGAAGCGCCCTTCGCGCCGGGCTTGAGCGCGCGGGTGGAGCTGACCGTCACCGACTCCGACACCGCGCAGGCGCTCGGTTCCGGCGATGTGCCGGTGCTCGCGACGCCGCGGGTGCTGGCGTTGGTCGAGGCCGCGACCGTCGCCGCGACGGCCACCCGCATGCCGACCGGCATGACCACGGTCGGCACGAGGGTCGAGCTCGACCACCGACTACCGACAGCCATCGGTCGCACGGTGTTCGCGGTGGCCCAGTTGGCCAAAGTCGACGGTCGCAAGCTCCTCTTCGAGGTCACCGTCACCGACGGGCCGGGCAGCGAGGGCACCGCGATCGTCGCCGAGGGCCGGGTCGAGCGGATCTTCCTGGATCGGCACCGGTTCGTCGAGCGGGCCGTCGACGGCTCATGAGCTCGTCCACACCGGCGTTCGTCGAGATCGCCGACCGGGTCTTCGTGCTGCGCTACCCGGTGTTCGACGTCAACGTCACGCTGGTGGTCGGTGACGAGGCCGCCGTGCTGGTCGACACGCTGTCGACGGCCGCGCAGGCGGCCGAGGTCGCCGTGGCCGCGCGCCGGGTGACCGGCGCGCAGTGGGCCATCGTCAACACCCACCACCACTTCGACCACGCGTTCGGCAACGCGACGCTGGCACGGCAGGAGCCGCCGCCGGCCGAGTCGTTCCCGGCCTTCGGTGACCCGGGCGCCGACGCGGCCGCCCGCACCCGGATCTGGGCGCACGAGGAGGCCGCGCGGCTGCTCGGCCACGAGGAGACGGCGCGGCGCACGGCGTGGGAGGCGGTCCGCGCGGGTTCCCAACCCGAGTTGGCCGACGAGGTGGCCCGGGTGGTCGTGTTGCCGCCCAACGAGATCGTCCTGACGGAGGCCGCCCTCGACCTGGGCGGGCGCATCGTCGTGCTGTCCCATTTCGGTCGCGGGCACACGGCCGGCGACCTGGTCGCGCACGTCCCGGACGCCGACGTCGTGATCGCCGGCGACCTGGTCGAGGAGAGTGGCCCGCCGGACTTCGGCGACGCCTACCCGCTGGAGTGGCCGGGCACGGTGGCGGCGCTGCTGCGGCTCACCACGCCGGAGACGGTGGTGGTGCCGGGACACGGCGCACCCGTGGGCCAAGGCTTCGTCACGGGGCAGCACGAGGAGCTCACGGAGCTCGAGTGGCTGATCCGCAACGGTCACGCCGAGCGCGCCCGGGTCGACGACCTGGCGCGCCGCGCCCCGTTCGGTGCGGCGGCGCACGTCGCCATCAAGCGCGCCTACGCCCTGCTCGACGGCGAGTGAAGGGGGGCCGCGAAGGCCCCCCTTCCGCACGTTACGAACCGACGCAGGTCACCGTCGGCAGTGTGTTGGTGCCGCTGTGCGTGCCGAGGAACCCGAACGTCGTCCGGCCCTCCGGCGCGATCGAGCCGTTGTAGCTCGCGTTGCGCACGGTCACGTTCGTCCCCGAGACGGTCGACGTGCCGTTCCAGACCTGCGCGAGCGTCTGCCCTGACGGCCACGCCCACGAGGCGGTCCAGCCGCCGTACGTCCGGCTGCTGTGGTTCATGATCTCGACCTCGGCCTGGAAGCCGCCGGTCCACGAACCGACGATCTTGTAAACCGCCATGCAGTCGCCACTCGGCGCCGGCGTGGTCGGTCCGGCGGTCGGGCTGGCAGTCGGCGTCGGGGTCGGTCCGGTCGTCGGGCTCGGGCCGCCCGGGTCGGTCGGGTTCTCGCTGCCCGGGCCGACGCCGGTGACCTGGCCGTTGCCGCCGTCGAAGACGACATCGGAGCAGCCGAAGAAGTTCTCGTTGCTGTCGGCGCGCACCCAGCGGGAGTAGATCAGGTGTCGCCCGCTCTTGTTGGACGGCAGGTTGCCGCTGAAGTAGTAGTGCCCTTCGTTGGTGCCCGGACCACCGTTCTGCGGCGGGTTGGTCACCGTGAGGAACGGTGTCGACTCCAGGTCGTTCCAGGCCAGCGCCCGGGTCGGGCTCCAACTGTCCCTGGTCACGTAGAAGTAGAACGTGCCCGGGTGGTGTGCCCAGTTGCTGTACTTGAAGTCGAACCGCGACCCGGCCGTCAGGTGGGTCAACGGCCAGTCGTTGCGGGCCTGGTTGTACGCGGCGAAGGTGCTGTTGCCACCACTGCAGAGCTGGCCGTCCTGGATGAAGCCGACGGTGCGGCCCGCCGCGTCCGAGCGCAGCACGCTGAACCAGTTGTAGAGCGGGTTCGTGCCGCCCTGCTGGACGGCCGCGGTGCAGGCCGGGTTGTGCGGCTGGATGTCGCCCTGCTGCGACAGGCCGTCCTTCCAGCACAGGAAGGTGCGGCTGCCCGGTGACATCGGCGTGCCGTGTCCCTGGGCGGGCAGTTGGCTGACCACCGACACGAGGCCGGCGGCGAGCATGGCGGCGGCACCGAACACCGCGGCCCTGCGGATGAGTCTCACGGATTGCTCCTCGGGGAGTCGGCGCGCTGGCGCGCCGGAGTCGACTCGGGGAGCGCGGGCTCGCGAGGAAGCCGCGGCGCGCGCTGACCCACCTGTGTGCCCTTGTGGGGGTGGCGCCATCCGCGTGTATTGCCCGGCGTGAATATCGGACCACGACGGGGCGTACGGCGGCAAGGGCGGGCTTGCGAAGATGCACCCCATGGCATACGCGGTGGTGCTCGGTGAGGCGTTGATCGACCTGCTCGACGGCGAGTCCGCCGGCGAACGGGTCTTCCGGCAGGCGATCGGCGGCGCGCCGTTCAACGTCTCGGTCGGGGTGGCCCGCCTCGGCGGCGAGGTGTCGTTCGCGGGCTCGCTGGGCGACGACGCCCTGGGGACGCGGATCCTCGACTACCTCACCGAAGCGGGGGTCGGGGACCGGGCGGTGGTACGCGTACCGGTGCCGACCACGCTCGCGGTGGTCACCTTCGACGGCGCCGACCCGGAGTTCCGCTTCTACGGTTCGCCGCCGTCGTACTCGCTGCTCACCGAGGTGCCGCGCGACCTGCTGGCCGGCTCGGCGGTCGTCTACTGCGGTTCCATCGTGCTGCTGCACCCGGAGTTCCTCCGCGCCGCCCGGTCGGCCTGGTCGGAGGCCGGCGGCCTGCGGGTCTTCGACCCCAACGTGCGGCCGACCCTGCTGCCGACCCCGGCCGACGTGGACGCCTTCCGGTCGGTGGTCGACGAGTTCTGCGCGTCGGCCGACCTGGTCAAGCTGAGCCACGCCGACGCCGCGGTGCTCTATCCCGGGCTGTCGCTGTCGTCGGTGGCCGGCGACCTGCTCTCCCTCGGCGCCGGCGCGGTGGTGGTCACCCGCGGCGCGGCGGGCGCGCTGGTCGCGTTCGGCGACGAGCGGGTCGACCTGCCGGCCCCGGTGGTCGAGGCGGTCGACGCGACCGGCGCGGGCGACTCGGTGATGGCGGCGCTGATCGCCGGTCTGCTGGCCGACGGTCCGCCGAGCACCGTGGACGGCTGGACCCGGCTGGTTGCCTACGCGCTCCAGGTGGCCGGGCTGGTCTGCGAGCGGCCGGGCGGCGCGGTCGCCATGCCGACCCGCGCGGAGGTGGCCGCGCGCTTCGGCGCCTGAGCGGGTGGCCGCGCGCGGCGGAGCGCGGGCATGATCGACGGGTGACGCAGACCTACGCGACCGACCCCGCGCACCACGCGGCGCTGTTGGACAACCTGCCCGCCGACGTGGAGGCGCTGGGTGTGGTGGTGCGCAACGTCGTCGGCGGTGCCGGCACGCCCGGTGCCGACCACGCCCGGCTCGTCGACCTGCTCGACGCCGACCAGGCGCGACATCCGGGGCGCGGGCTGCGGGTGCCGCGGGCCTATCCGGTCGGCGGCACCTGCCGTGCGGCGGCCCTGCTGATGCTCGCGGCGCTGCGGCACCGCAGCCTGCCGGCCCGGTCCCGGGTCGGGTTCGCGCCCTACCTCGGGGACGCCGCGCACGTCGTCGTGTCCTATCACGACGGTGGGCGCTGGCTGACGACCGACCCGCGGGTGGCAGGTGCCACCGGCTTCGTCCTGCCCGGCGACGCCTGGCTCGGCTACCGCGCCGGCACGCTCGACCCGACCCGCTACGGCGGCGGTGCGGCGCTGCGCGACGCGGTGCTGCGCGACCTCGCCCACGTCAACGGTGCGGAGGTGCGGCTCACCGACGAGTGGGGGCCGATGGGTCCGGACCTGGTCGACGGCCTCGACGTGGTGGACGACCTGGCCGCCCTGCTGGTCGCGGCGTCCCAGGGCAACCCGGTGGCCGAGCGGGAGTTGGCCGAGCGCTACGCGAGCGACCACCGGATCCGCCCACCGCGGCCGGTCACGGCTACGGCCTGATCGGGGGACGCGCGCCGCGTACCGGTCGGAGAGAATCTCCGGTCATGGCACTCTTCTGTCGGCTGGGCTGGCACCGCTGGACTGACTCCGGCGGCCGCGTCCTGTGCCCCCGCTGCCGCACCGCGGCGGTCGCGCCCCGGCCGCGGCTGGTCCGGATCGCGTCCTGGACCCTCGTCGTCATCGCCGTGGTCTCGGTGGTCCGGGCGCTGGCCGCGGTGATCGTCGCGCCGCACGTCGACGAGGCTGAGGCGCAGTTCGCCGCGCTCGTCGGCGAGGTCGAGACCGCCGTGTACGAGACCCGGGACGTGCTCGGCTACAGCATCGTCGCCGGCGTCCTGCTCGCGGCCGTGCTCGTGCCGGTGCTCCTCGCGCTGCGCGGTCCGCTCAGCGGGGCCAGGTGGGCGGCGGTCGGTGTCCTGTCCGCGTCGCTGATGGGCCAGATCCTGTTCATTGCCAGCGACCTGTCCGAGGCCCCGCTGCGGTGGGGCATCGTGCCGGGCTGGTACCCGCTGACCCAACAGTTGATCGAGCTCGTCCTGATCCTGGCCTCGGCCGCCGTGATCGTCCTGCTGCTGCACGGGACATCCCGGGAGTACTTCGAGGAGGGCGTCGCCGACGCCGACGAGGACGACGTCATGGAGCGCGCGCTGGCGGCGGCCCGCGCCCGCCGGGCCGCCGAACGATGAACTGACCCGCCACCTCGCCGGCCCGTCGATGGTCTGACTAGATGACGACGACGGTGAATCGAGGTGACCGTGGACGGGGAGACGGATCTCCGCGCGATCTACGCGGCCTCGGCGGGTCGCCTGGTGGCCGTGCTCTACGCGCTGACGGGTGACTTCGCCGAGGCGGAGGACGCGGTGCACGAGGCCTTCGCCCGAGCGCTGAGCCGGCCGGCCCAGTTGCGCAAGGTGGACAGCCCGGAGGCCTGGCTGCGGACGGTCGCGATGAACGTGGCCCGCACGCGCTTCCGGCGCCGGGTGCTGCTCGACCGCATCCTCCACTCCGGGCGGTTGCGCCGGCCGGAGAGCACGCCGCCGATCTCGCCGGACCGGATCGCCCTGGCCGAAGCCATGCAGGATCTGCCCCGGCCGGTACGCGAGTGCCTGGTGCTGCACTACATCGCCGACCTGACGATCGCCGACGTGGCGGCGGTGCAGCAGTGCAGCGTCGACGCGGTCAAGTCCCGCCTGATGCGCGGCCGCCGTGCGCTGGCCGCCCGGCTCGGCGACAAGGAGGAGAGCCGTGCCTGACCTCGACTTCGTGGGTCTCGGCGAGGAGACCCAGCAGGTGTTCCGGCCCCGTTTCGACGAGGTGGTCCGGCGTGCGCGGCGCCGGCGTCGGTGGCTCGCCGGGCTGAGCGCACTGGTGGTGGCGGTCGCCGGCGGCGGCGTGGCGGCCAGCCTGTCCGTAGGCACGGCGAGTCGGCCCGATGGGTCGTACCGCGGCAGCGCGACATCGCGGGTCGTGGCGGGCGACATCTGGCACCTTTACCAGCTGACAGAGACCTGCGACACCGGCGGGTGCCGCTTCCACTTCGCCGTCTCCGCCGACCGTGGCGTGACCTGGTCCCTGCGACCACCGCCGGGGCCGGACACCGCGTACCGCCAGATCCTCTCGGCGACCAACACGACCGTCGTGGTCGCGGCCGACTCCACCCGCTGGGTGACCGTCGACGCGGGACGGACCTGGCGGGAGGGGACCCTCGAGAACCGCACGACGACCCAGACGGATCAGTTCGCGTACGTCGATGGCGCCCAGGTCGTGCTCGTCCGGCCGGGGACGGGCGGGCTCGCCTCTGTCGCGGCGCCGCAACCGTTGCGGCAGGCCCGGTCGTTCGAAGGAGGCGGAGCGTTGTGGATGGTCGGATTCGCCAGGGCGAGGGGCATCCGGTCGGTTGACCTGTCGACCGCCGTGAGCGGTGACTTCGGCCGCTCGTGGGAGGTCCGCAGGCTGCCGCGTGACTTTGGGTTCCTCGACTTCTCTAGCGCCAACGGGGTCGACCTCTACGCCCTCTACGGCGTCGACCACGCGTTCAAGGTGTTCGCGAGCCGGAACGGCGGTGCGACCTGGTCCGCGACGGCCTCGATCCCGGTCAGCTTCGGCGGCGGCGGTCTGCTCGCCACCCGTTCCGGCGTCCTGTGGCTGTCGACGCCGGACGGCCTGCTGCGCAGCACGGACGGCGGCCGGAGCTTCGACCGGCGTGGCTTCCCCGACATCGGCCCGGTCGGTTTCGACACGTCGATCGACGGGATGTACGTCGCGTCGACGATGGGCGCCTACTCCCGCACCTGGGTCTCGGAAGACGGCCAGGGCTGGGTGGAGACACCGCGCTGACGGCTCAGCGCGGCCCTTCCGGGGTGTTGCCCAGCGCGGGTGTCGCCCCCTGAGTGATCTTGTCGATCTCCGCCAGGTCGTCGGCGTTCAGCGTGAGGTCGGCCGCTTCGGCGGCCGCCTCGATGTTGCGGGCGTGCCGGGCACCCACGATCGCCACGTGTACGCCCTCCTGCGCCAGCACCCAGGCGACGGCGAGCTGGGCGACGGTCATCGAGCGGCGCGCAGCGAACATGGCCAGGTGATCGACGATCTCCAGGTTCCGGATGAAGGTGTTGCCGGAGAACGCGCTCGACTTGGCCCGCCAGTCGTCCTCGTCGAACCGGGTCGACGCGTTCAGCGCGCCGGTGAGCAGGCCGCTGCCGAGCGGGCTGTAGGCGAGGACCCCGATGTCCAGGCGGCGGGCGTACGGCAGGATCTCGTCCTGGATCTCCCGCTGGAACAGGTGCAGCGGCGACTGCGACGTCTCCACCGGCCGCACCGCCTCGAACGCCGTGAGCTCGGCGACGTCGTAGTTGGACACACCGACGTGCCGGATCTTGCCCTCGTCGACCAGTTCCTGGAGCGCGCCGGCGGTCTCCTCGGCCGGCGTCGCCGGATCCGGCCAGTGCACCTGGTAGAGGTCGATGTAGTCGACGTCGAGCGCCCGCAGGCTCGACTCGACGCCGGCTCGCAGGTGGGCGGGGCGCGCGTCGCGGGTCCGCTTGCCCGCCGGGTCGATGCCGCCCTTGGTGGCCAGCACGATCGACTCCCGGTCGGACCGCAGCTCTGCCCGCAGCGCGCGGCCGAGCACCGCTTCCGCGGCGCCGTACCCGTACCCCTGTGCGCTGTCGAACAGGTTGATCCCCAGCTCGTACGCCCGTCGGATGGTCGCGATCACC
This sequence comes from Asanoa ishikariensis, assembly GCF_900107455.1. GTDB lineage: Bacteria > Actinomycetota > Actinomycetes > Mycobacteriales > Micromonosporaceae > Asanoa > Asanoa ishikariensis. The sequence goes on along the minus strand of NZ_FNQB01000003.1, from coordinate 1,910,194 downwards.
CCTGACTCGTCGAAGTTGCCCCAGTCGCCGCCGAGCTGCCACGTGCCGAACGCGATGCGCGAGACCGGAAGCCCGGACCGGCCAAGTGTCGTGGTCCGCATGAACAAAGCCCACACCCGCGCGGCCCGGCGTACGACCGTTTCAGCCTGATTGAGAAGCAGATCACCCGGCAACGCGACGTCCGATCGGCGCCAGACGGCAGCCCCGTAGTCGATCAAGCTTTTCCTCATGAACAACACACTTGATGGCAAGGTCGCCCTGGTCACCGGCGGCGGACGGGGTATCGGCGCGGCGGTGGCGCTGCGGCTGGCGGCCGAAGGCGCGGCGGTGGCCCTCACGTTCCAGCAGGACCAGCGGAGGGCGGACGAGATAGTCGAGCAGATCGTGGCGTCGGGCGGACGAGCGGTCGCGGTCCGGGTCGACAGCGCCGACGCGACCGCCCTGGTCGCTGCCGTCGACCGGGTCGCGGATTCGTTCGGTCGGCTGGACATCCTGGTCAACAACGCGGGCGCGTTCCTGCTGGGTCCGTTCGGAGCGCTGGGCGTGGCCGAGTTCGAGCAGACCGTCGCGGTCAACGTCCGCGCGCCGTTCCTGGCGACCCAGGCCGCGGTCCGGCACATGGCGGCCGGCGGGCGGATCATCAACATCGGCAGCAACGTGGCCGAGCGGGCGGTCTTTCCGGGCTTCTCCCTGTACGCGATGAGCAAGACCGCCCTGATCGGACTGACCAAGGCGCTCGGCCGTGAGCTCGGCCCGCGGGCGATCACCGTGAACCTGGTCAACCCCGGCCCGACGGACACCGACCTCAACCCGGCCGACGGGCCGAACGCCTCGGCGGTCAACGGGCTGACCGCGCTCGGGCACTACGCCGAGCCGGCCGACATCGCCGCGGCGGTGGCGTTCTTGGCTGGTGCGGACGGCCGCTACATCACCGGCGCGACGGTCAACGTCGATGGCGGGTTCACCATCTGAGTTTGGGGGATGTAAAACTTTCTGGACATGAGGTAAAGGATTCGCTACCTTCGTGGTGTCAAAGATTCTGTACACGCCGCGAAGGGAGTGGGTCGATGACCCTCGAACAGAGACGTGCCTGGATCGGGCTCGTCGTGGCCGTCATCGGCTACAGCGTCTACCTGGTCGTGGTGCTCGCCCGCGCCGACGGACTGCCGCTGACGGAGGTGGCCTACGCCGCCCCGCTGCTGTGGACCATCGGCGCGGGCATCGTCACCGCGATCGTCGCGGAGATCTTGTTCGCGATCGTCAACCCGGGGGCGTCCCTGGTCAGGGACGATCGCGACCGCGAGATCGGCCGCCTCGGCGACCACGTCGGCCAGCCGTTCATGGTGGTCGGCGCGGTCGCGGCGATGTTGATGGCAATGGCCGACTGGGCGCCGTTCTGGATCGCCAACGTGATCTACCTGGGCTTCGTGCTCTCCGCCGTGGTGGGCGGCATCGCCAAGGTCGTCGTCTACCGGGCCGGCGTTCCCGAGTGGTGAAGCCGACGCGCGTGACCAACCGCATCCGCGCCCTGCGGTTCGCGCACGACGAGATGACCCAGGCCGACCTCTCCGACCGGATCGGCGTGACCCGCCAGACCCTCATCGCCATCGAGCAGGGCCGCTACTCGCCCTCCTTGGAGATGGCGTTCCGCATCGCCCGCGCGTTCAAGGTGCCGCTCGACGACGTCTTCGAATACCCCGAGGAGCCTTCATGAAAGCGATCGCACAATCCGTGTACGGGTCAGCCGACGTCCTGTCGCTCCGGGAGGTTCCGGACCCCGTTGCCGGTGCCGGTGAGGTGTTGGTCCAGGTGCGGGCCGCCGGGGTCGACCCGGGCGTCTGGGTCTGCATGACCGGGCAGCCGTACGCCGCGCGGGCCGCCTTCGGTCTGACCCGGCCGAAAGTGGCGGTCCGCGGCCGGGCCCTGGCCGGTGTGGTGGTTTCGGTGGGCGCCGGTGTGACCGCGTTCCAGGCGGGCGACGAGGTGTACGGGACGACCGCCTCCGGCACGTACGCGGAGTTCGCAGCGGTCCCGGTCCGGTTCCTGGCCCACAAGCCGGCCAGTCTTTCGTTCACGCAGGCCGCCGCGGTGCCGATCTCGGCCGTCACCGCGGTGGTGGGCCTTCGTGACGTCGCCAAGGTGGTGCCCGGCCAGCGGGTGATGGTGATCGGGGCGGCGGGGGGTGTCGGCGCGTACGCGGTCCAGATCGCTGTCGCTCTTGGCGCTGTGGTGACCGGGGTGTGCGGTCCTGGCAAGGACGATCTGGTCCGCTCGCTGGGGGCCGACGACGTCATCGACTACACGAGCGCTGAGGTTGATCGAGACGGCGCCGTCTATGACGTCGTCCTCGACACCGCCGGCTGCCGGCCGTTGGCACTGCTGTGCCGGGCGGTGGTGCCGCGTGGTCTTGTGGTGCTGGCCGGTGGCGGGCACGACGCCGGCGGGCTGCTGGGGGGCTTCACCCGAGCGATGCGGGCGCCGTTCGTGTCTCTGGTCGCGGGTCGGCGGGTGCGAGGGTTGATCTCGGGGGAGCGGGCGGAGTTGCTCGACGACCTGACGCGGCTGATCGAGGACGGCAAGGTCAAGCCGGTCATCGACCGCGTCTACCCGCTGGCCGAGGCGCCCGACGCGATCCGCTACCTGGCCCAGGGCCACCCCGCCGGCAAGGTCGTCGTCACGATCTAGCCGGCCCGCCCTCCCGCCCGCTTGCTGGCGAAGGAAGGGTCCCTTGTTAACGCTTTCCGCAGCGAAAGGGACCCTTACTAACGGCCTTAGCTGGTCAGCGCGAAGTGCCAGATGACGAGTGCCGGTGTTCCGTCGAAGACGGCCCTGTGCGCCGCCGGGACGAGTTTGAACAGTGACCACGGCCAGTCGTCCCACGGGCCGGTCTCGTCCTGGAGGGCGGGCGCGTTCGACTCGACCACGCGCACCCGGGGCTCGGCGCAGCGGCGCACGGTGAAGCCCGCCGGCAGCGCGGCGTCGAGGTAGTCGCTGGCCCGGTGGCGGTAGGCCGGTAGGAAGGCGGGTTCGCCGCCGGCCAGCCGGACGTGCGGCATCGAGCCCAGCGCCACCAGCTCGTGGTGGGAATCGGAGATCACCAGTTGGCCACCGGGACGCAGCACCCGCGCGAACTCCTTGAGCACCGGGCCGAGCTCGGGCAGGTGGGTCAGCGCCAGGGCACACACCACCAGGTCTACCGAGTCGTCGTCGAGCGGCAGTGCGTTGAGGTCGCCCTCGCGGAGATCGGCGTCGGGAACCCGTTCGCGGGCGTGGGCCAGCATGTCGGGGGAGCTGTCCACCCCGATCACCCGATGGCCGAGCCCCGCCAGGTATTCGGTGAGCCGGCCCGTGCCGCAGGCCGCGTCCAAGGCGTCTCCGACGGGCAGCGGGTCGACGATCTCGCGTACGACCGGCCGCTCCAGGTCGAATAGCCCGTTGCCCGGCTGGTCGTAGGTGCGCGACCAGATCCCGTAGCCGGTCACCGTGTCGGTGTGGCCGGCCGCCACGGGCTCGGAGTCGAGCGCCGGGTCGTCGAGCAGCCGGCGGATCTCGTCGATCCGGGCGGCGCTGAACTCGGCGTCGTGGTCGCCCGCGTTGGCGCGCAGCAGCGCGATGCCCTCCAGCGCCAGCAGGTAGGCCAGCGGTCGCTGGTAGATCATGGCCCAACGCTAGTTTCCGCGCTCCCACGATCGCCATCGATTAATGTCGTACCCCTGTGATGGACTGCCCGGCATGGAGAACTCCCGCTACCTCGAATGCCTGGCCGCCGACTTCGACCGGCTGCGCACGGTCGCTCAGCTCGACCCGGCCGGAGCGGTGCCGACCTGTCCGGGGTGGACGGTCGCCGACCTGACCCGGCACGTCGGCGAGGTCTATCTCCACAAGACCCACGCCATCCGCGACGGCGCCGAGCCCGACCCGTGGCCGCCGGCCGAGCTAGCCGGCGAAGAGCCGCTGGCCCTGCTCGACCGCAGCTATGCGGCGCTACGCCACGAGCTCGAGTCGCATGCGCCGACGGACCAGGCCGGTTCCTGGTACGTGCCGGACCAGACCGTCGGCTTCTGGATCCGCCGGATGGCGCAGGAGACGGTCGTCCACCGCATCGACGCGGAGCTGGGCGCGGGGCAGCCGGTCGCACCGATCCCCGCCGACCTGGCCATCGACGGCGTCGACGAGCTACTCAAGGTCTTCGTCGCCTACTCCGTCAGGGAGTGGAGCGACGCCTTCAAGGAGACCCTCGATCCGTCGCCGGGGCGGGTCTTCGCCTTCCGCACCGACGGGGCGGCCTGGCACGTCCGCACCGGCCCTGGCACGTTCGCCGTCGAAGACGGTGACGCACCCGACGCCGACGCGGCGATCAGCGGCCCGCCGGCGGCTCTCCTACGCTGGGTGTGGCACCGACAGCCCGGCGCCGAGGTGACGGTCACGGGGCCGGCGGAGGCGCTGGCAGAGCTACATGGGTGCATCACCATCGCCACCCAATAGCGAGCGGAACCCCAGCCCCGGCAGCCGGGTCCAACCGTGATGGGGATGGCGATGAAGGGTTTCGTCCGGCTCGCCGCGGGAGGCATGTGTGGGCTGCTGTTGACGGCCTCCGCAGCCGCCTGCGGTGCGGGAGACGGGGCAGCGCGGCCAGCCGGCTCCGCCGCGACAACCGGGTCTGGCGAGTGCCCCAGCCCGGGTGGGTCCGCTCCGGCAGGCGGATCCGGCGAGGGCGCCACGCCAGGCGGACCCGGTGGGGTGAACCGGTCTGGCGAGTGCGTCGCGCCGGGCGGGTCTGACGCGCCGACCGGCGCGGCGGAGCCTACGGCTGGTGGGCTCGACCTGCGGCGCTCCGGTGATCTCGCGTTCTATCAGACGTTCAACATGGACGGTTTCGATTCGGCGCACCATTACCGCGACCTGGACGAGGCGACGCGGGCCTCGACCGCCGTGGTGGTGGCGCGGGTGGTCGACGTGGTGATCACCCGGATTTTCCAAGGGGAGGGCGCTGACGACAGATTTCCGATGATCGGCCTGGTGCTGCAGCCGACCGACGTCGTCTCCGGAGCGCTGCCACCGCAATCCGCGGACCGGCTGACGGTCGAGTTCATCGGCAGCGGATACGACGAGGAGGACATCGCGAAGCTGAAACGCCGTCTGCCGGCGCAACCGGGCCTGTGGTTCCTCCGGTTCGACAGCGAGCGGCCGCGCGCGAGCTTCTTCTACGTGGTCTCGCCGCAAGGGCTGTTCGTGCAGGGCACCCAGGGCGTGGAGACCCCGCTGACGAAGGAGGGCGACGGCGATCTGGCCGCGGAGGGCCGCACCTACCGCCGGCTCAGCGCACTGGTCCAGCGGGTCCGCGGCGTCCGCTAGCTAGATGAGCGGTGCGTTGCAGGCGGCCACGAGCGCGCCGCGGCAGGCGGAGGCCAACGGGCGTAGGGCCGCGTCGCGGGCCTGCACCTCGAAGCCGTTGACCGCGCCGCCCGGTGCGACCTCGTCGGCCAGTGCCAGCACCCGGTCGAGCACGCTCGCGCGGGCGAACAGCCGCCGCGATCGGGGGTCGAAGCCCGGCGGCAGCTCGTTTGCGCTGTCCGGCTTGCGGATCGCGGCCAGGGCACCGGCCAGTTCCGGGCGCCACTGTGCGATGTCGAGCCGGGCCAGCGTGTTGGTCGCCTCGGCCAGGAGTTGGTTGAGCTCGGTCTCCGCCTCGGCGACGGAGACCGGCACCGGCGGCGGTGCGCCGGCTGGCAGCGCGAAGCAGCGCCACAGCACGGTCTCGAACGTCATGCCGGAGCCGGACGTGTGCGTGCGTACCTCGGGGATCAGCCCCAGGTCGCCCGCGATCACGGCCTCGCCCGCGACCAGCGCGGCGCCGGTGAACTCGCCGGGGCCGGGCAACCCGCGTGGGTCGCCGGGCGCCGGCAGCACCAGCCGGACCTGGTCGGGAGTCAGTTTGGAGAACGCCGTCAGGCCCTCGCGCAGTGAGACATCGGTCCAGGCGCCGGGTGCGTCGGCGACGAGGTGCTCCTCGTCGCGGGCGACCTCTTCGGCTACCTCGTCATAGGGCACCAGGCCGGCGCGCCACGCCCGCACCCAGGTGACGAGCCGGCTGGACCGGCGCGTCGCGAGGGTGGTGGCACCCGCTGCGGTGGACATGCAGGAAAGGGTACGTGCTGACCGGGCCGCTGTCTCGATCGCGCGACCAGCGGCACCCGCGAGGAACACCACACCCGACCGAGCTGGACAGACCGTCGGGAACCGGTCGAGACGGCGCGTCGGGCGGGAGCGGCGACAGGCGGGCGGCTAACGTCCGGATTCATGTATGGGGAGGATGTGCTCGCGGGTAACTGGCGGCGCCGCAAGGTGACGCCTGAGGTGGACGCTGAACCGGATCTGGTCGTCGAGGACGCCGACTCCGGCTTCTGCGGTGCCGTGGTCGGGTTCGAGATGGGCGCGGTCGTGCTGGAGGATCGGTTCGGCAAGCGCCGCAACTTCCCGCTGCTGCCGGCCGCGTTCCTGCTCGACGGTCAGCCGGTGACCCTCAGGAAGCCGGCCGCGGCGCCGGCACAGCAGACCCGGACCCGCACGGCCAGCGGCTCCGTCGCGGTCCAGGGCGTCACCGCCCGGGTCGCCCGCGCCAGCCGGATCTGGGTGGAGGGCATCCACGACGCCGCCCTCGTCGAGCGGATCTGGGGCGACGACCTGCGGATCGAGGGCGTGGTCGTCGAGCCGCTGAACGGCATCGACGAGCTGGAGCAGGAAGTGGCCGCGTTCGGCCCCGGCCCGCGCAGCCGGCTCGGTGTGCTGGTCGACCACCTGGTGCCGGGCTCGAAGGAGAGCCGCATCGTCTCGCGGGTCACCTCGCCGCACGTGTTGGTCACGGGCCACCCGTACGTCGACATCTGGCAGGCGGTCAAGCCCGCCGCGATCGGCATCCGGGCCTGGCCGGTGGTGCCACCGGGACGCCCGTGGAAGGAGGGCATCTGCGCGGCCCTCGGCGTGGCCGAACCGGCCGACATGTGGCGCACCATCCTCAAAACGGTCGGGTCCTACAAGGACGTCGAAACCCCGCTCATCAACTCGATGGAACGCCTGATCGACTTCGTGACCGTCGAGAGCGACTAGGGACCCAGCCGGTCGGGGTGTCGCGTGTAGATGAACGTGGCGATCTCCAGCGCCACCGGGACCCCGTGCTCGTCCCGGCGGACCGTCAGCACCTCGCCGTCGTTGGGGCCGCCCCGGCCGCGCCACCGGTCCGTGCCCTCCGGTGTGAACCGGGTCGCCTTCGGTGCGCCCGCCCGTAGCTGCGACAGCACGAGCTCGCCGGCCGGCTCGTCCCACGCCAGGTCGTGCTCGATGCCCATCCACCACCAACGGCCCGTCAACGGAGCCAGCGGCGGCGGAGGCGCACCGGCCGGGCGCCACGGCGCCGGCAGTTCCGGCTCGCGGTCGAGCACGTCGGTCAGCACCTCGCGGCCCAGCGCACCGATCGAGCCCTGCCGGAAGCTGTACGCGTTGGCGAAGCCGACCACACCCGTGCGCGACCGGCGGTGCACCGCCAGGCAGGCGACGTAGCCGGGCATCGAGCCGCCGTGGCCCACGTACACCCGCTCACCGACGCGGTAGAGCTCCAGCCCCAGGCCGTGCCCGGAGGTCCACGCCTCCAGGTCGCTGATGATCACGGGCGCGCACATCTCGGCCAGGGTGTCGGCGGCCAGCACCTCGGGGCGCGGCGCTGCCAGGAAGGCCGCCCAGTGGGCCAGATCGGCCACCGTGGACCAGAGCTGGCCGGCGGGCGCCATCGCGCCGGTGTCGGTCCGCGGTTCCTCGCGGAGCGTCGACGACCACGGGTGTACGACGTAGCCGCGCGCGAACGGCTCGACCGCGTCGTACGTGGTGGCGCGCATGCCCAGCGGGTCGAACAGCCGCTTGGTGAGCAGCGTCGTCCAGTCCTCACCGGTCACCCGGCGCAGCACGGCGCCGAGCAACCCGTACGCCAGGTTGGAGTAGTGGTATGTCCGGTGCGGCGGGAACGCCACCTTGTCGGGTGTGAGGCCGGCCAGCAGCGCGTCGATGTCGTCGCCCTCGTGCCGCTCCCACCACTTGCCCTCCGGCTCGCGCTGGAGGCCCGCCGCGTGCCCGAGCAACTGGCGCAGCGTGACCCCGCCGACCGGGGTGCCCGGCAGGTGCCGATAGAGCAGGTCGTCGAGCGCCAGCCGGCCCTCGTCGCGGAGCTGGAGCACCAGCGTCGCGGTCATGGTCTTGGAGATCGAGCCGATCCGGTAGCGGGTGTCCGGGCCTGGCCGGGCGTCCTGCGGCGAGGCGGCGCCGCCCGCGGTCGCGACGTGCACGAGCTCGCCGTCGCGGACCACCCCGAGCGAGATCGACGGAACCTGGCCGGTGGCCTGGGCGCGGGCGACCGCGGCATCGACCGAGCGTGCGGTCTCCGGAAGCAACGTCGTCATCTCGAGTGGGCTCCTCGGGCTGGGGCGCGGGCGTTTCCGGAGGGTCAACTGCTTCCCCAGGCCCGACGTTACCGTCGTGCGACCGTTGCGCAGTCGCAATGGGTGCGCCGCCGTGACACGATCGATGTGTGGATGTCGTTCTCTGGGTCGTTCTGGGAGTGGTACTCGCGGTGGCGGAGATGTTCACCGCGACCCTATTCCTGTTGATGATCTCGGTGGGTGCGCTGGCGGCCGGGGCCGCCGCCGCCCTGGGCGCACCCGCGATCGTGCAGGCGATTGTCTTCGCCGCCGTTTCGGGCCTGACCGTCTTCGCGGTGCGCCCGATCATCCAGCGGCACCGGCTCTCCGCGCTCGAGTCCAACACCGAGCCGATCGGGCTGGAGGCATTCGAGGGTTCGAGCGCGCTCGTGCTCGAGCAGGTCGACGCGGACCAGGGCGTCGTCAAGATCGACGGAGAGACATGGCGGGCCCGCGCGTACGACGCCCATCAGGTGTTCGCGCCTGGCGAACGCGTACGCGTGATCGAGGTCAAGGGCGCGACTGCCATGGTCTGGCGGGATGACGTGTCAGATACGGATAAACCCGGAGAAAAGGTGAACTAGGGATGGAAATTGCCATTGCGGTCGTGGTAGCGGCGATTGTGCTCGTCGCGATCATCACGATCGTGCGCTCGGTGCGGATCGTTCCGCAGCAGCGGATGGACGTCATGGAGCGGCTCGGCAAATACAAGCGGACCCTGTCGCCGGGCCTCAACCTCCTGGTGCCGTTCATCGACGCGGTGCGCACGAAGGTCGACATGCGGGAGCAGGTGGTCAGCTTCCCGCCCCAGCCGGTGATCACGTCCGACAACCTGGTCGTCTCGATCGACACGGTGCTCTACTTCCGGGTCGTCGACCCGGTCCGGGCGACCTACGAGATCGCCAACTTCCTCCAGGCGATCGAACAGCTCACGGTGACCACGCTCCGCAACGTCATCGGCTCGCTCGACCTGGAGAAGGCGCTGACCAGCCGCGAGGAGATCAACCGCCACCTGTCCGGCGTGCTCGACGAGACCACCGGGCGCTGGGGCATCAAGGTCACCCGCGTCGAGATCAAGGCCATCGAGCCGCCGCCGAGCATCCGCGACTCCATGGAGAAGCAGATGCGCGCCGAGCGGGACCGGCGGGCCGCGATCCTCAACGCCGAGGGCCACAAGCAGGCGGCGATCCTGACCGCCGAGGGCGAGAAGCAGTCCCTCGTGCTCCGCGCCGATGGTGACCGGCAGTCCCGGATCCTCCAGGCGGAGGGCCAGGCCAAGGCGATCCGCACGGTCTTCGACGCGATCCACACGGCCAACCCGAGCCAGAAGGTGCTGGCCTACCAATACCTGCAAGCGTTGCCGCAGATCGCCAACGGCACCGCCAACAAGGTTTGGATCATTCCGACCGAGCTCACCAAGGCTCTCGAGGGCATGGGCGGCGCGCTCGGCGGGTTGGCCAACATGGTCGGCGACCAGCCGACGCAGGGTGTCGACTCCAGCGCCGTCGAGCGCGAGGCCGACGAGGCGGCCCGGGCCGCCGCGGAAGCGGCGGCGCAGGTCAACCATGAGGTACGCCAGGCGGAGGAGCAGGTTTCCAGCTCGCCCGGTCTCCCGCCGCAGACGCCGGGGATCACGGCCGGCGAGCCCGTGCCACCGTCCACGGTGCTCGGCGAGGACCGTGACCGCGAACGCGGTTAGCAACCCCTGTGGAAGGGCCCTTTCTGGTAAAGAAGGGGCCCTTCCCGCTGTCCGCTGAAAGTTCCTCACTGTTTCGCCGATCCAACGCGAGGGAGCCTCGGAAGCTGACACGATTCGCGTAGGTTACGCACGGTCACCCTAGGGTCACGGGCGCCATGCGCGTTCCGTCGCTGGAGGACCGTGGTCCGTTCCGCCGAGAATCGAGGTGACGGCGATGGGTCACGTGGCGAAGCACTCCGCCGGCGCGGGGTCCAACCGGGACCGTTCCGCGCCGCCGAGCGAGCCGGGCGAGCCCGCGGAGACACCGGCGGAGCCGGTAGCGGTCAAACCTGGCGAGCCCGGCGACCGGCCGGACGACCCGGCCGGCTCGGTCGTAGTCGAGCCGATGGACCCGCCGGCACCCATGCGCAGCCGCACCGACGCCGAGCGGACGGTGGTCCGACCCACCATGCCCGCCCGCGGTGCGCGCCGCTGGTGGCAGTTCGGCCGGCCTGCCGACGAGCCGCGGCCCGTCTCGCATGCGGCCGGCGCGAAGCCCCGGCCGACCCCTGACGAGAACCGCCCGCGTACGGCGGACCGCGACCCGGCGCCGGGCGTGTCCACCGGGCGCGCCCGCGTCTTCGGCGGGCCGGAGGCGTCGCGGGATCGCTCTGGTCCTGGCTCGACCGAGCCTGGCCGCTTCGGCGGGCCGGAAGCGTCGCGGGATCGCTCGGCGCTCGACTCGACCGAAGGTGCACGGGAATCGCGGTCACCGGACCGCTTCGGGTTCGACTCGCCCGGTGGCGCACGCGCCGGTTCCTTGGGTTCCGCGTCCGGGCTTTCCGCCTGGGGCGCGTTGGGGTCGCGGGAGAACGCGGCGCTGGAAGTGGGCGACCGTTCCCCGATCACCGACACCGCGCCCTGGCCCGGTCCGGACAGCTCGACCGGCGCCGAGTCCGATGACAGCGACGACGACGGTGGCAGCGTCAAGCTGCGCGAGGGCGAGCGCTCCGCGCTGCGGCCGACCGCGCCGACCGGCACCCCGACCTATGAGGGGGAGAGCGCCGGCGTCGAGGACACCGCCATCCTGCCCAAGCTCGGCAGCCCGTTGCAGACCCAGCGGATCTGGACCAGCCGGCCCGACCCGGCGGAGGAAGACGCCGACGGCAAGGGAAAGAAGAAGAAGAGCAAGAAGATCGACGTGACCAGCCTGCTGGACGTCGGCATCAAGCTGCTTCCGGAGATGGAGCCGTCCGCACCGGACGGACCCATCACCAACGCCCGCTGGGCCGCTTTGGTCCGCGCGGCCGCGCGGCGGATGATCTGGAGCCTGCCGGTCGCCGGCGTGGTCGCCGGAGCCGCGTCGATCGGTGCCATGGTTCGCGGTGGGCCGGCGCACTACCTGAGCGGTGCCGAGCCCTTCCGGCTGATCGCCTGGGTGACCAGCGTCTGGCTCGGCATGCTCGCGATGATCTGTTTGGTCGGGCTGCTGGCGGCGGTCCGCGTCCGCGGCACCGCGCTGCTCGGCCTCATGCTCGGCCTGCTCGGCGGCATCTCGATGCTGATGTTCGCCGCGGTGCCACCGGCCACCCCGATCTGGGGCCTCAGCGCGAAAACGCTGACGCTGTCCTGCGGCGCCCTCTACAGCGCCGGCTGGATGGCGATGGGCTGGGCCGTCTTCCGGTCCCGCATGTTCACCCGTGGCGACGGCCTGATGCTCGTCCTCTGCGGTCCGATGGTCGGCATCGCGGGCCTGTGGATGTCACCGTTCCACACGGCCGGCGCTCTGTTGATGGTCGCCGCCGGCCTGGGCATCGCCTGGAAGTCCGGCAGCACCCTGCGCGCCGTCCGCGCCGGCCGCGAGGCCGACCTGGCGGAGCGGACCGGCCCGCCGCTGGAGCTCGCCGAGATCCGGCCCCGCAGAGCCCGCAAGGAGAAGAAGCCCAAGACGACCAAGCGCAGCGCCCGCGCGGCCAAGCGGGCGGAAGCCGCGAAGCAGGCGGCCGACGCCAAGCAGGCAGAGGCCAGGAAAGCGGCCGATGCCAAGCAGGCGAAGGAGCGGTCGGACCGCGGCAAGCAGCCCGACGCGGCGAGCAGGCAGTCGGGTCAGGCCGGCCACTCGGACCACGGCAAGCAGCAGCCTGACGCGGCGCGCAATCAGTCGGGTTACGCCAGCCCCAAGTCCGACTCGGCCCGGCAGTCCGAGTGGTCCCGGCAGGGCAGCCAACACGCCCAGTCGGACGACAGGTCCCGAAGGGACGGTCGCGAGCCCGACCAGGCCAGGGGATCAGCCCGGGCAGGCGCCGACCGGCCGCAGGGGACGGCCAACCCGGCCAAGGACGACAAGGCACCGCGCGGTCCCGGCAAGCGCCGGTTGCGCGTAGGCGCCACCACGGACACCCCGGCGCCGCCGCCCAAGCCGGAAGGCAACCGCCGTAAGCGCTGGGGCTTCAAGCGCGACGGCAAGGACTGACGGCAGAAGGAGACCCGGGCACAGCCGCCCGCCGCCCACCCGGCGCCGGCTGTGCCCGCCTTCGTGTCTGTGTAAGGCCGCCGGACTAGCGGCGCTTCCCGCGCAGCACCGACGCGGTCAACGGATGCTCGCCGCCCTCGCCGCTGACGTGGATGTCCCAGTAGTGCGGCGCGATCCGGTCCGGGTCGGCCTCGTCGGCGTCGAGCGAGAGCGGCACGTGCGCCGCGTACACACCCTTGCCGGCCAATGCGTCGTGCAGGTTGAGCACCCAGTTGCGCAGGGCGGCGCAGGCCAGGCCGACGTTGCCCATCGCGGGTGCGGGCAGCACCGAGCCCGGCCCGGTCGTGTACAGCAGCGTGCCGCTGCCGCGTTCGAGCATGTCGGGCAGCACCTGGCCGGTCGCGGTGATCGCGCCGTGCACGTAGAAGTCGAGGTGCGGCTGCACGTTGGCCACGCTGACGTCCAGCGGACCGGCCAGCACCATCCCCGCCTCCGGACCGCGCGGCGCGGGTGAGAACTCCAGCACCTCGACCGGCTCGTGGTTGGCGGCGATGTCCCGGAACGCCCGCACCAGGCTCGGCCGGTCCATGATGTCGGCCCGATAGCCCGCGGCCGCGATCCCGGAGTCCGCGAGATCGTCCACCAGCTCATCCAGTGTGGACGCGGTGCGGGCGATCAGGGCGACCTCGAAGCCCTGCCCGCCGAAGACCTTGGCCAGGGACAGCCCCAGCCCCGGCCCGGCACCGACGATCGCGACCGTGCCCACTAGCGTCGGGTGTCGACCACGAGCTTGCCCAGCTTGTGGCTGCCGAAGTCGGCGAGCGCCTGGGCCGCTTCGGACATCGTGTACGTGTGTGTGATCGGCACCCGCAGCGTCCCGGCGGCGATCGAGTCCAGGATGGTGCCCACGGTCTCCGGCGTCGCGGTGGGCACCACCGGGGTGACGGTGATGTCCTTCCGGCCGGCCGCGCCCGCGTCGGCGCCGAGGGCCGACGACATCCGGCCGCCGGCCGGCAGCAGCGCGGCCAGCGTGGCGGCGTCGCCGGCGGCGTGCACGACCGCGGTGAGCCCGGGCGGGGCGGCGAAGCCGTCGGTGTAGTCGACGGTCTCGTTGGCGCCGAGGCCGCGGACGAACTCGGTCGGCTCGCCGGGGCGGGCGGTGGCGTACACGGTGGCACCGACGGCGCGGGCCAGTTGCACGGCGAACGCGCCGACCCCGCCGGTCGCGCCGGTGACGAGCACCGTGTCGTCCTCGGTCAGGTTGAGCGCGTCCACGAGGGCCTTGGCGGTGACGGCGGCCAGGCCCGCGGCTGCCGCCTGCTCCTCGCTGATGCCCGGCGGCAGCGTGGTCACGCTGCGGGCGTCGAAGACGATGGTGTCGGCGAGCGCGCCCCGGGCCATCGACGTACCCGTGATCACCCCGGCCACCCGATCGTGGGGGCGGATGGTGGCGACGCCGGGGCCGACCCGCTCGACGGTGCCGGCGAAGTCGCGGCCCAGTACGACCGGGAACCGGTGCGGCTCGGACTCCCAGAAAGCGCCGGCGCCGGTGGCCACGTCGATGCCGTTGACCGAGGCCGCCTCCACCGCCACCCGGATCTGCCCGGGTCCTGGGTTGGGCACCGTCACCTCGACAACCGCGGGGGACTGGTCGCGGCCGGCGACCGCAAGTGCTCGTGCCATCGCGAGACCACCTCACCTAACTGGGGGATTGTCCCTGCTTAGCTCCTTCTGCGACGCTAGCACGACCAGAGATCAACCCCCGGTTACCGTCGTAAGGTATCGACCATGTCTCCCGGGAGCCTGCGGGCCGACGCCGAGCGCAACCGCCGCCAACTCCTCGACGCCGCTCGCGCGGTCTTCGCCGTGCGCGGTCTCGACGCGCCGCTGGACGACATCGCGCGGCGCGCCCGGGTCGGCAACGCCACCCTCTACCGACGCTTCCCGCGCCGCCGCGACCTGGTCGGCGCGGTCTTCGTCGAGCCGCTGCGCGAGGTCGTCGCCACGGCCCGTGCGGCGTTGGCCGATCCGGACCCGTGGCTGGCGTTCGCCGGTCACCTGCGCTATCTGTGCGAGTTGCAGGCCCGCGACCGCGCGCTCGCCGAGCTGCTGACCGCGCGGATGTCCGATGTGGACGAGTTGGACGACCTGCGGGACGTCGCGTTCGACTGCCTGACCGCGCTGATCGACCGCGCCCGGGAGGCCGGCGTGATCCGCGCCGAGGTCGACCATGCCGACGTGGTGCTGATCCTGATGGCCAACGCCGGCCTGGTCGAGCGCACGGCGGCCAGCGCCCCGGACGCCTGGGGTCGGCACCTCGGCTACGTGCTCGACGGGCTCCGCCCCGCGAAAGCGCCGGCGCCGCCCCGCCAGCTCGCCGACCGCATGACAGGGACCTAGCGCGACCGGGGAGAATGGCCCGCGTGCCGGTCACCGTGATCACCGAACCTGGCGACGAGCGGCTCGCCGACTACCGCGCGCTGACCGACGTCGAGCTGCGTACCCGCTGGGAGCCCCCGCACGGGCTCTTCATCGCCGAGGGCGAGCTCGTGCTGCGCCGTGCCCTCCGGGCCGGCTACCGGCCGCGGAGCTACCTCGTCGACGAGAAACGGGTCGACCAGCTCGGCGACCTGATCGAGACCGCACCGGTGTACGCGGCCGGCCAGGCCGTGCTGGAACAGGCGACCGGCTTCCACGTGCACCGGGGCGTGCTGGCCAGCTTCCACCGCCGCCCGTTGCCGGAGCTGGACACGGTCCTGGCCAACGCGAAAAGGCTGGCGGTGCTGGAGGACGTCAACAACCACACCAACGTCGGTGCCATCTTTCGCGGCGCGGCAGCCCTCGGCGTCGACGCGGTGCTGCTCTCGCCCACCTGCGCCGACCCGCTCTACCGGCGCAGCGTCCGGGTCAGCATGGGCGAGGTCTTCGCGGTCCCGTACGCGACCCTCACGCCGTGGCCCCGAGGCCTCCAGAAGGTGCAGGACGCCGGGTTCACCGTGATCGCCATGACCCCGGCCGCCGACGCCGTCCCGCTCCAGAAGCTCACCGCGACCCAACGGCAGAAGGCGGCCCTGCTGCTCGGCGCCGAGGGTCCGGGCATCACCGAGGGCGCCCAACTGGCCAGCGACGTCCGGGTCGCCATCCCCATGCGCAAGGGCGTCGACTCGCTCAACGTCGCCGCCGCCGCGGCCGTCGCCTTCTGGGAGCTGGGCCGCGAGGACGACTAGGACGAAGGCAGCAGCTTCGCGTACGTCTCCGGCACGAAGTGCGGACCGCCCGGGGTGAAGACCTCGGAGTCCGACGCCGCCGCCCAGGCCGCCGAGGGGACGGCCGCCACCAGGGCGGTCACCACCGGCGACCCGGACCAGCCCGGCTGGCGGGCCACCAGGCCGAGCGCGACCAGCGACTCCTCGACCTCGCCGACGCACTCGAACGGCTTGTGCCCGTCGATGCCGAGGATCTCCAGGTAGCCGGGGATCTGTGCCGGGTCGGCGAACAGATCCAGGCCGAAGATCGCCGCCAGCCGCTCCGGCGACATGAACGGGGCCATGGCCAGGAAGACGAAGCGGCATTTCGGGCAGTGCCCGCACCAGCGCGCGGTCGCGTCACGCAGCTTGAACGCCTGGTTGCAACTCGTCACCACGTCGTCGTAGCCCGTGAAGCCCGCGAACAGCTTGGCGATGTGCAACTCGGAGAGCGTCCGCAGCAGCGAGAAATAGGGGTCGACCAGCCCGGCGTGTGTGGCCAGCGCGGCCCGCAGCAGCCCCTCCGCCTCGACGCCCTTCGACCACTGGTGGTTGACCTCGTGACCGTTCCAGATCAGGTTGGGGTCGGACGCGGAGCGCTCGTTGGACATCACCACCGGCCCGAGCCCGTGCAGCACGGCGGTGGCGACGGCGATCAATGAGTTGATCGCGGTGACCGGGATGTGGCCGTTGCGGGCACCGGCGGCGTTGAGCTCGAGCAGCAGCGGGTCGAGCGTGCGCCGGGCGGCCAGCGCCGGCACGCCCGAGGCCGCGTTGACCGCCTCGATGATCCGGTTGGGGTTGACCGAGAACGGCACCGGGTCGAGCCCGCCGCCACGCAGCGTCTCCAGCGAGACGATCGAGTCCTTGCCGCCGCCGACCGCCGACAGCGGCCGCCCCTCGGTCAGCTCCGGCGCGGCCGGAACCGGCTCGGCCACGCCCGCCACCACCGGCACCAGCGACAGCACGTGCGGCAGGTCGTTGCGGTACGCGTACTCGGCGAGTCCCTTGGTGTAGATGGCGGTCACGTATTCGACCACCGCGTCGGACACCGGCGCGGGCAGCTCGATCCGCGGCGGCGCGGCGGCCTTGTAGTAGCTGACCCCGGCGACCAGGTGGAGCAGTGAGAGCACCCGCCGGACGGCGGCGAGCCGAGCCTGCGACGGTGGCGAGGAAGGCACCGGAAGCGTCACGGTCTCGGTGAACGACAGCGCCCCGGCCGGCCCGTCGAGCTCGTAGGAGAAGGTCGCGACCCCCGTGGAAGGGTCGAACGACGCGGACGGGAAGCGGAACACCGCCATCTGGCCGAGCTGGTCGTTGGGCACACGCCATACTAGTTCGGCGCCCGCCGACGGGCCGTTCGACACCACGAGGGAGCACTCTGATGAGGCTGGCCGACCTCCAGGGACGCCGGGTCGCCGTGTGGGGCACCGGGCGCGAGGGCCGGGCCGCCGTGGTCGCGGTCGCCGCGCACCGCCCGGCCGACCTGGTCGCCGTCGACGACAGCGGCAACTTCCTCAGTCTGCCCTGGGAGGGCGAGCTCGCCGCCGCGGCGCCGCTCACCGACCGTTACGAAGCGCTCGCCGAGGCCGACGTCGTCGTCCGCTCGCCGGGCATCTCGCAGACCCACCCGTGGATGGTCGAGCTCAGAAAGGCCGGCGTCCCGGTCACCCAGGGCACCGCGCTGTGGATGGCCGACCACGCCGACCGCACCGTCGGTGTCACGGGCAGTAAGGGCAAGAGCACCACGTCGAGCCTGGTCAGCCACCTGCTCGCCGCCGTCGGCCGGCCCAACCTCTACGGCGGCAACATCGGCGTGCCGGTGCTCGACCTGCCCGGCGAGGCCGACCAGTACGTGCTGGAGCTGTCCAGCTACCAGTGCAGCGACCTGACCGTCTCGCCCCGGGTCGCCGCGGTCACCGCGCTGTTCCCGGAGCACCTCGACGCGCACGGCGGCGAGGAGGAGTACTACCGCGACAAGCTCAACCTCGTCGCCCACGGACCGAAAGCGATCATTTACAACGCGGCCGACCCGCGCCTCGCGCCGCGCGTGCGGGACCTGCCCGGTGCGGTCCCGGCCAACGACCCGGCCGGCTTCCACATCGACGGTGACGACGTCAAAGCACCCGACGGCACCACGCTGTTCGAGCGGGCCGCGCTCAACCTGCCCGGCCGGCACAACGCCGGCAACCTCTGCGTCGCGTTGGGTGTGCTCACCGCGCTCGGCATCGACTGCGTCGCCAGAGCACAGGACCTGCGCGCCGCCGCCGCGAGCTTCCAGCCGTTGCCGCACCGGCTGACCGAGATCAGCGATCCGTCCGGCCTCACGTTCGTCGACGACACCCTCGCGACCAGCCCGCACGCGACGACACACGCGATCGACGCGTACGTCGGCAAGCCGTTGACCCTGATCGTCGGCGGCAACGACCGGGGCGTCGACTACACCGTGCTCCGGGACCACCTGGAGAAGCTCGACGCGATCACCGTGCTGGCCGTTCCCGACAGCGGCCCGCGCATCGTCGACGCGCTCAAGGGCCTCGAACACGTACACGCCGAGGTGGTCGAGGACCTGGTCGCGGCGGTCCACCGGGCGCGCGCGCTGACCCCGCCCGGCGGCGTCGTGCTGATGTCACCCGGCGCGCCCAGCTACGGCCGGTTCCGCAACTACGAACACCGCAGCGAGGTGTACGCCGAGGCGATCAAGGATTCCGCCCCGGCCTGACCGCCGTCGAACGGCCCACGAGCCCCTCGCGTGTGCTAGACCGTGAGGATGACGAGCACCGACGACCTGCTGGCGCGGCACAAGGCCGTGCTGCCGAGCTGGATGCCGCTGTACTACGCCGAGCCGCTGGAGATCGTCTCCGGCTCCGGGCGGCATGTGACCTGCTCCGACGGCCGCACCTACCTCGACTTCTTCGGCGGCGTGCTGACCACGATGGTCGGCTACGACATCCCCGAGATCACCGAGGCGGTGGAGCGGCAGTTGCGCACCGGGGTGGCGCACACCTCGACGCTCTACCTGATCCGCGCGCAGGTCGAGCTGGCCGAGAAGATCGCCCGCCTGTCGGGCATTCCGGACGCCCGGGTGTTCTTCACGAACTCGGGCACCGAGGCCAACGAGGCGGCCCTGCTGATGGCCACCAACCATCGCCGGTCCAACCAGATCCTGGCGGTGCGCAACAGCTACCACGGCCGGTCGTACGCGGCCATGGGCATCACCGGCCACCGCGGCTGGTCGTCGAGCTCGCTCAACCCGCTCCAGGTGAGCTGGCTGCACTCCGGTGACCGGCTGCGCGGCCTGCTGTCCCGGCTGGGCAGCGACGAGCAGGTCGACGCGGCCGTCGACGACCTGCGCGAGGTGCTCGCGACCCAGACCGCGGGTGACGTCGCGGCGCTGATCGCCGAGCCGGTGCAGGGCGTGGGCGGTTTCGTCGCCGGCCCCGACGGGCTGTTCGGCGCGCTGAAGAAGGTCCTGGACGAGACGGGCATCCTGCTCATCTCCGACGAGGTGCAGACCGGCTGGGGCCGCACGGGCGAGCACTTCTGGGGCTACCAGGCCCACGGGGTCGTGCCTGACCTGCTCACCTTCGCCAAGGGCGTCGGCAACGGGTTCGCGCTGGCCGGCGTGGTCGGCCGGGCCGACGTGGTCAACAACGTGCCGGCGATCTCGTTCTCCACCTTCGGCGGCAACCCGATCTCGACGGCGGCCGGCAACGCCGTCGTCGACTACGTGCTCGACAACGACCTCCAGGGCAACGCGGCGCGCGTGGGCGCGATCCTGCGCGACGACCTGCAGGCTCAGATCGGCGACAACCCGATCGTCGGCGAGATCCGCGGCCGGGGCCTGATGTTGGCCGTCGAGTTCGTCCAGCCGGGAACGACGGTGCCCGACGTGCCGGCGACGGTACGGGTCTTCGAGGCCTGCCGCGCCGGCGGCCTGCTCGTCGGCAAGGGCGGGCTCTACAACAACGTGATCCGGATGGGTCCGGCGCTGACGCTGACCGAGGAAGAGGCCCGCGAGGCCCTGAACATCCTGGTCAACGCGATCCGGGAGACATCCGCCGCCTAACCGTTACCCCTTCGAGAACCCCGCCGGTGCAGGCTGCCGGCGGGGTTTCGCGTGCGTATCGGCGAGTAACAGTTTGAAAACTTCACCCAAAGTCTTGACACGGAGGGGGCTTCAGTAAGAACTTTTACCACTAACAGTTAACACTCTTTTTTGAAAGGCGGGACCCATGATCGAGCGCGAGGCCGACTCGACCGCGACCGCGGTTGTCGATGCCTCGCCCGCCGACGGGGTCCTGCTCCGGGTGCGAGCGGGCCTTCCCGAGTTCACCGGTGCGTTGCAGCGGGTTGCCGAGCAGGTGCTCGCCGACCCGGCCGGCGCCGCCCGGGCGACGATCGTCGAGCTGGCCGAGCGCAGCGGCACCTCGCCAGCGACGATCACCCGGTTCTGCCGGGCGCTCGGCTTCGACGGCTACGCCGACCTCCGGCTGGGCATCGCCGCCGAGACCGGCCGGGCCCGTTCGGCCGGCTGGACGTTCGACATCGGCCGCGAGATCCAGCCGACCGACCCGCTCGACCGGGTGCTCGGCCAGATCATGGCCGCCGACACCCGGGCCATGCACGACACCGCTGCGCTGCTCGACCTGGCCGAGGTCGAGCGGGCCGCGGAGGCGATCGCCGCCGCCACCCGGGTCGACATCTTCGGCGCCAGCGGCAGCGCGCTGGTCGGCGAGGAGATGCAGTTCAGCCTCCACCGCATCGGCGTCGCCGCGTGGGCCTGGACCGACGTGCACAACGGACTGGCCAGCGCCGCGCTGCTGCGCACCGGCGACGTGGCCCTGGGCGTGAGCCACAGCGGCGCCACACGGGAGACCATCGAGATGCTCGCCGAGGCGGGCAGCCGGGGCGCCACCACGATCGCGCTGACCAGCTTCCCGCGCTCCCCGCTGGCGGAGCTCGCCGACATCATCCTGTTGACCGCCGCGCAGGCCACCACGTTCCGGCCGGACGCGCTCTCCGCGCGGCACCCGCAGCTCGTCGTGCTCGACCTGCTCTACATCGCGGTCGCGCAACGCACCCACGACCGGGCGCACGCCTCGTTCCAGCGCACCGCGCAGGCGGTCGACGGACACAAGACGGCCAAGGGGGCGGCGTGACGACCTCGACTCCGCCGCTGCCGGCCATGGCGGGCGTGTCCGCCCGCAACTACGCCGACGCCGTGCGCCCGCTGCTCGACGGTCTGCTCGCGCAGACCGACGACCTGGCGCGCGCCGCGGACCTGATCGCCGACAGCCTGCGCGCCGGGGGCGTGCTCCAGGCGTTCGGCGCCGGACACTCCGCCGCGTTCGCCGCGGACCTGGTCGGCCGGGCCGGCGGGCTCGTGCCGACCAACCGGCTCGACATCCACGACCTGGTGCTGCACGGCGACGCACACCGCGACGTGCTCGGCGATCCCAAGCTCGAGCGTGACCCCGGCATCGCGCACCAGATCTACGAGCTGGCCCGGCCGCAGCCACAGGACGTGTTCGTGGTGGCCTCCCAGTCCGGGATCAACGGTTCGGTCGTCGAACTGGCGTCCCTCGTGAAAGAACGCGGTCACCCGCTGATCGCGGTCACCTCGGTGGCGCACACAACCCGGGTGGCACCGCGCCACCCGTCGGGTCGGCGGTTGTCCGACCTCGCTGACGTCGTGCTGGACAACGGCGCGCCGTACGGCGACGCACTGCTGCCGACGCACGACGGCGGCACGGTCTGTGCGGTCTCGTCGGTCACCGCCGCGCTGTTGGCGCAGTTGTTGACCGCTGAGGTCGTACGACGGTTCCACCAACTCGGAGAGGTTCCCCCTATCTACCTCTCCGCCAACGTCCCCGGTGGGGACGCGCACAACCACGCCCTCGAATCGCGGTATGCCGGGCGTCTCCGGCGTACCGCATGACCCCGATCGATTGAATCGAGGAGACAAGATGTCGCAACTCCCCGACAGCACGTCGGACCTCAGTCGCCGCTCGCTGTTGCGCGGTACGGCGGCCGCCGGTCTGCTCGCCACCCCCGCCGTCGGCCTGCTCTCCGCATGCGCCGGCAGTTCCACGGGGGATGACAAGGCCGACACCGGGGCCAAGACGAACGACAACCCGCTCGGTGTCGCTGACACCGGCAAGGTCGACGTGGTCGTCTTCAACGGCGGCCTCGGCGACGCGTACGCCAAGTTCGACGTGACCGTCTTCAACAAGAAGCACGCGAACGTCACCGTCAACCTGAGCTCCACCCTGAAGATCAAGACCGAGCAGCAGCCGAAGTTCAGCACCACGCCCGCCGACCTGATCAACAACGCCGGCGCCGACATCATGGCGCTCGACACGCTGGTCAACGAGGGCGCGCTGACCGAGCTCACGCCGCTGCTGGACGCACCGAGCTGGGACGACCCCAACGTCAAGGTGCGCGACACCCTGCTGCCGGGCACCATCAACGACGGCACGTTCGACGGCAAGGTGCTCGTCCTCAACTACGCGTACACGGTGTTCGGTGTCTGGTACAACCAGGCGCTGTTCGACAAGAACGGCTGGACGGCTCCGACGACCTTCGACGAGTTCTTCACGCTCGCACCGAAGATCAAGTCGGCCGGCGTCGCGCCGTTCGCGTTCGCGGGCAAGTTCCCGTACTACATGCGCTGGGCGATCATGAGCTGGATCTGGCAGTCCGGCGGCAAGTCCGCGGTCGTCGACATCGACAACCTCAAGCCGGGTTGCTGGAAGACGCCTGAGGTCATGGCCGCCCTCGAGGCGACCGAGAAGCTGGTCAAGGACGGCTACACCCTGCCCGGCAGCGCGACGCTGACCCACACCGAGTCGCAGCAGGCGTTCCTGGACGGCAAGGCCGCCCTGCTGCCGTGCGGCACGTGGCTCGAGAACGAGATGCGCCAGACGATCCCGTCGGGCTTCCAGATGAAGCTGGCCAACTTCTGGGGCGTCAGCGCGGCCGACAAGGCCAAGGGCGCCGTCTTCGCCGGCTCCGGCGAGAACTGGATCGTTCCGAAGAAGGCGGCCAACGCGGCGGCTGGCATGGAGTTCCTCCGCGCCATGTTCTCCGTCGAGGGCGCCGGCAAGTTCGCCGAACTGACGAGCTCGCTCTCCTCGCGGGCCGGCTCGGGCGACAAGGTCACCAACTCGACGGCGCTGGTCTCGGCCGGCGAGGTTATGAAGAAGGCCAGCGGCGAGCTGGTCTCCTTCAAGCACCCCGACTGGTACGCCGACATCGACAAGGCGGAGCAGAACGCGATCGGCGAGCTCATGGCCGGCCGCATGACCGCTGCCAAGTTCGCCGATACGCTCCAGGCGGCCACCGACAAGGTTGCCGGCGACAGTGCCATCAAGAAGTTCACCCGCGACGCCTAGAACGGATAGTCGAGATGCGGCACGGTAAAGCCCGCTTCGTCGCGAGTTTTCTGGTCCTGCCTGTAGGCCTGTACGTGTTCTACGTGCTGTGGCCCTACGCCCAGGACATCGGTTACTCGCTCACGAACTGGGGCGGCTACTCCGACACACAGGAGTTCGTCGGGCTGGACAACTACGTCCGGCTGGTCAAGGACGAGCTGATCCGCAAAGCCTTCTGGCATAGCGTGTTCTTCCTGGTCACCGTGCCGGTCTTCACGATCGCGCTGGCCCTGCTCTTCGCGTTCCTCCTCAACGTGGGTGGACGCGGGAGCAGGGCCGGGGTCCGGGGCGTCTGGGGCTCAAGCTTCTACAAGGTGGTCTTCTTCTTCCCACAGGTGCTCTCGCTGGTGCTGATCGCCATCATGTGGCAGGCGATCTACCGAGGCGACGAGCAGGGCCTGCTCAACGGGATCCTGATGAAGATCGGCCTGGTCGACCCCGAGAAGCCGCTGCAGTTCGTCGCCGACCCCACGCCGTTCCTCGGCGTACCCACCGTGCTCTGGTGGTTGTTGCTCATCGCGGTCTGGGGCGGCACCGGTTTCTACATGGTGCTGTTCTCGGCGGCCATGCAGTCCATCCCGAAGGACATCTTCGAAGCCGCCACGCTCGACGGCGCCACCCGGGTCAAGACGTTCTTCCGCATCACGCTGCCGCTGCTGCGCGACTCGGTCTCGGTGGCCTGGGTCTATCTGGGCTTCATCGCGCTCGACATGTACGCGCTGGTCTACGTCATGACGCCGAGCCAGGGCGGGCCGGACCACGCCAGCGAGGTGTTCGCCTCGGTGATCAACTTCACCGCGTTCAACAAGGGCCAGTTCGGGTACGCCTGCGCGATCGCGGTCGCACTCGGCATCTTCACCCTGTTGCTCGCCGCCGTGCAGCTGCGGGTCACCCGCCGCGAGCGGATCGAATACTAGGAGCGATGGCATGAGCACGGTCACCACGCCACCCGCGACGGGCACCGTAGGCGTGCAGCCGCCGCCGCCCGGCAAGGGTCGCTCCGGCCCCAAGGGCTCCTCGGTCGGCGACGTCGCGGTCAGCGGTTTCTCGCACCTGTTCCTCATCGTGTGGGGCGCCATGGTGGTGCTTCCGCTGTTGTGGGTCGTCATGTCGTCGTTCAAGTCCGACGCTGAGATCATCCGCAACCCGCTGTCGATGATCCCGGACGGCCTGCACTGGGACAACTTCTCCCGGGCCTGGTCCAACGGCCACTTCAACGACGTCTTCCTCGACACGATCATCATCGTCGGTGGCGGCGTGTTCTTCACGATGCTGCTCGGTTCGATGGCCGCGTACGTGCTGGCACGGTACGAGTTCCCCGGCAACCGCGTCATCTACTACATGTTCCTGGCCGGTCTGACGCTGCCCGTCTACATGGCCGCGGTGCCGCTCTACAAGGGCATCGACAACATGGGCAAGATCCTGCCGTTCCTCGGACACAACCAGTACGCGATGCTGATCCTCGTCTACGTCGCCTGGTCGCTGTCGTTCACCGTCTTCTTCATGCACTCGTTCTTCCGCACGCTGCCCTCGACGGTCGCGGAGGCTGGGTTGGTCGACGGCTGCTCGCACACCGCGCTGTTCTTCCGGGTCATGCTGCCGATGGCCAAGCCGGGCCTGATCAGCATCGGCATCTTCAACGTCATCGGCCAGTGGAACCAGTGGTACCTGCCGGTCCTGCTGATGCAGCCCGAGAGCGGCGAGACGAAGAAGGCGCCGATCGCGCAGGCCCTGATCGACCTGTCGGTCAACCAGGGTTACCGGTCCGACTGGTCGGGCATGTTCGCCGGCCTCACCATGGCGATGCTCCCGGTGCTCGCGGTCTACATCATCTTCCAGCGCCAGGTCCAGGCGGGCCTGACGGGCAGCATCACGAAGTAGTTGTCGTACCTCTGGGGTTAGATGACCTCGTGCTGGTCGCGGCGGTTCCGGGGGAGGGCGGGTCGGGTCGGCTCCTGCCGCTCGACGACGGGGGTCGCCCAACCGGTCCTGCCGTGAGCGCGCCGTCGCTGGCCACCGCGGTGGCCTCCTGGGAGTCGTCGGCCCGGCCCCGCTGGATCTGGCCGTCGACTCCCGCTCTCTACCCGCGGTTGCTCGCCGCCGGCGTCCGGGTC
Source organism: Asanoa ishikariensis (assembly GCF_900107455.1). GTDB lineage: Bacteria > Actinomycetota > Actinomycetes > Mycobacteriales > Micromonosporaceae > Asanoa > Asanoa ishikariensis. The sequence continues at coordinate 1,884,783 of NZ_FNQB01000003.1, read as the reverse complement.
GAGCGCTGCCACGACGTCGAGCTCACCGAGGCGCTGCTGCTGGGCTCGGCCGGCGCGTGGGGCGCGCCGCGCTCGGTCGGTGCCGCTCTGGCCCGGCTGCGCGGCACGCCCGTGCCGCCCGACCCGCCGGCGGTCGCCGCATCGCCGCCCGGTGACGCGCAGGGCTCGCTGTTCGAGGCGCCGCAGGCCGCTCCGCCGGTCTCGCTGGAAGACCTCCTCACGGTCTACGCGGACCAGCGCGCCCGGATGGCCGCGGTGCCCACCTCGCCGGGGCGGTTCCGCCTGCTGGTGGCGGCCGAGTCAGCGGGTGCCCTGGTCGCGGCCGAGATGGGCTTCACGGGGTTGCCGTGGCGGGCCGACGTGCACGACGAGCTGCTCCGCTCGATGCTGGGGCCCCCGTCCGCGGTCGGCGGCCCGCCGGCCAAGCTGGTGACGCTGGCGGCCGAGATCGCCGCCGCTTTCGGTGTGCGCTACCTGCACCCGGAGTCGCCCGGCGAGCTGCTCAAAGCCTTCCACCGGGCCGGCGTCGACGTGCCCAACACCCGATCCTGGACGCTGCAGCACATCGACCACCCGGCGATCCGCCCGGTCCTCGCCTACAAGGAGCTGTTCCGCATCTGGACGGCACACGGCTGGGCGTGGCGCGACGCCTGGGTCCACGAGGGCCGCTTCCGAGCCGAATACGTGCCGGGCGGCGTGGTCTCGGGCCGCTGGGCCAGCAGGGGCGGGGGAGCGCTGCAGATCCCCAAGGTGGTCCGCCGCGCGGTGATCGCCGACCCGGGCTGGCGCCTGGTGGTGGCCGACGCCGCCCAGCTCGAGCCGCGCGTGCTGGCCGCGGTCTCCGGCGACGCCCGCCTGGCCGCCGCCGGCCGGGCCGGCGACCTCTACGCGGCGCTGGCCAACGACGCCTTCGACGGCGACCGCGCCAAGGCCAAGGTCGCCATGCTGGGCGCGATGTACGGCCAGACCGGCGGCGCGGCCATCCCCGCCCTGGCGGCGCTGCGCACGCACTATCCGACGGCGTTCGACTATGTCGAGAGCGCGGCCCGCACCGGCGAGGGCGGCGGCCTGGTCCGGTCGTGGCTGGGCCGCACGTGCCCGCCGTCGTCGGTGTCGGTCTCGATGGGGGAGTCGGGCTACGAGACGGTCGACGCACCCGACGCGGGCCGGTCGAGGGCTCGGGGCCGCTTCACCCGCAACTTCGTCATCCAGGCCACGGCGGCCGAGTGGGCGCTGGCCCTGCTGGCGACGCTGCGCACGGCGCTGGCGGGCACGCCCGCGGAGCTGGTCCTCTTCCAGCACGACGAGGTGCTCGTGCACTGCCCGGCCGACCAGGCGGAGTCGGTCATCGAGGCGGTCCACACGGCCGGCGCCCGCGCCACCGCGACCCTGTTCGGCGACACAGAGGTCCGCTTCCCGATGGAAGCGGTAGCGGTCGAGTGCTACGCGGAGGCCAAGTAACGCGCATCGGGTCGCACTGTCGTGTCGCCCGCGCGGGCGGGTCAGTGCCTGGCGGTGGTGTCTTCCCGGAGCGCACATGTTTTCGCATGTAGGCACATGCGAAAACACGTTCGCTCCTCGAACACATCGGCATCTATGCGCGACACGCGCGGGGACCCCGGCCCGGCCCGCGCCGCGACCGCTCGGCCTCGTCGGATAGGCGACTCGTGGGGTGCGTGTGGCCACTGTGAGTGGTGAGACTGCTAGGCGTATCGATTCGGTCGCCGTGCGGAGGCTGGCGTGGGACGGATCGCGGGGATTGTGGTTGCTGCCGGTGGCGGTCGGCGCATCGGAGGCCCGGAGGCGTTGCTGAGGCAAGGTGACGCGCTCCTGGTCGACTCGGTGTGTGAGATCGCCCGTGAGGTCGGCTGTGCGCCGTTGGTCGTGGTGCTGGGCGCCGCGGCCAACCAGGTGCGCGGCGCGGCCGCGCTCACCGGCACCACCGTCGTGGTCGACAAGGCGTGGGGGACCGGGCTCGGGTCCAGTCTCCGAAAAGGGCTCGAAGCCCTGGAGGACGACGAGGCGGACGCCGCGCTCGTGCTCACCGTCGACATGCCGGGGGTGACCGTAGAGGCGGCCCGGCGGGTGGCCCTGCTGCCGCACCCCGGTGCGTTGGTCTGCGCCACCTATGACGGGCTGCGCAGCTACCCGATGCTGCTCGGGCGCCGGCACTGGGCTGGGGTGGCCACGCTGGCCAAGTCCGACGTCGGGGCGCGTCCTTATCTGCTCGCGCACAAGGACGAGATCGTCGACATCGCCTGCGACGCGGTCGCCGATGGCAACCACCTGGACAACCCCGACGCGCTCACCCTCTACGGGCTCGACCGGGGCGAATGACCACGAGGTCGCGCATCCAACCTCCCAGGTGGGGTAGGGGGGAGGCATGGGTGACCCCAAGGAAAGAGACGAAGAGCCCAACGAGCCCAACGAGTTCGGTTTCGCGGGCGCCGCCACCGGGCCTGAGCCGAACCTGTCCGAGGAAGAGGCCTCGGAGGGCGAGGAGATCGCGGTCCCGGCCGGCGACATCACCGGCGCCATCGTCAGCGCGATCGAGGGCGGCCGCGACGAGGACGACGACAAGAAGAAGAAGACCTAGAGCTCGAACCGCGTGCCGACGGTGTTGGGCCGGGTCGCGTCGGGCATCGCCGCGGCCAGCGCCTGCTGCGCCGTCCACGACGTGCAGTGCGACGGGACCAGCAGCGCTGGCGACAGCTCGGCCAGCGCCGTCACCGTCTCGGTGACCACCGGGCCGGCGCGCAGGTGGAAGCCGCCCAGCACCGCGTACACCTGGTCGACGCCCGTCAGTCGGCGCGCGTAGCGGACGATGTTGACCACCCCGGCGTGGCCGCAGCCGGTCAGGATGACCAAACCCTTGCCCGCCACGTGGAGCACGAGCGCCTGGTCGTCGTGGATCAGCGGGTCCGGCTGCCACTCCCCGGACACGTACGCCTGGTGGTTGGGAAGGCCCTGCTCGAAGGGCACGGTCCGGTCGACCTCGCCGGTGACCAGCAACATCCCGTCCAGCAGGTACGACGGTTGGCGGCCCTCGATGATCGAGAAGCCGACGCCCTCGATCGCCGAACGCGACGGCACCGGAAGCTCGAACGCGCGGTCGGGGCCGGAGACGAGCCGCCGTTGCCGCCAGAAGTCCGGGTGCAGGTAGACGGGCATGTTGGTCGAGCCGAGCCGGCGCGCCACCCCGTCGAGGCCCATCACGTGGTCGAAGTGCCCGTGGCTGAAGACGATCGACTCGAACGAGTCCGGCCGCAGCTCCAGCCGGTCCAGGTTGCCGATCAGCCCGTCGGGCGTCACACCGGCGTCGAACAGGATCCGTCGGACGGCCCCCGCGACCCGGAGCTCCACCAGCGCCGAGAAGCCGTGCTCGGCGCGCAGCCCGTCGACCGTCTGACCGGAGATCGAGATCGAGTCGGGCACCGGCGCGGCGCGGCCGCCGGTGCCGATCGCACCCCACCGCCGGATCGGGCCCTCGTCGGGCAGCAGCACGTCGGTGTAGTTGTCGATCAACGTCGTGACGTGCACACCGTCGACCGGACGCAACGCGACGGAAGCCTCCATTCCCCCATAGTGCCCCCTATGGGCGGCGAACGGTCAGGATCAGGTCCGCGACCAGGGCGGTCCAGCCCGTCTGGTGCCAGGCGCCGAGACCGGCGCCGTTGTCGCCGTGGAAGTACTCCGGGAACGAGATCAGGTCCCGCCAGTCCGGGTGGGTCTGGAACAGCTCGCACGCGCCGTAGATCGCTCGCCGCCCGTTGCGGTCCCGGGTGAACAGGCCGATCAGCCGCCGCGAGAGGTCGTCGGCGATCTCGTGCAGCGGCAGCTTCGACCCGGAACCGGTCGGGTACTCGACCAGCAGGTCGGTACCGAAGAAGGAGGCGAACTCCCGCAGCGCCCCGATCAGCAGGAAGTTCGTGGGCAGCCAGATCGGCCCGCGCCAGTTGGAGTTGCCGCCGAACAGCCCGCTGGTCGACTCGGCGGGCTCGTAGCCGACCGTGAACTCCTGCCCGCCCAACGAGACCGTGAACGGCTTGTCCAGGTGCTGCCGGGACAGCGTCCGCAGACCGTATGGGGACAGGAACTCCGACTCGTCGAACATCCGGGCCAACATCCGTACGAGCTGGTCCGGTGCGACCATCGCGAGCAACCGCTGCTGGCGACCGTCGCCGGACCGGCGGCGGGTGCCGACGACCAGGCCGTACTCCGGACGGTTGTGCAGGAACCAGCGCAGCCGCTGGGACAGCTCGGGCAGCCGGTTGACCATCATGGCCGACATCGACGCGGTCGCGGCCAGCGGCAGCAGCCCGACCACCGAGCGCACCTTCAGCGGCACCCGCGAGCCGTCCGGCAGCCGCAGCACGTCGTAGAAGAACGCGTCGTCGGCGTCCCACAACCCCTGTTCGTACGCCCCGGACGCGATGTAGGCGAAGTGCTCGAAGAACTTCGTGGCGATGTCCTCGTACGCGGGCTCGTGCACCGCCAGGGTCAGCGCCATGTCGAGCAGGTTCAGCGCGTACATGGCCATCCAGCCGGTGCCGTCGGACTGTTCGAGCACCCCGGCGACCGGCAGCGCGGCCGAACGGTCGAACGGTCCGACGTTGTCGAGCCCGAGGAAGCCGCCCTCGAACACGTTGTTGCCGGTGACGTCCTTGCGGTTGACCCACCAGGTGAAGTTGAGCAGCAGCTTGTGCATGGCCCGGGCGAGGAAGTCGACGTCGTGCCCGCCGTCGATCTCGAAGACGCGTAGGGCGGCCCAGGCGTGCACCGGCGGGTTCACGTCGCCGAACGCCCACTCGTACGCGGGGATCTGGCCGTTGGGGTGCATGTACCACTCGCGCAGCAGCAGGAGTAGCTGCTGCTTGGCGAAGGCGGGGTCGACCCGGGCCAGGGTGACACAGTGGAAGGCCAGGTCCCAGGCGGCGAACCAGGGGTACTCCCACGGGTCCGGCATGGAGATCACATCGAAGTTGGTCATGTGGCGCCACGCGCTGTTGCGTCCGTGCCGGCGCCCGGTCGGCGGTGCCGGCGATCCCGGGTCGCCGTCGAGCCACTGCCGCACGTCGAAGTGGTAGAACTGCTTGCCCCACAGCAGCCCGGCGATCGCCGCCCGGAGCACCGCCCCCTCGTCCGCCGAGGCACCAGGAGGCGTCAGCGCGGCGTAGAACTCGTCGGCCTCGGCCCGCCGCGCGGCGAACACCGCGTCGTGGTCGGCGCCGAGGTCCAGAACAGGCGAAGTGGCGGCGGGGACGCCGGGCACCGCGGTCGAGCTCAGCCGCAGCCGGATCGTGGCCGACGAGCGCGCCGGCACGTCGAGCACGTAGTGCAGCGAGCCCTTGGTGCCGGTCCCCGCCGGGTTGACCGTCGCCGCGCCCTGCGTGACGTGGTCGTTGATGCCGTCCTTCGGATAGTCCGAGCCGCCGGCCAGGCCCCAGAGCCGCTGGGCGTTGGACTCGTTGTCGCAGAGCAGCGGCTCGGGCTCCCCGTCGCCCTCCAGCACGAGCTCGCCGAGCACCCAGTGCTTTCCCACCAACCGGTTGGTTCCCTCGGCGGCCAGCACCGGCACGTCGTCGCGGCCGGGCAGCCCCCAGGACCACGTGTTCCGAAACCACAACGTGGGCAGCACGTGCAGCGTCGCCGCCTCCGGACCCCGGTTGGCGACGGTCACCCGCACGCACACGTCCGTCGGGCCGGCCTTGGCGTACTCGACGGTCACCGCCCAGAACCGATCGTCGGCGAACACCCCGGTGTCCACCAACTCATATTCGGGTTCGTCGCGCCGCCGCAACGCGTTGACCGCTACCAGCCGGTCATAGGGAAACGCCGCCTGCGGGTAGTGGTAACGCCAGCGCAGGAGCGAGTGGGTGGGAGTGGAGTCCTCGTACCACCAGTACTCCTTGACGTCCTCGCCGTGGTTGCCGCCGTCGCCGCCCAGGCCGAACATCCGCTCCTTGAGGATCGGGTCGACGCCGTTCCACAGGCCGAGCGCGAAGCAGAAGGTCTGCCGGTCGTCGCAGATCCCGGCCATCCCGTCCTCGTTCCACCGGTAGGTGCGGGACCGGGCGTGGTCGTGGGGGAAGTAGTCCCAGGCGGTGCCGTGCTCGCTGTAGTCCTCGCGGACCGTGCCCCAGGCGCGTTCGGACAGGTATGGACCCCACGAGCGCCACGGCCGCGCGCCGCTGTCGGCCTCCGCGAGCCGCGCCTGCTCGGCCAGCACCTCGGGGGTCACCTCCATGTCAACGATCTTCCCTTGCGTCGTTGTTCAACGGCCATTCTGCGACGGGCGTGTTTCCTTTGTGGTCATTGGCGGCCGGACCGCATCCTGCCGCATGGCGCGCCGGTAAACGACATATTTCGCGGCATTGAGGGGTCTTTGCCGCTGATTGCCCTAGGCTCCCAAAAGACCCAGTTGGCACGCTGGCACCCGCTCGGGTGCCTATTGCCGTATGTCCAGGGTTTACCGCGAGGGGGCCGGGCCATGAAACGCACCGCCGACGTTCTCGACGACGAACCGGTCACCGGTTCGGGCATCAGGCGTGTCCTGATGCTGTCGTGGGAGTATCCGCCGGTGGTGGTGGGTGGCCTCGGCCGGCACGTGCACTCCCTGGCCACCTCGCTCGCCCGGGACGGCCACGAGGTCACCGTGGTGACCCGGCACGCGGCCGGCGCGCCCCTGGAGGAATACCAGGAGGGGGTACGGATCGTCCGTGCGCCCGAGGACCCGCCGAACTTCCCGTTGGCCACACCGTCGCTGCTGGCCTGGACCATGGCGTTCAACCACACGCTGACCCGGGCGGCCCTGCGCGCGACCGAGACCGGCGAGTACGACGTCATCCACGCCCACGACTGGCTGGTCACGCACACCGCCGTGACGCTCAAGGAGCACCTCGACCTGCCGCTGGTCGCGACGATCCACGCCACCGAGGCCGGCCGGCACCAGGGCTGGCTGCCGGACGAGATGAACCGCTGCATCCACAGCGTCGAGTGGTGGCTGGCTCGCGAGGCGTGCAAGATCCTGGTCTGCTCGTCGTACATGAAGTGGGAGGTCTCCCGCCTCCTCGAACTGCCGCCCGAGCGGGTCGAGGTGATCCCCAACGGGGTCAACGACCGGGTCTGGCGGGCCGGGCCGCGCGCGGTCGCGACCGCCCGCAAGCAGTTCGCCGGTGACGGCCCGCTGGTCGGGTTCGCCGGGCGCCTGGTGTACGAGAAGGGCGTCCAGCACATCATCCGGGCGGTGCCGAAGCTGGCCGCCGACCACCCGGGGCTGCGTGTGGTCATCGCCGGCGACGGGCCGTTCCGCGGGGAGCTCGAGTCCGAGACGCACCGGCTGGGCATTCCCGACAAGGTCAGCTTCGTCGGCTTCCAGAGCGAGGCCACCCTGCCCGCACTGCTCGCCGCGACGGACACCACCGTGGTGCCGAGCCTCTACGAGCCGTTCGGCATGGTCGCCCTGGAGGCGGCCGCCGCGGGCGCCCCGCTGGCCGTCGCGGACACCGGAGGGCTGGCCGAGATCGTCGAGTCGGGCGTCACCGGCGTGACGTTCCCGCACAGCGACCCGGACGCCCTCGCCGGCGCCGTCGACTCCCTGCTCGGCGACGAGCGGTTCGCCCGCAAGGTGGCCAAGAAGGCCCGGACCATGGTGACCAAGCGGTACGGCTGGTCGACGATCGCGGATCGCACCGCCGACGCGTACGGCGCGGCGATGCGGGAGTCGCAGGAGTTCCTCACCCGGGAGGCGGCCGCCCGGCTCGCGTACGGGCAGCCGAAGTTGGTCGTACCCGCGGGTAACCTGCTCGCGTAGCGGTGTGGTCCCATCCGCGGGACAATCACTCCATCGATCGGGGCTTCATCAACTCGGCTCCGGTCACTATGGTGGATGCGCGGACCAACAGGGATCGGACGGTTGCAGCGGACACTGATCGCCGAGCGTTACCGACTGCTCGAATCTGTGGGCAGCGGCGGGATGGGTCGTGTCTGGCTGGCCCGCGACGAGATGCTGCACAGGGACGTCGCGGTCAAGGAGGTCCAGCCTCCCGAGTGGATGAGCGCGGCCGAGCGGGCGGACCTCGGCCAGCGCACGCTGCGTGAGGCGCGCACCGCGGCCCGGCTCAGCCATCCGAACGTCGTCCAGATCTACGACGTGGTGTACGCCCAGGGCAGCCCCTGGATCGTCATGGAATATGTGCGCTCCCGCTCGCTGCACGAGGTGATCGAGAGCGAAGGCCCGCTGGCGCCGGAGCGGGCCGCCCAGATCGGCCTCAAGATCCTCGACGCGCTCTGCGCCGCACACTCCCGCGGCGTGCTGCACCGTGACGTCAAGCCGCACAACGTGCTGATCAGCGACGACGGCCGGGTGGTGCTGACCGACTTCGGGCTGGCCACCTTCGACGGCGACAGCTCGGTCACCCGGGCCGGCATGGTGATGGGCTCACCGCAATATGTCGCGCCGGAGCGGGCCAGCGACGGCACGTCGACCGCCGAGGCCGATATGTGGTCGCTCGGCGCCACCCTCTACGCGGCCGTCGAGGGGCGGTCACCGTTCTTCCGGCGCACCACGCTGGCCACCCTGACCGCCCTCGCCACCAGCCCGCCGGACCCGGCCAAGCTGGCCGGGCCGCTGCGCCCGGTGCTGACCGGCCTGCTCCGCAAGGACCCCCGGCAGCGGTTGCGCGCCGACGACGTCGACCGCCTGCTGCGCCGGGTCATCGACCCCACCGTCAAACCGAGGCCGCGCCGGCTGCCCCGCCCGCGCCGACCGGAGAGCGCCACCACCCAGCAGGTCGACCCGTCCTCGGCGCCTACCGTCGCGCTCGACCCCGACGGGCGGCCGCGGGCGACCACCTGGTTCGGCCGGGGTCCGACCGAGCGGCTCGGCCGCCTCGGCCGGCGGCGGGCAACCGTCGTGGTCGGCGGCGCCGTGGCAGTCCTGCTGTTGGCGGGCACGGCCTGGGCGTTCAACCATTCCGACCGCGAGCCGGGTGCGGCCGGCCCGACCGTGTCGGCCACCGCCAACCGGGCGCCGGCCGGCGTGGGTGGTGGCCAGTTCTCGTGCCAGGACCCGCAGGACGCGGTCACGGACACCGTGCGCCTCGCCACCTCCCAGCCACGGGGCGAACGCTACGGTCTGCTGCAGACCTTCACCTGGTACACCTCGCCGGCCGGCTACCGGCTGCCGGCGCCGATCGGCTGGCGCGTCTACACCGAGTCCGTCGACACCACCTGCTTCTTCGACGCCCGCATGGAACGGATGATGACCGTCGACGTGGTCGCGCCGGCGGCCGACCCGGTCGCCTACTGGACGAGGGCCGCCGCGGACCAGCAGTTGAACGGCAGCCTGGTCGGCTATGCCGACGCGACGGTGACCCGCAGCGAGCTGTTCGACGGCGGCGCCGAGTGGGAGTACGCGTTCACCCCCGACGGTGGCACGCCCCAGCGAGCGATCCGGATCCTCTACAACATCGGTCCGCGGGCGTACGTGATCAGCTGGACCTGCCCCCTGATCGACTGGAACCCAGACCTGGTGCCGACCATCAAACTCGGCTTCCGCCCGCCCGAGATGGTCGCTGATTAGGTCATGTCCTGCCGATCATCGCGGCCTGCGACGGGCCCAGTCGCCGCCTGGCGGCGTCCCGAGATCGCCGAGATACAACACCGGTATCCCGGCAATCCCGGGCCACCACCAGACGACACCTGGACTCCGTCTCGGCTCACGATGATCGACAGGACATGACCTATGCGCTTCGAACAACGCCTCCGCGACGGCATTTCGGACGGTACGATCACCGCGGCGCTGCGTCGCTGGCGCCGGCCGCAGGTGGTGGTCGGCGGCCATTACCGCACCGGCCAGGGCATGGTGGAGATGCTCGCGGTCGAGCCGGTGAGCCCTTCTCGGCTGCGCGCCGCCGACGCCCGCGCGGCCGGGTTCCCGACGCTCGCGGCGCTGCTGGCCGACGTGCCGGCCGGCGAAGGCAAGCTCTACCTGCTGCGCTTCCGTCGCCTCGACACGCCTGATCCGCGCAGCGTGCTGGCCGCCGATGCCGACCTGGACGCCACCGCCCGGGCCACCATCGACGCCCGGCTGGCCCGGCTCGACCGCGCCAGCACCCGCGGCCCGTGGACGGCCACGACCCTGGGCCTGATCCGGGACCGCCCTGGCGTACGCGCGCCCGACCTGGCCGCGTCGGTCGGGCGGGACACGCTGTCGTTCAAGATCGATGTGCGCAAGCTCAAAGCGCTCGGGCTGACCGAGAGCCTGCTGGTCGGCTACCGCTTGTCCGCTCGGGGCCGCGCGTACCTCGGGACGGACTAGCGAAAGGAAGGGACCCTTGTTATCGCTATGCGTTAACAAGGGTCCCTTCCTTTCGGACTAGATTTGGCAGGGTGACGGGGGCAAATCCCATCAGAACACCCGATGACCGGCTTCGGGTGTTCGTCAGCTCCACCATCGACGAGCTTGCCCCTGAACGGCAGGCCGTGCGGGACGCGGTGCTGGGGTTGCGGCTGATTCCCGTGATGGCGGAGAGCGCGGCCCGGCCCCATCCGCGCCGCGACATCAACCGCGCCTATCTCCGCGAGAGCCACCTGTTCGTCGGCATCTACTGGCAGGGATTCGGCGATCCGCCAGGCGTCGAGGAGGAGTTCGAGTGCGCCGCCGACCTGCCCAAACTGGTCTACGTCAAGCAGCCCGCACCGGACCGCGACCCGCGACTGGCGGCGATGCTGGCGCGGATCCAACAGGACGCGCGGGTCTCCTACCGGATCTTCGGCACCGCCGGCGAACTGCGACACATGATCCGCGACGACATCGCCCTGCTGCTCAGCGAGCGGTTCGCGACCCCGGAGCCCGAGCCGGACCCGCAGTTGGCCAACGTGCCCGCCCCGTCGAGCCCCATCCTCGGCCGGGACGCGGAGATCGCCCAGTTGCGCAAACTGCTGACCGACCCGGACGTACGGCTGGTGACGCTTACCGGGCCGGGCGGCGTGGGCAAGACCCGGCTCGCCACGGAGTTGGCCGGGTTGCTCGCCGGCGCGTACCCGGACGGGGTCCGGTTCGTCGAACTGTCCACCGTGACCACGCCGGACCTGGTCGGCGCGGCCCTGGCCCAGGCGCTGGGCCTGCACACCACGGCCGGCCGGCCGCCGATCGAGGACGTCGAGGCGTACCTGCGGAACCGGACGCTGCTCCTGGTGATCGACAACTTCGAGCAGGTCGCCGAGGCCGCTCCGGTGATCAGCAGGCTGCTCTCCGCCGCACCCGAGGTCACCGCGCTGGCGACCAGCCGGGCCGCGCTGCGGCTGACCGGCGAGTACACCGTCGAGGTGCCGCCGCTGCCACTGCCGGAGCCGAACAGCGACTACAGCGACGCGCGTACGGGCGCCGTCCGGCTGTTCGTCGACCGCGCCCGAGCGGCGAAACGCGACTTCGCGCTGACACCGCAGAACACCCAGGCGGTGATCGAGATCTGTCGCCGCCTCGACGGCCTGCCGCTGGCCATCGAGCTCGCCGCCGCGAAGGTCCGGGTGCTGCCGCCACCGGCGTTGCTGGAGCGGCTGCGCAAGGGCGTCGGCACGCTCAGCGGCGGCGCCCGCGACCTCCCGGTCCGGCAGCGCACGTTGCGCAACACCATCGCCTGGAGCCATGACCTGCTGACCCCGGCGCAGCGGCGGCTCTTCTGCCACCTCGGTGTGTTCGCGGGCGGGTTCGACCTGGACTCGGTCGACGCGCTGTTCGGTCCCGACGACGTCGAGCCGCTCGACGTCCTGGTCGAGTCCAGCTTGGTCAAACAGGAGGCGGGCGAGGGCGAGCCACGGTTCCGGATGCTGGACAGCATCCGCGAGTACGCGCTGGAGCGGCTCCGGGACACCGGCCTGTGGCACGACGCGCACGCCGCGAACGCCGCGTACTTCCTGGCTCTGGCCGAGCGGCTGGAACTGTTGCTGGGCTTCGAACCCTCGGCCATCGAGCGGCTGGAGACCGAGCACGACAACATCAACGCGTCGATGAACTGGTTCATCGACGACCGGGACTACGAGCAGGCGATCCATCTCTCCTGGCTGATCTGGGTGTTCTGGTGGCTGCACGGACATGTCGAGGAGGGCGTCCGATACCTCGACCAGGTGGCCGACGAGGCGAGCGACCTCTCCGAACAGGCGACGGCGCTGCTGCTGGTCGGCACCGGCGCGATGGCCTTCGTCAGCGGCGACCTGGACCGGTCGCAGGCCGATCTGACCAGGTCGCGGGCGTTGCTGCTGGCGCTGGGCGACGACGGCAACGTGCCCGCGGTCAGCGGGGTCCTCGGCACGATCGCCATGCGCCGCGGCCTCAACGCCAGGGCCCGCGAGCTGCTGGAGGAGACGCGGTTGCTGGGGGAGCGGTTCGGCAAGGAGTGGGTGCACTCGCTGTACTACAGCCGGATGGGCAACATCGCGCTCAGCGAGGGTGACACCGACGTCGCCGCGCGGATCTTCGAAGAGGGCCTGGAGATCGCGGAGCGGTCCCACGACCGGCTGGGCGCCGTCGTCGACCTCTACAGCCTCGCCGTCACGGCGATCACCACCGGCGACGTCGACGGCGCGGAAGCGTACCTCCGCGAGGGCATGACGCATTCCGCCGAGGCGGGCGACCGGGGCAGCATGGCGTTCTGGCTGGAGGCGATGGCCGACATCCGCATCCGCCAGGGGCGGCTGGACCGGGCGGTCCGGCTGACGGCGGCGGCTCGTACGCTGCGCAGCGCCTCGACCGCGGTCTGGCTCCGGTCCTTCGCGCCGGAGTGGCCGGCCGTGAACGGGGGCATGCCAGGGCTGCGCACCGAGCTGGGCGAGGCCTCGTTCGCGGCGGCCTGGGCCCGGGGCAGCCAGGACGACCTGGGGTCGGCGGTGCGCTTCGCACTGGGCCTTGATCCGGGATAAACCGGACGAAAGGCCAAGGCTGGGTCGGTGGTCGTGGTCCCGGGTTACGGTGACGGGAGGCGGGCGCCCCGGGGGGAGGACGCGTCATGTCCACTGTGGAAGGTTCTGGTGGCACGGTGTTGACCGGTGCCGAGACCGAGCAGGTGCGCACCCGCGTACGCCTGTTGATCGAACTGACGTCCCGGACGAACGAGTACCGGCGCGGACTGTCGGCAGCGGCCCGGCGGCTCAGCCCCGAAGAGGCCACCGTCCTGGTCGACCTCGAAAAACACGGAATGCAGGTGCCGCAGCTCCACGACGTCCTGTGCGGCGGCCACGTGCTGGTCGACAACCCGCAGTTGTACGAGGACTGGCGGCACTCCAAGGGCGCCCGCGAGCGGATCTCCAGCCACCACAAGCAGATCGACAAGAAGAAGTGGCCGGACATCGGTATGCGCGGTTCGGTGGTACGCGAGAAGCTGCACGGCCGCACGGCGCAGGGCACCTGGGTCCAGTTGGAGAAGACGCCGGCCGCGTTCGGCAAGAAGAAGATGCCGAGCCTGGACGACCTGCGCCACCTGATGGACTACTTCACGTACAAGATCACGCGCTCGAACGTGGGTCCGTGGGGTTTGTCCCGCAAGACCGAGCGTCGTCCCATGTACCTGTCACCGGACGTCGCGATGCCGCAGAGCGTCCCGCCCGCGGTAGCGACGTCGCTGAGCAGCGCGCTCAAGCAGCTCGAGGAGGGCGACGACGTCACGTCGGCGTCGGTCGACCTGGCCCGCCTCTTCCCGCCGCCCGAACGTTCTGATCCGGTGGACGAACTGGGTCGCTCGATGTCCAACGGCGCCGGCCGAGGGCTGTTCGGAAACTCCAACGTGTGGGTCTCGGAGACCACGTCCGGAACGGCGGCCGCGATCCGTGGCCGAGACAGCGATCGCCGCGGCCCCGAGTCGCTGCTCGCGGAGATGGGGTTGTCGTGACGACCGCACATGTCCCTGGTGACCTGGTCTCGTCCGTCGTCGACCTGGTCGACACCGGCCCGGTCCTGCTCGGCGCGTACACGTCCGCGGAACTGACCGCAGTCGATGCGGTCGTCGACTTCCTGGAGGCTCGGCCGACGGACGAGGTGCTGGCCGAAGCGGTCCGTTCACTGGCGGCACGCGAGCTCCTGGTCGCGAGCGACGGCGACGAACAGCTACAGGTCCGCGGCGACCTGGGCATCGCGGTCGCCTTCCAGCAACGCGCCCGCACGGTCCTGGACGCCCGCGTCTCGGGCACTAAGCCGGGCGAGCCGTGGCGGATGTTGCTCCTTCCGCAGCCGGAACCGGTGTCGCTGCTGGTCCGCATCGACGCGCTGGGCGTACACGATCTCGGGCTGTTCCCCGCCGATGACGCCTTGGACCAGCTCGTGGAGTGGCTGCCACGCGGCGACTACGAGAAGGGCGGCGACGCGGCGGAGGTGGTGGCGGCCAGCGAACGGTCGGCGCTGGTCACGGTCGTGCACTACACGTCGGAGGGTTCGGCGGAGACCGCAGGCGACACCGACGACCTGGTGCTGGCGCGGCGCGGGGGAGACCTCTACGCCTTCGGCCGGGACGAAGCGGACCGCGGCCACCTGGTCCCACGCCGCCTGGACGACAACAAGGTCGACGACACCATCAAGGCGATGCTCGTCGTCTGACGCGTCCGAACCGACCGTCAGCGTCCCGGCTCGACCAGGCGGGCCAGGTTGGTCAGGGCCATCCGGGTCCCGAGTTCGTTGTCCGCGGCTGGGATGCTGTCCGGTAGGCCCTCGTGGACGACCAGCACGTCCGTGCCGCCCTCCGCGTCCGTCAGTGTCGTGGTCATCGTCATCGTGCCCAGCAGGTCCGGCGACTCCGTTTCGAACTCGAAGACCTCGACCACCTGCTCGTCCGGCGCCAGCCGGGCGAAATGGCCGTGGTACGTGTCCGTGTGCGACGCGCTCTTGCCGGTGCTGGACGGATCCGTGTAGGTGAGCGACACCCGGAACCGGCCGCCCTCGTGGGCCTCGAAGAGGTGCACCTCGCTGGTCATCCCGTCCGGCACCCGCCACCGCGCGACCGCTGCCGGGTCGAGCAGTGCCTGGTAGACCGTGGCCCGTGGGGCGGCGATGTGGTGCAGAACCCGCGTCGAGTACATGGCCCTTCACGCTAGTTCATGCTGCGCGGCCGTTCGCGTACATGATGCGGAAGCCCAGGTGCTCGGCCAGCGGCGCCCAGCGTCGGGAGCGCATCGTGCGCTCGGCGGCGTCGACGCGCTCGCCGTTGGCCAGGTGGTCGAGGAGCACGAGCTCGAACGCCGCCGACTCGACCCAGTCGACCTCGCGGGTGTAGCCGCACAGCATCGCCGCGCCCGTGGTGTGCAGGAAGTCCTCCAGGATCGCGTCCGGCGCGCGCAGGACCGAGCAACTGCCGAAGTACAGCCGGCGGCCCTCGCATCTGCCCTCCAGGGTTTCGGCGATCTCGTCGAGACCCACGCGGATGCGGTCGTTGACGAAGAGCTGCTTGGCCTCGCCGTGCATCGCGAAGTGGCCGACGCGGAAGCTCGCGTAGCGCTGCTCGGTCCACCGGGTCAGGAAATAGCGCAGCTCTTCCGCTGTCGCGACGTCCTTGTGGATGTACGCGCACCGCTTGAGCCGGTTGAGCATGTCCAGGGTCGGCAGCACCGAGCTCTTGTCGGTCAGGCTCCGGTGCCACTGTCCCTCGACGCAGAAGATCCCGTACATCGACGTCGCTCCCTCCGTGACACCGGAAACGTATTCGCATCGGGGGACCGGCCGGATCCGCCGCACGGCTGTGTCGATCGACCCGAAAGGCAGGCGCGTGGCGGTAAACCGGATCGGGAGCTGGCGCGTCGAACCAGCATGAGACGACTCTTCGTACCCACCCTGATCCTGCTGGCCGCTTTCGGGGTCGGCGCGTGTGAGCCCGCCGGTGCCGGCACGAGCATCGGCTCACCACGTCCGGCCGAGGCGTCGAGGCCCGGAACCCTGCCGCAGCCGTCGGTGACCAAGAAGCCCGTGGTGCCCTACCGGGTCACCTACGGCTGGGCGGTGCCGTCCCGGCCGGCGCGTGTCCCGCACACCGTCGTCATGCGTGATCCGCCGGCGCCGCCGTTCCCCTTCCTGGTCCGCATCCAGGTCGGCGACCACCCGGGGGAGAACCCGGCGTACACCCGGATCACGTTCGCCTTCGACGGGCCCTGGCCGACCTACGAGATCGCCTACCAGCGGGAGTTGACCCAGGACGGCAGCGGGCACCCGGTGCCGCTGCCCGGCAACAGCGTCCTGCGGATCACCTTCACGGACGCGCAGGCGCACGACGACCAGGGCCGCCAGACCGAACGTCCCGGTTTCAACCTGGGCTATCCCACGCTCAAGGGGTACGGCTTCGGCGGCGACTTCGAGGGCCAGGTCACCTACGGCCTCGGCATCCAGGCCCGGCCGAACAGCGACCAGGCACTGCCGATCCGGGTCGGTGAGCTGGTCCGCGCCGACGGGACCTACGTCGTCGCGGTCGACGTCCAGCGGGCTTGAGTCTCCACCTGGTCGAGGGCACAGACTCGGCGCCATGCTGACCTTGATCGACATCGAGCACGCGGTACGGGCGAGCTGGGCCGCTGACACCTGCTCGCCCGACGACCTGGCCCGCGCCGGCTGGCACCCCGACAACCCGGCGTGGGGCCACTGCGACGTGACCGCCCTCGTGCTCAACGACCTGTTCGGCGGCGACCTCGTGCTCGGCGACGTGCACCTCGGCGGCGAGCAGCACGGCTACCACTGGTGGAACCGGCTGCCGGGCGGGGTCGAGATCGACCTGACCTACGAGCAGTTCCAAAGCGGGCAGACCGTGACCGCCGCCCGCGCAGTCCGGCGACCGCCGGGCAGGCCGAGGCGCCGGGCCGACGCGTACGACCTGTTGCGGCAACGGGTCATGGCCCAGGGCACGATGGTGGGATGGCGGACGTCGTCGTTCTCGGTGCCGGGATCATCGGGCTGACCTCGGCCCTCGCGCTCCAGGAAGCGGGCGCCGAGGTGGCTGTCGTGGCGGCCGAGGAACCGCAGGACACGGTCTCGGCCGTCGCCGCAGCCGTCTGGTACCCGACCAGGATCGACGCCGACCCGCGCGTCCTGGGCTGGGGCACCCGCACCTTCGAGGTCTTCTCCGAGGAAGCGGGACGGGGTGCGCCGGGGGTCTCCATGCGGCCGACGAGGATGATCATCCGAAGCGGAGCAGAAGGCCGACCATGGTGGGCGCCGGCCGTCCCCGACTTCAGCGCAGACCCGGGGGAATGGCGGTTCACCGTGCCGGCCGTCGAGATGGTGCCCTACCTGGCCCACCTGCTCGACCGCTTCCGGGGCAACGGCGGCACGTTGACCATCCGAAAGGTCGACCGCTTCGAGGAGCTCGACGCCCCGACGGTCGTCAACGCCACCGGCCTCGGTGCCGCGCCGCTGGCCGGCGACGACGGCCTGTACCCGATCCGCGGCCAGGTCGTCGTCGTCGACAACCCAGGCCTGACCACCTCGATCCGCGACGAGCACCACCCGCTCGGCCCGGTCTACATCCATCCCCGCAGCAGCGATGTCGTGCTCGGCGGCACCTTCGAGGTGGGCGACGCCGACCGCACCATCCGTGCGGCCACCGCCGAAGCGATCATCGAGCGCACCACCCAGGTCGAGCCCCGGCTGGCGGGAGCGAGAGTGCGAAACCAGCTTGTCGGGCTCAGGCCGGCCCGGCACGGCGGCCCCCGCGTCGAGGCCCAGGGACGGATCATCCACGCGTACGGCCACAGCGGCGCCGGCATGACCCTCTGCTGGGGCACCGCCGAAGAGGTGGCCCGGCTAGCGCGCTAGGACCCCCGCATGATCGCCACCGCGACCCTGGCCAACTCGTCCAGGTCCGGTTCGAACCCGGCGGCGATGTCCGGGTGGAGTCCGGCCCGGGTCTCGTCGAGCAGTTGCCGGCAGACGGTGTCGAACGACTCGCCCCGGTACGACGCGCGTACCCGCTCGGTCGCCGCCTGCAAAGCGGACGTGAGCTGGTCCTCCAGCGCGCCGCGAAGCTTGCGCTGCACGGGGTCGTTCGGGTCCGGTTCGAGCGTGACATGAGGTTCCACGGCCATACCGGTCAGATGCCCGTGACCACTGAAGATCAAACGCCCAGCGCCGTCACCCGGACCAGGTAGGACGGTTCGTCGGCGGGCTCCTCGCGATAGGTGATCGCCCGGATCTGCCGCTCGTCCGCGTACAGCGTCACGTCGGCCAGCACACCGAGATGCGTGCCGGTGAGTCGTCCCCGCTTGTCGCTCAACACGTCGGCGACGCCCGCCAGGAACCGCGGCGCGGAGCCCACGTGCGAGGCGGATCCGCGCACGACGATCTCGAGCGAAACCTCGGTCCGCGTCGGTGTCCAGCCACTCTGCTGCGCCGCGGCCAGCGCCGCCAGCAGCAACGCACGGACGCGCTCGGCCTGGCGATGGCCCGCGGAGAGGATCGACAGCGTCTCTGTCTTCTGTGGCGGCAGGCCGCGCACCTCGAAGGCGAGGGCCTGAGTGGTCTCCTGCACGGCACTACCTCCGCGGGTCGGGCGGGGGCGACACGTTACGTATGGCGACCGTACCGTGTCGGGCCGTCGTCCACGAGGTGTACGGCCCCTCCACGTTTGCTTTACCCGCGCCCGGGGCATGGTCCGAGATCGGTGAACCGCAATGAAGCGGGAACGGAGGTCGGCTATGGCGGAACGATCTCGGGGAATCAGAAGGCGACGGCGGGGGGTGGCCGCGCTCGCCGCGGTGGCCCTACTCGGACCCGCTGCGGCGTGCGGCGGTGGTGACGACGGTGGCGTACCGGAGCTCAACGTCTACTACGCGCCGGAACAGAACTTCCAGCAGGTCGTCGACGACTGCAACCAGCAGGCGCAGGGCCGCTACCGGATGGTCTACCAGGTGCTGCCGCGCGGTGCCGACGAGCAGCGGGTGCAGATGGTGCGCCGGCTCGCCGCCGAGGACGACGGCATGGACGTGCTCGGCCTCGACGTGACCTGGACCGCGGAGTTCGCGAGCGCGAAGTGGATCCGTGAGTGGACCGGGCGGGAGAAGGACGAGGCGTCCCAGGGCACCCTGGAGAAGCCGCTCGAGTCGGCGTCCTACGAGGGCAAGCTCTACGCGGCGCCGAAGAACACCAACACGCAGCTTCTCTGGTACCGCAGTGACCTGGTGCCGAACCCACCGAAGACGTGGGACGAGATGATCCAGCTCTCCCAGGACCTGAAGAGCCAGGGGAAGCCGTACGAGATCGACACGATGGGCGCCCAGTACGAGGGCCTCGTGGTGCTCTACAACAACATGGTCGCCAGCGGCGGCGGGAAGATGCTCAGCGACGACGGCGCGAAGGTCGAGTTCGACCAGGGTGCCGTCGACGCGCTGCGCACCCTCCAGAAGTTCGCGTCGGCCGGGGTCACCAACCCGTCGTTCACCAACACCCAGGAGGACGGCGCGCGCCTGCAGTTCCAGAGCGGCAACGGGGCCTTCCAGCTCAACTACCCGTTCGTATGGCCGGCCCTCCAGGAGGGCGCACCGGACCTCAAGGACAAGGTCAAGTGGGCGCGCTACCCGGGCATCGACGCCGGGACGCCGAGCAAGGTGACCATCGGCGGCTACAACCTCGCGGTCTCCGAGTATTCGAAGCACCCGGCCGAGGCGTACGAGGCGGCGCTGTGCCTGCGTTCGCCCGAGCACCAGCTTTTCTCGGCGATCAACGACGGCGTACCGCCGACGATCGAGTCCGTCTACGACGACCCCAAGATGGACGAGGCGTACCCGTTCAAGGCCGACATCCTCGCCCAGGTCAAGGACGGCGCGAACCGGCCGATCACGCCGGCCTACCAGAACCTGTCCACGGTGCTCTCCGCGACGCTGTCGCCGCCGGCCGACATCCAGCCGGAACAGGACGCCAAGGACCTGCGCGGCTCGATCCAGGACGCGCTCGAGTCGAAGGGTGTCCTGCCGTGACGGCTACCGCCGAGAAGCCCACGACCCATCGGGTACGGGCGGCGAAGAAAGCGAAGACGCAGCTCAGCGAGGGCAAGAAGCAGGAGCGGAAGCTCGGCTGGCTGCTCTGCGCTCCGGCGGCGATCGTGATGGTCGCGGTCACCGCGTACCCGATCCTCTACTCGGTCTGGCTCTCGTTCCAGCGCTTCGACCTCAAGTTCCCGGACCAGCGCGAGTTCATCGGGCTCGGCAACTACATCACCGCGCTGAGCAACCAGTACTGGTGGACGGCGTTCGGCATCACCATGCTGATCACGGTCGTCACGGTGGCGGTCGAGCTAGTACTGGGCATGGCGCTGGCCTGGGTGATGTTCAAGACGCTGGTCGGGCGGGGGATCGTCCGCACGGCGGCGCTGATCCCGTACGGCATCGTCACGGTGGTCGCGGCGTTCTCGTGGAAATACGCGTGGACACCCGGCACGGGTTATCTGGCGAACCTGTTCACCGACGGCGCCCCGCTGACCGAGCGGGCCAGCTCGCTGGCGATCATCATGCTCGCCGAGATCTGGAAGACGACGCCGTTCATGGCGCTGCTGCTGATGGCCGGCCTCGCGCTGGTGCCCGAGGACCTGCTCAAGGCCGCCTCGATGGACGGTGCCACCGGCTGGCAGCGGTTCACCAAGGTGATGCTGCCGGTGATGAAGCCGGCGATCCTGGTCGCGCTGCTGTTCCGTACCCTCGACGCCTTCCGGGTCTTCGACAACATCTATGTGTTGACGGCCGGGTCCAACAACACGTCGTCGGTCTCGATGCTGGCCTACAACAACCTGATCCGCGGGCTCAACCTCGGCATCGGGTCGACCATGTCGGTGCTGATCTTCCTCGCGGTGGCCGTGATCGCGTTCATCTTCGTGAAGCTCTTCGGCACCGCCGCACCCGGCAGCGAAGAGGAGGGCCGGCGCTGATGGCCGTCATCGACCAAACCGCCCGCGCGAAGTGGCGCTGGAGCCTGATCGACCTCGTGGTGATCGTCTTCGCGCTGATCCCCGTCCTGTGGATCACCTCGCTGTCGTTCAAGACGCCGGCGACCATCACCGACGGCAACTTCATCCCTCGGGAGTGGACACTCGAGAACTACCGCAACATCTTCAGCACCGACCAGTTCGTACGCGCACTGGTGAACTCGATCGGCATCGGGTTGATCTCGACGCTGGTCGCGGTGGTGCTCGGCACGATGGCCGCGTACGCGATCGCCCGGCTCGACTTCCCCGGCAAGAAGCTGCTGATCGGCATCTCGCTGCTGATCGCGATGTTCCCGCAGGTCTCGCTGGTGTCGCCGCTGTTCGAGATCGAGCGTTCGATCGGCCTGTTCGACACGTGGCCCGGCCTGATCCTGCCCTACATCACGTTCGGCCTGCCGCTGGCGATCTACACGCTGTCCGCGTTCTTCCGGCAGATCCCGTGGGACCTGGAGAAGGCGGCCAAGATGGACGGGGCGACCCAGGGCGAGGCCTTCCGGCGGGTGATCGCGCCGCTGGCCGCACCGGGCGTGTTCACGACCGCGATCCTCGTGTTCATCTTCTGCTGGAACGACTTCCTGTTCGCCATCTCGCTGACCTCGACCGAGCGCTCCCGCACGGTCCCGGCGGCGCTGTCGTTCTTCCAGGGCGCCTCGCAGTTCGAGGACCCGACCGGCGCGATCTCCGCGGCGGCCGTGATCATCACCGTCCCGATCATCCTGTTCGTGCTGTTCTTCCAGCGGCGCATCGTCTCCGGCTTGACCTCCGGCGCTGTGAAGGGTTAGGGGAATCCACGTGGCAGACATCGTTCTCGACAAGGTGACCAAGGCGTTCCCCGACGGCACGCTCGCGGTGCAGGAGCTCAACCTGGAGATCGCCGACGGGGAGTTCCTGATCCTGGTCGGCCCCTCGGGCTGCGGCAAGTCGACGACGCTCAACATGATCGCCGGGCTGGAGGACATCACGTCCGGCGAGCTCCGGATCGACGGGCAGCGGGTCAACGACAAGGCGCCGCGGGACCGGGACATCGCGATGGTGTTCCAGTCGTACGCGCTGTATCCCAACATGACCGTCCGGGAGAACATGGCGTTCCCGCTCAAGCTGGCCAAGCTGTCGAAGGAGGAGATCGACCGCAAGGTCGACGAGGCGGCCAAGGTGCTGGAACTGACCGCGCTGCTCGACCGCAAGCCGGCCAACCTGTCCGGCGGCCAACGGCAGCGGGTGGCGATGGGCCGGGCGATCGTCCGCTCACCCAAGGCGTTCCTGATGGACGAGCCACTGTCCAACCTGGACGCCAAGCTGCGGGTGCAGATGCGCACGGTGGTCTCGCGCCTCCAGAAGAAGCTCGGCACGACGACGGTCTACGTCACCCACGACCAGACCGAGGCGATGACCCTCGGCGACCGGGTCGTGATCATGCGGGCCGGCGCCGTCCAGCAGGTGGGCGAGCCGCAGCAGCTCTACGACCACCCCAACAACCTGTTCGTCGCGGGCTTCATCGGCTCGCCGTCGATGAACTTCTTCCCGGCGACGGTGGCGTCGGGCCGGCTCACCACCGCGCTCGGCGACTTCCCGCTCGGCGAACGGATGCGCGGCCAGGTCGCCGAGCACTCGGGGGACCTGATCGTCGGCATCCGGCCGGAGCATTTCGAGGACGCGTCGCTCATCGAGGACTCGATCCGCCAAGGGGGAGCCGAGTTCTCCGCGACCGCGGACCTCGTGGAGTCGATGGGCTCCGACAAGTACGTCTACTTCACCATCGAGGGCGAGAAGGCGAGCGCGGCGGAGCTCGAAGAACTGGCGGCGGACATGGGCAGCGGCGACCTGCCCTCGGGCGGCTCCAACCTGGTGTGCCGCTTCTCCGCCGAGTCCCGGGTCAAGGAGGGCGACACGGCCAAGGTCTGGGTCAACCTGGAGAAGATCCACCTCTTCGACCCGTCCGACGGCCGCAACATCACCCTGCACGAGGGCCGGACCGCCTGAATGCAAGGGGCCCTTCTTATCGCTTTTCGCATAGGAAGGGCCCCTTGTTAACGACGCGGGTTGAACGGGTCGTCCGCCGGCAGCCAGGTCGTGTCGGCGTCCGGGTCGACGGGGTCGACGTCGTGGGTCAGTGCCGCGATGACGTCCCGCACCGCGGCGCGGTCGTCGTCCCGGCGGGAGACCAGCGCCCACGTCCAGCAGGGCGTCGGCCGGACCACGGGCCGCCGGACGAGGTCGGGCGGCAGCGGGGTCGTCTGGCCCTTCGGAGAGTTGACGACCGGGCGGTCGAGCCGCCGCACCTGGTCGAAGAAGGCGGGTCCGGTGACGCCGCCGTCGTCGATGCGGACGGCCCGCGCTCCCGTCGCCCGTGCGAACTCCTCCGCGTACCGGTTCCACGACGACCAGGTGGCCGTGTCCGCGTCGACCAGGACCGTGGTGTCGCCGGCGCGGACGGGCGCCGGATCGGTTCCGGTGGCGACCGCGTACAGCCGGTCCACGCCGATCAGCCGCGCGTCGAGGTTGTGTGCGGCCAGGTCGGCCGCCGGTACCCAGCAGATCGCGAGGTCGATGCTGCCGTCGGCGACCCGGCCCGCCTGGGCGTGCGACGGCAGCACCCAGGCGTCGACGTGCACCTGCGCCACTCCGGAGACGCGCGCGGCCAGGTCGGGCGGCCGCCAGTTGACGTAGCCGAGCCGCACGGGCGCCGACCCACCCGCGGCGGACCGGCGCAGTTCGTCCGCCTGGTCGAGCAGCGCCCGGGTGCGCGGGAGCAGCGACTCGCCGGCGGCGGTCAGGGCGACGGAGCGGCGGTCCCGGTCGAAGAGGCGTACGCCCAGGTCGCGTTCGAGGGCCTTGATCTGCTGGGAGAGCGACGGGCCGGCGATGCGGAGGCGGGCGGCGGCCCGGCCGAAGTTCAGTTCCTCCGCAACCGCGACGAAATAGCGCAACTGGCGCAACTCCACCCTTACCAGGCTAGCGCGCTGGGAGGCTGCGCCTTGCAGCAGTGAGCGAGGCGGTCGTGCCAGGCGCGACCGACTGGGCCAGGATGTTGACCAGGCGGGCGGCGGCCCCCGTGCCGCCCGCCGCCGCTCATCGAACCCGAAGGAGACCAGCATGACCGAGACCGAGATCCTTCGTGGCGTGCTCGACCGGTGGAAGTCGGCCGTGGACGCGCACGAGCCGCAGCGCGTCGCCTCCTTGTTCACGGACGACGCGATCTTCCAGGGCCTGCACCCGTACAGCGTCGGGCCTGCCGGCGTCGCGACGTACTACGACGCTCAGCCCCTGGGGATGTCCCCGGCCTACGAGATCCGCGAGACCCGCCGCCTCGCCGACGACGCGGTGCTGGGCTACCTGAGCGTCGACTTCTCCTTCGTCGACCGGCCGACCCTGAACCTCTCGCTCTGCGTCATCGTGCGCCGGGTCGGCGACGGCTGGCGGATCGGCCACTACCAGGTGTCGAAGCTCAGCTAGCGTCGTCCGGCCGCTCCGGCCCCTCGCGGCGGGCCCGGATCGAGCCCGCGTGGGCCTTCTTGCTCGGGTCGCGGCGCACGGCCACCAGGCTGGCCACCGTGGTGACCGTCAGGACCACCGCGATGACGACCAGCGAGAGGTTGGTCGAGATCTCCCAGACGCTCTCGGAGATGTCGACGTGCGCCCAGTGCAGGGCCAGCTTCACGCCGATGAAGGCGAGGATGATCGCGAGCCCGGTCGACAGGTAGACCAGCCGATCCAGCAGGCCCTTCACGAGGAAGAACAGGGCGCGCAAACCGAGCAGGGCGAAAGCGTTGGCGGTGAAGACGATGTACGTCTCCTCGGTCACGCCGAACACCGCCGGGATCGAGTCGAGGGCGAACAGCAGGTCGGTGCTGCCGATCGCGATCAGCACGACGAACAGCGGTGTGGCCACCCGCCGGCCGTCGTCCCTGCTGAACAGCTTGCCGTCGCGGTACTCGTCGGTCACCGGGACCAGTCGGCGGGTCGCCCGTACCAGCGCGTTGTCGCCGACGTCAGGGTCCTCGTCGCGGTGGCGATAGAGCTGGACCGCCGTGTAGATCAGCAACAGCCCGAACACCAGGAACATGAACGAGAACAGGTTCAGCAGGGTCGCGCCGAGGATGATGAAGACCACGCGGAAGGCGAGGGCCAGCACGATGCCGAAGGTGAGCACGCGTTGCTGGTGCGCCTCCGGCACCGCGAACGTGGACATGATGATCACGAAGACGAACAGGTTGTCGACCGAGAGGCTCTTCTCGACCAGGTAGCCGGCGAAGTACTGGGTGCCGAACTCCCATCCCGAGATCGACGCGAAGACCACGCCGAACACGACCGCGATCGCGATGTAGAAGACCGACCAGGCGACGGCTTCCTTGAAGTGCACGGCATGCGGCTTGAGTGTTCCGATGATCAGGTCGAGCGCGAGCAGCCCGAGGATGACCAGGATCGTGAGCGTCCACCCGAGGGCGCTGACGTGCAGCATTGACCGTCCCTTCCGTCGCCGTGATCAGCGTTGAGCTTGCCCTACCGTGTCCACTCGCGCGCGGAGGCGGACCCGAGTGATCGCCCTCCCGGTCACCTCGACGACCTCCGCGGTGTGCCCGGGCAACTCGACGGTCTCGCCCGGCGCGGTCGGAATGTGCCCGAGGCGGGAGAGCAGCAGCCCGGCGATCGTGGTGTAGTCGCGCTGCTCGTCGTCGCCCAGGTCGACGCCGATGTCGGGCAGGTCATGGATCGGGTACGTGCCGACGAGCATCAGGTCGCCGTCGGGTGTGCGGACGACGGCCTGCACGTCGCGGTCGGTCTCGTCGTAGATCTCGCCGACGATCTCCTCCAGCAGGTCTTCCATGGTGACGATCCCGTCGACCGCGCCCCGCTCGTCGACCACGATGGCGAACTGCTGGCGCTGCTGCCGGAGCTGGCGGATCGCGTCGGTCACCTTGAGCGTCTCGGGCAGGAACACGGCCGGGTGCGCGCTGCCGGCGACGGCGCCCACGCTGTCGACCAGGTCGCGGATGTGCACCACGCCGAGCACGTCGTCGAGCCCGTTCGGCCCGACCACCGGCGCCCGCGACTGCCCGGCCTTGACGATGTCCCGCAGCGCGTGGCTCGCCGGCGTGGCCGCGGGCAGCGTGAACACCTGCCCGCGCGGGGTCAGCACCTCGCGCAGCACCCGGTCCGCGACCTCGAACGCACCACTGATGATCATCCGCTGGTCGGCCGGGATGGTCTGCTGCGCGGCGACCATGTCGCGCAGCTCCTCGGTGCTGACCTCCTCGCGCCCGGCGGCCGGGTCGCCGCCGGACAGCCGGACCACCAGGTCGCTGGTCTTGCCGAGCAGCCACACCAGCGGCCGGGAGAACGTGGACAGCAGGTCGAGCGGCCGGGCCACCATCAGCGCCCACCCCTCGGCCCGCTGCATCGCGATCCGCTTCGGCGCCAACTCGCCGAACACGAGCGTGAAGAACGTCAGCACCATGGTCACGAGCACGATCGCGACCGGCTCGGCGGCCGACTCACCGAGGAACCCGAGCGGCTCGATCAGCGGCTGCGCCAGCGAGACGGCCGCGGCCGCCGAGGCCAGGAACCCGGCCAGCGTGATCCCGATCTGGATGGTCGCGAGGAACCGGTTGGGGTCGTCGGCCAACCGGGCCAGCACCCGCCCGCCTCGCGAGCTGCGTTCGAGCCGCCGGATCTGGCTCTCCCGCAACGACACGAGCGCCATCTCGCTGCCGGCGAACACCGCGTTCACCAACACCAGCACGAGTACGAGCGCGATCTGCACCCCATAGCCCCCCACGGGCTTCCCCTCCGAAGATCGATGTCGTAGATGAACAGAGTCCCATGCCCAGCTGAGAGAGCGACAAAACCGACGCGGCGCGGGCCTCTGCGCGTTTCAGCGCACGAGGTCGAACGCGCAGATGCCCGCTTCCGTCCCGACCAGCAGCACCCGCGGGTCGCTTGTCCAGGCACAGCCGCGTGGCGTGCTGTCCAGCCGGGTCATCGTGGCGAGCTCCCAGGTGTGGCAGTCCCAGAGGCGCACGTCCCGGTCGTCGCCGACGGTCGCGAGCCATCGCCCGTCGTCGGTCACCGCGACGGCGACGACCTCACCGCGGTGCCGCCGCAGTTTCGCCAGGCGCTGCCCCGACGACGGTTCCCAGATCAGGACGCGCCCGTCGTCGTCACCGCAGGCCAGCCAGGTGCCGTCGGGCGCGACCGCCAGCGTGCGAATGGTGTCGGAGTGCTGACGCAGGACGTGGCGTTGCGAGCCGTGGGCGACGTCCCAGACGACCAGCTTCTCTTCGTAGCCGCCGGCCGCGATCCACGATCCGTCGGGTGAGACGACGACCGCTTCCAGGCTGTCTTTAGGACTCTCGAACGTTTGCCGGACAACACCGGTCGTGGCATCCCACACCACCACGTTGCCTTTTTTGTCGCCGCCCGCCAGCCAGCTTCCGTCTGGGGCGGCCGACACCCACTCGACGTCGCGTTTGGCGGTGCGGATCCGGTGCAGTTCCTTGCCTGTTCGCCGGTTCGCGATCAGAACCTCGTGGTCCCACGCGGCCGCGACCCACGAGCCGGATGCCGGGACCGCGATCGAGTTGACAATGCCGTTCACCTTCGGCAATCGCCTGAGCAGCTCGCCGGATCTGGCGTCCCAGACGCGCGGGCGCACGTTGTTGCCGCCGGTGACGAACGTGTCCCGGCCGGCCGCGATCGACCAGACGTCGAGTCGGTGCCGCCGATCGGGCTTGCTTTCCCCGAGCGCTGGCGGGCGGAGGTCGAGGATGCGGGTGTCGCGTCCGGTGACCGCGGCGAGCCACGTCCCGTCAGGGGCGTACGCGGTCATGACCACGTCGTCGGCGAATCGAGCGACGGTGCTGTGCACCTTGCCGGTGGCGGCGTCGACGATGACCAACTTGCTGTATGCCGCGACGGCCAGGCGGGTGCCGTCCGGTGAGATGGCGAGGGCTCTGAAGCCCGAGTCCGGCACCTTGAGCTTGGTCACCTCTCCGGTTGCTCGCTCCCAGCGCAGGACGTTGACCACCGCTGCCGCGGCGAACCACGTGCCGTCGGGCGCCACAGTCACCGAGTCGACCGGCCCAAGATCGTCGGCGACGACCGTGCCCGTGCGCTTCGCCGGGTTCCAGAGCCGCGCGGTGCCGTCCATGCCACCGGTCACCAGCCAGCTTCCGTCCGGCGCCACCGCGACGGCCAGGACCTCGCCCTTGTGCCCCGTCAACTCGGCACGCAGCTTTCGGCGAGCGATGTCCCACACCGTGACCCGGCCGTTCCGCTCGCCGATGACGAGCGCGGCGCCGTCCCGGGAAACGGCCATTGACATCGTCCGCCCGACGAGGTCGCCGAACTCGGCGATCACCGACCCCGTGCCGAGGTCCCAGAGCCGTATCAGGCCGGAGGACAGCGCGACGGCAAGCCAGCTTCCGTCAGGTGCGAACCCGACACCATCCCCGCTGCCTTCATAGTTCGTCCCCCGGTAGGTGGCTCGAGGTTCACCGGTCCTGACATCCCAGACCGTGGCGCAGCCATCGTCGTCGGCGGACGCCAGCCAGCGTCCGTCCGCGGAAACCGCGATCGCGTTGACGTCCTCGGAGCGGCCGCTCAGCGTTCGGCGTACCGCCGGGTCAGGCAGGTCCGGCTGTGGCCACCGGCTCACCAGCCGGGGGCCGGGCAGCCGCTCGCGCAGTGTGGCGGCTTGCGTCGCCCATCGAGGATGCTCGGCCACCCGGGCGTGCAGCACGTCGGTCAGGGCCTGCGGTGGTTTCGTCGGCCGCAGCAGATGGGCCGCGCGCAACAACACCAGAGCGAGCTCATCGGCCGCCTGGGTACCGACGCGTCGCAGGTCGGCATAGGGCGCGGCGACCCCGAAATGCCGAAGCCGCGCCTCGACCCAGCGGAGGTCGGCCGCGATCGCCTCCCCCTCCGTCGGTCCCGCGTGCTCGACGAGGTGGTCCCACAGGTACCGCTCCCGCGGCGAAAGGTCCCACCACGCGATGCTGGGTCCGCCCGGCTCCAGCGGCTCGGCGGCCGGCAGCGTCGAGGTGAACGTCGCGAGCAGGCCGGCGTTCACGGCATCGAGCCGATCACGCAGCGCCGCGCGCAGGTAGTCGCGAACGACGTCGTGCAGGGTCACTGTGTCGCCGGACAGGGACACGAGAGCGAGCTCGTCCAGGCGTACGCAGAGCTGCCGCGCGGCGAGCGGGTCGAGCTTCCACAACCGACGGACGAGGGTGAGGGGCACGGTCTCGTCCTCGGCGAAAACGCCCAGCTCGGCGAGCCGTTCCCGGTCGGCCACGGCGAGCAGCCCGGTGCTGGCCTCGATGGTGGCCCGCACCGCCAACTGACGCCGGTCGGGGTCGTCGATGTCGAGCGTCGTCGCCTGGGCACCCGTGAGGTCGTCGACAGCGAGGGCGCCACGGCGGCGGAGCCGCTCGCGGATGTCGGCAACCGCCGCGGACACGTCGCCGCCGGTGCGGGCCTCGTCGAGCAGGATCTTGTTGATGAGGCGGAGGAGCAGCGGCCACCGGCCCGTCTCGGCAAGGACGGCGGTGACCGTCGCAGCGGGGATTGCGGCGCCATCCAGATTCCAGGTGAGCAGCCGGACCGCCTGCTCGTCGGACATCGCGTCGAGCTTCACCGGGATGACCTGGCTGCCGTGCAGCAACGCGGGGTTGCGGGTCGTCACGAGCTGGGCGCAGCCGGGAACCCGGAACCGGAAGGGAGCGAGCTGCTGCGGGTACCAGACGTCGTCGAGGACCAGCAGGACCCGATCGCCGCGGTTGAGCAGGGCGGCGAGGTGCTCACCGGCCTGGCCCGGGTCCGTGAACGCCCGGGCGTGCCGGGGATCGACGCGGGCGATGAGGTCGTTGACCTTCTCGGCGACGGCGGACTTCGTGACGGTGTCACGGCCGAAGGTGAGCCACAGAATGCGGCCCTTGAAATGCCGGATGACCTGCGGGTCCGCGCGCACCATCCGGGCCAGGGTGGTCTTCCCGAAGCCGCCCGCACCGCTGAGCGCGGTCGTGATGCCGACCGCGGAGCGCCCAGCCAGCAAAGCCTTCTTGATCGCGCCGAGCTCCCGCGGCCGGTCGACGACCCACGGGTCGAGCCGTTCCCCGGGCGGTATCAGGGGATCCGGCTGCTCGGTGCGGTGCTGGAGCCACCAGAGAGCGAAGGAGGCGACGGCAGCGAGCACGACGCCGGCGACCATCCAACGAAACGGGTGGCGCCGCAGCGCGTCGAGACCGAGTGGCCAGGACCCGGTGACCTCGGTGGCGGCGTTGGTGGCGACGGCGAGGATCGAGGCGGCAACCGCGGCGCACGCCATGCCGACGAACAGGACCGCCACGGATCGCAGCCGGGTCCGTCCCGCCATCGCCGTCCCTTCCGAAGCACCGCGTGCTCGAAGTGACGCTCAGCGTAACGTGAGAGATCCACGGAGTCCGTGGCCCAGAAGGGGGATAGGCGCGTCAGTCCGGACAGATCTCCATGATCACGGCAGTGACCTCGTCCGGCGGCATCCGGAAGGTCACGGCGCCGGTTTCGGGATCGACCACCCCGATGCGTGGGCCTGACCCGTTGCCGAGAAACAGGGTGCATTCCGAGACCGGCTTCGGTGTGGGGGCGGCGGGGTGCTCGCCCGGCAACACCACCAGCGCCACCAGGACGCCCAACGCCGCGACCGCCCTCGCTGGATGCCTCGCCGTGCGCCGGCCGGTGGGTGCCTCCCGGTCCAGATCGATCAAGGCCATCGGCCCACTGTAGGCGGTTATCGCTGCCGACATGGCGCCGCTTTCCGTCAAGGGCGTGATCCGGGATTCCTGTCGCTGCGCAACGACCGCGCCGAGTCGACGACGTTGATCTGAGCCTGAGAACCGACGCGTTGGTACGGTGTCCGTATGTCCCGAGAGGCATGGATAGCCGTCATCGTGGCCGGCGCCATCGTGCTGGTCGGCGCGGTGATCGGCACGGTCATCCTGCTCGTGCGGGTCTTCCGGGTCCGCAACCAACTCGGCGAGCTGGGCTTCGGCGGCAAGTTTGCCTTCTACGGCGCCGTCATCTTCACGTTCTTCCCGGTCGACCTGCTGCCGGACCCGATCTACCTGGACGACATGGGCGTCCTGGGCCTGGCGCTGCTCTACCTGAACAGCCTGCTGCGCCGCCACCAGGAACGCCTGCCATCCACCCTGCCGCCACAGCCTCGCGGCGCGAGAAGGCCGGCGCGGCAACCACGTCGATAAAGGTCCGGACGGGTGCCAACCTTTCGCCGGCCAGGCCTCGTGTAGGTCGTGACGTGCATTGCCGGCGAGCGGGGATGGGATGCGGGACGAGGCTGGCTTCCGGGACTTCGTGACAGCCCGGCTGGCCAAGCTGTCAGGGGTCGCGTACCTCCTGGTTGGCGACCATCACGCGGCGCAGGACCTGGTGCAGTCCACCCTGGTCAAGATCGCCCGGCATTGGGATCGGGTGTCGGGGGTCGGCGAACCCGAGGCGTACGTCCGCAAGGCGCTCTACCACGAGTTCATCTCCTCGCGCCGGTTGTCCCGGCGCCGGGAGCTGCCGACCGCCGAACATCGAGACCGTCCGGCGCTGCGGGACGAGGCCGACGACGCGGTGCGGCGGCTGCTGATGCGGCAGGCGCTGGCCAAGCTCACCGCGAAACAGCGGGCCGTGATCGTTCTGCGGTTCTACGACGACCTGTCCGAAGCCGGCATCGCCGAGACGCTCGGCTGTTCCGTCGGCACCGTCAAGAGCCAGACCCACCATGCGCTGCGCCGGCTGCGTGAGCTCGCCCCCGAACTGGCCGATCTCGTCCAGGAACAGCAGGAGGTGCGCCGGTGACCGGCATGAGGGAACTGCTGGCCGACGTCGCGGCGGAGGCCCGGTCGTACGACGTGACGGACCGGGCGCTGCGGATCGCCCGGCGGCAGCGGCGGGTCGCCTGGGCCGCACCGGTCGCTGCCGTGGTGCTCGTGGCCGCCGGAGCGGTCGCCGTCCTGCCTCTGCGCCCGGACAAGTCGGCCGAAGTGGGCTGGCTTCCGGAGCGGCTGGCGCCCGAGCGGTCCGTGGTCGCGCTGCCCGACACCCGGGTCAGCCCTGCCGTGCTGGCCTACACCCGCGGCGACGGCTCGACGACGCTGGTGACCGCGGACGGTCGGCACTACGACGGGGGCGAGGCCGTGCGGGCCATCTCGCCCGACGGCCGGTGGGTCGCCATGCTGCGGGACGGCCGGCGGGTGGTGCGCGACCTGGGCGGCGACCGGGTCGTCGACCTCGGCACCGACGACGACACGAACATCGTGGCCTGGTCGAGGGACAGCCGGTGGATGGCGGTGCGGACCGGCGTCACCAACCCCGGTGCGCCGCAGTCCGTCAAGGTGGTCGAGCTGGCAACCGGGACCGAGGTCGCCGAGGTGGCGGCCGGCGCGTACGGCACGACGACCGTCTGCGGCCTCCGGGACAGCGCGTACCTCCTGCTGTGCTACGCGGTCGCCTACAGCGACGAGGTGTCCGTGTCGACGGTGAACCCGCTCGACGGGAGTGAACTCGGCCGCGACGTCGTGACGATGAACCGTGGCCTGGAAGACAGCCAGTTCGCCGGTGGTGCGCTGTTGCCCGACGGCCACACGCTGGCGTTGTGGACCGAGAACCCCGCGGGCGCGACGGACGACCCGCGGACGTTCGACCTGAACCAGCCGGGCGTGCGGCCCCGCCGCCACACCCTGCCGGTTCCCAAGAACGAGGAGCGCGCGCTGCGCCAGGTCGAGACCAGTGTGGACGGTGGAGCCCTCGTCACGCGTCGATCGGGCCAGGATCTGCGGGTCACGGCCGTGGAGCTACTCGACTTCGCCAGCGACCGCGTCTCCACGGTCACGACGGTCACCGGCGACATCCGCGACATCGTCGTACGTGGTCAGGTGTGAAACGGTCACGGGGGTTCGGCCTGAACCCCCGTGACCGTCAGCTCAGATTGCCTGGTACACGGTGGTCCAGAAGTCGTGGATGACCCGCGCCGAGTCCGGGACCGACATCCCGACCTGCGTGAGCACCATTCCGGTGAGCTGGTTCTCCGGGTCGGCGTACGTCGAGGTGCCGCTGCCGCCGTCCCAGCCGAACTGGCCCACGGGTGCGTAGTCACCCCGGTACGTGCGCACCGCCGTCCCGAAGCCCCAGCCGCCGTGCTGACCCTGGCCGAACGACAGGTGCACGTTGTTGACGGCCATCGCGTGTCGGGCGGCCTGCTGCTCGGCGGTGAGCCGGTTCGTGGTCATCAGTTCGACGGCGGGCCGGGACAGGATCCGTTCGGTGCCGTGCATGCCGCGGTTGAGCAGCATCCGGAAGTAGGCGTTGTAGTCGTCGACGGTGGAGACCAGCCCGCCGCCACCACCCGGGAACGCCGGCGGTGCGCTCCACCGTCCGCCCACGGGCTCGTCCCAGACGTGGAACTCTCCGCTGGCCGGGTCCGGGGCGTACAACGTCGGGAGCCGGTCGATCTTCTCTTCGGGTACGTGGAAGCCGGTGTCCTTCATGCCCAAGGGCTCGAAGATCCGCTCGCGCAGGAACGACTCGAAGGATTGACCCGTGACCCGGGCGACGAGTACGCCGAGGACGTCGTTGCTGATGTGGTACTGCCAGCGCTCCCCGGGCTGGTACATCAGCGGAAGCGTGCCCAGCCGGCGCATCCACTCGTCCGGCTCGGGCATCGGCGTCGGCAGGTCGGGCGTGAGTCCCTGCTCGAAGATCGCGCCCATGATCGGGGCGCCCAGCGCCGTCAGGTCCATGCCGAGCCCGAACGTCGAGGTCAGCAGGTCCCGCACGGTGATCGGCCGATGCGCCGGCACGGTGTCGTCCAGCGGGCTGTCGATCCGCCTCAGGACCTGCCGGTCGGCGAGCTCCGGCAGCCACGGCTCGACCAGGTCGTCCAGCCGCAGCCGGCACTCGTCGAGCAGGACCATCGTCGCCGCGACCGAGACCGGCTTTGACGTCGACGCCATCCGGAAGATCGTGTCCCGGCGCATCGGTGGGCCGCCGTCATGGCGCATTGTCCCGACCGCCTCGACGTGCGTCTCGTCGCCCCGGCTGATCAGCGCGACCAGCCCGGGAATCCGCCCGGACTCGACGTGCCGGCCCAGGACGTCGCGAACCCGGCGAAGCCCCGCCTCGGAAAAGCTCATCTCAATCTCCCTACGAAGAAGTGGTGTGGCACCCACGATCGCCAGCCGCGCTGACACGAGCCCGCCACCGCCCTGACACGGAGCCCCCTAAGCTCGTCGGATGGCTGGCCTCCTGGACGACGAGACGCTGTCCGCATCGGCCGTCGTGGCCAACATCGCGATGAACCGGGAGCGCCAGCTCGCCGGTCCGAACAGCTACACCCGCGACCTCGGCTTCAACCCGCTCGACCGGCTCCTGGCCAGGTTGGAAGACAGAGCGACCGTCGCCTGGCTCGACCTGTGCTGCGGCCAGGGCCGCGCCCTGCTCCAGGCCGGCGCCGAGGTCACCGCGCGCGGCCTCGCCGGCCGGGTCGAGCTGGTCGGCGTCGACCTGGTCGACTACTTCGACCCTGGCGACCCGGCGGTCACCCTCGTCTGCGCACCGGCGACCAGCTGGCAGCCGGACCGCCGCTTCGACCTGATCACCGTGGTGCACGGCCTGCACTACGTCGGCGACAAACTGGGCGTGCTGGCCCGCGCCGCGAGTTGGTTGACCGACACCGGCCAGCTCGTCGCGGACCTCGACCTGGCGAGCATCCGAGGCGAAGACGGCGCGCCCCTCGCGCTGGGCAAAGAGCTCCGCCGCAACGGGTTCACCTACGACGGCCGGCGCCATCGGATCAGCCTCGTCGGCCGTCGCGAGCCGACCTTCCCGTACGACTACCGGGGCGCCGACGATCGGGCCGGGCCCAACTACACGGGCCAGCCCGCGGTGCATTCGTTCTACCGGAAGCTGTCTCCAAACCCGAGCCCATTGGAGACATAGACCAACCCTTGTGTCCTGCCGCGCGCCGGAGCTACCGTGCTCGTGTCGGGTACGCGGCGGTACTCCACAGAGGAGGACGTATGGACCCACCCGTGGTTCGGGTTCCCAAGGTGGGGCAGGCGCTCGGGATGGTGGTGTTCCGTCGCCGCTTTCTGATGTCGTTGCGAGACCGCCACGGCCCCACCTTCGTCCTCGACGTGCCGCCGTTCGGCAGGACCCTGGTGGTCAGCGACCCGACCAGGCTCAAGCAGCTCTTCACCGCGAGCCCCGAGCTGGCCGGCACCCCGCAGCCCAACCTCAGCCGGATGCTCGGCGGCGGCTCCATCTTCGGGCTCGACGGTGAGCCGCACCGGCTCCGGCGCAAGCTGCTCGTGCCGCCGTTCCACGGCAAGCGCATGCAGGCGTACGCCGGCCTGATCGAGGAGGAGTTCCGCAAGGAGGCCGAGACCTGGCCAGTGGGTCAGGAGTTCGCCACGCTGACCCCGTTCATGCGGATCACCCTCAACGTGATCCTCCGCGCGGTCTTCGGCGCCGGCGGCGCGGAGCTCGAGGAGCTCCGCGAGAAGCTTCCGATCTTCGTCACGTACGGGTCGCGGATGGCCGTCGTGCCGTTCAAGGAGCGCTCGATCGGCCCCTGGAACCCATGGCGGAAGCTCAGGGAACACCGCGCCGCGTACGACGGGATCGTTCAGCGGCTCATCGAGCGCGCCCGGGAGGAGCCCGGCGACGACATCCTCTCGATGATGCTGCAGAGCCGCTACGAGGACGGCGCGCCGATGTCCGACGCGCATGTCCGCGACGAGCTGCTGACCCTGCTCGCCGCCGGGCACGAGACGACCGCGACCACGCTGGCCTGGGCGATGGAACGGCTCACCCGTCATCCGGCCGCGCTGCACGCGCTCGTCGACGACCTCGACCAGGGCGGGACGGACCTGCTCGCCGCCACGATCCTGGAGCTGCAGCGGACCCGGCCGGTGGTGCTCAACACCGCCCGCAAGGTCCGCGCGGACGGCCTGGTCATCGAGGGGTTCGAGGTGCCGAAGGGGTGGACCGTGCTCGCCGGGATCGACCTCGTGCAGAACGACCCGGAGGCGTTCCCGGACCCGGAGCGGTTCGACCCCGGCCGGTTCGTCGGGGTCAAACCGGCGACGTACGCCTGGATCCCGTTCGGCGGCGGCACCCGGCGCTGCGTCGGCGCCGCCTTCGCCAACCTGGAGCTGACCGTGGTCCTGCGCACGCTGCTGCGCGACTTCGAGCTGCGCACGACGTCCGCGCCGGACGAGCGGTGGCATTCGCGCGGCGTCGCCTACGCGCCGCACCAGGGCGGCCGGGTGGTCGTCAACAGGCGCCGCCGGCGACAGACACACACCGAAGGAGCCCGGATGGAGGTCGGCGCGTGACCGAGGAACGTTTCGCGGACGTCGGGCGCGGGATCACGCTGTGCTACACGGAGACCGGCGATCCCGGCGGTCCGCCGCTGGTGCTGGTGGCCGGTCTGGGCATGCAGCTGCTCTCATGGCCGACGGGCTTCCGCGACCTGCTGGCCGAGCGCGGCTACCGGGTGATCGCCTTCGACAACCGCGACGTGGGCCGGTCGACGCACGCCGACTACAGGCCGCCGCCGCTCACGGCGATCCTGCGCGGCCGCATCCCGCCAGACGCGTACCACCTCGGTGACCTGGCCCGCGACACCGCCGGGCTGCTCGACGCCCTCGAGCTGCCCAGCGCCCACCTGGTCGGCGCGTCGATGGGCGGCATGATCGCGCAGACCGTCGCCGTGCAGTTCCCGTCCCGGGTACGCACGCTGACCTCGATCATGTCGACCACCGGCGCCCGCAAGGTGGGCCGCCCCGCACTGTCCACCTGGGCCCTGCTCGCGGGCCGGCCACCGCGCACCCGTGCGGAGGCGGCCGCCCGGGCAGTGCGGATCTTCCGGCACATCGGCTCGCACGGCTTTCCCTTCGACGGGGACGCCGTGGGCGCGCGGGCGGGCGAGGCCTGGGACCGGGACCGGTCGTCGGCCGGCACGGGCCGGCAACTCGCGGCCATCTACGCCTCCGGTGACCGCACGCGTGAGTTGCGCGAGGTCCGGGTGCCGACGCTGGTCGTGCACGGAGACCGCGACCGGATGGTCCACCCGAGCGGCGGGCGGGTGACCCACGAGACGATCCCCGGCTCGCGGCTCGTCGTCATCCCAGGTCTCGGCCACGACCTACCGGTGGGCGCCTGGCCCCGGCTCGCCCAGTTGATCGCCGGGCACGCGCAGGACAGGCCCGCCGATGTCCCGGCCTGAGGCCCTCGTGGGTCGCACGGCCGTCGTCACCGGTGCCGCGTCCGGGATCGGCCGGGCGCTGGCCCGGCGGCTGTCCGCGGCCGGCTGCCCGGTGGCCATCGCC
This sequence comes from Asanoa ishikariensis, assembly GCF_900107455.1. Taxonomy (GTDB): domain Bacteria; phylum Actinomycetota; class Actinomycetes; order Mycobacteriales; family Micromonosporaceae; genus Asanoa; species Asanoa ishikariensis. The sequence continues at coordinate 1,847,471 of NZ_FNQB01000003.1, read as the reverse complement.
GACGTCGACGAGCCCGGGCTCAAGGAAGCCTCGGCCGACCTGACCGGGCCGGTGCTGCGCCAGGTGCTCGACGTGCGCGACGCGGCGGCGGTGACGGCCTTCGCCCAAACGGTCAGCGAGTGGGCGCCGGCCCCGCTCGGCGCGGTGTTCAACAACGCGGGCGTGGCGATCGGCTCGTCGGTGCTCGGCGCCCTCCCGGCGGACGACGACTGGCTGCACGAGATCAATTTCCGCGGGGTGGTCAACGGCGTCCGAGCCTTCCTGCCGGCGCTCGTCGCGCAGGACTCCGGGACGATCGTCAACACCTCCAGCGTGTACGGGCTGATCGGCGTCCCGTACCAGAGCGCCTACTGCGCCGCGAAGTTCGCCGTGCGCGGCTTCACCGAGGCGCTCCGGCAGGAGCTGCGCGGCACCGGGGTGCGGGCGGCGACCGTACACCCGGGTGGGGTGAAGACCAACATCGCGCGCAACGCCCGGTTCCGGGCGGACCCCGAGGGCCGCGGGCGCACGCACGAGCAGATCGCGGCCGAGTTCGACGCGATCGCCCGGACCACGCCCGAGCGAGCCGCCGCGATCATCCACAAGGGAGTCGACCGGGGCAAGGCGCGGATCCTGGTCGGCCCGGACGCCTATCTGGTCGACGCGTTGGCCCGGCTGGCACCGACCCGCTACTACGACATCGTGGCCAGCCTGCGCCGGTCACGGCGGTGACGGCCGACCCGGTCCGGGAGCGGTTGCTCAAGGGGCTGCACCGGGCGATCGAGGAGCGCGGCTACCGGGAGACGACGATCGCCGACATCGTGCGGCACGCGCGCGCCTCGCGGAGCACGTTCTACCAGGTGTACGCGACGAAGGACGAAAGCCTGCTGGCCCTGATGGAGGCGGCCAACGCCGCGCTGATGCGCCGCATCGTCACCGCCGTCGACCCGGCGGCGCCGTGGCCGGCGCAGACCCGGCAGGCCGTGCTGGCCTACATCGCGCACGTCACGGCGAGCCCGGAGCTCTCGCTGTGCTGGATCCGCGAGTTCCCGTCGCTCGGCCCGGTGGCCGGCCGGGTCCGGCGTGACTCGATGAATGCTCTCGCCGACCTGGTGCAGCGGCTCACCGCCCACGAACCGTTCCGCCGGGCGGGCATCGCGCCGGTGTCGCGCGAGCTCGCCCTGGTCATCCTCGGCGGCCTGCGCGAGCTGACCGCGACCGTCCTGGAGGAGGGCGGCGACGTCCGCGACGTGGCGGAGACCGGTATCGCCGCCGCCGTGGCGCTGCTCGGCGCGGGAGCCGGCCGCGCACCGGCGCCGGCCCCGCCGCCCACGGCGGGCCTGCTGCTCACCGACGACCAGTGGGCCCGGATCCGTCCGCTGCTGCCGCCGGCCCGGTCAACGGTCGGTCGCCCGCCGGCACCGCAGCGGCAGGTCGTGGAGGCGATCCTCTATCGCGACCGCGCCGGCATCGCGTGGCGCGAGCTGCCGCCCCGGTTCGGCGCGTGGCAGACCGCCTGGAAACGGCACCGCCGCTGGTCGGAGGACGGCACCTGGGACCGGGTCCTAGGCCGGCTCCAGGTAACCGGTCAGCCGGACCACGCCGACCCCGTAGCGGGCGTCCAGATCCCGCTGGCGGGCGTCGTCGGCGACGTAGACCTCGGCGACGACCTGGTTCGTCCGGATGTCCGCGCCGGCGCTCAGGACGCCCGGCTCGCCTGAAAGTTCGGCAGCGACGCGGTTGAGCTCCGCGGTCGACCGGGCCGCCCGTGACACGCACAGCGCTCCACCCCAGACCGCCCGCAGACGTGCCTCGTGCGCGGCCAGGTCGCCGGTGAAGCGGGCGTTGACCACCAGCTTGCGTGGGTCGTTCATGCCGCCGTTCTGGTCGATCCAGGCTCCGGCCGCGTCGGGCGCCGCGTAGGCCAACTCGAACGCCTCCTTGTACGCGGCTGTGGTGGCCTTCGCCTCGTCGACGACCCGCCAGCCGCCGGGCGGCGGGGGACAGGGGGTGGTGAGGTTGGGCTCCGGATCCGGCCGCTGGACGGTCGGCGGCTGCGGCGGCTCGGCGAGCGTGAGGCGCACGCCGTCGAAGGTGGCCACGATCTCGAAGTGGCCCCAACGGACCCCGCCGCTCTCCTCGTGATCGAGGCCGTCCCACGACCAGCCCACGATGTCGAGCCCGGTGCACTGCGGTGGCAGCGAGTCCCCGACACTGCGGCACAACTGCGGGCCGTGCTCGGCGTTCTCCAGCACCGCGCCGCTCACGCGGTAGCGGCCCGGATAGGCCGACCCGTCGTCCGGCTCCGGCTCGACAGGGTCGAAGGCGGGTTCGGCACAGCCGGCCAGGGGAGTGATGAACAGGCCGGTGAGGAGGAGCAGCGCGAGCAGACGTGGCTTCACACCTACTGCGACGTGTCCGCGGCCGAACCGGTTCCGTCAGAGCAACCCGGCGGCCATCGCGGTGGTGACGGCGGCCGTGCGGTCGTTGACGCCCAGCTTGGCGAACGCCCGCAGCAGATGGGTCTTCACCGTCGCCTCGCTGATATGCAGCGAGCGGGCGATCTCGCCGTTGGACAGGCCGCGGGCGACCAGCCGCAGGACCTCGGCCTCCCGGGCCGACAGGCTCTCGGCCCGCGGATGGCGCACGTGGTGCAGCAGGCGGGTCGCCACCGACGGGCTCAGCACCGTCTCGCCGCGGGCCGCCGACCGCACCGCCGTCACCAGGTCGGTGCGGGAGGTGTCCTTCAACAGATAGCCGGCCGCACCCGCCTCGACGGCGCGCAGGATGTCGGAGTCCGTCTCGTACGTGGTGAGCACGACCACCCGCGTCGCGGGCAACGCGGCGAGCACCTGGGCCGTGGCGCCGACCCCGTCGAGGCCGGGCAGGCGCAGGTCCATCAGCACCACGGACGGACGCAGTGCCCGGGCGGCCGTCAGCGCCTCCGTGCCGGACGCGGCCTCGCCGACCACCGTGATGTCCGGCTCGCCGGAGAGCAGGCCGCGCACGCCGGCCCGCACCACCGGATGGTCGTCGACCAGCAACACCGTGATCACGCCGGCACCTCCACGCGCACCGTGGTCGCGCCGCCCGGCGCGGAGTCCACCGTCAACGAGCCACCCACCTGGGAGACCCGGGCCAGCATGCCGGACAGCCCGTACCCGGCCGGCGACACGGCGGCGGGGTCGAAGCCCGGTCCCGGGTCGCACACCGTCAACGTCACCGCGGCCGGACCGTACTCCAACGACACCGAGGCCGGGCCAAGAGCGTGCTTGCCCACGTTGGTCAGCGCCTCCTGTGCGGCCCGCAGCAGCACCACGTCCACCCCCGTCGACAATGGACGGACGCTGCCCCGGACCGCGGTCGACGGTGCGAGCCGGCGGATCGCGTCCACGAGCGAGCGGCCGTCGAGCAGGGCCGGCGTCAGCGCGCCCACCAGCGCCCGGGCCTCGCCGAGGTTGTCGCGGGCGGTGTCCAGCGCGAGGGCCAGGTGCGCGTCGGCCCGGGCCGGGTCCGGTTCGGCGCGCGCCGCCTGGATCAGCATCACCACGCTGGACAGCCCCTGCGCGATCGTGTCGTGGATGTCGCCGGCGATCCGCTGCCGCTCGGCCAGCATCCCCAACCGGCTCACCTCCGCCCGCGACGCGGCGAGCTCGCGGACCAGCGCCGCCCGTTCGTCGCTCTGCACGAGGATCCGCTGTGACCAGATGCCGAAGATGGAGGTCAGCACGACGATCATCACCGCGGACGGCAGGACCTCGGCGATCAGGCCCCAGTCCCGGTCGGAGAACCAGAGCACCACCACGTGTACGCCGGTGAACGCGGTCACGGCGACCACGCCTGGTTTCGCCGGCAGCGTCATGAAGCACTGTGGACAGATCGCGAACAGCGCGAACGAGCTGGAGTTGACCAGGGCGACGGCCGTCGCGTAGAGCACGAAGGTGCCGCCGAGGTAGACCACCCCGGTCCAACCGATCGCCTCGTCGCGCATGATGCGACGGCCGACCAGCGTGTAGAGGACCGCGATCCCGCCCAGCAGGCCCACGGCCCCCCAGCCGCGGGCGGCCGTGTCGGCGGTCTGCAGCACGAACACCGAGACACCGACCCCGACCACCGCGAAGTACGCGTCGAACCAGTGGAACCGGGTCGTCCACGCCGAGGTCAGTTCGTCTGCCGGCCGCGCCAGCGAAACATGGTCAGACATAGCACCAGTCCTCCGATGCACCAGGCGGCGAGCACGAGAGCGGTGCGCCCATGCTCCCATGACCGCACGACCTCCTGCGGCAGGATGCTGTCCGGCAGGAACGCCGACCGGAAGCCCTGCGCCATCCACTTGAGCGGGAACACCGAGCCGATCCGGATCACCCAGTCCGGCAGCGCGCCGACCGGCGTGTAGTAGATGCCTGACAGGAACGAGAGCACGACGTACGGCAGGTTCATCACGGCCGCCGCACTGCGCGCGGACCGGGCCAGCGCGCTGCACGCGACCCCGAGCAGGCTGCACGCCACCACGCCGAGCACGAAGACCCAGCCGAACGTCAACCAGCGGGACAGGCTCGACGGCAACGGCAGGTCGAACAGCAGCACGCCGATCAGCAGCAGCATCAGCACCTCGGCGGCCGTCACGACGGCGACCAGCAGGATCTTGCCGATCAGGTACGCCAGCGGCGGCGTCGGCAACCCGCGCAGCCGCTTGAGGGTCCCGTCGTCGCGGTCGGTCGCGATCCCGATGCCGAGGTTGACGAAGGTGGTCGAGGCGACGCCGGCCGCGATCATCGACGGCACCAGGTACTGCGCGGAGGTGACCGGGCTCCCCGGATACACCCCGCTGAACAGCGAGCCGAGCAGGGTGAGCAGCACGACCGGCAGCGCGAAGGTGAACACGACGGCGTCGCGTTCGCGCCAGAACTGCCGGAGCTCGACACCCGCCCGCGCGGAGCCAAGAGAGAGTGTGGTCATCGGGAGCCTCCGATCAGGTCGAGGTAGACGTCCTCCAGCGACGGCCGGACGACCGACAGGCCCGGCACCTGGCCGCCGTACGCCGCGCTGAGCCGGGCCACCACGGCCGCGGGGTCGGCGGTCTGCTCGCGGCCGTCGCGCCACACGACCGTGGCGACGTCGCGCGCGCCGAGCGTGTCCGGCGTGCCCTCGGCGACCACGCGCCCGTCGGCGATCACCGTGACCCGGTCTGCCAGCGCCTCCGCCTCTTCGAGGTAGTGGGTGGTGAGCAGCACGGTCGTGTCGAGGCCGCGTACCGTCGACCAGAACTGGCGCCGGGCGACCGGGTCGAACCCGGTGGTGGGCTCGTCGAGGAAGAGCAGCCGCGGCCGCCCGACGATGCCGAGACCGACGTCGAGCCGCCGCCGCTGCCCACCGGAGAGCTTGCGGATCCGGCTGTCCCGCTTGTCCGTGAGCCCGACCAGCTCGAGCGTCTCGGCCAGGCCGCGCGGTCGGGGAAAGTAGCGGGCCACGTGCGCGATGAGCTCGGCGACGGTGAGCTCGGCACCGTCGGCCGTCGACTGGAGCACGATCCCGATCTCGCGCCGCCAGGCGACTCCGGCGTGCGCCGGGTCCACGCCGAGCACGGAGACGTCACCGCCGTCGCGCGGCCGGTGCCCCTCCAGGATCTCCACCGTGCTGGTCTTGCCGGCGCCGTTGGGCCCGAGCAACGCCCGCACCTCGCCGTGCGCGATGGTCAGGTCGAGCCCGTCCACCGCCACCGTGTCGCGATAGGACTTCCGCAGCCCTCGCACGCGTACCGCGTCGTCTGTCATGCCTTTGATGGTTCGCCGCCGAACGACCCGCGCGGGACGACCGAGGGACGGAACCATGGTGTCCGTCAACCGGTGGACACGCCGGTGGGCCGGGCAGGGGCTCTCGGACCTGCCCGGCCCACCAGCTTGGAAAAGGGCGTACCCCCGAATGCCGGGACTATGCCGATGGGACCGGGGCGAGCACGTGCAGCAGCAGGTCGGTCAGCGCCGTCAGCCCGTCCTCGCTGAGCACCGACTCCGGGTGGAACTGCACGCCGGCGAACGTCGGCCCCCGCAGCGCGGGCACGGTGCCGTCGGCGGCACGGGCCAGTTCCACGGGGCCGTAGGGCGACGACAGGGAGTCGGTCGGCGCGGTCGGCGTGAAGGTCGAGTAGAAGCCGACCCGGCGGGGTGTGCCGAACAGGTCGACCACCTGCTGGACCCCCTGGTACGGCGCCTGGCGCCGGTGCATGCCCAGCCCGAGCAGGGACGACAGGATCTGGTGGCCGAGGCAGACGCCGAGCAGCGGGCGGGCGTCGACGAGGCGCGCGGTCACCACGGCCCGCATCGCCGCCATCTTCGGCGACGCCGGGTCGGTGGGGTCGCCCGGGCCGGGTCCGGCGATCACCAGGTCCGCGTCGCCCCAGGCGGGGGCGGTCCACGGCACCACGGAGACGCGCATGCCGAGGGCGCGGAGCTGGTGCGCGAGCATGCCGGTGAAGGTGTCCTCGGCGTCGACCACGACCACCCGCCGCCCCGCCAGCGCCGGCACCACCAGCGCACCCGGGTCCGGCCGCTCGTCGAGCCAGAACCGCGCGAGGTGCGTGTTGCGGGCCGCCAGCAGCGCCTGCACCTCGGCGTCGGCGGTCCGTGAAACCGGCACGCCTTTTCCGGGTCGCGCCGGGACGAGGCCCAGCGCCGCGAGGATCCCGGCCGCCTTGGCGTGGGTCTCGGCCACCTCGCCCGCGGTGGTCGAGTGCCGCACCAGCGTGGCGCCCACCGGCACCCGCAGCGCGCCGTCGGCGGTGAGCTCCGCCGAGCGGATCAGGATCGGCGCGTCCAGCGTCTGCCGCCCGTGCGCGTCGTGCCCGAGCAGGGCCAGCACCCCGGCGTAGTAGCGGCGCCCGCGCCGCTCGTGCCGCGCGATCACCCGGCAGGCGTTCTCGATCGGGCTGCCGGTCACCGTCGGCGCGAACATCGTCTCGCGCAGCACGTCCCGCACGTCCCGGGTGCAGCGCCCGGCCAGCAGATATTCCGTGTGGGTGAGGTGCGCCATCTCCTTGAGCGAGGGCCCGACGACCTGGCCGCCGGTCTCGGCGACCGTGGCCATCATCTTCAGCTCCTCGTCGAGCACCATGTAGAGCTCGTCGATCTCCTTGGGGTCGGCGAGGAACTCCAGCAGGTCGACCCCGGAGCCGTGCCGGTGGGTGCCGGAGATCGGGTTCATCATGACCAGCCCGTCCTCGACCGAGACGTGTCGCTCCGGCGAGGCGCCGACGATAACCCGGGTGCCGGTGTGCACGAGGAACGTCCAGTACGCGCCCCGTTCGTCGAGCAGCAGCCGGCGGTACGCGGCCAGCGCCGCCGCCACCGGCGAGCCCTCGACCCGGGCGGTGAAGGCGCGGTGGATGACGAAGTTCGCGCCCTCACCCCGGCCGATCTCGTCAGCCAGCACCTGCGACACCGTCGCCGCGTAGTCCTCGTCGGTGACGTCGAAGCCGGTCGGTCCGACCGTCCGGACCGCTGCGTCGGGCAGCGCCGCGAGGGCTTCCGCGAGCGGCACCCGGTCGTGGGTCTCGATCGACAGGCATTCCAGCGGTACGCCGTCGTCGACCGCGTCGAAGCCGCGCTCGGCGATCTGGCGGTAGGGGACGACGGCGAGCGAGGGGATCGGTAGCTCGGCGAGCGTGGTGAGCGTCCGGACCGGTCCGGAGTACACGTCGACGTGGTCCGCGCCCTCCCGGCGGACCAGGGCGAACGGGCGCTGCTGATCGATCTGCATGGCGGCTTCCTCGAGGCTCGGGCGGGTGCCGTCGAGCGGGAAACCGGCAAGCGGGCCGCCTCGAGGGCGGCCGCGTCGGATGGTTACGCGCGGAAGTGGGCCGCCGGGTCGGCGGGCCACCACATGCTCAATCGCGCGTGCACGGTCGCCAAGGTACCGGCTGCGTGCCGGATTCGGAAGGGAACTCGCGGGGTACCGTGGCGGGCGATGAACGTTCTCGCCCTCGACCTGGGCACCTCGTCGGTGCGCGCGATGGTCTTCGACGACAAGGTGCGCGCCCGCCGCGGCGCGTTGGCCCGGCGCGGGTTCGACCTGTCGATCGCCGCCGACGACAGCGGCACCGCGACGCTGGACGCCGACCAGTACCTGGCGGCTCTCTGCGCCTGCCTCGACGAACTGGCCGAGGCCGGGCACCTCGACGACATCGGGCTGGTCGCGGCGTCCGCGCAGTGGCACTCGGTGCTCCCGCTCGACGGTGGCGGCCGCCCGCTCGGCCCCGTGGTCACCTGGCTCGACACCCGCCCCGCCCCGCCCGAGGGTGCCACCGGCCCGCTCGACCCGGAGGCCTTCCACCAGCGCACCGGCGCGTGGTGGCACCGGTTCTACTGGACCGTCAAGCTGCCCTGGCTGCGCGACCTGGGGCTGGCACCGGCCCGCTACACGGGGCTCGTGGAATACATCCTCACCGAGTTGCTCGGGGAGGCGCCGATGTCGGTGTCGCAGGCGTCCGGCACGGGGATGCTCGACCTGGCGGCCATGGACTGGGATCCGGAGGCGCTGGAGATCGCCGGCGTCGGCACCGGGCAGGTCCCGACGCTCGCGCCGCTCGGGTGGCACGGCCGGCTGCGGCCGGAATACGCCCGCCGCTGGCCACAGCTCGCCGGGGCGCGCTGGTCGCCGGCCGTCGGGGACGGCGCGGCGTCCAACATCGGCTCGGGCTGCGTCGACGAGACCCGGGCCGCCGTCACCGTGGGCACCTCGGCGGCCGTGCGGCTGGTCCAGCAGGCGCCGCGTGGCGCGACCCTGCCGCCACTGCCACACCGGCTCTGGCGCTACCGGGTCGACGACCACCGGGTGGTGACCGGCGCCGCCTACTCGGCGGGCGGCAACCTGTTCGCCTGGGCCAGGCGTGAGCTGCGCCTCCCGGAGGGCGCCGCGCTGGAGGAGACGCTGGCCGGCATCGCGCCCTTCTCGGGTGCCGTGGCGGACCCGCGGCTCGGCGGTGACCGGCCACCGGGCACCGCGCCGGCCGGCTCCGGCGAGCTGCGGCACATTGGCTTCGGCACGACCGCCACCGAGATGTTCGCCGGGCTGATGGTCGGCGTCTGCACGATGGTGCTCAGCGACCTGGAGGTCCTGGAGTCCACCGTCGACCATCGGGTCGCGGTCACCCTCGGGGGAGGCGCGATCGCCGCCTCACCGTGGTGGCGCCGCGCGTTCGAGCTGTCCCTGGCCCCGCGCGAGGTGGCGCACGTCGACGATCCCGAGGTGGGATGCACCGGAGCGGCCCTGGTCGCACTCGGACGGGCGGACCAACCCACCGGGTGACTCGACCCGTTGGTGATCTCTCTGCGAGGATGATCCAACCGGACGGACGAGTTTGAGCCGCCGGACGGGCGGCTGGCCCCTCCACCACGCGTTCATGGTGACCACACTGGGCGTTTGCCCCCGTGCGCGGCGCCGCGCCGCCTGGTTGGATGAACGGGTTTCCCGGTGTGGCCGGCGCCGGGGCGACGAGGAGGAAACTGGTGGCAGGAGCGACCGGGCAGCCAACAGGCGCCGTGCCGCACCATCGCCGGCAGAGCGTCGATACGAGGCTCGCCTCTCATCGTCCGTACTCCCGTTATCGGCTGCGCGACTGGCGCATCCGCAGCAAGCTGACGGCCGTCCTGATCGTCCCGTCGGTGGCCTTCCTGCTGCTCGCCGGCTTCCAGGCGCGCACCCTGTTCACCCAGGCCAACACGCTCGGCCAGTTCTCCTCCGAGGCGGGCGTCGCCGACGAGATCGCCACGCTGATGGACGCCCTCCAGCAGGAGCGGGACCGCACCGCCGGTGAGCTGGCCGCGCCCCTCGACGCGGGCGGGCGGCCGGACCCCGGTCGGCTGAGCAACGTGCTGCGTCCGTACGAGACCGCGGTCGACGCGGCCGCGACGAAGTTCCGCGCGGCGGCGGACCCGGCCCTCGGCGGCGACGTCTCCTGGCAGGTCGCCTACGGTCGCACGATCGAGCTGATCGACCAGCTCCCGACGCTGCGCACCGCGGCGGGCGGCACCGCGACGCCGCAGACCGTGTTCGACACGTACACCCGGCTGCTCGACGCGCTGGTGGCGCTGCTGGCCGAGCCCTCGCCGGGCGCACAGCATCCGGAGCTGTCCCAGGCCGTGCTCCGCTCGGTGCAGATCGCCCGGGTCAAGGAGCTGGGCTCGCGGGCCCGTGCCCGGATCTTCGCCGTGTCGATGGCGGGCGGCTACGGCCCCGACGACCTGGTCACCCTCTCCGACCTGCGCACTCAGCAGCTCGCCGCGCTGGCCGACTTCCGGCTCACCGCCGCGCCGGGCCAGGTCACCCTGTACGACGACACCTCGGCGCTGCAGGAGTTCGTCGAGGCGACCCGGCTGGAGGAGCAGACCATCGGCACCGCCCGGGCGCCGCGCGTGCTTCCCGCCGAGGCGTGGTGGGCGGCCAGCCAGAACCGGGCCGAGCTGCTGCGCACCGTGGAGGAGCGGGTCAACGCCGACGCCGCCGACGCGGCCGACGCGAGCAGCAGCGCGCAGCTCCGCAACAGCCTCCTGGTCGCCGGCGGCATCCTGCTCGTCCTGGTGATCGCGGTGCTCACCTCGATCGTGGTCGGCCGCTCGATCGGCCGCTCGCTGCGTACCCTGCGGACCCACGCCCTGCAGATCGCCCAGGTGCAGCTCCCCGACGCCCTGGACCGCCTGCGCACGATGAGTGGCTCGGTGCCGCGGATCGAGGTCTGGCCCAACCCGATCCAATCGCGGGACGAGATCGGTGAGATGGCCGAGGCGTTCATGGCCGTGCACCACAGCGCGATCGCGGTCGGCGTCGAGCAGGCCACGATGCGACGCACCGTCAACGCGATGTTCGTCAACCTGGCCCGGCGCAGCCAGGTGCTGGTCGAGCGCCAGTTGGAGCTGCTCGACGAGCTGGAGCGCGAGGAGAGCGACCCGGAGCAGCTCGAGAACCTGTTCAAGCTGGACCACCTGGCCGCCCGCATGCGCCGCAACGACGACAGCCTGCTCGTGCTGGCCGGCATCGAGTCGACGCGCCGGTGGAGCGACCCGGTCGCGCTCCCGGCGGTCGTGCTGGCGGCAGTCGCCGGGATCGAGTCCTACCCCCGGGTGCGGCACGAGGGGATCGACCCCGTGCACGTGGTCGGGCACGCCGTCGGCGACCTCGTGCACCTGCTCGCCGAGCTGCTGGAGAACGCCACCGTGTTCTCCCCACCGACGACGACGGTGCACGTGTACGCGCACGGCGGCTCCCGGGTCGGCACGGTCGTCGAGATCGTCGACGACGGCCTGGGCATGTCACCGAACGCGTTGCAGGAGGCCAACGACACGCTGGCCGCGCCGCCGACCGCCGACGTGGCGGCGTCCGAGCGGATGGGCCTGTTCGTGGTCAGCCACCTGGCGGCCCGGCACGGCGTTCGGGTCGAGCTTCGCGCCGGCCGGCGCGGCGGCGTGATCGCCGTCGTGCGGCTGCCGGCCGACATCCTCGTGCACGACCAGGCCGAGCTGCCCTATCGGCCGGCACGTCCGATGCTGGCCGCGGTGGCCGCGGTCTCCGGCGCGGCGCCGTCCCTCCAGCCGGCACCGTCCGCCGGCGGCCCGGCGGCAGGCGGCCCGGCTCCGGCGCTCACCCTGTCGACGCCGGGACGCGGGGTGCCGGCGGTGGCGGGGGGACCGATCCCGCTCCCCATCGAGACCACTCCCGCCCGCAACGGCCACCCGGCCGTGCCGGCGGTCCCGGCACCTGCCGTTCCGGCGCCCGAGGTGCCGGCGCCGGCCGCGCCGGTGGTGCCCGAAGCCGTCCCCGCGCCCGCGCCCGCACCGGTGCCGGCGCAGGCGACCCGCGGGTCCGCTCGCCCCAGCGGCCCCAACGCGGGCGTCTCTTGGTTCTCCCGCGCCGGTTCGGCGGCCACCCCCCGCGCCGAGACCGTCGCACCGGCCCCGGCCCCGCCCGCGGTGCCGATGACCGCGGGAGTGGGCCGGACCGGCCTGCCCCTGCGGGTGCCGATGGCCCAACTTCCGGGCGGCAACGGTGCCGCACCGGTCCCGGCGCCCCGCAGCGAAGCCGACCCCGACGCGGTGGGCAACGTGCTGAACCAGTTCTACGGCGGTGTGCGACGCGCCGAGTCCGAGGACCCGAACGATCTGACGAGCGCGCCGGCCTGGCGCGGAGAACAGGAGCAACGATGACGACGCTCAGCCGCGAGGCACGCGACCTGAGCTGGCTGGTCAGCGGTTTCGCCCAGCGGGTCCCGGGCGTCTCGCACGCCATCGTGGTGTCCTCGGACGGCCTGCTGATCGCCGTCTCCGACCACCTGCCGCGCGACCACGCCGACAAGCTGGCCGCCGTCACCTCTGGCGTCATGAGCATCACCAGCGGCGCGGCCCAGATGTTCGACAACGACTACGTCAAGCAGACGGTCGTCGAGATGGGCCGCGGCTACTTCCTGGTGATGCACATCCGCGACGGCTCGATCCTGGCGACGCTGGCCGGCGCGGACGCCGACATCGGCGTGGTCGGCTACGAGATGGCCCGGCTGGCCAAGCAGGCCGGCGAGATGCTGACGCCGGCCTTGCGCGAGGAGCTCCAGCAAGCCCTCCCCAGGTAGCTAGACCGTGTTGTCCTTGATGACACCCCGGTACCAGTGGGCGCTGCGCTTCAGGATGCGGCGCTGCGTCGGGTAGTCCACGTAGACCAGTCCCCAGCGCTGGTCGTACCCCTCGGCCCATTCGAAGTTGTCCATCAGCGACCACACGTGGTAGCTCTCCAGCGGCACACCAGCCTCGATCGCGCGGTGTGCCGCGGCGAAGTGGTCGCGCAGGAACTCGATCCGGCCCGGGTCACTGACGGCACCGTCGGCGCCGAGCTCGTCCGGGCACGGCAGGCCGTTCTCGGTGATGGTCAGCGGGATCGGACCGTAGTCGCGGGTGATCCGGGTCAGCAGGTCGAACATCCCCTCGGGGAAGATCTGCTGCCAGAAGGCCTCGGACGTCGGCCAGCGCTTCTCGGTGTCGCCGCCGGTGGTGACGTAGTAGGGCGTGTAGTACTGCACGGCCAGCAGGTCGACCGGCGACGAGATGACCGCGAGGTCACCGTCGCGGATCCCGCGCACCATCCGGCTCCGCGGACCGAGGTCGTCGAGCACGTCCTGCGGGTACGCGCCGCGCAGGATCGAGTCGAGGTAGAGCCGGTTCTCGTACCCGTCGTACAGCCGGGTGGCCGTCGCCGTCTCGGGGCGGTCGTCGGCCGGGTAGCACGGGTGCAGGTTGAGCGCCGGCCCGATCCGCGCGTCGGACTCGGCGCGCAGCGCCCGCACCGCGAGCCCGTGTGCGAGCTGGAGATGGTGCGCGACCAGGTAGGCCGCGTCCGGGTCGCGCAGCCCGGGCGCGTGGTGACCGCCGAGGTAGCCGTTCTGCACGACGGTCTTCGGCTCGTTGATCGTCAGCCAGTCCGGGACGGCGGTGCCGAGCGCCTCGAACACGGCGGCGGCATAGTCGGCGAACCGGTACGCGACGTCCCGGTTCTCCCAACCGCCGACGTCCTGCAACGCCTGCGGCAGGTCCCAGTGGAACAGCGTCGCCATCGGCTCGATGCCGCGCTCGTGCAGGCCGTCGACCAGCCGGCGGTAGAAGTCGAGCCCTCGCTGATTGGCCTTGCCGGTGCCATCGGCCTGCACCCGCGGCCACGAGATGCTGAACCGGTAGCTGCGTAGCCCCAGGTCCTTCATCAGGTCGAGGTCGTTCGCCCAGCGGTGGTAGTGGTCGGCCGCGACGTCGCCGGTGTCGCCGTTGCGGGTCCGGCCGGGCGTGTGGCTGAACGTGTCCCAGATGGACGCGCCGCGGCCGTCTTCCTTGGCAGCGCCTTCGATCTGGTACGCGGAGGTCGCGGCACCCCAGCGGAAGTCGTCCGGGAAGCGCATTCCCAGCCGGCGTTCGGGGTTCGGGTCGGCATCCGGTGAGTCGGGGTCGCAGGCGGCGGCGAGCAGCGACGCCGCGGAGATGGCGACTCCGCTGGCCGGACGCGCGGACACGCGGGCGGCGGTGGCCGCGGTGGCCGAGAGAGCGGCGCGGCGCAGCAGGCGCCGTCGGGTCAGCACGGTCATGTCGCAGGTCTCCTCGGGGTGGGATCTGGGAGCGCTCCCAAGATCGTACAACGAAAAGCCCGGTCCCGGAACCCCGGACGCTGTGAAGCCGGACAAAGCAGACGGTCGACCGGTTGGGCGTCGCCGCCTGTCCTGTCGACCGATTCATGCCCGTAACAATCGAGGGCTAGCGTTGGGGGCGGGGAGGGCAACCCCACCCCCAACCTCAGTTACATACACGCACGGCGGTTGGCACCAATCGTGCGTGTCGCGCGGGAGCCGGGCCACGCGAGTGGCGGTGGTTCCACCTCCTCTCGAAGAGGGAGCGGAGACCGGCGACGGAGTCCGGGCTGGCCCGTCGCCGGCCTACTCTGACGTTCATCAATGGAAGCGCTCCCATCGACGTTGGTCAGACTGTAGCTGCCCCGCAGCGCGCGGGAAACCCCCTGGACATGATCGGAAGTTTCGATTTATGGCGTCGCGTCCGGGTGCAGAAGGAACCCGGAATTTTGGCGCTTCGCCTCGTACATCGCCGCGCAGCAGCGCTTCGAACGACTTGGTGCCGCTCGCCGCGATGCCGACGCTGGCCGATGGCCGCAACAGACGTCCGTCGATGCGCATCGGCTCGGCCAGGGTGACCAGGACGCGATGGGCGGCGGCGACCTCGTCCTCGGTCGTCGCGTCGGTCAGCAGCACGCTGAACTCGTCGCCACCCATCCGGGCCACCGTGTCGCCGGGCCGGACGCAGCCGTCGAGCCGGTCGGCCGTGACCCGGAGCAGGTCGTCGCCCGCCTGGTGACCCATCGTGTCGTTGACCGACTTGAAGTCGTCGAGGTCGAGCAGCAGTACCGCCCTGCCCTGGTCGACGTGCCCCCCGAGATCCTTGGCCCGGTCGTCGAAGTACGCCCGGTTGGGCAGCCCGGTGAGGTGGTCGTGGGCCGCCGAGTAGCGCAGCTCTTCCTCCTGTCGGCTCAGCGCCGCGACGGTCTCGTCGAGCCGCCGGACCAGGCGTTCGTTGTCGGCAACGACCAGGTACTGGCGGATCAGGACCAACGTCGTCACGACGATCGACCCGGCGAGCGCTCCCCAGGTGCGGATGGTCAGGCCGCGGGTCGCGAGCTCGACGATGAGCAGGATCTGGGTCGCGGTCACCGCGAGGATCGGCAGCCGTGCGCCGGAGCGCCGGGCCCGCGGCGGCGGATGGCCGGCGAAGCTGTTCGAACCGGGCACCGGCCAGGAGCAGTAACGCCGGCACCATCCGGGCGACCAGGATGGCCCGCAGGTCCGGCGCGGCCGCCGACCGTCAGGAGGATTCCCGGTGCGGTCCGGATGGCGGTCGCGGACGCCGGGTCGGTCACCGACTCGACCGCGCGCAGCACCGCACCCGCCGTCAGGATCAGGCCGGCCACGGCCGCGGCCTCCCAGAACCTGCGTCTTCGGGCACCCTGACCCCGGCGCTGGGCCAGGCGCCAGGACAGGGTCGTGAACGCCGCCACGAGCACGGCCTGGGCCGCCCATGCGGTGACGCCCGGCGCCGGCCCCCAGCCGATCAGGATCGCGGCGACCGCGAAGAAGGCGAGAGCACCAGCCAGGATCCGGTCCACGGGGCTACGCCGTGGAGTCCGGGTGCAGGTAGAAGCCCGAGTTGCGCCGTTTCGCCTCGTACATCGCCTCGTCCGCGTCGCGCAGCAGCGACTCGAACGGCTTGGTGCCGCTCGCCGCGATGCCGACGCTCGCGGCCGGCCGCAACGTGTGACCGTGGACGTGCGTCGGCTTGGCCAGGGCCCCGAGGATGCGGTGGGCGGCGGCCACGGCGTCTTCGGCCGAGGCGTCGGCGAGCAGCACGCTGAACTCGTCACCGCCCAACCGGGCCACCGTGTCGCCCGGCCGTACGCTGCGTTTGAGCCGGGTCGCGGTGAGTTTGAGCAGGTCGTCGCCGGCGTGGTGGCCGAAGGTGTCGTTGACCATCTTGAAGTCGTTGAGGTCGAGCAGCAGTACGGCCCGCCCCCGGCCGGCGTCGGAGTTGCCCAGGCGCTGGGCGTGGTGGTCGAAGAACGCGCGATTGGCCAGGCCGGTCAGGTGGTCGTGGTTGGCCGCGTGGCGGAACTTCTGCTCCTGCCGGCCCAGGGCTTCGATGCTCTCGTCGAGTCGCCGCACCAGCCGCTCGTTCTCCATCAGCACCACGGTTTGCCGCGCTGCCACCACCGCCGTGAGCACCACCGAGCCGACGATGGTGCCCCAGCTCTTGATCGTGAGCCCGTTGATCGACAGTTGGACGAGCAGCATGATCTGGGTGGCGGCCACGGCGATGAAGGGCAGCCGCAGGGTCACCCGTACCCGCTTCGGCGGACCGACCTGGCGGGTCAGGGTCCCCCACATGCGCTCGATGCAGGGTGCGACCGCGAGGATCAACGCCGGCACCAGCCGCAACACATAGCTGCCGGGGGAGTCAGCGGTCGCGAGCTGGGGATTGAGTGCGTGTTCCACGCCGAAAAGCGCGATCGAGATGCTGAGCACGATCCCGGTCGCGCGGGTGAACGGCGCCTCCCGGGTCATCAGCAGCCGGACGATCGCGAACGCCGACACGATCATGATCACCGAGCCGACGACGGTCCAGGCGACCTCGCTCGACCCGCTGGCGCCCTCGCTGCCCGTCAGGGCGATGCTCCAGACGAAGATCGAGGTTGCCACCAGCACGGTCATGGCGTCCAGCCAGAGCCGCACCCGCTCCCTGCCGACCAGGTCGGGTGGTCGGGTCAGCAGGAAGCCCAGCAGCACCAGGGAACCCGCCGCGATGAGCAGCGTGGGCACGGTGCGGTGGCTGCCGGCGTTGGCCGGCTCGATCGCGAAGTCGACCGCGCGGACCGTCCCGCCGGCGAACTTCAGCAGGCCGGCTATCGCGGCGGCTCCCCAGAATCGCCGGCATAGGGCGTCCTGCCCCCGACGGCGCCACAGCCACCACGACAGCACCGCGAAGGTGCCCTCGAGCGCCGCCTGCGCCGACCACGACGTGACGGCCGGGGCCGGGCCCAGCCAGATCAGGATCGCCGCGACGGCGAAGGTGCCGAGCACCCCGCCCAGGACGCGGTCCATCGAACCATCACACCACGTGCGCCACGAACCGTACGCGGTTCGCCACGCTTGCCTGCGGGAGCGCTCCCATGTAAGACTGTCGATCTAATCGCGGGTTGGGAGCCGACCTTCGCGCACGCGTCCCGGGCAGGACGCGCCGCTCATCCCTGCTTCCGCGAGGAGACAACGCTTCCATGAGACTCAGGCTCAGACGCGCCGTGGCCCTGGTCGCCGCGGGCACCCTGGTCGCCGCCGCGGTCACCGTGCCGGCCGGTCCGGCCCAGGCCGCCGTCGCCTGCGACGTGGTCTACGCGACCAACGACTGGCCCGGCGGCTTCACCGCCAACATCACCATCCGCAACCTCGGTGACCCGATCACCAACTGGACCCTCGGTTTCGCCTTCCCCGGCAGCCAACGGGTGACCCAGGGCTGGTCGGCCACCTGGAGCCAGAGCGGCAATCAGGTCACCGCGACCAGCATGCCGTGGAACGGCAACCTGCCGACCGGTGGATCGACCGGCATCGGCTTCAACGGCAGTTGGAGCGGCAGCAACCCGAAACCGACCGCCTTCACCGTCAACGGCACGACCTGCGGCGGCGCGCCCGTGCAACAGCCGCCGACGGTCGACCTCACCGTGCCCTCCGGCCCCTTCGAGGCGCCCGCCGACGTCGCGCTCTCCGCGACCGCGAGCGACCCGGACGGGACCGTCAGCAAGGTCGAGTTCTACCGCAACGGCCTGCTGGTCAACACCGACACCACCGCGCCGTACGGGTACACGCTGGAGGACCTGCCCGCCGGCTCGTACACCGTGCAGGCCCGGGCGTACGACAACGCGAACCTGACCGCGACCGACGAGGCGAGCTTCACGGTCACCGCGGCGACCGGGCCGGTGCTGCGGGCCAACCCGACGTCGGTCTCCGTCGCCGAGGGCGGCACCTCGTCGACCCGGCTGACGCTCAGCGCCGCGCCGTCCTCGTCGGTCACGGTGGCGCTGGCCCGCAGCGGTGACACGGACGTCTCGGTCTCGCCGACCAGCGTCACCCTGACCAGCTCCAACTGGAGCACGGGCGTGCCGGTGACCATCGCGGCGGCCGAGGACTCCGACACCGTCGGCGGCTCGGCCACGATCACCGCGTCCGCCAGCGGGTACGCGCCGATCGCGATCGCCGTCACCGAGATCGACAACGACGGCGGCGGTGGGGGCAACACCTACGTCCAGCGGTTCCTGGAGCAGTACGGGAAGATCAAGAACTCCGGGTACTTCAGCCAGGAGGGCGTCCCGTACCACTCGATCGAGACCTTGATCGTCGAGGCGCCGGACCACGGCCACGAGACCACCTCGGAGGCGTTCAGCTTCTGGATCTGGCTCGAAGCGCAGTACGGGCGGGCGACCCAGAACTGGGCGCCGTTCAACAACGCCTGGACGGTGATGGAGCGCTACATCATCCCGTCGCACAACGACCAGATCACGGCGGGCGTCAACGGCACACCGCAGTACGCCGCGGAATACAACCTGCCGAGCCAGTACCCGTCGACGTTGCAGCCGAACGTCTCCGTCGGGCAGGACCCGCTGCGGTCCGAGCTCCAGTCGACCTACGGCACCGGTGACATCTACGGCATGCACTGGCTGCTCGACGTCGACAACACGTACGGCTTCGGTCGGTGCGGCGACGGGACCACGCGGCCCGCGTACATCAACACGTTCCAGCGGGGTCCGCAGGAGTCCGTGTGGGAGACCGTGCCGCAGCCCTCCTGCGACACGTTCAACTTCGGCGGGCCGTCCGGCTTCCTGGACCTCTCGATCAAGGAGAGCAACGCGCCGGCGAAGCAGTGGAAATACACCAACGCGCCGGACGCCGACGCGCGGGCGATCGAGGCCGCCTACTGGGCGCTGACCTGGGCGACCGCGCAGGGTCGGGCGGCCGACGTCTCGGCCACCGTGGCCAAGGCGGCCAAGATGGGCGACTACCTGCGGTACGCGATGTTCGACAAGTACTTCAAGAAGATCGGCAACTGCGTCGGCGCCTCGACGTGTGCGGCCGGCTCCGGAAAGGACTCGGCGCACTACCTGATGTCCTGGTACTACGCCTGGGGCGGCGCGACCGACGCGAACGCCGGCTGGTCGTGGCGGATCGGTTCCAGCCACAACCACTTCGGCTACCAGAACCCGATGGCGGCGTGGGCGCTGACCAACGTCAACGAGCTCAAGCCGCGCTCACCGTCGGCGGTCTCGGACTGGCAGAAGAGCTTCGACCGCCAGCTCGAGTTCTACCAGTGGCTCCAGTCGGCCGAGGGCGGCATCGCGGGCGGCGCGACGAACAGTTGGGACGGCTCGTACGGGACGCCGCCCTCGGGCACGCCGACGTTCTACGGCATGTTCTACGACGTCGACCCCGTCTACCACGACCCGCCGTCGAACCAGTGGTTCGGCATGCAGGTCTGGTCGATGCACCGGATCGCCGAGCTGTACTACGCGACCGGCAACGCGAAGGCCAAGGCGCTGCTCGACAAGTGGGTGCCGTGGGCCCTGGCGAACACCACGCTCGGCACCGGCGGGTCCTTCGAGATCCCGTCCGACATGACCTGGAGCGGCGCGCCGACGACCTGGAACCCGTCGTCGCCCGCGACCAACACCGGCCTGCACGTCACGGTGACGAAGAAGGGTCGCGACGTGGGCGTCGCCGCCGCGTACGCGCGGACGCTGATGTACTACGCCGCGAAGTCCGGGAACGCCGCCGCGAAGACCGGGGCCAAGGGTCTGGTCGACGCGTTGTACGCCAACAGCGACGCGCGCGGTGTCGGGACGCCCGAGACCCGCGAGGACTACCGGCGGTTCGACGACGTCTACAGCTCCAGCACGGGCCAGGGCCTGTACGTGCCTCCGGGTTGGACCGGTGACATGCCCAACGGTGACGCGATCGCGCCGGGCAAGAGCTTCCTCGATATCCGGTCGTTCTACAAGCAGGACCCGGACTGGGCCAAGGTGCAGTCCTACCTGGACGGTGGTGCGGCGCCGACGTTCACCTACCACAGGTTCTGGGCACAGGCGGACGTCGCGATGGCGTACGCGGACTACGGTCATCTATTCCCGAATGGTTGATCGAGCCAGCTACCAATAGCGCGAACGACGGAGTATCGTTCTGGCCGGAGGGGCCGCTTCCCCCGTGGCGGCCTCTCCTTAGCTTTGAAGCGCCCCTGTCCGCGGAGTACGCGGACAGGGGCGCTTCGCATGCTGGCCCCGGGGGCCGAGCCCCCGGGAACCCCCGCGGCGGTTGTTGCGGCTTCGGGGTTTGTTCTGTGTTTGGGCGCACGAAAGCCCGGGCTGGGCCCGGGCTTTCGTTGTGTGCTTTGCGGTCAGGCCGCTTGGGTCTCGGCAGCGGTTACCGCGGCTCCCTGCATCATGGTGCCGGCCGCGAAGGTGTAGGCACGTACCCAGGCGCCTTCTACTTCCGGTGTGAAGGCGTCGCCGGCGTACTCGCGCAGGGTTGCGAGCAGGCAGCCGGCTACGGCCGTGTAGTGCGCGGGTTGTACTCCCCAGCCGTCGTGCTTGGCGCCGAGTGCCAGCAGCGTCGGGCGGAGTGCTTCCGGGTTCTCGTAGTTGGTTACGAGGGCGATGATCGCGCCCAGGAGCTTGTCGTGCTGCGCGTCCATGCTCGCGGGGAACATCGGCCGGACGGCGGGGTACTCGGTGAAGAGCCGGTCGTAGAACGACGCGATGAGCGCGTCGGCCCGGTCGGCGACGACTTCCAGGCTGGCGTTCAGGAGCTTCGCGTCGGCCTGGTGGCTGGAGCTCGTCTCCTCGGTCATTGGTCCTCCCCAGCGGTGGTGACCGTGGGCGCCTCCGGAGGGGTTCCGAGGGGCGCTTCGTCACACAGAGCGTAGGGATCGACACTGCCCGTGACAAGACTTACGTGAATATGGCACAGATAGCGACAACTGCCGATTGCAACATGCGTGTGGCTGTGATAAGGCCAGGTTGCCATTGGCTTGCTGGCGGGGGGCCACCTGGCGAGTCGTTCTCGTCCGAGTTAGTCCCGATGTGGCCAGGGCGAAGCGGCTACCACGGCGCCGTAGAGCAGATGGTCGGCGAGCAGAGCGGCCTGTTCCGCGGGCTTGTGCCCGTCGGCCTGGGGCAGCCCCAGCGCCGGCGCGATGCCGATCTCGAAGGCCGTCCAGGCCAGGATGCCGTAGATCGGGCCCGCCAGTGGGTGTCGGCGGACCCGGCGGGGGAGCAGTCCGAACGCGGCACCGCCGAGCGCGCCGTAGGTCCAGTGCATGGCCTCGACCGCGACGGGCCGGTGCTGGTCCGGCACGCGGGCGAAGGCGCCGGGCACCGTGCTGCGCAGCACCGCCTCGGGTGGGGTGTCCTCGACCAGGCTCAGTGCGGTGGTCATCCGGCGCAGGCCGGACATGGCCATCGCGGCGACCACGCCCCGCGCGGCGCCCCGGCTGACGGCTGAGAGTGCTCCCATGAGGGTGAGGTACCCCATTTGCGACCCAGTTCACGCGGCGGCCGGCCGGTCTCAGGAATATGCTTAGTACAGCTAATGAAATGAGGCGGCCATGGCAATCCAGGCCCGGTCCGGTGGCCGGATCCCGCACAAGTGGTCGGTGCTGTCGAACACGACGCTCGGCATGCTGATGGCCACGGTCAACGCGTCGATCCTGATCATCTCCCTGCCGGCCATCTTCCGGGGCATCCACCTCGACCCGCTCGCTCCCGGCAACGTCAGCTACCTGCTCTGGATGCTGATGGGCTACCTGCTGGTGACCGCCGTGCTGGTGGTGTCGCTGGGGCGGCTGGGCGACATCTTCGGCCGTGTCCGGATCTACAACGCCGGGTTCGCGGTGTTCGCTTTCGCGTCGGTGGCCTGCCTGCTCACCCCGGGTTCAGGGCGCACCGCGGCCCTCTGGCTCATCGGGTGGCGGATCGTGCAGGGCGTCGGCGGCGCGATGCTGATGGCGAACTCGGCGGCGATCATCACGGACACGTTCCCGGCCCGGCAGCGCGGCACCGCGCTCGGCGTCAACCAGGTCGCCGGCCTGGCCGGCAGCTTCGTCGGGCTGGTCCTCGGCGGGCTGCTGTCCGCCTGGCACTGGCGGTCGATCTTCGCGGTCAGCGCGCTGGTCGGGGTCATCGGTGCGGTGTGGGCCTACCGGAACCTGCGGGAGACGGTGACCCGCCGGGCGGGCGTACGGATCGACTGGTGGGGCAACGCGACCCTCGCAGTTGGGCTGACGGTGCTGCTGGCGGCGCTGACGTACGGCATCCAGCCGTACCGGGACCATGTCGAGGGCTGGGCCAACCCGATGGTCTTCGGCGGCCTGATCGTCGGCGCGGCGCTGCTGGTCGCGTTCTGCGTCATCGAGACCCGGGTCGCCCAACCCATGTTCCACCTGCGCCTGTTCAAGATCCAGGCGTTCTGGGCCGGCAACGCGGCCGCCCTGCTCAACGCGGTCGCCCGCGGCGGGCTCCAGTTCATGCTGATCATCTGGTTGCAGGGGATCTGGCTGCCGCTGCACGGGTACGCGTTCGAGGACACCCCGCTGTGGGCCGGCATCTATCTGGTGCCGCTGACCGTCGGCTTCATCGTGGCCGGACCGGTAAGCGGCTACCTGTCGGACCGGTACGGCGCCAAGCTGCTCGCCACCGGCGGGCTCGTGGTGATGGCGGCGACCTTCGTCGGCCTGCTGCTGATCCCGGTGAACTTCAGCTATCTCAGCTTCGCCGTGCTCCTGTTCCTCAACGGCGTCGGCTCGGGCCTGTTCTCGGCGCCCAACACGACCGCCGTGATGAACGCGGTGCCGGCGGGGGAGCGGGGTGTGGCCTCCGGCATTCGGGCGACGTTCCAGAACGCCGGCATGGTGCTCTCCATCGGGGTGTTCTTCTCACTGCTGATCGCCGGGCTGTCGTCGTCACTGCCGAGCGCGCTGCACGACGGCCTGGCCGCGCAGGGCCTGCCGCCGGACGCGGTCTCGTCGGTGGTAGCGGTGCCGCCGGTCTCGCTGATGTTCGCCGCGTTCCTGGGCACGAACCCGATCGGCACGCTGCTCGACCAGGCCGGCGTCACGGGCCAGGTGCCACCCGCGACGCTCGACCACCTGACCGGCCGCACGTTCCTGCCGGGCCTGCTCAGCGGCCCGTTCCACGACGGCCTGATCGTGGTGTTCCTGCTGGCGGCGGCATTGGCCGCGGCCGGAGCGGTGGTGTCACTGTTCCGCGGCGGCGTCTACATCCACGACGACCCGACGCCCACCACCGCGGCAGGCCCGGTCGCGATCGAAGAAGGCGCGAACAGCAACGGCCGGCCGGCGGCGATTGCCCCTGGCGAGCCCGGGGCAGATGCCGCCACCGGGCCTGCGGCGAATGCCGCGGACGGCCAGGCGGCCACTGCCCCTGCCGAGCCCGGGACGATTGCTGCGGGCGGGTCCTCGACAAGGACCACGGTGGGCGCGGATGAGCAGCCGAACGGCCAGGGCTCGCCTGCGGACGAGCGCCCCGAGGTGGGGCGGGTGCGTGGGCGGCCGGTCAGGCGGTGGAGCCGACGCGGCTGATGAGCTTGCGCATCGAGGCGAGCCAGCGGTCCGGGTTCTCGGCCTTGCGCTGCTGGTAGGTCGCCACCTCCGGGTGCGGCAGGATCAGGAAACGCTCGGCCGCGAGGCCCTCGACCACGGCGTCGGCGACCTGTTCCGGCGTCAGCACCTCGCCCGACAGCGCAGTCACGTGCGCGCCGGCGTGGCCGCGGGCCAGGCCCGCCTCGAGCATCGGGGTGCGGACGCCCTGCGGGCACAGCGCGCTCACCCCGATGCCGCGGTCGCCGTAGGTCATCGACAGCCACTCGGCGAAGGCGACCGCGGCGTGCTTGGTCACCGCGTACGGTGCGTCGCCCACCGCGGTCAGCAGGCCCGCCGCGGAGCAGGTCTGGAGCAGGTAGCCGGCGCCGCGGTCCAGCATGGACGGCAGCACCGCGCGGGCCGCGACCACGTGCGCGTGCACGTTGACCGACCACGCGCGGTCCCAGGACTCGTCGGTGGTGTCCAGGCCCGTACCCGTGGTGATGCCGGCGTTGGAGCAGAACAGGTCGACCGGGCCGAACGACTCCTGCGCGACCTCGACCAGGGCGGCGACCTGCGCGGGGTCGGTCACGTCGCAACCGACCGCGCGGGTGAGGCCGCGGTTGATGGAGGTGGCCAGTGCCTCGGCGGCGTCGGCGTCGAGGTCGGCCAGCACCATCCCGGCGACGCCCTCGTCGGCGAACCGGCGGGCCAGCGCGGAGCCGATGCCGCCGGCCGCGCCCGTGATCACGACGACCTTGCCAGCTAGCTCCATCAGGGTCAGCCTTTCTCCACACTGGACGGTGCGGACAACTCGCCGATCAACGTGTACAACGCCTCGACGCCGCCCGCGGTGAGCTCGGGCGTGGGCAGCGGTGCCATGACGGGGGTGGTGACGCCGGCTTCGACGTACCGCATGATCTGCTCTTTGCACTGGTGCGGTGTGCCGTGGATGACCAGTGCGTCGACGAGCTCGTCGGGCACGGCGGCCAGCGCGCCGCGGCGGTCGCCGGCCTGCCACGCCGACCAGACCGGGTCGAGCAGGTCGCTGTTGCCGAGCCAGCGATGGAACTCCGCGTACGCGGGAACGGTCAGGTAGCTCGTGATCATCCGTCGGCCGACGGCGCGGGCGTGGTCGGCATCGTCGGTCGGGCACATGAAGATGCGGGCGGCGATCTCGAACCCGGCGGGCGTGTCACCGAGGGTCTTGACCACCTTCGGCACGTCGGTGGCGGCGAGCCAGTTGAGGATCGTGCCGTCGGCCTCGGCCGCGGCCAGCCGCAGCATCGCCGGGCGCAGGGCCGCGAGCAGGATCGGCGGTGGCGTGGCCGGCGGGCGTTCGAGGCGGAACCGCCGCACGGCGAACGTGTCGAACTCCTGGTCGACCGTCTCGCCGGCCAGCGCGGGGCGCAGGAAGCGGAGCATGTCGCGGCTGCGCTTGAACGGCTCGGTGAACGGCACCGCGTTCCAGTCGCCGACGACGACGGGCGAGGAGGCGCCGATGCCGAGCACGAACCGGCCCGGCGCGGTCTCGGCCAGCGACGCGGCGGTCATCGCCAGCAGGCCGGGCCCGCGGGTGAAGACCGGCGCGACCGCGGTGCCGAGCCGCATCTTCGGCGTGGTGATCGCGCCGATCGTCAACGGTGTGAAGGCGTCGGTGCCGGCGACCTCGGACGTCCACAGGTCGGTGAAGCCGGCATCGTGCAACAAGGCGTAGAGCCGACCGTGGTCGGCCAACGGCACTCCGGCGAACGGGACCGTCATTCCCCAACGGTGGCTCACGTCTGAAGAACCTACCGGTTGCGGGCGCCCAGGTCGCCTGTGGAATTTCTCATCGAAGCCGGCGCTTAGGGTAACCTAACCGCGAGTTCGGGAGGTTCGATGGCCGAGGAGTCGCTGCACGACCTGCTCGGGGGCCGCCGCGGCGCGATCGAGGCGTCGCTGCCGCCGCTCGCGTTCGGCGTCGGCTGGGCTGCGACGGCCGGCTCAATCTTGGGCGGAGTGGTCGCGGCACTCGTCGTCGGCACCGTGGTCGCGGTGTGGCGCCTCTCCCGGGGCGACCGCCCGATGGCCATCGTGATCAGCCTGTTCGGCGTGTGCCTGGCCGCCTTGATCGTCCTGCGTACGGGCCGGGCCGCCGACTTCTTCCTGCTCCAGTTGCTGACCAACGCGGCGAGCGCACTGGCCTGGCTGGTCAGCATCGCCATCCGCTGGCCGCTGCTGGGTGTGGTGGTCGGCGTGGCCCTCGGCCAGAAGACCCGCTGGCGCCGCGACCCGGCGCTGGTCCGCGCGTACGGCTGGGGCAGCGTCGTCTGGGTCATGCAGTACGTGGTGCGGGTGGCGGTGTTCCTGCCGCTGTGGGCGGCCGACCGGGTGCTGGCACTGACCGCGGTCCGGGTCGCCCTGACCTGGCCCCTGGTCGCGGCCTGCGTAGCGGTGAGCTGGTGGGTGGTCCGCCGCGCGCTACCGCCGGATCATCCGGGCCTTCGAAACCCCGTGGCGGCCTAGGCCTACGCCTTCGCCAGCATGTTGTGCAGCTCGGCGCTGTCGATGACGGTCGCGCGCCGGCCGAAGACCTTGTTGAGCAGCAGGTCGTGCACGTCGGTGTCGAAGTCGGCGACGCCGTCGGAGAGGACGTAGACGCGGTAGTCGCGGTCGGCCGCGTCGATGACCGTGGAGAGCACCACGCCGCTGGTGCTGACGCCGGCGAGCACCACGGTGTTGACGCCACGGGCCCGCAGCCGCTGGTCGAGGTCGGTGGTCGACATCGCGCCGATGCGCACCTTGCGGACGACGATGTCGCCCTGCTGCGGCGCGAGCGCGTCGACGATCGCGGTGCTGGGGTCGTCGTCGCCCATGGCGCGGCTCTCCGCCGCGGCGGAGAAGGTGACGTTGGTGGCCGGCACGGTGGCGTAGTCGTCGTCGGTGAACGCGACCCGCACGTACCCGATGACGCCCTCGTGCGCGCGCACGTCGGCGATCGCGTCGCGGACCCGCCCGATCAGCTCGTCGGGTTCGTCGAGCCGCCCGACGATGCCGCTCTGGAAGTCCATCACGAGCAGCGCGGTGCGTTTGGGATCGAAACCGTTCGACGGCGCGGGCATGGTGTTCTCCTTGCGGGTCGTGCGGTCCTCGTTGGCCAAGCTACCCGCAGCGCGGGCGGCCCGCCCGCCCAACCCCGCCCCCGATGCGGTGCGTGAGCAGCGCCGAAGCGGACGGTTGCGGCCGACGGGTCAGCGCGGGTCCGTGTGGTGCTTTCGCCGCCAGCGCAGGGGACCGGGATGGGCGGGCCAGACCAGCCGCCGCCAGCGGGACTGGGCCGCCCGGAGCCGGGCTGTGTAGGCGCGGGCGGCCTCACCCGCTTCCGCGGCCTCCGCGTCGCCCGTGCGCCCAGGCGCGAAGGCGTCCCGGTTGACCAGGCCGACCAGCGTCGTGAGCTCGGGAAGCGGGGCGATCGCCCCGGATGCGGGGGCGGTTCCACCGGTCGTGGCAGGGGTGTCGGCCGTGGCCAGCGCGTCGCTCGCCGCCCACCCACCGGTCGAGGACCGCGCATCCGTCGCGGCCGGCCCTCCGGCCCCGGTCCGTGCGTCGGTCCCGGTCCGCCCAACTGTCCCGGTCCGTGCGTCGGTCCCGGTCCGCCCTTCGGTCGAGGACGGCGCGCCCGTCGCGGCCCGCCCCCCGGTCTCGGTCCGTGCGTCGGTCGCCCGCCCTCCGGTCGAGGATGGCGCGTCCGTCGCGGGCCGCTTTCCGGCCCCGGTCCCTGTGCCGGTCGTCGCCGGCGATGCCTGTGGCGCGGATGGTGCTTCCGGCGCCGCCTGGCGCACGGAAACGGCGGCCGCCGCGTGGGCGGCCAGCTCCGTGGCCGAAAGGTGCGTCGCGGCCGGTGTGCCGGCCAGCCGCAGGGCGTCGCGGACCTCCAGCCAGGCGCCGGCCACCCGGTCGGCCGGGGTGCCGGTCGCCAGCCGTCGCAGGCTGAGTCCGCGGCGCATCACGACCAGCGCGCACCACGCCGCGACCACGAGCAGCAGCAGGCTGCCGCCGCCGATCGCGTACACGGGTGCCACGCCGGAACCATCGGGCGCGGCCGCCACGATCGGGGCGGCGGTCGGCGAGACCGTCGGGTCCAGGGTGGGCAGCGGCGCCTCGGACGGTGGCGGTGTCGGCGGCTCGGGCTTGGGCGGCTCCCGCTCCGGCGGCTCCGGCACGGTGTCGGGCTTGGGCATCGGGTCGAACGCCACCCAGCCGACGTCGGTGAAGTAGACCTCGGGCCACGCCTGGGCGTCCGCGCCGCGTACCGGGCCGCTGCCGGTGGCGCTGCGGAAGCCGACGACGACCCGGGTGGGCAGGCCCATCATCCGGGCCAGCACCGCGTACGACGCCGCGAACTGCTCCGAGGTGCCCTGCTGCCCGCCGCCGTTGGCCGGGCCGAACAGGAAGAACCCCAGGTTGGGGTAGGCGTGGCCGCTGGGCGCGTCGGCGATCACCTTGTAGTGGGTCGCGAGGTAGTCCTCGATGCCCAGCGCACGCTGGTAGGCGCTGCCGCCGGCGTCCGACGCGATCCGCTCGGACAGCTCGCGCATGGGCTCGGGCGCGCCCGCGCCGAGGGCCAGCATCCGCGCGACCCCGTCGCCGAACGGCACCTCGGCCGCGGTCAGCAGGTTGAGGTCGGGCTGTTCGGCCAACGACGAGACGGTGTACGCCACCCCGGGCCGCAGCCCGTCCGGCTCGATCATGGTGCCGGTCGACGGGTCGTACGCGACCCGCACACCGTCCACTCGGGACGGTGTCGGCACCGCGGGCAGCAGCCGGCCGGACAGGTCGCCGATCTCGATCCGCTGCGTCACGGGCGCCACCGCGTTGCCCGGGAGCGTCGCCGGAGCGGGGAGCACCCGGCCCGCGCCCCGGTAGACGGCGCCGACCCGCCAGGTGATCCCGTCGTAGTCGGAGAGCACCGCCAGCCGGATCCGGGTCGGTTCGGCGCGGTCGCTGCTCAGGTCGAACAGCTTCTGCTCGGGGTTGAGCGCCCAGCCCGAGATGCGGATCAGCGGGTTCTCGTCGAGGCTGTCGACCTGCGGCGGCTGCACGTACTGCCGGGGGTCGACCGGTGTGGCCTCGACCCGGCGGGTCACCAGCGGGGCGGTGGCCGCGACGAGGCCGATCGCGGCCAGGGCGGCCACGGCGGCCCGCACCCGCAGCGCCACCTGGGTCCGGCGTGGCAGGGCCGCCGCGTCCGGTGCGGACGGGCGGCCGGTGACCGCGAGCCCGAGCGCGCCGGCGACGACGACCATCAGCACGGGTACGACGGCGGGTGCGGCGTTGGGCCCCACGACGTAGAGGGCGCCGGCGAACAGCAGCACCGGTGGGCCGTACCCGATGAGCAGCCGTCCCCAGCGCAGGCCGAGCTCCGCGCCGGCGAGCCCGGCCAGCCACGCGGCGACCACCGGCACGATCACGGTGTCGGGCGTCGGCTCCACCGGGATCATCGCGGTGAGCAGCCTCGGTATGCCGTTGCGGGCGGCCTCGACCGCGAGGTCACGCAGCGGGCCGGGCAGTCCGGCGCGGTCGGCGGACCACCAGAGCGCGCCCAGCGTGTAGCCCACCATGCCGACCACGGAGATCGGCGCGACCAGCCACGACGGCGCCCGGCGGGCCGCGACGGAGATCAGCACCGCACCCGCCCCGGCGGCGGCGACCAACGGCATCAGGACGGTGCCCGCATAGATCCGGCCGAGCGCGAACGCGGCGGCGGCGATCATGACGATCAGGGCCAGCGGGGGTACGGCGGCCCGCGCGAACCTCACCATCCGCGCACCCCGTCCCACGCGGCGGCGAACGCCTCACCGTCGGCGGCGTCGAGCACGACCATGCCCTCGACGGCGGCCGGCGTGGTGCCCGCGCCGAAGACGGCGGCGACGATGGCCGCGTACGGGCCGCGCAGCGCGCCGACCAGCCCGAGGTCACCGCGCGCCCCGGTGCCGGTCAGGAAGATCACGGTGTCGCCGGCCCGCTGCTGACGGAGCCGGTCGGTGGCTGCCTGGAGGTCGCCCGTGGTCAGCGCGGCCTCGGCGAGCCGGTCGAGCGGACGGGTGGCCGGCGTGGTGTCCCCGGCGACGAGCAGCAGGGTGACGTCGACGTCCGCACGCACGGCGGCGGTGACCACGGAGGCGGCCGCCTCGCAGGCCGCCTCGAAGGTCGGCGCCTCCCCACCGGTGCGGTCAGGGTGCGCGGCGGCCCGGTTGTCCAGCAGGACGACGAGCTGGGGGAGGCTGGTGTCGAGCTGCTCGCGGACCATCAGCTCGCCGATCCGCGCGCTCGTGCGCCAGTGGACGCGGCGTAGCTCGTCGCCGACGACGTACTCCCGCAGCGAGTCGAACGTGATCGTGCCGTGCGGGACGCTGTCGACCCGGCCGTCGAGGCTGCGCATCGCACCGGCCGGCACGGCGGTCAGCGGGTGGATCCGGGGATGCACCCAGACGGTGCCGGTGCCGCCGTGCGAGCGGGCCGCGGTGACCAGCCCAAGCGGGTCGCGGCGGGAGACCCGCAGTGGCCCCACCGTGACCACGCCGCGCCGGGTGGTCGGCACCGGATAGTCCACTGTGGTGTCCCGGCCGGGCCGCAGCCGCAGCACCGGCACGGGCACGGTGGCTGGGCCGCACCGGTCGTGCGCGAGCAGGTTCGCGGCACGCAGGCGGGCGCTGTTGCGGACGGTGAGGGTCACGCCGGCCGGCTCACCGCGCCCGACCCGGTCGGGCTCGACCTGCCGGGAAACCGAGAGTCGCGGCCGCCACGCGGCGTGCACCACGGCGAACGCGATCGCGACCAACGCGGCACCACCGAGCGCGGCGAGCTCGGCGTATCCGAAGCGCCACCCGACGCCGACCAGTGCGACGCCGGCGACGGCCAGCCCGACACCCCGGGCGGTCGGCCGCACGGCTCAGCTTCCGGGCAGCGGCCGCAGCCCGCCGAACCCGAACAACCTGCCGCGAGCCGCGGCCCGCACGTTGGAAACGCTCTGCGCCGTGGCTGGCCCGCCCTCGTGAAGCCGGGCCGCGGTGTGCGCCGCTCCGCGCGGTTGAGCCGGAGTGTGCGCGTCTCCGTGGTGCTGGGCTGGGGTGTGCTGTGCCTGGCGTGAGGTGTGCGTCGTCCCGTTGGACTGGGCCGGTGCGGCGTAGCCGGTGGTGGCCGGCGGTGCCGGTGCGACGCGCGCGGAGGCCCGGCCGTTGGCCGGCGGCGGCGGAGTCGTGCCGCCACCGCCGCCCGGTAGCGGGACCGGGACGGTGCGCATGGCGTCGGCCAGGACCTCGTCGGACGTGGTGCCGCGGAGCTGGGCGTCCGGCGTGAGCAGGATGCGGTGCGCGAAGACCGGGCCGAGCAACGCCTTGAGGTCTTCCG
Source organism: Asanoa ishikariensis (assembly GCF_900107455.1). Classification (GTDB taxonomy): domain Bacteria; phylum Actinomycetota; class Actinomycetes; order Mycobacteriales; family Micromonosporaceae; genus Asanoa; species Asanoa ishikariensis. Next base: position 1,816,386 of record NZ_FNQB01000003.1, on the reverse strand, counting down.
GCAGGACGTAGCCCCTGCCGTTGATCAGGGCGTAAGCGCACGCGGCCCGGGTCAGCGCGATCACGCCGCGCGGGCTGACGCCGACGCGGACCTGGGGGTGCGTGCGGGTCGCGGCGGCGAGCCGGACCGCGTAGGCGTAGAGCGGGTCGGCTACGTGCACCTGCTGGGCCATCCGCACCATCTCGCCGACGGTCGCGGTGTCGGTGACCGGCTCGAGGTTGTCGGGGGAGCGCAGGTTGGCGCCGCGCAGGACCTCGATCTCGACGGCCTCGTCCGGGTAACCGACCGACAGTTTCATCAGGAAGCGGTCGAGCTGTGCCTCGGGCAACCGGTAGGTGCCGTCCATCTCGACCGGGTTCTGCGTGGCGACGACCAGGAACGGGCGGGGCACGGTGTGCCGCACGCCGTCGACCGTGACCGTGCGCTCCTCCATCACCTCGAGCAGCGCGGACTGGGTCTTCGGCGACGCCCGGTTGATCTCGTCGGCGATGACGATGTTGGCGAAGACCGGGCCGGGGTGGAACTCGAAGCCGCGGGTCGCCTGGTTGAAGATCGTGACGCCGGAGACGTCGGAGGGCAGCAGGTCGGGCGTGAACTGGATGCGCCGCCACTGGCCGTGCACGGTCGAGGCCAACGCCCGGGCCAACGTGGTCTTGCCGACACCGGGCACGTCTTCGAGCAGCACATGGCCCTGCGCGAACAGCGCGGTCAGCGTGAGCCGCACGACCTCGTCCTTGCCGAGCACGACCGCACCGACCGCGTCGGCGAGCCGGCCGGCCAGGGCCGCGAACCCCGAGATGTGCCCGGCCGGCAACGGCTCCTGCTGTGGTTGGGTCACCGGGTCCTCACACGCACGTCGGCAGGCCGTTGATGTTGTCGCCGTTGTCGAGGTTGAGCCAGGCGAACGGGATGTAGCGGGCGTTGCCCCTGAAGGTGATCTGCACCCACCAGGTGCTCGCCTTGTTGCCGTTGTACTGCACGGCCTTGATGTTGGTGCCCGCCTTCTTGCACCACGCCGTGTATCGGGCGCCGTTGGGCGTGTCGCCGACCGCCTCGCTGGCGACCTGCCGGGTGCCGGTGTAGATGCCGATGCCGCCGCCGCAGTATTCGCCGGCGGGGTCGACGCAGTAGACGAGGCCGTTGACCGCGGTGGTGGTCGCGTTGCGGGCGGGTTGGTCGACCTGACCGGCGTTGTTGCGGGCGGAGGCGACGAACGAGAAGGTGGTGCCCGCCCGCCACGCGTTGACCGCGATCTCGCCGCAGGCCCGCCAGCCGCTGGCCTCCGAACGACCGTCGTACGAGATGGTGACCTGGCACTGCGCCGCACTGCCGTTGTCGTTGACCGTCACGGGCACGGTGACCGTCGTCGACGAGACGCGGGCCGTGCCGAGCGTCACCGTGGGCTTCGCGATGGTGGTCGCGGTCGCGGCATCCGTCGGACCTTCGCCCGCCTCGTTGACCGCCCGCACCGTGGCGGTGGCCGCCTCGCCCTCCGGCAGACCGGTGACCTTCTGCGTGGTCGCCGTCGTGCGCAGCGTCTGCCCGTTGATCGTGACCACGTATTCGGTGATCGGCCGGCCGTTGTCCGGCGGCGCGCCCCAGCTCACCGTGATCGTGCCGGGCTCGTTGGGCGCCACGGCGTCGACGTTGAGCGGCTTGTCGGGCACCGTGAACGGCACGACGGTGTCACTGGCAGGCGACGGCGTGGACGCGGCGCCCTTGTCGCTGACGGCGACCACGGTGAACGCGTACTGCGTGCCGTAGTCGAGCTCGCCCGCCGCCACGATCAGCTCGGTCTTCGTGCTCTCGCCGGCCGGAGCGGTGGCACCGGCGGTCGTCGCGGTCACCGAGTATTTCGCGATGCGGTTGCCCTGGCCGTTGGCCGCGGGCCAGCTGACCCGCACGGTGCCGTCGGGCCGGGCCTCGGCGGTGACGCTGGCCGGCGCGTCGGGCACGTCGGCGGTCGGCACCACCGGGTTGCCGCGCTTGGCGGGCCCGGCACCCTTGCCGTTGACCGCGTGCACGGAGAACCGGTAGGTCTCGCCGTTGGTCAGTCCCTTGATCTCGATGGACCGCTGCCGCGCGCCGACCTCGACGGGCTGCGGCCCGCCCTCGACCACGTACTTCGTGATCGACGAGCCGTAGTCGGACGCTGCCCGCCAGCTCACCCGGGCCAGCTTGTCGCCGGCCGTCGCGGTCACCGACCGCGGCGCGCTCGGCTTCGTGACCACGTCTTCCTTGACCGGCGGCGGCTTCGGCGGGTCCTTGGGCGGGTCGCCGCCCAGCACGTCGTCGGCGTACTTGTCGACCACCCGCACGTGGTGCTTGTCGTCGACGACGCGGGCCGTCGACGAGTTGGGCGCGTTGATGAACAGGTAGTTCTCGCGGACCTCGAGCTCGAGCGGCCCGTTGGCGCCCTTGATCTCGATGGTGTCGACGAGCTGCCCGCGCTCGTCGAAGACGTAGACGCTGCCCGTGCGCTCGTCGGCGCAGTAGAACCGGCCGGCCCAGGCCACCGCCGGCCGCAGGTCGGCGCCGTCACCCGGCACCTTGAACTGGCTGACCGGGCCGCCCTCGCCGACCACCAGGACCTGCCGGCCCTCGGCGACCGTCACCGGAACCCGCGATCCGTTGGTGCGTGGTGGCACCGCGCCGATGCCGGGCAGTTGGAGCGCCACCTGGTGCTCGCGGTCGCCCCGCACGGTGGTCAGCGCGCCGGTGGTGCGGTCGAGCACGGCCACGCCGTCGTCCAATGTGCTGACCGCCAGGTCGTGGCTCGGGTCGGCCACGGTCACGGTCTTGACCAGCGCCGGGCTGACCCCGCCGCCGGAACCGCCGGAGCCGGGGTTGGACACGCCGACCAGTGCGGCGCCGGTCGGGAGCGGATCGGCCGGCGCGCTCGGCAGCGGCGCCGGGGTGATCGCGGAGACCGTGCCCTCGCTGGGCACGGCGACCCAGAGCCGCCCGGTGCCGTCGAACGTGCCGCCGGAGATGCCCGGCGGGTAGCGGACCGGCTCGCCGATCGGCACCAGCGAGCGCGGGTCTAGCTGGCGGACCACGCCCTGCGGCGCGTCGATCACGAACGCCGCGTCGTCGCGCATCGCGACGCTGACGCCGAGCCCCGAGGTCGTGCGGGTGGTGGCCATCACCTGGAGCGTCGCGAGGTCGAGCGAGCTGACCTGGCCGGTGGCGAGGTCACGGAGGATCAGGAAACGGTCGGTCTGGGTCACCTGCATCGCGTGGTTGCGGGACTGCGCGACCGGGACCCGGGTGTCGACCCGGCCCGTGAGCCCGTTGACCCGGGCCACCTCGCTCTTGGCCCGGCTCCACAGCCAGGAGCTGGCGTCGTAGTTGGCCACCGCGTTGTCGGCCACACCGAGCCCCAGGACGGTGAAGCCCATGGCCGCTACCAGCGCTATCACCACGCCGCCGGTGACGAGGCCGCCGCGCGGGATGCGCCGCTTCGGCTTGCCGAGCGCGGCGTCGAGCGCCTTGTCGAGATCTTCCGCTGCGCCGTCGGCGCCCGTCATGGTGCCGTTGTCTGTGGTGGCCACAGCCGGCTGCCCCTCCCCACCCGTGTGTAGGCGACGCTGGGCCGCCCTGGCGTTCCTCCCCGAAGCCAGGGGCCATCATATGGGGCTGTCAATGGCGGCGCGCACCCGTTGTGGTCGGCTGTGGACAGTGTGCTCGTGCCCTGTGGACAACGCTGAGCGATCCTCGTGTCACCGCAGGTCGCTCCAGTCGCGCCTACCGTCGGTGTGTTGTGGATTACCGCGGAGTCTCGGCCGTACGGGTGGTGCAGACCTGACCGGACGCGGCGTACTTGTCGGTCGAATAGACAGCCACCACGGTGAAGCAGTAGTTGATTTCGTTGCTCAGACCATTCGCCAGATACCGGGTCGCACCGGGCTCGATCGTCGCCATCGCGCGAAGCTGCGTGCCGGACCGTCCAGCCGCGACGATGAACGGCACCGTGCCGGCCGTGGGGTCGGTCCAGGTGAGCAGCAGGGCGTCGCCGTCTTCCCGTACCGCCAGGTCTGTGGGTGGATCGCCACCCAACGCGGGCCCGTTCGGGATCACCGCGCCGGCGCTGATCTCGGGCACCGCGGCGTTCCGCGGCGGGTCGGTCTCCTTGCGCAGCACCACGGTCAACACGAGCAGCGCGGCCACGACCGCCGCCGCGGCGGCGACGAACGCGGCCACCGTCGCACTGCGACCCCGCGCCCGGTCCCGAGCCGCGGCAGCCGCCATCGGACCATGCAGGGATACGGGCGCCACCTCGACCGCCGCGGATGGAGTGGCAGCAGGCCTGGGCCGCGGCCCGAACGCCTGCGGCATCCTCTCCCGCGCGGGCTCCAACTCCTGCCCCCACACCCCAGCCGGGGCCGACTGTCCGTGCGCCGTCGGGCCGCCGGGAGACCCGGGCCACCCAGGCGCGTTGCCTGGTTGCGCGGGCACGACGTTGCCCGGTTGCGGGGCAGGCCATCCGGCAACGTTGCCCGGTTGCGTGGGCGCGGCGTTGCCGGCTTGCGGGGTAGGCCATCCGCCGGTGTTGCCTGGTTGTGTGGGTGCGGCGTTGCCGGGTTGCGGGGTTGGCCACCCGCCGGCGTTGCCCGGTGACGTCGGTGCGGGCGTGGCGTTGCCCGGTTGCGCCGGTGGGTTGGTGGCGAAGCCCGACCATCCGCCACCGTTGTCCGGCGTGCCTGCGGCCTGACCGCCGTCCGCGCCGGCGCTGGCCGGAGGGGGTGAGCTCGGCGCCGGCGAACCCCAGCCGACCGCACCGCCCGGTGGCGTCGGTCCGCCATCGCCGCTGTTCGGGCCCGGCCCCGCAGGGTCGTGAGGGGCTGCTCCCCACGGTGCCGCACCGCCCGCCTTCGGCGCTGGCTCATGTCCAGGCTCCGACCCGCGGCGGTCCACTTCGTCCGGTCGCCGAGCACCCTGCGTAGGCAAAGCCTGGGTTGGTGCGTCGATCGCGGCCCGGGTCGCCTCGGCGGCGGCACCGTCCCGCGGCGGGCCGAACACCCCAGGCGCGACCTCGTGCCCCGACCGTGCCGCCGCCTCGGCAGCCCACGGCGAGTCCGGCGGCGTCCCGCCAGCGGACTCCGGCTGAGCTGCGGGCTGACCGCCTGCGGGCGACGGAACGGCGGTGTCGTGCGGACCTGCGGGCCAGTTGCCGCCAGGCGACGGAACCGCTGGGCGGGTTGGTCGAGGCGGACCGGAGGGTCCGGCGGTGGACGGTGGGCCCGCGGGCCAGCCGGCGGCGGGCGACGGGACGGGCGGACCGGCCGGCCACCCACCGCCTGGCGGCGGAAACGACGCACCCGGTGGGCGTAAACCTGGCGGAGGCGGCGCGACCTCGGGCTGGAGAGGCGGCAGCGGAGGCATCTCGCCGCCGCTCGACGCGAGATAGTCCACCGCCGTGCGCACCATGTGATGGTCTTCACCGAACGCGGCCCGGCCGTGGGTCGCGACGCGGGTGAAGTTGCGGCGGGCCTCGTGGCGGTTGCCCAACTCCTCCGCGACCGTGCCCAGGTCGAACGAGAGCGCCAGCATCAGCGGGTTGGCCTCGCCCAGATGCAGCTCGCCGGCCGCGATCGCCTCTTCCAGAACCCGGCGGGCGGCGGCCGGGTCGTCGGCCTCGCGGTGCAGCGTGGCCAGCGCATGTTGGCCGCCGAGCAACTCCGGGTGGTCTTCGCCGAGAAGTGGGCGGGACGCGTCGATCGCGTCCTCGAGGATCGCGCGGGAGGTGTTCAGGTCGCCGGCGTCGCGCAACGCCTGTGCCTGGCGGAGCGCGGCGGCGAGGGGGGAGGGCGACGACACGCCAGACACTCTGCCCTCGGGACCGCCCTGCGCGCTAGTCGGGTGGATGGCCGTGATCTGCTGGGTGAATGCTGCAGCGGTACGACCAGAGGAACGCCGACCTTCGCTATTGGGTCAATGGTGTGCTTCGCCACCGGGACGAGCCCGGATTGTCGCCGTTCGACTCGGTTGTCCAGGGTGGCGACGCGGTCTGGGAAGGGCTGCGGCTGTACGACGGCAAGATCTTCGCGCTCGACGCGCACCTGGCCCGACTGCGACGGTCAGCGAAAGCCTTGAACTTCGCCGACATTCCGTCCGATTCGGACATTATCCGCGCGGTGGCGGAGACGCTCAAGGCCAACGACATGCGTGACGGCGTACACGTGCGGCTGACCCTGACCCGTGGCGTCAAGCTGACCAGCGGCATGGACCCCCGGCTGAACACGGTCGGCAGCACCCTGATCGTCCTCGCGGAGCACAAGCCGCCGGTGTACGACACAGCCGGCCTGACCTTGGCGACCGCCAGTGTCCGGAGGCCCGGCGCCGACGTGCTGGACCCGAAGATCCACCACGCGAACCTGCTCAACTCGATTCTGGCCAAGGTCGAGGCCAACGTGGCCGGCGCGGACGACGCCCTGATGCTCGACTCCCGCGGCTTCGTGGCGGAGACCAACGCCACCCACCTGTTCGCCGTGGTCGACGGTGCGCTGGTCACCCCGCGTACGGTCGCCTGCCCAGAGGGCATCACCCGTGACACGGTGCTCGACCTGGCACCGAAGGCCGGCATCCCGGTCATCGTGCGCGACATCTCGCTGGTCGAGATGTACACCGCGGACGAGGTGTTCTGCACCGGCACGATGGGCGAGCTCGCCGCGGTCACCACCATCGACGGCCGGACGATCGGCGAGGGCGAGGTCGGCCCGGTGACGAGCAAGTTGTCAGCGATCTACCAGGCACACGCCCGGGAGCACGGCACAGCGGTGATCTAGAGCCGGTGAGCGGCCAGCTCGTCGTAGAACGGCTGCGCCGCCTCCACCAGATGGGCCAGATGCGTGGGCACGTCGGCCGGCTCGTCGCGATAGGGCGCGAAGCCCGTCGACCGCTCGACCGCCGCGTACCAGTGCGGCGCCCAGACACCGTCGCCCTCGCGCCGCCCCGCGGGCCAGCTCAGCATCGCCTCGTCGAACTCGATGCCCAGCTCCGCACAGAGCTTGCGGAGCTGGCCGGCCGGGTCGCGGAGCAGCGCGGCGGAGTCGAGCACCGGGCCGCCGTGGGCGCGGAAGATCTCCACCTGCTGCGGGTAGCCCAGGTCGTCGAGGGTCGGCGTGCCACGCACCTTGGCGTACGAGGCGACGACGTGCGCCGGGTCGCGGATCAGGAACGCGTTGGTCACCTGGCCCAGCCACAGCCGGCCGACCTCGCGCAGCAGGTGGTGCGCCATGTGCTTCTCGAACTGGACCGACCGACCCGGGGGCAGCGGCCGGCGCAGCTCGTCGACCGCCTCGGACCAGTGGGTCGGCTGGCTGGCCAGGATCTCGGCCCGGCCCGGGTGGTCGAGGCCGGTGGACGCCAGGTAGAACGCGTAGAGCGGCTCGTCGACGACCACGCAGTCGGGTCGCGCGCCGAAGCTGCGCATCAGGGCGGTCGAGACGTTGCGGGGCCCCGACCACATCGCTATCCGCAGCGTCATGCCAACTCCCGCCGGTCCCGTCGCCAGTGCTGCTTCTTCTTCTCGTCACGCACCACGATGCCCAACGCGAGCAACTGATCGCGGAGCATGGTCGCCTCGTCGGTCTTGCCCTTCTCCAAAGCGGTGGCCCGGTCCATGAGCAGGCCGTGCGCGACGCCCGGCAGGTCGTCGTCGAGCCGGGTGTAGATCCGGAACTCGGCCCGGTGCGGGTCGCCGTCGGCGAGCCACGGATAGCCCTTGCCGGTGAAGGCCGCCGCCACGTCCTTCTTCGACAGGTCGGTCTTCTCCCGGGCCAGCTCGCGGGCCTCGCGGCCGAGCAGTACAAGCTCGTTGCGGTCGAAGAACGCCGCGGTGACCTCGCCCCGGGCCGCCCGGCGCGCCTTGGCCTGGTTGCCGCCGCGGGTCAACGTGACCTCGCCAGGCCCGACCCGCACCACCAGCATGTCGGCGACCGCGAGGAACGTGACGATCAAGCCGACCACCGCACCGACGCCGACCGCCGCCAACGTCGCCTGCGGGTCGGGCGCCTCGTCGATCCACCGGAAGACGCCGCGCAGCGGGGCGACCGGCAACCCCGCGACCAAGCCCGCGGCCCACTGGACCACCCAGCCGAGGCCGGCGCCGAGCAGCGGGAACAGCACCCAGTAGAGGACCCGGGCCGCCGGGTCGTCGACGACGGTCTCGTCGAAAGACGACTCGTTGGCGGTCACGCCGCCGATTGTGCCCGACAGCCCGGTGCTCCCGCCGCCCCGTCCGATCAGGCCAGCGGTCCCGTCTCCGGCGGTGTGGTCGGCGAGTCCAGCCACGTATCGATCAACGCGGTGAAGTCGTGGCCGGTGGTCTTGTTGACGTACGCGATGAACGATGCCCGGGTCTGCTGGTTGTTCAGGTTGTCCCGCACCCAACCCTGCGCCAGCGCGAAGAACCGCTCGTCACCGAGCGCCTGATGGAGCTGGCGGAGCATGCCCGCAGCGCACGTGTAGACGTTGGGCGCACCGAACTCGTCGCGTTTCGGCGCGCCGGGCGGCCCGTACTCCTTGCGCAGCTCGCCGTCCCGTTTCCGGCTCTGTGTGACCAGGTCCTTGCGGCTCAGCCCGTAGTTCTCCACCTCGTAGAGCTTCTGGGCGTAGAGCGCCCAGCCCTCGTTGAGCCACATGTCGCGCCAGTCGGTCAGGGTCACCGCGTCGCCGAACCACTGGTGGGCGTACTCGTGCAGCGTGATCAGGTCGTTGTACTTGTCGTCGATCTCCGTGAACACCTCGCCGAGCGTGACCATCTGCTGGGTCTCCATCGCCGAGCCCGACTCGACGACGACCACACCGGCCGAGTCGAACGGGTACGGCCCGAACTTCTTCTCCAGCCAGGCGAGGAAGGTGGTGGACCGCTTCAGCGGGGGCAGCGCCGAGGCATCGTGGTACCAGTAGGTGAGCGGGATGCCCCGCGGCCCCTGGTCGGTGAACTTCTTGAACTTCCCGACCGCGAGCGTGGTGGCGTACGACGCGAACGGCACAGTGCTGCGGTACCGCAGCGTGTTGCCGTCCTGGCCGACGGGTGTGCCGCTGGCGACCCCCGACCAGCCCTTCGGCGCGGTGACCGCGATGTCGTACAAGGCCTCGTCGGACGGGTGGTCGTTGGCCGGGTACCAGGTGAACGCGCCGAACGGCTCCTGCATCGTCCACACGCCGCCCTCGCGGTCGACGGTCAGCCCGAGCGGGTGGGTGTCGCCGCGCTTCGACGGCATGGGCGTCTGCGTCGGCTTGCCGTGGTAGCCGACCACCAGCGTGACCGGCGCGTCGGCGCGCACCGCGCTCTCGACGACCAACTTCTCCGCCTTGGTCACCGCGCCGGTCACGGCCTTGCCGTCGAGGGTCACCGAGTCGAGGGTGTACGGCTTGAAGTCCAGCGCGAGCGACGGCGCGTCCCGGGTCGGCCGGATCCGCAGCGTCGCCGTGCCGGTCAGCACGCGCTTGGTCGGCGACCAGTCCAGCTCCAGCCCGTAGTGCAGCACGTCGAGGGCGTCGGTGCCCCGCTCGGGGTAGATCGGGTCGAGCACCGGGGTCGACCGACCCGCCGCCCAGGCCGCGTACGCGTCGGCGGTCTGGGCGGGGGTCGGTTCCGGTGCTTTCGACGGCGCCGGCTCGTCAGTGCAGCCGGCTATCAGGGCGGCCACGGCGGCCAGTGCTACCGCAGCGCGGGGGATCGAGGGCTTCACGCGCCTTCAAACGCGGCGTGGTCGATCCCCGGTTGTCCCGGACCGGATTAATTCTCGGATTCGCCCAACAGCTCGCGGACCATTGGGGCGACCTTCGTCCCGTACAGCTCGATGTTGCGCATCACCGCGTCGTGCGGCACGCCGGCCAGGCCATACTTGAGGTCGAAGCGCACCGCGCCCAGCGTCCGCAGCGAGTCGGCGATCTTGCGCGCCACCGTCTCCGGCGAGCCGACGTGCCAGGCGCCGTTCTCGATCTCGTGCCGGAGCTGGTCGGCCGTCGGTGCCCGCCAGCCGCGCTGCTTGCCGATCCGGGTGAGCACCTCGAGGTAGTGCGGGAGGAGCTGCTCGTACGCCTCCTCGTCGGTGTCCGCGATGTGCCCCGGCGAGTGGATGCCGATCGGCATGGCCGGCTTCTCCAGCCGGCGCTCCGCCTCCCGGAACAGGTCCGCGAACGGCTTGAAGCGCTCGACCGGGCCGCCGATGATGGCCAACATCAGCGACATCCCGTACGTCGCCGTCCGGATCACGGACTTCGGGCTGCCGCCGACGCCGATCCAGGTCCGGATCGGTCCACCCTCGGTGTGCGGCACGACGTCGGCGTCGACCAGCGGCGCGCGCAGCCGGCCAGACCAGGTCACCGGCTTCTCCTCGAGCAGCCGGGCGAACAGGTCGACCTTCTCCTCGAACAGCTCCTCGTAGTCGGCGAGGTCGTAGCCGAAGAGCGGGAACGAGTCGATGCTCGATCCGCGACCGAGGATCACCTCGGCCCGCCCGTTGGAGAGGGCGTGCAGGGTCGCGTACCGCTGGTAGACGCGCACCGGGTCGTCGGAGCTCAGCACCGTCACGGCGGAGCCCATCCTGATCCGCTCGGTCTGGGCCGCGATCGCCGCCATCACCAGGTCGGGCGCGGACAGCGGCATGTCGAAGGTGTGGTGCTCGCCGATGCCGAAGAAGTCGAGGCCGACGCGGTCGGCGAGCACGGCGTGCTCGACCAGGCCACGGATGGTTTCGGCGTGGCTGACCGGTTTGCCGTCGTTGTCGGAGAGGACGTCGCCGAACGTGTCGAGACCCAATGAATATTTGCTCACGCAACAAGGTTGCACCTGGGTAGCGACGGCGACCACGCCCTGCGCTGGGTACCCACGGCAGGGGACGGCACCGGTGTCGTCGCGGAGGGGATGATCAGGACCATGAGCAGCGAACTCGGCGACTTCCTGCGCTCGCGCCGGGCGGCCCTGACACCAGCTTCCACCGGGATCCGGACATATGGCACGGCGCGGCGGGTGCCGGGCCTGCGCCGCGAGGAGGTGGCCCAGCTCGCCGGCGTGAGTGTGAACTACTACACCCGGATCGAGCAGGGCGAAAGCCACCAGATGTCCGACTCGGTGCTGGACTCGTTGGCGGGCGCGCTGCGCCTGGACGAGGCCGAACGACTGCACCTGGTGCGCCTGGCCCGCCCGGCCGCCGTGCCGCGCCGCCCCGCCGGCCCCGAGAAGGTCCGCGACTCGGTGCTCGCCCTCGCCGACAGCGCCACCGACCAGGCCGTCATCGTCGTCGGCCGGCGCACCGACCTGCTCGGCGCGAACCGGCTGGGCTTCGCGCTGCTCGGTTTGCACCCATCCGAGCGTCCGAACATGGCGCGCCAGATGTTCCTGTCACCGACGATGCGCGACCTGGTGGTGGAGTGGGAGCGCGAGGCCCACAACACGGTCGCCTACCTGCGCAACGCCTCCAGCGACGCCCACGACGACCCGCTGCTGGCCGAGCTTGTCGGCGACCTGAGCATCCGCAGCGCCGAGTTCGCCCGGATCTGGGCGACCCACCCGGTCGCCGAGTGCCTGCACTCGTTGCGCGAGTGGGACCACCCGCTGGTCGGCCGGCTCACCCTCAACGAGGAGAGCCTGCGCCTGCCGGACGACCCGGGCCAACGCATCATCTTCAACGGAGCCGCGCCGGGATCGCCGTCGGCCGAACGCCTGCGCCTGCTCTCCTCACTGGTCACCGCCCCCGACGAGCCGTAATCCACTGCGGACCCGAGTCACGAGTGTGTTTGTCGCTTGCCTGGCCACCACCAGTTGACGCGGCCGAAGGCGGCTACCAGGGCCGGGGTCAGGACGCCGCGGACGATGGTGGCGTCCAGGGCGATGCCCAGGGCCAGCGTGGTCGCGAAGATCTTCACGTCGACCACCGGGACCGTCGACAGGGCGATGAAGGCCAGCACCAGGATCAGGGCGGCCGAGGTGACCAGGCGGCCCGTGTAGCCGATGCCGTGGATGGTCGCCTCGTCCGTGGACAGGCCCGCGTCGTGGCCCTCGCGGATCCGGGACAGGATGAAGACCTCGTAGTCCATCGACAGTCCAAAGAGGAACGAGAACGCCGCGATCGGCACCCACACCGTGATCGACCCGCTGGACTCCGTGCCGAACAGGGCCTCGCTCCCGTGGCCGTCCTGCCAGATCCACACCGTCAGGCCGTACGCGGCGGCGATCGAGACCACGTTGAGCAGGAGTGCCTTGATCGGCAGCCAGATCGACCGCAGCGCCCGGGCCAGCAGCGCGAAGGTGATCACCACGACCAGGGCGAGCACCCACCAACTGTCACCGTAGATCGCCTCGACCGCGTCGGCGTCCTGCGCGGCGGTGCCCCCGACTTCGCCTGTCGCCGCCGCCCGCACCCGCTCCACGGTCTCCGCGCCCGCGGGCGTCGCCGGGTCGTCGGTCAGCAGCACCGGCAGCAGTCGCTGGTCGCCCTCAACCCAGCCAGGGCCGTTCGGGGTGACCACCGTCCACACGCCCTCGACCTGGTCCAGCGAGGCGGCCGCGGCCGGGTCGGTGGTCACCAGCTCGACCGGTCGCAGGGCGCCCACGGCGCCGGCGTCGACCAGGTTGCGGTAGCCGACCGCCGCCGGGCTGTCCCCGCCCGCGATCGCGGCCAGCTCCGGTGAACCGAGCCGCAGGCCGAAGACCGGCAGCGCGAGCACGACGAGCGCGGCGGTGGCCAGCACGGCCGAGACCCAGCGGTGCCGGACGACGAACCGGCCGACCGACAGCCAGGCCCGGCTCTCCGTCTTCGGCGGCCGCCGGCGCGGCCACTCCAGCCGGGGGCCGACCGAGGCCAACAGTGCCGGCAGCAGGGTCATCGCGACCAGCACGCTGACCAGCGGGATCAGCAGGCCGCCCAGACCGACGCTGCGCAGGAACGGCAGCGGCAGCACGACCAGCGCGAGGAGCGAGATCGCCACCGTCACACCGCTGAAGACGACCGCGCGGCCGGCGGTGGCCATCGCCGTGCGTACCGCCTGCTCGTTGTCGGCCCCGTTCGCACGTTCCTCGCGCCAGCGCATGATGAGCAGCAGTGCGTAGTCGATGGCGACGCCCAGGCCGATCAGGCCGACCAGGTACTGCACGATGAACGACACGTCGACGCCCGCGGTCAGCGCCAGCACGAGCAGGAACGTGGTGGTGATGGCGACGGCGGCCATCAGCAGGGGTACGAGCGCGAGCACCGACCCGAAGGCCAGCGCCAGCACGACCAGGGCGCCGCCCGCACCGAGCGCGATCTCGACGATGATCGGCCGGTCGGAGCCGCCGCCGCTCTCGTTGAGCGGGTCGACGCCGGTCACCAGCGGCTGCGCGCCCGCCACGGTGACGCCGGCGAGCGCGCCTTCGAGCTGGGGGAGGGCGGCGGCGTACGGGCCGGGTCCGGGTGTGAACGGCGGGTAGACCAGGGCGAAGGCGGTGCGGTCACGGATGAACGGCGCCGGGTCGGCCACGTCCAGCGGTGAGGCGACCCGCCAGCCGGGGCGCTGCAGTCGACCGAACGCGGCCGCCAGCTCGTCGCGTACCCCCGGGTCGGTGAAGCTCCGGCCCTCGGGAAGGGTGACGGTGACGACCACCGGGTCCACGTTGCCGCCGCCGCCACCGAAGGTGTCCTGGATCTTCAGGTTGGCCTCGTACGCTGGCTGGCCCGGGAAGCTGAACTCGTAGCTGAGCCGGTCGATCGCCTTGGGCGCGAGCGCACCACCGACGATCGCGAGCACCAGCCAGCCGAGCATGACGAGCCGCCGGTGCCGCAGGATCCGCTCGGTCCACATCGAAAGTCGCTCCCGGGGTCAGGGGTATAAGGAGCCTTATAGGTAGCCGAGACCATACGCTACTAAACATGGAGTTCGACGACGACGCCGTCGTCCCGTGGACGGTGGTGCGGGCCAGCCACGCGCTCAGCCGGGTCTTCACGGCCCAACTGGCCGAGGTGGGCCTCAAACCGCACCTGTTCGGCATCCTGGCGACGCTGAGCCGCAACCCCGGGATGTCGTCGGCCGAGCTCGCCCGCCAGGTGCGGGTCACGCCGCAGAGCATGGGCTCGCTGTTGCGCGGCCTGGTCGCCGACGGCCTCGTCGAGCACCCCGAACCCCGGCGCGGTCAGCCGCTGTCGGTCAGCCTCACACCGGACGGCCACGAACTGCTCGGCCGCGCCTGGCCGGTGATCGCCCGGATGAACCGCCCGGCCGCGCTGGGCCTCACCGCCGCCGAGGCGACCCAGCTCAATACGCTCCTGCACCGGGTGTTGGCGGCCACCGACTAGGTTTTGGCCGGTGCGAGTGAGACGAGCGACGGTCGCCGACGCGGCGGCGCTGGCCGGCCTGCGCTGGCGGCGGGTGACCGAGGAGGGCGACTACACCGGCACCGACCGCGCCGACTTTCTGGAGTCCTTCGCCGACTGGCTCGCCGAGCACCAGGCATCGCACCTGCCGTTCCTGGCCGAGGACGGCGAGCGGGCCGTCGGGATGGCCTGGCTGATGGTGGCCGAGCGGGTCCCCACTCCGCGCAGCCGAAGCCGGCGGAGCGGGGACGTCCAATCGGTGTACGTGGTGCCCGAGCTGCGCGACGGCGGTGTCGGCGCGGTGCTGCTGGCGGCGGTGTTGGCCGAGGCTCGCACGCTCGACCTGGAGCACGTGACCGTGCACTCGAGCGACCGTGCGGTGCCGTTCTACCAGCGGGTCGGCTTCGCGCACGACCGCACGCTGCTCTACTGGAAGCCCTGACCGGGTCTCAGCCCGCATGCCCGGCCAGGAAGGTGTCCACATCGGACTCGATCGCGCCGAGCATGTCCCAGCCGTGCAGGGGGCTGTCCTTCAGTTCGATCAGTTTCTTGTCGGTGGCCGCGACCGCCTTGAAGAAGCCCTGGTCGCTGTCGCCGCAGAAGGCCGACGGGTCGTCGTCGGCGCAGGCGAACAGCAACGGCACCTTGATCGCCGCGGCGGCGTCGCCCGGCGTGGTCGGTGCGGTGGCGGCGGCCGCGAACGAGGTGTCGTGCGCGGACAGCGAGACCACCGCGTCCACGTCGGTCTCCGGGTGCGCGGCGGCGACCAGTGCGATCGAGGCACCCCGGGACGCGCCGATGAGCTGGACCGTGGTGGCGCCGGAGCGGCGTAGCTCGGCCACCGCGGCCGGCAGGTCGGTCGCCGGCTCGGGGCCGCCGCACTCGCTGAGCCCGTCGCAGCGCTGGTCGAAGGCGAGCACCTGGTAGCCCTCGCCCGCCCAGCGCAGGGCCTGCGGGAACCAGCCGCACAGGTCGCTGCCGAGCTGGTGCACCAGGACCAGCCCGCGCGGGCCGGTGCCGAACCGGGCGGCGGCGAGCTCGAGGCCGTCGCTGGTGGTCAGCACCACCTTCGCGACGTCGCCGGAGCGGCCGCAGCGCTCCGCGGGTGGTGGAGCTTCGTCGGCCGTGGACGGCGGGGCCGGTGGAACGTCGTCGTCGCCGCAGGCACCGGCGAACGCGACCGTCAGAACAGCGCAGCACAGCAGGGCCGCGATGCGGCGTGGGAGCGCTTCCATGCGCGTGACTCTATCGTGGACGGACACCCGCCCGCTGTCCGATCTTCTGTCAGAACCTGGTCAGCGGTGTAGCCGTTATTCGTGGGCGAGGTCGTGCAGGATGCGGCTCAGGTGGTCGCGGTCCGCGGTGGAGAGCGAGCCGAAGAAACGCTCGGACTCGGCCGTGCGCGCGGTGCGGATCGCGGTCGCGGCGGCCGTGCCGTCGGTGGTCAGGGCGACCAGGGTGGCCCGGCGGTCGGCCGGGTCGGGGTGGCGCTCGACCAGGGCGCGCCGCTCGAGGTCGTCGACCACCTCGGTGGTCGAGCGGGGCGCGATGTGCAGCTTCTCGGCCAGGTCGCCGAGGCGCAGTGGGCCGTGCTCGACCAGGACGTTGATCGCCCGCCACTGGGCCGGCGTCACCTCCCAGGGCGCCATCGTCTCCCGGTTGAGGTGCCGCAGCCGCCTGGCCACGCCCCAGAACGCCTCCGAGAGGCTCTCCCCCTGGTCCACGGGGAATACCGTACCAACTGATCTAGTTGTAACCTCATGTTGAGGGAACCTCAGCAATACGCACGCGGGAGGACAACCGGACCTTGCCTTCGTACGAACGTGGCCGACGCGCGAGCGAGGCCGAGAAGACCCAGGCGCGCGAGGTGTCGCTGCGCCGGATCGGGCGGCTCTTCACGCCGTACCGATGGCCCCTGGGCATTGTCACTTTGATCATCATCGTCTCGTCGATCGTCGCGATGGCGTCGCCGTTCCTGTTGCGCGCCGTGATTGACGACGCGTTGCCGCAGCAGAACCTTCGGCTGCTGATGTGGCTGGTGATCGGCATGATCGGCGTGGCCGCCGCCACCGCTGCCCTCGGGGTCGTCCAGACCTGGATCTCGACCTCCGTCGGGCAGAAGGTGATGCACGCGCTGCGCACCAGCGTCTTCGGCCACCTGCACCGGCAGTCGGTCGGCTTCTTCACGCGGACGCGCACCGGAGAGGTGCAGTCCAGGATCACCAACGACATCGGCGGCATGGAGGCCGTGGTCACCACGACCGCCACGTCGATCGCCTCGAACCTCACCACCACCATCGCCACCATGGCCGCGATGGTCGCGCTCTCCTGGCAGCTCTCCCTGGTCTCGCTCGTCGTGCTGCCCCCGGCGATCTTCCTGACCCGCCGGGTGGCCCGGATGCGCCGGGCGATCACCGAGCAGCGCCAGCGCGAGCTCGCCGACCTCAACGTCACCATCGAGGAGGGCCTCTCGGTCAGCGGCGCGCAGCTCTCCAAGACGCTGTCCACCGGTGCCGCCATGATCGACCGGTTCACCGCGTCGTCCCGCCGGCTGATCGACCTGGAGCTGCGCTCCGAGCTCGCCGGCCGCTGGCGGATGGCCTCGATGAGCATCATCTTCGCCGCGATCCCGGCGCTGATCTACCTGAGCGCGGGACTGCCGTTCACCGCCGGCGCCCTGAGCATCGGCACGCTGGTCGCTTTCACCGCGTTGCAGGCCGGCCTGTTCCGGCCGCTGATGGGCCTGCTCAACGTTGGTGTCACGCTGACCAGCTCGCTGGCGCTGTTCGCGCGGATCTTCGAGTACCTGGACCTGCCGGTCGAGGTCGACGACCCCGCGACGCCCGTGACGCTGGACCGGGTCGAGGGGCACCTGCGTCTGTCGGACGTCAGCTTCACGTACCCGGGCAGCCAGGTTCCCGCCGTTTCCGGCGTGACGATCGACGTGCCGGCCGGTACGTCGCTGGCGCTCGTCGGCGAGACCGGGTCCGGGAAGAGCACCCTCGCCGGGTTGGTCGCGCGGTTGTACGACCCGACCGCCGGCCGCGTGACGATCGACGGGGTCGACGTGCGTGACCTGCGGCTGGCCGACCTGGCCGGGATCGTCGGCGTGGTCAGCCAGGAGACCTACCTGCTGCACACCACGATCCGGGAGAACCTGCGGTACGCGAAGCCGTCGGCGACCGATCTCGAGCTGGAAGAGGCGGCCCGGGCGGCCCAGATCCACGACGTGATCGCCGCGCTGCCGGACGGCTACGACACCATGGTCGGGTCGCGTGGACACCGGTTCTCCGGTGGTGAGAAGCAACGCATCGCGATCGCCCGTACGCTGCTGCGCGATCCGAAGATCCTGGTCCTGGACGAGGCGACCAGCGCGCTGGACACCGAGACGGAACGGGCCGTGCAGCGCGCGTTCGACCGGCTGGCCCGCGGGCGCACCACGGTGATGATCGCGCACCGCCTCTCGACGATCCGCCATGCCGACCAGATCGTGGTCGTCGACCACGGCCGGGTGCTGGAGTCGGGCACGCACGAGACGCTGGTCGACTCCGCCGGCCGATACGCGGCGCTGGCCGCCTAGCTCTCGTCGTACCGGGTGGGCGGGAACGGGTTGTCCGGGCTCAACGGCCGGGTCTCGTCCTCGTCCTCCTGGCGCGCGGCGACGCCCTCGATGTCCTCGACCAGCGCCGAGTCGCTGAGGTCGGTGGGCACGGGCTCGTCGGTGGCCGGTGGCACGTCGTCGGGGTCGTAGTCGGACGTACCGGCGTCGACCCGCTCCTCCCGCGTGCGGCGCGCCAGCTCGTCGTCGTCGAGCCGCTGCGGCGCGCCACCGTGGAACCGCCGGTCCCGCTGGCCCTCGGCAGCCTCGGTGGTGAAGTCCTCTTCCCTAGCCATCCATCCAGTCTTACTCCGGCCGCGGCCCGTTTGCGGGGTTTCAGGTGGGTGGGGTTTCACGTTTGCGGGGGTTTCAGAGCGGGTCGAGCCCGGCCGCGCGCAGGTTCGCCACCGCGTCGCCGACCTCCATCTCGCTCGGCGCCGGGATGGGCACCCGGGGAGTGCCGCCGGACTGCCCGTACGCCCTCCTGATCGCCTTGATCAGCCCCAGCGGTGTCTTGCCCTCGCGCAGCACCGATCCGTGCGCGAACTCGCCGGCCGCCATGATCCAACCGAGCCGTTTCTGCGCGTCGTGCCACTGTCCTTTCTCGACGGAGACGAAGAACTCGTGCAGGTACGGCTGGCGCGGCGTCTGCAGGAACAGGGCCCGGCTCGACCCCATCACGACGTCGGGCGCGACCTCCGGATAGAGCATCCGCGCCACCAGGAAGTACTCCTCGACGGGGCTGGTCACCATGACGTCGCGGCCGACGGCCTCCAGCGTCTCCAGGAAGACGTCGAGCCGCACCGCGCCGTCGAGCAGCAGTGCTATCTGCGGCCTGAGCGCGAGCTCACGCAGCAGGGGCAGGTCCATCTCGTAGCCGATCTCGGACAGGCTGGTGTTGTAGAACCCGAACGGCGCAGGCACCCGGCCGAGCACGTAGTCGAAGAAGGCCAGCACGCCGCCGTGCCCCCGGGGACCGAAGAACGGCGGCCAGAGCATGATCATGCCGGCTCCGGACTCGGCCGCGTGCGTCGCGAGGTCGGCCGCGTCGTCCGGGGCGGTGTGCGTGGCCGACACCGCGACCGGGACCCGGCCCGCGACCGCGTCGAGCACGATCTCGGTGAGGCGCTTGCGCTCGGCCACCGTCAGCAGCCAGAATTCCTGCCACACGGAACCGACGTAGAGGCCGCCGACGCCCGGCAGGCTCAGCGTGTACTCGACGTCGTTGCGCACCGCCGCCTCGTCGATCGAGCCCGATTCGGTGTACGGGGTGAACATCACCGGGATGTATCCGGAGAGGTTGGTCCGGGCCCACGTCTTCGCCTCCGTCAACGGACGCCTCCTCGCATGTGGCTCACCATCGGTTCTCCAGCCATCTGTCGACGCGGGTGAGCGTCGCCAGGTCGACGGGGGTCAGCAGGGGCATCGGTCCGGGCTCGTCGGCCAGCGCGGCCGCGAGCTCGTGGGTCATCCCGGTCACCGCGGACGCGATGAGCAACTGCGACATCAGGTAGAGCCCGAACCCGAGCCGGCGTGCCTCGTCCACGGGAAGGTGGCGCCCGGTGGGGGAGTGCACGACCAGGCGCTTCGGGGGTACGCGCTCGGTCAGGAACTGGTACGCGGACATCCGGCGCTCACGGTCGGCCGGCGTGTCCGGGTAGTTGAGGTAACGCGTCATCAGCGGGAAGACGAGGTCGGCGCCGGCGTCCAGATAGGACTCACAGCGCGCTCGGGCGTCGTCGACGGACTCTCGTACGGCGTCCGTCCGCACGATCACCGTGGTCTCGCGTCCTACTTCGTGCCGGACGGCGGCGATCTCGCGCCCTACCTCGACCATGGTCCGCAGCGGCCGGTCCTTTCCGAAGCCCTGCCGATCCTCGATCACGAAGCCCGCGGCGCCGGCGGAGAAGGCATCCGCGGCCCGTTCCGGGGCGCCGCGGTTGCCCTCCAGGCCCGTCTGCCCGTCGACGATGATCGCGAGGCCGGCGGCGTCTACGAGCTCCCGCGCCAGGTCGAGGTACCGCTCCCATGGGTCCTGCGGCGCGTGCGGCGAGGGGGCGTCGGCGGCCTGGAAACCGAACGGGGTGAGGTACGCGGCTTCGAGACCGGCGGCTTCGAGCACCCGGGCGCCGAGGACGTCGTAGCAGCCGGGCGCGACGACCAGGCCGTCGCTCGTGAGGGCGTCGCGCAACATCGCCCTGGGCACGGGCGCCACATCGACCCCGTCGACCCCACTGCGGTGCTGGTGCTCGGCGTGCGTCTCCTGGTCGCCTTGGGTCGGGGTCGTGCGCCTCCCCTGGCTGCCGTCGGTCGGGGTTTCGTGCCTCCCCTGGCTGGCGTGCCTCTTCTCGCCGCCGGGGATCGGGGTGGCGTGCCTCTCCTGGCCGCCGCCGGTTTCGTGCCTCTCCTGGCTGGCGTGCCTCTCCTGGGCGCCGGCGGTCGGGGTTTTGCCGTCGGCGACCCCGTCTTGCACGTGCCGGCGGGAGGTAACCGGCACGCGCCGATCTTGCGCGTCATCGTCCGCGAAGCGCGGCTGGTCGTCGGTGACGTCGCCGTGGGTGGCGGTGTCGGGTGGGCGCCCTTCGTTGCGGCTGCGCCGGCCCCCCGCGATCATCAACTCGTCACCGAGCACTTACGGAACGCTACGCCGCTGCGCCTCGGGCCTGCCACAAATGGGGCAATTTACGACTGGTGGCCGCCGCCGGGCGAGCAGGAATCGGGTCAGCCGTTTGCGTACCTGGCAGGACTCGTGGACGCGTCTCGCCGCGCATCGCCGACGATCTCCCGCAACGGAGCCAGGTCGCGGAAATCGTCGTCATTGGCTCGATCGTGCGCAACAGACTGCCGTTGGCCCGCAACCACGCCCCGACCTCGGGTCGGTCACGCCATGAGCCGCCCGCCATTGTTCGGTCCACGTGGGCAACGGCGGCAGCCAAGATCGGCAGTACTCGGTACTACCGTGTAGCGGTACTCGGTGCTACGGTATAGCGGTACTCGGTGGTACGAGGTACTCCAGGCCGAAGAGGAGGCGCGATGGACGATCTGACGGAGATGCTGAAGGGCACGCTCGAGGGTTGCGTGCTCGAGATCATCGGCGGCGAGGAGACCTACGGGTACGCCATCACGCGCCGACTGAACGAGCTCGGCTTCGCGGACGTCATCGAGGGGACGGTCTACACCATCCTGCTGCGGCTGGAGCGGAACGGACTCGTCCAGGTGACGAAACGACCGTCCGAAGTGGGCCCGCCGCGCAAGTTCTACGCGCTCAACGAGGCCGGGCGCACGGAGCTCGCAACGTTCTGGGCGAAATGGCAGTACGTCTCATCACGCATCGACGGGCTCAAGGAGGGCCGGAGATGACCTTCTGGGAAACCATCACAGGCAGCGATCTCACCAGGGAATGGAAGGGGTTCGAGACCCGGGCGGGAGCATTGCCGGCCGACTA
This sequence comes from Asanoa ishikariensis, assembly GCF_900107455.1. Taxonomy (GTDB): domain Bacteria; phylum Actinomycetota; class Actinomycetes; order Mycobacteriales; family Micromonosporaceae; genus Asanoa; species Asanoa ishikariensis. Next base: position 1,795,040 of record NZ_FNQB01000003.1, on the reverse strand, counting down.
CCGGGCGGCGTGGGAACAGATCAATGGCAACCTCTTCCCGTACGGGGACTTCACCGGCCGCAACCTCATGCCGATCATCGATGCCGCCCTGGGGTTGCTCGAAGAAGCATCGGCGGACGGACAGAGCATCACCGAGGTGCTCGGCGACGACATCCCAGGCTTTTGCGCGGCGCTGGCCGGCGGCCAGGGAGCCCGGACCTATCGCGACCGGTGGCGCGAGCAGTTGAACAGGAACGTCGCCAGGAAATTGGGCCGGCTAGGAGGCTGACATGGGCATCCAGGACATCGTCGAGGGCAAGAAGCAGTGGCGGGCCCATGTGGCTCGGGTCAAGGCGCTCCCGCCGGACTACCAGATCGTCTACAAGGAGATGCAGAAGTACCTGTTCAAGGTCGGACCGATCGACCTGGCCGACGGGCGCCTGCTCCCCGAGATCGTCGACTTCTTCGAAGAAGGCGTCGCGTCCGGCAAGGGAGTTCTGGAGCTCATCGGCAAGGACGTCGCCGCCTTCTGCGACGACCTCATCAAGGACACGCGCACCTACGCCGACGTCTACCAGGAATCCATCAGCGCAAACCCCGGCACGGCCGAGAAGTAACTAGTCGCGGCGGCACCCACGGGCCGGCGGCGAGCCCGAGCGCGTAGCGGTCTTGCCGCCAGCGCGGTGGCCCGCTCCGGTCTTGCCGCTCCGGCGGTGGCACCCGCTCCGGCGGTGGCACCCGCTCCGGCGGTGGCACCCGCTCCGGCGGTGGCCTGCTCCGGTCTTGCCGCCGCGACGGCACCCGCTCTGGTCTTGCCGTCCCGGCGGCGGCGCCGACGCTCCTGCCGCGCTGGCGACGGACCCGCTCCGGTCTTGCCGCCCCGGCGCCGCCGCCGCAGTCTCGCTCCGCCGCCACGGCGACGGCACCCGCTCCGGCCCTGCCGGCCTGGCGCCGACCCCGTCCTGCCGCCACGGCGACGGCAGCCGCCTTTGATCAGGATCGCTCCGCAGCCGGTGCGCGCGATTCGCGTGCGTTCAGTCCGGGAGCATGGGCATCTCCAAGCCCTGGAGGTGGCCGACCAGGACGCCGCGGGTCACGGCGGCTGAGCCGAAGCGGTCGCGGACCGCGTCGAGTGCGGCGTCGAGGGCGACCCCGTCCTTCTCTTCGAAGGGAAGTGCGGGCTGTAGGTAGCGGTCGTCGAGGTTGCCGACCGAGATCCCGATCAGCGTGATGCCGCGCTCGTCGATCATCGGTAGCGCCGTCGCCAGCAGCCTTCGGGTCGCGTCCAGGATCGTCTCGGTGTGCGACGTCGCGCGGGGGAGCGTGTGTGAGCGGGTCGCGCGGGTGAAGTCCGTGAACCGCAGTCGCAGCACCACTGTGCGGCCGGTGCGCCCGGCGCCGCGCATCCGCCGGGCCACCCGGTCGACCAACCCCGCCAGCATCGCGTCGAGTGCTGCCGGCGTGCGTGGGGCTCGGCCCAGCGCGCGTTGGGCGCCCATCGAGCCACGGCGCTGGCCGGTCTGCACCGCTCGTGGGTCGCGGTTGTGGGCCAGCGCGTCGAGATGGCGGCCCGCCGCCCGGCCCAGCAGCGACACCAGGCCGGCCTCGCCCAGCCGCGCGAGCTGGCCGACCGTGCGGATCCGCCGGTCGCGGAGCTTGGCCGCGGTCACCGGCCCGACGCCCCACAACCGTTCGACCGGCAGCGGATGGAGGAACTCGAGCTCCTTCTCGGTCTGCACCACGAGCAGGCCGTCGGGCTTGGCGACCCCGCTCGCCACCTTGGCCAGGAACTTGGTGCGCGCCACACCCACCGTGATCGGCAACCCGACCTGGTCGCGCACCGCCGCGCGTAGGCCGGCCGCGATCTCCGACGGCGGCCCCGCGATCCGCCGCAACCCGGAGACGTCGAGGAACGCCTCGTCGATCGAAAGGCCCTCGACGGACGGCGTGGTCTGCCGGAACACCTCGAAGACCGCCCGGCTCGCCCTGGTGTAGGCGGACATTCTCGGCTCGACCACGATCGCGTCCGGGCACAACTGCCGCGCCGCGCGGCCGCCCATCGCTGTGCGTACCCCCGCCGCCTTTGCCTCATAGCTCGCCGCCAGGACCACCCCGCCGCCCACGATCACCGGACGGCCCCGCAACCGGGGGTCGTCGCGCTGCTCGACCGACGCGTAGAACGCGTCGAGGTCGGCGTGGAGGATGGTCCCTTCGGGCATAGAACATATGTTCGCATGGGCAGCTCGGGCGATGTCCAGAGAGTGCACGGATATTGCGGTGAAGAAATTTGGGCACCGTCGCTAGGCTGCCCGTTCGTGACCGATCAGGGCGAGTTGGCGCGGCTGTCCGCGCGGCTGCTGCTGTTCGACGGCGACTTCCGGGTCCTGCTCCTGAGGTTCGCGTTCGACAGGCGCCACGTGTCCGAGTTCGGCGCATATGGATGGTGCGCGCCCGGTGGCGGCGTCGAACCCGGCGAGTCGCTCGCGGAGGCCGCTGCTCGTGAGGCGCGCGAGGAGATCGGCCTGGCAGTCGCGCCCGGGGACCTCGGCGCGCCGGTCGCCTACATCGGCGGGCATGCCGATCTTGGTTGGGCGCGGGGGCTGTTCCGGGACTGCTTCTTCGCGCTGCACGTCGACGCCTTCGAGCCGGACACCTCCGGCATGCTCGAGGGCGAGGCCGCCTTCCACGTCGGGCACCGGTGGTGGACGAGAGCCGAGCTGGCGGCTCCTCCGGAGACGGTCATCCCGTACGGCCTGGGCGGGCTGGTCGACGAGTTCGCGGCCGGGCATCGGCCGGAGCGCGCGGTGGAGCTGCCGTGGCACCACGGCTCCGACGCCAGATAACGATCCTGTCAAGGAGACTCCACCGTTTCTATGCAATCGGTCCTCGGCGGCTGTCTGAAGAGGACGTTTGCGCCCGCGTACCCCCTGAATTGTCCGTCTGGTTCACCCGTATGCAACGTCGTAGCCCTTCGGTAACGTCCCGTCCGTCGATGTCCGAGGGGGGAAGATGTCCATACCTGGATCCATCCGACGTGTGGTCGGCCTGATTGCCGCGCTGGTTCTGGTGGCCACGCTGCCAGCCGCTCCCGCGGTCGCCGGCGGTCGTGACGACGACCTGCCCGCGCGCCATTCCTTGCGGGAACCCGTGACCGACGAGAACTTCTACTTCGTGATGGCCGACCGGTTCGCCAACGGCGACACCGCCAACGACCAGGGCGGCCTAGGTTCCGACCCGCTGGTCTCCGGCTTCGACCCGACCCGCAAGGGCTTCTACAACGGCGGCGACCTCAAGGGCCTGCGCTCGAAGATCGACTACATCAAGGGCCTCGGCACCACCTCGATCTGGCTCACGCCCAGTTTCAAGAACAAGGCGGTCCAGCTCGAAGACGGGCCGTCGGCGGGCTACCACGGCTACTGGATCACCGACTTCACCCAGATCGACCCGCACCTCGGCAGCAACGCCGACCTGCGTGCCCTGATCGACACCGCGCATGCCAAGGGCATGAAGGTCTACTTCGACATCATCACCAACCACACCGCGGACGTCATCGGGTACGCGGAGGGCGCGCGCAAGGGCTACGTCGGCAAGGACGTGGCGCCCTACAAGACCGCGTCCGGCGCGACCTTCGACGACCGCGACTTCGCCGGCAAGCCGTCGTTCCCGGCGCTCGACCCGGCGACCTCGTTCCCCTACACGCCGGTGCTCGACCCCGCCGAGCAAAACCTCAAGGTGCCGGCCTGGCTCAACGACGTCACGCTCTACCACAACCGTGGCGACACGACGTTCGTCGGCGAGAACTCCTACTACGGCGACTTCTTCGGCCTCGACGACCTGTTCACCGAGAACCCGCGGGTGGTCCGCGGGATGATCGACATCTACAAGACCTGGATCCGCGACTTCGGCGTCGACGGCTTCCGCATCGACACCATGAAGCACGTCAACGACGAGTTCTGGCAGGAGTTCGGCCCGGAGATCCTCGACTTCGCCCACCGCCAGGGCAAGCCCGAGTTCTTCATGTTCGGCGAGGTCTTCGACACCACGAAGAGCTTCACGTCGCAGTTCACCACGCGCGACCGGATGCAGTCGGTGCTCGACTTCCCGTTCCAGGACGCGGCCCGCAACTTCGCGTCGCGGGGGCAGCCGGCCGCAGCGCTGCAGACGTTCTTCGCCGGTGACGACTGGTACACCGACGCCGACTCCAACGTCTACCAGCTCCCGACCTTCCTCGGAAACCACGACATGGGCCGGATCGGCGGCTTCGTCCGGGGCGACAACCCCGGCGCGACCGACGCCGAGTGGGTGGCCCGCGACCGGCTCGCGCACGAGCTGATGTACCTGTCCCGCGGCAACCCGGTCATCTACTACGGCGACGAGCAGGGCTTCACCGGCCCCGGCGGCGACCAGGACGCCCGACAGACGCTGTTCGCCAGCCGGGTGCCCGACTATCTCGACGACGACCTACTGGGCACCGACGCGACGCACGCCCAGGACAACTTCGTCACCACCCACCCGCTGTACGCGTCGATCGGTGGACTGGCCGCGCTGACGAAGCGCCACCCCGCCCTGCGTGACGGCGCCCAGCAGCACCGCTACGCGAGCGAAGGCCCCGGCGTCTACGCCTTCTCCCGCGTCGACCGGCGCGACCAGCGCGAATACGTGGTCGCCCTCAACAACAGCGAGTCGGCCCAGTCGGCGACGATCCCGACCTACGCGTCGGGTCGGGGGACCTTCAAGAACGTCTACGGAGACGGGCCGCGGACCCTGCGCACGGGCAGCGACGGCCGGCTGTCGCTGCCCGTGCCGCCACTATCTGCGGTGGTCTACCAGGCCGGCGACAAGGTGCCTGGCTCCCGTTCCGCGCCGTCGGTGTCGCTGGGCGCGCCAACCCCGGCAGTCGGCTCCCGCGGCCGGTTGCAGGTGACCGCCAACGTCGGCGGCTCCTCCTTCTACGAGGTCAGCTTCTACGCCTCGGTCGCGGGCGGTCCGTGGCGGCCGGTCGGCACCGACGACAACGCGCCGTACCAGGTGTTCGACGACGTGAGCGACCAGCGTGCCGGCACCTCGGTGCGCTACCGCGCGGTGGTGCTCGACAACAAGGGCCACAGCCGGGAGTCGGCCGTGCGGTCGGCGACCGTGCCGGCCCCGCTGGTCACCATCGAAGCGCCCTCCGAGGGCAGCGGCGTCCGCGGCACCGTCGAGGTGCGCGCGGTGGTCGACCCGGAGCGCGCGACCAACGTGGTCGCGATCGAACGCCGCGTCGCCGGCGGCGCCTGGACCCGGGTCGGCACCGACTCGTCCTCGCCGGCCTACACGGTGTTCGACGACCTGACCCCGCTCGACCTGGCAGCCAACACCCCGGTCGAATACCGGGCCGTGCTGCTACCCGGCGGCCTGGCCGGTCCGGGCGCGACGTCCGAACCACGCCGGGTCCGAGCGGCCGGCCCACCGGCCACGTCGGCGACGGTCCACTACTACCGCCCGGCCGGCGACTACGGCGACCCCGCGGCCGCGGGTTGGGGCCTGCACATGTGGGGCGATGCGGTAGCCCCTGAGGTGCTGGCCCAGGTCGCCTGGGACAAGCCCTGGCCCCGCTCGGGCGTGACCGACGGTTGGGCCGACTACGCGATCCCGCTGGTCAACGACACCCAGCCGGTCAACTTCATCATGCACCTACCCAGCGGCGACTCGATCCCGTCAACCCGCGAACCAGGCGGCGATCGCTCCTTCCTACCGATCAACGCTCCGGAGATCTGGCTCATCCAGGGCGACCCCACGGTCTACACGAGCAAACCGGCGGTCTGACCCGCCTGGCCACCTCGGGTCCCGCCGCCCTGCGGCGGCGGGACCAGGGCGGCCAGCCTGCTGGGCGGCTCTGGCGATGGGGTGAAGGCCTGCCGCACGCGCTGGCCATGTCCCGGCGCTGCCACTTGGCCGCCGCGCCCGCGGCTCTTGCTCCTGGGCCTGCCACCTGGCCGCCGCGCCCGCGGCTCTTGGCCCTGGGCCTGCCACCTGGCCGCCGCGCCCGCGGCTCTTGGTCCTGGCCCCAGCCGACTCGGGGCGTCGTCCCAGGCGGGGCGGCCGGTCGCAAGGGGCAGCGAGGTCCGCTGGTGGGAGATTTCGCCCACCAGCTCGGGCCACCACACCCCGGTCTTGGGCTGGACGTCAGGCGTTGCCTGCGGGGGCTAGAGGGTGACCCAGGCCGTGGCGAGATCGTGGCGGTCGCCACCACGGGGAATGCGTTCCGCGTACCTGGTGCTGGATCGATTCGTGACTGTGACGCAGGTGACCGACGACCTCAGCGACGTGCTGGAGCGGCTCCGCTGGTCGGTGGGCGCCTACCGGAAGGAGACGTTGCGGGGCGGCGAGCGGCGCGCAGTCGGCGGTGTGGGGATGCGTTTTCACTTCGTCGCGCAGGGTGGGCTTGACGTGCGGGGCGCCACCGGGAAGCGGCTTGGCGCCGGGGACTTCCTGCTGTTGCCGCGCGGTGGTGACCACGTGCTGGTGGCTCGGGGCGAGACCGTGGTGCACACGGGTGACCTGGATTACGCCTCACCCGTCGCCGCCCAGGTCGCGGCGGTGATGCCCGACATGTTGGTCGCGTGCTGCTTCACCACGCGCGAGCCGGTGGTCGCGGCCTTGATCGAGGGGATGGCCGGCGAGGCATGTGGCGAGCGAGCCGGCTCCCGGTCGGTGATCTCGCAACTGGCCAACATCGTCGCGGCCGCCGCGATCCGGAACTGGGTGGAGTCCGGTTGCGGGAGCCTGCCGCTGCTGGCGGTGCCGCTGCGGGATACCGACATCGCGCGGGCGTTGGAGGCCATCCATGACGACCCGGGGTCGCCCTGGACGGTGGAGGCGCTCGCGCGGGTCGCGCTCGCGTCGCGGTCGGCCTTCGCCAAGCGGTTCCGGGACACGGTGGGGGACTCGCCCGCGCGCTATCTCGCCCGCATCCGGATGGAGCACGCGAAACGGCTGCTTGTCGAACGGGGCAGTGTCGCCGAGGTCGCGGTGCGGCTCGGGTACGGCTCCGAAGCCGCCTTCAGCCGCGCGTTCCGCCGGCACGCCGGCGTACCTCCCACGCAGTGGCGGCACGTCGGCGACGAACCCGTGAAGCTGCCGGCCTGACCATCGCCGCCTGGAGTCCGGCGCGAGCAGGGGAGACGGCGTGCGAGCCGACGACGCCACCGACGGGCACCTGGCCGTGTCCGTCTGCGTCGACGCCGCCGTGCTGCGGGCCGAGGGCGCCTGGCCTGCCGCGACTACCAGGGGCGGCGCGATGCGCCGGACCGTGGGCCTTGCGGTGCACGGGCCGGCGCAGCATGCGACCTCAGAAGCGGCGGGCGCTGGTGAAGAGCGCGCCCCCGGCGATGGCGGCGATGCCGGCCACGACCAGGGCCACCTGGACGTCGAAGGCGTCGACCAGGACGCCGCCGACTGCGGCGCCGACGGCGATCGCCACCTGAAACATCGCCGTGGCCAGGCTGCCGGCCGGCTCAAGGCGGTTCGGTTCGACCCGGGCTACCCAGGTCAGCACCAGCGTGGGTAGGCCGCCGAACGCGAGACCCCAGACGCCCACCGCGGCCGCCACCGCCCCGTACGAGCCCGACTGCAGAGCGAAGACCGTTACCGCCGAGCCGATCAAGACCGGCGCCACCAGTACGCCGAGGCGGAGGCGGCGGTCGGCCAGGGGGCCGGCGAGCATCGTGCCGACGAAGGCCGCGATGCCGAAGATCGTCAGGAGCAGGGCGAGGGACGAGGAGGTTATGTCGGGTACGCGTTCGGCTGCCGGCCGGATGTAGGTGAACGCCGCGAAGTGGCCGCCCGCTACCAGGAGGATCGCGACCATGCCGAGGATCATCGTGCGGCCTCGGGCCGTGTCGAGCAGGGCGCGCAGTGGCGGTGCGCCGGAGGCGGCTACCGGCGGCAGCCAGGCCAGCAACATGATCAGGGCTACCACGGCCATGCCGCCGGCCAGCCAGAACACCGGCCGCCAGCCCCAGGCGTCGCCGAGGTAGGTGCCGAGCGGTACCGCTGTCACGGTTGCCAGCGAGACGCCGAGGTTGACCACCGTCATCGCTCGGCCCAGCTTGTGGCCCGGGACCAGTTGCCCGACCACCGCGAGAGCCATGGCCCAGAAGCCGGCGATCGCCACACCGATGATCAGGCGGCCGACGAGTAGCAGCGGATACCACGGGGCGAGCGCGACCAGCGCGTCGGAGACGACGGCGAGGGCGAGCAGGAGAGCCAGCAGCCGGCGGCGGTCCAGACGGGGTACGAGGATGGCGATGGTCGGCGCGGTGATCGCTCCCATGATCGCCGTGGCGGTGACCGCTTGACCCGCTACGCCTTCGGTGACGTTCATGTCGGAGGCGATCCCGGGTAGCAGGCTCGCCGGCAGGAACTCGCTGGTCACGAGGGCGAAGATGCCGAGCCCGACGGCGGCGACGGCGAACCACGGCGATCGCGCCGGGCGTGCCACCGCGCCGGCCGTCGGCTCGCGAAGATCAGAGGTCAGAGTCACCGCGCAAGCTTTGCCTCGGTACAGCCGCGTTGCTTGATCCAGCGTCGCGGCTGTTTGACGAATCGTCTTTCGCTGACCGCGACGTGACGGCGTGGTGCGGTGGGCTGCCGCACTCTGGCCGAGGGCGGCTGAGGCGCCGCCGGCTGCAGGTTGGCGGGTCGGGGCCGTTTGGCGAATCGTCTATCTCTGACCGCCGTGCCGCGGCGGGCTGCCGCGTCCGCGCGGCGCCGAGGGCATTGCATGATCAGCTTAGGATCCCGGCGTGCTGATCGATCGTCCGCGCTTTCGGTTGCTGATGCTCATCGCGGCAGCCGGCTTCCTGGCCGTCGCGTTGATGATTCGGGCGGGTCAGGTCGACAGCACGGGCGCCGTCGAGCAGATCTCCGGCACCGTGCTGTACGCGTCGATGGTCTATGTGGGTGTGCTGTTTCTTCGGCCGCGCTGTTCGCCGTTCGTGGCCGGCGCCGTCGCCTGGGCCTGGTGCTGGGCCACCGAGCTTTTCCAGCTCACCGGCATCCCGGCCGAGCTGTCCGACCGGAGCCTGTTGGCCCGCCTAGCGCTCGGGGCGCGGTTCGACCTGGTCGATCTGTTCTGGTACCCGGCCGGCATAGTGCCACTCGTCGCACTGCACTGGGTCCTGGGCCGGCGCGGGAGGTGAACGATGCTGATCAAGATCATGGACGACTGGGGCTGTTACCCCACCTGGGTCTGGGGCCCTGACAAGTACGGCGGCCTGTACGAACCGCACGATCCGGCGGAGCTCGGCCTGTCGCCCAGCCTCGTCGGGCGGCTCGAGGCCTGGCAGAAATGGTCCGACTCGATGGTCAACATCGCCGACCCCCACGACAGCCGCCCGATCAGTGACGCCGAGTACGACGCCCTGGCCGCCGAGGGCCGGCGCCTGGCGATCCGGGTCGGGGACGAGCTTCGCCGTGCCCGCTTCTGGTACTACCAGGACCCGGAGCCTGCCTGAACACCAGCCGCCGCCCGACGCAAACCTGACAGTGCACCGCGCCGGGCTCTGTCAGTGTGCGGGTGTGGAAGCGTCGGGCCTGGTCGAGCGCGCGCCGCAGCTTGCCGCGCTGGCTGCCGCGCTCGATGCCGTGACCGCGGGCAACGGCGGCGTCCTCGTGCTGCTCGGCGGCGAGGCGGGTGGCGGGAAGACCGCCTTGGTCAGGGAGTTCTGCCGCCACCAGGGGCCGGTCCTCTGGGGCGCGTGCGACCCCCTGTTCACGCCTCGCCCGCTGGGCCCGTTCACGGACATCGCGCAGGACAGCGGCGGCGCGCTGCACGAGCTGATCGCCGCCGGGGCGAAGCCGCACCAGGTCGCGGCGGAGATCGCTCGGCAGGCCAAGGGCATCATGGTGCTCGAGGATCTGCACTGGGCCGACGAGGCCACCCTCGACGTGCTGAGCCTGCTCGGCCGCAGAATCGGGGCGCTGCCCATGCTCGTCATCGCCACCTACCGCGACGACGAGCTCGGCAGGACACACCCACTCCGACGGCTGCTGGGAGAGGTCCGCGGCTCCGTCAGAAGGCTGACCGCCGAGCCGCTCTCGGCGGACGCCGTCGCCGGGCTCGCTCGGCCCTACGGTCTGGACCCGCACGAGCTGCACCGCGCCACCGCGGGCAATCCGTTCTTCGTCACCGAAGTGCTCGCCGCCCGCGGCGACGACATCCCGGCGACCATAAGGGACGCGGTGCTGGCCCGGGCCGCCCGCCTCGACGAGGCCGCGACCAGCGTCGTCGAGGCGGTGTCGATCGCCGTGCCGCAGTGCGAGCTTCACCTCCTGGACGCCCTGGTCGACGAGACCGCGGCCCGCGGAGTCGAGCGGGCCCTCGCCGCCGGCATCATCGAGGTAGCGCCGGGAGGCGGCGTCCGGTTCCGGCACGAGCTTGCCCGCCGGACGATCGAGGAGTCGCTCAGCCCCCACCGAAGGAGAGCCCTGCACCGCACCGCCCTCGCCACCATCCCGGCCGGCGACGCGACCCGGCTCGCCCACCACGCCGAGGCCGCCGGTGACGCCGAGGCCGTTCAGCGGTTCGCGCCCAGGGCCGCCGAGCAGGCCGCCGCCATCGGGGCGCATCGGGAGGCCGCCGCGCACTACGCGCGGGCGTTGCGGTTCGGGAACGGGCTGCCGCCCGAGACCAGGGCCGACCTGCTCGAGCGCCAGTCGCAGGAGTGCTACCTCACCGACCAGACCGACGAGTCGATCACCGCACTGGAACACGCCATAGCGGTGCGAAGACAAGCGGGGGACCGGCGCGGGGAGGCCGCCGCGCTGTCGTTGCTCACTCGCCGGCTCTGGTGTGGCGCGCGCACCGAGGAGGCCACCCGGCGGGGCGACGAGGCCGTGCGCATCCTCGAAGGCCTGCCGCCCGGTCGGGAGCTGGCTCTCGCGTACAGCAACCTGTCTCAGCTCTCGCTCAACGACGAGCGAAGGGACGAGACCGTCGCCTGGGCGCGACGGGCGATCGACCTCGCCGAGGCCCTCGACGACACCGGCGTGATCGTCCACGCGCTCAACAACATCGGCACCATCGAGCTGCTCGCGGGTGAGCGGACGGGGCTCGACAAGCTCGAACGCAGCCTCGCGTTGGCGGACCGGCCCGGCTTCGAGGAGCACGTCGGCCGGGCGTTCATCCACGTGGGATGGGCGATGACCCGCACCCGGGCGTACGACCTGGCGGGTTGGCTCGATCGCGGCATCGAGCTGTGCGACGAGCTCGGTCTGGAGGGCTGGCGACTGTATGTGCAGGCGTACCGGGCGCGGTTCCATCTCGACCAGGGACGCTGGGACGCCGCGGCCGACGACGCCGGCTTCGTGTTGCGGTCCGCGGAGTCCGTGCCATTGCTGCGGATCCTTGCCCTGACCACCATCGGTACGATCCGTGCCCGGCGCGGCGACCCCGACCAGTGGGCGCCGATCGAGGAGGCACGAACGCTCCTAAAGGGACAGCAGGAGCTCCAGTACCGCGCCCCGGTCGCCCTCGCCCACGCCGAGGCGCTGTGGCTCGAAGGCCGCAACGACGCCGTGGACGCGGCGACCCGTGACGTCCGAGAACAAGCCGCGGACCGCCACGCCGGACCGGTCGTCGCAGAGCTCACCCGATTGCGCCGACTCGCCGGCGTCGACCGCGCGAGCGAGCCGCCCGCGTGGGACCCGACCGGTTGCCCTTACGACGAAGCCCTGACGTTGACCGACTCCGCGAGCGAGGAAGACCTACGCAGGGCACTAGACGGGTTCCAGCGCCTCGGCGCCCGCCCCGCCGCGGCCATCGCCACAAGGCGGCTCCGCGAGCTGGGCGTACGCAACCTGCCCCGCGGCCCTCGCCCCGACACCGCCAGCAACCCCGGCCGGTTGACCCGGCGCGAAGGCGAGGTGCTGACGCTGGTCCGCCAAGGTGACTCCAACGCCGAGATCGCCGCCCGGTTGTTCCTCTCGGAGAAGACCGTTCACCACCACGTCTCGGCGATCCTGCGCAAGCTCGGCGTCAGCAGCCGCACCCAGGCCATCTCGGAAGCGTCCCGCCGAGGCATCGCAACCTAGGCAGACCCGTACCCGCAACCTGGGTAGTTGTTCGGATTTCCGGAGCCCGCCCGATTCCTACGGTGATGAGAAACCACCACCGGGAGGAAACGAGATGCCGAGATACATCGTGGAGCGGACCTTCGACGGCGGACTGCACATCCCCGTCGACGAGGCGGGCGCGGCCACCTGCCTGGGCGTCGTTGACCGCAACGCCGAGGAGGGCGTCACCTGGCTCCACTCCTACGTGACCAGTGACAAGACCAAGACCTTCTGCGTGTACGACGCTCCGGACCCCGAAGCCGTCCGCCGCACCGCCGGTCGCAACGCGCTGCCGGTCGACCGGATCAGCGAAGTCCGGGTCCTCGACCCTTACTTCTACTCATGAAGGCCCGCCTGTTGGCGGCGGCCGTCACACTGCTCCTGGTTGGCGGCGCGACGGCGGCCTGCGGGGAGAAGGACGCGCAAGAGCAGCCCGCGAGCATGCCGGCCCACGCCACAAAGACCCAAAGCCAGACCCAGAGCCAACAAACCACGCCCGAGCTGGCCGCCGCCCTCGCGAAGGCAAGAGCGGCGACGGCGAAGTACGTCTCCGACCTGCCGTTCGCGCAGCAGGCCGGCTACCAGATCATCACCCCGATGATGCCCGGCATGGGCTACCACTACCTGAACCCCAAGGCGCCGGCCTTCGACCTCACCGCACCGGCGATCCTCGTCTACGTCAAGAACGACAACCGGTGGGAGCTCGGCGCCCTGGAATGGGTCTGGCCCGAGCAGCCGACCGGGCCACCGCTACCAGGCGCGACCTATGGCGAGTTCGCCGCCGCCTGCCACTACCAGGACGGCACCTTCGTGCCGGCGGACGCGGAAGCCGACTGCGCCAGGACCAACGGTGGCGAGGCGTTCGGATTCTGGCACCCGAAGCTGGTCACCATGCACGTCTGGCTCTGGTTCCACAACCCGGACGGCCTGTTCCACCCGACGAATCCGTTGGTGCAGACCGCCTAGAGCGAGCCGAGGCGTTCGAGGAGGAACCGGCGCTCGACGTCGTTGGACGTCAGGACCAGGGCCTCCTCGTACGCCGAGGCCGCCGCCGAAACCCGCCCGAGCTGCCGCAGGAAGTCGGCCCGCGCGGCGCTGAGATAGGGATACGTGGCCAGCGCCGGCTCGCTCAACAGCGGGGCGAGCGCGTCCAACCCCGCCGACGGCCCGTCCCGCATCCCGAGCGCCACGGCCCGGTTCAGCGCGACCACCGGCGAGGGCCACAGGACGAAGAGCCGCTCGTAGAGGGCGACGATCTCATGCCAGTCGGTCGCCTCCCAGCCAGGAGCGGAAGCGTGGGAAGCGGCGATCGCCGCCTGGAGCGCATAGCGGCCAGGCGGCCCACGCCGCAGCGCCTCGACCAACAACGCCTCGCCCTGCTCGATCTGCCCAGCGTTCCACAGTGAACGGTCCTGTTCGGACAGCAACAGCAGCCGCCCGTCAGGAGACACCCGCGCCGAGGCCCGTGCGGAGGTCAACAGCATCAGCGCGAGCTGGGCCGAGACGTCCGCCGAGGTGGGCATCAGCAGGTGCAGCAGCCGGCCCAGGTCCAGCGCCCGGTCGAGCAGGTCGTGCCGCACCAGCCCCGGCCCCGCCGGCGCCGTGTGCCCGGTGCTGAAGATGAGCTGCACGACCTCGAGCACCACCGAGACCCGCTCACCCAAGGACTCCGGCGGCGGCGTCCGATAAGGGATCCGGGCGGTCGCGATCTTCTTCTTGGCCCGGGTCAGCCGCGCCGCCATCGTCGGCTCGGACACCAGGAACGCCCGGGCGACCTCGCCCGTCGACAGCCCGCAGACCAGCCGCAGCGTCAAGGCCGCCTGCGCCTCCTGGGACAGCGCGGGGTGGCAACATGTGAAGATCAGCCGGAGCCGGTCGTCGTCCAACCCGTCCTCCGGCGACGGGACAGCGCCGTCGGTGACCAGCAACGGCAGGCGCCGCCGGAACGCCGCCCGCCGGCGCAGCTCGTCAAGAGCGCGGTTGCGGGCGACCCGCGTGAGCCAGGCACCGGGCCGGGCCGGGACGCCTTCCACCGGCCACACCTCCAGCGCCGAGGCGAACGCCTCCTGGACGCACTCCTCGGCCAGCGCCAGGTCCCCGGTCGTCCGGGCCAGCACGGCCAGTAGCTGCGCCCACTCGCGGCGGTGGGCCAGCGCCACCGCCGCGTCGATCGCCTCGCTCATCCGTGGTCGACCACCGGACGGATCTCCACCGCGCTGTGCGCGGCCCGCACCTCGGGCAGCAGAGCCGCCAGCTTGGTGACCTCGTCGAGGTCGTCGGCATCGACGAGGTAGAACCCGCCCAGCCCCTCCTTGGTCTCGAGGAACGGCCCGTCGGTCAGCACCAGCCCGCCGTCGGAGCCGGCCCGCAGGGTCGTCGCCACCGGCGGCGACTCCAGTTGCGCGGCACTGACGACGCGCGCACCGGCGGCGTCGTGAAAGGCGGCGTGCGCGGCGTCGTGCGCCTTCCACTCGTCCGGCGTCATCGCGTCCCACTGGGCCGGGTCGCCGAAGATCAACAGCATGTACTTCGCCATGGAGAGGCCTTCCGTACGTGGGGTCGCGGTGCGGCCCCCTCACCGCACCGACGAACCCCACGATGCCGGAATCGACAGCCGGACGGAAATTCTTAGGGCCGGGCCTCGTACACCAGGTTGAACGGGGTCTCGGAGACCCGGCGGAAGCGCGTGAAGCCGGCCTCGGTGGCGATCCGGCGGATGGCCGCCTCGCCGGCCTGGGCGCCCAGGGCGTAGCCGCCCTCCTGCGAGAGCGCGTTGGGCACGCACAGGAACGTGGAGAACCCGTAGTACACCCGGCCGACCGGGTTGAGGTTCTCCGAGACCGTGTCACCGGCGATCGGCTCGACGATCATCCACGTGCCGTCGGTGGCCAGCGACTCCCGAACGTGCCGGGCCGCGCCCAGCGGGTCACCCATGTCGTGGATCGCGTCGAACGTCGTGACCAGGTCGTACGGGCCGCCGCTGAAGGTCTGCGCGGTCGCGGCCTCGAACGAGACCCGCTCGGCCACACCGGCGTCCGCCGCCCGCTTGTGCGCCTGCATGATCGACTGGTCGTGGTAGTCCGAGCCGGAGAACCGCGACGCCGGGAACGCCTTGGCCATCAGGACGGTCGACGCGCCGTGCCCGCAGCCGATGTCGGCGACGCTGGCACCCGCGCGCAGCTTGTCCTCGACACCGTCCAGCGCGGGCAGCCACGCGGCGGTCAGGTTGGCCAGGTAACCGGGCCGGAAGAACCGCTCGCACCCTTCGAACACCTCGGCGTCGTGCTCGTGCCAGCCGACGCCGTCGCCGCTGCGTACCGCTGCGGTGATCCGGGGTTCGGCGCGCAGCGCACCCAGGGCGAGCTGGAACGCGCCGGGCACGAAGACCGGGCCCTCCGGGTCGGTGAGCGCGAACGCCTGCTCCTCGGTGAGCGAGTAGGAGCCGGTGTCCGCGTCGTACTGCACGTAGCCGCCGGCCGCCTGGCCACGCAGCCACTCGTCGACGTACCGCGTGTTGGTGCCGGTCGCCTCGGCCAGGTCGGCCGGCGTGCGCGGCGCCGCGGCGAGGGCGCGGTAGAGCCCCAGCCGCTCGCCGACCACCACGTTGCCCGCCGCCATCGTCGCGCCCAGATCACCGACGAACCGGCCCAGGAACTCCATCAACCGGTCGTTGTCGATTGCCATGATCTTTCCCCCTACGGAAGTCAAGAACTCGTCCCGTAAAAGGCTCCGCACGGACGTTGCAGGGCGCTTGCAACCACATTGCAATGGCGCCGGGCAGGCTGACGCCGGGGAAGGGAGCGGTCATGCGGGCACGGGAACCAGACATCGAGGGGTACGTCAAACGCGACGGCGTCCGGATCGGGTACGAGGTGTTCGACCCGGGCGACCCGGAGGCACCGACGGTCGTGCTGCTGCCGGCCTGGTCGATCGTCGACTCGCGGCACTGGAAGGCACAGGTGCCGTACCTGTCCCGCGAGTTCCGCGTGATCACGATCGACCCGCCGGGCAACGGGCGCTCGGACCGTCCGACCGACCCGGCCGCGTACAGCGACGACGCGCACCTGGGCTACCTGATCGCCGTGCTGGACGCGGTCGAGGCCGACCGGGTAGTGCTGGTCGGGTTGAGCCGGGGCGGTTGGTGGTCGCTGGTCGGCGCCGCCCGTCATCCCGACCGGGTGCTCGGCGCCGTGGCCATCGCCCCCGTCGCGCCGTTCCTCGACGAGGTGCCGCCGCACCGCCAGGTCGCGCATTTCGAGCGGCTGCGCGACTCGTACGACGGCTGGCAGATGTTCAACCGCCACTTCTGGCAACAGAACCTCCGCGGTTTCGCCGAGTTCTTCTTCCGCACGGTGATCAGCGAGCCGCACTCGACCAAGCAGATCGAGGACGCCGTCGGGTGGTCGCTGCAGACCACGCCGGAGTCGCTGATCGCGGCCGAGCGCAGCCAAAGGTGCGTCCGCGACCGGGACGAGGCCGAGGCGCTGCTGCGCGGGATCGACCGGCCGGTGCTGGTCATCCGGGGCTCCGACGACCACTGCCGCACCCCGGACGAGATGGCCCGCGCGGCGCACTACAGCCGGGCCCGCGACGTGGTGCTCGACGGCGTCGACCACATGCCGCACACCCGCGAGCCGGTGGTGGTCAACCGGCTGCTGCGCGACTTCGTCCGCGACGTCACCCGGACCCCGGCGCGGCCGGTGCGCTGGCAACGGCCGCTGAACCGCCCCCGCCGCGTGCTCTACCTGTCGTCGCCGATCGGCCTCGGCCACGTCGAGCGGGACGCCGCGATCGTCGACGCTCTGCGCCGCGAGCGACCGGGCGTCCAGGTCGACTGGCTCGCCCAGCACCCGGTCACCGAGGTGCTCCAACGGCGCGGCGAGCGCGTGCACCCGGCGTCCCGGCACCTGGTCACCGAGTCCGCGCACATCGAGAGCGAGGCCGGCGAGCACGACCTGCACGCGTTCCAGGCCATCCGGCGGATGGACGAGATCCTGGTCGCCAACTTCATGGTGTTCGCCGACCTGGCCGAGCGCGAGCCCTACGACCTCTGGGTCGGCGACGAGGCCTGGGAGCTCGACTACTTCCTCCACGAGAACCCCGAGCTCAAGCGCACCGCGTACGCGTGGCTGACCGACTTCGTCGGCTGGCTGCCGATGGACCCCGACGAGGCCGACCTCACCGGCGACTACAACGCCGAGATGGTCGAGCAGATCGCCCGCTTCCCCCGGCTGCGCGACCGGGCCGTGTTCGTGGGCAACCCGGCCGACCTGGTCGACGACCCGCTGGGGCCGGGGCTGCCCAGCGTCCGGGACTGGACCACGGAGCATTTCACGTTCAGCGGGTACGTCACGGACTTCGCCGCTGTCGACGACGAGGAGCGCGCCCGGTTGCGGGCTGAGCTGGGCTGGGCGCCGGACGAGCCGGTCTGCGTGGCCACCGTCGGCGGCTCCGGCGTGGGCGGCGACCTGCTGCGCAAGGTGGTCGACGCGTTCCCGGCGGCGCGGCGGGCGGTGCCGGGCCTGCGCCTCGTCGTGGTGGCCGGCCCCCGGCTGGACCCGGCCCGCATTCCGGCGCGCGAGGGGCTGGAGGTGCACGGCTACGTGCACGGGCTGCACCGGTTGCTGGCCGCCTGCGACCTGGCGATCACCCATGGCGGGCTGACCACGACGATGACCCTCACCGCGCACCGCCGCCCGTTCCTCTACGTCCCGCTGCGCAACCACTTCGAGCAGAACCGGCACGTGCGGCACCGGCTCGCCGCGTACGGCGCGGGCACCCATGTCGACTATGGACAGACCGACCCGGACCACCTGGCCGCGTTGGTCGCGGAGAACATCGGCCGGCGGGTCGCCTACCGGCCGGTGGAGACCGACGGCGCGCAGCGGGCCGCGGCGTTGCTGGCCGAGCTGTTCTGAAGGCGGGCGTGCGCCGACGCCGCGGCGGCCCGGGCGGCGGCCAACGGCGCGCGCCAGCCGGTCCGCTCGCCGGCGGCCAGCAGCGGGTCGAGCACGGCCGCGGCCCGGGCCGGCTCGTCGCGGGCCAGCCAGGCCCGGGCGACCGAGGTGTACGCGTCGGCGCCGTAGAGCCACGCCGCGTGCGGTGGCGCGACCACCGAGCGGAGCAGCGCGTCGGCCTCGTCGAGCAGGGCCGGGTCGCCGGTCGCCTCGGCCAGGGGCGCGAGGCAGCGCAGGCGGTACGCGGCGGTGCGGTGTGACGCGGTGACCGCGAGGCCGCGCTCCAGCACCGGGATCGCCGCTGCCCGGTCGCCGTACTCGACCAGCGTGGTGCCGTGCAACGCGTCGACCGCGGCGGAGAACCAGGCGTGCGACTCCATCGTGGACGCTCGCCGGCCGAGCTCGAGCGCGTCGGCGCGGCGGCCGTCCAGGCGGGCGATCCAGCCGAGGTGGGCCAGGTACCAGGGCGCGTAGCTCCGGTAGCCGCTGCGCTCGTTGATCGCCATGGCCTCGCTGACCCGGTCGGCCGCAGCCGCCCACCGGCCCGCCGCCAGGTGCGGGAAGGCCGACTCGAACCGGCACCACTGCAGGAGTTTGAGGTCGCCGTGCACCAGCGGTTCGAGCTCGGCCAGCAGCGCGGACAGCTCGGACACCTCGCCGAGATAGGCGTACGCCGTCTTCAATCCGTCGTAGGCCGCCGCGAGCGCCGGGCCGCCGGGCGCCACCTCCCGCGCCCGCCGTCCGTAGGCGAGTGCCTCGACGAACCGGAGCTGGTTGCTGCTCAGCACGGCCAGCCAGCCGAGCAGCTCCGCCTCGGCGCCCCGGTCGCCGAGCTGCTCGGCCAACGCGAGCGCTGCCCGCATGTGCCCGATGCCCTCCTCGACCGGCCGTCCGACGCCGGCCCAGGCCGGCCCGCCGAGCTCGCGCAGCGCGGCCATCTCGGCCCGGCGGTCGCCGGTCTCGCGGCTGAGCCCGAGCGCGACGGCGGCGTCGGCGAGGGCGTCGTCGTACCGGAACATCGTGTCCCGCACCCGGGCGCGCAGCAGCAGCGCGCTGGTCCGCAGTTCGAGGTCGGCGCACCGCCCCGCCGCCTCGATCGCGTTGTCGAACAGCGCCTCGGCGTCGGCGGCCGCGTAGCGGCGGGCCGCGCGTTGCCCGGCGGCCAGCCAGGCCCGGCCCGCGCGCCGGTCGTCGCCCGCCGCCTGGGCGTGCCGGGCGACCGCCTCCGGGTTGTCGGCGAGCAGGTCCGCGGCGCGCAGGTGGTGGGCGAGCCGGGTCGGTGGCGGCGTCGAGTCGTAGACCACCTCCTGGACGAGGTCGTTGGCGAACTCGTAGGCCCGGCCGGCCACCCGGGTCAGCCGGGTCTCCAGCAGGCGCTCGCAGCGCAGTGTCGCCTCCGCCGCCCCGACGCCCAGCAGGCCGGCGACGGCGGCCGGCGCGAACGACGGGCCGAGCACCGCGGCGGCCCGCAACAGCTCCTCGGCACCCGCGCCGGCGGCCCGCACCCGGGCCAGCACGCTGGCCCGCAGCGACTCGGGGACGCCGGTGTCGCCGGCCGCGAGCGCCCGCAGGGTCTCCACGACGAACAGGGTGTGACCGCGGGTACGGCGGGCGATCTCGGCCACGTGGGCCTGCTGCCCGACCGCCCGGGCCAGCGCGGCGATGGCGGGCTCGTCGAGGGGGCCGAGCGGCACGGTCACGGCGACGCCGTCGAGGGTCGTGACCGCCTGCCGGCCCTCGGCCGCCCGCACGGTGGCGACGACGAGCAGCCGGGCGGTGCCGGCGTGCCGGGCCACGTAGTGCAGCAGCTCGACCGTCGCCGCGCCGGCGTGCTGGAGGTCGTCGACGACGAGCAGCACCGGGCGCGGCTGGGAGAGCCGGAGCAGGAAGGTCGTCACCGCGTCGTAGGCGGCCCTGCGCTCCGCCTCGGGGCTGCCGCGCTCGGCCGGCGGGGCGCCGAGGACGGCCGCCGCGGCCGGGACGAGGGCGGCCAGCGCTGGGGCCCGACCGGCGGCCGCGGCGCGTACCCCTTCCGGTGGTGTCGCCGTGACCAGCTCGCCGATCGCCTCGACCACCGGTTGCAGGAACAGCGACCGCTCGGCCGCGTAGCAGCGGACCGTGACCACGGTGCCGGGCGTCGCTCGGGCCAGCCGGGCCAGCTCCTGGGCGAGGCGGGTCTTGCCGATGCCGGGCTCCCCGGTCAGCAGGACCACTCCCGGCCGGCCGCCGATGGCGTCCTGCCAGGCGGCGAGCAGTTCGCCGGTCTCGCGCTCGCGGCCGGCCAGGCGCCCCCGCGCCGGCTGCGTGGAGCCGACCGAGGTGCCGCGCAGCACCGCCACGTGCAGGTCACGGGTCGCGGGGGAGGGGTCGACGCCGAGCTCGTCGGCGAGGACCGCGCGGAGTCGTTCGTAGACCGCGAGGGCCCGGGCCGGCTCGCCGAGCGCGTCGTGCGCGCGGATGAGGGCGCGGGCGGCGTCCTCGTCGAACGGGTCGGCGAGCAGTGCCGCGTCGGCCGCGTCCCGGGCGCGGGCCGGCAGCCCGGCGGCCAGCGCCGCCGCCGCGACCGTCTGCCGGGCGCGGCGGAGGTGGCCGGCCTGGTCGCCGCGCACGGCGGCGGCCCAGTCGGCGGCGGGTTCCGCGGTGAGCGCGGGAGCAGCCGACAGCACCGCTTCGGCGCGGGCGGCGGCCTCGAGCGCGGCGGCGGGATCGGCAGCCAGGACCCCGTGTGCGTCGGACACCAGCCGGGCCGCCTCGTGCAGGTCGACCGTGACCTCGTCCGCCAGCCGGTAGCCGCCCCGCCCGCCCTCGACCAGGTCCTGGCCGAGCGCGGAGCGGACGCGGCTGACCAGCGTGGCGACGTTGTCGGCGGGCCGTTGCGGCGACCGGCCCGGCCACAGCACGGCGACGATCCGGTCGACCGTGACGATCCGGCGCTCCGCGGCGAGCAGTGCCAGCAGCGTGCGGGCCTTGCGGCTGCCCACCTGGGCGTCGGGCAGCACCCGTTCGCCGCGCACCACGGCGAACGGTCCGATGAGCCGGATGCCCGTCGTACCCACGTGGTCTTGCTACGTCGCCTGGTTAGGGCAGGTCAACCCTTCGCGCGGCAATCCGACGATCAGGAGAAGACCGAGCTGTACGCGTTGAGGGCCGGCTGGCCGCCCAGATGGGCGTAGAGCACGTTCGAGTCCGCGGGGATCTCGCCGTCGCGGACCAGGTCGATCAGTGCCGCCATCGACTTGCCCTCGTAGACCGGGTCGATGATCATGCCCTCGAGCTGGGCGGTGAGCCGGATCGCGTCCACGGTGGACGCGACCGGGATGCCGTAGAGGTCGCCGGCCCAGCCCGCCAGCACCGTGATCTCGTCGGCGCGCAGGTCCCGGCCGAGGCCGATCAGCTCTGCCGTGTTGCGGGCGATCTTCTCCACCTGGGCGCGGGTCTCGTCGATCTTCGCGGACGCGTCGATGCCGAGCACCCGCCGTGGCCGGTCCTGGCCGGCGAAGCCAGCGATCATCCCGGCCTGGGTGCTGCCGGTGACGCTGCAGACGACGATCGTGTCGAAGAAGACCCCCAGCTCCCGCTCCTGGCGTTCGACCTCGTAGGCCCAGTTGGCGAAGCCGAGGCCGCCCAGCCGGTGGTCGGACGCGCCGGCCGGGATCGCGTAGGGCACGCCGCCCGCGGCCCGGACGTCGTCGAGGGCCTGCTGCCAGCTCTCCTTGAAGCCGATGCCGAAACCCTCCTCGACCAGGCGCACGTCGGCGCCGAGGATGCGCGAGAGCAGGATGTTGCCGACCTTGTCGTTGACTGGGTCCGGCCAGTCGACCCAGCTCTCCTGCACCAGCACGGCCTTGAGCCCGGCGCGGGCGGCCACTGCCGCCACCTGACGGGTGTGGTTGGACTGGATGCCGCCGATGCTGACGAGCGTGTCGGCCCCGGTGGCCACCGCGTCGGCGAGCAGGTATTCGAGCTTGCGGGTCTTGTTGCCGCCGTACGCCAGGCCGCTGTTGCAGTCTTCGCGCTTGGCCCAGACGCGGGCGCCGCCGAGGTGGGCGCTCAACCGGTCGAGCGGGTGGACGGGGCTCGGGCCGAACAGCAGGGGGTAGCGCTCGAAGTCGTCGAGGGGCACGGTCAGTCTCCTTGCAGCAGGGGGGCCAGGGTCTGCCAGTTGGCTCGCGTGGCGGCGACCGCGCCCTCGACGTCGCCGGCCGTGCGGAGCGCGATGATCCGCTCGTGCTGGGCGACCGAGCCGCGGCCGCTCAGCGACGCGAACCGCAGCCGCTCGAGGCGGCGCAGCGCGGGCGTGAACTGGTCCAGCACGCTGCGCACCGCCGCGTTGGCGCAGGCGGTGACCGCGACACCGTGGAAGTCGTCGTCGGCCAGCGATCGCCGCGTCGACGTCGTCGGCCCGCAGCGCCGCCGCGAAGCGCGCGTTGGCCGCCCGCATCGCGTCGAGCTCGGCGGCGGACAGGTGGGCAGCGCCTCCCGGACGGCCAGCTCGCCGGCGCTCTGGGGGATCGGCATGCAATATATTGCACTCCACGCGTCGCCGGACGTCAAGACGTTCGCTGACCGCTGAACCTCGCTGCTGCCAGCAGCGTGGCCTGGCCCGCTGGCGGAAGGCATCCGCATCGTGGGCTCACAGAGCACGCGAGGCGAGGAGAGACCCATGCAGAGCTTGACGGGCGGGATGTCGCTCGACGACCAGTTGGCGACCCGGCTGTTGCACCAACGGATCATCGTGCTCGGCGCGGAGGTGGACGACCCGATCGCGAACCGGTTGTGCGCCCAGTTGCTGCTGCTGTCGGCCGAGGACCCGCAGTCGGACATCAGCCTCTACATCAACTCGCCGGGCGGATCGGTCAGCGCCGGGCTGGCCATCTACGACACGATGCGGGTGATCCCCAACGACGTGCGGACCGTCGCGATGGGGCTGGCCGGCAGCATGGCGCAGTTCCTGCTCTGCGCGGGCACGGCCGGCAAGCGGTTCGCCCTGCCGCACGCCCAGGTGCTGATGCACCAGGGCAGCGCCGGCTTTGGTGGCACGGCGGCCGACATCGAGATCTACGCCGGCCAGCTCGAGCGCGTCGGGCGCACGCTGGTCGAGCTCATCGCCCGGCACACCGGGCAGCCGGTCGAGGTCGTCGACCGGGACAGCGGGCGCGACCGGTGGTTCAGCGCGGAGGAGGCCCTCGCCTACGGGATGGTCGACCGCGTGGTGGAGCGGGTCGACGACGTGCGCCCGGCGGTCACCCGCCAGCCGGTGGGGCTGTGACCATGACCCAGTACACGATCCCGACGGTGATCGAGCGCACCTCGAGCGGTGAACGCGCCTTCGACATCTACTCGCGGCTGTTGGCCGAGCGGATCATCTTCCTCGGCACCGAGATCGACGACGGCGTCGCCAACGTGGTGATGGCCCAGCTCCTGCATCTGGAGTCGGCCAACAGCGAGATGGAGATCGGCCTCTACATCAACTCGCCCGGCGGCTCGTTCAGCGCGCTGACCGCCATCTACGACACGATGCGGTTCGTACGGCCGAACATCGCCACGTTCTGCCTCGGCCAGGCGTCCTCGGCCGCGGCCGTGCTGCTGGCCGCCGGCACGCCGGGCAAGCGCGCGGTGCTGCGACACGCGAAGGTGACCCTGCACCAGCCGTCCAGCCAGGCTCGCGGCACGCTGCCGGACCTCGCCGTCCAGGCCAAGGAGGTGGGCCGCGTACGCGCGGAGATGGAGGAGATCCTCGCCGAGGTCAGCGGACACGGCACCGCGAAGCTCCGCGCCGACATCGACCGCAACCTGACGCTGTCGGCGGACGAGGCGGTGGCGTACGGCCTCGCCGACCACGTGGTCGCCAGCCGCAAGGGCGCCCCCCTGGCCCGGGTGAGCTAGGCCTATGCGGCGACGAGCAGCCGCACCTCGCCGGCGCGGCCCATGGACGACGGGGGACGGGCCGCGCGGGCGTCGGCCAGCCGCAGCACGGGTGCCACGGGCCGGGCGGCGAGGAGGTCGCGGCCCGCCGCGGCCAACAGGTCGGGCAGGTCGACGCCGAGCGCGGTGCAGACGGCCGCGAGGACCTCTGACGACGGCTCCTTGCGGCCGCGCTCGACCTCGGAGAGATATTGCGCCGAGACCCGGGCGCGGTCCGCCACCTCGGCCAGCGTGCGGCCCTGCCGCAGCCGCACCCGGCGCAGCAGCCGGCCGAACACCTCACGCAGCGGCGGATCGCTCACGCCGCTGACTCTAGGCCCGCCACAGCGCGGTGCGCCGCCGTTTCGCGCTCGGCGTACTAGCTAGGTTGGAGACCATGACGAACGACGGTCAGTCCGACGCCGGGGCGTTCCGCGACATCGACGCGTTGCCCGAGCCCGTCTTTGACCTGATCTTCGGTGTGTTGCGGGCGATGGCCGAGCATCCGGAGATCCAGCGGGTACGCGCGGTCGCGCGGGAGGCGCTGCGTCCCGCACCGGGCCAGCGGTTGCTCGACGCGGGCGCGGGCGCCGGGGAGGTCGCCCGCGATCTGGCCGCCGCGGTCGGCCGGGACGGCGAGGTCGTGGCGATGGACGCGTCGCTCCGGACTCTGGCGGGCGCACGGGCCCTGACGCCGCCGGACCTGCCGATCCGGTTCGTCCAGGGCGACATCACCCACCTCGAGTTCCAGGCCGACACCTTCGACGGCGTCCGCTCCGAGCGCGTGCTCCAGCACGTCGTCGATCCGGACGCCGCGGTGCGCGAGCTGGCCCGGGTCACCCGGCCCGGCGGGCGGGTCTGCCTGATCGACACCGACTGGGAGTCCCTGGCCGTCGACGGCATCCGGAACGACCTGACCGTGTCCCTGCGCGAGCGCCTGCTCGGCGCCGACCCGAACCACCACGACGACATGGGCCGCACCCTGCGCCGCCGACTGGTCCAGGCCGGTCTGCGCGACGTGACGGCCACCCCGGTGGCGTGCTACTTCCCGGATCCCGTCTCGGCCGGCGTGGTGGTGCCGCTGTTCGACCCGGCGGTGCCGCCGGAGGCCGGCATGATCCCCGACGACCTGCGGGACACCTGGTTCGCCGAGCTCGCCGCGGCCGGCGAGCGCGGCGAGTTCCTGGCCGTGCTGACCATCTGGGTGGCCGCCGGAGTCGCTAGCTGAGCGCCGTCTTCAACAGCAGCGGTGCCGCCGCGGCCCAGGCCTGCGGTGAGCAGGAGTGCGGGTACGGGACCGGCGCCTGACCGGCGCGCCGGGGCAGGCCGGTCAGCACCTCGGGCAGCCGCCCGCCCGCGTACGAGGCGGCCGCGACCAGGCCCTGGGCGATCCGGGCGGCCGCGGCGGTGTGCCCGACCCGGGCCAGCCCGGCGACCGCGAGCGCGGTGTCGTGCGGCCAGACGCCGCCCCGGTGGTACGAGAGCGGGTGGTACGGCGGCTGGCCCTCGGCCAGCGTGCGGATGCCCCAGCCCGAGAAGAAGTCCTCCTCGGCGAGCCGCTGGGCGACCAGGTCGGCCCAGGAGTCGTCGAGGATGCCGGACCACAGCACGTGGCCGGCGTTCGATGCCAGCGCGTCGACCTGCCGGTCCGCGCCGTCCAGGGCCAGCGCCACGAAGGCGTTCGGCAGCCGGAAGTCGGCGGAGAACATCGCCCGCAGGCGGTCGGCGCGGCGGTCGAGCTCCGCGGCCCAGGTCGGGTCGCCCCAAGCGGTCCGGGCGAGCTCCGCGGTGCCGCGCATCGCGCGGTACGCGTACCCCTGTGCCTCGCTGACCGCGATCGGCCCCGCCGCGACCTTGCCGTCGGCGAAGACCATCGAGTCGGCGGAGTCCTTCCAGCAGTGGTGCACCAGGCCCGGCCCGTCGG
This sequence comes from Asanoa ishikariensis, assembly GCF_900107455.1. Classification (GTDB taxonomy): domain Bacteria; phylum Actinomycetota; class Actinomycetes; order Mycobacteriales; family Micromonosporaceae; genus Asanoa; species Asanoa ishikariensis. Next base: position 1,769,180 of record NZ_FNQB01000003.1, on the reverse strand, counting down.
TCCGGTAGCGCAGGTAGCCGGTGGCCTGGATGCCGCCGTCGTCGAGCATCCACGCGACCGCGGCCCGGGCGGCCGGTTCCAGGTCCTTGGCCACGATCGTGTCGCCGGTGACCGTGTGGTGCTCGGCGAGCAGCACGAGGAACAGCGGCGTCGCGTCTACCGTGCCGAAGTAGCGGCCGTACGGGACCTCGCCGAGCGTGGCGAGCTCGCCCTGGCGCAGCTCGTGCAGGATCTTGCCGGGTTCCTCGACCCGGTCGGGGTCGGTCATCCGGCCCTGGGTCGCCGCCAGCAGCCGCAGCGTCCCCTCGGCCAGCTCAGGCCGGTACGGCAGGGCGAACAGCGAGGTCAGCAGGCTGTCCCGGCCGAACAGGGTGAGGAACCAGGGCGCGCCGGCGGCCGGCACCACGGCACCGGCCGGCAGGTCGACGCCGGCGATCGGCGGCAGGTCGGCGGCCGGCACGCGCAGGCTGTCCAGGTCGGCCAGGCCGCGTGCGACGCACCGGGCGAGGTCGTCCGCCGGCGCCGTCGCGGCGAACGGCTCGGGCGCCAGCACGGGCACGGTGTCGCCCGCGGTCACCGCCGCGCGTAGGGTCACGGTGCCGTGGGCCGGCACGGTGACCGTCCACTGGGCACCGTCGGCGGAGAGCCGGGCCGGCGGTGACGCGGTGACGCGAGTCTGCCGGCGAAAGCCTCGCCGCGCGTACCCGAACAAGAGCGATGCCTCGTCCGTCGACACCTCGCGGATCGCGTCCGACTTGTCGAACAGGCGCGACGAGCGCAACTCGAACTGGTCGGCGAAGTCGGCCTCGGCGGACAGCGCGACGCGTACCGTCTGCGGCGACCCCACGAAGCTGGTCAGGGTCAGCTCCTCGATCAGCGAGCCGGATCCGAGCCGCTGGACCCGGCGCAGCACGAACGGCGGGTTCTCGTTGCGTGCGGTCGGCGGCGCCAGCACCACCTCGCCGGCCGACTCGGCCAGGGAGCGCAGGGCTCGGCCGTGCACGGTCAGCACCCAACGGGACAGGTGCCGGGTGTCCGCGACGAAGAAGCCGCCGGTGTCGGTGACATTGCCGCCGGCGTCCGTCAACAGGCAGGTGACGCCGGATACCAGGGTCCGCATATCGGAGTCAACGAGTCACCGGCGCGGGCCGGTGCGGATCAGATCCAGGGTCAGTGCCGCAGTCCAACTGAAGTCGTCCGTGCCGTGGCCGGCGCCGGTGAGCGGGTCGACGTATTCGCGGAAGCCGCACGCCCGCACCCGGGCCAGCAACCGGTCGCGCAGGTCGTCGGCGAGGCCGGTCTCACCGTGCAGGCGCAGGCCGTGCCAGAAGAGCCAGCTCGTGTTGATCCATCCCGGGCCGCGCCAGTACCGGCCGGGCTCGTGGTCCTCGGCGGTGAGGTCGTAGCTGGGCAGCGGGCACGCGTCGGCCAGCCGGAAGCGGTCGCCGAGCGCGGTCTTGACCAGGTCCGTCGCCACCGGCAGGTCCGGCACGATCAAGGGCAGCAGGCCCGAGATCGAGTACGACCGCAGCACCGCGTCGCCGAGCACGTCGTACGCGAAGAAGGTGCCGGCGCTCACGTCCCACAGCTCGGTCATCATGGCGTCGGTGACCTGCTGGGCGCGTACCAGGTGGCGGTTCGGGTCCTGCCCGATCTCGGTGGCGATCGAGGCCAGCGCGTACTCGCCGGCGGCGAGCAGCCCGTTGCACAGCGGATCCTCGACCGCGAACCCGGGCGTCGCCTCGTAACGCGAGTCGCGGTAGTCGCGGGCCAGCCGGATGTAGCGCCCGTAATCGGCGTCCGTGGGCCGCTCGGTGGCCGCGGCGTGCGCGAGGTCGCGCCTGGCCAGCTCGGTCGGCGGCAGCGGCACGACCCGGGAGAGCGGGAGGTCCCAGGCGGGGCTGTTGTCCATCCCGGACTCCCACGGGTGCACCACCGACATCAGGCCGCGCCCGCGCAGGTCGCGCGCGGTCAGCAGCCAGTCGTGCCAGGCGACCAGCCGGGGGTAGAGCCGCTCCAGGAACCGGCGGGAACGCGCCACGGCCGGTGCGGCCTGGTACGTCTCCCACGTGGCCAGGGCGTGCGCGGGCGGCTGCACGATCCCGGAGGTCGGCACGCCGGGCGTGCCGGAGCGGTCGGTGGACCGCCAGAACGCGGGACCGGGGAAGTACGCGTCGGCCGGCACCAGCGGGTCGAAGACGATGTGTGGCACGCGGCCGTCGGCCCACTGCGCGCCGAACAACGACTCGAGCTCGCGCTGCGCCCGCACCGGCGAGAAGTGCCGCAGCCCGAGCGCGATGAAGGCGGAGTCCCAGCTCCACTGGTGCGGGTAGAGGCCGCCGGCGGGCACGGTCGCGCCGCGCCGCCAGTTCGCCGCCAGCACCCGCCGCGCCGCCCGGTCGAGCGACGCGGACGGCGCTAGGGCGGCTATTGCGGGGGCGAGGGTCACGACCACCTCCGCAGGAAGCCCGGGATCGCCGCGACCGCCGCCGCGGGCTCGCCGCGCAGCCGGCACTCGACGGCCAGATGCCCCTCGTAGCCGACCGCGTCCAGCGTGCCGAGCAGCGCACCCCAGTCGATGTGCCCGGCGCCGGGTTGAAAGCGGTTGGAGTCGCTGACCTGGACGTGCGCGAGGTGGTCGGCGGCCTTGACCAGCGCGCTGGTGGGCTCGTCCTCCTCGATGTTCATGTGGTACGTGTCGGCCAGCACCCGCACGGAGCGCAGACCGACCTCGTCGACCAGCGAGACCGCCTCGTCGAGGCGGTTGACCATGTGGTCCTCGTAGCGGTTGAGCGGCTCCAGCACCAGCGTCACCCCGACCGACTCGGCGTGCGCGCCGAGCTCGGTGAGCGCCGCGAGCAGCACCGCCCGGTCGGCCTCGGGGGAGCGGGGCGGCTCGAACGGGGGCAGCCGCCGGGAGAACATCCCGTAGGAGGCGGGCGTGCAGGCCACCGTGCCACCGACCTCCGCGAGCACGGAGAGCTGCGAGCGGAGCTGGGCGATGGCGTCGCGGCGCAGGTCGGCGTCGAACGCGCCGATGAAGTGCAGCATGTCGACGCAGACCGAGGGCATCGGCACGCCGTCGCGGGCGGCCTGGCGCAGCTCGGGCAGCCGGTCGCGGAACGCGAAGTCGCCCTTGGCCCGCAGCTCGATCCCGTCGTAGCCGGCACGGGCGGCGAAGTCCCACTTCGCCTGGAGGCTCTCGCCGGGGAGCAGTTGCTCCTGGCAGGAGATCTTGATCATGAGAACTTCAACACCACCTGGAGTGCTTCCTGCGGACGGTGGTCGAGCATGGCGAACGCCTCCGCCGCCTCTTCCACCGCGATGACGTGTGTGACGAGGCCGACGGGGTCGACCGCGCCCTGCTGGGCGAGGTTCAGGAACGCCTGGTTGAGGCGGGCCTGGTTCCAGCGCCCGGCGAGCTCCGGCGGCACGCCCCCGATCTGGGAGGAGACGATCCGGACCCGGTTGTGATGGAACTCGTCGCCGAGCCGCAGCCCGGCGCCGTCGCCCTGGTAGAACCCGGAGGCCACGACCCGCCCGTCGACCGCGACCGCGCGGATCGCGTCGTGCAGGGCCGGGTAGTGCCCGCTGATCTCGATCGCCACGTCGGCGCCGCGCCCGTCGGTCAGCCCGCGCAGGGCGATCCCCACGTCGGTCGCGGCGGCGTCGACGACGTGCGTCGCACCGTATTCCTTGGCCTTCTCCAGCCGGGCCGGCAGCGTGTCGACCGCGACCACGGTGGCGCCGGAGAGTTGGGCCAGCCGGGTGGCGAGCAGCCCGAGCACGCCCTGGCCGAAGATCACGACCACTTCGGAGAGGTGGATGTCGGCGGCCAGCACGCCGTTGAGCGCGACCGCGCCGACCCGCGCGAAAGTGGCTGCGACCGGGTCCAGGCCGGGCGGCACGACGCAGCCGCGAACCTTCTCGATCGGGAGTACGGCCTCGCCGCGGTGCCCCCAGATGCCCCAGACCTGCTGGCCGGGGATCGGGTCGCCGTCCTGCGGCTCGTCCGCCAACACTTCGACCACCTCGCCGACCTCGGAGTAGCCGAGGCCCGCCACCGGGTAGTTGAGCCCGCTCGACCCCTCGACGAACAGTCGCAGGTCCGGGTCCCAGTCGCGGTTGAGGTAGGGGTTCGTGCCCCGGTACGCGGTGAGCTCGGTGCCTGCCGAGATCCCGGAGTAGCTGGTGCGGACCCGTACCTGCCCCGGCCGCAGCTCCACGTGGGGCTGGTCGACGACCTCCACGTGACGGGGAGAGGTGAACTGCACTATCTGCGGCACGACGGCCTTCCACCCATGCTCGAAGAGAGAAGCGCGCGACATAACGACGGGTTGTTCCGCCGAGATGTTACGCACTTATGTCTGGCAATCAAGTATAAGTCCGAGTCGCGACCTCTCGTGTCAAATGTGGACAAAGGACGCGCGGACCGGAGACAACCTGGTCAAGATCGTCCGTTACCCGACGAAGAGACCGAACGTTACGTACATATGTCTTGCCTTCACGTATAAGACCTTGGTGTTATTCGTCCGTAGATCGTGGACAAAGGAGCGAGATCGATAAATCGGACTAAGGAGCAAACCGCGTGAACGCGAGAAGACTGCTCACCGCCGTGCTCGCGGCGACCCTGGTGACCACCGCGCTGAGTGCCTGTGGAGGCGACGACCCCGAGGACGACGCCAGCGGCTCGATCACCGTGTGGAGCCTGGAGAACCAGACCGACCGGGTCCAGGCCACCCAGAAGATCGCCGATCAGTTCACCGCCGCGACCGGCATCCAGGTCAAGATCGTGGCGACCGACGAGAACCAGTTCACCAGCCTGATCACCTCAGCGGCCGCCTCCGGCCAGATGCCGGACGTGGTGGGCGCCCTGCCGCTGGCCGCGGTGTCCCAGATGGCGACCAACGACCTGCTCGACACCGATGCCGCCAAGGCCGTCGTCGACGAGCTCGGCCGCGGCACCTTCTCGCCGCGCGCCCTGGAGCTCACCGGGCAGGACGGCAACCAGCTCGCCGTGCCCAGTGACGGCTGGGCCCAGTTGCTCTTCTATCGCAAGGACCTGTTCGACAAGGCGGGCCTCCAGCCGCCGGACACCTTCGACAAGATCCGCGCCGCCGCGCAGCGGCTCAACACCGGTGGGGTCGCCGGCATCACGCTGGCCACCGTCCCCAACGACGCCTTCACCGAGCAGACGTTCGAGAACTTCGCCCTCGGCAACGGCTGTGAGCTGGTCGACGACGCCAAGAACGTCACGCTCGACACGCCACAGTGCGTGGCCACGTTCCAGTTGTACGAGGACCTGGTCAAGAACTGGTCGGTGCCCGGCGCGCAGGACGTCGACACCACCCGGGCCACGTACTTCGCCGGCAAGGCCGCGATGGTGGTCTGGTCGTCGTTCCTGCTCGACGAGATGGCCGGGCTCCGCAACGACGCCCTGCCGACCTGTCCCGAGTGCAAGGCCGACCCGGCCTACCTGGCCAAGAACAGCGGCATCGTGACCGCGGTGGCCGGGCCGAACGGTCAGCCGGCGCAGTTCGGCGAGATCACGAGCTGGGCGATCACCAAGGACGGCCCGAGCACCGACCAGGCCCGCAAGTTCGTCGCGTACATGATGAACGAGGGCTACCCCGGCTGGCTCGGCATCGCGCCCGAGGGCAAGTTCCCGGTCCGCAAGGGCGACTCGGCCGACCCGGCGAAGTTCGCGACCGCCTGGAACACGCTGCCGGCCGGCGTCGACACCCGCAAGCCGCTCTCCGACAGCTACCCGGCCGACGTGCTGGAGGCGCTGCGTACCAGCCCTGACACCTTCAAGCGCTGGGCACTGCCGCAGAAGCAGGGCGCGCTGCTCGGCGCCACGCTCGGCGAGCTGCCCGTACCCAAGGCGGTCAACGCCCTGGCCGGTGGTGAGCTCGATGCCGCCGGCGCGGCGAAACGCGCCGCGGAGGACGTGCGGGCGATCCAGAAGTCGCTGAACTGATGGTCGCGACCCGCGAGGACCGGCCGGCGGCGCCCGAGCGCCGCCGGCCGGCGCGGCAGCTCACCCGGCGGCAGCGGGAGAACCGCGCCGGCCTGGCGTACCTGTCGCCGACGTTCGTGGTCGTGCTGGTCGTGGTCGTCGTGCCGATCCTGTGGACGATCCTGCTGGCGTTCCAGCGGCTGCGGCTGATCAACATCCGGCGCACCGGCCTGTTCGGCGACTTCACCCTGCGCAACTTCGAGTACGTGTTCACCTCGCCGGGCTTCTGGAGCTCGCTGTGGACCACGCTGGTCTACACGGTCGGCGGCACCGCGTTCTCGATCCTGTTCGGGCTCATCGCCGCGCTCGCCCTGCGCAAGCGGTTCCCCGGTCGCACGCTGGTGCGGGCCAGCGTGCTGCTGCCGTACGTGGCGCCGGTGGTCGCGGTGACCTTCGTCTGGGAGATCATGCTCAGCCCGCAGTTCGGCGTCGCCAACGACTGGGGCCAGCGGTTCCTCGGCTGGGACCGGCCGATCGCCTTCCTCAGCCAGCGGGAATACAGCCTCTGGGGCGTCGACATCCCGCTCGCGCTGATCACGGTGATCGCGTTCGAGGCCTGGCGCTACTTCCCGTTCGCGTTCCTGTTCATCCTGGCCCGGCTCCAGGCGGTCCCCAAGGACCTCGAGGAGGCGGCCGTGGTCGACGGGGCCGCGCCGACCCAGCTCTTCCGGCACATCCTGCTCCCGCAGCTAGGTGCGGTGATCGCCCTGCTGTCGGTGCTGCGCTTCATCATGACCTTCAACAAGTTCGACGACGTCTGGCTGCTCACCGGCGGTGGTGCGGGCACCCAGGTGGCCAGCGTCCGGGTCTACGACTTCCTCACCTCGCGGCTCGACATCGGTGCCGCCGCGGCACAGGGCCTGGTGCTCGCCGCCGTACTCGTGGTGCTGCTGGTGGTCTATCTCAAGTTCTTCGCGCCCCGGGAGGATGAGTCGTGATGGACCGGGCGACCTTCGAGACCCGCCTGTTCGGCGTGCTGCGCTGGGTCGTGATCGCGGTGCTGATCGTGGTCACGCTGTTCCCGTTCTACTACATGGTGCTGTTGTCCATCCGGCCGATCGAGGCGGTGCTCCAGAACCCCGGGGGCCTCTGGGCCGGCCCGGCGGAGTGGACGGTGTCGACCTACCGCGAGGTGCTCGGCTCCGTCGACAGCGGGGGCCAGGGCTTCGTGCGGCTGATCCTCAACACGTTCCTGGTGGCCGCGTCGGCGACCATCCTGACGCTGCTCGTGTCGATTCCCGGCTCGTACGCGGTGAGCCGTCTGCGGTTCGTCGGCCGCCGGCAGGTGCACTTCCTGTTCCTGGCCGTGTACCTGTTCCCGGCGATCCTGCTGGCGATCCCGCTGTTCACCGTGTTCACGCGGCTGGGCCTGCGGGGCTCGCTGGCCGGGCTGGTCGTCGTCTACATCGCGCAGACGATCCCGGTGTCGATCTACATGCTGCGCAACTACCTGAGCACGATCCCGGAGAGCCTCGAAGAGGCCGCCGCCGTCGACGGTTACACACGGTTACAAACCCTGCGTAAGGTAATCTTGCCGCTCGCGGCACCGGCCGTGATGGCGAACGCACTCTACGTCTTCATGATCGCATGGAACGAGTACCTGTTCGCCCTCCTGTTCCTGGTCGAGAACCGTCAAAACTGGACGGTCTCCCTCGGCCTCGCCCAGCTCGCCGGAGGCATCGAAGTGAGCAAGACGGTTTTGATGGCCGGGTCGGTGGTGCTTACCCTGCCCATCGTGATCATCTTCTTCGCCACGGAGCGGCTGCTGACGGAGGGGCTGACCGCCGGTGCCGACAAGGGATAGGCCGCCGCACCAGGGCGGCCCACCCGGCTCGCCGGCCGTCGCCCGCGGCGGCGCGGCCGGCATCCAGAACTCGGCCGGGCACCTGCTCGCGCTGGTCCGCACCGGCCGGGCGCGGACCCGCTCGGAGCTCCAGTCCTACACGGGGTTGTCGCGGTCGACGCTGGTCACCCGGATCGACGCCTTGCGGGCGGCCGGCTACCTGCGCAGCTCCGGCGTGGAGGAGTCGACCGGGGGCCGGCCCGCCGAGCTGTTGGAGTTCGACACCGGCCACGGCGTGGTGCTGGTCGCCGACCTGGGCGCCAACCACGCCCGGGCGGCGGTCCTCGACGTCGGCGGCACCCTGCTCGGAGAAGAGCACGAGCACATCAAGATCGGCGAGGGCCCTTCTTTTGTGCTCGACTGGGTCGACGCGGCCTTCGCCCGTCTGCTGGCCGGGGCGGGCGAGTTGCGCGAACGCGTGCGGGGGATCGGCGTCGGCGTGCCAGGCCCGGTCGAGTACGACGCCGGCGTGGTCACCGAGCCGCCGATCATGCCGGGCTGGGACGGGGTGCCGATCGCCGACCGGCTCCGCGCCACCTGGGGCTGCCCGGTCTTCGTCGACAACGACGCCAACCTGATGGCGCTCGGCGAGCAGGTGGCGTTCTACCCGGACTGCCCGGCGTTGCTGCTGGTCAAAGTCGCGACAGGCATCGGCGCCGGCATCGTGATCGACGGCCGGGTGTACCGCGGCATCGACGGCGGCGCCGGCGACATCGGACACATCCGTCTCGCGTCCTTCCCTGACGCCCGGTGCGAGTGCGGCCTCTACGGCTGCCTCTCGGCCGTCGCCAGCGGGCTGGCCCTGGCGCAACGGCTGACGCTCGGTGGCACGCCCACCCAGTCGGGCCCGGAGCTGGTCGAGCGCATCCGGGAGGGCCACGGCGAGGCGGTGCACCTGGCCCGCGAGGCGGGCCGCCTGGCCGGCGAGGTCCTGGCCACGGTGGTCTGCCTGGTCAACCCGGGCGTCCTGGTGATCGCCGGCGACCTGGCCGAGACCCACTTCGTGACCGGCGTACGCGAGATGCTCTACCGCTACGCCCTCCCGCGCGCGACCCGCCACCTGGAGGTCACCACCAGCCGGCTGGGCCCCCAGTCGGCGGTCACGGGCGCGCACGCCATGGTGCTGGACGAGATCTACTCCCCGAGCGCGGTCGACGCGGAACTGTCCGCGCTGGCTCTCAGTCCCCGGGGCGCGTGAGGCGGCGCAGCACGCGGTGCACCGTGTTAGTCGGCGCGACCCAGACGTGCCGGTCGTCGTACGACCAGGCGTAGGTCGGGTTGCCGTCTCGCACCAGCTCGCACAGGCCCGGTTGGTCGAGTTCGCGCGCGGACCACTCGTACAGCCGCTGGAGTCTGGGTTGGATCACTCCGTAGTCGAGGAGCCGCCCGAGGCGGTTCTCGTGGTCGAGATAGGACTGGAGCTCGTCGTCCGCCGGGTAGCGGTCGGGCAGGACGCGGCGCAGTGAGAGGAACACGCCGGCGCCGCCGAGTCGGGGATCGCCGACCGTCTTGCCGAGGACGGCGAACGGGCCGAGCGCGAGCTTCGGCGCGGAGACCAGGGCGTGCGTGTAGAGGACCCGCAGCAGCACGACGTTGAGGAAGAAGCGCTCCGGCGCGGGTTCGGCCTCGGCGAGGTGGCGGCTGTCGAGGTATCCGGCGACGATGCTGGCGTTGTGGGCGCGGTACCAGTTGCCGGCCGTGGGTTCGTCGATGAAGGCCGTCCACTGGTCGACCGTGGGGTCGGAGATCGCCCCGGCTCGCCCGCCGGACCGGGCCATCGCCTCGCAACCGTCCCGGATGAGCCGGTCGTTGACGGACCGCCACCAGCGGCTGCCGGTCCCGGGGTTCAGCACGCCGCGGCCGGCCTGCCAGCGCATGAACGACAGCGCCGCCCGCCGGAACGGCAGGTGCTTGGGCGCGTGGCCGAACGGGCCGAGGTAGGTCCGGGCGAGCAGCTCGATCCGCCGCCGCGGGTCGTCGCGGACGGCGGCAAGCTGCGCGGCGGCCCACTCCGCGGCACTCTCGGACATTGCGCCATGATCTCGCGGGTGGACCAGCATTCGAAAGACATCGTCGACTACTAGGCGATCGGCTGCCGTGCCCGTGAGCGGCCGGGGGCGGTGTGTTCCCGGGCGCGTACATGTCTTGGCATGTGCGTACGTGCCCTCACATGTGGGCGGCGGGCCGGTGGCCGGGTGTCCGGGCGCTCGCCGGGCTTCCGGACCGCGCCGATGCTGGCGCTGATGATCAGGACGGTGGCCAGTCCCTCGGTGACGGTGAGGTGCTGGCTCAGGACGAGGAAGCCGGCGAGTGTGGCGATGGCCGGGCCGAGGCTCATCAGCACGGCGAAGGTGGCCGTCGGCATGCGGCGCAAGGCCGTGAGCTCGAGGGTGTACGGCAGCAGTGACGAGAGCACCGCCACGGCGGCGCCCAGCGCGAGGACCGGCGGGTGCAGCAGTGCTGGTCCGATGCCCAGGGGGAGGGTCAACGCGGCGGCGACCGTCATGGCGAGGGCCAGGCCGTCGAGTTTCGGGAAGCGGCTGCCGACGCGGGCGCTGAGCACGATGTACGCCGCCCACATGGCCGCCGCGCCCAGGGCGAAGGCGATCCCGGCCGGGTCGAGTCGGTCAAAGCCCGTGCGCCCCAGCAGCGCGACGCCGACCAGCGCCAGACCCGCCCATAGCCAGTTCGCCGCCCGGCGGCCGGTCAGCACGGACAGCGCCAGCGGGCCCAGCACCTCCAGGGTCACCGCCAGGCCGAGCGGGATGCGGTCGATCGCGTGGTAGAAGAGCGTGTTCATGCCGGCCAGGGCCACGCCGAACCCGGCGATCAGGGCCCAGTCGGCGCGCGCGTAGCCGCGTACCCGTGGCCGGCACACCGCCAGCAACACGATCGCCGCGATCGCCAGCCGCAGCGTGACCACCGCGGACACCCCGGCGCGCGGGAACAGCAGCGCGGCGACCGCGCTGCCGAACTGGACCGACAACGCCCCGCCCAGGACGAGGCCGACGCCCGGGTGGCGCCTGATGTGTGTCACGAGTCGACGCTAGGAGCCTGCGGACCGCGACGGAAATGCCGCTTTGGCTGCGGTTATGCTTCACGGTTATGACCGTCGAGGTGCGTCACCTGCGGGCGTTCCTCGCCATCGCCGAGGAAGGCACCATCACCGGTGCCGCGGTCCGGCTCCACCTGACGCAGCCCGCGCTGTCCCGCACGCTGCGCCAGCTCGAGACCCATCTGGGCCACCGGCTCGTCGACCGGTCGACGCACCACCTGCACCTGACGCCAGCGGGCACGGCCTTCCGCGACCGGGCCGCGGCAGCGGTCGCCGCCGTCGACGACGTCCTCGACCCCACCCGGGCCGGCACCTGGCCGCTGCGCCTCGGCCACGCCTGGTCGGCGCTGGGCGCACACACGACCACGCTGTTGCGCCGCTGGCAGCAGGACCACCCGGCGACCCCGCTGGAGCTGTTGCGCATCGACGAGCGCACCGGCGGCCTGGCCCGAGGCAGCGTCGATGTCGCGATCCTGCGCGCACCGGTCGACCTGCCCGACATCGTCGTCGAGGCCCTGCTGAGCGAGGCGCGCGTGGCGGCGGTGCCGGCCGACAGCGTCCTGGCCGGGCGACCCGTGGCCACCCTTGCCGATCTCGCGGCCCACCCCATCGCGGTCAACTCACTCAGCGGCACCACCACGCTCGACCTGTGGCCGCCGTCGCGAACTCCCGCCACCACGGTCGAGACCGCGAACACCGACGACTGGCTGGCCGCCATCGCCGCCGGGCGGGCGGTCGGCGTGACCACCGAGGCCACGGCCGCCATGCATCCGCATCCGGCGGTGGCCTACGTACCCCTGGCCGATGCCCCGTCCGTCACCGTCTCCCTGGCCTGGCGCTCCCCACCCAGCCACCCCGCGGTGGCCGACCTGGTCGCCCTGGCCCGCGACGTCGTGCTCACGACGCCAACGCGCTGACGAAGTCGTAGAGGCCGTTTCCGGCCGCACCGATGACCAACTGCCCGGCCACGGACAGGAGCACGCCGAGCGCGCTCTTCGTCTGTGCGTCCACCGTCCCGTCGGTGTCGACGGTGTGCCGGACCGTAGCTTCGGCGGCGGCGAGCCGCTGGGCGGTCGCCAGGTCCTGCGGAAGCTCGTGTCGGAGGCGATCGAGGATCTCGAGGACGGCGCGCAGCGCCTTGAGGTCCTCCTGGGGATCGGTGCCAGGGACGCTGTTGTGCAGTCCGCCGAACGCCGACCCGCGCAGGTCGCTGCCGTTGATGTAGAAGGTGTTGTTGACGCGCACGCCCTGCGAGGGCGGGCGACTCGTCACCGCGCGCCCGACGTTGCGCCGCGGGTCCGCCATGAGCCAGGTGTGCGCGGCCGGCCGGCCGCGCAGGCGACGCTCGGGGATCATGGCCGGATCGGAAGCGAGCCGGACGAAGGCGATGCGCAGCTCGCGCAGCCAGCCGAGGGCGGCGCGGTGACGTTCGAGCAGGTTGTTGGCGATCGCCGCGCGCAACGCGGCGGGATCTCCGCTGCACTCGCCTTCCGGCACCGATGTCTCCGCCGCTACCCGTGCGACCAGCGCCTCCAGCCGGCCGGCCACAGCACGGTCGCCCTCGCCGGGTGATCGGACGGGCAGCGGCGGTCGTTCGAGCCTGCGCATCCCGTCGTCCGGCGCGAAGGAGCGGGACGTGCCGTCGGTGAAGGCCACTTCCAGCCGCCCGGCTTCGACGTCGGGCCAGACCGCCTGGACCTTGCGGAAGGTGAGCGAAGGCTCCGGCGCTTGTTCCTTCGCGTGGTCCGACCCGGGGCAGACCCAGTCCCAGGCCCGTACGGTCTCGGCCAGCACGCTGGTGGCCTTGGCCGGGCTGGCCGACAGCTCGACCTGGGCGCTGGCCATGAGCTCGTCCGCGAAGTCGCACAGGCGGATGCCGTCGGACCTCCACAGGACGAGCGCCCCGACGGGTATCGCCACCGCCAGCGCCCACGCGTCGAGCCAGGAGAAGACCAGCACCATGACCACGAACGCGCCGCCGGCGGCCAGGCAGCGCAACAGGAAGCCTTTGACCGGCCTTTCCTCCGCCGAGACGCCGTGTACGAGCTCGCGAGGGGTCATCCGCGATGCGGTGCCGAGGTCGCGGGGGTTCATGAGGCAATGGTCGAGCAAGAGCGCCGGCGCACGCTGCCCCCGTACGGTCAGGCTCGTTGGTCCGATCTCGCGACGGGGGAGTCGCCCGGCTGGGATCGTAGGACCGTGGGCACTGGCAAGGTCACCTTCCGGCAGGCGGCCGAGCTGCTCGCCGCCCGGGATCCGGTGATGGCGCGGTTGGTGGCAGGGGCGCCGGCGCCGCGGATTCCGTTGTGGAAGGAGACCAACTTCGAGTCGCTGGTACGCGGGATCGTCTTCCAGCAACTCGCCCGGCCGGCCGCGGTCGCGATCCTCGGGCGGTTGATCGACGCCGCGCACGGCGAGCTCACACCGGACTCGGTGCTGCCGCTCTCGGACGCGGTGCTGCGCAAGGTCGGGTTCTCCGCCCGCAAGGTGATCTCCCTGCGCGACCTGGCCACCAAGGTCCGCGACGGCGACATCGTGCTCGACAACCGGCGGCTCGGCCACCTGCCCGACGACGAGATCATCCGTCGGCTGTCGACGGTCAAGGGCATCGGGCCGTGGTCGTCGCAGCTCTTCATCATGTTCCAGCTCCGCCGGCCGGACGTCTGGCCGGTCGGCGACCTCGGCATCCGGCGTGGCTACGGCGTCGCCTACGGCATCCCGACCCCGACCGAGCGGGAGCTGGAACCGCTCGGCGAGCAGTTCCGGCCCTACCGCACCACGGCCGCCTGGTACTGCTGGATGGCCGAAGCCGTGATCGCCGGCCGCACACCGACGCTGCCGATCGGCGACGACCCGATCCTGAAAGCACACGGCGTGGCGTGAGGCCACGGCTCCGGTGCCGGGGCTTCAATGTCGACTGTGGAAGAGCCGGTGCGGGTCGGGCTGGTCGGTGCCGGTCACTGGGCTGAGGTCATGCACGGACCGACCCTGGCCGCCGGGCCGGAGACCACGCTGGTCGGGGTCTGGGCGCGGCGCGCGGACGCGGCGGACAGGTTGGCGGCGCGCCTGGGCACCACCGCCGTGCCGTCGTTCGACGCGCTGCTCGACCGGTGCGAGGCGGTCGCCTTCGCGGTGCCGCCGGACGTCCAGGCTGATCTCGCCGTCCGGGCGGCCGAGGCCGGGCGGGCACTGCTGCTGGAGAAGCCGGTCGCGCTCACCGTCGCCGACGCCGAACGGGTCGCCAAAGCCGCGCGCGAGAACGGCGTGGTCAGCCAGCTTGTCCTGACGAAGCGCTATCACCCGGCGACCAGGGCTTTCCTCGCCGCCGCGGCCGACTTCACGGCGATCGGCGCCCGGGCCCGGTATCTGCACGGCGGGTTCCTCGCCGGTCCGTTCGCCACCGGCTGGCGACTCGAGCACGGCGCCCTGCACGATCTCGGCCCGCACCTGCTCGACCTGGTCGAGGCCGCACTCGGCCCGATCGAGACGATCGACCGGCACGGAGAGCCCACCGGTTGGTTGGAACTGACCTGCACCCACCGCGACGGCGCGATCAGCCAACTTTCCCTCTCGGGCGCGGTCGGCGGCCTGTCCGCCTCAAGGGCCGGGCTCGAGGTCTACGGCCCCGCGGGCGCGCTGGAGATCGACTTCGCCACCGTCGACCACGGCGAATGCTGGCCCGTGCTGCGCGCCGAGTTCGCCCGCGCCGTCCGGACCGGTGTGCCGCATGCCCTCGGCGCGGACCACGGCGTACACCTTCAGCGGTTGCTCGCTAGTTGTTGACCAGGCCGGCGATCAGGTTGATCGCGCCGGCGACGATGGCCACGCCGAACACGTACGACAGCAGGGCGTGGCCCAGGACTGTGCGGCGGATCGGGGAGCTGCGCAGGGTCGTGTCGGAGACCTGGAAGGTCATGCCGATCGTGAACGCCAGGTACGCGAAGTCGCGGTAGTTCGGCTTGTGCTCCGACAGCGGTTCTCCGAAGTCGATCCTGCTGCCGTGGCTCTGGTAGTCGAGTTTCGCGTACCGCAGCGTGTAGACGGTGTTCATGGTGACCCAGGCGGTGGCCACCGTGAGCACGGCGATCCCGATCAGCACCCCACGGAACGCGCCGTGCTGGTTGGCGGCCTCGCCCAGCGCGAACCCGACGCCGAGCAGGCTGACCAGGCACGCCGCGACCAGCAGGGCGGTCGCCGAGCCGTGGGTCTGGTCCTCGCGGCCGGCCAGCTTCTCCGTCTTGGACCCGTCGGCGCTCATGAAGATCGGCCAGACCGACACCAGGAAGCTCAGCGATGCGGCGTCATAGCCGGCGATCACCGCAAGCTCCCAGTCGATCGGGCTGGCGGCCAGCGCGGCGGCGACGATCACCCAGATGACGATCACCGTGCCGGCGCGGCGGATCGCCGGACCGTGCCAGCCCAGCATGCGCCGCGGCATGGGAGATTCCGGCGAGCGGGCCACATAGGAAGCATGGCAGGGAACCGGCGTGGTCATCCAGACACGCCGGATCTCAGTAACCGGACAAACCAGCCTTATAGGAGCAGCATCGGGGTATGGCGTTGACCGAGAGCCGCCGCGACCACTTCCGCACGCTCGCGGCCGACTGGAACTGCGGCTACGTCGACGTCACCAACGAGTGGATCGACACCGAGGTGCAGGCGGGGTACGACCCGGCCGTGCTCGCCCGCGACGCCTGGCTGCCGCTGCACGTGGACGACGAGGGCTACGTGCTGGTCGCCGTCGCGGCGGAGCCCACGATCGAGCGGGTCGCGCTGATCGAGGCGGCGGTCGGCGCGCCGGTCTGCCTGGCGGTCACCAGCGATGTGGACCTGGCGGAGGCGATTCGGCAGGCATATCCCCAGCCGATGGGCTCCCGCTCCCGCTTCCGCTTCGGGTGGGTCATCGGAGCCGTCGCGTTGCTGGTGCTCGCGGGCGCCGTTGTGCTCGCGCCGGTGCCGACCCTCGTCGTGCTCGCCCTGCTGACCAGCGCCGGGTTCCTCGCCGGCGTCGGCGCCACGGTCACCGACCACCCGGCCGCGCCGCTCGCCCGCGCGATCGCCCTCCCGCTCACCCCGCTCCTGTACGCCCTGTTCCTCGCCGCACTCGTGCTGCCCGCCGAGCGGGTGTTCCCGGCCTGGTCGGTCGGCATCACCATGGCCAGCCTGCTGGCCGGCAACACCGCGCTGGTCCACGCCGACCTGCTGGACGCCTTCCGCCGGGGCGGCGCCGTAGCCCCCGCGCTGCGCGCCCCGCTGCGCTGGCTGCTCGACTCCGCCGCGGCCCTGCGGCGGCCATTGACCCGGGAGAAGGCCAGGCATGGCGATCGCACCGTCCACAGTGGCGACACCTCGGTGGCAGCGGTGGAGCCCGGCTGAGGAACGCTGGCCGGCCGGCACCGTCACCCGCGCTCTCCTGCGCCTGCTGCTCGCGCTGCCGTTCGCGGGCCTCGCGCTCTACGCGGCCGGGCGCGGTTTCGTGCCCCGGCCGGCCGGACCGTTGTCGGCTCTGGTCACCACGCTCGGCCCGCTCGGCGTGGGGTTGGTCGCCGCGGCCGCCACCGGGACGGCGCTCGCCGCGTTGGCGGAGCGGCTGGTCCGCTGGCAGGTCCCGGTCCGGGTCGGCGTGCCGCTGGTCCTGGTGCCGGCGCTGGCGTACACGGGCTCCGCCGATCCGATCGCCGTCCTGACGGTCGCGTTCCTGGCGCTGGCGGTCGAGGGCTTTCTCCACTTCGCGGTCGCGGGCCAGCCCGAGGGTGCGGTGCGGGCCGGCCTGATGCTCGCGGGCGCGGCGCTGTGCGACCCGGCCGCGACCGGCTACGCGCTCGCCTTCGCCGCCGTGGCCCCGTTCGTCGCCGCCGGCCGCCGCGGCCCCGACATCGACGCGGGCCCGACCCGGGCCATGCTGCTGTTCCCGCCGCTGGCCGTGCTCGCCGGCGCGGTGCTGCTCAACTGGCGCCTCACCGGCCAGGCCGGGATCGGCTTCGACCCCGCCGGGCTGCTGGGCGCGCTGGGCGGGGCGGTGGTGGCGGTCGTGCACACGCCGCTCTACGCGGCGGTCGCGGTCGTCTACGCGGTACGCCGCCCGCGCGCGCTGGCCGGCTACCTCGCCCCGGTCGTGGTGTTGTTCGTGACCCTGCTGGCCGGGCTGGCGTACTCGGCGGTGACGAACTATCTGCTGCTGACCACGATCGCGCTGATCGCCGTGCCGAGGTCGCCGAGCCGCCGGCTGGGCGTGTTCCTGGGCACGGTGGCGCTCCTGCAGTGGGCACAGTTGATCACCTGGCCGCCGGCAAGCCCGCCGTTCCAGGAATGGCTACGCGTCGTGTGGGGGTTCTGAGCGCTTCCGGAGCCAGCGGCGGGGCTTGGCTTTGGCTCGCGGCTCCGGCGCGGGCTCTTGCCGGGCCGCGGCGAACCGGGCCTCCAGCGCCTCTCGCCACAGCGCCACCATCGCCTCGACGTCGATCCGGCGGACCGGCACGAACGGCGGCGTCGGGCGGACCTGGTAGTCGAGGATGTCGCGGTTGAGCTCGGCGACCGTCTCGCGTACCCGCTGCTCGGAAGGAAGCCCGCGGATCTCGTCGGGCAGCCGCTCGACCTGGCGCGCGAGCTGGATCGACGGCGGCAGCATGGCCGTGCCGCTGATGCCCTCGCGGCGCAGGAACTCCTTGAGCCACCACTGCTCGTCGTAGGGCTCGGTGTGGCCGGGCAGCGGCTTGCCGGCGCCCGGGAGATCGTCGAACTCGCCGTTCTCCCGGGCCGCACGGATCTGCGCCTCGATGAGGGACTCGATACGGTCGCCCATCGACCCAATATAGCTAGACGCGAGTGAGCCTGACTGCGTCGGCGATCACCAGGCCGGTGCCGTTGGTCCAGCGGCTGACCGCGACCCGGTTGGCGTCGCCGGCGGGCAGGTTGAACGTGCCGATCGAGCGCCAGGCGCCGCCGCCCGTACGCTGGTCGACGTTGACCGTCTGGTTTCCGCTCGTGGTCGCCACGATGTAGGGCGCCGCGCTGTTGTAGCCGGCGTTCGCCGCGTACCAGACGTCGACCCGGTAGGCGGCCGTCGTCGGCACGGCGAACTTGTACCAGGCCGGGTCGCTGGCGGCGACGGGGTCGGCGAAGCGGTAGTCGGTGCCGTAGCGCTGTGTGGAGTACGCGGACGTGCCCCAGTTGGCGCTCGCGGTGAACCGGCCCGACGTGGTGTTGTCGACGATCGAGGACCAGGTCCCGCCGCCGCCACTCATCTTCGCGGCCACGTCGGCGCGCATCACGTCGAGGTCGATGAACGACGGGTCGATCTTGCCGCTCGTGCTGGTCTCGCGGTGGCCACGGGCGTACGTGGAGTTCCGGCCGAGCCGCGTCAGCACGGCGGCCGTCGCGGCGATCGACGCGTTGTACTGCGCCGAGGTCATCGACTGGTTGACCCCGTTGTAGTCGATCTCCCAGCCGATCATGAGCGTGTTGCCGTCGCCGGCGGGGATCGGGCCGCTGCCGCGGCTCGCTCCGGCGTGGTTCGACCGGCCGGCGGAGATCAGGTGGAACACGCCGTTGTAGTCGACCAGCGCCTGGCAGAGCGGGCCGGCCAGGTCGGATCGCCCGTTGATGCAGACGTTCAGTGCCGGGTGGGGGTTGCTGGCGCTGGACGTGGCGGCGGTGTGGTGCCAGAGCACGCCGATCGGGTCGAACGAGCCGGGGCGGTAGCGGTTGACCCAGTCACCTTCGGTGACACACGTGACGCCGGCGCCGCGCAGGACGTCGAGCAACCAGGGAACGTTGGCCATCAGGCACCCCGCGCCAGGCTGGGTTCGGCGGTGATCAGGTCGGCGACGCACTCGGGCTTGGCGGCCGCCGGCGCGGCGGCGGCGACGGCCGGGTTGGCGGCGACGGTGACGGCTGCGGCGGCCAGGGCCGGCAGGCCGAGCACGACGCGCCGGCGGAACCGGCGGGGCGGGAAGTCGGTCACGGCACTCCTTCGGTCAGCGCGGGTGGTGGTAGGTGAGGCGCACGCTATACCGTGAAGCCTGTCTATGTCGATAGTTGCCGATGTTTAGCCCGATGGTGAAACTTAGTTTCAATGTGGACGTGGTAGACCATTCCCATGGAGTTCGGAGTCGGTTACTTCCCCACCTTTGACGGCATGAAGCCGGGCGAGGTCGCCCGGCTGGCCGAGGAGCGCGGCGCGGACGCGATCTATTTCGCCGAGCACACGCACATCCCGGCCGCCGAGACCGATCGTTTTCCCGGCCAGCCCCTCCCCAACAAGTACTGGAAGACGTACGACCTGTTCGTCTCCCTGACCGCAGCCGCCGCGGCGACCACCCGGCTGCGCGTGGCCAGCGGCATCTGCCTGGTCATCGAGCGCGACCCGATCACCACCGCGAAGGAGGTCGCCAGCGTCGACCACCTCTCCGGAGGCCGCCTCGAGTTCGGCGTCGGCGCGGGTTGGAACCGCACGGAGATGAGCAACCACGGCACGGATCCGCGGGTACGCATGCGCGTGCTCAAGGAGCGGGTCGAGGCGATGAAGGCGATCTGGACGCAGGACGAGGCCAGCTACGCGGGTCGCTACGTCAACTTCGAGCGCATCTGGTCGTGGCCGAAGCCCGCACAGAACCCGCACCCGCCGGTCCTGGTCGGCGGCACCGGCCCGACGGTGCTGGACCGCGTGCTGTCGTTCGGCGACGCCTGGTTCCCCAACTACCACGACGGCATCCTCGACCGGATCGCCGAGCTGCGCGCCCGCGCCGAACGGCCGATCGAGGTCCAGGTGATGAGCGTGCCCGCGGACCCGAAGATCTTCGAGCAACTTCGCGACGCGGGTGTACGCCGGGTCGCGCGCTGGTTCCCCTCCGGCCCGCGGTCCCGCGTCGAGAAGGCGTTCGACCAGTGGGAGGCGGCGATCGCGGAGTACAACCCCGAGTGACCCCCGACGACGCCCGGGCCCGGTTCGCCGAGGCCCGGGTCGCCCGCCTGGCCACGGTCTCCGGGACCGGCCAGCCCCACCTGGTCCCGATCACGTTCGCACTCGAGGGCGACACGGTCTACAGCGCGGTCGACGCGAAACCCAAGCGCTCACCGGCGCTGCGCCGCCTGGCCAACGTCGAGGCCAATCCGCAGGCGTCCATGCTGGTCGACTTCTACGACGACGACTGGTCGCGCCTGTGGTGGGCCCGCGCGGACGGCACGGCCCGCATCCTGACCTCAGGCCCGGAGGCCGACCGGGCGGCGACCCTGCTGGGGGAGCGCTACCCGGCGTTCGCCCGACGCGGCCCGGTCCTGGCCGTCGACGTGCACCGTTGGTCAGGTTGGTCGGCGGCATGAGCTTCCGCCTGTCGAATGGGATTCCGGTGCGTAAATCACCCTGAATTACTCGGCCCGCACTGTGTGGCCTGGGTCACAACGCGGCTGGGGAACAGAGTAGACGCTTTGTAACTTGAGTACGGACATGGCAACTCTTCCCGTCCTGCCGTTGACCGATGCCGTGCTGCTGCCTGGCATGACCATCCCGGTCACCCTCGATAACAACACTCAGGCCGCCGTCGACGCCGCACGCGCCGCTGGCGACAACCGCGTGCTTGCCGTGCCGCGTGTCGACGGCGAGTACGGGTCGGTCGGCGTCATGGCGCTGATCGAGAAGGTGGGCCGCCTGCCCAGTGGCGAGCCGGCCGCCGTCATCCGTGGCGAGGCCCGGGTCAAGATCGGTTCCGGCGTGTCCGGACCCGGCGCCGCCCTGTGGGTCGAGGCCACCGAACTGACCGAGACGCCGCCCGCGGGCAAGGCCCGTGAGCTGGCTACTGAATACAAGGCCCTGGTCAAGTCCGTGCTCCAGCAGCGCGGCGCCTGGCAGGTCATCGACGCCGTCGAGCGGATGACCGATCTGTCCGAGCTGGCCGACTCCGCCGGCTACGCGCCGTGGCTCACCCTGGAGCAGAAGGTCGAGCTCCTGGGTGCGGAGGACGTCACCGCCCGGCTCGAGCTCCTCGTCGGCTGGGTGCGCGACTACCTCGCCGAGCAGGAGGTCAACGAGGGCATCGCCAACGACGTCCGCGAGGGCCTGGAGAAGTCGCAGCGCGAGTTCCTGCTCCGCCAGCAGCTCGCCGCGATCCGCAAGGAGCTGGGTGAGGACGAGCCCGACGGCTCGGCCGACTACCGGTCGCGCGTCGAGTCCGCCGAGCTGCCCGAGAAGGTTCGCGAGGCGGCCATGCGCGAGGTCGGCAAGCTGGAGCGCGCGAGCGACCAGTCGCCCGAGACGAGCTGGATCCGGACCTGGCTCGACACCGTACTCGAAATGCCCTGGTCGACCCGGACCGACGACAACACGGACCTGAAGGCGGCGCGCGAGGTGCTCGACGCCGACCACGCCGGCCTGGCCGACGTGAAGGACCGCATCCTGGAGTACCTGGCCGTCCGCAACCGGCGTGCCGAGCGCAACCTGCAGGTCGTCGGTGGCCGTGGCTCCGGCGCGGTGCTGGCCCTCGGTGGCCCTCCCGGCGTCGGCAAGACCAGCCTCGGCGAGTCCGTCGCGAACGCCCTCGGGCGCAAGTTCGTCCGCGTCAGCCTCGGCGGCATCCGTGACGAGGCCGAGATCCGTGGCCACCGGCGTACCTATGTCGGCTCGGCTCCGGGCCGGATCGTCCGGGCGTTGAAGGAGGCCGGTTCGATGAACCCGGTCGTGCTGCTCGACGAGGTCGACAAGCTGGCCGTCGGTTACTCCGGCGACCCGGCCGCGGCCCTGCTCGAGGTGCTCGACCCGGCGCAGAACCACACCTTCCGCGACCACTACCTGGAGGTCGACCTCGACCTCTCGGACGTGCTGTTCCTCGCGACGGCCAACGTGGTCGAGAACATCCCTGGCCCGCTGCTGGACCGGATGGAGCTCGTCACGCTGGACGGCTACACCGAGGAGGAGAAGGTCGCCATCGGCCGTGACCACCTGTGGCCGCGGCAGGTCGAGCGGGCCGGTCTGACCTCCGACGAGGTGTCCATCGACGACGAGGCGCTGCGGAAGATCGCCGGCGAGTACACCCGCGAGGCGGGCGTGCGGCAGCTCGAGCGTGGGCTGGCCAAGGTGCTCCGCAAGGTCGCGGTGGCCTTGGCGACCGAGTCGGCCCCGGTTCGGGTCGACGAGACCGACCTGGTCCGTTACCTCGGCCGTCCCCGGTTCACGCCGGAGTCGGCGGAGCGCACGGCGACCCCGGGTGTGGCAACCGGCCTCGCGGTCACCGGTGCGGGTGGTGACGTGCTGTTCATCGAGGCGACCTCGATGGAGGGCGAGCCCGGCCTGACCCTGACCGGCCAGCTCGGCGACGTCATGAAGGAGTCGGCGCACATCGCGCTGAGCTACCTGCGGTCCAACGGCAAGCGGCTGGGCATCGACCCCAACGAGCTCGCCGCAAAGCGGATCCACCTGCACGTGCCGGCCGGTGCGGTGCCGAAGGACGGTCCGTCCGCGGGCATCACGATGGTCACCGCCCTGGCGTCCCTGGCGACCGGCCGACCGGTCCGCCCGGAGTTCGGGATGACCGGCGAGGTCACCCTCTCCGGCCGGGTCCTGCCGATCGGCGGCGTCAAGCAGAAGCTGCTGGCGGCACACCGGGCGGGCCTGACCGAGGTGATCGTCCCGGCCCGCAACGAGCCGGACCTGGACGACCTGCCGCAGGAGGTGCGGGACGCCCTGACCATCCACGTGCTGGGTGACGTCAGCGACGTGCTGGCCCTGGCCCTGCGCCCGGCCGACGAGCGCGAGCTGCTCGCCGCCGCATAACCAACACGAACCGGAGCCGCCCAGGGTGTACGCCCTGGGCGGCTTCGTTCATGCTCTGCTGGTCGCCATCGGCGTCGCCGCGGGGTCGTGCCGGTCGTCCGGCTCGGGTTCGGGCGGCCCGATCAGGTGCAGTGCGGCCCAGACCACCAGGATGGTCAGGCCGCCGGCGGTGGCGATCGCGGCGAGCAGCGGCAGGCCAGCGTCGGGCGCGATCGCGAGCAGCGCCATCATCAGCAGCGTCTGCCCGATGGCCAGCGACAGGAAGCCGGACCAGTTGTCGGTCGGGTCCTCGGCGCCGCGGCGGCCGGGCCAGCGGGCCAGCACGCTCGCGACCACGAAGAACACCGTGGCCACCAGCAGCAGGCTGCCGGCCACGTCGCTGAACCGATGCCAGCCCGCGACCATCGTGGCGGCGGCGATGACCGACACCCCCGTGGCGCCGGGCACCGCCACCCACCACCGCAGCCGCGCCGGGACCACCAGCAGGAAGCCCAGCAGCAGTCCGGCGGCGATGGCGACGTGGCCGCTGGGGAAGCTGTTGTGCGTCGACGAGCCGATGACGCCGAGCTCGGGCCGGCTGATCGACTGTTTGGCGAGCCCGGCGGCGCCCGCCGAGCCGAGCACGACGATCGCACCCGCGAGACCGGCCCGGAACCGCCCGATCATCAGGGCCAGCACCACGATCCCGAGCACCAGCGCACCGATCAGCAGCGGGTTGCCGAACCGGCCGAGCACGCGGGCGGCCGGTCCCAACAGGACGGTGTCCTGGGCATAGCCGCCGCCCAGCTCCGAGCGGGGGAGCAGCCGTCCGTCGATCAACTGCCCCGTGGAGCTCCGCACGAACACGAGCCAGGTGAGGCCGAACGCGACGGCGGACGCGGCGGCCGCCGCGAGCAGCCGGAGGGTAGGCGGTCCCAGGTTCACGCGGACCATCCTGGCGTGCCGTGTTCCGCGTCTCGTCCGGAAAATGTCTTGGTTCTGTCACAAAGCCCGGGTGTACGTGAGCACGACCGCGCCGGACTCGAACGGCCGCGCCGACTCCAACGCGAACGTCGTCGGCGCGACGGCATCGGCGAACAGCGGAATGCCGGCGCCGAGCACCAGCGGGTACTGCTTGATCACCAGCTCGTCGATCTCCGGCAGGAGCTGGCTGGCCAGTTGCCCGCCGCCGCAGAGCCAGACGCCGAGCCCGCCCGGTTCTGCCTTCAGCGCTCTGACGGTTTCGAGCGCGTCGCCGGAGACGATCTCCACCGCGGGGTCTTTCGCGGTCAGCGTGCGCGAGAAGACGTACTGGCGAAGGTGGTCGTAAGGGCTTGTCATGCCGGCTTCCAGGCCCGGCGTGTAGCTGTGCCGTCCCATCAGGACCGTGTCGTAGCTCCGGTTCGGCTCGTCGGCGGCGAGACCGACGGCGGAGCGGAACGGGGTCGGGACGGTCTCCGGCCGTTCGGCGTACATCAACGCCATCACGTCGGGCTCGATCGGAAAGAAGTCGAAGCGCCCGTCGGGGTCGGCGATGAACCCGTCAATGCTGGCCGCGACGTAGTAGGTGAGCTTTCGCAAGTTCTAACCACTCCTCATGTAGTGGTTAGAACGTAGTACTACACTTGCAGTGGTGTCAACGCGACAAGGAGCCCGATGCGCCAGAACCCCGCCCGCCGCACCGCCCTGCTCGACGCCGCCATCGAGGTCCTGGCCGGCGACGGCTCCCGCGGCCTGACCTTCCGCGCGGTCGACACGGCGGCCGGAGTCCCGACCGGCACGGCGTCCAACTACTTCGCCAACCGGGACGACCTGATCGCCCAGGTAGCCCAACGCACCCGCGAGCGCCTGACCCCGATCGAGTCGGAGATCGCGGAAACGATGCGCGCGCCTCGTACCCGTGAGTTGGTCACGCTGTTGATGCACCAACTCCTGGACCGGCTGCGCCGGGACCGCTCGACCTACCTGGCGATGCTGGAACTACGCCTGGAAGCCACGCGCCGCCCAGAACTGCGCGCGGTCCTGGTCGACGTCTTCAGCCAGAACCTGCGGGAGAGCATCAAATTCCACCTGGACGCCGACCTACCGGGCGACGAAACCACGGTCGTCCTGCTCTACCTGGCCATGTCCGGCCTACTGATCGACGACCTCACAGTCCCCGACGTCCTGGCGCCATACCCGTACGGCGACCTGATCGCCGCCCTGGTCGACCGCGTCACCGCCGCCCGCTGAGCGGGCGCCGGCTCCGGGTGGGCCTGGGCGGCGTGGAGGGACGTGAGTGGTGGGCGACGGCGTGCGCGGGCAGGTGCGCTGATCTAGGGTGGTTGCGTGGGGGTCCGGACGTGGATCGAAGGGTGGCCGGTTTACCGGCAGCTCACCGGCACTGATCCGCTTGGCCGCGGGCAGGCCGCCCGATCCGCGCGCACCGACGCCCTCGAACCCCGCACCAAGACCGCTGACTCGGTCGCCAAGTCCGTCTGTCCCTACTGCGCCGTCGGTTGTGGGCAGCGGGTGTTCGTCAAGGACGGCAAGGTCACCCAGATCGAGGGCGACCCGGACAGCCCCATCTCGCGCGGTCGCCTCTGTCCCAAGGGCTCGGCCAGCAAGAGCCTGGTGACCAGCGACCGCCGTCAGCGCACGGTGCTCTATCGCCGTCCCTACGGCAAAGACTGGGAAGAGCTCGACCTCGACACCGCGATGGAGATGATCGCCGACCGGGTGGTCAAGGCGCGGGCCGACACCTGGGAGGACAAGGACGACGACGGGCGTCCGCTCAACCGCACGCTGGGCATCTCGAGCCTGGGTGGCGCCACGCTGGACAACGAAGAGAACTACCTGATCAAGAAGTTGTTCACCGCGATGGGCGCGATCCAGATCGAGAACCAGGCCCGTATTTGACACTCCTCCACCGTCCCCGGTCTGGGGACCAGCTTCGGCCGTGGCGGGGCCACCGGGTTCCAGCAGGACCTGGCTAACGCCGACTGCATCGTCATCCAAGGTTCCAACATGGCCGAGGCACATCCGGTCGGGTTCCAGTGGGTGATGGAGGCCAAGAAGCGCGGTGCGACGGTGATCCACGTCGACCCGCGGTTCACCCGGACCAGCGCCGTGGCCGACGAGTTCGTGCCGCTGCGGGTCGGGTCCGACATCGCGTTCCTCGGTGGGGTGATCAACTACATCCTGTCCAACGAGCTCGACTTCCGGGAGTACGTGGTCTCGTACACCAACGCGGCCACGCTCGTCACCGAAGGGTTCCAGGACACCGAGGACCTCGGCGGGCTGTTCTCCGGCTACCACCCGGAGACCGGGACCTACGACCCGGTCACCTGGCAGTACGAGGGCCACGAGGAGTTCGCCCAGTCCCACGAAGACGCGCACGTGCATCGTGAGACCGGCGCCGGTATCCAGCACGAGGCCCACGGTCCTCCGGTCAGCGGCTCCGTCGAGCGCGACGAGACGCTCCAGGACCCGCGCTGCGTCTACCAGGTCCTCAAGCGGCACTACGCCCGCTACACCCCCGAGGTGGTCGAGCGCGTCTGCGGCGTACCCCCGGAGCAGTTCCAGAAGGTCTGTGAGGCGTGGACCCGCAACTCGGGGCGCGAGCGCACCACCGCGCTGGTCTACTCGGTGGGTTGGACCCAGCACACCGTCGGCGTCCAGTACATCCGGGCCGGCGCGATCATCCAGTTGCTGCTGGGCAACATGGGTCGCCCCGGCGGCGGCATCATGGCGCTGCGCGGGCATGCCAGCATCCAGGGCTCGACCGACATCCCGACGCTGTTCAACCTGCTTCCGGGCTACCTGCCCATGCCGCACTTCAAGCAGCACGAGACCTTCGACATGTGGGCCGAGGCGATCCGGCACCTGGGCCAGAAGGGCTTCTGGGCGTACGCCCGCTGCTACGCCGTCAGCCTGCTCAAGGCGTACTTCGGCGAGCACGCCACCGAGGAGAACGACTGGGGGTACGGCTGGCTTCCCCGGCTGACCGGCGACCACGGCACGTATCAGCAGGTGTTCAACATGATCGACGGGAAGATCAAGGGCTACTTCCTGCTCGGTCAGAACCCGGCGGTCGGCTCGGCCCACGGCCGGGCGCAGCGCCTCGGCATGGCCAACCTCGACTGGCTGGTGGTCCGCGACCTCTACATGATCGAGAGCGCGACGTTCTGGAAGGACTCGCCCGAGATCGAGACCGGCGAGATCGTCACGGAGGACTGCCGCACCGAGGTGTTCTTCCTGCCGGCGGCGTCGCACGTGGAGAAGGAGGGCACGTTCACCCAGACCCAGCGGATGCTGCAGTGGCGGGAGAAGGCCCTGGACCCGCCGCAGGACTGCCGCTCGGAGCTGTGGTTCTTCTACCACCTCGGCCGCCTGGTCCGGGAACGCCTCGCGGCGTCCACACTGGAGCGTGACGAGCCGGTCAAGAGACTCGCCTGGAGCTATCCGACCAGCGGACAGCACAACGAGCCGGACGCCGAGTCGGTGCTCAAGGAGATCAACGGGTACGACGTGGCCACGGGCGCTCCGCTTTCCGGCTTCACCCAGCTCCAGGCCGACGGCTCCACCGCCTGTGGGTGCTGGATCTACAGTGGAGTCTTCGCCGACGGCGTCAACCAGGCTGCCCGGCGCAAACCCGGGCAGGAGCAGAGCTGGGTGGCGCCCGAGTGGGGCTGGGTCTGGCCGGCCAACCGGCGGATCCTCTACAACCGCGCGTCCGCCGACCCGCAGGGGGTTCCGTGGAGCGAGAAGAAGGCGTACGTCTGGTGGGACCCGGAGAAGGGCGAGTGGACCGGCCACGACGTGCCGGACTTCGAGAAGACGAAGGATCCGAGCTTCCGGCCGGCACCGGGCACCATCGGTGTCGACGGGTTGGCGGGCGACGACGCGTTCATCATGCAAGGTGACGGGAAGGGCTGGCTGTACGCCCCGGCGGGCCTGATCGACGGCCCCATGCCGACCCATTACGAGCCGGCCGAGTCGCCGCTGCGCAACCCGCTCTACAGCCAGCAGGCCAACCCCGTCCGCAAGGTGTACGACCGGCCGGACAACCAGCTCAACCCGGCCCCGCCGGAGCGGCACAGCGAGGTTTTCCCGTACGTCTTCACCACCAGCCGCCTGACCGAGCACCACACCGCCGGCGGGATGAGCCGGCAGTTGGCGTACCTCTCCGAGCTCCAGCCGGCCATGTTCGTCGAGGTCTCGCCGGCGCTGGCCGAGGAGCGCGGGCTCGAGCACATGGGCTGGGCGCACGTGATCACCGGCCGGGCCGCCATCGAGGCGCGGGTGCTGGTCACGGCCCGGCTGCGCCCCTTGCGCCTGGACGGGCGGGTCATCCACCAGATCTGGCTGCCGTACCACTGGGGCGGTTCCGGTCTGATCACCGGTGACTCGGCCAACGACCTGTTCGGCATCACCCTCGACCCCAACGTGCTCATCCAGGAGAGCAAGGTCGGCACGTGCGACATCCGGGCCGGCCGGCGCCCGACCGGCCCGGCCCTGCTGGACTACGTCGCCGACTACCTGCGGCGTGCGAGGCTGGACGCCACGCACTACGCGCCGTTGGAGACACCTGGAGCGGGAGAGAGTGATGGCCGGACCTAACAGCTTGTACGGTCCGATCGACCCGGCGCCCGACGCCGGTTACACCGACGCGCCCCCGCGGATGGGCTTCTTCACCGACACCAGCGTCTGCATCGGCTGCAAGGCCTGCGAGGTGGCCTGCAAGGAGTGGAACGCGGTCCCGGACGACGGCTTCAACCTGCTCGGCATGTCGTACGACAACACCGGCGGGCTGTCGGCCAACACCTGGCGGCACGTGGCCTTCATCGAACAGGCCGCACCGAGCCCGGCCGCCATGGACGTGCTGCGCGAGGCCGAGTCGACGGTGTCGACCCAGTTCCTCGGCATGCCCTCCTCGACGCTGCCCGGCGCGAACGGCCGGGAGGACCGCGACCTGCGCTGGCTGATGATGTCGAACGTGTGCAAGCACTGCACCCACGCCGCCTGCCTCGACGTCTGCCCGACCGGGTCGCTGTTCCGCACGGAGTTCGGCACCGTCGTGGTGCAGGAGGACATCTGCAACGGCTGCGGCTACTGCATCCCGGCCTGCCCGTACGGCGTGATCGACCGGCGCGAGGACGACGGCCGGGCGTGGAAGTGCACGCTCTGCTACGACCGGATCGGCGAGGGCATGACCCCCGCCTGCGCGCAGGCCTGCCCGACCCAGTCCATTCAATATGGCGAGCTCGACGAGCTCCGCGAGCGCGCCGCCGGGCGGGTCGAGGTGCTGCACCAGCGCGGCGTGACCGAGGCGAGGCTCTACGGCCACGACCCGGACGACGGCGTCGGTGGCGACGGGGCGTTCTTCCTGCTCCTCGACGAGCCGGAGGTGTACGGCCTGCCGCCGGATCCGGTGGTCACCACCCGTGACCTGCCGAGCATGTGGAAGCATGCGGGCGTGGCAGCGTTGAGCATGGTGGCCGCCGCGGCCGTGGCGTTCCTGGGGCGGCGACCGTGACCAAGCCGGACCAGGCCCCGCAAAAAGGCGGCCGGCGCGGTGGTGGCAAGGGCGACCGGGTCATGGTGCCGCCGGCCGAGTTCCGCTCCTACTACGGCCGTCCGGTGGTGAAGGCCCCCGTCTGGACGCACGACATCGCCGCCTACTTCTTCACCGGCGGGCTCGCGGCCGGCTCCGCTCTGGTCGCGGCCGGCGCCGACCTGACCAAGCGCCCCGCACTGCGCACCACCGGCCGGCTCACCGCCCTGGCCGCGATCGTCGCCAGCACCTACTTCCTGGTCGTCGACCTGGGCCGGCCGAGCCGCTTCCTCAACATGCTCCGCGTGGCCAAGCCGACCTCGCCGATGTCGATGGGCACCTGGGTCTTCAGCGGGTTCAGCGCGGCTGCGGGCCTGGCAGCGGTCGCCGAGGCCGCGCCCTACCTGCCCCGCCGCGGTGCACTCGGGTTGGCCGCCCGCGCGCTGCCGACCGCCGGCCGGGCGGGCGGGCTCGCCGCCGCCGCCCTCGCGCCGGCCATGGCGACGTACACCGCGGTGCTGATCTCCGACACCGCGACGCCCGCCTGGCACGCGGCGTACCCCCGGCTGCCCTTCGTCTTCGCCGGCAGCGCCCTGGCCAGCGGCGGCGCCGCCGGCCTGATCGGCGCGCCGACCGCGCAGGCCGGCCCGGCGCGGACCCTCGCGGTGGCCGGTGCCGCCCTGGAGCTGGCCGCGACCCACGGCGTCGAGCACCGGATGGGCCTGCTCAGCGAGCCCTACCGCACGGGCCGGGCCGGCAAGCTGCTGCGCGCCGCCCGGGTGCTGACCGCCGCCGGCGCCGTCGGGGCCCTGCTGGGCTCACGGAGCCGCACGGTGTCGGCGCTGGCCGGTGGCGCGCTGCTCGCCGGTTCGCTGGCCACCCGCCTCGGCGTCTTCGAGGCGGGCAAGGCGTCGGCGGAGGACCCGAAGTACACCGTCGTCCCACAGCGCGAACGCCTGGGTAGCCTCTGACCCGATGGGTCACGACCACCAGCCCGCTCCGCGGGCGCCCCGCCGCCTGCGAATCATCCTCGCCGCCATCCTGGTGCCCGCGTTCCTGGCCACCGGGATCGCCACCGCGCTGCTCTGGCCGGGCGACGTGCCCAAGCCCGACCAGGCCGACCCGGTGCCGCGCTTCCACGCCACCGTCACGTCGATCGTGATCTCGATCTGTCCGGCGACGCCTTCAGGCGAGGCGGAGCCCGGTCCTTGCGGGAGTGCCACGGTCACCCTCGACTCCGGCCCGGACAATGGCCAGACCCGGGAGACGGAGCTGCCGTCAGGCCCGGGCGCACCCAGCGTCGACGTCGGCGACGCGGTGATCGTCACCCCGCTGACCGACTCCGAGGACCCCACGGCCATCGTCTACACGATCGCCGACCACCAGCGCGGTTCGCCGCTGCTCTGGCTCGTGGTCGCCTTCGCCGTGGCGATCATCGCGTTCGGCCGTTGGCGGGGCCTGGCCGCGCTGGCCGGCCTCGCGGTCAGCTTCGCGGTGCTGCTCGGCTTCGTACTCCCGGCCATCCTCGGCGGCGGCCCGCCGTTGCTGGTCGCGGTCACCGGCGCCGCCCTGATCATGTTCGTAGTGCTCTACCTGACCCACGGCCTCACCGCCCAGACCTCGGTGGCGGTCCTCGGCACCCTGGCCAGCCTGGTGCTCGCCGGCGGCGTCGGCACGCTGGCGATCGGGTTCACGCACCTGACCGGGTACGGCGACGAGAACGCGATCACTCTTTCCCTGCTGCACGGCGACGTGGACCTGCACGGCCTGCTGCTGGCCGGCATCATCATCGGCTCGCTCGGCGTGCTCGACGACGTCACGGTCACCCAGGCGGCGACCGTCGGCGAGCTGGCCCGGGCGAACCCGTCGCTGAGCCGGCGCGAGCTCTACCGGGGTGGCACCCGGGTCGGCCGGGCGCACATCGCATCGACGGTCAACACCATCGTCCTGGCGTACGCGGGTGCCTCGCTCCCGGTCCTGCTCCTGGTGATCGCCGGCGGGACCGGCGTCCGCGAGGTGCTGACCGCGGAGTTCATCGCCCAGGAGATCGTCCGCAGCGTCGTCGGCACGCTCGGCCTGGTCGCCGCGGTGCCGATCACCACCGCCCTGGCCGCGTTCGTGGCCACCGCCGGCAACCGGCCGCCCAAGCCGCCGAAGCCGCCGCGGCCGCCGAAGCCGCGCACTGATCGCTCGGAAGTGCTGGCCGCGTTGGCCGCGGAAGATTTGGATCTTGGCAAATGAGAGGCTCCGCCGTGCTGGCTGACCGTCGCGTGCTGACCACTGCCGCCGTGGTGTGCGGGTTCGCGCTGGGCTTCCTCGACTTCGTGTGGATCAAGTTCGTCCCGTCCCCGTTCGCGGACCTCGGCAACTCGAGCGCGGTCTGGGCGGTGGCCGCCTTCGCCTTCGGCTGGTGGGTCCGGACGGGCGTGGTCCGGGCCGCCGCGGCCGCGGCCGTGCTCCTCGTGGTCGCGGTGCCCAGCTACTACTTGGCCGCGCTGCTCATCCAGCACGACGCCCTGGCCGTCCTGTGGGCGCCGTCGTCGCTGCTGTGGATGTTCTTCGGCATCCTGGCGGGCGTGGTCTTCGGCATCGCCGGCGTCTGGGCGCGCACCTCGGGCTGGCGCCTGACCGTCGGTGCCGCGCTGCCCGCCGCGGTGCTGTTCGCGGAGGCGGCGCTGCAGGCCGGGCGCATCGGCGACCCGAACTACGGCGACGAGCCGGTGTGGCTCGCTGTGATCCGGGCCGTCCTCGGGCTGCTGATCATCCTGGTGGCCCTGCGCTCGACCCGGCAGCGGGCGCTGGTGCTGGGTGCCGCCGTGCCGCTGGCCCTGGTCGGGCTCGGGGCCTTCACGCTCGCCGGCTTCGCCTGATCTTGTTTACGCCGGACCGACGGCAATAGCCGCGCGGTGATGCTTCGGCTGGTCGACCTCGTCGACCACGGCGATGGCCAGATCGGCGTACGCGAAGAGGGTGTCGCCCGTCGCCAGCACCTGGTTGTCGCTGTTCGTCCGGTAGGCGCCGGTCCCGTCCGTCGCGTCGTCGAGCAGGGTCGGCGGCGGCACGAGCAGCACCCAGTCGAGGCCTTCGCCGGCCGCGCGCAGGACGTCGATCTGGGCGGCATGGCCCAGCGAGAACGCGCGGTACTCGGCCGGGAAGTCGGGCGCGTCGTGCACCGCCTGCCCGGGTGCGACCTCCAGCGTGGTGCCGATGCCGATCGCCACCAGGCGCGGCACGCCGGCCTGGGTCAGGCCGGCGGTGAGCGCGCGTGCCGCGTCGGGGAAGAACTCGGCGGCCGGCACGTCGAGCCGGGCGGCCGCGTGCACGGCGGCGTCGTGCCCCTCGCTCAGGACGGCGACCTGACGGGCGTCGGTCACGTCGCCGGCGACGGCCCCTTCGAGGTCGGGATGGCGCGCGGGCTCACGGACGACGGCGGTGACCCGGTGGCCACGGGCGAGGGACTCGGCGACGATCCGGCGCCCGGCCCGCCCACCGGCACCGAAGACGATGATGCTCAACATGGCGCGGACGGTAGCCCCCGAGGTGCCGGTTACCGCAACGAAACTGGCTACGGTTGCTGCTGTGACCCTGGACCCCGACCTCTTCAGCGACTGCGGCACGGACCGCCCGCTGATCCGCATCGGTGACAAGTGGACGATGAAGATCATCGTGTGTCTGCGCGACGGTCCCCGTCGCTTCGGAGAGCTGATCGTGCCGCTGCGCATCACCGCGAAGGTGCTGACCGAGTCGCTGCGGGCGATGGAACGCGACGGTCTGTTGACCCGCACCGCGTACGGGGAGAATCCGCCGCGGGTCGAGTACGCGCTCACGCCGCTCGGCCGCACCCTGCTGGAACCGCTGGCCGCCATCTGCGCGTGGAGCGCGGCCCATCAGCCCGAGGTGCTCCGGGCCCGCTCGGCATGACGGCGCCGACCGTAGGAGTCGACATCGGCGGCACGAAGATGCTTCTGGTCGCCGGGCTTCCAGGTGGCTCGCTCGTGCGGTCGTCTCGGGTCCCGACCGGGCCTTCCACGTCGTCCCGGGAGATCGAAGCGCATATCCGTGAGTTCGCTGGTTCGCTGCCCGGGCCGGTCGGGGCGCTCGGCATCGCGGTGCCCGGGCTCGTCGACCGTGGGCGGGTCGAGATCTCCGACGTGCTGCCGCGCCTGGGTGGTTGGCGGCCGGGTGATCTGCTCGGGGTGCCGCAGGTCCTGGTCAACGACATCCGCGCGGCGCTGGCGCACACCAGCCGCACGCTGCCGGCCGACGCCACGGCCGCGGTTCTGGTCGCCGGCACGGCGATCGGGATGGCCTGGATGGCGGAGGGCCGTGTGGTGAATGGGGTCAGCGGGTGGGCGGGAGAGATCGGCAGCATCCCTGTCCCTGTCCCGGTGCCGGTGGTTGGGCTGGGGGAGGGGCGGGCGCCGGGCGGAGGGGTGCGGAGGCTTGACGAGGTCGCGGGCGGTGCCGCGATCCTTGGCGCGACCGGGTTGACGCCAGACGAGGTGCACGCCGCATTGCGGGTCGGCGATCCACGGGTCGGCGCCGCCGTGTCTGCCGCCGGCGAGGCATTCGGGCGGGCCATCGCTACGGTCGTGAACCTGCTGAACCCGCAGGCGATCGTGCTGGCCGGAGGCACGCTCGACTACGCCGGCTACCTGCCGGCGGCATTGCGGGCGGCGGAGGAGTTTGCCCTGCCCCAACTGTGGCGGGTTTGCGGCGTGCGGCAGGCCGAGGACGCCGGCAACGTTGTGGTGCTGGGCGCCTTGCACCTGGCCGAGCAGCTCGGCGGCGGGCCGGATCGGCCGCGATCGGAGCCGGGCCAGCCGGGCTTCGGTCATGGCCACCTCGCTGACGACCTGGCGTAGTACGAGGCCGGAAGACCGACGGCCGGCGGACCTCGCCAGTGCGGCGCGGCGACGCATCGGGCCGAATCCCGCCTGGATTCGGCGGAGAGTGCGGGTCAGGCGAGGCGGGCGTGAAATGAGGCCCGAATTTGTTTCAAGACCCGTCCGGGTCGGTGGGTGTCAGGAGAGCGGCTACCTCGGAGTGTCCGAAGAAGCGGGCCCAGTCGCCCGGTGTCGCGCCGAAGCGGGCGTCGCGCACGGTCTGGTCGGCGCCGCGGGCCAGTAGGTCGCGGGCCAGCGCCACGTCACTGGCCTCCGCGGCCGCGTGCAGCGCCGTCTGCCACGGGTCCTCGCGCGGTACGTCGGTGCGGCCCAGCGCGTCGACCGGCCAACCGGCGTCGAGCAGCAGGCCGACCGCGCCGGGGCGGCCGTGGCCGGCGGCCCAGACCGCGAGGCCCGGCCGGTCTTCGCGCAGCGCCGCCACCAGCGCCGGGTCGGCCGCCTCACAGGTCGCGCGGTCGGCGGCCAGGGCCGCGGCCACGTACGCGTCCGCCGGCGCGAGCTCCGGCATCGGCAGCCCGAGCGCGGCGACCAGCTCCGGGTAGCCGGACGTGAGCGCCAGCACGGCCGGGGTCGGCCCGCCCTCGAACGGCGTGGTGATGTCGACGTGGTGTGCGGCGAGCAGCCGTACCCGTGCGGTCATGCCATGCGTCACCGCCCAGTGGAGCTGGTCGCGCAGCAGGGACGGGGAACCCAGGCCGTAGGCGAACAGCAGCTCCAGGTGGCTGTCGTCGGCGGTGAACATCCGGTTGTAGAGCGCCTGCCCGTCGTCGGGGTCGGCGCCGGCGTCGAGCAGCACGCGAGCCAACGCCGTCGCGTGCGGGTGGGGTGGCTGGCCGCGCTCGCCGCCGCCGAACGCACCGGTCAGCGCCGTGAACGGCGGGTCCAGCCCGCGCCAGAGGAAGCGCGCGTTCGGGTCGGCGCCGGCGGACAGCAACAGCCGCGCCGTGGCCAGCACGGCGGCCTCGTCGAGCGCGGGATCGTGCCGGGCGAAGCAGAGATAGAGCAATGGCGGCCAGTCGTACGGGCCGCCCGCCCGGTTCGCCGCTGCCGGCTCGGCGTCGAGCAACGCCCGCAAGGAGTCCACATCGGACGCGGCCGCCGCGACGTGCGGGTCGGTGTGGGGCAGATCCGGATGCTCGGCCAGGACCCGGGCGGCCGCCACCGCCCGTCGCGGCGCCTCGTCGTCGTCCTCGGCATACGAGAGGCAGGCCAGTCGGAGGTACGCGGCACCAGGCGGCTGCATCATCCCAACCTAGGGCCTGGCTCGTGGATCATGACGGCACCCCGCCACCCTGATCTGTGCGACCGGCTCTTGCCGGTCTAAGGTCGGGCGGGTGACCAGCACCGCCCTTGAGCTGGTGACCGGCGCGGAGATCGCGCGGGTCGCCGACCTGATCCGTCCGTACGTCCGGGAAACCCCCGTGTTGACCGTCGACCGGGCCGACTTCGGCCTGTCGCCCGGCCCGCTCGCCTTCAAGCTGGAGTACCTCCAGCACTCGGGTTCCTTCAAGGCCCGCGGCGCGTTCGCCAACCTGCTGTTGCGCGCGGTCCCCCCGGCCGGCGTCGTCGCCGCGTCCGGCGGCAACCATGGGGCTGCTGCGGCGTACGCGGCCCGCGCCCTCGGTGTCCCGGCACACGTCTTCGTCCCGACGGTCTCCTCACCGGCCAAGATCGAACGGATCCGGGGGTACGGAGCGGAGCTTGTCGTGGAGGGCGCCAGCTACAACGACGCCCTGGCCGCGAGCGAGCGCTTCCGGGCCACGTCGGGCGCGCTGCGACTGCACGCCTTCGACGAGATCGAGACGATGCTCGGCACCGGGACGATCGCCGTCGAGGTCGCCCGCCAGGTGCCCGGTCCGACCACGCTGCTGGCCGCGGTCGGCGGTGGCGGGCTGCTCGCCGGCCTGGTCGCCGGCCACCCCGGCCCGGTGTTCGGAGTCGAGCCGACCGGCGCACCGACGCTGCGGGCCGCGCTGGACGCGGGGGAGCCGGTCGACGCACCGGTGGGCAGCGTGGCGATCGACTCGCTGGCGCCGCTGCGGATCGGCGTCAACACGTACCCGGTGATCGCCGCCGGCGTCCGCGACGTCCTGCTGGTCTCGGACGACGAGATCCGCGCCGCGCAGCGGGCCCTGTGGGAGACGCTGCGCGTGGTGGTCGAGCCGGGCGGCGCGACCGCCTTCGCCGCCCTACTCAGCGGCCGCTATTCACCGGCACCCGACGAGGTGCCGGTGTTCATCCTGAGCGGCGCCAACACCACAGCAGTCGATCTCTAGGTCCGATGAACCTCCGGCCGTCTGGCCGGTACTCATCACGGTGGGCGTCGCCCTGGTCCGCCGCCCTGCTCGGTGGCCCGCCATGCGCCGGCGCCCGCGGAGGGGCCGGTGTTCGTCTAGAGCGGTACCGCGGCGGTCGATTCCTAACTTCGGTGAACCTTCGGTCGCGCGGTCGGTACTCATCACCATGAGCGTCAACCTGGTCCGCCGCGAGCTAGCGCACCTCCAGCGTCACGCCGTCGGGGCGGGCCATGATCAGCTCGCCGACGACGGGATAGCCCGGCACTTCGCCGGCCACCAGGAGGCCGCCCGAGGTCTGGGCGTCGGCGAGCAGGAGGAGCTCGTCCTCCGAGATCGACCCTGGGTCGAGGTGTGGGCGGACCCAGTCGAGGTTGCGCTTCGTGCCGCCGCTGACATAGCCCGCGGCCAGCGCGTCGCGGGCGCCAGCGAGATACGGCACGGCGGCTGCGTCGAGGCGGGCGGTGACGCGGCTGGCCCGGGCCAGCTTGTGCAGGTGGCCGAGCAGCCCGAAGCCGGTCACGTCGGTGGCGCAGACCGCGCCGGCCTTCAACGCCGCCGCCGACGCGTCGCGGTTGAGGGTGGTCATCGCCTTGACCGCCTCAGGGAAGACCTCGCCGGTCTGCTTGTGCCGGCTGTTGAGCACGCCGACGCCGAGGGGCTTGGTCAGCGTGAGCGGCACGCCGGCCGCGCCGCGGTCGTTGCGCAGCAGCTTCGCCGGGTCGGCGATGCCGGTCACCGCCATGCCATATTTCGGCTCCGGGTCGTCGACGCTGTGCCCGCCGGCCACGTGGCAGCCGGCCTCGCGCGCGACGTCGAGACCGCCGGCCAGGACCTGGGCGGCCAGTTCCATCGGGAGCACGTCGCGGGGCCAGCCGAGCAGGTTGACGGCTACGAGAGGGGTGCCGCCCATCGCATACACATCGGATAGTGCGTTGGCCGCCGCCACTCGGCCAAAGTCATAGGCGTCGTCCAGCACCGGCGTGAAGAAGTCGGCGGTGGCGACCACGGCGGTGTCGCCGTTGATCCGGACCACCGCGGCGTCGTCACCGTCGTCCAGACCGACCATCAGCTCGCCTGGTCCGTCCGGTGGAGTGCCGCCGACCAGTCCGGCGACCACGGTCTCCAGCTCGCCGGGCGGGATCTTGCAGGCACAGCCACCGCCGTGCGCGTACTGGGTCAGCCGGTAAGTCATGCCTCAATCCTGCCCCGACGGTGGCAGAGTTGCGGAGTGCACGTCGTCGCCACGGCGGGTCACGTCGACCACGGCAAGTCGACGCTGGTCCGCGCGCTCACCGGGATGGAGCCCGACCGCTGGGCCGAGGAGCGGCGGCGCGGGATGACCATCGACCTCGGGTACGCGTGGACCGACCTGCCGTCCGGCGCCACGCTCGCGTTCGTCGACGTGCCGGGCCACGAACGGTTCGTACCCAACATGCTGGCCGGCGTCGGCCCGGTGCCGGCCGCGATGCTGGTGGTCGGCGCCGACGAGGGCTGGATGCCGCAGTCAGCGGAGCACCTGGCCGCCCTCGACGCGCTCGGTGTCACCCACGGCCTGCTCGTGGTGACCCGGGCGGACCTCGCCGACCCCGAGCCGGCCCGCCGGCAGGCGGCCGAAGAGATCGCGAAGACGTCGCTGGGCGCGGTGGAGTCGGTCGCGGTCAGCGGAGCGACCGGCGCCGGCCTCGACGACCTGCGTGCAGCCCTCGACCGCCTGGCAGCCGCGCTGCCACCGACCGACCCGCACGCGCCGGTGCGGCTCTGGGTCGACCGCGCGTTCACTATCCAGGGCAGCGGCACGGTCGTCACGGGCACGCTCGGCGCCGGCACCCTGCGGGCCGGCGACACCCTCGCCCTCGGCGAGCGGTCGGTGCGGATCAAAGGATTGCACTCGCTCGGTCGCCCGGCCGACCACGTGACGGCAGTGGCGCGGGTAGCGGTCAACCTGCGCAACGTGCCCAAGGACGCGGTCGGCCGCGGCGACGCGCTGCTCACCCCTGGCGCGTTCCGGCTTACGGACCTAGTCGACGTGCGGGTACAGGGCGACCCGGTCCCCGACCTACCTGCCACCCTGGTGCTGCACGTCGGTTCGGCGGCGGTCGCCGCCACGGTCCGCCCACTGGGCAAGGACACGGCGCGGCTGCGGCTGGGGCGCGCACTGCCGCTGCGGATCGGCGACCGCGCCCTGCTCCGCGACCCGGGCCGGCACCACGTCGCGGGGGGCGTCACGGTGCTCGACCCACTGCCACCGGCCCTGCGTCGAAGGGGAGCGGCCGCGGCCCGAGGCGCTGAACTGGCCACCATGGACGGTCACCCGGACATGGCCGG
This sequence comes from Asanoa ishikariensis, assembly GCF_900107455.1. Lineage (GTDB taxonomy): Bacteria > Actinomycetota > Actinomycetes > Mycobacteriales > Micromonosporaceae > Asanoa > Asanoa ishikariensis. The sequence continues at coordinate 1,730,456 of NZ_FNQB01000003.1, read as the reverse complement.
CGAGCTCCGCCGACGCGGCCTACTGACGGGCGCCGAACTGCGCACATTGGGCGTACCCGTGCCGGGGGTGTGGGTGGTGGGCGATCAGCCTGTGCCCGCGTCAGGAGCCGGCGAACAGCACGCTGACGCAACGTCCGCGCTGGGGTCCGGTCAACCAGGCGTCGACTTGACGACCCCGCCGGTGGCCGGTCAACCAGGCGTCGACTTGACGACGCCGCCGGTGGCCGGTCAACCAGGCGTGAACTTGACGACGCCGCCGGGGGTCGGCGAACGAAGTACTGAGTCGGCGACCGTGCTGGCGGGACCGGTTGCCGGTGACTGGCACGTCGATCCGGTGCTCTGGGAACGGCTCCGCGGGCGTCTGGTCGAGGCGGTAGATCGCTACGCGGCGGCGCATCCGCTCGAACCCGGTATGCCTGTCGAAGCTCTGCGCCGGGCGCTCGCCCTGCCCGACCGGGCACTGGTCGAGGCATTGGTCGCGCCGCCGTTGGCCACGCGCGACGGTCGGATCGCCCGGCCCGGCGGCCCTGGTCTTCCGGCGCCGATTCAGAGCGCACTGGATCAGCTCGCCGCGGACCTTGCCGAGAGGCCGTTCCACGCGCCGGATGCCGACCGGCTGCGGGCGCTCGGCCTTGGTCCGCGCGAACTGGCCGCCGCCGTCCGTGCGGGCGCCCTGGTGAAGATCGCCGACGGGATCGTCCTGCCACCGGAGTCCGTGGATCGGGCGGTCGAGGTGCTGCGTGGGATACCGCAGCCGTTCACGCTCAGCGCCGCCCGCCAGGCGCTCGACACCACGCGCCGGGTAGCCGTGCCCCTGCTGGAACTGCTCGACCGCCGTGGCGCAACGGTCCGCGACGCCGACGACCGCCGGTCCGTGGCCGGCCCGTGAAGGTCTCCCGGCCCGTTCTTCGAGCGCCTGAAAGTCAAGACTTGATCATCGACGGTCTTGCTCCTACGTTGATCTCGCTCAGCACAGCCGATGCCGATCGTCCAGCGCCGAGGAGAGTCCAACGAGCCAGCAGCCCCCGGGCAAGGGCATTGCCGCGTTGCTGGCCGTCTCGCTCCTCCTGCCCGGCGCGGCCGGGTGCACCGCGCAGGTGACCTCTCCGACCGCCGCGCCAAGCCCTGCCACCTCAACGACGCGACTCGACTCCAGCGCTCTCGTGGATCCCTTGTCGGAGATCACCGACAGCAAGAATGACCGCTTCGTCGCGGAATCCATCGGACCCATCCTGCACGTTGATGGGTTGGGACCTTCCCGCTACGACGTGCGCCTCGATGCGGGGACCCGCAGCGTGCGCGCCTACATCGTGTGTGCGCCGGATTCGCCTTTCACCGTGGCCATCGGGAAACGGTTCTGGGCGGACTGCACGACGAGATTTCAGGCCTTCGCCGATATTCCCGTGGAAGCCGGCCGCCGTGAGGTCGCCGTTACCGTCCCGGACGCGACCCGCTTCATTCTTCTCGTGATCCCCACCCCGACCCAGCCACGATGAAGGTCCGCCGGCCGCACGCGGCCGGCGGACCTCTCCCGGGGGTGGAGACGGGTCAGAAGACGACCAGGGGGTCGCCGAAGAAGTCGGCTATGAAGTTGACGAAGAAGAAGCCGAAGAAGACGACGTTGATGCCCAGCAGCACGTAGTGCCACGGGCGTGGCCGGGCCGCCTTCGGCAGGCGCGCGTTGAGGTACATGAGCATGAACGGATAGATCAGCGCGCCGAAGTTCGACATGTTCGCTGACCACTGCACCAGGTTGACCGGCACCGCCAGATGCAGGACCACCCCGATCACCACCAGCAGCAGCAACATGAACGGGTAGTAGAACCGGCGCGGATCACCTTCCAGCAGGCGGCGTAGCCGCGGGCTGGTGGCGTGCGCGGCGTCCGTGACCACCCGCACCATTCCTTCGAAGATCCCGAGCTGGGTGCTGAACAGCACGAGTACGCCCAGGACCAGCGCGAGGTAGAACATCCACCGGCCGTACTCGGCGTCGAGCACCGTCGCTACGAAGGTTGGCACTGAGGCGGCCGTCGGGCGTTGGCCGGAGACCTCGACGGCGTGTGCCATCAGGATCGTCGGCAGCAGCATGCCGAGCATCGCGCCGATGAAGAAGATGCCCCACATGTCCGTGAGCAGCAGGCGGTACCAGCGCTTCCAGCGGGCCGTGTTGGCCGCGTCGTCGGGGAACGTGACGCCGCTGGCCAGCAGCTCCTTGCGGTCGCCGCGCAGGCCCGAGATGTAGCCCGTGCGGAAACCCATTCCGTAGCCCTTGTCGCGGTAGTGGCCCATCACGTACCAGTTGAGGCCCGACGCCAGCGCGGTGAAGCCGGCCAGGCCGCCGAGTTGGGTGGCGGTGATGCCCGCCGGCGGGGCGGCCGGGGTGAAGAACCCGCGGATGCCCTCCCACCACAAATCGAAGGGCACCACGAACAGGTCGATCAGCAGCAGGCCTAGCAGGATCGCGCTGACCATCAGCCAGTTGGCCAGCTCCAGCGCGCGGCTGATCCGCTTGGCCGCCACCGTGATCAGGAAAACCAGCAGCAGCAGGCCGATCGCCCACAGTCGCGGTTCCTCGGCGCCGGCCTTCGGGATCGTCCCGTGCACGAGCGCGTACACGCCCTGACCGGCTGCCGCCGCCCAGCCTCCCGCGATGAACGCGAAGATCACCACGAAGACCGAGACCGGCACCCAGAGCTTGAAACCGGGCGGCACCCGGCCCCAGCCGACCACCGGCGCCTCGCCGGTCGCCAGCACGTAGCGCGAACACTCGACGTTGTAGAACGTCTGCAGCACGGCGGAGATCAGGATGACCCAGCCGACGCCGACGAAGCCGTACTGGCCGACCGCCTGCGGGCCGAGCAGCCACTCGCCGCTGCCGATCGAGATGCCGAGCGCGATCAGACTCGGGCCCAACGCGTACTGGAAAAGCTCACGGGGCCCGATCTTGCGGACCCCGAACACCTCCTCGGGGTCGGGCAGGTCGGCGACGGCCAGCGGCGGCCGGCTCACGCCGAGCTGCCTGGCGTCGTCGGATGAGGGACGGACGTCGAACGCTTGGTCCATGGCGCCTCCTCGCGTGGAAGAGCCCCCGGGCAGACATTCATAATCGTGTATGAAAGCGGTCAAGGCAACAAGCGCGGTGCGGGCGTAAGGTCAAGGGGATGGACGGGCGTGAACTGGTCGAGCGGCTCCGCCGGGTGGTCGGCGACCGTTGGCTGCTGCTCGACGAACATGATCTGCGCACCTACGAGTCCGACGGACTTCTGCAATATCAGCAGGTCCCGCGCCTGGCGGTGCTGCCCGGCACCGCTGACGAGGTGCGCGAGTGCGTCGCCGCGTGCGCGCAGGCCGACGTCCCCTGGGTGGCCCGCGGCGCGGGCTCCGGCCTTTCCGGTGGTGCGCTGCCGGTCAAGGACGGCGTGCTGATCGTGCTGTCCCGGCTCACCCGCATCCTCGAGGTCGACCTCGACAACGGGCGTGTCTGCGTCGAGCCGGGCGTCACCAACGCGGCCGTCTCCACCGCCGTCGCGCCGGACTTCTTCTACCCGCCCGACCCGTCCAGCCAGATCGTCTGCACGATCGGCGGCAACGTCGCGGAGAACTCGGGTGGCGCGCACTGCTTCAAGTACGGCTTCACCACCAACTACGTGACCGGGCTCGAGGTGGTGCTGCCCGACGGCGAGCTGGTCACCATCGGGGGCAAGGAGCTCGACACGCCCGGGTACGACCTGCTCGGCGCGTTCGTCGGCTCCGAGGGCACGCTCGGGGTGGCCACGAAGATCTGGCTGCGGGTGGTGCCGGTGCCGGAGGCGACCCGCACCCTGGTCGCGTTCTTCGACTCGACCCGGCAGGCGGGGGAGGCGGTCTCGGCGATCGTCCAGGCCGGCATCGTGCCCGGCGCGATCGAGATGATGGACGCCACCACGATCAAGGCGACCGAGGCGATGGCCCACGCCGGCTACCCGGTCGGCCGTGGCGCGGCGCTGCTGGTCGAGCTCGACGGCGCCGAGGCCGAGTGCGACGCGCAGTTCACGGAGGTCACCAGAATCTGCGCCGACCAGGGCTCCGACGACGTGCGGGTCAGCCGCGACGAGGCCGAACGCGCGCTGTTCTGGAAGACCCGCAAGGCGGCGTTCCCCGCGATGGGCCGGATCTCGCCCAACTACTTCGTGCAGGACGGCGTCGTGCCCCGCACCACCCTGCCCGACGTGCTGGTCCGGATCGACGAGCTGGCCGCCGAATACGGGCTGACCGTGGCCAACGTCTTCCACGCCGGCGACGGCAACCTGCACCCGCTGGTCTGCTTCGACGCCGCCGTCGAGGGGCAGGCCGCGCGGGCGGAGGAGCTGGCCGGCCGGATCCTCGACGTGTGTCTGGAGGCCGGCGGGTCGATCACCGGCGAGCACGGCGTCGGCGTCGACAAGCGCAAGCACATGGCCAAGATGTTCGCCGAGGACGACCTGGCCGCGTTCCAGCGACTGCGCTGCGCCTTCGACCCCGACGGCCGCGCCAACCCCGGCAAGGTGATGCCGACACCCCGACTCTGCGGCGAGGTGCCGGGGGTCTACCGGCAGCACCCCCTGGAAGCGGCCGGCCTGGCGGAACGGTTCTGATGACGACGATCAGCCCAGGCAGCGATGAGGAAGCGGCGGCCGCACTCAAAGAGCTCCAAGGCGCCACGGTACGGCCGTCCGGCAACGGTAGTCGCGCCGAGTGGGGCGGGAAGGACAGCGACAAAGCCGTAACCGTCCACACCGGAGGGTTGAACCGGATCGTCGCGCACAATCCCGGCGACTTCACCGCGATCGTCCAGGCCGGCGTCCCGCTGGCCGACCTGCAGCGACACCTCGCCCGTGAGGGGCAGTGGCTGGCGCTGGACCCGCCCGACCGGGGCGGCACCGTCGGCGGCCTGGTCGCCACCGCCGACTCGGGTCCGGCCCGCCACCGCTACGGCGGGGTCCGCGACCTGGTCATCGGCATCACCGTGGTGCTCTCCGACGGCTCGGTGGCCCGCTCCGGGGGCACGGTCATCAAGAACGTCGCCGGGTACGACCTCGGCAAGCTGTTCGCCGGCTCGTACGGCACGCTCGGCCTCGTCACCCAGGTCGCCCTCCGCCTGCACCCGCTGCCCGCCGGCACCGCCACCCTGGTCGCGAGCACGGCAGACCCCGCCGCGCTGAGCAGAGCGGTGTTGGCCATGTCCCGCCACCCGCTTGAGGCGATGTCCCTCGACGTCTCCTGGCGCGAAGACGCGGGCCGCCTGCTGGTCCGCTTCGGTGGGGTCACCGCGGCCGAACGCGCCGGCCATGCGGCGAAGCTCCTCCAGGACGTGGACACCGACGTCGTACTCGACGACGAGTCGATCTGGGCGGCCCAGCGCGCCGCCCAACGCGGCGCAGCCGTGGTCAAGGTGTCCGCGCTGCCCACGGACCTATCGGCGGTGATCGCCGCGGCCGGCGACGCCACCGTGATCTCCCGGGCCGCTCTCGGCGTCTCCTGGCTGTCCTTCCCGCCCGGCGACAATCTCGCGGAACGGGTCGAGGCGGCCCGAAAGGCCCTGGAGCCCCGGAAGACCGCGGTGCTCGACGGCGCCCGCCTGGTCGACGCGCCCTGGCCGGTGGCGGACCCGGGCACCCTGGCCCTGATGCGCCGGGTGAAGGCCCGCTTCGACCCGACGGGAACGTTCCGGCCAGGCACGTACGTGGGAGGCATCTGATGAGCGACACCGCGTGGGACGAGCGACGCCCGCCGGACCCGGAGCTCATCAAGGACTGTGTCCACTGTGGCTTCTGTCTGCCGACCTGCCCGAGCTACGTGGTGTTCGAGAACGAGATGGACTCGCCGCGCGGCCGGATCCTGCTGATGCGGGTGGGCCACGAGGACCCGTTGTCAGCGTCCATGGTGGAGCATTTCGACCGCTGCCTGGGCTGCATGGCCTGCGTGACCGCGTGCCCGTCGGGTGTCCAGTACGACCGGCTGATCGAGCAGGTACGTCCGCAGATCGAACGCAGCCCGCTGCGGTCGCGCTCCGAGCGCCTGCACCGCGCCGCCATCTTCGCCCTGTTCACCCACCCGGCCCGGTTGCGCGCGATGGTGCCGGCGATCGCCGCCCAGGGCCGGCTGGGGCTCGCGAGGATGTTCGGCGACCGCGCTCTGCGTACAAGGATCGGCGCGCTGCTGTCCCTCGCACCCAAGGTGCCCGTCCGGGCCGCGACCCAGCGGCTCGCGATGGTGACCCCGGCGGCGCAGGGCGTCGAGCAGCGCGGTCGGGTGGCGTTCATGCAGGGCTGCATCCAGCGGGTGCTGTACGGCGACGTGAACGCCGCGACCGTGCGCGTCCTGGCTGCCGAGGGTTGGGAGGTGCACGCGCCCCGCAAGCCGCGCTGCTGCGGCGCGCTGCAACTGCACTCGGGCCTCGAACCCGAGTCGCTCGCGCTGGCCCGGCAGACGATCGCCGCCTACGAGGGCTTCGACGCGATCGCCGTCAACGTGGCCGGCTGCGGCTCGGCGATGAAGGACTACGGACACCTGCTCGCCGACGACCCGGCGTGGGCCGATCGAGCGAAGGCGTTCTCGGCCAAGGTGCGCGACGTACACGAGCTGCTCGACGCCTATCCGGCCCAGGCCACCCGGCACCCGGTGAGCCTGAAGCTGGCGTACCACGACGCCTGCCACCTCGCGCACGCCCAGGGTGTGCGGATCCCGCCGCGGGCGCTGCTGCGCGGCATACCCGGCATCACCCTGGTCGAACCGCGGGAGTGGGAGCTGTGCTGCGGCTCGGCCGGCATCTACAACCTGCTCCAGCCGGACGCGGCGGCGAAGCTCGGCAAGCGCAAGGCCGACAACCTGGCCGACACGGGCGCCGACGCGATCGCGGCCGCCAACCCCGGGTGTGCGTTGCAGATCACCGCCCATCTCGGGCGCGACCGGGCCGTTCCGATCTACCATCCGATGACCCTGTTGGACGCTTCCATCCGAGGAGTCGCGCCATGACGCTGCGCGCTGTCGACCACCCCGACCTGAGCGAGCGCGGCCGCGCCGAGATCCTCTCCGCCGAGGCGCTGGACTTTCTCGGCGCGCTGCACGACCGCTTCGACGCCCGCCGGCGTGAGCTGGTCGCGGCGCGGCGGTCCCGGCCCGCGCCGGCCGACTTCGTGGCGGAGACCGCCGACGTGCGCAGCGGCGACTGGCGAGTGGTGCCGCCGCGGCCGGACTACGCCGACCGCCGGGTCGAGATCACCGGGCCGACCGACCGCAAGCTGGTGATCAACGCGCTCAACTCGGGCGCCAAGGGCTTCATGGCCGACTTCGAGGACGCCAACAGCCCGACCTGGAGCAACCAGGTCGAGGGGCAGGCCAACCTGGTCGACGCGGTCCGCGGCACGATCACCTACGAATCGTCCGACGGCCGGCACTACGCACTGCGCGAGCGGACCGCGACCTTGATGATCCGGCCCCGCGGCTGGCACCTGCCGGAGAAGCACCTGGTGAGTGCGGACGGCACGACGGCGTCCGGCTCGCTGGTCGACTTCGGGCTCTTCGCCTTCCACAACGCGCAGGCGCTGCTCGACCGGGGCAAGGCGCCCTACCTCTACCTGCCCAAGATGGAGCACCACCTCGAGGCCCGGCTGTGGAACGAGGTGTTCGTGTTCACCCAGGAGGCGCTGGGCCTGCCGCACGGCACTTTCCGCGCCACGGTGCTGATCGAGACGCTGCCGGCCGCGTTCCAGATGGAGGAGATCCTCTTCGAGCTGCGCGACCACTCGTACGGGCTCAACGCGGGCCGCTGGGACTACATCTTCTCGATGATCAAGTCCTATCGGGACAACCCGGCGTTCGTCCTGCCCGACCGCCTCTCGGTGACGATGACGGCGCCGTTCATGCGCGCGTACACGGAGCTGCTCGTGGCCACCTGCCACCGGCGCGGCGCGTTCGCGATGGGCGGCATGGCGGCGCTGATCCCGTCGCGCACCGACGCGGCGGCCAACGAGCGCGCGATCGACGCGGTCCGGGCCGACAAGCGGCGCGAGGCCGGCGCCGGGTTCGACGGCACGTGGGTCGCCCACCCCGACCTCGTGCCGGTCGCGACCGCGGAGTTCGACGCCGTGCTGGGGGAGCGCGCGAACCAGATCGACCGGCAGCGCGACGACGTCACCGCCAAGGCCGGCGACCTGCTCGACGCCGCCGCGACGCCCGGTGCGATCACCGAGGCCGGGCTGCGCAACGACGTCAGCGTCGGCTTCCGCTACATCTCGTTCTGGCTCTCGGGTCGCGGCGCGGCCGGCATCAACAACATGATGGAGGACGCGGCCACCGCCGAGATCGCCCGCAGCCAACTCTGGCAGTGGATCCGGCACGGCGTCACCCTCGACGACGGCCGGCAGGTCACCCGGGAGCTGGTCGCCGCGGTCCTCGACGAGGAGATGGCGACGATCCGGGCCGAGGTCGGCGACGACGTCTGGCACAAGGGTCGCCCGGACGAGACCAGGGCCGTGTTCACCGCGGTCACCCTCGGCGACACGATGCCGGAGTTCTTAACTATCGACGCATACGAGATTCTTTAGGGTTTGCCGCACGGCACAGATCGGGTATCAGGCCACACCCGCGCTTCGCGGGTTCAGTGGACCTGGGAGGAACTGTGCGCACCACGGGAATCGGTGGGTTGATAGTCGTGATCTGGCTGATCGTCGGCGCGATCGCGGCTGGACAGCGCGGCTACTTCAGTAACGACGACACGAACTGCGCCGAGGCCGGCAATACGGTCGTGACGATCATCGCCGGCCCGCTCAACTACTTCGGCGTCAACCCGAAGGTCGACTGCGACCTTCCGCAGCCGTCGAAGTAGTAACCGGCTCGGCCCAGCGGATCGCCGGACGCGTCCAGTCCGCGCCGACCGTGACGCCGCGCAGATAGGTGTCGACCAGGTGTGCCTCGTCGCACAGGCGCACCGGGTCGACTCGGCCCGACGACCGTCTCCGGTCGTAGAGCCGGCCCAGCACCAGCACGTCGAGCTCGTCGGCGGGCACGGCCCGGCTGCACCGGCAGATGTACCGCCGGAGACCTCGGATCGTCTCGGCGGTCATGTCGGCGCCACAGGTGCCGCAGTGGACAAGGCCATTAAGGAGCCCGCGGGCAACCGCGGGCTCCTGAGCATTTTCGGTTCCCATTGGTCACCAGGTTATTCACCTGGTGACCCCCGTCACAGTAGGACGCCGCACCGGTGCCACTCCGGCGCCCGATCGCGTCCGCTCGGCCCATCGCGTACGCCGATCAAACGATCCCAATCGGGTGCCTGACCAGGCGCAACTTGCAGATCGCGAATGCCGTGTGCGGCTTGCTCAGGCGCCGCCGCCGACCGGGCCGGTCGGGTCGACGGTCGGGTCCGGCGGGTCCACCGGCGGCTGCGACGTCGGCGGGTCCTCGGTCGGCTCGTCGTCCGGCGGCGCGGTGGCCGTCGCGGGCGGCTTGGTGGTCGCCGGCGGGTTGTTGTTGCGCGGTGAGTTGGTGTTGCGCGGCTTCGTCGGCGAGACCCCGGTGGGCTTGCTGGTCACCGTCGGGTCGACGATGCTCGGTTCGACGGACACCTCGGCCGGCTGCGTCGGCGCCGTGCCGCCGTCCTTCTTGTTGTCGCCCAAGTTGGCCAGCGCGACCGCCATGACCACTGCGGCCACGCCGATCAGCGCCGTCGTGATGATGCTGGCCCGCTGGGTCGCGCTGAGCCGCTTGCGCGGAGGTCCGCCGGGGCCGGGTGCGCCGGCGAAGCCGCCCGGTGCGGTGCCCGTCCGGCTGCCGGTCGTCCGGGGGTCGCTGCCGGCGAACGTGTCGCCGGGCCCGCGGCCGACCGCTGCCGCGCCGGGCGCGTACCCCGGCCTCGGGCGGGTCGTCGCCGGGCCGCCGGCCAGCAGCGCCGTCGCGCCCGCGCGGGTCAGTGCGGTCGCGGTGTCGGAGGCTCGCGTCCCCATCGCGGCCTCGGCGATCTGCGCCATGGCCGCGGCGTTCTTGAACCGGTCCTCGGGGTCCTTGGCCATCGCGGTCGCGATCACCGTGCGCACCGCCTGCGGCACCTCTTCCGGCAGCGGCGGCGGTTCCTCGTCGAGGTGAGACAGGGCGATGGTCAGCGCGTTGTCGCCCATGAACGGCGGGTGCCCGGACAGGCAGTGGTACGCGACCGCGCCGAGCGCGTAGATGTCGGTGGCCGGGGTGATCGCCCGCTTGGCGACCTGCTCCGGCGCCATGTAGAGCGCGGTGCCGACGAGCTCGTTGACCCCGGTCAGCTCGGCGGCCTCGGCTGAGCGCGCGACACCGAAGTCGACCAGCACGACCTGGCCGTCGGGGCGGACGATCAGGTTGCCGGGCTTGACGTCACGGTGGACGACACCGGCGTCGTGCGCGGCCTGCAGGGCGTGCGCGGTCTGGGCCACGATGGCCATCGTCTCGGCGGGGCTGAGCCGCTCGGCCGTCTTGATCCGCTGGGCGAGGGACTCGCCGTCGACGAAGCCCATGACCAGGTAGACGACGGTCTTGCCGTCGGGGTCGGTGTCCTCGCCGAAGTCGTAGACGTCGACCACGCCAGGGTGCCGGAGGGTGGCCATGGTGCGCGCCTCGCCGCGGAAGCGGGCGCTGAAGCCGGGGTCGCCGACAGCACGGGGGTGCAGGACCTTGACTGCGACGGTGCGGCCGAGCACCTCGTCGCGGGCGCGCCAGACCTCCCCCATGCCACCACTGGCGATGGGCTCGTCCAGCCGGTAGCGCCCGCCAAGCGCATCTCCGGGATTGAGCATCATGCCTCCGTACCCCGTGTTGCGAGGTGTTACGCCCCGCTAGGGCAAGCCTGTGCCCTCCCCCCGCGCAACCTTAGCGGCCCGGGCCTGATGGACGCGGGGCGCGGGGGTCCGTCCAAACGGGCAGCGTCGCCCGACCGAGCGGTGTCACGATCGATGTCCGATCCGTGACTGCCGTCACGTCCGCGCCCGACTAGCGTCGGTCCGTCCACAGGCGAAGGCGGTGTCCGGTGAGTGCGATCTTCGGTGAGACCCTGCGGTTCCAGCAGCGGGAGGGCGACGACGTCGCGCTGGTCGTGCTGGGTGACGAGATGTACGCGCGGTACGAGACCCCGGAGGGCTACACCGCCGTCTACGACCACCAGGCCGGCGCCTACTGCTACGCCGACGTCGACGCGGGCAGCTTCGCCTCGACCGGCCGGCGGGTCGACGCCGGACCACCACCGAGCGGCGTCCAGCGGCACCTGCACGAGGCGACGGCCGTTCGTAACGGTCGGGTAAAGGCTCGGCACGAGGCCATGGTGCCTCCGGGGGAGGTGGCCGGCGGGCGGGAGAAGTTCCTGACCTTCGGCCCGAGCGGCGGGTTGCTGCCCGGACGGCGGCTCAGTTCCGGCACCGTGACCGGTCTGACCATTCTGGTGGACTTTCCGGACACCCCGGCCGCGGTGGGCACGTCGGAGGTCGACGGCCTGCTCAACGGGTCCGGCTACACGGGCGGCGGCAACGCGGGCTCGGTGCGCGGCTACTTCCAGACCATGTCGACCGGCCGGCTCGACTTCGGCAACGTGGTCGTCGGCCCGTTCCGGATGAGCCGCCCCCGGCTCGCCTACGCCAACACCGAGGGGCTGCTGGTCCCGGAGGCGATCCAGCTCGCCGTCGACGCGGGGGTCGACCTGTCCCGGTTCGACTCGTGCGACGAGGGCATCGTCGACTCGCTGTGCATCATGTACGCGGGCCAGACGGAATACAAAGGCGACCTGTGGCCGCACAACTTCGTGCACCGCAAGGAATACAACGGTGTGCGCACCGAGCTTTACATCGTCACCAGCGCCGGGCGGCGGGCCGAGGACCTGAGCATCGGCACGTTCTGCCACGAGGCGGGGCACATGCTCTGTCGCTTCCCGGACCTCTACGACTACGGGCTCGCCGAGCGCGAGGGCGACGACTTCAAGAGCGCCGGCGTCGGCATGTACTGCGTGATGGGCGCCGGCAACCACCTCGACCGGGGCAAGACGCCGGCGCCGATCAGCTCCTACCTGCGGCACCTGGTCGGCTGGACGGGCACCGAGGTCGACCTCAACGCGGGCGGCCGGTTCGAGGCCAAGCAGGGTGACTACGACACCGTGCTGCGCTACAAGACCGACCTCGACAACGAGTACTTCCTGGTGGAGAACCGGTCGCGCGCCGGCTTCGACCAGCATCTGCCGTCCAGCGGGCTGGCCGTCTACCACTGCGACATTCGGGGCTCCAACGAGTTCCAGCAGGGCACCCGCGAACAGCACTACCAGTGCGCGGTGCTCCAGGCCGACGGCCACCTCGACCTGGAGGCCAACGCCAACCAGGGTGACGGCGGCGACCTGTTCGGCCGGGTCGAGGGCACCGCGGTCTCGCACGGCACCCGGCCCGCGACCCGGCGCTGGGACGGAAGCGAGTCGGGCCTGACCATCTCGGACGTGAGCGCTCCCGGCGAGGTGATCTCGTTCCTGGTCGGCGAGGTCGGTGACTCCGGCTCCACGGTCGTGGGCAAGTCCGAGCCGAGGGTGTCCATCCCCGATGGCGATGCCAACGGGGTCGCCGACACGATCACCTTCGACTCGCCGGGCACGGTGCGCGCGATGACCTTCGAGGCGGACATCACCCATCCGTTCTCGGGCGACCTGCGGATCGTGCTGCTCTCGCCGACCGGTCGCCGGGCCGTGCTGCACGACCGCATCCGCACCGGGCGCAACCTGCACCTGGAGCTCGACAGCGAGCCGCCGTCGGCGCTGGCGCCGATGGTCGGCCAGCCGGTCGCGGGCCCTTGGTTGCTCCGGGTCACCGATGCGTCACAGGACGACGCGGGCACGCTCGACCGCTGGCGGATCGAGATCACGGTCGGCACGTAGCTGGTTCGGCACGTAGCTGGTCCGGATTTGCCAGGAAGTTCATAGGCGGTCCTCATATTTTCCTCAGGGCGATGACGCAGAGTGCTCCAGGTCCCCTAACGGCTTGGAGAGAAACTCATGCGACGACCGAAGAAGATCGCGCTGGTCGGTGCCGGTGCTGCCGGTCTGCTGGCGGTCGGGATCAGCGTCCCGGCCTTCGCGGCGGCCAATGACAGCCCGTCACCGGCGCCGTCTACGTCTTCGTCGGCCCCGGCTCACAAGGACTCGAGCAAGGACTGGCAGGACAAGGCGAAGCAGGCACGCGCGGACCGGCAGGAGAAGCTGGCCGCGGCCCTGGCCAAGGAGCTCGGCATCGATCAGAAGAAGGTGTCGGACGCCCTGACCAAGGTCCAGAAGGACCTCGCCTCCGACGCCAAGTCGGAGCACGCCGACCAGCTGAAGGATAGGCTCGCGAAGGCGGTCAAGGACGGCAAGCTGACCCAGGCTCAGGCCGACGCGATCATCGCGGCCGCCGAGAAGGGCGTGTTCCCCGGTGGCGGCGCTGCCGGCTGGGGCGGCGGGCATGGCTTCCGCGGTGGCCCGGGTGGCCACGACTGGAAGTAGCTAGTACCCGTCCCTTGGGACGCCGAACCCGCGCGCGACCTGTGCCAACCCCCCGACACTGGTCTGCGTGCGGGTTCGGTGGTTGTTGGTGGCGGTGGTCGCGGTGCTGGTCGTCGCGAACTACCTCAACAACGTCGCGCTCCGCTGGGCGTACCCGTGGATCTCGGTCGTCGAAGTCCTGGTGTTGCTCGGGCTGGCTCGGGCCGCCGGACTGACCGCTTTTGATCTTGGTTTGGGAAGGTCGACCTGGCGGCGCGGTCTGCGCTGGGCCGGTGTCCTTGCCCTGCTGGTGCTGGTCGCCTACCTCGTCGCGCTGGCCCTGCCGGCGGGGCGGGAGACATTCCTCGACCAGCGCACCCGCCTCGGCCCCGGTGGAGCGCTGTTCGCCGCGTTCGTGAGCGTGCCGGTGGGCACGGTGCTGCTCGAGGAGGTCGCCTTCCGCGGCGTGGTCTGGGGTTTGGTCGCGCGCCTGCGGGGACCGATGTGGGCGACGGCGGTTTCGTCCCTTCTGTTCGGTCTCTGGCACGTGCTGCCCTCGCTGGGGCTCGGCAGAAACAACCAGATGGTCGGTTCGGTGTACGGGTCGGCCGCCGGCGCCGTGACGGTGTCGGCCGTGCTCGCCACCGCGCTCGCCGGGGTCGTGCTGGCGGAGTTGCGCCGGCGTTCCGGGAGCCTGCTCGCGCCCGTCGGGCTGCACTGGGCCACGAACGCCCTGGGCTATCTGATCGGTGCGGCGATCTGGACCGTTTCCGGTTAATTCAGATTCACATTTGGTACGAAGAAGTGTGGGCGATCGCCTGGTGCGCTGGGGGCTCCCACGAGCCGCCAATGCCGTGCCCTTGCTGATGGAGTTCATCGTCGTCGCTGTGGCGACGGTGCTGTCCATTCGCCTCGCCCTGTTCATCACGGGCTATCCCCAACTCGGTGGCAACGGCCTGCACATCGCGCACGTCCTCTGGGGCGGCCTGGCGCTGGCGGTCGGCGTGATGGGGCTCCTGTCGTTCAACGGGAGGGTGATCAGACCCGTCGGCGCCTTCATTGCCGGCGTCGGCTTCGGGCTCTTCATCGACGAGGTCGGCAAGTTCCTGACCAGCAACAACGACTACTTCTTCACTCCGAGCATCGCGATCATGTACGTGGTGATCGTGTTGCTGGTGCTGACGATCCACGCCGTGCACGGGCGGCGGCCGCTGAGCCCACGTGAGCTGTACGCGGCCGCGCTGACCTCCGCGGCGGCCGGCGTGACCAACGGTATGACCGACCACTCGCGGCAGATGGCGCTGCGCCGGATCAACGCGGCCGGCGACCTGCCGGGCGCCACGGCCGCGGCCGCCCTGGTGCAGCAGATCCCGCGTGGGCGTGACGAGAGGTACGACGTGAGCCAGGCGGGGTCGCGCGTGGCCGCCCGGATCGCCAAGGTGTTGCGCACCCGGCCCGCGATGATCACGACCATCGTGCTGCTGCTGATCCAGGCCGTGTCGACGCTCGCCATCGCGCTGCTGATCCTGTCGACGTTCCTCGCGCGGGAGGCCGGCGCCAACGCCGTGCTCGTGTTCGACGACCCGGTCCCGACCGCGATCGGCGGTGCCAGCTCGATCATCGCGGCTGCCTGCGTGGTGTACGGCCTGGTGCGGCTGCGGCAGGGGCGACGGGTGACCGGTTTCCGGTGGATGCAGCGCGCGGTCCTGATCGACCTGCTGCTGACCCGGGTGTTCGAGTTCGCCACGTACCAGTTCGCGGCCATCCCGGCCCTGGTGCTCGACCTGCTGCTGCTCGCGGCGCTGGAGTTCGCCATTCGCGACGCCGTCCGCGCCGAGGCGGCGGTCGACGACGCCACGGCCGAGTCCGAGGAGGCCGGGCGCTGGTCGCCTTCGCCCGCGCGCAGCGCGGCGACCGCCGGTGTGGCGGCCGGGCTCGGCGCGGCGACCGGGCCTGCTCCGACTCGCTCATGGTCCGGTGGCGGCTCTCCGGCGCTCGCCGGCGCCGCCTCGCTCGACGCCGGGCCGGGGGCTGTTCCCTCGGGTGCCGACGATCTCGGGCCGGGCGTGTACCCCGGGCCGGTGGTCGCGTCGTCCGGACCCGCGCCCGGGTACGCCATGCCGATCGCGGCACCCTCGCCGGTGGGTCCGCCGGCCGGGGTCGTGGCGGAGCCGTCGCCGGCGGGCCGGCCGCTGCCGGCCGAGCCGCCCTCGCTCGGTGGGCCGGCGTCGCCGCCGGTCGTGCTGCCGGGTGCGCCCGCGGTGGGTGGTCCGGGTCCGTACTTCGCGTCCCTTCCGGTCGCCTCGGCCTCGGCCGGGCAGTCCGATGTCGGGTACGCGTTGGGCGGGGCCACCGCCTTTGCCCGGGCGGGCGGGTCGGCGGGACCTGACCCGGTCAAGACCTCGTCCAGGCCCGGCGGCTGCCACTCGCACGGTGGGGTGATCGGGGGAGCGATGGCGGCCGGTTGCGGTGCGTTCGCGGGTGGCCTGGTGGCGGGGGTGTCGACCCGCTCCGCTGCGGCATTGGGCGGCACGGACACGGGCGCCGACGCGGGCGAGATCGTCGGCGAGGTGCTGGACGACTCGCGCTCTGGCGACCACGACGTCGTACCCACGCTCGGTCCTTTGGGTGCTGCGGAGCCGGATGACGAGGCTGGGCGGTCCCCGAAGAGTGTCGGTGGGCAGCCGCCGGCGGCCGTGTGGGTCGGCAGCCGACACGCCAACGCCGGGGAGAAGCGTTACGCGGGCGGGCGTACGCCCAAATCCACTGTGGAAGACAAGCCGAAGGTGACCCCGCCTCCTTTGTCCTAAAGGTTTTTCGCGTTGCGCTGCGCGCCAAACGCCTCGGACGTAACGTGAGTTCATGGCGGTTATCGGCATTGACATCGGCGGCTCGGGCATCAAGGGCGCGCTGGTCGACATGAGGCGTGGCGAGCTGACCGGTGAACGCTTCCGGGTGGATACGCCGCAGCCTTCCAACGTGAAGAGTGTCGTCGCGGCGGTCGGCGAGGTGGTTCGCCACTTCAAGACCCGGCCACAGCGCGTCGGCATCACTTTCCCAGGCGTGATCCAGAACGGTGTCGTCCGCACCGCGGCCAACGTCGACAAGTCGTGGATGAACACCGAGGGGGCCAAGCTCTTCTCGCAGGAGCTGCACGCCCCCGTCGCGCTCATCAACGACGCCGACGCCGCCGGCATGGCGGAGATGGAGTTCGGTGCGGGCAAGGGCCGCAAGGGCAAGGTCGTGATGCTGACCTTCGGCACCGGCATCGGCAGCGCCGTCTTCATGGACGGCATGCTCATGCCCAACACCGAGTTCGGCCACATCAAGATGCACGGCGTCGACGCGGAGAAGCGCGCGGCGGCCCGGGTGCGCCAGGACGAGGACCTCGGCTGGGGTGCGTGGTCCAAGCGGGTCCGCAAGTACCTCCAGCATCTCGAGCAGCTCCTCAGCCCCGACCTGTTCATCGTCGGTGGCGGGGTGAGCCGCAAGTCCGACAGCTTCCTGGACCGGCTCGACATCGAGACCGAGGTCGTACCGGCGATGCTGCTCAACAATGCCGGCATCATCGGCGCGGTGCTCGCGTCGCCGCAGGCCCGCGACGGGCGCTCGGTGACCAGCGCCGGTGGCGCCCGGAAGACGGCGTCGACCGCCCGCAAGACGGCTTCGGCCGGTGGCACGCGCAAGGCGTCTGCCGCGGGCAAGTCGACCTCGGCCGGTGGCACGCGCAAGGCGTCGACGGCACGCAAGGCCGCGTCTGGCCCGAGCGGTGCCCGCAAGGCGACCAAGTCGGCCACGCCGCGCAAGGCCACCAAGGCCTCGACGGCGCGCAAGTCCGCGGCGGCGAGCAAGTCGACGACGGCTCGTAAGTCGACGACGGCCCGGAAGTCCGCTGCGGCGAGCAAGTCCGCTGCGGCGGGCAAGTCGACGACGGCTCGTAAGTCCACGACGGCGCGCAAGTCCACGACCGCCCGCAAGTCCACGACCGCGCGTAAGGCGACCACGGCGAGCAAGGCGGCGACGCCGAGCAAGTCGACGGCGGCCAAGGCGACGACGGCGCGGAAGACGACTGGTCGCAAGGCCACGACGGCGCGTACGTCGACGGCGGGCCGCAAGGCCACGACCGCGCGGAAGTCGACGACGGCGCGCAAGGCACCGGCCACGCGCAAGTCGACGACGGCCCGGAAGTCGACCGCGCCCCGCAAGGCATCCACGGGTCCGGCCCGCCGGTCCGGCACCGCGCGCAAGGCCAGCACGGCCCGCGCCGGCGCCGCCCGCAAGTCGAGCACGGCGCGCAAGTCGACCACGGGCCGCAAGTCCACATCGGCGGCGCGCAGGTCCACCTCGGCGGCGCGTAGGTCTACCTCTGCGGTGCGGAAGACGACGAGTGCGGCTCGGCGGACGAGCTCGACGGCGCGGGCGACCAGCCCGATCCGCAAGTCGGCCGCCCGGAAGAGTGCGTCGCGGTCCAGCCGCTAGCTGTTCTGGTGGCGCCGGGGTGTGGGTTTCGACCGACACCCCGGCGCCAATCGGTCCACCCGAAATGCGGACGGGACGTGTCCTGAATTGACAAGACCGGTGACCGGTACGGGCGGACGGTGCGGCGGGGACGGCGACCGCGTAACCTGCTGATAACGGAGGTCGTACCCGGGGCGCCAGGGCTTCGGATGGGCTATATCCTTGCTAGGTGGCAATGATTGAGGACGCCTCCGTCACATTGACGGTCAGCCGGGTCGACCGCCCGGATGTGGTGGTGTTGCGCCTGGCCGGGGAGCTCGACCTGAGCACAGCCCCGCACCTCAGCGAACGCATCGACGAGGTGATCGGCGACGGGCTCACCCGACTCGTCATCGATCTTCACGAGGTGACCTTCTGTGACTCGACCGGAATGTCAGCCTTCATCCGCGGCCACCACCTGAGCTCCGCCGCCGGCGGCTCCCTGCGCCTCACCGGAGCCCGTGGCGTCGTCGCCCGGGTACTCAAGATCAGTGGTCTGGACACCCTCCTGAGCGACGACACCTGACGTCGCGGATGACACGCCCGAGCACGGGCCAATGTGGATTTAATTCCGCAAAACGCCCCGAAACGAGGTAATGCCTCGGGAGGATGGCCGGGAGGGGAAACGACTGGCTGCTTGGGGGCGAGCTAATGGTGGACTTCTCCATCGTCGAATCCGGGTACGACCGCGACGAGGTCGAAAGTTGCCTCATGGACCTGGGCGAGCAGCTCGCCAGCGCGACCGCGCAGGCTGAGAGCGCCGCCACCATGCGGGTGGAGCTCGGGATGGTCCGCGCCGAGGCCGAGCGCCTGCACGAGATGCTGCGGGCGCGCCCCGCCGTCTACCGCAACACGCACCGGGTGCAGCAGATGGTCGCCCTGGCCGAGGAAGAGGCCGCCGAGATCATCTCCGAGGCCCGCGAGGTGCTGGCCAAGGCCCGGGAGGACGCGCAGCGCATCCGCGCCGAGGCGTACAACGACGCCGTCAAGGCCCGCCGCGACTTCGAGCTGGCCCTGGCCGCCCGCCGCCGCCGTGAGGACTCCGCGGACGCGGTCCTCTCCACGATCTCGTTCGAGCCCGCCACGCCCGCCTCCGTCGTGACCGCCGGCCAGGGTCCGGCCCCCGCGAGCGCGAAGTCGGCAAGCGGCCGGGCAACCGGGTCGGTCGCTGTGGCGAAGGCTGCTGCCGGTGCCACGGCTGCGGCCGTTCCGCAGCGCAACGACGGCGGCCGGCTTCATGACTCCAGCCCGGCCGCGGTCAAGGGCAACTCGGCCGCGGCCCGCCACGATGCTGCACCTGCCGGGCGTCCGTCCCCGACGCCGGTCAACGGCGAGATGGCCCCCGTAATCGACGCCGCCCCCGCAGAGCCGCCCTCGAAGCCAGGCAAGGGCGGCCTGTTCGGCAAGACCGGCCTCCTGGGCAAGGGCCGAGCCAAGGGCGCGTCGACCAAGAACGCCAAGTCGGACCGCTCGGCAGCAAAGAGCGCCGCCGACGCCCCGCCGGCAGCCAGCGAACCTGCCGCCGCCCCGAAGGCGACGGGCCGGGCCGGCGTTCCTGGTAGCGCGGCCGCCGGCCGAGATGGGGCAGCCCGTCCTGCCGTCAGCACTGGCTCTGAGAAGGCCCCGGCTTCCGGCTCGGCAGCGCCAATCGGGACCGCGCCCGCGGGCGCTGGCTCTGCGAAGCCACCGGCGCCTCCGAGCGGGCAGGCCGGCTCGAACGCTCCCGTTGGCTCTGGCTCTGGCTCCGGCTCTGGCTCTGGCACTGGCTCTGCGAAGGCGCCGGCGGGCCCGAGCGGGCAGGCCGGCTCGAACGCTCCGGTTGGCTCCGGCTCCGGCTCTGGCGCTGGTCCTGCGAAGGCGCCGGCGGGCCCGAGCGGGCAGGCCGGCTCGAAGGCTCCCGTTGGCTCCGGCTCGGCCAAGGCGCCCGCAGCCGGCTCGGCCGCGGCGGCTTCGAGCGGGCCGGCGGGTTCAAGCGTGAGTGGGTCTGCTCCTGCCGCCAGCCCTGGCGCAGGGAAGACCCGGGCCTCCGGCTCCGCGGCCCCCAACGGGCAGACGGGTTCAAACGGGAATGCTCCGGCAAGCCCTGGTGCGGCGAAGACCCCGGCAGCATCGACCGGGCAGGCGGGTTCCAACGGGACCGCGCCCATCGGCTCCGGCGCGGCGAAGGCCCCGCCAGCTGGCTCGGCGGGGCCGGCTTCGGCCGGGCAGGCGGGTTCGGCCGGCAACGGGTCCGCTCCCGCTGTCAGTCCTGCGTCGGGCAAGACACCGGCGCCTGGGTCCGCGGCGAGCGGGCCGGTGGGTTCGAACGGCAATGGTTCCGTCCCCGCAGTCAGTCCCGCTTCGGGCAAGGCCGCAGCGGCTGGCGCGGCGGCGAGTGGGCCGGCGGCCTCGAGCCGCAATGGTTCTGCTCCTGCTGTCAGCTCTGGTTCGGGGAAGGCCCCGGCGGCCGGGTCGGCCGCGGCAGGGCAGCCGGGTTCGAACGGGAACGGCGCAGCCCCCGCCGTCAGCCCCTCGTCTGGGAAGGCGCCGGCGGCTGGCTCCGCCGCGGCGACATCCAGCGGGCAGGCGGGGTCGAACGGCTACGTGGGCCAGCCCGCTTCGAGCGGCAGCGCGTCGGTGCCTGCCGCTGGCGGCAGCACGGCGGCCGGTAACGGTGCTGCTGGCGCGAGCAGCGCGCCGGCGGCCGATAGTGGGAGCACCGGAGGTGCCTCGGCTGGCAGCGCCGCAACGGCCACGCAGGGCGGGTCCGCTGGGACTGGTCGGGCCGGCACGGGTCGGGCGCCTGCGGGCAGCGGCGGTGGTCGCTCCGCAACCTCGGGGCGCCCGGCCAACGGTGACGGGCGTAACGGCGCCGGTCGGCCTCCGCGCAGTGGTGGCGGACGGCCGTCCGAGAGCGGCGGGCGGCAGAGCGGCTCGGCGGGTGGCGGTCAGGGCGCCGCGGGTAACGGCGGCGCCAGTGGCAAGCCGGCCGGCGGTGGGTCCGACACCGGGAAGTCGGCGGAGAACGCTGATAACAGCCCCTCTGGCCATACGAGCGCACCACGAGCTTCGGAGCAACCGGTAAGAGACGGCAACCGACAGGGAAGCGCAACAAGCGGCGGCGCCGCTGGTAGGAACGATGACCCTCCAGGGCCGTCGGGGCTCTCCGCACAGGCTGATGTCGGCGACAACGGCCTGCGGCGTGCGGCGCCCGAGTTGGGTGGTGGCGGCTCGCTGCCCAAGCTGCGGTCCGGCGCTCCGGATGCGGAAGCGGGGGCGGCGGGGAGTGGCCTTCGGTCGAGCGCGCCGGGGGAGCCCAAGGCGCCGCGGTCGGCCGTACCCGGGAACGGATCTGATGCCGTCGACGACGCGCCTTCGGATGGCGCGGACAAGTCCGACAGCGCGGACGGCGATGCCGCGGACGGTGACGGCAAGGACGGCGACGGCAAGGACGGCGACGGCAAGGACGGCAAGGGCAAGCGCAAGTGGCCCCGGCTCCGTGGCGAGCGGACGGCCGTCATCCGTTGAGACGAAACGACCCGGGCGGCCCTGAGGCCGCCCGGGTCGTCTGCCCGTAGCTGAATCAGCTGAGCGCCTGCACCACCGCGGTGGCGTTGGCCTCGTGCTGGGCGTACGCGTCGGGGAACGCGGACACCTGCACCGCCTGGGCGGCACCGGCGATGGACATGTTCTGCCATCCGTACACCTGCTCAAGCGCGGCGAAGAACTTCGACGCCGAGATCGACGGCGTCATGAGCTCCTGGACCGTGCCCCAGCCGGTGCTGGTCCGCTGCTGGAACAGCCCGACCGAGTCATGGTCGTAACCAGTGCCTTCGTTCGGGAAGTTCAGCGACTCCGGCAGCCCGGTGTTGGCCAGGTTGAGGAGCCGGCTTTCCTGCATCGAGGTCGCGATCGCGACGATCAGACCCCGTTGCGGGATGCCCATGCTGACGCCGGTCTTGACGATCGTCGCAGCGTTGTTCATCTGCGCCTGCGTCAGGCCGGCCACCGGCGCGACAACGGTCGGCTTCGGCTTGGGCGTGGCGGCCCTCGTCGCGGTCGCCTTCGTGGTCGTGCGGGGGGTTGGCTTACGGGTGGGGGTGTTCGTCTTCGTCGGGGCCGGTCGCGCGGGGGTGGTGGCCGTCGACGTGGGGGTTGGGCTGGGGGACTGAGTGGGGGTGAGGGCTTCGCGGACGCTGGACCGGGACGCGCGTTGCTGCGCCTCGGTGACGTCGCGCTCCGCCGCCGCCTGCGCCGCCGCCTGCTCCGCCGCGGCCACCGAGGTGATGGCACGGGCCGGCTGGTTGGCGTCGCGGGTCTCGACCGCGGCTGCGAGGCCGAGGCAGCAGGCAAGGCCGGCTACCAGGCCGATGCGTGCGGCGGGGGTCTTGAATATGGGTTGAAGCCTGTTACGCAGCTTGGTCAGCTCATTCGACTCGACCTCTCGTCTGTGGCGCCCGGTTGACTGTTCGCCTGGGGCGACCTCAACCGAACGGCTAGTCGGGTGTATTCCGTCATGTCGATGTTTTCCGATTTCCTTGCGTGGCACCCGGAGAGGTTAGACGGGGCTCGCACCAGTTTGACCAGGCACTTTTGTGGCCTGCGCCACAGTTCGGCGGTCGGCACCTAGTCAGGCGGGACGACCGTGGGAGGGCTCGGGCCGGCAAGGTGCCATACCGTCTTGTCCGTTTAGTACATACACACGCGGACAAGCCGGGCAGTTCGGAAGCGTTCACCCGCAATCGGGGCCGAAGCCGCCGCCTCGGCCGAATGGGGGAGTAGCGGACGCCGTCGGTACGAGCTTGGGGTCGGCCCGCCGTATGGTCGTCGCCTGTTTGCCGCTCGCCGTTCACTCGCAGACCGGATTGGGGACTGAGCGTCTTTGCCCGTAATGAACGATGAGACCGTTAAGCAGATTTGGCGGTGTCTTGCCCGGGTCTGCGCTGCGGTCTTGCCCGCCGAAAGCTGGGCCTGCTGGGCATCGGGCGTGGCCCGATCGGTGGGCAATCTTAAGTGGAGTCTTGTCCCCGCAAGGGCTTAATGCCGGAAACCAGCAGTTTGCCGCGAAGTTCTGGTGTTCTGTGGCTACCGGTGACCGGCGGGGGTTGATGGCGATGATGCGCGGTTGGCGCGGCGTGGGGCTCTTGCGTGTGCGGCGAAGGGCCGGGCGGCCGCCGACCGGCGCACGTCCGCTGTCCCGCCGGCGCGCCCTGCTCGGCACGCCGCTGGCGCTGTTGTTCGTGCTGGCCGGTGCCGCGCCGGCGGCCGCGGACGCGACCGTCTTCGCGCCCAACGCGGTGCCCGGTCGTACGACCGTAATCGACGTGTGGTGCGGCGCCCGCGCGACCTCGGCCAGCGTCAACGTGGTGCCTTTCGGCGGGCCGCCGGAGCTGCCGCTGGCCCCGTACCCCGCCGGCGGACCGGGCGCTTTCCGCGTCTCCTACCTAGTCCCGGCCAATGCCACCCCAGGCCGTTACGACCTGGTCGCCGAGTGCAACGACGGGTTGGCCGGCGACGCCTCGCTGGTGGTCGGACTCCCGGCCGCCGATGACCAGAACCAACCCGAGGGCGGCCGCACCACGCTGGCTCTGCTGGCCTCGTTCGCGATCGTGGCCTCGCTCGTGGGGGGCGGCCTCGCTTTGGTGCGACGCTTCGGTCCCCGCTCGCGCCTGCGCAACTGACGCGAACCGTGCGCCGGTTCGCGATGACCGTGCGGTCCGCGGTAACCGGCTGGTTCGCGGTTACCGCGCCGGTTCGCGATGACCGCGCTGTTCGCGATGACCGCGCTGTTCGCGATGACCGCGCTGTTCGCGATGACCGCGCTGGTCCGCGGTTACCGCGCCGGTTCGCGATGACCGCGCTGTTCGCGATGACCGCCCGTTCGCGATGACCGCGCGGTCCCTGGTAACCGCGCCGGTTCGCGGTTACCGGTGGTGGCCCGGGTCGCGGCCGCCACCGACCTGCCCGTGGGCTGTCCCCGGCGGTCGCGGACACTCTCGGCGGCGCGGCCCGCGACCTCGGTGCCCGGCTCAAGGAACCGGCAGCGGACCCCGTGCGGTCCAGCGGTAACCGGGCGCTGGTCGCGAGCTCACGTCGGGGAGCCGTGATTGCCGCTGTGTGATTCGCAGCGGTGATCTGGGTGGTCGGCGTGGTTATGGGCGGTCGTCGACGAGGACGATCCAGTCGTCGTCCTCCTTTTCCGCGGTGGTGCCGGCTGGCCAGACGTGGGTTTGGTTGGCGGCGGCTCTGACGTGGTCGATGTTGGGGCGGCGGCGCATCGTCGCGCCGGCGAAGCTCGCGCGGGTGTGGAACTCGGCCCGGCCGAGGTTCACCGCGCCGTGGAACACGGCGTTCTCGAAGTAGGCGTCGCCCTCGAAGGCGGTCCACCGGAAGAACGCCATGTCTTCGAACGTCGCGGCGCGGAAGCCGGCATAGGCGGCGAAGGTCCCGCGCTCAATCGAGAATCCACTATGGAACGTGGCGTTGCGGAACGAGGCCGTATCGGTGAACGTGGCGCGGTCGAAGGTGACCGTCTTGTCGAACACGGTCTCACTGAACGACGCCGAGGCGAAGCGGGCACGCCTGGCGGAGACCTCTCCGCCGAACTGGGCGCGGTCGAAGGTCGCCTCCCCGCCGAAGACCGCGTCGTCCACGACGAACTCGCCCGACGTGGTGAGGCCGTCGAAGGCAGCAACGCCGAAAGTGGCGCGGGTCAGGGTCAATCGGCCCTCGGCGTGCACGCCGGTCAGGCGAGTGGTGCCGATGAGCCGGGCGCCGGTGAAGTCCGCGTCGATGAGAGTGCAGCCGCTCGCGTCGAAGTCGACCAGGCGGGTGCCGGCTAGGTCGAGGCGGACTTCAGGCCAGTAGCTGTCGGGTAGATCCGCGTGCAGGTGGCGGGTCAGCAGCCGCTGGGCGCTGCGGCGTACCTCGTCCTCATGGGTGGTGGTGGCGCCGTCGTCGTCGGGATCGCCCTCGTTCTCATCGCTCATGCGTAGGTAGGCGCAGACCACGGCGACCACGGTTTGGCGCTGGCCCGCGTTGTCCTGGGCGAGCCGCTCCAGCGCGTAGAGGCCACCGAGCCGCACCGCCGCCTTGTCGCTGCCCAGCAGGTCGACGGCCTTGGTGAACAGGTCGGTCACGCGACGCTGGGTCGCGTCGTAGTCCGCGATGCGGGTCTGCTCCTCCTGATGCTGCTGGGTGGTGGTGGCGACCTGCTCGGTGTGCGCCTGGATGCGTTCGCGGTGTGAATGGTCGCGGGTCGTGACGAACTCCTGATGGCGCTGGGCGCGCTCGCTCAACCACTGTCGGCGCGCGGCCAGCAGCAGGGCCAACCCGCCGCCCGTGCCTGCCACCACGGTCAGGCCGGTGCGGATCGCGTCGACGCGGAGCGTGGCGCGGGTGTCGACGCCGGTGGCCCGGTCGGCCTCGCCCAGCAGCCAGTCGAGAACCAACCAGCCCAGGGCGATGGCCAGCAGCACGCCGATGAGCACGTACCACCACGGCATCACACGAAGGTCGTCGGTGCGCTTGGGGTCTGCCACGGCGAAAAGCATGCCATCGATCGGTCAAGCGGGCGGGTCGGCCTGTGGATAACTCTCGCTTGTGGATAACGCCGACGCGCGGCGGGTGAGGACTACCGTTATCGCCACCTGAAGCGCGAACAGCCCCGCGATCACCTGGATCGAGGCTGGCACGAACGGTGCGATCAAGATCAGCACGACGCCGATCGGCGGCGTCAGGAGAAGGAGGCCACGCTCATGCGGGACATAGTGGAGAACCCATACGGACAGCGCGTAGATCGCGACCGGGATCGCGACCGCATAGCCCGCGGCGGTGTCGGAGATATGAGCCTCACCAGAGTGGTGTACGACGTTCACCACGACGCCGGCGCCGACCGCGGCGGCTGACGAGAAGATCAGGTAATGGCCGTAGCTCCAGACGAAGGCCCACTTGGGCTGTGGTCGCGTCTCGCGGTCGAAATAGATCCACCACATCGCGAAGACGATGATGATGCCCGCCGCCGCGAGCCAGATCAGGTCCGCGTTGGCGCCGCTGCCGAGCCCGTTCTCGAACGCCAGTGACGCGGCCAGCACCGACTCGCCCAGCACGATCAGGGTGAACAGGCCGTAGCGTTCGGCGATGTGGCCCGGATGCCAGGGGGTCATGCCTGTCCGCTCGGCCCACATCGGGATCAGCAGCTCGGCGATGACCAGGCCGAGGAAGGTCCAGTAGGCGGCGTCCCCGCTCGCGAGCAGGAGCAGCCACCAACCGATCTGCACGACGACCGTGCCGACCGCGTAGCGGATGGCCGCCTTGCGATGCGCCGGGTCCGAGACGGCGGCGCGGATCCACTGACCGACGTTGGCGAACCGCATCACCGAGTAGCCGACGGTGACGACCAGGAAGTCCTGGCTCTCGAAGGCGCGCGGCACACCGGCCGCGATGATCAGCGCACCCACGATCGCCACCAGCACGGTGAGGCGGTAGATGTCGTCGTCGGTGTCGTAGGCCGACGAGAACCAGGTGAAGTTCATCCAGGCCCACCAGATGGCGAAGAACACCATGGCGTACGAGCGGAGGCCATGACCGAAGTGGTGCTCGGCGACGTCGTGTTCGAGCAGCGTGGCCGCCTGGGCTACCGCCACCACGAAACACAGGTCGAAGAACAGCTCCAACGGCGTCGACGCACGGTGGGCCTCGGTCGTGGACCGGGACCGCATGGGCCTGTACCAGGTGCGGCGTGGGGCAGTTGTCACGCTGGCACCTTTTCACAGCGCACGGGGAAGAGGGTGGTGTGCGGGACGCGGGCGAG
The DNA here is from genome assembly GCF_900107455.1 of Asanoa ishikariensis. GTDB lineage: Bacteria > Actinomycetota > Actinomycetes > Mycobacteriales > Micromonosporaceae > Asanoa > Asanoa ishikariensis. The sequence continues at coordinate 1,703,700 of NZ_FNQB01000003.1, read as the reverse complement.
TCGGGGTGACGCGGCGTCGTTTAGGGCTTCGCGCCGGTGGTCGTGAGGATCAGGTCGGCCACCAGGTCCGGGTCGTCGCTCATCGGGACGTGTCCGCAGCCCGCGAGGTCGACGTGCCGGGCGTGCGGCAGGCCGCGGCGGGCGACGGCGGACTGGCGGGGCCGCAGGATCAGGTCCCGGGTGCCCCAGGCGACGGTGACGGGCACGGTCGGTTGGCCGGTGAAGGCGTAGCCGCGGCTGGCACGGGCTACCGCCCGGAAGGCCGGGCCGTCCCGCAGTGCCGCGGTGTCGGCCATGGCGCGTTCGAGGGTGATCCGGCCAGGCCGGGACAGCAACATGCCGAACGCGGCAGCGCGTAGGCGGGGGGAGCGGAGCACGGTGCGTACGAGTGGAGTGGGGAGGCGGGAGACCAGGCGGAGGGAGGTGAGCACCGCTACCGCGTAACGGAGCTGGCCCGTGCTGGCGAAGCCGGCGGGTGACAGGGCCGTGGCCGACGCGACGTGACCGGCGGCGGCGAGTTCCAACGCGATCGCGCCGCCGAGGCTGTTGCCGGCCACGTGCGGGCGCGGGTCGTCGAGGGACCCAGAGGCGGAGGGGCCGAGACCGAGGGAGGTGAAGAACGAGGTCAGGGCGGCTACGAGGGCGGGCATTCCGGCAGGCCCGGACGTGGGCGCCGGCGAGTGGCCGAAGCCGGGCAGGTCGACCGCGATCACGTCGTGGTGTTCGGCGAGCCGGTCGAGCACCGGCTCCCAGGCACGCCAGTGGTGGCCGATGCCGTGCAAGAGCACCAGCGGCGGCCCCGCACCGCGTCGATCATGGACCAGGCCGGTCATCGGGACTGGGGCGCGGTATTGCGGCCGTAGCCCCGGCCGAGGGCGGCCAGTTGGTCTTCGAGCTCGGGCACGGACGTGGCCGCCGCGCGGCGGCTGACCCAGCTCCCGAAGGCGCCGTTGGCGACCGAGCGGAAGGCCGACGCCAGGGCGACCGAACGGGGAACGTAGACGCGGCGCCGGCGGCGAGCCACCGCGTCCACGAACGCGGCGGCGCAACGCTCCACCGGCACGCTGCGGCTGAACGGGCCGGGTAGGCGCTCCAGGGCGGCGCGGAACGTGGGCAGGTCGTCCTTGACGTCGCGGACCATGTCGGTGTCGACCCAGCTCATGTGCGCGGTGCCCACCGACACGCCGCGGTGGGCGAGCTCCAGGCGGATGGCGTTGCCGAAGTGTTCGACGCCGGACTTCGCCGCGCAGTAGCCGGACATGCCGGGCAGTGCCGCGAAGGCAGCGGCTGACGAGACGAGGAGGTAGTACCCGCGGCGGGCGGACACCGCCGCCACCGTGGCGCCGACCGTGCGGACGGTGCCGACGAGGTTCACCTCGATGGTGCGGACCAACGCCTCCAGGTCGCCGACCGCGATCGTGCCGCGGTTGGCGATGCCGGCGTTCGCCACGACGGTGTCGATGCCGCCGAACGCGTCGACGGTGCCCCGCACCGCGGCATCGAGTGCGGCCTGGTCGGTCACGTCGGCCTCGAACCAGCGGGCGGCGTCGCCCAGCGAGGTCGCCAGGTCGGCCAGGCGGTCGGGCTCCAGGCCGACCAGGGCGACGCGGGCACCGCGGGCGACAGCCAGCCGGGCGGTGTGCGCTCCGATCCCACGTGCGGCACCCGTGATGAACACGACGGTGTCTTTCATGCGATCACCTCCGTTGGGGTGGGGCGGTCATGGGATGGCGACCGGCGGTAGGCGGCCGGGGTGAAGCGGCGGGTACGCAGCCAGTACGACCAGGTGTGCCCCGGCCAGAGGGCGGAGACGCGGCCGTTGCGGTCCTGGTACCAGCTGTGGCAGCCGCCCGATTGCCACACCGTGCCGGCCATTCGGCGGTCGACCGAGTCGACATAGCCGGCCTGCGCCGTCGGTGTCGGCTCCCACGCGCCGCCGCCCGCCGCGTCGATGTGGCTCAGCAGGCGCAGCAGATGGTCCAGTTGGCATTCGATCATGAATACCACCGAGGTGTGCCCCAGCCCGGTGTTCGGGCCGAGCAACAGGAACAGATTCGGGAAGCCGCTGACGCCCGAGCCCAGGTACGCCCGCATGCTGCCGTCCCAGGTCTCCGCCAGCGTGCGCCCGTCGGCGCCGCGGATGACCGCCGCCAACGGCGGATCGGTCACCTGGAAACCGGTGCCGAAGATGATCGTGTCGGCGCGGTGCTCGCGACCGTCGGAGGTGACCAGGCCCGTCGGCGTGACCGAGGCGATCGGTGACGTCACCAACGCGACGTTCGGCCGGGTCAGCGCCGGATAGAAGTCGTCTGAGAGCAGGACGCGTTTGCAGCCCATCCGGTACGCCGGGGTCAGCGCCCGCCGCAGGTCAGGGTCCGCGATCGACGTCGTCAGGTGCCGGCGGGCCGTCCGCTCGGCCAGGCGCATCATCGGCGGGTGCAGGAAGCCCAGCGCGGCCAGCTCGCGCCCCCAGTAGACGCCGGCCCGGGCCAGCCGTCGCAGCACCGGGACCTGGGTGAAGGCGCGCAGCTCCCGCGCGGAGAAGGAACGGTCGCGGCGCGGCACGACCCACGGTGCCGTGCGCTGGAACAGGCTCAGGCTCGAGACCGTCGGCGCGATCCGGGGTACGAATTGCACCGCCGACGCCCCGGTGCCGATCACCGCCACCGACCGGCCGCGAAGGTCGAGATCGTGGTCCCACTGGGCGGAGTGGAAAGCAGGGCCGGCGAACGAGCTCAAGCCGGGCAGGTCGGGAACCACCGGAGCGGACAGCGGCCCACTGGCGGCGACCAGGAAATCGGCGGTGTACGCGCCACGGGACGTCTCGATCAGCCACCGCCCCGCCTGCCAGACGGCGCCGCGCACCTCGTGGCCCAGACGTAGCCGCGGGCGGAGGTCCCGCGCACACCGCCGCAGGTACTCCCAGATCTCCGCCTGGCCCGAGAAGCTCCGGGTCCACCCCGGGTTCGGCATGAACGACAATGAATACATGTGGGACGGAACGTCGCAGGCGCAGCCGGGGTACGTGTTGTCGCGCCAGGTGCCGCCGACGTCCGTACCCCGGTCGAAGATCACGAAGTCTTCGTGCCCGGCCCGGCGCAGCCGCAGGCCCGCCGCGATGCCGCCGAAGCCCGCGCCGATGACGGCGATCCGACTGTGTCGGGGTTCTGCCGGCGTGGCGTCGCTGGCCATGATCGGCTCACCTCCACAAGCAGCCATCCGGAGGCGACACCCATGACCGCCCCGCGTACCGCGGCCGCCGTCCGCGCGAGCCTGGAGCTCGCCCTCGCCAACGCCGTTGCCGAGAAAGGCTACGCCGCCACCACGATCGCGGACATCGTGGCGAACGCGCGCGTCTCGAAACGGACCTTCTACGAGCATTTCACCGACAAGGAAGAGTGCCTGATGGCGCTGTACGGCGCCGCCTGCGCCCGGATCATGGCGGTGCTCCGGGCGACGGGCGACCCGGACCAGCCCTGGCCCGACCAGATCCGCGCACTGACCGACGCCTACCTCGCCACGCTCGACGCGATGGTCAACCGGGCGGTCGTGGTCGAGATGCAGGCCGCCGGCGTCCGTGCGTACCGGATGCGGCAGCGCATCCAGCGTGAGTTCGCGCAGACCCTGGTCGATGTCGTCGAGCGGGCCCGCGTCACCAACCCGCGGATCAACCCGCTCAGTCCGCCGATGGCGCTCGCGCTGTGTGGCGGCATCAACGAGCTCATGCTCGATGTCGTCGGCCCGTCGGGCGAACCCGGCGGAGACTTCGCGGGCCTGCGGGAGCCGGTCGTCGCGCTGTTCGCCGCGGTCGTGCCCGAGCAACAGTCCGCATAGGACAGCCATGAGACAGCAGCGGGACAGCAGGCTCACAGGTGGCCCACAGGAAACGGCTAAACGGCGCACAGGGAGCGCCGCCACGATGAGAGGCATGGTCACGATCGGCGATGGGCGACTGGCGGATTTTCGGCGACTGGACGGCGCGCCGATCAGAGTGCTGGTCGTCGACGACGAGCCGACGCTGACCGACCTGCTCCAGTTGGCCCTGCGGTACGAGGGCTGGGAGGTGCGTGCCGCCGGCAGCGGTGCGGACGCCGTGCAGGAGGCCCGGCACTTCGAACCCGACGTGGTCGTGCTCGACGTGATGCTGCCGGACTTCGACGGGCTAGAGGTCATGCGGCGGCTGCGGGTGAGCGCGCCCAACGTGCCCGTCCTGTTCCTCACCGCGCGCGACGCCGTCGAGGACCGGGTCGCGGGGCTGACCGCCGGTGGCGACGACTACGTGACCAAGCCGTTCAGCCTCGAAGAGGTGGTGGCGCGGCTGCGGGCATTGATGCGCCGCGCGGGCGTCGGGGTCAGTGCCCGCGAGGAGGCCGTGCTCACGGTCGGTGACCTCACCCTTGACGAGGACTCGCACGAGGTACGCCGAGCCGGTACCCTGATCGCACTTACCGCGACGGAGTTCGAGCTGCTCAGGTTTCTGATGCGCAACCCGCGGCGGGTGCTCAGCAAGGCGCAGATCCTCGACCGGGTGTGGAACTACGACTTCGGCGGGCAGGCAAATGTCGTGGAGCTCTACATCTCCTATCTCCGGAAGAAGATCGACGCCGGGAACGCACCGATGATCCATACGCTGCGCGGCGCGGGGTATGTCCTCAAGCCCGCCGACTGAGCCGCCGGAGGCGCTCTCCCCAGCGCCTCCGGCGCCTCGTAGGCGACGGCGGACCATGCGCGCGCGGCTGCTGCTGACGGTGGTCGCGCTGCTCGCGATCGTCCTCGTCGCCACCGGCGCGATCACCACGGTCGCGCTGCACCGGTCGCTGGTCGGCCAGGTCGACCGCCAGCTCACCGCCAGCCAGGCGCGTGCGGGCCTCCCACCGGCCGGCGAACGCCCCTTCGAGCCGCCCGACGACGACCAGCCAGGCGACGACCAGCCAGGCGATGACCAGCCCAGCAGCGGCACCCAGCCCAGCAGTGGCATCCAGCCCAGCACCGGCACCCAGCCCGACAACGGCGCCCAGAACGGCGGAACCCCGCGGCCCCGCCCACCACGGCCGCCGCGCGGTGGCCCACCTCCGCCGCCACCCCCGTACGCCTGGACAGACGTTGGCCCGGCCATCAACGGCCAACCCCCGGACATCGTCGCCGCCCTCGTCCACAACGGAGTCGTGACCCTCTCCGGCCACCGCGACCCGGACTCCCGCACCGAGATCCTCGAGGTGGCCGCGTCGGCCCACGCCGCCCTGGCCAGCGTCCCCGCCGACGGCGCCGCACACACGCGCGACCTGGCCACCCTCGGCTCGTACCGGCTGGCCGCCCGCATAGACGACGGCTACACCGTCGTGATCGGACTTCCGCTGGACCCGACCAACGACACGATCCGCGACCTGCTGATCGTCGAGTCGGCGCTGGCACTCGCCGCGTTGCTGCTGGCCGGCGGTGCCGGAGCCCTGATCGTCCGCCGCGAGCTACGCCCGCTGGAGCGGGTCGCCGCCACCGCCGCCGAGGTCACCGCCCTGCCCCTGCACCAGGGCGAGGTCGCCCTCCCGATGCGCGTCCCCGCCGAGGACACCGACCCGACCACCGAGGTCGGCCGGGTCGGTGCCGCGCTCAACAGGCTGCTCACCCACGTCAGCGACGCGCTCGCCGCGCGACAGGCCAGCGAGACGCGGGTACGCCAGTTCGTCGCCGACGCCAGCCACGAGCTGCGTACCCCGCTGGCCGCCATCCGCGGCTACGCCGAGCTGACCCGCCGCAACCCGGGTCCCGTCCCGGCCGACGTGGCGCACGCGATCCGCCGGGTCGAGTCGGAGAGCGCCCGGATGACGTCCCTGGTCGAGGACCTGCTCCTGCTGGCCCGGCTCGACGCCGGCCGCCCGCTCGCCGACGGTGCCGTCGACCTGACCGCGATGGTGGTCGACGCCGTCGGTGACGCGCACGTCGCCGGCCCCGGCCACCACTGGCGGCTCGACCTGCCGACCGAGGCGATCGTGGTGGCCGGCGACGGCCCGCGGCTGCACCAGGTGCTGGCGAACCTGCTCGCCAACGCCCGGACGCACACCCCGCCGGGCACGACGGTGGTCACCGGGCTCGAAGCCAGGAACGACACCGCGGTGCTGACCGTCACCGACGACGGCCCCGGCATTCCCGCCGAGCTCCAGGGCGAGATCTTCGACCGGTTCGCCCGCGGTGACTCGTCGCGCTCGCGGGCCGCCGGCAGCACCGGGTTGGGCCTGGCGATCGTGGCCGCCGTCGTCGGCGCGCACCGCGGCGAGGTCACCGTCGCGAGCGAGCCGGGTCGCACGGCCTTCACCGTACGGCTGCCGTTGTTCGACCAGTCCGATAAAACGGACGGATAGCGCCACAAGTCCGGTTTGCCGAACACACCGAGCGGGTACGCGCGGAAACAGGCATCGAAGGGAGCCGTCATGACCCGGAGTCGAACCATGGGATCGGGCATCGCGCTCGGTCTGGCGATCGGGGTCGTGTTCGGGCTGTTCGTCTTCGACAACATGGCGATCGGCATCGGCGTTGGCGTCGGTGTCGGGCTGGCGATCGGGATCGCGCTGGGAGCCGGCAATGGCGCCGGGGAGAGGGACGACTAACTGTCGTACCCCGCTGCCATGCTCTCGACCATGAGCCCGCACGAGTCCCGCGCACCCCGCACCGGCGGGGTCATCTGGCAGCGCGCGGTCACGACGACAAGGCAGGCCCGCATCCTGCCCGACGGCTGCACCGACCTGATCTGGTCCAGCCGCACCGGCCTGACGATCGCCGGCCCCGACACCACCGCCGCCCTGGCCGACCTGACCGCCGGCGACCGCGTCGTCGGCCTACGCTTCCCGCCCGGCACCGGCCCGGCGGTGTTCGGCGTCCCGGCAGCGGAGCTGACCGACCAGCGCGTCCCGCTCGACGCCCTATGGCCGGCCGGGACGGTCCAGCGGCTGGCCGAAGACATGGCCGAACACGGAGGCGGCGACCTGTTGGACCGGGTCGCCGAGGCCAGGCTGGCCACGGTCGGCGGCCCTGATCCGCGGGCGGAAGCGATCACCCGCGCGCTGGGCGAGGGCCAGTCGGTGGCCCGCACCGCGGCGAGCCTAGGGCTGACCGAGCGCCACCTGCACCGCGCCAGTCGCCACCTGTTCGGCTACGGCCCGAAGACGCTGGCCCGCATCCTGCGCATGCGCCGCGCGCTGGTCCTCGTGCGAAGAGGCGTGCCGGCGGCGCGGGCGGCCGCCGAGTCGGGCTACGCCGACCAGCCGCACCTATCCCGCGACGTGCGCGCGCTGGCCGGCGTCCCGCTCAAGGAGCTCCTCAGCTGAGGGCGGCGAACAGGTCGACCGCGTTGCCGTCCGGGTCGGTCAGGGTCGCGTACCGCTGGCCCCAGAACGCGTCGAACGGTTCGAGCTCGCCTGCGTGCCCGTCCTTGGTCATCCGTGCGTAGACCTCGTCGACCTCGGCCGGCGTGTCGCACGCGAAGGCGAGCGCCATGCGGGCCGAGCCGCTGGGCGCTTCCCACCCGGGATGGAACGAGCGGATCGTCTCCACCGTGTCGAAGGCCAGCCGCAGCCCGCCGGGCAAGGTGACCTCGGTGTGCGGCGCGTCGTCGGCGTCGGCCGGGATCGACAGGCCCAGCGCGCGGTAGAACGCGAGCGATCGGGCCATATCGGCCACGACCAGCCCGAACAGGTCGATGCGAACAGTCATGGGCTCACCGTAGGCGGGCCGCGATGCTCAAGTCTTGAACGAATCGGACCCGTGCATGTCGGACAAAACATGTCAGACGGTACGCTGCGGACGCTGCGCGGATCGGATCTCAAGCGTAGGGTCGGGGCACGGCACATGACATTCAACCGTCAGGGTGGAAAACGGGTGGTGTCAGCGCGATGACGCGGTGTCGGGGAGGACGGGGCAGTTAACACCGATTGCTTGCACCGACCGCGGGGGCGGTCGCGTGAGCGCGGGTGGCGAAAGAGGGAGGAGAGGGCGGGATGGAGTCGCATCTGGCCTATCTGGACGCGGGATCCGGCAGCCTGATCGTGCAGGCGCTGGTTGCCGGCACGGCCGGTGTGGTGGTGGCCGCGAAGCTGTACTGGCGGCGGGTGACCGGCATGTTCCGCCGCAAGACGCCGGCCGAGGCAACGGTCGGCACAACGGCTGCGCCGGTGGAGACAGCCACCCCGGCGGCGGCGACGGCCGACAAGGACTGAGCGCTCGGTGACACCAGAACACACCCGGCCCGTGGCGGAGCCGGGTTCTTTCCGCGACCCTCAGACCCGCGTCTTCCACGCCGACGGCGAGGTGCTGCGCGGGCTGGGGGCGCAGGCCGCCCAGGACTGGAAGGCCCTGCGCGACAGCGAGTTCTTCGCCCGCACCCAGGCTGACCGCACGGTGACCGCGACCGAGGAGATCGACCGGGAGCTTCCGGGCGAGCCCGGCACGTGGAGCACCACCCTGCGCCACGAGCCGCTGCCGTTCGTGACCTATCCCTACGAGTGGTCGCACACGATGCGCCAGGACGCCGCCCGGCTCCACCTGGACCTGCTGCGCCAAGCACTCGCAGCCGGCTTCACGATGAAGGACGGCTCCGCGTACAACCTGCAGTGGCGGGGTGCGGCGCCCGAGTTCATCGACGTGGGCTCCTTCGAGCCCGCGAAGCCCGGTGAGCCGTGGGCCGGCTACCGGCAGTTCTGCCAGACCCTGCTCTACCCGCTGATGCTCCAGGCGCACCTCGACCTCGACCCGCGGGCGTTGCTCCGGTCGCAGATCGACGGCGTCGAGCCCGCCCAGATGCGCCGGTTGCTCGGTGGCACCAAGCGGCTCGCGGCCGGCGTGCTCAAGCACGTCCACCTGCACGACAGCATCCAGTCCCGCAACGCCGACCGGAGCACCGGCGCGGTGCGCGACCAGCTCCGCGACGCCGGCTTCAACACCGAGCTCGTCATCGCGGCAGCGAAGGCGACGGCGAAGCTGGTGGCCAAGCTCGACTGGGCGCCGCCCGCGACGCACTGGGGCGACTACCGCGAGACCTGCAGCTACTCCGAGGACGACCGGGCAGCCAAGCAGCGCTTTGTCGACAGCGCCCTCGAAGCCGCCGACAAGACGGACCTGGTCCTCGACCTCGGCGCCAACGACGGCGTGTTCTCGAGGCAGGCGGCCGCCAAGGCCGGCTACGTGGTCGCCGTCGAGGCCGACCCCGCGGTCGTCGACACCCTTTACCGGCAGCTCCGGGCCGAGGGTGAGAAGCGGATCCTGCCGATCGTGATGGACCTCGCCGACCCGTCGCCCGGCGGCGGCTGGGCGAGCCACGAGCGGGCGAGTTTCGCCGACCGGGCCGCCAAGGCCGACGTCACGCTGGCCCTCGCACTGGTGCACCACCTGGCGATCGGCCGCAACGTGCCGCTGCCGGCGATCGTCGACTGGTTGGCCGGCATGGGGCACACCGTGGTCGTCGAGTTCGTGCACGCCGAGGACCCGATGGCGCGAAAGCTGCTGGCCAACAAGCCGGACGGCCTGTTCCCCGACTACCACGTGGAGACGTTCGTCCGACTGCTCGGCGAGCGCTTCGACATCGCGAAGCGGGAGACCCTGCCCGGCGGCACCCGCACCCTCGTCGCCGGCGTCCGTCGTGACTGAACAGGCCACCCGGGCCACCCGCACGAAGAACTGGGCCAGGAGCGAAGTAGCCCCGCTGCTGGAGATCCTGGCCCTGTGCGGGCTGGCGATCACCCAACCGCTGCTCGACGTCACCGGCCAGAGCCCCGACTTCTTCCTCTTCTACGGGGCCGGCCGGGGCAAGATCCTGCTGCTCGTCGGCATCGTCACGCTGGTGCCGCCCCTCGCGCTCTGGCTGGTCGGCGCGCTCACGAGACTGGTCGGCCCGCGTACCCGCAAGATCACCCACGCCACGACGGTCGGTCTGCTGGTCTCCGCGATCGCGATCCAGTTCGGCAAGCAACTGCTCCCGATGCGGGGATGGCTGTTGGCCGTCATCGGGATCGCCGTCGGCGCCGGCATCGCGTACGCCTATTGGCGCTGGCGGGTCCCGGGTCAGCTCATGCGGATCGCGGCGCTCGGCCCGCTGGTCTTCGTGGCCCTGTTCGCGTTCGCGTCGCCGACCTCGGCGGTCGTGCTGCCCTCGGCCGCGCTCAAGGCCCGCGCCGACGTCACGCAGACCAGGGCCAGCCACCCTCCGGTCGTCATGCTGATGCTCGACGAGTTCCCGCTGGTCTCGGTGCTCGACAAAAACGGAAAAATCGACCAGAACAAGTACCCCCACATCGCCGAGCTGGCCAACGCGAGCACCTGGTACCGCAACGCGACGGGCGTCAGCGGCTGGACCCCGTACGCGATGCCCGCGATGCTCACCGGCCGCCACCCGACCAAGGCGGTCGCGCCGCACTACGCGGCCTACCCGGACAACCTGTTCACCCTGCTCGGCGGCACGTACGACACCGACGTGCAGGAGACCATCACCGAGCTGTGCCCACCCAGCGAGTGCGGCGACGGGGTCAAGCGGGAGGGTGGCCTGCCGGCGCTGCTGCGCGAGGTGGTCGGCCTGTTCCGGCAGATCGCCTCGCCCCGGGACGAGCCGGCCCGCGACCCCGAGGCCTCGTACCGGGAGAACACGCTGGCCGAGGCGCGTTCCGGTGTGGCGCCCGACGACCCGAAGTTCCGCTGGGACACCCTCGACGACAACCAGCCGTCCCGGTTCACCACGTTCCTCGACGGGCTCGTGCCCACGCCGCGGCCCAAGCTGCACTTCCTGCACCTGCTCATGCCGCACACGCCGTGGAACTACCTGCCGTCCGGCACCCGCTACGAGGCGCCCGAGGACTTCCCGCTGGACGGGCCCGGCTGGGTGGAGACCGCCCGGGACCGGCACCTGGCCCAGGTCGGCTACACCGACCTGCTGGTCGGCAAGATGATCGACCGGATGAAGCAGACCGGCCTGTGGGACAAGGCCGCGCTGGTCGTCACCGCCGACCACGGTGTGTCGTTCACCATGGACCACCAGGGTCGGGGGATGGGCCCGGTGAAGGCCTCGCCCGAGGAGGTGCTCTGGGTGCCCCTGTTCGTCAAGACACCGGCTCAGCAGGCCGGCGCCGTCGACGACCGCAACTGGCAGCACGTCGACCTGCTGCCGACGGTCGCGGATCTCGCCGGTGTGGCGGTGCCGTGGGAGGTCGACGGCCGGCCGGCTTCGGCGTCGCCGCGGACGTCGCACGACCACGTCTACAGCGACCTGCCCGGAAAACCGGTCAATATACCCGATACCGGGACGTTTCAGCGGATCATCACCGGCCAGGCCGGCCCGCACATGGCCCTGCCGATCCGCCCCGACCTGATCGGTAAGCAGATAGACACGCTCCGGGTCAGCGGGACAGCGGGTCCGCGGGTCAAAATCGACAATGCCTCCGCGTTCGCCGACGTCGCTCCCGACACCGGCCGGCTACCCGCCCTCGTCTACGGTCACCTGCCGGCCACGATCCGTGACGGCACGCCGCTGGCGATCGCCGTCAACGGCCGGATCGGGGTCACCACCAAGGCCACCTGGGCCGACAAGCAGGGCAGACGGTTCGCGGCGCTGGTGTCCGACGAAGGGCTCTTCCGGCCCGGCGCCAACACGGTGGAGCTCTACGAGATCGCCGGCGACGAGCTTCGCCGGCTGCCAATCGCCTGACCACGGCCTCGGGTGTGGCATATCCCTCGCCGTTGGGGACCAGGGCGCGATTCCGGCGGATCATGTCGAACGATTACCGTTGTACTGAGGCGTAACAACGACGTGACATCCCCCCACCCGTCAAAAGCGAGGACCAGATGACCGATGTCAAGCTAGACCACCCGGCCGGACAGCTTTCTATGGCGGTACGCCCGGCCGTGGAGGGCCCCGCGGGCCTCGACGTCGGCGCGCTGCTGAAGGAGACCGGATACGTCACCTATGACCCGGGTTTCGTCAACACCGCCGCGACCCAGTCTGAGATCACGTACATCGACGGCGACGAGGGGATCCTCCGCTACCGCGGATACCCGATCGAGCAGCTTGCCGAGCACTCCTCCTTCCTCGAGGTCACCTACCTGCTGATCTACGGCGAGCTGCCGACCACCGACGAGTTGGCCGAGTTCACCGACAAGATCCGCCGGCACACCCTGCTGCACGAGGACTTCCGCGGCTTCTTCGACGGCTTCCCGCGTGACGCGCACCCGATGCCGGTGCTGTCGTCCGCGGTCAGCGCGCTGTCGACCTTCTACCAGGACAGCCTCGACCCGTTCGACCGCGACCAGGTCGAGATCAGCACCATCCGGATGCTGGCCAAGGTGCCGACCATCGCGTCGTACGCGTACAAGAAGTCGATCGGCCAGCCGCTGCTCTACCCGGACAACTCCCTCGGCTACGTCGAGGACTTCCTGCGGATGACCTTCGGCGTCCCGGCGACCAAGTACGAGGTCGACCCGGTGATGGCCAAGGCCCTCGACATGCTGTTCATCCTGCACGCCGACCACGAGCAGAACTGCTCGACCTCGACGGTGCGGCTGGTCGGCTCGGCCAACGCCAACATGTTCGTCTCGGTCGCGGCCGGCGTGAACGCGCTGATGGGCCCGCTGCACGGTGGCGCCAACCAGGCCGTGCTGGAGATGCTCCACCAGATCCAGGCCGACGGTGGCGACGTCAAGTCGTTCGTCAACAAGGTCAAGAACCGCGAGGCCGGCGTGAAGCTGATGGGCTTCGGTCACCGGGTCTACAAGAACTACGACCCGCGCGCGGCGATCGTGAAGAAGTCGGCCCAGGACGTGCTGTCCCGCATGTCCAAGTCCGACCCGCTGCTCGACCTGGCCATGCAGCTCGAGGAGATCGCGCTCGCCGACGACTTCTTCGTGTCGCGCAAGCTCTACCCGAACGTCGACTTCTACACCGGCCTGATCTACAAGGCGATGGGCTTCCCGACGAAGATGTTCACCGTGCTGTTCGCCCTGGGCCGGCTGCCCGGGTGGATCGCGCAGTGGCGCGAGATGATCGCCGACCCGGCCACCAAGATCGGCCGCCCGCGCCAGCTCTACACCGGTGCCGCGCAGCGTGAGTACGTGGGGATCGAGCAGCGCTAACCGCAAAATCGGGCAAGATCCTGCAAAAAGCGCGTGAACGTCGTCACGGTGCGCCGCAGGATTGACGCTACCGTCGGTGGGGCAATAGGCGGCACCGGCCGTGACCCGGCCGGTGCCGCTCGTACACCACAGGAGGCACGCGTCACATGCAGGTCTGGCCTGGCCAGCGGTATCCCCTCGGGGCCACGTACGACGGCACCGGCACGAACTTCGCGATCTTCTCCGAGGTCGCCGAAGGTGTCGAGCTGTGCCTGTTCGACGAGTGGGGGCTCGGCAACGAGCGCCGGGTCACCATGCAGGAGGTCGACGCCTACGTCTGGCACGCCTACCTGCCCGGTGTGGAGCCCGGCCAGCGCTACGGCTACCGGGTGCACGGTCGCTTCGATCCCGGCGCCGGCCTGCGCTGCAACCCCAACAAGCTGCTGCTCGACCCGTACGCGAAGGCGATCGACGACGACGTCCGCTGGGACCCGGCGGTCTACGACTACGACTTCGACGACCCCAACCGGATGTCGACCACCGACTCCGCGCCGTTCGTGCCGAAGGGCGTCGTGGTCAACCCCTACTTCGACTGGGGCAACGACCGGTCGCCACGGATTCCGTACCACGAGTCGGTGATCTACGAGGCGCACGTGAAGGGGCTGACCCGTCGGCATCCAGGCGTCCCGGAGGAACTGCGCGGCACGTACGCCGGCATCGGCCACCCGGCGATCGTCGACCATCTCAAGAAGATGGGCGTGACCGCGATCGAGCTCATGCCGGTGCACCAGTTCCTGCACGACAACCGGCTGGCCGACCTGGGCATGCGCAACTACTGGGGCTACAACACCATCGGCTTCTTCGCGCCCTATCACGGCTACTCGGCGATGGGCCGCCTCGGCCAGCAGGTGCAGGAGTTCCGCGGCATGGTGAAGACCCTGCACGCGGCCGGCATCGAGGTGATCCTCGACGTGGTCTACAACCACACCGCCGAGGGCAACCACCTGGGTCCGACGCTGGGTTTCAAGGGCATCGACAACCCCAGCTACTACCGGCTGTCCGAACAGGACCGGCGCTACTACGTCGACTACACGGGCACCGGCAACAGCCTCAACATGCGCAGCCCGCACTCGCTTCAGTTGATCATGGACTCGCTCCGCTACTGGGTCGAGGAGATGCACGTCGACGGCTTCCGCTTCGACCTGGCCGCGACCCTGGCCCGCGAGTTCTACGAGGTCGACCGGCTCTCCACGTTCTTCGAGGTCGTGCAGCAGGACCCGGTGGTCAGCCAGGTCAAGCTGATCGCCGAGCCGTGGGACATCGGGCCCGGCGGCTACCAGGTCGGCAACTTCCCTCCGGTGTGGACGGAGTGGAACGGCAAATACCGCGACACGGTACGCGACTTCTGGCGCGGCGAGCCGGCGACGCTGGCCGAGTTCGCGTCCCGCATCTCCGGCTCGGCCGACCTCTACCAGGACGACGGCCGTCGACCGTTCCACAGCATCAACTTCGTCACGTGCCACGACGGGTTCACCCTCAACGACCTGGTGTCCTACAACGACAAACACAACGCGGCCAACGGCGAGGACAACCGCGACGGCGAGGGCCACAACCGGTCCTGGAACTGTGGTGTGGAGGGCCCGACCGAGGACCCCGGCGTGCTCGCCCTGCGCGCCCGGCAACGCCGCAACTTCCTCGCCACGCTGCTGCTCTCGCAGGGCGTGCCGATGATCGGCCACGGTGACGAGCTCGGCCGCACCCAGCGCGGCAACAACAACGCGTACTGCCAGGACAACGACCTGAGCTGGGTCGACTGGGAGCACGTCGACGAGCACCTGCTGGAGTTCGTCCAGAAGCTGACCGCGTTCCGGGCCCGGCACCGGGTGTTCCGCCGGCGCCGGTTCTTCAGCGGCCTGCCGGTGCAGACCCGCAGCGCCGGCGCGCCACTGCCGGACCTCGCCTGGTTCACCCCGGAGGGCCGGGAGATGACCCGCGAGGACTGGGACAACCACTTCGGCCGGGCGGTGATGCTCTTCGTCAACGGCGAGGGCATCCGCGAGCGCGGCCAGTACGGCCAGCGGCACCTCGACGACTCGTTCCTGCTCTGCTTCAACGCGCACGACGCGGGCCTGCGGTTCACCGCGCCCGGCAACGAGTACGGACAGAAATGGGAGGCCGTGATCAGCACGGCCGAGTACCCCGGAGAGGGGCAGCAAGTGGTGGAGGCAGGTGCGTCGATCGTGGTACCCGACCGATCCCTAGTCGTGCTCGACCGCGCGGTCTGAGGCCCGGGGATGGCGACGCCGACCGGTACCTACCGCGTGCAGATCCGCCCCGACTTCACCTTCGACGACACGGCCGCCCTCGCCGGCTACCTGTCCGACGTCGGCGCCAGCCATCTCTACAGCGCCCCGCTGCTGACCGCCGCACCCGGCTCGGCGCACAACTACGACGTGGTCGACCACCGGGAGGCCAATCCGCAGCTCGGCGGCGAGGCCGGGCGCCAGCGACTGGTGACCGCCCTGCGCGCCGCCAAGCTCGGCTTCGTCGTCGACATCGTGCCCAACCACGCCGGCATCGCCGTCCCCTCGGCCAACCCGGCCTGGTGGGACGTGCTGCGCAACGGGCGTTCATCCGCGTACGCCGGCTGGTTCGACATCGACTGGTCCCGGGACCGGATCCTGGTGCCGGTCCTGGGGCACGACGGCGACCTCGACGTCCTGCGGGTCGAGGACGGAGAGCTGCGCTACTACGAGCACCGCTATCCGATCGCGCCGGGCACGGGCGCCGGCACGCCGCGGGAGGTGCACGCCCGGCAGCACTACGAGCTGGTCGGTTGGAAGCGCGGCGACGGCGAGCTCAACTACCGGCGGTTCTTCGCGGTCAGCGACCTGGCCGGGCTGCGGGTCGAGGACCCGGCGGTGTTCGACGCGACGCACGCCGAGGTGCTGCGCTGGGTCGCGGCCGGCGACGTCGACGGGATCCGCGTCGACCACCCCGACGGGCTGCGCGACCCGGTCGGCTACCTGGCGCGGCTGCGCGACGCGGCCCCGGGCGTGTGGCTGGTGATCGAGAAGATCCTGGAGTACGGCGAGGACCTGCCCGCCTGGCCGGTCGACGGCACCACGGGGTACGACGCGCTGCGTGAGGCCGGCGGCGTCTTCGTCGACCCGGCGGGGGAGCGGGCGTTCAGCGCCCTCGACGCCGCGCTGACCGGGGTGGCCGTGTCCTGGCCGGAGCTGACCCACGCCTGCAAGCTCGAGGCCGCCCAGCGGATGTTCCCGACTGAGCTGCACCGGCTGGCCGCGCTCGCGCCGGGGCTGCCGGACGCCGCGGCCGGGCTCGCGGAGCTGGCGGCCAACTTCCCGGTCTACCGGTCGTACGGTGCGGATGGTCTGCGTCATCTCGCCCGTGCCCGCTCGGAGGCCGGCCGGCGGCGCCCCGACCTGATCCCGACGCTGGACGCGCTGACCGCCCGGCTGCGGGAGCCCTCGGACGAGCTGGGGCAGCGGTTCTCCCAGCTCACCGGCGCCGTGATGGCCAAGGGGGTCGAGGACACCGCGTACTACCGGTGGACCCGGTTCGTCGCCCTCAACGAGGTCGGTGGCGCGCCGGAGCGGTTCGGGGTCGGCGTGGGCGAGTTCCACGCGGCCGCCGCGCGCCGCCAGCGCAACTGGCCGCGGGGGATGACCGCGCTGTCGACCCACGACACCAAGCGCTCCGAGGACGTACGCGCCCGGCTGGCCGTGCTCGCCGAGGTGCCGGACCGGTGGGCGCGGGTGCTCGCCTCCTGGACGGCGGCAGCCCCACTGCCCGACCCGTCCTTCGCCCACCTGCTCTGGCAGACGGTGGTGGGTGCCTGGCCGTTGACCAGGGAGCGGCTGCACGCGTACGTGGAGAAGGCCGCCCGGGAGGCGTCGGTGTCCACGTCCTGGGTCTCCCCGTCGTCGGCGTTCGAGGAAGCCCTGCACACGGTGGTCGACCAGATCTTCGACGACCCGGCGCTGACCGCATCGGTGTCGACCTTCGCGGCCGAGATCACGCCGGCCGGATGGTCCAACTCGCTCGGCCAGAAGCTGGTGCAGCTCGCCATGCCCGGGCTGCCGGACGTCTACCAGGGCACCGAGCTGTGGGACTACTCGCTGGTGGACCCGGACAACCGGCGCCCGGTGGACTTCGCCGCCCGGGCCGCGCTGCTCGCCCGGCTCGACGGCGGGTGGGAGCCGCCGGTCGACGAGACCGGTGCCGCCAAGCTGCTCGTGGTGTCCCGGACGCTGCGGCTGCGCCGGGACCGGCCGGACCTGTTCGCCGGCTACCGGCAGGTGCCGGCGTTCGGCCCGGCGGCCGACCACGTGGTCGCCTTCGACCGCGGTGGCGCGCTGGCGGTGGCCACCCGACTGCCGGTCGGGCTGTCGCTGCGGGGCGGCTGGGGAGAGACGTATCTGACCCTTCCGGGCAATTCTTCCGTTCCTGATGACTCTGCGTCTTCGCGGCGTTTTACGGATTCGTTCACCGGCCGGGTCTACAGTGGGCGACGGGTCCCGGTGTCGAGCCTGCTCGACCGCTATCCGGTGGCCTTGTTGACCTCCGCCGAACCCGTGGTGGCGCCGTGACTGTGTTCTCCGTGTGGGCTCCGGACGTGTCGCGGGTTCGCCTGCGCGTGTCGGGCTCGGACCTCTCGATGGACCATGACTCCGCCCGGGCGGGCTGGTGGACGCTCGACGTGCCGTCGGCCGCGCCCGGCACCGACTACGCGTTCCTGCTCGGCGACGAGGACCTGCCGCTGCCGGACCCGCGGTCGTCCTGGCAGCCGTCCGGGGTGCACGGTCCGAGCCGGGTCTACGACCAGTCTCTCTTCTCGTGGTCTGACGGCGGGTGGACGGGTCGCCAGCTACCCGGCAGCGTGCTCTACGAGCTGCACATCGGCACGTTCACGCCCGAGGGCACCTTCGACTCGGCCATCTCGCGGCTCGATCACCTGGTTGACCTCGGCGTCGACCTGGTCGAGCTGCTGCCGGTCAACGCGTTCAACGGCGAGCACAACTGGGGGTACGACGGGGTCTGCTGGTTCGCGCCGCACGAGTCCTACGGCGGCCCCGACGGTCTCAAGCGCTTCGTCGACGCCTGCCACCAGCGCGGCCTGGGGGTGGTCCTCGACGTCGTCTACAACCATTTCGGCCCTTCGGGGGCTTACGCGCCGATGTTCGGCCCCTACCTGTCCGAGGGCCCCGGCACCAGTTGGGGCTCTTCCGTCAACCTCGACGGCCCGCTGTCCGGCGAGGTCAGGTCCTACATCGTCGACAGCGTGGTCGGCTGGCTCCGCGACTACCACGTCGACGGGCTGCGCCTGGACGCCGTGCACGCCCTGGTCGACCGCGGCGCCGTGCACCTCCTCGAAGAGCTCGCGGTCGCGGTCGACGCGCTGTCGGCCCACGTCGGCCGGCCGCTGTCACTGATCGCCGAGTCGGACCTCAACGATCCGCGCCTGATCACCCCGCGCGAGGGTGGCGGCTACGGCCTGACCGGGCAGTGGAACGACGACGCGCACCACGCCCTGCACACCCTGCTGACGGGGGAGCGGCAGGGCTACTACGCCGACTTCGGCTCGCCGCAGACCCTGGCTGATGTCCTGACCGGTGCTTTCTTCCACGCCGGCACCTGGTCGTCGTTCCGCCAGCGGGTCCACGGCCGCCCAGTCGACCGGACTCGAGTCCCCGGTTACCGCTTCGTGGCGTACCTCCAGAACCACGACCAGATCGGCAACCGTGCCCTGGGCGACCGCCTGACCGCGTCGTTGTCGCCTGGCCTGCTCCGCGTGGGAGCGGTCCTGCTCTTCACGGCGCCCTTCACCCCCATGCTCTTCATGGGCGAGGAGTGGGGCGCCAGCACGCCGTGGCAGTTCTTCACGAGCCACCCGGAGCCAGAGCTGGCCGCCGCGGTCGCGACGGGCCGCCGCCGCGAGTTCGGCGCACACGGCTGGCCCGAGGGCGACGTGCCGGACCCCCAGGACCCGGCCACCTATCTGCGGTCGCGGCTCGACTGGGCGGAGCTCGACAAGCCTGAGCACGCGGAGATCCTGGCCTTCTACACGCGCCTGATCGCGCTGCGCAAAGCCCAACCGGACCTCTCCGACCCCCGCCTGGACAAGATCGAGGTGACCCACGGAGACCAGTGGCTGGTGATGCACCGGGGCGGGGTCGCGGTTGCCGCGAACCTGGCGGGCAAACCGCAACGCATCACGCTGCCGGGCTTCATCCGCTCGGTCCTACTGGCCACGGAGTCAGGCGCCACGGTCATGCGCGACGGAGTCCAGCTACCCGCCGAGTCCGCGGTCGTCGTCGCGCTGGCCTGACGGCAGGGACATCTTCTGCCAGTTGCGGAAGACGAAGCGGTGCACCGACTTCAGCCCGACCCAGAGGGCCGGATACAGCGCGGGCCGGCCGAATCCGCGGACGGTCACCGTCGTCGTCCGGGTGACCGAGGTGCCCTGGCCGGACGGTGCGAGCTCGAACACGTCCCCTAGCTCGTCGACGAACCGATGGAACCCGAGGTTCGTCGACTCCATCCGGAACGCCAGCCGGGCCGGCGGCTCCCACGCGGTGATCCGCTGCCGCACCTCGCCCTGCTCCGAGACACACTGCCGGGCGGCGCCCACCTCGCCCGGCCCGTCGGGCAGCCGGCACTGCGTCGGCCGGGGCGTGCCGACGTAGAACACGGGGCACGCGGGCCGCAGCTCGAGGCGTGAGTCGCACAGCGCCGGCCACAACGCCTCCGGCGGGTGCGGGACGACCCATCGCGTACGCACGATCACGTCGTCACGGTAGCCGCGGCACGCCACCGCCGTGGTCCCGGTCACCCGCGCGTAGCGACGGCGTCAAGAAACCGTCAGGCCGCGTATGGAGCGCGTCTGGACCCGTTCCCGTGGGGAATCGGAGGCGATTTCATCCTTCCGGCACCTGTCCGACCTCCAGGCTGCCCCGGACTCGATGAAGAGGAGTAGTGCACGTGCCTGACGTGCTGTTCGTACTCGTGACGGTGGCGTTCTTCGCCATCCTCGCCCTGGTGGTGCGGGGGGTGTCCAAGCTGTGAGCGCCGTCAACCTCATCGGCCTGATCATCTCGGCCGCGCTGGCGGTCTTCCTGCTCGCCGCACTGCTGTTCCCGGAGCGTTTCTGATGAGCATGACTGTCGCGGGCGTGTTGTTCATCGTCTCGCTCCTCGCCGCTCTGGCGGTCGCGTACCGCTACTTCGGCGACTACATGTACCGGGTCGTCGTCGGTGCCCGGCATTCGCTCGCCGAGCGCGGCATCTACAAGATCCTGCGGGTCAACCCCGAGGGCGAGCAGAGCTGGAAGGCGTACGCGGGCAGTCTGCTCGCCTTCTCCGCCATCTCGCTGCTCTTCCTGTACGCCCTGCTGCGCCTCCAGCACGTGCTCTGGCCCAACCCGAACTTCCCGGGTGTGACCGACCACGTCGCCTGGAACACGGCGGTGTCGTTCGTCGCCAACACCAACTGGCAGGCGTACTCGGGTGAGTCGACCATGACCCACCTGTCGCAGATGGCCGGCCTCGCGGTGCAGAACTTCGTGTCCGCCAGCGTCGGCGTGGCCGTCGCGGTGGCCCTGGTGCGCGGGTTCGCCCGCCGCAAGAGCGGCACGCTCGGCAACTTCTGGGTCGACCTGACCCGGATCACGCTGCGGATCATGCTGCCGGTCGCGGTCGTCGCGACCGTCGCGCTGGTCATCGGCGGTGTGGTGCAGAACTTCTCCGGCGGGCACGACGTGACCACGCTGACCGGGGGGACGCAGACCATCACCGGCGGCCCGGTGGCCAGCCAGGAGGTCATCAAGGAGCTGGGCACCAACGGCGGCGGCTTCATGAACGCCAACAGCGCCCACCCCTTCGAGAACCCGACGCCGTGGACCAACTGGATCCAGCTGTTCCTGATCCTGCTGATCCCGGTCAGCATGCCCCGGGTGTTCGGGCGGATGGTCGGCCAGAACCGCCAGGGGTACGCGATCCTCGCGGTGATGGGCATCCTGGCCATCGCCAGCATCGGCCTGACCAACGTGTTCGAGATCGCCGGCAACGGCACGGTCCCGCACGCGATCGGTGCGGCCATGGAGGGCAAGGAGATCCGGTTCGGCGTCTCCGACTCGGCCAGCTTCGGCGCGATCACGACGCTCACCTCGACAGGTGCGGTCAACTCGTTCCACGACTCGTACACCTCGCTCGGCGGCATGATGCCGATGATCAACATGATGCTCGGTGAGGTCGCGCCCGGCGGTGTCGGCGCGGGTCTCTACGGCATGCTCGTGCTCGCCGTGATCACCGTGTTCGTCGCGGGTCTGATGGTCGGTCGCACGCCGGAGTACCTCGGCAAGAAGATCGGCGCGCGTGAGATCAAGTTCGCCTCGATCTACTTCCTGATCACGCCCGCGACGGTGCTGACAGGTGTCGCGGCGGCGATGGCGACGAAGAACCACACGACGATGCTCAACGTCGGCCCGCACGGCTTCTCCGAGGTGCTCTACGCCTTCACCTCGGCGGCCAACAACAACGGGTCCGCGTTCGCCGGCATCACCGTCAACACCGGGTGGTGGGACACCGCGCTCGGCTTCGCCATGCTGCTCGGCCGGTTCCTGCCGATCATCATGGTGCTCGGCCTGGCCGGCTCTCTGGCGGCACAGCAACCGGTGCCCGAGTCGAAGGGCACGTTGCCGACCCACCGGCCGCTCTTCGTCGGGATGCTCGTCGGCGTCACCGTGGTCCTGGTGGCCCTGACCTTCCTGCCCGCCCTCGCCCTCGGCCCGCTGGCCGAAGGCCTCTGAGCCGCCCACAAAGGACTATGGAGATGACTGCGACAACAACGTCCGGCGCGCAGCGCCGGATCGGCGGCGGGCTGCTCGACCCCAAACAGCTCTGGAAGTCGCTGCCCGCGGCGCTCGCCAAGCTCGACCCACGCACCCTGTGGCGCAACCCGGTGATGTTCATCGTCGAGGTGGGCGCGGTGTTCACGACCGTGCTCGCGATCGGCGACCCGACGCTGTTCGCCTGGCTGATCACGATCTGGCTCTGGCTCACGGTGCTGTCGGCGAACCTGGCCGAGGCCGTCGCCGAAGGGCGCGGCAAGGCACAGGCGGCGAGCCTGCGGGCGGCCAAGCGCGACACCATGGCCATCCGGCTAACCGAGTGGACGCCCGGTCAGGATCAGAGCCGCTACCGCGACGAGGTCGTCGCGGCCGCCGACCTCCGCCTGGGCGACATCGTCGTGGTGGCGGCCGGCGAGGTGATCCCCGGCGACGGTGACGTCGTCGAGGGCATCGCCAGCGTCGACGAGTCGGCGATCACGGGCGAGTCGGCCCCGGTGATCCGGGAGTCCGGCGGCGACCGCAGCGCGGTCACCGGTGGCACGAAGGTGCTGTCCGACCGGATCGTCGTCAAGATCACGCAGAAGCCCGGTGAGAGCTTCATCGACCGCATGATCGCGCTGGTCGAGGGCGCCAGCCGGCAGAAGACCCCGAACGAGATCGCGCTCAACATCCTGCTGGCCGCGCTCACGATCATCTTCCTGCTCTCGGTGGTCACCCTCCAGCCGATGGCGATCTTCGCCAAGGCGTTCCAGGGCGCGGCGCCGGACACCGCCGCGATCAACGGGGACGGCATCTCCGGCATCGTGCTGGTCTCGCTGCTGGTCTGCCTGATCCCGACCACGATCGGTGCGCTGCTCTCCGCGATCGGCATCGCCGGCATGGACCGCCTCGTCCAGCGCAACGTGCTGGCCATGTCCGGCCGCGCGGTCGAGGCCGCGGGCGACGTCAACACCCTGCTGCTCGACAAGACCGGCACCATCACGCTCGGCAACCGGCAGGCGTCGGAGTTCCTGCCGGTCGAGGGGGTCACGCCCGAGACGCTGGCCGACGCGGCGCAACTCTCCAGCCTCGCCGACGAGACGCCCGAGGGTCGCTCGATCGTCGTGCTGGCCAAGCAGGACTACGGCCTGCGGGCGCGCGAGGAAGGCCTGATGCCGAACGCCCAGTTCGTGCCGTTCAGCGCCGAGACGCGAATGTCCGGTGTGGACCTGACCGACCGCCGGATCCGCAAGGGCGCGGCCTCGGCCGTGATGAAGTGGGTACGCGAGAACGGCGGCCACCCGACCGAGCAGGTCGGCGACACCGTGGACGCGATCGCCGGCTCCGGCGGCACGCCGCTGGTCGTCGCCGAGCACATCGAGGGCGAGCCGGCCCGGGCGCTGGGCGTCGTGCACCTCAAGGACGTCGT
Organism: Asanoa ishikariensis; assembly: GCF_900107455.1. GTDB lineage: Bacteria > Actinomycetota > Actinomycetes > Mycobacteriales > Micromonosporaceae > Asanoa > Asanoa ishikariensis. Next base: position 1,680,340 of record NZ_FNQB01000003.1, on the reverse strand, counting down.
CAAGGCCGGCATGCGCGAGCGGTTCGACGAGATGCGCCGCATGGGCATCCGGACCGTCATGATCACGGGCGACAACCCGCGTACCGCCAAGGCGATCGCGGACGAGGCCGGTGTCGACGACTTCCTCGCCGAGGCCAAGCCCGAAGACAAGATGGCCCTGATCAAGAAGGAGCAGGAGGGTGGCCGGCTGGTCGCCATGACCGGTGACGGCACCAACGACGCGCCCGCGCTCGCGCAGGCCGACGTCGGCGTCGCGATGAACACCGGCACGTCGGCCGCGAAAGAGGCCGGCAACATGGTCGACCTGGACTCGGACCCGACGAAGCTCATCGAGATCGTCGAGATCGGCAAGCAGTTGCTGATCACCCGGGGTGCGCTGACCACGTTCTCGATCGCCAACGACATCGCGAAGTACTTCGCGATCATCCCGGCCATGTTCGCCGGCATCTACCCGAGCCTGGACGCGCTCAACATCATGCGGCTGTCCAGCCCGGAGTCGGCGATCCTGTCGGCGGTCATCTTCAACGCGCTGATCATCATCGTGCTGATCCCGCTCGCCCTGCGCGGCGTGCGCTATCGGCCGAGCAGCGCCTCCAAGCTCCTGACCCGCAACCTCTGGATCTACGGCCTGGGCGGGATCATCGTCCCGTTCATCGGCATCAAGATCATCGACCTGATCATCCAAGGGATCTTCTGATGCGTCTACCTTCCTGGATCTCACAGCACCTGGCGGCGTTGCGCGCCGTCCTGGTCTTCACCGTGATCCTGGGCATCGCCTACCCGTTCGTGATGTTCGGGATCGCACAGATCCCGGGCCTGCACGACAAGGCGAACGGCTCGATCATCACCACCGCCGACGGCAAGGAGGTGGGCAGCGGGTTGATCGGGCAGTCGTTCACCGACGCCGACGGCAAGCCCGTGCTGACCTACTTCCAGTCGCGGCCGTCCGCGGCCGGCGACGGCTACGACCCGACCTCGACGGCCGCGTCCAACCTGGGCCCGGAGAGCATCGAGGACGTCCTGCCGGTGCCGGGCGCGGTCGACGACGAGGGCAACCCCGACGCGGGTACGCAGAGCCTGCTCACCCAGGTCTGCGCCCGCAGCCTCGAGATCGGTGCGCGGGAGGGCGTCTCCGGCGCCCGCCAGTTCTGCACCACCGACGGTGTCGGCGCCGTGCTCCGGGTGTTCCGGGCGCAGGGCCTGACCGGCGCGGTGACCCGGGCGGTCAGCGTCAACCAGGACTGCCCGGCCACCCCGTTCCTGGCCAGCTACGAGGGCGTCACCGTCGAGTGCGGCAAGCCCGGCGAGGACTACTCGGGCGGTGTGCTGACCGCGATCCGCGGTGACGCGCCGGCCGACTCGCCGGTGCCGGCGGACGCGGTGAGCGCGAGCGGCTCCGGTCTCGACCCGCAGATCAGCCCGGCGTACGCGCAGCTCCAGGTCAACCGGGTCGCGCGTGAGCGTGGCGCGGACCCGGCTGCCGTCCGCAAGCTGGTGGACGAGAACACCCTCGGCCGGTCGCTGGGCTTCATGGGCGAGCCCGGTGTCAACGTCCTGAAGCTCAACCTGGCGCTGGACCGCGAGCTTCCCGCTCGCTGACGGGGGATTAGGAAGGGCCCCTTGTTAGCGGATTCCGCAGCGCAAGGGACCCTTCCTAACGCCGGAGGCGGCTCGCTCTAGAAAGAAGGTCCGAATGGCACGCGGAGAACTGCGGATCTATCTCGGGGCAGCCCCTGGCGTGGGCAAGACCGTCGCCATGCTCGAAGAGGCGCAACGCCGCATCGAGCGCGGCACCGACGTCGTGGTCGGGCTCGTGGAGACGCACGGTCGGGCGTACACCGGTCGGATGGTCGGTGATCTCGAGGTGGTGCCGCGGCACTCGGTGGAGTATCGCGGCACCACCTTCATGGAGTTCGACATCGACGCGATGCTGGCCCGGGCGCCCGAGGTGGCCCTGGTCGACGAGCTCGCGCACACCAACGTGCCCGGCTCGCGCAACGAGAAGCGTTGGCAGGACATCCAGGAGCTGCTGGACGCCGGTATCACCGTGCTGTCCACAGTGAACATCCAGCACCTGGAGTCGCTCAACGACGTGGTCGAGCAGATCACGGGCGTCGTGCAGCGGGAGACGGTGCCTGACGGCGTGGTCCGCGGCGCCGACCAGGTCGAGCTGGTCGACATGACACCGGAGGCGCTGCGCCGACGGATGGCGCACGGCAACATCTACCGCCACGACAAGATCGACGCCGCGCTGGGCAACTACTTCCGGGTCGGCAACCTGACCGCGCTGCGCGAGCTGGCCCTGCTCTGGGTCGCGGACAAGGTCGACGAGCAGCTCGAGCGCTACCGGGCGGACAACCGCATCGGCAAGACGTGGGAGACCCGGGAACGGGTCGTCGTCGCGGTCACCGGCGGCCCCGAGGGCGACACGCTGATCCGCCGGGCGGCCCGGATCGCCGCCCGCAGCAAGGGCACCGACCTGATGGCGGTGCACGTGTCGAACTCCGACGGCCTCACCGGCGCGGACCCGGCGCTGCTGGCCAAGCAACGGCTGCTGGTGGAGAGCCTCGGCGGCAGCTTCCACCAGGTGGTCGGCGGCGACATCCCGCGGGCGCTGCTGGAGTTCTCCCGCGGCGTCAACGCCACCCAGCTCGTACTCGGCGTCAGCCGCCGCGGCCGGCTCGCCCAGTTGTTCGCGGCCGGTGTCGGCGTCACCACGTCGGCCCGCTCGGACACGATCGACGTGCACCTGGTCCCGCACTCGGAGGTCGGCCGGGGCCGGCTGGGGGTGCCGACACCGGTGCTGTCCACGCGCCGCCGCCTCGCCGGCTTCGGGCTGGTTCTTTTCGGGCTGCCCGCGCTCACCGCCCTGCTCCTGCCGTTGCGACCGGACCTGTCGCTGCCCAGCGAGATGCTGCTCTTCCTGGCCGCCGTCGTCGGCGTCGCGCTGGTCGGCGGGATCTGGCCGGCCCTGCTCGCCGCCGTCGCCGCCTCGCTGCTGCTCAACTACTTCTTCACGCCGCCGACCAGCGAGTGGACGATCGCCCAGCGCGAGAACATCCTCGCTCTGCTGGTGTTCGTGGTGATCGCCGCGGCCGTGTCCTGGGTCGTCGACGTGGCCGCCCGGCGCACCCGCGACGCCGCACAGGCCAGTGCCGAGGCGCAGACCCTGGCCACCGTCGCCGGCAGCGTGCTGCGCGGCACCCGCCCGCTGACCGCGCTGCTGGAACGGCTCCAGGAGACCTTCGGCCTGGAGACGGTGACCCTGCTCGAACGCCGGCCGTCGGCGGTCGGCCGGCCGGACCGCCAGCGCGACCCGTCGTCGTGGTCGGTCGCCGCCAGCGTCGGCGGGTCGCCGTGCTGCGCGCCGGGGGAGGCGCAGACCGAGGTCGAGGTCGACGACGGGCTCGTGCTCGCGCTGCGCGGGCGCACCGTCGCGGCCGCCGACCGCCGGCTGATCGAGGCGTTCGCCGCCCAGGCCGCGGTCGCGCTGCGGCACGAGCGGCTCTCCGCCCAGGCGGCCCAGGCCCGCCCGCTGGCCGAGGCCGACCGGATGCGCACCGCTCTGCTCGCGGCGGTCAGCCACGACCTGCGTACGCCGCTCGCCTCGGCCAAGGCCGCCGTCGACAGCCTGCGCGGCCAGGAGGTGGCGTTCTCCGACGACGACCGCGACGACCTGCTGGCCACCGCCGACGAGTCGCTCGACCGCCTGGCCCGCCTGGTCGACAACCTGCTCGACCTGAGCCGGCTCCAGGCGGGCGCGCTTGGCGTGACGCTCGCGGAGATCGGCCTGGAGGACGCGGTGCCCCGGGCGCTGGACGAGCTCGGCTCCCCGGGTCGTTCGGTGCGCTCCTCGCTCACCGCGGACCTCCCGGCCGTCGCCGCCGACCCTGGCCTGCTGGAGCGGATCCTGGTCAACCTGATCGCAAACGCCCTGCGGTTCAGCCCGCCCGGCCGGCCGCCGCGGGTCGCCGCCCGCTACCAGGGCTCGCGCGTCGAACTGCTGGTGGTCGACCACGGCCCGGGCATCCCGGAGCCCGACCGCGACAAGGTGTTCGTGCCGTTCCAGCGGATGGGCGACCGCGACAACCACAACGGCGTGGGTCTCGGCCTGGCGCTGTCCCGCGGGCTCGCGGAGGCGATGGGCGGCACGCTGGTGCCGGAGACCACGCCGGGCGGCGGACTGACCATGGTCCTGGCGCTGCCGGCCGCGATCTCCCCGGGCGACGGCGCCGCCAGCGAGGCGGTCGAGCGGGCCGTGCGCGAGCGCCGACACCGGCGATGATGCGGGTGCTCGTGGTCGACGACGACCCGCAGATCGTCCGGACGCTCCAGGTCAACCTCCGGATCCGGGGGTACGCCGTGGACTCCGCCGCCGACGGCGCCGGTGCGCTGCGCGCCGCCCTGCGGGTCCGGCCCGACCTGGTCGTGCTCGACCTCGGCCTGCCCGACATGGACGGCCTGGAGGTGCTGCGCGGGCTGCGGGCCTGGAGCCCGGTGCCGGTGGTCGTGCTGACCGGGCGAGCCGGGAACGCGGAGAAGGTGGTCGCCCTCGACACGGGTGCCGACGACTACCTGACCAAGCCGTTCCACGTCGAGGAGCTGCTCGCCCGGATCCGCGCGGTCACCCGCCGCCGGTTGCCGCCGTCCGGTGCGTCGCGGGTCCGGATCGGTGCTCATGTCGTCGACGTCGCCGACCGTACCGTGCGGGGAGGCTCAGTGCGGTTGACGCCGACCGAGTGGCACCTGCTGGAGATCCTGGTCCGCAACGAGGGCCACCTGGTCTCCTACCGGGAGCTGCTGCGGGAGGTGTGGGGGCAGGGCTACGAGGGCTCGGTCAACTACCTCCGCCAGTACATGACGCAGCTTCGCCACAAACTGGAGGAGTCGCCGGCGCGGCCGGCGCACCTGCTGACCGAGCAGGGCGTGGGCTATCGGCTGGTCGCCGGTTCAGTTCTGCCGGGCGATGACGGAGGTACGCAGGGCGGTGTACCGCCCGTCGAGGGCGAGTAGCCGGCGCAACGGGTTGTCGTGCTCGCGTTCGCGCCGGTCGACCCGGATCTGGAGCACCAGCGCGACAATGCAGGTCAGTCCGGCCAGGACGGCCGTCGCGAACCAGCCGATCCACCCGCTGAACGTCGCGAGGGCCAGCACGCCGACACCGGCGCCGGCCGGGAGCGCCAGCGCGATAGCCAGCGCCTCGCCGATCCGGCGGGATCGCACGAGGTGGTCGTCGATGATGAGCACCGCCATGCCAGCGAAGAGTGCGATGGTCGTCGGCCAGCCGAGGAGCCACGCCGGACCCCAGGTCCAGTGGTCGAAGCACATCGCCACCGAGCGGACCGTCCCGACCATCAGTCCGGTGCTCACCACGCCGGTCACCGCGTTGGCGAACTGGCGCAACCTGACCGGAGGGCGGCCCTCCGTCGTCGCCAGGCGCCAGGCCGCCCTGGTGATCGCCCGGTGGTGGTTGACGAGCTCGTCGAACGCCGCAGCCCGCAACGGCCGGCTGAGCTGCGCGATCAGGAGGTAGTCCCGGACGGTCAGGTCGAGCTGGCGGGCGAGCCGGGCCTCGATCAACTCGTAACCGTCGCTAGGGTCGCGCGCGGCGCGCTCCATCACCCTGACCACGTCGGCCAGCCCGGGCGTCCGGGCGATGGTCACACCCAGCTCGTTCGCCATCCACGTGCTGGTCAGGGCCAGGCGGCGGTGGATCGCCTGCTCGGGTGGCTTCGCCGAGATCCGCTCCGCGGCGCTGACCACCGCGGACAGGGCCAGCCGGGCGTCGACGACCCGGTCCCGCCTCGGACCGACGTACGTGGAGTCGATCAGCGCCGCCACCCGGCCCATCAGCGGCGCGAGGCGGCGGTCGCCTCTGGTGCTGAACGGACTCCACACCCAGTCGAGAACGGCCACGCCGGCGGGTGGGAGCGGCGCGGACCGCTGGAGGTGTTCCTCGATGTCGGGCGACTGGATGAGACCGGCGATCCGCAACGCGGCGGCCACGGCGGGCCGCTCCGCGTCGTAACAGAGCCGGGCCAACGCCTGCGCGGCCGAGGGCGTGCCGATCGTCGCGAGGTCGTCGACCGCCGCCAGCGAGCCGCGCAGGGCCTGTTCCTCCAGCGCGGGGATGGCGGCTTCGCCGATCTCGGTCAGCGCCGCCCGGGCCGCGTCGTCGTCGGGCATGGCGGTCAGGGTGGCCAGCGCACTCGGCAGGTACGTGCGGGCCAGCGTGTGCAACGCCGCCGCCCGGCCGGCATCTCCTGGCTGCGCGGTGGCGAGCCGGGTCACCAGGTCGAGCGTCCGCTTGCCGGTCGGGCCGGGATCGGACGCCACGGTGCCCAGCGCCGCGACGATCCGGCGCTCCTCCGCCGCACCGAAGCCGAGCAGCTTCACGAAGTGGTCGATGATCGCATTGGCCACGATGCCGTCGACCTCGTGCGCCTCGGCCAGGCACTCCAGCGCGAGCAACCGGTCGTCGTCGCCCCCGGCGAACAGGTCGTTGACGACCCGCGTGCAGTCGCGCCCGGCCCCGCACCAGAGTTTGACCGACTCCCGCCAGCGGTGCGGGTTGGCGCGGTAGTGGCGCAGCAGCCGGTCGGGGTCACCACCCAGGCGTTCGGCGGCCAGGTACTCCTGCAACGTCAGGTGCGGGAAGATGAGCGTGTCCTCGTTGACCCGGCGGAGCAACTCGGACCGCACGACGATCTCCTCGAGCATCGGCTCGCTGTGCTCCCGCGGATCCCGTCCCTGCCGCCGCAGCAGCGTGCCCACTACCCGCAGCGCCGCCTCCTCCGGGATGCCCCGCCGGTCCACCGTGCCGGCCGGAGCGCCCTGGGCGAACATCGCGATGTCGGCCAGCGCGGGCCACTTGTGATGTCGCTTGTAGCGGGTGAGGCCGCTGGGCCGGTTGGCCTGGCTGTCCCGGCGCAGCATGTGGTCGACGACCGTCCAGTAGAACTCGGCGCGGGATCGGCTGATCGAGGGCCCGGTGCCCGGGTCGTCCGCCTCCAGCGTCGCGATCATCGTGAGCATCAGTGGGTTCCGGGCCAGGGCCAGGATCCTCGGGTTGGCCCGCAGGTCAGCCATGAGCTGGTCGACCTGGGCGCGCACGGCGCCGTCCGCCGCCGTCGTGCCGGGACGCGACGGCCCCTGGCTGAACCACAGCCGCAGGAACCGGCGGATGCTGGCCTCGTCGAACTCGGCGACCTCGACCACGTGCTCGAATGCCTTGGCGAGCGCGTTCTCGTAGACCGCGTCCCGGCAGGTGACGATGACCTGACAGCCGGGATGCCGTTCGGCGAGCGCGATGATCTCGTTGACCAGCGCGTCCCGACGGCTGGTGACCACCTCGTCGAGACCGTCCAGGAAGAGGCTCAGGCGGCCGTTCTCGACCATGCCGTCGACGAAGCGGCGGGCCCGGCGCTCCTTGACGTCGCGCCGCGCGAACGCGTCCACGACCAGGCCGTGCAGGGTCCGGTCGGCGTCGTTGTAGAGGTGCAGGTCGACGAGCACCGGCACCCGGCGATGCGCGCGGGGGTCCCTTGCCCAGCGGACGAGCGAGTGCCGCAGCAGCATCGACTTGCCGGCGCCGGCTCCACCGAGCACGACGGTGCGCAACTCCTCCCGGATCTCGTGGTAGATGTCGCCGCCGTCCGAGCCGGACCGGCGCAGCGGCACGTAGACGGCGTCGAGGTCGACGGTGACGTTGGCCAGGAAGCCGAGCGGCTGGCGGGTGTCGCGGGCGAGTACGGCGTGGGCGTACCGCTTGAGATCCCGGCGACCGATCCCGCGCCGCTGGCCGGTCAGGGCGGCGCGCGCCGAGTACTCGCCCAGGAAGGTGAGCACGCCGCCGAGGAACTGCTGCGCGACCCAGACCACGAACCCGAAGATGACCACGGCGCCGCCGCCGGCGAGAAGCAGCGTCAAGGTGGGCAAATCGGCCTCCAACGGGATGGACGCACCATTGTGTCCGTTGGCGGTGGTCGGGGGCGCTCCCCGATCCGGGTGACTACAGCTTGTGCTTCTGGATCTTGCCGAGGGCGTTGCGGGGCAGCTCCTCGACGAAGACGACCTCGCGCGGTCGCTTGTGGGCGGACAGGGTGGTCGCGACGTGCTCGACCAGGGTTTCTTCTGAAACGGCGTCGGCCACCACGTACGCGACGATGCGCTGGCCCAGGTCGTCGTCCGGGCGGCCGACCACCGCGGCCTCGTGGACGGCCGGGTGGGTGAGCAGGGCGTCCTCGATCTCGCCCGCGCCGACCCGGTAGCCGCCGGTCTTGATCAGATCGGTCGAGGCCCGGCCGATGATCCGGTGCACGCCGTCTGCGTCGATGGTGGCGACGTCGCCGGTGCGGAACCAGCCGTCATCGGTGAACGCGGCCTCCGTCGCGTCCGGGCGGCCCAGGTAGCCCGCGAAGACCGTGCTCCCGCGTACCTCCAGCGCGCCCGTGTCGTCGACCCGGGTCTCGACGCCCTTGATCGGGACGCCGACCGCGCCCGGTTGGCGGTTGCCGTCCGCGCGCGTGGCGACGGTGATCAGGGTCTCGGTCATGCCGTAGCGCTCGACCGGCGCCTGGCCCGTCAGCTCCCTGAGAGCGGTGAACACGCCGGCCGGCAGAGCGGCGCTGCCGGAGACCAGCAGGCGGGCTGAGCTCAGTTTGCGGGCCTCGGCCGGTGCCGCGGCCACCCGGTGCCAGATGGTGGGCACGGCGAAGTAGAGGCTGCCGTTGGCATTGGCGAGCAGGTCGGGGCGCGGTTTGCCCGTGTGGTGCAGCCGGCTGCCGGTGCGCAGGGCGCCGAGGACACCGAGGACCAGGCCGTGTACGTGGTAGAGCGGCAGCGCGTGGACCAGCCGGTCGTCGCTCGTCCAGTCCCAGGCCGCGGCCAGGCCGTCGAGGCAGGCGGCGATCGCCTCGCTGGTGATCGGCACGCCTTTCGGCTTTCCCGTGGTACCGCTGGTGTAGAGGATCAGCGCGGTCTCGCCCTTCGGCGGCTCCGTCCAGGGTGCACGGTCATTCGGCCGCGTGGGGACGGCTTCGACGCCCTCCGGGCCTGTGGTGGCGTTGAGCAGGACGTCTGCTTGGGAGTCGCGGAGGATGTGGTCGCGCTCGCCGGTGCCCGCGTCGGGTGGGATCGGGACGACGGGTACGCCCGCGGCCAGGCCGGCCAGGACCGCCACGACGGTTTCCACGGTGGACGTGGCGACGACGGCGGCGGATCTCGCGCCCTTGATGCGGCGGGACAGCGCGCCGGCGGCGCCGGCCAGGTCGGCGAAGTCGGTGGCGTGGTCGCCGACGCGCACCGCGTCGGGCGCGTCGCCGAAGGTGCCGGTCAGGGCGGGCAGCAGGGACACCCGGTCCACGCTGTCACATCGCGATGCGGTCGCGGGCGGCGGCCGTACGTACCCGATGTCGTTGTGGGTTGTGCGGGTTGTCGTTGCGGAGTTGAGAGACAACACGCCGTAACCCTTCCGGCGGACCGCGTGTCGTGGGAGCTTTGTGGGTACATCGGGTGGATCCGAGTCCAAGGGGCGGTGACTGATGGGCGAAGAGGTCGACCAACGGGAGTTCACCCGCGAAGACCGGGCACGTTACCGGCAGAAGGTGCGCCGCTGTCTCGACGTGTTCGCGGAGATGCTGCGCGAGTCACGCTTCGACTTCGAACGGCCGCTGACCGGCATGGAGATCGAGCTCAACCTGATCGACGACTCCTCCGACCCGGCGATGCGCAACGCCGACGTGCTCGCGGCCGTCGCCGACCCGGCCTTCCAGACGGAGCTCGGCCAGTTCAACGTGGAGATCAACGTGTCGCCGCGGCGGCTCGGTGCGCGCGGCTCGGCCGAGTTCGAGAACGACATCCGGGCCAGCCTGAACGCCGCCGAGGACAAGGCCCGCGCGGTGGGCGCCCACATGGTCATGATCGGGATCCTGCCCACCCTGCGGCAGAGCCATCTCACCGTGGAGTCGCTGTCGGCCAACCCGCGCTACGCGTTGATCAACGAGCAGATCTTCGCCGCCCGCGGTGAGGACCTGACGATCCGGATCGACGGTGTGGAGCGCCTGAACACGACCGCGGACACCGTCGCGCCGGAGGCCGCCTGCACGTCGACCCAGTTCCACCTGCAGGTATCGCCGGCGCAGTTCGCCTCGTACTGGAACGCCGCGCAGACCGTCGCCGGCGTGCAGGTCGCGCTGGGCGCCAACTCGCCGTTCCTCTACGGCAAGGAACTGTGGCGCGAGACCCGGATCCCCCTGTTCGAGCAGGCCACGGACACCAGATCGGAAGAGATCAAGGCGCAGGGTGTACGCCCGCGGGTCTGGTTCGGCGAGCGCTGGATCACGTCGGTGTTCGACCTGTTCGAGGAGAACGTCAGATATTTCCCGGCGCTGCTGCCGATCTGCGATGCCGAGGATCCCGCCGAGGCGCTGGCCGGCGGCGACACCCCCACGCTGGCGGAGCTCCGGCTGCACAACGGCACGATCTACCGCTGGAACCGGCCCATCTACGACGTGGTCCGCAACCGCCCCCACCTGCGGGTCGAGAACCGCGTCCTGCCGGCTGGCCCGACGGTCATCGACACGATCGCGAACGCGGCGTTCTATTTCGGGGTAGTCCGCTCCCTGGCCGAGTCGGACCGTCCGCTGTGGTCCCAGATGTCGTTCAGCGCGGCGGAGGAGAACTTCCACAACTGTGCGCGAAACGGGATCGGGGCGCAGGTCTTCTGGCCGGGCCTGGGTTATCTGCCGGTCACCGAGCTGGTGCTGCGCCGCCTGCTGCCGCTGGCGTCGGAGGGCTTGGACGGTTGGGGCGTAGAGCCGGCGGAACGCGACCGCCTGCTCGGCATCATCGAGCAACGCTGCCTGCTGGGGCGCAACGGGGCGAGCTGGCAGGTCGACACGCTCCACCACCTGGAGGTGGAGGGCAACCTCGACCGCCGGGAGGCCTTGCGCGAGGTGGTCAAACGCTACGTGCCGCTGATGCACAGCAACGAGCCCGTCCACGAGTGGCCGTCCCAGTAGCCCGCATCGGCTGCGGTTTGTGCCCGCCGCTTGGCTACTGGGCGGCGGTGTAGCCGGCGGCGACGATCCCCACGAGGGTCAGGCCGAGGAAGGCCTGGAGGATCAGTGCCGGGCCGATGTGGGACCACAGGGTGGGCACCCGGGGGCGCAGGAGCTGGCCCGTCGTGATGTTGACGATGCGCTCCGCCTTGGGGGGCATCGTGCGGTCCTTCTGGGGCGCGACCGTCACCTGGATGTGGTCGGAGGGTTCGAGCGCGCTCTGCGGCAGGTGGCCGTGGATCTCCACTTCGCACAGCCGGCCCGAGCCGTCGCGTAGGCGCAGCGGAGTCACCAGGAACTCCGGCGCTTTGCGCAGTTCTTTCCAGCGCCTCGGCGAGGCACCGCGGGTGCCGGCCTGGAGGGCGGAGAGAATCGCGCGGCCGATGAGCCGGCCCACGGTCGCGGCAGTGAGGACCACGACGAGCGCTGGCTGGCCGACCTTCATCTCGCGCGCGTACCCGGGCATCAGCCGCACGACGCGGCCCGTCAGAGTAGGTCCTGAGTGGTAGAAGACCGTGTCGCTCATCGCTGATCACCACTTTGCGTCAAGCCGTGTTCACACAGTGTATTGATCAGCTTTGATGATCGCCCGTGAATGAATAACTACGCGACCGCCCGGCCGGCCACCTCCTCGTAGAGCTCGATGTAGCGCTCGGCCATGGTGGCCGGCGTGAAGCGGCGGGCGGCTTCCTGCCGGCACTCGGCGGGGTCGAGCTTGCCGGCGGCGAGCACGAGGTCGGCCAACTCGTCCTCGGTCCTGGTGAGTAGGCCCGTGCGGCCGTGCTCGATGAGCTCGGGCAGGCAGCCGCGTGCCGTGCCGACGACCGGCGTGCCGAGGGCCAACGACTCGACGACGAAGGTGCCGCCGGGCTCCTCCCAGCGCAGCGGGGCCAGCATCGCGCGGGCCTCGGCGACGAGCGTGTCGCGGGCCGCGCCGGTCAGCGTGCCGACCCAGCGCACGCGGCTGCCGTCGACCAGCGGGGCCACCTTCTCGCGCCAGAAGCGGACGTCGGGGTTGGCCGCGGCCGTCGGGTCGCGCAGGGCTGCGGCCAACTCGTCGGGTTGCTTGTAGGGGCCGACCGGGCCCGCCAGCACGAGGTCGAAACCGGCTTCGTGGGCGATGCGTACACCCAGGTCCTGGCCCTTTCCGGGGGTGATGCGGCCGAGCATCACGAGGTGCTCGGCCTGGTCGGGGATGGGTCGTCGCTCGGCGTCGACAGCGAGGGGGGTGGCCAGGTGGACGTGGCCTATGGCGTGCGCGCGAAGTGCGCGCGGTGCCCTCCTCAACTGCGCGGCGCTGACGCCGTTGACGCTGACCCGGCCGCCGCCGTCGAACTCGCCGTAGAGCTCGGGGTGCTTGCCGAGATCCCAGTGCAGCGTGTGCAGCACCGGCGTGGCGGTCGGCTCCATCGCGGCCAGCATGGCGAGCCCGATCGCCTCGACGTGGTCGTGCACCAGGTCGATGTCGTCGCGCTGGCGCACCGCGCGGACCACGGCCGCCTGGTGCGCGGTGGCCACGCCGCTGGCCTGGTTGAACGGGCGCTGCAGCCAGCCGAACTGTCCCTCCGCGTACGGCGCGAGCAGCTCGTCGACCGGCTCGGTGCTGCTGCCCACCGAGGCGAGCAGCACGGTGACACCGAGCCGGCGTAGCTCCGGCACCAGCGTCGCGACGATGTTCTCGATTCCGCCGTAGCCCATTGGCGGGACGGGTAGCCAGGGCCCGGCGTTGACCAGCACGGTGAAGGTCATGCTGGCCGACCTATTCGAGCGGTCATGCCGCCACCCGACTGCGCCGTCGCCTGGTGGCGAGGTCGGGCATCTCGCGCAGTGGCGGGCGTTCCTTGACGGAGACGTCGGTGACGACGATCTCGCGCTCGAGGTTCGGCAGCGCATCGGTGCCGCCGCGGCGGAACTGCGTGAGCAGCGTCGAGGGTTGCGTGTCAGCGGTGACCCAACCCTGGCGCTGGAGGCGCTCCCAGACCGTGTGCATGATCTGCGCGGCCATCCGCCCGAGCGCCTCCGTGCTCTGGTGGCGGTGCCGCCGCTCGCCGAGGTCGACCTGGGCGAGTGCGTCGAGGCCGACCAGGTCGAGCAGGTCGACCAGCATCGCGATCTCGACCCCGTAGCCGGAGACGAACGGAAGCTGCTCCAGGAGCGTCCTGCGACCGGCGTACTCGCCGGCGAGCGGCTGGACGAACCCCGACAACTCGGGCCAGAAAAGGTTGAGCAGCGGACGTGCGGTCAGCTCGGTGACCCGGCCCCCGCCGTCGGCCTCGACCACGCCGGCCGAGTGGTGCAGGCCGCGGTGGTAGAAGCCCTTGACGTAGCCGACGCTCGGGTCCGTTAGCAACGGCCCGACCAGCCCTGTGACGAACCGGGCGTCGAAGTCTTCGAGGTCGCCGTCGACGAACGCCACGACGTCGCCGCTGGCGGCCACCAGGCCGGCCCAGAGCGCGTCGCCCTTGCCCTCCAGTCGGGGTAGCCCCCGGGTCATCTGGTCCTGGCTGACGACGTGGGCGCCGGCGGCGGCCGCCACTCGGGCGGTCGCGTCGGACGACCGTGAGTCGACCACGATGAGCTCGTCGACCAGATGGACCCGTTCGACGAGCTGCTGCCGGATGGTGGCGACGATCGCGCCGATGGTCGCTTCCTCGTTGCGTGCGGGAATGACCACGCTGACTGTCGTGCCCCGTTTGGCGGCAACTAGCTGACGCGGCGTCCACTGTCCCGCCGAGCCGGTGCGATAGGTCGACCAGGCCTCGACCACTGGTGAAACGGTTGTTCGCGAGTGCCACATAGGCACACCCCCAGACGCGATCCGTCGAGCCATTAGTTGCGCTCTGCCGTTGAGTTCGGCCGTGCCCCACGGCGCTGCCGTGGGGCGGTTCGATTTCCCCGTTTTGCCCGAGACAAACCGTGCCCGCTTTTACACATACTGATCATCGAATTGCGCATTGCCCACTCATCTGTGTGAACGTTTGATGACGCGGCGAGTGTCGATGGTTCCTGATGTCCGGCACATATCAGATGTTTGATCCGGTTACGCCGGTGGCAAAAGTAACTGGTGTGACACGGGCATTCGACATGAAAGGTCGGCTTATGGCGTATAGCGAAAAGTGCCGGGTCGGGATGATCGGCGCCGGAAATGTCGCCCAACGGCATGCGCGCGTGCTGTCCGGTTTCCCCGACGTGGAGATCATCGGAGTCACCGACGTGGTGCCCGCCGCCGCCGAGGCGCTGGCCGCCACACACGGGGCACCCGCGTTTCCGGACGTGGCGACCCTCCTCTCGCTCGAACCCGACGCCGTCTACGTGTGTGTTCCCCCGTTCGCGCACGGCCATGCCGAAGAAGCCGTGCTGGCCTCGGGCGCGGCCATGTTCGTCGAGAAGCCGATCGGCGTGGACCTGACGGTCCCGACCCGGCTGGCCGCCGAGGTCGCCCGGCGCGGAACGCTCACCGCGGTCGGTCACCACTGGCGATATCTGGACGTCGTACGCACCGCCGCCCGCCTGCTGGCCGACCACCCCGTGCGGCTGGTGAACGGCGTGTGGTGGGACAAAGTGCCTCCTGTCGCGTGGTGGATCCGGTCCGACCGGTCCGGCGGACCGGTCGTGGAGCAGGCGGCCCACGTCGTCGACCTGGCGCGGGCCCTGGTCGGCCCGGTGACCGCGGTCTACGCCGCCGGCACCGGCACGCCACCCCCGGTGCCGGACGCCGACGTCGACGCGGCCACCGCCGCGACGTTGATCTTCTCTGGTGGTGCGGTCGGGACGTTGAGCTCGGCCTGCGTACTCGGCTGGAAACAGCGGGCCGGCCTGGAGATCATCGCGGAGGGATTGGCGCTCTTCGTCGGTGAGGACGAGCTCGTCGTGCGGGACGGATCAGGCCAGGAACGCCGCATCCCGGGCGATCCGGACGCCGCACGCGTCGCGGTCGACCGCGCCTTCGTCGACGCGGTCCGGGGCATCGGCAACGACATCCGCGTCCCGTACGCCGAAGCACTCGAAACCCACCGCGTGACCTGCGCGATCGCCGAGTCGGCCCGCACCGGCCAAGTGGTCACGCTCACCGACCCGTCCGCGTCTCCCGCGCCGGACCGGCCCACGCTGGCCCGGCCCGCGCCGGCCTCGCCCACGCAGCCCACGCCGGCCTCGCCTGCGCCGGCCCAGCCCGCGCCGGCCCAGCCCGCGCCGGCCCCGCCCGGGTCGGGCGAGTCCGCCGCACCGACCGCTCCATCGATACCGGCGCCACGGAGCGGGCAGGCGGATCTCGACGGGCGGGACCCGCGAGCCGTCCCGGCCGAAGGTGGGCCGGCGGATGGGTGACCGGGTGGTGGTGGTCGCCGCTCCCGGCGAGGTCGGCATCCGGGATGTCGAGGCCGAACCGGTGCGGCCTGGGACGTTCCGGGTCGAGACCGTCTTCACCGGCGTCTCGGCGGGCACCGAGCTGAGCTATGTCAAAGGCACCAACCCCTATCTCGGGTCGAGCTGGGACGCGGAACTCGGGCTCTTCCGGTCGGGCACCTCGGCGTCGCCGTACCCGGTGGAGCGCCTGGGTTATATGGAAGTCGGCCGGGTCGTGGCCAGCCGCACCCCGGCCGTCGCCGAGGGCGAGTTGGTCGCGATGACCTATGGCCACCGGACGGCGTACCTCGGCGATCCGCTCGTGGACCGGGTCGTCCCGCTGCCGGACGACCTGGACCCGATGCTCGGCGTCTATGCCGCGCACATGGGGCCGATCTGCGCCAACGGCCTCTTGCACGCCGCGGCCGATGCCACGAACGGCGACGTGCGGGACCTAGGGGACGGCGTGCGGGGCCGGCGGGTCGCGGTTGTGGGCGCCGGCGTGGTCGCGCTGCTCACCGCCGCCCTGGCCAGGCACCATGGCGCGGCCTCGGTGGTGGTGATCGACCCGACCCCGCAGCGCCGGGCCGTCGCGGCCGCGCTGGGCTTCGACGTGCTCGATCCGGACGGTGACGAGGACCCCGCCGTGGTGTTGAAGACCCGGTGGCGGCACGCCGCCGGCGACCGCGGGGCCGACGTCGTCTTCCAGTGCCGGGGGCAGGCCTTCGCGTTGCAGTTGGCCCTGCGCCTGCTGCGGCCGCAGGGCACGGTGGTGGACCTCGCCTTCTATCAGGCGGGCGCGGACGCGGTGCGGCTCGGCGAGGAGTTTCACCACAACGGCCTCGCTGTGCGGTGTGCGCAGATCGGGCGGGTGCCGCGCGGCCTCGCCCACCTGTGGGACCGGGATCGCCTTTCCGGTGAAACCATCGACCTGCTCCGTTCTCCGTGGGGTGCGCTGCTCCGTGCCCACCTGGTGTCGGCCGTCGTGCCCTTCGAGTCGGCGGCCTCGTTGCTCGTCGATCTCGCTGACCGCAAACGCCAGGAGCTGCAGGTCATTCTCAGCGCCTGAACCAAGATCAGGTCGGTTATCCACAGGCAGTTTCGAACACTTGTCCACAGGCTCGTGCCGGGCTCCGCTTCAAGGCGTCTTCCAGGTACCGTTTCCGTCCATGGGAGTCATGCAGCGGTTGAAGAACAGGACCCAGCGTTTCCTCCAGCGCCCTGGCACGACGGTCGACCTGGCGCCGCTGCAGAAGGTGCTGCCCGAGATCGAGGCGCTCGAAGACGAGCTCAAGGAGCTCGACGACGCCGCACTGACCGAACGGGCCGCGCAGGCGTCCCAGGTCGCCGAGATCTGTGCGCTCGGCAGGGAGGCGGCGCGCCGCACGCTTGGCGAGCGGCCCTACGACGTCCAACTGCTCGGCGTGCTGGCGATGCTCGGTGGCAGCGTCGCCGAGATGGCCACCGGTGAGGGCAAGACCTTGACCGCGGCCATCGCGGCGTACGGGCATGTGCGCAGCAACAACGGCCCGGTCCACGTGCTGACGGTCAACGACTACCTCGCACGCCGCGACGCGGAGTGGATGGAGCCGATCTACAAGCTCCTCGGCCTCTCCGTCGGCTGGGTGACCGAGTCGTCGACTCCCGACGAGCGGCGGGCGGCCTATGCCTGCGACGTCATCTACGCGTCCGTCAGCGAGGCGGGCTTCGACTACCTGCGCGACCAGCTAGTCATCGACATCGACGACCGGGTCCAGAGCACGCTGGCCACCGCGATCGTCGACGAGGCCGACTCCATCCTGATCGACGAGGCGCGGGTGCCGATGGTGCTCGCCGGCGCGGTCGCGGGCGAGCAGGACCCGGTGCACGTCGCCGCCGGCGTGGTGAAGGGCCTACGGTCCGGGCGCCACTACGAGATCGCCGACGACGGCCGCAGCGTGGCGTTCACCAGCACCGGCCTCTCGGTCGTCGAGCGCAAGCTGGGCGGCATCGACCTCTACGACGACGAGCACGTCGAGCAGCTCTCCGCCGTCAACGTCGCCCTGCACGCGCAGGCGCTGCTGCACCGCGACGTCGACTACATCGTGCGCAACGGCGCGGTCGAGCTGGTCGACGAGATGCGCGGCCGGGTCGCCCAGCGCCGTCGCTGGCCCGACGGCCTCCAGGCCGCGGTCGAGGCCAAGGAGGGTCTCGACGCCACCGCCGAGGGCGAGGTGCTGGGCACGGTCACAGTCCAGGCCTACATCGCGCTCTACCCGACGGTCTGCGGCATGACGGCGACCGCTGTGCTGGTCGGCGAGCAGCTCCGGGAGTACTTCAAGCTCGAGGTCGCGGTGATCCCGCCCAACACGCCGTGCGTCCGGATCGACGACCCCGACCGGATCTACGCGACCCGGCAGGAGAAGGAAGACGCGCTGGTCGCCGAGATCGTCCTTGCCCACGAGAAGGGTCGTCCGGTCCTGGTCGGCACCCTCGACGTCAAGGAGTCCGAGAGCCTGGCCAAGGCGCTCGAGGCGGCGGGCATCCCGTGTCACGTCCTCAACGCCAAGAACGACGACGAGGAAGCCGAGATCATCGCGGAGGCCGGCAAGTTCGGCGCGGTGACCGTGTCGACGCAGATGGCCGGCCGCGGTGTCGACATCCGCCTGGGCGGCAGCGACCAGGCCGACAGCGAGCGGGTCGCCGAGCTGGGCGGCCTCTACGTGCTCGGCGGCGGCCGGCACCACAGCCGGCGGGTCGACGACCAGCTCCGTGGCCGCGCCGGCCGGCAGGGCGACCCGGGCGCCTCGACGTTCTTCGTGAGCCTCGAAGACGACCTCATCCAGCGCAACGCCCCCGACTCGATCCCGGCCTCGCCGAAGATGAACTTCGAGGGCCTCGTGACGGACGAGCAGGTCGACTACGCGGTCGAGCACGCCCAGCGGGTCTCCGAGGGTGTGCAGCACGAGATCCACCGCAACACCTGGCGCTACAGCGTGGTGATCGAGCAGCAGCGCAAGGCACTGTCCGAGCGCCGCGAGCGGGTGCTGACCAGCGACGTCGCCGCCGAGATGCTCAAGAAGCGCGAGCCCGAGAAGGCCGAGGAGCTGGTCGAGCTCGACGAGGAGCTGCTGCCGCGCGTGGCGCGCTCGATCGCGCTCTACCACATCGACCGGTTGTGGGCCGAGCATCTGGCGGAGCTGTCCGAGGTACGCGAGGGCGTCCACCTACGTGCCCTCGGCCGCCTCGACCCCCTCGACGAGTTCCACCGCGCGGCGGTGCCGGCATTCAACGCGCTGGTCCCGGCGATCGAGGAGCGCACAGTCGAGACGTTCGACGAGAACGAGTTCGACGCCGACTGGGCGCCCGACGACAAGACGCTGGTGCGGCCGAGCGCGACCTGGACCTACCTGGTCCACGACAACCCGTTCGGCTCCGAGCTCGACCGCCTCATCGCGGCCGTCGGCCGCCGCCTCAGCTCGGGCGGCAACGGCTGACCCACTGCCGACAGCCGGCATCCCGGGGCGCCAGCCGCCCCGGGCCCGGCTGACGCGTCACGCCCGGACCAGGACGTGAGAGCGTCCGGACCTCGGGCGGGCCTCGAGCGTCCGGACCTAGGGCGGGCCTGGACCTGAGTTCTCCGCTGTTCAGCGCCGCCGGATGCCCGCGGGCTGAGGCGATCTGGGCGTGGCCGGAGGGCGTCGCGGTGATCTGGACATTGAGGTGCAAAAGGCGTTCTCGGTCGAGTTCGGGATCCGGGACGCAGTTCGCCTCGGAAGCTGCCCGGGCCGATCTCGGTCCGGGGAGGATGGCGTGGAGGCGCGCACCCTGGGTACTGGGGTTCGCGCGGTCGCACAGGGGGCGTTAGCGTCCGCGGTGCGGGGGGAGGACAACTGATATGGCGGGTCCGGGTTCGGACGGGGATCCCATCAGTCTGGTGGCCGTGGAGACTGCGGCCCTCCTTCGGGAACTGACCGCCGGGCTGTTGGCGAGCAATGACCTTGAAGAGGCGCTGGACCACCTTGCCAAGACCAGTCGGCATGCCCTTCCCGGCGTGTCGTGGTCGAGTGTCACGCTGTTGCGCGCGGGGGAGCCGGCCAGTGTGGCTGCCTCGGACCGGCGGGCGCGGCGGTTGGACTCGCTGCAGTACGCCGCGGACGGGCCGGCGATGAGCGCGATCCGGCAGCGCGAGGTCGTGCTCGCCGACGACCTGAGCACCGAGACGCGCTGGCCCGAGTGGACGCCGCGGGCGGTGACCTATGGGGCGTGCGCGGTGCTCGCGGCGCCCGTCGATGTCGATGATCAGGTGCTTGGGTCGATCAGCCTGTACGCGTGCCAGCCCGACGTGCTCGGCCAGGGCGCCCAACTGACCGCGATGTTGCTCGCCGAGCACGCCGGCCTGCTGCTCGCGGCGGTGCGCGAGCGGGATCGGCGGGACTCGGTGCCCAGCGACCTCGCCGGCACCCTCGCCTCGGGCGAAGTGATCGGCCAGGCCATCGGCGTGGTGATGATGCAGCGTCGCTGCCCGCCCGCTGAGGCGCTCGACGTTCTGCGTGGCGCGTCGACGGCGCTCTCGATTCCGGTCGAGGACGTCGCCCGGCGGCTGGTGCGCTCCGCCGAGGACCGCGCCCGCGCCGTCTAGCTCTCGACTACGGGCCGCAACAGCCACCTGCCGGCCGCAACAGCCGACCGTGCCGGCCGCGAGAGCCACGGTGCCGGTCGGGACAGCCACGGTGCCGGTCGGGACAGCCACGGTGCCGGTCGGGACAGCCACGGTGCCGGTCGGGACAGCCACGGTGCCGGTCGGGACAGCCGCCGTGCCGGCCGCGACAGCCGCCGTGCCCGCCGCGACGGCCGCCGTGCGGGGTGTCGGCAGTGGACGGTCGCGGGATTTGGCCGAATCACTGAGGGACTCGGCTGAACCGGCGAGCCCTAACGGATGGTGCCAAGAGTGGTTAAGCCGTATCTAATGGGTGAATCGGGCGACGTGGGTTTTCGCCCGGGGCTTTCGGGTATCGCTGCGTGACACCCTGACCTCGACAATCAGGGGTGGAGGAGCTCGTGGATACCCGCCTTCGGATCTCCGGCCATCCAATCCAGCCGGTGCTGATGACGTTTCCGGTTGGCTTGTTCGTGTGTGCCGTCGTCTTCGACGTCGGGCGCCTTGTCGGCGCGCCGGCGATCGTCGGCGAAGTGGGCTACTGGACGGCTGTCGCCGGTCTGGTCGCCACCGCGTTGACGATGGTCGCCGGGATGGTCGACCTCTGGGACGTGCCGGCCGGCCCGGTTCGGCGTGACGTGATCACGTTCAACGCGGTCAACGCCGCGATGGCCGGCATCTTCCTGGTTGTCTGCCTGATGCGCGCCGGCAGCGGGCATCCGCTGGCCAGCGTTCCGATGGTGGTCATGGAGGGGCTGGCGCTCGCGGTGGGCGGCCTCGGGATCTGGCTCGGCGCCGGGCTGATGCGCCGGTTCGGCACGATGGCGGGGGACCGCAGCGTGCCGCGCGGACGTCGGCTGGTCGCGACACCGGACACCGTCGGATCCGGCACCGTGTACGCCACGAACCGCGCCGCCAACCGCGCCGGTCTGGGCTCACCCCAGTCCGTGCCGAGCGACCCCGAGCTGACCGCCGAAATGCGACTCGGCCTGGGAGGTCTGAGTGGCCTGGCCGCCGAGAGGCGCAACCCGGCCTGACCGAGCCCTACAGGACGCGGGTGACCCGCTCGTTCGCGATCCGAGTGTCCAACTGAGACCGGTCCAGGTTCGCGCACAGCACCACCGACGCCCCGGCCGACAGCGGCATCAACAGCCACTTCAACGGATGCTCGTGTTCCGCGGCGTCCACCAGCACGCGGTCACCCCGCGACAACCCGGAGCTCGTCGCGAGCGTCTGCGCGATCGACCCCCACTGCGCGTACGTGGTGCCATCGGCGGTCGCCGGGTCCGTCGCGCGCAGGAAGACCGACGGGTCCGGATCCGCGGCGTGCGAGCCCACCGCCGGCAGGAACTCGCGGTAGCCCTCCGGCATCGCTACCGGGCGCTTCTCGTCACCCAGGTCGAACAGGAACCGGTGTGTCGCGGCCGGCACGTCGACCAGCCAGTCGTCGAGCTGCCCCCGCGACACGAACACCGCGTCGACGGGCTCGTCCGAGTCGAAGGCCGGCAGCCCGGCGGTGGCCGACAGCCGGTACGACACCGCCACCCCGGCCGACCACGCGCCCAGCAACGCCGCCGCTGTCTGCCAGTGCGGTGGCAGCAGGACCGCTACCCGGCTGCCTGGCCCGAGGCCGCAACCCGAGGTCAACAACGCCGTCGTGCGTGCGGCCCACTCGCCCAGCGACGTCGCGGACAGCGCCACGTGCGATCCGGCGGCGTCGTCGTAGAAGGTGAGCAGCGGATCAGCGTGAGACACCAGCGAGGTCACGCCATGAGACCTTAGTCAGCCAGCGCGCCCTCGGCCACGCATGCCGACCGCAACGCCGCCGCCTCCTCGTCCGAGGGATGCAGCACCGCGAACAGGGACCGTCCCTGGGCCGCGACCACGCCGGCCTCGATCGCCCGTACGCCGTGCTCGCGCAGCGACGGCCGTGCTGATCGGGCGAACATTCCGTGCAACGTGCGGTACTCCGACTCGTCCAGCTCGACCGACGAGCGCCCGGCCAGCGAGCCGCAGGCTTGCAGGCCGGAGTCCTGGCGGAACTGGAAGTCGTAGGTCATCCACGCGCTACCCGCCAGCAGCACGACCACCGCGCTCGCGATCAGCACGGTGAACGCCTTGCGGGCGCGGGGGGTCATCTGCCATTCGGGCATGGTGGCCTGGGGATGTGACATGGGCAGCTCCAAGCGGGATCCGACCATTGAACAGGACGAAACCGCTCATGCCGCGCCACCGCGTCATAACTACACGATCGGGCTACAGCATCTCCACACGATCAACGCGGCTGCGCACGTTGATCGGCAGGATCCTTCAGTGGTACGCCCGACGGTGCTCGGCCAACAGGTCCGCTCCGAAGTCCGCCGCCGGTCGGCGCAGCACGCTGTGTGCGTGGTTGCCGCCGGCCGTGTTGTCGTACTCGATCAACAGGTCCGCCGCCTGGAGCCGGTAGTAATGCGGCGAACCGGGCCGCTCCGGACCGGCCCACGCGAAGCGGAGCTCCTCCAGCGAGGGGCTCAGGTCGTCCGCCAGCGTCGAGGGCAACCGGTCCAGGTAGACGCCGACCAGCGAGGCCAGCAGCGCACCGGCCGCCGGGTTCAGCGAGGTCGCCGAGACGCCCGAGGGGGACAGCGGGGACGCCGAAGCGGAGGTGCCGCTCTCGATGTCCAAAGGCGGCATGTCGGCGAACACCGCCAGCGATCGCTCGGTCGGCGACAGCGCCGCGAGCAGTGCG
Organism: Asanoa ishikariensis; assembly: GCF_900107455.1. Taxonomy (GTDB): domain Bacteria; phylum Actinomycetota; class Actinomycetes; order Mycobacteriales; family Micromonosporaceae; genus Asanoa; species Asanoa ishikariensis. Next base: position 1,657,566 of record NZ_FNQB01000003.1, on the reverse strand, counting down.
AACGCGACGTCCTCCTCCGGTGCCAGTGGCCGCGACACCGTGTGCGCGCCGTAGGTCACCCGGGCCGGGTTGGCGCCGAAGAACACCGGCGCCGGCGACACCGCGGACCCGGCGACCGTCATCGACACCGACAGGTGGTGCCCCTCGAACCGCCAGGTCCAGGGGTCGACGGAGCCCGGTGTCCCGAAGATCGACACCCAGTAGTCGTTCAGGTGTCGGCCCCGGACGTACCCCTCCGAACGGTCCAACACCTCCTCCAGAGACACGATCGCCAACGCCTGGGCGTACGCGTGCGGGCTCAGTCCCGTCGCCAGCAGCCGAAAAGCGGCCTTTCGGGCGGGCACCTCAAGAGAAGCCAGCGACACCCCGGGCCGGGTGTGCGGCCGGTACTCGATCCAGCGCCGCCCGTCGTCGTCGAACGGGAAGGGAAGCGGGGGACCCACCAGTGAGATCAGCTCGGTGGCCGCCGAAGTCATCGAGTCGGCAAGGGTGTCATCGATGGTCACGAGGTCAAGCCTCACACACCCGCGACGACGCTCACCGTGCAAGGATCAAGAACGTGGGAGATGTCCGCCGGATCGACCTCGGCTACTTCGTCCGCCCGGCGGACGAGGCCGGTGCCGCCCACCCCAGGATCGAGCCGGTCTTCGGCTACCTCGTCCGGCGCCCGGAAGGGCTGCTGCTCTTCGACACCGGCATGGGCTCCCATCCTGACGTGGACGCGCACTACCGGCCCACCCGAAGAACACTCCACACCGCTCTCGAACAGGCCGGCGTCACGACCGACGAGGTCACGATGGTGGTCAACTGCCACCTGCACTTCGACCACTGCGGCGGCAACCCGCTCTTCACCGGCCTCCCGATCGTCGTCCAGGACAAGGAGCTGGCGACGGCACGCAAGACCGCCGACTACACGCTCCCGGAGCTCGTCGACTTCGCCGGCGCTCACTACCTCGAGGTCAGCGGCGAGACCGAGCTGTGGCCGGGCGTCTGGGTCATCCCGACTCCGGGTCACACCGACGGACACCAGTCGGTGGCCGTTCGCCGCCCCGACGGCACCGTGGTGCTCGCCGGCCAGGCCCGCGACGACGCCACCACGTACGGCAGGGACGCCCTGGCCCTTAAAAGCGGACACGACATCCCGTACCCGAAATGGGTCGAAAGGCTCGTAGAACTTGACCCGCGCGCCATCGTCTTCGCCCACGACGCCGCGGTGTGGATGCCCGGCGAACGGAAGGACTAGCCAACATTGTTCCAGGTCAGGGTCACCGTCCGCGGCTACGAGCTCGACAGCCTCGGTCACCTCAACCAGGCGGTCTACCTCCAGTACGCCGAGCACGCCCGCTGGGAGATCCTCAGAGCGGCCGGCCTGACCCAGGAAAAGCTGCTGAGCTCCGGCGTCGCCCCGGTCGCCATGGAGACCACCATCCGTTACCGCCGCGAGCTGCGTGCCGGTGACGAGGTCGACGTCAGCTGCGAGTTCCAGTGGGGCGACGGCCGCACGTTCGGCGTGCACCAGGAGATCCGCAAGACCGACGGCATCCTCGCCGCCGAGGTCGACGGGCTCGGCGGACTGATCGATATGAAGACCCGCAAACTGGTCGCCGACCCCCGGGAACGGTGGAAGGCGATCACCCCGGACCCCGCCACGCTGGGCCTCTGACGCCAAACACGCCACGGCCTCTGATGTCTGTCGGAACACCGTCCTCGGTCATAGGCTGAACGGATTCACGCTGGCCGGGGGACAAGGAGGTTCCGATGCCGGAGAACATCCGCGCGGCGCTGGTGCAGACGAGCTGGACCGGCGACAAAGAGTCGATGATCAAGGCTCACGAGGAGTACGCCCGCCAAGCGGCCGCGCAGGGCGCCAAGGTCATCTGCTTCCAGGAGCTGTTCTACGGCCCCTATTTCTGCCAAGTGCAGGACAAGCAGTACTACTCGTACGCCGAGAGCATCCCGGGCCCGACGACCGAGCGTTTCCAGGCTCTCGCGAAAGAGCTGGGCATGGTCATGATCCTGCCGATGTACGAGCAGGAGCAGCCGGGCGTCCTCTACAACACGGCGGCCGTGGTCGACGCCGACGGCTCGTATCTCGGCAAGTACCGCAAGACGCACATCCCGCAGGTCAAGGGCTTCTGGGAGAAGTTCTACTTCCGGCCCGGCAACCTCGGCTACCCGACGTTCGACACGGCGGTCGGCCGGATCGGCGTCTACATCTGCTACGACCGGCACTTCCCCGAGGGCTGGCGGGCCCTGGGATTGGCCGGCGCGCGCATCGTCTTCAACCCGAGCGCCACCCACCGCGGCCTGTCCAGCTACCTGTGGAAGCTGGAGCAGCCGGCGAGCGCGGTCGCGAACGAGTACTTCATCGGCGCGATCAACCGCACCGGCATCGAGCCGCTGGGCGAGAACGACTTCTACGGCACCTCGTACTTCGTCGACCCGGAAGGCAAGTTCGTCGGTGAGACCGGCGACGCCAACGAGCCCGAGCTGATCGTCCGCGACCTCGACATGGCGCTGCTCGAAGAGGTCCGCGACCGCTGGCAGTTCTACCGCGACCGCCGCCCCGACGCCTACGACCGGCTCGTCCAGCCCTGACGCGAGGACACGACATGACCCTTCTGATCACCGGTGGCGAGGTGGTCGGCCCGACCGGCCGCTTCGCCGCCGACGTGCTGGTCGACGGCGAGACGATCAGCGCACTCCTCGCGCCCGGCACCTGGTCCGGACAGCCCGAGACGACCATCGACGCGACCGGCAAACTGGTCATCCCCGGCGGCATCGACGTGCACACGCACATGAAGCTGCCGTTCGGCGGCACCTTCGCCTCCGACGATTTCGACACCGGGACGAAGGCTGCCGCGTACGGCGGCACCACCACGATCATCGATTTCGCGGTGCAGCGCACCGGTGAAGTCGTGCAGGACGGTCTGGCCGCCTGGCACGCGCTGGCGGACGGCAACGCGCACATCGACTACGGCTTCCACATGATCATCGGTGGGGTCGACGACGACGCGCTCAAGGCGATGGACCAGCTCGTCGCCGACGAGGGCGTGACCAGCTTCAAGCTGTTCATGGCGTACCCGGGCGTCTTCTACTCGGACGACGGCAAGGTGCTGCGCGCGATGCAGACCGCGCGGGAGAACGGCGCCACGATCATGATGCACGCCGAGAACGGCATCGCGATCGACGTGCTGGTCGCCCAGGCGCTCGCGAAAGGCCAGACCGACCCGGTCTTCCACGGGCTGACCCGCCCCTCGATCCTGGAGGGCGAGGCCACCCACCGCGCGATCGCGCTGGCCCAGGTCGCCCGCGACACCCCGCTCTACTTCGTGCACCTGTCGGCCAGCGAGGCGCTCGCCGAGGTGGCCGCGGCCCGCGACGCCGGTCGCAACGTGTTCGCGGAGACCTGCCCGCAATACCTGTATCTGACGCTGGAGGACCAGCTCGGCGCCCCCGGTTTCGAGGGTGCCAAGTGGGTCGCGTCGCCGCCGCTGCGCTCCAAGGAGGAGCCGCACCGCGACGACCTCTGGCGTGGCCTGCGCACCAACGACCTGGCCATCGTGTCGACGGACCACTGCCCGTTCTGCATGAAGGACCAGAAGGAGCTCGGGCTCGGTGACTTTTCCAAGATCCCCAACGGGATGGGTACGGTCGAGCACCGGGTGGACCTGGTCTACCAGGGTGTCGCCGAGGGCAAGCTGTCCGTCGAGCGCTGGGTCGAGACGATCGCGACCACGCCGGCCCGGATGTTCGGGCTCTACCCCCGCAAGGGCGTGATCGCGCCGGGCTCCGACGCCGACATCGTGCTCTACGACCCCAACGGGCGCACCACGATCAGCGCCGCGACCCACCACATGAACCTGGACTACTCGGCCTGGGAGGGGTTCACCATCGCGGGCAAGGTCGACACGGTCATCTCCCGTGGCGAGGTGCTCGTCGACCGGGACGGTGGCTACCACGGTCGCAAGGGCCGCGGTCGCTACCTCAAGCGCGGCCTGTCCTCCTACCTGCGGTGAAGGTGAAAGCGATGCGAGAGATTCCACATTGGATCGGCGGCCGCGAGGTGGCCGGCACGGGCGACCGCCGGCTGCCCGTCTTCGACCCGGCCACGGGCGAGGTCCAGGCCGAGGTGGTCGCCGCCACCGCGCAGGAGGTACGCACGGCGGTGCAGACCGCGCTGGCCGTGCAGCCGGCCTGGCGGGCGGCCAGCCTGTCCCGCCGCGCCGAGGTGATGTTCCGGTTCCGCGACCTGGTCGACGGGCACCGCAAGGAGATCGCCTCGCTGCTCTCGTCCGAGCACGGCAAGACCATCGCCGACGCGTCCGGTGAGGTGGCCCGCGGGCTGGAGAACGCGGAGTTCGCCGCCGGGGCACCGCACCTGCTCAAGGGCGGCTACAGCGAGCAGGCCGCGGGCGGCGTCGACGTCTACTCGATCCAGCAGCCGCTCGGCGTCGTCGCCGGCATCACGCCGTTCAACTTCCCGGCCATGGTGCCGATGTGGATGTTCTGCAACGCGCTGGTGGCCGGCAACGGCTTCATCCTCAAGCCGAGCGAGAAGGACCCGTCGGTCTCGCTGCTGCTGGCCGACCTGCTGCGCCGCGCCGGGCTGCCGGACGGCGTGTTCAACGTCGTCCAGGGCGACAAGGCGGCGGTCGACGCGCTGCTCGCCGACCCGGACGTCAAGGCGATCAGCTTCGTCGGCTCGACCCCGGTCGCGCAGTCGATCTACGAGACCGGCACCCGCAACGGCAAGCGCGTCCAGGCGCTCGGCGGCGCCAAGAACCACATGATCGTGCTGCCCGACGCCGACGTGCCGGCCGCGGCCGACGCGGCGGTGTCCGCCGGTTTCGGCTCGGCGGGGGAGCGGTGCATGGCCGTCTCCGTCGTCGTGGCGGTCGGCAACGTCGGCGACACCCTGGTCCAGGAGATCGCCCAGCGGATCGCCAAGATCCGGGTGGGCGCGGCCAGCGACCCCGACGCCGAGATGGGCCCGCTGATCAGCGGCGTGCACCGCGACAAGGTGCGCTCCTACCTGGACTGTGACGGCGGCGAGATCGTCGTAGACGGCCGCGAAGCGGATATTTCGGGCGGCCCCGGGTTCTTCTTAGCGCCCTCACTGGTGGACAAAGTGGACACCACATCGCCGTACTACACCGACGAGATCTTCGGGCCCGTGCTCTCGGTCGTCCGGGTCGAGACGTACGACGATGCGCTCAAGTTGGTCAACGACAACCCGTGGGGCAACGGCACCGCCATCTTCACCCGCGATGGTGGGGCGGCCCGACGCTTCCAGTACGACGTCGACTGCGGCATGGTCGGCGTCAACGTGCCGATCCCGGTGCCGGTCGCCTACTACAGCTTCGGCGGCTGGAAGGCGTCGCTCTTCGGCGACGTGCACATGTACGGGCCGGACGGCCTGCGCTTCTACACCCGCACCAAGGTGGTCACCTCACGCTGGCCGGACCCGGCCACGAGCCAGGTCGACCTGGGCTTCCCGAAGGTCCGCTAGATAAGGAGCAATGGATGGACATCGGTGTCGTCTTCCAGTGCGACCCACCGGCCAGCGAGGTCGTCCGCCTCGCCAAGCAGGCGGAGACACTCGGCTTCAGTCACGTGTGGACGTTCGACTCACACCTGTTGTGGGAAGAGCCGTTCGTCATCTACAGCCAGATCCTCGCCCAGACGTCCCGGGTGAAGGTCGGCCCGATGGTCACCAACCCGGGGACCCGCGACTGGACGGTGACGGCATCGCTGTTCGCCACGCTCAACGAGATGTTCGGCAACCGCACGGTCTGCGGCATCGGCCGCGGCGACTCGGCGTTGCGCACGCTCGGCTACAAGCCGACGACGATCGCCGAGCTCCGGGAGTGCGTCACGCTGATCCGCGAGCTGGCGCACGGGCGGGAGGCCGACTACAAGGGCCGACCGGTGCACTTCCCGTGGGTACGCGACGGCGAGTTGGAGATGTGGATCGCGGCGTACGGCCCGCGGGCGCTGGCGCTGGCCGGTGAGGTCGGCGACGGCTACATCCTCCAGCTCGCCGACCCGGATATCGCCGCGTGGATGATCAAGTCGGTGCGGGCCGCGGCCGAGAAGGCCGGTCGCGACCCCGCGTCGATCACGTTCTGCGTCGCGGCGCCCGCCTACGTCGGCGAGGACCTAGCGCACCAGCGCGACCAGACCCGCTGGTTCGGCGGCATGGTGGGCAACCACGTCGCCGACATCGTGACCCGCTACGGGGAGTCCGGCGCGGTGCCGCAGGCGCTGACCGACTACATCCGAAACCGGCAGGGGTACGACTACGCCGAGCACGGGCGGGCCGGCAACACGCACACCGACTTCGTACCCGACGAGATCGTCGATCGGTTCTGCCTGCTCGGTCCGGTCGAGGCGCACCTCGAGAAGCTGCAACAGTTGCGTGAGCTGGGCGTCGACCAGTTCGCGCTCTATCTGCAGCACGACGACAAGGAAAACACCCTCCACGCGTACGGCGAAAAGATCATCCCGGCCCTGGCATCCCGATGAACCGCCGGGGGCGGCTCGTCCTCGGCGCGCTCGGCGCCGTGGTGGTGGGTGTGCTGCTCTGGGAGGGTTACAAGGCGGTCGGGGACCCCGACGGCACGATGCTGTTCGGCACGCGGATCCTGCCGCGCACCGACGACGGCGCGATGCCGCACGTGTGGACGATCCTGTCCCGGTTCGGCGACCCCGAGCTGTCCGGCGGCGACCCGATCTGGCTCGTGGTGCTCCAGGCGTGCCTGTTCACCCTGCGCAGCGTCGCCCTCGGGTTCGTCGCCGGCGGCCTGATCGGGCTGCTGCTCGCGGTGCTCATGCAGCGGCTGCGGATCGTCGAGCGCGGGCTGCTGCCCTACGTGATCCTGTCGCAGACCGTGCCACTGATCGCGCTCGCGCCGGTCATCGCGGGCTGGGGCGGGCGGCTCTCGATCGGCGCGTACCCGTGGCAGCCCTGGATGTCCGTCACGGTGATCGCGATGTACCTCGCGTTCTTCCCGGTCGCCGTCGGCATGCTGCGGGGTCTCCAGTCGCCGGCGCCGATCGCCGAGGAGTTGATGCGCAGCTACGCCGCCGGTTGGTGGCAGACGCTGGTCAAGCTCCGCCTGCCGGCTTCGACTCCGTACCTCTTCCCGGCCCTTCGGCTGGCCGCCGCCGCGGCGGTCGTCGGAGCCGTCGTCGGAGAGATTTCCACGGGCACCCGTGGTGGTGTCGGTCGATTGGTGATCGAATACTCACGGGAGGCCACGACGGATCCCGCCAAGGTCTTCACGGCGATGATCGGCGCCGCTGCCCTCGGGCTCGCGGTCGCCGCGCTCATCGGGTTCAGCGAGTTCCTGCTCCGCCGGCGGAGGGTGCGGGCATGACTGCGGTGCTGCTCGAAGGTGTGTCCAAGGTGTTCAACGCCGGCCGGGCCGACGAGGTCACCGCGCTGACCGCAGTCGACCTCACGGTCGAGCGCGGCGAGTTCGTCACGCTGATCGGGCCGTCGGGCTGCGGAAAGTCCACGCTGCTCCGGCTGGTCGGCGACCTGACCCAGCCGTCCACCGGCACGGTCACCGTGGCTGGCAAGCCGGCCGCCACCGCCCGCGCCGACCAGGAATACGGAATCGCCTTCCAGCAGGCCGGACTGTTCGAGTGGCGGACCGTGCAGCGCAACGTCGAGCTGCCGCTGGAACTGCGCGGCACGTCGAAACGCGAGCGGCGCGAACGGGCCCGCGAGATGCTCGACCTGGTCGGGCTGGGTGACTTCGCGGGGCACTACCCGGCCCAGCTATCCGGTGGCATGCAGCAGCGGGTCGCGATCGCCCGGGCGCTGGCCGTACACCCGCCGCTTCTTTTGATGGACGAGCCGTTCGGCGCACTGGACGAGATGACCCGCGAACGCCTCCAGGACGAGCTCCTGCGGATCTGCGCCAGCACCGGCACCAGCACGATCTTCGTCACGCACTCGATTCCCGAGGCCGTCTACCTCTCCGACCGGGTCGTGGTGATGTCCGCCCGGCCCGGCCGGATCACCGAGGTCGTCCCGATCGACCTCGGCCCGCGCACCGAGGCGACCCGGCAGTCGCCTGGCTTCTTCACCGGCATCACCAAGGTCCGCCGCGCGCTGCGCGGTGAGGCCGTACCCGCCGGCGCGACGTCATGACCACGGCCGTCGACCCGGTGGTCGCGGCCGACCCCACGGCACCGGTCGTCACCCGCCGGCGCCGCGGCGGCCCCTGGCTGGCTGTCCTCCCGCCGCTGGTGGTCGGCGTCGCCGGCCTGCTGCTGTGGGAGACGGTGGTCAAGGTCGGCCGGGTGGCGCCCTATGTGCTGCCCGCGCCGTCGGCGATCGGCGAGCAGTTCTGGCTGAGCCGCGAGGTGGTCTGGCGCACCGGCCTGGCCAGCGGCGAGAACGCCCTGATCGGGTTGCTCGCCGGCGCGGCCGTCGGGCTGCTCGCGGCCATGGTCGCGGCCCGCTTCGCCTTCCTCGGCGAGGTATCCATCCCGGTGGCGGCGGCGCTGAACGCGCTGCCGATCATCGCCCTGGCACCCATCCTCAACAACATGTTCGACTCGACCAGCAGCGTGCCCCGACGCCTGGTGGTCGCGATAGTGGTGTTCTTTCCCGTGTTCGTCAACGCGCTACGCGGGCTGCGCGAGGTGGACCCGATCCACCGGGACCTGATGGCCAGCTACGCCGCGAGCGGCTGGACCGTCACCCGGCTGGTCCGCCTCCCCGCCGCCCTGCCGTTCGTCTTCACCGGTCTGCGCCAGGCGTCCTCCCTGGCGGTGATCGCGGCGGTGGTCGCGGAGTACTTCGGCGGGCTGCAGAACGGCCTGGGCTCCCGGATCACCTCGGCGGCGGCCAACACCGCGTACCCCCGTGCCTGGGCCTTCGTGGTCGGGGCGTGCGTGCTCGGTCTCGTCTTCTATCTGGTGGCCCTTCTCCTGGAACGGCTCGTTATGCCTTGGCGGAGGGTCTAGAGAACCAACCGGAGGACCATTGTGAAGCGTACGAGAACCGCCCTTGCCATTCTTGCTCTGTCCACTCTGGTGCTCACCGCGTGCGGCACGGCCGACGAGCCTGCCCCTTCGGCGGGCAGCGGTGGCACCAAGAGCGTCAAGCTCCAACTCCAGTGGTTCGTGCAGGGTCAGTTCGCCGGCTACATCGCCGCGGCCGACCAGGGTTTCTACAAAGAGCAGGGCCTCGACGTCGAGATCCTCGAGGGCGGCGTCGACATCGTGCCGCAGACCGTGCTGGCCCAGGGTCAGGCCGACTTCGCGATCGCGTGGGTGCCCAAGGCGCTGGCTTCGCGCGAGCAGGGCGCCGGGATCACCAACATCGGCCAGATCTTCCAGCGCTCGGGGACGTACCAGGTCTCGTTCGCCTCGGCCAACATCAAGTCGCCGGCGGACCTGAAGGGCAAGAAGGTCGGCAACTGGGGCTTCGGCAACGAGTTCGAGCTGTTCGCGGCGATGACCAAGGCCGGGCTCGACCCCGGCAAGGACGTCACCCTGGTGCAGCAGCAGTTCGACATGCAGGGCCTGCTGCGCAAGGACATCGACGCGGCACAGGCGATGAGCTACAACGAGTACGCCCAGCTCCTGGAGGCCAAGGACCCGGCGACAGGCAAGCTCTACGACCCGTCGGCGTTCACCGTGCTCGACTGGAACTCGGTCGGCACCGCGATGCTCCAGGACGCGGTCTGGGCAAACACGTCGAAGCTCGAGTCCGACGCGTCCTATCAGGACACCGCGACGAAGTTCCTGGCTGCGTCCATCAAGGGCTGGGCCTACTGCCGCGACAACCCCGAGGCCTGCCGCGACCTGGTCGTCAAGCGCGGCTCGAAGCTCGGCGCCAGCCACCAGCTCTGGCAGGTCAACGAGGTCAACAAGCTGGTCTGGCCGGCACCCGCCGGCGCCGGCATGATCGACGAGGCGGCCTGGAAGGCCACGGTCGACCTGTCGATGACCACGAAGAACGCCGACGGCCAGACGGTGCTCACCAAGGCGCCCGAAGGCCTGGCCTACACGAACGACTACGTCCAGAAGGCCCTGGACACCCTCAAGGCGCAGGGCGTCGACGTCAACGGCGCCGGCTTCACGCCGAAGACCGTCACCCTCACCGAGGGCGGAGCCTAGAGATAAGCAAGGGTCCCTTGTTATCGCTTTTCGCATAACAAGGGACCCTTGCCATCTTTCTTGTCGCTGGGGGGAGAGCCCGCGGCCCGCGAGTACGTCCTCGATCCGCACGGGTGAACGTCAATTCGCGGCCTTCCCGGGCCGCGATTGGCGCGTCTTCCGCGGGCTGGCGCCGTCTCGAGCGCCGTCGGCCCAGGTGGCCTATGGTTGCGTGACCGCAATTATTCGACCCGGAAGGGACGTCGATGGCTGGACGGCGACTGGCCGACCGGTACGAGCTCGACGAGGTGCTGGCCCGAGGCGGAATGGGAGTCGTCTGGCGAGGCCGCGACCTGCGGCTCGACCGGGCGGTGGCCGTCAAGCTGGTCTCGGGCTCGGCGTTGACAGACCCCACGGTGATCGAGCGCTTCGACCGCGAGGCCCGCACCGTGGCCCGCCTCAACCACCCGAACATCGTGGCGATCTACGACTTCGGCACCGACTCCGGGGACTCCTATCTGGTCATGGAGCTCGTGGAGGGCCGCAGCCTGGCCGCGATGATCGGCGAGGGGCGGCTCTCGGTCGACGACACGGTGGCGGTCGCGGCACAGACCTGTGCCGGCCTGGCCGCCGCGCACGCCGCTGGGGTCGTCCACCGAGACGTCAAACCGGCGAACCTCATCCGGACCACGGACGGCGTGGTCAAGATCTGCGACTTCGGCATCGCCCATCTGCAGCACGCCTCCGATCAGGCGCGGCTCACCGGCACAGCGATCGCGATGGGCTCCACCAGCTACATGTCGCCGGAACAGGTCAACGGGGATCCGGTGGACGCGCGAACCGATCTCTACGGACTGGGCTGCACCATCCACGCCATGCTCACGGGCGCGCCACCGTTCGTCGGCGTGACGCCGCTGTCCGTCGTACACCAACACGTCACCCAGTCACCGCCCGACGTGCGAACAGCGCGGCCCGATGTGCCGGTTTTGCTCGCACGGCTGGTCGACGAACTGCTGTCGAAGTCGCCGAACGACCGACCCACCGACGCCGGCGCCGTCGCGGCGCGGTTGACCGGACGCGCACCTGTCCGTGCGCGCGCCGAGACGCCGGCGCTCGCCGCCGTCCCGCCCCGGCCGCGCCGGCGCGTGTGGGGCATCGCGGGCGCCACCGCCGGCGCGGTGGCGGCGCTCGTTCTGGCGTCGCTGCTCGCCGCCACCCGCGACGGTCGCCCCGCCGCGGTCGCCGTGCCGCCACCCGCATCGGCCGAACCCGCGTCAGCACCGAGCCCCGCGCACGCGAGCGCGTCGCCGTCGCCCACCACCGCGGGACCGACACGGACGAAGACCACCGCCCCGACGACCCCGCCGCCGCCCACCACGCCGCGGCCGACACGGACGTCCCCGCCTGCTGTCCCGGTGGATCCGATCGCCGACCTGCGCCGGACCATCGACGTCCAGATGGAAACCGGCCAGCTCAAGGCCAAGGAAGCGGCGGACCTGCACAAACGGGTCGACGACATCGCCCGGCGCCTCGATCACGACGCCCCGGACGCCACCAGGAAGGTCGACGAGCTCCGCACCCGGCTGACAGATCTCCGCCGCCAGGAAAAGCTCACCGAGTCGGGCTACGCGGCCATTTCCCGCGCCGTCGACCGCCTACCCGCAGCGGCGGTGTGAGCAGCGGGCCGATCGGCCGACAAGCCACGCACGTCAGCGGCACCGACCGCGGTGATCGCCCATCGCCCTGAGACCCGCCGCAGACCTGCCAGTGCAGCGCGAACCGCGTGCTACGACCGCGTGCCGACGTGGACCTGCCAGTGCAGCGCGAACCGCGAGATACGACCGTGCCGACGTGGACCTGCCGGCCGGAGATGGGGGTCGCCGGCCGGCAGGGTGCGGGCGCCGCGCTGCCCAGCCGGCGGTCCGCTGTGGATCGCGGGCGGTCACCTAAGGCGCCAACCCGGAAGTGAACCGCCGCGTTCCACCGATGAACCTATTCCAACTGGTTCCATCTGGTCAACGTCCAATCTCAACTTGTTCCAACAAGATGACATGCCAACCCTTCATGTGGTGGACTCGCGATGGCCAACCGGAAAGCGAGCTCCATCGTGGAACCCACCACCGAATATCGTCGCGTCCTCGACGACCTCGTCCGCCGAATCGAGGCCGGCGAGCTCGCGCCTGGCGAGAAGCTGCCCTCGACCGTGCGCCTGGCCGCCGACTACAGCGTCAGCATCTCCACGATCCACCGCGTCACCACGACCCTGGAGGATCGCGGCCTGATCCGTGGCGTGCCCGGCAAGGGGCGGTACGTCCGGTCTTGAGCCGGTGTCCCAACACGCGGGACAACCTACTAACCCAGTAGGATTAGTGGGCTATCGTTACGACCATGTTCCTGTCCTCTGACCTGCTCAGCGTCGCTCGGCGGTACGCCGGCGACCCGGCCGCCTGGGCGGTCGCTCCCCGCTTCGACCCGACCGAGCGGTGGTACCACCGGATCGCGGCCACGCCCGAGCACGAGGTCTGGCTGCTCACCTGGCTGCCCGGCCAGCACACCGACCTGCACGACCACGGCGGCGCCAGCGGCGGCTTCACCGTCGTCTCCGGCACCCTGACCGAGGAGACCGTCCACCGCGGCGCGTTGCGCGCCAAGCCGTTGGTGCCCGGTGCCGGCCGTCGGTTCGGCCCGCACTACGTGCACCGTGTCAGCAACCTTGGACCCGACCCGGCGATCAGCGTGCATTGCTACGCGCCGGAATTGCGTAGCATGACCCGATATGACCTGACCGACGGCGTCCTCACGGTCGCCGACGTGGCGCGCGCGGGGGTGGCCTGGTGAGCCGTTCGATCGACGAGATTCTGACAGTGGCACGGGAGCGTTTGGTCCGGCTCGACCCGGAGCCCGCCCACGTGGCCGCCCGGGCCGGCGCCGTGCTGGTCGACACCCGCCCGGTGGGGCAACGCGAGGCGACCGGCACCATCCCGGGCGCCCTGATCATCGACCGCAACGTGCTGGAGTGGCGGCTCGACCCACGGTGCGACGCACGGCTGCCGATCGCCGACTCGTACGACACGCACTACATCCTGTTCTGTCAGCAGGGCTACGCGTCCTCGCTGGCCGCCGCCTCTTTGCAGGACCTCGGCCTGCACCGGGCGACCGACCTGGCCGGCGGCTTCGTCGCCTGGCGCGCGGCCGGCCTGCCCGTTCTCCAGCCGGGCGCACCGGTCCGGCCCACACCCCAGCTCGTCGGCGCACACCCCAGGGAGGAACCATGACCGTCGCCCACACGTCCCTCGTCGCGTTCCCGACCCAGCGCACGGCACACGAGGTCTGGATCGACGTCGCGGCCCGGCAGGTGATCCGCGCTGGCCGCGAGGTGCCCCTGACCCGGCTCGAGTTCGACCTGCTGCTGTTCCTCGCGCGCCACCCGCGCCGGGTGTTCACCCGCGACCACCTGCTGCGCAGCGTCTGGGGGTACGCGATCGCCGGCCCCCGCACGGTCGACGTCCACATCAGACGGTTGCGCGGCAAACTCGTCACGCCGGTGGTCCGCACCATCTACGGAGTCGGCTACCGCCTGGCCGACGAGGCCCCGATCACCCTGATCGCCGACGAGGCCGCCTAGGACAACAGATCCACCAAGCCCTGGGCGTTGCGCTGCGCGTAGTCGCTGTAGCAGTTGTTCATCAGCACGTGGGTCTCGTCGGCGTCGGACGCCAACCTGCGCAGTTTCGGCGCCCATTGCGACAGTTCGCGCGCGGAATACTCGTACCCGAACTTCTCGTAGATGTTCTTGCTTGTCCACTTGAGACTGTGGCCGTGGAAGCGCATCACCGCCAGCTCCGCGGTGGCCTCCAGGATCGGCGGGATCGAGGAGCGGTGGCCCTGGGGCATGTCGACGGCGACATAAGGCAAATGGTGCTGGCGCAGGAACTCCAGCGTCTCCACCCGGTTGTCGCCCTCGAACCACGACGCGTTGCGGAACTCGAAGACCGGCCGCAAGGGCTTGACCCGGTCCCGGACCTCAAGGAGGAAGTTCTTGTTGGACCGGCGGATGCCGAACCACGGCGGGAACTGGAACAGCAGCGCACCCAGTTTGCGCGCTGACACGAGCGGGTCGAGCGCCGATAGGAACCGGGTCCAGATCTCCTCGTACGCCTGTGGTGGCAGGTCCTTGGGGTAGACGTTGGTCTTGTCGGTCTCCGGGCGCAGGTCCTTGAAGATCGAGCTGACGCGAGTCGGATGACCGGTCAGGAGGCTGTACGCCTTGACATTGAACGTAAAACCCGGAGGAGTGCGCGCCGCCCACAACGCCGCGGTCTGCTCGGCCGGCGGCGCGTAGTAGGTCGCGTCGACCTCGACCAGCGGAAACCGGGTGGCGTAGTAACCCAGCCGCTTCTCAGGCGTGTCCGAGTCCGGCGGATACCACCCGGACTCCAGCAGCGTCTTGTCCGTCCACGACGCCGTGCCGACCTTGATGTCGCCCACACGAACGACCCTAGGCCGCCCGGCGCTCCCGCGTCTGCTTGCAGGCCACGCATGACGTCGCCGCCGGGAAGATTTCCAGGCGCTCGAGCGGGATCGGGGCGGCGCAGCCCTCGCACGCTCCGTAGTCACCGGCCGCGAGCCGGGCCAGCGCGTGCTCGTACTGCGTGCGTCGGTCGTCGATGACCCCCAGCACCGAGCGGAACGTGTCGTGCTCGGCGGCCTTGGAGCCGCTGTCGGCCTGGTCGTCGCCGGCGGTGTCGTGCGCCTCGACCAGACGGAGCAGGTGGCCCCGCTCGCGCTCGGCCTCGAACTCGGCGGTCAGTTCGTCGACCCGGGCCTGCAAGGTGAGCCGGATCTGCTCGGCTCGGGTCGCGTCCTCGATCAACATGGCGGCCGCCCTTCCAGGTGGTGGAGGTGCAGGTGCGGGCGAGTACCCATCATGCCCTACGGTCAAACCGATCATTCATTTCATTCGTGTTCACTCGCGTTCGACCAGGGCCGGATGGAGTGGATCGTCGGCGCGCACGACCACGTCGGCCCAGCCTGCCGGATCGACCTCCGCCGCGTACCGCCGCCACGCCGGGAGCGTCCACGCCCAGTCCGGCGGCGTCCGCCTGGCGAGCGCGCCGGGCGATACCACCAGGTGGACGGTCAGGTCGAAGGCCAGCGTGCCGCCGAGCAGGAAACCGCCCGCGACCAGCACCGCGGCGGTCGGCTCCAGCGGCGCGTACCCGGCCCGGCTCGCCCGGTCCGTCCTCGGGTCCCACAGCGACGGCAAAATCCGCCCGGTGCCGCCGGGCCCGGCCGGGTCGAGCACCTCGCGCCGCAGCCCAGGCTCGTCGAGCCAGTCGGTGTAGAACGCGTCCGGGTTGGTGCGGCCCTGTTCGAAGCGCAACGACGCGGCCCGCAGGAACCCGTTCGCGGGTACGGCGTGCGCCGGCCGCCCGCGCAGCCGCAGCTCCTCGACCAGGGCCGAGGCCAACGCCTCAGGCCCGGCCAGCGGCCCCGGACCGAAAGGCCCACCCGACGAGAGCGGATCAACACCGGCCGGCGGCGGACCGTCGAGCGCGACCCGGACCCGGCCGTCGGGGGAGGTGTCCACGATCCGTGATGCGACACCGTCGACGAACAGTTCCGGAGTGATCGGCCGCACACGCACCCGCCCATGATGCCCTGGCACCGGCAGGATGTCCGGCATGCGGGCCGTGCTCACCGGGTTCGCCGGGATCTGGCTGGTGACCCTGGCCGGATACCTGGCGGGGCGCGTCGGCATCCTCGGCCCGGAGGCGACCACGCTGCTCGCCCGGCTGGTCTTCTACCTCGCCGCACCCGCGCTGCTCTTCTCGACCCTCGCGACCTCCAGCCTCGACAAGGTGTTCAGCCCAGCGCTGGCCGTGTTCGTGCTCAGCACGTTGGTGGCGGCGGCGCTCTACGTGGCGATCACCCTGCCAAGAAGGCCGGCCGCCGAGGTGACCATCGGTGCGCTCTGTGCGTCGTACGTCAACGCCGGCAACCTCGGCCTGCCGATCGCGGCATACGTGCTCGGCGACGCCTCCCTGGTCGTACCCGTGCTGCTCTTCCAGCTCCTGATCGCGACCCCGACGGGCCTGGCGGTGCTCGACGTGACCGCGGCCGGGCACCGGCCGGCACCGCTGCGGCTGCTCTCCGCCCCGCTGCGCAACCCGATCAGCGTCGCCTGCCTCTGCGGTCTGGTGGTGGCCGCCGCGGGCTGGGACCTGCCGCCCGAGGTGCTGCGCCCGTTCGACCTGGTCGGTGGCGCCGCCGTGCCGCTGGCCCTGATCGCCCTCGGGCTCGCGCTGCGCGGCAGCCGCCCGTTCGCCGGCGGTCCGGACGCACCCCAGCGCTATCTCGCGGTCGCCCTCAAGGTCGTGGTGCAGCCGACCGTCGCGTGGGCGATCGGTCACTTCCTCTTCCACCTCGACGGCCACGCGCTGCTCGCCGCCGTCGTCCTGTCGGCCCTGCCCAGCGCGCAGAACCTGTTCGTGTACGCCACCCGCTACGACCGCGCCACCGGCCTGGCCAGGGACGCGATCGTGCTGTCCACCCTCGCGG
This sequence comes from Asanoa ishikariensis, assembly GCF_900107455.1. Taxonomy (GTDB): domain Bacteria; phylum Actinomycetota; class Actinomycetes; order Mycobacteriales; family Micromonosporaceae; genus Asanoa; species Asanoa ishikariensis. The sequence goes on along the minus strand of NZ_FNQB01000003.1, from coordinate 1,640,883 downwards.
CCGTGCCCGCCCTGGTGATAATCGCCGCGCTTCTGACGTAACGACTTTGCTAGGGTCCCGCCCGTGACGGTTACCCCTGCCGACGTGACCACCATCGTGGCCCTGCTCCGAGCGACGCTGCGCGACGTGCCCGACGACGCCTGGGACGTGCCGGCCGGAGCGCTCACCTGGACGTGCTGGGAGACCATCGAGCACACCGCGGACGACCTGTTCGCGTACGCGATGCAGATCGGTCCGTCCGACCCGCCGACCGACACCCACGTCCCGGCCGGCTGGCGCTACGTGCGTGAAGGCGGCCCCGCCCTCACCATCTTCGTCGAACGCGCCGCCGGAACCCTCGGCCTTCTGCGCGTGCTGGAGGGATGCGGCGCGATGCTGGCCGGCGTCGTCGCCGGTGCCCCCGCCGACCGGCTCTCCCACCACACCTACGGCATCAGCGACCCGGAGGGCTTCGCCGCGATGGGTGTCGTGGAGACCGTCGTGCACGCCCACGACGTGGCGACCACGCTGGGCCTGCCCTGGCAGCCGCCGGCCGAGCTGTGCGAGCGGGTCATCGAGCGGCTGTTCCCCGACCTGCCGGAGCACCCGGACCCGTGGGAGCGGCTCCTGTGGGCGACCGGCCGGATCGCGCTGCCCGGCCACCCCCTGCGCGACTCGTGGCGGTGGGACGGCCGGCCGGTTGCGTTGCGCGGATAACCTGGGGCCATGCTGACCGCCCGCCCCACGAGCAAGTGGCGCAACAGCTACGAGCTCGCGCTCGACGGCCGACCACTGACGACCTGGCACGCCTCGCTCTGGAAGCAGGGTGGACAGTGCACGTTGGACGGTCACGAATACCAGATCCGCTCCAACACCTGGGGCACCCGGCACACGATGGTCGACGAGAGCGGTGCCGAGGTCGCGATGGCCGACAAGGTCGGCCGCAAGAAGTGGACCGTGACCTACGGCGGCCAGACCTTCCAGTTCCGCTGGCGCTCGATGTGGAGCCAGCAGCAGGATCTCTACGTCGGTGAGCAGGCGGTGGGCTACGCGCGGCGCACGAGCGCCTGGCGGCGTGACGTGGAGCTCGACCTGCCGGGCATGCCGACGCCGGCGCAGGTCTTCGTGGCCGGCGTCGTCATCGCGATGTGGGACGCTCAGACGGCGGCGGTCAGCGGCTAGCCAGCGGCCAGCCCGGGCAGGTCGACGTCGCCGGCCTCGCCGAGGGCACGCAACGGGGTCACCGCCGCATAGCCGTCGCCCAGCACCGCGAGGTCGGTGCCGGCGGTCAGCTCCTGGTCGGATTGGCGCAGCGCGGTGCGCACGTAGCCCTCGCCGGACTCCACCACGGTCATCACCACCTGGCCGAACGCGGCCAGGGTGGCCCGGCGCACGCCGCGCAGCCGGTCCGCGGGCAGGTCCGGCACGTTGACGTTGAGCATCACCGCGACCGGCGCCGCGAGCAGCGCGTCGACGAGCCCGACCGCGACCCGGGCCGCGCTGTCCCAGTTGCGGGCCGCCTCCTGCGCGGCGGACAGGGTCGCGACCGCGCCGCCGCTGGCGGTGGTCGCGTCGGCCGCCGAGAGGATGTCCAGCGAGACCGCCATCGCCCGCCGGCCGCCGGCCGATGCCGTCAGGGCCGCGCCGACGGTGCCCGAGTGCAGCACCGCGCGGCCGGCGTTGGCACCGCGGTTGATGCCGGACACGACCAGGTCCGGCGGCGGGCCGAAGGCGCCGTGGAGCCCGAGCAGCGTGATGTAGGCGGGTGAGCCGCTGATCGCGTACGCCGGGACGCCGTCGAGATCGTGCCGCTCGAACAGCACCCGCCCGTCGTCCTCGGTGGCGGCGAGCGCCGCACTCGCCCCGCTGGCGTCGACGCGCGGCGCGGCGACCACCGTGTCGAGGCCCTGACCGGCCAGCGCGGTCGCGAGCACCCGGATGCCGACGGCGTCGATGCCGTCGTCGTTGGTGACCAGGACCCGCGGGCTCATGGCGTCCGGGAGGGGGTCAGTCCCGCGGCCGCCGCGATCCGGGCGAACGCCGCCGCGTCGGTCACGGCGGCGCCGCCGTGGTCGTTGTTGAAGTAGACGTACGCGTCGGCATCGGCACCGAAGGCGTCCTTCAGCCGGCCGGCCCAGGTGCGTAACGCGCTGCGCCCGTACCGTGGCCGCGGTGTGGCTCGTCCTTCGTGGAATCGCAGGTAACCCCAGTCGGTGGTGCGCCACAGCGGTGTCGTCGGGCGGCCGAGCCGGTCGGCCCAGGACAGCGCGGCGGCATGGGTGGTCAGGACCGCGCGGACCTCGTCGACCCACCAGCTCTCGTGCCGGGGCTCGACCGCGACCCGGATCCCGCTCGGAAAGCGCGCCAGCACGGCGTCGAGGGCGCCCGCGTCGACCTTCAGGTTGGGCGGAAGCTGGACCAGGACCGGCCCCAGCCGGTCGCCGAGCCCGTCCGCGTGGTCCAGGAAGCGTTTCACCGGCTCCGCGGGGTCCTTGAGACGCTTGATGTGGGTGAGGTAGCGGCTCATCTTGACCCCCACGCAGAAGTCGCCGGGTGTGCGCTCCCGCCACGCCGCGAAGGTGTCCCGCTCCGGCAGCCGGTAGAAGGCGTTGTTGATCTCCACCGTGGCGAACCGCTCCGCGTAGTGCTCCAGCCAGGCCCGCTGCGGCAGCTTTTCGGGGTAGAAGGGGCCGCGCCAGTCCCGGTACTGCCACCCGGAGGTGCCGACGAGGATCACGGGTCCTGGGTTACCCCGGATTCGTGCCCGCAGGCCCACCCGGACAGGTCATTCTGGGGTTACAGGTGATCGTTCGACGGGTAGAGGGGCGGATGGAACGCCCCTTCACCCGGGGCGTCACAAGCGCGAGGGGGCTACTCGATGACACTCGACGACGACGACATGGCCACGACCGGAGCCGGTAGCGCGGAAGGACCGGCGGACGGCGGGGCGATGCCCGGCCGACAGGACGGCGGCGCCGACGGCAGTGCGGAGGGCCCGGCGGACGGCGGCACGAACCCGTCCGGCCACGACGGAGGTGCGGACGGCAGCGCCGAAGGGGTCGCCGACGGCGGCACCAATCCTCAAGGTCACGACGGCGGCGCCGACGGCAGTGCCGAAGGTCCGGCGGACGGCGGCACGAACCCGCAGGGCCACGACGGCGGTGCGGACGGCGGTGCCTGAGAAAACCACGGCTGACGGGGCCGCGCCGGGCGGTGCGCACCGCCCGGCGCTCTCCCGTTGCGTCAGCGTGGACGCGGCCAAGTTCGCGGGCGCGTACTGGGGGCGTGCGCCGCTGCTGTCCCGCGCCGACGAGCTCGACGGCGCGGACGGCTTCCGCGACCTGCTGTCGCCCTCGGATGCCGACGAACTGCTCAGCCGGCGCGGCCTGCGGGTCCCGTTCCTGCGGGTCGCCAAGGACGGCGCCCTCGTCCCGCCGGGCCGCTACACCGGCGGCGGGGGAGCGGGCGCCGAGATCGACGACCAGATCATCGACGAGAAGATCATGGGTTTGTACGCGGACGGCGCGACCCTGGTCTTCCAGGGGCTCCACCGCACGTGGCCGCCGCTGGTCGCCTTCGCGGGCGAGCTCGGCTCGGCCCTCGGCCAGCCGCTGCAGATCAACGCGTACCTGACGCCGGCCGGCAACCAGGGCTTCTCGACCCACTACGACACCCACGACGTCTTCGTGCTCCAGGTCGACGGCCGCAAACGATGGCGCGTCCACCCACCCGTCCTGCCCGACCCGCTGGAACGTCAGGCGTGGGGCGGCCGCGCCGAGGAGGTCTCCGCGACGGCGGCCGGCGAGCCGGCGCTGGACGTGGTGCTCGCGCCGGGCGACGCGCTCTACCTGCCGCGCGGCTGGCTGCACAGCGCGGCCGCCCAGGACGACTCCTCGCTGCACATCACCATCGGGATCCGGGCCCTGACCCGGTACGCGCTGGTCGAGGCACTCCTGGCGGAGGCGGCCGAGGACCCGCGCCTGCGCGCGACGCTGCCGTACGCCCTCGATGTCAGCGACCAGGACCAGCTCGAGCCGGAACTGACCGAGACGGTCGAGGCACTGCGGTCGTGGCTGGAGACGGCGTCGCCGGCCGCGGTAGCCGAGCGCCTGCGCCGCCGGTCGTGGCCGTCCGCCCGCCCGGCCCCGCTGCGGCCGCTGGCCCAGGCGGCGGCTCTGTCCTCCCTGTCCGCGGACTCCCGTGTGATCCCGCGGGCCGGCCTGCGCTGGCGCCTGGAGCCGGACGGCACGGACAAGGTCCGCCTGCGCCTGACCGACCGCGTGGTCACCTTCCCCTTGGGCTGCCAGCCTGCCCTGCGAGCCTTCCTGGACGGAGAGGTGACGCGGGTGGGCGACCTACCCGGCCTCGACGACGACGAGTCCCGCCTGGTCCTGGCCCGCCGCCTGCTGCGCGAGGCGATCGCCGTACCCGGTTAGCTTGCCCAGAAGTCGGTGATGACGTCGGCGGTGTGCGGGTCGAAGAGCGGGGCTAGGTGGCCGGCGCCCTTGAGGACGACGTCGTGCCCGTCAGGTATCCGGGCCGCCCAGGCCTTCGTGTCCGTGGGTGTACACATAGGATCGTCGGCGCCGGTGGTCATGAGGGTCGGCGCCTTGATGGCGGCGAGGCGGTCCGTGGCGTCCGGTCGGTCGAGGCTGATCGAGCGGATGGCCTGCCGCATGCCGGGGCGGTCCGCGCGGATGAAGGCCGCCCTCACGAGAGAGCTGGCCTCGGTGTCCGGGAATCCCTTGCCCAGCAGGACATCCGCGAGTATCCCGGCGACCGGGCGAGGGCCGGCCAGACGGTGCAGCCCGTGCAGCAGGCGGACCGATCGGCGGTCGGCCGGCGACAGCGCGTGGATCGGCGACGCGACGGTGACCAGGCTCGCGCAGAGGTCCGGGTGTGCCGACGCGAAGAACACGCCGACGTGCCCGCCCCAGGCATTGCCGAGCCAGTCGACGGGCGCCCCGATGGCGAGCGCGCCGAGGATGTCGCGGGCGGCGTCAGCGCAGTCCGTCAGGGTGAACGGGCCGGGCGCCGCGCCGCTGCGGCCGTGTCCGGGGCCGTCGATCAGGACCAGGGTCCGGGCCTTGGCGAGCGCGGGGCGCAGCCGGCCCCAGGTCGTCGAGTCCACGAACAGGCTGTGCCAGAGGACCGCCGGGGGACCGGATCCCTCGACCTCGACGTGCAGCCGCCCCACGCGGGTCGTCACGGTCGCCACTGCCGCCTCCATTTGTTTCGGTTACCGAAGCTTCGGTAACCGAAGTATTATCCGTCCGTGAAGCCGACGTCAAGCGACCTGCCCACCGACCGGGCCGCCATCGGGCAGCTCCTGGTCCGGCTGCTGCGGCAGTTCCGCGCCGAGATGTTCGAACCCGCCGCGGACTCCGGCTACGGCGACCTGCGCGAGCCGCATCTGCAGATCTTCGGCAACATCTACGGCGGCGCCCGGCTCACCGACCTTGCGGGTCGGGCGCAGCTCAGCCTGGCCGCCACCTCGGAGCTGGTGAACGACCTGCAACAACTGGGCTACCTCGAACGCCAGCCGGACCCGCAGGACGGCCGCGCCAAGTTGATCGTCCCGACCGAGCGGGGGCGGGCCGCCCTGTCCGACGCGGGCGACCGGGTCGCCGAGATCGAGGAGCACTGGGGCGACGTGATCGGCCGGGCCCGCTTCGCCGACGCCTGCCGGGCCCTGCAGGACCTCCTCGACGAACTGGAGCGCCGTTAACCACGACGTGATACGGATTGGTGCCGTGACTGACTCCGCTCTCGTGCTCGGCGCCGGTGGCATCACCGGCATCGCCTGGCAGCTCGGGCTCCTCATCGGACTGCGCGAGGTCGGCGTCGACCTCACCGACGCCGACCTGATCGTCGGCACCTCCGCCGGTGCCGTCACCGGCGCCCTGGTCGCGTCCGGCATCGACCCCGTCGACGGCGCGAAGCTCGAGGCCCGCCTGGCCGACGACGACCCACCGATCCGACCGGACTGGGCGCGCGGTGCCGAGGTCTTCTCGCTGCTCAGCGACGAGAGCCGCGACCCGGCCGAGGTACGGGCCCGGGTAGGCGAGCTCGCGCTGGCGGCCCGCGTCGGCGCGGAGGAACCGTACGTGGAGTCGTTGCGCCGCCGGTTGCCACTCGCGGACTGGCCGGCCCGGCGCCTGCTGGTCACCGCAGTCTCTGCCGAGACGGGCGTGCCGGTCGCCTGGTCCGCGGACGACGGGATCCCGTTGCCGCTGGCGGTGGCCGCGAGCTGCGCGGTGCCGTGCGTGTTCCCGACGGTGACGATCGACGGCGTCCGCTACATGGACGGCGGGGTTCGCTCGGGCACGAACGCCGACCTGGCCGCCGAGGCCGCCCGGGTCGTCGTGCTGGCGCCGCTGGCACCCATCCGGCCCCGCGGAGCACCGCGTGCCGAGCTCGACGCGCTGCGGCAGCGGTCCGCGGTCGCGCTGGTCGTCCCCGACGAGGCGGTGCTGGAGGCACTCGGCCCCAACGTGCTCGACGCGGCGCGCTGGGAACCGGCGGTCGAGGCCGCGACGGCCCAGGGCCGGCGGATCGCCGAAGAGGTCGCCGCCGTCTGGCGAGGCTAGGGCGGACGACGGCCGGGCCAGCCGGCCCGGCCGTCACCTACGGGTGGTCAGGCGGCCACGATGCGGGAGGTGCCGGCCGCGACCGCGAACGACGCTTGCGTACGTACCGGGGAATGCCTGGTCTCGATCGAGTCGACCGTGCGGACGTCCGTGCGCCAGCCGTGGCGGTCCACCGTGCAGCGCAGGTAGCCGCGCTTGAGGCCGTCGAAGTACTTCACGTGCGGGTTGAGCAGCGGGTTTACCGCCTTGACCGGGGCGTCGAAGGCGGCCGGGAAGTCGGAGCTGATCGAGGTCGAGACGAACTCGACGGCGACCGGCGGGACGTCCAGGCGGTCGAAGTCCTGGTGCAGCTCGCTGAACCAGGTCGAGTGGATGTCGCCGGCCAGGACGACCGGGTTGTTCACCCGGCGGTCGGCGAGCACGCCGAGGAGGCGGTCGCGCTGCGGTGCGTACCCGTCCCACTGGTCGAGGTTGGCCATCGTCGGCGGGACCAGGGCCGGGTTGGGCAGCAGGGTGCGGCTCATCATCACCTGCTGGGCGACGACGTTCCAGCGGGCCGGCGAGCCGATCAGGCCCTTGGTCAGCCAGCGCTCCTGGTCGTGCCCGGTCAGCGTGCCGGAGGTGTTGCCGGTGCCGGCCTCGATGGCGCCGAAGTCGCCGGTGCCGGGCTGGTCGCTGCGGTACTGCCGGGTGTCGAGCACGTTGAGCCGCAGCAGCCGGCCGTAGTCGAACCGCCGGAAGATGCGCAGGTCCGGGCTGCCCGGGCGCAGGTTCGCGCGGATCGGCATGTGCTCGTAGTACGCCTGGTACGCGGCCGCCCGCTGCTTCGCGAACTGTGCCTTCGTCTGGTGCGCGGCGCCGCTGTCGAGCTCGTCGACCAGATCCGCGTAGTTGTTCTCCGTCTCGTGGTCGTCCCAGGTGACCACCCACGGGAAGGCCGCGTGCGCGGAACGCAGCGCCGGGTCGGTCTTGTACTGCGCGTGCCGGTTGCGGTAGTCGCTCAGCGTGCGGAGCTGGTCGAGGCCGGCCGTCTCCGGTGCGACGTGCTCGCGGTCGGGGAAGCGGCTGCTCGGGTCGTACTCGTAGATGTAGTCGCCGAGGTGCACCACCAGGTCCAGGTCCTCGTCGGCCAGCGCGTCGTACGCGGGCCAGTAGCCGTTCTGGAAGTCCTGGCAGTTGGCGATCGCGAACCGCAGCGCGCGCGGGTCCTCCCACGGCGCCGGAGCCGTGCGGGTGCGGCCGACCGGGCTCAGCTCGCCGAGCGCCTTGAACCGGTAGAAGTACTCGCGGCCCGGCTCGAGGCCGACGGCGTCGACGTGCACCGAGTGGGCCAGTTCCGGGCGGGCCAGCGTCGTGCCGCGGCGGACCACGCGGCGGAACCGCTCGTCGGTGGCGACCTCCCAGCGCACCTCGACCGTCCGCCGGGACAGGCCGCCGGGCGCGTACAGGTCGCGGGCGAGCCGGGTCCACAGGATCACGCTGTGCGCGGTCGGGTCGCCGCTGGCGATGCCCAGCGGGAACGGGTCGGCGGTCTCGTGGTTGCCGTGCGCGGCGGCCGGCGACCCGGCTGCGACAACGGCTCCGGCGGCGACCGCCGAGGCGAGCACCTGCCGGCGGCTGACGGTGAACTCGGACAACGGTTCCTCCAGGTGGTCCAGGTTGGACCACTGAGCCTTCGCTCGGAGGGTTGCCGTCAATCGACCGGCGGCCGGACGCCCGATGGCCAACGCTCGATGAACTGGTTCGCCTGCCGGCGGCTGGTCAGGGTTATGAGGTCGACGTGGCCTCCGTGCGCGCCGAGCAGCTCTCGGACCCGTGGGCGCATCTGCCGCCGGTAGCCCACGACGTAGCGGATGAACGCCCAGTTGACGCGGCCGGCTTCGCGGCGCCAGCGGCGCTGCGCGATGCCCCACAGGCAGGTGACGGCGGGTAGGTCCAGGAAGACGACGGTGTCGGCGGCGGCCAGCCGGATCGGCAGCGTGCCCGCGTAGTTCCCTTCGATGACCCACCGCGGCGCGGCAACGAGGGTCCGCTGCCGCGCCGCGAAGTCGTCCGGGGAGGCCGCCGTCCACCGCTCGTCGTAGTAGACCGCGTCGAGCTGTGTCAGCGGGGCGTCGAGGATCCGGGCCAGCTCACGGGCGAGCCTGGTCTTCCCACTGCCGCCGCAGCCGATGACGACGACCCGTTCCATGCCGTCAGCCGAGGGGGTTGCGGGGCCAGGTCGTCGGGGCGTCAGGGGCGCCGGCCGAAGCCAGGCCGTTCACGATCGCTGCCGCCTCCGTCTCGCCGTCGACTTGGTAGGAAGCCCACGCGGTCAGCCCGGTGGTCACCGTCCGCGGCTTGGTGGAGAGGTTCGCGATGATGCCTCCGGTCGACTCCGTCGCTGTGACGCCGGTCGGCAGCGGCGGCTCCGGGGGGACCGTGGGTGTCTGCGGGGGAGCGGTGGACCCCGACGGCGGTCCGGCTTCGGGCCCCGGCCCTCTCGACACCCAATCGACCGGAGCCGTGGTGAAGCCGACCTGGACCAGCCGGTCCCGCGTGGCCAGCAGCAGGCCGCCGTCGCGGGTATCGCCGGTGGCCGTCATGTAGAGCCTGCCGAAGCAACTGAGCAGGCGTCCGTCCGCCGGCACGTACGTCACGCGGAACGGCGCCGAGCATGCCGTCGTCCGGTCGAGTCGCACCGCGTGCGCGAACCCCACCAGCTCAGCCAAGCCGACCACGTCAGCCACGCCGAACCCCGTCGTCTGGTCCGGCGACGGACTTCCCGGCATCGTCGTCAGCCCGTTGGCCAGGAGTCCTACCCGGACGGTCAGACCGTCCTCCGGATGCCAGGTGAGCCATTGGTTCAATCCCCAAGGTTGCGGCTCGCGCTCGACCACCGCCGGATGGCCGTCGACAACCGCGGACGACGTCTCGTTGGACACCGCCGGATTGTCGTTGCTGTCAACGGGGTCGGTCCCGCGCCACACCTGCACCGAGCCGGAGACGAGAATCTCACCGACCGTCATGTCCACCTTGAGCTCCTCCACCCCTTCCCGAGCGGACCAGTCCACCATCTGCGCCGGCCACGGCGCCGACACCACCGCGAAGCGCAGCACGTTCGGGTCGGTCCCGACGAGGTCGGGCCGGTCCGCGGCACCCGGCTCGCCGGCCACGCCTGGCAACACGGGCATGGTGTCCCAGCTGCTCGGCGCGAGGCCGCGATCAGGACCGAGGGCAGCGACGAGCGAGGCGGCCATGAGACCCGCCAGCCCGGCACACGCCACCGCGTAGACACCGTGCCGCCGACGCCGCCGCGCCCGACCCTCGGTAAGCACGGTGGCGAGCAGCGCGTCCGCGTCGACCGGCCGGTCGGCCCGCTCGTGCAGCACCCCCGTGAGTCGGTCCTCGATGGTCATGGCCTGCTCCTCAGGGGGACGGTGTGGGGAAAGCCGGCGTCGCCGACGGTCGCGCGCAGTGCCGCGATGCCGCGCATCACGTGCGTCCGGACGGTGACGGTGGAGCAGCCCAGGATCTCGGCGATCGCCGTGTCGTCGAGATCCTCGTAGTAGCGCAGCACCAGAGCCGCCCGCTGCCTCCCGGGCAGGGCTGCCACCAACTGCCAGAGGGCGTCGCGGTCGGCACTGTCGAGCGGGGGATCCGCCGCGGCCACGGGCCGGACGGCGGGCACGGACACCTCGTGCCGCCTAGCCGCCCGCCGCCACCAGGAGTTGCGGGCGTTGACGAGCATGCGGCGCACGTACCGGTCGGGATCGTCGGCACTCACGATCCGGCCCCACCGCTGATAGGCCTTGGCCAACACGTCCTGCACCAGATCATCGGCGCGATGGTCGTCGTCGACCAGCAGCCGGGCCAGGCGGACGAGGGCAGGCCCCCGGGCGAGCACGTACTCCTCGAACGTCACGCTGAACAGACGTCGACGCCGAGAGCTTCGTTGACAAACAGGAGGAACGGATTTCTCCGGCGTACGATCGGTCGCGCGATGAACTACGACGAGATCTACCGCCACGGCGCGGCGCCCTGGGAGATCGGCGGCCCGCAGCCGGCCTTCGCGGCGGTCCTCGACCGCGGCGTCACCGGCCCGAAGGCCCTCGACCTCGGCTGCGGCACAGGGGAGCTCGCGCTCGCCCTGGCCCGCCGCGGCTACGAGGTGACCGGGGTCGACATCTCACCGGTGGCGATCGATCTGGCCCGCGCCAAAGCGGCCGACGCGGGGGTGGCAGTCCGCTTCGAGGTCGGGGACGCCACGAAGCTACCGGCCGCCGAGTTCGACGCGGTCTTCGACTCGGGCCTGCTGCACAACCTGCACCGCGAGGACGAGGCCCAGACAGCCGCCTACCTGACGCTCCTGCCGACCCTCACCACCCCGGGCGGGACAGTCCACGTGCTCGGAGTGTCCGCGGCGGCGGGCCACGGCTGGAACATGACGGAGGAGTTCCTGCGGGCGAGCTTCGCCGCGCCGACCTGGACCGACACGCGGGTCGCGGACATCGAGGTGGCCGCGATAGTCGACGGCCAGGACCTGACCATGCCCGGCTTCCTGCTGCGCGCGGTCCGTGCGTAAGTCGTGAAGGTTCCACGCGCGTTCGGCGAAGACGTCCGGCGAGGCCAGCACCCTGACGCCGGACGGTGTGGTGCACTGGGTCGACCGGGTCCACGAGGGCCTGCGGGAGACCAACGACCGTTACCCCTTCATCGCGTACGGCACGGACTGGCTGGCCTTCGCCCACCTGGTCATCGCGGTCGCCTTCTGGGGACCCCTGCGCGACCCGATCCGCAACATCTGGGTCATCCACTTCGGCCTGATCGCCTGCGGCCGCGCTGGGGGACCGGCTGCGGTGCGCGGTGCTCGGCAAGTTCGGTCTGCGCGAGCAGACGGCGATGTCGGCGCCTGCCCGGGTGACCCGCGACGCCGCGCGGATCACCGCACCGGTCCTCTTCCACGTCCAGTGGCACGACGAGCTGTTTCCCCGCGAGGGCCAGCTCGCCCTGTTCGACCTGCTGCCCTCGCCCGACAAGGAACTGGTCGCCTATCCCGGCCCGCACGGCGAGACCAGGCCCGACGCGGTCAGCCGCTGGCGCGAGTTCATCGCCCGGCATCTCGTCGAGGACGGGTGAGGGTCGCACAGTCTGTGCGACTACGCGGCGGAGTCGGTGCGACTCTCCCTGTCAGAGAGCGTGCCGGTGACGTGGCGGGAGGCGGCGTGCAGGATCTTGGGACGAACCTTGAGTTGATCGGCGAGCGGGGCCTGCAGGCGGTTTACGGGTCCGAGGAGCGGGCGCGGCGGTTCTACGAGACGCAGATGCTCGACCACCTCAACGAGACGATGCGGGAGTTCATCGACCGCCAGGAGATGATGTTCGTCGGCACCGCCGACGACGGCGGCAACTGTGACGCGACGTTCCGCGCCGGGCCGCCGGGCTTCGTTGCCGTGCTCGACGAGCGTCAGGTCGCCTGGCCGGAGTATCGGGGCAACGGTGTCATGGCCAGCCTCGGCAACATCTCCACGAACCAGCACGCGGGGCTGCTGTTCGTGGACTTCCAGGACTCGATCGGGCTGCACGTCAACGGTCGAGCGACCATTGTGGAGCGACTGGAGCATCCCCGGCTGGCGGTGGATCCGGCACCCGGGCGGCGGCCGGAGCGATGGGTGCTCGTCGACGTCCACGAGGCGTACATCCATTGCCGTAAGCACATTCCGCGCCTCGTCAAAGTGCCGCACGACCGGAGTTGGGGTACCGACAACGCGCGGTCCAAGGGTGGCGACTACTTCGGCGCCGCCGGTGGTCCCGCGCCGGTCGCGCCGCCCGCCGCACGACGCCGTTGGTGGCATCGGTTGGCGGGCGGCTGACCGCCGAGATCAGCGGTAGTCGCGGCGCTGGGTGTAGACGCCGACGATCGCGGCCAGGTGCGGGTCGGAGGTGATGGTGAAGAAACGCCCGGGGCGCAGCTCGACGCTGGACGGGTTGGCCTGGTCCGCCGTGGCCGGACCGTGGATGGCCGCGTCGTAGATGAGGATGTCCTTGTCGGCGTCGATGTTCCGTTCCGGGTGGCGCAGCAGGCGCCCCACGGTCGGGCGGCCCGGCCCGAAGGTACCGGACAGGTCTCCGTAGGTGAACAGCACGTCGCCGTCGCGCAGCACCAACTGGTGGTGTGACGAGGCGGGCAGTTCCGTCGACACCGGCGTCGTCCAGGTGTGGCCCTGGTCGTACGACCGGGACAGGTACGCGATGTTGATCGACGTGCGGATGATCGAGAGCAGCGAACCGTCCTTGAGCAGGCTGAGGTTCGGTTCCTGGAAGTCGAAGGTCGCGGAGCGGCCGATCACCGACTCGTTCTCCCTCGGCCAGGTGCGGCCGCCGTCGGTCGAGCGGACCACCGTCGCCGGACCGGTGCCGCCCTCGGGCAGCCGGCCGTAGAGCGGGACCAGCAGGTCGCCGTTGCGCAGCTCGAGAATCGGCCCGTGGGTGGCGGCGTGGCCGGCGTAGTAGGCACCGACGACCACATCGGACGGTCCCTCCAGGGCGGTGCCGACCTCGTTCGGCGTGCTCCAGGTGGCGCCCTTGTCGGTCGAGCGCGTGACGAACGTGCCGACCAGCGTCACCGGCTTGCCGGGGTAGCCCGTCCAGTCCGTGCGGAAGAAGTTCATCAGCACGGTGCCGTCGCGTAGCTGCACGAGCTTGGGGTCGCGGTCGTCGATCGCCGTGTCGATCGCCACCTGGGGCGTGCTCCAGGTGTGGCCCTGGTCGCGGCTCTGCACGACCATGATGCGGCCGTCCTGGTTGATGTGCGCGACCGATTCCCGGTACGCGACCAGGAGTCGGCCGTCCTTGAGCTTGACCATGTCGCCGAAGAACGCGCGTTTGCCGCTCTCCGCCGGTGCGACGATGACCGGGTCGGTCGGTGTTCCGGTTTCTGGTGGGGCCGCGGTCGCGGCGGTCGAGGTGGCGGCGAGGGCCGCGGTCGAGGCGAGCAGCGTGGCGCAGACGCCACGGAGCAGACGACGCACGAGAACACTCCCATCTGGTACGGGGGTCGGTGGTCGGCCCGAAAGCTATCTGGAACGTCATTTCATGTCAATCGATGCGACCGTTGACATGGAACGGTGTTCCAGATGGACTGGCATCCTCCACGCATCGATCACCTTGGGGGTTGGCATGGATCGCGGACGCATGGGCACTCTGGCCGGTCTGACGGCGGTGGCAGCACTGCTCCTGCCGACGGCGGCCAGCGGGCAGCCGCCCGCGGACACCGGCGTGCCACAGGACACCAACCTCGTCGCCAACGGCGGGTTCGACGTCGGCGACCGGGTCGGCCACCCGACGGGATGGAGTGTCGAGGGCGCCGAGGCGGCCGCCAACGTCGTCAACCTCTCCGCCTACCGCACCGCGGGTCCGGGCTCGCTGGAGCTCAACGTCACCTCGGGCAACCCGGTCACGGTCACCAGCGACCGGATGGTCGCCGCGCCCGGTGCCGCGTACACGCTGACCGCCCGGGTCAAGGGCCGCAGCGGCACACCCGCCCAGCTCTCCATGGTCTTCACCGACTTCAACCGCACCGACCTGGGCACGAACGCGGCGGACACGGCGTTCAGCACCGACTGGCAGACCGTGACGATCACCGGCACCGCGCCGGCCGGCAGCGCGCAGGTGACCGTGCGGATCGCCGGCGGCGAGGCCGGTTGGTCCTACTGGGAACAGGTCAGCCTCGCGCAGGCGCCGGCCGCCTACGACCCGCGCCTCGGCACGGATCGGGAGCTGTTCCTCGACGACTACCGCATCGAGTCGAGCCGGGACGTCGGGCGCGTGGTGCACCCGGCGAAGACCCGTCCCGAACCGCTCATCCGGCCGACGTACCCGTGGGAGACGAGCACGTACATCTACGGCTCGGTCTTCAAGGTCGGCAAGGTCTATCGCATGTGGTACGACTGCAACAACGACGTCGCACCCGGCTACTACCTCTGCTACGCCGAGAGCAGGGACGGCGTGAAGTGGACCAAGCCGTTGGGTCGCGGCACGATCGGCTACAAGGACATCCCGGCGTCGCGGACCAACCTGGTCATCGCCGGCGGCGGCACCGTCGCCTACAACCCGGACGCGCCGGCCGACCGCCGCTACGCGCTCATGCAGTTCCACACCGGCGTGGTCAACGAGACGCTGGGCTACTACGCGTACTTCTCCCCGGACGGCTATACGTGGACGTTGGCCGCTTCGAAGCCGGTCCTGCTCGACGGTGATGTGTCCAATGTGGCCTGGGATCCTGCGGGCCAGCAGTACATCGCCACCGTCAAGAAGCGGATGTTCACGTCCCGCACCCCGGGTGTGTACGACCGCGCGGCGTTCGTCTCCACCAGCAAGGACTTCCTGACGTGGAGCACGCCGGTGCTGGGCGTGGCCGGCGACTACGCGGACGACGGCGCGGCGCAGGCCATCAACGGGCTGGAGGGCCAGATCTACGGCATGCCGGTGCTGCCGTACGAGGGCACGTACATCGGCATCCCCTGGGTCCTGCTCATCACGAACTTCACGCACGGCAGCCAGTCGTCGGCCGGTGACGGCCCGGTGCTCCCGCAGCTCGCCGCGTCACGCGACCTGGTCGACTGGAGCCGCCCGGTCCGCGACCCGGTCATCCAGCCCGGCAAGCCCGGCGCGTGGGACGACGGAGCCCTCTACACGGCGTCGAACGTGCTGGTCGACGACCGCACGATCACGATGTACTACGGCGCCTTCAACGCCGGCCACGGCGGGCAGGTGGCGGGGACGACCCCGTACACGAGCGGAGTGGGCCTGGCGACCTGGCGCCGGGACGGCTTCGTCTCGATGACGAACGCCTCGCTGCCCGGCCTCGGTGACCCGGGTCAGCTCACGACCAAGCCCTTGGTGACCGACGGCAGGGCGCTGCACGTCAACGCCGACGTGCACGCCAAGGGCTCGCTGACGGTCGAGGTGCTGCACGCGTCCGGCAATCTGCTTCCGGGCTACACCTCGCTGCCGGTCAAGGGCGACCAGTACGACGCCCAGGTCCGCTTCCCCGGCGGCCGGTCCTTGCAGGCCCTGGCCGGCCAGCAGATCAAGCTGCGCTTCTCGCTGGTGAACACCGACCTGTACGCGTACCGCGTCGGCTGAGCCGATCGGGTCCGGCCTCGCGGCTCAGTCTCGCCGGGCCGGACCCTCGTCGCTGTCCGTCCTCGGCTCAGGGTTCGCGATCTCCGCCTCGAGATCCGCCACTTCATCGGCGAGGGGCTTCGCGAGGGACGGGGGCAGCTCACGGACGAGGCGACGGGCCTGCTCGAGCATCTCCCCGACGACCTGCGCGTCCGGGCTGTTGGCCGCCAGGAACAGATGGGCCTGAACCGATCTCTCGATCGCGCCGCTCGCCTCGAATCGGCGGGCCAGGCGCCGCACCGTCTCCATCCCCTCCTCGTCCTGTCCTGTGCTCACTGCCAGCTGCGCCAACATGAAGCTGGTCTCGTCGGCGTAGTCGGCCATCCCGAGCGCCTCGTAGTGGCTGAGTGCGTTCGTCCACGCGGTCTTCGCCTCCTGCGGGCGTCCCCGCCGACATTCGATGATGCCGAGCTCGTTGAGCGCGTCGGCCTCTCCCCGGCGTGAGCCGGTGGCGCGGGCCTGTTCGAGCGCGGATGCCGCCCAGTGCGCCGCGTCGTCGAATCTCTCGGCTTGCTCCTCGACCATCGAAAGCTCGTGGTAGGTCAACCCGAAGTCGTTCACGTCCGGGTTGGCGCGCGCGAGGGCCAGTGCGGAATAGAGCCACTGCCGGGCGGTCTCGTACTGGCCGGCCGTGCGTGCGCGCTCACCGATGTATCGCCGAAGGCTGATGGCCCCGGCGACGTTTCCCGAAAGCTCGAGGGCACGCGCGTCGTCGACCAGCTCAGGGATCGACATCATTCCGTAGGTCCGCCGACCGTGATCCGCGGGCGCGCCGGAGAGTCCGACGGTCTCACCGAGCCGCCTCGCCTGTGCCGTGCCCATCCCGAGCGCGTCGACGATCTGTTGCCAGGTGTACCGGCAGTCGGCCAGCGCCGCGGTCGTGCCCTCGGCCCGGGCATCGTCGACCGCGAGCGCCAGTAGCCGGGTGGACTCCGCCGGCGTGTCCGTGTGCGCCATCACCTCCGCGGCTCGGAGCAACAGTGAGCGCCGGTTCTCCTCGAACAGTGAAGATGACGGATCGCGCATCAGCGTTTCGAGGTGGCCGCGCGCGGCGGCCCAGTCGTCGCGGGCGATCGCGGCCCTGCTCAGGATCTCGTGCGTCACGTCGAGGAAGACATGTGATGCGGTGTCGTCGCCGAAGGTCGCCGATGTCAATGCCCGGAGGTGGTCGACCATCGACGTCGTGCGGCTCCACTCGAACGATCCCTCCGGGTCGCGCGCGTAGTCGCTCGCGAGGCGCGCCGCCTGGCCGTAGTCGTGACGATCCAGCGAATGGAGGAGCGCCGCCCAGATGGCGCTTTCGTTCATGTTGACGGCGAGCTGCCGCTGCGTGCGCCGGGCGTAGTCGCTCGTGCCGGGCGAAGCCGGGAACAGGTTGTTGACCAGGCCGATCGTCGCCGTGGCCGCCGCCGACCGAAGCTCGGTGAGAGTGGATTCCCCATATCAGCCCCGCAGTTCGGCTCGGAGGGCATACGAGACGCCCGGCGGTACGGTGTATCCGAGCCGTGGATGCCCGGGCAGCACCGGTTCGACGAGCCCGAGCCGTTCCGCCGAGACGAACATCCGCAACCACTCCTCCTCTGGGATGGTGCGGTCCAGCGCCCGACGGCAGTCGTCGGTGAGGGGGACCCCGCGGTCCGTGACGAGGGCGGGCAACAGCGGCACGACCATATGGCCGAACAAGCCGACCAGGGCGAACGCCGGCTCTGCCAACCGAGCCAGGCAGCGGCGCACCTCGGGCAGGACCAGAGCGTCGTCGTCGCCGCCGTCGGAGAAACCCACCTCCATCTGCCAGCACACGTCGAGGGCGGGAGCCCCTTCGAGGGCTCGCAGTATGGCCCGCAGGCTGGCGGCGTGCCAGCCGGACGCGCGAGGCAACCAGAGAATCGTCGGCGATGACACCGGCGTCTCGTGGCGCATGACGTGGTCGGCGAGCAGTAGACCCGTCGTCTCGGTCCCGATGTCGCCCAAAGCGTGGTGATGGTGTGGACCCTCGAACTGGTCGTACCGGGTCGCGATGATCATGCGATGGTGGCTGGGCAGTCGGGCCGCCGCGGACTCGACGGGCGCGTATCGCCGCCGATCCTCGATCTCATCCCAGACATGCAGAACGCGGCCTGTTGGGTCCTTCTCCCCATCACCCGTGGGATGGAAGACCACGTGGTCGAACGCTCCGGTGAGGGTGGCGTATCTCGCGAAGGTACGCAGGAATCGGGACTTGCCCGAGCCGATCACACCGCTGACGACGACCGGCAGATGGTCGGGCGCGCCCAGCAGGCGCTCGAGGCGGTTCAGTTCGTCGTCCCGGTACATCAACAGATCGAGATCGTCCGGCTGACCGTTTGCCGGCAGGTCGGTCGGCTGGGGATGCGACCGCATCGGGGACCGCTCGAGGTCCGTCGCCGTGTAGAGGACGGGGAGGACCTGGAACGGCCGGCTGAATGTCGCGTCGGCCGGCGCGACGAGCCCCTGGCGTGCGAGGGCGGTCGCGGCGGCCAACGACTCGCCTGCCGACAGGGCCGCGTAGAAGTCCGTGGTGAACCTGGTGACGACGGCCGCCGACACGTTGTGCGTCATCGCGAGCACTGCGGGAAGCCCGTGCCGAAGAAGGGCGGTGGCCACCGAACCGACGCCGTCGTCGGATCCGGGCAGTCTGGCCGACCGGCAGGCGTTGAGCACGACGAGCGTCGGCCGCGACGCCGAGAAGATCTTCGCGAACTCGGCTCCGCTCACCGGGTCGGGGCCGCCGTCCTCCCTTTCGAACAGGACCCCGGATGAAGGTCCCGCCGCGGTCGCGTCGGAGAACCCGTGGCCATCGAAGTGAACGATGTCGTAGGCCTCGTGCGACGCCAGCACCTCGGCCAGCCGGGTCGCGGTCGCCGGTCGCAGAAAGTCCACTCGCACGGCCCCGCCTGACTGCGCTACCGCCTTCAGCACGGGACCGCGCACCGTGCGCGCTCGAACGTCGCGATCGCCGTACGGACGAGGAGAGACCAGCAGGATCCGCAGCGGCCCGTCGGTCCGCGTCGCTCGCGAGGCTTCGACCGGGTTCCGGGTGCTCAGCGTCCGCGTGAGCGGTCGAGTCTGGAGGAGCGGAACTGTGTCCGTGTCGGGTGGGGACAGCAGCTCCCACGGCAGCGCGAGGAACTCCGGGTCATCGGAGACGAACCGCACTTCGTCGATGCCGCCCGCGCTCGTGAGCGCTTCCAGGGCCTCCTTGGCGGAATCGGTCGGCGTCAGCGCACGCCACAGCGCCTCGCCGATACGGCCCGTCGCCGCACGCATGTCGTGGTAGAGCCGCCGTTGCGGCCCGACAGGGGCGTCCGGGCAGTCCTCCAGCAGCCAACGGATCGCATCGAGATCGGCAGACGACAGCGGTGAACGAAACTCCAACGGCGTCGTGACCTGGTCAGCCTCTATCACGACCGAGGCGCCGCCCAGGTGGGCCACCGTAAGGAGCATGTCAGTCGACGTCGGCGATCGTGATCTCGACGATCCTGGTGCCATCGGGCTTGACGACCTCGGTGTAACGGAGCCGCTCCGCGGCCGCCTTCGGCGTCACGATTCGCTTGATCAAGTCGTACACGGCATTCCCGGCGACTCCCAATGCCACGGAGCCGAGGACGACCAGCACGGAGTCCATGTAGTCGCCGACGGGAAAGTGCTCGAGCCGGCTTTCCTGCGGTCTGGCAACTGCGACGCGGCTGTTCGCCTCGGCGGAGTTCCATCGGTCAGCGATCTCGCTGGCCGTGAGACCCAGCTCTTTCGACGCGGCTACGACGATGTCCATAAAGGCAATTATCGGGCGTCCGCGCAAGCCTCCGCCCCGTCCGTCTGACCCTTTCGAGTGGACGGACCGGTCCTACCGGCCGGACCAGGTCCTCGATTCACCATGGCCGGTCGGTCTATGTTCGGCGCGGCCACCGCGAGAGCTCGGACCGCACTTTTCGGCGCGCCCGTTAACATCCGGGCACCCCGACCGCGTTCTGCCGGTTGTGAGAGGTGCGGGGATGTCGGGTTCGCCACCGGACGGGTTCACCGAGTTCGTGGCCGCCAGGTCGGACGCGCTGCTGCGGTCGGCCTGGTTGCTCACCGGTGACACCGGTCGGGCCGAGGATCTGCTCCAGACGGTGCTGGCCACCGTGTGGGGCAGATGGCCGCGGATCGTCGCCGGTGGACATCCGGAGGCGTACGTCCGCCGGGTGCTGTTCACGACGTACATCTCCTGGTGGCGCCGCCGCTGGCGCCACCGATGCCGCTCGAACCAGCCGCAGTGACCTTCTGCCGCTACAGCTATGCCAAGCCGGTGTCTCCGCTGCGGACCGTCGAGCACTCGACGGCCGGCGGCCAACGCTTCCGGGCGGCGATCAACGCGGCGCCGTCGGACGGGAAGTCCTGCCCGGTGCGGACCGACTACCTCGCGCTCGACGTGGTTAGGGTCGCAGACCGGGCCAGCGTGGCACCGGTCGAGTTCCGCTATCTGCGCGGTCCGTCCTGCGGCTACGGCGACCACGTCGCCCCGGCGGTGCTCGCGGCCATCGACGAGGTGCTGGGGCCCGTCTGACTGCCTGCCGTCCGCAGGTTTGGCGGGCAGCCGGGGGAGCGACATCCGGATATCGTCGGTCGTCGTGGAGACCGCGATCACCGTGCCGGCGTTCCTGGCCACAATGGTCGTGTCCGTGCTGCTGTTCGCGGCGGTCATCCGGCGGCTGCTCGGTGTCCGCGTCGGACCCGTGCGTACCCTGCTGGCCGCCCTCCTCGCTCTCTTCGTCGCCACACCCGTCCTGCAGGCGCTCGCACCGGCCGATCCCGAGAGCCTGGGCGCCGGCGAGCTCGCCCTCCTCGGTTTCGTGGCCGTCGTCGTCTCGGCGTTGCTCGCCATGGCCGCCCTGGTCGTCCTCGAGGTGCTGCTGCCGACGGGGTCCATGCCAGGCCCGGTGGAGCTCTGGCGCGGCACCCGCCGGAGGATCGGACGCACCCGGCGGTACGGGACCATCGTGCGCATCGCGTTGCGGCACGGGCTCGGCCGGTTCCTGCGTGGACGTCCCGCTCCCGGCCCGTCGTCGGCCGCGGCCCGCCGCCGGCTCGGCCGTTCGTTGCGGGACGCGCTCGACGAGGGCGGCATCACCTTCGTCAAGCTCGGTCAGGTGCTGGCGACCCGGCGCGACCTGCTGCCGGCGGAGATCGTCGAGGAGCTGACCGCGTTGCAGGACCGGGCGGCCCCGGTCGCCTGGGAGGAGGTGGCCGCCGTCCTGGCCGCCGACTTCGGCCGCCCCGTCGACGAGGTGTTCGCCGCCTTCGACCACGAGCCGCTGGCCGCCGCCTCGGTGGCACAGGTCCACGCGGCGCGGCTGCCCGACGGCACCGACGTGGTGGTCAAGGTGCGCCGGCCCGGCGTCGCCGCCATCGTCGAGCGTGACGTCGACATCCTGCTGCGGCTGGCCGGCACGCTCGAGGAGCGGACCTCGTGGGGGCGCCCGCTGGGGCTGCGGGCGCTCGCGACCGGCTTCGCGGCGGCGCTGCACGAGGAGCTCGACTTCACCATCGAGCGCGACAACCTCCAGGCCATGGCGGCGGCCCTGGCCGACTCGCCCGATCGGGGCGTGCTCGTGCCGACGCCGCACGCCGACCTCAGCTCCGAGCGCGTCCTGGTGATGGGCCGGCTGGACGGCACGTCGTTGAGCACGGCGGCGGCGTTGCTCGACGGGTTCGGCGAGGAACGGCGGGCCGAGATCGCGGCCGCCTGGTCGACACGATGCTCGACCAGGTGCTCGTGCACGGCATCTTCCACGTCGACCTGCACCCCGGCAACGTCCTGGTGACCGGCGACGGCCGCCTGGGCCTGCTCGACCTCGGCTCCGTGGGCCGCCTCGACGCGGCGACCCGGGACGCGATCGGCCAACTCCTCGCGGCGCTCGGCCGGCGTGACTCGGTGGCGGTCAGCGACGCGCTGTTGCAGGTCGTCGATCGGCCCGCGGAGGTCGACGAGCGCGAGCTTCAGAGGGCGATCGGCGCATTGATCGTCCGGTACGCGGCACCCGGCAGCAGCGCGGGTGCGGCGGCCGTGGCGGCGCTGTTGCGGACCTTCGCCGCGTACGGGCTGGGCGTGCCACCGGCCGTCGCCGCCGTGTTCCGGGCGTTCGCCACCCTGGAGGGCACTCTCGGCCTCGTCCGGCCCGGGTTCGACCTGGTCACACACGCCCGCGCGGCCGGCACCCGGCGGGTCGCCGAGGCGCTCGGCCCGGACCGGCTGCGCGCCTCGTTGGAGGACGAGCTCGCGGCGCTGCTGCCCGTGCTGCGACGGCTGCCGAGGCGGATCGACCGACTCGGTGACGCCCTCGAACACGGGCGGCTGCGGGTCAACGTCCGCCTGTTCGCCGACGAACAGGACCGCCGGCTGGTCACCGACCTGCTGCACCGGGTATTGCTGACCGTCATCGGCTCGGCGGCCGGCATCATCGCGGTGCTGCTGCTACGCACGGGCGGCGGCCCCCGAATCAGCGGCGCCGTGGACCTGTTCCCGGTGCTCGGCTATTTCCTGCTGATCGTCGGCATGGTCCTGATCCTGCGCGTCCTGGTCGTGGTCTTTCGCCGCGAGTAAATCGTTGGTGGGACTCCCAAGGTCCCCATACGCTGCCCCGCATGGACCAGCCCATGCCGCACACGGTTCAGTCGCTGGCTTCCGACCTGCGCGACCTCGGCCTCGCCTCGGGCGACGTCCTGCTGCTGCATTCGTCGAACCGGAGCCTCGGGTTCGTTGCCGGCGGCACCCAGGCGGTCGTCCAGGCGTTCCTCGAGGTGCTCGGCTCCGGCGGCACCCTGGTGGTGCCCACTCACACACCTGCGAATACGGACCCCGCGTCGTGGCAGCATCCGCCCGTCCCCGAGGCGTGGTGGCCGGTGATCCGGGAACAACCGCCCGGCTTCGATCCATTGTGTACGCCGAGCCGGTGGATGGGTGTGATCGCCGAGACCGTACGCACGTGGCCCGGCGCCCTGCGCAGCACACATCCGCAATATTCGTTCGCCGCTCTCGGCGGGAGCGCCACTGACATCGTCAAGGGCCACCGGCTGGACGACGGGTTGGGCGAGAGCTCACCGCTGGGCGCGGTCTACCGGCTCGGCGGCAAGGTCCTGTTGCTCGGCTGTGACCACAGCTCCAACACCTCGTTGCATCTCGCGGAATGGCGACAGGTGTCGGCGCCGCGCGCGGCCACAGGTTCGTCGGTCCGTCGGCCGGACGGCACGAGCGAATGGACGACGTGGGTCGACGTCGTCACGGACGAGAGCGACTTCGACCGGGTGGGTGCCGATTTCGAAGCCACCGGCGGTGCCGTGATCGCCCAGGTGGGCGGCGCGACGGCGCGGCTGATGTCGCAGGTTGTCCTCGTCGACTTCGCCACCGCGTGGATGGGCACCAACCGTGTCCCCGCGGACGACGTGAGCGGCTGAGCGGTCAGGCGGTCGGGGCGGGCCCTTCGACGGTGAGCAGCACCGCGCGCAGGTCTTCGGACAGGCGCCGCTGGAGGTCAGGGTCGATGGTCGCGAAGATCTCCTGCTCGGCCGCGTTGTTGGCGGCGATGACCTGCCAGTTGCGGTCGAGCCCGGCCGGCGTGATCGTGACGAGGACCTGGCGGCGGTCGTCGGGGGCCATCTCCCGGCGGACGTAGCCGTCGCGCTCGAGCCGGGCCACCCGGTTGGTGATCGCGCCCGAGGTGATCTGGGCGGCGTCGAGCAGGGCGCCCATGGTCAGAGTGCCGCCGCCGTTGCGGAGCGCGCAGAGGATCTCCAGCTCCCACAGCTCCATGCCCTGGGCGGCCAACTGCCGGCGGATCTCGGTGTCGATGCGGTGACTGGCCCGCCGAAGCCGCCAGGTGACCGCTTTGGCGTTGAGGTCGCGCTCGGGGTCGCGTTCGGCGATCACCTCGAGCAACCCGTCCACCCGGTCTCGGGGGGTCTGCGTGCTGGCCATGAGAGCAACGTTACATCAACGTTAAGAATCTTTGCCCGGTGATATCTTCACGTTGAGATAGTTAAGGTGAAGGGATCTTGCGGTGGCGACAGCAGTGCAGGCCAGGCTCCCCGGGACGGTCGGTGACCGTGGCGTCCGGTTGACCATCGCGCTCGCGGTCCTCGGCGTCTTCGTGACGTACGTGCCGATCACCGCGGTCAGCGTGTCTCTGACGACCATCGGCACCTCGACCGGTGGCTCGACCGCTGACCTGCAATGGGTCACCGACAGCTACATCATCCCGATGGCCGCGACGATCCTGTCCGCCGGAGTGTTCGGCGACCTGCACGGCCGCCGCCGGGTGTTCCTGACCGGCATGGCGATCACCGTGCTCGGCGCCGCGATCGCCATGGTGGCGGGGACCGTGGCCGGCGGCCTGCACCTGCTGTGGGTCGGCCAGGCGGTCACCGGTGCCGGCGCCGGGCTGCTGCTGCCGACCACGCTCGCCCTGATCGCCCACGCGGTCCCGGACCTGCGGGCCAGGGCACGGTACATCGCGCTGTGGGCGACCGGGCTCGTCCTCGGCCTGGCGGCCGGTCCGCTGATCTCAGGGACCATCCTCCGGTACGCCGGATGGGGCTGGATCTTCGTGCCGATCATCGCGCTGGCGCTGGTGGCCGGCCTGCTCGCCGCGCTGCGCCTGCCCGAGTCGAAGTCCCCGCAGGGCCGCCGCCTCGACTGGCCCGGCCAGATCACCGCGACCGTCGCGATCGCGGCGAGCATCTTCGGCGTGATCGAGGGTGGCCAGGCAGGCTGGGGCGCACCCACCACCATCGCGGGGCTGGTCGTCGGCGTGGCCGCGCTGGCCGTGTTCCTGCGCGTCGAGGCGCGGTCGACCTCGCCGATCCTGCAACTGTCGCTGTTCCGGTTGCCGGCATTCCGCGCCGCGAGCTTCTCCGCGTTGGCCGCCCTGTTCGCGATCGTCGGCGGGCTCTTCCTGCTCAGCCTGTTCTTCGGCGCCGGCCAGCACCTCTCGCCGCTGGAGATCGGCGTCCGGCTCCTCTTCGTCAACGGCGTCACCGCCGTCGCGAACCCGTTCGTCGGCCGCCTGCTGGCGCACCGGCAGCCGATCACCCTGTTGGCGGTCGGGCTCGGGCTGGGCGCCGTCGCGATGCTCCTGCTGACCGGGCTCGGCACGAACACCTCTTTCGTCGACGTCGCGTGGCGCCTGGCGATCCTCGGCGTCGCCGACGCGTTCATGCTCAGCGCTGTCGCCGTGGCCGCCATCCACGCCGTGCCGCACCACCTCGCCGGCATGGCCGCCGCCGCGAACACCGCGGTCCGGCAGTACGGCGGTGCGCTCGGCCCTGCCGTACTCGGCGTCATCCTCAGCAGTCGGATGGCCGGTGGCGCAAGCATGGTCTCCGCGTTGCACACCGCGCTGATCGTCAACGCCGTCGTGCTGCTGGTCGCGGCGGCTGTGTGCGTGGTGACGGTGACACGGCGGGCGCCGACGGCTTTGTCTTGACAAACTGTCAACCTCCGGGTGATCTTGGGTAGGCCGCCGGGGACCGCCCGGCGCTCGGAGGGGGACCCGCGTGGAGCTGGAGCCGGTGCGTTTCGGGCCTGACGACGTGACGCGGACCGTCTCCGGCACGATTCCCTACGGCGCGCCGGACTGGGTCTACCTGCCCGTCGAGATCCCCGACGGGGTCAACCGGATCACCGTCGTCTACCGCTACGACCGCCCGACCCCGCCGCCCGGACACGACGGCAACGCGCTGGACCTCGGCGTGTTCGACGCGCACGCCGGTTTCCGCGGCTGGTCGGGCGGCGCGCGGGACGGCTTCACCATCAGCGCTTCGGACGCAACACCGGGCTACTTGCCCGGACCGGTCCACGCCGGACGGTGGCACGTCCTCCTCGGTCCGTACGGCATCGTCCCGGACGGCCTGCCGTGGACAGTCACCGTGACGCTCGAGCGCGGCCCCGACGGACCGACCTTCGTGCCGAACCCGGCGCCGCACGAGGCCGCCGGCCGGGGCCGGGCGTGGTACCGCGGCGACATGCACCTCCACACCGTGCACTCCGACGGCCGGCGCGAGCCCGCCGAGCTGGCCGCCGACGCGCGAGCCGCCGGGCTCGACTACATCGTCTCGACCGAGCACAACACACCCAGCGCGCACGCCGTCTGGGGCGCCTACGCGGGACCCGACCTGCTGATCATCAACGGTACGGAGGTCACGACCCGCAACGGCCACTACGCGGTGCTCGGCCTGCCGGCGGGCACGTGGATCGACTGGCGCTACCGTGCGACCGACGGCGCTGTCTCCGCCTTTGTGAACGCCGCTCACAAGGTGGGCGCCCTGGCGGTCGCCAACCACCCGCTGGCCTCCTGCAAGGGCTGCGGCTGGAAGTTCGGGTACGAGGGCCTCGACGCCATCGAGGTGTGGAACGGGCCGTGGACCCCCGACGACGAGGCGACGCTCGGCAACTGGGACAACCAGTTGGTCAGCGGCGAGCGCTGGCTACCCGCGGTCGGCAACAGCGACGTGCACGGCACGGACCAGATCGTCGGCCTGCCGCAGAACGTCGTGCTCGCCGACCGCCTCGACCGGGATTCGATCGTGGCCGGCGTCCGCGCCGGCCACCTCTGGATCGCGGAGTCGGCCGCGGTGGACCTCGATTTCACGGCGAGCGCGGCCGGTCTCGCCACCGCGGCCGGTCTCGCCAGCGCGGACAGCGCGGACAGTGCGGCTGACGGGCGCTCCGCAGGCATTGGTGAGCGGCTCGACGTCGCGGAGGACACGGCGATCACGGTCATGCTCACCGTGCGCGGCGTGCCCGGCGGCGTCGTCCGGATCGTCACCGATCAGGGCCGGCGGTTGGTCACCCCCGTGCCCGCGACCGGCGTCGTGTCATGGACGACGACACCCCGCGCCTCCCGCTATGTGCGTGCGGAGGTCCGGCGCGGGGACACCATGGTCGCTCTCACCAACCCGATCTTCCTCGGCCGCAGGTGAGGTCAGGCGTCCGTCCAGGTCGGCGCGCCGAGGTGGGTCGTCGTCGACAGGACCGCACAACCCATTTCGGCCGCGGCGACGGTGATCACCGTGCGGGCCTCGGGTGCGTCCTCCGGCGGGATCGCGACCCGGATCTGGTGGCCGTAGGCCGTCTCGTAGGTCAGCAACCAGTCGCGGTCGACGGCCTTGAAATGGTCTTGCCGCTGCTGGCCGCCGTCGAAAGCGCCACGGTCGGCCGTCGGGGCCAGCGCCGCGCGGAGAATCCGCAGCCGCTCCTCGTGCGGGCGGTCCCCGTCGGACAACCGCACGTATACGTGGTCCCGGTCGCGGGAACCGTCGAACCTCGGGACAGCGTGAACCGTGCCGAGGCCGGGCACCGGAGCGCGCCCGCTGAGGTGACCGTGGAGCAGATCGACGGCGCCGAGGTCATAGCGGTCGCAGCGCAGGGCGAAGTCGAACACGACGACCGGCCAGGCGTCCGGATCGCCCTCGGTCAGCCAACAGAGCTGGACCCCGTTGCCGGTGCCGGCCCACGGGAGCAGACCGCCGGGCTCCGGGTGCAGGGGATAGGGAAAATCCTCGGGGAACTCGTCACGGGCGTCCGCGAACCTGCCGAGGAAATCGCCCGCCTGCCACACCAGGTTGGCGTGCGTGCCCGCATCGGTGAACGGGGTGAGCAGGCCGATGTCGGCGAACTGACCCGCGCCGTAGGCCGCGACCAGCGCACGGTAGTCGGCCGGCACAGCGACGCCCAGCAGTCGCTCGACCTCGGCCCAGTCGCCGTCAGCGTGGACCGGCCGGGAAGGCGGCGGGACGAGCCGAACAAGATCGTCGATCCCCATGGCCGGTCACTTTAACGGCGCAACCAACGTGGACCGTGCGCGGTGGCGCCCAGGGCGACCACCCGTCCCCGCAGCTCGCGGTCGGCGGTGACCACCACGACAGGACGGTCCTGCCCACGCGCGCGGACCACGTCCACTATGGCGTCGTCGCCCGACCCCGGCGCGGAGATCACCTCGACGCCCGGCACCGACCCGACCCCGCCGGCCTTGCCCTCGACCACCAGCACCAGCTCGACCGCAGACAGGTCGCCGATCGGATGGCCGGCGGCGACCGAGGCCCCGAGCTCGTCACGCAGCCGCGTGGCCGCAGCGGCCCGGTCGCGCCACCACCCGTCCGGCCGGGAGCCGATCACGTTGGCGACGTCGACCACCACCAGGGCAACCGCCACTAGGGCTCGTCGATGCTCGGTGCGCTCAGGCCGAACGCGACCAGCGCGTCCTGCCGCTCCGCGCGGACCTCTTCCTCGCGGGCCAGCAGGATCGTGAACTCGGCGATGTCGGCCGGGTCCGGCACCTCGGGCGCCCGGCGCAGGAACGCCTCGAGCTCGCGGGACGCCTCGGTGTGCGCGGCGGCGGCGCGGCGCGCGTTCTCACGATCGTCGGTCATGAACCGCAACCTACCTCGCCCGCCGGGCTGAACACGGCGGGCGAGGCAGGAACGCGCGGCGTTATTTACGGGTTGCTGTAGCCCAGCGAGTAGCTGCCGGAGCCGCTGTACGCGTGCACCCGGTAGCGGTAGTAGCCGGCGGTCCCGTTGTAGGACACCGTCTCGTCGGCCGCCGCCGTGATGCCCTGCGCCACGGTGACCCAGGTCGAGCCGCTGTACTTCTGGAGGTACAGGTCGTAGTCGGTGCCGGTCGGGCCGTCGAGGCAGGCGCGGTGGGTGCCGGACAGCGACGAGTAGTAGTAGCTGCCGTTCGGCTGGTAGACGCTGCCGCCGGAGGACAGCGAGCCGCTCACGGTGAACTCGTAGCCGGTGCAGCCGGTCGGCGGGTTCGGGTCACCGCCGCCCCCGGAGGTGCGCAGCGTCAGGCCGTACACCGAGAGGATCTCGTTGACCGGCTGGTAGTAGGTCGTGCCGCCGCTGGAGCAGTTGCCGGAGCCGCCGGAGGTGACGCCCTGGCCCTGCTGGCCGCTCATCCAGCCGCCGCCGGAGTCGCCGGGCTCGGCACACACGTTGGTCCTGGTCAGGCCGCTGACCGAGCCCTGCGAGTAGTTGACGGTCTGGTTCTTCGCGGAGATCGTGCCGCAGTGCCAGCCGGTGGTGGAGCCGGAGCGGCAGATGGCCGCGCCGACGGCCGCCTCGGTGGAGCCCGCCACGGTCACGTTGCCGCCGCTGTAGTTGTTGACCCACGGCTGCGGGGTCCAGTTGCTGTTGACCGACACCCACGCGTAGTCGTTGCCGGGGAACGAGGAGCCCTGGAACGTGCCCTGGGCGACCTGGTTGAAGCCCTGCGTCGAGGTGCCCGGGGTGCCGCAGTGGCCGGCGGTGACGAAGCCGCCGTTGACGGACAGGCCGACCGAGCAGCGTCCGCCGCCCATGTAGTAGGCGTCGCCGCCGCGTACGTCGTACAGCAGGCGGGGCGTCTCGAGAGAAGCGACCACCGCCACAGCGGCAGCGTCCGCGCCGCTGGCCGCGACGAACCGCGCGGCCGCGGCGGTGCCACCCTTCGCGAGCACGACGACGCGGTTGGTCGTGACATCGACATACCAGCCGGGTACGCGAGACGCGGGCGCCGAAGCCGCTGCGGCGTCGAGGCGGGCCTTGACCGCATCCAGCGCGGCTGAGCTGCGACTGACCACCTTGGCGGTAGCGCCGGCCGCGGTCACCTCGGCGACCCGCGCCGCGGAGGTCACGTTGACCACGAACGTGCCGGTACGAGTCACGTACGCGCCGCCGAACGCCCCGCCCAGGCTCTTGCGCAGGCGTAGCTCGGTGCGGCTGGCGGCGTCGTCCTTGGCGATCCGGACCTTGGCCTGGTCGGCGGTCAGGCCGAGGTCGCGCTGCATCGCGGCGAGCATCTCCGGCGAGGCAGCCTCAGCGGGAGCCGATGCGGGCGCGGGGGCCGGCGCTGGTGCGGCCATGGCCGGTGCGGCCACAGCGACGGTGATGCCGGCGGGCAGCAGGGTCGCCGCTGCCAGGCCGGCAAGGAATCTGTTCACGATGCACTCCTTCGGGGGCGAAAGAAAAGCACCGTCAACGTAGCGGCGAACCATCGATGGTGGTATATACCACCTGGCTCATACCGCTGGCTCGAACTCCGTGTTGGGCTGGGGGCCGAAGCCCGGATGCCGGCGCAGCCACGCCGTGTAGTCCGGGTTGCGGTCGATGATGTCGGCGTACGCGCCCGCGGCGTACTTGACCATCAGGTCGGCGAACCCGGCCGCCTGCGCGTCGGCGTGCCAGCCGAGCAGCAGCCGCCAGCGCAGCGGCGCACCCTTGATCGGCCGCGTGATCAGGCCGGGCACAGGTCGGAACGTGGCCTGGCAGAGCGCGATCGCCTCGCCGGCCTCGACCAGGTCGATGCTGCCCTTCAGGTCGGTCTCGTAGACCTTGCGCGGGGTGAAGCCGGACCGCGCGCACGCGGCCGCGAAGCAGTCGGCGAAGCAGCCGTCGCCGGGTGCCGCCACCCAGCGCTCCTCGCTCAGGTCGGCCAGGTCGATCTCGGCGCGGCCGGCCAGCGCGTGGCTCTCCGGCAGCAGCAGCCAGACGGGGTCGACCGCCACCACCCACCAGGCCAGGCCGAGCTCGGCGCTGGGCACGGCGTCGCCGCAGACACCGCACAGCGAGTAGTCCAGCCGTCCGGACAGGACCATCCGGGCCAGCTCGTCGACCGACCAGCTCGCGTGCGTGCTGATCTGCGCGGTGGGCTGGTCGGCCGTGAGGCGATGCACCAGCCGCCCGAGGATCGGGCTGTTGACCCCGCCGAGCCGGTAGCGGCTCAGCGCGTCGCCGCCGGCCAGCCGCGCCGCCTCGTCCTGGAGGCCCTTCATCGCCGGCAGCAGGACCCGGGCGCGGTCGAGCACCAGCTCGCCGAGCGCGGTCGGCCGGGCGCCGCGCCGGTCGCGTTCGAACAACGGGCCGCCGAGGGCCCGCTCGATCCGCTGGAGCTGGGCCGTGAGCGCGGGCTGGGCGAGTCCGAGCATGGAGGCGGCCTTGGTCACGCTGCCGGTCTCCGCGATGGCGGTGACCACCCTCAGATGCCGCAGCTCCAGGTTCATAGCGTGACGGTAGGACTCCGGGGCGATTCATCGGAAGACCTTGATGTTTCCTTTCAGAAAAAACCAGTCCATGTGTCGAATCCGGCGAAGCCCGTTCGAGCTACGGGTGAAGGGACCCGAACGGGCCCACGAAGGAGATCGACATGACCACCACGACCGCCTGCGCGACGCCCGCACTCGCGGAGCGGGTGACAAAGAGCCTGCTCGGGTACGGGGTGATCGCCGGACCGCTGTACGTCGGCGTCGCGCTCGCCCAGGCGTACACCCGGGAGGGTTTCGAACCGACCCGGCATGCGTGGAGCCTGCTCCAGAACGGCGACCTGGGTTGGATCCAGACCACGAACCTGATCGTTTCCGGTCTCATGGTCATCGCGGCGGCCGTCGGTGTCCGGCGCGCCGTCGGTCGTGGCGCCGTCCCGCTGGGTATCTACGGTGTGGGGATGGTCGTGGCCGGTCTGTTCCGTGCCGACCCGGGCCAGGGCTTCCCGCCGGGCTCCGAGGGCGGCACGATCAGTTGGCACGGCCTCGTCCACCTCGCGGCCGGCGGCGTCGGCTTCGTCGGCCTGGCCATCGCCTGCTTCCTGCTCGCCGGCCGGTCCGGTTTCCCGCTGCTCTCGCGGGCGGTCGGGGTGCTGTTCGTCGCGAGCTTCCTGGCCATGAACGCGAGCGGGGGCGCCGCCTGGGGAATCGTCACGTTCACGGCCGGCGTCCTGCTGGTGTCGGCGTGGCTGACCGCCGTCTCCGTCCGTCTCTACCGCTCTGTCGCCTGAAACCCGTTGTCGCCTGAACCCGCCGTTGCCTGAGGAGGCCTGTCATGCGTTATATCGCCCTGCTCACCGCCACCCGTCCGCACACCCCGCCGCCGCCGGAGCTGATGGAGGCGATCATGAAGCTCGGTGAGGACGCCACCAACTCCGGCGCCCTGGTCGACCAGGCCGGCCTCTCGCCCAGCGCGTTCGCCGCCCGGGTCGGGGTGGCCGGCGGCGAGCTCACCGTCACCGACGGGCCGTTCGCCGAGGCCAAGGAAGTGATCAGCTACGCGGTGTACGACGTGCGCGACAAGGCCGAGGCCGTCGAGTGGACCTCCCGCTTCATGCGCGTCCACCGCGACCTGTGGCCCGGCTGGGAGGGTGAGTCCCAGGTGCTCAAGGTGATGGGACCCGAGGACTTCGCACCGCCGGCCTGAGGCGGTCCGTGGCAGGATCGGCGGCGATGGGAGCCGCCGATCCTGCTCTGGTGCACCGCACGGTCGAGGCGGTGTGGCGGATCGAGGCCGCCCGGATCGTGGCGGTGCTCGCCCGGCTGACCGGCGACATCGGGCTCGCCGAGGAGCTTGCCCAGGACACGCTGGTGGTCGCGCTGGAGCAGTGGCCGCGCGACGGCGTACCCGATGATCCAGGTCCGTGGTTGCTCGCCACCGCACGGCACCGGGCGATCGACCAGATCCGCCGCCGGCAGAACTACGCGGCGAAGCTGCGGCTGGTCGCCGGTGGGGTCTCCGAGAGCCACGACGGTGGGTACGAGGCCGTGCTCGACGAGGGCCGGATCGGCGACGACCTGCTCCGCCTGATCTTCACCGTCTGTCATCCCGCGCTGCCGGCCGAGTCCCGGGTGGGTCTGACACTGCGCCTGCTGGGCGGGCTGACCACCGCGGAGATCGCCCGGGCGTTCCTGGTGCCAGAGCCGACCATGGCGGCCCGCCTGACCCGCGCCAAGAAGGCCCTCACGGGGGTGGAGTTCGGCCTCCCGCCCGCCGCGGAGCTGGCGCCCAGGCTCGCGTCGGTGCTGGCCACGGTCTACCTGATCTTCAACGAGGGGTACGCGGCCACGGGCGGCCCGGTCTGGGTCCGGCCGGAGCTCGCCGACGAGGCGGTGCGGCTCGGGCGGCTGTTGCAGGGGCTGCTGCCGCGCGAGCCCGAGGTGCACGGGCTGACCGCGCTGATGGAGCTCCAGGCGTCCCGGCTGCCGGCCCGGGTCGACCCGGACGGGCGGCCCGTGCTGCTGCCGGACCAGGACCGCCGGCGGTGGGACCGGCTGCTGATCCGGCGTGGGCTGGCCGCGTTGTCCCTTGCGGGCGACCTGGGTGGCGGGATCTACACGGTCGAGGCGGAGATCGCCGCCTGCCACGCCCGGGCCCGCTCCCACGCGGACACCGGCTGGGAGCGCGTCGCGGCCCTCTACGAGGTGCTGTTCCACCTGCGCCCGTCGCCGGTGCTGCGGGTCAACCAGGCGGTCGCGTACGGGATGGCCGGTGATCCCGCCCGTGGCCTGGCCCTGGTGGACGCGGCGGCGGGCGAGAAGTCGCTGCGCGACTATCCACAGCTACCGGCCGTCCGCGGTGACCTGCTGGCCCGCCTGGGCCGGGCCGACGAGGCGCGGGCGGAGTTCGCGCGGGCGGCGGCGCTGACGCGCAACGAGGCCGAACGATCACTGTTCGCGGCCCGCGCCGAGAGTGACTGATGTTATCCACAGGCGCGCGTGCCCGGTCGGCCGCGCCGGCCGCCGGACTGGTAAGAAAGAGCGCATGACCAGCCCCACCCCCGGAAGCGCCGACGAGGTCGTCGACCTGTGCCGTGATCTGATCCGGATCGACACCACCAACACCGGCGACAACGCCACCTCGGCGGGGGAGCGGGTGGCCGCCGAATACGTCGCGGAGAAGCTGGCCGAGGTCGGTGTGGATGCCGAGCTACGCGAGTCCGCGCCCGGCCGGACCAGCCTGATCGCCCGCATCCCCGGCACCGACCCGTCCCGGGGCGCGCTGCTCGTGCACGGCCACCTCGACGTCGTGCCGGCCGACCCGCAGGAGTGGTCCGTCGACCCGTTCGGCGGTGAGATCCGCGACGGCTACCTGTGGGGCCGCGGCGCCGTCGACATGAAGGACTTCGACGCGATGGTCCTCGCGGTGATCCGCGACTGGCAGCGCACCGGCGTCCGGCCGCCCCGTGACCTGGTGCTCGCGTTCACCGCCGACGAGGAGGCCGGCGGCGACTACGGCGCGCACTTCCTGGTCGACAACCACGCCGACCTGCTGGAGGGCTGCACCGAGGCGATCGGCGAGGTCGGCGGGTTCTCCTTCACGGTCTCCGAGGACCTGCGGCTCTACCTCGTGCAGACCGCCGAGAAGGGCATCCAGTGGCTGCGGGCGACCGCGCACGGCCGCCCCGGTCACGGCTCGATGATCCACGACGACAACGCGGTCACCGCGCTGGCCGAGGCGGTCGCCCGGGTCGGCCGCCATCGGTTCCCGACCATCCTCACGGACACCGCCACGACGTTCCTGGCCGAGATCTCCCAGCTGCTCGGCATCGAGTTCGACCCGGCCGACCCCGAGGCGACGATCTCGAAGCTCGGCCCGATCGCCGGTTTCGTCGGCGCCACGGTGCGCAACACGGCCAACCCGACCCGGCTCGACGCGGGCTACAAGGAAAACGTGGTGCCGAGCCGGGCACACGCCACGCTCGACTGCCGCACCCTCCCCGGCCAGTCCGAGGCGTTCCTCGCCGAGATCCGCGACCTGCTCGGCCCCGACATCGACATCGCGCACATCCAGCGGCAGCCGGCCGTCGAGACGACCTTCGACGGCCCGCTGGTCGAGGCGATGTCGGCCGCGCTGCTGGCCGAAGACCCGGGCGCCAAGGCCGTGCCCTACATGCTCTCCGGCGGCACCGACGCCAAGGCCTGGCAGCGCCTGGGCATCCGGTGCTTCGGCTTCGCGCCGCTGCGGCTCCCGCCGGACCTCGACTTCGCCAACCTTTTCCACGGCATCGACGAGCGGGTGCCGGTCGAGGGCCTACGCTTCGGCGCGCGCGTGCTCGACCGTTTCCTCCGCACCAGCTGACGGCACTTCACTCTCTCCGAGGATGGTTTCACCATGACCGACGACCACGCTTCCCTCGACGCCGCGCTGGAGGAGGTCATCGCCGCCTCGCGCACGCACCTGGCCGCGGTGAAGGCCGCTGACGGCCGCGTCGACGACGACGACGTGTGGCAGGCCTACGTGACGCTCAACAACGCGTCATACCACTACGACGAGCTGCTGCTGGAGGCGTTCGGCGAGGTCACACCGTGGGACGTCGAGTCCATCGACCCCGACGAGGTCGAGGGCGCCCTCGGCGGCGTGACCATCGAGGGCGACGAGGCCAAGGACGCCCACCCGCACGTCATCTCGGTCCGGCAGCGCCGCGACTACCGCGTGCCCAGCGTGGTGGCCCTGGTCCGCCGTGCCGAGGAGGCCCGCGCCGAGGCCGGCCCGGACGAGGCCGGCGGCCCGGTCGAGACGGTGGGCGAGGCGGTGCTGGAGCTGCTCCAGGCGGGCGACGGATCGCTGAGCGCGCTCGACGTGCCCGAGCTCGAGCCCCTCGACGGGGTCGTGATGGTCAGTGAGGTCAACACGGCCCTCGAGCTGGAGAGCTACGACGAGCACGACGGCGCCGGCCCGTTCGCACCCGCAGGCACCGACCGCCTGGTCGGCCGCCTCGACGAGCACCCGTTCCTGCCCGGTGACCTCGACGGCGCGCTGCCGGAGGAGGACGAGGACGAGGTGGACGAGGAAGACGACAACCCCCGCACCGCCTGACGCCTGACGCCGCCGACCCCCGCTCCCGCGACCTTGGGGCCGGGGGTCGGCGGTTTCCTGGCACAACTGGATCGCCGGACGGCCTCCGCGCCGTCCGGGCGTCTTGGCACCAGCCCGCCTGGGCGCCGGCCGCGAACGGCCGACGGACCGGTCCGCTAGTAGCTGAGGCCCGGCTGCGTCGTGTTCACCAGGCGGCGGCGCAGCATCACCTGCCGCGTGCCGTCCCGGAACAGGCGCACCCGGGCCAGTTCCCAGCCGGAGAACTCCGCCTGGATCGCGAGTTGCGCCTCTGCGGTCGGCCGGTCGACATTCGGTGGCAACCGCAGGGGCGCGTATTCGTAGTCCATGGCACCTATCCTGCCCACTCTCCGTGGGCCCGCACCAGCCCTTCCCCCAACCAGCTAACAGCCCGTTTCGGGGTCCGAACCACCCGTCACTCGAGGCGCAGGATCGTCTCTTCGATCTCGGCCTGGCGGGCGTTGGCCCACGAGATCTCGGTGCCGATCTCCTGGAATCCGGCCCGGCGCAGCACGGTCAATGAGCCGATATTGTCGCTGGCGGCCCGGGCGTACAGGGGCCGGTGGGTGAACTCGTCGAGAAAAGCGGCGAGGGCCCGGCCGGCGATGCCCTGGCCCCAGAGCGCCCGCTCGATCCAGTAGGTCACGTCCGTCTCGCCGTCCTCGACGAAGCTGGCGATGCTGCCCACCACGGCCCCGGCACGGGTGATCGTCCGCATGACCACCGTCGGCAGCCCTAGGATCCGGGCCATCTTGGCGTCGTACGCGGCGCGGTCGTCGGGGTCCTCGGGCGTGAACGCCGCCATCCGGACCGACTCCGGGTCCCGCATCTGGGCGAAGAACACGTCGAGATCCTCGGCCGACACCGGCCGTAACGCCACCTCTGTCACGCTGTCACCACCTGATCTTGGATAGCCGCCCGACGCGATCACCCTAGATCCGATGGTTAGGCTGGCGGAATGCAGTCTTGGACCGGGCACGATGTGCCGCGGCTGCCGGGCACCGGCCAGCCTCTCGTGTTGTTCGACTCGGCGTTGCAGAGCGCACACCAGACGAGCCCGGACCGGGAGACCGGGGCCACGATGTACGTCTGCGGGATCACCCCCTACGACGCCACCCACCTCGGCCACGCCGCCACCATGATCACCTTTGACCTGGTGCAGCGGGCCTGGCTCGACGCCGGCTTCCCTGTCCGATACGTCCAGAACGTGACTGACATCGACGATCCGCTCCTCGAGCGGGCCGAGCGCGACGGCGAGGACTGGGTCGTGCTGGCCATGCGCGAGACAGCGCTGTTCCGCGAGGACATGGAAGCCCTCCGGATGATCCCGCCGGCGCACTACGTCGGTGCCGTCGAGTCGATCCCGGCCATCGCCGACAACGTCGTCCAGCTCCTGTCCGACGGCGCCGCGTACGTGCTCGACGACGGCACCGGCGACGTCTACTTCGACATCTCCACCACGCCGAACTTCGGCTACGAGTCCAACCTCAGCCGCGCCGAGATGCTGGTGCTGGCCGCCGAGCGCGGTGGCGACCCCGAGCGCCCGGGCAAGCGCGACCCGCTCGACCCGCTGCTCTGGCGCGGCGCCCGCGACGGCGAGCCGGCCTGGCCCGGCGGCCAGCTCGGCCCCGGCCGCCCCGGCTGGCACATCGAGTGCGCGGTCATCGCCCTCGGCCTGCTCGGCGACACGATCGACGTCCAGGGCGGCGGCAACGACCTGCTCTTCCCGCACCACGAGTGCTCCGCGGCCCACGCCGAGAAGCTCACCGGGCAGCAGCCGTTCGCGTCGCACTACGTACACGCGGGCATGATCGGTCTCGACGGCGAGAAGATGTCGAAGTCCCGGGGCAACCTGGTCTTCGTCTCCCGCCTGCGGGCCGACCACGTCGACCCGATGGCGCTGCGGCTGGCGCTGATCGCCGACCACTACCGCGGCGACCGCACCTGGAACGACGACCTGCTCAAGACCGCGCAGGAGCGGCTGGCCCGCTGGCGCTCGGCCGCGTCGGCCACCGCGGGCCCGTCGGGCGCCGACCTGCTGGCGGGGGTACGCAGCCGCGTCGCCAACGACCTCGACACCCCCGGCGCGCTGGCCCTGGTCGACGCCTGGGCGGACGCGACCCTGGCGGGCGCCGGGGACGACCCGGACGCGCCGAAGCTGATGGCACACACAGTGGACGCCCTGCTGGGCATCACTTTGGAGCAGACGGCGATCTGAGGAACTACATCGGAGGCCAGGGCACCGACGGCCAGTCGGTGCCCGGCTCCGGGAAGCTCGCGCTCTCCAGCAGTCGGCGCACCCGGCCACGGACCCGGGCCACCTCGGCGCCGGTCAGGTGTTCGCGGAGCGCGCCACCGAGTGAGTTGCGCAGGTCGCCGGTCAGCCGGCCCAGCACGTCGACCGCGTCGTCGGGGAGCCCCCCGCCCGTCCAGCCCCAGAGCACCGTGCGCAGCTTCGGCTCGACGTTGAAGGTCACGCCGTGGTCGACGCCGTAGACCCGGTCGTCGGCGCCGATCAGCACGTGGCCGCCCTTGCGGTCGGCATTGTTGATCACAATGTCCAGGACCGCCAGCCGGGCCAGTCGGGGATCGTCGGCGTGCGCCAGCGAGTACGGGTTTCCGTCCTCGTCCTGCGCCGACGCGATCCGCTTCCAGCCGGTCGGTAGCTGGCTGGCCGGCACGAAACCGACCAGCGGCTGGGCGGCCTCGGGCTCGTCGATCCAGAGTTGGCACATGCCGGGCCCGAGCGGGCCCTCCTCGCGCAGCAGGGTGGGCGGCACCAGGTCCCAGCCGCTGGCCGCGGACACCAGGTAGGCGCTGACCTCCCGGCCGGCCAGGGTGCCGTCGGGGAAGTCCCACAGCGGGCGCTCGCCGCTGATCGGCTTGTAGACGCAGCGCACGGTGACCCCGTCGAGCGACACGAACGCCCGCAGCGTCGTGTTGGAGGCGTCGACCAGCCGGCCCTCGAGCTCGAGCTCGCCCGAGCGCAGGAGAGTCAGCGCGTCGTGCTCGGACAGCCGGGACGGAGATTGCACCGGCGCGGCACCGTCACCGGTGATAGCCATTGTGGCGCGGGCAGAGGTGTCCGCGGGGGTCGAGCGGCTGGCCGCAGAGCGGGCAGGGCGGGCGGCCGGCGGCGACGACACGCTTGGCGCGGCTGATGAACTCGCGGGTGGCCTGGGGCGTCAACCGGACACGGAGCCGGTCGAGGTCGTCGTCGGGCTCGTCGTCTTCGTCTTCGTCGTCCTCGACCGTCTCGGCCTCGGTCTCAGTCTCGTCGACGGCCTCGAGCTCGCCCTCGCCGGCGGCGATCGCCTCGATCACCACGGTCGCGGTGTCGACGTCGAAGGCCAGGCCCAGCGTGCCGACCCGGAACTCCTCGTCGACGGGGCTCTCCAGCGGCTCGTTGTCGGAGGCGGCCACGATGGGCTCCTCGGGCGGCAGCTCCAGGTCGACGCCGAACCGGCGGGCCGCCTCGGTCAGCAGCTCCTCGAGCTTCTCGGCCAGCAGCGAGACCTGGACCTTTTCCAGCGCGACGCTGACCACGCGACCGCCACCGCGCGCCTGCAGGAAGAAGCTGCGCTCGCCGGGCGGCCCCACGGTTCCAGCCACGAACCGCTCCGGCGGCTCGAACGCGTGCACCTGGTGGGTCATAACAAGACCCTATCCGCCCACGCGTACGCACGCGTAGCGCACTGCCTCGAATGTGGGGAGCGGATCAGGGGCGTTCGCCCAGAGCGAATTTCAGGTCGTGCCGGCACCGCCGCCGACGACCGCGTCCGACGAGGTCGCGGCCGTTTTGCGGGGCCTCCGGCGGCGTTTCGGCGGCACCAGCCCGGCCAGGTCGCCACCGGTGTCGTTGAGGCGCATCAGGAACGGGCGGGTGGGTGTGTAACGGATCACGGTGACCGACGCCGGGTCGGCCACGATCCGCTGGAACTGGTCGAGATGCAGCCCCAGCGCGTCGGCCACGATCGCCTTGATGATGTCGCCGTGCGTGCAGGCCAGCCAGAGCGCGTCCGCGCCGTGGGTCGCGGTGACCGACCGGTCCCAGTGGCGGACCGCGCCGACCGCGCGGGCCGACATCGCCGCCATCGCCTCACCGCCGGGGAACACCGCCGCCGACGGGTGCACCTGGACGACCGGCCACAGCGGATCCTTGGCCAGCTTCTTGAGAGGCTGACCCTCCCACTCGCCGTAGCCGCACTCGATCAGCCCGTCCTCCACGCTCGGCGCGGAGTCCGGCACGGCCAGCTCCAGGGTCTGCCGGCAGCGGATCAGCGGGCTGCTGACCACCTCGGCCAGCGGCAGCGCGCGCAGGCGCGCGCCCACCGCGACCGCCTGGGCCCGGCCGGTCTCGTCGAGCTCGACCGGCTGCCGGCCGGCCAGGCCGCCGTCCGCGTTGGCCGTCGTGCGGCCGTGCCGCAGAAGGAGGAGGGTCGCCACGCGCACAACCCTACGTGGCGGCGATCGTGCCGTTCATGAGCAGAGCGAGGACGATGCCGCCGACCGCGACCCGGTAGAGCACGAAGGGGTAGAACGTGTGCGCCGAGACGTACTTGAGCAGCCACGCGATCGAGGCGTAGCCGAGGCCGAACGCGATGATCGTGGCGACGATCATCTGGGCGCCGGACGGGACCAGGCCGCCGCCGCTCTTGTCGAAGACGTCCGGGAGGCTGAACACCCCCGACATCACCACCGCCGGGATGGCCAACAGGAACGAGAACCGTAACGCCGCCTCGCGGGTCAGCCCGAGGAACAGGCCGGCGCTGGCGGTGCCGCCGGAGCGGGAGACGCCGGGGATCAGCGCCAGGGCCTGGGCGAATCCCATGGTGACCGCGTCCGGCATCTTGAACCGTTCGAGGGTGCGCGCCTGGCGGCCGAAATATTCAGCGAAGGCCAGCACGAACGAGAAGACGATCAGGACGATCGAGACCAGCCACAGGTTGCGGGCCGCGGTGCGGATCTGGTCCTTGAACGCGAAGCCGATGACGCCGATCGGGATGGAGCCGATGATGACGTACCACGCCATCTTGTAGTCGTGCTCCTTGCGCGCCGACTTGTCCCAGAGGCCGACCACCCAGGTCTTACTTATTCGCCAGATGTCCTTGGCGAAGTAGAGCAGCACCGCGGCCTCGGTGCCGAGCTGCGTGACCGCGGTGAACGAGGCGCCGGCATCCTGCCCGAAGAAGATGGCCGAGGTGATCCGCATGTGCCCGGACGAGCTGATCGGCAGGAACTCCGTGAGTCCCTGCACGATCCCGAGCACGATCGCCTCGGTCCACGTCATTCCCCAACCCCCGCCATGTCCAGCGCCTCGGCAACCGTACGCAATGTCTGTACACCGGACTCGGCGTCGGTCACGAACGGACTCACCGACAGCGTGGTGACGCCCGACGCGGCGTACGCCTTCATCCGGTCGGCGATCCGTTCCTTGGGACCGAGCAGCGAGGTGCGGTCGATGAACTCCAGGGGTACGGCGGCGGCCGCGTCCCGCTGGCGCTTGTCGAGGTAGAGGTCCTGCACCGTCTTCGCCGCGTCGGCGTAGCCCATCCGGATCGCGAGGTCGTTGTAGAAGTTCTGCTTGCGGCTGCCCATCCCGCCGACGTAGAGCGCCGCGTACCACCGGATCAGCTCGGCCGCCGACGCGACGTCGTCGCTCACCACGACCGGCACGCTAGGCACCACGTCGAAGCCTTCGGCGGTCTTCCCGGCCGTGGCCCGACCGGCGTGCCACTGCTCGTGCTGCTCGGCCGCGAACTCAGGGGAGTAGAAGACCGCGAGCCAGCCGTCGGCGATCTCGCCGGCCAGCTCCAGGTTCTTCGGGCCTACGGCGGCCAGGTAGATCGGGATGTGGTCGCGCGGCGGGTGGAAGCCGAGCCGCAGGGTCTTGCCGGGGCCGTCGGGCAGCGGCAGCGTGTAGTGCTCGCCGGCGTACTCGACCGGCTTGCGGCCGACCGCCAGCTTCACGATGTCGACGTACTCCCGGGTGCGGGCCAGGGGCTTGGCGAAGCGCACGCCGTGCCAGCCCTCGGAGACCTGCGGGCCGGAGACGCCCAGGCCGAGCCGGAACCGTCCGCCGGAGAGGTTGTCGATCGTGGTCGCGGTCATCGCGGTCGATGCCGGCGTGCGGGCCGGGATCTGCATCACGGCCGCGCCCAGGTCGATGGTCGAGGTCTGCCCGGCCAGCC
Source organism: Asanoa ishikariensis (assembly GCF_900107455.1). Classification (GTDB taxonomy): domain Bacteria; phylum Actinomycetota; class Actinomycetes; order Mycobacteriales; family Micromonosporaceae; genus Asanoa; species Asanoa ishikariensis. The sequence goes on along the minus strand of NZ_FNQB01000003.1, from coordinate 1,599,323 downwards.
AGGCCAGCGTCGAGGGCGAGTCACTGCCGTAGGCCTCCGCCGCCCAGACCACCGTGTAGCCGAGGCGTTCGGCCTCCTGAGCCATCACCAGATCTGTCGCCGGCGAGCTCCACGCGGTCTGGTAGCCGAGGTTGAGTCCCAGTTTCACCGTGCCCCTCCCCAATGCCGCCCGGCCGGCGACGCGGGATCAGAGTACGAAATCAATCTGTCGCGTTTGTCGACGGCCATCCCCAACACGCGGGGCGGACCTGACGTGCATGATGCACCGACCGGCCGGCTATCCGGCGTGCCGCGCGCGGCATAAGGTGCACCCATGCAGGAGCGACCGCTAGGCCGTAGCGGGCTCGCGGTCTCCCGGCTCGCGCTCGGCACCATGACCTGGGGTGCCGACACCGACACCGACGACGCGGCGGCCCAGCTCAAGGGCTTCGTCGACGCGGGCGGCAACCTCGTCGACACCGCCGACGTGTACGGCGACGGCGAGGCCGAAGCCGTGATCGGCTCGCTGCTGGACGCCCTGATCCCACGCGACGACCTCCTGATCGCCACCAAGTCCGGCCTACGCCCGGGCAGCGGCCGGCGGCGGGACGGCTCGCGCGGGCACCTGTTGCGCTCGCTGGACGCCTCGCTGCGCCGCCTCGGCACCGAGTACGTGGATCTGTGGCAGGTGCACGGCTACGACGAGACCACGCCACTCGAGGAGACCCTGGCGGCGTTGGACTACGCGGTGACGAGCGGCCGCGTCCGTTATGTCGGTGTCTCCAACTTCTCGGGCTGGCAGACGGCGCGGGCCGCGGCCTGGCAACAGGCGCTGCCGGGGCGGACGCCGGTCGTCGCCACGCAGGTCGAATATTCGCTGCTGGAGCGCGGTGTCGAGCGCGAGGTGCTGCCGGCTTGCGCGTCGTTGGGCCTGGGCGTGCTGGCCTGGTCGCCGCTGGGCCGAGGCGTCCTGACAGGCAAATATCGCCACGGCCGCCCGGCCGACTCCCGCGCGGCCTCGCCCCATTTCGGGCCTTTTGTCTCGTCTTACCTTGACTCGCGGTCGTCCTCGATCGTCGAGGCGGTGGCCACGGCCGCGAGCGGCCTGGGTGTCTCGCCGCTGGAGGTCGCACTGGCCTGGGTCCGCGACCGCCCGGGCGTGGTCGCGCCGGTGCTGGGCGCCCGCACGGTGGGCCAGCTCCTCGGTGCGTTGAAGGTCGAGGAGATGACCCTGCCGGCCGAGATCGAGACGGCGCTGGACGACGTCTCCGCGATCGCGATCGGCTACCCGGAGCGCGACGCCTAGCTCCCGAACCAGCCGGGCACGTCGAGCCGGAAGGCTTCGGCGCCGGTCACGGTGACCAGGTCCTGCTCCAGTTCGCTCAGGCGGTCGGGGCCGATCCGGGCCGCCCACTCCGCGCGCAGCTCGTCGAAGATCTGGGCCGAGCGGATCAGCACCTGAACGCCGCGGTCGGTGAGTTTGACCAGCTTGCGCCGGGCGTCCTGCGGGTCGGTGGTCCGCTCGACGTAGCCGAGGCGTTCCAGGCCGTCGAGGGTCTTGCCCGCGGCCTGCTTGGATACGCCGAGCCTTCGTCCGAGCTCGACCGCCGTCGTGCCGTCGAGGCCGATGGCCTGGAACACGAACCCGTGCAGGGGCCGCAACTCGGGATGGCCCTCGCGGGCGAGCTCGGCGTGCACGCCGTCGATGAGCTGCCGGAACCCGACGAAGAGCCGCAGGGGGAGCAGAAAACCGTCGCTTGACACGGTTAGACAACCACGTTTACGTTTTGGACAACCACGTTGACCATCTTAGAAGGGCAAACCCATGACTGTCATCAGGAACGACGAGACCCGCCGCTTCGAGACACCCGCCGGAGTGATGACCACCCTGGCCTCGCCCACGCTGGGCGGCGCGAGCCAGCCGCTGTGGCGGGTCGAGATGTCGGCGGGCAGCGCGGGCCCGGTCCACACGATCGACACAGAGCAGATCTGGACCGTACTGTCCGGCGGAGCCGAGGTCCGGCTGGGCGGCTCCGACATCCGGGTGGGCGCGGGGGACACCCTGGTCGTGGCACCCGACGTCGAACGCCAGGTCACCGCGGACGCGACCGCCGGCCTGACCGCGATCGTGACCAGCGCCGCCGGCAGCACGGCAACCGCCGGCGGCAACCGGATCCAACCGCCCTGGACGCTGTAGGCGCGATAGCGCCGGCCACGGCGGGCGGCGCTTTCACCGCGGCGCGGGCAAACCGGTTCAGTGCCGCGATTCTCAGTGTTGGTCGGGGCCGTCTGCCTTTGCGTCATGCAGCTTCGCTGCGATTTCGGATAGGTCGCGTTGCCATTCGGTGTTGCCGGGGTTGGCGGCCGATAGCCGCTGGTAGATCTCTAGGCTCGCCTGGAAGTGTTCGCGGGCGGTGGTCAGGTCCCGGGCGGCGACCGCCAAATCGCCGAGCCGTTCCCAATTGATCGACAGGTCGCGTTGCCATTCGGCGTTGCCGGGGCTGGCGGCCGCTAGCTGTTGGCGGATCTCCAGGCTGGCCAGGAAGTGTTCGCGGGCTGTGGTCAGGTCTCCGGCGGCGACCGCCACGTCGCCGAGTCGCTCCCAATTGATCGACAGGTCGCGTTGCCATTCGGCGTTGCCGGGATGGGCGGCAGCCAGCTGTTGGCGGATCTCCAGGCTGGCCAGGAAGTGTTCGCGGGCTGTGGTCAGGTCTCCGGCGGCGACCGCCATATCGCCGAGTCGCTCCCAATTGATCGACAGATCGCGTTGCCAGCGGGTGTTGCCGGGGTCGGTGGCCGCTAGCTGTCGGCGGATCTCCAGGCTGGCCTGGAAGTGTTCGCGGGCTGCGTTCGGATCTCCGGCGACGGCCGCCACGTCGCCGACCTTGTTGAGGCTGACCGACAGGTCCCGTTGTCTTTCGGCGTTGCCGGGGTCGGCGGTCAACAGCCGCTGCGCGATCCCCAAGCTGGCCTGGAAGTGCTGGCGGGCGGTGGTCAGGTCCCCGGCCGCGACCGCTACGGTCCCGAGCCGCTCCCGGGTGACCGATAGGTCGCGTTGCCAGTCGGTGTTGCCGGGATCGGCGGCCGCTAGGCGCTGCGCGATCTCCAGGCTGGCGTGGAAGTGCTCACGGGCTGTGTTCGGATCTCCGGCGGCGACCGCCACGTTCCCGACCCTGTTCAGGCTGACCGACAGGTCGCGTTGCCAATCGGTGTTGCCGGGATCGGCGGCCGCAAGGCGCTGCGCGATCTCCAGGCTGGCGTGGAAGTGTTCGCGGGCTGTGCTCAGATCTCCGGCGGCGACCGCCACATCCCCGACCTTGTTCAGGCTGACCGACAGGTCACGGTGCCATTCAGTGTTACCGGGATCGGCGGCCGCTAGGCGCTGCGCGATCTCCAAGCTGGCCTGGAAGTGCTCGCGGGCGGTGGTCAGGTCCCCGGCCGCGACCGCCACGGTCCCGAGCCGCTCCCGGCTGACCGATAGGTCGCGTTGCCAGCCGGTATTGCCGGGATCGGCGGCCGCCAACCGCTGGCGGATCTCGAGGCTGGCCTTGAAGTGTTCGCGGGCGGTGGTCAGGTCCCCGGCCGCGACCGCGACGTCCCCGACCTTGTTTCGGCTGATTGAAAGGTCGCGTTGGCAGCCGGCGTTGCTGGGATCGGCGGCTGCCAGCCGCTGCGCGATCTCTAGGCTGGCCTGGCAGTGTTCGCGGGCGGTGGTCAGGTCCCCGGCCGCGATCGCTACCCCTCCGAGCCGCTCTCGGCTGATCGAAAGGTCGCGTTGCCAGTCGGTGTTGCCGGGATCGGCGGCCGCTAACCGCTGGCGGATCTCGAGGCTGGCCTGGAAGTGTTCGCGGGCAGCGGTCAGGTCCCCGGCCGCGACCGCCACGCCTCCGAGCCGTTCCCGGACAAGCGCGGGCCTGTTGTGCCACCAGGCGGCGTTTTGCGTGTCGTCGGGTTGCCTCGCGTTGAGGTCGAGAGCGCTGGTGAATCGGCTGGTGGCGGTGTGGAGATCTCCTGTCGCGACAGCGAGGTCGCCGAGGTCCACCAGGACCATGGACATGTCGGCGGCCGTTTGCTCGTCGTCGGAGTTCGTGGCGAAGCGTTCGCTGATGCTGTCGTACACGTCGTTCAACAGGGTCTGGGCGCTGGTCAGGTCCCCAACAGCGCGGATAGCTTCGTACTCGAGTTTGCCGATCCCCACCCAGGCGAAGTGACCGCGCGGGATCAGTGGTCGGATTTCGGCGAGGTAGGCGGCGGCCGCCAGCACACCGGGAAGGGCGGCGACGACCTGCCGGGCCAGACCCGGGATCTGGACGTGCTTGTCGGTGGCGGCTAGGTGACGGGGGATGTCGACCAGGTCGTCGTAGTCGATGGGCCCGCTCTGTAGCCGACGCCACCGCATCCGAAGGGCGCGCTCGTGGCGGTCGGCGCGGGACGGGTCTTCGCGGCGCTCGATCAGGTCGGCTGTCCAGGGGTGTACCAGGATTCCGTCAACCGGCGCGAGGAGGGTGAGGTCGGTCAGGCGTTCGACGTCGGCGGATAGGTGCTGAGCGTCTGACGGGATGGAGACTGTGCCGTCCGGGTTGGGGTCGGTCATTGCGTAGGCGAGGTCGTCGAGGGTCATCGCGGCACGGCTGACCGACAACTGCGCCAGGGTCTCGCGTTCGTCGTTGGTCAGCAGATCGAGGAGCTCGTCGAGGAGGATGTCGGCGCCGCCGAGGATGACCGCGTCGTTGACCGCCGTGTTGATCGGGCGTGGGCGGCGCAGGTCGATGCCTTCGCGCTGGGCCAGGTCGCGTAGTTTGCGTTGTACCTCGCGGAAGCGGGTGGGGCGGCCGCGGAGTAACGCGTCGACGTATTCGATCAGGCGGGGGTGGCCGCCGATCGTGCGGTTCAGTAGTCGGAGGTCCTCACCGGAGAGGCCCCGCAGCGCTGGCAGGCGCAGCAGGAGCCGCCGCAACTCGGCGGTGGACAGTGGTCCGACCGCGACGGGTGCGAGGTAGCGGTCATCGCCTGGCAGCGGATAGCGGCAGGTCACCAGGACCGCCCCCACGTCGGCCTTTTCGCACCAGCCGGTGAAGACCTCGTCGAAGGCGGGGTCGAGGAACGAGGCGCCGCCCGGGCTCAGGTTCTGCTCGAAGTCGTCGAAGACCAGCAGTAGCGGCGCTGACTCCAGTAGCTTGCCCACCATTTGGACCTTGACCACATCGGACATCTCGGCTGCTGCCAGGAGCCCGGCGACCTGCTCGTTGCCCTCCGTCTTCGCCAGGGTCTGGGCCAGGGCGGTGAACAGCGTTGTCGGGTTCCACCGGCCTTCGTGCACAACGGGCAGCATCCCGTCGCCGCGGGCCCTCGTCATCAGCCGGCCGGCCAGGGCGGTCTTGCCGATGCCGCCTACCCCGACCAGTTGCACGCCGCTGATGAGCCCGTGTGTCGCACGTGCCTGATCGGTGCGGCGCAGCGCTGCCGTCCCTGCCCGCAACTGGGAGCGGCGGCCGATCAACTGACCCATCCCCAGGTCCCGCACCGACGTGCCGGTCGGCACCGCCACGTCGGGCAGCGGGCGCGGTGCACGCGTTGCGTCAATCAACGGCGGGTCCGCACCGGCGCACAGCAGCGTCGTCACCGCGTACTCCGGCAGCGGCAGCTCGTCGGCTGTGCGCCGGGCGAGCTCTCGCGCCCGACGGGCCCGGGCCAATGCCTCAGAGACCCGGGGCAAGGGGCCATCGGCTGGCGCGGTCACCAGCTCCCGGTAGAACTCGGCCAGCAACGCCGTGGCGTACGTGTCGGTGATGGAGGTTTGCATCGCCAGCACGCGGTCGGCGCCGGCGGCGACCAACCCGGCCGCCATCGCCTCGCCACCTCCAGCGGCACCCGCGCACGACGAGAGCACGATCAGTGGCACCGAAGCCCCCGCGTCACGGATGACGGTCATCAGATCCCGAGAGCCCACCAGCTGCGGGTCGCCGTCCTCGTCTTCGAGCTCCACCGACGTCGAGGAACCGTGCGCCGACAGGTGCAGCACGTGGAAGGCACCCTCGCGCAACGCCGCCCTGATCTGTGTCAGCGAGGCGACCTCCAGGATCCGGACCTGCCCGCCGTGGCCGGCTGCCAGATCGCCGACCGAGTCCAGCAACGCCTGCATCTCCGCCTCGACATCCAACGGAGCGTTGGGGGTACGCGTCTCCTCCGGTGCGGCCACCGCCGCCAGCACCCGCAACGGTCCTGGCAGCCCCGCGGCCTCTCGGCCCGGTCCGGCCTCGCGCACCTGCCGGCGGACACTGACCCCGCCGACCAGCACCAGCGGCCCCAGGTCCGCGCCGCCCGCGCAGGTCAACTGCAACGCCTCCACCGGCAACGCCAACGCGGCACCGTCGGCCCGCCACACCACCTCCACCGCGTCCTGCGGTCGCATGCCGGTCACGAGGCTGGCCACCAGACGCTGGCCCTCCTCGTCGAAGACCGCATCGGCCAGCGCGCGTCCGGCGGCTGACAGCCGCTCTGCGGCGACCAACGGACCCGCCTTGAACGACTCCCACACCCGCGACAGCTCCGCCGGCACCGGCCCCTCACGACTGCCCAATGGCACTCCGGCCAGCGATGCCTCGCACAGCAACGACCCCTCGACCACCCGGGCGTCGATCACCAGCTCCGAACGCAACCCCCGCGCCGCCACCGGGGGTCCGATATCGGCGGGAGGCCGGGTCGGCAGCACCGGAACCGAACCCAACGCCGGCTCCACCTCCAGCGGCTGACCGGTCAACACCCGCAGCAACGGCTCCGCGCCCGCGAGCGTGAATTCCTCGACCGAATAGACCGTCCCGCCGTCGGGCAGAATCCAGCTCGGTAAACCTGACCGATCGCCACCCGGCAACACCACCGGCAAGATCTCCCGCAAGCCGGCGTCGAGATCCGAGTACCAGCGCTCCATCAGTTGGAGCGTCTCCCAACGCACTCCCTTGCCCGTCGACCTGTCGCCGCGGTCCTCGCCCCGCTCCCGGTAGGCCGCCGACGCCACCACCAGCACGAACTGGGCCTCACGAACCTGCTTCGACATCCACTGCGGCCAGAACTGCCGCTCCACCGCCGCAGTCAGGTCCAGGCGTGCGTCTATGCCCGACGAACGCAACAAGGTCCACAAACGGCGGACCTGTTCCTCGTGATCAGAATCCTGATGGGCGTACGAGATCAGCACGCTCGTCGCATCAACAGGACTGTCCATTGACCACACATACCACGGTCCGACAACCGTGAGACATACCGTGATCAGCCGCCCATCGATCCCCCGAACAAGCAATCCCTCGATCGACGGACGTTCGGTGTCGGATACTTCGGCGGCCGTTCGTGGAGAGGATGTGAGGCAGCAGCCAACCCGAAGGGAACTGACGACGTGCCGGTGCGATCGCAGGCCAGCCTGTCGCTCAACTGGGCCCTGATGGCGGCCGGCCTGGTGGACCGCCTCCAAGTGACGATCTTCCCCGTCATCTCCGGGCGGACCGGCACCAGCCCGATCCTCGGGGGCGCGGGCGACTTCGACCTGGAGCTGCTCGAAAGCCGGACGTTGGACGGGCACACCCAGGAACTCGTCTACCGGCCCACCCGTCGCTGAGGCTTGGACTCGACGGTCCATTATTTCCGAGCCAGGCTGTCCGCGAGACCTGGGAGGAACAGATGGATCTGCGGTTGGCGGAGAAACGGGCTTTGGTCACGGGAGCCAGTGGCGGCCTCGGTGCGGAGATCGCCGCGGTCCTGGCCGGCGAGGGAGTTGCCGTGCTGGTCCACGGCCGGGACGAGGAACGCACGGCGCGGACGGCGGCGAAGGTCGGCGGTGTGGCCGTCATCGGCGACCTCACGACCGACGCCGGGGCCGCTGCCGTGGCCGACCAGGCCGGGGAAGTGGACATCCTGGTCAACAACGCCGGCGCCTACGAGCCGGCCGCCCGATGGGCGGACACCGGAGCGGGCGCGTGGGCCGACATGTACAACCTCAACGTGCTCGGCTCGGTGCGCCTGATCAGACACCTTGTTCCGGCCATGCGGGCCAACGGTTGGGGCCGTGTCATCCAGATCAGCAGCGTGACCGGCGAAATGCCGTCGGCGATGCAGCCGCATTACGCCGCCTCGAACGCCGCACGGTTGAGCCTCACCCGGTCGCTGGCCCGAGAGCTCAAGCACACCGGCGTGACGTCGAACGCCATCGCGGCCGGTGGCATTCTCGTCCCGGCGACACGGGACTACCTGATGGAACTCGCACGCACCAACGGGTGGGGCGAGACCTGGGAAGAGGTCGAACCGAACCTGCCGCACCGCGCGGGCACCGACGCCGGTCGCATCGGATACCCCCGCGACTATGCCGACCTGGTCGCCTACCTCGCCAGCCCGATCGCCGACTACATCACCGGCGCCACCATCCGGATGGACGGCGGCTACTACGACAAGTGAGCCCGGCCGCGCTCGGGCATGGTCGTGTAGTCGGTGAAGCCGAGGACGTTTCCCCAGGGATCCGCGACCTCGACCGTCCACCCTGTAGCGACCGGGAACGGTTGGCCCAGCGCGGGCACACCGGCCGCGGCCAGAGCGGTCGCGGTCGCGCGGGCGTCCGCGACTTCGAGCCACAGCCGCGGGGCTCCGTCGCCCCCACCGTTGACGGGACCCCGGCGGACGAGCAGACCCGGTGACTCCGCGCCCAGGCGGAACAGCGCCATGCCGGGCTCGTCCAGCCGAAAGGCCAGGTCGAGGCCCAGGGTGCCGGTGTAGAAGGCGACCGCGGCGTCCAGGTCTCCCACGGAGAACAGCACATTGTCGATTCCCAACACGTCGACCATCAGCCCAGCGCCATTCCCGGCTCGTCGTCGGGCAGTTCCTCCGCCGGCCCCGGGATCTTGTAATTCTCGGTCAGCGTGGTCATCGGACCCGGCCAGGTCGCCTGGCTGACCTCGATCGCCCGGTGCTTGTCGTCGTAGGCCACGTGCAGCAGGTGCAGCACAGGCGTGTCGCCGCGGATCTGGAGGATCTCCGCCTCGTCGCGGTCCGGCTGGCGGGCGGTGATCACGTCGGACGCGGTCGCATAGCGGCGCCCGATCGCCTCCTCGGCCTCCTGATAGAGAGGCCGGCCGAAGCCCTCGAAGCGTTCAAGGCTGGTCCCGGAAGCGTCCTCGACCCGGAACCAGGCCGCGCCGATCTCGACGGGTACGTCGTCGGTGCGCACCAGGTGCCGGCGGACCAGCAGGGGAGTGTGGTCCGGCACGCCGAACGCGTCGGCTACCTCCGGTGGCGCCGGTGCGCGGCCGACCTCGGTCAGATGCTGCCGATACCGGGCCGCCAGGTCCGCGTGGTAGCCGCGGTGGCCGCCGTACCTGCCCCGGGACAGCCGGTTGAGGCGGCGTTTGGTGCCGCGGACGTACGTACCCGAGCCGGGTTTGGTGATCAGCACGCCCTCGACCCGGAGTTGGTCGATGCTGCGCTGGAGGGTCTGCTTGGCCACGCCGAACGTCTCGGCCAGCGCCGGGATGGAGGGCAGGCGCTCGCCGGCCGCCCAGTCACCGCGGCGGATCTGAGCCTTGATCTGCTCGGCGATCTGGCGGTGCGGCGCTTCGGCCGCACCCGGGTTGCTCTGCATGACGCGACCTCCCGCCGGGCGATGATCCTAGGATGCACCGCGACACGGCGGGCGGTCACGCCCGACACGCCGTTACCAGGAGCCGGCGGTGGGACCGGCCGAACCGCCGCGGCGGCGCAGGTACTTCTCGAACTCCTGGGCGATCTCGTCGCCGCTGACCGACTGGATGCCGGCGTCGCCGGCGCGTTCCTCCAGCTCACGGACGTACTCGCCGAGCTCCGCGTCCTGCTCGGCGGCCGCCTTGACGCGCTGCTCCCACTCGGCCGACTCCTCGGCCAGGTCGGCCATGGGGACCGGCAGGTCGAGTACCTCTTCGACCCGGTGCAGCAGCGCGAGGGTGGCCTTCGGGCACGGCGGGTTGTTGGCGTAGTGCGGCACGTGCACCCAGAACGACAGCGCCTCGACCTCGGCCTTCTGGCAGGCGTCGTGCAGCACGCCGACGATGCCGGTCGGGCCGTCGTACCGCGTCGGGGTGAGCTGGTAGCGGTCCGCGGCGTCCTTGTCGGAGGCGCTGCCGCTGATCGGCAGCGGGCGGGTGAAGGGGACGTCGGCGAGCAGGGCGCCGAGCAGCACCACCCGGTTGATCTCCAGGCTGTGGCAGACCTCGAGGACCTGCTCGCAGAACGTGCGCCAGCGCATGCTGGGCTCGATGCCGCGGATCAGCACCACGTCGCGCTCGGTGCCCTCGGGGCTGGCCACCATGAAGCGGGTGGTCGGCCACTCGATCCGCCGGGTCTCGCCGTCGGCCATGGTGATGGTCGGCCGGCTGACCTGGAAGTCGTAGAAGTCCTCGGGATCGAGCGCTGCCACCTCGCGGGCGCCCCACACCTGCTCGAGGTGTTCGATCGCGGCCGTCGAGGCGTCGGCGGCGTCGTTCCATCCCTCGAACGCCGCGATCGCGACCGGGGAGCGCAACTCCGGCAGGCCATCGAACTCGGTCATGACGGCTCCCCACTGCGTGGCGACCCGCCCTGCCCGGGCGGGCTCTGCTGATGGTGCCCTCGCCACGGCTCGGTCAGCGCGATGCCCTCCGTCCACCGTGTCGTCCCGGTCGCTGTGCTGGTCCGTACGTTCACCTCGCCAGCCTACGTGCACCCGCCGGCGAGGGCTCGGCGGCGCGGCGCCGGTGGGTGACAGGGAGCGACCCCGGTCACATCGGCGTACCGGTTTGGATCATCGCTTCCTACGCGAAACGGACGGACGCACTAGCCTGAGAGGGTGTCGAACTCGTTCCTTGACGCGCTCGCCGGCCGGGTACTGATCGCCGACGGCGCCATGGGCACCATGCTCCAGGCGGCCGATCTGACACTCGACGACTTCGAGGGCCACGAGGGCTGCAACGAGGTGCTCAACGTGACCCGGCCCGAGGTGGTCGGCGGGGTGCACGACGCCTATTTCACCGCCGGTGCCGACTGCGTGGAGACCAACACCTTCGGGGCCAACCTCGGCAACCTGGGGGAGTACGGGATCGAGGCGCGGATCCGTGAGCTGGCCGAGGCCGGCGCCCGGATCGCCCGTGCCTCCGCCGACCGGTTCGCCACCGCTGACCGGCCCCGGTTCGTGCTCGGCTCCATGGGTCCCGGCACCAAGCTGCCGACGCTGGGGCACGCGGCCTACCGGACTTTGCGCGACGCGTACCAGGAGAACGCCCTTGGCCTGCTGCTCGGTGGCTCGGACGCGCTGATCATCGAGACCTGCCAGGACCTGCTCCAGCTCAAGTCGGCGGTCAACGGCGCGCGCCGGGCGATGAGCGAGGCGGGACGCTCGGTGCCGATCGTGGCCCATGTGACGGTCGAGACCACCGGGACGATGCTGCTCGGAAGCGAGATCGGGGCGGCGCTGACCGCGATCGAGCCGCTCGGTGTCGACCTGATCGGGCTCAACTGCGCCACCGGGCCGGCGGAGATGACCGAACACCTGCGGTACCTGGCGCAGCACGCGCGCGTACCCCTGTCGGTGATGCCGAACGCGGGGTTGCCGCAACTGACCTCGGACGGCGCGTACTACCCGCTGACGCCCGCTGAGCTGGCCTCGGCCTTGGGTGATTTCGTGTCCTCCTATGGGGCGGCGCTGGTCGGTGGGTGCTGCGGCACGACGCCGGCCCATATCGCGGCGGTCGTCGAGGCACTGGGCGTGAACACGCCGCGGGTACGGCGGGAGGCGGACGTCGAGCCCGGGGTGTCCTCGATCTATCACCACGTGCCGTTCGCGCAGGACGCCAGCGTCCTCATGATCGGCGAGCGGACCAACGCCAACGGCTCGAAGGCGTTCCGCGAGGCGATGCTGGCCGGCGACTGGCAGGCCTGCGTGGAGCTCGCCCGCTCGCAGGCCCGCGACGGCTCGCACCTGCTCGACCTGTGCGTGGACTACGTCGGCCGGGACGGCGCGGTCGACATGAAGGAGCTGGCCGGCCGCTTCGCGACCGCGTCGACGCTGCCGATCATGCTCGACTCGACCGAGCCGGCCGTGGTGGAGGCCGGCCTGGAGATGCTCGGCGGGCGTTGCGTGGTCAACTCGGTCAACTTCGAGGACGGCGACGGACCGACCTCGCGGTACGCCCGGGTGATGCCGATCGTGCGGGAGCACGGCGCCGCCGTCGTCGCACTGCTGATCGACGAGGAGGGGCAGGCGCGCACCGCGGAGTGGAAGGTCCGGGTCGCCCGGCGGCTGATCGACGACCTGACCGGGCGGTGGGGCCTGTCGCGGTCGGACATCCTCATCGACGCGCTGACGTTCCCGATCGCTACGGGCCAGGAGGAGACGCGGCGGGACGGGATCGAGACGATCGAGGCGATCCGGTCCATCGCTTCGTCGTACCCCGGAGTGAATTTCACGCTCGGCATCTCGAACATCTCGTTCGGCCTCAACCCGGCCGCGCGGCAGGTGCTCAACTCGGTGTTCCTGCACGAGTGCGAATCCGCCGGTCTGACGAGCGCGATCGTTCACGCGAGCAAGATCCTGCCGATGTCGCGCATTCCCGAACAGCAGCGCAAGGTCGCTCTTGATCTGGTGTACGACCGTCGCGCGCCCGGCTATGACCCGGTGCAGGAGTTCATCGCGCTGTTCGAGGGCGTCGACGTGGCCTCGGCGCGGGCGTCGCGGTCGGCGGAGCTCGCTTCCCTGCCGCTGGACGAGCGGCTCAAGCGCCGGATCATCGACGGTGAGCGGGTCGGGCTCGAGGACGACCTGACCGCCGCGCTGGAGTCGCGGTCCGCCCTGGCGATCATCAACGACACGCTGCTGGACGGCATGAAGGTCGTCGGCGAGCTGTTCGGCTCCGGGCAGATGCAGTTGCCGTTCGTGCTCCAGTCGGCCGAGGTGATGAAGACCGCGGTGGCGCACCTGGAGCCGCACATCGAGAAGTCCGACGACGACCAGGGCAAGGGCCGCATCGTGCTGGCCACGGTCAAGGGCGACGTGCACGACATCGGCAAGAACCTGGTCGACATCATCCTGTCAAACAACGGGTACGAGGTCGTCAACATCGGCATCAAGCAACCCATCGCCTCGATCCTGGACGCGGCCGAGTCGAACGACGCGGACGCGATCGGCATGTCGGGCCTGCTGGTCAAGAGCACGGTGGTGATGAAGGAGAACCTCCAGGAGATGCTCTCCCGCGGTGTCGCCGGACGGTGGCCGGTCCTGTTGGGCGGCGCGGCGTTGACGCGGTCCTATGTGGAGGACGACTTGCGCTCGCTGTATTCCGGCGGCGAGGTCCATTACGCCCGCGACGCTTTCGAGGGACTGTCCTTGATGGACCGCGTGATGACGGCGCGGCGCGGCGGTGCTCCGGTGGTAGACCCCGCACGTGAGGAGGCCCTGGCGGCCCGCCGGGCCCGGCGGGAACGGCAGCGTGCTCAGGTCTCCTCCGACCTGCCGTCGCTGGAGGACGACTCGGTGCGCTCGGACGTGGCCGCATCCGTGGAGGTTCCGTCGGCGCCGTTCCTCGGCACGCGGGTGATCAAGGGCGTGCCGCTCGCGTCGTATGCGGCGCTGCTGGACGAGCGCGCCCTGTTCCTCGGCCAGTGGGGTCTGCGCGGCGCGCGGGGTGGCGGCCCGTCCTACGAGGAGCTGGTCGAGACGGAGGGCCGCCCGCGGCTGCGCTACTGGCTGGACCGCCTCGCCGCCGACCAGGTCCTCGAGGCGTCGGTGGTCTACGGCTACTTCCCGGCCCGCTCGTCGGGCAACGACCTGATGGTCCTCGCGGCCGACGGGTCGACCGAGCTGACCCGCTTCTCGTTCCCACGCCAACGCCAGGAGCGGCGGCTGTGCCTGGCCGACTTCTTCTCGTCCACATCGTCGGACGTCCTGGCCCTGCAGTTGGTCACGGTGGGCCAGCCCATCAGCGAGTACACGGCGAAACTGTTCGCCCGCAACGAGTACCGGGACTATCTGGAAGTGCACGGCCTGTCGGTCCAGTTGACGGAGGCGCTGGCCGAGTACTGGCACCAGCGGATCCGGTCGGAACTCGTCCTGCCGTCGGGGGAGACGGTGGCCGCGGCGGACCCGCCGTCGCTGGCCGGGCTGCTCCGCACGGAGTACCGGGGTTGCCGCTACGCCTTCGGCTACCCGGCGTGCCCGGACCTGGAAGACCGCGCGAAGGTCGTGGACCTGCTGGACGCGGGCCGGATCGGCGTGCACCTGTCGGAGGAGTTCCAGTTGGTCCCGGAACAGGCCACGGACGCCATCATCGTCCACCACCCAGAAGCCAACTACTTCAACGCGAAGTAGCCGCGACATGGTCTCTGACCTGCGAGGCAGCGGGATCGAGACAGGTTCGCGGCAAGGTCAGGCCGTGTCCGCGACGCAGCAGTGAGAATCCATGACGGTGTCACGCTGATCGCGGGATGAAGGCTCGCCCTCTGGCAATCTTGCCGGTTCCAATTAGCTCGTGACGGATCAGCTTCGGCTGAACGGCGACGGTTGACAGGCTCGTCGGGCACGTTCGCTCGACGGTACGAGTGGACTTCTGGCTTACATCTTTGGGTCAATCGCTGTGTACGCACGATCCAAGGTGCCTTGGTATCCATCGGTTCCGAGACCGGCGATTAGTGGCGCGAGGGTCTGCTGGACGGCCGAGAACACCTTCTGTTCGACTGGTTGGAGCTCAATCTCGCCGAGGTCATTCGCGAACTCAGCGCGGGCGATCGCCTCGTGCAGCACGACGGCTTCGGCCTGGGACATTCGCAACGTGACGGTACCTATGGACCCTTCGAGTGCTTCCATCGCACAGATGCTCCCACGAACTCGGGACGGCCCGCCGGGCGCCGCATGCGGTTCACGCACACGTCAGCTCAAGCGCACGCCTGCCGAGCAGACATGAGGACGACGCATTTGTCGGGCTCCAGTTGATCCGTTACAGATCAGGGTCGGATGATGCGTGACACGTCCGGCTAGACAATTAGTCGGGCTTGAGGTTAGCCGGTAGGTGGCCGCGTTGGGAGGCGTTGAACGGGGCTGGTCGGTCGAGGCGTTCTCGGTCAGCGGGTTAGGCGGTGGCGCCTGTAGTGCGGGCCTGGTGGACCGTACTCAAGGCCGTTCTCGTCGAGGGCGTTGAAGATTGTTACCCATGCCGGAGCGAAGTCGAAGCCGATCGCGAGGCTGCCCTCGGCCATGTCGCGTTGGCCGTCGCCGATCCACTCGAGGATTTCGATGCTGCGTAGGCTGTGGCCGGGCAGGTGTTGGAGGTCTGCCAGGGGTTCGGCGCGCCAGGCGAGGTGGAAGTAGGAGTCCTCGATCGGCCGCGCCGGGTCGACGGTGTTCCATGTGATCGAGAGGTCATCGAACTTCTGATGATCGATCTCGACCTGTTCTTCGCCGAAGTCGAACAGGACGGGCGCATCAGCGAACCACTCGTCATCGTCGAGGTCCCATACCAACCAGACCTGCTGGAGGGTTCGACCGGCCAAACCGGCAAGGCGTCGGCCATGTGCGGCGATGACGTTGTCGCGGCCGTTGAGCCAGTGCGGCTGGTAGTCCCGGATGCCGAAGCGGATCATGGCGTGAGTCTGCCATTCGGCTAACGCTGGCTCCGAGTCGTGCGCGGCGGTTCGGGCTTGCGGGCCTTAAATCGAGCGATGACTGTGGTGGTGGTGCGGGCGATCTCGGTGAGCCGTTCGTCGCCTTCGTAGACGCGGAAGGTGCGGTCGGCCGCTTCGACGGTGGCGGTGCGGCCGGCATGGACCATGCCGACGTGGATGCGTTGTCCGGCGACGACTATCGCGCCGCGGCTGCTGACCCGCCGTTCCACCCGCACCGGTTCGGGTGCGGGCTGGGGAGCCGGTCCGGCGGGCCGGGCATCGCGGATGCGGGCCACTTCGGCAGGGGTCAGCGGGTTGGGCAGGCTGCGCAACAGGACGCCGTCGTCGATGAGCTGGAGCAGGCTGTGGTCAAGGCGCATCGTTAGGCGTCGGCCGGCGAAGTGGTAGCCGACGGGGTGTTGCCGACAGGCAAGGCTGACCAAGCCGATGCCGTTGACTAGCTGGTCGACCTCGACCGGGTCGCCCGGCCGGCCGACCGGGATGGGTGGCGGCCCGGCCGGACGGGCGCCTTCGTCGAGCAGGCGGTGCAGGTGCGCCACGGTGAGGCGGGAGGGAACGGTCTTGAGTCGCGCACCGTTGGTGAGTAGGTGGACCACGGTGGTGTCGGCCCAGAACGAGGTGGTGGTGCCGGCTCGGTCTGGGCCGAGCCAGAACTGTTGGCCGCACACGGCCAGGTTCCCCGAGGCGGGCACGACGCGGGTGAACTCCACCTTCAGATCTCCACCCGTTCGAACCTGGCTCGAACGGACGTAGGGGCCTGACCTGGTTCAGCTCTGACGATTTTCCTGAGGCCCACGATTTCACGGTCGAACTTACGGTGTGGGGCGAGGATCGCGGGGAAGAGCAACTCAACCTGGCCTACGTCGTCTCGTCGCCAGCTACCCGAATCCATTGGGGTTGGTGGAGCGAACCGGTGACCAAGATTCGTGCCTGGACCCTCGCGGACATCCCATGCGGCACGATCGAAAACCCGTACTTCGACACGGACCAGGGATGGAACATTCTGGTCTGGCAGATGGATGACCAGACCTTCGTCGCGGAGGGCGACGGGGAACCGGATGAAACCTATACCAGGTGGTTCAAGGTATCCCGCGAACTGTATGAAGCTGGCTGGACATCGGCCCTTGACCGGTTGCGGGCCGTCTGAAGCGGGTTACGGCCTACGCCAGGTGGCGGCGTCACGGTAGCGCCACCAGTACAAGACGGTCAGGTCGTCCGGTCACGAGGCGAGTTGACAAAGGGTCGGTGGCGGTTCGGTGGCAGGCACCGGTATGCCTGCGCAGGCGGTAAAACCGCTGGTGAGGCTGTGTTTGGGGTTGGTTCGCACAGGCCTGGCTGGTCGAGACCCTAGGCATCGGTGGTGTGGCAAGATCACAAACCCACACCACCGCCAAGGGGACTCGATGGTTTCACCGAATCTGTCCAACAACGCGCTTGAGAAGCGGGATCGCTGGGCTGCGTTTCGTGGGCTCAGTTGGTGGCAGCTTGTCCTGTCGCTGCTGCCGCTGGTCCTCATCGCGCTCGGTGGCCTGATCGGCGGTGCCATTGGCGGCGCAGGCGCATGGTTGAACCTGAAGTTGGCGCGCAGGTCGTTGCACCCGGCGCTCAAGGCGTTGGCCATGATCGTCGTGGGGGTAGCCGCGTACGTCGTTTGGGTGGTCGTCGTCATCGCGCTCAACGCGTTTATTGACAGCTAATTCCGTCTCGTGCGGGCATATCGCCCGGTTGCCGGTGATGTCGTGCTGAGCCGACTCGCTTCTTGGATCAGCGGGCAGGTCGGTCGCGTCGTCCTCGATGGGTTGCGGGCGAGCCTTTAGCGCATGCCGTATCCAACCGCAGGTCACACGGCAAGCCGTCCACTTTGGGCGGTTACGCCTCGCCGTAACATTATTCAATGCGCAATTACCGGAGCCTGCCGCCGCGGGGTGTCGGGCGCGAAAATAGAGTCCTCTTCATGATCGCGCCGGAGTACGATTTCGCGGCAGAGTTTCCTCCACCACCACGGGCGCCCAGGGTTGTGGTCGTGTCCAGTGTGTTGCTGGGGCTCAGCGCCGTGGCCTGGATCGCGCAGGCGGTGGCGGCGGTCCAGACCCGGCTGGTGCGCCTGCAGGCACACGAGGCGGTGCCCCCGCCCGATTCGTTCACAGCCTTCACCGTGGTGTTCATCTTTGGCATCGGCTTGGTCACCGCGCTGGGCGCCCTCGCCCTCCTGGTGCTGGCACTGCTGAATCCCACCGGCCGGCAATGGGCCCGGATCGTCACCTGGATCATCGGCGGAGTCATGCTGGTGCCGGCCGGGTGCGGGTTGGCGCTGTCCCGACTCCCGGCCTCCGGCAGCGAGACACCGTCCACCATCGACTGGGACCGCATCGCCGAGGTCACCGACGAGCTGATGCCCGCCTGGGTCGAGCCCGTCGCGACGGTGTCCGGGCTGCTGGCGTCCCCCGCGTTGCTGGCCGCCGTGGTCCTGCTCGCCCTGCCGCGCTCCAACGACTTCTACCGGTCACGTCGAGCGGGGGCGTTCGCGTAACACAGGTCAGGGATCCAGTCCTAGCGTCGCTTTGTGCCGGCCACCAAAGCTCCACGTCGGTCCTGAGGGACAGCGAACGCAGCCATCGGCTTGGCAGGCGTCGATCAGACCACGGTGGCGCTGCGTCGGCCCGGGGCAATCCGGCTCGACACACGTGCCTGTGTCGTCCTCATGCAACAGCACCGTTCCCTCGCATCGCACAGGGATCGGGGTTCCGTCGGCCATGCGGCCCATTCCGCAGATCCTCCTCGGGGTCCTTCCACCCGCCAGGGGTCGGTTCAGTGGCAGTTGCGGCGGGCTGTGGGGCGGTAGCAGAAGATCATCTTCGTTATCCTCCTGAGCCATGCGCCGCGGCTTTCGTACCCTCCTCGGTCTTTGCTTGTTCGCGACCGTTCTGTCGGCCTGCGGCGACGATGCCCAGCCGTTGCCGGCTCGCGTCCTCGTCGTGCTCGACGATGAGGTCGCCACGTCGCACGCCGGGGTTGAGCAGCGCATCCGGACGATGCCGGGTGTGACGGACATCGTGTTGACCACGAAGGAGCAGGCGTACGAGGCCTACCAGCGCAACTCGTCCGACCGTCCCGAGGCGGCCAGAAATGTCAGGCCTGGCGACCTGCCGGCGTCGTTGCAGGTCACCGTCACGGACCTGTGGCACGCGGAGGCGGTGCAGTTGGCGATCGGCACGTTCGACGGTGTCCAGGACACGTCGCTCAGCGTGGGCGCCGGCGACATGACGGCGCAGGAGTGGATGGGCTTCATCGTGCCGCTGGAGGAGAGCGCCTCGCCGGGGGAGCGTGCCGCGGTCGAGCAGTTCATTCGCGGCCTGCCGGGCGTCGACACCGTCACGTTCGAGACGCCGGAGCAGACGCGCGACCGGCTGCGGGAGCGCTGTCGCGATCACGCCGAGCTGGCCGCCGCGTTCGCGCAGGTCGAGCTCGCCGACATTCCCGCGTCGTTCCGGTTCCGGCTCGAGGTCGGGCTGAAGGCGCCGCGGTTGGCGGAGCTGATGAACCTCGACGGCGTCACGCCGTATTCGTTCGTGCCCGCCGAGCTCGTCAAGGACTAGGCGTACCCCATGGCCGGGACGACGTCGCCGAGCGCGCGTTCGACACGCTCGCGGGTTGCCGGGTCGAACTGGTCGTCGCGGTTTCGCACCTTGTGGGGCTCGAACGTCGACCTGGTCGCGACGTCCTCGACTCCGAGTTGCTCGAACAAGAAGCGGCGTTGCGCGGGCCAGTCCGCTGCGAGATCCTCGGCCTTCACCTCGACGTATCGCCTGTTGCCCAAATCGGCCGTGGCCTTCCAGGCGAGCCAGCGGTCGTAGACCGGCTCGAGCCAGGCGAGCGCGCCGTCCACGGTGGGTGGTGCCCACGCCTGCTCGACGTGCGAGGCGACCACCGCGACCGGGTGACGTTTGACGTGGACGATGGTCGCCTCCGGGACGAGCTCCCAAGGGAAGTCCATGCACAGCAGGTTGAACGGTGTCTTCTCGCACCAGGTCGGCTTCCCCGCGTCGGCGGCCGCTCCGCCGAACATCGTGCCGACCGCGCGCCGGAGGATCCCGATCAGCTCCCGCCGGTCGCTGAAGTACCTCGGCAGCGCCCGCCGCAGGCTGTGCGGGGCGAACGGCCCCGCGTCCGCCGCCACGGGCAGGGACTCGTCGAACGTGGTCGCGACGAGTGCCTGCCACAGGCCGCCGACCGCGTCCCAGTAGTGCCGCTCGCCGATGGCCTGAGGAACGGTATTGCCGCGATCCCTCTCGCGCCGGCCGACCAGTCGCACGGTGAGGAGCCCCGCAGCCCGGCACCCACAACGCGATCAGCCGGTCAGGGACGGTAGAGAAGCTGGCGCAGCAGTGCGCTGACCGCCAGGATCGGGGCGAGCACGAAGGCGGCGATGCCCACCGCCCGCACAGCCGACGTGAGGCCGCCGGTGATGCCCGCGCTGACCAGCCTCGGGTAGCCGGCGATCGCTACGAACGCGACCACGAGCGCTGCTGCCGCGAGGAGCAGCAGCCCGCGCACTGACCGGCGCATCTCCATGGGTCCGAATCCTAGGGCCAGGGTGAGCGCCTACTCACCTGCGAAACGAACTGCTTGGACCGCCCGCGCGACCAGGCCGCGGCGCCCGCCGGCGGGGGATCCGGCGTGGCGTCCGCTTCTTTACTGACCTGGTCGCGCAGGCGGCGGCCTGATCCTCAGGCTGCCCAGTCCGGGCCGAGCACGCCCGCGAGGTCGGCCCGCGCGAACAGCCGGCTCCGGGACGCCTCGATCAGCGACCGGGCCTGGTCGAGAAGCGGACCGACCAGCCGACCGGACCGCTTGACCACGACGCCGTCGACCAGCACCGTGTCCACATCGGACGCGCCCGCGTTGAGCACGATCGTCGTCACCGGGTCGTTCAGAGGCGCCAGATGCGGCTGGGTCACGTCGACCAGGATGATGTCGGCGCGCTTGCCCGGCCGCAGCGTGCCGATCCGGTCCTGCATGCCCCACGCGGCCGCACCGCCGGCGGTGGCGAAGCGGAGCACGTCGCGCTGGTCGAGGTCCACGGTGGCCGGGGGCTCGTCGCGGGCCAGCGCGGCCGCGTTGGCCCGGGCGCGTTCCGCGGCCAGGGCGAGGCGCATCTCGCTGAACAGGTCCGCGCCCGAGCCGGCCACGGTGTCGGTGCCGAACGACGGGACCAGGCCGTGCTCGAGGGCGCGGCCGACGAGCGGGAACGTACCCATCGCCATCGTCATGTCGATCGTCGGGCACGGGGTCACCGCACCGCCGGTCGCCGCGATGCGGGTCAGGTCCTCGTCGCTGAACTGGGCGCCGTGCGCGTGGTGCACGTCGGGGCCGAGCAGCCCCAACTCGGAAAGCGTGTCGATGGTCCGGTACTTGAGCAGGTACCCGGGGATGCCCGAGTGGATGCTGATCGGCACGTCGAGCTCACGGGCCAGATTGAAGTCGTACTCGGTGGTCGCAGGGGTGGCGAACTCCGGGCCGCGCAGGGCCAGGCCCATGGTGACCCGCGCAAGATCGTCAGAGAGTTCAGCACGCAGACGGCGTACGTCGGAGGGGTGTCGCTCGGTGCTCTCGTGGAACCACCGCATCACGCCCTGGCCGACCGGCGGTCCATAGAGGAACACCGCGCGGATGCCCGAGTCCCGCAGCGCGCGCACGTTCTCGTCGGCGTGCTCGGGCGTCGTGACGATGTGCGACCAGTCGGCGACGGTGGTGACGCCGGAGTGCAGTGCCTTCAGGGCTCCCCACAGCACGCCCGCGTAGACGTCCGCGGGCTCGTACTTGTCGAGCAGCCCGGCCAGGACGACGCCGAAGTAGCCGCCGAGCGAGACCTTCCCGCCCGCGCCGCCGATCGCGCCCTGCCAGACGTGGCGGTGCGAGTCGACCAGGCCGGGCAGCGCCACCTTGCCGGCGGCGTCGATGACGGTCGCGCCCGGAGGGACCTCCAGGTCGGGGCCGATCGCGGTGATGACGCCGCCGTCGACGCGGATGTCCGCGTGGCGCTGGTCGCCGAGCTCGTCGTCCATGGTGACGACGTGCGCGTCGCGGATGATGGTGGTGGTCATGTCAGCTCCAGAGCAGGTTCGGGGCGGAGTCGTACGGTGCCGACCGCCACCAGGGCGGCGACGGCGATGATGGCGAAGCCGGCCATGGCGACGCGCGTGCCGGTGAGCTGGCTCGCGACGCCGAGCCCGATCACCGGCACGGTCAGGCCGGCGTAGCTGGTGACGAACAGGGTCGCGAGCGTGCCGGCCCTGCGCTCGGGCGCGCTGAGCTGCACCACGGTGGTCAGGCAGGCCCGGAAGAGCAGCCCGGCGGCGGCACCGGTGAGCGCACCGCCGATGACGAAGAGGGCGAGCGAACCCGCCCACACGCCGCCGACGACGAGGGCGAGGCCGACCGGCATGCCCACGAGGACCGTGGTCATCGCCTGGCGGGGCGGAAGCCGGCGCAAACCGATCTGCGCGACGGCGGCGGCGCCGAGCCCGACGAAGGCGACCAGCCCGGCCAGGGCGTGCGAGCGGTGGCCGAGGGTGCCGGCCACGAACGACGGGCTGAGCGCGGCGAACAGGCCGAACATCGCGAACGCGACCAGCCCGCCGAGGCAGGAGGCCAGGAACAGCTCGCGCCGGTGCGGGGCCACGGCCAACGGGCGGGCAGCGGGCCTGCCAAGCGGCGACGTGGTCTCGGGCACCACCGCCAGCAGCACGGCGGCCAGGGCGAGCACCACACCGATGGCCACGTACGGCAGGTGCAGCGGCGCCGGCGCCCATTCGGCGAGTACGCCGGACAGCAGCGGGCCGACCGCGAGGCCGCCGAGGTTGGCCGCGGTGGCGACGACCTCGGCGTGCCGCTGGTCACCGTCAGGTGCGGCCCGGCGGCGAAGCTCGATCAGGAAGGCGGTCGCGGGGCCGGACAGCAGGCCGACGGACAGGCCGGACAGCACCCGGCCGGCCAGGATGCCCGGCAGGTCCGGTGCGGCCAGGAAGACGGCGCAGGCGGCGAGCTGCACGGCGAGCGCGGCGCCGAGCAGGGTCCGCCGCCGCAGCCGCTCGGCGTGGGCGCCCGCGAAGAGCAGGCCGCTGACCACGCCGATGACGTACACAGCGAAGACAACGCTGATCATGGTGGTACCGAAATGGTCCCGGCGTTGGTAGAGGACGTAGAGCGGGGTCGGCACGGAACCGGCCGCCATGGTCGCGGCGTAGGCGCCCGCGACCAGTGCGAAGCCGGCACGGTGGGTGGTGCTGGGCATGGAACCGAGTCTGGCCAGAAGATCCATCAGGAACCAACATCAAGTTTGGATATCTCTATCGGATCTTGGAATGATGGTCGGGTGGACATCCGCAAGCTCGAGGTCTTCACCACCGTCGCCGAGGAGCGCAGCTTCACCCGCGCGGCCGAGCGGCTGCACACCGCGCAGTCCGGCGTCTCGACCGCGATCCGGGCGCTGGAGCGCGACCTCGGCGCGACCCTGCTGGACCGCACCACCCAGCACGTCGAGCTCACCGAGGCCGGCCGGGCCCTGCTGCCCGAGGCGCTGCGCATCCTGTCCGCCGTCGAGGCCGCACGGGAGACGGTCACCCAGGTCGGCCAGGGCCTGCGCGGCCGGCTGCGGCTGGGGATTCTCTACGGACTGACCCCGAGTGGCGTACGCGAGGCGCTGGCCACGTTCCGCACCGAGTTGCCCGGCGTGGAGATCTGGCTTACCGCGCCCGGCCCCCGCGGGACGCTCGACCACCTGGACCGCCTCCGCGACGGCGCACTCGACCTGGCCGTCGTGCTCACCCAGGGCCCGCTGCCCGGCATCGAGCAGCAGCTACTGGCCACCGACGAGGTGGTGCTGGCCTGCCCCGCCGACCATCCGCTGGCGGACCGGGGCTCGGTCGACCTCGCCGACCTGGCCGACGAGGCGTTCGTCGAGTTCCCGCCTGGCTGGGGTGTCCGCAGCGCGGTCGACCGGGCCTACGTGGCGGCCGGCCTGACCCGGCGGATCACCGTGCAGATGAACGACCTGGCGACGATCCTCGACCTGGTCCGGCTCGGCCTCGGCCTCGCGTTCATGCCCCGCTCGATCATCGATCAGACCGACGACCTGCGCTTTCTCGAGATTAGCGACCAGCCGCCGAGCTACCGCATCGTGATCGCGACCGTCGCCGGCCGCCCGCTGGGCCCGGTCGCCCGCCACTTCCTGCGGATCGCCGAGTCCACCCTCACGCGGTCCACGGCCGCAGCTTCTCGGGGTTCAGCACCGCCCAGACTCGCGTGATCCGGTCGTCGGCGACGTCGAACGCCATCACCATCACCGTGACGCCGTCGTGCATCGCCATCAGGCCGGGCTCGCCGTTGACCAGGCTCTCGACCAGCGTGAACTCGGCCACCCTGGCGCCCAGGCCGGCGAAGAAGCGCGCCACCTCCTCGCCGCCGACGATCGGCTGCGGCGAGGCGTTGACGAGCCCGCCCCCGTCGCCGGTCGCCGTGGCGTCGGGGTCGAGTAGGCCGACGAGCGCCGCGATGTCCTGCGCCTGCCAGGCCTGCTTGAAGTCCCGGACGAGACCGGCGCGGCGGGTGTCCGGGGTTGCGGCGTCCGCCCGGGACCCGGCGACCCGTTTGCGGGCAGAGGAGGCCAACTGCCGGCAGGCGGCGGGGGTACGGCCGACGATCTCCGCCACCTCGCCGAACGGATAGCGGAAGACGTCGTGGAGCACGAACGCCACCCGTTCCGCCGGAGTCATCGAGTCGAGCACGACGAGGAAGGCCATGCTGACCGACTCGTCGAGGGTGATGCGATCGGCCGGGTCGGCGCTGCTCGCGTTCGCCCGCCCGTCCTGGGGGAGCGGTTCGGGGAGCCACTCGCCGACGTAGCGCTCGCGCCGCACCCGGGCCGAGCGGAGCTGGTCGAGGCAGATCCGGCTGGCCACCGTGGTCAGCCAGGCGCCAGGGGACTCGACGGCCTCCTGTTGCGCGCGGGACAGGGCGTACCAGCGGGTATAGGTCTCCTGCACCGCGTCCTCGGCGTCGGCCAGGGAGCCCAGCAGCCGGTACGCGACATTGATCAGTTGCCGCCGCTCACTCATGATCTCGCTGAGGTCCGCCATCGTGGTCTCCCTTCCCTTTCCGGGTCCGACGATCCAGCGCCACGAAACGTCAGGCCTCACATCTGGCCGGCCCACTTCGTCGGACGGGTATGACTGATTTCCACGCTATCGCCGACCGGGTCGAGATCGACGCGCTGCGGGCCGAGTACACGGACGCGGGACTGCTGCGCGACTACGACCGCTTCGCCTCACTGTTCACATCGGACGGTGTGATGCGGATCCCGGACGCCGGCGTCGAACTGGTCGGGCGGGACGCCCTCCGCGCGGGCATCGAGCGGCTCCAGGGGATGTGGGAGTTCTTCCTGCAGCACACCCACGCGGGCGCCCTGTCCGTGGACGGAGACACCGCCACGGGCCGGGCGCACATGCACGAGCTCGGCCGCTTCCGCGACGGCACGTCACACGTGAACTACGCGATCTATCACGACCGCTATGCGCGTACGCCCGACGGATGGCGGTTCGCGGAGCGCACGTACGAGATCCGCTACCACGACGCCACCGCGCTGGCGGGGACCACGGGCGCCTTCTACCTGGCGGCGGCCGGGTGACGCTCAGGACCGGCGGCGCAGGAAGAACGCGGCGACCCCGGCCACGATCCCGGTCACCCCGAGACAACAGATCGCGGAGACGACGAGATGCCACGGTTTGACAGACAACACCAGAGCACCGTACCGGCCCGGCTCCCGCGACGCGGTCAGGGTCACCTACCTCGCCGCCGGCCAGTCACACTGGTCTCCCATGAAGGGGGTGTCCGTTGCGACGCTGGGGGCTGCCACTGGTCGCGCTCGCCGCCGTGGCCTGCGTGGGTTGCGGGTCCGGCGACGGGATATCGACCGTGCGAAGCGATCCCACCTTGCTCGTCCATGGCGTCCAGGGTCGATCTGACGACGCCCAGATCGACGGGTACGTCCGCTACCTCGACGACGCGGACTGTTTCGTGATCGAGGCCGCCGCCGGCGGCGGTCGCAATGTCGCCGTCTGGCCGCCGGGCACGACAGTGTGGATGGACGGCGTGGCGGTGGCCGGCGTCGACGTGCCGGACCGCGACCCCATCGCGATCGGCAGCCGGCTGACGGGCGGCGGCGGGTACGCGAACCCCGACACGACCGACCTCGACCCCCCCGAGGTGGCCGCGGACTGCCTCAGCGGCGGCGGCGAGTTCGCCTTGATCCACGCGATCTCGACCGTCACCCCACCTGGATAGGCTTAGGCGGTTACCACGATCTTTCCTGCGTGGAGGCCTTTCTCTAGGTGGCGGTGCGCCTCGACCACGTCGTCGAGGGCGAACACCTTGTCGATGACCGGCCGCAGTGCGCCGAGTCGTACACCCGCGTTCAGGAAGGCCGCCATGCGCTTCACCGCGACGGCGTCGAGGGTGTGCTCGAAGCTGCGGTAGCTGAAGATCGTCAGCGGTAGGCGCGGGAAGGGTGTGGGCCGAGGGTCCAGGAAGCCCGCGGCGACCAGTGTTCCGCCGGGGCGGGCTGCCTTCAGGAGATCCTGTTGGCCCGGACCCATGACGACGTCGAGGACGATGTCGGCGCCGGCCCCGCCGGTGTGGCGGCGGACACCTTCGACGAGGTCCTCCTGGTCAGTGGCAATGACCGCGGCGGCACCGGCGGCGAGCAGGTCGTCCTTCTTCGCGGTGTGCCGGGTGACGGCGATGGGCTCCGCGCCGATCTGGTTGGCGATCTGCATGGCCGCACGGCCGACGGCCCCGGAGGCCGCGGTGATGAGGACGTGGTCGCCGGGCCGCATCCCCGCCTTCTCGACGAGTGCGCCGTAGGCGGTGGAGTACGCGACCCAGACCGCCGCCGCTTCCACAACTCCGAGCCCGGCCGGCCGCGCGACGACCCGGCTCGCCGGGACCGTGGTGTATTCGGCATAGCTGCCCCTGACGCTCGCGTCCGGTATGGCCGTCAGGATGACCGGATCGCCGATCTCCAGCCCGGTGACCGCGGACCCCAACGCGTCGACGACGCCGGTTCCTTCGACGCCGAGGCGGGCGTGTGGCAGGGGGACAGGTGCCGGCGAGGCGCCGGAACGCATCAACTGATCGAGCGGGTTGACGGCGAATGCCTCGATCCTGACGCGCACCTCGCCGGGCGCGGGCTCGATCATCGGCTCCTCGACGACGTGCATGACCTCCGGCCCGCCGAACTCGTCGAACACGACGACTCGTGGCATGGTGACTCCTCCGCGTTTGGTGCTGGGCGTTGCTCGCGGAAGACGTTACGAAGCCCTGGGTTACCTCCTGGTACCTTCGATTTTCATGCAGAACACGGCTGGACCGGCCTTCCTCGCCGACTGCCCCACGCGCCTGGCGGTCGACATCATCTCCGACAAATGGGCCGTTCTCGTGCTCTTCGGTCTCAGCCAGCAGCCCCGGCGGCACGGTGAGCTCGTCGACCTCATCGGCGGCGTCTCACGCAAGGTCCTCACCCAGACGCTGCGCCGGCTCCAGGAGTACGGCCTGGTCGAACGCCACGCCGAAGCGCCACGGCGGGTCGAGTACCGCCTCACCGACCTGGGCCTGACCCTCGTCGAGCCCATCGAGGTCCTGACGAACTGGGCGAGAGACCATGGCGGCGCCATCGTCGACTTCCAGGAGGCGGCGGAGGCCGCCGTCTGACCTCCGCGTGGGGCTTCAGCGCCAGAGCCAGACCTGGTTGCGGCCGCCGTGGCAGGTCCACTGCACGACCGGGGCGAAGTCGACCGTGCTCCAGCCGTACACCTCGAGGCATTTGCCGCTGAACCTGTTCTGGATCAGGCCGTTGGAGCGGTTCATGTTCCATTGCTGGTTGGCGGCGCCGTGGCAGGTGAACTGGCCCACCGCCGCGCCGTCCCAGTCGCGCCAGTACATGACCTCAAGGCATTTGCCGCTGAGCTGGTTCTGGATCAGGCCCGTGCTGGTGCTGTAGTTCCACTGCTGGTTCGGCAGGCCATGGCAGGTGTACTGGCCGGCCGGGGCGAAGTCGTGCGTCCACGAGTACGGCATCTCCAGGCACTTGTCGCTGTGGCCGTTGCCGAACAGGGAACGCCCGTTCGCGGCCGACGCGGGTGCGGTGGCGGTGGCGAGGACGGCGGCCGAGACGACGATGACGGCGGCGGCCACGCGGCACAGTTTGGCGAGCACGATCCCTCCAGAGGTTCGGTGGTTGTCACCGGAACGGAGAGCCCGCCACCCGTGGTGATACGCCGACTGTCCAAACGGGGGAGTCGCCACCACTGGCGAGTCCGTACCTTGCCGTGTCATGACCTTGATCACCGCCGATCCGCCCGTGCCGCGCCCGCCGCGTCCGGTGACGGTGACCATCGCGTTCTGGCTCCAGCTCGCGGCCGTGCTGATGCTGCTCGGGCTGCTCGGGCTGATCGTGGGCCACGCCGTGTACTTCGACGAGCTCATCTCCCGCGCCGTCGAACTGGTGCCGGACGCCGATCCCGACGAGGTCAACGGGGAGCGGGTCGGCAACGTGGTCACGACGGTCATACCCGGGGTGATCATTCTCGTGGTCGCGGTGTGGCTGGCCGCGACGGCCATACCGGTCCTGCGGGGTAGCAACGTGGGGCGGATCTTCGTCTTCATCGCGGGAGGTGCCCATCTCCTGCTGTGCGCCTCGCCGTTCGTCGCCGGCGCCGCCATCATCCCGCTGTTCATCGCGAGCGGTCCGGCGTACGAGCCCGAGTACGTGCCGGAGGACATCCCGCAGGACGGCTTCCCGCCGGACGACATCTTCTGGGAGGACTCGAAGTTCTACGACACGCTCTACTCCGACACGACCCCCGCCGAGGACGCGTTCTTCGCCGGACAGGCGGCGGTCACGGTGGTCGAGGTGGTCCTCGTCCTCGCGGTCGTGGTGCTCCTCGCGGTGCCGCCGGCCTACCGCTGGTTCGTGCCACGACCGGCGTTGCAGCCACTGCCCGTCGGACCGTACGCGGGATACCCGGCCGCCCTCCCGTACGTGATCTGCCCGGACCCGTCCGTACACGTGCCACCGTCGGCAACCCCGCCCGCAACC
This sequence comes from Asanoa ishikariensis, assembly GCF_900107455.1. Lineage (GTDB taxonomy): Bacteria > Actinomycetota > Actinomycetes > Mycobacteriales > Micromonosporaceae > Asanoa > Asanoa ishikariensis. The sequence goes on along the minus strand of NZ_FNQB01000003.1, from coordinate 1,570,534 downwards.
CCGCCGGTCCCGCCGCCGGCATGATGTGGGTGTGAACCAGACGACGGGCACGCTGCACCACGTCGAGCTGTGGGTCCCCGACCTGGGCCGGGCGACCACAAGCTGGGGCTGGCTGCTGGGCGCGCTCGGCTACACGGAGTTCCAGAGCTGGCCCGCCGGCCGGAGCTGGCGGCTGGGTGCCACCTATGTGGTGGTCGAGCAGTCGAAGGCCATGTCCGCCGGCGGTCACGACAGGCTGCGGCCGGGCCTCAACCATCTCGCCTTCCACGTCGCCTCCCCGGGGGAGGTCGACGCCCTGGTCGACGAGGCGCCGAAACGCGGCTGGGTACTGCTGTTCCCGGACCGTCACCCGCACGCCGGCGGCCCGGACACCTACGCCGCCTACCTCGAGGACGAGGACGGCTTCGAGGCCGAACTGGTCGCGCCCTAGCCCTGGAGCTCGCAGGCCGACAGTGAGCGCTCGTAGCCCAGGAAGAACGACTCGGTGCGTTGTTCGGCGGTGCCGTGCGCGCCCGGTGCGAACCACGGCACGCTCGGGTCGTCGCCGACGGCGAGCAGGCCGTTCTGGAACTCGTCGAGGTCGCCCTTGTCGATCGTCAGGTCCTTGTCGCGGACCGAGTCACCCAGGTACGCGCCGGCCATGCAGTCGGCCTGCAGCTCGTGGTCGATGGTCAGCCGGTGCTCGATGCCCAGCCGGGCCTGGATCGCGTGCGCGTACTCGTGGCCGAGCAGGTAGTAGATGAACGCGTCGCCGACCTGCTGGAACGCGGCGACGGCGAAGTTCACGTCGTACGCGATGAAGTCACCGGCCGGGCAGTAGACCGCGTTCTTGGTGGGGATCGGCTCGCCGGCGCAGTCGATCTCGCCGTCGCGGGTGTAGGCGACGATCTGGTCGACCGGGCGGAACCGCTCGCCCGACTCCTCGAAGCGCGCTTTCCAGTAGCCCTCGGCGGAGCTGGCCGCGCCCTGGATGTCGCTCTCGAACTCCGCCGCGGTCATCGTGCCGTCCTCGCCGGGGCTGCCGGTCGCCGCAGGCGGGTCGGCCGACGGGTCACCTCCGGTGCCGAACCCGCAGGCGGCCGCGACCGCGCCGACGACCAGCATGGCGAGCACCCGCGTCAGAACGGGTCTGGTCATCACGGCGTCCCCTCTCGTCTCGTACGAAGCGTTTACCCGACGGGCACACCCGCCACACGGCCACCATTGTCGGCGAACCGGACAAGGCCCGGCGTGATGCGTGCCACCGCGATGCGCGTAGGTGCCAGGGCGCGAAAACATCCGGGCGATACTCGTCCTGATGACGGATCTGGTTGAGAGCGAGCACCGGCCCGCGGCGGTGCTGTTCGACATGGACGGCACGCTGCTGGACAGCGAGCGGGTCTGGGACATCGGACTCCGCGAACTGGCCTGGTCGTACGGCGGCGAGCTCTCCGACGCGGCCCGGGTCGCGATGGTCGGCGGCAGCATGGCCACCTCGATGGCGATCCTGCACAACGACATCGCCCAGCCGTGGCGCGATGCCGAGACCTCCGCGGAGTGGCTGATCACCCGGATGGCCGAGCTCTACCAGACCGAGCTGCGCTGGCAGCCCGGCGCCCGCGAGCTGCTGGACGCGGTCCATGACGCGGGGATACCGACCGCGCTGGTGACCAACACCGGCCGGCATCTCGTCGACATCGCGCTCGGGGTGATCGGCGGGCACTGGTTCGACGCCGTGGTCTGCGGCGACGAGGTGAGCGTGGGCAAGCCGGACCCCGAGCCGTACCTGATGGCCGCACGCCTGCTCGGCGTGCCGGTCGAGCGATCCGTCGCTATCGAAGACTCTCCGGTGGGCGTCACGAGCGCCCTCGCGGCGGGAGCGGCGGTGATCGCCGTTCCACACGACGCGGCGGTCGCCCCGCGCCGCGGCCTGCACATCGTGGACAGCCTGACCGCGGTCGACCTGCCGCTGCTCGCGGACCTGGCCGACCGCGCGGTCCCCACCCCCTGATCGCGGCAGGTGCCCACCGCCCGACGGCGGCGGGCACCAGCGCGGCAGGTGCCCACCGCCTGACGGCGGCGGGCACCGCGTCCCCCGACTACTCGTGCGCGATGGCGCCGAGCACGTTGAGTCGTGCCGCCCGGATCGATGGCAGGATCGCCGCCACGACGCCTACCAGGGCCGCCACGCCCAGGTAGAGGACGATCGTCGACCACGGCAGCGTCAGGTCCGTGAAGCCCTCGTCGCGGAGCGCCCGGACGACCGCCGCGCCCAGGCCCGTGCCGACCACGACGCCCAGCAGCGCGCCGAACACCGAGATGACCACCGCCTCGACCGTGATCATCCGCATGGTCGCCGCGCGGCCCAGCCCGATCGCGCGGAGCAGGCCCAGCTCGCGGGTCCGTTCCATCACCGACAGGGCGAGCGTGTTGATGATGCCCAGCACCGCGATCAGGATCGCCAGGGCCAGCAGGATCTGGATCATGACGAGCACCTGGTCGAGCATGCCGCTCTGCTGCTGGGTGAAGGTGTCCTGGTCGATCACCGAGACCAGCGGGTTGTCGGCGACCAGCGCCTCGATCTTGGGCTGCACCGACGCGACCGCCGTGCCCTCGTCGAGCCGGACGAAGCCGAGCGACAGCGCGGGCTGCGTGAACTCCGCCATCGCCGCCGCCGGCAGCATGATCTCGCCGATCGACTTGTCCGTCGGCGCGATGCCGCTGACCGTGTAGCGGTGCTCGGCGCCCCGGGTGAGCTGCACGGTCAGCACCGAGCCGACCGACCAGTTGTGCTCCTTGGCCGCGTCCGCGTTGACGATCACCTGGTCCGGGCCCTGGGAAGAGATCGAGCCGGCCACCGCCGTGCTGCCGTAGATGCCGGGGATCGGCGCCGCGTCGGTCACGGAGGTGACGAATTGCTGCTCGCCGTCGACCGTGGCCAGGTCGCTGGCCACACCCACCACGTCACGGACGCCGGGTACGGCCTTGGCCTGGTCGACCACCGCCGGAGCGAAGGTCGGCGCGCGCGGGCCCGTCTGGGTGCCCTGGATGATGAGTTGGGCGTCGACCGACTCGACCGCGCCGGCGATGCTGGTCTTGGCCGACGAGACGATCACGCCGACGCCGGTGACCAGCGCGATGCCGACCATCAGGGCGGCGGCGGTGATCGCGGTGCGGCGCGGGTTGCGGCCGGAGTTGAGCCGGCCCAGCTTGCCCGGCACGGACCAGGAGAAGATCCGACCGAGCAGGCCGACGACCGGCCGGCTCAACACCGGGGTCAGCAGGGCGACGCCGATGAAGGTGAGCAGCACGCCGCCGGCGACCAGCATGATGCCGCCGTCCGCGTACAGGCCGACACCGAGCAGCGCCAGCGCGATCGCGGTGAGCACGCCGCCGATCCAGGTGATCTTCGTGAGCGGGCGGTCCGGGGTCGCCACGTCCGCCATGGCGGCGATCGGCGGGATCCGCGAGGCCCGCAGGGCCGGCATCACCGCGGCGATGACGGTCACGACCAGGCCGACCACGAAGGAGGCGATGATCGCGATCGGGGGCACGCCGAGCCCGGCCAGCGCCAGGCCGCCGGAGAACTTGCTGGCGAGGAACGCGAGCAGCGCGCCGACGCCGATGCCGGCGCCGAGGCCGATCACCGAGGCGATCGTGCCGACGATCACGGCCTCGGTCAGCACCGAGCCGATCACCTGCCGGCGGCCGGCGCCGATGGCCCGCAGCAGGGCCAGCTCCTTGGTCCGCTGGGCCACCACGATCGAGAAGGTGTTGATGATCAGGAAGATGCCGACGAACAGCGCGACACCGGCGAAGCCGAGCAGGATGTTGTTGAAGAAGCCCAGGGCGCTCTTGAGGCCCTGCGCGTCGTCGGCCGCGGCTTCCGTGCCCGTGCGCACCGTGTAGTCGGCGCCGAGCGCCGACGCCACCTGCTGCTTGAGCGCCTCGGGGCTCGTGCCGTCGGTGGCCCGCACGTCGATGCTGCTGAACACGCCCGGCTCGCCGAGCATCAGCCGCTGTGCCACGGGTTCGGTGAACGCGACCTCGTTGACGCCGCCGAGGCTGTCGCGGTCGCCGCTGTAGCCGAACGTGCCCACGATCGTGAACATCCGCTGCTTGGCGTCGAGGGTCAGCACACCGACCTGGTCGCCGACCTTGACCTTGCCGGCGGTGGCGAGGCCGACGTTGACCGCGATCTCGTCGTCGGCGGTGGGTCCGCGACCCTCACGGAGCTGGGTGAGCTCGTTCTCGCCCATCCAGTTCTCGCCGAGCTGCGGCGGCCCGAACGACCCGACGGCCTTGCCGTTGCTGCCGATCATGGTGGCGCCGTCCGCGGCGATCACGCCGCGCGCCTGCGCCACGCCGGGCAGCGCGGACACCGTGGTGATCGCGGACTGCGGGATGTTGGACGGCACCGGCTCGCCGTCCAGCTCGTCGATCTCGACCTTGGCCTTGCCGGCCACGGTCACGTCGGTCTGCGAGTAGACGTCCGAGAAGATCGAGTCGAAGGAGCGGGACAGCGTGTCGGTGAGCACGAACGAGCCCGCGACGAACATGACGCCCAGGACGACAGCCAGGCCCGACAGGACCAGGCGGACCTTGCGGGCGAGCAGGCTCTTGAGGGTGGCGCGCAACATCAGCGCGTCACCTCGGCCGGCGCGTCGAGCTTCTTCATGCGGTCGAGCACCATGTCGGGAGTCGGGCTGTGCAGCTCGTCGACCACGGCGCCGTCGGCGAGGAAGATGACCCGGTCCGCGTACGAGGCGGCCACCGGGTCGTGGGTGACCATGACGATGGTCTGCCCGTACGTCTTCACGGAGTCCCGCAGGAAGCCCAGCACGTCGGCGCCGGACTTGGAGTCGAGGTTGCCGGTCGGCTCGTCGGCGAAGATCACCTCGGGACGGGCGACCAGCGCCCGCGCGCACGCCACCCGCTGCTGCTGGCCGCCGGAGAGCTGGGCCGGCCGGTGGCCGAGCCGGTCCTGGAGCGCCACCGTCTTGATCACGGTGTCGAACCAGGCGTCGTCCGGCTTGCGGCCCGCGATCGACAGCGGGAGCAGGATGTTCTCCTTGGCGGACAACGTCGGCAGCAGGTTGAACTGCTGGAAGATGAAGCCGACCTTGTCGCGCCGCAGCTTGGTCAGACCGGCGTCGCCGAGCCCCGTGACCCGCGTCTCGCCGATGTGCACCTCACCGCGCGTCACCGAGTCGAGCCCGGCCAGGCAGTGCATGAGCGTCGACTTGCCGGAGCCGGACGGCCCCATGATCGCGGTGAAGACACCCCGCTGGAAGGTCACGCTGACCCCCCGCAGCGCGATCACCTCCGCTTCGCCGCTGCCGTACACCTTCCACACGTCGTCCGCACGGGCCGCCACCGGATCGCTGGCCGTCACCTGGTTCCCCCTCGTAAACAGGTCATGGTCCGGCCGGACCAGGACGGTCCGGCCGGCAGCTTCCATGCTGGGGGACGGGGTCAACCGGTTTCGTCAGCCGCACGACGGAGGACCTGCGGATTTTCTGATACGGGTAACCCGTACCCCACCTCAGGGTTTGTCCCCGAGTCCTTACTCGTACGCGATGGCCTGGAGGACGTTGAGCCGTGCCGCGCGGATCGCGGGCAGGACCGCCGCGATCGCTCCGGCGACGATGGCGAGGGCCAGCGTGATCAGCAGGTAGCCCCAGGGCACGGTCAGTGACAGGAACTCGTCGCCGAGCGCGGCCACGATCGCCACGCCGAGGCCGACCCCGATCACGATGCCGAGCAGCGCGCCGAAGACCGAGATCAGCACCGACTCGACGGTGATCATCCGGCCGACCTGGGCGCGGCTCATTCCGACGGCGCGGATCAGGCCAAGCTCCCGGGTGCGCTCGAAGACCGACAGCAGCAGCGTGTTCACCACGCCGAGGACCGCCACGATGATCGTGAGCGCCAGCAGCGTGTTGACGATGCCGAGCAGGATGTCGACGAAGTTGTTGGCCTGGTCGATGAGCTGCGACTGGTCGTTGACGGTGACCTCGGGGTTGTTGGCGAACAGGCGATCGAGCTCCGCGCGCACCTGGGGGACCTGGCTGTCGTTCGCCACCTGCACGAAGCCCTGCTGCGCGAACGGCGATCGGAACCCGCCCGCGTCGGCGCTGCTGATCAGCGAGCTGGAGATCGCCTGGTTGGGCTTGAAAATGCCGACCACGTCGAGGGTGACCGGCGTGGCGCGGGCCGTCCGCATGGTCACCTGGTTGCCGACGCCGAGGTGCAGGGCGTCCGCGGTGTCCTGGTCGACCAGCATCTCGCCGGGGTTGAGCTCGCGGACGTTGCCGGCCACCTGCTTCAGGTTGAAGATCGTCGAGGCGGCCTGCGCGTCACCGGCCAGCACGAACCGGTCGCTGCCGTTGAGGTTCACGGTGTCGGTACGCAGCGCGACCGCCGCCGACACGCCCGGCAGCGCCGCCATCGTCTGCTCGAGCTCGGGCGGGAAACCGGCGTTCGCGCCCGGCCCCTGGCTGAAGCTGGTGGTCACGGCGAGCTGGGCGTTGACGTCCCGCTCGAACGCGTTGCTGATGCCGGCCTTGGCGGACTGCGCGAATACTCCCGCGCCGGTGGCCAGCGCCACCCCGATCATCAACGCGGCGGCGGTGACGGCGGTCCGGCGCGGGTTCCGGCCGGTGTTGCGCGCGCCCAGGCGCCCCGGCACCGACCAGGCGAACGCCTTGCCGGCCGCGGTGGTCAGTGGGCGGCTGATGATCGGCGCGAGCAGCGCGACGCCGAGGAAGCACAGCGCGGCGCCGATCCCGAGGGTCAGCCACGTGGGCAGGTCACCGACGTGCGCGACGCCGAGCCCGAGCAGCAGCCCGCCGCCGGCCAGGATCACCGCACCGGCGATGGTGAGCCGGGTGAGCGGCTTGTCCGGGGTGACCGCGTCGCGCATGGCGGCGATCGGCGGCACCCGGCTGGCCCGCAGCGCCGGGATCAGCGCCGCCACGACCGTGAAGGCGGTGCCGACGGCGAGGGTCGTGAGCACGGCGTACGCCCGCACGACCACGCCGCTGACCGGCAGGCTCGCGTCGATGAACGACTGGAGCGCCTTGTTGAGGATGTAGCCGACCAGGATGCCCAACCCCAGCCCGACGATGCTGGCGGCCAGCCCGAGCAGCACCGACTCCAGCAGGACCGACCGGTTGACCTGGCCACGGCTGGCGCCGAAGGAGCGGTAGAGAGCCAGCTCCCGGGTCCGCTGCGCCACCAGCATCGAGAACGTGTTGAAGATCAGGAAGGCGCCGGTGAACATGCCGATCAGCGCGAACACGACGAGGCCGGTCTTCAGGATGTTGACGAAGCTGGACGTCGCGCTCTGCTGCTCCTGCGCGACCTGCGCCCCGGTCCGCACCACGTCGTCGGGCAGCGCGGCCGCGATCCGGTCCCGCAGCGTGTCGTTGCTGACCCCGGCGGCGGCGGTGACGTCGAGGCTCGTGAACTTGCCGGGCGCGTTGAGCAGCACTCGCTGTGCCTGCGGCAGCGTGAACGCGACGGTTGTCTCGCCGGCCAGCGAGGGCCGGTCGCCGGGAAAACCGAAGATCCCGACGATGGTGTACGGCGTCGGCGGCTCGAGCGTGATCACGTCAGCGGTTTGCCCGAGCCCGAACCCGCTGTCCGTCGACAGCCCCTGGTTGATGGCGATCTCGTTGGCGGCCTGCGGCGGGCGACCCTGCCGGAGCTGGATCAGCGGGTCATCGTTCTGCCAGGCGATGCCCTGCTGCGGCGGCCCGTTGCCACCGACCACCTTGCCGTCCGTGCCGATCAGCCGGGCGCCCGCGGAGTAGACGCCGGGCGTCACCTTCGCCACCCCGTCGACCTTCTGGACGGTGTCGACATCCTGCTGGTCGAGCAGCGCGGTCGGGGTGCCGAGCTGCGCGTTCTGGCCGCCGGGGGTGGTGTCCTGGGCGGTGACCTCGACGTCGATGTCGCGGTTGACGGTGGAGAAGAGCGCGGTGAAGCCTTGCGCGAACGTGTCACCGGCGACGAACGCGCCCGACATGAACATCGTGCCGAGAATGACAGCGAGCGCTGACAGGGCGAGCCGCAACTTGTGCGTGAGCAGCCCGCGCAACATGGACCGGAACATGCCCCGCACGTCTCCCTAGCTGTGTTCGTCCACGATGGACTCTGTGTCGTCCCCGGCGTCGGCCGTGGGTTTGGTCTTGCGCGGTGCGGTCCGCTTGGCCGCCTTGCGCGGCTTGACGTTTCCTGGCTCGGGCGGCGCGTCGGTCGTCTCCGCCGCGCTCTGCTCCGGCTGGCTGGGACCTTTGGTCGGCCGACCCTTCGGCGGGTGAGTGGCGGCGGGCCGCTGCACGGCCTTGCGGCGCGTCGTGGTTCGCCGCTCGCCGACCTCGATACCGGCCCGCACACCCGCCGCCTCCGCGTCCCCGCCGGCCACGGACGCTTGTGCGGTTGTGCCCTGCACCGCCTGGCCGGGCGTCGCCTGCCCAACCTGGGCGATCTGCCCGGGCGGCGCTGCCTGGCCGGTCTGGCCCGGCGCTGCTTGGTCGGTCTGGCCTGGCGCTGCTTGGCCGGTCTGGCCCGGCGGTGCTTGGCCGGTCTGGCCCGGTGTTGCCTGGCCCGTCTGGCTGGGTGGTGCGTGGCCCGCTTGGCCCGGTGGTTCGGCGCTCGTCTGGCCCGGCGGTGCCGCATCTGTCGGACGGGTTCGACTCGGTTCTGGAGCGCCCGCAGGGCGCGCGTTCGGGCCTGATGGCGCGGTGCCGGGTGCCGGCGCGGCGCTACCCGGTTCCGGTTTTGCCCTGCCCACGGCGCGGGTGCCGCGTCGCGGCCGCTCCGCCGGGTCCTGTTCGGACTCGGCCGGGCGCCGCCGGCGGGGCGTAGTCGGCCCGTCCGGGTCACGCCGGGTTCGCGGGACCGGCTCGGCGGGCGGACCCTGCGGCACGGGGCCGACGGTCGGCGGAGTCGCCTGGGTGGGCGCCGTGGGTTGTGGAGCGGCGGTCAGGGTCGACGGAGCCGTGGAGGTCAGTGTCGCGGTCGGGCCGTTGTCCGCCGCGAACAGCCGAAAGCCCTGCGCCGACCCTGGCCGGTCCGAAACCCGCGCCGACGGGTCGCGGGTGCCACCGCCCGGCTCGGTGCCGCCCTCCATCCGGGGCGGACCACCCGGGCCACCACCGACCGGGGGTGGTCCAGGATGCGGCGTACGCCCGGTCGGGTCGGTGGTGCCCCGGCTCTCGTGCGGAAGGCCGACGGCCGGTCCCGGGCCGCGCGGTCCCTCGTCGATCGTGCGCATGCGGTCGAGGACCGCGTCGGCGGTGGGTTCGAGGATCTCGGCGACCACGGCGCCGTCGGCGAGGAACAGGACGCGGTCGGCGTACGACGCGGCGACTGGATCGTGGGTGACCATGACGATGGTCTGGCCGTGCGTGCGTACCGACTCGCTCAGGAAGCCCAGGACGTCGGCGCCGGAGCGCGAGTCGAGGTTGCCGGTCGGCTCGTCGGCGAAGATGACGTCGGGTCGGGCGACCAGCGCCCGGGCGCAGGCGACCCGCTGCTGCTGGCCGCCGGAGAGCTGCGACGGGCGGTGGCCGAGCCGGTCGCCGAGGCGGACGGTGTCGATCACGGTGCGGTACCACTCCGGGTCCGGCTTGCGCCCCGCGATCGACAGGGGCAGCAGGATGTTCTCCTCGGCCGTCAGCGTCGGCAGCAGGTTGAACTGCTGGAAGATGAACCCGATCTTGTCTCTCCGCAGTCGGGTCAGGCCCGCGTCGCCCAGGCCGGTCACCTTGGTGCCGCCGACGTAGACCTCACCCCGGCTCACCGAGTCGAGCCCGGCCAGGCAGTGCATCAGCGTCGACTTGCCGGATCCGGACGGACCCATGATGGCGGTGAACTTCCCGCGTTCCAGGTCGACACTCACGTCGCGGAGCGCGACGACCTCGGTCTCGCCGGCCCCGTACACCTTCCACACCTGGACGGCCCGCGCGGCCGGTCCGGTCACGGCAGTCGTGGTCACGTCTCCCGATCTTTCCTCAGCTACCCGAGATAAGCGGACATTTACCGAGTAAACACCCAGCCGCGTTCGGGTGGAGCCGGGGGAGCGGGACGAAGCGGCGGTACGGGAAGATGACGGGTGAATGCTTAAGGGGGCAAGGGTGGCTGACGACGCACGGCCGGTCCGGGTGCTGCTCGCCGACGACCAGCCGCTGCTGCGCACCGGGTTCCGCCTGGTCCTCGGCGCCCAACCCGACCTCGACGTGGTCGGCGAGGCCGGCGACGGTGCCGAGGCGGTCAGCCTGGCCCGCCGCCTGCTGCCCGACGTGGTGCTGATGGACGTCCGGATGCCGAGGATGGACGGCGTGGCCGCCACCCGCGCGATCGTCGAGGCCCGGCTGCCGGTCCGGGTCCTGGTGCTGACCACCTTCGACCTGGACGAGTACGTGGTGGGCGCGCTGCGCGCCGGCGCCAGCGGCTTCCTGGCCAAGGACATCCCCGCCGACGACCTGGTGACCGCGATCCGCACCGTCGCCGCCGGCGAAGCGGTCGTCGCTCCCCGGATCCTCAAGCGCCTGCTGGACCGCTTCGCCGCCGCCCTGCCCGACCCGCACGAGACCACCACGCCGGCCCTGGCGACGCTCACCGAACGGGAGCGCGAGGTGCTGGTCCAGGTCGCCCGCGGACTGTCCAACGCCGAGATCGCCCGCAAGTTGACGGTCAGCGAGACCACGATCAAGACCCACGTGGGCCACGTCCTGACCAAGCTCGGCGTCCGCGACCGCGTCCAGGCGGTCGTCCTCGCGTACGAGTCAGGCCTGGTCCGTCCCGGCGCCTGACAGAGTCACCAGCGTCTCGCGGAGCCATTTCAGCTCGGTACGCGTCGTCGCGGTGGCGATCGCGAACAGGCCCTGCCGGAAGTGGTCGTCGAAATCGGCCGCGCGCAACGGCCGGTCGCCGTCCCAGAAGAAGCTGGCCGGCTGGGTGAGGAAGTGCAGCCGGCGCCGCAGCACCGCGGCCTGTGCGGGCGGGTCGGCCAGGTGCCGCAGGAAGGCGAGCAGGACGAACCACCGGTTCTCGTCGGTGATGTACAGCTCGTCGGGGTCGCGCAGCCGGTCGAGCAGCGCGGTGCGGCCCGCGGCGGTCAACGACAGCATGTGTCGGGGCGCGGCGATCTGGCCGGGCTCGAGCTCGCGGGTGAGCAGCCCGCCGGCCTCCATGCGCTTGAGCAGCGGGTAGAGCGTGCCGTCGGCGATCGGGCGCACGTGCCCGGTCAGGGCCGCGATGCGCTTGCGCAGGTCGTAGCCGTGCAACCGCTCGTCGTAGAGGAACCCGAGGATCGCGAGGTCCAGCATGACCTGGACCATACCTCCTTGCCGAGATACCTCGAAGTCTAGGTATGCTCCGATCATGCACAGCGCTCCGGTACTTCCCGACGGTTCCCGCCTCCGCTGGGCGGAGCTCCCCGGCGCCGAACCCACCCGCGTCTACCTCCACGGCCTCGGCGCGAGCTCGGCGCCGTACTACGCCGAGGCCGTCGCACACCCGGCCCTGAGCGGCCACCGCTCACTTCTGATCGACATGCTGGGCTTCGGGATCAGCGACCGGCCGGCGGATGCCACGTACACCTTGGAGCAGCACGCGGACGTCCTGGCCCACGCCCTGGACCAGGCCGCGGTCGGTGCGGCCGACGTCGTCGCGCACAGCGCGGGCGGCACGGTGGCGATCACCCTGGCCGCCCGCCACCCCCGGCTCGTCCGACGCCTCGTGCTCGTCGATGCTCCGCTGGACCCCGTGCATCCCCTGCCGACGGTCAAGCGCCCGGGCAGCTCGGGCATCGGCGTCTACCGCACCGAGGAGGAGTTCCTCGACCACGGCTGGGCCGAGACGCTGGAGTTCGTCGGACCCGAATGGGCGGCCACGATGCGCCAGGCCGGCCCGGCCGCGCTCTATCGCACCGCCGTCAACCTCCTGCGCGGCACGGTGCCCACGACCCGGGAGCGGCTGGCCGAGCTGACGATCCCGCTCACGTTCCTGCACCCGGCGGCCGACGGCCGGCGCTACGACGCCGACCTGCTGGCGGCGGCCGGCGTGGCGGTGACGGCCATTCCCGACTGTGGACACAACATCATGCTCGACAACGTCGAAGGCTTCGCCGTGGCGGTCGCGACCGCGCTGCGCGACTGACGGCCCGCGCGGCCTCGGCGCGGAACACCGGACCGGATAGGGTGTGCCGCGTGGGGGACGGATCGGTGCGCGTGGATCCGGTGGGGGAGTTCTGTGCCGACCTGCGGCGCCTGTGGAAAGCATCGGGCCGCGACCTGCCGAGCGTCGCCCGTGAGGTGCGGATCAGCCGGGCACAGCTCTACGCGATCCTCGGTGGAGAGATCCGGCGTCCGCCCGACTTCGGGGCGCTCGTGCGCCCGCTCGTGCTCGCCTGTGGCGCCACCGACGCCGAGCTCGCCGACTGGCGGCGGCGCCACGACGTGCTTGTCGGCGTCCACGAAGGACTCCGGCACCGGCCCGAACCGCGCACGGCCGGGCCGAACCAGCTTCCCGCCAGGACCGGTGAGTTCGCGGGCCGGACAGCGGCGCTCGCCAAGCTTGACGCCGCGACCGCTCCGGTCGTCGTCGTGGCGGGGCCGCCCGGGGTCGGCAAGACCGCGCTCGCCGTGCACTGGGCTCACCGCGAGGCCGCGAGCTTCCCGGACGGTCAGCTCTATGTGGACCTTCGGGGGTACGCCCGCGACGTGGTCGACCCGGCCGACGCGGTCCGGAGTCTGCTCGACGCGCTCGGTGTGCCACCGCACGAGGTGCCGGTCGATCGTGACGCGCGCTTCGCCCGGTTCCGCAGTCTCGCCACCGGTCGCCGGATGCTCGTCGTCCTCGACAACGCCCGCGACGCCGACCAGGTGCGCCCGCTGCTGGCCGGCAGTTCTGCCGTACGCACGCTGGTCACCAGCCGCAATCCGTTGACCGCCCTCGTCGCCGCGGCGGGTGCGACCCCGGTCGCCCTCGACCTGCCGGGCGAGGCGGAGGCCGCCGAGCTGCTGCGGGCGCGGCTGGGTGACCGTGAGGCCAGCGCGGTGGACGACGCGGTGAAAGCGTGCGGGCGGCTTCCGCTCGCGCTCGCGTTGGTGGCGGCGCGGGTGCGGCAGACGGGGTTCCCGCTGGCCGTCGCCGCCGCCGAGTTGCGCCAGCCCGGTTCGGGGGCGTTCGCCGAGCTGCGGGCGGTGTTCGCGTGGTCGTATCAGGGGCTCAGTCCCGCCGCCGCCCGGCTGTTCCGGCTGCTGGGCCTCACCGCCGGCCCGGACATCGCCGTCGACGCGGTGGCCGCGTTGGCCGGGACGCACGATGCCCGCGCGATCCTGGGCGAGCTGGTCGACGCCGGGCTGCTGGTCGAGCACCGGCCGGGCCGCTACCTGATGCACGACCTGCTGCGGGACCACGCCGGTGAGCTCGCCCGCGAGGGAGACGATGCCAAGGAGCGGCGGGCCGCGCTGACCCGGCTGCTCGACTTCTACACGAGCACCGCGCACGAGGCCGACCGCGTGTTGAACCCGTCCCGCGCACCGATCCCGCTGCCGGTCGCGGCGGGCAACGGCGATCTCCCGTACGAGAAGGCACTGGCCTGGCTCGACGCGGAGCGGTCGGTGCTGCTGTCGGCGCTGCGCCAGGCCCGCGACGACGGGCTCGACCGGCACGCGTGGCAGCTCGGCTGGGCGCTGGACACGTACCTCTTCGAGCGGCGCCGCTTCGACGACGAGGGCGCCGCCTGGTTCGTGGCGCTGCGGGCCGCGACCGCGCTGGTCGACCGGGCCGCAGCGGCGCACGCCCACCGCTTCCTCGGCGCGGTCGCCGGGCGGCTGGAGCGCTTCGCCGAGGCGTACGGGCACATGCGCGAGTCGATGGAGCTCTGCCGCGCGGCCGGCGACCGGGCGGGTGAGGCGGAGACCGAGTTCGTGCTGTCGTACGTGTGCTGGCTCCAGGCCGACCAGGGCCGGGCGCTGGAGCACATCGAACGGTCGCTGCTGCTGTGGTCGGACCTGAACGAGCCGAGCTGGGAGGGCCGGGCGGCCATGGCGGTCGGTTGGTACCGCGCGCAGCTCGGTGACCACCTCGCCGCTGTGACGTTCTACGAGCGGGCCATTGCCGTGCAGCGGGCGGCCGGCGACCGCGCCAACGAGGCGATCACCCGCCAGGGCCTCGGCCACTCCCGGCTCGCGCTGGGCGCGCACGCGGCGGCGGCCGAGCAGTTCGAGCTCGGCCGGGCGCTGGCCCGCGAGCTCGGCGACCCGGTCCTCGAGGCTCAGTACGCCAACCACCTCGGCGACGTGCACCGGGCCCTGGGCGATGCCGACGCGGCCCGGGAGTGCTGGGAGTACGCCCGCGAACGGCTCGCCCGCGTCGGTCACCCCCAGACGGCCGACGTCGCACGAAAGCTCGGCTAAGCGGCCACGCGGCGGCGGTGCAGGCGGCCTAGGGCCGCGCCGATCGCCGCACCGTTGGCGACCGCCGCCGTCCAGGCGACAAGCATGCTGACCAGGAACTCCGGGCGAAGTAGGTCACGGACCGCCGACTGCCAGTCGGGTGGCACGGCGTCGCCGGTGGTCAGGTAGCCGGCCCGCTCGTTCGCCCAGACCACCGCCTCGGGGATGCCGACCAGGAGCACCGCTACGAGGGCAGCGAAGCCCGCCAGCGCGCCGGCGCGCAGGCCGGTGCCGAAGGAGCGGGTGCGCCAGGCCGTGGCGAGCGCGACGGCCAGCAGCAGGGCGTTCGGGACCGTCGTCCAGAAAACGAGGACGCCTCCCCGGCCGTGTGCGAGTGACCAGCGCGAGGCCGCCAACGACACGGCCGCGACGACGAGCAGCACGCCGGCGGCACCCAGCCAGGCGCGACGCGACGCTCCCGATCGGAGTGCGGCCCACGCTCCGCCGAGGGCGAAACCGCGCCGCTCCTTCGGCGGGTCGATGACCGCCAACTCGGCGCGCAGCGCCGCACCCCAGGCGGATCGGCTCTCGGGCAGGCCGGCGGTGGTCAGGTCGAGCAGGAGTTGCCAACTGTCGCGCACCGGGTGCCTGGCGTCCGCGTTGGCGCCGAGGGAAGCGCCGATGACCGGCCACGGGGCGGCCCAGATCAGCGCGGCCAGGAAGATGGTGAACGGTGCCAGCAGGTCGCCCGCGCCGAGGTTCGGGACGACCGGAAAGCCGCTCGGGTCGGCCCGGTAGCTGGCCAACAGGGGCAGGTGGGCGGCCGCGCTGCCGGCGGCGATGGTGACGAGCGCCAGCAGCCCGGCGACGGTCCCGGCACCGAACCCGCGAGCCCGGGACACGGCGGCCGCGGCCGCGGCGCTGAGCCCGGCACAGGCGAGCGCGGCGGCCGGGCCGAGTACGAAGGCCAGCAGCGCCACGTCGAAGCCCCAGCGCGAGCTGTTGGGGACGGCGGCGAGGTAGCCGCGTTCCAGGCCGAAGGTGAGCGCCGCGGCGACGACGGCGAGCGCGACCAGCCCCGGCCAGACCGGTTGCGCGGTCCCGGACCGCAGCGCGGCCCGGGCGCCGAGCGCGCCGGCTCCGGCCTGTGGAAGTCGGATCAGGTGGAGCACGAGCGCGAGCAGTGGCGCCAACCCCAGCACCACGAGGAGAACCACGGCGAGCATCGGCTGCCTCCGGACGGTGTCTCAGATGGTCCCGGGCGCGAGCCGGGGTGCGGTTGCGCCGTCGTTGGCCCGCGCGGGCGCGGAGACGGCGCGGGCGAACTCGGCGCCCGCGGTGCTGAGCCGGTAGAGGTGCCGGGCCGGACGCCCGCGCGGCGGGTCGGTCTCCCACGAGGTCTCGACGTGCCCGCGCTCGGTCAGGCGGATGAGGATCGGGTAGACCGTGCCGGCCTTGAGCCCGAGGGCACGGCACAGGTCGTAGCCGTGGCTCCAGCCGTCGCCGGCCTCGGCGAGGGCGGCGAGCACGGCCACGGTCTGCGGCGACGGACGTCGTACACGTACCATCGCACTAATATCTACCTAGATAGAGTTAGTGCGCAAGGGCCAGTTTCCGGGCCGCGTCGCGGGCGCGGCGTTGGGTGGCCGCCAAGGCCGCAGTAGGTTCGCCGAAGATGCCCTCGGCGAGGAACGCCGCGAAGCCGTGGGCGGCGGCGCCGATGGTGTGGATGAGGTCGTCCTGTGCGGCGATTTCAGGCGTGAGCTGGGCCGCGGGGCCGCGCAGGAGGCGCAGGACGCGGTCACCGGCCTCCGCCAGCGCCGGGTAGCGCTGTTTCTCGAGTCCCGCGGCGAAGGTGATCTCGAAGAGGGCCTTGTTCTCGGCCGCGAACGCGACGTAGGCGGCGGCGAACGCGGCTAGCTGGTCGGCCGGGTCGGACTCCGCGGACATCGCGGCCTGGAACAGGTCGTGCTGCCGTTCGTACCCGGTGCGGGCCAGCTCCGCCAGCAGCGCGTCCTTGTCGGCGAAGTGCTTGTAGGGCGCGGCGACGCTGACACCGGCCCGGCGACTGGTTTCGGCCAGGGTGAAGCCCTGGGCGCCGCGCTCGGCAACCAGCTCGAGGGCGGCCCCGAGCAGGGCGTTGCGCAGGTCGCCGTGGTGCAGGCCGGTGGGGCGGGAGGTCGGCATGAGCATCAGGGTAGCCGCTCATGGTTAATGGCGCTAACCTGGTTAATGGCTTTAACCACCTTAGGAGGAACCATGCCGAACTTCGTCTTCGACCACGTCGGGCTCTCGGTCGCCGATCTCGACGCCCAGCGCCGTTTCTACGCTGACGCCCTCGGTCTCACGGCGGTCGAGGAGACCGTCGACATGCCGGCGGCCCAGGTCCGCTCGGTCATCCTGCGCGCCGCGGACGGGCTCAAGATCGAGCTGATCGAGCGCGGCGGATCGGAGCCGCAGGAGTTCACCGACCCGTTCGACGGCGCCGCCACGCAGGGCTACTTCCACTGGGCCGTCTACGTCGACGACCTCGACGCGGCCTATGACCGCCTACTGCGTGCCGGTGGGCGGGCGGTCTCCGCGCCCGCTGCCGCGGCGCGACCGGGCATGCGCTTCGCGTACGTCAAGGACCCGGAGGGCAACCTGCTCGAGCTCATCCGCCCGGCACCGGACCACGCCACCGCTCAGGCGTCGTAGGCCAGGTTGGGGCGCAGCCAGCGTTCGACCTCCTCCACCGTCATCCCGCGCCGGGCGGCGTAGTCGGTGATCTGGTCCTTGGCCAGGCGGCCGACCGTGAAATAGCGCGACTCGGGGTGCTGGAAGATCAGGCCGCTGACCGCGGCGGCCGGGGTCATCGCGTACGACTCGGTCAGTCCCACCCCGATCGTGTCGGTGCCGAGCAGCTCGAACAGGTCCTTCTTCTCGCTGTGGTCAGGGCTGGCCGGGTAGCCGAGGGCAGGCCGGATGCCGCGGAACCGCTCCGCGTGCAGGTCCTCCAACGCCGGCGACGCGTCCGGCTCGAACCAGTCGCGGCGGGCCCGCAGGTGCAGGTACTCGGCGAACGCCTCGGCCAGCCGGTCGGCCAGCGCCTTCACCATGATCGCCTTGTAGTCGTCGTGCTCGGCCTCGTAGCGCGCGGCCAGCGCGCCGGCGCCGTGGATGCCGAGCGCGAAGCCGCCCAGGTGGTCGCCGCTCGGCGCGACGTAGTCGGCCAGGCAGCGGTTGGCCCGCCCGGCCGGCTTCTTCGTCTGCTGGCGCAGCATCGGGAAGCGCACTCCGCCCTCGAGCACGATGTCGTCGCCCTCGCTGTGCGCGCCCCAGAAGCCGTACAGGCCGCGGGCCTCGAACGAGCCGTCCGCGATGATCGTGTCGAGCAGCGCGTTGGCGTCGTCGTAGAGCTCGCGGGCGACCGGCTGCTCCAGGATGGCCGGGAACTTGCCCTTCAGCTCCCAGGCCAGGAACAGGAACTGCCAGTCGACCAACTCGCGCAGCTCGGCGATCGAGGGCCGCACCTCGCGGACCCCGGTGAACTCCGGCACCGGCGGAGCGTCGAAGGAGACCGCCTCGCCGTTGGCCCGCGCGGCTTCGAGGGTGAGCATCGGCTGGGCGTGCCGGTTGGCGTGCTGCTCGCGCAGCCGCTCCTGATCGACCCGGTTGGCCTCGTCGAGCTTCACGGCCCGGTCGGCGTCGAGCAGGTCGGACACCACGCCGACGACCCGGGAGGCGTCGAGCACGTGCACCGTCGAGCCCTCGTAGGCCGGGGCGATCCGCACCGCCGTGTGCTGCCGGGACGTGGTCGCCCCGCCGATCAGCAGCGGCACCGTGAAGCCGCGGCGCTGCATCTCGGCGCCTACCGCGACCATCTCGTCGAGCGACGGGGTGATCAGGCCGGACAGCCCGATGACGTCGGCCTGCTCGGCGATCGCGGTCTCCAGGATCTTGGCGGCGGGCACCATCACGCCGAGGTCGATCACCTCGTAGTTGTTGCAGCCCAGCACCACGCCGACGATGTTCTTGCCGATGTCGTGCACGTCGCCCTTGACCGTGGCCAGCACGACCTTGCCCTGGCCACGGACGTCCTCGGTGCGGCCCTCCAGCCGGGCCTGCTCCTTCTCCTTCTCCATGTAGGGCTCGAGATAGGCCACCGAGCGCTTCATGACCCGGGCGCTCTTGACCACCTGGGGAAGGAACATCCGGCCGGAGCCGAACAGGTCGCCGACGACCTTCATGCCGTCCATCAGCGGGCCCTCGATGACGTCGAGCGGCCGGGGCAACTGCTGCCGGGCCTCCTCGGTGTCGTCCTCGATGAAGTCGACGATGCCGTGCACCAGCGCGTGCGAGAGCCGCTCCTCGACGGACGCCTCGCGCCACGACAGGTCGACCGTGCGCCGCGTGCCCTCGCCCTTGACGGTGGCGGCGAACTCGACGAGGCGGTCGGTCGCGTCCGGCCGCCGGTCGAACAGCACGTCCTCGACGAGCTCCAGCAGGTCGGCGGGGATGTCCTGGTAGACCGCGAGCTGGCCGGCGTTGACGATGCCCATGTCGAGCCCGGCCCGCACCGCGTAGAAGAGGAACGCCGAGTGCATCGCCTCGCGGACCACGTCGTTGCCGCGGAACGAGAACGACAGATTCGAGATGCCGCCACTGGTACGCGCGCCCGGGCACCGCTCCTTGATCAGCGGGAGTGCCTCGATGAACGCCTTGGCGTACCCGTTGTGCTCGGCGATGCCCGTCGCCACGGCCAGCACGTTCGGGTCGAAGATGATGTCCTCGGGAGCGAAACCGGCCTTCTCGACCAGCAGGTCGTACGCCCGGCCGCAGATCGACACCTTGCGGTCGCGGGTGTCGGCCTGGCCCTGCTCGTCGAAGGCCATCACGACCACGCCGGCGCCGAAGCCGCGGATCCGTCGGGCCTGCGCGAGGAAGGACTCCTCGCCCTCCTTGAGGCTGATCGAGTTGACGACGCCCTTGCCCTGCACGCACTTGAGGCCGGCCTCGAGCACGGTCCACTTGGAGCTGTCGACCATCACCGGGATGCGGGCGACCTCGGGCTCGGTCGCGATCAGGTTGAGGAAGGTGGTCATCGCCTGCTCGCTGTCGAGCAGGTCGGCGTCCATGTTGACGTCGAGCAGGTTGGCGCCGCCGCGCACCTGGTCGAGGGCCACGGCGACGGCGCCCTGGTAGTCGTCGGCCTCGATCAGCCGGCGGAACCGGGCCGAGCCGGTGACGTTGGTGCGCTCGCCGATCATCACGAAGCCCGTGTCGGGGCCGATCGCGAAGGGCTCGAGGCCGCTGAAGCGGGTGGTGGCCTTCGGCGGGGCGACGTCGCGCGGCCGGGCGTCGCGCACCGCCGCCGCGATGCGGGCGATGTGCGCGGGGGTCGTACCGCAGCAGCCGCCCACGATGTTGACCAGCCCGGCGCCGGCGAACTCGCCGATCAGCTTGCCGGTCTCCGCCGGGGCCTCGTCGTAGCCGCCGAACGCGTTGGGCAGACCCGCGTTGGGGTGGGTCGCGACGAAGGTGTCGGCGATGCGAGCGAGCTCGGCCACGTGCGGCCGGAGCTCCGCCGCACCGAGCGAGCAGTTGGCGCCCACGACCAGCGGCCGGGCCTGCTCGATCGACCGCCAGAACGCCTCCACGGTCTGCCCGGAGAGGGTGCGCCCCGACATGTCGACGAACAACGAGATCCAGAGCGGCAGGTCGGGGGCCACCTCGTGGGCCGCGGCCAGGGCCGCCTTCGCGTTCAGCGTGTCGAAGATCGTCTCGATCAGCAGCAGGTCGACGCCGCCCTCGGCCAGTGCCGCGATCTGCTCCGCGTACGACGCTTTCACCTGGTCGAAGGTGACCGCCCGGAAGGCCGGGTCGTCGACCTTGGGCGAGAGCGAGAGGGTGACGTTGAGCGGCCCGACCGAACCGGCCACCAACCGGCCGCCCGCTTCGTCGGCCGCCTGGCGGGCCAGGCGGGCGCCCTGGACGTTCATCTCGCGAACCAGCGACTCCAGGCCGTAGTCGGCCTGGCCGATGCTGGTCGCGGTGAACGTGTTGGTCGTGGTGATGTCCGCGCCGGCGGCCAGGTACTGCCGGTGGATGTCGAGGATCAGGTCGGGCCGGGTCAGGTTGAGCAGATCCGGGTCGCCGGTGACGTCCTGCGCATGATCGGGGGAGACCACACCGCCGACCCGATAGTCCTCGGGTGTCAGCTCGGCCGCCTGGATCATCGTGCCCCAGGCACCGTCGAGCACCAGGACCCGCTCGCTCAGCAGACGTCGTAGCTGCGCAGTGCTTTCCATACCGACCACCTCCGAATAAACGGAGGCGACCTTGGGTGTTTCCCGGACGAGCGTGGCGGGGCGGACCCCGTTGCAGCGCCTCTCGTCTCGGACCGATAACGCTACCCGACTTTCATTTCGCGTCGGAGCGGGCGTCGAAAACGAAGTCCATGGCCTCTTCGATCCGTCGGACGACGACCGGATCCGGGCTCCAGCCGCCGCGCAGGGTGCGGATCGTCGCCCGGGACAGGTAGCACTGCCGGGCCAGGTCCTGGTCCGAGACCCCGCGTACGTCCATCAGGATGCGGATGATCGCGGCGAACGGATCCGGCTCGGGCTCTCCCGCGGGCGTCGTGCCCGGCCCGATGACCACGTCACCGATCTTGGCCTGGAACCGGACCAACCGGTCGTCCTGGAGGCGGATCCGTCCTACGAACGGCAGGGGATCCGCGCCGGCCTGCCCCAGCACGGTGACCTCGTCGAAGCCCGAACCGACGGTCTTGGCGGCGCTTGGCTTGACGGCCTCCACGCGGGTGACGCGCCAGGCCGGGTTCCACCACGGCAGCTCGTCCAGCAGTTCGTTGAGGAAGGGGATCAGGACCGCTTCCGTCCCTTGGTCCAGCGCCGAGAGCACGTCGGCGCTCAGCGCCCGGGCGGGACGCTCGTCCTCAGGCACGGCGGAAGGCGCGGACGGCGAGCGCCACGAAGATGACGAGGAGCCCGGCGAGCCAGGCCAGGGTCTGCAGCGCCGGGGCGGTCGCCGACGGGCCACCGATGGTGAGGGAGCGCACGGCGTCGACGCACAGGCTCACCGGATTGACCTCGGAGAAGGCGCGGACCGCCGCGGGCATCGACTCCGTCGGCACGAACGCCGACGACGCGAAGGTCAGCGGGAACACCCAGATGAAGCCGGCGGACTGGGCGGTCTCCGGGTTCTTGACGGACAGCCCGACCCAGGCGCTGATCCACGAGAACACGTACGAGAAGGCGATCACGAGCAGGAACGCCGCGGCGAGCCGCCAGGCCGGCTGCGACGGGCGGAACCCGACCAGCAGGCCCACGGCGGTCATCACGATCAGGGTCAGCACGTTCGTGACGGCGTCGGCGGCGGTGCGTCCGAACAGGACGGCGGACCGGGCCATGGGCAGCGACCGCAGCCGGTCCACGACACCCGTCGAGAGGTCCTCGGTCAGCCCGATGCCGGTGACCATCGCGCCGAACACAGCGGTCTGCACGATGATCCCGGGCATCAGGTAGTTGACGTAGGAGACCGACCCGGTGTCGATCGCGCCGCCGAAGATGTAGCGGAACAGCAGGACGAAGATGACCGGCTGGACGAACGAGAAGACGATGTACGTGGGTCGGCGCAGCGTCTTGCGTAGCTGCCGTGTCGCCATCACCCGGCTGTCCCGCAGGATTCCCGCGAGCGACAGCCGCTGCCGCCCGCCGCGGTCCACGAGTCCTACGCGGCGCACCGTGGTGTCGGTCATGCGGTCTCCTCCTCGCCGGTCGCGGCGGTGTGGCCCGTCAACGACAGGAACACGTCGTCGAGGCTGGGCTGGGTCAACTGGATCACCGACACGTGCAGGCCGTGGCCGTCCAGGCGGCGCACCGCCTCGGCCGAGGCGTCCGGTCGGACCACCCGCAGGGTGAGCTCGTCGTCGGCGGTGTCGACGCTGGTGCCGGGCGCGGCGAGGTCCGCGAGCAACGGCTCGGCCGCGGCCACGGCGCTGGCGTCGTCAAGGCGGATCCGGAGGACGTCGGTGCCGGCCTCGGCCTTCAGTTCGGCGGGGGTTCCTTCGGCGATCACCTTGCCGGCGTCGATCACCGCGATGCGCTGGGCCAGCCGGTCGGCCTCGTCCAGGTACTGCGTGGTCAGCAGCACCGTCGTGCCGGCGTCGCGTAGCTCGTCGACGATCGCCCACAGCTCCAGCCGCGACCGCGGGTCGAGGCCTGTGGTGGGCTCGTCGAGCAGCAGCACGGGCGGGCGCCCGGTCAGGCTCGCCGCCAGGTCGAGGCGCCGGCGCATACCGCCGGAGTAGGTGCCGACCCGCCGGTTCGCGGCGTCCGCCAGGTCGAACCGGTCGAGGATTTCCGCCGCCCGGCGGCGCGCCTCCGCGCGCGGCAGCCGGTAGAGCTGGCCGACCATCTCCAGGTTCTCCCGACCGGTCAGCTCCGCGTCGACCGCGGCGGACTGCCCGGCCAGCCCGATCATCAAGCGCACCGCCAGCGGTTCACGGACGACGTCGTGACCCAGCACGCGGGCGTGCCCGCCGCCCGGGCGCAGCAGTGTCGACAGCACCCGCACCAGCGTCGTCTTGCCCGCACCGTTAGGGCCGAGCAGCCCGAACACGGTGCCGGGCGAGATGGTGAGGCTCAACCCGTCGAGGGCCTTCACCGCGCCGTACGACACGGCGAGATCTTCGACCTCCACCGCCGCGACGACGTCGCCGACCGTCGTGGGAGGCCGCGACGCGACGCTTCGTTCTGTCATGTACGTAGTAATATACGTATAGACACCCCGCTGTCCAGAGGTCAAGGTGAATCTCGTGCCCAACAAGACGATCTATGTCGCCGACGACGACCTGCCGTTGCTGCGACGCGCCCAGGAACTCGTCGGCGGCACCCTGTCGGCCACGATCGTCACCGCGCTCCGCCGGCTCATCGAGGTCGAGGACGCGAAGCGGTCCGGGTTCGAGGAGATCACCGTCAAGGTCGGCGTCGGGCGTGCGGGGATCAAACGCTTCCTCGGCACCGCCCTGGGCGAGTGGACCTCGTCCACCGAGCAGGGCTCCGAGACGTACTCGCTGTTCCGGACCAGCCGGGGCCGGTTCGCCGTGCATCACGACCGGTCGGAGCTACAGACCCCGGTCGGCCCCAACGCGGAACGGTCCAGGAAGTGGTCTACCGGCTGGCGGGGCTGGCTCGGTGACTGGTCGCCGGACCAGGCCTGGATGCGAACACCCGCCCAGGCCACGTTCTCGGTCGTCGACACCCCGGAGGAGCTCGAACCCCTGCTGCCCCCGGAGCTGTACGCGATAGCCCTACACACCATCCACGACGACCCGATCGTCGAAGACCTCGACATCTGACCCGCCCCGGGGGGCTAGTCGTCGGCTCCTGGGGTCACGACCTCGACGGCGTCGCGCTGGCGGGGTGCCGGGTATGGCGGGGGCGTGCCGCCGAACGACGGGCACAGCGCCTGGTGCGCGCACCAGCCGCACAGGCGGCTCGGTTTCGGTTGGAACTCCTTGGCGGCCTTGGCCCGCTCGATGGCCTGCCACAGCGCGAGCAGGGTGCGTTCGAAGCGGGCCAACTCGTCGGCGTCCGGTGAGTAGTCGCAGATCTCCTGGTCTTTCAGGTAGAGCAGGCGCAGCACCCGCGGCACGACGCCGCGGGTGCGCCATAGGACCAGGGCGTAGAACTTGAGCTGGAAGAGCGCGCGGGCTTCGAAGGCCTCGCGGGGCGCGCCGCCGGTCTTGTAGTCGACGACCCGTAGGTCGCCGTCGGGGGAGACGTCGAGCCGGTCGATGTAGCCCCGGATCAGTAGCTGGTCGTCGACCAGGGCGCTGATCAGCGTCTCGCGCTCGGCGGGCTCCAGCCGGCGCGGGTCTTCCACCGTGAAGTAGCCGGCCAGCAGCGCCCGGGCCGACGCCAGGAAGTCGTCGGTGGTCCACGGGCGGACGACGTCGACCGCGGCGTCGGGCACCAGCGCCGGGGGGCCGTCCTCGAACAGGCCGGCCAGGTCGGGCGCCTCCTCGACCATCCGGGACCACTGGGGTGCCACGAGGTCGGCGGCCGCGTCGGCGGTGCGGTCGGCGGCGGGTAGGTCGAACAGCCTCTCCAGCACCGCGTGCACCAGGGTGCCGCGGGCCTGGTCAGGGGTCTGGGTCTCGGGGAGGCGGTCGATCGTGCGGAAGCGGTAGAGCAGCGGGCAGGTCTTGAAGTCGGCCGCACGGGACGGGGACAGCGTGGGATGAACCGGCGCCTCGTCGTGCGGTTCGATGGACACAGCCTGCGTTGTCATGCCTCAGACGCTAAACGAGGGGTACGACGAATCCGCGCCGGCGGGTCGTGTCGATAGCATCGATACGATGGCAGACAACGCGAGCGGTGATGATCGCCCCGAGCGGCGACCCGGCATGGTGGTCGGGCGCCTCTGGGGTGTCCCGCTCTACCTCAATCCTTCGGTACTCCTGCTCGCGGCGCTGATCACGCTGCTCTACGGCAACTTCGTCCGGCAGCAGCTCGACCTGAGCGTCCCTGCCGGTTACCTGGTCGGCTTCGGCTTCGTCGTCTGCCTGCTGCTCTCCGTCCTGCTCCACGAGCTCGGCCACGCGATCACCGCTCGGCGTTTCGGCATCGGAGTGAAAGGGATCACGCTGGAGCTGCTCGGCGGCTACACCGAGATGGACCGCGACGCGCCGAACCCCCGGGTCGACCTGCTGGTCTCGCTCGCCGGGCCGGCCGTCTCCCTGGTGCTCGGCGCCGGCGCGGTGGGGATCACCCTGGCGCTGCCCGACGGCACGCTCTGGAACGAGCTCAGCTTCCAGGTGGCGTTCAGCAACATCGTGGTGGCGATCTTCAACGTGCTGCCGGGCCTGCCGCTGGACGGCGGCCGGGCCCTGCGCGCCGTCGTCTGGTGGATCTCCAAGGACCGCCACATCGGCACGGAGGTGGCCGGCTGGGTCGGTCGCGGGCTCGCGGTCGCGGTGGCGATCACCGTCGCGGCGCTGGCGTACTTCGACATCCTGTCGCTGTTCGGCCTGGTCTTCATGCTGCTGATCGCGCTGACCCTGTGGCAGGGCGCCGGCCAGAGCATCCGGTTCGCCCGGATCAGCCGGCGGTTCCCGCTCATCGACCTGCGCCGGCTGGCCCGGCCAGTGTTCACGGTGCGCAGCGGCACGCCGCTGGCCGAGGCACAGCGGCTGGCGCTCGCCGCCGGCAGCCAGGACTACGTGCTGGCCACGGCGGACTCCTCGGGGCGCCTGGTCGGGCTGGTCGAGAAGGCCGCGGTCGAGGCCGTACCCCTGGAGCGCCGACCCTGGGTGAGTGTCGACACCGTGGCCCGTGGCATCGACGGCGTGCCCACGATCCCGGTCGGTATGAGCGGCGATCAGGTGATCACGACGGTTCAGCGGAACCCGGGCTCGCAGTACCTGGTCACTTCGGGCGAAGATGTGGTCGGTGTGCTGCGCCTATCAGACCTCGCGCAGCTGCTGGAGCCCAACGGAAAGACGAGGACGTGAACCCGACCACCACGACAGAGTCCGAACCCGACATCACCCCGAGCAATCGGGGGCCGTTCCGGGTCGGCGAACGGGTCCAGCTCACCGACCCCAAGGGTCGCATGCACACCGTCACGCTCGAGCCGGGCCGCGAGTTCCACACGCACCGCGGCGCGCTCGCCCACGACGCGATCATCGGCCTGCCCGACGGCTCGGTGGTCCGCTCCGCCGGCGGCACCGATTATCTGGCCCTTAGGCCGCTTTTGTCCGACTACGTGCTGTCCATGCCCCGCGGCGCTCAGGTGATCTACCCGAAGGACGCCGGCCAGATCATCACGATGGGCGACATCTTCCCCGGCGCCCGCGTGCTGGAGGCCGGTGCCGGCTCCGGTGCCCTGGCGAGCTGGCTGCTGCGCGCGGTCGGCCCGTCCGGTGACCTCGTCTCGTACGAGCTCCGCGAGGACTTCGCCGCCATCGCCCGCAAGAACGTCGAGGCCTTCTTCGGCGGCCCGCACCCGGCGTGGACCCTGCGCAACGACGACGTGCTGAGCTGCACCGACACCGGCTTCGACCGGATCATCCTCGACCTGCTGGCGCCGTGGGACGCGGTCGACCTGATCTCCCGCGCGCTGGTGCCGGGCGGCGTGTTCATCGGCTACGTCGCCACCACCACGCAGCTCTCCGACCTGGTCGAGGCGCTGCGCGAGAAGGGTGGCTTCACCGAGCCGCGCGCCTGGGAGTCGCTGGTCCGGGACTGGCACGCCGAGGGCCTGGCCGTGCGCCCCGACCACCGCATGATCGCGCACACGGCGTTCCTGGTGTCGGCGCGCAAGCTCGCGCCGGGCGTGATCGCCCCGCCGCGACGGCGGAAACCCTCCAAGGGCGCAGAGGCCTATGCGATACGCAAGGCCGCGTCCCGGGCAGCGGAGGAGCAGCTGGGCAACGGCGCGGCCGACGCCACGCCGCAGGACGAGCCTAGATGAGCCGGCCCTCGTTCGGCGGCGGCAACGACCTGCCCGCCGTCTTCCCGGACTGGTCCCCGTACCCCGACCTGGACTCCGCCGCCCGGGCCTACCTGCGCGACCCTGACGTCGCGCTGGAGGCCCTGGGCGGCGTGCTCAACGGCGCCACGGTCGTGTGCTTCACGCTGGAGCGGTTCGTCAACGAGGTCAACGGCGTGTGGCAGGAGGTCGTGGTCTGCGACGGCAGCCGCCTCGTGCTCTGGCACGGAGAGGACGTGCCGCCCACCGACGGCCCGGCCGGCTCCATGACGTCGTCGCTGCGGGTCGTGCCGCTCTCGACGGTCACCGAGGTGGGCTGCCGGCGGCGGCTGTCCCGGTCGCCGAGCGGCCAGGCGCGCACCGACTCGATCGACGTCTACCTGCTGCTCAGCTCGATGGACGAGGCCGGAGCGGGCGACGAGGGCGCCCAGGCGCCCCGACACGACGCGCTGCGGTTCGGCAAGACGCTCGACGACGGGGGAGCGGGGCAGATCGCCCGCCTGGAGGATTTCGCCCGGCTGGTCGCCTCGCTGGTCGGCCGTCCCACTCTGTGAGACGGCGGCGCCATCACTCGATCGGGGCGTTCGGGCCGGCGATCTCCTCGTCGGAGTCGCCGCGCATGACGTGGATGCACTCGCCGGGGCAGTCCTTCGCCGAGTCGAGCACGTCTAGCCGCAGGTGGGCAGGCACGTCAACCCGGACACCGGGTGACACCTGAAGCTCCCCGGAGCCGTCCTTGACGTACGCCAGACCGTCGATGTCGAACTCGAACACGTCAGGGGCGTACTGCACACAGAGCCCGTCGCCCGTGCACAGATCCTGGTCCACCCAGACACGCAACTGATCAGTCTCGGTCTGAGTCGTCACTTGGCCTCCCGCGAGCTACGTTCGTACGTTCCGACCGTACCCGACGAAGGTTTTGGGGCTCCTCCGCAGTGACGAACACCAAGTCTTCGAGATCAAGACTCAGTGACGAGGGTGTTGCCTGGGTCTAAATCGTCGTCGGAGCGGTTAGTGTTATGACAGAACGTTTTTAGCCCCCCGGGGAGGTGGGACGTGGCACGCAGCGACGACGCGGATGCGCGCGCCGCACGGTGGGAGAAGGAGACCCACGATCTCTCCACCCAGGTCGCGTTCCTTCAAGAGGAACTCGCTCTGGTGCGGCGCAGGCTCACAGAGAGCCCCCGACACGTCCGTCAGCTCGAGGAGCGGCTCGCGGCAACGCAGGCGCAGCTGGCCCGAGTGTCCGAAAACAACGAGCGGCTCGTCACGACCCTCAAAGAGGCTCGGGCCCAGATCGTCACACTCAAGGAAGAGATCGACCGCCTGGCGCAACCGCCGAGCGGTTATGGAGTCTTCCTGACTCGCCACGACGACGGCACGGTGGACGTGTTCACCGGCGGTCGCAAGCTGCGCGTGGCCGTGTCGCCCTCGATCGAGACCGAGGAGCTCAAGCGCGGCCAGGAGGTCCTGCTCAACGACGCGCTCAACGTGGTCGACGCGTTCGGCTACGAGCGGGTCGGTGAGGTCGTGATGCTGAAGGAGATCCTCGAAAACCCGAGTGGCGGTGCTGGTGACCGCGCTCTGGTGATCTCCCACGCTGACGAGGAGCGCATCGTCCATCTGGCCGAGTCGCTGATCGGTTCGCCGCTGCGCACCGGTGACTCGCTCATGATCGAGCCCCGCTCGTCCTACGCCTACGAGCGGATCCCGAAGAGCGAGGTCGAGGAGCTCGTCCTCGAGGAGGTCCCCGACGTCGGCTACGAGGACATCGGTGGCCTGCACACGCAGATCGAGGCGATCCGCGACGCGGTGGAGCTGCCGTTCCTGCACGCCGACCTGTTCCGCGAGCACCAGTTGCGACCGCCGAAGGGCATCCTGCTCTACGGACCGCCCGGTTGCGGCAAGACCCTGATCGCCAAGGCGGTCGCCAACTCGTTGGCGAAGAAGATCGCCGAGCGGCGTGGCGAGGAGAAGCACACCAGCTACTTCCTCAACATCAAGGGTCCGGAGCTGCTGAACAAGTACGTCGGCGAGACCGAGCGGCACATCCGACTGGTGTTCCAGCGGGCCCGTGAGAAGGCCGGCGAGGGCACTCCGGTGATCGTGTTCTTCGACGAGATGGACTCGGTGTTCCGCACCCGCGGCTCCGGCGTCTCCTCCGACGTGGAAAACACGATCGTCCCGCAGCTGCTGTCGGAGATCGACGGCGTGGAGGGGCTCGAGAACGTCATCGTGATCGGCGCGTCCAACCGCGAAGACATGATCGACCCTGCCATCCTGCGACCCGGCCGACTCGACGTGAAGATCAAGATCGAGCGTCCGGACGCCGAGGCGGCGAAGGACATCTTCAGCAAGTACATCCTGGCCGGCCTGCCGCTCCACGGCGACGACCTGACCGAGCACGGCGGCGACGCCCAGGCCACGGTCGAGGCGATGATCGAGGCGGTCGTGCTCCGGATGTACTCCGAGTCCGAAGAGAACAGGTTCCTCGAGGTCACCTATGCCAACGGTGACAAGGAGGTCCTCTACTTCAAGGACTTCAACTCGGGCGCGATGATCCAGAACATCGTCGACCGGGGCAAGAAGATGGCGATCAAGGAGTTCCTCGCCTCGGGCCGCAAGGGCATGCGCCTGCAGCACCTGCTCGACGCCTGCGTCGACGAGTTCCGCGAGAACGAGGACCTGCCCAACACCACCAACCCCGACGACTGGGCCCGGATCTCCGGCAAGAAGGGCGAGCGGATCGTCTACATCCGCACGCTCGTCTCCGGCGGCAAGGGCACCGAGGCCGGCCGCTCCATCGAGACGGCCAGCAACACCGGTCAGTACCTGTAAGACGCTCTGCACGGAACGGGGCGGCGCCTTCGGGCGCCGCCCCGTTCCGCATCCGTGGCGACCTCCGGCGTGGGCCTACCCCCCGCGCAGCGGTGGCGGCGCCGGCTCACTACTGTGCCGGCATGCGTCGGGTCATGATCATTCCGCTCCTGATCGGAGCTCTGCTGCTGTCCGCGTGCGGCGACACCGCCGCGACGCCCGCGCCGACGGCCGCGCCCGCGTCACCCAGCACCCCCGCGTCGCCCAGCACCCCCGCCGCGCCGACCTCGGCCGCGCCCGACACGCGCGACGACCTGACCGTCACGAAAGAGGCGTTCGAGCGCGGCTTCGTCGAGAAGACCTTCAGCATGGCGGTCCAGATCTCGCTCGGCGAAAGTCAGGCCGCCAAGATCGACATGACCGTCGACGTCGAGGCCGACGTCGCGAAGCTGACCATGATGACCGACGAGTACGCCGAGATGCTCAAGTTCGGCGACGAGATCCTGATCAAACAGGCCGACACGCCCGGTGCCGACACCTTCGTGCGGGTCGAGATCGGCAAACTGCGGGCCGGCAGCCCGCTGCGCGGCGCGTTCGACCTGGCCGAGCACTCCGGCATCCTCGGCGGCGTGGTCGCGGCGCGCAAGGTCGAGGAAACGGCCGGCAAGCGCATCTACGAGGGCACGGCGGACCTGCACAAGGCGGTCGCCGCCGCCCCGGCCAAGGCCCGCGCGTCGATGCGGGCGACGCTGCGGCAGGCCGGCAACGCCAAGGCGGTCCCCTTCCGGCTCGGCGTCGACGAGCAGGGCCGCCTGCTGCACCTGGCCTACCAGGTCACGACCGCGCAGGGACCGGTCCGGACCCTGATCCAGATGGGCGGCCACGGCACGGGCGTCACGGTGGCCCGGCCGAAGCCGGAGCAGGTCAAGGAGGCCACCGCCGAGCAGTACGCGGCGCTGTGAGCGCGCGCAGGATCGCCGCCACCGCACTGAGCGGCGTGGTGCTGGTCGCCGGCTGCTCCTCG
Source organism: Asanoa ishikariensis (assembly GCF_900107455.1). Lineage (GTDB taxonomy): Bacteria > Actinomycetota > Actinomycetes > Mycobacteriales > Micromonosporaceae > Asanoa > Asanoa ishikariensis. Next base: position 1,539,802 of record NZ_FNQB01000003.1, on the reverse strand, counting down.
ACCTCCGCACCGGGGGACCCACGGTCCAGGCCCACGTCGGCGGCCGAGGGCCTGTCCGCCTCCGACGAGGTGGTGAACGCGTTCAAGGAGTCGTACGACAGGCTGTTCGACGCGGGCTCGTTCTCGGTGGTCATCACCACCGGGCCGATTCAGGTGCAGGGTTGGGTCGACGACCGCCGTGACGCGCTCAAGACGACCGTGTTCTACAACGGCAGGTCGAGCGAGACGGTCCGGATCGGCGACGACCTCTGGATGCAGGAGAAGCTGGGCTCGGACACCTGGTACCTGGTCGACGTGTCCCGGCTCGACCAGTCTGACCCGGTCCTCCGGAGCCTGGACCTCGGCCGTTTCGCGGGACTTCTCGACGGCCTGGTGTCCGCGACCCGCGGCGGCGACGAGCTCGGCGGCCCGTACAAGGGCGTCGCTGACCTGCGGCTCGCCGCCAAGAACGCGTCGGCGGCTCGACGGCCGGGCGCGGAACGGGAACGCGACTCCGCCCGGAACGCGGCCGCGGTGCCGGTCCGCGGGGTGCTCGACGACGCCGGCCGGCTCAAGCAGTTGACCTACACGCTCGAGGTCGCCGAAGGCCAGGCCACCGCCACGATCATGACGGACGACCTCGGCGAGCCCGTCGAGATCGACCCGCCCCCGGCCGGCCAGGTCAAGAAGGCACCGGAGGGGTTCTACGACCAGTGGGGATAGTCGGTGCGGCTGCCGCTGCCGCCGGGCCGCGGACATCGAGCAGGCCGACGAGGGGTTCTACCGCTCGTGACGTACACCGAAGGGCCCTCGCCAGAGGGGTTTGAGGGTCGTTTGGGGCGGCTGTCGCGCCCTGATGCCGGAGATTCGCACGCGGCCCGGGGGCGGGCGGGGGTCTGGTCGGACTACGCTTTGACGTCATGGGGCAGCGGAACGAGGTGGCGACGTGACGGTACGGCGAATCATGGGCACCGAAGTCGAATACGGGATCTCGGTGCCGGGCCAGGCCGGAGCCAACCCGATGGTGACGTCCTCGCAGGTCGTCAATGCCTACGGGGCGCGACCCGAGCTGACTCGGGGCGGGCGGGCGCGCTGGGATTACGAAGAGGAGTCGCCGCTGCGGGACGCGCGGGGCTTCACCTACTCCGGCGCCGCGTACGACCCGGCTGAGGCGCTCGCCGACGAGGATCTCGGGCTGGCCAACGTCATTCTGACGAATGGCGCGAGGTTGTACGTCGACCACGCACACCCCGAATATTCGACGCCCGAGGTGACCAACCCGATGGACCTGGTCCGTTGGGACAAGGCGGGGGAGCGGGTGATGGCCGAGGCGTCCCGCCGGGCTGCCACCATCCCGGGCACCCACCCGATCCACCTCTACAAGCACAACACCGACAACAAGGGTGCCAGCTACGGCGCCCACGAGAACTACTCGATGCGGCGCCAGACCCCCTTCGCCGACATCGTCGCTTATCTGACCCCGTTCTTCGTGACCCGCCAGGTGTTCACCGGCGCCGGCCGGGTCGGCATCGGGCAGGACGGGTCACAGCCGGGCTACCAGCTCACCCAGCGCGCCGACTTCTTCGAGGTCGAGGTCGGGCTGGAGACCACGCTGAAGCGCCCGATCATCAACACCCGCGACGAGCCGCACTCCGACGCCGACAAATACCGCCGCCTGCACGTCATCATCGGTGATGCCAACCTGTCGGAGATCTCCACCTTCCTCAAGGTGGGCACCACTTCCCTGGTGCTCACGATGATCGAGGAGAAGGTGCTCACGCCCGACCTCGGCATCGCGGACCCGGTGGCCGAGCTCAAGGCGGTCAGCCACGACACCACGCTGACGCACCGCATGCGGCTGCGCGACGGGCGCCGGCTGACCGCGCTCGACCTGCAGTGGGCCTACTACGAGCGGGCCAAGGCGTTCGTGGACGACCGCTACGGCAACGACGCCGACATCGACACCGTGCAGGTGCTCGAGCGCTGGGAGGCCATCCTCGACAAGCTCGGCCGCGACCCGATGTCCGCACAGGACGAGCTCGACTGGGTGGCCAAGCTGCGTCTGCTGGAGGGCTACCGCGACCGCGAGAACCTGCAGTGGGCCTCTCCCAAGCTCCAGTTGATCGACCTTCAGTACAGCGACGTGCGCCCGGAGAAGGGCCTCTACCACCGGCTGGTCGCCCGCGGCGCGATGCAGACACTGCTGACCGACGAGGAGACGCGTACGGCCATGGTGGAGCCGCCGGAGGACACCCGCGCGTACTTCCGGGGTCGTTGCCTCGCGCAGTATCCGTCCGAGGTGGTCGCCGCGTCGTGGGACTCGGTCATCTTCGACGTCGGGCGCGAGTCGCTGGTGCGGGTGCCCATGATGGAGCCCGAGCGTGGCACGAAGAAGCACGTCGGTGCCCTGTTCGATCGCTGCCCGAGCGCCAAGGACATGCTCGAGGCGATCACCGGCGGGTGATCTATGCGGTTGGGCGCGTCGCCGTGCGTACGCCATCGGAATCTGGCATTGTCCCTGAACCGTCCGCCGTGCGCGAAACATCGCGCGCGGCGGGCCAGATTGTCGTACCGGCGAGGTAGGTTTTTCGCAGGGCACAGTTGAGTCCTGTTGAGGGAGGGCACGCATGGCAACTCGGGACAGCGGCGGCCAGTCGCAGTCGGGCAAGGCCCGCCGCGACGAGGAGATCGAGGACGTCACCACCGAGGCCAACCCCGAGGTGGCCGAACGGCAACAGGAGATCACCGAAGACGTCGACGACCTACTTGACGAGATCGACTCGGTTCTCGAAGAGAACGCGGAGGAGTTCGTGAGGGGGTACGTCCAAAAGGGCGGCCAGTAGGCTTTAGTCCGGTTTGGTGCGGCGCGGCGGGTTCATCCTGCGGCGCCGCAACCATTGCGGTCCGGGGCGTGTGGGCGCGCATCGTCGCGTCTGCGTCGCGCCCAAGATAGTCTGCTCCAGCGCCGCTCGATCGCGGCGCCTACATCTGAAAGGGACCACGTGGCAGCGGGATTCGATCCTTCCGGGCGCCTACCCGACGTGTTCACCAACGCCGGCACCTCGTCGTTCACGCAGTTCCTGAGCCAGGCGGCGCCCGAGCTGCTGCCCGGCCGCCGGCCCCTTCCTCCGGGCTCCGCGGCCTCGCTCGCCCCGCACGCGACCACGATCGTGGCGATCACCGCCGCCGAGGGCGTCGTGATGGCCGGCGACCGCCGCGCCACGATGGGCAACATGATCGCCAGCCGCGACATCGAGAAGGTCCACCCGGCCGACGAATACTCGCTGGTCGGCATCGCCGGCACCGCGGGCGTCGGCATCGAGCTGATGCGGCTGTTCCAGGTGGAGCTCGAGCACTACGAGAAGATCGAGGGCGCGATGCTCTCGCTCGACGGCAAGGCCAACCGGCTCGCCGCGATGATCCGGGGCAACCTGGGCGCCGCGATGCAGGGCCTCGCGGTCGTGCCGCTGTTCGCCGGCTTCGACCTGTCGGCCAACGACCCGGCCCGCGCCGGCCGCATCTTCAGCTACGACGTCACCGGCGGCCCCTACGAGGAGCGCGGCTACGACGCGATCGGCTCCGGCTCGATCTTCGCCAACGCGGCCCTCAAGAAGCGCTTCCGCGCCGGCCAGCCGATCGCGGAGGCGGCCCGACTCGCGGTCGAGGCCCTCTACGACGCGGCCGACGACGACACCGCCACCGGCGGTCCTGACCTGACCCGCCGCATCTTCCCGGTCGTGATGACCGCGACGGCCGAGGGCACCCACCGGTTGACGGACGAGGAGACCGCGGCGATCGCCAACGCCGTGGTCTCGGCCCGCATGGAGAACCCGGGCGGCTGATCATGCTGGTTGCTTCGTTGTCCGACTTCGACCACCGCTAGGAGCGCCGCCGTGGCGATGCAGTTCTACACCAACATCGACCAGATCATGCGGGACCGCTCGGAGCTGGCCCGCAAGGGCATCTCCCGCGGCCGCAGCGCGGTGGCGCTGACCTACACCGGCGGCGTGCTCTTCGTGGCCGAGAACCTGTCGAGCTCGCTGCACAAGATCAGCGAGATCTACGACCGCATCGGCTTCGCCGCGGTGGGCCGCTACAACGAGTTCGAGAACCTCCGCCGAGCGGGCGTCCGCATGGCGGACCTCAACGGCCTTTCCTATGACCGCCGAGACGTCACAGGCCTGGCGCTGGCGAACGCCTACGCCCAGACCCTGGGCGCGATATTCAGCGACCAGCAGAAGCCGTTCGAGGTCGAGATCTGCGTCGCCGAGGTCGGTCCGACGCCGGCCGAAGACCAGATCTACCGCCTGGCCTACGACGGCTCGGTCAACGACGAGCCGGGCTTCATGGCCATGGGCGGCCAAGCCGAAGCGATCGCCACCGTCCTCAAGGGCGCCCACAAGAGCGACATGTCCCTGGCCGACGCGGTCAAACTCGCGCTCAAGGCCCTGAGCAGCGTCGGAGGCGAGGGCGGCGCCGCCCGCACCATCGCCCCCAACCAACTCGAGGTAGCCATCCTCGACCGCGCCCGCCGAGGCCGCACCTTCCGCCGCCTGACGGGCAAGGTCCTGACGGACCTCCTGAACGGCAACGGCGCAGCCCCGGCAAAGGAGTCGGGCAAGGGCGACGACAAGGCCACCGAAGGGGCGGAGGGCGCCAAGCCTCCGGCGTCGGGCCCCGACAAGCCCACGTCATCCGCCGGCTCCGCCGACCTGGAGTAATCCACCCGCACCCCGTCTTTGTTGTCAGCCCCGTGCCCCCTGCGAAGGGGGGCGGGGCTGACGGCTTTGTTGGTGGGCGCATCCTGCGCGGCTCAGGCGGGCTGACGGTCTGCGGGCGGTCGCATTCCGCATGGGCTGAGATGGGGCTGGCGGTTCGTGGGCGGTCGCGTCCCGCGTGGGCTGAGGTGGGGCTGGCGGTTCGTGGGTGGGCGCGTCCTGCGTGGGCTGAGGTGGGGCTGGCGGTTCGTGGGCGGTCGCGTCCCGCGTGGGCTGAGGTTGAGCTGACGGCTCGTGGGTGGGCGCGTCCCCGCGTGGGCTGAGGCGGGCTGACGGTCCCAGGGGTGGGTTGAGGCGCGCTGACGGTCCAGCGGTGGGTTGAGGCGGGCTGAGGGCCCGTGGGTGGTCCCGCGTGGGCTGAGGTTGAGCTGACGGCTCGTGGGTGGGCGCGTCCCCGCGTGGGCTGAGGCGGGCTGACGGTCCAAGGGGTGGGTTGAGGCGCGCTGACGGTCCAGCGGTGGGTTGAGGCGGGCTGACGGCCCGTGGGTGGTCCCGCGTGGGCTAGGACGAACTCGTGGCTCGGCGGGGTGGGCGCATCCTCTGCATCGCCCGCAGATGGGATCGCGGGCGGGGCGACGTGGACACCGTGCTCAGCGAACAGCGCGCCCTGGCGACTCTCCAGGGCTGCGTCAAGGGGCTCGTTTGTTTCTTCGTGCCGTGGGCCGAGGCGTGGCCACCTCAGGCCGGCCTGTGGCTCGCGGAGCCGATGGTTTCGTCCTAGGACGCCTTTGGAAGTGTGCGGCCAGTCGGTTCGCTCGGTCGCACATTCGGCGTTGCAGCGCACCCTTGGGTTCGCGCCGAGAGCCGGTGTGCGGCGGGGTGGTCCGCGCTTGGAAGCGGCGTGCGACGAGGACGCGCCGAGGTGGCGTGCGGGCGGGGTGGTCCGTGGTGGAAGCAGGACGCGCCGAAGCGGCATGCGGCGGGGTAGTCCGTGGTGGAAGCGGCGTGCGGCCGGCCGGCCGTGAGAGTTGAGAGCGGGGATCTCGGCGGCACGTCCGGTGATTCGGAGATCCAAATCCCAGAGCTTCTGCCCAGGTTCCCCGCGGTTCGGGCGGTCAGCCGGCCAGCAGCAGCGTGTAGACGCGGGTGATCAAGCCGTTGCTGACCAGGGCGATATCGACACCGCGCACGACTGGTGGTTTTCCGAGCGGGCCGAAGCTCCACGCGAGGTACCCCAGGTCGTCGACCACGTGGATCGAACCCTCCGGGGTGAAGGCGAACTCGGGGGAGTCGTCGAGTAGCCGCGCAGCCTTGGCGTCCACTGCGTCGTGGCCGACGACTGTCTCCTCGGGGTCGGTGAATCGCACGTCCGCGACGTACGTCCGGCCGATGGCCGCCCGGCGCCGTTCCCGGTCGCGTTCGTTGAAGACCTCCAGCAGGTTCGCCTTCATCAGGTCTTCGATCGTCGGCATCCGGCACTCCTTCGACAGGGCTTCCGGCCCGCAGGCCGTTAGCCCTGATCCTCAACCGGACTCTCACCCCGCCGCAGGCAGATCCAAGGAGACGACATCGTCCTAGGACGCCCAACAGGGTGTGAGCCCGGTCAGCTCGGCACGGTCAGGAGAACCTCGACGGCGGCCCGATCAAGCGTGAGAGCCCCGCCTGCGGTGAGCCTGTCAGCGACCACGAACGTTCCCTCGGCCCGGCTGCGTACGGTGGAAGGACCGCCATCCGTAAAAGGGGGGTCAACCCAGATGCGCAGCGACATCACCGCTGGCGGCGTGTTTCCCGATTACGCGTTGCCTGACCACACCGGCACCGTGCGGACGCTCAGGGAGCTTCAGGGTGATGACCCGATGATCCTGACGTTGGCTCGTGGTCACTACTGCCCCAAGGAACACCAGCAGCATCTCGACCTGGCCGCGTTTCAGTCGAAGGTTGCCGTCGCCTATACGAGCATGGTGACCATCGCTACCGATGGGCATCACGCGCTTCAAGAGTTTCGGTTGTCGGTGGGCGCACAGTGGACGTTTTTGTCCGATGTGGACCGGATGGTTCAGCGGGACCTCGACATCAAGGAATACACCGACCCCGAGAACGATCCGATGATCCCGCACACCCTCGTGCTCAAGCCGGGCCTGGTCGTGCACAGCGTCTACAACGGCTACTGGTTCTGGGGGCGCCCGTCCACCGACGAGCTCTGGCGCGACCTGCGCGCCGCGACCGCCGAGGTGCGCCCCGACTGGGACCTCAGCGCGCCGGGTCTGCGCGAGGCGTGGGACGCGGGGGACATGGCGCCGTTCCATGGGTACGACCGGAAACCCGTAGCCGCCGCGCAGGACGGGCGCAGATCTTGACCGTTGGCATGGGCGGGCGGATGCTCACGCGGTGATCGCGGACCGGTGGCTGTGCAACGACCATGACTTCCCACCCGGCGCGGAACTGTTCCGCAGCGAGCGCGCGTTCCACGTGGTGGCCTACACGATCTCGCACGGCCAGCTCCTGCTGTCGTCGCCGGCTCCGGCGGAGGACGGTACGACGGTGCAACTCCTGTTCAAGCCCGTCGAGGAGCTCCGGCTGCGGTCGTATTTCGACGGCCTGGTGGTCAGCGTCGCCGCGAGACAGGAGGAGGCGCCGGGTCGGCGGTTGTTGACTCTCGCCGGTCAGGGGTTCGAGGGTTACGTCGTGTGCATGGCCTTCGGGTGGCGCCAAGGCGTGCTCGGTCGCCTCCAGCCGAGCCTGTTCAGCCCGGTCTCCGAGATGGACGTGCGTTGGCCGACGCGGCCGATCGCCGGAGCGGACGGTGGGCTCGGCCGTGCGTCGCCGGCCGATGTCGTCGAAGCAGTGACCGGCGGCCTGGCCGGGGACGGGCGTCGGGAGCGGTGGCATCCCGCGTACGTGCTGGTCGACGACGACGGGCGCACAGTGGGCGTCTTCGTCACCGAGGCGGACGCGCGGGAGGCCGCCCGCCTGCTCGAGCCGCGGGCGTGCCGGGTGGAGCGCGCCCCGCTGGTGTTCTGAGTCAGTTGGCCCCGAACAGGGCCAGGCAGTCCGCCGACAGGCCGCTGATCGCAACGTCCGGCCGGGGTTGCGCCGCCCACCGCTCCCGTGAGAGCCGAAGCCGTTGCGACACGACCACCTCGCCGTGCAGCAGGTCGCGGGTGATCCCGTCGTCCTCGTAGCCGAGCTTGCGCGACACCCGCAGCGGAGCCGGGTTGTCGACAAAGGACGCGGTCGACGCGCAGGCGGCCCCGAGCTCCGCGAAAGCGAGATGCAGCGCTGCCTGCCGCATCGTGGTGCCCAGCCCGGCGCCCTGGTGCGGCAGGCCGAGCCAGGACCACGTGCGGACCTCGCGCAGCAGCCCGAACGACGACCCCAGCACGCCCTGCATGCCCACCGCGACGCCGTCGACGAAGACGCCCAGGTGCAGCGACCAGTCCTCCGGCGTCCACTCGCCCCGGCCCGACCAGACGCCCTGCACCACGTGCCGCGCCCGGTCCATCGGTGGCAGGTCCGTCCACGGCGTCAGGAACGTACGCGTGCCCGGCTTCTGCATGCCCTCGAACGCGACGGCGGCCAGCGCCGACAGGTCCGCGTCCGACGGTGGCCGCAGCTCGACCGGACCCACCCGCAGCCGCAGGCCGAGCAGCGGCCAGTAGTCAGCTAGCACGGACCACCAGCCAGGACTCAGCCCGCGCGGACCGCGCCGGCCGCCACCGCTGCCGCGAGTGACGTGTGCCAGTCCGCCATGGGCGCGAGCCCGGCCGAAGCCCATCGATCATGACCGAGGACGCTATACGCGGGCCGTGGCGCCGGCAACGGAAAATCGGCGCTGGGGATGGGCCGCACCCGCTCCGGGTCCAGACCACTCAGCGAGAACACCGCTTGGGCGAACCCGTACCACGTCGTCGATCCGCCGGCCGTGCCGTGGTAGATCCCGGCGGGTGCGGACGGCGCCGAGGCCAACGCGACCAGTTGCCGGGCCAGCGCGAGCGACCACGTCGGTTGCCCGTGCTGGTCGGCCACGACGTTCACGGTCGGGCGCGCGGCCGCGAGCCGCAGCATCGTTGCCGCGAAGTTGCGCCCGTGCTGTCCGTAGAGCCACGCCGTGCGCACCACGTAGCCCGACGAGGGCAGCAGCGACAGCACCGCCTGCTCGCCGGCCAGCTTGCTGCGCCCGTAGGCGTTGATCGGGGCGGGCGGAGCCGACTCCGGGTAGGGCGAGGACGCCGACCCGGACAGCACGTAGTCGGTCGAGACGTGGATCAGCCGCGCCCCGGAAGCGGCGCAGGCCGAGGCCAGCGACGCGACGGCGCCGCCGTTCAGCGCCGTCGCCGCTTCCTCGGAAGTCTCGGCACCGTCGACGTTCGTCCAGGCGGCCGCGTTGATCACCACGTCGTGCCCGGGCACGGCCGCCCGCACGTCGGCGGGGGAGAGCAGGTCAAGATCCGTCCGACGCGCCGCCGTCACGGTGAATGACGGATCAACTGAAAGCACAGCGACCAGATCCGACCCCAGCATCCCGCCGGCGCCGGTCACCAGAACCTTGGTCATCGGGCGGAGGCCGCCTTCAACGGCTCCCACCACGAGCGGTTCTCCTTGTACCAGGCCACGGTCTCGGCGAGCCCGCGGTCGATGTCGACGCTCGGCGCGTACCCGAGCTCGTCCTGGATCTTGGCGATCGACAGCGAGTAGCGCCGGTCGTGGCCCTTGCGGTCGGCCACCGGCACGACCTGGTCCCACGACGCGCCGCACGCGTCGAGCAGCCGCCCGGTCAGCTCCTTGTTGGTGAGCTCGGTGCCGCCGCCGATGTGGTAGACCTCGCCGGCCCGGCCCTTGTCCTGCACGAGGGCGATGCCGACGCAGTGGTCGTGCACGTGCAGCCAGTCGCGGATGTTGCCGCCGTCGCCGTAGAGAGGCACCGTGCCGCCGTCGAGCAGGTTGGTGACGAACAGCGGGATGACCTTCTCCGGGAACTGGTAGTGCCCGTAGTTGTTGGAGCAGCGGGTGACCACCACGTCCATCCCGTGCGTGCGGTGGTAGGCCAGCGCCAGCAGGTCGGAGCCGGCCTTCGACGCGGAATAAGGCGAGTTGGGGGCGAGGGGCCAGTCCTCGGTCCACGAGCCCTCGGAGATCGACCCGTACACCTCGTCGGTGGAGACGTGCACGAAGCGCCCGGTGCCGTGCCGAAGGGCGGCGTCGAGCAGCGTCTGGGTGCCGAGCACGTTGGTCGTCACGAACACGCTGGCGCCGTCGATGGAGCGGTCCACGTGCGACTCGGCCGCGAAATGCACGATCACGTCGTGGTCGGGCACCACCGAGTCGACCAGGGCGGCGTCGCAGATGTCGCCTTCGACGAACCGCAGCCGGGGGTCGCCGGCCACGGGCGCCAGGTTTGCCCGGTTGCCCGAGTAGGTGAGCTTGTCCAGCACCGTCACCGCACTGGGGGCCAGGTCCGGCCCCGAGCCCGGGGTCAGCAGCATGCGGACGTACTCCGAACCGATGAACCCGGCTCCGCCGGTCACGAGGATCCTCACGGGTTCCGGAGTCTACGCGACCGGACCCCACCCAGTAGGGTGGCCGCCGTGCGAGGGATTCTTCTGGCGGGCGGCACGGGATCGCGGCTGTGGCCGATCACGATGGCCGTCTCGAAGCAGCTAATGCCGATCTTCGACAAGCCGATGATCTATTACCCGCTGTCCACGCTGGTGATGGCGGGCATCGACGAGATCCTGATCATCACCACGCCGGACGACCAGGCGCAGTTCCGGGGCCTGCTCGGCGACGGCAGCCAGTTCGGTCTCAAGATCGAATATCAGGCTCAGGCCCGGCCCGAGGGCATCGCGCAGGCCTTCCTGCTCGGCGAGGAGTTCATCGGCGACGACTCGGTCGCGCTGATCCTCGGCGACAACATCTTCCACGGCGTCGGCCTGGGCCGGCAGCTCGGCGAGGCCGGTCCGCTGGTCGGTGGCCGGGTCTTCGCCTACCCGGTGGCCAACCCCCGGGAGTACGGCGTGGTCGAGTTCGACGCCGACGGCAAGGTGCTCTCGATCGAGGAGAAACCGGTCAAACCGAAGTCGCGGTACGCCGTACCCGGCCTCTACTTCTACGACAACCGCGTCGTGGAGATCGCCAAGGGGCTCAAGCCGAGCGACCGTGGCGAGCTCGAGATCACCGCGGTGAACGAGGCCTACCGGGAGTGGGGCGAGCTGACCGTCACCGTCCTGGACCGGGGCACCGCCTGGCTGGACACCGGGACGTTCAGCTCGATGATGCAGGCCGCCGAGTACGTACGCGTGATCGAGGAGCGGCAGGGCCTCAAGATCGGCTGTGTCGAGGAGGTGGCCTGGCGCGCGGGGCTGATCGACGACGCCGCGCTGCGCGACCTGGCCGGCCCGCTGACCAAGAGTGGCTACGGTACGTACCTGCTGGGCCTGCTCGCCGAGAAGGAGGAGACCGTCGCATGAAGATCCGTGAGCTGGGCATCGAGGGCGCCTTCGAGGTGACCCCGCAGCAGCACGGCGACCCGCGCGGGCTGTTCCTGGAATGGTTCAAGGCCGAGGCGTTCGAGGCCGCGACCGGCCACCGGTTCACGCTGGCCCAGGCCAACATGTCCGTGTCGGCCCGGGGCGTGGTCCGTGGCATCCACTTCGCCGACGTCCCGCCGGGCCAGGCCAAGTGGGTCACCTGCGTACGCGGCGCCGTGGTCGACGTGATCGCCGACATCCGGGTCGGCTCGCCGACCTTCGGGCGCTGGGAGGCGGTGCGGCTCGACGATGTCGACCGGCGCGCGGTCTACCTCGCCGAGGGGCTCGGGCACGGCTTCTGCGCCCTGACCGACGACGCGACGCTGGCCTATCTCTGCTCGACCGGCTACAACCCGACGGGGGAGCACACGATCCACCCGCTGGACCCGGAGCTCGGCATCGAGTGGCCGACCGACGCGCCGATCCTGTCGGCCCGAGACGAGGCCGCCCCGTCGCTCAAGGAGGCGACGGCCGCGGGCCTCCTGCCCGACTACGAGGAATGCCGCGCCTACGTCCAGAGCCTTGGCTAAACCAGACGAACCGGGCGTCGAACGTACCCCGTGAATGTTTTCCGCCATCGAAGCGATGACGGCGCGTCGCGGCACTGACCACCGACGGGTTTTCCCGGCTAGTGTCTTGCTATGGAGCGGCGAATCTTCGGGCTCGAAACGGAATACGGCGTCACCTGCACCTATCGCGGCCAGCGTCGGCTGTCGCCGGACGAGGTAGCCCGCTACCTGTTCCGGCGGGTCGTGTCCTGGGGCCGGTCAAGCAATGTCTTCCTTCGCAACGGCGCCCGCCTCTACCTCGACGTCGGATCTCACCCCGAATACGCCACCCCCGAGTGCGACAACGTCGCCGACCTGGTCGCGCACGACCGCGCCGGCGAGCGGATCCTCGAAGGCCTGTTGGTCGATGCCGAGAAGCGCCTGCACGACGAGGGCATCGCCGGCGAGATCTATCTGTTCAAGAACAACACCGACTCGGCCGGCAACTCGTACGGCTGCCACGAGAACTACCTGGTCTCCCGGCACGGCGAGTTCGGCCGCCTGGCCGACGTGCTGATCCCGTTCCTGGTCACCCGGCAGCTCATCTGCGGCGCCGGCAAGGTGCTCCAGACCCCGCGCGGCGCCGTCTACTGCCTGTCGCAGCGTGCCGAGCACATCTGGGAGGGCGTCTCCTCGGCGACCACCCGGTCCCGGCCGATCATCAACACCCGCGACGAGCCGCACGCCGACGCCGAGCGCTACCGCCGCCTCCACGTGATCGTCGGCGACAGCAACATGAACGAGGTCACCACGCTGCTCAAGGTCGGCACCGCCGACATCGTGCTGCGGATGATCGAGGCCGGCGTGGTCATGCGCGACCTCTCGCTGGAGAACCCGATCCGGGCGATCCGCGAGGTCTCGCACGACGTGACCGGCCGGCGCAAGGTCCGCCTCGCCAACAACAAGGAGATCAGCGGCCTCGAGATCCAGCAGGAATACCTGGCCAAGGCGACCGAGTTCGTCGAGCGCCGGGGCGGCGACCAGACCGCCAAGCGGGTCGTCGAGCTCTGGGGCCGGGTGCTGCGGGCGATCGAGACCGACAACCTGGAGCCGGTGTCCCGCGAGATCGACTGGGTGACCAAGCTCCGGCTGATCGAGCGCTACCAGGACAAGTTCGACCTGCCGCTGTCCCACCCCCGGATCGCCCAGATGGACCTCGCCTACCACGACCTGCGGCGCGGCCGCGGGCTCTACGGGCTGATGGAGAAGCGCGGCCAGGTCGACCGGGTCGCCACCGACCTGGAGATCTTCGAGGCCAAGGAGACCCCGCCGCAGACCACCCGGGCCCGCCTGCGCGGCGAGTTCATCCGGCACGCCCAGGAGAAGCGGCGCGACTTCACCGTCGACTGGGTGCACCTCAAGCTCAACGACCAGGCTCAGCGCACCGTGCTGTGCAAGGACCCGTTCCGCGCGTACGACGAGCGGGTGGAACGGCTGATCGCGAGCATGTGACGCATCCGGGTACGCTCTGGGGCACCATGACGCTCCCCGACAGTGCTTCGATGCACCGCGACGAGGGCTCCGCGCCACGCGAGCCCGAGACCGCGCCTCGCCTGTCCATGCCCGAGACCCGGCCTGAAGTGATCCGGCAGGGCTGGTTGCAGAAGCGTCAGCAGAAGGTGCGCGACGAGATCGACCGCAACCGGCGCGGCGACTACAAGGTGCCGACCTGGGTCATGGCGGCGCTACTGGTCGCGCTGGTGGCCGCCTGGCTCCTGTTCATCTTCCTGACCGGCTAGAGCTTGACCGGCTAGAGCTAGCGCGGCGGCGTGCCGGCCGGCGGCGGCCGCGGTCAGGAAATAGCCGTGGTCGGCGTCCAGTCCGCGGCCCATGGTCGACAGCGGCACGGGTGAGGCCCGCAGCGCCGCGTCCAGCCCGTCGCTGGGCACCCGGATGATCCGGTGCCGCACGGACAGGTCCGCGATCTGCGCCTCGACCCGGGCGGCCAGCGGTGCGTCGAGACCGTCCGGCAACGGCAAATCGCACGGCACGAGCGCGACCCGCCCGTACGCGGTCAAGCTGTGGTGCGAGATCCCCTGGTGTCGTTCCCGGGCGTCGGCGGCGGAGATCCGCAGCGCGCCGACCGCCTGCCCGCCCAGCGTGCCGGCCGCGTTGACCGCCTCGCCGACCGCGACACCGGAGAACGCCCACGGCAGCCCCGCTCCGAGGTTGCCCGGCCCCTGCGCCACCACCGCGACGTCCGCGCCGAGCGCGTAGCGGGCGGCCAGCAGGCCGCTGTGGGTGGTGACCGCCTCCAGGTCGCCGCCGAACGCCTGCCCGACGGTGACGGTGCCGACCAGCCGGTCGCGGAGCCCGTCGAGGGTGCGGGAGAACCAGGCCGGCAGTGCGCCGCCGTCGGTCATCACGTAGGCGATCCGGGCCGTGGGCCGGTCGGCGTGGATGCCGGCGACGATGGCCGGCAGCGCCGAGTGCAGGTCGGCGGTGACCACCGGCATGCCCGCGAGGGTGTCGGCGGCCGCGATCGCCGCGTGGTGCGGCGACGACGGCTCCTCGACGCCCCGCACGATCGCCTGCAGCGGCGTGTAGCGGGCCTTGACCACGTGGCCGCTGTCGCGGTCGGTGCCGGCGCCGGGCGGGTCCGGCGGCAGCCGGTCGGGGAGCGCCACGACCAGCGCGTAGCCGCCGGTGCCCAGCCCCATGAGCTGGGCGTTGACGTTGAGCAGGACGCGGTCGCCGGGCTCCGGCTCGCCGACGAGCTCGGGGTAGGCCAGCGCGCGGGTCGCCACGCCGTCGACCGTCACCGACAGCTCGACGGCGCCGCGCCAGCGCCGCCGCACTTCCGCGACCACCCCGGCGCGCCACCTGACCATGGCAGGAAAGGTTACCGGTCCGGCTGGTCGCGTCTCGCGCGGCCGCGCGTCGGGTCGAGGAAGACGTACCGAACGGACGGGTAGACGCTGATCAGGCGCCGCTCGGCCGCGTCGGCCGCCGCCTCGATCTCGGCGCCGGTGGCCGTGTCGTCGAAGTCGACCTTGGCGGCGACCAGCACGTCGTCGGGGCCGAGCTGCATGGTCAGGAGCTGGTCGACGCGGTCGACGGTGGGTACGGCGGAGAGCTCCTCGCGCAGCCGCTGGTGCAGCCGGCTCGGCACCGACTGGCCGACCAGCAGCGAGATGTTGGCCAGCGACAGGACGAACGCGACCACCAGCAGCAGCACGCCGATGCCGATCGAGGCGATGCCGTCCCAGACCGGGTCGCCGGTCGCCTCGGTCAGGCCGAGGCCGGCCGCGGCCAGGGCGAGACCGATCAGTGCCGCGCTGTCCTCCAGGAAGACGGCCTTGACCGCGGTGTCCGGGGTCAACCGCAGGAACCGCAAGGGCGAGGTGCGCCAGCGAGTCGCCTCGCCGCGCACCTGACGCAGCGCCCGGAGGAACGAGATGCCCTCCAGGATGGCCGAGACGGCCAACACGATGTACCCGACGAGGAAGTCGCTGACCTCCTCGCCGTGCAGGATCGTCTCGATCCCGTGGTAGATCGAGAATCCGGCGCCGGCCACGAAAGTGAACAGCGCTGCGATGAACGCCCAGACGTAGCTCTCCTTGCCGTAGCCGAAGGGGTGCCGGTCGTCGGGATCCTTCGCGCCGCGCCGCAGCGCGGTGTACAGCAGCACCTCGGTCGTGGTGTCGGCCAGCGAGTGGGCGGCCTCGGACAACAGCGCGGCCGACCCGGTGAGCAGGCCGGCCACGAACTTCGCGACGGCGATGGCCAGGTTGACCAGGCCCGCGATGATCACGGTCAGGACGGACTCGGACGGCGCGTCGTCCTGGTCGGGGATCGCGGCGTGCCGTACCTCGGGCTCACCCTCCAGATCCACGTCGTCGAAGTCAGATGGCCGGTCAGGGTCTTCCGAGGTCACGATGGCAAGGCTATGCCTCGCAAGGGTGTGCGCACATGCGTACCAACACTGCTAGCGTCTTGGGAGTGTCGCGGACCCGCACCGAGCGCCTGGTCAACCTGGTGATCTGCCTTCTGTCCACGCGACGGTTCCTGACCGCCGCGCAGATCGCCGCGACCGTTCCCGGTTACGAGCACGACCCGGAGGACCCGAAGGACCACGAGGCGTTCCAGCGCAAGTTCGAACGCGACAAGTCTGAGCTGCGTGAGCTGGGCGTTCCCCTGGAGACCGGCTCCGCGAGTGTCTTCGACACCGAGCCCGGCTACCGCATCGCGCGCCGCGACTACGCCCTGCCCGACATCCCGCTCGCGCCCGACGAGGCCGCCGCCGTGGGCATCGCCGGGCGGCTCTGGCAGCACGCCGGGCTGGCCGCCGCCGCGTCCTCGGGCCTGGCCAAGCTGCGTGCCGCCGGTGTCGACGTCGACCCGCAGGCGACCCTGGGCGTCGAGCCGATCGTCCGGGTCGACCCCACGTTCGCGCCGTTGACCGCGGCCGCCCGCGACCGGCGCACGGTGGCCTTCGACTACCGGGTGCCCGAGCAGGACGGCCCGACCAGCCGCCGGCTCCAGCCGTGGGGCGTGGTGTGCTGGCGGGGCCGGTGGTACGTGGTGGGCCACGACCTCGACCGCGCCGCGCCGCGCTGCTTCCGGCTCTCCCGGGTGGTCGGCGCGGTCCGGCTCACCGGCCGTCCCGGCGCCTACGAGCCGCCCCGCGACCTGGACCTGATCAGCTACGTCGCCCGGTTCAGCGGGCCGATCGAGCGCACCGGGCGCACCACGGTCCTGGTCCGCAAGGGCCGCGCCGCCGGACTGCGGCGGTGGGCGCAGGAGACGGTGCCGGGTCCGGAGGTCGACCGGGTCGTGCTGCGCTACGCCGACGTCGACTTCATCGCCACCCAGCTCGTCAACTACGGGCCCGACGTGCGGGTGGTCGAGCCGCCGGAGGTACGCGACGCGGTGATCCAGCGTCTCAAGGAGACCGCTGCCCGCCACGAGAGCCCGGTGCTGGCATGACGCCCGGCGCGGTGCGGCCCAGCGCCGATCGGCTCGGGCGGCTCCTCAACCTGGTGCCCTACCTGCTGGCCCGGCCGGGGATCGAGGTCGCGCAGGCGGCCGGGGACCTGGGCGTGACCGAGCGGCAGCTACGCGAGGACCTGGAGCTGCTCTGGGTCTGCGGGCTGCCCGGCTACGGCCCGGGCGACCTGATCGACATGGCCTTCGACGGCGACCGGGTGACCATCACCTACGACGCCGGCATCGACCGGCCGCTGCGGCTGACCCCCGATGAGGCGCTGGCCCTGGTGGTGGCGCTGCGGATGCTGGCCGAGACGCCGGGCATGGCCAACCGCGACGCGATCGAGCGGGCCCTGGCCAAGATCGAGCACGCGGCCGGCGACCTGGCCGGCGCGCCCGTCGCGGTCCGCATGCCGGGCAGCGACGACCGCCTGGCCACCCTGCGCGGCGCGGTCGAGCGCGGCCGGGCGCTGCGGATCACCTACTACGCGCAGACCCGCGACCAGACCACGCAGCGGGTGATCGACCCGATCCGGCTGCTGATGGTCGAGGGCCGGGCGTACGTCGAGGCGTGGTGCCGCCGGGCCGAGGCGGTCCGGTTGTTCCGGGCCGACCGCATCGACGCCCTCGCCGAGCTCGACGAGCCGGCCAACCCGCCGCCGAGCGCCGAGCTGCACGACCTGCGTGACGGCGTGTTCAACCCGGGCGCCGAGCTGCCGCTGATCACCCTGCGGGTGGGCCGGGGCGGCCGGTGGATCACCGAGTACTACCCGTGCGAGGACGTCCGGCCCGACCCGCGCGAGCCCGACGAGTGGATCGTGACGCTGCGGGTCACCGACCTGGCCTGGGCACAGCGCTTCGTGCTCGGCCTCGGTCCCGACGCGACCGCGGTGTCGCCGCCGGAACTGGTGGAGCGGGTCCGCGACGCGGCCACGGCCGCACTCGACGCCTACGCGGCACCGGTGACCGAAACGCTCTAAGCTGTCGCCCGTGGTGCTCTGGATCGTGATCGGCGCGGCGGTGCTCGGCCTGCTCCTGCTGGCCCTGGCCGCCCGGCCCGTGCTGGCCCGGCTGCCCGAGCTCGCCCGCGCGCTGCGCCGGCTCGAAGACCGGCAGGCCCGGGCCGAACAGCTCGGCACGCAACTCGCCGACCTCCAGGAGCGGGTCGAGGCCGTTCAGGAACGCGCGGTGACCGCACAGGAACGCATCGCGATCATCAAGGCCGGTCGCGGTCGGGCGTGACGCCCCAATTGTCGATCTTGGGCCGGGCTTTCACCAGTCTTCACCGGCTATTGAGGTCCACCAGCGGGTGGCGTCGTCGGATGTCACCCGTAGGATGGGCACGTCCACCCCGACGCACCAGACCGTCCGACATCTGATCGACTTTGGAGTTCCCATGGGCGCCCTCAAGCCGTGGCACATCGCCGTACTCGTGGTGTTGCTGGTTCTGCTCTTCGGCGCGAAGCGGCTTCCTGACGCGGCACGCTCGCTCGGCCGTTCGCTGCGCATCATCAAGGCCGAGACCAAGGGTCTGGTCGACGACGGCAAGACGGACGACAACCTCGCCGAGAAGGCCGACGCGCAGTCCGGTCGCCAGCCGCTCCCGCAGCAGCCGGTGCAGCAGACGCCTCCGCCGGTCGTCGACCCGGTGCAGCGCAGCCGCGACGTGATCTGACGACCGGGACGTCGTCCGGTCATGGCCGCCATCTCCCTGCGCCGTAAGGGGCCGACCGAGTTTCAGCGAGCCTCCGACGGCTCGATGACGCTCGTCGAGCACATCCGCGAGCTCCGCAACCGGCTGTTCAAGGCGTCGCTGGCGCTGGTCGGCGGTTTCATCGTCGGCTACATCCTGGCGCAGCCCGTCTTCGACCTGCTCAAGCAGCCCTACTGCGCGCAGTTCCCCGGCAAGGCGTGCGCCGACGTCGAGTTCCTCCAACTCGGCGCGGGCGACGGCTTCCTGCTCAAGCTCAAGCTGGCCCTCTGGGTCGGCCTGATCGTCGCGTCGCCGGTCTGGCTCTACCAGCTCTGGGCGTTCATCGCACCGGGTCTGCACCGCCACGAGCGCAAGTACGCCTACTTCTTCGTCGCCCTGGCGGCGCCGCTGTTCATCGCCGGCGCTGTGCTGGCCTTCTTCGTCGTCTCGAAGGGCCTGCACTTCCTGCTCGAAGCCGGCGTCACCGGCACACAACAACAACTCGAAGTCACCCGATATATATCGTTCGTCACCAACATGCTGCTCATTTTCGGAGTGGCGTTCGAGTTCCCACTCATCGTGCTGATGCTCAACTTCGTGGGCCTCGCGAGCGCGAAGAAGCTGCTCGGTTGGTGGCGGGTCGCGGTCTTCGTCTTCTTCCTGTTCTCGGCGGTGGTCACGCCGACGCCCGACCCGTTCGGCATGACCGCGCTCGGCGCCTGTCTGAGCGCGCTCTACTTCGCCGCGGTCGGCATCGCGTTCCTCAACGACAAACGCCGGGGCCGCGGTCGCGAGCTCTACGCGGACGTCGACGACGACGAGATGTCGCAACTGGAAGACGAACGCGAGCCCGTCGCGGCGGGCGCGCCGATCGAACAGATCGCACCGGTGTCGGCACCCCAGCCGATCGACCGGCGCTACGACGACGACATCACCTGACCTCTGTCGTGACGGCGGCACCCGGATATAGGGTGCCGCCGTGAAGATCGACGGGCCTATCGCGGTGCTGGCCAACCCCGCAGCGGGGCGCGGCCGGCACCGCGACGTGCTTCCGGCAGTCCTGGCCCATCTGCGGGCCACCGGACACGCCGTTGAGCCGCTGGCGGCCACCAGCCCCGGCGAAGCCCTCGCCGCCTGCCACACGGCCGTCGCGGGCGGTGCCGGCGCCCTGATCGCCGTCGGCGGCGACGGGACCGTCCACCTCGCCCTGCAGGCCCTGGCCGGCACCGGCGTGCCGCTGGGCATCGTCCCGGCCGGCACCGGCAACGACTTCGCGGTCGCCGCCGGTTTCACCGACGACCCGCACCGGGCGCTCGTGACACTGACCGCCGCGATCCCGGCCGGCGGCACCGCCACCCTCGACCTGGCCCGGCTCACCGCCGGCGACGGCACCACGCGCTGGTTCGGCGGCGTACTCGCGGCCGGC
Source organism: Asanoa ishikariensis (assembly GCF_900107455.1). Taxonomy (GTDB): domain Bacteria; phylum Actinomycetota; class Actinomycetes; order Mycobacteriales; family Micromonosporaceae; genus Asanoa; species Asanoa ishikariensis. Next base: position 1,519,982 of record NZ_FNQB01000003.1, on the reverse strand, counting down.
TTCGACGCGATCGTCAACGAGCGCGGCAACCGGATGAGCTGGCCCCGCGGCCCGATCCGGTACGACCTCGCGATCATGGTCGAGCTCGCCCGGCTGCGCGCCCGCCACTACCGGATCGTCCTGGACGGCGAGGTCCAGGAGCGCGACGCGGTGCTGGTCGCGGTGGCCAACGCCGGCAGTTACGGCGGCGGCATGCGGATCAGCCCAGCCGCCGACCCGGCCGACGGTGTGCTCGACCTGACCGTCGTGCGGCCGATCAGCCGCACGACCCTGGTCCGGGTCAAGCCGCGGATCTACGCGGGCACGCACGTCACGCACCCGGCCGTCGACACCTACCGGGCGACGCGCATCGAGCTCGCCGCCGAGGGCATCGTCGGCTACGCCGACGGCGAGCGGGTGGCACCGCTGCCGGTCACGGTCGAGTGCGTACCCGGTGCGCTGCGGGTGCTCACGGCCGGGTGAGCGCCACCGCCGCGCCGAGCCCGTTGACCTTGCCCGGGTCGGCGGCCGGGACCAGCAGGGCGGTCAGCCCGGCGCGCACCGCGCCCGCGTCGGCCGGCGTGTCGCCGACCATCAGCGCCCGCTCCGGGTCGACCCGCAGTGCGCCGCAGGCCCGCAGGAAGATCGCCGGGTCCGGCTTGCACCGGCCGACCTCGTAGGACAGGACGAACTCGTCGACGAGCTCGGCCAGGCCCCACTGCTCGAAGTGTGGCCGGATGTCGAAGCCGACGTTGCTGACCACGGCCACCGGGACACCGGCGGCGCGCAGCGCCTTGAGCGACTCGGCCGTGTCCGCGTACGGGAGCCAGCCCGGCGCGCCGAGCAGCCGTTCGTAGAGGGCGTCGGCGAGCCCCTCGATGTCGGTGTTCACGGTCGCGGCCAGGCCCACGTACGCCGCCCGGTGGGCGTGTGGGTACAGATCGCGGTCCGCCCACACCTCGGCCAGGTGCACGGGCACCCGGTGCGGCAGCGGACCGCCCGCCCGGCCGGCGGTGACCAGCCGGTCGGCGAGCACCGTCGCGCGGCCCCGGTCGAGCTGCGCACCGCAGGCCACTGCCGCGGCGACCACCCAGGCCACCGGGTCCTCCACCTGGGCGAGGGTGCCGTGGAAGTCGAAGAGCACGGCCTCTACGGGGCGTCTGGACAGTTGGTCCGCTCTGTCCGGCACACGTGGGTTGGGCGGCTCCGCACGGTCTGGCAATGGCACGCCGAGGACCTTACCCAGGACCTACCGGGCGGGTCCCGCACGGCCTACCGCGTCGGCGCGGCGTGCACGCCGTAATCTTGGATACATGTCGAGCCCCGCCGAGCGCTACGCCGCGGCGCGCCGCCGGGCCGCCAAGGCCAGCGCGTTCCCGGCCCTGGAAGACTTCGCCCTCGGGATCGGTTTCGATCTCGACGATTTCCAGCGCGAGGCGTGCGAGGCGCTGGAGCGCGGCAGCGGTGTGCTGGTCTGCGCGCCCACCGGCGCCGGCAAGACCGTGGTCGGCGAGTTCGCCGTGCACCTGGCGCTGGCCGAGGGAGAACCGGACGCCCCGCCCAAGAAGTGCTTCTACACCACGCCGATCAAGGCCCTGTCCAACCAGAAGTACCACGACCTGGTGGAGCGGCACGGCGCCGCCAACGTCGGCCTGCTGACCGGCGACAACGCGATCAACGGCGACGCACCCGTGGTCGTGATGACCACCGAGGTGCTGCGCAACATGCTCTACGCCGGCTCACCGGCGCTCAGGGGCCTCGCGTACGTGGTCATGGACGAGGTGCACTACCTGGCCGACCGGTTCCGCGGCGCGGTCTGGGAAGAAGTGATCATCCACCTGCCGGCGTCAGTGACCTTGGTCTCACTGTCGGCCACCGTCTCCAACGCCGAGGAGTTCGCCGACTGGCTGGTGACCGTCCGCGGCCACACCGACGTGGTGGTCAGCGAGCACCGTCCGGTGCCGCTCTGGCAGCACATGCTCGTCGGCCGCCGGATGTTCGACCTGTTCCACGACGCCGCCGCGGCCCGCAAGCACGACGTGCACCCCGAGTTGCTGCGCTACTCGCGGGAGATGCTGCGCCGGCTGGAGATGGGCCGTGACGGCTGGGCCGGCGGCGGCCGGGGCGGCCGTGGGCCGCGCTGGAAGGGCCCGCTGCGGGCCGAGATCGTCGAGCGCCTCGACCGCGAGAACCTGCTGCCGGCGATCCTGTTCATCTTCAGCCGCGCCGGCTGTGACGCGGCCGTGCAGCAGTGCCTGGCCGCCGGCCTGCGGCTGACCACACCCGACGAGCGGGCCGAGATCCGCCGGGTCGTCGAGGAGCGGATCACCGCGATCCCCGGCGAGGACCTGTCGGTGCTCGGCTACTGGGAGTGGCTCGACGGCCTCGAGCGCGGCCTGGCCGCACACCACGCCGGCATGCTGCCCGCGTTCAAGGAGGTCGTCGAGGAGCTGTTCGTCCGCGGCCTGGTCAAGGCCGTGTTCGCCACCGAGACGCTGGCACTGGGCATCAACATGCCGGCCCGCTGCGTGGTGCTCGAGCGGCTGGTCAAGTTCAACGGCGAGGCGCACGTCGACCTGACGCCCGGCGAATACACGCAGCTCACCGGCCGGGCCGGTCGACGCGGCATCGACATCGAGGGCCACGCGGTCGTCGTCTGGTCGCCCGAGGTCGACCCGCGGCACGTAGCCGGCCTCGCGTCGACGCGCACGTACCCGCTGAGGTCCAGCTTCCGGCCCTCGTACAACATGGCCGTGAACCTGGTCGGGACCGTCGGTGCCGACCGTTCAAGGGCGCTGCTGGAGGCCTCGTTCGCCCAGTTCCAGGCCGACCGGTCGGTGGTCGGGCTGGCCAAGCAGGTGCAGCGCAACGAGGAGACGATCGAGCAGTACACGCAGGAAGTCCAGTGCAGCCACGGCGACTTCGACGAGTACTTCGACCTGCGGATGCAGATCGGCGAGCGGGAACGCGCGCTGGCCCGGCAGGGCCAGACCCAGCGCCGCGCCCAGGCGGTGTCGTCGCTGGAGCGCCTGCGGATCGGTGATGTCATCCGGGTGCCGTCGGGCCGGCGCGCCGGCCTCGCGGTGGTCCTGGACCCAGGCGCCGCCGGCTTCGGTGACCCCCGCCCGCTGGTGCTGACCCAGGACCGCTGGGCCGGCCGGATCACCTCGGCCGACTTCACCTCGCCCGCCGAGGTGCTGGCCCGGATCCGGGTGCCGAAGCACTTCAACCACCGCAACCCATCGGCCCGCCGCGACCTGGCCGCCGAGGTCGCCGGCACCGGCATCGACCGGCACAGCCGCCGTGGCCGCCGGGCCCGGGGCACGGGCGAGGACGCGCACCTGGTCGACCTGCGCGACAAGCTGCGCAAGCACCCGTGCCACGCCTGCCCCGACCGCGAGGAGCACGCCCGCTGGGCCGAGCGCCGGCGCCGCCTGTCGCTCGACACGGACGAGCTGCGCAAGCGGGTGTCCAGCCGGACCGGCTCGCTGGCCCGGATCTTCGACCGGGTGTGCGCGCTGCTGACGGCGCGCGGCTACCTGTCCGACGACGGCGAGGTCACCGACAACGGCCGCATGCTGGCCCGGATCTGGTCCGAGGCCGACCTGCTGGTCGCCGAATGCCTGCGCCGGGGCGTCTGGGACGCCCTGACCCCGGAGGAGCTCACCGGCGCCGTCTCGGTGGTGCTCTACGAGGCGCGCCGCGAGAGCGACGAGCGGGCGTCGGTGCCGCGCGGCCCGATCACGGACGCGATCGACGAGACCATGAAGATCTGGGCCGAGCTGGAAGCCGACGAGGCGGCCCGCGGCGTCGACCGGACCCGCGAACCCGACCTGGGCTTCGTGTGGCCGATCGTCCGCTGGGCGCGTGGGGAGGCCCTGGCCAAGGTCCTGGCCAGCGGCCACAACCTCGACGGCGACATGCCCGCCGGTGACTTCGTGCGCTGGGCCCGCCAGGTGGTGGACCTGCTCGGCCAGATCGCCGACGCGGGTGGCGCCTCCAGCAAGGTCCGCACCACCGCCCGCCAATCCATCGGCATGATCAACCGAGGGGTGCTGGCCTACATCAACGCCTGAGGACCGCGCTAGCCCGCGTGGCTGATCGCGTCGACCAGGCGGCGGCACGGGCCGGCCAGGTTCCACTTCTCGGCCAGCGCGAGCAGGGCGTCGCCGTCCGCGGGCGCGGCCGGTAGTGCCGGGTCCACATCGGGGAGTTGGACGTCGCGGGCGACATTCACCACGGTGGGGGCGACCGCGAGGTAGTCGCGGGCCGCGTCGAGCTTGGCGCGCAGGCCCGGGGCGAAGCCGGCCTTCGGGTCGTCCAGGGCCGCCAGCATCGCGTCCAGGGTGCCGTAGCGGGCGATCAGGCGCGCCGCGGTCTTGTCGCCGACGCCGGCCACCCCGGGCAGGCCGTCGCTCGGGTCGCCGCGCAGGGCCGCGAAGTCGGCGTAGCCGGCCGCCGGGACGCCGTACTTCGCCTGCACCGCCGCGTCGTCACAGTCCTCGAGCTTGCCGACGCCGCGTCCGCAGTAGAGCAGGCGGACCGGCTTCGCGTCATCGATGAGCTGGAACAGGTCGCGGTCGCCGGAGGCCACCTCGACCGGGCCGGGCTGCGTGGTGGCCAGCGTGCCGATCACGTCGTCGGCCTCGTAGTCCTTGGCCCCGATCGCCGGGATGCCCACCGCGGCCAGCACCTCGAGGATCAGCGGCACCTGGGCCTCGAGGTTGTCCGGCACGACCTCGGTCGACGGGCCACCACCGGGCGCCAACCGCTGCGCCTTGTACGACGGGATCAGCTCGACCCGCCACGCCGGACGCCAGTCGTAGTCGAGGGCGCAGATCAGCCGGTCGGGCCGGCGGGTGCGGATGAGCTGGGCGACCATGTCGAGAAAGCCACGGACCGCGTTGACCGGGCTGCCGTCGGGGGCTTGGGCCGCCGACTCCGGAATGCCGAAGTAGGCCCGGAAGTAGAGGCTCGCCGAGTCAACGAGCAGCAGTGGTCGTCGAGTCATCGTCACAGACTGCCATGCCCTCCGATCACCTCCGCGACGGCCTCCGACACGGCACCTGCCCCGAGCCATCCGGAGGCTCGGGGCAGGTGGTCTCGGTGCGGTTATGTCAGCGGGCTGGCGTAACCGGAGATCTCGGCGTGCGTCCGATTGAAGGTGTTGGCCTTGACCATGTTGCTGAAGTTGCCGTCGACGGTGGTGATCGTGTCGCCGGACACCGCGACGACGACGCCGACATGGTCGTTGCGAGAGTCGCCGGTGTGGAATCGCCAGCCGACGACGTCACCCGGCTGGACACCGGCAAGGTTCGGGAAACTCGTGTCGGAGCGCCAGGTGCTGTACCGGCTGAACGACACCGCGCCGGCGTCGAGCCCGTTGGTGCGGGCTCCGGACTGGCCCCAGATCCATTTGGCGAAGTCGGCGCACCAGGCCTGCCCGATCCACCCGTTGGCGCACCGCGGACCCACACCGAGGGCGGTGCTGTAGAAGTTGCAGTCCGTGCCGCCGATTTCGCGGTTGTGTGCCGGGTTGGCGGCCTCGGCGCGGGCCTTGTCGACAACGGTCGCCCGCATCCCGGACACCGACGTGCTTCCCGGGTCGCCGTTGCCCCAGTACGACACCGTGCCGTAGGCGTACACCTGACCGGTCCCGGAGACGGCGGCGTAACCGGCCCCGTTCGCCGTCACGGACACGCCGGCGATCCCGCCCGTGAAGCCCGTCGGGTTGCCGCGATAGGTGACCGAGCCGTACGCGTACACCTGGCCGGTGCTGGAGATCGCCGCGTAGCCGGACCCGTCGGCGGTCGTCGAGATGCCGACGACGGAGCCCGAGAACCCGACCGGGTTGCCGCGGTGCTGGACCGATCCGTAGGCGTAGACCTGGCCGGTGTTGGAGATGGCCGCGTACCCGCTGCCGTCGGCCGTCGCGGAGACGCCGACGATCGAGCCGGAGAAGCCGGTCGGGTTGCCGCGATGCTGGACCGATCCGTAGGCGTACACCTGCCCGGTGGTCGACACCGCGACGTACCCCGAACCGTTGGCCGTCGTGGAGATCCCGGCGATGGACCCGGAGAAGCCGGTCGGGTTGCCCCGGTGCTGGACCGACCCGTACGCGTACACCTGGCCGGCACTGGAGATGGCGGCGTAGCCACTGCCGTCCGCGGTGGTGGAGACGCCGACGATCGAGCCCGAGAAGCCCGCCGGGTTGCCGTGGTAGCGGACCGACCCGAAGGCATACGTGCCGCCGATGGTGTTGGTCAGCACGTAACCGCTCCCGGCGGCCGTGACGGAGATGGTGCGGTAGGTGTTGGGTGCCGCCAGCGCGGTTCCGGCGTTGCCGGCGACGGCGAGGGCGGAGCCGACGAGGGCGGTCGCGGTCAACAGCGCGATCCGGTGCCGCCGCGGTCGTTCGTGTGTCATCAGGGCGCCCTTCACGAGAGGTACTGGGTGTACTGGTTGGGGTACATGCGGATCCAGTCGACGTCCTGGCGGGCCGGTCGCATGAGGGTTCCGGTCGGCGGGAACATGTCGAGCTGCGCGCCGCCGTTGCTGCTGCTGAACTCGGTGATCGACGCGTTGACGGTGGTGCCGACCTGGTTGCCGTCGACGTACCACTTGACCGATCCGGGCTGCCAGTCGATGGCGTAGTTGTGGAACTGCTTCGAGTCGATGGTCAGGGACCGGCTGGTCTGCGTTCCGTTGTGGTGCACGAACAGCTCGACGGTGGCCGAGTCGACGTCGCGCTCGGCGAAGTCGATCTCCGCGTCCTGCCACCTGGCTTCGTCGTGCGGCCACAGCAGCGGCACGGCGTGGTAGGCACGACCGCCGTTGTTGGCCAATGGCACGGCGCGCTCGCGGACCTCGATGCGGCCGTAGCGGAACGGTCGCATGCGGCTGTAAAGGCCGCCCGTCTTGCCGTCGGCGGTGCCGGTCACGGACAGGTAGCCGCCCGTCTGGGTGGTCTGCGACGTGCACCGCTGTCCGTTCTTCTGATAGCCGTCCGAGCAACCGGTGGGTTGTCCTTCAGACGAGCCGAACAGCCCCCACTTGGTGAGGTCGACCGCTGTGCCGTTGTACTCGTCGGACTGGCTGGCCAACGGCGTGCCCCAGCCGTAGCGGACGGCGGCGGAGGTGCTCTGCGCCGGCGGCGCGGCACCTAGTTGGTAGTCGCACTTGGTGGCCTTGAAGTTGATGCCGGTGGCCGACCCGAAGTTGCCGACCTGGAGCACATGTGCGGAGGTGGCCCCGGCCGGCGCCGTGGCCGTCGCGGACACCGGATACCAGGGGTCGCCGCCGTTCGGGTTCGCGGCGGGCAGCGAGACCAGCGGACCCTGGTTCTCGCTCAGGTACTGGCCGTTGGACCCGTACCACTCGACGACGATCCGGGCGGTGCCGGAGCCGAACACGACGCGGTCGTGCGCACTGAACGTCCACGTCTGGCCGGCGGTGACACCGACCTGCGGCATGTAGAACTCGCGCCCGCCTGTGTCGAACGCCCAGCTCACACCGGCGAGGTCGCCGACCTGGTCACGGGTGACCCAGCTGCCGTCCAACGAGCCCCAGCCGTTGAGGTTCGTCGCCAGCACCGGGTTGCTGCACGCGTTCGGCGCGGCGGCGGCCGGGCTGCCGGACACGCCGACGACGAGCGCCGCCATGGTGAGGAGTGCGGCGCCCGCGGCCGCGGTTCGTGATCGGGCGAAGGAAGTGTTCATGGCCGCTCCTGTCCTGCTCGGTGGTGGTTTGCCACGTGAGCAGTGGACCGTTGATCGGCCGGTCAACGACAGTGCGGCCCCGCACTGTCGCGAGCGTTCAGGAGCCTTCGCAGTTGCCGGGGACCAGGCCGGCGACACGGTGCAGCCGGACCGAAGCGACCACGGTGCCGGACGCCGCGAGCGCGTCACCGGTGTTGTCGTCTGACTCGGTCCACCGTCGGGTCATGTCGACGGCGACGGAGATGAGCTGCACCTCGTAGTCTTGCCCCACGGTGTCGTTGGCCTGGCCGAAATACTGCGCACCCCGCCAGTTCGCGAGCTTCGACGGGTCGTCCCAGTCGTAGACGGTCTCGACATAGCGGGTCGGGTCACCGTTGGACAGGTTCCGCATGGCGAGGACTAGCGTCATACCGGGCTCCGGCGTGGCCGTGCCGGACAGGTGTGCGCACTGCTCGACGTTCGCCCCGTCGCGCGGAGAGACGATCGCGCCGAGCGCCGACGCGGTGGACACGGCGGGCGTGGGCAGGGTCGGGCCGGCGCGTTCGCCGCGCGGGAGCGTGGGCCAGTTGAGCACCGTGATGCTGGCAGTGAGCGCGGCCGCCGCCGCGGCCAGGTAGACCGGGCCCCGCCGCCGTGGTCTGACCCGGCGGCCGAGGGTCAGCAGCTCCCGCCGCCATTCGGCAAGATCGGCGGGTCGTCTCGCCGGGTCTGGGTCCACGGTGGTCATGATGTGCCGGGTCAGCGCCTGCGCGTCGCGCACGCCGGTGGCGCGGAGGCTGGCCTCGAGCCGTCCTCGGTCAGCCGCTCCCGGGGCCGGATCCTGTCCGGTCACGCAGAAATAGGCCAGCGCGCCCAGCGAGTAGACGTCGGTGGCCGGCATGCGGGGCAGGTGCGGTGCTGCCAACACCTCCGGTGCGGTGTACGCGGGGGTGTGCAGCCCGACAGGATCGAAGCTGTCGTCGACGAGCCGCAGCGTGCTCACGTCGACGAGAACCAGACCGCGCTCGCCGTTGATGATGCAGTTGCCGGGCTTGACGTCGCGGTGCAGGCTCGGGTTGCCGGCCGCCCGGGTGGTGGAGGCGAGCTCGCGGAGCACGGTCGCGGCCTGGCCGACGAAGGCCATGCGCTCCTCGATGGTCGAGCCGGCGGCGGGCTGGTCAGCGCAGAGCTCGTGCAGCGTCGGGCCGTCGACCCATTCCATGACCAGGTACGCGGCCCGTCCGGTCGCATCGTCGCCGGCGCCCGACGGATGTGGCGCCGGCCCGGAGAAGATCTCGTAGAGCCGGACCACATGGTCGAGATGCAGATGCCGCAACAGGGCGGCCTGGTCCTGCCAGCGGGCCCGGTCGGCGTCGGTCGGCCAGTCGTCGCCGGTGCCCGGTGGCGGCCGCAGGGCCTTGACCGCCAGCGGCAGTGGTTCCTTGAGCTGGCCGTGGTAGCGCGCCCGCCAGGTGACGCCTTCGCCGCCGGCGATGCCCGGCCCGATGAGCTCGTAGCGGTCGAGGTCGTCGGGCGGGCCGACGAACTCGCCGGCGGCGACCGGAGGCGGCAGCACGTAGCCGCCGCGGGTCGCCGGCTCGTCAGGTGGCGTCATCGCCGCCCGCCACGTCCACCGCGGTCACCCAGCCACTGCGCACGGCCCAGCGGACGAGGGTCCAGCGGAAATCGTCGTGCGCGGCGTCGCTGTCGTCCGGAGTCAGCCCGTGCACGCCATGACCCCACAGCTTTTCCCGAAGGGTCTTGACGACGTTGCGCACATATTGCGGTTGCAGACCGAGTTTCGCGCCGACCTGCGCATAGGTCGCAGGAACGGCGCGTGGCCCGGACTCGGTCAGAACGGGAGCACACAATGCCACGAGAATTCGTCGTTGCGCGGCGCTCAACTCGATCGGTTCGAGAGCTGTCGCGCGATCCAAGCTTTGTCGCGGGGTGACGGGTGGTGAATTCGGTGCTAGGCGGCTGGCGTCGACGGTCACCGTGACGACGGTCCCGGTGCGTCCCGTGAGCACCAGCGCGAATCGGGGAAACGGGAGCGACGTGGTCGCCGCACCGGGCTCCACCACGCGATCCTCGCCGGCCGGGGGGCGCACGACCACGGGCTTGCGGGTCGAGTCGTTCCGGATGAGCACGCAGTCGTCGAGCACGCGCAACGAACACGCGCGGCGGGAAAGGTGGTCATCGTCCGGCAGTTGGAGATCGCATGATCGGGCGCGGCCGACCGTCAGCACCTCACCGACCCGCAGCGGGAATTGCCGCCTGCCGAAATCGACAGCGATCCACTTTGGTGCGTTGCCCCCGTCTTTTCCGTCGGGCAATGACCTGTCCTCCAGATATGCACCGAAAGATCGCACCTGCTTGGCCGGGAAACCGGCGACCACAAGATATCGGAGTTCCGCGGCCGGCGGCTAGGGGACGTGAATGATCCAGCGCTGCTATTCGTTTTTGGCCACGCGTAAGAGTGACGATTCCCGCGACCGTCAGCCCGCCGCGACGGGCACCGGCCGAGCCGCCTCGTGTGGGGCGCGGTGGCGGCGGGCGTCGACCAGTGCGACGGCCAGGGCCGCCAATACGAGCAGCCCGCCGACCAGCGTCAGCGGGCGCGGCCCGAACGCGGGCAGCAGCACGCCGCCGAGCAGGGAGCCTGCGGCGATGCCGACGTTGAAGGCCGAGCCCGACGCGGCCGAGGCGAGGTCGGTGTTGCCCGGCGCGAGTTGGAGCGTGCGTCCCTGCACCATCGCGGCGAACGCGCTGAACGCCAGACCCGCCAGGGCGAACAGCACGACCGTCACCGGCTGTACGGTGCCGAAGGCGTACATCAGCAGCAGGCTGGCGCCGACCACCGCCAGCGGGACCGTCACGGCGGCCACCGGCCGGCTGTCGATGAACCGGCCGATGACGATCGTGCCGAACACGCCGGCGATGCCGCCGACCAGGAGCAGCAACGACAGCGACGACTCGGGGAAGCCGCTCACGTCCAGCAGGAACGGCGTGATGTAGGTCTGCGCGCAGAAGGCGCCGGTGATGCCGAGCGCCGTGAGCAGCAGCAGTGTGCGGAAGCGGCGTGCGTCGGGCATGGTGCCCCGGGCGGCGCCCCCGGCGTCCGGCGGGAACGACGGGAGCAGGGCGGTGACCACGGCGCCCGCGAGCAGGCCGAGCCCGGCGAGGACCGCGAACGCCGTGCGCCAGCCGGCCTCCTGGCCGACCCAGGTGGCGAGCGGGACGCCGAGCACCGGGGCGAGCGACGGGCCGATCGCGAACCGCGACACGATCCGGCCGCGTACGCCGGGCGGGAACAGGCCGGTCACCGTGGGCCCGACGACCGACCAGAACAGCGCCTGCGTGGCCGCCGTGGCCAACCGCGCGCCCGCCAGCACCCAGTAGTCGGTGGCGAGGGCGGCCGCCGTGGTCGCCACGACGAAGACGACGAACGTGAAGGCGAGCAGTCGGCGCCGGGGGATCCGCTTGGTCAGGTGCGTCAGTGGCAGCGACATCAGCACCACCACGACCGCGTAGCCGGTGACCAGCAGCCCGATCTCGGACCGGGACCGGTCCAGGTCAGGCGCGATCACCGTCAGGAGGCCGACCGGCGCGAGCTCGGTGGTGACGTAGGCGAAGGCGGCCAGGGACAGGGCGACCAGGGTGGCCGTGGCGCGGGCGGGGGAGAGCTGCGGTGGCATCGCCCGCCAGTGAACCGTGTTCCGGCGCCAACGCCAAGACGTTATCCGCGGGCCAGCGACACCGGTGGGCGTTCCTCGGCCGGGCGCGGTGGGGGAGCGCCACGCCAGCGCAGGATGCCGAAGTACATGATCGTCAGGCAGGCGCCCGCGTTGACGAACGAGCTGATGACGTCGCTCGGGTGGTGCATGCCGCGGTACAGCCGGGTCAGTGCCACCCCGAGCGGGATCAGCACGAAGACGGTCCAGACGATCGTCTCCCACCGCCGGCTCGTCGAGCGCAGCGCGAACAGCAGTGCCAGCCCGCAGTAGAGGGTGGCGGCCGCCGACGTGTGTCCGGACGGGAAGCTCGAGGTCGGCGGGGAGACGTCCATGTGCTCGACCTGCGGGCGGTTCCGGTCGATGGCCAGCGTGGTGCACAGGAAGATGACGGCCTGGGCGGCGACGGCGCAGGCGAGGAACAGCGGCTCGCGCCACGGCCGGCGGGTGACCAGCAGGATCACCACCGCGAACACGCACACCGCGATGACCGACCAGGTGTCGGCGATGGTGCTGAACACCAGGGAGGCGGCGGTCAGCGAGCCGGACCGGGCCGCTTCCAGCGACTCGTTGATCCGGTCCTCGACCGTGAACGGCCACCAGCCGTCCGCGACCTTCGTGACGAACAGGCCGAGCGCGATCATCAGCCCGTACAGGGCGACCAGTGGCAGCAGCAGTCGGAGCAGGACGTGACGCATGACGAGGGGCTTTACCCGTTCGGGCCCGCCGTTACTCCCAGCGCGGCCGGTGACTCCGCGCCGGGCACGAGCAGCCGCGGCGTCCCGGAGCCGTCGGCGGGCACCGACCACACGTCGGGGCGGCCGTCGCCCTGGCGGACCGTGTAGCCGATCGTCGACCCGTCGAGCCACGCGGGCTGGTCGTCGACGCTGGCGGTCTCGGCCAACGGGGTGACCGCGAGGGAGCCGAGGTCGAGCACGGACAACCGCCAACCGCGCGTCGGGTCGCCGTCGATCGCGTGCTTGAAGGCGATCCGGCCGCCGTCCGGGGACAGCGACGGGCACTCGACGTTGTCGGCTATGGCGCGCAGCGTACGTGCGGCGAAGTCGCCCTTCATCAGGTAGCGGTGCCCGCCCGAGGACATCGTCGCGTAGAAGGTGTTGTCGTCCGCGGCGAATGTCACGCCCCAGAAGTTGCGGTCGGCGGCGCGCACCTCCTTGCCGGAGCGCGTCGCCGTGAACTCCTCCAGCGACGGGACCAGGGTGCCGCGGGCGGTGTCGAGGATGCCGGTGCGGGTGGAGAAGCCGCCGCTGTTGTAGGAGTCGCCGCCGACGAAGGTGGTCCAGCCGATCATCCGGCCCGACGCCGAGACCCGGGCCCGGTTGGGCAGCCCAGGGATGTCGACGGAGCGCACCGGTGCCAGATTCCGGTCCAGGACCACCATCTTGTACGTCCACGGCGTCGCCGGTCGCAGGCAGACACCGGTGCCGCCGGCCGCGTACGCCCGCACGCATTCGACCGAGGAGACTGTGCGTGGGCCGCCGGGGTCCATCGTGGACACGATGGCGATGTGCCGGTCGGTCACCGTCAACAAAGCAGCAGCGGGGTCGAGCGTGACCGGCTTCGATGCTGAAGGCGGGGCCGAGGTGGTGCGCGCCGCCGCGCCCCGGATGTAGAACACCGCCACCACCGCCAGCGCCAGCGCGACCCCGAGCACCACCAGCAGCCGTGTCCGTACGCTCAAACTCACGCCAACCGTCCCTTGTGGAAGAGCAGGCCGGCGGTGACTCCGCCGGCGACGACCGCGACCAGCGCCGCCATCAGGACGGCGGCGGTCGGACCCCAGGCGGCCCAGGCGAGCCCGAACAACACCGACGAGACCAGGTAGGCCAGCGCCTGCCCGGTCTGCACCAGTGCCAGCCCGGTCGCCCGCAAGGCATCTGGCAACACCGGCCCGGCCAGCGCCATCAGCACCCCGTCGGTCGCGGCGTAGTACAGCCCGTAGGCGGCGAGGGCCGCGACCAGCAGCGCCCAGCCGCCGATCGGCGCGGCCAGCAGCAGGTAGGTGACCGCCAGGGCGGCGTAGCCGGCGAGCAGCACCGGCCGTCGCCCGATCCGGTCGGCCAGCATCCCCAGCGGCGCGGCCAGCAGCAGGTAGCCCAGGCTCGTGCCGACCGCGAGCAGCGGGAACCAGAGCAGCCCGATCTCGGTGCGCCGTTGCAGCATCAGGTAGACGAAGCCGTCGCCGATCGTCGCGACGCCGAGCAGGGTGGCCGCCAGCAGCAGCCGGCGCAGGTCCGCGGAGCGCAGCAACGCCACCGCGTCCCGCACCCGGGTCGGGGAAGCCGGCGGGGAGGCCGCGAGCGGGTCCCGCTCCCGCACGAAGAGCACGAGCACCGCCACGCCGAGGATCGCGACGAGGAAGCTGGTCACGAAGACCGCGTCGTACGACTGCCCGGACCCGGCCAGCACCGCCAGCGCGACCAGCGGCCCGAGGAACGCGCCGACGGCGTCCATCGTGCGGTGCACCCCGAACGCCCGACCCAGCGCGGAAGGCGGCGTCGACATAGTGATCAGCGCGTCCCGGGGCGCGGTGCGCAGGCCCTTGCCCATCCGGTCGACCGCGACCACGAAGCCGATCCCGGTCAGCGAGCGCCCGGCGGCCAGCAGCCCGAGCTTGGCGACCGCCGACAGTGCGTAGCCGAACCCGGCCAGGGTCTTGCGGGCCCGGACCCGGTCGGCGACGTAGCCGCCGACGATCCGCAGCAGCGCGGTGGCTCCGGTGTAGACGCCGTCGACGACCCCGTACGCGAGTGGGCTCAGGTGCAGTCCCAGCACCAGGTACAGCGGCAGCACGGCGGTGACCATCTCGGCCGAGACGTCGGTTATCAGGCTGACGGTGCCGAGCGCCAGGACGTTGCCGCCGACGAACGCCACGCCGCGCCCCTTGGCCGCGCGGGGCCGGGTGATCGTCGACAGGTACACGTGGAAAACCCTGTATGCCGCGTCGGAGTGGGACAACCGCGGCCAGGTGAACAGATCGGTCGTCCTCCGTTCATCCGTTAGCCCGGACGCCGTTCATTCACTTCCGTAGATTTCCAAGCCATGCGCATCCGTATCCTGGCCGGCGCCACCACGGCGACCGTCCTGGCCGGCGGCATCATCGCCGCCGTACTCACCTCGACCAGTCCCGCGATGGCGGCGACCACGACGTTCTCGCCGTCCGCCGACACCTACGTGCAGACCGACACGGCCTCGACCAACTACGGCACGTCGACCCAGATCACGGTCGACAACAGCCCGGTCCGCCGCATGTTCCTGCGCTTCTCGGTGAGCGGCGTCAGCGGCACGGTCAGCTCCGCCAAGCTCCGCCTCCGGACGATCTCCGGCAACGACGGCAGCGACAACGGCGGCTCGTTCCGGGCCATGTCCAACACCACCTGGTCGGAGACCGGCACGACCTGGAACAACCAGCCCGCGATCGACGGCGCGACCGTCGGCTCGATCGGCAGCGTCACCGCCAACGGGTGGTACGAGGTCGACGTCACCAGCGTCGTGAAGGGCAACGGCACGTTCAGCTTCGGCGCGACGTCCAGCAACACCGACGGCGCCTACTACGACTCGCGGGAGAGCGGCGCCGACGCCCCGCAGCTCGTGCTGACCACCGGCACGACCACCACGCCGCCGCCCAGCGGCGACCCGGTGCTGGTCGGCGCGGGCGACATCGCCACCTCCGGGTCCGGCGACAGCGCGACCGCGGCGCTGGTCAACGGCATCTCCGGCACGGTGTTCACCACCGGCGACAACGTCTACACCAACGGCACGGCCGGCGAGTTCAACAGCTACTACCAGCCGACCTGGGGCGCCTTCAAGTCGCGGACCCGGCCGGCGCCGGGCAACCACGACTACAACACCTCGGGCGCGACCGGCTACTACAACTACTTCGGGTCGCAGGCCGGTCCGTCTGGGCAGGGCTACTACTCGTACAACGTCGGCAACTGGCACATCGTCTCGCTCAACTCCAACATCAGCATGTCGGCGAGCTCGGCCCAGGTCACCTGGCTGAAGAACGACCTGGCGGCCAACACCCAGGCGTGCACGCTGGCCTACTGGCACCACCCGCTGTTCACCTCGGGTGCCAACCACGCGCCGTCCACCTCGACCCGCCCGCTCTACCAGGCGCTCTACGACGCCAACGCCGACGTCGTCGTGTGGGGCCACAACCACCAGTACGAGCGGTTCGCGCCGATGAACCCCAGCGGCGGGGCCGACAGCTCCCGTGGCCTGCGGTCCTTCGTGGCCGGTATGGGCGGCGCCGACCACTACGGCTTCGGCACGATCCAGCCCAACAGCCAGGCCCGCAACAGCGACACGTTCGGCGTCCTCAAGTTCACGCTGCACAGCAACTCGTACGACTGGCAGTTCGTCCCGCAGTCGGGCAAGACGTACAGCGACAGCGGCACCGGTTCCTGCCATTGATCGGGTGTTGCGCCGAAGGCGCTTCTAGCAAGCAGAGCCACTGACACCGATGCCCGCCGCGCAGCCAGCGCGGCGGGTATGGTCAGAAATGCCATGACTGGTCCGGAGCTGTCCAGCACCGTGCGCCTCATGCTCAACGGGGCGCCTCAGGAGCTGACGGTCGACAACCGCACCACGTTGCTCGACCTCCTCCGGGACCGGCTCGACCACACGGGCACCAAGAAGGGTTGCGACCACGGCCAGTGCGGCGCCTGCACGGTGCTGATCGACGGCCGCCGCGCCAACTCCTGCCTGCTGCTGGCGGTCGCCGTCGACGGCCGCGAGGTGACCACCGTCGAGGGCCTCGAAGACGACGAGCCGCACCCGATGCAGGCCGCCTTCCTCGCGCACGACGCGTTCCAGTGCGGCTACTGCACACCGGGGCAGATCTGCTCGGCGATCGGCATGCTCGACGAGCTCGCCGAGGGCTGGCCAAGCGCGGTCACGGCCGGCCCGGTGCACCTGGACGACGCCGAGATCCGCGAGCGGATGTCGGGCAACCTCTGCCGCTGCGCCGCGTACCCGAACATCGTCGCGGCCATCCGCGAGGTCGCCGGGGGAGACTGACGTGCGCGAGTTCTCCTACGCCCGAGCCCGCGACGTCGACGCCGCGGTCTCGCTGGTCGCCGACAACCCGGGCGCCCGCTACCTGGGCGGCGGCACGAACCTGGTCGACCTGATGAAGCTCGGCATCGAACGCCCGGAGCTGCTGGTCGACGTGACCGGCCTCCCGCTGGACGAGGTCGTCGACGACGGCGGCAGGCTGCGGATCGGCGCCCTGGTGCGCAACAGCGACCTGGCCGCGCACCCGCTGGTCCGCGAGCGCTATCCCGTGCTCAGCCAGGCGGTGCTCAACGGCGCCTCGGGCCAGCTCCGCAACGTGGCCACCACCGGCGGCAACCTGGTCCAGCGCACCCGCTGCGGCTACTTCACCGACCCGACCATGCCCTGCAACAAGCGGATGCCCGGCTCGGGCTGCCCCGCGATCGAGGGCGAACACCACAACCTGGCCATCCTCGGCGCGTCCGACCACTGTGTCGCGACCCACCCGTCGGACCTCGCGGTCGCCCTGTCCGCGCTGGACGCCCGGGTCGGCGTGCAGGACCTGGCCGGGCCGCACGAGCTACCCCTCGAAGACCTCTATCGGCCCGTCGGTGACCGGCCCGACCTCGAGCTGACGGTCCGGGACGGCGCGCTGCTCACCGGGGTTTCGCTGCCGCCGCTGCCGGCCGGCACCAGGACCGGATACCGCAAGGTCCGGGAGCGGGCGTCGTACGCGTTCGCGATCGGTGCCGTGGCCGCGGTGCTGGTCGTGGCGGACGGCATGGTCAGTGACGTGCGGATCGCCCTCGGCGCGGTCGCGTCGCACCCGTGGCGAGCCCGGATCGCGGAGCGCGAACTGCGCGGGGGTCCGGCCACGGCGGAGGCGTTCGAGGCGGCCGCGGTGGCTGAGCTCGACGCCGCCCGGCCGCTGCGCGACAACGCGTACAAGGTGCCGCTGACCCGTGACCTCGTCGTCGCGGTGCTCACGGAGCTCGCCCGATGACCCGCACCTGGCAGGCCGCGCCGTCGGTCGGGCATCCGCTGACCCGGGTCGAGGGTCTGGACAAGGTGACCGGACGGGCCCGCTACGCCGCTGACATCGCGCTGCCCGGCCTCGTCTACGGCTGGGTGGTGCCGGCCACCATCCCGCGCGGCCGGGTGATCGGCATCGACGTGGCGGCCACGCTGGCCATGCCCGGCGTGCTGGCCGTGCTGCATCCGCACAACGCGCCGCGGCTGGCCGACATCGGTGAGGGCACGCTCGCGCTGTTCCAGAACGACCGGGTGGCCCATCGCGGCGCCCCGGTCGCGCTGGTCATCGCCGACACACCGGAGCGGGCACGGGAGGCCGCGGAGCGCACCGCGGTCGACTATCTCCCGGAGCCGCACGACGCGGATTTCCGCCCCGACCATCCCGGCCTGTACACACCGGACCACGTCAACCCCAACAACGCGACCACGACCGACAAGGGCGACGTCGACGCGGCGATCGCGGGCGCGGCCGTCGTGGTCGACCGGGAGTACCGCACCCCGGCGCAGCACAACAACGCGATGGAGCCACACTCGGCGACCGCGGTCTGGGCCGACGACCGGGTCACCCTCTACACGTCCACGCAGTACGCGTACACGGTGGCGCAGAGCCTGACCCGGTTGTTCGGACTCGCCCCCGGCACGATGCGCGTCGTCTCCGAGCACATCGGTGGCGGCTTCGGCAACAAGGGCGCTCCGGCACGACCGGACGCCGCGCTCGCGGTGATGGCGGCGACCCTGGTCGGCCGCCCGGTCCGGGTCACCCTGACCCGGCCGCAGCTCTACCCGTTGACCGGCTACCGCACGCCGACGGCGCAACGGGTGCGACTCGGCGCGGACGAGGACGGCCGGCTGGTCGCGCTGGAGCATCGAGCGGCCTCGCAGACGTCGCGGCTGGTCGAGTTCACCGAACAGACGGCGATCTACTCCCGGGCGATGTACGCCGCGGACAACCTGCGTACCAGCCACCGGGTCGTCGCCCTGGACGTGCCCACGCCGCGCTGGATGCGGGCACCCGGCGAGGCACCCGGCTCGTTCGGGCTGGAGTCCGCGATGGACGAGCTGGCCGAGGCGTGCGGAGTCGACCCGGTCGAGCTGCGGCTGCGCAACGACACCCAGGCCGAGCCGGCGTCCGGGCTGCCGTTCAGCAGCCGCCGGCTGGCCGAATGCCTCCGCGAAGGGGCACGCCGGTTCGGCTGGGCGGGCCGCGACCCACGGCCGGCCGGGCGCCGGGACGGACGGTGGTGGCGAGGGACCGGCATGGCCGGCGCGCACTATCCGGCCCGGACGGCACCGACCACGGCGCACGTCACCGCGCTGCGGTCCGGCGACTACGTGGTGCGGGTGGCGGCGACCGACCTCGGCACCGGTGCCCGCACCGCGCTGACCCAGCTCGCCGCCGACGCGCTCGAGGTGCCGGTCACAACCGTCCGGGTCCTGATCGGCGACAGCGACTTCGGTCCGGCCCACGGCGCCGGCGGCTCGATGGGCACCGCGTCCTGGGGCTGGCCGGTGGTCACCGCCTGCCACGACCTGGCCCACCGCCTCGCGTCCGGCGAGCCGCTGCCACCGGAGGGCTTGACCAGCACGTTCGACTCCACCGACGCCGTCGGCGCCCGCCGCGACCTGTCCCGGTACGCGTTCGGCGCGCACTTCGCCGAGGTCGCCGTCGACGTGTCCACCGGCGAGGTGCGGGTGCCCCGGCTGACCGGCGTGTACGCGGTCGGCCGGGTGGTCAACCCGCTGACCGCGCGATCCCAGTTGCTCGGCGGCATGACGATGGGACTGTCCTGCGCGCTGCTGGAGGAGTCCATGATGGACGCGCGGTTCGGCGGCTTCGTCAACCACAACCTGGCCGACTACCACGTGGCGACCAACGCCGACGTGGGCGAGCTCGACGTCGCGTTCGTCGACGACCCCGACGACGAGCTCAACCCCTCCGGGGTCAAGGGGCTCGGCGAGATCGGCATCGTGGGCGTGCCCGCCGCGATCGCCAACGCGGTCTGGCACGCGACCGGCGTGCGCCAACGGGAGCTCCCGATCGGCCCGGCCCGCGCGATCACCAGTGGACAGTGAATCAATCCTCGGATTAGCTTGGCGATCGTCGTAACCCCCCTTTCGACGAGGTGATCCGATGACCGCCGGTCATCCGCTAGAGCGGCTCAGTGCCGCCGAGATCGACGCCGCACGCACGCTCTTCCAGAAGAACGACCTGCTCAGCCCCACCACCCGGTTCGCCACCCTGGCTTTGGAGGAGCCGGCGAAGGGCGCGGTCCTGGCCTGGCGCCCGGGCGATCCCCTCGACCGGCGCGTACGCGCGCTGCTACTCGACGTGGCCACCGGGGCGGTCCGGTCGGCGGTCGTGTCCGTGACCCGCGACGAGGTCGACGAGGTCGTCGACCTCGACCCGGCCGTCGACGGCCAGCCACCGATCCTGCTCGACGAGTTCATCTCGGTCGACGAGATCGTCAAGGGCGACGCCGCCTGGCGTGCCGCGATCGAGCGCCGCGGCATCACCGACTTCGACCTGGTCCGCCCGTGCCCGCTGTCCGCCGGCGACTTCGACATCGACGGCGAGAGCGGCCGCCGCCTGCTGCGCGTGCTGTCGTTCGTGGCCAACCGGCCCGAGGACCACTGCTGGGCGCACCCGATCGACGGCGTCGTCGCCTACGTCGACCTGATCGAGCAGAAGGTCGTCCAGCTCATCGACCACGCCCTGCTGCCGATCCCGCAGGAGGAGGGCAACTACGACGACCCCGCGTTCACCGGGCCGCCGCGTGAGACGCTCAAGGCGCTGGAGATCACCCAGCCCGACGGCGCCAGCTTCCAGGTCGACGGCGACGAGGTGACCTGGGAGGGCTGGAGGTTCCGGGTCGGCTTCGACCCGCGCGAGGGCCTGGTGCTGCACCAGCTCTCCATCCAGGACCGCCCGCTGATCTACCGCGCCTCGATCGCCGAGATGGTGGTCCCGTACGCGGACCCGAGCCCGGTGCGGTTCTGGCAGAACTACTTCGACGCGGGGGAGTACCTGCTCGGCCAGCAGGCCAACTCGCTGGTGCTCGGCTGTGACTGTCTCGGTGAGATCTATTACTTCGACGCGGTCCTCGCCGACGGCGACGGCAACCCACGTGAGATCAATAACGCGATCTGCCTGCACGAGGAGGACTTCGGGGTGCTGTGGAAGCACTCCGACCTGTTCACCGAGGCGGCCGAGACGCGTCGCCAGCGCCGGCTGGTCATCTCCTACTGGGCCACGGTCGGCAACTACGACTACGGCTTCTTCTGGTACCTCTACCTCGACGGCACCGTCGAGATGGAGGTCAAGGCGACCGGCGTGGTGTTCACCTCGTCGTACGCCGAGGGTGCCGAGTACGCCACCGAGATCGCACCGGGCCTCGGCGCTCCGTACCACCAGCACCTGTTCAGCGCGCGGCTGGACATGATGCTCGACGGCGTCGGCAACGCGGTCGACGAGCTCGACGTGCGGCGGGTCCCGGTCGGTGAGGCGAATCCTTACGGCAACGCGTTCACCCGCACCGCGACCCGCCTGACCAGCGAGTCACAGGGCGCGCGCAGTGCCGACAACGGCGTCGGTCGCGTGTGGCGGATCTCCAACCCGGACAAGACCAACCGCCTCGGGCAGCCGGTCTCGTACGTGCTGCGTCCGGAGGGCCAGCCGGCGTTGCTGGCCGACGAGAGCTCGTCGATCGCCCGCCGCGCGACGTTCGCCACCAAGCACCTGTGGGTTACCCGTTACGACGCCGACGAGCGCTACCCGGCCGGCAACCACGTCAACCAGCACCCCGGTGGTGCGGGCCTGCCACAGTTCGTCGCCGACGACGAGTCGATCGACGGCGAGGACATCGTGGTCTGGCACACATTTGGCAGCACACATTTCCCGCGTGTGGAGGACTGGCCCGTGATGCCGGTCGACCGCTGCGGATTCTCGTTGAAACCGGCCGGATTCTTTGACCGGAACCCCACTCTGGACGTTCCCGCCAGCACGGCTAAGCACTGCCATTAACAACGTTTCGGGGGTACGTCCACCGCGCGGACATACCCCCGAAACAATTCTTAATTTAACGCCTAGTGATGACCGCCATGGCGGCGACCGCGCCTTCCACCCCTTGGATGGTGTCACGCAGCGGAGCGGGCAGCCGGACCACGATCGCCGTGATGGCGTCGGTGACCTCCTGCCGCGTCCACTCGAGCATGATGCGTTGTTCGAGGCCAGTCGCCTTGACCAGAGCGGCCAGCGTGGCCGTCTGCGCGTCGATCTGGGCCGGTCGCTGTAGGTAGTAGGAGAGTCGCACGAGCGGACGGGTCGCCGTCAGTGCGTTGACCGCGGGGTAACGCACAGTAAGCTTTCTGGACAAACCAGAACGCTGCTCGTCGCGACGGATCATCCCCGCGGCGACGACACGCTGTGCGACCACCTCACCGACGTTGCCGCGCAGGTGCTCGATCCAGGCGCGGGGAACGAACTCGCTCCCTCTGCTGTGGATCTCGCGCAGCACGACATCGGTGACCGGGTCTCCCCATGGGCGGGGGTCGTCGACGGCCACTTTGCCGGCGACGACGGTCACGCGTCTCTGAAGGATCAATTCCGCGAGAGCGGCACCGGCTAGGCCGGCATCCAACATCTCGTCGTTGATGACGGTCTTGCCGGTGTATTCGTTGTGTCCGACCATGAAAAGTTCGTCGGCAAGCCCTAAATCGCTCATAACCTCAGGCGGTGTGTCGAAGAGTCGATGGGATCACCGGCAGCGGGAAGGGGCGCCGATTTTGTGCGGGGCAAACTGTACGCCGATCTTGAACAGCATTCAACTGTTGTGATCCTTCGATAAGCACCCTCCACAGTCTTGAGTGGAAACCGGGGTGGTCGTACGATCGGGCGTCGCGAAACCGATCAAAGACCCTCTGAATCGAGGAACCCCTCCGTGTCCGAACAGCTCGCAGGA
Organism: Asanoa ishikariensis; assembly: GCF_900107455.1. Taxonomy (GTDB): domain Bacteria; phylum Actinomycetota; class Actinomycetes; order Mycobacteriales; family Micromonosporaceae; genus Asanoa; species Asanoa ishikariensis. Next base: position 1,497,563 of record NZ_FNQB01000003.1, on the reverse strand, counting down.
ACTCTCGCCAGGCGACGCCTTGGCGTAGTACACCTGTTCTTCTTTGTTGTGGCGGCGTCCGCGCCGCTGACCGTGCTCGGCGGCGGCGTCACGACCACGTTCGCCGTCACCGGCTCCAAGGGCGTGCCGCTGTCCTTCCTGGTGCTCGCCGTGATCCTGGGCATCTTCGCCGTGGGCTACGCGGCGATGAGCCGCCACGTCGCCAACGCCGGTGCGTTCTACTCCTACATCGCGCAGGGCATCGGCCGCCCCGCGGGCGTCGGCGGCTCGTTCGTCGCGCTGACCGCGTACAACGCGATCCAGGTCGGCCTGTACGGCCTGTTCGGCTACATCTTCGCCGACTTCATGACGACCAAGTTCGACGTCACCGCGAAGTGGTGGGTCTGGGCGCTGATGGCCTGGGTCCTCATCGGCATCCTCGGCATGCTCCGCGTCGACCTCAACGCGAGCGTCCTCGCCGTGCTGCTGGTTCTCGAGATCATCGCCACCGCGGTGTTCGACATCGTCGGCCTGGGCAACCCGGCCGGTGGCAGCGTCTCGATGGCCGGCTGGGACTTCGGCAACCTGTTCGCCGGCGGCGTCGGCGCGGTGTTCGCACTGGGCATCGCGGCGTTCACCGGCTTCGAGTCCGGCGCCATCTACAGCGAAGAGGTCAAGGACCCGCGCCACACGGTCGCCCGGGCCACCTTCCTCGCCGTGCTCTTCACGGGCATCTTCTACGCCATCTCGGCGTGGGCGATGACCGTGGCCGTCGGCCCGGACAACGTGCAGCAGGCCGCCACCGAGGCCGGCCCGGGTGTCGTGTTCGGCACGCTGGCCGAGCACACCAACAACACGGTCGCCGACATCGCCGTCGTGCTGTTCTTCACCAGCGTGTTCGCCGCCCTGCTCTCGTTCCACAATGGAGTGGCGCGTTACCTGTTCGCGCTCGGCCGTGAGCGCGTGCTGCCGCAGTTCCTCGGCCGCACCAGCCGCCGCACGATGGCTCCCATCGCCGGCTCGCTGACCCAGACCGTCATCGCGATCGTCGTGCTGGTCGGCTTCATCGCCGCCGGCAAGGACCCGCTGCTCGACCTGTTCACCTGGCTGTCGGGCGTCTCGGCGGTCGGCGTCGTGCTGCTCATGGCCTCCACCTCGGCCGCGGTGGTCGGCTACTTCCGCGTTCGCCGGGCCGACGAGTCGCTCTGGCAGGGCACCGTCGCTCCGCTCGCGGCGACGATCCTGCTCGGTGCGCTGCTGGTGACCCTCGTGGTCAACTTCAACAGCCTGCTCGCGCCGACCAACCCGTCGTACCTGCGCTACCTGCTGCCAGGCCTGATCGCCGTCGCGGCTCTCATCGGCGTCATCTGGGGCCTGATCCTCAAGTCGTCGCGTCCCGACGTCTACGAGGGCATCGGGCGTACGGTCGGCCAGCCGCTGACCGCTGATGAGTCCGGCAAGTCAGACTCGGACTACGTGCCGGTTCACTGAGCATGTGACGAACGCCCGCGCGACCTCAGTGCCGCGCGGGCGTTCCGCGTTGTGCCGCGTACCCTCCGCATCGAACCCCTCGGTGTGAACGGAGCGTCGCCATGGAATACACCCGCCTGGGCTCGTCCGGCCTCGTCGTCTCGAAGGTCGTGCTGGGCTGCATGGGCTTCGGCGACCCCGACCGCGGCCACCACTCGTGGAGCCTCGGCCTCGACGCGACCCGGCCGCTGATCCGCCAGGCCCTCGAAGCCGGCATCACCACCTTCGACACGGCCAACGTGTACGCGTACGGCTCCAGCGAGGAGATCGTCGGCGAGTTGCTGGGCGACCTCGCCCGCCGCGACGAGGTCGTCATCGCGACCAAGGTGAACGGCAGGATGGCTTCCGGTCCGAACGGCGCGGGCCTGTCCCGGGGCGCCATCATGACCCAGGTCGACGCCAGCCTGCGCCGCCTGCGCACCGACTACATCGACCTCTATCAGATCCACCGTTTCGACCCGGAAACCCCGGTCGAGGAAACGATGGAGGCGCTGCACGACCTGGTCCGCGCGGGCAAGGTCCGCTACCTCGGCGCGTCGTCCATGTGGACCTGGCAGTTCGCGTCGATGCAGCACGCCGCCGACCTCGGCGGGTGGACCCGCTTCGTGTCCATGCAGAACCAGTACAACCTGCTGATGCGCGAGGAGGAGCGGGAGATGCTCCCGTACTGCCTCGACTCCGGCGTCGGCGTGATCCCGTGGAGCCCGCTGGCCCGGGGCAAGCTGACCCGAGAGTGGGCGGCGACGACCGAACGCGGCCGCACGGACCGCTTCGGCTCGACCCTGTACGGCCAGTCGGTGGACTCGGACCGCGCCATCGTGGAGGCGGTCGGCACGGTAGCCGCGAAACGCGACACCACCCGCGCGGCCGTGGCGCTGGCCTGGGCCCTGTCGAAGGACGCGATCACGGCCCCGATCGTCGGCGTCACCAAGGACCACCACCTGACCGACGCGGTGGCCGCCCTGGACCTCGAGCTGACGGACGACGAGCTCGCGCTGCTGGAAGAGAACTACGTCCCGCACCTGCCCGAGGGCTTCTAGCCCGCCTGGGACCACCGCTTGACCACGACGACCGGCACCGCCGCCATGGGCCAGACCTGGATCCGCAGCCGTTCCATGGTGGCGGGGTCATCGTCGGAGTCGAGGTCGAGCCGCCGCGCGACCTCCAGGTTCGACTTCGCCACGCGGACCCGCAGCCATCCCGGCGGCACCGGGAAGCGGGTCGCTTCGGGCTCGTAGTCTGTGCAGCCCATCACGATGAGGCGCCCGGAACGCACCTCGATGCTGGCCTCGGCAACGTCGTCGAAGTCGGCGCTGTCGTCCACCGGAGACCGCTCCAACACCTCTACGGCGACCCGCACCCACACATTGACAACGGTCCCGACCGCGACGGCGTCCTCGGCCACCGCGAGCATGTCGGTGTCGTCGGTCCAGGCCTCTCCGAGGTCGGATGTGGATCCCTCGTCGAACACGTGGATCTGGTAGTAGTCCGCGAACAGCCTCAGCTCATCCGACATGGGGCCATCATGTCGCAACCAGCCCGACCATGATCACCGCGGATCACACATGATCATGCCATCGGCGCGCCGTCGGCTTCTCGTACCGCAGTACGTTGCTCGCTACTGGATCAAGAGGTGGAGCGGAGGCGGTGGCCTTCGCGGTCGGCCATCGCGGCCACCAGGTCCGCGCGGGCCCGGGCCACCCGGGAGCGGATCGTGCCGACCGGGCAGCCGCACACCTCGGCCGCCTCGGCATAGCTAAGGCCGGCGATCTGGGTCGCGACGAACGCCTCGCGGCGCTCCGGGTCGAGGGCTTCGATCAGGTCGGTCAGCGCGAACCCCGCCTCGAACCCCGCGCCACCATGATCACGCGCGAGCTCGGCCTCCGCGACCGGCTGCCAGTCGTCGAGGGCGGCCAGTCGGGGGCGGCGCGAGACGTACCGGATGTGGTCCGCGCAGGCTCGCCGGGCGATCGCCAGCAGCCACGTGCGGGCCGTGGACCGGGCGTCGAACGCCGGCAGGGCTCGCATCGCCCGCAGGTAGATCTCCTGGGTCAGGTCGTCGGCCTCGCCCGGGCCGACCAGGTGCGCCACGAAGCGCCGGAGCTGGTGCTGGGTCGCCTCGACGAAGGCGTGGGCCGCGGCGCGGTCGCCGGCCTTCGCCGCCAGGGCCCAACCGGTGACCTCGTCGAGGTCGGTGGCGGGCTCGCCGGCGCGGGGGCTGCGCTGCGGTCCGGGTAGGCGCATGCCGGCAAGGCTAGCTTGTCCGGTTTACCCCGGTCACCCCGCGGTCAGAGGCAAATCTGGTGGGAACTGAACGCGGCTTTCGCGCGACTATGGAGTTGTGGAGTGTGAGCGGATCCGGGAAATGCTGTCGGCACGGCTCGACGGCGAAGACGCGCCGGGCGAGCGCGAGCTGACCGAACTGCACCTGGCCGGCTGCAAGCACTGCGCGGCCTGGCTCGACGCCGCCGCCGTGGTGACCCGCCTGGCCCGCACGGCACCCGTGCCGCAGGCGAAGCCCATCGAGGTCGACCTGGTGTCCGCAGCGCCCAAGTCCAAGCCAAAGCCCCAGCCCAATCCCCAGTCCCAGCCCCAGCGCGGGCGGCCACGGCTGGCGATCGGGCTGCGGCTCGGCCTCGCGGCGATCGGCGCTGTCCAGTTCCTGCTCGGCGCCGCCCAGGTCGCCGGTCTCGGCCGGGACGACCACGCGCACGACGCGGCGCTCGGCTCCGGGCACCTCTGGCACGAGTCGGCGGCCTGGAACCTGGCCATCGGGGCCGGTTTCGCCTTCGTCGCCCTGCACCGGACCCGGCCGACCGGGATGCTGCCCACGCTGACCGCGTTCGTCGGCGTGCTCACCCTGCTGTCCGCCAACGACATCATCGCCGGCCGGGTGGAGCCGGGCCGGCTGGCCAGCCACGGCTTCCTGATCGCCGGTTGGTTGATCACCCTGGCGCTGTCCCGCCCGGCCCTGGACCCTGGCGAGCCGCCCGCTCGCGGCACCAGGCGTTGGACGGCGTCCTTCGACCCCGAACCCGCCACGGCCCCGCCCCGGCTGCGCCTGGTCGAGCGTCGCGCCACGGTCGGCGCCCCTGTGACCGCACAGCACCGGTCGGAGGCCGCCTAAACGGCATGAACCAGGTCTCGGCCGGCATTAGCCTCGCAGGTATGGACCGTGCCGGGCTGGCCGCTGATGCCTACGTGTACGGGTACCCGCTGGTCGCGAGCCTGTCCGAGGTCAGCCGGTTCACCCGCGAAGGGCTGGCCGCGGTGCCGGCCACGCGGTTCAACGCCTTCGGCCACGCCCATCGGCTGGCCGGCCCGGACGACACTTTCGTCAGCGTCAACAACGACACCGTCTACTCGATCGGCCAGGTCGACGTCGGCGGCGGCCCGGTGCGGCTGGCGGTGCCCGACACCGACGGCGCCTACTACGTGCTCCAGGTCGTCGACGCCTGGACCAACAACATCGCGTACGTGGGCCGGCGCGCGTCCGGCACGAAGGCCGCCAGCTTCCTGATCGCCCCGCGCGGCTGGTCGGGCGAGGTGCCCGACGACACCACCCTGATCCCGGCCTCGACCACGGTGGTCTCGATCATCGGGCGGCTGGCCTGCGCCGGACCCGCCGACCTGCCCCGCGTGGAGCGCCTGCAGAAGGGCCTGCGGCTCAACGCGTTCACCCCCTCGGAGCGGGCGCCGCTGCCCCCGGTCGCCGCCACCGGCGTACCCACCGACCTGCTCTTCTTCGAGCACCTGCGGTGCTGGCTCGCCGCCTTCCCGCCGGCCGTGCCGGACCGGGCCTACCAGGAGCGGTTCCGGCCGATCGGGCTGCTGGACCGGGACCCGCCGTACGCGGACCCGCCCGCCGACCTCGCCGAGGCCCTGACCGAGGGCGCCGCGCAGGGCCGCACGCGGATCGAGGAGGCGTCCCGAACGGCGCGCACCGTCAACGGCTGGCACCTCGCGCCGCACGCGTTCGACTACAACGTCGACTTCCTCGGCCCCGGCACCGTGGATTCCCCACAGTGGAAGATGACCGACCGGACGCGCGGCTACCTGGCACGGGCGGTCGCGGCGCGGGTCGGGCTCTGGGGCAACCACGGCTATGAGGCGGTGTACGCGCCCGTCTACGTCGACGCCGACGGCGCGCCGCTGAACGGTGCGCACGCGTACGAGATCCACTTCCCGGCGCCGCCGCCGGTGGACGCGTTCTGGTCACTGACCATGTACGACATGCCGGACTACTACCTGGCACCGAACCCGCTCGACCGCTATTCGATCGGTGACCGTACCCCCGGACTGCGCCGCGAACCCGACGGATCATTCACTCTCCGGGTGGGTCGTTCGGCTCCCGAGGACGGCGATACGGCCAACTGGTTGCCGGCCCCGCCCGGCGCCTTCCGGCCGATCATGCGCCTCTACCAGCCACGATCCGAGATCCTGCAGGGTACGTACGCCCTGCCACCGGTGAAACGCGTCGGCTAGCGCCGGAGTTGGCCCCCTTCCGCACAGCGCATACACAGGTGAAGATGGTGTGTCCGTGCCACCACGACGTTGTCCCCCCTCTCGACGCCGCCCCGGATCGGAGTCGCCATGGCGAGACGAGCGCTGGCGCTCGCCGCTGCCGTGACGGTCGTGCTGGGCGTCGGGATCATCGTGTTCCCCGGCATCGCGGGCGTGCTGTGGGGCACCGCCGGTGCCATCGCCGCCGCCGGCATCCTGTTCGGCATCCGGGCACACCAGCCGGCCCGCCGCACGCCGTGGATCCTGCTCGCCGCCGCCGTGGCCGCCCTCGGGGCCGGCGACGTCGCCTACGACCTCAGCAGCCACGGCTCCGACCAGGGCGGCGCCTGGCTGGTGGTCGCCGAGATCTGTTACCTGACGCTGTTCCCGCTGCTGGCGTACGCGCTGCTGGGCCTGACCCGGACGAGCGCCGCCCTGCGGGACCGGTCCACCATGGTCGACCTGCTGTCCCTGGTGGTCGCCGCCGGCCTGATCGGCTGGACGGTGACCACCAGCCCGTTCTCCGGCGCGTCGACCTGGCCGGTCTACGACCGCTCGCTGGCCGCCGCACACGTGCTCGGCTCGATCGTGGTCCTCGTGGTCACCGCCGCGCTGGTCGTGGCCACCCGCGCCCGCAACGTCTCCGCCGTGCTGCTCGCGACCGGCGCGGTCGGCCTGCTCGCCGCCGACACGCTCGAAGCGATGGCGGAGGTGGGCGCCGGCGTGCCCGGCGCCCGCTACTGGGAGCTCGGCTACCTGGTCTGCTACGCCGCCTGGGGTGCCGCGGCGCTGCCGCCGTCGATGGCGCGGCTGACCCTGCCGGTCGAGCCGCGGATCGACTCCGGGCGCGGGCTGGGCGTGCTGCCGGTGCTGCTGATCGCGCTGACCGGCCCGGGCCTGCTGCTGGTCGGCGACGTCCGCGACGACGTCGGCGTGGTCACGGTGGTGGCGATCGGCTCGGCGCTGATGACCGTGCTGGTGGCGACCCGGCTCAACGACGCACTGACCGCCCAGCGCCGCGCGGTCGAGCGGGAACGGCTGCTCCGGCACGCCTGCGGCGAGCTCGTGGCCGCCTCCGACGCCGAGGCGGTGGCCGCGACCCTGGTCGCCGGCATCGACCGGCTGCTGCCGCGGGGCCATCCGCACCGGGTCATCTTCGTCAGCACGGTCGCGCCGGACGACGCGGACGACGGCGAGACGCTGCCGCTGTCCGGTGTGGCCGCGGGTCCGCCGCGACTACCCAGCTCCTGGCCGTCCGTCAACGGGTCCGACGGCCGGGCACGCCGGCTCAAGGCGAGCGAGGAGACCGCCGACCTGCGACCGGCGATCGACCGGCGCCTGGCGGCCGGGCAGGCCAGGGCCACCGGCAAGGCACCCGTCCCGGCCGGCCCGGTCTTCGGCCGGGTCGAGGCCGCCGACGCGATGGCCTGGCGCCCGCTGGTGCTGCTCGACCACCAGCCGCCCGCGACGGCCGGCGGCCGGCGCAGCCGGCTGAGCGCCACCCGGCTGCTGCACCCCGACCTGCGCGCCCCGTTGGCCGGGCTGCCGGCCACCCTGGTCGCCTCGCTGGCCGCCGAGCAGCCCGGCCGGCACCGTTCGCCGATCAGCGCCGTCGCGATCGCCGGCGACCACGCCGTGCTCGCCGGCCTCCAGGACACCCTCGAGGTGCTGGCCAGCCAGGCGGCGCTGGCACTGCGCCGGGTCGGCCACACGGTGGAGACCAGCCGGCGCGAGCGCGACGCCTACCTGAGCGCGGTCAGCGAGCGCACCGCCGACGTGGTGATCCTGCTCGACGCCGACGAGTGGATCCGCTACGCCAGCCCGTCCATGGCCGACATGCTCAAGGTCTCGGTGCCGATCCTGTCGACCTGGCGCGACATCGTCCACCGCGACGACCACGGCCAGGTGGAGAACACCCTCGACCGGGCCCGCTCCGCCCTGGACGGCAGCGGCGTCAACACCGAGTGGACCCTGCGCCGCTCCGACGGCTCCTGGATCCAGGTCGAGGTCAACTGCCGCGACCTGCGCAACCACCCGGCGGTCCAGGGCCTGGTGCTGACCCTGCACGACGTCACCCCTGACCGCCGGGTCGACCTACCGTCGACGCTGCGCCGGCTGGACCGCTCCGCACCGGGCCGCAACCGCCGCAGCGTCTGGCGCCGCTTCGGCTGAGGCGATTGGAAGGGACCCCTTCAATCGCTTTCCGCATAACAAGGGTCCCTTCCAATCGCACTACGGGCGCGTGGGATCGGTCCACGGGCCGGTGGGCAGGGCGGGCACGGCCTCGTCGTCCTCCACCATGCACAGCGGCAACCGCTCGCCCAGGTAGCGCAGGGCCAGCGAGCCGATCACGGCCGCGAGCACCGAGCCGACCAGCACGCCGATCTTCGCGTCGGCGTTCAACACCGGGTCGTCGTACGCCAGGCCGGCGATGAACAGGCTGATCGTGAAGCCGATCCCGGCCAGGGCCGCACCGCCGATCAGGTGGCCGTAGCGCACCCTCCCGGGCAGCTCGCCGAGCTTCGTCCAGAGCGCGATCGCCGTGCCGAGCGAGATGCCGACGGTCTTGCCGACCACCAGCGCGACCAGGATGCCGATCGTCACCGGCGACCGGGCAGCCCGGGACAGGCTCTCCGCGTTGAGCACGACGCCGGCGTTGGCCAGGGCGAAGACCGGCACGATGACGTACGCGCTGAAGGGGTGCAGCACGTCCTGCATCCGGTCGTTGGCGGGCACGGTGGCCCGCGCGGCCTGCACCGTGAGCCGGGCCCGTTGCGCGTCCGCCCGCTCGATCAGCCCGCGGCCGTAGAACCGCAGGAACTCCAGCAGGCGCGGGTCGGTCGGCGTGGCCGGGACCAGCAGGCCGAGGATGACGCCGGCCAGGGTTCCGTGCAGGCCGGACTCGTAGATCGCGAACCAGAGGGCGATGCCGACCAGCCCGTACCACCGGAGCTGCCAGACGCCCGCCCAGCGCAGGCCGAACAGGACGGCGGTCAGCACGATCGCCACGATCAGCGGCACCATCGACAGCTCTGGCGTGTAGAAGATGGCCAGCACCAGGATCGCCACGATGTCGTCGACGATCGCCAGGGTCAGGAAGAAGAGCCGGAGCTGGTCCGGACAGCGCGGTCCGAACAGGGCCAGGATGCCGAGCAGGAACGCGGTGTCGGTGGAGATGGGGATGCCCCAGCCGTGCTCGGCCGGTGTCCCCGCGTTGAACCCGTAGAAGATCAGCGCCGGGACGATGACACCGCCGGCGGCACCGAAGATCGGCGCCATGACGTACCGCCTGCGGCGCAGCTCGCCGACGGTGACCTCGCGGTTGATCTCCAGACCGACGGTGAGGAAGAAGATCGCCATGGCCGCGTCGTTGATCCAGTGCTGCAGGTCCAACGTGATCCCGTAGTCGCCGAGCTGGATCGAGGCGGTGGTCTCCCAGACCCACTCGTACGAGCCGCCCGGCACGTTGGCCCAGACCAGCGCGGCGATCGCGGCGGCGAGCAACAGGAAGCCACTGCCGGCCTCGGTGACGAGGAACCGGGTGACCGGTTGCGGCACCAGGGGCAGCGCGCTCGAAAGCCGGTTCCGCGGCCCCGGCCGGGGCGGCAGGGAAGCGGTGCTCACCCGGTCCCTACCGGCCGAGCCCGAGCGTGCTCCGCAGCGCGCTGAGCTCCACCCGTCCGGTGTAGAGCCGGCCGTCGACGAACAGGGTGGGTGTGCCGCGCACGCTGTCGGACACCGCGGCCGCGTAGTCGCGCTCGATCGCCGGCCTGAACCGCTGCGCCGCCTCGCCGACCACGGACTCCGGGTCGTCCACACCCGCCTCGGCCGCGTACGCCGCCAGGTCCGGATCGGTCAGTCGGGCCTGGTGCTTGAAGAGCTGGTCGTGCATGGGCCAGAAGTGCTCACCGGACGCCTCGGCGGCCAATGCCGCGGTGAGCGCGTACGGGTGCTTGGAGAAAACGGGGAAGTGCCGGAAGACGAGGCGGACCCGGCCGTCGGAGCCGTCGATCAGCTTGCGCAGCACGGGAAACGCGGCACCGCAGTACGGGCACTCGAAGTCGCCGTACTCGATGACGGTGATCGCCGCGCCGGGATCGCCGTACACGTGCCGGTCCAGGTCGATGGCATCACTCACCCGTTTGATCGTGCCACCCACCCGGACCACAGGTGCGAAGATCGGAAATCCTCCGTGTACGGTCGCCGCCTGGTGGTCCGTCTGCTGCCCAAAACACTGCGCCGATCATGAGGTTGTGCCGTGTGGAACCGGCGACAACCCCATGATCGGCGTCAGCGATCAGTGCGGTGAGATCAGGTGGTGCAGTGTGCGGCGTCGAGGATGACGTCGGCTACGACGTCCGGGCGGCTGACCAGGGACAGGTGGCCGGCGCGAACCTCGGTGAGCTTGGAGTTGGCGCGGGTGGCCATCATCCGCTGCTGTGCCGGCGGGATGACCTTGTCCTGGGTGCCGAGTACCCACCAGGACGGGATGTCCTCCCAGGCGGGCGGGCCCGAGCCCTCCGCGCCGGCGCTTTCCGCGAACGGACGCTGGATGGTGTAGAGGATGTTCGCCGTCGGGGCCGGCACGAGGTTGGCGAAGGACTCCAGGAAGACGTCCTTCTTGAGGTAGAGGTCGACGTCGCCGGGCGGCGAGTTCGGGTACGGGACGGCGTCGAAGGTCTCGGCGGGATCACCGGAGAGTGCGGAGTCGGGTCCGGAGAGCTGGAAGACCGTCTCGCCCTGCGCCGGTGCGAACGCGTCGACGAACACCAGTGCCTTGACGTTGTCGTTGCCCAGGGCGGCGTTGGTGATGACCGCTCCGCCGTACGAGTGTCCGGCCAGGATGATGGGTCCTGGAATCGTCGACAGGAAGTCGGCGATGGTCTCCGAGTCGGTCTTCACGCTGCGCAGCGGGTTCGGGGGGACGCGGACGTCGTAGCCCGCATCGAGCAGCCGCGAGGTGACGCCGTTCCACGAGGAGCCGTCGGCCCAGGCGCCGTGCACGAGCACGATTGTCGGCTTGGGCTTCGGCTGATGACCGGGGCCGGGGCCGTCGCTGGCGGCCGAGGCGGCGCCCGCGGAGGTGACGGAAAGTGCTACCACTGTCGCTACGGTGATCGTTTGGAGCAGGTGGCGCCACCACGGGCTGGCGCCGCGCACCCCTAACGTCGAGTGGGTCCCATTCAACGAAAGCCTCCTATGTAGCGGTTGCTATCGGTTGGTGTCGACCACAACATATGTGAACGAGTGATCGACCCGTCACTGAACGCACATTCCGGGAGGCTGGTGGTGGTTCGCGTCGATGCGTACCGTGCGGGCGTCAACTGGCTCCAGGCGTGGAAGCGCCCGGCCTTATCCAGCGACCGTCAAGTAGTCCGAGTAGAACAGGCCCAGGCCGATCGCCACGCAGACGCCGGCCACGATCCAGAAGCGGATCACGATGTTGATCTCGCTCCAGCCGCCCAGCTCGAAATGGTGGTGCAACGGCACCATCCGAAAGACGCGTCTGCCGGTGGTACGGAACGAGACGATCTGGATCACCCAGGTCGTCGTGATGAGGACGAAGAGCCCGCCGATGATGATCGAGAGCAGCGTGGTGCGGGTTGCCACCGCGAGCCCGCCGATCAGGCCGCCGAGCCCTAGCGCGCCCACGTCACCCATGAAGATCCGGGCCGGGGACGTGTTCCACCACAGGAAACCGAGGCAGGCCGCGGCCCCCGCCGCCGCGATCATGGAGATCTCCAGCGGATCCCGGACCTGGTAGCAGTACTCGTTCACGCGGGCGTACGTCTCGTCGGCGCACCAGTGCCGGTACTGCCAGTAGCCGATCACCGCGTACGCACCGAGCACCAGGGTCGACGCGCCCGTGGCCAGGCCGTCGAGGCCGTCGGTGAGGTTCACGCCGTTCGACATCGCCGTGATCACGAAGACGAACACGAGCACCGAGCCGACCTTGCCGACGTCCAGCCAGCTGATGTCGCGGAAGAGCGAGATGTGCTCGCTGGCCACGGTCTGGCCGTTGGAGCTCGCCACGTACAGCGCGGCGATGCCGAATCCGCCGGCGACGAGCGCCTGGCCGAGCAGCTTGCCCTTGGCTGACAGCCCGTCGGAGTTGCGGCGGCGCACCTTGAGGAAGTCGTCGAAGAAGCCGACCACGCCGCAGAAGACGAACAGCCCGAGCAGGACCAGGGCCGTCATGGTCGGCCCCTCCTGCGCGATCTGCCGTTCGGGCAGGGTGGTCAGGGCAAGGTGCCCGGCGACGTACGCGAAGACGGTCGCCACGATGAACGCGACGCCGCCCATCGTCGGGGTGCCCTTCTTGCCCTGGTTGCTGGCGAGCCCGATGGATCGGATCGGCTGGCCGGCCTTGAGCGCGGTGAAGACGCGAATCGCTACCGGCGTGCCGAACAGGGAGATGAGGAACGCGACCGCGGCCGCGACGATGACCGCCCTCATGGGCGAGCCTCCACGAGGCCGTCGACCTTCCAGGCCGGCGCCTGACGTATCGACATGAGCAGGCCGTGCGGGTGGTGCATCGCTAGATCATCGGTCACGGGACACGAGCTTGCCATCTGACACCAAGCGGGGCATCAATGCCCCTTGCGAAAGGTCGAAAGGGCCGACAGGCCGGCCGTGGCACCGCGGTGAGCGATGCCACGGCCGGTGGGTGGGAGCGTCAGTCGGTCGCCTTGGCGGCCGCCTCGATCTGCTTGGTGACCGCGCCCGGGTCGGTGACCAGGGACAGGTGAGGAGCGTTGATCTCGACGGTCTGAGCCTTGGCCCGCTTGGACATCGCGATCTGCTCTGCCGCGGGGATGATGGCGTCCTGCTTGCCGACCACGGACCACGAGGGAATGGTGCGCCAGGCCGGCTCGCCGGCCGCCTCGTCCAGGGCGTTCGACGCCAGCGGGCGCTGCCGTGCGATCAGCACCGCCACGTCCTTGGCGGAGATGCCCTTGTCGGCGAACGCCTTGCCGAAGACCGAAGGCTTCACGTAGAGGTTGGCAGCGGTCGCGTCATCGGGGATCGCGACGAAGTCGAAGAGGGTGGACGGATCGGCCGCGAAGACCGAGCCCGGCACGGCCCCGGTCAGCGACTTCACGGTGTCGTCCTTGTCCGGGATGTACGCGTCGACGTACACCAGGGCCTTGACCTGCTTGTTGCCCAGAGCGGCGTTCGTGATGACCATGCCGCCGTACGAGTGCCCGACGAGGACGATCGGTCCGGTGATGGTGCTCAGGTACGCGCGGAGAACCTTGGCGTCCTTGTCCACACCCGTCAGCGGGTTCGGCGGCGCGACCACTCGGCAGCCGTCGTGCTGGAGCTTGGCCGTCACCTTGTCCCAACTGGAGCCGTCCGCCCAGGCACCGTGCACGAGCACGACGGTCGGTTTGGCCGATGCGGGTTGGGAGTGGCTCGTCGAGGCCTGCGCGGTGCCGATGCCGACACCGCCCAGGGTGAGGGCGCCGATGGCCACGCCTAGGTAGACGAGGCGACGCCGGGAGAACAATTTCACGGTGTTTCCTTTCACTCCTGAAAGAAGTCGAGCAGGGCGTCGTTGACCTGGTCGGTGTGGGTCCAGGCGATGGCGTGCGGCCCGCCCTCGATGACGAGCAGACGCGTGTCCCCGATGAAGGCGGACAGCCGCTGGCCGGTCACCCCGATGGGCAGGACACGGTCCTGGTCGCCCTGGATCACGAGTACCGGCACGTCGATCTTGGACAGGTCCTGGCGGAAGTCGGTGAGCCAGGTAGGGATGCAGGCCACCGCGGCGAGGGGAGATCCGGCCACGGCCACGTTCCAGCTCGCCCGGAACGCCTCGTCGCTGACCAGCGACCCGCCGTAGACGTCGAAGTTGTAGAAGTTCTCCAGGAACTGCTTGAGCCACACGTACCGGTCCGCCTTCGCGGCCTGGATGAACTCGTCGAACAACGACTGCGGTGCGCCTTCGGGGTTGTCCTCCGTCTTCAGCAGGAACGGCGGGATCGGCGACATCAGCACGGCCTTCGCGACCCGCTCGGAGCCATAGCGACCCAGGTACCGGGCAACGTCGCCGGTTCCCATCGAGTGACCCACGAGGATGGCGTCGCGTACGTCCAGCTTCGTGAGCAGCACGTTCAGATCGCCGGCGAACGTGTCGTAGTCGTATCCGCTGGAGGGCTGGCTGGAATTGCCCCAACCCCGCCGGTCGTACGCGATGACGCGATAGCCGGCCGCGACCAGTGCCGAGACCTGCTTCTCCCACGCTCGCCCGCTGAGTGGGTAGCCATGGCTGAGTACCACCGGCGTACCGGTGCCGTGATCTTCGTAGTAGATCTCGATCGGGCTGGCTCCCTCTGAGCCAACGGTGACATGAGGCATGCGCACTCCTTGGGCTTGCGTTCCCCTCTGGAACCTCGCCGAAGGTACGGATTTGGCTTCGTCCCCTGAATCACCCGAGTCACGTAGTCCCCGTGTTAGCCGGGCGACAGTGTTAGCCGCGCGACAGTGTCGGCGGGCGACCGGGCGGACAACGAGAAATGGGGGATGCGGGGACCCCGGGGCAGGCCGCAGGCTGTGCCGAAATGCGAAGCCGCTTACGTTCCGTCACTAGGATGTCAATGGTGAAAAGGCCCGACCGCAGACTTCCGGAGGAGCCGCGGTCCCACTGCGAGTTCAAGGTCTTCGGCGGTCTTGGCTGCCGGCGGGACGGCGCGGTGGTCGATCTCGGCCCGGTTCGCCAGCGGATCATCCTGGCCAAGCTCCTCGCCGCCGGGGGCGACGCGGTCAGCCTCGACACCATCATCGACGGCCTGTGGGACGAACAACCGCCGGCCAGCGCCGCCAACCAGATCCATCGGCACGTCGGGCACATCCGGCGGATCTTCGAACCGGACCTGGACGTCCGCGGAACCGGTCGCTACCTCCTACCGGCCGGTACGGGCTACCGGCTGACGCTCGCCACCGAGGACTCCGATCTGGCCATGTATCGCGAGCTGGTCCGGCGGGCCCGCGAGGCGCTCACCGGCGGGGACGTCATGGCCGGCGTACGGGCGTACCTGACCGCTCTGGAGCTTGGTCGCAGCCCTGCGTTCACCGACCTTCCGAGCAGTGCGTTGAGCTCGCCGGAGTTCGTCGCCGTCGAACGGGAGCGCCTCGCGGTCGCGCTCGCGGCCAGCGAAGCCGCGATCGCCCACGGCATGGCCGGCACCGTATTGACCCCACTGCTGAGCGTCGCCGCCGCAGCGCCGCTGGACGAGGCGCTACAGGCGTGCCTGATGCGCGCGTACGTGGCCACCGGTCACCGGGCGGAAGGGGTGCGGGTCTTCGAGCGGACCCGTCAACGTCTCGCCGAGGAACTCGGGGTGGACCCCGGGCCGGAACTGCGGGAGGCGTATCGGGAACTGCTCGCCAGCGGCTGGACCCCGCAGGACGAGCCGCGGCCACCGGACGCTCCCCGGCCCGCGCAGCTTCCACCGCCGGTCGCGGGCTTCGTCCGACGAAACGACGTGGTCGCCGTGCTCGACGACCAACTGTCCGACGCGTTCAGCGATGCGACCATCGTGATCACCGCGCTCGGCGGCATGGGTGGCATCGGCAAGACCGCCCTCGCCGTGCACTGGGCCCACCAGATCGCCAACAAGTTCCCCGATGGCCAACTGTTCCTGAACCTGCGAGGCCTGGATCCGGACGGACGCGTCATGTCGTCGCAGGACGCGCTCGCCACCCTGCTCGCGTCACTGGGCGAGCCGGCGGTCTCGTCACCGCACGAGAACGTCGACTCCCAGGCGGCCCGTTACCGCAGTCGCCTCGCCGGTCGTCGCGTCCTGATTCTCCTGGACAACGCGCGCGACTCCGATCAGGTCCGCCCGCTGCTGCCAGCCTCCCAGGGCTGTCTGGTCATCGTGACGAGCCGCAACCGGATGACGAGCCTGGTCACCCGGGAGGGCGCACGGTACCTGCACGTCGATCGGCTGACCGAGGCCGAGTCCCGGCAGCTTCTGATCAATCGCCTCGGCAGCCGCCGCGCCGCCATGGACCCGGACGCGTTGGACAAGGTCATCACGCTCTGTGCCGGGCTGCCGCTCGCCCTGGCGATCGTCGCGGCCCGCGTGGCCCTCAATCCGGCCCTGCCGTTGAGCGCGGTCGTCAGCGACGTCTCTGCGCCGTCCGCCAGACTCGACGCTTTGTCCAGCGTGGACTCGTCCGACGATGTCCGGTCGGTGTTCTCGTGGTCGTACCGTGCCCTCGATCCATCGACGACGCAGGTGTTTCGTGCCCTCGCCGCCCATCCGGGTCCAGCGATCTCGCTGGAGTCGGCGGCCAGCGTCGCTGGAGTCGGTCGCCTACCGGCGCGCAAACGACTCACAGAACTGGTGACCGCGAATCTGCTCAACGAGTCGCAGCCCGGGCGGTACGTGCTGCACGACCTGTTGCGGGCCTACGCGGGTGAGCTTCTCGACGAGGCTCAGGAACGACCGGAGTGTGAGCGGCGACTCATCGTGCATTACCTGCACTCTGCCCGCGCCGCCTACGCGAGGCATCACCGGCAGCCGGTCGGCACCGTCGACGCACCGCCGTCGGGGGTGACGCCTGAATCGTTCGACAGCGTGCCACAGGCTGCCGCCTGGTACGCGCGGGAACGGACGGCGCTGTGGGCGACGATCGATCTGGCCCTCGCACACGGCCTGCGGCGCGACGCGGCGGCCATGGTCCTCGCCGCCTCCGCACCGGGCAGCAACTCCATACCCGCGGGCCGGACGCAGACCGTACTCGCGATCCTCGACCTGGTCGGCGTGCTCGGCGAGCCGCTGATGGAGGCCGAGCTCCTGCGCACCGTCGGTGAGGTCTTCGCCCCGCTGCCACAGGCCGACGAATATCTACGTCGAGCCTTGGCCATCTTCGAAGGCGCCGGAGAGCTCGCCGGACAGGCCGACGTCCTGCGAAACCTCGCCGTGCTCTCGTTGTCGCGTGGCGACCTCGACGCCGCCAACGCGTACGGCGAACGCTCGGTGGGTCTTGCCCGGCAGACGGGGCGCCCGGAGCTGATCGCCGTTTCGCTGCTGACACTCACGCGCGCGCGCCTGGGGTCCGATCGGTTCGAGGCCGGCACCCGGGTCGCGGACGAAGGGCTGGCCATCGCAGTGGCCAAGCACCTCGATCACCTGAAGATCTACTACGCGCAGCTCATCGCCGAGTCCTCCTGGAAACTCGGCCGCCTCGAACGCGCGGTGGAGGTGTCGGAGTGGGGATTGACGGAAGGTGTCTCTGAGTCGAACGCTCCCCGGTGTGCCATCGCGGCGATCCTCGCGCGGGCCGCATTCGACCTGGGCGACCAGGTTCGCGCGGAACGGGGCTGCCAGCGGTTCGAGAGCCTGATCGCGGACAACGGCTTCCGCGAACTCATCGAGGTCTCCGGCATCGAGAACGCCGAGGGATACCGCGACATGGTGGCGTATGTCCGGGCCCGGCTGAGCCTGATGAGCGGCACGTAGGGCGAGCACTCACTCTGCACTCGTCGTGCACCGCGGCGCGATCGGATGGTCGTCGAGACCCCGAACCCTCGCCCGAGGAGCACCATGCACTGCGCCGCAGCAGAGCCTGCCCGAACCCTTCCCCGTGCGGTGCTGACCCCACGACAGGAGCAGATCGCCCTGCTCGTGGCGGCCGGCTCCACCAACGTCGAGGTCGCGACGCACCTGGTCATCAGCACCCATACCGTCAAACACCACCTGCGCGGAGTGTTCCGCAGGCTGGGCGTCGCATCCCGGCGTGAACTGCGCCACACGCTGGCCTGCCACGACACGACCAACCGCTTCGCACAGAGCTGCTGCCTGACCAGCCAGGAGCGTGACATCGCGCACCGGGTCTCGAACGGCGCGTCCAACCGCGAGGTGGCGGCACAACTGTTCATCAGCCCGAGCACAGTGGACTATCACCTACGCAAAATCTTCCGCAAGCTCGACATCACCTCACGCCGCGCTCTTGCGAACTTTTAGTGCCGTCCCGGATGATGACCGACGCAGAAGGAGGCGGTCGCGGACTGTGAGCGGATTCGAGGTTCAGATCGGTCAGCTGAGGAATGCGGCCAAGGCGGCGGGATCCGCCGCGGAGCAGGCCAGGGCGGTGGACCCGGGTACCGGCCTGGATGCGATCGCGACAGCGTTGCCAGGTGGCGTCGCGGCAACGAGAGCGCCCGCGCTGGCGTCGACGTTCAATGAGCGCGCGGATGGTTGGGCAGGCGAGATCGACCAGTGGAGCGCATCGGTCGCGTCGTCCGCGAACGCCTATGCCGAGAATGAGGACGTCGCGAAGAGGGCTTTCGGGGGATGACTGTCGGCTACGACGACGTCCGCAAGTGGGACGCTGGAGCGCTCGACAAGTCGGCCACCGAGCTGCGTGGCCGGCGGGACAAACTCGTCGGGCTGCAGGACGAGCTCGACGAGGCCAGGACACTGCCCGATTGGCGCGGCGCCGCGGGTGAGGGCGCCCGCAACTCGCTGGGAGTGACGCGGAACAACGCCGAGATCCTGGTCGCGGAGCTGTCCGCCGTCGAGCGAGCGCTGAAGACCGCGTCGGACGACGTGACCGTCCTGCGGAGCCGGGTCGCCAACAACGACTCTCTTGCTGACAGCTACCAGTTCCGCATCGGTGCCGACGGCGCGATCGTGGACACCGCGCCGGCGGAACCCCCGCCGACGTCGCGGATCGAGGCCGAAGAACGCGCCGAGGCCCAGCGGCACCGCGCCACCATTAGGCGGCAGCTCGAGCAGGAGACCAAGGCGATCCTCGCCACGGCGAACACCATCGACGCCGCACTCGCCGCGGTGATGCGACTCGCGCAGGACCGCAAGATCAGCGACCACGAGGCGACCACCCTGGCGGACGCCCGCAAGGGCGGGGAGCTCGACGCCCAGGTGTCCGAGCTGGAGCAGGCGCTGCGCGACGCCGGGCTGCTGACCGGCCCGCCCGCGTCCGGCCACTACCGACAGTGGCTCGAGAACGCCGTGCGCCGGGGCGTGTCGATCGACACGATCACGAAGATCGCCGCCGAACACCACATCACGCCGGAGGACTTCACGATCCTCGACGGGATGGAAGAGATCCGCGAGGACGAGGACCGCGACGGGATCTTCAAGTCGTACTTCCTGATGCCGGCCGACATCGGCGGGGACGACGCGGCCAAAGCGGTGCGGATGACCTACCTCCTCAACGCGGGCACCGACTACGGCACCGAAGGCGACCCGACCGACTTCGCGCCGACCCCGTACGGATCCGAGGAACTGCGGCGCATCACCGACCGGCAACAGGAGAACTCCTGGAGCTACGACAAAGACGTGGGTTTCGTGCACGACAACGGTGGACGGTTGGTGACCACCCCGAACGGCATGATGATGGGCCTGGGCGGGAACCTCATCCAGGACCAGTTCAGCCAGCGTGGCGGAACGACGTGGGGCGACACGTTCATGCTGAACATCGACGGCCCGAAAGACCCGGCGCAACAGCTCCGCGAGGTGGCGACGTCCGGGCACGCCTGGTACGAAGGCGACGGCGGCGCATACCGTGGTGATCTCGACATGGACCGACTGCTGCACCACGAGGAGCGCCACTCCCAACAATGGGCGCACGAGGGCTACACGGGCTTCCTCGCCTCGTACGGGTGGGAGCAGGTCACCGGCGGCAACGAGACCGAGGAAGACGCGGGACTTTCCGATGGTGGATATCGCTAGATGGCTGCGCGTCGCCTGCGCTGCGCTACTCGTGGCGACGGTGACCGCGGCGTGCGACACGAAGGCGCAGTTCGCGCCGTCGTTGCCGGTGGCGGCCGGGTTCCGCGTCGACGACGGCGTCCTGAAACTGTGGACGGGCACCCCGTGCGACGGCGTCATCCGCCTAACGCTGATCTTCGACTCCGGCACCCAGCAGAGCACGGAGCAGGTGTGGACCGCGCCCAAGCCTGGAGTCGAGCTCGAGCGCATGGACCTGCTGAGCACTCCCGGCGGATCGTCCGACGGACCTCTCCAGGTGCAGAAACCGCTGCCGGCGGACTACGACTGGACCAAGGCGGACTCCCTCAACTTCGCCGTCGACGGCCCGAAGGCGTTCGGCGCCAGAGTCGACGTTCCCCGGGTGCTGAGCGAGTCCGCCGAGCACCCGTCCGGAAGCTACCTGTTCGGCGAGCGCGGCTGGATGGACGCGTCGGACGTGCGACGCGAGAACAAGAAGTCGTTCCTGACGGTCTGCACTCCCGACCCGGGGTGAGGGTTCGTCAGGGCAGGCGACCCGCCGCGTGCAGGTGGTCGAAGACGAGGCGGTCGACGGCCGAGACCCGGTCGCGGTCGGCGTAGCCGAGCCAGGCCATCTCGGCGATCTCGTGGTCGGGATGCGGCGTGCCGTGGTGGTCGGCGGTGTAGCAGGTCATCCTGACCTGAGTGCCGGGCGCCTGCCCGTGCGCCTCGGCCTCGAAGGTGCCCAGCCGCGCCTGAGTGCCGGCCACGATGGTGACGCCGAGCTCCTCGCGGACCTCCCGGACCAGCGTCCGCAGGTCGCTCTCGCCCGCTTCCCGTCGGCCGCCGGGCAGGTAGAACAGGTCCCGACCGTGGTTGCGCGAACAGAGGATTGTGCCGTTGGCCAGCAGGATCCACGCGACCTTGTCGATCGGGACGGGCATCAGAGGTAGCGGCCCACGGGAGTGCGTTCGATCAGTTTCCAGGCGAGCCAGAAGCAGACCGGGATGCCGATGCCGGCGACCGCGATCGCCTTTGCCTCGGCCGGCAGGTCGAACGGGCGCAGCATGATCGCCAGGGTGAGCAGGACCGGTGCCTGGAGGACGAAGGCGGCGAACGAGCCTCGGGCGCACCGGCGCCAGAGTTGGGTGACGCCCTGCAGGCGGTCCTGGGCCAGGCCGAGCACCCAGACCGAGCCAGCGACGACCAGGACCGCCTCGACGGTCGCGAGCAGCAGCGCCTGCCAGTGCCAGCCGCCCTGGTAGGGGCCGGCGTCGTTGGCGAGGTCGCTGATGCCGACGGTCCACGCGTAGAGCGGCAGGGCCACCACCGTGATGATCACCGCGACGCCGCAGCCGCGCCGTAGTCGTTCCGGGACGCGCTTGGCCCAGCCGAACCGGGCCGCCGCGACGCCCAGGCCGAACATGGCCACACACTGCGGCCACTGCCAGACGTGCAGGTCGAGGACCTGCTTGCTCTGCGCCGGGAACCAGAGCCGGATCAGGAACGAGGCGAGCGCGACCATGGCGACCAGCGTCACGAGCTGGCGGCCACCGAGGGTCGTGGGGCCTTCGTCGGAGTCGTCCGCGCGGCCGTCGGCCCGGGCGCGGTCCCTGGCCCAGACCAGCGCGGCGTACGCGAGCGAGACGTAGAGCAGGATCTCGGCGAACCAGAGCGGCCCGGAGTCGAGGAACGGGTGCCGGTGGGTGAACTCCCACCAGAACGAGACCTGGTAGCCGGCCGCGAGGTAGGCGAACCACATGAACAGGGGCCAGACCAGCAGGGCGAAGAGCAGAAAGGGCACGCCGAGGCGCACCAGCCGCTCACTGACGAACTTGCCGGGACCTTTGCGGGCCATCGCCGCGGGTGCGAACAGGCCGGCGATGAAGAAGAAGGTGCCGATCACGAAAAGGCCCGTCGGTCCGACGACGACGGCCATGGCGAGCTCGGATTTCGGATGGAACGTGGTCTCCTGGACTTCGTCGTACGGCCAACCCCCGATGGCCGAGTAGCCCAGCAGCGCGTGCCCACCGATGATCCACGCGACCATCACGGCGCGCAGGTTGTCTACGTGCGGAAGCCTCTCGACCCGCGTAACGGAACCCATCGTGGCCATCCGGACCCCCTCTCCGTTCATGGCGCACATTCAAGATTGCCACCGGCTACCCGTCATCGGGGACAACCGAAGGGTCAGGGTGCGCATCGTCACTCGCCGGCGACAACCAGTCACACCCTTTGTCCGGATACGCTCGGTGGTCATGGAGGCACAGATCCGACCATTGACGGCGACGGACCGGCCTGCGGCCTGGCGGATTTACCAGGCGGGGCTGGATTTGGGAGAAGCCAGCTTCGAGACTGTTGCGCCGGATTGGCCGGCGTTTGACGGCTCACGGCTGCCTTTGCATAGATTTGTCGCAATGTTCGGTGAGCGCATGGCAGGCTGGGTCGCGGTCTACTGAGTCGATCATCACTACGGTCGGTTACGTTCGCGAACCTGCCACGTTCCGGCCGTCTGCCATTGGTGTTCCAGGTCTAGCCATGGAGGTGCCACCTCGAAATTTCGAGCATTTGGACTACAACACGTGAAGCAGTCAAGGCGCGGCGTGCTGAAGTCAGCGGCCGCGATCACGGCGCTCAGTGCGGGACGGCTGGCCCTCGGCCCACAGCCGGCCGCCCACGCGGCGGAAGCACACCACGACGGACAGCGCCCCGACACCGTGTCGATGGCGATGCACATCCACGCGTCCTGGAGCGAGGGACCAGGAAGCATGGAGGGGCATCTCGACCAGGCCACGAAGACCGGCATCGACGTTCTCTTCTGGACCGAGCACGACTTCCGGATGGCCGAGCACGGCTACCCCGATGTGATCCATATGACCGGCCCGACCGAGACCGTGAACAAGGTGGTGTGGACCTGGGCCACGCAGTCCGCCGGAACGCTCGCCACGTCCCAGGTGGCCTGGGACCCCGCCATGTCGTCTCCCGGCGACGAGGCCGTGCCCGGCTCGCTGCACCTCGCCGCGCTGTCCTCGGGTCGCGACGCCGCGTCGGTCGGGGTCAAGGGCTCGGCAGCCAACACCGTGGACCAGCGGTCCGTGTACGACCAGAAGATCACCGTCGACGTCTTTCCCGCGGTGGTGTCCCCGGACAGCTACCTGACGCTGACGGTGACGACGAGTTGGCGGCCCGCCACCCACGGCCGTCCGGCCGGCCAGTACACGCTCACGTACATCATCGACGGCACGCGGAGCCGGTCGCGCACCCGCGACGGCATCACCGGGACCGTGCACGTCCCGGCCCACCAGGGTCGGTGGAACACCGTCGAGATGCGGCCCGAGGAGGACCTGGCGCGGCTCTGGCCGGACATCGAGGCGGCCGACGCCGCGATGTCCAACCTGACGCTCAGCGCGGTCAGCACCCGCGGGCGCAACGCCGAGGGCTGGTTCGACCTGCTGCGGATCACCCGGCCCCCGCGCAGCGCCAACGCCGTGCTGAAGAAGCAGGCCGAACTGATGCGCGGCTACGCCCACCGCTTCCCGGCGGTCCGGCAGCACCAGGCCATGGAGGTGTCGCTGCTCAAGCCGACCCACTTCAACTGGTACGGACCACGGATCACCATGCCGACGTTCGCCCAGCCGACGCCGACGGCGGACCCGAACCCGGACGCCGCGATCGCGGCCATCGACATGATCCATGCGGCGGGCGGACTGGCCTCGTACAACCATCCCTTCGGCACGTCGAACCCGGCCGTGCTGCCGGTCGCGCAGCAGGACACGATGCGGGCCTCGGTCGCCGCGTCGATCGTGACCGACAAGGCGATGGGCGCGGACATCCTTGAGGTCGGCTACCCCAGCCGCGGCGGCGTCGACCTTGACCACCACGCGCAGGTCTGGGACGTCTGCTCGCGCAACGGGCTTTTCCTGACCGGCACCGGGGTCAGCGACGACCACTCGGGCCAGGACTGGTTCGGTCAGCAGGCCAACTTCGTCACCTGGGCCTACTCGAAGAGCCGCGAGCTGGACCACCTTCTGCCGTCGCTGTCGTCAGGCAACGTGTTCTTCGGCAATCCCGCCGTGTTCACCGGAACGCTCGGCCTGCTCGTCGACGGCCAGGCCCCGATGGGGTCGGTCACCGTGTCGCGGGCGCGGACGCGCAACGTGCGCGTCCTGGCCGACAGGCTTCCCGCCGGCAGCACCGTGCGAGTGGTGCGGGGGACCGTCGACCTGGCCGGACCGGGCGTTCCCGAGCCGGGAACGACCTTCCAGGACCTCCCCGCCACGGAGTTCAAGCGGGGATACGTGGACCTGAAGGTCGACACGGGTGCGCCGACGTTCGTGCGGGTCGAGGTGCGCCCGGCCGGCTCGGCGACGCCGGTCGCGCTGTCCAACCCGGTCTGGCTGTTGCGCGACACCCCCGCGGGCGGCATCCCCCGCCACCGTCGGGTCAGTTGAGCGCACACGGGCACGGCCGGGTTTCCGGCCGTGCCCGTGATGGCCGCACCGTCCATTGTGGTGAAAGTTGCCCTGGCTGGTCCGTTCAGCGGGTCGGGACGGTGAACGAGTCGTTGGCGAGGGCCAGCAGCGTGAGCCGCTCGGCAGTCGCAGTGCCGGGCAGCGGTGAGAAGAGGGCAAGGATCTGCGAGCGGTCCTCGTCGACGAGGAACTGGCAGTCGAACTCGAGCAGCCCGACCTGAGGATGCCGGATGTTCGGCGTCAACGGACTCGACGCGCTGCGGACCGAGTACGCCGGGCGTCTCGCCGGCCTCGAAGAATGGGACTTCATCTCACGCCTCGCCCAAGGCGGAACGGCCACTATGTAGCGACGAACGTCACGTCGTCGAGGCCGACCGCGTTGCCGGCCTTGTCGACGAACGCCACGTCGAGCTGCTCCCCGGTGCGGCGGCTGCGGCGCTCCGCGCTGGGGCCAGTGGCTGGCGCGCTGTGCTGGTCGCCCCACTGTTGCAGTGCGCCGAGCACGATCCGCAGCTCCTCGCCCGCGGGCGTGAGGTGGTACTCGTAGCGCACGCGTTGGCCCGGCTGCTGGTACGGGCGCTTGTTCATGATGCCCGCGTTGACCAGGGTGGCCAGGCGATCACTGAGCAGGTCGGTGGAGATCCCCAGCGCGTCCGTGAACTCGCCGAATCGAGTGCTCCCTGACAGCGCTTCGCGAAGGACGAGGAAGGTCCAGCGCTCCCCGAGTACTTCCAGGCTTCGCTCGATGGAGCAAACCGGGTATTGCGCATCAAGAGTCACCTTCTTCATGTGTTCCATCCTAGCTCTCGCTTGGCATTTCCAAGTCACATGCTAGCTTGGGATTTCCAAGTTAGATATGGAGATCCACATGCCTCAGATTCACGTGCGCGAGCACAGCCTCGCCTACTGGCGCGCGACCTTCGACAACGGTCCGGTCAACCTGATGGATCCCGAGACGATCTACGAGCTCGATGCCCTCGTCACTCGCCTCGAGACCGATCCCGACGTGAAGGTCGTCGTGTTCGACAGCGCGAACCCCGACTACTTCATCGCCCACTGGGACCTGGCCGCCGATCCGGCAACCGTCGCCGGCATGGCGACCGAAAGCTCGACGCGGCGCGGTGTGCACCCGTACACCGACGTCTTCACCAGGATCAGCCGACTGCCCGTGGTCACCGTCGCCTCCGTTCGTGGACGCGTCCGGGGTGCTGGCAGCGAGTTCATCCTGGCCTGCGACATCCGCTTCGCCAGCCGCGAGCGAGCCGTCCTCGGACAGTTCGAGGTCGGGCTGGGCGCGGTCCCCGGCGGTGGCACCACAGCCTGGCTGCCCCGCCTGATGGGTCGCGGCCGGGCACTCGAGGTCCTGCTCGGCGCCGACGACTTCCCGGGCGACCTCGCCGAGCGGTACGGATATGTCAACCGCGCGCTACCCGACGCCGAGTTGAACGATTTTGTCGACCGGTTCGCTCGCAGGATCGCCGGCTTCGAGAAGGAGGCGATCGTCGGCACGAAGAACCTGGTCAACCGCGTCGACCTGCCGTCGGACGACGAGTTCGTGGCCGCGCTCAACGGCTTCTTCGAGTCGGTCGCGCGACCCTCCGTCCAGGCTCGCGCGGCGGCGCTGTTCGCACTGGGTCTCCAGCGGCCCGGCGACGGCGAGCTCTGGCTTGGTGATCACGTGGCGGCATACAGCGAGAGCTGACTCGATCCGGTCAGCTCGCTGGGCCGCTTGTGGTGACCGCGGTGTCGGCGTAGAGCTGGACGCTGACGATGCGGCCGCCCGCGACGCGGAACAGCCAGAGGTTCTGGAAGGTCACCGTTTTGCCGGTCGCCTTGGGCACGGCCGTGTTGGTGAGCCGCGCGATGAGGTGGTCGTCGGCGGCGATGACGTCCTCGACGACGATGTCGAACGAGCTCCAGACGGGGTTGCTGGCCGGGCTCTTCGCGAAGAAGCCGTCGAAGGCCGCGCGGCCGGTGAACTGGCCGCCGTAGGGGAGTGTGGCGGGCAGCGTGAGCACGACGTCGTCACTCAGCATCGGCAGGACAGGGACCCGGTCGCCGTTCTGGAACAACTGGGTGACGGCGTACGTCATCTCAGCCTTGCTGTACGCCTCGCGCGTGCCCGCGGCCGCGTCGAGCGATTCGGCGGCCTCGACGTCGGTGCCGATCACGCCACCGGCGAAGGAGAAGTTCGCCGGCGGTGTGACCGTCATCATGACGTACACGTCGGACGGGTGGATGCCTGGACGTTCTTCGAGCAGGTGGACCAGCGCCTTGTAGAACCTGCGCTTGGACCGCTCGTCCCGATCCCGGCTGTCGGTGATCGTGAACGCGATCCAGTCGTCGGAGCGTGGCCCGCCACGGAAGCTGCGATCGAAGACCATCTCGCCGGGGCCGTACTGGTGGATGAGCTGGAAGTTGTCATCGGGATGCACGTCCAGCTCGGCGACCAGCGCATCGTGCACGGCCCGCGAGACGTCCGCCAGGTACTGGTCGGACTTCCCACGAGCCAGCGCGATGTTGACAAAAGTCATGAGCTTCCCCCCGGAGAAGGTGGCGTGGCGGAACGCCGTTCTCGGTGCTCGCGCCGGATTGACCACGGCGGCGTTCTCAAGATCCGTATTGATCTTAGATTACAACGATCATCTGAGGCTCGCAACCTCTTACATGAGGAACATAATCTAAGCATGCGCTCAGGGCGTGATCGCGGGACCGACCGTCTTCACCATGACGCAGTTCTTCAGCCCTTTGGGCCGGTCGTAGGTGAAGCCGAGCCGCTCGTACAGTCGACGGGTGCCGTTGTAGAGGAACGACGACGACATCTTCTTGGTCTGGTTGGTCAGGTCGTGGGGATAGCTCTCGACCCGCCCGCCGCCGGCCTGCGCGATGAGGTCGAGCGCGCCGGTGATCGCCAGCTCCGTCACGCCCTGTCGCCGGTGGCGCTTGTCGACGAAGACACAGGTGATCCGGTAGTCGGGATCCCCGGTCTTGGTGGCGTCGTACTCCTTGCGGTGGTGGAGGGTCGGCAACTCGACCGGGGTGCCGTACTCGGCCCACGCAATGGCCTCGTCGCCGTGCATCACCAAAGCGGCGTGCGCCTTGCCCTGCTCCACATAGGACTTCTTCAGCGCTCGGTTGGCCTCCGCGCCCTGACCACGCTCGGGCCCGTCAGGGTGGAACCAGATGCACCAGCAGCCGCCGAAGATCCCGTTGTGGCGCAGCACCAGCGCATCGAAGGCGGACCAGGTCTCGGGGCTCAGAGGCGCGATGGTGTACGACGACTCGGTAACCATGCCGTCACGGTATTCGACCCCCGCGGGCTTATGTGACCCGTGACCCGAGGTCAATCCTTCTTCGCAGCGGCCGCGTCGACACAGACGATTCCCTTGTTGCCGTCCTGGTCGGCGATCACGGTGAGCGAGGGCGCGGTTCGGCACCCGTCCAGTGGCATCGCGGATCTCGTCGCTGGGGGTCCCGCGGCCCTGTGCCTCGGCGCCGTCGGCCGTCCGTCGGCGCGAACGGTAAGGTTTGACCAGTGGGGTGGGAGGCGCTCGGGCAGTGGGGTGAGGACGCCGCTCGCGTCGAACGGCTCTCCGGTGGAGTGGCCAACGACGTGTGGAGCGTGCGCGTCGACGGGCGCCTCGCGGTCGGTCGTCTCGGTGCCCGGAGCGACGCTGATCTGGCGTGGGAGACGGAGCTCCTCCAATACCTCGACCGTGCGGGTCTGACCGTGCCGGTGCCGATCCCGACGCGGGACGGTCGGCTGTTCGCCGACGGTCTGGTGGTGATGACCTACCTGGAGGGTGGACCGCCCGAGACGCGGGCCGACTGGCGTCGGGTGGCCGGCACGCTCCGAGAGCTGCACCGGTTGACGCGGGGCTGGCCGCAGCGTCCGGATTGGCGGTCGTCGACCGATCTCCTGCACGCCGAGACCGGGACGAAGATCGACCTCGGCGCGATGCCCGCCGAGGGTGTGGCGCGATGCCGGGCGGCGTGGGCACGGCTCGCCGGACGTCCGACCTGCGTCGTCCACGGCGACCCCAACAACTTTGGCAACGTGCGGATGACCGCGAACCAGGTCGGGCTGATCGACTGGGACGAGTCGCACGTCGACGTCCCCGACCTCGACCTTGTGTTGCCCGACAACGCCTCCGGCCTCGAGGACGGCGCGTACGACGTCGCCGCCCAGGCGTCGGCCGCGTGGGAGGCCGCTGTCTGCTGGGACGACGAGTACGCGGTCAAGCGGCTCGCAGAAGTTCGACCGGTCTGAGACGGGCCTCGTCCGAGGATTCTCAACGGCGCCTCATCGGTATGCCTCCGCCATGGCGTGGAAGGACTGCTTGGGGGCGAGACTGCCGTCGGGCATGAGCTTGCATACGCCGTACGAGGCCATGTCGAGGTCGAAGCGCGGGTCGGTGTGGTGTGGAGACCCGTAGCTGGCGAAGGTGAACCAGAAGGCGGTGTCCACGCCTTCTTCGTCGAAGAGGGTGATCATCTCGCGTAGGTAGCGGGCCTGTTCGCCCTCGTCGCGGGTGTAGTCGCCGTCGAGGCGGGGTGGGTCGGCTTCGTGATCGACGATGGCCCAGCCCATGCCGCCGCGTTCGGCCGCGCCCCGGTAGGTGCAACAGCCGAACTCGGTGGCCGCGAGCGGCTTGCCGTGCCGTTGGTATTCCCGCACTCCTTGGCGGAACGCGTCGCTGGCGTCGCCGTACGCGTCGACGCTCGCGATGTCGAAGGGCGCCCAATCGATCTGTTCCCAGGTTCCGGCGGCGTAGGTGACCTTGCCGCGGAACCGTTCGCGTACCGTCGCCGCGGTGTCGGCCAGCACGGCGTTCAACTGGACCGGCATCTCGGCGAGCCGGGTCAGTGCCTCGGGGGCGCCGTCGGTCAGGGCCGTGATCCTGGCGAAGCTGTCGTCTCCGGGCAGAAAGCCGGCGGCGAACAGGCTCAGTTCGCAGCCGGCGACGAAGACGTCGGCTCCCACCTCCTGGGCGCGGTCCGCGCAGTCGGCGAAGTACGGCAGCAGGTCCGTTGCGGGCAGTTCGCAGGGGAACGGGGAGAACCAGACCTCCAGCCCGGCGTCGACGGCGTGCTCGGCGGCGACCGTCAGCCGCTCGGGGTCACCGCCGGTGATCCGCACGGCAGCGCAGTGCAGGTCGTCAGCGATGACACGAAGCTCCCGTCGTACGGCGTCGGCATCGAAGACAGGCCGTGAACTCCGCCCACCGGGCGCGAACCCGGTGTCGTAGGTGATGCCCTTGGCACGCATGTATCGCTCCTCACCGGGTGGCCGCGCTGACGGGCACGAACGTTAGGTCGGGCACGAAACACCGGTCAATGGGACCGTTGCTGGATTCGCGCTGTCTTCGCTGCTCGTTGCGGTGATCGGTGATTGCAATGACAGTGCCGGCTAATGCGCTTCCGTTGCAACGGTCGACGACCGGCTCGCATACTGGCCTTCGAGACGACAGCAGCGGGGGAGCCGGCCGGATGCCAGGACGCAGGCTGACCGAAGCCGACCGACGGCAGATCGCCATGGGCTTGGCGCAGGGCCTGGACTACGCCGCGATCGCGCGCAGGCTCGACCGTCCTACTTCGACGGTGAGCCGCGAGGTTGGCCGCAACGGCGGGCCGGGCCGCTACCGCTCGGACCTGGCCCACCTGGCCACCACCCACCGTGCCCGGCGCCGCCCACCGGCAGCCGTGCGGCGGGCCGGCGAGCACAGCGGCGCGGACCCCGACGCGGCGGCCGCGTACATCGCTGACCTCACTGCGGTCCTCGTCGAGACCGGCATGCCGCGTACCGCCGCCGGCGTGATGGCCTGCCTGTTCACCTCCGACAGCGCCAGCCGCACCGCGGCCGAACTGGCGCAGCACCTGCGGGTCAGCGCGGCGACCATCTCGCACGCGGTCGGCCTGCTGCACAAGCACGGGCTGATCCGCCGCGACCGCGACGGTCAGAGCCGGCGCCACCGGTACTTCCTCGACGAAAGCGCGGGCCTTCGCTCCGCGGTGGTAGGCGTCCGTGCCAACCAGCGACTCGCCACCACCGCCTTGCGCGGCGCCGACGTCTACGGAAGCGACACCGCTGTAGGAACCCGGCTCGCCGCCGCGGGCCAGTTCCTCGAACAACTCGGCAACGACATCCTCCGTCTCACCGAGAAACACTGGCGCGCCACCGCGAGCGGAGCATGAGGGACATGGACTGGGATCGGCTTTCGCACGCGTACGGCTGGGCGACGGACACGCCTGGGCACCTGGCCGCGCTGGAGTCCGGTGACGCCGAGGCCCGCGAGGCCGCGCTGGATCACCTGGACATGGCGGTGCTGCACCAGGGCTTCCCGGAGACGGCGACCGCGCCGGCGGTGCGGGCCGTGACCGCGCTGCTCGCCGATCGGCGAGCCCACCCGGACAGCGTGGAAGGCCTTCTGGAGTTTCTGGGCGACGCGGCCATGAGCGTGACCGGCCTTGCCGACAACCGCTATGTCGCCGAGATACTGCCGGACCTGGCCGATGCTGTCGCACAGGCGTACCCGGTGGTGCTTCCGCTCCTCGAGGCGTCCCCGCCCGACCGGGCGTTGTTCCGCGCGGAGAACCTTGTCGCGCTCGCACGGATACCGGCGCTGGCGGACCGGCGGGAGGAACTGGCGGTGCTGGTCCTTGAATGGTCCGAAAAGGACGACGGAGCGCAGGCGGAGTGGGTGCGCTGTGCGGGAACTGCGCGCTCGTCTTCAAGGACGCGGGACTACCGCACAGCCGGGGGGCGTGCCGCCGACTCGCAGGGATCTTCTAAAGGCTGCGGGCGGTGATGTGGCCGTGGGAGGTGGTGGCGCGGATGTCGAGTCGCGCGTCGCCGTCGTTGCGCAGGGCGTTGTCGATGCGGCCGTAGCCGGTGCCGGCGTCCAGGGTGGCGGAGACGCCGGTGGCGGCGGTGACCGAGATGTCGCCGGAGTGGGTGCGGAGCACGACGGCGCCGGCGGCGGCCTCGGTGATCCGGATGTCGCCGCGTGCGGTGCTGATCTGCGCGGGGCCGCCGAGCCGGCCGATCTCGACGTCGCCGTCGATGGCGGTGAGGTGCAGGCTGGCGGCTTCGTCGATGTTGATTTGGCGGTAGGCGCCGTCGAAGGTGACGTCGCCGAGGCGGCCGATGCTGCGGACTTCGCAGCAGGCGGTTTTGGCGTCGACGCGGGAGCCGGCGGGCAGTTCGATGGTCACGTCGATGGATCCGGAGGAGCCGACGAGCTTGTTCTTCGAGGTCGGGTCGGTGATCCGCAGGACGTCGTCGTGGTAGTCGACGGTGGTCCGCTGTGCTGCTTTGACGTCGCGGTTCTTGGCGGCGTTGGCGGGCTGGATCCGGACGGTGGTGTCGGTCTGGTCGGTGGCGATGAGTTGGACGCGTCCGGCGGGGATGTCGAGGATGGCGGTGATCGGGTTGGGGGTGTCGAAGTTCCGCATGTTGTTGTTCATGCGTCGACTATCGGCACCGGGGCTGCCATGCCCCCGCCACGAACCTGACACGACCCCTGACACGCCAACGCCGGGCCGCGACACGGGAGTCGGGCTGGTTCTGAGGGGCCGGCGAGCGTCACCACCAGTAGTTGTCCTGCGGTCCGTAGCCCTCCTCCAACGCGGCGATCTCGCCGTCCGTGAGCTCCAGGTCCAGCGCCGCGACGGCGTCCAGCAGGTGGTTCTCCTTGGTGGCGCCCACGATGGGACACGAGACGACCGGCTTGGACAGGACCCAGGCCAACGCGACCTGAGCCATGGGTACGCCGCGGGCTTCGGCGACTTTCTGGACGGCGTCCACGACCGGCTTGTCGCCGTCGCGGTCGAAGGCCTTGGCGACGGCGTCGGACGACGACCGGGTGGTCTGCGCGCCCCAAGGTCGAGCGGCGCGGCCCTTCGCCAGCGGCGAATACGGGGTCAGACCGACGCCCTGGTCGAGACACATCGGGATCATGTCGCGCTCTTCCTCGCGCTTGAGCACGCTGTACTGGTCCTGCATGGCCGAGAACCTTGTCCAGCCGCCCAGGGCCGCGGCGTGCTGAAGCTTGGCGAACTGCCACGCCCACATCGAGGACGCTCCGAGGTAGCGGACCTTCCCGGCGCGGACCAGGTCGTCGAGGGCGGCCATGGTTTCCTCGACCGGCGTCTGGTCGTCGAAACGGTGGATGTAGTACACGTCGATGTAGTCGGTGCCGAGCCGTCGCAGCGACGCGTCCGCCTGTTCGACGATGGCCTTGCGGGACAGGCCACTGCCGCCGGGGCCGTCGTGCATCTTCCCGGAGACCTTGGTGGCCACGATGATGTCGTCGCGCCGGGCGAACCGGTTGATCGCGCGCCCGACGAACTCTTCAGAGGTGCCGCCCTGGTAGACGTTGGCGGTGTCCCAGAACGTGACGCCGAGCTCGGCGGCCTGCCGGAAGAACGGCGCGGCCGCGTCTTCGTCGAGGGTCCACTGGTGCATGCCCGCCGCGGCGTTGCCGTAACTCATGCAGCCCAGCGCGATCCGGCTCACCTTCAAGCCCGTGCGGCCCAGCCGTGTGTACTCCACCCGCGTCCACCTCCCGAACAGAGGGCCGCTACCCGCACCGCGACCTGCTGACAACCTTCAATGACGAGCCTAGGGCCGCCGGTGGTGAGCTGCCGTTGTCGTTGCTGCTGCGCGTCGTTGTACCGAGGAGCACGACTGAATTCGAATCATGACGAGAGGGGCCGGGCCACATGACCGACGCGACCGTTGCTGACCTGCCGGACAACTGGGGACGCTGGGGGGCGGACGACGAGCTCGGGACGCTCAACCTCATCACCGACGAGGTACGCGTGAAGGCCGCCGCAGAGGTGCGGGTCGGACGGTGGGCGTCGCTGGCCCGGCCGATCACGCCCAACCCGATGATCAGCGGTCCGTTCGCGCCGACGACCGTGGACGTCTCCGCTGTCCAGCACATGATGTCGTACACCGGTGTCGGGGTGGCGGCCGATCTGATGCTCGTCACGAACCACCACGTGAGCTCGACGCACATCGACGCGCTGGCGCACTGGTCGCACGACGGCGAGGTCTATCCCGGTCGGCCGCGGGCCGAGGTCGTGACCGCCGAGGGTGTGACGCACGCGTCGACGGCGGCGTTCGCCGCGGGGATCGTGACGCGCGGTGTTCTGCTCGACCTCGCCGTGGAAGGGCCGGTCCCTCCCGCGTACGCGGTGAGCTCCCACGACTTCGACCAGGCCGAGAAGCGCCAGGGCGTGGAGGTGGGTCCGGGGGACGCGCTGGTGGTGCGACTCGGCTGGTCGGCCACACCGGTGCCGGGCACGCCGACGCCGGGCATCAGCGTCGACGCGGTGCGCTGGATGCACCGCCGTGGTGTCGCCGTCTTCGCCGGCGACCGGGGCGACGCGTTTCCGCCGCTGGGCTCGGACGGCCCTTCGCCGTTGCACGCGGTCGGCCTGGGCCGGATGGCGATGCCGCTGATAGACGCGGTCCACCTCGATGACCTGGCGGCCCTGTGTGCGGAGCTGGAGCGGTACACCTTTCTGCTCACGATCGCGCCGCCGCGCATCCACGGCCTGACCGGTGTCCCGGTCAACCCCATCGCCGTGTTCTGAGCCCTTTGCCTGGTGCACGACGTGCACCGCTCCGACCCAGAACCAACGTCCGACGGTGCGGTCAGCGGCGGCGGGCCGCTGGCCGCAGGGATGGGCTGACCCAGCCGTTGTCGGTGGGGTCGACGGTGGCCCCCGGGGCGATCGCGGACCCCGTACCCGCCGCTGCTGGTGGAAAGATCGGGCCCGGGACCGCGTGCGGGATCCCGGCGACGCTGTCGACGGCGGAGAAGTGGAGTCCGAAGGACCTCGCCAAGTGGGCGTTGGTCGAGGATGGGGTGACCCTGCGCTGTGAGATCGATGCCAAGCCCGCCGGCGTGCTCGGCTTCATCTGGGTCTTCACGTATGAGAGCGGCGACGCGGCGCAGGCGTTGACCACCGTGGCCGCGATGTCAGGTTTCGGTGGCGAGAAATCCGCCGAACGGCAGATCACCATCGGCGGCAAGGACGGCGCGGAAGCCGCCCTTGCCAGGGACGAAGCCGGTCCAGGACGCGCGTTCGCCGCCAACGGCGTCGTTGTCCTCTGGGGCAGCGTCGACGAAGAGGAGTTCGCGTCGGGGCTTCCCGCCTATGTGCTCGCCCGTACCTCGATCACGTTCTGAAACGCCGTTGGCGTCTAACCGGTGCGGTCGTCGAACTCGGCGGGCGGGGTCACGTCGAACACCATCAGGTTCTCCTTGGTGCGCTCCATCCAGGCGTACGTGGTGGACACCGTGCTGGCGCCCCACCGTTGCGTGGTGGTGATGACGGTGCGATAGGGGAGGTAGTTGTCGGGGTCGACCCAGATCTCCAGTTTCCTGGGGAACGAGGTGGCATTCTTGCCGCGGCCGATCTCGATGGTTGTCTCCACGCGCAGCCGCAGCGTGTCCCGGCCGTCGAGGGTCTCGTTGCCGACGATCTCGAAGGTCCCGTCAGCGAGGGCCTTGCTGATGCTTTCGGGGTCTGGGGTGGGAAGGTTCTCGAAGGGGTCTGGGCGTATCTGCTGCGTCAGTTCGGCCGCGGTCGTGTGCCCCTGCGACCACCAGCGGAGCAGCCATTGGATCTCGAGCCACCGCCGCCCGCCATCCGTGTCTGTCGTCGTGAGAGTGGTCCAGGACAGCCGCTTTCCGTCGTCCGCGTAAATGTCCTCGCGCGTGCGGCCGGTCGCGGCATCGGTCCACTCGGCACCGATCTCGTTGCGGGTCAGCAGGAGGTAGTCCGTGGTCCGGGCGGGCGTGCGAGGCGCCTGGGTGCTGACAGGGCCGACATCCGGACCGGGTCTGGTGTGTAGGCCGTCAGGGCCCGTGGGGACCAGGAGGCCCACTGCCGCGACCATGGCGGTCAGGACAGCGGCGCCGGCTCCCACCGACAGCCGCTTCCGCTTGGCGCGGCCGCGCAGCCGGCGCGTCAGGTCAGGAGCGGCGTGGACGTTGGACACCTCCTCGCGCAGCAGAGTGCCCAGTCGCTGGCCGAACTGGTCGTCGTCAGTCATGGCGTGCCCTCGCAAGGTGGGTGTTCTCGTTGTCGGCCAGCAGTTCGCGGAGCCGGGCCAGGGCCCGGGAGGTGTGGGACTTGACCGTCCCCGGCGGCATGTCCAGCAGCTCGGACGTCTGTTCCACGCTCCGGTCCTCGAAGAAGCGCAACACAACGACCTGCCGCTGCTTGACCGGCAGGCGCGCCAACGCCTCGAGGACCTGGCGCCGTTCCGCGACCTGGTGGTCGTGCGAAGCGACGGCGGCGACGGAGTGCTGGGCGAATGCCAGAGGTCTCTCCCGTACGCGGCGCGTGAGCCATCGGATCCGATCCCGTGACAGGTTCAGCAGAATCTTCCGGACATAGGCCTCAGGCGCCTCCTGCGCGGTGGTCCACCGTCGAGCGGTCCGCAACAACGCGACCTGAAGAAGATCTTCAGCGTGCCCCCGATCGTTGGTGAGCAGATAGGCGATCCGCAGGAGCGCGGTGGACTCGCGCTCGACGAACGCCTCGAAGGTGGGATCTACCCGCATGCCCCTCAGAACTCCGTCCCCCGTGGATCGGTTGCACCCATCCGCGTCCGGGTGGTCGATCCGATCGTTCGCCGTTTCGAACGGCATCGCACATCGGAGCCGAGGTCGGCTTCAGCATCATCCCAAACCTTCGTCAGGCGGCCTGGATCCGCACGAAGGTAACCTCGATGATCCGCGGGCCGTGGTCTGGGCCGCCTCAGGTCACGCTGGACGGACCATGCCATCCGGTGTGCGCGGCTGCGGGTGCTGAGGGGATGGCGTTCGATGATTGAGCAGCTCTATCCCGACGTCGTCCGTGCTGGAGGGCTTTCGCAAGCACTGCGGAAAGTGGCAGCCGGCCACGGAGCGCAGATTCTTCCAGAGTTGGCAGCGCAATCCGCTCCCTGGTCGGCGCGCATCGACCGCCCTCGCGGAAGCTGCTTTGTCAGCGTCGGCTCGGAGCGCAGATTCTTCCATGTGGAGATGCACCGCTCGGACTACCCGATCGTCTGGGCGAGCGGTGCGTCCCCGGACATCGAAGCGGTCGTCGCCGTCATCGTCGCCTGGCTACAGGGGGCCAGCGCGTCGGAGGTCAGCGCCAGGTTCAATTTTGTCAGTGCCGAAGAGCTAGCCGACATCGTCGGCGACGAGGAACTCGTCGAGGCGCAGTGGCGGTCGCTGCTGGCTGATGACATCTACGATGCCGAGCGGCCATTTCTGGATGCGGTGTACGAACACGAGCGAGCGCGCCGGCTTTTTCCGATGCTGAGCCATGGTGTTTTGCGACTGGGCGCGGACATAGCGCGAATCGGCGGTCGCGAAGTCCGCATCGTGCCTCTGCGGCACGGCGGCCACCGGATCGAAAACGAGAAAGGGCATGTGCTGACCACTCTTGACTCTTTGGCCGAACTTGGGCCGCACTTGAGGCTTGGGCGTGGGGATGGGTGTCCAGAATGAACGGTGCGGACGATCCTTCGCGCTGAAGTCCGGACCCCGCTGACCCCTTCGTAGTACGTATTACGTATGGAGCCGCGTTGGCGGCGTCCGTACCGTGTCGATCGTGACGATTCGAGCCGTGGTTTTCGATATCGGTGGTGTGCTGGAGTTTTGCGGTCCGATGGACTTCGAGAAGGTGTGGGAGCCGAAGCTCGGCCTGGCGGATGGCTCGATCGACGCCGCGATGCAGGACATGTGGGACGGCGGCGCGATCGGGACCGTGACCGAGGCCGAGGTGCACGCCGCGATGGCGGACCGGCTCGGCATCACCCACGACCAGGTCGACGCGGCCATGGCCGACATGTGGCAGCAGTACCTCGGAACCCCGAACACCGAGCTCATCGAGTACGCGCGCGCCCTGCGACAGAGGGTCCGCACCGGGATCCTGAGCAACAGCTTCGTCGGGGCGAGCGAGCGGGAGCAGGCCGCCTACGGTCTCGTCGAGCTCGTTGACGTGTGCCTTTATTCGCACGAGGTCGGTCTGGTAAAGCCTGACCCGGAGCTGTGGAAGCTGACCTGCGAGCGGATGGGCGGCAAGCCGGCCGAGCTGCTGTTCGTCGACGACTTTCCAGCGAACATCGCCGCGGCCAACGCGTACGGGATGCGGGCCGTGTTGTTCGAGAGCACCGCGCAGGTGATCGCCGAGATCGAGGCAGCGCTGCGCGGGGAATGACCGAGCCCGGCCCCGCGTTAGGCTCGGCAAGCGGAGGATGAAGTTCCGCTTCCACGGCGTACGACATGGGGATTTGGATCATGGAACTCGGCATCTACTCGTTCGGCGACAGCGGGACGGTCTCCACCCGGCAGCGGCTCGCGGACCTGGTCTCCCAGGCCCGCTACGCCGACGAGGCCGGTCTGGACGTGATCGCCCTGGGCGAGCACCACCGCGCGGACTTCACGCTCTCCGCGCCTGAGCTCGTGCTGGCCGCGATCTCCTCGGTGACCGAGCGGATCAGGCTCAGCACCGCGGTGACCGTGCTCTCCACCGCTGACCCGGTGCGGGTCTACCAGCAGTTCGCGACCCTCGACCAGCTCTCGGGCGGCCGTGCGGAGATCGTCGCCGGCCGCGGCGCTTTCACCGAGTCGTTCGGTTTGTTCGGTTACGACCTGCGGGAGTACGAGGTCCTGTTCGACGAGAAGCTCCGGCTGCTGCTCGAGCTCGCCCGCGAGGAGCGGGTCACCTGGCGGGGCCGCACCCGGGCGCCGCTGGAGGACGCGCTGGTCACGCCGAGGGCGTTGCAGCCCACGCTGCCGGTCTGGGTCGGTGTCGGCGGCACGCCGCAGTCCGCGGTGCGGGCCGGCCGCCTCGGCGCCCCGATGTTCGTGGCGATCTTCACCGACCCGGCGCCGGCCCGCGGGCTGGTGCAGATCTACCACCGGGCGGCGGCCGCCGCGGGCCACGACCCGGCCGGCCTGCGGGTGGCAAGCGGGGGACACATGTACGTGGGCCGCACCTCACAGGGCGCGCGTGACGAGTTCTACCCTTACTACGCGGAATACCTCGCCAAGCTTCCGCAGTTCCCCGGTGGTATGCCACGCGAGGTCTACGACCAGTGGATTCGCGCCGGCCTGCTGGTCGGCAGTCCGCAGGAGGTCATCGACAAGATCATGAATCACCGGGAACTGCTCGGCATCAGCCGCTACGTCGGCCAGTTCGACGTCGGTGGCATGCCTGCCGGCATGGTCGACAAGAGCTTGGAACTGTTCGCCACCGAGGTGGCGCCGGTCGTACGTAAGGAGTCGGCATGAGCGCGCGCGTAGCCGTACTCGGCGCCGGCAAGGTCGGCACCGTCCTGGCCCGGCTGAGCGTCGCGGCCGGTCGTCCGACGGCGATCGCCGGCTCCGGCGACCCGGCGGCGCTGGGCCTGATCGTCGACGTCCTCGCCCCGGGCGCGGTCCCGATGACCAGCGCGGACGCGGCCGCCCAGGCCGACATCGTGATCGTGGCGGTGCCGCTGGCCCGGCTGGGGACGGTCCCGGCGGCGGCTCTGCGCGGCCGCGTCGTGGTCGACGCGATGAACTACTGGCCCCCGGTCGACGGCGTGCTGTCCGCGTGGGAGGGCGCCACCCGGTCCTCGAGCGAGATCGTCCGCGAGATCCTCGGCGTCGACGTGGTGAAGTCGTTCAACCACATGGGTTATCACGAGCTCGACGCCTGGACCCGCCCGGCCGGTGACCCGGATCGCCACGCGTTGGCGGTGGCCGGCGACGACGGCGCCGCCATGGCGGCGGTGAGCGACCTGGTCGACGCGATGGGCTTCGACCCGGTGCCGCTGCACCCGCTGAGCGCGGGCCGCGTGTTGCAGCCGGGCTCGTCCGACATTTTCGGGGCCGACCTCACGCGCGCGGAGCTGCTGTCCACACTGGACGCACTGGGCGTTGCTCCGGCCGCGGTCTGTCCTTGATCACGCGGGTCGCAGCGAGCTGCGCCCAGCGGTCCAGGAGTTTGTCAGGTGTACGGCGATGAGGGCGTCCACCGCGTGAGGCCGCAGCGTGCGCCGAACAGCACGTCGCGGGCGCTGTCCGTTACCGAGGCGCGGCCGGCAGCAGCGAACTGCGGCCCGCTGTCCAGGAGCTCGTCAGGTGGTCGGCCATGAGTGCGCCGACGGCCAGGCCGCAGCGCGCACCGAACAGCACGTCGCGGGCACCGTCCGCGGTGTCGGAGGCGTAACGCCCGGCCATGTCGTAGGCGGCGATCTGCTCGTGCACCGCGTCGGCTTCCACGTGCTCGTCGAAGAACCGGGCGGCCTGGTCGTCGCCGCCCAGCCGGCGGGCCGCGGCCGCCAGGTGCCGGTTCGGTTCCGAGGAGGTCATCTCGAACGCCGCCAACTGGCCGACCAACGCGCCGCGCCAGCGCCGGTGCAGGCCGAACAGCGACATCAGGTTGACGCCGGCGAGGGTCACCGCGGGTACGCGGTCGACGTGGGCGCCGTAAGCGCTGTCGATGTCGAAACCGTCCATGGTGTTCCGGAACAGCTCTGCGTGCATGCGTTCCGGGCGGCCACCGCCGTACTCGTCGATCTGGATCTCGACCAGCGCCGCCTTCGCCGCACCGCGCAGGCGCGGGATCGCGAAGGTGTGCGGATCGGCTTCTTTGAGTTGGTAGACGGAGCGGTGGATGAGCAGTTCGCGGAACTGGTCGAGGGTCGCGTGCTGGCGGACGTGCGCGGCCAGTGACGGCCCGTCCGGGTCGGTCACCAGAGCGATGAGAGCGGCGGGCACGTCGTTGGGCGGCTCGTGGTCGCCGACGAGGTCGTGCAGGGCCGCCACGAACGGCCGCTCGGCGGCCGCGCGCAGAGCCAGCAACTCCGGGTGCCACTCCCAGTCGGGGTCGACGCCCGCGAACCCCTGGAAATGTTGCTCGTAGCAGAGGTAGAGGGTGACCTGGAGATCCTCGTCGTGCAGCGGGTCGGCCCCCGACCAGGTGCAGGGCGGCAGTTCGCGCGGCGGGCCGGCCAGGGCCGCCCGCAGCGCCGCAGATACCGGGCCACGGGCCAGCGGCAGGGTGGGTCCCGTGAGGCGCGGCGGAGAAACTATGGTCACTGGCGCCGGGTGCCCCGGTGACGGGAGATCAAACCTGGTTTCCGGGCGCCGACGCGGGGAATTCGGCAACATGCGACCTGCCGAGGAGCCCGCCGCGACCGTGACCCCGTACCCCGATGGGCCTTTACTGGTCCGCGGTGACTTCGAGCTGGTCACGGTCGACGGCGAGACGATCGAGACCGGGCGTTCGACGGTCGCGCTGTGCCGGTGCGGGATGTCCGCCACCAAGCCCTTCTGCGACGGCACCCACCGCACGACCCGCTTCAAGGCTGGCACGGGCCGCGAATAGATTTACGGCAGTCGGTCGCCGGGGAAGCTGCGCACCGCGTGGGCGGTGAAGGTGAAGATACCGGCGGCGACACCCGGGTCGTCAGCCATCACCGCGACGGTGGCGTCGAGGTCCAGGTCGAAGATGCCGATGCCGCACACGTCGCTGTCGTCGCGGACGGGGCAGACGATGCTCAGCAGGCCGTCGGCGCGGAGTCCGAAGTTGCGGCGGCCGTGCTCCCAGATGATCGGCTGCGCTTCGGGCGTGCCGAAGTTCGGCCCCGCGTGCAGGATGACCGCCGTGTAGGCCTTGGTCGTGGTCATGCCGGCGCGCATCTCGTCGTCGCCGATGTAGCTGGTCATCGTGCCTCCGAAGCTCGGGTGCCGTCACCCTAGACCGCGAATCTCGGAGGGCTGTCGAAACTCGGGTGACGACTCCGACCTCTGGTCGTGAACCAATCACGACTGAAGAGGTACTCATGGATGTGAACGACTCGCGGGCAGGGCGCAAGGAGTGGGTGGGGCTGGCGGTGCTGGCCCTGCCTTCCCTCCTCGTCTCGATCGACCTGTTCGTGCTCCTGCTCGCCGTGCCGCAGCTCAGCGGTGACCTCGGCGCGGGCAGCACCGACCAGCTCTGGATCATCGACGTCTACGGGTTCCTCCTGTCCGGCTTCCTGATCACGATGGGCGCGCTCGGTGACCGCCTCGGCCGCCGGAGGCTGCTGCTCGGCGGGGCGGCCGTGTTCGGCGTCGCGTCGGTGCTGGCCGCCTACGCGGACAGCCCGGCCATGCTGATCGCGGCCCGGGCGTTGCTCGGCGTCGCCGGCGCGGCCATGGGCCCGACCACGCTCGCGCTGATCACCGGCATGTTCCGCGACCCGAAGCAGCGCGCCACCGCGATCGGGGTCTGGCTGATGTCGCTGATGGGCGGCAGCGCGATCGGCCCAGTGGTCGGCGGCATCCTGCTCGGGCACTTCTGGTGGGGCTCGGTCTTCCTCATCGCCGTGCCCGCGATGCTCCTGCTGCTCGTCCTCGGCCCGATCCTGCTACCCAAGGACCGGCCGCGACGCGACCCGGCCCCGCTCGACCTGGCCAGCGTCGCGCTCTCGCTCGCCGCGATCCTCCCGGCCGTCTACGGCATCAAGGAGCTGGCCCGGCACGGAGTGCAGCCCACCCCGGCGGCCGCGTTGATCGTCGGGCTGCTGTTCGCGGCGGCCTTCCTGCGCCGCCAGCGGACGCTGACAGACCCCCTGGTCGACCTGCGGCTGTTCGGGGAACGCACGTTCCGCACCGCACTCGGCGCGATGCTCGTCAACACGATGCTGCCGGGCACCGTGATGGTGCTGATCACGCAGTTCCTGCAGCTTGTCGCCGGCTACCAGCCA
Source organism: Asanoa ishikariensis (assembly GCF_900107455.1). GTDB lineage: Bacteria > Actinomycetota > Actinomycetes > Mycobacteriales > Micromonosporaceae > Asanoa > Asanoa ishikariensis. The sequence goes on along the minus strand of NZ_FNQB01000003.1, from coordinate 1,455,618 downwards.
CTGCGGGCAGGGCTGGCACTGCTGCCCGCGGTAGCCGCCGGCCTGCTCGCCACCCAGGTCGCGCCGCTCGCAGCCAGACGGATCAGGCCGGCCCCGTTGATCGCCGGTGGCCTGGCCGTCTCGTTCGTCGGCCTCGTGCTGCTGACCAGCGCCTCGGACGCGACGACGGTGATCACCGGGATGGCGCTGTTCAACGTCGGCGCCGGGCCGCTGGTCACGCTCGGCACCGGGATCGTCGTCGGCGCGGTGCCACCGGAGCGGGCCGGCTCGGCCGCGTCCCTGTCGCAGACCGCCAACGAGTTCGGGTTCGCGCTCGGGGTCGCCGTGTTCGGCAGCGTCGCCGCCGCGGTCTACCGACACGGCGCGCCGGCCGGGGCGGGCGACTCGCTCGCCGCGACCCCGCCGGCGCTGCTCGACCAGGCCCGCGCGGCGTTCACCGACGGCCTGCACGTGGTGGCCGCGATCAGCGCCGTCGCGATCGCCGTCACCGCAGTGCTCTGCCTACGGGCGTTGCGTCACCTGTCGCCGGTGGGCCAGGACCAGGCGAAGGAGGAGGAGGCGCGGCTGCCGGAGCACGCCTGACCAAATGACGAACGCCCGGGCCAGCGGCGTGCGCTGTCCCGGGCGTTCAGCCCTATTTCAAAGCGTCAAAGCATTGACATGTGTACGTGGTCCGTATGGTCGCTCTCACCGCTGTAGGACTTCCACCCGGTAGCGGGGAACCAGATGCGTTTGTACCAGATCACGTAGAGGATCCCGAGCGCGTCGGCGTTTCTGATCAGGAACGCCGCCAGGTTGTTCCCGTACCTCTCCTGGTCGCTGTTGGCGGCCCGCGCGAATCCGCTCTTGAGCAACGACCAGTCGCAGGCGCGGCCCTTCGGATGCTCGAAGGGCCCACCGGACCGGAAGCAACCGACGAACCGGTTGAACCCGGCGCGCTTCACCTCTTTGTACGCGTGCATCGTGCGCGGCGTGACGCAGCCGCTGGTGGTGTCGTCCTGCACGCTGCAGGACTCGTCCGGCCAGCCACCGTCGGCCGAGCGCGGTGCCGGGCGGGCCTTGGGCGAGGTCGCCACCACGTTGGTGGGGTCCAGACCCACCCCGACGGCCAGGTCGCCGACCTTGTCGAGCTCGCGCTCGGCGGCGGCCTTCTGCTTGGCCATCGAATTCGCCGCGGCCTTCTGGGCGGCCACCTCGGCGTCGATCGCGGCCTTGGCCCCGGCGACCTGCTCCTCGGCCGTGACGAGCTCGTTCAGCTTGCTCGAGTTGTACTGGTTGAGCCGCTCCAGCACCGTGGCCTTCTCCAGGAAGCCGCCCTGGTCCGACGCATTGAGCATCGCGACCATCGGGGTGAGCCTGCCGGTCCGGTACGTCTCGGTCGCGAACTCGCTCACCTGCGGCTGGAGGTCCTTGACCTTCGCCTCGGCGGCTTGGAGCTGCAGGCCGAGCTTGAGCTGGCGCTGCCGGGACTTGTCGAGGACCGCCTTGGCCTTGGCGTACTGCCGGCCGGTCGACTCGAGCACGTCACCGAGCAGCGGAACGGCCTTCTCCCTAGGCGCGGCCGGCGTCGGCGACGGTTTGGGCGCCGCGTAACCGGCACCGGGTGGCAGCACGGCGACCGTGGCAGCGGCGACCAGGGCCAGGACAGTTGCGAGCCAGCGTCGTCGCGCGGCGGTCATTCTCGTTGTTTCCCTCCGTCAAACCGCGCACGAGCATACCCAAGGGAGATCTGGTCGCAAGTGGTGCACAAAGCGACAGCCCAGTAGCCGCGTGTCATCAATGCGAGTCACGGGCCACACGGTCGCCACTTCCCCCGACGAGAAAGTCCAAATCCGCGCCAGTTTCCGCGCCGCGGACCGTATCGACGTAGAGCTTTTCCCAACCCCGGGTCGGTCGGGCCAGTGCGGCGACCATCGCCGGCGCGGGTTCGCGGGCCGCGAACTCGGCGGCCGGCACGTCGACGTCGATCCGGCGCCCCTCGACGTCGAGCACGATCGGGTCGCCGTCGCGCACCTTCGCCAGCGGGCCGCCGGCCGCGCCCTCGGGGGCGACGTGGAGCACGACTGTCCCGTACGCGGTGCCGCTCATCCGCCCGTCGCAGACCCGCACCATGTCGCGGACGCCCTGCTGCAGCAGCTTGCGCGGCAGCGGCAGGTTGGCCACCTCGGGCATGCCCGGGTAGCCCCGCGGCCCGCAGCCGCGCAGCACCAGCACCGAGTCGGCGTCCACGTCGAGCGCCGGGTCGTCGATCCGGTGGTGCAGGTCCTCGACCGAGTCGAAGACCACGGCCCGGCCGCGGTGCTGCAACAGGGCTGCCGTCGCCGCCGCCGGTTTGATGATCGCGCCGTCCGGTGCCAGGTCGCCGCGGAGCACGGCGATGCCGGCGTCGGCCATCATCGGGTCACTGCGCGGCCTGATCACCTCGGTGTCGTGGATCGTCGCGTCCGACAGGTACTCGCCGAGCGGACGCCCGGTGACGGTCAGCGCGTCAAGATCGAGAAGGTCGGAGATCTCCCGTAGCACGGCGGTCAGCCCGCCGGCCCGGTGGAAGTCCTCCATCAGGTGCCGCCCGGCCGGTTGCAGGTCGACCAGCAGCGGGATGCCGTGCCCGGCGCGGTCGATCTCGTCGAGGGTCAGCGGCACACCGAGGCGCCCGGCGATCGCGAGCAGGTGCACGACCGCGTTGGTCGAGCCGCCCAGCGCGCCCAGCGCCACGATCGCGTTGTGGAAGCTTGCCTTCGTGATGATCTGACTCGGTCGCCGGCCTTCGCGGACCATCTCGACCGCGAGCCGGCCCGACTCGTGGGCCTGGGCCGCAAGGCGGCTGTCCGGGGCGGGCAGCCCGGCCGTGCCGGGCAGCGTCGTGCCCAGCACCTCGGCGAGCAGGCCCATCGTCGAGGCCGTACCCATCGTGTTGCAGTGGCCCTTGCTCCGGATCATCGCCGACTGCGACGCCTGGAAGTCACGGTTGGACAGCGTGCCGGCGCGGACCTCCTCGGAGAGCCGCCAGACGTCGGTGCCGCAGCCGAGCGGCACACCGCGGAACGTGCCGGTGAGCATCGGGCCGCCAGGGACCACCAGCGCCGGCAGATCGACCGAGGCGGCGCCCATCAGCAGCGAGGGGATGGTCTTGTCGCAGCCGCCGAGCAGCACGACCCCGTCGATCGGGTTGGCCCGGATCATCTCCTCGATGGCCATCGCGGCCATGTTGCGCCAGAGCATCGCGGTCGGCCGGACCTGCGTCTCGCCGAGGGAGACGACGGGCAGTTCCAGGGGTACGCCGCCCGCCTCCCAGATGCCGTTGGCGACGCTGCGGGCCACCTCGGTGAGGTGCATGTTGCAGGGCGTGAGGTCAGAGGCGGTGTTGGCGATGGCGATCTGGGGCCGACCCTCGAACGCCGAGTCGGGTGCGCCACGGCGCATCCAGGCCCGGTGGATGTAGGAGTTGCGGTCCTGGCCGGCATACCACGCGTCGGAGCGGAGAGGGGCAGGCATACTGCCCATTATCAAGATTCGCCTGATCGGGTGGCAGGGGGTGGCGGTGCGGGCTTTCGTCGTCGTCGGGCCGGGCCGGGCGGAGGTGCGGGACGTGGCCCCGCCGGTGCCCCGGATCGGCGAGGTCATCGTCGATGTGGAGCGGGCCGGCGTGTGCGGCACCGACGCCGAGTTCTACTCGGGCCACATGGCCTACCTGCACAGCGGCGACGCCGCGTACCCGATCAGAATCGGTCACGAGTGGTGCGGCGTGGTGTCTGCGGTCGGCGCCGAGGTCGACAACGCCTGGCTCGGCCGCCGGGTCACCGGCGACACCATGCTGGGTTGCGGCAACTGCCTGCGGTGCCTGAGCGGCCGCCAGCACCTGTGCGCGGACCGCTTCGAGATCGGCATCCGGGGCGGTTGGCCGGGCGCGCTCGCCGAGCAGCTACCGGTCCCGGTCCGTGCGCTGCACCCGCTGCCGGACTCGGTCGACGCCACGCTCGGCGCCCTGGTCGAGCCGGGCGGCAACGCGCTGCGGGTGGTCGAGGCCGCGGCCCTGACCCCGACCAGCCGGCTGCTGGTCCTCGGGCCGGGGACGATCGGCCTGCTCGCCGCCCAGATCGCCGCCGCCAGGGGTGCGGAGGTGCACCTGCTCGGGCGCGACGAGCCTTCGCTGGCGTTCGCGCGGGGGCTCGGCTTCGCGCACACCTGGCGTCTCACCGATCTGCCGGACGACCTGGCCTTCGACGCGGTGGTCGACGCGACGAACGCGGCCGATCTGCCGGGCTTCGCGGTGCGCCGGGTCGAGCCGGGGGGCCGGGTCGTCTACATCGGGCTGGCGGAGGCGCCGTCGCTGGTCGACTCCCGTGATCTTGTCCTGAAGGACGTGACGGCTGTCGGCGTACTCAGCGCGTCCGGGGGTCTGTCGGGGACGATCGAGCTGTACGCGACCGGCACCGTCGACCCCCGCCCGCTGGTCGCGGCGACGGTCGGACTGGCCGAGGCGGCCGACGTGCTCGCCGGAGGCCGCCCGCCGGCCTGGGGCGCAGCGCCGAAGATCCACGTCGACCCGCGCCGCTGACCGTCGCTGCCGAGTATGCCCTTCGATCTTGTCTGCGAAATCGAGCCTCCCACTCGACCGGACCCGCGGCACGTGCGGCACCAGATCGGCGTGCTCGCACCGATCGCGGACTCGTTCCTGATCCCGGACAACCACATCGGCCGGGCAACGGTGTCCAGCGTGGCCGTCGCGCACGAGGTCCCCGCGGCGCTGCGTCTCGAACCGTGAACGGAGATCCAGTTACGGTCAGCGCCTAGTGGCGACGCTGGCCGTGTACTCAGTGAAGATCTCGCCGAGAATTCGCCGCGCGCTCGCGAAGTCCTCCGCGTCCTCGGGATCCTGGAAGCTGTAGGAGTAGGTAGAGAGCGTCTTCCAGAGGGCCCAGCCGCGCCCGCGTGCCCACGTCGCGTCGTCCACCGAGAGCCGCTTGCGGAAGGCCCGTCGGCCGTCGGTGGTCAGCAAGGTCCAGGCGATCGCCAGATCGCAGGCCGGGTCGCCGACGCCGCAGGTCCCGAAGTCGATGACGGCCGCCAACCGCCCGTCATCGAGCAGCAGGTTTCCCTCGGCGACGTCACCGTGGAACCAGCGGTCCACACCGTCCCAGCGGGCGTCGAGTGCGCTCGCCCAGATCTCCCGCGCCAGCTCGGAGTCCACCTGGCCGTCCAACCCCGCGAGCGCACGGTCGACTTTCCCGCCGTAGGTGCGCAGGGTGCCGCCTCGGAACCAGTTGTGGATCCCCGGCTGCGGACCGTCAGCGGCGTCGACGCTCTGCAGGGCCGCCAGGAACTCTGCCAGGTCGAGCGCGAATCGCACCGGGTCGGCGACGCGGTCCACGTTCGCACGTTCGCCGTCGAGCCACCGATAGATCGACCACGGATGGGGATAGCCCGCGCCGGGCTTGCCTTTGGCCAGTGGGGTGGGGATGGGCAACGGCAGCCGAGCGGCGAGCGTCGGGAGCCACCGATGTTCCTTCTCGACGGCCAAGGCGTACTCGGCAGCGCTGGGCAGCCGTACCAGCAATGCGGAGCCGAGGTGAAAGGTCCAGTTGTCCCAGCCGCCGTTGGCTACCGGCTCAACCGGGAGGTCGGCCCACTCGGGAAACTGCTCGGCGACAAGCCGACGCACCTGTTCCGCGTGCACCGCAACTCGTTGCGGCGCGGGACCGAGATCCGGAGTGTCACTCACCGAGCCGTCCTTGTCTGACCATCGAAGTTCAAGCGCGGGCTGCCGCATCGATCGACGGATCGCCGGCGACGAATGCTACGGCAATGATCCGCGCCTGGCCGCCCGGCTGATCCCGGTGACGGCCCCACCCCGCTGAGATCGGCGTTGGGCTCGGACCGTGACCCCGGACCGGGCTGTTCAGGTTTCGGGGCTAGGGTGTGCGGCGTGAGTCGGGCTTCGCGGATCTTGCGGCTCGCGTACCGCCATTCCGTCATCCGTTTTCTCGGCCTCGCCGGCGTCGGTTTCGCCTTCGATCTGACGTTGCTGGCCGTGCTCGACGCGGTCACGCCACTGCCGCCCGCGGCGACGGTGAGCATCGCGTTCTGGGCCACCTACGCGCTGAACTTCGCCCTCAACCGCACCTTCGCCTTCCACGCCTCCGGCGACGGGGTGCGCGGGCAGTTGGCCCGGTTCGCGCCGCAGGTGCTCGGCGACTACGTGCTCACGGTGGCCGGCGTGACCGTGCTCGGCGCGCTCGGGATCGGGCTGGTCCCGGCCCGGATCATCGCCGGCGGCACCAACCTGGTCTTCAACTACGTGCTCTATCGCTGGTGGACCTTCCGCCGCCGGCCCGAGCCGGAGCCCGCGCCGGACGTGGAGCGGGAGCTCGCGTTGGTCGCCGCGCGAAACGATCCGCGCGCGTAGTCAGCGATCGGCGCTGCCACCGGCGGCGCGCAGCAGCGGGAAGTCCGGCAGTGCGGTCCAGTCCAGGAGAGCGCCCAGTTCTGCCGCGACGGCGTCGGCGATCACCCGCGCGCCGTGCAGGTGGATCCGGGCACAGGAGATGGCGCCGATCAGGCCGATCGCGTGTCGGCCGCCCGGCCGGGCGCGCAGCACGCTGCTCGCCGAGGTGGCGCCGCGCAGTGGCCCCGGCCAGACCTCGCTGCGCCAGCCCGAGACCAGACCGTGGGTCAGGCAGTGCCGCACCTGCATCCACCCGTCGGCCCGTCGCACCATCTCGTCCCAGTCGATGGTCTCGGTGGCCGGTCGCCCGCTGACGGTGGGGATGTTCCATACCCGCACCGGCGGGGCGTCGGCGATCCGTGGCGGGACGGTCGGAAACTCGGCAGAGCATTTGCGTTGGAAGTCCGCCACGGTCGGGTTGCTCGTCGACACCCGTTTGGCGATCTGGCCCAGTCCGTAGCCGCGCAGATGCAGGGCGGTGGCGAGGAAGTCCTCGACAAATCCCTCGAAGGCCGAGATGACGCCGAGCACCACGGCCGGCGGCAACGCGTTGAAGTTGCCGGCGTTGCCGGGTGTGCGTGGATGGAGCTGCGTCAACCGTTGCGGCACTTCGAGCGAGCGGGCGAACCGGTGGACACTGTCCTGCGGCGTGACCGGAAGCATCCGTCCATTGTTGGTACCGCGCGCGGCGTGACGCATCGTCCGTACCGTTGGTCGCGGCCGGCGGTGGCGTCGGACAGCCGGTCTACTGCTGGCGGGGCGGGTCCGTCAGGCGGGGCCACCATTGGCGCACGGTGCGGGCGGCTTCGACGCACTGGCTGATCGCAGCGTCGCCTCCGCAGGCGCGGACCAGGTCCGTCGCTCCCGACAGGATGAAAAGGCAGTCGTCGAGGTCTACGTCGTCGAGGCAGCGCCGGAGCACAGTGAACGCGTACGCGTCGAGGTGTCCCGCCGCACGCTCCTGTGCCCGGCTGACCAGTTGCCACCGTCCCTGCGAGAAGCCGGGATCGGCCAGGGTGTGCCTGATGGCGGCTTCGCGTGCGGGCTCACGCAGGAGAAGGGCTGAGTTCGCGAAGATCAGGCCGCGCTCGCCCGGCGTCGCGACGCCCGCCAGGGCGTCGACGCCCAGTTGCGCCACCGAGGCCGGCAGGAGATGCAGAAGCTGCCCCAACAGAGCAGGGTCGGCATCGGGACGCAGGAGCGTGTGGCCGGCGGCCAGGCATCTGACGAAGATCGTCTCCGGAACGGCCCGGACCAGCAGGGACGCGAACCGTTCCAGTGGGGGTGCGCCGTCGCCGGCCCGGGCGACGGTGTCCATGGCCTCACGAAGGAGCGGCCGGCCTTCTTCGTCGGGCAGCCGCGCCGCGATCAACATGAGGAACAGGGACTGGTACGTACCTGACCGCATGTCACGGGCCCTGGCGGCGGCCTCACGCAGCAACTCGGGAGCGTGCGTCGGCGGGCAGAGCGCGGCCAGGTGGTACAACGCCCAGGCCGCCTGGTCGGGTGAGTGGCCTGGTCTCTGTGCGGCGGTGCGGGCCACGTCGAAAGCGGTCGACCACTGCTCCGTGGTGAGCCAGGGCCGGGTGCGCTCGAGGCACAACGTGTTCAGCGTGTCCGGGAGGAACCGCGAGGTCAGCTCGAACAGGTCGTCGACGAGGGCGGCGGGAGCCGGTGGGCCGCCGGCCTCCAGGATGTCCACCAACGCCATGGCGCGGTTCTGGTGGAACGTGATCCGGTCGGCCTCCGCGATCGCTTCCGCCAACAAGGCCTCGCGGGTCTCCGCCGTCGCCGTGCGTGCCGCGGCGGCCAGGAACTGAGCCAGGCCACGTTCGTCGGTGATGGACTGGACCATCGACAGCGCGACACCGGCCTGTGCCGCACTCAGCCGGTCGGCCAGGTTGTGGACCACGTGTCCCCGCAGGTACGCGTCCGGCAGCCGGGAGGCCTCAGCGAGCAGCAACTCGGCGAGCTCCGCATCGGCCTGGGCGGCAAGCTCCGCCAGCACCTCGGCGCGTCGCATCGCGTCGGGCAGCCTGGCGGCCAGTTCCACGATGGTCTTGGCGGGCGCGCCCGTCGCGACCGACCCGAGCGCCGACAACGCGTCTGCCCGGCGGCGCTCGTCGACGATCCGGTCGACGAGCCCGAGGAGCGCCTCGACCGGTGGATTGTCGACGGTCGTCAGCATGCTGACGAACTCGGCCTTCACCTCCGATGTCGCCAGACGTTCCAGACAGTCCGTCAGCATGTCCTCGGCGTTCGACCCCCTGGCCAGGCGGATGACGTTGACGAGCGAGCCCAGCGCGTCCACCTCGGACTCGCAGCTGAGCGCGGTCGCGGCCGCCTCGCGCACCAGGTCGGCTCGCACGTCGGCGTGCTGGGGCGAGCTGGCGGACACCGCGAGAGCCGCGCTGCGGTGGATCGGGTCGACCGTTGCCCGAACGTCTGCCAGCGACTCGTCCCGGACGTCGGCACCCAGCCCCGCGGCGATGCTCAGCAACGCCATTCCGCGATCGTCGCTGGTCGAGATGGCGCGAGCGGCGCCGAGCAGGTCCGGCAACGTGGCGGGCACTGACCGCTCGGCGACCGCCTCGATCAACTCTGTCTTGAGAGAATCCTCCGGGATGCCATCGACGGCCTTTACGAGGTGGGGCAGCTCGTCCTCGGGGACGTGCGCGGCCAGCGTGGTCAACAACCAGTGTCGATCACGAGGATCGTCGAGCGCGAGGGCGATCTGGACAGCGGCCCGCAGGCGCGCGGCCGACAGCATCGGCGCCAGCCGGACGATGGCTCCTGCCCGCATGCTCGGGTCGAGTGAGGTCGCGGTGTCCATCGCCTCCGTGACGAGCGCCTCTCGGTCTTCGAGATCGTCGAGGCTCTCGAGGAGCTCGGTGAGCGACTGGGCGCGATCGGCCGCGTACTCGTCGGATCGCGCGGATGCCAGCGCGAGCGCGACCGCCTTGGCCCGCGGCTCCCCGGTCAGCACGGGCAGCAGCAGCGTTGCCTGGTAGACACGATTGCGGGACCGCCGCAGGCGGGCCGTTTCGGCGAGCGCCCGGTCGGGGGTCCACAGGCTGTGCCGGACCAGCGCGGCGACCAGCCCGAACGGGATGGCGACTGTCAACGAGTACGTCGCCGCCGCGATGATCGCGTAGCGCAGGTCGAGCCCGGCCAGCGGCGACGGCCGCCCCGCTCGCAGGTCCGCGTCGACCCGCTGGCCGACGAGCGCCCGAGCCCGGCCGAGGTCGGTGCCGAAGTCGGCGTTCGCGTTCACGTGGTCGAGGGCCACGTACCAGAGACAGGAGCCGCCCGCCCCGGTCTCGACGGCCAGCAACCGGTGCAGGTCGGCTTCGCGGCCGGCCCGCTCGAGATGGAAGGCGAGGTTGCGCCGGGCGTATCCACCGTGGACGTCGATCAGGTCCAGGTTGGCGGCGAGCAGCGGCAGACCGTCGGCCAGTCCGCCGAACAGCGTGAGGTAGACGTCGGCGATGTCGCCGTGGGCGGCGGCAGTCGCGCGGCCGAGCCGGTCGCTGCGGTGCCGGTCGGCGGCCAGCATCGGCCCGGTCGCGGCCCCGTGCAGGTAGTCCCGCAGGCTCAGGTGGTAGATCCCGTAGCGGGCGTCGCCTGAGGCGTCGTTCGCGACCGTGAGGAACGGCCGGAACGGCCCTTCGCACAGCGTCTCGACATCGGCGGCGTCGCCGAGCCGGCAGAGGTCGGCCAGCAGTGGTGCGGGGAGGGGCTCGGCGACCGCGGCCAGGGTGGCCAGGACCCGCGACCGGACCGAGTCCTCGGCGCCCGCGGGGAACAGCGCCTGCGAGTAGTAGCCGGACAGGTCGGCGGGCAGGGCCGCCAGGTCGTCGGGGGAGCGCAGTCCGAAGCGGACCTCGTCGAGGACGTACCGCAGATAGACCCACACCCCGCCGCAGCGCTCCAGGAGGCGGGCGATGAACACCTCCGGGTCGAGGCCGGCCGCCGCCAGCCGGTCCGCGATCTGTGTATCGGTGCGCACCGACTGGTCCAGAAAGCGCCGCATGTCTTCGAGGTTGCGCCGGTCGGCGAGCTTGATGGTGGTGACCTGCCACGGCAGCCGCAGGCCGGGCAGGGCGCTGCCGGTGCGGCAGGTGGCCACGACGACCACGTTGCGGGGGAGGCGGGCGGGCAGACCCAACGGGAGGTCGCCCTCGAACGTCTCGGCCTCGTCCAGCCCGTCGACGACGATCACGAGGCGCTGTCCGGCCATGGCCGCCCGCTCCCCGCCGGCCCGGAGGACCTGCTCGAACCAGCCCGGCTCGGCCGAGGTGTCGGGCAGGCCGCCGCCGGGGGCGAACTGCTCGGACAACTCGTACGCGGCGATGATCTGCGCGGACAGGTTGCGCAGGGCGGTCGCCGCCGACCGGCCCTTGGCGCGGCGGGTGAAGTGGCAGGGCCATCCGCGCCGTGCGGCGAGCCACGCGGCGACCGCGGTCTTGCCGACGCCGGCCGGCCCTTGGATGACGACGAAGCCGTGGTCGTGCCGTTCGACGAACTCGTCTACTTTGGAGATCAACCATTCCCGGCCGGCGAAGCGGTCGAGTTGGACCTCGTCGAACACGGGCGCCGGGTCGAGCCACACGTCCCGCAGCCGCGCGAAGCCGCCGTTGAAGACGGTGCCCGTGATGACGTCGCGGCCCGCTTGCAGGATCGTTCCTGATCCGCGGGCGACCGCCTTGAGCTCCCGTGTGGTGCCGCTCTCCCCGACCTCAACGCTGGTCATCGGCCACATCGGGGCGGGTGTGGCCGGGCGGGACGACGATGTCGCGTCCGGCCTGCATGATCTTCGATTGCCCCTTCGCGGCCGCCCGTAGCTGGATGGTGCCGCCGGCCGGCCCGCCTTCCCGGTCGGCGAGCAACGACACCAGCACCTGGAGGACGACGGCGGCGACCACGAGTGCGATCAGGCCGACCAGGAGCCCAACGTCCCAGCTCTCGGTGACGACGTTGGTCACCACGCCCACGCCGGCTCCGAGAGCGACCGAGACCCCGGCCGCCGCGGCACGCCAACCCGAACTCGACATCGGCCCTCCGTCCCGAGCCCGCAGTCGACAGCGTACGTGCCACGATCGAGGCTCGCGGCCACCGAAAGGCGACAGATCGACGTCCGTTCGCCTGCTGGAGCGGCCCGCGACCGCTGTTCGGCGTGGCTTCGGCGCCGTAAAGTCATCCAGGTGAGTGCCGAGCAGCGCGACATCCGGATGTCGGACGCCGACCGGGAAGGCGTGGTCGCGCGGCTCAACACGGCGGTGTCCGAGGGCCGGTTGACGATGGCCGAGTTTGAGGAGCGGGTCGACGGGGTGTTGAAGGCGCGCACCTACGGTGAGGTCGAGCCGTTCGTCGCCGACCTGCCGGGCGGGGCCGTCCCGGCCGTCACGGGCACCGAGATCGTCGTCGAGTTGCGCAGCCATGCCGGGCAGATCCGGCGGGGTGGGCGCTGGGCCGTGCCGCGCAAGTTGGTGGTGCGGAGTAAGGCGGGCATGGTCAAGCTCGACTTCCGGCACGCCGTGCTCAGCCAGCGGGTCGTCGAGATCGAGCTGGCGACCCAGGCCGGCAACACGGTCATCGTGCTGCCGCCGGGCGCGACCGCCGACCTCGACCGGCTCACCACCACCGCCGGCACGGCGTTCTGCCGGGTTCCGTCGTTTCCTGAGCCGGGTGGGACGGCGCCGCACCTGGTGATCAGTGGCAGCAGCGCCGCGGGTTCGGTCATCGTTCGTTACCCGTTCCGGTTGGGGCGCTGGAGCTGGTGATCTCGCTTCCGCGAGGTGCGACCGGCTTCTGGGACGCGGCTGCGGGCTCGCCGAAGTCCACCGATGTGCTGGCCTTCCGCACGGTGGTTCATGCGGCGGTGCTCGAGGTCGGTGGCAAAGTCGAGGGGTTCGAGGCCGCGGGCGTCACGCCGAATTTCCACCTGCTGATGGTCCGGACCGGCGATGACCGCGTCGGTGTGGTCTGTCACGAGCTGCTGCCGTGGCTGGCGCTGGTGCAACCACCGGATGGCTCGCTCACCTTCCGGTCCGAACCGAGACTGGCGGGCGCATTGCACCTGTCAGCTCCGTGGCGGCTGCTGGATCGCAAGACCCTCGGCACACGGGTGAACCGGCTGGATCTGTCCACACTTGATCGCGGTGAGCGCGACCAGATCGCGTTCTGGCAGCCGGCCACGCTCGGCGAGCTGCTCTTCAACTGGTGGGACTGACCAGGTCCAGGGCGCCGTCCAGGACGTCCGGATGGTGTGCGGCGGCGACGACCTGCCACCGGCCCGGGCGCTGCGACCACGTGCGGGTCGCCGGGTCGCGCTGCCGGGTCGGGGTCAGGTCGAGGTCCACGTCCACCTCGGCAGTAGCACCCGCGTCCAGGGCGACCCGCGCGAAGCCGACCAGCACGGGCACCGGCCGGTCCGCGTCCGCGTCGAACGCGTAGACCTGCGCGACCGTCGAACCGGCCCGGTCGCCGGTGTTGGTGACCCGCACCCGGCGGCCGCCGACCAACGTCATCGTGAAAGTGCTGTAGCCCAGACCGAAACCGAAGGGGTACGCGGCGCGGTGCCCGTCGCGATCGAGCTTGCGCTGACCCCACCAGGCGTCGTACCGGATGCGGCGGGCCGACGCGTCGAAGAACGGCAGGTGCGCCGCGTCGCGGGGGATGGCCACCGGCAACCGTCCGCCGGGCTCGGCCGCCCCGGTGAGGATGTCGGCGATGGCCCGGCCGCCCTCCATGCCCGGGTACCAGGCCAGCAGGATCGCGGCCACCCGCGACCGCCAGGCCTCCATGATGATCGCGCTGCCGCCGATCACCACCACCACGGTCCGTGGGTTGGCGTCCGTCACCGCGGCGATCAGCCCTTCGTCGTGCGGGTGCAGGGTCAGCCGGGTACGGTCGCCGCCCGGCCCGAACCGGGTGACCCGCCGGGCCAGCCAGGAGGCCAGCCGCTGCACCGGCCGCAGGGTGAACGGGAAGCCGAGGAACGCCAGGCTCGCCGGGTCGTCGTTGGTGATCCGCTCGCCCTCGTCCGTGGGACCCATCCCGACGACGACCACGGCGACGTCGGCGGCCCCGGCGGCCCGCGCCGCGGCGGCCAGGTCGAGGCCATCCACATAGGACGCGTCCGGGAACACCGTGCGCAGCCCGGACAGCGGTGACGACGTCGACGGCGGGTCGACCATCGAGGAGCCGCGGTCACCGAGGTTCGGCGCGGCAGCGAGCCGGCCCACCACGGCCACCCGCGACGAGGACGGCAGCGGCAGCACGGCAGCGCCGGACACGGGTGCGTTCCGCAGCAGCACGGCGCCCCGCACGGCGACCTCGTGCGCCAGTGAACGGTGCGCCGGCGAGGCGACCACATCAGGTGAAGGCTCGTCGACCGTACGCCCGGCGTAATGCAGCAGGGTCGTGCGCAGGATCCGGTGTGCCGACCGCACCACCACCGACCGTGGCACGCTGCCTATGCGCAGCGAGCGGGCCCGGTGCATGCGCAGCGGCATCTCGATGTCGAGGCCGGCCGTCAGGCTGTCGACCGCGTCGTGCGTGCCCCACACCCAGTCGCTGGTGACGAAGCCGGTGAACCCCCACTCGCCGCGCAGGATGTCGGTGAGCAGCACCGCGTTCTGGTCGGCGAACGCGCCGTTGACCGAGTTGTACGCGCTCATCACCGACTCGGCGCCGGCGTCGACGACGGCCTTGAAGTGCGGCAGGTAGACCTCGTGCAGCGCGTGCTCGTCGACCTCCACGTCGACCGTGAACCGCGCGTTCTCCATCGAGTTGAGCGCGAAGTGCTTCACGCATGCCATCACGTTGCGGCGCAGCCCGCGGGTCAGCCCGGCGCCCATCCGCCCGGTCAGCACCGGGTCCTCGCCGTAGCACTCCTGCGCCCGGCCCCACGCCGGATGTCGCAGCAGGTTGACGCAGACGGCCCCCGAGTAGTTGGCGCCCCGGGCCCGCGCCTCCAGCCCCATCGCCAGCCCGACCCGCTCCTCCAGAGCAGGGTCCCAGGTGGCGGCCCGGGCCATGGTGACGGGGAACGCGGTCGACCGCCCCATCACGACCCCGCGCGGGCCGTCGCTGAACCGGATGCCGGGGATCCCCAGCCGGGGGACCGCGCCGGCGGTGACCGGGCCGGCCTTGATCCGGGCCGGCAGGCGGACCGCGGCCCGGACGGGCAGGTCGCCGTCGAGCAACCAGCACAGTTCTCGATCGTTCATCCGCGCGAGCAGCCCGTCGGCGGCCGAGTCGGCGGTCACCGACCCGGCGCGGACGAGCCGCACGGCCTCATCGAACGTCGTCACCGGGTCATGGTCCCCCATGCCCCCGAGCCGCTGACGCTTACTGCGCCGCGATCCAGTCGTACCAGGCCGGCAGGCCTTCGCCCGTCGTGGCCGAGAGGGTCAGCAGCACCAGGTCCGGGTTGACCGAGCGGGCGTTCTTGGCGCACAGCTCGACGTCGAAGTCGACGTACGGCAGCAGGTCGATCTTGTTGATCACCACCAGGTCGGCGGCCGCGAACATGTACGGGTACTTCAGTGGCTTGTCCGTGCCCTCGGTCACCGAGATGACCACCACCTTGCGCTGCTCGCCGAGGTCGAACATGGCCGGGCAGACCAGGTTGCCGACGTTCTCCACGAACACCACCGCGCCGTTGGGCGGGTCCAGCCTGGACAGTGCCGAGCGCACCAGGGCCGCGTCGAGGTGGCAGCCGGCTCCCGTGTTGACCTGAACCGCCGGCGCGCCGGTGCGGCGCAGCCGTTCGGCGTCCAGCGAGGTGGCCTGGTCGCCCTCGATGACCGCGGCCGGCCGCACGCGGGCCAGCGTCGTCAGCGTCCGCTCCAGCAGCGTGGTCTTGCCCGAGCCGGGGGAGCTCATCAGGTTGAGCGCGATCGCGTCGCGCTTGCGTAGCCAGGCGCGGTTGTCGCGGGCGATGGCGTCGTTCTTCGCCAGGACGTTCTGTTCCAGCGAGACATGCTCATGCGAGTGTGACTGAGAATCGGCGCAACCGCAGGTGCCACACACCGGTCAACCCACCTCCATCGAGACGATCTTCAACTCGCGGCCGGCGAGCACCGAGACGTCGGCGCTGCCGCACGCGCACAGCAACACGGGGTCGGGCAGGTCGAACGACACGCCGCAGGCACGACACGCCGCGCGGCCGGGCACCAGGTCGATGTCGAGGCGGGCGCCCTCGACGACGGTGCCGGCGCTGACCAGGTCGAAGCAGAAGTGCATCGCGTCGGGTACGACGGCCGTCAGCGCGCCGACCCGCAGCCGGATCGCGTGCACCCGTCGTTCTCCGGCGCGGGCGCGGACCTCGTCCACGACGCTCTGGGTGATCGACAGCTCGTGCACCTTGGTCCCTCCGGCGGAGATTTGTCTGCGTTGCGCCCACTTGCCGAGTAGGTCGGATATTACTCTGAGCACCGAGCTACGTACGTTCAGCGACGCCGGACGCGCTCAGGGGAAGGCGGACACCATGCCGACAGCGGAAGCCATCAAGGCCGAGGACACGCTCATCCACGTTCTCTGGATCAACGCGGGGCTGAGCTGCGACGGCGACTCCGTGTCGCTGACCGCCGCGACCCAGCCGAGCATCGAGGAGATCGCGCTCGGGGCGCTGCCCGGTCTGCCCAAGGTGGCTGTCCACTGGCCACTGATCGACTTCGAGTGCGGTCCCAACGGCGGGCAGGACGACTTCCTGGAGTGGTTCTTCAAGGCCGACCGCGGCGAGCTCGACCCGTTCGTACTCGTGGTCGAGGGCTCGATCGCCAACGAGGAGCTGCACAGCGAGGGCTACTGGACCGGGTTCGGCAACAACCCCGCGACCGACCAGCCCATCACGATGAGCGGCTGGCTGGACCGGCTGGCGCCCAAGGCCACCGCGATCGTGGCGACCGGCACCTGCGCGACGTACGGCGGCATCCACGCGATGGCCGGCAACCCGACCGGCGCGATGGGCGTGGCCGACTACCTCGGCTGGGAGTGGAAGTCCAAGGCCGGCATCCCGATCGTCAACGTGCCCGGCTGCCCGATCCAGCCTGACAACATGTCGGAGACGCTGGTCTATCTGCTCTATATGGCCACCGGCCAGGCGCCGATGATCCCGCTGGACGACGCCCTGCGGCCGACCTGGCTGTTCGGCCAGACCGTGCACGAGGGCTGTGACCGCGCCGGCTACTACGAGCAGGCCGACTTCGCCACGGAGTACGGCTCGCCGAAGTGCATCGTCAAGCTCGGCTGCTGGGGTCCCGCGGTCAAGTGCAACGTGCCCAAGCGCGGCTGGATGAACGGCATCGGCGGCTGCCCCAACGTCGGCGGCATCTGCATCGGCTGCACGATGCCCGGCTTCCCCGACAAGTTCATGCCGTTCATGGACGAGCCGCCCGGCGCGAAGCTGTCCTCGACCACGATCGCGGCCTACGGCAACACGATGCGCCGCCTGCGCGGCATCACGACCCACACGCTCGACCGCGAGCCCAAGTGGCGCAAGCGCGGCCGCGAACTGACCACCGGCGCGAAGCGCACCTGGTAACAGAGAGAGGCCGAGAACACGATGACGGTCACGCAACCGCAGCGCGCCCAGGGGACGGGCACCGAGTCCCTGGTGGACATGGCGTGGGACCCGATCACCCGCATCGTCGGGAGCCTGGGCATCTACACGAAGATCGACTTCAACCAGCGGGTCGTCGCCGAGTGCCACAGCACCAGCTCGATCTTCCGCGGGTACTCGATCTTCATGAAGGGCAAGGACCCGCGGGACGCCCACTTCATCACCAGCCGGATCTGCGGCATCTGCGGCGACAACCACGCGACCTGCTCCTGCTACGCGCAGAACATGGCGTACGGGGTGAAGCCCCCGGCGATCGCCGAGTGGATCGTCAACCTCGGCGAGGCGGCCGAGTACATGTTCGACCACAACATCTTCCAGGAGAACCTGGTCGGGGTCGACTACTGCGAGAAGATGGTCGCCGAGACCAACCCCGGCGTGCTGGAGATGGCCAACCGCACCGAGGCGCCCGGCGCCGGCGCGCACGGCTACCGCACCATCGGCGACATCATGCGGGCGCTCAACCCGTTCACCGGTGAGCACTACCGCGAGGCGCTGCAGGTCAGCCGGATGACCCGCGAGATGTTCTGCCTGATGGAGGGGCGCCACGTGCACCCCTCGACGCTCTACCCGGGCGGCGTCGGCACGGTCGCGACCATCCAGCTCATGACCGACTACCTGAGCCGGCTGATGCGCTACGTGGAGTTCATGAAGAAGGTCGTGCCGATGCACGACGACCTCTTCGACTTCTTCTACCAGGCGCTGCCCGGCTACGAGATGGTCGGCAACCGGCGGATCCTGCTCGGCTGCTGGGGCTCGTTCCAGGACCCCGAGCACTGCAACTTCGAGTACAAGGACATGACGGACTGGGGTCGCAAGATGTACGTGACCCCGGGCGTCGTCGTCGACGGCAAGCTCGTCACCACGGACCTGGTCCGGATCAACCTCGGCATCCGCATCCTGCTCGGCTCGTCCTACTACCAGGACTGGGAAGGCCAGGAGATGTTCGTGACCGAGGACCCCCTCGGCAACCCGGTCGACCGGCGCCATCCCTGGAACCAGCACACCAACCCGCAGCCGCAGAAGCGCGACCTGGACAACAACTACAGCTGGGTGATGTCGCCGCGCTGGTTCGACGGCAAGGACTACCTCGCTCTGGACACCGGCGGCGGTCCCCTGGCCCGGCTGTGGTCGACCGCGCTGGCGGGCCTGGTCGACATCGGCTACGTGCAGTCGACCGGCCGCAGCGTGAAGATCAACCTCCCGAAGACCGCCCTCAAGGGCCCGGTCGAGCTGGAGTGGCGCATTCCCCAGTGGAGCAACACGCTGGAGCGCAACCGGGCCCGCACCTACTTCCAGGCGTACGCGGCGGCCTGCGCGCTGCACTTCGCCGAGCAGGCGCTGGTCGAGATCCGCGCCGGGCGCACCAAGACCTGGGAGAAGTTCGACGTGCCCAAGGACGGTGTCGGCGCCGGGTTCACCGAGGCGGTGCGCGGCGTCCTGTCCCACCACATGGTGATCCGGGACGGGAAGATCGCCAACTACCACCCGTACCCGCCGACCCCGTGGAACGCGAGCCCGCGCGACAGCTTCGGCACTCCCGGCCCGTACGAGGACGCGGTGCAGGGTCAGCCGATCTTCGAGGAGAACGACCGGGAGCACTTCAAGGGCATCGACATCATGCGTACGGTCCGCAGCTTCGACCCCTGCCTTCCCTGCGGCGTGCACATGTACCTCGGCAACGGCAAGAAGCTGGAAATGCTGCACTCGCCCACACAGTCGGCCGGCGCCGAGTGACCACTGTGGAACAGGTGGCCGCCACCGACTGGCGTGGGGCCGGAGACCGCATCGAGGCACTGATCACGGCGAGCGCGGCCGGCGGTGCGGTGGCCCGGCAGCGGGCCGAGGAACTGGTCCGCCTCGTCGTCGACCTGTACGGCGCGGGCCTGGAGCGGCTGTTGGAACTGCTGCACGAACGCGGCGCGCTGTCCGACGACGTGCTCGACGCGCTCGCCGCCGACGAACTCGTCGCCAGCCTGCTGCTCGTGCACAACCTGCACCCGGAGAGCGCCTCGACCCGCGTGGCGAAGGCTCTCGAAGCGGTCGCGCCGGCCGGCGAGGCCGCGCTGATCGACATCACGGCCGAGGGGATCGCCCGCGTCCGGCTCACCGCCAGCGGTTGCTCCTCCGCGCCGCTGAAGGCCGCGGTCGAGTCGGCCATCGCCGACGCCGCACCCGAGGTGGTGACCATCGAGGTGGTCGAGCCGGACCGGTCCGCCGGCACGATCATCCCGGTCGGCTCGCTGTTCAGCCGGGTCGGGCCGGCACCCGCGGAGGCGCCGTGAGCCCGGCACTGGGCGCGCTGCGCCGGATCAGCCGGGACCGGCCCGCGCCGCGGGTTCCGGGTGAGCACTGCGACCTCTGCGCGCAGCCGGTGGCGGACGTGCACGGGCACGTCGTGCACGTGGAGGGGCGCGCGCTGATGTGCGCCTGCCGGCCCTGCTACCTGCTGTTCACCGGCGACGCCGACCAGCGTTACCGCGCGGTGCCGGACCGCTACCTGCGTTTCCCGGCCGTGTCAGCCGACGGCCCGGCGTTCGACGCGCTGGACATCCCGGTCGGGCTGGCGTTCCTGTTCCAGAACTCGGTGCAGGAGCGCCTGGTCGCCTTCTACCCGAGCCCGGCCGGCGCCACCGAGTCGGAGCTACCCCTGCAAGCCTGGGACGGGGTGCTCGCCGCCCACCCGGAGCTCGCGACACTGCGGCCCGACGTCGAGGCGCTGCTGGTCCGCCGGGCCGCGCCCGGCGCCGCGCACGAAGGCTCGTGCCACCTGGTGCCCATCGACGTCTGCTACGAGCTCGTCGGCACGCTGCGGCAAGGCTGGCGCGGGTTCGACGGCGGCTCCGAGGCGCGGGCCGCGATCGCCGAGTTCTTCGCCACGGTCGACGAGCGGAGCGTCGACGGATGACCCTGACGTTCGCCGTCCGCGACATCGTCGCCGAACCCCACGCACTGACCCCGCAGCTCACGGCCAAGCTGCGGATCGACGACGACGCGGGCCGCCGGGTGCACGCGATGACGCTGCGCTGCCAGGTGCGGGTCGACCCGGGGCGCCGCGCCTACGACGGCGCAGAGGGCGAGGCGCTGCGCGGGCTGTTCGGTGGCCGGGAACGCTGGGCCGACACCGTGCGCTCGTTCCCGTGGCTGCGCTGCGACACCACCGTGCCCGGCTTCGCCGGCGGCACCGAGGTCGACGTCGCCCTGCCCTGCACGTACGACCTGGACGTGGTCGGCACCAGCTACCTGCACGCGCTGCGGGCCGGCACGGTGCCGCTGACCTTCCTGTTCTCCGGCACCGTGTTCGTGCCGGGCGCCACCGGCTTCTCGGTCGAACCCGTGCCCTGGGATCGGTCCGCGTCGTACGACCTGCCGGTCGAGGTCTGGCGCCAGCTCATCGAGCAGTACTTCCCCGGCACCGGTTGGATCCGGCTGGACCGCGAGGTGCTCGACGCCCTGGCCACCGTGCGCGCCCAGCGCGGGCACATCAGTTGGGAAGAGACGATCCGGTCGATGTTGCCCGCAGAGGTGGTCGCGTGAGCCTGGAAAGCGTCCGGGCGGTCGCCGACGCCGTGCTGTACGAGGGCTACCTGCTCTATCCCTACCGGGCCAGTGCGCAGAAGAACCGCACCCGGTGGCAGTTCGGCGTGCTCGGGCCGCCCGGGGCGGCCGAGCGCGGGCTGGGCGAGGAGTCCGGTATGGCTGTCCAGTGCCTGCTCGACAGCGCCGACTCCAACCTGGACATCCACGTGCGGTTCCTTCAGCTCCAGGCGCGGCAGGTGCGGCGGCGGGACGCCGACGGCCGGCTCACCGACGTCGAGTCGCTCGACGTCGGCGAGCGAACGGTGCTCTCCTGGGACGAGGCGGTCGAGCGCGAGACAGTGTTCACCGGGCAGCCGGTCGGACCCGACAGCGAGCTGCTGATCGACTTCCCCGGCGGCGAGGACGTCGAGCCGGTGCAAGACGGTTCCGGCGTCGAGGTCGGGCAGGTCGTCCGGCGGCGCTGGCCGGTCCGCGCCCACCTGCGGCTCGCCGCCGAGCGCGACGGTGCGCACACCCGGCTGACGGTCGCGGTGGAGAACGCGTACGACGGACCGCTGTCCACGAAGGACGACGCGACGCGCGTCTCGCTGCTCGGCGCGCACCTGGTGCTGCGGGCGGCCGGCGCCGGGTTCGTCTCGGTGATCGACCCGCCCGACGACGCCGCGGCCGCCGCCGCGCACTGCGTCCAGCACCGCTGCTGGCCCGTGCTGGCCGGCCCGCCCGGCGCGACCGACCTGGTGCTCGGCTCGCCGATCATCCTCTACGACCACCCCGAGGTGGCCGAGCAGAGCCCCGGCGCGCTGTTCGACGCGACCGAGATCGACGAGATCCTGGTGCTGCGGATCATGACGATGACCGAGGCGGAGAAGGCCGAGGCGCGGGCCACCGACCCGCAGGTCGCCGCCATCATCGACCGCTGCGACGGGCTGACCCCGGAGGAGCTCCAGGCGCTGCACGGGATCCTGCGCGACCCCCTGGCCGACCTGCGCAACGTCGAACCCCCGTCGTTCGACACCGCCGGCGCGCCGTGGTGGGACCCGGCCGCCGACGCCGCCGTCTCGCCGGACACCGACGTGGTCGTCATCAACGGCGTGCCGGTCGGCAAGGGCAGCCTGGTCCGGGTGCACCCCAGCCGCCGCGCCGACGCACAGGACCTGTTCTTCGCCGACCAGGTGGCCCGCGTCATCGCCGTGCTGTCCGACGTGGATGGTGGGGTGCACGTCGCGCTGGTCCTCGTCGACGACCCCGCGGCCGACCTGCACGACTGGTACGGCCGCTACTTCTACTTCGCGCCGGACGAGCTCGAACCGCTGGCCGGCGACGGAATCCCGAACGAGAGAGAGGAGAGCCGGTCATGAGAAGACTCGGCATGATGACCGCGGGGCTCGGGGCCGGCCTCGCACTGGTGGCGCTGGTGATGACCGTCCGGTCGATCCCCGACATCCGCCGCTACCTGAAGATCCGCTCGATGTGAGCTCGGTCCTGGTCGCCGGCATCGGCAACGTCTTCCTGGGCGACGACGGCTTCGGGCCGGCCGTCGCCCAGCACCTGGTCCGGCGGGGTGACCTGCCCGACCGGGTGCGCGTCGTCGACTACGGCATCCGCGGCCTGCACCTGGCCTACGACTTGCTCAATGCGTCCGAAAACGAGCGTTCGTTCAGTTTGGGCGGCGAGGCCTACGACTCGCCCAACGCATCCAAAAACGAGCGTTCGTTCAGTTTGGGCAGCGTCGCGGCCCTAATCCTGATCGACGCGCTGCCTGGCGACGACGAGCCCGGCACGGTCACGGTGCTGGAAGTCGGAACGAGCGACCTGAAGGGCACGACCAGCGTCGACGCCCATGCGATGGACCCCGCGACGGTGCTGGCCACCGTGCGTCGCCTGGGTGGCACCCTGCCGCCCACCTACGTGGTCGGCTGCCGGCCGGCCGGCCTCGAGGAAACCATCGGACTCAGCCCCGCCGTCGCCGCGGCGGTCCCGGAAGCGGCCGCCGCGGTCGACGTCCTGCTCGGCAAGCTCACCACCGAAGGGACCTGACATGTGCCTGGGCATCCCGGGACAGGTCGTCGAACTCGTTCCCGGGTACGAGGGACAACTCGCCCTCGTCGACGTCGAAGGCGCCGCCCGCCGGGTGAACGTCGGCATGCTCGACGAGCCGCCGGAACCGGGCGCCTGGGTGCTCATCCACATGGGTTTCGCGGTGGAGCTCATCGACCGCGACAAGGCGCGCACCGCCCTGGACGGGCTGGAGCTGATCGGTCGGGGACGCGCGGCCGACCAGCGGTCCCGCCGCCGCTACGAGGTGACCGGCGTCGTGCAGGGCGTCGGCTTCCGCCCGTTCGTCTACGCGACCGCGACCGCCCTCGCACTCAGCGGCCGGGTGACCAACACCGCGACCGGCGTCACCGTCGAGGTCGAAGGGCTGCCGGACGCCCTTGACACGTTCGGCCGGCTGCTGCGCACGGACCCGCCACCGCTGGCCGTGGTGGAGGACGTCAAAGAGTCCACGATGGACCTCGAAGGCGGCACGAGCTTCACCATCGAGGACTCCGGGCCGACCGGCCGTTCCCGCACCCTGGCCTCGCCCGACGTCGCCACCTGTGAAGACTGCCGCGCCGAGCTGCGCGATCCCGCCGACCGCCGCCACCGGCACCCGTTCATCACCTGCGTCAACTGCGGCCCGCGGCTGACCATCATCACCGCGCTGCCGTACGACCGGGACACCACCACGATGGCCGGCTTCCCCATGTGTGACGCCTGCCGCGGCGAGTACGAGGACCCGACCGACCGCCGCTTCCACGCCCAGCCGATCGCCTGCCCCGACTGCGGCCCACGCCTGGAGCTGGTCACCGGTGGCCCCGGACGGCATAGCTGGCCGCCGGTGCACGGCGAGACCGCGCTGCGCACCGCCCGGGAACTGCTGGCGCAGGGCCGCATCGTCGCGGTCAAAGGGCTCGGCGGCTACCACCTGGCGTGCGACGCGCGTGACGAGCGCGCGGTCGCCGAGCTGCGCCGCCGCAAGCGCCGGGGTGGCAAGCCGTTCGCGGTGATGGTCGCCGACCTGGCCACCGCCCGCCGGATCGCGGTGCTGACCGACGACGAGGAGCGGCTGCTCGCCGGTCCGCAACGGCCGATCGTGCTGGCACCCAAACGCGAGCCGCTGGCCGACGGGGTCGCGCCCGGCAACCCGGACCTCGGCGTCATGCTGCCCTACACGCCGCTGCACGAGCTGCTGTTCGGCCTCGACGGCGACCCGCCGATCAGCGACGCGCTGGTGCTCACCTCCGGCAACGTGTCCGGCGAGCCGATCGCCACCGACGACGCGGACGCGCTGGAGCGGCTGTCCGGCATCGCGGACGCCTGGCTGCGCCACGACCGGCCGATCCACGTGCCGTGCGACGACTCGGTCACCCGCACCGTCGGCGGCGCGGCCCTGCCGGTCCGCCGCTCGCGGGGTTATGCCCCGCTGCCGGTCGCGCTCCCGGTCGAGGTGCCGCCGACGCTGGCCGCGGGCGGGGACCTGAAGAACACGTGCGCGGTGGCCGAGGGCCGCTACGCCTGGCTCAGCCCACACGTCGGCGACATGGACGACCTGCGCACCGTCGACGCCCTCACCGCGGTCGCGGGCCAGCTCCAGGATTTGACCGGTGTGCGCCCGGAGCGGCTGGTCGCCGATGCCCACCCCGGCTACCGGAGCACCCGCTGGGCGCTCGACCACGCCGACGGGCGGCCGGTGCACCGCGCGCAGCACCACCACGCGCACATCGCCTCGGTGATGGGTGAGCACGGCGTCGGCGCGGGCGAGCAGGTCATCGGGATCGCGTTCGACGGCACCGGCTACGGCGCCGACGGCGCGGTCTGGGGCGGCGAGGTGCTGCTCTGCGACTACAAGGCAGCCGAGCGGTTCGCTCACCTCGGCTACGTGCCGTTGGCCGGCGGCGACGCGAGTGTGCTGCGGCCGTACCGGATGGCGCTGGCGCACCTGCGCAACGCCGGCATCGAGTGGGCCGACGACATCCCGGCGGTGGCGGCGTGCCCGCAGGCTGAGCGGGACGTGCTGGCGCACCAGCTCGACACCGCCTTCGGCAGCGTGCCGACCTCCAGCATGGGCCGCCTGTTCGACGCGGTGGCCTCCCTGGTCGGCGCGAAGCATGTCGTCGACTACGAGGCCGAGGCCGCCATCGCGCTGGAGGGCCTTGCCCGCGACCGTTCGCCCCGGCGTGCGTATCCGATGATGATCGTCGATGGTGGTCCGTTGGTGGCCGATCCTGCGGAGCTGGTCCGGGCGGTCGTGGCCGATCTGCGTGCGGGCGTGCCGGCCGCGGAGATCGCGGCGGTCTTCCACGCCACCGTCGCCGCGCTCATCGCCGACCTCGCCGACCGTGCCCGCGACCGCACTGGCCTGAAAACCGTTGCGCTGGGTGGTGGGGTCTTTCAGAACGCTGTCCTGCTCGACGCGGCCGAACGGCAGCTCGCCGACCGGGGCTTCACCGTGCTGCGCCCGCGTCTGCTGCCGCCCAACGACGGCGGCATCGCGCTCGGACAGTTGTTGATCTCCGCCGCATCGTAGAGGGGGAACCACCACCGTGTGCCTGGCAGTACCCGGACAGGTCATGAGCATCGCCGAACGGGACGGGACGTTGATGGCCGACGTCGACTTCGGCGGTGTGCGCAAGGACGTCTGCCTGCAGTACGTCCCCGACGCGACCGTCGGCGAGTACGTCGTCGTGCACGTCGGGTTCGCGATCCAGCGGCTCGACGAGGAATCGGCTTTGCAAACCCTTGCCAACTTCGAACAGCTGGGCATTCTCGAGGAGGAGTTCGGGGCCAAATGAAGTATCTCGACGAGTTCAGCGACCCGGTGCTCGCGCGCCGGCTGCTCGACCAGATCCACGCCGTCACCACGCGGCCCTGGGCGATGATGGAGGTCTGCGGCGGGCAGACCCATTCGATCATCCGCCACGGCATCGACCAGCTCCTGCCCGACGGCATCGAGCTCATCCACGGTCCGGGCTGCCCGGTCTGCGTGACGCCATTGGAGATGATCGACCGGGCGCTGGCCATCGCCTCGCGGCCCGGGGTCATCTTCTGCTCGTTCGGCGACATGCTGCGGGTCCCGGGCAGTGGGCGGGACCTGTTCACCGTCAAGAGCCAGGGCGCGGACGTACGGGTGGTCTACTCGCCGCTGGACGCGCTGGAGATCGCCAAGTCGCACCCGGACCGCGAGGTGGTGTTCTTCGGGATCGGCTTCGAGACCACCGCGCCGGCCAACGCGATGACCGTGCACCAGGCTCGGCGGCTCGGCATCCGCAACTTCTCGCTGCTGGTCTCGCACGTGCTGGTGCCACCGGCGATCGCGGCCATCATGGAGTCACCGTCCTGCCGCGTGCAGGCGTTCCTGGCCGCCGGCCACGTGTGCAGCGTGATGGGCACCGACCAGTATCCGGCGTTGGCGGCGAAGTACGGGGTGCCGATCGTGGTGACCGGCTTCGAGCCGCTGGACATCCTGGAGGGCATCCGGCAGACTGTCGTGCTGCTGGAGGCGGGGCGGGCCGAGGTCGGGAACGCGTACCCGCGAGCGGTGCCGCCTGCTGGAAACCTGCCGGCCCGCGCCATGCTGGAGGACGTCTTCGAGGTCGCCGACCGCACCTGGCGCGGGATCGGGATGATCCCGGGCAGCGGGTGGCGGCTGTCGGAGCGCTACCGGGAGTTCGACGCTGAGGAGCGGTTCGCGGTCGGTGAGATCCACACCGACGAGTCGCCGCTGTGCCGGGCCGGCGAGGTGCTCCAAGGGCACATCAAGCCGCACGAGTGCGCGGTGTTCGGCAAGGAGTGCACGCCACGTAACCCGCTCGGCGCGACCATGGTGTCGTCCGAGGGCGCCTGCGCCGCCTATTACGCCTACCGACGGCTCGAGCTGGTGAGCCTGTGACCACTGTGGACTTCGCCGCCTGGTCGTGCCCGGTGCCGTTGCGGGACACACCGGCCGTGGTGATGGGGCACGGCGGCGGCGGCGCGATGTCGGCCGAGCTCGTCGAGCAGCTTTTCCTGCCGGCGTTCGGTGCCTCACCCGACGATCTGGGCGACTCGGCCGTGGTCACCGCGGGCGGGGCACGGCTCGCGTTCTCCACCGACTCGTACGTGGTCAAGCCGATGTTCTTCCCCGGTGGCTCGATCGGTGACCTGGCCGTCAACGGCACCGTCAACGACCTGGCCATGTCGGGTGCGACGCCGCTGTATCTGTCGACGGCGTTCATCCTTCAGGAGGGCACCGACCTCGCCGTGGTGGGCCGGATCGCGCAGGCGATGGGCCTGGCCGCCGCGGCCGCCGGGGTGCGTCTGGTCACCGGCGACACCAAGGTGGTCGACAGTGCCAGCGGCGACGGCGTGTTCGTCACCACCGCGGGCATCGGGCTCGTCGCGCCCGGCGTCGAGATCGGCCCGCGCCGCGCCCGCCCGGGCGACGTCGTGCTGGTCAGCGGCGACATCGGCGTACACGGCATCGCGGTCATGAGCTGCCGGGACGGCCTGTCGTTCGGCACCTCGGTGCTCAGCGACACCGCGCCGCTGGCCGGGCTGGTCGCCGCGATGCTGGGCAGCGGCGGTGACGTGCGGGTGCTGCGTGATCCCACGCGGGGTGGGGTGGCCGCGTCGCTCAACGAGATCGCGCGGGCGTCCGGGGTCGGTGTCTCGCTCGCCGAGCGGGACCTGCCGGTGCCGGCCGCCGTGCGGGACGCGTGCAGCCTGCTCGGGCTCGACCCGCTCCAGGTCGCCAACGAGGGCAACCTCATCGCGATCGTGGCACCGGGCGCCGCCGACGAGGTGCTGGCCACGATGCGGGCGCACCCGCTCGGCGCCGGCGCGCGGGTGATCGGCACGTGCGTGGCGGACCACCCCGGGATGGTGGTCGCCCGCACCGCGCTCGGCGGCACCCGGGTGATCAGCCTGCCGATCGGCGAGCAGCTTCCACGGATCTGCTGAGGTGTCGGCCGAGGGCGCGTTGATGTTCGCGCGGTACGCGTACCCGCCGAACGCGCTGGGCTACTGCGGCCCGGCGGGCGCGGAGGCGATGCTGCGCGGCGACGCCACGGCGGACATCGCGCGGCGGGCCAGGCGGTTCGAGGGTGCGTGGTCCTATCTGGAGTTCCTCGCGTCCTCGGCCGGCATCGCGGACCCGCTCGACGAACGGGTGGTGGAGGCGTACTGGGTCGGCGGCGACCTGCTGGCCGGCGTCTCGTCCGCCGCGCTGGTGTCGTTCCTGACGACGCGGTTCGCCGGCCAGTCCGGCGGAAGCTGGCGCTCCGCGGCCGACCGAGCCCTGCCGCACCACACGTTCCAAGTGTTCGAGGTCTACCCGTGGTCGGAGCTGTTGGCCCGGACCGGCCACCCGCAGGCGCTCTCGGTGCTCGACCAGTGCCGGATCCGCACGGGTGTGGTGACCGCGGTGACGGGGGAGACGGCGACGGTGGAGTCCCGGCCGCTGACGGTGTCGCCCGGTGGTGGGCTGGTGCCGGGCTCGCTGCGACGCGAGTCGGTGAGGTGGTCGGTCGACGGGTGGTCGCTGCTGTCCGGGCTGGCGGCGGGCGACCGGGTGGCGCTGCACTGGAACTGGGTCTGCGACACGCTCACCGCCGACCAGGCCGGGCGGATCGAGGTCATGGAGGCCCGCTACCGGGTCGCCGTAGGCTGATCAGCATGGACCCGGACGCCTACGCCCGCGAGTTGGCCAGCGAAGCGATCGCGGAGGGCGACCCGACGGGCTGGTTCGAGCGGCTGTACGCGGCGGCGGCCGACGGTGCGGTCGCCGTGCCGTGGGACCGGGCGACGCCGCACAGCCTGCTCGCCGAGTGGGCAGCCCGGTCCGCGGTGGTCGGTGACGGGCGGCGGGCCCTGGTCGTCGGGGCCGGGCTGGGCCGCGACGCCGAGTTCGTCGCCGGGCTGGGCTTCGACGTGGTCGCGTTCGACATCTCCGCCACGGCGATCGCCTCCGCGAAGCAGCGGCACCCTGACTCATCCGTGCGGTACGTCGTGGCAGACCTGTTCGACCCGCCGGGGGAGTGGCGCGGTGCGTTCGACCTGGTCGTGGAGAGCATGACCGTGCAGGCGTTGCCCGAACCGCCCCGGCGGGCGGCGATCGCCCAGGTCGGCCCTTTGGTTGCTCCCGGCGGCACGCTGCTGGTGATCGCGGCGGGCCGTGACCCGCAGACCGATTTCGGCGGCCCGCCCTGGCCATTGACCCGCGACGAGATCGACGCGTTCGCCGTCGACGGGCTGACCGTCGACCGCGTGGAAGAGCTCCGCGAGCCCGACGCCCCGATCTTCCGGTGGCGAGTGGAGCTGCACCGCTGACGACCCGGACATCCGGGCGCGAACCTCCGCGTGGCGTGCGGGGACCTGCCACCATTGGGGCATGGGGGACTTCCCTGAGCCGTCCATCATGGACAAGTGGCGCCGCTGGTTCCACCGGCACAGCACCCGGTTCTACGGGC
Organism: Asanoa ishikariensis; assembly: GCF_900107455.1. Lineage (GTDB taxonomy): Bacteria > Actinomycetota > Actinomycetes > Mycobacteriales > Micromonosporaceae > Asanoa > Asanoa ishikariensis. The sequence goes on along the minus strand of NZ_FNQB01000003.1, from coordinate 1,426,517 downwards.
CGAGCAAGCGCAACTCCTGGCTGAGCTGGATCGGTGACGAACGCATCGCCGTCGGCAGCGTGCCCACCGGCGCGACCCTGCCACTGCTGCGCGAAGAAGGCATCACCCACGTGATCAACTGCCGGTCGACCACGCAGACCTGGCTCTCGCAGGACCTGGCCGCCGAGCGCGCGTTGTTCGGGCCGACCCGGGTCGTGCACGCGCCGATGTGGGACTTCGGCCAGCCGCAGCACCCGCGACTATGGTCGGCGGCGGCGCAGTACGTGTCCCTGGTCCTTGCCGACGAGCCCGAGGCCCGGGTCCTCATCCACTGTCACCAGGGGCGCCGGCGTTCGATCCTGCTGACCTACGCGGTGTTGCGGCTGCGCGGGCACGACGCGGACGAGGCGGCGGCGCTGATCGCCACCCACCGGACCGAGGCGGTGCTGGTTCGGGCGTACGCCCGCAGTGTCGAACGCTGGCTCGCCGCCGGTGCCGTCCCGATCGGGCGGTTGCGGGTGCACTGACCGCGAAGGAAGGGACCCTGGTTAACGCGCTGAGCGTTAACAGGGGTCCCTTTCCTTTCGGTTCAGCGGGTTGCCAGTCGGCCTCCGCCGCGGTGCAGCATGCTCATCCGCTTACGCGTGGTCCGCTGGCGCATGAGCTGGCCGCTCGCGCCCAGCAGGCCGAAGAGGATGATCGCGCCACCGACGATGATGTCGCTCCAGCCGGGCCGGCCGCCGCTGCCGAAGTGCGGGTACCCGAAGGCCCACGGCGACGCCATCATCCAGGCGCCGGCCACCACCGTGACCACGTTGATCAGCGGGTTCGAGCGGTACGCGGACATCCGCACCAGCGCCATGACCGCCACCGCGATGCCGATGACGACGCCGTTGAGCACCCCGCCCGCGGTCGAGCCGGCCAGCGGGAAGTCGAAGACGAAGCGCGAGATGATCAGCCAGACACCGGCGATCAGGAGCAGCGCGTTCGGCGCCGAGATCGCTGTCCCCTGGACGCGGTCGGACATGCCCGGGGCGTTCGCCGCCGCGGGTGCGGCAGCGTAGCCGCTGTCGGCCATGCGTGGGGTCGAGCCGCCGTCGTCATAGGCCCCGGCGCCGGACTCCATTCGGGCCTGGCCGCCCTGGCCGCCCTGGGTCGCCATCGGCTCTGCGGCATGCCGGCCGGACATGCCGTTGCTGCCGGTCGTCCCGTTGCTACCGGCCATTCCGTTACCCGACATGCCGTTGTCGGAGGTGCCGTTGCGGTCCGTGACCCCGTCACGAACCGGGTCGTCCGGCCGTGCTCTGCGTGGGTAGGACATTGTTCCTCCAGGTGCGCGTAGTTACTTCTCGCAACAGGCCGCCTACCCCCAGCAACGGCCGCAAAACCCCGCGAGGTTGGCAGAAAACGGACTAAGTCGGGTAAATAACAGTTACGGGCGGTCGGCCCAGCGCATGACCGCCCCGATGCCGTGCTCCAACGGCACCTCATCGGGCCCGACCAGCACCAATGCGGCGTCCGTACCCGTGATCGCCCGCAGCAGTGCCTGGTCCGCGCGGACCCGCAGCGGGTCCTCGACGCCCACGGCCCGCAAGGTGTCCGCCTCCATCGCGATCAGCGACGGGTCGTCGAGCCCGATGAACAGCGTGTCGGTCGAGGACATGTCGTTGACCAGCAGCACGGTCTCGACCTGCCGGCGCTGGAGCGCGGACACCACGTCGGGCAGCCCGCTCGCGGCCACGTGCTCGCCGTCCTGGGTGCCGAAGCGGTCGATCGCGTCCTGGGTGTGCCGGTCGGCCACGTCGGCGATCGCCTGGATGGTCACGTCGTCCAGGGCCTCCTCGTCGGCGCCCGCTGCCCGTGACCCGGCATCGGTGCGCACCACGCGCTCCTGCCAGCGCTTGGGCAACTTCGCCACGAACATCGGCACGGTACGCACGTCGCCGCCGACCACCACCACCTCGGCACCGACCGCCTCGGCCAACTCGGCCGTCGCGGCGGCCACGTCACCGGCGTTGCGCTTCCAGATCTCGTCGACGGTGAAACGGTCGCCTTCCCGGGACTCGCCGCCGGAGTGCGCCTTGTGCAGCGGGTACTGCTCGCGGCCGCGCACCTCGCGGTCGACCTCGCGCAGCCGCGGCGTGGTGGCCACGGCCATGCCCTCCAGGTCGGCGCCGGCCCGGTCGGCGACGACCCGGACATACGGGATGTCCTCCCCGCGGAAGGCGACCAGGGGCATCGCGTGCGGAAGCTCCGCGTACGTGGCCTCCTCGACCGCCGGCGGCGCGTTCATCGGCTCGACCAGCGCGACCCGGCCGGCCCGGGCGAACGCCGCCAGCCCGTACCGGCCCTGCTGGGTGGGGTAGTTGGTCAGCGTGTCACCGATGACGTCGATCGTCGGCTGGTCGGCACCCTGCGCCGCCAGCCGGTCCGCCAGCGCTTGCCAGCGCAGCGCCACCTCGTGCTCGCCGTTCGCGTCGCTGCGCGAGGCATCGAGATAGACCGACGCCCAGGGTCCGGGTTGCGCGTAGATCGGCCGCAGGTAGGAGAGATCCATGCCCGGCATCTACCCGCGCAGCCCGAATTCTCACGGCCCGACTTCTACCAGCTTCGTGCCGCGGTCGCCTGCCGCACGGGCGTTCGGGCCGCGCCCGCCCCACTCTCGTTGGCATGACGAACCACCACCGCAACACCGTTCGTGTCGCCACCGTCGTCGCCGCCGTCGTGCTCGGTGGCCTCACCCTCGGCTGCGGTCTCGTGCAGAACGCCGTCGACACCGCCAAGACCCTCGGCGAGTTCTCGGACCGGCTCGGCAAGTCGGCCGAACTGACCTACACCGCCAAGTACAAGACCGACGACGCGACCGTCACGTTCGTGCAGCAGCCCCCGAACTCAGCCGTCCTGAGTGGGGACAGCCGGCTGATCTCCACCCCCAAAGCGATGATCATGTGTGACAAGCGCGAATGCCAGAAGGCGCCGAACACCGCGGCCGTGGCCGGAGCCGCCGACGCCAATCTCGTCGCGGCCGTCGGCGGTGCCGGCTTCCTGACCCCGGAGCTCGCGCTCGGCCTCGTCGCGGCCGCCGCGATCGTGCCCGGCACCGACGTCAGCACCAGCGACCGCGAGATCGCCGGTCAGGACTCGCTCTGCGCGGACGTCGACGGCATCGAGGACCCGCAGGCCGGTGCCCAACCTGGCGACATGAAGTCGTTCTCCGTGTGTGTGACCGAAACCGGCCTGCTGTCCTCGTTCAGCGGTGAGACACACAGCGGAGAGAAGACGAGCATCGAGTTGGTCTCCTATTCGGACAAGGTCGACGCGGCGGCGTTCGCGCCGCCGAAGGGCGCGAAGGTCGTCGACGTGACCGACCTGGCCGCGCAGGCCGTGGCCGCGGGCAACTGACCCGTACCACTAAGTTCGCTGACCCATCTCCGAGGCGTGAAAACGGGACAGGCTCCTGTCGATTCGACGCACGTAAGATCATCGAATCCCGTTCGCCAAGTACCAGGAGGTTTCGTGCGCAGACCCATGGTGATCACGAGCTGCGTCCTCGCGATGACCCTGATCGCAACCTCGTCCGCCTACGCGAAAGAGCGCGCGATCGGCGGACTCAACGAGATCTCGTCCGTCGGCTTCGCCGCATCGGTCGACGTGGAGGCGATGAACAGCCAGTTCCACAGGTTGGAAGCGCTCGCCGCCGCTCATCCCGGGGGTGCGGGTGGCACCTACTTCGACGAGGCCACCGGCGAGCTTGTCGTTCGTCAGGTCACGAACGTCGAAGGTGGACGGTTGCGCTCCGCGGTGAGCCTGCGGTCCCGCCTCGCGGGCGAGGTTCCGGTGAGGTTCGAGGCGACCACTGTGTCGATGCGTCGGCTGGAGGCGGCGACCAAGGCGTTGCAGGAGAGCCGGAGCTGGGCCGGTGCCAGTGCGGCCAGCGTGCACGGCGTTTCCCTGGACCGACTGGCGGCGCAGATCGTCATCAACGCCTCCGGCGACGCCGACGCGCTCATCGCCGCAGCGGTCAAGTCCACCGGCCTGACCCCGCGGGTGGCCATCTCCAAGGCCGGGAAGATCCCCGCGAGCCGTCGGGTCGCGAGCAGTCCCTATCCCGGTGGAACGGCGCTGTTCGACTACAACGTCACCGCCGCGAACCATGCCCCTCGGCTTATCGACGCGTTCTGCACGGCCGGTTTTCGGATGACCCGCGGCGGGACCAACAGCAACTGGATGACCACCGCAGGGCACTGCGGCACCAACGGGACCCAGTTCTGGAACAACGGCTGGAACTTCCGAGTCAGTTCCAACTACCAGACACTAGGCACCGACGTGTCGATGCTGGCCGGCCAGAACGGCGCCGGCTTCAGCCGCAACTCCTGGTTCGGTGAGCGCGACGCGACGACGCTGAATCCAGTCTCAGGAAAGAACACCGGCTGGCCCGCCATCGGGTCGGCCGTCTACGTGTCCGGCTCGAACGGCGGCCTCGTATACGGACGCGTGATTAACACCAACATCGCAGGCTGTGCGGGCTATGGGTCGCGCGTGATCGAGTTGGACACCAGAACCGGCAACACGAACGACGGCTCCGTGGTGGGCGGCGACTCGGGTGGGCCGGTCACCCGCTGGAACACCGGCACGGCGGCGACGAACGACATGGTTGCCGTCGGCACCGTCAGCTGCAGCGACAGGTACGAGTTCGTCGATGTCGAACCCATTCATCGCATCGAGGCGGCAACCGGCGCCGTAGTGGTCGTCGGCGGGACGTAAACCCACGCCAGCAGCGCCATGCACGACATGCCGGCGAGGGTGGCGCCACCCTCGCCGGCGCACGACCGTCAGTCGTCCTCCGCCGTCGGCTCCGGATCCACGGTGGCCGGTTCGGCGAACGCCGGCTTGGTGCCTCCCGAGCCGATCGCGGCGTACACCTATAGCTGGGCTTGGCGGTGCAGGCCGACCGCGCCTGTGGTGACGAGGGTGCCGGTTCCGATCAGCAGTGTCCAGAGCCAGGTGGCCTGATCCAAGCCGTTGAGTGACAGTGCGAGCAGGATCAGCGGGATGAGCAGCAGGCCGGCGGCTACCGTTGCGCGGGCGTCGACAGCCACCCACATCAGGAAGCCGGCGATGACGGCCAGCATGGTGCCCGGTTGCAGTTCGCCCGTGACGTTCCAATGGGTCGGCAACAGGACCGCGCAGACGGGTACGCCGAGCAGCCAGAGCGCCGGGCGCCTGGTGTGCCGAACCGGTCGGCGGATCAATGGCAGGATCAGCAGCGCGGCGAACGCCAGCAACCAGGTCGCCGGCTCCTCAGCCGCCATATCCCGGGTCAGTTCGAACGGCGGGAAGATCACGTCGTGGGTGACGGTGTCGTAGCTGAGGGCGAGCTGCAGCACGGCCAGGGTGAAGGCGAGTGCGCTGAGGGTTGCCAGTAGACCCCACACATATCGTCCGGCGGCGACCGCCACCACAGCGCAGGCAACGACCACGGTAACCAGTGGCTGGACGAGCTCAACGGGATAGAGCACAGCTCGGTCGGCGATGATGCGAGGGATGATATGGCCGCTGTCGACCAGGGGGCCGGCCGTCGCATAGGCCAGCAGGAGGAGCACGGCGAGTCGCAGCGCTCCGCGCAGGCCCCGGTCCGCTGACGGTGCGCCGTGCGTGCCGGCGCGGGTCTGTAGTCCACGTACGGCCAGGGTTGTCACTTCTCGCGCCGTCGGCCGTTGCTGGTTGGCGTGGGCGGCTTCCATCAGCGTGCCGACTATCTCCGCGCCGCGTTCACGGCGGTATCGCTTCGGATACGCCCACAGCAGTTGCCGATACCGGGCCTCGAGTGCCTCTTCCCGGGTCATGCCGGCTTCACCGCCCGCACCCGCGGGGCACGCCGCTCGGTCACCACACGCGCCGCCTGGAGCATCCGATCGGCTTCCGCGCGCAGCGCCGCCACGCCCTCGTCGGTGAGGTCGTAGTACCGCCGAGCCCGACCGTTGACCACTTTCTCCTCGACGACCCGCAGGAGCTGCTCGGCGGTCAGTCGATCGAGGGCCGCGTAGAGGGTGCCGGCGGCCATGCGGATCCGTCCGCCCGACAACTCCTCGGCACGTTTGATGATCGCGTAGCCGTGGAGTGGCCCGTCGATCAGCGCAGCGAGCGCAAAGTAGCTCTGTTCGCGCATAGTCATTGCAGTAGAATAGTCAACTCAACTGAGTATCACAAGGTCGCCGCTGAGTTGCGAAGCCACCGAAGGAAGGGCCCCGACAAAGGGGCCCTTCCTTCGGGTCGGTGTGCGGCGCCGGTCAGTCGCCCTTCGCCTCGCCCGCCGGCACCTCGGCCGGTGCGGGTTCAGCGTCCACAGTGGCCGGCTCGGCGGCCGCCGGTGGCTTGGCGCCTCCGGAGCCGATCGCGGCGTACACGTCGGGCTGGCTGGTCTTCAGCCACATCCCGTAGACGGCGCCGGCCAGGCCGATCACCACGAACGCCGCCGGGATGGCCCAGGCCAGGGCGCTGTCCGGTGCGACGCCGAGCAGCGCGTCGAAGTTGGCGACCGCGAGCACCACCACGACGGCCAGGGCCACCAGTGCGACGCTCGGCGCGATCAGGCGCGACCACGTCGACTCGCCGTGCGCGTCGCGGCGGAAGAACAGCAGGACCGCAAGGGAGGTCAGGGTGATCAGGAACAGCACGCCCAGGCCGCCGGAGGTGCCGGCCCAGAAGAACAGGTGCACGGTCGGCTCCCAGCCGCCGATCGCGTACACGATGATGACGACCAGGCCGATCACCGACTGCACGAGCGACGCGTTGCGCGGCGCATGGGTGGACGCGCTGGTCCGGCCGAGCGCGGCCGGCAGCACCCGCTCACGGCCGAGGGCGAACATGTAGCGCGCGATCATGTTGTGGAAGGAGATCATCGCGGCGGCGACCGAGGTGGCGAACAGCACCTCGCCGATGGTCACCCAGGTGTCGCCGAGGTTGGCACCGGCCAGGCCGAAGATGAGGCCGACGCTTTCCTGCTGCGAGCGCTCGACAATGGTGTCCGGGCCGGTCGCGACGGTCATTGCCCACGACGCGAACGTGTAGAGCACCGCGGTGGCGCCGACCGCGATGTACGTGGCCGTGCGTACCGTCCGCTTGGGGTCCTTGGCCTCCTCGGAGAACACCACCGAGGCCTCGAACCCGACGAAGCCGAGCAGCGCCAGCACCAGGATCGCGCCGACACCGTCGCCGAACAGGTTGCTCGGGTCGAGAGTCGCGGTGCTGATCGCACCACCCGCGGGGCTGCCCAAGTCGGCGAAGGAGTACACCAGGATGATCAGCACCTCGGCGCACAGCAGCACGGCGAGCACGATGCCGTTGACGTCGATGCGCAGCACACCGAGCACGGCGACGACCGCCCAGCAGACCAGCGCGATGACCCACCACTCGCGGTTGAAGCCGAACCACTCGTTGAGCAGCGGGCCCGCCGCCGCTCCGATCGCGCCATAGAGGCCGACCTGGAGCGCGTTGTAGGCGACCAGGGCCACCCACGAGGCACCGATGCCGGCCGGGCGGCCGACGCCGCGGGCCACGAACGTGTAGAAGGCTCCCGCGTTGGCCAGGTTCCGCGCCATCGCGACGTAGCCGACCGAGAACACCGCCAGCACGAGTCCGATGACCACGAACGCGACCGGGATGCCGGTCAGGCCGGTCGTGGCGAAGCCGGTGGTCACCACGCCGGCGACCACGGTCAGCGGGGTCGCCGCTGACATCACGAAGAAGAGCACCGCGGGTACGCCGAGCCGGCCGGCGGCAAGCGATCCGGTGGGCTGGGCGCCGTCGGCGCGAGGGGGAGCGGACATGGCAGGGCCTTCCAGAGTGGACAGCAAACGAGTGGATATTGATCGCCTTCCCCGGTCGCGTCAAGGACAATGATCGACGTGGTGTCCACCGAGGTCGCGGCCATGGTCACCGCGCGTTACGGGCTCGGCGAGGCGCTCGGTCCGCCGGTGTACGCGGCGCGTGGCGAGCTCGGTCGCATCTGGCGACTCGACACCGCCCGGGGTTCGTGGGCGGTCAAGGAAGCGCTGGTCCCGGTGGCCGAGGAAGACGCGGAGGCCGACGTTGCCTACCAGCTCGCCGCCGCGGCGGCCGGGGTGCCGTTGCCCCGACCGGTGCACACCCTCGACGGCCGCGTGACGGTGAGTGGTCCCGGCGCGGTGCTGCGGGTTTACGAATGGGTCGACCTCGACCTGTCCGCCGGCGAGCCGACGCCCGCCGAGCTCGGCGCGATGCTGGCTCGGCTCCACACCGTCGCGCACCCGGCGCGCGGCCCGGTCGTCTCGTGGTTCGCCGATCCGCTGGGCGAGGCCGCCTGGCACGAGCTGGCCGCCTCGGCCGCCGGCGCACCGTGGGAAGCCGCGCTGTCCGTGCACCTGGCGGACCTGGTCGCCCTCGACGCGCTGGTCCGTCCGCCCGACCCGGCCCGGGTGACCACCTGCCACCGCGACTTCCACGGTGAGAACGTGCGACGCACCGCCGACGGCCCACTGGTCGTGCTCGACTGGGAGAACAGCGGCCCGGCGCAGCCGGAGCGGGAGCTGGCGGGGCTGCTCTGGGACCTGGGGGAGGGTGCGGCGGAGGCGGCGGCGGCCTATGGCGGCGCCGTGCTGGAGCCCGCGGACTTCTCGATGGCGATCGTCGTGCAGGGTCACCTGCTCCAGTTCTACGGCCGGCGGGCGCTCGACGAAGCCGAGTCAAGAGAGAACCGGTCGCGGTCGGAGGCGCGTCTGGCCGCCATGCTCGCGCGGCCGTTGACCCCGGCCGCAGTCGACGCCCTCCTGAGCTGAAGCCGCGGCCGCCCGGGACCCCGATGTCCCGGACGGCCGCGACTGGCTGTGGCGGGCGGTCAGCCGCCGATCGAGAGCCGCAGGTTGACGTCGGCCTTGTCGACGAACGCCACCCGCTGACCGAACTGGATCTCGACGTACGTCTTGTCGCCCTGGATCACCGTCCAGTCACCCGGTGAGGTGGCGGCGAACGTGGTCGCCCGGTAGTACTGGCCCGGGAGCACCGCGCCGACCGCGTAGCGCTGCCCGGCCGACAGCGTGTACTGCAACGGCGAGATCGCCTGGACCGGGACGCCGGCCGGGTACGCCGCCGCCTCCGGGTAGGCCCGCCCGTACACCGGGATCGTCGCCTTGCCCTGCTTCGGCACCGCGACCAGGCCGAGCTGCCAGTTGGCGGTCGGCGCCGAGCGTGGGTTGAGGAACCAGCCCTGCTGGCCGAGGTACCAGATCGCCGTCCAGTCACCCTGGCGGCCGGCCAGCGCGAAGGTCTGGCCCGCCGAGGCGCGCGCACCGTGGTCGGAGATGTGCATCGTGGACGGTGACCCGTCCGGGTGCAGCCCGAGGTCGGTGAGCAGCGGGGCGTCGGCCGACGGGGCGGTGCGGAGCACGATCGCGGACGAGCCGTGCGGTGTGCACGGCACACCGGCCGTGACGCAGCCGGTGAACGCGGGCTGGTTGGTGGCGTAGTCCGGGTCGATCTGCACCAGCCCCGTGAGCGAGGTGCCGGTCGACCACAGCGGCGCGCCGAGCAGATCGAAGTAGTGCGACCAGTCCCAGTACGGGCCCGGGTCCCAGTGCATGCCGCGGACCGTCGCCGCGGTGGTGCCGGGCACGGTGTCGTGGCCGAGGATATGCTGCCGGTTCAGCGGCACGTCGAAGCGCTTGGCCAGGTAGCGGACCAGCTTGGCCGAGGAGCGGTAGAGCGCCTCGGTGTACCAGCTTCCGTCGGCGGCGAAGCCCTCGTGCTCGAGCCCGACCGAGCGGGCGTTGACGTCCCAGTTGCCGGCGTGCCAGGCGACGTCCTTGGTCTTGACGTGCTGGGCGATCTGGCCGTCGACCGACCGCAGCGTGTAGTGCCAGCTCACGTACGTCGGGTCCTGCACCAGGTTGAGCGTGGTGGCGTAGGAGCCCTCGGTGTCGTGGATGACGATGTACTCGATCTTCTGCCGCTTCGGCCGCTCGGACAGGTCGTGGTTGCCGTAGTTCCCGGCGGCCGGCCCGGTCTGCTCGTAGGGTGCCGGGATCCACTCGCAGGCCACGGTCACCGGGCACTCCAGCCCGTCGGGCCGCTCGGTCCGACGCAGGCCGAGGCGGTCCGCCTGGGCTCGCTGGGGCGCCACCGACCGCCCCGCGAGCGTGACGGCCTGGCCGTCGTCCGTGGTGCGCGCGGCACCGTCCCGGATGGTCGCGTAGACCTCGTCAGCGAACGCCGTCGCCGCCTCCGTGGTCTCGGCGCCCGAGTAGCGGGCCACGGCGCCGTACCAGGCGGCCGGGTCACTGCTCGCACCGGCCGGCGCGCCGAGCGCCCGCTGGTAGTCGGCGAGCAGTGCGGCACCGCCGCGGATGTTGGCCGCCGGGTCGGTGCGCAGCGCCTCCTTCTCGGCGCCGGTCAGCGCGGCCGCCGCGTCGAGGGTCTGGAGTGCCTCGGCCGCCGGTGCCGGGTCGTCGGCCTGAGCCGTGGGGGCCGGCAGCGGGCGGCTCTCGTCGCCGCGTGGGTCGTCGGACGCGCCGTCGTGCGTATGGGGGAGCGCCTTGACGGCGGCGGCGTCGGTGAGGTGCATCGGGCCGAAGCCGCCGCTGGTGCTTGGCCTGCCGGCGTTGCGGTTCCAGCGGGACTCCAGATAGGACACACCGAGCAGGACGCTTTCGGGTACGCCGAACTCGTCCGCCGCGGCGGCGTAGACCTGCTGGCGGTCGGCCGGCGGGGCGCTTGCCTGCGCCGGAGTGGTGAGGGTGAGTCCGGCGAGCGTGAGGGTCGCCGCGGACAGGTAACTGAGGGTTCGTCGCATGTCGCGCCTCCGGGGATTGCCTCGGGCCACCTTGCTCCATCGATGAAGACCGCGTCAATAGGCGCCACGCCGTACGCGCGTTTTGTAAGTAAGTTTCATCGCTAGGCTGCGTTCGTGCATCCACTGCCCCCTGAACCGCTGACCGTCGCCGCCGGCCAGGCCACCTGCGTGTCCCTCGACGTGGCCGCCAACGTGGCCACCGCGGCCGCGCTCGTCCGCCAGGCCGCCGGCGCCGCCGTGCTCGTCCTCCCGGAGCTCTTCCTGACCGGGTACGAGCTGGCCGTGCTCCGCTCGCACGCGGTGGAGCCCGACGACGACCGCCTCGAACCGCTGGCCAAGGCGTGCGCCGAGACCGGCACGGCGGTCGTGATCGGCGCACCGGTGGTGGCGTCCGGTCAGGCGTACATCTCGGCCCTGGTGTTCGACCGGTCCGGCAGTGTCGTGGGCCGCTACGACAAGCAGCGGCCGACCGCCACCGAACGGGTCGCGGGTGCCACGGCCGGCGCGCACGGCTGCACGCTGGAGGTCGACGGCTGGCGCCTCGGCCTGGGCATCTGCGCCGACACGGGTTTCCCGGAGCACGCCCGGGCCGCCGCACTCGACGGCTGCCACGCGTACCTCGTCGGCGCGATGTTCAACCCGGGCCGCAGCGCACACCGGCGCGCCACCCAGCTTCCGGCCCGGGCGCAGGACAACACCTGCTACGCCGTGCTGGCCAACCATAGCGGCCGCAGCGGGCCGCTGGTCGGCTGTGGCGGCAGCGCGATCTGGAACCCGGACGGCACCCTGCTCACCGACGCGGGCGCCGCCGAACCGGCGGTGGCGATCGGCCGCCTCGACCCGGAGGTGCTGGCGCTGGCCCGGGCCGACCACCCGGTCCTCACCGAGGAGGGCATCGGGCGGCCCGAACGCGAACGGCGCACGCTGTCCGTCTAGCTCGCCAGGCGGTTGACCAGGGTGAGCACCGCTTCGATGACGCGTTCGGGGTTGTAGCAGGTGCCGGCGTGCAGTGTGCCGTCCGTTCGGCGGGCGAAGGCGGCGCTGCCGTAGCGGCTGCCGACGAACAGGACGGTGCGCTCGCCGATCAGCGGGTCGTCGTCGGACAGGGCGATCCCACGGATCCGGTTGCCGAGGTTTCGCGGTGTGTCGGTGCCGAGGACGAAGACGTCGATGCCCCGGTTGGTCAGGTAGGTGTGGCGGATGCGGGCCTCGTCCTCGTAGCCGCCGTCGCCGACGTTGATCGCGAGGATCGCCGGGCTCGTGGTCTGGGTGGCCTGGTTCTCGATGTGGCTGACCATCGCCGCGAACATGTCGTCCGAGGTCGCGTGCACATCGGCGGTCGGGGCGAGCACGTCGAACGGGGTGCTGTGGGTGACGGTCCGGGGCGTCACGCGCGCGAGCTGCTGCTCCGAGCGGCGGACGCGGTCGGGAATCGGCCCGGGACGACCGAAGAGGTACCCCTGGCCCAGGGTGGCGCCCATCGACCGCGCGACGGCGACGTGTTCGGGGCGCTCGATCCCTTCGGCGAGGATCTGCGCGTCGCGGCGGTGCGCCTCGTCCAGCACCGCGTTGACGACCTGGGAGACGGCCCACGAGTTCGTACGCGCCTGGATGATCGACCGGTCGAGCTTGATGATGTCCGGATTGATCAGCGGCATCGCGGCCAGACTCCCGGGCTCGGCCCCGATGTCGTCGAGCGCGATCCGTGCCGTGCGGCTCCGGGCGTCCAGGACCGCCTCCATCAGCGCGGCCGGCTGCCGCATCACGGACTGCTCGGTGATCTCGAGGACCACGTCGTGTTCCTCGGTGAGCTCGTGGTAGGCCGCGACGAGCTCGTCCGGCGGGTCGGTGGCGAGGGTGTCGGGGTTCAGGTTGACGAACAGCGCCAGGTCCGGCACGGCGGCTTCGCGGTAGGCGCGGCCGGCCTGCGCCGCGCACAACCAGTCCAGCTCAGAGGACAGGCCGGCCCGGGCCGCGGCCGCGAACAACGCCGGCGCCTCGTGGAAAGGCCCTTCCGGACCCCTGGCCAGCGCCTCGAAACCGACGGGCCGCTCGTCGACCAGCGAGACGACCGGTTGGAAGACCGGCTCGACCAGGCGCCGGGCGAGGATCGCCTCGATACCGACGTCACCGGCAAACCGCAGGTCATCGCCCATGATCAGTTGCTATTTCCAATCCGGCACCCGGCAAACCGGCTGGTACGGAAGTGGGAATCGAGGTGACTGTGACCGCCTGAGGGGTGAGCCGGCTTACAAACCGCGAAACGACCGAACCTCTGCGGCGTCGCCCGCATCCTGTGGTCATGATTGCTGACCAGACGCTGGACGCGGCCGCGAACGCGTTCCGCGAGGGTGCCGAGTTGATCGCCGACGCGGCCCCGAACGGCCGTTTCGAGACGGCCCCACACGGAACCGCCCTCCTGTTCACCGGTGCGCCGATTCCGCTGCTGAACGCCGTCCTCGGCCTGAGCCGCGAACCCGACGCCCGGGAGATCGCCGCACTCGCTGAGCGGACGGCCTCGTACACCGCGGGGCAGTTGCCCTGGACCATCCGGCTGCGCGGCTCGGCAAGCGATGAGGTCGCCGCCGTTGCCGCCGGTCACGGTCTGATCGGGCAGACCCAGTCGGTCATGATGGTGCTGCCGCTGACCGCGGACCCCGGGTCGGGGAACGCGCGGGTGCGCAAGCTGCCGGGTGCGGAGTACGAGACGTTCGCCAACGTGCTCGGTGCGGCCTTCGGTGCGCCACCACAGATCATCACGGGCCTCTACAACGCCACGACATTGGACCGGCCGGAGCTCGACGCGTACGTCCTGGAGGAGGACGGCGCGCCGCGGACCGTCGGGTTGGCCGTGCGCACCGGCGACTACCTCTACCTGGCCAACATCGCGACCGACCCCGCACACCGTCGGCGGGGCCACGCCCAGGCGTTGACCGGCGCGATGCTCCGCGACGGACGGGCGTCGGGCGCACGGACCGCGTTCCTGCACTCCGGCGACGACACCGTGGCGCTGTTCGAGCGCGCGGGCTTCCAGGTCGGCGAAACCTGGACCACCTTCGCCGCGGGCTGATGTTCGTTGTGGGCCGAGCTGGGTAGTGCTGAGCACGCGCACTCACGCGCCGACGCGCACGTCTCCATAGCCTTGCCATCATGAACCGCACGGGGAAGGAGGCGCTCTGGCTCGTGGCCGGCCATGCCGCGGTGGTGGTGTTCTGTTGCGGGGCCACCTATGCGATGCCCGACCATCCGCCGGAAGGCGCCCAGATCTTCTCGGAGGCGGACGGTGCCCGCCTGCTGTTCGGTGCTCTCGGTGTGCCCGCGCTGTTCCTGAGCCTGCTTGTCTGCTTGATCGCGCTGTCGATCAGCGCCGCACGCCGTGGGCAACCCCCGGAGCGCGAGTTCCGCGACTGGAGCAAGTTCCGGGACTAGCCCGTGCTGCTGTAGGCGAGGAGGAAGTCCGTCGCCGGGACTGCGAACGCGGTCGCGACCACCGCGAGCCGTGGTATCGACGGCCGCCGGGTCAGCACGGCGTACACCGCGACCAGCAATGGCGCCGCGATGGTCTGGACCAGCCACGAGTCGCGTTCGACGAACACGTCGAGGTGGCAGCACGTCAGCCAGAGGGCGTTCGCCGCGGCCCATGACGTGAGGCCCGCGCGGTAGCACGTCGACGCGCTCCACCGCACGGCCGTGGTCGTGTAGCCGGCCTCGCGATCGGCGACGTGGTCGATGACGGTGGTGGGCAGGTACAACGCGGCGGCCAGGAGCAGACCCAGGGCGACCAGGACCGGCGGGTAGTCCAGGACCGGGCGGTGTAGCGACCATCCAGCCAGCGGGCCGAGCACCCCCACGACGACGGCGTTGACGGCCACGTCCACACCGGGGCGGGTCTTGAGCCGGACCGGGGGCACGCTGTACAGCCAGCCCAGGAGCAGGACGGCTGCGGTGCCGGCGAGGAACGTGGGTCCCGCTACGGTCGCCGCCGCGACTGCGGCGATGGCGGACCAGCGGGCGCAGCGGCGCAGGTCGGCCGGGGTGAGCTGGCCGGTGACGAGTGGGGCAGTGGCCTTGCGGGGGTTGCGTCGGTCGCTGGGCAGATCGTGCAGGTCGTTGAGGGCGAACACCCAGGCCCACACCAGCGGGCCGAGGACGAGGACGGCCGCGGCGGTCGCCGGGACACTTCCGCGGGCGGGCAACCAATCGCCCGTGGCGACGACCGCGCCGAAGAGGGCGCCCGCCCAGCTCAGGGGCCAGAACCACGGCCGCGTCAGCCGCAGGACGGGCCACCTGCCCGCCGTACTCCTGTGTGGAGTGTTTCGAGTTGGCACCTCAACAGCGATGGACATGTGATCGACGCTAAGCGGGCGGGAGGAAGCCGAACTCACCTCCGCGAGCCATCCCGATCCCCCGCGTGGGGGAGAACGTGTCAGGTCAACCGCGTGAGCAGCAGGCGGCCGCCCTCGTAGACGCCGCCGTCGATGGCGAGCACCCGGCCGTCGGCGTACCGCAGGCCTTCCGTGACCATCTGGACCCCGAAATGCTTCGTGAGCGTGCTGTGCCCGTGCACGAGCACGTCGCCGCCGAGCGCGCGCAGCATCCGCGAGACGGCGTCGTCCGGACGGGACGGCTCGGCGTCGCGAAATGCGCCACGGCCACTCATCCGGCCGCAGAACGTGAGCCAGCTCGCCAGGTCCGTGCTTCGCGATGCCGCAGCGACGGCCGCGTTGATCTGCTCGATGGTCGAGCCGAACTCCAGGTAGCCGAGCGTGTCCGAGTGCACCAGCAGATGCCCGTCGACCAGGCCGACAGCGGGCAGCCGCATGATCCAGTCGATGTGGTCAGGGGTCAGGCGGCGCAGGTCCGTCTCCTTACCACCGAACCGCGCCCAGCCGCCCCGAAAGCCGCCAGGCTCTTCCCAGCCCGGCACGGGCGCGGCACCGAACCGATGGGCCGCGAGTATCTGCGCCTCGTGGTTGCCCAGCAGCGCTCGCACCTGTCCGCCCGCGGCCGCCGCAGCCGGCGCGAGGGCGCGCAGGTCGTCGATGACGCCGATCCCGTCGGGGCCGCGGTCGACGTAGTCGCCCAGCAGCCACAGCCGGGCATCGCCGCCGGCCCACCGACCGGCGCCGTCGACCAACCCGGCCGCACGCAGCGCACCGGCCAGTTCGTCCCGGTGTCCATGGATGTCGGCGAGAACGAACAAAGGTCCACATGCCATCCGGTGACCGTAGCCATCGACCAGGGCCAGAGACGTTGGGCTGTGCGGATCGATCAATCGTCGGGCCGCCAAATCCCTCCAAAACCGGATCATTGTCACTAGACGCGAGGTACCTTCACGAAACCAGGATCTTCCGTTTCTTCGACGAGGGCGGCTGTCCATGAGGGTTTCGCACGGGCTGCGCCGCTGGCCGGCCACGATCGCCGCCGCCGTCCTCGCTTTCGGTGTCGTTGCCGCCAGCAACAACCTGACCTCGACGGTCAGCGCCAGCGACGGCGCGCCCACGACGGAGGCCGGCGACCCGGACAGCCAGAAGATCGCCGATATCGTCGAACAAAAGATGAAGGAGCGAGATCTCACCGGCGCCGTGTACGGGGTGTGGCGCGGCGACGAGCAGATCGCCGGCGGTGCGATCGGCGACTCCCCGATCGGACTGCCGGCGACCGCCGACATGCTCGTGCGAATCGGCCAGCCGATGGAGCCGATGCTCTCCACCGTGCTGTTGCAGCTCGACGGTGAAGGCGTTCTCGACCAGGACGAACCGATCGCGAAGTGGCTGCCCGACTTCCCCCGCGCGGACCAGATCACGCCGCGGATGCTCGCCAGCAGCACCTCCGGCGTCTCGGACTACGTGACGAACCCCAACTTCCTGAAGCAGTTCTACGCCAACCCGTTCACGGGATTCACGGCCGAGCAGTTGGAGGCGCTCGCCAACGAGCGCCCGCCGCTGTTCGCGGCCGGGACGAGTTTCGCGTACGCGCACAGCGATCTGGTCCTGTTGGGCGAGGTGTTGCAGAACGCGACCGGCGAGCCGCTCGGCGAGTTGTTGCAGGAGCGCATTTTCGACCCGCTGGGAATGCGCGACAGCAAGGTCGTGCTGACGTCGCAGATCAGTGAGCCCTATCTGCACGCGTACACCAACGAGCGCGGCGTCTTCGAGGACTCCACCTTCTGGAACCCGACGGCGTTCCTCCACAGTGGAAATGCGACCACCACGGTCGCCGACGTCGCCACCTGGATCCGTGCGCTCGCGGACGGTCAGCTCCTGACGCCGGAGCAGCACGAGGCCATGATGGCCCCGTCGACCGCCGGGCTCGCCTCGCTGACGAAGGAGAAGTTCTTCGCCTACGGCGTCGCGCACGACGGCGACTGGTTCTTCATGAACCCGGCGTACGCGGGCTACGACGGAGTGGCCTACTACGACACGAAGACCCAGACCTTGGTCATCGCGTACGTGACGCTCGGGCCGAAGTCCAACGCGAACACCGACAACGCGCTCTCGCTGGGCAAAGAGATCGCGACCCTGCTCGTCCCGAACAACCCCCCGGGCGTGTAACGGGCCGTTTGCGGAGGTCGACCCCGGGTATGGCTTCGCCGAAGGCACTCGCGACGGCGACGAGTGGCCCGCGATCAAGCTGAACCGCGAACCCCGGAGGAACCGATGTCGACCGATGCCCTCGTGCTGCTCAAGCAGGACCACAAGGAGATCAAGAAGCTGTTCAAGGCGTTCGAGGACGCCGACACACCCAAGCGCCGCGGTGTTGTGGTCGAGAAGATCATCGAAGAGCTGACCGTGCACACGTACATCGAGAACGAGTGCCTGTATCCGGAGACCCGCAAGCTCCTGCCGGACCTCGAGGACGACGTGCTGGAGTCGTACGAGGAGCATCACGTCGCCGACGTGCTCTGCATCGAGCTTTCGTCGATGTCGCCGGACGACGAACGCTTCGAGGCCAAGACGACGGTGCTGATCGAGAACGTGACGCACCACATCGAGGAAGAGGAGCAGGAGTGGTTCCCGAAGGTCCGCGACGGCCTCGGGCGCGCGAAGCTCCAGGAGATCGGCGCACGGATGCTGGAGCTCAAGGAGAAGGCACCGCGCAAGCCGAGCCAGCCGGGCGCGTTGAAGAAGGCGATCGACGCCCTCACGGCCTGACGGAGGGCTCGACGTTCAGGGCTTGAGCACCACCTTGATGCAGCCGTCCTGCTTCTCTTTGAAGATCTCGTATCCGTGGGGTGCTTCGGCAAGCGGCAGCGAATGCGTGGTGAGGTCCTCGGTGCCCAGCGGGTCACCGTCGCCGGTCAGGGCCGGCATGATCTCGTCGACCCAGCGCTTGACGTGCGCCTGGCCCATCCGGATCGTCACACCCTTGTCGAACAGGTCCATCATGGGGAACGGGTTGGCCTGACCGCCGTACACGCCGATGATCGAGATCGTGCCGCCCCGGCGGACGCTGCCGAACGCGGTGTTCAGCGCCGCCATCCGGTCGACGCCGAACTTCTCCACGGCGCGGCGGGCCACGCTGTCGGGCAGCTTGCCGGCCGCCCGTTGGGCGACATGCTGCAGCGGCGACCCGTGCGCCTCCATGCCAACCGCGTCGACCACGCCGTCGACGCCGCGGCCGTCGGTCAGGTTCATGATCGCTTCGGGTACGTCGTCGACGTCGCGGGTGTCGATCACCTCGATGCCGTGGCGACGGGCCATCTCGAGCCGCTCGGGGACGTTGTCCACGGCGAAGACACGCTCGGCGCCGAGGAATTTCGCGACACGGGCGGTCAGTTGGCCGATCGGTCCTAGGCCGATGACAGCGCACGTGCCGCCAGACTCCACATCGGCGTACCGAAACGCCTGCCACGACGTGGTGAGCACGTCGGAGAGGAACAGGAACCGCTCGTCAGGATGCCCCTCCGGCACCTTGATCGGCCCGAACTGGGCCTGCGGCACCCGCAGCAACTCCGCCTGGGCGCCGGGCACGTGGCCGTACAGCTTGGTGTAGCCGAACAGCGCCGCCCCCTTGCCCTGGTCTCGGACCTGGGTCGTCTCGCACTGGGCGAAGAGGCCGTGGCGACACATCCAGCAGTGCCCGCACGAGATGTTGAAAGGCACTACCACGCGGTCGCCGGGCGCGATGTGGGTGACCTCCGGGCCGACCTCCTCGACGATGCCCATCGGCTCGTGTCCGAGGATGTCGCCCGGATCCAGATACATGCCGAGGACGTCGTACAGGTGCAGGTCCGAGCCGCAGATGGCGGTGGACGTCATCCGTACGATCGCATCGGTCGGCTCCTGGATCCGTGGGTCGTCAGTGGTCTCGACCGAGACCTTCTCCGTGCCCTGCCAAGTCACCGCTTTCATGGCGCGCCTCCTCGTCATCGGGCGCGACCTGTCGCCCCTAGCTGGGTGCCCGCAGACTGTCGATCTAACCCATTTGGCCTGGGCTTGCGTCGATTTGCGTAACATCTGCGACCCTGGGTAGGGGGTACTCGTGGACACGGCCCGCGTCATCGTGGTGACGGGCGCGTCGAGCGGCATCGGGCGCGCCGCTGCGCTGGCGTTCGCCCGGCGAGGTGATCGTCTCGTGCTGGCTGGCCGGTCCTCGTCCGCGTTGCGGGTCGTCGCCGAGGAATGCGGGGCGCTCGGCGCCCGGGTACTGGTCGAGCCGGTCGATGTCAACGACGTCGCAGCGGTGCACGCCGTGGCCGAGGCGGCCGTCGCCTCGTTCGGGCGCATCGACGTTTGGGTGCACACGGCGGCCGTCATGGCGTACGGACGCTTCGAGGACCTGCCCGTGGAGGTCTTCGAGACCGTCGTGCGGACAGATCTGCTCGGCGCGGCCGCGGTGGCGCGCGTTGCCCTGGCCCGTTTCCGGGCGCAGAGCGCGGGCGTGCTGGTGCTCGCCGGCTCCCTGCTCGGCTTGACCGCCGCGCCGTACATGAGCGCCTACGTCACCAGCAAATGGGGTCTGCGTGGGCTGGCGCGGGTGTTGCGGCAGGAGACCCGCGACGCACCGGCGATCCACGTGTGCATGGTCGACCCCGGTGGTGTCGATACGCCGATCTACCGCACCGCCGCCAACTACACCGGCCGGGTCGGCCGGCCACCGCCGCCGGTCGACCGCCCCGAGAAGGTCGCGGCCGCCATCGTCAAGGTCGCGGACAGCCCGCGGCGCGCCGTCTCGGTCGGCTTGGCCAATCCGTTGATCCGGATCGGTTTCACGACGATGCCTGCCGTGTACGACGCGCTGGTCGGTCCGCTCATGCGCCGGGGCGGCCTGTCCCGCGAGCCGGTCGCGGCCAATACCGGCAACGTCTTCGCGTCGCTCCCGGACCAGGCCAGCATCACCGCATCGTGGGGCCGGCATTGGCTCAGGCCTTTGGCGGTCGCGGCGGTCGCGGTGGCAGGCGCGGCCGCGGGCCGGCGAATTCTCACCCCGCGACGATGAATGAGAGTAGCCATGGCCCGCACCGAGCATCTGATCGCCGCGACGCCGGAGGACGTCTTCGCCGTCCTCTCCGACGGCTGGACCTACAGCGACTGGGTCGTCGGCACCGCGCACATCCGAGACGTCGACGCGGGCTGGCCGGCACCTGGCAGCCGTATCCATCACAAGGCCGGCCCGTGGCCGTTGTCCCTGCACGACAGCACGGTGTCGCTGGTCTGTGAGCCACCCACCCGACTGGTGATGCGACCCAGGCTGTGGCCGTTCGGCGAGGCGACGGTGCACATCACGCTGAACGGGTCGGGGGAGCACACGCAGGTCGTGATCGAGGAGCAGTTCACCGACGGACCGCTCGTCGCTCTGCGCAACCGCGTCAACGACCTGATGCTCGGTCGTCGCAACCTCGAGTCGCTGCGCCGCCTGCGTGACGTCGTCGAGCGTTCCCGCTGAGTCGAGCTACCCGCCGGACTGCAGGTTGGGTGAGTCGGGATCCTGGGGATCCTGCGGCAGCACCGACGTATCCGACTTCTTGTCTGCCGAACCGCTTGGCCTTTCGGCCTGGCCCGCGGACGGCTTACCCGACCCTTCGTCTCGGGAGCCCTTCGCTCCGCGCTTCTCCTGCGGCTCTTCCTCAAGGTGCTTACCGGGCTTCTCGGTCATCACGTTCACCTGTCCGTCTTCAGGGTGGTGCAATCGCGCTTCTTATGGGCGAATTGCGGCGTTATACCTAATTCCCGCGTTTGCGCTGGTGAAACACAGGTCCGCGCCTCTCCCAATTCGTAGATCGCCAAACTGATTGTTGGCAGGCAATTAACTTTGCGGTGACCTGCATGGGCGACCGAACGAGGGGTATCGCTGCGTCATCGGCACCCCCTCCCCGGGTGCTCCACATCGGAAGGGTCCCTCCATGACGGACACCGCCACCTCCTGGCCGCAGTCCGACGGCCACGAGTCGACCACTGAGAAAGCGAAGACCGAAGCCAAGGATCTCGGTCGCACGGCCGTCGCCGCCGGCGGCGATGTCGGACAGACCGCCAAGGAACAAGGCAAGCAGGTCGCGCAGGAGACAGCGCGACAGGCGCGCGACCTTTACGGCACGACCCGCGGCCACCTGCGCGACCAGACCAGCGCACAGCAGCGTCGGGCAGCCGCCGGCATACGTTCGCTCGGCGACGAGCTCCGTTCGATGGCCCAGCAGGGCGGCCAGTCCGGGCCGGCCAGCGAGGTCGCACACCAGGCCTCGGCACGAATCGGCTCCGTCGCGGACTGGATCGAGGCGCGCGAGCCCGGTCAGGTCATCGCCGAGGTCAAGCAGTACGCGCGCCGGCACCCCGGCACGTTCCTGGCCGGCGCCGCGATCCTCGGCGTGCTGGCCGGACGGTTGACCCGTGGCGTTGTCGCCGACACCCATGACGACGGCGCGCCCTCGCACTCGTCCGGCAACGGCGTGGCGCCCGGGGCCTTCACCTCGGGTCCGAGCCCGACGGAGGGCACGGTCTACGGCGCGTCCACCGACGCCACGGGCGCGGCAGTCCCGACCGTGGGCGGTCCCTGGGGCGCCGGGACACGGCCATGACGGCGATCCAGTCCAGCGACTCCACCGACCGGTCGTTCGGCTCGCTCATGGGTGAGGTCACCCGCGACCTGTCCACGTTGGTGCGTCAGGAGGTCGAGCTCGCCAAGGCCGAGATCCGCGAGGAGGGGAAGAAGGCCGGCAAGGCGGCGGGCATGTTCGCCGGCGCCGGTATCGCAGGCCACATGGTCCTGCTGTTCCTGTCCTTCGCGCTCTGGTGGGGGCTGTCGAACCTCATGGACCAGGGCTGGGCCGCGCTGATCGTCGCGGTCATCTGGGCCGTCGCTGCCGCCGTCCTGTTCGTGGTCGCGCGGGGCCAGCTACGCGCCGTGCGCGGCCTGCCCCAGACCACCCAGACCGTCAAAGACATTCCTCCCGCCCTCAAGCCCGACACAGGAGCCTTCTGATGACCACCGATCCGGACCAGATCCGGCACGAGATCGAGCAGACTCGATCCAACCTCAGCGACGACGTGGACGCCCTGGCGTACAAGGCGAGCCCACGACGCATGGTCAACGACCGGAAACGACGCGTCGGTGACGCCGTCCGCAACGTCCGTGACACCGTGATGGGCACCGCGCACGACGCCGTCGAGCGCGGAGGCAACGCTGCCTCGACCGTCGGGGACAAGGCGTCCTCGCTCGCGTCGACGGTCTCCGACGGCGCGTCCTCGGCGACCTCGTCCGTTGCCGACGCCGTGCAGGAGGCTCCGGCGGCGATCCGGCGCAAGACCGAAGGCAACCCCTTGGCCGCGGGTCTGGTCGCGTTCGGCCTCGGCTGGCTGGTGTCCTCGTTGCTGCCCGCGAGCGAGAAGGAGCAGCGGGCGGCCGGCATGGTGAAGGAAAAGGTCTCCGAGCACGCCGACACCCTCAAGGCGGAGGCCAAGGATCTCGCCTACGAGGCCAAGGACAACCTCGAAGGCCCGGCCCGGGACGCGGTCGACTCCGTTCGCTCCACGGCGCGGGAGGCGACCGCCACCGTCAAGGAGGAGGGCCGCTCCGCCGCCGACGACGTGACCACTCGCGCCAGCGAGGCGCGGGACTCGGTCCGAAGGTAGGGTCCGCGGCCCGTCCTCGGCCGGTGGTTCACCGGTCGCGGACGGGCTGCACCATGCCCGTTCGCGGTCAGGTTGTTCGCGAGCTCGGCGCGACATAGTCTCCGGCCTGTCCTGGTGTCGCTCGGCGGGGGTGCTTTCGATGGCGACGAACGTGAGCGACGTGGAGGCGTCCGCGGTGGCCGCGGTGGACGACGCGGCCGTCGCCCGGACCCTGCTGGACCTGCTCGCGGTGCCGAGCGTGACGGGGAGCGCCGCGGAGTCCGAGCTCCAGCACGTCCTGGCCCGGCAGCTCGAGGCGATGGGGCTCGACGTCGACCTGTGGTCCATGGACCTGGGCGAGCTGCGGGCGCATGCCGACTTCCCGGGCCTGGAAGCCCCGCGCACCGAGGCGTGGGGTCTGGTGGGCGGCACCCGGGACCGGGGCGACGGTCCGACGCTGATCCTGCAGGGGCATGTCGACGTCGTCCCACCCGGCGACCCGGCGAAGTGGGCGGGTGACCCGTTCCGGCCGCGTACGACCGGAGACGCGGTGCAGGCCCGCGGAGCGTGCGACATGAAGGCCGGGGTCGTGGCGATCCTCGGCGCCCTGGCCGCGATACGTCAGGCGGGCGCGAGGCTGCGCGGCCGCGTGGCCGTGCACTTCGTGGTCAGCGAGGAGGACGGCGGGCTGGGCGCCTTCGGCACTCTGAAACGGGGCCACACCGGCGACGCCTGCATCATCACGGAACCGACCAGCGGTGCGATCATGACCGCCAACGCCGGCGCCCTGACCTTTCGCATCGACGTGCCCGGCCAGGCCACCCACGGCAGCACCCGGTACGTGGGAACGAGCGCGATCGACGCCTACCTGCCCATCCACCACGCTCTCGCCCGACTGGAGACGCGCCGCAACACTGACCCTGATCCGCTCATGGCCGGGTACCCCATCGCGTACCCGCTGTCGGTGGGAACGCTGCGCGCCGGCGACTGGGCCAGCAGCGTGCCCGACCTGCTGGTCGCCGAGGGACGACTGGGCGTGCGGCTGGGCGAGGATCCGGCCCAGGCCCGCACCGAACTGGAGGAGTGCATCGCGCAGGCCTGTGCCGACGACCCGTGGCTGCGTTCCCACCCGGCCACGGTTACGTGGCCCGGCGGTCAGTTCGCGAGCGGACGACTGCCGGCCGGGCATCCCCTCGCCGCCGTCGTCGGCGCGGCGCACGCGGACGTCACCAACGGCCCGCGGCCGGCGGAGCGAGGCGCCCCCTACGGCAGCGACCTGCGCCTGTACTCAGGGGAGGGAATCCCCACACTGCAGTACGGCCCGGGCGACGTGCGCCTCGCGCACGGCCCACGGGAACAGGTCCGCGTAAGCGACATCGCGACCGTCACCCGGGCTCTGGTGCTCACCACCCTGCGCACGGTCGGCACCGATCAGGCAGGGTCGACGAGCGCCGTTTGACCGCCTCCCCGCGACCTGGGACGCGTTGTAGACCGCCTGGAAGGAGCCGGGCATGGCGGACGCGATCGACGAGGTGAACAGGACCCGGCCAGCGCCGCGGTCGACCATGTCGGGCACGACCCGCTTTGGCGAGGTGCGCCGTCGATCGCACGTTCAGGTCGACGGTCGCCCCGCTGTCGCGGCGCAGCCGACCGGCGGCCTCGTCGATCCCGGCATCCTCGGCGGAGATCACCAGGTCGAAGTCGTGTGCGGCGGAACTGTCGCGGTTTGGCTGATCGGACCGTCGGGAACTAAGCCACCGTCACCGTGCGATTTAGACTTACGAGGAGGACAACGGCCATGACCCCAGGTGGAATCATCACTGCGTTGATCGTCGGTTTGATCATTGGCGCGTTGGGTCGACTCGTCGTGCCCGGCCGTCAGAACATCCCGTTGTGGCTGACGCTGGTCATCGGTGTTGTGGCCGCGCTCATCGGTTCCGCGATCGCGCGGGCCGGTGGCTTCGCTGATACGGATGGCTGGATCGACTGGCGTGAGCTGCTTCTGCAGATCGTGCTCGCGGCTGTCGGTGTCGCGCTGGCCGTGGGCTTTGCCGGCCGCGGTCGACGCAGCGTCACCCGCTAATCAGTCCCATCGGTGCCCCGGCCGTCGGCCGGGGCACCGTTGTGTCTGGACGTACCTTCGATAGCGTGCTTCTGCGACCAGCGGAAGAGGGAAAATGATCACACGCAGTGGTACGCGGCCAGCCAGCAAGGGACCCGCGGAAACGTTCACCGGCGACGTGCGGGTGCAGCCGCTGTTCGACGCGGAGAACGACGCGGCGTACACCGGCGCGTACGTCACCTTTCAACCGGGCGCCCGCTCGGCGTGGCACCTCCACCCCGCCGGACAGCGCCTGGTCGTGGTCGAAGGCCTCGGCCGCACCCAGCAATGGGACGGCCCCGTCGAAGAGCTCCGGACCGGTGACGTGGTCTGGTGCCCGCCGGGCGTCAAGCACTGGCACGGCGCCTCACCGACTGAGGCGATGACCCACCTCGCGCTGACCGGTGTCCGCGACGGCCAGGGAGTCGAATGGCTCGAAAAGGTCACCGACGAGCAGTACAACGGATAGCCAACGCCGACGACCGACTTTTCGCCTGGCCGCCGACGGGTATGAGGCAGGAATGAGAATCGGAAACGCGGAGATCCGCCCGCTCGGCGGCGGAATCGGCTGCCTGGTGATGATCGCGATCTCCGTCATCGCCTCCATCGTCCTCACCGTGCTGTTGAACGTGATCCTTTGACGTGACCGGGTGCGCTGACCGACATCGTGCGTTCCCATATGGCCCCGATCGTGACTGATCGGGGCCACATATCGTGCGACGGTGTCACCCCTGCGGCAACACCAGCGCCTCGTAGAGGCCGGCGATGCGCAGCTGCTTCTCGACAAACGGCGCCACCGCGTGGACGCCGAACCGCACCTGATGTTCCCGCGCTGCGTTGAGTCCGGCCACGAGCGCTCCCATGCCGGTCGAGTCGACAAAGGTCACATGCCGCATGTCGACCACCAACAAAGGTGGCCGCTCTATCCGTATCGTCTGCTCCAGCACGTCCCGCAACGCGTCGTTGACCGCCACGTCGAGCTCGCCCCGCAGTTCCAACACGACCGTGCCGTCGTCGAGGAGGCGCCGGCTTACCATTGCGTTGGCCACTTTCCCTCCCCACCCAAGTCCGTTGCCGTATAGCAGAACAGATTCTTGCTACCCGGACCGCCGCTCCTCAAACGACGGAGGGCGCGGTGTGGCCGGGACGTACGCCCTCCTTGGCGACGTTAAGACCTCACCACCCGCCTTGGGCGCGTCGACGCAGCCGTTCGGGTAGGCGCGGATCCGCGTGGCGCCCTCGGCTGCCCGCTCGACCTGACGCGCGTACCCGACCAGCGCTTCCGGCTCGACCTGGAAGCTCAGAGGAGAATCCACACCAGACCGGCCAGAGTGACGACGACCGCCGCCCAGAACAGAAGCCAACTCCGGACGAAGAAGGTCGCCGCCGCAGTCAGGCCACCGACGAGCATGAGGACATTCGCGGCCAGGTTCGCGCTGCTGTCGAGGATCTCCCACAGTCCGAGCAAGCCGAAGAACATGCATCCGACGGCGACAACCCAGCGGAAATTGCGCCGTGCCACCCGCTGAAGCTGCTGAACCTCGACGCGAGAGTCGTCACCCGCCCGCCGGCGTTCCTCGTCCGAGACCTCACGCCTCCGTCGCGCCATCACGGCACCGTATCAACGAAGGTCACCCCTTGCTGCCCTCAGTTTGGCGCCCCCAGTTTTGTCGTAGCCGCGACCTATGATCGGCGCCCGAAGATGTTTCAGGAGGACAGTTGTTCCGTCTTGTCGTGGTCGCCGCGGCCGCTGTGGGTGCACTTCTCATACCGGCCGGGGCGGCGCAGGCCGCGCCCGGCAATCACAAACCCGCAGTCCCTTCGAGCTTGTCCGTCACCGGTGTCGCCTGTGGTGACAAGGGCATCTTCATCGGCACCACCGCGCCGGAGTTCTCTGCGGTGCTGGGCGACCCCGACTTCGGCGTCGTCAGCGGGGAACAGGTCACCGCGACCTTCGCGCTGTGGCCCGTCGGTCAGCGCGACCAGCGGGTCGAGTGGTCGGCGACGCCGCTGACCAGTGGCGGCCTCGTCCGGTCATATCCGGGCCCGGCCCTGACCAACGGCGTGCGTTACCGGTTCGAGGTGCGGGCCACCGACCGGGCCGGCGCCACGTCGCGCTGGTCGCCCGAGTGCACGTTCACCGTCGACACCACCACGCCGCACCCGCCCACGGTGACCTCGACCGACTACCCCGCGACCGGCGAGGCGGGCGGCCCTGGCATTCCGGGCCGGTTCACCTTCGCGATCGCCGGCGGCGACACCGATGTGGTGGCCTTCGGGTGGTCCGCGCCGGGCACCGGCCCGCGCGACGTGCCGCCCGGCAGAGCGGGCAAGGTCACCGTCGAGTTCACTCCGAGCTTCTACGGCCTGAACATCGTCACGGTCCAGGCGATCGACCGCACCGGCAACCGCTCGGCCCCGACGACGTACGCCATGACTGTCCGCAACACCGAGCCGCGGCTGACCGACCTGAGCCCCGATGCGGGGCCGGGCGAGCCGCACACCTTCACCGTCGCCCCCGGCAAGCTGGGCGGCCTCGTCTCGTACGACTACCGCCTGAACGACGAGCCGGCGACGACGATCGCCGCCGCGGCCGACGGCACCGCGACCTTCGTCGTCACGCCCACCGCGCCGGGCCGGAACACCATTTCGGTGGTCGGCCACACCGCCGCACGCACGCCCACCGCCGAGGCGTCGGTGGTCGTCTATGTCGTCTACCCGCCCACCACCCCGACCGTCACCTCGCCCGATTTCCCGACGGACGGCAGCGCGCCGCCGCTCGTGGGCCAGGAGGTCACGCTGGTCTTCCACCCCGGTGCCCCGGGCGTGACCGAATACGTCTGGTCGACGGACTTCGGCGCCACTGAGCAGGTCGCCACGGCCGGCCCCGATGGCACGGCCACCGTCCGCTACACCCCGCGTGACTGGCCCTACCTGCTGGTGCAGGCACGCAGCCGTTCCACCGACGGCACCGAGTCGTCGACGGTCGAGTTCGGGTGGGACCTCACCTCGCACGCTCCGCTGGTGTCCTCACCGCAATACCCGTCGTCCGGCACCGGTAGCGGCCCTGGCGAGTTCACGTTCGCACCCGCGCACGAGGGCGTGACGGGCTACGAATACTCCTTCGACGACAACGCTGTGCAGACCGTCGAGGGCGAGACCGCCACGATCACGTGGACTCCGCCCACGACCGGCTGGGTCACGCTGCGGGTCCGCGAACACGTCGGCACCATCGTCTCCGACCCGACCGAATACCGATTCCACGTCGAGTAACACACCTGGTCGGCGAGGTAGCGTCCCCTTGACCGTCCACAATGCCGAACGGTCAAGGGGAGACAGCATGCATACTCGTACGCTCGGGCAGGGTCTGGAGGTTTCCGCGCTCGGCCTTGGCTGCATGGGCATGAGCGAGGGCTACGGCCCGAATCCCGGCGGTCGAAAGGACATGATCGGCGTCCTGCGCGGCGCGGTCGAGCGCGCTGTCACCCTGTTCGACACCGCCGAGGTCTACGGTCCGTATCTCAACGAGGAACTTCTGGGCGAGGCTCTCGAACCGGTGCGCGACCAGGTCGTCATCGCCACCAAGTTCGGGTGGGACATCCAGGGCGGCCAAGGCATCGGGGTGAACAGCCGGCCCGAGCAGATCCGCCGGGTCGCAGAGGCCTCGCTGCGGCGGCTACGTACCGAGCGGATCGATCTGTTCTATCAGCACCGGGTTGATCCCGCCGTGCCTATCGAAGACGTCGCCGGAACAGTCGCCGAGCTGGCGGCGGAGGGGAAGGTCGCCCATTTCGGGCTGTCCGAGGCGGGCGCCGGCACCATCCGGCGTGCCCACGCCGTCCACCCCGTCACCGCGTTGCAGAGCGAGTACTCGCTGTGGACCCGCGGCATCGAGTCCGAGATCCTGCCGACGCTCGACGAGTTGGGCATCGGCCTGGTGCCGTTCAGCCCGTTGGGCAGAGGGTTCCTCACCGGCGCGGTCGGCACCACGACCGAGTTCGCACCGGATGACATCCGGACCACGATCCCTCGCTTCACCGCGGAGAACCGGGCCGCCAACGAAGCTCTCGTCGACCTGGTCAGACGGGTGGCCGAGACGCAGGGCGCGACGCCGGCGCAGGTTGCCCTCGCGTGGCTGCTCGGCCGCCGACCGTCACTCGTGCCGATCCCCGGCACCCGACGGCTGGAACGCCTCGACGAGAACATCGGTGCGACCCGGCTCGAGCTGTCCGCCGCCGACACCGAAGCGCTCGATGGTGCCGCGACGCGGCTCGGTGTGGCCGGTGCCCGCTACGACGACGCGATGCAGAAGATGACCAGACTCTGACGGCTTGAGCCGATGCGCCGTTCACGACGACCAGCCGGACGGTGAGGCCCACACGCTGACGCGAAGCCGGCGGATTCAGTGGCGACCCGGTGACAGTCCGTTGCGCCGGCCTGCTCGTACCCGATGGATGAGTCCCTGGTCACCCGTGACGGCAGACACCGAACGGCGGCGTGGACGTCGCTGGCAGGATGCCTACCGTGACCGACGCTGACCACGATCAACGAGGCGCGCCGGTCGCCCTGGCCGAGGAGAGACCGCGGCGCCCTGCCCGTTCGCGGTGGATGCGCTGGGTCCGGGTGCTCGTCGCTGTCGGTGTGGTGGCCGGCCTCGCTGTGGTGGGCCTGCACGGACGCCTTCCCACCTTCGCCGACACCCGCCATGCCATCGCCACGGTTGACCCGCGCTGGATCCTCGTCGCCGCGGTGCTGCAGGCCGCCTCACTCAGCGCATTCACCTTGCAACAGCACGGCCTGCTGTACGCGCTGGGCGCGCGACTGAGCCGCCGCCACACCCTCGCGATCGTCCTGGCCAGCACCGCGATGTCGATCAGCTTGCCCGCAGGGCCGGCGGTCTCGGCGGCGTTCGCGGTGCGCCGCTACCAGCGGGCCGGTGCGGCGCCGGAGGTGGCCGCCGCCGTGATGGTCATCTCTGGGCTGGCTTCGATCGGCGGGATCGTCGCCGTGTACGCCGGTGTCGCCGGGTGGGGCGGGGCCGGGGAGTCGTTCAGCTGGCGGCCGTTGATCGTCGTCGCGGCCCTGGTCGCCGTCCTGGCGGCCGCGATCAGCATCGGCCGCCGCCGCTGGGGCTCAGCGCCGACGGCGGTGCAGGAGCGCACAGGCACCGCACGCCGTTACGCGCTGATCCTGCTGAACTGGCTGCGGTCGGCGTGGCGGGCGGCCGCCGCGGTGACCGCGACGACCTGGACCGTCGCGCTCCTGTGGTCCGTCGCCAAGTGGGTCACGGACCTGCTGTGCTTCCTGGCCGTCGCGCAGGCGTTCCAGCTTCCGGGCGGGCCGGCGACGCTGACCGCCGTCTATCTCAGCGTCCAGGTGGTACGCCAGGTGCCACTGACCCCGGGCGGCATCGGTGTCGTCGAGCTCGCGTTGGCCGCGGGCCTGACCGCCGCCGGCGCGGGAGCGGGCAGCGCGGCCGCCGCCGTTCTGATCTACCGCGTGCTCTCGTGCTGGCTCATCGTCCCCGTCGGCGGCCTCGCCGGATGGCTCCTCGTGCGATCACCAGGCGATCCGGGCGTACGCCCGACCGATAGCTGATCTCGCGTCAGCGGGTCACGACCTGCCGCGGTGCAGCGCTGAGCAGTCTGCTCAGCAGCGGCTGTTCCCGCATCGACACGATCAACCCGGTGGTCGGGCGCACCAGGAAGGCCACCATGGCGGCGGTGACCACGACGCCGATCAGGAACCCGGCCGCCACGTCGTGTGGGTAGTGCACGCCGACGAAGACCCGGGAGAAGCCGACCAGGAGACCGATCGGCAGCGCCAGCAGACCTAGCCGCCAGGACACCGCGAAGATCGCGGCCACGAACGCGCCGGCGAGGGTGGCGTGGTTGCTGGGAAACGACCAGTCGCCTGTCGGTGGGCACCTGTGCGCGATGATCCGCAGGTCGGGGAAGGTGCGACAGGGGCGTTCGGCGTCCAGGAAGGTCTTCGTGGACTCGCTGATCCCGTACGAGACGACGACCCCGATCGCGCCGATCAGGGCGGCGGCCATCGTGCGGTCCGGTGCCCGGCGCGCCCGCCAGAAAACCAGCGCCCACACCACCGCCAGCACCACGATTCCGAGCTCCGTGAAGTGCGCCATGAACTCCTGAACCGGCTTCGGAGTGCCGTCGGCGAACTGCACGACGTCGCGATACCAGTCACCGGCAGCCGCGAGGTACGAATCGAGCATGCCCACCCCCTAGGTAGAAAGCTCTGCCCTGTTCGTACCATTTAGGGAGGGTCGAATGTGGTGATATCAGGCTCGGACTGGGCGCGTCCTCGCCAGTGACGACGACCTTGAAGACGGCGTGCTCTTGGTCCGCCCGGACGACGACCCGGCCGCGTTGGCGGCGGCGTGGCAGTGGCCCTGATCGACCTACCCGTCCACCATCGCTGATCCCGCGCCGAGCCGGCGCAGCAACGATCGGGCCGCGGCGACCACCCGGCGGCGGTCGTGGGTCACTCCGAACTCGAACTCGCCGACGCTGCCCGGCACGGTCCGCGCCAGCAGCGCCGACGCCGTGCCGGGGCTCAGGGTCAGCGTGGCCCAGTGGCCGTCGAGCGCGGGGTCGTGGCGGCGGGCTCCGCGTACCCCTGTCGCGGGCGGGTCCGGCAGTCCCGGTCCGAGCACGCCGGTGACGACGCCGCGCTGGGCCAGCAGGGCCAGCCGGATGCGGTCGGCTCGGGTCAGCAGGTGCGGGTCGGGCAGCAACACCAGCGACAGCGCCGGGGCGACCAGTTCCGCCGCCCGGTCGGTGAGGTGGTTGCTGAGCGCGGTGAGGTACGTCAGGTCCGCGCGGCTCGTCTCCCGGCCCTCGAGCGCGTCGAACGGCGTGGCGAGGCGGGCGATCGGCTCCGAGTTGACGCTCAGCGGCACCTCCGCCGCCCGGAAAGCCGTCGGCAGCGGTGCGGGCGGTCCCAGATAGAGGCCCTGCGCGAGGGTGGCGCCGGCGGACTGGGCGAACGCGGCGTGCGCCGGCGTCTCCACCCCTTCGGCGAGGATCGTCGCGCCCGTGCGCTCCGCTTCCTCGTACGCGATGTCCATGATCTGCATGACCGCGGGCGTCGGTCCGGACTGGATGACCGACTGGTCGAGCTTGATCACGTCGGCCGCCAGGACCGGAAGCATCGACAGCGTCGCGCCGTTTCCACCGAGGTCGTCGATGGCGATCCCGGCCACGTCGGGTCGCTGGTGGTCGATTCCCTCCAGCAGCGATCGGGGGTCGCGGTCCAGCGACCGCTCCGTCACCTCGAGCACCACCTGGAAACGCGCGAACGCCGTCTCGATGTCGGTCCACAGATCGGGCGGGCAGTCGGTGCCGAACGCCAGCGGCTCGATATTGAGGAACAGGAGCTGGTCCTGCGCGAGCTGCGCGGCCATCGCTGCCCGGCACGCCGCCGCGCGGGCCACCCAGTCGAACTCGACCACAAGACCGCTGCGGTACGCGTAGCGCAGCAATGTGTGGGCATCGGTGAACGGCGAGCCGGCAGGCCCGCGGACCAGCGCCTCGAAGCCGATCGTCGTGCGGCTGGCCAGGTGCACGATCGGCTGGAACACGCTTTCGAGCCGGCGCTCTCGAAGGATCCGGACAAACTCGTTGTCGCGCCGCTCAACTTCGCCTGGTGACACATTTGCCACAAGTCAACAATAGTTCTTCCCGCCCGTGGCAGCAGGCCAGCGGCGGTGATGCTCAGCCGGGGAGGTCCTCCGGGCGCTTCGCGGCGTGCTCGCCGTGCAGCAGTCCGGTGGACTGGCCGACCTCGATGAGGTAGCCGTCCGGGTCACGCAGGTAGCAGCGGATCTCGGCGACCCGGTCGATCGGCGGTGTCACGAACTGCGCGCCCTTCGCCTTCCACTGCTCGTAACAGGCGTGGATGTCGGCGACCCGCAGGTTCAGGAAGATCGATGTCGTGTCGCCGGGCTCGTAGTCGACCACGGTGATGCCCGGCTTGTCGGGTGTCGGTGGGCCGCCGGGATTCATGAGCAGCCAGGTGTTCGACAGCTTGACGATGCAGGGGTTCTCTTCGACGACGACCGTGCCGCCCAGCACGCGCGAGTAGAAGTCGCGGGACCGCGCCACGCTGCGCACGGTGATGAACAGTGTGGCCAGAATCCCCTCGGCCGGCGCCGGGAACTGGGCGGAATCTGTCATGCGCGCCGGATTTCCATTTCGGCCGCGCACAAACGACCAGTTCGGAGTTTGGTGGTTGGGGTGGTCGATGGGACGGGAGAGGAATCGCTACGGTACGGCGATGAGCCGGAGCCGACCGCTGCGTGATCTGGCGGGCTATCTGGTGACGTCCATGGCGCCGCTGCTCGTGCGGGCCAGCGCGTGGGTGATTGTCCTCTATGGATTCATCCCGCTGTTGGTCGCCGTCGTCATCGTGTACGCCACCGGCGGCGCGAGCACCAAGGCCGCAGTCGCACCGTTGCTCAACGTGCTCATCACCGTCGGCCTCTTCGTCCTGGGCAACTACGGGCTCAACAAGAGCCGGGTCCGGTCGGCGTTCTTCTACTACGAACGGCTGAAGCCGCAGGGGTACCTCGCCGCCACCCACCGGCCGAGCAACTGGGACACCGCCGGCACCGCCCTCGTCGCGGCCTTCTTCGCGATCGGCATCTGGGTCTGACCGGGTCAGCCTGATCGTGGTCCGGAAGGACTCCGGAACTTCTGCCGACGCCCGGCCGGATCTCTGCCGAGCTGCCGATGCGGTCAGCAGGCTCCAGATCAGCGTGATGGGCCTGCTGGCCAGGTGTACCTCCGGGCTCCACCGCTCGCGCCAGGTTTCCGGAACGTTTCCGAAACTTGTTGACAGTTGGGTCCCGGAAATCTTAGCGTCGCCATCGACGGAGTTCAATGACCGTCGATCGCCCTCCGGTCGTCGCCCGGCCGACGACGGCCCGCCTGGTCGTACCCGCTGCTGGTCTCCCGCCAGCGTCACGAGGAGGAAGCCAAGACATGAACGACACGTCCACCAAACCGAGGAGACGCGGCCTGCGGATGCTGCTCGGCGCAACGTGCGCCGCGGCGCTCGCCGTCGGCGTCGGCGTCGGGGTGATGGCACCCAGCGCCTACGCCGAGGCCGACCGCACCGTCAGCTCGAACACCACCGGCACGCACAACGGGTACTACTTCTCGTTCTGGAAAGACAGTGGCAACGCCAGCATGACGCTGCGCGCCGACGGCCGGTATTCCAGCAGTTGGGGCAGCGGCACCAACAACTGGGTCGGTGGCAAGGGCTGGGCCACCGGCAACCGGCGGACGATCACCTACTCGGGCAGCTACAGCCCGAACGGCAACAGCTACCTCGCCCTGTACGGATGGACGCGCAACCCGCTCATCGAGTACTACGTCGTCGAGAACTTCGGCACCTACAACCCGAGCAGCGGCGCCCAGCGGATGGGCTCGGTCACCACCGACGGCGGCACCTACGACATCTACCGCAGCCAGCGGGTCAACCAGCCGTCGATCGACGGCACCGCCACGTTCTACCAGTTCTGGAGCGTTCGCCAGCAGAAGCGCACCGGCGGCACCATCACCACGGCCAACCACTTCGACGCCTGGGCCCGCTCCGGCCTGAACCTCGGCAGCAACCACAGCTACCAGATCATGGCGACCGAGGGCTACCAGAGCAGCGGAAGCTCCGACATCACCGTCCGGGAAGGCAGCGGTGGCGGCGGCAACCCGACCACCCCGCCGCCCGGCGGCGGAGGCAACTGCACCGCGACCCTGTCGGCCGGGCAGCAGTGGGGCGACCGGTTCAACCTGAACGTCGCCGTCAGTGGCACCAGCAGCTGGGTCGTGAGCCTCGGCCTCAACGGCGGCCAGAGCCTGCAGAACAGCTGGAACGCCTCGGTCAGCGGCACGAGCGGCACGGTCACCGCCAGACCGAACGGCAACGGCAACAACTTCGGGATCACGGTCATGGCCAACGGCAACTGGACGTGGCCGACGGTCACCTGCCGAACCGGGTGACCCGACTGAAACGACCGCCCTGTGGCGCGGCAGCCAGCGCTGCCGCGCCACGCGGTCCATTCCCCGCAGGGAATTGCCGGCCGGCGGCGTCGTACGGAGGATTTGGGGATGATCGACATCAGCCCACAGGATCTGGCCGACCGCTACATCGCACAGTGGACCGAGCCGGACGCCGCCGAACGTCGCGCCGCCATCGAGCGGCTCTGGGCCGAGGGCGGCGTCCACGTCCTCCACCCGCCGGCCGAGGTCCGTGAGCTCGCCGCATCGCTCGGCTTCGACCACTTGGTCCTCGAGGCCCGCGGCTACGACGCCATCGAGACGCGGGTGGCGCGCAGCTACGAGCGGTTCGTCGAGAAGGCGGGCTTCACCTTCCGGTCGCGCGCCGACGCCGTACGCCTTCGTGGCGTGGTGAAGTTCGGCTGGGACACGGTCGCCGTCGACACGGGCGAGGTGGCCGGCGGCGGCGACGAGGTCCTCGTGCTCGACGACGACGGCCGGATCATCGCCGACTACATGTTCCCCGGAGCCTGACCGTTCGCCGCGTGCAGCGCCTCGGCCGTCGCCGAGTCCACCGGCAGGAACGCCTCGAGCTTCAGCTCGGCCAGCGTCACGTCCACTGCGGTGGCGAACGTCGTCACGGTCGTCATCAGGTGCAGCTCGCCAACTGCGGACCCGAGGTGCAGCGGCACCGCGAAGCCTAGGTGCCCGTCCGCCGGCTCCAGTGCGGGTACGTACGCCGCGAGCTCCGCACGCAGGTCTTCCTGGTGGCCGAGCCGGGCCAGGATGTGGCGGGCCCACTCGGCCAGGTTTCGGATGCGGGGTGCGACGCCCTCGGGGTGCAGCGCGAGCCGGTACATGTTCCTGCCCGGCCCGAGCAGCTCGGCGGCGGCGCCCTCGGTGATCACGCTGAACGCGTCGTTCGCGGCGATCAGGTTGCCGTCGCGGTCCACCACCAGGGCCGGATACGGCAGATGTCCGCGCAGGATGTGGTCGATCGCCGTGCGTACCGGGGCCAGCACCGGATCGTCGAGTGCGTTCTCCGGATAGGCGGGCGCGTATCCGGCTGCGAGCAGAAGCTCGTTGCGCTCGCGCAACGGCAGCTCGAGCGACTCGGCCAGGCGTACGACCATGTTCCGGCCGGCGACGGACCGGCCGGACTCGATGAAGCTGAGATGGCGCTGGGTCGTGCCCGCCCGCAGCGCCAGATCGAGCTGGCTGAGCCGACGACCGGTGCGGCGTTCGCGTAGCGCCCGAGGGAAGTCCACGGGCCCTGTGTAGCGCGGGCGAGCAGCTACCGGCCATTCCCCGCGGGGAATTGTGGCTGTCCGTACGCGGCCATGAACATGTCCAGGAGGCCGTCGACCGCGCTCTCGCCGACCGGGCGGGTCGTGAGCAGATGGCGGTAGTAGAGCGTGCCGCACAGCACCTCGGCGGCGAACTCCAGATTCACGTCGGGGGTCAGCTCGCCGGCGCGCTGGGCCTGGGTGATCCGGTTGAGGGTGCTCTGCTCGACGGTGGCCAGGAACCGTTCGTGGATGGCCGCCCGCAGCGACGGATCGCCCTGGGCCTCGGCGATGAGGGCGCGGTAGGCCGGGCCGATCGGCGGGCTGGACAGGACGTGGCTCGAGAGCAGGAACTGTTCGCGCAGATCCGCGCGGACGTCTCCGGTGTCGTTGTAGTCCAGGTCGCTGGTCCACACACTGCTGAGCGCGTCGAGCAGCAGCGCCGCCATGGATGGCCAGCGCCGGTAGATGGTGTGTTTCCCGACGCCGGCCCGGCGGCCGATCGCCTCGATGCTCAGGCCCGCGTAGCCGACCTCCGCCGCGAGGTCGAGGGTGGCCTGAAGCAGCTCTTCGGTGCGGGCGGCGCCTCGGCGTCGCGGTGCGGGAGGCATGACGGCCATCTTATCGGCACGCGGCGTGCCGTTGACAAGGCTGGCGAGGTCGTGCAGCATTCCGCTCATCGGCACGCACCGTGCCGATGATGCCGTCAGTCAAGGGGAGACGATGACCACCACACACCAGGGATTCACGGCCGACGAGCTAGCCGCGATGAAGGACCACGCCAGCGATCTCAAGAAGGCGGCCCGCGCGGGATCGGCCGCGGAGAAGGCGGCGGAGGCGGCGCGGGACGTGCTCGCGAAGATCGCCGAGATGGGCGACTCGGACCGGGTGATGGCCGAACGCGTCCACGCCGTCATCACCGCCACGGTCCCGGCGATCGCGCCGAAGCTCTGGTACGGGATGCCCGCGTACACGTTGAACGGCAAGCTGGTCTGCCACTTCCAGCCGGCGGACAAGTTCAAGGCGCGCTACGCGACGCTCGGCTTCAGCGACCACGCGCACCTCGACGAGGGCGCGATGTGGGCGGCCGGGTTCGCCCTGACCGAGGTGACCCCGGAGGTGGAGGCGCGGATCGGCGCACTCGTGCGGCAGGCCGTCAGTTGATACGGCGCAGCACCACGACGCTCCACTGAGGAACGTTGACGTACACCCGGCCGTCCGGCTGCGTCCACGGTTCGTGGAAGGCGTTGCCGGCGCCGTCCCAGCCGCCGAAGTCCGCGTCCTGGGTGCACAGCACCTGGGTCCAGCGACCGTCACGACCCCCGGTGCCGACCCCGTACCCGTGGTCGCCGAAGGTCCGGTCGCTGAGGTTGACGACCACCAGGACGACGTCGTCACCGGCCTGGCGTACGAAGCCGAGCACCTGGTTGTCATGGTCCTCGTGGGTGATGTCCAGCGAGTCCGCGCGCAAAGCGGCGTCAGAGAGCCGGACCCGGTTGGCCGCGCCCACGAGGCGGCGCATCTGGATGCCGAGCTCGTCACCGGCGACGGTCCAGTCGAAGCGGTGGTCGCCGCGACCGTCAACCCCGTCGTGCCAGTAGCCCCAGGCCACCTGCGGCGCGGCCTGTAGGCATTCCGAACCCATGAACAGCATCGGGGTGCCGGGCATGGTCACGTTCAACGCCCACGCCAGCCGGCACTTCGCGCGGGCCGTCCAGTCGCCGCGGCCGCCGAGCTGGTCGACCAGGTAGCGGTGCTGGCGGTCCCAGTTGGTGAGGCCGTCCTCGGCGTCGCCCTCCTGCTGGTCGCCGATGTCGTCGTGGGAGCCGAGCAGGTACTTGACCAGGTTCCACGGATGGTCGTACCCGTCCCAGCCCAGAATGTCCTTGATTCTCCGCAGCGGGTCCTGACCGGCCAGGGCCCGCTGTGCCTCGTGGTGGGCGTCGGCGCACCAGGTCGCGGCGAAGTGTCCTTCGTCGACGATCCACGGATCGTCCGGCAGGTGCTCGGCGATCAGGTACCTGTCGGGGAACTCGGCGCGCAGGCGGCCGACGACGTGGCGCAGGTGCTGGCCGTTGATCTGGGTCGTCGCGTCGAACCGCAGTCCGTCCGCCCGGTACTCCTCCAGGTACATGCGGGCGTTCTGGTAGAAGAAGTCCTGCACCTCCTCCTTCCACCACGCCGGCCCGGGACCCCACGGCGTCTGTTGGCCGCCCTCGACGTAGATGCCGCCGTGGTCGCGGTAGCCGTCGTACTCCCACAGGACGTTGTCGCTGTGTCCGAAGTGGTTGTAGACGACGTCGAAGATCACCGCGAGCCCGGACCGGTGTGCCGTGTCGACGAAGCGCCGCAGGTCGGCGGGGGAGCCGTAGGACGACTCGGGCGCGAAGAAGCTGGCCGGGTTGTAGCCCCACGAGCGGTCCATCGCGTATTCCTGGACCGGTAGCGGCTGTACGGCGGTGAACCCTAGGTCGCGCAGGTAGCCGAACTTGCGCGACGCGTCCGCGAAGGTGGCCCACCCGGTGGGGCGGTCGTCTCCGCGTCCGGCGAACGTGCCGACGTGCAACTGGTAGATGACGAAGTCCTCGAACCGGGGCGTCTCGAACGGCGCCCACTGGAAGTCGTGCCCGGTCGAGACGATCGAGGCGTTGTGGCTGTCCGGGTCGTCTCTCGTGAGCTCGGAGCTGAGCACGTCGCGGGCCGCCGGGTCCAGCCGGTCCAGGACCTCGCCGTCGGCCGTCGTGACGCGGAACCTATAGAGGTCGCCGGGCCGAACTCCGGGGACCGTCACACTCCAATATCCGCCGGTACGCGTCAGCGCGGAGACAGTGCCCGCCTCGTCGCTGTCCCACCGCTCTCCGGTCTGCACGACCACCCGCACCTGCGCGGCGTGCGGCGCCCAGACGCGGAAGAACGCGCCCGCCGGGACGAGCCAACAGCCGATGCGCTCCGTGACGTCCATCCCCGCCACCGTAGAGCCGCACCGGCGCCAAGGGAACCCGCCGGCCTCAGGTAGGGCTGGTCGGGACCTTGTCAGCAGCGCCGTCGGCGGCGTCCTCGCCGTCGCCCGCCTCCCGTCGCCGCCCGTAGGCAAGGTTGCCGACCGCGACCAGGAGCAGCAGGCCGAGCGCGACCAGGAATCCCCATTCAACGCGCACGACGAGGCCTGGGCCGCCGTCGCTGTCGGTAAGCCTCGAGAGTTCGACGCCGTAATCGGCGCGTAGTTCAGCCACCCGCGCCATCACCTCGCGATGGGCCTGGAGCCCGGTCGCGACCAGGGCCACCGCGGCGTACGCGGCGCCACCGCCCACCACCAGCGATCGCCAGTTCGCCCGGCGGACCAGGGCGCCGGCGAGGGCGACCGTCACGAGCACCAGCGTGAGGATCGCAAGGGGCTGGCGGTCGATCGCAATCGTCGGCGGCGCCATCTCTCGGCCAACGTAGTCGTCCTGCTCGAGCGTGTGCGTCGCCGCCGGGTCGAGCTCATCGACGGACCGCCAGGTCAGGTCACCCCGGGCGCCGGACACGAGGTCGGCGCCGGAGAACGTGTAGACGATGGCGCCGACTTCAGGGCCATCCGGTTCGCGCAGCTCGCACCGCACCGCGAGAAACGGCATCAGGAAGCACAGCAGGACCAGGACGAGCCCGGTCGGGCTCCACAGCCGAGCGACCAGACCACGCATCGACGTCTCCTCGCGCGTTCGAGGTCCTCAGCGTATGTCGCATTGTCTCGGTCCAAGCACGCGTGCGGGCCGGGCCGGACTGGCCCGGCCCGTGTGTCACCGGGCAGGTGCGTACTGCGGGCGCCCGGCCGGCCGGAAGACCTGGATCGTCACGCCCTTCGAGTCGACGCGCGACTCGACCAGGTCCAGCGCGAGATCCGGGCCGGAGTCCGGGAACAACCGCGCGCCCTGGCCGAGAACCACCGGAACGACGATCAGGGTCAACTCGTCGACCAGGTCGTGCTCCAGAAGAGCGCGGATCAGCGTGCCGCTGCCGTGCACCTGCAGTTCACCGCCCGGCTTGGCCTTCAGGTCCGCGACGGCGGTGGCGAGGTCGTCGGGCAGGACGGTGGTGCCCGACCACGCCGGATCGGTCAGGGTGGTCGAGGCGACGTACTTCGGTCGGGTGTTCAGCGCCCGCATGACGGGCTCCCACCCAGGGACGTCCTGTTCCGTCAAAGTTCCCCACGAACTGGCGAACAGCTCGTAGGTCCGACGGCCGAACAGGAACGCGTCGGCCCGCTCGTAGGTCTGGTTGATGAACGCGTGGGTCTCGTGGTCGCCCCTACCCAGCGCCCATCCGCCGCGCTCGAAGCCGTTGCGGCGGTCCTCGTCCGACGCGCCGCCGTTTCCCTGCATCACGCCGTCGATGGTCACCTGGGTCATGGTCGTCAGCTTCACGATCGTGGTTCCTTAGCCTCGGCGCCGCCCGTCGCGGGCGGCCTCACCCCTGCTACGAACGCGACCGCCCCGATCCGACACCCTGTCGTCGATAATGATCGGCATGACTGTTCGGTACGACGAGGTGCTCGGCCCGCTGCGTGCGGCGTACGACGCGCGTGCGGCCTGGCGTGACGGGCTGGACAAGGAGCTGTGGAAGCTGGCGGAGCGGCAGGCGTTCCGGGATCGGCTGGCGCCGGGCGCGCGGCTGCTGGAGATCGGCGCCGGCACCGGGCAGGACAGCGCCTACTTCCAGGACGAAGGCTTGGCCGTCGTGGCGGCCGACCTCTCGCCGGCGATGGTCGAGCACTGCCGGGCCAAGGGCATCGAGGCGTACGCCATGGACTTCCTGCGGTTGGACTTTCCGGCCGGCTCGTTCGACGCGGTGTTCGCGCTGAACTGTCTGCTGCACGTGCCCAACCGGGACCTGCCCGCGGTCCTCGCGTCGGCCCGGGCCGTCCTGCGGCCGGGCGGGCTGATGTTCATCGGCGTGTACGGCGGCAACGAGAGCGCTGAAGGCCCGATCGAGGGCGACGACTACGTGCCGCCGCGGTTCTTCTCGTGGCGCACCGACGAGCAGTTGGTCGAGTTCGCCGCCGACTTTGACGTCGTCGACTTCCACCCCGTCGAGCTCGACGGGGGCCACCGGTTCCAGTCGCTGACGCTGCGGCGACCGGGCTAGGCGCGGCGCGGTGACCTGCGGCGGGTCAGGAGGAGCACGAGCAGGCCCGCGACGCTCAAAGCCGCTCCGGCGATCCAACCCCGGCCGCCGGTGACCGGCAGGGTGTCCTCGGACTCGTAGTCGTACACCGTCGAGGCCGATCCCGTGGGTGTGGAGACGACGAGTTGCGTCTGCCCGGCCGCGCACGGGGGAGCGGTGAAGGTGAGCACGTTTCCGGCGCCGTTGACCTGGACCTGGGCCGGCGGGATGTCGATCTCGCAGAGCCGCACGGAGGTCTGGCCCGGTGCGAACCCGACGCCGGTGACCGTGATCGTGAAGCCGCCCTGCGTCGGCCCGCTCAGCGGACTCACCGAGTTGATGCCCACGATCGGTGCGGGCACGTCGGTGGGCGTGGGCTTGGGGCCGGGTGGGCCGCCGGCCGCCGCGGAACCGAAGCTCATGAGCGTGAGCACCAGCAACACCGTCGACGACACGCGCCGAATAGCTCCCATGCTGGGGCCAACGAAATCCGAAACCGCTGGTAACGGGGCAAATCGTCTCCCGCTCGTGGTTCCCCTCGGCTCGATCCGCGTGACAGCATGCGCGAATGCATCCGCTGGAACTGATCGAGCAGCCCTCGGGGGGCTACGCGCTGATTTTGGCCGCCGGAACCACGCCGGTCGACAGCGTGATCGAAGAGCTTGGCCACGAGCCGAACGGATACTTTTGGGAAGGCGTGGCGCGGCGACTCGCCCCCGACCTAGACGGGCGGTTCGAGTACGACCCGGAAGGCGATACGTTCGTCGCCCTCGGAACGGACCGCGCCGCGCTCGAGGACCTGGCGAACCGGATGGCAGCAGTGGCAACAGACGCCGACCGGATGCGCACGCTCGTCGCAGAGGCCGAAGCCGCTGGGTTCGAGTTTGACGACTAGCCGGCTACGTCGTCCATTGAGTACGTTGACGGCTTAACTCTGACTATATAGAGTTAGTGCATGGCCTGGACCCGACGCAGGTTGCAGGTCGTCACCGCCGCGGTCGTGGTGGTCGGGTGGACAGTGGCCTACCTCGCCATCATCACCTTCGACCCGCCGGCGTACGACCCGGCCGGCGAGACCGCCGCGAAAGTCAACAGAGAGTTCGCCGTGCTGCTCGCCGTCCCGACAGCGGTCTACGTGGCGGCGGCCCTGCTGTTGCTGCACTTCTGGCGATCCGGCGTTCGGCTGCCCGCGCTGGACCCACCAGGACGGATGCTGGCGGTCGTGGTGGCGACGCTGCCGGACCACCGCCGCGACTGGGGTGCGGCGATGACGGCCGAGCTGGCCGAGGTGCGGGGCCGTCCGGCCCGGTGGCGGTTCGCACTGAGCTGTGCCGGTGCGGCGCTGCGCCTGCCACCGCTCGGCGGCGCGCCGGCGCTGGTGCTCGCCGCCGCGCTGGCGGTGGCGGCACCGATCACCGCGGCGCGCGCTGCGGCGCCCAGCCTGCGCGTGTTCGCCGCGACTCTCGTCGCGTTGATCTGTGCCTGGGCGGTGCTGACGGTGGCCCGCGCCCGCCAGGTGCGGTTCCCCGTGCCGGTTCCGGCCGCCCTGGTCGTCGCAGGCGTGGTCGCGGCGATCACCGCGACCGTGGTCCTCCTGGTCCGCGAGCCGTCCGTGGCCGCGCACCTGCCGCCGGCCCGCGCCGTGCTCCTTGCCGCCCTGCTGGCCGCCTGTCTGTGGGCCGCGGTGGCCGGTGCACGGTCAGACCGGCTCGCACCGCACCTCGGCGCCGTCACCGCGCTGGGATACGTCGTCGCGACGCTGTTCGCCGCCCGTGTCGCCACCGACCCGGTCATCGGCCAGAAGGTGCAGGACCCGGTCACGGCCGTGATCGCGATGTCCATCTTCCTTGGACCGGCCGCGCTCTTCTTCCTGCCCGCGGCCCTTGCCGCAGCGGCCGACGGATCGTTCCGGTCAGGCCTGCGGGCCGGCCTCTGGACCGCGATCACCTACCTGCCGCTGGCATATGCGGTATCAGTCAGCGAGTCCCTGCGGATCTACACGAACGGCGGCGGCGTGGGCTTCGACCACCTCGCCGGCCCGGTCGGCGTCATCCTGGACGACGCCGTGTTCTGGCAGCTCGTCTACGGTCCCGTCGTCGGCGTCCCGTGCGCGGTGTTCGGGGCCGCGTTCGGGTCTCTGCTCCACACCGCAGGCTTGAGGACGCCGATGTAGGGCAGGTTCCAGTAGCGGTCCGCGTAGTCCAGCGCGTACCCGACGATCCGCTCGTCGGGGATGTCGAAACCGACGTACTTGATCGGCACCGCAACCCTTGCGCGCTCGGGCTTGCGCAGCAGCACGCAGACCTCGACCGAGGCTGCGCCCCGGGACTCCAGGTATTTGAGCAGCCACGACATCGAGAAGCCGGTGTCCACCAGGTTGTCGACGACCAGGACGTGGGTGCCCGCGATGTCCCGATCGAGGTCCTTGAGGATCCGAATCCGGGCGCTCGCGTCGTCGGCCTGCCCCAGCGCCTCGATCTGCATGTAGTCGATGTGC
Source organism: Asanoa ishikariensis (assembly GCF_900107455.1). Classification (GTDB taxonomy): domain Bacteria; phylum Actinomycetota; class Actinomycetes; order Mycobacteriales; family Micromonosporaceae; genus Asanoa; species Asanoa ishikariensis. The sequence goes on along the minus strand of NZ_FNQB01000003.1, from coordinate 1,382,621 downwards.
ACGTCGATCGTGAGCTCGCGCGCCAGGTCGGCCGCCAACCGCGCGCCGCCCTTGAGCATCCCGACGATGTGCAGACCCCAGTCCGAGCGGTCGTAGTCGGCGTTGATCAAGGCGGCGAGCTCGGCGACCTGGGCCCGGATCTGGTCCTCGGTGATCATCACGTACGCGATGTCGGCCTCGAGGAGGTACGCCGGGCGGGTGGGCGGAGTGGCGGCGATGAGCGACGGTGCGTCGACCACCGCAGTTACGGCGGGGTTGTGGGCCAGCGCGAGCTGGCCCACCGAGTTGCTGCCGCGCTGGTGCGGCAACGGGCGTCCCTTGCTCGTCAACCGATGCCGGGTCTGGTGGTACAGGTCGGCGAGGGTGACGTACGGCGAGGCGCCGACGCCGGAGGCCAGCACGTCGATCAGCTCGGCGGTGAAGGCCGTGTACGGCTCGTTCGCCGGTGCGAGCGCCACCGCGTTGGCGGGCGTGGCTGCCAGCACGTAACCGCCGTACACCGCCGCTTGGCTGACCACCGCCACGCCGGGTGCCGCCAGGTCGGCGATTGCCCGCCCGCTGAAGCAGCAGTCGAGGATCACCACCTTGTTCGCCGCCGGCGAGTCGAGCAGGATTCCGCGAAGATGCTCGTACGCCAGCGCGGTGATCGACAGCAGGTCGGGCTCGGTCTCGCCGGTGCACAGGTACAGCTCGTTCAACCGTGGCCCGGTCCGCCCGTGACCGGCGTAGTAGACGAGCAGGGTGTCCGTAGCATCCGCGGCCGCGCGGTGCAGCAGCCGGTACAGTTCCCGGGAGTCCTGCGGATCGGCCACCACCATGCAGCGTTCAGGGCGGAAGCTACCCCGCTCGGGGTGCGTCAGCAGACGCTGAAGCTCGGTGAGGTTGTTGGTGATCGACGCGACGTCAGCCAGCTCGTCGGAAACGTAACGGCCTGCGCCGATGAGCACCGCGGTGGAGCGGTCAGGATCCGGCAGCCGGACCATCAGGGCTCGTCGGGTTCGACGGCCTCGACCACGGACCGCAGCAGCCGCTCTGCATCCGGCACGCGTTTCGCGTCTAGCGAGATCGTGCCACGCCGCGACCTAATAGTGATCTTGACGTCCGAGCGGCGCTGCGTGAACCATACGGAGAGCGAGCCGGCCAGGGCCGCGACCGCACCCGGCGCCAGCACGTCGACCAGGATCGTCGACAGCGCGCCCAACGTCTCGGGCCGTGCCGGCTCCGCCTGCCGCACCACCGCTCCGCGGAGGGCGTCCTCGTTGCGCAGCCACTCGTACAGGGATGCGGAATCCGGTTCCGCGCATTCGATCGTCAGCGTCGACATCGCGCCAAGATTAATCGACCGGAATGGGCGAAGCCACAAGCAATCAGTGACCGGCGAGGGCGTGGTAGCGGCGGTACCAGTCGTGGTTGATCTGGTCGGCCTGTCGGCGGTGACGGGGGACGAAAGCGTGCCCGGCCGGGAGATCCAGCCCCAGGAAGTCGAGGATGCCGCTGGTGACACCGTCGATGTCGGTGGTGAGGTCCTCATAGCGCACGGAGTGCGGTCGCACGTCGTACGTCGTGAACCAGTGTCGCCAGGCCTTGTTGTGTTTCTCGATGGTCTGGACGAGGTCGTGGATCTGCGCGAAGTCGAAGCTGGGCTCGCGACCTGGCAACGCGACGTCGTCGTGCTGCCAGAACTGGGTCTGTTCGGCGCGCGCCCAGGACACGGCCTGCGCGACCGTGTCCTCACGCCAGCAATGGACGAAGCGGAGGCGGCCGAAGGCTCCGGTCAAGAGGTCAAGGTCGGACGACCCGCCGCCGAGCTTGGCGACCAGCTCGTCCAGCGTTCCCCACATCACCCGGGCGGCGAAGACGCCGTTGGGGGTGCTTCCTTCCGCGATCGCCGCCCGCACATAGTCGCGGTAGTCGAAACCTTCGCGGGGCAGGTGCCAGCGGTCCGCCCAGAGTTCCTCGCCCGGCACCCGGAAGTAGGACTCCGGTCGACCGGCGACGCCGGTGTCTCGCAGCAGCCCGCACAGCAGCGTGCTGCCAGTCCGGGGTGTCCCGCAGATCAGGTAGGCGTCCACGACCCGCAGTCAACCAGTCGGGCCGCCACCATCGCAGCAGGTTTTCACATGCCCAGCACCCGCTCGCGTACGTCCGCGCTCTCCCGTAGTTCTGTCGTCGTACCCGAAGCGACGATCCGGCCCTCGATCAGCAGATAGCCCCGGCTGGCCGCCGACAATGCCCGCTCCACGTCCTGTTCCACCAGCAGCACGCTGACGCCCGTCGCGTTGACGGCCGCGATCGCGTCGAAGACCTCGTCGACGATCACCGGGGCCAGGCCCAGCGACGGCTCGTCCAACAGCAGCAGCCGGGGCAGCGCCATCAGCGCGCGTCCGAGGGCCAGCATCTGCTGCTCGCCCCCGGACAGGCTGCCGGCCTGCTGGGTGGCACGTTCCTTGAGCCGGGGGAACAGCTCGTAGACCCGCGCCTCCGTCTCGCGGTGCACGGCGCGGGCCGGGCGGCGGTACGCGCCCAGCAGCAGGTTGTCGCGCACGCTCATGTGGCCGAACACCCGCCGGCCCTCGGGGACCGTCGCGACGCCGTGGTCGCAGACCCGGTGGCCGGGCAGCGCGGCGACGTCGACGCCCTCGACGGTGATGGTGCCGGCGGCGGCGCGGTGCAGGCCGGCGATGGTCTGCACCAGCGTGGTCTTGCCGGCGCCGTTCGGGCCGACGATGCAGACGGTCTCCGCCGCGCCGACGTCCAGGGCGACGTCCCAGAGCGCCTGCGCGTCGCCGTAGCGGGCGTCCAGTCCACGGACCTCAAGCACGCTGTCTCCCCAGGTAGGCGCGGACGACCGCCGGGTCGTTGAGCACGGCGGCCGGCTCGCCGTCGGCGATGAGGACACCCCGGTCGAGGACGACGATCCGGGTGGCGAGCTGGTTGAGCACGCGCAGCAGGTGCTCCACGATGATGATGGAGATGCCGCCTTCGTGGATGCGCCGGATCACCGCCACCGCGTCGTCGATCTCGGCCGGGTTCAGGCCGGCGAGTGCCTCGTCGAGCAGCAGCACGACCGGTTCCGCGGCGATCGCCCGGGCCATCTCCAGGAGCTGGCGCTGGTGCAGGTTCAGGGCCGCTGGCAACTGGTCGCCCAGATGTCCTAGTCGGACGGTGGCGAGGTGGTCCGCCGCCGCCAGCCGGGCCTGGGGGAGGGAGGCGCCGGTGCGGCCGAACATGACGGCCATGGCGACGTTGTCCAGCACCGTCATCGAGGCGAAGGGCTTGGGGATCTGGTACGTGCGCGCGACGCCGGTGTGCGCCACCTTGTGCGGGGCGAGGCCGACCGTGGCCCGTCCGTCGATCGCGATCGTGCCCGCACTCGGTGGCAACGCACCGGAGAGCAGGTTGACCAGCGTGGTCTTGCCGGATCCGTTGGGCCCGACCAGACCCACGATCTCACCCTGCCCCACCGACAAGGAGACGTCGTCGAGGGCGCGCACGCCGCCGAAGTCACGGATTACACCGGCGACCGCGACCAGGTCGCGACCGGAATCCGGCTGGGGAGCCGACAACGGCGACGGCGCGGTCCGGCCGGCCGGCTCAGCACCGGCCGGTGTGGTGCGGTGCGGCGCTGCGACCGGCCGCAGCCGGTCGTAGACCACCGCTACGACGATAGCGGCGACCATGGCATAAAGCAGCGCGTCGAGCTCGGTGTACTGCCCACTGAGGACCAGTCCGGCCAAAACTGGCACGAAAACGCCGACCGTCAGCCAGGGCCGGGCCCGGAGGCGGCCGAAAAGCCCGTCCGGTGCGGCGACCACGAAGACCACCAGCACGCCGCCGAGGATGATGTTGCCCCACTGGTCGAGCTTCAGCGCCGCGAGCTCGTCCTGCAGCACGGTGACGAACGCCGCGCCGACCACCGGGCCCGCCCAGTGCCGGCGGCCGCCGAGCACCGCCATCACGATGACGAACAGCGGCACGGTCAGGGTGAACACGAGCTCTGGCTGCACGGCGCCGTTGCGCACGGCGAGCAGCGCGCCGCCGAGGCCGCCGAGCGCGCCGCTGAGCACGATGGCGATCATCTTGTAGCGGAACGTCGGCACGCCGAGCACCTCGGCGGCGTCCTCGTTGTCGTGGATCGCGCTCAGGCCGCGGCCGAGCCGGGAGCCCTGCACCGCGAGCGCCGTCCCGACGGCCAGGGTCGCTACCGCGAGCATGAGCAGGAAGATCAGGTGCTGGAAGTCGCCGATCCAGTCCGGGAACGCCGGCAGCGGCAGCGTCGTGCCCAGGCCGCCGTCGATGTCGCGGTTGATCCGCACGAACGCGGCCAGGATGAACGGCACGGCCAGCGTCAGCAGCGCGAAGATCTCGCCGCGCAGCGAACCGAGCCGGAACGCGATCGCTCCGGTGATGAGCGCGAGCAGCGCGCCGAGCAGTCCGCCGACGACGATCGACACGGGGTAGCTGACCCCGTGCCGGCCGGTCAGCACCGCCACCGCGTACGCGCCGACACCGACGTACGCCGCCTGCCCGAAGCTGAAGTAGCCGGCGTAGCCGGACAGGAGGTTCCAGCTCGTCGCCTGGATCACCCAGAACAGCACGGAGGTCGCGAGCACCAGCAGGTACGGCGCGACGCCGAGCGAGGTGTTGAAATGGGCGAGGACGGCGAGCAGCAGGCTCACGCCGACCAGGGCGCTCAGTCCTTTTCGGACGCTCATGCTAGACCTCTGCGGGTGAACAGCCCCTGCGGCCGGAGGACCAGCGCGAGGATGATGGCCAGGAACAGCACGAACGGCTCGTAGCTCGGGTCCCAGAGCACCGCCACGAGCGCCGAGAACGCGCCGACGCCCAGGCCGGCGAACAGCGAGCCCAGCAGGTTGCCGATGCCGCCGAGGATGACCACGGCGAAGACCGTGCCGAACCACTCGTACGCGTGGGCCGGCGCGATGGTGTTGCCGAGTGCGAACACCATGCCCGCGACGGCGGCGCTGACCCCGGCGAGCCCGCCCACGACCAGGCCGAGCCGGCGGTGGTCGATGCCGAACGACGCGGCGACCGTGCGGTCCTGCGCGAAGGCGCGCAGCCCGCGGCCGGCGAAGGTGCGCTCCAGCACCAGGTGGCCGCCGCCGATCAGCAGCAGCGCGAAGCCGAGGGCGACCAGCCGCGACACCGGCAACGCGATGGGGCCGAGGTGCAGGGCGCTGGTCCCGTACGGGTTGGCGCCGGCGTCGATGTGCCGGAAGTCGGCCGTCCACACCTGGGTCGACACCTCGATGATGATCATCAGGAGGCCGAAGCTGACCAGCAGCGAGTTGAACTCGACGATGTTGAACCGGTCGTAGGCCCACTGGAGGGCGGCGCCGACCACGAACAGCACCGGCGCCGAGACCAGCAGGGTGAGCATCGGGTCGATGCCCCACGCGGACGTCAGTTGGTACGAGAGGTAGGCGCCGACCAGGATCAGCCCGAAATGCGCCAGGTTGATGACTCGCAGGGTGCCCCACGTGACCGACAGGCCGGCCGCCATCAAGGCGTAGAGCCCGCCGATCAAGGCCCCGCTGAGCGCCGCCTGGACGGCGGTCATGAGCACGCTCCTTGGGTATGAGGCGTTGCCCGTACCGGAAAGGGCACGGGCAACGCGACGGTTGTTACTTGATGGGTGCCGCGGCCCGGTCCTGGGGCCAGACCATGACCCATTCACCATTCTGGATCTGCTTGATGCCCAGTGTCGTCGGCCAGAAGTTGTTGACCTTCGGGTCGAAGCTCAGGTGCCCGCTGAACGTGGTGTCGGCGCCCTTGCTGTGCAGGCCGTCGCAGATGGCTTTGTTGTCGACGGAGCCGGCGGCCTTGACGCCGGAGGCGAGGATGTCCCACGCGTTCCAGCTCGCGGCGGCCTGCGTCTCGAAGACCGGGAACGCGACCTTCGCCGTGGTGGCCTTGGTCTTGAACTCGTCGACGATCGCCTGCGCGTCGCCCCCGACCTTGTCGACCAGCGGCTTGTTCGGCTCGAAGATGGACACCGACAGGGCGCCCTCGCTGGCCGCACCGAGACCCAGCAGCGGCCCGGGCGCGGGGAAGAGGCTGAACACCTTCGGCGGCGTGTAGCCGAGCTGCTTCATCGCGTTGAGCGCGTTGACGGTGTCGACGCCGAGGCTGTTGCTGATCACCAGGTCCGGCTTCGCGTCGCGGACCTCGGCGGCCATGCCCGCCCAGTCCGAGGTGGTCGGCGGGTAATGCCGGTCGACGACCACGTCGAGGCCGCGCTCCTTGGCGATGGAGAGCACGCCGGTCTTGTCGTCGCCGAGGCCGTCGGTGACGAACGCCGCCGACCCGCTCTGGCTGGTCAGCACCGCGATCTTCTTGGGCGGCGTGGGCAGCGTCGCCACCGCGTCGAAGAGCAGGTTGGGGATGAACTGGTTCGGCGTCGGGCCGATCGACCAGGCGGGGAACTGGCAGGGGTACGAGAGCTGGGGCGCCAGCACCGCCGTGTGCTGCGGCAGGACGTAGCCGTGCCGCTCGGCCACCGCCATCGCGGCGAGGATGTTCGGCGTGGCGTACGGACCCATGATCAGGTCGACCTTGTTCTGCGCGATGAGCTGCTCGTAGAGCGGCCCGACCTTGGCGGTGTCGGACTGGTCGTCGAGCACGGTCCACTCGACCTTGCGGCCGAGCAGGCCACCGGCGGCGTTGAGCCGTTCGACGTACTGCTCGCCGGCGACCTTGTGGATGAGTCCGGTGGCCGCGAAGGCACCGGTCAGCGACAGCGTCGAACCGACCACGATGGGGCTCTGGTCGGTGCCGCCGCCGCTGGACTCCTGTTTGCTACTGCATGCCGCGCCCGCGGCGACCATAACGGTCGCCGCGAGCACACCGAGCACGCGCCTCAGCACGGTTAGCCTCCTTATCGCACGACGCCGGTGTCGTGTACGACGACGCCGCCGAGCACGGTCAGCACGGAATTGATCTTCTTGAGATCGGCGTCGCCAACGGCCCGCCGGTCGAAGTAGTCGCGGTTGAGCACCGCGACGTCGCCCAGGCGACCCGGCGCGAGCACGCCGAGCCGGTCCTCGTCGACGCCGCCCAGGAACCACCCGTTGGCGCTGGTGTAGTGCTCGACCACCTCGCGCCGGGTCATGAGCTGGCTGCCGTTGATCGCCACACCGAGGGCGTTGATGCCGGTGGTGGCGTAGTAGGCGTGCACCCAGGGGTTCATCGGCGCGATCTGCATGCCGTCCGAGCTCATCCCGAGCGGGATGCCGTTGTCGAGCAGCATGCGGTACGGCGGGCCCGCCGCGGTCGGCGTGCCCGTGAAGTAGCGGAACCCGGTGACGTTGATGCCGCCGCCGAGCGCCTTGAGCTTGTCGACGTAGTCCTCGGTGATCGAGGGCACGTGGCCGACCACCCACCGCAGGTCGGTGATCGGGAACTCCTGGTTGACCAGCGCGAAGCCGTCGATCTCGGCCTTGAAGTCGGTGGCCGACAGCGAGTGCACCTCGGCCCGCCAGCCGGCCTGGGCGACCTTGCGGGCGGCGTCGAGCCAGCGCTGGTTGCCGGCCGAACCGCTGGTGATCGGGTCGCTGGGCACCGGCGCGACGAACTCGCCGATGCCGCCGGTGCGGACCAGGTCGTTGCCGAAGAACGGGAACGCGTTTCGCAGCCGGTCGCCGAGGGCGACGCTGGCCGGGTCGGCGTCCATGTAGAGGAAGTTGATCCGCAGCCGGACGATGCCGTCGCCGTCGCCGTAGACCGACAGGAACGGCAGGTGCATCCGGAAGTTGTCCTCGTGCGCCGACCCGTCCGACGGCGCGTCGACCGCCTGGAACGCACCCTGGTCGAGGTGGGTGGTGACGCCGAGGCCGACCGCGTACTTCATCGCGTCGCGGGTGCCGCGCTTGCGGTCCTCGAAGGTGAGCTGCCGGCGCAGGGCGAGCGTGGCCCGCCCGGTCTGGGTCAGCGCCGCGATCGAGCCGTCCGCGCCGACCGTGACCGGGCCGTCCGGACCGGGCACATTCTCGAAGAACGCCTTCCCGAGACTGTTGGTCACGCCAGGGCCGACGAAACCGACCGAGATGTAAACGGGGTGGTGCGGCGCCGCGGCGTCGAGCTCGGCCAGGGTGGGGAGGCGTACCTCCTTGAACTGGTTGAAGTGGAAGCCGCCGATGGTGGTGATGAACGTGCCGGCCGGAGCCGTCCGGGCGCGGGCGCGGATCGTCGCCTGGACGTCGGCGATCGAGTACGCGTTCTCCAGCGGCGTGTGGTGGCCGGGCCGGTTGCCCATCAACACGATGTGGTTGTGGCAGTCGATGACGCCGGGGATCGCCGTCTTGCCCCGCAGGTCGATTGTGCGCGGCTTGTCGGTGAACTCCTTGCGGGCGACGCTTTCCCGGTCGCCGGTGTAAACGACCTCGCCGTCGCGGATGGCGACGACCTCGACGACCGAGTCGCGTCGGTCCATGGTGTGGATCTCGCCGTTGGTCAGGATCAGGTCGCCCGCGGGGGACGTTCCCTTCCCGTGCGCGTCGGCCGCGCCGGCGCCGACGAAGGGCGCGGCGGCGGCGGCGAGCGCGCCGGAGCGCAACAGGTCGCGCCGGGTCTGGCCCCGCTGGTGTGTCTCGCTCATCGAACGAAACCGCCTTCCAGAAAGGATGTCTGAGAGTCGGGGGTCAGTGGTGGTGCTTGAGCTCGCCCGAGTCGTGCACGATCCGGCCGCCCACCGCGGTGAGGATGGGCCTGATGCGCTTGAGGTCTTCGTCGCTGACGGTGCGGTAGTCGCGGTCGAGCACGACCAGGTCGCCGAGCTTGCCGGTCTCGATCGTGCCGAGCTTGTCTTCCATGTTCAGGAACCAGGCGTTCTCACGGGTCCAGAGCCGGACCGCCTCGTCCCGGGTGATCTGCTGGCCGACGTTGATGACCGCGCCCAGCGCGTTGCGTCCGGTGACCGCGTAGTAGATGCCGAACCACGGGTTCAGCGGGGCGATGTGGACGCCGTCGAGGTGGATGCCGGCCTTGATGCCATGGTCGAGGATCGTGCGGAACGGCGCGCCGGCAGTGGTGCCGCTGCCGGACATGAACGCGAAGGTGCCGCCGTTGACCGCGCCGCCGAGCGCCTGGAGCCGGTCGAGCAGCGCCGTCGTCACGACCGGGACGTGGTCGATGCGCCAGCGCAGCCCGGTGATGTCGTGCTGCGCGTTGGCCGCCTCGTAGCCCGCGATCTGCGCTTCGAGCGCGGCCAGGCTCAGCGCCCGGTTGTTGTTGCGCCAGCCGGCCGCCGCGATGAGCTGCTGCGCCCTTGTCCACACCGGACCGTTGCCGTCGCCCGGTGCGCCCCACTCGCCGATCCCGCCGGTCATCAGCAGGTCGTCGCCGAAGAGCTGGTATTGATTCGCCAGCCGCTGGGTCAGCTCGGGCAGGTTGATGTCGTTCTGGTTGTGCAGGAAGTTGGTCTGCAGCCGGATGAACGTCTTTCCCTCGGCGTGCAGGGCCCGCCAGGAGTCGTACATGCGGTAATGGTCGAAGTTGGACAGTGCGTGGTTGGGTTGCGGTGGGCCGACGATCGGGAAGCCGACCTCGTCGAGCACCGCGGTGATGCCGACGCTGGCCGAGTAGGCCATCGCGTCGAGCGTGCTGCGCTTGCGGTCCTCGAACGTCTGGGTCAGCCGGACGTTGTAGAGCGCGGCCTCGGCGTTGGCGACACCGGTGATCGCACCGTCCGCGCCGACCACCGACGGCACCGCGGCCGCCTCGAAGTAGGCCTTGCCGAGCGAGTTGGTCACGGCCGGGCCGGTGAAGCCCTGGAACAGCAGGATCGGGCGGTCGGGCACCGCGGCGTCGAGCTCGGCCAGGTTGGGCAGGCGACGCTCGGCGAACAGGTTCGGGTGGAAGCCGCCCATGGCGGTGATGAACTGCCCGGGGGGCACGTCGGGCCGGCGGGCGGCCAGCATCCGCTGGATCCCGGCGATGTCGCCGGCGTTCTCGATGACGACGTGGTAGCCGGGGCGGATGGCGAGGCTGACGAAGTGCACGTGCGGCTCGATCATGCCCGGCACGACCGTGCGGCCGCGCAGGTCGACGACGGTGGGCCGGCCCGGCACCAGCTTCTTGAGCTGGCCGAGGCTGGAGCCGACGCCGACGATGCGCCCTTCGGAGACGGCGACGCCGGAGACCGTGCGGCCGTGGTCGTCGAAGGTGCGGATCTTTCCGTTGTGGAGGACCAGGTCGCCGCGGGGTGTGGTGCGTTCGACGACGGACACCGGAGCGGAGCCGGATGAGGCCGCGCTGGCCGGGCTGGGCAGGCCGAGCGCGCTTCCGGCAGCCACGGCGGCGCCGGCGCCGAGCACGCCGCGCCGGGACAAGGAAGGGGGTTCAGAGTTGTTCATTGCGGGGCTACACCGCCCTTCGCGGTTTATGCGCCCGGAGGCGATATGAACCACTACTGAGGCAGGAGCGTACGGCTCAGGTGGACAGTGTGCAATACCACTGTGCACACCTGTTCATGAAGGTGAAACAGGCGGGGGTTAGCTGAAGCGCTCGGCCACGAACCAGATGCCGACGGCGGGCTCGACGCCGTGATTGGCGTACGAGTGCGGTGTGGTGCAGTCGAACGAGACCGAGTCGCCGGGGTCGAGCACGTGCGTGTCGAAGCCCAGGGTCAGGGTGAGCTGACCGGCCAGGACGTGCCCCCACTCGGTGCCCGAGTGGCGCATCAGGACGCCGGCGCCGGACGAGCTGCCGCCGGGTGCGTAGGTGATGCGCAGGAAGTCGACGTGCGTGTCGGGAAGCTGGCCGAGCAGCTCCCAGGTCACCCCGGAGTCCAGGTGCAGCACCTCGCGCTCGCCGGCCTTCACGACCGGGCCGACCCGGCGTCGCTGGGCGAGCATCCGCAGCCCCTGGGTGGTCGCGGAACTGGCCGTCTGGTCGACGCTGGGCAGGGTGGCCGCGGCGATGGCGGCACCGAACGCGGCCGGCGCGGGCGCGACCGGGTCCAGCACGGCGGCGGGGCGCACGGTGCCCGGCTCGTTGAAGATGTCCTCCACCGAGATGCCCAGGGCGGCGGTGATGGCGTACAGCGTGCTGACCGAGGGGTTGCTCTTGCCGGTCTCGATCTGCGAGATCAGGCTGGCCGACGTGTCCACGACCCGGGCCAGGCCGCGCACGGTCATGCCGCGGTCCAGCCGGGCCTGCCGCAGTCGCTCGCCGATCGGAGGCATCCCCGTCTGTCCACTCACGCCTGTTGCCCACCCTTCGACGAACCTTGATCTTTTCCGCTCCACACTATCGCGCGTGCCGAGCACTGTGGTGTGATGCTTGACGGCTGAGCTGACACGTCGCTAGCGTCGTCAAGCGTTACTTAACACGCCCGGAATATAGCAGAGGGGTGCTGCGGTGGCGATCGGCACGTACGGCACGAATGCCGTCGACTGGGAACAGCGCATCGACCTCGACCGACTGCGCCGCGAACGGCTCGCCCGGCTCAACGCCGAGCTCGAACGGTCCAGCCTCGGAGCGGTCCTCGCGTTCGACTTCGCGAACATCCGCTACATGACGGCCACCCACATCGGCACGTGGGCGATCGACAAGTTCATCCGGTTCGCGCTGCTGGTCCGGGGCGCCGAGCCGATCATCTGGGACTTCGGCTCCGCGGCCCGCCACCACCAGCTCTACAACCCCTGGCTGGACGGGGAGAAGCGCGCGCGGGCCGGAATCTCCGTGCTGCGCGGCGCCTTCCACCCCGACGCCGGCATCGCCGAGGAGCTGGCCCGCAAGATCGCCGTCGAGCTCGCCGAGCACGGCCTGTCCGACGCGCCGGTCGGCATCGACATCGCCGAGATGCCGGTGCTGCTGGCACTCCAGCGCGCCGGCATCGAGGTCGTCGACGGGCAGCAGCTCTTCCTCGAGGCCCGCCGGGTCAAGACCGTCGACGAGATCTCCCTGCTCACGCAGGCCGCGTCCATGGTGGACGCCGCCTACGAGGAGCTCTACGAGTTCCTGCGCCCCGGCGTCCGCGAGAATGAGTGCGTCGGGCTGGTCAGCAAGAAGCTCTACGACCTGGGCAGCGAGTTCGTCGAGGGCGTCAACGCCATCTCCGGTGAACGCTGCGCGCCGCACCCGCACGTCTACAGCGACCGGCTGATCCGTCCCGGCGACCCGGCGTTCTTCGACATCCTGCACAGCCACGTCGGCTACCGCACCTGTTACTACCGGTGCTTCGCGGTCGGCAGCGCCTCGGCCGGCATGCGCGACGCGTACGTGCGGTGCCGGGAGTACATGGACCGCGCGATCGCCGCCGTGCGGCCCGGTGCGACGACCGCCGACATCGTGTCGCTGTGGCCGCGGGCCGAGGAGTTCGGCTTCCCCAACGAGGAGGCCGCCTTCGCCCTGCAGTACGGGCACGGCGTCGGCCTGTCCATCTGGGAGAAGCCCATCTTCAGCCGGCTCGTCTCGCTCGATCACCCCGAGGTGCTCGAGGAGGGGATGGTGTTCGCGCTGGAGACGTACTGGCCGGCCAAGGACGGCTGGGGCGCCGCCCGGATCGAGGAGGAGGTCGTCGTGACCGCCGACGGATGCGAGGTCATCACCAAGTTCCCGGCCGAGGAGCTGCTCGTGGCCGGCCGCCGTTACTGGACGGTCGGCGGGCCGCTGAACACGCAGCGGGAGGCCCAGTCGCACCTCAACACCAAGGCAGGCCGCGGTGAGTGAGACAACCGAGCTGCTAGACCTGTACGAGCGGATGGCGGTCATCCGGCGCACGGAGAAGGCCGCGTACGACCTGTTCCTCGCCGGCCTGGTCAAGGGCACCACGCACCTGGCGTCGGGCCACGAGGCCGTGGCCGTCGGTGCCAGCGCGGCGCTGCGGCCCGACGACTACGTCTTCGCCACCTACCGCGGCCACCACCACGCCCTGGCCCGCGGCGCGACACCGGAGGCGTGCCTGGCCGAGCTGATGCAGAAGGCGACCGGGCTGTGCAAGGCCAAGGGCGGCTCGATGCACCTGACCTACGCGGCGGGCAACATGCTCGGCTCGTACGCCATCGTCGGTGCGCATCTCCCGATGGCCGTCGGCGCCGCCTGGTCGGCCCGGCTGCGCGGCACCGAGCAGGTGGCGCTCGCGTTCTTCGGCGACGGCGCGACCAACATCGGCGCGTTCCACGAGGCGCTCAACCTGGCCGCGGTGTGGAAGCTGCCGGTCATCTTCGTCTGCGAGAACAACCTCTACATGGAGTACACGCCGATCGGGGCGGTGACCGCGGCCGACCACCCGGCCGCCGACCGCGCGCCAGCGTACCGGATGCCGGCCCAGGTCGTCGACGGCAACGACGTCGTGCTCGTGCGCGAGGCCGTCGCCACCGCGGTCGACCGGGCCCGGGCCGGAGACGGCCCGACCGTGATCGAGGCGGAGACCTACCGGCACTACGGGCACAGCCGCACCGACCCGGCCACGTACCGCCCGGCCGAGGAGGTCGAGCGCTGGATGAAACACGACCCCATCGACGTCGCCCGGGCCCGGCTCGAGGCGCTCGGGGTCGCACCCGACTCGATCACCGTCGTCGACGACCGCGCCACGTCGACGGTGGCCGCGGCGATCGCGGCCGCGAAGGCGGCACCGGACGCCGACGTCGCCGAGGCGTTCACCGACGTATGGGCCGATGGAGGCGCGCAATGGCGGGTGTGACTGTGCCGACCGACGTGATCACGTATCGGGCCGCGGTCGCCGAGGGCATCGCCCGGGAGATGCGGCGCGACGCCAGCGTGGTCTGCCTCGGTGAGGACATCGGGGCGGCCGGCGGCGTGTTCAAGACGACCGCCGGGCTGTTCGAGGAGTTCGGGCCGACCCGGATCTGGGACACCCCGATCTCCGAGCAGGCGATCGTCGGCGCCGCCATGGGCGCGGCGATGACCGGCATCCGCCCGGTCGCCGAGATCATGTTCTCGGACTTCCTGGCCTGCTGCTGGGACTACCTGGCCAACGAGATTCCCAAGGTGCGCTACATGACCGGCGGCCAGGTCACCGTGCCGCTGGTGATCCGCACCGCCAACGGCGGCGGGCTCGGCTTCGGCGCGCAGCACTCCCAGGCCGTCGAGAACTGGGCGCTGACCATCCCCGGCCTCAAGATCGTCGCGCCGTCCTCGCCCGCCGACGTGATCGGCCTGATGGCCTCGGCGATCCGCAGCGACGACCCCGTGGTCTTCTTCGAGCACAAGGGACTGTTCGCGAGCAAGGGCCCGCTGCCGCCCGCCGACCACGTCGTCGAGCTAGGCCGGGCGTCCGTGGTGCGCGAGGGCGACGACGTGACCCTGGTCGCGCTGGCCTCCACGGTGCACACCGCGCTGGCCGCCGCCGACGAGCTCGCGGCTTCCGGGATATCCGCCGAGGTGATCGACCTGCGCTGCCTGATCCCGATGGACCTGACCACCGTGCTCGCCTCGGTCGGCAAGACCTCACGCCTGGTCACCGTCGAGGAGAACCCGCACCAGGCCGGCTGGGGCGCCACGGTCGTCTCCGTCGTCGTCGACGAGGGCTTCGAACTGCTCGACGCGCCGGTCCGCCGGGTCGCCTCGGCCAACGTGCCCCTGCCGTTCGCGGACGCACTCGAGGACCAGGTCATCCCGACCACCGACAAGGTCGTGGCGGCCGTTCGCTCGGTCGTCAACTACTAGGAGGTTCCCAGGATGAGCGACCGGCATGTGGTCATGCGTGCCTCCGAGGCCGTCTTCGCGGCGCCCGCGGACGCCCGGGGGAGCACCGGGCTGACCCGGTGGACCATCGCCGCCGAGGGCTCGCCCGGCGCGCTGCACACCGAGTTCAGCGTCTGCGCGCTGGAGCCGGGCGGCAGCGTCGCCACCGCCGTGCAGTCGTACGAGGAATGCTTCTATGTCCTCGAAGGCAGTCCCGTCCTGCAGACCGCCGACGGCGCGACCCGGCTCGTCCCTGGCGACTACGGCTTGCTGCCGGTCGGTGTCGCCCACGCGTGGCGCAACGACGGGCCGCCGGCGCGGTTCGCGCAGATGCGGGCCACCCAACCCCGCGCCGCGTACGGCCATGATGTCTTCGACGTTGCCGAGTTGCCCCGCAGCGAGGCAGTGCCGGTCGACGTGCGCGACCCCCGGACCCGCTCGTTCGGCCACATCGAGCCGATCAACATGGAGGTCGACAAGCAGCGCCAGGAACTGCTGGCGCTGTCGGCGAGCATGCGCACCGCACTGCTGGTCTACAGCGGCATCACGGTCAAGATGATGGTCGACAGTGACCTCGGCGCCGACCTGACCACTATGTTCATGGTGCAGTACGAGCCCGCCGGCGTCGCCGGGCCGCACGACCACCCGTTCGAGGAGACCTACCTGTTCCTCGAAGGGGAGGCCGAGGCGGTCTTCGACGGGCGGACGTACCTGCTGCGGGCCGGTGACGCGGCGTTCGCCGGCGTCGGCTGCGTGCACGGCTTCCGCAACGTCGGCGCCGGCCCGGTGCGGTGGCTGGAGACCCAGGCGCCGCAGCCGCCGGGGCGGCACTCGTACCGGTTCGTGCGCGACTGGGACTACCTCAACTCTCTGAAGGGATCCTGACATGGCCGGCTCGGTGCTCATCGTCGGCGGCACCGCCGGCATCGGCAAGGAGATCGCCGCGCACTACGCCACCCGGGGCCGCGACGTCGTGCTCACCGGCCGCGACGCCACCCGCTCGGCGAAGGTGGCCGCGGAGCTCGGCCCCTCGGTGGCGGGCATCGCGCTGGACCTGACCGACCCCCGCGCGGTCGCCGCGAACCTCGACGCGGTCGGCCCGGTCAGCCACGTCGTGCTCGCCGCGATCGACCGCGACTCCAACACGGTCGACGACTACGACATCGAGGCCGCCCAGCGGCTGGTCACCCTGAAGCTGGTCGGCTACACGGCGGTCGTGCAGGCCGTGCGCACCCGCCTCACCGGTGCCGGCTCGATCCTGCTCTACGGCGGCATGGCACGGGTGCGGCCCTACCCGGGCTCGACCACCGTCAGCGCGATCAACGCGGGCGTGCTCGGCATGGTCCGCACCCTGTCGTGCGAGCTGGCACCGACCCGGGTCAACTCGATCCACCCCGGCATCGTCGGCGACAGTCCCTTCTGGACAGGCAAGTCGCTCGACGCGGTCGTCGCCAACACCCTGACCGGGCGGCTGGCCACGATGACCGAGGTCGTCAACGCCTCCGTCTTCCTGCTGGAGAACGGCGGCGTCAACGGCGTGGACCTGGTCGTCGACGGAGGGTGGCGGTGACGGCGGCGCCGGTCGCGGTCATCGGCACCGGCCGGATGGGTGCCGCGATGGTCGGCCGCCTGGCCGGCGCCGGCCACCCGGTCACGGTCTACAACCGCACGCCGTCACGCGCCGCCGGCCTGCCCGCGGTCGTCGCGCCCACGCCCGCCGAGGCGGTCGCCGGCGCGGCTTTCGTGGTCGTCTCGCTGGCCGACGACGACGCCGTCCGGGCCGTCTACGCGGACCTGGTGGGCGGGCTGACACCTGACGCGATCGTGCTGGAGACGAGCACGATCCACCCGGACACGGTCCGCGAGCTCGCGGCGGCGGTGGGGGACGGTCGGCTGTTGGACAGCCCTGTCTCCGGCAGCGTGGCGTTGGTCTCGCAGGGCGCGCTGACAGCGCTGGTCGGCGGCTCCGCTGAGGCGTTGGAGCAGGCCCGGCCGGTCCTGTCCACCTTCGCGAGCCGTGTCCTGCACCTCGGGCCGCAGGGCTCCGGCGCCACGATGAAGCTCGTCGTCAACTCGGTCATCCACGGCCTGAACCAGGCGGTGGCCGAGGCTCTGGTGCTGGCCGAACGGGCCGGCATCGACCGGACCGCCGCGTACGACGTCCTGGCGGCCAGCGCCGTCGCGGCGCCGTTCGTGGCGTACAAGCGCGACGCCTACGTCAACCCCGACGCCGCGGGAGTGGCGTTCGCGCTCGACCTGGTGGCCAAGGACCTGCGCCTGATCGACGCCTTGGCCACCAGCGTCGGCGCCCGCATGCCGCAGCTCGCCGCCAACGCCGCGGTGGTCGCCGACGCGGTGGACGGCGGCTACGGGGCGCAGGACATGAGCGCGCTGGCCGCCCTGCTGCGCAGCGGCGTCACCGACTGAGACCACAACCCCCTCGGCAACGCGGCCACAGCGCCTTCACAACGCGCGAATGCCACGATCGATGTCCCGACCCATGGTTCTCCAATCCGGACCTGGGCCTTTTCGGGGCACCGTAAACCAAGGAGGGTCACATGGAGAACACGACCACCGACGCTATCGGCCTCGACTTCGACGCCACCGCCGGAAACCTCGAGGACCTGATGGCGGGCGCGAGCCCGGCGCTGCGCGCGACGCTCGACCGCTGCTACTCACCCCAGGCGACCGCGCGCCCCGGCGGGTTCTCGTCCTTCGTCGACGCCGACCTCTGACGGTCGACACACCACCGGGCCGGAGGGACTGAAGTGGACCTCGCAGCGTCCCCCCGGCCCGCGACGTGGCCGGTCGGGCACCTCGACGTCGACCAGCTCGCCAAGGACGGATGGTCACCCGAGCCGTTCCACCAGTTCGTCGTCAAGGTGCACAGCCGGTGCAACCTCGCCTGCGACTACTGCTATATGTACGAGTCCGCCGACCAGAGCTGGCGCAGTCAACCCAAGGTCATGTCGGAACAGACCTTCGCCACCGCGTGCCGACAGATAGCGGAGCATGCGCGGCGCCACCGCGTACCCGAGGTCGGCTTCGTCTTCCACGGCGGCGAGCCGTTGCTGGTGGGCGCACGTCGACTCGACCGCTTCGCGACGATCGCCACCGAGACCATTGGTCCCGTCGCCAGCCTGCGGATGGGCATGCAGACGAACGGGGTGCTGTTCGACGAGGACATCGCCCGCACCTGCGCCGCACACGGCATCCGCGTGGCGGTCAGCGTCGACGGCGCCGGGGGCGCGCACGACCGGCATCGCCGTTTCCGCGACGGTGCCGGCAGCTACCGCAGCGTCGTCGCCGGCATCGAACGACTGTCCAGCGAGCCGTTCCGACACCTCTACGCCGGGCTCCTGTGCACCATCGACCTGGCCAACGACCCCGTCGAAACGTACGAGTCGCTGGTCGGACTCCGCCCGCCGATCGTCGACTTCCTGCTCCCGCACGGGAACTGGACGCAACCCCCGCCCGGGCGGGTGGCCGGCGGTCCACCGGTCTACGCGGACTGGCTGATCCGGATCTTCGACCGGTGGTACCGCGCACCGGAGTTGGAGACCCGGGTCCGGCTGTTCGAGGACATCATGGGGATGCTGCTGGGACGAGACCGGTCCTCGGAGTCCATCGGGCTCGGGCCGGTCCGGGTCGCCGTCATCGAGACCGACGGCTCGATCGAACAGGTCGACACCCTGAAAACCGCGTTCGCCGGTGCGACGAAGGTCGTGACCAGCGGCCGGAATCCGTTGGACAGCGCGCTGCGCACGCCCGAGATCGTGGTGCGGCAGATCGGCGCGAAGGCACTGTGCGACACCTGCCTGGACTGTCCGGCCCATCGCATCTGTGGCGCCGGGAACTACACACATCGGTACGCGCACACCACGGGCTTCCTCAACCCGTCCGTCTACTGCCCGGACCTGTTCCACCTCATCGCGCACATCACCGCACAACTGAACTGCGACCTGTCGCATCCTGCCTAGGAGGAGCCATGCCGGACCTCGGTGCTGATGTCGTCTCCGACCTGGGCACAGGCTTTGGCTCGGCCGAGAACATCGCCCTGCTCAGGCAGTGCGAGCTGGCCAAGCGCACCATCCTGCTGCGAATCCTGCTCACGGAGTTGGACGCGAAGGCGCCGGCCGACAAGGCGGCGTCGGCCTTGCCCGAGGCTCTCGACCTGCTGCGGCGCGGTCCTGCGGACGAACTGCTGCTCTATCCCAACGTCGGTGTATGGCTGGTGCACTGTCTGCGCCGCCTGGCGCGGCCGGCCGCCGACGCCACGCCCCTCTGGGCCGACCTCGCCTATCTCGGCTGGCTCGCGGCCACCCAGCTCGTCGAGTGCCGCCGGGCCGGCGCCCTGACCGTGGTCGTGCGTGACGGCGTTGTCATGCTGCCCCGGCTGGGCCTGGCCCGCATCGGCGACCCGGGCCTGCACTGCGTCGCCAAACTCGACCATCGGGACGGGCTGATCGAGATCTCGTCCGCCGACCGGACGGTGACCGTGCCGGACACCGGTGCCGAGCTTGACGGCCGATGGCTTCCGCTGCGGCTGCTGGGCCGGACCAGGACCACGGGTCACCCGGTCTTTCTCGACGACCTCGACCCGTTCCGCGACTTCTTCGACCCGTACTTCGCCTCGCGGCTCGCCGGGGGTCCGCCGCGGCTCTCGGCCGCGCAGGCCGGTGTGTGGCAGGAGCAGTTCAGCGTGGCGATGGACCTCCTGCACAGCGACTACCGCGGCTACGCCGGCGCGATCGACCACGGCCTGCGCGCCGTCGTCCCGTTGTCCGCCGAGCCGGAGCCGGTCGGCATGAGCAACACCTCGTTCGACGCGTTCGGCGGTGTCAACATGTCCGCCGCGGCCGGACCACAACAGTTCGCGCTGTCCCTCATCCACGAGTTCCAGCACGCCAAGCTCGGCGTCCTGGCCGACCAGGTCCCGCTGCACGAGCCGGTGCCGCGCGACGACCTGTACGCGCCGTGGCGTGACGACCCGCGTCCGTTGAACGGGCTGCTGCAGGGCATCTACGCGCACCTGGGCGTCACCGACTTCTGGCGGGTCAACCGGCGCGACAGCGCCAGGGGGACGCTGCTGGCCCACGTCGAGTTCGCACGGTGGCGCACTCAGGTGGGCCGTGCGCTGGACGAGGCGCGCACCTCGCCGCTGCTCACCGAGAGCGGGCGCCGCTTCGTCGACGCCATGACGACCGCGACGCTGGGCTGGGACGAGCCGGTACCGGACGCCGCCGACCGGCTCGCCGACGAGTCGGCGGCCGCCCACCACGTCTTCTGGCGTGTGCGCAACATGCGCGTCGCGGACGACGACGTCGCGGCCCTGCGGGACCGGTGGCAGGCCGGTCAGCCGGCCGGCCCGCTGCCGCCGTCCGCTCTCGCGACGCCGTCCATCGACTACCGCAGTCGCCTCCTTCCCGGTTACCTGCGGCTCTTCGGCGCGAGCGCGGGCCAGCCGCCACCGGCCGACGCCGCGTACGCCGAGGGCGACCTCGACACCGCGCTGTCCCTGTACGAGCAGGAGCTCACCCAGGACCCGTGGTGTCCGCAGCCGTGGGCCGGCATCGCGCTGTGCCTGCGCGGCGACGCGCCATTGTGGCCGCTCCTGGACCGGGCCGAGGTCGTGGCGAGCCTGTATCACGCCCTCGACGGGCGGTGCGATCTGCCGCGGTTGGTCGCGTGGCTGGCCGAGGGCTGAAATCGTGTTCCAGGCACGCCTGCTGCGCAACCGGCGCTTCCTGAGCCTGTGGGCGGGAGACAGCGTCGCGCTCGTCGGAGTGTCGGGGGTCCGGATCGCGTACCCCCTGATGGCGCTGGCCGTGACCGGCGATCCGGCGGTCGCCGGGTGGGTGACGGTGGCCCTGACCCTGCCGGCCCTGCTGTTCCACGTGCCCGCTGGTGTCCTCGCCGACGCCGTCAACCGCAGGCAGCTCATGCTCGCGTGCCAGGTCGTCGGGCTCCTGGGGACCCTGACCATCGTGCTGGCCGCCGGCCGCGACCTCGCCTGGGTGGTTCCCCTGCTGGTCGGCGCGGCCTTCGTCGAAGGCACCGCCTACGTGTTCTTCAGCACGGCCGAGGTGGCCGCCGTCCGTGACGCGGTCGACGACGCCGACCTGCCCGCCGCACTGTCCTATCTGGAAGCCGAGTACCCCATCGGGAACCTGGCCGGACGGGTCCTCGGCGCCACGCTGTTCGGAGTCGCCCGGTGGGCGCCCTTCGCCTTCAACGCGGTGTCGTACCTCGTCTCGATCGTGGCCCTCGCCGTGCTGCCCAAGCACGTCTTCGCGGCCCGACCGGCCGCAAGCGGCAGCGCGCCCTTTTGGGAACGCATGGCCGAGGGCCTGCGCTGGACCTGGTCCGTCCCGTTCCTGCGCGTGGCCATGCTGACCAACGCGTTCACGAACCTCGTCTTCCAGGTCGTCATCCTGCTGGTCATCGTCGTCGGCGAGGCGCGGGGGTATCCACCGTGGATGGTCGGTGTCATCCTCGCCGCAGCCGGTGCCGGTGGCCTGGCCGGAGCGATCGTCGCACCACGGCTCTATCGCAACACGAACCCACGCACCCTGCTTCTGTCGTGCGTCTGGGCCTGGACCGTGGCCATCGGGGTGATCGCGATGACCAAGCACCCGGTGCTGCTCGGCACCGCGTGGGGAGCGGTCGGCGTGTTCGGCACGATCGTTTCGGTCGTGGTCGGCATGACCCGCGTACGCACGGTCCCGGACGCGGCCCTGGCGCGGGTGCTGGGCGCCACGGCGGTCTTCACCGACGGCGCCGTCGCCCTCGGCGCCCTCTGCGCGGGCTACCTGCTGGCCACTCTGGGAGCTGACGTCAGCGGCTGGGTCCTGTTCGGCGGCATGGTCGTCGCGGCGTTGCTGTGCAGCCGTTTCCTGGGCCCGGTGAGCGTCGGCAACGCAACTCCCGCGCTGAAGGGGGCATCATGATGGAGACACCGCGTACGGCAGAACTGCTTGCCGCCTACTTCGACCTGCGCAGCGACCGTGGCCCTTTGCACGCACGGGTGCTGTGCGTGATGGGCCGCAACCTGCTGCGCGGACAGCCCATTCCGGCGTGCCAGAGCGTCACACACAGCACGCTGCGCTACAGCATCCGGATGGACGCACCCCACCTGCCGCTGATCGACGACCCGCGCGCGCTCCCTCCGCACGACAGGTCTCCCGAGTGGGCCCACCTGTGCGGCCTCACCGACAACTGGGAAGCATTGCCTGTCGGCGACCGCCTGCGGGTGGCTCGGGTCCTGCACAAGCTCGGCTTCTGGGCCACGCTGCTCAAGCTTCCCGCCACCGGTGACGAGGAGCGCGACCGGCACCACCAGCGGGCACTGACCAGGCTGCGCCACATCGCGGAAGCCAAGCTGCAGGGTGACGACAGCGGCGTCGTACCGCCGGAGATGTACGACGACTACGCCGCCACGGCGAGCGACGAGGACGCTCCGCGCGAGGAGCGGGTCAGCGCCGCCGTCAACCTCGCCGTGCAGCACGGACGCTCGGACCGTGATCCGAAGAAGGTCGCACACTGGGCCGGCGCGGCGCAGGACCTGCTCGTCCACGCACCACCGGGATCGCTTAGCCTCCGGCTGGCCAGCGCGGCCTGGCGGGCCATCAGCTTCATGCCGTTCTACCAAGGCGACCACACCGCGACCGCCGCGATGCTGGACGAGGCGGAGCGGCTCGCCGTCGCGGCGGTCGACCGGGCTACGGACGACGACAGGGTCATCGCCGTCGAGAACCTCCGGGTGCTCTACGGCACCCGCGGAGCCGCCGCGGCGGTCGCCGGTGACTCCGCGGCGGTCGCCGGTGACTCCGCGGCCGCGACGGCGTTCTATCGCCGGGCCGTGGACCTCGACGCCGAAGACCCGCAAACCCACGTAACGCTCGGCGACCACCTGGTGCGGACGGGCGACCTGGAAGCGGCGCACGATGCCTTCGCGATCGCGGCCCAACTGGGCGCGCCCTGCACCCGCTACGCGCGCGAACGCACCGGCTGACGCAGGATCGTCTTGAGCTTGGCGGGCTCGGTCCGGCGCGGGTCACTGAGATAGATCTCGTGGTGGTGCCCGGCCATCCGCAGGTGGTGGGCGGCCAGGTACTCGTCGTGCAGCCGGGCGAGCGCGGGCCCTTCGTCGTCGTAGGGACCGCGGTGCAACAGTTGCGCGCTGGTGCCCTCGTGCAGCACGTCGCGGCGCACCTCGACGATGCTCTTCTTCCGCAGCGCGGCCTGCCTGGCCTCGTCGACGATCTCGTCGGTGACCCAGTCGGGCAGGCTGACGAGCATGCGCCACTGCCAGGCGTCCTTGGCGCGGGTGGTGAACACTTCCGGGTTCTCGGACCACCAGAGCCCTTCGAGCGGCCCGACCACAAAGTCCCGCCCGTCGGCCTTACCCCTGAACTTGATCGTGTACGCGACGGTGTACAGCGACTCGACGGCGCGGACGTAGTCGACGCTGGTGTTGGGGTCGCCCTGCCCGTCGACGGCGAGAAACTGCTGCTCGGGCACGTCGACCAGAGCCCAGTCGGTGTTCGTCGGCGCGTAGCACGCCTTGAGCTCGCGCTTGACGTCATAGCGGGTCATGGATCTAGTGCTCCCTTGCGGCGTCCGGGCACAATCGATCTGTGGAAGCGGGAGTTCTGAAGGCTGCCGCTGCCGCAGTGGTCACTCTCGTCATCGGTGTCAGCTTGACCGTGTGGGGCCTCGAAGGCTATCTGGCACACCACGGGGGAGTCGCCGGACAGGTGCGGGTCAGCACGTGTGACGAGGTCGACCCGCACGAGTGGAGCTGCGAGGGGACCTTCGTCTCGGACGACGGCACTGTCCGAATCGCAGAGATCGACATCATGCCGATCCACCTGGGCTCCGACCCGGGCGAGCTGACCGAGCGGGCGTCGGTGAGCGGCCCGGGCGCAAGCACCGCCTGGCTGGAGTCCGAGCGCTTTCCCACGCCGCTCATCGTCGGCCTTGTCATGCTCGCGGCGTTCGTGGTCTCGGGAATCGTGTTGCTGCGCCTCGCCCGCGCGCAAGCGACCACGCCTCTGCCCGTGGCTGCGACGCCGGCTGCCTTACGGACAGGGTCACCGCGCGCCAACCGGGTCATCTGGAAGGCGGTCGTGGTCGGCTGGCTGCTTCCGCTCGCGGCACTGACCGTCGCGATCTCGGAGTACAACCGCTTCAACGCCGCGCAGGAGGGCCGACTCAGCCAGACCGGGGACGGCATCGTGACCCAGGTGTCAACGGCCGGAGACCGCGGCATCGGGGTCACGGTGACGGCGCCGGACGGCCGCGCCGCGACGGTCCGGTTGACGCCCGCCGATCCTGACGCGTACCCGGAAGGCACCCGGGTGCCGTTCCGCTACGACCCGCGGGATCCGGGGTTCGCGCTGCCCGTCGACGAGAGCCGCTTCGAGGTCCTCTGGGTGATCGAACGCGATTCGTGGAGCCAGTTCGTGTTTCTGCTCGGGATCGCGCTCGGCGTGGTGTGGACCTGGCGGCTCGGCCGCTGGGCAACGGGCGCCTGGCGGCGCCGTCTTGAACCGGGCGTCGCGCGCGGCGTGGTCGCCGCGCCCGTGGTCGGGCGGGCGGCGCTTTGGCTGGAGATAGTGGACGGTCACGGCGAGCGCTGGCATCAGCGGATCCTCTGGGACCGCCGCCTCGTCGAGGCGCTTCCGGCCGGGCTCGACTTCGCGGTCGAACTGCGCCGGTGCCTCGGCTTCCGGCGGATGTACGTGGTGGACGTCGCCGGCGTGGGGCGCCTCTGGCCCGGCAGCACCGCCCGACGAATCCCGCCCTTCACCTCCACGTTCGGCCCGTTCGAACCCACCGCCGCCCGACCCGGAGGGTCACTGCGCGGCTTCCACCTCGGCGTGGTGTTGCCGGTCGGGCTGGTCGCGGCCACTGCCTGGTACTTCGCCGACCCGACGATGGGCTTGCTGGCCGCGACGCTGTTCGTGGCGTACACCCTGTGGAACGGTGCCGTCCCTGCCCGCGGCGTCTACCTCTCTGGCAATCTCGTGATTCGGTCAGGTTGACGGCGGTTCGATGTCGCACTCGAGGCGATGGCCGTTTTCCGCCGCCCGGACGTCGAGATGCGTCGAGCCGAGCGCGCGCCTCAGCCCAGCGACCGACTGCTCCAGCAGCGCCCGGGATTCTTCCGGAGAGCCGGTCGCGTCGAGGTCCTGGGCCAGGTTGACCGCGCACCGCAAAAGGTCCGGATGTTCGGACCCGTTCCGGGCTTCGTGTTCACCGCCGAGCACAGCCTGCCAGCGCTGCAGGGTCTCGGCCGACAGCGCGCGGGCTGCGTCGTGCTCCCCGGCCAGTGCGAGATCGGTGGCCAGGCCGGTCTGGGCGCAGAGTGTTGCCGGATGGTCGGCTCCAAGGATCTCGGTGAGGCTGAGCGCGGACCGCTGGTCGAGCGACCGGGCACGGTCGTGGTCGCTGGCCGCTCGGTAGATGACGGCCGCGTCGACCTCGGCGATCAGCGTCAGCGGGTGCCGTTCTCCGAAGTCCGCCTGGTAGCGCGCCACCGCCTCGCCTATCCGCCGCCCGGCCTCGTCGAGGTCGCCCAGCTCGCGCAGGGCGTTGGCCAGGCTGACCTGCGTGGCGAGCGCATGCTCGTGCCCCGGGCCCAGGCGCGTCACGATCTCCACGTGCAGCTCGAGCAAGGCGTCGGCTGCGGCTTCCAGCCGGCCTGTCCTTCGTGACAGCGCGGCCCGGACGCGCCGCGCCACCAGCACATCAATGGTGAGCGGACCGAGAGCTGCGCTCAATGCCGGCAACATCCGGTCGGCAACCTCCACGCCGCCGTCATAGCTGCCCAGGTCAAGCAGGTCCCGGCTCACCTGGAGCTGCGCCGTCAAGGCCCGCCAGTCGTCTGTTGCCTGGTCGGCCCAGACGTCGGCGATGTCCGTGTCGATGCGCAGGGCTTCGGCGAAGTCGCCGATCAGTCGGTAGTCGCTGGCCAAGCTCGCCATGGCGCGCAGCGTGTACACGTCGGTCGGTCCGAAGACGTCGCGGAACGCGGCAAGGCCCTGCGTGTCGAACGCCAGCGCCTCTTGGTAAAGGCCGGATATGCGCAGGTCGTGGCCGACCTGGATGCCGGCGATGAGCGTGTACTCGTGGTGTGGCCCGAGCATTGAGCTGCTGCGCAGCCGATCGTAGGTGTCGCGGGTGATCGCGTGAGCGGCGGCGCTGTCGCCGAGGGCACGCAGGGCTTCGGCGCGCCGGGCCTGCGCCAGCAGTGTCAGCTCACCGTTCGGGCCGAGGCGCGGGTCGTCGTCCCGGGCCGTCCATGCCTGCGCCGCCCGCTCGGCGAGCAGCCGGCTGTTCTCATAATCGCCGGTGATGAACAGGTAGCGGGCGTGATCGAGGAGTACCTGAAGAGACTCGACGTCGGTGGAGTCGACGAGGCCAGCAGGCTCGATGTGCGGCCCGAGTTGGGCCTGGGCGTCGAACTCGCCCCGTTCGTCGGGATCCCCGGGGTTCGCGGCGGCCAGGAGCGCACGCACGTTGCGCTGCGACTCGGCGGCCCGGTCCGGGAGCATTGTGTCCCGCAGAATCCGCGCAACCAGCCGGTGGACCTGGAGCCGCTGCCCGGCGGTCATCCTTGCCAGACCGAGGCGGGAGAGGTCGCGCGCCGACCGGTTCACCTGGATCGGCTGTCGCAGCAGCGATCGGAGCGGTTCGGTCAGGTCCGCGTGCTGACCGCGCCGGAGCAGAGCGATCGGGACAGGTTCGCTGCCGAGGAATGCGAACAGCTCCATGAGCTGCGCGGTCGCGGATCCGTCGCGGTGTAGCTGTTCCATCGCAAGCGTGACGAAGGCGGAGACGGAGGTCGGGTAGTTCGGCGGCGTGCCCTCGTTCAGCAGCTCGATACGTGTGTCGAGCAGGTCGATGTACTCCCGAACGGGCATCAGGGTCGCGTTGAGCCAGGCCGCGGCCTGCTCGAGGGCCAGCGGCAGGTCGCCCAACTGGTCGGCCAGCGCGTCGGCCTCGACCGTGGTGATCTGGATGTCTCCGTCCGTTCCGCGCGAGCGCCGCCGCAGCAGCTCGATGCTCTCCTGCCTGCTCAACGTGCTGACCTCGATGGTGTCGCCGACGCTCGCCCACTCCTGGCTGCGGCTCGTGACGAGCACGTGGCCACCAGCCGATGGCAGGTATCGCTCCAGGTGGCGCGGATCGTCGGCGTTGTCGTAGATGAGCAGCCAGGCCAGGTCGGGCACGGTGAGTCGATCCAGGACGTTACGTGCGGTCTCCTGCAGGTCCTCCGATATGGGAATTCCTAGCCGCTGCGCCAGCCTTGCGAACTCGGAGAGAACCGTGGACGTCTGTTCGGCTGGTATCCACCACACCAGGTCGTACTCGTGGAGGTGGCGGTAGGCGTACTCGACGGCGATCTGGGTCTTGCCCATCCCGCCCATGCCGTGCAGCGTCTGCACCAGGACGGACGTTCGGGTGCTCGTCCGCAGGGCGGCCTCGATCCGGTCCAGGTGGTCTCGGCGCCCGGTGAAGTCCGGTGAACGTGGTGGCAGCCCGCCGACGATTTGGCCCGTCTCGTCGGCGCCCGGACGCCGGGTTCGCCTGGGATCCGCGTCCGGTGTCCCAGGGGCAACGGCCGACGGTGGGCCGACACGGAAGACGTGGCCGCGACCGGTGCGCAGCCGCACAGGGCCGGCGCCCACCCGCAGCGTCAGCGCGGCATCCGCACCGACATGCAGGGTTTCGGTATGGCGGGAGCCGTCGGCTTCCCAGACGGCCTCCACGATCCTGGGGCTGGTGTCCGGCACGGGCAGCAGCACGGCAGGGGCGGCTCCGGCGTAGTTCAGCACCAGGTCGGCACCGTCATGGCGCGCCCGGATCGTGACGTCGGCGATGCTCGACCCGAGCGTATGGACGTCGGCGAGGCTCAGCCGGACCTCGTCGGCGAGGGCGGGCGCGTCGGACCGGTCGGCCGCCGCCTGCAGTAGCTGCCAGGCCGTCACGGTCTCCCGCACCGCGAGCGGCAGGCGCGGCCAGGCGGCGCTGAACCAGTCGGCCACTCCCGAACGGCCTTCGTGGACGACGGCGCGCAGCGCCGGTTGGAGCAGCTCGTCGCTGCCGGCCGTCTCTGCGCCGGCGGCCCGGCACATCGCCGTCCAGGTGACCTCTTCCTCGAACGCCAGCGCGGCCGGCTGGTCGGGCCGAACCGCGGACATCGTGTCCCACAGCCGCCAGGCGGGGTCGGCACGGTCGGCGGAGAGGCGGTGGGTCAGCCGGTCCCGCAGGACGGGAAGCAGCTCGGCACGTAGTTGGATCGACTCCGCGGTGCGGGTGCCGACCCAGTCACTGAACCATAGATCCGCCTCGACGCCGACGGTCCAGCGTGGCGCCAAGGTCAGCCGCACCGCGCGGATGAGCTCCGGCTCGATCGTCACGGCGACGCTCAGCAGCGTCGCCAGCTCCTCGACGCCGGGGTCGGGCGGGGCGAACTCGGTGAGTACGTCGGTGGTCATGGCACGGCCGTTCGGGCGGTGCCGACCGTGACGTCGCGGTCCCAGGTCAGCATGGGGCACAGCGCTCTCAGGCGGGACGGCCAGCGTTCCGGCGGATACGGCACCAGTGCGACCGGCCGGCACCCCGCGCGCCCGACGAGCCGCAGGAACCGCAGCCACTCCGGCACCGAGGCCCGCTCGAGCGACAGTCGGTCGCCGCCGATTCCGAGGTCGGTCAGCAACAGCACGGCGGTCCCGGCGGCAGGCGGCGAGTAGCCGGGCGTCCACCCGGCGCGGCGGCCGGGGCCGATACCCCGCAGCGGCGCGTCCGCGAAGTATCGGACGCTGCTCGAGCCGACGCCGACGACGGCACGGGCCGCCGCCACGACGTCCGCCTGGTCGCGGCGGAACGGACGCATGTGCTCGCCGAGATCGACGAGGATTTCCGCGCCGAAGCGCAGCGTCCGCTGTGGCCGCCGGGGGAGGGTCGGCAGCGGCCGACCTGCGGCGATCTGCTCGATGACCGCGGCGACGTCGACCGGGCCGTCGGCGACGAGCCGTGACAGCAGATATTGCAGGATCGCGGTGGTCGACCGTGGGGCGAGCAGGGACAGATGTGGACGCGGCGCGCTCGGCCGAGGGGACGGTCTGGCCAGGACGGGACCGGTCGGCAGGTCCGCGAGGATCGGCTCGGTGCTGATCGGCACGAGTGGGACTCCGGCCGTCGCGGCGGCTGGCCGCGCGGCGGGTGGGGGGGCCGGTTCGGGACGGGCGCCCGGTTCGGGCATATCGGTCGTGGCCGGTCCGTCCGGCGGGACTCCCCAAGGCGGCCTCGTTGTCGGGCGCTCCGAGGCGCCGCGCGGGTCGAACCCGAGGAGCCGTGCGACTCTCGCGAAGTCCGAGTCGGACGTGACGCCGAGCGCCCGGCTCGCGCGGATCACGTCCGCCCACCAGATCTCGCCGGCCATCTCAGCGTTCCGGCTGTTGAACTTTGACGAGCGTCAGCGATCGCAGGCGCCGCCAATCGACGTCGCCGATGCGCCCGCCGAGCTGGCGCAGCGCTCGCAGCGTGTCCAGATATTCGGCGGTGCTGGGCGGGCGGATGCCGGCCTGGCGCGCCTGGGCGCGTGCCGCGATGACCTCCACGGCGAGCGCGTCGGCGAGTTCGCGGTCTGCCCGGCCGAAGGTGCCTTCGTACTGGCGCAGGTACCTTTCGGCCACCCGGAGCAGGTGCTCATGCGTCGGCTCAGGCAGCCAGGTGACGACGCAGCGGCGCAGGAAGGCCTGCGGCAGTTCGCGTTCCTCGTTGGTGGTGATCACGATGAGGTGTTCGACATCGCCACGGCCGGCGTTCGCGTCGTGGCGCACCCGCGTGCGGACGTCGGTCACCTCGAACTCGCTGGATCCGAGGGGCACGAGGATCCCGTTGGGCATGTCGGGGTCGGCTTTGTCGATCTCGTCTATCAGCACGACGGCCTTGGTCGGCGAGCGGTCGGCGTTGGCGGGGTTGGGATCGACAGCGAGTGGTGCCGTGCTCCCGGTCGCGCGAGCGCCACGACGACGGGCGTCCTGCGGTGCGAAGGCCCACCAGAGGACGCCGGGCTCGACATAGGCGGTGTCGTCGAGCCGTTCGCCCGGCGTGCGGACCTGCGCGTCGGCCAGCCGGCGCACCGCGTCGAAGGTCCACAGCAGATCGCGGGCGGCGGTCCGGGACGTGACCACGTGCTCGTAGTACCGCCAGCCACGCTCGCGCGCCACGTAGGCCGCCAGCGACGACTTGCCGGAGCCGGGCTCGCCGCGCAGCAACAACGGCCGGCCGGTGGCCAGGGCGACGTCGACCGCGAAGGCGACGTCTGGATCTATGACGTACGTGCGGCCGTCCCGGTTGTCCGGGACCCGGATGCGCGTCGTCTCCGCGTCAGTCACCGTAAGGGCCCTCCTCGAGGCTGCTGTCGATCATGCGGTACAGGCTGCGGACCGTGCGGTGGGCCCGGAACTCCTCGCCCGGGTCCAGCGTGGGTGCCAGCACCTTGGCGTCGGCGAGGCCCCACCGGGCGAGCGTCTCCGGGCCAGGGGGTTCCGTGCCGACGAGCACGACCACGACGAGCCACGGGTATCGCGCTCGGATGTCGTCGATGACGTCGGTGACCGCGCGGGTCGGGAGACTGGCCGTGCTGACGATCAGGTAGGCGGGCTCCGGCGGACCGTCGCGCAGCTCCTGCGGGGGCACGTCGGCGAGGGTGTCGAACGGTGGTTCGGCGCCGACCAGTCGCAGCACCGCGGTTTCGCACTGCGCGAACAGATCACCGGCACTGTCCTCGCCGACGACGCCGGAGACCTGCTCGACGCGGACCCGGCGGTCGAGGCAGGTGGCCCGCTGCACGTAATGCAGCGCCGTGCGGAAGTCGCGCGCGTTCAGTACCGCGACCGTCCGCGGTGTCGGCCCGGCCAGCTTCAGCGGCAGGGCCGCGGAGTGGTCGACCCACGTCGGCGCGATGAGTCCGGCGAGCTTGCGCAGCGTGTCTGTGTCAGCGCAGTAGAGGATCCGGCTCATCGCGTCGACGGCCGCGGTGTCGACGGACCGGGCCAGGAACTGGTGTGCCAGGAAACGGTAGCCGCCGGCGACACCGAGCAGGACCTGGTCGGCGTCCTGCGGCGAGACTCCGAGCTCCAGAGCGGCGAGGCGCAACTTGTTCTGGTGACCGATCCGGGTCAGCACGGTCTCGATGTCGTCGAACCACTGCCGCATGCGTGTTCCAGGCAGATCCGGCGGGTCCGGCCGCTCCGAAGCCGCGAACCGGTCCGCGACCCGCTCCGCCACGGTCGCTGGGCCCAGGCCGTCGGCCAGCAGGAACTGGGCTTCGGTGAACTCGCCGAAGCCGGACCCTCGTACCGTGTCGATCTTAGTGTCGTCGAGCAGGACCGGAACGATCGTCAGCCGTTCGTCGAAAGCGCGGCGCCACAGCAGCACATCGGCCTCGCGCTGCACCCACCGCCTGCTCAGCGACGTCTGATCCAGCAGGACGACAGCGGCGTCACAGATCGCGAGCTCGTGGTAGAGCACCGAGCGCCACTGCAGACCGGCGAGGACGTCGGCGTCGACGAAGACGGTGTGCCCCGCTGCCCTCAGCCGCACGCGTAGCTGTCTCAGGACGGCCTTGGCCTGCTCGGTTCGTGCACTGTGGCTGATGAAGAACCGCACCGAGCTCCGTCCGACAGCCTGCGACGTGGCGCCTCCGAGCCTGCCGACGGCCGTCCGAGCCGTCAATACACCGATCGGGCGGGCTCTCCTTGTCACCGGTGCGGACGTCACGACAGGATGAATCCATGGCCGCCGCCTCGACGCTTGGCATCGAACCCGCCGTCGTCACCGCCTCCGCCAGCGTCGTGGTCGCGATGATCGTGTTCGTGGCGAACCAGGTCGCGCTCGTGCGCAACCAGCAGCGGCAGGCGCGGTTGGAGAGGGTGAACGATCAACTGCGCGAGTTGTACGGACCGCTGCAGGCGCTCCTGGCGGTGAACGAGCATCTCTGGCGCACCATGCGAGCCTCACAACTGCCGGACCACGACACGCGGCAGGCCGGCCCGCCGACGGGCGAGGAGTCGCAGGAGTGGCAGCGGTGGATCCAGCACGCACTCATGCCCGCTAACGTTCGGATGCGCGATTTGATCGTGGAGCACGCCGACCTGATCGTCGAAGACGACATCCCGCCGCCGTTGCAGGACTTCTGCGCGCACGTGGCGTCCTATGAGGTCCATCTGGCGAGCCCGGGCGGCGCCCCGCAGCGCAGAGCGTTGATCACCCATCCGGGCGCGCCGTTCGTGACCTATGTGCGGGCCGGCTTCACCGCGCTGAAACGCGAACAGGCGACGCTGCTGCGGGGTCGGCGTCCCGTTAGGGGCCTCGACGCTGACAGCTAGCAGGGCGTCGGGCTCACGTCGGGCACAGCGCCGGCCACCAGGTTCCCGGTATTGTGGCCGCCCGTGACCGTGTGCAGGGGCTGGCCAGCAGTGTCGTACGCGGTGATCGACAGCCGTTCCGGGCCCTGATAACCGCGAGGTCCGGTGTTGGCGTCGGTCGGCAGCGGCTTGGCCGTGCGTTGCACCCAGAAGAGCGTCCACCCTTCGGCGCTCGCCAGTGTCGCCTCCGAGGCCCGGCCTTCGGAGGCGACCGTGATCCGCGCAGCGGCCCCGCCGTACACCCCGACGTCGAGGACGCGGTTCGCACCCAACACGAGCTGGCTGCTCTGGAACCACCACGTCTGTCCCTCGACGGTGAAGCCGCCCGAGGCATCGCGGGGGAGCCCAATCAGGTCCCAGGCAACGACCTGGCCGGTCGACCCGTCCCGGAACGCGGTGGTGAAGCCCGCATGATCGGGGGTGCCGAGCAGCCCGATGACGACGGCGTACGTCCGCCCGCCCGGCTCCTGGATGTTGACGCCGGTGTCGAGCGGTACACCCAACCAAGGTGGGCCGGGGCAGGCCGACGCGGTCGCCGGTGGGTTCGCCGCCGGGTCTCCGCCGCGCGGCGTTCGGTCAAGAGCGGGCACCGCCACGGCGGAGACGACGAGGGCGACTCCGGCGGCGACCGCCGTGTTCCGCAGCACCCGCCGACTGCGTACCCGGCGACGGATCCGGTCCATGGTGACGTTCGAGTGCAGGTCTTCGGTCGCGTCGTGCAGCGCGCGGCGCAGTTCGTCGAGGTCTGGCATCACACTCTCCCGGTGCGAGCGGTCAGCTCGGGCGAGACCCGCAGCTTCTTCAGGGCGCGCGCGTTGGTGCTCTTCACGGTGCCGACGGACACGCCCAACTCGGCGGCGGTGTCCTTCTCGGTGCGGTCCAGGAAGTAGCGCAGGACCACGACGGCCCGCTCCCGATGGGTGAGCCCGCGCAACGACCGCATGACGCTGTCGCGGGTCGCGAGGTCAGCGCCGTGGTCGGCGTACGCGGCGCGCTCGGGTGGGTCGCTGGTGATCAGCTCGCGCCAGATAGGTCCTGGCCAGCGCGTCGGCAACGAGATCCTCGGCGCGGTGGGTGTCACCGCCCGTCAGCAGGCAGGCGACCCGGAACAGTTGTCGCGAGCAGCCGTGGACGAAATCCTCGAAGCTTTCCGGCTCCGGCAACGCATCCCCTCCCACGCTTCGGTCCACCCACATACGAAATGGGGCCGCCAAAGGTTGCGTCGGTGGGGCTTGCTCGTCAGTTCTTCCTCGCTGTCACCATCGCGAAGGTGAGGAACTCGCCGGCGTCGGCGGCGAGTAGGTCGATCACTGCCTGGCGATTGTGTTCTGCGCCAGCCCAGTCGCCTGTGTGCTCGGCCAGCGCCTGTGTCCATAGCAGCCAGTCCCGCCAGCCATCTTCTTGCAGTCGTGCCGATGTGACGGTCACGAGTTCGGTGACTTCCCACTGAAAGCGCCACCACTGCGCGGTGTGCCAGGCGATCGGCTCCCAGCCGAACAGTTCCTTGATGCGTTCCGGGATCGCCCCGAGTTCTCGGACCTCCTGGGTCATTGCCGGCGTCGCCACGCCGAGTTGGCCGCCAGGGCGCAGGAACCCCACGAGGTATGGCAGGTACCAGTCAGAGGTGCCGAAGTACTCGAACGCGTCGATGCTCACGATGGCGTCGAAGCTGTCCTTCCCGAACGGCAGGTTGTGCGCCTCGGCCCGCACGGCGGTCACCTGGCCGGAAACGCCAGCGTCAGCGAACACGGCTGTTGCCTCATCCGGCGCGATCCACCAATCGGCCGCCACGACCTGGACGCCGTACTCACGGGCCAGGAACACGGACGTCGCTCCCTTGCCGGAGCCCAGATCCAGGACCCGCATTCCCGGGCGCAGGTCAAGATCCCGGGCCAGGTCCTCCAGCAGCCACAACGGGTTCGGCCCCATGTCCAGGTCGAGCAGCCAGGCCGGGTCGTACCGGGACGAGCGCGGATACCGATCCGGGCGGGCAAGCTCATCGAAGAATGTCACGGGAACCGATCAAACCTGGTCACACGCAGGCATGCAATCCCTTTGCTCACGCGGCAGACAAGGACCTGCAGGCGTTGGGTGCGACACGCCATGGTCCACAAGGGACATGAGCGAGCAGAAAGGCTAGTCGAATTCGCCTGCGCGCCAGGCGTCGACCTCCGTCTGGAATGTGTCATCCGTGACGGTGCCTGGTTGCTGGAGCTTCGCCGCGACCCATTGTCGGGCCAGTTCCTGGAACACGTTCGTGTTCGACTCGGCGACGGCGCTGTGGACCGCGAAGAAGGCGAGCAGGCCGTGCGAGACGCTGTCCGCCGCGTCGCAGCGTGGGCACAGCGGTATCGTCCGGTTCCCGCTCATGGTGGCGTGCGGAATGGTGACGGCCAGGTAGGGATCTCCGCCGCAGCGATGGCACGGGCGCAGGTTCTGGACGTCGACGGCGAACGTGACACGTGCTGGTTCGCCGGGGAGGTCGGTCATTCGCGGGTTACCGCCGGCTCGGTCTTCATCTCCGACCAGAACGCCGTGGTGGGGTTGACGCTGTAGTTGGTGATGCGCAGCAGCGTGCCGCCGCCGTGGGGGCGCATGAGTTTGATGCGGATCTCGTGGTCCCCGGGGTGCATCTTGAAGATTTCCTGAAGGCGCGCGACCATGGCCGGCTGTACGCGGTCGGCCATCATGGTCAGCACGATCGGGGGGTGCTTCTCGAGATCGGCGTCCGTGACGGTCAGGATCGCCAGATCCTGTGCATTGATCTTGGCCGCTTCGTTGTCGCGTCGGTTGACTCGACCCTTGACCGCGACGACGAGCTCGTCGGCCAGCCGGTCGGCGACGAGCTCGTAGGTGTTCGGGAAGAACAGCACCTCGATGCCGCCGTCGAGGTCCTCCAGGGTCGCTGAGGCCCAGACCTTGCCCTGCTTGGTGATGCGCTTGGCGACCGACGTGAGCATGCCGGCCAGGACGACCTGGGTGCCGTCGGTGAGCTCCTCGTTGCTGATCTGCGCGATGGTCAGCTCAGAGTTCGCTTTGAGGATCCGTTCTGCGCCGGCCAGCGGGTGGCTCGACACGTACAACCCGAGCATCTCTCGCTCGAATCCCAGCTTGGTCTTGCGGTCCCATTCGGTTTCGCCCGGTGTCGGCAGGAGGGACTCGCTGAGGTCGGCGATCTCCGCGGTGCCGAAGTCGAACAGGCTGTCCTGCCCTGCCTCCTTCTTGCGCTTGTCGCTGACCGCGGCGTCGACGGATTGCTCGTGTACTTCCAGCAGGCCGCGCCGGGTGTGGCCGAGTGAGTCGAAGCCGCCGGCCTTGATCAGCGACTCGAGCACGCGCTTGTTGCACACGCTGATCTCGGACCGGTTGATGAAGTCCTTCC
Organism: Asanoa ishikariensis; assembly: GCF_900107455.1. Taxonomy (GTDB): domain Bacteria; phylum Actinomycetota; class Actinomycetes; order Mycobacteriales; family Micromonosporaceae; genus Asanoa; species Asanoa ishikariensis. The sequence goes on along the minus strand of NZ_FNQB01000003.1, from coordinate 1,347,122 downwards.
AGCCGCTGTAGGGGCCGGATTCACGCCGCGTCTTCACCAGCGAGTCGACGACGCCCGCGCCCACGTTGCGGACCGCGCCGAGGCCGAATCGGATGTCTTCACCGACAGCGGTGAACCGCAGGTCGGAGGCGTTGACGTCAGGGGTCATCACGGTGATGCCCATGCGGCGGCACTCGGCCAGATAAACGGCCATCTTGTCTTTGTCGTCGCCGACGCTGGTCAGCAGCGCCGCCATGTACTCGGCGGGGAAGTTCGCCTTCAGGTACGCGGTCCAGAACGAGACGATCCCGTAGCCGGCGGTGTGGGACTTGTTGAACGCGTACCCGGCGAACGGGAGGAGGATGTCCCACAGGGCCTTGATCGCGCCGGCCGAGAAGCCGTGGTCCTGCATCCCCTTCTCGAAGCCGACGAACTCCTTGTCGAGGATCTCCTTCTTCTTCTTGCCCATCGCGCGGCGCAGCAGGTCCGCGCCGCCGAGGCTGTAACCGGCGACCTTCTGCGCGATCGCCATGACCTGCTCCTGATAGACGATCAGGCCGTAGGTCTCGTCGAGGATCTCCGCGAGGGGTGTCTCGAGCTCGGGGTGGATCGGGACGACCGGCTTGCGGCCGTTCTTTCGGTCCGCGTAGTCGATGTGCGCGTTGGCGGCCATCGGACCGGGCCGGTACAGGGCCAGAACGGCCGCGATGTCCTCGAACTTGTTGGGGGCCATCGCGCGCAGCAGGGCGCGCATCGGTCCACCGTCGAGCTGGAACACGCCGAGGGTGTCGCCCCGGGCCAGCAGCTCGAACGCGGCGTCGTCGGCCAGGGGGAGGCTGTCCAGGTCGAAGTCGAGGCCGCGGTTGGCCTTGATGTTGTCGACCGCGTCGTCCAGGACGGTCAGGTTCCGCAGGCCCAGGAAGTCCATCTTGAGCAGACCCATGGACTCGCACGTCGGGTAGTCGAACCCGGTGATCGTGGCGCCGTCCTGCGGACGGGCCCAGATCGGGATGACGTCGAGCAGCGGCGCGTCCGAGATGATGATGCCGGCGGCGTGCACACCGGGCTGGCGGATCACACCTTCGAGCCCGAGGGCCGTGTCGTAGATCGCCCGCGTGGACGGGTCGCTGTCCAGCAGCGTGCGGATCTCGACCGCTTCGTTGTAACGCGGATCCTGCTGGTTGTAGACACCGCTGAGCGAGATGTCCTTGCCCATCACCGCCGGCGGCATCGCCTTGGAGATCCGGTCGGCGATCGAGAAGCCCGGCTGGCCGTGCATGATCCTTGCGGCGTCCTTGAGAGCCGCCTTCGCCTTGATCGTGCCGAACGTGATGATCTGCGCGACCCGGTCCGCGCCCCACTTGTCGGAGACGTAGCGGATCATGTCGCCGCGCCGACGCTCGTCGAAGTCCAGGTCGATGTCCGGCATGCTGATGCGCTCGGGGTTCAGGAACCGCTCGAAGAGCAGCTTGTGCTCGATCGGGTCGAGCTCCGTGATCCCCAGCGCGTAGGCGACCATGCAGCCGGTCGCCGAACCGCGGCCGGGACCGACCCGGATGCGCTGGCTGCGGGCGTAGTTGCAGAGGTCCGCGACGACCAGGAAGTAGGCCGGGAAGCCCATCTGCTCGATGATCCGCAGCTCGTACTCGACCCGCTCGCGGTATTCCTGCGGAAGCGGCTCCCCGCGGAACCGGCGCTCCATGCCCCGCCAGGTCTCCTTGACGAGCCAGGTCATCTGGTCCTCGCCCTCGGGCACCGGGAACAGCGGCATCCGGCTCGACTCGGCGAACACCTCGTCGTAGGAACCGATCCGCTCAGCGATCGCGAGGGTGTTGTCGCACGCGCCGGCTACCTGGTTGTCCCAGAGTCCGCGCATCTCCTCCGCGGACCAGATGTAGTAGCCGTCGCCGTCGAATTTGAATCGGTTCGGATCATCAAGCTGAGACCCCGACTGTACGGCCAGCAGGGCGTCGTGCGCCTTCGCCTGATCCTTCGTCACGTAGTGCGAGTCACCGGTCGCCAACGGCGGAATGCCCAACCGCTTGCCGATGTCCAGCAGCCCGTCCCGTACCCGGCGCTCGATCGACAGGCCGTGGTCCATCAGCTCCAGGTAGAAGTTGTCCTTCCCGAAGATCTCCTGGAACTCGGCGGCCGCCTTGTACGCCTCCTCTGCCTGCCCCAGCCGCAGACGCGTCTGCACCTCGCCCGACGGGCACCCGGTGGTCGCGATGATGTTCTTGGCGTGGGTCGCGAGCAGCTCGCGGTCCATCCGAGGCTTGAAGTAGTAGCCATCGATAGAGGCCAGCGACGAGAGCTTGAACAGGGCGCGCAGGCCCACGGCGTCCTGGGCCCACATCGTCATGTGGCTGTAGGCGCCGGAGCCGGAAACGTCGTCGCCGCGCTGGTCAGGGGTACCCCACCGCACCGGCTTCTTGTGGAAACGGTCAACGGGGGCGAGATAGGCCTCGATCCCGACGATGGGCTTGACCCCGACCTTGCGTGCCTGGCTCCAGAATGAGTAGGCGCCATACATATTGCCGTGGTCGGTGATCGCCAGCGCCGGCATCGCCAACCGGGCGGCTTCTTCCACGAGGGGCTTGTGCCGGGCCAGTCCGTCGAGCATCGAGAACTCGGTGTGCACATGCAAGTGGACAAATGAATCCACAGACCCCACCCCTTCGACCGCCCCACCAACGCCCCCGGCGCCACGCCCGAGTCTCGTCGCCATCCGCCGTCCTGGCCGGCAGCGACGCGGCCAACGAACGAAACTCACACCTACTACTACGGTGAGCAGCAGAAACCTCACCGTTCGTAACGCTCTCCGGCAGCCGAGGCCGCCGAACTTTACCGCATCTGAGGGCCGCCCAAGGCGGCCGGCGAGCGCCGCATCGGGGCGGTTCGATGCCCCGGCGGCCGGCCCGCCTGGGCACTAAAATGGGCGGGATGGGACAAGCCGACGGATGGCCCGCCCTCCCAGTGGCGGCCTGGCAGCCGACCCGTGACACGGTGCAGCTCTGGACCCAGATCGTGGGCAAGACGCGGCTCGCGCTCGCGCCGCCGGCCAACCACTGGTGGAACGTCACCCTCTACGTCAACAGCACCGGCCTGACGACGTCGCTGATGCCGTACCGCGATCTGGGTGTCGAGATCGCCTTCGACTTCGTGGCGCACGCCCTGGACATCCGCACGACGACCGGCAAGAGCCGCCGGATGACCCTCGAACCGCGCAGCGTCGCCGACTTCTACGCCGAGTACCGGGCGCATCTCGCGGACCTCGACATCGACGTCACGATCAACCCGCTGCCGGTCGAGCTGCCGGACGTGATCCCGTTCGACCGGGACGACGAACACGCCTCCTACGACGCTGCGGCCATGCACGCGTTCTGGACCTCGCTGGTGTCGGCGGACCGGGTCCTCAACACGTTCCGCGCCGAGTACCGCGCCAAGGTCTCGCCGGTGCACTTCTTCTGGGGTGCGTTCGACCTCGCCGTGACCCGCTTCTCGGGCCGCCCCGCGCCCCAACACCCCGGCGGCGTGCCCAACTGCCCGGACCGGGTCATGTGGGAGGCGTACTGCGACGAGGTGTCCAGCGCCGGATACTGGCCGGGCGGCCGGGACGAGGGGCTGTTCTACTCGTACGCCTATCCGGAGCCGCCCGGCTTCCGCGAGGGTCTTTCCGGCTACGACGAGGAGCTGGGGGAGTTCGTGCTGCCGTACACGGAGGTCAGAAATGCCCCCGATCCGGACGCGGTGCTGCTGGACTTCCTGCGCCGCACGTTCGCGGCGGCGGCCACCTCGGGCACCTGGCCGGCCGGCTAGCCTGTCTCGGTGGCTGACGCCGACGACGTTCGTACCCTCGCACTCGCCCTGCCCCACGTGGTCGAGATCGAGAGCGACGGCTTCGACTTCCGGGTCGGCAACAAGGGCTTCGTCTGGTCCTATCCGGAACGCCAACCTGGCCGCCCGCGCGTCATCCGCACCGACATCGCGGTCCTCTACGTCGGCGACGAGGCCGAGAAGCAGGCGCTGGTGCTGGGTGAACCCGAGACCTTCTTCACGACGCCGGCGTACGACGGTCTCCCGCTCGTCATGGTCCGGCTGACCAAGGTGGACGTCGCGCGGCTGCGCGAGCTCGTGAGCGACGCATGGCACATGCGCGCCGACCCGGAGTTGCGGACGTCCGACACGCTGTAGTCATGGCTGTCAAAGTCCCGCCGCGCTGGGTCGTCCTGACGGCGTGGTACACCCACCGCGGCATCTACCGGCTCACCTTCGGCAAGCTCGGCCTGTGGCGGCCGCGCGGCCGCCGGTGGGGCACGCTGCGCCTGACCACGACCGGCCGGCGCACCGGCCAGGAGCGCGCCGTGATCCTCGGCTATCTCGAGGACGGGCCCAACGTCGTGACGCTGGCGATGAACGGCTGGGGCGACGCGGAGCCCGCGTGGTGGCTCAACCTCCAGGCGCACCCGCAGGCCCGGATCGACCTGCCCGGCGGGTCGCGACAGGTCCGCGGATATGCGGCGACCGGCACGGAGCGGGCCCGCCTGTGGGACTGCTGGCGAGCGGTCGACAAGGACCTGGACGGCTACGCGGCGCTGCGCTCGCGGGAGACGGCCGTGGTGGTCCTGGAGCCGACGCCATAAGGTGCGGGTGGTGTCAGTCCTCGAGGAAACCGACTGGGTTCGTCTAGAGAACAGGAACGGTTCGGCGCACCCGGACACGCCGACCATGCTGCTCGGGCTCTCGTCGAGCGATCCGCAGGCCGTGGAGGCGGGTCTGGTTCACCTGTCATACGAGTTGCTTGAATATCCGAACGTCTATTCGGCCGCGATGCCGGCCGCTCAGTATGTCGCCGAACTCGTGGCCGACCCACGAACTCCGCGACGAGCCGACCTGCTGGCGTGGCTGGCAAGGGTGGTCGAGTCGGTAGGCGACGCGATGGTGCGCGAGTTCGTCGAGCTGGCCGGCTACTCACCGCTGGATCACCCGGCGTCGACGTTTCGGAAGGTTCGGCAAATCCGACCGCAGCTACTCGCGGCGGTCGCCGCCCGCATCGAGGATCCGGATCCCGCGGTCAGCGAAGCGGCCCGCGCCGCGGCGGCCGCCATCGGCCAATTCGAGTTCGGCTTCGCGGTGGTCGAGGACATGCGGGATTACGCCTGGGCGATCGTCCAAGAAATAGTCCGGATATTCGGAACATCGACCTCGGATGCGTTGGCCATGGTCAACGAGCATTGGGCATCGTTCGCGATTGGCCCGGACAACCTTCTCGGTCACGAGGAACCAGACTATTGGGCGCGCACGATATTCGCCCTACACGGAGAACGGCGCTAGCACTCCCGCCACCGGCGTCCGGTCGCGTTGCTGGGCGGCCGGCTGCGTGGCGAGCTACGCGCCGTCGTTGCCGTCGCGCAGGGAGCGGACCATGGTTCGCAGGATCCGGAGCGCGGCTGACTGCTCGGACTCGGTCAAGCCGCCAAGCATCCTGAGCTCGACGGATCGGACCGCCGCGGTCGCCTTCTCGAGGCTCTGTCGCCCGAGAGGCGTGAGGCGCGTGGGAAGAACCTTCCCGAAGGGTGCCTCCGCCGGCCTGGTCACGTAGCCCTCTCGTTCCAGGGTTTGGAGCAGCACGTTCATCGACTGCCGTGTCACGAACGCGCCCCGCGCGAGCTCGGAGTTCGACAAGCCGGGTCGTTGAGCCAGCAGCTCGAGGCAGGAGTAGTGCGTCACGGTCATCCCGAGCGGCCGCAGCACCGCCTCCATGGCCGCGCGGAGGGCGCTCGACGCCTCTTTCAGGAGGTAGCCCAGGGACGTCTCCAGGTCGATGCCGGCACCAGCTTGACTCATGTCAGTAGTCTGACATAGGTTTGTCGTGTCAGAAGACTGACACGATCCGAAGGAGCATGATCATGCCCGCGACCGGCCCTGACTTCCTCTCTCTGCAAGCTCGCGACCTCGACGCGTCGCAGGCGTTCTACGAGCGGTACCTCGGCCTCGTCCGCTCGCCGCAGGGGCCGCCCCATGCCGTCGTCTTCGAGACGACCCCGATCGCGTTCGCTCTCCGCGACGTCGTTCCCGGCACCGATCTCGCCTCAGTCGCCCAGCCCGGCATCGGTGCCGCGATCTGGCTCCACGCCACGGATGTCCAGGCCGTTCACGACGCGCTCGTCGCCGACGGTCACACCATCGTGTCCGCACCGATCGACGGCCCCTTCGGCCGGACATTCACCTTCGCCGACCCCGACGGCTACCAGGTCACTCTCCACGACCGCGCCTGATCGCCGATAGCGCCTATGCCGCGAGGCCCCGTTGTTCCCGCACGGAGGGCAGCAGGGCGAGCGCCGGCAGCAGGACGAGTGGCACGACCAGCAATGCGCGCAGGATGCCGACGTGGTCTCCGAGGAAACCCACGAGCGGTGGTCCGGCCAGGAAGGCCGTGTAGCCGAGGACCGCTACGACGCTGACCCGTGCCGGGGCGCGGGCCTCGTCGTCGGCCGCCGCGCTCATGCCGACCGGGAAGCCGAGTGACGCGCCGAGCCCCCACAGGGCCACCCCGCCCAGCGCGACCGCCGCGGTCCCCGCGAACACGACGATCACGGTGCCCGCGGCCGCTATCAGCATCGTGGCGAACAGGACCGGGACCCGGCCCCACGCGTCGAGGGCGACCGTGCCGGCCGTGCGCCCGATGGTCATCGCGACGACGAACACGCCGAACGCCGCCGCGCCGGCTGCCTCGCTGACCTCGTGGCCGTCGACGAAGGCGAGCGCCAGCCAGTCGTTGGCGGCGCCCTCGGTGAATCCCAACACCAGCACGAACAGGCCGATGAGCAGGACGCGCGGATCGCGCCAGGCGGCCAGCAACCGGGGACGGGCGGCGGCCGAGCCGTCGTCCGATGTGGACGCGAGGAACGCGCTGGCGGCGAAGAGCGTGCCGACGGCCATGACCACACTCGCGAGTGCCAGGTGTACGCCGATCGGCACGTCCATCCGGGCACACCCGGCGCCGAACAGGGCGCCGGTGACCGTACCCAGGCTCCACGCCGCATGGAAGCGCGGCATGATCGTGCGACGCAGCCGGCGCTCGACCGCGGCCCCTTGCACGTTCATCGCGACCTCGCAGGTGCCGCTGCCGTAGCCGAGCGCGAACAGGCCGATGCCGACCAGTGCCGGCGAGCCGAACACTCCGGCGCCGACGCCGGCCAGCGCCAGCCCGGCCGAGGCCACGACCGTCACCGCGGCCACGGTCCGCGAGGTGCCGAGCCGGTGGGTCAGCACGCCGGCCACCGGCAGGGCCGCCACCGCACCCGCGGAGACCGTCAGCAGCAGCAGGCCCAACTGGCCGGCACTGAGCTCCAGCGCGTCCCGCGCGGCCGGCACCCGGGCGAACCAGGATGACAACGCCAGGCCGTTGAGGCCGAAGACGACGGCGACGGCCGTCCGCGCCCGCAGCACTTCGCGGGGGATGGCAGCACCGGTGCTCGTCGAGGCGGACATCCGGAGATCGGACCGTTGAGAGCGCCCTCATGGCAAGGCCGAGTGGCGCCGGTCACGCCGTTATCGTGGCGGCGTGTCTGACGCATCGAGGTATCGCGAGTTGGGCGAGGCCGCCTGGGCCTGGGTGCTGAGCCAGGTCCGGTACGACGACGGGCCGTGGCTCCCCGACGTGGTCGGCGACGATCCTCCGCAGCCGGCCGAGGACCGCGACTCGCTCTACGCGGGCATTGCCGGGCTGGCTCCCGTACTCGCCGAGGTCCGCCGCCATCGTCCTCTGAACGGCGCCGAGACCGCACTGGCGGCGGGCATCGTCGACCGCTTGGGCGGGCCTTCGGACCGCAGCGACCCGTCGCTCTACGACGGCCTCGGCGGTGAGGTGACCGCGCTGCGGCTGTTGGCTCCCGGGCAGGAGCGGTTCGCGATGGAACGGCTGGCCGCGCTGCGCACGCCCGCCGGATGGGAACCGTCGCCGAGCGTCCGGGAGATGTTCGGCGGCGTGCTGTCGGACGTCGTCTCGGGCAGCGCCGGCGTGGTGCTCACCGCCGCCTGGTCCGGAGGTCCGGTCGCCGCCGAGATCATGACGACCGGGGGAGAGGCGCTTCTGCGGGCGGCCGAGCCGACCGAGGCCGGCCTGGACTGGCGGATGTTGCCGGGATACACGTCGAGCACCCCCAACTTCTCGCACGGCACCGCCGGCGTGGCCGCGGCGCTGGCCGTCGCCGGCCACGCCCTCGACCGGGCCGACTTCGTCGCCGCCGCGCGCCAGGGTGCCGCGCACCTGCTGGCCATCGCCTCGCTCGACAACGGCGGGTTCGTCGTCGAGCACACCATCCCGCGGTCGCAGCGCGAGGTCGAGCCGGTGACGTACAACTGGTGTCACGGCCCCGCCGGCACCTCCCAGGTGTTCGCCGCCCTGGCCCGCGCCGGGGTCGAGCGGGTCGGTGACTTCGGGGTCGACGAGTTGCGCCGGCGCTGCCTGCACTCGGTGCTGAGCTCGGGTCTCCCGCAACGGCTCCGCCCCGGCTTCTGGGACAACGACGGCCGCTGCTGCGGCACGGCGGGCGTCGCCGACGTCCTGCTCGACGCCGCCCAGGACACCACGGACGAGGCGTACGCGGCGGTGCTGATGGGTGGCGTCGAGACGATGGCCGATGCCCTCGTCGAGCGGGCGATCCGCGACGACGCGGGGGCGCGCTGGCAGTTCGTGGAGTACCGGCAGGACCCGCCGCTGCTGCCGCCGGGCACGACCTGGATGCAGGGCGCCGCGGGGATCGCCGCGTTCCTGCTGCGCTTCGCCCGCGTCCTGGACGACGGCCCGACCGCTGCGGTCGTCGACCGCCCGGACCAGTGGTGGGCCGTGCCCGAGCGGCTGTGCGTCACCCGAGCCGCCGCTTGATTTGCCGTTCCGGCAAGGAGGTTTGGCGGGCGGCCGCGACGCCGGGCAGGGTGGCGTGATGAGCAACCACGGCGCCCAGTTCTGGGACGACCTGTACGGCAGCCGCGACCAGGTCTTCAGTGGTCGCCCCAACGGCGTCCTGGTCACCGAGGTCACCGACCTGCCGCCAGGGCGGGCGCTCGACGTCGGCTGCGGTGAGGGCGCCGACGCCCGCTGGCTGGCGCAGCGCGGGTGGCAGGTGACCGCGATCGACATCTCGCGGACGGCGCTGGACCGCGCCGCCACGACCGACCCAGACCTCGCCGATCGGGTGACCTGGACGGCTTTGGACCTGACGCAGACGCCGCCGCCGGGGGAGTTCGACCTGGTCACCGCGCAGTACTTCCCCCTGTTGAAGCAGGCGGGTGACGCGGGCCCGCGAGGCCTGGTCGCCGCGGTCGCGCCCGGCGGCACCCTGCTCGTCGCCAGCCACGACCCGGCCGACCTCCCACCGGGCACGGACCACGGCTTCGACCCGGCCGACTACTGGCACCCGGCCGACATCGCCGCGCTGCTCGGCGACGACTGGACGATCCTGGCCAACGAGTCGCGCCCGCGGACCACACCCGCACCGCCCGGCACCCACCACCAGAACGACACGGTCCTGCTCGCGTGCCGCCGCTGATACCCGTCCGAAGAGTGCGGTTCGCGATCCGTCCGTGAGGCCGCCGAGGCCGTCAGGAGTTGGCCCCGGCTTTGACCGCGGCGCCCGCGATGACGACCTCCAGGCACTCGCGGAACAGGTCGTCCACGGTGCGGCCAGGGCGGAAGTAGTCGGCGATCGCGGCCACGACGGTCGGGTGTTGGTCGGTGAACGCGGCCATGTCGAAGTCTTTCAGCGCCTCCGTGTCCGGACGGGGGGCCTGTTCTTCGAGGACGTGGCCGACCGTGAAGCGCTCGACGGTCAGCACGATCACGCGGGCCTGTCGCAACGGGATGTCGCGCGCCACCAGGGTGCTCATGGCCAGTTCGGAGATCGCGGCCATGGTGCGGGAGAGCTGGGAGGCGGAGATGACTCGGGCGCCGTCCGGATGGGCGAGCAGCGCCCGGCGCAGCCGCTCGGCCAGGCCGCTCAACCAGTCCTGCCAGTGTTGATCGGGCTCGGGCGGTGACATGTCGCCGAACTCCTGGTCGAGTATCGCGTCGGCGATCGCCGTGACCAGGGCCGCCTTGTTGGGCAGATGCCAGTAGAGGGTCGGCGACTGCACACCGAGCCGCGCGGCGAGCTTTCGCGTCGTCACGCCGTCGAGACCCTCGGCGTCGAGCAGGGCGACGGCCTCGGCGACGATCCGCTGTCGGTCCAACGCCAAATTTGACACCTCCCGCCAGCACTCTATCAGTGCTAGATTCTCTCTATCACCGATAGAGAGGCGATGAAGATGACAAACTTCCGCAGCGTGCTGCACCGGGTGACACATCGCGTTCCCGCAGTGCCCGCGCATGTCGAGCGGCCGGCCGGACACCAGGGCGCGGCGGTCCACGGTCGCAACGCCCCGCACCACTCGCCCGCTCGCCCTCCCCGCTTCCTGCCGAAATGGCAGCGCCGGATCGCGGCGTTCTTCGGCCAGGAGCTGTCATGAAGGCAGCGGTGCTGCACGAGCTTGGAGGCATCCCCCGCTACGAGGACTTCCCGGATCCCGTGGCCGGCGAGGACGAGGTGGTCATCGACGTGAGGGCGGTCGCGGTCGAGACCGTCGACAAGCGCATCGCGGCCGGCACGCACTACGCGAGCCAGCAGTACATCGCGGATTTGCCGGCGATTCCCGCCTTCGACGGCATAGGCGCACTGCCGGACGGCACGTTGGTCGGGTTCGGCAACCCCCGCCGGCCGTACGGCGCGCTCGCCGAGAAGACCGTGGTGCCCAAGGGCGCCTACATGCCGATCGCGGACGGCATCGACCCGGCGATCGCCACCGTGCTGGGCACGGCGATCACCGGCATGTCCATCAAGACCGCCGCCGGCTTCGTGCCGGGCGAGACGGTGCTCGTGCAGGGCGCGACCGGCGTCGCGGGGCGACTCGCGGTGCAGGTGGCCCGCCTGCTCGGCGCCGGACGAATCATCGCGACCGGCCGCGACGACGACCAACTGCGTGAGCTGCAAGTCGATGAGGTGATCAACACCGCCGTACCGGACGAAGCGCTGGCGCAGGCGTACCTCGATGCCAAGGGCGATGGCTATGACGTCGTGCTGGACTTTCTCTGGGGCAGACCCACCGAGATCCTGCTGCGATCGCTGGTGCCGCAGACGTTCGCGTTCCCGAAGCCGACCCGGCTGATCCAGATCGGCGAGTCCGCCGGCGCCGGGCTCGTTCTCGCCGCGGAGAGCCTGCGCACCTCCGGTGTCGAGATCTACGGCGCGGCCAAGGGACTCGGCCCACAGACCATGCAGGAGGTGTACGGCCAGGTCGTCACGTGGGCGCAGTCCGGAGCGCTGACCTTCGACGTGGTCAAGGTCCCCCTGAGCGACATCGAGAAGGCCTGGCAACGCACCGATTTGCGGGGCCGCAGACTAGTCGTGCTGCCGTAACGGTCAGACCGAGCGACCTCCGTCTGATCACGACGGCCCGGTCCAGGCGGCGTACGTGGCCGAAGCCCAGGCGCTGACCCGCTGGTCGTAGCCATCGGCCGGGAAACTCCCGTCCACCGCCACATCGGCGATGGTGGTGCCGAAACTCGTCGGCGCCGGGCGCTCGGGCAACGGAACAGCCGGGTGGAACAGCTCTGGGCCGGCGTGGCTGCGGTGGGAGTTGCGCCGGCGGGCGCTGTGGATCACCGCTTCGAGAGCAGCCGGACCGCCCGACCGGTACGCGAGCAGGAACGCCCACCCCGCGTCTTTCCTGCCCCGCGGGGCGAGCCGATGGGCGGGATGCTGCAGGAAGAAGCACGACACGACGACACCGTGCAGCGGACCCCACGGCGGTTGCCGGGAGTGGTCCAGCGCCAGCAGCCGTTCGAAGAGCTCGTCGCAGCTCAACGGCGCCTGCCGGGAACCGCACTCCGCGCACAGCGGCGGGTGAGCATCGATGGCCACCTGAGGGATTGTGCCGGATCCTGAGCCGTGCGTACGCTGCCGTCCTTGATCATCTGGAGGAGGAACGACAGCGTGGCCACGAATCCTGGCGGTCCGCCGCCGCGGCCGGTCGCCATCGCGTCCGTCTTCCTGGCCGGCGCGGCCGTCCTCGGCGTGCTCGACGTGATCGCGACCCGGCTCGCGATCGGCAACTTCGACGACGCCGCTCCGGGCGCGCTGCGGGTCCTGCTGGAGCGGGCGGTCGACGACGCGGACGTGTGGGTCGAGCAGATGCGCGGCGCGCTGAACGTCAACGTCGTGGTGGCGGTCGGCGTGATCGTGGTCTTCGGCGCGTTGGCGGCCGCGATCCGGCGGCGTTCGCCGGCCGCGCGGGTCGCGGTGTGGGTCGCCGCCGCGGCAGCGGTGTGCCTGCTCGGCGTCGGCATCGCGAACAACCCGGAGTTCTCGCCGACCAACGGCACCGATCCCGTGGTCGAGGAGGCCTGGTCGCGGCTGCTGCCCGGCTGGTACTCGGTCGTGCGCAGCCTGCTGACCGCCGGCGAGCTGCTCACCGTGCTGATCCCGTCGTTGCTCCTGCTGCGCACCTCCGCCGGCGAGTTCTACCGCCCGCAGGTGGCCGAGCCGGGCCTGGGCGCGGTCCTGGCCGCCCGCGAGGCCCGCATGGCCCGCCAGGCGCGCGAGGAGCAACAGGACTAAGGCGACGGTCGGGTTTTCGATAGTTGGGTGGCTCGGGGGTTGAGACCATCCTCGGATGGTGGCCGCCGGGATCGGGCTGGTCGGCCGGGATGCCGAACGGCGGATGCTGGCCGCGCTCGCCGACGACGTGCGCGCCGGGTCGAGCCGGGTCGTCGTCATCCGTGGCGCCGCCGGGATCGGGAAGACCGCGCTGCTCGACGACCTGGCCGCGCACGCTACCGGCCTTCGGGTCGCGCGGACCACGGGCGTCGAGTTCGAGTCAGATCTGCCGTTCGCGGGGCTGACGGCCCTCACCCGACCCCTGCTGACGCACCTCGACGAGCTGCCGGGTTCGCAGCTCGCGGCGTTCAAGGCGGCGACGGCGCAGGCCGACGCGGTCGGGCCGGTCGACAGATTCGCCGTGTACGCGGCGACGCTGTCCCTGCTCGCCGCCGCCGCAGAGGCCGGGCCGTTGCTCTGCATCGTCGACGACGCGCACTGGCTCGACCGCGCCTCGGCCGAGGCGTTGCTCTTCGCCGCACGCCGGCTGCTCGCCGAGGCCGTCCTGCTCGTCTTCGCCACCCGCGACATCCCCGCGTTCGCCGCACCCGGGATCCCCGAGCTGCACCTCGACGGGCTCGACGCGTCGTCCGCCGCCGAGCTGCTGCGCCGCGGCGGCGTCGACTCCCCGCTGGTCACCCAGCAGCTCACCACGCTGGCCAACGGCAACCCGCTCGCGCTCGGCGAGATCCCGCAGGCGATGACCGACGACCAGCGGGCCGGCCGCGTGCCCATCGGCGACACGATGCCGACGACCGAGCGGCTCGAACGGGCGTACGCGGCCCAGATCTCCTCGTTGACCCCGGTGGAGCGGCTCGCGCTGCTCACCTGCGCGGTCGCCGGGACCGCCACCCTGGACCTGGTCATGGGCGCGCTGCGGGAACTGGACCTGCCGGTCGCCGCGTTGGACGCGGCGACGGAGCTCGGCCTGCTCCGCGTGTCCGGCCAGAGCGTCGAGTTCCGTCACCCGTTGGTCCGCTCCACCGTGCACGCGTCGGGCGGACCCGGCGGACGCCGCGCGGCCCACGCGGCGCTGGCCAGGGCGTGCTCCGGTCCGCTCGACGCCGACCGCCGGGCGTGGCATCTCGCCCAGGCGGCGACCGGCCCCGACGCGGCCGTGGCCCAGGCACTTGCCGAAACCGCCGAACGCGCCAGCCGTCGCGGCGGGGTCGCCGCCGAGGCGGCCGCCTGGGAACGGGCGGCCATGCTCACTCCGGACCAGGCACTCAGCGCCGCCCGCCTGGTCGCCGCATGCCCGTTGTGGATCTCATCCGGCGCCGTCGACCACGCGGAACGGCTGATCCGCGAGACCCTCCTGCTGGTCGGCGACGACCCCGGGACCAGGGCCCAGGCGCTGGCCAACCGGGCCTACCTGGCCGCGCTGCGCGGCGACATCGACGAGATCTTCGACGAGTTGCTCGACGCGGCGGAACAGCTCGCGCCGACCGCTCCCGCCCACGCCGGCCGGCTGATAAGCCTGCTGGTCAACGCCCCGAACCGGCGGTGGGACGTCGCCCAAATGCTCCAGGTCTGCTCCCGGGCCTACGAGCTGGCGGATCCACTCGTCGGCGACCACAAGATCCCGAAGGTCGCGGCGCGGCTCGCGTACGCGCAGGTGCTCGCCGGGCTGCCCGAGGCGACACCGCTGGCGCTGGCCACCATGCCCGTCAGCGCGGCCCGGCGCTCCGACGGGTCGTGCGCCGAGACCGGGATGGTCCTGACCTGGATCGAGAGGTGGGACGAGGCGCGGCGGATGTTCGACCGCGACGTCGCCGGCGCCCGCGAGGTCAACGACATCTCGCTGCTCGCCTACGCGCTTCCGTTGCGGGCCGAGCTCGAGTTGCGGCTGGGCCGGCTTGCCGCCGCGTACGCGGACGCGCTCGAAGGGGTCGAGCTCGCCGAGGCCATGGGACAGCCGGTCAACACGGCCGAGGCGACGGTCGCCCTCGCCCGGGTCGAGGCCGCCCGCGGCGCACCGGAATGCGCAGCGCACGCGAGAAAGGCGATCGCACTCGCGCCCGGCCACCTCGGAGTCGAGGCGTACGCCCGCAGCGCGCTGGGTGCCGCCGCCCTGGCGGCCGGCCGCTATCCGGACGCGGTGGCGGAACTGACCATGGTGGACACGATGCTTCGCGCCGGTGGGGTGGTCGACAGCGGTGCGGTCGCCCACGAGGGTGACCTCGTCGAGGCGCTCGCCGCGACCGGGAACACCGAGGAGGCACGCGCTGTCGCGGCGCGGCTCGATGCGTCGGCGGCGCGCACCGGCGGGCGGGTGCCGGCGGCGGTCGCCGCTCGCGCGCGGGCCACCCTCGCCGACGACACCACCGCCGAGATGGCGTTCGAGGCCGCGCTGCGCGTCGCCGGCCAGGTGCCCGCACCACTCGAGCGGGGCAGGACACTGCTGCGGTACGGGCAGTGGCTGCGCCGCGCGCGTCGACGGCACCGCGCCCGCACCCATCTGGAGGCGGCGCTGGACATCTTCGAGACGGCGGGGGCCGCGGTGTGGGCCGAGCAGACGCGTGCCGAATTGTCCCCGTCGGCCGGTGCCGCGCCGGTCATCGTTGCCGCCGCGGACGCGCTGACGCCGCACGAGTGGCGGATCGCCCACGCCGCCGCGCAGGGGCGAACAAGCCGGGAGATCGCCGAACAGATGCTGCTCTCGGTCCGCACCGTCGACTACCACCTCGGCAACGTCTACCGCAAACTGGGCATGCGTTCCCGTCGCGACCTCATCCGCCGACTCGGCGGCTAGCGGTGGAGATCGTGATCAGCTCGCCGTCGGCGGTCGCGTCCGGGAAGAGCTTGTCGATGAGTAGCCGCATGGGCGCATTGCCGCGCAGGACGTAGGCGTACACGTGGTCGTGTCCGAGGACGGCGGCCTCGGCGACGATCCGCCGCACGAGGTCCTCGCCGAACCCCTGCCGATGCGCGGCGTCGACCACCTCGACGGCGATCTCGCCGACGCGGGTCGGTTGCGTGCGTACGGTGACGAGACGGGACATACCCACCGGGCGCCAGCCCCGGTGGTCGAGCCGTTCGGCGACCAACGCCACGTGCCGACTGCCGTCCACATCGGTCAAGGCACGTCGGTACGCACCGGTGAGCCGGGGCAGTGCGGTGTGGTAGCGCAGGAACCGCGACCACGTCGACATGCCCTCGAAGACCTTGACGACCGTCTCGACCTCGCCGGGACGCAACCGCCGCACCCGCCGCCCTCCACCCGCACCAGCCATGGAGAAAGCGTCTGACGCGACGGTGGCCAAGCGGATCCGTAGAGCTACCGGTCAGCCATTCGCAGACCCACAAAGCCCTAGCTGGCCGCTAGGATCTGTCGACATTGCCGTTCGTCGAATGCCTGTCCCGTGTGGAGTCACGATGACCAAAGGCGGCGCGACCTCGCACAACGGGCTCACGAAGACGGTGCGGTATCGCCTCCTCGGGCCGGTGGCGCTGGTGGTCGACGGGCGGCCCGTCGACTCCGGCGAGCCACGACGACGCGCTGTGCTGGCCGCGCTGCTGGCGGACCCTGGACACGTCGTGCCCTCGGAGGTCCTGGTCGAGCGGCTGTGGGACGAGTCGCCCCCACGGGATGCCCGCGGAGCGTTGCGCGCCCACGTCGCCCACGTCCGCAGCGTGCTCGCGGCGCACGCCGGCGGGGCTCCGCCACGGCTGGTCCACTCCGACGGCGGCTACCTCCTCGACGTCGATCCGGAGCTTGTCGACCTGTTCCGGTTCCGCCGGCTCACGGCCGCGGCGAGAGCGCCGGGCTGTCCGGCGGACCGGCAGGCGACGCTGCTCCGGGAGGCGTTGGCCGAGTGGCACGGCACCCCGTTGGCCGGCATGAGTGGCAGTTGGGCCGCGCGTACGCGCGACGGTTGGGCGGAGGAGAGGCTCGACGCGACGGTGGCGTGGGCCGGTGCCGAGCTTCGCGTCGGAAACGCCGGCGCGGTGCTCGGCCCGCTGGTTAGCCTGGTCGGCGACTATCCGCGGGCGGAGTCGCTCACCGCGGCGCTCATGCGGGTGTTGCGAGCCGCCGGCCGCCCCGGCGACGCGCTGGACCACTACGCGCGGGCCAGGGCGCGACTCGCGGAGGAGTTGGGCACCGACCCGGGGCCCGAGCTGCAGGCTCTCCATCGGGAGCTCCTGCGGGGCGAGCCCGCGCAGGCGCCGACCAGGCTGACCCCGGCACAGCTACCGGCGGACCTGGCCGGCTTCGTCGGCCGCGAACCGCAGCTCGCGGCCCTGGACGCGTTGCTGGCGGGGGAGTCGACGGCGGTCGCGGTGTCGGCGGTGTCCGGCACCGCGGGCGTCGGCAAGACAGCGCTGGCGGTGCACTGGGCGCACCGGGTCGCCCATCGGTTCCCGGACGGGCAGCTCTACGTGGACCTGCGGGGGTTCGACGAAGGCCGCGCCGCGGTGACGACCGCCGAGGTCGTGCGAGGGTTTCTGGACGCCCTTGCGGTTCCGGCCGAACGGATCCCGGCCGCCCTCGAGTCCCAGCTAGGCCTCTACCGAAGCGTGGTCGCCGGCCGACGGATGCTGATCCTGCTGGACAACGCCCGCGACAGCGGCCAGGTCCGCCGGCTGCTTCCCGGCACCCCGACCGCCCTGGTCGTCGTCACGAGCCGGGACCTGCTCACCGACCTGGTCGTCAGCGACGGTGCCGACCCGGTCATCCTCGACGTGATGACCCGGCGCGAGGCGCGCGAGATCCTGGCCGACCGGCTCGGCGCCGAAGGCGTCGACGCTGATCCGGACGCCACCGGGAGGGTGATCGGTTTCTGCGCCGGGCTGCCGCTCGCGCTCAGCGTCGTCGCGGCGCGCGCCCAGCAGACCGGCTTCGCGCTGGCCCAGGTCGCCGCCGAGCTGACGGGGACGCATGATCACCGCGCCGCGCTGGACTCCGTCGATCCGGGCAGCCGGCTGCGGGCCGCGTTCTCCTGGTCGTACGCGGCGCTCACGCCCGAGGCGGCGTACCTCTTCCGGCTTCTGGGTCTGAACCACCGTGGCGAGATCTCCACCCGTGCGGCCGCCAGCCTCGCCGCCGTTCCGGTGCCGCAGGTCAGGAAGCTGCTGGCCGAGCTGGCGGGGATCAGTCTGCTCGTCGAACGGACTCCGGGCCGGTGGGGCTGGCACGACCTCGTGTTCACCTACGCCGCCGAGCTCGCCGAGAGCGAGGTGCCGCCCGGCGAGCGCGACGCCGCCACCGAACGGCTCGTCGACCACTACCTGCACACCGGGTACGCGGCAGACCGGCTCGCGCATCCGGCCCGCGACCCGATTCCCGTCCCGATCCACGCGCCGGCGGCCGGCACCCGCCCCGAACAGTTTCCCGATCGCCCCGCGGCCGTGGCGTGGCTGCACGCCGAACATCGCCCGCTGCTCGCGGCGCTACGACGAGCCGCCGCGTCGGACTGGCACGAGCGCACCTGGCAGATCGCGTGGGTGCTGGACACGTACCTGAACCGGCAGGTCATCTGGAACGACCGGATCGACGCCTGGCACGAGGCCTTACGGGCAGCCGGCCACCTCGGCGAGCCGGTGGCCGAGGCGTACGCCCACCGTGCGACGGCCGGCGCCAGTGTCCTGCTGCACGCGTACGACGACGCCGACCGTCATTTCGCGGCGGCGCTGGAGCTCTACGCCCGCCGCGGCGACCTCGTCGGACAGGCCCAGACCCACCAGAACATGGGGTTCAGGTGGGATCGTCTCGACGAGCCGGAGCGGGCACTGGAGCACGTCCGCCGTGCCCACGAGCTGTACAGCGCCGCCAACCACCCGGCGGGTGAGGCCGAGTCGCTGAACAACGCCGGATGGTGCGAGATCCGCCTTGGCCGGTATCACGACGCTCTCGCGCACAGCCTGCGCGCGCAGACCCTCAACCAGCGACTCGGCAATGTGGACGGCGAGGCGATGACCTGGGACACGATCGGCCTCGCCCAGCATCACCTCGGGCAACAGGAACCGGCGATCGCCAGCTTCCAGCGCGCCATCGACCTGTTCAAGGAGTTGGGTGCCCGCCTCTACGAGGCGGGCACGCTGGTGCGACTCGGCGATGCCCACCGTGCCGCGGACAGCGGCGACCCGGCCCGCGAGGCCTGGCAACAGGCGTTGAGCATCCTGACCGAGCTTCCCGACAGCGACCGCGACAACGACCTGGACGTCGACGCGGTGCGCAGGCGGCTGACGGACCTGGAACATGGTGACCAGAGCTGGCCCCCGCCACCCGGCGAGGGCCAGCGCCGATCAGCTAGCTGAACGCGATGCGCCCGTCCGCCTGCCGTACGCACGCGACGGTCCGGTTGGCGGTCGTCGCCGCGGCGGCCAGGCACTGGCCGAGGACCTGGTGGCCCGCGGCGTTCGGGTGCCAGGACTCCTGGCACGTCTGGAAGTACGTGGCGCAGGCGTTGGCGATGCGCTGGATCGCGATCTTGTCCTTGCCGGACAGGCTCGTCACCGGCACGCCGGTCGGCCCGTCCTGCAGCCGGATCGGGGTGGCCAGCGCCCCGGTCGGGCTCGCGTCGGTCTCGCAGAGCCGCGCACCGTCGAAGGCGCGCTGCACGTTGAGGTAGACGATGTCCTCGCCCGGGAACTCGGCGCTCAGCGTCGACTGTCCGGTGCGGACGATCGTGCCGAGGCCCCCGGAGAACCAATGGCCGGCGGCGAGGCTGGCCCGGTGGATCGGGCAGCCGGCCGCGTACCGCTCGGCGCCGAGCTCCCGGAACTTGTCGCGGTCGTCGGCCCGCCCGTCCTCGGTCCAGAAGCGCTGGGCCAGGTCGAACGGCAGCGGGTTGGTGTAGTCCTGGAGCACGATCCGGTGCTGCCCGTCCGGGTCGATCTGCCGGACGGTGGTGACGATCTGCCGCACGGCGGCCAGCGTCTCGGCGGTGGCCGCCGTGAGCTGGGCGTCCGTGGCCAGGTCGCTGGTCGCGCAGGGAGCCTGCTCGACCGGGCCGTTGATGTAGGCCCAGAACTCCCACCAGCCGGTCCAGGCGTCCGCGATGAACCGGTTGGCGCACTTCTCCGCGACGTTGCCGAACGTGAACTGGCTGTTGTTGGAGCCCAGTCCGATCATGACCAGGTCGATGTCGTGGGTCTGCGCGACGGCCCGCAACTGGTCGAGCTGGGAGGCCACGGTGCGGCCCTTGGCCCGGCTGGCCGAGGCCGACGCGATGTCGAAGGGCTGCCCGCCGGAGCAGGCCAGGTTGAACCGGGCGGAGATGCCCGGCAGCGCCGCCTGCTGGATCGACGCGTTCGCCGAACGGTGGCAGAAGAAGGCGTTGTTGTTGGCCGCCGACCAACCGGGGAAGCCCTGTGCGACCCCGTTGAGGTCGGTCACGGCCTGGTAGCTGCCGGCACCCTCACCGCTGACGAAGCTGTCGCCCAGCGCCACGGCGGCGGTCGGCAGCGCGGCGGATGCGGGTGGACTGCTGCCGAGCACGGCCACGACGCCCGCGGCGAGCACGGTGAGCGTGGCGGTCAGGAACGCGGGACGACGCATGCGACCTCCAGAAAACATGAAGAATGTTCTGAGATCGCGATCAGATCATCGCAGCACGACGTCCGTCAATACCTACCTTTCCGCTAGGAGATTGCGGCGTTCGGTCGCGATCGCCACGAGTCGCTCGTGCGCCGAGGCGGTCCGCCGCTCCAGCCGGCCCCGCACGTCGTCCACCATCGCCGCGCACCGGGCGACGTTCTCCTGGGCTCGCTGGATCCGGCCCCGCACGGCGAGGTCGGTGAAGATGTTGTCGAACCAGACGTCGACGAACCGCGTCAGCCCGTCGATGGCAAGCTGCGGCGCGGTCGCCGGAGCGTCAGGGACGTCGGCGAGCTCGGTGCGCAGCACGGCCAGGCTGCGGTCGGCGCGGGCCGCCGCGAATGCCGTCGCGTCGAGCCGGGAGTGCTTCATGGCGCTGCTGAGCGCACCACCGCCGAAGAACGTGTCGTACGTCGACCAGCCGGACGCGCCACGCAGCCCGTCCTGTACGAGCGCCAGGTCATCGGCCGCCACCCGGGCCACCGCGACGGCCTCGGCGATCTCGTGCAGTTCGCCCTGGAGCCGGCCCCGCTCGTCGGCGAGCGCTAGCAGCCGCTCCCGGCGGGGGTCCGTGGACGCGGCCAGGAATCGTTCCTTCTCGTCGAGCACCGCCGCGTACGCGCCCGGGGCGGGTGCGAGGTCGTCGAGCCGCGCCCGCGCGGCGGCCTGCTCACGCCGCAGCGCCCCGAGCCGGGCCTCGGCATCGGCCACCAGGTAGCGCGCCGCCTCGGCCTCCGCGCGTTCGCGCTCCAGCCGGTCGTCGCGCGAGCCGCGCAGTGAGGCCAGCACCCGGGTGAGGGAGAGCCCTTCGAGCCGGTCGACGTCGGCCTGCTCCTTGGCGTGCCGAGACCGCAGGGTGCTCAGGTGCGCCGTCAGCTCGTCCGCCCGCCGGCGCAGCTCAATGCTGCGCCGGCCGACCACCTCGTGTTCCCGGAGCGCTTCGGCGGCCGAGGCCAGCCGCCGTTCGATGTCGTCGACCACCATGTATCCATAGGACAACGACCGCGCAAGCTAGCTGACCGCCTGCTTCATGAGCTCCGCGATCCGCTTCTCGTCGGCGGCGGTGAGCTTGGTGATCGCCCATGCCGTGGGGAACATGGTGCCGTCGTCGAGGTGGGCGCCGTCGTTGAAGCCGAACGTGGAGTACCGCGTCTTGAACTTCTCCGCGGGCTGGAAGAAGCAGAGCACCTTGCCGTCCTTGGCCCACGCCGGCATCCCGTAGTAGGTCCGCGGCGCGAGTTCCGGCGCGTTCTTCGTGATGATGGCGTGCAGCTTCTCGGCGATGGCGCGGTCCGCGGCACCCAGCTCGGCGATCTTCGCCAACAGGTCGGCCTCGCCGTCCTGGCTCTTGGAGCCACGACGCTTCAGCTCTGCGGCGCGGTCCTTCATCGCGCCGCGCTCCTCCTCGCTGAAGCCGTCGTAGCTCGCGGTGGTCTTCTTCTTGGCGGTCATCGCAGCCTCCGGTGCAGGGTCTCGCTCAGGTCGATTCTCATGCTAGGAACCGGACCGGACCCGGCGCTTCTCAGAAACTGACCGGTTGGGATGGCTCCTCCTCCGGGGTGCGGTGCTCGCGGACCGCCCGGGCGATGCGCCGGTCCGGGACGATCCACAGGACCGCGACGGCGGCGAAGCACGCCAGCGCGACGACCACACCGGCGCCGCCGAGCAACAGGGCGCTGAGGGTCCCGGTGACGAACAGGACGCCGGAGGCCTTGCCCTTGACGTCCGCGCCGACCGCCGCCCGCAGCGGCGACTGCGGTCCCTGCTGCCGGATGATGACGTTCTGCAGCACCACGTACGTGACGGACGCGGCGAGCAGGTTGAGGCCGTAGACGACGACCGGGGTCCGCGCGAAGTGGGACTCGTCGAGCCATGCGGTCGTGAACGGCAGCAGCGACAGCCAGAACAGCAGCGCCAGGTTGGCCCACAGCACCCCGCCGCCGACCTTCCGCACGAGGTGGAACATGTGGTGGTGGTTGTTCCAGTAAATTCCTAAGTAGACGAAGCTGAGCAGGTACGTCAGCAGCGCGATGCCAGTCGTGTGCAGCAGCGCGGAGACGCTGTGTCCTTCCGGCACCTTCAGCTCCAGCACCATGATGGTGATGATGATGGCGAGCACGCCGTCGCTGAACGCTTCGAGGCGGTTCTTGGGCACCCGGGAGGCCCCTTTCTCGTAGGGGATGAGGCCCCGGCGACGCTGCCGAGGCCCCACCCGGACCAGGGTCAGGCCGCGAGCGCTTCCACGGCCTCGAGGATCGCGTCCGTCACGGCGCCCGGCTGCGAGACGCTGAGCGCGTGGGACGCGCCGGCCACCTCGTGTACGCCCTTGGCGCCCGCCCGCTGCGCCATCCAGCGGTGCAACGCGACCGGGATGTTGAGGTCCTGGTCGCTGAAGACGAACCACGACGGCAGCGAGGCCCACGCCGCAGTGGCGGTCGGTAGCCCGGCTGAGAGGGCGACCTCGGTGACCGGACGCTGCGTCGCGCTCATCACGGCGGCCTGGTCGGCGGTCACGTCGGCGGCGAACTGGTGGTGGAACGCCTCCGGGCGGATCGCGAGCTCGTTGCCGCCCGTCGCCACCGGATAGCCGGTGAGTGCCTCGCCGAGCGTGCCGCCGGGGAACTTGGTCGAGAGCTCCAGCGCCGACTCGCCGTGGTCCGGTGCGAACGCGCAGACGTAGACGAGGCCGGCCACCTTGTCGTTGCCGGCGGCGGCCTCGGTGATCACCATGCCGCCGTAGGAGTGGCCGACCAGCACCACGGGGCCGTCGATCGAGGCCAGCACGTCGCGCACGTACGCGGCGTCGCCCGGGATGCTGCGCAGCGGGTTGGCGGCCGCGACGACATCGACGGAGCGGGCGCGCAGCCGCTCGATGACTCCGGACCAGCTCGCGGACTCGGCGAAAGCACCGTGGACGAGGACAACGGTGGGACGCGAGTTGCTCATGTTTCTTCCTTCTCTCTCCTGGGGTGTTGCTAGCTGAGACCGGGCACCTCGTCGATCCGTGACAGCGCCGGGAGGTGTCACAGAACACGGCGCTGTGCGGTCATAGCTGGCAACTGAGAGGACACCGAATGCTCGACCGGCACGACGACGTCGTCCGCAGGCTCGCCACGGCCTGTGCTCAGGGCGATGTCGCCGCACTGCGGGCCGCCCTGGCGACCGACGTCGTCGCCGTGTGCGACGGAGGCGGGTTGGTGCCGGCGGCGCTGGGTCCGATCTACGGTGCCGACGACGTCGCCGAGCTGCTCTCGGTCCTGCTCTGTGGCCGCCCGGCCACGGAGCTGACGGTCGAGGCCGTCAACGGTCGCGCCGGACTGGCGCTGCGCGACGCGGGCCGGGCGCTCGCGGTCGTCGCCGTCAAGGTCGCCGAACTCCGCGTCGCGTACGTGTGGATCGTGCTGAGCCCGGCGAAGTTGCGCGGCTGGCACCGCCCCTGACCTGTCACGTTCCGTGGACCTGTCCGGTCATAGCTGAGACACCAGCCAAGCGAGGGAGGCACATCGTGAAGATCGTGGTCATCGGCGGCACCGGACTCGTCGGCGCGAAGGTCGTGGCGAAGCTCGGCCAGCTCGGGCACGAGGCGGTGGCGGCGGCGCCGAACACCGGTGTGAACACGCTCACCGGTGAGGGGCTCGCCGAAGCCCTTGACGGCGCGGCCGTCGCGGTCGACGTTTCCAACTCACCGTCCTTTGCGGACGATGCGGTGCTGGAGTTCTTCGAGACCTCGACGCGCAACCTGCTCGCGGCGGAGGCTAAGGCCGGTGTCGGCCACCACGTCGCGCTGTCGGTGGTCGGCACCGAACGACTGCAGGAGAGCGGCTACTTCCGGGCGAAGCAGGCCCAGGAGAAGCTGATCAAGAACTCGGGGACTCCGTACTCGATCGTGCACGCGACCCAGTTCTACGAGTTCGTCGGCAGCATGGCCGCCGCGGCGGAAGAGGCCGGCACGCTGCGGTTCGCGCCGGCGCTGTTCCAGCCCATGGCCAGCGACGACGTCGCGCAGGCGGTCACCGGGGCCACGATCGGCGCGCCGCTGCACGCCACCGTCGAGGTCGCCGGTCCCGAGCAGTTCCGGCTCGACGACTTCTTCCGGGAGGCGCTGTCCTTCCGCAACGACCCGCGCACGGTGGTCACCGACCCGAGCGCGCGCTACTTCGGCGCGGTGCTCGGCGAGCGGACCCTGATGCCCGGGCCGGACGCGACACTCGGGGGGATCCGCTTCGGCACCTGGCCCGGTCGCGACGGTTCCCGCAGGTAGCACATCCACCTCACCCGCCACACCTATCGGAGGTACCGATGACCGACGACCTGTCAGAGCTGGAACGCATCGTCGAGTTGGAGCTGCACGACGTCGAGACCAGCCAGCCCGTGGACGAGGCCGTCCGGGTGCCGGTCGACGACTGGATCTTCGACCCGGCGGAGGCCGAGGGCGACGAGGTCCGCCTGCGCAGCCTGCTCGGCGCGGTCGAAACGATGGAGAACCCGCCCCAACCGGGCGCCAATCATGCTACGGAGGAAGGATGACTTCCGCTCGGGCCAACCCGCACGGCAGCCGTCTCGCCGCGCGGGACCACTGCCTGGGTCCGGCCAGGTCCGTCGACGGGCCCACCGGGCCCGCCCGCTACGGCCGCATGTTCCGCGACCTGGACCCGTTGGGCACCGACCCGCAACTGTTGATGCGGGCCGGCAGCAACGGCGGGGTCTGCGACTCCGCCGCGGTCCTGGACCAGCTCAACGCCGCCGGCGACGACGCCACCGAGGCCGCCGGGTGGCCGTTCTTCGGCCAGATCGTCGCGCACGACCTGACCGCCGACCGCTCGCCGATCGCCGGCGGGGTGGCCGCCGAGGCGCTGCTCAACGCCCGTGCCCCGATGCTCAACCTGGAGATCCTCTACTCCGACGGCCCGATCGGCTCGGTGTTCCTGTTCGACCTCGAGGATCCGGCGAAGTTCCTGCTCGGCCCGGACGGCGGCGACGTGCCGCGCAACCACCAGGGCGTGGCGTTGATCGGCGACCCGCGCAACGACGTGCACCTGTTCACGTTGAGCCTGCACGTCGCCCTGCTGCGCGCCCACAACCACATCGTGGATCTGCTGCGCGAGCACGGCGTGCCCGAGGGCCAGATCTTCGACCACGCGCGGACGGCGCTCACCTGGCACTACCAGTGGATCGTGGTGCACGACTTCCTGCCCCGACTCGTCGGCGCGCCGCTGGTCGAGCAGGTCCTCGCCGACGGTGGGCAGTGGTTCGCGCCGGAGCTGGGCCAGGCGTTCATCCCGCTCGAGTTCGCCGACGCCGCCTACCGCTACGGCCACGGCCAGATCCGGCACACGTACCAGCTTGTCGAGGGCGGCCCCGCGGTGCCGCTCTTCCCGGACCTGGTCGGGTTCGGGCCGTTGCCCGCCAACCGGCGCCTGGATCTCGCGCAGATCTTCGACATGCCCGGCCGGCAGCGCGCGCAGCGCGCCAAGCGCCTCGACGGCCGCCTCGCGGCCAGCCTGATCGGCCTGCCCGAGCAGGTCACCGGCGCGGTCGACACCGACGCCTACCGCTCCCTGGCGGTACGCGACCTGCTGCGCGGCGACACCACCGGGCTGCCGAGCGGGGAGGAGGTCGCCGGGCTGATCGGCGCCGTGCCGCTGACCGCCGGCGAGTTGGACCACGACTGGCCGCGGGGGACCCCGCTGTGGTTCTACATCCTCAAGGAGGCCGAGCACCGCGGCAACAACGGCGACCGGCTCGGCCCGGTCGGCGGCCAGATCGTGGCGGAGGTCCTGATCGGGCTGCTCCGCGCCGACGCGGCGAGCTACCTGAGCGTCGATCCGGACTGGCAGCCCAACCTGCCCGCCATCGGCCCCGGCTACGGCCTGGCCGACCTGCTCACCCTCGGCGTGCCGGTCGACCGTCCGGTGTAGACAGGTCTTCGCCGCCGCACCCGCTGTGCCGCAGTGGGTGGCGGGGTCGCCTAGGCGACGTGACGCCTTGGGAGACCGACTGATCAGTCGTAGGTGAGTCCTTCGGCCCGTAGCTGCTCACCGATGCGGCGCAGCCCGTTGCGCAGCCGCCACTTGGCCGTGCCCTCCGGGATGTTCAACGTGCGGGCCACCTCCCGGTACGTCAGCCCCCGGTAGTAGGCCAGCAGGATCGCCTGCCGGTGCGGTGCGGGCAGGTCCGCGATCGCCCGGCGGACCTGCTTGCGCGCGGTCGAGGCGAGCACGTCGTCCTCGACCAGCGCCGGCGGCGGATCGGTGACGGCGGCCTGCCGGACGCGCTCCTGCGTGCCGCGGCGGCGGATCCAGTCGATGCCGCGCCGGCGCGCGATCAACATCAGCCAGCCGCGCAGTGGGGCCCGGTGCGGGTCGAAGCGCTCCGGCCGCCGCCACAGGTCGACGAACACCTCCTGGGCGATGTCCTCCGCGGCGCCCCGGTCGCCCGTGACCTGCAATGCCATCCCGTAGACGACCGGGCCATACGTGTCGTAGACCTCGGCCAGCGTCGGCTCGTCACCCGCGATGAGCCCGGCCCGCAGCCGCACGTCCTGTTCGTCGGGGATGGCGAGCACGTCAGTCACAACCCATCGTCGCGGCCACGGTGAGGAAGTCGGTGGCGACGTCGCGGTCCCCGCCGACGTCGGCGCTGTGCAACGGACTGGTGAGCCGCCCGGCCAGCAGCCGGCAGAACCGCTCCGCCGGCATCGAGATCTCGGCCGCCACCGCGCTGCCCGACGCCGGGGACAGCCGGACCAGCCGGGTGCCGCCGCCGTCGCCGGTCAACACCAGCCGGACCGCCGTGCCCGGGTGCTCCCGGCCGGCGGCGACCATCGCGGCGGGCAGCAGCCGCGCCGCGAACGCCACGATGTCGGACAACTGCGCCGCGCTCGGCGGCCGGGGTGGCGCCGCCACCACCGCGCGCACGTCCTCGGCATGGATCCAGGTCTCGAATCCCCGCTGCACCAACGCCTCCCGCAGCGGTCGCTGGATCGCGGTGCGACCGGCCAGCGGCACCCGCCCGTCCAGGACGGCCGGGTCGGCGTCGGCCAGCGCCGAGACGATGGCGCCGGCCTGGCGCTGCCACCCGAGGTGGACGTCCGAAGTGGACTGCGCACGCGCGATGCCCGTCGCGGCCGCGACCGGCGCGTCGTTGCCGCGCAGGTGGACCACGAGGTCGCGGACCGACCGGTGCGGCCCCGAGGGGAGCAGCCACTGTGCCGGCGAGAGCCGGGCCAGCAGCCGGTCCAACTCGGCGACCTGCGCCGCGTAGACCTCGGCGAGCCGGTCCGCCTCCGCGTCCGGGCGGGGCCGTCCCGCCGGTCGCGCCGTGAGCGCGGCGGACAGGACGCGGGCACGTAGGTCGGCGGCCGGTGCGTGCGCGCTGGACGTTCCGATCCAGTCGGCGACGCGGCCCAGGTCGGCGACCTCGGCCGCGCAGGTCGGGCAGCGGCTCAGATGCTCGGCGACTAAGCGCTCCTCGTCGGGCGGACACGCCTCCAGCGCGTACGCGCCGGCAAGATCGCCGGTGTGGCGGTGTTCGGTCATCTCGATCCTCAGTTCATGCATCGATAGCGGTGAGCCTAACGAGATTTGGTAATAAAGCTGCCGGATCAGGGACAGGACAGACGTCGTACGCAGGAGTGCCCGATGTGGACGGCCCGATGTGACGCAGGTCACTCGGTGGCGGGGGCCCGCGTCGGCAGGGCACCGCTGGTGCGCACCGGGTCGAGCACGAACAGCGTCGTGTAGCGCCGCACGTTGGGCGCCTCGTCGAACAGGCGCTTCGCGATCTCGGTGTGGTGCGCCATGCCACTGCACGCGACCATCACGACGTAGTCCCACTCGCCCGACACGTCGTAGATCTGCTGCACCTCGCTAGCGGCGAGCAGCCGCTCCCGAAACTCCTGATGGCGCCGGCCGGACTCGCGCTCGAGCGTCACCAGACACACGGCCAGCAACACGGCCGGAACCCGGGCCGGGTCGAGCAGGGTCACCTGACGGGAGATCAGCCCGTGCCTGCGGTAGCGGTCGATCCGTCGTTTCACAGCGCTCGGCGAGAGGGAGACGAGGTCGCCGAGCTCGCGCAGGGTCCGCCCGCAGTCGCGTTGCAGCAGCGCGAGCAGCTCGTGGTCGACGTCGTCGAGCGCGAGGGGCTTCGTCACGCAACAATTTTGCGCCGCGACGGCAATCTTTACAATCGGTCACACCGGCGGTACGGCTAGCGTCGGCCGCATGTCCTCATCGGTGCTTTACATGTCGATGTCCCTCGACGGCTACATCGCTGGTCCCAACGACGGACCGGACAACCCGGGCGGTGACGGCGCAGCGGTCGAGCGGCTCCACGCCTGGGGCTACACCCCGGCCGGCGAGCTGCGGCGGTCCGGGCCGGCGGGGGAGCTGGCCGCCGCGATGGAGGCGACCGGTGCGGTGGTGGCCGGCCGGCGCACCGTGGAGCAGGTCGATCACTGGGGCGGCGAACACCACGGCATGCCGATCTTCGTGCCCAGCCACCGGCCGCCGGGTCCTTCGGCGGCGAGCTACCCGTCGGTGACCTACGTGCCCGACGGCATCGCGAGCGCGATGGCGCAGGCGAAGGCCGCCGCGGGGGATCGGGACGTGCTGGTGCACGGCGCGTACACGGCGCAACGCGCGCTCGAGGCCGGCGTGCTGGACGAGCTCCAAATCCACCAGATCCCGGTGCTGCTCGGCGCGGGCCGCCGGCTGTTCGACGTGCTGCCCGCGCGCGTCGAGCTGGACATTGTCCGCGTGGTCGACAGCCCGGAGGCAACCCACATCCGGTACCGCGTCCGTCTCTGACCGCCTGCTCACACGGCGGACTGGATGCCCGCGCTGTGTAGGAAGTCGCGCCGAGGTTCCTCAGGATCGGCAAAGGCGTAGGCACCGCCGAGGTCGAGGAAGGGAAGATCGACCGTCAGCAGGGAAACCGGGCTGTCGAGCAGCGGCCGCGTCCCCTGCTCGGTCCGGTAGGCGACCTCGAGCGTCTGGTCGACCCGCGTGACGGCGAGATCCTCACGGCCGTCCCACTCGTCGAGCACGACCTCCCGATACGTGTCGACCCGCAGCGTGCCCGGGCCGGAAAGCGCCCAGCGGAACAGCGTCGCGCTGGTGTACCAGGGCCGCAGGTAGGCGCGCCACCCCGTGCCGTCCGCGCGCAGGACGAGCCACTCGTCCTCCATCGCCGAGTCGTATCCCCAGTCGCTCGACCAGAAACCGACGAGCTGCGAATCCACGACCGCAGCGTAACGCGCCGGGTAGGGTCCTTCGGGTTGTCGGGGGAGCCAGAGGGAGCCAGCAGTCATGACGTTCAGTGCCGAGGTGCGTTCGGCCTTCCGGCGGGGGGACACCGAGGCCGTCGTGCGGATGAGCGAGGCCGAGATCGCGCGCGCGTCGGCGGCCGGTGACCTCGCGGGCGAGGTGGAGGCCCGCTACGCCCTCGCCCGCGTCGCCATCCGCGACGGCGACCTGCCCGAGGGGGCGGCCCGGGCCCGGGCGGCGCTCGCCGTCGCGGTGCGTTCCGGCGACCGGAGCCTGGAGGAGCGGCCGCGACACGTGCTGGCCGCCGTGGCGCGGATGTCCGGCGACCTGAACCGGGCCCGGGAGCTCTACCAGGAGAGCATCGCGCTCAACGAGGAGCTGGGCCGGCCGGAGACGGTCAACTCGGAGAAGCACAACCTCGCGTTCTGCGAGTTGCTCCTCGGACACCTCGACGTGGCCCGGGAGATGTTCGCCGCTGGTCGGGAGCGGGTCTTCCGGAACGGCTGGGCCGACTTCGTGCCGTACGTCTGCGTGGCCGGCGCCGCGCTCGCCTCGGCCGAGGGCGACCACGCGCGGGCGGCGCTGATGGTCGGCGTCTCGGACGCGGCGTTCGCGGCACTCGGCCAGGTGCCCGACCCCGACGACGCCGCGGACCTGGCCCGGGTGCGGGCCGCCGCCGTCGAGGCGCTCGGCCAGGCGGGCTTCGACGGCGAGTACGACCGGGGCAAGCTGCTCGACCCGCGTGCGGCGTTCGCCTGACCCGTCGCCCTCTCGGGCAGGATGCAGCCCATGGAGGGACTGCTGATCGTCGTGGTGCTCGGCGCCACCGTTCTGGTGGGCACCACGATCGGCCGCCGCTACAGCGTCGCACCGCCGGTGCTGCTGATCGTCTTCGGCGCGCTCCTCGGGCTGATCCCCGAGTTCTCGGAGGTGCGGCTGCCCTCCGACGTGGTGCTGCTGCTGTTCCTGCCGGCGATCCTCTACTGGGAGAGCCTCAACACCAGCCTGCGGGAGATCCGCTCCAACCTGCGGGTGATCATCCTGTCGGCGGTGGTGCTGGTCATCATCACGATGGTCGGCGTCTCGTACACGTTGCAGTGGATCGGCGTGGCGGCGTCGGCGGCCTGGATCCTCGGCGCGGTCCTGGCACCCACCGACGCCGCCGCGGTGGCCGGGCTCGCGAAGCGGATGCCGCGCCGCGCGCTGACGACGCTGCGGGCCGAGAGCCTGATCAACGACGGCACCGCGCTGGTGCTGTTCGCGGTCGCCGTCAGCGCGCTAGTCGACGGGCACGTGCCGGGACCGGCCCTGCTGGTCGGCGAGCTCATCTGGTCGTCGGTCGGCGCGGTCCTGGTCGGGGTCGTCGTCGGCTACGGCATCGTGCTGATCCGGCGCTACGTCGACGACCCGCAGCGCGAGGGCGGGCTGAGCATCCTCACCCCGTTCCTCGCCTTCCTGGTCGCCGAGGTCGTGCACACCAGCGGGGTGGTGGCCGTCGTGGTCGCCGGGCTCGTGCTGTCCTGGGCCGGCCCGCGGGTCATCCGGGCCCGGTCGCGCCTGGAGACGTACTCCTTCTGGGACCTGGGCACGTTCATGCTCAACGGCAGCCTGTTCGTCCTGGTGGGCGTGCAGTTCCCGGCCGCCGTGCGCGGCATCACGAGCCAGTCGGTCGGCCATGCCGTCTGGATCGCCCTGCTGACGGCCGCAGCGGTCATCGGGATCCGCCTGGCGTGGTCGCACCTGGCGCCGATGGTCATCCGGCTCGTCGACCGGCGCCCCGTGCAACGCACCCGCCGGGTCAACTGGAAGGTCCGCACCGCCAGCGGGTGGGCCGGGTTCCGGGGCGCCGTCTCGCTCGCCGCCGCGCTGGCCGTGCCGGCGACGCTCGACGACGGCAGCAGGTACGCGGAGCGCGACCTGATCGTGTTCGTCACCTCGGTGGTCATCGTGGTCACCGTGCTGGTCCAGGGTCTGACGCTGCCGATGGTCGTGCGGTGGGCCGGGCTCACCAGCGACGAGGAGCGCGAGGTGGAGACGCGCAACGCCCGCATCCGCGCGACGGAGGTGGCACTGGCCGCGCTGCCGGAGATCGCGACGCGGTTCGGTGCGCCCGGCGAGGTCGTCGACCGGATCCGCACGGACTACCAGGGGCATCTGGACCAGCTGAACGCGGAGGGCACGGAACACGCGGTGCAGGCCTGGCAGGACCAGGTCGACCGGCGGGTACGCCTGGAGGTGCTGGACCGCAAACGCCGCGCCGTCACGGCGATGCGCGACGACCGCGAGATCGACGACATCGTCCTGCGCGACCTCCAGGCGTCCATGGACATCGAAGAGGTACGCCTGCTCGGTCCCGCACCCACCGACTAGTGCGGCAGGCGGTGGCGCCCCGCGCTCAGCTTCACGTCCCGGGTGGCCAGTGACAGGGTCAGCGGGCCGTCCACCTCGACGTCCAGGCCCGCGTCGTCGGCGATCAGCGTCAGACGGGTGCCGCCACACCGCAGGCCGCGGATGCCGCTGCGCCCCGGCAGGTGGCGCCGGTAGCGGACGGTGTCGTTGGTCGCGTCGACCCGGAAGCCCAGCACGTGCTCGATGAGCATCGCGATGGGGGCCAGTGCCGACCAGCCGCAGAAGTCGGGGCGGACGATCTCGCGGTCGTCCTTGGCCGTGGCCGGCGCCGGGCGGGTCGGCGAGTACGCCTCCCAGATGGTGGCGGGGGAGTACTCGTCCCAGGTGCGGGCCATGTGCCGGATCAGGTCGAGCGACGCCCGATGGGCCAGTGACTCGTGGCCGTGGTCGGCCAGCGCGCGGGCGCTCATGTAGGCGACCGGGACCCAGACGCCGCCGCGCCAGTACATGCCGTCCGGGCGGAACGCCGGATCGTCGTGCGCCACCGACGGCCACGGTGCGGGTCCGCCGAAGCACGACGGGTCGGCCAGTGCGGCCGCGAGGGCCGCGGCCTGCCCGGCGGAGGAGACTCCGGCCAGCAGCGGCCAGTACGCCGCGGGCGTGCGTACCCGGTGGAAGTCGTTCGGTGCGGCGGCGAAGCGGTCGTAGTAGATGCCGTCATCGGCGCACCAGAACGTGTCGAGGAGCGCGGCGAGCCGGGCGTGGTGCGCGTCGTACTCGACCGCCAGTTCCTCGAAGCCGATCAGCCGGGCCAGTTCGGCGATCGACGCGGCCGACAGGGCCTGCTGCGCGGCGAGGTCGAACCAGAGGATGTCGCCGGAGGTGCCGTGCTGGCCCTGGATCGGCGCGCGTGGTGTGTTGTCCATGCCGCTGGTGACGCCCTCCCACAGGTAGCCGCCGGACACCCGGGCGGCGGTGGTGGGGATGGTGCTGTGCGGGAACCGGCTGCCGGCCGGTGTGCCCTCCATGAACGCGAAGTGCTGCTGGAGGAAGCGCCGGTCGCGCAGGAGCCACCGCACCCGGTCGAGGTCGCCGGTGTGCCGCACGTACTCGAGCTCGGACCAGGCGAACAGCGGCGGGTTGTCGGGGTGGTGGATGCGCAACGAGGACGGCGCGCCGTCGTACATGGGAGCGTAGAAGTTGTCGAAGCTCTCCACGCCGGGGAACAGGTCGGGCGCGTACTTGCAGAAGTGCGCCATGAAGCAGGTGTCCCAGATCCAGATGGTGTCCGGGTCGAAGCCTTCGTCCATGTACGGCGAACGCGGCACGCCGTCCCGCGTCACCACGTGCTCGTAGGCCAGCTCCCAGGCGGCGCTGTAAAGCTCGACGAGCGAGGGTTCGGCGTCGAGTACCGGCGATGGCAGTGCGGCGTGGTCCAGGGAAGTCATTTGATCTCCGCGATGGCGACGCCCTTGTCGATGTACTTCTGGCCCAGGGCGTACAGGACGATGGGTGGGATGAGCGAGATGACGATCGCCGCCATCAGCATCGGCAGGGACGAGCCGAACGGCGACGTGAAGTAGAGCAGGCCCAGCGGCAGGGTGCGGTTCTCCTCGCCGGTGAGATAGATGAGCGGCCCGAACAGCTCACGCCAGCTACCCAGGAACGTGAAGA
The DNA here is from genome assembly GCF_900107455.1 of Asanoa ishikariensis. Lineage (GTDB taxonomy): Bacteria > Actinomycetota > Actinomycetes > Mycobacteriales > Micromonosporaceae > Asanoa > Asanoa ishikariensis. The sequence continues at coordinate 1,313,616 of NZ_FNQB01000003.1, read as the reverse complement.
CCGCGACCACGATGATGACCGGCTTGGACTGCGGCAGGATGACGTGCCACCAGGTGCGCAGCGTCCCGCAGCCGTCGATGCGGGCGGCCTCGTCGATCTCGCGGGGCAGGCTGAGGAAGAACTGGCGGAACAGGAAGATCTCGAACGCGGCGCCGAACAGCTTCGGGACGAGCAGCGGCCAGAACGTGTCGATCCAGCCGATGTCGCGGTAGACCCGGTACAGCGAGATCGTCATGACCTGGCCGGGCAGCATCATCGTGGCCAGCACGACCATGAACAGCGCGTTGCGGCCCGGGAAGCGGAACCGGGAGAAGCCGTAGGCCACGAACGACGACGACAGGATGTTCACCACGACGGCGTACACGGCGAGCCACAGGCTGTTGCCGATGTAGTGCAGGAAGTCGTACTTGAAGATGACGTCGGTGAAGTTCTCCCACCGCACCGGGTCGGGGATCCACTGGAACGGCCGCGCGAAGTACTGGTTGGTGTCCTTGAGGGACTGCGACACCAGCCAGAGGAATGGGAACAGCAGCAGCAGGCAGAACAGGCTCAGCGCGGTGATCCGCCCGGTCAGCCCCCAGCGTGACCGCACACCCTTGCGGCGGCAGCGGGGTGCGACCGGTGCGGCGGGCGGCGCCGCGTCGCCCCGCGGCTTGTCCAGCACGTCTTGCATGTGACCCTCCGGTCAGTTCCGCTCGGAGTCGCCGTACGCGGTGAAGCGCCGGGCGAACCACAACACCAGGCTGGTGAGCACCAGGGTGGCGGCGAACATGATGAACGCCAGCGCGGACGCGTAGCCCATGTCCTGGTAGACGAAGCCCTTGACGTACAGGTAGGTGACGAAGGTGCCCAGGCTGTTCTCGTAGCCGAGCGGGTTGCCGGTGCTGATGCCGCCGTTGTTCGCGAACGCCAGCGGCGTCTCGAACACCTGGATGTGCCCGATCAGCGCCATGATGGTGTTGAAGACGATGACCGGCGACAGCAGCGGCAGGGTGACCCGGCGGAACATCTGCCATGGCCCGGCCCCGTCGACCCGGGCGGCCTCGAAGTAGGCGGGCGGGATGCCCTTGAGACCGGCCAGGAAGATCAGCATGGTGCCGCCGGCGAACCAGACGTTGACCAGGATCAGCGCGACCAGCGCCAGCCAGGGTTGCTCGGAGTTGCCGAGCCAGTTCACCGGCCCGGCACCGAACACGCCCAGGAACATGTTGGCCAGCCCCACCTCACCACCTTGGAACACCTGCTTGAACAGGTACGCCGTGGCGATGCCGACCAGCAGGCTGGGCACGTAGATCAGGGTGCGGAACACGTGGTTGCCGCGGAAGTCCCGGTGCAGCAGCAACGCCAGTGCGAGGCCGAGGCCGATCGAGATGATCGTCGAGCCGATCACGTAGATCAGCATGTTGCCGGCGATGGTGGCGAACACCGGGTCGTCAGTGAGGATCTTCTGGTAGTTGTCCAGGCCGACGAACCGGATCGTGCGGAACACGTTGGCCTTGGACAGGCTCGTGAGGAACGCGGCGATCAGCGGTGCGACACCGAACATCAGGAACCCGAGCAGCCACGGGCTGATGTACACGTAGCCCTGCACGCCTTCGCGGCGCCACCAGCGCCGGCGGGGCCGCCCGGGCCGTCCGGGCTTGAGAACCATGGTCATGCGGTACGCCTCCCGTGGTGCCGGGGCGGACGCGGTCGCGTCCGCCCCGTCTGGTCCAGTCCGGTGCGCTAGTGGGACAGCAGCGCGTTGCCCTCTTTTTCGATCTTCTCGGCGGCCTGCTGCGGCGTGAGCTTGCCGCGGCCCATGTCGTCGATGACCAGGCCGACGTTCTTGCCGAGCTCCTCCTTGACGGTCAGCAGACCGGGCCGGAACGCCGGCAGGGAGGCGAGCAGCGTCGGCGCGAACTCGCGCGGGGTGATGATCTCCGGGAGCGTCTTGAGCGCGTCGCCGTCCACGGGCACGTCACTGAACTTCGCGAACGCGACCTGGTTGTCCGTCTCGAGCATCCACTTGAGGAACTCCCAGCTCTCCTTGGGGTGCTCGCTTTCGGCGGAGATGGCGTACCCGTTGGCCCCGGAGTAGAGCAGTAGCTCGTTGCCGACCTTCGGCAGCGGTGCGACGCCGATGTTCGGTGAGGAGGCGGCGATGTCGGCGAAGTTCCACGGGCCGACCCGGGCCATCGCCACCTTGCCGGTCCGCAGGCTGTCGAGGTCGCCGTTGAGCCACTGGTTCTCGCGCTGCTCGTCGATCGGCGGCACGATCTTGTCGGTGAACAGGCTCGCGTAGTCGGCCAGGCCGGCCACGCCTTCCGGGCTGTTGATGGTGACCTTCGTGGGGCCGACGAAGTTGTCGTACATCGAGCCGCCGTGCATGGCGATAAGCGACTCCCAGAAGTTGATGCTGCCCGGGTGCAGGGCGTACTGGGTCACCTTCGAGCCGCTGGTCTTGGTGAGCTTCTTCGCCATCTCCCTGAAGGCGTCGAAGCTCATCGGCACCTCGGGGTCGGGCTCGGCCACGCCGGCCGCCTTGAACAGGTCCTTGTTGTAGCCGAGCAGGGGGACCGAGACGCCGACCGGCAGCGCGTACTGCTTGCCCTGCCAGCCGAAGACGCCGACCGGCCCGTCTTGCGCACGAGCGATGCTGCCCGCGTAGTCGTCGAACTTCTTGAGGTCCAGGAAGACCTCGTTGTCGAAGTACGATGCCGCGAAGCACGAGCACAGGCCCACCACGTCGTAGGCGTTGCCGCCGGCGGTGGTGGTCTTGACCTTGTCCCAGTAGGCGTCCCAGGGCAGGAACTCGGACTTGATCTTGATGTTGGGGTGGCTCGCCTCGAATCCGTCGAGCCACTTGCGGTAGAGCGCGTCCTTCTCGGGGGTGTTGGTCCACCAGCCCCAGCTGATGGTCACCGGCCCGCCGTCGTCGCTCGCGTCGTCGCCGCTGCCGCAGGCGCCCGTGACGAGCGAGGCGGCCAGCAGCAGCGCGGTCAGGACGACGCCGGGGCGCCGGCGGAACTTCCTGGATCGAGGTTGCTCCATAGTGGACTCCTGTGAGGTTGCAGGCGCATGGAGGGGTAGGGGAACGTCGCGTCCGGCCGGGGACGGGAGAGGTACTAAATCGAAACAGTGACCGGGACCATAATCGACAACCGCAAGTACGTCAACGCCGTGTTGCGCCTGAAACAATCGCGAAAGATAAGGGCTACCGCCGGAAGGAGCGCGCTGTTACTGTGCCGAACCACAACGAAATCGGTTTAGTGATCGGAGCCCTGCGGTGAAGAGACCCACCATCGGCGACATCGCCGAGCGCGCGGGAGTCTCCCGATCCGCGGTGTCGTTCGCGCTCAACGGCCAACCTGGCGTGTCCGACGAGACCCGCGAGCGGGTGCTGGCCGTGGCGGCCGAGATCGGTTGGCGCCCACACAGCGCCGCCCGCGCGCTGCGCGGCGGCCGGGCCGGCGCCATCGGGCTGGCCCTGCAACGGCCGGCCCGACTGCTCGGCGACGAGCCGTTCACCATGGAACTGATCAGCGGCCTGGAGGCCGAGCTCTCACCGCGCTCCTGCGGTCTCAACCTCCAGGTCGTCGAGGACACCGAGGCCGAGATCGCCACCTACCGCCGATGGTGGGCGGAGCACCGGGTCGACGGCGTCATCGTGCTCAACCTGTGCGCGGACGACCCTCGCATCACCGTGCTGGAGGACCTGCACCTGCCCGCCGTCGTGATAGGAGGGCCGACCGGCACCGGCACCCTGCCGAGCATCTGGTCGCAGGACGCCGCCGGCATGACCGACGTCGCGGAGTACCTCGCCGCCCTCGGCCACCGCCGGCTCGCCCACGTGGCCGGAGACCCGGCCATGGCGCACATCGTCGACCGCTCCGCCGCCCTGCACGAGGTGTGCCGCCTGCGCGGTCTGCCGGAGCCGGTCACGGTGCGCGCGGACTACTCCGAGACCGACAGCGCCCAGGCCACCCGGCGGCTGCTGGCCATGCCGGAGCGACCGACCGCGATCATCTACCACAGTGACCTGACCGCGGTCACCGGTCTCGAGGTGGCGCTCGAGATGGGGGTCCGGGTGCCCGACGACCTGTCCCTGGTCTCGTTCAACGACTCCCGGCTCTGCCGCCTGGTCAACCCCAAGCTCACCGCGCTGGCCCACGACATACCGGGCCGGGGCGCACAGGCGGCCCGGATGCTGTTCGCCGCGATCGACGGCAGCGGGGAGCCCGGCTCCCAGCCCGCCGAGCCCTACCGGCTGCTGCCGCGCGGCAGCACCGGCGTCCACCGCGCACCACACTGACCCGGTAGGAGTGTCGCCGATGACCGTCCCCACGAGGAACGCGCCTGACCGAAGCGTTGCCCCGCTCGAGTTCCCCGCCGGCTTCCGCTGGGGTGCGGCGACCGCGGCGTTCCAGGTCGAGGGCGCCCTCGACGTCGACGGTCGCGGCGCGTCGGTCTGGGACACCTTCACCTCCGTGCCCGGTCGCGTCGCCAACGAGGACCGGGCGGACCTAGCCGTCGACCACTACCGCCGTTACCGCGACGACGTGGCCCTCATGGCCGAGCTCGGCCTGGGCACCTACCGGTTCTCGGTGTCGTGGCCGCGCGTGCAGCGCAACGGCCGGGGCGCCGGCAACCCCAAGGGCCTGGACTTCTACTCCCGGCTGGTGGACGAGCTGCTCAGCCGGGGCATCGAGCCCATGCTCACGCTCTACCACTGGGACCACCCGCAGGCGCTGCAGGACATCGGCGGGTGGGCCCGCCGCGACATGGCCGAGCGGTTCGCCGACTACGCCGCCCTGGTGGGCGCCCGCCTCGGCGACCGGGTTCCCTTGTGGACGACGCTCAACGAGCCGTGGTGCACCGCGTTTCTGGGCCACGCCTCGGGCATCCACGCACCCGGCATCGCGCACGACGCCACCGCCCTGCGGGTGGTGCACCACCTCAACCTGGCGCACGGGCTCGCCGTGGCGGCGCTGCGCGCGACGCTGCCGGCCACCGCGCAGGTCTCGATCGCGCTCAATCCCGCCCCGGTGCGCACGCCGGTCGACACCGTCGCCAACCGCGACGCCGTGCGCCGGGCCGATGCCCTGCGCAACCGGGTCTTCCTGGACCCGTTGCTGCGCGGTGCCTACCCGGCCGACCTGATCGCCGACACGGCCCACGTGACCGACTGGGGTTTCGTGCGCGACGGCGACCTGGCGACGGTCACCGCCCCGATCGACCTGCTGGGCGTCAACTACTACACGCCGCTCTACGTCGCCGCCGGACCCGGCCCCGCCGATCCGTACAACCGCTGGATCGGCAGTGAAGGTCTGCTGCACGTGGCGTCGGCGGACGGCCCGTCCACCATCCACGGCACGGTCGACCCGGGCGCGCTGCGCGAGCTGCTCAACCGGATCCGCCACGACTACGGCCCGGTCCCGATCGTCATCGCCGAGAACGGGGTCGCCTTCCCCGATCGGGTCGGTCCCGACGGGAGCGTGGCCGACCCGGGCCGGATCGCCTATGTCCACGCACATCTGGCGGCGCTGCACGACGCCATCGCCGACGGCGTCGACGTGCGCGGCTACATGATGTGGTCGCTGATCGACAACTTCGAGTGGGTGTACGGGTACGGCCAGCCCTTCGGCCTCGTCCACGTCGACCGGGCCACCCAGCACCGCACGATCAAGAACAGCGGCCACTGGTACCGGAACGTCATCGCCGCCAACGCCCTACCCCCATTGGACCCGCCCGCAGCCGGCTGAGGCGTCGCAAGGAAGCGGAACGCGGGGACGCCCGCGTCCGCACATTCAGTGCGCATCACACCCGAAGGAGACCTGCGTGAGAGCTCTTCGGATCAACCGGTACGTCGTACCTCTGATGATTGCGGTGATCGTGGCCGTGCTGCTGCCGCTGACGTTCGCCACCTCGGCGACGGCCGCACCCGGCTTCGTCACCACCTCCGGCACCAGGTTCGCGCTCGACGGCAAGCCGTTCTACGTCGCCGGCACCAACAGCCACTACCTCGGCTGGGGCACCCGCGCCGAGGTCGACTCGATGCTGGGCTACGCGGACGCGTCGAACTACAACGTCGTGCGCGGCATCCTGCACTCGGTGACCGGGTCGCTGGACGGCACGACCAAGAAACACATCTGGAACCCGAACAGCACCGCCGACGCGTCCAACATGGGCATGCACGGCAGCTACCTGATCTACTGGGACACCGCCACCAACACGTACGCGTTCAATCCCAGCACCACCAACGGCCTCGGCCGCTGGGACTACGTCATCGCGCGGGCCGGGCAGCTCGGCCTCAAGCTCAACATCGCGATGATGGACTTCTGGCAGTGGGCCGGCGGCACCCAGCAGATCAACTCCTGGTACATCCCGAACTACAACCCCTCCGGGGACGCGCAGCGGTACACGTTCTTCTACAGCGACCCGCGCACCAAGCAGCTGTACAAGGACTGGGTCAGCTTCGTGCTCAACCGGACCAACACCATCACCGGCGTGAAGTACAAGGACGACCCGACGGTCTTCGCCTGGGACCTGATGAACGAGCCCGAGGTCAGCTCTGTCGCCCTGGCGCAGAGCTGGTACCAGGAGATGGCGTCGTACATCAAGGCGCAGGGCGCGCGTCAGCTCGTCACCACCGGCAGCGAGGGCTTCTACGGCGGCCAGGCCGGCTCCGACCCGAACACCGAGCCGGCCAACGTGCCCGCGATCGACTTCCAGACCTGGCACACCTACCCGACCTACCACAACATCTCCCCGCAGCAGGTCGTCAACCTGGTCAACCAGCACTGCGCGTCGGCCTCCGCCGGTGGCAAGCCGGTCATCCTGCAGGAGTTCGCGTACCCGGGCCGCAGCGCGGCCGAGAAGGTGACGCGCTCGGGCATCTACAGCAGTTGGCTCGACGCGATCTACAACAACGACAACTGTGCCGGCTGGCTGTCCTGGCGGGTCGAGGGCAAGGTCGTGCCACCGGCGACCCGGCCACACCCGCAGGACGACAGCGTCAACCCGGCCACCTTCATCTGGCCGCCCGACAACGGTGAGGGTTTCTCGATCTACGGCGAGCCCGACACCACCAAGGCGCAGTACGACCCGGCGTACCAGATGTTCGCGACCCAGGCCGCCCGCCTGATCGGCAAGAACGGCGGCACCGGGCCGACCACACCACCGCCCACCACACCACCGCCCACTACGCCACCGCCGACCTCGGACCCAGGCACGGTCTCGGTCGACGACGCGGCCACCAACTGGAGCTACAGCGGCTGGAACCACTGCACGGGCTGCAACGAGGCGGCGCCGGCGGTCTTCTACAACGGGAGCCAGAGCTGGAGCCTGACCACGGGCGAGACGGCGACGCTGGCCTTCACCGGCACCCGGGTCGCCTATCGCGCCGTGACCGGGTCGCACCACGGCATCGCCGCGGTCTCGATCGACGGGGCTACGGAGGTCAGCGTCGACCTCTACGCCGCAGCGAAGACCGGCGACGTCGCCGTGTGGACCAGCCCGGTGCTCGCCGCCGGCAACCACACGCTGCGGATCCGCAACACCGGCACGAAGAACGCCGCGGCGGGCGGCACGGTCGTCACCCTCGACCGCGCCGTGGTCACCGGCACCCCGTCGTCACCGCCGCCGACGAACCCGCCCACCACCGGGTTCGTCAAGGGCGTCAACCTCAACGGGCCGGCGGTCGTCGTCGAGGGCAACCAGTGGGACGCCCAGGCGCAGTCGTCGGGCTTCACGGTCTCCGGCGGCACCGCGCACAGCAACACCGTCACACCCAGCCCGCTGCCCGACGCCGCCACGGTGAGCATGCTGCGCACCGGGCTGATCGGCACCGACCTGGGGACCATCGCCATGTCGCAGACCGTGGCCAACGGCCAGTACCAGGTCTACGTCTGGGAGATGGAGGGGGTGCAGGGCAACACCCGCCGGTTCAACGTCACCCTCGAGGGCATCCTCAAGGCCAGCAACCTCGGTGACCTGGCGCTGGGCCACTGGCGGGAGAACGGCCCGTACACCGTCGCGGTCACCGACGGAGTCCTCAACATCAATGTCACCGGTGCCTCCGGCAAGCCCGCCATCATGGGCCTGGCCATCTACCGCATCTGACGCGAGGGCGGCTCGCCGTTTCGGGGTGGGGAAGCCAGACCCGAAACGGCGAGTCACCGGCGGCACTCAAACGGCTACGACCAGCGTACGGTTAAGGCGTCGGTCGTGACCTTGACGCCTGACGTGCCGAAGCCGCGCTATCGATCGCACGTGAAGGGTGACCATGGCTGAGAAGTCGAAACAGAAGGGCTCCGCGAAGAAACCGGCGGAGAAGTCGTTGAAGGAGAAGCGGTCCGCCAAGAAGCTGAAGGCGTCGGACCGCGCCGACAGCAACTCGAAGATCCCACCCAGCGGTCGCTGATTGCTCAGCCCGGGCTGTGCGCCCGCTGCGGCGCACGGCCGGGCAGGGCGGCCAGGGCGAGGCCGAGCAGCGCCGACCCGCAGCCGAGGACGAAGAACAGCGAGAAGACCGGCTGGCCGAGCCATTCCCACATCGGATGCCACGACGGGTGTGGCTCGTCGATGGTGTGCCACGCCATCGAGGGGACCGCGAGCAGCGTGGGCGCCCACCAGAGGAACAGCGCGATGCCCAGCAGCGTCTTCACCATCGCCCGGGCCGGGTGCCTACCCTCGGTCCGGCGGCTGGCCCAGGCGAACAGCAGGAACGCGACCAGCGCGCCGGCGATGCCACCGGCCAGGGCGAGTGGGTAGACGGCGACCGGGGTCGCCCGCAGGAAGCCGCCCGAGATCCTCCCAGGGTTGTAGCTGTCGGTGGGAGTGACCTCCAACGTGAACGTCGTGTCGCCGCGCCCCGCGACGATGATGGTGCTCTGGGGGATCGTCGTGGGATCGCAGGGCGGCCCGGTGCAGCCGTACAGGTCCTGGAATATGGGCCGGTAGACGCGCCAGCCGTGCGCGCGCATGTTGTGCCGGGCTTGGTCGACGATCTCCGCCGGGTCCGTCATCGGCGGCAGCGGGGCCGAGCCGGCGACTCCCGCCTGGGAGTATTCGCCGCCGTCGCCGAGCAGCAGCTCACGGACCGTGCTCCGGCCCAGTGGCGACCCGTAGATGGTGAACAGCGCGGGTTCGTCCTCGATCCCGGTGAACTTCTGGTCGGGCAGGATCTCGGCGAGCATGGCCTGCGCCTCGGCGGTGCGCGGCAACGGGCGGGCGGTCTCCCAACCGGCCCGGGTCGCGAAGGCCGCCGCGAGCAGCCCGCAGACGACCGTGGTGAGCACGGCCCAGGCGACGACGGTGCGGCTGGCCGGCCGGCCCAGGCGTGCTCGCAGCCCGTGCCCGACCAGGTTGGTGGCTTCTCGGACGCTGGGCCGCGTGCGGTCCGAACCGGCCGCGTCGAGCAGGGCCCCGACCAGCTCGTCGCCCCGGGCACGGCGATAGGCGCGCGGGTAGGCGAACAGCAGCCGGCGGTAGCGGCGGGCGAGCTGGCCGGTCATCACGCCGGCTCCGGGCGGACGGCACGGAGCCGGGCCTCGGCGGCCGTGGTGAGCTGGCGCAGCCGGGCGGTCTCGTCAGTCAGGGCAGCGAGTCCTTCGGTTCGGAGCCGGTAGTAGCGCCGCACCCGCCCGTCGACCTCCTCCTCGCGGTCCGGCTCGATCAGCCCTTCCGCGGTGAGCCGGTCCAACGCCGTGTAGAGGGTGCCGGTCAGCAGGCTGGTCCGCCCGCCGGAGAGCACCCGGACCTCCTGCACGATGCCGTAGCCGTGCCGAGGCCCGTCGGCCAGAGCCGTCAGGATGAGGAAAGTCGGTTCGCGCATCGCCGCCACGGCGTACACGATAGATAAATGATCAATCCATCGTCAATGGGTTGGCGACATCGAGCTGCTCGTGGTCGATCAGCCAGCGCACCGACTCCAGGATCGCGTCTTCCGGCTCGTAAGCCGGGGTGTAGCCCAGCAGAGTGCGGGCCTTCTCGATGCTGAAGTAGTGGTTGCGGACGAGGTGCTCCCAACTGAGCTGGGCGGCCTCGTCGCCGGCACTGTTGCGGAACTCGTCCCACGTCACCGGGCGCAGCTCCGCGCTCTGGCCGAACCACGACGCCGCGATCTGGGCGTAGCCGCGCACGTTCAGGGCGGAGGGCGCGACGACGCTGAAGTCCTCGCCGGCTGCGGCGTCGCGGTGCGTGATCGCGGCTTCGAAGGCCTGTGCCACGTCGTCGGCGTGGACGTGGTGCATGAACTCCGCGCCGATGCCCGGCACCTCGATCGGCTGCCCGGCCGAGAGCCGGTGCCACACCGTGGAGTCGAGGTTGCCGAGCGGACCGATCGGGTGCCAGCCGGGGCCGACGATGTGGCCCGGATGCAGCGACGTGGTGACCAGCCCACCGGACCTGGTCTCCTCCTTGAGCATCCGTGCGATGGCGGCCTTCGCGATGCCGTACTCGCCGACCGGTGGTGTCCCGGTGTCCTCGGTGACCGGCACCTTCACGCTCGGGCCGCTGCGCCAGATGGAGCCGCAGTGCAGCAGATGCCCGGTCGCGCCGCGCAGCCGCTCGACAAGAGCGGTCGCGGAGTCGAGGTCGAAGCAGATGAGGTCGACGACGGCGTCAGGCGCGAGGTCGGCGACCTGGTCGGGGAAGGTGCCCGTCGCGCGGTCCGCGGTCACCTGGCGCACCTGCTCCCAGGCGGGGTCATCGACGTAGCCGGAGTGCTGTCCGCGGCTGATGTTGACCACGTCATGACCGGCGTGGACCAGCCGGGGGACCAGGAAGGTGCCGATGTGCCCGCTGCCACCGATGACGACGACTCTCATGGCGCAAGGCTATTCAGCACCGCGGCGAGTTCGCCACGCGACTTGACGCCGACCTTCGGGAAGAGCCGGTAGAGGTGGGTGGTCACGGTGCGGGGCGACAGGAACAACCGTTCCGCGATCTCCCGGTTGCTCAACCCTTCGGCCGCGAGCCCGGCGATCTGTTGCTCCTGGGGCGTCAACGCGTCCAGCGCTTCGGTCGGCTTGCGCCGCGACTCCCCGGTCGCCCGCAACTCGGCGCGGGCGCGTTCCGCCCACGGCGCCGCCCCGAGCGCGTCGAACGTGCCGGCGGCGGCGCGCAGCAGCGGCCGCGACTCCATCGCCTGACGCTGGCGGCGCAGCCAGCCGCCGTACGCGAGTTGCACCCGCGCCCGCTCGAACGGCCAGTCACGCAGGTCCGCGGCGAGGGCGGCGTCGTACGCGTCCGCGTCGTCGGCCACCACCGCACCCGCGTACACCAGACCGGCGGTCAGCACCGGCGAGCGGCTCAGCGCGGCGATGGGCGTCAGCTCGGCCACCACGGCGCGGACCTCGTCGAGCGAGCCGCTGTAGTTCGCTGCCTCGGCCAGGTGCCCGAGCAGGGTGAACCGGACGTACGGGTGGTAGGCCACGTCCGCCGGATCGAACACCCGGAGCAGCTCCCGGAACGCCTCCTCCGGCCGCCCTTCGCCGAGCGCGGTCACGCCGCGGATGCGTTGCGTCAACGACAGCATCGGGTGCATGCCGGCCGTCAGCAGCACTTGTTCGCTCTGCTCGGCGATCTCGACGGCGATCGGGGCGTTGCCGCGCAGCGCCTCCGCGAGCCCGAGTGTCAGACGGGCCTGCAGGGCGTACGCCGGCCGGCCGATCTCGGTGGCCAGCGCCAGGCACTCGGTCGCGGCGTTCATGGCCGCCCGCGCGTCGCCGGCGGTGGCCGCGTTGAAGGCCAGGCTCGTCAGGGCCGACGTGAGCGTGCCGATCCGGCCTTCGGTTCGCAGCCCGGCCACGCTCGCGGTGAGGAACTTGTTCGACAGGGTGTACGCGCCGAGCGCCGACGCCGCGACGCCGAGCTCGCCGGTTCCCGTCGACGTCAGATCCAGCCGGTCCTGCGCGGCGGCCAGCCGGTCGAGCAGGTCGGCGCCGCGTTCGACCGGCGCCGCCATCGCCAGCGTGGTCAGCACCCGCCAGTCGTCCGGCGGAGCGTCGATCCGCTCCGCGACCCGGACCAGCCGCATCCGGGTGGGCTCGTCGGGGTTCGACCAGTAGAACCGGAGCGCGACGCTGTTCATCGCATCGAGCGTGCCGTCCGTATCGCCGTCGGTGCGCATGCTCTCCAGGAGCTCGGTGTAGACCCCCAGACGGTCGCTGCCGGTCCAGCCGCTGGACAGGTTCACCTCGCGGTACCAGGTCAGTCGCAACCAGTCGGCGGGACGCAGTGCGGTCTCGTCGATCAGCGCGAGCAGGCGGCGGATGGACTCGACATCGCCCTGGGCGCCGGCCATGCGGGTCGCCCACAACAGCCGGCTGCCGCGATCCTGCGGATCCTCGCTCAGCAGGGCGGCGCGTTCCATGGCATCCACCGCGATCGCGATGGCCTGCCGCCGGCCGGTTCGGGCCGCGAAGTCGGCGAGCTGGGTGGCGAGCGCCTCGTTCGGTCCGGTGGCCGCGGCCGCCAGGTGCAACAGCCGTCGGTCGGCGCCGGTCACCACCGCCGCGAGGCAGCCGTGCACCCGCCTGCGCCGCGCCACGCTCGCGGACTGCCGCAGCGCCGACCGCAGCAGCGGATGCCGGAACCGCAGCCGGTTGTGCTCGTCCACGCTGACCAGGCGACCGCCGACGGCCGGCTCGACGTCGTCGGCGGTGACCGGTCGGCTCTCGAGCTCCGCGGTGGCGGCGAGCACCTCGTCGAGGTTGTCGTCGTCGTCGAGCGCGGCCACGAGCAGGAGCGCGCGCGTCACGGGCGGCAACTGGTCGACCAGCCCGGTGAACGTCTGCTCGACGCGGGTGGTCAGGGGCAGCAGCGCCGGCAGCATGGCGGCGCCGCCGGAGCGGGCGGCCAGCCCGCCGAGCTCGACCAGGCCGAGCGGGTTGCCCGCCGACTCGGCGAGTACCCGGTCGCCCAGGGCGGGCGACAGCCCGGGCGCGACGCAATCGAGCAATGTGCGGGCGTCGGCCGGCTCCAGGGGCTCCAACGGCAGTTGCGGAAACGCGGCGGCGGCCAGGAGCCGGTCGACGTCCGGACCGTCGCGCACCGTCATGACGAGCGCGACCGGGTCCGACTCCAGCCTCCGGGCGATGAACGCGAGCACGTCCCAGCTCGCCCGGTCCAGCCAGTGCGCGTCTTCGACGGCCAGCAGGACAGGCTCGTCGAGCGCGGCGAGCAGGTCGAGCGCGCCGACACCGACCCGGAACGGCGACCGGCCGTCGGCGGAGTCGAGGTCGGGGCGCAGGCGACGGAACAGGTGCTGCACGCCGGCGTACGCGATCTGGACTTCCGCCTGCACACCGGTGGTGATCAGCACCCGCATCCCGCGCGCCTCGGCCCGGGCACGGACCTCGCCCAGCAGCGTCGACTTGCCGATGCCGGCCTCGCCACGGATGACGAAAGCGCCACCGCGGTCCGCGACGGCCTCGTCCAGCAGGGTGTTCAGCGCCTCGATCTCGGCCCCCCGGCCGACGATCACCAGGATCCTCGCGCGCGACCTGCCACCCGGAATCCTCCCGCCTACTGCGGGAATCATGCATCAGCGGCAAGATCGCGGCAACGAGACCCGGGTCACCCCATGGCGGGCGCGAGGTCCGCGGCGAAGTGGTCCTCGAGCGCGGCGACGTTCCCCGTCTGGGCGGCGGCGAGAATGCCGCTTAACAGGCGTCGATAGTCGACCTTCGCGGCGGGCTTGGGTCGTGCGGTGTTCAGATGCTTGCGGGCGCGGCTGACAAGCTGGCGGGCATAGACCGCGCTGACCGCGAGCACGTCCGCGATCTCGTCGTAGGGATAGCAGAAGGCTTCGCGGAGAACATAGGCGGCCCGCTCGTACGCGGTGAGCCTCTCCATGAGCAGCAGGCAGGCGAACTCGAGCGCCTCGGCCCGCTCGGCACCGAGCGCGGGGTCGGCGCTGGTGTCCACCGGCTCCGGAAGCCAGGGCCCGACATAGGTCTCGCGCCGCCAACGCGCGGACTGCACGACGTTGAGGCACAGCCGGGTGGTGATCAGCGCCAGGAACGCCGACGGGTTCTCGATGGTCTCGTGGTCGGTGTCCTGCCACCGCAGCCAGGTTTCCTGCAGCACATCCTCAGCTTCGGCGACGATGCCGAGCATCCGGTAGGCGATCCCGAAGAGGCGTGGGCGCACTTCGAAGAAGACGGAAACGGCCGCCTGCGGGTCAGTCAGGTGGTCCATCGTCGTTCTCCTTCGCCAGGCGGTTTCCTGGATTCGAAGGTATGAGCGAGCACCGGTCGGTTGCGTACGTAGGAATACGTAATGTGCGCGCGGCTGCCGCTGTCACAGAACTCTCGGTTGTCCTGTCTCGTTTGGTGACGAGAGAGGGGAGCGCCGAATGACGAACCTACCGATCCGGCGGGTCACCACCGATGTGCTCGACGTGGCCTACCACGAAGCAGGGCCTGCCGACGGGGCGCCGGTGATCCTGCTCCACGGTTTCCCGTACGACATCCACAGCTATGTCGAGGTGGCACCGATGCTGGCCGAAGCCGGGCATCGGGTCGTCGTGCCGTACCTGCGCGGCCACGGGCCGACCCGATTCCTTCGCCCGGACACCCCACGGTCCGGGCAGCAGGCCGCCCTCGGAGCCGACGTCATCGCCCTGATGGATGCCCTGCGCATTCCGCGCGCGGTCCTGGCCGGCTACGACTGGGGCGGACGCGCCGCCTGCGTAGCGGCGGCCCTGCACCCCGGCCGGGTCGCGGGCCTCGTGTCGGTCAACAGCTACCTCGTCCAGGACATCAGCACCGCGATGCACCCGCTGCCGCCCGACCTGGAGGCCGGCTTCTGGTACTTCTTCTACTTCCTGACCGAGCGTGGACGCGCGGGCCTGACCGCGAACCGGCGCCAGATCGCCGAGGTGATCTGGCGCCGCAACTCTCCGAAGTGGAGCTTCACCGCCGCCGACCTCGACCGTGCGGCACAGGCCTTCGAGAACCCCGACTACGTCGAGGTCGTCATCCACTCCTACCGGCACCGGCTCGGGCAGGCCGCCGGGGCACCTGACTACGCCGAGGCCGAAGCCGCACTCGCCCTCGCACCGGCCATCACCGTTCCCACGGTCACCCTCGACGGCACGGCCGACGGGAACTTCCCCGCCACCGACGGCAGCCCCAGCGCGGTCCACTTCACCGGCCCACGCGCACACCACCGGGTTCCCGACGCGGGGCACAACCTGCCGCAGGAGGCACCGGCCGCGTTCGTCGCCGCCGTGCGGGAGGTCACCCCGTGACGGCGTCGCTCCACTGTGGTGTATGAGATCCCGTGACTGCCCGGGTTGGCTAAGAGTTGGCGGGTGACCGCGCGAAGCTACCGCCTCGGTGTCGACTGCGGCACCTCGACGACGGTGGCGGTGCTCAGCGGCCCTGACGGACGGTGCGGCCCGCTGCTCTTCGACGCGTCCCCACTCCTGCCGTCCGGTGTCTTCGTGAACCCCGACGGCGGGATGTTGACCGGTGCGGACGCGGAGCGGTCCGCGGTCGCCCAGCCGGCCGGGTACGGGGCCAACCCCAAGCGCCGGATCGCCGACGGCACCGCGTGGCTGGCCGGCCACGAGGTTCCCCGTCTACGACGGACAGGTCGCCGGGCGGTGGAGCGTGGAGAGCCGCCAACCCGTCGCCGGGCCGGGAACCCCGCGCGCGTCGACGAACGAGCCCGTCCAGGACGAGTTCAGCCCGGACGGCCGGACCCTCGCGGTGGCCGAGTGGGGAAAGAACGTCGAGATCTGGGACGTGATCGCTGGTCAGCGCACCGGCGTGCTGCCAGGCTCCGCGGCGTTCCTGCCGGCCCTGGCGCTCAGCGAGCACGGCCGGACGCTGGCTGTCGCCCAGGTCGATCCGCAGGGCCGGGTGAAGGTCCAGCTCTGGGACGTCGAGCAGCGTCAACCCATCGGCCCGGCGACCGTGCGGCACACCGGGGTCGTCCACACGATGGCCTTCAGCCCGGACGGCCAGTTCTTCGCCAGCGGCAGCGAGGACCGGACCGTCCAGATCCACGGACTGATCCACTAGCCGGGCTACTCGATCGCGCCTTACGACGCGATGGCCGCGTGTGCCTCCTCGATGGACCGCAGCGTGCCGTGCGCCTGACTGGCCTCGGCGATGGCCCGCGCCTCGTCGATGATCGCCCGGGCGTCGTCGTGCCGCCCCTGCCCGGCGGCGATGTACGCCAGCCCCACCATGTTCGCGGCCACGCCCGGCAGGTGCCCGAGCTCCCGTCGCAGCTTCACGGACTCCTCGAGGTGCTCACGCGCGGCGTCCAGCCGCCCGGCGGCCTGCGCGGCGACACCCAGGTGCCGCAGCGCGTACGACATGGTCCGCCGGTCGTCGATCTGCTTGGCGAGTTCGTGCGACCGCTCGAACGCGGGCACGGCGGCGGCGTGGTTGCCCTCGACGACCTGGTTGTAGATGCCGATCCAGAAGTGGGCCTCGGCCTCGCCGCGGACGTCACCGATCGCCTGGAACAGCACCAGCGCCTGCTCGAAGAGGGCGAGCTCGCGCGGATCCACGTCGCCGTTCTCCAGGAACCGGCCGTGCACGATCCGGCCGCGCGCCAGCGCGAGATCGGCCCGTACGGTGTCGAGCTGCTTCTCGGCGACACGGAGCGCCCCGGCGTCACCGCCGAACACGAAGCTGTCGTAGAGGTTCCTGGTCTGCTCGATCCGGTCTTCCATGGCGCTGCCCCCGTCAGGAAAGAGAAAGACGAACCTTAACGTCTCGATCGGACAGGCTCGGCCCCGGGCACTACGGTGATCGAGTGGATCTTCTCGTGGTGGGTGGCAGCGGCCTTCTCGGGCGGGAGGTCACCCGGCAGGCACGGTGCGCGGGCCAGCGGGTCGCGACGACCTTCCACCGGCGGCGGCCGGACACCGACTCGCACCACGTGGACATCCGCGACCGTGACGCGGTCGTCGCGCTGGTCCGGGCCGTGCGGCCCGCTGTGGTGGTCAACGCCGCGTACCAGCAGTCGGACTGGGCGACCACAGCCGACGGCGGCACGCACGTCGCCCTGGCCGCTGCCGACATCGGTGCGCGGCTCGTGCACGTGTCCAGCGACGCGGTCTTCTCCGGCGCGGCCGGCCGTTATGACGAGACCCGGGTGCCGGACCCCATCACGCCGTACGGTGCCGCCAAAGCCGCCGCCGAGACAGCGGTCAGGGGCATCACACCGGCGGCGGTCATCGCCCGCACCTCGCTGATCATCGGGCACGGCGACTCACAGCACGAGCGCCAGGTGCATGCCCTGGCGGGCGGCGCGACCGGTGCCCTGTTCACCGACGACCTGCGCTGCCCGGTGGACGTGGCCGACCTCGCGGCTGCGCTGCTGGAGCTGGCCGCGTCACCGCACGCCGGGATCCACCACGTCGCCGGCGCGGACGCGGTCAGCCGCCACGAGCTCGGTGTCCTGATCGCCCGGCGGGACGGCCTGGACGAGTCGGCACTCCCACGAGCCCTGCGCACCGGCAGCGGCATCCCCGGACCGGTCGACGTGCGCCTGGACAGCACCAACAGCCAAGCGCGCCTGACAACCCGGTTGCGCGGGGTCCGCGAGTTCCTGCTCACCCCGTGCCGTTAACAAGGGTCCCTTGCGCTGCGGATTTCGTTAACAAGGGGCCCTTCCTTCCGATGATCCGGCACGCCACGTAGATCAGGAACGAGATCGTTGTTACGTACGGGCTGATCGGGATCGTGCTGCCCAGGGCGAGCAGGATCCCGCCGACCACGGAGCCCACCGCGAACACCACGCTGAGCAGTGTGACCAGCACCGGGGACGCGGTGACGCGCATCGCCGCCGCGGCCGGGGTGCACACCACGCTGAGCACCAGCAGCGCGCCGACGATCTGCACCGACATCGCGACCGTCAGGCCCAGCAACACCATGAAGACCGTTGACAGGGCCGCCACGGGTACGCCGCGCGCCGCCGCCTGTTCCGGATCTGTGCTCGCGAACGCGAGTGGCCGCCACACCACCACGAGACCGACCAGCACGATCGCGGAGGTGACCAGGAGCCAGGAAAGCTGTGGTGTGTCGACGGCGACGATCTGGCCCGTCAGCAACCCGAACTTGTTCGCCGAGCGTCCCTTGTAGAGCGCCAGGAACAGCACGCCCAGGCCGAGTCCGAACGGCATCAGCACGCCGATGGCCGAGTTGCGGTCGCGGGCTCTGGTGCCGAGCAGCCCGATGACCAGCGCGGCCAGGATGGATCCGGTCAACGAGCCCAGCACGACGTTCGCGCCGAACAGCAGGGCGCCCGACGCGCCGGCGAAGGACAGCTCGCTGATGCTGTGCACGGCGAACGGCATGTCGCGCATCATCACGAACACGCTTATCAGGCCGCCGACCAGGCCCAGCACCGCGCCGGCGGCGATCGAGTTGTGCACGAGGGCCAGGAGCTGCCCGTAGTCGGCGAAGTTGAAGATCTCACTCATGGTGTGCCTGCGGGATGCCGGCGACCAGGATCCGACCGCCCGCGGTGACGACCTCGACCGGCACGCCGTACAGCTCGGTCAGGGTCGCCGAGGTGAACACGTCCTCGACGGTGCCGACCCGGAAGCGCCCGCCGGCCAGGTAGAGCACGCTGTCCACATAGGGCAGTACCGGATTGATCTCGTGGGTCACGAACACCACGGCGGTGCCGGCCTCCCGGCGGCGCCGGTCGACCAGGGCCGTGACGGTGCGCTGGCTGCGCAGGTCGAGCGAGAGCAGGGGCTCGTCACAGAGCAGCAGCCGCGGGCCGGCGACGAGGGCTTGCGCGACCCGTACCCGCTGCTGCTCCCCGCCGGAGAGCAGTCCGACCGGCCGGTCCGCGAGCTCGGCCGCGTCGACCGCCTCGAGCGCGGCACCGATCCGGGCGTTCCGGTCGGCGGACCGGCCAAGGCCCCAACGGTGTCCGTCGAGACCTTGGCCGACCACGTCGCGGGCCCGCAGCGGTGTGAGGGGTTCGATCCGCCGCTGTTGTGGCACGTACCCGATGCCGTCGGTCACTCGGACCGTGCCCTCCGACAACCGCTGGAGGCCGAGGATCGCGCGCACCAGGCTCGTCTTGCCGGAGCCGTTGGCGCCGAGGACCGCGACGAACTCCCCGGGCTCGACCCGCAACGAGAGCCCCGACCACAACTGCCGCGGCCCGTACGCGAGCCCGGCATCGACGAGCTCCAGCATCAGCGCAGCGCGGTCTCGATGGCGGACAGGTTCTCGGTCATCCAGGTCAGGTAGTCCTTGCCGGCCGGCAGCGTCTCGGTCACCGGGACCACGTCGACCTGGTGGTCCTTCGCGGCCGCCAGCACCTTCTCGGTCTCGGGGCCGGAGGTCTGCTCGTTGTAGGCGAGCAGCTCAACCTGCTTGCCGGCGAACAGGTCGAGGGTCTCCTTCAGTACGGCGGCCGGCACGTCGGTGCCTTCCTCGATCGCCTCGCTGAACTCCTCGGGAGTCTTGTTCGCCAGCCCGCACGCCTCGAGCAGGTAGAGCGGCACCGGCTCGGTGATCGCCACGCCCGCACCGCTGTGCGCGGACCGGATCGCGGCCGACTGCTGCTCCATACCCTGGAGCTTCTGCTTGAACGCGGTCGCGTTGTCGCTGAAGGTGGCGGCGCTGCCGGGGTCGGCCGTCGACAGCGCGCTGACGAGCTGGTCGGCGAGCTTGCTCATGGTCGGGAAGTCGTACCAGACGTGCTCGTTGAGCTCGGCTCCGCCGGTGGCGGTCTTGCCGGAGATGTCGACGGCGTTGAGCACCTTCGCGTCGCTGCCGGCCGACTTGAGCATCGTGTCGACGAAGTCGTCGTAGCCGCCGCCGTTCTCGATGACGATCTCGGCCTTCGAGAGGTCGAGCTGCGTGCGGGTGTTCGCCTCGTACGAGTGCGGGTCCGCCGCCGGGTCGCTGATGATCGAGGTGATGGTGGCCTTGTCACCGGCGATCTGCTTGGCGATGTCGCCGTAGACGTTGGTGGAGGCGACCACGGAGACGCCGGTCGGGGTCGCGGCGGCCGCTTCGCCTTCGCCTCCGGACGAGGAACCGCACCCCACCGCGAGCACCGCGACCGAGACCAGGGCGGCACCGAAGAGAGCCGCGCGTTCATGACGCATCGGAGACGCCACCTTTCGAGTCCTAAATGAAAACGAAGTTCATTACGGACAGGACGCTAAGGGTGGCGTACGAGCGACGCAAGAGAGTTGAAAGTGACTTTCATTATTTATAGCGGTATCGCCATATCGTCATATGCGTGGCGATCGTCTTCGAGTTGGTGGTTAATTTCGGGTCCGACGACGCTGCGGCGCGTGCCGCCTGCGACCTGGTTCGCGGCGCCGCGGGCATCAAGGTCGGGTCACGGCACATCCGCCTGCACGAACCACTGCTCAACCGGGTCACCGCGATCGACGGCGTTCCGTACCTGGAAATGTCCGTCATGCCCGTCGGCGTCGGTGCGGCTGTCGCGCTCGACCGCGGGCATGAGCGGCTACGACTGACGGCCGCGGAGTTGAGCATCGTCGGCCGTGGGCTCTATGAGTTGGTCGCCGGGCTCGCTGGTTACCAGGCAGCCAAGGTCGGCTGGGAGCCAGACTGGCAGGTCGATCCGGCGGAGCTGAGGCAGAACTGGGCCGATGTGCTCGCCGACGGCGACGACACCCTGGCCGGCCTGGTGCTCGCCGAAACGGTGCTCGCCGATCTGCGGGGCCCGAGCTTCGTGCCGTTCGCCGCCGGCTTCCTATGGATTCCCTACGACGGCGAACGGCCGTCGGCGCTGACGGCAGATCAGGTTCAGTGACCGTTGCGCGACGCGGTGATGGCCGCGCGCCGCGACAGCCGGTGGTCCCGCCGGATCTGGGCCTCACGAAAGCGGCGGTGATCAGTGTCGGTCTCCGGCAGCACGGGCGGCACCCGCCGCGGGCGCCCGTCTGGGCCGGTGGCGACCATGAGCAGGTACGCCGTGGCGACGTGAGTCGCGGGAACCGACTCGTTCCAGCGGTCCGCGAGCACCCGGACGCCGACCTCCAGCGAGGTGGTGCCGACCCAGTTGACCTGCGCGTGCGCGTGCACCACGTCGCCGACGTGCACGGCGGTCAGGAACGCCATCTCGTCCATGAAGGCGGTCACCGCCGGCCCACCGGAGTGCCGCGCCGCGACCACACCGGCGATGTCGTCGACGAGATGCAGAATCACTCCACCATGGACGGTGCCCATCAGGTTGGTGTCGTGCGGGCTCATGATGCGCGAGATGGTCAGTCGGGACGAGGCGGTGGGCTTGCCGGGCAAGGGGTTCTCCTTCAAGGCGCCCCCCGGGACCACTTGTGGCAGTCCCGGGAGGCATTCGATCGTTACAGGGTGGTGCGGACCTCGGCCGCGGCGGCGACCAGGTTGGTGAGGGCCGGCTCGACCTCTTCGTACCCGCGGGTCTTGAGGCCACAGTCGGGGTTGACCCAGAGGCGTTCGGACGGCACCGCCGCGAGCGCGAGGCGCAGCGCGGCGGTGAGCTCCGCCTGGTCGGGCACCCGTGGCGAGTGGATGTCGTACACGCCCGGCCCGATGCCCCGGGCGTAGCCTGCGGCGCGCAGGTCGTCGAGGATCTCCATCCGGGAGCGCGACGCCTCGATGCTGGTCACGTCGGCGTCCAGGGTGTCGATGGCGGACAGCACCTCACCGAACTCCGAATAGCAGAGGTGGGTGTGGATCTGGGTGCTGTCGGCGACCCCGCTGGTGGCCAGGCGGAACGACTCGACCGCCCAGTCCAGGTACGCCTTCTGGTCGGCGGCCCGCAGCGGGAGCAGTTCCCGCAGTGCGGGCTCGTCGACCTGGATCACCTGGATGCCGGCCGCCTCCAGGTCGTGGGTCTCGTCGCGCAGGGCGAGGGCGACCTGGTTGGCGGTGTCGGTGAGCGGCTGGTCGGTGCGGACGAACGACCAGGCCAGGATGGTGACCGGGCCGGTGAGCATGCCCTTGACCGGTTTGCGGGTCAGCGACTGGGCATAGCTGGACCATTCCACGGTCATCGGCGCGGGCCGGGTCACGTCTCCGTAGATGATCGGCGGTCGGACGCAACGCGACCCGTACGACTGGACCCAGCCGTTCACCGTCGCGGCGAAGCCGCCCAGCCGCTCGCCGAAGTACTGGACCATGTCGTTGCGCTCCGGCTCGCCGTGCACGAGCACGTCCAGGCCGAGGCGCTCCTGGAGGGCGATCACCGCGGCGACCTCGTCCCGCATCCGAGCGGCGTAGGACGAGGGGGAGAGCCGCCCGGCGCGCAGGTCGGCCCGCGCCGCCCGTAGCGACGCGGTCTGCGGGAACGAGCCGATCGTGGTCGTCGGCAGCGGCGGCAGCCCCAACCGGGCCTGCTGCGCCGCGGCCCGCGACGGGTAGGGGCCACGCCGGGTATCCGACGGGCGCAACGCCGCGAGCCGGCCACGAACGGTGTCGTCCCGCCAGTGGTGGGGGCCAGCGGGCGCCGGCAGCTTGGCCACGCCGTCCCGCAGCGCCCGGCCGAGCAGTACGACCTCGTCGACCTTCTGCCGGGCGAACGCGAGCCGCTCCCGCAGCGCCGGATCCAGGTCGGGCTCGGCGGCCAGGTCGACCGGCACGTGCAGCAGGGAGCACGAGGTCGACACCGACACGTGGTCGGCCAGACCGGTCAGCACGGCGCCCCGCTCCGCGGCGGTGCGCAGGTCCGTGCGCCAGATGTTGTGCCCGTCGACCAGGCCCGCGACGATCGTCCTGCCCGGAATCGGCCCGCTCGCGGCCAGCCGCTCCAGGTTGCCGAGGCCGGCGACGAGGTCGAGCCCGATCGCCTCGACCGGGGTGCCGAGCAGGGCCGGCAGTGCGTCGCCCAACTCGCCGAAGTAGGTGGCGACGAACAGGCGCGGACGCCGGCGAAGACCACCGAGCCGGGTGTACGCGCGGCGCAGCGCGTCGATCTCGGCCGGGCTGCGGTCGGCGACGTAGGCCGGCTCGTCGAGCTGCACCCACGACACGCCGGCGTCGGCCAGCGCCGCGAGCAGGTCGGCGTAGACCGTCACGAGGTCGTCGAGCCGGTCGAACGGGCGGAACCCGTCCGGCGCGTCCGCGGCCGGCTTGGCCAGCAGCAGGAAGGTGGCCGGGCCGACCAGCACCGGGCGGGTCGAAAGGCCCAGCTCACGCGCCTGCGCGTACTCGGAGAGCGGCTTGTCGGGCCGGGCCGCGAAGGCCGTGGACGGGCCGATCTCCGGCACCAGGTAGTGGTAGTTGGTGTTGAACCACTTGGTCAACTCGAGAGCCGGCTGCGCGGCCGTGCCGCGGGCCATCGCGAAGTAGGTGTCGAGGTCGCCGAGCCCGAGCGCGCGGAACCGGTCCGGGATCGCGTCGACGGTCACGGCGGCGTCGAGCATGTGGTCGTACAGCGAGAACGTGTTGGACGGAATCGCGTCCAGCCGGGCGTCACGGAGCGTGCGCCAGACCTGGGCGCGCAGGCCGGCGGCGGTCTCTTGGAGCGCAGCCGCGTCAATACGACCGGCCCAGTACGCCTCGACGGCGCGCTTGAGCTCGCGGTCGGGGCCGATGCGTGGATAGCCGAGCACGGTGCTCTGCCCGAACGGTGTGGTCACCTGCGGGTGTTCCTTCCCTCGAAGTGGCCGACAACCACCCAGGGCGCGAGGAACGGCGGCCCTGGCCCTCCCGAGAGGCCGTCGGCGGCGCACGCGGTCGCGTACGCGGTGCGGGCAGGTCTTCGGACTCGTGGGCGCTGTGCACGTTCCTACTGGCCGTCACTTCCCAGGCCGGGTGGCCCAGTGTCTTCGACGGCGGTCGTTCCCACTTACCGCTGCGGGGCAGTCCCGGATTTACACCAGGTTCCCTCTTACGACGCCTCCGGTGAACCGCAGGCGAACCAGCACTGTCGCTCATCGTAGAGGGCGCCACCAGCGAAGGGGGAGCGACGCACATCACGCAACACGCCGGCACACCATCTGGTGTTGGTGTTTCGTGGTGACACCCATATATGGTGTCTCTCGCAGCTGGTTCGGCCGTCCTCACCGGATGGTCGAGGCAACAGGGAACCCGGTGCGAATCCGGGACTGCCCCGCAGCGGTGAGTGGGAACGACCGCCGTCAACGAAGCACTGGGCCCTCGGCCTGGGAAGCGACGGCCAGTAGGAGCGTGCAAGCGCCCACGAGTCCGAAGACCTGCCAGTGCGCCGCACGCCGTCCGGGGTGCGGCGGTCGAAGGCCGCGTGGGACGGCCGACGCCAGCACCGAGCCGCGTCGCGTCGCGGGTCGGTGGCGTCTCCCTGCGTGTCCGACGACCTCGGGTTTTGGTCGTGAGGAGGGGGACATGACGGTCACCCAGGAGAAGGCGCCCGCCGTGCCGGAGCAGCGACGGCACGCGATGCAGGTCCGCAAGCGCAACGGCGACCTCGAGCCGGTCGACGTCAACAAGATCGTCAGGGCGGTCGAGTTGTGGGTCGGTGACCTCGACGAGGTCGACCCGCTTCGGGTCGCGACCAAGACGATCAGCGGGTTGTACGACGGTGCCACCACGGCCGAGCTCGACAAGCTGTCGATCCAGACCGCCGCGGAGTTGATCGGCGAGGAGCCGCAGTACTCGCGGCTGGCGGCGCGGCTGCTGGCGGCGTACGTCGACAAGGAGGTCCGCGGCCAGGGCGTCGCGAGCTTCAGCCAGTCGATCCGGTACGCGTACGACCAGGGCCTGATCGGCGACGAGACCGCAGCTTTCGTGGCGCGCAACGCCCGCAAGCTCGACGACGCCATCGACCCCGACGGTGACCGGCGCTTCGAGTACTTCGGCCTGCGTACGGTGGCCGACCGCTACCTGCTGCGGCACCCGCAGACCCGCCTCGTGGTCGAGACGCCGCAGTACTGGCTGTTGCGGGTCGCATGTGGACTGTCCACGAACCCGGCCGAGGCGATCGCCTTCTACCGGCTCATGTCCAGCCTCGCGTATCTGCCCAGCTCGCCGACCCTGTTCAACTCCGGCACCCGGCACACCCAGATGTCGTCCTGCTTCCTGGTCGACTCGCCGCGCGACGAGCTCGACTCGATCTACGAGCGCTACCACCAGGTCGCCAAGCTGTCCAAGTTCTCCGGCGGCATCGGCATCTCGTGGTCGCGGATCCGTGGCCGGGGCGCCCTGATCCGCGGCACCAACGGCAAGTCGAACGGGATCGTGCCGTTCCTCAAGACCCTCGACGCGGGCGTGGCCGCGGTCAACCAGGGCGGCCGGCGCAAGGGCGCGGCGTGCGTCTACCTGGAGCCGTGGCACCCGGACGTCGAGGAGTTCCTGGAGCTGCGCGACAACACCGGTGAGGACTCCCGGCGGACGCACAACCTCAACCTGGCCAACTGGATCCCGGACGAGTTCATGCGCCGCGTCGAGGCCGACGAGGACTGGTCCCTGATCGACCCGTCCGACGCGCCGGAGCTGCCCGACCTGTTCGGGGAGGCGTTCGACGAGGCGTACCGCGCCGCGGAGAAGAAGGCCGTCAAGACCGTCAAGGCGCGCGACCTGTACGGGCGGATGATGCGCACGCTCGCGCAGACCGGCAACGGCTGGATGACGTTCAAGGACCCGTCGAACAAGCTGTCCAACCAGACCGGCGCGCCGGGCAACGCGATCCACCTGTCCAACCTGTGCACCGAGATCCTCGAGGTCAACTCCGACGACGAGACCGCGGTCTGCAACCTCGGCTCGATCAACCTCGGCGCGCACCTGGCCGGTGACGGCGTCGACTGGGACAAGCTGCGCGCGACCGTGCGTACCGCTGTGGTCTTCCTCGACCGGGTCATCGACATCAACTACTACCCGTCGGAGCAGGCGGCCGCGTCGAACCCGCGCTGGCGGCCGGTCGGGCTGGGCCTGATGGGTCTGCAGGACGCGTTCTTCAGCCTGCGGCTGCCGTTCGACTCCGACGCGGCCCGTGAGCTGTCGACCCGCGTACAGGAGGAGATTCTCCTGACCGCGCTGGAGGCCTCGGCCGCTCTGGCGGAGCAGTTCGGCGCGCACCCGTCGTTCCCGGAGACCCGCGCCGCGAACGGCGACCTGCACCCGGACCTGTGGGGCGCCACGCCCACGCGGACCGCGCGCTGGGACGCGTTGCGCGGCAGGATCGCCACGACCGGTCTGCGCAACTCGCTGCTGGTCGCGATCGCGCCGACGGCGACCATCGCGTCGATCGCCGGCTGCTACGAGTGCATCGAGCCGCAGGTGTCCAACCTGTTCAAGCGCGAGACCATGTCCGGCGAGTTCCTCCAGATCAACAACTATCTGGTACGCGAGCTCAAGGCGCTCGGTAGCTGGACGCCCGAGGTCCGCGACCAGATCAAGCGGGCCGAGGGTTCCGTGCAGGGCATCGACAGCCTGCCCGCCGACGTCCGCGAGCTGTTCCGCACCGCGTGGGAGCTTCCGCAGCGGGCGCTGATCGACCTGGCCGCGGCGCGGGCGCCGTACATCGACCAGTCGCAGTCGTTGAACCTGTTCCTGAGCGCGCCGACCATCGGCAAGCTCTCCTCGATGTACCTCTACGCCTGGAAGTCCGGGCTGAAGACCACGTACTACCTGCGGTCGCGTCCCGCGACCCGGATCCAGCAGGCCACCGTCTCCCTGGTCCAGACCTTGCCCGTCGTGGCCGACGCCGAGGCTCTGGCCTGCTCCCTCGAAAACCCCGAGAGCTGCGAGGCCTGCCAGTGACCCTGCTCAACCCCGGACTCGACCTGACCCTGCGGCCGATGCGCTACCCGGAGTTCTTCGACCGCTTCAAGGACGCCATCAAGAACACCTGGACGGTCGAGGAGGTGGACCTGCACACCGACCTCGCCGACCTGGCCAAGCTCTCGCCCGCCGAGCAGCACCTCGTCTCGCGGCTGGTGGCGTTCTTCGCGACCGGCGACACCATCGTCGCCAACAACCTGGTCCTCAACCTCTACCAGCACGTCAACTCGCCGGAGGGCCGGCTCTACCTGTCGCGGCAGCTCTTCGAGGAGGCCGTGCACGTCCAGTTCTATCTCAACCTGCTCGACACGTACGTGCCGGACGAGCAGCAGCGGTTCGAGGCGTTCGCCGCGGTCGAGAACATCCCGTCCATCCGGCGCAAGGCCGAGTTCTGCTTCAAGTGGATCGACTCGATCTTCGAGCTGCGCGAGCTGAAGACCCGCGACGACCGCCGAGCGTTCCTGCTCAACCTGATCTGCTTCGCCGCCTGCATCGAGGGCCTGTTCTTCTACGGCGCCTTCGCGTACGTGTACTTCCTGCGCTCCCGCGGCGTCCTGCATGGACTGGCCAGCGGCACCAACTGGGTGTTCCGCGACGAGTCGATGCACATGGCGTTCGCGTTCGACGTGGTCGACACGGTCCGGCGTGAAGAGCCGGACCTGTTCGACGCCGACCTGGAGAAACAGGTCACCGCGATGATGGAGGAGGCGGTGGACTGCGAGGTGCAGTTCGCCGAGGACCTGCTGGAGCAAGGCGTCAGCGGCCTGTCGCCGGCCGACATGCGCTCGTATCTCGAGCATGTGGCCGACCGGCGGTTGGCCGTGCTGGGCATGGCGCCGCGCTACGGCAGCAAGAACCCGTTCGCCTTCATGGAGTTGCAGGACGTGCAAGAGCTGTCCAACTTCTTCGAGCGCCGGGTGTCCGCGTACCAGGTCGGCGTCACCGGCACGGTCGGTTTCGACGACGACTTCTAGGCTGTCGCACGGCTCGGCGGTCACCCGCCGAGCCGTGCAGCTCAGGCATCAGTGTCCGCGTACCACTTGTTCCAGCACTGGTAGTACCCGACCAGCAGCAAACAGGGCCGGGTGTAGTAGTCGGTCGCGGCGATCCATGGCGACACGACGGTGTTACCACTGCGGGAGCTGTCGTCCCGGAAGTGGTAGCGGGGGTTCTCGGAACGCACCCCGATCTCGTACGAGTCCAGGTAGCAGTCGACGTGCTTGCCTTTGTCGTCGACGCAGTAATCGGGCGACCGGAAGTTCGAGCGGTCGACCGAGACGACGGCGCCCGCGGGTGCGTTCTCCATCCGGACCCGGGTGCCGTTGCCGCACCGGTCGAGGAAGACGCTGCGGCCGTGCAACGACGCGGTTATCGCCGTCCTGCTGATGACGCAGTCCGGTGAGTAGTTCGGTATTCCCCGCACGCCGGGCGGCGCCGTCGGTGTGATCTCCGGGTTCTTGACGACGGTGGTGCACCTCCCGCCGTAGAGCCCGTTGCTCACCCATTTCATCTTCGACCGGGTGTTAGGGCCGGCGTAGCCGTCGACGGTGAGGTCGGCCTCGCCCACGGGATTGCGGCTGTTCCACCAGCGTTGGAACTCCTGGACGGCGGCCAGCGTGTTGGGCCCGTACTCCCCGTCGACGGAGAGTTGGCGGGTCTTGCCGCCGTCGTGGCCGTGGTAGATCGCGTAAGGCCCGTAGCAGGCGTTGAGCGTGGACTGCAGCACGCGAACCGCCGGATTGCTCCAGCTCTCGTCCATCCGCAGATCACAGTCGCTCTGGTAGCCGCCGTACGTCGGAAACGCGACCGCGGCCTTGTCGGGTCCTACCCCGGTGTTCCACACGTCGTTGACGGTGTTGCAGATGAGCGGGGCCGCCGACGCCGGCGGTCCGGTGGCCGCCAGCCCGACCGATGCCAGCACGGTGACGCACAGGCCCGCCAGGACCCGGCGGAATGTTGACGAGAGCAAAGCAGAACTCCCTTCGATACGGATATCGACCCATGCTCGCCACCGCCCCACCGGGGGTCCACGACATTCCATGTACGTCGAATCGCCGCCCGCGATAGCGTTCACAAGCCGCCGTCGTGTCGTGGGAGGCTCCTGTGCCGGTGCCACGTTCGTTTCGCAAGGTCGGTAAGACGGTCAACCCGCTCATCGTGCCGATGGCGCGACGCGTGCCGCCGCTGGCGGTCATCCACCACGTCGGCCGCCGGTCCGGGCGTTCGTACCAGACACCGGTCATGGCGTTCCCGGCGCCCGAGGGTTGGGTGGTCGCCCTCTTCTACGGCGACGACGTGCAGTGGCTGCGCAACGCGCGCGGACCCGGGGGAGTCGCGCTGACCCGCGCGGGCCAGCGACATGAAGTGAGTCAGGTTCGCCTGCTCGACGCCGCGGCCGGCACGCCGCTGATTCCGGCCTGGGCCCGCGCGGTCGTGCGGCCGGCACGCGTCCGCGCCTACGTGTTGCTCGTCGCGACCCGCTGACGGTCCAGGCGCGCCGCCAACGCGCAACCGAGGGCAGCGGCCAGGAGCAACCCCGCGTTGAGGGCCAGGGCGGTGTGCAGGGCGTCCACCATGGACGCCCCGGAGCCCATCCGGGTGGTGAGAACGGCGCCGAGGACGGCGGGGCCGAGCGTGCCGCCGTACTGGCGCAGCGCGGTGTTGCCGGCCGCGGCCATTGCGGCGAGATCGTGCGGGACCCGGTGGATGGCGGCTACCGCAACCGCGCTGAGCATGAACGCGTCCGCGACGCCGAGGACGGCCAGCCGCCAGGCGGCGTCCCCGATGCCGGCGCCGGCCCGCAGCCCGGTCAGGCAGAGCATGGCGATCGCCCCGAGCGCCAGCCCGAACGCCAACAGGCCGACCGGCGACCACCGGCCCAGCAGCCGTCCGACGAACGGGCCGGCGACGACGGTCACGCCGTTGAGGAACAGCAGCCTCACCGCGATCTGCAGCGGCGACAGGTGTTGCCCCGCACCGAAGAAGAGGCTCAGCAGGAAGATCGTGCCGACCAGGGCGAACAGGGCGACCAGGGCCGCGACGCCCGCCGCGCTGAACGCGGGGGAGCGGAACAGCGCCAGGTTCAGCAGCGGCGACGTGGAGCGGGTCTCGACCCGGAGGAATCCGGCCAGCGCGGCGGCGCCGGCGACCAGGCCGAGGACCGCGCGCGGCGAGCCCCAGCCGGCCTGCCCGCCCTCGATGACGCCGAAGATGCTGGCCGCGATGGCGACGGACGCGAAGATCTGGCCCGGCCAGTCCAGGTGCCGGCCGGTCGGTGACCGGGACTCGGGCAGCCATCGGGCCGCGAGGGCGGCGGTGCCGACCGCGAGCACGGTGACCGGGGTGAAGATCCAACCCCAACCGGCGTACCGCAGGATGACGCCGGAGGCGAGCGGTCCGACCGTGAGGCCGCCGACGAGCCCGGTCGCCCACATCGCGACGAACCGTGCCCGTCGGGCCGGTTCCGGGACGGCGTGGGCGATGAGCCCGAGCGTCGTCGGCACGATCAGCCCGCCGCCCACCCCGGTCACCACCTGCCCGGCGCAGAGGATGCCCAAGGCGGCCGACCCGGCCGTAGCGCTGGCGGCGGCGATGGCCGTGCCCGCCGCCGTCAGCGCCATGCCGATCAGAAACACCCGGCGCCGGCCGTGCAGGTCGCCGAAGACGCCGGCGGAGAGGATCACCGCCGCCACCGGGATGATGTAGCTGACGGTCACCCATTGCAAGCCCGCCGTCGACGCGCCCGTCGCGCCTCCGATCGTGGTCAGCGAGACGCTCACCGCGGTGATGGGCAGGTAGGTCACGAAGATCGCGACCACCGCGACGGCGACGGTACGGGCGACAGGCGAGCTGGTCATGGCCGGCTCAGGCGAACTTCTGGGTGATCGTCTTGTATTCGAGGAAATGGTCGATGCCGCCCGGTCCGTTGGCGTGGCCGACACCGCTCTGCTTGTAGCCGCCGATCTCGAACTGGTTCGGCAATTGGCCCCAGTCGTTGATCCAGAGCATCCCGGCCTGCACCTTCCGCGCCACCCGGAGCGGGCGGTTCACGTCGTTGCTCCAGACGCTCGCGCCGAGACCGAACTCGCTGTCGTTGGCGAGCGCGACCGCCTCCGCCTCGGTGTCGAAGACCTGGATCGTCTGCACCGGGCCGAACACCTCCTGCTGGACGATGGGTAGGGACGAGTCGGTGACCTCGAGCAGCGTCGGCCGGTAGAACGCGCCGTTGGCGAGGTCGCCGTCGCGGACCGGGCCGCCGCGGACGACCGGGACCGCGCCGCCGGCGATGGCCTCCTCGACCAGCCGGTCGACTCGCGCGACGCTGGCCTTGTCGATGAGCGCTCCCATGTCGACGGACCGGTCGGAGCCGGGGCCGACCGTGACGTTGGCCAGGCGTTCGGCGAGGCGCTGTTTGACCGTCTCGTACACGCCGCGCTGGACGATCAGCCGGCTGGCGGTGATGCAGAACTGGCCGGTGAAGATGGTCAGCGACTTCTCGATGACGGCCAGCGCCAGGTCCAGGTCGGCGTCGTCGAAAACGATGTGCGGTGTCTTGCCGCCGAGCTCGAGACCCACCCGCTTGACGTGCTTCGCGGCGGAGGCGCCGATGGCTCGCCCGGTCGGGGTGCTGCCGGTGAACATGATCACCGGGACGTCCGGGCTGTCGACCAGCCACTTCGCGGCCTCGCTGCCGCTCTCGGTGATGATGTTGACGACGCCCGTCGGCAGGCTCGGGACGTCGGCGAAGACCCGACTGATCGCCTCGTTGAGCAACGGCGTCTGCCCCGGCAGCTTGACCACGGCCGTGCAGCCGGCGGCGAGCGCGGGTGCGAGGTCGCGGGCCAGCAGCGCCGTCGGTGAGTTCCACGGCGTGATCACCGCGGCGACCCCGACGGGCTCCCGCACCACCATCGTGTGCTTGCCGGGCTCGACCTCCATGACCCGGCCGTACGTGGTCTGCGCGAGCGCGGCGGCCGTGGTGAAATTGCCCTTGGCGAAGCTGACCTCGAACTCCGCCTCGCCGATCGTCTTGCCGTTCTCCAGCGTCGTGAGGTCGGCCAGATCGCGCTCGTGGCGCTGGAAGGACGCGGCGATCTCCAGGAGCACGTTCGTGCGGAACTCCATGTCGTCGGCCCACCGGCTCTCGCGGAAGGCCGCCGTCGCCGCACGTACGGCCTCCTCCGCCTCGTGGCGGCCGGCGTCGGCGTAGCGGCCCACGACCTCGCCGGTGGCGGGGTTGACGCTCTCGCCGTGCTGGGCCGAGTCGACCCACTTGCCGTTGATCCAGTGCAGGGCTGTCCTGACCGTGCTCATCTCTCGACCTTCGTGTCAGCGGTGGACACCCGGTCGGATGCCCGAGCCGAACGTCCCACCACAGCCGCGGCACGCCAAACCCCGACCGACCAAGTCTTCCGTTGAGCGGAATTAGTGACGTGGGTCTCGCTGGTTGGGCGCGCTACTCTTCCGACATGCGGGAGAACGAGAGTGCTGAGTCCGTGGTCCTGCGTGCCCTGCGGCTGCTGGCCGTGCTGAGCGAGCACGGTGAGACCCGGCTCGCCCAGCTCGCGGCCGAGTCCGGGCTACCGACGTCGACAGCGCACCGGCTGCTGGCCGCGCTGGAGGGCAGCGGCCATGTGGTGCGCCCCGCCGGGCCCGGACATCGGCCCTACCTGCCCGGACCGGCCCTGTTCGAGCTGTCGGGCGCCCGTGACCGGGCGGAGGGCGAACTCGTGCGCCGCAGCGAGCCGTATCTGGCGGCGCTGGCCGAGGAACTGGGCGAGACGGTGCATGTCGCGGTGCTGCACAACGGCCGCACCCGATTCCTGGCGGGTCAGGAGTCGACCCGGTCGTTGCGGGCGGGCCTGCGGCTAGGCATCGAGCACCCGGCGACGCTCTCCTCGACCGGGCGCGCGATCCTGGCCGAGCTGTCGCGCGACAACCTCGTGCGGTGTCTCGGGCCGGCCGCGGCGGCGGACCCGGAGCTGGATCTCGTGCTCGAGGAGACCCGCGAACGGGGGTACGCGGTCAACATCGGCGGCGTCGAGCCCGACATCACCGCGATCGGCGCGGCCGTGGTCGACCCGTTTGGCCGGGTCCGCGGCGCGTTGGCGGTGGCCGGCCCGGCGACCCGCCTACCGGAGAGCACGCTGCCGTGGATCGGCCCGATCCTGGTCAAGGCGGCGGCCGACCTCGGCGCCGAGCTCGGCAGTTGACGCAGCGCTGGCCCGAGGGGCGCCACCCGCGCCCCCAGCCGCGGATGACGCCCCTCGGGCCAGCGTGTGTCAGAGCCGGGCGTACCCGCCGTCGGCCATGATGGTCTGTCCGGTCACGAAGCCGGCGTCGTCGCTGGTCAGGAACGCCACGGTGCCGGCCACGTCGTCGGGTTCGCCGTTGCGCTTGATGGCCTGGCTCGCGGCGGCCGCCGCCAGGGCCTCGTCGGAGTGCTCCTTCAGCGCGCCCGGTGTGCGGCTGAGGGTGGGACCCACGGCGTTGACCGTGATGCCGTACGAGGCGACGTCGTTGGCCAGTCCGCGGGTGAAGCCGATCGCGCCCATCTTGCTCGCCATGTAATGAGAGAGGTTCGGCGCGGCGGTGACGATGGAGTTGGAGGTCAGGTTGACGATCCGGCCCCAACCTCGCTCTCTCATCGCCGGCAGCAGGGCCTTGGCCATCAGGAACTGTGAGTCGAGGTTGACCGCGAGGATCCGCCGCCACGTGGCGTAGTCGAGATCGTCGATGCTGATGTGCGGCAGGATCCCGGCGTTGTTGACCAGGATGTCCGCCCGGCCGAACTTACGGACGATCTCCGCGCCGACCGCGGCCACCCGGTCCGGGTCGGACACGTCGACCGCGCGGCCGAGGACGGTGTGGCCGGACTTGCCGAGTTGCGCGAGCGTCTCGTCCGGGCTGTCGAGGTCGATCGCGACGATCGTCGCGCCGCGCTCGCCGAGCCGGCGGGCGATCGCCTGCCCGATGCCCCGGGCAGCCCCGGTGACGACCGCCACCCGTCCTTCGTGTGTCTGCATCTCTCCTCCTTCAGGCCGTGGTGACGACGTCGTCGTAGTCGAGCCGCGGGCCGCGGCCGAACCATGCGTTCGCGCCGGGCTTGCCGACGTTGACCACGGCTAGCACCTGGTGCTCGCCGTCCGGGAAGAACGTCTGGTTGATGCCGTCGGCGTCGAACCCGACCATCGGACCGGCGGCCAGGCCCGCCGCCCGGACGCCGACGATGAAGTAACCCACCTGGAGCGCGGCGTTGAGCCGGGCCGACCCGACGCGAAGGGCCTCGTGCCGGTCGAACTTGTCCCGCGCGGTCGGCGCGTGCGGGAAGGTGCGGTGCAACTCGTGGTGGAAGTTGGTGTCGGCCGCCATGATCGCGACGAGCGGCGCGGCGCTGGTCTTGGTCTTATTTCCGTCGTCCATGTGTTCCAGCAGCCGCTCGCGCGCCTCGGGCGACCGGACCAGGACGATCCGCAGCGGCTGGCCGTTCATCTCGGTGGGGCCGTACTTGATGAGGTCGTAGACGGCCTTGAGCTGTCCGTCGGTCACCGGGTCGGTCGTGAAGGTGTTGGCCGTGCGGGCGGCCCGGAACAAGAGGTCCTGCGTGGTGCCGTCGAGTAGGAGAGACATGTTTCCGTCCTGTGGTGTGTCAGCTACCGGCGATTCGTCGGCCGGCTGACCCAGCTTTGGTCGGGCGTTCGCTCGTCGACAACGTGCCGGGCGGCGGCTTTTCCGCTGGACGGGACATTCAGCCCCGCTGGGGCCGGTGCGACCCTCGTCACTCCCTGCCGGTGGAAGTCGGCGCCAGCCCCAGGGGTCGGAAAGGTCCTAGTAGGACGTCGTAGCGCGGATGGTCGGCGCCCGCGTCCTTGGCCTCGTGCACGACCGCGAGGAACTCTTGACTCTTTCGTGCACGGAGATCGTTGAACGGGTCGTCGACCTGATGTGGAAGCACCACGTCTTCCCCGACGTGTCGAGGACCTCTCCCGACGAGACCCTGGCCGCAGCCCTGAAGCTGCTGAGGGCGAGCTGAGTCGAGCCACCGCGAGGCATCGATCTCAATCGACTAGTCTGCTGCCGGGGCATTCGGGTGATCGGGTGGAGGTCAGGTGCGGGCCTATCGTGAGCTGTTCGCGGTTCCCGAGGTGCGGCCGTTGGTCGTCTCCGCCGTCACCACCCGCATCGCCGCCCCGATGCTCACCCTTACGTTGTTCCTCGCGGTGGTCGACCTCGGCCGGTCGTACGCGGCGGCCGGGCTCGTGCTCACCGGGTTCGCCGCCGCGCTGGCCCTGTCGGTGCCCGTCTCCGCGCGACTCGTCGATCGCCTCGCGGCCCACCGGATCCTGCTCGGCCTGCTCGCCGCCCACCTGACCGCGTACGTCGTCCTGATCGTCGCCCTGGCCCAGGACCTGCCCACCGGCGTGCTCGTCGGCTGCGCGGTCGCGCTCGGCGCCACTTCCCCGCCGGCCGGCCCGGTCGTGCGCGCCACCTGGCCGGCGTTCGTGCCGCCGCAGCGGTTGCCGGCCGCGTTCGCCCTCGACGCCGTCGTCAACGAGGCCATGTACGTCACCGGGCCGCTGGTGGTGTCGGTGCTGCTGCTGTTCGCCGATCCGATCGTCGTCACCGGGGTGGCCGGGCTCGCCATGCTGATCGGCATCCTGCTGCTGGTGAGCACGCCCGGCGTCCGGCGGCGCGTGGGCACCGTGGGGGCCGACCGCAGGAACTATCTCGGTCCACTCGCGAGCGGGCAGGTGCGCCTGCTGCTCGCCATCATCGTGTGCGACGCGTTCGTGTTCGGTGCCGTGATCGTCGCCGCGCCGGCGGCGGCCGCCGAGGCCGACTCCGCCGGTGCGGCCGGGTTGCTCGTCGGCGCGGTCTCCCTGGGCACGGTGGTCAGCGCGCTCGTCTACGGCACCCGGCCCCGGGCGGCTTCGCTCGGCCGGCAACTGGCCCTGTTCCACGCCGTCTCGGCGCTGCTGGTGGCCGGCGTGAGCCAGGCACCGACGCTGCTGGCTCTCGGCATCGCGCTGCTCGCCGTCGGCCTCGTCGGTGGGCCGCGCGACACGTTGCACCAGTTGGCTCTGGGTGAGGCGGCTCCGGCCCGCTACCGCACCGAGGCGTTTGCCTGGATGGGCTCGTCCATGTGGGCCGGGTACGCGCTCGGCTCCGGTGCCGCCGGCCAACTGATCAGCCTCGCCGGCGACGACGTCGACGTCGCGTTCCTGATGGCCGGGGGAGTGACCGCGCTCGCGGCGCTGCTGTCGCTGATGGTCAGTGGTGAACCGGCGGAGGCCACTCCAGTGGTCGCCCGTTCGTCGCGGAGCCGTCGGTGACGATCAGGTCGAGAAGACGGAGGCCGTCGTCCCGCTTCGTGTCCGGCGCGCCGTGCGCGAGGAACTGCCGCAGCGGGGCACACGGCGCCTCTCCGACCTCGGCGGCCAGGTCCTGCAGGATCAGCGCGACGGTGCGTTCCGGAAAGTACCGGCGTTTGGCGAGCAGGAGGAAATGCTCCGCGAGCGGAACCTCCACCACGCCGGCGGCCTGTGCGGCGGCGACGGCGAAGCGCAGGTTCACCAGCGGCTCGGACAGCGCCCGGCCGGTCTCGTCGTCGTAGGTGATGGCGACCTCGTCGTCGGCGTTGATCCGCCCGGACTGGTATTCCTCGTAGATCCGGCCGACGCCCACCATGCCGTAGGGCGCGCACTCCACCGCCCGCAGCGCGCCGATGCTGGAGGAGCCGTACAGCCGCACGCCCACGTCGATCGCCCGGAGCACCTCCTTGGGCGAGACGCTCAGGCTCTGGAAGAACGCGCCGTCGATGATGCCGATCGCCGGCGGCGGTGCGTCGCGGGCCAGCAGCGCGTCGATGTCGCCACGCCGGACCGGCGGCAGGAACTCGATGTCGGCACGCCGCAGGGCGGCGCCGCCGTGCAGGCTCGGGCCGACGAAGACCACGGGGCGGCTCATGCGGACACCGAAGTGAGCTGCCGCAGCGCCCGGTTCCACGCGTTCGCCGCCCGTTGACCCAGCTTCGAGCGGTCCACCGCCCAGGACTCCAGACCGGGTACGACCACCCGCGCCACCCGCACCGGCAGGTCCGGCGGCGACATGTCCACGACGATGACCCGGGACATGCCCCGGTCGCGGAGCCGGGCCACCATCATCCTGATGTCGCTCACCACGTCGTCGCTGGGATGGGACGGAAGCTCGGCCGCCGAGACCTGCCGCTCGGCCGGCCGCCAGGCCCAACTGTTGAGGTCGACGGTGGTGGCGCGCTTCGTATGGTGCCGGTGCTTGGGCACCTGCGCGTCGGGCAGGTTGATGTCCTCGCGCATCGCCTGGATGTCCACCGCCCGCGACTGCGCGCACTCCGTCACCGCCCGCAGCATCGCGACCTCGAGGTCGGGATGCGTGCCGTAGCCGCCGTACCCCTTGGACGTGGACGGTCCGTTGTCCTCCGAGGACGCCGCCAGAACGCTGGGGATGCCCAGGTCGGACGTGATGGACACCAGCCGCATGCGCAGGCCGGCGTCGTGGAACCGGTCGAGCAGGCGTGCGACGGTCGGCGGCGTGCTGCCCGGGTCGATGTGCGGATGTAGCTGCCGTAGCGCGGCCACCTGCTCCGGCCGGCGCGGCCCGGCCAGCCCCTCGGCCAGGATCTGGCTCAACCGCCCGCTGACGATCTCCGAGAGGGTCAGCGCGTCGCGCTCGACCAGCTCGCACAGCGCGTGGCACACCGCCTCCTCCAGGGTGTTTCCGGAGGCGAGGCCGTTGGTGACGCCGAGCCGGTAGCAGGGTGGTGCGCCGGGATCCGTCCCGTAGCAGACCGCGCTGGTGGGTACGAGCACCGTCTCCTCGCTCACCAGGTCGTGGCCGGGCACCCAGTAGATGGGGAGATGGTCGGCGTACTGGGGAAGCAGCGCGATGTTGAGGTCGGCCGGGCGCATCGCCGGGGTGCCCGTGGACACCAGGTCCTCGTAGGAGGCGACGGTCGCCGGCCGCAGCGGCAGCCAACCGGCGTAACGCTCGACCGCCTCCATGACCGCCGACGTCATCGAGTCGATCGGGGTCAGTCCCTTGCCGGTGTAGACCGAGAGGACGTCGTTGGACCGCGGCACGATGGCGTTGTGCACCGGGATCCCGATCCGGTCCAGGCCGGTGATGTCCGCGATCCGGGTGATGCCGATCCGGCGGAAGTGCGGGCGCACGCTGTCGAACGTGTCCTGCGGGCGGCGTTCGCGGTGAGCGCCGTGACCGCGCAGCTTCGGCGCCTGGTCTCGAATCATGGTCGTGGGCCGGCGGTTGCGCGTTCGGGACCAACGGCCGCGGGTGTGACCCCGCGACCGTCGGCACCCACGGGTCCGTGACCCGGCGGAACAGTCAGCCGAGCGCGGCTCACTCCTGCCTGATCGGCGCGGCGAAGGCGGCACACCCGGTGTCGCCGACCGCGAGGCCGAGCTCGTCCTCCAACAGCTGCTGCAGCTCCACCGGCGACACCTCCGCCAGCTCGACCGCGTCCACGTTGTCCTTCATGGCAGCTCCTCCCGTTGATTCCCGTGCGAACTCGACGGCCACGAAAGCGTCCGATCCTATCGCCCGACGTGAGT
Organism: Asanoa ishikariensis; assembly: GCF_900107455.1. Classification (GTDB taxonomy): domain Bacteria; phylum Actinomycetota; class Actinomycetes; order Mycobacteriales; family Micromonosporaceae; genus Asanoa; species Asanoa ishikariensis. The sequence goes on along the minus strand of NZ_FNQB01000003.1, from coordinate 1,275,317 downwards.
GGACAATGTCGCGGACATATCGACGGCCGACAAAGGCGGCGGCCTATTTCCGCCAGCGAACGGAAGCATATACAGCCAACCTTCAATCTGTCTGCCCTTGACCGCGATCCGCCGGGATTCTGCCGATCGCGTGCCGGCCGGGCCGCCGTCGATGGGCATCGGCGCTGGTCAGCGTGTCGCCGACGGCATCCCGTAGCGATCAAGCGGTGTTGGGGTCGCTCCGCCGTACCGTACCGAGGAGTGCCTTTCAGGCAACGAAGCAGCGGCTCGACAGGCGTGGGAAAGCGTCGACCTAAGGAGTTCCTGACGTGCGTATTTGGTCTGCCGAGAGAGAATACGTCGTGCGTACTGCAACGGTGGCCACAACGGGCTGTGGATCTGGGGTTAGGGGTTGTCATCGCGGCCGGCGGGTGGCGACGTGCGTCCGTAGGGGTTCGGCTTCCGGCATGCCCAGGTCGGCGTAGAGGGCGAGGGCGTGCCGGAAGTGGAGGTTCGCGTCGGCGGCGGACCCGAGCGCGTCGTGGGCGTGGCCGAGGCCGGCGTGGGCGCGTGCCTGCTGGTCGCGGGCGCCGCTCATCGTGACGAGCGCGAGGGCGGCGGTGTGGTGGCGGAGCGATTCCGCATGCTGTCCTTCGGCCCGCGACGCCTCGCCCAGACCGTTGCGGGCCATGCCCTCGCCGTCCTGGTCGCCGAGCTCCCGGTACAGCGCCTGCGCCTGGTGCAGCAGGTCGGCCGCTTCGGCATGCCGGCCGAGCTCCGGGTAGACGGTGCCGAGGTTGGTCATCGTGGACGCCTCGCCGCTGCGGTCGCCGTTGCGCTGGTGCAGCCGCAGCGACCGCAGATGGTATTCGGCGGCCCGGCTGTGGTGGCCCCGTTGATGCTCGACGCTGCCGAGCCGGTCGAGCGCCTCGGCCTCGCCGGGTGCGTCCGCGATGGTCCGGCACAGGGCGAGCGCCTGTCGCAGGTGTCCGGCGGCGGCGTCCAGGCGTCCCAGCCGGTACTCGGTCCGGCCGAGGTTGGACAGGGCCCGCGCCTGACCGACCTGGTCCCCGACGTCCAGGAAGCGGTTCAGGGCGCGCTGGTGGAGCTCTGCGGCCGCGTCGTACCGCCCGCGCCACTGCTCGACGCTGCCGAGGTTGTTCAGCGCGCGTGCCTCGCCGCCACGGTCGCCGACGTGCCGGAAATGCTCCCGGGCGGTACGCAGGTAGCGGGCCGCCAGGTCGAAGTGCCCGCACTTGAAGTGGAAGCAGCCCAGACCGTGCAGGGCGTCCGCCTGCGCGGCGCGGTCGCGGTCGTGTCTCGCGGCGGCCAGGGCATGGCGGTAGATGATCGACGCGTCGGCGAAGTGGCTGCCTTCGAGGTACCGGAACAGCACGGTGGCGAGGCGGGTGGCGTGGCTGCCGAACCCGTGAGCGGCCGCGTGCGCGGTCACCGCGACCAATGTGGGCCGTTCGGCGTCGAGCCAGGCCAGCGCGGCCGCGGCATCGGGCAGGTCGGGCATCGGCGTCGGTGACGCGGGCACGCGCGGCCTTCTGTGCGCCTCGGCCGGATGCAGCGTGTCCATCGCCGCCGCCGCGGTAGCCAGGTAGAAGTCGAGGAGCCGGCCGCGCGCCGCCACGCTCTGCCGGACGCCGTCCAGCTCTCCGCTGAGCCGCATGGCGTACGCGCGCAGGAGGTCGTGCATGCCGTGCCGGCCGCCGTCGCTCACCTGGGTGAGGTGCGCGCGGCCGAGTGCGGCCAGGTCGTGACGCGCCTGGCGGGGGCTGGTGCCGGCCAACGCCGCCGCGGCGTACGCGTCGATGTTCGCTCCCGGGTGGAGCCCGAGCAGCCGGAACGTGCGGGCGGTGTCCGCCGCGAGCTGCCGCGTCGACCAGGAGAAGACAGTGGCGACCGCGGCTCTGGGATCACCACCGGCATCCAGCGATCGCAGCCGCTCGTGGTGGTCGGCCAGCTCGCCGGCGAGGTCGGCGAGTGACGACTCCGCCCGGGCGGCGGCCAGTTCGGCCGCGACCCGCAGCGCCAGCGGCAGGTGCGCGCACTGCCGGGCGAGCCGTGCGACGGCGTCCGGCGCGGCCTCGGCGCGGGCGCCGATCAGCCGCCGGAGCAGCAGGGCGGACTCCGCCTCCGGCAACAGGTCGAGGTCGACTCGCCGGGCGCCCCGCTCGGCGACCAGACCCGCCAGGTCGTCGCGGCTGGTGACCACGACGGCACACCCGGCGGTGCCCGGCAGCAGCGGCCGGACCTGCTCGGCCGTGCCCGCGTTGTCGAGCAGCATCAACACGCGCCGGCCGGCCAGCTCCGTGCGGAGCTGTGCGGCCCGCTCGTCGACCGTCGCCGCGACCGTCTCGCCGGGCACACCGAGGCCGGCGAGGAGCCGTGCCAGCGCGTCGCCAGGGTTCAGCGGTGTGTCGGGGTCGTATCCGCGCAGGTTCAGGTAGAGCTGACCGTCCGGGAACTCCTCGGCGACCCTGTGCGCCCAATGGACGGCCAGCGCGGTCTTGCCGGCCCCGGCGGTGCCGGCGATCACGGCCACCAGGTCCCCGGTCAGCAACTGGTCGAGCGCCGCCAGTTGGCCGGTGCGACCGACGAACGGCGACGGCGGGGCCGGGAGCTGGCGCGCGGGCCGATCCGGCGGCGCCGCGCCGGTCACGGGCCGCCCGTTACGCAGGATCCGCAGGTGGATGTCGGCGAGCGCGGCGCCCGGCTCGACCCCGAGCTCGTCCGCGAGCACCGCGCGCAGGTCCGCGAACACCTGCAGGGCGGCGGCCCGCTCGTCGGCGGCCGCGAGCGCGAGCATCAGCCGGCCGTGGACCGCCTCGTGGAGAGGCTCTTCCCGGCACATCGCCCGCAGGGCGGGAATCGCCCGCTCGCCGGCGCCGAGCGCGATGGCGGCGTCGGCGAACGCGACGGTGGCGGCGATCCGCCGCTGCCCGGCGGCGATGGCGGCCGGATGGTGGCGCAGCCGGTCTCCCGCATCGACCAGTGCCGGACCGCGCCAGAAGCCCAGCGCGTCCGCGTACAGCCTGGCCGCCTGCTCCGCGTCGCCGTCCGACCACGCGGCCCGTGCCCGCGTCTCAAGATCGTCGAACCGCGCCAGGTCGACCTCCTGGTCGCCCAGTTCGGCCGCGTAACCGCTCCCGGCGAACCGCACGGTATGCCCGGCCGGCTCGAGCAGCGTCCGCACCTCGCCGACGTAGAGCTGCACCAGGTTGCGCGCGGTCCGGGGTGGCTGGTCGCCCCACAGCGCGTCGATGATGTCGTCGACCGGAACGGTCCGACCGTGGTGCAGGGCGAACAGCGCGAGCACAGTGCGCTGCCGCACGGACTGAAGGTCCACATTCGATCCGTTGACGACGACGTCCAACGGCCCGAGCACGCCCACCCGCAGTCTGCGTGCGGCGGTCGAGGGAGAAAGCAGCGCCGCACCCTCGTCGGCGGGCAGCGCCAGCGCGTCGAGCAGTCCGCGAACCGAACTCGACCGCGGCCGGCCGACCCGGCCCTGCTCGATCTCGCGCAGTGAGCGCACGCTCAGGCCCGCGCGCTGGGCGAGCTCCTGCTGGGTCAGCCCGGCCGCCGTCCGATGCCGGCGGATCGCCGCCCCGACGTGTGCCGCATGGTCCTCGCTCACGACCGTCTCCGTCTAGCCCGAGCCGCCACGGCGTGCATTATCCACGTGCATGGATGGGCCGCGCCCTTTTCGCACCCCGCCGGAGCAGTACCGTACGGCACACTGGCCCCATCGCGACTTGATCGATATTCAACGTCGCCCCCACCGCGCTGACCAGCGCCGTCGCCCGGGATCCGGGCAAGCGACCGGCAGCATTCCCGGCAGGTTCGCCCGCGTGGGTCCGCGGGGTGAATCTTGACGATTTCTTGACGCCGCGATCCGCCTCCGAACCGGCAGGATGAGGCCCGGTATCGCGACCTCGGGGGGAACGAGTGAGCACAGAATCGTCGCCGGCGAAGAAAGCCGGCGGCCGGGACGTGGTGCGCGCGGCCGTGGTGGTCGGCGCGCTCGGTGTCGTCTTCGGCGACATCGGGACCAGCCCGATCTACACGATCCAGACCGTCTTCAACCCGGCCGACCCGCACCCGGTGCCGGTCAGCACCGACAACGTGTACGGCGTCGTGTCGCTCGTGTTCTGGTCGGTCATGCTGATCGTCACGCTCACCTACGTGACGCTGGTGATGCGGGTCAGCAATCAGGGACAGGGCGGCATCATGGCCCTGATCACCCTGCTCCGCCGTCTGGCCGGTGGACGTGGGCGCCGCGCCGCTCTGGTGCTCGCCGCGCTCGGGGTGTTCGGTGCCGCGCTCTTCTTCGGCGACAGCATGATCACGCCTGCGATCTCCGTGCTGTCGGCCGTCGAGGGCCTCAAGATCGTGCAGCCCGGCCTCGACGACGCGGTCGTACCGATCACCGCGGTCATCATCGTGTTGCTCTTCCTCGTCCAGCGGCAGGGCACGGCTGCCGTCGGCCGGTTCTTCGGCCCGGTGATGATCGCCTGGTTCGTCGCCATCGCCGCCTGCGGCGTCGGTGGGATCGTCCAGAACCCCGAGATCCTGATGGCGCTGTCGCCGACGTACGCGATCAGCTTCCTGGCCGGGCACTTCCACATCGCGTTCTTCGCGCTGGCCGCGGTCGTGCTCGCCGTCACCGGCGCCGAGGCCCTCTACGCCGACATGGGCCATTTCGGGCGCAGGGCGATCACCCGCGGCTGGCTGTCGCTGGTGCTGCCGGCGTGCGTGCTCAGCTACTTCGGCCAGGGAGCGCTGATCCTCTCGGACGAAAGCGCGATCAGCAGCCCGTTCTTCCTGCTGACCCCCGACTGGGCTCGCCTGCCGATGGTCATCCTGGCGACCGCGGCGACCGTCATCGCCTCGCAGGCCGTCATCACCGGCGCCTTCTCGGTCGCGTCCCAGGCGGCGCAGCTCGGCTACCTGCCCAGGCTGCGGATCGCGCACACCTCGGAGTCGACGATCGGCCAGATCTACGTACCGTGGATCAACTGGCTGCTGATGGTCTCTGTGCTGACGCTCGTCTTCGCGTTCCGCACCTCGGCCGCCCTCGCGTACGCCTTCGGCATGGCCGTCGTCGGGACCATCACGATCACCACGCTGCTCTTCTTCTATCTGGCCCGGGTCCGCTTCCGGAAGCCGTTGTGGCTGGTGCTGACCGGCGGCGGTGTCCTGCTGGCCATCGACCTGCTGTTCTTCGCCGCCAACCTCACCAAGCTGCTGCACGGGGCCTGGCTGCCGTTGCTGATCGGGCTGACCGCGTTCGCGGTGATGACGACCTGGTCGCGCGGACGCGAAGTGGTCACCCGCGAACGCGGCCTGGCGGAGGGCCCGCTGCGCGAGTTCGTCACCGCGCTGCACGACGAGCCGGCGAGGTTCACGCGGGTGCCGGGCGCCGCCGTGTTCCTCAACCGGGGCAAGGAGACCGCGCCGCTGGCGCTGCGGGCCAACGTCGAACACAACCACGTCCTGCACGAGCACGTGGTGATCCTGTCCATCGAGACGGACACCGTGCCGTACGTGCCGGACAGCGAACGGATCGTGGTCGACGACCTCGGGTTCGCGGGGGACGGGATCGTCCACGTCGTCGCCCGGTTCGGCTACATCGAGACGCCGAACGTGCCCGCGACCCTCGCCCTGCTCGATCCGGACCGCACCGAGGGACTGGTCTCGCTCGACGGCGCCTCGTACTTCCTGTCGAAGATCGAGCTGACCCGCGGCGACGAGCCGACCATGGCCGGCTGGCGCAAGCGGTTGTTCATCGCCACGTCGTACGTGACGGCGGACGCCGCCGAGTACTTCGGCCTGCCGCGCGAGCGCACGGTCATCATGGGCTCGCGAATCGCGGTGTGACAGAGGCGTTCACGGCAGGCTGGAAGAGTCCTAGTAGGACGCCGTAGCGCGGGTGGTCGGCGCCCGCGTCCTGGGTCTCGTGGGCTATCGCGTTGAGGGTCTCGGTGATCCGTGCCGCCTGATCGGGGCTCAGGTGCAGGTACCGCAGCACGAGCACCGGTTCCTCCTGCGCGGTCGCGATCTCGTCGGCGATGGCCCGGAACGCCGTCGGGAGATGCTCGACGTAGTGCTCGCTGGGCAGGTGGACGGCCCGTGCGGTCCGCTCGTAATACTGCTCGACGCCGCCGCGTACCCGCTGTGTTCCCGCCGGACGGACCAGGCCCGCCTCCAGCAGCACCCGCAGGTGGTGGGCGATGTTGCCTTTTCGCGTCGCGAACGAGGCCGCGAGCTGGCTGGTGGTGGCCGGCTTCTCGCCGAGGGCGAAGAGCAGCCGGTGCCGCATCGGGTGGGACAAGGCCTTGAAGTGCCGGGTTTCGAGCGTCTGGGCCGGTGGTCCGTGGGTCATGGGACCAGCGAACCAGGGGCTTGACAAAGGGTCAAGAACTCTTGACTCTTTCGTTCATGGAGATCGTTAAGCAGGTCGTCGACCTGATGTCGAGGCACTACGTCTTTCCTGACGTGGCCCGCGAGGTGGTCGGGGTGCTCGAATCCACGGCCTTTCCCGTCGACCGCGCGGCCCTCGCCGACGCCGTCACGCGGTCCCTCCAGTCGGTCAACGGCGACAAGCACCTCCGGTTGATCCACCACGAGGACCCGTTGCCGGACGGTCACGGTGACGACGAGACCGACCTCGCCACGATGGCCGCCTGGGCGGATCGCACCGGCGGTGGCGTCGCCGCCGTCCAACGCCTCGACGACGGCATCGCCCATCTCGACCTGCGCCCGGTGCTCTTCCCGACGGTCGTCTCCGGCGAGGCGATCGCGGCTGCGATGACGCTCGTCGCGCCGGCCGACGCCCTGGTTCTCGACCTACGCGGCTGCCTGGGCGGCGAACCGTCGATGGTCACGTTCATCTGCGGCTACCTGTTCGGCGCCGCGCCGGTGGAGATCAGCGGCCTGTTCGAACGCACCACCGGCCGCGTGGCGCAGGCCTGGACCCACCCGTACGCGCCAGGCCGCCGTTTCGGTCCGGACAAGCCGCTCGCCGTGCTGATCAGCGGCACCACGTTCTCCGGCGGCGAACAACTCGCCTACGACCTGCAGCAGACGGGTCGGGCGACCGTGGTCGGTCAACGCAGCCGCGGCGGCGCCCACCCCCGACAAGGCTTCCGGATCGACGACCACCTGGAGCTGACGGTCCCGGTCGCCCGCTCGGTATCCCCGGTGACGGGCGGCAACTGGGAGGGCGTGGGAGTGATACCCACCGTCGAGACCACCCCCGACGACACCCTGCCCGCGGCGCTCGCGCTGCTCCGCGAACGCCTCGCCACGCGACCGGGTTCCATCCTGGCCTAGTTCGTCGAAGGCACAGGGCGGGACCCTGCTGGCCGACACGCAGGAAATCTGTGCTCGAAAACCTAGACATGCTCGTTGGCATCGGTTAACGTTCCTCTGGTCGAGAGAGGAACAACAAAGACGCTGACGCACCCGCCCGCACGAGGCGAAGGAGCAGGGCCGAGGTTCTCAGGGCCCGCTCGGCACGGCAGGAAGTCAGGTACGGCAGTACCCCGGGTTGTGATTCGCGGTCCGGGCGCAGAGCTGGTGGGGCTGAGGCAGTTTCAGGGCTCCGCCAGGGCAATACCGTTCGTCGCACGTGCCGGGGCCATGAAGTCGCGTGGGGTTCCGACACCGGCGGACAGCACGAGTAAGAAGGATGAAGTCAGAGGAAAGGGAGGGCTGCGCACCGTTGGATCGCCCGCCGCCGGCCGCATTGACGGGCTCAGGGGCGGACACCGCTGTTTCCATCGAACGAGAGGTGGTCTCCGGTCACGCTTATGCGATCCTCGCACCCGAAAGCCTCAGCGAGGCTTGGTGTGGATACGACAAGCCGACGTTCTGTCGGTAGATGGTGTTTCTGACCCGCAACCCTTGGGCCCCGGCGCTTCCAGCGCCGGGGCCCTCGCCACGGAGGTGTACATGGGCCAACCCGAAAACCGGCTTGATGATGAGGATTACCCCGCCTACACGATGGGCCGGGCTGCGGAGATCGTCGGCTGCTCGCCGGATTTCCTGCGCAAGCTCGGCGAGGCGAAGCTGATCGAGCCGCTGCGCTCCGACGGCGGGCATCGCCGCTACTCCCGTTATCAGATACGACTGGCGGCGCGGGCTCGGGAGATGTGCGACGAGGGCACGGACATCGCTTCGGCCTGCCGCATCATCATCCTCGAGGACCAGCTCGAAGAGGCGCTGCGCCAGAACCAGGCCCGCCAGGACGACTGACCCCGCCGACTCAGTTCCCAGGGCTAGGGATGAGACGTCGCTGGCCCTCCCAGTCGCCTACTGTCCACCACGGCACCAGGGACACCGAGGTGTTCTCATGCCAGCGGAGGCTTTTCTCGATATGGCGAAAGCCGCGTGTCTCCCATGGGCTGTCGAACGCCTCGCTACGCCCGACCACGCGGTCACCGCGGTCCAGGAACTCCACCACCGACCACCCGTCGCCGTTGCCGTCCAGGCTGAACCGCACGCGAGCACGAAGGCGGCGGTCTGGACTGGCCTTTGCCGCACCGAGAAGCTCCAGGTGCAGGTTGTCGGCAAGACACGCCCGGTAAGCGTCCTCGAACGGCTGCCGGGGCCAGCCCCGCAGTGCGGCGAGCGCCAACAGGTTCTCCTGCACGAAGCCGAGGATGGCCAGGCGGCGCTGGTGGTCCGGGAGGTCCACCACGTCCGGGTCGAACGGCACCTCGTGAACCTCGCCGAAACCATCTGCGACGGACATCGCAAGGTCGCTGAAACGTGCCGCGCCGACCTGCTCGTCGGGCAGAAGGCGCACCCACCACGTCTGAGCGGGTACGGGCTCGCCTCGCAGCAGGTCGCGTGAGTACAGCTCGGTGACGACCGCGCCGTGCTTCGCGAACCGGTCGGCGGCCTTCCACCGGTGCGGCTTCTCCGCGCCCAGCCGGCTCGGCAGGACCTGGGCGTTCATGTCGACCGACCGCAATCGCGTAAGGCGGACCATGTCGCGATTCTTCAGTCTCCGCCTGTGGCCGACGGCATCAGGTAGCGCGCCGAGGCAGCATGACAACTTTGCCCGCCGCCTGGTTGTCCTCCATGTGCCGGTGGGCCGCGACGATGTCGTCCAGGTCGAAGACCGTGTCGAGGTTCGGCTGGTAGACACCGGCCTCGACGTTGCGGACGACCCGCTGGAGCACGGCCGCGCCCGCGCTGCCCTTGGCGTCGTCGCTGTGGAACGCCGTGAGCCGGGTTCCGGAGGGGATCATCGCGATCGGCTCGAACTGCGGGATCAGCCATCCGCTCAGGGACCCGGCCACACAGACGGTCCCGCCGCGGCGGACCAGGCGCAGCGAGTCGAGCACCGTACTCGTCCCGATGAGATCGAGAACGTGGTCCGGACCTTCGGGCCACGGCGTGCGCGGCGCCCCGCCGTCGTCGACGAGCACGTGGTCGACCCCGACTTTGGCCAGCGCGCCGGCCTTCTCAGGCCGGCGGGTCGTCGCGGCGACCTCGACGCCGCAGCCGTGCGCGATCGACGCGGCGGCCATGCCGACCGATGAGGTGCCGCCGCGGATGAGCAGGCGCTCACCTGGCCGGATCCCCAGGGCGTCCAAGGCGCCCTGCGCGGTCAGGTACGTCTCCGGCAACGCGGCCAGCACCTCCCAGGGCAACGTGGTGGCCACCGGCATCAGTAGCGTGTTCGGCAGCAGCGCGTACTCGGCATAACCACCGTCGAACGCCCGGCCCATGTCTCCCATCACCGCCGCGACGGTCGTCCCCTCCGGCAGCGCGGGATCGGTCGACGCCGCCACGACGCCCACGCATTCGATCCCCAGCACCCGTGGGAACCGGACGCTCGGCGAATGCCCTTGGCGGGTGCGCAACTCCGAGCGGTTCAGGCCGGCGGCCATCACTCGCACCAGACTCCAGCCCTCGCGCACCTCTGGCACCGGCAGTTCACGAATCTCGAGGACCTCAGGGCCACCCGCGCGTACGCAGACCGCTGCTCGCATCGTCGTTCTCATGTCCCCAACTCTTGTCACGAGCCGGTCGGCGGTCCACCGTTAGAATGCCAAGTTATGCCCGTAGCCCGCCAATCCCGCATCTGGCCGTCCGGGGGAAGGCACCTGTGGCCCTCCGGCGGGACCAGCCGGGCACATTCCCACCCACGCGGGCATCTGGTGTACGCGGCCAGCGGCATCCTGTCCGTCCACACCGAGACGGGCACCTGGATCGTTCCGGCCAACCGGGTCGCCTGGGTCCCGGCCTTGTCCACGCACCACCACCGCGCGCACGGCGAGACCGACATGCGGATCGTCTTCCTGTCGGCCGCACTCGCCCGCCGCGCCCCGAGCGGCCCGGCGGTGTTCCTCGCGTCCGGCCTTGCCCGCGAGGTCCTGCTGACCCTCACCGGCCCGCGACAGCTCGACAACGCTGCCCGCGCGCGTCTGCACCGGGTCCTGGTCGACGAGCTCCACCAGGCGCACGAGCAGCCCACACACCTGCCCGAACCACGCGACGACCGGCTGAGGTCCGTGGCCCACATCCTGGCCGAGGACCCCGCCGACAACAGCTCGCTGGCCGCGCTCGGTCAGCGCATCGGCGCCAGCGCCCGCACTCTGAGCCGGCTGTTCCACGACGAGCTCGGCATGACCTTCTTTGAGTGGCGCACCCAACTGCGCATCTGTCACGCGCTCGTCCTGCTCGCCGAAGGCCACAACACGACGCACGTCGCGCACGCCTGCGGATGGGCGAACCCGAGCAGCTTCATCGCCGCCTTCACGGCCGTCGTCGGCACGACACCCGGCCGCCACCGCAGCGGCAACACCTCGGACGCGCCCAGCCGTCGCTGACGACGCCGACCGCCAGATTCAGTGCGCGTCGGCTCCCTGGACGACAGACAGTTCGAGGACCGCGGGCAGCGGCGCGACGCCGGGTCCACCGGCGTCCACCCAGGCGGCGATGTCGTCGGTGACCACGTCGTCGACGACCAGCCCGAACCAGACGGGCCGGTGTCAACGGTCACCATGGCCCCAGCAGCAGCATCTGTTTCAAGACTTGCCATGGCGGCGCGGTGCGCGGCCGGCGTTGGCCAAGGCCCTATTTGCCTAAATGCTTTAGGCTGGTGGATAGTTGTCTTAGGAAGCGGGTGGTGAGTGTGGTCCGAGCGGGTGTGACGGCGGAGCGTCTGGTGCAGGCCGGCGTGGAGCTGGCCGACGAGGTCGGCTTCGACGGCGTCACCGTCTCCGCACTCGCTCGGCGGTTCGATGTCAAGGTGCCGAGCCTGTACTCGCACGTGCGGAACTCTCGCGACCTCAAGACCCGGATCTCCCTGTACGCCCTGGCCGAGCTGGCCGACCGCGGTGCCGCGGCACTGGCCGGCCGGGCCGGCCGGGACGCGCTGATCGCCCTCGGCACCGTCTACCGCGACTACGCCCGCGAGCATCCCGGCCGCTACGCCGCGGCCCGGCTGCGCCTCGACCCGCAGACCGCGGCCAGCAGTGCCGGACCGCGGCACTCGCAGCTGATGCGGGCGATCCTGCTCGGTTACCGCCTTGAGGGGGCCGACCAGGTCCACGCCGTCAGGCTGATCGGCAGCACCTTCCACGGTTACATCAGCCTCGAACTGGCCGGCGGCTTCGACCACAGCGAGCCCGACTCGCAGGAGTCCTGGGAACGGATCATGGACGCCCTCGACGCCCTGCTGCGCAACTGGCCCGCCCTGTCCACTCACACCCCGCCCCCTGAGGTGGCGTCATGAGCACCTGGATCACCACACCGATCACGACCAGCCTCCTGCGCGGCGCCGCCGAGTGGGAACGCACCACGCACGGCCTGCGGCCGCACCGGCTGCCAGGCTGGGCCCGTGCGCAGAGCCCCGACCCGCAACTGCACCTGGTCGAGGCCCAGCCGTCCGGGGTACGGGTCTGCTTCCGGACCGCCGCGACCGCGATCGAGCTCGACGCCGTGGCCACCCGGCGGGTCTACATCGGCCTGCCGGCCCAGCCGCCCGGCCGCTACGACCTGCTCATCGACGGCAGCCTGGCCGGGCAGAGCAGCGTGCCCGGCGGCAATATCGTGACCATCGACATGAGCACCGGGACGGCTGAACACCGGACCGGGCCGCCCGGCACGGTGTCGTTCACCCGCCTGTCGGGCACCGAGAAGACCGTTGAGATCTGGTTGCCACACAACGAGATCACCGACCTGGTGGCTTTGCGCACCGACGCCGCGGTCACACCGGTCACGGGAACTGACCGCCCGGTATGGCTTCACCACGGCAGCTCGATCAGCCATGGCTCGAACGCCGGCAGCCCGTCCACCACCTGGCCGGCGCTGGCGGCGGCGCAGGGTGGTGTGGAGCTGCTCAACCTGGGCCTGGGCGGCAGTGCGCTGCTCGACCCGTTCACCGCCCGTACCATGCGAGACATGGCCGCTGACCTGGTCAGCGTCAAGATCGGCATCAACCTGGTGAACACCGATCTGATGAGGCTGCGGGCGTTCACCCCGGCTGTGCACGGCTTCCTCGACACGATCCGGGACGGGCACCCTGCCACGCCGCTGCTCGTGGTCTCGCCGATCTACTGCCCGATCCATGAGGACACTCCTGGGCCCGGCGCCTTCGATCTCGAGGCCATGCGCGAGGGGCAGGTCAAGTTCGTCGCGACCGGCGACCCAGCCGACCGGGCCGCCGGGAAGCTGACGCTGCGATCGATCCGTGAGGAGCTCGCCCGGATCGTGGCCGAGCGCGCCGTTAGTGATCCCCACTTGCACTACCTGAATGGGCTCGAGCTCTATGGCGAGGCGGACTTCGCGGAGCTGCCGCTGCCCGATCGGCTGCATCCGGACGCCGCGGCACACCGCCGCATGGCCGAGCGCTTCGGAAAGCTGGCGTTCGAGGAGAAGGGCGCCTTCGCCGCCACCCGCGACGGGTGACGTGGCAGGACCAGCCCGGCCGGTGGTGCCCGCTGCCCGCCGCGCGTGGCGGCGCCTGCGTGCGCTGCCCGCCGCGGTCGTGCGGGTGCGCCGGCTCTCTTGACCTCCAACTTACTGCTTTACTATGGTACTAGTAAAGCAGTAAGGGGCTACCGTGTTCGTCTTCCGGCTCGACACCCACTCCGGCGTGCCGCCGTACCTGCAACTCGTCCAGCAGGTCCGCCAGGCGGTGCTGCTGGGCTTTCTCCAACCCGGTGACCGCCTCCCGCTCATCCGCGAGGTGGTCGAGGACCTGGCGATCAATCCGAACACCGTCGCCAAGGCGTACCGGCAGATGGAGCAGGAGAACCTGGTCACCGGCCGGCCCGGCCAAGGCACGTTCGTCAATGAACTGCAGTCGGCCGCGATGTCGTCATCGACGTACACGTCGCTGGGCCGCGGCCTGGCGACCTGGTTGCGCCGCGCCTATGCGGCCGGCCTCGACGAGCAGGCGGTCAACGCGCTTTTTACTTCCGTCCACCAGCAGACGAGGAATGAGGACGTGGCGTGACAGCGACCGAGTTCGCGCTGCGCACCGACGGTGTGGGCAAGCGGTACCGGAAGGGCTGGGCGCTGCGGGACTGCACCCTGGCCCTGCCGGCGGGCGGCGTGATCGCGCTGGTCGGGCCGAACGGCGCGGGCAAGACCACGCTGCTGCGCCTGGTCGTCGGGTTGCTGGCACCGAGCACCGGCACGGTGGAGGTCCTCGGCCACGACGTCACCGCCAGCACGCCGCAAACTCTGTCCCGGGTCGGGTTCCTGGCCCAGGACCACCCGCTGTACAAGCGCTTCACCGTCGCCGAGATGCTCCGCTTCGGACGGGCCTGCAACCTGCGGTTCGACCAGGGGCTGGCCGAGCGCCGGCTGGCGCAACTGGGCATCCCGCTCGACCGCAGGGCCGGCACGCTCTCCGGCGGGCAGCAGGCCCAGGTCGCGTTGGCCCTGGCCCTGGCGAAAAGGCCGGACCTGCTTGTCCTCGACGAGCCGGTGGCCAGCCTCGACCCGCTGGCCCGGCACGAGTTCCTGCAGGTCCTCATGGGCGCGGTGGCCGAAGGCGGGGTGACCGTCCTGTTCTCCTCCCACGTCGTGCACGAGCTCGAGCGCGTCTGCGACCACCTGGTCGTGCTCAACAACGGCCGGGTCACGCTCACCGGTGACATCGACACCCTCCTCGCCGAGCACCGGCTGCTCGTCGGCCCGCGCACGGCCAACGACCTCGACGGGGCCGTCGCCGTCGTGGAGGCCGTCCACAGCGACCGGCACACGACCCTGTTGGTACGCGACGGCGCGATCCCGGCCGCGCCTGGGTGGCAGGCCCGGCCGGTCGCGCTTGAGGACCTGGTGCTGGCCTACCTGCGCCGGCCGTCCGAGCCGAGTGCCGTGGTCACGTCGGGGGTGCCGGCATGACGTGGTTGATCTGGCGCCAGCACGCCCAGGTCTGCGTCCTGGGCGTGCTGGTCGGCATGTTCGGCATTGCCCTGCTCGTGCTCGGGACGCAGGCCCACGACCTGTTCCCCGGCGGTCCCGCCCGATGTGCGGGAGAGGCCGGTATCAACGAGGCCTGCGCGGCCTCCTTCCGCCGACTCGACGAGGAGTACGGGTACGTCGAGAACCTCCTGGCGGGCTTCTATCTGGTCCCCGTCGTCATCGGTGCGTTCCTCGGTGCGCCGCTGCTCGCGCGCGAACTGGAGGACGGCACCTGGCAGCTCGCCTGGACGCAGGCCGTGCCCCGGATGCGCTGGCTGGCGGCCAAGCTCGTGGCACTGGCCGGCGTCACCGTCACGCTCACCGGGATGTTCACCCTGGTGCTCACCTGGTTCCGTCAGCCATTCGACGCGTGGGAAGGGCGGTTCCAGTACGACGCCTTCGACCTGGAGGGACTTGTCCCGGTGGCGTACGCGCTGTTCGCGTTCGGCATCGCCACCGCCGCGGGGGCGATCCTGCGGCGCAGCCTGCCCGCGTTCGGCGTCGCGTTCGGGGCGTTCCTCGCCACCCGGATGCCGGTGGCGCTGTTGGCCCGTCCCGGGTACGCCACGCCGCTCACCACCATGCAGCCGGTCCCCGTCGGCGGCGCGAAGGACCAGGCAGGGCACGGGACCGTGCCCAGCTTCGCTGACTGGATGATCGAACACGGCTACGCAGACGCCACCGGGCAAAGGCTGAGCTGGACCGAGTACGACGAGCTGGAGGGCGCCGCCAACCAGGCCGGCACCAACCTCAACCAGTTCCTGCACGCGCGGGGCATCCAGCAGTTCGGGGTCTACCACCCGGCCGACCGGTTCTGGACGTTCCAGCTCATCGAGGCGGCCCTGTTCATCGCCGTCGCGGCGGTCCTGATCGGTGTGGTGGTGTGGCGGGTACGGCGCCGTATGATCTAGCGCCCTGACCACAAACGTCCACAGTGTTGGTTGACACGCTGTTCGGCTTGTCGGCCAAGCGTTGCGCCGACGTTCGGCGGTGGTTGTGAAAGGCGATCCAGCGGATGGTGTCGCGTCGGGCCTCGGCCTGGAGCCGGCTCCGAACCTTGGATGCGCCGACACCGTGGCCCGCCGAGGTGTTCGAGGAGAGCTAGGCGGGGCAGGAGGCGGCGATCGTGCCGCCCATGCGCTCCAGCGTGGTGCGGACCTCGCCGACGGAGATCGGGGTGGCCGGGTCGTTGACGTGTTTGATGGTGCTGGCTCCCTGCAGCAGCGCGGTGCGAGCGGGCGGGTCGACGTCGAGCCGGGCCAACGTGGTCAGTCGGTCGGCCCACACGCCCACGGCCTCGTCCAGCACCCGCTCCTTCTCTGCGGAGCGCGCGTCGATCGTCGCCTGGTCGAGGTCGGAGCGGGCGAGCACGTACAGCTCGTCGAGGGTCCGGCTGTACACCTTCGCGCCGGCGTCGCTGATCTGGACGGCCTCGGCGCAGACGGCCGCGGTGGCGGGGCGCGCGGCCGCGGCGGGCCGCGGGGCGGCGGTGGTCGGCGTCGGCGTGGCCGGGGGAGCGGCGACCGGGGTCGACTCGCAGGCGGTCGCTCCCACGGCCAGAGCCAACGCCGTCAGGCTGACCGCCGCGCGTCGCATCGACACTCCTCGCCTCGAGTTGATCAACGCGACGATACTAGCCCCAGGTGGTGGGTCACGTCCGGGAAGGAGCCGTCGCCGAAGAGGACCCGCGCGGCCGCACCGTCGCGCGTGTTGTGCTCGCCGTGAGGGGCTTTCCTCTCGCCTCACCAATCAGTCGAAAATAGTCGGCTCCGGCGCCGCGGTGCCGTTCGCGCCGCGGGTGCCAGCCCGACGAGCTACTGCGTCGCAGTGCGGCACGGTTATGCTCGTCGGCGGAGCGTCGAGGGGTGGCGGATGAACATCGGGGAGATCGCCCGCCGTGCGGGAGTGTCCCGCAGCACCGTCTCCTATGTGCTGAGCGGCAAGCGCACCGTTTCCGAGGCGACCCGGCAGCGGATCCAGGCGGTCATCGACGAGCTGGACTACCGGCCCAACGCCAGCGCTCGCGCGCTGAAGGAAGGGCGCACCCGCACCCTCGGCCTGGTGATCCCGCCGGCCAGCCAGCGGCTGACCGACATGCAACTGGGCTTTGTCGCCAGCGTCATCGAGGCCGCCGCCCGGCACGACCTCGACGTTCTGTTGTCGCCGTCCGGTGGCGAGCACGACCGGTCGTTCGAGCGGATCGTGACCGGGCGCCGGGTCGACGGCGTGGTCCTGATGGAGATCCGGCTGGCCGACGACCGGGTGACCCGGCTGGCCAAGGCGGGGCTGCCGTTCGTGACGATCGGGCGGACCGCCGAACCGCACGGCATGAGCTGGATCGACATCGACTACGCCGGTCTGATCGCCCGGTGCGTGCACCACCTGGCCGATCTCGGCCACCGGCACGTCGCCCTGGTCAACCGTTCTGCCGAGTTGGTGGCCACGGGCTACGGCCCCAGCCATCGCGCGCTGGCCGGGTTCCGGGCGGCGGTGGTGGAGCGCAGCCTGACCGGCGTCGACGTCTGCTGCGGCGACGACGCCGCCTCCGGCGAGGCGTGCGTGGAGCAGTTGCTCGCCACCCACCCGGATGTCACCGCGGTGGCCACCATCAACGAGGCCGCGTTGCCGGGAATCCAGCGCGCGCTGACCGGCGCCGGCCTGTCCGTCCCGGCCGACTTCTCCGTGACCGGGGTCGCGGCCCAGCATTGGGCAGAGGACTTCCGGCCACCGTTGACCGCTGCGGACGTGCCGACGCGGGACATGGGCGCCGAGGCCGTGGCCCTGCTGTTGGAGATCATCGCCTCGCCCGGGGGCGTGCCGCGGCACCACCTGCACAGCCCGCCCATTTCGCTGCGCTCCAGCACCGGCCCGGTGCCGACCCGCTAAAGGCGTCTCTCCTGCTGGGCGGCGGCGAGGATCAAATAGCTGCTGGCGGTCCACGTGTACGCACGGTCGCGGAGCCCGGCACCGGTTTCGGCGTCGAAGTTCTCCGCGAAGCCCGACTTCTCACACAGCGCCAGGAACCGCGCCGCGATGTCGTCCGCGATCCCCGTGTGCCCGGCCCGTCGCAAGCCGTCCTCGACCAGGACCGTGGACGGTGCCCAGATCGGTCCACGCCAGTAGCCGTCGGCGAGGTAGTGGGCCGAGTCCGTCGGCTCGGTGGCCAGGCCGTGCGTGGTCAGGTGGGTCCGCACGCCCCGGGCCAGCGCGGTGTGGACCGGGGCCGGCAGGTCGGCGCCGAGCGCGACGGGCATCAGGTCGAGCAGGCTGCGGCTGGCCCGCCGCCGCCCTGTCCGGGGCGCGCGGGAAAGGAACCGGGCACCGTCCCAGAGCTCCCGCAGCATGGCGGAGTGGATCCGGTCGGCCTCGTGGGCCCAGGCGTCGGCGGGTTCGCCGAGCTCGGTGGCGAGGTCGGCCAGGCAGCGCAACTGCGATATGAGGAACGCGGCGAGATCGGCCGTCTGCAGGACGCGGTCGTCGTCGAAGGTGGTGGCGTTGTCCCAGCCGCTGTCGTTGCCGTGCTGGTAGTGGGGCAGGTCCTGACCGGGGGAGCGGCGCGAGTCGAGCCAGAAGCCGGTCCACCGGGCCAGCCGGTCGTACGTCTCGGCCAACGCCGCCCGCTGCGGCTGCGCGGGCAGGCGCCGGCGCAGGTGTCGCAGGGCCCAGCCGTGGATCGGGGGTTTGACGTAGTTGTGCAGGACCTCGGAGTGGGTGATGGAGTCGGGCAGGGCGCCGGCCTCGTCCTGGTGGTCGAAGGGCAGGTGGAACTGGTGCCAAGCGAGCTCCGGCTCCCCGGCCGCCAGCGCGATCGCGTTGAAGCAGTGGTCCCAGCTCCACACCTTGTCCATCCAGTGCTTGGACATCAGCACGGCCGGCCGGGTGACGAAGCCCGCCGGGCGCACCGTCGCCGACCAGAGCACGTAGGCGGCGAGTTCGGCGGCCGGGGTGTCCGCGCCGCGCCACGGCGCGATCGCGTCGACGAACGCGGTGAACTCGGTGCTCCGGTCCAGGCACAGGCGGTCGAAGAGGGCGGTCCGGTGGTACGGCCGGCGGGCGGTGGCGTACTCCTCGACGGCGATCTCCCAGGGCTGATCGCCCGACAGGTCCAGGTGACGCTCCGCGGTCCCCAGCGCCTCGACACCTTCGGTGCCCTGTAGCGCACCGGCCAGCATCGTGACCCGGTAGCGGCGGCCGGTCTCGTACGAGGTGAACACGTGCGAGTCGTCGACCGGGTCGTGGTAGAGGTAGGTGCCGCTGAACGGGGTCAGGGCGGGTTCGGCCGCCGCGATCCGCAGACCGAGCCGCCGGCCCCGGATCCGCACGGTCTCGGGGCCGTCGAAGACGGCGTCGATCCGGCCCGGCCCGGCGTGCCAGGTCAGCAGGGACGGCGTGGCGATGACCGTCGTATTGGCGTCCGTGGGCGACAGCCGCAGCACGGGGTGCAGCCCGCCCTGGTGCGAGACCAGGTGCAGGTCCTCTGCGTACGTCTTCTCGCCTACCACCGGGGAGATGTTGAGCCACGAGCCGTGGTAGCTGAACGGGATGTCCTGGATGGAGAACTGCGGACCGGACGGGGCGACGGTCATGGGTGGCGGTTGCCTCTCTGCGGTGCGGTTGGTCAGTCCTTGACGGCGCCGGCGGTCACGCCCATCGAGACGTAGCGCTGGGCGAGGATCAGCAGGATGGCGGCGGGGATGGAGGCGACGACAGCGGTGGCCATGATGGCGTTCCACTGCTGGTTGTTGTTGCCGATGTAGTGGTAGATGCCGAGGGTGATGGGCTGGTGGTCGCCGCCGCCGACCAGGGTCGAGGCGAAGATGAAGTCCGACCACGACCACAGGAACGCGAACAGCGACACGGTGACGACCGAGTTGCGGCTGACCGGCAGCACGACCGACCAGAAGGTACGCAGCCGGCCGGCCCCGTCGATCACGGCGGCCTGGAGCAGCTCGTCGGGAATTCCGTACATGAAGGCCGTGAAGATCAGGACGGCGAACGGCACCGCCAGGGTCGAGTCGGCCAGGATCAGGCCCGGCAGCGTGTTGAGGATGCCCAGGGTGAGGTAGCTGGCGTAGAAGCCCATCGCCATGATGATTCCCGGGATCATCTGGGCGATCAGCAGCACGAAGCTCAGCGCCCGTCCGCCCGGTGGCCGCAGTTTCGCCAGCGCGTATCCGGCGGGGGCGGCCAGCGCCACGGTCAGCGCCACTGTCCCGAGACCAACCACGAAGCTGGTGCCCAGGTACGGAAGCTGCTGGTCGATCACCGCCCGGTAGCCGTCCCACGTGCCGTCGGTCGGCAGTAGGTGCGGCGGGGTGGCCCGCAGGTCCCGGTCCCGGGTGAACGAGACGTTGACCATCCAGTAGACGGGGAAAAGCATCAGCCCGGTCAGCACCAGCCCGACGCCGGTCTTCCACCAGGCGCGCGGCCTCGACGTGGTCATCGCAGGTGCTGCCTTCGCTCGAGCCGGATGTAGAGGAGCCCGGCGACCAGGGCCATCACGATGAGCAGGTTGCCGATCGCCGCGCCCGGACCGAACTCGGGCAGCAGATTGCCGAAGCTGAGCCGGTACGACCAGATGGCGAGCGTCGCCGAGGAGCCGGTCGGGCCGCCCTTGGTCATGATCCAGATGATGTCGAAGACCTTCAACGTGTAGATCAGTCCCAGCAGCAGCGTGATCGCCGAGACCGGCCGCAGCAACGGCAGGGTGATCGACCAGAACCGCTGCCAGCCCGTCGCGCCGTCAAGTGCGGACGCCTCGTACACCTCGGCCGGGATCGCCTGCAGGCCGCTGTAGAGCACCACCAGGTTGAACGGGATGCCGATCCAGATGTTCGCGATGGTCACCGAGGCCAGCGACCAGCCCGGCGAGGTGAGCCAGTGGACCGGTTCGATCCCGACCACGCCCAGTGCCGCGTTGACCAGGCCCGAGTCGCTGTTGAGCAGCCATGACCAGGTCGACGCCGAGACGATCAGCGGCAGCAGCCACGGCACGAGGATCAACGCGCGCAGCGTGCGCGACAGCGGGAAGTGCTGGTGGAAGAACAGCGCCAGGGCCATCCCGAAGGTGAACTGGAAGGCGAGCGAGCCGCCGGTGAAGACCAGGGTGTGCGCCAGCGTCGGCCAGAACGTCGGGTCGGACAGGACGGTGCGGTAGTTGTCCAGGCCGGCGAAGGGCGCACCACCCTGCACGAACGAGCGCACGGTGTACTCGCGCAGGCTCAACTCGACGTTGCGGTAGAGCGGGTAGGCGTAGAAGGCCACCAGGTAGCCGGTCACGGGCGCCAGGAACGCCCACGCCGGCCACCGGCGGGTACGTGTCGGGGGAGTCATCGGGTCGGTCGGCGCTATCCGTTCGAGGCGGCGGCCTGTGCGGCGGCGAGCGCCTCCTGCGGTGTCTTGGTGCCGCTCAGGGCCGCCTGCACCGCTGTCCACAGGGGTTCGGAGATCTTCGGGTATTTCGTGCCGAGGTTGTCGCCGGTGCGGCCCCGGGCCACCTTGACGGCCTCCACCCAGACCTTGAGCTTGGGGTCCGCGGCGACCTGGCGTTCCTGCACAGCGGCGACCGGTGCGACGTAGGAGAGCGTGGCGTCGGTCGTGAGCAGGTTGTCGGCGCTGGTCAGGCAGGTGACGAGCTGCTGCGTCGTGGCGTACCGGCCGGCGTCGCTCTGCACCGGGATGGAGACGAACTCGCCCCCTGTCGGCGCCGGCGCCGGGCCGCCCGTGCTCGCCGGGATCGCGATGGTGCCGTACCCGAACCCGAGCTTCTCGGCGTTGCCCAGTTGCCAGGTGCCGTTCTCGGCGAAGGCGTACTCGCCCGTGGCGAACTCCTGCCAGCTCGTGGTCTGGGTGTTGTTGATGACGGAGTTCGGGGCGTGCCCCTGCTTGAGCCAGTCGGTCCAGAGCGTCAGCGCGGACACCGCCTGCGCGGAGTCCAAGCTGGTCAGTTGTGCGCCAGAGCCCCAGAACCAGGGCAGGAACTGGAAGCTGCCCTCCTCGGTGCCGATCGCGGAGAAGGTGATGCCCTTCTTCCCGGCCGCCTTGACCTTGGTCAGCGCCGCGGTCAGCGACGTCCAGTCCTTGATCGAGCCGGGATCGACGCCCGCACCGTCCAGCAGGTCCTTGTTGTAGTACAGGGCGAGGGTGTTGGCCCCGATCGGCACCCCGTAGGTCTTGCCCTCGCTCTGGCCGGCGCCGAGCAGGTTGGCCTCCATGCTCGACACGTCCAGCTTGTTCTCCTCGGTGGTGGTCAGGGCGCCGGCCTCGGCCAGCGTCGATATCACCGGGTTGTCGACGACGAGCACGTCCGGCGAGTTGCCCTGTTGGGCGGCGAGCAGGGCCTTGTTGGTCAGGTCGGTGGTGTCGTAGCCGGTCCGCTCGACGGTTACTCCCGCGGAGGTCCCGCACTTCTTCAGCAGTGCGACCCAGTCGGAGTCGTCGGCGAACTGTGGGTAGGGGTCCCAGACGAGGTAGGTGCCGCCTCCGCCGCCGGCGGGGTCGTCGCTGGACGACGAGCAGGCGGCCGTTGTCACGGCGCAGAGGGCTATCACGGCGACGGCGGCCAGGCGCCGCGGTCGGCTGAGCCTTGTCATGTGCTGCCTCATTTCCGTAGCGAACCGATTCGACGAATCGGTTCGCCCGAAGATAGGTCTGTCCATACTCGGCGGTCAAGAGATGATCAGGTCGACTACGCGATGGTCAACCACAGCCGCATTGCCAGCGGCGCGACATCCATTGACATCCTTGAGTCTCGGTCATACGATCCGAGCGAATCGATTCGCAGTGCAGCCCCGGAGCGCGTCGTCCCCACGCCCATCAAGGAGCCGCCCGTGCAAACCCCGTCCCGTGGCAGGCCAGGACCAGTCCGAGCGATCGCCGCCCGGTTCGTGGTCGGCCTGCTCGCTGCCGCCGCCACCGTCACCGTGGCCGCGTCTCCGGCCCAGGCCGCAGACGAGTCGATCAGCGTCAACTTCGCCACGACCACCGGCACGCCGACCTATCGCGCGTCCGGCTGGATCTACGGCATGACCGAGAACGCCAGCGGTCCGGCCGACCACTTCTACCGCGACGTGAAGTTCCAGTACATGCGGGCCGGCGGCGCGCAGCTCGCCGGGAGCGGGTGGGTCGGTGGGACGTACGACCGCCGGTGGAGCTCCACCCTCGCCCAGGCCCGCCGGACCGCGGCCCTCGGCGGCACGTTCATCATCCTGCCGCACGACCTGTGGGGCGCGGACGGTGCCGGAATCTCCCGCTTCCCGGGCGACAACGGCAACTGGAGCGACTACGACAGCTTCCTGACCCGCCTCGTCAGCGACGTACGGACGGCGGGGATCACCGTGCAATGGGACCTCTGGAACGAACCCAACATCACCATCTTCTGGAACCGCCCGATCTCCCAGTACCTGGAACTGTGGCGGCGCACCTACCAGCGCCTCCGCGCGGAGTTCCCGAACCAGCTCATCGTCGGGCCGAGCTGCGCCTGCGTGCCGTCCACCAGCCACACCTTCTGGAACCAGTACCTCGACTTCGTGCGCTCGACCAACACGGTGCCGGACATCGTCAGCTGGCACTCGCTGCCGGGCGACCCGGTCGCCAACGTCGCCGCCGCCAACGCCACGCTCGACCCGCGCGGCATAGCCCACCCCCGTCCGTACCAGATCAACGAGTACGGAGCGCCCGACGAGCAGAACCCCGCCGACGGCGCCTGGTACATCGCACGCCTGGAACGCGCCCGGGCCGACGGCCTGCGGGCGAACTGGGCCGGCGGCGGCAACCTGCACAACGACATCGCCAACCTGCTGGTCCGCAACTCCGCCGGGCAGCACCAGCCCAAGGGCGAGTGGTGGGCCTACCGCTACTACGGGTCCCAGAGCGGGCAGGCGGTCGCGGTGACCGCGAGCCAGTCCTACGACGCGTACGCCACGAAGGCCACCGGCGAGGCAAGGGTCCTGGTCGGCGGCGGCCGCACCACCGGCAACCTGACCGTCAACCTGCAGCGGCTGGACACCACCAGCGGCCTCGTGCAGAACAACCAGGTGCGCGTCCGCACGCAACGCGTGCCGAACAACGGCGGCGGCGCGGTGCAGGGCCCGATCACCGTCTCGAACAGCGTGGTCAACGTGTCCAACAACAACGTCACGGTGACCCTGCCGTACGCGAACCAGACCGACACCTACACGGTCACCCTGCTGCCACCCTCGGACGGCTCCTTCCAGTCGGTGGCCGTGGCCCAGCACTCCCAGCAGTGCCTGGACAACACCGGCACGAGCGCCGCGGACGGCAACGCCCAGCAGCAGTTCTACTGCGAGGGCGGCGACCAGCAGCTCTGGAACTTCCGCCCCGTCACCGGCGTAGCCGACACGTTCACGGTGGTCAACCAGCAGAGCGGCAAGTGCCTCGACGTCAGCGGCGTCTCGACCGCCAACGGCGCCGCCGTGATCCAGTGGACCTGCGCGAACGGCCTCAACCAGCAGTTCACCCTCCGCCGCGTCAGCTATTCGGGCAACGACGCGCACGACTATCAGCTTGTCGCCCGCCACAGCGGCAAGTGCGTCGACGTCAACGCGGTCTCCACGGCGGCGCGGGCGATCGTCCACCAATGGACCTGCAACCCGACCGGTCAGGGCAGCCCGCTGAACCAGACGTGGCGGATCTGGGGTCGCTGACCCACTCAACTCACCATTGAGGAGCTACTCGTGCGACTGCGAAGCCGTCCCCTTCGACGTCTCCCCGCTCTGGCCGGTGCGCTGATCGGCCTGCTCATCGGAGTCGGCGCCACCACCGTCGGCGCCGCGCCCGTGTCGGCGGCCGCCATCGAGCCGGGGCAGAGCACCCGGATCGCCGGCGTCCAGTCCGGCCGCTGCCTGGAGGTGGCCAACGCCAGCACCGCCAACGGCGCCGCGGTCCAGTTGTGGGACTGCCAGGGCGGGACCAACCAGACCTGGACATGGACGTCGACCAGACAGCTCATGGTGTACGGCAACAAGTGCCTCGACGCCTCGGGTCAGGGCACCGCCAACGGCACGGCCGCGATCATCTGGACCTGCAACGGCCAGGCCAACCAACAGTGGAACGTGAACACCAACGGCACCATCACCGGGGTGCAGTCCGGGCTGTGCCTCGATGCCAACGCCAACGGCACCGCGAACGGCACGAAGGTCCACCTGTGGGCGTGCCACGGCGGCACCAACCAGCAATGGACGTCGCCGAGCACGCAGCAGCCGACCGGCGCGCGCCCGTGCGACATCTACGCCTCCGGCGGCACTCCGTGCGTCGCGGCCCACAGCACGACGCGGGCGCTCTACGGTGCGTACGCGGGCAACCTCTACCAGGTCCGGCGCTCGTCGGACAACACCACCCGCGACATCGCCGTGTCCAGCGCCGGCGGCACCGCGAACGCGGCAACGCAGGACGCGTTCTGTGCCAACACGACGTGTGTGATCACGGTCGTCTTCGACCAGGCCGGTCGCGGCAACGACCTCTGGTATCAGGGGTCGAGCGTCGTGCCGGGCTCGCCGCAGAGCAGGCCGGCGGTCGCGACGTCGGAGTCCCTGACGGTGGGCGGCGCCAAGGCCTACTCGTTGTACATCAATCCCGGCAACAGCTACTGGCGGGACGGACACCTGACCGGCGTGCCGACCGGTGCCGCGCCCGAGGGCATGTACGTGGTGACCAGCGGCACCCACGTCAACGGCGGTTGCTGCTTCGACTACGGCAACAGCGAGACGACCCGCAAGGCCGACGCCGCCGGCGCGATGGACGCCATCAACTTCAGCACCCAGTGCTGGTTCGGTGGCTGCTCCGGCAGCGGTCCATGGGTGCAGGCTGACCTCGAGTGGGGCCTGTTCTCCGGCGGCAGCCAGAGCTGGAACTCCAACCAGCGCGCCTTCACCAGCAAGTTCGTCACCGCGACGCTGAAGAACAACGGCACGAGCCGCTTCGCCATCAAGGGCAGCAACGCCCAGTCCGGCAGCCTCTATACGCTCTGGGACGGTTCGCTTCCGTCGGGATACAGCCCGATGCGCAAACAGGGCGCGATCATCCTGGGCAGCGGCGGTGACTGCTGCAAGCCCGACGGCGGCGCCAACCTCAGCGCGGGCACCTTCTATGAAGGGGCGATGGTCGCCGGCTATCCATCCGACGCGACGGAGAACGCGGTGCAGGCCAACGTGGTGAACGCCGGTTACCGCTGACCAAGCTGAGCTGCGGCACAACATTGTCACAACGGGTGCGCAACCGCCCTCCCCTTCGATGCGGGGCAACAACGATCCCGCATCGAAGGGGAGGGCATGATGTTCAAGAGGATCGCGCGCATCGCGGCGGTCAGCGTTATGGCCGTGGCCGGCGTCCTGCACGTCGCCTCGGCGCCGGCGGCGGCCGCGCCGTACGGCGGCTACCACGCGAGCTGCAGCACCGTGGTGAACCCGGGGAACGAGTACTGGTATCACGACCAGAGCTGGTCGTCGTTCCTCGAACGGGACGACTTCTATTTCGACAACGGATACCGGATCACCGAGCTGGACGTGGTCGGCCACGACGTCACCGCGGTCTGGCGGCCGGGCTCGGGCGCCCAGTGGGTGCACGGCCACATGTCGATCGGCGAGCTCGAGCTCTGGGACGACATCTACTACGACCAGGGCCTGCGCATGGCCGAGCTCGATCGTGACGGCGACGAGTTCTTCGCGGTATGGCGCCCGGGCACCGGCGATCGGTTCTGGCGGACCGCCATCCCGACGTGGACGGACTTCGTGAACCAGGACGACGTGTTGTGGGACCAGGGTTTCCGCCTCGTCGACATCGTCATCCGTGACGACGGCAAGATCGGTGGGCTGTGGCGCTCGGACCAGGGCAGCTCGGGCCAGAAATGGAACTACGGCATCCTGGCTGCCGGCGTCGATGCCAACAACGAGAGTGCCTTCCAGAAGCTCAACCGGCTGCGCAAGGAGGCCGGCTGGGAGCTGCGAATCCTCAAGGCGTTCAACAACGACGCCTACGTGGTGGCCGTGTGGCGCTACCGGGGTGGCGCCTTCAACCAGTCCACCGCGAACTTCATGAACACCGAATCCATGCGGGGCTGGGAGAAAGCCTGCCGCGCCGGGGGCATGCGGATCGTGACCCTCGACGTCACCTAGGACCTCTCACGCGGCACCGAGATACATCGAACGCCGCGAGGACCCGCCAGCGGTCCTCGCGGCTCCGCCGCATGAACGGAGCTGGTTTACGAGCTTACGCGGTACGGGATACCTGTCAGCTGCGAGCGATCATGGGAGCCCAGCGTCGCCGACGCGGAGCACGCCGCTCTCGTACGACCAGATGATGGCCTGGACGCGGTCTCGGAGCTCGAGCTTCATGAGCACCCGGGCCACATGGGTCTTTACCGTAGCGTCACCGAGGCCGAGCCGGGCGGCTATCTCCACGTTGGACAGTCCACGGCCGAGGAGGCCGAGCACCTCGAGCTCGCGCGGGGTCAGCAGGTCGAGCGCGGCCGGTGGCGCCGGGGCGGGCTGGCGGGTGAATGCGGCGATCACCCGGGTCGTGACGGCCGGATCGAGGATCGAGGCACCAGCGGCGACCACCCGGATCGCGGTGACGAGATGTTCGGGAGGTGAGACCTTGAGGAGGAAGCCGCTGGCGCCGGCACGCAGCGCGGCGTAGAGGTTCTCGTCGCTGTCGAACGTGGTCAACACGATGACCCGCGGCGGGTCGGGCAGCGCGGCCAGGCGCCGAGCTGCGGCGAGGCCGTCCATCCGTGGCATAGCGATGTCGAGCAGGACGACATCGGGAGACGTCCGCTGGACCACGGCCAGCGCGTCGGCGCCGTCGCAGGCCTCGCCTACGACGCTGAGGTCGGGCTCGGTCTCCAGCACCATCCGCAGCCCGGCTCGGATCATCGCCTGGTCGTCGGCGATGGCCACCCTGATCACCGCGCACCGGTCCCTTCCCCGACCGCCGCCGGCCCGCGGGTCCACTCCGGAGGATGCGTGTAGTCGGCGCGGGTCGGAATCGGGAGGTTCGCGGTGACGCGGAAGCCGCCCCCGGACTGTGGCGCGGCCTCAAGAGTGCCCCCGAACATGGCGGCGCGCTCGCGCAACCCGACGATGCCGTGACCCGCGCCGACTGCCGTGCCCGCGCCCGCGATCTGGCCGCCGCCCACGCCCGGTGGGCGGGCGGCGGACGGCAGCGAAGAGCGGCCGCCGGGGTCTACGACCGAGAGGGACAACGCGTCGGGGGAGTAGGAGATGGTCACGTCCGCCCGGTCGGTGCCGGAGTGCTTCAGGACGTTGGTCAGCGACTCCTGCAGGATGCGGTAGGCCGACAGGTCGAGGCTCGGCGCCAACATCAGCGGCGTGCCGGTGACGCGCACGCGTACGGCGAGGCCCGACGCGCGCAGCTGGTCGACCAGGTCGTCCAGGCGGCTCAAGCTGGGCTGGGGCGCCAGCTCCGGCGACGCCGCGCCGCGGAGCAGGCCGAGCGTGCGGCGCAGCTCGGTCACCGCCTCGCGGCCGGCGTCCTCCACGGAGGACAGCAGGTGGCGTTCGGATTCCTGCGACTCGGACAGGCGGCGGCGTACGACGCTTGCCTGCAGGACCATGACCGTCACGCTGTGGGCGACGATGTCGTGGAGCTCGCGCGCGATGCGGGCGCGCTCGTCGGCCAGGGCCTCACGGGCGCGCAAAGCCTCGGCGGCGGCCACGGCCGCGTTGCGTTCGGCGATGCGGCGGGCCTGGATCTGCAGGAGCAGACCCGACACCCACGCGGCGAGGAGGTAGCCGACCGTCGCGAAGTAGTCCGACAGCATCGCCAGGTCCTGCAGGACCAGGTAGACCACGCTGCCGGCGACCACGACCAGGGCGGCGGCGCGCCGCCAGAGGGGATCGCGGTCGGGGCCGCGGAGGATGATCTCGCGGCCGATCGTGTGCATGCCGATCAACATGCAGAACGCCTGCCACACCCGGTAGTTGTCGACCGACATCGGCATCAGCAGGGTCTGCAGGACCACGACGTCAACGACCATCGTGCCGAGCGGGGCCGCCCGACGGACCAGCACCAGCAGTGTCGCCAGGGCGAGGCGGGCCCACCACCACGACAGCTGGTGCGGCGCCGTCAGCTCCTCGACCAAGCCGATTGCCAGGAACACGACAGCCACGACGACGTCGACCCGCATCATCCGCCGAGAGAGCATTGCCCGAGCGTACGGGCGGCGTCGTCGGCCAGCGCCCGTCCACCGGCGGACCGCGTATCCCCCACGCGGCGGACGCCGGTCTGCCCAGGGAAGGACGACCGGGGCGGCCGGGCAGCCATACGTTCCCCGAGCCCCGGCAGGTCGCCGGGGGGAAGGGGAGAACGAGATGAATGGATCCACAGTCCTGCGGCGCCGGGCCGGACTCTTGTGCCTGGCCGTCGCGCCGGTCCTTCTGCTGGTCGCGACCGCGGTCGACCCGGCCCTCGGGGAGGGGGCCTGGGAGACACACGTCGGCGCCGACCCAGAGGGTGCCGTGTGGCACACCGTGCTCCTGCACTGGGCGTACGTGCTCTTCGTCCCCGGCTTCCTGAGCCTGCTCGGCCCGATCCACGCCCGGGGCCGCGTGCTCGGCGCGATCGCCTGGGTCGCGACGCTGGTCGGCCTGGTCACCTTCGCCGGTCTGGTGCTCACCGACGTCACCGCGATCGCGGTCGCCGAGACCGTCGAACCTGCCACCTTTACGGCGTTCGAGGAGCGCGTCTCGACGTACACGTGGATGTCCGCGGGTTGGCAGTTGCCGGGTCTGGTCGGCTGGTTCGTGGCCTTCGCGCTCACGCCGGTCGCTGCGGCCCGGGCGAAGGTCATCGGGTGGTGGCCGGCGGGGGCGGCCCTCGCCGGGTTCGCGCTCTATTTCCTGTTCGCGATCGAGCCGGTGCCGTTGTCGCTGGCCGGGCCGGCCGTGCTGACCGCCGCGAACATCGTGATCGTGGCGAAGGCGTGGGGAACCGTCGGCGGCGGCGCGGAGAGCACCTGGAAACAGAAGGTCGGCGAAGCGTGCCTGGTCGCGGCACCCGTCGCCCTCGCGGTCGGCGTCGCCACCATGCCCGGCACCGCGACCCGGATCGACCCGTTCAGCACTGATCCGCAGCTTGCGCAGGCCAGCGCGTTCTTCCTGCACCTGAGCTGGCTCCTGTTCATCCCGGGAATGCTCGCGGTGGTCCGGCGCATCACCGGCCGGGGTCGCGTCTTCGCCTTCGTCGCCGGCGGCATCGCGGTCGTCGGCCTGCTCCACTGGAACGGGCTGATGATCGGCGACTACCTGGCGCTCGGCGTGCAGCAGACACTCGACCCCGCCCAGCAGGCGATGGTGACCACGCGGACCGACGGCTACGCGATGTTCGGGCTCGCGGTGGCGATACCGGGAATGGCCGGCGCCCTGCTCGGGCTGATCCTCGTGCCGGTCGCGGCTTCCCGTGCGGGCCTGGTGCGCTGGTACGTCCCGGTGATCACCGGCGTCGGCGTCGTCGCGTTCCTGATGCTGACCACCGGTCGCGTCACCGGCCTGGTCGCGCCGGTGCTGCTGCTCATCGGGTACGGGCTGGTCGCGCGCGCCCTGCGCAGCGGGCAGGACCAGGCACCTGTGGCGGCAGCGCCGGTCGTCGTGCCCGCCACGTGAGGTGAGGATGTTTGGAAGTGCCCCCTTCACAACCAAAGGCGTTGGCAAGGGGGCACTTCCAGAGCACTGCTCGGCTCGCAGCGGGGGTGGCCGGGTCTGTCAGCGGGTCTTCGCCGGGGGTCGATGCTGCCGCTGGTGCCGCCCACACGCCTGTCGCCTGCGCCGGCACTGCCGGGTGAGGAGGGACGAACCGGCACAACAGTGTGCGGTCGTCAGCTCCACGAGATCATTGTGCCGCGCCGCGCCGGGTGCACGTCGGGGTCGCTCAGCCGGTGATCACCGGCCAGGCGTATGCGAGCAGTGCGCAGGCCGCGCCGAGCAGGGCCAGGGAGAACCCCCGCGTCCGCAGGGGCAGGGCGGCCAGCACGATCAGGATGACGGCGAGAACGTAGAGGAATGCCTGGACCGACATGGGGTTCTCCCTGGGGGTGGTGTACCGATGGCCGCCCCTCGTACCCGCCAAGGCGTGCTGGCGAAACGTTTCCTTCCGGGCCGTGACTGTCGCCGCGGCCCGGAAGGGTCGCCGTTACCTCATGCCGGCGACGACGATCGGTGCATGGCCGTGCAGGTAGGCGTTCCAGCCGCCGCTGACCGGTGTTCCGGCGGCCAGCAGGTTGGTGGAGTCAGTGCCGGTCGACAGTTTCCACGCCGTCCACGAAACGCCGTTGGCCCTCATCCAGTCCAGCCAGGCTTGCGCCTCCGGCTGGCAGACCCGGCCCCCGCCAGGCCTTGCAGCCGCTCTCCTCTTCGCCACCATCACGTCCATCGTTTAGCCTGCTGGCGGGCGCCATGCGGCGCTCGTCGATACGTCATGACTCAACCCGTGAGGAACAGATGCGCTTTCGGGTGCTGGGCACGCTCGAGATCCGCGTCGGGCAAGGGTGGGTTCGTCTCGAGCGCCCTCGGCGTCGCGCTGTGCTGGCCTACCTCCTGCTCGCGCCGAATCGCGCCGTCACCGTCGGCGAGTTGATCGAAGCGATCTGGGGCGCGCTGCCGCCCTCGACCGCGCGCAGTCAGATACAGAATGATGTCGCTGCCATCCGTAAGGCCCTCCTGGCCTGGGGCCAGGCCGAGACCATCGTGACCACGACCGGCGGGTACAAGCTGGTTAGCGCAGCAGGACACACTGATTACCAGGTGTTTCGGCGTTTGGTGGGAGAGGCGACGGCTTTCGCGGGGCGGACCAACTGGGCGGCCGCTTCCCGCAAACTGAGCGAGGCGGTGGCGCTTTGGCAAGGCACCGCTCTGGCTGACGTAGCCGCGGCGTTCGCTGAGCCGGCTCGGGCGGCTCTGGAGGAGCAGCGGCTGGACGCGATCGAGCGGCTGGCCGAGGCTCGGATCAACGTCGGCTATGCCGACGAGCAGATTCCGGTGCTGCGCGAGGTGGTGGCAGCGCAGCCGGAGCGGGAGCGTCCGGCTGTCCTGCTGATGCTGGCTCTGCACCGCACCGGCCGGCGAACTGAAGCGCTCGCGGTAGCAAGAGGGGTCCGGACGTATTTCCGCGTCCATCACGGCTTGGATCCGTCGCAGACGTTCATCGACACCGAGCGGAGCGTCTTCGTGGGTTCCGATTCGGTCGATGCGACGCCGCCGGGTTTGGCGGAAACCGCCGAGACGAGCGCCGCGGTGAGCAACGGCGCGGCGTCGGCGGTTCAGGCGGTGCCGAGGTCGTGGTTACCTCGATCTCCGAACGGGTTCATCGGCCGTGACGGTGTCGTTGAGCGGTTAATCAGGCACGTGGACGAAGTGGTTCACGCCGGCGAGAGTCTTGTCTGGATGATCGACGGGATGCCAGGGATCGGCAAAACTACGCTGGCCGTACATGCGGCACGCCTGGTCAAGGATCGCTACCCGGATGCTCAACTCTTCATCGACCTGCAGGGGCATGCCGAAGCATCGGCCCGCAAAACGAGTGTCGTTCTACGGATGTTGCTGGGCCAGCTTGGGTTCCCCACCGCCGCCCTGCCACCTGGGGCGGAAGGAAGGGCGGCGCTGTGGAGGGATGAGCTGTCGCGTCGCCGGTGTGTGGTGGTACTCGACAACGCCGCAAGCTCGGAACAGATCGAAACGTTGCTTCCCGACGCGCCCGGAAGTCTAGTGATCGTGACCAGCCGGAGAAGACTCACCAACACCACCGCTGCATGGTCCGAATCGCTTCCGGTCCTGACGGGCAGCGAAGGCATTCAAATGCTGGCCGGAATCGCGGGCCATGGACGTGTGGGCGCCGAGCCAGAGGCTGCTGCCCAAATCGTCGAGCTGTGCGGTCACCATCCGTTGGCGCTGCGACTGGCTGGCGCTCGGGTGAGCCGTCGCACCAGCTGGAGTCTCGCCGATCTGGCGGCGCGGTTGCGGAACGGGTCCGCGCTGTCCTACCTGTCTGCTGAAGACCGCACGGTGACAGCTGCCTTCAGCACCTCGTACGAGAAGCTGACCGTTGGCGCGCAAAACGCGTTCCGCGTGATCGGGGCGCTACCGGTCGATGACGTGACGGCGTACACCGTCGCCGCCGCGACAGACGGCGCCGTCGAGCAGTCCCAGCAGGACCTAGACGAGCTTGCCGATGCCAACCTGCTCGTCGAGCACGACGTAGAGCGCTATCGACTCCACGATCTGATGAAGAGCTACGCGGCGAGTCTGGCGAACGCGATCGATCCCGCAGAGGTTCGAACCGGCTGGATAGGCGGCTGTTATGACTACTACGCGGCCGCGTCCGCCTTGAGCCTGTCTCCGGGTGGGGCGTCCAGCGGGGTTTTCCAGTACTTCGAGACGGCTCCGACGCTTCGCCGAGAGCTCACTCCTGCAGACCCTGGACCCGGCTGGTTCGCTGAAGAGCAGGCCAATCTGCTTACCTTGATTCGCTCAGCGCCAGCGTTGGGCCGCCACGAACGCGGCGGACAGCTGGCAATGGCGGTGTGGCGACACTTGTACAACAACAGCGCGGTCGAGGAGATCGTAGAAACACAGACGATAGCGTTGGAGGTCGCCAGGGCATTGGTCAATGACAGCTTGGCGAGCGCTGCTCACAACTATCTCGCCTCCGGATACTTCACCATGGGCAAACTCGGCCTGGCTGAGCGACACCTGCGGGAAGCACTCGAGATTCGCCGTGGAATCGGCGACTGGAGTGGTTTCTATGTGAGTCAAGGGAACCTGGCAACAGTGTATCTGGTGCAAGGGCGCATGTCGGCCGCAGCGCGTTTGCTGGAGGAAGCCATCGCGCGTGATTCCACTCTGGACATGGTTCCGAGTTGGCTATCGATGCTCGGCAAAACCTATGCGGAGCTGGGCCAATCAGAGAGGGCATTGCGTACGGGCCGAACCGCGTTGTTCCTCGCTCGTCAGACGACCGACCTTCGTAGACTCCTCACCGCGCTCGCTGTGCTGGGGGAGACTCGACTTCGTGCCGGGCAGCCGGCGCCGGCACTTCGGATTCTGCGTCTTTGCCTGGCCCTTCACCAGAGACAACGGAATTTTGACGCCGTGGACGTCCTGAACGACCTCGGAAACGTCTACCGCGAGCTCGGCATGTACGACCAAGCCGAACGACATCACCGCCAGGCCCTGGAGGCGTCCACGTCGACCAGAATTAGGCACGTGTCCGCCAAGATTTTCAACGACCTGGCGTACACGCTGATCGCCTTTGGGAAACCCGGCGCGATTGAGGCTTTCGAGCAGGCATTGCAGTTGGCAGCCGCTATCGGGAACGAAGGCGAACGGGCTCGCGCGTCCCA
Source organism: Asanoa ishikariensis (assembly GCF_900107455.1). Taxonomy (GTDB): domain Bacteria; phylum Actinomycetota; class Actinomycetes; order Mycobacteriales; family Micromonosporaceae; genus Asanoa; species Asanoa ishikariensis. Next base: position 1,241,521 of record NZ_FNQB01000003.1, on the reverse strand, counting down.
CGGCATGGCCATCTGCCTGATCGACGAGGACCCCGAACAGGCCCGGCAGCATCTCAAGGTGGCGTTGACCCTGTTCGAGCAGGAGGCACCTGAGCAACAGGACGTGGCCCGCCGACTCACGCACCTCGACCAGGGCGGCAGCCCAGCGCTTGGACCGAGCAAATCTGGCGGCGGTTAGGCCCACCGGACGCCAGGAGGCGCCGCGCGAGGACGCCGTGACTCGTTGGTCGCGCCATCCGTACGCCATCCGTTTGCGATCTTCAAAGTTCCAGCTCCCAGCCATGGACGGCCACCTCGGCGGGTGGTGGACGGTTCACCGCGTCTTGCTCTTCGCGCTAGGTGGGGTTTCATGTGCGCACCAAGGCTCTCGTCGGGTGCGCGCTGGTCAACCGCTGACGACCCAGTTGGGTCGACGGTGGTGACGGGCATGTTGCTGTCGCGGGGAGCTGCAGTCTCGGTACAGGGAGACGCCTGATGTCTGTGGCCCGTAGCTTCGCCGTGATTCTGAAACGCCCACGCATCGCCGCGGTGATGTCAGCCGTGATGATCGCATCGCTGTTGGCAGCACCGGAGGCGGCCGCTGCCCCACCGGGCGGCACGTCCAGCCCGGACATCTCGCAGCGGTCGGTGCCGACGTCGCCGCATAAACCAGCGGCGGTGTCGGAGTCGTCGATGCCGCAGTGGACGCCTTCTTCGCCGAAATGGCCGGCGGCGTCGCTGCAGGAGGTTGACCTGCCGGCCGCGCCGGCTGCGGGCGCGCGTGGGCGTCTTGCGCAGGCGGGATCTGGGGTGGTGTCGGTCGGTCGGCCGCAGGTGGACGCGGCGGCTCGGTCGGCAGCGTCGGTGCCGGCTCGTGCGTCGGTGGAGGTGTTTGACCAGAAGGTGTCGAAGGCCGCGGCCCTCGACGGTGTGTTGTTCCGGGTGCAGCGGGCGGACGGCGGCTCGTCGTCCGGGCCGGTGGCCGTGGATGTGGACACGTCGGGTTTCGCGGGTGCGTTCGGTGGTGGCTGGCGTTCGCGGTTGATGGTGGCCCGGTTCCCGGCTTGTGTGTTGACGACGCCGGCGGCCGAGGGGTGTTCGAGCCCGCAGCCGGTGGAGTCGTCGCGGCTGGACAACCGGACCGGTCACGTGTCCGCGGTGGTCGACGCTCCCGCCGTTGATGCCCCCGCTTCTGGTAGCCCGCAGCAGGCGGCGCCGGATCCCGCGATGAGTGCGGGTGCGCAGGTGTTGGCGGTGATGGCGGCGCCGTCGTCGGACACCGGTGACTTCTCGAAGACGTCGTACAAGTCGTCGTACGAGTGGACCGCGGGCACGTCGGCCGGTGACTTCTCCTGGTCGTATCCGATGGCCGTGCCGCCGGTCCCGGGTGGTCTGCAGCCGAGTGTCGGGTTGTCGTACAACTCGGGTTCGGTTGATGGGCAGACGGCGGGGGAGAACGTCCAGCCGGGCGCGGTCGGTGAGGGCTGGGACCTGCAGACCGGCGGCTACATCGAACGGGCGTACCGGCCCTGCGCGGACGACATCGACCACCACCCTTCCTGGGTCGCGATGACCGGGGACCTGTGTTACAGGTTCTCGAACTTCCGCCTCGTGTGGGGCGGCAAGTCCACCGAGATGATCCCTGACGCCAACGGGACGTGGCGGTTGGCCGACGACGACGGGGAGAAGCTGGAGCAGCTGGAAGGGGCGAGCAACGGCGCGACCGGTGAGCACTGGCGGCTGACCACCGCTGACGGCACCAAGTACACGTTCGGCCTCAACCGTCTGCCGGGCTGGTCGACGGGCAAACGGGAGACGCACTCGGCGCTGAACGTCAAGGTCTTGTTCAACCACGCGAACGAGCCGCTGTACAACGCGGCGGGCATCCGGGACTCGTTCGCGTACGTGACGTGGCGGTGGAACCTGGACTACGTCGTCGATGTGCACAACAACTCGATGGCGTACTTCTACGACAAGCAGACGCAACGTTCCGGCACGCTCGGCCATGGGGAGTGGTTCCAGACCTACGATCGCTCCGCCGATCTGAACCGCATCGAGTACGGCATGCGTGCCGGCACCGAGCTCGCCACCGCGACACCGCCGGCGAAGGTGCTCTTCACCAACAACGAGCGGTGCTTGAGCGACTGTGGGACCTTCGCTGCCCCGAAAACTGCGAATTGGCCGGATACACCGTGGGACCTGGACTGCTCGACGTCGGCCTCGGCGTGCCCGGAGAACCTCGCCCCGTCGTTCTGGACGTCGAAGAAGCTGGCGAAGGTCACGACCCAGATTTGGACAGGCACCGGCACCACCTACAACAGCGTCGACGAATGGGCGCTGACGCACGATTTCCCGTCTACGGGTAACGGGACCGACCCGGTGCTGTGGCTGCGGTCTATCCAGCGCACGGGTAGGGCCGGTGGTACCGCCCTGACCCTGCCTGAGGTGCGGTTCGAGGGCGTGCGCATGGACCAACGTGCGGACTACGACCCGGGCGCGACAATGGCCCAACCACGCAAGTTCCGGATCAACGAGGTCAAGACCGAGACCGGCGGGCTCATCGGGGTCAAGTACACCGGTGTCGGCGGCGGCTGCCAGTTCGGGGGGACGTTCCCGACCCCGGAAAACAACCCGCGCCGCTGCTTCCCGAGGTTCTTCAAGCCGCAGACCGTCGAGGCCGGCTTCGGCTGGTGGCACAAGTACGTCGTCGAAAGCGTCACCGAGAAGGACCTCGTTGGCGGGTCGCCCGACGTCGTGAACAAGTACGCCTACAGCCTCGACGCGGCGTCCACGTCAGTGTTGTGGGCCTACGACGGCGGGGCGTCGATGTGGGCCACCGCCGGCCGGGAAGGCGGGGACGAAGACCGATACAAAAAGTCGTGGGGTGACTGGCGCGGCTACACCAACGTCACCATCACCACCGGACCCGACGCGGGTCCTAAGACGGTGACCAAGAAGATCTTCATGCGCGGCCTCCGCGGCGATCTGACCGACGTCGGTGAGGACCGGGTCTCCACCGTCACGAACTCGATCGGAACGGCGTGGCCGGACAACCGGTGGCGACGCGGTTGGCTGCTCGAGGAGCAGCACGTCGACTCCGCAGGACAGATCCAGTCGAAGACGATCTACGAGCCCGTGAATTTCGAGACCGGCATACGGTCCCTGTTCGGATGGGTGATCCCGGCTGACCAGCGGTCGATCATCAGCCGGAACCTGGTCACCCGCACCTACACCTGGCTCGCGGGCGCCACACCACCTCGGTTCCGCGAGACCGCCGTCGAAAACACCTGGGACCCGGGCCGCGGCTACCTACTTAAAACCAACGACCGCGGCGACGTCGCGTTGAGCACCGACGACCGCTGTACCGAGTACTGGTACACCGACAACACCACCGGCGGCCGCTACCTCATCGGCATGCCCAACCGGGTCCGCACTGTGGGCGTCGCCTGTACAGCGACGCCGTCGTTCCCCGCCGACGCCGTCTCGGACATACGCACCTTCTACGACGGTGCCACGACCCACGGCGCCGCGCCCACCAAGGGCCTCGTCACCAAGACCGAGGCAGCCACCTCGTACACCGGGTCAACACCGAACTACATCAAAACCTCAACCATCGGATACGACACCACGTACGGACGAGCCACTTCCGTCGCCGACGCGTTGGACCGGACGGGCACCACGACCTACACCCAGGGCACCAACGGCCTGGACGCCACGGTCAAGGTCCGCAACCCCATGCCGGATACGAACAAGCAAGAGATCACCACCACCCTCGACCCCACACGCGGGCTACCGATCACGGTCAACGACGCGAACGGCAAGGTCACCACGGGCCAGTACGACGCGTTGGGCCGCACCACGAAGGTTTGGCTGCCCGGCCGGGAGACGAACCTGACCCCGAACACCGAGTACGCGTACGCGGTCACCAACACCGCACCGAACTCCATCCAAACCAAGACCCTCAACCCGGCCGGCGCCCAAATCTCATCATTCGAGTTCTTCGACGGTCTGCTCCGGCCGCGGCAGACGCAACAGATGTCGCCGGACGGGAAAACGACCGTCTCCGATAGCAAATACGACGAGCGCGGCCTCGTGAACAAGATCTCCGCGTTCTACGACGGCAACACCGCCCCTGGCAACGCCCTGCGCAACTTCGCGGACTCCAACGTCGAGACACAGAACCGGTATACCTACGACAGCCTGGGCCGGCAGTCGACGGACGAGCTCTGGTCTCTCGACACCCGCAAATGGTTGACGACCGCGACCTACGACGGCGACAGAGTCAACGTCGACCCACCGGTCGGCGCCACCCCGACGACCACAATCACCGACGCCCGCGGACGCGCCAGTGCAGTCTGGCAGTACGCCGGCTCAGGCCCATCCGGGACACACGAGGACACGTCCTACGCCTACGACGACAGCGACCGTTTGACGAAGGTGACCGACGCTGCCGGCAACCACTGGGACCACACCTACGATCTGCTCGGCCGCCGCACCAAAACCGTCGACCCAGACGCCGGCACCGCCACCAGCACCTACAACAACGCCGGCCAACTGATCACGTCCACTGACGGACGCGGCGAAGTCCTGTGGCGCAAATACGACGAGCTCGGCCGACAGACCGAACTTCGCGACGACTCCGCCACTGGCACCCTGCGGGCTTCGTGGATCTACGACACCCTGGCCAAGGGCCTGCCCACCTCGTCCACCCGGCACACCGGCGGCAACACCTACACCACAGCCGTGACGGGATACGACGCCAGCTATCAGCCGCTCGGAACCACAGTCACCGTGCCGGTCAGCGAGGTCGGCCTCGGCAGCTACACCACCTCGGCGACGTACAACGTGGATGGTTCCATCGCGACCGCGACCCTGCCAGGTGGTGCCTCGGTCGGTGGGCTCCCGGCCGAGACGCTCGTCTACGAATACACCGCCGCAGGAGCGGCAACGACGATGAAGGCGGGCAGTGCCACCACCTACGTCGGTGGGACGACCCTCGCGTGGGACGGCCAGGTTACCCAGCGTCTCCTAGGCACCGGAACCAAACAGGTCCGCCAGTCCTACGTCCTGGAAACAGGCACGCGCCGCCTGAACACCAGCGACGTCGCCACGCAAAACCAGGCCGACACGACCAAGTGGGACAGCAAAACCAGCACCGCCTTCAAATACGACGACGCCGGCAACGTCCTGTCCATGGACGGCACCACCAACGGCGTGCTCGACCAGATCGAATGCTTCAAATACGACCACCAACGCCGGATGACCAACGCCTGGACCCAGGCCGCCACCGGCTGCACCACCACACCGCAGCGCACTGGTACCGACCCCTACCAGGTCGCCTGGACCTACGACGTCACCGGCAACCGTAAAACCCAGGCCACCACCACAGCGGCAGGCACCACCACCGCCACCAGCACCTACCCCGCCGCTGGGGCGCCGCAGCCGCACGCGGTCTCCTCCGTCGCCTACACGGGGGCAGCAAGCCGTCCCGGTGACTCCTTCGGCTACAACGGCGGCGGGTTCACCACCAGCCGAACCGTTAACGGCACGACCCAAACCTTGACCTGGGACGCCGAAGGCCACCTCGAAACCACCACCCAGGCTGGCCTGACCACCAGTTACGTCTACGACGCCGACGGCAACCGGATCCTCCGCCGAGACGCCAACGGCACCACCCTCTACCTCGGCGACACCGAAATCCACCGCAACGGCACCGCCGCCTCAGATGGCACCCGCTACTACTCACACAATGGCGACACAGTCGCCGTCCGCACCATCGCCGGCCTGACCTGGCTCTCCGCCGACCACCACGACACCAACCAAGCCACCATCAACTCCGACACCCTGGCAATGACCCGTCGCCGCACGATGCCCTTCGGCGAACCCCGCGGCAACCAGCCAGGCACCTGGCCAGGTCAAAAAGGTTTCGTCGGCGGCACCCTCGACCCGACCGGCCTGACCCACATCGACGCCCGCGAATACGATCCCACTTTGGGCCGTTTCATCAGCGTCGACCCCCTCTTCGACCTCTCCGACCCGCAAAGCTGGAACGGCTACGCCTACGCCAACAACAGCCCGGTAACAAGCAGCGATCCCAGCGGCCTGGGCCGCATCGACGATGGCATGGACAGCAATCCCGTCAAGCCACCGCCAGACCCGCCCACGCCACCGAAGGGCGACGACGGCGGAGGCACGAAGCCGTCCAAAGAGGACGTCGACAAAGCGCACGACATTGAGGACAAATCCACACTCGATGTCGTGATCGAAGCGGCCGGCCAAATCGTCATCAGCCTCCTCGGGATCGACAACATCATGGGCTGCATAGACGGAAGCGCTGCAGCATGCTTCTGGGCAGCCCTCGACGTCTTCCCCGTTGGCCGAGCGTTTTCTCTCGCCCGCCGATCAGGGGAGCTGATTAGCGGCATCGCAAGGGCCATAAAAGCAGTAGGAGCTCTGGCTAAAGAACGCAAATGGGCGAGAGAAGTCCTCGACGCAGAGAAGGCTGTGCAAAAGGAGGCCGACGACCTCCTTGGGGCGGCGTGCAAGGCAAACAGCTTTGCGGCGGGAACGTTGGTACTCATGGCCGACGGCAAAACGAGACCCATCGACCAAATCGAAGTCGGAGACCAGCTTACGGTCACCGACCCAGAGTCGGGTGAAACAACCGCCAGGAAGGTGACCGAGCTTCACGTCAACATCGACGTGGCATTGACGGACCTCACGGTTACTACCGTTAACGGGGTCGAGACAGTTGTAAAGACGACCGACGAGCACCCCTTCTGGGTACCAAGCCGGGGCGAGTGGGTCGGTGCAGCGAACCTTCACGACGGCGTTACCCTGGACACCCTCGATGCCTCAGGGGCCGTGGTTCGGAAAGTAACCACATACAGCGGCCCGGTCACCATGTATAACCTCACCGTTGACAACATCCACACCTACTATGTCCTCGCTGGCGTTACGCCAATCCTTGTCCACAACTGCCCTGAAGACCTCCCTGGCGACCAATTTAGTAACCATGCGCGTGATCGCCTCGCGAGTCGCGAGGTAAGCGAGGCGGAGGCCCGCAGGGTCCTCGACAGAGAACCTTTCCCGTACTGGCACGACGGCCAATGGAAGATGGGCTATTATGATCCGGGTTCAAAGATATTTATTGGAAAGACGATTGACGGAAACATCAATACAGTCATAAGGAACGTGGATAGAGGATATCCTTCGCGACTCCAGAGAGCTAGGCCATGACCGAATTTCGCGTTACGTACGATCCTGGCGCCAATGCTGCATACGTGTATCTCTCGGATCCGCAGAGTCGGGTCGCATCAAAAAAAGTATATGCATGTGATCCGATCGAGGTCGGCGGCATGATCAACCTTGACTTTGATGAAGAAGGTCGCCTTGTCGGTATAGAAGTGCTAGCGGCAAGATCGAAGCTCGCACATTACGTACTCGATGGGGCAGAGGCTCCCGGGGGCGATTCCTGACCCGGGTCCGCGACCTCACCCACGCGGCGGCACCGGGCAATAGGCAAGCGCTAAACGCCCTAAAGATGGTTAAGCAGACGGCGCACAAGGAAAGGGTGGGAAATGACTGGCGGCAAGAGTTCCTGCACACCGTCCACGAGGAGTGGTAGCGACTTGCCGATCGACATTTAGCCTGGCATCACGAAATGCGCCGGGTACTCGCGCGCAAGCTGCAGCACCCGCCGGCCGGTGCCGGCACGTCGTTACACCAGGGAGAAGCTGCTGCGTTGGCGGGCTTCGTCCCAGACGACGAGCCCGCCGTCGAGGACGACACCGGGTGGCACGCTGCGGCGCAGGACGCGGGTGATATCGGGGAACTGCCCACCGATCGGTTTGCCGTTGCGGGTCTGCAGCTGCACCCGGCCTTCGCGGACCGAGGCCAGGCATCGCCATCCGTCCCACTTCGGCTGATACGCCCACGCCGGCCCGACCGGAAGCGTGCTGGTGGACACGGCCAGCATCCGGCTCTACCGGGTGGCGCGGTCGCGTCGGCCGGGGATCGTCACGGTGCCGGGCCGCCCGCCCGACACGCGGATCTTGCCACGACCCGCTCGTCGAACGGATGAGCGCAGCGACGCAGCTAGATTCCCCAGCGTCAATGCGGACACACCTCACGGCTGATCGCCTCCCACGCCTCCGCCGTCGAAAAGTCATCTCCGGCCGGTTGGCAGGGCGGTGGGCATGCTGTGGCGTGATCCAGAACTTGGTGCCCGCAAGCGGGGGACCGTGGCTTCAAGACACGCTGGACGATCAGCTCGGATCCCGATGATGCAACCCACAGACCTTCATCGGGGTCCGGCACATGATCCTGCTGGAAGTTGGATGTCGTTCATCGCCGTCGCCCAGGGACCGTCGCCCAGACCGTCGATCACACATCGAGCACACAAGTGTCCATATTAGACATGAGGAGAGCTCCGATCTGGCATGAAACGCCAGTTCAGAGCCTTCATTGGCGGTGCGCCGCCGGGAACCCGCAGAACACCCCAAACCGCTGACCAGCACTTGGGCAAGATCGTGATCGAACAGCGCGTCGCGCTGTCATCAGGGTAGCCCCGCGCGAAAGATCACCGACTGTCGGCGTACCGGTCGACCCGGTAGAGGAGCGACTGGCGCATGGAGCCAAACCCGCGGGTTCGGGTTGTCCGCATCGAAGATGGCGGACGGAGCTCGAACCCGGGTGGTCCCGACGGAGCTCGAACCCGAGTGGACCAAACGTGGCACAATCCAAACTGCATTCCCGCAGCTCAGGGCCAATTTGTGGCCGTCGCGCCGGTCCGGATCCGGCGGTCGTAGCGCGATCACGGCGCAGGTTCGAACCCTCGGCGGGTCTCCCCGAACATGGGGACGGCTGGACATGCCCACGGACGTGGCCGTCAATAGCGGCACCTGGCAGCTGACCTGATCGCGTCCCGGTATGCAGCGATCGTCGCTGCTTCGGATATTCAGGCGGGCCTTCGTGAAGGGCGAAGGTGGAGAGCGGCCAACGAACGCCCTCCATGCGCTTCGACGCGCGGGGGTTCACATCTCGCGGGATAGCGATCGGCGATGATGGTTAGGTGTCAAACACTTCAGGTGCCGGCCCAGTCGAGCATCGGACGCCGACTGAGGGCACGATCAAGCAGCTCTACGGCACGGCATGGCGGTGCGGCGAGCCAACCTGCAAGAAGCCCCTTTACCGGCTGAACGACGAGACAGGCGAGTACATCCTCAACAGCCGCGTTGCTCACATCCACGCGCGTAGCCAGGGCGGCCCTCGCTGGGACCCGGGCATGTCCGAGGCTGACAACCGTGATGCGTCGAACCTGATTCCGCTCTGCGAGACACACGCCTGGGAAATTGATCAAACTTCTCAGCACTTTACGGCGGACCTGCTAAGGGAGTGGAAGAAGGAACAGCTCGCTGAGTTCCAAGAACTACAGCGATCATGGAACCTGACCGATGCCGAAGCGGCGGACGTCGTAAGTGCGTCGTTCTCTGTGCGTGATCATGGTCTGGCGACAGCTGCCGCGTCAACAATGCTGGCAGTGGCTCGTCAATGTGGCGCAATCATTGAGAGCGGTCATCAACAGCGGGCTGGCGTCAAGATTGCCGTCGACGACTGGCGACTGATGCGCAGGCGTGTCAGTCGCTCTATGTTGATCTACGACGCGAACGGCGAACGCTTGACGGTCGAGCCATCCCGGGCGGAGACGCGACTTTACGCAGAGGCGCTAGACAATGCCTTGGCAGCGGCCGTGGTTACGCTCAGCGCTCCCTTCGTGCAGCTAAGCGCGGAGCTTCACGCAGCTAAGGCTGTGGATGAAGCACTGACGCCGTGGTGTGACTGGGTTGAAAGGTGCGCCCGGCGCCTGCTTGATTCGGCCGGCCGCTGGCCCGGACGCCCTCCAGAGGGCACCGACGATCAGCTATGGGCCGATTCAGTTAACGAGCTTAAGCGCGCCTCATTATCTCTGACCGCAACTTGGAAGGGTGTGACGGCCGAGGCACCGCCTGTGGAGGCGCCACCACAGCCGGAACCAGAAGAGACAGACGCCGAGCGATTGGTTCGCGAGCATCACGAACTGCTTGAAGCCGCACGCCCGTGGGCGCGGGTGACTCATCGCCCATACGACCGTGACCTTTGCGAGCGTCTAATGGCTGCGACAGCGGTTGCGGTGAACCTGCCACCGATAATCTCGCTAATTCCGGTTGGGCTGGATACCACAGCTAGTCTTGCTGCGAAGGTCGCTCGCAACGCTGACGATCATGATTTTCGAGAGGTAATTGCGCGCAGCGTTCGTCTGGAACCACTTGCGGCTGCGGTTGCGGTTCTGCGCGAGCTGATGTTTGTAGCACGAAAGGCAGAACGGACTCAGCTTGAGGCTGAATCGAGTGCAGAAATAATGACTTTGCTGGTGGCTGCACCGTGGTCCTTGGCTGCGACGTGGACCGCAAACGCGATGCACGCGAGACGAGTGCTCTCATGGACGGCCGCACAGATAGGCGATGAGGAGATTCAAAGCGTCATTGTTGAACTGCTGACTGATCAACCGCAGACGTTGGATCCGGTACTAGTCGGCGTTTCTACTTGGAGCGAGAGTGTCGGAGGCGAAGCATCTCCGCGCTGGGCAAATGATATTGAAGATCTGCCGCCGTGGTTCCCCGTCGGCAATGTAGCCGCATTGATCGCTGAGCAGTTGCCAGATGTACAGCCGCTCGATGATTATGAGAGCCATCGGTATGGCAGCGATGTCGAGCGGCTGAGCGCGCGGGTGCTGTGGATTGCACAAAAGTTAGAGCATGGTTCAACCGGCCAAGAAGACAACGAGCTAGCGCGGGCAGCGCACAAGACGAGACCGACCAGGTCCTAGAACGGTGACCACGACACCGAGCCCGCGGGGTGGGACTCAACGGCAACGTTGGGTCCGAGCATGGGAAGCCTTGGGCAGCATCCGCACCAGGCAGACTGTCGGTACCAGGTGGATCCGATCTTGTGGTCCTAACGAGTCACCTCCGCTGCCATGTGAAGGGCTCGGGTCTGACTCAACCGGCGCGGCGGCGCGTAGCTTAGTGGTTGAGCTCCTGCGGGACTCGCTGACGACGTAGTAGAGGCCTTACGTGCCGGCGGCTAGGTGGCTGGCGACGAGGCGCCGCGGTGCGGCTGCGCTTGGAGTGGTCCTCCTGTCGGCGTCGCACGCTCCTTCGACCTATATCTATACTACCCCGGTGAATGGTCTTTGGGGAAACATCCCACAGTGGGTTAGTTCGGTTGGCAGTTCCGTCTCGATCTTCCTAGCTCTCTATATTATTCTTCGCGATCGAAGGGCAGCTGATCGAGAGCAGGCAAGCGCCATCGCTGCTTGGATTGAGAAGTTGGTCGTTTACCACATCAACGACCAAGAACATGAAGTAGCAGTTGAAAGGGTTACCGTCTTCGTGCATAACGGATCAGACTTGCCAATCACCAACGTTGGGATGGTCTTTCGCGCAATGACCAAGCGCGAGGTCAAGGCGACCGCCGACCCAATCTTGCAAAGCCGGTATCGTCCCGAATCCAAATGGGGACCATTTGGAACATCAGCTATAAGCAAATCTGACGGCATGTACGCAAGCAGCCTTGCCCCAGATGGCTCTCTAACTTGGAGCGAGGCGCCCGAAAGCGACGAATCGCACCGATCGGTGCGCGTCCCGCTCGATGCATACAGAAGATGGTTTCGGTTCGTTGATGCAGCCGGACGAGTGTGGTTCCGGGACGTCGACTCCGGAGAGTTGCTCGCTGGAAAGAGGCGCAAAACCCGACGCATTTTGCGCGGCAGCGTACTCCCTATCCCGAATCTGTTCTTCGAGCGCGGCATGAGGCAGTCATACCACGATCGCCCCCTGCGCGCGATGAATGTGCTATTCATTCGTACAGTTTCTCTACCTTACTGGATGGGAAGTGAAGTAAAGCGCGTCTCGCTGCGGATGACGCGCCGGGGAGCGCGTTCGACCTAACGACCAGGCGCACCTTCTGTCAATAGTCACTACCCAGGCGCCGGCGACCGTGCTACCAGACGGCGCGGCAGATCCGCTAAACATCAGCCGCCCAGCGCCTACTTGGCTGATGTTCGGACTTTCGCCGCGTGTCCGCTTCACAGACACGGACTAGCGTGGTAGCGAGGACGCCGAAGACGCTGGCGGCGATGCTAAGGAGGCGAGTCAGACGCACGGTTCAATCCTCGCTTACGGCTGTAAATCATCGGAAGCAGGACACGTAGGTTGGGGAACTCTCCGCACACGACTGTAGAGATTGACGATGCCGACCCGCGTTTGATCTCGTGCAGCTGTCATAGCGGACGCGTGCGTGCCGTGTCTGCCGGAGGTTGCCTCAATGGACGCGCTGCACACCTACGCGTTCCTCGTCCCCGTTTCCTGCACGATGATCTGGGCGGTGACCCGGATCGTCCTCGTCGTGATCGTTCTGCGCGGCACGAGACCGTCCGAGCGGGCGCAGGTTCTTCGGGCGATGGCCCTCCTCGGTCGCTCGCCGCTGGCCCCACGGTGTAGCAACCAGCCGCCGCCTGAATGAATCCGCACCAAATGGCGCGCGCTCACCAGGATGCGTGCTGCTGTCGTGACGGTGCCGGTCCGGCACTGGCACCGTCACGACGCGCCATCTACAGGCCCAGAAGCACCGAAACCTCACGTTCTCGGTTGGCCATCGCGGAGGTGCTGACCGTTCCTTTCCGAGGATCGCCGGCGTGCGCGAACGGACCCGGGAGGCTAACAGTTGTCACGGTGTGATCGACGCCTGTTCCGTCAGGCGCCGTTCGAGTGGATGCGCCAGTCCGGAGACTTCGGCCTGCGGTAGAACACCTGTGAGCAGTTCGGTGACGGCTTCGACGACGTCGACGCCGTACAGAAGGCACTCTCCCCGTTCCTCGGCGTCGGCCCGATCCTCGACCAGCCGGCGCACCTCGTGCCATACCCGGCAATCGTCTCGCCATCTGGCGACCGGCAGGCCCGACAAGGCCTCGACGACACGCTCAGCGGCCCGCCGGCAAGCCGATTACCCGCCCGCGGGCCCACCACGGACGGGCGACCGGCCCGGGAGGTTGCGGTGGTCAGTACGCGGGATCGCTGTTCTTAATAACGAACAGGGTGACGATCTTGCCATCGCTGACCCGGAAGTAGTTCGTCATGATCAGTGGATCCGGCAGGTTGGTCTTGTCGTAGTCACCGTCGAACTTGCACCGAACAACGTGCATGCCGGCGTTGTCGACAGCCTCGACCGGTTCGAGGGTGACGTGATCGTCCATCATTTCCTTAGCGACCCAGGCACGGATGTGCTCTTGCCCCCAAAATTCGCGGTGAACGTCGTTGACCAACGCGTTTTCAGCGAACGTGGCCATGACGGCATCGATGTCGAACCTGTTGATGGAGGCGATATGGGCGGCTACTGTCGGATCAAGTGAAAGCTGAGTGCTCATGGGTGTTTCCTTCCGTGGCTCTCCTTACACGTCCACACTGACGGCTCCCCCTGCGGGAGAGTCAAGGACGAGGCTGTCGCCATCGTGGTAGATCCGCTGATCTCATGCCACTTCCGCAACGCCCCTCATCAGGCGCTCGCTGGAATCCGCTCATGCCGCTGACCGTGGGGATCCGCAGCCACCACCGGTGCGCAGGTTCGTGCCCGACCTCGAACCCGCGCCAGGCGCGCCGAGGCGCATCCATGTCCTCCCCTCCAAGGAGGTGGTCTTGTTGCACGAGGTCAGGCTCGGCCCGGCGGGCGATCGGTGGATCGGGTTCAGAGCTAAGTCCATGAGCCACCTGTAGTGCGTACCTATCCCGGGCCTAATGTCCTGCGCCTGGTCCCTGATAAGTGGGTGGGGGAGCGGCAAGTCTTGTGGCGCTTCGACTCCAGGCGCGTCGTCGGGCCGCGACCGTTCAGGCCTCCTCTGTCAAAGCAGCGGATTAGAGCGCAAACACGGTGATACTAGTGAGCACCCTGCGCTGCCGCTTGGTGCCGATCTTTCATGCTCTGTACAAATTGTGAGGCGCGAAGCATGCCGGGCACTGCTGGCGCGTATCACCGTGTTCCGGAACCACCGAGCACACATGGATCGCACATCGCGCGTCGTGGGAGCCAACGATGGATGAATGAGTTCAGGGCTGACTTACGGTCGCCCGGCCAGCGTGACAGCGCCTTGCGACTACCAGTGCACCCTCACGGAACGGCCGAGCAGCGACCGCGGCCCCGGCGCCGCGCGGCCTCGATTCGTTTACGACGCGCCGTTCTGCGCTTCTTGGCTCACCAGCGCTCCGCAAGGCACGTCATGCCCAACCGTCGGTTCCCGCGGTCGACCCGTGCCCATCGGCGGGTGAAGTCGTTCCTGCGCCGATCGCTGTACCCGTGGTTGACTCTGGGTGCGCGTCCAACCGGTGGCCGTCGCCCGCTCGCCCTCGCTGACGAACTGCCAGACGGTCCAGAACGCGACGCGCTGCGAGAAAGTGCTGCCGCGACCGCCGAGGAACTGGGACTGACCTGACTAATATGTTGACCCGGCCCGCGACGACAGCGCCGCACTATGCGACAGCAGACCGCGGTCGCTAGCGTGCGGGAATGGATCGTTCACGAGTCGCGTCGTTCGCCGCGGGGTTGCTGATCGCCAATGCCGCACCGCACCTGGCCACCGCCGTCACGGGCCGTCGGCACCTGACCCCACTCGCCGGCCGAAACTCCGGACCAGTGGTCAACGGCGTGTGGTCGGCGCTCAACGTGGCCGCCGGGGTGGGCCTGCTCGTGTGGTCCGCCGGCGGCAAAGGTTCGCGTTGGGATGCCGACCTGGTCGCGTTCGGGATCGGTCACGTCGCCTTCGCGGCCTGGATGGCGGCGAGCGAGGCGGTGGCGCCGATGAATCATTGAAGGACAGGGATCAGGCGAGGCTATCCGTCGGCAGTTCGACCGTGTACGAGGTGATGGCGGTCAATCCTCTCCCGCGAAGCGGTAGATGTCGCGCAAGGCCACGACGAAGCGTTGGCCTCCGCACTCACGTACTCCGCGGTGGAGTCGACCACAACGAAGTCCGGCCCGGTCGGTACGTCGAACTTCGTGAACGTGGTCGTGACGTCGGCGAGCCAGGCGGCCGACGCCTCGCACGTTCCCTTACGGCTCTGATGTGGAACGCCGACGCGACCGCGATTCCTAGGGCGTGCGGATCGGGGTGGTGACCGCCCGCTCCCATTGGCGAGGGGCGCTGACCTTTGCCCAGCTGTTGCCGAACGTCATGCGGCGAAGCGGCGCCGCCAGGTCGCAGAAACGGAACCAGGCGCGGCTAAAGAACATGTCGACCGGGTTGCTGGTCAGCCCCTGCCGCAGGGTCTCCATGGCCAGGTCGACCGCCTGGAAGCCGTAATCGCGCATGTCGGCCTCGTAGTCACCGATCGCGTCGAGTAGGGGTAGTTGGCCCTGGGCGACCTGCGACAGTTGCCGAGTGAGGAGGGCGGCGTCGCGCAGGGCGGTATTGGCGCCGTTGCCGCCGGTTGGCGGCATGCTGTGCACCGCGTCACCGAGAACGGTGACCTGGGAGGGCGTCCAGCGAGTTGGGCGGTCGGACGCCCGGAACGGGTACGCGCTCACGTCCTCCGGTGGGCACTGGTCGATGAGCTGGCGCAGTGCCGGGTGCCAGTCGGTGGTCAGGCTGGCGATGTGGGCCTTGAGCCGGGTGCCGTCGAGGCCTTCCGGGTGTGCGGGGAACTGGTCGTCGCGGGCGACGAAGGCGCACAGCAGGTAGTCGTCCCCGGCCGGCTGTTGACGTTCGAACGCCGAGGTGAACAGGAACTGCGGCGCGGCCGTCATGACGAGGTTCATGCCCTGGCCCAACCGGGCGGGCAGCCAGGTTCGGGTGTCCCGGTCGAGCGGCAGCTTGAGTCCGACGCCGATCGCGTGGGTGTCGTGGCAGGTGGCGGCGGGCAGGTATTGCGCGCGCAGACGGGAGTTGATCCCGTCTGCGCCGACAAGGATGTCACCGGTTGCCGTGGTGCCGTCGGCGAAGTGGGCGGTTGGGCGGCCGGCGGCACCGATCTCGTACCGGTCAAAGGTCTTACCATAGTGGACGGTGTCGCCGAGCCCGTCGAGGAGGATGCCGCGCAACGTGTGGCGGTCGACGGGGTAGGACCGCTCGGCGGGGTCGGCGACATGCGGGTACATGATCGCGTCCTCGACGACCACCAGCTCGCGAAGGTCGGTGCCGAGGAAGCCGAAGCCGCCACCGGGGCGGCCTGCGGTGTCCAGGAACACCTGCCATTGCTGGTCGGGCAGGCAGGCTCGCAGCGACCGGCTCCCGGCCGGGTTGATCGCGAGCCGGTAGCGGTCCAGCCGGTCGTCGCGATGCGCGTCGCGCTCGTACACCGCGACCTGGACCCCGTGTCGCCGCAGGCCCTGCGCGAGCGCGAGACCGCCGATGCCGCCGCCGATGATGACTACGTTGATCACTCTGAGGCTCCCCGTGAATAGAGGTCGCAGAGCTGCTTGACGACGACCTCGGCCGTATCGGGACGCAAGCGAAGGCCCTTGAGGGTGGCGATCACGAGCTCCACGCTGGCGTGGACGTCGAGGTCGACCGACCAGGTCCCCTGCTCGATGCCTTCGTCGAACAGCGCCACGAGCGCGGCCCGCCAGCCCTGCTCGTCATGTTTGATGTTGGCAGCCATCGTCACATCGCGGCGGGCGCGCAGGTCAAGCTCGTCGAGCACGATGAAGAGCTCAGGCCGTTCCGCAATAGCCGTGGCGATCGCACCCAGGTGGTGGCGCAGTCGCCCGGCGGGTTCCAGGTCGTTTCGCATGGATCCCTCGAGTTGGCTGGTCACGTGCTCGAGCACCGCGGCGATCAGGTCCTCCTTGGTCCGGAAGTAGTGGTGCAACGTGGAGTGGTCGATGCCGGCGGCGGCAGCGATCGGCCGCAACCGCAAGCCCTCGAAGCCTTCGTTCGCGATCGCCGCGAACGCCGCACTGATCAGCGCCTGACGACGGTCGGCTTGGTCAGCCATTTCCATGCACCTCAACCTCAACCAACTGGTTGGTGGACGGTAGCACTGACTGAGGCGATCGATCAACCAACTGGTTGGTGGTGCCAGGCGAGTCATATCAACTCGTTTTGAGATTGCCGCAGCCGTCCGGGTACACCACCGACCGGACCGGCGCCGGATCGACAGTGGTCGGATCACCCAGCAGGTCGGCCTCGCCCCTGACTCAGCAGGCGGTCTCCAAGCGCATCGCCGCCCTGACTGCCGCTTCTATAGGACCAATTCGGAGTCGGGCTCGTGTCGCCCTCGATACGAGGCCCTTACTACGTGGGTGTCGCCGGGTTGACCAGTCCAGTTGTGTACGCGAGGACGACGGCCTGTACCCGGTCGCGGAGTCCGAGCTTGGCGAGGATTCGGGCGACGTGGGATTTGACGGTCGCCTCGGACAGGCGCAGGTGGCCGGCGAGCTCGGCGTTGCTTAGACCCCGGGCGAGTAGTTGCAGCACTTCGATTTCGCGTCTCGTCAGCGTCGCCAGGTCGCGGTGGGAGGTGGGCGGGTCGGGGTCGCGGTGGGCGAACCGCTCGACGAGGCGGCGGGTGATGGCCGGGGCTAACAGCGCGTCGCCGGCGCGGACCATGCGGACGGCGGCGACGAGGTGCTCGGGTGTGACGTCCTTGAGCAGGAAGCCGCTGGCCCCGGCGGTCAGCGCCGCGTAGACGTAGTGGTCCAGGTCGAACGTCGTCAGCATGATTACGCGCGGCTCGTCGGTGGCTCCGGTGAGAATGCGCCGGGTGGCCTCCAGCCCGTCCAGTTCCGGCATCCGGATGTCCATCAGGACAACGTCGGGCCGGGTGCGCTCGACCGCATCGACGGCCTCGGTGCCGTCGGTCGCCTCGGCGACCACGTCGATGCCGTCGGCGTTCAGGATCATCCGGAAGCCGGCGCGGAGCAGCGGTTGATCGTCGGCGATCACCACCCGCAAGGGCTCGGTCACGTGTTCTCCAGCGGTATCTGTGCGTCGACGCGGTAGCCGCCGGTCAGGCGCGGCCCGGCGCGCAGGGTTCCACCGTAGACGGCGAGCCGTTCTCGTAGGCCAATCAGCCCCTGCCCGCCGCCGGCCGCAGCCGACGCGCTGGGTCCGCCGCCGGTGTCGGTGACCTGAACCCGCAGGTAGTCGGCGCCGTATTCGACGTGAACCGTCGCGGTGGCGCCGGCCGCGTGCTTAACCGTATTGGTCAATGCCTCCTGGACCACCCGGTAGGCGGCCAGCTCGACGCCCGCCGGCGCCGGGCGCGGCTGCCCGGTTCTGGTCATGGTGACCGGGACCCCGCTATCTGACAGCCGGTCGACCAGTGCGTCAAGGCGGTCCAGCCCGGGCTGGGGAGCGAGGTCCGCCGTACCAGCGGAGTCCGGCCCGGCGCTGTTCATCGTGAGTAGGCCCATGACGTGGCGCAGCTCCGTCATCGCGGCCCGTCCGCCGGCCTCGATCGCCAGCAGGGCCTCCCGGGTCTGCTCGGGGGCGGTGTCCAGGACCTTTCGGCCAGCGCCGGCCTGGACGATCATCACGCTGACGTGGTGCGTCACCACGTCGTGCAGCTCGCGGGCGATCCTGGCCCGCTCGTGTTCGGTGGCGCGGACCAGCGCCGTGATCTGGTCTCGTTCCAGTGCGGACAGGTGCGCACGGCCCTCGTCGGCGCGGTGCTTCCAGCGGCGCAGCCCGTCGGCCGCGATCAGGATCGGGAACAGGATCAGGAACGGGAGGACGGCGTCCGGGACGCGGACGGCCTCCGTGTTGCCGTAGAACAGCACCGCCACCAGCAGGCTCGCCAGTGCCGGTACCCGGTACGGGCTGTGCACCGCCGCGGTGAAGCCGGCGATGATGCAGGTGACGAAGGAGAGCAGCAACGCGACCGGGTCTGCGGCCAGCAACGGCGCAACGCCCAGCACGACCCACAGCATCGTCAGCGGGTACCGGCGGCGGAACACCAACGGTACGACCGTCAGGAGCATCAGGACTGCCCAGGTGGTCCGATGGAGGTCGGTCGGCACGATCTGATCCCGGAGCGGGGCGGGCAGCTGGTCGTACATCGTCGCCGGGGGTACGCGCCGGGTGATGCCGATGCTCCCGACAACGATGTACGTCAGCAACGCCAGGCCCGCGTCGACTGCCTGGCTGCGCCACGAAAGCCGTGGCAGCGTCCCGGGCGAGCGCAGGAGTCGCCCGATTCCGGCCCGCAGCCGGTCAGCCGCCGTCACGCTCGTCACCGGGCCATTATCGCGGCGAATTCCGGTTCGCGGCTTCGGCCGCAAGACCGGCTGGGGTCACATCGCTCGCCTAAATCTCAGGGATGAGATCGGTCGCGTCTCATCACGATGGGTGCCGGGGGCGCCTCCGTCGAACGGTGTGTCGCGACCGATGTATCCGGTCCGGAGTGGATCTAGCGTCTAGCCGGCCTGAACGTGGTCGGACCCGAGGAGGACCCACCGTGACTTTGCCGATGATCGAGCTGCGCGACGTGACCCGAAGGTACGGCGACGGGCCGCCCGCCTTGGGCGACGTGTCGCTGACGATTGCGGCCGGCGAGGCGGTCGCGATCCTCGGGCCTTCGGGCAGCGGCAAGTCGACGCTGCTGAACCTGGTCGCCGGCCTGGACCGGCCTAGCGGTGGCACGGTGACTGTGGACGGCGTCCGCGTAGACGAGCTCGGCGAGGCCGGTTCCGCGATGTATCGGCGCGCGAAGATCGGCATGGTCTTCCAGTTCTTCAACCTGCTCGACGACCTGACTGTCGCCGACAATGTCATGTTGCCCGCGCAACTGACCGGGATATCCCGCAGCACCGCGCAGCGCCGCGCGATGGACGTGCTTGGGGCACTGCGCGTCGACCGGCACGCCGCCGCCTACCCGGGGCGGCTCTCCGGCGGTGAGCGCCAGCGCGTCGCGGTGGCCCGGGCACTAGTGAACCGTCCGGCGCTGCTGCTGGCCGACGAACCCACCGGCGCGCTGGACAGCGCCTCCGGGGAGGACGTCAAGCAGCTGCTCCGAGAGCTGCACGCGGACGGCCAAACGATCATCATGGTCACCCACGATCTGTCGCTGGCCAACTCGTGTGCCACCCGTACCATCCAACTCGTCGACGGCCGCGTCGCCGTCGACACCGCGCGGGAGTCGGCCCGATGAGCGCGCTAAGCCGGGTGGTCCGCTCCGGAGTGGGGCGCCGCCGCGTGCAGACCGTCGTCATCGGACTGGTGGTGATGATCGCGGTGTCCGCGTCCGTGCTCGGCAGCACGCTGCTCGTAGCCT
This sequence comes from Asanoa ishikariensis, assembly GCF_900107455.1. Lineage (GTDB taxonomy): Bacteria > Actinomycetota > Actinomycetes > Mycobacteriales > Micromonosporaceae > Asanoa > Asanoa ishikariensis. The sequence continues at coordinate 1,221,239 of NZ_FNQB01000003.1, read as the reverse complement.
CCAACGCCCCGTTCGACCGGGCTTTCGCCCAGCAGAACGGCGCGCATCTGACCGCGTATTTCGACCTGACCAAGACCACGTCTGACCAGCTCACGGCCTCCGCGCAGGCCACCGGGGTCGCCGCGGCCACCGGCCCGTTCCGGACCGCCTCGATCCACCCGGTCGACGACAAGGACCAGCCGATATCGCCGCTGACGGTGGTCGGACGGACCGCGCCGGATGGTGCGGCCGTCGACGCGGTCACGCTGACCGAGGGGCGGTGGGCGACCGGCCCGGGCGAGCTGGTGGTCGTCAACGACGGCCGTTTCCCGCCACACGAGCGGGCGGTCGGCACGGTGTGGCGGCTGTCGGACCTGCCTGGCAGCCCGACCCTGACCATCGTCGGTGAGGCCCGTTCGATCAGCGCGACCGCCGACGGCTGGGTGGTTCCGGAGCAGATCGCGGCGTTGGCAACGTCGAAAGCGGACGGTGGCTACCAGATGCTCTACCGGTTCGCCGCCGCCGACACCGCCGCGCAGGTCGACGCCGGCCGCGTCGCGGTAGAAGCGGCACTGCCTGCGGGGGCGTTGACCGCGTCGCGGTCCTGGCTCACGACCCGGGAGGACGGCTCCGGCGACACCGCCCTGTTCGTGCCGTTCCTCATCGCGTTCGGGGTGCTGGGTCTGATCATGGCGGTCCTCATCGTCGGCAACGTGATTGCCGGCGCGGTCAGCACAGGGACCCGCAGGATCGGCATTCTCAAGGCGCTCGGGTTCACTCCGAGCCAGGTCGTACGAGCGTACCTCGGTCAGGCGTTGATCCCCGCCCTGACCGGTGCCGTGCTCGGCGTGATCCTCGGCAACGCGATTGCCATCCCGGTGCTGACGTTGACCAACGACATCTACGGCACGAGTGACTCCGGCGTCGCCCCGTGGGTCGACGCGGGATTGCTCGCCGCGGTGCTCGCACTGGTCACCGCGACCGCCTGGGTGGCCGCGTCACGCGCCGGGCGGTTGCGCACCGTCGACGCGCTCGCCGTCGGACGTACCCCGAAGGCCGGCCGCGGCCAGTGGGCAGCCCGGCTGACCGCGCGGATCCCCCTGCCCCGGCCGGTGACGCTCGGGATGGCCCATCCCTTCGCTCGACCGGTCCGGTCGGCGGCGATCGTCGCGGCGATCGCGTTCGGTGCAGCCGCCGTGACGTTCTCCTTCGGCCTGGCCGCCTCCCTCGCCGAGGTCCAGGCCACCGCGAGTCACGGCGACGTCGTCATCGGCACCGGCCGGCCGACACAGGGGACGCCCGGCGGAGATCCGGTCAAGGCCGACAGGGAACCGTCCAGGCCCGTCGTCACGCCCAGGTCGGCGCAGGACACGGCAGCGATCGTCAAGGCCATCACTACCCAGGCCGGCACCAGCGGCTACTGCGGTGTCGCTCAAAGTGAGGTGACCGTGGCCGGGTTCGCTGGCGCTCTCCAGATCCTCGGCGCCACCGGTAACAGTTGCTCGTCCGGCTACCGGATGGCCTCAGGCTCCTGGTTCGGCAAGCCCGGCGAGATCGTCGTAGCGACACCGTTTCTGACCGCTACCCAGACCCGCGTTGGGGACACCGTCGTGCTGACCGACCACGGCACGCAGATCGCCGTTCGGATCGTCGGAGAGGCCTTCAACGATGACCACGACGGCATGCAGATCCTCACTGCCGCCAAGACCCTCGCGACCGCCGAACCGGAGCTCTTCTACATCAATGTGGAGCACGGAACCGACCCGGAGGCCTATGCCGAGGCGTTGGAGCCCGAGATACAACAATTCGACGCGTACGCGATGACCGAGAACATCGGCACTCCCGAGATTGTCCTCATCATCAACGCGCTGACCACCGTGCTCAGCCTGATGCTCGCCACCGTCGCCGCGTTGGGCGTCCTCAACATGGTCGTCCTGGAGACCCGGGAACGCGTACATGACCTCGGCATTCACAAGGCCCTGGGCATGGCACCGCGGCAGACCATCGCGATGGTCATCGCCTCGGTCTCCGTCGCTGGCCTGGCCGGCGGTGCCATCGGTACGCCGGCGGGGGTGCTCCTGCAGCGGACAATCGTGACCGAGATGGGTCGCGGGGCCGGTTACCACCTGCCCGCCTCGATCCTCGACGTCTTCGGCCCGGTCGAGTTGGTGCTGTTCGGCCTCGGCGGCATCGTCATCGCCGTCCTCGGCGCGCTGCTGCCGGCCGGCTGGGCAGCGCGTACCCGCACCGCCACAGCGCTGCGCACCGAATAGAGCCCTTTACGCTGAGCATCCGAGCAGCCTGCCTGATCCGGTTGCGAGACCGCCCGCACCGGGTCAGCGCATGGCCGACCGTAGGTGCGCCGTCCAGCCGGCCTCGAAGTCCGCGTACGAGACCCCGAGCACGTCCCGCGTCGCCGCGGTGACCGGCGCGCCCTGATAGTGCTTGGCGACGAACTGGTAGACCTTCTCCTCCCCGTACTGGTCGGCGAGGTAGCTCATCGCCGAGTGACCCAGCCAGTAGTGGTAGCTCAACCGGTCCTCCATCTTCCAGGAGGCGTTGCCGGGCAGGTCCTGCTGGTAGTCGTAGGAGCGGAGGATCTGCCTGGCCTCGGCGGTGCGATCGCTGGTCGTGAAGGGCTTGCGGCCATGCGCGAGGTACTCGGCGAACCCCTCGACGACCCATTTCTCCGGGCCGTCGAACGCCGTCGCGCCCGGGCCACGCTTCGTCAGCACGTTAACGATGGCGTGCGCCAACTCGTGTCGGAAGATCTCCAGCGTCCGGTCGTCGCCCTGCGCGAAGTGGTACTTGTCAGCCACGTCGATGACCACGCGGCTGGTGGCGATCTCCTGCTCGCCACCGCCGTTTAGCTCCCCGGCCGGGCGCACGGGGATCGCCACACCGGACTCGGTCGGCGTGTCCTTCGTTGTTCGGTACAGCGAGCCGAGCTCCTTCTTCCCCTTCACCAACGAGATCACGAAGCCCTGCGGTACCTTCGCGTCGACTCCGCCGGCGCGCCACGCGGCCAGATTCTCCGTCGCGGCGCGCTCCGCCACACGTGCGTACCGCTTGGCCTGCGCCTTCAGCGACTCGTCCGCGATGACCACTGTGTGCGGGGTCTTCTCGACATGGATGGGGCGGCCTCGGTCCCACGGAGCCGGGTAGTACGTGACCATGTCAGAGTTCTCGTCGACCGGCAGGCCGCCCTTGACCGCGGTGACCCTCAGCGCGGCGTCCGGGCTGGCGCGGGTCACCGTCCACTCGTACAACTCATCGACCGGGGACGGGTCGGCGACATCGAACCGGTGCACGAACGACACCTGCACGTCGAACGTGCCCTCGGTCGAGACGGTGGCGCCAAACTCCTCATACCGCGCCTCGGCCAGGGGTAGCTTGTTGAGGCTGTGGAAGAGGGTCGTCTGCCGCGCGATCAGGTCCTTGTCGGCCGGGTCGAACGGCGCCAGGAATGCCTGGAGGTCCCGCTTCGCCAGGGCCCCGGTGTGCCCCGCCAGCAGGGTCGCGATCTCGTCGGACTCGGCGCCATCGGCGGAGGGGCGGCCGAGGAGGCGCACCACGGCGATCACCGAGCCGGCCAGCGCAAGGACCAGAACGACCCCGACCGCGGTCAACGCGATCCACAGGCCGCGCCGGGACCGGGACGGCGGCGGCGGCACCGGAGCGGGCGCGTGTGCCCAAGGTTGGGCGGGTGGGCTCGGGACGGAGGGGTGGCCCTCGGCCATGACAGATCCTCGCTGATGTCGACGTCGGACCGGCCAGAGTCCACAAGGGACCGAGACCGGACAGGCCGAGTCATTATTCCTTCCGGGGCCGCCAATGTCCGTCCCGGATTCAAAGCGACGCAGCCGAGATGCCGATGGTGACGTAGCTCTCTCGTCCAGGTTTCCGCTGATCCCACTGGACACCCGCACCATGCAGGACCCCGGCCGCCGAACGTCCGGTCAAACGTCCGGTCAAACGTCCTGGACTGCTGCCGGTCTGGACGTTCTCATTGGCGGGTCTTGGACTCGTTCCGGAATTGGTCGCTGCCATGGGGTAGATCGTGAGTCGGGGTCTGGACGCCGTCACGGCTGCGTTTCTTACACGCGCTACCTGAGGGTCATCGGGCGGCGCTGACCATCAGCGGCGCCGCGCCCCACAATGGCGCGGATCCTTTCGGGACAGTCGTGGCGAACGGTCCCACCGATTCGACGTACACAAGCGAGGAAACAGACTCATGACCGAGGGGCACCCCTCCGTTCCCCCGTCCACCCCCGCCGGCCCGCCCCCCGCGGGTCACCCGGCAAGTGGGTCTTACGGGCCGTACGACCCGGCGCACCAGACTGCGCGGCCCGGACCGTACGGGCCGCCCGGGTCGGGCGCCCCGCCGGGGGGCGGGCAGTCGAAGCGCCGGCGGTGGATCATCCTCGGCTCGGTGCTGACGGTCGTCCTGCTCCTCGCCGGCACGGTGTTCGTGGTTCGGGGGCATCTCGCGAACGAGCAGGCCAAGCGGGATGCCGCCTACGCGGCCGCGGAAGAGGCGCTCAACCCCATCAAGATCGACGAGATCGACGCGCTGTTGGCGGGACAGGCCAAGGCGCTCAAGGACCGCGACGAGAAGGCGTTCCTGGCGGCCTACGACCCGGCGGACAAGAAACTGGTGGACCAGCAGGGCGTGCTGTTCCGCAACTTGATGAAAGTGCCGTTCGCCGAGGCCGCGTTCAAGAGACTCGGAGAAGGGTCGGCTTTCAGACCTGTCGGCACCGGAGCCAGCGTCGACCACGTGGTGGCGTTCGTGCACAAGATCGACGGGTACGACCTGCACCCGGTGGACGAGCAGTACGAATGGACGATCGTCCGGACCGAACAGGGCGGCCCCATCAAGGTCACGGCGGTCAAGGGGATCACCAACAACAGGGGAGAATTCACCTACTATCCCGCGCCCTGGGACAAGTGGCGCACCATCCACGTCGAGCGGACCAAGCACACGCTGTTCATCGTGGACGGGTCGTTGAAGGCGCAGGCCAAGCGGTACGCCCCGCAGGCCGAGCGGGCTGCGGTGGCGGACCTCGCCGCGTGGCGGGCCGGCGGAGTTGCCGGCGAGATCCCGCAGGGTTTCGTCATCTCATTGGTGAAGGGCAAGAAGGATCTCGCTTCGCTTTACCGGAGGTCGAAGGAGCCACCGACCGAGGCCGGGAAGTCGTACGGCGTTCGCCGTTTCCAGGACATCAACGCACCGGACGACGACAAGGCCCCTCTGATCGGGGGCAGTCGCGTGGTGATCGACCTGAACACCGGTTTCTTCGATCAGAGTGTGCCCGAAGGGCCCTCGGAGATTTTCCGCCACGAGTTGGCCCACTCGATGGTCGCCGCGCTCACCTACCAGGAGGATGACCTCACCCTCGTTCTGAAGTCGAGCTGGGTGACCGAGGGATTCGCCGAATACCTCGAGAACGAGCAGAAGCCGTGGACAACCAGTCCCCGCACCCCGGCGGCCAAGGAATCCCTGCGCACCGGCTGGTCCTTAGGGCTGAAAGACGAGTTCAACAGAAAGAACGCCGAGAGCACCGATCTCGCGTACTGGTGCGGCCATGCGGCGATCGGTTACATAGCCGAGAAGTACGGGGAGCCGAAGGCCTTCGAGGTGGTCGCGGAGCACTACCGGGGCAAGGAGATCAAGGATGTCCTGCAAGAGGTCCTCGACGTTTCGTACGAGGACTTTTACGCCGCCTGGGAAAAATACGTCAAGGCCAAGATTCGCTGATTCCTGTGGACACGGGTGGCGGTGGTCGCGAGGAGAGTCCGCGCTGGCCACCGCCCCTACGCGGGTGGCTCAGCCGCAACCAGGCCGCGGGGCAGGGTCGGTCCGCGGCTAGGGTAGTGGCGTGCGGGCCTACGAAGCGGTGCGCCGGCTGCTGAACCAGGCCCCGCTGACCGGGCCCGACGAGCTGCCGGCGCTGGTGGCCGGGGTCGCGTCGTTGGTCGACGCCCGCGACATCATCATCTTCCTGGCCGACTACGCGCAGGTGAGCCTGGTGCCGCTGAGCCCGCCGGGCCGGCCGGTCGAGGCAGCGGCGATCGACTCCACCCTCGCCGGCCGCGCGTTCACGACCCTCGAAGCGCAACGCGGGCCAGGGCGGCTTTGGATGCCGCTTCTCGACGGCTGTGAACGGCTCGGTGTGGTCCAGTTCGACAGCGACGCCGAGCTGGACGAGAACGCGGCCCACGAGGTGACCGCGTGCGTGGCCCAGCTGCTGAAGAGCCGGCGGGCCTACGGCGACACCGTCGAGCGGCTGCGCCGCCGCGAGCCGATGCAGGTTGCCGCCGAGATCGTCTGGGGCCTCCTGCCGCCGCTGACATTCGCCGCGAGCGACGTGGTGGTCACAGCGGTGCTCGAGCCCTGCTACGACGTCGGGGGCGATGTGTTCGACTACGCGCTCAACGGCGACGTGCTCAGCGTCGGCCTCTTCGACACCTGTGGCCACGGCATCAAGGCGAGCGCGCTCGCATCCCTGGCGGTAGGCGCCTACCGCAACGCCCGCCGCACGGGTCTTGACCTGGCCGCGACTGCCGTCAGCGTCGACCGGTGGTTCAGCTCCGAGCACCGCGGGCTGTTCGCCACCGCCGTGTTGATCGAGCTCGACCGGCGTGACGGCACACTCCGCATGATCAACGCCGGCCACCCCGGCGCCCAGCTGGTACGAGACGGCAAGGCGATCAAAGAGCTGCCCGGCCCAACCGCGCTGCCGCTGGGTCTGGGGTACTTCTCCGACAAACCGCCGCGGGTGCACGAAGAGATGTTGCATCCCGGCGACCGCGTGCTGGTCTACACCGACGGGGTCACCGACGCCGTCAACCGGGCGGGCGAGCGGTTCAGCCTGGAGCGCCTGCTCGATCTGGTGCAACGGGCCCTCAACGACGAGCTACCCACCCCGGAGACCATGCGACGGCTGGTGCAGGCCGTGCTCACCCACCACGGCGAGCGACTTCAGGACGACGCGACCGCCATCCTTCTCGAATGGCGCCCAGCCCGCGATCCCTGGGCCAGGAGAACGTCGGGATCCGGATAGCCCGCGCCCTCTGTGTTGGATGGCTCTGCCACCGGCCCGCGAACTGCACGACTCGGTCGGTCACGCTCTCCTGCGTGACATGGCCCAACTCCTCATGCGTGACATAACCCAACTCGACCTGGCCATGCTCCTGACCGCCCTCTGGCGTGGTGAGTGTGACGCTGTTGCTCGCCGCTTAGGCCCTACCATCGGCGTGCTGCACATCCTCCGCCGCCGTAGCCTCAGCTCGTGCCCGCTTGCTATCGCGGGCAATGGCGGTCAACCAATGCTGACCGTTGGCTTCCGCCATCGAGGGCCGTTCTGACCACCTTCCCATGGTCGGCCGCGCTAAGAGTGGCTCGGCAAGGGGGACGCGGCTGTCCGGGAGGAACGCGAGGGCGGCCCGCAGAGTGTCTGGTCGAGGATCGCGCCGTGCGCAGGGTTTGAGCCCCACCTCAGACCCACGAAACGCGCGCCGAGGCGCGTTGTATGTAGTTTAGTGCCACGGATTGCTTAGGTAGTCGGTGTTCTGGGCTGTGCGGTATTCGGTGGCCGGGTGGTCGTCTTGTAAGCGATGGGTCGCGGGTTCGAGTCCCGTTGCCGGCTACGTGCGCCGCCGTAGCTCAGCTGGTAGCAGCGCCGCTCCCGTATAACGACGCCGGCGCGGCTGCCCGCCTCGGCCTCGCCGCAATCAACCCGATCCTAGGCGCGGTCCTCTACGAGCGCATCCTCACGCCGGTTCCGGTGCGGACTCCCGGTCGAGCCGGGCGCGTACGTCGTCGGCGTCTGGGTGGTCGATCTGGGTGAGGATGCGCAGGGCCTCGCGCCACGCGAGCCGGGCGGCGTCGGCGTCGCCCGCGTCCTGGTGGGTGTCGCCGAAGTCGGCGAGCGTGACCGCCTGGTTGTACGCGTCCGCAAGCTCGCGGTACAGGTCGACCGCCTGCTGGTAGCAGCGGATGGCCCGCGGGTAGTCGCGCAGCTGGCGGTGGGCGTAGCCGAGGCTGTCCCAGGTCGCCGCCTGGCCGTTCACGTCACCCAGCTCCTGGCCGATGGCGAGTGCCTTCTCGCAGTGGGCGACGGCCTGGTGGTGGTCGCCGAGCAGGCTGTGGAACCAGCCCAGGTCGTTGAGGAACCTGGCCTGGTGGCCGCGATGGCTCGTGGTCTCCACGATGCTCAGCGCCCGGTTCACGTCGCGGAGCGCGTCGGCGGGACGATTTCGACGCTCCGATATCCAGGCCAGGGTCTCCAGCGCGACGGCCGCACCGATCCGGTGGTCCAACTTCCCGAAGAGGTCAAGCGCCTGCTCCAGCTGGGGGTGGGCCTCGTCGAACCGCCCGGCTCGGGCATTACCGATCCCGAGGCCGAAGAGGGCGTGGGCCTGACCGGCACGGTGTCCGAGCCGCCGCGCGGCGGCCAGGGCTGTGCTGTGCGCGTGTGTGTGCTGCTGCCAGAGCCCCTGGCGTAGCAGAAACGTGCTCACGGTCGAGGCGAGCTGCCATGGGTGTTGCTCGAAGCCGATCTCGGCGGCGTGGTCGATGGCGGCGAGGAGCGGCGTGTACTCGGCGGAGAACCAGGAGAGCGCGGCGTGGTGGCTGTTGTGCTGCTGGACGATGACGTGTGGCTGTACCGGCGCCGGGTCGATGGGGACCAGGTGGGGGTCCAGGAGTTGGGCGGCGGGGTGGGCCGAGTGCAGGTAGTGGTCGAGCATCCGATGGACCGCCGGGCGGCGGATGTGGTTGTCGTCGAGTTGGTCGGCCTGCTCCGCCGCGTACGCCCGGAGCAGGTCGTGGAACGTGTACCGCCCCGGCGCGTGCTCGGACAGCAGGTTGACGTCGGTTAGCTCGGTCAGCAGCGTGCGGACCTGCGCCAGCGGCAGACCGGCGAGGCTGGCCGCGGCGTCCGCGGTGATGTACGGCCCGCGGGCCAGCCCCAGCAGGCGGAACAGATGCGCCACATCCGGTCTCAGCGCGCTGTAGGACCACGAGAACACCGCGCGCAGGTCGGCGGTCGCGTCGTCGCGGTCGAAGGGTGCGAGTGCGCCGGCGTCGCGCAGCTCGGCGGCCAGCCCGGACAGTGGGAGGTGGGGGCGCGTCGCGGCGCGGGCGGCGGCGAGGGCCAGCGCGAGGGGCAGCCGGGCGCAACGTTCGATGATCTCGTCGACCGCCGCTGGCTCGGCCGCCACCCGGTCCTTGCCGATCTGGGCCGACATCAGGTCGCGCGCCTGGGCCGGGGTCAGCAGGTCCAGGGTCAGCGGGTGGGCGCCCTCGGTCGCGACCAGCGCGGTGAGCTGCCGGCGGCTGGTCACCACCACCACACATCCACCGGAGCCGGGCAGCAGCGGCCGGATCTGTGCCACATCGCGGGCGTTGTCCAGGACCACCAGGACCCGCTTGCCGGCCAGCAGGCTGCGGTAGAGGCTAGCCTGGTCGTCCAGGGTCGCCGGGATCCGGTGGGCCGGCACGTTGAGCGCGTCCAGAAACGAGCGCAACGCGGCCGCCGGGTCCAGGACCGAACCGCCCGCGTCGAACCCGCGTAGGTTGACGTAGAGCTGCCCGTCGGGGAACTGTGCGGCGACGCGGTGTGCCCAATGCAGCGCGAGCGCGGTCTTGCCGATCCCGGCGGTCCCCGACAGCGCCGAGATGACCACCGCCGCTGGCTGCGCCTGCTCGGTATCGGTCAGGGTCGCGTCCAGGCGGGCGAGCTCCGGCTCCCGGCCGACGAACGTGCGCACCGCGAGCGGGAGCTGCGACGGCACGGTCGCTTTCGACGCCGACCGGGACCCGGCCACGGCCTGTCCCGGCGGATCGAGAGTCGGGTCGTGCCGCAGCATGTTGGTCTGTAGGTCCCGCAGTGCCGCGCTCGGCTCGATCCCCAGGTCCTCGCGCAGCGCCCGCCGCAGCACCTGGTACGCCTCGAGCGCGTCGGCCTGCCGACCGGCCCGATACAGGGCCAGCATCAGCTGCGCGTGCACGTTCTCGTGGTAGGGCTGCTCGGCGGTGAGGCGCGCAAGCTCCGGCACCAGCTCGGCGTGCTCGCCCAGCACCAAGCGGGCCTCGATCAGCGCGTACCGGGCCTCCTCCTCCAGCAGGGTGAGGCGCCGCGACTGCTCCTCCATCCACCGCAGGCCGGCCACGTCCACCAATGCCGGACCCCGCCACAGCGCCAGAGCGGCCCTGAGTCGTGCGGTGTTCGCTATCCAGTCCTCTGATTGCTGTGCCTGCCGTACCAGGCGCTCGGCCACCGCGGCGTCCGTCGCCTCGGAGCCGAGCTCCAGAACATAGCCGGGTGAACGGGCCACGATGGTGTCCCGCGCACCGAAGACGTGACGTAGGTATGACATGTGACGCTGGAGCGTGTTCAGCGCCGTGGCCGGTGGATGCTCGTCCCAGATGGCGTGCACCAGCCGGTCGACGCTCACGATCGTGCCGGCGTGCAGTGCCAGGACGGCGAGTACCCCCTTGCGGCGCAGGCCGGGGACTGGCCGGGCGACACCGTCCACAGTCACATCAACCGGGCCAAGAAGTCTAACCTGCACGGAAACCCCCAAAGATACCGATCCCCTTTACGGCCACACATCGAACTACGCGACGCGTGGCAGATCGGTTTTCGTTGTCCGGACTTCCGTGCGTTACAAAAATACGACACACAGCGGCGGGAACCAGCCGACTCTGAGCTGCGTCAAAGGTGCTTCATCCGGCCGATCGGCGCCGACCCCCGCTCCGGCTGGCCTGGACTGGCGTCCCGTCCCGAAACCCGTCAGCGCGGCATCCCGGCGCAGGATGCGCCGGTGCCACCCGTCCAGCTCAACGCCCAGGTCGGTGCCCAAGTGGTCGACGAGCCGCTGCCGCGCCTGCGCGAAGGAGTCGAGCGCCGCCCCGACGTGGCCGGTGCGGTAGAGCGCCAGCATGAGGCGGGAGATCACCTCCTGTGCAGCGGGTCCTCGGCGGCGAGTTCGGCCAGGTCGGACACCACGTCGCCGTGCCCGCCCAGACGCATCCGGGCGTCGCAGTGGGCGAGCCGGGCGGCGACCCGCTTCCGTTCGAGCGTGAACCGGATGTCCCCGCCCACCGGCCATCCGTGCCGGTGAGCGCCGGACCGCGCCGCAGGCTGAGCGCCTCGTGCGGCAAAGACACCTGCACCGTGGTGTCGCCCGCGTCGCCGCAGCCGCGAGCCTGGCTGGTGAGCGAGCGGAACCGGTGCAGGTCGACGGATTGCGATCTCCCGTCTCTACCTGGTTACCCGTGGTGACCTGCCGCCAGCGATGCAAGCTTGCCGGGCGACACATGCGGCTCTCGATTTCGCCGTGGCCCATGCTGACGTCGTCGATGACTGGCATAAAACTTCCAACACCTTGGTGCTGCTTGCCGTCCGACGAGCTGTCCCTTGGCCTGTTGTGCTGTGACGCGGCCTCTGTCGGCCTCCGCGTGGTCGCCTTCCACGAGCCTGACCTGGGCGGTGCGCTGACTGCCACCTGGTCGGAGGGAGGTGAGAACATGACCCCGTCTACCGACGCCCGATCGCAGCTGGTCGAGCTGGCGGCCGAGCGGGACGGCCTGCGGGCCCAGCTCGATGGTGACCTGACCGCGGTGCGGCGTTAGCTACAGCGCAAGGTCTGGCGGCAGGCCGCCGCCCTCGACGCGCTGAATCGGCGGGCTGTATCGCAGCGGTTGTTGCCCACTCTCGACGAGCTCGGCCGTTCGCTGACCGCGCACGAGAACCAGGCCGCAGGGGCCCGGATCGCGAATGCCCAACTGCGGGAACGGATCGACGATCCGGGTCCCGCCTGAGCATCACGGGGTGGGCGGCAGGCGGCGCCACACGCCGCATCCAGGCCCAGGTGTCCGAAGGCCGGACAGCCTCCTCCAATGCGGCCATTAGCGGTTTCGGCTCCCGCCTGGGGCACGACTCGTCGTCGGTGTGGTGCCGCGGCGGTCAGGTCTCGCTGACAAACCTGACCGCCGCGGCAATAACCCTAGGGACGCAGGTGGGGGTTGCCCAGCGACTTGTAGTTGCTCCAGCCGCCGGTTGGCTTCTGCCAACGGTGCCAGCCGGTGCCGTACTGGGTGACCGAGAACAGCTCTATCCGCCCATCGGCGTTGGTTTCCGCGGCGACCGAGCGAGCGTTCTTGCCCATGAGTGCCCATCCGGACCAGGTGGCGGATCCGGGGGATGTTTGCCATCGCTGCCAGAGTTCGGTCTTGTCATTGGTGCCGAATATCTCCAGCCGTCCGTCGCTGTTGCGGGCAACGGCGATCGAGGTGAGCGCGTGTGGCATCAGGGTCCAATCCGACCACGCCTCGGAGCCTGGTGCGACCTGCCAGAGGTGGTGGAGTTGTTTGCCGTTGTTGAGGACGAACAGCTCGATACGACCGTCGGCGTTGGTTTCCGCGGCCACGGTCCGGCCCTTGTGATAGACCGTGCTGCCGATCCGGACCCAGTCCGACCAGGTGCCAGAGCCGGCCGACGTCTCTCGCCGTGTCCAGACCCCGGCCTTAGTCGAAGTGGAGTGTGTCGTGGCGGCGAACAGCTGAAGCCGGCCGTCCGCGTTACGTGCCACGGCTACGGACGTGACCCGTCCGTCTTCCGGTGTTGCCATCGGCGTCCACGACTGTGTGTTGCTGGTGGGATCGTGGTGTTGGACATTGAACAGCTTCCCGCTGACATCGGCGGCGAACAGTGCGACGGTCCCGTCGGCGTTGGCCTGCGACGCCACCGTCCGTTGGTTGCTCCCGCCGGGTGTCCATGGCGCCACGGTTTCGGATCCCGTGCTCACCTGACGCGTGTGCCAGACGCCTTCAGCCTGGTCGACGCCGAAGACGCGCATCCGGCCGTCGTGACCGACGGAGGCCGCGATGGAAGTGCCGGGGTGCGCCGGATAGGCGTCCGCCTCGCACACACAGTTGGCCACGGTGTTGAAGTGCCCGTCACCTTGGGAGAAGCTGACGGGCACTCTGGTGAAGGCGTGGGGCTGCGCGATGTCGCCGCGGCCGTCACCGTCGAAGTCGCCCCCGAGGAACCCCGCTTTCTCCTTGGCCGCCACCAGCATGATCCCGCTGTTCGACGGAGTCCAGCCGGTTTGGATGAACGTCCCGTCGCCCTGGGATAGCGCCACCGGGACGTTGGCCCAGCTCTGTATCCCGCCCAGCGCGATGTCGGCGCGGCCGTCCTTGTTGAAGTCGCCGACGGCGACCTTCGTCTTGATGCCGTTTTGTCCCGGCTGTTGGGCCAGGGAGGCGAAGCCCGGCAGGTTCGCGTTGCTGACGCTGAAGGTGCCGTTGCCGTTGGAGAACGCCACGGGTTGCGTGTGCCAGCCGTACCCGCCGGTCAGAACGATGTCGTCGTAGCCGTCGCCGTCGAAGTCCTCAGCGGCCACGGTGATGTTGTTTTTGCCGGTCGGGTTCGCCCGGTCCTCGGACCAGTAGGCGAAGGGTTGGGGGAACTCGATCCAGCTGTCGGTGAACTTGCCGTTGCCGGTGGAGGTGAGCAGCGCGCCGTCGTACACGTGCCAGTCGCCCGGGGCGTTGCAGGGGTGCGGGCAGGGGCTGACGTCCGGCTGGTGGAGCATGACGATGTCGTCTTTCTCGTCACCGTTGAAGTTGCCCGCGACAAACCTTGACCGTTCGTCGATGGCCTTCCTGAAGAAGTGATCGCCCGGGCTTTGGTCGTTCGGCACGAAACCTACGTCGCTCGGGGTCACACCGTCCACGGCGTAGAACACACTGTCGTCGTTGCCGTTGGTGCTGGCGGTCATCACGGCGCCTTGGTCGCACTGGGCCGTGCAGCCGGACCGCCCGATGGCTGCGACGTCGTCCGTGCCGTCGCCGTTGAAGTCGCCGGTGATAAGGTGCTTCGCGCAGTTGATCGTGGCGGCGAACGGAGGGCTTCCCCGGGCAATCTTGAACCCGCCTTGGCCCCTGGTCGTCGCCACGACGTTCTGGCCGTTGAACTCGTCACCTTGGTTGCAGGCCGGCGCGTCGTCGGTCAGGGCGAAGTCGGTCATGCCGTCGCCATCGAAGTCGCCGCTGACCGACCGGCCCAGCTCCGCCTCCGCCGGGCCCCATTCCGGCTCTTCGGGCTCTTCGGGCTCCTCCGGTTCAGGCTCGGCGTTTCCGCCGTACGGCCAGTGCACCAACCGGTTGCTCGTTCCGTTGGTGTTGGTCACCACCGGCTTCGCCTCGTTGAGGATCGCGCCCTCGATCTGTTGCACGGTGAACGTCGGATGCCGGTGAATCTGCATGGCAACGACGCCTGCAACGTATCCAGCGCCCGCTGTCCTGAGGTCATCCTGGCTGAGGACGATGGTTGCCGAATTGCTGGTGTGCAACGCGGCTTTGGTGCCCAACTGCGGGCTGAGGAGGGTGGTGCACGGGCCCCAGCCGCTGTTGGTGATGCGGCTGTCATTACTTCCGGTGTATCCGACCACGAGCGGCAAGCCCGCGCGCTGCGGCGAGAGATCGCAGTTGTTTTGAGTAGCCAATGGCCCAGTGGTTCCGAAGTTCACCCCGGCTACCACCGTGTGAACGCCGGCGGCCCGCAGATTGCGCGTCGCGTTGTCCAGCGTCGGGCTGGCCGAGGTCCGGAAACCGGTGAATGCGACGGCGGGCTTCACGTTGTGAATATTGGCCCGCACCTCGATCCAGCTGTAGCCGTCGAGTATCTGCGCCAGGGTGGTGCGACCCTCGCAGTCGATGACACGCACAGAGCGCAGGCGTACGGAGTCTTGTAGCCCTTTGGCCACACCAAGTGTGCGGCCTGCGGCCAGGCTCGCGGCCGCCGTTCCGATGCCATAGCAATCCTGGGTACCCCTCCCGTCGAACACGTTGGTCATCCCAGTATCGACCTTGCCGGACAACTCGTTGTGCGTGCTGTTGATGCCCGAGTCCATGACGTAGATGGTGATGTTCGCCGAAGGGTTGACCACCTCGAAGTGGTATTCGTTGTCCAGCGGCAAGGCCGGCTGGTCGATCCGGTCCAGACCCCAGGAGGGGGCCGGGGCGTCCACGTCGAAGCCCGCGGTGGCGGACGCGTTACCCGTCTTGTACACGGGCTCCGCCGCCCTAGGCGGCGCACCACGAGCCGCAGCCGCCGCCGATATGAGCCGGTCGGCCTCGACGTGCGCGACGGCCGGGTCAGCCCGGACCTGCTCGAGCTGGCTTGCCGTCAACGTCGCGACGTAGGCGTTGGCAACGCGGTCGTACGGTGCGTCGATGGAGACGCCAATGTCGCGGGCGTGATCGAGTGCCTCAGTCAAAGACTGCCTGGCGCTGTCGGTGCCTGGATCGCCTTTGAGCACCACGACGTAGTGGTCTTTCACCAGGGTCGCGCCTGGCGGTGAGATCAACGGGGCGAGGCCATCGCTCCTTGTCGGCGGGACTTCGGGCGCCGCGATGGCTAGGCCGCTGGGGAAAGTCGCCAACAACCCGGCTGCCGCTATCGCAATGGTCGTGCGGGCAAAACGGTTCACGGTGTACTCGACTCCTTTCGATGACTGCTGCCGCTAGGGCCGCAGGGGTGCGCCGGGGATCTGAGACCACTTCGTCCAGTTGTTGCCGTCGGCATCCACCTGCGCAACGTGGAAGATCTGACCGGCGGCGTTCACACCGAACACCTCGACGAGGCCGTTGGCGTTGACGTCGGCTGCCAGGGATCGCACCGAGCCATCGAGCAGCGACCAGGTCCACCAGCTGTTGCAGGCGAAGCTCTCCTGACAGCCCTTGTTTTGCTCGGTCCTGAAGACCTGCCCCTTGTCGTCAGTCGCGGCGAGGAACACCCTGCCGTCGGGGTAGCGGGCGACGGCCATCGAGCGGACCTTCGCCCCACCGGGCAGCCCGGGTACCTGCGCGGTCATGAAGCCGCCGCCCTTCAGGGTCTCCCAGCCGGTCAGGAGCCGCCCGTCCGTCGTCGTCACGAAGACCTGGGGCAGTCCGGTGGCGTTTTGCTCCGCGGCGATGGACCGTACGGCGGCGCCCGCCCCGAAGGCACCGAACGGTTGCCAAGCCGACCAGTTCGTGATGGAGGATGTTGTCTGCGTGCGGCGCCACACCTGTCCCAGAGTGTTGGCACCCCACATCTCCAGCAGGTCGCCACGGCTGGAGAGGGCGGCAGCGGTGAGCCGACCGTCGAGCGTGGCCGGGCTTTCCGTCCAGTTGTTGAAGTTCGGCGCCAGCTGCTCCGCGATGACGATCTCCTCACCGTCGTTCAGGGGAGGTGACGTACTTCCGGTTCGGGTAAGCGCGACGGTGGTGACCTTGGCGTTGCCCACGGCCCGCTGCGCGGCGACCGAGTAGTAGTTTCGGCTGACGTTCAGCGACGTCGCGTCAGTGAAAGCGGTGGTGCCGGGTGTGATCTGGGTACGAGAGATCCAGCGTCCGTCCGCGGTCGCCGCGACCAGTTGGAGCCGCCCGTCCGCGTTGGGCGCCACTGCTATCGAGGATCCTCCCCGGACCGGCGGGCCATCGTTGTAGAGCAGCTTGTTCGGGTCGCTGGGCGTGAGATTGGTCAGCACGTTCTTGGTGGACATCCGGGCCACCAACTCGGCGGTGATATCCGCTGGTGTC
Source organism: Asanoa ishikariensis (assembly GCF_900107455.1). Taxonomy (GTDB): domain Bacteria; phylum Actinomycetota; class Actinomycetes; order Mycobacteriales; family Micromonosporaceae; genus Asanoa; species Asanoa ishikariensis. The sequence goes on along the minus strand of NZ_FNQB01000003.1, from coordinate 1,204,657 downwards.
TGCTGCGCCCACTGGGCGCTGCGCGCCATGATGAGCGCGACGGCCCCGGTGACATGTGGTGCCGCCATCGAGGTGCCATTCAATGAAAGCACCGCCGTGTCGCTGGCGGACCCTGCGGAAACGATCGATTCACCGGGGGCGTAGATGTCCACGCATGCCCCCCAGTTGGAACTCCCTGAGCGCGAGTCGTTGCTTTCGGTGCCGCCGACGACGATCGCGTTTGGAATGCCGGCAAGGCCGCGTTTACAGGCGTCGTTGTTGAAGTTTCCGGCAGCGAACACCACCGGAATGCCGGCCTGGATCGCGGAGTTGACCGTTGAGTCGAGCGTCGGCCATGAGCAGGACTGCCCCGACGGCAGCTTGCATTCGATGCTCATGTTGATGACCGCCGGCCTCGGCGCGTGCTGCACGACATAGTCGATGCCGGCCGCGATCTTCGAGATCAGCGTGTTCGGGCCACAATCCAGGACCCTTACACCGACCACCGTCGCCTTCTTCGCCACGCCGTATTTCGTGCCGGCGATGGTCCCCGCGACATGCGTGCCATGGTTGCCGCAGTCATCCGAGATCGGGTCCATGCCGACGAAGTCCCAACCCCAGCGGGCGCGTGCGCCGGAGTCGAACTCTGTGTGGGTGATCCGAAGCCCGGTGTCCAGGACGTATACGGTCACACCCTCGCCCGCGTTGGGATAGCTGTAGGCGCCGTTGAGGGGCCGCTTGCGGTGGTCGATGCGGTCGAGGCCCCACGAGCCTGGGCTCTCCTGCGTGTCGTTGGCGGGTCCCACCCACTGGTCCTGTTCCACATACTCCACCGCGGGATCGGCGGCGAGGCGCTGTGCGTCCTCCGCCGCCATCCGCACGGAGAAGCCCTGCAACGCGAACTTGAAGATGTGGTCGACTTCCCCGTCGTACGTGGTAGCTAGGCCGTGCGCGACCTCATCGAGGCTCTCGGATCGCACGGAGCTGGTGTCCACCAGCTTGACCATGTAGTGGTCGGGAACCGCGGCGGGCGAGTCGGCGTTGATGATGGTCGTTCTGGCGCCATCGCGGCTTGGCTGAGCGTGCGCCTGGTTGGCGACTAACAGCAGGGCGATCGTCGGAACGACCACCACTAAGCGTTTCCGGACAGCAAGAGGCATCAAAACTCCCAATAGAGATCCATTCCTGCCCGAAACCTAGAACTGGCCACTGAAGCGGTGCTGAAAGGCGTGGCCTAGCTGAGCAGTAGGAGAGAGGGCCACGGCGTGGGGCTGTGGTGGCTGTAGTCGTACAGGGCGAGTGCCACGCCGGAAGCCCCGTACAGAAGGTCGGCACCATCGACCCGGACGCCCATGATTTAGTGTGGAAAGCCGAAGCGTGAGCCCGGTTCGTGGGCCTGGAGCGTCGCGGTCGCGGCCGCCTCGACGAGTGCGCGGAGCCGAGCATCCGAAGCGGACTCCGTCACGGACAGGGCGGTCCGCAGGACACCGGCGTAGCCGGAGCAGAGGACCGTCCCTTTGACGTTCCAGCGGTCGGGCGACACGCCGGCCAGCGCCCCAGCCGCTGGACGCCGGCGTCGACCAGCGTGCTGTCGGAGAGTGCGAGTCCGGTCAGGTGCAGTGCGCGCGGGCCTGCTTGATCACGACCTCCGTACCGGTGGACTCGTCGACCGCGCGGAAGACACCGCCCTTGTTGGCGTGCCGGATCGCACCGGTCGCGCGAAACCCGCCCGTCCAGCAACACCGATTGCGGCGCGGCGTCCGCCGTTACCGCGGAATCCGGGAACGGCGAAGGTGCCAACGCCGGCGGCGAGAACCATGCCTGGCGTTCGTCCTTCACGGCGCTGCCGTCCGGGCCAACCATCCGCTACTCGAACAACCCGTCGTCGGTGAACGCCCGCTCGCTGAGGAACTCTCCATAGCGGTAGTGGACCAGGCTCCCTGGCCGAAGCTGCCGGTCCGACAGAATCCTCGGCCCGGCCATCTCGTCGGTCGCCCGATGCAGCTCCTCGGCGACCACCCGGAAGTGCTCGTCGTCGGTCGGGTACCCGGTGACGAACTTCCCACTGCCGCCGCGGTCGTACCAGCCGTCGACCAGTTCGATGACCCGGCGGATGGCCGTGGCGAACTTGAATGAGCACTCCCGCTCGATCGGTACCTCGGTCGCCCGCGCGAGTACCAGCGGCGCCGACAGCGGGGTCGCGCGCAGGTGCAGCTTCCAACCATGCTTGCGGGACACGCCGGCCGGCGATGTCACATGGCACCAGGCATCCGTGGGCCGCACCGACCACCGCGTACCGCTGGACCGTCCCAACACCGCGCGTGCGATGTCCAACAACAGCAGCGAGTCGCTCTCCGTCACGCTGACAACCATGGCCGGCTCGCTGAAACGGCCCTGAAACGTGGTCCCTTGTCGGGTTCGCGACACCGCCCGGATCGTGCCGGCGATTCGGTGGGCAGCCGACCCGGAAACGGGCCCTGTCCTGCGCATTCAACCTCGTGCCATTGGGCGTCAAGCCACCTGCTCCAGGGTGAACGGACCGGCGTCAGCGCGGGGATGCGATCCTGACATCCCGTGGCCGGTGCAACAGCTGGACGCGTAGCGGAGCGCTATTTATGACGCCTACGAGTTGCTGCCGCTCTATCTCACTGCGGAAGCCACCAGCCCGCCGGTGGGCGTCGCCCCCGACGACAACACGGCGGGACGCAGGATCGGGCAACTGGGGTGGCTTGGCCGGAACGGCGGCCACGAGGTGGCTGCCCTGGGCGCGTGCTCGTGCGGCCAGGGCTGTGTGGTGCGCCAGCGAGGTCGCACACTCCGCGTTATGCCAGATGCCGGCATCTGGTCGCAGCGCGAGGTCACCGCCGAGTCGCTGCAGACGCTCCCCGCCTCGGGTGCGCTGGCCGCTGATCCGGCGCTCGAGGAGTCGGCCCGGCGGGAGTACCGGCTGCCGGAGCGCACGACGCCGTGGCCCGATCCGGCCAAGATGGTCGCCCGCCGCCGGCGCGCCCACCGCGAAGGACACGGTCGAGGACGAGCCCGCCGACGGCGAGAACGCTGTGCGCAGGTTCGAGCCTCACCTCAAACTCGCGAAACGCGTGCCGAAGCGCATCCAGGTCCTGTTCACCGAGCGCGCGACTTGCAACCGGGTGCGGTTCTGAAGACAGTCAGCGGACAACGAGCTGTCGTTGACAGAGCGCTCACCTGTTCAGCCGCCTGATGAAGAATTCCAGAAGTAAGCCTCACACCGTTCTGTCGGCGGAAGCGTTCAACGACGGCCACGACGCGGTTTCACGATGACCGAGTCCCGTGACGGGCTCGCCCGCCGCGTCTACATCGAGGACCCTCTGGCGACGGCACCCCAACGACGGCGGAGGAGGCGTGCGGCTGGAGCTGAGGATTGGGATGCGGGATGGGTGAGGCCGGAGGACCGCACTGATTGCTACCGCGCGGCGCGGGCGATGACGTCGTAGCCGGTGGAGTAGAGCTCAGCCCACCGCTGCTCTCCGTCGCGACGCCGCTCAAGGTACACAATGGGGAGATGCACGCGCCTCTGGATGGCCGCCTCAATGACGGGGGTGGCTCCGACCGAGACAGCGCCGGCCCGGTGATTGTCGGCCGGGAGGCGGAGGTGGCGGCGATCGTGGCGACGCTGGACATCGCCGACCGGCCGCCCAGGGCAATCGTGTTGCAGGGCGAGGCGGGGATCGGCAAGACGACTCTGTGGCTCGCCGGGATCTCTGTGGCGGTCGCGCGTGGCTACCGGGTGCTGTCCTGCCGTCCTTCAGCGGCCGAGGCGCGGTTCTCGTACGTCGGGTTGGCCGACCTGCTTGGTCAGGTCGCGGGCGACGTCCTGTCGGCCCTGCCGCCCATTCAGCGGCGGGCGATCGACGCCGTGTTGCTGGTCGGGGAGTCCGATCTGCGCGCGGAGGAGCGGGCCGTGGCATTGGCTTTCTTGGGAGTGCTTCGCCAGCTCGCCACGGATGCACCGGTCTGCTTGGCGATCGACGACGTTCAGTGGCTGGATGGCGCCTCGCTCGCTGCGGTCAGCTATGCGCTCGACCGCCTCGATCGGGAGCCGATCGCCGTGCTGTTCGCGGCCCGCGGCATCGCGCCGGAGTGGGTGCGCCGCGTCCGCCCGGACGATCGGCGAACCATTGAGATGACCGGCCTAAGTATTGGCGAGTTGCGTCAGGTGCTCCGCCGCCGTCTCGACGCGACATACCCTCGACCGCTGCTGCTGCGGCTGTGGGAGACATCGGGCGGCAACCCGTTCTTTGCCCTTGAGTTAGCCACCGCCCTGGCCCGTCGTGGCGGGACGGTAGCGCCGGGCGAAGATCTACCGATCCCGTCGGACCTAAACGAACTACTGCAGACCCGGCTGCGCGGTCTGGGTCCAGCCGCCCGCGGGGTCGCCCGCGCTGTCGCGGCCCTGGCCGACCCAACGATCGACCTGGTCGATGCGGCCCTGGGTCGCTCCGGTGATGCTGGTCTGGCCGAGGCGGTGGCGGCCGGAGTCCTCGAGATCGGCGGTGACCGGCTCCGGTTCACCCATCCGCTGCTCGGTCGCGCAGTCGCGGCCGGTCAGGCCCCATCACGCCGGCGCTCCCTGCACGCGCGGCTCGCCACACTCGTCCCTTCCGCCGAGGAGAAGGCCCGCCACCTGGCCCTGGCCACTGATGGACCGGACGAGGGCGTGGCGGCGGTGCTCGAGGCGGCGGCCGAGGCGGCGCAGGTGCGCGGCGCACCGAGCGCCGCCGGCGAACTCGCCGAGCAGGCGCTCCGACTCACCGTGGCCAACTCCGGCGCCGAAGTGCGGCGGCGGCTATTGCTGGCGGCTGACATGCACCGTCGCGCCGGGGACATCTTCCGCGCGACCGAGCTGTTGACTACTGCCCTCGCCGGCGCGGCGGCGGGCAACGACCGAGCCGCGGTGCTGCTGCACCTGGCCGACACCAAGGCGGCACCGGCGTCGATCCCGCTCTACGAGCAGGCGCTCGCCGAGACGGTTGGGTCCGCCGCCACCGACGACCGGCTGCAGGCGACCATCCACCTCCGCCTGGCCAAGGCGATGAACTGGGGCGCCGGTTGGCAGCAGCGGATGTATCACGACGAACTGTCCAGCCGCGCGGCGTCGCGAGTTGACGACGCGGCCCTATACGCGCACGCACTGGCCGGCCGTTGTGTGACCCGCTTCTACGCGGGGTACGGCCTCGATGTCGCCGCGATGGACGAAGCCGTGGCGCTGGAACGGACGTTGCCCTCGTGGCCGCTGCCGGATGGACCGACCTACCAGTACGGCTTGCAGCTGTTCTGGTCGGCCGACACGCAGCGCGGACGAGACATCCTCGATGACATGGTGCGCGGGGCCGAGGCCCGCAACGATCCGCTCACCGCGGCGTGGGCGCGATGGTTCCTCGGTTTTCTCGAATGGCGGGCCGGCCGCTGGGAACGGGCCGACCGGCTTGTAGCTGACGCTTTGGACGTAATGGCCCAGTTCGAGGAACTCGCGCCACCAGCCGAGTTTCCGGCGTCCGTGATCGCGGCGCATCGCGGCCAGGTGGACGCGGCCCGCGACCGGTCGGTGGCGGCGATCGGCCGGGGCGAGGCCGCCGGCATCCGCATCGCCGAGTCCGGTCATAGCTGGGTGCTCGGCTTCCTCGAGCTCTCGCTCGGCCAGCCTGGCCTGGCCGTGCCCCATCTGCAGCGATCGTACGAGATCCGTAACGACTTCATGCTCGAGCCCGCCCAGCGACTCGAGCTCGGTGACCTGCTCGAGGCGCTCATCGCGGTCGGCAAGCTCGACGCGGCCGAGGGCATCATCGACGTGTGGCGGCCGCGGGCCGCGGCCGTCGACCGCGCCTGGATGCTGGCGATTCTTCACCGCGGCCACGGGCTGCTGCAAGCGGCTCGGGGCGACGTCGACAGCGCGTTCACCGACTTCGAAGGCGCGCTGGCCGAGCACGCTCGCAGCCCGGATCCCTTTCACCGCGCTCGTACCCTGCTCGCCCTTGGCCGGACCCACCGCCGAGCCGGGCACGCGACGGCCGCCCGCTCCACTCTGGATGACGCCTTGGTTGGATTCGTACGGCTCGGGTCGCCCCTGTGGGCCGATCAGACCCGGGCCGAGTTGGCGCGCATCGGTGGGCGCGGACCCAGCTCGACCGAGCTCACGGAGGCCGAGCGGCGGATCGCCGCACTCGTCGCGGAAGGCCACTCCAACCGCGAGGTCGCGGCGGCCCTGTTCCTGACCGTGCACACGGTCGAGACCGCGCTGACCCGGATCTATCGCAAGCTCGGCATCCGCTCTCGGGCCCGGCTGGCTGCCTCCACACGGGCAAACACCTGAGGTTTCCAGGTTGATGGCCGAGGCGGGGTCCAGCCAGTGTTTCCTCACCATCGACATCGAGGAGACAACAATGGCTATCGTCACGTGCACCATGGCCGGCATCAGCACCGCCAAGGTGCGACACCAAGTGGCAGGGCGGCTGCTCGCAACGCTGGCCGTGGCGGCCGCGATCATGTTCGCCTCGACAGGTGGGGCGTCGGCGGCTCGCGCTGGCGCGCCCACGGACTCCCGAATTCTGGCGGCCGTTGCGCTGCAGCCCCCGCGCGTGATGCGCATCTTCCACGACTGGGGCGCTCGATTTCTCGATGCGCATGAGATCTCGTCGATGGACTACAACGTGGTCACCAGACCGCTTTTTCAGCGCGACTCCACCCAACTGTGGCTGCTGACTGACATCGGCTTCGGCCAGTACACCATCGTCCAGGTGAGCAGTGGTCGCTTCCTCGACGCCCACGAGATCGCGAGCCTTGACTACCGCGTCGTCACTCGTCCACAGCAGAACAACAACACACAGCTCTGGCACCTGCAGGCCCTTGGCGGCGATTACTACACGATCCAGCAAGTGAGCAGTGGTCGGTACCTGGACCACTCCTACTACGCTTCCAGCGCGCAGGACTTCCGCGCCGTGACCCGCCCGGCGAACGCCACCGGGTCGCAGCAATGGCGGATCGTTTGTCCAAACTTGATGCACACCTGCTGATCGTGTGCCGGCCGCGGCCGGAACCCGCGCCGATCAAGGAGAAGTTCCTGGATCACCGATCCGGACGGCAACCGGATCGCATTGGTCCAGTGGCCCTCGGGCCACGAGGACGGATATCGGACGTCGACACGGTCAGCTGACCTGCCGGCTCTCGGCATCCCTGATGTAGGCACCGCCCGGGCGTCCGACAGGCTGCTACCGGGACTGTAAAACGAACGGTGTAACTCTTGATCAAGGAGCAGCACCTGATGACTGATACGACGATGGCCGTGGATACTTCCGCGCGGTGACCACGACCGCCAGTTGATGGCGGATGCCCCGGCGGGCGCGGGGATCGGGTACCCGCGCCAGGGCCTGCGGTTCTCTCGTCTGCGGGGCGCGGGCGACGAGTGGAGTTGACCGCTGTTGTGCGCAGGTATGAACCCCACCTCAAAGCCGCGGAACGCGCGCCGAAGCGCATCCACCTCCACTTGCTGGGGCGCGAGGGCCGTTCCGGGCGGCGCGATCGCATTCCTGCGCGTGCAGGGGCTGTTCATAGTCGGTCGGGCGGCTGAGCCGCTCCTTGGTCCCTTAGCGACGGTACGACGTTCAGGCTAGTGGCCACCCGGCCGGCTACCGCAGGCGATAGAAGTAGTTGCCTTCATAGTTGCGTTCAACGTTGTCGTGGGAGTCGACGTAGAACGAGATACCGACGAGCCAGTCGGTCGGGTAGCCGTCGCCAGCGAGGATCGAGCGGAACTTTTCTTCTACTCTGGCCGTCTCGCCCGTTTCGGCGCAATGTTCCACGTTGGCGTGGGTGTCGAAGAACAGCCACACGTCGGCGTCAAAGTCGGTCTTGACAAACGGGACGACGAACTCCACCCGCGCAAGGGGTACGGCGATGGCGCCGGCCCAAGCCAGGAGCTCACGCCGTGCAGTACCGAGGTGGTTGAACTGCACGCGACGCTTCCCGTCCACGTCCGCATCCTAAGTGCAGCCGTGACAAGAGCAGCCCGGCCGACCCTGACGACCGACCAGCACCGTTCATAACCGCAAGAGCGGCCAGGAGAGCGATGCCGTCGGTGGCTACGGCAGTCCACGATGGTGTGATGACGGAAGGTGATCGGATGCGCAGGTGGCGGATGCCGTTCGCCGGCGGTTTGCTGGTCGCCGGGCTAGGAGCGTTTTTGGCCGTCCAGAGTCTGGACAAGGCGGATAAGTGGGCCAGTGTGCTGGGGCTGTTCGTCGGCCTGGCGGGTCTAGTCCTCACCGCGGTCGGTGCGATCGGTGCTCGTCGGCGCGCCGGTGGGCAGTCGGTGACCGATGCGGCGATCGGTGGCGGGGTGGCACAGGTCCGCGGAGTGCGGGGCAGTGTCCGGATCGGCCCGGGCGCCCCACCCTCGGCGGTCCCACCGCCGCCGGCTGCGTCCTCGCCGTCACCGGCGCCGGCGTCACCGCCGGGCGACGGTGACGGCGGGCAGTCACTGACTCGGTCGTCGACGGCGGGCCCGGTACGGCAGGTCGACGACGTCTCCGGCGACGTCGAGGTTGACCGGTGACCCGCTGGTGGGGGCCGCACCTGGCCGTGGAGCAGTCGGTGACCGGCAGCGTGGTCTTCGGCGACAACATCCAGATCAGCGGTGTCGGCGGGAACGTGACGATCAGCCTGGACCGGCCGCCGTACCGCGTCGTACCGGCTGATGACGCACCGTTGCCGCTGACCGTGGAACGGGCGCGGGCGCAGCCGAGCCGGTTGTTGCTGGCCCGGCATCAGGTCGTGCCCTTCACCGGCCGTGAGCACACCCTGGACACCCTGGCCGCCTGGGTCGGCGGGGAGGAGCCGGTCGCAGCGCTGCTCCTGCACGCAGCGGGCGGGCAGGGCAAAACCCGCCTCGCCGCGCAGGTCAGCGCCCAGTGCGCGGCCGCGGGATGGGCGGTGTGGCAGGTGACTCACACCCCGAGCCCGGTCGCTGGCTCCGCCGCGGTCTCGACGGTCGAGTTGGCTGGTGGTGCGGTTCTCGTGCTGGTGGATTACGCGGATCGGTGGCCGGCGTCGGCTCTCTTGGGCCTGCTCACTCAGTTGGGGAATCTGCACGCGCGGGCGGGTACCCGGGTGCGGGTGCTGATGTTGGCTCGCTCGGACGGCTACTGGTGGCCGGCGTTGGCAGAGCGGGCCGACAGCGACCTTGGCATCGAGGTCGACCAGCGGGCGTTGCCGGCGCTGGCCGCGGACAGTGCCGACGACCGCACGGGCCTGTTCGTCGCCGCCGCGGCCCGGTTCGCGACCGCCTTAGACCTCGAGTCGGCGAACTGGCCGGTACCGGACCTGACCGGGGATGGGTTCGGGCAGGTCCTGGCCGTGCACATGGCGGCGCTGGCGACCGTGGACGCGACCCGGCACGGCGAGGCCCCACCCACCCAGGTCGCCACGGTGTCGGCGTATCTACTGCGCCGGGAGCTGGCGTACTGGTCTCAGCTGCACACCCGTACCGAATTATCGATGCACAGCCCGCCCGCGGTGATGCACCGCACGGTGGTCGCCGCGACCCTAACCGGTGGCCAACCTCGAGACGCGGCACGCCACGCTTTGGTCGATGCCGGAGTGGCCGCCTCCGGCACGGCTGCGGACCAGATCATCGACGACCACACCACCTGCTACCCGCCGGCCGACACTCGCACCGTGTTCGAGCCCCTGCACCCCGACCGACTCGGCGAAGACCTCATCGCCCTGTCCACCCCCGGCCACGGCAATCACGGCGTCGTGGACCTGGAACGCGACTGGACACCCGCGGCGATCGCCGGCCTGCTCACCACCAGTGCGCTGCCGCCGGTATGGGCTGCGGCCGCGTTCACCGTGCTGGTCGAGACCGCTCGCCGCTGGCCACACGTCGCCATCGACGTGCTGTACCCGCTCATCCGCGAGCACCCGCAGTTGGCAATCACCGCGGGCGGGGCCACGCTCACCCGCCTGACCGGCATCCCCGGCATCGACCCGGGCGTCTTGGAAATCCTTGAACCCCTACTGCCCGCCGGGCGCCACATCGACCTCGACATCGCTACCGCTGCCATTACCGGTGCCCTCACCCACCACCGCCTCACGCACACCAGCGACCCTGCCGAGCAAGCCCGCCTACATGCGACCCATGCCTTCCGAGTCGCCAACGCCGGCTGGCAGAAGGAGGCCATGGCCTCGGCCAAGGAAGCGGTGAGCATCTACCGCAGGCTTGCCAAGACCAGCCCGGACCCCTACCTAACCAACCTCGCCGTGTCGTTGAACTACCTTGGTAATTCAATGTCGGCGCTGGGCTGGCCAGCACATGCCCTAGTCGCGACCGAGGAAGCCGTCGGCATCCGGCGGCGGCTGGCTGAAACCAACCCGGATGCTCACCTGCCCCACCTCGCTATCTTGTTGACGAATCTCGGCGGTGACCTATCGGTGCTGGGTCGGCGGGAGCAGGCGTTGGGTCCGGCCGAGGAAGCCGTGGGCATCTACCGCCGGTTGGCCAAGACCAATCCGGACGCTTACCTACCCGACTTTGCCCTGTCGTTGAGCAACCTCGGCGTGTGCCTCTCGGTGCTGGGCCGGCAGGAGCAGGCCCTTGCCCCGACCGAGGAGGCTGCTGGCATCCGGCGGAGGCTGGCCCAAACCAACCCGCACGTCCACCTGCCCGACCTCGCTACGTCGTTGGACAACTTCGGCATATGTCTGTCAGCGCTGGGCCGGCAGGAGCAGGCCCTCGCCCCGACCGAGGAGGCTGCTGGCATCCGGCGGCGGCTGGCCGAAACCAACCCGGACGCCTACCTCCCCGACCTCGCCGCGTCGTTGAACAACCTCGGTGCTTGCCTTGGGGACGTGGGCCAGTGGGAGCAATCCCTGGCCCCAATAGAGGAGGCTGCTGGTATCCGGCGGCGGCTGGCCGAGACCAACCCGGATGCTCACCTGTCTCACCTCGCCATGTTGTCGAGAAATCTCGGCCGCCACCTGTCGGAGGCGGGCAGGGGGGAGCAGGCGTTAGCCCCGGCCGAGGAAGCGGCGAGGATCTACCGCCGGCTGGCCGAGACCAACCCGGATGCCTATCTATCTGCCTTCCTTGGGTCGTTGATCACCCTCTGCTCCTCCCTAATGAAGTTGGGCCAGCGGGGACAGGCCTTGGCCCGGGCCATGGAAGCGGACAGCCTCCGGCGGCGGCTGGCCGAAACCAACCCGGACACTGATTTGCCGGAGCTCGCCCAGTCGTTAAGCAATCTCCGCGTCTGCCTGATGCGGTTGGACGAGCCGGAACAGGCGTTGGCCTCAGCCGAGGAAGCGACCGGCATCTGGCGCCGGCTGGCCCAGGGCAACCCGGATGCCCACCTGCCCAACCTCGCCATGTCGCTGTGGACATACGCCGCTACGTGTGTGAATGTGCAGGCCAACCTGCCACAAGCCCTGGACTCGATCCTTGAGGCCCTCGACCTCTACGGGTCTCTCAGGCAGAGACAGCCACGTACGTTCGCCGCGCGGCTGTTCGTAGCGCACCAGACACTCGCCGATGTCCTCGACGGACTCGGCCGCACGGATGAAGCGCTCGACGTCCGCAGGCAGCTCGACGAGATCTCGGCCCGTATGCAGAAGTAGGGGCTCGAACGAGCTGAGTCAGTCGCCGACTCTCGGGGCCCCCCACATGGACAGGCAGAACGGATGTCCGGCCGGGTCGGCGTACACGAAGCAGTGGTCCGCGTTGGGCTGATGCTCGAATCGGGTAGCGCCGGCGGCCAGCACACGCGCTCCGGTCGCCACCAGGTCGTCGACGAAGAACTCGAGGTGCATCTGCATCCCCACCTCGCCATCAGGCCAGGTCGGCGGCCGGTAGTCGTCGATCTGCTGGAACCCGATGTCGCCGTTCGGCCCTTCTACGAGCGCCCAGTGTTCGTCACCCTTCGCGACCCCGCCGGTGATCTCGGCGTAGAACCGCGCGAGCGCGATCGCGTCGGGCGCATTGACCGTCGTCAGGCTGAGTCTGATCAGGTCCGACATCAATCGATCTCCATCTGCTGGTATGTCGGCGTGAGCTCTTCCCAGCGTTCCTTCCAGCCGGGCGCTCCGGCATCGGAGCTCCAGCCCTCCGGATGGACCGGGCCGTCGACCTCCAGCGACCGACCGAGATCCTCGAGGTGGACCCGCCAACCAGAGGCGTGGAACGGGAGATGCCTCATCGGCAGGCCGCGCTCCTCGACCACCAGTCGGGTCTTGGAGCCCTCCTCGGTCAGCCACGCCTCGATCTGCCCCTCGTCGTCCGTACCCGGCTCCGTCGTCAGCAGGAGGTGGTGGGGCGCATCGCACACCTCGATGCGCGCCGGACCGGTCCAGCTGCTCGTGAAGACGGTCCGGATCGTGCCGCCGACCCGCATGTCGCCGTCGACCCGGGCGATCCAGCGGGCCAGCCGCTCGGGCGTCGTACACGCCTGCCAGAGGTCGCCGATGTCCGTGTCGTAAAGGTCCTCGACCCTGACTGCTCCGCGGGTCTCGTCGAGCGCTCGCATCGTCGCGATCGTGGTCATCGTCGTGCCTTCTTTCCTCGTGCGATTGCAGCATGAAGAGCGTCGAGCCGGTTCTCCCAGAGCAGGCGGTACGTTCCCAGCCACTCGTCGACCTCGACGAGCGCCTCCGGGCGGAGTGTGTAGATCCGGCGCTGCGCGTCCTGGCGTACGTCGACCAGCCCGGCTTCCCGCAGCACGCGAAGATGCCGGGACACGCCCGGGCGAGCGATCGGGAGAGCCTCGGCCAGCTCTCCTGCACTCGCCGGGTGGTCGCGGAGAATCTCGAGAACCGTGCGCCGGCTCTCGTCTGCCAGCGCGTGCAACACGGCGTCCATGATGCGAATGTAACCTTGTGGGTACGTACCCGCAAGGTTACATTCAGTCCGTGAAGAAGTGTCGTGTCCGGGAGGTTCAGAAATGACGGTGGCAGTCGACGCCGAGATCACCGCGTTGATGCAGTGCCTCCAGAGACAGCGAAACCACGTGCTGGGTGCCGTGGAAGGCCTGAGCGATGAGGCGCTAAGGCGCCCCGTGCTGCCCTCCGGGTGGAGCTGCCTGGGGATGGTGCAGCACCTCACGCTGTCGGTGGAGCGTTTGTACTTCCGTGGCGTTGTGGCTGGGGATCCGGTGGTCGTCGACCAGGTGGGTAGCCAAGCCAGCGCATGGCAGGTGGATCCCGGGCTGCCGGCCGCCGACGTCCTTGACCGCTATCGGCAAGAGGCTTCGTTGGCAGATGCGGTCCTCGCCGCCTCATCCCCAGATGCCGACCTGCTCTGGTGGCCCTTTCCCGAGGGTGAGTGGCGCCTGCACAATGTTCGGGATGTCCTGCTCCATGTGATCACTGAGACCGCCTGCCACGCCGGACACCTCGACGCGGTTCGCGAACTCATCGACGGGCAACAGTGGCTGGTGAACACCTGACCAGTAGCCCTGGCTCCGGCTTCGACTCCCGTGCGGCCGAACCCTGGTTGCGCCAATCCCATCCCTCCTGTCAGACCTGGCGACCACTGTGACGGCCAACCGGATCTGCCGCGATCCGCTCGCCGTTCGCGGCAGGGCCAGTGCTATGTGGACTTCGTCGCGTCGGCGTGCTCGAGCTGGACGCGAGCGTGTCTAAGGGCTCTGGGCGCCGCCGCGGCTTGTCACGACGCGCGCGGCAGCGCGAGGTGCCGATGGAGCGCTGTGGCAGCTGGACATTGTCGACGGGATTCGGCTGGCTGACGGGGGCGGATGATGAGTCCCACCAGGGACTTGAAGCGATCGTTCTCGCCGAGGGCTAGCGTCCTCGAATGAGCTACGACATGTTCGTTCAGCGGTTCGACCAAGGCGATGCGGCGCCGATGGCGGGTGACGCGTTCCTGGCCGTCTTTGAGCCCCGCGTCGACCGTCGGGAACCTCAACACAGCTACTGGCACATCAGCGCCCATGACGGCGGCACGGCGGACCTCTACGCGGCCCTTGCCGACGGCACACTCGACAGTCTCATGATCAGCCGGTTCTCCGCCGGTGCCGTTCTCGACCTGCTCGTCAGGTACATCGGGCTCGCTGATGCGGTCGTGCTTCTGCCTGGCTGCTCCACCTTGCTCGCGCACGAAAGGCAGCGGCGCCACCTTCCCGAGGAACTTCGCGCCGAGGCCGTGCTCGTGCAAGCGGGTGCGGACGTGGAGCGCGTCCTGCAGAGCTGCTAGGCGATTGTGTAAGCCATGTGCTGGGACGGATCTGTCAAGCATGTGGTGGGAGTAGACACGGCCGGCAGCCGGGCGCAACAGTCTGGCCGGAGGAGACCTCCGGCCACTAGTCACATCGGTTACTGAGGGCATCCGGGCGTTGACGTTCGTGGATATCGTGGGCAGATGCCACGGCGACGTGAGGTTGACCCGGAGGAGAGGGAACAACACCTGCGCGCGTACCGGGGTGCTGTTCATCAACTACAGCAGTCGTCTTACCGGAACCTGCGGCCCGCGATCGCGAATCTGTGCATACTGGTCGGCTTCATTGCGGCCCTCTCGTCGACGACAAGTGATGACCGCACCGCCTCGTTGATCGTGACCATTGTCGGTGGGCTGTTGGCGGGCGCGACGTACTTCATCAAGAGCTGGCTTCTGCTTGGAGTGGCGGTGGTCGTGGTTGCCGTTGGTGTTGCGCTGGCGGTGGCCGCATGAGCTTTCGGGTTGACCCCGACGCGTTGGACGGCTTCTCCAAGCAGGTCGACCGCGCTGGGGATTGTGCAGCGGAAACCAAGGCCTACCTTGGTCGGCACGCTGACGCGGCGCTCGGTGGCGAGATCTACAACATCGCCAACGATGGCCACCACCAGGCCGTCACCACCATCGACCGGGACCCTCGATCGTGTAGTCGCGCTTCGGCTAGATCTCGCGATCGCAGCGAACCCGTGCGTGTACACGAACTTCGCCGACTCCCGCGATGTGCTCGGGCAGATGAAGTCGCCCGCCGCAGCGGGGACACAGCGAACCCGCTCGGGTGGATGGATCTGCTGTCGGTGAGCCACTGGGCGAACGAAGCGTGCCGGGGTCTCAAGCTACGCCGCAGGCCCACCGCGAAGGCGAGGCTGGGCGCGCCGGCAAAGGAAGAAGTGGCTATCTGCCCAACCGGCGGGGCCCGGCGCCAACGAGCTGACCGGATGACGCGTGGGTCGTAGCCGCCGCGGAATCCTCCTTGCAGGAGGAACGCGAAGACGAACAGCGGTCCAGCGAGCAAACCGCCGATCAGTAGGCGGTTGGGTCTGTGCGGGGCCGGGCGGGCCGGCGGTCCCAATGGAAGTCTGGGTGCCCGTCAAGGTTGACGGCGTATGACTGCTACGTCGACGGTCCGAGACCGCCATCCCGATGGTGACGAGTGGAATCTGAGTATGCTCGGATCCGCCAACGACACCGGTACGTCAGCGGATCCGAGCGCACCAGCTACCAGCGCCAGTAGTTATGCAGCGCGTTTGAGGTGGACGACACCGGCGACCCACCTTGGATGTTGCCAGGCCCGCCGTCATGGTAATTCCAGTTGTACATCCAGAACGATCCGGACGTCGTGCTCTTTAGACAGTCGTGACACATGCCCTGTTGAGAAAAGTAACGGATTCGATGGCCGGCCTGCATGCCCTGGGCGGACTGCCAGGAGACCACCGCGTCGTCTTCCGCGCCGATGGTCGTCCAGTCCGTGTTTTGGGCGGACTGCGGGTTCTCCGCCGTGGACAGCCCGTTGACGAACCCCGATCCCCACCGCATGTCGATACATTCCGGATCGCGCAGAAGAACATCGCAAAAGCCTGCAAGGTCGGACCCATCGTGTGGCGTGCCAAGCGTGACGACATCCTCGACGAACAGGTACGGCGGCCATGAACTGTCCTCGCCAGCTCCCTTGCGGGTGTAGTGCACAGCGCCGCGCGCGATTAGCCCGCCCATCGAATGCCCGACAATATCGACCGACACATGTTTGGAGGAGTAGTTGTCATATATGAACCAGGCAAATTGCTGGCTGAGCCAGTAGAGCCCAGAGTTGTGTGTATCGCTCGCGATTCGGACGTCGCATTGAGTGTCGCCCGCGTAGTAGCCGACTGTACGCATGTTGTACGTCCAGCCCCATTCCAGGAACTTATTGATCATATTGCCGAAATAGCCCCAGCAGTTGTAGCCCGGGCTCGCGGCCGGATCGTAGCCGTGGACGAACAGCACGGGTTCTGTCCGGCCGTCGTCGCGGTTGGGCGCCGGCCGCAGCCAGCGCTGCGGTGCGTCGAAATTCCGACAGCCCCATAACCACAAAGTCGTCCCAGGCTGGTACTGGCTGTAACTGACGTCAATGCAGCGACCGTCGACGACCGAACGTATCTCCCGCATGCCGCCGCCGCGTCCGCCCCAGACGATATGGAAGCGTTGCAGGGCGTTTCCGTTACAGGACTGGACGAGCAGCGGGCTGCCCACCTGCGTTCCGGTCACGCCGAGGCAAAGATCCCGGTTGTAAGCCGGGTGTAGGTACACCCCGCCCTCCCGAGCGGCTTCCTCGTACCAGAGCTGGGCGTCGCCGTTGTTGGGCTCCCAAAGTTGCACTCTCGTGCCTGGGCCGCCCTGAAAGGCGGCATCCATGGCCCAGCGGGACCGATCGGCCGGGTTCTGTACCTCAAATCGCCAGCGCGGCCAATTGGTGGGCATCGCCGGATCGATGGCCGAGTTGCGCACCGATACGTTCTTAAACGCAGGCGCCGGACCGGCGGTCGCCGGGGCTGGCGCGGTCAACGTAGTGGCGACAGCACAAGCAATCGCTGTGATGAACTGTCGCGTTCGTCTCGAGGCAAGGAACCCTACACTGCGGCTTGAGCTCACATCGTTTCCTTCCTTGCACTTGTGATTCGCTACGGTGGTTCGGCGGCCGTCACCGATCTTGTCGGCTATCGCGCCGCTTCGGATCCGGCGCAGGTAACCGCGCCGTGCGCCGGCTTCCCGACGCGTTCGTGGATGCGGGGTTGACGACGGCGTAGGCGGCGATCAAAGCGACCACAGTGGTCACTGCGGCGCGCGAACGAGGGCGATGCTGTTGGCCAGTGGTCACGTGGGCTCCAACGCCGTGGAGCCAATCGCCAGCCCTCGATGAGCGCCGTGCGCCACGATCGTCCGCCTTGTCGAGACCGATTGGCAAGCCGTCGAACGAACCCGAACAGATTCGCACTAACTCGAACAGCGATGCGGTCGGCATAGCATCGGGTAGGGGCCGATTCGCGCTGGCAACGTTATGCCTATCGCGGAACCAACACAGTCAGAAGTGCATCAGGGTCCCAAGGAACAGCACGGTGGCAGGTGCCCCGCTCGAGCAGTACACCTGCCAGGAAGCCAATCGCAGCAACCTGTGGGTGCCGATGACCACCGCGCGTGGCGGCTCTCCGCGGCTGTACAAGAACGTGAATTCGGGATTGTGCATGGGCATCGCCAGCGCGGGGACGGCAAACGGCACCAGACTGATCCAATGGACGTGCAACAGGTCGAGCGCTTCCCAGATCTTCTACGCGGGCGCCTGACCTTCGCACACGGAGGACCAGCGGCACTCGTCTGACTCCTCGGCGCGCGCCTGCTCCCGCGCGAACAGCTTCACCAGGCCATGGAACCGATAGCGGAGCTGCCCGCCCGGATCTACGCCGGCGACGCCCAGGAGTTGCGCGTCCACGAGCGCCTCGAGGTGATCCGCGGCGCGGGTGGGTGGGCCACCCAGGACGGCGGCCGCGAGCCAACCGGGGAAGTCCTCAGCGTCGAAGAGACCCAACAGCCGGAACAGCCGCTGCTGCTCCTGCTGGAGGTCCTGGTAGCTCGCCAACAGGGAGGACCGCACCGCGAGGTCACCGGTGGCCAGCTGGTCCAACCGGCGTCGCTCGTCACCGAGGATCTCAGCGAGTCGCCGTAGCGGCCAGGCGGGTCGGGCGGCCAGTCGGGCGCCCGCGACGCGTACGGCGAGCGGCAGCCGCCCGCAACGCGCGACGATCTCGCCGGCCTCTGCCAGCTGGCTCCGCAGTCGCTCGACGCCGACGATGCGGCTCAGCAGCCCGAGCGCGTCAGCCTCGGGGAATACGGCGAGCTCCAGATGGTGGGCGCCCTCGATCCCGGTCAGCCGGCGACGGCTCGTCACCAGCACACCGCATGTTCCGGTGCCGGGCAGCAAGGGCCGCACCTGTTCTTCGCCCCGGGTGTTGTCGAGCACGACGAGCACTTGGCGGCCAGCCAGGCGCATCCGGTAGGTCTCAGCGCGCTCGTCGAGCCTGCGGGGAATGGCCCGGCTCGGCATGCCGAGCGCCCGGAGCATCCGGCTCAAAACCTCACCTGCGCCCAATGGACAGCCAACGGCACCGCCGAGGTCAAACCAAAGCTGTCCATCCGGATAGGAGGCGGCGAGCCGATGCGCGACGTGCAGCGCCAGCGCAGTCTTGCCCGACCCGGCCATGCCGAAGACCGCCGCGACGGGAAGCGCGGCCGCGCCGCCGCGTCGTTCCCGGTCGAGGCGTCCGAACAGCGTGTCCGCCTCGACCGTGCGGCCCGTGAAATCCGGCACGTCCGGGGGGAGCATCGCGGGTGCGATGTCGTCCGTGGCCGCCGGCTTGGTGGCAGGTTGTTCGCTGGCGCCCCGCGCGACAGCCGGCTGTCCGGCCGCCAACGAGTCCCGAGCCGCGGTCCATTCCTTCGCCTGATCGGGATCCAGCCCGCAAGCGGCGACGAACTGGGCAACGAATTCCCGGCGCGGCAGGGTGTTCCGCCCCAACGTCGACGCGGTGGTGCTCATCGGAAGGCAGTGACCGAGCGATTTCGATCTGATCGCGAGTGCGCGGTAGGTCAGATCAGCCCACACGCGCAGCGCGCGCAGCGCGGCGACGAAATCGGCCGCGTTCGTCGCGGGCACCGACGGTGGCATCGGTCTGTCGAAACTCATTGCGGCATCGCCCCCACCTCGCGAACCCCAGCCCGTCAACGGCAGACTTCGGCGCGACTCGCCCTTGGGCAAGCAGGCCGGACGGTCCCGGACGGTTCCGAACGCCGCACCCGGGTCACGGCGGCAGGATCGTGGCCAGCTCCTCGCGGATCTGATCGGCCGACGGGAGTTCGAGCCGGGTGTGCAGGGCATACGCGCGCTCGTACTCCGCGCGGGCGCCGGCGAGATCCCCGCAGGCGCGGTGGGCCCGGGCGCGCCCGGCGTGGGCTCTGGCTTCCTGGTGGCGCGCCCCGATCTCGACGGCGACCGAGTGCGCGGCGGGGTGGCTGAGCAGACCGATGTCGCTCTGCCGTGCCAGGTCCTTGTGCCGGTGCAGGTAGCCACGGGCGGCTTGGGTGACCGCGACGTGTTCGGTCATCTGCTGCGCGAAGGCTCGGATAGCGTCCGGGTCGACGGTGAAACTCATCGCAGCGCAGTGATGATCGCGCTCGAGCCGCTGACGACGACGATGAGAGCGAGCAGGATCCAGTTGTTGATCCTGCTGTAGCGGCGGGAGGCCGCGGCGTCGGAGGCGCGCAGCGACGCGATGGCGTAGCCGGCTGCGACGAACAGCGTGAAGAGTGGCAGGCCTGGCCACAGCAGGACGGACCAGCCGGGCACGTCGTCCCACCGCCCCTGAGCCATGGTCACGACGACCAGGACGAACGGCACCAGCGCCACGACTGCCAACGCGATAGTGGCGATGGAAATAGTCCGACGTAGATCGCGCTTCATGTCGGCGAGGGAATTCACCACATCTCCCTTTGGGTCCTTGAGAGCCGACTCACGGTAGTGCAGTACCGTCGCTGCTCTTCATTGTGTCCGGCCTGGGTTTCTGACCCTCACCAACGGTCGCGCCTGCTGGCGGCTGCCCACCGCGCCGTAAGACATAGATAGGCACGATGATGCCCCCTAGGGCGCCAACCAGAGCCGCCAACCCTTGCAGGATGCCTGGCCAGTCCACTTCGACCTCTCCTTCACGACCGCTTCTACCGAAGCAGCGCAAAGAAAAGGCCACTCCGGCTTAAGACCGGGTTGGCCATGACGTCGACTTCAAAAACGCTAGGACCGTTCGAGGCCGACGTCAAGGAGGGGGAGTTTGAGTCGGCCGAAACGGCCGGTGATGTACGACCCGGTGGATGGCGTGAGGATGCCTGTCTACTATCGCGGTCCGGACATGTGAATCACCGACACTAAGAAGGCATGGTCGAAGCGGCCGGGGGAGAAGCCAAGGCAGTTTCCGCCGGTCGTTTGCCTGCAGCCAGATACCACCGTTGGCGAACTTGGCGACGCCAGCGGCGGCGAGATCGACAACATCGCCGAGGAAAGCGACCGACAGGCCACCGCAACGACCGCACCCGCATCCGGGCCGCCACGAGTCGCCCGAGGTGCTGTCAGTGTTCGCCGCGGCGTAACCGATGCGTGGTGTTGAACCTCACGCCGCATCGGATAAGGTCGATCGTTGATCAGGCCCGTCGCGTACGAGGCAGGCGGCGAACGGGGAGCCGTCCTGCGGACGTGGAGAGTCGATGCCGCGCAGCGCGGAACGGTCCAACACACCCGCCGGGACGTTCGTCGCGCCACCCGACCCGGCGGAGGCCGGCACCCTCGACGAGATCGTCGAGCGGCTCCAGTTGTTGAAGGTCTGGGCAGGTAGTCCCTCGTACGAGACAATGACCGGCCGGGTCAACGCGGCGTGGACGGCGGCGGGAGTACGTGCCAGCGAGCTGGCCGGGAAAAGCACCGTGGCCGACTGCTTCCGGCTGGGCCGGCGGCGCCTGAACAGTGACCTCATCGTCGCCGTGGTGCGGGTGCTGCACCCGGACGAGGGATACGTGACGCAGTGGCGGCAAGCCCTGCGTGTGCTCGGCGGCGAGGCACAAGCGGCAGCCCAGGTGCGCGTGCAGGACACGTTGCCGCACGACTTGGAGGGGTTCACCGGTCGAGCGGCCGAACTGGAGGCGCTGCGCCGCGAGCTGCGGGTCGACGAGGTGGTGCCGGCTTTCGCGATCACCGGTATGGCCGGGGTCGGCAAGACCCAGTTGGCTATCCGCGTCGGACATGTGCTGGTAGGTGAGGGCGCGGTCGACCGGGCGCTGTTCGTCAACCTGCGCGGGTTCCATCCCGATCCCGCCCAGCCTCCAGCCGATCCCGCCGCCGTCCTGGACGGGTTCCTACGTCTGCTGGGCATGCCCGGGCAGGCGATCCCGCACGGGTCGCCGGCCCGGATCGCGGCCTACCGCGAACGCCTGTCCGGCACCCGAACCCTGGTCATCCTCGACAACGCCGCCACCGCCGATCAGGTGCTGCCGCTGCTGACACAGACGCCGGGCTGCCCGACGCTGGTCACCAGCCGACGCCGGCTCATCGACTCGGGACGCATGAAGCACCTGCTCGTGGACGTGTTCCCCCCGCGGGAAGCGGCCGCCTTCCTGACCCAGGCAATGGACCGCGTTCCCACCGGCAGCGATCCGCGCGCCCTGGAGCGGATCGCCGATCGCTGCGGCCACCTGCCGCTGGCTCTCGGCCTGGTCGCCGGACGCATCCGGCGGACATCCGGTTGGACGCTGAGCGACCACGCGGACTGGCTCGACGAACGCCACCGCGACCGGTCTCTGGACGCCGGTGTGGAGCTCGCCTTCGACCTGTCCTACAGGCACCTGCCGGTGGACCGGCAACGGCTGCTGCGACGCACCGCACTGCACCCCGGTCACGACATCGACGCGCACGCCGCCGCCGCGCTGACCGACACCGACCTGGATTCCGCCCGATCCGACCTCGCCGAACTGCACCGCGACCAGATGCTGCAACGCGTCGCACCCGACCGATACACCCTGCACGACCTGATCCGCACCTACGCCAGCACGCAGGCCCGCGATCAGGATCCCGCACCCGTACGCCGCGCCGCCCAGACCCGGCTCTTCGACTACTACCTGTCCACCGCGGCCGCGGCGATGGACGTCCTGCATCCGGCCGAGTCCGACCAACGACCGCGGATCGGCCCGGGCGCCACGCCCACCCCACCACTGACCGATCCGGAAGCCGCGATCACCTGGCTCGACACCGAACGGCCGAATCTGGTCGCCGTCGCCGCCCACACCGCGACCGCCGGGTGGCCCACCCACACCATCGACCTGTCGAACACTTTGCTGCGTTACCTCAACAGCGGCTATTCAGCCGAGGCCGTGGCCATCCACGGCCATGCCAGCCGCGCTGCGCACGACGCCGGCGATCCAGCCGGACACGCGAACGCTCTGATCAACCTTGGCGCCGCGCACATGCAACTCGGGCGCTTCGAACTGGCCGCCGAGTACTTCCAGCGAACGCTCGCCCTCTTCGAGGAGATCGGCGACCGCTCGGGCCAGGTCCGCTCCCTGGGCAACCTCGGCATCATCGAGGAACGACTGAGCCGCTACCGGTCGGCCGCCGAACACCTCCGCAAGGCCGTGGTCGTCTTCGAAGAGCTCGAAGACCGGCCACGGCAGGCACGGGCGCTGACCAACCTCGGCATCGTGGAAGAGCACCTCACCCGCTACCCGGCGGCCGTGGAATGCCAGCAGCGCGCCCTGGTCTTGTTTCGCGGCATCGGCGACCGCACTGGCGAGGCCTCCGCGCTCAGCTGCCTCGGCCTGGTCGAGGTGCGGCTGGGTCAGTACGGTCCGGCCGGCGCCCACCTGCGGCAGGCCCTCGACCTCTACCAGCATGCGGGGCACCGTCTCGGTGAAGCGATGACACTGGACAACATCGGCACACTCCACACCCGACTCGAAGAGCCAGTGCCGGCCATGGCGCATCGACGGCAGGCGCTGGCGATCTTCCGGGCCACCGGCACCCGACACGGGGAGGCGTTCGTGCTCAACGGCATTGGCGAGACCGCGCTCATCGCGGGTCGCGTCGCGGAGGCTCTCGACAGCCACGCCGCCGCGCTCGCGATAGCCGTCGAGATCGGGGCGCGCCACCAGGAAGCCAGAGCGCACGCCGGGCTCGGCCGTGCTCACCACACCTGTGGTGAACTCGGCCAAGCCCGGATGGAGTACGAACGCGCGTACTCCCTTTACACCGACCTCGACATCCCGCTGGCCGATCAGATCCGCGAAGACCTCGGCGCGATCTCGCCCTAGGGGTAGTTGTGGTCGATCCTGATCTGGCAGTCCTTCCAATCCCCGTTGGGAAGAAGTTTGCACACCTTGATCTGGAGTTGCTGTCCCACAGTCGGCCCGCCGTTGTAGATCGGTTTGACGTCAACATAGTTCGACTTGTTCACACCGCGGACACTGACGAGGTTGACGCGGGACCACGCGCTACCGGTCCGCTTCGACAACTCGAGGATGATGCCGTTGGCGCCGTCGTCAAAGCGGTCCTCGACGGAGATCTCCCCGTTCGAGTAGGCACCCCGCTCAGACAACCAACGCCCACTACCCAGGGTGATTGCGGGATTGTTGGCGCTATAGACGGGGATGTTTTGAGATCGGACGGCCTGCGCCGGTCCGGCCGTGACGCCGACGAGCGCGACGGTCGCGACAGCAGTGGTCGCCAGCAGCCGAGCGGTCAGTAAGCGGAGCACTCGCACGGATTCCTCCAACGTCGGGTGTGCGTCGATGGCGTAAGCATGGCCGTGACGGCGCCGTTGGCGACCAGATCCGGACGATCCCGGACGCGCGCTCTGGCCCGGTCAGCACGCGCTCGGCTGTACTCGACCATGGCGACCAGGCAGCGAGAGCAGCCAGTGTGGATGGTCGCCGGTCTCACCGCGGGCTGGTCCGGTTGACCAGCCGTTCGGGCCGCGCAGGGCATCCGCGAGCTCAGCGACTCACGGGTTCTCCACGCCACGGCGAATGATGTGGCCGCCAGGTGATACTCGGGCCATGACACCTGATGACCGCGACGCGTTCGCGTTGGCTCTGTTGCTCGGGGTGGCGGGGCTGACCCATTTTGCCGTGCCGGGGCCGTACGACAGCATTGTCCCGCGCCGGCTTCCTGGGCCGGCTCGGGCGTGGACGTATGCCAGCGGTGTCGCCGAGTTGGCGGTCGCGGGCGCAGTCGCGTGCCGGCCGACCCGCGCGGTAGGCGGGCTGGCCGCTGCGGCGCTATTCGTCGCGGTGTTCCCGGCCAACGTCAAGATGGCGATCGACTGGCGGCGACGCAGTCCGCTCGCGCGGGCGATCGCCTACAGCAGGCTGCCGCTTCAAGCGCCGCTGGTGTGGTGGTCAATGCGAGTAGCGCACGCTGCGGGCAGGCCTCCGAGCACCCGCAGTCATTTGGGAAATACGACCGAAGGTTCTTGACGACCGGGGGAGCGCACCGTCGCGCCAGCCTTCTGCCCGCGGTGAAAGTCCTAGCGCAGTTCCGCGATCCTGGCCCGGGTGTTGGCCGGGGACTCGGGGTGCCGGTGCTCGACGTCGGCCTGGACGTCAGCCACGGTCTTGCCGGCCAGCTCTCGTCGCCAGGCCAGGTCGGCACCCCGCATGGCCTGGGCGAACACGCACGACTGTCGATAGTCGACGCCTGCGTGCTCCCCTGGCCCCTTGCTGAGAATCCGGTCGCACCGGAACAGCTCCTCGGGGCCCTCGATCGCGGCCACGATGTCCAGCAGCGAGATTTCCCCCGGGTCCCGGGTCAACTGGAATCCCCCGCGTGGCCCCGAGGTCGACGTCAGGATCCCGGCCCGGACCAGGGCCTGGAGCTGTTTGTTCAGGTAGGCCGGCGGAAGCTCGTAGAACGCCGCGAGGATGCCGGTCGGCACCGGGGCGTCCAGCCAGCTCAGGTTGAGGCACGTGTGGAGGGCCCATTCGACGCCCTGACTTGTCCGCATAGTCCTGGACTTTACATGTCCAGAATTTGTGACGCCCGCCATGATCGCTAGCGGCGGGTGATCCTGGACATTTAATGTCTAGGAAACAGCGAACACCGAAGGAGCCGACAATGACACTGGTACGCGCAGCGCAGGCCGAGGTTCTCGACAGCGACCCGGCCAGCGTGATCACGCTGCTACTCGACCCCGAGCACACCGGCGGCGCCCTGACCAGCAACCGCACTCTGCTCAAGCACGGCACCGACGGCGCGCCGCCGCACCTGCACACCCACTCCGGTGAGCTGTTCTTCGTGCTCGACGGCGCCCTTGAGATGCTCGTCGGCGATGAGCTGCACATCCTGCATAAGGGGGACGCGCTCTTCGTCCCGCCGAACACCCCGCACGCCTTCGCCCCGGCCGACGGGCAGGACGCCGACTTCCTCGTCGTGATCACCCCCGGCAAACCCCGGTTCGACTACTACCGACTGCTCGACAAGGTGCACCAGGGCGAAGCCACCTGGCAGGAAGTCGGCGAGACCCAGGACCGCTACGACAACCACTACGTGGACAGCCCGCTGTGGGCGGGCCGCGCGGCGAACTACTTCGACCTCAAGAAGTAGTTCCGGCGGGGTGACTGTGGTGGTGTGGCCGAGCGGTATCCCGAGATCGCGCCGGCGCATCCGCGGCGCCGCCGTACGCGCACCTCAGCCGCCCATTCGACCGCGTCAGCTTCGCGTTGGCTGTATTAGTAACGGTGGGCGTACCTAACGCGCTGTCCTGGCGCGGCAGGTCGCAGCGACTGGTCTACGTCGACTCCGTCATGCGCCCGCGCGCCGCCGGGACGGAACTCCGAGCACCCGGGCCAGGTAGCGCGCGGTGTCGCTGTCGCCGGAGGCGACCTCGTCGGGCGGGCCGGCGGCGACGATTCGTCCACCCGCGTCCCCGCCGCCGGGGCCTAGGTCGACGACCCAGTCGGCGGCGGCGACGACGTTCATCTCGTGCTCCACCAGCATGACGGAGTTGCCGGCGTCAACGAGGCCTTGGAGCTGGCGGGTCAACAGCTCGACGTCGGCGGGGTGCAGTCCGGTGGTGGGCTCGTCGAGCAGGTAGAGCGTGTGTCCACGGTGGGCGCGCTGGAGCTCGGTGGCGAGCTTGATCCGCTGCGCCTCGCCGCCGGACAGTTCGGTGGCCGGCTGGCCCAGGCGTAGGTAGCCCAGCCCGACGTCCAGGAGCGTACGCAGGCTCCGGGCGGCCGCCGGGACGTCGGCGAGGAACGTCGCGGCGGTGTCCACGGTCATCCCGAGCACGTCGGCGATCGTCGCGCCCCGGTAGGTGATTTCCAGTGTCTGCGCGTTGTAGCGGGCGCCGTGGCAGGTCGGGCAGGGCGCGTAGGTGCCTGGCAGGAAGATCAGCTCCACGGTCACGAAGCCCTCGCCCTGGCAGGTCGGGCACCGGCCGGACGCCACGTTGAACGAGAACCGTCCCGGGTCGTAGCCGCGTTCCCGTGCCCCGTCGGTGTTCGCGAACACCTTGCGTACGGCGTCGAACAGCCCCGTGTAGGTGGCGAGGTTGGAGCGCGGGGTGCGGCCGATCGGCTTCTGGTCGACGCTCACCAGGCGGTCGAAGGCGTCCAGCCCGTGGACGTCGGCGGCGGTGGTCGCCACGTCGGGCGCGGGTGCCGGACCGGGACCGCCTGGCTCCTCGTCGTCGGGCTCGGCCGGGGCCGGCAGGCCGAGGTGGTCGCGCACGATCCCGGCGACGACCTGGGTCATCAGCGTCGACTTGCCGGATCCGGACACCCCGGTGACGGCGGTCAGCACGCCCAGCGGCAGGTCGACGTCGAGGTTGCGCAGGTTGTGCCGGTCGATCCCGCGCAGCCGCAGCCAGCCGGCCGGCTCGCGGGGCAGCCGCCGCGGCGCCCGACGGCGCGCGGGGAAAAGGTAGGGGCGGGTCGCCGAGCCTTCGACGTCGCGCAGGCCGGCAACCGGTCCACTGTAGACGATGTGCCCGCCGCCCTCGCCCGCGCCGGGTCCGACGTCGACGATCCAGTCGGCACGGCGTACCACATCCATGTCGTGCTCCACGACGAAGATGGAGTTGCCGGCGGCGCGCAGGCGATCGAGCACCCGCATGAGGGGCTCGGCGTCAGCCGGGTGCAGGCTGGCCGACGGCTCGTCGAGCACGTAGACGACGCCGAAGAGCCCGGAGCGCAGCTGGGTGGCGATCCGCAGCCGCTGCGCCTCGCCCGGCGACAGCGTCGGGGCCGGCCGGTTGAGCTGGAGATAGCCGAGCCCGAGGTCGACGAGCACCGCGATCCGGTCGCGGAGGTCGGCGGCGAGCGTCACCGCGACCTCGCTGCGCTCGCCGGACAACGACGACTCCCACGCGGGCTCGGGATCGGTCAGCGCAGCGGTCGGGCGCAGCACCTCGGCGAGCTCCGCCAGCGGCAGCGCCGACAGCTCGCTGATGTGGTGCCCGGCGAACGTCACCGCCAGCGCCTCGGGTTTGAGTCCCGTGCCGTCGCACGTCGGGCATGGTCCCACCTCGACGAAGCGCAGCGCCCGCTCGCGCATCTTCGGACTCTTCGAATTGGTCAGCGTGTGCATCACGTGCGAAGCGGCGCTCCAAAACCGTCCGTTGTAGATTCCTTCGCCGCGCTCGCGCTGCGGATGCACCTCCACGACAGGCTGT
Organism: Asanoa ishikariensis; assembly: GCF_900107455.1. Classification (GTDB taxonomy): domain Bacteria; phylum Actinomycetota; class Actinomycetes; order Mycobacteriales; family Micromonosporaceae; genus Asanoa; species Asanoa ishikariensis. The sequence goes on along the minus strand of NZ_FNQB01000003.1, from coordinate 1,177,192 downwards.
TCCTCGGTGTAGAGGATCCAGTCACGGTCACGCTTGGGCAGCCGGCGCCACGGCCGGTCGACGTCGTAGCCGAGCGCCACGAGGATGTCGCGCAGGTTGACCCCCTGCCACGCCCCGGGCCACGCGGCGACCGCGCCGTCGCGGATGCTCAGATTCGGGTCGGGGACCATCAACCTTTCCGAGACGACGTGGGTACGGCCGAGCCCGTGACAGGTCGGGCAGGCGCCGACCGCGGTGTTGGGGGAGAAGGCGTCGGAGTCGAGCCGATCCGTCGTGCCGCGCGGGTAGGTGCCGGCCCGCGACATCAGCAAGCGCAGCAGGTTGGACAGGGTCGTCAGCGTGCCCACCGTCGAGCGGGCGCCACCGGCGCCGCGCCGTTGCTGCAACGCGACCGCCGGCGGCAACCCGGTGATCTCCTTGACCTGCGGCGCCGGAATCTGGTTGAGCAGGCGGCGGACGTAGGGCGCGATCGACTCGAAGTAGCGCCGCTGGGCCTCGGCGTAGATGGTGGCGAATGCGAGTGAGGACTTGCCCGAGCCGGAGATGCCGGTGAACGCGACGAGCCCGTCCCGCGGGATGTCGACGTCGACGTCGCGCAGGTTGTGCACCCGCGCGCCACGGACCCGCACGTAGGCGTCGTGAGAGGATCGCGGTGACCTGGGCACGGTCTTCCTCCCGAGCCGGGCGAATGCTGCTTATGCCAGCGTATCGGGCGGAGGGCTCTCGGGCGGCTGGCCCGTCCTGGTGAGGTGGTTGGGGCGGGTGCGGTCCCAGCGTGCCGCCATGAGCAGGTGGGCGTCTCCCTGGCAGACCCTGCCTCGAAGAATCCGGCGGTGAAGTTGCCGGCGTTGTTGACCCGCGACTGGACTTCTTCGGTCAATGCCTCGACGATGGCATTCTTCTCACAGCGCAGCGGTCTGGGGTCAAGGGAGCCTGGTCCAGATGGTGGTCCAATTTAGATCATCCCAGGTGGCGCCGTCGTCCCAGGAGAATCGCTGCGCCCACCGGACCTTGTCCGCGCCGAGCAGGTCCCACTCGTAGCGCACGAGGATCGGCTTGCCATGGAACTCATCCGGGCCTTCGAAGACGCCACGGTCGCCCTCGAAGCGCCCCTCGACCGGCGTGTCAAGGACTCCCGGCAGCCGCGTCGACATCCACCAGATCCGCCACGTCCGGCTTGTCGGGTCGAACAGGCGCAGGGTCGCTCCCGCAACAGCCTCGCCGCCGGGACGCATGATCGCGGTCTCGAAGTTGCCCAGTCCATCCAGGATCGGGGCGCAATCGCAGCTCGCCTCGAACTCGACCCACTCGGTGCAGTCGCGGTCGCTGACGTCGGCGAGTTTGCGGACCGCGCCATGCCACCGGCCGAAGAAGAAGTCGAAGTCGCCCCGGCCGTCAGTGCTCTGTTCGTCGGTGATCTGTTCGGTCATGGCCGCACGCTACAACGGACGGGTGACATTTTTGTCAGTGGACTGCCGCATCCGCTTCTGTCGATGAGAGTGACCGCCCTTCACAAACTGATGACGTCCCCGTTACATTGTCGTCTATCCATGGGAGCGCTCCCGGCTCCTGGACCTGCCCCCACCTCCGACAGGAGTAACCGTCATGCACCACGTCAGACGCCTGCGGCGGGCGCGGTCCGACCAGCCGTGGCCACGCCGTGTCCTCGCCGCCGGTGCGGCCCTGGTCACCGGGCTTACCCTCGGCGCCGTCCCCGGTCCCGCGTCCGCGGCCGTCTCCGCCACGACCGGCGTGCAGGCCGCCGCGCCCGCCTTCAACTACGCCGAGGCATTGCAGAAGTCCCTCCTCTTCTACGAGGCCCAGCAGTCCGGCCCCAAGCCCTCCTGGAACCGCGTCTCCTGGCGCGGGGACTCCGCGTTGACCGACGGCGCCGACGTCGGGCTCGACCTGACCGGTGGCTGGTTCGACGCCGGCGACCACGTCAAGTTCGGCTTCCCGATGGCGTTCAGCGCCACCATGCTCGCCTGGGGCGCGGTCGAGTACCGGGACGGCTACGTGGCCTCCGGGCAGCTCCCGCACCTGCTCAACAACCTGCGCTTCGTCAACGACTACTTCGTCAAGGCGCACCCGTCACCGAACGTCCTCTACGGACAGATCGGCAACGGCGACGCCGACCACAAATGGTGGGGTCCGGCCGAGGTGATGCCGATGGCGCGTCCCTCGTACAAGATCGATGCGAGCTGTGGCGGCGCGGACCTGGCCGGTGAGACGGCGGCGGCGATGGCCGCGTCGTCCATGGTCTTCCGACCCACCGACGCCGCCTACGCGGACAAGCTGCTCGGTCACGCGAAGCAGCTCTACACGTTCGCCGACACGGTGCGGAAGAGCTACCACGAGTGCATCACCGATGCGACCAACTTCTACCGGTCGTGGAGCGGCTACCAGGACGAGCTGGTCTGGGGTGCGATCTGGCTGTACCGGGCCACCGGCGACGCCAGCTACCTCGCCAAGGCCGAGAGCGAGTACGACCTGCTCGGCAACGAGAACCAGACCACCACCAAGTCCTACAAGTGGACGATCGCCTGGGACAACAAACAGTACGGCGCGTACGTGCTGCTGGCCCGCCTGACTGGCAAGCAGAAGTACCTGGACGACGCCAACCGGTGGCTCGACTACTGGACCGTCGGCGTGAACGGGCAACGGGTGCCGTACTCACCGGGCGGCATGGCGGTGCTCGACTCGTGGGGCGCGCTGCGCTACGCGTCGAACACCAGCTTCGTCGCCCTGCTGCACGGTGACCACCTCACCGACGCCACCCGCAAGGCCCGGTACCAGGACTTCGCGCTGCGGCAGATCAACTACGCGCTCGGCGACAACCCGCGCAACTCCAGCTACGTGATCGGGTTCGGCGCCAACTCGCCGAAGAACCCGCACCACCGCACCGCGCACGGCTCCTGGTGGGACAGCCAGACCGTGCCCGAGGAGACCCGGCATGTGCTCTACGGCGCGCTGGTGGGTGGGCCCTCGTCGGCCAACGACGCGTACAGCGACACCCGGTCGGACTACGTGATGAACGAGGTCGCCACCGACTACAACGCCGGCTTCACCTCCGCGCTCGCCGCGCTGCTGACCAAGCACGGCGGCACCCCGCTGGCGAACTTCCCGGTTGCCGAGACCCCGGACCGCGACGAGTTGACCGTGGAGACCACGGTGATGCAGGCCGAGCTGCGGGGCACCGGGCTCAAGGCCATCATCTACAACCGCTCCGCGTACCCGGCCCGCGCCCTGACCGACGCGAAGTTCCGCTACTACTTCCGCGCCGAGGGCGCGACGCCCGTCGTGGTCACCCCCGGCTACACCCAGGGGTGCCCGTCGCCGTCCACGGCCCGCCAGGTCTCTGGCGACCTCTGGTACGTCGAGGTCGACTGCACCGGGCACACCATCGCCCCGGCAGGGCAGTCGCAGCACCGGATGGAGGTGCAGTTCAAGGTCGGCGTACCGGAGGGTGGCACCTGGGACCCGACCAACGACCCGTCGTACAGCACCGTCGCCGGGCCCAACCGCAACGTGCCGCTCTACGCCGGTGGTCGGCGGGTCTGGGGCGTCGAGCCCGGCGCGCCCACCCCGGACACCACCGCGCCGACGGCGCCCGGCCGGCCGACCGCGTCGGCGGTCACCCCGAGCGGCGTGACCCTGAGCTGGGCGGCGTCGACCGACAGCGTGGGCGTCACCGGGTACGACGTCTACCGCGAGGCCGGCGCCACCGACGTCCTCGTCGGCTCGCCCACCGCCGCCACGTTCGCGGTGACCGGGCTGACCGCCTCCACCTCCTACGCGTTCTACGTGGTGGCCAAGGACGCCGCGGGCAACCGCTCCGCCGCGTCCGCACCGCTCTCCGTCACCACCACCGACCCGCCCGCGCCGGACGCCGTCGCGCCGACGGCGCCCGGCCAGCCGACCGCGTCCACTATCACCACGGGCGGGGTGACCCTGAGCTGGGCGGCGTCGACCGACAACGTTGGCGTCACCGGCTACCGGGTCTACCGGGAGAACGGCGCGACGGACCTGCTCGTCGGCTCGCCCACCGGCACCACGCTCGCGGTGACCGGGCTGACCGCGGCCGCCGCGTACACCTTCTACGTGGTGGCCGTCGACGCGGCCGGCAACATCTCCCCGGCGTCCGCGTCGGTCACCGTGACCACGTCGGCGCCGCCCGCCGCCGGTGCCTGCAGGGTGGCGTACGCGACAAACGACTGGGGCAGCGGGTTCACCGCGAACATCACGATCACCAACACCGGGACGACCGCGATCAACGGCTGGAGCCTCGGCTTCACCTTCCCGCACTCCGGGCAGAAGGTCAGCCAGGGCTGGTCGGCCACGTTCACCCAGACCGGCGCGGCGGTCACCGCCACGAGCCTGTCCTACAACGGTGCGCTGGCACCGGGGGCGTCGACCGGCATCGGCTTCAACGGCGCCCACACCGGAAGCAACCCGAAGCCGACCAGCTTCACCCTCAACGGCGTCGCCTGCACGGCCTGATTCGTGTCGAGATTTTGGACAGTTACCGCAGTGCGAGCGGTAACTGTCCAAGATTCACGTGTGCCGCTAGCGGGCGCTGACTACGGCATGTTCTCCAGCCAACGATCGAGAAGCGGTAGCACGTCGCGGCCAGGATGGGCACCAGCCGGCGCCGACGGCACCAGTCGACGGTCTCAGCGATGCCCTCTACCAGCGGCAGCGTCTCCAGGAACCCACGCACCTCCGCAGGACTTCGCGACGCCCAGCCGCGGGCGTCGAGCACGCAGACCTGCTCGTTGTCAGGATTCCTGCGGCGTGGCCGGCCTCCGCCTCCTGCACGACTTTGGCGTGGCCCAGCAGCTCCGCCAGGTGCTGTCCGCTGCTGGTGTGTGGGACCAACGTCCCGTCAACACCGAAGAACACCAATCCCAGCCTCACCGCAACAGGATATCGGGCAACGACACCACCGCGATCTTCTCCAGGGCAGCGCGGTCTCCGAAACTATCGGCGATATTCCGAAATCACTGCTTGAAATGGCCGCAACTTTCTGGAAACCTAATGACGTCCATGGATGTTAACGATCACATGTAACGCCGTTGAGTAGGTAGCAGAGTCGACGCACACCGGTCGCCCCGGTGCCCGCCGTCGGCGCGCACAACCACGTAGCAACGCACGTCCAGGCGATGTGTCCTGCCTAAAACCGCCACGTCGACTTCGTATCCATGTTGGAGGATCACCATGATCTCCCGAACTCGCCCCAGACTCGCCCGAGGTCGACTCCGGGCCCTCACCTTGTCCGGAAGTGCTGCGATAGTTGCGGCCCTGCTCGTCTCGCTGATGCCTAATCTGGCCCAAGCTGCCGAGCCCACCCTCGGCGCGGCCGCAGCTCAGTCCGGCCGGTACTTCGGTGCCGCCGTCGCCGGCGGTCGGCTCAGCGACGGTGCGTACACGACGATCCTGAACCGCGAGTTCAACGTCGTTACGGCCGAGAACGAGATGAAGATCGACGCCACCGAGCCACAGCAGAACAACTTCACGTTCGGCAACGCCGACCGGATCGTCAACCACGCCCTCAACCGGGGTTGGAAGGTCCGCGGCCACACGCTGGCCTGGCACTCGCAGCAGCCGGGGTGGATGCAGGGCATGGAGGGCAGCTCACTGCGCTCCGCGATGCTCAACCACGTAACCCGCGTCGCCACGTACTACCGCGGCAAGATCCTCGCGTGGGACGTGGTCAACGAGGCGTTCGACGACGGCAACAGCGGCGCCCGCCGCAACTCCAACCTGCAGCGCACCGGCAATGACTGGATCGAGGCCGCGTTCCGCGCCGCGGACTCGGCGGACCCGAACGCCAAGCTCTGCTACAACGACTACAACACCGACAACTGGACCTGGGCCAAGACCCAGGCCGTCTACAACATGGTGCGCGACTTCAAGTCGCGTGGTGTGCCGATCGACTGCGTCGGGTTCCAGTCGCACTTCAACGCCAACTCGCCCTACAACAGCAACTACCGCACGACGCTGTCCAGCTTCGCCGCCCTCGGCGTGGACGTGCAGATCACCGAGCTCGACATCGAGGGATCCGGCAGCACGCAGGCCAACACGTACCGCAACGTGGTCAACGACTGCCTTGCCGTTTCCCGCTGCAACGGCATCACGGTGTGGGGTGTGCGGGACTGCGACTCGTGGCGCTCCAGCGGCACTCCGCTGCTCTTCGACTGCAACGGCAACAAGAAGGCCGCGTACACGTCCACTCTGGACGCGTTGAACAGCGCCGGCCCCTCGCCCACAAGCAGCCCCACAAGCAGCCCCACCGCCAACCCGACCTCGTCACCCACCTCCAACCCAGGATCGGGCTCCGAGATCGTCGGCTCTCAGTCGGGTCGGTGCGTCGACGTGCCCAATGCCTCCCAGAGCAACGGCACCCGGGTGCAGCTCTACGACTGCAACAGGCAGTCCAACCAGACGTGGACGTACACCTCGAACAAACAGCTTCAGGTGTACGGCAGCATGTGTCTGGATGCCGCCGGCTCCGGCAATGGTGCGGGGATCCAGATCTACAGCTGCCACAGCGGGACCAACCAGCAATGGAACCTCAACTCCAACGGCTCCATCTCCGGCGTCCAGTCCGGGCGATGCCTTGACGTCTGGAGCACGGCCAACGGAGCACAGATCCAGCTGTACAACTGCAACGGACAATCGAACCAGCAGTTCAGGCTCGTGTCCCGCACGTAAGTGATGCGACCCCTGGCCCGGATCGCAGGCGAGATCGGCGATCCGGGCCAGGTGGTCGCTGGCGGCAGCGAGGTCGCGCAGGACGCCGGGTGGAAGCGTCACGGCCCGCAACGCCACCGACGAGACGCCGAAGGCTGCCACGTTCATCCAGGGCGACATCAGCACGCACACGGGCGTGCAGGCGTTCGCCGCGGCCGCGCTCAACGGCGCCGCCAAGGCCGCGCTCAACACCTACGGCAAGGCGCTCGCCGCTGAGCTCGCGCCGGCCGGGATCCGCGTCGCCACGACCATTCCTGGCAACGTGCTTACCCCGGGCGCCGACGCGATGGGCGCCTCGCTCGCCGACGTCACGGCGGGCATCCCACTGGGCCGGCCCGGAGACCCACGCGACATCGCCGAGGCCGTCTCCTACCTCGTCTCGGACCGGGCCCAATGGGTAACCGGAACGACCCTGGTCGTCGACGGCGGCGAACTTCCCGTCATCTAGCGCACGGACTGGTGCCCGTCGTCGGCGCCGGCGGAGCACCGGCGACCAGCTCCGCCGCCGTTCGTCCCGGTGCGGGCATTTGGCCTGGCGTGCACTACGCGCTGCTACAAAGGGCACGTGGAGTCGCAGATGTTTGACAGGTTCGAGCGAGACGCCGACGAGTACCTTGCCGCCCACGGCTTGCGCGTCGCTGCCGACCTGCTTCCCAGAGTTCGCGAGATCCTCACTCGAGAAGCCCGGCACGAGGCAAGCGCCTACGCCGGAACGGGAACTGTTTACGGCAATACGGACCTGATGCGGATCTGCGCCGCCCAGCTCTGGCACGCGGGCGTCGTCGAGGACGTGCTCTTGATCGATCGTGCCCGCGCGACCAGCATGGACGCGACCGGCGCCATCGATGGGCAGATGCTGTTGGGCGCCGGGGTGGCCCGGACGAAGGAATTCCTGGCCGCGTTGGGCACGGATGAAGCTCGGCGGATCCTGGACTACGTCGTGTGGCTGGAGGAGGACTACGACGCCGAACGCTACGCGGCTAGCCTCGACAGCTGGTACAGGACCGCCTGATCGTCCGCGCAGGACGATGTCGCGGTCGCGGACGGCCGCCGGCGAGTTCGCGAGGCCGAGGATCCAGATCAGGCTGTGGTCTTCGGTGCACGGGCTTCGTTTGGTTTATGCGCAACGTTTCGGAGAGTCCAGGCGTGTAGTGGCCGATGCATGACTTCGACGACTTCTACGCAGCGCACTACGCCGAGATCGTGGTGCAGGTTTTCGCCGCCTACGGTGACCGCGAGGAAGCGGAAGACTTTGTCCAGGAGGCGTTCGTCCGGGCTCTGGCCCGCTGGCGGCGCGTCGACTCCTACGACGATCCAGCCGCGTGGGTACGTCGTGTCGCGTTCAACCTCGCCGCGAGCCGCTGGCGCCGGTTGCGGACCGCACGTGCCTACCTGCGTTCGCAACGGGCCGAGCCGGTGGTGGATCCGCCGGATTCTCAACGCCTGGCCATCGTTGCGGCGCTCGCGACCCTGCCACACAGGGTCCGCCGCGCGATGGTCCTGCGCTATCTCGTTGATCTTCCCGTGGCTGAGATCGCGCTGCGGGAGGACGTCCCGGAAGGCACAGTCCGCTCATGGCTCCATCGCGGTCGGATGGCGCTGGCCGACCGCCTCGACTCGGAGGTACACCATGCCTGAGATGTCTCGCGACCAAGACCTCACAGAGGAGCAGGTCCACGCCGCATTCGACGAACTGCGGCTATCCATGCTGGATGAGCTCCACCCCCGTGGCTCGGCCGCGGCCCGGCGCTCACTACGGCACCGTCGTCGAGCGACCACGCTCGGCGCAGCGGTCTCGATCGTCGGTCTCACCGTCGGCGCTGTCGTCATCGCCAATCCGCTGGCGCGAACTCCGGTGGCACCACCGAACGCGGCGACATCGGGCGCCACCGCACCGGCGACCCCCACGACGCCAGATCCGAACGACCCCCCGTTCACGAAAGATCTCCTGCCTCGCAAAGCTTGGCTCGTCGGTTCGGCCGCCTCGGCGCACTCACCCGTCGACTCGGCGAATGTCGTCGAGCGTGCCGGCACCTACCGTTACGAGGTCACCTGCCGGGGCACCGGCACCGGCACCATCCGACTCGACGTCTCACCTGGGTTCTACAAACTGCCCGACGGCGTGGACGCGTCCCGCCAGGTCGCCTGCGGTGTACCCCCGGTCACGACAAGCCTCGACGTCACGGCCCCCGCGGGCACGAACACCATCAATGTGTACGTCGCCTGGGACCCGGGCACGACTATGCAGAACGACGTCAACGGCTACGCCTGGAAGATGGTCAACGGTGCGACCCAGCTCGGCGAGTACTTCACGCCTGCGAACTAGCGCGCCCGACGAGGACCGGCTGACGCCTCGTACAGGGGGCGGCGAGCGTCGCCGCCGGGCTGCCCAGCGGCTGGGCGTCCTACGCTCGAATCCCTGAGCTGACACGGTGCGGTCCCGTCCCCACGTCTGGAACGGGACCGCACGGGGTCTCCTGCTCACACAGCGGCCCGTGGTCCCATGCAACTGCCCACGAACTCCAACAGGCAGACCTGCGCATCCGCCGCGGGCAACGGGCTGCGTCGCGGAGGCCGGATGTGTGGGCCGCCCGGAAACGGGCGGGCAAGGAGGGGTGTCGGTCAGCAGGTGGAGAGCATGCCGTTGAGAGCTGTCTTTTCGGCGCTGTCGACGGTCAGGCTGTAGTACCACTTGACCTGGATCCAGGCGCGGGCGTAGGTGCAGCGGAACGAGGACAGTGACGGTTGCCAGGTCGAGGGGTCCTGGTCGCTCTTGGACTGGTTGACGTTGTCGGTGACCGCCCAGAGCTCGGGGCCGCCGAGGTCGTTGGCGTAGGTCTGGCGGCGTGCGGTGGTCCAGGACCAGGCGCCGGATGACCAGGCCTCGGCGAGGGGGACCATGTGGTCGATGTCGACGTCGGACGCCGCGGTCCAGGTGGCCCCGTCGTAGGGGCTGTACCAGTTGCCGGAGGTGGCGGCGCAGCTGCTGTTGACCACGACGCCGGTGCCATCACGTTTGAGGACCTGCTCTCGGGTGTTGCAGGCGCCGGTGATGGTGATCCAGTGCGGGAACAGGTCACGGTTGTACGTGGAGTGGTGGGACTCGGCGGCGACGGTCAGCGCGTTGAGCCGGCTCAACGCGGTGCTGTACGAGGGGATGCTCGGTGGGGTGGCGGCGGCGGGGCTCGCGGTGAGGGTGATCGTGAGGGTGGCCACGGTGGTGGCTGCCATGGCGATCGCGGCCCTGAGGGTGCGGACCATCGTGTCTCCTGACCTGTGGCCGTGGCCGGACAGGGGTGTTCCGGCGGGGACACGACACACGTCACATAGATGAAAGCAGATGTGTTGGTTGTCGGTCCATGACCGGCTCCTTGCGCGAGCCTTCAGGCGTATCGGGCTCCGATGCCGAGGCTGTCGAACCGATCGAGGACCGGCGGGTAGACGATGCTCTCCGCCGGCTTCACGTCATGGGAGGGCCACCTCGGAGGGCTACTGGTCGGCGGTGCGGTCGCCGCGGGTCTGGCCTACGCACCGCAGCAGCGGCGGGTGGCCACGCATGTGGCCACGAACACCGCCATGACCGTACTGCTGCTCGGTCTGGTTGTGATGAAGTCACTGCAGCTGACCGGCGCAATCTGAGCGGACCCGCACGATGGCGTTACTATCTTGAACCATGAACGAAAGAATTGAGACCACCGTTCGCCGGTGAGCGCGACCACCGAGCCTGAAGGGCTCGAACCTCGGACCACTCTGTTCGACCACGCCCTGCGGCTGCACCGCGACAACCCGGACGGTGTCCTTACCCGTGACGGGGAGCCGTACCCGGACGACGCGCTCCACAGTGGTCGGCGATTAAAGGGCCACAGTGACCGCCGGCTCGACGGCGCGGACGTCACCGCCGTCCTCGACGAGCACTTCGCCAGAACCGATGCCCCGCCGAGCGAGCTCGCCGACGCGTTCCACGACCTCTACGTGCCGATCCACCGCAACGATCACATCGCGGCGGCGGCGTTGCGGGCGGACCGCCAGCGGGTACGCCGGACCGGCCGGTGGCTCGTGCGCCACGCCACCGACCGGTGTTCGGCAACCGTCGGGCTGGCGCTGCTCGCCACAGACTGGACCGACGAAGACATCCCGCTGATCCAGACCATCGGCCTGCTGTCGAAACAGTTCGGGCCGTTAGCGACCGAAGCCCTCTCGCGTCGCGTATCAGGCACCGAAGCCCTGCTGTGGCTGGCACAACGAGTGGCGGGCTGGGGCCGGGTGTACGTCGTCGAGCAACTGTGCCAACGCGGCGTCGACGGCCCAGCCCGCGAATGGTTGCTCCGCCACGCGTGCGACGGCGACTTCCTCAACGGCTACTTCGCCGGACAGCTGGCGACCGCGGCCCACCTGCACGAGGCGGTGCTGAGCAGTGAGGCCGACGACGACCTGTGGGATCACGCCGGCCGGCTGCTGAAAATCATGGGGGACTGCGGCGGCGTGGGTATGACCCTCGAGCACTACCCGCCGGCCCCCATCGTCCTGACCGCGCACGCGACTCACCTCGCCGCACAGGCGCCGACCGCGGCCAGATACACCACCGCTGCCTTCATCGCCCACCACCTTGCCGACAAGGCCCCTCATCGAAGCGGATGCACCGCCGAAGAGCGCGACCACATCGTGCGGCGCTATCTGTCGGTCCTCGACCAGCCAGACTGGTGCGACGTCGTGCGGGCGGACATCGACCCGAGCAACGACTTCTACCCATGGTTCGCCGACGCAGTGGCCTCTCCACTGCACCTGCGAGCGTTCTCCGACTGACCGAACAGTGGGCCCACTCGGCATGACTCATCGGGGCACGATGTCGGAGTCGATCGCAGCGGCGAGGTCATGTCTGTGCTCGCGTCGTACCTCAAATAGAGCAGAGCCGGCGAAGGCCATGACCGACATCGAGTTGGCGGCGTCAGCCACCCGGGCAGCGGGTGTCTCCGCCGCTGAGGTCAACACAGCGGTTCGTTGCCGCCGGCGGTGGGCCGGCCGGTGGTGCCGGCTCTCCCGGCCGGCGTCCGTCACCGAGCAGTGACGGTGACAGCTCGAGTCCTGCGGTGGTCATGATGCGTCCCTTCGTTCCGACGTGCACCAGCATCTGGCGCACGTGCGTGCCAAGCCCTCCCGGCCAGGGGTGAATCCGGTCCCCCACGCGGGGGAGTGTGCTGGCGCGTGGGAGGGAGGCCGACCGGCCGCCGACACGGTTGGCTGCAGGTCATGGATGGAATGAGGAAGTCCGGCCGAGCCGGGTACGCCGCGGTGACGTGGTTGGGGACCTTCGTCTTCTCGCACGTCGCGGCGGTCGTGTACCCCGGCGAGGACCCGACCGGCGGTGGACCGTGGAGCTACTCGGCGTACGTCGCCTTCAACGTTGTGCTCATCGCTGTTGCGGCGGCCGGTGCGCTCGTTTCACTGGCTAGCGTGCGGCCGTGGGGAGCGGCTGTCCCCCGGTGGGTCATCTCGACGTCGCTCTGGATCGGTACTGTCCTATTGGTGGTGCGCGGCGTACCCGGCTTGGTCGAGAACGCGGTGATGCTCACTGGCGTGCGCCGCGGCGGGTTCATGGGCAGTCAGGACATTTCTGTCGGCGAGTTCTGGGCCGGCATCGCGATCAACGCCTACTTCTTCGTAGGTGCCGTGGTCCTCATCGCGGCTACCCGGGCGTACATGCGGCGCCCAACGGACGAAAGGGCGCGGCAGCCTCAGGTCGCCGGCTGCCACGCAGCGGCGAGCCCAGATGGTGAGGACAGCGGTTGATGATTGGCGCACCGTCGCGCCGGCAGCCGCACGCGTAGCGACGAGTCGGAGCAACGTGAGCTGGTCGGCCCAGGACCTGACCGTCGTCGAGTGCAACGGGGAGCCCATTCGCGTAAGCGTGTTGCCTCGCGGGTCGGAGGCCAACCGACGCCTGGGGCGGCACTGTCCCTCGTATGAGGGGGCGGGAAGCCGCGTGATACCGCGTGAGCGCAACCGCGCCAGTGCAGACCGTGGCGACCGCGCAGTTCACTCTCGGCCTCACCCCGCCTTCGAGTCAGCGGCTGGAGGTGTCGATCCGCAACGCCACCAGCTTCATCCTCTTCGAGTGGTACAGGACCAGATAACAATCGGGTGCGATGGATGGCTGGGCAGCGAGGCGGCCGGGTAATCGCGGAATGCGGCAGATGCTCTGTCTGCTGCTAGTGGGGCGCGAAGAGGAGTTCCAACTCCTCCGCACGCTGGACCGAGCGGGCGACGCCGGCCGCGGCAGCACGTTCCTTGTCATTGGAGAGGCAGGGGTAGGGAAGTCCCGGCTCGTACGCGAGGTCGCGGGTCTGGCCCGCTCTAGCTGCGGGCCGCGTGGTGATCCGTTACCACCGACCGCGCGGCGGTGCCAGCGACGTCAGGATCGGGAGGGACACCATGGCGGCGACGATCCCGAGCACGATGAGGAATGCCGCGAGGAACCTGATGCCGGTGGCGACCAGGACTCCCGTGCCGGGGACTTGGAGTGCCGTGGGCGGCAGCCACCGGTCGACGATGAGTTCCACCCGCGCCGCGCCGAGCTCGAACCTCGCGGCGATCTTCTCCACGGGCTGCCCGGCGTTGTAAGCGGCGACGATGTCGTCCTCGTGCTCGTGCAGCGTTCACGTCATCCCGCCACGATAAGGACGGGCGGCTATGTCTGCTGCCCTCAGTGGTGGCCGACGTGGGAGTGGCTGGAGAAGGTCGCGGCGTTGGACGAGCCGCTGGCCGTGGCACCGCGGGCGTGCCGCCACGGGAAACGTTCCGACGGCTGGGCCGCGTGGCGGTCGGCTGAGCGGGTCGCGACCTGGCGGTGCTTGACCGACGGTCATCGGCCGGTCGTCGAGTCCCTGGGGCCGTAGCCGCCAGGCGACCTGGGGTTCCCGGAACCACGGCCAGCGCCACGGGCACGTGGCGAGTTGTCGCCAACCTCTCATCTGGATCTTGCCGAGGGCTACGGGCCGGTAGCAGCCTGCCCGCATGGCACTGCTCGGAGTGCGGGAGGACGGCGTGGTGGACAGTTTCTTCAAGCGGTGGTCGCGGGCATCGGTGGCGGTGGCGGTGGCGATAGCGGCCGGCGTCGTCTTCGTGCCGGCGGTCATCTCGTCCCCGTTGGCCGCGGCGGCCCTGGCGTGTACGGATGTGGCGAAGTCGGAGAAGGACGCCTTGGCGACCGCCGCCGCCTGCGCTCGGTCGGTGGTGGTTGGCGGATCGCAGTCCGAGTACGCACAGGTGGTCGCACAGCCGGACGGTCGGCTGACCTTCGAGTCGGCGGTCGTGCCGCAACGCACCCGGCGCTCCGACGGATCCTGGGCTTCGGTCGATCTGAACCTGCGCGCAGGCGCCGACCGGCTGCTGCGCCCGACGGCCTCGGTGGCCGACGTCGCGTTCTCCGCGGGCGGTGACACACCGCTGGTGTCGTTGACTAGGGGCGGCAAGACACTGCGCCTGACCTGGCCGGGCCAACTCCCAGCCCCGACCGTCTCGGGAGACTCCGCGACCTACCGGAGCGTCCTGCCAGACGTCGACCTGGTGGTCCGCGCGACGCACACCGGGTTCACCCACGTCCTGGTGGTCAAGACGGCGACGGCGGCCGCCGATCCTCGCGTACGGACGTTGTCGCTCGCCGTCGGCGGCGATGCGAAGGTCCAGCAGGTGGCGGACGGATCGCTGATGGCCGTGGCGGGCGCCCTGGTGGTGGCCGAGGCGGAGCCGGCGGTGATGTGGGACTCGTCGCGGCCAACCGGCGGCGACCTGGCAGCCGGCCGCACCGACGGCGTGGCCGACTCGACGGCGTTCGCCGCGGGTGACGGTGCGCGTACCTCGGCGGTGGCGACCCGCGTCGCCGCCGGGGGCGCGCTGGAAATCATCCCGGACGCCTCGCTGCTACAGGGCGCAGGCGTCACCTACCCGGTCTTCGTCGACCCCGCCTGGTCGGTGTCAAAGACGAAATGGGCGTACGCGACCAACAACAACTGCACCAACACTGACTACTCGGTGGCCCGGGTCGGCCTGAGCCCCGACGGCCCCTGCGCCGGCGTGCGGTTCCGCTCGTTCTTCGAATTTCCGACGTCGAACGGCTCGGTGTCGCTAAGCGGCAAGCACATCGAGTCGGCGTACGTGCAGATGAAGCTCGACCACTCGTGGTCCTGTGGCAACACCTGGGCGCACATGTTCCTGACACCGGTCATCAACGCCACCATGAAGGCGTCCTGGTCGTCAATGAGGCTCAAGTCTTGGCTCGACTCCGCCGAGGGACACGCCAACGAAGGCTCGGGCTGCTCGGACTCCCCGCAGCCCGACATGATCATGAATTTCAGCGGCTCCACGGTGACCGGCCAGGTGCAGACGGCCGCGAACGGAAGCTGGCCAACCATCACCGTCGGGTTCTGCGCCTGCAACGAGAACGGGGAGTGGGAGACCGCCCAGGACCGGTGGAAGAAGTTCTTCCCAGCCGACGCGAAGCTCGTCGTCGACTACGACTCGAAACCAGCCAAGCCCACCGGCCTGCAAGTCGCCCAAGTGAATTGCCCGACCTCGGGCGTGCTGACCACCGGCACGCTGACCCCGACGTTCTCCGCGGTCTATCCCGACGCCGATTCCGGGCAGACCCTGACCGGCACATACGAGTGGATCGAAGTTCCGGCCGGCGGCATCGGCACCGTCACGGACACCTATCCAGCGCGCCTGCCTGGACCCGCCAACGCGCCGGCCACCGCGAACGCGCGGGCGACGACCACGGCGGTGACGGTGGTCAAGAACAAGACCTACGCCTACCGGGTGACCGCCGTGGACCCGGCGCCGTACTCGCAATGGAGCGGTTGGTCGCTCTGGTGTCAGTTCGCCGTCGACACCACGGTGCCGCCCGCCCCGACGATCGCCCCCGGCGCGATACCCGGACCCGGCGCACCGATTACCTTCACTTTCACAACGACGACCCCCGACGTGGTCAAGTTCCGTTACGGGTGGTCCAGCCCTCCCACCACGGAGGTCACCGCGACCGGCACCACCACCAAGACCGCCGCGGTCACATTGACGGTGCCGAGGTACGGGCAGAACGTCCTGTGGGTCCGCTCCGTCGACGCGACGGGCAACCTCGGCAACCTCGGTACCAGAGAGATCACGGTCGCTCGCGCATCCCCACCGGTCGCCCACTGGGGCCTGGAGACATACCCGGGGCAGACCCAGACTCAGGCGTTGGAAGACAGGCAACCATCGCTGAGCTACAACACTCCCCTTGCCGCGAGCAACGTGACCTGGGCGGACGGAATCCGCCTCGTCGGCGGGCAGACGGCCAGATTCAACGGCACATCCTCGCAGGCGACCACGTCAGGTCCGGCAGTGAACACCTCGGCCTCCTTCAGCGTGGCCGCGTGGGTGCGCGTGGACCCGTACGCCGGCTGCATCAACCTCTCCGCAGTCTCCGCCGACGGGAACGCCGCCAGCGCCTTCATGCTCCAGTACGACTGCTGGTCGGACCGCTACCGAATGCGGGTCGCGGACAAGGACGGCGGAACCTTCGTCGAGGCCGCGTCGACCGGTCCCACAGCTCTGCGCCAGTGGACCCATCTCGCGGGTGTCTGGGACGAGCTCGACCAGAAGATCAAGCTCTACGTCAACGGCGCGCTGGTCTCCTCGGTAACTCCATCCAGCGCGTGGCTCGCCAGCCGTGGCGGCGGTTACATAGCCAACGGTGTCGTCGCGGTCGGCCGCAGCCGCTTTTACGGCATCAACGACTCCTACTTCAAGGGCGAGATCGCCGACGTCCAGGTCTTCGACCGGGCACTCGTGGGCCAGGACTTCACCGGTCAGCTCGCGTCGGAGCCCGGCTCCGGCGGCGTCGACGAGCCAGGCTTCCTGGCGCCGATCCAAGTTGGACGGTGGGAATTCGAGCTCGCCCGACCCTGCTACCTCCAGGACCTGGCCAACACCTGCGACGTCGGCGACGGGACGGCGTTCGGTCGCTGGCTGGCACTGACCCGCGGCGCCGAGATCGGGGCCGGCAACCGAGACAAGGGGCTGCATCTGGACGGCCTCTTCTTCCCTGAGGAGAACCCGGAACCGTGGCAGGCAACCCAGGAATGGGGGCGCTCGGCCGCCAAGACCGGACTGACCACGCCGGACGAGGACGGCAACCAGACCACCATCTGGCAGGACAGGCAGGTGCTGCGGACCGACCAGTCCTTCACCATGTCCGCCTGGGTCGCACCCGAACGGTTCGAAGGCGAGAACACCGTGCTGTCACAGCGCGGCGTGCACGAGAGCGGAGCCTGGATCAAGGCCACCGCCTCCGGCAAGTGGGTGTGTGCCGTCACCGACGAGGATGTCAACGGCTCCACCACCGCGAGCGTCAGCTCGGTCTTACCCCCAGAGCCCGATGTCTGGACCCACCTGACCTGTGTCTACGACTCGCAGCGTAACCAGCTGCGCCTCTACGTCAATGGCGCACGCGTGGGCACGCAGGCCCTCGGGTTCGTCCCGATGGCCTCGTCGGGACCGCTGCTTGTCGGCCGCACGCTGTGGCACGACCAGCTCAGGGACCCCTGGATCGGCGCCGTCGACGACGTATCGGTCCGCCAGGGTGCCATGTCCGACGCCCAAGTCAAGGTCCTCCACGGCAACGAGGCCGCCAAAGATCCCCAGTTCTAGAGGCGCTACCCCCTTCCGGTTGCTCAGCAGGACATGACACGTGGTGGAGGAATTGGTGTTCGAGGAAGAGAAACCGGCGGTAGAGTCCGCGCGAGCCCAGCGGCGAGTTACCCGCCCACGACTGCTACGTAAGCTGGTTGCCAGCGGCATCATCGGTACGCTCCTCGGCGGAGCGCTGGTCGTGCCGGCGGCGGCCGACCCCCTGCCGGCACCGGCCCGACTGCAATCGCAGCGTGAGAAGCTGGACACCGACGGAGGACCGGCGCGGACCAAGGCGTGGCCCTATTCGCCGCAGCGGCACGTGCCGGCCCCCGAGCCGGTCTGGCCGACGCCCGGCACCGCCCGAGTGACCCTGCCGACAGCGGCAGATCGACGCGCCGGCGACACTGCGGTACGCGCGGGAAACCTGCCCATCCTCGTCGACCGGGCAGCCGGTACGACGGGGGAGCGGCTCTCTGCGGTAACCGTGCAGGTGCTCGACCGGGCAAACGCCCCCGCCGGATGGCGAGACGGCCTGTTGATGCGCCTGGCCGGCGCCCCCGGCGCGGCCAAGGAGGGCTCCGTCCGGTTGTCCGTGAACTACAGCGGCTTCCGGCACGCCCACGGAGGTGACTGGGCCTCACGGTTGCGGCTGTGGCAACTCCCCGACTGTGCCGTGACGACGCCGTCCGCCAAGGCCTGCGCCGCCAAGGCCTTGCCGTCCACCAACGACGCGAAGTCCGCGACGGTGAGCGCGGAGACCCCGGTGAGCGTTGCCAACTCGCTGGTCGCCCTGGCCGCAGGCCCGTCCGGACCGAACGGCGACTTCACCGCCACGTCCCTGTCCCCATCGGCGACCTGGTCCGCGGGCGGCAACAGCGGCGCGTTCTCGTGGAACTATCCGATGGACGTGCCACCGGCGATCGCCGGTGCGGTGCCCAACCTGGCCCTGGCCTACTCGTCAGCCAATGTGGATGGACGCTCGTCAGTGACGAACAACCAGCCGTCATGGATCGGTGAGGGGTTCGAATACTGGCCAGGTTACATCGAACGCCGCTACGTTCCGTGCCTCGACGACATGGGAAACGGCGCCAACAACACCACGAAGACCGGCGACCTGTGCTGGCGGTCGGACAACGCCGTCATGAGCCTCAACGGCCAAGGCGGCGAGCTGGTCTACCAGGAAGGCAAGGGCTGGCACAGCCGCCAGGAAGACGGCGCCCGGATCGAGAAGCTCACCGGCGCGAACGGTAACGGCGACAACAACGGTGAATACTGGAAGGTCACCAGCGCCGACGGCACGCAATACTTCTTCGGCCTGCACAGCCTGCCCGGGCAGTCCTCGGTGACGGACTCGACGTGGACCGTGCCGGTCGCCGGGAACCACCCGGCAGCCGGCGAGAAGCCCGCCGACCCGTGCCGCGCCGCGACCTTCGTCACCTCGTTCTGCTTGCAGGCATGGCGGTGGAATCTCGACTACGTGGTCGACGTACGCGGCAACACGACCTCCTACTGGTATGCCAAGGAGACCAACAAATACGCCCGCAACCTGACCGACAGCGACGCCGTGTCCTACACCCGGGAAGGCATGCTCAGCCGCATCGACTACGGCACCTGGGATCGTGGCTCGGCCGACCGCTCGGTCAAGGCGGTCGCCCAAGTGCTCTTCGAGCCGGGAAACAGGTGTGTGACCTCCTCCTGCTCCACGCACAACTCGACGAACTGGCCCGACACCCCGTGGGACCAGGAGTGCACGGGCAGCACCTGCCCGACCAAGTATTCACCGACCTTCTGGTCCACCAAACGCCTCGCGAAGGTCACCACACGGGTGTGGGACACCTCCAAGTCCACCGCGGACTGGCAGAACGTGGCCTCCTGGACGCTGACGCACTCGTTCCCACCGCCCGGAGACGGGTCCAACCACGCCGGCCTGTGGCTCGACAAGATAGTGCACGCCGGTCTGGTCGGAACGGTGGTCACCATGCCCCCGGTCACGTTCACGCCCGTGTCGATGCCCAACCGGGTGCTGACTATGAACAACACCAGCAACAACTGGCAACGCATCGACTACATCATCGCGGAGACCGGCGCGAAGATCGACGTCGAGTACGACCTGAATGACTGCACCGCCTCGAACCTGCCCGGTGCGGCGAACACCAACACCAGACGCTGCTACCCGGTGCTGGTCACCGATCCGGACGACCCGGAAGGGAAGAGACTCGTCCAGGAGTGGTGGCACAAGCACAGGGTCGCGTCAGTCTCCGAATCGGACCTGCCGTCGGACCTGTCCGGCCATCCGGCTCCGCCGAAGTTCACCTACTACACGTACGGGCCAGCAGCGTGGCACTACGCGGACGACGACGGGTTGACCAAACCGAACCGCAAGACGTGGAACCAGTTCCGCGGATACGACACGGTCGACGTCCGGGTGGGAGACGTGCCCGGCGCGCAGACGCTGACGCGGACACGCTACCTGCGCGGCATGCACGGCGATCGGGCTGCGGCTTCAGGCGGCACGCGGAACGTGACGGTGCCCGCGTCGACGGGGTCGGAGACCGTGTACGACGAGGACCAGTTCGCGGGGATGATCCGCGAGCAGACGGTCTACAACGGCGTCGACACCAAGCCGGTGTCCAAATCGGTCAACGTGCCGTGGATGTCCGGCGCGACGGCGTCGCGGACCATCAACGACGACACCGTCAGCGCCCGCTTCACCGACATCAAGACAACATATGAAGCGACCGCGCTGGGCGTCGACGGCGCGCGGGGCTGGCGCACCAAGCGAACGCAGGCGTGGTTCTCCGATGCGTACGGGACCCTCGAACGCACGCAGGACGACGGTGACGTCAACAAGATCGGCGACGAGAAGTGCACGGTGCAAATTTACAATCGAAACCTCGCGAAGAACCTGCTGGAGACTCTGAAACAGACCACGACGACCGCGTTGCCCTGCGGCACCGCGCCCACCAGCTCCACCCACGTCCTCGCCGACACGCGTAGCTACTTCGACGGCGCCACCAGCGTCGACACGGAGCCCACCTACGGATCGGAAACGCGGGTGGAGGAGCTCACGAACTGGGGCCAGAGTGGCGGGACCTTGTGGCAGACGACGAGCCAGTCCACGCTCGACTCCTTCGGCCGTGTGCGAACTGCCACGGATGTGCGGGGCAACGTCACCCGCACCGACTACACCCCGGCCGTCGGCGGGCCCGTCACGCGCGTGACGACGACGAGCCCCGCCCCGTACAACTGGGTCAGCACCAAGGACACGAGCCCGTACTGGGACTCGGTCACGAAGACCACCGAACCCAACGGTGGCGTCACCGACGTCTCCTACGACGCGCTAGGGCGCGTATGGCGGGTGTGGAACGTCGGTTGGGCGAAGGCCGGCCACGAGTCGAGCCCGTCGGAGGAGTACACCTACACCTTCGCCCCCAACCGCGACGCCTACTCGTACACCACATCAAGGATTCTGCACGCCGCTGGGGGATACCGCACCACGTACGAGATCGCCGACTCGCTGCTGCGCCCCCGGCAGACGCAGACTGCCGGCATCGGCGGCGACCGGGTGGTCACCGACACCATCTACGACAAGCTCGGTCGGGCCGCGACGACCTACAACGCGCACGCCGAGCCCGGCAATGCGTCCGGAGCGCTGTGGTGGGAGCCCGAATGGTCGGTGCCAGGGGTGAACCGGACGGTCTTCGACAACGCCAACCGGCCCCGTGCGCAGAGCTTCCTGGCCGGCAACGGTAAGGACAACCTCGTCGAGGACTGGCGGACCACCACCACCTACGAGGGTGATCTCACCACTGTCACCCCGCCCGAGGGCGGCACCCCCACCACGACGCTCACCGACATCGCGGGCCGTACCGTCGAACGGCGTCAGCACACCACGGTGAGCGGCGTCACCGGCGCGTACGAGTCGACCCGCTACGAGTACGACGCCAAAGACGAAGTGGTCCTGGCCGCCGACCACCTCGGCAACAAATGGACCTACTCGTTCGACGTCAAGGGCCGACGCGTCGCGGTCACCGAGCCGGACAAAGGCAAGACGACGTTCGAGTACACCGACTACGACGAGATCCGAAAGTCCACCGACGCCCGCGGTGAGTCCCTGTGGTACGTCTACGACGCCCTGGGCCGCAAGATCGAGATGCGCGACGACTCGTCGACGGGACGCCTGCGGGCGAAGTGGAAGTACGACGTTCTCTACACCACCTCAGCCCTGGGCGCGAAGGGGCTGCTCACCGAGTCCTACCGGTACGAGTACCACCAGGCCGGCGCAGCCAGCATCTACAAATGGCAGGTCGGCGGGTTCTCGAGCCGATCGCAACCGTCCAACGTCAACTACGTGATCCCCCCGGTCGAGGGCACCGGCCTCGACACCACCTGGACCTTCGGCTACGGCTACTCATCGTACGACGGCAGCCCCACCAGCATCCTCTATCCCGGCGGCGGCGGCCTGACCAACGAGACGGTGACGACCGTCTACGACGCCGTCACCGGTCTGCCCACCAAACTGGAAACCGGTCTCACGGGGGTGTCCACCTACGTCGCCGCGCAGGACTACACGCGCCTCGGTGAACCCACCAAGACGATCCGCAAGACCGCCAGCGGTGTCTACGTCGACGACACCACCTCCTACGACGAGAGCACCCGCCGCGTCGACCAGATCAAGGTCAAGCCCGAAACGGCCGCCGGCGCCGTCGTCGACCGCTCCTACGACTACGACGACCAAGGAAACATCACCTCCATCACCGACGCCCCGCAGATCGGAGCCGCCGACACCCAGTGCTTCGGGCACGATCGCCTGCGGCGGCTCACGAGTGCCTGGACGCCGAAGGCCGGCGTCACCTGCAAGGGGGTGGCGCCGAGCGTCGCGAACCTCGGCGGGCCAGCCCCGTACTGGCTGGATTGGACGTTCGACACCACGGGCAACCGGGTCCAAGAGGTCTCCCACACCGGCGGTGGCGATACGACCCGCACCTACGCCGTACCCGACGGCGGGCCGGACGTCGTTCGACCCCACGCGGTGACCCGAGTCACCACAAAGGCACCCGGCCAGTCGGACGTCGTCATGAACTACACGTACGACAACGCCGGCAACACGGTGTGCCGACCATCCGGCAGCGTCAACAACGCCTGCCCCAACACCGGTTCCCAGAGCATCACGTGGGACGCCGAGAACCGGGCCAGCGCGGTCAGCGCCGGCGGGACCGCCGTCGAGTCCCACGTCTACGACGCCGAGGGCGTGCGGCTCATCAGACGCGACGGGAGCGGCACCACCCTCTACCTACCAGGGCAGGAACTACGCCGTGCCAAGAACGGGGCGATGAGCGCGACCCGTTACTACTCCTTCAACGACCGACTCGTGGCCTCCCGCGATCCCGCTCGCCTGACGTGGCTTTACACCGATCACCAGGGCACCCAGCACACCGGCGTCGACGCTGCCAGCCAGGCGGTCCTCACCCGGCGGCAAATGCCCTACGGCGAGCTCCGCGGCGCCAGCCCCGTGTGGCCCAACGGCAAGGGCTTCGTGGGCGGCGACAAGGACCCCACCGGCCTGACCCACATCGGCGCCCGCGAGTTCGCCCCTGAACTCGGCCGCTTCGTCTCGGTCGATCCGATCCACGACCTCGACGATCCGCAACAATGGAACGCCTACACCTACGCCAACGGCAGCCCCGTGACGAAGAGCGATCCGACCGGCACCATTCCGGCTGATTGTCGCGAGTTCGACTGCTACGGATACGATCCGCGCCCGCTCAAGAAGAAGGACGGCCGCGGCGCTGGGGGCTGCCCAGGTGGTTGCGGCACCGCAAAGAACAAGAAGTGGGGCAAGGCCAACAACCGAAGCAGCACCAAGGCCAGGTACGTCCCGAAGCCCGGATCTCTGAAGCCGAAGAAGAAGACGACAACCAGCCCCACGATGTTGTCGTTGCAGGTCGCCAAGCCCGTCCTCCGTCGCGACATCTGCATCCTCTCTTTCCAATGTATGCATGAAAAACAGGTCCAGTTCGCCGTAAAAGCGGGGGTTTTCGTCTACAACGTCAATAAAGCAGGACCTCCGTTGCTGTTCCATACGGCACAGCTCCAAGTCGATATGTACTGCGACACGCCGACCTGGGGGAAGTTCGGGCTTGGCGGGATGCTCCTTTTCGCTAGCAAGAGGGTCGGGTTAGTCACACTCCTGGGCGACACGATCTGTGATGCAAAAGAGAAGGGCGACTTTCCCTAAACCCAGATCCAGCACGATGCATTCAGAACTGAGAGTATCGGGTCGGTACTTCTGCGGATTCGGCTCAGCATCGCACTCCATTCATCCTCCATATCCGCTGAATTCATACTCAAGTCATCTTCGAGTTCTAATAGCAAATAGGTCGCCGCAGATGCTCTTGACAGCACATCGCAGCTCCAGCAAACTGCTCACGTATAAGATCATCGGGCGCTCGATTCGCCCTCGCTGAAGACGGGGAACGATGTATACCAGACTCGTTCGGCGCATGCTGTCGGTCATTGCCGTAGCCGTTGCCGCTCTATCGCTGACTTCTACCACCGCCAACGCCTCGCCTCCCGAGGCGTACACGGCTTGTCAGGACTTCGGCTATGCAGATCCGGCACAGGCGATATTCGCATGCAACTTCATTGACTGGGTGCCGGGTCCTTCGATGAACACGATCCAACACAGCGGCACGATCCAGTTCGGCCCGAACGCGACCTCGGCAACGGGCTGCAAGGTCACCGCTTACGTGACGATCAATTTCTCGAGCACGTGGAAGACGCCCAAGGTAACGAGGGACTGCACGAAAGCCTTGGAGAACCGTTATTCGACGCTAAACATATGGTTCTGGGGCGGGCAGACATCCGGAAGCAGTGGCGTCGGGCAGATGTGTATCGACCTGTACTACAACCACTCCAGCAGCTCAGGCTGGCAGCGGTGCCGGCAGACCGGCGTGTCGTACCTGTAGGGGAGGTCCGTCTGCACGCTGTCGACCCACAGACGCGGGCAGCCTGGGAACCAGAATGAATAGCCGATCGAGGCCCGGCAAGCCGCGATGCCTCGTTGAGCTCAAACAACGACGGCTTCGGTGATCCCCGTCGGCTCAAGCTCGAGCAAAGCGCCTTTGAGCTACCCGCGGTGGAGGAAGCGCGGTTCCTCCACCGCGGGCCGCTCAGGTCGTAGTGTGTCGAGGTCAGGTCAGGTGGCTGTTCTCCAACCTCGTGTCTACGCTCGCGCCCAGCGTTGGTTGCTGCCGCCGTGGCAGTTCCAGACGATGACCGCGGAGCCGTTGGCGGTGGCGCCGCCGTTGACGTCCAGACACAGCCCGGTCTGGGCGCTGCTGATGGTGCCGTTGCCGTTGAACACCCACTGTTGGTTCGCGCCGCCGTGACAATCCCAGATCTGTAGCCGGGTGCCGGCGGCCGCGTTCACCGGGACGTCCAGGCACTTGCCCATCACCTGCAGGGCGGCCCCGTTCTGAATGAACTGCTGGTTGGCGTTGTTGTGGCAGTCCCAGACCTGGACCTGCGCCCCGTTGGCCGAGGAAGCCTGGCTGACGTCCAGGCAGCGCGCGGAGGCCTCGTTCCGCAGCCGGTTGCCGCTCGGGTTAGGCGGCGGAGTGGTCGGGTCCGGCGAAGGACTGGTGCCCCCGAACTGCGCGAAGAACCGCCACACCTCGCCCTTGGTCCACGTCCTGACGCCGTCCTCACAGCCGGAGCATCCATCCACCGGACCTGGCCCGTGGCCCCCGTCGAAGGCGGCCCACTGCACCGGGTATCCCGCGCGGCACGAGTAGAGCGTGGTGATGTGCGACCCGCTGCCTTGACCCGGCTCGCGGGGGCTCTGGGCGGCACAGCCGTTGTTGCGGACGAACGTGTCACGCAGCGTACGTCCCATGGAGATGTTGAGGACGTTGTCCGAGATGCCGTGCATCCCGAAGTACGCGATCGGCTGGGTGCCCCCGGCGCATCCGCTGAGTTGCGCGCCCGCGTACACGGCGACCGCCCGGAAGGCGCTGGCACGGGCGCACGCGATCGCGTAGCTCATGCCGCCCCCGTAGCTGAACCCCATGGCGAAGCGCTGTGCCGTGTCGACACAGAGGGCGTCCTCGATCCGCCTCATCATGTCGTCCACGAACGTGATGTCCTGACCACCGGAGTTGGCCCAGCCGTTGCCGATGCCCTGCGGCGCCACGAGGATCGCGCTGTTGTTCGACTGTTCCAGCATCCCGTAGTAGGCCCAGGCGTTTCCGCTGCTTCCGCCCGAGGCGACGTCGTTCATCGTGCCGCCGCGCCAGTGGAACGCGAAAATCAGCCGGTACGGGTTGCTGCTGTTGTAGTTGGCCGGAACCCGCAGGACGAAGCTGCGGTTCTGGCCGCTGCTCTGGATCGTGTGTGTTCCACTGCTCAGCGTCGGGGCCTTGCCACATCCGGCGGTCGCCGCCAGGGGGACAGCGTCCGCCGCCGCTGAGGCAAGCCGGATGCCCGTGACACTGGTGCAGGCCAGAACGAAGGCCCCGGCGGCCGCGAGTAGCGCGCGCCAACGATGCCGATTGGTGACCTGAGGCATGGGTGTGCTCCGTTCTCTGGACGGTGGGCTCAGCGGTAGCCGGCCGCGACGACGTTGCTCTGCACCGCGCTCTCGGTGGCGTCGGACGGGTTGCGAGGAGCGGGCACGCCGGAGCGCGCCCCCATCCCGGTGGGTTCGACGTCGATGCGGAGTCCACTAGGGACGCTCTGCGACCGCGGGCAGCCCCGGCTTGGTTAGCATGCGTTCACGCATCGTGAAGTGTCAATACGACTCGATTGAGGTCGGTTCCGTAACACATTTCGCGCACGGATTCTCCGCCGTCCCAGTGCCAGCGCCAAGCGAAATGGCGAGTTCTGGTCATCAACTGCCCCCGGATCTTGTCGGCCCGGACCGCGTGCCGCCAGCCTGAAACGCATCGCTGCGCGGGGACGGCCCGCACAGCGGTTCGGGATCGGGGGAGGGCTTCGTGGTCGGTGCGGGGTGGGGAAGGCGATGGCTGTCGACGGCAGCGGTGGTCCTGGTCGTCGTCACGGCGACCGCAGCCGTCGGAGCCGAGGTCGCGGCGGCGGAGGCGACGAGCAGGGCGTGCGTGACACAGGCGCCGTCGGAACGCGAGGCGCTCGCCGCCGCGGCGGCCTGCCGCCAGCCTGTCGCGGTGGGCGGGACGCGGACCGAGTACACGCAGGTGTTGGCTCAGCCCGACGGTCGGTTGAGGTTCGAATCAGCGGTCGTGCCCCAGCGCACCCGCCGCTCGGACGGGTCGTGGGCCGACGTCGACCTGCGCCTGCGGGCCGGCGGCGATGGTCGGTTGCGACCGCGCGCCTCGGTCGCCGATGTCGCGTTCTCGGCCGGTGGCGACGGCCCGCTGGTGTCACTGACCCGCGAGGGCCGTTCGCTGGGGTTGTCCTGGCCGGGTCGGCTGCCCGTGCCCCGGGTCGCCGGCGACTCGGCGACCTACTCCGGTGTGTTCCCGGACGTTGACCTGGTCGTTCGTGCGACGCACACGGGCTTCACCCACGTCCTGGTGGTCAAGACCGCGGCGGCCGCGGCGGACCGTCGGGTGCGCAAGCTGACCCTCGATGCCAGCGGCGACGCGCGACTCGAGCGGCTCGCAGACGGCTCCCTGCGGGCCGTCGACGGCGGCACGCTGCTGGCCCAGGCGGAGCCGGCGGTGATGTGGGACTCGTCGTCGCCCGTCGCGGCCAAGTCGGCCGCGGAGCCCGCGCCGTCGACGGCGCTCGCGGCCGGCGACGGCGCGCGCACGGCGTCGGTGGCGACACGGGTGACCGGCGACGGCGACCTCGAGCTCGTGCCCGACGCGACGATGTTCGACCGCCCCGACGCCACGTTCCCGCTCTTCATCGACCCCTCCTGGTCCGTGGCCCGGTCGAAGTGGGCGTACGCGACGAGCAACGGCTGCACCAACACCGACTATTCGGTGGCCAGGGTGGGGCTGAGCCCCGACGGTCCGTGCGACGGCGTTCGGTTCCGGTCGTTCTTCGAGTTCCCGACAGCGGCACTGAGCGGAAAGCACATCGAGTCCGCGTACGTCCAGATGAAGCTCCAGCACTCCTGGTCCTGCGGGAACACCTGGGTGCACATGTACTTCTCCTCGGCGATCACCGCGACGATGAAGGCGTCGTGGTCGGCGATGAAACTGGCGACCTGGCTCGATTCGGCCGAAGGGCACGCCAACAAGGCGGGCGGCTGCTCCGACTCGCCGCAGCCGGACATGATCATGAACTTCGAGCGAGACGCCGTGACCACGCAGGTGCAGACCGCGGCGACGAAGAGCTGGAACACCCTCACCGTCGGCTTCTGTGCCTGCAACGAACTGGGCGAGTGGGAGTCGGCGCAGGACCGGTGGAAGAAGTTCTATCCGGCGCAGGCCAAGCTCGTGGTCGACTACGACTCGAAGCCGGGCCAGCCCAACGGCTTGCGCGTCGCCGGCGTCGCCTGCCCGGGCACCGGCGTGCTGACCACCGGAACGCTGACACCCACGTTCTCGGCGGTCTACCCGGACGCCGATACCGGGCAGACGCTGACCGGCACCTACGAATGGATCGAGGTGCCGGCGGGCGGCATCGGCACGGTCACCGACACCTATCCGGGACGTCTCTCACCGCCGGCCAAAGCGTCCGCGACGGCGAACGCGCGGGCCACGACCGCGGCGGTGACGGTGGTCAGGAACAAGACGTACGCGTACCGCGTCACCGCGGTGGACCCGGCGCCCTACGACCAGTGGAGTGGCTGGTCACCCTGGTGCCAGTTCGCCGTGGACACCGCGGTGCCACCGGCGCCGACGATCACGCCGGGCGCCGTCCCCTGGCCGGGTCTGCCCGTGACATTCACGTTGAGCACGCCGGCCACCGACGTGGTCAAGTTCCGCTACGGCTGGTCGAGCCCGCCCACCACCGAGGTCGCGGCGACCGGCACCACCAGCAGGACAGCCACGGTGACGCTGACCGTGCCCCGGTACGGGCAGAACATCCTCTGGGTCCGCGGGGTCGACGCCGTCGGCAACCTGGGCAACATCGCGACGCGGGAGATCCTCGTCAACCGCCCGACTCCGCCGGTCGCCCGGTGGGGACTGGAGACGTACCCGGGTCAGACGCAGGCCCAGGCCCTGGCCGACAAGCAGCCCGCGCTGAGCTTCGACACGCCGTTGACCGCGACCGGCGTGACGTGGGCCGACGGGATCCGCCTCGCCGGCGGACAGACC
Source organism: Asanoa ishikariensis (assembly GCF_900107455.1). Taxonomy (GTDB): domain Bacteria; phylum Actinomycetota; class Actinomycetes; order Mycobacteriales; family Micromonosporaceae; genus Asanoa; species Asanoa ishikariensis. The sequence goes on along the minus strand of NZ_FNQB01000003.1, from coordinate 1,148,525 downwards.
ACGCGGTTCAACGGAACGAGCTCGAAGGCCGTCACCGCCGGGCCGGCCGTCAACACGGCCGGGTCGTTCAGCGTGGCCGCGTGGGTCCGGGTCGACTCTTTCACCGGCTGCGGGAACCTGACCGTCGCCTCGGCCGACGGCAACGTCTCCAGCGGGTTCACCCTCGAGTACGACTGCTGGGCCGACCGCTGGCGGATGCGGGTGCCGGACCGCGACGGCGGCACCTTCGTCGAGGCCCATTCGAACTCCCCGACGGCCATCCGCCGCTGGACGCATGTCGCCGGCTCCTGGGACGAGGTCGACAAGAAGATCAGTCTGTACGTGGACGGTGTCCTGGTCTCCTCGGTCACCCCACCGTCCACCTGGCTGGCCAGCCGAGGTGACGGCTACATCGCCAACGGCGTGTTCGCCGTGGGCCGAAGCCGCAACTTCAGCGCCGACGAATCCTTCTTCAAGGGCGAGATCGCCGACGTGCAGGTGTTCGACCGGGTCCTGGTCGCCCAGGACTTCACCGGTCAGCTCGCCACGGATCCGACCTCGGGGGGCGTCGACGCGGAAGGCATCCTGGCCCCGATCCAGGTCGGTCGGTGGGACTTCGAGCTGGCCCGACCGTGCTACGTGCAGGATCTGGCCGACACGTGTGACGCCGGCGACGGCACCCCGTTCGGCCGGTGGCTGGCGCTGACCAGAGGTGCCACGATCGGGGCCGGCAACGGCGGCAACGGTCTGCGGCTCGACGGGTGGTACTTCCCCGAGGAGAACCCGGAGCCGTGGCAGGCGACCCAGGAGTACGGCCGGTCGGCGGCCAAGACCGGACTGACCCCGCCGGACGGCGCGGGAAACCAGTACACGACGTGGCAGGACAGGCCGGTGCTGCGCACCGACGAGTCGTTCACCATGTCCGCCTGGGTCAACCTGGACGCCCGCGACGGGAGCCGCACGGCGGTGGCGCAGCGTGGCGCCCACGAGAGCGGTGCCTGGCTGAAGTTCCTGTCGACGACCGGCAAATGGCAGTTCATCGTCACCGACGAGGACGTCACCGGATCGCCCGGGGCCAGCGTCTCGTCGCTGTCGACGGCCGACGAGGGCGTCTGGACCCATGTCGTGGGTGTGTACGACGCCAGTCGTAAGCAGATTCGGATCTACGTCAACGGCGCGCTCGAAGGCACTCAGAGCGTGGCTTTCACGCCCATGGCGGCCGCCGGACCGTTCCTGGTCGGGCGCACCTTGTGGCGCGACCAGCTCACCGACCAGTGGGTCGGAGCCATCGACGGCATCGCCGCGTTCCAAGGCGCGATGACCGACGCCCAGGTCCGCGCCCTCTACAACGCCTAGCCAGGGAGGCCAACGTGTTCTACGAAGCGAGGACGGCGGCGCGCACGCTTGTCTCGAGCGTCCTGGCCGGAGTTCTGCTCGGTGGCCTGCTGGTCGCCGTGCCGGCCCAGGCGACGCCGGAGCGGGTCCGGTTGTCGCCCCAGAAGGAGAAGCTGGACTCCGTGGGCGCGCAGGTGCGCACCCGGGCCTGGCCGTACGCGCCGCAGAAGCACGTGGCGGCGCCGGCACCGGTGTGGCCCACGTCGGACGTCGCCCGGATCGCCGGTGCGGCGGGCGAGCGGGTCTCCGACGTGACGGTGCGCGTCCTGGATCGGGCGACGGCGCCGGCGGCCTGGCGGGACGGGCTGCTGCTGCGGGTGGAGCGGCCGCAGACGAAGACCGACCGCCCGGTCAAGCTGTCGGTCAGTTACGACGCCTTCCGGCACGCGTACGGCGGCGACTGGGCGTCGCGGCTGCGGTTGTGGCGGTTGCCCGATTGCGCGGTGCTGCCTAGCCCGGGTCCAAACTGCGCGGCGACTCCGCTGCCGTCCACCAACGACGAGGTGACCGGCGAAGTGACCGCTCGCACGTCGCTGGGCCGTTCCAGCCTCATCGCCCTCGCGGCCGGCCCCTCCGGCTCGGGCGGTGACTTCACGGCCACCTCGCTGGCGTCGTCGGCAACCTGGTCGGCGGGCGGCAACAGCGGTGACTTCTCCTGGTCGTACCCCATGGAGGTCCCCCCGGCCCCGGGCGGCCCGGCCCCCGACGTCTCGGTCGCCTACTCATCGTCCAGTGTGGATGGTCGATCCGCCGTCACCAACAACCAGCCGTCCTGGATCGGCGAAGGATTCGACTACTGGCCGGGCTACATCGAGCGACGGTACGTTCCCTGCTCCGACGACATGGGCCCCGGTGCGAACAACACCACGAAGACCGGAGACCAGTGCTGGCGCTCCGACAACGCGGTGCTGAACCTCAACGGAGGCGGCACGGAGCTCGTGTACGAGGCGGGGAAGGGGTGGCACGGCCGATCTGAGGACGGCTCCCGGGTGGAGAAGCTGACCGGTGGCGGCAACGGTGACAACGACGGCGAGTACTGGAAGGTCACCACGGGGGAGGGCACCCAGTACTTCTTCGGCCGGCACAGCCTGCCGGGCCAGTCAGCGGTGACCGACTCCACGTGGACGGTTCCGGTCGCCGGCAACCACACCGGCGAACCCTGCCGGCAGAGCTCCTTCTCTGCCTCGTTCTGCACCCAGGCCTGGCGGTGGAACCTGGACTACGTCGTGGATGTTCGTGGCAACACCATGTCGTACTGGTACGCCAAGGAAACCAACAAGTACGCCCGCAACTTGAGCGACACCGACGCGGCCTCGTACGTCCGCGGTGGCACGCTGACCCGAATCGACTACGGCACCTGGGATCGCGGCGCCACGGACCGTTCGGTCAGCCCACCCGCACAGGTGCTGTTCGGCACGGCGGACCGGTGTGTGACCACCTCATGCGGCACCCACAATGCGACGAACTGGCCGGACACTCCCTGGGACCAGGAGTGCACCGGCACCACCTGCGCCAAGAAGTACTCACCGACGTTCTGGTCCACCAAGCGCTTGGCGACCGTCACCACGCGGGTCTGGGACACGACCCGGACGACGCCGGACTGGCAGAACGTCTCGTCCTGGACCTTCACCCATTCGTTCCCGCCGCCCGGTGACGGCTCCGACCACGCGGGCCTGTGGCTGGACAAGATCCAGCAGGCCGGACTGGTCGGCTCGACCGCGACCATGCCACCGATCACGTTCACCCCGGTCTCGCTGCCCAACCGGGTGCTGACCAGCACCACCACGACCAACAACTGGCAGCGCATCGACTACATCATCACCGAGACCGGCGCCAAGATCGATCTGGAGTGGGACCAGCCGCAGTGCACGAGCTCAAACAAGCCGTCAGCGGCACACACCAACACCATGCGCTGCTATCCGGTGCTCGTGGTGGATCCGGACGACCCGCAGGGCAAGAAGCTGGTCACCGAGTGGTGGCACAAGCATCGCGTCAAGTCGGTGTCAGAGTCGGATCTGCCCGTCGACACGGTCGGTCATCCCGGCCTAACCACGTTCACCTTCTACGAGTACGGCACCCCGGCCTGGCACTACGCCGACGACGACGGGTTGACCAAACCGGACCGCAAGACCTGGGACCAGTTCCGCGGCTACGGCACGGTCCGGGTCCGGGTCGGTGAGGACGCGGGCGCGCAGACGCTGACCGAGCTGCGGTACCTGCAGGGCATGCACGGCGACCGGCTGGCACCGACCGGCGGCACCCGCAGCGTCACGGTGCCGGCGTCGCTCGGCTCGGAGACCGTCTACGACGAGGACCAGTTCGCCGGGATGGTCCGCGAGGAGATCACCTACAACGGTGTCGTCACCAAACCGGTGTCCAAGTCGGTCAGCGTGCCGTGGATGTCACCGCCGACCGCATCACGCACCATCAACGGCGACACCGTCACCGCCCGGTTCACCAACACGAAGACCACGTACCAGGCGGTGGCGCTGGGTGTCGACGGTGCACGCGGTTGGCGCACCGGACGCACCCAGAGTTGGCTCTCCGACACCTACGGCACGGTCGACCGGTCGCAGGACGACGGTGACCTTGGCCGGACCGGGGACGAGACCTGCACGACCAACACGTACAACCGCGGTGTGGCCGCGAACCTGTTGCATACGGTGAAGCAGTCGACCACGACGGCGCTGCCGTGCGGCACCGCGCCGACCAGCGCCGAGCACGTCATCTCCGACGTGCGGAGCTACTACGACGGCGCCGCGAGCGTGGACACCGCACCGACCTTCGGGTCGGTCACCAGAGTCGAGCAGCTCAAGGACTGGAGCCCGGGTGGCGGCACCGTATGGCAGACCGCCAGTCAGAGCACCTATGACATGCACGGCCGGATCCAGACCAGCACCGACGTCCGCGGCAACACCACCCGGAATGCGTACACCCCGGCGGTGGGCGGACCGGTAACGCTGATCACGACCACCGGGCCGGCGCCGTACAACTGGGTCACCGTCGCGGAGACCAATCCGTACTGGGGATCGACCAAGCGCGCCATCGACCAGAACGGGCACGTCACCGACATCTCGCACGACGCGCTCGGCCGGGTGTGGCGGGTGTGGAACATCGGCTGGAGCAAGGCCGATCACGGGGACAAGCCGTCCGCCGAGTACACCTACGCCATCGCGGCGAATCGGAACGCCTATCCCTACACCATCTCGAAGGCGCTCCACGCGGGCGGCGGCTACCGGGTCAGCTACGAGATCATGGACTCGCTGCTGCGACCGCGGCAGCAGCAGACGGCGGGCGTCGGCGGGGACCGGGTGGTCAGCGACACCAACTACGACAAGCTCGGCCGGGCCACGGTCAGCTACAGCGCACACGCTGAGCCGGGCAGCCCGTCCGGGACGCTGTGGTGGGAGCCGGAATGGTCGGTCCCCGCAATTACCAGGACGGTGTTCGACAACGCCAGCCGGCCCCTCGCGACGATCCTGCTGGCCGGCGACGGGGTTGACAATGTGGTCGAGAAGTGGCGCTCCACGACGTCCTACGAAGGAGACCGCACCTCGGTGACTCCACCGGCGGGCGGCACGCCGACCACCACCGTCACCGACTACCAGGGCCGAACCGTGGAACTGCGCCAGCACACCACTGCGCAGGGCGTCGCGGGTGCCTACCAGTCGACCCGGTACGCCTTCAACGGCAAGGGTCAGCAGACGACGGTCAGCGACCACGACGACAACCGCTGGACGTACACGTTCGACATCAAGGGGCGCCAGGTCGAGGCCGTCGACCCGGACAAGGGCACCACGAAGACCGCGTACAACGAGTACGACGAGGTCGTGAAGACCACTGATGCCCGCGGCGAGTCGCTCTGGCACGTCTACGACACGCTCGGCCGCAAGACTGAGATCCGAGACGATTCATCGACCGGGCGGCTGCGCTCGAAGCAGTTCTACGACAAGCTCTACACGGGCTCGACGCTGGGCGCCAAGGCCCAACTGACTGAGGCGCACCGCTTCGAGTACGACCAGTCCGGCGTGGCCAGCATCTACAAGTGGCAGGTCGGCACGTTCACCAACCGTTCGCAGCCCGCAAACGTCAACTACGTCATCCCCGCTGTCGAGGGAACCGGTCTGGCCAGCACGTGGAGCATCGGCTTCGGATACTCGGACTACGACGGCAGCCAGACGAGCATCCTCTACCCGGGCGGCGGCGGCCTGACCAACGAGACCGTCACCACCGCGCACAACCCGGCCACCGGCCTTCCCAGCACGCTGGACACCACCGCCATCGGCGTGGCCAGCTACGTCGCGGCGCAGGACTACACCCGCTTCGGGGAACCGACGAAGACCACGCGCAAGACCGGCGGCGGGGTCTACGTCGAGGACACCACCTACTACGACGAGACGACCCGGCGTGTCACCCGCACCGCGGTCAAGCCGGAAACCGCGACCGGAACCGTCTCCGACCGTGCGTACAGCTACGACGCCTCCGGCACCATCACCTCCATCGCCGACGCTCCCCAGGTCGGCTCCGCCGACACCCAGTGTTTCCGGCACGATCTGCTGCGCCGGCTCACCAGTGCCTGGACACCGAAGGCCGGTGTCGCCTGCGGCACCAACCCGGCCGTGGGCAACCTCGGTGGCCCGGCACCGTACTGGCTGGACTGGACCTTCGACGCGGCCGGCAACCGCCGCACCGAGGTGTCACACGCGGCGGCCGGCGACACCAGCCGTAGCTACACGGTGCCGACCGGCGGGCCTGGGGTCGTCCGGCCCCACGCCGTCACCCGGGTGACGACCACGGCGCCCGGTCAGGCCGCCGTGGTCACGAACTTCGGCTACGACAACACCGGCAACACGACCTGCCGACCCACCGGCAGCAGCGCCAACATGTGTCCGCCTGGCAGCGGCTCGCAGGACCTCGTCTGGGACGCCGAAGGCCGGCTGGCCAAGGTGACCGTCGGCGGGCAGGCGACCGAAACGAACATCTACGGCGTGGACGGCACCCGACTCATCCGCCGCGACGCCACCGGCACCACGCTCTACCTGCCCGGCCAGGAGCTGCGCCGCGACACCAGTGGCAACGTCACTGGCACCCGCTACTACACCTTCGCGGGCCGGCTCGTCGCCTCCCGCACCCCGGCCGGGCTGACCTGGCTCTACACCGACCACCAGGGCACCCAGCACACCAGCGTCAACGCCGCCACCCAGACTGTCACCACCAGGCGACAGACGCCCTACGGTCAGTCGCGCGGCACCAGCCCGGCCTGGCCCAACGGCAAGGGTTTCGTCGGCGGTGACACCGATCCGACCGGCCTGACCCACGTCGGTGCCCGCGAGTACGACGCGTCCCTCGGCCGGTTCATCTCGGTCGACCCGGTCCAGGACCTCGGCGATCCACAGCAGTGGAACGGGTACGCCTACGCCAACAACAGCCCGATCAGCATGAGCGACCCGACCGGCACGATCCCCGCGGACTGCCGCGAGTTCGACTGCTACGGCTACGACCCGCGTCCACTCAAGAAGGGCGACCATCGCGGCGCGGGCGGCTGCTATCACGGATGCGGCACCAAGAAGAACAAATCCTGGGGCAGGAAGATGGGCCTGTCGAGCACCAAGACCAAGAGGGTGCAACGCCCACCGAGCGCGCGGGCCCAACAGCTGAGCGGGATCAAGATTACGGGCAAGACCCTTTCCCAGAGCGAATATAACGCCCTGCGCAGCCAATACGGCTACCACGGCAGCGCGGACTTCACAATTGGTGACGCGATTACCCACTATCGGTGCCTGTCGAGCGGTGCGTGCAAGCCGGGCTACTTCGGCGCACTGTTCTTCATGTCGCACGTCTGCCTCGCCATGGGAGGCGACTCCAAGTCCTGTTACGGCGGCGACCAACCCGATCCCGTCTATGAGTACATGAAGAATGCGCCCTACCTATCGGTGGGAATCAACCTCATAGAGGCCTTGGGTAATTACGAGAACGGAAACTACAAGTCGGGAACCGAGAATCTTCTCACCGCAGCGGGCGGCATCCCGCTGAAGGGCAGCGAGGCCGTCGAGCCACTAGGGCGAATCGTGACGCCCCACTTGAAGGACCGGACCTACACCGCCCTGTCCCTTCCCGGCAAGACATTACGGATCGACAACGAGGGCAACATCTCCAACGGGGCGTTGCAGCGGGAGAACCCGGCATCGCAGTGGCGTGACCACAAGGTCCTTTTCCCCATGCCCGCGATTCTCCTCCAGATCGATACCAATGACGCGTCCTTGATCCAGGACATGCAGGACATAGGACTGATCTCATGACAGGGAAGGGAACAATGACCATACGTGGGTTGACCGCTGGCATGTTGTCGTTCGCCGTGGCGGTCGCGTTGGTGGCGCTGCCCGGCTCGCCGGCGGCCGCTGCCTATGCCGATCCGCTCGTCGCCACGAGCAAGACCCCGATGGGGCTCACCTGGCACGCCGAGCCGGCCGCCGCCATCTCCGCGCTGGACGCGGCATTGCCCAACGTCGGTGTCGCGACCGTGCTCGACGACGGCAACCGGGCGATGACCACCTGCAACAGCGAGGAGCTGGCCGCGCTGCCGCTCTCTCCGGCCGCCACCGCCAAGTGGTGCTTCAACAGCGCCGACGCGACCGACTCGAACTGGGCCCCGCAGGGGATCACGAGCTCGGGCGACGCCGACGACGACGGCGCCTGGGGTGCCAAGCAGGCGATCCTGTCCGGCTGGTCGTGGGGGAGCGGCGACCGACGCAACGACGCCCGGGTCGCGTTCATCGACACCACCAACCCGGGCGCGCCCAAGTACCGGTGGGTCTATCTGGTCGACCCCAACTCGACCGGCAGCGACTTCACCGCCGCCAAGACGCACATCGGCGGCATGATCTGGTTCGGCGACAAGCTGATCGTCAACGCCGTCGGCAACGGCACCGTGGCCCTGCGGGTGTTCAGCATGAGCCACATCCTGCAGACCACCTCGGGGGTCTCCGACATCGGCAAGGTCAGTGGCGGATGGGCGGCGTACGGCTACAAGTACGTGATGCCACAGATCGGCTACTACACCTACAGCAGCGGCGCGTGCAGCATGGACAGTGACACCGGCATCCCGTGCTTCTCGTCGCTGTCGCTCGACCGCAGCACCAGCCCCGACAGTCTGGTGACCGCGGAGTACTTCAGCGACCAGACCAAGCGCGGCCGGCTGATCCGCTACTCGTTCGGCGCCGACTTCCTCCTACCCACCAACGCGACACCGATCGAGGCGTACGCCAGCGGGGTCGGCAACCAGCAGGGCGTGCTGTCGTTCAACAACCGCTGGTACGTCGTGCACAGCTCGGCGACCCTGAAGGGCCAGATCTGGGGCTTCACGCCAGGTGGCGGAAACGGACGGTCGAGCACCTGTCAGGTCAACGGTGCTACCACCACGCTGTGCTGGTCGCTGCATCCCGAGGCGGTGACCTACTGGTGGTCGACCGGGCAGGTGTGGTCGACCACAGAGTGGCCCCGCGGCAACGCGGGCGCCCCCGGAGGCCGCGTGCTGTACAGCGTCCCGTTGAGCGGCATGCCCTGACAACCACGCTGTCGCGCCCCGGCCCGCCGGGGCGCGACAGCCCGGGCCTTCGAGGTGGCAATCGCGGAACGTCTGGTTCAACGTCCGGTTCACTGTCCTGGCCCGCAGGCGATCCCCGCGCTCTGATGAACGGGTCTTCGTCATCCACGGCCCATCGGGGGGATCGCCATGCTCCAACCACGCGAGCAGGATCAGCGCTGGCGCGGCTGCTTCGAGACGGTGCCCGTCCATCTCCAACCGGTGCTCATGGTGCTGCTCAGCGGGATCACGGACGCGGCGGCCTGCAACCGGCTGCACGTGTCGCCGAGGACCTTCAGCCGGCGGCTGGCCGAACTGCTCGACCACTTCGGTGTCGAGACTCGGTTCCAGGCCGGCATGGAGTTCGCGATGTCCTGCCGAGGCCGGTCCCGGAGCCACGTCGTCGAGACGAGGCCAGCACCGTGCCAACCTCCTCGACCGCGCATCGCCGGACGGACGGACCCAACCGGATTGTGATGGGTCGCCCGACCGGCGCCGCTGCTCTCGTTCACGAACCCTCGTCCAGTGACACGGCGACCTCGTAGGTCGCGTCCTCGTCCCATCCGAGCTGTCGTGCCAGCTCCTTGGCTTGCGGCGCCTTCAAACTCCGATAGAGCTCGTACGCTTCCGTCTTGAGCAGAACGGCCGACGGGTCACCGGCCTGCTCGGCGACCTGGGCCAGGGCGACGAGAGTTCGTGCGCGCAAGGCTGGCACGTTCTCGGCGGTCCAGAACCGCAGCACCTCGCGCAGGCGGGTGTCCGCGCCGGCGAGGCCGCGGCGCGCCTGAGCCTCGCCGAGGCTCAACTCGGCGAGCGTGAGTCCCCAGTTGTGACCGCGGCGACGGAAGATCTCCGCGGCAGCCCTGAAAGCCTGCTCCGCCTCGACCAGCCGCGCCGGATCCTTCGCCAACGCCTCGCCTTGGACGCGCAGGCTCTGAGCGGCGCCGATGGGATCATTGATCTGCTCGAAGAGCCGAGCGGCCCGCCGTGCGGTTCGTTCGGCTAGGGCGCTGCGGTCGGCAGCGAGCAGTGCCCCGGCCAGGCCACGCGACGCGTACGCCAGCGCGAACCTGTCGCCTGCCCCACGCGCGGTTCTCAGTGCCGCGCGGACGACGTCGATCGCCTCGTCGGAGGCCCCACGTTCGCGCAACACCCAGGCCAGGTTGGTCATGGCAATGACCTTGACCGAGTCGCGCCCGAACCTATCCAGCCCGTCGACGGCCGCTCGCAGCTCACTCTCCGCCTCGTCGAGCTGACCGGCCAGGCCGAGCATGTAACCGATGTCCTTGCTGGCCATGGCCATTCCCGCGGTGTCTCCGACCTGTTCGGCGAGTGCTCGCGCGGCACGCAAGGTCAATAGCGCCTGGTCGGGCAGCTCACACTCGACCAGGCAACCGCCCAAGCCACGCAACATCGCGGCTTCGGCGTGCCGGTCTCCGGCCTCGCGGCACGAGTCCAGGGCCGTCCGCATCGTTCGACGCCAGTCGTCGTAATAGCCGCGCAGCTCGAAGAACTCGGCCGCACAGGCGGCAAGGCCGCGCGCGATGTCGGCTCGTCCGGCCGTCCGGCTGGCCGCCACGAGCGCCACCAGGCTGTCCCGTTCGGCTTCGAACCACTCCACGGCGTTCGTTCCCACGGCGGTCGCCGTCGGGTAGCTGCCGAGGACCGCGGCCGCCGGGTCATCCAGGTAGAAGCGCTCACACTGCAGACCTTCGCGCGCCAGGCGGGCCCGACCGAGCCAACCCGCGGCGACGCGGGCGAACGAGGCGGACCACTCGGCGTCGCTGATCTCAGCCTCGCGCCGCTCCCGTGCGTAGAGACGGGTGATCTCGTGGAACCGGTAGCGCTGCTGGCCAGCCTGATCGAGACCGGTCGACTCGAGCAACCGTGCGTCGAGCAGCTCGTCGACGGCAGCGGCCGCGGCGACAGGGCTGCTGTCCAGGAGAGCGACGACGGCCCATTCCGGAACGGACGAGATCCCCGTGCCGCACAGAGAGCCCAGCAACGCGAACGCCCGTGCGGCCGCCGGGCTCAGCGCACGGTAGGTCACCTGCAGCATGGGCCGCACGGACAGGTCACCGTGGCGCAGCTCGTCGAGCCGGCGGCGTTCGTCGATCAGCCGCTCGCCTAGCTGACCCAACGTCCAGTGGGGTCGGGCAGCAAGACGTGCGGCGACGATACGGACGGCCAGCGGGAGGTTGCCACACGCCGCCACCAGCGCGTTGGCGGAGTCCTGCTCGGCCTGCACGCGTTCCGGACCCGCGACCTTACGCAGAAGCTCGATCGAGTCGCGGCCGGGTAGCGGCCGCAGATCGATGGTTTCCGCACCGGGAAGCCCGGTGAGTGCCAGGCGGCTGGTGATGACAGTCGCGACACCGTCGGGTGGCAGGAGCGGGGCGACCTGTCGATGGCCGGCCGCGTCATCGAGGATCAGCAGGGTCCGTCGGTCCAGGATCCGGCATCGAAACATGGCCGCTCGGTCCTCGAGTCCCGCGGGGAGGGCGGAGCCGTCCACGCCGAGCATCCTGAGCAGGACCGCCAGCACGTCGGTCGGTTCGGCGGGCACGCGGTTCTCCCCGCCGAGCTCGGCGTAGAGCTGCCCGTCGGGAAACCGCGCCGCGAGGCGGTGACCGATGTGGATGGCCAGCGCGCTCTTGCCGACACCGGCAGCGCCGGAGATCGCGACCAGGCGTGCCTTTCGTGGCTCGGCGAACAGGGTCGCATCGAGCAGGGCCAGCTCATCGTGGCGGCCGACGAAGTCGGCGATGTTACGCGGCAGGTGGCGGGCCGCGCCGACCTGCACAGGTGGGCTGGCGGCGGGCGCGGCGCGGTTGCTCCAGAACAGCGCCCGGCCGGCGTCCACAAAGGGCTTGCGGGCGTCGTCGGTGAGCTCGAGCGCCGTGGCCAGTCGCTCCAGCGTGCGCGGCTGTGGTCCGCGACCGCGTCCGCGCTCCATCTCGCCCACCGAGCGGGCGCTGATGCCGGCCCGTTCAGCCAGGACTTCCTGGGTGAGTCGGAGGGCGAGGCGATGACCGCGTAGCTGTGCTGCGAACTCGTCGTCCAATACTCGGCTCCCCGTCAGCGCATGAAGACGACAGGCTAGCCGAAGACCATGATCAATGCGGTGTCGGCGGAGCCAACGACTACTGCCTCGCGTCGCCGGCCCTGGCCGCCCGGTTCATCGATCGCGGGTTCGCCTCTCATCCTGTCGCCTAGCGGTAAAGGAAGTTCGACGCAACCCGCTCCCCAACACGGTCATCGATCTCAAACCTCCTCCACAGCACGATTTTCTTCACCATGCGCAGGTTCTCTGGACTCACGAATCGACGCAACTGTTGAATCCCGGGTGGGATTGGGTCAGTGTTGATGAAGCAAGGTGGCTCCCCACGGCCCGGCTGCGGGCACATTTGAGGTAGTCCAGTGTCCAGCCGGTGGCGCCTTGGTCGATTCGGCTTCGGCGCCACCGGCACCTCAGACCTCACCGGCACGCAACAATGGCGGCGAGCGGGGAGCGCCTGCTATGCCCTCCGGTCGCGTGGCCTGCACACGCTCTCGTCGGCGGCGGTAAACCTGGATTACGGCCACCCTCAGCGCACTACTGTGGTTTGAGCTGCGCGGTGGTCGGCTCTATCCGGATCACGGACACCCGGAGGGCGTGAGGAGGTAATGGCCGACCCTTCAGCCGTTCGGCGGGTGGTCAGCGGCCGACGGCCCGACCTGTGTCCCCATGGTGCCATGCGCCAACCTGCTCGAGCCAATGCCAGCGTCCCTGAGGCACGCTAAAGCCGACCTCCAGGTAGGCAGCGAGACGAGCAGCCGGATTTCTCGCCACGGCCGGTGGCAGCGACCTGTGGGATTGTTGCGGGCGAACCCGGCGAGCGCTTGGTCGCGGTGGCGGGATCCTCATCCGACTGACGTCAGCTGGTGAGTGCGAGGCTGGCCGCGCCGAAAGAGACCGAGAATCGCTTGCACCAGATCGTGACGCTTCCGAGCTGGTCGAGGTTCGTACCAGATGGGATCGCGTAGGTCTGGTCGCCTTTGTTGCCCTTGAGCCGGCCGAGCTCGACCCACCTGCCGTCATCGAAGACCCGCCATCCGGAGGCATCGGCCCGCACGGGCTGATCGGACAGCCAGACCCGCAGATCGGGACCGTTGGAGGTCGCGAGGCCGACCAACTCCAGGACGTGGGAACCGTCCGCGTTGCGAACCACGCGTGCGCGGCCGTTGGTGCCGTGTTCGTGGCTGACGAAATCGCCCTGTCGTATTACCGCTGGGCCGCTAGGTGGCCCGGATGTGGGCGCGGACAGCGGCCCGGAACTCTGCGGCGACGGAACGGCGGCTAGTGTCTCGACGACCTCACGATCGGTGAAAAGCTTCCACGGTTGGAACCAGTAGAGGCCGGCCGCGGAAACGAGGACGAAAGTCGCGACCCAAACCATCGGCCGGCGAAGTAGCGGAGCAATCACTTCGTCAGTACAGCGCATCCTGCCCAGGAAAACCCTTACCAAACGCTGACAGATCTTCTTCCCGGCGGCGCGTCAGCCGGCGTTGCCCGCCGGCAGTCGGACCACGAATCGGCAGCCTTCCGCGGTGTTGTGCACGTCGACCGACCCGCCGTGCGCCTGAACGAGGCCGTGCACGATCGCGAGCCCGAGACCGCCGAAGGCGCCACCGGTCGGCTGGGCCGGGGTACGCGCCCGTTCGCCGCGGAAGGCCACGTCGAAGAGTCGCGGTAGGTCTGCCGGTGCGATCCCGCCGCAGGTGTCGGCCACGGCGAGCCAGGCGGCGTCGGGTTCGCGGCCAGCCTCGACCCGAACTGTGCCGTCATCAGGTGTGTACCGGACGGCGTTGAGCAGCAGGTTGGCGATCACTCGGGCGAGCTCCGGCTCGCTGGCCGTGACTGTTGGCCAGCCCGACTTCGCCGCGACCAGCCGGATCCGCCGGGCGGTGGCGAGCGGTGCCGCCGCCGCGAGGGCGTCCGAGACGATCTCGCCGAGCGGGACGGTGGTCGGCGACAGCCGCAGCGCTCCCGCGTTGATCCGGGACAGTTCAAAGAGGTCGTCGACGAGCCGGGTCATCCGATCGGTCTCCTGCCGGATTCTCCGGTGGTACTCGGCGACCGTCGCTGGGTCGTCGACCACCCGGTCTTCCAGCGCTTCGGCCATCGCCCGCAAGCCGGCCAGCGGCGTCCGCAGGTCGTGTGAGACCCAGGCCACGAGGTCGCGGCGGTCCTTCTCCAGCCGCTGTTCGCGGGCCCGGGCCTGGTCGGTCCAGACCGCGGCGCGGGCGAGCCGGTGGCCGAACCGCCAGCCCACGCCGAGGCTGACGGCCGCCGCGGCCGCGACGGTGATCAAGACGACCTCGAGGTCGTGGGCCGACAGGAACATCGCCTCGGCCACCGCGGCCACCCCGGCCACGACCGCGAGCACGGTGCAGGTGAGTAGGGCGGAGAGGTGAACGAGGATCGACCGGGCTCGCAGCAGGCGCAGGAGCAGGGCGCCGGCGAGGCCGACGGTGAGCGCCGCCGCCAGGGCGATCGCGAAGATCAGGGCGAGGTCACGCATCGGACGGCTCGTAGCGGTATCCGACGCCCCATACAGTCATGATCCGCCGCGGGTCGGCCGGGTTGCTCTCGATCTTCTCCCGCAGGCGCCGCACGTGCACGGTCACGGTCGACTGGTCGCCGAACGTCCAGCCCCACACCTGCTCGAGCAGCTCGGCGCGGGTGAAGGCGCGAGCCGGGTGGCGCAGCAGGTGCGTCAGGAGATCGAACTCGCGCAGCGTCAGGGTCAGCTCGGCGCCGCCGAGCCGGGCGACTCGCGGCCCGGTGAGTACCTCGATCGGACCGTCGCGGAGCACCTCGGCGGTCGCGGGCGCCGGGCCGGCGCCCGCGCGGCGCAGCACGGAGCCCACCCGCAGGACCAGCTCGCGCGGGGAGAACGGCTTGGTCAGATAGTCGTCAGCGCCGAGCTCGAGACCGAGGACCCGGTCCGCCTCGTCGCCCCGCGCGGTCAGCATGATGATCGGCACGCCGTCGGGCCGGGACCGGAGCTCACGGCATACCTGCAGGCCGCTGACCGTCGGCAGCATCACGTCGAGCACGATCAGGTGGGGTGCCTCGTGGCGGACGGCGGCGAGGGCCTCGGCGCCGTCCGCCTACGTGACCGACCGCGTATCCGGCGTGTTCGAGGTAGCGGCAGATGACGTCGCTGACGGTCTGGTCGTCGTCGACCACGAGCACGCGCCGCGTCATCGTCCACCTCCCGCCCTGTCCGCAGCGCCAGCGTAACCACGGGTGGCCGGAGGAGTCCTTGCCAGTTCCTTACGGTCGCCGGTCGGGGGAGCTCAGCTCGGCGAACCACCGGCCGCCGCGTTGGGCGATCGCTCGGACCGCGAGACCCGCTCGCGCGGCGACGGGCGGCGCCGAGGTGGTGTCGAGCCGGGCCCATGGAAACGCCTCCCCAAGCGTCGCCGACGCGACTCGGGCGGACCCGCGCCAGGACCCGCTGCCGGGCTGGTCCAGCTCGACCAGAATGGTGCCGGCCGGGTGGAGCAGCGACGTGCAGCGCCGCAGCAGGGCCACCGGGTCGCCGCCGATGCCGATGTTGCCGTCGAGCAGCACCGCGTGGCTCCATTGCCCTTCGGCCGGCAGCGGGTCGAACAGGTCCCGCTGGATCGCTACCGCGCCGCGGGACCGGGCGGCCGCGATCGCATCCTCGCTGACGTCGATCCCGACCGCGGTGACGCCGGCGCGCCCGAGCGCCAGCGTGATCCGCCCTGGCCCGCAGCCGAGGTCGAGCGTCGGGCCTGTGCAGCGGTTCACCACCTCGGCCGTCTCCGGCTCGGCCGGGCCGTGCCAGCGGTGGACCGGCAGCCTGACCCGCTTCCCGTCATCGTGCACGAGCCAGGTCGCCTCGCCGCGCATAGCTGCCCCGAACCCGGTCGGATTGAGATCCGTCGCGAGCGATCCGGGCCTCATGAGGTCGCGCTGGGCACGAGCGTGCGCCGCACGGTGGCGACCTCCCGGGCGAACCGGCTCGCTGGGACCTCGGCGGCCACCGCGAGCGCGTCCGGCCACTCGTCCACGTCGCGCAGCACGGGCAACGCCGCGACCTGGAGGTCGCGGCTCGCCAGAGCGTCCAGTGTGTGCCGTCCGGTGTCGGGTGTGGACATCGGAACGTCTCGCAGCACGACGCTGTGCCGGGGGTCGCGCAGACCGAGCGACCACCACCCGCCGTCGGCCGCGGCGCCGAGGACCGCGTCGGCGGCGTCGAGCCGCCTCGCCGCGGCCACGAGCATGGCCGGTCCGGCGTGTGGCGTGTCCATGCCGATCTGCAGCACCGGGCTGCCGGGAAACAGCGCGGCCGTGTCGGCGTGGGCGTGGGCGAGCCGGTCACCGAGTCCCGTGCCGTGCTGCTGCAGCACCGTCCACCCGGTCAGAGCAGCAGCGGGCAGTCCGTCAGCCGGCCGTCCCGCGAGGGCCAGGACCGGCGTGAGTCCGGTTGCCCGCACCGCGTCGAGGGTGTCGAGCAGCGCGGCGGCGGCGATCCGGGCGGCCTGCGCAGGGGTGGCCGGCGGGCAGAGCCGGGTTTTGACCGTGCCGGCCACCGGTGCCTTCGCCATCACCAGCAGGACTGTCATCGGGGCATGCCGACGGTACGAAGCACGGCGGCGAAGTCGCGGGTGGCTCGCAGGGTCCCGCGTACCGAGCCGGACACCTTGGATCTGGTTCCGGCCGCCCGCGGTGCGTATACCACGTCGATCTCTTGGATCCGCCAGCCCGAGGCCGCCGCACGCAGCAGCAGTTCCAGCGGATACCCGAAGGCGCGGTCCCGGATGCCGAGGGCGAGCAGTGCCTCCCGGCGGCCGGCCCGGATCGGGCTCAGGTCGTGCAGCGGGACGCCGTGGCGGCGCAGCAGGGCGGCCACCAGCGCCGTGCCGGCCCGCGCGTGCCAGGGCCATACCCCGGCGGCCACCGGCCGTCGCCGCCCGACGGCCAGGTCCGCGCGGCCAGCCGCTACAGGCGCGATCAATGCCGGCAGCTCGCGAGGGTCGAACGAGCCGTCGGCGTCCAGCACGCAGACCAGTTCAGTTGTCGCCGCCGACAGGCCGGTGTGCACGGCGGCGCCGTAGCCGCGCCGAGGTTCGTGGACCACGCGGGCGCCGAGCCGGGTCGCGACCTGCGGGGAGCCGTCCCGGGATCCGTTGTCGACCACGATGGCCCGGTATCCGGGCGGGAGCGCGGCGAGCACGCCGGGCAGCGCGGCGGCCTCGTCGAGGCATGGCAGTACCACATCGACGGGTGCGGAACGGGCACCGTCGCTGTTGGACAGTTCTGGCATGTCATCGACGCTATGGCGGACCAAGCGGCTCCCGTAGGCGAACACGGATTACCGATCCCTTACCGCTGCCAGCGGTTCTTACCATCCGGTGACGACGGGCCGGTTCCGCTCCTGCGCGCTGGTCCGGGCGGATATGTTCGATCGTCATGGCTGTCGTGATCGCCCCTCGAGTGCGGGCCCGGTTGAGCGCGGACGTCGTCGTGCTCGGGCTCGAGGGTGCGCTGGTCGGCCTCGCGATCGTCGTCGGCGCACTGCGCAACCACCGCGGGGTCGGTTTGCATGCCGACGCCGCCCCACTGTTCGCGACCTGGGGACCGCACGTTGGCTGGGGTACGCCGGCCGCCGTGCTGGTCGCGGCCGTGGTGATCGGCTGGGGTGTGCCGTGGGCCCGCAGAGCGCCGTGGAGCGCCGTGCTGGCCGTCGGCTGGGTCGCCGCGGTGTGCTGGACCCTGTCGCTGTCGATGGTGGATGGCTGGTCGGCCGGGCTGGCCGAACGGCTCACCGCGCAGGCGGAGTACCTGACCGAGGTGCCGCGGGTGACCGACGTGGGCGCGCTGCTCGCCGGCTTCGCCGACCGGATTCTCGACTTCCAGCCCGGTTCGTGGTCGACGCACACCGCTGGGCATCCGCCGGGCGCGCTGCTGCTGTTCGTCCTCCTGGATCGGGTCGGGCTGGGCGGGGGCACCGCGGCCGGGCTGGCCTGCGTGCTGATCGGAGCGACAGTGGCGGTCTCAGTGCCGGTGACGCTGCGCGCACTCGGCTCACCGGATGCCGCCCGCACCGCGGTGCCGTTCCTGGTGCTGCTGCCGGGCGCGGTCTGGATCGGCGCCTCCGCCGACGGCATCTTCGCCGCGGTGGTCGCCGCCGGTGTGGCGCTGCTGGTTTCCCGGAGGCTGGCTGTCGCGGCTGCGGGCGGCCTGCTGCTCGGGCTCGCGCTCTATCTCTCGTACGGGTTCGTGTTGGTCGGGCTCCTCGCGCTGGCCGCCGTCGCCTCGCGCGCAGCACGCCGCGGGGCCGTGCTGCTCGCGGCGTTCGGGGGCGTCAGTGTGGTCGTGGCGGTCTTCACGCTGGCCGGCTTCGCGTGGTGGGAGGGGTACCAGCTCGTCGTGCAGCGTTACTACCAGGGCTGGGCTGCCGAGCGGCCGTACGCGTACTGGGTCTGGGCGAACATCGCCGCCCTGGTCTTGTCAGCTGGCCCGGTGGCGGGTCCGGCGTTGTGTCGGGCGTTGGCGGCGCTGCGGCTTCGCCGGCTGCCGCCGCCGACCGTGCTCTTCCCGGTGGCGGCCGCCCTCGCGATCGCCGTCGCGGATTTGTCCGGCATGAGCAAGGCCGAGGTCGAACGGATCTGGTTGCCGTTCGCCGTCTGGCTGCTCCCCGCCGTCGCCCTGCTCCCACCCCACACGCGTCGGTGGTGGCTGATGGGCCAGGCACTGACCGCGCTGGCGGTCAACCATCTGCTCTGGACGGTGTCCTGACCGCGGCAGGCGCACGAAGCGGATCGACGGCGAAGGCGGCGACTCCCTCGGCGAACCTGACGCGTGCGGTGAAGCCGAGCAACTCGGTTGCCCGCCGGGGGTCGGCGACCACGTGGCGTACGTCCGCCGCCCGCGCCCCACCGACGACCAGCGGAGCGGGTCCCGCCATGGCCGCCGCGAGCGTCGTCGCGAGCTCACCGACCGTGTGCGGCTCGCCGGAGCAGACGTTGACGGGGACCAGCGCGCCCGGTGCCGGCGTCGTCAGGGCCAGCAGGTTCGCCCGGGCCACGTCGGTGACGTGCACGAAGTCCCGGCGCTGCCGACCGTCCTCGAGCACGCGCGGTGCCGATCCGGCGGCCAGTGCGGAGCGGAAGATGGCGGCCACGCCGGCGTACGGCGTGTCGCGCGGCATCCGCGGACCATAGACGTTGTGGTAGCGCAGGGCCCACACGTCCCCGCCGGTCTGGCGAGCCCACGCCGCGGCGAGGTGTTCCTGTGCCAGCTTGGTGGCCGCGTAGGTGCTGCGCGGCTCCAGCGGCGCGTCCTCCGGGACCAGCAGCGGCGCGAGGGTGCGGCCACACCGCGGGCAGCTCGGGTCGAAGCGACCGGCGACGAGGTCGGCCGCGGCGCGCGGTGCGGGCCGGATCACCTCGTGGGTGGCGCACCGGTAACGGCCCTCGCCATAAACGACCATCGAGCTCGCCAGGACCAGCCGACGAACGCCGGATCGATGCATCGCGGCCAGCAGCACGGCCGTCCCGTAGTCGTTGTGGCTGACGTACTCCGGCGCGTCCGATGGATCCAGGCCGTGGCCGACCATCGCCGCCTGATGGCACACCGCGTCCACCCCGGTCAGCAGGCGGTCGAGCAGGGCCGGGTCGCGCACGTCGCCGTGCACCACCGCGTGCCGGCGGGACCATTCGGGCAACGCGCCGCCGTGTGCCTGTGGCAGCAGCGCGTCCAGCGCGACCACCTCGTGCCCGTGCACGACGAGTGCGTCCGCGACCTGCGATCCGACGAATCCGGCGGCGCCGGTGACCAGTACCCGCATTCGACTCAGAGTACGAACGTCAGGACCCGTCGCGGGCCAGTTCGGCCAAGCCGTAAGGAGTTCACAACACCCCCGCTGGTAAGGGTTCGGTAATGCCGCAAATCCGGCCGTCGCCGGTCGCCCGCGCATAACCTGCCGGCAGGGCTCGCATCCGAGCCCGGAGGGGGACGTCCGGTGTCTGCAAGGGACGATCACGGGTATGGCGCGCCGCGTGGGCTGTGGCGCGAGCTGGATCGGCACCCGCCGCCCGGCGCCGACGCCGTCCGGCGAGGCTGGCGCAGCCCGCTGCGCGGCCCATGGCTGACCTCGGTCCTCGGGCTCGTCCTGCTCGTCACCCTGCCGCTGGTGATCATCACCGGACTGCTCGACTACGCCGCGTACGGGCCGCAGTTCGGTCAGGCCTTCCCCACCCACGTGAGCTGGCTCCGGCTGCCGACGTTCGACTGGCCGACCCGCCCGTCCTGGCTGTTCCGGCTCACCCAAGGACTGCACGTCGGGCTCGGGATCGTGCTCATCCCGGTGGTGCTGGCCAAGCTCTGGTCGGTGATCCCCAAGCTGTTCGAGTGGCCACCCGCTCGCTCGGTGGCGCAGGTGCTGGAGCGCATCTCGCTGCTGCTGCTCGTCGGCGGAATCCTCTTCGAGACCGCGACCGGAGTGCTCAACATCCAGTACGCGTACCTCTTCGGGTTCGACTTCTACACCGCCCACTACTTCGGCGCGTGGGTGTTCATCGGCGCGTTCGTCGCCCACGTCGCGCTGAAGCTGCCACGCCTGGTCACCACGCTGCGCAAGCGCCGGCCGGCCGTGCCGGAACAACCCGACCCGGATCGCCTCGTCGCCGAGCGACCAGGACCACCGACACTGAGTCGGCGCGGGCTCCTGGCCGTCGTCGGCGGTGGCTCGCTGCTGCTGGCGCTGCTCACGATCGGGCAGAGCCTGGATGGACCACTTCGCCGCACTGCTCTACTGCTGCCCAGAGGTCGCAACCCGGGTTCGGGCCCGAACGGCTTCCAGGTCAACCGCAGCGCGACCGCGGCGGGCATCCAGCCAGCCGAAACCGGTCAGGCGTGGCGACTGACGTTGACCGGTGGCGGTCGTACCGTCCAACTCGACCGGGCCACGCTGCTGGCGATGACCCAGCACACCGCCCGTCTGCCGATCGCGTGCGTCGAGGGATGGTCGACCATGCAGACCTGGACCGGCGTACGCCTGGCCGACCTGGCCGTGCTCGCTGGCGTCCCTGACCCGGCGTCGGCCCACGTGCGCTCGCTGGAACAAGGTGGCCTGTTCCGCCAGGCGACGCTGCAGTCCAACCAGGTCACCGATCGGGACGCGCTGCTCGCGCTGCGGGTCAACGGCGTCGACCTCTCGGCCGATCACGGCTTCCCAGCCCGGATCATCGTGCCGGCGCTGCCCGGAGTGCACTGCACCAAATGGGTGGCCGACATCGAGTTCCACGATGCGTGAGCGATTGCGCGCCGACTACGGCGCAGGACTGCCGCACGCGCTGTTGCTCCTGGCCTGCTTCACGATCGCCGGGTGGGTGGTGTTCCTCGTTTCCGGCGAGGCGACCCTTTGGCGAATGCTGCTCTGGTTCGTCGGCGCGGCAGTGGCGCACGACCTGGTCCTGTTCCCGACCTACGCGGCACTCGACCGGCTCCTGCGCCGCACGACCGGGACCGACTCGGCCGCCCGGCGCGCGCTGCTCAACCACATCCGCTTTCCCGCGCTCGCCGCGGGCCTGCTCTTCCTGGTCTTCCTGCCCGGGATCCTCGACCTCGGCAAGGACACGTACCAGGCGGCAACCGGTCAGCCACGGGTGTCCTACTTCATCCGCTGGCTCGCCGTCTCCGGTGCGCTGTTCACGCTCAGCGGGGCGGTGCTGGCGATCCGCTGGGCGCTCGGCCGATCTCCACGACACGGGGCACCGCCAACGACGGCTACGCCGCCTCGGTAGCCGCGGTGCTCGACGGGCACGACCGTGTCAGCCGTTCGAGACCCGGCCTCGGCGAATTTCGCGATGTCAGCCCGCGGGCGACGGAATCTACGGAAGATCGGCTTACGAACTGTCAGCCGGGCCTGACGAGGCGCGGCTCGGAAGGAGTCGCGGATGGGTGGGCACGCCGACGCCAAGGACGGTCGTGGCTAGTCCATCCTCGACCGCGGCCGGCTCGCCCACCCCGATGGAACTGCTCAGGAGCCGCGGCTACATCGCGCTGCTGATCTTGGGCGCGGCGGTCGGCGTACCAGTGGCGATCGTCGCGTACTTCTACCTGGAAGCTGTCAGCAAAGCCCAGCGTTTCTTCCTCACCGACCTGCCGCACGACCTGGGATTCGCCGGCACTCCGGTGTGGTGGCCGATCCCGATGGTGGCGGTGGGCGGCCTGCTGGTCGGCCTCAGCCTCCGCTACCTGCCGGGCACCGGCGGCCACAACCCGGCGGAAGGCTTCGTCGCAGGCCCGACCGTCAGCGCACGCGACATGCCCGGAGTCGCCGCCGCGTCGCTGGCCACCCTCGCTTTCGGAGCCGTACTCGGTCCGGAGGCGCCGCTGGTACTTATCGGCTCGGGCCTGGCGGTGCTGATCGCCCGGTTGGTCAAGCGCGACGCGCCGGCGAAGGCGCTGGTGATCGTCGGTGCGGCCGGCAGCTTCGCCGCCATCTCGACCCTGCTGATCTCCCCACTCGCGGGTGCGTTCCTGCTACTGGAGGCCGTCGGCGTCGGCGGGAGCATGGTCAGCGTGGTGCTGGCCCCCGGGCTGCTGGCCGCGGGCATCGGCGCGCTCATCTTCGTCGGACTGAACCACATCACCGGATTCGGCACGTTCTCGCTGGCGGTGCCGAACATCCCCGTGCTCGGCACGCCGACGGTGGGCGAGTTCGGTTGGGCCATCGCCATTGGGCTGGCCGCGGGCGTGCTCGGCACCGCGATCCGCCGCCTCGCCTTCCAGATCCAGCCGTACGTGTCGCGGCGCACGCTGCTGGCCACACCCGTGGCGGGTCTGGTCGTCGGTGGGCTCGCGGCCCTGTTCGCCGCGGTCACCGACAAAGGCCCCGAGCAGGTCCTGTTCTCGGGCCAGACCGCACTCCCACCCCTCATCCAACAGGCCGGCGCCTGGTCGGTCGGCGAACTGCTGCTGCTCGTCGCGTGCAAGAGCCTGGCGTACAGCGTGTCGTTGAGCAGCTTCCGCGGCGGCCCGACCTTCCCCGGCATGTTCATCGGCGCCGCCGGTGGTCTGGCCCTGTCACATCTGGCCGGCCTGCCGTTGACCGCCGGCGTCGGAATGGGCGTCGGGGCGATGACGGTAGTCATGCTCGGCGGCCTGCCACTCACGGCCGTACTCCTGACGCTGCTCTTCCTACAGGCCGAAGCCGTCAACCTGATCTCGGTGGTGATCGTCGCTGTCGTGGTCGCCTGGGTCACCGCGGCCAGACTCTCGCCCTGGTCGCGACCGCGTCCCCCGGCTGCCACCCACGGCGGACGTGCTGCGGATCCCAGCACAGCTGATCGGCATAATCCCTGACCTGGCGGCGTCTGTTCGGAAGCTCCCGCCGCCGTCCTGGCTGCGATGGCCAGCGTCCACCACCGAAGACCGCGCGATCCACAGAGACATCAATGGCCGCCCGGCCACATCGCGGCGGCGTTGTTCACGAGCGCACCGGCAACGGCCACCCGAAGGATCTTAGATAGCTCGGGCCATCGAGGTGCGCCTACTCACATCACTTAAATGTCGTCTCGGGTCTAGCGTCGAAAACCGTTAATCGCTCAACGACGACGTTGTTTCCCGCTCGGCAAAATGCAGGAGTCAATCATGTCGAACGTTCCTCCAACCTCGCGTTTCGACAACAAGGTTGTCATCATCACCGGCGCTGGCTCGGGCATCGGCGCCGCCACCGCAGTGCGGTTCGCAGAGGAAGGCGCAACGGTCATCGCGGTCGGACGAACAGTGCAGAAGCTCCGTGAGACGGCGGCGGCGCATCCCGCGATCGAGCCCCACCCGACCGATGTGTCGGACGAGGAAGCCGTCGGCGTGCTCGTCGACACGGTCGTGACGCGACACGGACGGCTGGACGTGCTCGTCAACGCCGCGGGGGCGGGAGCGCCCGGCACCGTCGAGACGACGACGACCGCGAACTGGCGGCAGACCCTCGGCGTCGACCTGGACGGCGTCTTCTTCACGTGTCGGGCCGCCATCCCACACCTGCGGAAGGTGCGAGGCAACATCGTCAACGTCGGGTCGGTGTCCGGGCTCGGCGCCGACTGGAACCTCGCCGCCTACAACGCCGCCAAGGGCGGCGTGGTCAACCTGACCAATGCGATGGCGTTGGACCACAGCGGGGACGGGATCCGCGTCAACGCCGTCCACCCGAGCCTCACGGATACGCCCCTCACACAGGGGAACCTGCAGAACCCGCAGATGCTCGCGAAGTTCTACGAACGAATCTCGATGCGCCGTCACGCCCAACCGAGCGAGATCGCAAGCGTCATCGCCTTCCTCGCCAGTGACGACGCCAGCTTTGTCAGCGGGTCCCACCTCGTGGTCGACGGCGGCCTTTCGGCATCCAACGGCCAGCCCAACATGTTCGTGGACTAGTACCCGGTGGGTCTCGACAAGGCCACAAAACGTAGGCGCCTGCGGCGGCGCGGGCCGATCTTCGAGATGGCGTCCCCGAGAAGAAGCGTTGCGCGCCGCCCGTTGCGCAGCACCTGCCAGTAGGACTGGGCCGGCTGGGCCGTGCGCGTCATAGGCGGCAGCCATTGCCCTCAAGCGCGCGTGATGACGGCTGAAGACTCCACGATGGACGGCGGACGCTCCCGGTCACGGTTGACGATCGGCGGCACCGCACCAGGTCATCGGTCCCCACTGTTGCGGTGTTCGAGGGCGGTGGCGCGCCGACCGTAGTCGACGGCCGTGGCTATCACGAGCGGGCCCCATGCCGCGAGAGGGACGTAATATCGGAACACTTCCCAGCCAGGAGCCGGATGTGCCGGCTCGTCGCGGCCGATTCCGACCCAACCGCGTTCCACGAATTGGAACCTTTGGTTCAGGATCAGATACACGCAGACGGCGACGAGCAACGACCCGCCGGCGACCGCGACGAGCACGACTGGACGCGCCGGAATGGGACGGTCCCTGAGGTGGGGCACCCAATGCGGAATCCGCTGTCCCCAGCGATGCTCCCCGGTCGCGGCTGCCACGGCCGGCAGGTCAGGACAGGCGGTGGTGGGCGATGTTCAGGGTCAGGGCCGCCACGGAGAGGGCTAAGAACACGGCTGGTCCGACGAGGTCGCGGGAGCCCACCCGCAGGTGGGCGCCGAAAGCGCCGACGAAGTACGCCACGAGGCCGGCAGCGGCGAGCGTGCCCAGCAGCGGAACGGCGAACCCGGCCAGCAACCCCAACGAACCCGCCGCCAGCAACACGCCCAACACCGGTCCCCACGAGCGTGGCAGCCGCTTCATGTCCAACTGAGCCTTGGGATAGTCGTGATCGATTAGGTAGGTGACTGCGGCGGCGCCGGTGAAGACCGCGGCGACGATGGTGACGGCGGCATATGCGGCGAACATGAGAACCTCTTCTTCTGTGCTGGCCCGATCGTTCGCCGCGAGACACCACGTCTGAGGCGGAGCGTCACTCTGTTTCCTGCGCGGTCGCTTCCGCTTGGGCGATGAGTTGACCGAAGCGCACTCCGGTGGTCCGCTCGGACAGGGTCCACAGCTCGTGTCCATTGTCGACGCGCGTGGCGGCGGGGGAGAGCTTGCGCAAGGTCGGGTAGCCGCGGAGTTCGCCAGGACCGTGCGGGGCGATCAGGTGGCCCGAGTGGGCTTCCGTGGCGGTGGCGGCGAAGAGCTGGGGCCAGGCACCCTGCTCGACCGGCTGCGCGAGCAGGCGATTGCCGATGCCGCCCAGCAGGAAACGCCATATCGGCGTGGTGGCGCTGGTCTTCAGGTTCGTGGCCGTGTATCCGGGGTGGGCGAGGATGCTCCTCAACTGGCTGCCCGCCGCTGTCAGGCGACGGTGCAGCTCGTAGCCGAACAGCGCGTTGGCCAGCTTAGAGGTGTTGTAGGCACGCATCGGCGAATAGCGCGCCGGCGCGGGGAACGGTAGTCGGGCCCGGCGATGGTTGACCGAGGTGACCGTGACGACACGCGGGTCGGTGCCGGCGAGCAGCAGGTCGAGCAGCAGGCCGGTAAGGGCGAAATGGCCCAGATGGTTGGTGGCGAATTGCAGTTCGTGGCCCTGTGGGCTGAGCGTGTGCGGCGTGGCCATCGTGCCGGCGTTGTTGATCAGGACGTCGAGGTGGTGGTGGTCTTCGTGAAGCCCGGCGGCGAACTCGCGGACCGAGCCGAGGTCGGCCAGGTCGAGTCGGCGAATCTCTACGGCGGCGCCGAAGATCCGGCGGGCCTTCGACTCGTCACGGACGGCGAGCACCAGCCGGGCGCCACGCGCGGCAAGTTCCCGGCCGGTGGACAGACCCAGGCCGCTGGTCGCTCCGGTCACCACGAAGGTGCGGCCGGTCAGGTCGGGGATCCGGTCGGGTGTCCAATGAGTATCAGCGGTCATGTGCTCCACCGTGCCCCCAATGGCACTGAGTGTCAAGATGGGCATGGAGTAGCATCGCGGGATGGCGGAAATCCCACGCGGCACCATGGCCGAGCGGAAAAGGCGGCTGGTCGCCGACGAGCTACGGGACGCGGCGCTGATGCTGCTCGCGGTCCAAGGATTCGACACGGTGACCGTGGACGAGATCGTGGCGGCCGCCGGCATGTCCCGACGGACGTTCTTCCGCTACTACGCGTCCAAGGAGGACGTGGTCGTGCGGTTCCTGGCCGACATGGGTGAGATGGTCGTCGCATCGCTGGGCGACCGCCCGCGCGCCGAGCCGCCGTCCGTCGCGCTGCGTGAGGCGATTTGGGCGCCCCTGGCTGAAGCGTGCGACGGCGAGCATTCCGATCACATCGAACGCTCCCGCGTCGTGGTCCGCCTGATCCTGGACACACCCGCCCTGTACGCGCGATGGCTGGAACGCCAGACCGAAGTACGGGCGGGGCTGGCCGCCGAGCTGGCCCGACGCCACCACCTTCGTCTGGACAGCGATCCTTATCCGCGGATGGCGGCGGGCATGGCCCTGCTGGCCTTTGACGTGGTGCTCGAGCAGTGGCAGCCCGGCGACGACGAGCGACGCCTGGCCGAGCTCACCGACCAGGCGTTCGCTGTTGCCGCCCCGGCGCTGGACACGATCGAGAGTCGCTAACGCCCTGGCCGACACCGACCCGGCCGTCCATGGACGCGTCGGCCACCGCACACCCTCCGAACCAGGAAAGGGCTACGACGCTGATCCCGGGTTGCCCTTCGGGGCGGGCCGGTTCGGGTCGGCGAGGGGTACGAGGCGTTTCTCGCCGGTGCGGGTCAGCAGAGCAAGCGGGGCGGTGGCGGCCTGGATCATGCGTGCCAGGATCGGTTGTTGTCGCCGCCTGAGCATGACCGGCCCGATCGCCGCCATGACGGCGGTGACTCCGGGCAATGGTCGACCGAACAAGGTCAGCTCTTCGATCAGGCCATCTGCGTTGAATCGAAGCAACTGCGCCTCCTCGAACTCCTCCTTGCGACAGCGTCCGTAGTAGAAGAGGGCCCGGGCCGATTCGTCGCCGAGTTCGGTGTGAAAGCGGATCGTATCGATGACCTCAAAGGCGGCACTCAGCATCTCACTGGCCTGGGCCCGGCCCTGGAACCGAAACCGTGCCGTCAACGGTGAGATGACCTGCACCTCCTGGGCCAAGCAGGTGGCCGCGAGCTCGGCATCGCGCGACTCGCCGGCGGCGCGCCATGACGCGATGGTCGTGTCGACACGGCTGCTCATTGGCTTACCTCTCCTCTGTCGGTGAACCGTCCAGTCCTGAAGCGGTGAGCGCGGCGCGCGGCAGTCAGCGCCGTCAGGACGAACTTACGTCGCGAGCAGGCGGCTTTGGCGTTGCCGCAGCCCGGTCAGACGCTGACCTGAGGTCTGCTCGGGATCGGGGACGGACGGCGGCGCAGCCAGTAGCCGAAGGTCGCCGCCGCCAGCAGTGGTCCCCACAGCGGAAAGGGCATCAGCAGCACCAGCAGGTAGTCGCCGGTAATGACGGCCTGCTGCAGAATCGAGTGCCCAGCGATCGTGATCGCCGCGGCGGCCAGCAGCCCCGGGATCACCGCGGCCAGGACCGGGACCGGGCGGCGGCCCACGACCGGCAGCCAGGCCGGGAACGTCTCGCCGCGCGGCCGAATCAGCCCCAGGGTCAGCCAGGTTCCGCCCTCACCCGCCAACGCCAGGGCCAGGCCGAAGATGCGCAGGCCAGGATGGGCCGCCAGGGTCTCCGCGCTCTCGCCGATGGGCCATGGCGTCAGCCAGCTCAGGCGGGTCAGGACATACGGCAGCGGGCACAACGCGGCCGCCCAGGTCAGCGTCCGACCCCACCGGGCAGCGGCCTCCGGTTGGGTCCAGGCGGGTCGGTCGCCGCCGGCCGCGCGCAGCAGGCGGATGAGGACGGCGGCCCAGACGGCGCCGGCGGCGAAAGAGCCGAACACGAAAAGCGGACGCGCACCGATCGGGTCAGCGTCGCGGGCGACGTACGACAACCATCCCAGCACCGCCGCGAACGCCACGGCGAAGACGGCGGCCACGGGCAGCCGGGGCAGGAGCCGGTTCGCCAGGACCGCGACCAGTGCCGACGGCACCGCCAGGGCCATCGCGTACGCGGCGAGGATCAGCACTTGGATGTCGGGCACCAGCAGGCCCAGGACGGTGGCGGCGACGGCCGCGAAAGCGATCGCCACCGGACCGTCGCGGCGGCCGGCCGCCAGCACCATCCCGGCGATACCCAGGATCACAGCGACCGCGATCGCCGCGCCCCTTGGTACGTACGTCATCAGGGCCAGGTCGGCGTAGCGGTCGTCCGGGCCGAACGGGTAACTGCCCGGGGCCAGCCACCACAGCACCCCGACAGCGGTCATGAGCAGCGAGCCGGCCAGCGCGGCCGGGTAGATCAGTCGGTCGATCATGGATCCAGCGTCTCGGGCCGGCCGCCGCACCGGTATCTCCCGATCGGCAGATACCAGCGGCATGCGGACGCGGGCTACGTTGTGGCCGTGGTGATCGAGCTGCTGTTCGCCGGGCCCGCGCTCGCAGCGCTGGCCGGGCAGGCCACCGCACGGGCGCGGCCGTTTGTCGCGGCGGGCGCGGGCACGGCCGCGTCCGGCACACTGCTGGCCTCGGTGCTGTGGCACAGCCAGGGCGCACCGAGTGTCGTCGGCGTCTGGCCCCTGCTCGGCACCGCCGCTCTCGCCGCGAACGTCGTGCTGGTGTGCCGGTGGGCGACACCACGGACCGCGGCAGCCGCGTCGTCCGTGACGATCCTCGCCGAAAGCCTGCTGGCCCTGCCGATCACCGGGCCCGCGGTGACGAACTGGAAGGCCGGGGTGGCGGCGTGCCTGTTCTGGTCGCTCGCCGGGATCGCGGGCGTCTGCTTCGGCCTCTACCTGCGCCAGCTCGACGCCGCACGCGTGCGGGCTGTGCGGCAGGCCCGCCGGGCACAGCGGGTGCAACTGGCGACCGACCTGCATGACTTCGTCGCCCACGACGTGAGCGCGATGGTGGTGCAGGTCCAGGCGGCCCGCATCCTGCTGCCCGTCGGCCACGAAGACGTGGCCGTGGTGCTCGAGCGCGTCGAGGCCGATGGTGTGCGGGCCCTGTCCGCGATGGACCGGACCATGCGGCTGTTACGCGAGCTGGAGGAGCGCGGCCCGCAGGATCCGGTCGGCCGCCTTCACCTGGACACTCCGGGCGCCACCGAGCTACCGGAGCTCGTACGCCGGTTCGCGCTGGCGTGGGACGGTCCGGTGAGCTTGGACACCGAGTCCGGCCTCGCGTCGGAGCTGTCGGCGCCGGCTGGGGCCGCCGTCTACCGGGTGGTCCTCGAGGCGCTGACGAACGTGCGCCGCCATGCCGGCCGCGGTGCGACCGTCCAGGTGCGTCTACGCCGGCATCACGGCGGCGTGGAGTTGAGCGTCAGCGACGAGCAGGGCGCCGACGCACCCGCCCGGCCCGTGCCACCGCAGCCCGACCGCCGCGGTGGCACGGGGCTCGCCGGGCTCGCCGAGCACCTCGGCCTGTTCGGCGGCACACTCTCCTTCGGACAGACAGGCCCGGCGGGCTGGAGCCTGCGAGCCGAACTGCCCGCGGCGGCCCTGCGGGGACCCGCATGAGCACCGATGCAGGCGTACGAGTGCTGATCGCCGACGATCAGGAGCCAGTCCGGTTCGGATACCGCACGATCCTGCGTGTCGCGGGAGACATCGACGTGGTCGGTGAGGCGGCGGACGGCGAGCAAGCCCTGGAACTGGCCTCTCGGCTGCGCCCCGACGTGGTGATCGCCGACATCCGAATGCCTCGCATGGACGGGCTGGAGCTGACCCGACGGTTGTGCGCGCCGGACGCGCCCGTCACCGCGCGGGTTGTCGTGGTCACCACGTACGACCTCGACGCATACGTCCACACAGCGCTGCACCACGGGGCCAGCGGCTTCCTGCTCAAGCACTCGGGCCCGGCACTGCTCACCGAGGCCGTCCGCGCGGCGATGGCCGGCGACGCCTTGATCAGCCCGGCCGTGACCGTGCGACTCCTGCGTGAGCTATCCGCCGGCCGGCACGGCCCGCAACCTGCCGAACCCCCGCTGAGCGACCGGGAGCTCGACATCGTGGCCCTCGTCGCGGACGGCCTGACCAACCGAGAGATCGGCGCTCGCCTCTACATCACGGCCGGCACGGTCAAGACCCACCTGACCAGCATCCAGCGCAAACTCCGTGTCCGAAATCGAGTCGGGATCGCCGCCTGGTCGTGGCAGTCCCGCCTAGGCCGCTGACGCCGCTGCGGCGCGGTTCTACTTGGGTAGCGGTACCCAGAACTCGACCTCGGTGCCTTCCGTCGGACTACTGTGGATGGTGGTGGTGCCGCCCAGGTCCGCGATCCGGCCGCGCATCGACTGTGCCACTCCGAGCCGGCCGGCTCGGGCCGCGTCGGAGAGCCGCTCCGGCTCGAAGCCGACGCCGTCGTCGCGGACGGTCACGCGTACGCCATCTGGTTCGTTCTCCACCAGCAGCCAGGCCCGGGCGGTCCCGCCGGCGTGCCGGCGGACGTTGTCGAGAGCGGCCTGCACGGCCGCGGTGAGCTCGGTGACCACGCGCGCGGGCAGCACGATCGGTTGAGCCGGCGCGGAGACCTCGACCACGGTGGACGCCAGGGCGGACAGCGCCGTCCGCAGGTCCGCCTCGATCCCGGGCCGGGCCACGGCGTCACCTCCGGTGAGCAGGGTGCGCAGGGCGATCTCCTGCTCACCGGCCAACGTCGCCAACTGGGTGCCGGTCGCGCCCAGCTCCGGGCCCTGCCTCTGCACCAAAGCCAACACCTGGAGGACGCCGTCGTGGATCGGGCGGGCCAACCGGTCCCGTTCGGCGGCGGCGGCCTCCTGCCGGATCAGCTCGGCGCGCTTTCGTTCCGCCCAACGCTCGGCGATATGGTGCGCGACACCGATTCCACCGATCGCCGCGCCCGCCGCCAGCAGCAGGATGGCCGAGGTGGTGAGGTGAGACACCGGGTTGAGGTACGACGACTCCGGCAGGCCGTCCTCCTGCACGTAGGTCACCTGGACCGTCTGCAGCCCGCCGGCCGCCAGCACGCCGACCAGTGGACCGAGCACGGCCGGGATGGCCCCACGCGGCGCGAGCACCGGGGCGGTCGCGCCGGCGACGGCGGTCCCCGCCGCCGTGACCAGCACGAGCAGCAGCACGCCCGGCACGACGCGATGTTGGTCGGCCAGCTTCTCCGGGTGACCGGTGGTCGCCGCGTACGCGATGAACAGCGCCGTCGCCCCGCCGGCCGCCAGCGTCGCCGCAGCCGGGATCCGCCAGCGGCTGCTCGCGGCCGCCGCGCCGATCAATGCCCCGGCCAGCGCGCCCAGCCATCGCAGCGGTCCCACCCAGGCGAGCGCCGTGTACGCGAGGAGCAGCGGCGCCGCGACCGCCACCTGAGCGGTCGCGACCGCGATCGCCGCCGACAACGACCACAGCCCCGTGACCGCCGCAAGGCAGACCCCGATCACCAGTGTGATCGCGCCGGCCACCGCCACCGCCACCATCGGATGCCGGTACACGGCCGAGAAACTGACGTCCAGCAGCGACGCCATCCGCTCCGTGGTCAACCCCGACAGCGACAGCACCAGGCACAGTGCCAGGCCTGCGGCGATGACCAGCCGCAGCCGGCGCCAATGCCACGGGCCGACGTCCGGTGGCCCGACCGCCGCGCGATCGCCACGGCGGACCAGCCAGACCGCCGGTGCGATCAACGCGAAACCGGTCCCGATCATGCCCGCGTGCCAGGCCGGCCGGGTCAGATCCCCCTGCAACCAGCCCGATCCGACCATCGCGGAACCGAACAGCCGCGACCCGAACGCCAACCCGACCAGGGCCGCGCCGAGACCCGGCGAAGCGTTGCTCAGCAGACCCTGCGCACAGGCAAGAACGCCGACCACGGCAAGCGGGTACGCGCAGGTGTGCCCGAGAGACAGCAACGTCGGGTGCGTCATCGTCGTCAGCTGGCCAAGGACATACGGCAACCCCACCAGGCCGGCAACCAGCAGCAGGTACGGCCACCAGCGCAGCAGACACAGACCGGCCACCGTCACCACGATGGGGGCGAGCGCGAGCAACCAACCCTGGCCGTGATAGCCCGGCAGACCTGGGGTGGCGATGAACGGCGGCACCGGGGCGTACCCGGGCGAGGTCGCCACGACGAGAAACAGGCACCCGCCAAGACCAGCCAGAAACCCCCACCATCGCCACGACCTGTCCGCCATGACGTCGATCCTCACCGATCCATCCGCTCCGCGCGGCGCCCGAGACATGCGCCCAGGATCCCGGCACTGATGACGGCAGACATGAGCCCAAGTACCTAGCACTGTGGGCGCCCGCCGGAAGGGCGGTCTTCCCGCGATCACACGCGGCAGACTTGATGGATGGTTGTCCAGTTGAATCACACCATCGTGCGGGTCCGCGACAAGCGACAGTCGGCCACGTTCGTCGCCGAGATCCTGGGGTTGGCTGCGCCCGAGCCGTTCGGCCCGTTCCTGGTCGTACAGGTCGACAACGAGGTCTCACTCGACTTCGCCGACGACAATGGGCCGGTCCACCCGCAGCATTACGCGTTCCTGGTGAGCGAGGCGGAGTTCGACGAGATCTTCGGCCGGATCCGCGCTCGGGGTCTGGCCTACTGGGCCGACCCGGGGCGACGTCGCCCCAGCGAGATCAACACCAATGACGGCGGGCGCGGCGTCTACTGGGAAGAACCCAGCGGGCACTTCCTCGAGATCATTACCCGCCCGTACGGCAGCGGGGGCTGAACTGGATTTGTGGGCTTCGCGGTCGACCAGACTCAGGCCGGTTTCAGTCGGCGGATCAGGTGGTAGGCCCTGCACCCCAAACACAGCCCAGTGGACGCGTTGAGGGCTGCCATGCCGAAGGCGAGGGCGGTGAGGCTGTAGCCGGCGACATCGGCGCCGAGTGCAAAGGTGGTCAGCGCCAAGGCGGTGAACACGAAGCCGATGAACTGCGCGAATCTCGGTGGCCGAGCATCCTCCAACTCGGCTGGCGCTCCGATCCGCGGCCAGATGACACGGGCGAAGATCTGCGCCCACAACGACCACTGAAAACTCACGAACGCGGTGAACGCGAACATGGCGACCTGGGAGGCGAGCAGGCCGAGACCCAATGGTCGAGCGACGTCAACGATGAGCAGCACGACGGCAAGCACGCCCGCCGTGGCCCCGGCGCTGAACCGTAGGAGGCGCGGATCGAGATGGGCGCGGAGCGGGCACGCGCCAATACTGGTGCCGCGCATATGGTCTCCAGAGAGTGAGATGCCAGCGCTGGTCCGATTCAGGTCAGGGTAGTCGGCCCACACCTTCATCTGTTAGGACCAATGTTTGAACCACGGGCGCCGCCGCCGTGGTCAGTAGCGCGTACGACGAAGTCGGCGAGCAGAACCTGGAGGTCGTCGTGACGCCCGTCGGTACCGAGGACGTCTCGTGGCTCGTCGGGCGGACCAACGCGTTGGGGTCGACGGTCCGCGGCTCGTCCGCCGATGAGCTCCGGGGAGCCTCGCGAGGCCTCGCCGCCGAGCGGGCGGACGTGGGCATCTCGAGGGAGTTGACGGCGCGGGCCATGGCTCTCGGCCGGGAAGCCTTGTCGCGCGCGAGCGGCGCCGGCGTGTCGAACCGTGCCGTCGCGGCGGCGGCGGCCATGACTCAGGGTGCGGTGGCGGAGCTGCGGTCCACGGGCGACATCGCCGCGGCCACCACGCTCGCGGCCTACTGGTTCGGGCTGGCCGGCGACGGCGTCCACGTCGTGACTGCCGACGACTGGCGCAGCCGCGAGGTGCACGCGTTGCTGGCGTCGGTGATGGACCTGCTGCCCGGTGACGCCGGGCTCGTGCTCGCCGAGACGGACGCGCCGCGGCGGCGGCGCGCGTACGCGGCGACGGTTACCGTCGGCGCGTACAAGCAACTCGCCGCCGACTATCTCCGCGACAACCTGCGGGACTCGGCCGCGGAGGCGGTGCAGCGGGGCCTCGCGGCGGCGGTCGTCGCCGACGGCTGCGCCGTCCTCGTTGACGCGGCACCGGTCATCACCTATCTCTCGGGACGTGGATCGCACTCGCCGTCGGGCCGGGCGGAGTGGGTGGCGGCGAAGGCGGAGCAGCTTCGGCGGGGCGAGGACTACGAGGTGTGGGGGGCCCGACGCCGGAATCCGTTTCGGCGATGGGGCGGTGGGTCGACTGCGGCCTGTGTCGTGCGGACCGGAGGATCTGGCGCGGGCCCTCGACGTGGCCCGGGAGGTGGAAAGGTTGCTCCTCCAGCGGGAAGGCCTTGCCGACGAGGATGTGCACGTGGTCCTTGCGGATATCACGACGCAGGGCCTGCTTCGCGGTTACCGCACGCTCGCGGGCGTTGTGGACCGACGGTCGGGATGCGCCGACGCGGTGGGCGCGATCTTCGGGCTGGGGCATTATGCCCCTCGCGGCCGACGTCCCTGGTTGTCGCGGTCGCGCGGGGCCGTACCCGCCCGGGTCGATCTCGCGTTCGAGAGGATCATCGACGAGCAGCGGTCCGTCTTCTATCGCGACCGCCACGAGGTCAGGGACCGCTTCGACGGCCGGCTGGCGCTGCGGTCAATTCCGGCGGCGGCGGTCGCTGCCTGGTCGGCGTGGGGGGCCGGGGAGGTCGAGCGCGGCCTGCATGACGTGCTCGGGGCGGAGGCGTACCGGGCCGCAGATCCGAACGACGCGGAACGTTTCCTGATGGACGCGCTGGCCGCGCGGGCGGCGGGTATGGGCGACGACCAGATGAACGAGCTCCTGCGCCAGACATCGCTGCTCGTGATGGACGAGCAGTGGGCGGCGCATCTCGGCCGGGTGCGGTTCGTCCAACGCCACGGGAACGTCACGGATGAGTCGCTCAGACCTGCTGCGGTCCTGGAGAGGCTCTTCGCGTGGTGCCGGCTGGTGACGGTCGAGCACACCCTCGGATACGCCCTCAACGTCGAGCCCTAGCCGAGGCTGTACGGGTCGGACAGCGGTGCTTCTGCATTCTCTTGGTTGTTGCAAAGTCTTGGCAACAACGGCATAGTGAACGCGTGGAACGACCCGATCGGCCGGCGTGCCGCTCACACCGATCACCTCCTCAGGGGACCTGCGAAAGGTTGGGTCGTTCCACGCCATGACGGAGCTTGTCGCCCGCTCGGCCGCCCTGGTCGACGCACCACTGCTCGCGGTGCTCAACCGGCACCTCATCGAGGATCAGCACCACCACAGCACGGCCACCGACGCCGACCTCGAAGCGCGGATGCGGCGGTGGATCTCCGGTGGCCAGTACGCCGTCGCGTTCATCGAGCGTGGCGGGCTGCCGGTCGCTTACGCGGTCTGGCGCGACGACGAGGACGGCATCTACGTGCGGCAGTTCTTCGTCAGCCGCGACCATCGGCGCGAAGGCCTCGGCCGCGCCGGCTTCGCCGTCCTGCGCGAACGCTGGGGCGACAAGCCGGTCAAGCTCGACGCCCTGGTCCACAACGAGCGCGGCCTCGCGTTCTGGCGCGCGTTGGGATTCCGCGACTACAGCCTGATCCTGAGCCTCGACGACCGGTCGCGCTAGCTGACGGTCGCGAGGTGGACCGCGGCGACCGTGACCAGGCCGGCACCGAAGAGGGTGACACCGCCGGCGGCCAGGACCGGGGTGATCCGGCTGGCGAGCCGCAGGGCCTTGACGGACCGGGCGCTGCGGCTGACGACGGTGCTGCCGGCAACGGCGAGAACGCCGACGGCGAACAGCACGACCGCCATGCCGATGCCGAAGACGATGACCAGCAGCAGAGCGAAGGCGCCTCGGCCGAGGAACAGACCGGTCGCCAGCACCAGGAACGCGGCCGGCGACGGCGTCAAGCCACCGGAGATGCCCAGCAGCAACAGGCCGGGGCGCTTGGACGGCTCATGATGGTGATGCTCGTGGGTGTGCCCATGGCCATGGTCGTGCGAGTGCCCGTGACTGTGGCCGCGCAGATGCCGGCGCAGCATCCAGATGCCGGTGGTCGCCACCAGCACCCCGGCGGCGATCTGCAGCCCGGTGGTGAGCTGCTCCATCCGCACCACGTCCGACAGCGACAGGAAGGTCCAGGCGACGCCGATGACCAGGACGGAGAGGGTGTGCATGACCGCGACGGAGCCGCCGAGCCAGGCGGCGTCGCGGATGCGCCCCTTGGATCCGGCGAGGTAGGCGGCGGCCAGCGTCTTGCCGTGCCCAGGGGTCACGGCGTGCCAGGCGCCGGCGAGGAAGGCGAACAGGAACGCCACCGCCGGTACGCCGGGAGTCTGGATCAGGTCCTGAAGGCGGTCCGAGACGGAGGTGGCCGTGCTCATGCCGCCACCTTCCGGCGACGCAGCCGGCGCACCGTCAACAGGTAGCCGGCCGCGACGACCAGGATCAGACCGATCACGGCGGCGAGCTGCAGGACGGCGCTGCGGCCTCGGTCGGCTTCGGCCAGCGGTGGTGCGCCGACCAGGGTCCAGTCGTGGGTGTCGGCGGACCCGTCGTACACCGACTTCTGTCCGCTGGGTCCGGTGGCAAGGGTGCGGTAAGCGGGGTTGAGGTCGGTCAGCATCCGGACCGCGACGGTGGCCGTGGTGACGGGTTGGGCGCAGATGTAATCGGCGGTGGCGCCCTTGAGCCCGAGGGCGAGGATCGGTTCCACGCTGCCGACGCACGGCTGGCCGTCGTTGGTGATGGTGATCCGGTCCAGCAGGTAGCGCCGGAACTGCTCGGACTTGCCGAGAACGCCCGGATCGGTGTAGCGGTAGTCCACCGCACCGTCGGTCAGGATGCGGTCCTCGGGCAGCACGCCTAGGGAGACGCCGAGCACCGTGAGGTCATCCGGTCCGCCGACCCGCCACGTCACATGGACGAGGTCGCCGCGGTCAGCGTCAAGGCTGATGGCCACCGTCTGCGGGTCGCCGAACGGGTGCGCCGACGCGCGGCCCGGGGCCAGCGTCGCACCGACGGCGGCGGCTGACAGGACGCTCAACGTCATCAGCGCACGGGTACTGAGGGAGATCACGGAAACACGCTCCGGCTAGCGCGGACCTTACGAACGGCCCAGTCTCTCCACCGTCCGTGACCCCCGCAGGACCTCGAAGGTGATCTTCAGGGGTCGGCCGCGTGAACACTGCCGCGGTGGGAACTGGCCGCGGAGTTCGTCCGACTACCTCATCGAGATGGTGGCGCTTTCGACGGGAGTGGCGATGCGAGCTGGGCGGATGGCAGCAGGGCTTGGCGTGGCGGCGGTGGTCGGGCTCGCCGGTGGCGTCGGGATCGGGATCGGGCCGGCGTCGGCGCACGTGACGGTGAACGCGCCGGGCGCGACGCAGGGCGGCTACGCCAAGCTCGCGTTCCGGGTGCCGAACGAACGCGACAACGCATCGACCACCAAGGTCGAGGTGAACATTCCGGTCGAGACCGCGATCGCGTCCGTGTCGGTGCGCCCGACGCCCGGCTGGACGGCGACGGCGGAGCGGTCGAAGCTCACGACACCGCTGCGGGTGCACGGGTCGGATGTGACCGAGGCGATCACGAAGATCACCTGGACCGCCGCCGCGGGCAGCGCGGTCAAGCCGGGGGAGTTCCAGGAGTTCGAGGTCTCCGCCGGGCCACTGCCCGAGGTCGACCAGATCGTGTTCAAGGCGCTTCAGACGTACTCGAACAACGAGGTCGTGCGCTGGATCGACGAGCCGGCCACGAGCGGCGCGGAAGCGGAGCACCCGGCGCCGGTCTTGAAGCTGGCCAAGACCGGCGCCGCGGACGCGTCCGTGGCCAACGCCAACCTGAACCTCGCGTCGTCCACAGACGACAATGACTCTGGCAACCCCGTGGGCATTGCCGCTCTGGCCGTCGGTCTGGTCGCCGTCGTGCTCGCGGTGGTGGCCTGGCGCCGGTCGAGCTGAACCGGGTGCCGGCCGCCGCAACGGGCGGCCGGCACCTCAGGGGTTCGACCGCCGGACCCTGCCGATCAGCAGGTCCAGGACGACAAACGCCGCGAGGCTGATGCCGAGCATCGGCAGCGCCCAGCCCACCGCGACGGCCAGCGCCAGGATCACGACGACCGCGACCGGATGCGCCTGTCGCCACGCTCCTCGTGCGGGCGGCGCGCCGAGCGGACGCGACCGGTCATCCCGGGTGGGCCGGCGCTGCCACCACATCCGGTAGCCCCAGACGATCACGCACAGCAGGCCGAGCGCGAGCGCGGCCAGCAGGAGCTGGTTGACGAGCCCGAACAGATATCCCATGTGGAGGGCCACGCCCCAGCTCGACAGCTTCGCGACCAGCGGCCAGTCGGCGAAGTCGGTTCGTGCGGTGACGGTGCCGGCGGCCGGGTCGACGGCAACGCTGTCCTGGCTGGTCGGCCAGCGCAGGTTGTTCTCGGCCACCACCCATGCCGCGCCGGGTTCGGCCGGCGGACGCACCTCGATCAGCCCGGACAGCCCGGCGTCGCGGGCGATGATCGTTACGCCGTCCACGGCGGCGAGGTCGACCTCCCCGCCGGACGGTGCGGCAACGCCGTGATGCCCGCCGCCGCCCGCCGGCGTGCCGGACAGGGCGGTGTCCAGCACCGGGCGGTCCGCGTTCAAGCCGGTCTGCAGGACGTCGAAGTTGGCGCCGGCGTAGCGGGACCAGGTCAGGCCGGTCGCGGACAGCGCCAGCAGACCGACGACCAACCACACCCCGAGAGCGGCGTGCCAGCCACGGGTACGCCGGACGCCGACCTTCGCGGACAGGTCCGGCAGCACCGTGCGGCGCAGCTTGCCGCGACCGGTCCACTGGCGCCGCAGCCATAGGAACAACCCGCCAAGCGCGACCACCCACAACCAGCTCGCCGCGAGCTCCGAGTAATGCCGGCCGACCACTCCGAGGTGCAGGTTCCGGTGCAGGTCGTCGAGCCACGTCTGCAACGGCGTCGAGCCGAACCAGGTGGTCAGCGTTCCGCGTACCTCGTTGGTGTAGGGGTCGACGTAGACGGTGTGCTGCTTCTCGCCGAGCTCGGGCACGGTGAAGACGACCTTCGTCGGGTCGGTGGCCGCCACTGGCGGGATCACCGTTGCGACGGTTCCGTCCGGGTGGGCCGCCACGGCCGCGGTCACCTGCTCGGCCAACGGTCGCGCCGCGCCACCCGGCGAGACGCGAAGCTCGTGCGCGTAGACGAGCTGGTCCAACTGCGGGCTGAACACGAACGCCAGCCCGGTCAGCGCGGCCACCACGAGAAACGGCGCGACCAATACGCCGGCATAGAAATGCAGCCGGAGTACGAGCGGCGCCAGACTGTGTTGCCGCTCGGGCGGGACGGTCGCCGTCGTGGCGCTGGCTCTGGACAGGTTCGTGGAAGTCGACACGGGGCCTCCATGCTCGGCGTGCGCCGCTGGCACGTCACCGTGTTGGTCGGCGCCGCACGGCCGCCAGTTCCCGGCGAATGGCCGAGCCTGTGCCGATGTCGACAGCGAAACGCCTCGTACCCCGTGGCGCGGCCGTGTAGCGGACTGTTCGAGGGATTGACGGAGAGCGCTCTATCGGCCATCGTTTTGGGCACGGCGTGGTCGGCGCACGCTTCATGACCGTCCCCATGAGAAAGGTCCGATCATGGTGCGCAGAGCCCTGCTCTGCGTCGCCCTCGTGGCAGCGGCACTCGTCGGAATTCCGGCGACACCCGCTCTCGCGGCCGACTTCACCGTGCTGGTTTTCAGCAAAACGGCGGGGTTCCGGCATGACTCGATCCCGGTGGGCATCACCGCGA
The DNA here is from genome assembly GCF_900107455.1 of Asanoa ishikariensis. GTDB lineage: Bacteria > Actinomycetota > Actinomycetes > Mycobacteriales > Micromonosporaceae > Asanoa > Asanoa ishikariensis. Next base: position 1,108,289 of record NZ_FNQB01000003.1, on the reverse strand, counting down.
TCCAGTCGCTGGGCGCGCAGAACAACTTCACTGTCGAGGCCACCGAAGACGCCAACGCCTTCACGGCCGCCAACCTGGCCCGCTTCCAGGCCGTCATCTTCCTGTCCACCACCGGCGACGTGCTCAACGCCGCCCAGCAGACCACGTTCGAGGGTTACGTCCGCGCCGGCGGCGGCTACGCGGGCGTCCACGCCGCGGCCGACACCGAGTACGACTGGTCGTGGTACGGCAGCCTGGTCGGTGCCTACTTCCTCCAGCACCCGGCGATCCAACAGGCGACCGTGCGTGTCGAGGACGGCAGCCACCCGTCGACCGCGGGGCTGCCGGCCAACTGGGTCCGCACCGACGAGTGGTACAGCTACCGCACCAACCCTCGGGCCAACGTGCGGGTACTGGCCAATTTGGACGAGTCGACGTACACCGGCGGTGGCATGGGTGACCACCCGATCGCCTGGTGTCGCGCCTACGACGGCGGCCGTTCCTGGTACACGGGCATGGGCCACACCCAGGAGAGCTACGCGGACACCAACTTCCGCAACCACCTGCTGGGCGGCATCCGGTACGCCGCGCAGGGCACCGGCAACTGCTCGGTAGGCTCCGGACCGGTCGACCCACCCGGCGCCTTCGCCCAGGTGACACTGGCCAAGGGCGTCGCCGAGACCGGCGAGCCGATGGGCCTGACCGTGCTGCCCGACCGTGGTGTGCTGCACACCTCGCGCGACGGCACCGTGCGGTACACCGACGCCGCCGGCAACACCAAGGTAGCGCTGACCCTGCCGGTCTACTCACACGACGAGGAGGGCCTGCAGAGCATCAAGGCCGACCCGGGCTTCGCCACCAACCGCTGGGTCTACCTCTATTACGCGCCACCATTGTCCACACCGGGCGGTGACTCGCCGACGACCGGCACGGCGGCCCAGTTCGCGCCGTTCGACGGCGTCAACCGGTTGTCCCGGTTCACGGTGCGGGCCGACAACACGATCGACCCGGCGTCGGCGGTGACCGTCATCGACGTGCCCGCCAGCCGCGGCCAGTGCTGCCACGTCGGTGGCGACATCGACTTCGACGCGGCCGGCAACCTCTATCTGTCGACCGGTGACGACACCAACCCGTTCGACTCCGGCGGCTACGCGCCGCTGGACGAGCGGACCGACCGCAACCCGGCCTTCGACGCGCAGCGTTCCTCCGGCAACACCAACGACCTGCGCGGCAAGGTCCTGCGGATCAAGCCGTCGGCGGGCGGTGGCTACACCGTGCCGTCCGGCAACATGTTTGCGCCGGGCACGGCCAACACCAAGCCCGAGGTGTACGCCATGGGCTTCCGCAACCCGTTCCGGATGAGCGTCGACAAGGCGACCGGCATCGTCTACCTCGGCGACTACGGGCCGGACGCGGGCACCGCGGACCCGAGCCGTGGCCCGGCCGGCACGGTCTCCTACGAGCGGATCACCCAGCCCGGCAACTACGGCTGGCCGTACTGCTCCAACTACAACACCCCGTACCACGAGTACACGTTCCCCAGTGGACCGTCGCTGGGCCAATACAACTGCGCGGGCGGTCCGACCAACAACTCCCGCAACAACACCGGTCTGACCACCCTGCCGGCGTCCCGGGCGGCGTGGCTGCCCTACGGCGGCGGCCAGGACCCGCCGGGGATCTGCTGCGGCAGCCTCTCGCCGATGGGCGGCGCGGTCTACCGCTACAACGCCGGGCTCAACTCGAGCGTGAAGTTCCCGCCGTCGTACGACGGGAAGTTCTTCGCCACCGAGTTCGGCCGCCGGTTCATCAAGACGATCAACATCAACGCCAACGGCACGCCGGGTACGATCACGAACTTCCCGTGGACCGGCACCCAGGTGATGGACTACGAGTTCGGCCCCGACGGCGCGCTCTACGTGCTCGACTACGGCACCGGCTGGTTCGGCGGCGACGCCAACTCGGCCGTCTACCGCATCGAGTACCAGGTGACCGGCGGCAACCGGCCACCGGTCGCGGTCGCGTCGGGCAACCCGACCGGCGGCACGGCACCCTTGACCGTGCAGTTCTCCTCGGCCGGCTCCACCGATCCGGACGGCAACCCGCTGACGTACGCCTGGGACTTCCAGACGAACGGCTCCGTCGACTCGACGGCGGCGAACCCGTCCTTCACCTACACCGCCAACGGGCAGTACACGGCCACGTTGACGGTCCGCGACCCGTCCGGCGCCTCCGCGACGGCCAGCGTGGTGATCGGGGTCGGCGGTCCGACGATCAGTGTGTCGTTGCCGCAACCCGGCCGGTTGTTCAACTTCGGTGACCAGGTGCCGTTCACGGTCAACGTCACCGACCCCGCCAACCCGACCATCGACTGTTCCCGGGTCAACGTGACCTACGTGCTCGGGCACGACTCGCACGGCCACCCGATCACCAACGTGGCCGGGTGCTCGGGCAACATCCAGACGACGGTGGACGGCGAGCACGACGTCTCGGCCAACATCTTCGGCATCATCAACGCCGCGTACACCCCGCCGGGCTCGACCACCGCGATCAACGCGACCCCGGTGGTCCTGCAGCCGCGAGCGCGGCAGGCCGAGCACTTCGGCAACCAGCAGGGCGTCGCGATCGTGACCTCGACCGCGGCGCAGGGTGGCAGCGCGGTCGGCAACGTCAGCAACGGCGACTGGATCTCGTTCAACCCGTACTACCTGTCCGGACTGGCCACCGGGTTCACCGCCCGGGTGTCGGCACCGGCCGGTGGCGGCGGCACGATCACGATCAGGTCGGGCTCCGCGACGGGCACGGTCGTCGGCACGGCCACCGTTGCCGCAACCGGGTCGTTCGACACGTTCGCGGACGTGACCGGCACGATCACCGCACCGACCACCTCCGGACCGCTGTTCCTGGTGTTCACCGGCGGCACGGGCGCGGCGCTGTTCAACGTCGACTCGTTCGCGTTCACGAGCGGCGGCACCCCACCGACAGGCACCAACCTGGCGCTGAACAAGCCGGCAACGGCCTCCAGCGTCGAAGCGGACGTGTACCCGGCGTCGGCCGCGGTGGACGCCTCGGCCACCACCCGGTGGGCCAGCGCGTTCGCCGACCCGCAGTGGATCCAGGTCGACCTCGGCGCGACGTACTCGATCGACCGGGTGCGGTTGCTCTGGGAGGCCGCGTACGGCTCCGCGTACCGGATAGAGACCTCGACCAACGGCACCACCTGGACCGTCGCACGGACGGTGACGGGCGGTAACGGCGGCGAGGACGACAACACCGCTCTGGGCGCCAGCGGCCGCTACGTCCGGATCTACGGCACGGCCCGCGGCACGGCGTGGGGCTACTCGCTGTTCTCGTTCGAGGTCTACGGCGGTGGCGGCCAGCCACCGACGGCGACCAACGTGGCGCTCAACAAGCCGGCGACGGCCTCCAGCGTCGAGAACGCTGCCTTCCCGGCCTCGCTGGCCGTCGACGCGTCCACCACCACCCGGTGGTCGAGCGCGTTCGCCGACCCGCAGTGGATCCAGGTCGACCTCGGCGCGACGTACTCGATCAGCCGGGTGCGGTTGCTCTGGGAGGCCGCGTACGGCTCCGCATACCGGATAGAGACCTCGACCAACGGCACCACCTGGACCGTCGCACGGACGGTGACGGGCGGTAACGGCGGCGAGGACGACAACACCGGCCTGTCGGCCAGTGGCCGGTACCTGCGGATCTACGGCACCGCCCGGGGTACGGCGTACGGCTACTCCCTCTTCAACCTGGAGGTGTTCGGAAGCTGACCAGTCGGTGGGGGGTGCGGTAACGCGCCCCCCACCACGGTCGGAGTTAGGCTGTGCGCGTGATCGAAGGGGCCACTGACAGCGACGAGCGCCTGCGGGGCCTCGAAGCCGTCACCGACGCCGCCCTTTCCCGCCTGGGCGTCGACGAGCTCCTCACCGAACTGCTCGACCGGGTCTTCGAACTGCTCCAGGTCGACACCGCGGTGTTCCTGCTGCTCGACCCGCACGCCCGCCAGCTCGTCGCCACCGCCGCCAAGGGCCTCGACCAGGAGTTCCGGCCAGGGGTACGGGTCCCGGTCGGCCGGGGCTTCGCCGGGCGGATCGCCCGCGACCGGCGACCGCTGATCGTCGACGACATCGCCGAGGAATCCGACACCAGCGCCCTGGTACGCGGCGGGGGAGTCCGATCGCTGCTCGGCGTGCCGATCTTCGGCGGCGGCCAACTGGCCGGAGTGCTGCACGTCGGCAGCGTGCGGCCCCGCGCGTTCTCCGTCACCGAGGTCCGCCTGCTGGAGATGGTCGCCGACCGGGCCAGCGTCGCGACCCACACCCGCGCCGGCTCCGTCGACCGCGACACCGCCCTCGCCCTGCAACGCAGCCTACTGCCGACGGCCCTGGCGGAGGTGCCCGGCGTCGAGATGGCCGCGCGCTACCTGCCCGGCCACGACTCCGGCGTCGGCGGCGACTGGTACGACGTGTTCACCCTCCCGTCAGGCTGGCTCGGCGTGGTGGTCGGCGATGTGTCCGGCCACGGCCTCGCGGCCGCCGTGGTGATGGGCCGGCTGCGCAGCGCACTGCGGGCGTACGCGCTGATCTGCTCCGACCCGGCCGACGCCCTGACGCTCCTCGACGCGAAGGTCCACCACTTCGAGACCGGCAACCTGGCCACCGTGCTCTACGCGATGATCCCGCCTTCGCGGGACAGCATCCACATCTCGCTTGCCGGCCACCCACCGCCGGTGCTGGTCGACGCGGACGACCACGTCGGGCTGCTGACGGCCGCACCCACCGACGTCCCGCTCGGCATGGGCCACCCGGCCACCGGCCGGCGCACCACGGTCGTCGACTTCCCGCCGGGCGCGCTGCTGGTCTGCTACACCGACGGCCTGGTCGAGCGGCGCCGCGAGTCGATCGACGTGGGCCTGGACCGGCTGTGCGCGACCGTCTGGCCCGGCGAGCCCGACGAGGTGTGCACCGCGCTGATGCTCGTCGTGGGCGAGGAGCGCCCCACCGACGACACCGCGTTGCTCGCGATCCGCCGATCCGGCCCGCCGGCCCGGCCGGAGCCTCGGGTCCTGCTCGACGAGCCGTTCGACCGCGCCGGCGTGGCGGCCCTGCGCCGGCGGGTCGCCGACGAGGCTTCGCGGCACGGCATGCCCGACGACGCGGCCGACGACTTCGTGGCCGCCGTCAACGAGGTCATGACCAACGCGATCCGGCACGGCGGCGGCGCGGGCACGCTGCGCCTGCTCGCCGAAGGCCCCGGCCTGGTCAGCGAGATCCGCGACCGCGGCGCCGGCTTCCCAGCAGCCACCTTCCTGAGCCGCCAGGAACGGCCGACCCCGTCGTCGACCGGCGGCATGGGCCTCTGGATCGCCCAGCAGACGAGCCGGATGCACATCGAGAGCGGCCCGACGGGCACCCTGGTGCGGATCACCACGGCCGGCTGAATGGTCGCCGCGCTCGAGCTCTACCTGGACACCGACGCGACGCGGCGCCTGCGCGCGCTGTGGAAGGCGCTGGAGGCCGAGGGCATCCCGACGCTGGCGTCGTTGCAGGACTCCAAGCACCGCCCGCACGTGTCGCTCGCGGCGGCGTCACAGCTTTCCCCGTCCGCGGTGGCTTCGGCCCTCGGCGATGCGCCGGTCGGGCGGGATCTGGTGCTGGACCTCGACTTCGTCGGGCAGTTCGTCGGCCGGGTGCTGTGGCTGGGCGTGACACCGACGGAGGCTCTGTTGGAGCGGCACCGGGCCGTGCACGACCGGCTGGCGGCCGGCGGGGTTTCCGTCTGGGACCACTACCGGCCAGGTCTCTGGGTGCCGCACTGCACGGTCTCGCTGCGAGTGCCGAACCCGTTGATGGGTGCGGCGGTGCGGCGCTGCCTGGAGATCCTTCCCCTGCGAGCCACCGTCACCGGCGCGTCGGTCACCGACCACGCCAACGACATCGCCCACCCCTTGCCAGGCTAGGCGGACTCACATCCATGGTGGACACGCGGGCCGGTTGATCTCCAGGGCGTCACCGTAGGGCCAGCGACACGGCGGCAAGGATCAGCAACACCAGCGGGCCGGCAGGTGGGACCACCATTTCGCGCGGGCCACGGCCACCACGGCGCCGACGAAGTAGAGGGCCAGGCCCGCCGCGGCAAGCACGCCGATCGACGGCACCGCGATGCCGAGCAGGAGGCCGGCCGCACCCGCCGCTTTGGCCACGCCCAAAGGGACGATCCAGCGCGGCGGAATTCCGTACCGCGTCATGTTGGTCATGATCCAGCCGGTGCGGCGGAAGTCGGCGACCGCGGCGGCGAGGTTGAGGGCGGCTGTCACGCCGGCCACGGAGATGTAGGCGTTGTTCACCGAGTCACCCTCGCCGCGGGCGGTCTGACCCGTCCAATACCCGCGTCGATAACCTTTCGGCATGGATGTCGACACCCGGCTGCTCCGCTATTTCGTGGCAGTGGCCGAGGAAGGCAACCTCACCCGCGCCGCCGCCGGGCTCTTTGTCTCCCAACCGGCGCTGACCAAGCAGGTCCGGCAGTTGGAGGACCGGCTGGGCGTGCCGTTGTTCGTCCGGTCGCGCTCAGGGATGGCGCTCACCGCGGCGGGCCAGGCGTTGGCCGCTCTGGCGCCCGATGTGCTCGCGGCCCACGACGCGATGGTGCGACAGACCAAGGCCGCGGCCAGCCGGGCGGTACGGGTGCTGCGGGTCGGCTTCATCGCCAGCGCCGCCAACGAGGCGACCACCGCGATCATCGCCGGCTTCGGCCGGCTGCGCCCCGGATGGCGGGTGGAACTGCGACAGGCGAGCTGGTCGAACCCGTCAGCCGGCCTGGCCGACGGGGACGTCGACGTCGCCCTGCTTCGGCTGCCGTTCCCCGACCAGGACGCGTACGAGGTCGAGGTGCTGCTCACCGAACCACGCTGGGCCGCGCTCGCCGCGAACCACCCGCTGGCCCGGCGCGCTTCGATCGCCTTCGAGGAGCTGTGGGACGAGCCCTTCGTGGCCGGCCCGGCGTCGACGGGTCAGTTCCGCGACTACTGGCTCGCGACGGACGCCCGCGCGGGCCGGCCACCACGGATCGGCGCCGTCACCGACCAGCCGGACGCGTGGCTGCAGGCGATCGCCAGCGGGTACGGAGTCGCCCTGGCGCCCGCCTCGGCGGCCCGCTTCTACGCCCGGCCGGGCGTCACCTACCGCCCGGTGACCGGCGTAGCACCCAGCAGCATCGCCATCGCCTGGCCACGCGCCGCCGACCACGACCCGGTCGTCCGCGACTTCGTGCGCTGCTGCCACGAAGCGACGGCTGTATCGCGCTCGTGGCCGTCCTAGGCCCGCCACCGTCCCCGGCGCATATCTCGTTCGCTGCCGTCGCATGCCGCGGCGCAGAATGGCGGGCGGTCCGAGACGGGGGAGGGCGTATGTCGGGTCCGGGCAGGACGACGGAGATGGATGAGCTGGCGCAGCGCCTGCTGCTCCTGCCGTCACATCACGAAGCGGAACGGGCCGAGGCCCTGCGCACTCTGAACGAGGCCGACGCGCGTTGGTGGTTGGGGTTCGACGAGTCGCTGCGGTCGCACTGGTCCTGGGCGTTGTACTCGCACTGGCCGGTCGTCGCGCGGGTCGCTCGGGGTGGTGACGTTGACGCACTGGACGTGCTGCTGGCCGGATGCCACGCGGACGGGCGAATCCGGGAGGCGGTGCTGGCGCGGTTGGCCGCGCTGGGCGGTCCGGCCGCCATGACCGTGCTGGCGATCCGCACCGGCGACTGGGTTCCGCAGGTGCGCATCCGGGCCCGACGCGAGGTCGACGCGCTGCTGTCGAAGGCCGGGGAGCCGGCACTGTCGCCGCTGGCGGCCGCCGCGATCGCGACCCGCAAGCGAGTCAACGGTAGCTGGCTGGCCGAGCGGATCGACGAACACGTCATGGGTCTGACCGCCGAGCGGCTCGAGCCGTTGCTGCGCATCGGCGACTCCCGCACCCGACGGATCGCCTACCGCACCGCGATCGAGCGCCACCGGCTCGACGCCGACCACCTCGTCGTGGCCGCCACCAAGGACCAGGACCAGCGGATCCGCGTCATGGCGGCCCGAGCCGCCGTAGCCGGCGCCCGAAGCCTCGCCACGCTGCACCGGCTGGCGGGCAGCCGCACGGCCCTGGTCCGGGCGGAAGCACTGACCGCGCTCGCGGCCTGGGGCGAGAGCGCAGCCATCGTCGGCGCGCTGGCCGACCGGCACCCGGTGGTCCGGGAGGTCGCCCAGGCCGCGGTCCGCGCCGTAGGCGGCGATCCCGCCGAGCACTACCGGCGCCTGGTAACCAGCACGGCGCCGCCGGTGACCGCGCAGGCCGGCAGCAGCGAGGCCGGCGGGTTCGTGGAGGTGGGTACAGCGCCACCGGTGGCCGGGTTCGGTGCGGCCGGCGGGTCCGCCCAGATGGATACGGCGCGACCGTCCAGCGCGGTGGCCGGACTGGGGGTGGCCGGTGGCTCCACGGAGATGGATACGGCGGGCGTGGTGGCCGGGTTCGGTGTGGCGGGCGGGTCCGCGCAGATGGACACGGAGCGGCCGGCGGGCGTGGTGGCCGGGTTTGGTGCGGCCGGCGGGTCCGCGGAGATGGCCACGGCGCCGCCGGCCGGTGTGCTGGCCGGTCTCGGTGAGACCGGCGATCGCGCCGACGCGCCCGCGCTGCGCGTACACCTGTCCCACCCGAGCGCACGTGGCCGTGTGGCGGCCCTGCGCGGCCTTCGTCGTCTTGGTTGCCTGACGACGGAAGACGCCGTCGCACTGTTGACGGACCCGTCGAGCGCCGTCGTCAAGAACGCGGTCGCGGCCTTGCGCCCGGACGCGGCGACACTCGACGCCGATTTGCCGGACCGGCTGCTGGAGCCGGGTCAGCCTCGGCACACGCGGTTCGCCGGCTATCGGCTCGCCGTCGCGCGCGGCCCGTGGGCGCGGCTGATCGTGGACCTCCGCCTGCTCGACGACAGCGACGAGCAGCTGAGCCACGTCGCCCGGGTCGACATCGACGGATGGTTGTCCAGGGCGGCAACGCTCTACCGGATGCCGACCGGCCAGCAGCGCGCCGAGCTCACCGTCCTGCTCGACCGCGCCTCACCCACCCTCCGGACCGCTGGCGTGCTGCGCTTCCACGCCGGGCTCACCTGACTCATCCTAGGATGCCTTACGCGGTGTGTGGCGGGTCGCTTTCGGCCGATGCCGGCTGGTCAGGGTGCATGCTGTCTGGGTGGGTTTTGACCGACTGGATCTGACGGTGCCGGTGCACCGGCTCGGGCTTGGGCTCGCGGCCCTTGGCCGTCCCGGCTACATCAACCTCGGGCGTGACCGGGACCTACCCGCGGAGCGCACCGTCGACGCGATGCGGCGGCGGACACACGAGGTGCTCGACGCCGCGTACGCCGCCGGGATCCGCTACTTCGACGCCGCGCGCTCGTACGGCCGGGCCGAGGAGTTCCTGGCGAGTTGGCTCGATGACCGCGACGACGTCGTGGTCGGGTCGAAGTGGGGCTACACCTATGTGGCCGGCTGGCGCGTGGACGCCAAGGTGCACGAGACCAAGGACCACAGCGTCAAGACCTTCGACCGTCAGGTGGCCGAGACGCTCGCGCTGCTCGGCACGCGGCTCGACCTCTACCAGATCCACTCGCTCACGCCGGAGAGCACCGCGCTGACCGACCCCGTGCTGCACCGTCACCTCGCCGACCTGGGCGCCCGCGGCGTGACCATCGGCGTGTCCACCAGCGGCCCGCGGCAGGCCGACGCGATCCGCACCGCTCTGGCGCTCGAGGTCGACGGCGTGCCCTTGTTCCACAGCTTCCAGGCGACCTGGAACCCGCTCGACCCATCTGCCGGCCCGGCCCTGAAGGACGCCCACGACGCCGGGCGGCACGTGATCATCAAGGAAGCGGTGGCCAACGGCCGGCTCGCCGACCGCGACGCCGACGTGCTCGCCCACGCGCTCGCCCAGCCGTGGATCGACGTGGTCCTCTCCGGCGCCGCCACCACCGGGCAACTCGCCAGCAACCTGCGGGCGTTGGAGATCACCGACCCCGGACCGCTGCCAGCCGCCGAGACACCTGACGAGTACTGGCGGCACCGGGCCGCACTGCCCTGGTCCTAGAACACGACTAGAACACGCCTAGAACAGCCCCGACAAGATCACGAGGCCGATCGCCACGAAGACCAGCGGCACCAACCAGTGCCCGAACCGGCCGAGCAACACGATCACGCGCCGGTGACCGCCCAGCCACGAGGCCGCCAGGCACCACACCGCGACCAGCACGGCGAACACCGCGATCGTGATCAGGGTGTCGACCACCCCGATGGTGCGGAACACCGGCGTATAGACGGCGATGTTGTCTGCGCCGTTGGCCATCGTCACCGCGGCCACCGACACCAGGCCGCTGGCGACCGGCGGTGCGGCATCGCCGGGGGAGCGGACGGCGGCGATCAGCCCGCGTACGCCCAGCGCCAGCGGGATCAGCCCGAGCAGCCCCACCCAACGGTCCGGCAGCAGGGTCAGCCCGAGGGCCGCCGCGCCGGCGATCGCGACTAGCGCTCCGATGCCGGCGTACTGGCCGACCCAGATCTGCCACGGTCGCGGCTTTCCGGCGGTGCTGGCCGCGAGGAACAGCACGGTGAGCACGATCAGGTCGTCGATGTTCGTGCCCGCGAACACGCCGGCGGCCGCCGCCACGGTCCCCGCTAGATCCGTCACCCGACGGACCCTACGCCACGCGGCGCGTACTCTCAGACGGGTGGCCTTTGCCCTGCTCGCGCTGGTGGCGGCCGTCGCGGTGAGTGTCGCGGTGGCGGCCTGGCGCAAGGGCGCCGCCGCCCGGCGCTGGCACCTGCTGCGCGCCTGGGCCGACGGCGCCGGCTGGCAACTTCGTCCGTCCGCGGCCGACATCGGCTGGCTGCCGGCGGTCGCGCTGCCGATCGCGGTCGTCGACGGCCGGCACGAGCAGCACGAGATCGCGGTCGTCTGGTCGGCAGGCAAGGGCGCGACCACCACCGTGTACGTGCGGGTGGCCGACCACGGCGCCGCGGTCGCGAGCTACCAGCGCTGGTTGGACCCGACCGAGCTCGACGAGGCGGTCCTCACCGCCCTGCCTGGGTGACGGGGCGGCAGATCTGCTCGTGGGTGGTCGCCCAAGGGGTTCCTTGGACGATCATCAAGGACGACGTGACGCGGGCCTGGCCGTCGGCGGTCCGTACCTTGAGGACGGCCGGCAACGGCTGGCCCGAGATGCCTTCGGCGCACGAGGCCGTGACCGTCACGAGGATCCAGTCGACTCCTGGCCGAATGGTCGCCGAGGCAGTCGACAGGAAGGTCAGCCCTCCGGCGCTGCCGCGCACCTCTTCGACGACGACGGGCAGCGGACCACTGTTGGCGACCGCGAGGCTGCCCTCGATCGTCATCGTGCGACTGTCGCCGCTGACGGACCCGGATCGCCCCACCAAGGTGGTCAACGAGACCTCGGCCTGCTCGCTCGCCCGGCGCTGACGATCCTCTACGACATGCGTCGCCGCGGCTGCCGAGGCCATGGCGAGGAGCACCGCCACCGCCATGGGCAACACGCCGAACCGCCGCCGCCGAAACCGGTCGACGAGACCGCTCTCCGCGTCAGGCGGCACGTCGAGATCCAGCATCGGCTCCATGGCCGGCACGCTATCAACCCGCGACAGCGCCCCCTGCGGCTGCCGTGTTCCGCAGAGGGCGCTGTCGCCGGTGTTGCCGGCTTCTAGACGAGATAGCGGGCGTACGCCTCCGGTGTGAAGAACGCCGGTAGCTCCTCGGCCAGCGCGGTCTCCAGGAAGATCCGTGCGGCCGCCGGCCGCAGCCCGGCCTCCTCATCGTCCACGATGGAGCGCACCAGATCCTCGGTGACCACGTCGCCGCCGGCCAGCGGGGTCCGGTGGTGCACCCACTGCCACACCTGGCACCGCGCGATCTCCGCAGTGGCGGCGTCCTCCATGAGGTCGAAGATGGCCGCCGCACCTGTGCCGCGCAGCCAACTGTCGAAGTAGCGCAGCGCGACGGCCACATTGGACCGCAGCCCCTCGGCCGTGACCGCGCCCGGGGTCAGGTCGACCGCGAGCAGGTCGTCCGCGCTGACCGCGACCTCGCCGCGCCGCCGGTCGAGCTGGTGCGGCCGGCTGCCGAGCACCGCGGTGAACGCCGTCTCACACGTGTCGACCAGGCCCGGGTGCGCGACCCACGAGCCGTCGAAGCCGTCGCCGGCCTCGCGCTCCTTGTCGGCGCGGACCTTGCCGAACGCCACCTCGTTGACCGCCGGGTCGCGGCTCGGGATGAACGCCGCCATGCCGCCGATCGCGTGCGCGCCGCGCTTGTGACAGGTCTTCACCAGCAGCTCCGTGTACGACCGCAGGAACGGCACGGTCATCGTCACGTCCGCGCGGTCCGGCAGCACGAAGTCGGCGCGGTGCCCGAACTGCTTGATGATGCTGAAGATGTAGTCCCAGCGGCCCGCGTTGAGCCCGGCGGCGTGCTCGCGCAGCTCCCAGAGGATCTCGTCCATCTCGAACGCCGCGGTGATCGTCTCGATCAGCACGGTGGCCCGGATGGTGCCCCGCGGGATGCCGAGATAGTTCTGCGCGAAGACGAACACGTCGTTCCACAGCCGGGCCTCGCGGTGGCTCTCCAGCTTCGGCAGGTAGAAGTACGGGCCCTTGCCCGCGTCGATCTGCCGCTGCGCGCAGTGGAAGAAGTGCAGCCCGAAGTCGACCAGGCTCGCCGAGATCGGCCGGCCGTCGACCACGATGTGCTTCTCCGCCAGGTGCCAGCCACGCGGCCGGACCACGATGGTGGCGGGGTCAGGCCCGACCGCGTATCGCTTGCCGGACGCCTCATCGGTGAAGTCGAGCTCACCGTCCAGGGCCGCGATCAGGTTGGCCTGGCCGCCCATCAGGTTGTCCCAGGTCGGTGCCAGCGCGTCCTCGAAGTCGGCCAGCCAGACCCGCGCGCCGGAGTTGAGCGCGTTGACGGTCATCTTCATGTCGGGCGGCCCGGTGATCTCCACCCGCCGGTCGACCAGGCCCGGCGCCGGCGGTGCCACCGCCCAGGTCGGGTCGTCGCGGATGTGGGCCGTCTCGGGCAGGAAGCTCGGTAGCTGGCCGGCCGCGTATCGGGCCCGCCTGGCCCGCCGGGTGTCCAGGAGCGCCACCCGGCGGCCGGCGAACTCGCTGTCCAGCGCGACCAGGAAATCGAGCACCTTCGGGTCAAGGATCTCGTCGTACCCGTTGCCCAGGACCTCGATCCTCATCAGAACTGCTCCTCTTCGGTCGAACCGCGCAGGGCGGTGGTCTCGCCGGTCGGGTTGAGCACCGTGCTGATCAGGTCGAAGTAGCCGGTGCCGACCTCACGCTGGTGCTTGACGGCGGTGTAGCCGTGCTCCTCGGCGGCGAACTCCTTCTCCTGAAGCTCCACATAGGCCGGCATGCCGTCGGCCGCGTAGCCGCGGGCCAGGTCGAACATCGAGTAGTTGAGCGCGTGGAAGCCGGCCAGGGTGATGAACTGGAACGCGTACCCCATGTGGCCCAGCTCCCGCTGGAACTTGGCGATCGTGGCGTCGTCGAGGTGCTTGCGCCAGTTGAACGACGGCGAGCAGTTGTAGGCCAGCAACTGGTCGGGATAGCGCTGCTTGATCGCCTCCGCGAACGAGCGCGCCTCCTCGAGGTCCGGTGTGCTGGTCTCCATCCAGATCAGATCGCTGTGCGGCGCGTACGCCAGGCCGCGCGCGATGCACGGCTCGATGCCCGCGTGCACCCGGTAGAAGCCCTCGGCGGTGCGCTCACCGGTCAGGAACCGCTGGTCGCGCTCGTCGATGTCGGTGGTGAGCAGGTTCGCGGCGTGCGCGTCGGTGCGCGCCACGATCAGGCTCGGCACCCCGGCCACGTCGGCCGCGAGTCGGGCCGCCTCCAGCGTGCGGATGTGGTGGCCGGTCGGGATGAGCACCTTGCCGCCGAGGTGGCCGCACTTCTTCTCGGACGCGAGCTGGTCCTCCCAGTGCACGCCGGCCGCGCCCGCGGTGATCATCGCGGACATCAGCTCATAGGCGTTCAGCACGCCGCCGAAGCCGGCCTCGGCATCAGCCACGATCGGCGCCAGCCACTCGACGTCCGTGTTACCTTCCGCCGTCGTGATCTGCGCGGCCCGCAGCAGCGCGTTGTTGATCCGGCGGACCACGGCGGGCACCGAGTTGGCGGGGTACAGGCTCTGGTCCGGGTACGTCTGGCCGGCCAGGTTGGCGTCGGCCGCGACCTGCCAACCGGACAGGTAGATGGCCTTGAGTCCCGCCCGCACCATCTGCACCGCCTGGTTGCCGGTCAGCGCGCCGAGCGCGTGCACGTAGTCCTCGTCGTGCAGCAGGCTCCAGAGTCGTTCGGCGCCCCGGCGGGCCAGCGTGTGCTCTTCCTGGATCGCCCCGCGCAGCCGGACCACGTCGTCCGCGCTGTAGGTGCGCTCCACGCCACGCCACCGCGGCGCGGTCGCCCACTCCTGCCGCAACTGCTCCGCCGAAATGGTCATCGCCGACTCCTTAAGTCGAAAAGGCTCTGCGGTCACGGTCGCACGAGTGAAATGAGCGCGCGACATACGCAACGAGCCAATTGTTGAAAAGTCCTCAGGGCCTTTTTGCTAAGTTGCGAATGACTACTTAGCAGCGTGCTAACATCGCGACAGATGGTGGAGGTGGGGCGCGTGGCTAAGACTTTTGCGGGCGCACGGCTGCGCCGGCTGCGGGAAGATCGTGGCGTCTCACAGATCGATCTCGCCCGCCAGCTCGGCATCTCGCCGAGCTACCTCAACCAGATCGAGCACGACACCCGGCCGTTGACCGTGCCGGTGCTGATGCGGATCACCGAGGTGTTCGGCGTCGACCCGGCCTTCTTCGCGCCGCACGACACGCCGCGGCTGGTCGCCGACCTGCGCGAGGCGCTGCCGACCCGGGCCAGCCTGCACGACCTGACCGAGCTAGCGACCAAGCTGCCCGACGTGGCCGAGGCGGTGATCGACCTCTACCGCCGCTACCGACAGACCGACGAACAGCTCGCCGAGGTGGTCGGCGACCGCGACCTGGTCGCCGGGCGCAGCCCGCACGACCAGGTCAGCGACTTCTTCTACCGCCGCCAGAACTACGTGCCCGCGCTGGACGAGGCGGCCGAAGAGCTGGCCGGCCGGCTCGGCGCCCGGCGCGGCGAGGTCATCGAGGCGTTGCGCGACCGGCTCTCCACCCGCCACGGGGTGCGGATCGTCCGCGACGACCACGACCGGCTCGGTGGCGACCTGCACCGCTATCATCCCCAGACCCGCACGTTGCATTTGTCACTGTCATTGCGACCAGGTCAACAGGCGATTCGGATGGGCGCCCAGATCGGCATGCTGGAATGCGCCGATATCATCGACGAAATCATCGAGGAAGAGAAGTTCGACGACGTACAGACGCAGATTCTGACCCGGGTCGGTTTGGCCAACTATTTCGCGGCCGCGCTGATCCTGCCCTATCAGGTGTTCCTCGCGACGGCCGAGCGGATGCGCTACGACATCGGCCTGCTGACCGAGCACTTCGGGATGGGCTGGGAGACCGTCTGCCACCGGCTCTCCACGCTCCAGCGCCCCAAGGCGCGCGGGGTGCCGTTCTCGTTCGTCCGCGTCGACCGGGCCGGCAACATGTCCAAGCGCCAGTCGGCGACCGGCTTCCCGTTCTCCCGCTCCGGCGGCACCTGTCCACTCTGGAACGTCTACGAGGCGTTCAACGCGCCCGGCCGCGTGATCACCCAGATCGCCGCGATGCCCGACGGCCAGCGCTATCTGTGGATCGCCCGCACGGTGATCCACCAGCACTCCGGCTACGGGCAGCCGGGCAAGGCGTTCGCGATCGGGCTCGGCTGCGAGATCCGGCACGCGGGCCGGCTGGTCTACTCCGCGGGCATGGACCTCGACGCCGTCGACGGCGCCACCCCGATCGGCCCCGGCTGCAAGACCTGCGAGCGGCTCACCTGCCCGCAGCGGGCCGCGGCCCCGATCGGCCGGCGCCTCGATCTCGACGAGAATCGCAGCACGTTCATCCCGTACCCCCTGATGGGCTGAGTTAGCCTCGGTTTGATGGAGGCAGTCGACCAAGTCACCCGCGCGGTGTTCGGCTTCGACCTGCGGCCCGGCCAGCGCGCGGCCGCCGAGTCGATCACCTCGGGGCGCGACACGCTGGCTGTGCTGCCGACGGGCAGCGGCAAGAGCGCCATCTACCAGGTGGGCGGTTTGGTGCTCGGCGGGCTCACGGTGGTGGTGTCGCCCCTGATCGCCCTGCAACGTGACCAGGTCGCCTCGCTCTCGCGTCGCAAGAAGCCCTCCGGCGAGCCGGTGCGGGCCGTGGTGCTGAACTCCTCGCTTCACAAGGCCGACCGCACCGCTGCCCTGGAGGGTCTGCACGCCGGGCAGATCGACTTCGTGATGCTCGGCCCCGAGCAACTGGCCAACGAGGAGGCGATCGCCGCGCTGTCGGGGGTCACCCTGTTCGCGCTGGACGAGGCGCACCTGATCAGCCAATGGGGACGCGACTTCCGGCCCGAGTACCTGCGGCTCCCGTCGGTGTGCGAGTCGCTCGGCAGCCCACCGATGCTGGCACTGACCGCGACCGCGGCGCCGCCGGTGCAGGCCGACATCACCCGTGAGCTGAACATGCGCGAGCCGCGGATCGTGGTCACCGACTTCGACCGCCCCAACATTCACCTCGCGGTCCGGCGTACGCGACACGACCTGCCCGAGGACCGCGCGATCGACGACCGCACCGTCGAGGTGGTGCTGGCCCACGACGCGCCGGCGCTGGTGTACGCGTTGACCCACGCGCGCTGCGAGTCGCTCGCCGACCGCCTGAATCTGGACGCGTATAGGGCCGCGCCGTACCACGCCGGTCTGCCGGCGGCCCGGCGCTCGCAGGTGCAGGACGACTTCCTGGCCGGCCGGCTCGACGTCGTGGTGGCGACGAGCGCGTTCGGAATGGGCATCGACAAGCCGGATGTACGCACGGTCGTGCACGCCGGTGTGCCCGGCAGCCTGGACGAGTACTACCAGGAGATCGGCCGGGCCGGTCGCGACGGCCAACCGGCCCGCGCGGTGGTCGTCTACGACCCGCGCACCATCCGCATCCCGCGGCTGCTGGCGGCCCGGTCCCGGATCTCGCCGGACACCGTGCACGCGGTCATCGACGCGATCGAGGCGGCACCGGGCCGGGTGGCGGTCAAAGCGGTGGTCGACGCCAGCGGTGTGAGCCGTCAGCAGGTGCTGCGGGTGATCCAGGAGCTCGAGGACCTCGGCTTCCTGGAACCGGACGGCAGCGACGGCGTCGTCCGTCCGGACCGCCTGCCACCGGATACGTTCGCGCTGGTGTCCAAGGAGGGCGGTCGCCAACAGTCGATCCTGCGCTCCCGGATCGAGGCGGCCCGCGAGTTCGCGGAAACGGTCCGCTGCCGCCGCGCGGAGCTGCTGGGCTACTTCGGCGAGCACTACGACCCGCCGTGCGGTACGTGCGACAACGACGAGGCGGCCGCGGCGGTCAAGCCTCAACCCTCCAAGGCACAGGTCGGCCGCCGCCACCAGCCCGACCCGGCGGCGCCCCGGGTCCGGCACAAGCTGTGGGGCGAGGGGACGCTGCTGTCGCGCGACGAGCATGAGCTGACGGTCGCCTTCGACACGGTCGGCTATCGGCATCTGACCCCGGCGGTCCTGGAGAACGGCATCCTGACGGTCGAAAAGTAGGGCCGAAACCCGGTCAGGTGGTGCGCAGGGCGCGAGCCCGCCGGCTGGACGCCAACGTCAGCGACACCAACAGCATCGGCACCGCCGCGGCCACGAAGGCCCAGCGGACATCACCCGTTGCGAGGATGCCCATCATCGCCACCGACACCGGTTCCAGCAGCACCCGGGGCAATTCGAGAATACTGCTGACCCGACCCAGCATCTCCGGTGGCGTCGTGCTCTGCACGAACGTCGGAAGAGCGACGTCGGTCGAGTAGGCCACGCCGAAGCCCAACAGTGCCAGCAGCGCGTCCGCCAGCAGATAGTTCGGCACGACGCCCAGCGCCGCGAAGGAGACACCCTCGAGGAACGCCATGGCGATGATGAGCACACCCCATCGCCGCGGCAGTCCGGTGAACGACGCGGAAAGCGTCCCCGCGAGCTGGCCCAGGCCCCATGCGGACAACATCATGCCGAGCACGAACGCGCCGCCGGAGTCGAAACTCTTTGCCAGCGCGGGCAGACCGACGGCGAACAGCCCACTGTAGGAAAGCGTCGCGGCGGCGATCAGAGCGACCACGATCCGGGTCTCCACACTGCGCGCGGCGAAACCGAGGCCGGACCGCATCTGTCGCAGCACGCCCCGCACCGACAGCTGCTCCTGGTCTTGCGCCTTGGCCCCGCGTACGCCCAGCAGCGACGCCGCGGCGAAGAACATCGCGAAGACGTTGAGCCCGAACACCCACCCCAAGCCGCCGAGCGAGACCAGCGCGCCGCCGAGCAACGGCCCGACGAGCCGGGCGGCCTGCTCCGCAGAAGCGGCAAGTGCGTTGGCCCTGGCTAGCTGCTCGCGCGGCACCAGGGTGGGAATGATGCTCACGCTGGCTGGCCAGAAGAACGCGTCCGCGACGCCGAAGACCAGCCCGATCGCGAACAGGTGCCAGATGGCGAGGGTTCCGGTGAGGAACAACCCGGTGAGGGCTGCCACCGCCAGGCCGCGGGCGAGGTGCGAAACCAACATCACCGTGCGAGGCGAGAACCGGTCGGTGAAGACACCGCCGACGAGCATGAGGACGCCCCGCGGAATCCCCACTGTCAGCAGCACAGCGCCGAGCGTCGCGGCATCCGAGATGCCCAGGATCAGCCACGAGAACGCGACCAGAAAGCTGACGTCACCAAGGATCGCGACCGATTCCCCGGCCCACACCCACCTGAACTGCGGGTAACTCAACGGGCCGGCACCGCGTTGCTTTCCCGTTCCCGGTCCGTTGCTGGAACTAGCCGTCTTGACCGGGTCCACTGCCTAGGTCTCCAGCCACTGTGGGCCTTGCGGCTGCGACCTCCCCGCCATCACGGCCGCAGCGGTCGGACCATACCGAGCCCCCGAACCTGCGCGCGAGCCGATTTCGCGCCGCCCGCGCGGTTCACCTCGACTACCTGGAACCGCTGGACGTCGCGGTCGCCGCGGGCCCGCCGAGCCGACGGTCGTGCTGACCCCCTGCGGGGGGAGGTCGTCTCCGTGCGGGCTGCCCGCTCAGCGGGTCAGTAGCCGGGCGGCCAGGTCCGAAGCTTCGCCCGCTCGTCCGCCCGACCAGGCCAGCCCGAGCACGAGTGCGACGGCGTCGCCGACGGTCACGTCGGCCCGGACGAGGCCGACTTCCTGCGCGCGTCGCAGGAGCAGGCCGGCCGCCGTCTTCATCTGGGAGCACGACGCGTACAGCGGCGAGCTCTCGTCCGCCAGGGCGCTCATGATCGACTCTGGCAGGCCGTCGTAGGTGGCCGCTCCACTGGCCAGCTCCGCCAGCCAGGTCAGCAGCGCGTCGGCCGGGTCGGGGGAGCCGAGCAGGGTGGCTGCTCGCCCTTGCAGGCGCTCGAAGTTGGCGTGGAGCAGAGCGTCGAGCAGCGCCTCACGGTTCGGGAAGTGGCGGTACAGCGTGCCGATCCCGACGCCGGCCCGGCGAGCGATCTCGCGCAACGAGGTCGCCGTGCCGTGTTCGGCGACGAGCTCGCGCGCGGCGTCCAGCAGCAGGCCGCGGGTCGCGGCGGCGTCAGGCACGTTCGGTCCTTCATGTGGCGACGGATACAGAGATGCGGAGCACTGCTCCGTTGTCGTCCGGAGCACTGCTCCGTACGTTGGAACACTACCGGAGCACCGCTCCGCCAGCCACCCCCAGTGAAAGCAAGGCGAGGACCATGCGCGCGATAACCGTCACCCGACGCGAAGACGGCAACGAGACCAGAATCGGGCACCTGCCCGACCCTTCACCGGCCGCGGGGCAGATCCGCATCAGGATGGTGGGAGCGGCGGTCAACGCGGCCGACCTGCGCATCATCGACGACCCGGGCCAGGGACCGCTCGGCCTGGGCCTGGACGTGGCCGGCATCGTCGACCTGGCGGCCCCGGACGTGGGCGACCTCGTCGTGGGCACGCCGGTGGCGGCACTGACCTTCCCGTTCGCCGCGCACGCCGTAGCCGGGACAGCCGCCGAGTACGTGATCGTGCCCGCCGCTGACGCGGCGCCCGTACCGGAGGGGATCGATCTGCTGGACGCGGCCACCGTGCCGCTCAACTCGCTGACCGCCGACCAACTCCTCGCGCACCTGGGACCGCCGCGCGGCCGGAGCCTGCTGGTCACGGGCGCGGCCGGGGGACTGGGCGGATACGCGGTGGCCCTCGCGGCCCTCGCCGGCTGGAAGGTCACGGGCCTGGCGCGCGCCTCGGACGCCGCCTTCCTGACCCGGGCCGGAGCCGCCGAGACAATCACGAGCCTGGCGGACGCCGCCGACTTCGACGCGGTGCTGGACGCCGCACTCCTGGGCGCCGCGGCCATGCGGACGGTCCGGCACCACGGCCATTACGAAGGGGTCGTCCCCGGGCTGGAGCCGCAGCCCGAACGCGGCATCACGGTCATGTCAGGGGTGGTGGCCCCGGACGGACGCCGGCTGCGCGACCTGCTCGCCCTCACCGCGAACGGAACGCTGGAAGCCCGCCGAGCCGGCACCACGTCGCTCGAGAACGCCGCGCCGGCCTTCCAGTCCCTACGCGACGGTGGTCAACGCGGCCGGTGGGTCCTGACCCCCTGACGTGTTTCAGGCGCGCCGCCGCAGATCCTTTCGCAACCGCGCCAGGTAGGTGCAGCGCTCGTCGACCTGCCAGTCCGATCGCGTGTCGCGACCGTGTACGCGTCGAGGAGCGCGAGTTGTGGCTCCGCACGCAGCCGGACAGCGGTGCTGCCCTGCCTCCATTGGAGATCGCCACGCCGCGGCGCGACTCGCCTCCCACCTGGTTTTCGATGTCCCGCCAACGGACGCTCCCGCTAAGGTGATCTTCAAATTTCCTGGATCGACGGGGGTCTCGTGCGGCATCGTGCGCGTTTCATCGTGACTATGGCGGCCGCCGTGGCATTCGTGGGCGGCTGCGCGGACGGTCCCGGCCCGACACCGCGGCAGGAGGCTGGATCCGGTGCCGAGTCTTCGGTGGAAGCGCTCGACAAGGTGCGCGGTGCGGCCGCCACGATGATGCGGACCAGCTTCGCGTACCGGGAGACCTTCGGCAGCGACGACCGGTCGTTCATTGAGGGCGTGGTGCACCGGCCGTCGCAGGGCACGACGATGAAGATGTCGCTCACCGTGGAGGACGCCGGCACCTCGGTCACCGACCACGTCCGGATCGGCGTCGCGGGCTGGGGACGGGTGTACACGGAGTTCGACAACATGGAGATGCCTGTACCGCCGTGGAACGAATTGCCTGCGGCCACCCTGGCCGAACCGTTGCTGCGTAACGTGTCCGGCGGCGCCTTCCTCGTCGGCGAGAAGCTCTTCGCCGGCGTACGGGACGTGCGGGAGACCGCGCCCGGCACTTACACGGGGATCATCGACATCACCGGGTTCCCGGGCGTCGGCCTGATGGATCCCCGGCTCACCGGCAAGCTCGGTGAGCGGGCCAAGACGGTCCCGCTCACCGTGAGCCTCGACGCGGCCGGCCGGATCACCGGGATCGTCTTCGACGTCCCGGAGCACCCGATGGTCGTGGCGTTCAGCGACTTCGACGACGTGCCCGCACCTACTCGGCCGAAGACCTGAGTCATGGCCGAGTTCGTGCACGTCACCACCGCGGCCGTGGCGCGGCGGGTGCGGCGCTCGGGCATCGCGGCCCGCGGCCACGCGCGGCGCGGCGTCTATTGCATGCCGGTGCTGCCGTCGTTCACCTTCACCTACCAGTGGGTGCGCGAACTAAGGCGGTGGCATCCGGGTGTGCTCGTCGCCGTGCATCTGCGGTTGCCGGACGACGAGCCCGTGACCGTCGGGCACTACAACGCCGAGCCACGCCAGCTCACCGCGGCCCAGGCGGTGGCCGCCATACGCGGGCTTGACGATCCGCGCGGCTGGGAGGTGTTCGTCCCCCGCTCTATCACCGTCGCCGAGGTGCGCCGGATCCGTGACGTGCCGCAGGGCGTGGGGTGGCGCTACCTGCCCGGCGCGCACGGCCGGCGCCCCTGCCCGTGTCCGGCGTGCGTGACCCCGGGCCAGTTCAAGAGCGCCAGGCTGAGCCGCCGGTACGACCTGTAGACGCTCCACGCAGGACGCCGCGATCGCGACCGGCCCGGTACGGCGACGGTCGAGAAATAGCGGAGCGTCGACCTGCCGACGCGAGGCACACTGAGCCCCGTGACGGAGGAGAAGGCACCTGAGTCGCGGCGGCCGGTCGGGCTGTCCATCGAGCCTGACCACCAACACTGGCGGGGTCTCATTCTGAAGCTCGGCACCAGTCGTCTCGAATGCAACCTCGCACTCGACTATCCCGATGACGCCATCGGCGGCGGGTTCCTCGGGCCGCACTTCATCCTCGACTGCTGGATCTCCGAACTCGACCGTCTGTCCCAGGGCGACGGCCCGGTGCTGCTGCCCCTCGATTTCTGCGACCAGTGCACGGCGTGGCTCCGGGTCACACTGGCTGGCGAGGGGCTGGTGGAGTTGGAGGCAGGGTGGAGCCTGGTCGGCCAGTACTCCCTGACTCCCCAAGACCTCGTCCGTGCCGACCGGCGTATCGCCGATTTCGATCCCATCCCCGGCGCGAAGGTCGTCCAGCCATTGTCCGAGCTCCTCGCGGCGATCCAGGCCGCCCGGGCGACAGTCGACGACCTGCCGCCGTACTGAGCCGTGACGTCAGCACTCTCGCGGGTACCCCCTGTAGCGCGGGACACCGGTACGGTGAGTGGCGACATCGCCGCCAAGGGGAGGGGCGTCCCGTCGATGACGAAGCACATCTCGTCGGACGCGATCAATGCCATCGCCGACCACCTGCGTCAACAGGTCGCCGCCGGCCCTAACGGGCTGCCCGACATCACGGCCCGGCTGCCGGAAACCGAGGTCGGCTTCCCCGGCTTCAGCGTCGTCGGCACCGCGCTGGACGTCGCCTACTCCGGATTTCGTGACCGGTTCGCCGCCTCGCTCGACGCGGTCAAAGAGTCGGTCGACGACTACATCGCCGAGCTTGGGCGGGCGCGTGACGCGTGGATCGAGGCTGAGAACGCCAGCACCGTCGTGGTGCGGGACTGACCGAGAGGACACGAGGCCGTGCCGGGTGTCGAGGGCGCACTGCTGTACACCGTGATCATGACCAAGCTCCGGATCAGCGCGGGCCTGGCGCCGACCGCCGCGTTAGGTGTCGGGCTGGCCGCGTTGCTGGCCTCGAACCCGCTCGGCATGTACGACGCCAAGAGCGAGGGCTGGGACCAGGTCTCCAAGCGGCTCGGCGGCATGCTCGCCCAGATCGACCAGGCGATGGCGCGCGGCGACGACTGGATCGCTGACGACAAGGACGCGTTCGAGACCTCGATCGTCAACTTCAAGACCGAGGTCGAGGCGCTGAAGAAGGCGGCCGACGACGCCGGTTCCATGCTGGCCCTCACCGGCACCGCGTTCGTCACCACGTACATCGCGATCGCGACCTTCGTCGGCGCGATCCTGATCTCGCTGATCGCCCTGGCGGTGATGCGGCTCAACCCGTTCACCGCCGCGCCCGCCACGGCGCTCACGATGCACCTCGGCGTGATGATCAATTTCTTCATCAGCAAGGCGGCGATCATGTTCGTCGGGTTGGCCACCGCGGGCGCCGCCGCGCTCGCCGCGACCCTGGTCGGCTGGCTGGAGACCGACTCGGCCGGCGACACGCTGCCCGAGCCGGCGCGGCTGGAGCAGTTGCGCATCGACTACAAGAAGCCGGCCGTGTTCGAGGCGAAGAGCGTCTGAGCGGAGGAGCCACGTGGACAACCAGCGACTGGAAGATCTCGACCGTTCGATCCGTGAGACCGAGCAGCGCATGGCGGGCCTCGGCGACCTGCAACGCACGCTGGAGCAGACGCGGGCAACCTATGTCACCGACTCCGGCCTGGTCACCCTGGTGCTCGGCGCAGACCAAAGGGTGCACGGCATCGAGATCCACCCCGCGGGCATGCGGCTCGCGCCCGAGGATCTCGCCGGCGAGATCGTGGCGGCCTTCGCCGGCGCGCAGGCGGAGCTCGCCGAGGCCCTCAACCAGGCGATGGCCGGCGTGCTCGGCACCGAGTCCCCCGAGGACGTCCTCAAGGACGCCGCCGCCCTCGAGCACACGATGACCGACACGCTCAGCGAGCTGACCCGCTCCATGAACGACGCGATCGTCGCGGTGAGCCGCCTGCAGTCCCGGGGCTAGCCGATGGACTCCTGGGCCTTCTACCTCTATCCCGTCCTCGTGCTGGTGATCCTCGTCTGCCTCTGGCTGGCAATCGCCACGTTCTTCAGCTACCGCCGCAAGAAGTTCGACGAGAAGCCCCCGTCCAAACGCCGACCCTGGCGGCCCTGACCCGCTAGCTTGATCGTTGATGGACCTGTCCGATCGCACGGTGGTGCTGACCGGGGCCACCGACGGCATCGGCCGCGCCACGGCGGTGCGCCTCGCGGGCCGGGTCGGCCACCTCGTCCTGCACGGTCCGCAACCGCGTGCCGAGCTGGCCGGCTTCGTCGAGTCCCTGCCCGGCCACGTCACCTACCTGCCCGCGGACTTCGGGCACCTCGGCCAGATCGCCCAGCTCGCCGCCGACATCCGCGAGGCCACCGAGCGGGTCGACCTGCTGGTCAACAACGCCGCCCGGCCCGGCGCCCCGCGGCGCGAGCTCAGCGTCGACGGCATCGAGGCGACGCTGCAGATCAACTACCTGTCCACGGTGGTGCTGAGCACGAGCCTGCGCGATCGGGTCGGCCGGATCATCAACATGGCCTCCGCGACCCACGCGACGGAGCACCTCGACCTCAACGATCTCGAACTGGCCCACGGTGGCTATGCCGCCGTCACCGCGTACGCCCGGTCGAAACTGGCCATCGTCACGTACACCTGTTGGCTCGCCGCCCGTCTGGACCCCCCGACAGAGGCGGCCGCCATGCACCCCGGCGTCATCGCCTCCAGCCTGCTGGCCAGCATGTTCGCGATCGAGGGCCAGCCACCCGAACGCGGTGCGGACAACCTCCTGCACGTCGCCACCCTGCCGAGCGAGATCAACGGCCGCTACTTCGAGGAACGCACGCCCTCACGCCCCAACCCCGAGGCCGAGGACCCGGCCGTCCAGGACGGCCTGCTCGACCGCACCGCGGAACTGCTGGCACCGATCGGCGTCGACCCCCGGCACAGGTGATTCCGTCCTATGTGGCCGCCCGCGTACCATCGGATGAGTGCCAGAAGGACGTCGCCGACCCGCCACGATGGCTGATGTGGCCCGCGAGGTCGGCCTGTCCCACCAGACCGTCTCCCGCGTGCTCAACGACCACCCGCTCGTGCGCCCGGAGACCCGTGAGCGCGTGCGCAAGGCGATCGAGGACCTCGGCTACCGGCCCAACTCCGCAGCGCGTGCGCTGGTCACCCGGCGTTCACAGACGCTCGGCGTGATCACCTTCAACAGCACGTTGTACGGCCCGGCGAGCACCCTGTTCGGCATCGAGCAGGCGGCCCGCGACGCCGGGTTCGTGGTCAGCATCGACAGCCTGACCGCGCTGACCGCCACCTCGGTGCGGGCCGCCCTCGACCGGCTGGCCAAGCAGGCGGTGGAGGGCATCATCGTGATCGCGCCGCTGTCCGGCACGGCGGAGGTGCTCAGCGCGCTGGCCGGTCAGTTGCCGGCGGTGGTCGTGGAGGGCGGCGCGGTGCCGGGCCTCGGGGCGGTCAGCGTCGACCAGGAGGCGGGCGCACGGCGGGTCACCCGCCATCTGCTCGACCAGGGCGCCGCCACGGTCTGGCACGTCGCCGGCCCGGGGGACTGGGTCGAGGCGGAAGGCCGGGTCCTCGGCTGGCGCCGCGTCCTGCGCGAGGCCGGAGCGGCCGTGCACCGGCCGCTGCGGGGCACGTGGAGCCCGTCGTCGGGCTACCAGGCGGGGCGGCGGCTCGCCGACCGCGGTGACGTGGAGGCCGTGTTCGTCGCCAACGACCAGATGGCGTTGGGGCTGCTGCGGGCGTTCCACGAGGCCGGCGTGCGGGTGCCCGGCGACGTCCTGGTCGCCGGGTTCGACGACGTGCCGGAGGCCGCCTACTTCACACCGCCGCTGACCACCGTCCGACAGGACTTCACGGCGGTGGGTCGGCGCAGCATCGAGTTGCTGGTCGAGCAGGTCGCGGCCGGTCGGCCCCTCGAACGGCGGGCGGTCGTGCCGGTCGAACTGGTGGTCCGGCAGAGCTCGACCCGCTGAACCGTTTCATATTCGGCACGTCACACGCTTGACATCTCTCGCGTACGCAATGTTAGCGTTAACATTCACGTTCATATTGAAGAGAGGCGCGCCGACATGGCCGAGTTGGGCGCATCCCCTGCCTTGCAACGTCGACTCGTGACCCCACCGCTCCCGGACGCCGTCGCCGCGGCCCGCATCGAGCTGCGTCAGCTGCGCTACTTCGTCTCACTCGCCGAGGAACTCCACTTCGGGCGCGCCGCCGCCCGCGAGCACATCGTGCAGTCGGCGCTCAGCCAGCAGGTCCAACGGCTCGAGCGCACCCTCGGCGTCCTGCTCGTGCACCGCACCACCCGGCACATCGAGCTCACCCCGGCAGGCGCGCGTTTCCTGCTGGAGGCCCGGCAGATCCTCGAACACGTCGACCGCGCCGCCGGCCTCGCACAGGGTCTGACCTCGACACCGCCCGCGCTGCGGGTCGGCCTGCTCGACGAGGGCTACGAGGCCGCCCGGCCGATACTGCGCGCGCTGCGAGCCCGCCACCCCGACCTGGAGCTCCACCAGGTGCAGGCCGGCGTGCCCGAACAGTGCCGGATGCTCGCCGACGGGCGGCTCGACGTCGGCATCGGCCGTAGCTGCGCGGCCCCGGCGCAGATCGCCTCAGAGCTGTTCCGGCTCGACCCGCTCGGCGTACTCGTCGCCGACGACCACCGCCTGGCCCGGCTCCCCGTCGTCCCGGTCACCGCACTCGCCGGCGAGCCGCTGCTGCTGCCCGACGAGTCCCGCGCCCCCGAGTTGGCTGAGTTCGTCGGCGAGATCTGCCGCACGGCGGGCTTCGTGCCCGCCGCCCACCGCGACACCGTGCAGAACCTGCGCGCCGCCGTCGACCTCGTGGCCAGCGGCTGCTGCCTGATGTGCACGCCCGCCTCGACCGCGGAGCTGGCCGCGCCGACCCGCTGGCGTCCCTTCGCGCCGTCCGTGCCGCGCTACCCATGGTCGGTGCTGTGGCGCGCGGAACGGCCATCCCGCGAGGTCAAGGCCTTCGTCTCCATCGCCCGCGAGCTCTCCCGGGGCCAGGGCTGGCGTGACCCCCGAGCCCCTGACGTCGACCTGGCCAGCTAACTGAGACGGATCATGTTCCAGGACAGGGGTGGAAGGACCGCCTGGAGGCGGCCGCCGTCCAGCTTCGGGGCATCGAGTGTGCGTGGGACGACCCGGTCCGGCTGGGTCGCGTCGTTGACCGCGTCCGGGTCGTCGTCGGCCAGGGTGACGTGTTCGGCGACGGTCAGTGCCGGCAACGCGCGCGCGTCGACGTCCAGCGTCAGCTCCTGGTGCTGGTCGCGGTTGACCGCGAACAGCACCACGCCACCCTCCCGTTCGTCGGCCAGCACCGCCACGGCGTCCAGCACCGGGACCTCACCGTGCACGGCGGTGGAATACAGCGGCCCCGTCGGTTCCACCCTCAGCACCGTGCCGCGTCCGTACCGGGAGGTCAGCGCGAAGGGGTGGTAGCTGCTCTGCCGCCACGCCGGACCGCCGGGCTCGGTCATGATCAGGCCGATCACGTTGACGAGTTGCGCCTGGCAGCCGATCTTGACCCGGTCGGCGTGCCGCAGCAGGCTGATCAGCAGGTTGCCGACGACCACCGCGTCTGTCACCGAGTAGACGTCCTCGATCAGTCGAGGTGTGCGCTCGATCGAGAGGTTCTTCTCGCCCGCGAACCGGCTCTGGTACCAGACGTTCCACTCGTCGAACGAGATGTTGATCCGCTTGCGGTGCCGGCCCACCGCCCGCACGTGGTCGGCTGTGGCGATCACCGCGTCGATGAACGCGTCCATGTCGACCGCCGAGGCGAGGAAGCTGCCCCGGTCGCCGTCACTCTCCTGGTAGTAGGCGTGCATCGAGACGTAGTCGGCCACGTCGTACGTCTCGCGCAGGACCGTCGCCTCCCACGAGCCGAACGTCGGCATCGCCCGCGACGAACTGCCGCACGCCACCAGCTCGATCGACGGGTCGACCAGCCGCATCGCCTTTCCGGTCTCCGCCGCCAACCGTCCATATTCCACAGCCGTCTTGTGCCCGATCTGCCACGGCCCGTCCATCTCGTTGCCCAGACACCAGACCTTGATGTTGTACGGGTCGGCAGCCCCATGCGCCCGTCGCCGGTCCGACCAGTAGGTGCCCGACGGATGGTTGCAGTACTCGACGAGGTCGCGGGCGGCGTCGATCCCGCGCGTACCCAGGTTGACCGCCATCATCGTCTCGACGCCGACGGAGTCGGCCCACCGCTGGAACTCGTCGACACCCACGTGGTTGGGCTCGACGGTCCGCCAGGCCAGGTCGATCCGCGTCGGCCGCTCGGCGACCGGCCCGACGCCGTCCTCCCAGTTGTAGCCGGACACGAAGTTGCCGCCGGGGTAGCGCACGATCGGGACACCGAGCTCACGCGTCAACGAGGCGACGTCACCCCGGAAACCGTGCTCGTCCGCGGTCGGATGGCCGGGCTCGTGGATTCCCTCGTAGACACAGCGGCCGAGGTGCTCGACGAAGCTGCCGTACAGGCGGGGATCGACCGGCCCGACCCGGAACGCGGGATCGACGGTGAGCGAGGCGAAGTGCACAAGACCTCCAAAGTTAGCCCTTGAGTCCGGAACCGGCGATGCCCTGGACGATCTGGCGTTGGAAGAGCAGGAACACGGCCACCAGCGGGATCGCGCCGAGGATCGCTGACGCCATGGTGTCCGCGTACCGGATGCCGAAGGCGCCCTGCACCGTCGCGAGGCCGACGGGCACGGTCATCAGGTCGGGGTTGCTCAACACCAGCAGTGGCCAGAGCAGGTCGTTCCAGGTCGTCACGAAGGTGAAGATGGCCACGGCGGCCACCGCGGGCCGGGCCAGCGGCAGCACGATCCGGCGGTAGACCCGGAAGAAGCTGGCGCCGTCCATCCGGGCCGCCTCCTCCAGGTCGCGGGGGAGCCCGTCGAAGAACTGCTTGAAGATGAACACCGCGATCGCGGCCGGAAGCTGGGGCAGGATCACCGCCCAGTACGTGTTGAGCAGTCGCAGGGCGTCGAACTCGCGGAACCACGGCACGATCAGCACCTGGCCGGGGATCATGATGCCGGCCAGGATCGCCCAGAAGACGACGTTCTTGTAGCGGAACCGCATGCGGGACAGGGCGAACGCGGCCATGCTGGCCACGAGCACGGTGCCGAGCGCCGCCAGGGACGAGATGATGAACGAGGCGCCGTACCAGCTCCACATGTCCGTGTCCCGCAGCGTGCGGGTGAACGCGTCCAACGTGGGGTTGTCGATGAGCCACGTCGTACGCGTCGTCTCCGCGTTCGGCTTGATGGCCGTGTCCACCGCCCACAGCAGCGGGATCAGCCAGAGCAACGCGAAGGCGATCAGCACGCCGGCGCAGATGCGGTTGAACAGCTTCTCACGCTGGTTGATGCGCTCCATCGTGACGCCGGCGTCCAATGTGGTGTTCGCCATGTCAGACCACCTTCTCCTGCCTGCGCACCAGCGTGAACCACACGGCCGACACCGCGAGGACCACGAGGAAGAACAGCATCGACACGGCCGCGGCGTACCCGACGCGATAGTTGGTGAAGCCCTCGTCGTAGACGAGTTGGAGGATCGAGCGGGTGGCGAAGTTCGGACCACCGCTGGTCATCAGGTACATCTGGTCGAAGACCTTCAGCGACGCGATCACCTGCAGCACCGCGACCAGCGTGGTGGTGCGGCCCAGCATCGGGATGGTGATGCTGCGGATCTGCTGCCACGGCCCGGCGCCGTCCATCGCCGCCGCCTCGTAGAGGTCGCGCGGGATCTCCTGCAGGCCGGCCAGGTAGAGAATGAAGTTGAAGCCGAGCGTCCACCACACGGTGGTGATGGCCAGCGAGGGCATCGCCCAGGCGGCGTCACCGAGCCAGCTCGGCGCGGTCATGCCCACCTTGGCCAGCGTCGTGTCCAGCAGGCCGAGCGCCGGGGTGTAGAGCCACATCCAGATCAACGCGACGACCGCGGAGGGCAGGATGTACGGGGCGAAGAAGGCCAGCCGGAAGAACCAACGGCCCCGCGCCACCCGGTTGGCCAGCAGCGCCAGCAGGAAGCCCAGGATCACCAGCGGCGGCGTGGTCAGGATCGTGAACCACAGCGTGTGCCACAACGACGACCAGAAGTCGGAGCTGCCCAGCGCCTCGGCGTAGTTGCCGAATCCGGCCCCGCCGTTGAGCCCCGGCTTGACCAGGCTGGCATCCGTGAAGCTGAGCACCAGGCCGTACAACGCCGGGCCGATGATGAACAACAGATAGAGGACGACGAACGGGGTGAGGAACGCCGCCGCGGGCCGGCCCTGCCCCCGAGCCGCGCTGGGGCGTGGTGCGGTCGGTGCGATGCCGCGGCCGGCGTCGCTGTCGGTCTGAACAGGTGTCTGCGTGGACACGGGTGCCTCCCGGTACGCACGGGGCCGTGCGGTCTACAACGGTGACGCGGTGCCGGCGAGCTGCTCGAGGCTTCCGCGCATCTGGGCGATGGCCTGCTGTGGTGTCGAGGCGCCGGCCAGGACGTCGCCGATGGCGGAGCCGGTGATGATCTCGAAGTTGGAACCGGAACCCGAGTACCAGCCCTCCGCGTCGTAGGCGGTGCCGTCCGCCGCCGACGCGTAGTTGGACTGCGGGCTCATCTGCGCGTACTCGGGGCTGTCCGCGAACGGCCGCCACAGCGGCACGTGGCCGCCCTCCGTCCACGTCTTGCTCTGGTCCAACATGGACCGCACGAAAGTCAGCGAGCGGTCGAGCCGGGCCTGGTCGCGGTGCGGCTGGCGGGGCAGCACGAAGGTGTGCGAGTCGCCCTGCACGGCGTAGGTGCCGCCGCCGAAGACGTTGGGGAACAGCGTCATGCTGAACGGCAGCTTCGCCGTCTGGAACGTGGTGATCTCCCACTCGCCCTGGAAGAAGAAGCCGATGTCGCCGTTGGCCATCATCGCGATCGAGCCCTGGTAGTCGATCGGGTTCGGGAACAGCCCGTCACGGGTCAGGCCCGCCATGAACTCGAGCGCCCGCGTCGCCTTCGCGTCGTCGATCACCACCCGGGTGCCGTCGTCCGCGAGCATCTGGCCACCGAGCTGCGAGTAGAACGACTGGAACATCCGCCACGGCGTCGAGGTCTCGGAGGTGAACGCCACCGCGCCGCCGTACGTGCCGGTGACCTGCTTGGCCTTGGTCATCGCGTCGACGAACCCGGCCTCGCTGTCGAACGGCTTGAGCTTGCCGGCCTCGTCGAGCAGGCCCGCTTCCTTGCAGATGTCGGTGTTGTAGAACATCACGAACGGGTGCGTGTCGATCGGGAGCGCGTACGCCTTGCCATCGACCAGCCCGGCCTCCCAGGCCCGCGAGTTGAACTTGTCCGGCGTCATGCCGTGCCGGGCCAGGTCCTCGGGCAGCAGTTCCTCCAGCAGGTCCGCGCGCACCAGGTTCTTCATCCGGGTCAGGTGCGCGATCGCGACCTCGGGCGGGCGGTCGCCGAGCGTGGCCAGGGACAGCTTGGTGTAGTACGGGTTGCCCCAGGCCAGCGTGACCGCGGCGAGCTCGATCTCCGGGTGCTCCGCGCGGAAGGCGTCGAGCATCTGCTGCATGCGTACGCCGTCGCCGCCGCCGAACAGGTTCCAGAAGTCGAGCGTGCCCGTGTCGCGGGAGGTGCTCAGGCCGCTGGCCACCGAGGAGCACGCACCGGTCGCGCCGAGCCCGACCGCCGCGGCGGTGACTCCCAGCAGTCGGCGGCGGGTGATCCCTCGCGGATCGGGATGGTTCGTCATGGCTCCCGTCCTTTCCACGCCGGCGCGTCGACTGAGCCTCGCCGCCCCACGGACAGGACGTCCACGAATTGATGTTCGCAATTACAGATCGGCCGGGTACGAAACGAGAAAGATCGCTCAGCGCAGGACGAGGTCGATCGTGTCCCCGGGGCGATGGGCGCGCACGACCTCGGCGTACGTGCCGGCCCACGCCCGCTGCGCGCCCCCGTCGACGCGGAGCTGTGCGGCGCCGGCCCAGGCGGGCACGCGGATGGACAGCGTCCACTCGCGGCGCGGTGCGTCGAGGATGCGCGCCCGGATCCGGTTGCCCTCGACCTCGACCGCCACCTGAATCTGTCCTTCGCCCAACCGTGCGGTCACCAGGCACGGGGCATAGAGGTGCAGCTGGACGCCGTCAGCGTCGCTGGTCGCCAGGTAGTTGTCCAGGCTCGCGAGGGTGCGCGGGTCACTGGTGTCCAGCAGGCGCTCGGCCAGGTCGGCGTAGTGCGGCTCGCCGGTCGCGAGCAACATCCGCCAGGCCCAGTGCAGGCCACCCGGACCGCTGTCGGCGGGCTCGTCCCGGGCGAGCGCATCGAGCAGGTCCCCGTCGTCCTGCTCGATGGCGACGTCGGCCGCACCGGCGGCAAGGTAACCAGGCCTGGTCGGTCGGTGGGTGTCGACGATGTGCCGGGCCAGGTCCAGGTAGCGGTGGTTGTCTGTCTCGCGGAACAGCTCCACGAGCGCCATCGCCAGAGCGGGGTGACTGTCGTCGCTGCCGTCGAGCACGTCCGCGACCTCGGTGGCGACCTGGAGCGGGCGACGGTCGCCGGTGGCGCGCACCTGCGCGATGGCGGCCCGCAGGAGGTGACCGGCCTGGCCGACCCGCACCGGCGGGGTCACCGCGCGCAGGGCGCGCAGCAGGTCCGCGTCCGGCTCCCGGCCGTACTCCCAGGCGGCGGTCTCCAGCCACTCGTAGACGTCCGCGGCCGACCCTTTGCGAATTGCGGCGCGGTTGGCCCGCTGCCGCACGGCCCAGACACCACCGGTGATCCGGGCGGCACCAAGCGGCAGCGGACGCAGCCGACAGGCCGCGGCGGCGGTCGGCGCCACGGGCCCAGGGCTCGACATGCCGCCAGCGAACGCCGTGGCCAGCGGGTCGGGCAAGAACCGAAACGAGCAGACGAGATCGCCACGACTGATAAGTGAATGCTCAGCTGCGCGACGCACCTGGCCGCCGTCTCGGCCGCCGCTGCCCGATGCGGTGGTTCGAAGGAGTCGGGGCGATCTTGCGGCAGGACGCTGAGACGTGGCTGTGGGCCAGGGCGACATCGGCCGACGCCATCGTGTCGGTGCGGCAGGCGCTGCCCGGTGATTGGCTGGCGGAGCAATGCACCTGATTCGTTCGACGCTACGCCGTCGGTGACCGGCTTTTGATCTCTACCGAGGCGTTCGACGCCCGCGAGCCACCCGCCGACTGCGGATTTCTGCCGCGGCCGGAGCTTGTCATCGAGGTGGTGCCCGTGGATCTGCTCGGTGACGAGGAGGCGG
Organism: Asanoa ishikariensis; assembly: GCF_900107455.1. Classification (GTDB taxonomy): domain Bacteria; phylum Actinomycetota; class Actinomycetes; order Mycobacteriales; family Micromonosporaceae; genus Asanoa; species Asanoa ishikariensis. The sequence continues at coordinate 1,074,503 of NZ_FNQB01000003.1, read as the reverse complement.
GCTACGTGCTCTACCTCAACGGCAACGAGCCGATCGATATCGAGATCTAACGCACCTACGGCATGTGACGAAGGACAAACGTGAACGTTCCTCCTTGATCGGCGAACGCGGAGCTGCCATGGTCAAGGTCGAAGATCCATTTTCCGAGGTGAGATGACCAGCCCGACCGCTGCCGCAGCCGACCAGGGCGCAGACGGGCTGACGCACACCCAGGCGACCATCTCCGAACCGCAGGAGAATCCCGTCGTCCGGACCGTTCCGTGCCGGACCGGTATGCGGGCTCGTCGAGCCGGTGCCGCGGGAGCCAGGCGGCAGCTTCGGCCCGTCGCACAGCCCGAGGCACGCCGCGGCAAGCTACGCCCCGCTATTCGGGAACTGATGCTGGTCGTCGCGCTCTTTCTCGCGTACAAACCCGGCCGTCAAATCATCTCGGGTCATGCCGGCGAGGCTACGGCGAACGCGGCATCGGTCTGGCGCCTCGAACGGTGGCTGCACCTGCCGAGCGAGCTCACCGTCCAGCACACGTTGCTCGGCCACGGCTGGCTGGTCACCGCGGCCGACAGCTACTACGCCTACGTCCACTTCCCGGCAACCGCCGCCGTGCTCATCTGGCTCTATCTCTTCCGCGCGCCGCTGTATCTGCGCACGCGCCGGGTCCTTGCCTGGCTGACGGCGGCCGCGCTGGTCGTGCACGTCTGGTTCCCGCTCGCCCCGGGGCGGTTGGTCCCGGCGACCGGCCTCCTCGACACCGGAGCGCTGTTCGGTCCGAGCGTCTACGGGCCGCCGGACACGGACACGTTGACGAACCAGTACGCCGCGATGCCCTCGCTGCATGTCGGTTGGGCGCTCGCCGTCGCGGTGGCCCTTGTCGCGGCCGGCCGGGGGAGATGGCGGTGGCTGTGGCTCGCACACCCGCTGATCACCCTGCTCGTGGTGGTGTCGACCGGCAACCACTACTGGCTGGACGCGATCGTCGCCGTGGCCATGCTCGCCGCCACGGCCGCCCTCGTGCTCCGGCACCGCGGGAACCGTGCGACCCCCGCGCCGGCTCCCTCGTCGCAGCGGTACCGCAGGTCTCGCGACCAGACGCGCCCGCGGGCCAGGCGGTCCGGTCGCTGGTCCTGCCGCAGGGTCGCGGCGGCGGCCGACGTCAGGCCGGAGTTGTCACCCGTAGAAGTCGGTAACCAGGCGGGACACGTCTGATCCGCAACTGCGTCAGCTGCACAGCGTCCGGTCAGCTCGACGTCGTCGCCACCATGGACACCGACGAACCGGCTCAGCAGGAGCAGCGCGGGACCAGGATGGGGCAGCGACGGGTCGAGGACGGCCGCCGCACGGCACACCAGATCCAGCTCGGACCACCTGAACGCGTACGGGTGCCAGTGGACCAGGTCATCCCAACCGATACTCCTGCCAGAACGCCGCGTCGTCGAAACGCTCCAGGAGACTGCTGGCGATCGGCATCAGGCGTACGAAGGCCGGTCCGGCTTCAGCAATTCGCTGACCCGACCGCGGTCGAGCAGTTCGATCAGCGCGTCCGTGCCGCGTTCGAGCTTGACCGCCATCTCGTCGGGGTGCAATGGGATCAGGGCGAGCAACGCGATCTCGACGCCGTCGCGAACCACGATGGTGCGGGCCTCGGGCGGGACCCGCCGCATCGGTGCGACGACGACTCCGGCGAACGGGGTTTCCGCCTCGTACGGCTGGCATGGATCGCCGTTGGGCACGGTATGGAACTCGCCGATCCAGGTCGAGTATTCGTGCGGCAGCATGGCCACCTGCTTGAGGACGTGCAGCGGCCAGCCGGCCGGATCGTCGTCCATCCCGGCCGACCTCGTCAGCGGATAATCCGCCGGCAAGCTGATCATCAGCTCGGCGTACGGGCTGATGTCCTGACCCTCCGGGACCGTCATCGGCAGGTCACTCATCCCGGACGTGATCAGTGTCCGGTGCGGGCGCTGCTCGGTCGGTTCCACGACCATGACGTGCATGCGGACCAGGTGCGACGCGACCTCGTGATAGACGAACTCGACAGGCCCGAAGTATTGCTCGATATGCCGGCCGATGGCCTCGACGAAGTCCTCCTGCGGCCCCTGCGGCGCCACCCACCCGTCGTGCGACGACTGATGCCGAAGGATTTCTGTTCCGCGCGGCTCGTTCATGTCGACGGATCCTATGCGACCAAGGCGATTCAGTTCAGCCCGATGTGGTTGATGCGGAACAGGTTGGCCGGGTCGTACTTCTTCTTGACCGACACCAGGCGCGCGAAGCGTTCCGGGCCGTAGATCGCCGCCCCGTCGGTCGCCTCTTCCGGCGCGAGGTTGTTCACCACGCGCCGGTCGCCCTGCCACGGCGCCAGCCCGTCGAGGAGCTCGGCGACCGACCTCTTGAGCCGCTGCTCCTGCGAGACCTCACCGGACGCGACGCCCAGCAGGACGTACGGCAGGCCTCTGGTCGCCACCGCGTTCGGCACCGCAGGCTCCCGGTCCCACGCTCCGCCCAGGGCACGCAGTTCGGCGATCACCAACGTGGTCCCTGAATCCGGGCCGACGAGCTCGACCAGCTTGTCCTGCGCCGCCGCCGGGAACTCGCGCAGCGTGATGCTTCGTTCGTAGTAGGGCAGCGGTTCGGTCGGCTCGCTGTGAATCGACGCGACCTCCGTGTAAGGCATGTCCCGCACGGTGTCCAGGACCGCCGGACCCAGCGCCCGCAGCGGCGCCACCCCGCGCCGCGCAGCGCCCAGAACAGGTAGGGTTCGGACCCGCGTCGACGTGCCGCAGCTCGCCGTCCGCGGTCACCACGTCGAGGGAGCGCACATGGTCGGCGGCGTAGCCGTGCGAGCGGCCAAGGGTCGGGCTGAGGCCGCCGCCCAGGGTGTACCCGGACACGCCCACCGTGGGATTCGACCCGTTCAGCGGTGCCAGCCCGGCCTTGGCCGCGGTCGTTGCTGCCCCGCGGCGAACCGGACGGCGGCCTGGACATCAACCGCGTTCTCCGGCACCACGATCACCGCGGGCACCAGCTTTGACGTTGAAGACAGCGCGTTCCTCGTCGTACCCGTCGTCGCCCGGCAGGAGAACCTCACCTACCACCGCGGCCAGGAGCTGCGCGGCGTCCTCCCGCGATACCGGCGGGAGGGACGAATCACTGACAGTCATGTTCTCCAGGCTGGCACCGTCTGACCTGGCCAGCCACGCGAATCCGGCCCACAAACCCCACGATCCAGACGCCAGGACGGTCCTTTGTGGAACGGCGCCGGCCGATGGGGTGGCCGCCGCAGCCGGTGCTACGGTAGATCGCGACTGATCTGAAATCAGACAAGCATGGGAGACGAGACATGGTGGGTGACGACGACATCTCCGGGTAAGACCGGACATGTGACCGACCACCGGCCCGCGCCTACGAGCGCGTGTGGCCGTGGTCCTTTCGTCGTTCCTTTCGGCCATGTCCCCCTGTCGGGCGGCTAGGGTCCGCCTGCCCTCGTATTTGAGGTTGTTTTCCCAATGTCTTTTATCGTCTGTTCGAACCTGTCCTTCTCCTGGCCGGACGACACCCCGGTCTTCGACACCCTGTCCTTCTCGATCGGTGCCGGTCGCACTGGCCTGGTCGCGCCCAACGGCGCCGGCAAGAGCACGCTGCTCAAGCTGATCGCCGGCGAGTACCGCCCCAACGCCGGGTCCGTCTCGGTCGAGGGCGTGCTGGGCTACCTGCCGCAGAGCCTCCCGCTGGTCGGCAACCTGACCGTGGCCGAGGTGCTGGAGATCGCTCCGCTGATCGCCGCACTGCATGCCATCGAATCCGGTGATGCCAGCGAGGAGCACTTCACCACCATCGGCAACGACTGGGACATCGAGGAGCGCACCCGCGCCGAACTCGACCGGCTGGGCCTGCGCGACCTCGCCTTCGACCGGCGCCTGGACACCCTCAGCGGCGGCCAGGTCGTCTCCCTCGGCCTGGCGGCGCAGTTGCTGAAGCGCCCCGACCTGCTGCTCCTGGACGAGCCGACCAACAATCTCGACCTCGAGGCCCGGCACAAGTTGTACGACGTGCTGGAGCAGTGGAACGGCTGCCTGCTGCTGGTCAGCCACGACCGCGCCCTGCTCGACCGGATGGACCGCATCGCCGAGCTCGACCGCGGCGAGATGCGGTTCTACGGCGGGAACTTCACCGAGTACGAGGCGGCCGTGAGCGCCGCGCAGGATGTGGCGGAGAAGAACGTCCGCAACGCCGAACAGGAGCTCAAACGCGAGAAGCGGGAGATGCAGGAGGCCCGCGAGCGGGCGGCCCGCCGCGCCAGCAACGCCTCCCGCAACCTCAAGAACGCCGGCCTACCGAAGATCTTCGCCGGCACCATGAAGCGGGACGCGCAGGAGTCCGCGGGCAAGGCCAACGAGGTGCACTCGTCACGGGTGACCGATGCCAAGGCCCGGCTCGACGAGGCCGGTCGCGCGCTGCGCAACGACCAGAAGATCTCGTTGGAGCTGCCCGGCACGAACGTACCCACCGGACGCACTCTCCTTGCCGGTGAACGGATGCAGGCCCGGTCCCTGTTCGCCGGCGACGGCGTCGACCTGACGATCCGGGGGCCGGAGCGGATCGCCCTGCTCGGCCCCAACGGCGCCGGCAAGTCCACCCTGCTGCGGTTGGTCAACGGCGACCTGGAGTCAGACGGTGGCCAGATCAAGCGCGCCGACGGACGCATCGCGTACCTGTCGCAACGGTTGGATCTGTTGGATCTGGACCGCACCGTGGCGGAGAACCTGGCCGCGTTCGCGCCGCAGACCCCGGACGCGCAGCGGATGAACCTGCTCGCCCGCTTCCTGTTCCGCGGCCCCCGGGCACACCTGCCGGTCGGAGTGCTCTCCGGCGGCGAGCGGCTGCGCGCCACCCTGGCCTGCGTCCTTGGCGCGGAGCCGGCGCCGCAACTCCTGCTCCTCGACGAGCCGACCAACAACCTCGACCTGGTCAGCGTCGCTCAGTTGGAGAGCGCGCTCAACGCGTACGAGGGAGCGTTGGTGGTGGTCAGCCACGACGAGCGGTTCCTGCGGGAAATCAAGGTCGACCGCTGGCTGCGGCTGACCGAGGGCCGCCTGTTGGAGACCAGCGCGCCGGACGTCTCCTGACCGCCCACATGTCCACATCTGCCCTGCTCGCCCACGACCTGGTGCGCACGCTCGGCGCGCGCCGGGTGCTCGACGGTGTCTCCCTGACCGCCGCGCCGGGCCAGCGGATCGGGCTGATCGGCGAGAACGGCACGGGTAAGTCCACATTGCTCCGACTGCTCGCCGGGGCGGACGAGCCCGACGCCGGCACCGTCGTACGCCCGCCAGAGCTGGGTTTTCTGCACCAGGAGATGCCCTTCGACCCATCCGCGACGATCGCCGCCGTGCTCGACGACGCGCTGCGCGAGGCCCGGGCGGAGCTCGCCGAGCTGGACCGGCTCAGCGAGGCGCTGGCCGACACCCCAGAGGACAAGGACCTGCTCGCCGCGTACGGGGCTCGGCTCGACCACGCGCAGGCGACCGATGCCTGGGACGCCGACCGGCGCGCCAAGCTGATGCTCGCCGGCCTCGGCCTCGGGACGCTGCCACCCGACCGCACGCTCGCATCCCTGTCCGGCGGGCAACGCGGGCGGGTGGCGTTGGCCGCCCTCCTGGTGCGGCGACCAACGGCGCTGCTGCTGGACGAGCCCACCAACCACCTGGACGACGATGCCGCGGCCTTCCTCGAGGGACAGTTGCGGGAACTGCCCGGTGTCGTGGTGGTGGCGAGCCACGACCGGGCGTTCCTCGACGCGGTCTGCACGGACCTGATCGACCTCGACCCGGCCGTGGACGGCCCGACCCGCTACGGCGGCAACTACACGGATTACCAGGCCGCCAAGCGGGCGGAGCGTGAACGGTGGCAACGTCGCTTCGCCGAGGAGCAGGAGGAGCTCGCCGAACTGCGCGGCTCGGTCGCGGTGACGGTGCACGACGTGGCACCGGGCCGCGCCCGACGCGACAACGAGAAGATGGGCTACGGACACACCGCAGGGCGAGTGCAGAACCAGATCTCGCGCCGGGTACGCAACGCGGCCCGCCGCCTCGCAGAGCTGGAACGCGAGCAGGTCGGTCGGCCACCGGAACCGCTCCGGCTGCGGGTCAGCGCGTTGGCCGGCACCGCCGCCGACGGGCTCCTGGTGTCCCTGCGGAACATCCGCGTGCCCGGGCGGCTCGCGCTCGACGAACTGGACGTCCCGGCCACCGACCGGCTGCTGATCACCGGACCGAACGGGGCGGGAAAGTCGACCCTGCTCGCGGTGCTGGCCGGCCGTCTCGAAGCCACCGGTGAGCTGCACCGGCGGCGTGACCTGCGGGTCGGCCTGCTCGTCCAGGACACCACCTTCAACCGACCGGACCGCACGGCGCGGGAGATTTACGAGGCGGCGCTGGATGCCGAGCGCGCCCAGTCCGTACCGCTGCGCTCGCTGGGGCTGCTCGGCTCGGCGGACCTGAACCGCCCGGTCGGCGAGCTGTCGGTAGGCCAGCGCCGCCGTCTCGCCCTGGCGCTGCTGGTGGCCGACCCGCCGGAGTTGCTGTTGCTGGACGAGCCGACCAACCACCTTTCACCGCGACTCTGCGACGAGCTGGAGGAGGCGCTGGGCACCGGACCGGGCGCGATCGTGGTCGCCAGTCACGACCGGTGGCTCCGTGCCCGCTGGCCAGGACGCGAGCTGCCACTGCGACCTCAGCTCCGCTCTTCCGCGGACGACAGATGACTGTGCCGAGGCGCCGTCACGACGACCAGATCAGCCGTGGCGAGATATCGGCTGGTCGGTGCGGCCGTCAGCGGTCCTCCTCTGTGTCGAGGGTGATCCAGGTGCGGCCGAAACTGACCGAGGTCTACAGCTCGGCGAAGCTGGCCATGCCGATGGCCTTGAGCGTCTCGGTCCGGACGTCCGGGCATTCCTTCGTGGTCAACTCGTCCATCACCGACCCGTTGGCCACCTTGCCGTTCTCGGAGAAGAAGTTGGCCAAGCCGACGGTCAGTTGAGCCATTGCGCCGACCTCGCTCCCGACCGCCTTCACCTTCGGCAGTTCGCCGCGCAGATAGTCACAGAGCGCCGCCGCGGACACCGTCCCCGAATCGGCCGGCGCATCACTCGCGGGCGCGGCACTCGCCGGAGCCGACGTCCCGGTAGACGCCGGGCTGTCATCCGTCGTGCTCGAACAACCGCTCAGCGCCAACGCGGACAGACAAACAAGCGCGAGGACTCTGGTCCGGACCACTGGGCATCCCTTCATAACGGCTAGGCCTGGCCTCATGATCACGAGGACCAGGCGGGCACATCCTGACACGGCCCGGCTGGAGAACCGCGGCCCATGTCAGATCACCGACCCGGCGTGCCGGGCTGCTTGGACGCCCGGCGAGGGCGAGTAGGGCCCGACGGCGTACAAGATCGACATCGGCTCTTTCGGCAATCCCGACCAGGCGTTCATCTTCTCGTTTCCGGCGCGCACGTAGCGTGAGGCGACCTGGAAGGGGGCCGATGGGCATCGGGCAGCGTTCGCGGGGATCGCGAAATGGGCGATCGCGTCTCGTTCTGGCGGGCAGTGTGTTCGTGGTCGGGCTCGCGCTCATCTACCCGGCGAAGTGGCTGATGCATCCCTGGGCCGCGCCGTGGAAGCCCGGCCTGGTCGGCTACTGGCAGGGTGAGGTCGCCTTCGGTTCGGGGGACAGCCGCACGATGGTCCTGCGCCTGCGGGACGGGGTCGGTGGCGGCGACGAAGGCTCGGAGATCGGCGGGAGCGCCAAGGTATGTGGCGCCGCGCAGACAGAGACCTATGAGATCTCCGGCGATGCGCGGGACTACCAGGGCACCAGCTTCTTTCTGAACGCCCAGTTCGCCGGTGACGCGGCCGGCCTCTATCTGGGCCGGCTCGAAGGTGCCTGGGACGGCCACGACGGCCTCACCATCTCCACCTCGCTGCTCCAGATCGACCAGGACGGCGCCGCCGGCTTCGCGGGCGACACAGGGACGGGCGACACCCCGACCGTACGCTTCGAGCTCCACCGGGCCGGCGAGGCCGACTTCGCCGCCGCCTGCGACTCCTAGACCTGCTCGAAGTGGAACTCCCGGATGAAGCAGTCTCGCGGTTGGCCGACCGCGAACAGTACGCAGTCGACGACCGACGACGCGGTGAGGTCACTGCCCGCCTGACGCGGTCCGTCCTGCACGAAGTCCGGCGGGAACAACGAGATCACCCGGATCCCTTCGGCCCGCAGCCGGTGCGACAAGATGTCCGCGAGCCCGGCGTGCGCGTGCTTCGCCGCGTAGAACGCCGGATGCGCCCCGGAACGGTGGTGCCCGACCTCGCCGCACGCCGAGATCATGTTGACGATGTCGGGCCGACGCGAGGCCCGCAGCAGCGGTAACAGATGTTTGGTGAGCAGCACGGTCCCCGTGCTGCCGGCCAACACGTCCTCGATCCGGTCGTCCGCGACGTCGCCCAGGTCGGCACCCTCGATGTAGGCGGCACCGTTGTGGACCAGCACGTCGATCCGGTCCGTCCGGGCCGCCAGGGCAGCGGCGAACGCGCGCACCGAGTCCGGCTGGGCGAGGTCACAGTGAAACCCCTCGCCGCCGATCGCGCCGGCGACCCGATCGGCCGCCGCCCGATCCCGGGCCGACAGGAAGACCGACGCGCCGCGTTCGGCGAACGCTTCGGCCAGCAGGCGTCCCGTGTCCCGTGCCCCACCGGTGATCGCGACCCGCAGTCCCTCAAGATTCACGTCCGACAGCGAAGCACCTGAACCCGCCTTGAGGTCAACTTTCACGGGGCGAGGACGCCGAGGCGGTCGGCTGCCTCCATCACCTCGCCGAGCAGTCCGAGCCACTCGTCCACGTCCGCGGCCTGTACGCCCACGTCGAGGCCCAGACCCTGGCCGGCGGCGAGGTACACCGGGGTCGCGCCGCTCTCGCGGGCGGCCATGAGGTCCTCGGCGATCTGCCGGGGCGACCCGCCGAGGAAGGGGCGACCGTCCCCGATCGGCTCGCGGGTGACCGGGGTCGGCCAGGGCGCCTGATTGACCACCGTGAGGTCGCGCGGGTCGCGGCCCGCCTCCCGGGCGGCATCGTGGAACGCGGACACGACGCCACGCAGTTCCTGCGCCGAGGACGTCAGGGGAAGCAGGCCGTCCGCGATCCGGCCGGCGCGTTTCACGGCGGCCGGTGACGTGGCGGCCAGCAGCATCGGGATGTGGGCCTGGACCGGTTGGGGTTCACCTGCGACCGGGGTGATCCGGTAGAACTCGCCCTCGTGCCGGACCGGGTCCGGACCCCACGCCGCCCGCATCGCAGTACTGCGATCCAGACGCTAGGCCCGGGCGTTGAGGCCCAGGAGTCGGCTCATCGCATCGAGGAAACCGTCCGGCTCCTCGACCTGCGCGAAGTGGCCGCTGTTCTCGAGGATCACCAACTCGGAGCCGGGAATGCCCTCGTGCAACAGTCGCGCCCATACCGGCCCGCAGATGAAGTCGTGCCGACCGGTCAGCACCACGGTGGGAGCGGTGATCGCCCAGAGATCCGGGCGGTAGTCGACGTTCTTCGACTCGAACGTCGTGTACCACGCCCGGACGTTCTCCCGCAGCACGTCGAACTCGGCGCGGCGGCCCCAGAAGTCGGCGAAGTAGACCGGCAGGAAGGTCCGGAGGATGGCGGTCTGCTGCTCATCGGTCTTCACCTCGTCCCATTGGGTCGCGGCCGCCACGATCGCGGCCGCCTCGGGAACGTCCGGGTGGCGCTCCCCGTACACGGCGGCATTGGCCTCCTCGGCCGCCCAGAACTCGTCCGTGGTGCACGGGGTCGCGCTGTAGAGGGCCAGACCGGCGGTCCGATCGGGGTGCAGGAGCGCGAAGCGCACGGCCACGATGCCACCGTGGGAGTGGCCCAGCAGGAAAACCTTTGGCACATCGAGGTTTTCGACCAGGGCGTGCAGGAAGTCAACGTAAGTGTCCACATAGGTCGCTCCGGCCGGGAGCGGGCCTGACTCCCCGGTGCCCACCGGCTCGACGTACACCATGGTGAAGTGCTCCTCGAGCCGCGTTGAACGCAGGTAGGAGTACTCGACACCGGGTCCACCGGGGTGGGCGATCATCACCGGCCCGTGTCCGGCCACGTGGTAGACCTGACGGGTCCCGTCCACGGTGAAGCTGTGCGTACCAGGGCTGAGGTTCTTCATGTCGTCCTATCTCACGTTCCGACGGCAGGTCCGAACTAGGGATGCGGCCCGCGGCCGGAAAGTTCGGTTTCCGCGAGACCGAATTTCGCGTCGGCTCCGCATTGCCTCACCTGCTGTCTCGCGAATGGGATGTCGGTTCCGGGCCGATTTCTGACCTACTGGGTGATCCCGGCACGGCAACGGGGAGTGAAGTCTGGAAGGCGGCTGGGAGTCGGTCGAGGAGTCGCGGATGAATCCGAAATGGGCGCGGCACGGTATGCCAGCAGGTGTGTCGACGCTGCTGGCCGTCGTGGTCGGCGCGTTGACGAACCTCGCGACCTCGAAACTGTCGTGGGCGTTGATCCTCAGCGTCGTGGTGGCGGCCGGGTGCTGGGTGGTCTGGGAGGTACGGCTGCGGCAGCGGGACCAGCGTACGGCCGCCGTCGAGGCACGGTCGCGGGTGCTGGCTCCGATCGATCAGGTCGAAGCCGCGGACGGTGATGTCTTCGGGCTGCTGGTGGCGGCGCGGCGGGCGCTGCCGTTTCAGGGTCGGCGCGGGGAGCTCGACGAGCTGCTCGCGTGGTGTGGCGGTGACGCCGCGGTCTCGGTGCTGGTGGTGTGTGGGCCGGCGGGGGTCGGCAAGACCAGACTCGGCATCGAGCTCGCCGATGAGTTGGCGGAGCCGTGGTTCGCGGGGTCGCTGGTCGCGGGTCTGGCCGAGCAGGCGCTGCCGGCGATCGTCGCGTGTGGCGATCCGGTCCTGATCCTCGTCGACGACGCCGACACCCGCACCGACCTGCCCGGATTCCTCTCGACACTGGCCGGGCAGCGCGGCGCCCCACCGGTGCGGGTGTTGCTGATCGCCCGCGACGGCGCCGGGCTGCTGGCGGGGCTGCGGCCCCTGGTGCCGGATACGACCCGTTCGCTGACCCGGGGTCCGATCCTGGAGATCGGCGCACACGGCGGCCCCGGGGACCGGGAGCGCTGGTACGTCCAGGCCGTCGGCCGGTTCGCCCGGGACCTCCAGGTCCTGGCGCCGCCCGCGACCGTGCTGGCCGGGCGGGTCGGCGACGACCACGAAACGATGCTGATGATCCTCGCCAGGGCGCTCCTGACCGCGCTGGCCGTCGACGGGCACCCCACCAGCGCCGGCTCGGTGCGGCGGCTGCCGGTCGACGACGTGATCGGGGCGCTGTTCACCCACGAGGAGGCGTGGTGGGAGTCGGCCGCGACGCCCTCGACGTGGGGGGTGTCCTCGCTCAGCTCGCTGACCCGGCAGCGCTGCATTCTGGCGATGGCCCTGCGGGGCGCCGCCGACGAAGACTCCGCGGTGCGCGCGCTGCGTCGCGTCCCCGATCTGTCCGACGCGGCCGAGGAGAAGCTGCGCAATGTCGCCCGGTGGGTCGCGCACCTCTACTCAGAGCCGGACGACACCCGCGTACGGATCAAGCCGGATCTGTTCGGCGACTGGTTCATCGTCGATCGACTGGCCCGGCAGCCCGACCTGGCCGCGAAACTGCTCGCCGATCTGGACCAGCGGGAGCGCCGGTGGGCCGCCGCGGTGTTGACGCGGGCGGCGAGCGTCTTCCCGGCCGCGCTTCCGGCGCTCGTGCAGCTCTGGCGAGACGGCGGCGCCGACGTGGTCTTCCTGGCGATCCGGCTCGTGGCCGTGCAGCACACCGCCGCGCTCGACCATCATCTCGCCGCGTTCATCACCGACGTGGACACCGACGAGGCAACCCTCGAAGCGCTCGACCAACAGATCATCGACTGCCAGTTGCCCCGCACCGCGGTCGCTTCGGCGCGGCGCATCGTGAGCTGTCGGCGCGCCCGGCCCACCGACGACCCCACCGGCCGGCCCGCCCTCGCCGCGGCTCTGAACGCCCTCGGTATCCGGCTGGGGGAGTTGGGCGAACACCGGCAGGCACTCGCCGTCACCGACGAGGCCGTGACCCTCTGGCGCACTCTCGCCGCTGACAACCCCGCACACCAAGCTCGCCTCGCGTCGGTGCTGACCAGCTTCGGCATCCGGCTGGGGGAGTTGGGCGAACACCGGCGGGCCCTCGCCGTCACCGACGAGGCCGTGACCCTCTGGCGCACTCTCGCCGCTGACGAACCTGAGCACCAGTTCCGCCTCGCGACGGCGCTGACCAGCTCCGGCGTCCGGCGGTGGGAGCTGGGCGAGCACCGGCAGGCCCACGCGGTCACCGACGAGGCCGTGACCATGTGGCGTGCCCTTGCCGCCGACAACCCCGAACACCAGCCCCGTCTCGCTTCGGCCCTGAACAGCCTTGGCGTGCGCCTGTGGGCGTTGGGCGAGCACCGGCACGCCCACGCCGTCACCGACGAGGCCGTGACCCTGTGGCGCGCCCTCGCCGCCGACAACCCCGCTAAGCAAGCCGACCTCGCCGGCGGCCTGAACAACCTCGGCGTTCGCCTGTGGGAGCTGGGCGAACACCGGCAGGCCCACGCCGCCACCGACGAGGCCGTGACCCTGTGGCGCGCCCTCGCCGCCGACAACCCGGCCCACCAACGCGACCTCGCCATGGCCCTGGACAACCTCGGCATCCGCCTGGGGGAGCTGGGCGAACACCGGCAGGCCCACCTGGCTACCGATGAGGCCGTCGCGCTCCGGCGTCTCCTCGCTGCGGACAACGCCGCCTATGAACCCAACCTCGCCATGGCGTTGACCAACCTCGGCGTCCGTCTCGCGGCGTTGGGCGAACACGAGCAAGCTCACACCGTCACCGCCGAAGCCATCACGCTCTATCGCGCCCTCGCCGCCGACAACCCGGCCCACGAACCCAACCTCGCGATGGCACTGGACAACTTCGGCGTGCGCCTGTGGAACCTGGGCGAACACCGGCAGGCCCATGCCGCCACCGCCGAGGCCGTCACCCTCTGCCGCGTTCTCGCCGCCGACAACCGCGCGCACCAACCCACTCTCGCCAGCGCCCTGACCAACCTGGCGATCCAGTCCTGCGCGTTGAGTGACCACACCGGTGAGTTCGCCGCGCGGCACGAGGCAGTCGCGCTCTACCAGGGCCTGGCCGCCGTGGACACGGAGCTCTACGAGAGCTCGTACCGGCGCGCGGTAGCGCAACTCCAAGCGGCGTACTCCCAGCACGGCCGCGACGAAGACGCCATGCGCGCAGGACTACGCCCGCTGTCGGACGAGCTCGAAAGACCTCGCTAGATCAACGATGGTGCGGCGGGGGTGGCGGGGCTGCCTTGTGAGGTGGTGCCGCCTTGTGCGGTGGCGGTGGCGGGATCGTGTCGACCGGCGGCGGGGCCGTCGGCCAGACCAGCAGGACGGCGCACGGGGCGTGATCGACAACGAACCGGGTCGGAGGGTTGAGGCTGCGCGGCCCGAGCCGAGTGACCGGCCCGTCGCGGGCCACCACCAGCAGGTCGGCGCCCTCGGCCGCCGAGACGACCTCGCGTTCCAGTCGCCCACGCCGCTGCTGGGGCGACGACGCCCGGTCCAGCCGCGCGGCCGCGGCGGCGAGCATGGCCTCCGCGGCGTGCGCGGCCTCCGCGTCGAGGGCACGACCGGGGTCGCGCGTGCCGGACCCCCGACCGACCAGCCCGGCGTACGCGTCGGACACGTCCGAGGCCAGAGCCGGGTCGGTGACGTGCAGCAGGGTGATCGACGCGGACGGCGGGGCCACCTCGGCGGCGGCATCGACGCACGCCTGCCAGGTGCCCTCGGCCAACCAGACGACGACCTTCATAACACTGTGGATAGTTTCAGAGCCACCCATAGCGCCACAACCGCCGCGAGCAGACACGCCGGTACGGAGATCGCGCCGAGGCGGAGAAAAGCGGAGGTCGACGGTGGCTCGTCGCGGGCGTGCAGGATGCGCCGCCAGAGCAGGGTGGCCAGCGAGCCGACGTACGTCAGGTTGGGCCCGATGTTGACCCCGATGAGCGCGGCCAGCACCAGCCCCGGGGTGTGCGCCACCACCGGCACCAGCACCAACGTCGCTGGCACGTTGTTGACGATGTTGGCCAGCAGCGCGGCCAGCGCGGCCACCGTGAGCAGGCCCAGCAGGTCCGCGCTGCTCGGTGTCAGCGCCGCGATGAGGTCGTCGAGGCCGTTGCGGCGCAGCGCCAGCACCACCACGCCGAGCCCGAAGACGAAGAAGCAGAACAGCGGGTTCGTCGACAGGGCGATGTCCCGGGCGGTGCGGCCTTTCGCGGAAGCCCGTGCCACCAACGGCACCGCCAGCACGACGGCGCCGCCGGCGGCGACCCAGGCCGGCGCCACACCCATCGGCTCGGCGGCGGCGAAGCCGGCCAGGGTCAGCGCGAGCACGACCAGCGCGAACCGGGGTGCGGGGGAGGGCGCGACCGGCTGCGGCCGCGCAGGGGTGGCTAGGTCGCCGGCGAAGAACCAACGGAACACGGCGTACTCGACGGCGAGCACCGCGAGCCACGGCAGCGCCATCGTCCCGGCGAAGCCGAGGAACGTGAGCCCCGTCGCACTGAACGCCAGCAGGTTCGTCAGGTTGGCCACCGGCAGCAGCAGCGACCCCGCGTTGGCCAGGTGCGTGCACGCGTAGACCTGCGGCCGCGCCCGCACCCCGGCGGCCGCCGCGGTCGCGAACACCACCGGCGTCAGCAGCACGACCGTGGCGTCCAGGCTGAGCACCGCGGTGACCGCCGCGGCGATCCCGAACACGACGGTCAACAGCCGGGTCGGGCTGCCCCGGGCGGCGCGCGCCGCGAGCGCACCGGCGAAACCGAACACGCCCCACGCGTCGGCCAGGTGGGCCAGGGCGAGGATCGCGGCCAGAAAGCCGACGGTCGGGCCGAGCATGATCATCTCGTCGCGGGCCGCGGCCCACGACACCAGTCCGCCGCCGACGGCGATGGCGGCGGCCGGCACGGCGGCAGCCGCCTCCGGCAGGCCGCGCGGCCGGACCACGGCGAACGCCAGCACTACGGCCAGCAGCAGCACGGCCCACACGGTCGACACAGAGCGCCAGGGTACGGCCGGTGCACCCCGTCCGCCCGGCGGCGGCGCGCCGGAACGGACAGGCGGTCGCCCCCGGATGCTCAGCCGGACGCAACCCGGCACTCACCTGAACTCTTGATCATCGATGGCGCACGCGTTGTCAATCGGAAGGGCGAACCCCCACCCATGTCGCACCGTATCGACCGACGCCAACTCCTCACTCTTGCCGGCGCCGGTGGCGTCGGACTGGCCGCGACCATCGCCGGCGTCAGCGCCGCCCCGGTCATGGCCGACCCCAAGCACCACCTCGACCCGTTCACCCTCGGTGTCGCCTCCGGTGACCCGCTGCCCGACGGTGTCGTGCTCTGGACCCGCCTCGCGCCCGAGCCACTGGTCCCCGACGGCCTCGGCGGCATGAGCCGGCACGTCGTCCCCGTCCGCTGGGAGGTCGCGCAGGACGAGCGCTTCCGCCACGTCGTCAAGCAGGGCGTCGAGCGCGCCACCCCGGCGCTCGGCCACGCGGTGCACGCCGAGGTGCACGGGCTGCGGCCCGATCGCGAGTACTTCTACCGGTTCCGCACCGGCAACTCCACGAGCCCGGTCGGCCGCACCCGGACCGCGCCCGCGGCGTCGGCCCGGCCCCGCGAGCTCGCGTTCGCGTTCGTGTCCTGCTCGAACTACCCGACCGGCTACTTCACCCCGTACCGCCACCTCGCCGCCGAGAGCCTGGACCTGGTCGTGCACCTCGGCGACTACATCTACGAAGGCCCGGCCGCCGGCACGCTCGGCCGGGCGCACCTGCCGGCGACGGAGATCTTCTCGCTGGCGGACTACCGGGTGCGGCACGCGCAGTACAAGACCGACACGGACCTCCAACTCGCGCACGCCCGATTCCCGTGGGCGGTCACCTGGGACGACCACGAGGTGGAGAACAACTACGCCGACGAGCGGTCGGAGGACGCGGCGCAGGACCCGGAGTCGTTCCTGCGCCGGCGGGCCGCCGCCTACCAGGCGTACTACGAGCACATGCCGCTGCGCCGCTCCGCCGTGCCGCACGGGCCGGACATGCGCATCTACCGGCGGCTGCGCTACGACCGGTTGGCCGAGTTCAACCTGCTCGACGGCCGCCAGTACCGCGACGACCAGACCACCGACCCGGTCGAGCTCGACGACCCGGCCCGCTCGATGCTCGGCGCCGACCAGGAACGCTGGTTGATCGACGGTCTCAGCCACTCGGCCGGCACCTGGAACATCGTGGCCCAGCAGACCGTGATGGCCAAGGCCGGCAGCAGCTCGCCCGGGCCCGGGCGAGCTGCTGCCGAACGACAACTGGAACGGCTACGAGCCGGCCCGCCAGCGCCTCTTCGACGGCGTGGTCAAGCGCCGCGTGGAGAACCTGGTCGTGATCACCGGCGACGCGCACTGCAGCATGGTCGCGGACCTCAAACACAACTTCGACGACCCGGCATCGCGTACGGTCGGCGTCGAGTTCCTCGGCACCTCGGTGACCTCGGGCGGCGACGGCGCCCCGATGGACACCCGCGGCACCGAGTGGCTGGCCTCGAACCCGCACATGAAGTTCTACGACGGCCGCCGCGGCTACGTCCGGTGCACGGTGGACAACCGCACCTGGCGCAGCGATTACCGCGCCGTGCCGCAGGTGTCCACTCCGGACGCCGCTGTATCGACGATCGCCAGCTTCGTGGTCGAGGAGGGTCGTCCCGGCGTACATGCCGAGACCGCGTAAGGAACGTGCGGGGTGCGTCGCCGGTGCGGGACGGCGCACCCCGCGCCGCTTCTCGATGGGTTCGGGCGAGGTGACGCGCTACCTCGGGACCTATGGTTCGGGCCGGGTGAAGAAGGCAGCGCTGCTCGGCGCGATCCCGCCGTTCCTGCTCAAGACCGACGACAACCCCGAGGGCGTCGACGGTGAGGTGTTCGAAGGCATCAAGTCGGCGATCGTGCAGGACCGCTACGCCTACTTCAAGGGGTTCCTGGACAACCTCTACAACGTCGACAAGCTGATGCCCGAGAGGATCAGCGAGCAAGCCTGGGAGGCGAGCTTCCAGGTCGCCGCGGGCAGCTCCCCGTTCGCGACGTACGCGTGCGTCGACACCTGGCTCACCGACTTCCGCCCCGACCTGCCGAAAATCGACGTGCCGGTACTGGTCGTCCACGGCACGGAAGACCGAATCCTCCCCTACGAAGCGACCGCGAAGCGCCTAATCACTGTCGGCCGACGGCAGCCGGGTCGCCGTCGCGCTCCGGGACGAGCGGGTGGTCCTGGTCGACGTTGCCAACAGGCGGATCATCGGCGAGGCCGAGGCGGGCGAGCGCACCGCGTGCGTCACCTTCTCCCGGCCGTCGTGTTCACTCCGGACGGGCGGCACCTGCTGATCCGGGAGACCTGCGGAATCAACCACGACCACCGGCCACTCTGCTGGCGCGGGAACCTGGTCCTGGTCGACCCCCTGACCGGCGAGGTGTGCTGGGAACGTTCGGGTCCGTGAACGATCCGAACGGAGCGCTACCGCCGGGCGCGGTAGCGCTCCGTTCGTGGAATCAGCTCCGTTGACAGGTCACTGCGGATGGTGTCCCGGAACCGCTGCCGAGCAGGCCGAACGTGGTGATCCCGTTCGGTGCCAGCGCACCGTTCCAGGTCGCGTTGCGGACCGTCACCGTGGTGCCTGACTGGCTGTACGTGCCGCCCCAGACCTGGGTGACCTGCGTGCCGCTCGGATAGGTGTAGGTCACCGTCCACGCCGTGGTCGGCGTGCTGCCCGTGTTGCGGACCGTCACCTCACTCTGGAAGCCGCCCTGCCACGAGCCGGTCACCCGGTACGTGGCGCTGCAGCCACCAGGGCCAGCAGTAGGCGTAGGCGTCGGTCCGGTCGTGGGCGTCGCCGTCGGGGTGGCCGTGGGTGAGGTTGTCGGCGAGGCGGTCGGGTCCGGGCCCTGACGGTCCGCGACCAGGATGCCTCGGCCGTTGGTGCCCAGGTAGACCCGGCCGAAGACCCTCGGGTCGCCGGTGATCGCCTCGCCCGCGTTCCCGTACTGGTGCTGGTCGTCGTTGATCCGCACCCATGACGCGCCCGTGTCGTCCGAGCGGAACACGCCCGTGACGCCGTCTACGGTGCCGACCAGGAAGACCGCCGGGTACGAACGCCCGGGTGCCGCCTTGCCGAAGCCCACGTTGACCGCGGCCGACACCGTGCTGAGCCGGCCGAACGTCGCGCCGTTGTCGGTCGACCGGTAGAGCCCACCGGAGCCTGCCACCCAGACGTCACCGCCGACGGTCCTCAGCTTGCCGCCGTCCGGCAGGCCCGAGGCCGCCCCGGTGAAGGTCCGCCCGCCGTCCGCGCTCGCGTAGACCCGTCCCGCCGCGTACCCGAAGAAGCGGGAAGCGTTGGCCCGGCTCGCCTCCACGGCGGCGCCCGCCGGGATGCCCGACGACGCGGTCCACGAGCTTCCCCGGCTCGTCGAGTAGTGCACGCCCGCGCCTTGCGGGCTCCACACCACGGCGCTGGCGTCAGTCGACAAAGCCACCGTCCCGCCACCGGTCACGCCTCCGGGCTCCTGGCCCTGGTACCAGGTGCGGCCGCCGTCCGTGGAGACGCCGATCCGGTTGAGGTTGGGGTTGGCCGCCCGGTCGCCGTTGCCGACGCGGACCATCACCGCCGGGTTCGCCTCGGCGAAGTCCAGGCTGGTGTTGCTGCCCAGGTTGGGTGTGTCGTGGAAGTTGGCCGGCACCGCGGTCAGGTCGTCGTGCCGGAAACCGCCGATGTCGCCGAGGGCGCTCACCAGCGGCGCACCCGAGGGTGGGCTGGCCAGGTCGAGCACCGCCGTCTCCTCGATGCCACGGGCCATCGGCCGGACCGTGAACGTGCCGCTCGCGCTGTCCCACGCGGTCAGGTTGGTGGTGGCATAAAGCGTGGCGCCGGTGCCGTAGAGCAGCCGGTCCGAGTTGAACGGGTCGATCTCCAGGGACTCCGTCATCCAACCGAGCTTCGGCGTCTGTTCCGGCGCGGAGGGCGCGGTGTTGAAGTCGAGCCACGGGTTGGCGGAGATGTCCATCGTGTAGCGGTTGGCCCGGTTGGGATAGCCGTTGAAGTCCCACACGCGGGACCATGTAGCGCCACCGTCGCGAGTCCGGAAGAAGATGACGTCGGGCCACCAGGAGATCTGCGTGGCGACCACCAGCGTGCCGGGGCTCTGCTTGTCGATGGTCAGTCCACTGTAGCCGAAGTAGTCGTCCGCACTGGTCGACGGGACCGGGCTGATCCGGGTCCAGGCGCCGGTCGACCGGGACAGCTTCCAGACATCACCCTTGGCGCCGTCGTACGGGCCGCCGGTGTCGCTGGTCGCGATGTAGAGGAAGCCGCCGGCCGGGTCGACGACCGCCTTGTGCGCGAGATATCCGGTCGGCTGGTCCGGGATCCGCTGCCACGTGGCGCCGGCGTCCGTCGAGCGGTAGACCGGGTTCTGCTTGTCGGCGACGCCGACGTAGATGGTCCGGGTCGCCGAACCGGACGTGCCGGTGGACGAGTCGAAGTCGACCCACGTCACACCCTGGTTGCCGGTCAGGTAGCCGTTGGGGTCCGACGGGTCCTGCGCGTAGTTGCCCGCGTTGGGGAACGCGGTCACCCGTGCCCACGAGGCGCCGTAGTCGGTGCTGCGCCACAGGCCGTTGCCGCCCTCGGCGCCGTAGTAGAGGATCCGGCCGTCGTTGGGGTCGACCGCGAGCCGTTCGCCCTGACCACGGCCGGGCATGTTGCCACCGACCTTGAACGGCAGCGGGTACGCCTGCCAGGTGGCACCCCGGTCGGTGGAGCGCAGGATCGCGCCGTTGTTCGGGTCCCAACTGTTGGTGTACATGCCGACCGCGGCGTACACCCTGTTGGTCTGCACCGGATCGGCGGCCATGCTGAGGACGCCGTTCCAGCCCCAGCGGTCCCAGCCGACCCAGTCCAGCAGCGGCACCCAGGAGCCCGCGCTGGCGTTCCAGCGGTACGCGCCGCCGATGTCGGTGCGCGCGTAGATCAGGTCGCGCTGGCCCGGGTTGAACACGATGCCGGAGATGAAGCCACCGCCATCGATCCGGACGTTCTTCCAGGTGTACGAGTCGGCGGCGGCCGCGGTGGACCGCACCGGCGCGAAGACGAGGGTGGCCGCGGCGGCGAGCACGGCCGCAAGTAAGGCCGGCCACCACGTGCGAAATGAGCGCATGTCTGCCTCTCGGGGTGTGTGCGCACTCCGGAGGGCATGAGGCCGCCGCCACCCGACATGCGCGGACGGAGCGGAACGGAGGTGCGGCGCGCCTGCCCTGGCGCCGCACCCGGCCCGGCTCCCACGCCTCGGCCTCGCCGGTGAGGTTCACACGTGCTATCGGGCCCTGTCAATGGTGTGATGTCGGCATGTGTACGACGCAGGAGTGTCCAACACCGACCACCAACACCGTCACGCGACGGGCGGCCCTGTTCGGGGGCGCGCTGGTCGCCGCCGGCGCCGCACTGGCGCCCGCCGCACCGGCCCAGGCCTCGGGCCGGCGCGGCATCGCGGACCTGACCCACCCGCTGACCACCTCGTTCCCGGCGTTCGCACCGGGGGAGGAAGCGGCCAGGCGGACCTACGTGACCATCGAGGACAACGGCTACTACATGCAGGAGTGGCGGATCCTCGAGCACTACGGCACGCACGTCGACGCGCCCGGGCATTTCGTCGCCGGCGGCCGGCTGGCCACCGAGATCGGCATCGAGGAGCTCGTCACGCCGGTCGTGGTGGTCGACATCGCCCGGCGGGCCTCGCGTGACCCGGACACCACGGTGACGGTCGACGACCTCATCGCGTACGAGCGCCGCTACGACCGGATCCCGCGCGGCGCGGCCGTGTTCATGTACTCCGGCTGGGGTGCGAAGGTCGGCGACGCGGCCGCGTACCGGGGAACGGATTCAGCCGGCACCTTGCATTTCCCGGGTTTCAGCCCGGAGGCGTGCGAGTGGCTGCTGCGCCGCAGGGGAATTCGCAGCCTCGGCGTCGACACGCTCAGCATCGATCCGGGCGTGTCGGCCACCTTCGACACCCACCTGGTCCTGCTCGGCGCCGACCGCTACGGGGTGGAGAACGTCGCCAACCTGCACCGCCTGCCCCGCCACGGAGCCACGGTCAACGTCGGGCTGATCCCGTACGAGGGAGGTTCGGGCGGTCAGGCCCGGGTCTTCGCCACCTGGTGAGTCGCTGGCATACCAGGGCCCCTTGTTCAACTGAACACCCTTGATCGCCGTCGTAGGGCGAACTTCGGGAAATTCCATCATGGTCTTGGGAAGAGGTGAGTTTTACCAGGTCGCGGGTACCGGCGGTGAGAGAGGAGTTGGGCAGATGATCACCACTCAAGATGCCGCCAAGCTGACCGGCCGAGATGTGTTCGGTAGTAACGGCGACAAGATCGGCACCGTCGGGCACGTATGGGGCGACCCTTCCGGCGCACCGGCGTGGGCAAGCGTGAAAACGGGCCTGTTCGGGGCGAAAGAGTCGATGGTTCCGCTCGCGGAAGCGAACTTGCGGCGGGGCCGCCTGATGGTGCCGTTCAACAAGTCGCAGGTGAAGGACGCGCCGAGAATCGACGGGTCGAGCACCGAACCGCTCGCGGCCAACGAGTTCGCCCGCCTGCACGAGTACTACGGCCCGCAGGGCGCGAGCCGGTCCTCCGCCACCACGAGCGCCGGCTACACGGCCGACGACGTGGTCGAGGACCGGGCCACCGGCACCGCTGACTTCCTGACCCGCTCGGAGGAACGACTGTCGGTCGGCACCGAGCGCGAACGGATCGGCCACGCCCACCTGCGCAAGTACGTGGTGACCGAACAGCAGCAGATGACCGTGCCGGTCTCCCACGAGGAGGTCCGCCTGGTGCGGGAGCCGATCACGGGAACGACGGCGAGTGCCGCGGAACTGATCGACGCCGAGCTGGACGTCGAGCTCTTCGCCGAGCGCGCCGTCATCAGCAAGGAGACCATTCCCGTCGAGCGGGTGCGGATGGTCAAGGAGACCGTGACCGAGCAGCAGACGGTCAGCGGCGAGATCCGCAAGGAGCACATCGAGGCGGCTCTGCCGAACGAGGAGAAGCGCGAGCTCGACTGAAGGCGTGCGGTCGGGGCCCGCGTCAGTCAGGCCCCGACCGCATACCCTCAGATCGGCGCAGCGCCCGCATCGCCAGCTCCGCGTGGACCAGCGCGCCGTCGGCGAGCACCCGATCGTCGAACACCGCCCGCGGGCTGTGGTTGACCGGTGCCGTCGCCGGATCGTCGGCGACGCTCGCGCCCAGGTGGAGATAGCAGCCGGGCACCTTGTCGAGCACCTCGGAGAAGTCCTCCGCGGCGCTGATCGGGTGCGCCATCGGCGCGAACCGCTCGGTGCCGAGCACGTCGGAGACCACCGCGCGGGCGAACTCGTACTCCTGCTTGTCGTTGACCGTCACCGGGTAGCCGTCGACGTAGTCGACCTCGGCGGTCAGCCCGTGCGCCTCGGCGATGTGCCGGCACAACCGGGTGACCTCGGTGCGTAGTCGCGCGTGGTTCGCCGCCGAGAACGTGCGTACTGTGGCCTCGATCTCGGCCGTGTCCGGAATGATGTTGGACTTGGTGCCGGCATGGATCGACCCGACCGTGACGACCACCGGGTCGAAGACGTCGAAGCGTCGGGTGACCATGGTCTGCAACGACGTCACGATCTCCGCCGCGACGGTGACGGGGTCCAGGCCCAGGTGCGGCATGGAGGCGTGGGTGCCGGCTCCGTGCACGGTCACCTTCAGGTCCGCGGTGGCCGCCATCAACGTTCCCGGCCGGCTGCCGAACTGTCCGGCCGGCCCGTTCGAGCTCACATGCATGCCGTACGCCGCGGAGACCCGCTGCCCGGCCGCGTCCAGGACCCCTTCGTCGATCATGCGGGCCGCGCCGTTCCACCCCTCCTCTCCCGGCTGGAACATGAACACCACGTCGCCGGCCACCTCGTCGCGGTGTGCGCTCAGCAGCCGGGCCGCGCCGACCAGCATCGCCGTGTGCAGGTCGTGCCCGCAGGCGTGCATCGCGCCGTCGACCTGGCTGGCGTAGTCGAGGCCGGTCGCCTCGGTGAGCGGCAGCGCGTCCATGTCGGCCCGCAGCAGCACCGCCGCGCCGGGTCGCCCGCCGCGCAGGACGGCGGTCACAGAGCTCAATGCGGTGCCGAGGGCGATCTCCAACCCGCCTAGCCCGGCCAGCTCGTCCAGCACCAACCGCTGCGTGCGCGGCAGGTCGAGCCCGACCTCCGGGTGCCGGTGCAGGTCGCGCCGCACCCGCACCAGGTCGTCCTGCATCGCCGTCGAGTCGTCCCGCAGTGTCATCACGTACCCCCATCGTCAGCCTCACCTATAGCGGCGTAGCCGAGAACTGCACAACCTGTGCGTGGCGCAGGTCGCACGGACCCGGCGGGCTAACGTGCCCCGGTGGGTGTCACCCGTACCGACCGGACCGAGCTGCGGGGGTTCACCCGCGCGAACCTCGACACGTACTGGCGGGGTTATGTCCCGCAGATCGAGGAGGCCGGCGTCGAAGCGATCGGAAGCCACGAGCCGTCCGTCGCGTGGATCGTGCTCGGCGTCGCGCGGCTGCACCATCTGCTGGCCAAGGACGAGCTGACCTCCAAGAGCGGCGCCGGCCGGTACGTGGCAGAGGAGCTGGACCCGCGGTGGCACCGCCTGGCCGTCGACGCGCTGCGCATCCGCGAGAACCCGGGGCAGCCGACCGCTTACGACGACCTTGTCGAGCGCGGCCAGGAGACCTTCGACTTCCTGCGCTGGGCGATCGAGGACGGCGTGGCTACTCGACCGGGCGGCGCAGCGAGTACGTGACCCCGTACAGCCGATGAGGCTCGTTGGGGAAGTGGGTGGCGCTGCGGTCGTAGGCCTGCCAGCCCGCGGCCCCGGCCCGGTTCAGGTGGAGCATGTCGTTGAACCGCTCGTCGGTGCCCCACCGCTGGGCGCCGCCGGAGTGGTGAAAGGTGGCGTTCCAGTCCATGAACTGGTCCTCGCCGTAGGTGCCGGCGGACCGGTACTCCAGGCGGGCGTACTCCCATGTGGTCACAGCGAGGATTCTGCCCGTCGACGCGCGCCGCGGGCCAGCGCCTGCAGCGAGTAGGCGAGCAGCAGCGACCCGGTCCCGACACCCACCACGAGGCTCGGCGCGACGTCGGTGGCCAGCCCGGTGATCAGGCCGGCGACCGCGACGACGCAGGTCGCGACGGCCAGCGGACGCAGCAGCGGGTCGCCGAGCACGGGCGCCAACGGTACGAAGTGGATGCCCACGACGAACGCCACCCAGACCGGAATGTAGTCAGGTTGACCGAGCCGGCCGAGCAGGATGGCGCCCGCGAAGATCACCGCGAACTCGATGCCGACGATGATCCCGTACCGCCGGCTGGCCGCCCGGTCCTTCATCGCGGAGCCCTCGGCGGGCGCGCGCAGCCCGGTCACGAGGCCGATGACCGCCACGAGCACCGAGACGATGCTGCCGGCGGTGAGCCACGCCGACGACTGGTCGGCTTGCGCCCACCCGAACCAGGCCGACGCGAAGAAGCCGAGAAACACCGCGGTGAAGCCGGCATCACGACGGGTCTGCGATCTCATGATCATCGAACCTACCCCAATCGGACCACAAAGCCGAAAGCCGCTCACGCTCGTCGTCAGTGGCGACGACGAGCGTGAGCGGCTGCGGTCCTACCGACTCGCCGCGCCGACCTCGACCGGCGCGGCGGATTCGGTCGAGGGCCGCGGGCTCGCACTGCGGGTCGGGCGGGTGGAGAGCCAGCAGCCCGCGACGATCAGGGCGAAGCCGAGGATCGTGCTGGTGTGCAGCGGCTCGTTCAGGATCGCGACGCCCAGCAGGACCGCGACCACCGGGTTCGCGTAGGTGACCAGGCCCGCGCGGCCCGGGCCCGCCTCGCCGATCAGGCGGTAGAAGGCGAGCAGCGCGACCGCGGTGCAGAGCAGGCCCAGGGCCAGCAGCGCCGCCCACGATCCGCCGCTGACCGGGGTCGTCGGCAGGTTGAAGGCCGCGAACGGGGCGAGCACCAGCGTGCTCACTGTGGTCGTGCCGGCTACCAGGGCCGTGGGTGGCACGTCGGACGCCTTCCGCTGCACGTAGACCGTGGCCACCGCGTACAGCAGGGTCGCCAGCAGGACCATGCCCGCGCCGAGCAGGCCCAGGCGATCGCCGGAGACGTCGAGGCCGACCAGCACCGCCACGCCGACCAGACCCAGTGTCAGGCCGGCACCGCGCACCCGGGTCAGGGGCTCCGCGCGCAGCATGAGCAGCGCGATCAGCACGGGCTCGATGGCGATCAGCAGGCCCGTCAGCGACGAGCTGATGTGCACCTCACCGTAGGTGATCAGCAGGAACGGCCCGACGATGTGGACGAGGCCGAGGAAGGTGATCGGGCCGAGGTGGCGGCGCAGCGATGAGAGGGTGCCTTGCGCGGCGGCGATCGGCACCAGGACGAGGGCTGCGATGGCCACCCGGCCGAAGACCACGATCAGCGGCGAGAGGTCCTCGATGGCGATCTTGATCAGCAGGTACGGGATGCCCCAGAGGACGGCGACCGTTGCGAAAAGGATCCAGGCTCGTCTGTTCACACCTTGAGCCTCGTCCCGTACCGTATTCAGCGGTAGTGATGATTTGGGCTGCTCGTGTTAAGGAAAACTGATGATTGATGTGCAGCGGCTCCGGGTCTTCCGCGAGGTTGCCCGGCAGGGCAGTTTCAACCGCGCGGCGGCCGTGCTCCGGCTTACCCCGTCCGCGGTCTCGCAACAGATCAGCGCGCTCGAACGCTCGCTGGGCGCCGGCGTGGTCTGCCGCAGCACCCGCGGCATCGAGGTCACCGAGGCCGGCCGGGTGCTCGTCGAGGCGGCCGACGTGATCGCCGCAGAGCTCGAGAACGCCGAGCGCGAGATCGCCCGGCTCGCCGACGTCGGCCCGCGGCTGACCATCTCGACGTTCGCCAGCGGTGGCCAGCGGCTGCTGCCCGGTGCGCTGACCCGGTTCTCCGCCCTGCACCCCGAGGTGTCGATCACCGTGCTGGAGAGCGAGCCCGACGCGAGCCTTCTCCAGGTCCGCTCGGGCGCGGCCGACCTCGCGCTGAGCTACCACTTCGACGGACCGCCGCCGGTCAGCCCCGACGACCGGTCCGGCCTGACCTGGACCCCGCTGCTCGATGATCCGATGTGGGTCGTGCTGCCGGCCGGGCACCGACTCGCCGCCCGCGACGAGATCGCCATGGCCGACCTCGCCGGCGAGCGTTTCGTCCAGGGCTGCCTCACGGCCGCCGACATGCTCGGCCACTACGCCGCCCTCGCCGGCTTCGAGGTCGACGTGGCCTGCCGCAGCACCGACTACGTGTTCGCCCAGGCGCTGGTCCGGGTCGGCGTCGGCGTCAGCCTGATTCCGCACACCGCGCTCATCGCCGACGCCGCCGGCCTCGCGATGGTCCCGCTGGAGCCGCCGCGGCCGTCGCGCCGGATCGGCGTCGCGACCGCCCGGCGCCGTTCCAACGACCCCCTCACGCAGTCGCTTCTCGAGGCGCTGTCCCAAGAAGTAGGAGTACCCTCCCGAATCGCGGGATGACAGGCGTACGGTCAGCGGCATGGCCGTCTACACCCACGGGCACCACGAGTCCGTGCTGCGCTCCCACCGCTGGCGCACCGCCGAGAACTCCGCCGCCTACCTGCTGCCCACGCTGACCCCCGACGCCCGGCTGCTCGACGTCGGCTGCGGCCCCGGCACGATCACCGCCGACCTGGCCGCCCGGGTCGGCTCGGTGACGGCGGTCGAGACCGCGCCCGCCGCTCTCGATGCCGCCCGCGCGGTCGCCGCCGAACGCGGCCTGGCCATCGACTTCGCAGTCGAGGACGTGCACGCGCTCAGCTTCGAGGACGACACCTTCGACGTCGTGCACGCGCACCAGGTGCTCCAGCACGTCGCCGACCCGGTGACCGCGCTGCGCGAGATGGCCCGCGTCTGCCGGCCCGGCGGCGTGGTCGCCGCCCGGGACAGCGACTACGCGGCGTTCACCTGGTGGCCCGAGGTGCCCGCATTGTCCGAGTGGCTCGACCTCTACCGCCGGGTCGCCCGGGCCAACGGCGGCGAGCCGGACGCCGGACGCCGGCTGCTCTCCTGGGCCCACGCCGCCGGTCTCGACGACGTCATCGCGACGTCGTCGACCTGGACTTTCGCCAGCCCGGAGGACCGCGCCTGGTGGGGCGGGATGTGGGCGGACCGGGTGGTCGGCTCGGCGATCGGGGAGCGCGCGATCGAACTCGGCCTGGCTTCCCCGGCTGACCTGCGAAGGCTGGCCGCCGGCTGGCGAGCCTGGGCGGCAGCCGAAGACGGCTGGTTCGTGGTCCTGCACGGCGAGATCCGGTGCACGATCTCCTGATCGTTATCGGTCCAACACGGACCGTGAAGTAATCCGGTCCACCTCTTGTCGGGTCTCCACAACATGTCGGCCACGCCATGCGCGAGGTGGCGCGTTGGTGTACCGGAGGGTAATCGGGCAGGGTAAGGGCGAGTGCCGGCGACGGCCCGAGATCCGGGCTTCGCTTTCGCGCATTCGTCAGTGGGAGGCTCAGCCGGTGTTCAGTCGTGTCGCCATCGTCAACCGTGGAGAAGCCGCGATGCGGCTCATCCACGCCGTCCGGGATCTGTCCGCGGAGACCGGAGCGCGCATCGAGACGGTAGCCCTCTACACCGACGCCGACCGCAACGCGACGTTCGTGCGGGCCGCCGACATCGCGTACCCGCTGGGTCCGGCCTCCGCCCGCCCGTACCTCGACCATGGCGTCCTGGAACGCGCACTTGTCGAGACCGGCGCCGACGCCGCCTGGGTCGGTTGGGGCTTCGTCGCCGAGGACCCGGCGTTCGCCGAGCTCTGCGAGAAGCTCGGCGTCACCTTCGTCGGCCCGAGCGCCGACGCGATGCGCAAGCTGGGCGACAAGATCGGCGCCAAGCTGATCGCCGAGGAGGTCGGCGTCCCGGTGGCGCCGTGGAGCCGCGGCGAGGTGGCCACCCTCGAGGACGCGCTGGCCGCCGGTGAGCGGATCGGCTACCCGCTGATGCTCAAGGCGACCGCCGGTGGCGGCGGGCGCGGCATCCGGATGGTGGCGTCGGGGGAGGACCTCGCCGACGCGTACGAGCGGACCAGCCAGGAGGCGCAGCGCGCGTTCGGTTCCGGCGTGGTCTTCCTGGAGCGCCTGGTCACCGGCGCCCGGCACGTCGAGGTCCAGGTCATCGCCGACGGCGAGGGCACCGCCTGGGCGCTGGGCGTGCGCGACTGCTCCGTGCAGCGCCGCAACCAGAAGATCATCGAGGAGTCCGCCTCGCCGGTGCTCTCGGTTTCGCAGGCGGCTGAGCTGAAGACGTCCGCGGAGCGGCTGGCCGTGGCCGTCGGCTACCGCGGCGCCTGCACCGTCGAGTTCCTCTACCACCCCGGCGACAAGCTGTTCGCGTTCCTCGAGGTCAACACCCGCCTCCAGGTCGAGCACCCGATCACCGAGCTCACCACCGGCACCGACCTGGTCCGGCTCCAGCTCCACGTGGCCGGCGGCGGCCGGCTGACCGGCGACCAGCCGGCCGAGTCCGGGCACGCCATCGAGGCCCGGCTCAACGCCGAGGACCCGGACCGCGACTTCGCGCCCGCGCCCGGCCGCATCGCACGCCTGGTGCTGCCCACCGGCCCCGGCATCCGCGTCGACACCGGCGTCAGCGAGGGCGACACCATCCCGGCCGACTTCGACTCGATGATCGCCAAGATCATCGCGTACGGTCGTGACCGCGAACAGGCGCTCGGCCGCCTGCGCCGGGCGATGGCCGAGACCACGGTCATCATCGAGGGCGGCGCCACCAACAAGAGCTTCGTGCTCGACCTGCTCAACCAGCCCGAGGTCGTCGACGCGAGTGCCGACACCGGCTGGATCGACCGGGTACGCGCACAGGGCCGGCTGGTCAGCCACCGCCACTCCGCGGTCGCCCTGGCCGCCGCCGCGATCGAGGCCTACGAGGACGAGGAAGAGATCAGCCGCCGCCGGCTGCTGTCCACCGCCCACGGCGGCCGCCCGCAGGTGCACCACGACCCGGGCCGCCCGCTCGACCTCAAGCTGCGCGGCAGCGGCTACCGGGTCAGCGTCGCCCGGGTCGGCCCCAAGCGGTTCCGGGTCGGACTCGGCGAGGACTGGGCCGACGTCGAACTGGACCGGTTCGACGAGCACAGCGGCCAGGTCGTCGTCAACGGCAACAGGTTCCGGATGATCTCGGCGACCCACGGCCCGGTGCACCTGGTCGAGGTCGACGGCGTCACCCACCGGATCAGCCGCGACGAGGGCGGCGTCGTCCGCTCACCGGCCCCGGCGCTGGTCGTCGCCACCCCGCTGGCCGTCGGCGACGAGGTCGAGTCCGGCGCCCCGATCCTCGTGCTGGAGAGCATGAAGATGGAGACGGTGCTGCGCGCGCCGTTCCGGGCCCGGGTCCGCGAATGCCCGGTGTCCGTCGGCAGCCAGGTGGAGACCGGCGCCCCGCTGATGCGGCTGGAGCCGCTCGGCGGCGAGGAGGCCGAAGCCGAAGCTTCGTCGGCCGCCGTCCAGCTCGAGCTGCCCGCGCCGCCCGCGAACGGCTCGGCCACCGCCCGCGTGGCCCGCGGCCTGCAGGACCTGCGCGGCCTGTTGCTCGGGTTCGACGGCGACGCCGGCGACCACAAGCGGGTGCTGGCCGCCTACCTGGCCGCCCGCACCGAACAGGGCGGCCAGCCCGTCGAGGGCGAGCTCGGCCTGCTCACCGTCTTCGCCGACCTGTCCGAGCTCAGCCGCAACAAGCCCGGCGGCGAGCTCGACGCCGAGCCCGACAGCCCGGTGCACAGCCCGCGCGAGGCCTTCCACAGCTACCTGCGGAGCCTCGACATCGAGCGCGCCGGCCTCAGCGAGAGCTTCCAGGCCAAGCTGGCCACCGTTCTCGCCCACTACGGCATCGACGGCTTCGACCGTACGCCGGAGCTCGAGTCCGCGGTCTTCCGGATCTTCCTGGCCCAGCAGCAGATGACCACCTCCGTCCGGATCGCCTCGGAGCTGCTGCGTCAGTGGCTGGTCGGCGCCCCGCCGGCCGAGGCACTCAGCGAGCGCGTCGGGCTCACCCTCGAACACGTCATCGCCGCCACCCAGGTCCGCTTCCCGGCGGTCTCCGATCTGGCGCGCGGCGTGGTGTTCCGGTGGTTCGCCCAGCCGCTGCTGCGCCGCAACCGCGCCAAGGTGTACGCCGCCGTCCGCGCCGACCTGCGCTACCTCGACGCCAACCCGTCCGCCGCCGACCGCGAAGAGCGGATCCAGGCGATGGTCGCCAGCAACGAGCCGCTGGTCCGGCTGATCGGTCAGCGCGCCGGCCGGGCCGGTCTGGACCACGCGCCGCTGCTGGAGGTGCTGACCCGGCGCTACTACGGCAACCGGGCACTGTCCGCTGTCACCGTGCACGAGACGGCCGGCTGCCGGTTCGTGACCGCGTCACACATCGGGCCGCGCGGCGCCACCCAGGTCGTGACCACCGCCGTCGACATCGCCGCTCTGCCGGACGCGCTCGGTGCGGTCGCCGCGTTCGCGACCGACACGCCTTCGCGGGGGCTGGTCGCGGACCTCTATGTCACGTGGGAGGACCAGCCGGACGGCGACGCCGTGGCGGTGCGGCTCGGTGCGCTGGTGGCGGCGGCCTCGTTGCCGGCCGGCGTACGCCGGATCACCACCACGATCGCCGGCACCAGCGGCGCGGTGGTGCACCACCACTTCACGTTCCGTCCTTCCGAGACCGGCTCGGGCTTCGTCGAGGACCGGCTGATCCGCGGCCTGCACCCGCAGATCGCCCAGCGGCTCCAGCTCAACCGGCTGCGCGAGTTCCACCTCACCCGGCTGCCGTCCGCCGACGAGGAGATCTACCTGTTCAAGGCGGCCGCCCGCAGCAACCCGGCCGACGAGCGGCTGATCGCGATGGGCCAGGTCCGCGACCTGACGCCACTGCGCGAGGCCGACGGCCGGCTGGTCGCGCTGCCCGCGCTCGAAGACGCGATCACGGCCGGCCTGGACGCGATCCGCAACATCCAGGCGCAGCGGCCGCAGAACAAGCGCTACGACACCAACCGCATCATGATGTACGTCTGGCCGTCGACCGAGCTGACCATGGACGAGCTCCAGGCGCTGGTCGCCCGGATCCTGCCGACCACGGCCGGCGCGGGCCTCGAAGAGGTGCAGTTCATCGCGCGGCAGCGCAACGCCGCCGGCGAGTTGGCCGAGGTCGCGGTCCGGATCACCCTCGACCCGGGGCACGACGCGACGCTGCACGTCGACAAGCCGCCGACCGAACCGCTGCGGCCGCTGGACGACTACCGGCAGAAGGTGCTCCGGGCGGCCCGACGGGGCAACGTCTACCCGTACGAGCTGACCGGTCTGCTCGGCTCGTTCGTGGAGCACGACCTCGACGCTTCCGGCGTGCTCGCGCCCGTCGACCGGCCGAAGGGCAAGAACACGGCGGCGATCGTGGCCGGCGTAGTCACGACCGTGACCGACCGGCACCCCGAAGGGATCACCCGGGTGGTGCTGCTCGGTGACCCGACCAAGGCACTGGGCGCGCTGTCGGAGCCCGAGTGCGCGCGGGTGATCGCGGCGCTGGACCTGGCCGAGTCGATGCGGGCGCCGCTGGAGTGGTTCGCGCTGTCGGCCGGCGCCCGGATCTCGATGACCTCGGGCACCGAGAACATGGACTGGGTCGCGGCCGCACTCAAGCGGATCGTCACGTTCACCCAGGGCGGCGGCGAGATCAACGTCGTGGTCGCGGGCATCAACGTCGGGGCGCAGCCGTACTGGAACGCCGAGGCCACGATGCTCATGCACACCAAGGGCATCCTGGTCATGACGCCGGACTCGGCGATGGTGCTCACCGGCAAGCAGTCACTGGACTTCTCCGGCGGCGTGTCGGCCGAGGACAACTTCGGCATCGGCGGCTACGACCGGGTGATGGGCCCCAACGGCCAGGCGCAGTACTGGGCGCCGAACCTGACCGCCGCCCGCGACGTGCTGATGGCGCACTACGACCACACGTACGTCGTGCCCGGCGAGTCCGGCCCGCGCCGCGCCGAGACCTCGGACCCGACCGACCGCGACGTGTCGCACTTCCCGCACGTGGTCGCCGGCAGCGACTTCACGACGGTCGGCCAGATCTTCTCCCCGGCGCACAACCCGGACCGCAAGAAGGCCTTCGACATCCGCACGGTGATGCGGGCACTGTCCGACCAGGACCACGCGGTGCTGGAACGCTGGGCCGGCATGGCGGACGCGGAGACCTCGGCGATCCAGGACGTCCACATCGGCGGCTGGCCCGTATGTCTCGTCGGCATCGAGTCCCGCTCGGTCCCACGGCGCGGCTTCCCGCCCACCGACGGCCCGGACACGTACACCGCGGGAACCCTGTTCCCACGCTCGTCGAAGAAGACCGCCCGAGCGATCAACGCGGCCTCGGGCAACCGCCCACTGGTCGTGCTGGCCAACCTGTCGGGCTTCGACGGCTCACCGGAGTCGATGCGCAATCTCCAGCTCGAATACGGCGCCGAGATCGGCCGGGCGATCGTCAACTTCAAGGGCCCGATCGTCTTCTGCGTGATCTCCCGCTACCACGGCGGCGCGTTCGTGGTCTTCTCGAAGGCCCTGAACCCGAACATGACCGTGCTGGCCCTGGAGGGCTCGTTCGCCTCGGTCCTCGGCGGCGCGCCGGCGGCGGCCGTGGTCTTCTCCGGCGAGGTCAACAACCGCACCGCCACCGACCCGCGCGTCACCGACCTGCAGGCCGCCGTGTCGTCGGCCAGCGGGGCGGAGCGGGCGGCGCTGAACGCACGCCTCGCCGAGGTCGCGTCGGCAGTGCGGGCGGAGAAGCTGGGCGAGGTAGCCGCGGAGTTCGACCGGGTCCACAGCATCCAGCGCGCGGTCGAGGTCGGCTCGGTGGACGCCATCATCAGCGCCGCCGAGCTACGGCCGCGCATCATCGAAGCGATCGAGCGCGGCCTGGCCCAAGGCTGAGCTGGCGGCGGCCCGGCAGGCCGAGGGCTCTGGCGGTCGGGAGTCCTTAGCTCCTGCGCGACATGAGCCGCCAGGCGGCCCGGCGGGCCGGGCTGTCCGGGGTGCGGAGCTTACCGCCGGCCCGGGCCGCCGGGCGGTCCGGAGCGCTAGGCCCGCAGCAGCCCGGCAGGGTGAGCGCTCAACAGCCCGACACGCCAGGTCTCTCAGGCGGCCGGGCTCCGGGCGGTTCAGGCGGCCGGGCCGAATACCTTCTCGAGGCCGGCACGTAGCTTGCGGTGTTGTGCCGGCTTCAGCGAGAGCTGGAACCGCAGCCAGCGGGCGCCATCGGCAAGGTCCAACTCGCCGGCCGCCTCGTCGGTGAAGTGCAGCGCCAGCTCGTCGGTGGACAGCGTCCACCCGCGCACGCCGGCCTCAAGGACCGCGTGCGCGGGCTCGAAGCAGACGGTGTCCGGTTCGTCCTCGTCAGGGTCCTGCTGAACGACGAGGCCGCGCCCTGTGCCGTCCGCGTTTTCGACCGCCCAGACGGAGAAGATGCCGTCGTTGGTGCTCGACCCGGCCAGCCGAAACGTGTCCGGCGGGCCGTCGGTGCACCACGGGCAGTAGACCGGCTCCGGCTCCGGCGGCACTGGCACAGCCCAGATCGCCTCGCCAAGCACGAACCGTCCCTGCGACGTGCCGGCCGCGTCCTGGGACATCTCGACGAGCCGTCGCCGTGGTCCGCGGTGCACCTCGTAGCCGAGCCCGTCGACATCGACCTCACCGCAGTAGGTCGCGGCGGTGTGCTCGGACCGGGCGTCCCGCGGCGTCACGGTGTAGCCCTTGCGGCCGGCGAGGAAGGCCCAGTGCTCGACCGCGCCCCGCCGGCCGGCCGGGTCGTCGCGTTCGCCGAGCCGCACGTCGAACAGCAGGGTGGACGGGTCCGGCAGCAGCTCGTTGAGCTTCCTCAGTTCCTCGAACGTCGGCACGCCGAGAGCATAGGAGCCGTCAACGGCTTACCTCCGGTCCGGCCAGGGCCTTGGCCAGGGTCGTCACGAAGTGGGGGAGAACGTCCGGTTCGGGCGCGTGGTCGGGGTTCACCTCGGTCAGCACGAGCCCGGCGAACCGCGGGCTGGACGCGAACACCGACAGGCTCGCGGCCAGCTCGGGTAGTCGCAGGCCGATCGGCTCGTCGCCCGAGTCCGGCACGTCGGCCAGGGGAGTGTCGTTGAAGGAGAGCACGTCGACGTCGCAGTGCACCACGAACCGTGGCCCCGCCGACTCGATCGCGGCACGCGCGCGCTCGGCGGCCCGCACCGGGTCGGCGTGCACCTCGTCGGCGTGCAGGTGGGTGATGCCGAGCGCGTTGAGCAGGTCCAACTCGACGTCGACAGCCGGCAGCGCATGCCCGTAGGACACGACTGAAGCGGCGGAGAGCAGCGGCGTCACCGGCCCGATGCCGGCGAGCGCCGGCACGTGGCCGGGGATGGCCAGCAGGTGGGCCAGGCCCATCGAGTCGAGGTTGCCGTTGGCCCGCGTGCCGGGGGTGTAGAGATCCGGCCCGCCGTCGACGTAGAGCAACGCCGGACCCATGCCCGCACGAACGAACCCGGCCACCACCCCGACGGTGATCGAGCAGTCGCCACCGATGACGAACGGCAACTGACCCGCCGCGAGGATGCGCTCGACCCCGGCCGCGGTGTCGGACGCGACCCGCGCGACGGCGTCGACGTTCTTGGCCGTGGGCCGCGATAGGTCAGCCCGCCAGCGGAAGCCCGGCACGTCGCCGTAGTCATGGACCCCGCCGACCAGCAGAGAAGCCAGCCCGGCGGCACGGAGAGCCGCCGGCCCCTTCTCCAGGCCTGGTGTGTGCGCGCCGGCACTGG
Source organism: Asanoa ishikariensis (assembly GCF_900107455.1). GTDB lineage: Bacteria > Actinomycetota > Actinomycetes > Mycobacteriales > Micromonosporaceae > Asanoa > Asanoa ishikariensis. Next base: position 1,039,358 of record NZ_FNQB01000003.1, on the reverse strand, counting down.
ACGGCACACCGAGCAGTCCCCACCGTTCATCCATGTCCGTGATGGTCACACGGGCCTACGACAACTTTCAGTCGGCGACGTGGGCGGTGTTGTCGAGCCAGTGCCGCACCAGATCGGCGTCGCCGTCGACGCTGACGTCCGTGGCTGAAGAGAGCGGGAGCCGTCGGGTCAAGGTCAGCAGCAGAGATCGCGCCGGGCCGGTCACCGTCACGTCGGCCTGCTGGCTCGCGTGCTGCCACGCCGCCCCGCCCGGCCGCCGCTCGACGAACCAGGCGCCCGCGTCGGTGGCCACCCACTGCAGGGTCTGCCCGCTGCCCCGGATGGCGTGTGCGGACTCGGACCGCAGCAGCTCCCAGGTGGGGGAGGTGAGCATCGCGAAGTGGTTGCTGATGAGCGTGCCCGCGACGTCAGCGTCGACCTCGAGCGGTCGGTCCGCCGCACCGGCCGCGTCGAAGCCGTGCACGACCGCCTCGTTGACGGAGCTGGTCAACCAGAATCGCGTCCCGGTCCGCTCGTCCCGCGCCGGGTTGAACACCGGCGCGTCGAGCGCGTCGTCGGAGCACGCGCTCGCGACCCGCCGCGCGGACTCCGCCAGCCACGCCGGCCAGGCGCCAGGGTCGGCAGGAAACACGGCCATCTCCGTGGGCAGCTGAGCCGGGTCGGTGATGCGTCGCTCGATGATCTCCGCGACCCAGTGTTGGGTCTGACCCACGTGCTCGACCAGGTCAGCGACGGTCCATTCGGAGGCCGTCGGCACGGCGGCCTCAGGTCCGGCCGCGGCGGCCGATTCCGCCATACGAAGGGTGTGTTCGACGATCGCTTGACGAGCCCGTTCCGCGTACAACTCGGTCATGTTGGATTGTCCTCTCCGGAGGAGAACATCCTCTCGGATGATCGCGAGCACCGCGAACAGTCAACGAACCAACGCCGCCAGTAATCTTGAATTGTTCCAGAATGTGGCCTAGCGTCATCGCGTACGGCGATCGGCCTCGTCGAGGCGCGGCTGCGGAAGGATGCGAATGAGCGACATACAGGACAAGGACCAGAGCGGCGGTTGCCCGGTCGCGCATGACTCCGTGACCGCGCACGGCAGCGAGAGCGAGAACCCGGCGATCGACGCGCCAACCCCGAAGAACACCAGGCCGCACACCAACCGCGACTGGTGGCCCAACCAGCTCGACCTCTCGGTGCTGCACGCCCACTCGGCCAAGGGCAACCCGCTGGGCGAGGACTTCAGCTACGCGCAGGCGTTCGCGTCACTCGACGTCGAGGCCATCAAGCGCGACATCGCCGAGGTGCTCACCACCTCGCAGGACTGGTGGCCGGCGGACTTCGGCCACTACGGCGGCCTGATGATCCGGATGAGCTGGCACGCCGCGGGCACGTACCGCATCCATGATGGTCGCGGTGGTGCCGGTGACGGCGGCCAGCGGTTCGCGCCGCTCAACAGTTGGCCCGACAACGCCAACCTCGACAAGGCCCGCCGTCTGCTGTGGCCGGTCAAGCAGAAGTACGGCCAGCAGATCTCGTGGGCCGACTTGCTCGTGCTCGGCGGCAACGTGGCCCTGGAGTCGATGGGCTTCAAGACCTTCGGCTTCGGCTTCGGCCGCCAGGACGTCTGGGAGCCCGAGGAGATCTTCTGGGGCCCCGAGGACACCTGGCTCGGCGACCGCTACGTCGATGACACCACGATGTCCGACAACGTCGGCGCGACCGAGATGGGTCTCATCTACGTCAACCCGGAGGGTCCCCGCGGCAACGCCGACCCGGCCGCGGCGGCGCACTTCATCCGCGAGACCTTCGGCCGCATGGCGATGAACGACGAGGAGACCGTCGCACTGATCGCCGGCGGTCACACCTTCGGCAAGACCCACGGCGCCGGCCCGGCCGACAACCACGTGGGCGCCGAGCCCGAGGGCGCGTCGATCGATGCGCAGGGCCTGGGCTGGCTGAGCAGCTACGCCAGCGGCAAGGGTGCCGACACGATCACCAGCGGCCTCGAGGTCACCTGGACCGACAAGCCGACCCAGTGGAGCAACCGCTTCTTCGAGATCCTCTTCGGGTACGAGTGGGAGCTGACGACCAGCCCCGGCGGCGCCAAGCAGTGGGTGGCCAAGGACGCCGAGGCGATCATCCCGGACGCGTATGACGCGGCCAAGAAGCACAAGCCGACCATGCTCACGACCGACCTGTCGCTGCGCGTCGACCCGGCGTACGAGCGGATCTCCCGTCGTTTCCTGGAGAACCCGGACGAGTTCGCGCTGGCGTTCGCCAAGGCCTGGTACAAGCTGCTGCACCGCGACATGGGTCCGGTCAGCCGCTTCCTGGGCCCGTGGGTCGCCGAGCCGCAGCTCTGGCAGGACCCGCTGCCGGCCGTCGACCACGAGCTCGTGGGTGAGGCCGACGTCGCGACGCTCAAGGCGATGGTCCTGGAGTCGGGCCTCACCACGGCCCAGCTCGTCTCGACCGCGTGGGCCTCGGCTGCGAGCTTCCGCTCCACCGACAAGCGCGGCGGTGCCAACGGCGCCCGGATCCGCCTCGAGCCGCAGCGCGGCTGGGACGTCAACGAGCCCGAGCAGCTCGCGACCGTCCTCGACACCCTCGAGGGCATCCGGCGCAAGTTCAACGAGGCCGGCGGCGCGAAGATCTCGATCGCCGACCTGATCGTGCTGGCCGGTTCGGCCGCGGTCGAGAAGGCCGCGCGCGACGCCGGTGTCGACGTCAGCGTCCCGTTCCGCCCGGGCCGCACCGACGCCACCGCGGAGCAGACCGACGCCGAGTCCTTCCGGGTGCTCGAGCCGCGCGCCGACGGGTTCCGCAACTACCTGCGTGCCGGGGAGAAGACCCAGCCGGAGGTCCTGCTGATCGACCGCGCGTACATGTTGAACCTGACCGCGCCCGAGATGACCGTCCTCGTCGGCGGCCTGCGCTCCCTCGGTGCCAACGTCGGCGGCGCCAAGCACGGCGTGCTCACCGACCGGCCGGGCCTGCTCACCAACGACTTCTTCGCCAACCTGCTCTCCCCGGGCACGCGGTGGAAGGCGTCGGAGACCGACGAGCACGTGTACGAGATCCGCGACGTGACCACCGACGAGGTGAAGTGGACCGCCACCGCGGTCGACCTCGTCTTCGGCTCCAACTCGCAGCTGCGGGCGCTGGCCGAGGTCTACGCGAGCCAGGACGCCGGTGAGCGGTTCGCCACCGCCTTCGTCGCCGCCTGGACGAAGGTCATGGAGCTCGACCGGTTCGACCTTTCCTGACCCACTAGAACGGATGAGCCCGGCCGGTCCCAGCAGGGATCGGTCGGGCTCTCCGTCTATTTGCTGGCCAGCCGCTGGTACGCCTCGATCAGGTGCTCGACCTCGGACTGCACCGCGAACGCCGGCGCCGTCGACTGGTCGATGTAGCCCTGCACGGTCTCGACCACCTCGTCGGCGCATGCCCGAATCGCGGCCGGCGATGCGCCCGAGTCCTGGCCGTACACCGTGTATGCCAGGTAGTCATCGACGGAGACCTCGAACCCGTCGGTGCCTACCCCGCCTCCCCAAAGGATTTCGCGGCCGTCCTTGACGACCGCGTGGACGGAGTAGCGCCAGACGTATACGGCATCGCCGCTCGCGGCGGGGCCGATCGTGACCGAAAGCGCGTCGACGCTGCGCGGTTCTACCGCGAAGTTCTGCGGCCCGGTCGCCGACCACTCGCTGGTCGGCGGGACGGGGAAGCGGAACTCGTAGTTGAGCGTGGGAGCTACCCCGCCTCCCCCTTCAGTGGCGCAGGCTGGCACCATCAAGACCTCGTGGACGACCACCTTCAGCCCGGTCAGGACGAGCGGGTTGTCGCCGGTGTTGCGCAACGTCAGCACGAGCGGGCGAACCTTGACGGGTTTGGTGTCCGGCTCCGGCGGGTCCGCGGTCGGAGCCCCGGGTTCCAGCATGCCGGTCACCTCGACTTCGGCCGCCTCCTGCCCGTACTCCATCTCGACGAGTTCGAGCAGATCGTCAGCGGGCGTCTCCGGCCGGGCCGGTTCTGACGTCGGCGGCGGCAGAGTGGGCGTGCTGGTCGTGGCGTCACTGACTCGCTTCGGGTCGGAGGACGGTCCACACTGGGCGATCCCGAAGACCACCGCGATCAGTGCGCTGGCGATCCCGGCCACCGCACCGACGGCATCCCACGGGCGATGCGGTCGCCGCCGTCGTGGTCGGGGCGGAGTCCGCCCGGTCGCTCCACCTGTCCCGGTCACAGAAAGGGACGATAAGGAGCGGTCGACCACGCGGAGAAGACCCGCCCGGTCGCACCCTGTTGCCGACCCGACACGGACAGCGCCGATCATCCATTCACCAAGACCGGAACGGCGGAGAGTTTTCAGGTCAGGACGATGTCGACGCCCAGGTGCGGGTCCCGGAAAGGGATCCCCGCGCTCCCGGCGTACGCCACCCGGGTCACCGCATCGGTGCCCGTGAACTCAAGGCGGGCCGACGCGCCAATCCGGATCCGTACGTCCGACCCGCGGAAGATGAGCTCGCCCATGCCCGTGACCTGGCCACCAAGCAGCCGGAGCAATCCGACCGCGCGCGCCTCCTCGGTGGCCGGCAAGGTGACCGCCCGCAGCACGGCCGTCGTGGCGCCCGCCGGCGGCAGGTCATCGGGCGCGGCTGGCAGCGGTGCCGGGCCGGCCTGCGCGAGCTGCACCAGCGTGCCGCCGGCGTCCTTCGGATGGATGAACGCCTCGCTCCAGAACGGGTCGACGGTGCGTACGCCAAAGCAGGGATAGCCGGCCGCCGTCACCGCCTCCACCGCGGCCGAGAGGTCGGCCACCTTGAACGTCAGGTGGTGCAACCCAGGCCCTCCGCGCGACAGGAACCGCTCCACGAACGGGTTCTCGTCCGTCCGATGTGGCTCCAGCAGCTCCAGGCACATCCCGTTCGCGTAGCGCAGGGTGCTGAACCGGAAGCCCGGCGCGCTGCCGCTGATCGCCCACTCGCCACCGAGCTGGCCCCGGAACAGCGGCCACACCGGCCGCGCGTCGGTCACCGCGATCGAGACATGGTCGAGCAGGGCGGGTGGCATCATCCCGACAGCCTCCCGGACGGCCCACCGCGGCGCATCAGCCGTGCGCGTGAGCCTCGCCGTGCGGGCCGAGGTGGCTGCGTTCGCCCTCGTGGTCGAGGATGCACAGGATCTCGGCTGGGCCGCCGTGTGCGCCGAAGGCGTGGGGGACCATCGTCGAGAACTCGGCCGCCTCGCCCGCACCGACCAGGATCGTCCGCTCGCCGAGCCGCAGGACGATCGTGCCGGAGAGCACCGTGAACCAGTCGCGGCCCGGGTGCACGCGCAAGTCGTCCGGGACCTTGCGGCTGACCCGCATCTTGCTGACCGTCTGGCCCTTGTCGCGGGAGAGCAGCCAGGTGGTGACGCCGCGCGCCTCGTCGCGGTGGGGCCGGATCACCACGTCGTCGTCGCTGTCCGACTCGACGAGGTGGTCGAGCGTGGTGCCCAGCGCCCGGGCGATCGCGGTGAGCTGATCGAGGGCGATCCGCCGGTGGCCGGTCTCGATGCGGCTGAGCGTCGACGGGCTGAGCAGGCAGGCGGCGGCCAACTCGTCCAGCGACCAGCCCCGGGTGACCCGCAGCCCGCGGATCCGCTGCCGTACCCGGACCTCCACACCATCGTCTTGCTTCATACGCAAGAGCCTATGCCAAACCAGCAAGGCGCGGCTACCGTCGTACGCATGGAACACGACCACATGATCGAAATGCTGGACCTGGACGCCGAGGTCCTGGCCGACTACCACCGCGAGCTGATCGGCTGGGTCGGTCGCGAGGCCGCCGACCACCCCCGCGTCGTCGACATCGGCGCCGGCAGCGGCACCGGCTCGCTCGCCCTCGCCCGGGAACTGCCCGGATCGGAGATCACCGCCGTCGACGTGGACCCGGAGATGCTGGCCCACCTGCGCGACCAGGCGGCGAAGACAGGCCTCGGCGATCGGATCCGCACCGTCGAGGCCGACCTCGACCAGCCCTGGCCCGACCTCGGGCCCGCCGACGTGGTCTGGGCCGCCTCATCGATGCACCACATGGCCGACCCCAAGCAGGCGCTGGCCTCGGCGTACGCGGCCCTCCGGGAAGGCGGCCTGCTGGTGATCGCCGAGCTCGACTCGTTCCCGCTGTTCCTGACCGGCACCGCCGACGAGGAGGTCGAGCGACGCGGCCACGAGGCTGTGGCCCACCTGCGCCACGAGGCCGGCATGCACATGCACGAGAACTGGGGCGACCGGGCCACCCACGCCGGCTTCGAAGCGGTGACGCGACGGCACTTCGACATCGACCTGCGGCCACCGCTGCCGGCCGCCGCCGCACGCTACGCCGAGGTCACCCTGCACCGCATGCGCGAACGGCTGGAGGGGCGCCTGTCCACATCGGACCTGACCGCGTTGGACAAGGCCGTCGCGGGACTGGCCGGCCGAGACGACCTCAGCGTGCGCACCACCCGGACGGTGTGGCTGGCCCGACGCGGGCGTTTCGTGTAGCGACGTCCCCAAACGGGCCTTTAGGCTGGCAAACGCCGATCTGTAGGAGGTCCCGCTTGAGCACCGCGACCAGCACCGACTACCGCGCCACCCTCGAAGCGGTCATCGCGACCACCATCGCGCCCGCGGCCGCCGAGGTGGACCGCACCGGCGCCTACCCCCGCGCCGCCCTCGACGCGCTCGGCGAGGCGGGCATCCTCGGCCTGCTGTCGGCGACCGAGGTCGGCGGCCGGGGAGGCACCCTCCTCGACGCGGCCGACGTCGTGGAACAGCTCGCCTCCGCCTGCGGCTCCACCGCGATGGTGGTGCTGATGCACTACGCCGCGACCAGCGCGCTGGAGGCACACGGCCCCCGCGAGGTCCGCGCCGCCATCGCCCGTGGCGAGCACGTCAGCACCCTGGCGTTCTCCGAGGCCGGCTCGCGCAGCCACTTCTGGGCGCCGATGAGCACGGCACGAGGCGACGGTACGACCGTGCGCCTCGACGCCCGCAAGAGCTGGGTCACCTCGGCCGGTGAAGCCGACAGCTACGTGTGGTCGAGCACACCGCTGGCCGCGGACGGACCGATGACGCTGTGGCTCGTCCCTTCGGAAACGGCCGGCCTGCGGGTCGCCGGGCAGTTCGACGGCGTCGGCCTGCGCGGCAACGCGTCCAGGCCGATCGTGGCCGAGGGCGTCGAAGTGCCGCGCGAAGCCATGCTCGGCGACGACGGCGCCGGCCTCGACATCGCGCTCGGCACGGTGCTGCCGGTGTTCCTGACCGGCAACGCCGCGTTCTCCGTCGGCCTGACCACCGCGCTGCTCGACGAGGCCGCGACGCACCTGACGAACACCCGCCTGGAGCACCTCGACCAGACCCTCGCGGAGCAGCCGGTAGCGCGGGCCGAGTACGCCCGACTGCGTACCCGGGGCGACGAGGCCCGTGCCTTCCTCGCCGACACCCTGGTCGCGGTCGCCACCGGACGGCCCGATGCGACCCTGCGCGTGCTCCAGGTCAAAGCGGTCGCGTCGGAGGTCAGCTCCGAGGTTGCCGACGGAGTGATGCGGCTGTGCGGCGGCGCCGCGTTCCGCAAGGAGCTCGGTGTCGAACGCCGGTTCCGGGACACCTTGGCCGCTCGGGTGATGGCGCCGACCACGCCGGCGCTGCGTGACTTCGTCGGCCGCGCGACGCTGGGCCTGCCGCTCTTCGACGAGGCGCCGTGACGGACCTCGTGATGGGCGCGGTGGCGTACGACCCGAAGGTCGTCACCATCTGGGAGGGCTTCCGGCGGTGGCTGCGTGACAGCGGGCTGCCGTTCGACTTCGTGCTCTACTCCAACTACGAGCGGCAGGTCGAGGACCTGGTCGCCGGACGGATCCACGCCGCGTGGAACTCGCCCCTGGCCTGGGTGCGCGCCGAGCGACTGGCCGCCGCCGAGGGCCACACGGTGCGCGCCGCCGCCATGCGCGACACCGACCGCGACCTGACGTCGGTGGTCGTCGTCCGCTCCGGCCCGGACGTGAAGCTGGCCGATATTCGTACCGTCGCCGTGGGTGCGATCGACTCACCACAGGCCACGTTGATCCCGTTGGCCCACCTGCGGGCGGCGGGTGCGGCCGACCTGACCGTCCGCCGGTTCGACGTGGGCGTCGGGCTGCACGGAGACCATGTCGGCGGCGAGCGGGACGCGGCCCGTGCGCTGGCGGCCGGCGAGGTCGACGCGGCGTGCATGATCGACGCCAACCACCTCGCGTTCACCCAGGAGGGCACCCTGCCGCCGGGTACGCGGATCATCGCCCAGACGGCCCCGTACGACCACTGCAACATGACGCTCGTCGACACCGCGCCGGCCGATCTGGCCGACCGGTTCGTCGGACTGCTGCTGTCGATGTCGTACGCGGACGCCGAGGTCCGTCCGTTGCTCGACCTCGAAGGGCTGAAGGTCTGGCAGGAGGGCCGGACCAGCGGGTACGCCCAGTTGGCGGCGGCGGTCGACCAGTCGGGCTTCTACGACGCCAAGGGCCAGGTCACGGCGGCCGACTACGCACCATGACGCGGCTCGACCTCGAAGGGCTCGGTTTCGCGCAGGGCGCCCACATCCTCGTGGAACGCGCCCTGCGCGGCCTCCCGCCCGGGGACCGGCTGCACGTCGTCGGGCACGATCCGGCGCTCGCCGTGCACCTGCGCGGGTGGTGCCGGAGCCGCGGACACGTCTTTTCGGCCGACCAGCACGGCAGCCTGGTCTCGCCGGGACCCGCGGAGCGCCAGCGGTGGGCCGGCGCCGAACGGGCCGGTGGACCCCGCCCGGACGGCATCGTTCGCCGACCGCCACCGCACTGGGGCCTCGCCGCCCGTGGCGCGCTGGTGGAGGCCGGCGGTCCGACCCCGGTCGGGTTCGACATCGCCGACCGTGACGTGGTCTGGGCCGACCTCGCGCCCCGGCTGTACGCGCACGCCGCGGCGGCCCAGTGGGACCCGGCGGTCGCGGTCGACTGGTCGGCCGCGACTGAGCTTCCGGAGGACATCGAGGCCGCGGTCGTCCAGGTGATGACGTACCTCGTCGAGAACGAACAGGCGGCCCTGGTGATCCCGGCCCGGCTGCTGGCCCGGATCCACCCACACTTCCGGGAGGTCCAGCAGCTCCTCGCCGTCCAGGCCGCCGACGAGGCCCGGCATATCGAGGTCTTCAGTCGGCGGGCGTTGCTGACGGGCAGCGAGCTGGGCACCTCGTCGGCGGGTGGTCGTGCTTCGCTGACGAGCCTGCTGTTCGAGGCGGACTTCTCGCTGGCGTCGTTCCTGCTGTCGGTCCTGGGCGAGGGCGCTTTCCTGGCGTTGCTCGCCTTCCTGGACGAACACGCACCGGACCCGGTCACCCGCCAGGTCACCCGGCTGGCTCGGGTCGACGAGGCCCGGCACGTGGCGTTCGGGGTGGCCCACCTCGAACACCAGGCGGCGCTGGACCCGACGCTGCGCGGGCGGCTGCGGGCCGCGGTCGAACGACGCCATGACGCCCTGGTCGACACCGCGGGCCTCAACGCGGACGTCTACGACGCGCTCGTCGTGCTCGCCGCCGGGGAATGGACGCCGGCGGCGATAGCCCGGGGCTACGCGGCAGTCCAGCGACTCCAGGCGGCCATGGACGACGGCCGCCGGCAACGCCTGGAACGGCTCGGTTTCCCACCCGACGAAGCTGCGGAACTGTCAGCGCTGCACACCCGCAACTTCATGTGACTCAGCCGCTGCGGCGGCTGCCGTAGTTGCGCGGAGGCTGGAAGGTGCCGCCCTTGCCGGTGAAACCACCCGCGCCGTGCTGATGGGCCTGGCCGGTCTTGCCCTTGCCCTTGCCCTTGGCGGCGCGACGCTCGGCCCGGTTGGCGAAGGTCGGAGTCTCCTCGACCGCCTCGTCCTCCGGCGTCTCGTCCGGCGTGGTGTTCTCGTCGTCGGACATGAAATTCTCCCGGGTCATTGCAGTGCACGGTCAGTTACAGCGTAGCTTGCCGCCTTCAGAGGGGTCCGCTCTGCCACGGCTGGTCCATCGCCAGACCCTAATTCCGCCTTACCGGGCCGGCATTCAAATAAAATGGGAGCTGATGGAGACATGGGATGCGATCCGGGCCAGGCGGAATGTTCGCGACTACACCTCCGACCCGGTGTCTGACGAGCAGTTGACCCAGATCGCCGAGGCCGGGTGGCGGGCGCCGTCGGCGTCCAACGGTCAGCATTGGGACTTCGTCCTCGTGACCGACCGTCAGCAACTCGCCGAGCTCGCCACGGTGTGGCCCGCGGCGGGCCATATCGCCCGGGCGGCGGCGACCGTCGCGTTGGTGCTGCCGGTGCCGGCCGACGAGCGCCAGCGGCTGCTGGACCAGTACGACCTGGGGCAGGCCACGTACGCGATGATGCTCGCCGCAGCGGATCTTGGCATCGGCACGGGGCATTCCGCGGTGGGCGACCAGGCCAGGGCCCGCACGATCCTGGGCGTGCCGGAGACGCACGAGGTGGCCTATCTGCTCGGCGTCGGCCACCCCGCCGACCGGCCGCTGCGGCCCGTCAAGCGCCCCAACCGCCGCCCGTTCGACGAGGTCGTCCACCGCGGCCACTGGTGATCAGGGCTTGCGGGCCACCCCACCGAACGCGTCGGTCCGCACCGGGTCCTCGTCGTCGGCGTGCCAGGCGGTGATCTGCGCCAGACCGGGCTCGACCAGGTCGAGGCCGGTGAAGACGGCGCCGAGGTCGGCGAGGCTGCGCAGGTGGTACTCGTCGCCGCCGCTCTCGACGAGCTTCTTCGCGCCCTCCACGACCGACGGTGTCGTGTCGGTGCTGTCCCAGAAGACCAGGTAGCTGCCCGAGACCGTCGCCGCCACCACACGGTCGATGATGGACCGGACCACCGCGAGGTCGGGCTCGTAGCCCATCACGCCCATGAACATCACCGCGATCGGTTGGGTGAAGTCGAGCGTGTTCGCGGCCTCGGCGAGGATCTTCTCGGGCTCGTAGTAGTCGGCCTGCAGGTAGGTGACCTGGTCGTTCGAGCCGGCCTCGCCGAGCAGGGCCCGGGCGTGCACGAGCACGAGCGGATCCTTGTCGACGTACACGATGCGGCTCTCGGGCGCGATGTCCTGCGCGATCTCGTGGGTGTTCTGCATGACCGGCAGGCCGGTGCCGATGTCGAGGAACTGCCGGATGCCCTGCTCGGCGGCGAGGAAGCGCACCGCACGGGTCAGGAACTGGCGCGACTGGCCGGCCATCAGTCGAATCTCCGGATAGACCCCGGCGACGGCGTCCCCGGCCGCACGGTCGGCGGGGTAGTTGTCGGTCCCGCCCATCCAGTAGTTCCACATGCGGGCCGCGTGCGGGATGTCGGGCTGCAGCTGTGCCGTGAGGTCGGCATCCGAGATCGTCATGCACAAACTCCTATACGAGGGCGAGGCTGCGCCGATCGTACGGTCTCCGGACCGAAGTGCAACGTCCCTATTGGACCGACGGCCGTCCTCCGATCCGAGTGACCGCCGGCACATCTAACCCACCCCGCTGTTTAGGCACATTCATGTGCCTTTTGTGGCTCCACGATTCTTCTGCATCATGGGGCTACGAACGGAAAGTGAGAATTGAGGTGGGTGCCATGAAGATCGAATTCTGGTCGGACATCGTCTGCCCGTACTGCGGGTTGATGGACCACCGGATACACCAGGCGCTGGGCCGGCTTCCGTACGGCGATCGGGTCCAGGTGATCCACCGGTCGTTTCAACTCCATCCTGACCTGCCGCGCGAGGGCGTGACGCAGCGCGAGTTGATCAAGATGGCCGGCGCACCCCCGACGACCGTGGACCAGGTCCTTCGGCCGATCGAGCGGCAGGCCAAGGAGGAGGGACTGACGCCCTACCGCGCGGTCGACCGCACGCTCGGACCGACGGATCTGGCGCACGAACTGCTCGCGTACGCGACGGACCAGGGCCGCGGCAACGAGGTCTGGACGGCGATGTTCCGGGCGCACTTCGGGCAGGCCCGCAAGCTGTGGACGGAAGACGAGGTCCTCGATTTCGCCGCAGACGTGGGTCTGGAGGGCGCTGCCGAAGCCCTGCGCAGTCGTCGCTACCGGGGCCGGGTCGACGCCGACCAGCGCCAGGCACTGCGGCTCGGCGCCCGCGGCGCGCCGTTCCTGGTGTTCGACGGCCGGTTCGCCGTGCCCGGGGCCATCGGGGCCGGCGACCTGCGCGCGATCATCGACCGCGCGTGGAACGAGAGCAACCCGCTGCCGGTGGTCGGTGGCGCCGACGGCGTGTGCACCCCGGACGGGTGCGACTAAGAGAAGGAGAAATCAACTATGACCAACCTGAAGGCGCAGGACAGCGCCCTGATCCTGATCGACCACCAGGTCATCTCGATGGGGTTCATCAAGACACAGGAGCCCGAGACGGCCAAGCTGAACAGCGTCACGCTGGTCAAGGCGTCGCAGGTCCTCGGCCTCCCCAACGTCTGGACCAGCAGCACCGAGGACGACAACAAGGACTGGTGGATCCCGGAGCTGGCCGACCTGCACCCCGCAGCGCACGCGAAGCGGGTCAAGCGGACCGGCATCATCGACTCGTGGGACGACCCTGAGTTCCGTCGCGCCGTCGAGGCGACCGGGCGCCGGACCTTGATCATGGCCGGCACGACCAACGACGGCTGCCTGATCTACACCGCCATCAGCGCCAAGGAGGCCGGGTACGACGTGTACGCGGTGCTCGACGCCGGCGGTTCGGTGTTCGAGATCTCGGACAACGCGGCGAACCTGCGGATGGCGCAGGCCGGCGTCAAGCTGACGACGACGGCCGCGATCCTCGGTGAGCTCGCCAAGGACTGGGCCACGCCGCAGGGAGCCGAGATCCGCAAGCTGCTGGCCGAGAACCTCACAGCGGCGATCGGTGGGTTCGGACTGTCCAAGTAGGAGCGATCGGCAGGCTGGGCGCCCAGCCTGCCGGCGCGCGCGTCACGAGATCCGCAGGTGCGCGGACAACGATCGAAGGAAGTCAGGAGCGTCGAACATCGCACCGGCCGAGGCGACGCCGGTCGTCCGTGTCCGACCGTCGAGGATCCTAACGACCGCCTCGACCGCCAGCGGTGCGCTGAACGCGTAGATGTCCCGGCCGCTGGCGACGATGCGCCGCGAATCGTCGCCGCGGCGCACGACGACGTCGACCGTGAAGGTCTGCGCCGACTGTCCAGAGTCGTCGACCGCGGCTGGCCCGGCCGCGTCAGGGGCAGCCAGGTCCGCGGCCGCACCGGCGGTCATGTACGTGCGCACCTCGGGGATACGCAGATGGCTGGGCACGGTGACGACATCGGCCATCGTGAAGTCGCCGAGCACAGTGCGGCGCCCCAGCGGCGCCGGAAAGTCCCACTCCTGCCTGGGCAACTCTGCCGAGGAGACGTAGTACTCCAGCTTGCCCCCGGTGAAGCGGACCCGCTGGCCGGCGCGTCGATCCCGCGAGACGGTCCCGGAGGCGAGCGTTCCCGGGGTGGGATGCCAACTGCTCAGCCCGTACGCGACGTCCACCGAGTCAGCCGAAGTCCAGTCGCCCATCGCGGTCGTGACCAGCAGATCACCCAGCCCGCCGAAGAACGCCATCGCCGGCACCACCGCGACGCCCGCGCTCTCGGCGAAGTGCGTGAACGTGTCGACGTTGGCCTCGATCTCGGCCGCTACGTCCACGTACGGGATCCCGGCACGAAGCGCCGCCGAGATCACGGGTGCGGCGGTCGAGGCGAAGGGGCCGGCGCAGTTGATGACCGCGACCGCGCCCGCCAACGCCGCGTCGAGCGAGGCCTGGTCGTCAGCCGACGCGACGCGCCACGGGAGGCCCGGTGCCGCCAACCTGGCCGCGTCACGACCGAGGAGGAGCGGGTCGAACCCGCGCGACATCAACTCCGCCACCACGAACCGTCCAGTGTGTCCATACGCGCCGAACACTGCCACCGAAACCATCTGAACCCCTCCAAGCAAGATTGACAAGGACGATCCTCCAGCAACCGCCGGCCCCGGGGGAGTGTCTGGAACGACAAGCACCGTACAGTTTCGGACATGACCACGATCGCGCTCGCCGCCACCGACGGGATGCTGCATTTCGAGATCGCGATGGCCTGCGAGATCTTCGTCCGCGACCCGTCGGGCCTGGCCGACCCGTGGTACGACCTGATGATCTGCGGCCAGGGCCCCACCGGGGTCGGCCGGTTCCGCCTGGAACCCGACGCCGGGCTGGACCACCTCGCCCAAGCCGACACGGTCATCATCCCGGCCGTGGAGGACGTGGACGCGGACCTGCCACCCGAGTTGATCGACGCCGTCCGAGCCGCTCACGCCAACGGCAAACGGCTGGTCTCCCTCTGCACCGGCGCCTTCGTGCTGGCCGAGGCCGGGGTGCTCGACGGCCTGCGCGCCACCACCCACTGGGCCCACACCGACGTGCTCGCCGAGCGCTATCCCCGGGTCACGGTCGACCCGGACGTGCTCTACGTCGACAACGGCGACGTGCTCGCCTCCGCCGGCAAGGCCGCCGCGATCGACCTGTGCCTGCACCTGATCCGGCGTGACCACGGCTCGACGGTCGCCAACGCCGTCGCGCGCCGGCTGGTCGTGCCGCCCCACCGCGCCGGCGGCCAGGCCCAGTTCGTCACCACACCGGTGCCCGCCCGCGACGACCACCCGCTGGCCAACCTGTTCCCGTGGGCGATGACCCGGCTCGACCAGCCGCTGACCGTGGAGGACCTGGCCCGCCACGCCAACATGAGCTCGCGCAACCTGGCCCGCCTGTTCAGGTCGGCGACCGGCACCACCCCGCTGCAATGGCTCTCGACACAGCGCGTCCGCCGGGCACAGGAGCTGCTGGAGAACACCGACGACAGCATCGACGCCATCGCCGAGGCGGCCGGCATGGGCACGGCCACGACGCTGCGCCGACACTTCCACCGCACGGTCGGCGTGGCGCCGGACGCCTATCGACGCACCTTCAACACCGACTAGGGGAAGCGCACCGCCCGGGCGGCGCCGTGCATGTCGTGGGGGAGGTCCGCGTACGCCCACTGGTGTGCCCGGGTGTGCAGGCAGGCCGCCTCCACATCGCCGGACTCCAGCACCGCCAGAAGCTCGGAGTGCTCGTCGGCGACGTGCGACAACAAAGGCTTCGTCACCACGAGCGCGATGGCGGTACGCGACTCGATCTGCAGACCCTCCCAGGCCCGCTCCAGCAGGAAGTTGCTGCCGGCCAGCACCACCCGGCGGTGGAAGCGCGCGCTGGCGAGGCCCATGGCCCGCACGTCGTCCACGGCCGCGCACCGGTACATGTCGTCGACGTCGGCGCGCATCGCATCGCGGGGAAGCCGGTCGTTGAGCATCACGAGCCGGGTCGCGGCCTCTTCCAGCGCCGCGCGCACGACGTACGCCTCCCGGATCGTCTGTTCGACGAACGGCAGCACATGGCGCCCGCGCCGCGGGCGGCTCTCGACCAGGCCAAGGCCTTCCAGTTCGCGCAGGGCCTCGCGTACGGGGGCCTGGCTCGTGCCGAAGTCCGCGGCGATCCGGGTCTCGATGAGCCGTTCGCCGGCCTTGAGCTCACCCGAGACGATGAGCTCCACCAATCCGTCCCGGATGCTCTCGCTCAGGGTCGGCTTCGACGGGCGGGCCGTCGGCGACTCGTTGACCAACATAGGAGAGACCGTATACGTTCATTATCGATATCGATAAAGGGGGCGCGCATGTTGACCGAGGTTCACGTCCCCGACGACGTCTCGGCCGCGGTGAGGCTGATAGCCGGAGGAGCCACGGCGATCGGCGGCGGGACCAGTGTGTTGCCGTGGCTCAACGACTACGCCTCGCCGCCGACAGAGCTCGTGAGCCTGCGGCGCACGGGGCTGGCCGGCATCCGCGTGGACGGCCAGACCGTGGAGCTCGGCGCCGCGACCACCCTCGCGCAGGTCGAACACGACGAGCGACTGGCAGACCTGAACGCGGTCGTACGCAGCATCGCCTCGACGCCCGTGCGCACCCTGGCCACCGTCGGCGGCAACCTGTTCGCCCGCCAGCCACACGGCGACCTCGCCGTCGCGCTCGTCGCGCTCGACGCCCGGGTCACGCTCGTCGACGACACCGGGAGCCGCGAGCTGTCGGTGGAAGAGCTGGGCGACCAGCCTTCCGGGCTCGTCACGACCGTCACCTTCGAGCGCCCGCAGCCGGGCACCTTCAAGTACGTCAAGGCCGCCCGCCGCCGCTACAACTCCGCCTCCCTGGTCACAGTCGCCGCCACGGTCACCGAGTCCGACGGGATTGTCACCGGTGCCCGAGTCGCACTCGGCGGCGTCGGCCCGCGCGTCATCCGGGCGCACGCCGTCGAGGCGGCCCTCGTCGGCCAACCGCTGACAGTCGAGACGGTGCGCGCGGCAGGGGAGGCCGGCCGCGGCGAGATCGAGCCGGCCGACGACGCCTACGCCTCCGCGTGGTACCGCACCCGCGTCTTCCCCGTCCACCTCCGCCGAGCGCTGCTCGGCCGCTGATAGGGAAACAGACCCCATGCCCCTCAGGATCGTCAATGTCAAGGTCAACGGCGTCGACCAGGCGTTCATGGCCAAGCCGGACACCACGCTGCTGCTCGCCCTGCGCGAACAGCTCGGCTTGATGGGTGCCAAGCGCGGATGCGCACAGGGCGCCTGTGGCTCGTGCACGGTCCTGCTCGACGGAGCGCCCGTGGTCTCCTGCCTGGTGCCCGCGGCCACCATCGACGGCGCCGCCGTGGCGACGGTGGAGGGGCTGGCCGACGGCCAGGAGCTCAACGACGTCCAGCAGGCGTTCGTCGACGGATTCGCCACCCAGTGCGGCTTCTGCACGCCCGGCATGATCATGTCCGCGGAGGCGCTGCTGGCCCGCAATCCCGACCCGACCGCAGACGAGGTCAACGAGGCGATCAGCGGCAACGTGTGCCGCTGCACCGGCTACGCGCCGATCGTCAGCGCCATCCTCGAGGCGGCGCGGCGCCGCCGCGATCGTGCGGGCACGGCAGAGCAGGAGGCCACGCGCTGATGGCACGCATCGACACAGAATATTTCAGGGACGAACGCGCGTCGGACTTCAAAGTCATCGGCACCGCGGTCCAGCGGTCGGACGCGCTCGGCCACGTCACCGGGCGCACCGAGTTCATGGAGGACCGGACCTTCCCTAACCTGGCCCACCTCAAGATCCACCGCTCGTCGCACCACCACGCGCTCATCAACGACGTCGACTACTCCGAGGCGCTGAAGGTCCCGGGCGTCCTGCGGGTCATCACGTACAAGGACGTTCCGGAGAACTGGTACGGCGTCCTGCGGCTGATCGGCATCGGACCCGACGACGAGCCCGTGCTGGCCGAGGACCGGGTCCTCTACAAGGGCGAGCCGATCGTGGCCGTGGTGGCCGACTCCGAGGCGGCCGCGCTCGAAGGCGCGAGCAAGGTGAAGGTGACCTACACCGAGCTGAAAGCCGTCCTCGACGTCGAGGAGGCGATGCTCCCGGACACGCCCGTCTTCAAGCGGGCGGGCACGAACTACTTCGTGTACGAGGGACACCACGCACGCCGGATCCGGTTCGGTGACGTCGAGGCCGGCTTCGCCGAGGCGGACCACATCTTCGAATGGCGCTACAGCTCGGCCCCGATCGAGCACGCGCCGACCGAGACCACCGGCTGCATCGTCGTGCCGCAGAGCGGCGGCCGCCTGCTGATCCACAGCAACACCCAGGCCGCCTTCTTCACTCTCGACAACACCGCGCTGACGCTCAAGCGGCCGTTCACCGACCTCCAGGTCAAGGGCGGCACGGTCGGTGGCGGCTTCGGCGGCAAGGTCGACGTCATGGTCGAGCCGCTCGCCTGCATCGCGGCCGCGATGACGAACCGGCCCGTCAAGTTCGTCTACAGCCGCGAGGAGGAGATGCAGGTCTCGTCGCCCCGGGCGGCCGAGCGCATCTACATCAAGGACGGCGTCATGAACGACGGGCGGATCATCGCCCGCAAGATCATGCTCTATGTGGACGCCGGCGCGTACGCACGCCACTCGCCCTACGGCGCCACCAAGGCCGCCGCGCACCTGCCCGGCCCGTACACGATCCCGAACGTCTATGCCGACTGCCACTGCGTCTACACCAACCGGACCCCGTCGAGCGCCATGCGCGGGTTCGGGGTCACCATCGCCGACTTCGCCATCGAGTCGCAGATGGACCAGGTGGCGCGGGCACTGCACATCGACCCGCTGGAGTTCCGGCTGCGCAACGCCTACCGCGACGGCGATATGAAGGCCCACCGCAAGGTCGCCTCCGGCACCGCCCTGATCGAAGTCATCCAGCGGACCGCCGAGCTCGTCGGGCACGAGCTACCGGAGGAGTACCGGGCCATGTCGTCGTCCACACCGAGAGGAGCCGGAGCATGACGCTGCTGTACGGCCGCGGCTACGCCTCCGTCAACTACCCCACGGGCATGAACCTCGGCGGTGACCCGTCGCAGGCCCTGATCCACGCCACCACCATGGGCGGCTTCGTGATCAGTCTGTCCTCCGTGGACCTCGGACAGGGACTCAAGACCGTCGTCGCCCAGTGCGCGGCGGAGACGCTGGGCATGCCGATGGAGCAGATCATCGTCGACACCGCGGACACCGACACCGGACCGCACTGCATGGGTACGTTCGCCAGCCGCGGCACCCACCGGGTCGGCAACGCGGTCATCATGGCCGCCCGCGAAGCCCGCGAGGTGATGCTCCAGGTGGCCGCCGACGAGCTCGAGGTCGACGCCGGCGACCTGGAGACCGACGGCTCGGGCTACGTGCGGCTCAAGGGCAGCCCGGCCAAGCAGATCCACATCTCGGACATCGCGCTGGCGGCCCACTTCAAGCAGGGCAAGTCCATCTCCGGGCGGGGCATGTTCCTCAAGGAGCGCAGCTACCCGGTTCCGGAGACCGGCGAGATGGACCCGGACTCGTGCCAGGCACACGCGTGCACGGTCGCCGACGTCGAGGTAGACGACGAGACCGGTGTGGTCACCGTCCTGCGCCTGCACAACACGTACGAGATCGGCCGGGCGCTCAACCCCGCGATGGCCACGCAGCAGGTCGAGGGCGGCGCGTGGATGGGCGTCTCGCACGCCATCTTCGAGTCCACCGAGCCGTACTATCCGGCGTCGCGGGCACACGGACCGGTCGACTTCTCGGAGTACCTGATGCCCGGCTCGGGCGAGATCCCGGAGCAGACCAGCGTCATCCTGGAGCGCCCGGCGTCCAACGGACCGTTCGGTGCCAAGGGCATCGGCGAGATGACCGCCAACGCCCCGATCCCGGCGATCGCGAACGCGATCTTCGACGCCTGCGGTGTGCGCCTCACGACGATGCCGTTCACCCCGGAGTCGGTCCTACGTGGACTCGACGCCCTCCGCGACGGCGAGCCTGTCGCCTGATGCTGCTCGACCACACCGCCCTCAGCCAACAACTCAAGGACCGACGGTACTTCGCCGACGAAGGACTGCTGACCGCAGTCCGGCTCGCGATCGCCCTCGGCCGGCCGTTGCTGCTCGAGGGCGAGCCGGGCGTCGGCAAGACGCAGATCTCGCACGTGCTGGCCGACGCCCTGGGCCGCGAGCTGATCCGGCTCCAGTGCTACGAGGGCATCGACGTCTCGCAGGTGCTCTACGAGTGGGACTACCCCAAGCAGCTTTTGAGCCTGCGGGCCGCGGAGGTCGAGGGCACTCCCGTCGGCGACCTCTACGCGGGCGAGTTCCTGCTCGAACGCCCACTGCTGCGCGCGCTGCGCAGCGAGGCCGGCGCCGTGCTGCTCATCGACGAGATCGACCGGGCTGACAGCGAGTTCGAGGCCTTCCTGCTGGAGTTCCTCGACAACTTCCAGATCACCATCCCGGAGGTCGGCACCATCGCGGCCGCCGTGCCCCCGCTGGTCGTGCTCACCTCCAACCGCACCCGGGAGTTGCACGACGCGCTCAAGCGGAGGTGCCTCTACCACTGGATCCCGTTCCCGGACCCGGAGCGCGAGCGGGCCATCGTCGAGGCGCAGACACCCGGGCTCAGCGCCCGCAGCGCCGCGCAGCTCGTGCGGTCGGTCAACGTCATCCGTTCCCTGGGGCCGCTCAAGCGACCCGGGATCGCCGAGGCCATCGCGTGGGCGCAGGGCTCGCTCGCCCTGGCCGACGAGGGCGCGGAATGGACCGACGCCCTGCGCGCGTCGCTGGGGTTGGTGCTCAAGAACGCCGAGGACGGGGCACTGGTCTCGGCGCGCGCGGCTGAGGTCTTCGGCGATGACGACCGCTGAGTTGATCGCCCGCACGGAAAACCACCTGTTTGGTTTTCTTCGGGGCCTGCACGACGGCGGCCTGCGCGTCCCGGCCGACAAGCAGAGCCAGTTCTTCGCCGGCATCGAGACCCTCGCGCCGTCGACCACCGGCCAGCTGTACTGGATCGGCGCCGCCACCCTGGTGACCTCCGAGCCCGAGCGCCACGTCTACGACGAGGTGTTCCGGCGGTTCTTCGGCCTGACCGCCGCCGACGCCCTGGTGGTCACCGACGAGCCCGCCGACGAGAGCGCGGACGAGGACGAGCCGACCTCTATGCCTGGATCGGGCGAGGCCGAGGACGTCGTGGCCGACGCGGCGGGGGCCGACGGGCTCGCGGCCAGCAACGTCAGCCCCGAAGGCGTGCGGCGCTTCGCGGCCACCACACCGCGCTCCCACGAGCTCATCCGGGAGCTCTGCCGCGAGCTGCCCCGGGCCGTCCCGACGACCCGGTCCCGGCGCCGGCGCCCCGGTGGCCGCCGGCAACGGGTGGACCTGCGGGCGATCTACCTGGAGTCCCGGCGTACCCATGGCGAGATCATGCGGCTGCACTGGCGCCACCGCCCGCAGCGGCAGCGCCGTGTGCTCCTGCTCGTCGACGTCTCCGGTTCGATGAAGCAGCACAGCGCGGACTACCTGCGGTTCGCGTACGCCGTCGTCGCGACCTGCCCCCGGGCCGAGGTCTTCACCTTCGGGACGCGGCTGACCCGGGTGACCCCTTCGTTGCGGACGTCCGACGTGGATGGTGCGCTCGCCGCACTGGCCCAGGTCGTGCTCGACGCCGACGGCGGCACCCTGATCGGCACGAGCCTGGCGACGTTCCTCGACGACTACGCGAACCTGGCCCGCGGCGCCCTCGTGCTCGTCCTGTCCGACGGGCTCGAACGCGGCGACTGCACGGCGATGGTCGCGGCCACCCGCCGGCTGTCCCTGCTCGCCGCCCAGTTGAGCTGGTGGTCGCCGCTGGCCTGCGACCCGGCCTACCGGCCGCTGACGCGCGGGATGTCGGCCGTACTCGCAGATCTCGATGCTCTGACCGGGGTGGACGGTCTGGAAACAGCACTGACCGCGGTGCGTGGGAAGTTCGCGACGACGCAAAGGAGCGCGCATGTCTGAGGGCTCGCTGTCCGAGGGCTCGCTGTACGCGGGCGACATCGTCGACTCGCACCACCATGTCTGGCGCCAGGCCGACATGCCGTGGCTGTCCGGGCCGATGGTCCCGCGGATCTTCGGACCCTACGAACCGATCCGGCGCGACTACCTGATCCAGGAGTACCGCGACGACGCGGCGGCGGCGGGCATCAGGACATCGGTGTACGTGCAGCCGAACTGGCCGCTGGACCGCGTCGTCGACGAGGTCCGCTGGATCGCAGAGCTGAACGAGCGCACCGGCTGGCCGATGGCCATGGTGGGCTGCGCGGACCTGTTCGCCGAAGACGCGGTTGAGGTCATGCGGGAGCAGCAGGCGATCAGCCGGCTCGTGGTCGGCACGCGCCTACAGCTCCACTGGCACGAACGCCCGGAGTTCCGCTTCGCTTCGGGCCCGGACACGATGAAGGACCCGGTCTTCCGGGCCAACATCGCAGCCCTGGCGGACCTCGGCTGGCTGTTCGAGCTCCAGGTGTTCTCGGGCCAGATGCACGACGCGGCCGAGCTCGTGGCTGCGAACCCGTCGGTCACGTTCGTGCTCGTACACGCGGGAATGCTCACCGACCAGACCGACCCGGCCGTGGTGGCGTCATGGCGGGCCGGCATGCGGGAGTTGGCGGCCCTCCCGAACGTCGTGGTCAAGCTGACCGGCCAGGGCACCTTCGTCCACCGCGTCGACCCTGACCTGATCCGGTTCGTCGCTGACGAGGTCCTCGACGGATTCGGCTCGTCGCGGGCGATGTTCGGCACGAACCTGCCGGTCGAGAAGCTGTGGACGACCTCGGCCGAGCTGACCCACGCGTGGAAGCAGGCACTGCGCCACCGCACCGAGGACGAACAAGCTGACGTCTTCTCCCGTACGGCCCGCCGGGTCTACGGGCTCTGACCCCGCTAGCGAAAGGCTACAAAGCAGATGGCCCACTTCATCCTCACGTACGGGTACAACGACACCCCGCTGCGCGCCGAGAAGCGCCCCGACCACCTGGAGCACCTGGCCAAACTGAAGGCGGACGGCGCGCTCGTGCTGGCGGGCCCGCTGGCCGACCTCAGCGGCGGCATCATCGTCCTGGCGGCCGACGACCTCGCCAGCGCGGAGGCCCTGGTGGCGCAGGACCCGTACACCCAGCTCGACGTCACCAAGGACCGCGCCCTGAAGGAATGGAAGATCACCATCGGTCTCCCGGACTGACACGTCGGTCAATGCGGAAAGGCCCGGGGAGTGCGCTGCACACCCCGGGCCCGAAAGCCCAGGTGTCGTGCGGGGACCGAGGTGTGTTCGAGGAGCCGACGTGTTTTCGCATGTGCGTACATGGAAGAACATGTGGGCTCCCAGGAGATGCCACCGCCGGGCGGTTCAGCCGTAGACAGCCGTATCCACTGTCAGCGCCGCGAGGACGGCTGAGACGGCGACCGTCGTTCGTGCGGTTATGGCGGCACGTCGGTCGAGCCATCCGGTGGCCGCCAGTGCGGCGCCCCACGGCAGCGAGTAGGTCAGCGCGTACTGGCCCAGGCTCGTGATGTCCGTGTCGCGGAAGGCCGCGCCGAGTGCGAGCGGCAACCCGACCGCCACGACGGCTCCGACGGCCACGGGCCGAAAGCGGGCCGGGCGCAGCAGCGTGCGGCAGTCGCTGGGCTCCTGCCAGAGCAGCCCGACGGCCACGCAGATGGCGACGGTCGCACAGATGGCGACCGAGGCCGCGAAGGTCACCACCGTGGCGAGGTTGTGGGTGGCCATGCCGCCGGCACCCCAGGCGTTGAACCAGTCTCTGGCGGCCACGATGCCGTACCCGGCGGCCTGCGCACCGGCGATCGCGGCCACCACGGCGGCCTCCCGGACCCACCCCGGCCGTCTCATGACGACCAGGCCGGCTCCGGCGAGCGCTACCAACAGCGGCCAGATCGCGCCCGGATAGATCCAGCTGAGCAGCGTTTCGGTGCCGTACCACCTGTTGTTCACGCCCGGCACGGCGGCGGAGCCGGCGGCGCCGAGCGCGCAGACGACGATCAGCCCGCCGGCCACCGACCTGGTCACCGACAGGTCGCGGCGCACCTCCTGCGTCATATCCATATCGGGACTAACGGCGTCGCGTGCGATCCTGTCGCGGTGTATCGAAGTCGCACGCCACGGGTGTTGGGCGGCATCACGAGGATGGCCCGCACGACGTAGAACGTAGCCGTGTCACATCCGGGGCCGCGGTGGTGCTCTCAGGGTGTGGACGTTGACGTGCTGGCCGGGCGGAAGGGCGGCGTGGTGGTTTCGAGGCCGCAAGCCGTTCGGGCCGATCTCGAACAGGTGTTCCGTTCCGCGTACCCCCGTGTCGTCGCCGTCGCGGCCCGGGTGCTTGGGTCGCGGAGTGAGGCCGAGGACGTCGCACAGGAGGTCTTTCTGACCTTCGGGCGGTCCGCCGTTCCTGCCGGTGAGGCGCTCGGCTGGCTGTCCGTCGCCGCCGCGCACACCGCGCTCAACCACCTGCGCTCCGGGCGGCGCCGCGCGGTGCGGGAGGTGGCCGCCCGCGACAGCGTCACCTCCGTGCCCGACGTCGCCGACGCGGTGGTCACCCTCGACGAGCGTCGGCGGGTACGCGCGGCGCTGGCTCGGCTGCCCCGCAAGCAGGCGGTCGCCCTCGTCCTGCGGCACAGCGGCCTCAGCTACGCGGAGGTGGCGGCCGCCCTCGATCTTTCGCCCGGCAGCGTCGGCACCACCGTGCGGCGCGCCGAGATCGCCCTTCGGGAGGAGTTGAACCGTCATGCGTCATCCGAATGACGGCACGCTGCGCCGGCTCCTGGACGAGCCGGCCGGTGTCGCCGACGCCGACCGCGCGCACGTCGCCGGCTGCCCGCAGTGTCGGGCGGGTCTGGCCGCGGCCCAGCGGGACGCGGCCGTCGCCACCGAAGCACTCAGCGGAGACCTGACGGCCCACGTCGACGCCGGCTGGCAGCGGCTCTCCACCGCCGTCGCGACGCGGGAGCGGCCGAGAAAAGCACCCGCTCGCCGGTGGCGCATACGCAGCCCGCTGGTCGCCGCGATCGGGGTCGCCGCCCTGCTGGCCGGGGCCAGCGCCGCGGCCGCCGGTGACTGGCTCCAGATCTTCCGCACGGAGCGGATCGCACCGGTCACCGCGCCCGAGGCCGACCTGATCAAGATCCCGGAGCTCGACGAGTTCGGCGAGCTCACGCCGATCGAGCCGATCCAGATCCGCCAGGTCACCGACGCCGCCGCGGCGGCCAAGGCCACGGGACTGACCGTGCCACGGGTGACCGATCTGCCGAAGGGGGTCAGCGGCGAGCCGACCTACCACGTGGGGGCGCGGGCGAGCGCGCTGTTCACCTACTCGGCCGAGCGCGCGGAGCAGACGGCCCGCGCCAAGGGGCACACCCTGCCGCCACCGCCGCCGGGTCTGGACGGCAGCCAGTTCCGGCTGACCGCCGGCCCGGGCCTGGCCGCGATGTGGGGGGAGGGGCGCCCGACGCCCGGGCTCGTCGTGGTCCGCGCGGTGACGCCGACGGCGTACTCCACCGGGGTGCCCTTCGGAACAGCCCGTGACTATCTGCTGTCCCTGCCCATCCTGCCGGCGAACGTCGCCGCGCAGCTCAAGAACTTCTCCGCGGAGGGCACGACGTTGCCGTTGTTCATGTCGGTCGAGCACATGAAGAGCACGGCCACCGAGGTCGGGGGAGTGCCGGCCACGCTGCTCACGTCGAGGGACCGCACGATGGCGGCCGTGCTCTGGCTCGACGGCACCGTCGTCACCGCCGTGGCCGGTCCGCTGAGCGGGGACGAGGTGCTCGCGGTGGCCCGCGGGATGGGTCCGCGATGAGCGCCGCACCCACCGCCGAGCAGCTCCTCGCGGACCTGCCGCCGACCGCCGCCGTGTGGTGTTCGGGCCTGCGCAAGCGCTACCGGAAGCGGACCGCGGTCGACGACGTGTCGTTCACGGTCGGCCGGGGCGAGGTGCTCGGGCTGCTCGGCCCGAACGGCGCCGGCAAGACCACGGTGATCAAGATGCTGCTCGGGCTGGTCCGGCCGGACGCGGGGGAGGTGCTGCTGCTCGGCCGGCCGGCCCGCGACCCGCACTCCCGGTCCAAGGTCGGCTACCTGCCCGAGCTGTTCCGGTACCAGCCGTGGCTGACCGCCGCCGAGGTGCTCGACCTGCACGTCCGGCTCGCCGGCGCGACCGTACCCGCTGCCGAACGCCGCGAATGCCTCGCCCTGGTCGGCCTCGCGGACCGGGCCGGCGACCGGGTCGGCGGCTTCTCCAAGGGCATGCAGCAGCGCCTCGGGCTGGCCGTGGCGCTGGTGGCCCGGCCGGAGTTCGTGGTCCTCGACGAGCCGACCAGCGCGCTGGACCCGATCGGTCGCGCCGACGTGCGGGACCTGATGCTCTCCCTGCGGTCCCGGGGCGTCGCCGTGCTGCTCAACTCGCACCTGATCGGCGAGGTGGAGCGGGTCTGCGACCGGGTGGTCATCCTCGACAAGGGGCGGATCGCCGCCGCCGGCACGCTCGCCGAGTTGCTCGGGCAGCGCGAGCTTCGGCTGCGGCTCGACAAGGTGGACGACGCCGCGTCCGCCCGGCTCGCGGCCGCCGGCGAGGTCACCAGCGACGGTGACCTGTTCACCGTCGCTCTGCCAGCCGACCCGGACGCCGACATCGTGCCGGACCTCGTGGCCGACCTGGTCGAGCTCGGGGTGCGGGTGCACGCCGTGGAGGCGGGGCGGATCAGCCTCGAGGAGCGGCTGCTCGACATCCTGCGTACCGGCACCGAGGAGCACCGATGATCGTGTTGACCATGGCCGCCCTGACGCTGCGGGAGGCGGCCCGCCGGAAGGTGCTGCGGGCCCTGGCCGTGATGACGTTCGTGCTGCTCGGTCTTAGCGCGTGGGGGTTCTACCGGCTCGACGCCGAGTTCGGCGGGCTCACCAGCGGCGAGGCGAGGCTGGCAGCGTCCATTGTGCTCAATCTGGTGATGTTCGGGCTGAGTTTGATCGCCGCGCTCGGCACCGCGTTCCTGGCCGGCCCGACACTGGCCGGCGAGATCGAGTCGGGTGCCGCCCTCGCGATGCTGGCGCGGCCGGTCCGCCGCGGCTCGGTGCTGGTCGGCAAATGGCTGGGCCTGGCGGTCTTCGGCAGCGGCTTCGTCGCCGTGGCCGGGCTGGCCCAATTCCTGATCGTCTGGATCACAATGGACTATTGGCCGCCGGCGCCGGCGACCGGGTTGGCATTGCTCGCCGCACAGACCACCGCGCTGCTCACCCTCGGGCTGCTGCTGTCAGCGGTGATCTCGCCGATGGCGTCGGGCATCGTCTCGGTCGGCCTGTTCGGTGCCACCTGGATCGCCGGCGTGGTCGGCGGGGTCGGGCACGCCCTCGACAACGAGAGCGTGGAGCGGATCGGCGCGGTGTCCCGGGTGCTGCTGCCGACCGACGGCCTGTGGCGCGGAGCCATGAACGCCTTCCAGGACCCCGCCATCCTGATGAACCTCGGCCCGGGAATGCAAGGGCACCCGTTCATGAGCGACTCGTCGCTCACGTGGACCTACCTCGCCTGGACGGCCGTCTGGGTCGCCCTGGTCCTCGGTCTGGCGGGCCTCGCCTTCCGCCGGCGCGACCTGTGAAACTCTGGGCAATCCTTCACCGGCGCGGCGGCGAATAGAGGTTAGGCGCGACGCAGCCGGCTCGCAGCCCTCCGACGGGATTGCGAGGCGGACGATGATCGCGCACCGCTTCAACCGCTACCTGGCAACATTGGGAATGGTGGCCGGCCTGGCTTTCGCCGCGCTGGACGCCCAGGCACCGCAGGGTCTGCACGTGTTGCAGATGAACCTGTGCAACAGCGGCTGGGCCGGGTGCTACACCGGCCGCGCGGTCGCCGAAGCGGCGCACGTGATCGCCGCCGAACGGCCGGACGTCGTGACGCTCAACGAGATCTGCCGCGACGACGTCGACACGTTGGCCCGCGCGGTGGGACCGAGCGCCGCAGTCTCGTTCCAGCCCGCCATCGACCGGCGGGTCGGCGACCCGATCCACTGCCGCGACGGTGAGCCGTACGGGATCGGCCTGCTGGTCCGCCGCCCGACCGACCGCATGGGGCACGGGGACACGTACCCGATCCAGGATCCGGTCGGTCCTGAGGGCCGGGCCTGGCTGTGCGCTCCGGCCGCGCGCGGGTTCATCGCCTGCACCACGCACCTGGTCAGCACGAGCCCGTTGATCGCGCTGGCCCAGTGCCGCCACTTCTTCACCACGGTGGCGACGGCGTTCCCCGGCCCGGTCGTCGTCGGTGGCGACTTCAACCTCGGCGACCTCTCGACCTGCCTGCCCACCGCGTACGCGGACGGCTCGGACGGCGGTCTGCAGCACGTGGCCGTGGCAGGTGCGGCAGGACCGGGCCGGCGAAGCGTCATCGACATGGCGGGCACCACGGACCACCCGGCGCTGTCGGTCACGCTGAGGACCTAGTACAACTTCGGGTCGCCGCTCTCCTGCGCCTTGATGTGCGTCAGGTCGCCTTCCGGGAGTTGGCGGCTCTCGACGAACGGGTTGTAGCCGTCGATGCTCCTGGCGATCCAGTCGGTGCGGACGGACTCGTGAATGTGGTCGAAGTGGCCGCTCGCGTCATGCGGTTCCCAGTCGGTGCGGAAGCCGTAGCTCTTGCCCTCCCAGATCAGATACTTCGTCCACGGCCGGCGGCCGGCCTTGCAGTCCTCGAGCCAGCGGGGGAACAACGCCCCGCAGTCGAGGCCGCCCGTGCCGTCCATGTAGTCGATGGCGCACACCACATAGCCGCCCGGTGTCGCCGGCAGCGGGTCGGGCCAAGGGTCAGTGGAGTAGGGCGTGTGGTCCTTCGGAGTCGCGGCTTCCAGGTGTGTTTTGTCGGCCTGGATCCCGCCCATCGTGAGCTTCAGGACGGGGACGCCGACCACCGTGCCCGGGTGCGCGGCTTTGAGCAGCACCTTGGTCTCGGCAATGGGACGGGCATCTCGCCAGGGCCGACCATCTTGGACCCATTTGTGGAATGCGCTGCTGGCCACGAGACCTCCTTAGCCCCACGAGGCAGAATGCACCGGGAGCCGCTATTGCGATATCGGACGGCCACGCCTCTGACCTGCGGAGGTGACCGGTTGACTACCACGGCCGCCGGATCGTCGTCGCCTGATCGACCGTTCTCACTAATCCCAATGAGGGACAGCTACGTGCATTCGAATTTACCAGGAATAGGGCCGACTAGTCTGGCTGCGCCACGAATGCCGCCGTGCCGGCGAAGGAGTTTGAGATGGCCGACTCACCAGCCGCGCCCACACCACGCCGGTCCCGCGCCCGGCGGGCCCCAGATGCCACGCCGCCGCCGGTCGCGCTCTTCCTGCCCGGCATTCGGAAGTCTCCGCGCAACTCGGCGGCCCGGGTGGCGGAACTGATCGCGATCAAGGCCAGCAAAGGCCCCGGCACGTACGTCGCGCAGGAGCTGTCCAGCTTCAGCAAGCAACTGAGCGAGGGCCGGCGCATCGTGAACGTGGATGGCGTCCCGGTTCTGGACGTCTACACGGTGGACTACCACCCGGCGTTGGACCTTCCGGACGTCGCCGGCACCGGTGTGGCACCGACCGTGCGCCGTTTCGGGCTGGCCCTCGCGCACCTGCTCGGCGCGGTGCTCATGTTGCTGTCGGCCGGCAAGCGCGCGAAGTCCACCGTGGCCAAGTTCCAGCTCGTACTCGGGCTCGGGGCGGTGTTCCTGTTGATGCTGTCCGCGGTGTTCACCGGGCTGGCGATCCTGGTCGCGCTCGGGGTGTGGACCGAGCCCGACGTCCCGGACACCGCCGCGGACGCGATCGCCGTCGGCGGCACCGCCCTGACGACCTGGCTGTTCTTCAGCGTGCGCCCCGCGGTCGCCCGTGGCGCCAAGCTGCTCGAGCAGGTCCTCGCGTACGCCCAGGACGAGCGGCACGCCGCCGGTGTCACCGGCCTTGTCGACAGCGCCCTGGACGACCTGCTCGAAAAGAACCCCGGTCGGAAGGTCTACCTCGTCGGCTACAGCATCGGCGCGCTGATCGCGATGGACTTCGCCTTCCCGCGCCGGTCGTTGGCGCAGCCGCTGGACGCTCGGCACCGCGACGCGATCGCCAGCCTCGTCACCATCGGCTGCCCGCTCGACTTCGTCCGGCTCTACTTCCCGACGTACGCCGACGACCGGCTGGAGCGCGTGCCCGGCCTGCCGTGGACGAACATCTACATCCCGGCCGACATTCTCGCGTCGAACATGGTCGACGGCGACGATTACGCGTACGCCCCGGCAGAAGACAATTCCGACGTGGTGACGGTCGCCGGTGTGCGGCCCGTGTGCCACCGCTACACCAGCCAGACGCTGACGTACCGCAACGTCTGGACACGCACCGGCCTGCTGACCCACGCCGGCTACTGGGACGAACCCGAGCGGGAGAACTGCCTGCACCTCGTCATGCGCCAGATCTGCCCGGAGACGCTCGCGGACGCGGCAGCCGCACCCGCCACCGGCGGCTGGCCGCGCTGACCAGTGGGGAAAGATCCCCACATGGCGTTCGACGGTTTGGCCTACACCTCGACACCGGGCGACCGGGCCGCGCGTTCGCGAGCGGATCCCGACTGGGTCGCCGAGCGGTTGCGTGACGGCGACACCCGGATCCTCCCGATGTGGCGCGACCGGCCGCTGCTGACGGCCTCCGGTCGGCCGATCACGCTGACCGGCCCGGCCGTCCTGGCGGAGGCGAGCCAGACGGCCCTGCTGAGCGTGGACGGCACGACGGCGGTCTTCGCCGCCGACCTCGGCGACCTCGAGGAGGCTGAGGCGTTGCGACTCGCCGCCGCGCACTCCAGCCAAGACCTGCGCGCACTGGCGAGTGCGTTACCAGGACCGGTTCTGGCGACGCTGGCGTACGCGCGGGGTCTGCTGCACTGGAACCGCCACGCGCGATTCTGTGGGTCGTGCGGCGGGCGGACGGAGAGCGGGCACGGGGGCCACGTCAGGCTCTGCGTCGGCTGTGGGCGCGAGCTGTTTCCCCGGATCGAGCCCGCGATGATCGTGCTGGTCGAGCGTGCGGACCGCTGCCTGCTCGCCCGCCACCACGGCGCCGGCCCGGACGGCTTCTCCCTGCTGGCCGGGTTCGTCGAGATCGGGGAGAGCCTCGAAGGCGCGGTGCGCCGCGAGGTCGCCGAGGAGGCCGGCGTCACGGTCGGCGCCGTGACCTACCAGGGTTCGCAGGCCTGGCCGTTCCCGGCGGGCCTCATGGTCGGCTTCTTCGCGACCGCCACCTCCGACACCATCACCGTGGACGGCGCGGAACTGTTGGAGGCCCGGTGGTTCACCCGCGCGGAGGTCGTCGCGCGCATCGTCGACGGCCCTGGCTCAGGCCCGGTCGACTCCATCGGCGGCCACCTGCTGCGGTCCTGGGCGGGGCCGTGACACGGCCTCGGGTTCTGAACGGTGCGCCGCGCGCATCCGGCCGTCGGCCTCGAAGATGACCTGCTTCGGGTCCGCGCCGAACGCTGTCAGGCCGCACACCTCCCGTTATCTTTGACAGCTGTAAGATCGCGATCGCCAAACTTTACAAGGTGTAAAGATTGACCAATTACCGATCCGATGCCCAGCGCCGACGACTATCCATCCTGGACGCCGCCGTCGAGCTGCTGAACGCGCCGACCGACCCCAGCCTGGAGACGATCGCCGCGGCGGCCGGCGTGACCAGGCAGACCGTGTACGCGCACTTCCCGTCCCGTGAGGTCCTGCTCGCCGCCGCGCTGGACCGGGTCACCGGTGCGGCCATGGCCGAGCTCGACGCCGTGGACCTCGACGCCGGACCGGCGACCGACGCCCTCCTGCGCCTGCTCGACGCGAGCGCCCGCGTCGCCGCCCAGCACCGCCTGCTCTTCCGGCGCGCCACCGCCGTACCGGTGACCGCCGCGCGGGACCAGGAGCGCCACGAGCCCGTTGCCGCCCGGCTCAACCGGGTGATCGCCCGCGGCCAGCGCTCCGGCGAGTTCGACGACCGGCTTCCCGCCGACTGGCTGGCCACCCTCACGATCCGGATCGGCCACGCCGCCGCCGAGGAGGCCGACGCCGGCCGGATGTCCCGCGCCGAGGCCGACGCCGCGCTGCGGATCAGCCTGCTGCGCCTGCTCGGCGCGTCATCACCCGACGAGCAGTGACCGGTGGTGGCGCCAGAGCCAGCGCAGGTAGTCGCGTAGCTCCTCGGGTGTGGCGAGCCAGCCCCGGTCCGCGTACGTCAGGATGCGGTCCACCTCGCCGGGGGTCAGCTCGTAGGCGGTCGCGCCGGTCTCCGGCACCCGTGTGTCCGGCGCGACGGCCGTCGGCACCGGGATCAGCGGGATGCGGCTGCCGTCCATCGTCCGCAGGATCGTGAGATAGACCCGGAGCAGGTGGTACGCCGAGGCGGTCACCGCGAGGCTCGTGACGCCCAGCGCTCGCACCCGGTCGACGATCCAGGCTGCCTGCAAACCCGTGTTCGGCGCCGGCTCGGCCTGGACGTGGACGCCCTCGACGCGGCGCAGCCCGAGCCCGCGCAGGTAGTCGGCGGTGAGCTCGACATAGGTCGCCTCGTCGGGATTGCCGTTGGCCACCAACAGGGTGCGCAATCCTGGATTGGTCTCCCACATCCGGATCGCGTGGCTGAGCCGCCATTCCTCACCCTGGCCGGTGGCCACGACGAGCGCGTCGGCCCGGTCGGCGGCGGACTGCGGCAACGACAGGACCACCGTGAGCGCGGTCGCCACCTCCAGCAGCCGCCCGGTGGAGAAACGGTCGACGTCGCTGACGACACGGGGCGTCGTACGGTGGAAAGCCATTCACACTCCTGATCTTGCCCAGACCAGCCTAATCGGTCGGCAGGGCTTCCCGGCGCACCAGCCACGCCGCCGGGACGGTGGCGCACGTCGCGACGATGCCCCCGACGATGGCCGCGGTCGTGTCGACGTCACCGCCGGCCTCGACGCAGGCCGTGATCGCGGCCGCGTAGTCGTCGAGGTGGGTCGCGGCGACCCACAGCGTGAACGGGACCGTGTCGAAGGCCAGGACCCGCGAGCCGTTGCCCAACTCGTACGCGGCCTCGCCGACGCTGGCACCGAGCAGCCGCCGGGCGCGCGC
Source organism: Asanoa ishikariensis (assembly GCF_900107455.1). Lineage (GTDB taxonomy): Bacteria > Actinomycetota > Actinomycetes > Mycobacteriales > Micromonosporaceae > Asanoa > Asanoa ishikariensis. The sequence goes on along the minus strand of NZ_FNQB01000003.1, from coordinate 1,006,746 downwards.
GACGCCGGACCGGACACGGCTCTCGGCGAGGTGGTCGAGGACCACGTCGAGCAGGTCCGCGGGAGCGGGACCGCGCGCGGCCTCGGCCGCCGCGACGGCGACGGCGACGGCACCGAGGACGGCCTCGGGGTGCGCGTGGGTGACCTCCGCCGACAGCATGGCCTGCAACGCGGCGGTGCGGTGGTCGCCGGCGAAGAAGGCGCCCAGTGGCGCCACGCGCATGGCCGCGCCGTTGCCCATGGAACCGCTGCCGTCGAACGCCGCCCGGGCGGCGACCCGCCAGGGCACGCCCTCGCGGATCTGGCGCAACAGCACGACGGCGCCGCCGCCATAGCCGCGGTACGGCTCGAAACGAGCGGCGAAGCGCGCGGCCAGCCGGTCCTGGTCGATCCGGCCGTGCTCGCGCAGTTCGTCGACGACCGAGCAGGCCATCTCGGTGTCGTCCGTCCAGGGCCAGGGCGCGTCCGGTGGGTGCCCGGCGCGAAGGGCCGCCAGGCTGGTGCCGGGAACGAAGAACTGGGCGCCGAGCGCGTCGCCCGGCGCCGGCTCGTCGTCGGCGACGTTGTAGACGCCGGGTGTCGTCATCCTCGGTCTTGACCGGGTCGCCCGAGCGCGCGTAGATGAAGTTGTGGCCCTGTGCGACAACCCGGCGGGTGCCGGCCCGCTTGGGGGCCGCCAGCAGGTTGTCGGTGCCCCGGGTGCGCAGCTCGTTGGTGGCCGCGAACTCCTGGTCGAGCTTGCGGAGACTGTGCGCGTTCGCCAGCGCGGTCATCTGGTGCACGATCACGTCCGGCGCGGCGGCCAGCACCGCCACGATCGCCGCTTCGCGGTCCAACCCGTCGACGACCACCGGTTCCGCGCCCGCTGCGCGCAGTCCGTCGACCTTCGCCAAAGTTTTTCTTGGTTGTGTGAGGTTTTGTCAGGCTTCTATCGCAGGAGTCCCAGCGCCGGACGGCCGGTGAGCTCCAGGACGGCGTCCGAGGTCCGCTCCCATCGGTGCTGGCGGATGGCCTCGAACATCGAGCAGTAGGCGTACACCCACCACGGCTCCTCGCCGAGCCGTGCCAGCGTGGCCGCGAACTCGGCCGGGCTGGCGTCGGCGTACCGGTATCCGGCCGCCTCCGCGACCTTCGCGACCGGCAGGCTCTCCGGCCCGGTCACGTCGTAGTGCCCGTTGGTGGGCTCGCGCAGGGCCAGCGCGGCCAGGCACCGCGCGACGTCGTCGCGGGCGACCAGCGAGACCCGGCCGTCGCCGGCGGGCAGTGCGACCTCGCCCGTGTCAGCGCTGGCCTGACGTAGCAGGTCGAGGAAGAACTCGGTGTAGAGACCGGCCCGGGCGATCGAGTACGGGATGTCGCCGGCGCGCAGGAGCCGCTCGGTGTCGCCGTTGGTGAAGGCGTAGCAGAACGGCGAGTCCAGGGCGACGTCCAGCCCGCTGAGCAGCACGACGTGCTCGACACCGCTGTCGGCCGCCGCCGCGAGGACGTTGCGGTGGTGCACCAGCACGCGGGCGGCCTCGCCGTCGCTGGACACGAAGACCAGCCGTTGGACGCCGTCGAGCGCGGCGCGCAGTGCGGTGGGATCGTCGTACGGCGCGGTGCGGCTGGACAGTGCCACCACCTCGTGCCCACCCGACTCGGTCAGCAGCCGCACCACCTCGCCGCCGACTCTGCCCGTACCACCCGTGACCGCGATTCTCATCCGTATAGAACTACCAGGCGCTGGCGCCGCCCTCGACCGCGTAGTTCGCGCCTGTGATGAAGCCCGCCCGGTCCGAGGCCAGGAAGACCGCGAGCTCCACGACCTCCTCCGGCCGGGCGAAGCGCTTCAGCAGCGTCTTGGCGGTGATCGCGTCGCGGGCCACCTGGTTGTCGCCCAGGTCGCGGTCGGCGGCCGGGGTCAGGGTCGGCCCGGGGCTGATCGTCACCGCGCGGATCCCGACCTTGGCGCCTTCCAGGGCGAGTTGCCGGGTCATGCCGATGATGCCGGCGTTCGCCGCGCAGTGCCCGACCATCGGCGGGTTCTCACCGGCGATCATGCCGGCCATCGACGCGGCGTTGATGATGACACCGCCGCCGCGCTTGGTCAGGTGGGGCCACGCGTACTTCGACACGAAGAAGGGGATGTCCAGCTCACCGGCGATCGTGTAGTGCCAGTCCTCGACGGAGTAGTCGGGCATCGGGCCGAAGCGCAGCGCGGCCGCGTTGTTGTAGACGACGTCCAGCCCGCCGTACGCCCCGGCGGCCTGCTCCACGAACCGGTCGACCTGCACGTGGTCGGTCAGGTCCACCGGCGCGACGCCGGTCATCTGGCCACCGGCGCGCCGGACATCCTCGACCGTCTCGTCGTTGCCGGCGACGTTGAGGTCGCAGCCGACCACCTTCGCTCCCTCGCGGGCGAAGGCCAGCGCCGCCACGCGCCCGATTCCGCTGCCCGTGCCGGTGATCAGCACTACTTTGTCGTCGAGCGTCGACATCGCGGTCCGACCTCCGATGATCGGTCTCGGTCCTCCGCACCACGCTACGCCGGCCGTCGGCCGTGCCCCGCTCGAACGTGTGTTTCCGTGGCTGCCGGGGCAGGACGGGTGTCAGGGGCGGCCGGAGAGCACGAGCTCGGCCGACTCGAGGAGGGTCTGCCGGACGAGGGAGTCGGGCACGTCGCCGAGGGTCGCGCCGGCGGTCAGGGCCACGCGGAGCAGGTCCAGCACCGCGACCGCGCGGATCCTGGCCACTTGCGACGGTGCCGGACCGGCGAGCCAGTCCCGCAGCCGCCGGTTGGTCTCCACCACCTCGTCGATCAGTGGCGCGAGCGCCGGCAGGATGCCGGCCGTGTCGCGCAGGAACAGGTTGGCGACCGTACGGTGCGCCAGCATCGTGTCGACGCACCGGCACAGGGTCCGCCGCACCGTCTCGGGGGAGTGCGGGCTCGCCTCGGCCTCCACGACGACCTCGCGCCACTGGGCGAGCAGCGGTTGGACCACCGCGACCAGCAGCTCCTGTTTGGACGAGTAGTGGTAGTAGAGCGACGCCTTCGTGATGCCCACGCGGTCGGCGATCTCCCGCAAGCTCGCCGTCACGTACCCCCGGTCGGTGAAGAGAGCGAGCGCCTGCTCGCGAATCCGGTCGCGGGTCGCGGCGCCGACGTCCACTGTCCACCTCATTTACTCAGCCGGCTCTCAGCGCGGCCCGGCGAGAATAACGGGCGGCGCGGGGTGGTGCGCACGAAGTAGGCTCTTCACCTACCGTGCGGCAGGTTGGGGGAGCGATGTTCGAGCGGTTGGGGCGGTTCGTCGTCTACGAGCGATGGTGGGTGATCGTCGCCTGGCTGGCGGCGGCTGCGGCGTCGGTGGCCTTCGCGCCGTCCTTGGAGACCACATCTGACCAGGCAAACTTCCTGCCGGGCAGCTACGAGTCGATCCGTGCGACGGAGATCGCCCAGGGAGCGTTCGGCGAGTCCGACGGCGCCACGGCGACCATCGTGGTCAAGCGGTCCGACGGCGGTGAGCTGACCGCCGCCGACCAGGACACCGTGAGCCGCCTCGCCGAGGCGGTCACCAACGCCGGCATCGCGAAGGTCACCGGAGCCGTCACCGCGCCGCAGGCCGTCTCGCCCAACCGGCTCGTCCAGCTCGTCACCGTCGGCCTCGGCGACAATCCGCAGGACCCGACGCTGACCGCCGCGATCAAGGACATCCGCACCGCCAGCGACCCGGTGCTCGCCAACACCGGCCTGGAACGCCTGGTCACGGGCGACATCGCGATGTACGCCGACAACGAGGACGCGTTCAACGACGCGCTCGTCATCGTCGGTGCGGCCACGCTGATCCTGATCGTGCTGCTGCTGCTGATCATCTACCGCAGCCCGCTCGCCGCGATCCTGCCGCTGATCATCGTCGGCATCGTCACGGTGGTCTCCACCGGGCTGATCGCCACGATGGCCGACGTGTTCGGCATGGACGCCGACCCGTCGATCGAGATCATTCTGACCATCGTGTTGTACGGCGTCGGCACGGACTACATCCTGTTCCTGCTCTTCCGCTTCCGGGAACGGCTGCGCGCCGGTGACCAGACCAAACCGGCCCTGGTCACCTCGGTGCATCGCGTCGGTGAGGTGATCGCGTCCGCCGCCGGCGCCATCGTGATCGCGTTCCTCGCGCTGCTGCTCGCCGTCTTCGGAGCGTTCCGCAGCCTCGGTCCGGCGCTGGCCATCGCGGTCGTGGTGATGGGCCTGGCCGCCGTCACGCTCGTCCCGGCCATCGTGTCGCTGTTCGGCACCGCGGTCTTCTGGCCGTCCAAGAGCTGGAAGCGCACCCCGAAGGGCACCACCTTCCAGCGGCTCGGCCGGTTCACCGGTCGCCGGCCCGCGGTCGTCGCGCTGGTCTCCGGCGGGTTGATGGTCGCGCTGGCGGCCGGCTCGCTGTTCATGAAGACCGACTACGACCAGAACGCGCAGCTTCCCGGCGGCACCGAATCGGCCGAGGGCTACGAGGCGTTGCAGGCCGGCTTCCCGGCCGGCGCGCTGGCCCCGACCCAGGTCATCCTCCAGGCCGACGGCGACGCAGGGATCGACCCAGGATCGCTGGCCGGGGTCGCCGACCGGCTGCGTGCCGTGCCGGGCGTCGGCAGCATCATGCCCGGCCCCGACGGCAGCCCGGCGACGCTGAGCGACGACGCTTCGGTCGCGCGGTTCGACCTGCTGCTGGCCGGCAGCCCCTATTCGAACGAGGCCCTCGCGCTCGCGGGCGGCGAGCTACGCGACGTCGCACACGCGGCGGCACCGCCGGGCACCCGCGCCTACGTCGGCGGGCTCAGCTCCGTCTTCGCCGACATCAAGGACGCCAACGACCGCGACCTGCGGGTCATCTTCCCGGTCGCCGGCCTGCTGATCGCGGTGATCCTCGCGCTGCTGCTGCGCAGCCTGGTCGCACCGCTCTACCTGATCGTCGCGGTGGTCCTGGGCTTCTTCTCGACCCTCGGCGCGACCGTGATCGTCTTCCAGGGCATCGCCGACCGGCCCGGCCTGTCGTTCTCCCTGCCGATCATTCTCTATCTGTTCGTGGTCGCCATCGGCACCGACTACAACATCCTGATGATCGCCCGACTACGCGAGGAGGCGCGGCTCGGCAACGACCCGCGCACCGCCGCCGACCTGGCCGTCGAACACGCCGGCCCGTCCGTCGGCGCGGCCGGCCTGATCCTCGCGGGCACCTTCGCCTCGATGCTGCTGGCCGGCGTCTCGTTCCTGATGGAGATGGGCTTCTCCGTCTCCGTCGGCATCCTGATCGCGGCGTTCGTGATGGCGATGTTCCTGGTGCCGAGCGTGACCGCGCTGATCGGCCGCCGCGCCTGGTGGCCGGGCCACGGCGACGACGCCCGACCCACCACGGCGGACCTCGACCGTGCTCCGGACGAGGCGGTGCTCGCGGACCGGCCCTGACCTGGAAGGCGCCGATGTGACGCATTGACAAGTGTCACGGAACCTGGGACACATGTCAGGTCCATCGGCGCCTTCTAGGAAAGAAAGGCTGTATCCGACATGAACTTCCTCTTCGCCATCATCATCGGCGTGGTCGTCGGGGTGGTGGGTGGCTTCGCCCTGCGGGGCCGGCAGGCCAACGCGGTGTGGCTCGCACCCGCGCTCGCGGTGGCCGGCGCCCTCGTCGCCGCACTGCTCGCGCTGCTGTTCGGCGACGACCGTGACTACGGCTGGAAAGAGATCACGCTACAGATCGTGCTGGCCATCGCCGGCGTGGCCGTGACGTGGTTCCTGGGCACCCGCAACGCCGCCGACACATCGGCGACACCGGCTCCGTGACGACGAGGGCGGCCCGAGCGATCGGGCCGCCCTCGTTCCGGTCCTAAGCCGCAGCCCGTGGGGCGGCGGGCCCGAGGCCGGTCTAGCTCACTCCGTCCAGTGCGGCGTCCGCGGCCGGGGAAGGCGCCGCACGACGTCCTTCGGCGTGGTGCCGTCGAAGTTGGTCGCGAGGACCACAATGGACCGATTGGCGCGTGGGGCCGTCACCACGGGACGACGCCGGCGACGAGGTCGAGAGGTCGCTCAACGGGGATCGTCGCGCTGGTCAGGACCGTGCCGTCCCGGTCGAGTGCCTCGAAGGTCAGGTCCGGCGCGTCGCGGGCGTCGACGACGGCGGCCTGCCCGGTCACCTCCGCCGTGTCGATGACCGCCCCGGCCCGAAGCGCCCGCACGCTCGTCGCGCCGGCGGGCACGATGACGAGCACGGAGGCTCCCTCCCCGAGCCGGATGGGCAGGGCCGCGTTCGGGCCGCTCGGATCGGCGGGCGCGACCTGCTGCACACCCCTGCCGACCGTGCTGTCCGGTTGCTTGGCCGCGTATTCGATCTCGATGTTGACGCACCAACTGTCGCGTATCCAGGGCGTCACAGTGATCACGGCGTGGCCGTCGAACGATCCACTGGCGTCCGGCTGCGAGCCGGCGATCTCACCGCCCCACACGACGCGGCTCGGACCGATCGTCATGTTGAAGTTCAGGTCACCAGCGGACTGAACCGCCTTGCGGGCCATAGCCCGGTCAACCGTGCCGCCGGCGCCACGCAGGGCGGCGTCGAGCTGCTTCTCGCTGAGCGTGGCTCGCGGATACAGCACCGTGGCCGGTCGCACCTCTTTCACCACGCCGTCGCAGACCACGCGCCACCACTCGGCCCGCTCGGTGGCCCGGGTGCGCACCACATAGGACACTGTTGGCTCCGGAGTCCACTTGTCGACGGCCGGCAAAGGCGCGGACTCGACGACGCACCCGGTCGGAGCTATCGCCAAGGCGACGTCGGCCTTGGCCGAACCATCCTCGTTCTCGAAGTTCGAGATGGTCTCGACAGGTCCGAGCCCGTCGCCGATGGCGTAGGGCCGCAGGTCCGCAAGCTCGGCGGCGGAGGCGCCAGGCTTGGCGATGAGCCAGGCGCTGGCGTTCTCCCACGAGGTTCTCGGGTCCGGGGTCGCGCGATGGAACGCCACGAACGCGACCCGGGCGTGGTCGACGTCGTCGAGGTAGAGCACGTTCACCTCGGTGACCGGCTCCTTCACCCGGAGCACGCCGGTCCGTTGGCGTTCGAGGACCAGCCGAGCCAGTTCCTCGACGTAGTCCGGGTTGGCCGCACCGAACGCCCCGCGTATCGGAGAGAGCCGTAGCCGCTCGGACCACTCGTGGATGGACCGCCCCGGGTCGGTGTCGTTGACGGCGGAGCCGCCTCGGTCGGGGAGCAGCGGCAGCGTGGTCGCCACGGCCGCGATCAGGGCCAACGCGGCGCCTCCCAGGGCCGTCCGCCGCCGCCGAACCCGCGAGCGCCGGGCCCGCAGGCGACCGTAGGGATCGGGCGCCGGCCGGACCTCTTCGGCGAGGTCGACGAGTGCCGCATGAACGCGTTCGTCCACGGTCATCGCTGGTTCCCCTTCATCAGTTCCTGATCGCCGAGGGCGACGCGCAGCCGGGCCAGGCCGCGGGACGCATGGCTCTTCACCGTGCCGACCGGCCAGCCCAACATGGCGGCCACCTCGGCTTCGGGCAGGTCGTCGAGATAGCGCAGGACCACCACCACGCGGGTACGCGGCGGCAGGCCACGTAGCGCCGCGACCATGGCCTGGCGCCGGACCACCCGGTCGGCCGGGTCGTCGCCACCGCGCTCGGCCGGCTCGGTGCCGACGGACTCGCGTGAGCGGACCCGGTGCCACAGGCTGATGTGCTGGTTGGCCATGGTTCGGCGCAGGTAGGCGAACGGTTCGTCCACCTTGGACCACCGCCGCATCACCTTGAGCAGTGCCGACTGCACCAGGTCCTCGGCGTCGTGCGCGGAGCCGGTGAGCAGGTACGCGATCCGTAGCAGGTCGCCGTACCGCAGCTCTACGAACTCCCGGAAATCCTCCGCCACCCGTACTCCCTCTTGGCCGTCGCTACCTTCACGACCCGGGCGGCACCGGAAACGTTGCGGCTCAGTCGAAGATTCTCGTGGCGAGCAGGAACATCAGGATCGACATGAACGTGAGCAGCAGGTGCGTGCCGAACCCGCCGACGTTGCCGACCTTCCCGCGCCAGGTGACCGGGAACTGGCTCGGCGCCACCCGCCGTGCGAGCCGGATGACCACCGCGGAGACCACGTTGGCGAGCACCGACAGGAGAGCCAGGGCGGGCAGCAGGGGGTGGCCCAGGTTCGTCGCCGCGGTGAACCAACTCGCGCCGAATGCCAGCACGGCGACGGTGAACGTCAGCTTCATCCACTTCGCGCACCAGCGGGCGCGGCGGTCGCGGATCCGGTCCTCGGTGGAGATGTCAGCGCTGCGGGCCATGCGGCAGGTTAGCCGGTCGAGCCCTCCGTCGGCGCCTTGGGCTCCTTCGATTTCTTCGGCTTCTTGGTCGGCTTGGGTGACTTCGACGGCTTGCCGGTGCCGTGACCTCGGCCCCAGCCGTTCCCGTTGCCGTTGCCCGGTGTCGCGCCCGGGGAGACCGGCGGCGCGGAGGTGACCGGCGGCGTGGCGGGATGCGGCGCCACGGTCGGTCGGTCCTCGTGGACCACCCCGCCCGGCCGGCCCGGCGCGCGCTGGTCGGTGGCCGGCGGCCGGGTCGAGGACGGGGAGGGCAGTGTCCCCGTCGCGGCGGCGACCGCGAGCCCACCGCCGGCCAGCACCGCGCCGGCGACCGCGACCTTCACCACCAGCGCGCGGCCGACCACCCGGGCCCGGACGCGCCCGGCCGGCGGTGCGGAAGCGCGCGCCGCCCGGAACGCTGCCAGCGCCGCCTCCTCGCCGCGCAGTTCCGCCGGGTGCGCCGGGGACCGCAGCGCGGCCAGCGCGGGCGGCAGCGGTCCGCCCTCGAGCATCCGCTCGAGCTGCGGGTCGCGATCAGTCATGGTGCTGCTCCAGCGTCTCGGCGAGCCGGCGCAGCCCGCGGTAGGCCGCCGTGCGTACCGCGCCGGCGCGTTTGCCCAGCACGCGGCCCGCGCTGATCGCGTCGAGGCCGACCACCACGCGCAACAGGACCGCCTCGGCCTGGTCGCGGGGGAGGGTCGCGATCAGCGCCAGGGCCCGCTCGGTGGCGAGCGCGTCCGTCGCCGCGCCCGCGGTGTCGGCGGTGCCGGCGAGTGCGGCCAGGTGCGCTTCGGCGGGCACCGTGTCCGGCCGGCGCCGGACGCGGCGCAGGTGGTCGAGCGCGCGGTGCCGGCCGACGGTGGCACACCAGGCCCGGAAGCCGGCCAGGTCGCCGGTGAACGAGGGCAGGTCGCGGCAGACCTGCAACCAGGTCTCCGAGGCGACGTCCTCGGCGTCGGCGCCGACCAGCACGCGCAGGTAGCGCAGCAGCCCGGGGTGCACGAGCCGGTAGAGGGCGCGGAACGCCTCGTCGTCGCCGGCCAGGGCCGCGGCCAGCGGATCGGGCTCGGTGGGCGACGCGCGCCGCGACGCTATGACCACGGCATGGAGCCGAACCGCACGGGACGCTCCTCCCCGAGTGGACGCCGGACGCGTGGTGACGATTCCACCACCGCGCCCGGCGCACAACCCGGGGGACCCGGCCGTGCCCCACCGCCGAGTCCGAGCGGGTCCGCTCAGCCCGACCCCGGGTCGTGATCCCACGACTGGAACAGCGCCCGACGGGCGCCGGGTGTCACAGGAGGCGGGCCGGGTCGGGTAGCTGGGCTCGACCGGACGGGTCGCGGTAGACCGCCAGCGCCCAGAACAGCAGGGCCATGCCCATCGCGCCGGCGTCAGGGTTGCCCACCGCCCGCTGACCGACGTACGAGGCCCGCCCCATCCTCGGCAACAGGTCGGACGTAGCGCGGGCATGGTCGAACGCCTGGTTAGCCACCATCGTCCAGTCCACCGGAGGCCGGGCGGCACGCAGGTCGTCGACGGTCGGGCCGAGACAGTCGAGCATCGTCCGGTCGCCGACACTGGCCTCGCCGACCCGGGAGATCGCCGCGGTTCCCGCCGCCAGCCCCGCGACCAGCGCGTCGTCGCCGTCACCGCCCCGGTCCAGGCTGCCGCCGACGTCGTTGAACAGCAGTCCGATCAGCGGCCCGCTGGTGCCGCCGACCTCGTCGAGGAAGTAGGTGGCCGCGGTCTCGAACTCGGTGGCCAGGTCGGCGTCGGTCGGGATGCGGGCGACCGCGCCGCGCAGGCCCTCGCGCAGGTTGTCGCCGTAGTCGCCGTCCCCGGCCGCCTGGTCGAGGCGGGTCAGCTCGCCGTACGCGCTCTCCGCCGCCTCGAGGTAGAGGTTCATCAGCATGGCCGGCCTCACTTCCGGAGCCCTGTGGTCCAGGCCGGCGCGTCGAACAGACCGGTCCAGCCGCCGGACGGATGCGTCTCGACCGACGGTTCCAGCATGGTCATCGTGATCGAGAAGCCCTTCATGTCCAACGCCGGCGTGTACGGCCCGACCAGGCTGCGCTCTACCGCGATGTCCCGGCTCGCGAGCGCGTCGACCGTCTCCGCGAACACGTTGTAGAGCTCGATGTACGTGGTCCCGCCGAGCCCGTTGACGAACAGGAACACCGACCGGCCACCGGGCAGGTGGCTGACCACGTCCTCGACCATCCGGGCGACCAACTCCTCCAGCGACGGCCGGGCGATGGTGTGCTTGGCCCGCTCGCCGTGGATGCCGACGCCGTACTCGAGCTGCCCGGGTTCGAGATCGAAGCCCGGCTCGCCGGTGACCGGCGAGGTCTGCGCCAGCGACGCGACCGCGATGCTGCGCGACCGCCCGACGATGGTCTCGCCGAGCGCGACGAGCTCGTCGAGGCCGGCACCGCGGTCGGCGGCGGCGCCGAGCAGCTTCTCGACGAGCACGGTGGCACCGGTGCCCCGCCGCCCGGTCGCGGTCTCCTGGCTCTCGGTGGCGACGTCGTCGTCGACCAGCACCCGGGCGACCGGGATGCCGTCGTGCCGCAGGCGCTCGGCCGCGATACCGAAGTTGATCCGGTCGCCCGTGTAGTTCTTCACGATGTGCAGCACCCCGCCGGGGCCGGCGGCCGCGCGGCTGCCCTCGTACACCTGGCGGTTGTGCGGCGAGGCGAAGACCCGCCCGGGCGCGGCCGCGTCGAGCATCCCGCGACCGACCAGGCCGACGTGCATCGGCTCGTGCCCGGAGCCGCCACCGGAGAGCAGCCCGACCTGCCGGCGCGGGTCCCGGTCGATCGAGCGGACGTAGACCGGATCGGTGCTCAGCTCGACGACGTCGGCATGGTCCCGGGCGAAGCCGAGCAGGGCCCGGTCGACGTACTCGGTCTTGGAGGCGTAGAAAGGTTCCGCCATCGGCTCGTCTCGATTCCTGGTCGGTATCGGTCACCGGTGCGTTCCCACCATCATGCGTTCTCCGCCGGCACCCGTCCGGAGGATCGGCCGCGTACGGTGGGGATCTCCGTTCCCAAACCTCGCAGGAGGGCATCCGCGTGCGCACGCGTCCCGCCACCGTGTTCGGACTCGCGTTGATCATCGCTGTGCTCGCGGGTTGCGGCGGTCCGGCAGAACCCACGACGTACACGCTGCCGTCGGACGAGGAACTGGGCGTTCAGCCTCACAAGTCGTTCGACCCGGAGGCGGAAGTCCGGGTGCGGAAGGCCATGTTCGGCCCTGGGGCGCCGGTCGCCGGGCTGGTCCCCTACGAGAACGCCTCGGGCGCGACGGACGATGTCGTGTCGGGTCTCTGCAACAACCGCCGGGGCAATGGCGTGTACGGAAGCGAGCAGGGCCAGAGCCTGCTGTGGAGGAGCGCCGACCTGACCATCGAGAGCTTCGCCGGTGTGTTCGCCGCGCCGTCGGCCGCGACCGCGGTCGAGCAGGTGAAGGGCAAGTTCACCTGCACCGAGTACACGGACGATGTCAACCCGGACGCGCGGATGGCGATTCCGGCACAGGACGCCGACGGCTGGCACCGCGATATCCGCCGGCTCGACCCGCCGCCGCTGAAGGGCGTCGAGAACGCCGTGTTCTTCTGCGAGTCGGTCAAGAAGGTCAACCAACGCTGTTACGCGGCGCTGGCCCGCGAGGACGTGGTCAGCCGGCTCACCGTCACGGCGCTGACCACCGAGCGGGCCGAACAGGTCACCCGTTCGCTGCTCGACGAAGCGGCGGCCCGGCTCGTGGCGGCCACACAGTAGGTTGCCGCTATGGGTACTCCGGCGCGGCGGGCGGCGGCACTCTGGGTCCTGTTCGGAGTGGTCGCGCTGGTGTCCTGCGCGCTCGTGCTGCGCCGGCCGGACCGCCTCTCCGACCTGCACATCTACTACGGCGCGATGCGGCACCTGTGGGAGGGGCGGCCGCTCTACGAGTTCGTCGCCGAGAACGGTGGGCCGTTCACCTACCCGCCGTGCGCGGCGTTGGTGCTCGGGCCGATCGCGGTGCTGCCCGAAGGGCTCCTCCAGCCACTGTGGCTGGTCGCGACGGTGGCCGCGCTCGCGGCGATCGCCGCAGCGGTCGGACGCGGCCGGCCCGACCTCGTCGCCGCCGTCGCGTGCGGGCTGCTGCTGTCCGCGCCGGCCCAGAGCAACCTGCGGTTCGGCCAGGTCAGCGTCTTCGTCGTGCTGCTCGCCCTGGTCGACGCGGTCGGGCTGACGCCGGCCCGCTGGCGCGGTTGCCTGGTCGGCCTGGCCGCGGCGGTCAAGCTCACCCCGCTGCTGTTCGTCGTCTACTTCCTGGCCGTCGGCCGCTACCGGGACGCCGGGCGGGCCGCCGGTGCGTTCGTGGCCGCCGCGGCGGTCGGTGCGCTGGTGTTGCCGGGGGAGAGCTGGACCTACTGGACCGGCACGATGTTCGAGACCTCGCGGATCGGCAACCTCGCGTCGCTGGGCAACCAGTCGGTGCAGGGCATGCTGCTGCGCGTCGGTGTGCCGGCGTCCGGGCTGCCGCTGGTCTGGGCGGCGCTGGTGGGGCTGGTCTGTCTGGTCGGCCTGGTGCGCGCCCGCCAGCTATTCCACGATGGACACCCGACCAAGGCCGCGGTGCTGGTCGGCTGCGCCACGGTGGCGGCGTCGCCGGTGTCCTGGACACACCACCAGCTCTGGCCGGTACTCGCCGCGATGCTGCTGATCGGCACCCACGGTGCGGTGCACCGGGCGGCCGGCGGCGCGCTGCTGACCGCCATGGTGCTCTCGCTCGGCGTCGTGCTGGCCGACGTCTCGTTCACCCCGGGCGTGCAGTTCGTGCTGGAGAACGCCCGGGCGCTCGGCACGGTCGGGATCTGCGTGCTCGGCTTCGGCGCCGCGGTGGCCGCGCAGCGCACCGCCCGGCGCTGGACCTTGGCCGGTGCCGCCGCTGTCGCGGTCGCCGTGGTGGCGGTGCAACCGCTGCCGGCCTCCGCCGACCCGACGTTCAAGGCGTACCGGCTCGCGGATACCGCCAACCCACGCTATTTCTACGTCTGCCGCGACGACCCGAGCTGCGCGGAGTTCATCGGCGGGCTGGCGATCCGGTTCGGCGTGGTCGCCGAGAAGACCAAGGTCCGGGTCAACGGTGTGGTCGGCCCGACGGTCGCCCGGCTGGAGTACCAGTCCGCACCCGGTGGCCGGCCGCGGGAGATTCCGCTGCTGGACGTCTATGCCGCCGGCCGCGTGTTCTCGTTCCGGTCGGCCAGCCTCGCGCACGGGGAACTGGTCGCCTACGACCTCGCCGGCAACGCGCTCGCCACCTACCGCCGTGAGCTGAGCCCGGACTAGATTGCCGGCATGGAACCGGTGTACGGCACCTGGATCCGGACGACCCGGCTCCGGCGGTTCGCGGCCCTGAGCGGCGCCTGCCTGGCCGCGAGCGCGTTGTCGTTCTGGTCGCCATGGTTCCTGGTGTTCCTCGTGCCGTTCGCGATCTTCGGCTACATCACCACGATCCTGGCGCTGACCGTGTACCGCTTCGCGCCGCGCGGCGGCGACGTCCAGCGCCGCGTCCACGACCTGATCGTCGACAGGATCGGACAGCGGACCGGGCGGGTGCTCGACGTGGGCTGCGGCAGCGGCAGCCTGGCCGTCAAGCTGGCGCTGGCGTCGGCGGACCGGCGGGTCACCGGCATCGACTCGTGGGGACAGGACTGGGCGTACTCGCAGCGGCAGTGCGTCGACAACGCCCGCATCGAGGGTGTCGGCGACCGGGTGACGTTCAGCCGGCAGAGCGGCGGCGCCATCGGGTTCGCCGACGGCAGCTTCGACGTGGTCGTGAGCTGTCTGACCTTCCACGAGATCCGCGACCTCGCGGACAAGACCGACGGCGTCGTCGAGGCGCTGCGCGTCCTGCGGCCCGGCGGCCGGTACGTCTTCCTGGACCTGTTCGGCGACCCGGAGCTCTACCCGTCGCTGGACGCCCTGCGGTCGGCGATCGCCAGGGCCGGTGCGTCGATCGCGGAGCTGACGAGCCTGGCGGACCTGATGCCCTTGGCGTACCCGCTGCGCCATCCCAAGGTCCTCGGCCACGCGATGGTCGTCACCGGGTCACGTCGGCCGTAACCGCAGGCTTTCCACCCACACGTTGGGCCGGCCGGCGTAGTGGTCCGTCAGCCGTTCGGCGATGTGCTCGGGCTCCCACACCGCCGCCGGTTCGAGCCCGACGCATTCCTCGTGCGTCGCGGCCCGGATGTGCCCGGCCAGGTCGATGAGCCGGCACAGCGCCGGATCGACGAGGTCCTGGATGAAGTGCCACCGGGGAGGTCGCAGCGAGCCGTCGAGCGGGACGACGCCCAGGGTCGCCCACTCGCCGGGCGCCAGCAGATCGTCGTGCACGGCGAGCACGAACAGCACTGGGCGGGCGACGATCCGGTCCAGGTCGTCGACCGGTTCGACGGTACGCAGGTCGTAGAACGCCAGCCACACGCCTTCGAGGACCCGGCCGTAGTAGTAGTGGCCGTCCGGCAGCGACGTCCGCACCACGGTGCCGGGCGTGCCCATGTCGCTCAGTATCCCGTGTACGGCGCGATCCGCCCGAACACGGCAGTCGCCGCCTGGTCGTAGAGCTGACCGCGGGGGTTGTTCCTTCGGACGCCCCGGTTCAGGTTGCCGGACATCGTCTGGCGGCCCTCGCGTGCCGCGTCCCGCCGCGATCCGCCGAACGAGTCGATCAACTGTTGCTCGCGCCCTCGAATGGCGAGGTACGCGGGGTCGTCCTGCCAATCGGGGGAGAGTTCCGGCAGCGCCATCTCGAGTTTTGCCGGACCGAAGCCCTGCGCCGTCATGTGATGCCGGCGGCCGCCCGGACCGTCCCGTTGCGCGACCACGGACCACGGGTCTCCGTAGCCGCCGGCGCGGCCCACGTAGGTGCGCCCGGTCTTGGGGTTGAACTTCGTGTAGGTGACCCACCAGTAGACCGGGCGGCGACGCTCCTCCTCCTTCACGTCCGGGACGGGGTCGACGCGCGGTTCGGCGCGGGTGCGAGGCTGTGCCTTGGGCACCGGCTGCGGCGCCGGAACGGGTATCGGCCGGGGTGCCGGCACCGTGATCGGCGGCGCGGGAGCGGGCGTCGGGCCGGGCGCCGGGATCGGTGCCGGAGCGGGCGCGGGCGCCGGGACGGGCACGGGTGCGGGCGCCGGAGCCGGCAGCGGAGGTGGCGGTGCGGGCACCGGCACCGGATCGTCGACCGGCGGGGCAGGGGCCGGCGTCGGCCGTGGATAGGGACCCCGCAGCTCGGCGATCCGGTCGCTGATCGCCTCCGCCGCTCGGCGGTTCGCCTCCTGGAACTCGGGCCGGGACACCCACCAGGCGCCGACGGCTGCCACCGCCGCCGCGCCGAGCAGGTAGAGCGCCGTGCCACCGAGGACGGCGCCGATCAGCCCCGTCGGGTCGGTGATCGTGACCGGGTTCGCGCGGCAGAACAGGTAGAGGTTGGGTCCGTCGGCCAGTCCCGCGGGATCGCGACTGCACCACCGCCCGAGCCACGGCGCGTAGTAGCGCGCGCCGTAGTAGTAGAGCCCGGTCTCGTCGAGCTCCTTGCCCGCGTACCGGTAGCGCTTCGGGAGGTCGGTTCCAGAGCGGACGGCCTGGTACGCCGTGCCCCCGTAGGGGAGGTACTCCTCGTAGCTGATGACGTCGGCGTCCGTGTCGAGCTCGAGCGCCGTGCTCATCAACTGGTTCACGTACTGGTAGCGCACGAGCTGCTCGGGCGCGCGGTCCTCGCCGAAGACCCGGGTCTCGATGATGGCGGCGGCGCGGCGGTGGGCGTACACCATCATCGTCTCGCGTTCGAGCGTGACCGTGACGCCGTCGCCCGCGTACTCCCTATAGAGCTCGATCGGTCCGAGGTAAAGACGCTCGCTGCGGCGCGTCGACGTCGCCCGCTCGGTGACCTTCCGAAGCCGGTTCCCGCCCGCGTCGTACGCGTAGAAGGTCGTCTCCGGGGTGCCGGCGTTCACCACCTGCCGGGTCGAGGACCGCAGGTGGTCCCGGTCGTCCCAGGTCAGCTCGGGCAGGCGCGGCATGCGGGTGGTGTTGCCGTGCGGGTCATAGGAGTACGCCGCGTCGAAGCGGCCGTCGGGCCGGCTGGTCGCCGCGAGCCGGTTGCCCGTCTCGGCGGGGTCGATCGTCGAGGGCAGGCCGTACTGGTAGCGCCGCGTCCACGAGCCGGCGGCGGCGTGGTGCACGATCTCCAGCAGGTTCCCGACCGGGTCGTACGCGTACCGTTCGGCGTAGGTGCCCATGGCGTGGCCGTCGCCGGGATGAGGCTGGCCGACCAGACCCGGGCCGGCGTGTTGCCCCACGTGCTCGCGCCCGGTGGCCCGGATCAGCCGCGCCGCCGCGTCGTACGTGTAGTCACCGGTCGGGTCGACGCGCCGGTTGCGGAAGAACACCACGTTGTGCAGGTCCGCGTCGTCCTGCACCCGGGTCACGTTGCCGGCCGGGTCGTACGTGTAGGTCAGGTCCTGCACGACCCGCCCGCGACCGAACCGGGCCGGCCGGGTGGCCCGCAGCCGGCTCAGCCGGAACGTCTCGGCGTCGAACTCGCGGGTGATGACGGAACCGTTGCCCAGGGACACCGACACCCGTTCGCCGTGTGCGTCGTACTCGACCGCGGTAACAGCGTGCACGTCGGCGGTCTCGGGGTCCAGCGGCGCGTCGGGCGCCTGCGGCAGCCGGACCCACGCGTCGACCCGCTCGGCGAGCCCGCCCTCGTTGTAGACCACCTGCACCGCGCTCGGCCGCATGTCCGGGCGGTGGGGCAGCACGGCGAGCACCGCCCGGTTCAGGGCGTCGTAGGTGCTCTGCGACGTGAAGTGGTCGGCCGCCACGAGGAGCGGAGCGGCGGCGGCGTCGAGCTCGGCCGGGTCGGTGAGCTCCTCCAGCGCCGACCACTGCACGTCGTCGCGATATCCCCGCGCGAGCCGGCGGGACCGGTCGACGAGGTTGCCCTTGAAGTCGAACCGGTCGTTCCCGCAGACACCGGCCGCGTCGTAGTGTCGGAACAGCTCGCCGCACAGGTTGCGCTCCGGCATGCCCTCGCCGTAGACCGAGCGGGTGACGAGCACCTCCGGGCCGCCGTCGGCGCGCACGTACCGGTGCGTCGGCCGGCGCAGCAGGTCGTAGCGCATCCGCACGCGGTGACCCCGCGCGTCCCAGCCGCGCATCGGATGACCCAGCGTGTCGCGGAGCACCCGCCGGGCGCCGCCGTCCATCTGGTTCTGGTACAGCTCGCGGCCTTCCAGGTCCCGCCCCGCGACGTACCGGGTGCCGCCGTCGGCCCGCGGCAGCCGCACGAAGTACTCGATGACCCGGCGGCCGAGCGCGTCGATGACGGCGAGCTCGGCGTCCTCGGCGTCGTAGACCGTCCGGGTGGGATCGCGCATCCCGCGTCCGCGGTCCACGATGGACAGGCAGACGCCGCCGCGGGGCTGAAGATGCGCGAACGACGGTGTCCGGGCGTGTGCCGCCGCCTTCCGCGCGGCGTCCTGGGCCGGCGCACCGAGCGTCCCGTCGATCCGGCGGTCGTACCAGGACACGTACGGCGAGTCGCCGAGCAGACGCCGGAAGTGCTCGCCCACGTCGGGATCGGTGCGTGGGTCGGCGACGAGCACCGTGTCGTTGGCGTCCCACGTCTCGCGGTGCCACGGCCGGAAGACGGTCTTCTGCCAGGTGCCGTCGGGGTGCACCGTGGCGACGACACGGTCCAGCGCGTCGTAGCAGTGCACGGTGCTGACCCCGGCGCGCTCGTCGAACTCGAAGCGGTGCGTGGCCGTGAAGAACGGCTCGTACTCGCGGACCCGCCGGCCCTTGTTGTCCAGGATCACCCAACCGGTGCCGATCCATCGTGGACCGTCGTGCGGACCGGCCTCGGCCAGGGTCTTCTTCTGGACCAGGTTCCCGAAGCCGTCCGCGTACGCGAACGTGTGCCGGCACCGGACGGCATCGCCGTCCGAGACGTGCGACTCGCGTTCCAAGGTGTACTCGACCGGCGCGTCCGGACGAGACGAGTCCCGGGTGCGCCAGTAGGCGTCGCGGTCGCGGACCACCCGGGTCGACGCGCCCCGCAGGACGGCCGCCGGATCCGCCAGCGGGTCCGCGAGGTGGGCCGCGACCGTCTCCTCGTCGAGGTCCGGCTCGAAGCCGGCGAGGGTGTCGCCGAGCGACTCGGAGACCTTGCCGCGAACGGCGGTGCCGGCCACCAGGCCGAGGGTGTCGAAGGCGACCTCCACGCGGTTGCCGTTGGGGTCCGTGACCTCCGCCGGGCGCAGGACGCGGTAGTCGTTGACGGCGGAGTGCGTGTTTCCGACGCCGTCGATGGCCCGCACCACCAGCAGGTCGTAGTCGTCGTGGTCGTCGCGTCGGACCGAGCCGTACGCGTCGACGGTCCGCCGCACCCGGAAGAAATGCGCCTGTGCGCTGGCCAGCTCGGCCTCCGGCGGGTCGTCGTCACCGGGGGAGTAGTGGACCCGGGTGGTCGGGATCCACCAGCCGTCGGCGCCGTCGAGCCGCACGTAGCCCGCCTCGCGGAGGTCGCCGTCTTCGACCCGGTCGCCGAAGACCTGGTCGAGCAGGGTCGGTGTCAGCGTGAGCCGGTAGAGCTCGCCGGGCAGTGCGAGCGGCTCCAGCCGCCCGAGCGGCAGCAGACCGGTGAGGTCGTCACGCCGGTACACCGTCCGCACGTGCTCGACGACCCGCCGGGTGACCGACGACGCCGGCGGGCCGGTGCCGTCGATGTCGGCCGCGGAGAGCTCCTCGTACGGCGCGTCGCGGTCGGCGCTCCAGGCCGCCGCCCACGCGGTGGCGACCTCCTCGAAGGTGAACACGTCGCCGCGCGGGCGCACCCCGTCGATCGCGCCGCGGACCGTCTCGCACGGCAGCGGCGTCTTGTGCGCGTCCGGACCGCCCGGGGCGTCGGTGTAGCGGTGCTCGGCCGCCAGCATGTGCAACCGCTGCTGGTCGTAGGCCAGCATCTCGCGGAACCGGTCGGGCAGGCCGGGCTCCGGGTCCACGCCGGCCCGGCGGGGGTAGGCGATGGCGACGGTGCGCAGCGGGTTCTCGAACTCGTCGGTCGCGAGCGTCACCTCGTGGGTGACCCGGGGATCGTCGGCGGAGCGCTCGCGATGGACCGAGAGCGTCTCGCGCTTGTGGGTCGAGAACACCGCGTAGCGGTTGGCTCCCCGAGGCTGGACCAGCCGGACGGCGTGGGTGTGCTCCTCGACCAGATACGGGAGGACGCCGCCGTCGGCGGAGTAGGTCTCCTGCCGAAGCATCCGGCCCTTGAGCGCTCGGCGCGCCTCGGCGGCCTCGGCGAACGAGGTCCGTGGGTCGACGACGGAGGCCTCGTCGCTGCCCGTGTGGAACCAGGTCCTGGTGTGCACGGGCGGCGCCCACGACGCCGGGCTCCAGTTCTCGCCGGACAGCAGCGGGTCGTCGGTCCGGCGCTCCTCGGTGTCCCACTCCTCGACCTCCGCGAAGCCCCGGAACTCGCGGGCCGCCTGGTCGTAGTGCCCGTCGTGGTACGCGAAGCGGCGGACGTAGCGGTTGCGGGCGATCCAGTCGTAGACGGTGACCCGCGCGACCACCTGGACCGGGAACGGCAGCCGGGTCCGCCACGGCCGGCCCGCGAGGCGGTCCGCCAGGTAGAAGCGGGTCGACGGCGCGTACGCGATCCGGGACTCGATGCCGAGGTTGTTGCGGGTCCGCATCAGCAGGTGGGGGTTGATCCCACCCATCAGGTCGACATAGCGCAGCGGCGCGGGTGAGGTGGCGGGGCCGGGCGCCGTCCAGACCAGGCAGGCCGTGCCGTTGCCGAGCAGGTCGACGGTCTGCACCGAGGCGACCGCGTCGGCGGGCACGTGGACGTCCAGCCGCTCCGGCTCCGACCAGCCGTTGCCCGAGCGGTTGAACCACAGGTCGACGCCGTCGTCGCTGATGTACAGCACGTCGGTCGTGCCCGACCCGTCGACGTCGGCCAGGCGCACGCGGCGTGGGTCGAACCGGCCGGGCTCGGCGAACCAGGGTGCGTTGTCCATGGTCACCTTGCGGCCGAAACGCCCGTACCCCAGGTTTGGGAAGTAGCTGACCTCGCCGTTGCGGATGCGGACGAGGTCACCGAACCCATCGCCGGAGAGGTCCGCGAGCTGCAGCGTCTCGCTCGCGCTGTCGACGAGCACGGCCCGCGGCCCGGTCTCGTCGTCCCAGGCCGCCGGCGTGTGCTCGGCGGGCCCGAAGCCCCGCTCACCCAGCGACGGGTGGATGGTCCAGACGTCGTCCTCGCCGATCAGCACGTCGGGCCGGCCGTCGCCGGTCAGGTCCGCGAACCGCAGGTGCGGGCTGTCCCAGTCCACATTGGGTAGCGAGGGGAACGCGACGAACGGCGCCCAGCCGCCGCCTTCCCGGGCGAAGAAGCCGGGCATGCCGGGCTCGAGCGTGACGAGGTCGAGCCGCCCGCCGCCGGACACGTCCAAGAGCTGCGAACGCCGGCTGGCGGCCGTGACGGGCAGGGCGCCCACCTCGTTCGCCGCTGCGAAGCCGGCGCCGTCCGGGTCCAGCGGGCTGAGGTTGCGGGCGTACCGCCAGGCCGACGGGCCGCGGGCCAGGATGCCCGGCAGCCCCTCCGAGTCGAGGTCGACGAAGGTGTAGCCGTTGGCTCCGGGTCCGGGTCCCTCGGTGCGTACCGGCCGGACGGTCGGGTCGACGCGCGCCTGGCTGTACTCGAACTCGACCGGCGGCATCGCCTGGCTCCGGTATCCGCTGCCAGCCCGGCGAAAGGCGACCTCGGTGACCGACGACAGCATGGAGTACGCGGGGCCGCGCGGCTGATCGTCGTAGCGCAGGTCGAGCGCCCGCACGAGGCAGTCGCGCCCGACGTCGGGCTCGGCGGCGAAGTGGTGCACCATCCGGACCTGGCCGCAGCGCCGGTACGTGCGTACCTCGAAGCCCGCGCGGTAGGACGAGAACGGGTCCGGCCGGAGCTCGTAGTCGAGGACGAGCTCGAAGTGCCAGCCATCGTTGCCCGCCAACGGCGGTTCCCGGGCGGCAGTCCAGTCCGGGAACCAGGGTGCGACGTTGCCGTAGCGCACGGCACGCAGGTAGCGCTGCCGCAGCCGGTCCCGGGCCGCCCGGTTCGCCTCGTGCGGCACGGACAGGTCGACACCCGTCGCGTCCTCGGCCAGGTAGTCGAAGACGGCGACGTTGCCACGGTTGTCGAACCGGCGGCATGCCAGGTACGAGAAGACGTGTCGGGGGTCGTCGCCGGCGATGACGCTGCCGGGGTCGGCGCCGTACAGCGTCGTGATGTTGTCCCGGGAGATCGTCCGCCAGTGGCTGACGCCCGACTCCCGCGCGACCCACCGCTCGATCCGGGCGTAGAGCCCCTCGACCCGTGGCCGGTACGCCAGCACCTCGTAGTCGACGCCGTGCACGCGCCTCCGGGTGCGCACGCGGTGCAGCCGCCCGTCAAGCTCCGGGACCAGGTCCTCGGCGCCGAACAGGACGAAGACGTCCGACTCCTCCTCGTCGTGGTACCGCGGCAGCCCCTGGTCCGTGCGGCGGGTGATGGCCGGCAGGTCGACGGTCCAGCCCATCCCGAAGATCCCGTTCCCGGCACCCGAGTCGTACGTCAGGCCGAGCTGTGGGGTGAACCCGTCCCGGCCCGGGCTCAGCGGAAGTCCGACGGCGAGGTTGCCGGTGCCCGTGATCGCGTTGAACGAGAACTTCTCCCCGATGGCCCGGACCGCACCACCGGCCTTGGGCAGCGCGATGGGCGCGACCCGCGGTGGTGCCGCCTCCGCCACGGGTTCGGCGGTCATCGTGACGCGACCGTGCGGTAGCCCGCGACCACGTACGCGTTGCGGATCGTCCCTGTGTCGTGGGGGAACTGGAACGTGCCGAGGTCGGTGGCAGTCTGCCGGCCGACCGGTCCGAGCCGGGTCCCGTCGAGGTCGACGACGCCCCAGAACAGACCCGGATGCGCGCGGCTCGTCACGCACGGCACGGCGATCGGCTCGGCACCCTCGCCGTGCGGCGTGAACCGAACGAGGTGGAAGGCGGCGGGTGGCGCCTCGAAGACGAGCTGGAGGGCGTCGACCCAGCGCACCGTGCGGCCGGGGACGAACGGGAACATCCCCGTGCCGAGCCGCACCGGCAACCGCCCACCGGCGTCCGCCGTCCGCCGCAGTTCCCACCAGGCCTCGTCGAGCTCGCGACGGACGTCGAAGAGCCGCAGCCCGTCACCCGGCAGCCGGTCGCGGCCGTGCTCCATGGCCGCCGCCCGCAGCGCGTCGCCGCCCTCGCGGGCCGTGTAGTTCAGGTGCAGGACGACGTCGCTGAGCTCGTCGACGTCGAGCGTGTTGTTCTCCGGTGGCAGCTCGATCCGCCACCGGCTCACCGCACCGGCGAACTCGAACGGCAGATACCGTTCGTCGCGGAAGTTCAGCTCGAACAGGCCCGCGTCGTTCAGGCCGGACGAGGTCGCGATCGCCTCGGTGGCCGCGTACGTGCGCACGACCCGTGGGTCGTCCGGCAGCGCCGGATACCCGGAGCCGCACCGGCAGGCGTCCGCGTCGCCGCAGCAACCGGCCACGGGACCCCGCAGCCGCGGGTCGACGCGGGTCGTGCCGGACAGCAGCGTGAGCCGGCAGTGCACACCGGCGTACTGGCCGACCGAGGCCGCGACCGTCACGCTCACGCTCTTGACCCGGCGCAGGTAGTGACCCGGGTAGTCCTGGTCGAACAGCCACTCCGGCAGCTCGAGCTCGCACCGGCCGGTGGAGCGCAGGGTGAGCAGCTCCAGCGGGAAGTGCAGCCGCAGCGAGACGTGCTTGGTGAGCTCGTACTCGCGGACGTTGCCGTCCAGGTAGGCGTGCTCCATCCTGCGCAGCGCGTGGGCCAGCCGCTCGCCCGCCTGCAGGCCTTCCTGGAGGTCGTCCCAGAGCTCGCCGGACACGAACGTGCGCCCGGTGTGGCCCTGCTCGTACGACAGCGCGCGCTCGGCCTGGCGGGCGGCGTGCAGCGCGAGCTCGTACGTCTGCTGGTGCAGCGCCGCGGTGTCCTGTTGCAGGAAGAGGTAGCGCTGGTGCGCGGTGAACCGGTCGCGGAGGAAGTCGTGCACCTCGGCGGAGTCGGCGGCGTGCCGCGCGCTGTTGTTGAGCTCGTGCAGGGCCACGTCGCGCCGCCGTTCGGCCGCCAGGAGCTGGCGTTCGATCTGCGGGATCTCCAGGTCGAGCAGCTCGACCTGGTGCCGCCACTCGTCCTCGCGCCGTTCCCAGCCGCCCTGGGTGAGCCGGAGCCCGCCGGTCTGGTTGGACAGCTCGGACAGCGAGTTCGCGATCCGCGCGACTGTCGAGAAGACCCCGGCGAGCTTGGTGCCGATGGGCATCTGCGTGACGAACACCGGTGAGCCCGCCCAGCCGGCGCCGCCGGTGTAGATGTCGGGGATGACGCCGATGCCCTGCGCGATGCCCTCGGCGATGTTTCCGGTGGCCCGCAACGCGAGTGCCGCGACCGCGAGCGCGAGGTACTCCTCCTCGCGGTTGATCGTCCCGTCCTGGATGAGCAGCGTGAGGTGGCGCAGGCGGGTCTGGGCGATCTCCTTGCTCTTGCGCAGGGCCTGCAGTTGCCAGTCGGCGTCGCGCCACTGGCTCTGCCGGACCCGGCGGTTCAGGTCGGCCACCTGGCGCTCGTGCGTGGCGCGCAGCGAGGTGAGGTATTCCGCGTCGCCCTTCTCGTAGGCCGCGAGCAGGGCGGCGCCGAGCGAGCGCAGGTCGCCGGCCAGCTCCTGCGCCCGCTGGATCAGGAAGGTGAAGCGGTAGCCGCTGTCCGGCGCGCACCACTCGTCGTCGGGGCAGCGTGGCGCGTCGGGCCCGGATGCCGGCCGCGGGCCTGGGCGCAGCCTGCGCGCGTCGAGGCCGGCGTGGACCAGGCGGAGGCGGTCCGCGTTGCGTTCGTACAGGGCCAGCAGTCTGGGGTTCAGCGGTCCGGCGGCGGGGACGAACGTCACGACGGGTCCGGGCGCTGCGGGCTCGTCGGCGGCCGGCACGGTGCGGGGCGCCGGGCCGAGCACGCGGGAGACGGCCTCGAAGAGGACGCGCGCCTGCTGGGCCGACTCGTCCGTGTCCGCGCGCAGCACCGCGCCGCCCCACTCGTCGAGCGTCTCCAGATAGCTCAACAGGATCGACCACGTGCGGGCCACGTCCGCGTCGCGGGCCCGGCGGGGCCAGGCGTTGTCGGACCGCAGGGGCGCCGAGACGAGCTCGTACCACCGCAGGGCCGCCTCGTACCGGCAGTGCGCGCGCAGGCTCGCGGCGACCGTGACCGCCGGCGCGTGCGGCGACAGCGGCAGGATCGGTGCCCCGGGGTCATGGAAGGCGAAGAACGGGAAGGCGTCCAGGTCGCCCGGATGGCGTCCCGGTGCCGGCGCCGGCGGCTCCAGCACCTCGGGCACCGGCGTCGCGGTGTCGGTCGCGAGGTCGTAGCGGAAGCCCGGTGGGGGTGCCGCCGCGTATCCGCGCGGCGCGATGCCACCCTGCACCGTGAAGCGCAGCGAGTCGTCCTCGCGGCCGGTGAAGACCAGCTCGGGGTCCGGCGCCGACACCCGCAACTCCTCCGCCGACCGCCGGAGCTGGGTGAACTCGCCGTCGTGGACGCGGCACCAGGCCAGCCGCACCGCGGGCTCCGCCTCCCAGCGCAGCAGGCGGGGCAGCAGGTTCGGGTCGTGCCAGCTCCACGGCAACGAGGCCTCGGGGTTGGCCGGGTCGCGCATGGTGCCGTTGCCGTCGTCGGCGACCTGGAACTCGCCCGCCTCGTCGGCCCCCTCGCGGCGCCGGACGGCCCGGTAGAACCGGGCGTCGAGCAGCCAGAAGTAGTACTCGTCGACCGTTGCCCGGGGTGGCTCGGCACAGTCGGTGCAACACGGCGCCGTGCCGCGTGGCGGGTGCGGTGCCGCGGCGGGCGGGTCGCCGGCGGCCGCGACCCGGACGAACCGCACACCGACCCGGATCGCCGCCCGGACCCACCACGGCAGGGGCCGATCAGCGACCGCTCGGTCGATGTCGTCGCCACCGCCGCCTGCCGGCAAGCCGGCCGCCGCCAGCCACGCGGGGCGGGCCTGCCGATCGGGAGTGCCACGCAGGTCCAACCCGTGCTGACGGGGGTCGACCCGGCGCAGGTGGGACGGTTCACGCACCTGCAGGGCGGTCGGCCCGGGCGCGCCGGTCTCCGTCCAGTGCACCAGCCCGCCGGGGCGGGGACGGGTGAGGGCGCGCCGGCGCAGCTCGTGCTCGAGGAACCGGAACCCCTCGCCGCGCCGGGCCTGCTCGATCTCGGTCCAGTCGACCCAGTTCTCGGGGTACAGCCGCCGCCGGGCGCACGCCTCCCAGGCCCGGAAGCTGTGGTAGCCGCGGTCCCACAGCCGCGCGAACGCGGGGGAGACCGTGAAGCCCGGTTCCAGACCGATGCGCGCCCGGCGTACGAACGCCTGGACCGCGCCGATGGCATCGTCGATGCGGGTCGTGCGCTCGCGCGGGCCGGCCTCCACGTCGAGCAGCAGCAGCTCGGCGGCGGCGGGCGGGTCGAGGCCGAGCTGGGCGAGCAGCGCGGCGCGGCCCCGCAGCCGCAGACCGTCGTTGAGCGCCTGGACGTCGCCGTAGCGGCGCGGCGGTCCACTCTCGAGGCAACCGTCGCGGACGAACGCGGTGAGGTTCGCGGTGCCGGGGTCATCCGCGGCCCATAGGTCGGGCCGTGCCGCGCGGATGTCGCCGCCGGCGAAGTCGCGTCCGAGGCGGTCGAGCCAGGCGTCGGCGTGGAACACCCGGGTCGCCCAGCGTTCGTCGGCCAGGTCGGCGGTGGTGACGGCGTGGCCGACGTACGTCAGCACCCGGTCGACGTGCCGAGCGTCGACCCGCATGTGCCGCTGGAGCTGGCCGGCGAGGTCCGGATGGTTCTCGGCCGCCTCGTGGAACAGCAGCCAGACCGGCGGCTCGAGCGCGTTCGCGGTCGCCCGACGCAGGGCCGTCGCGTCGAACGTCCTTTCCCACCAGTCGAAGAGCGCCTGCCTGCGGCGCGCCGACGGCGCCGACCGCTCGTCCGCCGCGCCGTAGGTGTCCAGCAGCGGGAGCAGGTTCGGGTCGAAGTACGCGCGGTGGGTCGCCACCGCCGCTCCGGCCCGGTAGTAGGACGCGCCCGCGAACAGGTCGGGGTGCGCGAGCAGGTAGCCGAGCTCGGACTGGCCGTCGTCGGCCAGTGGGCGTGCCGAGAGCCCGAAGCGGTGGGCGAACAGCAAGGCACCGAAAGCGCGCTGGTACGTGCGACGGATGTCGCGGACGCTGCTGACGTAGCGGGCCCGCAGGAAACCAGCGGCGGGGCCGTCGATGCCATCGGCGAGGGTGCCGTCCTTGCGCTCCAGGAACAGCCGGGACCGCGGAACGACGACCAGCTCGTCGCCGGTGTCGGGGCCGGCATATTCCAGGGTGAAGCCACCGGCAGCGGGACGCGGCTCGTCGGTCGCGCGGTAGGCCGGGCGGGGACGCACCAGATCGATCCGCAGGCGGTAGGCACCCCGGGTGAGATGTAGGGGCGCCGACCGACCGGCGGAACCCGGCTCGTCGGGCCAGTCATGGCTCAGCACGCTCCAGCGGCGTTGGCCGCGTTGGAGCGTGACCAGCCAGCGGCTGCCCGCGGCGGCGGACCCGGCCTCGAACGTGTAGGGACCGTCGGCCTCGACCAGCAGGACGCCGGTCCAGCGCACCGCGTAGCCCTCGGCGCCGCCGAGCGGAGCGCCGTCGGTGTTGGCGACGGCGTACCCGTTGCGGAAGTCCACCGCGACGCGCTCGGCTGCGGTCGGCGCGAGGTCCGGCGCGGGTATGACCGTAGGCACCGGGCTGTTGTTGTCGTCGCGCGCCGGGCCGCAGACGTCGCGCCAGGCCAGCGCGCCACCGTCCGGTGTGTACTCGGCGAGCAGTCCGGTGCCGACGAGCCCGAGCAGGGCCGCGAACGCGCCGGCGCCCGGCCGGTCGGGCCAGGTGACGGCGGGCGGTTGGCCGCCGTCCCGTTCCCAGGCGGCGGTGGCGGCGTTCTCGTCGGCGTACAGGTGGCGCAGCAGCGTCCAGGCCACCTCCGGACCGTCGCCGCCGGGCTGCCCGGTCCACGCGGCGACGTGGGCGGCCAGGTGTTCGGCGATCAACTCGCACCGCTGGTGGAAGAGCGCGAACTGGCCCTGGAACCAGCTCCAGCGCGCGCTCTCGTCGGGCTCTTCGACCAGCCGCGTCTGAGCCTCGCCGAAGTCCTCGAACAGGAACGCGAACGGCGCGAGGTCGGCCCGGGGCGAGACGTAGAGCTCCCGCACGGCCTGTTGCTCGGCCGCCGTGAGCTGGCGGATGCGGCGGAGCTTGCCGATCACGGCCGCGTCGGACAGCGGCAACTCGGCGACCAGCTCCTGCGCGGCGCCGTCGTAGCGGAACGGCCCGGGCGGCGTGTTCCACATCGGCGCCGAGGTCGGCGCGAGCGGCACCCGGTACGAACGTCCTGGCAGTCCCACCGCACGGGGGAAGAAGTGGGCGCCGAACGCGAGCAGCTCGTCGGGGCGGTCGAAGCCGAACCGCTCGCGCAGCACGTGGCCGACCCGGTCCCAGGTCCATCCGTCGGCCTCGGCGGGGGCTGCGGCCAGCAGCCGCTCGCGCAGCGTCCACAGTGAATGGTCGAGCCGGTCGTCCGGCAGGGCGAACGGATCGTCCAGGGCCTCGTTGGCGGGCTGGAGCGGGAACGGGTCGTCGCCGTCCAGGTGCGGGTCGGCGGTGAAGAGGAACAGCAGCTCGCCGACGCCGAAGTCCGACGCGTAGATCTTGGCCAGCACCTCGGCGAAGCGCAGGACGTGGCTGGGCCGGGCGTCCCACCGGTCGGCACTGCCGGGCGCGGGGTCGAAGCCCGCCAGGGCGGACAGCGGATCCAGGTTGTCCGCCAGCAGCTTGACGAACCGCGGCGCGCGCGGCTCGCAGGAGTGCCGGTCCCGGGCGTATGCGGCGATGCGGCCGACGAACCGGTCCAGGTCCGGCGGGTCGGTCAGCGTCAGACCAAACTCGTCGCGCAGCAACTGGAACGCCGCGAGCTGGCGCACGAAGTCGCGGTCGACCGACCCGTCCGGCCGGAACAGCCCCAGCGCGACCGTGAGGTCCCGCAGTTGCCCGAAGGAGTAGCGCAGCTTCCGCCAGAGCCGGACGAAGACCGCGAGCCGGCGCAGTGCGTCCACCGTGGACTCGGGCTCCAGGAACGTGATCCGGTGCGCGCCGAGGTCGCACGGCTCGCAGTCGGGGAAGGCCTCCTCGTCGCCTTCGAGCTCCGCGCGGGAGAACCGCACGAACCCGGACTGCCACAGCTCACGGAACTCGCACCAGCTCAGGCCCGTCCGGGCGAGGAACTCCGGCAGCCCGACGACGAGGGTGGTCCAGAGCTCCTCGTCGACGACGGCGGACGGGAAGCCGTAGAGCTCGTACAGGGCCGGCCCGGCCTTTCGCGGCTCGTCGGGGATGTCGTCGGTGAGCAGGACCCGCAGCTCCTCCGGCGACAGGCCCAGGTACTCCGCGGCGAGGTCACGGGTGACCGGATACCGCCACAGGTGCGCCTGGAAGTCGCCCGGCTGGTTGTCGGGGTCGATCGCGAGCTCGGTGATCGTGGCCCGGAACCGCCGCATGGCGGCGAACCGGCTGGTCCGCAGGTGACCCAGGTAGGTGCGGACGATGTCGAGGCTCTGCGCGTACGGCAGCGACGGCGCGGCGAACGACGTCCGCAGCCGCTCGTACGCAGCCGGGTTCGCGACCGGGGTGGCCGGCGTCGAGTGCTCGGGCAGCGCGGCGAACAGCACCGCTGGGTCGTGGTCGGCCAGCGAGTGCCCGCCGAGCGTCGTCGCGTTCGTGTCGTAGACCGCACCGACGCCACCGGCGACGACGGACTCCAGGCACTCGTTGACGAGGTCGACCACCGGGATCGGCGTCTGCGCGTTGGCCCGGCTCGCGGCCAGGTCACCGATGTCACCCCGGCGCGCGGAGACGGCGTTGCGCAGGCTGATCGCGTCGGCGTCCTCCGGCGTGCCTTCGCAGGTCGACGCCTCGGTGAGCTGGAGCAGGTCGTACAGGTAGGCGACCGGGCCGAGCGGGGACCGGTGCGGCGGCGGGACGCAGTTCACCAGGCGGCCGTCGTTGACGGGCCGGAACGGACCGGCGCCCGGTGCCGGTGCCGCGCCGGGCTGCCCGCCGGCGCGGTCGTGCAGGTCGTCCGCGTCCGCCCACGCGACGGTCCCGGTCAGCGCGGCCCGGAACGACTCCCGTGGCAGCGCGGCGATCTGGTCCAGGCTCGTGAAGCCCCGGGCGTACAGAGCCTCCATGAGTGCGAAGGTTCTGTCGGTGCCGTACGCGAGCTCGTTGATCGCACTGACCGCCTGCCAGAGCCAGGCCCGCGCCGGCTCGTCCGCCACCATGGTGGCGATGTGCGCCCGGAAGGCGGTCGCCTCGGCGTCCGACCAGCGGGCCTGCCCGAAGGTGACACCGCCCGGCGCGGTCGCCGCGAAGACGCTGATCAGGTCGTCGGGGTCGCGCGGGATGACCGGCGGGGCATCGAGGGTCGAGGGCAGCGTGGTCTGCACCGCCTGGGTGACGGCGAAGAAGCGCTGCGCGTGGCGGACGAAGGTCGCCGTGCGCTCGTCGAAGTCACCGGGTGCGGTGAACGGCGGCAGCAGGGACGCGTCCGTGAACAGTGCCGTCCATTCGGCCTCGGTGCGGTTGTCGACGGCGGCGACCCGGGTCGCGGCGAAGTCGAGCTTGATCTGGTCGATCAGCGGCTGGTGCTCGAGGGTGAGCGCCCGCAGCACCAGTTCCAGGTGCCCGGAAAGCTGCTGCGGATCGCCGAGCGCGGCCCAGAACCCGAGGACGTCGGTGTCGGTGAATCCCAACCACGCCTGGACCAGCGCCCGCACGGAAGCCTGGACCGCGCCGCCGCCGTTGGTGGCGAAGCGCGGCGCCGCGCCCTCCGTGGCACCCAGCGCCCGCAGTCGCCGCGCCGCCTGGGCCACGTTCACGGCGGCCGGCGCCGCGATCACGCCGGCGTCCACAGCGGCCTGGAGCGCGACCCGCAGCGTCCCCTCCTCCTCGAGGGTGTGCAGGCGGTAGCGGTTCTCGGCGGTGATGTTGGTCGGCAGCATCGCGCCGAGCGCGTAGAAGTACGGCGCCGGTACCGTGAACGGCGTCTGCAGGGCCGCCACGGGCGGGATCGCCGAGGCCAGCACCACGCGGACCGACTTGAACCGCGATCCGGTGGGCGCCGCGCTGAGCGACACCGGCATCAGGAACCCGGCCTCGGCCGCGCCGGTGCTCAACGCCTCGGCCCGGACCGCCGCGGACACCGCGTACACGTAGGGCGCGAGTCGTTCCGCGTCGGCGTTCGCCCGCGCGTAGTACGACTCGAGCTCACCCTCGAACGTCGCGCGGTCGATCTCGTCGCCGGTGTCACCGCCGCTGTCCGGCAGCGTGTAGTACGCGTCGAGGTCCCGGGCGTCGTCGGGCCCGGGCAGCGGCCGGAACGCCTGGTTCCAGATGATCTCGTACGCGATGTGCCGCGCCTGGACCGGCGTGAGATCGGCCAGCGCGGGTGGGTTGCCGGGGCCTGGGTCGCCGGCCAGCACGGCCTCCATCGCGTTGCGGATGTCGGTGTAGCTCGGCGGAGACCCGTCGCGCGGCAACTCCACGTAGTCGTCGCTGTCGGCGCCGGCCCCCGGCGGCGGGAGCGCCAGGTAGAGGCTCGTGACGTCGATGTCGGGGAAGTCGCGGCGGGCCGGCCGCGTCGCCCTCGGGTCGACCGGCACGTTGAAGTAGAGCTGGCGGTGGACCAGGTCGTTGGTGCCGCGCCTGATCACCAGCCGCAGGTCCCGTGACGTGTGCTCGGGCCCGGCGGCGGCCGGGAGGAGCAGCACGGCGGTCGCGACCGCCTTCCACTCGTCCGGCTGGCCGGGGAAGCCCGGCTCGCCCTGCGCCCAGTGCTGGACGATGTCCGACGCCTGGTTGGGCCGGAACGGGTCGTTGGGCGTGGGAGTGGGCGCGCGGTAGGTCGCCACGCCGAGCGAGACGCCGGTGAGCGGGCTGGCGACCGTGAGGTCGAACGCCTCGATCGTGAGGCCGGTCAGGTAGGGCGTGAAGTCGTCGCCCACGATCGCCTGAGTCGGGTGCAAACGGATCACGATGAGCGGCATGGCCACACCCCCTCATTTATCCCCACATGCCGGTGCGTCCGGAGAGGGCGGCAATCCGACAGTTGGTCCCGACCGCACAAAGCCCTGAATCAATCCGAAAAGGACGGCTCACCGGGTGTATACCCTCAGCGTATACATGTGGTGTACGGTCTTCGGCATGAGCGTTCCCCTGACCCTGCTCGGCCTGCTCGAACGCGAGCCCAGCCACGGCTACGACCTCAAGCGCGATTACGACACGTTCTTCGGCCGGGGCAAGCCCCTGCCGTTCGGGCAGGTCTACGCGACCCTGGCCAGGCTGGCCCGCGACGGCAAGGTGGTGATCGCGACCGAGCCCGGCGACGGGCCGGAGCGCAAGCGCTACATCATCACCGAGACAGGTGCGTCCGAGGTGGACTCCTGGCTGGTCGAGCCGATCGAGCCCGAGCCGCACCTGCAGACGGTGCTGTTCGCCAAGGTCGTGCTGGCGATCATGCTGGGCCGTCCGGCGGAGGAATACCTCGACACCCAGCGCCACGCCCACCTGGCCCGCATGCGTGAGCTGACCGAGGTCAAGCGCGGCGGCAACCTGATCGACGCGCTGCTCGCCGACCACGGCCTGTTCCACCTGGAGGCCGACCTGCGCTGGATCGACACCACGGTCGCCCGGCTCGACGCCCTCACCAAGGCGGTGGCCCGATGATCGAGGCACGCGACGTGACCCTCTCGTTCGGCGAGACCCCGGCCCTGCGTGGCGCCAACCTGCGGGTCGCCGAGGGCGAGATCCTCGCCATCATGGGCCCGAGCGGCTCGGGCAAGTCGACCCTGCTGCACTGCCTGGCCGGCATCCTGGTGCCGGACTCCGGCGAGATCCACTTCGCCGGCCAGCGCGTCGACACCCTGAACGAAGGCGCCCGCAGCGCACTGCGCCGCGACCGGTTCGGCTTCGTCTTCCAGTTCGGCCAGCTCGTCCCGGAGCTGACCGCCGTCGAGAACGTCGCGTTGCCGCTGCTGCTGGCCGGCACCCGACGGCGCGCGGCGGTCGCCGAGGCGAGCACCTGGTTCGGCCGGCTCGACCTCGACGGCCTCCAGCAGCGCCGCTCCGGTGAGCTCTCCGGCGGCCAGGCGCAGCGGGTCGCGCTCGCCCGCGGGCTGGTCGCCCGGCCCCAGGTGCTGTTCGCCGACGAGCCCACCGGCTCACTCGACTCACTGACCGGCGAGCACGTCATGGACCTGATGGTCGGCTCGGCCCGCGAGCAGGGCACCACGGTCGTCGTGGTCACCCACGAAGCCCGGGTCGCCGCGTACGCCGACCGCGAGGTCATCGTCCGCGATGGCAAGGTGACCAGCCTCGACGCGGAACCGGTGCTGTCGTGATCGCTCTCGGCCTGCGCCTCGCCGTCGCCGGCGGCCGCGAGGCGGCGACCCGGCTCGTCGTCGTCGCCCTGGCGGTCGCCCTCGGCACGGGCCTGCTGCTCGCCACGCTCGCCGGCATCAACGCCACCAAGACCCAGAACCTGCGCTACACCTGGCTCAACACCGGCGTCGCCGAGGCGAGCACCGCTTCGCGGCCCGGCGTGGACCCGGTCTGGTGGCTCGGCCGGGAGAACTACTTCCGCGGCGAAGAGCTGCTTCGGCTCGACGTGGCCGCGACCGGCCCGGCCGCGCCCGTGCCGCCCGGCATCCCCGCGCTGCCCGGCCCAGGAGAGTTCTACGCCTCCCCGGCCCTGCACGACCTGCTCCGTACGGTTCCCGCCCCGCAGCTCGGCGACCGGTTCCCGGGCCGGGAGGTCGGCGTGATCGGCGACGCGGCCCTGCCGTCCCCCGACACCCTGCTGGTCATCGTCGGGCAGACACCGCAGGTCCTGGCCGCCCAACCACAGGCCGCGCAGGTCAGTGCGATCCTGGGCGGCGAGGCCACCTGCCGACGCTGCATCGTCGGCCTCAACGACACGATGTTCACGATCTCGCTATCGGTCATCGCGGCCGGGCTGATCTTTCCCGTGCTCATCTTCATCGGCACCGCCACCCGGCTCTCCGCCGCGCGCCGCGAGCAGCGGTTCGCCGCGATGCGCCTCATCGGCGCCACGCCCAGGCAGGTGTCGCTGCTGGCCACCGTCGAGTCCACCGTCGCCGCGGCCGCGGGTGCCCTGCTCGGGTTCGGTGTCTTCCTCGCCGTCCGGCCCGGGCTCGCCGCGATCCCCTTCACCGGCGCCACGTTCTTTCCGAGCGACCTGACTCTCACCTGGGTCAACGTGCTCTCGGTGGCGGTCGGCATCCCGATCGGCGCCGCGGTCGCGGCCCGGCTCGCGCTGCGCCGGGTCCGCATCTCCCCGCTCGGCGTCACCCGCCGGGTGACACCGAAGCCACCCCGCGCGTGGCGGCTGATCCCGCTGGTCGCCGGCATCGCCGAACTGGCCTGGTTCGTCGGGCGCAAGCCGGAGACCACCAACGGACAGACCTACGCGTACCTGGCCGGAGTGGTCCTGATGGTGGCCGGCCTGGTGCTGGCCGGGCCGTGGCTGACCATGCGGGCGGCGCGGCTGGTGGCCGGCCGCGCGCAGCGACCGGCGGCGCTGATCGCCGGGCGCCGGCTGGCCGACGACCCGATGGCGGCGTTCCGCGCGGTCAGCGGCCTGGTGGTCGCGCTGTTCGTGATGACCGCGGCGAGCGGCGCGATCACGTCGTACGTCGCCGAGCGTGCCCAACCGACCGCCGGCTCGGTCGAGGCCACCTCGCTGACGGCGAACTTCTGGCCGGAGGACCTGGTGCCGGGCACCCCGACGCCGTCCGTCTCGGACATTCCCGCGGAGCTTTCGGCCATCCCGGGCGTACGCGCGGTGCTCGCCGTCAAGGAGGGCGACCTGCAACGGGCCCGCGACTCCGCGATCCCGGAGGGACCCGGTGTGATCGCCTGCGCCGACCTCGCCAAGGTGCCGGAATACGGTGCGTGCCCGCCCGGGGCGCAGGCCGTCGCGGTGTGGAACGACCTGATCGGCCCCCGCGAACCGGGTGTCGCGCCGGACGAGCGGATCTGGCCGCAGTCGGCGATCACCGACCTTGACTCGCGGCGGATGCTCTCGGTCGTGGTGCAGACCGACGGGTCCGACGCGGCGAAGGAGAGCGCACGCACGGTGCTGGCCACGATGAACCCGTGGGGCATGTTCCCGGCCACCGAGGCGGAGTTCCAGGCCGACTCGGCGCAGACCCTCGTGCAGTTCCAGCACCTGGCCGACGTGGTCATCCTGGCCAGCCTGCCGATCGCCGGATGCAGCCTCGCGGTCAGCGTGATCGCCGGCCTGACCGACCGCAAACGGCCGTTCAGCGTGCTGCGGCTGACCGGGGTGCGGATCCGGATGCTGCGCGCGGTGGTCGGCCTGGAGACGGTGGTGCCCCTGCTGGTGGTGGCCGCGGTCGCGATCGGCGCCGGCTTCCTCGCGGCGACGCTGTTCCTGCGGGCACAGCTCGACTACCCGCTGCACGCGCCGGGCGGGGGCTACTACGCGATCGTCGGCGGCGGGCTGATCGCGTCCCTCGCGATCATCGCGGCCACGCTCCCGCTGCTGCGCCGCATCACCGGCCCGGAGACCGCCCGAAACGAATAGCTGGGGTGGGTACGTGGGTGCGGGTCAGCTCAGTGCTTTGCGCAGCAGTGCCGTCAACTGGTTCTGTTCGTCGGGTGAGAGTCGTTCGACCGCCGTGCGGGCGAACGTAAAGGCTGCTGCGAATCGGTGGTTGATCTCGTCTCCTTGGGGGGTACGCGTGACGAGTCGTACTCGGCGGTCGCGGGGATTCGGTTCGCGGGTGACGAGGCCGAGCGCTTCGAGACGCGCGACGATCTGGGTGATGTTGGAGGCGTCACAGCCGAGTTCCTCGGCCAAGGCGCTCATGCCGCGTCGCTCGTCGAGTCGCCCGAGCAAACATGCCTGCGCCGGGCTGAGCGACAGCTCGGCCGCGGCCGCCTCGTAGGCACGGTCGTAGACGTCGACCAGGTCGAACAAGACGGCCTCGGCCTCTGATGAGGCGGTTACGGGTCCGTTCGGCAGTGCCATGGCTTCCACCCTAGAACGATTGCTTGATGGACTCAAGTATCTATGATCCAATGATCCTTGAGTCCATCAAGTAACTAGGAGGCTAAGTGGACAGCAGGATTGAGCGCTCGGCGGGCGGCGCGATCGTGGAGCCGAAGATGAACGCGGTCGTCCTTGACCGGTTCGGCGGAGTCGACGAGCTCTCGTCGCGCCGAATTTCGCTGCCGGAGGTCGGCGACGACGACATCCTCATCCGGGTGGAGTTCGCCGGTGTCGCGTCCTGGGACGCGCTCGAGCGTGCGGGGGCCTACGACGGCGCTTTCGGTGTCGCGTCGACCTTCCCGTACGTTCTCGGATGGGATGCCGCGGGCACGGTGGCCGCGGTCGGACGCGACGTCACCCAGTTCGACGTCGGTGAGCGGGTCTACGCCTCGACGATGCCGGTGAAGCGCGGCGGCTTCTACGCCGAGTACGGCGTTGTCGAGGCGGAGTTCGTGGCGCGCGTGCCCGACCGGATCCCGACCGAACAGGCCGGCGCGATGCCTTGGGATGCCCTGACCGCGCTGAGCGGCCTCGATCTGCTCGGCCTGCGAGCGGGGGGAACGCTCATGGTCTTCGGGGCAAGCGGGGGTCTCGGCCACATGGCTGTGCAGCTGGCGCGGCACCGCGGCATCCGGGTGTTGGCCGTGGCCTCCGGTGACGACGGTGTCGCCCTGGCCCGGTGGCTGGGCGCTGACCACATCGTCAACGGTCGCGAGGACGATGTGTTGGCCGCTGCTTTCGAGTTCGCACCCGGCGGCCTCGATGCGGCTCTGGTCACCGTGGGAGGCGAGATCGCCGAGCGGTCAATTCGCGCGGTCAAGAGCTCGGGACGAATCGCTTGGCCGAACGGTGTCATGCCCGCGCCCGTGACGCCGCCGAGCGCGACCGTGTCCTACTACGACGGGGATGTAAGCCGTGCCGGCACCGATCGACTGAACGCCATCATCGAGGCGAGCTCCTTCGAGGTCCACGTCGCCCGGACCTTCCCGTTCGAGGAAGTCCAGGATGCGCATCGCGCCCTGAACGATCACTACGTCGGGAAGCTGGCGCTCAAAGTGGGATAGGGCGCGGCGGCTCGTCTGGGCTTGCGAGTACGTCGGCACGGGCCGCCGGAGTCCGCGTACCCCGATGCGGGCAAAATGGGCGGGGTGATCATCCTGATGCACAGCTCGAAGACCATGCGGCGGCCGAACACCGGGCATCAGCCCACTGGCACCCCCGTGCTGGTCGACAAGGCCCGCGAGCTGGTCGACGAGCTGCGGGCGTTGCCGGCGGCGAAGCTGGCGAAGATCATGACCGTCTCGCCGGACCTCGCGGACAAGACCCGGCAGCAGTTCGCGGACTGGAGCACCGACCCCGCGGAGCTGGCGCCGGCCGCCGAGTCGTTCGTCGGTGACATCTACAGCGGCCTCCAGGTCGACACCTTCACCGCCGCCCAGCGCCGTTACGCCGACAAGCACCTGCGGATCCTGTCCGGCCTCTACGGCATCCTGCGCCCGTTCGACGGCATCGCCCCGTACCGGCTGGAGATGGGCTACAAGCTCCCGCGCGGCAACATGTACGACTTCTGGGGCCGGTCGATCGCCGATGAGCTGCCGGCGAAGGGGCCGATCGTCAACCTGGCCGCCGTGGAGTACAGCAAGACCGTGACCAGGTACGTCGACCCCGAGCGGCTGGTCACGCCCAAGTTCCTCACCGTCGACCCGAAGTCCGGCCAGCCGAAGTTCGTCACCGTGCACGCGAAGATCGCCCGTGGTGCGTTCGCCCGCTGGCTGGTCACCAGCGGCGGCAAGGAACTGGCCGAGTTCGCCGAGATCGGCTACCGGCACGAGCCCGCGCACGGCACCGGGCGTGAGCCGGCTTTCGTCTGCGCCGAGTTCGGCGGCAAGGGCCTGTCCATCCGGCTAACCTGACCATTCCCCCTATCTCTACGTCGGGGTTCGGGTCCGGGCCGGCCCCGGAGGTGTCGAGGGTGGACACCGGAGCAGGATCTCGGGTATGACGCAGACGACCCCGGCCATCCGGCCCGACACGACGCCGTTGCCGGCGCGGACCACCATGCTCGGCCGGCTCGGCCGCTGGTGCTTCCGGCGTCGCTGGACCGTCCTCGGGCTGTGGCTGGTCGCCGTCGTGGCCGGCGGGTTCGCCGCCGGGCCGGTCTTCGCGGGCCTCGACGACGACCGTGGCCCGGCGTCACTGGAGTCGGTAGCCGGCAACGAGGTCATCTCCGACGCGTCGACGTCGGCCGGGTCCATCGTCGGGGTGGTCCGGGGAGTTGACCCCACTTCGCCGGCGGTACGCACGGCGGTGACCGACGCCGCCGGCAGGCTCGGCGCCGTGAACGGCATCACCGGCGTGCTCACGCCCTTCGGCGACAGCCCCTCCGCCGCCGCATTGCGCGCCGAGGACGGGCGCGGCCTGCTCCTGCAGGCCCGGCTGGCCGACCTGTCGGGAGACGACCTCGACACCGCCACCGACGCCGCGGTGGCCGAGCTCCGCGCCCTCGGGCCGGCGCTGCGCGCAGCCGGCGAGCCCCAGGCGACCGTCGAGGTCGGCGGCGGCCGGCTGGTCAACCGCGAGGCCAACGCGCAGGCGCAGAAGGACCTGGCCTTCGCCGAGCAGTTGTCCCTGCCGATCACCCTGCTCGTGCTCATCTTCGTGTTCGGCGGCCTGCTCGCCGCCGTGATCCCGGTGCTCGGTGCGATCGTCTCGATCGCCGGCTCGTTCTCCGTGCTGCTCTTTTTCGCCAACATCACCACCCTGGACCAGAACGCGGTCACCGTCGTCACGCTGATGGGCCTCGGCCTGTCCGTCGACTATGGACTGCTGCTGGTCGCCCGCTACCGCGACGAGCTCGCCGCCGGCCGCGAGCCACTGGACGCGGTCAGCGCGGCCTGGGCGACGGCCGGCCGCACCATCTTCTTCTCCGCGCTGACCGTCGCGGCGGCCCTCGCCGGGCTCCTGGTCTTCGGCGTGACCGCCCTGTCCGCGCTGGGCGCGGCCGGAGTCTCGATCGCGCTGGTCGCGATGCTCGTCGCGCTGACCTTCAGCGCGGCCCTGCTGGGCGTGTTCAAGCGCTGGATCAAGCCTGCGAAGCGCGCCGTCCAACGAGATGAGGGCTTCTTCTACCGCCTGGCCCGCGGCGTGCAGCGCCGGCCGTTGGTCACCGCGCTGGCCACCGCGGCGGTGCTGCTCGCCGCCGGCCTCCCGCTGCTGACCATGACGGTCAAGGTCGACGACCTCGACGGCCTGCCCCGCTCGCTGGAGTCGGTCCGGGTGCTCGACGTGCTGGCCGCCGACTTCTCCCGCCCGGCCCAACCGGCGGTGACCGTGGTCGCCCGCACCGACGTGGACACCCTCCAGACGTGGGCCCGTTCCCTCGACTCGCCGGACATCCTCAACGTCCGCCCGGCCGAGCAGATCGCACCGGGCATCGCGACCGTCGACATCGACGCCATCGGCGACCCCGAGGGCGAGGCGGCGCTGCGCCTGGTCGACGCCGCGCGCGCCGACCGCCCCGACGGGGTCGAGTCGTGGGTGACCGGCATCGCCGGCTTCCACCGCGACCTCAACGACCTGCTGCTGTCCCGCCTCCCGTACGCGATCGCCCTGACCCTGCTCGCGATGGTCGTGCTCCTCTGGGCGATGACCGCCTCGCTGATCGTGCCGGTCAAGGCGGTCCTGATGAACGTGGTCTCCCTGGGCGCCACCTTCGGCGTGCTGAACGCGGTCTTCGAGCACGGCTTCCTGTCCGGCCTGCTGCACACCCATGTGGTCGGCGGCATCGGCCCGTTCGTGCTGGTGACGGTGTTCGCGTTCGCCTTCGGCCTGTCGATGGACTACGAGGTGTTCCTGCTCGCCCGGATCAAGGAGCACGTCGACCAGGGCGAGCCGAACAACGTGGCCGTGCGCCGCGGCCTGCAAAGCTCGGGCCGCATCATCACCTCCGCGGCGCTGCTCATGGTGGTGGTCTTCAGTTGCTTCCTGACGGGCCGGATCGGCACGGTGCAACAGATCGGCCTGGGCCTTGCGGTAGCGATAGCGGTAGACGCGACCCTGGTCCGCTGCGTCCTGGTCCCGGCGACGATGACGCTGCTGGGCGACTGGAACTGGTGGTCACCGCGCCCGCTGGCCCGCCTCCACGCCCGCCTCGGCCTGCGGCACTAGAGCCGCTGGTATTCCTCCCACGTGCGCTTGGTGACCGACGGGCCGTCGTCGGCGCCGCGGTTGGCCAGGCCGTTCTGGCCCAGGTAGTAGTCGCCGGCCTGGTGTTGCGCGCCTGTCGACTGGTCCGTGTCGGAGATGGCGATCGCGTGGATGTGGTACGGCCAGTCGCCCTGCGAGGGGTTGCGCAGCCAGGCGGCGAAGCCGACCGTGCGCAACTGGCGGACCACCGTCGTGCGCAGGGTCGTGGACAGGCCGGTCACCGAGATGTCCAGCGCCCCGCCGCCGTCGTGGGTGCCGGCCGAGGCCGGGGTGCTGGTGTTGTAGGAGCCCTGGGTCAGCGTCAGCGTGCGGGCCAGCAGGCGCTCGGCCTCGTACAGCATCGTCCGGGTGCGGGTGTTGACCTGGACGCCGCGCAGGGTCACGATGCTGCCCGGTGAGATCGCCCGCACCACGGTGTAGCGCCCGTCGCCCAGCGACCGCAGCGAGGTCGGGCCGGGCAGGCCGGTGGCGTCCAGGCCGGTGTAGCCGAGCGAGCGCTGGTAGGCCGCGTACGCCGCGATCGTGCTCGTGCCGAAGTGACCGTCCACATAGGTTGACGACAGGAACCCGCGCGCCTGCAAGGCCCGTTCGACCGCGAGCACGCTGTCCTTGGCGCCCGGGGTCAGCGCGGTGTCCGGCCGGCGGGGGTCGATCTGCGCGGCCTTGATGACCGCCTCCATGTCGACCTCCGGCAGCGCCGCGTGGGCCGCTGTCGCGGGGAGCGCACCGGCCGCGACCACGGTGGCGGCGGTGGCGAACAGGTGCCTTCGGGTGAGCTGCATCGTGCCTCCCGGTCGGTGAATCGTGGAGAACGCAGCATAGATCGGTAAGCGTCGAAGTCGGTAGTATCTTTCAGAGAGCAGACGACCGAGGGAGCTTTTTGCCATGCGTTTCCGGACTGTTCACGGCGTGGGGCTGGCGGTCGCCTTGCTCCTGTCCACCCTGGTGGTGAGCACCCCCGCCGCGGCCGCCGTCCGCACGCTGCGGGTATACAACAACAACATCGAGAACCTGATCCGCAACAACGCCGACGGCACGTGTACGCGGGTCTCCGGGCCGGACCACCTGACCTCGATGCTGGTCGACGACGCGGGGCAGACCGGGACCGCCGGAGTGCAGGCGCCGGACCTGCTGATCGTGCAACAGATTCGCGGCACCGGGCAGGCGACCGCCTACGCGGACCAGCTCTCGGCGAAGTTCGGCCTGCCGGCCGGCACCTACAAAGCGATCGTGGCGTGGGACGATCCCGAGCCGTGGGGCAGCACGCACAAGTGCAGCCAGCAGGACCTGGGTGACCTGAAGAAGAAGCAGACCAACGGCCTGATCTACAACTCGCAGCGGCTCAGCCTGGCGGCCGGCGACGTCTCGAAGTACTGGAGCGCGGGCTGGCTCAAGCCCGGCACCGCGTACGCGAACGGGGCCGGCTGCACCCTCTACAAGCCACCGAGCAACGACGCCGCCAGTGTCAACGAGTACAAGTGGAAGCGGACCAGCGCCATCGCGGCCCGGTTCACCCTCCGCGACTCCGGGACGACGGTGTTCGCCGCCACCATGCACCTGCCCGAGGAGAATCGCCAGAACGCCTGCGCCGGCGCGGGTGACAAGGGCATCGGTGCCAGCGGCATCCACCTCGGCGCCGACGCGACGAGCCTGCTCAACGCGTCGACGATCCGGATCGTCGGCATCGACGCGAACCGCACCGGACTCCCGGCCAGCGTGCTGTCGAGCTACGGCATGACCGGGTACGGCACCGCGGCCACCAGCGGATCAAGCAAGATCGACTACCTGTTCGTCCGGGGCACCGTGCAGTCGTCGCCGGTCGGTCACACCGTCCCGGCCACCAAGTCCAACCACCAGGCGCTGTACGGGTTCGTCAGCTACTGAGCCGGGCGAGCACCTCGTCGGTGGTCACCACGTCGCCGAACCGCGGCAGCACCACCGTCAGCGCGTGGTCATGCTCGGCCGCCGTCACGCCGCTCATCGCGTCGGCCGTGAAGACGACCTCGAACCCGTGATCGGCGGCGGCGCGCCCGGTCGACTCGACACCCATCGTCGTGGCGAGGCCGGCCATGACCACCGTCTCCACGCGGCGGTCGCGCAACTGGTCGGCCAAGCCCGTGCCGTAGAACGCGCCGATGGTCTGCTTCACCACGGTGATGTCGCCGGGCTGCGGCCGCATCTCCGGGACGAAACCACTGCCGGGTGGCTGCTCGGCGATGCCCGGCCGATCCACCCGGACCAGCACCACGGTGCCGCCCGCCCGGCGGAACGCCGTCACCAGACGGCTCGCCCGGGCCACCACGTCGGCACCCTTGTGGGGACCCATGTCCTGCTCGACGATCCGCGGCATCAGGTCCACCACGATCAGCGCCGTGCGTGCGGCGAGGAGCGGCTCAGTAAGGGGTGAAGGCACGCCGCGACCCTAACACTTGACCTGCTCCAGCAGCTCGGCCACGTCGACCGGGGCGCCGCCGGCCAGTGCGGACCGGCGGACCGCCTCCATCAGGCAGAACGTCTCGATGCCCTCCGTCAGGTCGGGGGAGTGGTCGGCGCCCGAGGTGAGCGCGTCGGCGAAGTACTGGAGGTAGTTGGCGAACTCCCCGTAGTGCATGCCGTGCACCTCGTTGTTGAAGTGGTAGTGGCGGTACTCGTAGAGCATGTCCTCCACCACCTCGGTGCCGTCCGGCGCGGTGTGCAGGTAGCGCATGTCGTGGTACTGCGCCATCGAGGTGCCGGCCGCCCCGTACAGCAGGCATTCGATCGAGTTGCGGGCCCTGGGCAGCTCGTGCGTCCCGTAGTGGCCGAACACCCGGCCGATGCGGCCGTCGACGGTCGTCGCGTTGACCGAGTAGATGTCGAACGAGGCACAGCCGTGCGTGCGGGCCAGCGCCGAGCGGGAGCCCACGGCCGACACCGTCGCGATCGGACCGAGGTACCAGCGCAGCAGGTCGAGCGGGTGGCTCAGGCCGAGGTAGACCCAGTCGGTGCCGTCCACGATCCACGGCGCCCGGTCGTAGTACCAGTCCATCCGGTGCGTGTAGTGGGCCTCCACCACCTCGACGTCGCCCACCTCACCCCGCTCGAACGCCGCCCGCTGCCGGCGGAACGACTCGAAGAACCGGGTGGACTGGCCGACCAGCAGGCGCCTTCCGGTGCGCCGGCCGGCGGCCAGCACCTCGCGGGCCGCGCCGAGGTCGTTGACGATCGGCTTGGTGCACACCACGTCCTTGCCCGCCTCGAAGGCCGCGATGATGTGCTCGGCGTGCAGGTGGTCCGGCGTGTAGACGCCCACGATCCGTACGTCCTCGCGGGCCAGCAGGTCGGCGTACGAGGCGGTCATCGCCACCTCCGGCACCTCCGCGCCCACCTCCGCCCGGGCGACGGGGTCCAGGTCGCAGCCCGCCACCGGGCGCACACCGCGGGTCCGGTACGCGGCCAGCAGCGCCGTGCGGCCCTCGTGCAGGCCGACGACACCGAGGCCGAGCGGCGCGGGATCCGAGTCGTCCCGGGGGTACGAGTGCACGCCGCGGGCGACGCGGGGAAAGTGGGTCACGACGGCTCCTCCGTGCGGTGGACGGTCGCCCACACCTCGCGGTGGGCGTCCAGGTCCCGGGACTGCTTGGCGGCCTCGACCAGGTCCAGCACGACGGTGGTGATCTCGAAGGGCCGAAGCGCGACCGTGACCCGCGAGGCGACCACCGGCAACTCCTCGCGGAGCTCACCGAGTGTGCTTGCCCGCCAGGCGCCGGTGACCGTGCCGTCCACCACCAGGTCCGCCGATCCGCCGACGCCAGCGAACTCGACGAGCCGGACCAGGACGGGCCGGTCCAGCGTCGCCGTGGCGTGGTCGGTCAGGCCGGTTCCCGCGTATCCCGTCTCCCGGTAGACGGCCGTGACCGCGGCGCCCGGCAGCCCGTCGAGCCGCAACAGCGAGTAGGAGTCCGGCTGGTCCCCGCCGGGTCGCTCAGGCCGCGCCACGAAGACCGGCCGGGTGAACTCCTGTGCCAGCCGCCAACGCGTGGCGGCGTCCAGGCCGTGGTGCGGGAGGACTCGCACCCGTGCGTGCAGCTCCGCCGAGAACTGGTCCTCGTCCCACGGGTCGCGCATGGACAGCACGTTCCAGAACCCGGTCGTCGCCCGCAGGAAGCCCTGGCTGCCGTCGTGCAGCCAGAGCAGCCCGTTGCCCTCGTCGTCGAGGAGGTCCACAAGCTGTAGCCCCGTGAACGGGTCGACGATCTCCTCGAACGCCTGCGGTGAGGTCATCCAGTCGCCGGTCGGGTACTTGCGCGGGTAGCGGCCGCGACCGGTGATCGGGGTGACCGCGTACGGGGTGTCGTGCAGCACGGTCCGCACGTCCAGGTCCGGCTCCACGAGCGTCATCAGGCTGGCGTGGTGCCGGCCGTCCGGGGTAGCGATCGCGTCGGAGTCGAAGGACAGGTCGACCGCGTCGACCTCCGGCGCGAGCGCCACGGTCAGCTTGATCTCGTCGCCCGCGAGCGAGCCCAGCCGGATCACCACCCGGTCCCCGTCGAGGGAGACCGCAACGGGTGTGTACGAGACCTCGACGCCGTCGCGCTCACAGCGCAACCCGCCGATCCCGGAGGGTCCACAGTCAAGGCTGCCGATCCGGGTCAGCACGCCACGCCGCCGGTCGACGGTGACCGCGAAGTCACCCCGGCGCAACGTCACGGTGTCCGCCGACTCGACCGCTGTCACCGGGGCAACAGCCTGACCGTCGGACAGCACCGTCCACCCGAGCGCCGGCACCGTGACGCGGTGGCCGTCGACTACCGCCGACCGCTCCCAGCCGAGCGGGTTGACGACCACGGTCCGCCCGGAGGTCCGCCCGGCGAGGTGAGCCACGGTCCGGTCCAGCACCGCCCGCGCCAACGTGTGCCCGCGCTCCAGCCCGGCGTACCCGACGTGGCCGCACAGCCCTTCGCACTCGTCGTTGTCGTGATGTTGGAAGGCCAGCAGCTCCCGCCA
Source organism: Asanoa ishikariensis (assembly GCF_900107455.1). Taxonomy (GTDB): domain Bacteria; phylum Actinomycetota; class Actinomycetes; order Mycobacteriales; family Micromonosporaceae; genus Asanoa; species Asanoa ishikariensis. Next base: position 961,886 of record NZ_FNQB01000003.1, on the reverse strand, counting down.
GCCCTCCTCGAGCTCCCACACCGGATAGACGTCCCAGTGGGGATACGGTCGACCGAGGCGGCTCGCGAGCACGCTCAACGACTCGGCGGACAGCAGCGTCTGCTCGGTCTCCCGGCTGCGCCGGTGCCCACGGTCGCCGTTCTTGCCCAGGCTCATCCCGTGGAAGACGTCGTCCATCGTGTACGCCCGTACGGGCGCGTGCTCGCCGACGGCGTCGAGCACCTCGGACAGCGTGCCGAACCGGACGTCGAGCCCCGGCGTGGACAGCAGCTCCTTCATCCCGTCGACCAGCAGCTCGGACCGGCACATCCAGTCGGCCGACGGGAGCAGCTCCAGCCACTGCTGGATGACCGGCGCCGGTGAGTCGGCCAGCAGCGGATGGGCTTGCAACGCCGCGAAGTCCTCCGGCCACTGGTGCAGGTTGAGCGGCCCGCGCGGGGTGCTCAGGATCCTGGTCCCGTCCAGGCCCTCCCACCAGATGGCCGGGGCGTCCTCGACGGGCACGTGCGGGGTGTGCCAGGTCCACTGGAAGAACAGCGAGGCGTACCGGTAGCCGGTGTCGGCGAGAAGCTGCGGCAACTGGGGATAGAAGGAGAACTCCTCCTCCCAGAAGCTGACCGGCCGCACGCCGACGAGCCGCTGGACCGCGCGGATCCCGTAGGTGAGCTGGCGTACTGCCGACTCGCCGTGGTGGAAAAGCGGGTACGGCTGGCCGTAGCTGGCGCCGACGATCTCCACGGAGCCGTCGGCGACCGCCTGCCGCAGTAAAGCCAGCGCCTCGGGTTCCTCCGCCGCCATCCGCTCGTACCCGACGCCGTCGAAGTTCAGGTTTCCCCGGGCACCCGTGGCGGCGGTGAACGCCAGCATGTCCCGGATGGACGCGCCGAGCACGCCGTACCCCCACAGCCACTGCATGTCGACCCAGTGAAAGTGGTTGCCGAACGTGTACCAGACCGGCCGGCTCATCGAGAAGCCAAGGGGATGAACACCCGCATCTCACCGGGCTCCCGGTTGGCCCACGCGTAGTACGGGACGGCTGTTACCGACACCTGGGCCTCGTCCGCCACGGCCGAGTAGGGCCGGTACAGCGGCCCGTCGTCGACCGCCACGGCCGTCCCGGCGGTGGTCAGCGTGGTGACCCCGCCGAGCAGGTCCGGCTGGTGCTCGGCGGCCCATTCCTCGGTGCCACGCAGGCGGATGGCCGCGACCGGGGCGTCGTGGTCGGCCTGCTCGACGCAGTAGACCAGTGGCCCACGGGCCAGCGCGACCCGGTGGTGGGTGGCCGCCACCCGAGGGTGCGCCACGAGCGCCCGGACCTCGGTGCCGAAGGTCAGCTCCACGGTGTCGCCGGCCGACCAGGTGCGCCGCAGCGCGACCTGCCGCGATCCGGCGGTCACCGGCACGGCGGAACCGTTGACGGTCACCGTCACGTCGTCGCCGGCCCAGCCAGGCACGGGGAGGAACAGCGTGAACTCGGTGGGCGCGGCCGGCGACACGGTCAGTCCGACGGCACCCCGCCAGGGCAGCCCGGTGGTCAGCTCGACCCGCACCGTCGTCCCGTCCGCCAGCCGCAGGTCGGCCTGGTTGCCGATGTAGAGCTGGACCCACAGCCCCTCGTCGCTGGTGGTGTAGAGGTAGCCCGGCAGCGACGCGAGCAGACGGGCGATGTTGGGCGGGCAGCAGGCGCAGCTGAACCACGGCTCCCGGCGGTGCCGGCCGGCGTCGGCGAGCGGGTTCTGGTAGAAGAACTCCGTGCCCGACTGCGAGAGGCCGGGCAGCACCCCGTTGTGCAGCGCGGTCTCGACGACGTCGCGGTACTGGGGCTCGCCGGTGAGCAGCAGCAGGCGCCAGGCCAGGAAGATGTGGGCGATCGCCGCGCAGGTCTCGTTGTAGGCGCGGTCCGGAAGCTCGTACGCGTCGCCGAATGCCTCACCGTCCCAGCGCGCACCCACCCCGCCGGTGACCGCGGTCTTGCCGCCGGACAGGTCGGCCCAGAGCCGTTCCAGGGCGGCTCGGAGCTCCGCGTCGCCGGTCTCCAGGACCACGTCGGCCATCCCGGCGTACAGGTAGAGCGCCCGGACGGCGTGCCCCGTTACCCGCGACTGGTTCCGGACCGGCTCGTGGTCGATCAGGTACTCGCTGCCGTCCAGCACACCGGCGCCGCGGGAGTCGAGCTGCCAGGTGGCCAGCGTGAGCCAGCGCTCGTCGCCCGTCGTCCGGTAGAGCTCGACCAGGGCCATCTCCAGGCCGGGGTGGCCGCAGGTGCCGGGCACCTCGCCGGGTGCGAACCGCTCGGCGATGTGCGTGCAGGCCCGCAGGGCGACGTCGAGCAGCGCGGTCTCGCCGGTGGCCCGCACGTGTGCCACGGCCGCGGCCACGAGGTGCCCGATGCAGTACATCTCGTGCCGCACCACGAGGTCGGTCCAGCGTTCGCCTTCTCGGTCGACCGAGAAGTAGGTGTTGAGGTAGCCGTCGGTGTCCTGCGCGCCGGCCACCAGCTTGATGACCGCGTCGAGCCGGTCGCCGAGCTCCGCTGACGGGTCGGTGGCCAGGCTCCACGACGCGGCCTCGATCCACTTGTACACGTCGGAGTCCGAGTAGTACCGACCGCTGAAGTCGCCGCCGACGCTGCCGGCGGCGCGGGCGAAGTTGCGCAGCGCGCCGGTCGTCTCGCACTGCGCGTGCTGCGCCGGGATGGTGACGTCCCGGTTGCGGCGCAGCCGAGGCGCCCAGAAGTCGTCCGTCACCCGCACGTCCTGCGGCGCGACGGGCCGGAGCCGCGCGTGCCGGCTGGCCGACGTGTCGACGACGGGTCCATGGCGGTTTTCAGACATGCGGAACTCCAAGCGCGGTGAGGTGCCGCCGAGCCCCGTGCGGGCCGGCGTGATGTGACAGAAGGCGGGTCTAGGCGTCGGGGACTAGCGGGCTGTCGTCCAGCCACTCGGTGGTGTCGGTGATCGGGGCGGGACAGGAGGCGCGGATCGCCAGCGAGCACGGCAGCCGGCGGACGCCCGGCTCGGGGGTGCCGTCGATGGCGCGCAGCAGGCTCTCGGCGGCCAGCCGGCCCAGCCGGTAGAGGTTCATGTCGACCGAGGACAGCCCCGGCCGGGTGGCGTTGGCGATCAGGGTCCAGTTGTCGAAGCCCACCAGGGCCACGTCGTCCGGGATCCGCACACCGATCCCGCCGAGGGCGTCGGCGACGCCGCGGCCGATCTGGTCGCTGCCGCAGAAGATGCCGTCGACCTGTTCGTTCGCCATCAGCTTCTGCGCGGCGTGGAAGCCGGTCCGCTCGGCGAACGGGCCGTAGGTGATCAGGTCGTCGGGCAGTTCCAGGCCGGCTTCGGCCAGGGCCCGCCGGGCGCCGACGACGCGATCCCGGACGGCGAGCACCGAGACGGGGCCGGTGATGTGGGCGATCCGCCGGCAGCCCTGGCGCAGCAGTTGCCGGGCCGCCAGCCAGCCGCCGTGCTCGTCGTCGACGGTGATGCTGCTGTCGTCGGGGTTGCTGGAGGTGGTGTACGCGTACAGCACCGGGAACGGCAGGCTGCGCGGCAGCGGCGGGGCCGGGTCGGTGGCCCGGCCGGTGACGATCAGCCCGTCCACGCGGCGGGCCGCCAGCACGTCGAGGTAGTGCCGTTCGCGCACGGCGTCGCGGCGCGCGTCGCAGAGCAGCAGGCTCGCGGTGTCGACCGACAGCGAGTCCTCGACGCCACCGAGCAGGGGCGGCGTGAATCGGCCGTAGCCGTCGCGGGTCAGCAGGCCGACCGTGTACGTGCGTCCGGTGGTCAGCGAGCTCGCGTTGCGGTTGGGCCGGAAGTCGAGGTCCCGAGCGGTGTCCAGGATGCGTTGCCGGGTCTCCGGGCGCATCCGTCCCTTGCCGTTGAGCCCCTTGGAGGCGGTGGCCACCGAGACGCCGGCGGCGCGGGCGATGTCACGGATCGTTGTCGCCACTACCACCCCTTCAGGCCAGTGCGAGAAACCGATTGCGCACGCTCGGTGCCGGATGGCTATCGAACGTAGAGCCGCTGAGCGGGGAAAGCTAGAGGCCCAGATCGGTTCATGTTGAGAAACTGGTTTCCCACAGCTCAACCATTGACGGCGTTTCCCTGCGGTGGTTACGTTCCCAGCCAGTTTCCGACGGAACGCTTCTGGCGACCGGCGAGGTGTCGGCCCTCGTCGCGCCCCCCACATCCCCCCGGCAGGAGCGAGATGAACGACAACGACGTGCGCAGCTCGGTGAACCGCCGAGTGCTGTTGCGCTGGGGACTCGGCGCCACCGCCGTGGCCGCCGCCAGCCCGTTGCTGGCCGCCTGCGGCTCCGGTGACGACGAGGTCACGGCCGACGGCGAGGTCACGCTGAAGGTGGTGGGCTTCCAGGTACCGCCCGAGGAGAAGGGCTCCGAGCTCGACAAGGCGTACCAGAAGTTCCTCGCCGATTTTCAGACCGCGAATCCCAAGATCAAGATTGACCCGATCCAGGCGCCACCGAACTTCGACACGCAGATCATCGTCGACCTGGCCTCCGGCAGCGCCCCCGACCTGTGGTCCCAGGACGCGTCCAGCCTGGCGCCGCTGATCTCGCGCAAGCTGCTGCTCGACATGCGCAAGGTCACCGAGGCGCTGCCGGCGCTGACCACCGACCGGTTCTTCCCGCAGGTGCTCGAGATCCACAAGGGCGAGGACGGCGGCATCTACGGCCTGCCCAACGACTTCACCCCCATGGTCGTCTACTACAACCCCACGCTGTTCACCAAGGCCGGCATCACACCGCCGCAGCGCGGGTGGACCTGGGACGACCAGCTCGCCGCCGCGCAGAAGCTCACCCTCGACAAGAACGGCCGCAACCGGCTCGACCCGGCCTTCGACGAGGCCAACGTCGTGCAGTGGGGCTACCGCCTCAGCCAGTACGCGTACCAGTGGGTCTACCGGATCTGGCAGAACGGTGGCGACGTCGTCTCGCCGGACCACAAGACCGCGAGCGGCTTCCTGGACGCGGCGCCCGCCGTCGAGGCGATCCAGTGGTACGCCGACCTCGTCCTCAAGCACAAGGTGGCACCCTCACCGTCCACTCTGGAGAAGATGACCAACGCCTCGGACGCCAACGCGCTGTTCCTCGACGGCAAGTTCGCGATGTACGACAGCGGCCACTGGGCACTGGTCGGCCTGACCGGCGCCAAGGGCTACTCGGCCGACAAGGTCGGCGTGGTGCCGCAGCCCAAGCGGGCGACCGAGGCCACCGCCCTCTACGAGTCGAGCTTCGTGCTCCGGCACGACCTGCCGAAGGAGAAGTACAAGGCCGCCGCACAGTTCATCGAGGCGGCCACGAACCGCGGCTACCAGGACACCAAGGCGATCACCGGCATCGCGATCTCGGCCAACTCGGAGGCCGCCACCGGGTCGTTGACGAGCGTCGACGCCAAGTTCGCCAGCCTCGACAAGGTCTTCGTCGACGCCACGACCGCCGGCCGACCGCCGTACGGCTCGAAGATCGGCGTCTACCCGACGATCGAGAAGGCCCTGGACGGGATGATGGAGAAGATCCTCCGCGGTGCACCCGTCGCCGGCACGATCGGCGAGACCATCACCGCGATCAACCGGGAACTGGCCAAGTGACCACCGCCGCCCGAGTCGGTGCCGGGTTGGACGCCCCTTCGGGGCAGCGTCCGGCCCGGCGCCGCCGGCGCCGGCGCAACGAGCGGGTCGGCTACCTGTTCATCCTGCCGGCCACCGCCCACCTGGTGCTGTTCGCACTGGTGCCGATCCTGTTCAGCCTCTACCTCTCCTTCCACGAGTGGACGTCGCCGAGCTTCCTCGACGCGCCCTTCGTCGGGCTCGACAACTACATCTCGCTGTTCAGCGACGACCCGTTCTGGCACGCGATGTACAACACCGCGTACTACACGGTGCTGTCCGTGCCGATCGGGATGGCGGTCAGCCTGGCCCTCGCGGTCGTGGTCAACCAGAAGCTGCGCGGCGTCAACGTGTTCCGCGCGGTGTTCTTCATGCCGGTGATCACCTCGTGGGTCGCCGTCTCGGTCATCTGGATCACGCTGCTGTCCCCGGACGCCGGCCTGGTGAACTACCTGTTCCGGCTGCTGCACCTGCCGCAGCAGAACTGGCTGGACGACCCGCACACCGCCATGTTCGCGATCGTCCTGATCAACACGTGGAAGACGGCCGGGTTCAGCATGGTGATCTGGCTCGCCGGCCTGCAGGCCGTGCCGCCCGAGCTGCTGGAGGCCGCCTCGATCGACGGCGCCGGCAAGTGGCGGCAGTTCTGGAACGTGACGTTGCCCCTGCTGGCACCCACGACGATCTTCCTGGTCATCACCGGCGTGATCGGCGGATTCCAGGTCTTCACCCCGATGTACGTGATCACCGAGGGCGGCCCGCTCGGCGCCACCGACGTCGCGGTCTACCACATCTACCAGCGGGCCTTCGAGGAGTTCTCGATGGGCTACGCCTCCGCGCAGGCCTGGGTGCTGTTCGCGGTGATCTTCGTAGTGACCCTGCTGCAGCTGTGGTTCATCCGCCGGCGCGGCGAGTCGAACCTGATCTGACGACGGAGAACCCGATGTCCCGACGCAAGACCCTGCTCGGCGTGCTGCGCGCCCTGCCGACCTACGTGATCCTGTCGCTCGTCGGCGCCTTCATGCTGGTGCCGTTCCTGTGGATGATCACGACGTCGCTCAAGCCGTCCGGCACGACGTTCTCGTACCCGCCCGACCTGATCCCGGACACGTTCGACTTCGGCAACTACGTCAACCTGTTCACCCTCGCGCCGTTCGGCACGTACGTGCTCAACAGCGTCGTGGTCACCACGTTGACGGTGGTCGGGCAGGTGGCGTTCTGCGCCGCGGCCGCGTACGGGTTCGCCCGGCTCAGCTTCGCCGGCTCGAAGTCCATCTTCGTGCTGTTCCTGGCCACGATGATGATCCCGTTCCAGGTCACGATGATCCCGCTGTTCCTGATCGTCTTCAAACTGGGCTGGGTCAACACGTACCAGGGCCTGATCGTGCCGGGCATCTCCAGCGCGTTCGCCATCTTCCTGCTGCGGCAGGCGTTCCTGACGATCCCGCGCGACTACCAGGACGCCGCCCGGATCGACGGTGCCGGCGAGTTCACCGTGTTCTTCCGGATCTTCCTGCCGCTGGTGAAGCCGGCCCTGGCCACGGTGGCCGTGTTCGCCTTCATGGGCACCTGGAACGACCTGCTGTGGCCGCTGCTGATCGGACGCGACGAGAGCATGCGGACCGTCGAGCTCGGCCTGGCCTACTTCAACGTCACGTCCTCGGCGTACGAGCAGCCGAACTGGCCGCTGATGATGGCCGCGTCCGTGGTCTCCCTGCTGCCCGTCGTGCTGGTCTACCTGTGCGCGCAACGCTATTTCGTCGCCGGCATCTCGCTTTCCGGAGTGAAGGGCTGATCCTTGTTCCCGATCGACGACTACACCCCGCACGGCTACCTCGACATCCCGACCCACACCCGCAAGCTCACCCCGCAGGGCGTCGTCCGCTCCCACGACATCGGCTTCCGCTGGCACTTCCCGGCGTACGCGAAGGCCTACGGCGGGCGCCGCGAGGTCTACCGGGCCGGCGTGCGGATCGCCGCGGACGGGGTGACCACCCCGGACAGCGCGCCGTACCACTCCAAGGACCGCATGGAGTTCCGGTCCGGCCCGCTGTCGGTCGAGTTCCACCTGGCCGGCCCCGACGTGCTGGTCGCGCGGGTGTGCGGCCGGGTCGGCAGCCGGTTGACGATCCGGGCCGACTACACCCGCCAGATCGGCGCCGACCTCGGCTGGGGCGAGTCGGGCCTGGTCGGCCGGCAGGACGGTGACACCGTGGTGCTCCAGGGCTTCGAGGACGGTGAGGCGTTCGCGCTGTGGGTCTCCGACCCCGGCGGCACGGTCGCCGTCACCACCGACGCTTCCGCGGCCGACCGGTGGACCTCGCTCGGTCTCCCGGACACCGTGCCCGGGCCCGTCACCGTGCTGGGCGACCGGGGTGAGCGGGTCGACCTGGCCGCGGTCGTCGAGTTTGCCGGCGAGCGGGACCACGACCTGACCGTGCTGCTGGCCCGCGGCCACACCGCCACCTCGGCGCGCGAGCGACTGGCCGAGGCCCGCTCGCGGCATCGCACGGTCCGCGCCGCCCTGGTCGAGGAGGACCGGCGGTTCTGGGCCACCGCACCCGTGCTCTCCGGCGACTGGCCCGCACACTGGCGGCGCGGCCTGGTCTACGACCTCGAGACGCTGCGGATGATGGTCAAGCCGCCGGTCGGCGTCTACACCCTGCCGTGGGACGCCATGCAGATCCAGGCGCCCCGGGTGGTGCTCGGCGAGGCGGCCATCGACGCGCTGCTGCTCGGCTACGCCGACCCCGCGCTGGCGCAGCGCCTCCTGCTGGGCACCTTCGCGGACGCGCCCGAACCCCAGGTGCCGTGCTCACGCGAGGACGGCAGCTACAACATGGTCTCCGCCGACGGCAGCGTGTGCGGCACCGGTCCACAGTGGGGCTACCCGTGGCTGGTGCTCGACCACCTGTGGGACGCCAACCCCGACCGGGACTGGCTGGAGCGGATCTACCCGCATCTCGGCGCGTACCTCGACTGGTGGCTCGCGCACCGGGCCGACCCGGCCGGCTGGCTGTCGCACGCGTGTAGCTGGGAGTCCGGCCAGGACCTCTCGCCGCGGTTCGGCGACCAGCCCCTCGGCGGCGGACATCCGACCCGCCACCTGCGCCCGGTCGACCTGCACGCCTCCGTCGCGCACGCGGCCCGGACGATGGCCCGGTTCGCCGGCGTCCTCGGCCGGGACCGCGACGTGGCGGGTTGGGACACCCTCGCCCGGCGCTACACCGATGCCACCGCGGAGCTGTTCACCGGCACGCGGTACGCCGATGTGGACGCCGGCACCGGCGAGCCGACCGAGGTCGACGACGTGATGCTGCTGGCGCCGGTGGCCCTCGGCCTGGCCGGGGACGAGCAGACCGAGGGACTGCGCGCCGCGATCCGGGCCGTCGACCCGGCAGACCTGGTGTGGCCCATGTTCGTCTGGACCGTGGTCGACGCCGCGCGCGCCGCCGGGGAGCACGACGCGGCGGCCACGGTGGCCGCGGACATCGTCGACCGCGCGTACACGTTCTGGGACGCCCGGACCACCGACGACGAGCGGACACTGCCGGGGATCGCCTGCGAGTACTGGCCGCTGTCGGGTCGCTGCGGCGGTGAGGGCTACGGCTGGGGCGCGTTCGGCGTGCACCTGCTGCTCGGTGTCCTGGTCGGTGCCCGGTTCGTCGGCGACCGCCTGCTGGTCCGCCCGAACCTGCCGGCCTCCCTTCGGGTGCCTGGGCGTTCTTACTCGGTGCGGCTGAGCCACCGCGGACGCCCGGTGACCGTGACCCTGCGGCCGCGGGCCGACGGGTGCGAGGTGGAGGTGGCCGGCCGAGCCGTCGTTCTGGCCTGGGCGCACGAGGAGAGTTGGGAGCTGGACCGGTGAGCGTCGTCTCCGGTTGGGAGTGCCGGCTGGTCGGCACCGACGAGTGGCGGCCCGTGTCCGTGCCCGGCTCGTGGGAGCAGGCCGGCATCCCGTTCGACCATCCCGGGCCGGTGGAGTACCGGGCCACCGTCGTGCCCCCGGCGGGCGACCGGATCCGATTGCGGTTCGGCGCCGTCAGCTACGCGTGCGAGGTGCTCGTCGACGGCCGGTCGGCGGGTCGGCACGTCGGCATGTGGGACAGCTTCGACGTCGACATCACCGGTCTCGTGACGCCGGGCCGGCCGGCCTCGTTGCTGGTCCGTGCGGAGAAGCCGGCCAGCCTCACCGGCGGGCCGGACGCGCCGCCGGTGCCGGGTGCCTTTCCCGCCCGTGAGACGCTGGCCGGCTTCCTGCCGTACGTCTGGGGTCACTCGCACGGCGGCGTCTGGCAACCGGTCGAGCTGCTGGTGACGGGCTCGTGCGCGCTGGGTGCCGTCGACGTGGCCGGCACCGCCGATGGCCTGCTCACCGTCACGGCCGAGCTGCTCGCGCCGGGCTCGCTCACCGTCGAGGTGCACGACCCGGACGGCAAACCGGTCGCGTCGGCGTGGCGCGACGGCAGCGGGCCTCTTTCGCTGACCGTCCCCGATCCGCGGCCCTGGTCGCCGGACGACCCCGCGCTCTACGCGGTCACCCTGCGCACGTCCGACGGCGACGAACGCACCGTCCACACCGGACTGCGTACGTTCGCCGCGGACGGCTCGCTGCTGCGGCTCAACGGTGACCCGGTCTTCCCTCGGATGATCCTGTCCTGGGGCTGGTATCCGGACCGACTGCACCCCGACCCCGGCCCCGAGCGGGTACGGGCGGATCTGCTGGAGCTGCGCCGGCTGGGCTTCAACGGCGTCAAGCTCTGCCTGTGGTTCCCGCCCGACTACTACTTCGCGATCGCCGACGAGCTCGGGATGCTGCTCTGGGTCGAGTTGCCGATGTGGCTGCCACACCCGACGCCCCATTTCCGGTCGCAGCTCTCCGCCGAGGCCGAACGGCTGGTCCGGGCCGCCGCCAACCACCCGTCGGTCGTCCTGCTCACGCTCGGCTGCGAGCTGTCCGCCGCTGTCGGCGCCGACGTGCTCGGACCGCTCTACGACCTGGTCAAGCGGCTGGCGCCGGGCACGCTCGTGCGCGACAACAGCGGCTCCGGGGAGGCATACGGCGGGCTGCTCGACGAGTTCGCGGACTTCGACGACCACCACTTCTACTGCGAGCCGGCGTACTTCCGCTCGACCCTCGAGCATTTCGCGCCGCGGTGGCGTACCCCTCGGCCGTGGCTGTTCGGCGAGTTCTGCGACCTGGACACGTTCCGCGACCTGCGCCGGTTCGACCCCGCCGGCCGGCCGTGGTGGACCAGCGCCGACCCGGCGGTCAACCCACAGGGCGCCCGCTGGCAGTACGACGTGCCCGCACACGAGGACACGTTGCGCGACAACGGCTTCTGGGACCGCGGCGACGAGCTGGAACGGATCTCGGCGAAGCAGGCGGTGCTGCACCGCAAGGTCACCCTGGAGGCGGTCCGCGCCCGCGCTGACACCAGCGGCTACGTGATCACGGGGGAGCGCGACACCCCGATCAGCACCGCCGGCTTGTGGGACGACTTCGGCGTGCTGAAGGTGTCGCCGCCCGAGTTCGCGCAGTTCAACGCCGACCTGGTGGTCTCCCTCGACTGGGACCGCCGGAGGGCCTGGGTCGCGGGCGGCGACCGGCCGGCACCCTGGGACACCTGGTGCTACGTGGCCGGCGCGCGGGTCCGGCCCCAACTCGTGCTGGCCCACCACGGGCGGCGCGGCGGCCCGGCCGAGGTGACCTGGCGGGTGGACCTCGTCGACGGGGCGCCGGTCGCGTCCGGGCGGCTGGCCGCCTCCGCGGCGCCGGGCGGCGTCACCGGGCTGGGCATCGCCGAGTTCGTCGCACCCGTGGTCGACCGCCCGCGCCGGGCCGTGCTGCGGGTCGAGGTCGACTGCGCGGGCCAGCACACCTCCAACAGTTGGTCCTTCTGGTTCCTGCCCGACAACGGCTGGTCCGGCGCCGGGTCGGTCGCGGTGGTCGACCCGGCCGGCCGCCTGGCGGACCTGTCCTCCGTCGCGTCGGCGGTGGTCCCGGCGGACACACCGGACGCGGTGCTGCTGGCGACCGCCTGGACCGAGCCGGTGCGCCGGCACGTCCGGGTCGGCGGCAACGCCGTCCTGCTGGTCGACGCCGCCTGCGCCAACCCGCCCCTGCCGGTCGCGGAGATGCCGTTCTGGCGTGAGGCGGTCAAGGTGATCGAGTCGCACGAGGCCTGGGGCGACTTCCCGCACGACGGCTGGACCGACCTCCAGTTCGCCGGGCTGGCCCCGGACCTGGCCCTTTCCGCGGCGACGCTGCCGGTCGGCGCCCGGCCGCTGCTGCGCCGCGTCGACACTCGGACGGGTGTGCTGCACGACTACGCGGTCGAGGTGCCGCACGGTGCCGGCCGGGTGGTCGTCACCACGCTGCGCTTCGACGGCTCCCGCGGCGACCAGCCGCTGGGACTGCGCCGCAACACGGGCGCGGCCTACCTGCTCGGGCAGTTGGTGCGCGCGCTGGGAGGGGAACGATGACGCTGGGTCCGTCGCTGCTGACGTCTGGCCGGAGCCGCTCGGTGAGTCCGGAGAACCCCACCGGCGAGAAGGGCGCGGGCGGCGGGGCCACCACGGGCACCGGTGCCGCCGCGGCCCGTGACCTCGGTCCCGGCTGGAAGATCTCGCCCAGCGTCGAGGTGCCGGCCGGCGCCACGCACCTGCTCGGCGACCTGCCGGGCCCGGGTGTGATCCGGCATCTGTGGTGCACCACGCACCCCCGGCACTGGCGCTCGCTGATCGTGCGGATTCACTGGGACGGCGCGCCGGAGCCGGCCGTCGCCGTGCCGCTCGGCGACTTCTTCTGCTCGGGGTGGGGCGAGTTCGCCCAGGTCAGCTCCGTCCCGGTGGCGGTCAACCCGCACGGGGGGTTCAACGCCTACTGGGAGATGCCCTACCGGGTCGGTGCCCGGTTGACGGTCGAGAACCTCGGGCCCGAGCCGGCGCTGCTGTTCTACCAGATCGACTACGAGCTCACCGACGTGCCGCCCGGCGCCGCGTACCTGCATGCTTTGTGGCGTCGGAGCAACCCGCTGCCGGATCGCGAGCCACACACCATCGTGGACGGTGTGTCCGGGCCGGGGCACTACGTCGGCACGTACCTGGCCTGGGGCGTCAACACCTCAGGCTGGTGGGGCGAGGGCGAGCTCAAGTTCTATCTGGACGGTGACGACGAGCTTCCGACGATCTGCGGCACCGGCACCGAGGACTACTTCGGCGGTGCCTGGAACTTCGACGTGCCCGGGCAGGGGTACACGGCGTACAGCACGCCGTACCTGGGAATGCCGCAGGTGCTCCGCCCGGACGGCCTGTACCGCAGCCAGCAGCGGTTCGGGATGTACCGGTGGCACCTCCCGGACCCGATCCGCTTCGCCACCGACCTTCGGGTCACCGTGCAGGCGCTCGGCTGGCGATCCGGTGGCCGCTACCTGCCGCTGCGGGACGACATCGCCTCCACGGCCTGGTGGTACGCCGCCGGCCGTGACCACGGCCCGGTGCCCGCCTTCGACCCGGACCACCTCGAGGTCATCTGACCTGCGGCGCCGTGGGCAGGCGCTCGAGGTACGCGAGCGCGTCGGCGGGCTCGTCCGCCACGTGCACCAGCGTGTCCAGCGGCACCGGCAGGAAGCCCTCCGCCTCCATCCGGCGTAGCTGCTGGGTCAGCCCGTCGTAGAAGCCCGCGGTGTTGAGCAGCACCACCGGCTTGTCGTGCAGCCCGTGCTTGCGCAGCTCCAGGATCTCGGTCACCTCGTCGAGCGTGCCGAGGCCGCCGGCCAGCACCAGCACCGCGTCGGAGCGGGCCAGCAGCAACGCCTTGCGCTCGGCCAGGTCCGTGGCGACCACGAGCTCGTCGGCGCCGGTGCGGGCGAAACCGCGCAGGAACTCGACCGAGATGCCGACGAGCCGACCACCGGTCTCGTGTGCACCGTCGGCGACCACCTTCATCAGCCCGGTGTCGGAGCCGCCCCAGACCAGGGTGTGCCCGCCCCGGCCGATGAGCTCGCCGAGTGCGCGGGCCGGTCGGGTGTAGCGCTCGTCGAGATCGGCGGCGGAGAGGAAGACGCAGATGTTCACGGCTGTAGTGAACTAGGCGTTGTAGCCGCCGTGCGCGTCCAACACGGCACCTGTGACGTAAGACGCGGCCGGGCTCGCCAGGAAGGCGATCGCACTGGCGATCTCATCGGGGTGGCCCATCCGCTGGATGGACAGGGCGCTGACGATGGCCTGGAGGGTCTCGGCGTCCGGTGGCTCCATCCCGCTCTCCATCAGCCCGGCCTCCACGACGTTGGCGGTGATGCCCCGCCGCCCGAGGTCGCGCGCGACGCCCATGGTGTACCGCTCGATCCCCGACTTGGTGGCCGAGTAGTCGGCCAGTCCGGGCACGCCCACCCGGCTGCCCAGCCCGGAGCTGATGGTGATGATGCGACCGTTGTCGCGCAGCACCCGCGACGCGGCCCGGATGATGGCGATCACTCCGAGGTAGTTGGTGGCGTGCATCCGGTCCAGCGCGGCGTGGTCGGCGTCCGGGTCGTCGACCGTGCGGCCCTGCTCCGGCGAGATCGCCGCGTTGTTGACCAGGATGTCCAGCCCGCCGAACTGCGCGACCACCTGCTCGATGAGCGCCACGGCCCCGCCGGTGTCCGCCTGGTCGGACTGGAAGGCGAGGGCCTTCGCACCCGTGCCGGTCACCTCGTCGACCACCTCCTGCGCCCGCTTCGCCGAGCTGATGTAGGTGAAGGCGACGTCGGCGCCCTGTGCGGCGAGCAGCCGGACGGTCGCGGCTCCGAGTCCCCGGGAACCACCGGTGACCAGGGCCACCTTGCCCGTGAGCGGCTTCTGCATGTCTTCTACCTCGCCTGATCGGTCGTCGTCGCTGTCGGTCGTAACACTAACCGTTACGACGGCAGTCGCCACCTTTGTTGTTACGACTGTGTTGGTCGTAACATGGGTGGTTACAGCAAGGGGGATTCTCGTGAGCGCCAACAGCAGGCTGACCATCGCCGCGCACGCCGTGGCTTGGATCGGTCTCTACCAGCGCCAGGGCCACGCGGTCGCCACGTCCGAGCAGATCGCCACCAGTGCCAACACCAACCCCGTCGTGATCAGGCGGTTGCTCGGCGAGCTGCGCCGGGCCGGGCTGGTGGAGTCGCGGCGCGGTGCGGGCGCGGGCTGGGCGCTGGCACGCGACCTGGAGTCGATCACCCTGCTCGACGTCCACGACGCGGTCGAACCCGGGCCGTTGTTCGCGCTGCACCGCTCCACCCCGGACCAGGGCTGCGTGATCGGCTACGGCATCCAGCCGGCACTGCGCGGGATCTACGACGGCATCGAGGAGAACCTGAGGCGTGAGCTGGCCGGTGTGACGCTCGAAGACGTGCTCCGTGAGGTCCTCGCCGCACCGCGCTGAGCGGCATACTGCGTCCCATGAAAGCGGTGACGTACAGCACGTACGGCCCTCCTTCGGTGTTGCGCCTCGCGGAGGTCGACCGGCCGGTGCCCCGGGCCGACGAGGTGCTCGTGGCGGTGCGGGCGGTGTCCGTGAACGCCTCCGACTGGGAGACGCTGGTCGGCCGCCCGCTCTACTCCCGGATCGGCGGCCTGCGCCGGCCGCGGGTCCCGACGCTGGGCTCTGACATCGCCGGCCGGGTCGAGGCGGTCGGGCCGGCGGTCACCCGGTTCCAGGTCGGCGACGAGGTCTTCGGAGACAACCTCGAACGCAAGGGCGGCTTCGCGGAGTACGCCATCGCGCGCGAGCGGGTGCTCGCGCTCAAGCCGCCCGGGTTGTCGTTCGACGAGGCGTCCGCCCTGCCCCAGTCCGGGGTGATCGCGTGGCAGGGCATCCGGACCAAGGGCCACGTGCGGCCCGGCCAGCGGGTGTTGGTCAACGGGGCCGGCGGCGGGACGGGCGCCTACGCGATCCAACTGGCCAAACTCGACGGCGCCGAGGTGACCGCGGTCGACAACGCCGCGAAGCTCGACTTCATGCGCACGGTCGGCGCCGACCATGTTCTCGACTACACGAAGACCGACTTCACGCGGGACGGGTCCCGCTACGACCTGGTGCTCGATCTGGCCGGCCACCACTCGGTGCTGGCGCATCGCCGCGCCCTGGCACCGGGTGGCCGCTACCTCTGGGTCGGCGGCGCGGTCGGCACGCTCTTCCAGGTCCTCCTCGCGGGTCCGCTAGTCGGCCGGCAACGGCTGCTGGTCGTCCGGAACAGCACCCGCGACCTGCTGGAGATGGCGGCACTGTGTCTGGCCGGCACCGTCGTCACCCACATCGACCGGCGCTACCCGCTCGACGAGGTGCCTGCGGCCCTGAGCCATCTCGGTGAAGGCCGCGCACTCGGCAAGGTCGTCGTCACGGTCACCTGACGACCTCAGCCGTGTCGCTTGCCCAGACCGGGCAGGCCACCGGAGACCGTGCGTACGTTGCCGTCCGGGTCCATGCCCGCCGGCCGCTGCAGGGCCTCCAGGTTGCGGCCGGCGGCGTCCGCGGCGCTGAGGTCGACCGGTGTGACGATTCGTACCGGGGGCTCCTCCCAGGTCCGCATGCACGCCAGTGCCCGCGCGTCGTCGTCGATGCCGGTCACGGCACGGATCGCGGGCATCGACCGGGCCGGCTCGGCGAGCAGCAGACGCGCGAGCCCGGCGGGAGTCAGGTTGCGCGACGTCGTCCCGCTGACGGGCGAGAGCGAGGCGTGGACCCGCCCGTTCTCGGGCCACAGCCAGACCGGCCGGCGGCCGTCGCCGGCGCGCACGGGACGGCTGGTGACGCGGGCGTTGCGGGGCGGCGGTGCCGCGACCGGTGGTGCGGGTGGCCGCGGTGGTGCGGTGTCCACCGGCGGCGGCACGGCGGCGAACCGCACGTCGTACCCGACGAGGAAGTTCTGCTCTTGGACCGTGACCCGCGCGCGGCGGCGCTGCCAGTCGGTCGCGGACAGGGACCGGACGTCGCGGACGGCGGCCAGCGGAATCCGCCTGACTTCCGGCTTCGACCAGGGCAGGAGGCGGCGGCGCTCGATGACCAGATGGTTGTCGACGAACGCCGCCGCCCAGCGCCGGTTGAACATCTCGGCTCCCCTTCCACGGACGTCGATGCGACACGGTAGTGACCGTGGAAGGTCGCGGCATCCTAGAAACGGACAGTTCGGTAGGTCAGGAAGGTGAGGTCGGCGCCGATCCGGCGGGCCTCCACCAGTCGCATGGAGCCGGCCGCTTCGCCGAAGACCCGGTCGCCGGCGCCGAGGACGAACGGGAACACCATCAGCCGCACCTCGTCGACGAGGTCCTGTTCGAACAGGGTGTGCACCAGTTGGCGGCTGGCGTACACGACGATGTCTCCGTCCATCGTGTCCTTGAGCTTCGCGACCTCGGTCGGTGGCAGGGCTGTCGAGTTGGCCCATCGTGGCTCGTCCAGGGTCGTGGACACGACGTACTTGGGCAGGGCGTTGAGCCGGTCCGCCCACGCGCCGGTGCGGTCCGCCCAGCGGGTCGCGAACCAGTCGTGGCTGTGCCGGCCCAGCAACAAGGCCGCGGCGGCCATCGCCTCCGCCTGCTCGACCTCGGCCCACGCGGCGCGGTCGGCGTCCGAGATCCGGGTGAACCAACCGCCGCGGTCGAAGCCCTCCTCGCCGGTCGGATCCTGTCCGACGCCGTCGAGGGTCACGTTCTCACTAACAATGATCTTTCCCATGCCGGTACAGACACCCCCTGCCCTTCGAAGGGGGCGCCCCCTTCTGCCCAAGGCCGGTGTCCTTACAGGGAGAAGCGCGAAAGGGTGGAGACATGACAACCGAGGTGCTGGCGCGGGCCCGAGCCGGCGACGGTGCGGCGTTCCGTGAGCTGACGGAGCCGTACCGCCGGGAGTTGCTGGTGCACTGCTACCGGATGCTGGGTTCGATTCAGGACGCCGAGGACGTCCTCCAGGACACGCTGCTGGCCGCGTGGCAGGGCCTCTCCGGGTACGAGGGCCGCGCCGCGCCGCGCACCTGGCTCTACAAGATCGCCACCAACCGCTGCCTGAACGCCCGCCGGTCGGCCGCCCGGCGCCCGGCCAAGGCGTGGGACGTGCCGCAGGTCGAGCCGCCCGAGCCCACCCGCCTCGGCGAGGTCGTCTGGCTGGAGCCGTTCCCGGACACCATGCTCCCGGAGGCCAGCTTCGAGCGGACGGAGTCGGTCTCGCTGCCCTTCGTCACGGCACTGCAGACGCTGCCGCCGCGGCAGGTCGCGGTGCTCATCCTGCGTGACGTCCTCGGCTTCCACGCCGCCGAGGTGGCGGAGATGCTGGACGCCAGCGTCGAGTCGGTCAAGAGCGCGTTGAAGCGGGCCCGGGCCGCCATGCCGGCGCCCGCGCCCGCGGAGCCGCCGGTCGAGGACGCGGTGGTGGCCCGCTTCGTCGCCGCCTGGCAGTCGGCCGACGTCGCCGCCCTGGTGGCCCTGCTCACCGACGACGTGTTCATGTCGATGCCGCCGATCCCGTTCGAGTACGTGGGGCGTGACGCGGTCGCCCGTTTCAGCGCCGCCATCTTCGGCGCGGGCCGCCGCTTCGACCTGGTCCCGACGCGGGCGAACGGCCAGCCGGCCTTCGGCGCGTATCTCCGCGGCACCGACGGCCTCAGCCACGGCGTCGGCCTTTACGTGCTGACTCTGGCCGGCGACCGGATCAGCGCACTGACCCGCTTCGAGAACGGCGTCCTGCCCCGCTTCGGCCTGCCCCGCTCGATCCCGACGCCCTAGGGTCCGTCCTGCGGGGCCGCCATGCCCAGCCGACGGCGGACCGCACGCGGAAGCCGCCTGGCCCTCGGCCGAGCAGCGCGGTCAGAGCGCGGTGACGGTTTCCGGCGCGCGTTCCGCGCGGCTCAACGCCCGCAGCAGCGCGGTCAGAGCGCGGCAACGGTTCCCGGCGCGCGTTCCGCGCGGCTCAGCGCCCGCAGCAGCGCGACCGGGCCGTGCTTGCGGACGGCCAGCCGTGTGAGCAGGTCGAGCACCGGTTCGGTGACCTGCGGCGGCAGCGGCGGGGTCGGTAGATCCACGCTCACGGCCAGGTCGTCGATGTGGACGGCCAGCTCCACCAGCCGGCTGCGCAGGAAGTCGTCGAAGGTCAGCGTCCATTGCCAGGTCGGCAGCCGGACCAGCCGGGAAGCGGGCGTCGCGGCGAAGAGGTCGGGCAGGCGGTCGACGGCGGCCGCGGCACGCAGGGCCAGGTCGGCGGGTCCGGCCTCGGCCGCCTGCTCGCTGCCGCGCCGGATGCGCAGGTGCTCCGGGCCGTCGTGGCCCGCGCTCATCCACGCCACGCGCGCGTAGTAGTCGAGGATCGTGAGGGGCGCGGTGCCGGGCTCCGGCCCGGCCAACGCCCGTTCGGCGAAGAAGATCTGGCCACCGAGGTGCCCGGCCAGCCCGCTGACCGCGTAGCGCTCCAGCGCGCTCGGCCGCTCCCAGCCGGCGGCGACGGCCGGCACGGCCAGGAGGGTGGACGCGACTCGTGCGGCGTCGAGGTAGGCGCCGCGTACGCCGGTCATCGGGGAAGCTCCCGCAGCCGTCCCTCGGCGAGCAGGACGACGTCGCCACCGACCTCGACCGAGCGGATGTCGTCGGGTCGGCCGTGTGCGGTCACGGTCATCTCGCTCGGACGGCCGGCGAACCGGCCCTGCCGCAGCACGGTCGGCACGCCGTCGGGGATGCGGTCGTGTCTCCGGAGATAGGCGGCGGCGCACCCGCCCCCGCTCCCGGTGGCCACGTCCTCGACGACCCCGTCGTTGTTCCAGTGCCGCCCCTCCAGGCCCGCGGCGTCGAGCAGATAGGCGAACTCGGCACCCAGGGCGGCCAGCGGCGCGGTGAGGTCGGCCGTGATCCGGACGCGGGCCAGCGCATCGCCTCGGACGGGTAGCACCAGGTAGCGCAACCCCGTCGACACGACCTCCGGCGCCAGCGCCGGGTCGAGGTCGTCCGGCGACAACGACAGCGCCGGAAGGAGGCCGGCGACGTCGGCACCGCCCAGGAACGCGGGCCACCCCTGGTCGAGGACGCCGTTGTAGCGACCGGGCGCGAGACGCTGCTGCCGTACGCCGAGCGGATCCTGGCCCTATCGGCGCAGGCGCTGCGGGCGCCACGGCAGGACCTGACCGGTCACTGTGGAGTGGGTATGATCGAGGACCCGGCCGGGGCGCCGTTGTCGCAGGCGCTGGCCGACTTCGCCCGGCTGCATCCGGCCGCAACGCTGGAGGTCTTCACGGCCGCCGGCCCGGCGATGCGCGAGGCGTTCAGCGCGGGGCGCCTGCACCTGGCGCTGTGGACCCGTCCTACTTCCCCGACCCGCCACGGTGGACGGTCCGGCTGCCGCTGACCTGGGTCGGCGGTCCTGGCGCCGACCGGAGCGCGGACCCGTTGCCGTTGGTGCTGTTCTCGCAGCCGTGCCGGTGGCGGGCACCGCTGCTCGACACCCTGGAAGCCGCCGGCCGCGGCTGGCGGATCGCCTTCGAGAGCACCAGCCTCGCCGGTGTGCTCGCCGCGGTCCGGGCCGGGATCGGCTTCGCCGCCGTGCTGCCGGCCGTCGCTGATCCGGGCACGGAGGTGTCGAGCCTGCCGGACCTGCCCGACGTCGAGCTCGGCCTGGTCCGCCGGCCGGGCACGGAAGGCGACCCGCTGACAGACGCGACCGAGGCTCTTCTCCGCCTTCTGGTCTAGGCCGGCGCGCGGTCCGGTGGGAAGCCGCCCGTCGCGATCGGGCCCCAGGAGTCGATGGTGATGCGGATCAGGGACTTGCCCTGGCGGCGCATCGCCTCGCGGTACTCGGCCCAGTCCGGGTGTTCGCCGGAGATGCAGCGGAAGTACTCGACCAGCGCGTCCTCGGTGTCCGTCGACGGCATGTCGAGGACCTCGGCGGTGCCGTCGACCTGGACGTACGGGTCGTTCCAGTCGTCGGAGTGCACGAGCACGCTGGCAGCCGGGTTGCGGCGCAGGTTGACCGCCTTCGCGCGGTCCGGATAGGTGGAGATCACGATCCGGCCCGCCTCGTCGACGCCACCGGAGACCGGGGAGAGCTGCGGGCGGCCGTCGCGGCGGATGGTGACCAGGGTGAGCCGGTGCCGGGTGCGGACGAACTCGATCAGTTCAGCACGTCCGACCCGGTCGGCGGTTGCGATCTTAGGCACCTGAGAAGGCTAGCGCTCGCTGTCCAAGAGGTGCAGTTGCTGGTCCATGTAGCGGCCGCCGGCGGCGGCTCCGGCGGGGATGGCGGCCTCGATTCGGGCCAGGACCTCGGGGGAGAGGGTCAGCTCGGCCGCGCCCAGCGACTCCTCGAGGCGGTCCCGGCGGCGGGCGCCGACCAGTGGCACGATGTCCGTGCCCTGGGCCGCGACCCAGGCGATGGCGACCTGGCTCGTGGTCGCGCCGAGCTCCGTGGCGATCCGGCCGAGCTCCTCGACCAGCCGCAGGTTGGCGGCCAGGTTCTCGCCGTTGAAGCGGGGCAGCGCCGCGCGGAAGTCGCGGGTGGCGACCTCGCGGTTGAGCGTCCAGTGGCCGCTGAGCAGCCCGCGGGAGAGCACCCCGTACGCGGTCAGTCCGATGCCCAGCTCGCGCAGCGTGGGCAGGATGGCCTCCTCCGGGCCGCGCGAGAGCAGGGAGTACTCGATCTGCACGTCGCTGATCGTGGCGACCGCGGCCGCCCGGCGGATGTTCTCCGCGCCCACCTCGGACAGTCCGATGTGGCGGATGTAGCCGGCCTCCTGCATGTCCTTCAGCGCACCGACGGTCTCCTCGACCGGGATGGCCGGGTTGAGCCGCGACGGCCGGTAGATGTCGATGTAGTCGGTGTCCAGCCGGCGCAGCGACTGGGCGAGCCGGTCGCGTACCGCCGAGGCCGAGACGTCGTAGGGGACCGGTTGGAAGGTGCCGTCCGGGTTCTTGCGGCTGCCGAACTTCACGCTGATCACGACGTCCTCGCGGCGCCGGCCGCGCAGGGCGCGGGAGACCAGCAGCTCGTTGTGGCCGGAGCCGTAGAAGTCGGCGGTGTCGATCAGGTTCATGCCGGCGTCGAGGGCGGCGTGCACGGTGGCGATGCTCTCGTCCTCGTCCGCCGGGCCGTACATGTCAGACATGCCCATGGCGCCGAGGCCGAGGGCGCCCACGACCGGTCCGGTCGTGCTGAGCTTGCGGGTGCCGATTGTCGTCATGGCCGAGACGTTAGCATCGATCACGCTGAAACGTGATCGGTGCTAACATGTGGTGATGACAACACCGCGGCAACGGATTCTCGACGCGACGGAGGCGCTGCTGTCCAGCGGCGGTCGCGAGGCCGTCTCGACCAGAGCGGTCAGCGCGGCGGCCGGCGTGCAGGCGCAGACGATCTACCGCCAGTTCGGCGACATGGCCGGGCTCCTCGACGCGGTCGCGTACGAGGCGTGGACCCGCTACCTGACCCTCAAGCAGGCGGAGGAGCACCGCGCCGACGCGGTCGAGGACCTGATCGCCGGCTGGAACCTGCACGTCCAGTTCGCGCTCGACAACCCGGCGCTCTACAAGCTGATCAACGGCGACCCGCGCCCCGGCCAGCCCTCGGCGGTCAGCGGCAAGGGACACGAGCTGCTCAGCGGCATCCTGCACCGGGTCGCCGCCGCGGGCCGGCTGCGGGTTCCGGTGGAGTCGGCCGCGCCCATGGTGTACGCCGCCAGCGTCGGCGCCGCCCTCGCGCTGATCGCCGCGCAGGGCGACGGCACCCTCGACACGCACGCCGGCCTCTCCGCCGACCTGCGCGACGCCGTGCTGGCCACCGTGCTGACCGGCCCGGCGCCGGAGGGTGCGCAGGCGCGCGCCCTGGCCCTCAAGGCCGCCCTGCCCGGTGTCGCCGACCGGTTCAGCGCGGCCGAGCAGGTGCTGCTCGGCGAGTGGCTGGACCGCATCGCCCGCTGATCAGGCCGGCACCAACAACACCTTGCCGCGTAGGCGGTCGCCCTCGGCATCCTGGTGCACCGCCGGGAGGTCGGTCAGGGGCCGGGTCGCCGCGATCTCGATCCGCAGCTCGCCGGCCGCGACGAGGGCGACCAGCTCGGCCAGCCGCCGCGGGTCCGCGGCCACGACGAAGTGGGTCGAGCGCACCGACGGCGGCGCCACGACCGGGCCGGTGGCGGAAACGATCGCCCCGCCCGGCCGGACCGCGCCAACGGGTGCCGCCGCCGGCGCCAGGTGCAGCAACACGTCCGCCCCGACGCCGTCCAGCGGGGTCGTCGTGTGATCGATGATCTCGTCGGCCCCGGAGCGGGCGACCGTGGCGGCGGTTCGCGCGCTGGCCGTGGCCACGACGTGCGCGCCGGCCCGCTTGGCGAGCTGCACCGCGAACCAGCCGACCGCGCCGCCCGCCCCGTTGACCAGCACCCGCTGACCGGCCCGCAGGTCGGCTACGGCCTGCATCGCGGTGAGACCGGCGACGGGCAGGGCCGCCGCGGCCGCCACCGGCACGCCTGGCGGCAACCCCACCAATGCGCCGGCCGGCGCCACCACGTAGTCCGCCGCCGCGCCGCCAGCATCGAGCCTGCCCACGACCGGGTTACCGGCCGCGAAACCGGCACCCGCCGAGACCACGGTGCCGGACACGTCCCAACCCAGCGTGTACGGGAACCCGATCGGCAGCACCTCCCGCAACAGCCCGCGCCGCAGCCCGACCTCCGACGGGTTGAACGCCGTCGCCGCGACCCGCACCAGCAGCTCGCCGTCGCCCGGCACCGGACGTGGCACCTCGTCGGCCACGATCACGTCCGGTCCGCCGTACCCGTGGATGCGCATCGCTCTCATGCGACGAACCGTAAGCGGGCCGGCGAGGACGATCCATGGGTCGCCGTCCCTGTTTCATACGTGATCGTCTCGCTCTAGGCTCGCCGGGTGGACGTGCTCAGCGACGTGGTCGCCATCCTGCGCACCGGCCGGCCGCGGTCCGCCCGGGTGGCGTTCGCCGCGCCGTGGGCGCAGGAGTTCGCGCCGGTGCCGGGCGCCGCCGGGTTCCAGGTGATCCTGCGCGGATCGTGCTGGCTGGTGCCGCCCGCCGGCCCGCCGGTGCCGCTGGCCGAGGGCGACGTGCTGTTCCGGCCGCACGGACGCGGCCACGTGCTCGCCGACCACCCGGACAGCCGGCCGCTCGGGCCGGCCTGTGATGCCCTCGGCCCGTACCCCGCCCGGTCCGTCGTCGACGTGGCCGAGCCCGCGGTGGTCACGCTCTGCGGCGCGTACGAGCTCGACCCGGCCCGGACCCATCCGCTCCTGCACGACCTGCCCGAAGTCGTGCACCTGCCGGGCGAGCGCTCGGAGTTGCGTGCCTGCGTCGACCTGCTGGCCGCCGAGCTGGACCGGCCGAGGCTGGGCACCGACGCGATCGTGCCGGCGCTGCTCGACACGCTGCTGCTGTTGATCCTGCGCGCTTGCCTCGACACCGCGGTCGCGGACACCCCGGCGCGCGGCTGGTCGGCCGCATTGAGCGACCCCGTGGTGGCTACCGCGATCCAGGCGGTCCACCGCAGCCCGCAGACACAGTGGACGGTCGCGGGTCTGGCCGCCGAGGCCGGGCTGTCCCGCGCCCCGTTCGCCGCCCGGTTCGCCCGGCTGGTCGGCCAGCCGCCATTGCGCTACCTCACCTGCTGGCGGATGACGCTCGCCGCCGGGCTGCTCCGCGACGGCGACGCCCCGCTCGCAGAGATCGCGGCCACGGTCGGCTACGGTTCCGAGTTCGCCTTCGCGGCGGCGTTCAAGCGGCAGTTCGGTGCGGCACCCGGACGCTGGCGGAGGACAGCCTGATCAGCCGATCTAGGCTGGGATCATGGCACCGATCTCCATTCCGACCCGCACCCTGCCCGACGGCCGCGAAATGCCCTGGCTCGGGCTCGGCACCTACCCCGCGAAGGGCCGCGCGGCGGTCGACGCGATCCTGGCCGCCATCGAGTCCGGCTACCGGCTGATCGACACCGCCTATAACTACGGCAACGAGGACGCGGTCGGCACCGCCATCCGGGAGAGCGGGCTGCCGCGCGAGGAGTTCTTCGTCACGAGCAAGCTGGCCGGCCGCCACCAGGGCAAGCCGTACGTCCGGGAGGGCTTCTCCGCGTCGCTGGAGCGCCTCGGCCTCGACTACGTCGACCTCTACCTGATCCACTGGCCGCTGCCGAAGGTCGGCCGCTACGTCGAGTCGTACGTCGAGATGGTGGCGCTCCAGCAGGAGGGCCTGATCCGCTCGGTCGGCGTGTCCAACTTCCTCGACGAGCACATCACCGCCGTGGTCGCCGAGACCGGCGTGGTCCCCGCAGTCGACCAGCTCCAGGTCTCGCCGACCCATGCCCAGGTCGACGTCGTCAACGGGGTGGCCCGCCACGGCACGGTGGTGCAGGCGTGGAGCCCGCTGGAGCGCAACAGCGGCATCCTGGAACACCCCACCGTCACCGGCATCGCCGAACGGCTCGCCATCGCGCCGGCCCAGGTGGTGCTCCGCTGGCTGGTCGACCGCGACATCACCAGCGTGCCCGCGTCGACGAACCCGGACCGGCAGCGGCTCAACGCCGACATCTTCGGCTTCGCGCTCGAGCCCGCCGACGTCGCGGCCATGACGGCCATCGACGTCGGCAAGCCCGTCAAGCAGGACCCGCGTACCTGGGAAGAGTTTTAGGCCCGCAGGGTTTTCGTCCAGAGCACCGCGCCGTCGAGGTCGCGGAGGTTCACCGTGAGGTCCTTGCTGCGGCGGTCGATCCGTACCTCGCCGAAGTGCTGGAAGCCGTCCATCGGTGAGGTGTTGGCCACCGGCGGGGCGTGCACGAAGGCGGCCGTCGGCCCGAATGTGCCGTCCAGAGCGTTCGGGCCGAAGGCGCCGGCGTTGGCCGGCCCGGAGACGAACTCCCAGAACGGCGTGAAGTCGCCGATGGCGGCCCGCGCCGGGTCGTAGTGGTGCGCCGCCGTGTAGTGCACGTCCGCGGTGACGAACACGATGCCGGTCACCCCGTGCCGGTGCGCGTCCCGCAGGATGCCGGCGAACTCGCGCTCACGGCCGAGCGGCGCGCCGTCGTCGCCCTGCGCCACGCCTTCCTGCGCGGCCGGGCCATCCGGCACGACCAGCCCGATCGGCAGGTCGTTGGCGATGATCTTCCAGGTCGCGGTCGAGCGGCGCAGACCCTCGGTCAGCCAACGCCGTTGCGTCTCGCCGAGCAGGCCGCGGCGCGGGTCCGCGTACACGTTGCCGTCGTTGGCGTCCTTGTAGGTGCGCATGTCCAGGACGAAGACGTCCAGCAGCGGCCCGTACGACACCTTCTTGTAGACCGGCCCGGGAGCGATCGGCGTCCACTCGTAGAAGGCCTGCCGGCTGCGGGCGGCCAGCACGTCGACGCGCTTCTCGGTGTAGCGCGGGTCGTCGAGGATCTCGCCGGGGTACCAGTTGTTGGTGACCTCGTGGTCGTCCCACTGGTTGAGCTGCGGCACCTCGGCGAAGAACCGGCGCACGTTGGCGTCGAGCAGGTTGTAAGCGAACTGGCCCCGGTACTCGGCCAGCGTCTCGGCCACCTTGCTCTTCTCGGGGGTGACGACGTTGCGCCACACCCGGCCGTCGGGCAGGGTGACTGACTCGGTCAGCGGCCCGTCGGCGTACACGGTGTCGCCGCTGCACAGGTAGAAGTCCGGGCGTACGCGCCGCATCGCCTCGAAGATCCGCATGCCGCCGATGTCGGAATTGATGCCCCAGCCCTGCCCCGCGATGTCGCCGGTCCACACGAAGGAGAGGTCGTCGCGGGCGCCGGGCACGCTCAGGGAGCCGGTCAGCGGCTCGCTCTCCGCACCGCGCTCGCCGACGACGCGCACCCGGTAGTACGTCCTGGTGCCGGCACGCAGGCCGCGCAGCCGGGTCCGGCCGGTGAAGTCGGTGCCCGGACCGAGCACGGGGCCGAGCACGGTGTGCGCACGCCGCAGGTCGGGACGGTCGCTCACCTCGACCAGCATCCGACCGACGCGGTCCGCCCGGGTCCAGACACTGGCGGCGCCGTCGTACGCGTCACCCGTCTGCACGCCGTGGGTCAGCACGGGTCGGCCGCGGCGGACCAGCCCGGGTGTGCCGGCGAAGGCGGGTACGCCGCCGAACGCCGCTGTCGTGCCGAGTGCGGCGGCGGCGCCCAACAGCCCTCGACGACTCCAGTTCTGCGATGCCACGTGCGTGCTCCCTCCGATGGGGACTGCGTTTGTCGCAGACAGACCTACCGGGGGCGGGCGACGGGCGGATGGCCGCGCGATGAAGCCGTCATGGAATAACGCATCTGCAAGTCTGGATTAGATGACTGTTAATTCGGCGTCGGTCGGCGCGTCGCCCGGTTAGCGTGAGCCCGTCCCCCCGGACGCCCACCGGAGGCTCACATGTCCCTGCTGCTTCGCCGGTTGCTCCGCGCCGTGCCCATCGCGATCGTCGTGGTCGCCGTGACCGTGTTGTTCTTCGCGCCGTCGGCCGAAGGCCGGTCCCGCCCGGCAGCCGTCCCGCCGTCCGAATGGCCGATGGTCTCGCTGGTGAGCCTGGCCGTGCTCGCCCTGGTCGTGCCGTCCGGCGCCGTCGTCCTGTTCCTGCGCCGCCGTTACTAGCCTCCGACGGGCCGACTAGGTCACACTCCGGTCTCATGATCTTGGGTTTTGTGATGATGTTGCCGGTGTGATCGTGACCCGACGGCGGTTGGTCGGCGGCGCCGTCGCCGCGGCCGTGACCGGGGTGTTCAGCACCGCCGGCGCCGGCTACTACTTCGCGGGCGAGCTGCTCGGTGTCGACCGGACCCGTGACCTCGCGGTACGGGTGCTCGCGGTCGACGGCGACGAGGTCACGCTCAGCCGCGACCTGGACACCACGAAGCCGATCGAGCTGGGGCTGATGTGGCCCGAGGGCGCGGCCCGGCTCACGACGTCCGCGCGGGTGGACGGCGACACCGTGGTGCGCCAGGTCGCCGAGCGCGAGCTAGGCGACCTGAGGGCCGGCCTCGCGGCCCACGTCGACTACAACGTGTTCAGCACCGACCCCAAGGCCGCGTTCGGACTGGACTTCGCGACCGTGCCGGTGCTCGGTGAGCTGGGCGACCTGCCGGCGTGGCTGGTGCCACCTCCGGGCGCCGAGCGCTCCGGCGTCTGGGCGATCGCCATGCACGGCCGGGGGGCGAGCCGGCACGAGGCGCTGCGCGTGCTGCCGACCGTGGCGGGCGCGGGGCTGACCACGCTGGTGATCGGCTACCGCAACGACCCGGACGCGCCGGCCAGTCCGGACGGCTACTACCACCTGGGCGACACCGAGTGGCGTGACCTGGCCGCGGCGATCCGCTACGCGCGGGAGAACGGCGCGACCGGGATCGTCCTGCTCGGCTGGTCCATGGGTGGCGGCGCCGCGTTGACCGCGCTGAGCCGGCTGCCGGTGGCGGACGCGGCGCTGGTCCGCGGCGTGGTTCTGGACAGCCCCGTGTTGTCCTGGGACGCGGTGATCGACTTCCAGGCCGCGCTGCGCCACCTGCCGGCCCCGATCACCTGGTCGGCGAAGCGGTTCACCGAGTGGCGCGGGGGGCTGTCGCTGGCCGGCCTCGACCAGGACCCGGGCGAGCTGACCGTGCCCGCGCTGCTCTTCGTCGACGAGGCCGACCAGCTCGTCCGCACCGATCGGGCGCACGCGTACGCGTCGGCCCGCCCGGACCTGGTCACCCTGGTCTCAACCCGCGACGGCGGCCACGTCGCATCCTGGAACGTCGACCCACAGGGGTACGCGGCCGCCGTCACGACATTCCTCGACCGCGTGGCCTAGGGTGTGTCCTGCCGATCAACGCGGCCTACGACGGGCCCAGCCGCAGCCTGGCGGTGACGCCGGCTCGGCTCATGTTGATCGGCGGGACACGCCCTAGATCAGCGTGCCGAGCTCGGCGAAGCACTCCCGGACGATGTCTGGCAGCTCGCGCCGGCCGGTGTCGCCAACCCAGCTCTCGAAGGCGACCCGGAACACCGCGATGCCCGTCTGCGCGGCCAGGCTCGCGGCCGGCTCCGCGACCCCGCGGTCGCGCAGGGCCCCGGCGACCTCGGTGGCGAGCGTCGCCAGCTTGACCACCTCGCGCTCCTGGAGCTCCGGGTTCGCGTCGATGACGACCTGCCGAGCGCGGGCCAGCTCGCGACGCTCCTCCAGCAGCGCGCCGGCGCCGGCCAGCGCCGCGGCGACGACATCGATCGGTGCCGCACTGGCCGGTGCCTCGGCGACGCCCTTGACCAGGATCTCCCGCAGCAGCCCCGAACCGGCGAACAGCACCTCGCGCTTGTCGGCGTAGTGCCGGAAGAAGGTGCGCTCGGTGAGCCCGGCGCGGGCGGCGATCTCGGCCACGGTGACCTGTTCGTACCCGCGCTCGCCGTAGAGCGCGAGCGCCGCCTCTTCCAGCCGCCCCCGCGCGTTCGGCTCCCATCGACCCATGCCCTGATCATAGTGATGGCAGCCACTGACATCACAGTGCTAGGCTGATGTCAGTCACTGACATGGAGGTACCCCTCATGCGGGTTTTCGTCACCGGCGCGTCCGGCTGGATCGGTTCGGCCGTGGTCCCCGAGCTCATCGGCGCGGGTCACCGGGTCATCGGGCTCGCCCGGTCGGACGCCTCGGCCGCCGCCCTGACCGCGGCCGGCGCGGAAGTGCTCCGCGGCGACCTGGACGACCTGGACACGCTCAGCGCCGCGGCGGCCGGCTCCGACGCCGTGATCCACCTGGCGTTCAAGCACGACATCGCGTTCACCGGCGATTTCGCGGGTGCGGCCGCGGCCGACCGCCGCGCCGTCGATACCTTCGGCGCGGCGCTCGCGGGCACCGACCGGCCGCTGGTGATCGCCTCCGGCCTGGCCGGGCTCACCCCCGGACGGATAGCGACCGAGCACGACGGCCACGCGCCGGCGGCCCGGCTCACCGGCGGCGCGGAGGCGCGGCAAGCCACTGCGGACCCGGGGTCTGCCGGCGGCGCGGAGGCGCGGCAAGCCACCGCGGACCTGAGGTCCACCGGTGGCCCCGAGGGCCGACACGCGACCGCGGTCCCGAGGCCCACCGACGGCCCGCAGGCCCGGCACGCGACCGCGGACCTGACCCTCTCCCTGGCCGAACGCGGAGTGCGCTCGACCGTCTTGCGCCTACCCCCGACCGTCCACGGCGACGGCGACAACGGCTTCATGGCCAGCATCGTCGGCATCGCCCGGGCGACGGGGCTCTCGGGCTACCTGGGCGACGGTGCCAACCGCTGGCCCGCCGTCCACCGCCTCGACGCCGCCCGGCTGTTCCGCCTCGCGCTGGAGCAGGCACCGGCGGGCACCGTTCTGCACGCCGTCGCCGACGAGGGTGTGCCGATCCGCGCCGTCGCCGAGGTGATCGGCCGGCAGCTCGACCTGCCCGTCGTCGAAGTGACCGACCCGGGCGCGCACTTCGGCTGGCTCGCGCACGTGATCGCGCTGGACAACCCGGCGTCCAGCGCGCTGACCCGCGACCTGCTCGACTGGCGGCCGATGCAGCCGGGGCTGCTCGACGACCTCGAGAAGGGCCACTACTTCCAGGTCGGCTGAGCCGGCAGGTCGAGAGCCGCGAGCCGGGCCGGATTGCTGATCGTCGTGATGGCGGTGATCTTCCCGTCGGCCACGACGAACGCGAGGAGCGTGAGCGGGCTGCCGTCCGCGCGCCAGGCCAGGAAGCCTGGTCGGCCGTTGACGAGCACCCCGCGCCCGCGCGCGCCGTCCTGGGCGCCGAACCGTGCCCCGGCCGCGACCTCGGTGGCACCGATGGTCACGGTCGCCCCGTCGGCGGTGTCGGCGGTCAGCCGCACGTCCGGGTCGAGCACGCGCAGCAGCGCCGCGAAGTCGCCCGTGCGCGCCGCGCCCAGGAAGGCCCGGACCACCTGGCGCTGCGCGCGTAGGTCCGAGACCGGCGGAGAGGTCCCGCCCACCTTCCGGCGGGCGCGGCTGGCGAGCATCTTGGTCGCGTCGGTGGACCTGCCGAGAATCTGGCCGATCTCCTCGAACGGCACCGCGAACAGGTCGTGCAGCACGAACGCCAGCCGTTCGTCCGGCCGCAGCGACTCCAGGACGACCAGGAGCGCCAGCCCGACCGAGTCGGCCAGCGCGGCGTCGTCCGCGGGCGATGAGCCGTCGTCGACTGTCACGACGAGCTCGTCGTACGACGCCGAAGGGCGGCGCGACCGCAGCACGTCAAGGCTGATCCGGCCGACGACCGTGGTCAGCCAGCCGGAAAGGTTGTGGATGCCGGCCGGGTCCTGGCGGGAGAGCCGCAGCCAGGCTTCCTGGACCACGTCCTCGGCATCGGCGTGCGAGCCGAGCAGGCGATAGGCGACCGCCCGCAGGCGGTCGCGTTGGGCTTCGAAGGCCTCGGCCAGCATGGTGTTACCTTCCTCGCGCTTGCTCCGTCATGGGTGATGACGCTCCCGGAACCGCACAGGTAACCGATGAAGGAGCAAGCAAGGATGTCAGCACGTCTGAAGAACCAGAGCAACCCCGACGTCGTGAGCGCGATCCAGCAGCTCATCAAGGGGATCCAGGCCGGTGGCGCCGATCCGCTCGTGCTCGAGCTGGTCCATCTGCGGGCCAGTCAGATCAACGGCTGCAGCCCCTGCGTGTACGCCGGAGTCGCGTCGGCCAAGCGGCACGGCGAGACGGACGAGCGGCTGCACAACGTGGTCGCGTGGCGCGAGACGGCCCTGTTCACCCAGGCGGAGCGGGCGGCGCTCGCGCTGGCCGAGGCCGCGACCCGGATCCAGGACGGCTCGCCGGGCGTGACCGACGCGATCTGGGAGGCGGCGGCCGCCCATTTCGACGAGGCGCAACTGTCGGCGATCGTCACGGAGATCGCGCTGACCAACTTCTTCAACCGGATCAACCGGACGCTCCAGGAGCGGGCCGGCAAGACCTGGTGAGTCAGGAAGAGCGCCAGACGTCCTCGTCGGGGAGCACGTCGGGCCGGATCGGGCGCGGCTCGGTCTCCTGGAGCTCGACCAGCTCGTCCGGAAGCACCCGGGGCGGCAGCTCGCCGAACCGGGCGTGCCGCAGGAACGCGGCCTCCTCGTCGTTGAACACCACGCGCTCGTCGTCCTCCATGCTCACATGATGCATCCGCCGGGCCACCCGTGGGGCGGCCCGGCGGAACATCATCTGGCGCGGAGGGTGACGACGAGGTCGAACGGCTCGGCGTGCAGCCAGGCCTCCGGGGCGGGCGGCGGTCCGCAGGCCGCGGTGCCCAGCCCGTGGTGCCCGTAATCCAGGTGAAGATGCACGTCGCGACCCGGCCTAAGGTCGTCGGTGTGCCGGGCCGACGTCAGCTCGGCGGTGCTCCACCGGCGGGCGGTCAGCTCGAACGTCGGATGCCCGATGAGCTCCAGCCCGGCACCGGTCGGGTCGGTGAACGACGCCTGGCGCACCTTGGTCCGGTTGCCGTTCTCCTGCGGCCGCACATAAGGCGTCTGCAGTGCGTCCACCGTGGACTCGTAGCGGCCGACCAAGGCCGCCACGGAAGAGTCCACATAGGCCTCACCCGGCCCGCCGCCGAACCATTCCACCGCACCCAGCCGGCCCGGGATCGCCATGGACACGCCGGCCCGGGGGAGTGGGACGTCCCAGTCGCCGGTCGGCTCGACGTGCAGCGCCAGCGTGACCGCGTCGTCGTCGGCCGTCCAGGTGTAGGTGGCGAGCAGGGCCCGGTCGCTGCCGGCCGGCGCGACCCGGCTGGTCACCACGTAGCCGTCGGCGCCGTCCGCGGCGTCCACGACCCGGTGGGTGAGGCGGTGCAGCCCCGCCTTCCGCCAGCGGTCGGCGACCGGGTCGGGGCCGAACACGTCGTTGTCGATCGGTGCCCGCCAGACGTCCAGCCGGGGGCCGCGCAGCGCCAGCCCGCCCAGCGCGACGAGGTCGCCGCCCCGGAACACGGCCGGGCCGAGTGTGTCGCCCACCAGCCTGCGCCCGGAGCGGCGTGGCCGGTCCGCGGCCGACCGCAGCCGGACCTGGCCCGCGCCGACGGTCGCGCCGGCCAGTCGGGCGGTGACGGTCAGCCAGGCCTCGCCCCGGCCCGCCGGCACATCGGCGTGCAGCGCGGGCAGCGGGGCCGACTGGCCGGGCGCGAGGTCCGGCGCCGCCTGGGAGCCGGCGGCGACCGTCGTGCCGTCCACCGCCACGGTCCAGTCCAGCGTGACGCCGGTCAGGTCGCGGTGGTCGTAGCCGTTGCGGACGGTCAGCGCGTCGCCGTCGGGCACGAGGCGGACCGGCGCGAAGATGGCGCCGAGCTCGGTCAGCCCCGGCGACGGGGTGCGGTCCGGGAAGACCAGGCCGTCGATGACGAAGTTGCCGTCGTGCACCGGCTCGCCGAAGTCGCCGCCGTACGCGAAGTGGTTGCCGCGCCGGATGCCGTGGTCGAGCCACTCCCAGATGAAGCCGCCCTGGCAGCGCGGATAGCGCTCGAACAGCTCGCGGTAGGTGCTCAGCAGGCCGGGGCCGTTGCCCATCGCGTGCGCGTACTCACACAGCACGAACGGCAGCCCGTCGGGCGCGGCGCCGATCTCGGCCACCTCGTCCGGCGTCGCGTACATCCGGCTGTGCACGTCGGTGTGCGCGTTGGACCGATCGCCCTCGTAGTGCAGCGGCCGGTCCGGATCGAGCTCGCGCGCCACGGCGGCCATGGACGCCAGGTTGCGGCCCACACCGGCCTCGTTGCCCAGCGACCACATCACGACGCTCGGGTGGTTCTTGTCGCGCTGCACGGTCCGGCGCATCCGGTCGACCAGCGCGTCCGTCCACCGTGGATCGTCGGTGGGGTTGTTCCGCCACCCGTTCTGCTCGAAGCCGTGCGTCTCGAAGTCGTTCTCGACGACCACCCAGAAGCCGAGCTCGTCGCAGAGGTCGAGCAGCGCGGCGTCGGGCGGGTAGTGGCTCGTCCGGATCGCGTTGACGTGGTGCGTCTTCATCAGCTCGAGCTCGGCCCGCACGGCGTCCAACGGCACGACCCGCCCGAGGTCGGGGTGGAACTCGTGCCGGTTGACGCCGCGGAAGAAGATCCGCTGCCCGTTCGCGGTGAGCAGTCCGTCGACCACCGCGACCGTGCGGAAGCCGATCCGCAGGGACACGGTCTCGGCGCCCGTCGACACCGCGGCCTCGTACAACGTGGGTGTCTCGGGTGTCCACGGCTCGACGCGGTCGAGCACGTGGTCGGTGTTGACGGCGACATCGCGCAGTCCCAGCGAAGGCACCGACAGCAGGGCACCGTCGGGCGCGTCGACCCGCAGCGTGCCCCGGCCGTCCGCGAACCCGGCGTGCACGAACACGTCGTCGATCCCGCCCGATGGCCGGACCTCCAGCGTGACGGCGCGGAAGATGCCGGGCAGCCACCACATGTCCTGGTCTTCCAGGTAGCTGCCGGCCGACCACTGGTGCACCCGCACCGCGACCACGTTGGCCTCGCCGGCCCGCAGGTGCGCGGTCACGTCGAACTCGTGGGTCAGCCGGCTGCCCTGGGTGGCACCGACCTCGGCGCCGTTGACCCAGACCCGCCCGTACGAGTCGACACCCTCGAAGCGCAGCAGCACCCGCTGCCCGGCCCAGTCCGCGGGCACCTCGATGACGCGCCGGTGGTCGCCGGTCGGGTTCTCGGTCGGCACGTGCGGCGGGTCGACCGGGAACGGATAGGTGATGTTGGTGTACGCCGGCTGCCCGTAACCGTGCATCGGCCAGCTCGACGGCACCGGCAGGGCGTCCCAGCCGGAGTCGTCGTAACCCTCGGCCCAGAACTCGTCGAGACCGGTCGCGGTGGGGGAGAGCCGGAACCGCCACGCGCCGGACAGGTCGATCGACGGCGCGTCGGTGTGCAGCGCCGCCCGTGGCGGGACGGTCCCGTGCGGGCGCCCGAAGTCGCCGATGTGCGCGCTCATCCGGCGAACCCGTAGCCGGCGAAGCCGGCCACACCCGGCCGGGCGCGGAACAGGGCGCCGCTGGGCGCCGGGTCGTCGGCCGACGGGCGCGAGGTGGTGATGTAGAGGTCGGTCAGGTCCGGACCGCCGAACGCGCAGGCGGTCGGGCGGCCCACCGGCATCGGGATGACCGCGTCGAGGTCGCCGTCGGGACCGTAGCGGTGGACGGCGGCGCCGTCCCAGAGCGCCACCCAGACGCCACCCTCGGCGTCGAGGCATAGCCCGTCGGGGGTGCCGACGTCGGTCGGTACGGTCACGAACGGGCGCCGGTCGGAGAGATCGCCGTTGAACAGGTCGATCCGCTGGGTGCCCGAGTCCACGTAGTAGGCGGTGCCGCCGTCGCGCGACCAGGCCAGCCCGTTGGAGATGGTCACGCCTTCCAGCACGACGGTCACGCTCAGGTCCGGGTCGAGGCGGTAGAGCTTGCCGGCGCCCTTCGACTCGTCGGTCGCCATCGAGCCGCAGTAGAACCGGCCCTGGGGGTCGCAGCCGCCGTCGTTCATCCGGATCGGACCGGCCGGCCACAGCTCGGGCAGGATCTTCGGCACGTCCGCGCCGGCGTCGAGCAGCGCGAAACCGCGTTCGACGGCGAGCACCAGGCCACCGTCGCGGCGCGGCCGGATCGCGCAGACCACCGACGAGACGGGGGTACGGGTGACCGCGCCGTCGCCGGGATCGAGCGAGAGCATGTCGCCGGCCAGCATGTCGACCCAGTGCAGGCGGCCGGTCGCGGCGTCCCACGCCGGACCCTCACCGTGCCCGGCAAGCCGGTCGGTGACCTGTTCAACGTTGATCTTCATAACCGCCTCATCCTGCCACCCCGGCGTGCCCACGATCAAAGGTCGTGTCCTGTCGCTCATCGCGGCCTGCGACGGGCCCAGCCGCCGCCTGGCGGCGTCCCGGGATCACCGAGATACAACACCGGTATCCCGGCAATCCCGGGCCACCACCAGACGACACCTGGACTCCGTCTCGGCTCGCGATGAGCGACAGGACACGACCTAGGCTAGGGATCATGCCCGACATCACCAGCCCAGCCATCAGTGACTACGTGCTTGCCCATTCCTCGGCGGCCGACAACCTGTTGCGCGAGCTCGCCATCGAGACCAACCGTGCGTTTCCCGACGCGGCCGGCATGCAGATCTCGCACGACGAAGGTGAGCTGCTGACCATGTTGGTCCAGCTCGTCGGCGCCACCCGGGCCGTCGAGGTGGGTGTGTTCACCGGCTACTCCTCGATCTGCGTCGCCCGGGGGCTGGCGCCCGGCGGCACGCTGCTGGCCTGCGACGTCAGTGACGAGTGGACCTCGATCGCCCGGCGCTACTGGGACCGGGCCGGCGTCGCCGACCGGATCGACCTGCGGATCGCGCCGGCGATCGAGACGCTGCGGGCGCTGCCGGCCGAGGAGAACATCGACTTCGCCTTCATCGACGCCGACAAGCCGGGCTACCCCGCGTACTACGAGGAGCTGGTCACCCG
Organism: Asanoa ishikariensis; assembly: GCF_900107455.1. Taxonomy (GTDB): domain Bacteria; phylum Actinomycetota; class Actinomycetes; order Mycobacteriales; family Micromonosporaceae; genus Asanoa; species Asanoa ishikariensis. The sequence goes on along the minus strand of NZ_FNQB01000003.1, from coordinate 925,818 downwards.
GCTGCGCCCGGGCGGCCTGATCGTGCTCGACAACGTGCTGCGCGGCGGCCGGGTCGTCGACCCGACGGCCACCGACGAGGGCGACCTCGCGATCCGCGAGATCAACGACCGCGTCGTCGCCGACCCGCGGGTCAGTGTCGTCATGCTGCCGGTGCGCGACGGGGTCACTCTCATCCGCAAGCGCTGACGGGCGGGTCCGGTGCGGTCTCCGCCGGCAGTTCGAGGGCGGCCCGCAGCCGCTCGGCGTCGGCGGCGGCCAGCCGGAACGACGCCCGGCAGGCCACACCGGACCACAGCGAGAGCACCACCATGCCGCGGTCCGCGTACACGCTGACCCGCAGTCGGCGTCCGCCGTCGCGTACGTCGTCGAAGGTGTCGCCAACTCCCGGGAGCGGGTAGACCTCACCCATCCATCGAGGATGCCGGATGCGGCCGCGCGAGGGAACCCTGAGCCGGTAACGTCGCATTCGTGGCAGCTCACACCAAAGTGCCACCAAACGTCTTCAGCATGCCGTTCGGACTGACCGGCCTGGCGGGGGTTTGGGAGACGGCGCAGTCGTACGGCATCTCCCCGGCGGGGGTCACCGACGCACTGCTGGTCCTGGCGGGGGTCGTCTGGGCGGTGTGCTGCGTCGTCTACTTCCGGCATCCCCGCGACGTGCGGGCCGACCTGACCGACGACATCTTCGCGCCGTTCATCTCGCTCGCGTTGATCACGCCCATGCTGCTGGCCGCGCAGGGGCTGGAACCTCGGGCGCACACGGCAGCGGTGGCGGTGGTCGACGTCTTCATCGCGCTCACGGTGCTGTTCGGCGGCTGGATCACGGGGCAATGGATCTACGCACCGCTGGACGCGCCGAAGATCCATCCGGGCTACTTCCTGCCCACCGTCGCCGGTGGACTCGTCGCGTCCGCCGCCGCGTCCGACATCGGCCAGCGCCGGCTCGCCGAGTTCCTGTTCGGGCTGGGCCTGATCTGCTGGCTGGTGATGGGTTCGATCATCATGAACCGGCTGTTCGTGAACCCGCTGCTGGCGCCGCCACTGATCCCGACGCTGGCCATCGAGGCGGCGCCGGCGGCGGTCGCCAGCCTGGCCTACCTCGCACTCAACGGCAACCGGATCGACCTGGTCGCCACGGCCATCGCCGGGTACGGCGTGCTCCTCGTGATCGCCCAGTTCCGTTTCCTGCCCGCGTTCGTCCGGCTGAAGTTCGGCCCCGGGTTCTGGGCGTTCTCGTTCGCCTACGCCGTCGTCGCCAACGTCACGCTGATCTGGATCAACATGGGCCGGCCGGCGCCCCACCTCGCGCTGAGCTGGTTGGTGATCGGCCTGATCACACTGCTGGTCGGCGGCATCGCCCTGCGCACGCTGGTCGCGGTCGCCCGCGGCCGATACCTGCCCAGGCCGACGCCGCCGACGAAGGTCACTGGAACAGCTTGACCGCGGTGATCACGGTCTCCACCACTCCGTAGCCCAACAGGATCGCGATCAAGGTCCAGGACACCGCGAGCCGCGTACTCATGCCGCCGCCTCCTTGTGTTTGGTCGGTTTCGCCTGAGTTGCCGCCTGCTCGTGATACCGCTCCGGCACCGGCCGGATCAGCAGGTTCGCCAGGAACCCGATCGCCAGCACACCGACCATGGTGAACAGCGCCGGCCGGTACGCCTCGGCGGTCAGCGAGCCAGGCTTGCCCTGCGCGTCGAGGAACCCGTTGATGATCAGCGGTCCGGCCACGCCCGCCGCCGACCAGGCGGTCAGCAGCCGGCCGTGGATCGCGCCCACCTGGTAGGTGCCGAACAGGTCGCGCAGGTACGCCGGCACGGTCGCGAACCCGCCGCCGTAGAACGACAGGATCACGCCCGCGAGCAGCACGAACAGTGCGGTCGCGGTGTGCCCGACCGAGGCCAGCAGGGCGTAGAGCACCATGCCGACGCCGAGGTACACCAGGTAGATCGGCTTGCGGCCGATCAGATCCGAGGTGGACGACCAGGCGAACCGGCCGGCCATGTTGAACAGCGAGAGCACGCCGACGAAGCCGGCGGCCGCCGAGACGGCGACGGTCGACGTCGTACCCTCCCGGAAGAAGTCCTGGATCATCGGGCTGGCCTGCTCCAGGATGCCGATGCCGGCGGTCACGTTGCAGAACAGCACGATCCAGAGCAGCCAGAACGAGCGCGTCCTGATCGCGTTGGCGGCCGACACGCTCGCGGTGGTGACCAGCGGCTTGGCCGCCACGGTGGCCGGGTCGAAGCCCTCCGGCCGCCAGCCCTCGGCCGGCACCCGCACGTTGAACACCCCGAACATCATGATCAGGAAGTACCCGATGCCCAGGGTCAGGAAGAGCGCCACGAGCGCGCCGCCCGACGCGACCGAGGTGCTGACGTTGGGGTCGTAGCCCGCGTCGTAGAACGACAGGAGCTGGCGAGAGGCCGGGCCGGCGATCAGCGCGCCGCCGCCGAAGCCCATGATGGCCAGCCCGGTGGCGAGGCCCGGCCGGTCGGGGAACCACTTGATCAGGGTGGAGACGGGGGAGATGTAGCCGATGCCCAGGCCGATGCCGCCGATCACCCCGTACCCGAGGTAGACCAGCCAGAGCTGTTCGGTCGCGATGCCGAGCGCGCTGACCAGGAAGCCGGTGGCCCAGAACGAGGCCGAGACGAACATCGCCTTGCGCGGTCCGTTGTTCTCCACCCAGGTGCCGGCGACGGCGGCCGACAGGCCGAGCATGACGATCGCGATGCTGAAGATGATGCCGATCGCGGTCTGGCTCGCGCCGAAGTGCGCGACGAACGAGTTCTTGTAGACGCTGGTGGCGTACGCCTGGCCGATGCACAGATGCACGGCGAGCGCCGCGGGGGGAATCAGCCACCTGCTGAACCCCGGGGGTGCGACGGTGTGCTCACGATCGAGAGCGGATAACAGGGCCATTGGTGTGCCTCCTGCCGCAATGAACCGTTTCGATAGTAAGACGATCATGAATGTCTCGCATGTCGAAGCGCGCGGTCGGATCTTCGCGGTGAGCGGTCGTGGTGGGTCGCCGACCGGACCACCGTCCGCCGATTGGCTCTGCCTCTCGCGTCGGCTTTGTGGCCACCATCGGTGGATGGAACGCTTTCCGCCCACGCCGATGTCCGACCTCGTCGACGAGCCGTGCCGGTACGACCTGGGGGAGAGCACGAGCCCGCCGCTGCGCCTCGGTTCGCTGCTCACTCCGGGGCTGCTCGACGACCTGGCCATCGGGTACGGGACGACGCCCGGTTCGCCCGCGCTGCGTACCGTGGTGGCCAAGGATCTTGGTGTCGACGCCGACGAGGTGCTGCTGACGCCCGGCGGTGTCGCGGGGATGTTCCTGCTCGCCATGGTCACCTGCGAGGCCGGCGACCACGCGGTGGTGGCGACGCCGTGCTTCCCGCCGGCGGTGTCGGTGCTGAACTCACTGCGCGCCTCGGTCTCGACGGTGCCGCTGTCCTTCGACGCGGGCTACCGGCTCGACGTGCCCGCTGTTGTGGCGGCCGTCCGCCCCACGACCCGGCTGGTCTCGGTCGCCTCACCCCAGAACCCGTCCGGCGTACGTCTTGCCGCCCGCGACCTGGCCGACCTGGTGGCCGGGGTGGCGGCGGTGGCACCGGACGCGGTGGTGCTGGTGGACGAGACCTACCGGGACGGCGCGTACGACGGTGTGCCGGCACCGTCGGCCGCGTCGCTCGGCCCGTCGGTGGTGACGTGCTCGTCGCTGTCGAAGGCCTATGGCGCCCCAGGCCTGCGGGTCGGCTGGCTGACCGCGACCGCGCCCGCGTTGTACGAGCGGCTGCGCCGAGCCAAGTTCACGACGCTGATCACCGGGTCGGGCGTCGACGAGCTGCTGGCGTTGGAGGTGCTGCGGCAGCGGGATTCGGTGCTGGGTTCGCGGCGGGAGGCGTTGGGCTTTGCCCTGGCCACCCTGACGTCCTGGGTGTCGGAGGTGCCTTCGCTGGAGCTGCTTCGCCCGGATGCCGGCGCGCTCTGCTGCCTGCGGTTGCGGCCGGAGGTGTCGGTCTCGCGGTTCTACGCCGCGCTTGCCGCGCGCGATGTGCGGGTGGGGCGAGGGTCCTGGTTCTTCGAGTCCGACCGGGTGTTCCGGCTGGGGTTCGGACACCTGCCGCCGGACGTCTTCGGGGAGGCTCTGGAGCGGCTGGGCTCCGCGGTCAACGCGGCTTCGTGAGCTGGGTGTCGGCCGGGCGGGCCGCGGCGGCGGTGGCCACGTCGGTGCGGTAGGTGCGCCGGGCCCGAAGCAGGAGCAGGCCGTTGAGCAGCAGTGGCACGAGCATGATGAGGAACGCGGAGCGCAGCCCGCCACCGCGCCCGGCCGGGCCACCGAGCTCGTCGGCGACGAATCCGAAGGCGACGGGGCCGGCCGCTTCGGCGGCGAGCTGGAGCACGGTGCGCACGCTCTCCGCGCGCCCCCACAGCGCGGCGGGCACGATGTCGAGCCGGGCGGCGCCGAGCGGCGGATTGGCGGCGGCGAGGCAGCAGGCGCCGAGGGTGAAGAAGCCGATCGACAACCAGATCTCGGCGACGAGCAGGCCGGGCAGGAAGAACAGTGCGGCCGCCGAGTAAGCGACCGCCGGCACCGTGACCCGCGCCCGCGTGTGGCGTCGGCGTAATGCCCGGTCGGTCAGCCGGCCGCCGAACAGGGTGCCGGCCACCGCCCCCAGCCCGATCGGAATGACGACCAGGCTGACCAGACCCTGCGACAGCCCGTACCGATCGAGGGCGAAGATCAATGCGAAGGTGCGCAGCCCGGCGAAGAAGAAGTACCCGATCGCGGTGGCAACGATCAGCGTCCGGACAGTACGAATACCGAGCACGTACCGCGCGGCCTGCCAGAAGCTCATGGCGTTCGGGTCGTCACGCAGCACCCGACCCGGATCGGGCGGAACCCCCTCGTCAAGAACAGCCTCCCGGCCACGGTCCAACACCTGGCCGTGATCGGGGTCCGCCGCCTGTTCCCGGCCGTGGCCCAGCGCCTGTTCCCGGCCGTGGCCCAGCGCCTGTTCCCGGGCGTGGTCTGCGGCCTGTTCCTGACCGCGGTCCGGCGCCTGCTTCCGGCTGGGGCTCAGCGCCTGTTCCCGGGCGTGGTCTGCGGCCTGTTCCTGACCGCGGTCCGGCGCCTGCTTCCGGCTGGGGCTCAGCGCCTGTTCCTGGGCGTGGTCTGCGGCCTGTTCCTGGGCGTGGTCCGCCGCCTGTTTTCGGCCGTGGCCCATTTCCTGGCCTTGGCCGTAGTCCGGATCCTGACCCTGGTCCAGGTCCCGACTGCGGACCTGGTGCTGGCCGTCGTCCCGGCTGTGGCTCTGGTCCGGGCCGTGGTCCGGGCCGTGGTCCGGGCCGTGGTCCCGGCCGTGGTCCCGGCCGTGGATCGGATCCTGGCTGCGGTCTTGGTCCCGTCGCCGGTGCAGGCCTGCGGCGGGTGGTAAGCGGCTGGCGCCGGTGCGGCTGGGCTCGGGCATCAGCCGCCAGAGCGCGGCAGCCAGCCCGAGGCTGAGCACGGCAAGCCCGAGGAAGGGCGCCCGCCACGAGAGCCAGGCAGCGACGTCGCCGCCGACCAGTAGGGCGAGGCCGGCGCCGACCAGCTCACCGGTGAGTACCCAGCCGTAGATCTTCGCCCGTTCGCCGGCGGGAAAGAGGTCGCCGATCAGCGAAGCGACGATCGGGCCGGAGGCGGCCACCGCGGCGCCGAGGGTGATCCGGGACAGCAGCAGCCAGAGGTAGTCCGGCGCGAGCCCGCCGACCACCATCGAGGCGCCCCAGACGGCGATCGTGATCGCGAGCAGCCGGACCCGGAGGGTCCGGTCGGCGAGCACGCCGGCTATCGGGGCGGCGACAGCGCCGACCCCGGACGAGACGGTCGCGAAGAGGCCGAGCTGCGCGTGCGAGATGCCGAGGTCGGCCTCCAACGGCGCGCCGACCGCTCCGATCGTCCCGCTGTCGGCGGAGTTCAGCGCCAGCACGAACGCCAACAGGACGATCACGCGGGCCCGGACCGGCCCGCCCAGAGCTTCCGACAGTCGGGCGATCAAACGCCTCGGCCCGGCCCCCGCGCGTACCCCCGGCAGCCGGCCTTCCACCAATGCCGCATACCCGGCGCACCGCCCGGGATGCGTGGGCGCGCCACGGAAAACGTCGCACCCTCGCGTTAGCGTCACCGCATGATCGACGTGTCCACCTACCTCCGTCGGCTCGGCCTGCGCGCCGAGCCGCCGAGCGCCGCCGCCCTCGCCACGCTGCACCGTGCCCACGCCGAGCGCATCGCCTACACCACGTTCGACATCCACCTCGGCCGCACCACCACTGTCGATCCGCTCGAGTCAGCCGACCGGATCGCCCGTCTCGGCCGGGGCGGCTACTGCTACCACCTCAACGGCGCGATGTCCGCGCTGCTCACCGAGCTGGGCTACGACGTGCGCTGGCACGTGGGCGGCGTCCAGGGCCACGCGGCCGCCGAGCCGGTCGGTGCCAACGGCAACCACCTGGTGCTGACCGTCCACGGCCTACCCACACCGGAGTGCCCGGCCGGCGTCTGGTTCGCCGACGTGGGCCTAGGCGACGGCCTGCACGCACCGGTCCCGTTGACGCCGGGCTCCTTCGAGCAGGGCCCCTACGCGTTCCACCTAGGCCACTCGGCGGTCGAGCCCGACGGCTGGCGCCTGACCCACGCCCCGTTCGGCGCCTTCGTCGGCATGGACTTCCGCACGGCCGAGGCGATGCCTGCCGACTTCGCGGCGATGCACGTCGAGCTGACCACGTCGCCGGAGTCCGGCTTCGTCCGCACACTGACCGCCCAACGCAGGCACGTCGCGGGAGCCGACATCCTGCGCGGCCTGACCCTGACGACGGTCAGCGCAACCGGCATCGCCCGGCGCGACGTCACCAACCGGGAAGAGTGGTGGGCCATGCTTGCCGGCCTGTTCAACCTAGGCCTCGACGACGTGACCGCCGAGGAACGCACGGCCCTGTGGGACCGGGTCCGCGCCACCCACGAAGCACGGGTGGCGGCGTAGGGTCCGCGCGAGTCGGTGAGCGGCGGACCGAGGCGAGGCCCGGACCAGGCCGCGGTCTCGTCGGCCTGGTCCGGGCCGGTCAGCCCTTCGAGAGAGAACCCAGGCCCTGCCACACCTCCCTGACGAGGCGGACGCTGCGGTTCGCCGTTCTCACGAACAGGATGGTGGTGATAGTCCACAAGGGATACGTCACGAACCGCATGTCGGCCTGTGTCCCGTGCAATGCGCCACCGCGCGCGGTGGTCAGGTCGTAGAGCCACCGCACCACGACGCAGGCAACGGTGAGGAGAACGAGCGTCCACCATCGACCGATCCGGATTCGCTGCTCCGGCTGACGCCGAGGCGACCGAAGCACCTGTTCAGGAGGCAGAGCGTCGCCGCCCCCGTGCGGGTCGCGCATCTGGTCGGGCGGCCGAATGTCGCTGGCCTGGTGCAGGTCGCGCGCCTGGTCGGGCGGCCGAATGTCGCTGGCCCGGTGTAGGTCTCGCACCACGAGGTAGGGGATGGCCAGGTTGGCGATCGGGATGAACCAGCCGCCCACCGCCCACCCAGGCGCCCAGGTCGACGCGCCGGCGAGTCGTTGCGCGGTGCGGGACGCCTGGTACAGCCAGGCGATGAAGGCGGCCCCGGCGACCAGAGCGACGACGAACCACACCTGACGCCCCACAGTGGACGGTTCAACACCAGTCGGAGAGAGGTGGTCCAGCAGCAGATAGGCGTACAGCGCGGGCGTGATCGGGTCGAGGTTCCCGTGCGTCACCGAGTCGATCCGCTGCTCGTAATGGCCCACCGCGAGCACCGTGCGCAGCACGTCGGCGGCGGCGAGTGCGACCAGCGCCCATACCGCCAGCCGGCTCGTCGTCGTGGGTCCGGGCGGGTCCGCCACTGGGGCCACACCTCCTTCGCGGCTTCCGGAGAGTATGGCGGTCGTCCCGCTATGGGTTCTTACTGGCTCTTCGTCGGGATAAAAACGGACCCGAGCTACCAGAAGCGGTGGCGGTGACACGGCCTTCATCGCAGGCTCGGAGTATGGGCTTCGAGGTAGACCTTCCGGTTGACGAAGAGTTCGACGACATCATGCGGGAGCGGCTGATCGAGCCGGTCTTCCAGCCGGTGGTCTCGCTCGTCGACCAACGGCCGGTCGGCTACGAGGCGTTCGCCCGGGGGCCGGAAGGTCGGCTGCGTAGCCCGGCCGCGTTGTTCGCGGCGGCCACGGAGGCCGGCCGGGCGGCCGAGCTCGACGAGTTGTGCGCGGTCCTCGCGAGCCGGGCGTTCCACGACGCCGGGATGCGGGAGCTCGCCCTGTTCATCAACTTCAACCCCGACACCCTCAGCAACGAGACCGAGGACGGGGTGACACCCGCGTACGCCGAGGTGATGGGTGACAGCAACGTGGTCGTGGAGATCACCGAGAAGGCGGTGACCCGCCGCCCCGCCGGGCTGCTCGACGCCGTCGGCGACGCGCGTAAGCGCACCGCGCGGATCGCGCTCGACGACATCGGCGTCGACCCGGCGAGCCTGGCCGCGATGCCGCTGATCAACCCCGACGTGATCAAGCTCGACCGCACGATCATCCAGAACGACGCGGCGGACTCGCATGTCATCAACGCCGTCCTCGAGGACGCGCTGCTGCGTGGCGCGCAGATCGTGGCCGAGGGAGTCGAGCGGCACGAGCACGTGGACGTCGCCCGTTCACTCGGCGCGACCCTCGGCCAGGGGTGGCTTTTCGGCCGGCCGGGGCCGCTGCCGACCGCCATCCGTCCGTCGGACCAACTGCTCGCGCGGGTGGGCCCGCGGCCGGCGCAGCGCACAACCCCGTACGACGTGCTGGCCCGCACCGAACCGGTCAGCCCAACTGCGGCCGCCGAACTGGACGCGATGTCGGCGCAGATCGAGAACCAGGCGACCCAGGCGAAGGACGCGGCGATCCTCGTCGTCAACATCGGCGACCTGCGGTACATGGCGGTGGACAGCCTGATCACGTACGCCTACTTGAACAGCCGCGGCGTCGAGGTCTTCCTGGTCGGCCACGGCGTGCCGTTCACCCCGGGCGGCCGGGTGCGCGGCATCCCGCTGGCCGAGGACGACCCGTTGCGCCAGGAGCGGACGACCCTGCTGGTCGGCAGCAGCTACGGCAGCGGTGTCTTCGCCCGCCGCCAGCCCGGCAGCGACGCCTTCGTCGCCGGCACCTGCTACGAGTGGGATCGCGTCGTCGAAGCCACCCTGCCGCTGGTCAGCCGCGTCGAGCAGATCTAAGACCAAGCAAGGGACCCTTGTTAACGCTTTCCGCATAGGAAGGGACCCTTGCTAACGCACCGCGAGGGCTGCCCACGGTAAAACGGGAGGACTCCGGTGGCAGAAGCCACCGGAGCCCTCCCCGATCAAACCTGGGTCAGCAGGCGACCCGGCCCACCCCGTCGCGGTCGCGGTCGCCCCGGCCGTCACGGCCATCGCGACCGTCACCATCGCGACCGTCACGGCCATCGCGACCGTCACGACCGTCACGGCCATCACGACCGTCACGGCCATCGCGACCGTCACGGCCATCGCCGTCACGGAAGTCGCGCTCGCGGTACGAGCAGCTGTCGATCGCCCGGCCGCGCGGGCCGGTCAGGGTGGCGGTGTCGCCGTCGTTGTTCCAGATGTGGTTGCCACTCCGCCAGAAGACGGCGCGGTTGGTGTTGCGGCCGTTACCGGTGTGCAGGCGGACCGTGCCGCCGTCGCCCGCGATCCACACGTTGCCGAACCGGTAGACGTGGTTCACGCGGTCCGAGATCTCGTAGCCGTTCAGGTTCACGGCGCGGCGGCCGTGGTTGACCAGCGTCAGGAACTCGCCGTTGAGGCTCTGGTTGGTGCGGGTGTCGCGGCCGGGTGCGTCGTACTGGATCGACTGGATCTGCACGACGGCCGGAGCCGGACGCTGCGGGCGCGGCGCCGCCGAGGCCGATGCGGCACCGACGAGGACGGACCCGAGGGCGATCAGTGAAGCGGAAGCGATTCCGACGATCTTGCGCACAACTTCCTCCGAAGGTGTCCTTGGTGTAACGGGGATGTTCAGATCATTGCGGACATCTGGCACCAAAAGCACGTCAAAAACGTCCCGTAACGTCCGAATCGTCCAATTCATCCTATTGCGGTCGTCGGATCAGTCATGATCAGCTGTCCGCTCGGCATTGGCCCGCGGCCGTTAGGGTGGCTGGGGGCAGGGGAGGGCACGAAATGGACTTTCAGACCGCTCTGACGTCGCTGTCCAGGCCGGAAGGACGCCTCGATCCGTACCCCGCGTACGACGTCATCCGCGCCCACGCGCCGGTCTTCGACACGCCGGACGGCCGCTGGTACGTCAGCACCCACGCGCTGACCAGCCGCCTGCTGCGCGACCCGGGCCTGCGTGTCGCGGACGCCGCCGACTACGACGGTTTCTGGCCGACCTGGCGGGACAACCGTGGTGTCGCGTCGATCGTGCTGTCCATGTTGCAGACCAACGCGCCGGACCACACGCGGGTACGCCGGGCAGCCGCCGCAACCTTCACCGCCCGGCGTGTCGCCGCCCTCCGCGACGTCATCGCCGCCCAGGCGCAGGACCTCGTCAAGGAGATGCCGGGCGAGGCGGACTTCATGACCGCGTTCGCGTACCCGCTGCCGATCGGTGTGATCTGCGCTCTGCTCGGCATTCCGGAGGCCGACCGGCCGTGGTTCCGCCAGCGGGCCGCCGACCTGACCGCGGTGCTCGAGATGGTCAGCACCGAGGAGGAGATGCGGCTCGCGGACGTGGCCGGGCGCGACCTGGAGGACTACTTCATCGGCCTGATCGCCGAGCGCCAGCGGGCACCGCAGGAGGACCTGACCAGCGCCCTCGTCGCCGCCGCGGCCGACGACGCCGGCCTGACCGGCGCGGAACTACTGGCCAACCTCGTGCTGTTGCTGGTCGCCGGCTTCGAGACGACCACCAACCTGCTCGGCACCGGCATCGCGATCCTGCTGGAGCGTCCAGATCTCGCCGACCGGCTGCGCGCCGATCCGGACCTCGCGCCGGCGTACGTCGAGGAGATGCTGCGGTACGACTCGCCGGTGCAGCTAACCTCCCGCTCCACCACCGAGCCGCTCGACGTCGGGGACGGGCTCACGCTGCCGGCGGGAGCGGATCTGACCATCCTGCTCGGCGCCGCCAACCGGGACCCGGCTCGCTACCCGGACCCGCACCGCTTCGACCCGGACCGCCCCAACATCCAGCCGGTCTCCTTCGGCGGCGGCGCCCACTACTGCCTCGGCGCGCCGCTGGCCCGGCTCGAGGCCCAGGTCGCGTTCCCGCTCCTGCTGACCATGCTGCCCCGGCTGGCCCTGGCCGAGGGCGCCGAGCGCCGCGACCGCCTGGTCCTGCGCGGCTACGCCACGCTCCCGGTCACCACGACCTGACCAATCCATCTTCCTAGGACGCTTTAGAGGGTGTGACCACACCGGACAGTGCGGCGTCCGCGCCGCATCCACCGACGGTCGCGGCGGAGGGCGGTTCACGGCGCAGGGTCGCGGCGGCGGGTCACCCGCGCGGGTCGCCGTCCGCGCCCAGCGCTCGCTGGCGTGCGGTCACCGAGGATCGCGGCGCAGCGGGTGCTCAGGCGGCACTTCGACAGGGCTCGCTGGCGTGCGGTCACCGAGGATCGCGGCGTAGCGGGTGCTCAGGCGGCACTTCGACAGGGCTCGCCGGCGTGCGGTCACCGAGGATCGCGGCGCAGCGGGTGCTCAGGCGGCACTTCGACGAGGACGATACGTACGCCGTCCGGATCTTCGATCGACATCTCGACCAGCCCCCAGGGCTCCGTCCGTGGCGAACGGGTGACGGTCACCCCGGCCGCGACCAGACGTGAATGCTCGGCCCGCACGTCGCGCACCTGGAGCCAGATCTGCACCGGCCCCGGCGCCTCACCGGGCGAGCCGCCGGAGACCTCCAGCAACCCCTGGCCGAGGAAGAAGACCAGCCCCGGATGCGAAGGCGGCCCGAACTCGCGGTAGACCGCGAGCCCGAGCACCTCCCGGTAGAAACGCTGGCTGCGCTCGACGTCGGACGGTCGGAGCAGGATGCGGCTGCTGAGTACCTCCATGGCTCCAACATGCCGTGCCGCGGCGCCCGAAGGGGTCAGTTGTCGTCTAGCGGGTCCCGCATGCTTCGGCCGCCGACGCCGCAGTTGGGTGCCGACCAGAAGCGGCTCGGGCGGCCGTCGACGTGGGTGTGGTCGTTGTGGTCCGGGTAGCCGGGGCCGAGGATGCCCGCGAACCCGTGATTGCGGGCCGCCTGGGCCAACGTGCACAGCGAGTGCGGCCCGGCGCCGAGGTCGGCGGCGTCGCCGTAGAGGTGACGGCTGCTGCTCGCCCCGCCGACCGCGGAGTTGCAGGCCTGGCTGCGGAACCCGCTCGTGACCCGGATCTGTTGGTCGCCGAGGGCGTGCCGGAGCGCCTGGAGCTTCCACATGGTGACCAGGGCGTTGAACCGCGCCGTGGCCGCCGAGACGTTGCCGCCCGCCCAGGTGCTGTTGCAGTTGTTGAGCTCCGCGTAGGCGAAGTTGACCGGCGTGCAGTCGTCGTCCTGCAGCGCGTAGAGGCGGTTGAACGTGTTGGGGCCGGCGATGCCGTCGGCGCCCAGGCCGTACGCCTGCTGGAACCGGACCACCGCCGACCGGGTCGCCGGGCCGAAGGCGCCGTCGATCCCGATGACGCCGCCGGTGCCGGGGTAGCCGGCGACTCGGATCTGAAGCTGGCGCACGTCTTCGCCGGACATGCCCTCGGACAGCGTGCGACCCCAGGTGTAGCAACCGTCGGCCTGCGCGGCGCCCGCGGTCGTGACCAGGCCGACCGCCGTCGACGCGACGGCGAGGGAGAGGACTGCGAGAAGCTTGGTGAGTACGCGGCGCATGGAGCGCCTCCCGTCAAGTGGGAAACATTGACGGATGGAAGTATCTCCATGCGAGATGGCGACGTCAATAATCGCCGGTTAACGACAGCCGCGCGGCAAAAAGTTCCGTCACTTCAGCCGGGGCAGCTTCTGCCGGGCCACCACCACGTCGTGGAACGGGTCGCCCTCGGTCGCCAGCCGACGCAGAACCGTCTTCATGGTGAACGTGTCCGGTCGCAGCTTGCGGTCGGAGAGCTCGTCCCAGTGGATCGGCGCCGACACCGGCGCACCGGCCGCCGGCCGGGGACTGTAGGGCGCGACCAGCGTGTTGCCGATCGCGTTCTGGGTGTAGTCCAGCCGCGCCAGACCGTCCCGCTCGGACTTCTGCCACTTCCAGCTCACCAGCTCCGGTGCCGCCGCGGCGACCGTGCGGGACAGCTTCTCGACCCAGGCGCGCGTGGTCGCGTACGACGGGCCGCGGGTGATCGGGATCCAGATCTGGATGCCGCGCTTGCCGGTCAGCTTGGCCCGGGACAGCACGCCGAGATGGTCCAGCGCGTCGCGGTGCAGCCGGGCCAGCGCCACCAGGTCCGCCCACTTCGTGTCGGTGCCCGGGTCGAGATCGATCAGGGCGTACGTCGGCTTGTCCGGCTTGTCCACCTGGGACGTCCACGCGTGCCACTCCAGCGCCCCGGAGTTGGCCGCCCACAGCAGCGCCGCCGGTTCGTCGGCGACAAGATAGGTCCGCGAGTCGCCCGGTGCGGCGTCCGGGTTGTCCCAGCGGGCGAGCCAGTCGGGCGCGTGCCCGGGGAGCTCCTTCTGCCAGAACCCCTTGGTGCCCGCGCCGTCGGGATAGCGGTGCAGGTTGAGCGGCCGCCGGGTCAGGTAGGGCAGGATCGTCGGCGCGATCTGGGCCGTGTAGCGCAGGAAGTCCCGCTTGGTGATCGGCTTGCCCCGCCCGCGCCCCGGAAACAGCACCTTGTCGAGGTTGGTCACCTTGAGGTCGCGGCCGAAGACGTGCCAGGTGCCCTGGGTCTTGAGCCGGTCCAGCGCCTTGAGCTCGTCCGGGTCGGCCTCGGTCCCGGCGTCGGGCTTCAGGGCCAGGCTGGCCGTCGCCGCCGGCAGGTCCGACCGCCACAGCCGGTCCGGGTCCGCCTTCACCTCGTCGTTGGTGCGCCCGGAGAGGACCGACTGGGGATGCTTCTCCGGATCCCAGTTCGGCTTCGCGTACGCGTCCTTCTTGTGCAGGAGGATCCAGTCGTCGGCCCGGGTGCGTACGAAGACGAACCGGCCGTTGAGCTTCTCGCCGTGCAGGTCGGCGTGCAACTCACCGTCGGCGATCGCCTTGGCCGGGTCCTGCTCCTGCGGCTCCCACGTGCCGATGTCCCAGACGATCACGTCGCCGCCGCCGTACTCGCCGGCCGGGATCACGCCCTCGAAGTCGATGTACTCCATGGGGTGGTCCTCGACGTGGTACGCGCCGCGGCGCACCCCGGCACTGAGCGTCGGGCCCTTCGGCACCGCCCAGCTCACCAGCACACCGTCGATCTCGAGGCGAAAGTCGTAATGGAGGTTGCGGGCCCGGTGCCGCTGCACCACGAAGCGCCGCTCGGGAGAGTTGGGGCCGGCCTTCCGTGCGCCGGACGGCTCGGGCGTCTTGCCGAAGTCCCGCTTGCCTCGATAGGGCGCGAGCTTCTCGCGTGCGGTCACCACGGGTTGCGGGATCGTCGGCGCCAGCGCGGGGAGGCGGTGCGGCCGACGAACCAGGTCATCATGGCGAGCGCCGCGACGACACCCAGCGCGGCCACGCCGGGCCGGTTCCACATGATCAGCATCATCGGCGTCAGGGCGAGCAGCGCGACGATGATCACGATAGGCACCACGAGCCCCAACCATTGCCGGCTGCGCCCTCGCATCCGCCTGGCGAACCGCGGATCTTCGAGCGCCAGGTGCCGCTCGATCTCGGCCAACCGCTGCCGGTCGCTCTGACTGAGCACGGCCATCGCCTCCGTACAACCTGTGGTCATGCCGTACATATCGGCGCATACCCAGCCCGGCGACCTTCATGCCGCCCAGTCCTTTGCTCTGCACCCACATACGCACCACCGCCGCCCAGGGGTGGTGCGTATGTGGGTGCAGAGCAAAGCCCCCCGGAGCAACAGGCTGATCAGCGCGGATATCGTCGCCGGGTGCCTTCTCTTGTGACTCCCGCGGTGCCGCCCGGCGCGATGTCCGCGACCAAACAGCCCGAGATCGACGGCGACGGTGTCCGGTTGCGGCCCTGGCGTCCGGATGACCGCGAGCTGGTGCTGGCCGGCTACGCCGACCCGGACGTCCAGCGCTGGCACTGCCGCTCGATGACCCCGCTGGAGGCCGACGCCTGGATCGCCTCGTGGCGCGGCCGCTGGAGCGGGGAGAGCGGCGCCGGTTTCGCGATCGAGCGCGACGGCGCGGTGGCCGGCCAGATCAGCCTGCGCCGGATCGATCTGGCCGAGGGTCTGGCGGAGGTCTCCTACTGGGTGCTACCCACCGCCCGCGGCGCCGGGATCGCCGGGCGGGCGCTGACCGCGCTCACGGGCTGGTCGTTCGGCAAGCTCGGGCTGCACCGGATCGAGGTCGCCCATTCGACCGCCAACCCGGCCTCGTGCGCGGTCGCCGAACGGGCCGGCTTCGTCCTGGAGGGCACCAAGCGGGCCGAGGCCAAGCACGCCGACGGGTGGCACGACACGCACCTGCACGCCCGCCTCGCCACGGACTAACGGGCCACGAACAGGCCGGGCCGCGAACGGGCCAGGCCGCGAACGGGCCAGGCCACGAACGGCCGGGCCACGAACGGCCGGGCCACGAACGGCCGGGCCACGAACGACCTGGCCATGGACTAACGGGCGTAGCGGATCAGGCGGTCCTGTATCTCCGCATATGAGGTCACCGCCGGCGGCGCCACCCCGTCGCGTACGCCGATGGCCACCGCGACCGCCGCGTCGAGGGCGGCCCGGTAGGGGAGTGAGCCCGTGCTGACCCGGCGGATGCCCAGGTCGGCCAGATGCGGCAGGGACAGCTCCGGGATCACCAACACGTTGAGCGGCACCGGGAGGTTGACCGCCAGGTCGCGCAACTCGGCCGGCTTCGTCGCGCCGGGAACGAAGATGCCGTCCGCACCGGCCGAGACGTAGGCCGCGGCCCGCTCCAGCGTCGCCGACAGGGTGGCGTCCTGGCCCAGCCAGTACGTGTCGCTGCGGGCGTTGACGTACACGTCGGGGTTGCGGGCCTTGATCGCGGCGATCTTCTCGGCGTGCGCGGCCGGTTCGACCAGCCGTCCGTCGGTGCTGTCCTCCACGTTGACACCCGCGACGCCCAGGCTCGCGACGTACTCCGCGACCTCACCCGGGTCGGCCGAGTAGCCGTCCTCGATGTCGACGGAGACGAAGGCCGGCAGGGCCGACAGGGCGTGGGCGAGGGCACGGGAGGCGTCGCGGGTCGCGGCCCGGCCGTCCGGTATGCCCAGGCCCGCGGCGACACCGAAGCTCGTGGTGCCGACCGCGGGGAAGCCGGCCTCGACGAACGCGAGCGCCGAGGCGACGTCCCACGCGTTGGGCAGCAGCAGGGGCAACGCGCCGTCGTGGAGCTCTCGGAACGTCATGCCCGGACGCTACCGGGCCGCACCGGGCCGCGCGGCGGCAATGTCCTATCGGGGCGGGCCGAGCCCGAGCGCGACGAGCGCCTCCGGCAGCGTGCTGCCCGGACCGTCGGCCAGGTGGCCGCGCCCGTGCACCTCGACGTAGCCCGCATCCGGCAGGGCCGCCCGGAGCTCGGCGACGCTGCGCTGGATGTCGGGGTTGTCGTCGTCGGAGTGCAGGATGGTCAGTCCGGCGGTCTGCCCGACCAGCGTGGGCCGCAGCAGCACCTCACGGAACCGCATTCCGGTCGCCCGCCGGCCGGTCGGGTCAAGGAAGGGCGCGACGAGCAGCACCCGCCCGACCCGCACCGCGGGGTGCTCGGTCAGCCACCGCACCAGGAAACCGGCGCCGCAACTGTGCCCGACCAGCAGCGTCTCGGGTCCCACGTCGTAGCGGGCGAACTCGCGGCTCCAGGCGCCGAACTCGGGCCGGAACGCGTGCGGCATCTCCGGTGTGTGTGCCGGGATCTCCCGGATGATCAGCTGCTTGGCCAGCCAGGGCAGCCAATGGTGGTTGGAGGGGGAGGGCTGCGTCGGATCGTAGAACTCGTTCCATGGGGGCATGCCGTGGACGATGACCGCGTTGGGCGCCATGGGGAAAGCATGCTGCGTCCGTCAACCCGGCTCGTCGGTGACCGCGTGGCTGACCACCGGGGCGAGTTGGCGGGCGTTGAACACCACCACGACCGGCCAGAGGCACTCGGCGGCGGCCAGGAAGCGTTCGGTGAGACCGATCTGGTCCCCGCGGTTGAACAGCTCGGTGGCGAACCAGAACATCAGGCCGATCATTATCCCGGTCGCGACCAGCGACGCGGTCGGCCGCAACGACCAGGGCGCGAGGTCGTCCGTGCGGAAGGCGAAGGCGGGCCAGACCGCCAGCGCGACGAAGGCCGCCCCGGCCACCAGGCCGTGCATCGCGGAGGTGCCCTGCACCGGCTGCGGGAAGAACGCGGAGATCAGTGAGACGCTGCCGCCGAAGACCATCACGACCCGGCCGGCCATCATGGCGGGGCGCAGGCCGATGCCGGTCAGGATGAAGCAGATGCCCATGCCCGTGAAGCCGATCACCATGATCCAGCGGTCGGTGGCACCGAGCCCGCCGAGCGCGCTGATGGTGTCGCGGGTCGAGCTGTAGCTGGCCGACTGGCGGGCGGTGCCCAGCACGAGTCCAGCAAGGAGAAAGATCGGGGCCAGGATCGCCGAGACCAGGGCCCACCCCGGCACCGCTCGCACCGCGCCAGTTTGGCACGACTCATGTAGATGACGCCGGGTTTCTGATCACGCCGCAACCTGGGACGTTTTTCACATCCGGGTCAAGCTGAGAGCCGATAATCAGCTTTGCCGGGCATGGTCCATGCCACCCCCGCCCTCATGAGGGAGACATGGCAACTGCCCTTTATCGCCTCGGCCGCGCGTCCTTCCAACGGCGCCGGCTGGTCGTCGCCCTCTGGCTCGTCGCCCTGGTCGCGCTCGGCGGTGCCGCCGCCGCGTTCATGAAGCCGACCACCAACGACTTCACCATGCCGGGTACGGAGTCGCAGCACGCTATCGACGCGCTAGCCCGCGAGTTCCCGGCGGCCAGCGGCACCACCGGCACGATCGTGATCGCCGCGCCGCAGGGCCGCACGTTGCAGGACACCGATGCCAAGGCGGCCGTCGAGGCGGTGGTCCGCGAGGCGGGATCCCTGCCGGGCGCGGTCGCGGCGGTCGACCCGTTCAAGACCGGCGCGGTCTCGCAGGACGGCCGGCACGCGCTGGTCCAGGTGCAGTTCGCGGCCCAGGACGACGCGATCACCGACGCGCAGCGCGCCGCGTACGCCCACTCCGGCACCGCCGCCGAGCAGGCCGGCCTGCGGGTCGAGCACGGCGGCGAGGTCATGCACAACAAGGCGGAGGTAGGCGGCACCGAGGGCATCGGCGTGCTGATCGCGCTGGTGGTCCTCGTGGTCACCTTCGGCTCGCTGGTCGCCGCCGGGATGACCATGCTGACCGCGCTGATCGGGGTCGGCGCCGGCATGGCCGGGCTGTTCGCGCTCAGCGGCTTCGTGGGGCTGACCAGCACCGCGCCGATCCTCGCGCTGATGCTCGGCCTGGCCGTCGGCATCGACTACTCGCTGTTCATCACCTCCCGCTACCGCCAGCACGTCCGTGACGGCGTGCCACCGCCCGAGGCCGCCGGCCGGGCCCTGGGCACCGCCGGCTCGGCCGTGTTGTTCGCCGGCGGCACGGTGGTCATCGCGCTGGCCGGGCTCGCCCTGGTCGGCATCCCGTTCCTGACGGTCATGGGCCTCGCCGCCGCCGGCACCGTCGCGGTCGCGGTGCTGGTCGCGATCACCCTGTTGCCCGCGCTGCTCGGCTTCGCCGGTCGGCGCGTGCTGCCCCGCAAGGCGGTCACCCTCGAGCAGGCACACCGCCGCGAGCCGGCCGGCTTCCGGTGGGCCCGTCTGGTGATCCGGTTCCGGGTGCCGTTGCTGCTGGCCGGCGTGCTCGGAATCGGCGCGCTGGCCCTGCCGGCCATGGACATGCGCCTCGCGCTGCCCGACGCCAGCACCGCGCCCGTCGGCAGCCCCGCCCGGGCCGCCAACGATCTGATCACCGAGGGCTTCGGTCCCGGCTTCACCGGGCGCCTCGCCCTGGTGGTCAGCACCGACAGCGCGGCTTCCACCACCGCCGCGGTGGCCGAGGTCTCCCATGACCTCGCGGGTACGCCCAACCTGCTGGCCGTGACGCCGCCGAACCTCAGCCAGGACGGGAAGACCGCGCTGCTCGGCGTGCTGCCCAAGACCGGGCCGACCGACCCCGCCACCGAGACGCTGGTGCACGACGTCCGGGCCAAGGTCCACGACGTGGCCGGTGCCGATGTCGCAATCACGGGCCAGACCGCGGTCGGCATCGACGTGTCGACGAAGCTGTCCCACGCGCTGCCCACGTACCTGCTGCTGGTCGTCGGGCTGTCGGTCCTGCTCCTGGGCGTCGTGTTCCGGTCGGTGCTGGTGCCGATCAAGGCGGCGCTGGGCTTCCTGCTCACGGTCGGCGCGACGTTCGGGCTGACCACCCTCGTGTTCCAGCAGGGCCACCTGGCCGGGCTCGTCGGTCTCGACACCCCGGGACCGCTGGTCAGCTTCCTGCCGATCCTGCTGATCGGCATCCTGTTCGGCCTGGCGATGGACTACGAGGTCTTCCTGGTGTCGCGGATGCGCGAGGACTTCGTGCACGGTGACACGCCGACGCGGGCCACCGTCAGCGGGATGGGCCACGGCGCCCGGGTGGTGACCGCGGCTGCCCTGATCATGACCGCGGTGTTCGCCGGCTTCATCCTGCTGGACGATCCCGTGATCAAGTCGATCGGCTTCGCGCTGGCCGTGGGTGTCGCCATCGACGCGTTCGTGGTGCGGCTGACCCTCGTACCCGCGGTGATGTCGATGCTCGGCCGGTCGGCGTGGTGGCTGCCGCGCTGGCTCGACCGGATCCTGCCGGACGTCGACCTGGAGGGCGCGAAGCTGCGCCGGCACCTGGACGCGACCTCGGAGGATCGCGAGCTGGCCGACGTCACGACGCCATGATCAGCCTGGCCGCCACCTCGCTGGTCGCCGACATCGCGTATTGCAGCAGCGAAGGGCCGAAGGTGATCCGGGTCGCGCCCAGCCGGGCAACCTCGGCGACCGACTCCGGGCCGGCTGCCATGTTGATCGGGCCCTCGATGCCGGCACGCAGCACGGGGAAGACCTCGTGGGGTGCCAGCAGCGGATAGACGCAGTCGGCGCCGGCGGCCAGGTAGAACCGGGCGCGCGCCACGGCGTCGGCGGGGTCACCGGTGCCGAACAGGAAGGTGTCGACGCGGGCGTTGACGAACAGCTCGTCGCCGGCCTCCGCGCGCACCTCGGCCAGCCAGTCCGCGTGCCGGGCGGGGTCTTTCAACACGGCGTGCCCGACGGAGTCCTCGAGGTTGCAGCCGACGGCGCCGGCCTCGAGCAGCCGGTAGACCAGCTCCTTCGGCGCGAGGCCGTACCCGTCCTCGACGTCGGCGGAGACCGGCACCTCGACGGCCCGGACGATCCGCGCCACCGCGGCGAACATCTCGTCGGGTGGCGTGGAACCGTCATGGTGACCGAGCGACGCGGCGATCCCGGCGCTCGGGGATGGCGAGCGCCGGGAAGCCGGCTTCGGCGAAGACCCGGGCGCTGGCCGCGTCCCAGGGGCCCGGCAGAACGAGCGGGTCCCCGGCGGCGCGGCCGTGGTGCAGGGCGCGGAAGGTCGCCGCGGTCATGCCTGCTGCGCCGCGAAGCCGGACCGCCACGTCGGGTGCAGCGGGTTCCAGTCCCGGGTCCGGGCGAGCTCGTTGGACGCGCCGCGGGCCCACTCGAGCTGGCCCGGGGTCGGCCCGGGCGTGGGAACGCCCAGCGCGGCGGACAGCACCGGCAGCCAGTCGCGGCCCGGCGCGGGCTCGTCGTCGACCACGTTGACGGGCCCGGACGGCCAGTCCAGCGCGGCGACGGTGGCCCTTGCGGCGTCGACCACGTGCACGAACGAGCTCACCGAACCGTCGGCCTTGAGGTAGGCGAGGATTCGCGCGCTCTGGTCGCCGGACAGCGCCGCGGCGACCGGGCCGCCGGGCACGTACCAGGTGCCGGGGCCGTAGAGGATGCCGAACCGCAGGGACACCGCGGTGCCGATCTCGGCGGCCGTGTCCTCCATCGCCTTGATGCCGTCGACCATCGCGCCGCGCGGCTGCTCCGCGCCGAAGTCCAGCGGGGTGGCCTCGTCGGCCGGCTTCTCGCCGGGCTCGTACACCCAGGCGAGCGACTGGACGATGAACCGCCCGACGCCGGCAGCCTTGGCCGCGTCCACGAGGTTGCGAGTGCCGTCCTTGCGCAGCCGGTCGGTGGCCGCGCCGTCGGCGCCGGCGAGGTCGGTGAGCTGGTGGATGACCGCGTCCGGTTCGGCGGCCGCCACCGCCCGGTGCAGCGCGTCCCGGTCGAACGCGTCCGCCAGCAGGGCGGTCGCACCCTGGCGCCGGATGGCCTCGGCGCCGGCCTGGTTGCGGGAGATCCCGGTGACCTGGTGTCCCGCTTCGAGCAGGAGTGGAACGAGCTGCCGGCCAACAGCGCCGGTGGCGCCCGCGACGAAGATACGCATGTTGATCATTCCCCCATGAGGTGTTCGGTCAATGGCAGGTGCTGGGCAGCGGAGGCTCGGTGTGTGCGTGCCGACGCAGCGGTGTGGTGAAGCAGGCGATCCGCTGGGCCAGCAGGCGGTGGGCCAGGACGCCCAGCGCCGCTCCGAGCATCGGCGCGACCAGGTAGATCCACAGGTCGAGGCTCTGCCCTGACAGCAGGGCCGGGCCGAGCTGTCGGGCCGGGTTGATCGAGCCGCCGCTGAGCGGTCCGAGCAGGGCGATGACCAGGCCGACATAGATGCCGATGACGTACGGGACCGTGCGCGCCCAGGACGGACGGTCGAGCAGGAACCCGATCAGCGCGATCAGCACCAGCATCCCGAGGACCTCGGCCACGAAGACGGACACCGGTTGCCAGGTCGGCGCGGGCCTGATCGCCGCGTAGTTGACCGTCGGCGTGCTGGCGTGGCTGCCCCATACTAGGCGTCCGAGGAACGTCCCCGCCGCCGAACCCGCGAGCTGGGCGAGCACGTACGGCAGGACGTTGCGGCCGGGAAACAGCCTCATCAGCCACAGGGTCAACGTGACCGCAGGGTTCATATGGCCGCCGCTGCGGCGGCCGAGTGGTGACAGGATCAGCGCCGTCAAGATCACACCGCTGACCGCACCGACGACGGCGAGTGCGGAACCCAGGTCGGCGACGAACAGTGGCGAGCTTGGATCGCGTAGCCACCGGATCACCGTCAACGCCAGGAACAGCAGCACCGTGGTGAGCACGAACTCGTCGGCGGCACGCGTCAGGGTCGGGCTGAGCCGGCCTGCCTCGTGAGCTTCCTTGTTCGTCATGCGGACAACGCTAGGCGCGTAGTGGCGCCGGAGTATGGTCCACTTTTATGAGGGAATCGGGGGCCACTTCGGCGGGCGCCGACCTGTTTCTGGAGCTCAAGGGGCATCGGCTGCGGGCCGGCTTCGTCAAGGCCCTGCGCGAGGCAGTGCGCACCGGGCGGCTGACCCCGGGCACCCGGCTGCCGTCGTCGCGGTCCCTCGCCGCCGATCTCGGCATCGCCCGCAACACGGTGGCCGACTCGTACGCCGAGCTCGTCGCCGAGGGTTGGCTCATCGCGCAGCAGGGCTCCGGGACCCGGGTGGCCAAGCGGGCCGAGCCACGGGACAGACCCGCCGCGCCGCGGACCCGACCGACCGCGCCCGGGCCGACGTACAACCTGTTGCTCGGCTCGCCGAACCTCGCCGAGTTTCCCCGCAAGCTGTGGCTCGCCGCCGCTCGCCGCGCCCTGACCGCGGCCCCGAACGAGGCGTTCGCCCTCGGCGACGCGCTCGGCCGCATCGAGCTGCGCACCGCCCTCGCGGGCTACCTGGCCCGTGCCCGCGGCGTGGACGTGGAGCCAGGCCGGGTGATCATCTGCTCGGGGTTCCACCATGGACTCCAGCTCGTCGCCCTGGCGCTGCGGGCGCGGCAGGTCCGAACCCTGGCCGTCGAGGCGTACGGCCTGGACATCTACCGCGACCTGCTGGCCGACCTCGGCATGCGGATGGCGTCCCTCTACGTCGACGAACGCGGCGCGCGCGTCGACGACCTGGCGCGGCTGCGCGGAGTCGGCGCGGTGCTGCTGACACCCGCGCACCAGTTCCCGACGGGCGTGGCGTTGCACCCGGAGCGCCGCGCCGCCGTCGTCGACTGGGCGCGGGCGACCGGCGGCCTGATCCTGGAGGACGACTACGACGGCGAGTTCCGCTACGACCGCGAGCCGGTGGGCGCCCTGCAGGGCCTGGACCCGGAGCGGGTGGTCTACTTCGGCACGGTGAGCAAGTCACTGGCGCCCGGGTTGCGGCTGGCCTGGATGGTGGTGCCCGCCCACCTCGTGCCGGACATCGTGGCGGCCAAGGGCCACAGCGACTGGATGTCCAGCGCGCTGGACCAGCTCACGCTGGCGGAGTTCATCACGTCGAGCGCCTACGACCGGCATGTCCGCACGACGCGGCTGCACTACCGCCGCCGCCGTGACCAACTCGTCGCCGCCCTCGCGCAGCACGCGCCCGGCGTCCATGTGTCCGGCCTGGCCGCCGGGCTCCAGGTGGTCATCGAGCTGCCACCCGGCACCGAGCGCGCGGTCGTCGACGCGGCGGCCCGGGAGGACCTCGCGGTCAGCGGGATGGCCGAGTTCCGCTACGAGGTGGCGGACTCGCGGTGGCAGCTACCGGCCCGGGACGCCCTGGTGGTCAACTACGCGGCACCCTCGGGCACCGCCTGGACGGGTGCCCTGGACACCCTGTGCCGGGTGCTGTCGTCCGTCACCCGTCGTTGAGCGCGGCCCGCGTCATGCCTGGTCGTCGGGCGGTGCTACGCGGGCCAGGAAGGCGTTGACCAATGCGTCGCGCTGCTTGCGGGTGACCGTGCCGGCGAACTCCTGGCCGTCGATCTTGACGGTGACGTCGGCGGGTTGCCGGGACAGCCACGACGCCAGCACCGTCATCAGTCCCTCCACGACCGACGGCGCGACGGCGATCAGCAGCGCGCCGATGGCGAGCGCCTCGCCTGCCTTGCTGCCGCTCGGTGGCGGGCCGGCCGGGCGGGTGACCGACTCGACGTCGAGCTCGAGCAACTCGGCACGGAGGTCGCCGGCCATCCGGGCCAGCAGGTCGTCGTCGACGTCAGCGGCTACGTCAACCCGAATCCGGAGCGTGTCGGCCATCGCAACAGGGTACTGGCACTCATCGGCTCGGGAGTCGGTCGCGCACGCCCCGCAGCCAGGTTTCGATCTCGTTCGCTGTCTCGACCGCGCCGGCCGCTCCGGCCTTGCGTGCCGCCTGGTCCCGGGCGTCGGTGGTCCGCCTGGTGAAGAAGATCGCCGGTCCGTGATATCCCGCCCCGCGCAACCGCCCCAGATCGTCGAAGCCCACGGCGCCGCCCTCCCGATCGATGTCGGATACGAGCGCGTTGATCGGATGCCGGCCGACGATGGCCGTCGCCTGCCCCACGTCGGTCACGAGGTGGACGATGGCGCCGTCGGCACGGACCCGGTCGGTCAGAACCCTGATTCCGGGGGGATAGCTCTCGATCCACAATAGGCAGATGCCGGAGAGCGGTCCTCCGCTGGTTCTGCTCACCGGCGGCGGGCCGATACGAGGGGCTCGGGGCCGCACCGCCGCCGGCGGCTCGGTGGTCCGGGTTTCCGGCGGTCGGGTGGGAACGGCGGTGGCCCGGGCCGCGAGCGCCGCGTGTTTCTCCGCGTCGGCCAGGATCGCCTTCCCCGCCTCCGTCGCTTCCTCGATGATCTTCGCGGCCTTCGCCTCGGCCTGCCGGACGATCTCCTTGGCGGACGCGTGAGCGGCGTCGACCGCGTCGGCGGCCAGCTTCGCCGACCTGCCGACCTCCTCGCTGGTCGGTTCGCCCAGCAACGCGCGGGCGCGGTCACCGACCCGCGGAAGATCTTCGTCGGCGATCCGGCGCAATTCGACCCGGGCGGCGAGGACGTGCGCCGGATGGTGGCTGCCGAGCCACTCGCCGAGGGTCTCGACCGCGGCGATGCGAATCCCCGGCAGCGGGTGATCGAGAACGGTCCGGAGGTCCGTCGGGATCGCGGCGGGCAGGACCCGCACGCCGAGGGGATTGCGGGCGAGAATGATCCGCCCCTGGGCGGCGAACGACCACCGTTGCGGGGTCTGGCCGACGGCGGTGCCGACCACCCGGTCATGCGCGAACGCGTAGGCGTCCTCGACCGTGATCAGGCCGTCGTTGTCGTTGTCGGCCGCACCGCTGCGCAGGCCCTCGACCAGGGCGGCGGTGAACCTCGACGGACCGGAGGGGCCGGCCAGCCGGTCGCCTTCGAAGGAGTACTCGGTCGCTCCCGAGGCCGTGAGGACGACGGTGCCGCGCGCCCGGAGTTGCCGTTCCAGCGCGTCGTCGTCATCGCCCTTGGCGCCCTGGGCGAAGGCGCCGCTGAAGCAACAGTCGAGAATGACGACCTGCGCTCGCGCGCGGCAGTCGGCCATCCGATCCATCAACCACGACGCCTCCACGGCGGTCGCGGACATCCGCGCCTTGACGGTGTCGCGCGCCGCGAACCACAACCGGCGCCGCGGGTCCAGCATGCCGTGGCAGGAGAGGTAGACCAGCGCGAGGTCGTGGCGACCGCAGCTCTCGACGAAGTCGACGATCGCGCCGCGCACCTCGCCGGCCGCCGCGTTCTCCAGCAGGGTGACGTCGAAGCCGCCGACCGACGGGTCGACGAGGACGGACTTCAGCGCCGCGGCGTCGTGCGTCGGGGAGCGCAGCCGGCCGAGCTGCCCGTCGGCGTAGTCCGTGGTCGCGACCAGCAGCGCCCGGCGTGGGCCCGGCGGCAGCGGCGGGGCGGCGAACACCGCGCTGCCGGTCGGTCCCATCGACTCAGGCTACCGACGGGTGCGACGCGTGCGCGCCCTCCGTACGTCCGAGTGCCCGCACCTCATCGATGACGGCGAGTAAGTGGACCAACACCGTCAATTGTGGATTTAAGCGGCGCGTCAAACGTGAGCGCGATCACCCAACGTGAAATTTGCTTCGAAGTTCGTACGCGTGTCTGGGAACATCGGGTCGCCTCGATCGGGGCGGGTCGATCCTGGGGGGAGATCGCGTATGACTACGCAGGCCGTGCCGGCGGCTGGGTCCGACAAGCTCGACAGCGGTGTGCTCAAGGTAGCCGGCGTGGTGGTGCTCGGCGCCATCATGTCGATCCTCGACATCACCGTCGTGAGCGTTGCCCTGCCGAAGTTCCAGCAGGAGTTCAACGCCACCTACGCCACCGTCGCCTGGACGATGACGGCCTACACGCTGGCCCTCGCGACGGTCATCCCGATCACCGGCTGGGCCGCTGACCGGTTCGGCACCAAGCGGCTCTACCTGCTCTCGCTGGTGTTGTTCGTCGGCGGCTCGGTGCTGTGCAGCTTCGCCTGGGACATCGGCCCGCTGATCGTGTTCCGCGCGCTGCAGGGCCTGGGTGGCGGCATGCTGATGCCGCTCGGCATGACGATCATGACGCGGGCCGCCGGGCCGGATCGGGTCGGTCGCGTGATGGCCGTGCTCGGAGTGCCGATGCTGCTCGGCCCGATCGGTGGCCCGATCCTCGGCGGCTGGCTGATCGAGGCCGCGAGTTGGCACTGGATCTTCCTCATCAACGTGCCGATCGGCATCGTGGCGTTCGTGCTGGCACTGCGGATCCTGCCCAAGGACCAGCCGCAGCCGTCCGAGCCGTTCGACTTCCTCGGCATGCTGCTGCTCTCGCCGGGCCTGGCGCTCTTCCTCTACGGCGTCTCGTCGATCCCGGGTGAGGGCAAGGTCGGCTCCGCCAAGGTGCTGATTCCCGCGCTCGTCGGCCTGGCGCTGCTGGTCGCGTTCGTGCTGCACGCCCTGCGCAAGCAGCACGCGCTGATCGACCTGAGCCTGTTCAAGAACCGCAACCTGACCGTCGCCACGGTCACGCTGACCCTGTTCACGGTCGCGTTCATGGGCGCCATGCTGCTGTTCCCCAGCTACTTCCTGCAGGTGCGGGGCCAGTCCACGCTCGACGCCGGCCTGCTCATCGCACCGCAGGGGCTCGGCGCGATGGTGACCATGCCGCTCGCCGGCCGGCTGACCGACAAGATCGGGCCGGGCAAGCTGGTGCTGCCGGGTCTGCTGCTGATCGCCCTCGGCATGGCCACGTTCACCCAGGTGACCCCGGACTCGTCGTACGTGCTGCTGCTCGGCTCGTTGTTCGTCAGCGGGCTCGGCATGGGCATGACGATGATGCCGATCATGTCGGGTGCGCTCGCGTCGCTGACCCACCAGCAGGTGGCGCGCGGCTCGACGATGATGAACATCATCCAGCAGACCGCCGGCTCGATCGGCACGGCGGTGATGTCGGTGATCCTCACCAACCGGGTTCTCGACAGCCAGGAGGCCACCGCGTACAGCGCGGTGACGCAGGGCCTGACCGCCGCGAGCGACGTGCCGCCCGCGGTGCTCGAGCAGGGCCGGGCGTCGCTGGCCGACGCGTTCGGCCACACCTGGACGATCGCCGTCGTGCTGGTGGTGCTCTGCCTGGTGCCGGCGCTGTTCCTGCCCCGCAAGCGGATCGAGAAGGCGGACACCCCGGACGACGCGCTCGCCGTCCCGGTCGCCATCCACTAGGTGTGGACGTCCCAGTCAATCCGGGCGGACAACGCCCGGATTGACTGGTCGACCATCTCGGACGAACCGGGCGTACTACGCCTTGCGGCTGACGTCCGCCTGGCCAGGCCCGCCCGCGTACGGCAGGATCGGTCGCCGTGACCGCAGGATGGCAACGACGCTGGTGGTTGGTGGGCGGTGCGATCGCGCTGGCCGCCGTCGTGACAGGTGTGTTCGCCCTGCGCGGGGCGGGCAGCGCCTGCGCGGCCGTGGCGCAGGCGACCACAGGCAAGGCGACCTTCTACACCGACAGCGGCGGCAACTGCTCGTACCCGAGCCCGCCGTCCGACCGGCTCTTCGTCGCCCTCTCACCCGACGAGTACGCCGACGGCGCGAAGTGCGGGGGATACCTCGACGTCAAGGGGCCGAACGGCAGCGTCCGGGTCAAGGTGGTCGACCAGTGCCCGCCGTGCACGTCCGGCCACATCGACCTGAGCCGCGAGGCGTTCGCGAAGATCGGTGACCCGGTCGACGGCATCATCCCGGTCACCTACACGACCGTGGCCAGCCCGAAGACCGCCAACCTGACGTTCCGCATCAAGGAAGGCGCGTCCGCGTACTGGTTCGCGGTCCTGGTCGACAACACCGGCAACGCGCTGCGCAAGGTCGAGGCCAAGGGCCCGGGCGGTTCCTGGCGGTCCGCGCACCGCGAGCCGTACAACTACTGGCTGATCGACAGCGGGATCGGGTCCGGCCCCTACAGCGTCCGGGTCACCGATGTCCGCGGCCGCGTGGCCACCGCCACCGGCGTCCAGCTCGCACCCGGCTCGACCCAGACCTCGCGGGTACGCCTGGGCGGCGCCGGCGCCCCGACGGAGTCGAAGAAGCTCCCGACGAAGAAGCCGACACCCAGCCCGAGCGCGGTGGCGACGCCCACGCCGACCGCCGTGCCGTCGACGACGCCGTCGCTGGGGGCGCGCCCCGAGGTCGACGTGCTGGCCGACGCGGGCGCCCCCGCCGACATCGGCCTGGGCACGCGCTGCGACTGAGGATCGACCGGTTCGGATGATCCTTTTCGGGCGCGACGCATCTAGCGTTTCCGCTCGTGACTGATCTTGGCCCGAGCCCGACATCGCGACTGATCGCCAGGTTGATGCCATGGCGGCTCGACGAGGACGACCCCCGGTTCCGGCCGCCGCCGCGCCCGGCCGTG
The DNA here is from genome assembly GCF_900107455.1 of Asanoa ishikariensis. GTDB lineage: Bacteria > Actinomycetota > Actinomycetes > Mycobacteriales > Micromonosporaceae > Asanoa > Asanoa ishikariensis. Next base: position 896,743 of record NZ_FNQB01000003.1, on the reverse strand, counting down.
GTGGGGCTGGTGGCCGTCCTGCTGGTGGTGCTGCCCGTCTGCGGCTTCTTATTCATGCACGGCGAGGACGAGATCGCGGTGGATCGGGGCCGGGTCGGAATCGAGGAGATGCTCGCCGGGCGATGCCTCAACGAGGTCAACGATCGCTTCAGGCTCGACAAGGCGATGCCGGTCGCCTGCACGGAACCGCACGAGGTCGAGGTCGTGGCCGTCGTGAACCTGCCCTACGGCGGGACCGACCTTGCCATGCAGGACGAGGCGGCGAGCCGGTGCCTGCACGCGTTCGAGGCGTACGCGCCCGCCTTCGTCGACGATCCGGGCATCGAGATCAGCTACATCTACCCCGACGACCCGTTCAGTTGGAACCCAGGGGACCAGCGCGGAGTGGTCTGCCTGGCGGGCGACCCGGCCCGCATGCGGACCGGGTCGCTGAACTGAGGATCACCAGCCGACGGCCACCAGGAGCCACTGGGGACTGCCGTGCGAGATGAACGAGGACTGCTCGGCGTAGTCGTCGTACGGGAAGCCGTACGACAGGTTGTTGATCGCGCGGTCGTGCCAGAACTTGGCGTAGTAGTTGGCCGGCGGAGCCTGGTAGAAGTTCGCCGGGTTCGACTGCTGCGCCGCCGGCAGGTGCGCCACGTGCCGGTTGAGGGCGGCGCAGCCGGCGGCGTTGTTGGCCAGCGGCCCGGCACAGCCGAAGATGTCCGAGGTGGCTGCCGGGAGCCCGTTCTGCGACGCGTACGCCGTCAGATAGTTCTGGTACTGCCCACCGGCCCGGAACTGGGGTGAGTTCCCCGGTGACGGGATCCGGTACGGCGCCTGGATCGTCGCGAGGTGCTTGAACTCGGCCGGCACCGCGTCGCTGAACCGCTGGAACGTCACCGCCCGGTCCTCGGCGAAGGTGGCCTCGGTCTCGCCCACCGACGCGTCGTAGCCGTCGCGGGAGTGCAGCCGCATCGCCAGCTTCAGCGCGAACGCGTCGACCCGGGTGGTGTTGCCGTTGAACACGTTCGGCCCGACGGTGAACTCGATGAAGTCGTTGTACTCACTGGTCGGCGAGCCGAGGTGGAAGTACATCCGGCCGGCGGTGTTGGCCGGCATGTCGAAGTAGGGCTGCTCGGCGATCGAGTGCACCTGCCCGTTGTAGCTCCAGTAGACCTGGCTGTCGGGGTAGCGGCCGTTGGTCCGGTTCAGGACCTTGACCATGACCACGTTCTGCGCGGCCGGGATCGACGCGGTGTCTCCCCAGAAGCCGCCGGTCGGCGGTGGGTTGGTCGTCGGCGGTGGGGTGGGTCCGCTTCCGCTGGTACGCACGACGAACTCCCACAGCGAGTAGCCGTACGCGGTGGCCCGCGCGGTGCCGTTCATCCGCACGTAGCGACCCGAGCCGGAGACCGCGAGGGTCTGCGTGCCGCCGGTGCCGGTCGTGGTCGAGTAGACCGTGGTCCACGGGCCGTCCGGTCCTGACGAGACCTGGATCTGGAAGGCGCGGGCGTACGCCGGCTCCCACTGCAACACCACCTGGCAGAGCGTCTGGGTGTTGCCCAGGTCGACCCGCAGCCACTGCGGATCGGCGAAGGTGCTGGACCAGCGTGTCGCGGCGTTGCCGTCGAACGCCGCCGAGGCGGGCATGGTCGCGTTCTCCACGGTCGACGCGGCCGCCGGCCGGTTCAGCGCGGCGTTTCCGGAGCAGCCCGTGTCGATCAGCCCGTAGACCTGGAACTCCCAGAGCGAGTACCCGTACGGCGTCCCGCGCGCGGTGCCGTTCATCCGCACGTAGCGCCCGGTGCCGGTGACGGTCAGGGCCTGCGTGCCGCCGGCCCCGGTGGTGGTCGAGTAGATGGTGGTCCAGGGTCCACCGGCCGCACTGGCCACCTGGATCTGGAAGGAACGGGCGTACGCCGCCTCCCACTGGAGCACGACCTGGCCGACCGAGGTGGTCGCGCCGAGGTCGACCTGGATCCACTGCGGATCGCCGAAGGCGCTCGACCAGCGGGTGCCGGCGTTGCCGTCGACGGCGGCCGACGCGGGTGAGGCGGCGTTCTCGGTCGACGAGGCCGTGGCCGGCTTGCCCTGGGAGACCAGGACGAGGGCGGCGTCGGCGCGCGACCGGGTGGTCACGACGAACAGTGCGGTGATGAGGGTGGCCGCGGCGACCACGGCGAGCGCGGCGCGGCGGCGGGACAGGGTGTGAGGCATCGCGACTCCTGCGGGGACGGAAGCAGGGTGAGAGAGCGCTCTCAGGCGGAGACGCTCGTCCCGTCCGGCGGCCTTGTCAAGAACCAATTCGACAACGGCGAATATTCGCGCCCTTGACTGGAGCGGCCCGAGTCGTGACCCTGTGGGAGAGCGCTCTCCAAATCCGACCGTCCCCGTATTGGAGTGCACATGCCAGCCCCACCCCGCCGCCGGCTGCTCGTCGCCGGCGCGATCCTCACCCTGCTCGTCGCCGGCGCGCTGACCGCCACACCGGCCGCGGCCGCCGGCCCGCTGATCTCCCAGGGCAAGACGGCCACCGCCTCCTCGGCGGAGAACGCCGGCACCCCCGCGTCGGCCGCCGTCGACGGCAACGCCGGCACCCGCTGGTCCAGCGTCTTCACCGATCCACAGTGGATCCAGATCGACCTCGGTGCCACGTACGCCGTCGACCAGGTCGAGCTCGTATGGGAGACCGCGGCCGCGCGGTCCTTCGAGCTCCAGGTCTCCGCCGCGGCCGGCGGGCCATGGCAGTCGATCTACTCGACCACCACCGGGGCCGGCGGCACGCAGACGCTGGCCGTCACCGGATCCGGGCGCTACGTGCGGATGTACGGCACCGCCCGGACCACCGGCTATGGCTACTCGCTGTGGGAGTTCCGGGTCTTCGGCACCACCGGCGGCGGCGGGCCCACCGACCCACCACCGGCCGGCGGCACGCCGATCTCCGCGTTCAAGACGGTCGCCGCCTCGTCGTACGAGGGCGGCAACGCCCCGGCGGCCGCGCTCGACGGCCGCACCAACACCCGCTGGTCCAGCCTCTTCGCCGATCCACAGTGGATCAGCATCGACTTCGGCGGCACCGCCAGCATCAACCAGGTGGTGCTCAACTGGGAGGGGGCCTACGCCTCGGCGTACCGCCTGGAGACCTCGACCAACGGCACCACCTGGACGACCATCTACACGACCGCCGCCGGGCGTGGCGGCGTCGAGCGGCTCGCGGTCAACGGCAGCGGTCGGTTCCTGCGGATGTACGGCACCGCGCGGGCGACCGGCTACGGCTACTCGCTCTGGGAGTTCCAGGCGTTCGGCACGCTCGACACCAGCGCCACAACCCCGCCGTTGCTGTCCAGCCCGACCCGCCCACCTGCGACGACCGGGCAGTTCGCGTTGACCGCGCCGGCCGACGCCGCGATGGTCACCACCACCCGACGCCCGGTGCTGTCCTGGGCCGCGGTCGGCGGCGCGACGAGCTACCAGGTCTGGATCAACGTCAGCCGCACCGACTACGACTTCTCCGCGGCCGGCAACCTGATCGACCTCTACACGCGGGTCGCCACCGTGACCGGCACCAGCTACACCCCGAGCTGGGACATGGCCGACCGCTGGACCTACAAGTGGTACGTCACCACCGGCAGCAGCACGTCGAACATCCGCCGCTTCAGCGTCTACGTGCCCACGCTGGAGACCGTCGCCGACGGCGTGAACGTCGTCGCCGGTGCGCGGGACCTCGACCGCAACGGCTCGATCGCGCCGTACGAGGACTGGCGGCAGCCGATCGAGACGCGGGTCAACGACCTGCTCGGCCGGATGACGGCCGAGGAGAAGGCGTACCAGATGTTCTACAACGCGCAGGCCTTCCCGCGCTCCGGCTGGCACTTCGGCCCGGCCGGTGCGGCCGACCTGCACGCGGCGCTGCTCGGCTCGTCCGGCACCCGGCTGGGCATCCCGTTCGTTTCGGCCGGCGACACCATCCACGGCTACCAGACGACGTACCCGACGCAGAGCGCGCTGGCCGCGGCCCGCAACTACGCGCTGGACTACAAGCTCGGCGACATGCAGCGCCGGGAGCAGCTCGAGGTCGGCACCCGCGGCGTGCTCGGCCCGCTGGCCGAGGTCGGCACCAAGGTGCTCTACCCGCGCATCCAGGAGGGCAACGGCGAGAACGCGTACGTGGCCGCGGCACAGACCCGGGCGCTGGTGGCGGGCCTGCAGGGTGGCCCGGAGCTCAACCCGGCCTCGGTGCTGGCCACCGTCAAGCACTGGCCCGGTGAGGGTGCGGGCGGCGAGGCCCTGATCGTGTACGACGGGGTCACGATCAAGTACCACATGATCCCGTTCCGGGCCGCGATGGAGGCCGGCGCGGTCAACATCATGCCCGGGTACGCCGGTTCGTCGCTGCTGGACCCGGGCGGCCCCGGTGCCGGTGACAGCGCGCCGATCCTCGCGTACCTCCGGCAGAACCTGGGCTACCAGGGCCTGATCACCACCGACTGGCTGCCCTGGGGCTCCTGGGTCGGCGCGGCTCGCGCGGGCTCCGACGTGATGGGCGGCGCGGACCCGGGCGCGGTCGGCTTCTCGATCGCCTCGTTCGTCGCCGGTGTCCCCGCGGCGCGGATCGACGACGCGGTGCGCCGGGTCCTGCGGATCAAGTTCCAGCTAGGGCTCTTCGAGAACCCCTACGGCGACCCGGTCAACGGCCCGTACCGGATGCACCAGCCGTCGTACACGGCGTTGGCGAACCAGGCCTCCCGCGAGGCGATGACGCTGCTGAAGAACGACGGCGCGGTGCTGCCGTTGCGCCTGAACGCGGGGGACACGGTCGTCGTCGCCGGCCCGCGGGCCACGGACACCTCGGCGTGCTGCATCTGGACCAGCTACTTCCACCAGGAGTACGGGTCGCAGACCATGCTGGACGCCATCCGAGCCCGGGGTGCACAGGCGGGCGTGAACGTGGTCTCCGGTGACGCGCCGTCGCCGAAGGTGGCGATCGTGGCGGTCGGGGAGGGCTCCTACACGCACGGGACACAGTGGGTGAAGGAGCAACCGTACCTGCCGCCGGACCAGCTCGCGCTGATCAGGGGTTTCCGGGCACGCGGAATCCCGGTGGTGGTCGCGCTGGTGCTGCCCCGCCCGTACGTGATCACCGACTGGAACGCCGACGCCAACGCGATCGTGGTCACCTACCGCGGTGGCGAGGAGATGGGTCCGGCGCTGGCCAGCCTGCTGTTCGGCGACTACGCGCCGACCGGCAAGCTGCCCTGGCAACTGCCGCGCAGCCTGGCCGACGTGCTCCGCCCGGGCGGCAGTGACGTGCTGGCCGACGCCACCGAGGCCTGGGACCTGCCCTACGACCTCGGTGCCACGGCGGCGCAGCGCGCCACGCTGCGGGCCCAGATCGACGCCGGCCAGCAGCCGACGCCGACCGGCAACCCGCTCTACCAGTACGGAGCCGGACGGACCGGCTTCTAACGCGTCTCGGTCAGGGCCAGGTTGTGGCCGTCCGGATCACGGAAGAACGTCATCCACAGCTCGCCCTGCTCGTCGCGGTGCACGAGATGCGGCTCGTCGAGGAAGCCGACCCCTTCCTTGACGAGCCGCTCGCGCTCGGCCACGAGGTCGTCGACGCTGAAGTAGAGCGTCACCTTGCTGGCGAACGCCTCGGACTCGGGCACGCCGAGATAGAGGCGCACGTCGCCGCTCTGGAAGAACGCCATCGACTGCCCCGGCACATCAAACAGGAAGGGCACCCCGAGCACGTCCCGGTAGAACCGGACGGACCGCTCGAGCTCGCTCACACTGACGTGGATCTGCGAAACCGCACCTACCGACATACCCACAGCTCACCAGCCGTGACCAAGAGTCGCAACCGGACACCCGGACAGGCGTTGCCGCACCGCCGCCGAGGTGGCCACGATGGTGGCACAGTGGATGACAAAGTGTTCGAGGCGGCCGTCACGCGCGCTACGGCCAGCAGCGAGATCGTGAGCGCGCTGACCCGGCTGGCCGTGGGCCGAGCCGACCGACGGACAGCCCTCGAAGCCGAGCTGACCGAGCACGTCCGCGCCGGTTGGACGGACATGCGTAGCCTCGTCGTCGCGGAGGCCGAGGCCTATGAGGCGACCTCCCCCGTCACACCCGACGCAGTCGATCTGCAAGATCTAGAAGATCTGTTGGCGATGCGCTCGCCGCCCTCTGCCCGCGTAACGGCCCGGAACGCTCTGGTCAAGTCGCTGTTGGAGCGCGCTGTCCTGCCGGCCATGCGCGAGTGGATCAACGTCGCGCTCGAGCGGGACCACGAGCTGCGTTACCGGCCGCGGTTCGAGGCCGCCGACACGTCCGGCCTGCGCCAGATGTCGGCACCGGAGCACGAGCTCGCCACCGGGTCCTTCGTGCGGCTCCGCCTACTGATGAACCAGATCGGCGGCGGCGCGATCGGTATCTCCGGGCCGCGCGGCATTGGCAAGTCCACGTTGATCAGATCGGCATGTGGACCGGGTTGGCTCGCCAAACGCCACAGGACCCATGGGGTGTTCGTTCCGGCTCCCGTCGAGTACGTGCCCCGGGACTTCCTCCTGCACCTGTTCGCCTCGCTCTGCCTACGGGTCGATCCGCAGGCGGAGGAACCGGACGAACCACGGCGGGGCTCGACCTTCACGTCCGAGATCCCCCTCTTCGGTGCCATCCTGGCCGCGGCCGCCGGAGTCGCCCTCGTGGCCACCGGTGTCGCAGCGGTGCGGTCGGCGCCCGCGACGGTGGCCGGCGCCGGCTCCGCGATGGCAGTCGTCGCGGCGCTCTGGGCGCTGGGACCGTACCTGGTGGTCAGCGCCGCCGACCTGCGGGTCAAGACGGGCACATACCGCTCGCCGCTGGAACAGGTGGGGCGGCAGGCCGATCGCCGTGTGATGTGGATCGTCGTCGCCCTGGCGGCGCTCGGTCTCGCCATCACCGGCGCCGCGTGGTTGATCATCGGAAACCCTCGCTCCGACACCTACCTGGGGCTCGCTGTCCTGGGCCTGCCGGCGCTGGTCGCTCTCGCCGTGATCGACGAGGAGCCAGTCGCGTTGCCGCACGCCGCCGGCGCGGGGGTCCTCGGCAGCCTGGGGCTCCTGACCGCGGGCGTGGTGATGACCGGCACGGTGACGGCCGGCGACCAGCTCGCCGTCGTGGTCTTCGTCGTGGCAGCCGCCCTCGCATGGATGCGAGCGGTGCTGAGGCGGCATTCGCTGCCGCTTCGGTCGGGTCAGCCCCTGGACGCGGGCCTGACCAGTGCGACCGTCGCGGCGTTGATCGGTGGGCTGGCGGTGACCGCGGCGCAGGCCTGGAACACCTCACCTGATACTGGGTTCCTGTGGGGCCCGGTGTTCCTGGCCGGGTGCTTCGGGTTCGAGACCGCACGGCGGCGCTGGCACGCCGGGTTCGAGGCGGAACCACGGCCGCCCGAACCGCTCGCTGAGCGGGCGCGGGCCCAGCTACGCCGGATCCGCTACCAGCAGACCATCACCACCGGCTGGGTCGACGCGGTCAAGATCGGCGCGATCCCGAAGACCCCGGTCGCCGTCGAGCACACCGTCAGCGGTGGCGAGAGCATGGCCCGGGTCCCACTGACCTATCCGGAGATCGTCGCCGCCTTCCACGCGTATGTCGCATCGCTGACCCGGGACGGTGCGGCCGTGGTGATCGGGATCGACGAACTGGACAAGCTGACGCCCGAGGCTGCGGTGCGGTTCATGAACGACATCAAGGCGATCTTCGAGGCGCACGTGCCCGGCTGCTACTTCCTGGTGTCAGTGTCGGAGGAGGCGCTCGCCGGGTTCGCCCAGCGCGGCCTGCCCACCCGCGACGTGTTCGACACCGCGTTCGACGAGATGCTCCGGCTGGAGCCGCTGAGCTACGACGCGACGGTCACGATGCTCGCCAGACGGGTCATCGACCTGCCGCGCGGGGTGACCGTGCTGTGCCACGCGCTCGCCGGTGGGCTGCCTCGCGACGTCGTGCGCGTGGTCCGTGCGACGGTCGCCGCCCGCGACCGGACGGGCAAGGACGAGATCGGCGACCTGGCCCGCCGGGTCTGCACAGAGCAGGCGCGAGCCCAACTGCACGCGCTGCGCACGGCGGCGCGGGCGCAGAATGACTGGCGGCAGGTCGTCGCCATCACGGACTGGGCCGACACTCGCACGCTCGACAACGTTGCCGAGATCGCCAACCTGCCGAAGGACATAGACGACCCGGCGGCCACGGCGTTGCTTCAGGCGCACGCGACGTCGCTCTACCACCTCGCGACCGTGGCCACCTTCCTGGGCACCGCGGGCAGCGACGAGCGAGAGCGGGTCGAGACCGGCACCGGCGTCGAGACGCTGGCCCGGGCCCGCGCCGAGATGGCCGCGAGCTGGGCCCTCGCGTGGCGGCGCGTCTCGGAGTTCCGGGCCGCGTGGGGAATGGCCGTGATCGACCCACCCGAGTCCTGACCGTTTCGACCATCGGATCCGGGGAAGTGCCAGGTATGGCATTCGGCGCGGACTCCACCGCCGCCGAGGTGGTGGCGGATGTCGACCTCACCGGACAGCGGGCCGTGGTCACCGGCGGTGGCTCCGGGATCGGGCTGGCGACCGCGAAGGCGCTTGCCGCCGCGGGCGCGCAGGTCACCGTCGCGGTGCGGGATCCCGCGCAGGGCCGCGCGGCGGGACTGCGTTGGGAGTTGCTCGACCTCTCCGATCTTGGCTCGGTCCGGGCGTTCGCCAACCGCTGGACCGGGCCGCTGCACATTCTGGTCAACAACGCCGGTGTCATGCGTACCCCCGAGGCACACACGTCGCAGGGCTGGGAGCTTCAGTTCGCGACCAACCACCTCGGTCATTTCGCGTTGAGCGTCGCGCTGCATCCGGCGCTCGGCGAGACCGACGACGGTGGGCGGGTCGTCGCGGTCACCTCGGCATCGCATCTGCGCGCGCCGGTCGACTTCGACGACATCAACTTCGAGCACCGGACGTACGACCCGACGACCGCGTACGACCAGTCGAAGACCGCCAACGTGCTGTTCGCGGTCGAGGCGGCGCGGCGCTGGGCGCACGACGGGGTCACTGTCAACGCGGTCAACCCGGGTGGGGTGCGCGGCCACCTCCAGCACCATCTGTCGGACGCGGAGCTCTCCGAGATGGACGCCCGCGCCGCGTCGGGCCCGGGCTGGAAGTCGCCGGAGCAGGGCGCCGCGACCTCGGCCTACGTGGCGACCGCACCCGTGCTGGCGGGCGAGTCCGGACGGTACTTCGAGGACTGTCACGAAGCGGGGCTGCACCAGCCGGGCACCGCGGCCGGCGTCGCGCCGTACGCCGTCGACCCGGCCAACGCCGCCCGATTGTGGGAGATTTCGGCAGAGGCGGTCGGCGCCGGCTAGCCGTACGCTGCCGGTCATGCACATTGTCCGGTACCGCCGCGAACACGATGCCACCGCGCGCGTCGGCGTTCGCGTCGACGGGGTCGTCCGCGAGCTGACCGCGCCGTCCGTCGCCGCGCTGCTCCACGAGTCGGTCGCCGACATTCGCGACCTGGTCGCCGCGCCCGGTGACGTGGTCGACGACGCCCGGCTGCTCGCGCCGGTCGACGGTGGCACCGAGGTCTGGGCGGCCGGTGTGACCTACCTGCGTTCGCGCGAGGCGCGGATGGAGGAGAGCAGCGAGGCCGACATCTACGGCCGCGTCTACGACGCCGCCCGCCCCGAGCTGTTCTTCAAGTCCGCTGCCTGGCGCGTGGTCGTCGACGGCGAGCCGGTGGCTATCCGCGCCGACTCCGGCCTCGACGTGCCGGAGCCGGAGCTGGCCCTGGTGATCAACCGGTTCGGCGAGGTCGCCGGCTACCTGGTCTCGAACGACATGAGCTCCCGGTCGATCGAGGGGGAGAACCCCCTCTACCTGCCACAGGCCAAGGTGTACGCGGGTGCGTGCGCCCTGTCGGCCGGCATCCGCCCGGCGTGGGAGGTCGACGGCAGCGACCTGACCGTGTCCGTGCGGGTCACCCGGGAAGGCGTGGCGGTCTGGTCCGGCGCGACGTCGACCGCCCGGCTCAAGCGCCCGTACGCGGAGCTCGTCGACTATCTGTTCCGGGCCGACAACTTCCCGGACGGTGCCGTCCTGTCGACCGGCACCGGCCTGGCCCCCGCGATGGACTTCACGCTGCGCCCTGACGACGTCGTCACCATCACCATCGACGGAGTCGGCGAACTGACCAACCCCGTCGTGGTGGGCAAGGAGCACTTCGACTTCCAGCGTCCCTAGTCGGCCGTGGCGAGGCTGCTCAGCCAGTTCTGCCACGCCTCGGTCTCGGTCGACCGGTCGCGGTCGTCGAAGTAGTGCGCGGTCGCGAAGACCATGTCGTTGTAGCCGTGGATCAGCGTGTAGATCGCGTCGTCGGTGCGCATGCCCACGAAGCTCGGCGAGATCACGAACTCCACCGTCCCGTCGACCGGCGCGATCCCGGGCACGTCGAGCCGGGCCGGCTGGCCGTTCGCGGCGTCCGCGCCGGCGCCGACCGCGGCCGTCATGGCCGCCCACGAGTCCTTGGTGATCGGCCCCGGCAGGAAGACCGACTTCGTCGCGGTGCGGGGAGCGAAGTGCTTCAGATAGACGGCGAGCTTCGTCATGTACGCGCGGTCGCCGATCGACAGGCCGTTGTATTCCGCTTCCCAGTCGTCGCCGAGCAGGCCACTGTGGACGAAGCGCACCACCGCGCCGCCGCCGTCGCGCGACTCGATGAGCCACTCCATGGCCATGAACGTGCCGTCCGGGTTCTTGTCCTCCTGCGTCGCGAAGTGCCGGCCGGGCTCCCAGGCCGTGATGCTGGAGCGGGAGGTGTGCCCGAACATCTCGAACGTCGCGCTCTTGCTGGCGCTGTCGACCTCGGTGCGCCCCATGAGCCAGGAGTCGACCGCCGCCCCCGACGTGATCGCCTCCCAGACCTGGTCCGGCGTGGCGTCGACGGTGAACTCTTCGCGTACCTCGAACGGGTGCGTCATGACTGCTGCTCCTTGGCTGGTGGGTCGGCGTCTTCGGTGATGCTCGGGTGCACCGCGACGATGACGCGGTGTGGCCGACCAGATTCGGTGTGATATTTGCTGATAATTCCGGCTAGGGCGTCCGTGAGCTCACCCACGAACGCGGCACGGTCGGCCGGCTTCGCGAACCGCACCTCGGCATCGAGCCCGAAGGTGGCCAGTGGCTTGCCGGCCCGCGCCGCCCCGTTGATGAGCGCCCCCGTCTCCCGCACGAGCCGCGCGGCGAGCGCGAGCAACCAGCGCGCGGACAGGCGATCGGGGGACCGGGCCGGATCGGGGGCGACCGCGGCGAGCGCGGCCGGCGAGATCACGTAGGCGGCGGCGGAGGCCCGCATCACCCGCTCGGTCATGTTGCCCTTGCGCCGCTCCTGGACCAGTTCGACGAGACCGTGCTGCTCCAGGGTCTTGACGTGGTAGTTGACCTTCTGCCGAGGCAGCCCGAGCCGCGCTGCCAGGCTGGTCGCGGTGTGTGGCTCGGCCAGCTCCGCGAGCATCCGGGCCCGGATCGGATCGAGCGAGACCTCCGCGACGGCGGCGTCCTCGATCACTGCGACTTCCTGCATGCCTCCAACGGTGTCACCGACAACTTTATTTGTCAAGGAGGACTTTCTTGTCCAGAGCTAGTCGCTCAGGTCGGCCACCACCGCGGCGTGGTCGGTGGGCCAGACGCCGTCGACGGCGGTGGTGCCGGCACGGTGCACGCCGAGCACCCGACCCGCCCGGTGGGCGCTCTGGAGCACGTGGATGTAGTCGATCCGGCCGCTGGGCGCGACCCAGGCCGCCGCGTGCGGGTTGGCCCGGTCCCAGGTGAAGCCCGGGTCGCCCGGGTCGGCGAACCACCAGGCGTCGAGCAGCACCTGGTCGGGCACGAAGCCGACGGTCAGCACGCCGGCGAAGCGGCGCAGCTCGTCGGAGTCCGGCATCGCGTTGAGGTCGCCGACCACCAGCGGCGGGTGGCCGTCGTGCGGCAGGCCGGCCACGTGCCGGGCGAGCCAGTCGAGCTGAGCCGAGCGGCCGCCCGAGCCGGACAGCACGCTCAGGTGGGTGGTGACCAACGGAATCGTCCCCTGTGGAGCGTCGACCAGCACGCTCAGCGCGGACCGGCTCGGGTCGCCGGGCAGGTCGTACGCCTTCTCGGTGCTGATCGGCCAGCGGCTGAGCACCGCGACGCCGTTGCGCAGGCCGGGGCCGCCGTCGACGCGGACCCGCCAGGTCTCCTGGTCGCTGCCGGTGCCGAAGGCCCAGTGCAGACCGAGCGCGTCGGCCAGCCACTCCGCCAGGTTCTCGTCGTCGTCGGCCCAGACCTCCTGGAGCCCGACCAGGTCCGGCTGCTGCTCACGAAGCACCGACAGGATCGCCGCACGCCGCCGCTCCGGGTCCCCGAACCGCCACCACAGGTTCCACGTCATCACCCGCACACCGATCACGGTGCCATACGGGGGGTAGCCTGCCCGGCATGGCACAAGGTCAGGTCGGCTTCAATGGCATGTTCGTCAGTCCGGACGACGATCCCCGCTCGGACACCGGGTGGGTCTCGGAGCGCGACAACCTCGTCGGCTACCTGCGCGACTACCGACTGACGCTGGAGCTCAAGTGCGCCGGCCTCGACGCCGCCCAGCTCGCCACGCGCTCGGTGGCGCCGTCGGCCATGTCGCTGCTCGGGCTGGTCAGGCACCTGGCCGGGGTCGAGCAGTACTGGTTCCGCATCTACTTCGACGGCCAGGACGTGCCCAGGCTGTTCCGCGCCGAGGGCCGGACCGAGTGGGACGTCGAGCCCGACCAGGCGATGGTCGACGAGGCCTGGCGGGCATGGCGTGCCGAGGTGGCCTTCGCCGAGGAGTTCGTAACGGCGTCCGACCTGGAGCTCGTCGGCAAGGGCGGCGAGAACCTGCGCTCGATCCTCATCCACATGATCGAGGAGTACGCGCGACACATGGGACACGCCGACCTTCTGCGTGAGTCCGTCGACGGCCGGGTCGGCCAGTAGTTCCCGGCCGGTCCGCGGGACCGGCGTTACGATGCGGGACGTGTCCAACAACCCCCGCGCCGGGCAGCCGGCTGAGCCCGGTGATCTGATCGACGTCGGCGCCGTCCTCGCCGCCTACCACGACGAGCACCCCGACCCGTCGGTACCGGCGGAGCGGGTCGCGTTCGGCACCTCGGGCCACCGGGGTTCGAGCCTGAAGCGGGCGTTCAACGACGACCACATCGCGGCCACCAGCCAGGCGATCGTCGAATACCGGGCGGAGCAGGGCATCACCGGCCCGCTGTTCCTCGGCCGCGACACGCACGCGCTCTCCGCGCCGGCGACCGAGACGGCGCTGGAGGTGTTCGCCGCCAACGGGGTGACCGTGCTGATCGACAGCCGCGACGGGTTCACCCCGACGCCGGCCGTCTCGCACGCGATCCTCACCTACAACAAGCGCGGCCCGGCCGGTCGCGCCGACGGCGTGGTGGTCACCCCCTCACACAACCCGCCCGACGACGGCGGCTTCAAGTACAACCCGCCGAACGGCGGCCCCGCCGACACCGACGCGACGGGCTGGATCCAGGACCGCGCCAACGAGCTGCTGCGCGCGAAGCTGGCCGGGGTGCGCCGGATGTCGTACGGCCGGGCGCGTGCGGCGGAGACCACCCAGGAGTTCGACTTCACCGCGTCCTATGTGGATGACCTGCCGTCGGTGGTCGACCTCGTGGCGATCCGCGACGCCGGCGTGCGGATCGGCGCCGACCCGCTGGGCGGGGCCAGCGTCGCCTACTGGGCGGAGATCGCCGAGAAGCACGGGCTCGACCTGACCGTGGTCAACCCGGCCGTCGACCCCCGGTTCGCGTTCATGACGCTCGACTGGGACGGCAAGATCCGAATGGACTGCTCCTCGCCGTACGCGATGGCGTCCCTGATCGCCAAGCGCGACCAGTACCAGGTGGCCACGGGCAACGACGCCGACGCCGACCGGCACGGCATCGTCACGCCGGACGCGGGCCTGATGAACCCGAACCACTACCTGGCCGTCGCGATCGACTACCTGTTCCGCAACCGCGAGGGCTGGCCGGCCGACGCCGCGATCGGCAAGACGCTGGTCTCGTCGTCGCTGATCGACCGCGTCGCCGCCGACCTCGGCCGCACGCTGCTCGAGGTGCCGGTCGGCTTCAAGTGGTTCGTGCCGGGCCTGCTCGACGGCTCGGTCGGCTTCGGCGGCGAAGAGAGCGCCGGGGCGTCGTTCCTGCGCCGCGACGGTGGCGTGTGGACCACCGACAAGGACGGCATCATCCTCAACCTGCTCGCCTCGGAGATCATCGCCCGCACCGGGCGCACGCCGTCGCAACACCACGCCGACCTGGTCGCCCGTTTCGGCAGCCCGGCGTACGCCCGGGTCGACGCGCCCGCGACGCGTGAGCAGAAGGCGGTGCTGGGCAAGCTGTCGCCGTCGCAGGTGACCGCGACCAGCCTGGCCGGCGAGCCGATCACGGAGATCCTGACCGCGGCCCCGGGCAACGGCGCGGCGATCGGTGGCCTCAAGGTCGCCACGGAGAACGGCTGGTTCGCCGCCCGCCCGTCGGGCACCGAGGACGTCTACAAGATCTACGCGGAGTCCTTCAAGGGCCCTGATCACCTGGCCCGCATCCAGGAGGAGGCCCGCGGCGTCGTGGGCGCTGCTCTGTCGGCTTAGTGCAGCCGCGCGAGCGTCGCGTCGTCCTCGGCCCCGTCGTAGAAGCGGTCGAGGACGCCGCGGAACACCGGTTCGCCCGGCGCCGCGTGGGCGAACAGCGTCATCGACGAGCGCAGCTTGAGCGCGTCGACAGGGCCGAAGATGCGGACCTCGTCGCTCTCCGCGCCGTCGACCAGGATGCCGGCGCACTCGCGCAGCCGGGGGCCGAGCACCGGGTGGCCCAGGTAGGCGCGGGCCTCGTCGAGCCCGGAGATCGCGTACGCCTGCGCCATCGAGCTTCGCCCGAGGCCGGCGATCTGCGGGAACACGAACCACATCCAGTGG
Organism: Asanoa ishikariensis; assembly: GCF_900107455.1. Taxonomy (GTDB): domain Bacteria; phylum Actinomycetota; class Actinomycetes; order Mycobacteriales; family Micromonosporaceae; genus Asanoa; species Asanoa ishikariensis. Next base: position 881,722 of record NZ_FNQB01000003.1, on the reverse strand, counting down.
CTGCGCTTGCTGCCCTCACGAAGCTCAGCCGCCGCGCGCTCATAGGTGCCGTCCTGCGCCTCGACAAAGCGCCGTAGCTGCCAGGGGTCGTCGTCACTCACCCGGCCAGCCTAGACACCCCCTAGGGCGCCGGCACGCTCCTGGGCGTGATCCACGAGTGGCGGGGTTGCTGGGCGACGCCCAGGTCGGCGGACAGTTGGTGCCGCAGCGCGCTGGCCTTCGCGCGCAAGGTCACCGAGTCGTCGTCGGTCAACGCGGCGGTCGTCCGGTCGGCCGTCTCTTGAAGCGCGTTCTGGAGTGCGAAGTAGGCGTCCCGGGCGGCCTGGGACAGGAACAGGCCGCCGGCCTGCTCGCTGAAGTACCAGCTGTGGAAAGTCTCCCGGATGTCGCGCAGCCTGGCCTGGTCCGGAACGCTCGACGACAGCCACTGCCGCGGAATGCGCTCGGTGAGATGGAACAGCCGTTGATAGTGCGGCAACCGCAGGTCACGGAGGCTGCGGTCGTACTCGTGCTCGGCCTGGACGCGCAGTTGCGCACGGCTGGTCACGTAACTGACGGCGCCGCCGACGAGCAGCCCGGCGAGCGCGGAGATCATCGAGATCCACGGGCCCATGTGCTGAGTATCGGTCTCGCTGCCAGGCGCGGCTACTACCCTCTACGGCATCATGACGTTCGCTCTGGTTCCGTTCACCGTCGACCGGGCCGCGCTGGTCGCCGGGTGGGTCAGGTCGGCGGACGAGGCCGACCTGTGGTGCTCGCGCGCCGAGCACCCGTTCCCCGCCGAGGTGGTCGCCGGCTGGTCCACACAGGACGACGTCGCCGCCTACCTGCTGCTCGACGCCGGTCGCGCGGTCGGCTACGGCGAGGTCTGGTCCGACGACGAGGAGGACGAGGCCGAGCTGGCCCGCCTGCTGGTGGCGCCGGGGGAGCGGGGCCGGGGCGTCGGGAAGGCGCTGACCCGCGCGCTGGCGGCCCGGGCCGGGTTCGACGACGTGTTCCTGCGGGTACGCCCGGACAACGCGGCCGCCCTGGCCACCTACCGGGCCGCGGGTTTCGCCGACGTCGCGCCCGAGCTTCAGGCGGAGTGGAACGCGCCGCAGCCCCGCCCGTACACCTGGCTGCGCTGGACCGGCACGCCCTAGCCCTGGTCCAGCGTCGCGGCGAGGAGGTTGCGGACGAGGGTGAGGCCGGCGGCGAGGCTCTCCGTCCGGTCGCGGTCCATCCGCATGCCGACCGCGATCCCGTCGTAGATGATCTGGAGCTGTTGGCCCAGGGACTCCGGGTCGGTGGCGCCGGCCTGGCGGGACAGGTCCGTGAACAGGTCGCGGACCCAGGCCCGGTAGTCGTCGGCCGCGGAGACCGAGGCCGCGCCCGGCATGGCTTCCGCAGTGGCCGAGACGAACGGGCAGCCGCGGTACTCGGGGTTGGTGAACCGGCCGCCCTGGATGTCGAAGACGCCGACGATCTTCTCGCGGGGCGTGGCGTACGCGTTGAGGCCTTCGGTGACCCGCTTGTCGATCGCCGCGTGCCGGCCCTGCAGGTAAGCCCGGATCAGCTCATCCTTGCTGCCGAACGTGTTGTAGAGCGTGGCCTTGGCGACGCCGGCGTGTTCGATCACCCGGTCGATGCCGACCACGTGCACGCCCTCGCGGTAGAACAGCTCGTCGGCCGAGGCCAGCAGCCGCTCCCGGGCCGAGGGCCGCGCGTTGGTCACCGCTGCCATCTCACTCACCGCCTTTCACCAAACCGTCGTCATCGTACGTTCAACCGGCCGGCTGGACCCGGGGTGCCTGCCGCCGCAGCAACGCCACACCCGCGAGTGCGGCCAGGACGATCACCGCGATGCCGTACTCCCGGGCGGTGTCGAGCAGGCCGCCGGCGTGCACCACCAGGTAGCCGGCGATCACGGCCGGCACGCCGAGGCCCAGGTAGGACACCACGTACAGGAGGGCGAGCACGCCGGCCCGCTCGTGCGCGGCGACCAGCGGGACCACGATCCGGATCGCGCCCTGGAAGCCGCTGCCGAAGCCGATGCCGGCCACGCCGGTCGCGATCAGGAAGGCCACGGTCGATCCGGCGGAGATCGCGAACAGGGAACCCGTGACGCCGGCGATCAGGCCGATGATGCCGATCGCGAGTGCGGTCCTGGCCGGGCGCTTGTCGACCGCCAGCACGGTCAGGGCGGCCACGGCCGCCAGCACGAACAGGCCGAGGCCGCCGTAGACCGCGGACGTGGAGCCGGCCAGGCCGCGGACCAGGGCCGGGCCGAGTGACGCGTAGAAGCCGGCGAGGGCCCACACCGCGAACAGCACCGGTGCGGCGATCGCGATCGGACCGCGGACGTTGCGGGGCAGCTTGACCTCGGGGATCAGGGAGTGCCGGGCGCCGGGCGCGCGGGTGACCGTCTCGGGCATCAGCGCGACGCCGGCCGCCTGGACGGCGAGCACACCGAGCAGCGCCAGGTAGATCAGGTGGGTCGGTGCCGGCAGGAACTGCACGACCAGGGCGGAGAGCAGGGCGCCGCCGCCGGTGCCGATGCCGGGCGCGACCGCGTTGGCGAACGTGCCGCGCGCCCGGTCGATGTCGAGCATCCCGGCGCCGAGCGCGGCCAGCGCCGCGCCGGTGGCCAGGCCCTGGACGACCCGGGCGGCGAGCAGCTCGGGTACGCCGCCGGCGAACGCGAACACCACCAGCGCGGCCGCCTGCACCAGCAGCGCCACGAGCAGGACCGGCCGCCGGCCGACGTGGTCGGAGAGGCGGCCGAAGACGAGGAGGGAGAGCAGGACGGCGACGGCGTACACGCCGAACACGACCGTGGTGGTCATCGGCGAGAAGCCCCACTCGGCCTGGTAGGTCGCGTAGAGCGGGGTCGGCGCGCTGGACGCGGCGAGCAGCGACACGACGATCGAGGCCAGCAGCACCAGCGACGGGGTGCGGCCGAGGCGGAAGCGACCCGTGGGGGTTGCCGGCCGATCGGTCAGGACGGACGTGCTCACGGCGGCTCCCTGGATAGACAGGTCTGTCTAGTGCGCCTCTCACACTAGACAGACCTGTCTGTCGTTACAACGAGAGCCCGATCACCCGGCGGGACGTCCCTTCAGCGCGCGGCCCATGGCGCGGGCGATCTCCCGGTCGGCGTCGCGTTGGGCCAGGACCTGGCGCTTGTCGTACTCGCGGCGGCCCTTGGCGATGCCCAGCTCCACCTTCGCCCAGCCGTTGTCGAAATAGAGCGCCAGCGGCACCAGGGTCAGCCCCGGCTCGCGGATCTTGTCGAGGATGCGGTGGATCTCGGACCGGTGCAGGAGCAGCTTGCGGATCCGCCGCGGCCCGTGCGCCGACCAGCCGCGCAGCCCGTATTCCGCGATGTGCAGGCCGTAGAGGTGCAGTTCGCCGTCGCGTTCCTGGGCGAACGCCTCGTTCAGCGAGGCGTGCCCGAGCCGCAGCGACTTGACCTCGGTGCCGAGCAGCACGAGCCCGGCCTCGTAGGTCTTGAGGATCTCGTACTCGTGGCGGGCCTTCTTGTTCGACGCGACCATCCGGCGCGGCGTCTCCCGGCGCGCCCGCTCCGGGCGTGGCGTGTCGCGTCTCATGACCGCTCAGTCTGCCAGCGGATCACGGTGGGCACCCGCGATTATCAGCGCTCGCGGAAGCCGTCGCGCATGCGGCGGAAGAACCCGCCCTCGCGCGGCAGCGCCGGCGCTGCCGGCACCGGCTGGGTGGCCCGGCGGGCGACCGGCTGGTCGTAGTCGGTGTTGGCGATCGCGTCGATCACCTGGGCCTCGGTGAAGTCCTCAGAGCCCGGAATCCTCGGCACGAACCCGACCAGCATGCCGTCGCGCATCACCTGCGCCTCCAGCCCGGCGGTGCCGTCGGTGTCCCAGAGCGCCTCACGGTCACCGGGCAGCACGACGCGGACGCCGGTCTCCGAACGGCCGGCGCTGGCCTGGGCCATGTGTGCCGGAACACCCCGATCGCGTAGGGCGTCGACCACCCGGCGGGCACGGTTCTCGTCCATGCCATGCAACCTAGCGCGGGTCGGTGAGAATCGCCTGAAAGCGGGCCGGTGTGAACCTGACTACATCCGCAGGACTCGTCAGCCGCATGAGGCATGTCCCGATCGTGCTCGTGGCCCTCGTGTTGGCCGGCTGCGCCGGTGATCCACCCCTGCCGGACTCCACGACCATGCGGGTGGCCCGCGCCGCGCACACCGCGACGCCGCTGCCGGACGGCCGGGCACTGGTCATCGGTGGACAGACGGCGGACGACGCCGAGGCCCGGCTGGCCACGACCCTCCTCTTCGACCCGCGCGGCGGCCGGTTCACGCCGGCGGCGCCGATGGCCGAGCCCCGATACAAGATCTCGGACGCGGTGGTCGCCCTGCCGGACGGCCGGCTCGCGGTCGCGGGCGGTTACGGAGTCGAGGTGTACGCGGACGGCCGGTTCAGCGCGGCGGCACGGGGCACGGTGGAACGGCAGTACCCCGCGGCGGCGCCACTGCCGGACGGCTCGGTCCTGGTCACCGGCGGCTACGACGACCGCACCCGGGTCACCGCTACCGTGCTTCTGGTCCGAGCCGGCTGATCTCGTACCCGTCGGGATAGGACTTCGTGCGAATGCCGCCCTCGAACATCCCGACGGCCCGCGGCCGGCCGAGGTGACGCAGGATCGCCGCGCGGGTACGCAGGCCCACGTGCAGGCCGGCGCGGACCGGCCAGGCGGGAGCGGGCACCCCGGTCGCGGCCCGCAGCCGCTCGTCGTAGAGGGCGCTGACCAGCGCGTCGCCCAGCGGGGACAACGCACGGGGGAGCCGCGTGAGCAGGAGCGTGCGGGTGGCCCGCTCGATCGTGGCCGCGTGCGCGTCGGGCCGCAGGTGCTCGCGGTCGTAGTCGTCGAACCATAGCTCCAGCGACGCCAGCGAGTCAGGGATGCCCGCGACGTTCATGAGCTCGCCGAGCTCGCGGTAGAAGCGATAGCTGGCCTCGCGCTCGTGGCAGCAGGGCCGCCGCCAGCCATAATGGTCGAGCCAGCGCAGCGGGACGATGGTCAGGCAGGCGAGGACGTAGACGAACTCCTCGGCCGGGACGTCCCGGTGCGGCCGGTGAAGCTGGTTCATCCGGCGGATCGCGTCCCGGCTTCGCGGGTGGTCGAAGCCGTGCAACACGATCTCGAACATCAGCAGTCCGGTGTCGTCGACGCGCCGCCGGGTGCGTTCGGTCAGCTCACCGGTGCCGACCAGGATCGCCGCGACGGTCGGCATCGAGAACGTGCGGTTGAAGGCCAGGTTGAGCGCGAGCTTGAGGTCCCACGGAAACTCGAAGCGCACCATCATCCGGTAGATCTCGGCGTGGTCGCGGACCGGATCGAGGGCGCGAACCCGCTCCAGGTTCCCGTACCGGTTCTTCACCGCGCCGAGCGTAGAACCTCACCGCTTGGCCCACCCACGAGGTCCACTTTCCGGTCCGCCCACCGCATGAGGAACGTGGAGACGTGCCGCGGGATCGCGCGTTCGGTCAGCTCACGCTCGAGCCCCTGACGCGCAAACGCTTCGCCGTCGCGGCTACGCGCCAGTAGATCGACGAGAGAGGTCTGGGACGTCAACCAGACGATCCCGTACTCGACGTAGGGCAGGAACAGCACCAGCCGGGTGGCGAGATCCTCGCCGGCGGTTGGCATCGGTTCCTGGTCGATGCGTTCGACGGTGAAGGAGTAGTTGGGTTCGATCCACGGCAGCCACGGCGTCGGCTGGCGCAGCAACTGGTCGCGCAAGAGATGGGCGGCCTCCGTCAAGGGGCGCGGATCGTCGGCCGGGACCGCGAGGTTGTTGACGAGCAGTGCGACGACCCAGGGGTAGCCCGATCCCGAGAGCGCCAGGTCAGCGACATAGAAAGGCAGGACACCATGCCCCGCAAGCACGGCGGCCGCAGCGTCGTCGTCGCGGAGCCACGCCCACGGCCGGCGTCGCCGCCACCGGTCGTACGCGGGCCTGTGCCGCTCCTCCAGTTCGTGCTGGAGTCCGGACCAGAGCGCCCGACGTGTCTCGTCCTCGGTCAGGAGGCATCGGCTGAGGTTCGAGACCAGGAAGGCCGCGATGTCGTCGCCCCCATCCAGCCGCACCCCGAACGCTTCGGCGAGCGAGCGGCGGACGAATGGCAGGTTCCCAGGCAGGCTCCGGTACAGGACGGCGTAGAGCGGGCCGTCCGCGGCAGTGAGTACGGCGAACCAGTCCGAGAGTGGCATCGCCTGAAAGCGGTCCGCCTCGCCCAGGGCGCACGCCCAGTCCACCGCCGCCTCGACGATCCGCCGCACCACCTCCGGAGACACACAGACATCGCCCAGCGAACGTGCGCAGAAGGCGATGAGAGCGGCCCGCTCGCTCTCCGAGGCCCGCTGGGCGTCGTGCAGTGCGAGGCGGAGCAACGCGTCACCGCCGTCGTCCACGTTCCGGTCGATCAGTTGCAGCGCGAGCTGCGCGACCACCTCCCACTGGTTGGCGCGCACCTGCGGGGCCAGTCGCTCCCACACCTGCTCCGGCGTGCCCGACCGGCGGACCAGGTGTTCGGCCGCGAAGTATTCGAGGAAGGTCCGATGCGCGAAGCCGAAGATCGGTTCGGTGCTGGTCGAGCCGATCTCAGCCAGGATCCAGGCGCGGCCGGAGCAGTAGTCGAGGAACTCCACGGCCACGGCTGCCGCCTGGTCCTCGTCGAAGCCTTTGCCGATCAGGTGCTGTTCGAGGATCCGCTTGATCCGGTGGCGGGGCTGTTCCGGAGAGGGGTGCTCGGTGAGCAGCGTCCAGGCCAACTCCTGGACGGCCGATCGGACGCGGCCCTCGAACCCGAGCGCGCGTGAGATGCCGCGGAGCTGGTCCCATTGCTCGAAGACCATCAACGCGCATCGCTCGTAGACCTGGCCCCGGTTGCGCGGGATGAAGTGGTCCGCGGCGTACATCGCGCACAGCACGCTGAGCAGGAGCGGGCTGCTGCGCAGATCCTCGATCGACTCGCTCTCGGTCAGGAAGGCGGTCGCCAACCGGTCCCGTTCGGCGGGTGCGGAACCGTCGTCGAGCTGGAACCACCGCCGCACATAGGCCGCGACCCGCTCGGTGTCGAACGGCGCGAGCGCACAGGTGCGGAACAGTTCGGGATCGAGACCGGCCTCCGCGTAGCCGACCCGCCGCGAGGTCACGACGACCGGGACCAGCGGGTGGAGCAGCGCGAAGCCCTTGACCAGGTCGCTCACGCGCCGCCGAAGGGCGACGTCGGTGAGCTCGTCCAGGCCGTCCAGGATGACCACCGCGCGGCCGTTCATCAGCAGGTAGTCGACCATGTCGGGGGTGAGGACGATGTTGTACGGGTCCTTGCCCACCGCGATCAGGTGCTCGGCCAGCGTCCGTTCGCCGGCCTGCAGTGCGGCCGAGAAGTGACGGAGCACGACGAGCAGCGGCACGACCGTGCCGTCGTTGTCGGCGGCGAGGTCGTACGCCAGCTTCGCGGCGAGCGTCGACTTGCCCGCTCCTGGATCGCCGAGAATCACATGGCGCTGCCCGGGTTCGGTCAGCTCGTCGAACCCGACCGTGGCCGCCTCACGCGAGTCGAGGTGCAACGCCGGAGCGACGTGGAGCCGGTCCCACGACACGCTGCGCACCTTGCCGTTGTGCGGCATCCGCATGTCGGCGTGCAGGTGGGCGACCTGCGACCTGAGCCGTGCCACTTCGGCGTGCGTGCGACCCAGCCCGGTCAACCGGCCGAGGAGCACACCGTTGCGCGCCCCCGCGGCGGCGACGTGGCCTTCGGCGACCAACACTTCGGGCGGCGCGGTCCCTGCGGTCACGTGCGGGCCGGCGGCGGCCAGCAGGGCGTCGAGCACCACGTCGGTCAGGCCGAGCAGGCGTTCGCCGGGCACGGCGGCGGCCAGGCGCAGTCCGTGCCGGATCTGCTCGCGAGCGGCCGACAGGTGCTCCTCCCGGACACTGGCGCGACCGGGCATCCGGGCGATCACCACCTGGAGGGCGACCTGCTCGAAGTCCGGAGAGGCGAGGTAGCCGGCCACGGCGGCGGCCTCGCCGGAGGACAGTTCGTCCAGCAGGCCGGTGGCGGTCTCCTGGGCGATGAGCGGACGGGCGCAGTCACGCAGCCGGCGGACGCGCACCTCAGCGCGGGCGCCGTGGACCAGCGAACTGACGACCCGCCCGGCCGTGCGGGCGAGCGTGGCCTCGAGCCCAGTGCTCATCGCGGCACCCTTTCGCGCGCTGCGGGACCCTAAGTGCGCGAAACGCTACCATCGGTGCGCATCTCCTGTTTGGCCTGGATAAAGCCCTGATCGCCGTGCCGGCCCACCCGTTCGCTCATCGTCTGTCACAATGAGTACGGTCGGCCGACGAAGATGGTGCGCAGGGGAGAGCTCCCGCCACCTCGCACCGCGACGACGCTGTCAGTAGCAGCGCGACGACCACGGCCAAGCCACCCGGCGCCACCAGCACATGCACGGCGATCGCACGCCGGTGGGTCGAACTCCAGCGAAACCACGCAACGAGGACCTTTGATGACAACGAATCACGACCACGCGAGTTTGTTCCGGGCAGCGGACGGCCCCGCCGCCGAGTCCGTCGAGGACGCCGGCCAGGTTGCCGAGGCCGGGGCCGAGGCGATGCGCCAGCTTCGTGACCCGTTCGCGGTGCAGCCGCCGGCGACGCCGGAGGACGCCAAGCCCTAGTCGGTCGCCGGCCATGGTCGGGCACCGGACAAGATGGTGCCGTGCTGCCTCCTGAGCCCGACCTGCCGATCCGCCGCGTTCTGCCGCGGGTGCGGGAGGCGCTGGACGGGCACGGCAGTGCCGTGCTGGTCGCACCGCCGGGCACCGGCAAGACCACCCTCGTGCCGCTCGACCTCGCGGACCACGGCCGGGTGCTGATCGCCGAGCCGCGGCGCCTGGCCACCCGGGCCGCCGCTCGGCGGATGGCCTCCCTGCTCGGGGAACGGGTCGGCGAGCGGGTCGGGTACGCCGTGCGCGGCGAGCGCCGGACCGGCCCCGACACCCGCGTCGAGGTCGTCACCACGGGCCTGCTGGTCCGGCGGCTCCAGCACGACCCGGGCCTGGACGGCGTCGACACCGTCATCCTCGACGAGTGCCACGAGCGGCACCTCGACTCCGACCTCGCGCTCGCCTTCTGCGTCGACGTGCGCGCCAACCTGCGACCCGACCTGCGCCTGCTGGCCACCTCGGCGACCGCCGACACGGCCCGGCTGGCCGAACTGCTCGGGCCGACCGTCACCGCGGACGACGCGCTGCACCCCGTCGACGCGGTCTGGACGCCACCATCCAAAGTGGATCCGCCGCGCGGGCTGCGGGTCGACCCGCGGCTGCTCGACCATGTCGCCGCCACCGTCCGCCGGGCGTTCGCCGAGCGGGACGGCGACATCCTGGTGTTCCTGCCGGGTGCCGGCGAGATCGCCTCCGTCGGCGAGCGGCTGCGTGACCTGCCCGTGCGTACGCTGCTCGGCCGTCAGGACGCCGCCGAGCAGGACGCCGTGCTCCGCCCGTCCGCGCAGCGCCGGGTCGTGCTGGCGACGGCGGTCGCGGAGAGCAGCCTGACCGTCCCAGGTGTACGCGTGGTCGTCGACGCCGGACTCGCCCGGGTGCCCCGCACCGACCACGCCCGCGGACTGGGCGCGCTCGTCACCGTCCCGGTCTCGAAGGCCGTCGCCGAACAGCGGGCCGGCCGCGCGGGGCGTGAGGCGCCGGGCACCGTCTACCGCTGCTGGTCCCAGGCGGCACACGACCGGCTGCCGGCCTTCCCGGAGCCCGAGATCGCGGCCGCCGACCTCACCGGTTTCGCGCTGGACCTGGCGGTCTGGGGTGCGCCGGGCGGGCAGGGGCTGGCGCTGCCCGACCAACCTCCGGCCGGGCCGATGACGGTCGCGACCGAGACGCTGCGGGCGCTCGGCGCGCTCGACGACGCCGGCCGGGTCACCGACCGCGGCCGGCGGATCGCCGGGGTCGGCACCCACCCCCGGCTGGCCCGCGCGCTGCTCGACGGTGCCCCCGTGGTCGGCGCCGACCGGGCCGCCGAGGTGGTCGCCCTGCTCGACCGCGAGAGCGCCACCGAGGACCTGGTCGCGGGCTGGCGCCGAGTCCGTGGCGACACGGCCTATCAGCAGGGGGTACGCCGCCTGCGCGCCGACCTCGGCACGGTGCGCGCCGGCCGCGGCCCTCGGCTGTCGGACGACCTCGCCGCCGGGCTGCTGGTCGGGCTCGCGTACCCGGAGCGGCTGGCCAAGGCCCGTGGCGCCGGCGCGTCCGCGTACCTGATGAGCGGCGGGACCGCGGCGGACCTGACGCCGGGGTCGCCGCTGTCCGGCTCCGACTGGCTGGCCGTCGCCGCCGCGGATCGTCCGCCGGGCCGCGCCTCCGCCCGGATCCGCTCGGCGGTGGTCATCGACGAGGCGACCGCGCGGGAGGCCGGCGCGGCGCTGCTCGCCACGCAGGACGAGGTCGCCTGGTCCGGTGGCGACGTGGTGGCCCGCCGGGTCGAGCGGCTCGGCGCCGTCCCACTCGTCGGACGTCCACTGTCGACACCGTCGGCCGAGCTGGTCGCCGCCGCGCTCCGCGACGGTCTGGCGAAAGAGGGGCTGAGCCTGCTGCGCTGGGAGAAGGCGGCGGTCGCGCTGCGGCAGCGGCTGGCCTTCGCGCGGCACGCGCTCGGCGATCCGTGGCCCGACGTGAGCGACGCCGCCCTGCTCGAGAACGCCGCCGGCTGGCTCGGCCCGGAGCTGGCCCGGGCGCGCCGCCGCGCCGACCTCGCCCGGGTCGACGTCGCCTCCGCCCTGCGCCGGTTGCTGCCCTGGCAGATCGCCGGCCGGCTGGAGGCGGTCGCGCCCGAGCGGGTCGCCGGGCCGGGGGAGCGGCGGCTGCGGGTGGACTACACCGACCCGGAGGCGCCGGTGGTCGCGCTCAAGGTGCAGGAGGCGTTCGGCTGGCGGGACACGCCGACCGTCGCCGAGGGCCGCGTACCCGTGCTGCTGCACCTGCTCTCGCCCGCCGGCCGACCGGTGGCGGTGACCCGCGACCTCGCCTCGTTCTGGCGCACCGGCTACCCGCAGGTCCGGGCCGAGCTGCGCGGGCGGTACCCAAAGCATGCCTGGCCGGCCGATCCGACGGGATGATCGTTGCTGGACGTTCTCCTGTGGCCGGTGCGAGGATCGGCGGTGCCGCACCCGATCACTCGATGAGGAGGACCGCCGTGCCGTCTGTCCTGTTTCGACGCGCCGTCACCGGTGCCGTCGCCGCGTTGACCGCCCTCGCGGTCGCCACACCGGCCCTCGCCGGGGGTGGCTCGACCGTCGGCTCGCCCGGCCTCGGTGACTCCTACTTCCCCCTGGCCGGCAACGGCGGCTACGACGTGCGGCACTACTCCCTCGACCTCGACTACACGCGCGCCGGCAACCACCTCGACGGCACTGCCGTGATCACCGCGCGGGCCACCCAGAACCTCACCCGGTTCGACCTCGACCTGCGCGGCTTCACGATCAGCTCGCTGCGCGTCGACGGCGCGAAGGCCCAGTTCAGCCGCGACGGCCAGGAGCTGGTCGTCACCCCGAAGCGGATGCTGCGCGCCGGGCGTACGTTCACCGTGCGGGTCGACTACGCCGGCGAGCCGACCGAGGTGATCGACCCGGACGGCAGCAGCGAGGGCTGGGTGCCCACCCCGGACGGCGCGTTCGTGGTCAACGAGCCGCAGGGCTCGCCGGGCTGGTACCCGGCCAACGACAACCCACGTGACAAGGCGACGTTCGACTTCGCGATCACCGTGCCCAAGGGGATCACCGCGATCGGCAACGGGCGGCTGGTCGGCAAGCACGACCACAAGGGCAAGACCACCTGGCGCTGGCGCGAGGACTCGCCGATGGCGACGTACCTGGCCACCGCCACCAACGGCGTGTTCGAGCTACGCGTCAGCAAGGTCGGCCGGATCCCGCTCTACCACGCGGTCGACCCCGTCGAGGTGCCCAAGGGCGCGTTCGACCGGCTCGCCGCCGAGGCCGAGGTCATCACGTTCTTCTCGAAGCTGTACGGGCCGTACCCGTTCAGCAGCGGCGGCGGCATCGTCGACCACGCGCCCGAGGTCGGCTACGCACTCGAGTCGCAGACCAAGTCGCAGTACGACGAGACGCCGGGCGCGGGCACCGTGGTGCACGAGATCGCCCACCAGTGGTTCGGCAACAGCGTGACCCTGACGGTGTGGCAGGACATCTGGCTCAACGAGGGCTTCGCGGCCTTCTCCGAGTGGATCTACGACGAGCGGCACGGCGGCGACACCGCGCAGCAGTCGTTCGACGCCTCCTTCGCCCGCCCGGCGACGAGCTCGTTCTGGACCCGCCCACCGGCCAACGTCGGCGGACCGGCCGTCATGTTCAGCTCCCCGGTCTACGATCGAGGTGCGATGACACTCCAGGCACTGCGCGTGAAGATCGGTGACAAGGCGTTCTTCGCCCTGCTCCGCGACTGGTACGCACACAACCGCGACGGCAACGTCACCACCGCCGACTTCATCCGGCTGGCCGAGAAGCGCGGCCACCAGCAGCTCGACGCGTTCTTCCAGACCTGGCTCTACCAGCCGTCGAAGCCGACCGCCTGGTGACGACGGTCCTGCCCGACCTGGCGCTGCCGGTCATCGCCGCACCGATGGCCGGCGGTCCCGGCACACCGGCCTTCGTGGTCGCCGCCGGCCGGGCGGGCGGGATGGGCTTCCTCGCCGGCGGATACCAACCGCCGACGGCGTTCGCGGAGGAGATCGCCACGGTCACCGCCGCCGGGGTGCCGTTCGGGGTCAACCTGTTCGCGCCCAACACGGTGCCGGTCGACGCGGCCGCCTACCGGGACTACGCCGCGCTGCTCGCAACCGAGGCCGCGCGGTTCGGGGTGGGTTTGCCGCCCGACCCGGTGGAGGACGACGACGCCTGGCGGGACAAGCTGGAAGTGCTCCGCCAGTGGCCGGTCCCGCTGGTCAGCTTCACCTTCGGCCTGCCACCGGCGGCCGACCTGGCGCTGCTCCGGGCGACCGGTGCGGCGCTGGCCCAGACGGTGACCTCGGTGACCGAGGCCCGGGCGGCCGCCGAGGCCGGCCTGGACGTGCTGGTCGTCCAGGCCGCCGCCGCTGGGGGCCACTCGGGCACGTTCACACCGGACCTGCCGGTGCCGGTGGTGCCGCTGCCGGCCCTGGTCGCGGAGATCCGCGCGGCCGTGCCGCTGCCGGTGATCGCGGCGGGCGGTGTGGGCACCGCCGCCGACGTGGCCGCCGCCCTGGGTGCCGGCGCGACGCTGGTCGCGGTCGGCACAGTCCTGCTGCGTGCGGCGGAGGCCGGCACCTCTGCCACGCACCGCGCCGCTCTGGCCGACCCTGCCCGCACGACGACCGTGGTCACCCGGGCGTTCACGGGCCGCCCGGCCCGCGGGCTGCGCAACGACTTCACGGACCGCTACAGCGCCGTGGCCCCGGCGGGCTACCCGGCGCTGCACACCCTGACCCGCCCGATCCGCCGCGCGGCAGCCGCGGCCGGCGACCCGGAACGCGTGCACCTGTGGTCCGGCACGGGCTTCCGCCACGCCACCGACGACCCGGTCGGGACCATCCTGGCCCGCCTGGCGGCCGGAGCCTGAACAGTGCAAGGAAGGGCCCCTTGTTAACGCTTTCCGCATAGGAAGGGACCCTTGTTAACGCGCGCGGCCGGGTCTAGCCGGCGGCCCCTTCGGCCTGCGCGAAGCGGAAGGGCTCTGCGACCAACGCTTTGAGGTCGCGTGCGGTGATCGAGAACGAGAGGCCGTTCGGCGGCTCGTCGGTGCGGGCGACGAGGACGTGATCGTCGGCGTCGAGCAGCGACGTCTCGACCCGCACGATCCGCCGGTCGCCTCCCTCGTAGACCTCGGCCGACTCGTGGCTCCAGTGCCGGAGCACCGCGCTGGGTGGCGTCAGTGCGGCCACCGCGGGCACGGCGTCGGTCGGCTCCGTGTGGGACTCGTCGGGGCCGAGCCGCGTCTCGAACACCGCGTGCGCGTCGGTCGCGGAGCCCAGCGTGACGCGCATTCGTACCCGCTGCCGGGTTCGGTTGGTGACCTCGACGGCGATGTCGGTCAGCCGGACATGGATCACGTCGGACGCGCGGACGACAGCGCGTGCGGGGGCGGCCACGACGTCCGGCGGCAGGAGCACCACGCGGATGGACCGTGCCGCCGTCGAGTCGAGGGTGGTCGGTGTGCCGTCGCGGTTGACCTCTACCGTGCCGCCGGCGCGGGCCAGGACAGTCAGGACGGTGCCGATGGTGATGCCCAGGTCGTCGAGGTGGCGCAGCAGCGCGGGGTCGTCGTCCCAGACGCGGGCCACCCGCACCCGGCAGCCGGCTGGCACCGTGTCGAGGAGTTGCTGCTGGTCGTCGGGGAGGGTGCCGTCGGGTCCGGGGATCGGGTCGCCGTGCGGGTCGTGGGTCGGCGAGCCGAGGCGCCGCGCCAGGCGCTCGACGAACAGGTCGCTGACGGCGTGTTCGAGCGCTTCGGCCTCGTCGTGCACCTCGTCCCAGCCGTACCCGAGGTGCTCCACCAGGAAGGTCTCGACGATGCGGTGTTTGCGGACCATCGCCAGCGCGATGCGGTGGCCCTCGGGGGTGAGCTCGATCGCGCCGTAGCGGGCGTGGGTGAACAGCCCGCGGTCGGTGAGCTTGCGGACCTGCTCCGACGCGGACGAGGGCGACAGGCCGAGCACGGACGCGAGCAGGCCGACGGTGACCGGCCGGTCGGACCACTCGCGCGCGTTGAAGGCCGCCTTCAGGTAGTTCTCGGTGGCCGTCATGCGTTGACCAGTTGGCGACGCCGCGCGCGGCCGAGCAGGCCGTGCCGAGGACTGAGCAGGTAGACGGCCGTGAACAGCGCGCCCTGGACCACCACGACCAGTCCGCCGGAGGCAGCGTCGAGCCAGTAGCTGAGGTAGATGCCGAGCACCGAGGTGGTGGCGGCGAGGGTCGGCGCGATGAGCAGCATCCGGCCGAACCGGTCGGTGAGCAGGTAGGCGGTCGCGCCCGGGATGATCAGCATGGCGACGACCAGGATCACGCCGACGACCTGCAACGCGACCACCGCGGTGAGGGCGAGGATCGCGAGCAGCAGCCCGCCCAGCAGCCGAGGGCGCAGGCCGATCACCAGCGCGTGCGTCGGGTCGAAGGCGTACAGCGTGAAGTCGCGGCGCTTGAGCACGAGCACCGCGAAGGCGCCGGCGGCGAGCACGCAGATCTGGGCCAGGTCGGTGCCCGAGACGCCGAGGATGTTGCCGAAGATGATGTGGTTCAGGTCGGTCTGGCTGGGCGTGACGGAGATCAGGACGAGCCCGAGCGCGAACAGGCTGGTGAAGACGATCCCGATCGCGGCGTCCTCCTTGACCCGGCTGGTGTTGCGGATCGCGCCGATCAGCGCCACGGCCAGAAAGCCGAACACCAGTGCGCCGACGGCGAACGGGGCGCCGACGACGTACGCGATGACCACGCCCGGCAGGACGGCGTGCGACACCGCGTCTCCCATCAGCGACCAGCCGACGAGAACGAGCCAGCAGGACAGCAGCGCGCAGACGACCGCGGCGATCACGGTGGTGACGAGGGCGCGGACCATGAAGTCGTACTGGAGCGGCTCGATGATCACCCTCATGCGACTCCTTCGAACACGTCGAGCCCGAACGCGCGGGCCAGGTTCTCCGGCCGCAGCGCCTCGTCGACCGGGCCGTGGAACAGCACCCGGCGCAGCAGCAAAACCACGTCGTCGGCCAACCGGGGCAGTGCGTGCAGGTCGTGGGTGGAGACCAGGACGGTCCGGCCGTCCGCGGCGAGCTCCCGCAGCAGCCGGACGATGGTCGCCTCGGAGCGTTTGTCGACGCCGGCGAACGGCTCGTCCAGCAGCAGGATCCGCGCGTCCTGGGCGATGCCCCGGGCCACGAACGTCCGTTTGCGCTGCCCGCCGGAGAGCTGGCCGATCTGCCGCTCGGCGTGGTCGGTGAGCTCGACCCGGGCGAGGGCGTCCGCGACCGCGCGGTGGTCGGCCGCACGTGGCCGCCGGGTCAGGCCCAGGCTTCCGTAGCGGCCCATCATCACGACGTCGCGGACGCTGACCGGGAAGGCCCAGTCGACGTGCTCGCTCTGCGGCACGTACCCGATCGACCCGGGGCCGCGCAGCACCCGGCCGCGTTCCGGCTTGACGAGACCCATGAGGGTCTTGAACAGGGTCGACTTGCCCGACCCATTCATCCCGACCAGGCCGGTGACCAGCCCGGGTCGGATGGACAGCGAGACGTCGTCGAGTGCGAGGACCTCGCCGTAGCGCGCGACGACGTGCTCGACCCGGATCACGCGGCGGACCCGGTCAGCGCGGCGACGATCAGGTCGGTGTCGTAGCGGATCAGGTCGAGATAGGTCGGCACGGGTCCGTCCGCGGCCGACAGCGAGTCCACGTAGAGCGTGCCGCCGAACCGGGCGCCAGAGGCCTCCACGACCTGCCGCATCGGGCGGTCGGACACTGTCGACTCGCAGAAGACCGCCGGGACCCGCTTGGTACGGACGAACTCGATCGTTGCCGCGAGTTGCTGCGGTGTGGCCTGCTGCTCCGCGTTCACGGGCCAGATGTAGCGCTCGGCGAGTCCGGCGTCGCGGGCGAGGTAAGAGAACGCGCCTTCGCACGTCACCAGCGCCCGCTGGTCGGCCGGCACCGTCGACAGCCGTGTTATGAGTCCGTCGTGCACGCCTGCAAGCTCCTTCTGGTAGGCGAGACCGTTCGCGCGGAAGTCCGCCGCGTGTGCCGGCGCCAGCTCACCGAACGCGGCGGCCATGTTGTCCACGTAGACCTGGACGTTGCGTGGGCTCATCCAGGCGTGCGGGTTGGGCTTCCCGGCGTACGCGTCCTCGGTGATGTCCATGGCCGGCACGCCCTCGGTCACCACCACGTGCGGCACGTCCGCGGACTGGACGAACTTCGCGAACCACAGCTCCAGGTTGAGGCCGTTGTCCAGGATCAGGTCGGCGTCCGAGGCCTTCGCGACGTCACCGGGCGTCGGCTCGTACCCGTGGATCTCCGCGCCGACCTTCGTGATCGACTCGACCCGCAGGTGGTCGCCGGCCACGACCCGCGCGATGTCCGCCAGCACCGTGAACGTCGTCAGCACGACCGGCCGGGGGTCTTCCGAGCGGCTCACGGCGCAGCCGGACAGCACGCCGGCCAGGGCGAGCAGCGCGACCACGCGCAGTTTCGGCATACCGAAAACAGTATGAAACCGGACAGTTCGGCGGGCCGAAATGGGCGATTTACGCCAACTTCAGTAACGACCGCCCCTCGCGTTTCTAGAGTGGAAAGGCAGGCGACCGACGGGGATGGAGACCACTGTGGCCGATGTCGAGACCGTTCCGCACCCGATGAGGACGTCCGACGGCAAGGGGTGGCTTGACCTCGGGCCTCGGGACATCCACCGCGACCGGGAGAACCCCGACATCCTCGTCCCGCCGCCGACCGACAACGGCACCATGCCCAACATGAAGTTCTCGTTCTCCGACGCGCACCAGCGGCTGGAGAAAGGGGGCTGGACCCGCGAGGTCACGAACCGGGAGATCCCGGCGTCGCTCGACCTGGCCGGCGTGAACATGGCCCTCGAGCCCGGCGCGTACCGGGAGCTGCACTGGCACAAGGAGGCCGAATGGGGCCTCGTGCTCGTCGGTAGCTGCCGGTTGACCGCGATCGACGAGCACGGCCGTTCCTTCATCGACGAGGTCAAGGCGGGCGACCTGTGGAACTTCGAGGCCGGCCTGCCGCACTCGATCCAGGGTCTCGAGGACGGCGTCGAGTTCCTGCTCGTCTTCAGTGACGCCGACTTCTCCGAGAACTTCACGTTCCTGCTGTCCGACTGGTTCGCGCACATGCCGCAGGACGTGGTGGCCGCCAACCTGAAGAAGACCGTGGCCGAGATCGACGTCTTCCCGAAGACCCAGAAGTACATCTTCTCGGCCGACCTGCCCGGACCGATGGCCGAGGTCGACCGGCCGACAGCGCAGGGCAAGGTGCCGTCGCCGTTCACGCTGCACATGGAGACCGTCAAGCCGATCGAGTCCGAGGCCGGGCGGGTACGCATCGTCGACGTCAACGTGTTCCCGGCCGCCAAGACGATCTCCGCGGCGTTCGTCGAGGTCGAGCCCGGCGGCATGCGCGAACTGCACTGGCACCCGAAGGCCGCGGAGTGGCAGTACTACATCCAGGGCAAGGCGCGGATGACCATCTTCAACTCCAACGGCATCGCGCGCACCTTCGACTTCACCGCGGGCGACGTCGGCATCGTGCCGTTCGTCGCCGGCCACTACGTGCAGAACATCGGCGACGAGAAGCTCATCTTCATCGAGGTGTTCAAGCACCCCGAGTACTCGGACATCTCCGCGAACAAATGGCTGGCCTCGAACCCGGCCAAGGTCGTCGCCGACCACCTCAACGTGACGACCCAGTTCGCGGAGTCGCTGCCCACGGAAGACCAACCGGCCCCGGTGATCTGGTACGACCAGTCGAAGGTCAACCGGTGAGCGTCGCGACCATCCAGATCGGACTGACGGCCTGGTCGGCCCCGAACCCGTTCGGTGAGCCGACCGCCTTCGTGCTCGTGCACCCGATCTCGGGCGACGACGACGGGACGTTCGCCGGCGCGGTCGCCAACCTCGGCATGCGGCGGCTCGACGCCGACGGGGACATCCTGCCGATCGGCACCGACACGTTGTACGCGTCGCTGCGCGCGATGCGGGTCGAGCTGTGCGGGCCGGACGGTGTGTGGCTCAGCCACCCGGTCATCGACGACTGGACGGCGAACGCGATCGGCCGGCGCTACATCGTGCTCGCGATCGGCACGGCGCCGTTGGCCGGCGACGCCGACGCCGCGGCCATCTCCGCCTACCTGGCCGACCGGGCGAACGTACACGCCGCGTTGGTCAAGATCCGGGTCCGGTTCGATCGGAGCTGACCGGCCGGCCGAGCACGATCGTCGCGGCCGCGAACACGGCCACGCTGGCGACGCACCAGATCGCGAGCTTGCCGGCGGTCCAGGCGGCCGAGCCGGCCGGGAAGTAGACCACCGACCGGACCAGGTCGGCGCCGAGGCCCGGCAGGTCCCACTCGTGGACGCCCCGGAAGAAGCCCGGCAGGAACTCGGGTGGGTAGATGCCGCCGGACCCGGGGTTGCCCAGCACCACCACCAACATAATGATCAACGTGGTGCCGACCCGGGCCAGCCAACTCTGCACGGCGGCGGCGAAGAGCGCGGCGGCGAGCGCGAGCAGCATCCCGGCCGCGAAGAGGCCGAACAGGTTCTGGTTCCAGATGCCCAGCCCCGGACCGACGATGAGGGTCCCGGCGAGGCCGAGCAGGAGGGCATGCAGCGTGAGACCAGCGACGCGTACGCCGGCCCGGGCCATGGTCCGCGGCACGGTTCCCAACGCCAGGCTCAGTGCGATGCCGCCGAAGTAGCCGCCGATCACCAGGCCGATCGCCAGGTAGAAAGGCACCACGCCACGTGGGTCGGCCGGGTCGACGGGCACCACGTCGGTCACCGTGAGCGGCACGCCCGCGCTGCGGGCCGCCACGGCCAGGATGGCGGCCGTCGTGGTGGTGGCGGCCGGCCCGGCGGCGGTGGCCACGGTCAGCGTCAACCCGGGCGGCACGCTCGTGAGCGTCGAGTAGACGTCGCCGCGGCGCACCGCCTCGTCCGCGTCCGTGGGTTCGCCGTACTCGACGGCCCGTAGCTGTGGAGCCGTCGCGGCCAGCAACGCCTGCGCGGTCTGGTCACCGCGCACCACACCGACGGGAACGTCGTGTGGCCGGGGGTTGTGCAGAGCGCCGACGAACGCCGCGATGAAACCCACCCCGACGAGCAGCGCGAGCAGCAAAGGACCGGCGCCGGCCATGATCCCGCGCCGCAACGGCAGCAACGGAGGCGGTTCGCGCCGCGGTCGGAACGCACCGGCGATCTCCTGCCCGGTGATCCGCCACCACCGGCCCGGTTCAGTTCCATCCATTTCATGATGATATGGGCGGGACTGCTCAGTGGACGGCCACGAGGTCCGGAGCGTCTTCCGTGGCCGGTGCGTGTTTCGGCGACCGGGCGTTCACCATCACCGCCGTGGCGGCGGCCGCGGCGAGGACGACTGCGGTAGCCAGCCAGTAGGCCAGGGAGAAGCCGTGCACCTGCGACTCGGCCACGGTGGCGCCGCCGTGGGACACCAGGTACGCGGCGGCCGAGCCGGTCGCGACGGTGTTCAGCAGTGCGGTGCCGATCGAGCCGCCGACCTGTTGCGACGAGCTGATCAGAGCCGACGCGACGCCGGCGTCCTGCGGCGCGACGCCGTGGGTCGCGACGCTCATCGCCGGCATGAGCGCGGCGCCGATGCCCAGGCCCAC
This sequence comes from Asanoa ishikariensis, assembly GCF_900107455.1. Taxonomy (GTDB): domain Bacteria; phylum Actinomycetota; class Actinomycetes; order Mycobacteriales; family Micromonosporaceae; genus Asanoa; species Asanoa ishikariensis. The sequence goes on along the minus strand of NZ_FNQB01000003.1, from coordinate 861,277 downwards.
CACGGTCTCGGCGACGGCGATCTCGGGGAAGCCGCTGCCGGTGTCGAGGACAGCGAGCAGCACGAGCCCGACCGCCGTGACGAGATAGCCGCCGACCATGATCGGCCGTGGAGCGATCCGGTGCGCGAGCCGGGCCCCGATCTGCGTCGCCCCGATGACCTGTGCCGCCGCCATCGGCATGAAGGCCAGGCCCGCCATCACCGGCGACCAGCCCTTGACCTGCTGGAAGTAGTAGCTCAGCAGCAGGAACATCCCGAACATGGCGAGCGCGGCGAACGCGACCGACAGGTACGCGGCGGCCCGGTTGCGCTCGGTCAGGACCCGCAGCGGTAGCAACGGTGAGGTCACCCGCGCCTGCACCGCGATGAACACGGCCAGCAGCAGGACACCGACGGCGAACGACGCGATGGTCAGTGCGCCGGTCCAGCCGTCGCTCTCGGCGCTGCTGAAGCCGTAGACCACCGCGACGAGGCCGAAGCTGGCCAGCAGGACGCCGGGGATGTCGAGCCGGGCGCGGTGCCGCTCGGTCGTGTCGTGCACCGTCGGTATGGCGCCGAGGATCCCGATGACGGCGATCGGCACGAGGACGAACATCGAGAAGCGCCAGCTCAGGTACTCGGTGAGTAGCCCACCGGCGATCAGGCCGACCGCACCGCCGGCGACGGAGACCGCACTGAACACACCGAAGGCCTTGGCTCGTTCCCGTGGTTGGGTGAACGACAGCGAGATCAGGGACAGGGCCGCCGGCGCGAGCAGGGCCGCGAACACGCCCTGGAACGCCCGGGCGATCAGCAGCATCGGGGCGTTGACCGCGAGGCCGCCGATCGCCGAGACGATCGCGAAACCGGCCAGGGCGAACAGGAACACGCGCTTGCGCCCGACCATGTCACCGACGCGGCCGCCGACTAGCAGGAGGGCGCCGAACGCCAGGCCGTACGCGGTGACCACCCATTGCCGGCTGCCGTCGGAGAAGTGCAGCGCCTGCTGCGCCGAGGGGAGGGCGATGTTCATGACGGCCGAGTCGAGCACGACCATGAGCTGGGCGATGGAGATGAAGAACAGGGCCTTCCACCGCTGTGCGTCGGCGTTCATGCGGCCGTCAGCCCGCCGTCGATGGCGAGCGCGGCACCCGTGATGAACGGGGCCTCGTCGCTGAGCAGGAAGGCGGCGAACGCGGCGAGCTCCGCGGGCTGGCCGATCCGGCCGACCGGGTGCATCGCGTTGGCGAGGTGCAGGGCCTCCTGCGGGTTGGCGCCCATGTTGCGCCGCAGCAGCGGGGTGTCGACGCCGCCGGTGACCAGCGCGTTGATCCGTACGCCCGAGGTGGCCACGTCGAGTGCCGCGGACCGGGTGAGCCCGACGACGCCGTGCTTGGCGGCGCCGTACGCGGCCAGGCCGGCCACACCGGTGACCCCGGTGGTCGAGGCGTTGTTGACGATCGCCCCGCCGCCCGACGCCTGCAGCGCGGGGATCTGGTACTTGAGTCCGAAGAAGACGCTGTCGAGATTCAGGGCCAGCTCCGCACCCCAGGCCTGGTGGTCGATCTCGGTGATCGGGCCGAGCGCGGTGGCGGCGCCGACGTTGTTGAACGCGCCGTCGAGCCGGCCGTAGGTGTCTAGTGCGCGCTGGACGAGCCGCTCGACCTCGGCGCCGACCGTCACGTCGGTGGGCACGAAGAGCACGTCGCGCCCGGCCGCGCGCAGCTCGGCGGCGAACGCCTCGCCGGCGTCCTTGCCCCGGGCGGCCAGGACGACCCGGGCGCCCTCGGCGGCGACCCGTTCGACGACGGCGCGGCCCATGCCGGAGGTGGCGCCGGTGACCAGGATGACTTTGTCTGCGAAACGCATGGTGAGGCCCTTGTCTCTGATGAGGGAGTTAGATACGGACGATCATCGTCCGGTTCGAGAAGCTACCCCAACGGGACGGCGGTCGTCCGCTTAATCTGGGCCCGGAGATACGTGAGCCCAGCCACCCTGGTGGCTGGGCATACTGGCGGGTCCTACGGTGCGAGTGGGGTCCGCCCGGGGGCGCGCATGCCGTCCAACAGGAGGGTCAGGATGCGGCGCCAGCCCTCCGGTCCGCCGTCGACACCGAGGCAGTGGTCGGTGTCGAGCGGTGCGCGGGAGCAGAGCAGGAGGTCCTGCCAGGTCACGTCTTCGCGCAGGTCACCGGTGGCGTGGGCGCGCTCGGCCAGGAGCCGGACGGCGTCCTGGAGGGCGAGGGTGCGCTGCGCGATGTCGGGCGACTGCCGCTCGTCGTGGGCGGTGAACTCCGCCAACCCGAGGCTGTCGCGGTGAGCGGTGACGAGCTCGGTCATGAACTCCGTGAGCCCGTCCCACGCGTCGGGGCGTTCGAGGCAGACCTGGGCCAGCTCCACCATCTCGTCGTACAGGCCGATCACGACGGCGTCGAGTAGGGCTTCCTTAGTGCCGAACCGGCGGTAGAGGGTGCCCACCCCGACGCCGGCCGCGGTCGCGATGTCCAGCGCGGAGATCTCGAGCCCACGCGTGGCGATCGCCGCACGCGTCGCGTCGATCAACTGGCGCCGGTTCTCCCGCGCGTCCGCGCGGATGCTGGGCGAGGTGTTCTCATCAGGCATCGGCTGAAAGTTAGCACTTGGGACGGCCCGCCGGCCGGGGGTCGGCACAGGCCCGACCCCCGGCGGCGGTCAGGTCAGCCGAGGTACTTCTCCCACGGGCCGGTGATGGCCAGGGTCAGGCCCGGGTCCTGCATGTTGACGAAGAGGACCTTGCCGTCGGCGGTGAACGTCGGGCCGCAGAACTCCGAGTCGTTGAGCTCGTTGCGGGCGATCGCGTAGGTCGGGCCGCCGGGGAACGAGCTGAGCACGTGCGACGCGCCCTCGCCGTCCTCGGCCAGCACCAGGCTGCCCCACGGCGTCACGGTGACGTTGTCCGGGCCGTCGAAGGTGAGGTCGGTGTACTTGGGCGCCGCGCCCTCCTCGGTCGAGGCCTGGTGCGGGAAGTACGTGACGAGCTGGATGGTCTGGTTCTTGAAGTGGTAGAACCACACCATTCCGTCGTGCGGTGCGGCGTCCTTCGGGAGGTCGCCCTCTTCCCAGGCGTACGAGTTGACGACGTACACGCCCTCGTCGGTGGCCCAGACACCCTCGAACTTCTTGCCGCGGGTGACCTTGCCGTCCGCGAACTGCTCCCGCACCGGCTTCGACTGCGCGTCGCGCTCGGGGACCTCGATCCACCGGACGGGGAACGGGCGGCCGAGCTGGGCGGAGGTCAGGTAGGCGACGTCCGGCAGCACCGAGCCGTCGTCCATGATGATCTGCATCGCGGCCAGGGTGCCGGCGTTCGGGGCGAGGCGGGTGAGCACGCCCGGGCCGAGCTTGACACCGTGCGGCGCGGTCCAGCGGTAGAAGAGGCCGTTGGGCTCGCTGGCGTCCTCGGAGAGGTAGACGCTCGCCTTGTCGGTGCCGATCGCCAGCGCCTCGTGGGCGTACCGGCCGAGGCACTTGATCGGGCGCGGGTCCGACTTGCCGTCGGAGGAGACCTCGAAGACGTAGCCGTGGTCCTTCTGGAAGACGCCCTTGCGGCCGCTGTCCGCCTCCCACTCGTCGCCGGCCTGGTCCTCGGTCTCCTCGCAGGTCAGCCAGGTGTGCCACGGGGTCGGGCCGCCGGCGCAGTTGGAGACGGTGCCCGAGATGCCGACGAACTCGCCGTAGTTGCGGCCCGCGCGGTCGGTCGTGATCACCGTGCAGCCGCCGGCGTCGATCGCGCCCGGGTCGTAGACGGTGCCCTTGACGTGCGGCACGCCGTGCTCGTCGCCCGGGTCGATCTCGTGGTTCTGGATGATCGTGTAGCGGTCACGCCCGGCGTCGAAGACGGCCATGCCGTCGTGTGAGCCCGGGGTGCGGCCCTGGCCGTGGTCGAGCTTGCTGACGCCGGTGCGGGTCACGATCGTGTACTTGAAGCCCGCGGGCAGGGCGAGGATGCCGGCCGGGTCCTTCACCAGAGGTCCGAACGGCTTGTGGTCCTCGGACGGGCGGGGCTTGTTGGGGTGTGCCTGGGCCAGCGAGGGCACAGCACCGGCCACAGCGAGGCCGACACCGGCGGCACCGCCGGCGAGCAGGGCACGACGAGAGGTAGACACTTTGTTGTTGCTCCTTGATCCGGAGGAGAGACAACCTGAGCCAACGCCTGCGGACCGACAGCGCAACGCCATCCACGTGAGCTGTCGGCAACGGCCACGTGAAGACTCCGGGTCTACCCCGACCGTGAGGTCCGGGGATCGACAGGGACTCTCCCGGTGCCCCGTGACGGCCGCGTCGCGAAGGGTGGACGCATGGATGTCGTCCTCGACGCTTTGCACGCACTGATGGCCGGACCGTGGCTCTATCTGCTCGTCTTCACGCTCGCGACGCTGGACGGCTTCTTCCCGATCGTGCCGGCCGAGACCGCCGTCATCACCGCCGGCGTGTTCGCCGCGAGCGGGCAACCCGACCTGCTGCCGCTGGTCGCGGTCGCGGCCGCCGGTGCGTTCGTGGGCGACCACATCTCGTACGCCTTGGGCCGGGCCGCCGGCCGCGGGCGCCCTCCCCGGTCACGCGCGCTGACCTGGGCGCGGTCGGCGATCGCCGAGCGCGGCGGGCTGATCCTCGTGATCGCCCGGTACATCCCCGGCGGACGGACGGCGGTGACGCTGTCGATGGGCGCGCTCGGCTACCCGCGGTCGCGGTTCACCGCGTTCGACGCCGTCGCCGCGGTCACCTGGGCGCTCTACTCGGCGTTGATCGGCTACTTCGGCGGCACGGCCTTCGAGGGCGACCCGGTCCGCGGGCTGCTGCTGGGCCTGGCAGTGGCGATGTCGGTGACCGTGGTGGTCGAGACGGTCCGGTTCGCGCGCCGCCGCCGGGAGGTCGTCAGCCGCGCCTAGGGCAGGGCGTGCAGCTTCGCCGCGACCTCGGCGGCGTCGGGGTGGGCCAGGTCCTCGAGGATGGCCAACGCGTCGTGCAGGGTGGCGTGGGCGGCGGCGACCGCTCCGGTGGCGAGTTGGGTGTCGGCCAGCCGGGTGAGGGTGTCCGCCTCGCCGTAGCGGTCGCCGACCTCCAGCCACAGCTCCAGCGCCGTGCGGTAGCTGGCTTCGGCCTGGGCGTAGTCGCGGATCTGGTGGTAGACCAGACCCAGGCTGTCCCAGGTGTTGGCGGCGCCGTAGCGGTCGTCGATCTCGTCGTGCAGCCGTAAGGCCCGCCGGCAGGTGGCCAGCGCCTCCTCGTGCTCGCCGAGCAGCGTGTGGTACCAGCCGACGTTGTTGAGGGTCCTGGCCTGCCCGGCGAGCCGGCCCTGCGCGCCGAAGAGGTCGCTGGCGCGCAGCGCCTCCCGCAGCGCGTCGCGGTGGCGGCCCTGCTTGCCGCGGATCCGCGCGAGGGCGTTGTGCGTGTGCGCCTGACCGACGTCGTCGCCGAGCTCGCGGAACCTGACCAGGGCGGTTTCCAGTTGTGGGTCGGCCTCCTCGTGTCGGCCGAGTTGGGCCAGCGCGAGACCGAGATTGCGGTGTGAGAAGGCCTGCGCGGGTCGGTCGCCCAGGCGCGCCGCTGCCGACAGCGCCACCCGCTGCGTGGCCACCCAGTCGTGCCAGTGGCCCTGCCGGTCGAAGAAGGTGGTCAGGGACCAGGCGAGCTGCCAGGCCACGGGGTCCAGACCGGCGTCGTGCGCGGCCGAGACGGCCCACAGCAGGGCGCGATGTTCGGTCGTGAACCAGGCCATGGCCGCGTCGGCGTCGGCGAGCGGCAGCACCGTCACTCCCGGCCCTGCCGGAGTCAGCGTGATGGGGTCGCGCTCCGGATACAGCAGGCGCTCGGCCGTGTGCGCCGTGTGCAGGTAGTGGCGCAGGACGCGTCCGACCGCCTCGGTTCGGTCCACTTCGGACGTTCGCGCGTGCGCCTGGTCGAGGGCGTACGCGCGGAGCAGGTCGTGGAAGGTGAAGCGGCCGGCCGCGGGCTCCTCCACCAGGTGTGCGCGGGTCAGCTCGGTCATCGCCGCCCTGGCAGCGTCGAGGCCGGCGCCGGCCAGGCTCGCGACGCTCGCCAGGCCGAGGTCCGGCCCGCCGTGCAACCCGAGCAGCCAGAACAGCTCGGCGGTCGGCCGGCTCAACGTGCGGTCGGACCAGGACAGGACGGCGCGCAGGTCGGTGACCACGTCGCCGGTCGCGAAGGCGTCCAGGCCCGTCCGGACGTCGCGCAGCTCCGCGGCGAGGTCCGCCAGCGGCAGGTCGGGCTGGGTCACGGCCCGCGCGGCGGCGACCACCAGCGCCAACGGCAGGCCCGCGCAGGCCGAGACGATGTCGTCCGCGGCGCCGGACTCCGCGGTGACCCGCGCGGCGCCGACCCGCCCGGCCAGCAGCTCCTGGGCGCCGGCCGACGGCAGCAGGCCGAGGTTGACCAGGTGGGCGCCCTCGGCCGCCACCAGGCCCGGCAACCGGTCGCGGCTGGTCACGACGACCAGGCAGCCAGGCGAGCCGGGCAGCAACGGCCGGACCTGGTCGGGGTGCCCGGCGTTGTCGAGCACGATCAGCATGCGCCGGCCGGCCAGCAGGCTGCGGTAGAGCCCCGCACGGTCCGCCAGGTCCATCGGGATCTGGGGCGCGGGCACGGCGAGCGCTTCGAGGAATCCCCGGAGCGCGTCCGCGGCGGCCAGGGCGGCGCCGGTGGGATGGAACGCCTGGAGGTTGACGAAGAGCTGCCCGTCCGGGAAGTCGGCGCGCAGGCGGTGCGCCCAGTGGACGGCGAGTGCGGTCTTCCCGACACCCGCCGTGCCGGAGATCAGCACGATCGGAGTGGGCGTGCTGGTGCGAATGGCTTCGAGCCGCGCGAGCTCGGCCGCGCGACTGCTGAAGCCGTAAACGTCGAGCGGAAGCTGCGCCGGCATCAACGCGGGTCGTGGGGCGCGCTTCTCCGGAGCCGGAGCCGGAGCCGGAGCCGGAGCCGGAGCCGGGGCCGCGGACGCGCAGAACCGCTCCCGCTCGGCGCCGTCGAGTGCCAGGGCATTGGCCAGCCGGCGCACCGTCGACGGGCGCGGGATGCTGCGGCCGGCTTCGATGCTGCGGATGGTCTTCGGGTCCACACTGGCCTTGGCCGCCAGGTCCTCTTGCGACAGACCCAGTCGTTGCCGTCGTTCGCGCACCCGCGTACCGAACATCAGCGCCCCCGGTCGGCCGTGGTCCGGCGGCCCGATGTCGATGATAGGTCCGCGACGACCGCCAAACTACCGGCTAACGCCCTGTTCATTTCCGACGACGACGCGGACCGTGAAAGGCATGGGGACGCGGGTTTCGCAGGACGCCGACTTCGCCGACGCTACGACCAAACGCGGGCCGCGGGCTCAGGCTGACGACGGTCGACGCAGGCCCGTGGCGGGCGCGGCGGCCAGGTCGACGACCGGCTGGGACCGGTCGCCGGACCGCAACGAGATCACTCCGGTCGGGTCGATGCGGCCCACCCGGGCCGCCGCCAACCCGCGCGCGGTGAACGACCGCACGCAGTCGTCGCGCACGGGCCAGGTGAGCACGGTGACCAGATAGGTCCGGTGCTTCGGGCCCGACACCGTCGAGGTACAGCTCCGGCCGCATCCGGGCCGCGTGCAGCATGCCTTCGATCACCAGGATGTCGACAGCGGTGGTCGGTGAGCGCGACAGCTCGTGCCACGACCCGGCGTCATCAGGCAAGCCGAGCGGCCGCAGCGACGCGGCGCGATGCTCGTCGTTCCCCTTTCCACAACTCGGATCGATCGAGGAGCCGCCGGGCGAGAGTCAGCTGAGCCCCCGTCACGCTTCCCGCCCGCGGCCACCCGTGCGGGAAGACGGCGCGCAGGTACGGCGAAACCTCCGGGCACGGCGATACACGGAACGCGCGGCGCAGGCCGCCTGCAGCAGGTCGCGCGGCTTCTCGGCCCGGACACAGACGGCCTCGGCGAGCGCCCAGCGCTGCGGTCCCGTGAAGTGCCGAAGCGCCGGCGAGTCGCCGCCGAACCCGAGCGCGCGGTCGAACGCCCGCGCGGACGCAGCCAGCTGGCATAGGACGCCGGTTGCCTTCCCGTCGGCGGCGAGTGCCGGAGCGAGGGCCGCACATCCACGAACACCGGGATCGTCGTCGTCCAGCCATCCGCGGGGCTCGCGGCCGGCCTCCCCGATGCGCAGCAGCTCCGCGCAAGGGTCCAGCCGCTCCATCTCCGATCGCATCAGGCGGGGTCGGGGAGGTAGAGGGCCAACTTCTTCTTGATCAGGGAGTTGAAGGCGTAGCCCCACAGGCGGGTGCCTCGGAAGAGGTGGGACCTGCCGGTGGCGAGGTCGACGACAGCGGGCTGGGCCATGACCGCGAAGCCGCCGAGATTGAGTCGGTGGACGCGTTGGGTCATCGCCACGGCGCTCTGGTCGGCGCTTTCCGCAACGATGACCGGCAGCACGATCACGCCTGACTGGAAGCCGCGCCACTGCCCTTTACGTTCGACCGCCAGGTTGACGGCGGCAGAGCCGAACTCAGCCACCGCGGTCTCGTCGACGGCGCCTGCCTTCGTCGCGACTAGGAACACGTGGCCGCGGACCAGGGCTCGCATCTGAGTCTTGTAAGCGACCAGCCCGAGCCCTTCGTGCGTCACCGCGCAACCGTCGGCGGCGAGCCGCTCCTCCAGGCTCTCGAGATACCCGTCGGCGTTGATCACCCTGGCAGCCTATAGCCCTCTTTCACTGCCGCCGACCGCCGCGGGTCGGGCGGTTGCCGGATCGTCGGATCGTCCATGCAACAAGTAAGAAACCCCATGTGGGCGAGCATGTCGGGACCTATACCGTCGCACCGGAACACGTCAGGTGCACGACCCGGCCGGATCACATGGAGCAGTGTTGAGCGACGAGATACGCCCTCGCCCGGTGGGCGCCGTCGTCCGGAACGCGGACGCCGGTGTCGAGCTGACCGTGACCTGGCACGGCGAGATCGTCCTTGACCGCATCCCCCTCGGCTTCACCGTCAACGGCGCCGAAGTCGGGACGAATGCCGAGCTCGTCCGGGTTTCGGAGCGTACAGTCCGCGAGAGCTTCCGCCTTCGTTCCGGCAAGTCGACCGGATTGCACGCATACGAGCACCACGAGAGCGTGCACACGTTCCGCACCGGCGAAGGCGTCGAGTGGCAGGTCGTCGTGCGCACCGCACGGGACGGCGTGGCGATCCGCTACCTCCTTCCGGCGCTCGACGGCACCGCGCGCATCACCGGGGACCGGACCGCCGTCACGCTTCCCGCGCGGTCACGCAACTGGGTGCTCGACTACCAGACCTGGTACGAGACGCCCCGGTTCGGCGTCGACACGACCGACCTGGCCCCTGGTGCGTACGGCTTCCCATTCCTGAGCCGGCTGGACGACAAGACGCACATTCTCGTCACCGAGTCGGGCATCGACGGCCGGTTCGCCGGCGCGCACGTGGTCGCCGGCGACCCCGAGCCGGACGGCAGCCGGACGTTGCGGTTCACCCTGGCCGACGACAGCGTCGAGGTCGCCCGTGGCGCGGTCACCCCGTGGCGCGTCATCCTCGTCGGCACCCTGCCCGACCTCGTGTCATCGCTGCTGGTCGAGGAGCTGGCGCCGGCGGTCTCGCCCGACCTCGACGACGCGACGTGGGTCCGGCCGGGGCGGGCCGCCTGGTCGTGGTGGTCGGACTTCTACTCGGGCGCGCAGCTCGACAAGCAGAAGCACTTCGTCGACGTCGCCGCCGACCTGGGTTGGGAGCACCTGCTCATCGACTGCGGGTGGGAGGAGACCTGGGTTCCCGAGATCGTCGCCTACGCGAGCCGCCGCGGGATCCAGGTGCACCTGTGGACCATCTGGCGCGATCTCAACAGCCCCGAAGACCTTCGCAAGCTGGCGCTGTGGCGCTCCTGGGGTGTGGCCGGCATCAAGGTCGACTTCATGGAGTCCGAGTCGAAGGACCGCTATCGCTGGTACGACTCGGTGCTCCTGGAGACCGCCCGGCTCGGCCTGATGGTGAACTTCCACGGTTCGGTCATCCCGCGCGGCTGGGCGCGGACCTTCCCCCAGGTCATCGGCTACGAGGCGATCCGCGGGGCCGAGTACTACGTCTTCTTCGAGGACCAGGCGCTGACCGCGGCACACAACGTGATCCAGCCCTTCACCCGCAACATCGTCGGTGGGATGGACGCCACCCCGGTCGCGTTCGGCGCCGCGAACCGCACGACCAGTGACGGCCACGAGCTCGGACTCTCGGTGGCGTTCGAAGCCGGGATCACTCATTTCGCCGACCATGTCGACGCGTACACCGACCGTCCGGCGGCCGCCCGCTTCCTGTCGGAGCTGGCACCGGCCTGGGACGAGACCGTCCTGCTGGCCGGCGACCCTGACAGCCATGCGGTCATCGCCCGCCGGTCCGGCGACCGCTGGTTCGTGGGGTGCATCGCCACCGGGGAAGCCCGCACGATCCGGGTGCCCCTTGAGCACCTCAACGCCGGACCGGACGCCCAGGTCTGGATCGTCGGCGACGACGCGGCGACCGGGCTCGCGGAGCGGACCGGCACCGTCTCGGACGCGTTCGAGGTCGAGGTGGCCCGCGACGGCGGCTTCGTCGCCGTGGTGGCGCCGGCCGGCACCGAGGTGTTCCGGTCCGAGCCCCGGCCGACCCACCCCGAGCCGGTCGTGCACCCGGCGGTCGCCGACATCGGCACCGACGGGACCGCGTCGCTGACGACCGACGTCGGAGCCCGCCTGCGGCTCCCGGCCGGTTGGTCGGTCGACCGCGTCGGCGAGACCGGCTGGGTCGTCCGACCGGACTCGTCGCTGCGGCCCGGGCAGCTCGGCGTGGTCACCGTCGAGCGGCAGGGCGACGGCCCGGTTCCCGTGGTCGCCCATGCGCGGGTCGTGCAGCCCCTGACGCCCGGCGCGTACGCGTTGTCGGACCTCCCGATGCTCTCCTTCGCCAACGCCGACGGGCCGGTCGAGCGCGACCAGTCCAACGGCGGCGGCAACCCCCGGGACGGGCAGCGGATGCGCGTCGCGGGTCAGGAGTTCGAGCGCGGCCTCGGCACCGCGCCGGTCTCCGAGGCCCGCTTCCACCTCGGTGGCCGCGCCGAGACGTTCACCGGCGCCGTCGGCGTCGACGACGAGTCGACCGGGCGGGCCAGGGTCAGCGTGCTCGCCGACGGGCACGAGATCTTCACCGCCACGGTCGAGGCGGGCAAGCCCGTCACGACCTTCGACCTCCCGGTCCACGGAGTGCGGACGCTGTGCCTGCGCGGCGAGCCCGTCACCCCCCAGGACGTCGGCGTGCACGTCGACTGGGTGAGCACGACCGTCCACATCTGACATCCCCCAACCCCGCAACACCCCATCCCCGGCTGTCCCCGGCCGGAATGAGTTTTCATCGAAGGAGCACCATGAAACGTAGGTGGATCGCCGCCACGGCCCTGGCCGCCGCGGTAACCCTGCTTACCGCCTGCTCGGGGCAATCCGACGAGGCGTCAGGTGAGAAGGTCACCCTCACGTACGCGAACTGGAGTGAGGACCAGACTCCCGCGATGCAGCAGATCGCCGACGAGTTCCAGAAGGCGAACCCTGACATCACCATCAAGGTGCAGACGCTGCCGTGGACGGAGTACTGGACGACACTCCAGGTCGGTGCCGCCGGCGGCACCGCGCCGGACGCGTTCTGGATGCTCGCCGACCACTTCCGCGAGTACGCCAAGGGCGGCCAGTTGGTCGACATGTCCGACACGGTGAAGTCCAACAACATCGACCTTGCCAAGTACCCCAAGGCGGTCTCGGACTCCTACACGTACGACGGGAAGCTCTTCGCACTGCCGAAGGACTTCGACACCAACGGCATCTGGTACAACAAGGCGCTGTTCGACGCCGCGGGTGTGAAGTACCCCGACGACACCTGGACCTGGCAGGACGCGCAGGACGCGGCGAAGAAGCTGACCGACCCAGCCAAGGGCGTGTTCGGCATCGCGGCGCCGATCGACGCGCAGGGCGGCTTCTACAACACGATGCTGCAGGCGGGTGGCTCCATCATCAACGCCGACGGCACCGCGTCCGACTTCGGCAGCCCGGCGGGCGTCGAGGGCCTGAAGTTCTGGACCGACCTGCAGGCCGCCAAGGCGTCGCCGACGCTGGAGCAGCTCTCGGACACGGAGGCCGTCTCCATGTTCGAGAACCAGAAGGTCGCCATGTACTTCTCGGGTGCCTACTGGGCGCTGAAGTTCCACAACAACGCGGCGCTGAAGGGCAAGATCGACGTCGCGCCGCTGCCGCAGGGTGTCAAGCGCGCCACCGTCACCAGCGGCATCGGCAACGCGGGCTACGCCGGCAGCAAGCACCCGGAGCAGCTCAAGAAGTTCCTCGCCTTCCTCGGCGGGTCCAAGGCGGCCGAGATCCAGGCGGCCACCGGCACCGTGCTGCCGGCCTATGAGGGCACGCAGCAGCCGTGGCTCGACTCGATGCCGGAGTACAAGCTCCAGGTCTTCATCGACGCCATCGCCTACAGCGTTCCCCTCCCGGTCGCGGGCAACGCGTCCGAGTGGCAGGGGCTCGCCACGCAGTACCTCGGCCCCGCGTGGAGCGGTAAGAAGCCCGTCCAGGAAGCGGCCACGGAGTACCAGGCCGCCGTGGACCAGGTTCTCGCCAAGAAATGACGTCCTCGGCAACGAAGCTTCCGCGGCGGCCGTCCGGCCGCCGCGGGGGCGTTTCCGCTCCCAACGGCTGGTGGGCACTGGCGTTCATCGCCCCGGCGACGATCGGTCTGCTGCTGCTGTACGTGTGGCCGTTCCTGAGGACGGTCATCGACAGCTTCCAGGATGTGCCGGCGTTCGGGCCGGCGACCTGGGTCGGCACCGACAACTACACGGCCCTGCTGCACGACCCGGACTTCTGGAAGGCGTTCGGCAACTCGGCGCTCTACACCGCCATCGTGCTGCTCGGTGTCCCCGTCGCCATCGCGCTGGCCGCGCTGATCGAGCAGGTCGGCCGGGGACGCGCGCTCTACCGCGTGCTCTTCTTCCTGCCCGTGGTCACCCTGCCCGTCGCCATCGGCATGGTCTGGCGCTTCATCTACAACGGCGACTTCGGGCTCCTCAACACCGTGCTGTCCTGGTTCGGCGTCGACGGCCAGTTCTGGGTGGCCGATCCCCGGTTCACGATCTACGCGTTCGGTGTCGTCGGCATCTGGATGGGCCTCGGCATCAACCTGATCATTCTGGGTGCCGGACTACAGGCCATTCCGAAGGCCCTGTACGAGGCGTCCGCATTGGACGGTGCCGGTCGCGTCCGGCAGTTCTTCCGGATCACCGTGCCGCTGCTGAGCCCGAGCATCTTCTTCGTCACGGTGCTGACCGTCATCGGCGCGCTGCAGATGTTCGACCTGAACTTCATCATGCTGCGCGGGGTGAACAACACGGCGCTGGCCGACTCGAAGACCATCGTCTACCTGTTCTACGAGAAGGCGTTCGTCCAGTTCCATCAGGGCTACGGCGCCGCCATCGCGGTCGTGCTCCTGCTCGTCATCATGATCGCGACGGCGCTCCAGTTCCGTCTGCAGAGATCCTGGGTCTTCTATGACTGACTCCACCGCCCGGCGCGGACCCCGGCGGGCCACGCGTTGGCACCTCCACCTGATCCTCGGCGCCGCGGCCGCCTTCATGGTGGTGCCGTTCGTCTGGCAGCTCCTCACGGTGTTCAAGTCGACCGCCGAGGTGACGCGGATCCCTCCGACGATCCTGCCGCAGGGCTACAGCCTGCACTCGTTCGAGACGTTCTTCGCGACGGTGCCGTTCTGGTCGATGTTCGCGGTCTCCACCGGCGCGCTCGTCCTGCGGGTCGGCGGGCAGATCATCATCGCGGCGCTCGCCGGGTACGCGTTCGCGCGCATCCCTTTCCGCGGGCGCGGCCTGCTCCACGGCCTGTTCCTGGCCATGCTGATGGTGCCGAGCCAGCTCTTCCTGATCGGTCAGTACGGGCTGATTCGCGACCTGAAGCTGCTCGACACCCTGCCGGCGTTGGCCATCCCCGGCCTCTTCTCCGCGTTCGGCGTGTTCCTGATGCGACAGGCCTTCCTGAGCATGCCCAACGACTACGAGGAGGCGGCCCGGCTCGACGGTGCCAACCCGTTCCAGGTCTTCTGGCACATCATGCTGCCGATGGCCAAGCCGACGGTCGCCGCTCTGGCCGTGCTCACCGGGCTCTACTCCTGGAACGACCTGCTCTGGCCGCTCATCGTGTCGCCGGCGGGGGAGAACCGCCCGCTGTCGGTAGGTCTCGCGGGACTACAGGGCCAGTTCGGCACCGATTACCCCACGCTCATGGCGGGAGCGTTCGTCTGCTCGATCCCGCTGATCACCGTGTTTCTTGTTCTGCAACGACAGTTCTTCGCGGGAATCGCAGGAAGTGGGATCAAGGGATGACAGACAATATCCACCTGCGGGCGGGCGGCACCAGCCTGGTCGTCGCCGTCGACGGCGGCCGGCTTCCGCGCATCCTGCACTGGGGCCACGACCTCGGCGAGCTCGACGACCGGGCCCTGGCCGACGTGCGGCTGGCGGCGCTGCCCGCCATCGGGGACAGCGCGGTCACCTATCCGCAGCCGGTCCCGGTGCTGCCGCAGCTCGCCGAGGGTTGGCTCGGACGCCCCGGACTGGTCGGGGACAGCGAGGGGCACCGCTGGGCACCGAAGTTCCGCGACGCGACCACGCGGGTCGACGACACGGCCGACGGGCCGGTGCTGGTGAGCTCGGCCCACGACGCCGAGTACGGCCTCTCGCTGGAACTCGAGCTTCAGGTGCTCGCGGCGAGCGGACTCGTGCGCCAGCGGGCCGTGGTCACGAACGCGGGGGAGACCCCGTACCGGATCGGCTCTCTCGAACTGGCCCTTCCGGTGCCCTCGGACGCGACCGAGATCCTCGACCTGACGGGCCGTTGGGCCCTCGAGCGGGTGCCACAGCGCCGTCCGTTCCACGTCGGGGAGTGGGTCCGGGCCTCGCGCGGAGGCAAGCCGGGACTGGAGCACACGTTGCTCCTGGCCGCCGGCGAGGCGGGGTTCGGCTTCCGGCACGGGCTGGTGTGGGCGACCCACCTCGCGTGGAGCGGCAACCAGGTGCTCGCCGCCGAGCGGCTGCCGGCCGGCACGAGACACCTGAGCGCGGGCGAAGTGCTGCTGCCGTCCGAGGTGGTGCTCGGGCCGGGCGACGCGCATCGGAGCCCCTGGCAGTACGGGTCGTGGGGAGTCGGGCTGGACGACCTGGCCGCGCGGTTCCACCGGCACCTTCGGCGGCAGCCCCGCTCGCCCCGGCCGGTCGTGCTGAACACGTGGGAGGCGGTCTACTTCGACCACGACCTCGACACGTTGACCGCGCTGGCCGAGCGGGGCGCGGAGGTCGGCGCCGAACGCTTCGTGCTGGACGACGGCTGGTTCCTCGGGCGCCGCGACGACACCACGTCCCTGGGCGACTGGACGGTCGATCCGGCGGTCTGGTCCGAGGGACTGCAACCCCTCGTCGCACGGGTACGCGAGCTCGGCATGGACTTCGGGCTCTGGTTCGAGCCGGAGATGGTCAACCTCGACTCCGACCTGGCCCGCGCGCACCCGGAGTGGATCTTCGATGCGGGACACGGTGCCGGCCTGCCCTCGCGCCACCAACACGTGCTCGACCTCGGCCACCCCGGCGCGTACACCCATCTGTTCGACCGGATCAGTGAGCTGGTCGGGACGCTCGGCATCGCCTACCTCAAGTGGGACCACAACCGGTATCTGCTCGACGCCGGCCACACACCCGACGGCCGGCCGGGAGTGCGGACCCAGGTCGAGCAGACGTACCGGCTGATGGCGGAGCTCAAGGCGGCCCACCCGGGGCTGGAGATCGAGTCGTGCGCCAGCGGTGGCGGGCGCGTCGACCTCGGCGTCCTCGAGTTCACCGACCGGGTCTGGTCGAGCGACTGCAACGACCCGCACGAGCGCCTCGAGATCCAGCGCTACACGGGGCTGTTGGTCCCGCCGGAGCTTCAGGGCACCCACATCGGGGCGGAGGAGTCACACACCACCCACCGGACGCATCCGCTCGACTATCGCGCCGAGAAGGCGCTGTGGGGACACCTGGGCGTCGAGGTCAACCTGCTCACCGCCGACGACGAGACCCGCGCCGCGATCGCGGGGTGGGTCGCCTTCCACAAGCGGCACCGGGCTCTGTTGCACTCGGGTGACGTCGTCCACGCCGATCTGCCCGACGCGGCGTTGCGCCTGGAGGGCGTCGTCGCGGCGGACCGGGGCGAGGCGCTCTACGCCTTCAGCGTCGTCGAGCGCCCGTCGACCTGGCCGCCGGGGCGGATCCGCCTGCCGGGACTGGACGACGAGCGGGCGTACGCCGTCGAAGCCGTCTACCCCGGGTCAGCGCCCGCGGCCGGCGCCGTGCTGCCGCCGTGGCAGCACGCCGGCGTGGTCCTGCCCGGGCGGGTGTTGCGGCTGGTCGGCATCGAGGCGCCGTCTCTGGACGTCGACCGTTCGGTGCTGCTGCACGTCGTGGCGCGCTAGTTAACCCTTCGCGCGGTTGCGGTACTCGCTGGGGCTGGCCTCGTGCATCCGCTTGAAGTGACGCGAGAAGTAGAACGGGTCCGGGTAGCCGACCTCGCGGGCGATCGCGGCGACGGTCGCGTCGGTCGTGTCGAGCAGGTTGCGGGCCTGGGCCATCCGGAGGGCGGTGTGGTGCGCGAGCACACCGCCCCCGGTCGCGTGGCGGAACAGCGCGCTGAGGTGGGAGGGCGAGACACCCACGAGCGACGCCAGGTCGGCCACCCGGACGGTGCTGTCCAGGCGCTCGGCCAGATAGGCCATCGCGCGCTGGAGGGGATCGCCCGGCAGGGGCATGGCGCGGTCGACCACGATCTGCGTGAGGAGTTTCCAGGCGGCGCCGGCCGTGCCGGTCAGGCTCGCCGGAGAGTGATCCCGCTCCAGGGTGGTCACGATCTCGTCGAGCATGGCGACCGCGCGGTCGAGGCGCCGGATGGGCACCACCGGCCTGGTGGCGCTGGCGCCGATCTCCGCGATCAGTTCGGGTAGATCGGTGCCGCGCAGGTGGCACCACCAGATCGTCCAGGGATTGTCCGCCGAAGCGCCGTAGGCGTGTGGCGTCCCACTCGGGACCACCAGTGCCATGCTGGCCCCGATCCGGTGCTGCGTGCCCGCGACGTTTGCCCAGCCGGTGCCCGTCGTGCAGACGATGAGAACGGTCTCCGCGATGCCGGAAGGCCGCTCCATCAGGTGATCCGCAGCAGCGGGGTAGTAGCCGGTGTCGGTCACCATCAGGCGCCGGGTCACCTGGCGCGAGCAGGTCTCGACCACGACCCGGCGCGGCACGACGGTCAGTCGCTGGTTGCGGAACCCCTCCTGGATCGGCATCGGCCCAGTATTGGCAAACGCCATCGGATTGTCCAGGTGGTGGCGAGCATCCGCCATTCCTCAGGCGGGCGGGCGCGGGTTGACTCGCTGCGTGGGAAACATGTTGTCCGGAAAGGTCGCTGTGGTGACCGGCGCGGCCACCGGCATCGGCGCCGCGGTGGTCGAGCGGTTCCTGGCCGAGGACGCGCGGGTGATCGCGGTGGACGTGGCCGACCAGGTCCACGACCGCGCCGGCGTCCTGCCGATCACCGGTGACGTCGCGGACGCGGTGACCTGGCGGCGGGTCGCCGACACGGCGCGGACCGAGTTCGGGCGGCTGGACGTGCTGCACAGCAACGCGAGTGTCGCGGTGCGGGCTCCGGCCCACGAGCTGTCGGAGGACGACTGGGACCGGCAGATCTCGGTCAACCTCAAAGCGACCTACCTGGCGGTCCACGACTGCGTCGGGCTCCTTCGGGAGGCCCGGGGCGCGATCGTGCTGAGCTCCTCGGTGCACGCGCTGGTCGGCCTTCCCGGGCACCCGGCCTACGCCGCGGCCAAGGGCGGCCTCGTGGCGCTCGGCCGCCAGTTGGCGGTGGAGTACGGCCCGCACGTGCGGGTCAACACCGTCCTACCTGGACCGATTCTCACCTCGGCCTGGGACGGCATCGGCGAGGCTGACCGCCGGCGCAGCGTCGCGGCCACCGCGGTGCGGCGGTTCGGCCGGCCCGAAGAGGTGGCCGCCGCGGTGACGTTCCTGGCCAGCGACGAGAGCTCGTACATCACCGGCGCGTCGCTCGTCGTCGACGGCGGCTGGACTGCCGTGAAAGACTCCGCATGACGCCGGAGGCCGCCGGCCGCATCGTCCGCGTCGAGACGTTCGCCGTCGCACCGCGCTGGCTTTTCTGCCGCATCGAGACCGACCAGGGCGTGGTCGGCTGGGGCGAGCCCATTGTGGAGGGTCGCGCCGAGGCGGTGCGTGCGACCGTCGAGGTGCTGGCCGAGTACCTGCTGGGGCAGGATCCGTTGCGCATCGAGGATCACTGGCAGGTCATGGCCAACGGCGGGTTCTACCGGGGCGGCCCGGTGCTGTCCAGCGCGCTGGCCGGCCTCGACCAGGCGTTGTGGGACATCGCGGGCAAGGCCTACGGCGTCCCGGTCCACGCGCTGCTCGGCGGCCCGGTCCGCGATCGGGTCCGCATGTACGCGTGGGTCGGCGGCGACGACCCGGGCCAACTGGCCGAGAACGTCGGCGCCCGGCTCGAGCAGGGGTTCGACGCGGTCAAGATGAACGCCACCGGTCGCATGCCCGCGCTGGCGAGCGTCGCCGACCTCACCGGCGTGGTGGAGCGGGTCGCGTTGGCCCGCGAGGTGCTCGGGCCGACCCGTGACGTCGCGGTCGACTTCCACGGCCGCGTCAGCGCGGCCGACGCCCGGCGCATCCTGCCGCTGATCGCACCGCTCCATCCGATGTTCGCCGAGGAACCGGTGCTGCCCGACCGGCCACACCTGCTGCGCGGCGTCGTGACCGCCAGCAGCGTTCCGGTCGCCACGGGCGAGCGGCTCTACTCGCGGTGGGATTTCCGGCCCGCGCTGGAGGCCGGGGTGGCCGTGGTGCAACCCGATCTGTCCCACGCCGGCGGCATCTCGGAGACCCGGCGGATCGCCGCCCTCGCGGAGGTGTGGGACGCCAAGCTGGCCCCGCACTGCCCACTCGGCCCGATCGCCCTCGCCGCCAGCCTCCAGGTCGCGTTCGCGACGCCGAACTTCCTGATCCAGGAGCACTCGATCGGCATCCACTACAACGAAGGCGCCGACCTGCTCGACTATGTGGCCGACACGAGCGTGTTCGCGTTCACTGACGGACATGTCTCCCGACCGACCGCGCCCGGGCTGGGCATCGACGTCGACGAAGCCGCGGTGAGGCGCGCGGACAAGCCGGGACACGCCTGGCGCAACCCGGTCTGGCGGCACGACGACGGTGGGTTCGCCGAATGGTGACGATCCCCCTGGTCCCCCGCTTTGACCTCGGCCTGGGCGGTCGGTGGACCTCGCTGACCGGCGGCGGTCGCGAATGGCTGTGGTCACGCCACGATCCCGCGCGGTCCACGGTCTCGCCGGGTGCACCGTTCGTCGACGCCGGCGGTCTGGAGGAATGCGTCCCCACGGTCCGCGGGCTGCCCGACCACGGCGATGTGTGGAGCCGTCCGTGGACCGGGTCCGCGGCCTTCTCCAGCGTGAGGTGCGCCGACTTCGAGCTGTCGCGCACCGTCAAGGACGAGGCCGGCGCGGTCGTCGCGACCTACCGGCTGTCCGCCGACCCCGGGTACCGGTTCGTCTGGGCCGCTCATGCCCTGCTCGACCTCAGCGAGCGGGCACGGCTCGTCGCACCGGAGGGCACCGTGGCACGTCTGTACCCCGAGGCGGCGCCGCTGCTTCCGGGCGTTTGGCCGTCGGCCGCCGCCTATCTGGACGGGTCCTGGCCCGCGCCGCACGGCCTGGAGCTCGACCGGCTCGGCGCCGAGGACGGGACGGCCGTGGGTGCCGTACTGTGTTGCGTCGCCGTGCGGGTGGTGGACGGGGCTGACGCGCTCGACCTGCGGGTGGAGGCCCCGTCGGGCGTACCGGTCGCCACGGCCCTGTGGCGCAACCTCGGCGGCTTCCCCGAGGGCTCGCCGTATCGCAGCATCGGCGTCGAACCCATGCTCGGCACCGTCTTCGACCTCGCTGAAGCCGGTCCCGACGACGCGGCGGTCGTGCCGCCGTCGGGCGAACTGACCTGGCGGCTCGTGCTGGCCGCGGAACGGATGTCCTGATGTCTTTTCTGGAGACGCTGGCGGCCCGCCGCCTCCTGGCGATCGTGCGTGGACCGGACGCGCGCGCGGCCACGCGTACCGTGCTGACCTTGTTCGAGGAGGGCGTCGACCTGGTCGAGGTCTCCCTGGTGACCCGGGACGCGCTTCAGGTTCTCCGCGACGTGCGCGCTGCTCTGGGAAGCGAAGCCAACCTCGGCGCCGGGACGGTGGTCACCGCGGACCACGCGCACGCCGCGGCCGAGGCCGGCGCCTCCTTCCTCGTCACTCCGGCGGTGAGTTCAGGGGTCGCGGCGGGCCATGCGCTGGGGCTTCCGGTCCTGGCCGGAGCGCTCACCCCGACCGAGGTGGTGGCCGCGCTCGGCGCCGGCGCCACGGCGATCAAGCTGTTTCCCGCGTCGCTCGGCGGAGTGCGTCACCTGCGCGCGCTGCGCGACCCGTTCCCGGAGGTGCCGTTCGTGCCCGTCGGTGGTGTCGGAGTGGCGGAGGCCACCGATTATCTGGCCGCCGGAGCGGTGGCGGTCGGTGTCGGCTCGCCACTGGTGGGCGACGCCGCCGCCGGTGGGAGCATGGACGACCTGCGCGGCCGGGTCCGCGACTTCCGGGCAGCGCTGTGAGCGACGTCGTCACCTTCGGTGAGACGATGGCGGCCCTGCGGGCGGACGGACCGATCCGGCTCGGCGGGACGATGCGGCTCTCGGTCGCCGGTGCCGAGTCCAACGTCGCGATCGGCCTTGCCCGGCTGGGTCACCGGGTCCGCTGGACGGGTCTCGTCGGGCGCGACGAGACCGGAGAGCTCGTGCTGCGGACCCTGCGCGCCGAGGGGGTCGACGTCGGTCACGCCCGGGTCGACGAGCGCGGGCCGACCGGACTCATCCTGTTCGAGCGCCGGCTCGGCGATCTGGTGCGGGTGATCTACCACCGTGCCGGTTCCGCGGCGTCGTTCCTGTCGGCCGATGACGTCCTGCCCGCGCTGGACCCATCGCCCAGGCTGCTGCACGTCACCGGCATCACCCCGGCCCTCGGTCCCGCGCCCGCCTTGGCGGTGCGCGCGGCGGTCGAGTCGGGCGTACGGGTCTGCCTCGACGTCAACTACCGAAGCCGCCTGTGGGGTCGCGACCAGGCGGCCGCGGCGCTGCGCCCGTTGGTCTCCGCGCTGTCGGTGGTCGTCGCGTCCGACGACGAGCTGGAGCTGGTCGCGCCGCCCTCGGCCTCGACCGAGAACGACCGGGTGGCCGCACTGCTCGACGCGGGGGTGGCCGAAGTGGTCATCAAACGCGGTGCGGACGGGGCGAGCGCTCACACCAGGCACTCGAGCGTTCACGCTTCGGCCCGGCGCGTGCGCGTCGTCGACGTGGTCGGCGCCGGGGACGCCTTCGTCGCCGGCTACCTGTCCGGACTGCTCGACGACCTGGACCTGACCGGCCGCCTCGACCGCGCGGTCACCACGGGAGCCTTCGCCGTCGCCTCACCCGGCGACTGGGAAGGGCTGCCGACTCGGGCCGAGCTCGGCCTGCTGGACGGCCGGCCGGAGTCCACGCTGCGCTGACCGGCCTCTTTCCACGTACGTCGAAGGTCCGTGCGTCCTGCTCGTGCGCCACGCGACACTGCGGCGTACACGGCCCTTTCGAGCCGTGCGCGACCTTCGTCCGTAGGAGAGAGCCGTGGCAGACCTGATGACAGCGCGCCGCAGCGGTCGATTTGTGCGCCTTCTGGCGATCGCGGTGGCCCTGATGACCGCTGTGGTGCTGGGAGTCGCACCCATTCCGGCATATGCCGTGTCGTTGCCCTGCTACGACACGGGGACGTTCCCCAGTGAACGGTGCACCGTCGGCTACCAGGCGTACCCGTACGGCCAGACCACCGGCCTGCGGTCGTCGATGCAGGGCTGGCCGGACCTGGGCATCACCGGCACGCAGCAGGCCGGCACCGACGAGATCCGGATCCACCTCAAGGTGTGGGACCTGAACACCGACGGCTACCGCGCCCGGGTCTGGATCGACGTGTTCCGGGGCTGCTGGTGCACCGACGCGGTGAACCACGTGCCCACCACCCAGGGCGCGGAGGGCGGCTCGCAGGGTGCGACCCGTGTCTTCGACTCGGGCAGCAGCAGCGGCAATTTCCGCGAGTGGTACTACACGAACCCCGACGGAAGCGTGGAGACCTACCTGGTGCGGCTCCGGCTCGGCCGGTTCCAGCTCAGCACCGGGCGTTACGAGTGGGGAGAGGAACAGCTTTACCGCATGCGGGTGTACCGGTTGTAGCCCGCGCGACCGTGATCATCTTCATGGGTCGCAGGACGGGGCGAACGCGAGAACGGGCCTAACATGACAGTGGATCATCATGATCCACCACTACCGATACCCCTCGGTGAGCCCCTCTCGAACGGAGACGTTCATGCGCAGACCTCCCAGTCTGGCTTTGCTCGGCGTCGTGATATCCGGCACGCTGGTCGCGGCCGCCGCCTCCCCGGCGGCGGCCCACCAGCCGGCGACCCCGGCCCCGCACATCGTGGTCACCGACGGCATGACCCAGCCGGTCTTCTCGTTCGCCGACGCGATCGAGGAGCGGGTCTACGTCGAGACCCCTGTGGACACCGATCACGACGGCAAGCTCGACCGGGTCGCGATCGACATCTCGCGCCCGGCGGAGACCGCCACCCAGGGCTTCAAGGTGCCGGTGATCTTCGAGCACAGCCCGTACCGTAAGGACACCTGGGACGACGTCCCGTACCCGAGCGTGCTGGTCGACGACCTGCCGCAGAACGGTGCGTCCGGCCACAACGGGCTGCTGCGCTCGGCCGCCGGCCCCGTCCCGAACGCGGCGGCCAAGGCCAACCTGCCCGGCTCGCTCGACGACTACTACGTGCCCCGCGGCTACGCCGTGGTGCTCGGCCAGAGCGTCGGCACCGGCGACTCGGACGGCTGCCCGACCAGCGGCGACCAGGCCGAGACGGCCGGCACCAAGGCGGTCATCGACTGGCTGAACGGCCGGGCCAAGGCGTTCGACGCCGCTGGCGCGCCGGTCAAGGCCACCTGGACCACGGGCGCGGTCGGCATGACCGGCGTCTCCTACAACGGGACGCTGCCCAACCAGGTCGCCACGACCGGGGTCAAGGGCCTCAAGACGATCGTCCCGGTCTCCGCGATCAGTAGCTGGTACGACTACTACCGTGCCAACGGCCTCGTCGTCGCACCGGGCACGTACCAGGGTGAGGACCTCGACATCCTGGCCCAGTACACGGCCGGGCAGACGCGGGCCGAGGGCAAGTGCCTCGACGAGCTCGCCGACATCACCGCGAAGCAGGACCGGGTCACCGGTGACTACTCCAAGTTCTGGGAAGACCGCGACTACCGCGACGCGAGCGACGTGAAGGCCAGCGTCTTCGTCGTGCACGGCCTGAACGACTGGAACGTCAAGACCGAGAACTTCGCCGGCTGGTGGGACGAGCTCGCCAAGAAGGACGTCCCGCGCAAGATCTGGCTGCACCAGGGTGGCCACGGCGGCCCGGGCAACAGCGCGGCGGTGACGCTGCCGAGCGGGCAGACCTGGACGTACAAGCAGACCGAGAACCGCTGGTTCGACTTCTGGCTCTGGAACGTCAGCAACGGCATCATGGACGAGCCGACGGCCGTCGTGCAGCGCGAGGACCGCAACTACACGACGTACGCCAACTGGCCGGACAAGGCCGCCAAGGAGGTCGCACTCCGGTTCGCCGCGACCAGTTCGACCGGCACCGGCACGCTGACCACCGGCAAGGCCCCGAAGGGCAAGGTCTCGCAGACCTTCGTCGACGAGGGCCGCACGATCGCTCCCCGCACGTTGGTGGCAGGCCCGGAGACGGCCAGCCCGAACCGGCTCGCCTACCTCTCCCCGGCCCTCGGCCAGGACGTCCGGATCTCCGGCCGTCCGGAGATGCGGCTGCGGATGGCCATCGAGAACAAGCCGGACGCGAACCTGACCACCTATCTGGTCGACTACGGCCCGGCCGGCTCGACCGCCGCGCCGACCGTGGTGACCCGGGGCTGGATGGACCCGCAGAACCGCAAGAACGCGTCGCACAGCGAGAAGCTCAAGCAGGGCAAGCTGTACGACTTCAAGTGGACCCTGGAGCCGAAGGACTACATCTTCAAGGCCGGACACCAGATCGGCGTGGTCGTGTTCTCCACGGACCAGGACTACACGCTGCTCCCGCTGGGCGGCACCGAGTTGACGGTGGCGCCGAACGACAGTGAACTGCGTCTGCCGGTGGTAGGCGGCAAGGCCGTACTCGGCTTCTGACCGCTCCGCGCGGTGCCCGGGTCACCACGACCCGGGCACCGTCACCACCACAAACTCCCCGACCGGTAGCCGATTTTGTTGGCCGCCTGCGCGTCACGCATGGCGATGACCAGCGCCAGCACGAAGATCTCGACCAGCGGCGGTGCGCCGGCCACGTCGAGCTCGACGGCACGGTCCGCGCCACCGGTCCGATAAGCCATGCCCAGCGGCAGATCGCCGGCGTCGAGCTGGTGACGCGTGCCCCAGATGGACATGCGGCGGAGATGATAGGCCTGGCCGGCATGGCTGATGGCCCAGCACTCGCGGTTGACCCGGGTCGCTTCCGCGACCACCTCGTTCCGCGCGTCGAGCACCCCGAAGCGGGTGTCCCAAACGGCACCGGGCAACGAATAACGCCGGCCGTCGAGGGTGAACGACCCAGAGCTGTTGTCGCGAACGACGGCGTCGAGCGTGGTGACCCGCCGACCGTCGCGGCTCACCACGTATCGGTTGCTCCATTTGCTGATTTCACTCGCGACCAGCACGCTTTCAGGCTAGCCGCACCGCGCACCGGCCGGCGTCCCCGAACACGTCACGTCTGGTCGGACGGGGAGACGACGACGGGGATCGGGAGAAGGGTGACGCGTACGGGTGTGCCGGGCGGTAGGTCCGCCAGCCGTGCGCTCGACACCTGTGCCACGACGAGCGTCTCGTCGGGCAGCGCCACCGTCACCCGGGCCAGCGGGCCGAGGAAGCTCACCGCGACCACCCGACCGTCGCCGAGCGGGTCCGCGGTCAGGTCGATCGACTCCGGTCGCACCAGCACCTCGACCGGGCCGTGCTCGACGGAGCCGGCGTTCAAGGTCGGCAGCAGCGTGTTGAACACCTCCACTCCTGACGCGGAGAGTTGGCCCGCGAACCGGTTGCTCAGCCCCACGAACTCGGCCACGAACGGCGTCGCCGGATTGCGGTAGATGTCCTCCGGCAACCCGATCTGTTCCAGTCGCCCCGCCCGCATTACGCCGACGCGGTCCGCCAGGGCCAGGGCCTCTTCCTGGTCGTGGGTGACGAACAGGGTCGTGGTGCCGACCTCCAACTGGATGCGGCGGATCTCGTCGCGCAACTGAAGGCGCACCTTCGCGTCGAGGGCCGACAGCGGCTCGTCGAGCAACAGCACCTGCGGCTGGATCGCCAGTGCCCGCGCCAACGCCACCCGCTGCTGTTGGCCGCCCGAGAGTTGCTGGGGGAAACGAGAGGCGTGGGTGCCGATCCCGACGAGCTCGAGCATCTCCTGTGCTCGCCGGCGCCGTGCCGCCGCTGACTGGCGGCGCAGGCGCAGGCCGAACTCGACGTTCTCCGCGGCGGTCAGGTGCGGGAAGAGGCTGTACGCCTGGAACACCATGCCCATGTCGCGGCGGTTGACCGGCACGTCAGCGACGTCCTTGCCGCCGACCAGGATCCGGCCCGAGTCCGCGTCCTCCAGCCCGGCCAGGATGCGCAGCGCGGTCGTCTTCCCGCAGCCGGACGGGCCGAGCAGCGCGACGAGCTCGCCCGGGGCCAGCTCGAGGTCCAGGCCGTCGAGGGCCTGGACGGTGCCGAAGCGGCGGCTGACGCCCTCCAGGCGCACCGCCACCCCGGTGGACACGGCCGTTGTCGTCACGAGACCGACCTTTCCCGACGGCGCCTGCGGCCGACGAACGAGAGCAGATACAGCAGGACGAAGGCGAGCACCAGCGCCGCCAGCGACACCGCGAACGAGATCGTGGCGCTGCTCTTGCCCAACTGGTTGATGGCGACCTGCAGGTTGTCGCGGCTGAGCAGCGACGCGATGGTGAACTCGCCGAGCACAAGCGCCACCGTGAGGAAGGCGGCGGAGAGCACGGCCGAGCGAATGTTCGGCAGCACGACCCGCCACATCACGGTGAGCCAGCCGGCGCCGAGGCTGCGGGCGGCCTCGGCCAGCGTCCGCACGTCGATCGCCGACAGGCCGGTGTCGATCGCCCGATAGGCGAACGGCAGGGCCAGGATGGTGTACGCGAGGAACAGCGTCACCGACGACCCGCCGACGAAGTAGACGACCCAGGCGTACACCGGTGCCAGGCCGACGACCAGGACGATCGCCGGGATGGTCAACGGCAGCAGGCAGAGGAACTCCACCAGCCGCCGCAGCCCGGGCAGCCGCAGGCGCACCCAGACCACGGTGGGCACGAGCAGCACCAGGGTCAGCGCGACGGACAGGAGCACGAGCCAGAACGATGCCTTCATGCCGGTCCACAGCACCGGGTACGTCTCGCTGAGCTGCCGCCAGTCGACCAGCAGGCGCCAGGTGTCCCAGGACAGCTTCCCGCCCGGGCCACGGGTCGTGAACTCGAGCAGGGCGAACAGGGGCAACAGGAACACGATCGAGAGGACGCCGACGACGACCCACCGCAGGACCCGTTGTCGGCGGGCCCTGCGACGCACTAGTCCAGCCATCGCGACGTCCTTCGCTGCAGTACGGCGTACAGGGCCATGACGACCGCGACGACCACGACCATGCCCAGCGCCATCGCCTTGCCCACATTCTCCCGGCCGAGGAGCACCTCGCTGGTCAGCGCGGAGCGGATCTGCAGGGGCACGATCGGGCTGCCCTGGCTGACCAGGGCGGCTGCCGTCGCGTACGCCGAGAAGGCGTTCGCGAACAGCAGCAGCGTGGAGCCGATGAAGGCCGGCGCGAGCAACGGCCCGGCGACCCGTCGCCAGTAGTACCAGGTCGACCCGCCGAGGCTCTCGGTCGCCTCACGCCACTGTGGACGGATGCCGTCGAGTGCGGGCAGGAAGACGATGACCATCAACGGAATTTGGAAGTACGTGTAGACCAGCACCAGCCCCGGCAGGTCGTAGAGCCAGACGCCGCCGGAGAAGATGTCGATGCCGAGCGAGTCGCGCAGGAACAGCGTGACGAAGCCGGACAGGCCGATCGTCGCCATGAACGCGAACGCCAGCGTCACTCCGCCGAACTGGGCCAGCACGCCGCACGCCGAGGTGACCACCCGCCGGACCGTGCTGTCCGGCTTGGCGGTCACCAGGGCGTAGCCGAGCAGGGCGCCGATGACCGCCCCCAGGATCGCGGTCACCGCGGACAGCACGATGCTGCGGACGAACGCCTGGACGATGTAGCCGTCGGCCAGTGCCGTCACGTTGTCCAGAGTCGCCCGGTTGTCCTCGTCCAGGAACGCGCCGATCGCGACCACCAGGGTGGGTACGACCAGGAAGATGCCGACGAAGACGAGGAACGGGACCACCCCGAGGAGGTCACGAAGACGCCTGCTCATCAAAGGTCAGCCGACGACTTTGGCCCAGTTGGCGGCGAGATAGTCGTTGGCCGCCTTGGTCTGCGCCTCCGTGAGGAACACCGGGGTGCCGGTGACCTGCGGCAGGGCGCCGAAGGCAGCGGTGTCGAGCGTTCCGGCGGTCTTCATCGCGTCGGCCCGGACGGGGCGGGCGCCGCCCTTGAGCCACAGGTTCTGGCCCTCGTCGCTGTAGAGGAACTCCTGCCAGAGCCGGGCGGCCGCGGGGTGCGGGGCGTCGGCGCTGATCGCCTGGACGTAGTAAGAGCCCACCACCGCGTTCGCGGGGACGACCGTCTTCCACTCGACCTTGCCCTTGAGCTTGGCGCCCTGGGCGACGTTCAGGTAGTCCCAGTCGAACACCACCGGGGTCTGACCGGACTCGATCGTCGCCGGGGTCGGGTCGACCGGCAGGAAGTTGCCGGCCTTCTTCAGCGCACCGAAGAAGTCGACACCCTTGGCGATGTCGTCCGCCGAACCACCGTTGCCGAGCGCGGCCGCGACGACGCCGTTGAACGCCGCACCGGCCTGCGTCGGGTCACCGTTGAGGGCGACCTTTCCCTTGTACGCGGCACCCAGCAGGTCGGCGACACCGGTGGGCGCGGGCACCTTCGACGAGTCGTACCCGATCGACATGTAGCCGCCGTAGTCGTTGACCCAGGTCCCGTTCGCCTCCTTGAGCGCGTCCGGGATGTCCTTCCACGTCGCCACCTGGTACGGGGCGAACATCGAGGTGTTGGCCAGCGCGACCGCCGTGCCCAGGTCGAACACGTCCGGCGCGCCGCCCTGGCCCTTGAGCTGCTTGGCGGCGTTGATCTCGTCCTGGCTGGAGGCGTCCGGCTGCGCCGAGTTCACCTTGATGCCGTACTTGGCGGTGAAGGCGGTGATGATCTCGCCGTAGTTGGCCCAGTCCGGCGGCAACGCGATGACGTTCAGCGCGCCTTCCTTCTTGGCCGCCTCGACGAGCTTGTCCATCCCGCCGACGTCCGCGGCGCTCTTGGCCTTCGCCGCATCACTGGCGGCGGCCTCGTTGTTGCTCGACGGTGGGGAGCAGGCGGAAATGGCGAGCGCGACGGCGGACAACGCCGCCAGGGCCGCCACCCGGGTATTCGAGATTCGCATCGGAATTCTCCTTCACATCATTGACGGAGCAGTGCCGCCAACTCGCGTTCCAGGCCGGCATCGCCGACGTGCAGGACCGTGAGTGGCAGGCCGAGCTTGTCGGCGGCGGCGTGAGCCAGCGCCGACAACCGCGCGTCAGGCCGTTGGGCCAGCCAGACCGCGCGCCGGTAGTGCCCGAAGTAGTCGTCGCGTAGCTCCGGCCAACGGTCGAGGCCAAGCTCCGCGACAACCGTCCGTTCGAACGAACGGACCAGAAAGTCGGTCAATAGGTACGTGCCCGGCTCGCGACTCACCAGATCGCGCAGGCGGCCCGCGCCGGCCAGCGCGTCGTAGCAGTGCGAACCGCCCAGTCGACGCAGCCCGAGCCGGCCGCAGACCTCGTCGAGGGCGCCGTACGTGCCGCAGTCGGCATAGGCGACGGCGACGGTACTGTAGCGGTCGCGCAGCGTTGTGGCGAGTTCTTCCACCGCGGGAGCGATCTTCGCCGGCCGGTTGTGCAGCAGCGGCGGCAGGGGATGGACGTCCACCGGCCAACCGCGGGCCGCGGCGACCCGGGAGACGTCCGTGGCGAGGGCACCGCAGGCGATGACGGCCGTCCGGAGCTCAGGGGAAGGCGAGCAGATCGACGAAGCGGTCGTTGAAGTCGGTCCGATCGGAGAGCTCAACGTATTCGACCTCCTCCAGCAACGTCGTGGCACCGGCCCGCTCACGCACGCTCAAGAGCGCCATCTTGGCCCCCTCGCCGGCCACGTTCCCGGCGCTGACGACACGCAGCACGGGCAGCTTCGGGACCAGCCCGATGCGGATGGCGCTGGCCGGTGACAGGTAACTGCCGAACGAGCCGGCCAGCAGCACCTGCTGGATGTCGCCGCGGTCGACACCCAACTCCCCGAGCAGCAGGTTCCATCCGGTGGCGATCGCGGCCTTCGCGAACTGGAGCGCGCGCACGTCCCGCTGGGACAGCACGACGTCCTCGTACAGGACGAAGACCCGCTCGCCGTCCCATTTGCCGAACCGTGCCGCCAGCGTCGGTGCGATCCGGGCGGCGTCCTCCTCCGGGACGAAACGGCCGGTGGAGTCGATGAGCCCGGCGTCGACGAGGGCCGCGACGGCGTCGACGAGGCCGGACCCGCACAGCCCGGCCGGCGTCGCGTCGCCGATCACGCCGAGCTCCAGCGCCCCGGCGCGGATGCGGACGACCTCGATCGCGCCGTCGGCGGCGCGCATGCCGCACCGGATGGAGGCACCCTCGAACGCCGGCCCGGCCGGAGCGGCGGTCGCCACGAGGCGTTCGGCGTTGCCCAGCACGATCTCGCAATTGGTGCCGATGTCGATGAACAGCCGCATCCGGCGGTCGCGGTCCATCCCGGAGGCGAGCAGCCCGGCGACGATGTCGCCACCGACGTACGCGCCCAGCGACGGAAACACCGCCGCCCTGGCCCGCGGGTGCACCTGGATCCCCAGATCGGCGGCCATGATCTCGGGGAACGCCCGGGTCGACATGATGAACGGCGCCACGCCCAGCGGCTCCGGGTCGATGCCCAGCGCGATGTGCACCATGGTGGCGTTCCCCGCCAGCGCCACCTCGTAGATCTCGTGCGGCTCGACCTCGGCGGCGGCGCAGACCTCGCGGGTGAGCTCGTCGAGCGTCTCGTGGGCCAGGGAGCGCAGCCGGTCCAGCGCCGCGGGGTCGAGCATCGTCGCGCTGATCCGCGTGATCACGTCGCCGCCGAACGGCTGCTGCGCGTTGAGCGCGGAGCGCACGGCCATGGGTGTGCCGGTGCTGACGTCGAGCAGGTTCGCGACGACGGTGGTGGTGCCCAGGTCGAACGCGATGCCGAAGCAGCGGCCGGTGGTGTCGCCGGCCTGGACGTCGACCAGGACCTCGTCGACGATCACCGCCGTCACCTTGAAGTCGCTGGCCCGCAGGGTCCGACCGAGGCCGCGCAGCACCGCGAGGTCCACCCGCGGCTCGAGGTCGTCGATCGCGGCGAGCAGCCGTTCGAGGTCGGGCGTCTGGTCGGCGAGCGTCGGCTCGGTCAGCTCCAGGTAGCGCTTCTGGATGGCCGGCCGCAGGATCACCTGCCGGCCCACCCCGACCGTCGCCGCCTTGGGTCGGGTGACCAGCGGTGGCACCTCGACGCGCAGGTTCTCGGTGACGTGCGCCCGGCAGGCGAGCCGCCAGCCTTCTCGCAACTGGTCGGCGCCGAAGGCACGGACGTCCAATGAGGACACCGGCAGCGCGCCCTCGTCGACCCGGATCAGGCACTTGCGACACGTGCCGTGGCCGCCGCAGGTGGAGTCGATGGCGATGCCGTTCCAGCTCGCGGCGTCGAACACGGTCACGCCGGGCGGCACGCGGATGTCGCGGGCGGCGGGCGTGAAATGCACCCGCACCCGGCCGTGGCCGTCGTGGCTGACCAGGTCAGTCATCCGGCCTGCCTGGCCCGGAACATCGAGATCCAGTTGGCGCCCCACTCGTCGTTGCCGAGCAGCAGGTCTGCCGCCTTGACGGCGTCGACGATCTGGGGTGTACGCGCGTCCATGATGGCGCTGGTGAGACCGGCGTGCATCGCCATCGGCAGGAAGGCCGCGCCCAGCGCGTGCCGGTGCGGCATGCCGAAGGAGACGTTGGACGCGCCCAGCGTCATGTTCACCCCGAGCTCGTCCTTGATCATCGCGATCGTGTCGAGCGTCTTCGCCACCAGGGACGTGTCGGCGCCGACCGGCATCGCGAGCGGGTCGATGACGATGTCCTCGATCGGGATGCCGTACTTGCCGGTCGCCACGTCGACGATCTTGCGGGCCAGCTCCAGCCGTCGGGCCGGGTCCTCCGGGATCTCCTCCTCGTCGTTGGGCAGGGCGACGACCGCGGCCCCGTACCGCTTGACCAGGGGCAGGATCGCCTGGAGCCGGTCGTCCTCGGCGGTGACCGAGTTGACCAGCGCCTTGCCCTCGTAGGCGGCCAGGCCGGCGTCCAGTGCCTCGACGACCGAGGAGTCGATGCACAGCGGCAGGTCGGTCACGCCCTGCACGAGCCGGACGACCTTGGACAGCAGCTCGGCCTCGTCGAGCAACGGGACGCCCATGTTGACGTCGAGCACCATGGCGCCGCCGGCCACCTGCTCGGCGACGTCGAGCTCGATGCGGGACAGGTCGCCGGCCCGCAACTGATCCTGGAAGATGCGGCGGCCGGTGGGGTTGAGTCGTTCGCCGATGACGCAGAACGGTTGGTCCGGTCCGATGACGACGGTCCGCGACGCGGACCGGACAACGGTGTGCATCGTGCTACACCCCCTACGTCGCGGCCATGACCCGCCGGCGTTGCATCAGGTCCTTGGCCTTCTTGACCGCGGCGGAGGCGTCGGCGGCATATCCGTCGGCGCCGACCGCGTCGGCGTACTCCTGGGTGACCGGGGCGCCGCCGACCATGACGATCACCTGGTCGCGCAGGCCCGCCTTCACCAGTGCGTTGATGTTGGCCTTGAACATCGGCATCGTGGTGGTCAGGAACGCCGAGAAACCCACGATGTCGGGCTTGTGCGTGCGGATCGCCTCGATGAACTTCTCCGGTGAGACCTGGACGCCGAGGTCGATCACGTGGAAGCCCGCGCCTTCCAGCATGATGTTGACCAGGTTCTTGCCGATGTCGTGGACGTCGCCCTTGACGGTGCCCATGACGAAGGTGCCGAGCGTCTGCACCCCGGTCTCGGCGAGCAAGGGGCGCAGTCGTTCGAGCGCGCCGGCCATGGCCCGGCCCGCGATGAGCATCTCGGGCACGAAGAAGTCGCCGCGCTCGAACCGGGCGCCGACCTCCTCCAGCGACGGAATGAGGGCGTCGAACAGCAGCGTCTCCGGGGCCATCCCGGAGTCGAGACCGGTGTTGGTCAGTTCGAGGACCGCCGGCGCGTTGCCGACGAGGGTCTGGTCGTACAGGCCTTGGAGGATCTCCTCAGGGGTCATGCGCCCACCGCGCTTCGCGCGGGCATGACCCTGGCTACTGAGCCAAATGATTCGGTCGCAAGCTTCCTCATGCGGCGCCCTCCGTTCGTGCGGTGTGGCCGAGGATCGATGAGAGCGTTGCCGCCTCGGTGACCAGCAGCGCGCCGATCTGCTCGGCCCGTCGCTCGGTGATCCGGGCGGTGGGGCCGGAGGCGGAGATCGCCGCGACGACGGCGCCGTCCCGCGCGCGGACCGGGCTGGCCACGGCCACCAGGCCCGGTTCCAGCTCTTCGCGGGCGACCGCGTAGCCGCGCCGGATCACCGTCGCGAGATCGCGCTCGAGCTCTGTGCGGCTGGTGATCGTCCGCGGTGTGCGACGTTCGAGCGTGCCGGTCGGCAGGGGAAGGGTCCGGAACGCGTAGAAGATCTTGCCGAGGGCCGAGCAGTGCGCGGGCACGCTGAGCCCGACCCAGTTGGTGGTGCCGAGCAGGTGCACGCTGTCGACCTGCGCGACCTGCACGACCGCCTCGCCGCGCGGCACCGCGAGGTTGATCGTCTCGCCGGTGCGCGCACCGATCCGCTCCAGTGTCGGCATGGCCAACTCGACGAGGTCGTTGCCGACGCCGTGCCGGGCCGCGTACAGGGCGAACACCGCGCCCGGGCGGAACACGCCGCTGCGGTCGCGCTGGACGAGGCGGTGGCGTTCGAGCGCCTGGAGCAGCCGGGACACGGTGGACTTCGCCAGCCCGGTCTGCTCGACGAGCGAGGTGAACGTGCGCGGCGCGGCCGCCTCGACCACATGCGTCAGCAACTCGGCGGCCCGATCGACCGCCTGGGTGCCGGTCTGCTGGTTGACCACGCTCGACTCCGGAGTTCCATATTGTAGAACTGCAGTTTCAATTGACGAGCGTAAAATCCTCTCGACCATCGCGTCAAGGGAGGTCATATGTTCGTCAACAAGATGCCCCGCTACGAGATCCTGTCCCAGGACGCGATGGCCGTGTTGGACAAGGGCTGGCGGCGTCTGGTCAGCGACATCGGGGTGGAGTTCCTGTCCGACCGGGCCCTCGACCTGTTCCGCGCGGCCGGGCAGACGGTCGAGGGGAACCTGGTCCGGTTCGATCCCGACTTCGTGCTCGAACAGGTGGCGAAGGCACCCCGCGAGTTCGACGTGCAGGCCCGCAATCCCGCCAACTCCGTGCACCTCGGCGGCGACCACATGGCCTTCGGCGCGGTCTACGGACCACCGTTCGTCCGCGACGGGGAGGTCCGTCGCGAGGCGACGATGGACGACTTCCGCCGGTTCACCAAGCTCGCCCAACGGTTCCCGCAGCTCGACTCCGCGGGCGGGGTGGTCTGCGAGCCCAACGACACGCCGCTCGACTCGCGGCACCTCGACATGGTCCTTGCGTTGCAGACGCTCACCGACAAGATCTACATGGGCAATGTCGTGTCCGGCGGCAACGCCCGCGACACCATCGCGATGACCGAGATCCTGTTCGGCGGGCGGGAGGCGATCGAGCGTACGCCCGCGACGATCTCGCTCATCAACTGCAACTCACCCCTGCGCTGGGACGACCGAATGCTCGACGCCCAGCTCGAGTACAGCGCCGCCAACCAGGCGGTCGTGATCACCCCGTTCCTGCTGATGGGCGCGATGTCGCCGGTGTCGGTGCCGGCAACGCTCGTCCAGCAGATGGCCGAGGCGCTGACCGGGATCGCCCTGTCACAGCTCATCCGACCCGGCTCGCCCGTCATCTTCGGCTCGTTCCTGTCGAACATCGACATGCAGTCCGGCTCGCCCTGCTTCGGCACGCCGGAGTCGGCGATCGGCCTGCTCTGCACAGGACAGATCGCGCGCCGCTTCGGCCTCCCGTTCCGCACCGGCGGCGGCCTGACCTCCAGCCAGACCGCCGACGCGCAGTCGGCGTACGAGGCGATGATGACGATGTTGCCGACGTTCTTGGCCGGCACGAACTGGGTCATGCACGCGGCCGGCTGGCTCGAGGGCGGGCTGGTGGCCAGCTACGAGAAGTTCGTGATCGACATCGAGATCCTGCGCATGCTCCAGGCGGAGTTCACGCCGTTGGAGATCGACGAGGCCGCGCTGGCGTTCGACGCGCACGCCGAGGTCGGGCACGGCGGCCACTTCCTCGGTGCGGCACACACGATGGAACGGTTCCGCACGTGCTTCTACCGCCCGTTGGTCTCGTCGTCGGCGAACTACGAGCGGTGGCTGCGCAACGGCGGCCAGGACGCGGCGGCCCGGGCGGGGGAGATTGCCCGCAAGCAGCTCGAAGACTACGAGCAACCCCCGCTGGACGAGGCGATCCGCGCGGAGCTCGACGAGTACGTCGTGCGGCGGCGCAAGGAACTCGGCGACTGAATCCGGGGTTGACGGGCTTCGCGGCCCGTGCGGATACTGTCGCGCAGATCACAGGACCGTGCACACCGGACTGCGGCAGAGATCGAGGCACCCATGCCAGAGCCCTTGATCGCAGACGAACGGGTGCAGGCTGCCACCGAGCCGGCGCTGGCCGTGTCGCAGCTCTGGAAGGTGTTCGGGCCGCGGGCGGACCGGATCGTCGGCACCCCGCTCGCGGAGCTACCGCGTGCCGAGCTGCTGGCCCAAACCGCGTGCGTCGCGGCCGTCCGCGACATCTCGTTCACGGTGGCGCCCACCGAGGTGTTCGTGGTGATGGGTCTGTCCGGCTCCGGCAAGTCGACCCTCGTGCGCTGCCTGACCCGCCTGGTCGAGCCGACCTCCGGGTCCGTGCTCATCGAGGGCGAGGACATCCGGGGCGCCGACCCGCGCCGGCTGCGCGACCTGCGCCGGCACCGGTTCGCCATGGTGTTCCAGCACTTCGGGCTGCTGCCGCACCGGAGGGTCCTGGACAACGTCGCGTACGGGCTGGAGATCCGCGGCGTTGCCAAGACCGAGCGGTACCGGCGCGCCGGCGAGGTCCTCGACCTGGTCGGGCTGAGCGGCTACGCGGACCACTTCCCCGACCAGCTCTCCGGCGGCATGCAACAGCGGGTGGGTCTGGGCCGGGCCCTCGCCGTCGACCCGCAGATCCTGTTCTTCGACGAGCCGTTCTCCGCGCTCGACCCGCTGATCCGCCGGGACATGCAGAACGAGGTCCTGCGGCTGCACCACGAGGTCGGCAAGACAATGATCTTCATTACCCACGACCTGCACGAGGCCCTGCGCCTCGGCGACCGCATCCTGATCATGCGCGACGGCGCGGCCGTCCAGATCGGACGGCCGGACGAGGTGGTCGGCGCTCCCGCCGACGACTACGTGCGGGACTTCGTCGCCGACGTGCCCAAGTCGCACGTGCTGACCATCCGCTGGGTGATGCGTCCGGTCCGCGACGACGACCCGCTCGACGGTCCGGAGCTCGGCGCCGACGTCGTGGTGCGCGACGCCGTCCGGGCCGTGCTGTCGTCAGCCGCGCCGGTCAAGGTCGTCCACGACGGCGTGCTGGTCGGCATGGTGGACGACGAGGCGATCCTGCGCGTGATCGTGGCGGAGGAGCCATGACGACGCTGAGCGCGGGGGCGGTCCGCCGCCGTGCCGCGCGGCTGCCCCGGGGCGCCCTGGTCGGTGCCGTGGTCGCGGTCTGGGTGCTGCTGTGGATCCCGCTGCGCGGCCGGGACACGCTCGAACTGTCCACGTCGGAGCTCACGCCGCTGCACGAGCGGGTCAACGACCTGCGCGACGCCATCAACAGCTCCCGGGGGAGCAGCCCGGTCTTCACCGCGTTCTTCGACGTGATCCGCCAGGCCGTCGACGCGCTGACCGTGTTCCTCCAGTCCCTGATCAGCCAGCCCGCGTACGGCCGACCGGTGCCGCTGATCGGCTGGCTGGGCGTCGTCGCGGTGGCCACCCTGTGCGCGTACGCCGTCGGCAACCTGCGGGTCGCGGTCCTGACCGCGGCCGGGTTCACCTCGTTCGGCCTGCTCGGCTACTGGCAGCAGAGCATGGACACGCTGGCCCTGACGCTGGCCGCGGTGCTCATCTGCCTGCTCATCGGGATCCCGCTCGGGATCTGGGCCGGCCTGTCCGATCGGTTGCACCGGGTGCTCACGCCGGTCCTGGACTTCATGCAGACGATGCCGACGTTCGTCTACCTCGCGCCGTTGACCCTGTTCTTCCTGATCGGCCCGGCCTCCGGCGTCATCGCGACCCTCATCTACGCGATGCCGCCGGTCATCCGCATCACGGCCCACGGCATCCGGACCGTGGCCCTCTCCTCGGTGGAGGCCGGCACCTCGCTCGGCGCGACGAAGTGGCAGCTCCTGCGGACGGTCCGGGTGCCGTTGGCCAAGCGCACGATCGTGCTGGGCGTCAACCAGACCGTCATGTGCGCGCTGTCGATGGTCACCATCGCCGCGCTGATCGACGCGCCCGGCCTCGGCCAGGTCGTCCTGCGCGCCCTGCAGACCCTCGACGTCGGCACCGCGTTCAGCGCCGGGCTGGCCATCGTCATCATGGCGATCGTCCTCGACCGGGTCACCACCGCCGCCCGGGACCGGGTGGAGACCCAGTACCGCCTCGGCCCGAAGGCCCGCGGCCGCCGCCGCGTAACCCTCGCCGGGCTGGGAGTCGGCGCCGCGGTCTCGCTGTACCTGTCGTACACCTACGTCTGGGCGGCCTTCTTTCCCGGTCCGGACAGCGGCGGCGTCGTCGGCGGTCAGGTCGCGAGCGGGGTGACCCAGGCCAGCGACTGGGTGCAGGTCCACCTCGGTGCCGTCACCGACGCCATCCGCAACGCGATCAGCTACGGGCTCCTGAACCCGCTGCAGTCCCTGATCGCGGAGTCGCCCTGGTACCTCGTGTCGACGGTCGTGCTCGCCCTCGCGTGGATCGTCGCCGGCGCCCGGATCGTGCCGACCGTCGCGGTCTGCCTGGGCCTGCTGGTCGCCACCGGCCTGTGGCAGGAGGCCATGGTCACGCTGGCCGCCACCCTGGTCGCCACCGTCATCGTGATGGCCTTGGGCGTCGTCGTCGGTGTCTGGATGGGGCGCAGCGACCGGGCCGACGGGCTGATCCGCCCGACCCTCGACGCCGCCCAGGTCATGCCGGCGTTCGTCTACCTGGTGCCGTTCCTCGGCCTGTTCGGCGCCAGCCGGTTCACCGCCATCGTCGCGGCGGTCGTGTTCGCGGCGCCCGTGGCCATCAAGCTCGTCGCGGACGGCGTGCGGGGTGTGCCGGCCACCGTCGTGGAGGCGGCCACCGCGTCCGGCTCCAGCTCCTGGCAGGTCATCACCAAGGTCCAGCTTCCGCTGGCCCGTCAGTCGCTGACCCTCGCCGCCAACCAGGGCCTGATCTACGTCCTGTCGATGGTGGTGGTCGGCGGCCTGGTCGGGGCCGGCGCTCTCGGTTATCTCGTCGTCGCCGGGTTCTCACAGTCCGATCTCTACGGCAAGGGCCTCGCGGCCGGCGTCGCGGTCGTGCTGCTGGGCGTCCTGCTCGACCGCACCACCCAGGCAGCCGCCCGGCGCTTCGGCGCCGACGTGGGAAATCGAGGCTGAGAAGGGGACGGATTCGTGAGCAGAGTTGGCATAGGCAGGTTCGTGGCAGTGCTGGCGGTGGGCGCCCTCGCGCTGACCGCGTGCGGTTCGAAGATCGAGAACTCCGGGTCGACGTCGCCGAGCAAGGCGGCCTGCGGCACGGTGAACATCGCGGTCAACCCGTGGGTCGGCTACCAGGCCGACGCGGCCGTCATCGCGTACATCGCGACCAAGGAACTGGGTTGCACGGTCACCAAGAAGAACCTCACCGAAGAGGTGTCCTGGCAGGGCTTCGGCACCGGCGCGGTCGACGTGGTCCTGGAGAACTGGGGCCACCCCGACCTCAAGAAGACCTACATCGACGAGCAGAAAGTGGCCGTCGAGTACGGACTGACCGGCAACAAGGGCATCATCGGCTGGTACGTGCCGCCGTGGCTGGCGCAGGAGCACCCGGACATCACCGACTGGAACAACCTGAACAAGTACGCGGACAAGTTCAAGACCTCCGAGTCCGGCGGGAAGGGCCAGTTGCTCCTCGGCGACCCGTCGTTCGTCACCAACGACGAGGCACTGGTCAAGAACCTCAAGCTCGACTTCAAAGTGGTGTACGCCGGCAGCGAGGCCGCGCTGATCCAGGCGTTCCGGACCGCCGAGCAGCAGAAGCAGTGGATGATCGGCTACTTCTACGAGCCGCAGTGGTTCCTGAGCGAGGTCAAGCTCGTCCACGTCAACCTGCCCGCGTACACGGAAGGCTGTGACGCGGATCCGGCGAAGGTCGCCTGCGACTACGCCCCGTACGACCTCGACAAGATCGTGAGCAAGAAGTTCGCGGACTCGGGCAGCCCGGCCGCCGCGCTGATCAAGAACTTCCAGTGGACGAACGAGCACCAGAACGCCGTGGCCCTGGACATCGCCGTCAACAAGCTCTCCGACGACGACGCCGCGAAGAAGTGGGTCGAGGCCAACCCCGACGTCTGGCAGGCCTGGATCAAGAACTGAGGGAGGGTCCATGACAGCGCCGCGGGTCGTCATCATCGGTGCCGGCGTGGTCGGGGCCGCGCTCGCCGACGAGCTGTCGGCGCTGGGCTGGACCGACGTGACGGTGGTCGAGCAGGGCGGTCTGCCGCGCCCGGGTGGGTCGAGCTCGCACGCTCCCGGGCTGGTATTCCAGACCAACTCGGCGAAGGTGATGACGAGGTTCGCCCAGTACACCATCGACAAGCTGACCCGGCTGGGCTGCTTCTCGACGGTGGGCAGCCTGGAGGTCGCGACGAGCGAGGCGCGGCTGGCCGACCTGCACCGGCGCCACGGCTGGTTGACCGCGTGGGGCGGCACCGGGCGGGTGCTCGATCCCGCCGAGTGCGTGCGCCACCACTCCCTGCTGGACACCGTCCTCGGCGGTCTGCACGTGCCGGGCGACGGGTTGGCGAACTCGGTCCAGGCGGTCTCGGCACAGCTCTCCCTCGCTCAGGAGCGCGGCGTCCGGGTGCTGGACGGTCACGAGGTGCTGGACATCCGGGCGGTGGGCGACCGGGTTCGCGGCGTCGTCACCTCTCGCGGCGAGCTGCCCGCCGACGTCGTCGTGTGCTGCGCCGGGATCTGGGGGCAGCGGATAGCGCGGATGGTCGGGGTCAACCTGCCCCTGACGCCGCTGGCCCATCAGTTCGGCTGGACCGGCCCGCTGCGGGCGCTCGCCCGCCCCCGGGCGGAGGCGGTCCGGCCGATCCTGCGCCACCAGGACGCCGACCTCTACCTGCGCGAGCGGTTCGACCGCATCGGCGTCGGCTACTACGGCCACCGCCCGATGCCGGTCTCGGTCGACGACATCGCACCTGGGCCGACGCCCTCGGTGCTGCCGTTCACCCCGGACGACTTCGAGCCGGGCTGGACCGCCGCGCAGGACCTGCTGCCGGTGCTCCGCGAGGCCAAGATCGAAGAGGGCATGAACGGGCTGTTCTCGTTCACCACCGACAACATGCCGCTGCTGGGGCCGTCCGCCGCGGTGGACGGCCTCTGGTTCGCGGAGGCGGTCTGGGTCACCCACTCGGCCGGAGTGGCCCGGGCGGTCGCCGAATGGCTCGTCCGGGACCACAGCTCCTCGTTCGACCTGCACGAGTGCGACCTCAACCGGTTCGAGCCGCACCAGCTCGCGCCCGACTACGTGCTCGCCCGGGACTGCCAGAACTACATCGAGGTGTACGACGTCATCCACCCGTCGCAGCCGATGGCCGAGCCCCGACCGATGCGGACCACGCCGTTCTATCCCCGGCAGCTCGACGCGGAGTTTCTCGAGTTCGCGGGGTGGGAGCGGCCGCAGTGGTACGGCCGCAACGAAGCGCTCCTGGCCGGCCGCGACATCCCTTTGCCGAACGACTGGGCGGCGCGCTACTGGTCGCCGATCGTGGGTGCCGAGGCTCTCGCGACACGCGAGTCGGTGGCGCTCTACGACATGACCCCGCTCAAGCGGGTCGAGGTCACCGGTCCAGGCGCCGCCGCGTACCTGCAGTGGCTCACGACCGGGAACGTCGACCGGTCGGTCGGCACGGTCACCTACTGTCTGCTGCTCGACGTGGACGGTGGGATCCGCAGCGACATCACGGTGGCCCGGCTCGGACCCCACGAGTTCCAGGTCGGCATCAACGGCCCGCTGGACGTGGACTGGTTCGTCCGGCACCTGCCCGCCGACGGCTCGGTCGCCGTCCGGGACACGACCGCGGGCACCTGCTGCATCGGCGTCTGGGGGCCGCGGGCTCGGGACCTGGTCCAGTCGCTGACCGCCGACGACTTCTCCAACGAGGGCTTCCGGTACTTCCGGGCCCGGCGGTCGTACATCGGTGTCGTCCCCGTCACCGCCCTGCGACTGTCCTATGTAGGGGAACTCGGGTACGAGCTCTACACCACCGCCGAGCTCGGCCTCAAGCTCTGGGACACGCTGTGGTCGGCGGGGCAGCCGCTCGGCGTCGTCGCCGGGGGGCGTGGCGCGTTCGCCAGTCTGCGGCTGGAGAAGGGATACCGGTTGTTCGGCACCGACATGACGTACGAGCACGACCCGTACGAGGCAGGTCTGGGTTTCGCGGTGAAGCTCGACAAAGGCGACTTCCTCGGCCGGTCGGCGCTGCTCGGGCGGTCCGACCCGGTGCGCCGGCTGACCTGCCTGACTCTCCCGGAGGTCGTCATGGGCAAGGAACCCGTTTACGCCGGCGGTTCGTGCGTCGGGCACGTCACGAGCGCGGCCTACGGATACACCGTCGGCACCGGGATCGCTTACGCCTGGCTGCCGGCGGACCTGGCGACACCGGGCCGGACCGTCCACATAGGCTATTTTGACCGGCTGGTGCCGGCCACCGTCGCGGCCGAGCCGTTGTTCGACCCGCGCATGGAACGGCTACGCGGGTGACGGACTTCCTCTGGGCCGACCCCGAACCCGAGCGCGGGTACGACGTCGTCGTCATCGGTGCCGGCGGGCACGGCCTGGCCACCGCCTACTACCTGGCCCGCAACCACGGGATCACCAACGTGGCCGTGCTCGAACGCGGGTGGCTGGCCGGCGGCAACATGGCCCGCAACACGACCATCATCCGGTCCAACTACCTGTGGGACGCGAGCGCGGCCATCTACGAGCACTCGCTCAAGCTGTGGGAGGGCCTGTCCGACGAGCTCGACTACGACATCCTGTTCAGCCAGCGCGGCGTGCTCAACCTCGCGCACAGCCTGCCCGACGTGCGGGAGGGCATCCGCCGGGTGAACGCGAACCGCCTCAACGGTGTGGACGCCGAGTGGCTGACCCCGGCCGAGGTGAAGAAGCTCGTGCCGATCATCAACACGTCGCAGGAGCTGCGGTACCCCGTCATGGGCGCCACTTTCCAGCCGCGCGCCGGGATCGCGAAGCATGACTACGTCGCGTGGGCCTACGCGCGCGCCGCGCATCGCCTCGGGGTGCACCTGATCCAGAACTGTGAGGTCACCGGTTTCCTCCGTGATGGGGACCGCGTCCGCGGTGTCGTCACGAGCCGCGGCACCATCGAGGCCGACCGGGTCGCCCTGTGCGCGGCCGGCCACACGTCGGTGCTGGCATCGGAGCTCGGGTTCCGGTTGCCGCTGGCCAGCCATCCGCTCCAGGCGCTGGTGTCCGAGTTGCTGGAGCAGGTGCTGGACACGGTCGTCATGTCCAACGCCATCCACGTCTACGTGAGCCAGGCGCACAAGGGCGAGCTGGTGATGGGTGCCGGCGTCGACGCGTACAACGGCTACGGGCAGCGTGGCTCATTCCACGTCATCGAGAGCCAGATGGCCGCCGCCGTCGAACTGTTCCCCATCTTCGCGCGGGCGCACGTGCTGCGTACCTGGGCCGGGATCGTCGACGTCTCCCCGGACGCGTCGCCGGTGCTGGGCCTGACACCGGTCGAGAACGTGTTCGTCAACTGCGGCTGGGGGACCGGCGGCTTCAAGGCCACCCCCGGCGCGGGCTGGGTGTACGCGGACACCATCGCCCACGGCCGCCCGCACCCGCTCGCCGCGCCGTTCGCCCTGGACCGCTTCACGACCGGCGCGCTCGTCGACGAGCACGGCGCGGCCGCGGTCGCGCACTGAGGGGGTTGCCGCGATGCTGAGTGTGCCGTGCCCGTGGTGCGGGCCGCGCGACGAGACCGAGTTCAAGTACGGCGGGCAGGCGCACGTGGCCTACCCATCCGACCCGGCCGCCCTGTCCGACGCCGAGTGGGCCTCCTACCTGTTCCTGCGCGACAACCCCAAGGGTTGGTTCGCCGAGCGCTGGTTCCATTCGGCGGGCTGCCGGCGGTGGTTCGACGTCGTCCGGCACACCGTGACGTACGAGTTCGCGCCGGGGGTGACGCCGTGAGCCAGGCGTTCCGCCGCGCCGCCGGTGGCCGGATCGATCGGAGCCGGACGCTCAACTTCCACTTCGACGGCCGGGCTTTCGAGGCACATCCCGGCGACACCCTCAGTTCGGCGCTGCTCGCGCACGGGGTCCGGGTCGTCGCGCGTGGGCCGTACACCGGTCGACCGCGCGGCACGTACGGCATCGGCGCCGAGGAGCCCAAC
Source organism: Asanoa ishikariensis (assembly GCF_900107455.1). Classification (GTDB taxonomy): domain Bacteria; phylum Actinomycetota; class Actinomycetes; order Mycobacteriales; family Micromonosporaceae; genus Asanoa; species Asanoa ishikariensis. The sequence continues at coordinate 817,850 of NZ_FNQB01000003.1, read as the reverse complement.
GCGTTCGTCCAGGTCGACTCCGGGCCGGGGGAGCCGATGGTCCGGGCCACCACGCTCGAGGTGTACGACGGTCTGGTCGCCCGGTCGCTGGCCGGCAGAGGAGAGCTGAGCGACGAGCCTGACCACAGCCGGTACGACAAGACGTGGGCGCACTGCGACGTGCTCGTCGTCGGCGCTGGCCCCGCCGGTCTGGCGGCGGCGCACGCCGCGGCGGTCACCGGCGCCCGGGTGATCCTGGCCGACGAGCGGCCGGAGCCCGGTGGCGAGCTGCTGGCCGGCCGCGCCCACCTCGACGGGCGCCCGGCGATGGACTGGGTCCGCGACGTGCACGCCCGGTTGACCGGCCTGCCGGAGGTCCGGGTGCTCACCCGCACGACCGTCACCGGCTTCTACGACGGCAACTTCCTGGTGGCGGTGCAGCGGCGGACCGACCATCTCGGGGCGGACGCGCCGGCACACGTGGCCCGGCAACGGCTGTGGCACATCCGCGCCGCGCGGGTGGTGCTGGCCACCGGCGCCCACGAACGGCCGATCCTGTTCCCGGACAACGACCGGCCCGGCATCATGCTCGCCGCGGCGGCGGCCGGGTATGCCTGGCGCTACGGCGTCTTGCCGGGGCGACGTGCCGTCGTGGCCGGGGCGCACGACGGCGCGTTGTGGGCGGCGGTCGACCTGTTCGACGCGGGCGTCGAGTTGGCCGCGGTGCTCGACGTGCGCCGGCTCCCGGAGGGCCAGGTGCACCGGGCGCTGCGGGACCGGGGCGTCGCCGTGAGCGCTGGCCACGGCGTGGTGGGCACGGACGCTGACGCGGACGGCGTGCTGGAAGCCGCGTGGGTGGCGCCCGTCGACGGTTCACCCCGTCGGGTGCCCTGCGACCTGGTCGCCACCTCTGGCGGCTGGAACCCGGCTGTCCACCTGTACAGCCAGGCCGGCGGGCGGCCCCTCTGGTCGGCCGACCACGCCGCGTTCGTGCCCGGCGACCCCGTGCCGGCGGTCTCGTGTGTCGGTGCGGCGGCGGGCACGTTCGGCCTGGCCGACGCGCTCGCCGAGGGTGCGGAGGCGGGCTGGCAGGCGGGCGCGGGCACCCATGGCGGCGGTGGCGAGGAGCCGTTGCCACCCGCCACCGACTCGGTGGCCGATGCCGGGGCGCCGGCGGCCTGCTGGCTCACCAGCGACCTGCGACCCGACACCGTCTTCGTCGACCTGCAGCGCGACGCGACGCTGCACGACGTGCGGCGCGCGGTCGGCGCCGGGATGACCTCCAGCGAACACGTCAAGCGGTACACCACGGCGGGAACGGCGGCGGACCAGGGGCGTACCACCGGTGTCACGACGGTCGGCGTCCTGGCCGGGCTCCTGGGCCTTCCCGTCGGTGCGGTCGGCACGACGACCTACCGGCCTCCGTACACGCCGATCTCGTTTGGTCTGCTCGCCGGTCGGGACCGCGGCCGGCTGCTGGACCCGGAGCGCCGGACGCCGATGCACGAACGGCACGAGGCCGCCGATGCGGTCTTCGAGAACGTCGGGCAGTGGAAGCGGCCCTGGTACTACCCGAGGCCCGGCGAGGACCTGGACCGCGCCGTCGAGCGTGAGTGTCGCGCGGCCCGGGAAGGCGTGGCGATGATGGACGTGTCCACGCTGGGCAAGATCTCACTTAGCGGCCCGGACGTCGGGGAGTTCCTCGACCGCATTTACACCAACAGGTTCTCGACGCTGAAGGTCGGGCAGTGCCGCTACGGCGTGATGTGTCTCGCCGACGGGATGGTCTTCGACGACGGGGTCACCGCCCGCATCGCGCCTGATCGCTGGCACCTGACCACGACGACTGGGAACGCCGCGGCGGTGCTGGACTGGCTGGAGGAGTGGCTCCAGACGGAATGGCCCTCTCTTCGGGTCTCCGCGACGTCCGTCACGGACCAGTGGGCGGCGGTCGCGGTCGTCGGCCCCGGCTCGCGGGAGGTGCTGCGCCGGCTCGCACCTTCCCTGGACGTCTCGGCACCGGCGTTCCCGTTCCTGTCGGTCCGCGACGCCACGGTGGCCGGTATCCCGGCGCGGGTGTTCCGGATCAGCTTCACCGGCGAGCTGAGCTACGAGATCAACGTGCCGGCGTGGCACGGGCTGGCGCTGTGGGATGCCCTGCTGGCCCAGGGGATCACGCCCTACGGCACCGAGACCATGCACGTACTGCGGGCCGAGAAGGGCTTCATCGTCGCCGGCCAGGACACCGACGGCACGGTCACGCCGCACGACGCGGGACTCGGCTGGGCGGTGTCGACCGCCAAGCACTTCATCGGTTCGCGTTCGTTGGCACGTGCGGACACCGCCCGGGCGGACCGCAAGCGGCTCGTCGGCCTGCTCCCGGCGGACCCGTCGGTGGTCCTCGCCGAGGGTGCTCAGCTAGTCGTCGACGCGGACGCCCCGACACCGGTCCCGATGCTCGGCCACGTCACGTCCAGCTACCGAAGCGCGGCGCTCGGGCGGTCGTTCGCGCTCGCACTGGTAGCCGGAGGCCTGACCCTCCGCGGCGAGACGTTGTACGCCGTCGACGCCGGCCGAGCGCAGCCGGTCGTGGTGACCGAGCCGGTCTTCTACGACCCGGAGGGAGCACGCCGCGATGGCTGACCCGCGTAGAAGCCCGCTGGCGCACCTGGCCGAACCGCTGGCTGCCACCGGCATCATGCGCGAGCTCCCGTACCTGAGCTCCTTCGAGGTTCGTGGCGATCCCGCTGAGCCGGCGATGGCGCGGCTCGGCGCAGCCCTGTTCCCCGGCCCGCTGTTGGCCGCCTCCTGGCCCACCGCCGGGCACGCGGCCGGCACCGGACCGCGCTACGCGCTGTGGTGCGGTCCCGGCTGGTACCTGCTCGTCGACGAGCCCGGCTCAGCCCTGGCCGAGGCGATGGCCGACGACCTCCCTGGCGTCTCCGCGGTGGACGTCTCCGCGGGCCGCACCGTCGTGGAGCTGAGCGGGCCGCACGCGCGTGAGGTGCTGGCGCACGGGTGCGCCCTCGACCTGCATCCGCGCGTCTTCGGCCCGGGCTCGTGCGCGCGGACGAACCTGGCCAAGGCCCAGGTGATCCTGCACCAGACCGCCTCCACGACCTATCGGGTCTTCGTCGGCGCGTCGTTCGCCGACTACCTGGCCCGGTGGCTGTTGGACGCGGCGGTCGAATACATCAGAGGGGAGCCCGTGGACCAATGAGCGACGTGGACTTTGTCATCGTGGGCGGCGGATCCGCGGGCAGCGTGCTGGCCAACCGGCTGTCGGCGGACCCGGCCAACCGGGTCCTGGTGCTGGAGGCGGGGCGGCCGGACTACCCGTGGGACGTCTACATCCACATGCCGGCCGCCCTGACGTTCCCCATCGGGAACCGTTTCTACGACTGGGGTTACTCGTCGGAGCCCGAGCCGAACCTGCGGGACCGGCGCATTTACCACGCACGGGGAAAGGTGCTCGGCGGTTCCAGCAGCATCAACGGAATGATCTTCCAGCGCGGGAACCCGCTCGACTACGAGCGCTGGGCGGCCGACCCGGGAATGAAGGCGTGGGACTACGCGCACTGCCTGCCGTACTTCCAGCGCATGGAGAACTGCCTGGCCGCCGACCCGGACGACGCGTTCCGTGGCCGTGGCGGACCGCTCCTGCTCGAGCGCGGCCCGGCGACCGGCCCGCTCTTCCAGGCCTTCTTCGAGGCGGTCCAGCAGGCCGGCCATCCACTGACCGACGACGTCAACGGCTACCGGCAGGAGGGCTTCGCACCGTTCGACCGCAACATCCACCGGGGGCGGCGACTGTCGGCGGCCGGCGCCTACCTGCGCCCGGCGATGCGTCGTCGCAACCTCGAGGTGCGTACCCGCGTGCTCGTCACCCGCGTGCTCTTCGAGGGCACCCGGGCGGTCGGCGTCGAGTACCGGCGCGGCTCCGGACCGGTCCGCCAGGTCCGCGCGGGCGAGGTCATCCTCTGCGGCGGCGCGATCAACTCACCCCAACTGCTCCAGCTCTCCGGCGTCGGCCGGGCCGACGACCTGACCGCCCTCGGCATCGACGTGGTCGCGGACCTGCCGGGCGTCGGCGAGAACCTCCAGGACCATCTCGAGGTGTACGTGCAGCACGCGTGCACCCAGCCGGTGTCGGTGCAGCCGTACCTGCGGTGGCGGCACCGGCCCGAGGTCGGCCTGAAGTGGCTGCTCGGCCGCACGGGACCGGGCGCCACCAACCATTTCGAGGGCGGCGGCTTCGTCCGCGGCAACGAGGACGTGGCGTACCCGAACCTGATGTTCCACTTCCTGCCGATCGCTGTGCGGTACGACGGCTCGGCGCCCGTCGGTGGCCACGGCTACCAGGTCCACATCGGCCCCATGTACTCCGACGCCCGCGGAACGGTCAAAATCGCCAGCGTGGACCCGCGCGTGCACCCGCGGCTGCGGTTCAACTACCTGTCGACCGCACAGGACCGGCGCGAGTGGGTCGAGGCCATCAGGGTCACCCGGAACATCCTCGGTCAGCCGGCGTTCGCGCCGTTCGACGGCGGCGAGATCTCGCCCGGGGCCGCGGTCGAGACCGACGAGCAGATCCTGGACTGGGTGAGTCGCGAGGCCGAGACGGCACTGCACCCGTCGTGCACGTGCCGGATGGGCACGGACGCCGACTCGGTCGTCGACCCGGACAGCATGCGCGTGCACGGCCTGGCCGGGCTGCGGGTGGTCGACGCCTCGGCCATGCGGTACGTCACGAACGGCAACATCTACGCCCCGGTGATGATGCTGGCCGAGAAGAGCGCCGACCTGATTCTCGGCGCGACACCGGAACCCCCGTCCACGGCCGATTTCTACCGGCATCGTGACCATGCGCGATGACCACGAGACGCTGACGCGCCTGCTGTCGGCCGTCCGCTACGAGGTGATCCCGACGGCGACGGTCGAGAGCCGGGTCCGGGACACCGTGCCGTCCGACGTCACGGTGACCGTGACCGCCTCGCCAACCAAGGGCCTCGAACCGACACTGGACGTGGCGGAGCGACTCGCGGCCGCCGGCTATCCGGTCGTCCCACACGTGGCCGCCCGCCTGATCACCGGCGAGCCACAGCTCGCGGGGATCGTCGAGCGGCTGGTCGGCGCGGGCGTATCGGATGTGTTCGTGCCGGCCGGCGACGCCGACCCGCCGCTCGGCCCGTACGACGCCGCGCTTCCCGTGCTCACCGCGCTCAGCTCACTGGGCAACCCCTTTCCCCGCGTCGGCATCACCGGCTATCCGGAGAGCCACCCGTCGATCGAGGACGACATCACCATCCAGTCGATGTGGGACAAGCGCCGGCACGCGACGTACATCGTCAGCAACCTCTGCTTCGACCCACGCGTCATCGCGCGCTGGGTGGCCAGAGTGCGCCGCCGCCAGGTGTCGCTGCCGTTGTACCTCGGGCTCGCCGGCCCGATCGACCGGGCGAAACTCCTTTCCGTAGCGACGAAGATCGGCGTGGGCGAGTCGACCCGGTTCGTCACCCGCCACCCGTCGTGGTTCGCCCGGCTGGCGGTGCCGGGCGGCTACACGCCGGACGCCCTGCTACGCAACGTCGTGCGGGCGCTGCGATCGCAGGACGTGAGCCTCACAGGACTGCACATCTTCACCTTCAACCAGCTCGCCGAGACCGAACGGTGGCGCCAGGACCTCCTCGCCCGCTACACCCACTGACTCAGGGCAACATGAAAGCGGTTCGGTTGACGTACGCTCCCCGATGTGTCAGCGCCTCCCACCGCCGTACCCGCGCCGAATTTCGATCGTCTTGCTGCTTTTCCCGAGATTCGTGGCGTGTGCGATGCCGCGAAGGCGGGGGACTGGCAAGGGGTCGAGGACGGATTCCGTGAGCTCACCGATCCGGCCCTGCATCAGAAGGCGATCAGCCTCGTCGGTCGGCTGCTCGATCGCGCCGTCGTCGAGGAGGCTGCCTCGGCGGATCCGACGTCGGCGCTTGCCGGGACCCTGTTGGCGTGGCGGTTGGTCGACGACGGATGGGAGATCCGCACCGGGGCCTGGGGTCAGCACGTCAGCCAGGAGCAGTGGCAGGGTTTCCACGAGCATCTGCACCGGGCCGAGCAGATTCTGATCCAGGTGACCGCCCGGCATCCCGGCTACACCAGCGCGTGGACCGAGCGGCTGCACACCGCGCGGGGGCTCAGCCTTGGACAGACCGAGGCGCGCAGGCGCTACGGGAAGATCGTCCCGCACTTCTTCCCGGCGCAGCAGGCCATGGTTCAGCAGCTGTGTCCTAAGTGGGGCGGCTCGTTCGAGGCCATGCACGCCTTCGCCGTCGAGTGCACGAAGGCATCTGCGCCCGGCTCCGTCAACGGTGCCGTGGTCGCGCTCGCGCACGTCGAGCATCTGCTGCTTGTGATCCGCGACGAGAGCTCCCGCGCCGGAGTGGCGTACATGAAGCGCGCCCAGGTTCAGCAGGAGTTGCACTGGGCGGCCGAGCACTCGGTGCTCAACCCCGCCTTCGAGCCGGCGCCGGACTGGGTGGGCGCGCACAGCGCCTTCGCGATGGCGTTCAGCATGGCGGACAACTTTTCCGCCGCGGCCAAACACTACGACGCGCTGGTGACCGGCGGGAACCTCGCCGACCAGAGGCCGTGGGAATACCTCGGTGAGGACTACGTGGACGAGTTCGTGTCGCTCCGCGAGCTCGCGTTCAAGAAGGGGTCTCGCCCGTGATCCGGGAGACAGAGGTCGACGGGGTGCAGACCCTGCTGGCGCCGAAGGGTGGCCCGGTCGTGGCCGGCCTGACCTTCCGGGTCGGGCGGGCCGACGAAACCCTTGCCACCGCCGGCATCACCCACCTGCTGGAGCACCTGGCGCTGCACAATGTCGGGTTGGGCGACTACCACTACAACGGGTCGACGGGATCGGTGGTCACCAATTTCCACCTGCAAGGATCCGAGGACGACGTCGTCAAGCACCTGATCGCGGTGTGCGACGCGCTCGCCGACCTGCCGCTGGCCCGATTGGAAACCGAGAAGGGCATCCTGCGTACGGAGGCGGCCAGCCGCAAGGTGGGTGCCATTGAGTCGATGCCATTGTGGCGGTACGGCGCGCAGGGCCACGGCCTGGTCAGCTACGAGGAGCTGGGCCTGCCCCGGCTGACCGCCGACGACGTGCGCGAATGGGCCGCCACCTGGTTCACCCGACAGAACGCCGTGCTATGGCTGACGGCCGATCAGGTGCCCGCCGGGCTGCGACTGAACCTGCCCGAGGGAACCCGCCGGCCCGTGCCGCAGCCGTCGTCGACGCTGCCCACCACGCCCGCGTACTTCACCGAGCACGTCAACGGCGTCGTCTTCGACGCGGTCGTACGCCGTCGTTCGGCCGCGTCGGTGTTCTCCGCGGTGCTGGAGCGGGAAATGTACCGCAGCCTGCGCCAGGAGGGCGGTTACTCCTACACGGCCAACACGTCCTACGACCCGCGCGGCGACGAGTTCGCCACCATCACCGCGTACGCGGACGCCTTGCCGGACAAACAAGATGCGGTGCTCGGCGCCTTCGTCGACGTGCTCGCCAAACTCCAGGTCGGCCGGTTCGAGCAGGCCGATCTCGACAGCGTCCGCTCGCAGGCCGAGGAGGTGCTGCGCCACGACGAGAGCGACGCGGCCCGACTGCCGGCGGCCGCCATGAACGCCCTTGTCGGACAACCCAACCTGACCGCCGCCGAGATCCTCGACGAGGTACGCGCCGTCACCATCGACGACCTGCAGGCGGTGGCGACGGAAGCCACCGGCTCGGGCCTGTTGCTGGTGCCGCACGGACTCACCGCGGAGTGGGCCGGATTCACGCCCGCCCCGACGTTTTCGACCGCCGCCGTCGACGGGCTGCGCTACCAGCCCCGATCGGGCGGCGCGGTCAGGCTCGTCGTCGGTGCCGAGGGCGTCAGCCTGATTGACGCCGACCACGCGCTGACGGTGCGGTACGCCGAATGCGCGATCGCCCTGGCATGGCCGGACGGCGGCCGCCAGCTCATCGGCCTGGACGGCATCTCCGTGCGGGTCGAGCCGACCGTCTTCCCGCTGAAACCCGACCAGCTCGCCCGCATCGACACGAGCGTCCCGCGGGCCAACCTCATACGGATGCCGGCGCGAGAGCAGGCCGCGATCCCGCAGCCGAAGCCACGCACGCCTGCCCCACCGAGTCGAGGGTCAAAGGCCGGCCTGATCGTGCTGATCGTGCTCGCCTCGATCGTCGGAATGATGGCGGCCCTGGGCGCCGCCGTGATCCTGGTCGCCGACCCAGCGAACAACCCTGAAGACGCCGGACTGCGAGACCCGTCGTCGTTCACCCTGCTCGGAATCCTGGTCCTGGTCACGGCCTCCTTCGTCCTCTGGGCGGTCCACGTGGCCCGGATGCGTAAAATCACCTGAGGAGCAGGACGCTCTTCGCCAGAACCTGGAAGTGGTCATGCCTCGCCGGTCTCCGGGCGAGATCAGGTCTACGTTGCCTCGACGATGCCGATCCGGCCGACCGCAGGTGATTTGTGGGTTGTCGGCTTCGGCCAACCGCCAGTTGTCCTCCTTCGAGCGCGCCAACAGACTCCACCCAGGAGAGGTGGCATACGCCTTCCGTCGATGGGAGCTGAGCAGTCAGCAACGGTCCGCTCACCGCGACGGTGACAGCTACGCGGGTCGGGACCACGACGATTGGCCCGAGGACTGGCGCAGCGGTGACTGCCACGTGCGAACCCTGCTGGAGCACGCGGCGTGGGCACTTCGGCGCAAGGCGAGACGCGAGCTGCGGCACGCACTCCGTCCACTCGACGATCGCTACCTGGCGCGCACGATCAACAACCCGTTCGTCCGACAGCACCACCCCTGGTGGCTGCGCCGGATCGAACTCTGACCGCTCATGGCTGTTCAGCTATCCACCTAGGGTGGACACGTGATTTCACGATGACGCCAGGGAATCCGCAGCCCGTGTTCGCAGATCCGTGGTGGGATCTGCGGGGCGGCGAACCCGCCGCTGTCGAGCAGCGCAGCGGCCTGAAAGCGCGACTGGCTATCGAGGTTGGCGTCGGGCATCCCCTCCACGGCCAGGACATCGACGTCGTGGCTCGATCGCAGGCCTCCGATGACGTCGTCGTCAGCATCTCGGGTGGCGGATGGGCGGTGGTCCACCTGACCTGGAGTCGCACCGCGGAGAGTCCACCCTGGCCGCGGACCACGTTCTACGCCGACTCGGCGGCACTCGAGCTGGGTCTGGACACCTCGGGCTGAACAGATTCCGCAGCCGACGCGATGTCGACGTCTTGGTTGCGGTGGCGGCGTATCGTGCCATGTCTGCGTGGGCGCGTCGTGGGCAGCTGGGGGTTGGCTCCGGGGGATGCCACCGCCGGGCGGATGTGGTGGGTCAGATCGGTAGGCCGGGTTGCCAGCGGCGGTGGCGGGTGCCTGTCTCGCTCGTCCGGATGAGGTCGAGGCGTGGTCGCGGGCCGTCGCTGCGGCCGCTCTGTGGCCGACGTGATCCCGCCTGCCAGGGCAGCGGCCACACCGCCCCTGGCCCCGCGTAGCCCTGTTCAGCAGCGGCGTGCAGGGTCCAGTTCGGGTCGTAGAGGTGCGCCCGGCCGATCAGGCAGAGATCAGCGCGGCCGGCGAGCAGGATCGAGTTCACGTCGTCGTACGACGAGATGACGCCGACCGCCATCGTCGCTATGCCGGTCTCGTTGCGGATTCGGTCCGCGAACGGGGTCTGGTAGGAGCGGCCGAAGGCCGGTTGTTCCGCCGGGGAGACCTGGCCCGTCGAGACGTCCACGATGTCGGCACCGGCCCGGGCGAACGCCCGTGCGATCTCGACCGCGTCGTCTCCGTCGATGCCGTCGGGGCACCAGTCCGTCGCCGAGATTCGCACGCTGGTCGGCAGGTCGGCCGGCCACACCGCACGCACCGCGTCGAAGACCTCCAGCGGAAAGCGCAGCCGGTTGGCCAGCGAGCCGCCATAACTGTCGGTCCGGTGGTTCGTCAGCGGCGAGATGAACGAGGACAGCAGATAGCCATGCGCGCAGTGCAGCTCCAGCAGGTCGAAGCCGGCAATCACGGCACGGCGGGCGGCGGCCACGAACTGTTCCCTGATGAGGCCCAGGTCGTCGACCGAGAGCGAGCGCGGCGTCTGGTTGACCCCCGGCCGGTACGGCAACGCCGACGGCGCGACGACCTCCCAGTTGCCCGACGGCAGCGGCTCGTCCATCCCCTCCCACATCAGCCGCGTCGATCCCTTGCGACCCGAGTGTCCTAACTGGACCCCGATCTTGGCGGCAGAGTGTTCGTGCACGAACGAGACGATGCGTCGCCAGCCCGCCGCCTGTGAGTCTGTGTAGAGACCGGTGCAACCAGGCGTGATCCGGCCGCCAGGCGAGACGCACACCATCTCCGTCATCACCAGGCCCGCACCACCCAGGGCCTTCCCGCCGAGGTGGGCCAGGTGGAAGTCGTTGGGCACGCCCTCTTCCGCGCAGTACATGTCCATCGGCGAGACCACCACGCGGTTGACCAGTTCCACTCCGCGCAGCCGGAACGGCTGGAACATCGGCGGCCGGACCTCGCCGTCGCCGGCGAACCAGGCGTCGACCCGGGCCACGAACTCGGGGTCGCGTACGCGCAGGTTCTCGTGGGTGACTCGTCGGCTGCGCGTCATGATGTTGAAGGCGAACTGCGTCGGGTCCTGGTCGGTGTACTGCCCCAGGTTCTCGAACCACTCGAGACTCGCCTGCGCCGCCCGTTGGGTCGAGACCACGACGGGCCGCCGCTCCGCCTCGTAACCGATTAGAGCCGCGGACACCCCGACCTGCTCGCGCAGGCACGCCGCCAGCGCCAGGGCGTCCTCCATGGCCAGCTTGGTGCCCGACCCGATGGAGAAGTGCGCGGTGTGCGCCGCATCGCCCAGCAGGACCACGTTGCCGTGCCGCCACCGTTCGTTGCGGATCGTCGCGAACGTGAGCCACCGCGAGTTGTTGACGTGCAGGGCGGCGTCGCCCAGGACGTCCTGGAACAGCTCGCGCACCACCTCCACCGACTTCTCGTCGGACTCGCCCGGAAGTAGGGAGTGGTCGGCGAAACCGGCGCGGCGCCACACCTGCTCGTTCATCTCGACGATGAAGGTGCTCGCCCGCGCGTCGTACGGGTAGCCATGTAACTGCATGACGCCGTGCGGCGTCTCCTTGACGTAGAACTTGAACGCGTCGAAGACCTTGTCGGTGCCGAGCCACATGTAGCGGCACCGTCTGGCCTCCACCGACGGCCGGAACACGTCCGCGTAGCGCGTCCGCACGGTCGAGTTGACCCCGTCGCTGGCCACGACCAGGTCGTAGGACTCCCGCAACAGCTCGACGTCCGGCGCCGCGGTGGAGAACCGGAGGTCGACGCCGAGCTCGCGGCACCGTTGCTGCAGAACCGACAGAAGCCGCTTACGGCCCATGGCGGCGAACCCGTGGCCCCCGCTGGTGTGCACCTGGCCGCGGAAGTGGACGTCGACGTCGTCCCACCGCGCGAACGAGCGGGCCATCTCCGTGAAGATGTGCGGGTCGGCGTGCTCGATGCCGCCGAGCGTCTCGTCGGAGAACACCACGCCGAACCCGAACGTGTCGTCGGCGGCGTTGCGCTCCCAGACGGTGACCTCGTCCGCCACGCCGAGCTGCCGGACGAGGGCCGCGAAGTAGAGGCCACCGGGACCACCCCCGACCACCGCGATCCTCATGCCGAATCCGTGGTGGCGGAGGCCTGCCGCCGCAGGACGTACCGCTGGACCTTGCCCGTGCTGGTCCGAGGCAGGCTGGCGATGAACTCGACGGCGCGCGGGTACTTGTACGGCGCGATCTGCCGCTTCGTGAACTCCTGGAGCTCCGCGACCAGCGAAGGGCTGCCCTCGAAGCCATTGCGCAGCACCACGTAGGCCTTGACGATGTGCCCGCGCTGTGGGTCGGGAGCCGCGACGACACAGCACTCGTCGACCGCCGGATGGCCCGTCAGCGCCTCCTCGACCTCGGGACCGGCGATGTTGTAGCCCGACGACACGATCATGTCGTCCCGCCGCGCGAGGTAGTGGAAATAGCCGTCCTCATCCTGCACGTACGTGTCGCCGGTGAAGTTCCATCCATTCTGGACGTACGCGGTCTGCCGTGGATCGCGCAGGTAGCGGCATCCGGTGGGACCTTTGACGGCCAGCCGTCCCGGGGTGCCGCGGGGGACCGGCTCGCCCGCCTCATCGAGGACGGCGGCATGGAAGCCGGGCACCTCCAGACCGGTGGCGCCCGGCCGGATCGCGTCGTCGGCCGCGGAGATGAACACGTGCAGGAGCTCGGTGGACCCGATGCCGTCGATCAGCCGTACACCCGTGGCGTCGAAGAAGTCCTGCCAGGTGGCGGCTGGCAGGTGCTCGCCGGCGGACACGGCGCGCCGCAGGCTGCGCAGCCGTTCCAACCGGCCGGCGCGCAGGATGGCCCGGTATGCCGTCGGCGCGGTGAAGCAGATCGTCGCCGCGTGCCGCTCGATCAGGTCGGCGAGCTGGTCCGGGGTCGCCTTCTCGATCAGCAGGGTCGCCGCGCCGGCCCGCAGCGGAAAGACCAGCAAGCCACCGAGCCCGAAGGTGAAGGCCAGCGGGGGAGTGCCGGTGAAGACGTCGTCGGGGCGCGGCCGCACCAGGTGCCGCGAGAAGGTGTCGGCGATCGCCAGGACGTCGCGGTGGAAGTGCATCGTCGCCTTGGGGCGCCCGGTCGTGCCGGAGGTGAAGGCCAGCAGCGCGACATCGTCGGCGGAGGTGTCGACGGCGGTGAACTCGTCACCGCCATCAAGGGCCAGGTCGTCGTACGTCACGACGGGAGCTTCGCCGAGCTCGGCCAGCCGCAGGTCGTCGACGAACCGGGCGTCACACAGGGCGAGATCCACCTGGGCTATCGAGGCGACGGCGGTCAGCTCCGCGGGACGCAGCAGCGGCATTGTCGTGACCACCACGCCACCGGCCTTGAGCACGGCGAACCAGCACGCCGCGAGCCAGAGGTTGTTGGGCCCGCGCAGCAGCACGCGGTTGCCGGGCACGAGGCCGAAGTCGCGGGTCAACACCGTGGCGATCCGGTTGGATCTGCGGTCCAGGTCGCCGTAGGTCCACGTCTCGCCGGAAGGTGTGAGCAGGCAGCGGCGGTCGGGAGCGGCAGCCAGCAGCTCGACGGCGCAGTTGAGCCGGTCGGGGTAGGCCGGGTCCAGGAGCATCTCGGGCCACTGCGTGAAGGGCGGGAGATGGTCGCGGCAGAACGTGTCCACGTGTGCGGACGGGCTGAGCGCGGTCGCATAGTCCCACGTCATTCTCCAAGTATTCGTATTCCGTGACGGCAGTCAAGAGAACGCATCAGATATGGTTTCTCCGTGGTGGTGGAGACGGACGATTCGGGCGGTCGCGGCCAGAAGCCCCGAGCGCTGATCGTTACGGTGTACGGGCTGTACGCGCGCGAGACCAACGGCTGGATGAGCGTCGCCTCGATCATCAGGTTGCTGGGACAGTGCGCTGTGGACGAGCCGGTCGTCCGGTCGGCGATCTTCCGCCTGAAGCGGCGTGGCCTCCTCGACGCGGTCAAGCTCGACGGCGTCGCCGGCTACGCGCTGTCCGCCGACGGCCGCGAGATCCTCCACGAAGGGGACCGGCGGATCTTCACCCGGCGGCGCGCGACACCCGCCGACGGCTGGCTGCTCGCCATGTTCAGCGTCCCGGAGAGCAAGCGCGACCAGCGGCACGTGCTGCGGTCCCGGCTCGCTTGGCTCGGCTTCGGCACGGTGTCCGCCGGCGTCTGGATCGCGCCGGCGCACCTCTACGACGAGGCGAGGGAGACGCTGGAGCGCGACGGCCTGGCCGTCTACGTCGAGTTGTTCCGCGGCGACCACCTCGCCTTCGCGGACACCGCCGCACGCGTGTCGCAGTGGTGGGACCTGACCCGGCTGCGCAAGCTGAACGACGACTTCCTTCGCCGGTACGAACCCATGGCGGAGGCGTACGACCGGGGCGGCCGACTCGACGACGCGCAGGCGTTCGCGGACTACGTCAACGCGCTGACGGACTGGCGCCGCCTGCCGTACCTCGAACCGGGTCTGCCGCTGGAGACCCTCCCGGCCGACTGGAACGGCGTCCGGGCCGCGGACGTGTTCTTCGCGCTGCACGAGCGGCTCGGCGAGGCCGCGCACCGGTTCGTCGACTCGGTCCGCGCCGACGTCCGCGTGGGCTGACTTAGACCACCGCGAAGCCCTGCACCTCGACGAGCGCCTCGACGTCCCACAGCCGGGACACGCCGATGCCGGCCATGGCCGGGTAGTCGGTGCCGACCAGTCGCCGCCAGACCCGGCCGATCTCTGACGCGCGGGCGCGATAGTCGGCCAGGTCCGTCGCGTACACGGTGAGGCTCGCGAGTTGGTCGGGTCGTCCGCCGGCGGCCGCCAGCGCGGTCAGCAGGTTGGCCAGCGCCTGCTCGAACTGTGCGACGACGTCCGCACCGACGATCCGCCCCTCGGGGTCCAGCGCGGTCTGCCCAGCCAGGAAGACGACCGTGCCCCGCCCGACCACCGCGTGGGAGAACCCGCGCGGTGTAGCCAACGATGGTGGGTTCACCCGTTCCAGGCTCACTGCACCGCGCCTCCGTCCACATTGATGGCCTGGCCCGTGACCGCACCGTTGGCCAGGCAGAACCAGACCGCGTCGGCGACCTCGTCCGGCCGGATCAGCCGGCCGATGGGTTGCTTGCGCTCCAACAGGCGCCGGGCCTCTTGCGGGCTGCGCCCGGTGGTCGCCGCGATCGTCTCGACGGTGACGTCGGTCATCGGGGTGTCGACGTAGCCCGGCGCGACCGCGTTGACCGTCACGCCGGTCCCGGCGAGCTCGGCGGCGGCGGACCGGACCAGACCCAGAACACCGTGCTTGCTGGCGGTGTACGCGGCGATGTAGGGCTCGCCGATGTGAGCCGCCGAGGACGCGATGACGACTACCCGGCCCCAGCCCGCCGCGCGCATCGCCGGCACGCAGCGCCGGATGCACCGGAAGGGTGCCGTCAGGTTGAGGTCCAGCATCCGCTGCCAGTCGGCGTCGGACGTGCGGTCGAGCCGGGCGGAGTGCCCCGCGCCGGCGCAGGCGACGAGCATCTCCACCGGTCCCCAGGTGCGCTCGACCGTGGCGTACGCGGACTCGACCTGCTCGGGGTCGGTGACGTCGGCCGGGATGGCCAGCACCGGCCCGGCGCAACCGGCCGCGGCCTCGTCCAGCGCTCCCTTGTCGCGGGCGACCAGGGCGACCCGCGCACCTTCGGCGCTCAGCCGGTGGGCGACCGCCTGACCGATCCCGCGACTGGCGCCGGTGACCAGCGCGACGCGGCCGTCCATCAGCGCCCCTGCCAGCGCGGAGGGCGCCGTTGCGTGAAGGCGGCATGGAACTCCGCGTGGTCTTTCGTGGTCATCAGCAGCGCCTGGGTCATCGCGTCGAGCTCCATCGCCGCCGACATGGGCATGTCCAGCTCCCGCGTGAGCAGCGACTTGGTCTGGGCGAAGGCGAGCGTCGGACCGTCGGCGAGCGTACGGGCGAGGTCGGCCACCGAGGCGTCGAGCTCGTCGTCGGACACGAGCCGGGACACCAGGCCGTACCGGTCGGCGGTCGCCGAGTCGATCGTGGCGCCGAGCATCAGCAGCTCCGTCGCCCGGCCCAGGCCCACCACGCGCGGCAGCAGGTACGCGGCACCCATGTCGCCGCCGGACAGCCCGACCTTCGTGAACAGGAACGCGAACCGGCCGGACGTGCTGACCACCCGGAAGTCCGACGCCAGCGCGACCACGGCCCCGGCGCCCGCGGCGATGCCGTGGATCGCGGTGACGATCGGGATCGGGCACTCGCGCATCGCCCGGATCACGTCGCCGGTCATCTTGGTGAACCGCATCAGGTCGCGCGGCTCCATCGTGACCAGCTCGCCGATGATCTCGTTGACGTCGCCGCCGCCGCAGAACCCCTTGCCCTCACCGCGGATGACCAACGCGCGTACGTCCTGGTGGTGTGGCAGTTCGGCGAGCAGGTCGCGCAGGTCGGCGTAGCTCTCGAAGGTGAGCGCGTTGAGCTTGTCCGGGCGGTCCAGCGTCACGGTGGCGACACCGTCGGCCTTCGCGAACCGGAAGTTGTCCCACGACGTGGTCAGCCGGGGCGAGGCGTGGAAGCGGTACGGCTCGGTCATCTGCTGGCATCCAAGTCGATCAGGTCGCGGGCGATGATGGTGCGCTGGATCTCGGAGGCGCCTTCGTAGATGCGCAGGGACCGCACATCCCGGTAGAGCTGCTCGAGAAGGTGGCCGCTGCGGAGGGCGACCGCGCCGTGGAGTTGCACGCAGCCGTCGACGATCTGCTGCGCGGCCTCGGTGGCGAACAGCTTGGCCATCGCCGACCGGCGGCGCTGGTCCCGCGGTTGGTCTCCGGCGTCGTACGCGGCCGCGGCGGCGTAGACGAGCAGCCGGGCGGCTTCGAGCTGCGTGGCCAGGTCGGCGATCCGGTGGGCGACCGCCTGCTGCCGTGCCAGGGGGCCGCCGTGCACCTGCCGGGTCCGCACGTGTGCCACCGTGGCGTCCAGGGCGGACTGGGCCATGCCGACCGCGAACCCGCCCACGCTGGGCCGGAACAGGTCCAGGGTCCGCATGGCGACGGCGAAACCGCCGTCCACCTCGCCGAGCAGTGCGTCCGGGCCGACGTACACGCCGTCGAAGACCAATCGTCCGATGGGGTGCGGGGACAGCATGTCCAGCGGCTCGCCGGACAGCCCGTCGGTATCGCCCGGCACGGCGAACGCGGTGACGCCCTTGCCGCGCGCGTCCGGCGTCGTGCGGGCGAAGACCGAGTAGACGTCGGCGTCCGGCGCGTTCGAGATCCACATTTTCTCGCCGGTCAGCCGCCATCCGGCACCGTCGCGCTCGGCCCGCAGCTTCAGCGCCGCCGCGTCGGAGCCGGCGTCGGGCTCGGAGAGGGCGAACGCCGCGACGGCCTGGCCCGACACGACCTGCGGGATCCAGCGGGCCACGCACTCGGCGGTGCCTGACTGCAGGATGGGGTAGCTGCCCAGCCCTTGCAGTGCCAACGCGGTCTCGGCCTCGGCGCTGACCTGGGCGATCGTCTCGCGCAGCAGGCATAGCTGGAGGGCGGCGGCGTCGCGCGGCTGGTCGCCGGTGCCACCGAACGCGGCGCGCAGGAGCCCGAGGTCGCCCATGGCTCGCAGCAGCGGCCGGTTGACTCTGCCGTCGTGCCGGGCCAGCGGGACAAGCTGTTCGGCCGCCGTCGCCCGCGCCCAGCCGACGAACCGCTGATGCTCGGCACTCAGGCGAAACTCGACCATCCGCGTCCCTCCCGGGTCGGCACGTACGGCCCGGCTAACTCTAATGCATCTGTGACGCCCGTCAACAGATCGCAATCTATGCTGCGGCGGCTCCCGCTCCGGCGAGGAGCAGGTGGCGAAGTCGCTCGTGCTCTTCGGGCGTCCCGATCGCGGCCCGGTGTTCGGGGTGGGCGGCGTAGTGCCTGATCGCGTCGGCCAGGAACCAGGGGTGGATGTCGAGCCAAGGGAGCGGGATGAGGGCGAGGCCCCTCCGGCGTGCGCCGAGTCCTCGCTCGACGGCCAGGTGCAGGAAGCGGTCTCCGGGGTCCGGCCGGGGCGGGCAATCAGCTCGCAGCGCGTTCCATGGCACCACCTGGTAGCCGAACGGGGACCGCAGCCGCACTCCGTGCGCCGTCAGCACGACGGCGGGCAGCCCTGCCCAGAGTGTGTAGAGCTGGGATCCGAGGAGCGCCACGGTCGCCAGGCCCAGAGGGACCGTGGCCACGACCTCGACGACCGTGAGCTGCCACTCCGGATCGGCTCCGGCCTCCCAAGTGGACGGTCCGAGGGCCCAGAAGGCGGCGGTGAGCGCCACTGTCATGGCGGCGGGATACCAAACGGCTTCAGGTTTCACACGGGTGCGGAAGGCCCGGTCGTTCTCGCCAAGATCGAAAGCGACCGTGCGCGAGAGGCGTCGCTGTCGGACCGCGAAAAGGACCATCGCCAGGAGGTACAACAGCCACGGCCCCATGCGGACGGCGAAATCGCGCCAGTAGCTGGGGCCATCGGAGTACGTCGCCTCGAACCAACCTGCCGACACCGCCGCAATCCCCACGCCGACGGCGAAGGCCCTTCGCATCGTTACCCGCGAGACCACCCGAACCACCCCTCAGCCGGCTCGCACCATCATCGACGCTGGCCGCTCGCGAAGCCATCGGCCAGGAGGTCGGCCCGCTCAGTCCTGGATCTTGTAGCTTTAGCCGACCGTCGTCTTGGGGAGGCAGCGAACATGGGAACGTTCGGGACGGACCCGTTCTCCAGCGACGGCGCCATGGACTTCCTGGAGGAGCTCGCCGAACAGCCTCCCGATGGGCGGGCGGCGGAGCTGGAGCGCCTGTTCCTGCTCGTGAGGAACCAGCCCGATCTGCTCGGGCGGGAGTTCTTCCCGGACGAGGTCGTGGCCGCCGCGGCGATCGTCGCGGCGACCCTGCCCTTCGGACGACAGTTCTCCGAGCGCCTTGAATCGTTGGCCGAGAACGACCTCGCCCCCGACGTCCGGCTGGGCGCACCCGCGCCGAGGTTGGCGAGCATCGCGCGCGAAGCCTTGCTGTTCGTCGCCGGTCCATGGCAGCAGGGTTGGGTCGACGACACGGACGCCGCGGAGGCGCGCGACACGATCGCGGAACTGTCGCGGGTGCTCGCCGGAGGCGGGTTGGACGAGCTTGACCACATCTGGAACGAGGCCACCGATTCCGGCGCCGACGGTGAAATGCCTGAAGGCACCCCTCCGGGCATTGAGCACCTGGCGTCGTTGCTCCGCGTCTACAACTCCGCGATGAGTGGCGGCCTGGGCTTCGCTCTGGAGGTCAACGAGCCGTTTCACGTCCGGCGCGCGATCAACGCGCTGCGCTACTTCGGGCTGACCGAGACCGCGAGCTTCGTGGAGGAAGCCCTGAACGGCGAGTCGCCCGGCGACGCCTTCTTCGCACCCGTGGACCACGGCATCGACCCCATAGGCCGGGCTTTCAGGACGAAGGCAGCCGAATTCCCCACCGACTTTGGCCGCGCCTAACCTCTGCCACCCCGAATTCGGTATCCCGGACCCTCGCTGACCACGCGCTAAGGGCATTTCCGGTTGACGGTCTCGGGACGATGTCTGTGTGCGTGCGTTCAGTGAGCTTGTCGACGAGGCTGCCGCGGTGGACGTGTCCGGATGGAGCTTCGACTGGCTCGACGGGCGGGCGACCGAACAGCGGCCCTCGTGGGGCTATTCGCGCCTCCTTGCCGAGCGCCTGGACCGGGTCGGCTCCGCCCTCGACATCGACACCGGCGGCGGAGAGCTCATCGCTCAGGCGCCGAGACTGCCCGCCCGGATGGTTGTTACCGAGGGCTGGGCGCCCAACGCCGACCGTGCCCGTCGCCTGCTGTCGCACAGGGGCGTCGAGGTCGTCTCCGTCGAGCAGGGGCGGCCGTTGCCGTTCACCGACGGCAGCTTCGAGTTGGTGAGCAGCCGGCATCCGGTGAGCCCGGACTGGCACGAGATCGCCCGCGTCCTGGCCGACGACGGCACGTACTTCGCGCAGCATGTCGGGCCGGGATCCGCGTACGAGCTGATCGAGTGGTTCCTCGGCCCGTTGTCTCGTGAAGGGCGCGATCCTGAGCGCGAGGCCGAGGCCGCCCGGTCGGCCGGGCTGCGGATCGTGGACCTGCGGACTGCGCGTTGTCGGATGGAGTTCTTCGACGTCGGTGCCGTTGTCTACCTTCTGCGTAAGTGCGTGTGGTGGGTTCCGGACTTCACGGTCGACCGCTACGCCGAGAGCCTCGAGCGACTCGACGCGCGCATCCGCGATCAGGGTGCGTTCGTGGCCCACTCCACGCGCACCCTGATCGAGGCGAAGCGCTGAGTCAGATTGCGGGGTGCAGGTCGCGGACCGGGCTCAGCGACTCCAGCAGTGAGGCGATGTGCAGGATCGTCGACTCCGCGTGCCAGTTGGCCACCAGCTGCACGCCGATGGGCATGCCGTCGCTGGCCGTGCCGAAGCGCATCGACAGGGCCGGCAGGCCGGTCAGGTTGAACGGGACCGTTGTCGAGCTCACGTGGAACGCGTCTACCGTCTGGCCGTCCACGGTCGTCTTCGTGAGCCCGTGCTCGTGCGCGGGGAACGTCGTCACCGGCAGCAGCAGCAGGTCGTACCCCTGGAAGTATTCGCTGAAGCCGTCCCGCAGCCGCTCGCGGCCCTCGTCCGCGTCCACGTAGTCCGCCACCGGAATATCGGGCAGGCCCATCAAGGTCTTGGAATACAGGAACATCTCGTCCTCGTGACCCGCGGTGACCTCCCGCACCGGAGGCTTCATCTCCATGCGGTGCTCCCGCATCCACAGGTCGAGCGGGTTGTCCCGTTCGAGGGCCGGAATGCTCACCGCGTCGACCTGGGCTCCCGCTGCCTGCAGCGCGTCGGCGGCCGCCCGCACCGTTGCCGCAACCTCCGGGTCGGTCGGGCCGAGTCCCGAGTCGACGAGCCAGCCGACGCGGACGGGGCGGTCCGGTGTCTCGCCCAGGCCGGCGTCGAACTCGCGCGGGAAGTCGGAGTAGCCGTCGAAACCGTCCGGACCGGCCAGGACGGAGTACGCCAGTTTGAGGTCGCGGATGGAGCGGGCCATCGGGCCGGCGTGCCAGTCACGGCGCGGCTCGCGCGGCCAGATCCCCGTCATCGGGACACGGCCGTGGGTCGCCTTGAGCGCCATGATGCCGGTGTCGGCCGCCGGCCCGCGCAGCGAGATGGACAGGTCGCTGCCGATGCCGAGCGGGGACATCCCGGCCGCGATCGCCGCGGACTCGCCGCCGCTGGAACCGCCGGGGGAGCGGTCGAGGTCCCAGGGGTTGTTCGTCCGGCCCGTCAGGAGGTTGTCGGACTCGATCCAGTACGAGAACTCCGGCAGGTTGGTCTTCGCCAGCAGGATCGCGCCGGCGTCCTTCATGCGTGCCACGGCAGTGGCGTCGGTGTCCGGGACCCGGCCCGCGAAGATCGGCGATCCGCGTTGGGTGGCCACCCCGGCGGTGTCGAACGAGTCCTTGGACGTGAAGGGCACGCCGTGCAGGGGACCCACCGATGCGCCCGTCGCGAGCTTGGAATCCGCTGCGCGCGCGGCATCCAGCGCACCGTCGGCGAGCGTGACGACGGCATTGGTCTTCGAGTCGACCGCCTGGATGCGGTCCAGGTGCGCCTGCACCACCTCGACCGAGGACACCTTCCTGGTGCGGATCAGCTCGGCGATCTCGGTCGCGTCGAAGTGGTTGAGGTCGGTGGCCATGGTGATTCCCCTCTCGGGCCGGTGGTGACGCTGCGTACAAGATCCGTTACTCTTAGATTACGTTCCTCATCTGAGGCTCGCAACCGTTTATATGAAAATCGTCATCTAAGCTGGAAGCTATGAGTCGGGTGTCGCAAGCACAGGCGAAGGAGAACCGCCGGCGGGTCGTCGAGACGGCCACACGGCTGTTCCGTGAGCGCGGCGTGGCCCAGGTGAGCGTCGCGGACGTGATGGCGGGTGCGGGCCTGACGCATGGCGGCTTCTACAAGCACTTCGCGTCGAAGGACGCCCTCGCCGTCGAGGCGTTGAACCAGGGGCTGGCCGAGGTCGGCAGGCGGCTGGACAACATCGGCGAGCCCGGCGACGAGAGCAGCCGCGCCGGCTTCCTGGACTACTACCTCTCGCCGGAACACCGCGACTCCCCGGGCGAGGGCTGCCCGCTCGCCGGCTTCGCGCGCGACATGCCCGCCGCCGACCCCGACGTCGCCGCCGCCTACGCCGAGGGAGTCGCGTACTACGCGGGCAAGCTCGGTGACACGGCCGCTGTGAGCACGGCTGTGGGCGCCCTGCTCCTCGCCCGGGCCACCGCCGGCACCGAGCTCAGCGACCGCATCCTCACCGAGGCACTCGCCTCCCTGTCGGCAAACCGCTAGCCAAAGAACGCAGCCAGCTCGGCGGCGAGGGCCTCGGGCTGTTCCTCCGCGATGTAGTGACCGGTGTCCTCGATGGTCACGTAGCGGGCGGTGTCGGGGAACTGCGCCGCGAGCTCCGACTTGAGGAACGGGAGCGTGAAGCTGTTGCCCAGCACCAGGACCGGCATGGTGAGCGGCCGGTAGGTCGCGTTGTCGGCGATGTCCTGGTGGTAGGCGCCGTACGTGGCGAACGCCGCCGTCACCGCCTCGGGCGACGCGTACGCCTGGGCATAGATCTCCCGGTCCTGCTCGGTGATCTTCTCGGGGTGCACCGCGAAGTGGTCGGCCGCCCAGTCGATCACCGGCCGGAACCGCCCCGCGAGGAGCTTCGCCGGCAGTCCGTCGATCTGGCTGAGCGGATACCACCAGGTGTTCCCCGCGCCGGGCGGCGGGAAGGCCTGGATGGTCGCGTGGGACGGGCCGAACGGCCCGCTGTCCCAGAGCGCCAGCTTCGCGGTGGCCGATGGGTGGTTCGCGGCGAACGTGTACGCGACCATCCCGCCCATGTCACCGCCGGCGATGTTGACCTTGTCGTAGCCCAGCGCGCGGACCAGCTCGTAGACGTCCTTCGCCATGGTCTTCTTGTCGTACCCGTCGGCGGGCTTGTCCGATCCGCCCTGGCCCCGGTAGTCCACGGCGATGACGCGGTAGCGCTTCACGAGCTCGGACATGATGCCGTGGAGGGCGTGCGTGGTGCGGGGGAAGCCGTCCAGCAGGACGAGCGGCTCGCCGGCACCACCGATCTCGTAGTGCAGTCGCACCCCGTTGGCCACGGCGTAGCCGTGCTCGAAGCCGTCGAGGTCGGCCTTCGCGCCGAACTCCTGGTCGGACGGGCCGGTGTAGGCGTTCATGTGGGTGATCAGACCCTCGTCGTCGAAGTCCATGACGTCGAGCGACCGGACCTGAACAGGTACGCCGTCGACGACCGTCCGGAGGGAGAAGGCCATCGCCGCGGAGGAGCCGTGTGACGTGCGGACCGGAGTGTCCAATGTGAACGTCGAGCCGGCCGGGATCTGCGTGAACATCACGGGCAGGCGGTCGTGCGCGGCGGCGACGCCCGTGCCCACGGGGTCCTCCAGCGTGCTGCCCTGCGCGAACAGGGCGAGCGCCGCGTCGACATCCAGGTTGTTGAGCGCGTCCAGATAGCTGTGCAGTGCGGTGCGCATGAGGTCTTCGGTAGGCATGGTGCGGACTCCTTCGATATGGGAGTGGAACTCTCGTTTCACCATAGCCAAAGTCGGAGTCGTGCTACCATTTCGTGCATGAGAGCTGCCGCACAGGCCTCGGCGCCGCGCAAGGACCAGGTGCGCAACCGGCAACGGCTGGTCGAGGCGGCAGTGGCGGTCTTCCGGGAGCGCGGCGGCCCCGACGTCAAGCTCGACGAGGTGGCACACCGGGCCGGCATGGCGGTGAGCAGCCTCTACCGGCACTTCCCGAGCAAGGACGACCTCATCGAGGCGGCGCTCACCGAGATGATGCGCCCGGCCCAGGAGGCCGCCGACCGGGCCGCGCTGCTCCCGGATCCACGGGAGGCGTTCCGCACGATGTTCACGGAGAGCTGCACGATGCCGGAGGCCGAGGGAAACACCTTCAACGCACTGGCGTACGCCAGCGGCCGCACCGTGACACACGCCTTGAGCCTGCTCGAGAACGTCGTGGCGCCGGCGACGACCCGCCTGCGCGCCGCCGGCGGGCTGCGTGAGGGCCTCACCGTCGACGACGTCGCGACGTTCCTCCGCATGGCGAAGGTGACCGACACCCCCGAGCAGCGTGCCGTGGCACTCGACGTCCTGCTCGCCGGAATGTTGTCGACGCCGTGAGAGGGTGTGCATGCCGTTGAGCGCGCATCACCTTCGAGCCTCGGTCGCCGTCTCCGACATCGGGGAGGCGGTCGCGTTCTACGAAGGCAAGTTGGGACTTCAGCCGTTGTGGTCAGGACCCAGCGCCAGGATCACTGACGGCGGTCGCGTCTACGGTGCAGGTGGCGGGCCGGCGCTCAACGTCTACCAGTCGGCCACCGCGGGGCAGTCCGCGGCGACCCTGGCGACGTGGTACGTCGACGACCTCGACCAGATCGTCGACGAGCTCGTGTCGGCCGGGGTCGAGCTCACCCGCTACGAGCAGTTCGACCACGACGCCAAGGGGATCACCGCGCGGGCCGGTGGTGGCCGGATCGCGTGGTTCCAGGACCCGGACGGCAACACGTTCGCTGTCGAGGCCGACCTATGAGGCGGGCGCGCGGCCGGCCTGGCGCTTGGTGACTTCCTGGAGCGTCCAGCCGTTCCCGTCGGGGTCGGCGAACGAGGCGTACGACTCGTAGCTGTTCCGTTCGGGGTCCGGTCCCGGGATGCGTGCCTCGGGCTGGAACACGGCAGCCGCACCACCGTGGTAGACCTCCGTGATGTCGACGCCGCGTTCGGCCATCTCGTTGCGCGCCGCGACGATGTCCGGGGTCGCCAGTTCGAGGTGGCGCATGGAACCTGGCGGTGCGGGCATCGGCAGGCCGAACACGATCGACGCGTGGCCGTCGCCGGTCGGCGTGATCTCCACTACGTGGGAGTTCTCGTCCTTGATTTCGATGTCGACTCGCCAGCCGAGTCGGTCGCGATAGAACTCCACGGCTCTGTCGACGTCCGACACCGGGATGCTGACGACCTCAAGATTCACGTTCATCGTTCGTCTCCTGTCCGTGTCAAGCGGACCGAACTCAGCGTAGTTCCTCTCCAGCGCTGGTGAACGACGAACGCTGCCTTCCCAACGGGCAAGTTCTTACACCATCCACATAGGACTGCCGACGAGTGTATCGTTGGTCGTTGGCCCCCCGCCCGATGGAGGGGAGTGCGACATGTCTGTCACGACCGCGGGGATCCGGCCGTTTGTGGTCGAGACCTCTGATGCCGAGCTCGTGCGCCTGCACGACCGCATCACCGCGACCCGCTGGCCGCACGAGGAACTCGTCGAAGACCGCTCGCAAGGAGTGCAGTCCGCGACGATGCACCAGCTTGCGGACTATTGGGCGGGCGACTACGACTGGCGACGGTGCGAGGCGAAACTCAACGCGTTGCCGCAGTTCAAGACCGAGATCGACGGGGTCGATGTGCACTTCATCCACGTGAAGTCGCCGCACCCGAACGCGTTGCCGCTGATCATGACGCATGGCTGGCCCGGCTCGGTCATCGAGCTGCTCGAGACGGTCGGCCCACTCACCGATCCGACCGCGTACGGCGGACGCGCCGAGGACGCCTTCGACCTGGTGCTGCCGTCGATGCCCGGCTACGGCTTCTCGGGCGAGCCCGCTGACCTCGGCTGGAACGCCGGCCGCGTCGGGCTTGCCTGGGCGGAGCTGATGCGGCGCCTCGGCTACACCCGCTACGTCGCACAAGGCGGCGACGTGGGGGCCGCCGTCACCGACGCGATGGGTCGCCAAGGCCCCGACGGGCTGCTCGGCATCCACATCAACGTGCTGTTGACCGTGCTCAGTGGACCCCAGCCGACGAAATCCAAGGCGGAACGGGCCGCGCAGGCGCAGGTCGACACGTTCAGGGCGAACGGCTCCGGCTACTTCCTCGAGATGGTCACGCGGCCGCAGACGATCGGCTACGCCCTCGTCGACTCACCCGTGGCTCTGGCGGCGTGGATGCTCGACCACGACACGGACAGCTATTACAAGATCTCCAGCGCGTTCGTCGACGGCGAGCCGGCGGGCAACCTGACCCGGGACCACATCGTCGACAACATCACGCTGTACTGGCTGACCGGCACCGCCGACTCCGCCGCCCGGTCGTACTGGGAGGACGGACGTGTCCTGGCCGCGACGCTCGAGTCGGGCCAGGCTCCTCCGGACGTCTCGGTGCCCGTCGGCTTCACCACGTTCCCCGGCGAGGTCTGGGCCGCGCCACGGAGCTGGGTCGAGCAGTCTTACCCGAGCCTCACCTACTTCAACGAGGCCGACCGGGGCGGCCACTTCGCCGCCTGGGAAGAGCCGGAGCTGTTCGCGAGCGAGGTGCGCGCCGCGTTCCGGTCCCTCCGATAAGTCAGGCGTCGGCTGTCTCCGCCATCAGCTCGGCCGGTGCCGAGTCGAGCAGGGCCCGGGTCGTGTAGGAGATGTGCTTGGTCAGCGCCGCCACCGCCTGTTCCTCGTCGCGGGCCAGCACCGCGTCGCGCAGCGCGCGGTGCTCGCCGGGGATGTCCCGCGTGTCCTCGCTGCCCAGGTGGCGTGACCACCGCCGGTAGAGCTCCGAGGCGTCGCGCAGCGATGCCGCGATGTCGCGGAGCCGCCGGCTGGGGCAGCCTTCGAGGACCGCGGCGTGGAACGCGGCGTGTGCGGTCGCCCAGTCCTCGTTGACGGCGCGCGGCTGGACCACTGCCAGTTCTGGCGTGCGGTCCAGCGTGTGGAATGCGGCGACGACGCGGGACTCCCACGCGAGGTCGCCGTGGTTGATCGCGTGTCGTAGGCAGAGCGTCTCGATGTCGATCCGCGTGCTCGTCAGGTCGCGCAGGTCTTCCTCGGAGACCGGCGTGACCCGGAAGCCGAGCTGCGGCTCCGAGAGCACGAGGCCCTGCTCGACGAGCCGGGACAGCGCCTCTCGGAGGACGCCGACGCTCGTGCTGTAGCGGGCGCCGAGGTCGGCGAACGGCAGCCGCTGACCGGGGAGCAGTCGGCCGGTCAGGATGTCGCCGCGGAGGTTGGCGTAGATGCGCTCCGCGCGGGTCTCACCACGTGGCATGGTTGACAGTGTAGGAGAAATTTGAGACATCGGCACAATCTCGAAACCTGAGCCGGATGTCGAACCTTCGCCGCGGGCCGCATAAACCGTGCTCAGACCCGGTTCAGTGTGCCGAAACCCGCCCGAACGCGCCGTACGACCCCCGCCGAGCGTCGCCAATCTGACCCTTTCGTGGCCACAAGACCGGCAAACCGGATACCCCACTTTCAGTGAAGGTGACGGTTGAAGTAACAGATCCCCTTGAGGATTCGAAAATGTATTGACACCTCGAACGTCGGCTGAACATACTCGGCGATCAAAGGGGCCCGGTTGAACGGGCGGCTTTGACCGACGAGGAGCGTGGGCCATGGCGATCCAGCGAGTCGAGGTTTTCCAGCTCAGATCGCCGATCTCCGCGCCCACGGGTCCGTCCGGCGCCACCTACCGCGAACGGCGCAGCGTGCTCGTCCGGCTCCGCGACGGCGACGGCCTCGACGGCTGGGGCGAGACCTACGCCCGCGCCGGTGTCGCCGCGGTCATCGAAGAGGTCGGCGCGCTGCTGATCGGCCGTGACGCCGCCGATGCCCGGCCGCTGCTCGACACGCTGCGCGTCGCGACCGGCGACGGCCTCGCGATCAGCGCACTCGCCATCGCACTCGACGACCTGCGCGCCCGCCGCCTCGGCGTGCCGGTCTCCACGTTGTACGGCGGTCGCCGGCGCGACAGCGTCCGCGGTTACGCGTCCAGCGGTGGCTACATCGACGGGGTCGACCCCGAGCAGAGCTGGCCCGCCGAGGTCGCCGCCGCGGTCGCCGACGGCTTCACCGCCTGCAAGATCCGGATCGGCCGGTTCGCGCCGACCCGCGAGCTGCCGGTCCTCGCGAAGGTCCGCGACCAGGTCGGCCCCGACGTGGAGCTGATGGTCGACGCCAACGGCGCATACACCGTGCCGCGTGCCCGCGAGGTCGCCCGTGGCCTCGCGGAGCTGCACTTCCGCTGGCTGGAGGAGCCGCTGATCCGGTTCCGCGGCGGCCTGGCCTACCCCGGCTACGAGCACCTCGGCGGCCTCGGCATCGCGATCGCGGCGTACGAGGGCCTGGAGACCCGGGGCGCGTTCGACTCGTACCTGAACCACACGCCGATCGACATCGTCCAGCCGGACGTGGCGATCTGCGGCGGCATCGGCGAGCTGTTGTTCGTCGCCGAGCTGGCCGCCCTGCGCGGCCGGCAGTGCGTTCCGCACGCCTGGGGCGGCGCGGTGCTGCTGGCCGCCACTCTCCAGGCGATCAGCCTTCTGCCCGAACCATCCGAACTGAACGGACCGGAGTCACCCGTGCTCGAGGTGGACCGGTTCGAGAACCCGATGCGCACCCGGCTCGCACATGAGCCGCTCACTCTCACCGGCGGGCGGATGCCCATCCCGGACGGTCCCGGCCTCGGCATCACCGTCGACGAGGACTTCGTTCGGCACGCCGCCGCCGGCTGACACACCACGCACGTACTGATCGCGATCGGAGACCCCCCTCATGACGAATGTGATCAATCGACGGACGATGCTGAAGACGGGTGCTGGCGCGGCACTCGGCGTCGGGCTCCTCGGGCTCGCCGCCTGCGGCGACGACGGCGGGTCGGCACCGGTCGCCGCCGGCGCGGCGGGGTCGCCCAAGAAGGGCGGCACGCTGCGCTGGGCCGTGGCCGCGGGCAACGCGACGCAGGTCCCCGACCCGGCCAAGGCCGGCGGCACGATGCCGCTGCTGATCGCCACCAACTGCTACGACACGCTGGTGCGGGCCGACGAGAACTACACTCTGACGCCGGCCCTGGCCACCGAGTGGTCGTCCACACCGGACGCTCTGACGTGGACGTTCAAGCTCCGGCCGGGCGTCAAGTTCCACGACGGCAGCCCGCTGACCGCGCAGGACGTCGTCTACTCGTTCAAGCGGATCCTCGACCCGGCCCTGGCCGCGGTCGGCCTCGCCCAGATCGGGCCCTACCTGCAGGCGTCCGGGATCGCGGCCGCCGACCAGAGCACGGTGAAACTGACGCTGACCAAGGCCAACGCGTTCATCCCCGTGATGGTGTCGCACGCCTGCTTCAGCATCGTCAAGGACGGCACCACCGACTTCAGCAAGGGCAACGGCACCGGGCCGTTCACGCTGGCCGGCTTCGACGCCGCCGCCCGCACCTCGCTGGCCCGGTTCGACGGCTACTGGCAGGACAACAAGCCCTACCTCGACGCGATCCAGATCGTCGTCATCGCCGAGGACGCCACCCGCCTGCAGGCGGTCACGTCCGGCAGCCAGGACGTCGTCGACAACATCACCGGCGCCAACACGCTCCTGCTCAAGGGCAGCGTCGAGCCCTACATGCTCAAGCACGGCGGCTGGGTCGGGCTGACCATGTTCGGTGACACCTCGCCGTTCGACAACCGCAAGATCATCGAGGCGATGCAGTACGCCGCCGACCGCAAGAAGATCATGTCGGTTGTCGCGCCCGGCATCGACATCATCTCGCCCGACATCCCGATCCCGCCCGGGGACCCGTTCTTCCCGTCCGGCATGCAGCCGCGCCCCTACGACCCCGACCGGGCCAAGGCGCTGCTCAAGGAGGCGGGCGTCAGTGGCAACTTCACCTTCGACGTCTACGCGTACGAGGGCGACAAGCTCGACACCGCGGTGAGCTTCAAGAGCACCGCGGAGGCCGGCGGCATCAACGCCAACGTGATCACCTGGCCGCACGCCACCTTCTTCACCGACATCTTCAAGAAGAAGCCGGCGATCGGCATCAGCGTGGCCCGCCTGCACGTCTCGCAGGCCCTGCCCCGGCTCTACAGCAAGGGTGGTGACCTCAACATCACCCACTTCAGCAACCCGCAGTTCGACGAGCTCGTCTCACAGGCGACCGCGACGGCCGACGAGGCCAAGCAGAAGCAGCTCTTCAGCGACGCGCTGACGCTCGTCAACGACGGCGCGGCCAACGTCATCCCCGGCTGGGAGGGCCAGGTGTACGGGAAGAACAAGCGTGTCCAGGGGCTCGACGCGTCCAACGGCGCGCACATGTACCTGGCCGGCGCGCACCTCAGCTAATGACCGACACCGCACAGCAGGCCGGGCGTCCTCGCACGACGAGGGCGCCCCGCCGCCTGCCCTACCTCGTCCGGCAGCTCATCACGCTGCTGGTGACGCTCTTCGCGATCACCATCGTGATCTTCGGGCTGACCGCGATCGCCGGCGACCCCGCCCGCGACATCCTCGGCCAATACGCCACCGACGAGCAGGTGGTCGCGTTCCAGCACCTGCACCACCTCGACCAGCCCGTCGTGCTGCGTTACCTGGAGTGGCTCGGCGGCGTGCTCCGCGGCGACCTCGGCACCTCGTACCAGTCGAACGGCCCGGTCTGGGACGTCATCTCGCCGCGACTCGGCCCGTCGGTCGTGCTGGTGCTGCTCTCCTGGGTGCTCACCGTCGTCATCTCGGTGCCGATCGGGCTCTGGTCGGGCGTCCGCCTGCGTGGCAAGCGCGACGCCTCGCTGACGTTCGTGACGCTGATCGTCGCGGCGTTCCCGGAGTTCGTCCTCGGCCTGATGCTCGCGATCCTGCTCGGAGTCTGGCTCGCCTGGCTCCCGGTCGACTCGACCGCCGTCAGCTACGGCGGCCTGTTCGACAGCCCGTCCGCGTACGTGCTGCCAGCCATCACGATCGCGCTCGGCACGATCCCGTACATCATCCGGCTCATGCGGGCGAACGCCCGCGAGGTGGCGTCGGAGACCTACGTGCGGGCGGCGGTGCTGCGCGGTGTCACCGAGCCGTCCCTGTCGCTGCGGCACATCCTGCCCAACGCGGCCCCGCCGGTGGTCACCGCGCTGGGCCTCCAGTTCGCCGGTCTGATCGGAGGCGTGGTGGTCGCGGAAACCCTGTTCGGCTTCCCCGGGATGGGCCAGTTGCTCGCCCAGTCGGCGGCCTCCCGGGACGCACCGGTGGTCGAGGCCCTGGCACTGATGATCGGCGCACTGTTCGTGGTCGCCAACCTGGCCGCCGACGCGATCGTGGTCTACGTGACCCCCAAGCTCCGGGACACGGTCCGATGAGCGCGGATGTGCTGAACACCGTTACGGCGGCGGACGTGTCGGTGCCGCGCCAGCGCAGTCTGCGGGGCTTCCTCGCGATCCCGCAGGGCGGGTTCGGGGTTGGGCTGTTGCTGCTGCTCCTGGTGCTCGTCGTGATCGGGCCGTTCATCGCGCCCGACTCGCCCAACGAGATCAGCGACCAGCCGATCCTCGGCCCGTCTGCACAGCACTGGCTGGGCACCGACTCCTACGGCCGCGACATCCTCAGCCGGGTGCTGCACGGCGGCGCGTCGGTGATCCTGCTGCCGCTGGTCGCGGTCTCCGCCGCGATGGTGGTGGCCACGCTGGTCGGCCTGGTCTCCGGCTACCTCGGCGGCAAGGTCGACTCGGTGGTCACCTGGGCCATCAACATCGCGCTGGCGATCCCGTCGTACCTGGCCGTGCTGGTCGTCGTCGCGGCCTTCGGCGGTGGCGGGGCGGTGGTGGTCACCGCGGTCGCGGTGGTCTACGCCCCCTACATCACGCGGGTCATCCGGTCGGCCACGCAGGCGATCGCGCCCCGCGAGTTCGTGCTGGCCGCCCGCGCCCGCGGCGAGACGCTCGGCTGGATCCTGTTCCGCGAGATCACGCCGAACATCGGGCCGACGCTGCTCGTCGAGATCGCGCTGCGGTTCACGTACGCGATCATGTTCATCGCCTCGCTGAGCTTCCTCGGCCTCGGCGTCCAACCGCCCAGCGCCAACTGGGGCGTGATGGTGGCGCAGAACCGGGCGCTGCTGCTGGTGTCCCCGGTCGGCGTGCTCGTGCCCGCGCTGCTGATCGGCGTGCTGGCGATCGCCGTCAACCTCATCGCCGACGCGCTGACCCAGTTCTTCGGCGACCGCATCCACGAACGGCTGATGGTATGACGACGACGCAGACCACCCGCCAGGACGGCGACCTGGCCGCCGAAGGCCTGTCCGTCGGCTACCGGGCCCGGACCGGGCTGACCCAGGTGCTGGCCGACGTGTCCGTCCAGCTCCACTCCGGACGGATCCTCGGGCTGGCCGGGGAGTCCGGGTCCGGCAAGAGCACGCTCGCCCTCTCCCTGCTGGGCTACCGGGTGTCCGGCCAGGAGATCCTGGCCGGCCGGGTCGCGTTCGACGGCCGCGACCTCGACCGGGCGTCCATCAAGGAGCTGCGCAAGGTGTGGGGTGCGCGGCTCGCCTACCTGCCGCAGGACACCGCGACCTCGCTCAACCCGGCGCTGACCATCCGCCGCCACTTCGTCGAAGGGCTGCGCCGGCACCGGGGCCTCGACAACGCCGCCGCGCTCGCCCGCAGTGCCGAATGGCTGGCGCGGGTGGAGATCCCGGAGCCGGAGAACGCGCTGCACAAGTACCCGCACCAGTTCAGCGGCGGGCAGCAGCAACGGATCGCGCTCGCGCTGGCCCTCTCGGTCGATCCCGAGGTGCTGATTCTCGACGAGCCCACGACCGGGCTCGACGTCGTCACCCAGGCGCACGTGAACCGGCTCATCGTCACGCTGGCCCGGGACGCCGGCATCGCCGCGCTCTACGTGAGCCACAACCTGGCGCTGCTGGCCACGGTCTGCGACGAGCTGGCCATCATGTACGCCGGCCAGATCGTCGAACAGGGCGTGGCGTCCGCGGTGTACGCGGCGCCGCGGCACCCGTACACGGCGGCGTTGATCGGTGCCGTGCCGACGATCGCGTCGGACCGTCCGCTGCACGGCATCCCGGGCATCCCGCGGCCGTCCGTGCCGGTGCACACGTGCGGGTTCGCGGAGCGGTGCAAGTTCCGCACGGACGCCTGCGACACGGACATCCCGCTGGTCACCCTGGCCGAGGACCGCGCCGCCCGGTGCGTCCGGCTGGCGGAGTTGCCGGCGTTCGACCCGGGTGCCGACCACGCACCCGCGACGGTCGTGGACCGCGCCGCGCCGGCCAAGGAGCTGGACGCGATCCTCACCGTCGACAACGTCGGCGTCGTGTTCGCCCGGCCCGGTTCCGGCGAGCCGTTCGTCGCCGTCGACGACGTCTCGGTGCGCGTGCCGGCGGGCCGGGCGCTGGGCATCGCGGGGGAGAGCGGCAGCGGCAAGTCCACGCTGCTGCGGTCGATCGCCGGCCTGGTGCGCCCGTCGTCCGGCACGATCAGCTACCGCGGCGCGGCCCTGGCCGGCACGGCCGGCGAGCGGCCGGTCGCGCTGCGCCGGGCCATCCAGATCGTCTTCCAGAACCCGGACGCCACCCTCAACCCGCGACACACGGTCTACCAGTCGCTGGAACGGCCGCTCAAGCTGTTCCGGCCCGACATCGCCAAGCGCGGACGGCGAGAGGCGGTGGCGGCGATGATGCGCCAGGTGCGGCTCGCGCCGGACCTGGTCGACCGCTACCCGCGCAACCTGTCGGGCGGGCAGCGGCAGCGGGTCGCGATCGCGCGGGCCCTGCTCGCCGAGCCCGAGGTGCTGCTCTGCGACGAGGTCACGTCGGCGCTCGACGTGTCCGTGCAGGCCTCGATCCTGGAGCTGCTGGTGGGGCTCCAGGCCGAGCGGGACCTGACGGTGGTCTTCGTGACCCACGACCTGGGCGTGCTGCGGGCGGTCGCCGACGAGGCGATCATCCTGCAGAACGGGGCGATCCGGGAGGAAGGGCCGACCACCCGGCTGCTGCGCGAGCCGAGCCATCCGTACACGAAGGAGCTCATCGCGGCCGTGCCGGACCCGGAGCGGGCGAACGAGTTCCTGAGTGGAGGGTCCTGACCGTGCATCCCGCCGCGCGGGCCGAGTTCGCGCCCCTCGACCGCACCTACCTCAACACGGCCGGCTACGGACTGCCGACCCACCGCACCGTGTCCGCGGTGACCGACGCGCTCGCCGCGTGGCAGGCCGGGTCGGCCGACTGGGTACGCGACTGGGACGCCCCGGCCGAACGCGCCCGAGCCGCCGCCGGCCCGCTGCTCGGGGCGCCGGTCGACGAGATCGCGCTGCTGCCCGCCGTGTCCGTCGGCGCGGGCGTGGTGCTCGGCTCGCTCTCCGCGGGCGAGGAGATCCTGGTGCCGGAGGGCGAGTTCGCCTCGGTGCTGCTGCCCGCCCTGGTCGTCGCGCGGGCCCGGGGCGTCCACGTGCGGCAGGTGCCGTTCGACACGCTCGCCGACGAGGTCCGGCCCTCGACGACCCTCGTGGCGACCAGCCAGGTGCGGTCCAACGACGGGCGGGTGCAGGACCTGGCTGCGGTCGCGACGGCGGCCCGTGCGGTCGGCGCGGCGGTGCTGGTCGACGCCACGCACGCGGCCGGTGTGCTGCCCGTCGACGCGGAGGCGCTCGGACTCGACTACGTGCTGGTCGCCGCGTACAAGCACCTGCTCTGCCCGCGCGGTGTCGCGTTTATGCGGGTGGCCAGGGAACGCTGGGAGCAGGTGCCGGCCCTGGTCGCGTCGTGGCGCTCGGCCGGCGACGCGTACGCCCACTACTACGGCCCGGCGCTCGCCGACCTCGCGCCGACGGCGGCCCGTTACGACGTGTCGCTGGCCTGGCACGCCTGGGTCGGTGCGGTGCCCGCACTGGAGTTCCTGGCCGGCGTGCCGGCCGGCGAGCGCCGCGACTGGTGCGTGGGCCTCGCCGACGAGGCGGCCAAGCTGCTCGGGCTCCCGCCGACCGGCTCGTCCGTGCTGGCGGTGCCCGTGACCGAAGGTGCCCCGGCCGCATTGCGTGCGGCGAACATCGTGACGTCGGTGCCCCCCACCGGCGCCGCCGCCCTGATCCGCCTGTCCTTCCACCTCTACAACGACCTGTCCCAGGCCCGGCTCGTCGCGGACGTGCTGGCGCCGCACCTGGAAAGAGGGAGCACCCGATGAGCACGGTCGTGCAGCTCGAGTACGTCGGCGACCTCGCGCCCTACGACGAGGAGGAGGCCGCGCTGGCCGAGGCCGGCGCCGCGCTGAAGGTGGTGCGCGCGGCCGACGGCGACGCCCTCGTCGAAGCCGCCGCCGACGCCGACGTGATCTGGGTCGAGTGGACGCCGCACCTCACCCGCGACGTGCTGGAGCGGCTGCCCCGGCTGGGCCTCGCGATCCGCTGGGGCGTCGGCTACGAGCAGATCGACGTCGCCGCGGCCACCGAGCTCGGCATCGCCGTCGCCAACGCGCCCGCGTACTGCACCGAGGACGTCGCCGAGCACGCCCTCGCCATGCTCCTCGCGGTCTCCCGGCAGGTGGTCTACCGCGACCGCCAGGGCCAGCAGGGCCTGTGGCGGCACGGTCCGGCGCGGCAGAAGCGGCTGGCGGGCAGCACGGTCGGCGTGGTCGGCCTCGGCCGGATCGGCCGCCACGTGGCGCGGGTCGCGACGGCGTTCGGCGCCACGGTGCTCGGCTACGACCCGGTCGTCCGCTCCGACGACCCGGCGGTGCGGCAGGTCGGCTTCGAGGAGCTGCTGGCGGCGTCCGACTTCGTCAGCGTCCACGTGCCGCTCACGCCCGAGACACACCACCTGTTCGACGCGGACTCCCTGTCCCTGATGCGGCCGGACGCCGCACTGGTCAACACCAGCCGAGGCGGGGTGGTCAGCCAGGCCGCGCTCGTGGAGGCGCTCGACGCCGGCCGGATCGGCGCGGCGGCCCTCGACGTCTTCGAGCAGGAGCCGTTGCCGGCCGAGAACCCCCTGCGCGGCCGCGACAACGTCATCCTGACTCCGCACGAGGCCGCCAACTCGCCGCAATCCGGGCGGGACCTGCGCCGCGCGGTGTACGGCGCCACCGTGCAGTGGCTGCGCACGGGTTGGACCGACTCGATCGTCAACCCGCAGGTGCGCCCGCACGCAAGGGCGGCCCGCTGATGGCGCGGCGGGTGCTCGCCCAGGACGGCGAGATCATCCTTCGCGAGGTGCCCGATCCCGAGCTCGGGCCGGGCGACGTGCTCGTGCGGCCCCGCTACTCGGTGATCAGCCCGGGCACCGAACGTTCGATCGTGCGCGCCACCCGGACCAGTGTCGCGGAGGCGCACGAGTATCCGAACGCCGCGTACACCTGGCGCACCGTCCGGTCCTCCGCCGTGCGGGGTCAGACCCGGCTGCCGCACATGCCGCCCGACGACGCCGCCTCGCTGGGCTACAGCCTGGCCGGCACGGTCGTCGCGGTCGGTGCGGACGTGCTCGACCTGCGCCCCGGCGACCTGGTCGCGTGCAGCGGCAGCCAGTGCGCGTACCACTGCGACCTCGTCGCCGTGCCCCGCAACCTGACCGTTCCGGTGCCGGCCGGCGTCGACCTGGCGGCGGCCGCGCACGTCACGCTCGGCGCGGTCTCGATCGAGGCCCTGCGCCGCACCGAGTGCCGGTTCGGCGAGACCGTGGCGACTTTCGGCAGCGGCATGCTCGGCCTGCTGATCGCCCAGCTCGCGGCGTCGGCGGGCGTCTACGTCGTCGCACTCGACACGAACACGGCCAGGCTCGAGCTGGCGAGCCAGCTCGGCGCCGTCGCGACGCTGACCGACACCGGCGCGGGCGGGCTTTCCCGGGTGCGCGGCCTGACCGGCGGGTTCGGCGTCGACGCCGTCATCGTGGCGGCCGCCGACCCCGGCAGCACGCTGGTGAACTTCGCGTTCGACCTGCTGCGGCCCGGCGGGCGGGTGGTCGCGCTCGGCGACTTCGGGATGGACCTCGACCGGGCGCGGTTCTTCGGCGCGCAGGCGACGTTCGTGCCGTCGATCGCGTACGGGCCGGGCCGTTACGACCCGGTCTACGAGGAGAACAACGTCGACCTGCCGATCAGCGTCGTGCGCTGGACCGAGAACCGCAACATGGGCCACTTCGTGCGCCTGCTCGCCGAGGGGCGCGTCGACCTCGACGTGATGAAGGCGGTCCGGGTGCCGTTCGCGGACGCGCCCACGGCCTACCGGGCACTGTTCGCCGACGACTCGCCGCTGACCGCGGTGCTCGACTTCGGTGACTGACCTACGCTGGCTCGCCGACCCGCGGCTGTCTCCGGACGGCACGCGGGTCGCGTACGTCGAGGGCGCGCTCGACCCGGACGCGGACGCGGTGGTGTCCCGCGTCGGCGTGGTGCCGGCCGGCGGCGGGCCGACGCTCTGGCTGGGCGCCGGCACCGCGCCACGCTGGTCGCCGGACGGCCGGCAGCTCGCGGTGTCCCGCGGCGACGGGCTCTGGTTGGTCGACGCCGCCACCGGGTCGGGTCGGGAGCTGGCCCGGCAGGGTGGGGGACAGGTCACGGAGGCGGCCTGGTCCCCGGACGGCCGGCTCCTGGCGATCGCCCGCTCCGCCCTGGTCGACTCGCTCGGCGGGGTCCGGGTCGACGGGCTGCCCGGGCTCTACCGAAACCACCGCCGCGTCCAGGTCGTCGACGTGGACGGGCGTCCGCGCTGGACGCTGCCCGGCGACGCGCACGCTCCACAGTGGTCGGGGGAACGGCTCGCCTTTCTCACCGACCGGTTCGGTGGCTGGGGCGACCTGTGCGTCGCGACCGGACCTGACCAGATCGTCCGCGTCACCGACGGCGCCGGTCCCGTCCGCGGCTTCGCGTGGAGCCCCGACGGCGCCCGGCTGGCCTACCTCGGACACCGGCACGGCGACGCCGCGGACGTGAACCTGCGGTTGTTCCTGACCGATCCCGCCGTGGAGCTGACGGCGGACTGGACGTACGGGCTCGGCAACCCGGTCCGCGGCGACGACCCGCGTGGCACCGGCGACGCGCCCGTGGTGTGGTCGGCGGCCAGCGACCGGATCTACACGGAGGTCGCCGTCGGCGGGCGCGGGCCGCTGGCCTGGTTCGCACCCTCGTCCGGCCGCAGCGGCCGGGTCTTCGACGGCCCGCACACGTGCCTGTCGCCCACGGTCGGCGGCGGGCGGGTGGCGTTCGTCCGCAGCGACGCGCTCAACCCCGGCGACGTCCACGTGGCCGACGAGCCGACCGGCCGGTCCCTGGCGGTGACGGACGCGAACCCGGCCGCGGTGCGTGCCGCGGCGCCGATGACCCCGGTCGCGGTCGAGGCCGTCGACGCCTGGCTCACCGCGCACGACGGCGGCCCTCGGCCGTTGCTGGTCAACGTGCACGGTGGACCGCACGGCGCCGTCGGCTGGCGGCACACGGCCGAGGTGCAGCGGCTCGCGGCGCGCGGCTACGCGGTGCTGACCTTCAACCCGCGCGGCAGCCAGGGCTACGGCGAGGAGTTCGCGACCGCGATCCGCGGCGACTGGGGTGGCGTGGACTGGCAGGACGTCACGGCGGTGGTGAACGCGGCGGCCGCGCTGCCCGGCGTCGACCCGGAGCGGATGGCGATCTGGGGCGTCAGCTACGGCGGCTTCATGGCGCAGTGGGCGATCGCGCACACGAGCCGCTTCGCCTGCGCGATCAGCGAGAACGGCATCAGCGACTTCATGGCCGCCTGGCGCTCGCCGTTCTGGGACCTGCCGATGGGCGGCGCGCCGTGGAGCTCACCGCGGTACGTCGACCGGTCTCCGCTCGTGCACGCCGACCGGATCCGCACGCCGCTGCTGCTCGTCCACGCCGAGCACGACCAGGTCTGCCCGGTCGCACAGAGCGAACAACTACACGCGGCGCTGCGCCGGCTCGGGCGCGACGTCGAGCTGGTCCGGATCCCGGGGGAAGGTCACCTGATGAACCTGCACGGCCGCCCTTCCAACCGGGCCCGCCGCGCGGCGGCGGTCGACGCGTTCCTCGACCGCCACCTGAAGCCACCGACTCAGACGAACGCGTGAGCGGCGGCCACACACCGCTGGCGGATCGCGCCGATCCGCTCGATCGTGCTGATCACCTCGTCGCCCGGGCGCAGGAAGACCGGCGGCGTGCGGCCGGAGCCGACGCCCTCGGGCGTGCCCGTGAAGATGAGGTCGCCGGGCAGCAGCGGGCACACCGCCGAGAGGCGCGAGATGAGGCCCGGCACCGAGACGATCATGTCGCGGGTGCGGCCCGACTGCATCAGCGCGCCGTTGACGGTGCACTCCAGCAGCAGGTTGTCGACGTCGTCGAACTCGTCGAGGGTGACCAGCCACGGGCCGGTCGGGCCGAAGCCGGGGAAGGACTTGCCGAGGCTGAACTGCGGTGTCTGCCCGAGGGTCTGCACGCGCCGCTCCGAGTAGTCCTGCCCGACCGTGAGTCCGGCGATGTAGGACCAGGCGTCGTCGACGGCGACGTTGCTCGCCCGCCGGCCGACGACCGCGACCAGCTCGACCTCCCAGTCGACGGTGTCTCCCGGAATCGGAAGCTCGCCGTGCGGGCCGGTGATGCAGGTCGGGAACTTCGTGAAGGTGATCGGCACTTCCGGGATGTCGTAGCCCGCTTCGAGGGCGTGTGCGCCGTAGTTGAGGCCGATCGCGAACACCTGCGCCGGCCGTGGCGACGGAGCGCCGAGGGCGTCCTCGTCGACCGGTGTCGCGGCCGCGGCGTCGAGCCCGTCCGCCCACGCCGTGA
This sequence comes from Asanoa ishikariensis, assembly GCF_900107455.1. Lineage (GTDB taxonomy): Bacteria > Actinomycetota > Actinomycetes > Mycobacteriales > Micromonosporaceae > Asanoa > Asanoa ishikariensis. The sequence continues at coordinate 778,577 of NZ_FNQB01000003.1, read as the reverse complement.
ACTCGGCCCAGCGTTCGTAGACCGCGGCGGGATCCGCGGAGAAATGGCCGGCGCTCGCGCGCTCGACGTCGATGCCGCCGACGGGCGTGAGGACGGTCAACCGGCCGGCGACGTTGGCAATCCGCATGTGCCGCTCCTTGCTTCGCGGGCCGGCCACCCGGCCCGCTTCAGCATCGGGCTCGGGTGTTCGACTAGTCAATAGAGTTTCGAAAATAAGCGATCATTTCCTTGAGTACGCCCGAGAGCGAAAGCTAGGCTGTCGATCGAACTCGTTCCACAGGGGAGGCACCCGATGGCCACCGACTCAGCACAGGAGGCCGCCGGCCTGGCCCGGACGGTCCTCGCCGGCCTCGACGGGCTGCTGCCCGAGGTCGACGCCCTCTACCAGGACCTGCACACCCACCCCGAGCTGTCCGGCGCCGAGGTCCGCACAGCCGGCGTCATCGCCGCGCACTACGACGCCGCCGGTCTCGAGGTGACGGCCGGCGTCGGCGGTCTCGGCGTCGTCGGCGTGCTGGCCAACGGCCCCGGGCCGGTCGTCGCGATCCGCGCCGACTTCGACGCGCTGCCGATCGCCGAGGACACCGGCCTGCCGTACGCGAGCACCGCCACCGGCATCCGACCCGACGGGACGACCGTGCCGGTCATGCACGCCTGTGGCCACGACCTGCACACGGCGAGCCTGGTCGGCGCCGCCCGGCTGCTGGTCGCGCAGCGCGACCGGTGGCGCGGCACGCTGCTGCTGATCGCGCAGCCCGCCGAGGAGACGATGCAGGGCGCCAAGGCGATGCTGGGCGACGGGCTCTTCGACCGCTTCCCGCGGCCGGACGTGGTGCTGGCCCAGCACTGCGCGATCACCCGCACCGGGATGGTGCACCACAAGCCCGGGATCGCCTACTCGGCCTGCCGGAACTTCCGGATCACCATCCACGGGCGCGGCGCGCACGGCGCGGCGCCCCACTGGTCGGTCGACCCGGTGCTGCTGGCCGCGCAGACCATCGTGTTGCTCCAGGGCATCGTGGCCCGCGAGGTCGATCCTGACGAGATGACCGTGCTGACCGTGGGTTCGGTGCACGCCGGGACCCGGCCCAACATCATTCCGCCCGAGGCGGTGCTCGAGGTGACGCTGCGGGCCACCAGCGAGCCCGTCATCGACGTGCTCCAGGCCGCCATGGAGCGGATCGTGAACGGCGTGGCCGCGACCGGCCGGTCACCTCGACCGCCCGAGATCGAGCTGTGCGAGCACACGATCGCGGTCGACAACGACGAGGCCGTGACGGCCCGCGTCCGCGCCGTCCACGCCGAGCTGTTCGGTGCGGCTGACGTCATCGACCTGCCCGAGGCCAACAAGGGCAGCGAGGACTTCGCCTACTACGCGTCCCATCGCGGGCGGCGGATCCCGGCCACGATGTGGTTCTACGGCAGCACCGAGGCGGCCCTGTGGGACGCGGAGACCGGCGAGCTGCGCGAGCGGATGGCCCGGATGCCGGGCCAGCACACGCCGTTCTACGCGCCGGACCGGCTGCCCACGCTACGCCGCGGCGTCGAGACGCTGGTCGCTGCCGCGCTGGCGTTCCTGCCGGGGCGGCCGGCATGAGTGCAGAGTTGCGGGAGATCGAACGGCGGGTGCTCTGGCTCGCGGTGCGGATGGTGGACGCCGCCAACCGCGAGCGCGACACCGGCGACGGGGTGAAGGTCGGCGGCCACCAGGCGTCGTCGGCGTCGCTCGTGTCGGTGCTGACCGCCCTCTACTTCGGGCACCTGCGGGCCGGTGACCGGGTCTCGGTCAAGCCGCACGCGGCGCCGGTGTTCCACGCGATCACCTACCTGCTCGGCAACCTGGACCGGTCCTACCTGACGCGGTTGCGGGCCAAGGGCGGGCTGCAGGCGTACCCGTCGCGCACCAAGGATCCCGACGGTGTCGACTTCTCCACCGGGTCCGTGGGGCTGGGTGCCGCCGCACCGCTGTTCGCCGCCGCGACCCGGCGCTACGTGGACGCGCACTTCGGACCGCGCGACGCCAGCCGGTTCGTGGCCGTCCTGGGCGACGCGGAGCTCGACGAGGGCAGCGTCTGGGAGGCGGTGGCGGATCCCGCGACCGCCGGCCTCGGCAACGTCATGTGGGTGGTCGACCTCAACCGGCAGTCGCTCGACCGGGTCGTGCCGGGCATCCGGGTGGCGCAGTGGGCGGGGCAGTTCGCCGCGGCCGGGTGGCACGTGGTCGAGGTCAAGTACGGCTCGAAGCTGCGGGCGGCGTTCGACCGCGCGGGCGGGTCGCAGCTTCGGGACTGGCTCGACCGGATGCCCAACGAGCACTATCAGTCGCTGTTCGCCCTGACCGGCGAGCCGCTGCGCAAACAGTTCCTCGATGGGGCGCCGGAGCCGGTGGTGGCGGCCGTCGCGGACGTTCCGGACGACGAGTTGGCCGCGCTGCTGCAGGACCTGGGCGGCCACGACGTCGCCGCGCTCCTGGCCGCATTCGAAGAGTGCGACCGCGTGACGGACCGGCCGAGCGTCGTGCTCGCGTACACGGTGAAGGGTTGGCATCTGCCGGCCGCCGGCCATCCCCGGAACCACTCGGCGCTGCTGACCGGCGAGCAGATCGACACGCTGCGGATCGCGAGCGGGCTGACGGCCGACACCGAGTGGGACCTGATCGACCCCGCGACCCCCGCGGGCGCGCTGGTGTCAGCCCGGCGGGCTGCTCTCGCCAGGTCGGTTGAGCCCGCGCCGAAGCGGCCCGTGGTGCCCGCGCGCTCCGGCGTTCGCGTGGGCGCGCGGGCGTCCACACAGGAGACGTTCGGGCGGGTGCTGAGCGACCTGGCCCGGGACCCGGCGGTGGCGCCCTACCTGGTCACCACGGCACCCGACGTGGCCACGTCGACCAACCTCGCGGGCTTCATCAACCGCACGGGCATCTTCGCTCCGGACGCGCGTACGACGTGGTCCACCGACCCGGTGCTGCGCTGGGTGGAGGGCCCACAGGGGCAGCACATCGAGCTCGGCATCTCCGAGATGAACCTGTTCATGCTGCTCGGCCAGCTCGGCTTGGCCGGGGACCTGTCGGGCCAGCCGCTGCTGCCCGTCGGCACGGTGTACGACCCGTTCGTGCTGCGGGGGCTCGACGCGTTCATCTACGCGACCTACAGCGGTGCCAGCTTCGTCGTCGCCGGCACGCCGTCGGGTGTCACGCTGGCGCCGGAGGGCGGTGCGCACCAGTCGACGCTGACCGCCTCCGTTGGGTTGGAGCTGCCGGGGGTGACGTTCGCGGAGCCCGCGTACGGCGCCGCGCTCGACTGGCAACTCTGCGCCGCGCTGGGCGAGGTCGCCGCCGGCCGGGGCGCCTTCTACTTCCGGCTCACCACCCGGCCGATCGACCAGGCGCCCTTCGAGGCCGCCCGGGCGCGACTGGGCGACGTGGTGCTGCGGCGGCAGGTGCTGGCCGGTGCTTACCGGCTGCGCGACGCCGGCGGGCCGGCCGCGGTCCAGCTCGCCGCCAGCGGGGCCGTGCTGCCCGAGGTGCTCGCGGCCGCGGAGGAACTGGCCGAGGAGGGCGTCGCCACCCACGTCGTCGACGTGACCTCGCTGGACCGGCTCTACGCGGACTGGCAGGCCGCGGTGCGCGCGGGCATCCGGTCGGCGCGGGTGCCCGCCCTGCCCGGCGCGCTGCGCACCGCGTTCGCGCCCGGCGTGCCGCTGGTGACCGTGCACGACGCGGCCTCGCACGCGATGGCCTGGCTGGGCTCGGCGATCGGCGTGCCGTGCCTGCCGCTCGGGGTGGACGGCTTCGGCCAGTCGGGCAGCGTCGCCGACCTCTACGCGCTGCACGACCTGGAGCCGGGCGCGATCGTCAACGCCGCGCTGTCGGCGGTGGCGCTGCGTGGCTGAGCTGCTGCTGGCCGGCGGCACCGTCGTGGACGGTCGCGGCGGTCCGCCGGTGGCCGCCGACGTGACTGTCTCCGACGGCCGGATCGACGCCGTAGGCGCGCCAGGAACGCTGACGGGGCAGCGGGTGCTCGATGTCTCGGGCAAGGTGGTCAGCCCGGGATTCGTCGACATCCACTCGCATGCGGACTTCACGCTCGCCGTGGACGGCCGGGCGCAGAGCAGCGTGGCGCAGGGCATCACGACGGTGGTGACGGGCAACTGCGGCCACGGCGTGGCGCCGGTGACCGACCGGTCCGCGGCGTTGGTGCCGACGAACATCCCGGGTTGGCGTGCCGCCTGGGACTCGGCGCAGAGCTGGCGGACGTTCCCGGAATACCTGGACGCACTGCGGAGCCAGGGTGTCGGGGTCAACGTGTTCCCGCTCGTCGCGCACGGCGCGCTGCGGTTGGCGGTGGCGGGCTTCGAGACCCGTCCGCTGTCCGAGGCCGAGCTCTCCCGGTTGCGCGGGCTGGTCGGAGAGGCTCTGGACGCAGGGGCGGTCGGGCTGTCGACGGGGCTGGAGTACGCGCCCGGTCTGGCGGCCGACACGGCGGAGCTGATCGCGGTGGCCGGCCCAGTCGGTGAGCGCGGCGGTCTTTACGCGTCGCACTGTCGCAACCGGACAGATGCGATCGTGGCGGCCGCGGCTGAAGCGGTGGCGGTGGCCTCGCGGACGGGGTGTCGGTTGCAGCTTTCGCACTTCGTGCGACGCCCCACAATGAACGAGCGTTCGTTTTACTACGAGGCCGTGGACCTGGTCCGTGCCTGCCCCACCCGGGCGCGCCTCGACGTCTTCCCGTTCACGCACGGCCCGACGCCCCTGCCGACCTTCGTGGTGCCGATGTCCCTGCGCGACGCGCCGCGCCGCGAGGTGGCCCGCCGGCTCGCCGACTTCAGCCTGCTCGAGACGCTCGACCAGCGTTTCGTCGACGCGCTGGCGGGCGGCGAGGCGGCGGCCTGCCACATCGCCTCCGACGGCGGCGACGGCACTCTGGTCGGCCGTACGCTCGGCGACCTCGCCGTCGAATGGGACCTGTCCTTGCCCGAGGTGGTCCTGGCCATCCTGCGCCGCGCCGGCGACGACTTCTACGACGCGGTGGTGGTCGAGCCGGTCTTCGCCGACGACGACCTGCGCTGGGCCCTGACGCAGCCGGACTTCCTTATCATGGGCGACGGCCTGACCGGCGCGCTGGACGGCCCGCTGGCCGGCCACGCGATGTGCGCCTCGGACTGGGGCTACGTGCCGGAGATGCTCGCCCGCTTCGTCCGCGACGAGGGCCTGGTGCCGCTCGCCGAGGCGGTCGCCCGGATGACGGCGGAACCCGCGGCCCAGATCGGGCTCGATGATCGCGGTGTCCTCGCCCCGGGCTACCGCGCCGACGTCGTGGTGTTCGACCCGGCCCGGGTCGGCACGGCCGTGCGCGAGGACGCGCTGATCGCCGTGCCGTCCGGCATCGACGAGGTGCTGGTCAACGGCACGGCCGTGGTGGCGGCCGGCCGGCTCACCGGGGCACTGCCGGGGGTCGTGGGACACCGGCCTGGATGACCTGGCGCACCTTGCGCAGCGCGCCCAGGTCGGTCAGTGGGTCGCCCTCGACCAGGATCAGGTCGGCGACCTTGCCCACCTCGATCGTGCCGATCCGGTCGGTCAGGCCCAGGTTGGCCGCGGCATGGCGGGTGGCCGCGATGAGCGCCTCGCCGGGGGAGAGGCCGATGTCCGCCATCAGCGCGAGCTCCTCGCGCAGGCCGCCGTGCCGGTTGAACGGGGTGCCCGCGTCCGTACCCGCGGCGAACTTGACGCCGGCCTCGTATGCGCGGCGGAAGCTCTCCGCCCGGTCCTCGACGACGGCCCGGGACTTGGCCCGCAGCCACGGCGCGAGCTCGTCGCCGTGCGCGAGCGCGCACTCCACCCCCGCCAGCGTCGGCACGAGGTAGACGTCGTCGCGGGCGAGCAGCAGCTCGATGGCCTCGTCGTCGAGATAGAAGCCGTGCTCGACCGAGTCGACACCGGCCCGCAGGGCGTTCTTGATGCCTTCGTTGCCGATCGCGTGCGTCGCCACCCGCAGGCCCGCGTTGTGCGCCTCGTAGACCAGCACCTTCAGCTCGTCGGGCGCGAACGCGGTGCGTCCGGCGGTGACGCCGGGTGTGAGCAGGCCGCCGGTCGACATCACCTTGACGAAGCCCGCGCCCTCCTTGGCCGCCTGCCGGGTCGCCTTGCGCACCTCGTCGACACCGTCGACCTCACGGCCGAGGAAGTGGCCGTGGCCGCCGGTCATCGTGATGACGAGACCCGCCGCCTGCACGCGCGCGCCCTCGACCAGGCCGTCGTCGATCGCCCGGGCCAGCTCGATGGCGATGCCGTGCAGGGCGCCGCAGTCGCGTACCGTCGTCACGCCCGCATTAAGGTGGGCGCGCGCGTTGCGGGCCGCGTGCAGGGTCGCGCGGGTCGGGCTGTCGCCGGTCATCTGGGCGATGATGTCGGGCGTCGCGGTGGCGCACAGGTGGGTGTGGCAGTCGATCAGGCCGGGCAACAGCGTCGCCCCCGTGCCGTCGAGCACGGTGTCGTCCGGCTCCTGCCCGAGAGCGTGCACGAGTCCATCGTGGATCGTCACGGTGGTCTCGACGGTGCGGCCGCTGACGGCGTCGAACACGCGCGCGCCGACGATCGTGGTCATGTGTCCTCCAGCTCGCCGAGATGGTCGTCCATCACCGCGGCGATCCGCCCGGGGTCCCGGCCGCGCAGGGCGCGCAGCGTCTCCTGGTGGATGTGCACGGTGTGCGCGTAGTCGGTGTACTGCTCGTCGAAGCCGTCCAGCAGGATCGCCAGCTCCTCCATGAGCTCGTGGGAGTAGCGGGCGAGCCGCGGGCTGTGCGCCGCCCGGGCGATCTCGTAGTGGAACAGGTCGTTGGCGTGCACCCACTCGGCGGGCTTGCCGCGCGCGGGTGCCAGCAGGTCGATCGCCGCGGCCAGCGCGGCGAAGTTCTCCTCGGTCGCCCGCTGCCCGGCGAGCCGGGCGAGCTCCTGCTCGACCGGCCGGCGCGCCTCGGTCAGCTCGGCGAGCGTGGCCCGCTGCCCGGCACGCCCCAACGCCAGGACGCCGGGCGGCACGATCGAGCTGGCCACCTCGATGCCGCCGGTGTGCCCGCGGGTCACCCGCAGCACGCCGGCGCCGGCGAGCAGGCCGACCGCCTCGCGCACGGTGGGCCGGCTGGTGCCCAGCATCGTGGCCAGGTCGTCGATGCCCGGCAAGCGGTCACCAGCCACGAAGCGACCCCGCCTTATCGCGTACGTGATCTGGTCGACGACGTCCTCGTAGAGCCGCCCGCCGCGGACCGGGACGAACGGTTGCTCGGTCACGCGGCGGCGCGCACTGCGTCGAGGGTCGGCTCGATCTCCGGGTATGCCGGAGCGGCGCTGGCGGTCTTCAGCCCGCTGCCGGTGACGACATGCACGACGCGGTCGTGCGGCCCGATCAACCCGTCGGCACGGGCCTGGCGGATCGCCGCGATGCCGGCCGCCGCGCCCGGCTCGGCGAACACGCCGGCGTGCTCACCGAGCAGCCGGACCGCGTCGAGGATCGCCGCGTCATCAACGGAACGGAAGGCCCCGCCGCTGGCCCGCACGGCCCGCAGCGCCTTGACGGCGTTGCGCGGTCGCCCGACCGAGACCGAGTCGGCCACGGTGTGCGCCCGGACGGGCTCGATCCGCTCGCGGCCGGCGGCGAACGCGTCGACGATCGGCGCGGCGCCCGCCGGCTGCACCGCAAGCAGCCTGGTCGTCGTGCCATGCCCGCCTTCGGCGAGCCCCTTGCCGATCGCAGCCACCGTGCAGCCGTCACCGACGGCAACACTCACCCAGTCGGCGGGCGCGTCGCCGAGCTCGTCGGCCAGCTCGAGCCCGCAGGTCTTCTTGCCTTCCATGAGGTACGGGTTGACGGCGCAGTTGCGGTCGTACCACCCGAACTCCTTCGCCGCGTCCTCGCACAGGTAATAGGCGTCGTCATAGCTCCCGCGGACGAGCATGACCCGGGCACCGAACGCGGCGAGTTGGGCGAGCTTGCCGGCCGGCGTGCCCACGGGCACGAAGATGCGCGCCGTCAGTCCGGCCACGGCACAGGCGCCGGCCAGACTGGACGCCGCGTTGCCGGTCGACGCGCACGCGACGTCGGTGAACCCGCCGTACACCGCGAGCTCGACGGCCAGCGCTGACGACCGGTCCTTGAGCGACCCGGTGGGGTTGCGACTCTCGTCCTTGATGAGCAGTTCGCCGACCCCGAGCGCGGCGGCGAGCCGTGGGGCGGGCAGCAGCGGCGTGGCACGCAGGTAGCCGGCGGGCAATGCCCGCGGCGCGGCCGGCAGCGGAAGCTGCGCCCGGTAGAGGTCGAGCGGGTCGTCGCCGTCGCCGCGCCGCGTGCTCTCGACGACGACGTCGAGGATGCCGTCGAGCCCTTCGTGCGCCGGGCAGACGTGAGCGTCGACTGTGGAGGGATGCGGTCGCGCGCAGAGCACGCACCGCAGTCCGACCGGGAGGAGATCGGTCACCGATCCATTGAACGCTCGCGATCGAGCAAACGTCAAGACCTTTGCTCTTTGGCAAAATTGCTCTTGCTTAACGATCACGAGATATTCACACTGATGGCCGCTGCAAGGACGCAGCCACCCTCTGTCACCCCGAACGCCCTGGAGATTGCATGTCAGTAAGACGGCTGGCTGTCCGCCTCGCCATGGTCATGACGATGATCGTGGGAGCTGTCGCCGTGCCCTCGGCGGCCCAGGCCATCGCCTTCCAATGTGGTTCGTGGGAGGTCAACGGCTCGTTCCAGTTCCGGGCCTGCATCGACGACACCCCGCAGGGCGACATGTGGCACGAGATCCAGATCCAGAACAGGTCCACCTCCTCCAAGTCGCTGACGTATGGCATCTACCAATACGTCAAGGGCCTCAACTACCCGTGCGGCACGTACTCGGCGACGATCGGGGCCGGACAGACCTACAAGCGCTACTGCGTCAGCGTGCGGTACGTGAACTCGTACTACATGACCACGGCGAAGACCACGGTCAGCGGCAGCACGGTGCACGTCGCGTCGCCGCTCGTGTACACGTAGATCGGCGGTAACGGTGGCGGGGGCGGTTCCGCGCTCCCGCCGCCGGCGCGTTGCTATCTGCTGATACCGAGCGTGGCGATGAGGTCCTCGTGGAGCTCGAACCAGACCTTGTGGCACGAGTCGACCTCGACGCCGGTGATCCAGGCTGGGTCGTCGACGGCCTGGACCAGTGCCGCGGTGAACCGGGCGTGATAGCCGGCGAACCGGCTCAGCCGCGCGGCGACGAGCCGTTCGAGGTGGTGCAGTCGGTCGGCGAGGCGGGCGAGCTGGTGCAAGGTGTCAGCGGGATCGCCGGCGTCCAACTGCCACGTCGTGAAGACCTGGGACGCTCGGGCGTTGAGTGGCAGGAACTGCTCATGCGCGGCGGTGACGGTCCCGCGGGCGCCGGTGTGGTCGAGCTCGTCGCGGAGTTGCGCCTCGTTGTGCCGGTACCCGGCCTGGGTGAGTGACCATCCACCGAGGTCGGTGAACGCCGATCGGCTGACCCGGCCGTACGCCTCAGCGTCTAGGAGGTCCTCGCGGGTCTGGTCGGCGTCGAGGTCGAACCGGGCGGCGACGGCGGCGGTGCCGGCGAACCCGTTGAGCCGCACCGCGTGGAGCACGAGCAGGTCGACCGGGGATAGGTGGGCCATCAGTGTGATCCTTCGGTGATGGTGCCGGCAAAGCCGTCGACGGTGATCGGTGTGCCGTCGGTCAGCTTGGCCATCGCCTGGTCGGCGCCCACGACGGCGGGGAGGCCGAACTCCCGGGCGACGATGGCGGCGTGGCTGAGGACGCCGCCGCTTTCGGTGACGACGGCGGCGGCGAGGCGGAACAGCGGGGTCCAGGCCGGATCGGTCGTCCGGCACACCAGGACGTCGCCGGGCTGGACACGGGCGAAGTCGTCGACGGATCGCACGAGGCGCGCGGGTCCCGTCGCTCGACCGGAGCCACCCGGCGCGCCGGTGACCAATGGCGACGCGAGAGCTCTGCCCACCGGCCCTCCGAGGGTCGTGATCGGCCGTGACTGGAGCAGCCAGATCCGGTCGCCGTCGATGGCCCACTCGACGTCCTGCGGACGGCCCGCGAGCTCCGCGCATCGTCGACCGAGCGCGACGAGCCGGTGGACCTCATCCGGCGTCAGGCAGGGACGGGTCCGGTCCGTCGGGGGTACGGGTGTGCGTGCGAGGCCGTCCGCGGTCAGGTCGAGCCGGGTCTGTTTGGCCCCGACGACGACCCGCACGGTGTCCGCCGGCGCGGTCACGACGGCTTCGTCGGGCGCCACCGCACCGGAGACCACGGACTCGCCCAGCCCCCAGGACGCGTTGATCACCACCGCGTCGGCGCCGGTGCGCGGGTCGCGGGTGAACAGCACGCCCGCCCGGTCGGCCGCGACGAGCTCCTGGACGATCACCGACACGGCGTCCTCGTCGTCGAGGCCGAGGCGGCTCCGGTAGCCGCGCACCCGGTCGGACCCGGCCGAGGCCGCGCAGCGCCGGATCGCGGTCAGCACCTCGGCGGGCGATCGCGCGCCGAGGACCGTCTCGAGCTGGCCGGCGAAGGAGGCCGCCGCGGAGTCCTCGGCCAGTCCCGACGAGCGCACCGCGACGGCCGGGCCGCGTAGCCGACCGAGGTGCGCCGCGATCTCGGCCGGATCGTCGGCCGGGTCCACGACGACGAACCCGTCCGGAACGGGTAGGCCCGCGCGCATCAGGACGGCGAGCCCGTGCGCCTTGCCGCCGCACGTGGGGCCGGCGTCGGCCAACGGAACGACGGTCACGTGCCGGTTTCCTCGTCGAGCCGGGCCAGGACCCGTTCGTGCCGCTGCTGCGCCGCCTGGGCGGTCCGCAGCGACAAGGACTGCGCGATCTGGGCCCAGGTGAGTCCCTCGGCGCGGGCGACGAACAGCAGTCCCGCCTCGAGCTGGTCGAGCTCGGCCCGGGCCGACGCGAGCAGCGAGATCGCGGCCAGCAGGTCGTCGGGCAACTCCAGCGCGGCGCGGTCGGTGTTGGCCCGCCACAGTGCCTGGCGGATCAGGGTGAACGCGTCATGCGGTTGGCCCTCGGCGAGCCACGGCAGCCGCGGCAGTTCGTCCTCGTACACGGCGCCTAGCGTGGTCTTCAACAATCTGTTTGTCAACAAACTGTTGAAGCAGTCGCCGGTGTCGGATCGGGGCTGAGTCGTTCGTAGTAGTAACGAGAGCTAGCCACCGTTGCCGAGGAGATCATCGTGACCGCTACCTACACCTTCGACGTCTTTTCCAGTCTTGACGGCTACGGAGCCGCTGGGGGCGACTGGGGTGGCTACTGGGGCAAGCAGGGTCCCGAGCTGCTCGAGCACCGCCTCGACCTGTACAGCCAGCCGCAGCGGATGGTCTTCGGGGCCAACACGTACCGGGTGTTCGCGCAGTTGCTGGCCGCGAGCACCGAGGAGTCCGAGGTCCGCGACCCGTGGGTGACCCGGATGCGCGGCCTGCCGGCAACGGTGGTCTCGAACACGCTGCACGGCCCGCTCGACTGGCCCGACGCGACCGTGCTCAGCGGCGACGCGGTCGACGTCGTCGCGCGGCTCAAGGAGGAGTCCGAGGTGCCGTTGCGCTCGCACGGCAGCTTGTCGATGAACCGGGCGTTGCTGGCCGCCGGCCTGGTCGACCGCGTCCAGGTGACACTGTTCCCCGTCGTCACGGGCCAGACCGGGGCGGACGCGATCTTCGAGGGCGCGGCCGACTTCGACCTGGACCTGATCGAGACCCGTACGCTCGACGGTCGCACCCAAGAGCTGATCTACCGGCCCACCCTGCACGCCTGAGGCCGTCGGTCACCCACCGGGTCCTGCGGCATGGTTGCCGTAGTCCGGTCGGGTGGTCACCACGATGACGGTGGGTCCGCCCGAGGTCTTGTCGAGAGCCGCGGTGAACTCGCGCTTGAGCTCCTCGGTGGTGCTGACGTCCACAGCGGCGCAACCGAAGCCCCGCGCGATGGACGCGATGTCCAGACCGGGCAGTTCGAGGCCGGGTACGCCGGGCGTGTGCTCGATCTGGCCGAACTCCTTGAGGACCGCGTACTCGCCGTTGCGCATCGCGACGTACACGTTTGGCAGCTTGTGCTGCGCGGCCGACCACAGCGACTGGATCGAGTACTGGAAGGAGCCGTCGCCGATCAGCCCGATCACCGGGCGGGTGTCGCCGCGGTCGCGGTTGCCCAGGGCGATGCCGACCGAGGCCGGCAGGGCCCAGCCGATTCCGCCGGCCGGGGTGGCGTAGTTGGAGTCCGGCTCGACGGTGGGCAGCCACTCCTGGTGCTGGGGCATGGTCGAGGTGGACTCGTTGACCAGCACGGCGTGCTCGGGCCGGACGTCGGCGAGGGCCGCGTACACCTGGTCGGGTGTCAGGGGTCCGCTCTCCGCCTTCGGCACCTTGGTGTGCGTGCGGTCCATCGGCGCCGGAGCCTTGCGGCCGTTGGCGGAGATCATCTCGGTGAGCAGCTCGGTCGACTGGCGCAGTTCGCCGAGGATGCTGTCGCCGACCCGCGCGGCGGCGGCCACATGCGGATCGTGCGTGATGTGCAGCAGGTCGGTGCCCGGTTCCAGCACGTCGCCTTCCTCGAAGGCGTAGTAGCGGAAGACCTGGGCGCCGATGACGACGACCAGGTCGTGGCCGGCCAGGGTGGTGCTGATCGACTTGAGGGACTCACCGATCGGGCCCTGGTAGAGCGGATGGTCCTCGGGGAACGAGACCCGGTCCGGCAGCGGTGTCCCGTACACCCCGGCGTTGGTCTTCTCCGCGAGGGCGACGGCCGCGTCCCAGCCCTCGGCGCGGTCCACGTCCGGGCCGAAGACCAGGGCCGGGTTGTCGCTGTCCGCGATCCGGTCGGCGAAGTGCCGCAGCCGCTCGGTCTCGGGCGCGAAGCTCGTGCTGGACTGCCGGCGGACGGCCGGGCCCTCCAGCGGACGGTTCCAGTCGTCGAGCGGGACGGACAGGAACACCGGTCCGGCGGGAGGTTGAGAGGCGGTGACGAAGGCCCGCATCAACGCCGCGGGTACGTCTTCGGCCCGGTAAGGCTCGTAAGCCCACTTCACCCACGGGCGTGGCGTGACCGGGGCATCCGGATTGCTCAGGTACGGGTCGCCGATCATCATCTCGCGGTGCTGGTTGCCGACCATCACGATCAGCGGGGTGTGGGCCTGACTGGCGTTGACGATGTTGCCCATGCCGTTGCCCAGACCGGCGTGCGAGTGCAGGTTCACCAGCGTCGGCCGGCGGGTGGCCTGGGCGAACCCGTCGGCCATGGCGACCGCGGACGCCTCCTGCAGCGCCAGGACGTAGGTGAAGTCGTCCGGGAAGTCCGACAGGAAGGTCTCCTCGGTCGAGCCCGGATTGCCGAAGATCGTCGTGAGGCCCAGCTCCCGGAGCAGGTCATAGGCGACGTTGTGCACGGTGGTCTTGGTGGTCACGTGATCAGCCCCCTCGGACCAGGGTCGTCGGGCAAGCAACCACGCTAACGCCGCGTCCCCCGCGCATTTCGCGTTTTCGAGCTATCGGACGACCACGCCGCCCCGACGGCCGGGGCGGCGTGGTGCTCCCGTCAGCGAACGGTGTAGCGGATGACGTCGGTGCGCATGAGGTCGCCCGACACCTTGACCGCCTTGAAGGTGTGTTGCTTGTTCGGCAGGCCCGAGACGGTGAACGCCTTCTGCTGGGTCGCGCGGGCCGCGCCGTGGAGGTCCACGCGTCCGGTCAGCTTGCCGTCGATGTAGATGTCGGCCAGCCCCTGGTCCGGTGCGGTGGCGGTGATCCAGTCGACGGCGGTGCCGGTGAACGTGTACGAGACCGAGTCGCCGTTGTGGGCCGTGGCGTGGACGTCGTCCAACTGGTCGCCGCGGAACGCGAAGTCCAGTCGCGCCGCGCCCAGCGGAAGGCCGGCCAGGTAGGCCGAGCGCAGGGTCACCGTTGACCCCGACACGGTGTAGTCCCTGCCCCGCTCGAGTGCGGTGCCGTCGCGGGCGACGCCGATGAACTCGGTGCCGTCCCGCTGGAGCTTCACCTGTACGTCCGACGGCGCCTTGCGGTCGAACGACGCCGCCGGTGGGTCGAGCAGGCTCGGCTGGAGCACGTCGATCCGGTCCACGAGCATGAAGGCGCCGGACTTCTTGACGGCCGTGAGGGTGTGGCTCCCGTCGGACAGGTCGTTGACCGTGAAGACGGTCTGCTGCGTCAGGCGCGGCTGGCCCTCTTCCCGTCCTGTGTGCACGGTGTTCACAAACGTGCCGTCGAGGTAGATGTCCACGTCGCCCTGGGAGGAGTCGAGCTCGGTGAGGTACGAGACGCCTGTTCCCTGGAAGGTGTACTGGAACGAGTCGCCGTTGCGTTCGGTGTAGTGCACGCCGTCGTTGAAGTCACCGAGCCCGCGGCCCGTGCTCTGCGACCACGAACCGACGTACGCGATGGCGGGGTCGGTGTCGTCATGGGTGATCGTGCGGACCGGTCCGGCCGTCGACGGCGGGGTGGGGTTGCCGGTGTCGGTCACGTTCACCGTCAGCGGCTGCGCCGTGGCAGCGACCTCGCGCCCGCCGTTGCGGCTCCACTCTCCCTGGTAGGCGACCCGCAGCGCGTCGTCGTTGACGGCGACGGTGGCGCCCGGCTGGGGTGTCACCTTGAGCAGGCGTACGCCGTGGATCGGCACCGCCGGAGCGGTGAAGCTGTTGGCGAAGCGGCCCAGGTTCTTGCGGTCCCACAGGTCGCGCACGGTGGCGGCGCCGGTCAGGCCGAGGTCCGACCAGTTCACCGTGACGTCCTTGTCGGCGCGGCCGAGGTTGAACAGCGCGACGGTGTAGCTGCCGTCGGCGTTGAGCGTGTACCAGGTCGGTTGCTGCGTCGTCGTGCTGACCGGCCGCGCCGGGGTGCCGGCCTGGTCGACCGCGATCACCTCGGGGTTTGTGAGCAGGCTCAACCCGTACGCGTCCAGCTTGGTCATGTCGTTGCCCAGATAGAGCGGCGCGGCGGAGATCGCCCACAGCGTCATCGCGGTCCGCCGCTCGTCCTTGGTGAGGCCGTCCATGGTGCCGTTGCCGATGTTGAGCGAGTCGAGGTCGTTCCACCCGCCGTTCCCGCCGTAGCGCCACCAGGTCGCGAGGTTCGGAAAGAGCCGGGCGACGTTCTGCCACTGGGTGAGCGCCTCGTCGCCGCAGTAGCACTCGACGTCCCAGTCGATCCGCCAGCCGTTGGCCTTCGACCGCCAGAAGTCGGCGTACTTCGGGTCGACGGCCCAGGACAGCTCGAACCAGATCTCGTTCCGCTTGAGCGCCGACGACCAGGCGGCGACGTCGTCGCGAGCGTCGAGCGAGAGGTCGGACACGCCGGAGCCGGGGGTGACGCTGTCGAACTTGACGAAGTCGACGCCCCACTGGGCGAAGAGGTCGACGATCGAGTCGATGTACTTCTGCGAGCAGGGGTTCGCGAAGTCCATCTTGTAGCCGATGTGCCAGTAGTCGGCGGGCCGGATCGGTTGCGCGACGATGTCGTGCGTCGTGCAGCCGGGCGCGCCCGCGATCGGCAGACTCGCGTTGTAGACCTCCGGTCCGACGCCCGGGATCATGTAGAGGCCGAACTTCTGGCCATTGGCGTGTACGTGGTCGATGACCTTCCGCAGACCCTGCGGGTAGAGCGTGGCGCTGGGCTTCGGCCGGCCGTTGGCGTCGACGCCGTCGTTCCAGCCGGCGTCCACGTTGATGCGGGTGTAGCCGTACTTCTGGAGCTTCGCCTTCATCGCGTCGGACTGCGTGACGAGTTGGTCGGCGGTGATCCACTTACCGTTGCCGGAGTAGACCTGCATGCTGTAGCTGCTCCAGCCCATGTACGGCCGTACCGCCCAGGGATCGCCCGGGCCGTCGGCCGGCGCGGCCGACGGGCCGGACAGGGCCGCGACGACGGGTGGGGCGCCGGCGGCGGGGCTCGGCTTGGGTCCGGGAGCGGCCATCGCCGGCACGGCGGCCGCGCCCAGGGACAGGAGCAGCGCGGCGACCAGAGTGGCGGCACGGGTGCGTCTCCGGCGTGGATGAGCTAGCGGTGACCTCACGGTCGGACCTCCTGTTAGGACGAAGACAGGGCGGCGCGAGCGTAGGTCCGGCTGATCATCGAAATCAATACTTGACGAAGGAAATTATTACCCCTAGATTTCGGCTCATGCTCCACGAGGCTGACCTGGCCCCCGCGGCGACAGCGGTGTTCACCGCCGTGTTGACCGAGGGTCCACTCAGCCGCGTCGCCCTCGCCCGTCGCCTCGACCTGTCGTCCGCCGCCGTGACCAAAGGGGCGCGGCCGCTGATCGAGCTGGGCTATCTGGAAGAGCTGGCCGCGACCGAGCGGACCGGACCCGGCGCCGGCCGCCCTGCCAGCCCGCTCGCCGTGCGCGCGGACCGCGAGTTCTTCGTCGGTGTGAAGATCACCGGCGACGAGCTGATCGGCGTGGTCTGCGACCTCCGCGCCGAGATCCGGACCTCGGCGCACCGCCGGCTACCCACGACCGACGTCGACCAGGTGCTCACGTCGCTCGGCGAGCTCGTCGACGAACTGCTGGACGGCGGCTATCGGGCTCGCACGCACCGGCTCGGGCTGGCCGTCTCCGGCGACGTCGACTACTCCACCGGGCTGGTGCGGTACTCACCGTTCCTGCGGTGGCGCGACGTGCGGCTGCGCGAGCGGGCCGAGAAGATCACCGGCCTCACGGTCACGGTGGAGAACGACGTGAAAGCGCTGACCACCGCCGAGCACTGGTTCGGCGAGGGGGTGGGCGTCGAGTCGTTCGCGCTCGTGACCGTCGGCGCCGGCATCGGTTGCGGCCTGGTCGTCGGCGGCCGGCTCGTCTCCGGCGCCCACGGTGTGGCCGGCGAGATCGGCCACATCGGCATCGACGCCAACGGCCCCGACTGCCACTGCGGGGGCCGCGGGTGCGTGGAGGCGATCGCGGGTGCGGACGCCATCGTCCGGGAGGCCCGCAGGGCCGCCGGCCGGCCGGAGCTCACCCTCCAGGACGCCGTGGCGCTGGCTCGCGCGGGCGACGCCCCGATCGGCGCTGTCTTCGACCGGGCCGGGGACGCGATCGGCGCGGGCATCGCCGCGGTCGCGAACCTGGTCGGCCCCGCCCGGATCGTCGTCTCCGGCGAGGGCCTGTCCGCCTATGACCTGTTCGAACCGCGCATCCGGGTCAGCTTCCAACGCCAGGCGTTCGGCGCCGCATCCGAGTGTCCACTCTCGATCCGGCCGCTGTCGTTCGAGCAATGGGCGCGCGGGGCGGCCACGGTGAGCATCAAGGCCCTGGTCGCCGCCTGAGGCGGGCCGTGGTCAAGGCCTTGGTCGCCGCCTGAGGCCGGCCGCGGTCACCGGCCCGGTGGGGCCGTGCTGCCGCGTACGACGAGATGAGTGGCCAACTCCATCCGCGTCGACTCCAGGCGCTCGCCGTTGACGATGCGCAGCAGCGTGCGCGCGGCGGCCACGCCCATCTCGTGCAACGGCTGCCGGACCGTGGTCATCGGGGGAGCGGTCCACTCCGCGAAGTTCAGGTCGTCGAAGCCGACCACGCTGATGTCGCCGGGGATCGTCAGGCCGGCCCGCCGGACCGCCTCGTAGACGCCCGTCGCCTGTTGGTCGCTGCCCGCGAAGATGGCCGTCGGAGGCTCGGGGAGAGAGAGCAGTGCCTCCGCGCCGCGCAGGCCGCCCTCGTGCATGAAGTTGCCGTAGCGGACCAACTGCCGATCGGCGGGTTGGCCGGCCGACTCCAGCGCCGCCCGGTAGCCGGCGATCCGGGCCCTGGTGCATTGGAGGCGCTCGGGGCCACCGATCGCCGCGATCCGTCGGTGACCGAGACTGATCAGGTGCTCGGCGGCCGCGTACCCGCCGGCGAAGTTGGTGGCGCCGATCGACGCCACCTCCGGTGGTGGCTGGCTCACGCCGTCGACGACGACGATCGGGAGGCCGCGCCGGTCCAGGTCCGCCTGTTGCCGGCCGGTGAGCTCCGAGAGGACCAGGATCGCTCCCTGTGAGCCGCGGGCCAGGGCCGAGTCGACCCAGCGCCGGGTCAGCGACTGCCGGTTGTGGACGGTGGAGACGACCAGCGCGTGGCCCGCCGCTTCCAGGACCTCCTCGACCCCGGAGAGGATCTCCAGGCCCCAGACGCTCTCCAGGTCGTTGATGACCAGGTCGATCAGGTCGCTGCCCCGCCCGGCCCGGCGCACGGCGCGTGGGCGCCGGTAGCCCCGCTCCGTGAGCAGCCGTTCGACCCGGCTGCGGGTGGCCGCCGACACGTCGGTGTGGCCGTTGAGCACTTTGGACACTGTGGAGATCGCGACATTGGCCTCCCTGGCGATCTCCGCCATGGTGGGCCGGCCGGTGGCTGCCATAAGTTTCGAAAACCTTCGATCCAAGGGCCTGTCTCGGCACCGTACACCCCTGGTCGGCAAAGCGAAACTGCTCTCGAAACTCAGAGCGTCGCAGTCGCCGGACGCTCGGGCTCAGGCGGCGGGTCCACTGCGGCCAGCGTCCGCAGCGCCGCCGTCAGGAAGCCGACCAGCACCGCCAGCACCAGCCCGAACGCCGTCCACCGGAACACCTGGTCGCCACTGTGGTACAGCGCCACGGCCGCGCCGACCAGGCCGCCGAGCGTGAACACCAGGCCGGCGACGCCGAGCAGCAGCAGGATCAGCCGGTTCCGCAGGCGGGTGGCGACGCGGGTCGGGTCGTCGCGCAGCGCGCTCCACAGCCCGGACCGCAGTGGCCCGGTGGATGCCCGCGCCAGGCGGTTCGACAAGGACAGCTCGGCGGGGCGGTCGTCGGCCACCACCGCCTCCACGGTGTGCTGCCAGGCGGCCCGCGTCGGGGCAGCCGGCGCGGCCGGGTTGACCGCTTCGAAACACCCGTGGGTGAGCAACCGGGTCGCCGACCGCGCCACCCCGGTGGCGGTGGCCCGCCCGGCGTCCGTACGCAGGAAGGACCGCACCAGCTCGCGGTTGTCCCCGGTGACCCGGTGGTGCGCCGCGGCCAGCCGGGCCACGAGCGCGGCGCCATCGGCGGCACCCGCCCGGCCGGCCTCGTCGTCCAGGATCGCCATCTGCACCTCGGCGACCCGCCGCGAGACCGCGGCCGAGGGCTGGTCGTGCAACACGAGCCGGACCAGGTGGGCCGCGGCGTCCAGCCGGCCCCACAACCAGTCGTGCGCCCGCGCGTCCTCGGTCGCGAACGCGCCGAAGTGGCCGACCCGCGTCCCGAACAGCTTGCGTTCGCCGGCGTCGCGGTAGTCGCCGAGCGCGACCAGCGGGCTGTCCACGTCCGGCCCGATCCGCACGAAGTCGAACGGCGGTGTGTGCGGGCGCACCGACGGCGCCGCGAACGCCCGCGACAGCACCTCCGCCGCCAGCGCCCGCTCGACGACCGCGGCCGCGGAGGTGCCGACCGACTCCGCGTACGCGGCGGTCGCCGACCGCACCACGACCAGCAGGTGCTCCCGTACCCGCTGCTCGGCGAAGACCGCGTTGACCAGCCCGGCGATCTCCTCGTCGGACGCGGAAGGGCCGATCCCCTCCAGGGCGGCGCGGGACAGGGTCGCGCGACGGACCGCGTCGTCGATCGCCAGGATCTTCGTGAGCGCCGCGCTCAGGCTCAGCGCCAACTGCTGCGGTTCCGCGCACGCCGGCGCCGACTTGTCGCCGTTGAGGTGCCGCCGCACCTCGCGCAGCAGCGTCGTGACGACCTGCTGGGCCGCGGAGACTCCCCAGGTCCACAGGGGACCGTCGAGCGCGTGGCCGAGCGGCGTGCCGGCCGGCGGCACCCACAGGGTGTCGAGACCGGCGGCGTCGATGCGCGACGGGCGGCTCAGGTCGGTGGCGAGCGGGCGACGCCGCAGCAACCGGCGGGCCTTCCAGATCCCGTCGACGGTACGCGCCTGCCGGTACTCCTGGATCAGCTCGGCCGCGGTGGCCAGCAGACCCTCGTCGGGAAGCCGGTCGAACAGCCGGTCGACGGGCGACTCCGAGGCCGCCGCGAGGCGATTGTCGAGCTCGTCGACGTCGGTGCGGAAGTCCACCTCGCGCGGCAGGTTGAGCGAGCCGGAGACGACCGCGTGCAGCGGCGGGCGCAGCCGTGCGACGTCACGGGCGGGCACCACGGCGCCGCGGACCCCCGAGCTCGGCACCACGTAGGCCAGGACGCGCCGGTACGGGCCGTTGATCGTGCGCTGGCCCATCTCCTCGACCACCGGCGCGAACGGGGCGTTGTCCAGCACGCCGCCGTCCATGAGGAACGTCGGCAGGTCGCGCAGGTCCGGCACGTCCGGGTGTACCCGCAACTGGGGGAGGGCGAGCAGCGGCTCCTCGCTGACGGGCGGGAAGGCGCCGGGGAACCCCGCCGACGCCCGGGCCGCGGTGACCAGGGCCTCGTCCGCGGTGAAGTCGTTGCGGACGGTCGGGTGGGGGCCGACCTCCGGGTCGTGCACCTGGCGCTGGGCGTCGGCGACGAACCGGTAGAGCCGGCGGTGGTCCTCGTAGCCGAAGTGCTGGCCGAGCGCGTCGGTGCCGCGCGGTTGCGGTCCGCCGGTGGCGGTCGCCGTCACGAACAGCGTGACCGGTTCGCGCGGCCGGCCGCCGCGTTGCGCCACACGCTGTGCCCGGGGTCGGACGACGGAACGGATCATCTTCGTGAGGTAGCCGCCGTCGAGCAGACTCTGCGGGGTCTCGGCGGTGTCGTCGAGTAGTTTGCCGGTCGTCAGCGCGGCGTCCCGTACCCACAGGTCGCGCAGTTCGGTCGGCAGCGGCTCGCCGGCGGCGACGGCGCAGGCGAGCAGGGTGCCGTTGAGGCCGCCGGCGCTCGTACCCGCGATGATGTCGACGACGACCGTGGCGTTTGCGTCCCGGCACAGGTCGCGCCACGGTCCCTCGGCCCGGCGGAGGCGGTCGAGCTCGTGGGTGACGCCGGCCATCCAGACGGCAAGGCTGACGCCGCCGTTGAAGACGAGCGCCAAGCGCAGCTCAGTGGGATGGGTCGTGGTCTGCATCGCCCGCTCCTGCTCGGTGCCCGCGTCGGAAATACGGGCATACCTCGCAAAAGGATTACATGATCGGCGGGCGACGGTGGCCGGTTCAGCCGAGCAGCTCGTCCGGATAGCACCAGCGCCACGACTCGCCGACCTCGGCCGACTGGATCACCGGATGGCTGGTCGCGTGCGCGTGCTTGGTGGCGTGCCGCGGCACGGACGAGTCGCAGCAGCCCACATGGCCGCAGGTGAGGCAGACCCGCAGGTGCACCACCGGCTCGTCGGTCGGCAGGTGGTCCTCGCAGGTCGTCGGATGGTCGACGTCCCGAGCCGGCGCCTCGTTGAGGTGCCCGCACAGCTCGGGCTGGTAGACGGGCAACTGCCCGGACCGCGCGAGCTGCCGGAACAGCCGCAACGGCTTGTCGTGGCGTTCGTCGTCAGGATCCCCACGGTGGCGCCTCAGCACAGTGTCGCTCCCACAAGGTCAACGTAGCGCGCCGTCATTCGGCGTGCTGGGCCAACTCGGTGGCGGCCCGCTCCAGCCGCGCCGCGAACGTGCCGGGGTCGACGAGGTGCGCCACCAGCAGGACGCCGTGCCGCGCCGAGACGTCGGGCTTGAGCGCGGGCTCGTCCGGGTCGGGTTCGTGCACGCCCAGGGCGCCGGCGAGCAGCAGCAGCACGATCTGCGGGTCGACCTCCGCCTGCCATTCGCGGGCTCCGGTCACCATCGCGGTCAGGGTGTCCCGCACGTCGGAGCTGTCCAGCCCGTCCGGGTGACCTTCTTCGAGTGCATGGCGTACGACGGTGCCGAGCAGCAGGCCCACCTGCGCCGGGTCGACGGCGGACAGGCGCGCGATCGCGGACTCGAACGCTTCCGTGTCGCGGGCCCCGACCGCCAGCACCGCGTCGTCGGCGGCGTCCGCGATCGGTCGCGCCGAGGCGGGCAGCGCACTCCACTGTCGTCTCACCAGTCGCAGCCTATCTTTTACACCGGAGCGAAGATCACGGACACGTTCTGGCCTCCGAAGCCGAAGGAGTTGCTCAGCACCGGGCCAGGGCGGACCGTGCGGGTCTGGCCCGTCACGACGTCCAGGGCGACCTCGGCGTCCTTGGTCTCCAGGTTGAGGGTGCGCGGGATGACGCCCTCGACCGCCGAGAGCAGTGCGACGATGCCCTCGACCGCTCCGGCCGCTCCGACCAGGTGGCCGATGCTCGACTTGGGCGCGGTCAGCACCGCGTCGGGGCCGAGCGCCGCGCACACGGCGGCCGACTCGCCGACGTCGCCGACGACGGTGGACGTGGCGTGGCAGTTGACGTGGACGATGTCGGCGGGCTCGAGGCCCGCGTCGGCGAGGGACTTGCGGATCGACCGGATCTGGCCGGCACCGGTCGGGTCGGGCCCGGTGATGTGGTAGCCGTCGGCGGTGATGCCGAAGCCGACCAGTCGGCCCAGCACGCGGGCGCCACGCGCGGCGGCGAAGTCGGCGCGCTCCAGGATCATCGCGCCGGCACCCTCGCCGAGCACGAAGCCGTCGCGGCCGGTGTCGAACGGCCGGGAGGCGGCGGCCGGGTCGTCGTTGCGCCGGCTCAGCGTGCGGGCCTGTGCGAAGCCCGCGATGGTCAGCGGTTTGATGGCCGCCTCGGCGCCGCCGGCGATCACCACGTCGGCCTCGCCGTCACGGATCAGCCGGGCGCCCAGCGCCAGCGCCTCGGCGCCGGACGCACATGCGGACACCGGTGTGTAGACGCCGGCGCGGGCGCCGTACTCGATGCTGATCCAGGCCGCCGGGCCGTTGGGCATGATCATCGGGATGGTCAGCGGCGAGACCTTGCCCGGCCCGCGCTCCTCGATCAGGTCGTCCTGGTCGAGCAGCGTGGTGACGCCACCGATCCCGGTGCCCATCGCCACCGCCAGGCGCTCGGGCTCGACCTCGGGCGTGCCGGCCGCGGTCCAGGCCTCGCGAGCGGCGACGAAGGCCGCCTGCTCGGCGCGGTCCATGCGGCGGGCCTGCACGCGGGTCAGCGCGTCGGCGGGGGAGACCGCCATCGGGGCGCCGATCTTCGTCGGCAGGTCGTCGGCGAAGGCGTACCCGGCGACCAGGTCGTCGATCCGGCGGACACCGGACCGGCCGGCGAGCATGCCCTGCCACAGGGCGTCGACGTCGCCGCCGAGCGGGGTCGTCGCGCCCAAACCGGTGACGACGACATCGACTGAGGAGGTGGACATGGGTTAGTTGTATCGCATACAACTAAGAGATGTCTACCGCCGTGCCGCCCAGGTCGCGGGGGCGGCGCACGCGCGCGCTGATCCTCGACCGGGCCGTCGACCTGTTCGCCGAACGCGGGTTTGACCAGGTCAACGTCGCGCAGATCGCCGCCGCGGCGGGTGCGCACCCGAACCAGATCACCTACTACTTCGGCTCCAAGGACGCCCTGTTCGTTCACGCGGCGTTCCTCATGTTTTTGCGCGACGCGGCGCGACTGGAGCCGATCGGCCGCCGCCAGCGCACCCCGGCGGCGTTCCGGGTGGCGCTGTCCCGCACGGCGCTCGCGCTGCCTTCGCTGCCCGCGGTGGTCGAGGCGATGTCGATCACCCGCCGACGCCCGGAACTGCGGACGCTGGCGGAGCAGAACCTGACGGTCCTGTTCCGCCAGGCGGAGCACTACCTGACCGCGATCCTGCACCGGCGTGGCTGGTCCGTCGACCGCACGCCGGAGGTCGAGGCCCGCACGTTCTGGAGCGCCGTGCTGGGTGCACGGCTGATAGCCGAGTCCGGCTACCCAGGCACCTCCGCCGATGTCGACGTGGCGGGCGTTCTCACCGTCCACGACTGACTTCGCGCCGCGGCCTTGCCACGTGGCGGGACCGCGCGGCCGCCTCGCCGCGCGCGGCGGACCCGGCGGGCCAGTTGGCCACGCCGGGTCCGGCGAGTTAGTAAGGGTCCCTTGCGCTGCGGAAACCGTTAACAAGGGACCCTTGCTTGCGCCGTCAGGCGCCGCGGGGGCGGTTGTAGAGGGCGCGTGACCAGAAGAAGCCGCCCGCAGCCAGGACCACGCACCAGGCCAACGCCCACCAGGCGCTGTCGCCGATGCCCGAGCCCATCAGCAGGCCGCGCAGGGTTTCGATGATCGGCGTGTACGGCTGGTGCTCGGCGAACCAGGCCACTCCGGCCGGCATCGAGTCCGTGGGGAGGAAGGCGCTGGAGATCAGCGGCAGGAACTGGAGGATCAGGGTGAGGCTGTTGGCGCCCGCCACCGTCTTGGTGGCCAGCCCGAACGCCACCGCCATCCAGGTCAGCGCGAACGTCAGCATCGCGAAGACACCGAACGCCGCCAGGTATTCCACCGGGGTCGCCGACGGGCGGAAGCCGAGGGCGACGGCGACGAGCACGACCAGGATGCCGCTGAGCAGGGTACGGACGAGGCTGCCGATCACCTGGCCGGTGAGCACCGACATGCGGGCGATGGACATCGTGCGCAGCCGGGCGATGATGCCTTCGAGCATGTCCTGGTTGATTTTGATGGCGGTCGCCGCCGTGCCGGTGCCGGCGGCCATCAGGATGACCCCGGGCGCCACGTAGTCGATGTAGCGACCGGCGCCGGCCGGCAGGAAGTCGGCGCCGAGCGCGTTGCCGAAGACGCCGACGAACAGCAGCAGGAAGAGCACCGCCGTGCCGATGCCGCTGATGGTCATCACCGGGTACCGCAGGGCGTGCTTGAGATCCCGGCGGAACATCGTCACCGAGTCGATCATCGTGGTGGTCATCGCACACCGTCCTTCGTGTACAGAGTCGGGGACTTGGCGGTCAGGGCGAGGAAGACGTCGTCGAGGTCGGGGGTGTGCACCGAGAGGCCGTCCGGCTCGACCCGTTCGTGGGAAAGGCGGTCGAGCAGGGTACGCAGCGTGCCCACCCCGCCGTCGCCGGGCACGTCGAGGGTGAGCGCCTCGTCGTCCCGGGTGCCGTCGGCGAACCGCACGGCCGCGTGCTCGAGCCGGGCCGGGTCGCTGAACTGCAGCCGCACGTGGCCACCCGGCACCAGCCGCTTTAGCTCGGCCGGTGTGCCCTCGGCGACCAGCACGCCCCCGTTGAGCACGGCGATGCGGTCGGCGAGTTGGTCGGCCTCGTCCAGGTACTGCGTGGTGAGGAAGATCGTGGTGCCGGCGGCGACCAGGTCCCGGACGCTCTGCCACATGGTGTGCCGGCTGCGCGGGTCGAGCCCGGTGGTCGGCTCGTCGAGGAAGATGATCCGCGGCCGGCCGACCAGCGTCATGGCCAGGTCGAGCCGGCGCCGCATACCGCCGGAGTACGTGGTCGCGA
Organism: Asanoa ishikariensis; assembly: GCF_900107455.1. GTDB lineage: Bacteria > Actinomycetota > Actinomycetes > Mycobacteriales > Micromonosporaceae > Asanoa > Asanoa ishikariensis. Next base: position 753,230 of record NZ_FNQB01000003.1, on the reverse strand, counting down.
TCCGGCCCGCCGCGTCGACCAGGTCGAACCGTTCCAGCAGCTCGGCCACCCGTTCCCGCCCGGCGCGCTTGCCGAGGTGCAGCAGGTCGGCCATCAACTGGAGGTTCTCCGCGCCGGTCAGCAGGTTGTCGACGGCGGAGAACTGGCCGGTGACACCGATCGAGCGGCGTACGCCCTCGGGGTCGGTGGCCAGGTCGTGCCCGGCGACGGTGACGGAGCCGGCGTCCGGTGCCTGCAGGGTGGTCAGGATCTCGACGGTGGTGGTCTTGCCGGCGCCGTTCGGGCCGAGCAGCGAGTAGACCGTTCCCTCGGCGACGTGCAGGTCGATGCCGTCGAGGACGGTGTGCTTGCCGTACGCCTTGCGCAGGCCGGACACCTCGATCGCGCTCATGGTGTGTTCCTTTCTTTGATACCAGGGCAGCATTGGTAGCCATGGCAGCAACGCTGCCGCGGCTCGGCGGTAGGTAAAGCGGGAGGGGCGTCAGGCCCGGTGGATCATGATGTCTCCGAAGTACGTGCGGGCGCGCACCTCGACCGTCTCGTCGCCCTCGACCGGGCCGGACGAGCCGCCGAGCGTGTTGCGCACGGCGCCGTTCTTGACGTCCAGGTCGAGCCAGGCGGCGGTGCCGGTCGGGATGCCCACCTCGAGTGACCCGGCCGCGGTCTCGAGGGAGACCCGGCCGCGCACGGCTTCCAGCACCCGGAGGCTGCCGTTGGCGGTCTTGAGCGCGGCGCCGCCCCGGGCGCGGTCCACCGCGATGTCGCCGTTGGCCGAGTTGGCCCGCAGCGCCCCGCCGACCTCGCCGACCCAGGTCTCGCCGCTGGAGTTCTTGACCGTCGCGGTGCCGTCGACGGCACCGATGTGCAGCCGGCCGGTGCCGGTGGTGACCTCGGCGTCGCCGTTCACGTGGGCCACCGTGATGTCACCCGCGCCGGTGTTGACCCGCAGCCGGCCGGTCTCGGCGAGCCGGATCGCCCCGAATCCGGTCTTGTAGCGGGTCTCGCCCAGCGAACCCTCGGCGTCCAGGTCACCGGCGCCGTTGTCGCCGTCGAGCCGGGAGCCCGCCGGCAGCGCGATCTCGACCTCGATCCGGCCGCTCTTGGCGCCCAGCCACCGGGTCAGGTTCTTGGGAGTGCGGACCCGTAGCTGGCCGTTGGCGTACTCGACCTGGGTCTCCTCGGCCATCTTGGTCGAGCTGGCCGACGAGCTGCCGGGCCGCACCTCGACCTCGGTGGTGTCGCGGTCGCCGGCGGTGATCCGCACCTGGGCGACGACCAGGCTGAGGTTGACGTCGATCGGGCCGGGGGTGGTGAAGGTAGGCATGGTGGTCCCCTCGTGTGGGTGTCTGGTCGGGTGGGGAAGAGGTCAGCGGACCCAGCCGGTGAACCGCTGGCCGCCGTCGTCACCGAGGTGGGTGGCGGCGGTGCGCGGGTGCTGGTCGGCGTCGAGGACGGTGGCGGCCGCGCGCACCAGCCACGTGTTGACGGAGACGTGCGCCCGGCCGGCGGCCGCCTCGACGCGGGACTTCAGCTCGTCGGGGAGGCGCAGGTTGATCCGGGCGGAGGCGGCGCCGGCGGTGAGAGCGGCATCGTCAACAGGTGTGGCGGCGGGGCGTGGTGCCTCCGTGGTGCCACCTGGCACCACTGACACCACGAACTGGGGGTCGCGGCCGCGCAGCCGCACGTCGACCGAGCCGGGCGCGAGCTCGCGGGTGATCTCGTCGGCCGCGGCCGACAGCGCCTCGAGAAAGGCCAGGCGGACGGCCGAGTCCAGCGGGGCGGTCAGTCGCTCGGCGAGGGCGCGGGCGTCGTCGCCACCGGCTTCGGCGGCGACGGCCAGCTCCTCGCGGAGCTTGTCGACGTAGGGCGTCAGGTCCATGGCACTACTATGGCACCACGATGGCACCACGCGCAAGGGAGGCATCGAAAACTGGTTGCCCGTCGATCTCTTCTCGCCGATCCTGGGCCGATGGACCTCGCGGGCGCGGAGCGGACCTGGAAGAGCGACGGCTTCGTGATCCTCCCGGGCTTCCTGCCCGCGGCGGAGTTGACCTCCGCGGTGCAGGAGCTAAACCTGCTGTTCCCCTCTGCCGACGAGTTCCATGACGGCACCGACCCGCGTCGTGAGCGTTTCCTCGGCGACGAGTTCGCCGGGATCGACACCTTCCCGTTCGCCAGCACGGAGATCAGCCTGCTGGCCGTGCACCACCGCATCCTGGCGTTGGCCGCGGCCCTGCTGGAGGACGACGACGTTCACCTCTACGGTGCGGAGGCCTGGGCCAAATACACCGGCGCCTGCGACTACGACCAGGATCTGCACCGCGACTACCTCAACCACACCGTCCTGGTTCCCAGCACCACGCCGGGTTGCCAGCAGGTCGAGATGTTCGTCTTCCTCAACGACGTTCCCGACGACCTCGGACCGCCGCACCTGGTCTCCCGCGAGCACACCGCCGACCTGCCCGCCGTGCCCAACTGGCTGCTGCGGCCGGGCCAGGGGGGTGCCGGCCGCTTCGTGGCTCAGGCCGATCCGGAACTCTACGCGGCGGAAGTGTCCGGAGCGGGACCCGCGGGCACCGTCATCGCTTTCGAGCCCGGGACCTTTCACCGTGGCACGCAGCTCACCGCACCCCGGGGAGCCCGCTACAGCATGCATCTGGGCTTCCGGCCGTCCAGCCTGCAGTGGGGACATCGGGTCGGCTGGGCGGTGAAGAGCTACACGAGCGAGTGGGTCGACTTCGTCGGCCGAGCTACGCCGCGTCAACTCCAGGCCCTCGGCTTCCCGCCGCCCGGTCATCGTTACTGGACGCCCGAGACCCTGGCCGGCATGGCACTGCGCTACCCGAACCTCGACCTCTCACCCTGGTCCCCGACGCTCAGTAGACCGGCAGGGTGATCGCCGTCGCGGCCCGGTGGATGGGCTCGACGACCTTGGCCAGCAGGCGCTCCTTGCCCGGCAGCCGGTTCAGGACGGCGAGCATGCCCATCGACATCCGGACCTGGCCGCGGCTGCGCAGCACCATCCGCTTGATGTTGGCCGGCCCGAGCCGCTGGTTGCGCTCGACGAACGGGCGCATCCGCTCCTCGTAGCGGCGTGGGCCGTCGTCCAACCCGGCGGTCGCGAGCTCCCCGGCCAGCACGTAGGCGCCGACCAGCGCGAGGCTGGTGCCCTGGCCGGACGCGGGGGAGGCGCAGTAGGCGGCGTCACCGACGAGCGTCACCCGACCCCGGGACCAGCCGTCGAGCCGGGCCTGGCTGATCGAGTCGAAGTAGAAGTCGTCGGCGCCGGCCAGAGCGTCGAGCAGGCGCGGCACCTCCCAGCCCTCGTGGGCGTACGCCTCGGCCAGGAAGGCCTCCTGCTCCTCGCGTCCGCGCGGACGCGCGCCGCCCGGGTCCGTGAACAGGAACATCGCCTTGGCGTCGGTCTGGCCGGCGGTGCTGTAGACCAGCGCGGTGCGCCCCGGCCCGACGTAGGTCAGCTCCTCGCGGTCGAGCCCGAGGTGGTTGGGCACCGAGTAGATCGCGACGTAGTGGCCGAGGTCGTGCACCCCGCCCTCGCCGAAAGCCAGCTCGCGGGTCCGCGAGCGCAGCCCGTCAGCCCCGACCACCAGGTCGTAGGTCTCCTGCCGCCCGCTCTCGAAGGTCACCGCCGACCCGAGAGCCGTGATCGCGTCGCCGAACCGGTAGTCGACCCGGTCGCCGGTGGCCTCGCGCAGCGACCGGGCCAGGTCGCCGCGGAGTAGCTCGGCGTCGTCGTGCACCCGCCCGCCGAAGGTGTCGGCGTCCATGCTGGCCACCCGCCGCCCGGTCGCGTCGACCACCGACCCGGTGCGCACGCCCGTGCGCTGGGAGCGGACCGCGTCGAGCAGGCCCATCCGCTCGATCACGGTGAGCGCCGCGCCGCGGATGTCGACCTTGTAGCCGCCGTCGCGAGGTGCGTCCGCCCGCTCGACTACGGTCACCCGCGCGCCGTGCTCGGCCAGCCACCAGGCCAGCGCCGTCCCAGCGATGCCGGCACCCGAAACCAGGACCTTCGCGTTCGCGATGCGTGTCATACCGAGGATGGTACGCACGTCTTAGACAAGTGTGCAAGACGCTTGTTTGTTAGCGGCTGCCCTGGTTGCGGTGCGAGGCTCACGGGTATACCGATTCGGCTGGAGGTGGTGGCGATGGCACGTCCGATCTGGAGCGGGGTGATCAGCTTCGGACTGGTGGCGGTCCCGGTGCGGATGTACTCGGCCACCCGTGAGCACGAGGTCTCGTTCCACCAGTTCGAGAAGGACACCAGCGACCGCATCCGCTACCAGCGGGTCAACGAACGCACCGGCAAAGAGGTCGAGTACGCCGACATCGTCAAGGGTGCGGACGTCGGCGGCGGCGACTACGTGATCCTGGACCCCGACGAGCTCGACTCCATCGCGCCCGGCCGGTCCCGCAGCCTGGAGATCCACACGTTCGTCGACCTCGAGGAGATCGACCCGATCTCCTACCAGAAGGCCTACTATCTCGGCCCCGGTCGGGAGGAGTCGGCCCGCACCTACGCGCTGCTCCGTGACGCGATGGCCGATGCCGGCCGCGCGGCGATCGGCACGCTGGTCATGCGCGGCAAGGAATACCTGACCGCCATCCGCGGCGTGGGCGACGTGCTGGTGCTCCAGACCATGTACTTCGCGGACGAGGTGCGCGACGCGGCCGACATCGGCGACATCCCGGGCAAGATCAAGCTCAAGCCGGCCGAGGTCAGCATGGCCGGCCAGCTCATCGACTCGATGACCGGCGGTTGGAAGCACGAGGAGTACCGCGACACGTACACGGATCGGGTCAACGAGCTCATCGAGGCCAAGCACGCCGGCCAGGAGATCACCGCGACCGAGGCCGCCCCGGCGGCGACCGGCGTCAGCGACCTGATGGACGTCCTGCGCCGCAGCGTCGAGGATGCGCGCTCCCGTCGGGGCAGCGCGAAGAAGGCGCCGGCCAGGAAGAGCACCGCGAAGAAGGCGCCCGCGAGGAAGACGGCCGCGAAGAAGGCGCCGGCGAAGAAGACCGCGGCCAAGAAGAGCACGACGACGAAGAAGGCGGCCGCGAAGAAGACGACCGCCAGGAAGGCCACGGCCAAGAAATCCGGCCGCGCGGCCTGATCAACTCACCAGCGGGGGCTCGGGTGAATCCAACGACGGATCAGATCGGTGTCGGCATCATCGGCACCGGCTACATCGCCGCCACGTGTCACGGGCCGGTGGTGACCGCGGCGGCCGGGGCGCGCCTGGCGGGGGTGCTGTCCCGGCGCCTCGACGCGGCGCGGGACTTTCTGACCACATTGGAGGTCGACGCCGCCACGCCGTACGACGACCTCGACGCGTTCCTCGCCGACCCCGGCATCGGCCTGGTCGTCGTGGCGTCGCCGGACGGGCTGCACTTCCCGCAGGCCGAGGCGAGCCTGCGCGCCGGCAAGCACGTCATCGTCGAGAAGCCGATGGCCTTGAGCCTCGCCGACGCACAGACCCTCGTCGACCTGGCGGCCGAGCGCGGCCTGGTGCTCGCGGTCAGCTACCACCTGCGGTGTCATGCCGGCCACGAGCTGCTCCGGCGGCGGATCCTCGACGGCGCGCTCGGCGCGATCCGCTATATGCGGTTGGCCTGGTCGTTTCCCATCGACGAGGCCAACTGGCGGGCACGCAGCGACGTCGCGCGATGGTGGTCATTGTCGGCCACCGGCACCCACTGCCTCGACCTGGCCCGGTGGTTCGGCGACGACATGGACGACTGGACCCGCTTCGAGTCGGTCCTCAACACCACCCGGTGGGGCGGGCGCGACGAGTCGGCGGTCATCGCCGCGCAACTCGCGTCCGGTGCGAGCGTCGACGTGCTCGCCTCGATCCAGTTCGAGGAGTACACCCGCCTCGAGTTCTTCGGGGACCGCGGCTCGGCGTTCTGCGAAGGCACCCTCGGCCCCGAGGGCGGGGGCACGATCGTCCTCAACGGACAGCCGCTGGACTTCACGCCGACGAACCCGTTCGCGGAACAGCTCGACCGTGTCCTGGCCGCGATCGACGGCCGAGCCGCCGGGCCGCCCGCCGACGGTGCGGTCGGAGTGCGCGCGGTGCGCGACCTGCTCCTCGCGGAGCCGACGTAGGGCGGGTCCTGCACGGCCGGGCAATCGGCTAGCGGGCCTCCAGGTAGCGGAGGACGGCCCGGACGCGGCGGTGGTCCTCGGTGGACGGCGGCAGGTCGAGCTTGGTGAAGATGGCCGTCACGTGCTTCTCGACGCTGCGGCCGGCCAGGTGGAGCTCGGCGGCGATCGCCGGGTTGGAGCGGCCCTCCGCGACCAGCGCGAGGATCTCCCGCTCGCGCGCGGTCAGCCGGGCCAGGCCGGCGTCCGGCGCGGCGAACAACTGCCGGATCACCTCCGGGTCCAGGGCCACGCCGCCGTCGGCGATCCGGCGCAGCGCGTCCAGGAACGCGGCCGTGCTGACGATCCGGTCCTTGAGCAGGTAGCCGACCCGTTCCGGGTGGTCGCGCAGCAGGGCGTTGGCGTACACCGTCTCGACCCACTGCGAGAACACCAGCACGCCGGTCGCCGGGTGGGCGGCCTTGATCGCGATCGCGGCGCGGACGCCCTCGTCCGTGAAGGTCGGCGGCATCCGGACGTCGACGATCGCCACGTCCGGGCGGTGTTCCGCGACGGCGGCGAGCAGGGCGGTGCCGTCGGAGACGGCGGCCAGCACGGTCACGTCGTGGTCGGTCAGCAGCGCGGCGATGCCGTCGCGCATCAGCGCGTTGTCCTCGGCGATGACGACCCGCATCTCAGGCCGCCGGCAGGCTCATCGTCACGGTGGTCGGTCCACCGTCGGGGCTGGCCACCTCGACCCGGCCGTCGAGGGCCTGGGCTCGGGCGACCAGCCCACGCAGGCCCGTACCCGAAAGCGAAGGTGCCGCACCACCGCGGCCGTCGTCGGACACGGCCAACCGTAACCACCCGTCGGCGCCGGTGAGCGACAGCCGCACCGCGGTCGCGCCCGAGTGCCGCGCGGCGTTGCTGAGCAACTCCGCCGCGCTGAAGTAGAGCGTGGTCGCGGCGGCTGGCGCTGGCGGCCGATCGAGGTCCACGAGGACTGACACCGGCAGGCCGCTGCGCGCCGCGAGAGTTCCGAGGGCGGTCGGCAGCCCCGCGTCCAGCGCCGGCGGGTGGATGCCGCGGACGATCTCGCGCAGCTCGTCGAGCCCTTCGGCCACCATGGCGCGGGCCTCGCCGACCAGCTCATCCACATCGGACGGTCCGAGCCGCTTCTCGATCCGGGACAGCGTCATGCCCAACGCCACGAGCCGGGCCTGGGTGCCGTCGTGCAGGTCGCGTTCGAGCCGGCGCAGCGTCGTGGCGGCGTCGGCGGTCAGCGCCGCGCGGCTGGTCACCAGCTCGCCGATCCGCCGCTCGGCGGGGCCGGGTCCGAGCAGCAGCAGCGCCAGGTTCCGGTCGACCGCGACCAGCCCCCGCAGCAGCCACGGGCACAGCAGCAGCGCGACCGCGCCGACCGCCGCCGCGTAGCCGGTCTCGGGCCGGCTGTCGACGCCCGGCAGGCCCAGATCCCTGATGCCGGCCTCCCACCACAGCGGCGAGGTCAGCAGCAGAACCCCGAAGACCGTGCCGAGCAGGGTGATGTACGCGGTGACCGCCGCCAGCGGCGCCTTGGCGAACGCGTACACGGCCGCCCGCCAGGCCCGCCCGTCGGTCAGCACCTCGCGCGCCCGGGCGACCGCCGTGCGACCCGACAGCGGCGGCGGCGCCGACAGGTCCCACCCCAGCAGCGGCCGGGCCACGAATCCGAACCAGCCGGGCAGGTGGCGGGCCAGCAGCAGCACCCCGACCAGGAGCGGCAGGCCGACGACGGTGAGCGCGGCCGGGGCCGCGACCAGCAGGGCCGCCGGCACCAGCACGGCCGGCGCCGCGAACAGCAGGCTGGCCAGCGCGTAGCCCATCTCGCGCCACGTGCGCGCCGTGAACGGGGCGAGCAGGACCGCTCTCACCCGACTTGCCCGATCGGCGGGCGCCGCGTCAACAGCGCGGCCGGCAGGACGGTGCCGGCGGCGACCACGGCGGCGGTCGCCAGCACGCCGGCGGCCAACGTCGAAGGTGGCACGTACGGGGTCCACGTTCCCAGCGCCGTGTGGACCATCGGCACCAGCGTCACGCCCGCCACCCCGGCGGCGAGGACCAGCCCGGTGACCGTCACGATGCCAGCTTCGCAGACCACGACCGCCAGCACCCGCCCGCGTGTCGCGCCGGCCAGCCCCAGCAGGGCGAGGTCGCGGCGTCGGCCGACCACGACCGTGGCCAAGGTGTTGACCGCCGCGACGGCCGCGAACAGGCAGTAGACCGCGGTGCCCGAGTAGTCCAGCCAGGCCTCCGCGGCTGGCCCGGTCCGGCCGGTGACGTGCGTGGTCGTGGAGTGCACGGCGACCTTCACGGCGGCGAACGCGACTGCCAGCACCAGTGGCACGAGCGCGCCGGACAACGCCCGGGACAGCACCGCGACATTGTCGGCGGCCAGGCGCCCGGTGCCACCGGCGAGGGCGAGCAGCGGGCGGCCCACCGCGATCGCGGACCGCAGCACGAACGGGCCGAGCAAGCCGACGCCGACGCAGAGCGCGAGCATGACGAACAACGCCGCGTCGTCCGCCGCGTCCGCGGCCAGGTCCGCGATCGACACCGAGAGCGTCACGCCGCCGGCCACCAGCAGCAGCCCGAGGCCGAGCCGGACGGCGGTGAACCGGGGTCGCCGGGTGGCGGCGTCGGCGAGCGCGATCGCGGGCCTGGCCCGTGCCGGGCGGACGGCCGCGATCAGCGCGCCGACCGTCGAGGTGACCACGAGGATGCCGAGGATCGGCGCCAGCAGCAGCGGTTCGGGCGTGAACCGTGCACCCGCGGGCGCGAGGCCGTGGTCGACCAACGTGCCCAGCCAGGCCCATCCGGCCAGCAGGCCGAGCAGGTAGCCCGCGATCCCGGCGGGCACCGCGACCACCGCCGCCTCCACCGCCACCGCACGCCGGATCCGCCCGGGTGTGGCGCCGACCGCGCGCAGCAGCGCGACGTCCCGCGCTTGTTGCGCGATCGCCGCGTTCATCGTCACCCCGACCAGCAGGATCGTCAGGTAGACCGCGATCAGGGCGAAGGCGGTCAGCATCTCCGACAGCTCGGGGGCGCCGTCCACCGACACCTGGACGGTCAACGTCGCGCTCAGTACCACGGCGGCGACGAGCTGGGTGCTGGCCGGACCGACGAACGCCCACCGGTGTGCGCGCAGCGCCTGCGCCGCGATCCCCGCCCTCACGCCGCCACCGCCAGCAGGGCCGAGATCGAAGAGGCATCCGGTGTACGCGTGTCGCCCACCAACCGACCCTCCCGCAACAGCAGTAACCGGTCGCTGTGCGCGGCGGCCAGCGGATCATGGCTGACCATCACCACCGTCATCCCGTCCCGCTCGACGGCCGCCCGCAGCAGCCGGAGCACCTGGCCGCCGGTCGCCGGGTCGAGCGCGCCGGTCGGCTCGTCGGCGAACACCACGGCCGGTCGGGTGATCAGCGCCCGGGCCACGGCAACCCGTTGGCGCTGCCCACCGGACAGCTCGCCGACCGGCCGGTCGCCGAGCCCACCGAGGCCCACCGCGTCGAGCATCGCCGCGAGCGCGGCCGGGCCGACCCGGGGACCGCCGAGCCGAGCCGGCAGCAGCACGTTGCGGGCGACGGTCAGCGTCGACAGCAGGTTGTAGGACTGGAACACGAAGCCCGCCCGGTCGCGCCGCAGGCGGGTGAGCGCCGCCTCGCGCAGCCGGGTGATGTCCCGGCCGGCCAGCCGGACCCGGCCCGCCGTCGGCCGGTCCAGCCCCGCCAGGCAGTGCAGCAGCGTGCTCTTGCCGGAGCCGGTCGCGCCCATCACCGCCACGAACTGACCGGCCGGCACGGCCAGCGAGACCTCCCGTAACGCCCACAGCCGCGACCCGTACCGCCGTCCCAGACCGTCCGCCACCACCGGTGTGTCATCCATGCCGATCAGCCTCGCCGTGGCCGGACGCCCGCACGACCGGGCCGCCCGCCCGGGGATGGTGCGGTCGACCGCACCGTTCGGGGGTTTCCGGCCTTGCCAGGATGGGCAACGCTGGCGGCATGACCTGGGTCGAGTCCGTCCGCTCACGGGCGCGCAGCACACTGAGCACCGCCGGGCGGCGGGGCGGGCCGCCGCCCTTCACCACACCGCAGCGGCTGGCGCCGAGCGATCAGCCGGTCGTGCTGGTCGACAAGTCACCCACCGTCGACGACGGCATTCCCCATGGCGTACGCGTCGCGGGTGCCTGGGCCTGGCGGATCGTCCTGTTCATCGCGGCCGCGTACCTGCTGCTGAAGGTGATGGGGATCCTCCGGGTCGTGCTCATCCCGGTCGTGGTGGCCATCCTGCTGGCGGCGCTGCTGGAGCCGGTCGCGGCCGCGATGCGCCGGCGGGGGATGAACAAGTCGGTGGCCGCGGCGCTCGTCCTGATCGGCGGGCTGGTCGTCGTGCTCGGCGGGCTCAGCCTGATCGTGCAGACCTTCATCTCCCAGTTCGACAGCCTCTCCGACCAGGTCGGCCAGGGCATCGGCGAGGTGCAGAGGTGGCTGGCGCAGAGCCCGCTGCACATCTCGGAGGCCCAGCTCAGCGACGGGTTCGACCAGCTGCGCCGGCAGTTCACCGACAACCGGGACAGCCTGGCGACCGGCGCGCTGACCACCGCGGCCACCGTCGGCGAGGTCGTCACCGGGTTCTTCCTGGCCCTGTTCACGCTGTTCTTCTACCTGCGTGACGGCGAGCAGATCTGGACGTTCCTGTGCCGGCTGCTGCCCCGGCGCGCGCGGGTGCCCGTGGCCCGGGCCGGGCACTACTCCTGGCACACCCTCGTCTCGTACGTGCGGGCCACGGTCCTGGTCGCCTTCGTCGACGCGGCCGGCATCGGAATCGGCCTGGCGGTCCTGCGGATCCCGCTCGCGCTGCCGCTGGCCGCCCTGGTCTTCCTCGGCGCGTTCGTCCCGGTGGTCGGTGCCACCGTCACCGGCGCGGTCGCGGTGCTGGTCGCGCTGGTCACCCAGGGACCGATCAGCGCGCTGATCGTGCTCGCCATCGTGATCGGCGTGCAACAGCTCGAGGGGCACGTCCTCCAGCCGCTGATCATGGGGCGCGCGGTCGCCCTGCACCCGCTGTCGGTCATCCTCGCGATCGCCACGGGCATCGTCGTCGGTGGCATCGTCGGCGGCCTGGTCGCGGTGCCGATCCTCGCGGTCGCCAACACGGCGGTGCGCTATCTCGCCGACCATCCGACCGGCGAGCCCACCCCGGACCGGGAGCCGCCAGGCACCGAGCCGGCCGACGAGCCGTCGGACGACGACGAGGACGAGGCGGACCCGGAGGACCCACCGACGGTGGAGTCGTCGGTCGACCCGCCCCCGGCCTCCCGGCCGGCCCCCGCCTAGCGAGTTGCCAACGGGCCGGGGTGGGGACGAGGATCGCCGGGTGGCGGTCAGCAGAATCGTGCCGGATCTCGAGAGCACCTCGATCGAGGCGGCCAAGGCCTTCTACACGGGGGTCCTCGGGCTCGAGGTGGTCATGGACCAGGGCTGGATCGTGACGCTGGCGGACCCGGAGCGTCCGCACGTGCAGGTGAGCCTCATGACCCACGACGCGACGGCTCCCGTCGTCCCGGCCGCCTCGATCCAGGTCGACGACGTGGACGCGGCGTACGAGGCCGCCCGGGCCGCGGGAGCCGAGATCGTGCACGAGCTCACCGACGAGCCGTGGGGCGTGCGCCGGTTCTTCGTCCGGGACCCCGACGGCCACGTGATCAACGTGCTCGCCCACTGATCACCTAGAGCGCGGCGATGGCCGCCTCGATCGGGTTGTCGCCGGCGGTGACCTCGAACTGGCGGTGCACGGCGAGGTTGCCGGTCACCACGGCGGCGATGACCGCGGCGACGTCGGCGCGCGGGATGCTCGCGCGGCCGACCGTCTCGGCGACGGTCACCTTGCCCGTGCCCGGCTTGTCGGTGAACCCGTCCGGCCGCAGGATCGTCCAGTCCAGGTCGCGGAGGCGCAGGTCGGCGTCGGCCGCGCTCTTGGCCTCCAGGTAGACCTCGAAGTCGTCGTCCAGGGCCGGGTCGAAGTCGTCGGCGCCGATCGCGGAGAGCAGCACGTAGCGGCGCACGCCGGCCGCCGTGGCCGCGTCGGCCAGCAGGATCGCCGCGTCCCGGTCGACGGTCTTCTTGCGGGCCGGTCCGCTGCCCGGCCCGGCGCCGGCAGCGAACACGACCGCGTCGGCCCCGCGCAGCGCGGCGGCGACCGCGTCCGGGGAGCTCTTCTCCAGGTCGAGCACCACGGGCTCGGCACCGGACGCGACCACGTCGGCGGTCTGCGCGGCGTCGCGGAAGATGGCGACCGGCGTGTGGCCCGCGTCGGCGAGCCGCCGGTTGAGCAGCCGGGCCACCTGGCCGTGGCCGCCGGCGATGACGATCCTCATGCCCACGACGCTACGCCTGGCCGCCGGACGATCGGGCGAGGTGGGCGGGTGGCTCGCCGAAGTCGATGATCAACGGGACCGCGCGGGACGCGGTGGTCGCCCTAGGATGAGCGCCTGCCCGGACGATGATCGTCCGGGCTTTCCGTCTACTCAGGACTGTCACGGGGAGAGCGTTTGTTGACGTCGTTGGTGCTCGAGTCCGTGCCCGAGGCGCTGGTCCTGGTGACCGGGTTGGTGCTGCTGTCCCGCCGGCGGCAGGGCTGGATGGCTGCCGGCGCGCTGGTGATGCTGCTCGTGACGCTGGTCGTGAGCACCACGATCATGGTGCTGTGGTTCGGCCCGATCGTGGCGGGCGACGGTGACGCCCTCATGCGGTTCGTGCGATGGGTGGCGCCGATCGGCACGATCATCGAGATCCTGGGCGTGGGCGGCATGCTGCTGCTGGTCGCGTCCGTCTTCACCGGACTCCGGCGGAGAGAGCCCCCGGCGCCGGCCCTCGAGGGCGGCCCGATCGACCTCGGCGAGGTGACCCGGTGATCTCAACCTTCGCGTTTCCCGCGATCGTGCTGGTCGGCCTGGTGCTGGCGATCGGGCTGCGCCGACGCTTGGGTCGGGCCGCCGGTGTGGCGATCGCCGGCTTCGCGGTGCTCGCCGCCACCGAAGGCCTGTCGTGGTGGTGGGACGGCCTGGCGGAGGAATGGGCCCGCGGCACCGACTACAGCGGCGGTCCGCTTCCTGACCTGCCGATCGGGCTCGCCGTGACGAGTGCGCTGGGCGCCGTCGCACACGCGGCCGGCCTGGCGCTGTTGATCGCCGCCGTACTACGTCGCCGTCCCCAGGCGTGAGAGCGCTCTCTCGCTCACTGAGAAGCCATTGACATCTGCCGCTGGGTTTGGTGACCTGCTCAGCAACAGAACGCCCCCGACCGTCCCCGGAGGCACCATGAGAACGTTCTCCTCAGGATGGCGCGCGTCCGCCGTCGTCCTGGCCGTGGCGCTCGTCGCCACGGTCCTCTCGTTCACCGTGATCGACCGTGCCGGCGCCGCACCCCTGGGCGCCGGCAGCTATGCCACCAGCCGTCCGGCCGGCGGCGCCGCACCGGCCGCCTGTGCCGGCGTCTCGGCCAACCCCCGCCTCTACGTCACCGGCAACGCGCCCGCCGGTGCGGTGCCGACCAACGACTGGTGGTCGTCACTGCTCTACAAGCGCGACAACGTCGGCTGCCAGTACTCGGCACCGCTGCACGCCCACCCGATGTCGTTCCAGCCCGCCGCCGACGGCCTCGGCGTCTCCTACACCACCACCGCCACCGTCTCCGGCACGCCGACGACCGTGGGGGAGTACCACTACCCGTACAGCCGGGAGTTCACCCTCGGTGTGGCCGGCCTCAGCTCGCCCGACGTGAAGGTCGACGGCTGGACCGACTGGACCGTCTCGCCCTACTGGTCCGGCAACGGGCGCACGCTGCGCACCACCATCGGGCACGGGCTGCCGTTCGTGTACGCGCAGGTCACCGGCGGCAACGCGGTCCTGAGCTTCCCGAGCGCCCCCGCCGTCTGGGTCAACAGCGGCACCCGGGTCGGCTTCACCATGCGGGGCCACGACTACGTCGCGTTCGCGCCGACCGGTGCGACCTGGACGGTCAGTGGCACCACCATCACGTCCACACTGGCCGGTCGCGGCTACCTGTCGGTGGCGCTGCTGCCGACCACGTCGTCGACGTCGGCCGCGGACCGCACCGCGCTGGCCGACAGCTACGCGACCTACGCACACCGGCACGTCACCGGCACCGCCGTGAGCTGGTCGTTCAACCAGGCCACCAGCACCGTCATCGCCACGTACGCGTTCGCCACCACCGCCCGCGAGGGCAGCGGCAGCGGCACGGTGGTGAGCCTCTACCCGCACCAGTGGAAGAACCTGGCCGCCGGCTCGCCGATCACACCGACGTACGTCTCCGCGCGCGGCCCGATGCGGACCCTGGTCGGGGTTTCGTCCTTCACCACCGCCACGAAGTTCACGGGCGTGCTGCCCGAGGTGCCGGCCGTCGCCACGTCGGCGGGCGCCGACCTGACCACCCTCGGCGGCCTGCTCGACCAGGCGGCGAACAGCGATCCCCTGGCCGGGTTCGGCAACGACACCTACTGGACCGGCAAGGGCCTCGGTCGGGCCGCCCGGCTCGCCGAGATCGCCGACCAGCTCGGCCGCACCGCGCAACGGGACCGGATGCTCGCCGCGATCCGCACCCGGCTCACCGACTGGTTCACCGCGTCGGCGGGCAAGACCCAGCGCGTCTTCGCGTACGACGCCGCCTGGGGCACGCTGGTCGGCTTCCCGGCCTCGTACGGCTCGGACACCGAGCTCAACGACCACCACTTCCACTACGGCTACTTCATCGCCGCGGCGGCCACCCTGGCCAGGTTCGACCCGGGGTGGGCGGCGCAGTCGCAGTACGGCGCGATGGTCAACCTGCTGATCCGCGACGCGAACAGTTGGCAGCGCAACGACCCGATGTTCCCGTTCCTGCGCGACTTCGACATCTACGCCGGGCACGACTGGGCCTCCGGGCACGCCGCGTTCGGCGCGGGCAACAACCAAGAGTCGTCGTCCGAGGGGATGAACTTCGCCAACGCCCTGATCCAGTGGGGCATCGCGACCGGCAACACCGCCGTCCGCGACGCCGGCCTGTTCATCTACACCACGCAGGCCCAGGCGATCCAGGAGTACTGGTTCGACGCCACCGACACCAACTTCCCGACGGCGTTCGGGCACAGCACGGTCGGCATGGTCTGGGGCGACGGCGGCGCGTACGCCACCTGGTTCAGCGGCGAGCCGGAGATGATCCAGGGCATCAACCTGCTGCCCATCACCGGCGGCTCTCTGTACATGGGCCAGCGGCCGTCCTATGTGAACACCAACTGGGACGAGCTGGTACGCAACAACGGCGGCCAGCCGACGGTCTGGCAGGACATCCTGTGGTCGTTCCGGGCGCTCGGCTCGGGCGGCGCCGGTGACGCCGCTCTGGCCGCGCTTCGGGCCAACCCGAGCTATCCGGTCGAAGAAGGGGAGAGCAGAGCGCACACCTTCCACTGGGTACGCAACGTCGCCGCCCTCGGCACCGTGGACGCCACCGTCACCGCGGACACGCCTTTGTATGCGGTGTTCACAAAGAACGGCGTCCGCACGTACGTGGCGACCAACGTGTCCGCCAACCCGGTGACCGTGCGGTTCTCCGACGGCCGGACGTTGAGCGTGCCCGCCGGGCGCACGGCCACCACCGGCGCCTTCACCTGGAGCGGCGGGGGAGGGGTGGCGAACCCGCCGACGGGCGAGCCGAGCAACCCGCCGACCAGCAACCCGCCCACGAGTAACCCGCCCACGAGCAACCCGCCGACCAGCAACCCGCCGGTCGGGTCCAACCTGCTCTTCGCCCGCTCGGGCGGCCTGCTGTCCACATCGGCCGGCTCCGGTGCGACCACCGTCACGCTGGCGGCGGCCAACGGCAACTGGGACGGCAACCCGCACAACCCGGCCACCTTCACGCTGTGCGGGCTGCGCGGGCCGGTCAGCGGCGCGACCGCGTTCGCGTTGCAGGTCGACGCGGGCGGTGCGGTGGCACAGGGCGTGCAGGCCCGGGTCTCGTACGACCCGTCCGGCTCGGGCACCTACAGCCGGGTGGAGACCTACAACTACTTCGCCACGGACCCGGTCGTCGGCACCGAGAACTACACCCAGGCGGCCGGGCTGCGCTCGTCGTCGGGCACGCTCGCCGCGATGAACGGCGGCTGCGCGCGGCTGGAGCTGTGGAACGCGATCGGCAACGCGTCGACCACGGTGCGGGTCGACGCCACCACCGCCGAGGGGAGGCAGTCGACGGTCACCGTGCCGTTCACCGTCTCCTGAAGGCCAAGGAAGGGACCCTTGTTATCGCCCAGGCGATAACAAGGGTCCCTTCCTTGGCGCGGCGCTCACGGGAGTGCCGCGGCCACCGCCTCGTCGACGGGGATGTCGTCGCGCAGGGCGATCACGGCGACGACGGCGGTCAGCGGCATCGGCGCGTACAGGTGCGGGAACAGCGCGCCGCCGCGGGAGGCCTCCCAGCGCAGGTCGTCGCCGAGCACGTCGGGGTCGACGGCGAGCATCGTCAGGTCGGTCTGCCCGGCGAACACCCGGGCCGCGGTCTCGACCACCTGGTCGGTGCCGGAGAAGTGGATGAAACCGTCGCCACGGTCGAAGTCGGAACCCGCGTAGACCCCGGCGGCCTCGGCGGCGCGCCACTCGGCGGTGGCCAGCAGCTTGTAGATCACAGGGGCCGAGCCTACCGGCGCGGTCGGCACCCAGAAACGCAGCTTGCCGGAGCGCTCGTCTTCGAACACGCCGCCGTTGGCCTCGATCACCCTGCGTGAGCCGACGTTGTCGGGGTCGCAGGTGACCAGCGCCGATGCGATGGCGAGCGAGCGGGCGAGGGGCAGGCCCGCGCGCAGCATCGCGGTCGCGTGGCCGCGCCGCCGGGCGGTCGACCGCACGTCGTAGCCGATGTGCCCGCCGTGCTCCCGCAACCCGTCGGTGAGCCGGTGCCGGATGGCCAGCCGCCCCAGGTAGGCGTCGCCGTCGACCCACCACAGCGTGGTCGCCGGCACGAAGCCCGCGCGGCGGGGCGTCTCCTCCCACGCGTCCGCCCGCAGGGCCGCCACGTAGTCCGCGAACACCCGGGAGTCCGCCCAGCGGTCGCCGTACTCGCGGAGCTCGTATCCGATCATCGTCTCGTCGTCGGGGGCGCCGCGCCCCTCGGCCTGGAACTCGGCCATGGCCGAGAGGAACGACTGGTGGACGTCGACGGTGGGTAGCAGCAGCGAGGGCATGCCCGTTCCTATCGCGCACGACGGCCGGCGCGCACCACGTTTTTCCGTCAGCCGGCCCGGCGCAGGGCCCGCTCCCGCCGGGCCGCCACCAGCGAGCCGGACTCGCGCCGGGCCATCCGGCGCAGCACGACCGGCGCGAGCAGCAGCCCGGCCACCGCCCAGACCGCGAGCACACCGACCGTCTCCGCGTGCCGCCACGACTCGCCGAGCTCGACCGCCACGGCCGCGTCCGGCAGCAGCGCCGCCCGCATGCCCAGCCCCAGCCAGTAGAACGGGAAGACCTGGCCGACGGCCTGGAGCCAGCCGGGCAGCGCGGCCAACGGATAGAAGATGCCCGAGATCGCGACCAGGCCGAGGATCGGGAGGGTGAGCAGGCCCTGGGCGCGGGCGGTGCCGAACGCGGCGCCGAGCACCACGCCCAGCGGCAGCGTGGCGACCAGGGCCAGGGCGAGCAGGCCGGCGACGGTCAGCCAGGTGCCGAGGCCGCCGGTGACCAGGCCCGGCACCAACAGCGCCGCCGGCACCAGGAAGACCGCCAGGTCGGCCAGCAGGCCGCCACCGACCAGCAGCAGGGTGCCGATCAGGTACGCGGGCATGCCGTGTGGTGTCGCCCTGGCTCGCAGCAACGTGCCGTCCTCGCGGTCGGCGGTGAGCTGCTGGCTCAACGAGACCATGCCGAAGGCGGCGTTCATGCCGAGGATGCCGGGCACCGCCAGCGCGCCGAGCGAGAACGCGCCGAAATCGCGGCCGCGCAGCGCCACCGCGGCGCCGACCATCAGCAGCGGCCAGAAGACGTGTGCGAACAGTTCGGCACCGTTGCTGAACGACTGGCGCAGCAGGATCAGTCCCCGGCGCCAGCCCGCGCGCAGCGCGATCACCGGGCCACCTCCGTCTCGGCGTGGCGGACCAGGGCGAGGTACGTCTGCTCCAGGGAGGCCCGGTGCACCTCGAGCTCGGCGATCGCGGTGCCGTGTGCCGCGAACAGCTCTCGGACGAACCCCGTCGAGTCCGGCGTCGACTCCGTGAACCGCCGGCCCTCGCGGCGCCAGCGCACCTCGTCGGCGCCGACGATCTCCCGAGCGAGCGCGGCAGGTGTGCCGTCGGCGACCACTCGGCCCCGGTCGAGAATGACTATCCGGTCGGCCAGCCGCTCGGCCTCGTCCAGGTCGTGCGTCGTGAGCAGCACGGTGGTGTCCAACCCCGTGACCAGGTCGTGGAACTCGCGGCGGGCGACCGGGTCGAAGCCCGCGGTCGGCTCGTCGAGGAACAGCACGTCGGGGCGGCCGACCACACCGATCGCCACGTCGAGGCGGCGGCGCTGCCCGCCGGAGAGCGTGCGGACCTTCTGGCCGGCCTGGCCGGTGAGGCCGACCGCGGCCAGCAACTCCGGAGCCGGCCACGGCCGGGGGTAGTACTCCGCGAGATGGCCGAGCAGCTCGCCGACGCGCCACTTGCCGTGGTCGCGCCAGGACTGGAGCACGATGCCGACCCGGGCCCGCCACGCGTCGTCGCCGTGCGCCGGGTCGGTGCCGAGCACCGTGACCCGGCCGGCGGAGGGCCGCCGGAAGCCCTCCAGGATCTCGATGGTCGTGGTCTTGCCGGCGCCGTTGGGGCCGAGCACCGCGAGCGTCTCGCCCGCGTCCACCCGGAACGTCACGTCGTGCAGCACCTCGGCCGCGCCGTAGCGCATCCGGACACCGTCGACCTCGATGACTGTCATACCGGCGGACAGTAGGTTTCGTTCACGGCACCGTCAACGGTAAAGTCGTTTGCTGACAACGGATTCCGGCAATCATTGCAATGGTGATGGCCGGAAACGCAACTCCCGTTGCAATGGGCTGACGATGAACGCAACGGAGGTGGCGATGCCCGGTGGCAGGCTCACGCACGACGAGCGGGTGGCGATCGCGGCCGGGTTGGCCGAGGGCGACGGCTACGCGGAGATCGCCCGCGGGCTCGGGCGGCCGACCTCGACGGTGACGCGGGAGGTGGCCCGCAACGGCGGCCCGCGCGGTTACGCGGCCGACCGGGCCCACCGCGCGACCACCCGGCGGGCACGCCGGCAGCAGCCGCCCCTCGGCGCCGACGAGCCGGGCCCGGCGGGCAACGCCGAGCAGCGGCGGGTGTTCGTCGAGGAGTTCGCCGCGATCCTGGCCGGGGCCGGCATCCCGCGGATGGTGGCCCGGGTGCTGTCCTGCCTCTACACCACCGACGCCGGCGCGCTCACCGCCGGCGAACTGGTGGACCGGCTGCGGGTCAGCCCGGCCTCGGTGTCCAAGGCCGTCGCCTACCTCACCGCATTTGACCTGTTGCGCCGTGAGCGCATCGGCCGGCGCGAGCGCTACGTGGTCGACGACGACGTCTGGCAGCGCTCGTGGGAGAGCAGCGCGCGGGCTCACCTGGCCTGGGCTGACGCGGCGGCCCGGGGCGCCGTGGTGTTCGGCCGGGAGTCCCCGGCCGGTGTGCGGCTGGCCGAGTTGGCCGGCTTCTTCGGCCGGCTCGGCGACGACATGTCCGGCGGCCCGTCCGACGCCGAGGTGGCCGACGTCCTGACCGTCACCGCCGCGTTGGTGCACGCCGGCGTCGCGCTGCGGCCGGCCACGTTGGGTAACGGGCTCGACTGGCCGGCGACCCGGGTCGAGACCGCACTGCACGACGCCGTCCGGCGCGCCGACCTGACCGGACCGGTGGTAATTCGCCGGGAGCGTGGTGGTGGTTACCGGGCCATACCCCGGCTGACCCGGACACAGCGGACCGCATTGACGGCACTCGCCCGGTCATCGTGAGGCTACCCAGCGGTTTATGGCCGAAAGTGTCATGGTCATCGTCCCATTGGTAGGACATTGTTGATCTCGCAACCAGAGGCCGGACAACGGAAGCGAACAATGGCGCACATAGACCAATTCGGGTATGGCTGGATTACTCCGGCGTTGAGTTACGCGCTGTCGGTGCTGGGTTCGGCACTGGGCCTGATCTGCGCCCAGCGCGCGCGCGAGGCACATGGCACCGCGCAGCGCTCCTGGTGGCTCATGCTGGCCGCCTGGGCGATCGGTGGCACGGCCATCTGGAGCATGCATTTCATGGCGATGCTCGGCTTCTCGGTCACCGGTGCGCCGATCCGCTATGACATCGGCCTCACCGCGGCCAGCGCGCTGCTGGCGATCGTCATGGTCGGTGTCGGTCTGTTCATCGCCGGAATGGGCCGGCCGATGCTCGTCAAGGTGCTAGTCGGCGGCATCCTCGCCGGCCTCGGCGTCGCGGCGATGCATTACACGGGCATGGCCGCGATGCGACTCAATGCCGAAGTCCATTACGACACCACCAAGGTCGTCCTGTCCGTTGCCATTGCCGTCGTCGCGGCCGCGGTCGCGCTCTGGCTGGCGACCAACGTCAGGGGCACTCTCGCCGTGATCGGCTCGGCCCTGGTCATGGGCGTTGCCGTCAACGGCATGCACTTCACCGGCATGTACTCGATGTCGGCCCAACTCCACGAGGAGCAGGGCACCCAGTCCGGCGCGACCGCCTCCAACCTGCTGGTCCCGATCGTGCTCGCCGTGATCCTGGTGGTCATCGGCCTGGTCTACGCGGTGCTCGCCGCGCCCACCGCCGACGACCGGGCCGGAGCGGAATACCTCCAGAACCGGATGGCCGGCCGGATCGACCAGCCCCAGAGCACCGCGCCCGCTCCCGACCCGCACGGCCTGGCCGCCCGGAACGAGCCCGCCAAGCCCGCCCAGTCCGGTCCCGACCCGCAGGGCCTGGCCTCGCGTTTCCAGAGCCGGCGCTGACCCAATAGGTTTAATGCCCATGGAGTTCAACTGGGCACGCAGCCACCAGTACGGCGCCGCCAGGCTGGCCAGTCCCGCGACCGTCGACGAGGCGCGGGCACTGGTCGCCGGCGCTGAGCGGGTGCGGCCGCTGGGCACCCGGCACTCGTTCACCGGCATCGCCGACACACCTGGGCTGTTGCTGTCCACCGCCGCGCTGCCGATGGACCTCGTCCTCGACGAGGCCGCCGGCACCGTGACGGTGGGCGGTGGCGCCCGGTACGGCGAGGTCGCGGTGGCGCTCGACGCACTGGGCTGGGCGCTGGCGACCATGGCGTCGCTGCCGCACATCTCGGTCGCCGGCGCGGTGGCGACCGGCACGCACGGCTCCGGTGACCGCACCGGTTCGCTGGCCGCCGGCGTACGCGCGGTCGAGATCATCGGCCCGGACGGCACGCTGCGCCGGGTCGCCCGGGGCGAGCCGGACTTCGCGGGCAGCGTGGTCGCGCTCGGCGCCCTCGGCGTGGTGACCCGGGTCACGCTCGACGTCGAGCCGTCCTATGTGGTCCGGCAAGCCGTCTACCGTGACCTGCCGTGGTCCCGCGTGGAAACGGACTTCGACGCCCTGACCGGCGCCGCCTACAGCGTCAGCCTGTTCGTCGACTGGGACACCGACCGGATCGCCCAGGTCTGGCTGAAGAGCCGCGGCACGCCGCCGGCCGAGCTGTTCGGTGTCGCGGCGGCCGACGAGCCCGTGCACATGCTGGCCGGCGCGTCGACCGAGGCGGTCACCGGACAGCAGGGCGTGCCCGGCCCGTGGCACGAGCGGCTTCCGCATTTCCGGCTGGCGTTCACCCCGAGCCGCGGCGAAGAGCTGCAGAGCGAATACCTGGTGCCGAGAGAGGCCGTCCCGGCGGCGTTCGCGGCGCTGCGACCGCTCGGCCCACGGATCGCGTCCGTGCTCCAGATCTCCGAGCTTCGCACGGTCGCCGCCGACGACCTCTGGCTGAGTCCCGCCTACGGCACCGACGTGGTCGGCATCCACTTCACCTGGGTCAAGGACGCCGACCGGGTGTACGCGCTGCTGCCCGACATCGAGGCCGCGCTCCTGCCGCTCGGCGCGCGGCCGCACTGGGGCAAGTGCTTCGCCACGACCGACGTCGCGGGGCGCTATCCACGCATGGCCGACTTCCGTGCCCTGCGCGCCCGGGTCGACCCGACCGGCAAGTTCGGCAACGCGATGGTGGACGACCTGCTCAACCCGTGACGGCGTGCGGCTTGGTCTGCTCGGCCAGCCGGGCCGGCTCGACCAGGCTCACCTCCAGCCGGCGGGCGGCGTCGATGTGGTCCGCGGTCCAGATCACCCGCACCGCCGTCGAGGCCGCGCCGTCGTCGCCGCTGCGCAGGTCGTGCTGGACCGCGTCGACGAGCTGACCGTCGGCGACCAGGTCGGGCGGCGCCGGGGCGGGCGTGGGCCGCTCGCCGGCGATGCTGTCGGCTAGCTCCGCGTACCAGTGCTCGACGTCCCGGCTCGTGCGCAGCAGCAGCGAGCGTGCGGCGGCGCGGTCGCCCGCCGCGGGCCGGCCGCGCTGCCACAGGTCGAGCACCGCGTCGGCGGCGATGCGCAGGCCGGCCACACCGTTGACCAGGCCGGTGATCTGGGCGAGCGGCATCGGCTTGGCGCCGCGCTCGGACAGGTAGGTGCGGAACGTGTCGTCGAGCCGGCGGGACGCCGCCACGGCCCGCTGCGCCTCGGCGGTCGGCACCGGCGGGCGCGCGGTGCCGTCACAGCACTGCGCCGCGTACGCGATGGCCGCGTGCAGATAGCGGGAGCTGTCGGCGTACGCGGCCGCCAGCGCGTTCCGCAGCTCCTTGCGCGCGCCGCGCGGCCAGAGCAGCAGCCCGACCAGGAGGCTGATGCCCACGCCGATCGCGATGTCCTCGATCCGGATCAGGCCGAGCTGCCAGCCGGCCGGCTTGATGATGTTGAACAGGATCAGCAGGGTGACCGTGAACGCCGCCTGCCCGGCCGCGAACGAGACCAACGCCGGTGCGATGCCGGCCATCAGGACGGCGACCGGCAACAGGGCCCAGAGGACGGTGATGTCCGTGTCGAAGCCGATCAGGATCACCGACCCGATCACGAAACCGACGATGGTGCCGAGGATGGCCCGCACCGCGTTCTGCCCGGTGGCCAGCGCGTTGGAGCGCAGGACGGCGAGCGTGCCGAAGATGACCCAGAACGAGTGCTGCACGTCGGTGTAGTGCACGACGATGACCGCCACGGCCACCCCGACCGCCCCGCGCAGGCTGTTGTGCAGCCAGGTGGAGTGCCGTTCCAGGTGCGCCATCGCCCGCTCGCGCGCGGTGGACAGCGGCCCGGCCAGCCCGCCCGGTTGCTGCCCCAGGAACCGCTGGAACCAGGTGCGTCGCTCGGCGGCCACGCTCAGCTCGACGTCGCGGGCCACGAGGCGGATCGCGTACGCGACCTCCTGCACCCGGAAGCTCGGCGCGAGCGCGCTGACGAACGTCGCCATCCGGCCCTCGTCGGCCATCCGGCCCTCCGGCAGCATCTCGGTCGTCTCCCGACCCACGCGGCTCAGCGCGGCGTCGAGCCGACGGTGGGCCGCGTGCAGCGCGTCGGGCGAGGTCTCCGGCCGTTCCAGCAGGGTGGCCGCCTCGTCCAGCACGTCGCCGGCGGCCTGTTTCGCCGCCGCGGCGGCCTCGGTGCCGGTGGCCCGCGCCGTGGGATGCCGGACGACGTCCCGGATCCAGGTCAACTCGTCGATCAACCGCACTCGCGTGCGGGCGGCCGTGGACAGGCCGGTCGGGCGCACGGGCGTCGCGAGGAAGCCGCGGTGCAGCCCGGCGACCACCCGGTCGGCCTGGTCGAGCATTGCCGTGTACGACTCGTCGGAAGGACCGCCGCCGCGCCAGATCTCGGCGCCGGCGTGCAGGGTCCGGGCGAGTTCCCGGCACGCCGCCACCGTGGGCGCGCGCAACGGGTCGCGGGCCGGAGCCGGCCAGAGGAACCGGACCGCGATCAGTGAGGCGCCGGCCGCCAGGCCCCAGCCGGCGAGGCGCGGGATGACCTGGTCAGGCCCGGCGGGCAGGGACACGGCGAGGATCACCGCGAGCAGCAGGGAGATGCTGGCGCTGGCCAGCACCGAGCTCACCACGCCCGAGAACAGGATGAGGAACGCGATCAGCGCCGTGATCGGGGCGGCCAGGGCGACGTGCCGCGAGATCAGCGTGCCGACCGCGATCAGCGCGCCGCCCGCCAGGATCAGCCCGACCTCCGCCTCGATCCGCTCGTGCATCGGCCCGCCGAAGTCGACGAGCAGCAGCAGGCAGAACACGCCGATCGCGGCGAACGTGCCGATCGCGACGTTGCCGATCACCTCGAGGCCGATCGCGAAGACGCTCGGCGCCACCACCGCCGCGCGGGCGGCCCGGCGCACCGCGTCGTCGGTCCAGAGGCGCTTGACGGCGCCGGACGTCAACCGCACCAGACCCCCACAAAGCGGAGGTTAACCGATCAGGCTCGCGGCGCGCTCGGCGATGGCCAGCGTCGGCGCGTTGACGTTGCCGGAGACGATCGACGGCATCACCGAGGCGTCGGCGACCCGCAGCCCCGCGATGCCGTGCACTCGCAGCGTCGGGTCGACCACCGCCGCACCGTCGATGCCCATCCGGCAGGTGCCGACCGGGTCGAACGAGCTCGTCGCGGTGTCCCGGACGTACTGGGCGAGCACCGCCGTGCTGGTCACCGCCGCGCCCGGGTACTCCTCACCCGCGCGCAGGTCCGCCAGCGCCGGTGCGTCGCCGACCTCCCGTGCCGCCCGCAACCCGGCCACCATCCGCGCGACGTCGCCGTCGTCGGTGAGGAACGCCGGGTCGATCAGCGGAGGCTCGAACGGGTCTGGATCGCGCAGCCGGACGGTGCCACGGCTGTCCGGGGACATCAGCGCGAAGACCACCGAGAATCCGGGCTCGTCGCCGGGCATCCACCGTGGATGGATCGGCTCCGCCACGAAGCCGAGCTGGAGGTCCGGCGGGCCGTCGCCGGAGCGGGCCAGCACGTGCGGCCGGCGGGCCAGCGTGCCGTCGCCCACCGGCCGGCTGGCGGCGTACGCGACCTGCGACCTCGGGTGGTCCTGGAGGTTCCCGCCGACGCCCGGCAGGTCGGCGACCACCGGCAGGCCGACCTCGCGCAGGTGGTCACCGGGACCGATGCCGGAGAGCATGAGCAGCCTCGGCGACCCGATCGTGCCGGCGGCCAACAGCACCTCGCGGTCGGCGTACGTGACCCCGGTGTGCCCGTCGACCCGGTACGCGACGCCGCGACAGGCGCCGTGGTCGACCACCAGGCGCACCGCGGCCGCGTCGGCGAGCACGGTCAGGTTCGGCCGCTGCGCGACCGGCGCGAGATAGGCCTCGGCGGCGCCGCGGCGCACCCCGTCCCGCACCGTCACCTCGCTCCACGACGTGCCCTCGGCGTTCGGGCCGTTGCTGTCGGCGTTCGGATGGTGCCCGGCCTCGACCGCGGCCGTGAAGAACGCCTCCCACAGCGGGTCGGTGGTGGCCGGCGGGTCGACCGGCACCGGCCCGGCCTGGCCCCGATAGGCCGGGTCGCCGCCGAGAGTGGTCTCGCTGCGCATGAAGAACGGCAGCATCGACTCGTACGTCCAGCCGATCGCGCCCGCCTCGTCCCACGCGTCATAGCTCGCGGGGTCGCCGCGCACGTGCGTCAGCCCGTTGATCTCGCCGGAGCCGCCGAGCACCCGGCCCTGCGGATACGGGAGCTGCTGCCTGTCGGCGCCCGACTGCGGGACGGTGGTGTAGCGCCAGTCCACCTCGGTGCCGGCCAGCGCCGGCCAGGCCAACGGGTCACGGGCGAGCGGTGGCGGGAAGGCGGTGCCGGCCTCCAGCAACAGGACGCTGGCATCGGCATCTTCGGACAGGCGGGTGGCCAGCACGCAACCGGCGGTGCCGGCGCCCACCACGATGTAGTCGAAGGAGCGCATGGCGATCCTCCCAAGGATCAGCCCATCGCGTCCAAGGCTAGGCCGACACCGAGCCGGGTGTCCGGGGAATGGCGGAAAGCGGCGCGGTTGGCCGGGCTGCCCTGGCCAGTGGCAGCAGGGCGGCGAGCTGGGCGACGCCGACCAGCAGCAGCACGCCGCGCGGCGGCAGCCAGGCGGTCACCGGGCCGGTGGCGGCCGCGCCGAGGGCGTACGCGCCGACCTTGATGCTGGCGGCAGTCGCGACCACCTGGCCGTACCGTCCGGAGGGGACGGACCGCTGGCGCACCGCGAGCGTGGCGGCGAGCATCGGGCCGGTCGCGACGCCGCCCACGAGGGCCACGGCCAGCGCGAGCGGCAGCGTCGGTGTCGCCGCGATGCCGGTCAGTGCCAGGCCGAGCACGGCGAGCGCGGCGGCCAGCACCGGCACGGGTGCGTAGCGGGTCAGCAGCCGGGCCGAGGCCAGCGCGCCGACCAGCGAGCCGGCGCTGAGCGCGGTGAGGAACCACGCGCCGTGCCCGGCCGGATGTCCGAAGTGGAGGGCGAGCAGCGGGAAGGTCACCGGCAGCAGGCCCTGCGCGGCGAAGCCGATCGTGGTCGCCGCGGTGGTGGCCCGTAGCTCCGGCACCTGCCACAGCAGGACCAGCCCCTCGTGCGGCGCGGCCGGCTTTCCGGGGTCCACGGTCGGCCCCGGCATCGGCGCGGCGGCGACCAGCGCCAGCCCGGCGACGGCCACGGCCGCCGTGGCGGCGAGCGCGGGTCCGGCGCCCGCGAGGCTGGCGACGACCGCGACCAGTGCGGGGCCGCCCAAACCGGCGACGTCGTAGCTGGCGGCGTCGAGGGCGTGCCCGGCGGCCCACCCGTCGCCGGCCCGGCCCGCAGCCCGGGCGAGCCGCCGCTCGCCAGTGCGCGGCACGAGCGCGCTGTAGCCGCCGGTGAGGATCGGCGCGGTCAGCCCGGCGAGCAGGCCGAAGCCGACCAGCGCCGCGCCGGGTGCGCGGCCGGCGAGCAGCAGGATGCCGGCCAGGGCGGTGGCGAGCGCGAGCTGGTTGGCCAGGAACAGGGCGCGGGGTGCGCGCAGCCGGTCCAGCAGGGCACCCAGCACGGGGCCGGTGACCAGCGTGGGCAGGGCGAAGGCGGCGACGACCAGGCCGGCGAGCCCGGCGTCGCCGGTGCGGGCGACCACGTGCAGCGCCACCGCGACGGCGGCGGCCTCGTCGGCCAGCCGCGAGCCGGTCGCGGCCACCAGCAGGCGGCGGGTGCGTGGTGTAACGGGTTGCACGTGCAGTACCGTAACAGTCGTGACCGCGTTCGGATACTCGCGCTGGGCGGCCCTCGCGACGGCCCTCGAGAACACCGCGCCGGGGCAGCGCCACCCTGACCTGCTGACCACGCCGGCCGCGCTCGCCGCGTTGCTGCGCGCACACGACGAACCGGAGCCGGTCGAGGTCGACGCCTCCGACTTGCGCGACGCGCTGACCGCGCGGGAGGCCTTCACCGGCGTGTTCGACGCTGCGACCGAGTCGGTACTGGCCGAGCGGCTCAACGCCATGCTGGCCAGCAGCGCCCGGCCGAGGCTGGCCGCGCACGCCGGTGTGCCGCTGCACCTGCACGTCGACGCCCCCGGGTCGTCGTGGGGCGGGTGGCTCGCCGCGTCCGGTGCGATGGGGCTCGCGTTGCTGGTCGCCGAGCACGGCGCCGGGGTGCTCGGCCGGTGCGCGGCCGCCGACTGCCGGGACGCGCTGCTGCGGACCGGGGCGGGGCCGGCCCGCCGGTTCTGCTCGCCGACCTGCGCCAGCCGGGTACGCGTCGCGGCACACCGGGCCGCGGCCCGCGGTCAGGGCCGGGGCGGCAGTCCGGCGGCCTCGTAGATGGCGTCGATCAGCGACATCGTCGCGACCGAGTCGTCGGGCGGGGTCAGGTTGGTGTGCTTGCCGTCCACGGCGGCCACGAACGCGCGAAGCTGGTGCACGTACGTCGGCTCGCCGCCGAACCGCTCCTGACGCCGCCGCCCGTCGACGGTCAGCGAGAACCGTGAGGGAAGCTGCGGCGTGGCGTAGTTGAAGACCGACATCGTGCCGCGGGTGCCGACGACCCGGGCGCGGATCCGCAGCAGCGTCGAGGACCACATGGACGCCTGGATGCGGCCGGTGCCGCCGCCGGGCAGGACGAGCTCGGCGGTCATCGCCCGGTCGACCCGCGGGTCCCGGTGCAGCGTGCGCGCCGTCGCCGACGTCACCGTGGGCTCGCCCGGGCTGAGCATCCGCAGGCAGTGCACGGCGTAACAGCCGGCGTCCATCAGCGCGCCGCCGGCCAGCTCGTACTGGTAGCGGATGTCGCCGAAGCGGGGCAGCGGGAAGCACATCGAGGTCTCCACCCGCTCGATCGCGCCGAGCTCACCCTCCCGGATCGCGCCGGCCATCCGCCGGGCCAGCGGGTGGTAGCGGTAGTGGAACGCCTCCATCACCACCAGCCCGGTGCCGGCGGCGGCGTCCCGCACTCGGGCCGCCTGCGCGGCGTTGCTGGTGAACGGCTTCTCGCAGAGCACGTGCTTGCCGGCCGCGATGGCCGCGAGCGTCCACTGGGCATGCAGCCCGTTGGGCAGCGGCACGTAGACGGCGTCCAGGCTCGGATCGGCCACGAGATCCTCGTACGACCCGTGCACGGTGGCGATGCCGTGCCGCCGCGCGAAGGTGGCCGCCCGCCCACGATCCCGCGCCGCGACCGCCGCGACCTCGACCCCACCGACGGCCCCGGCCGCCCGCACCAGCGCCGCCGGCGCGATCCGCGCGGCACCCAGCACCCCGATCCGCATCGCCGCAGTCTAGGGCCTGTCCTGCCGATCAACGCGGCCTGCGACGGGCCCAGCCGCCGCCTGGCGGCGTCCCAGGATCACCGAGATACAACACCGGTATCCCGGCAATCCCGGGCCACCACCAGACGACACCTGGACTCCGTCTCGGCTCGCGCTGATCGGCAGGACAGGCCCTAGGCGCCGACCGGATCGAGATCGGCGACGTCGGACGGGGTGGCCAGGTCGCGCTCGGCCCGGCCGATCAGCGAGTGTCCGGTGGCCAGCACGGCGATTGCCAATACGAAGGCCACGCCGCCCAGGTAGAAGGGGACCGACAGGTTGAACGTGTCGGCCAGCTTGCCCGCGACGAACGGCGCCAGGCCGCCGCCGATGAAGCGGACGAAGCCGTACGCGGACGACGCCGTCGGGCGCTCGACCGGGGAGACCAGCATGACCGCCTGCGTGGTCAGCGTGTTGTTGATGCCGATGAAGGCGCCGCTGACGATCACCGCGACGATCACCGTGGTCGGGTCGTCGACGCCGGCGCCGATCACCGTCATCACGACGCCGAGCGCGGCCAGGTTGACGTAGAGCACTTTGGCCGTGCCGAACCGCGCCTGCAGGCGCGGTGCGAAGAACACACTGAACAGCGCGACCAGCAGACCCCAGCCGGTGAACACCAGGCCGAGGTCGTGCGCCTTCAGCTCCATCGGGTACGGCGCGTAGCCGAGCATCGTGAAGAAGCCCCAGTTGTAGAGCAGCGCGGTCAGGCCCATGATCAGCAGCCCGCGGTGGCGCAGGGCCTTGAGCGGGGCGCCGATGCTGGTCGGGCGCGCGGGTTTGGGCAGCGCGGGCACGAACGCGATGGTCGCGATCAGGGCGATGAACATCAGCACCGAGACGCCGAAGAACGGGCCCTTCCAACTGATGCTGCCGAGCTCGCCGCCGAGCAGTGGGCCGACCGCGATGCCCAGGCCGAGCGCCGTCTCGTACAGGATGATGGCACCGGCGAAGCCGCCGCTGGCTGAGGCGACGATGACCGCGAGGCTGGTCGCGATGAACAGGGCGTTGCCGAGGCCCCAGCCCGCCCGGAAGCCGACGATCCCGCCGATCGAGTCGGAGGCGCCGGCGAGCGCGGCGAACACCACGATGATCACCAGGCCGACCACCAGCGTGCGCTTGGCGCCGATCCGGCTGGAGACGGCGCCGACGAACAGCATCGCCACCGCCGTGACCACCAGGTAGCTGGTGAACAGCAGCGACACCTGGCTGGGCGTGGCGTGCAGGTCGCCGGCGAGCGCGGGCAGGATCGGGTCGACGAGGCCGATGCCCATGAACGACACGACGCAGGCGAACGCCACCGCCCAGACGGCGCGCGGTTGCTTGAACGGGCTCGTGGTCGGTGCCGCAGACATAGCTGTACTATACAGCTTGTCGAAACCGGAGAAAGGGCCCCTCGACGAGGAGGGGCCCTTCCTTCGATACCTAGCCCAGGTCGACGGCGACGAGGCGGGCCGCGTCGGCCGCCGCGTCGTCAGGTGCCTCCTGCGCCTTGCGGTCGGCCTCGATGGCCTGCTCGTACGCGGCCACCTCGCGGTCGACGTCGACGTCGGTCCAGCCGAGCACCTCGCCCATCAGCCGGGCCGCGTCCGGTGCCGCCTGGACCCCCCGCGAGAACGTCTCGAAGTACGCCCTCGTGCGCCGGGCCAGCACGTCGTCGAGGTGCAGTGCGCCCTCGTGGCTGGCCGCGTACACCGCCTCCACCCGCAGGTAGTCGTCGGCACCGGGCAGCGGCTCGGCCAGGCCGCGGTCCTGCGCGACCAGCCGCAGCAGCTCGAAGATCAGCGAGCCGTACCGGTTGAGCAGGTGCTCGATCCGGTGGACGTGCAGCCCCCAGGCCTCGGCGAGCTCGTGGCGCTGGTTCCACAGAGCCTTGTAGCCGTCCGCGCCGACCAGCGGGACGTCCTTGGTCGGTGACTCCGGCACGTTCTCCTGGTCGAGCGCGCGCACGGCCAGGTCGACGGTGTCCTCGGCCATCTTGCGGTAGGTGGTGTACTTGCCACCGGCCACCACGACCATGCCCGGCACCGGGCTGGCCACCGAGTGGTCGCGCGACAGCTTGCTGGTCGACTCGGCGGTGCCGGCCACCAGCGGGCGCAGTCCGACGTAGACACCCTCGATGTCGGCCTCGGTCAACGGATTGACCAGCACCCGGTTGACGTGCTCCAGCAGGTACTCGATGTCCGTCGCGGTGGCCGCCGGCCGGGCCTTGTCGAGCTCCCAGTCGGTGTCGGTGGTGCCGATAAGCCAGTGCCGGCCCCACGGGATGACGAACAGCACGCTCTTCTCCGTACGCAGGATCAGCCCGGTGTCGATCGGGATCCGGTCCCGCGGCACGGTGAAGTGCACGCCCTTCGAGGTGCGGACGTGGAACTCACCGCGCGTGTCGGCGAGCTGCTGGGTGTCGTCGGTCCAGACGCCGGTCGAGTTGATGACCACCTTGGCCCGGACCTCGCGGGTCGCGCCCGTCATCAGGTCCTCGACCAGCGCGCCGACCACCTGTTCGCCTTCGCGCAGGTAGTCGACCACCCGGGCGCGGTTGGCCACCAGCGCGCCGTAGCTGGCCGCCGTGCGGACCACGCTCATCGTGTGCCGGGCGTCGTCGACCTGGCCGTCGTAGTACTGCACGGCGCCGATCAGCGACGACTTCTTCAGCCCGGGCGCCACCTTGAGCGCGCCCCGGCGGGTCAGGTGCTTGTGATGCGGCACGCCGCGGGCGGTGCCGGACGTGAGGCCCATCGTGTCGTAGAGGATCAGGCCGCTGCCCACGTACGGGCGCTCCCAGATCCGGTGCTTGAGTGGGTAGAGGAACTGCACGGGGTGCACCAGGTGCGGCGCGATTCGTTGCAGGAGCAGGCCGCGCTCCCGCAAGGACTCGGCTACCAGCCCGAACTCGAACTGCTCCAGATAGCGCAGGCCGCCGTGCATCAGCTTGCTGGAGCGGCTCGACGTGCCGGACGCCCAGTCGCGCGCCTCGACCAACGCGGTCGACAGGCCACGAGTGACCGCGTCGAGGGCGCAGCCGGCGCCGACCACACCGCCACCCACGACCAGGACGTCGAGTTCGCGCTCGGCCATCCCGGCGAGGTCCCGGTTGCGTTGTGCTGCGGATAGGGCCACGGCCTCCACGTCAACCTCCTGCTGTCATGCGGTGGGGCGCCGCATGCGCGTACGCAGGCGGCGCCCCGGTTGGAACATCAGTCGACCTCGAGCCAACCCATGGTTCGCTCGACGGCCTTCTTCCACATCTTGTAGCCCTCGGCCCGCTGCTTGTCGTTCCATTCAGGCGTCCAGCGGCGATCCTCGTGCCAGTGCGCCCGCAGCTCCTCGACCGAGTTCCAGTACTTCACGGCCAGGCCGGCGGCGTACGCGGCGCCCAGCGCGGTGGTCTCCGCGACCACCGGCCGGCTCACCGGCACACCGAGGATGTCGGCCTGCATCTGCATCGCCAGGTCGTTGGCGGTGATGCCGCCGTCGACCTTGAGGATGTCCAGCGCGACGCCGGAGTCCTTCTGTGCCGCCTCCACCACGTCCTTGGACTGGTAGCAGATGGACTCCAGAGTGGCCCGGGCCAGGTGTGCGGCCGTGTTGAACCGCGACAGGCCGACGATCGCACCCCGCGCGTCGGACTGCCAGTAAGGCGCGAACAGACCGGAGAACGCGGGTACGAAGTAGACGCCCCCGTTGTCCTTGACGCTGCGCGCCAGGGTCTCGCTCTCCGATGCGTTCTTGATGATGCCGAGCTGGTCGCGCAGCCACTGCACGGCCGAGCCCGTCACCGCGATCGAGCCTTCCAGTGCGTACACCGGGTCCTGGTCGCCGAACTTGTAGCAGACCGTGGTGATCAGGCCGGCCTTCGACCGAACCACCTCGTTGCCGGTGTTGAGCAGCAGGAAGTTACCCGTGCCGTAGGTGTTCTTCGCCTCGCCGACGGCGAAGCAGACCTGGCCGACCGTGGCCGCCTGCTGGTCGCCGAGCGACGCGGGAAGCGCCACCTCGCCACGGAACGGGCCGTCGGACTTCGTCATCCCGTACAGGTTCGGGTCCGACGACGGCCGGATCTCCGGCAGCATCTGCTTCGGAATGTTGAAGAACCCCAGGAGCTCGTCGTCCCAGTCGAGCGTCTCCAGGTTCATCAGCATGGTCCGACTGGCGTTCGTGACGTCGGTGATGTGCAGACCGCCGTCCCGTCCGCCGGTGAGGTTCCACAGCACCCAGGCATCGGTGTTGCCGAAGAGCGCATCACCGTTCTCCGCTGCCTCGCGGACCCCGTCGACGTTCTCGAGGATCCACTGGATCTTCCCGCCGGAGAAGTACGTCGCCGGCGGGAGGCCGGCCTTGCGCCGGATGACGTCGCCCCGGCCGTCGCGATCGAGCGCGGCCGCGATCCGGTCCGTCCGGGTGTCCTGCCAGACGATCGCGTTGTAGTAGGGCCGCCCGGTTCGGCGGTTCCAGACCACGGTCGTCTCGCGCTGGTTGGTGATGCCCACCGCGGCGAGGTCACTTGCCGACAAATTCTGCCGGGACATCGCCGTGGTGATCACCTCTTGCGTGCGCTGCCAGATCTCGAGCGGGTCATGCTCGACCCACCCGGCCTGCGGCAGGATCTGCTCGTGCTCGACCTGGTGGCGACCGACTTCGCGCCCCTCGTGGTCGAAAATCATGAACCTCGTACTTGTCGTGCCTTGGTCGATAGCGCCTACGTAATCCGCCATCTCAGTCGTTCCTTCCGGGTCAGTGGGTCCGGTCGCCTACCTGTTGGGGCCAGCCCCCGGATCCATCGGGCCGGAACCCGGATCTCGCGGATCTCGTCTGGTACCCGGATCGAGTCGCCCTGTGCCGGGATCGAAGCCCGAGCCCGGTTCGGGTCGGCGCGGATCGTTGCCTCCCGGTGTGGGGTCGATGACGCCCCGCGAGCCGCGCGGCGTGCCGGTCTGCTGCTCACCGGTCGGAACCCCACCGGCGGCGTCGACCGGAGTCTCGACCTCGCCGCCGCGACCGGCAGGCGCCTCAGTGCCCTGCAGGTACGGCAGAACTCGACCGATCAGCGTCACGTAGATCAGACCACCGATGAGGCCACCGATGATCGGTGCGGCGATGGGTACCCACCAATAGAGCTGGTTGTACTGATCTCGCCACGCCGTTCCGTATCCGGTGATGTAGGACGCCAGTCGAGGCCCGAAGTCACGAGCCGGGTTGATGGCGTAACCGGCGTTGGTGCCCCACGCCATACCGATCGCGACCACGACCAGACCCACGATGAACGGCGTCAGGTTCGACAGCGGCGGGTCGTTGAGCCGGTCGGTCAGCACGAAGATCAGGAACACCAGGATCGCCGTGCCGATGACCTGGTCCAGGAAGCCGCCCCACAGGCTGACCGGCAACGTGCCGTTACCGGGCAGAGTGGAGAACACCGTCTGTGTCTTGGCGGTCAGGCCAGGGTCCGCGTTGTGCAGCACCTTGTTGTAGGCCCAGCGCACGAGCAGTGCGCCGACGAACGCACCCGCGACCTGAGCGATGATGTACGGCACCACGCTCTTCCACGGGAACTTGCGGAACGCCGCCAACGCGATCGTGACGGCCGGGTTGAGGTGGGCACCTGAGATGCGTGCCGCGGTGTAGACACCGAGCACAACACCGAGGCCCCACGCCCACGCGATGCTGTCGTGGTCACCGAGGCCGGGGCCACCGGCCACTACCTGTGCGACCACGCCGATACCGAACAGAATCAGAATCATCGTGCCCAGGAACTCTGCGATCATCTGGACCGCGATGTTCTGTCTGCTGAGAATTCCTCGAATTCCAGCCACAGCTTTTAGCCCCCCAACAGTGCGAACTGGCGAATCGTTGGTGGCAGTCACCGCCAGGAGCGCGCCTCAGGGCCAACAAAAAGGATGAAGGCCCCAACCGGGGAATAGACACGTAACTAACGGCTATGTCTGAATATTCGGATTCGCCCTCTCTCAACGTCAGTCAAGCACGGGACCTCCGATAGGGCCACGGCCAATGGCTTTAAACCCGAGAATTGCTCTTTTTTTACGGCATGGTGGGGCGGATGCGAGGTCTCGCCCTAATTCCGGCGGCCTGGATGACGGCCGCAACGGATCACTTATGTCAGGCTAACCGGCCGGCCGGTGGCGGGAGTCCGGATCTCTTTCATCCACAATGGTTGGTGACGGCGGTGCCCGTTGCGCCCGCCGCGGCCGGTGTGGCCGGTCGCCGCGACATCCCCGCGGTGCCACCGTGGACGGCGGTGCCTCCGGGTCACGATCGCGTTCCGACCGCACCCCCCGCAGCGTGCCCGGTGCGTGCTCGGCGCCGCGGAGCCGGTGCCCGACCGCGCGACCACGGATGACGGCCCGCCGCAGGTCGCAATAGGTCCGCGCGGCGAACCGGACATCCGCGCCACCGCCGCCCACATCGACGGGCCACGAGGTTGTCACAGCGTCTTCCTAGCCCGCTCCCAGGCAGTTCCGATCCTCGACCCGTAAGAGATACGGTGTGCCAGCTCGAGCCACCCGGGTGCTCGTCGTCGACGACGAGCCCAACATCTGCGCCCTGCTATCCGCCACGCTGCGGCTGGTCGACTTCGACGTGCGGGTCGCGTCGGGCGGCTTCGAGGCGCTGACCGCAGCCGAGGACTTCGCGCCCGACCTGGTCGTGCTCGACGTGATGCTGCCCGACCTCGACGGCTTCCAGGTCGCGCGGCGGCTGCGTGCGGGAGGCAAGGCAGGCGTACCCGTGCTGTTCCTGACCGCCAAGGACGCCGTCGAGGACCGGATCTCCGGGCTCACCGTCGGCGCCGACGACTACGTCACCAAGCCCTTCAGTCTGGAGGAGGTCGTGCTGCGGATCCGGGCGATCCTGCGGCGCAGCCACGCGGCCGACTCCGATCCGGGGCTGCTGCGGTACGCCGACGTCGAGCTCGACGAGGACGCGCACGAGGTGCGCCGGGCCGGGCGGCTGGTCGACCTTTCGCCGACCGAGTTCAAACTGCTGCGCTACCTGCTCGTCAACGCCGGCCGGGTGGTCAGCAAGGCGCAGATCCTGGACCGGGTCTGGAGCTACGACTTCGGGGGCGACGGCCGGATCGTCGAGTCCTATGTGTACTACCTGCGCAAGAAGATCGACGCCCGCGGGCCCGCGCTGATCCACACCGTACGCGGCGTCGGTTACGCCCTGCGCCTGCCGCGGGAACAGGAATGATCCGGCCGCGGCGCTGGCGCCACTGGACGCTGCGCGCCCGACTCGTGGTCGCGGTCGCCACCCTGACCGCGTTCGCACTGCTGATCGCCAACGCGATCGGCCTCGCACTGCTGCGCCGCAACCTCACCGACCGGATCGACGAACAGCTGCACGCGATGGGCCAGGCGGCCAGCCAGCGTCGGACCTGGGATGTGCCGCCACCGCCGAACCCGTTCCCGCGCGGGCGGTTCGACGTGGACCGCGCCATGGCCCTGGTGCCGCCCGACGGGGAGTCGCCGTTGCTGGCCGTCGCGGCGGGAGTGCCGCCACCGGAGCTGCCGACCTACGCGGCGCTGCTGGAGCGGGCCGGTGGCGAGCCGTTCACGGTGCGCGCCGTGGACGGCACGATGACCTGGCGGCTGCTCGTGGTCGCCAACCGGGACGGCAGCCTGACCGTCTCGGGCGTCTCGCTCCAGGCCGTGGACGCCACCGCCGACCTGCTGCTGGCCATCGACGTCGTGGTGATGCTCGTGGTGCTGGCCCTGCTGGCGGTGGTCGCGGCGCTCGTGGTCCGGATGGGCCTGCGGCCGCTGACCCGGATGGAGCGCACCTCGGCCGAGATCACCGGCGGCGACCTGTCCCGGCGGGTCCGCGACGCCAACCCGCACACCGAGCCCGGCCGGCTCGGCATCGCGCTCAACTCGATGCTCGACCGGATCGAGGCCGAGGTGTCCGCGCGGACCACGTCCGAGCGCCGGCTCAGGCAGTTCGTCGCGGACGCCTCGCACGAGCTACGTACCCCGCTCACCTCGATCCGTGGGTTCGCCGAGCTCTACCGGCGCGGGGGAGCGGTGCCCGGGCCGCGGCTCGACGAGATGATGGGCCGGATCGAGGCCGAGGCGGCCCGGATGGGGCTGCTGGTCGAGGACCTGCTCCAGTTGGCCCGGCTCGACCTGCAACGCCGCCCCGAGCGGCAGCCCGTCGACCTGCTCGCCATCGCCGCCGACACGATCCGCGACGCGCACGCCCGGCAGCCGGACCGCCCGGTCGAGCTGGCCGCCCTCGGCAACACCGCCGACGACGCGCCCTTCGAGGCGGTGACGGTGCTCGGCGACGAGCACGGGCTGCGGCAGGTCCTCACCAACCTGGTCGCCAACGCGCTCCAGCACAGCACGGCCCCGGCCACCGTGGTCGTACGGGTCGGTCGCCGGTTGCCCGGTGCGGCCGGCATTCCGCCCGCAGCCGCGGTCGGCGAGGTGCCCGGGGACCGGCCGCTGGCCGTGTTGGAGGTCGCCGACGCCGGTCCTGGCGTGCCGGTGGAGCACGCCGAGCGGGTCTTCGAGCGCCTCTACCGGGCCGACCCGAGCCGCAACCGGCGCAGCGGCGGCTCCGGACTCGGACTGTCCATCGTGTCCGCGATCGTCACCAGCCACGGCGGCCGGGTCGAGCTGCACCCCACGACCGGCGGCGGCGCCACGTTCCGGGTGCTGCTCCCGGAGGACGGCCGGGTGCCGGGTCACCCGTAGATCACTCGTCCGGGTGACGGGTTCGGCCTATGCCGGCGGGACCCATCAGGCTGATGAGTAGGTTGACGGGTGAGCGTCGAGGAGCGGGTCAGCGACGCCGTCAACGTGCTCGTGACGATCGTCGAGGCGGGCGGCGCGATCATCATCGGCGTCGGCGCGGCCTACGCGTTCGGCAAGCTGTTGTGGCTCACGGTGCGCGACCGGGACACGGCCTCCTTCGTCCTGGTCCGGCTCGACCTCGGCCGCTTCCTTACCCTCGGCCTGGAGTTCCAGCTCGCCGGCGACATCCTGCGCACCGCGATCTCGCCCTCGTTCAGCGACATCGGCCAGCTCGCGGCGATCGCGGCCATCCGCACGGCGCTCAACTGGACGCTGCGTCGGGAGATCGACGAGGAGCGCCGTCAGGTGGCCGCGGGGCAACGCGACGACCGGTCGGCCCGGCCTTGAGCCTGGGTGAGGTCACCGAGGCCGCGAGCGCGGTCGCCGTGGCGATGGGCATCATTGTCGCCGCCGCGACGCTGGCCGCGACCCGAATGCCGTTGGCCGCGCTCGCGGTGCTGCTCGACTTCCTCATGGTGGCGGGCGTGCTGCACCTGGCGGCGGACCCCACGTACCTGCGGGCGGCGTCGGCGGGCATCGTGCTGGCCGTGCGGCACCTCATCACCTGGTCGCTGCAGACCGGCTCGCGGGGACTGTTCGCGCCGATGCCGCAAGCGCCCGGCCGCGCCGGGAAAACCGACTGACGCGACCGCCGTGCCTTGGGTCCGAAGTGGACCAGGCGTGGGCTGCGCGAAAGCGCCTGCCTGGCCGGACGGTGCGGGCCAGGATGGTAGGCATGACAACGACGGAGTTCCTCGCGTCCACGACGTTCGACGTGCCCGGCTACCGCGTCGAGCGCACGTACGGCATCGCCTGGGGGATCATCGTGCGCAGCGTCGGCGTGGTCCGTGGGGTGACCGGCGGGCTCAAGGCGCTGCGGCAGGGCGAGGTCTCCGAGTACACGCAGGTGGTCGACGCCGCCCGGCACACCGCGTTCGAGCGGCTGGTCGGGCACGCGCACGAGCTCGGCGGCAACGCGGTGATCGGGGTGCGGTTCGACTCGTCCGACATCGGCAACGGACTGTCCGAAATCGTGGCGTACGGAACCGCCGCCCAGGTCACGCCGGTGTAACGACGCAACCGCCCGTCGCTCTAGCGGTCCCGCCGTCCGCTGCCCTGTGTCGCAGCGGTTACAGCAGGTCAGGGGCCGTGGGATAGTTCACGCGCGAAGGTGCCGGGCACTCATGATCAGTTAGCCTGGCCGCTCGGAATCCCAGTATCTAGGAGCGGCTGGTATGCGGCGCGGTATCGCGACGGTGTTCGTTGTCGGGCTGGTTGGACTCGGTGCCGCCGCGTGCGGTTCGGGCGATGACGCGGGTGGGTCCGCGGCGTCGAGCGGGTCCGGCGAGGTGAAAGCCGAGGACAAGTCGGTCGTGACCTCCTCGGCCTGCGACGAGGCGATCGCCGACAGCGAGGCCAGACTCCAGGACCTCGCCGCCGCGCTCGAGAAGCTGGGCGAAGGCGGCAGCGAGGGCGAGGCGGCGGCTCCCGCGGAGAAGACCGTCGACGACACTCTCCAGTGGTGGGGCTACCAGCTCGACCTGCTGGCGAACCAGGACATCGACAGCGACGTCAAGACCGCCATCGCGGACGCGGCCAAGACCATCTCGAAGCTGAGCAAGACTCCGCTGGAGCAGAGCATGCCCACTTTGGAGGGCATCCCGACGTCGCTCAAGAACGTTTGCGTGTAGGTCCCGAAAGGGCCAGCCGACCCAGGTGGGCCCAGTCGAGCGCGGCCCGCGCTGCGCGTACCCCTGGTCGGTCCCGCGGCACCCGCACCCGCAGCGCGCCGGGCCGGATCCGGGCGACCAGCGGCGTGTCCAGCAGCAGCGACTCGCCGTCGACGCCTACCGGCACCGGGGCGCCGCCGGCCTCGACCACCGCCTCGGGCGCGCTCAGCATGGTGACCGGGGCGGCGTTGCGGCCGCGCAGGAGCCGGACCGCGTCGGCGGTCGAGTCGACGGTGACCGAGATGACGCCCAGCCGGCCGCGATCGAGCCGTGGGCGTTGTCCGAGACCCGCGACATCGTCCACGGTGTACGGGTTGTTGCTGACCAGGATCGCCTGCGGTCCCGCACACACGGTGCCGCCGACCCGCAGGCTCAGCCGCGGCCCGACCTGCTGTGTGAGCAGGTCCGGGAGCAACGCGAGCGCGGTGCCGGCCTTGTCGGCCCGGTAGGCGTCGCTCTGCACGATGGCCGCGTACACGCCGAACGAGGCGTTGTTGACGAACGTCCGCCCGCCGATGTCGCCCAGGTCCACCCGCACCTCGACACCGTCGGTCAGCGCGTCCAGGCAGGCGGCCGGGTCGTCGCGGTCGAGGCCGAGGTCGAGCGCGAAGTGGTTGCGGGTGCCGGCCGAGATGACCAGGAACGGGATGTCGTGCTCGGCGGCGACGCCGGCGACGATGGCCTGCGTGCCGTCGCCGCCCGCGACGCCGAGCAGATCCGCTCCGCGCCGGACGGCGTCCTCGGCCAGCGCGGCGACGTCGGTGGTGCCGGTGGTGTCGAGCAGTACGACCTCGGCACCCATCGCCCGCGCCCGCTCGGCCAGGTCGAAGCGGCCGACCTTGCCGCCGCCGGAGCGTGGATTCATGATCAGGAAGGGCTGGCGGGGCGGGGGAGTGGCGACCTCGTGCGGTGACCGCGCGGCCTGGGTCAGCGCACGGCGGCCCGCGCCGCCGGCCAGCACCAGGAGGCCGGCCGACACCGCGGCGACCCAGACCAGATGGTGCAGCGCGTAGACCAACAGCACGGCCAACGGCGCGGCCACCAGCAGGACGGCGGCGAGCCAGCGCAGCACGCCGGAGTGCGCCAGGAACCACCAGATCGCGGCGACGGTGGCGACCAGGCAGCCGGCGGCGATGAGCAGCATCGAGACGCTGCCCTTCGCGCCCGCTACCGCCACGGGGACCGCGAACGCGGCCAGCACGAGGAAGAAGGCGGCCCGCGCGAGCCAACGGTGCAGCAGCGACGACCCGGCGTGGGGCGGGGCCGTCGACTGCGTCACCATATCGACAGATTTTACGCTTAACACGCATCGCGGGCAGGCTTACCGCGCGACCCGCACGCCACCTGTTAACAAGGGACCCTTCCTCCGCGTAAAGCGTTAAGAAGGGTCCCTTGCTTCAGGTCAGGGCCAGCACTCCGCTCAATGCCGAGGTCGCACGGAGCACCGCGGCTCGTGCGGCCGGGTCCGGGACGCGCAGCGTGGCCTGCAGTGAGACGAGGGCGAGGTGCACGATCGCCGTGAGGTCGCGGCCCGCCGTGCCCTCCCGTTCCGCTCGGGC
The DNA here is from genome assembly GCF_900107455.1 of Asanoa ishikariensis. Classification (GTDB taxonomy): domain Bacteria; phylum Actinomycetota; class Actinomycetes; order Mycobacteriales; family Micromonosporaceae; genus Asanoa; species Asanoa ishikariensis. Next base: position 712,094 of record NZ_FNQB01000003.1, on the reverse strand, counting down.
CAGGCTCGAGTGCAGGTCGGCGGCGACGCGGGCGTCGATGCGGCCGGCGGACGCGTACTCGTCGATCAGGTAGCGGAGGTCCGAGTACCAGGCGGGGTCGCGGCTCACCGAGCGCGTGACGTAGCCGGCGCGGACGGCCGCCGCGGTGGCGGTCACCGACGGTGCGGCGTAGGACAGGACCGTCGGGTAGCGCCCGGCGAGCTGCTCGTCGGTCAGCGGCAGCGAGCTGCCGTCGAGGAAGCAGAAGCCCGGCCCGGTGTTGCTGCCGCTGTTGACCCGCAGCGGCACCTCTTGCTGGGCGAGCCGGATGCCGCCGAGCGACAGGCCGAGCGCGTCACGGGCGACCGCGGTCCCGGCCATCTCGATCCTCGGCGCGGTCGGCGGCAGGACACCGCGCAGAGCCCAGGCCACCGTGTGGTCGTACACCGCGTTCTGCACCATGTGCTGCGGCACCCGGGACAGCGAGGGCAGCGCGCAGGTCTGGGGCTCGCCCGGGAAGCCGCCCGGGTACGTGCCGATGTCGCGCTTGCGCAGCGGGCCGTAGTCGGTGATCAGCTTCCAGTCGCCGTGCGACGCGCCGGCGACCTCCCAGGCCCGCAGCACCGGCGAGTCGGCCTGGGCGCGGGCGGCGGCGGAGAGGATGCCGCTGGCCACGTCGCCCTCGGAGTTGATCCGGAAGACCTTGGTGGCCAGGTCCGTGCGCAGCACGCCGCCGCCACCGTGCAGCACGACCGCGTCGACAACGCCGGCCAGCGGTTGCACGCCGTTGTAGTAGTTGGCCAGCCGGCCCGCCGACTGCGAGTGGCCGGTGGCGATGACGAGCTTCGGCCGCAGCGCGGAACGCACCGCCTGGACCGCCTGGCTGAAGATGTCGTACGACAGGGAGTCGTCGTTGATCGTGCCGCCGGCGGTGACGTCGAGCCCGCCGTAGCGGCCGGGGCTCCACGCGCGAAGGCCGGTCGCCGAGTGCACACCGGCGCGCTGTGCGGAGACGCCGACCCACGCGTAGCCCTGCCGCAGGAAGTGCTCGTGCGACTGGAACCAGTCGACCTCCTGGTCCCACTGGTTGCTGACGTTGTACCACTCGGCGACCACGACGCCGTTGAACGCTTTCGCGGAGACCGGGCGACGGACCACGATCCGGGTGGCGTACGGGTGGCCGGTGCTGACGACGGTCGCGGTGGCCGTGCCGGCCGTGGCGTAGCGGGTGGCCGTGCCGCTGACGAAGAACTCCTGTTCGACGTAGCCCGCGGCGGCGAGGTCGACGTCGGTGGCCAGGAACGGGTAGCCGTGGCCGGGGTCGCCGACGGCCGTGGTCGCCGCGATCGGGCCGCTGACCGTGGGGACGGCCACGGAGTCGGCGGCCCATGCGGGCGAGGAGACGGGGGCGACAAATCCGACTAGTAACGCGAGGACAGCGAGGAGACGGGTTCGCATGACAAAAAGATAGGCGTACCTATTCGAAACTTTCAATCTTTTGGATAGAAGTTCGATCAGTTCCTACGAATGTTCTCGATTGTTTTCAGCAGCCGACCCACGATCCGTCCAGGCCGGCGATTCGGACATGTCCGTCCATGATGTATCGAGCGCGGTGTCACGCTGGGTGTCCGCCGAGTCGCTTTGCTGTTAACGCTCACACCTTGCTTGTTTCCTCGCCTGGGAGCGCGTCACCAGCGTTTGCCTTGTTACGAGACCGTGACCGCAAGATGTCGGTGAGAGGGCTTGACGACATTGTTGTTAGCGCTAACACTGTGGCTCGTTGTAACCCGGAAATGTTGATGGCATACGAACCCCGGAGGGGGGACAGCTTGAACAAGCGACTTCTGGCCGCTCTGGGCGCCGCCGCAGTGGCGTTGAGCCTGGCGGCCTGCAGCGGTGAGGGCGCCGGCAGTGGCACCGATACCGCCAACCAGGCGCCGACCGACCTGACGATCGGTGTTTCGATGCCGACCCAGACCTCGGAGCGCTGGATCGCCGACGGCAACTCTGTCAAGGAGAAGCTGACGGCGAAGGGCTACAAGGTGGACCTGCAGTACGCCGGTGACGACATCCCGACCCAGTCGCAGCAGGTCGACCAGATGATCACCCAGGGCGCCGACGTCCTGATCATCGCGGCCATCGACGGCACCGCGCTCAGCAGCCAGCTCCAGGCTGCCGCCGACAAGAAGATCCCGGTCATCTCCTACGACCGGCTGATCCGCGACAGCAAGAACGTCGACTTCTACGTCAGCTTCGACAACTACAAGGTCGGCGTGGCGCAGGCGACGGCGCTCCTGGTGGGCCTCGGCGTGCTTAACAAGGACGGTTCGGAGGGCACCGCCAAGGGCCCGCTGAACGTCGAACTGTTCGCCGGCTCGCTCGACGACAACAACGCGCACTTCTTCTTCGACGGCGCGATGGACACGCTCAAGCCGTTCATCGACAAGGGCACCCTCGTCGTGAAGTCGAAGCAGACCTCCATCGAGCAGGCGGCGACCCTGCGGTGGCAGCAGGAGACCGCGCAGAAGCGGATGGAAGACCTGCTGACCTCCAGCTACAACGACGGCGCCAAGGTTGCCGGCGTCCTCTCCCCGTACGACGGCCTCTCCCGCGGCATCATCACCGCGCTGCAGAACGCCGGCTACAAGGGCAAGATGCCGGTCGTGACGGGCCAGGACGCGGAGATCGCGTCCGTCAAGCTCATCAACGACGGCGTGCAGAGCTCGACCGTCTTCAAGGACACCCGACTGCTGGCCGAGCAGGCCGTCACGGCCGCCGAGGCGTTCCTGAAGAAGGCGACGCCGGAGGCCAACGACACCAAGACGTACGACAACGGCGTCAAGGTTGTCCCGTCGTACCTGTTGCCCGTCGAGACGGTCTACAAGGATGACATCCAGAAGTCCCTGATCGACTCGGGCTACTGGACGGCCGACGAGGTCAAGGCCGGTCAGGCCAAGTGATCAACCGGCAGGCCCGGTGACCCCGAGCGGGTCACCGGGCCTGCCGCCCGCAAGCACGCAGAAGGAGGACGGATGACCGACGTGCTGCTGGAGATGCGCGACATCACCAAGACTTTCCCCGGTGTGACGGCGCTCGAGGACGTGTCGATCGCCGTCCGGCGCGGCGAGATCCACGCGATCTGCGGTGAGAACGGCGCGGGTAAGTCCACGCTGATGAAGGTGCTCTCCGGTGTCTACCCGACCGGGTCGTACACGGGCGAGATCGTGTTGGACGGAAAGCCGGTGCATTTCAACGGCATCCGCGACAGCGAGGCCCAGGGCGTCGTCATCATCCACCAGGAGCTGGCCCTGGTGCCCCACCTCTCGATCGCCGAGAACATCTTCCTCGGCAACGAGCGCCGGGGCACGGGCGGCCTGATCGACTGGAACCGGGCAAACGCGGAGGCGGCGTCGCTGCTCAAGTCCGTGGGCCTCGACGAGAACCCGACCTCGCCGGTGATCCAGCTCGGCGTCGGCAAGCAGCAGCTCGTCGAGATCGCCAAGGCACTGTCCAAAGAGGTCAAGCTGCTGATCCTGGACGAGCCCACGGCCGCGCTCAACGACATCGACTCGGCGCACCTGCTCGACCTGCTCCGCCGCCTGCGCGACCGGGGCATCACCTGCATCATGATCTCCCACAAGCTCAACGAGATCACCGCGATCGCCGACTCGACCACGGTGATCCGCGACGGCCACACCGTCGAGACGCTCGACATGACCGACGAAGACTCGACCCAGGCCCGGATCATCCGCGGCATGGTCGGCCGCGACCTCGACAGCTTCTACCCCGACCGCGAGTCGCACCCGGGCGAGGAAGTGTTCCGGATCGAGGACTGGACCGCCTGGCACCCGACCCAGGACCGCAAGGTCGTCGACGGGGCCAACCTGAACGTGCGCGCGGGCGAGGTCGTCGGCATCGCCGGGCTGATGGGCGCCGGGCGCACCGAGCTCGCGATGAGCGTGTTCGGCCGCTCCTACGGGCGCGACGTCAGCGGCCACCTCTTCATGCACGGCAAGGAGGTCCGGGCGCGCTCGGTCTCGGAGGCGATCCGCAACGGCATCGCGTACGCCACCGAGGACCGCAAGCGCTACGGGCTCAACCTGATCGCCGACGTGTGCCGCAACATCTCCGCCGCCGCGCTGGGCAAGCTGGCCCGCGGTGGCTGGGTCAACGGCAACGAGGAAATCAAGATCGCCGAGCAGAGCCGGCGTGACATGAACATCAAGACGTCCAACGTGATGACGACCGTCGGCACCCTCTCGGGCGGCAACCAGCAGAAGGTCGTGCTGTCCAAGTGGTTGTTCACCGACCCGGACGTGCTGATCCTGGACGAGCCGACGCGTGGCATCGACGTCGGCGCCAAGTACGAGATCTACACGATCATCAACAAACTGGTGGCACAGGGCAAGGCGGTCATCGTCATCTCGTCTGAGCTCCCGGAGCTGCTCGGGATCTGCGACCGCATCTACACCCTCTCGGCCGGCCGCATCACCGGTGAAGTCCCGGTAGGCGAGGCCACCCAGGAAAACCTCATGGCGCTCATGACCAAGGAGAAGGAGCTCGCCGGATGACCGACACCAAGCCCCCCGAGACGCGGGAGTCCGGCACCGCTCCGGCGGTCGCGCTGCACACCGGCACCAGCGACCCCCGCACGCTGATCATGCGTAACCTGCGGCAGAGCGGCATCTACGTCGCGTTCGTGGTGATCGTCGGGCTGTTCGCGATCCTCACCGACGGCGTCTCGCTGAGCCCGGGCAACATCACGAACATCCTGCTGCAGTACTCGTACATCCTGGTGCTCGCCATCGGCATGGTCATTCTGATCATCGGCGGCCACATCGACCTGTCGGTCGGCTCGGTGGTGGCGCTGACCGGCGCGGTCTCCGCCGTGCTGGTCATCCAGCAGGGCCTGCCCTGGTGGGTGGGCGTGGTCGCGGCGATCACGGTCGGCCTCGCGGTGGGTGTCTGGCACGGCTTCTGGGTCGCGTACGTCGGCATGCCGGCGTTCATCGTGACGCTGGCCGGCATGCTGCTCTTCCGCGGCCTCACGCTCCAGGTGCTCGACAACATCTCCCTCTCGCCGTTCCCGGGTGAGTACCAGAAGATCGCCAACGGCTTCCTCAACGGGTTGTTCGGCGGCCAGGGCTTCGACCTGTTCACGTTGGTCATCGGCGCGGTCGCCGTGGCCGGCATCGCGGTCAGCGGCTACCGCACCCGGACGGCCCGGGTCCGCTACGAGCAGTCGGTGGAGTCGTTCCCGCTGTTCGTCCTGCGGATCCTGCTGGTCGGCGCGGTGATCATGTACTTCGCGTGGCAGCTCGCCCACGCCCGCGGCCTGCCGATCGTGCTGATCATCCTGGCTGTCCTGGTCATCGCCTACGGCATGGTCACCCGGCGCACCGTCTTCGGCCGCCAGGTGTACGCCATCGGCGGCAACCTGTCCGCGGCGCAGCTCTCGGGCGTCAAGGTCAAGTCGGTCAACTTCTGGATGTTCGTCAACATGGGCTTCCTGGCCGGCGTGGCGGGTGTCATCTACTCGTCGCGGTCCAACGGCGCGCAGCCGGCGGCCGGCAACATGTTCGAGCTCGACGCCATCGCGGCCGCCTTCATCGGTGGTGCGGCCGTGGCCGGCGGCGTGGGCACCGTGGTCGGCGCCATGGTCGGTGGTCTGATCATGGCTGTGATGAGCAACGGCATGCAGTTGATGGGCATTGACCAGTCGGTCCAGTCCGTGGTCAAGGGCCTCGTGCTGCTGCTCGCCGTGGCGTTCGACATCTACAACAAGCGCCGCGTCGGCGCCAACCGCTGACGTCGCTGACCGGACCCATGGACGCACCGACCGCGGACTCCGCCCCGACCCGGCCACTGGCCATGTCGGACGTGGCCGCCCGCGCGGGCGTGTCGCACCAGACCGTGTCGCGGGTGATCAACCGCCACCCCAACGTGGCGGTGGCCACCCGGGCACGGGTCCTGGCGGCGATCGCGGAGCTCGGGTACCGCCCCAACGGGGCGGCCCGGGCCCTCGCCACCGGTTCGACCCGCACCATCGGCCTGGTCACCTCCAACATCAGCCAGTACGGGCCGGCGCAGACGATGCTCGGCCTGGAGCACGCGGCCCGCGAGGCCGGCTACTTCCTGACCGTCTCCGTGCTCGACGACGCCGGCGCCCGCACCATGACCGAGGCGATCGACCGGCTGGCGACCCAGTCGGTGGACGCGATCGTCGCGCTGAGCACCTATGACGAGGCGGTGCTGGCCCTGCGCGAGGTGCACGCCGCCGTTCCGCTGATCACGGTCCAGGCCAGCGGCGACGGAGACGGCCCGGCGGTCTGGGTCGACCAGGAGACGGGAGCCGCGCTGGCCACCCGGCACCTGCTCGACCTCGGGCATCGCACCGTCCACCACGTCAGCGGGCCGGCCGGGTCGATCGAGGCGGCCGCCCGTGCCTCGAGCTGGCGGGCGGTGCTCGACTCCGCCGGCGCGCGGCCGCCGTCGATGCTGCGCGGCGACTGGTTGCCGGCCTCGGGGCACGCGGCCGGCCGGGAGCTGGTCGCCCGGCGGCGCGGCGGCGAGTCGGTGACCGCCGTGTTCGTCGCCAACGACCAGATGGCCTTCGGGCTGCTCAACGCCTTCCACGAGGCCGGCCTGCGGGTGCCCGACGACGTCAGCGTCGTCGGCTTCGACAACGTGCCGGAGGCGCCCTACTACATCCCGCCGTTGACCACGGTCCGGCAGGACTTCGCTGAGTTGGGGCGACGGGGCGTGCAGCTCGTGCTCGGGCTGCTCGGCGGCGAACAGGCACGACCGTGTCCGGTCGTGCCGCAGTTGTTGGTGCGGGCCACCACCGCACCACCGACCCGGGGGAAAGGGTGACTCATGTACGTCGTCGGAGTCGACTTCGGCACGCTGTCCGGGAGGGCGGTCGTGGTCCGGGTAGCCGACGGGGCGGAGCTTGGCAGCGCCGTCTCGGTGTACGACCACGCCGTGGTCGAGAACCGGCTGCCGGCCACCGGTGAGCGGTTGCCGCCGGACTGGGCGCTGCAGATGCCGGGGGACTGGTTGGCGGTGCTGCGCGACGCGGTGCCGGCCGCGGTCCGCGCCAGCGGGGTCGATCCCGCTGAGGTGATCGGCATCGGCACCGACTTCACCGCCTGCACCGTGCTGCCGACCACCACGGACGGCACGCCGCTGTGCGAGCTCGATTCCTTCCGCGAGCGGCCACACGCGTACCCGAAGCTCTGGAAGCACCACTCCGCCCAGCCGCACGCCGACCGGATCAACGCGCTGGCCGCCGCGCGCGGTGAGACCTGGCTGGCCCGCTACGGCGGCAAGATCTCCAGCGAGTGGGAGTTCGCCAAGGCGCTCCAGGTGCTCGAGGACGACCCCGAGGTGTACGCGGCCATGGACCGCTGGGTCGAGGCCGCCGACTGGATCGTGTGGCAGCTCTGCGGCAGCTACCTGCGCAACGCCTGCACGGCCGGCTACAAGGGGATCTACCAGGACGGCGCCTACCCGTCCCCGGACTACCTGGCCGCGCTCAACCCCGCGTTCGGCGCTTTCGTCACGGACAAGCTGGAGCACGAGATCGGCCAGCTCGGCGCGTTGGCCGGTGGACTGACCGCCGAGGCGGCGGCCTGGACGGGTCTTCGCGAGGGCATCGCCGTCTGTGTGGGCAATGTGGACGCGCACGTCACCGCGCCCGCCGCCAAGGCCACCGAACCCGGCCAGATGCTGATGGTGATGGGCACCTCGACGTGCCACGTGATGAACAGCGACCGGCTCGGCGAGGTGCCGGGTATGTGCGGCGTGGTCGACGGCGGCATCGTGCCGGGGCTCTACGGCTACGAGGCCGGCCAGAGCGGCGTCGGTGACATCTTCGCCTGGCACGTCGACAACTTCGTGCCCGCGTCCTATGTGGAGGCGGCGGCCGCGGCCGGTGTCGGGGTGCACGACCACCTCACCGCGCTGGCCGCCGAGCAGGAGGTCGGCGAGCACGGCCTGGTCGCGCTCGACTGGCACGGCGGCAACCGGTCGGTGCTGGTCGACCACGAGCTGTCCGGCGTGCTGGTCGGCACCACCCTGGCCACCCGCCCCGAAGACGTCTACCGGGCGCTGCTGGAGGCCACCGCGTTCGGCACCCGCACGATCGTCGAGGCCTTCGAGAGCAACGGCGTCGAGGTGTCGGAGCTGGTGGTGGCCGGCGGGCTGCTGCGCAACGCGTTCCTCATGCAGCTCTACTCGGACGTCTGCCGGCGCCCGCTGTCGGTGATCGACTCCGAGCAGGGTCCGGCGCTGGGCTCCGCGATCCACGCGGCCGTCGCCGCGGGCTCCTACCCGGACGTGCACGCCGCAGCCGAGGCGATGGGCAAGGTCCGGCGGGCCGTGTACGTGCCGGACGACCGGCGCGCGGCAGCCTACGACGCGCTCTACGCGGAGTACCAGCTCCTGCACGACCACTTCGGCCGGGGCGGCAACGACGTCCTGCACCGGCTGCGCGACATCCGCCGCACCGCCAAGGAGTCCTCGTGAGCATCCCGACCCAGCGCACGGAGCAGGGCTCGCACCGGGACCAGCGCACCCACGTGGCGGCGCTGCACAACGAGCTCGTCCGCTACGCGCTGGTCGCGTGGACCAGCGGCAACGTCTCCGAGCGGGTGCCCGGTGAGGACCTGTTCGTGATCAAGGGCAGCGGGGTCTCGTACGACGAGCTGTCCTGGGACGGCATCACCGTGTGCGACCTGGACGGCAACGTCGTCGACGGGGTACGCGCCCCGTCCAGCGACACCGCCGCGCACGCCTACGTCTACCGGCACCTGCCGGAGGTCAACGGCGTCGTGCACACGCACAGCCCGTACGCGACCGCCTGGTCCGCCCGTGGCGAGGCGATCCCGTGCGTGATCACCGCGATGGCCGACGAGTTCGGCGGCCCGATCCCGGTCGGCCCGTTCGCCCTGATCGGCGACGACTCCATCGGCCAGGGCATCGTGGCCACCCTGGCCGGCCAGCGCTCGCCGGCCGTGCTCATGCGCAACCACGGCGTCTTCACCATCGGCGGCAGCGCCCGCGCGGCGGTCAAGGCGGCGGTGATGTGCGAGGACGTGGCCCGCACGGTGCACCTGGCCCGGCAGCTCGGCGAACCCCTCCCGATCGCCCAGGCCGACATCGACTCCCTCTATGAGCGGTACCAGAACGTCTACGGGCAGCGTTGAAAGGAAACATCGTGATCGACGACCCCTTCGCCGGCAAGGAAGTGTGGTTCCTGACCGGCAGCCAGGGCCTGTACGGCGAGGACACTCTCGCCCAGGTCGCCGAGCAGTCGCAGCGGGTGGCGGCGGCCATCGACGCGGCCGGCGACGTGCCGGTCCGGATCGTCTGGCAGCCGGTGCTGACCAGCTCCGACGCGATTCGCCAGATCATCGGGCGGGCCAACGAGCACCCGGCCTGCGTCGGCGTGATCACCTGGATGCACACGTTCTCGCCGGCCAAGATGTGGATCGCGGGCCTCGACGCGCTGCGCCGCCCCTTGCTGCACCTGCACACCCAGGCCGACGCCGCCCTGCCGTGGGCGACCATCGACATGGACTTCATGAACCTCAACCAGGCCGCGCACGGTGACCGGGAGTTCGGCTACGCGCTGACCCGCCTGCGCGTCCCGCGGACCACGGTGGCCGGGCACGTCAGCGACCCGGTGGTGGCGGCCCGGATCGGCTCGTGGGCGCGCGCCGCGACCGGTGTGGCCGAGGCCCGCTCGCTGCGGCTGGCCCGGTTCGGCGACAACATGCGCGACGTCGCGGTGACCGAGGGCGACAAGGTCGAGGCGGAGCTGCGGGTCGGCGTCTCCGTGAACGGCTACGGCGTCAACGACCTGGTGTCGGTCGTGGACTCGGTGTCCGACTCTGACGTGGACCAGGTCGTAGCGTCCTACCTGGACTCCTACGAGGTGGCCGACGACCTGCGTCCGGGCGGTGAGCGGCCCGAGAGCGTCCGCTACCAGGCGCGGATCGAGGCCGGGCTCCGCTCGTTCCTGACCGCCGGCGGCTTCCGGGCCTTCACGACGAACTTCGAGGACCTCGGCGGGCTCCGGCAGCTCCCCGGGCTCGCGGTGCAGCGCCTGATGGCCGACGGCTACGGCTTCGGCGGCGAGGGCGACTGGAAGACCTCCGCCCTGCTGCGGATCCTCAAGGTCGTCGGTGCCGGCCGGGCTGGTGGCACGTCCTTCATGGAGGACTACACCTACCACTTCGGCCCCGGCACCCCGAAGATCCTCGGCGCGCACATGCTGGAGGTCTGCCCGACGATCGCCGGCGACCGCCCGCGCGTCGAGGTGCACCCGCTGTCCATCGGCGGCCGCGAGGACCCGGCCCGGCTGGTGTTCACCGCGGCCACGGGTCCGGCCGTGACGGTCGGCTGGGCCGACCTCGGCGACCGGTTCCGCTGGGTGGCCAACGACGTCGACCTGGTCGAGCCGGACGAGCCGCTGCCGAACCTGCCGGTGGCGCGGGCCGTATGGGAACCGCGGCCGGACTTCTCCACCGCCACCGAGGGCTGGCTCACCGCCGGCGGGCCGCACCACACGGTGCTGTCGACCGCGGTGACCGCCGAGGAGGTCGGCACGCTCGCCGACCACCTGGGCATCGAGCTCGTGCACATCGAGGCCGGCACGACCCGCCGCGGTCTGGCCAAGGAGCTCCGCTGGAGCGCCGCGTACCACCGGCTGGCCCAGGGCATCTGAGGTTTCGATAGGGGGCGCGGCCCGGCCGCGCCCCCTATCTCTGGGCTCAGATCGCCGTCGTCCGGCTGAGGTGCTCCCATTCGTCGACCTCGGCCAGCAGCGCCGCGTGGTGCTCGCGCAGGCCGTCGACCGCGTCGCCGCCGAGCAGGAGCCGCAGTGGCGGGCGCTCGCTGTCCAGCGCGGCCAGGATCGCCGCCACACCCTTGACCGGGTCGTTGGGCTCCGCGGCGGTCAACTCCTGGGTGAACCGGCGGGTCGCACCCGCTGTCTCGGCGTACGCCGGCAGCTCCCGGGTGACGTACTTGTTGTTGTTGAACTCGGTGCGGAACGCGCCGGGCTCCACGATCAGCACCCGCACGCCGAGCGGCGCGAGCTCCGTGGCCAGCGTCTCGGAGAAGCCCTCCAGCGCCCACTTGGCCGCGTGGTAGGCGCCGAAGGCCGGGTACGTCTTGCGGCCGCCGATCGAGCTCATCTGCACGATCGTCCCGCTGCCCTGGGTCCGCATCAGCGGCACGACGGCCTTGGTGACCTCGGCCGCGCCGAAGAAGACGACGTCCAACTGCTCGCGCAGCTCGGACATGGTGAACTCCTCGACGGCGCCGAGCACCAGCGAGCCGGCGTTGTTGACCAGGACGTCGATCCGGCCGTAGGCGGCGAGCGTCGCCTCGACGGCCGCGGCTATCGAGTCCGGGTCGGTGACGTCCAGCGCCGTGGTGGTGATCCGGCCCTGGCCCGCCTCCGCCAGCCCGGTCAGCGTCTCGGGCCGGCGCGCGGTGGCCATCACCCGGTCGCCGGCGGCCACCGCGGCGAGCGCGAGCTCGCGGCCGAAGCCTGAGGAACATCCGGTGATCAACCAAACTCTGTTCTGCATGTGTCGATGCTGCGGTCGGCCGGTTGGTCGCGGCCAACACCGGTTACCTGGCGTAGCGGTAGGTTCGGGCTGTGACCCCTGATCTTCGGCAGTTCAGGTACTTCGTGGCCGTCGCCGAGGAGTCCTCGTTCACCCGGGCCGCGACCCGGCTGATGATCGCGCAACAGTCGCTGTCACAGCAGATCACCGCGCTGGAACGGAACCTCGGGGTCAAACTGTTCGAACGCGACAGCCGGGGCACCAGACTGACCGAAACAGGGACGTTGTTCCTCCCGGAGGCACGTGCGGCCCTGGCCCGCGCCGACGAGGCCGTCGCCGTCGTCCAGCGGGCGCGGCGCGGCGAGGTCGGTGAGCTACGACTGGCGTTCCTGGCCACCACCGCCAACCACCTGCTGCCGCCGATCGTCCGGGCCGCCCGCTCGCACCTCCCGGAGGTCTCGGTTCTTACCACCGAGACCACCATCGGGCCGCTGGTGGACGGGATGCTCGACGGGAGCTACGACCTGGCCTTCACCCGGCCGCCGCAGGTGCCGGGCCTGGCCACCCACACGATCGCCACCGAGCAGGTCTGCGCGGTCCTGCCCGCCGGCCACCCGCTCGCCGACCGCGCCTCGCTCGCTCTGGCCGACCTGGCGGGGGAGCGCTGGGTGATGACGCCTCGCAGCTCCTGGGAGCCCTGGCACCGGGCGTTCGACGAGAGCTTCCGGGCCGCGGGTTTCACTCCGGAGGTCGTCGCCCGCGACGCCAGCGTGCAGGGGTTGCTGGGCCTGGTCGCGGCCGGCGTCGGCGTCACCCGGCTGGGCTGGTCGGCACACCACCTGCGCCGCACGGGCGTCGTGTTCGTCCCGCTGACCGGCGAGCTCATGCCGACCGACATGGTGTGGCGGCCCGACAACACGGCACCCGCCCTGCGCCGGCTCCGTGAGGTGGTCACCGACCTGGCCGCCAGCACGGACCTCACCGAGGCCGGCTGACCACCCACAGGCTCTGCCTGGCGGCGTGTCAGGCAACGGGTGTTGGCCGGTCCGGCCTCGTCCGCCGCAAGATCGATCGCATGACGAACCACGAATCCGACCGGGCGGCGCTCCGCGACCTGGTCGACGCCTACGCGCGCCTGGCCGACCGGCGCGACCCGGCCGGGCAGGCGGCGCTGTTCACGCAGGACGCCCGCGTCACCGTCTTCATGGGCGGCACCGACGCGGGCGAGCCGGCCCAGGTCATCGAGGGCCGCACGACGCTCGAGTCCGAGTTCGGTGCCCTGCGGAACTACGAGCAGACCACCCACTTCAACGGCCAGAGCACGGTGACGGTCGAGGGAGACGGCGCGACCGGCGAGACCTACTGCCTCGCGCACCACCTGTGGACCGAGGACGGCGGGCGCGTCCTGATGGTCATGTCGATCCGCTACCACGACCGCTTCGTGCGCCAGGACGGCCGCTGGCTCTTCGCCGAACGCCAGCTCCTCGTCGACTGGGTCGACCGCCGCCCGACCACGGCCTGACTGCTCTTGCCTTGACGTCGGCGGCAAGGTCTAGCGTCGGGTCCATGCTGATCGGGGAGTTGGCCGAGCAGGCCGGCACGAGCACCCGGGCGCTGCGCTACTACGAGACGCACGGGCTGTTGCGGGCCGGGCGCTCGGCCAACGGTTACCGCGTCTACGACGACGCGGAGCTGCGGGTGGTGCGGGAGATCCGGACTCTGCTCGGGATCGGGTTCGCACTCGACGACATCCGTCCGTTCGTCGACTGCCTGCGGGCCGGGCATCCGTCGGGCGACGTCTGCCCGGACTCGGTCGCGGTGCTCCGCCGCAAGATCGCCGAGGTGGACGCCGGGATCGACCGGATGCGCGAGGTGCGCGACCGGCTCCACGCCCAGTTGACCGTCGCCATCGAGAGCCGGGAGAACACATGCTCCAGCAGGACCTGCTAGTCACCGTGACCGACGAGACCTTCGCCGACGTCGTCCTGGCGTCCCCGAAGCCGATCGTGGTCGACATCTGGGCCGAGTGGTGCCCGCCCTGCCACGCGATCTCCCGGAGCCTGGCCGAGCTCGCCGTCGAGTTGGACGGGCGCATGACGGTGGCCACCCTGGACGCCGACGCGAACTCCGAGACCTGCCGGGCGTACGAGGTGCGCTCGCTACCGACCCTGCTCGTCTTCCGCGCCGGCGAACTGGTCAGCGCCACCGTCGGCGCCCGTCCCAAGTCGGCGTTGCGCGACCTGCTTACCCGGCACCTCTGAGGCCGGTCACCGCCAGTCCTCGATCGTCTCGACCGCGAGCGGGGCGAAGCGGCGCAGGTCGGCCACGGCCGTGTGCTCGTTCTCGGAGTTGCCGGTCATCAGCACGGTCACGACGTCACCGACCCGGATGACCATGGCTCGGATCTCCCACCGGGGGCGGCCGCCGTCGCCCGACCTCGTCACCTGCTCCAGCACCTGCACCGACTCGTCCCCGTACCCCGGGGAGCTCTCGGTCCGGATTTTGATCGTGAGAGCGCCGTCCGTGACGGAGTCGCAGCTCGCGAGGTCGGCGCGCACCTCGCGGATGACCTGGGCCGCCCCGCCGTGGCGGTGTGCGGAGATCATCTGGGTGACCCACCCACCACCCTCGTAGTCGGTGGTCTGGGCCCGCCGGGCGGTCGCCGTCGGATGGTCGCGCAGCGGGTTGTCGCACAGCCTGGGCACCTCCAGGCCGGCGCCCACGAGATCGGGCCGTGCGCCCGCGAGGCGCATGTCGCGGGGGATGACGAGGAAGGCCCGGTCCGGAATGGTCGTGACCACCGGGCGCGCCGAGTTAGGCGGCCGGCTGGGTGGTGTCGAGGTCGGCGGCGCGATCGGCGGCGCGGTCGGCGAGGCGGTGGGCGGGGTCGGTGTCGGGCTCCGCTGGACCGTCGGGCTCGGTGGCGCGACGGGCTGCGGACGCGGCGCCGGCGCGCCGAGGACCGCTACGCCGGTCGCGCCGAGCACGGCGACGACGGCTCCGGCCACGACGGCCATCCGGCGGTGGGCGTACCGGTCCGCGTCCCGGCGGAGGGCCTCCGCGCCGGGCAGTCGAGTGCCATCCACAGTGGAGGCGAGTTTCGCGTACTGGCTCTCGAAGTCACGCATCCTGCGCCTCCAGATCGAAGCCGGTCCCGGCGAGCTGCAGCGCGAGGCGCTCGCGGCCGCGGGCCAGCCAGGACTTCACCGTGTTGGGTTTCGCGCCGATCTCGGCCGCGATCTCGTCGACCGACCGGTCGCACAGGTAATGCAGAGCCAGCGCGCGGCGGTGGTTCGCCGGCAGCGCGCGCAGGGCCTCGACCAGCAGAACAGTGTTCTCGTCCGGTGGTGGTGCCGGTGGTGGTGGGCCGGTGCGGCGCAGCAACGCCGCGATGCCGCTGATCCGTCGCCAACGGTCGGTGGCCAGGCGACTGACCACCAACCGCACCCAGGCCTCCGGCGCCGGATGGGCCGCGACCGTGTCCCAGCGCCGCCACGCCCGGGCGTACGCCTCCTGGACCGCGTCCTGCGCCTCCGTCGCGTCTCCGACGACGCCGACGGCGTAGCGCAGCGTTCGTACCGCTGTCGCGCGGTAGAACTCGTCAAAACTTTGTGCGTCCCGCACCGAGTCTCTCCTCCCCGTGGATACACCTCTTTTACTTTGGGGAGGCCTGCCCGGTTGCAGGACCGCCTGTCGGGTCCACGACGCGCCATAAATCCGTTGCCGGCGCCTCCGCGGATGTGTTGAGGTGGCTGTCTAACGAAAGGGGATTCCTGAGATGCGTGCAGCTCGCGTGTTCGTTCCGTCGGCCCATTCCGCCCACGTGAAGGACAGCTCGCTTGCGCACGCTCAACCTCGGAATCCTCGCCCATGTCGACGCAGGTAAGACCAGCCTGACCGAGCGGCTTCTGCACGCCGCCGGTGTGATCGACGAGCTCGGCTCCGTCGACGACGGCAGCACCCGCACCGACACGCTCGCCCTCGAACGGCAGCGCGGCATCACGATCAAGTCGGCCGTGGTGTCGTTCCCGATCGACGACGTCACCGTCAACCTGATCGACACACCCGGCCACCCGGACTTCATCGCCGAGGTGGAGCGGGTCCTCGCCGTGCTCGACGGCGCCGTCCTGGTGGTCTCCGCCGTCGAGGGCGTCCAACCGCAGACCCGGGTGTTGACCCGGGCGCTGCGCCGGCTGGGCATCCCGCTGCTGGTCTTCCTCAACAAGGTCGACCGCGGCGGTGCCCGGCCGGCCGCGCTGCTCGCCGACCTCGAGCGGCGCCTGGACCTGCGCCCACAGCCGATGGGATCCGTCCGGGACGCGGGGACCCGCACGGCCTCCTTCGCACCGGGCGAGCCGGGCCTGGCCGACCTGCTCGCGGTGCGCTCGGACGCGGTGCTCGCCGCATTCGTCGAAGACGGCGTCGTCGCCGCGGCCCGCCTCCGCGCGGAGCTCGCCGCGCAGACCGCCAGATCCTGGGTGCATCCCGTGTACGCGGGGTCGGCGATCACCGGCACCGGCGTACCCGAGCTGATGACGGGGATCCGCGACCTGCTCCCGGCCGCGGGCGGTGACCCGGAGGCTCCGCCGTCCGGCACCGTGTTCAAGGTCGAGCGCGGCCCGGCCGGCGAGAGGCTGGCGTACGTGCGGATGTTCGACGGCACGCTCGCGGTGCGCGACCGGGTGTCGCTGCGGGACGCGGACGCGAAGATCACCGGGATCGGCGTCTTCGCGGACGGTGCGCTGACGTCACGCGCCGCGGTGCCGGCCGGGCGGATCGCGGTCGTGCGTGGCCTGTCCGAGGTGCGGATCGGCGACACCGTCGGTCGGGCGCGGCCAGGTGCGAGACGGCATTTCGCCCCGCCGTCCCTGGAGACCGTGGTGGTGCCGGATCGCCCGGGCCAGGCCGGGGCGCTGCACGCGGCCCTGACCGAGCTGGCCGAGCAGGACCCGTTGATCAATCTGCGCCGCGACGACGTGCGCGACGAGACGTCGGTGTCGCTGTACGGAGAGGTCCAGAAGGAGGTGATCCAGGCGACCCTGGCCGACGAGTACGACCTGGCGGTCACCTTCCGCGAGTCGACCACCATCTGCGTGGAGCGGGTGGTCGGCAGCGGCGAGGCGCACGAGCTCAAGCACGAGGCGCCGTTCCTCGCCACCGTCGGCCTGCGGGTCGAGCCCGGCTCGGTCGACTCCGGCGTCGTGTTCCGGCTCGGCGTCGAGCTCGGTTCGATGCCGCCCGCGTTCTTCGCCGCGGTCGAGGAGACCGTGCACGAGGTGCTCGGCGCGGGGCCGCACGGCTGGCGGGTGGTGGACTGCGTGGTGACGATGACGCACTCGGGCTACTACGCCCGGCAGAGCCACGCCCACGGCACGTTCGACAAGAGCATGTCCAGCACGGCCGGCGACTTCCGCAACCTGACGCCGCTGGTGCTGATGGCCGCACTGCGCCAGGCCCGGACGGCCGTGCACGAGCCGGTGCACCACTTCCGCCTGGAACTGCCGGCCGACCTGCTGGGCGCGGTGCTGCCCGTACTGGCCAAACACCGTGCCCTGCCGACCGACACCGCCACGGCCGGCGCGGTCGCGATCGTCGAGGGCGACATCCCGGCCGCCCGGGTGCACGCCCTGGAGACCCGGCTGCCGTCACTGACCCGTGGCGAGGGGGTGCTGGAGAGCGCCTTCGACCACTACGGCGCGGCCCCGTGCCCGTGGCCGGAACGCCCGCGCACGGACCACAACCCGCTGGACCGCCGCGAGTACCTGCTGCACGTACAACGGCGGGTTTAAGAAGATCAGGCCGGCGCGCGGTGGTCGTACTGCGCGATGTCGAGCGCCGGCAGCCACTTCTCGCGGCTCCACGTGAAGATCTCGGCCTGGGGCGGGAACCACTCGTCGAGGCGGTCCAGAGTGCCTTCCTGCACGAAGACGATGCCCGGGAAGTCCTTGAGGTTGTTGGTGTACGCACGGGAGCCGCAGTTGGTGCAGAAGACGCGATCAAGTCCCTTGCCCGCGCACGTTTCGGCGTCCGGGCCGTAGGAGTAGGTCTTGGTGGTGTCCGCGCCGGACACGGTGAAGTCCGCATCGGGCACCGCCGCGAAGGTCGCCATCTCTCCACCCGAGGATCGCTTGCAGTCTGTGCAGTGGCAGTTGGCGATGAAGCTCGGCTCACTGTCGAACCCGTATGTCACTGCGCCACAGGCGCAGCTACCGGTGTACTTCTTGGACATCTGATCCTCCCGACACAGTCATCTCCGGACCCGCCTCGAATCGTGGGCCTTTCCTCGAACATATGTCGAGCGTCTTGACGACCACTTGATTCCTGGTGCGCTCAGGCTGGCTGGCGCGACCCGTGCACCTCGACGAGCCCGTCGACACCGCGTAGGAAGGTCTCGCAGATCGCGGCCGGGTCGAACAGGCACCCGGCCGCCATGGCGCCGTCGCGGAGCATCACAAAGTGCTGCGCGGCCCCTTCGGCCCCAGTCACCTCGATGCGCTCCATCAGGGTGTTGATCGTGTCGAGGAACCACCCCCGATGGGCGAGAACCGCCTGATGCACGGGATGGGCGAGATCGGGATATTCCGCCACCGCGTTCAGGAAGGCGCAGCCGCGGAAGCCGGGCGACTGGATGCCCTCGGCGATCGCCGCCGCGACGGCCCGGACGGCGTCACCCGCCGATGCGCCCGCGGCGGCGATCGCCGCCTCCACCTGGCCGCGGATGCCCTGGTCGGCGCTCTGCAGGTAGGCGAGGACCAGGTCTTCCTTGCCGGGGAAGTGCCGATAGAAGGTGGCCCGGGTCACCTTCGCCTCGGCGATGATCCGGTCGACGCCGACCGAGTGGATGCCCTCGGCGTAGAAGACTCCGGTCGCCGTGGTCAGGAGCCGGAGGCGTGCCTCGGACGGCTGGGTCCCGGGTTCACTGCGAGCCATGTGCCCATCGTAGCGGATAGAACGTTCTGTCTTGACAGTTCGCGCCGCGGTTGTCATCGTGGGGGAGACAGAACGTTCGTTCTGCTGCGCACCATCGAAAGGCTGACCATGACCACCGTGACCGCACCCGCCTTCTCGACGACGGCGGCCGCGCTCCGGCGCCTGTACTTCGCCCGCTTCGCGTTCGCCATCGTCTGGGCCGTCGTGACGTTCGCGGTCGCCGACGAGCTCAACGTGCTCGCCGCCACGCTCCTCGTGCTCTACCCGCTGGTCGACGCGGCCGCCGCGGTCGTCGACCTACGCTCCTCGCGCACCTCGTCCACCCTGCTCTACGTCAACATCGTGGTCAGCCTGCTTGCCGCGGTCGGTCTGGCCGTGGCCGGCGCTTCCGGCATCCCGGCGGTCCTGCGCGTGTGGGGCGCCTGGGCGGTGGTGGCGGGGTTGGTTCAGCTCATCGTGGGTCTTACCCGCCGCGGAATGAGCGGTCACTGGCCGATGATCATCAGCGGCGGCCTCTCTGTGCTCGCCGGCGGGTCGTTCGTCGCGGCTGCCTCCGCCGACGACCCGGCGCTGACCAACGCGATCGGCTATGCCATCCCCGGCGCCATTTTCTTCCTCATCGCCGCGATCCGGCTGCGCCGCAAGGCGAAGACCAACTGAGATGGACTGGTGGCGAGCTCAGCCATCCCGACTAGCGAAGGAGGGCGTCATGCCCACCAAGATCACGTTGATCGTCGACAATCCAGCGGACCCGGACGCGTTCGAGAAGGCGTACGCGGAGGTGCGGCAGGCCGCGAAAACGCTGCCGAAGCTCCAGTGGGTCGAATCGGCCAAGGTGTGGCCGAAGGAGGACGGCTCGCCCACTCCCGCGTACCGCACACTCGACCTGTACTTCGACAGCTACGAGGACGCTTCGGCCGCGGTCGCCACCCCGGCCGCCGCAGCCCTGTTCGGTGGGCTCGCGGGAACACAGGTGACTTTCACGGGGCTGTTCTCGGACATCGAGTAGTCGTAAAGGCGGCGGCGCTAGGCTGTCGCGGTGCGTCCTGTCCTGATCGCCGAGGTCGCACTCCCGCCCGTGGGACGGATCAGCCACGTCGCCGGAGTCGGGTGGATGGTCGCTCACCCCGCCGAATCGTCGGTGACGGTCCTGGACGCCGACCTTCACGTCGCGACGCGGTACCTCCCGGACCGCATTGCCGACGAGATCCCCGGACCACTCGACCTCTGGTGAGCGGACCTGCCGCAGCGATTGGTGACCTCAGTCCGGGCGGAGGAAGCCCGACAGCAGTTGCCTGAACTCGCGCGGGTGCTCGATCGCCGGCACGTGCCCGCATCGGCCGAGCACGTGCAGACGGACATCGGCCAGGTGTTCGAGCAGGGGCAGGGCTGCCGTCCCGAGCGGGGTGACCCGGTCCTCGGCCCCGTGAACGAGCAGCACGGGCGCGCGGATCGCTGCCAGCGTGTGCGCCGAGAGGGTGAGCTCGTCGACCCACCGTGTCCTAGGTGGAGGGAACAACGACGCGTACGCGGCCGCACCCGCTCGCATCGCGGCCGCGCGGGCATCGACGGCCGAATCGGTCACGAGCGCTTGGTCGAGGACGAGGCGGCTCAGCATGTCTCGTGCCCCGAGCGGGCCGGCGGGGGCGGCCCAGAGCGCGTCGAGGTCGGCGGACAGGGGCGCCCCGGGGGCGCCCATCGTCGAGACCGCCACGACACGGGTGACCTGCTGGGGGCGCGCGGCCGCCAACGCCAGCGCCACGGCACCGCCCATGGAGTGACCCACCACGGCGTAGTCGTCGATGCCGAGCGCGTCCATCAGGCTCGCGGCCTGCTCCGTCCAGAGCCGGAGCCCACCCCTGGAGCCCGCCGGGACCGGTGTGCGGCCGAACCCCGCCTGGTCAGGAGCCACCACGTGCCAGGACGTGCCCAGCGCCTGCGCCGTCGTCGCCCAGGCGCCGGACCCGGTCGTGCCGGGTCCGGAGCCGTGCAGCATCAGCACCGCGGGCCCGGTGCCGCTCTCCAGGACCTGGACGGGTGAACCATCCACCGTGATCGTCCGAAGTGGTGTCACCAGGGCAAAGCTCAGTTGACGGACTTCGAGAAGAGCTCCATCATCGCCCTGCCGAACTGCGGCATGTCGGGCCAGCCCCGGCAAGAGACGAGGTTGCCGTCCACGACGTCGGGAGCGTCGATGACGGTCGCGCCCGCGTTCTCCATGTCACCGGTGATGGGCGGGAAGCACGCCGTCTTTCGACCCTTGAGCAGCCCGTACACCGCTGGCACCTGCGCGCCGTGGCACACCAGCGCGATGGGGAGGTTACGCGCGAAGAAGTGCTCCGTGATGCGCCTGACGTCGGCGTCGACACGGATCCACTCGGGGGCACGGCCCCCGGGGATGATGAGGGCGTCATAGCGCTCGACGTCGACGTCAGCCCAGGGCACGTCGACCGGCAGCTTCCGGCCGTTCTTCTCCACATAGGCGTCGGAGTTGGGGTCGAACTCGTGGATGACCAGTTGCACGTCACGCATCGTCCGTGACGAGACGTCAACGTCCCAGCCGCCCTCCTGCACGCGGTAGTAGGGATACATGGTGTCGAGCTCCTCGGCGGCATCGCCGGTCAGGAGCAGTGCTCTGGGCACCTGCTTCTCCTCGCATCTGGGCGCGGGTGAGGTGGATCCAATCCAATCCGATCCGATTGAGGTAGCATTCCTCGGCCCAGCCCGGCCGTCAAGCCTCTGCCGCCATCCCGTCCGCGTCCTTGACCTCGTCGAACACCCGTCGAAATCGGTCGCCGGACCGCAGGATGTGCCGACGCATCGCGTAGGCGGCGGCGTCGGGGTCACGCGCGGCGATCGCGGCCACGACTTCCTCGTGCTCGGCCATGGCCAGGTGGGTGACCTGGGCGTCGCGGTGGAGCCGGAAGAGGTGCACGTGGCTGTGCAGGCGAGCGAGCGCTTCGCGGATGACCTGGTTCTCCGCGCTCAGGGCGACGAGATCGTGAAAAGCGGCGTCGCGCAGCCCGAAGGCGCCGTAGGCCATGGGCCCGTTGCCGCCCTCCAGCTCCGCCATCTCCTCCAGCATTCGGCGCAGGCCGTCCACCTGCGCAAGGGATGCGCGTTCGGCGGATCTGCGCGCCGCGGCCGGCTCGAGGAGCAGGCGGACCTCGAGCATGTCCTCGAATCGGTGCCGAGTGATCTGGGGTGGAATGCGGTAGCCGGCATGGGGCACACGCACGACCAGGCCCTCGGCCTCCATGCGGTTCAGCGCGTCTCGGATCGGCGTCTGCGAGACCCCTAGCTCGCGCGCCAGGACGTCGATCGTGACGCGGGAGCCAGGCTCGATCCGTAGCGACATGAGCTGTCCGAGCAGCGTGTCGTACACCTCGTCGGCAAGCCGGCCGCCAGATCTTCCCGGCGGTATTCCGCCCGCCACGGCCCTGCGGCCCTGCGCGGTCATCGCTTCGTCGTCCATCGTGACGTGCGGTCCTTTCCTGCGTCTTCGCGAACCCGTTGACATCAGTCACAACCCTGCGGCATTCTGACGCCCCCAGGCGATCGTATAGGAAATCCGACGGATGCTCGCCGTCCGGCACCACCGCGGAACCGGTCAGCCATCTGTTCATTTCGATCTCCGGCCCCCGGCGACAGCCCGGCGACACGCCTGCACAACCCAGCAACTGCTCGGCGAAGCGCATAGCGAGGCCCTGAAGTCCCCACCCAGAAAGCAGGCAAGAAGATGCGGCATCCAAAGCGAAAAGGACGACCGTTCCTTCCCGGTCGAAAGGTGCGGTTGGCGACGGCCGCCATGCTGCTGGCGGCCACGACCCTGGCGGCTTGCGGCGACGACGGCAAGGACGACGGCGGGAAAGCGAGCGCCCCCAAGGCGCCGGCGACCATCCCGGAGCTCACCAAGGACCCGCTGACCCTCAGCTTCATCTGGTTCGAATGGCCGCCCGCCCAGGCGCTGGAAGACTTCGCGAACGCGGAGTACAAGAAGGAACGGCCGAACGTGACCGTCAAGGTCAACACCGTGCCGAACGCGAACTGGCACGACGCGATGTTCACCCAGTTCGCCGCGCGCAAGACCGACTTCGACATCGCGATCCTGGACTCGCAGCACATCGGCGAGGCCGTGACGAACGGCAACATCCTCGACATCACCGACTTCGTCAAGGGCAACATCGACGTCAACGCCTACAACCCGTACCTGCTGGCGGCGTACGGCCAGTTCCCGCAGGCGGAGACCGGAAAGCGCGACGAGAACGCCAGCCTGTACGGGCTGCCGCTGCTCGGCGACACCTGGACGATGATCTACCGCAAGGACCTGATCGGCGACAAGCCACCGCAGACCTGGGACGAGATGATCTCGGTCGCCGACAAGTGCCAGAAGGACAACCCTGGCGTGAGCGGGCTGGCCTTCCACCAGGCCAACGGCTCGGACGCCGCGGCCGTCACCTACAACACGGTCAACGGCGTCTACGGCGGCAACCTCTGGGACTCCAAGACCCGCAAGATCGACGGCGTCCTCAACGACGCCGCGGGCCAGGAGGCGATGGACGTCCTGGTCAACAAGATGAAGCCGCTGACCGCCACGGGCTCCGGCAACTGGTTCATCGACGAGGTGAACGCGGCCGTCGCCCAGGGCAAGGCCTGCATCGCGTTCAACTGGATCGCCGCCAGCGGCGGCCTGCTGGACCCGAAGCAGTCGACGCTCGGCACCACGCGGGAGCAGATCCTCGGCAAGCTGGGCTTCGCCACCCTGCCGAGCCAGAAGACGAACCTGGTGCCGCTCGGCGGCATGGGGATGCACGTGTCGGCCTACTCCGCCGCGGCGAACCAGGCCGAGGCCCTGAACTTCATGAAGTGGTTCGAGCAGGCTGACATCCAGAAGAAGTGGGCCGCGGCCGGTGGCGTGCCGTCGCGTACGGACGCCATCGAGTCGCCGGAATTCCTCAACGCCGGGCCGTTCAACAAGGTGTACGCCGACTCGGTCTCGCGGATGCGGGACATGTGGAACGTGCCCGAGTACGCGCGCCTCGTCGACATCGAGAACACCAACGTGAACGCGGCTCTCAACGGCGCGAAGAGCCCGAAGGAAGCGCTCGACGACATCGCCAAGGAGCAGCAGGGCGTGCTCGACTCCAGCAGCCGCAAGGGCGGCGACGGATTGTGAGTGACCCTGTCCCTCTGACTACCGACCACCCTGGGCAGGTGGCGTCCGCGACGCCGCCTGCCCAGGGGCGGTCCCCCCGGTTGAGCGACCGCGGGCTCGCCGTGGCCTTCATCTCCCCCGCGCTGCTGCTGTTGCTCGCCATGTCGGTGTTCCCGTTGCTGTGGGCGTTGTACCTGTCTTTCACCGACTACTCGGCCACCCGCGGCGGGCCCGCCCGCTGGGTCGGGTTCGGGAACTACACCGCCATCCTGGCTTCGGCGCAGGTCCACCAGAGGGCCTTGACGACGTTGCTCTACGTGGTCGGGGCGGTCGGCCTGCAGACCGTGCTCGGGTTCTCCATCGCCTACCTGATCTCCCGGCGTACGCGCGGGCGAGGACTGCTGACCACCGTGTTCCTCGTTCCGATGATGCTGTCGCCGGTCGTGGTCGGGCTGTTCTGGCGATTCATGCTCGACGCGCAGTTCGGCGTGGTCAACAGCATGCTCGGCTCGCTCGGCATAGGGCCGGTGGAGTGGCTCACCCGGCAGCGGACGGCGTTGGTCTCCCTGATCGTGGTCGACACCTGGCAATGGACGCCGTTCATCATGCTCATCGCGCTCGCGGGCCTTACCGCGGTTCCCAAGTACCTGTACGAGGCCGCCTCGATCGACCGGGCGTCAGAGTGGTTCCGGTTCCGCACCATCACTCTTCCGCTGGTGTGGCCGCTGCTCCTCATCGCCGTGCTGTTCAGGGCCATCGAGGCCTTCCGGCTGTTCGACCTCGTCTACATCCTGACCAACGGGGGTCCGGGAGTCTCCACGGAGACGTTGTCCTTCCACGTCTACAAGGTCGCGTTCCTGGGCTTCAACACCGGAACCGCCTCGGCGTACGGAATCCTCATGGTCCTCGTCGTCATCGTCCTCACGCAGCTCTACCTGCGCTACCTGAACAAGCTCAAGGAGGACTGATGGGCGTCTCCGTCAACGAGGCGGTGTCCACAGATCCGGTTCGGGATCACCCGCCGCCCGCGCGGCGCCGTGGCGGCCGGGGCCGCTCCGCGCTGGAGGTCGCGCTCCTGACCGTACTGGCCATCGTGATGCTCTTCCCTGTGCTGTGGATGATCGAGACGTCCATCAAGGAGAACCGGGACGTCTACGCCATCCCGGCCAAGTTCTTCAACTTCCAGTTCACCATGGACCATTTCAAGGACGTGTTCGTCGGCGCAGGCGGCGGTCGCTCGGCCTTGTCGGTCTCGTTCCTCAACTCCGTCGTGGTCGCTGGGGTCTCCACGGTCCTGGCCACCGTGCTGGGGGTCCCGGCGGCGTGGGCCTACTCACGCTTCGCCGTGAAGGCCAAGAAGGATCAGCTGTTCTTCATCTTGTCCACGCGCTTCATGCCGCCCGTGGTGGTCGTGATCCCGATCTTCCTCATGTACCGCCAGGTCGGACTCATCGACACCGAGCTCGGCCTGATCCTCATCTACGCCGCGTTCAATCTCCCATTCACGATCTGGATGATGAAGGGGTTCGTCGACGAGGTGCCCGCGGAGTACGAGGATGCCGCCATGCTCGACGGCTACACCCGCCTGCAAGCGTTCCGGCGTTTCACCCTTCCCCTGCTCGTGCCCGGCATCGCCGCGACGGCGGTCTTCGCGCTCATCTTCTCGTGGAACGAGTTCGTGTTCGCCATCTTCCTCACCTCCAGCGACGACGTGCGGACGGCACCGCCCGCCATCGCCGGCCTCATCGGTGGCACCACTGTGGACTGGGGCCTCGTGGCCGCCTCCTCCGTGGTGTTCGCCCTACCGGTGCTCGTCTTCGCCTATCTGGTGCGCAAGCACCTCGTCGCCGGCGTGACGCTCGGGGCGGTGCGACGCTGATGGCGGGCATCGAGGTGACCGCGCTGCACAAGCGCTACCCGGACGGGACGGTCGCGGTCGACCACGTGGACCTGTCCATCGGCGACGGCGAGCTGTTCGTGATGCTCGGCCCTTCGGGTTGCGGCAAGACGACCACGCTGCGGGCCATCGCCGGCCTGGCGAGGCAGACGACGGGCGACATCCGCATCGGCGACACGCTGGTCAACGACCTGCCGCCCGCCGAGCGCGACATCGCCATGGTGTTCCAGTTCTACGCTCTCTACCCGCACCTGCGAACCCGCGACAACCTGGCGTTCCCGCTGCGGGCCGAGGGACTGCCCAAGGCGGAGGTACGCGAGCGGGTCGAGGAGGCCGCCCGGCTGATGCGGCTCGGTCCGCTCCTGGACCGGCGCCCACGCCGGCTGTCCGGCGGGGAGCAGCAGCGCGTCGCGCTCGCGCGCGCCCTGGTGCGACGCCCGCGCGCATTCCTCATGGACGAGCCGCTCACCAATCTGGACGCGGAGCTGAGGGCGGACATGCGCACGGAGATCAAGCACCTGCAGGGGGAGCTCGGGACGACGATGGTCTACGTCACCCACGACCAGGTCGAGGCGATGTCGCTCGGTCACCGGATCGCCATCCTCAACAAGGGCCGCGTCGAGCAGATCGGCACGCCGCTGGAGGTCTACGACCGTCCGGCGACGCTCTTCTGCGCCGCGTTCATCGGCTCACCGCCGATGAACCTGATCGAGGTGGAGGTGGCCGACGGGAAGCTGCGCGGCAAGGGTGGGCTGGTCCTCACGCCACCGCCAGGCCTGCCGCGCGACCGTGACCTGGTCGCGGGCGTCCGGCCGGAGGCGCTGGAAGTGACAGAGCCAGGAGCGGAACGTTCGGTCCCGGCCCGCGTGGCATCGGTGGAGTGGCTGGGCGACGAGATCATCTACGTGGTCGACCACGGCGGCGAGCGCGACGTGCGGGTTCGGATGCCACCGACCGGCCGTTTCGCCGCTGACGCACCGGTCGGGCTGCGGCACACCGGTGGGACCCCGGCGGTCTACGACGTGAAAACGGAAGAGCTGGTGGCCTGATGGGAACCGTGGCGGTGCAGGGGCTGTGCAAGTCCTTCGGCAAAGTCCAGGCCCTGGACGGGGTGACGCTGGACGTGCCGGACGGCTCGTTCTTCGTCGTGCTCGGGCCCTCCGGGGCGGGCAAGACGACGACCCTGCGAGCGATCGCCGGCCTCGAGAAGCTCGACGCCGGCTCGGTGCGGTTGGACGGGCGGGACGCGACCGCTGACACCCCGGCCGCACGCGACCTGGCCATGGTCTTCCAGAGCTACGCCCTCTACCCGCGACACACGGTGTACGAGAACATCGCTTCGCCGCTGCGGGCACGCCGCCGCTCTTCGAGCGAGATCGCCGCCGCCGTCGAGCGGATGGCGAGCCTGCTGCACATCGAACGGCTGCTGCAGCGTCGTCCCGCGCAGTTGTCGGGCGGGGAGATGCAGCGTGTCGCGCTGGCCCGGGCGCTGGTCCGCAGCCCGCGCGCGTTTCTCATGGACGAGCCGCTGACGAACCTCGACCTCAAGCTCCGCGTCGAGATGCGCACCGAGCTCACCCGCATCCACCGCAGCCTCGGAGCGACCTTCGTCTACGTGACCAACGACCAGGTCGAGGCCCTGTCCATGGCCGACCAGGTCGCGGTCCTCAAGGACGGCAAGGTGCAACAGGTCGGCACGCCGACCGAGGTGTACGAGCGTCCGGCCAACCAGTGGGTCGCCGGATTCGTCGGGAGCCCGCCGATCAGCCTGCTCGCCTGCCACGCCGAGGGAGATCGCCTGGTCGGTGCGGAAGGTTGGACGCTGCCGCGGCCCGGCTGGACCACGGCGCAGGACGGTCGTCCGCTGCTGCTGGGCCTGCGCGCGGAGGACCTGTCCGTCGAGCGGCGTGGGGACGCGTCATTGTCGGGGGAGCTCTACGGGCTCGAGCCGCTCGGTGACCGAACGGTGGTCGACGTCCGGGTGGGCACGAAGATCCTCAAGGTCAAGGCACGACCCACCGTCACCGGTACGCCGGGCGAGCCGCTGCTGGTGACGGTCGACCTGGACCGTGCGCACCTGTTCGATGCGGGCACCGGGGTGTCGCTGTCCGGGGCCGGGCGGTAACCGCGATGAGTGACCCGATGAACGTCCTGGCCCAAGAGCACCGGCGCCTCCGGATCGGCGACGCGTGGCGCGACGCCGCGAGCGGAGCCACCTTCGCCGTCGAGGACCCGGCCACCGGCAAGACCATCGCCGAGGTGGCGGACGCCGACGTCGCCGACGGGCTCGCCGCTCTGGACGCGGCGAGCGAGGCAATGGCGGAGTGGGCGGCGACCCCGCCGCGGAAACGGTCGGAGTTGCTGACCGCGACGTACCGGGCACTGACCGAGCGATCCGAGGACCTCGCCCGGCTGATCACGCTCGAGATGGGCAAGCCGCTCGCCGAGGCTCGGGCCGAGGTGGCCTACGGCGCCGAGTTCTTCCGTTGGTTCGCCGAGGAGGCGGTGCGCGTCGAGGGGCGCTACAGCGTCGCTCCCGCGGGTGGATATCGCATCCTCACCGTGCCGAAGCCGGTCGGACCGTGCGTCTTCGTGACGCCCTGGAACTTTCCGTTGGCCATGGGTGCCCGCAAGATCGCTCCCGCGCTGGCAGCGGGCTGCACGACGATCACCAAGCCAGCAGCCCAGACGCCGCTCACCATGCTCTTCCTGGCCAGCGTCATGGAGGAGGTCGGCGTACCCCCGGGCGTCGTCAACGTGGTGACCACCAAGCGTCCCGGCGAGGTGGTCTCAGCACTGCTGGCCGACAGCCGTACCCGCAAGCTCTCGTTCACCGGGTCGACCGAGGTCGGACGCGTGCTGCTGCGGCAGGCCGCGGACAACGTGCTGCGCACCTCCATGGAACTGGGCGGCAACGCGGCCTTGATCGTGTGTGCCGACGCTGACCTGGACGTCGCGCTCGACGGTGCGATGGTGGCCAAGATGCGCAACATCGGGGAGTCCTGCATCGCGGCCAACCGGATCTACGTCGAGGAGCCGGTGCGCGCGGAGTTCACGGCGCGCTTCGCCGAGCGGATGGGCGCGCTCTCGGTGGGCCATGGTCTCGACGCCGGCGTGGACGTCGGTGCGTTGATCGACGAGGCCTCGGTCACCAAGATCGAAGAGCTCGTCGCCGACGCGGTCGATCGCGGCGCCCGGGTCCTGGTGGGCGGCGAGCGTCCGGATGGGCCGGGCCACTTCTACCCGCCCACGGTCCTCGTCGACGTGCCCGAAGGCGCCCGGATGCTCAAGGCGGAGATCTTCGGCCCGGTGGCGCCGATCATCTCGTTCACGTCCGACGACGAGGTGCTGGCGAAGGCCAACGACACCGAGCACGGCCTGGTCGGATACGTCTTCACCCGCGACCTCCGGCGGGCGCTCCGGTTCGCCGAGGGGCTGGATACGGGGATGGTCGGCGTCAACCGTGGCCTGATATCGGACCCGTCGGCTCCGTTCGGGGGCGTGAAGCAGTCCGGGATCGGCAAGGAGGGGTCGCACGAGGGCATCCTCGAGTACCTCGACCTCACCTACGCGGCGATCGACCTACCGTGACCGCCGACGTTCCAGAGGGGCACCGACATGCTTGAGACCGTCCGCGGACCACGCCAGCTCATAGTGGGCGAGGGGGTCGCGCAGAACATCCCACGGGTGGTGGCCGAGTGTGGCTCGCGAGTGCTGATCGTGACCGACCAGATCCTTCTGGGGCAGCCGGGCGTGGCCGAGATCGTGGCCGCCGTGCGGGAGAAGGTCGAGGTCGTCGAGGTGTTCTCCGACGCGACTCCGGACGTACCACTCGCCGATGTCGCCCTGGCCGTCTCGGTCGCCGCGGAGATGGACGCCGACGTGATCCTCGCCATCGGGGGTGGCACGGTGATCGACCTCGCCAAAATCGTCGGCGTGATCAGGCGCCACGGTGGGACGCCGCGCGACTTCTACGGCGAGTCGAAGGTGCCGGGGCCGACGATTCCCCTCGTCGCGGTCCCGACGACGTCAGGCACGGGCTCCGAGCTAACCCCCGTCTCGGTGCTGACCGACCCGGACCGCCAGCTGAAGGTGGGGGTTTCCAGCGTCCACATCGTGCCCGACTTCGCCATCGTCGACCCCGAGCTCACCTACACCTGCCCGGCGACCGTCACCGCCCACTCCGGCATCGACGCGTTCTGTCACGCGGTGGAGAGCTACACCGCGCGGCCCCGGGCCCACGGACCGCGCGACCCGGTGGAGCAGGTCTTCCTCGGCCGCAACCCGATCACCGACCACTACGCGCTCCTGGCCGCGGAGCGGATCGCCCGCAGCTTGCGCCGAGCCGTGCGGGACGGAGGCGACACGGACGCGCGCGCGGACATGTCCTATGGGTCCATGCTCGCCGGGCTCGCCTTCTCCCACGCCGGCAACGCGGCCCCGCACGCCCTCCAGTACCCCATCGGCGCAGCCACGCACACGCCGCACGGCCTGGGCGTCGGGCTGCTACTGCCCTACGCGCTCAACGCGGCCAGGGATGCCATCGGCGACCGGTTGGCCATCCTCGCCAGGGTGTGCGGGCTCGACGTGACCGACGCCTCGGATGCCGAGGCCGCGGATGCGTTCCTCACCTGGCTCGACCGGCTCCTTGCCGACATCGGCATCCCTCCTACGTTGGCGGACATCGGTGTGGCACGCGCCGACCTCCCGCGCTTCGCGGAGCTGGCCAGTGGCGTCACCCGCTTGATCCAGAACCATCCAGGCCCGACCGACGCCGCCAGCCTGACCTCGATCCTCGAAGCGGCCTGGACCGGAGACCGGACCCGACAGATCCTTACTCCGAGCAGAGACGGTGACCGCCCTTTCACCTGACGACGAGTCCCCTGCCCACCGGAGGTTGTCTGGTGCCATTGCCCCCTGACAGTCACGTGCACAGCGAGTGTCGTGGGACACAGCGGTCGGCGACATGGAACAGTCCTGCGTCCGGGCCATGGAGCTCGGTCTGCCGGCCATCGCCTTCACCGAACACCTGGACCACACTGTGTGGCGCATCGCGTCCGACGGTCCGTATGTGTCGGACCAGCTCACCGCGCTTGCCGACGCCGGCGGGATACTGACGCCGCCTGCCTTCGATGCCGCCGGATACCTGGAAGCGATCGAACGCTGCAGGGATCGGTTTCCTCAATTGCGCGTCCTCAGCGGTCTCGAGTTGGGCGAGCCTCATCGCCACGGCGATCAGATCGCGCGGGTACTGGCCGTGGGTCGATTCGACCGGCTGCTCGGCTCGCTGCACACCCTCCCTGATCAAGGAACCTTCGCCGAACCCTGGGGCATCTACCCGTACCGGGACCCCTACGACGTGGTGCGTGCGTATCTCGCCGATGTCGCCAGGATGGTCGCGACGAGCGACATGTTCTCCGTGCTCGCCCACATCGACTATCCGGCCCGCTCCTGGCCAACCGAGAACGCCGGCTCATTCGACCCCGCCGCCTTCGAGGAAGAGTTTCGCCATGCGTTGCGGGAGACCGCGGGGTCCGGCCGAGCGCTGGAGGTCAATACCCGGCTGCCGCTGCACCCGAGCGTGCTGACCTGGTGGCACGACGAAGGCGGCGACGCGATCACGTTCGGCAGTGACGCCCACCTTCCCGGCTCGGTCGGACACGGCTTTCCCGAGGCCGCACACATGGCTGAAGCGCACGGTTTCCGGCCCGGCAAGAACCCTTACGACCTGTGGGGCCGGGGATAACCGAGGTGCCTCGCCGAGCCGTCGCCAGGGCGACGTCATGGCCGTGGTGCTGTAATCGGTAGATGTCCCTGGCCGAGCTCGCTGATCTGTTGAAGCGACATGCGCGTCCCGATTTGACCACTGTCATCGACGGTGTCCGGGTCTGCGAGGTCGTTCACAGCGCGGTGCCGCTGGCCGGGATGTCCGGCACGGTTCTGGCGGTCATCGCACAGGGAGCCAAGCGCCTGGCGCTGGGGGAGCGGATCTACGAGTACGGCCCCGGTCAGTACCTGATCGCCTCGGTGGACCTGCCGGTAACGGGACACTTCGTCGACGTCGCCGGGGGCCAGCCCGCGCTCGGTTTCGGAATGACGCTGGAACCGGCCGCCATCGCGGAGTTGCTGTTGCAGGTCGGGCCGGCGGAGTTGCCACGGTCCACCGGCAGCGCACGGCCCGCCATCGCGGTCAGTGACGCCCCGGACGAGTTGCTCGACGCTGTCGTGCGACTGCTGCGCCTGCTCGACCGCCCTCGGGACCAGAAGGCCCTGACGCCGGTCTACAAGCGCGAGATCCTCTGGCGCTTGCTGACCGGCGAACAAGGTGAAGCGGTCCGTCAGCTCGGCCTCGCGGACAGCAGCCTGAACCACATCACGCGGGCGGTGCGGTGGATCCGGGAGAACTACACCCGGCCGTTCCGGGTCGAGGAGGTGGCACAACTTTCCGGGATGAGCGTCTCCGCGTTCTATCGCAACTTCCAGGCCGTGACGGCGATGAGCCCGATCCAGTTCCAGAAGCACATCCGGCTCCAGGCGGCGAGACTGCTGCTGGCCACCAGCCCCCACGACGTCACCGGCGTCGGCTATCGAGTCGGATACGACAACCCCTCGCAATTCAGCCGGGAATATCGGCGCCTGTTCGGTGCTCCGCCCAGCCTTGACGCCGTACGTATGCGGGATGGAGCCGGCAACGGCGAAGCCGTGCTCCCCTGAAGGCCACCAGGATTGTGCAACCACCCGAGAGGATTTTGCTAGCACGGCGGTCGCGCCCTTGCTTGTGTTGAGCCACCGGAGCCCGCATGGCTTCCGGGGCAGTCACCACCGAGCAGGACACGGGTAGGAAGCACATGAAGTACCGCACGTTGGGCCGGACCGGAATGCGGGTCAGCCCATACGCCCTGGGCGCCATGATGTTCGGCGCCATGGGAAACCCCGACCATGACGACTCGACCCGGATCATCCATCGAGCCCTCGACGCGGGAGTCAACTTCGTAGACACCGCCGACGTCTACTCCCGAGGCGAATCCGAGGAGGTCGTCGGCAAAGCACTCAAGGGCCGCCGCGACGGCGTCGTGCTCGCCAGCAAGCTGCACTATCCGATGAGCGACGGTCCGAACCACCAGGGGAACTCGCGCCGCTGGATCGTCACCGCCGTCGAGAACTCGTTGCGCCGCCTGCGGACCGATCACCTCGATCTCTACCAGATCCACCGTCCAGATCCGACGGTCGACGTGGAGGAGACCCTGTCGGCGCTGTCTGACCTGATCCACAGCGGCAAGGTACGCGCGGTCGGTGCGTCGGGCTTCCCGGCTTCCGAGATCGTCGAGGCGCAGTGGGTCGCCGAGCGGCGAGGCCTGGAGCGCTTCCGCACCGAGCAGCCGCCGTACTCGATCCTCAACCGGAGCATCGAACGCGAGATCCTGCCGGTCTGCCAGCGCTACGGGATGGGCACGCTCGTCTGGAGCCCGCTGGGCCAGGGCCTGCTCACCGGCCGATACCGCAAGGGCCGGCACACGGATACCCACCGGTCCAGCGCCATGCCGCAGCACTTCGCCGACGAGCGCAAGCTCGCGGCGGTCGAGCAGCTCATCCCGCTCGCGGAGAAGGTCGGCATGCCGATGACCCACCTCGCGATGGCATTCGCGATCGCCCACCCGGGCGTAACCTCGGCGATCATCGGCCCACGCACGATGGAACAGCTCGACGACCTGCTCGCCGGCGCCGACGTCACCCTCGACGACGAGATCCTCGACCGGATCGACGAGATCGTCCCGCCAGGCACCGACGCGGGCCCCAACGATGTGGCCTACACACCTCCGGCCATCGCGACCGTGAGCCAGCGCCGCCGATCGGTCGCCGAGCGCTCCGCCGCCTGACCGACTAGGGCGCGCTCCGCGTGCGACGGCGGTTCACGGCTTGGTCAGTTCCGGCGGGATCGGCAGATCGACCTTGCGCAGGACCGTGGCGATGGCTTCTTCGACCTCGGTGGCGTGGTCGGTCAGGTCCGCGATCGCGTAGCCGGCGAACAGGTCGCACGGCTTGTCGAAGGTCAGTGTCGACTCGTCGCCCGGCTGTTCGGAGATGGTCAGCCGCACCGGTAGGTACTCGATGATCGCCGGGTCGTGCTTGTAGAGGCCCTCTTCGATCACCAGGTTGTCGGCCAGGTAGGTGACCGCGCGGAGCTCGTGGCCCGCGAGCCGCATAACGGGGCTCGGGTCGAAGGTCGCGATGTTGACCAGGCCGTCGCCCGCGCTGCGGTTGGACAGGTTCTCGAGCGCCGGCCAGCCGCCGCCGCCCTTGGCCTCCGACACCGCTGTGCCCCAGGACCAGGACGGCACGGCACGTTCCCATTGCTTGCGGAACTTGTCGTACGACCGCCCCGTGTGGAACACGAAGCGCCGGACCGGCCGGCTCAGCACCGATACGCCTTGCTCACTCATGACGTTCGCCTCTCCCCGCCGCCGCGACCCCTGGGTGCAGGGGTCGCGGCATGGAGGCGACACCCGACTAGGCGTCGACCTCCCGCTTGTCTTCGGCCCACATCGTGTGGAAGGAGCCGTCGCGGTCGACGCGCTGGTAGGTGTGCGCGCCGAAGTTGTCTCGCAGGCCCTGGATCAGCGCGGCGGGCAGCCGGGGGCGGCGCAGCGCGTCGACGTAGGCCAGCGAGGAGGAGAAGACGGGGGTCGGGACGCCGCCGCGGATCGCGGTGACCAGCACACGGCGCCAGCTATCGAAGCCGTTGGCGACGGCCTCGGCGAAGTACGGCGCCACGAGCAGGCTCTCCAGGTACGGGTTCTCGGCGTACACCTCGCGGATCCGGTCGAGGAACTTGGCCCGGATGATGCAGCCGCCGCGCCAGATCGTCGCCATCGCGCCCGGGTCGATGCCCCAGTCGTTGTCGTGGCTGCCGGCGCGGATGTGGTCGAAGCCCTGCGCGTACGCGACGATCTTCGACGCGTAGAGCGCGTTGCGCACGTCCTCGATGAACTGCTTGCGGTCCTCGACGAGGCCCGCGATGTCGGTGTCGGCGGCCCGGCCCGCGTAGGTCTCCTGAGCCTTCTCGCGCTGCGCGACGTGGCCGGACAGCGACCGGGCGAACGTCGCCTCGGCGATGCCGGTGATCGGCACACCCAGGTCGAGCGCGCTCTGCACGGTCCAGCGGCCGGTGCCCTTCTGCTCGGCGCGGTCCATGACCACGTCGATGAACGGCTGGCCCGTCTTGCCGTCGGTGTGCGCGAGCACCTCGGCGGTGATCTGGATCAGGAACGAGTCGAGGTCGCCGCTGTTCCACTCGCGGAAGATCTCGGCGATCTCCGCCGGCGAGGCACCCAGACCCGCGCGGAGCAGGTCGTACGCCTCGGCGATGAGCTGCATGTCGGCGTATTCGATGCCGTTGTGCACCATCTTGACGAAGTGCCCGGCCGCGCCGGGACCCACGTGGACGCAGCAGGGCGTGCCGTCGACCTGGGCCGCGATCTTCTCGAAGATCGGACCGAGCTTGCGGTACGACTCCGCGGAGCCGCCGGGCATGATGCTCGGCCCGAGCAGCGCGCCCTCCTCGCCACCGGAGACGCCGGTGCCGACGAAGTGCAGGCCCTTGGCCGCGAGGTCACGCTCGCGGCGGGCGGTGTCGACGAAGTGGGCGTTGCCCGCGTCGATGACGATGTCGTCCTTCTCCAACAGCGGCACGAGCTCGTCGATCACGGCGTCGGTGGCCTTGCCGGCCTTGACCATGACGATGACGGCGCGCGGGCGCTGCAGCGACGCGACGAAGTCGGCCATCGACTCGCTCGGGATGAAGTCGCCCTCGTCACCGTGGTCCGCGACCAGGCTGCGAGTGCGTGCGACGCTGCGGTTGTGCAAGGCGACGCTGAACCCGTTGCGGGCCAGGTTGCGGGCGAGGTTGCGCCCCATCACCGACAGGCCGGTCACGCCGATCTCGGCGCGAGCTTCCGTGCTCATCTACCCCTCCGTGCTCTTCTGTCACGCGGGCGGCCGGCTCGTCAACGCTGACCGGTGAGCCGCCGTCCGTATTGACGCGGGTGCCCCTATGGGGCAATAGCAAACCCTGTTTGCCCGATTTAATCCAGCCTCCGCGACGGCCGCGCCGCGGCCAGCAGACGCGCGGTGGCGCGTACTCCCGGATGCTCCTGGATCTCCTCCCGAGACAGCGGTAACGGCAGCCGCCAGTTGGGGTACTGGTCGGTCGTGCCCGGCAGGTTGGGCTGGCGGGTCTCGCCGAGGACATCGTAGAGCGAAGCGGTGATCAAACGGGCTGGGCTGGCCGCCAGTGCGGCGTGCATCGCAGTGACGATCGAGTCATCGTCCTCTTCGGACAGTAACCCGGCGTCACGCAGCATCGCGGACAGTGCCCGCCGGTCGGCCCGCGCGCGCTCCCGTTCGGCCGCCTCGCCGGTGGCCAGCAGCCCGAGGCGCGCGCGGACGTCGACGTGCTCCTCGGTCAGGAAACCCTTCGCGGTCGGCAGGTCGTGGGTGGAGATGGACGCGAGCGCGGTACGCGGCCAGCGCTTCGGTGGCACGAACGCGTCACCGTCGCGAGTGAACCAGAGCACGGTCGAGCCGAGCATGTTGCGCCCGCGCAGCGCCCTGGTCACCGACGGTTGCACGGTGCCGAGGTCCTCACCGATCACGACCGCGCCGGCCCGCTGCGCCTCCAGGGCGAGGATGCCGAACATCGCGTCGGCGTCGTACCGGACGTAGGTGCCCTCGGCCGCACCGGCGCCCGGCGGGATCCACCACAGCCGGGACAGGCCCGCGACGTGGTCGACCCGCAGGCCGCCGCCGTGCCGGAGCAGCGCGCGGAGCATGTCCCGGTACGCGGCGTAGCCGGTCGCCGCCAGCCGGTCCGGCCGCCAGGCGGCCAGCCCCCAGTCCTGGCCGAGCTGGTTGAACGCGTCCGGCGGCGCGCCGACCCGGACGCCCTGGGCCAGCACGTCGCCGAGCTGCCACCCGTCGGCCCCGCCCGGGTCGACCCCGACGGCGAGGTCGTGGACGATGCCGACGGGCATGTCGGCGGCCGCCTGGGCGGCTTCGGCCAGTTGTTGGTCGCAGAGTCGCTGCGACCAGGCGAAGAAGCCGACCCGGCGCGGGTCTGCGGTCGCCGTGGCCGGGTCTTTTAGGTGTGCGGGCCAGCGGCGCCAGTCGGTGCCGTGCTCCTCGGCGAGCACGCAGTAGGTGGCGAACGCGGTCAGCCCAGGGTCGCCCGCCGGCTCCGGCCCCGGATAGAGCAGCTCCAGGGCGGCCCGTTTGGCCGTCCACACCGCGTCGTAGTCGATCAGGTCGGCGTCGTCCGGCCGCAGCGCGTCGACCTTCGCCTTCAGGGCCGCGTCGGCGTTGCGGTACTCGGCCGTGTCGGTCACCCGGATGTAGAGCGGGTTGGCGAACCGCCGGCTGGAGGGGGAGTAGGGGGAGGCCTGGACGGGGTGGTTGGGCCCGATCGCGTGCAGCGGGTTGAGCAGCACCAGGCCGGCGCCGGTGCCGGCGGCCCAGCCGGCGAACTCGCGCAGGTCGCCGAGGTCGCCCATGCCCCAGGAGGTCCGCGAGCGCAGCGCGTAGAGCTGCACCATCCAGCCCCAGGCCGGCGGTGGCGGAGGCAACCGTCGGGGTGCGATCACCAGGGTGAGCTCCTGGTCGCCGACGATCAGCCGGTGCCAGCCCAGCGGCAGTCCGGCCAGCTCGGTGACCTCCCGGGTCGTGCCGTCCTCGAGGGTGACGGTGCCCGGCCCGGGCAGGTCGCGGCGGTCGCCTTCGCGGAGCACGATCGTCGGCGGCAGACCCTGGTCGGCGGTCGCCTCGGCCAGCGCCGCGCTGATCGCCGACGGGCTGGTCGCGTCGACGTCGAGCAGCCCGAGCACGCGCACGACGATGTCCCGGTCGACCTGGGTACGCCGCCCGTCCGCCGCGTCGTAGACGGTGACCACTCCGTGTGCCGCGGCCAGGCGGCGCAGGTCGCGTTCCATCAGCCACTGACCTTGTCGAGGTGCTGCAGCAGGTCGTGCGCGGCGAGCTCGACGTCCTTGTGCTTCCACGACGAGGCCCGGTAGACGACGGCGATCAGCCCAGAGCGATGCAGCCGGCGCAGGTCGCCGTACACGAAGGCGTAGCGGGCCTTGGTCTCGTCGCTGGCTCCCTCGGTCAGCCCCAGGTGCCACTCGGCCAGCTCGGCCCAGGTGTGCCGTTCGAGGTAGGAGTTCTCGTCGTCGGCCCGGGGCTGTGCGACACCCCAGTCGCTGTCGAGCACGTACTGCTTGGCGTCGATGAGCTGGCGTGCCTTGCGGACGGCATCCTCGTTGAGCGCATACCTGGCCATGTGGCCATGTTCCCCGAACCGACCCCCGCCATGCTCGTGCGGCACGCGCCGGATCAGACCGTCATCGGCGGCGGCTCGATCTCCAGCTCCACCCGCTGCCCGCGCTTCGCGCCGACGACGGCTGAATGGCCGGCACCAAGAACCTTGGTCAGCTGCGTGACGGCGCCGGCCGACAGGTTGACCGCCGCGGCGACCGTGTAAGGGTGTTGTTCGCCGAGCTTCTCGGCCAGCCGGCGGCGCGTCGCCTCCGTCAGTTCGTCAGCCTCTTCGCGCCTGCCTGCCAGGAACAGGTCATTGGCGAGACCATGCGCGGCGCAGAGGGTGTACGGATGCTCGGCGCCGAGCGAGTCCTGGAGACGTTCCATGGGTTCCGCGTCCGGCACCAGGTCGACCCCCATCGATCGTTCGATCACGCGAACGTTCGCCGTCGCGGCAAGGGTGAGCGGATGGTGTCGCCCGAAACCGGTTTCGTAGCGCATCCGCGTGTCGCGGACGATGTCCAGCGCCTTCCGATCGGCCGTGATGGTGGTGAGCAGGTGCGCGTAGATCATCGCGGCGGCCAGCGAGTCTTCGTGATCAGGGCCGAGTCGCGCATGGTGGCTGGAATACATCTCCCCGCCCATCGCGAGAAGACGGTCCTCCGGGTGCCCGGCGTTGCGGGAGGCGATCACCCGCAGGCGATCCGTGCGCAGCACCTGGAGGTGGGATCGGCCGAGCATCTCCCGCTGCTTCGGCGCGAGCTCGTTGAGCATGTCCAACGCTGAGGAATACCGGCCGAGGTAGATCAGGTCACGAGCGATGTCGGCGGTCACCGCGAGGGCCCGGGGTCCCTCGGGCTCGTCGCTCGCCGCCCACCGGGCACGAAGATCCTGGTCCCATTCCAGCGCCTGCTGGTATTCACCCAGGAGGCGCAGATCGACACCGACCGCGCTCATCGCCACCAAGGTCGACGTCCCGTCGGCGGACTGCCGAACATGTGCGTCGACAAGGAGCCGATCCTGCGAGTACGCGTCGCGAAAGTCGCCGTTGAACCGTTGATCGCACGCGGTCTGCGCCGCCAGTGCCAGCGTCAGCGAGTGGGTGCCACCAAGGTGTCGAACGGCCCGTTCATAGGCATCCCGGGTCAGTTCCTCGGCCGTTCCGCAGCCGTCCACCGCGCGGTGGGCCGCACTCAGCCGAGACGACGCGGCCAACGTGCGGACGTCATCCGGGCCGAAGAGGTGATTCCACCGCGCCGCCGTGTCCTTCGCGAGGTGCAGGGCGGCCTCGTGGTCACCACGCGCCTGGCGGTAGTCGATCTGATCGAGCACGAACGCGCTGGCTCCGGCATCCTCTTTCACGTCGATGAGCCGCGCCGGCAGCACGTGCTCGTCGAGGATTCCGTGTCTGTCCCAGGCACGGTGGTCCCAGGGGGTGCCGGGACTCGCCGCGACGAGGAGTCGTTGCGTCTCGCGGAGCGGCGTCTTGGTCGTGGCATTGATCGCACACAGGATCGCGCGCACCGCGCGGTGCACCCTGACCCGCGACGCCTCGTCGACGCGGACCAGGCCGGAACGACAGAGCTCACCCACCATCTGGTTCAAGGTGAACGCACTGCTGATGGCCGTGGCCAGGGGAGCCGTGGTGATCCCCGCGCTGCCCGCTCGCAGCAGGCTTTGCGTGATCCCTCCGTCTCCCAGATGGGCGAGCCGGTTGAGCAGCTGTGCAGCCGGCGGGCCGAGGTGCTTCTTCGCCGCCATGACCGAGCTCGTGAGCCCCCCGGGGTAGGACCGCGACAGTCCTTCGTCGAGCAGCGCCGCGGCGTCGTCGGCGAGCAGCTCGAGGTATTCGTCGACGGGCATCCCGGTCGCCTGGTGCCAGCCGGTCGCCTGTCGCAGCGCCAGCGGCAGGTCCCCTAGGGCTTCGGCGAGGCGGTCGGCTTCGACGTCGGAGGCTTTGGGCCAGCCCTGCAGGATCAGCGCGAGGCTGTCCTGCCTGGTGAACGTGCCGACCTCGAAACCGGGGACGTGGTCGATCCACTCCGGGTCGCGTGACGTGATGATGACCTTCCCGCCCTTTTCTGGGATCAGGTCAACCAGGTCACCCGGTCGGGTCGCGTTGTCATAGACGAGCAACCACGGCGGCGCGTCCGTGGCGAGGTAGTTCAGCATGAGCTCGGGTCGGCTGCGGTGGCTCGGTGAAAGCTTGAGCCGGCGACCGAGGGCGAGGAGCGAGGCTTCCACCGCGTCGACCCGCTCCGCGTCGATCCACCAGACGATTTTGGTGGTCGATTGCTGCGCGAACTGCGCGGCCAGTCGGGACTTGCCGACCCAGCCGGGTCCGTAGAGCAGATGCTTTCCGCCGTATTCGAGCCCCTTCTCCAACTGCTGCAACTCCGCCTCGCGTCCGACGAGGTCGGCGTCCTGCCGTGGTGGCTGCCCGTCGGTGGCGTCGTCCCGGACTCGTGCCGGCCGCGGTGTCGCCGGCTGGGCCGGCTCGGGAGCCCGCACCAGCTCCTCGATCTGACGTACCGACTTCGTCGGGCCTTCGAGCAGGTGCAGGACCGAAACGAGAGCCGAGAGACCATCAGGTACGCGGGACAGCTTGCCGAGCAGGTCGACCGCGTCGACCCGCAACGAGCTGGAACGTTGCTGGGGGAGCGGCTGCCCGAGCGAGCTTTCCAGCTCGGTGAACAGAGTGGACCGCGCGCTCGGCGACCGGAAGCTGTCGAGCTCCATCAACGCCTCGACCAGGAGCGCTTTCGACCGCACGGTGGCCGGCTGGTCCGCGACGGTCTCCGGGCCGCGTGGCGCCGGGGTCTTGTAGACGGTGACCACCACGCCGCTGTGGGAGACCGTGACCGTGGGCTCCTGCGCGCCGGCGGCGGCGCAGTCGCGCACGGCCCGGGGGATGCCGGCGCCTTCGCCCTCGACGTAGCGCAACCAGGTGAGGGCGTCGGCGAGCCGGAAGTTGCGGTGCCGGGACTCGCGGCGGAGCAGGCTGAGCGCCACGCTCTCACCGGGCGGCAGGTGCTGGCCCGTCCACGGGCCGGGGTTGCTGACCTCGATGCGGTCGGTGAACACCCGGATGTGTACGCAGCCGGTGCGGTCCGCGTAGTCGCGGTGCACGAGCGCGTTGGCGATGATCTCCCGCATCGCGATCATCGGATAGTCGTAGACGGGCTCCGCCTGCGCGCTGCGTGCGGTCGGCACCTCGCCGCGCCGGGCCGCGTCGGCGACGAAGGCGTGGG
The DNA here is from genome assembly GCF_900107455.1 of Asanoa ishikariensis. Taxonomy (GTDB): domain Bacteria; phylum Actinomycetota; class Actinomycetes; order Mycobacteriales; family Micromonosporaceae; genus Asanoa; species Asanoa ishikariensis. The sequence continues at coordinate 670,991 of NZ_FNQB01000003.1, read as the reverse complement.
CCGCCGAGATCTGCTCGATCACCGTGCCGCGGAGCACCCGCTTGGTCAGGGGGTCGCTGATGTCGGTGCCGTCGATGCGGCTGCACCGCACGATCGCGGTGTCCAGCGCGTTCGTGGGCAGGTCGGCGAAGAGCAGGGCGCCGGCCAGCGTGAGCTTGCCGCCGTCGAGCAGGCGGGCACGGGTGAGGAACTCGGCGTCGGAGAGCTGCGCCGGCATGACGTCCGCGATCTCGTCCTTGAGCTCCCTGCGGAACTCGGCTACGCGCTTGGCGTCGTACCAGGTGGCCGCGGTCGTGCGATCCAAGAACGTGGGGTCCTCGTCACCGGGCGAGCGCGGCGCGGGCATCGGCGCGACGGCGTCGGCCGGCGGTTTCGCCGGCGCCACCGCAGGGATGCTCGCCGCTGCCTCGCGCCGGGCGATTTTGACCTGGCCGGAGCCGGTCCAGCGGAAGTACGGGCGTGGGCCGGTGACCAACGCCGTCTCCAGATAGCCCTTCAGGTCGTCGAGGTCGACGAAGCCCTTGCCGTGTGCGTCGACGGCGCTGCCACGCAGGCCCTCGACCAGCGCGTGCGTGAACGGGCTCAGCTGGCCGTCGTGCTCGGCGTCCTTCGCGAGCTGGGTCGGTGGCGTGGACGCGAGCACGAACCGGCCGCGGCCGGCGAACCGGTCGGCGGGGTCGGCGTCACCCTTGAACGCGCCGCTGTAGCAGCAGTCCAGGATGACGATCTTCGTGCGCGCTCGACACCCCTCCAGCATCGCGTCGAGCGTGCTCGCGGACAGGGCGGTGGCCTCGATCTCGTCGCGGGTCGAGTCGCGGCCGCACAGGTAGAGCTGACTTTCGGCGAGCCAGCCGTGTCCGCTGAAGTAGAACAGCACGACGTCGTCCCGGGCCGCGCTGTTGAAGAACCGCTTGGCCTCCAGCCCGATCGGCTGGGACTTGCGCTCGAACACCGGCACCACGGTCGAGAACAGCCCGGCGGACGGCTCGGTCAGGGCGTGCCACAGGGCGGATCCGTCATGGCGGGGACCGCGAAGCTCGTGGAAGGTGCGCGCGTCGGCGTCGTAGTCGGAGTTGCACACGATCAAGGCCCGGTGCACGCCCGCCCCCATCCTGGCCGCCCGGTGATCGGGCACTCACGGTAGGTGTGCTGATCCTGCCATAGGGCCCGGACAAATCCTCGCGTGGTGGTTTAGCAGCGATGATTACGGTAAGTCAACGGTCATTGCACAAACTGTGGTCAATCCTCACGAACAGGACGTAGTGATGACGCAGACTGCCAGCAGGATGGACCAGCGGTCCGATACCCAACAGCACATTCGCGGCGGTGGCCAGGACGGTGACGGCCGGATCACCGTGGCCGACGGCGTGGTGCAGAAGATCGCCGGAATGGCCGCGCGGGAGGTGTCCGGCGTGTACGCCATGGGCTCCGGGGCCGCGCGGACAATGGGCGCGGTGAAGGACGCCATGCCCGGCACCGGCTCGAGCCCCAGTCAGGGCGTCGGGGTCGAGGTGGGCGAGAACGAGGCCGCCGTCGATCTTGACATCGTGGTGGAGTACGGCATCTCCGCCAACGAGCTCGGCCGGGGCATCCAGCGCAACGTGAAGTCGTCGATCGAGCGGATGACCGGGCTCGACGTGGTCGAGGTGAACGTCAACATCAACGACGTGCACCTGCCGGACGACAGCGAAGGCCTGACGAGCGGCAGTGGAAGCGGGAGCGGGAGCTTCAGCACCAACGCCAGCAGCAGCGGCGGCCAGGCTCGGGTGTCGTGAGCGTTCAGGCGATGACCGACGCCATGGTCGACGGTGTCGATATCGACAAGCTCGCGGCCGCCGCGGAGGACTGCCCGGCCGTCGACGCACTCGTCGAGGGTCCGCCGGCGATGGCCGCCACGTATCTTCCCCGGCGCCGGGTCACCGGGATCCGGATCGAAGATGACGTGGTGACCATCCAGGTGCGGCTCCGATGGGAGTCGACGGTCGGGCAACTGGCCCGACAGGTCTGGTCGGCGGTGCGCCCGCTGGCCGGCGGGCATCGGGTCGACATCGTGGTCGCCGACATCACGGCGCCAGCCACGGGGGGTTGAGGGAAATGACCAAGACAATTTTCGGTACGGCGATCGGCATCGCGCTCGGCTTCGCCGTGGCGTTCGGAAACTTCGGGGATCTGGCCCTCGTCGGGCTGTTCGCGCTCGTCGGCTACGGCGTCACCAAGGTGGTCACCGGCCGCATCGACGTCGGCGCGACGATGCAGCCGCTGCAGCGCCGCTTCCAGCGGAGCAACCTGTCGCGGAGCAACCAGTGACCCAGGATCGGCCCGTGCGCACCACGCAGCCGACGACGACGCCGCGGATGGAGAGTCCCCTGGCGGAGGCGTCGCGGGTGCTGCCCGAACCCGACTATCTCGGCGACGTCGTCATCTCCGAGCGGGTGGTGGCCAAGATCGCGTCGCAGGCCGTCTACGAGACGCCGCGCGCCGGCGCGGCCGCGCCGAGGATGTTCGGCAGCGTCATGCCGGGCGCCGGCCACATGGGCATTCGTGCCTCCGATCTCGCGGCCCGGCCGAAGACCAGCGCGCAGATCGACTCGTCGGTGGTCTACGTCGACATGGCGATCAGCGTCCGCTGGCCCGAGTCGCTCGCCGACGTGACCGAGCGGATCCGGGACACGGTCGAAGACCGGATCAAGGCGTGGACCGGGCTGACCGTGGCCCGGGTACGCATTTCCGTGACCGACCTCGTCGCCTGACGGAGAGTTCCCGATGAAGAAGCTCAACCGGATCCTCGCGATCCTCTTCTCGCTCGGCTTCATCTTCCTGGCCGTCCTGATCGTCGTCGAGCTGATCTTCGAGCGGGCCGGTGCCGGCCCGGCGATCGTCAACTGGCACGGCATCTACGACTGGATGGGCAGCCACACCTGGGAGTCGCGGAGCGTACGGATCATCGGCGGGCTCTGCGCCCTCGGCGGTCTCGTGCTGCTCGGACTGCAGCTCATCCCGCGCAAGAAGGAGCGGCTGAAGGTGAGCGGCGGACGCGACGAGATCGACGCGGCGATCGACCGGCGCAGCGTGGTGCGCACCGTGCAACAGGCGGTCGGCGACATCGACGGCATCAGCCAGGCCCGGGTGGCGCTGCACGGCAACAAGGTCACCGTCGACGCACGGCGGCGGGCCGAAGCCTCCGAGGGGATCACCACCCAGACGGTCGCGGACGCGACCCACCGGGCGGTCGACGAACTGCACCTGCGCCGACCACCCCGGATCACGATCAAGCTGGCGACGGCGAGGGAGCGGTGATGCGCGGACACGCCGACCGGACCAACCGGACGATCATGATCGTGCTCGGCGCGATCTTCGCCGCCATCGGTGGCGCCATCATCGCGGCCAACACCGGGCTGTTCGCCAGCGGTTTTCCGCAGCGGACGCTGTTGGAGAACCCGGCCGTGGCGTGGATCGGCGGGCACAGCACCTGGTTCTGGCCGATCGCCGCCGCGGCCGCCACGGTGCTCGGTGCGCTGGCGCTGTTCTGGTTGATCAAGATTCTGCGCGGGCCGCCGAAGGCACACGACATCTCGATCGACGGCAGCGCGCGGACGACCGTGGGCGCGACCGCGCTGCGCGACGCGCTGACCAACGAGATCCAGAGCTACCGCGGTGTCGACGCGGCCAGGGTGCGGGTCTACGGCGACCCGATCCAGCCGCGGCTCGGCGTCAAGGTCAACCTCACCGCGGACGCGCGGGTCGCCGAGGTGCGCAACCGGATCGAGCAGCAGGCCCTGGCGCACGCCCGCGAGGCCCTGGACGCACCGCAGATGCCGGTCACGTTGGACCTGGGCGTCAGCAAGAAGAGTGGGCCGCGCGTCGAGTAACCCGACCGTGAAAACAACGAAGGGCGAGGAGATTCTCTCCTTGCCCTTCTTAACGTATAACGCATTGGGGGGCTTGCGGCAAGACCCGTGCCGTACCGCAGAATCGTCGGCTCGGAGGTGTCGCAATGCGCGAACGGTACGTTTTGGATCTGAACGAGGTCGGCGATACGCAGGTCGCCGTCGTCGGCGGCAAGGGTGCACACCTGGGGGAGCTGTCGAGAATCGACGGCATCGTCGTGCCCGCCGGCTTCTGCGTGACGACGGATGCCTTCCGGCAGATCATGCCGTCGATCGACGACAAGCTGGCGCGCCTGGACCCGGACGACCGGCAGGCGCTCGGCGCGCTCAGCGCCGAGATCCGCCGGACGATCGAAGCGGTCGACATTCCCGAGGAGATCGCGGCGGCGGTCAGCGCCGCGATCGAGCAGGACACGGCCTACGCCGTCCGGTCCAGTGCGACCGCCGAGGACCTGCCGACAGCGTCGTTCGCGGGCCAGCAGGACACCTACCTGAACGTCGTGGGCACCGCGGCGATCCTCCAGCACATCCGCCGGTGCTGGGCGTCGCTGTTCACCGAGCGGGCCGTCACGTACCGCATCCGGAACGGTTTCGACCACCGCAAGGTCCACATGGCCGTGGTGGTGCAGCGGATGGTCTTCCCGCAGGCGTCCGGCATCCTGTTCACGGCCGACCCGGTCACGGGCGACCGCACGGTCTCCGCCGTAGACGCCGGCTTCGGCCTCGGCGAGGCGATGGTCTCCGGGCTGGTGAACCCGGACGTCTTCAAGGTGCGCGCGGGTGCGGTCGTCGCCAGGGAGATCTCGGCCAAGCAGGTCGCCATGCACGCCCTGCCACAGGGCGGAACCGAGGTCGTAACGCTGGACCCGGGGGAGCGGCACCAGCCCGCCCTCACGGACGTCCAGGTCGTGCGGCTCGCCGCGCTCGGGCGACGGATCGAGGCGCACTTCGGCCGCCCGCAGGACATCGAATGGTGCCTGGTCGACGACGCCTTCCAGATCGTGCAGAGCCGGCCCATCACCACGCTGTTCCCCGTGCCCGAGCAGGCCGGCGACGGAAGCAACCACGTCTACCTGTCGGTCGGACACCAGCAGATGATGACCGACGCCATGAAGCCGCTGGGCTGGTCGATGTGGCAGCGCACGGCCATGGCGCCGATGCTCGAGGCCGGCGGGCGCCTGTGGGTCGACGCCATCCGCGTGCTGTCCACGCCGGCGGGCCGCGCCGGCTTCCTGACGATGGTGGGCCGGGCCGATCCGCTGACCGGGGACGCGCTGGAGACGGTTCTCGACCGGGACGACTTCGTCCCGACGCTGCCGGACGCCGCGCCCTCCGGGCCGCGGGTCGTGGCCCCTCCCGAACCGATCGCGAACGACCCGGCCATCGTCACGGAGCTCGTCGTCCGCAGCGAGGCCTCGCTGGCCGCCCTGCGGCGCGACATCGCCACGAAGACCGGACCAGCGCTCTTCGACTTCCTGCGGGAGGCCTTCGAGGAGCACAAGAGGGTCCTCGCCGACCCGTTGAGCATTCAGGCGATCATGGCGGGGATGGAGGCCACCTGGTGGCTCAACGACCACCTGCTGGAATGGCTGGGTGAGCGGAACGCGGCCGACCGGCTCACCCTGTCCGCGCCCGGCAACATCACGGCGGAGATGGGGCTGGCGCTGCTCGACGTGGCCGACGCCATCCGCCCGCATCCGGACGTCGTGGCGTTCCTGCGGGGCGTGACCGACGACGGGTTCCTGGACGAGCTGCCCAAGCTCGCCGGTGGGGTCGAGGCGCGCGACGCCATCGACTCCTATCTGGACCGGTACGGCATGCGCTGCGTCGCCGAGATCGACATTACGAGGCCACGGTGGAGCGAGCAGCCCAGCGCTCTGGTGCCGCTGATCCTCGACAACGTCACCTTCTTCGCGCCGGGCGCCGCCGCGCGACGCTTCGAGGAGGGACGACAGGCGGCGGAGGAGAAGCGGACGGAGCTGCTGTCCCGCCTGCGCGACCTGCCGGACGGTGCGGAGAAGGCCGACGAGACCGCGCGGATGATCGACCGGGTCCGGATCTTCACCGGCTACCGGGAGTACCCGAAGTACGGCATCATCGCCCGCTACTTCGTCTACAAGCGGGCCCTCATGGCGGAGGCCGACCGCCTCGTGCGGGCCGGGGTGCTCGCGGCGCCGGAGGACGTCTTCTACCTCACGCTCCAGGAATTCCACGAGGTCGCGCGGACCAACCAGGCGGACGACGGGCTCGTCGCGCGGCGCCGGGAGGAGTTCCGGTCGTACCAGGCGCTCACCCCGCCAAGGGTCCTGACCTCCGACGGCGAGGTGCTCAACGGCGCCTACCGGCGCGACGACGTGCCGGTAGGCGCCCTGGTCGGCGTGCCGGTCTCCGCGGGCACCATCGAGGGCCGCGCCCGGGTCATCCTCGACCTGGCCCAGGCGGACCTAGAGCCGGGCGACATCCTCGTCACGGCCTTCACGGATCCGAGCTGGTCGCCCCTGTTCGTCGCGATCACCGGTCTGGTGACCGAGGTCGGCGGGCAGATGACGCACGGCGCGGTGATCGCCCGGGAGTACGGACTGCCGGCCGTCGTCGGTGTGCCCGGCGCGACCCGGCTGATCGCCGACGGACAGCGGATCCGCCTGCACGGAACGGACGGCTACATCGAGCTCCTGGAGTGACGTAGGTTGCCGGTAGAGGAGGCGACATGAGCGAGCTCGCGTACGCCAGTGGACCGTCCGACACCACGCTGCTGGCCGACACCATCGGGCAGAACCTGGCCCGCACCGCCGCCCGCTTCCCCGACCGCGAGGCCCTGGTCGACGTGCCCAGCGGCCGCAGGTGGACCTACCGCGAGCTGGCCGCCGACGTGGACGAGCTGGCCCGGGCCCTGCTGGCGATCGGCGTCGGCAAGGGCGACCGGGTCGGCATCTGGGCACCGAACCGTCCGGAGTGGGTGCTCGTCCAGTACGCCACCGCCGCGATCGGCGCGATCATGGTCAACATCAATCCGGCGTACCGGCGGCACGAGGTCGGTTTCGTGCTCCGCCAGTCCGGGATCTCGGTGCTGGTCTCCGCGCTCACGCACAAGGGCAGCGACTACCGCGAGATGGTCGAGTCCGTGGCCGGGGAGTGCCCCGCGCTGCGTACCGTCGCCTATCTCGACGACCCGAGCTGGACCGACCTGGTGTCCCGCGCCGCCGACGCGACCGCGGCCGACCTCGACGCCCGCGCCGCGACGCTGACCAGCGACGACCCGATCAACATCCAGTACACCTCGGGGACGACCGGGTTCCCCAAGGGCGCGACGCTCTCGCACCACAACATCCTCAACAACGGCTACTTCGTCGGCGAGCTGTGCAACTACACGGAGGACGACCGGATCTGCGTCCCGGTGCCCTTCTACCACTGCTTCGGCATGGTGATGGGCAACCTCGCGGCCACGTCGCACGGCGCGTGCATCGTCATCCCGGCGCCGGCGTTCGAGCCGGCCGCGACCCTCGCCGCCGTCGCGGCCGAGCGGTGCACCTCGCTCTACGGGGTGCCGACCATGTTCATCGCCGAGCTCGACCTGCCCGACTTCGCCGACTACGACCTGAGCAGCCTGCGCACCGGCATCATGGCCGGCTCGCCGTGCCCGGTCGAGGTGATGAAGAAGGTGGTCGACCGGATGCACATGTCGGAGGTGTCGATCTGCTACGGCATGACCGAGACCTCGCCGGTGTCGACACAGACCCGCGTCGACGACGACCTCGACCGGCGCACCGGCACGGTCGGCCGGGTCCTGCCGTTCCTCGAGGTCAAGGTCGTCGACCCGGCGACCGGGGTGACGCTGCGGCGGGGCGAGCCGGGGGAGCTGTGCACCCGCGGCTACTCGGTGATGCTCGGCTACTGGGACGAGCCGGAGAAGACGGCCGAGGTGCTCGACTCCGCCCGCTGGATGCACACCGGCGACCTGGCGTCGATGCGGGCCGACGGCTACGTCAACATCGTGGGCCGGATCAAGGACGTGATCATCCGTGGCGGGGAGAATGTTTACCCGCGCGAGATCGAGGAGTTCCTCTACCGCCACCCGAAGATCTCCGACGTGCAGGTGATCGGCGTACCCGACGGGAAGTACGGCGAGGAGGTCATGGCCTGCGTGATCCTGCGCGACCCGGGTGACGCGCTGACCCTCGACGAGGTGCGCGCGTTCTGCCAGGGTCAGCTCGCCCACTACAAGGTGCCGCGCTACGTCCGGGCGGTCGAGTCGTTCCCGATGACGATCAGCGGCAAGGTACGCAAGGTCGAGATGCGTGAGTGGGCGGTCGGCGAGCTGGGCCTGTCTACTGTAGATTGACGCGCCGTGGGATACCACGTGCTGCCCTCGGGGCGCCTTCACCTGCCGGCTTCGGACGACGCCGCCGCTGTAGTGGCCGTCAAGGCCGCCTGGGCCGGGCTGAAGCGCCCGTTCGACCCGGCCGGCTGGCCTCCGGACGACACCCTGAGCGACATCGCGTGGGCCGCCGCCGCCTCGGTCACCCGCGACGGCGACTCGATCGAGCTTGGCCACGACGACGAGGGCGATCCCAAGTGGTCGGACACGTCGACCGCCTTCTACGTCGCCATCGCGCCGTTCGTGCGGTCGGGAACCGTCGACATCGAAGGCGAGGACGGCGCGACCTGGTCCTACACGTACGGGGGCGGGAAGATCACCCAGGACGGCTGGAACGGGTGGGACGGCGCCATCGAGCCGTTCGGCGAGCCCGTGGCGTTCCCCTCGGAGTGACGGACGGACGTGGGGGCGGCCCGAACCGGGCCGCCCCCACCGATCCGATCTACTCGCCGAAGTCGCCGAAGTCTCCTCCGTCGTCCTCGAACGCCTCTTCGATCATCTCACCGGCGATCATGCCGCCCGCGACGCCGAGCGCCGCGCCCGCGACCATGCCGCCCATCCCGCCGCCGCGGTGGCCGCCGTGCCCGTGGCTCTTGCCGTGGCCGCCCATGCCGGCGAAGCCGCCGCGGCTGGCGAAGAACGTCTGCCGCGCCTCGACCGCCTGCCGCACCCAGCCGTCGACGACCTGCGCCCAGTCGGCGGTGTCGGCGTGGGAGTGCGGCACGGTGTAACGCCCGTAGGCGTCGTGACCGCCGACGAACATGCCGCCGCGCTTGTCGAACTCGAGCACCACCTCGACGGTCTGCGGGTTGGCGACGAACGTCAGCTCCACCTCGCTGATGCCGTGCGCGTACTGCGGACCCGGGTAGAACTCGATCTCCTGGTAGAACGGCAGGCTCTGGTGCACGCCGTGCAGCCGGCCGTATTCGAGGTCGGCGCCCTTGAACCGGAAGCCGAGCCGGCTGAACGCCTCCAGGATGCGCTCCTGCACCGGCAGCGGGTGCACCGCGACGTGGTCGAGGTCGCCCTTGTCGATCGCGCGGTCGATCGCCACCTCGGTGCGCAGGCCCATCGTCATGCCGTGCAGGCGCTGCCCGTAGACGTCGGTGACCGGCGTCTCCCACGGCATGTCGACCTGGAAGGGGATCGAAAGCTGCTGGCCCGCCGCCAGCTTGGTGCGCCCGGCCACGGCGGTGCGGTGGAACTCGCCGACCGTGCTGTGGTCGCCGCCGTGCGGGCTGTCCACCTCGATCCGGGTGACCAGGCCGAGCGTGATGTGCGCGAGCTCCACGTCGTTCTTGCCGCCGGTCAGGTTGACCTGGCCGGTGAGCGGCAGGCCCGGGCGGGTGTTGGGGTTGGACAGCACCGTGTCGACGCTGGGCCCGCCGACACCGAGGGCGCCCAACATCTTCTTGAAGACCACGTTGTTCTCCTGAATCGTCAGTCAGGGCCGCGATCCCGTTGAAGCGCAACACATTCCGCGTGGCGCTCCACATCGGAGGATGCGGCCGTGCGGGGGACCGTACCAGGCGAATCTGACAGTTCGCTGAGAGTGACGTCAGTACCGGTCGAGCTCGCTCGCGGGCGCCATCACGATCCGGGGCTTGGCCGCCGGGTCGAGCCAGCGCAGCACCTTGACCAGGTCGGACTCGACCAGCGCGACGCAACCCGCGGTCGAGCGGCCGGGCACCGACACGTGCAGGAAGATGCCGCTGCCGCGCGGCGGGTTGGCCTCGCGTACCGGAATGTTGTAGTTGATCACCGCGAAGTACCGGTACTGCGGGTTCGTCTCCCACAGGGCCTCGCTCGCGCCGCCCGGGTCGGCGCCGTGGAAGAACGAGTTGTAGCCGTCGGTGGCCGGGTTCTCGTTCCACCAGTCGTTCGCGACCAGCTTGTGGTAGCCGTAGCGGACACCCGGGTTGCCGGCGATCCCGTAGATCGTGCCGCCGAAGCTGTAGACGCCGGTCGGGGTCGTCAGGTCGCCCTCGACCTTGCTGTCCTTGAAGCCCTTGGTGCCGAGGCGGGCCGGCATCGAGTCGAACGCCGGCGTCCAGTTGCCGCCGCGCTTGCTGAACGCCTGCAACGTGCCGGTGCTCGTGCCGAAGCCGTTGGCCTTGACCACGATGACCTGGGTGGTGCCGGCCGGCAGCGTACGCAGCCGCGACGCGTCATTCGTCGTCTTGGAGCCGCCCGGTTTCGGAGTGGGCGGGCGGCTGGCCGTCGGCCTGGCGGTCGGGGTCGGGGTCGGCAGGTCAGCCCGACGGGCGAGTTGGTCGCGGGCCTCCACCAGGTCGGCCGCACCGGGCGCTTGCTCGACGGCGCCCTGCTCGCCGGTCACGGCACCGCAGGCCGAAAGGGCCAGCACGGTCAGGACTGCCAGCGCCGACCGCCGCAGTGCACGCACGCGAACCCCGATCCGTATCGTATGGACGATGGTGCGGTCGAAACCCTACCGGTTGGCAGTCCTGGCGGTGGCCCTGGCGATCACGGGCTGCGCTGGGCAACCGGCCGAATTCGCCGCGTGGTCACCGCCGCCGACCACCCAATCGGCGCCGGCGCCGTCCCCGTCATCGAAGGCTCCCTCTTTTTCCGCCGCCACCGAGAAGGTCACCGCCGCCGACCTCGGCGCGAGCTGGAAGGCCGGCTGCCCGGTCGGCCCGGCGAGCCTGCGCCTGCTGCGGCTGAGCTACTGGGGCTTCGACGACGAGCCGCACTCCGGCGCGATCGTCGTGCACAAGGACGTGGCGGCCGACGTGACCTCGGCCTTCCGCACGCTGTTCGCCAAGCGCTTCCCGATCAGGAGCCTGCGACCGGTCAGCGAGTACGGCGGCAGCGACGACAAGTCCATGGCGGCGGACAACACGTCGGCGTTCAACTGCCGCAACGCGGTGTCGTCAGGGAAGCCGTCCTGGTCGGTGCACGCGTACGGGAAGGCGATCGACGTCAACCCGGTGGAGAACCCGTACCTGTTCGGCGACGACGTCCTGCCGCCCGAGGGCCGCGAGTTCGTCGACCGCTCGCCGTACCGCCCGGGCATGGCAGTCAAGGGCGGCGTGCTGGTCAAGGCGTTCGCCGCGGTCGGCTGGAAGTGGAACGTCGGCGGCGCGAACCCGGACTACCAGCACTTCAGCACTACGGGCCGCTGAGACCGAAGCTCCGGAAGAAGCGTTCCGCGGCGGTGCGGTCGCCGGTCAGCTCCAGGTCGCCGGCGGCGATCGCGGTCGGCACGGTCAGGTCGGTGAAGACCAACCGCCACAACGTGGGTACGTCGGCCCGGACGGTCGCGTCCACGTCGGCGTGCGCGCCGCGGGTCACGCTGACCGAGTCGGCCGCCAGCACGACGTCGAACGCGTCGGCGCCCACCAGCAGCCGGACCGCCGGCGGCTCCGGCGACGGCCGGCGCAGCGCCTTGAGCAGCAGCATGAACGCGTCGGTGCTCATCTCCGGGCCGTGCCCGCCCGGCGCGTTGGCGCCCCACCGGCTGAGCTCGATCAGCACGGGCTCCAGCGCGCGGCCCCGGTCGGTCAGCTCGTAGGCCGAGGCGCTGACCGGCGGGCCGAGCTCGACCTTGCGCACCACGCCACTGTCCTCCAGCTCGCGCAGCCGCTGGCTGAGCACGTTCTGGCTGGCCTTGGGCAGGCCGGCGCGCAGGTCGCGGAACCGCTTGGGGCCGAAGACCAACTCGCGCACCACCAGCAACGCCCACCGCTCGCCGACCACGTCGAGGGCCAGGGCGGTGCCGCATTCGTCCTCGTAGCTGCGCTGTGACATGGATCAAGTGTACGAACCCGCACCGTCCAGTGCTAGTGTCACACTCACTGGTCCTAAATTAGGAGTGACACATGGACGCACTGCTCGGCCGCGTGCTCGACGCCCACGGTGGGCTCGACCGCTGGCGGAACCTCACCACGTTCACCGCCCGCATCACCTATGGCGGCCCGTTCTGGGAGTTCAAGGGCCACGCCGACTTCGCGGGTACGAGCCTCGTCGAGGCGAACCTGCAGGACGAGTGGATCCGCCACCGCGACGACGCCACCGGCCTCGAGCTCGTCTTCGACCGCGCGGCCGACCGCCTCACGATCACCGACCGCGACGGCGCCGTCGTCGAGAAGCTCGAGAGCCCCCGCTCGACCTTCGCCGGCTTCACCCCGGAGACGCCGTGGAGCCTGGCCCAGATCGGCTACTTCCGCGCGTACGCCACCTGGCACTACCTGGTCGAGCCCTACCTGTTCACCTGGGCGGGCGTCGAAGCCCACGAGGTCGAGCCGTGGACCGAGGGCGACGAGACCTGGCGGGTGCTGCGGGTCAGCTACCCCGAGACGATCCACACGCACAACGCGACCCAGCTCTACTACTACGACGAGGCCGGGCTGCTGCGCCGGATGGACTACGCACCCGACGTCAACGGGAGCACGCCCGTCGCGCACTACATCCGCGAGCACCGGGTCGTCGACGGCGTCCCGATTCCGACGCGGCGGCACATCCAGCTCCGGAACGACGACCGCACGCCGGACCTGTCCTGGACCCCGATCACCGTCGACCTGACGGACATCGCGCTACGCTGACGAACATATCTTCGTTGCGAAGATATCCTCGTGTCCGATACGTTGACGGGCATGCGTGAACCGACGTTCCTGATTCTCACGGCGCTCGCGCGCGCGCCGATGCACGGATACGGGCTGATCACCGAGGTCGCGGAGCTGTCCGGCGGGCGGGTCGAGCTGCGGCCGGGCACGCTCTACGGTGCGCTCGACCGGCTCGCCGACGACGGCCTGGTCGAGCGGGACCGCGAGGAGATCGTCGACGGCCGGGCGCGGCGCTACTACCGGCTCACCGACCGCGGCGAGACCGCGCTCGGCGCCGAGGTCGAGCGCCTGAGCCACACCGTGCGGGCCGCGCAGGCGCGCCTGTCCGCGCGGGCCACCCAGCGTCCGGCCGTCGCATGACCCGCCAACTGGGCGACCGCTATCGGTCGCTGCTGCGCTTCTACCCCGCGGACTACCGGGCCGAGCGCGGCGACGAGATCGTCGACACCTACCTCGACCTGGCCAGGCCAGGCCAGCGCCGGCCCAGCCGGGCCGACGTCGTGGACCTGGCCTCGGGTGGCGCCCGCCAACACCTGCGTGCCCGGCACGCACACGGCCTGGCCGACGCGCTGCCGTTCGCCGCGACCCTGGCGTTGTCGGCCGCGACGGCGCTGGCCGCTGTGTGGCTCGTCGCCGCGGAGACGGTCACCATTCCGGTGGGCGTGTTCTGGACGTCGGCCGGCCCGTTCGCGACGCTCGGCGCGGTGGCGTGGATCGTCTGGTTGCTGGCGTCGGTCGCGGCCCTGCTCGGCCGGGGGCGCCCGGTGGTGCTGCTGGCTCTCCTGGCCACCGTCGCGACGATCCCGGCCTCGGTGCTGACGCCGTACGCCCGGCCGCCGTTGTTCGTGCTCCTTCCGCAGGTCGCCCTCGGCCTCCTGGCCCTGTTCCTGCCCGCCCGGCGGGTGAGCTACGAGCCCGCCGTCGTCGGCCTTGCCGCCGCGGGGATCGCTGTGCTGGTCCGGACGGACTTCTTCTACTACAACCTGCTCGACGTGCTGGCGCTCGTGGCGCTGGGTCTCGCGTCGGCCGTGGCCGTGGCTGGTGTCGTCTTCACCGCGCGCGGCGACACCCGAGGCTGGTGGCCGTTCGTGCTCCTGCTCGGTCCGATCCTGCTGCTGGCTCTGACCCGGTTGAGCGAGTCGGGCCCGCAGCAGTGGCCGAAGTTCTCTGCCGCCGCCCTGACCGCGGTCGTGTCGATGGTGGTCGCGGTCGCCGCCGTCCCGGCCAGCCTGTGGCTGTCGGGCCGCCGGCGGCGCACCCGCTGCAGCGAATGCGGGCAGCGGACGGTCGGATGATCATGGCAGGATCGCCAGAGTGACAATCGTGGAGCTTCGGCAGTACACCCTTGTGCCCGGCGGCCGGGACACCCTCATCACGCTCTTCGACGCCAACTTCGTCGAGTCGCAGGAGGCCGAGGGGATGCGGGTCGTCGGCCAGTTCCGCGACCTCGACCGCCCCGACCGCTTCGTCTGGGTGCGCGAGTTCTCCTCGATGGCCGTGCGACAGGCGGCTCTCACCGGGTTCTACTCGGGACCCGTCTGGAAGGAGCACCGCGACGCCGCCAACGCGACCATGCTGGACTCCGACAACGTGCTGCTGATGCGGGCGATCGAGCCTTTCACGGGGTACGAGCCCCGCGACGCCCCACTCCGGCCGGGCCGGATCGTGGTGGCGGGGCTGTGCCCACTCGCCCACACCGACTACGCCGACCACTTCGACCGCGTGGTCCGGCCGGGGCTCGGGGCCACCCTGCTCGGCACCAGCCAGACGAGCCACGAGCCCAACACCTTCCCCGCGCTGCCGGTGCGGGAAGGGGAGGACGTCTTCGTGTGGTTCGCCCGCGTCGACGCGGGCGACGTCGACGCGTTCGCCGAGCGGGTGGCCGGCCTCGACACGTCCGGTCTGGCCGGACCGGTCGAGTTGCTGCGGCTCGCGCCCACCACGCGGTCCGCGCTGCGCTGACGCTTGCGCATGGGGACCATGCTGGCTCCATGTACGCGTTGCTCGCCCTGGCGTTGCTGGCCGCGCGGCTGTTGATCCGCTGGCTCGCGCCGCGGCACCCGGTGCGGTCCGCCACGCCACCCGACTATCCGGTGATCGCCCACCTGGTCGGCGGGCGGCGGCGCGTGGCGCTGGCCGCGATCGGGGCCGCCCGGGTCGCCGGCGCGATCGACGTGCTCCCGACCGGCACCGGCTTCCGCTTCGACCCCGGCCCAGCCGTGTCCGATGTGGAGCGGACGATGGCCAGGGTGTTCGGGCGAGGGTGGCGCTGGCCGCCGATCCGCGACTCGATCGAGGCCCGGATGGCGGCCCAGAAGGTCGCCGAGCACGCGGACGACCTCGGGCTCACCGGCACGCTGCGCGCCGTCCCGGCGCACGGGCTCGCGACGCTCGCGGTCGCGGCGGTGGCGGCCGGTCTCGCGTCCGCTGCCGCACCGTGGTGGGCGTTCGTCGCGCTGGTGCCCGCGTACGCGCTGCTGGTCCGGCCGACCCGGCGCGACTTCGCCGGCGAGGTCGTGGTCCGTTCGGTGCGCACCGCCCGCCCGGACCTGCATCCGTGGCGCCAGGCGTCGTGGACGGGCGTGACCCCGGCGTCCGCGGGGCTGGCGGTCGCGCTTTACGGCGCGACCGCGCTGCGCGCGATCGACAAGGAGTTCGCGCGGCGCCTCCTCGACCCCGTTCCCAGGCACCAGCGGCCCTGGCCGGTGGCGGCCGGCGGTGGCAGTGGCGACGCCGACGGCGGGTGCGGCGACGACGGCTGTGGTGACGGAGGCGAGTAGCGCCGACAATGGACGGCGTGCCAGACGTCATCAGCTTCGGTCGTCCGGACGACCGGCCCCGGCGGCCGACGCGCTGGGTCGTGGTGGCCGTCCTGGTCGCCGTCGCCCTGGGCGCGGTGACCGTGCTGGCTTTCCGCGACGGGCCGGGACCGCCACCGACGACGTCCGCCGCGAGCCCGAGCGCGACTCCTGCCGCGAGCCCGACCGTGACGTCGGCGCCGAGCGCGCCTGAGCATCCCGGCCCGCCCTGCCTCGCCGTCGGCTGGGGACAGCGCCCGGCGCCCCGCGTCTCGGTCGCGGGGCTGCGCATCGACCAGGCCACCAGCGCCGGGTCCGGCCTCGACCGCTGTGACCGCACGGCAATCGACGGGCCGTGGGCGGTCGTCGTGCGCGGACCCGGTGGCTCGCTCGGCCGCCAGAGCGCGGTGGTGACCTTCCCCGCCGCACCGCTGCGGTCGGGCCGCGCTGTCGCGGTGGGCGGCGTCGGGGCGCGAGCGGCGAGCGGCGTGGTCACGTGGCCGGTCGCCCGCAAGCACGCCCGCGTCCGGGGCGACCTGAGCGACGCCGAGCTGGTCAAGCTCGCCGCGCTCACCCGCGTGGTCGACGGCCGTCCGGTCGTGGACGCGCCCGCCGGGTTCACGGTGGTGGCCAGCGGGCCCTACCGGGCACCGTCCCTGCACGAGCTCCGCTACGGCGGCGCGGACGTCGGCGAGCAGGACACCCTGGGCGCGCTGGTCTACACCGGTGTGACCAGCGGCGGATGGTTCGAGGACCAGCTCTACACCGAAGCCACCCGAGACGGGGGCACGGTCGACGGGCAACCGGCCGTGCTGTCGGGCGTCGCGGGCGGCAGCGCGACGCTCGCGTGGGAGCCGGCGCCGGGGTTGGTGGCCTTCGTCGGTTACAGCGGCGGCGAGCCGGGCGACGCGGCCCTCGCGGCCCTGGGCCGCCTCGCCGAGCGAACCCGGGTCCTCGACACCGCCGCCTGGAAGGCGCTCGCCCCGGTCACCGCGGATCAGGCGATCGGGCTCGGCTGAATTACCGTTCTGGCCAGATTCGCGCCGTTTCCTGCCTATCGTCCATTGTGTGAGCGCCGGCCGGTGGACAGGCAGGGCCTCGCTGGGCGCGGGTCTCGTCCTGCTCGCGGCGGCCGTCGTCCCGGCGTGGTTGGGCCCGGCCGTCGCACCCGCGCAGCGCGACACCGCCTCTCCGTCCGCGCGGCCGGGGCCCGGCACCCCGATCGCCACGCTCGGCATCCCGCGCCTGGGCGCGCGGTGGACGGTCGTGGAAGGTGTCGACGCGGCGTCGATCGCGGACGCGCCCGGCCACTACCCGCAGACAGCACCGCCGGGCCAGGTCGGCAACTTCGCCGTCGCCGGACACCGCGTGCGGGGGCTGTTCTGGGACCTGGACCGGCTCGCACGGGGTGACGAGGTGGTCGTCGAATACGGGCCGCGCACCTTCACGTACACCGTCACCGGGTCGCGGGTCGTCGCACCGACCGCCGTCGAGGTCCTCGCGCCGGTGCCGGGCGAACCCCGCGCCACCGCCACGTCAGCGGTCCTCACGCTGACCACCTGCGAGCCGAAATGGTCCGACGCGCGGCGCCTCGTCGTCCACGCCGCCCTGCTTTTCCCTGGAGGGGAGCCCACGACATGATCCTGCTGCGTACGGCGATCGGCATCGGTTCCGCCGCGCTCACGCTCGCCCTGACCGGCGCCGCCGCGAGCGCCGTCGAGATCACCACCGCGACTCCGTCCGGGCCGACTTTGGCGGTGTCCGGCGGTGACGCGCGGCCCGGCACGACCGTCGTGGTCACCGGCGCCACCGGCAGCGGCCCGGAGATCGACGTGGCGTCCTGCGACGCACCGGTCGGCGCCGGCGGCACCTGGTCGTGCGAGCTGACCGGCCTGCGTCCGGGTGCGTGGACGCTCAACGCCGCCGGCACCGACGCCGACGGCCACGCCGAGACGACGCCCCTGCGCGGCCTCCAGGTCGGCCCGGGCGGCCCGCCGGTCGATCCGCCGGAGCTTGCCACGACGGGCGACTCACCCAACACACCGCTGGCGGTGGCCGGCGCCGCGCTGCTCGCGCTCGGCGCCGGCCTCCTCCACCGCATCCGCCGGTTACGCGTCGCGAAGCCGCAGTAGCAGGCCGCCGAGCAGCAGCGCGCCCGCCGACCACAGGGCCAGCACACCGAGGCCCGGCCACGGTCCGATCGGCAGGGCCGGCAGGTCGATCGTGTGCAGGATGGCCGAGCCGGCGTCGCTCGGCATGATCTGCCGCAGCCGGCGCTCCCAGTCCGGATCGGAGACCACCGCGACGAGGATCGGTGCCAGGTAGAGCACGCCGAGCACGACGCCGACCCCCGTCGGGGCGTCGCGCACCGCCGCCGCGATGCCGAGGCTGAGCAGCGCGACCAGCGTCAGGTAGAGCGCTGCGCCGGCGAACGCCCGCAGCGTCCCGCCGTCGGTCAGCGACAGCGGCGCGTAGCCGTGCGCCGCCGTGAAACCCCGCCCCGGCATGATCAGCCGCCCGGCCAGCCAGGCGCCGAGCACGCCGGGCACCGCCGCGGCGAGCGTCGCGCCGGCGACCACCACGCTCTTGGCACCCAGCAGGACCGCCCGGGACGGCGTCGCGGCCAGCGTCGTGCGGATCATCCCGGTCCGGTACTCGTCGCCGACCACCATGACCGCGAGCACCGCCACGACCGCCTGGCCGAGCTGCACCCCGGTCAGTGCGACCATCGGCGCGTCCACCCCGCAGCCGGCTCCCGCGCAGGTCACCGCGCCGGCCGCCGCCGCGCTCAGCGCCGTGGTCAGCACCGCCGCCAGGGCGACGAGCCAGAACGGGCCGGCGACGGTACGCAGCTTCGTCCACTCCGCGTACAACGCCGCGGTCATGCGCGGACCTCCCTTCGGTCGGCCCGGCAGGACCGCCAGGCGCTGAGTTGCCTGCGCTCGCTTCGCTCGCTCACGCGTCCCTCCGGCGCAGCAGGGCTGCGGCGATCACCAGCGCCACCGCGGTCCAGCCGCAGAGCACCGCGAAGCCACCCCAGGCCGGGAGCGGGAAGAAGCCGAACGCCGGCGTGTACGCCTGGTCCACCTGCGGCCACTCGGGAACTGTCTGCTGGACCGCGAACGCCGCCGCCGGCGTTATCCGCAGCACCCAGTCCGCGGTGGCGGCGGGCAGCACCGCCGCCGCCGAGAGGATGTAGGGCAGCGTGATGAGCACGACGACCGCGGCCACCGCACCCGCACCGCGCCGCAGGATCGTGCCGATCGCCAACGCCAGCACCGTCGCGACCGCGATCAGCGCCGCGGTGCCGACTACGATCCGCACCTGAGTCAGCGCGTCGGCCGGATAGTGGTTGGAGCCCCGGATCGCGGTGCCGACCAGCAGCGCGGCGGTCGACGCGACCAGGCCGACGGCGAACGTGACCGCGCCGAGCACGACCGACTTCGCGGCGAGCACCCGGACCCGGGACGGCGTCGCGGCGAACGTGGTGCGGACCATCCCGCGCCGGAACTCGGTGGTGACGAACAGGACGCCGAGCACGGCCAGCACGGTCAGCGCCATGAAGCCGCCGCTGAGCAACTGCTCCAGTTTCGGGCCGGTGCCGCCGTCGACCGGCGCGATGTCGCCCCCGCCGCGCAGGACGAACGTGTCGCCGTTGCGGGTGGAGGTGCTCTCCGGGCGGTTCGGCGAGTCGTCGGCGCCGACGCTCACCAGGTTCCAGTCGCCGCCCGCGCCGATGCCGGCCGCGGTCAGGTTGTCGAAGGTGCCCGTCGCGATCGCCCCACCGCCGATGACGCTGGTGCCGCCGAGGAACTGCTCGTACTCCTGGTGCGGTGGTGTGGCGACGAAGATCCCGGCGCTCATCGCACCGGTGGCGAGCGGCGCGCTGCCCACCGTCGTCCAGGCGGCGCCGTCGCTCGACGCGTACGCGGTGACCGTCCCGCCGCTGCGGACCAGCCGCAGCCAGCGTGCGTCGGTGGGACCGGCGAGGTCGTGGATGAAGTCGTGCTGCATCCGTACGCCATGGGATCCGGTCACCATCACCGCCGTGTAGGCCGAGCCCGACGTGGTGCCGGCCTTGATGATCAGGCCGGCCTTGGCCCATGGCTCGGGGGTCGCCTGCTCCTGTTCGTCCGGCACCGAGTCACCGGGCGTCGGCGGCCGCAGCGCGACGCCGGTCAGCGAGGGCACTCGCACCGTGAGCGTCCCGTCGCCGTCCAGCGGCTGCTGGAGGAACGTGAAGCCGTCGAGGACCGGCGTGCCGTCCGACGCGCGCGGAAGCGCGCCACGCGCGCCCGGCCCGCCGACGCGAGCGTCGGTGCCGGCGGCCGCCACGACGGCGAGGAGCACCATCAGCACGGCGGCGATGCCACACCCGATCAGCCAGCCGCGGACAGAGCGGAACTTGGTCAGCTCGGCCCGGATCAACCCGATCATCGGGCCACCTCCGTCGCCCGGAACTCGACCGCGTCCTTGGTCAGCTCCATGTACGCCTCCTCGAGCGTCGCCCGATGAGCGGCGATCTCCGAGAACGGGACACCGGCCTCGCTGAGCACGGTCACGACGCGATCGGCCGGCAGCCCGTCGACGGTCAGGGTGTCGCGCTCGGTCACCGCGACCGTGGCACCGACCCGGGCCAGCGCGGTCATCGCCTCGGTCCGGGCGACCGTACGCAACGTGACCCGGTCACTGGAGGCGGCGGCGATCAGGTCCGCGACGCTGGTGTCGGCGACCACCTTGCCCCGGCCCACGACCACCAGGTGCCCGGCGGTGTCCTGTAGCTCGCTCATCAGATGGCTGGAGACCAGCACGGCCCGGCCCTCGGCCGCCAGCGCGCGCAGGAAGCCGCGCATCCACCGGATTCCCTCGGGGTCGAGCCCGTTGAACGGCTCGTCGAGCATCAGCACCGGCGGGTCACCGAGCAGCGCACCGGCTACGCCGAGACGCTGCCGCATGCCGAGCGAGTAGCCGCCCGCCCGGCGCCGGCCCACGTCGGCCAATCCGGTCAGTTTGAGCACCTCGTCGACGCGCTGACCGCGCAGCCCCTGCGAGTGCGCCTGCCACAACAGGTGATCGCGCCCGCTGCGGGCGGGGTGCAGAGCGGACGCGTCCAGCAGCGCGCCGACGTGCCGCAGCGGCGTGCGCAGGCTGCGGTACGGGCGGCCCCCGACCAGCGCGGTGCCCGCGTCGACCCGGTCGAGACCGAGCACGACGCGCATGGTGGTGGACTTGCCGGCCCCGTTGGGCCCGACGAAAGCGGTGACCCGCCCCGGTGCGACGGTGAACGTCATCCCGTCCAGCGCGACGGTCGACCCGTACGCCTTGCGCAGGTCGTTGACCTCGATGGTGGCTTCCATGACACGTCACGCTACGAACCGGAGCGCCCCGGGTCGTCCCGCGTGGGAGCCATCTTCGGAGTCCCTGACGCGAGGGACGACCCCGGTCGTGGCTAAGGCGAGAATGGCAGCGTGAACCGGCCCGCGACCCCTCGGGCGGCCGTCGCCGCGCTGGCGGTGGCCGCCGCCGTCGAAGCGTTGGTGCGGTTCGCGCCGACGGACGTGGCAGGACCGTTCCTGGTGCTGCTGGCCGCGTTGGCGGTTGCCTCGACCGCGCCGCTCGCGCTGCGCAACGCGACGGCCGCCGCACTGCTGGTCACCGCCGCGTCGGTGGTGTCGCTGGCCGGTTTCGGGCTCTTCACGGTGGCCGGTTGGCTGGCCCAGCTCGTCGCCGCCTATCTCGTCGGTCGCCGCGGCCTCGTCGCCGCGGCGGTCCCGCTCGGTCTGCCGTACCTGGTGCTGGCCATCTTCACCCCGGTCGGTGTGGTGCTGGCCGCGCTCGTGCCGATGTGCGCCCTGGCCGGAGTGGCCCGCCGGGTCAGCCGGGCCGACGCGGCGCACCTGGCCGCCCAGGACGCGTTCGCCGGGACACTGGTCGAGCACACCGCGCGCGGCGAGCGGGCCAGGATCGCCCGTGAACTGCACGACGTGGTCGCGCACCACATTTCGATGATCTCCGTGCAGGCGGAGAACGCGCGGCTGACCACGCCCGGGCTGCCGCTGGCGGGCGCGGAGCGGTTCGCGGCGATCGGAGGCACGGCCCGCGCAGCGCTGACCGAGATGCGGCGGCTGCTGGGCGTGCTGCGCTCGGACGCACCGGCCGAGCCGGAACGCCAGCCGCAGCCGGGGTTGCGCGAACTGACGGCGTTGCTCGACGAGGCACGGGACGCGTCCGGTGCCGGCACCCGGCTGATCCTGCGGGGGCCACCCGTCCGGTTGGACCCTGGTGTCGAGCTCGCCGCGTACCGGATCGTCCAGGAGGCGCTGACCAACGCCCGCCGGCACGCACCCGGCGCCGCGGTCGACGTCGAGATCAGCTATCGCGCCGATGGGTTGGTGCTGCGGATCCGCGACAACGGCCCAGGAGCCGTGGCCCCCCTTTCTGGTGGCCATGGCCTCAGCGGCATGCGGGAACGCGCGGTAGCGGTCGGCGGCCGGCTCCGCACCGGAGTCTCGGGCCCCGCCGGCGGCTTCGTCGTCGAGGCCACCCTGCCCGTGCCGACCGAGGAGAACACATGATTCGCGTGGTGGTGGCCGACGACCACGAGGTGGTCCGCGGCGGCTTCGCCGGCCTGCTGGCCACCCAACCCGACATCGAGGTGGTCGGCACGGCGGCCGACGGCGCTGCGGCGGTCCGGGTGTGCGCGTCGTCTTCCCCGGACGTGGTCCTGATGGACGTGCGAATGCCCGGCATGGACGGCATCGAGGCGACCCGCCTGCTGACCGCGACGGCGGCCCACCCCCGGGTGCTGATCCTGACGACCTTCGACCTGGACGAGTACGTCTACGACGCGATCCGCGCGGGCGCCAGCGGCTTCCTGCTCAAGGACGTCCGAGCGGAGAGCCTGTTCGACGCGGTACGCGTGATCGCGGCGGGCGAGGCCCTGCTGGCGCCGACGGTGACCCGGCGACTGATCGGCGAGTTCGCCCGCCAGCACCGCCCGTCGTCCACGCGTCCGGTGGCGCTGTCGGCGCTCACACCGCGCGAGACCCAGGTGCTGCGCCTGGTCGCCGAGGGACTGTCCAATCCGGAGATCGCCGCCCGCCTGGTGGTCACGGAGGAAACGGTCAAGACCCACGTCAGCCGCATGCTGACGAAACTGGCCCTCCGCGACCGCACCCAGGCGGTGGTGGCCGCCTATGAGACAGGCCTCGTCGTGCCTCGTGTCTCCGGGCGAGCTGACGGCGAATGATGCGCGCGGCAGTGCCACGAGGCTGACCAGCTGATTGCCGCGCCGACGTGCGGCGCGCCAATTGAGCTTCTTATTCCGAAGTGGACCACCCGTTCGGGTGCGATGTCAGGCAGGTTCGTGGATCGAAGATCCGTTTACCGATGGATAGAGTCCGGTGATGTCGCACGTCGGACCGCCGACTCCACATCTCTACGTTTCCACGGGTCTCCGCTGGACCGCGCCACCCAACTGGCCCGAGGCGCCGGCACAGTGGACACCCGCGCCGGATTGGCGGCCCGATCCGCGGTGGGGGCCGCCGCCACCCGGTTGGGCTTTCCTGCGATTGAGCGACTGCGCCGCCAGCGCCGATCTGCCACTGGCATATCGCCATCCGGAGATGGATGAACGATTCAGGCAGCACATCGCGGCCGGGCGCACCTCGGCCGGGGAGTTCTCGGATTTCCTGGCACACATCGTCAATACGGTGGAGTCCGCGTTCAAGGTGTCAGGCGAAGCGGGACGCGTCGGCAGCGGATACCGCGATTTGGCGCTGCGGTCCGTGCAGGACGCCACAGCCGCCCTCGGCCGGGCCAGCCAGGCGAATGGTCCCGCACCCTTTGTGTTCTTCGCCTGTGTGCAGGATGCCATGAGCTCGGTGCTGATGTTCGCGTCCGCGGCGGACACGGCGGCTGACGACGGGTACACGGCGGCGAACCTCGCGGTTTTCGGCAACACCGACACTGACACCGACACGAACGGCGGCGGCGCCCCGAGCGGGGCAGCGGCCGAGCGCATCTTGGCGAAGTCCGCCGCTGTCGCCATGCAGCAACAGGCGAGCGAGAAGTTCCAGCAGTTGTTCGACACGACGGCAAGCCGGGTCATGGCCATTCTCGAGGAAGCTTTGCGACAGGCCCAATCCGGAACGAGTCGCGCCGCTGCGGCACAACGCGCACTCGGCGAGATCGACGAAGTGCAACGGCTCCTCGAGACGGCCGGCAACCGCACCGCCGGCCGCCGCACGATGAGCGCGGACGAGATGCTGAACCTGATCGACGACCTGGAGGCGGCTGGCCGGCGGATCGCGGCCAAGATCGGCGTCGCGTTCTAAGGGCGTGGTCGTGCGCGGCGCTAAGGCTTGCGCGCCACGCCGCCCATGCCGTCGAGCTCGGCTGACTCGTCGGCCTCGTTGCGCCAGCGGGTCGTGGCGACCAGGCCCGGGTCTTCGAGTTCCAGGCCCTCGAAGTAGCGGGCGATCTCTTCCGGCTTGCGTAACACGTACCCGTGGGAGACCTTCGCTCCCTCGGTGATCTCGTCGCTCGCGTCCGTGCCGTCGTTGATCACGATGTAGCTGCCCGACGGCACCGCCTCGACGAACCGGGCCACGACCTTGAGCGTGTCCGCGTAGTCCGGGATGTTGCCGAGGATGCCGAGCATGATGACCGCGACCGGTTGGGTCAGGTCGAGGACCTGGCCCGCCTCGCGCAGGATGAGCTCCGGGTCACGGACGTCCGCCTCGATGTAGTCGGTGACGCCCTCCGGGCTGCTGGTCAGCAGCGCGCGGGCGTGCACCAGCACGAGCGGGTCGTTGTCGACGTAGACCACACGTGACTCAGGCGCCACAGCCTGCGCGATCTCGTGGGTGTTGTCGGCCGTCGGCAGGCCCGTGCCCAGGTCGATGAACTGCCGGATGCCGTGCTCGGCCGTCAGGTGCCGGACGGCCCGCCCCAGGAACGCGCGCTGAGCCCGCGCGTTGTCGACGATCGCGGGGAAGACCGCGCGGACCCGGTCACCCGCCTCACGGTCGACGGCGAAGTTGTCCTTGCCGCCCAGCCAGTAGTTCCAGACCCGCGCGCTGTGCGGCACGCTGGTGTCGATCGTGGACACCTGTTCCTCGTCGGTCATCTGCCTGACTCCCCACGGTGCGCGGTCCGTTTCAGCACCGGATCATAGTGCTTGCGAAGATCGCGTCAAGGATCAGTCAGGAGCGGGGCCCACCGCGTAGCGACCGCGTCAAGGTCCTTTTCATGCGCGTCGAGGGCGCCGCACGATCAATGGCATGAGCGGAGAGGTCGAAGCGGTGGTTCTGGTGTGGCTCAACCACACCCAGGACGCGCCCTGCCTGGAGGCCCACCTGGCGAGTCGGCCGGAGGTGGTCGATGCCTGGTGGGTCGCCGCCGACAGTGATGCCGTCGTCCGGGTGCGGTGCCGGGACATGGCGGCCCTCGACGGCCTGGTCCGTGGGCTCCGGCATCACGCCGGGGCCGGGCGCACCTCGACCCACCTCGTGCTGCGGCCGTTCGGCCCGCACAAAACAAGGAGCTGGCATGAGCCTCTCGGATCTCATCCCGTCACTGCGCACGTCGCTGCCACCGCAGCGGCTGTGCACTGAGATCTGGCCGTCGTCGACCCGGCACACCGGGCACGGCGCGATCAGCATCGGCGGCGTCGACCTCGCCGCGCTGGCGGAGCAGTACGGCACACCGGCGTACGTCATCGATGAGGGAGAGGTCCGGGACCACTGCCGGGAGTACGGAGCGGCCTTCGGCAACGGCAACGTGGTGTACGCGGCCAAGGCGCTGACCAGCCGGGCCGTGCTGCGCTGGGTGATGGAGGAGGGGCTGGGGCTGTCCGTCTACTCCGAGGGCCAGCTCTCGGTCGCCGCGGCGGTCGGTTTCCCGGCCGAGCGGATCGTGTTGCACGGCGACGCCAAGACGCCGGCCGACCTGCAGGCGGCCCTGGACTACGGCGTCGGCCGGGTGGTCATCGAGTCGGCCTCCGAAGTGACCCGGCTTGCCGCGCTCGCGACCCGCAGGCAGAAGGTCCTGATCCGGGTGCTGCCGCCGCACGACGACCTGTTCGACGGTGTCGCCGGGATTCCCGCGGCCAGCGACGCCGACCGGTTCGGGGTGGCCGCGCCGAGCGAGGCCTTCGACGACCTGGTGCGGCGGATCGTCGCCCAACCCAAGCTGGAGTTGTACGGCCTCGACTGTTACGTCGGCTCGCAGATCAGCCGGTTCGGCGGCTACGAGCGGGCGATCCAGCGCCTGGTCGCGGTGGCCGGACATCTCGCCCGTACCAAGGGAATCGTGGTCCGGGAGCTCAACATCGGCGGGGGCCACGCGGCGCCCGCCGTGGACGGCGACTCCCCCTTCGCCGTCGCCGCGTTCGCAGGCCGGGCCCGGGCGGTCCTGGGCCTGGCCTGCGAACGCCAGGGTGTGCCGGAACCGGAGCTGGTGGTGACACCGGGTCGGGCGGTCGTCGCCCGCGCCGGGGTGGCCCTGTACCGGGTCGTGGCGGTTCGCCGCGAGCCGGAGGGCTGCCAGTTGGTCGCCATCGACGGAGGGCTGAGCGACAACCCCCGGCCCGCCCTCTACGGCGCCCGCTACACGGCCGTCCTGCTCGGCCGGGCCGGCACCGGTCCCGCGGTGTCGAGCACGATCGTCGGCCGCCATGACGAGGCCGGCGACGTGCTCGCCCGCTCGGTGCCGCTCCCGGCCGACCTGCGCCCCGGCGACCTGCTGGCCGCGCCCGGCGCCGGCGCCTACCACCTGCCGCTGGCGTCCAACTACAACTTGGTCGGCCGCCCACCCCTGATCGCCGTGCGGGACGGCGTCGCCCGGGTCGTCGTACGCCGGGAGACGATCGACGATGTCCTGTGTAGAGACGTCGAGAGCTAGATAGTGATCCACTCGGTGACCACGACGGCGTCTCCGGCCCGCAGGTGCAGCCGGAACATGCCTCGGGGGACCGGGCCGAGCACGAACCAGCCGAGCTCGTCGACCTGCGCGACCGCGACCACCCCCGTGCGGTCGCGCAGCTCGATCTCGCCAGGCGTCGGTGGCACCACCTGACCGTGCAGGGCGTCGTCGGTGATCTCGACCTCGATGGTCAGGTCGCGGGCGGCGAAGGTCAGTGCCCGCACCGCGGCCGGTTCGGCCCTGGTGCCGATGGGCGTGTCGGTGTCGGCGGAGAGGGCGGCGAGCTCCGCGTCGACGGTCCGCCAGGCGTACGCGGACCGCCCGATCTCCCGGATCCGCTCGGGCACCTCGGCGGCCGCCTTTCGGGCCTCGGCCAGGGCGGCGACGATCTCAGCGTCGGTCATGACTGCTCCACCCCCACGACCGCGGCCAGCGTGGGGTCGCGCCGCAGCCGGTCGAGGCAGCGCCGGCGGGTCGGCCCGATCGCGCCGACGGGGGTGCCGGTGCGGCTGCTGATCTGAGCGTACGGTGCCGGCGGGTCGTCGAAGAGCAACGTCAGCAGATGCCGGCAGTGCTCGGGCAAGTTGTCGAACGCGGCCCGCAGCGCGATGTGCCGCTCCTGGGTCAGCAGCAGCTCCTCAAAGGCCGGTTCGTCAACACTGTCCAGATTGGACTCGTCGCCGACCAGCACTTGGTGTCGCCGCCCTCGCAACGCGGTCAGGCACTCACGGCGGACCGTCGTCGCGAGCCAGCCGGGCAGGGCGGCCGGCTCGCGGATCGTGTCTAGGCGCTCGACCAGGCGCAGCCACACGCTCGCGGCCACGTCCTCGGCGTCGGCACCGCCGAGCCCGAACCGCCGGCAGATCGCCCACACCAGCGGCGCGTAGCGGTCCACCAACGCGTCCCAGGCCCGCGCGTCACCGTGCCGGGCCCGCTCTACCAGGTCGACGACGGACGGGTCATCCCGCATGGCCCGCCGCCGGCAGCGAGAACCGGCTGACACCGGAGCCGGAATCACCCAGCAGTCGCTCGAGCGTCTTGGCGGGTCGCTCGCCGGGCCGCAAAGCCGCGGCCACCGCACCGCTGACGTTCGCGGCGGCGAACGAGGTGCCGCTCCAGGTCGCGTACCCGGTGAAGGCCAAGGGCTGGTTGTCGATCGTGAGCGTGACGTCGCTCAGATAGGTGGACGTGACGCCGGAGCCGTGCGCGACACAGTCGACCCACGGCAGGAGCGGGGTGATCTGGGAGAGCTCCTGGTGCCCGTCGTCGAGAGCATAGGCGCCGACCGCGGTCACGCCGGGGAACGCCGCGGGCCAGACCGGCGTCGTGGGCATCGCGCTGGCACCGTGGTTGCCCGCCGCGGCGACCAGCAGCGTGTGCCGGCCGTGCCGGGCGACCGCCCGGCGCAACGCCAGCGGCCCGTCGGGACCGCCGAGCCGGCAGCCCAGCGACAGGTTGACCACGGCATAGCCCTCTTTGTCGTCGGCTAGCTCGGCCAGCGCGACGGCGGTGTCCCAGTTGGTGGCCCGGCCGTTTGACTTGAGCGCGCGGTGCACCACGATCTCGCACCCGGGCGCCTGCTGGGCGATCAACCCAGCGACGAAGGTGGCGTGGCCCGCCCAGGCCATCACCGGGTCCTTGTCGTCGTCCTTGTTGTCGTCGTTGTTCTCGTCCGAGCAGTCGTGCGCCTCGGACGCGTGACCCTTGAGCGCGGGGTGGAGTACGAGCCCCGTGTCGAGCACGGCCACCCGCACACCCGCGCCGAGCGTGCTGTCGGCGATGGGTGCGAGGCTGGCGGGCGCCGGTGTGAGGTCGGTGGTGAAGAACATCGGCTTGGTGTGCGGGTAGCCCACGATGGCGGTCATCGTCGGGTCGGGCGCCATCTCGGGCACCCACCCGCCGAAGTCGGCCGCGAACCCGCGTCGCAACTCGTCGATCACCAGCTCGATGGCGGCGGCGTCGTCCTCCGCGAGGCCCTTGCTCGCGCCGAACGCGGAGACCCCTTCGAGGTGGAGGCGGGTCAGACCGAGCGCTTCGCTGTGCGCCACCTCGGTGACGTCCAGCAAGGGCCGGATGTCCCTGATGCGGTTCTTGACCAGCTCACGATGGGGATGGTCGACGACGAGGTCGCCGGCGGTGTAGTCGTCGGAGGGCGGCAAAATGTCGGTCACGGGGTTCCTCCAGCGGAACAGACGGACGACGCGGTCGACCCACGGACACACTATCGGTCGCGCTTGATACACCCTCGGCTAATTTTTCTGGAGTACGGGCGCCGTCCCCCGCGAGGATGAGGGCGTGGACGCGCGGGCTGAGGCGGACGCGGTCGCGCTGCTCGCCGACACCCATCCAGGCAGGGTGCCGCCGCTGGCCGCGCGGGCGCTGGTCGCCGCACGCCGCTCCGGCGACGTGGCCGCCGCCGCGATCACCCAGCGGGCCTGGGGCCACGCGCTCCTCCAGACCGGCGAGATGGACGACGCCATCCGCCACCTGCGCTCGGCCATCACGCACGGCCGGCGGGCCGGCCTGACCACGGTGACCGGCGAGGCCAGGGGCAAGCTGGCGTACGCGCTGGTGATGCGCGGCCGCCCACGCCAGGCGCTGGCCGAGGTCGAGGCCGCCCTGCGCACCCTGGACGGGGTCGCCGCCGACCGGGCGCGGGCCCAACGGGCGGTGATCCTGACCGAGATCGGCCGGCACGACGAGGCCCTCGCCGACTTCCAGGCGGCGCTGCCCGGGCTGCGTGCCGCCGGCGACGAGATCGCCGTGTCCCGCCTGCTCACGAACCGGGGCGTGCTGCACACCCACCGGTACGCGTTCGCCGCCGCCGTCGCGGACCTGCGCGCCGCCGAGGCGATCTCGGCCCGGCTCGGGCGCCCGCTCGCCGTCGGCATCATCGTCGAGAACCTCGGCGTCGCGGAGGCACTGCGGGGCGACGTGCCGGCCGCACTGGCCCACATCGACCGGGCCGAGGCCCTGATCGCCGCCAACGGCGGCCACGTGGCGATGGCGGTCTACGACCGCGGCGTGCTGCTGCTCGCCGCGGGGCTGGCGACCGAGGCACGGCAGGCGGCCGAGCGCGCCGCGACGATGATGCGCCGCGAGGGACACCGCCTCAAGGTGCCGGAGGCGCGGCTGCTGCTGGCCCAGGCCGCGGCGGCGGCCGGCGACTGGCGGGCGGCCGCCGAGAACGCCCGGCGGGCGACCCGGGAGTTCGCCGCACAGCACCGGGTGGAGTGGGCCGCCCTGGCCCGGCTCGCCCTGCTCCAGGCGGGCCTGCGCGCCGGCGGCGAGCGGCCGGCCCGCGGCGCCGACGACCTGGTCGCCACGCTCACGGACGCCGGCTGGCCGGCCGCGACGGTGGAGGCACACCTGGTCGCGGCCGCCCTGCGGCCCCGGACGGCCGACGCGCATCTGGCCGCCGCCGCCCGGTGGGCCCGCCGCCGGGTGCCGGCCGCGATCCGGGCGCGAGGCTGGTACGCGGAGGCGCTGCGCCGCCAGCACACCGACCCGGCCCGCGCGGTCACCGCCATCCGCGCCGGGCTGCGCATCCTCGACGACCATGGCGCCTCGCTCGGCGCAGCCGACCTGCGGGTGCACTCGGCCGCCCACCGACGCGAACTGACCGCGCTGGGCATCCGGCTGGCGCTGCGCGACGGCCGACCGCAGCGGCTGCTGGAGTGGGCCGAGCGGGGCCGGGCGAGCCGCCTCGGTCACCGGCCGGCCCGACCACCCGCGGATCCGCTGCTGGCCGACCTGCTCGCCCAGCTCCGCGGTGTCGCGTTCGAGCTCGCCGACGCCGGTGCGACGGAGACCGCCCGCCTGGTGCCGCGACAAGTCGCGCTGGAACGCCGGATCCGCGACCACGTCCGGACCCACCGCGCCACCGGCGACCAGCCTTCGTGGACACCGGTGCCGGTCGGCACGCTGGCGGCCGCGTTGGGTGACCGCGTCCTGGTCGAGTTCGTCGAGTCCGACGGCGTGCTGCACCGCCTGAGCCTGGCCGGCGGCCGGCTCGACGCGCGGCCGCTCGGCCCGGTCGCACCGTTGGCCGACCTCGTCCGCCGGCTGCCCTTCGCGCTGCACCGGCTGGCCCGACCCGGCGACGCGCGCCGGGCCGCCGCCGAGGCACTGCTGTCCGG
The DNA here is from genome assembly GCF_900107455.1 of Asanoa ishikariensis. Lineage (GTDB taxonomy): Bacteria > Actinomycetota > Actinomycetes > Mycobacteriales > Micromonosporaceae > Asanoa > Asanoa ishikariensis. The sequence goes on along the minus strand of NZ_FNQB01000003.1, from coordinate 640,280 downwards.
CGCCGCCGCCCGGCTCGACGCCGAGCTCCTGCGCGGGCTGCCGGACGGTCCACTGGTGATCTCACCGACCGGGGCCCTGCACAGCGTGCCGTGGTCGATCCTCCCGTCCTGCGCGGGCCGCCCGATCGCCGTCTCCCCGTCAGCGACCCTTTGGTGGGCGGCAGCGGCCACCGGCCCAGAACGTTCCCGCGCGGAGGGGGCGGCTGGTCAGGGCCGTGCCGGCGCGGAAGGGGCGGCGGCCGGCGATTCCGACCGCGTCCGCGCGGAGCGGGCGGCTGGTCAGGACCGCGCCGGCGCAGAAGGGGCAGCGGCCGGCGATCCCGACCGCGCCCGCGCGAGTGAAGGTGGTCCCGGCCGGGTCCGCGAGGAGGTGGCGGTGGTTGCCGGGCCGAGGCTGCCGGGTGCGCGGTCAGAGGCGCGGCGGGTGGCTGCCATCCACGGTGTCGTGCCGCTGCTCGACGCGCCCGTCGACCAGGTGCTCGGGATGCTGGGGCGGGTCGGCGTGCTGCACCTGGCCGCGCACGGCCGGCTGTCCACCGGCAACCCGCTCTTCTCCGACCTGTTGCTCGCCGACGGCCCGCTGCTGGTGCACGACCTGGAACGCCTGGAAAGCACGCCGCACACCGTCAGCCTGGCCGCCTGCGACAGCGGCCGGGCCGCCGTCTACGCGGGTGACGAGCTGCTCGGGCTGAGCGCGACGCTCGCCGCCCGGGGCACCGCGCAGCTCGTCGCGCCCGTGCTGCCGATCCCGGACCTGGCGACCGAGCCGGTGATGGTTGGCTACCACGAGCGCCTGGCGGCCGGCGCGCCGCCGGCGGTCGCGCTGGCGGCGACCCAGCACGCGCTGCGCGACGCCGATCCGCACGTCCGCGCCGCGGCCGCCGGGTTCAACTGTTTCGGCCACGGTTTCATCGCACCGTTCCTAGGGGGTCCATAGTGGATATCCATCTCGTCCTCGCCTTCGTCGCCGCCTGCACGCTGCTGTCGCTCGCACCCGGTCCGGACCTGCTGTTCGTGGTCGCCAACGGCGCCGCCGGCGGTCGGCGGGCCGGTGTGCTCGCCGCGCTCGGCATGTCGACCGGGCTGGCCGCGCACACCGTAGCCGCCGCGTTCGGGCTCGGCGCCCTGATCAGCGCCGCACCGCAGGCCCTGACCGCGGTGCGGATCGCCGGTGCGCTGTTCCTGCTCTACCTGGCGGTGGCGACGTGGCGGAGCAGCCGCGCCGAGATCCAGCAAAATGAGGTACCCCGGCGGTCGCTGCGTCGCACCTACCTGATGGCGACCCTGACCAACCTGGCCAACCCGAAGGTCATCCTGTTCTACATCGCGTTCGTGCCGCAGTTCGTCGGCACCGGGCCGGGCACCTGGCCGGTGACCGCCCAGCTCCTGCTGCTCGGACTGGTCTTCATCGTGATCGGCCTGGCCGTGGACGGCACCGCCGGCCTGCTCTCCGGCACCCTGTCCGAGAAGATCACCGCCCGCCCGGGCATCCGCCGGTGGATGGAGCGGGCCTCCGCGACCGTGTTCGCCGGCCTGGCCGCCCGGCTCGTGGCCGACAGCAGGTGACTCAGGGGTAGACGACCGACCAGGGCTGCACTCGCTCGGTGCCGGCGACCGGCTGCGGGACCACCTGCGGGCCAGCCAGGATGGCCGCGGCGACCGCACCGAACGCGGGCGCCGCCGGGTGTGGCGAGCGGTCCGGCCAGACCGCCGACGTGCGTCGTTCCAGCACCGCGCCGGCGATCGGGCGCCAGGCGACCCGGGCCTCGCGCCGGGCGGTGGTCTCCGGCTCGAACGCCACGCACTGCCGGCCGAGCACCAGGCCGAGCAGGAAGTCCGGGTTGTGGGCGTGCCGCACCCGGGGTGGGCGGAACCCGTGCCGGCGGCAGGTGTCGAGGATCTCCTCGTACCACTCGGGCGCCGTGGCCCGAGGAAAGATCGCCAGGTCGTGCCCGACCAGGTCGGCCAGGTCGAGCTCGCGCAGCCGGACCAGCGACGATGCGCGGGGGAGCACCACGCCGAGCCGGACGGCGACCACCGGGCCGGCGCGCAGCCCGTCGGTCAGGTCGACCGGGTGGTGCACCAGGCCGACGTCGAGCCGGCCCTCGGCGAGCATCCGGAGCTGTTCGGCGCTGGTCAGCTCGTGCAGGTCGACCTCGAGCCCCGGCGCCCGCGAAGCCATCCCGGCCAGCAGCGCCTGCAGCGTCACCGCGGGCGTCTCCGGCGGCACGCCGGCCCGCAGCGTGCCGAGCTCACCGTCGCCGGCCTTGCGCATGACCAGCCGGATCCGCTCCTCGGCCGCCAGCAGGGCAGGTGCCTCGGCGCACAGCAGCCGGCCGGCCACGGTGAGCGCGACCTGGCGCCGGGAACGGTCGAACAGCTCGACGGCCAGCTCCCGCTCGAGCCGCTGGATCGCCTGGCTCAGCGGCGGCTGGGCGATGCCGAGCCGGTCAGCGGCCCGGCCGAAGTGCAGCTCCTCGGCGACGACGAGGAACTGCCGCAGGTGCCGGGCGAGGTCCATCCGGCCGAGGATATGCGTTCGGATATCGGTCGCGGCGGCCCGGTACCGTCGGTTCCCGTGTCGGACACGGACCGGATCGCCGGAATCTTCGCCGCCGTCGGGGTCGACGCGCAGCTCCACGCCGTCGACGTCGACCGCGGCACCGAGCTGTCGGTGCGCGCCGACGAGCCGGTGGTGCTCGCCTCGATCTTCAAGATCCTGCTGGTGCTGGAGTTCGCCCGGCAGGCGGCGGCCGGCCAGCTCGACCCGACCGAGCGGGTGGTCGTGCGGGCCGAAGACCGGCTGGGCGGCTGGGGCACCTCCGGCTGCGCCGACGACGCCGAGCTGTCCCTGCGCGACCTGGCCTACTTCGCCATGGCGTTCACCGACAACACGGCGGCCGACCTGCTGCTGCGCCGGGTCGGGCCGGACGTGCTCCCGCTGCTCACGGCCGAGCTCGGCCTGACGACGACGCGGATCACCGGCGGTCCGCGGGAACTGCTGGAGTCGATGTACGCCGACGTCGGCGCGGCCGGCGACGACGAGTTCGTCGCGATCTTCCCCACCCTGGACGCGGACCGGGTCCGAGCGATGCGGGTGTTCGACCCGGACAAGACCACCTCGAGCACACCCCGCGAGGTCACCCGGCTGCTCGAGCTGATCTGGCGCGACGAGGCCGGGCCGCCCGCCGCGACCGCCATGGTCCGCGCGCTGATGGGCCGCCAGATCTTCTGGACCCGGATCGCCTCGGGCTTCCCGCCCGGGGTCCGGGTCTCCGCCAAGACCGGCACCCTGCCCGGTTTGCACATGGAGGCCGGGGTCGTCGAGTACCCCGACGGCGGGCGCTACGCCCTGGCCATCTTCGCCCGCGCCCACCAGCTCGACTTCCGCCGGATCGACGTCGACCTCGCGATGGGAGAGGCGGCCCGCACAGCGGTCGAAGCGCTGCGGGCGAGCTGAGTTTCCGCACCGCGAGGCATTGGCTCCGACCACCCTGACCTGCTCCGATACGCGTATCCCTATCGGTCGTTAATGATCTTGGTCTTGGACGCCGCTCGACCGCCGGTGGTTGGGTCTCTCCCCATGACAAACCTCAACCGACGAGGCCTGTTGCGCACCGCGGCCGCCGCCACCGGACTGGCCGCCACGGGGGCGGCCGGTCTCACGAGCCCGGCGCAGGCCGCACCACGAGACTGGCGGGCCGGCGCCGCGACGTTCCGCTGGTTCGGCACCGCCGGCTGGCGGATCGACATCGGCGCCCGCACCGTGCTGGTCGACCCGTACCTGAGCCGCTACTGGACCGGCCTGTTCGACGGCGGGCTGGTCCTGTCGACCCCGCTGACGGTGGCCACCGCGACGGTCGACGCCAACGTCGGGCGCCCGGAGACGATCCTCGTGACGCACTCGCACTGGGACCACTTCAACGATGTGCCGCACATCGCCTCCACCACCGGGGCCCGGGTGCTCGGGACCATGACCACCTACCAGCTCGGGCTGGCCTCCGGCATCCCGTCCGGCCAGCTCGGCCCGGTCAAGGGCGGCGAGGTGCTCGACTTCGGCGACTACACCGTCGAGGTGGCCGGATCGCTGCACAGCCGCAACGTCGGCTACTCGATCGGCATCCCGGGCGTGCGGCTGAGCCCGCCGCCCAAACCCGCCACGGTCGGTGACCTGCCGGAGGGCGACACGCTCTCGTACCTGCTGAACGTCCGCAACGGGCCGTCGGTGTTCTTCATGGGCGCCAGCGACTTCGTCGCCCGCAACGTGGACGGGATGCGGCCGGACATCGCGATGGTGGCCATGGCGTCCGCGACCACCACCCACGAGTACGTCCCTCGGCTGCTGGAAGCGCTCGGCAAGCCGCCGGTAGTCGTGCCGGTGCACTGGGACAACTTCGAGAAGCCCCTGGAGAACCCGCCGCCGGTGGCACCGGCCGACCGCGAGCGCCTGGATGCGATGATCAGCTCGATCCGGCGGGTCGCACCGCGCACCCGGATCGTCCTGCCCGACTACCTGAAGCCGTACACCTTCGCATGATGACTGTTTCCCGGCGCCTCGGCGCGTTGCTGTCCGCGGGCGCCCTGCTCGCGGCGTGCGACGCGCCGGGGCCGCCGCCCGTCCCGCCCACCCCGGCACCCACCGCGAGCGAGAACGCCTGCCCCGACGGCTTCCGGCTCACCGCCGGCCCCGTCGACGGCGCGTCCGGCCTGCGCGCGATGGCCCTCGTGCTGGAGAACTGCGGCACCGGTCCGTACACCCTCGAGGGTTTCCCGATCGTGCGGGTGCTCGACGACCGGCGCACCGCCCTGGGAGTGACCGTCGGCAACGGCTCGGAACCGATCAGCTCGCCCGACTCCTGGGACGCCCCGGCGCACCGACTGACGGTGGCGCCGGGTGGCACGGCCCGCGCCCGGGTGCTGTGGCGCAACACCGTGACCGAGGGTGACCCGGTCGCCGCCACCTACCTGTCCGTGGCGCCGGCTCCGGGCGCACCGGAACGGCTGGTCACCCCCGACGGAGGCCTCGACCTCGGCACCACCGGCCGGCTGGCCGTGAACGCCTGGGCCGACGCTGGGTAAGGTCTGGTCATGAGCTGGAGCGCGTACGGGTCCTTCGTGGTCTTCGCGATCGTCCTGATCGCGATCCCCGGCGCGGACTTCGCGGTGACCGTGCGCAGCACGCTGGTCGGCGGCCGCCGACAGGGCCAGTGGAGCGCCGCCGGCATCGCATCGTCCAATGTGGTGCAGGGCCTGCTCGCGGTGGCCGGCCTCGGCGCGATCGTGGTGCGCGTCGAGCCGCTGTTCCAGGCCGTCAAGTGGGCCGGCATCGGCTACCTGCTCTACCTGGCCGCGCAGTCGTTCCGCAGCGCCGCCCGCGGTGACTACGCCTCCCTGGACGCCGACGGACCACGCACCACCGGCACCGCCTGGACCGGGTGGCGGCAGGGCTTCCTCTCGAACATCACCAACCCGAAGGTGCTCGTCTTCTACCTGGCGGTGCTGCCGCAGTTCCTCGGCCCGGGCACCCCGGTCGCGGTGCTCGTGGTGTTCGCCCTGACCCACGCCGCACTCGGGCTGCTCTACTCACTGCTGGTGGTCGCCGGCCTGCACCGCGTCCGCCGGGCACTGAGCCGCCGCCGGGTCCGCCGCGCCCTGGATGCCGCCACCGGCACCGCCCTGACCGCTTTCGGCGCCCGGCTGGCCGTCGAAAGCGCCTGAACCTCGCCGTTCCGGCCAGCCGCACCCTGGGTCCGGCCTACCATGGATGCTTCGGAAACCTCGTCGCGAGCGGGCAACATGCCTGGTCTCACGCGAGAGGAGCACACATGTCCGAGAAGATCAGGCCGTTCACGGTGGATGTGCCCGAGGCGGACCTGGCCGATCTCCGTTCCCGGATCGCCGCGACCCGCTGGCCCGAGAGCGAGCCGGTGCCCGACGCGTCCCAGGGTGTCCAGGAGGACACCATGCAGTCCCTGGCGAGCTACTGGGGCACCAGCTACGACTGGCGCCGGGTGGAACAGCGGCTCAACGCGTTCCCGCAGTTCATGACCGAGATCGACGGTCTGGACATCCACTTCATCCACGTCAGCTCGAAGCACGCGGACGCGCTGCCGCTCATCCTCACGCACGGCTGGCCAGGCTCGGTCGTCGAGATGCTCAACGCGATCGGCCCGCTGACCGATCCGACGTCGCACGGTGGTCGGGCCGAGGACGCCTTCCACGTGGTGATCCCGTCGATGCCGGGCTACGGGTTCTCCGAGCGCCCCGACACCACCGGCTGGGACCCCGACCACATCGCGCGGGCCTGGTCGGTGTTGATGAACCGCCTCGGCTACCAGCGGTACGTGGCCCAGGGCGGCGACTGGGGAGCCATCGTCACGGACCTCATGGGTGTGCAGGCCCCGGACGGGCTGCTCGGCATCCACTCCAACATGCCCGGCACGGTCCCGGCCGACGTGTCCAAGGTGATCGCGTCGAACGTGCTCGGCGCCGGCGACCCGCGCCCGACCAACCTCTCCGCCGACGAGAGCCGCGCCTTCGACCAGCTCACCTTCATGTTCACCAAGGGCATCGGGTACGCCGTGGAGATGGGGCTGCGCCCGCAGACGCTCTACGGGCTGGCCGACTCACCGATCGGCCTCGCGGCCTGGATGCTCGACCACGACGCACAGAGCTACGACGACATCGCGATGGCGTTCGTCGACGACGACCCGGTCGGCAACCTCACCCGTGACGAGATCCTCGACAACATCACGTTGACCTGGCTGACCAACACCGGTGTCTCGTCGGCGCGGCTCTACTGGGAGAACAAGCTCGGCTTCTTCGACGCCAAGGGCGTGCGGGTGCCCGCCGCGGTCAGCATCTTCCCGCAGGAGCTCTACCAGGCTCCGCGCTCCTGGACGGAACAGGCATACCCGGACCTCATCTACTTCAACGAGGTCGACATGGGCAACCACTTCGCGGCCTGGCAGGAGCCCGAGCTCTTCGCCCGCGAGGTGCGCAACGGCTTCCAGCCGCTGCGGTAGGTCCTTCGTAGAACGTCAGCGGTCAAGGCGGCAGGTCATGCGACCTGCCGCCTTGACCGCTGTCCACTGTGCCAGCAGTTCCAAACGATCAGGATCGTCCGTACTTTTGCTGCGGAAGATAAAAGTCTGCTCAACATCATCGAAAGATGTTTACATGTTGATGATCAGCGATTAGTGTCGGTCGCACACCAGAAGGTTTCATCAATGTAAACGGCGTCACGAGCTGTGCACCTCGTGCGTCGTTCACACGCCCACGTCCCCGACCCTCAGGCATCGCCGACCCGCGACAGCGGGCGGGCGAGGTCTGCCTTGCCATGTCATCCGTCGGTCGACTTGCGGAAGGTATGCCGGATATGCCCATTGCTTCCAGGCGAAGGCGCCTGCTCACGAGACTCGGACAAGGCCGGTTCACCCGGCCGTCCGCCGCGTTCGCGGCCGTGACCACCATGCTGGCCAGCGTCGTGCTGGCCGGGGTCCTATCGGGCACCAGCCCCGCCGCGGCCGGCCCACCCGCGGCGTCCCAGCTACAGGCCCAGGTGCTCACCTGGACGGCCGGGGACAGCTTCCAGGCGTACGCGACGGTGCCCGCCAACGCCACCGCCGGACCGACCACCATCGTCTTCGAGAACAGCGCCGCGACCGGCAACACCACCGGGATGCAGCACACGCTGACCTTCGACACCGGCGACCCGCGCTACAACAGCGACGTCAACGTGAACATCGTCGCCGACCCGTCCGACGCCAGCGGCGGCCGGCACACGGTCGACGTGACCCTCACCCCGGGCACCTACCGATTCTTCTGCGCGATCCCCGGGCACGGCCAGATGACCGGCCTGCTGGTGGTCACCGGCAACGGCGGCGACACCACCGCACCCGAGGTGACCGCACAGGTCGCGGGCGACCGCGACGGTGAGGGCAACTACATCGGCGCGGCGACCGTCACGGTCAACGCGACCGACGCCGGCTCCGGCGTGGCCCGCATCGAGTACGCCCTCGACGGCGGCCCGTTCGGCACCTACTCGGCGCCGGTCACCGTCAACAGCGCCGGCGCGCACACGGTCCAGTACCGGGCCACCGACGAGGCCGGCAACACCTCGGCCATCGGGTCGAACCAGTTCACCGTCGTCGCGGTGTCCGACCCGGACACCACGGCACCCACGGTGACCGCGGCCGTCGACGGTGACCAGGACGGCAACGGTGCCTACCTCGGCTCCGCCACCGTCACGGTGACCGCGAACGACACCGAGTCCGGCGTCGCGTCGGTCGAGTACTCCCTGGACGGCGGCGCGTACAACGCTTACACCGCGCCGGTCACCGTCAACACCACCGGTGCGCACACCGTGCAGTACCGGGCGACCGACGAGGCCGGCAACACGTCGAGCTCGCAGTCGCTCGCCTTCACGGTGGTCGACCCGCCGAACCCGGACAACACCGCGCCCGTGGTGACCACCACGGTCGCCGGCGAGAAGGACGACGACGGCGCCTACGTCGACGTCGCGACGGTCACCGTCGCCGCCACCGACGAGGGCTCCGGCGTCGCATCCGTCGAGTACTCCCTGGACGGTGCGCCGTACTCCGCCTACACCGCACCCTTCGCGGTGAACCAGCGGGGTGTGCACACGGTCAGCGCCCGAGCCACCGACGAGGCCGGCAACACCTCGACGCCGACGACGGTGCAGTTCACCGTCGCCGAGGGTCCGGCCGGTGACACCACCGCGCCGACCGTGACCGCTTCGGTCGCGGGCGACCGGAACGAGCAGGGCGCCTACGTGGGCAGCGCCACGGTCACCGTGACCGCCGCCGACGCGGAGTCCGGTGTGGACACCGTGGAGTACGCGGTCGACGGCGGCGCCTACGCCGCGTACACCGCGCCGGTGACGGTCACCGCCACCGGTTCGCACACCGTCACGTTCCGGGCCACCGACGGGGCCGGCAACACCTCGACGCCGGGCAGCGTGCAGTTCGCCGTCGTCGACGCGCCGAACCCGGACCAGACCGCGCCCACGGCGAACGCGACCGTGGCCGGCAACCGCGACAACACCGGCGCGTACGTCGGTGCGGCGACCGTCACCGTCACCGCGAGCGACGCGGACTCGGGTGTGGCCACCGTGGAGTACTCGCTGGACGGCGCACCGTACGCGGCCTACACCGCCCCGGTCAGCGTCAACCAGCCGGGCAGCCACACGGTGAGCTACCGGGCGACCGACCAGGCCGGCAACACGTCGACGCCGGCCAGCGTGCAGTTCCGGGTGGTCTCCGCGACCGCCGACACCACGCCGCCGACCGTCAACGCCGCCATCACCGGCCAGATGAACAGCGGCTGGGCGTACGTCGGCAGCGCGACGGTGACGCTCACGTCGAGCGACGCGGGCACCGGTGTGCTGCGCACGGAATACGCGGTGAACGGTGGCGGCTACCTGGTCTACACCGGGCCGGTCACCATCAACACCCCGGGCACGCACACCTTCACCTACCGGGCCACCGACCGGGCCGGCAACGTCTCCAGCACCGCCTCGGCGACCTTCGTCGTGGTGGAGAGCGGCCCGCCGCCGCCGAGCTGCCGGGTGGCCGACAACCGCGCCACGGTCTGGATGGGCACGCACAACACGGGCGTGGGCAACCGCGTCGTCGAGGGCGGCTGCAGCATCAACGACCTGGTGCTCGACGAGTCGCCGTGGGCCAGCACCGCGGAGTTCGTCGACCACGTCACGGTGCTCGCCGACCGGTGGCACCAGCGCTCGCTGATCCCGCTCAAGGACCGCAACGGTCTGGTCCGCGGGGCACGTGAGTCCAATGTGGGCAAGTCCGAGACGGTGCAGGGCTACGCGCCGCTGCTGGACAACAAGGCCGCCTCGTTCAAGCTCTGGGAGCAGGTCGGCGCCGGCGGCTTCCGCCGCAACGCGGACGGCTCGATCACCAGCAAGCAGGTCGACGGGCTGGGCATGCTCTGGTTCCCCGTCCGCACCTACGGCGACTTCTCGATCAAGCTCCAGTGGCGGGACGACGCTGCCGGCACCGGACGGGCCAACAGCGGTGTGTTCGTGCGCTTCCCGCAGGTGCACCAGCACCCGCAGGAGCCGCAGCCGGAGTGGGTGGCCATCAAGTACGGCCACGAGCTGCAGATCTTCGACAGTGCGACCGGCGATCAGTACAAGAGCGGTTCGGTGTACGGGTTCGACCAGGTCAACCTGGCCGACGCGGGAGTGACGGCCAAGGGCACCTGGAACGACTACGAGATCCGGGTCGTCGGCCAGCACTACTCGATCTTCCGCAACGGCAAGCTGATCAACCAGTTCACCAACGGGCCGGGCCAGTTGTTCAACCCGCCGCGCGCCGACGACCCGGGCACCGACGGGCGCCAGAACGCGGAGGGCTACATCGGCCTCCAGAACCACAGCGCCGCGGACACGGTCAGCTTCCGCAACATCCGGATCGCTCCGCTGACCCCGTAAGCAAAGGACAGACCAGTGGACAAGGAAACGACACGCCTTGGTTACGTCGGTGGTCCGCGCATGTGGGCCGTCGCGATCCTCGCCGTGACGCTGGTCGGCGCAGGGGTCCTCCGGTTCGGCGGCCAGCAGGCCGCCGGGCCGGGGGCACCCGCCGCGGCACCGGCCGCGGTCTCCGCCGAGAAGGCCGCCCTGGCGGCCCTCGCGCCCGGCGACCGCCCCGACGGTTGCATCCAACCCGACCGACGGATCCAGCTTTACGCGGTCGAACTGCCCAAGGAGGGCACCCAGGTCCGGCTGGGCTACGGCCTGACCCCGGAGACGGCCTCCTACCCAGGGCCGCTGATCGAGATGATCGAGGGGGAGTGCCTCGCGATCACGCTCCACAACCAGGTGCCGGAGGCCACCCTCGCGGCGCTGCGGCAGGACCCCAACCTTCCGCTCGGCGTGTCGCTGCACACCCACGGCGTCAAGTACACGCCGACCTCCGACGGCACCATCCACACGGACTCGTGGGTGCCGCCGGGCGGCCAGCGCACGTACATCTGGTTCGCCAAGCCCCGCAACCCCAGCACGGGTGCGCAGGGCACGGCCGGCTACTGGTGGTACCACGACCACATGGTCGGCACCTCCCACGGCACGCGGGGGCTGAGCTCCGGCCTCTTCGGCGGCCTGGTCGTGCGGCGGCAGGGCGACGTCCGTCCGGACCGGACCTACGTGACCGTGTTCGGCGACCTGCAGTCGATCAACCTGCGGCGGGGTGCCGCGACCGACACCTGTGACCCGGTCAACCCGGTGCCCGGCCCGACCTGCCTGATCGCGAAGAAGGGCGAGCGGATCGAGTTCCTGGTGGTCGGCATGGGCAACGACATGCACACCTTCCACCTGCACGGGCACTCCTGGGCGGACACCCGCACCGGGATGCTCGACGGCACCAACAAGGCGCTGGTCGACTCGGTGCCGGTCATCGACAACAAGACGCTCGGCCCCGGCGACTCGTTCGGGGTGCAGGTCGTCGCCGGTGACTCGGTCGGCTCGGGCAACTGGATGCTGCACTGCCACATGCAGTTCCACTCCGACCAGGGCATGGCCACGATGCTGCACGTCCTCAACCCCGACGGCACCCTCGCTCCGCACAGCGCCGACCACGCGCCGGCGGCTGCGGCGGGTGCCCCGGCGGCACATGCCGGACACGGGAGCACGAAGTGACCGGGTTTTACGAGCATTCCGAAGGAGCAGGAATGGCCAACAGAAGGCGGCCGATACTGCGTCGCGCGATAGCGCTGGCGTCAGCGGCCGTGCTAACGCTCGGCATCATGACGGGACCGGGATCTCCACCGGCCGCCGCGGCAGCGGCGCCGACGTGGGGCGCCAACGCGGTCAACGTGCTGGTCTTCCACGGGCCGGTCGACCAGCAGGACGACCCGGTCAACAAGGCGATCGCGGCCGTGCGCAAGCTCGGCAACGAGAACGGGTTCACGGTCCGGGTGTCCAGCAACCCGGCCGACTTCAACAAGGACAACCTCGCCAAATACCGCGGCGTCGTGTTCCTGTCCGCCAACGGTGTCACCCTCACCGACGGCCAGGAGGCGGCCTTCCAGGCGTACGTCAAGGGCGGCGGCGGCTTCGTCGGCGTCCACGACGCGGCGCGGGCGCAGCCAACCTCGGAGTGGTTCACGGGCCTGATCGGCACCCGACCGGCGCCGAGCCTGCCCAACGCCGAGAAGGTCGTCGAGTCCCTGGCCAGCGGCAACAACCCGCCGAACGAGACCGTCGCGCAGCTCTTCGACGGCTCGACCGGCACCAAGTGGCTGGTCCGCACCAACACCGCCTGGGCGCAGGGCAAGCTCGCCGCCCCGAAGGTGGTCAGCCGCTACGCGCTCACCTCGGCCAACGACTTCGACGGCCGGGACCCGAAGAACTGGAAGCTGCAGGGCTCCAACGACGGCCAGTCGTGGACCGACCTGGACACCCGTACCAACGAGGTGTTCCCGCAGCGGTTCCAGACCCGCCAGTTCACGTTCACCAACACCACCGCGTACCAGTACTACCGGCTGGACATCTCCGCCAACAGCGGTGAGCCGCTGATCCAGCTCGCCGAGATCTGGCTGATCGGACCGGACGCCGGCCCGCCGCCGGAGGCCAACGTGCAGCAGGCGACGGTCAGCGTCACCGACCGTCAGCACCCGGCCAACGACGGTCTGCCGCTCACCTGGACCCGCTCGGACCAGTGGATCAACTGGGACCCGAACCCGACCGGGAACGTGCACACCATCGCCCAGGTGCAGGAGAACACGTACAACCCCGGCCTGTCCGGCAACGGCGCGTTCCACCCGCTCTCCTGGTGCCGCGACTACGACGGCGGCCGCTCCTTCTACACCGGGATGGGGCGCACCGACGCCAGCTACACCACCGACACCAAGTTCCTCGGCCACCTGCTCGGCGCGATCAAGTGGACCACCGGCCTCGTGCGCGGTGACTGCAAGGCCACCATCGCGTCGAACTACAAGGTCGAGCGGCTGACCGTGGCCAACCAGTCGGGTCAGCTCGACCAGATCGGTGAGCCGCACGGCCTGACCATCGCGCCGGACGGCACGGTGTTCTACATCGGCAAGGCGGCCTGCGCGACCCCGGCGGTCGTCGACTGGAACAACCCCAACGTCGGCCTCGGCTGCGGCACGATCCACTCCTGGGACCCGCGTACCAAGCAGGTCAAGCTCCTCACCACGCTCAAGGTGATGGGCAACCGGGGCAGCGGCAGCGAGCTGGTCAAGAACGAGGAAGGTCTGGTCGGCATCACGCTCGACCCGAACTTCGCCGAGAACGGCTGGTTCTACGTCTTCTGGATGCCGCACGAGTCGATCGACCGGGTCAACCGCGTCGGCCAGCGGACCATCTCGCGGTTCACCTACGACAAGGCCAGCCAGACGATCGACCAGGCCACCCGCAAGGACCTGCTGCACTGGGACACGCAGATCCACAGTTGCTGCCACGCCGGTGGTGGCATGGCCTTCGACGAGTCCGGCAACCTGTACGTCGGTTCCGGTGACAACAACTCGTCCGGCGGCTCCGACGGCTACTCCGGCAACAACTGGACCCAGGAGTTCGGCGGCCTGTCCTTCCAGGACGCGCGTCGCACCGCCGGTAACACCAACAACCTCAACGGCAAGATCCTGCGGATCCACCCCGAGGCGGACGGCACCTACACGATCCCCGACGGCAACCTGTTCACCGGCCTCGAGGGCGGTGGCGGCAAGGCCCGTCCGGAGATCTACGTGATGGGCGTACGCAACATCGCCCGGATCGCCTGGGACCCGGTGAACGACTGGCTCACCGCCGCGTGGGTCGGCCCGGACGCCGGTGCTCCGAGCCCGGAGCTCGGCCCGGCGAAGTACGAGACGGCGACCGTCATCACCCAGGCCGGCAACCACGGCTGGCCGTACTGCATGGGCAACCGGCAGCCGTACCGGGACCGTAGCAACACCGACGCGACCGTCCTGACCGGCTGGTACGACTGCGACAACCCGAAGAACGAGTCGCCGCGCAACACCGGTCTGGTCAACCTCCCGCCGGTCCGCAACAACATGATCTGGTACTCGCCGCAGGGCGGTGGCCCGGTCTTCCCGAAGCGGACCGACGGCAGTGGGCTGCCGACCTACGTGCAGTCCGAGACCACCTACACCCAGCCGTACCTCAGCGGTGGCGGTCAGGCCATCATGGACGGTCCGACCTACCACCACGAGAACGTCGACGCGAACAGCGGCGTCGCGTGGCCGGAGTACTGGGACAACAAGTGGTTCATCGGTGACGAGTCCAACGGCAACAACCGGGTCGCCATCTCCGTCAACCCGGACACCGCCCGGGACGCCGGTGCCCCGGCCTTCGCCGAGGACCTGCGCCGGATCATCCCGCCGGGCACCAACGGCACCACCCAGCTCCAGTCCTGGATGGACGCCAAGTTCGGCCCGGACGGCGCGCTCTACATGCTGGACTATGGCGGCGGCTTCTTCACGCTGCACGGCAACCAGAAGCTGATCCGGATCACCTACACGGGTGGCCAGGCGACCCCGAACCCGGGTCTGGCCACGGCGCTCTCGGCGACACCGAGCACGCCGCGCACCATCGACTTCTCCAGCAACAAGGTCGGTGGCGTCGCGTGGGACTGGGACTTCGGCGACGGCACCAACGGCTCCGCGGCGCCCCACCCGAAGCACACCTACAAGCGCTACGGCACCTTCACGGCCACGCTCAAGGTGACGTACGCCGACGGTGAGGTCGTCGAGTCGAGCATCCCGGTCACCGCCGGGTGTGTCGCGGCCGACGCCCGTCCGACGGTCTACTTCCTGGAGACCGACAGCACCGTGGCCAACCGGCAGGTCGGCGGCGGCTGCACGATCAACGACCTGATCGACGACGAGACGACGTGGCCCAACCGTGGCAGCTTCGCCGACCACCTCGAAACGGTGATCGCGGAGCTCACGACGGCCCACGTCATCGACAACAAGGAGGCCGCGACGCTCCGGCGGACCGGCACCCAGTCGCCGATCGGCGCCACCAACGGCTACCAGACGCTCTTCAACGGCACGGCGTACTCGCTGGCCGGCTGGCGGCAGGCACCCGGTGGCTCGTTCGGTCTCCGGCCGGACGGCTCGATCCGCAGCAGCGGCGGCCTGGGCATGCTGTGGTACGCGGACCAGGAGTTCGCGGACTACTCGATCAAGCTGCAGTTCAAGGACGTGGCCCCCGAGGGCTTCCGGGCCAACGGCGGTGTGTTCATCCGGTTCCCGGACCCGCGCACCCCGCTCGCCCAGCGCCCGCCGGGCACCTGTGGCACGGTCGGGTCGGCACGGACGTCGCAGGCCTGGGTCGCGATCTTCTGCGGACACGAGATCCAGATCTACGACGGCGAGACCGGTGAGCCGCAGAAGACCGGGTCGGTCTACAACTTCGACTCGAACACCCTGCCGCAGGCCGGCGCCACCGCCAAGAACGTCTGGAACGACTACGAGATCCGCGTGGTCGGCCAGCACTTCACGATGATCCGCAACGGCGTGGTGATCAACGAGTTCGACAACACGCCAGGCAAGAACTCGTCGCGAGCGGGTGACCCCCCGACCGACCTGCGCCAGTTCGTCAGCGGCTTCATCGGGCTGCAGAACCACAGCAACAACGACCTGATCGACATCCGCAACGTGCGCGTGCGCACCTACTGATTCATTTCCGGTGACCGGGTACGGGCTTCGGCCCGTGCCCGGTCACTGCATTTCCAGCCGTTTCGGGATTGCCTTTATCGGGGGAGGCAACTGCAACGGCGCGGCACCCGGCGTGATCGCGCCGGCCACCCGCGGCCCGCGCGCACCCGTCGCGGACGCCACCGCGCCCGGCAGCCCGTGCCAGGTCAGCCAGCCGACCAGCGCGAACAGCACGGCTTCCTTGGCGTCGGCCGGCAATCCCAACTCTTCGGAACGGTGCAGCGTCGTGTGTGGCGCACGGGCGGCGAGCCGGTCCAGCAGCGTCCGGTTGTGCACGCCGCCGCCGGAGAGCAGCACGTGGTCGAGCCGGTGCCGGCGTAGCTCGGTGGCGATCGTGGCCGCGGTGAGCTCGGTCAGCGTCGCCAGCAGGTCGGCCGGCGGGTAGCCGCCCGCACCGTCCAGGTAGGCCGGCGAGAACAGCTCCTTGCCGGTCGACTTCGGCGGCGTCCGCGTGTAGTAGGGCTCGACCAACAGCCGGTCCAACAGCTCGGCCCGCACGGTGCCACCGGCCGCCAGCGCACCGCCGCGGTCGTAGGGCTCGCCGGTCACGGCCAGCGCGGCGGCGTCGATCAGGGCATTGCCCGGCCCGGTGTCGTACGCGGTCGCCTCGCCCGGCACCGCCACGGTGAGGTTGGCGATCCCGCCGAGGTTGACCGCGCCCCACCGCCCTTCTCGCCCGGCCAGCAGCATCAGGTCGAGCACGGGCACGAGCGGCGCACCCTGCCCGCCGGCGGCGACGTCGCGGACCCGCACGTCGGCGACCACGGGCAGCCCGGTGCGCTCAGCGATCCACGCCGGCTGGCCGAGCTGGAGCGTGCCGTCGGTGGCCGCGTGGAAGATCGTCTGCCCGTGCGAGCAGACCAGGTCCGCCGGGCCGGCCGCGTCCAGCACCGCGGTGGCCGCGCCGGCGAACGCCTGACCGAGCCGGGTGTCGAGCGCACACACGGCGCCGAGTCCGACCTTCCCCGGCGGCAGTGCCTTGCGGATCGCGGTGCGCAACTTCGGCTCGTACGGCGTGGTGGCGTGGTGCAGCAACCGCGCCCGCAGCTCGTCGCCGTCGGGTGTCCTGGTGAAGGACACCAGCGCCGCGTCGATGCCGTCGTGCGAGGTGCCGGAGCTCAGGCCCAGTACGCGCATCGACCCACCCTGTTCCCCTGCGGCAGTGCGCGTCAATCGGCCGTGGCGCCGCTCCTGGACGCTCATGGCGGCCTGAGACGCTCGCACATGCGGGTGAGTGCCTGAGCCATTCAGAAGCGCGGCGATTCCGGCTGTACTCGATGCATGACCACAAACGACCAGACCATTCTCGTCATCGGCGGCACCGGCAAGACGGGCCGGCGCGTCGCCGAACGGCTCACCGCGCGGGGCGTCCCGGTGCGGATCGGCTCGCGCTCCGGCACGCCGCGCTTCGACTGGGGCGACCCCTCGACGTGGGCGCCCGCGTTCGAAGGTGTGCGGGCCGCGTACGTCAGCTTCTATCCGGACCTCGCCGTGCCAGGCAGCCCGGCGGTGCTCGGCGAACTGGGGCGGGTCGCGGCCGCGGCCGGTGTCGAGCACCTCGTGCTGCTGTCCGGGCGGGGCGAGGAGGAGGCGCAGGCCAGCGAGGCCGCCCTCGCGTCGGCGGTCGCCGACACCGGGACCGCGTGGACGGTGGTGCGGGCGAGCTGGTTCATGCAGAACTTCAGCGAGGCCTTCCTGGCCGACGGCGTCCGCGAAGGCACCCTGGTCCTGCCGGCCGGCGACGTACCCGAGCCGTTCGTCTGCTGTGACGACATCGCCGACGTGGCGGTGGCCGCGCTGACCGGGTCGGCGCCGTCCGGCCGCGTCTACGAGGTGACCGGGCCGCGGGCGCTGACCTTCGCCGAGGCCGCGGCGGAGATCTCCAAGGCCGGCGGCCGCGAGGTGACGTTCGTGCCCGTGCCGTTGCCCGCCTATGCCGAGGAACTGCGTGGCTACGGCCTGCCCGACGACGAGGTCGCGCTGATCTCGTACCTGTTCGGCGAGGTGCTCGACGGCCGCAACGTGCGGACCACCGATGGCGTGCGGGAGGCCCTCGGTCGGGAGCCGCGGGACTTCGCTGACTACGCCCGGGACACCGCCGCGGCCGGCAGCTGGTCCTAGGGTCTGGGGCCGCCGGTCACCAGGCCGGCGGCCTCCACCGAGACGTGCGCCGACACGATCCGCCAGCCTTCGGGCAGCCGTACCCACGTCTGCGTCTGTCGGCCGACCGACGGGTCGCCCGGATAGCCGAAGAGCGTGGTCACCACGGCGGTGTCCGGGCCGAAGGCGGTGATCCGGGTGCCGTGCAGGGCGCGGCCCGGTGGCAGCGGCGGCTGAGCCCGCCGCCACGCCCGCTGCGCGGCCGCGCCGACCTGGTGGTCGGCGATGCCGAAGCGGACGACGGCGGCGGAGTCCCAGAAGAACGCGACCACCCGGTCGGGCTCGTCGCCGACCAGGGCGGCCTCGTAGGCGGCGAAGGCGGCGGCCACCTCGGCCACGGTGTCGGGACGGTCGATCTCCATGCCGGTCAGGCCTTCGCCGCCACCGGCTCCGGTGCCGCCGGCTCGGTGGCGGCGTCCGGCTCCCGCGCGGGTCGGCGGCCCACCGCGACCAGCGCGCACACGGCGGCCACGAACAGGTAGCCCAGCGCGACTTGGCCGTTGGCGTTCCACTCGACCTTCTCGCCGTGGATCAGACCCACGAACGCGAGCAGCGCTCCAGCGCCGGCGAACGCGGCCGCGTGCAGGAACCGCTTGTCGATGATGAACGCCACGATCGCACCGAGCACCAGCCCGGCCAGGATCGCACCCTGACCGAGGACCATCAGCCCGTGGTAGAAGACGCCGGCACCCTGGAGGGCGGCGTCGCCCACCTGGAGCGCGGTGGTGCCGGCGGCGGCGAGCGCGTTGTCCATCTGCCCGGTCGCCCACGCCGCGATGTTCGGCACCAGCGCCGCGACCACCGCCGGCGCGTGCGCCCGGGGCGAGGCCTGGAAAGCCTGGGCGCCGATCAACAGTCCGATGTAGAGCAGGATCGGCACGATCGCCGGTGTCGGGAAGACCGCGCCCAGCAACCCGAACAGCCCGAAGAAGCAGAGCAGCGCGATCACCACACCGGTGGCCATCGAGTAGCCGGTGCGGCCGCCGGCCGCCTTCCAGCCCGGATGCCCGACGTAGACGGCCGGCGGGAACGGCGAGCCCAACGTCGAGCCCACGATCGCGCCGAACCCGTCGGCGAGCAGCACGCTGCGCAGGTTGTAGTTGTCGCCGGCCGTGGCCGCCGACTCGACGTTGGTCATCGCCTCGGTGAAGTTGTAAACGCCCAGCGGGATCGCGGTCGCGAGCAGCGGTGCCATGTCGCCGAGCCCGTCGAGCAGCAGCCCGATCCGCAGGTCCGGCACCGCGATCGCGATGTCGCGGGCGGCGGCCGACACGTCGGGCACTGACATGAAGCCGCCGACCCAGCCGATCGCGGTGCCGAGCAGCAGGGCGGCCAGACCGATCGGGATGTTGCCGGGCAGCCGCACGTCGGTGAGCAGGCCGACCAGCAGCAGTGCCAGCACGGGCAGCGCGATCCAGGCCGCCGCCCACATCTGCGCCGCCGGGTTCATCGAGATGAAGGTGACCGAGATGCCCGCCAGGGTGCCGAGCAGGGCCGCCCGTGGCGTCCATTTGCGGATGTACGGACCGACGAACGCGCCGATCAGCACGATGACGCCGATGATGAACGCCCACGCCAGCCCCGCCTGCCAGGCCCGGACCGGGTCCTGGGTACGCAGGTAGATCGGCAGCATGATCACGAAGATCACGATGAACATGTGCGGCACGCTCGGCCCGTACGGCAGCGCCGTCACGTCGGAGCGGTTCTCCCGGCGGGCGAGCCGCCGTGCCAGGTAGGTGTAGTAGACGTTGCCGAAGACCAGCGCGATGCCCAGCGCCGGCAGGATGGTGCCGAAGACGACGCCGGAGGCCAGGTGCACGACGCCCAGGCAGAGTCCGGTCAGCGTGAGGACGTTGACCAGCACGTTGACGCCGAAGCCGAAGAACGCGTTGGTGTCGCCCCGGACCCACCACGGGATCCGGAGGGCCGTCGGTTGGCTCATGAGATCTCCTCGAGGTGCCGGGCGGGGAGTGCGGCGAGGAACTCGGTGGAGGTGGCGACCCAGCCGAAGATGCCGCCCTGCGCGGCGATCATCTCCAGGCCCACGCGCTGGAAGTCGGGGAAGTACGAGCCGACGCAGTCAGCCAGCACCAGGCATTCGAAGCCGCGGTCGTTGGCCTCGCGCACGGTCGTGTGCACGCAGACCTCGGTGGTGACACCGGCCACGACCAGACTCCGTGTGCCGGTCAACAGCTCGGCCAGGTCCGTCGCGTAGAAGGCGCCCTTGCCGGGCTTGTCGACGACCGGCTCGCCGGGCAGCGGGGAAAGCTCGTCGACGATGTCGTGGCCGTACTCGCCGCGCACCAGGATCCGGCCGTTCGGCCCCGGGTCGCCGATCCGCAGGTCGGGCGCGCCGCGCAGGAGCTTTGCCGGCGGGCAGTCGGACAGGTCGGGCAGGTGGCCCTCCCGGGTGTGGATGATGCGCAAACCGGCCGCGCGGCACCCGGCCAGCAGGGCGGCGGTGGGTGCGATCACCCGGCGGAGCTGGCCGACGTCGTTGCCGAGCGTCTCGCCGAAGCCGCCGGGTTCGAGGAAGTCGCGCTGCATGTCGATGACGAGCAGCGCCGTCGTGTCGGGGTCGAAGGCGAAGGGGGCGGGCCGCGCCGGAACAGTGGCCATGTCGGCGTCCTTAGTGGAGAGTCGCGGCGATGACGTCGGTGCTGGCGGCCACGCACCCGAACACGCCGCCCTGCATGGTGACCATGTGCAGCGCCGCGGCGTGGTTGCCCGCGTCGGTGGCGCCCGTGCAGTCCGACAGGATGAGGCACTCGTAGCCCCGGTCGTTGGCCTCGCGCATGGTGGTGTGCACGCACACGTCGGTGGTGATGCCGGTCAGGATCAGATGCGTGATGCCGTGCGTACGCAGGACGAGGTCGAGGTTGGTGGCGTAGAACGCGCCCTTGCCGGGCTTGTCGACCACGACCTCGCCGGCGACCGGGGCGACCTCGGGCACGATCTCCCAGCCGGGCTCGCCGCGGACCAGGATCCGCCCGCACGGTCCGGCCGCACCGATCTCGGCGCCGATCTGCCGGGACCGCCAGCGCTTGTTCGCGGGCAGGTCCGTCAGACCCGGGTCGTGCCCTTCGCGGGTGTGCACGACGAGCATGCCGAGCGCGCGCACGTGGGCCAGCAGCGCGGCGGTGGCCGGCAGTCCGGCGCGGGTCAGCGAGATGTCGTAGCCCATGCTGTCGACGTAGCCGCCCGGCCCGCAGAAGTCGGTCTGCCAGTCGATGCAGAGCAGGGCCGTGCGGTCGACGGGAACCTCACCGTCGTACGGCCAGGTGTAGGGCTCGGCCTTGACCGGCCCGATGTGTGCCATGGGTCCTCCCGGTGGATCAGGCGAGCGCGGCGGCGAACCGCAGCAGGGTCAGGTCGGTGCCGGCCGGGCCGATCAGCGACAGGCTGGCCGGGCGGCCGTCGGTGGTGAACCCGTTGGGCACCGCGACGACCGCGAGGTCGAGCAGGTTGGCGAAATGGGTGTAGCGGCCGAGCGCGGCGTTGCGCCCGATCGGGTCGGCGGCGACCTCGGCGTGCGTGACGGTGGTGCCGACGGTGGGCAGGACGAGCAGGTCGATGTCGCGCCAACCCCGGTCCACGACGGCGGCGAGCTCACGAAGCCGGTGCTGCGCGCGGAACGCGTCGACGGCGGAGTGCCGTCGTCCGGTCTCCAGCACGGTGCGGGTGACGGGCAGGACGCTGTCGGGCTTGGCGTCGAGGAAGTCGCCGACCGCGACCAACCGCTCCGCCACCCAGGGACCCTCGTAGAGCAGGTCGCCGGCGGCGAGGAACGGGCGCACGTCGACCGTCCTCGTCCGTGCGGCGAGCGCGGTCGCCCGTTGCCGGCCGCGCGCGAAGGCGTCCGCCTGACCCGGGTCGGCGTCGAGCGGCGCATCCGGCACGCCCAGCCGCAGCGTCCCGGGCGCGCGCCGGGTCAGTGCCACCGTCCTGCTCCAGGGATCGGCGGTCGAGCGTGCGAGCGCCACCTCGAACACGGCGGCGGCGCCGGCGACGTCGCCCGCGAAGACGGAGACGCAGTCGAGCGACCGGCACGCCGGCACGACCCCGGCCGCGCTGAGCAGTCCCCGGGTGGGCTTGAGGCCGACGATCCCGTTGAGCGCGGCAGGCACCCGGCCGGAGCCTGCGGTGTCCGTGCCGAGCGCGAACGAGACGGTGCGGGTCGCCACCGCCAGCGCCGACCCGGAGCTCGACCCGCCCGAGACCAGCCCGCTGCCGAACACGCTCGAGCACGCGCCGTACGGGGAGCGCGTCCCGGTCAGCCCCGTGGCGAACTGGTCCAGGTTGGTCTTGCCGACCAGCATCGCGCCGGCCTCGAGCAACCGCGTGACCACCTCGGCCGTCCGGTCGGGCCGGTAGGCGAAGTCCGGACAGCCGGCGGTGGTCGGGAGCCCGGCCACGTCGATGTTGTCCTTGACCGCGAAGGGGATGCCGTAGAGCTTCGGCCGGTCACCGCGGGCGGCCACCTCCGCCGCTCGGGCGCGCAGGTCGTCGGCCGGCACCAGGGTGATCCAGCTATGGTCGTCGGCGATCCGGCCCAGCACCTCTTCGACGACGTCCGCCGGCTGGAGCGCGCCAGTGTCGTACGCGGCGCGCAGGGCGGTGACGGAGAGATCGGGGACGGGCCGCCGAGGCATGCTGTCTATTGTCGACAGAATGATTTTCGGGTACTTCGCCGTCCCGTAACATCGATGTTTCGGCGCCTACGCGAGATACGACCGGGCGCCGTGCCCGTCGAGCACCGCGAGCACGCCGGCCGGGTCGCCGCCGGCCACCGCGTCGAGCAGGCGGGCGTGCCGGTCGACCCCGTCGGGCGCGTGCACGGTCTCGGCCTCCCGCCGCAGGTTGACCGCCATGTAGAGCTGGATCTTCTCCAGCGTCGCCGCGTACGCCGCGGTCAGTTGCCGGTTGCCCGCCAGTGCGACGACAGCGACGTGGAACTCCCGGTGTGCCTCGGCGACGGAGAGCCGGTCACCGGCGGTCGCGGCCTCCGCCATCGCCCCTAACGCCACGCGCAGGTCGGCGAGTCCGTCGGGCGTGGCCGGCAGGGCCGTCCGCACGACGTGCCGTTCCAGCACGTCGCGCAGGTCGTAGAGCTCGCGGACGTCGCGCTCCGACAACGTCGCGACCCGCACGCCCCGGCGGGGCACGTGCTCGACCAGCCCGCGCTGGGCGAGCAGCCGCAGCGCCTCGCGCAACGGCGCCCGGCTGATCCCGTACCGCCGGGTGATCTGCTCCTCGACCAGCTTCTCGCCCGGACCGGGCCGCCCGCTGAGGATCTCCCGGCTCAGCCGGGCGACGGTGAGGTCGACCAGGCTGGGCGCGGCGAGCGCGTCCGGTTCCACGGCGTGTTCCCTACCGCGGGCAATCGGCGACCGGACGGTTCCCGATCACCTCGCGTCCGCCGCGATCGCCGCCAACAGCTCCGCGCCGGAGCGCATCCGGCCGGCGGCGTCGACCTGGCCGAGCCGCTCGTACTGGGACGCCGCGGCCATCCGGTCGGCGACCTCGGCGCGGACGATCCGCAGGATCTCGTCGTCGTCGAGGGTGCGGCGGACGGCCTCGGCGGCGCCCACGCCCACCGCGCCGAGTGGGTTCAACGACAGCCGGCCGTCGCGCTCGACCGGCACCGCCTCGGCGTTGTCGATCGCGGAGATCGCCGAGCGCAACGCGCCGGCCGCCACGGCGTCGCGGGCCCGCAGGGCATCACGGAGGGTACGGCGGAGCCGCTCCCGCAACGCGGACGGTTCGGTGGTGGGCACGGCGGTAACGCTAAGCCACGGGGGCGCGCTGTGCCAGACGCGTACCGGCCGCGGTCCGGCCCTTCTTCAGCCAACGGCCAGCTTCCGCCCAAGTTCCGGTCAGCCGTGCCCGGCAGGCTGGTTCCCGATGAGCGACAACGCGCGCCCGCGGGTGACCCGGCGCCGGCTCCTCGCGGGCGGCGCGGGGCTGGCGGCGGTCGGTGGTGGCGGCTTCGCGGTCGGCCGGTCCGGCCGGACCGAGCCCGCGCCTCCACCTCCCGCGCCCCTTCGCCAGTTCGTGACCCGCCCCGACCTGGCCGTGCCGGTGGTCGACGTGACCGTGACGGGCCCGACGGCGCCGGGCCTGGTCTTCCTCACTCCCGCGGCGGGCGTCGGCGGCCGGGGACCGCTGCTGGTCGACGGCACCGGCCAGCCGGTCTGGTTCCACCAGGTCACCGGGCCGGGGGTGATCGCGATCGACGCGCGGGTCCAGCGGCTCGGCGGCGAACCGGTGATCACATGGTGGGAGGGCACGATCGACCCTCGGTACGGGATCGGCGCCGGCGAGTTCGTGATCGTCGACCGTTCCTACCGGGAAGTCCGCCGGCTCCGCGCCCCCGGACCGGTGCCCGCCGACCAGCACGACCTGATCCTCACTCCGGAGGGCACGGCGATCTTCTTCGTGTACGAGCCGGCCGCCGCCGACCTGTCCGCGTACGGCGGGCCGGCCGACGGCGTCCTGGTCGACGGCGTGCTCTACGAGCTCGACATCGCCACCGGGAAGATCGTGTTCCAATGGCGGGCCAGGGAGCACGTCAGCCCAGACGAGTCGTACGCGTCGCCGACCGGCCGGATCCCGTACGACTACCTGCACGCCAACTCGGTCGAGGTGGACCACGACGGCGCGCTGCTGGTCTCGGCCCGACACACCTGGACCATCTACAAGATCGACCGCCGCTCGGGCGCCGTCCGCTGGCGGCTGGGCGGCAAGCGGAGCGACTTCACGATCGGCCCGGACGCGGGTTTCGCCTGGCAGCACGACGCCCGGCGCCGCTCCGACGGCACGCTGGGCCTGTTCGACAACGAGGCCGGCATCACGAACCGCTCGAACGCCTCCCGCGGCCTGATCCTCGACGTCGACGAGACCGCCCGCACCGCCCGGCTGGTGCGTGCGCTCGCGCACCCGGACGCGCTGTTGGCCCCGAGCCAGGGTTCGGTGCAGGAGTTGCCCGGCCGGGGTTCGCTGGTCGGCTGGGGACAGCAACCCCGCTTCACCGAGTACGCCGCCGACGGCACCCTGGTCGCCAGCGGCGCCCTGCCGGCCGACAACGGCTCGTACCGGGCGTACAAGTTCGACTGGTCCGGCACGCCTACCGACCAGCCGACCGCGACCGCGCTGCGCGGAGCGGTCCACGTGAGCTGGAACGGCGCGACCGCCGTGACCCGCTGGCGGGTGCGCTCAGGCCTCCAGCCCGACCGCCTGACAACCGTCACCACCGCCGACCGCACAGGCTTCGAAACGGCCGTCCCGCTCCCGGCGCCGGCGGTCTTCGTCGTGGTCGACGCCCTCGACCAGGCCGGCACGGTCCTCGGCTCGTCCCCACTGACCATGGTCCCGCAGGCATAACGCAAGGAAGGGACCCCGTTAGCAAGGGTCCCTTCCTATGCGGAAAGCGATAACAAGGGTCCCTTGCTTAGCCGGCCGCCTTCAGCTCGACGTACGCGATCGACGGGTTCGGCAGGTCGACTGTCAGCTCGACCGCCCCGCCCTCGGCCTCCACGATGGACATCGTCTCTGGCAGCACGTCGTTCGTCGCCAGTTCGGCCCACTGCGCCTCGGACGGCCAGTCGCCGCCGCCCATCGACTGCCAGCGGGCCGCCACGTTGCCGTGGTCCGCGTCCACCCGCCACTGGCGGGCCTCGTAGCGGCCTGCGGTCAGGCCTTCGAAGCGGATCATCACCGTGCGGTCCAGGGACTTGTCGCCGTCACGCTTCGAATGGTCCAGCGTGCCGTTCCAGACCAGGGCGCCCACCGTGCCGTCGGCACCCCGGGCGGTCCAGGTCTCGACCAGGCTGTCCGCGCCGTCGCCCGACAGCCGGGCCGGCACCGCGGTGTCGCCGAGTCGCTGGGCCAGCCACAGCGCCCAGAACTTCGGTTTGGCCAGGTTGCCGACCGTCAGCAGCCCGAAACCGCCGTGCAGGAAGCGCGGTGGGCGGCCCAGTTCCTCGAAGTGGTCCGAGGCCACCCACGGCGCCAGCGACTCGATGCGGCCCGCGGCCGAGCGCATTCCGCGCAGCAGGAACGTGGCGGCGAAGACCGTGTCGTTGACCTCGTTGCCGTGGGTCGCCGTGACGCCCCACTCGGTCCACCACAGCGGCCGGTCGCCCGTGATGCCACGCAGGTCGAGCGGTGGGCTGCCGTAGATGTGCGTGGAGACGAAGTCGACCGGCGCGTCGACCTCGAGCTGCCGGTCGACCCAGCCGACCGCGGCCGTGGCCGGGCCACCGACCCGCAGGCCCGGGTCGACGTCCTTGACGGCGCGGGCGGCCAGCTCGTAGAGCCGCCAGTACTCGGCCGGCGTGCCCGACCAGAACACCGACAGGTTGGCCTCGTTCCACACCTCGAACGCCCAGCCGTCGCGGACCTCGTCGAGGCCGTAGCGGTCGACGAGATGGCTCACCAGGGCACGGACCAGGGCCGCCCAACGGTCCCAGTCCTTCGGCGGCGAGATGATGCCGCGGTACGTGAAGACCGTGCGCGACGGGTCGCTGGCCAGGTCTCGGGGCATGAAGCCGAGCTCGACGATCGGACGCATGCCCAGTGCCAGCACGGTGTCGTAGACCTGGTCGATCCCAGAGAAGTCGTACGCCGGCGAACCGGAGACCTCGCGGTAGACGCCGAGGTCGTCGTCCAGGATCCCGTGCGCCCGCACTGTCTCCACGCCGAGCTCGTCGTGCACCCGGGCCAGCGCGGCGCGCAGCTCGGGTCCGATCTCCCGGCCGCCGGTGCGGTCGGTGGACAGCAGGTGGGACAGGTGCTCGGACCCGACCATGAACCGCCACGGCCGCGACAGCGGGCCAGCGTCAGCAGCGGCCTCGACCCGCAGTACCAACGGTGCGACGTCCGAAGCCGCGCCGAGCGCCGCGCCCTTCACCGGCGTGCACAGCGGACCCATCGCCGTCACGGTCGCCAGGGGTGCCACCGCATACCAATACGAACGTTCCGGCTCCACGGTCGTGTCCGCGTACGGGCCGTGTGGCACCGCGAGCACGTCACCGCCGCCGTGGTCCACGACCGTGAACGGGCCCGTGGAGGCGGTGGCGCGGTGCACGGCGTACCCGATGGCGCCCTCGACCGGTTCCCAGCGCAGGGTGACCTGGCCCCGGCCGGTGATCGCGGTGAGCCCCGCCGGCGCGGGCAGGTCGGCCGCGTCGGGCTCGCCGGGTGCGCGATCCTGCGCCCCGCCGCTGCCCATCATCGCGACCCACTGTGCCCGCGCCTGCGCGGCGATGTCGCCGACCGTCATGCGCCCGCCCCGCGTAGCTGGGGCAGGGGCTGGTCGGCCGGGATGTTGAACGTCTCCTGGCCGATCAGCGGCCGGATCCGCTGCTCGAACCGCTTGTCGACGAACGAGCGCCGGATCACGTCGTTGGACAGCTCGTTGCCGAGCGCGCCCATGATCATCGCCTGGTCCAGGGACAGGTAGCGCTTGGCCACGGTGCCGCTGCCGACCGCGATCGCGTCGTAGAAGCCACCCGGGCCATAGCTGTCGAAGTTCGCCTTCAAGCGCGCGAGGTTCGAGACCACCGGGCCCTTGGCGTACGGCAGGGCCAGGAACGCCGCGTGCGGTGTCACCACGCCGTCGCCGTAGTCGGGCTCCGGGCCGGCCGGTCGGCAGTCACCGAAGCCGGCGTCGTACTTCGACTGCTCCACGTCCGACGGGTAGCCGTTGGTGTCCATGCCCATCGCGTCCACGCCCCAGACGGCGTACCCGCCGCTCGGGTTGCTGGCGGGGGAGAAGCCCCAGTAGCCGTACCCGGCGTCGTTCATGCCGTGCTCGATCTGGCCGGCCACCGTCGCGCGATGGTTGCGGCCCCAGCTGTTCGGCGCCCAGCGCTCCTCGGGCACGAACAGGTCCGGCATCAGCGCCTCGAACATGTCGCCGCCCCAGCTCGGCACGAACCGGATCCCGCGATACTCGTAGGCGCCCTCGTAGACCGGCACGCCCTGGTAGGTCGTGTCGAAGCCGACCGGCTGCATCTCGTGCCAGTTCCAGTCACAGGTGGCCGGCAACGTACGCATGGTGTTGTAGTACGCCTCGGCGGGGATCTGGCCCGCGCCGATGCCGAGGTACGTGGCGATCCGCGGCTCGGTCACCGTGATGTCGTAGTGGTTGCAGGTGAACCAGACGCTGTCGCGCTGCTGCGCGCAGCCGGGTGGCGCCTCGTCCCAGAAGCCGCCGGCGATCAGCCCGCTGGCGCCGAACGGCGTCGTGGCGGCCGGGTTGTAGTAGAAGCCGAAGTTCATCTTGGACAGAATCCGGTCGGCCTTGCCCTTCAACTCCGGCACCGCGCCCTTGACGACGCGCAGCGCCGCCGCGAGCCAGCCGTTGTCCACACTCGACATGAACGGATAGACGGTGTTGCCGTCCTCGGGCCAGACCCGCACGACGGAGCCGTCCTTGGGGTCGTACCAGTTGTAGTACATGCCGGACGCCTCGTGGTGGTCGAGTCGCGCGAGGGTGTCCAGGGTGAGACCGATCCGGTCCCGGGCCTCCTTGCGGGAGATGAAGCCCAGGTCGCGGGCGACCACCGCCGACCACATGTAGCCGCCAATGTTGGTCGGCGAGGTGTAGGCCGACGGGGTCTTCAGGTCACCGTTGATGTTGTCGGCGACCAGGCCCGTCCGCGGGTCGGTCATGGCGACCATCGACCGCCAGGTGTCCTTGGCGTAGGCGGTCAGCGTGCGGTCGGCCCCGCGCGCGTCCGGTGCGGCGACAGCGGCAGAACCGCTGACGAGCACCAGCGCGAGCGCGACGATCAGGGCGAGGATGCGTCGCATGAGTCTCCTTACTTGAGTCCGGTGGTCGCGATGCCGCGCATGAAGTGCCGCTGGAGGAGCAGGAACACGATCAGCACCGGCACCACGACCACCACGGCGCCGGCCAGCAGCAGGCCGAAGTCGGTGCGGTTCTGTCCGATGCTGTAGAGCGCCAGGGCGACCGGCAGCGTGTACTTGTCCTCCGTGCTGGCGACCACGAGGGGCCAGAGGAAGTTGTTCCAGGACGCGAGGAACGTGAGGATCCCGAGCGTGGCCAGCGCCGGCCGGCACAGCGGCAGCACGACCCGGAAGAAGATCCGGAACTCGCCGGCGCCGTCGACCCGGGCGGCCTCGATCAGGTCGTCGGGGATCGACTGGAGGAACTGGCGCATGAGGAACACGCCGAACGGGCCGACCAGGAACGGCAGGATCAGGCCGGCGTACGAGTTGGTCAGGCCCATGTTGCTGACCAGCACGAACTGCGGGACGAAGGTCACCATGCCGGGCACCATCAGCATGCCGAGCACGGCCAGGAACAGCACCTTCTTGCCGGGGTAGCGCAGCTTGGCCAGCGCGTACCCGACCAGCGAGCAGAACAGCAGGTTGCCCGCCGTCACCGCGACGGCGACCAGGGCCGAGTTGAAGAAGAACAGCGGGAAGTCGAGCCGGGAGAACAGGTCGCGGAAGTTGTCCAGCGTCCAGGTGTCCGGCAGCCAGGTCGGCGGCACCGAGCGGATCTCACCCTCGGGCTTGAGCGACGAGAGCGCCATCCACACGAACGGTCCGACGACCACGATCAGCCCGATGGTCAGGACCGCGTAGAGCACCGCCTTGGCGGCCCGGTCCCGCTGCCGGACGCGTGCGTCCAGTGTGGTCATTTGCGGTCTCCCAGGAAGCGGAACTGAATGACCGACAGCGCGACGATCGCGATGAAGAGCACGTAGCTGGCCGCCGCCGCGTAGCCGTAGTTGCCGAAGCCGAACTGGTTGTAGATGTGGTACGACACCGACAGCGTGGACGAGAGCGGCCCGCCCTGCGTCATCACGAACGGCTCCTCGAAGAACTGGAGATAGCCGATGCCGGTGACCACGCCGCCGAACAGCAGGGTCGGGCGCAGCAGCGGCAGCGTGACGTTGCGGAACTGCTGCCAGCGGCTCGCGCCGTCGAGCGTGGCCGCCTCGTAGAGCTCGCCCGGGATGGCCTGCAGGCCGGCCAGGAAGATCACCATGAGGAAGCCGAAGTTGCGCCAGGCGGCCATCACGATCAGCGAGGGCAGCGCCAGCTTGGTGTCGAAAAGCCAACTCGGCCCGTCGACGCCGACCACCCGCAGCAGGTTGTTGACCAGGCCCACCTCGGGGTCGAGCAGGAACCGCCAGACCACCGCGACGGCCACGATGCTGGTGACCACCGGCAGGTAGAAGCCGACCCGGAACAGCGCCCGGAAGCGGAGCAGCCCGGAGTTGAGCGCGGTGGCGGCGGCCAGGGCCAGCACGATGGTCAGCGGCACGCCGATCACGACGAACACCAGCGTGTTGACCGACGAGCGCAGGAACAGGTCGTCGGAGAACAGTCGGGTGTAGTTGTCGAGGCCGACGAAGTTGACCGCGAACGGGTTGCGCAGGTCCGTCGAGCGCAGGTCGGTGAAGCTCATCACCAGCGAGACGACGACCGGCACGGCCATGAAGACCAGGAACAGCACGGTGTACGGCGCGGAGAAGGCCCAGCCGGTCAGCGCCCTCCGCAGGCGCTGGCGCCGCCGGATCGACCCGGCGGGCCGGTCGGGAGTGGTCCCGACCGGCCGCGCCGGCGCCGTCGCCGCGGGGGCGCTGGTCATCTCAGGCCCCGGTTCCGATGGCGGAGGCCTTCTCCTGGATCGCCTTCGCCGCCGCGGCCGGGTCCACGTTCGACTTGCAGAGCTTCTCGACCTCGAGGTCGAACGAGGCCGCGATCTGCTCCCAGGTCGGGATCGCCGGCGGCGCCTTGGCGTCCTCGAGCTGCTTGCCGAACACCGCCAGGTACGGGTCGCTGGACAGGCTGCTGTCGTCCCACGCCGACTGCACCGACGGCAGGTCCTTCACGGCCTGGTACCACTTGACCTGCACCTCGGGCTTGCTGAGCCACTGCACGAACTTCCAGCCCGCGTCGCGGTTCTTGGCGTCCTTGAACACGGCCAGGTTGCTGCCGCCGATGAACGACGTGGCCGACTTCTTCATCGGCATCTGTGCGACGGCGAACTTGTCCTCGAACCCGGCGCCGCCCTTCTCCTGGAGCAGGCCGATGTGCCACGGCCCGGAGATGAACGCGCCGATCTTGCCGCTGACGAAGTCCGGCTCCAGCGCGCCCTCGGGCAGGTCGGTGCCGGACAGCTTGTCCTTGAAGAAGGACTGGTAGTAGGCGAGCGCCTCGGTCATTTCGGGCGTGTCGAAGGAGATCTTGTCGGCGGTCACGCCCTCGGCGCCGTTCGACCAGGCGAACGGCATCACGGACTGCCAGCTACCGGTCTTGCCGGGCTGGAGGTGGAAACCCTCGCGTACGCCGTCGGCCTGCATGGCCTTGGCCATCGCCGTGAGGTCCTCCCACGTCTTCGGCCCGTCGGGGAAGCCGGCCTTGGCAGCCAGGTCCTTGCGGTAGAAGATGCCGCGGGTCTCGACGTACCACGGCACGCCGTACGAGCCGCCGTCGACGATCGTGGTGTCCCAGGCGCCGGGGAAGAAGTCGTCCTTCTTGATCAGGTCCGGCGGCGTCGGGTCGAGTGCGCCGGTCTTGGCGAACTCGCCCTGCCAGGTCGTGCCGATCATCGACACGTCGGGCGTCTGCTTCGCCGCGATCGCGCTGGCGATCTTCTGGTGCGCCGCGTCCCACGGGACCGCGGTGACGTTCACCTTCGCGTCCGGGTTCTCGACCGAGAACTCCTTGGCGAACTCGCCGAGCTTCTCGCCCTCGGTGCCCATCGCCCAGACCGTGATCTCGCCGCTGGCCTTGCCTTCGGCGACGGACTTGGCCTCGTCCTGCCCACCGCCCGAGTCGCGACCGCAACCGGTCAGGGCGACCGAGGCCGCCAACGCGACCGCTGCCGCGGCCGCGAACCTGCTCCTTCTCATGCCGTACCTCCGAGGGGACTTGGTATTTCCACGGGGTGTGACCCGCAGCTACGTCGCACGACGAGCTGCGTGGGAAGGACCCGGCGCCGGGGTGTGGCGCGTTCCGGGCCCGCTGTACGTTCGGCGATGCGCCCATCGAGCCAGCGCGCCGCGGTGGCGCCCAGCTCACGCATCGGTTGGGAGACGGTGGTCAGACCGGCGAACCGGGCGGCGAGCACGTCGTCCCATCCGGTCACGGCCAGGTCATGGGGCACGGAGCGGCCGGCGGCCTCGGCGGCCAAGTGCACACCGAGGGCGACCTCGTCGTTGGCGCAGACGACGGCGTCCGGCGGGTCGGCCATCAGTTGCGCGCCGATCCGCTCGCCGGCCTCGACGTCGTAGGAGCACGGCCGGCAGTCGGGTTTGGGCAGGCCGTGCGCTCGCATGGTCTTCGCCAGCCCGGCGTATCGACCGGCCATGTCGGGCGCGGCCTCGGGGTCGCCGACGAAGACGATCCGCCGGTGCCCGTGTGCGAGCAGGTGAGCGGCGAGCTCGGCGGCGGTGCGTTCGTTGCGGGTGCGGATCGTGTCGACGCCGTCGACCGGCGGGCGGGCCAGCAGCACCAGCGGGACGCCCGTCGCGGCGATCGAGCGCACGGTGTCGTCGCCGACGGTGTTGCCCATGACGGCCAGGCCGTCGACCCGGCCGGCGAGGTCGAGGACCGCCGCCTCGGCGTCGCGCCGGCCGTGCGTGGCCAGGATCAGCACGCTGCGCCCGAGCTCGGAGGCGGCCTCCTCGTAGCCGAGCACGACCTCGGCGTAGTAGGGGCCGGTCAGGTCGGGGAAGACGATCCCGTTGGCGGCGTGCCGCCCTTCGGCCAGCGACCGACCGAGCTGGTTCGGCGTGTAGTTCAGCGCTTCGACCGCGGCCCGGACCCGTGCGCGGGTCGACTCGGTGACGAGATCCGAGTCCCGCAGAGCACGCGAGACCGTGGCGATCGACACGCCTGCGTGCCGGGCCACCTCGTAGATCGTCGCCGCCTTCGACTTTGAAAGCGCTTTCATTTCCACGGCGCCGAAGCTACCCGCCCTTAACGCGGCTGAAACTTGCCGTTCGCTATTTGCTTCTCGCGACAAATCGGACTATACACAGTGGATTTGGGATCCATGACCGGGGTGGCTCGGGCGTGGGAGCGGCGATCGTCTCGGCCTGGGGCCCGGATCCCGACGACGGCGACCGGGCCGAAAACCCTGACCGGGCCGGATACGACGAACGCTGGCGACGGCCGTCACGGAGCTTGGCTGGACCGATCACTAGGGTGTCGACACTGGACGGTCCTCGATCCGGTGGTCGGTGTGGCTCGGCACCACGGGGTTGCTGTGGTCCAGCAGAGCCGCCACGACTTCTGTGCGGGACTTCGACCTCTGGGCCTACCCGAGGGAGGGCTTCGCGCCGACCGTGGCTGATGACCGCCTGGGCCACTGCAGTGATGAGGCGGTCGATGTGGTCCGTCGTGGTGCCCGCGCGGCCGCTGGCGCGGAGCGCGGTCGCGGGCATCGGCCGGCTTCGGCTAGGTGGTGGCGGCGTGCGCGCAGAACAGGCCCTCGCGTACGCCGATGCCGTGCTCCACGCTCAGCGGTTCGAAGTCTGATGGACCGGCCATCGGAGCGCACCTTGCCGTTGGGGCGGCCTGTGGCGTTCGGCGAACGCCATTGCATTCTTATCGGGCACGTCCGCGAAGCCCCGCCATTCATTGCGATCCGAGGCGGCCGGTCGCATTAGTGATTGACACAGATTGGCATGATCGAATTGCCGGACGGCCCGGATTTGGCGGCGTGAATGCGGCACAATTGATGTGTGCGGCAGCTTCAGTTGTTCACCAGTGTGGAGCTGGCCGTCATGCGCGACCGCACCGCTTTCCGCAGTTATTCGCCTGCCGGTGAAGAGTTCCGCCGCGAGCATGAGCGCCGCCGGTCCTGGGGCTTGATCCGACGCCATGCCGAGCGCCTGCGTCGCTCGAGGGCCAGCGCCCGCGGCCTCCACACACCGACCGCCACGGCGAACCCTCCGCGAGACCAGATCTCTCCGGTCTCAGCCACCAGGGACCAAGACCAGGCAACTCCCACCTCGGCCGCCCAGGGTCGGGGTCGGATCTCTCCGGTTTCGGCGTGCGGGGGTCGGGATCTGGCCTCTGCCACCTCGGCCGCCCAGGGTCGGGGTCGGATCTCTCCGGTTTCGGCGTGCGGGGGTCGGGATCTGGCCTCTGCCACCTCGGCCGCCCAGGGTCGGGGTCGGATCTCTCCGGTTTCGGCGTGCGGGGGTCGGGATCTGGCCTCTGCCACCTCGGCCGCCCAGGGTCGGGGTCGGATCTCTCCGGTTTCGGCGTGCGGGGGTCGGGATCTGGCCTCTGCCACCTCGGCCGCCCAGGGTCGGGGTCGGATCTCTCCGGTTTCGGCGACCGGCGGTCGGGACCTGGCCCCTGCCACCTCGGCCGCCCAGGGCCGGGGCCGGATCTCTCCGGTTTCGGCGAGCGGGGGCCGGGACCAGGCAACTCCCACCTCGGCCGCCCAGGGCCGGGGCCGGATCTCTCCGGTTTCGGCGACCGGGAGCCAAGGCCAGGCGACTCCCACCTCGGCCACCCGGGGCCGCGACCAGACCCCTCCGGCATCGGCCTTTGGTGGGCTTGGCCAGGCGAACGGCCCAGCAGTAAGCGCGCGGTCCGCGGCCGGCCCGAACGATTCGCGTCATGCTGTGCGGAAACGCGGGCGCCCATCCCGGATCGGTCGAGAGGACATCGTCACGGCCTGCCGGGTCGCGTCGGCCACGACCGGCCGGACAACCACTGGCCGCCCGCGTCGGCACACCCGGATTCAGGCCAGGCCGGATATGCCGATACCGGCCGGAAACCAACGCCAGGGCGGATTTGTCGAAGGGGAACAATCGCTCGCGGGCCACGCCGGGCAAGGCCCGATGTAACCGTGGCTACCTGTCTTGCGACAGACGCGCGCGCCGCCAGTTGAGAATCGTACCCATTGCACATCCGAAAGGACCGGCAGCGTTTGCGCGGATCAGCCGAAGTGGAAGCCTGCCACCACGGCCCGATGGTCGGTCGCCGGCGTGTGCACCACGGTGGACATCGTCGCGACGAGACCGCGGTAGAAGATCTGGTCCGGGCGGATCACCGGGAGTGATGCCGGCCAGGTCGCGCCTGGGCCGCGTCCGGCGTCGGCCTGGGCGTCGCGCACGTGGTCGCGCAGCGGTGCGATCACTCGGTCCGTGACGGCGGTGTTCAGGTCGCCCAGCACGACCAGCCGCTCCGCCGGGTCGCCGGCGACCGCGTCGGCCAGTGCGCGCAGGGAGCGGTCGCGGGTGGCGGTGACGCCGGGTCGGGCCGAGCCGAGGTGCACCGCGTACACGGTGACCTCGCCCTCGGGTGTGTCGATGACGGCGCGCAGCGCGCGCTCCCAGCCCAGCGCGGTGTCGACCGGCGCGTAGTCGAGGATCGGGTAGCGGCTCCACAGCTCCACGGTGGACACCCGCACGTGGTGGTCGTAGTGCGCGGCCATCGTGGCGGCCGTCGAGTCGCGCAAGCCCTCGGCCACCTCGACCAGCGCGACCACGTCGGCGTCGGTGGCCACCACCGCGTCGGCGGTGGCGGCCGGGTCGGGGTTGGCGGCGTTGACGTTCTGGCTGGCCACCCGGAGCTGGGTGGCGCCCTGGTCGCCCTTGGGCAGCCAGGCCCGGCCGAACAGCAGGCCCCAGACCAGCAGTGGCACCAGCACCGCGACGACGGCCAGCTTGGTCCGGGCCAGGACCGCGCCGAGGATCAGCACCGGCACGGCGAGCAGCAACAGTGGCGCGGCCGTGTCGAGCACGCTGCCGAAGCCGGCCACGTTGGGCACCGACCGGTGGAAGGCGAGGGCGGCCGTCACGACGATCGCGAGCAGCACCGTGAGTGCGGTGACGAGTCGTCGGGGCAGCGAGAGCACCGCATGACGTTATCCGGTCCTGTCACGGCGCGTCGGCGGTATCGCGCCGTGTCGTCACAGCGAGTGCCCGGTTGGAGGTTAGGTTGACCTGTGCAGAAGATAGGCTAACCTAACCTCGTGTCCAAGGGGGAACTTCGCGGCGTCGGGCTCGACCTCGCCTACCACGGCTCTGCCGTCGTGCACGGCGCGTCGATCACGCTGCGTCCAGGTCAGGTCACCGCGTTGGTCGGGCCGAACGGCAGCGGCAAGTCGACAGTGCTGCGCGCACTGGCCCGGCTGCACAAACCGGTCAATGGCGACGTGCTGCTGGGAGACTCCTCCGCGCTGGCGTTGTCCCCGCGCGACTTCGCCCGGCAGGTCACGCTGCTGGCCCAGAGCCGCCCGGTGCCCGCCGGCGTGAGCGTCCACGACGTGGTCTGTTACGGCCGGCACCCGTACCGGGGCCGCTGGCGGGCAGAGGACCCGGACGGTCCTCGGGCCGTCGCCTGGGCCATGGAGGTCACCGGCGTGACCGCGATGGCCGACCGCGCGGTCGACGAGCTCTCCGGCGGCGAGCGCCAGCGGGTCTGGCTGGCCACCTGCCTGGCCCAGGACACCGGGGTGCTGCTGCTGGACGAGCCGACCACGTTCCTCGACCTGCGCTACCAGGTGGAGATCCTCGACCTGACCCGCGACCTCGCCGACGAGCACGGCGTCGCGGTCGGCGTCGTGCTGCACGACCTCGACCAGGCCGCGGCCGTCGCCGACCAGGTCGTGCTGCTCTCCCAGGGCCGCGTGGTCGCCGCCGGCGAGCCGCGTGACGTGTTCACCGAGACGGCGCTGACCGACACCTACGGCATCCCGGTCGAGGTCCTCGTGGACCCCGAGACCGGCCACCTCTCCACCCGACCCGTCGGCCGGCACCATCGCCGGTCGCGTACCCCTGAAAGAGAATCCGTATGAAGCGATTCCCCCTGCTCGCCGTCGCCGCTGTCGCGGCCCTGGCGATCGGCGCCTGCGGCACCACGGAGGAGGCCGGCGCGCCCGCACCCGCCGCCTCGTCCGACGCCGCCACCGGACCGGTCACGGTCAAGGACAGCCGGGGCAAGGAGATCACTCTGCCGAAGCCGGCGACCCGGGTGGTCAGCCTCGAGTGGGGCGAGACCGAGATCCTGGCCAGCCTCGGCGTGATGCCGGTCGGCAGCGCCGACAACAAGGGGTACGCCACCTGGGTCACCTCGACGCCGCTGGACGCCTCGGTCAAGGACGTCGGCACCCGTGGCGAGCCCAGCGTCGACTCGGTCGTCGCGCTGCAGCCGGACCTGGTCGTGATGGAGGCCGAGCGGGGCGCGCCGATCGTCGCGCAGCTCGAGAAGTACGTGCCGGTGCTGGTCACCATCGGCAGCGACGCGAAGCGCAACCTGGACCGCCTGCGCGACGACGTCACGATGATCGCGACCGCGGTCGGCAAGAAGCCCGAGGGCGAGAAGCTGCTCTCCGACCTCGACGCCCGCATCGCCTCCGCGAAGACCGAGATCGCCGCGGCCGCCGGTGGCAAGCAGTTCGTGATGGCCGACGGCTGGAAGGAAGGGAGCACGGTCTCCATCCGGATGTTCGGCAAGGGCGCGCTGCTCTCCGACGTCGGCACCGCGATCGGCCTGGAGAACGCCTGGACCGCCGCAGGCGACCCGCAGTGGGGCCTTGGCCAGACCGACGTCGAGGGCGTCAAGGCGCTCGACGGCAAGGACGTGCGGTTCTTCTACAACGCCTCGGACGGCGTCGACGTCTTCGCCGATGGGCTCAAGGGCAACGCGATCTGGGACAACCTCTCGTTCGTCAAGGCCAACAAGGTGACCAAGCTGCCCAACGGCATCTGGACCTTCGGCGGCCCGAAGTCGTGCACGCAGTGGATCGACGCGGTCGTCGCGGCGTACAAGGGCTGATGAGTCTCTCCACAGCGGAGCGGCCGACAGCGACCGCCGCCGACCTCCCGGCGCCCAGGCGCGTACGGGTGGCGGCGGCGTTCGCTGTCGCGGCCGCCCTGGCCGTGCTGTTCGCGGCCGTCCACCTCACCCAGGGCACCTCGTCGGTCGGCGCGTCCGACCTGCTCCGGCTGCTCTTCGGCGGCGACGACGCCGGCACGACCCAGGTGCTGGTCGCCTCCCGCCTGCCCCGGCTGCTGGCCGCGTTGGTGGTCGGCGTCGCCCTCGGCGTGGCCGGTGCGGGACTCCAGTCGCTGGCCCGCAACGCCCTCGCCTCGCCGGACACCCTCGCGGTCAACGCCGGCGCCTACCTCGCCGTGGTCGCGGTCTCCGCGTTCGGCATCAGCCTCGGCGTGCTGCCCTCCGGCGGCCTCGCGTTCCTCGGCGGCCTGCTCGCCTCCGGCCTCGTGCTCGCACTCTCCTCCGGCGGCCGGGCGGGACCGACCCGGCTCATCCTGGCCGGCACCGCGGTCGCGCTCGCCCTCGGCTCGCTGACCACCGTGCTCCTGCTGCTCTTCGAGCAGAACACCATCGGCCTGTACGCGTGGGGCAGCGGCTCGCTGGTGCAGAGCGACCTGTCCGGCGTGACCCGGCTCAGCCCGGTCATCGCCCTGGCCGTGGTCGGTCTGCTGCTCGCCGGTCGCCGGCTGGACATCCTGGCCCTCGGCGACGACCCGGCCACCTCGCTCGGCGTCGACGTGCGGCGCACCCGGCTCGTCGTCGTGCTGCTGACCGTGCTGCTCTCGGCGGCCGCGGTGACGCTGGTCGGCCCGGTCGGCTTCGTCGGCCTGTGCGCACCGGTGATCGTCCGGCTGCTCGCCCGCGCCGTGCCCGGCGTGCTGCGGCACAAGGTGCTGCTGCCGCTGTCGGGCATCGTCGGCATGCTCGTCGTCGTCGGCTCCGACGTGCTGCTGCGGGCCATCGTCGGCGCGCAGGCCGGCGTCGAGGTGCCGACCGGCGTGGTCACTTCTCTCTTCGGTGCGGCGCTCCTGGTCTGGCTCGCCCGCCGGCATCGCGACGCCGGCAACACACCACAGTCGACCTCCGGCCGCCTGCGTACCCGTGGCGCGTTCCTGGTGGTGCTCGCGGTCTCGTCTTTGTTGGTCGTCGGCGCGGTGATCGTCGGCATGCTGGCCGGCGACACCTGGGTGCTGCTCGGCGACGTGGTCAACTGGCTCTCCGACAAGACGGGGCCGGCGTACACGTTCGTGCTCGACCAGCGGTATCCGCGCGTGTTCGCGGCCCTGCTGGCCGGTGCGGCGCTGGCCGTGGCCGGCACCACCGTGCAGGCGGTCTGTCGCAACCCCCTCGCCGAGCCCGGCCTGCTGGGCATCTCCGCCGGTGCCGGCGTCGGCGCGGTCACCCTGATCTCGTTCGCCCCGCTCGCCGGGGTCTGGGCCATGTCCGGCGTGGCCGGCCTGGGCGCGCTGCTGGCGTTCGCGATCGTCTACGGCCTGTCGTGGCGTGGCGGGCTCAGCTCCGACCGCCTCGTCCTGGTCGGGATCGGCATGCAGACCGGCCTGTTCGCGGTGATCACGATGATCATCATCGCCACCGACCCGTGGAACACCGGCAAGGCGCTGACCTGGCTGTCGGGGTCCACCTACGGCCGCACCGCCGGCCAGGTGGTCCCGGTGCTCGTGGCGCTGCTGATCGCACTGCCGCTGCTCGCGTACGCCCGGCGTGATCTGGACCTGCTCGCCCTTGACGAGGACACGCCGCGGGTGCTCGGGGTGCGGCTCGAACGCACCCGGATGATCGCCCTGGTCGCCGCGGCCCTGCTGACCTCGACCGCGGTGTCGGCGGTCGGCGTCATCGGTTTCGTCGGCCTGGTCGCACCCCACGCGGCCCGGGCCTTGGTCGGCGGCCGGCACGCCCGAGTGCTCCCGGTCGCCGCCCTCCTCGGCGCCCTGATGGTCAGCGCCGCCGACACCGTCGGCCGGACCGTCATCGCGCCGGCGCAGATCCCCGCCGGTCTGATCACCGCACTGATCGGCACCCCGTACTTCATCTGGCTGTTGTGGCGGTCCCGGACCGCGTCTGGAGGCGCTTCATGACCCCCTCGTGGCGGTTCTTCCCGGTGACGGTCGGCGCGGTGCGGCGGCTCAGCCCGTCGTTCATCCGGGTCACCTTCGTCGGCGACTGCTTGAAGTCCTTTGCGGACAACGGTTACGACCAGCGGATCAAGCTGTGCCTGCCGGTGCCTTCGCACGGTTTCGCGTTTCTGCCGACGCACGAGGACTGGTGGTCTGAGTGGCGGGCGCTGCCGGACTCGCATCGGAACCCGATCCGGACGTACACGGCCGCGGCTGTCCGCGCGGACGCTGGCGAGGTCGATGTGGACATGGTGCTGCACGGCGACGGCGGCCCGGCTTCCCAGTGGGCCCTGCTCGCCGCGGCCGGTGACTCGCTGGTCCTGCTGGGCCCGAACGCCGAGTACGACGGTGACCACGGCGGGCTGGAGTTCCGGCCACCGGTCGGCGCCCGCCTGCTGATCGCGGGCGACGAGACCGCGGTGCCGGCGGTGGCGGCGATCCTGTCCCGCCTGCCGGCCGCTGCCCGCGGTGACGTGGTGCTGGAGATTCCCGCTCGTGAGGACGCGCTGGACCTGCCGGCGCCGACCGGCGTGCGGGTGCAGTGGGTATGCCGCGACGGAGGGCATGACTACGGCGCCCGCCTGGTGGCGGCGGTCCAGCACGTGGTGGCCGGCAACCGCACGCCGGTGCCGGCCGGCGTGCGGGCGGTGGTCGACGAGCTCGACCCGGACGGCGACATCTGGGAGGTGCCGGAGGAGGGCGCGGTCGGTGACCGCTACGCGTGGCTGGCGGGGGAGTCGGCCGCCATCACCACGCTGCGCCGGCACCTGGTGAAGGAACAGGGCTGGGACCGGAAATCGGTGGCGTTCATGGGCTACTGGAAGAACGGCCGCGCCGAGTCCTGAGGATTCGGCGCGGCCCGCTTGTCTACAGAGTCAAGAGCTTGAAGCCGCCTCCTTCGCCCAGGACTCGGGCAGACCAGAAACCACCGTCGCCCTTGCCCGGATACCAGGCGAACGTGCCGTCCGTGTAGACGGCCAGGAGGTCGGCCTTGCTGTCGCCGTCCAGGTCGGCCAGCGACATCAGCCTGAAGCCGGCAGGCCCGAGGATGCGGGCCGACCAGAAGGTGCCATCGCCCTTGCCCGGGTACCACGCCAGCGTGTCGTCCGTGTAGAGGGCGAGCAGGTCGGCCTTGTTGTCACCGTCCAGGTCGGCGAGGGACATCAGCTTGAATCCGGCGGGTCCGCCTACGCGTGCCGACCAGAAGCTGCCGTCGCCCTTGCCGGGATACCAGGCCAGCGTGTTGTCGGTGTAGAGGGCGAGCAGGTCGATGATGCCGTCGCCGTTGAGGTCGGCGAGGTTCATCAGCTTGAAGCCCGCTGGGCCGAGAATGCGGGCCGACCAGAACGTGCCGTCGCCCTTGCCCGGGTACCACGCCAGCGTGTAGTCGGTGTAGAGCGCGAGCATGTCCTTGATGCCGTCGCGGTTGAGGTCCGCCTTGGCCATCTGCAGGAATCCGGCGGGTCCGCCTACGCGTGCCGACCAGAAGCCGCCATCGCCCTTGCCGGGATACCAGGCCATCGTGTTGTCGTTGTAGAGCGCTAGCAGGTCGGCCTTTCCGTCGCCGTTGAGATCGTTGCGCGAGCCGGGCCACGTCGCGCCGCTACCGCCGCCACCCCCGCCGCCGCCACCGCCGCCTCCGCCCCCGCTGGACAGCGTCGATCCGTTGACGTACCCGGCAAGGCATCGCTCCTGCGGGCCGTCGTCGTTGCAACCCTTCACCATGTAGCTGTATGTGGTCGAGGCCTTGAGTTGGATGTCGTTGTACGACCCACGATCCACGATGCTCACCAGGGTCGAGTTGCGGTAGACGCGGTAGTACAGGCCGGGCACGTAGTCCCAGGCCAGGGAGACCGACGTGTCGGTGCGACCGGCGACGCGCAGGTTCCGCGGAATGGCCGGAGGGGCGGAGGCCGGTGGTGGGTCATAGCAGGCGATGCTGTCGATGATGACCCTCTGGTCATTGTGGAACCGGTACCACATGCTCGTATCAGCCCGGGTGAGGTCGTAGTTGAAGTACTCGACCTTGTTGGACCCGAGCAGTCGATACGTGATGAGCCGACCAGCGGTCGCACAGCCAGCCGGTGCCTGGAAGGCGTCCTGATCGCGTCCGACCTGACCCGGCGAGACGGTTCTCTGAGTTCCGCTGCAGCCGCGTGGCCATGAGTTGCCGGGGATCGGGGTGTCGTCGTCGCCGTTGCACCATCCGTCCACCACTTCGATGGGGTTGCTGGCCGCGTTGTCGAGGTTGCACCACGGGTCAAAGAACAAGCAGACGCCCGCGGACGCCGGCGGGGCGGCCACCACCACCGCGCTCACACACAAGGCGATCGTCATCAGGAGGACGCGCGCCACGAAACCTTTCATGATTCACCTTTCGTAGACCGATGTTGCCGAATTTGGAACGACCGCCCGCCAGCGAGGCCCCCGTTTGCCGCGCTGGCGGGGCGACTAGGTGAGCGGTCCGAAGAACGTCCGCAGGTCCGCGGCCAGTTCCGCCGGCGCCTCCATCGCAGGGAAGTGCTTGCCCCGTGGGAATTCCGACCAGTGCGTGCCGGCCGGTGCGGGGATGATCCGGCGGACCGTCTCGTCGGCGCCGAAGACCGCGAAGCCCTGCGGCACGGACGCGGGGGGACCCCAGTCCGTGGAGTGGGCCTGCTCGTACAGCGTGTGTGCGGTGGTCATGCCGCAGCGGGTGAACCAGTAGAGCGACACGTTCGTCAGCAACTGGTCGTCGTCGACGGGTAGGTCCGTCCACTCGTGGACCTTCTCGGCGATCCAGGCGAGCAGCAGCAGGGGTGAGTCGACCAGCCCGTACCCGATCGTCTGTGGTCGGCTGTTCTGGATCGCGAGGTATCCCGACCCCTCCCGGCGGAACGCGTCCATCCGATCCAGGATGGCTTTGTCGACCGGGTCGGCGGCGTCGAGGCGGTCGGCCATACCCGGCATGAAGGTCGCGACGTTCGCGGCGGTCAGCGGGTCCGTGACCACGTGCACCCCGATCACGCGGGCGCCGTCGAGCCCCGCGACCGTGCCCGAGACGCCGGCCCCGACGTCTCCGCCGTGCAACCCGTAGCGCTCGTAGCCCAGGCGGCGCATCAGCTCGACCCAGGCGGCGGCTGTGCGGCCCATCGCCCAACCCGGGCCGGACAGCGGCGTCGAGAAGGCATAGCCCGGCAGGGACGGCGCGATCACGTGGAACGCCTGCCCGTCCGGCGGCTCTGGTTCGGTCAGCAGGTCGATCAGGTGCAGGAACTCGGCCACCGAGCTTGGGTAGCCGTGCGTGATCAGCAACGGCTTCGCGTCCGGCCGCGGGGATCTGACATGCAGGAAGTGGATGCGTTGCCCGTCGATCCGGGTGGTGAACTGCGGGAACGCGTTGAGTCGGTCCTCCTGCGCGCGCCAGTCGTACCCGGACTGCCAGTGCTCCGCCAGCCCCCGCAGACGGGCGAGCGGCACGCCGCGGGTCCAGCCGTCGCCCGGGGCCTCATCGGGCCAACGGGCGTTCTGGAGTCGTACGCGCAGGCCGTCGAGCTCGTCCTGAGAGACCTCGACGGTGAACGGTTCGATGCGGTCACCCATCGGACCACTCTCCCCGGGGCCG
Source organism: Asanoa ishikariensis (assembly GCF_900107455.1). Classification (GTDB taxonomy): domain Bacteria; phylum Actinomycetota; class Actinomycetes; order Mycobacteriales; family Micromonosporaceae; genus Asanoa; species Asanoa ishikariensis. The sequence continues at coordinate 596,867 of NZ_FNQB01000003.1, read as the reverse complement.
GGTCGGGCGGGGGAGGAGTTTCCATGCTGGTGGAAATTGCCTGCGTGTGGCGGGTCAGGGTGGTCCGTAGCGGCGGATCAGCGCGTCACCCAGGCGGCTGCGGGTGTGGTGGACCGACGTACCCGAACGGCTGCTGGCGACAAGTCCGGCGTCCCGCAGCACGCCGATGTGGTGACTGGTCGCGGGCGCCGAGATCCCCACCCGCAGCGCGAGCTGACCGGTGCCGCAACCTTTGTGGATCGAGATCAGCACCGCCGCGCGGGTCTCGCCCAGGAGCCTGGCCAGCGCCTGGCTGTCGCCCGTCTCGGCCGTGTGGCGCACGGGGTAGACGACGACCTGCGGAAGCGACCCGTCGTAGACGGTGAGGGGATGGGTGCGGCAGAAGTACGACGGGATGAGCCGCACCCCGCGACCCTGGAGGTAGACGTCGCGCGCGGAAGGATGCGAGGGCAGTTCCAGCACCGGGTACCGCCACCGCATCAGCGGCTCGTAGCTCGAGAGCAGCCCGTCGATGCCGGCGGTGTGGACCGCGGTCCGCCGGACGGCCAGGTCCCGGTCCACGGCCTCGGTGATCTTCTCGCGGATGCGGTCGACGGCGGCCCGGTAGTACAACCGCATCAGGTCGCCACAGGCGTTGAGGTCGCTCGCCCGTCCCGCCCGGAACCTCTCCAGGTGGGCGCGGCCCGCGCGATCAGGCTTGAGCCGGTCGATCTCCGCGACAATGCGACCGCGCGGCGTGGACAACATGGCCTCGATGCCGGCGTCGAGCCCGAGCGCGCCCTCGAGCGGCGTGACCAGGTCGGGAAAGTACGCCGCATGCGGGACCAGCGGGAAAAGCTGGTGCCGGACGGCTGCGGCAAGCCCGGTGCCGCGCAGTTCGTGGGCTGTCTGCGAGCGCCATTGCCGCAGTTCGGCCTGGCCGTAGCGGCCCTGCAAGGCCTGGAGGCTGTTGACCGCCTCCCACATAGGATCCGGCCCGTCGGCGAGCTGAGTTCGCGCCAGGTCGAGCCGGGTGAAATGGATGCGCATGATGGCCCCCCGTGAGTCGTCGCGCAACCGTCCAGCAGTAACCATCCTCCAAACCCGGAGGACGGCTGTCTATAAGCAAGCTGACGACCAGTGCGGCCGTTGAGTTGCTCCGTGTCGCCCAACCGACTCGGCCTAGGCTCTCGGGCCATGGGCTTTGACCTTGTGGACGGACTGCGCTCCCTCGACACGTACGACGATGTGTGGCGCTTCATCAGGGGGTTCGCGGCCGAGTGGGTCTCGCCGATCAGGGAGCGGGACGACGTGACTCCGGAGGAGTTCGACGAGGCCGAGGAACGGCTCGGGGTGCGGCTGCCCGAGGCGGTCCGGCAGGCCTACCAGCTCATCGGCCGCAACCCGAACCTGACCAGCCGGAGCGGCGCGTTGTACGAGATCGACGAGCTGGAGTACGACCCGGACTCCCGGATGTTGACCTTCAGATGCACTCACCAGGCGACCGCGTTCTTCTCGATGCCGGTGCGATCGTGGGACGACGATCCGCCGGTGTACGTCGACTTTCCGTACCGCCCGGAGCCGTACACCGACCGCTTCTCGATCAACCTGGTCGAACTGGTGCTGTGGGAGACCGCCGAGGCCGGCGACCGCTCCGACGGCCGGCAGTTGACGGACTACGACGGCGACCTGCTCGACGGCCTCACTCCACTGTCAACCCTGTTGCCGGCGATGGAGTGGAACAAGCCGTGGCACATCAGCCCCGACGTCATCCTCCGGCGAACGGGCGACCTCATCACGATCGCGGCCCGCACGGACGAGGCCCTGACCGACTTCCGCGCAGCCCACCCGGGCGACTGGATGGGCCGCTGGCATTGAGCTGTGGTCGTCAGGCTTTGCTGAGCAGCCTGATCGTGTCTTTGACAAGGTCCTGCAGCAGTTCGTCGGTCCACACGAGGTCATCCGCGGAGCCCCCGAAGCTGGACCGCTTGTCGCTGCCGAGAAGGTCCCGTAGGGCCGGGATCGTCTCGCTCGCCCGCAGCTCGAGGATGGTGGCCGGACCGATCCGCCCGCCGTAGTCCTTGATTCCGCGAACGAGCGGTTCGGTCAGCTCCGCGGTCGGCGTGCCGAGTCGGGCGAGGGCTCGGGCGGCCGACAGCCGGCTCCAGCGATCGTCCAGCCGCGCTCTCAGAAGCGGTGCGAGGTGGGTGACCGACTCCGGGGATTCCTGCGCCAGGTCGGCGATGAAGTCCGCGGCGTGACGGGCAGGCGTGTCTCCGGCGACGAGTACGGCCTCCACCGTCGGCAACACCCCCTTCGGCCCGGTCACGGCCGCTACCACCCGCGCCGCCAGGATCTGCCTGTCCCGCCCCGCGTAGACCCGTTCGGCCACACCGGTCAGGTGGGTGGCCGCGGTCTCCAGCAGCGGCGTCAGCAGTTCGCCGAGGTCCCCGATGGCCGGCATCGGCATCCGGGACACCGGCGCGTCTCCCGTCAGCACCGCCCGCAGGGCATCGAGCACCACGTCGGTGTCGCCGGTCAGCCGTCGCACGGCGAGGGCCGCGTGTAGGTCGCCCCTCTCCGACGCCCGGACCCGCCAGTAGGGGACGGCAGCGTGATCGTCGAGGCCCAGCAGGAGCAGCGTCTCAGCGACCTCCGGGCCGATGGCGGCGAGCAGCTCCGGCAGGAGAGCGGCGGCATCGGTGCCCCAGTGCCCCAGCATCGGTGCCAGCAACCCGGCGGACTCCGGTAGGGTCCTGAGCTGCTCCCGCACCGCGACCAGCACCTGCGGCGTGTAGCGGACCGTGCGTGGCATGAACCGGACCGTGTGACCGCGGGCGGCCGCCGCACAGACCGGCTCGACCCAGCGCGGATCACCGAGCCACTGCAACGTCTCCGCCGCCCGGTACTCGGTGGTGAATCCTCGCTGGCCGGCGGTGTCAGGGAACCGGCCGGCGAGCTCGGCGAGCAGATCGGCGAACCGCTCCGCCGCCGCACCGGCCCGGCGCAGCACGTCCGCGACGCCGTGCCGCACCTCGGAATCAGGGTCATCGAGCAGTGGCGCCACCAGCGGCACGAACACCGGCGGCGCCGAGCGCTGGGCGTCGCAGCGCGCACTCAAGCCACAAAGCCCGACCCGGCGCACGCGCGGATCGCCGGAGCGCAGCAGTTCCTCGACGACGGCGACCGCGACCGGCGCGGCCGGTGCGGTCACGAGCTCGTCCGTCCAGTCGCCGTCACGTCCCCAGGCCCACGCGATGGCCGCGTCGTCCTCGATCGCGGCGACCAGCGAGGTGATGGTGCCGGTCGGCCAGTCCACACCCGCGCGGAGCAATGCCACGGCGGCGGCCACCCTTACCCGCGGCTCACCGTGCAGCGCGGCCTCACGCAGCACCGTTTCCGCCCCGAGGGAGGTCACCTCACCCAGTGCGAGGGCCAGGGTCGCCCGCGCCGCCGGGTCGTCCTCGAGAGCCCACCGTCGCCAGATCGGCTCGGCGTTCACGCCCGCCTTCGCCGCCGCATAGGCCGCCGCCTCGCGGACCAGCGGCTCGGTGTCGTCGAGCAGGAGCACCAGGCTGTCCAGGTGGGCCGAGACGGCCGCCCGCACCTGCGGAAAATCGCGACCGTAGGCATGCCGATCGTCGGCCAGCATCCCCAGAAACCACACCAACTCGGCGCGCTGGTGCGGCGCACCCACGGCGAGCTTCGCGAGGAACGGCACCGCACTCACCGTCGCCGGGTAAACGCTGCCCTGATGGAAGATGCTCCCGTGCAGGTCGGAGGCTGCCTGCGCGGCCAGTTCGCCGTCGGCTGAGGCCACTTGGCGCAGCAGCCCGGGCGTATCTTCCGCGCCACCATACGCGTGCGAAAGCTCACCCCAGGTAATCGCCTCAAGCCCATCAAGCACGCGGCGCAGCCTAGACGGCCGTCCGCCGGCGCGGGCCCGGACCTAGGCTTGCGCGGTGCGCCGGATCAAGCTGAGGGATTCCGAGAGCGGCCTTGGGCTGGTCGTCACGGGCCGCGCCACACCGGGTCTGCGGTTCGAGGTGGCATCAGGCGGACGCTTGCTGCTGCGCCAACAGAATCGCCTGGTCCTTCTCGGGAAGGTGCGCGGCTGGAACGACGGCGTGGACGTGCAGCGGACGGGCGACTACGTCTCGCCGCTTCCGCCGCTGCGTGCCGACCACGCACGCCAGATCACTCCGTCCGGGGACACGGCCTGGTTCGGGCGCTGGGCTCATCAGTTCGCGTCCTGGCTGGACGACGGCGCGGGACCCTTGCACGACGGGTCGTGGATCCTCGGGCCTCGGAAACTGCCCGCATACTGCCTGCGAGGCGACCTCGTCACGGACTACCCCGACAGTTACCTCGACTGGTGGGACGGGTGGAACGGCGTGCTGCCCCTGACCCAACTACCCGATGCCGATTCGGCCCGCGTGAAGGCCTTCCGCCGACAGGCCCGCGAAGGAACGCTTCCGCCGCTGTTGCTGTGGTCCGTGACCGCCTTCGACGGCTACGTGCTGCTTGACGGACGCTGCCGTCTGGTCGCGGCCCTCGCCGAAGGCATCGAACCAGCCGTCCTGGTCCTGGCCCACGCGTCCGCTGACCTTCGCGAGGACAGAAGGACGCGGGCATGGCCCATCCGAGGCGGCGTGCCCACCTGGGAAATGCGGGCCGCAGCGCAGGCGTGGGTGGCGGAGTAGTGTCGCTCGGCTCTCCTATTCCTCCTCGGTGAAGACCTCCTCGCGGCGCTTGCGGATGGTTGGGAGGACCGCGACGACCAGGGCCGCTACCGCGACCGCCAGCAGGACCGCGGAGATCGGGCGGGTCAGGAAGACCGTCGCGTCGCCGCGGGAGATGATCAGGGCCCTCCGCAGGTTCTCCTCAAGCAGCGGCCCAAGAACGAACCCCAGCAGCATCGGGGCCGGTTCGCAGCCGCATTTGATGAGGATGTAGCCCAGTAGGCCGAAGAAGACGATCGCGTAGACGTCCCAGGCGTTGAAGTTCAGCGAGTATGTGCCGATCGCGGCGAAAAGGATGATCATCGGGAACAGGACCGCGTACGGGATGCGGAGCATCTGGACCCACATGCCGATCAGGGGCAGGTTCAGCAGCACCAGCAGCACGTTGCCGATCCACATCGAGGCGATCAGGCCCCAGAACAGGGCCGGCTCGTCGTTGATGACGTTCGGGCCCGGGGTGATGCCGTGCACGATGAACGCGCCCACCATCAGCGCCATCACCGGGTGGGCGGGCAGGCCCAGGGTGAGCAGCGGGATGAACGACGTCTGTGCCGCCGCGTTGTTCGCCGACTCGGGGCCGGCCACCCCCTCGATCGCGCCGCGGCCGAACTCCTCCGGGCGTTTCGAGACCCGCTTCTCCACCGCGTACGAGGTGAACGACGCCAGCACGTGACCGCCGCCGGGCAGCACTCCCAGCGCCGATCCGAGCCCCGTGCCGCGCAGGATCGGGCCGACAATCCGGCGCCGATCTGAACGCGTCGGCCACAGGTTGCGGACCTTCGACACCACCGCCGCCCGCGTGGACTCGTTCTCCAGGTTGCGCAGGATCTCCGCTACGCCGAACAGGCCGACCGCGACCGACACGAAGTCGATCCCGCCGTACAAGGACCGCTGGTCGAAAGTGAAACGAGGCGTACCCGTGTAGATGTCCTGCCCGACCGTCCCGAACAGGATGCCCAGCGCGATCATCGCCAGCGCCTTCAAAGCGGAACCCCGGGCCAGGGCGATAGAGACAATCAAGCCGAGGAGTACGAGCGAGAAGTACTCGGCCGGCCCGAACTTCAGCGCGACGTCGGCCAGTGGTGGTGCCGCGACGGCCAGGATGACCGTGGCGACCGTGCCCGCGAAGAACGACCCGATCGCGGCCGCCGCCAGAGCAGGGCCGGCTCGACCCTGCCGGGCCATCTCGTGGCCGTCTAGCGCCGTGACCGCCGCCGACGACTCGCCAGGCAGGTTGATCAGGATCGCTGTCGTCGAGCCGCCGTACTGCGCGCCGTAGTAGATACCGGCCAGCATGATCAGGGCCGTCACCGGCTCGAAGTTGAACGTGATCGGCAGCAGCATCGCCACCGTCGCCGTCGGGCCGATGCCCGGCAGCACGCCGACCGCCGTGCCGAGCAGCACGCCTACGAAGCAGTACAGGACGTTCTGGACCAGGAAGGCGGTCGAGAAGCCCAGCGCGAGGTTGTCGAGAAGGTCCATGCCTCAATCCGGGTGACGCGTCAGAACTGGAGCCACGGACCGAACAGCGGGATCCGGAGCTGGAGTGCGACGACGAAGATGAGCGTTGCGCCGAGGGTCAGGCCGGCCGCGACGGCGAGCGCCCACCACGGGCGCACGCGGGAGCTGGCCAGCGTGGTGAGCAGGGCGGTCACGAACGAGGTCGGCACGAAACCGAGCCGGCGTACGGTGAAACCGAAGAAGACGACGGCGATCACGATGGCCGCGACGGCCCGCCAGGGGACCGCGGTGAGCGTGATGACCTCGCCGGCGACCAGTCCTTTCACGACGATCGCCAGGCCCAGGGCGCCCATGACGGCGCCGACCAGCAGCGGGAAGTAACCGGGGCCCATCCGCAGTGGGGTGCCCAGCGAGTAGCCGAGCGACCCCACCACGAATGCTCCGCCGATCAGGACGAAGATTCCCCCGGCGAGGATGTCCGCGAGGGACTTTCTGCGTTCCATCGTCAGGAGGCCTTGACCCCGGCGTCGGAAATGATCTTCGCCCAGGTCTTGAGCTGCTCGTCCAGGTGCGCCCGGTGCGCCTCCGGTGTCGCGTCCGTCGCGGGGACCGGCGCGGTGCCGAGCTTGGCCATCTGGTCGATGACGGCCTGGTCCGCCAACGCCACCTTGAGCGCCTCGGACAGCTTCTGGACGACCTCCTGCGGCGTGCCCTTCGGCACGTAGAGGCCGTGCCACACGCTGACCTGGAGGTTGGGCATGCCGGACTCGGTCGTCGTGGGCACGTCCGGCAGGCTCTTCACCCGCTCCGGCGTGGTCACCGCGTACGCCTTCACCTTGCCCGCGGTGATCTGACCACTGGTGTTGGTCGTCTGGTCGCACATGAAGTCGACCTGGCCACCGACGAGGTCGGTCAGCGCCGGGCCGGTGCCCTGGTACGGCACCTCCTGGAGCTTCACGCCCGCCGCGGACTGGAACAGCAGGCCACATAGGTGGGACGCCGCACCGATGCCGGCGTTGGCCAGCGTCACCTTGTCGGCGTTGGCCTTCACGTACGCCACCAGGTCCTGGAACGTCGCGGGCGGGAAGTCCTTGCGCGCGACGACCGTCATCGGCACCTCGGTGACCAGGCCGATCATCTCGAAGTCCTCGAGCGGCTTGTAGTCCAGGTTGGCGTACAGGGCCGGTGCCGTGGACATGCCGATGTGGTGCATGAGCACCGTGTAGCCGTCTGGATCGGCCCGCGCGACCTCGCCCGCGCCGACCGTGCCGCCCGCGCCCTCGACGTTCTGGACGACGATCTGGGCGCCGAGCTTCTTGCCCATCGGCTCGGCGATCATGCGGGTGACGGTGTCGGTCGGGCCGCCCGCGCTGAACGGCACGACGAACGTGATGTTCTGGTTCGGGTAGTTCGAAGCGTTCCCGCCGCTGCCGGTGCCGGCGCCGCCGTTATCGGAACAGGCGACGAGCGACACGACACCGACCGCGGCGATGAATCCCGCGGCGGCACGGCTTGTTCTTCTCATCTGCGCCCTCCTCGTTGGAACGTGCAACTTCGTCGATGCGCGGCCTCAGTTTCGGCTGGAGCGGCGGCTTATGGTGTCAGAGGAATCCCAAGAACTCGATGGCTGACCGGATGGTTGTCGGGCCGTACAATCCGCCGGTATGCGGATTACGGTCATCGAGGACGACGACCGCGTGGCGCGGGGTCTGGTGACCGTCCTGGCGCAGGCGGGCTACGAAGTGCACCGCATCGCCACGGCGGCCGAGGCCGCCCGCGCCGAGCCCGCTGACGTGGTCCTGGTCGACCTCGGACTTCCGGACGGTGACGGGATCGACGTGATCCGCCGGCTGCGCGACCGGCCCGAGACCGCCGTCATCGCGGTCACGGCCAGGTCCGAGGAGCATGAGAGGGTACGCGGCCTGCGCGCAGGAGCCGACGACTACATCGTGAAGCCGTTCGGCGTCCCCGAGTTGCTGGCCCGGATCGACGCCGTGCTGCGGCGCACCCGGGCGGCGCGGGCCGCGAGCCACCCCGACGGCCCGCTCGTCGTCGGCCCGATACGGATCGGTGTCGGCACCCGCGAGGTCAGCGTCGCCGGCACGCGGGTTACGTTGACCCGCAAGGAGTTCGAGCTGCTCCTGCTGCTGGCGCGGCGCGCGCCGAACGTGGTCAGCCGCGACGTCATCCTCGACCTGATCTGGGGCGCCACCTGGGAGTCGTCGAGCCGCACCCTGGACACCCACATCGCGGCGCTGCGCCACAAGCTCGGCCCGGACGTGCTCATCCGCACGATCCACGGCGTCGGCTACCGGCTCCTCGCCGAGGCGCCGGAGCTGATCGGCTGAGTCGGCGTGCATCGTCGCCTGCTGGTCGTCCTGGTGCCGCTCGCGGTGCTGCTCGTCGCCGCGCTCGGGGTGCCGCTGGGCATCACCGTCGCCGAGCGGGAGATGCAGGAGACATACGTCGACCGCCTCAACGACGTCGGCCGGTTCGCCTCGCTGGCCGAGACCGCGCTGACGACCGGGCGCACCGAGGCGCTGCACCAGGAACTGTCCCGCTATCACGACCTCTACGGCATCCCGGTGGTGGTCATCGACGTCTCGGGGGCGGTCCTGCTCGGCCCGGCCGGCGCGTACCAGGAGGCGGCCCGGTCCGAGCCGGCCCTGGTCCGGATCGTCACCGCGGCGCTGGCCGGAGCCAGGTCCGAGCCGTCGGGGGAGTGGGCGCCGTGGGACGACTCGGCGCTCGTGGTCGCCGAGCCGGTGGGCCGCGACAGCGAGGTGGTCGGCGCGGTCGTGACCATCTCGGACCTGTCGAAGACCCGGGACCGCATTCTGCTGCGGTGGGGGCGGCTGGCCGGCCTCGGTTTGCTTCCGCTGGTCGCGTTGGCCGCGGTCGCCTGGCCGGTGTCGGCGTGGGTGCTGCGCCCCGTGCGGAAGCTCGACGCGGCGACCGCCCGGATCTCCGAAGGCGACCTGACGATCCGCGCCGACTCCGAGGCCGGCCCGGTCGAGCTGCGTCGGCTGGCGCAGTCGTTCAACACCATGATGGACGCGGTGGAGAATGCCGTGCAGCGCCAGCGCGCCTTCGTCTCCGACGCGTCGCACCAGTTGCGCAACCCGTTGACCTCGTTGCGGCTGGCGGTCGAGAGCCTGTCACCGCACCTGGCCGACCCCGGTCGCCCGGTCTTCGACGTGGCCGTCGACGAGCTGAAGGCGATGCAGCGGATGCTCAACGCGCTGCAGGCCAGTGCCCGGATGGAGAGCATGCGTACGGCCTCGCCGGTCGACCTGGACGCGGTGCTGGCCACCCGGGTCGACCGCTGGCGGGCTCTGACGCTCTCCGCGGGGCAGACCTTGTCGGTGTCGGCACCCCCGGGGCTGCGGTTGCTGGAGCCGCCGGGCGGGCTGGGCAGCGTGCTGGACGAGCTGATCAGCAATGCGCTGCGGCTCTCGGACGCGTCGGTCGTGTCGGTGACCGCTGTCGCGGACGCGTCGTCGGTGACGATCGCCGTCCAGGACGATGGTCTCGGCATCGACCCGGCCGACCGGGGCAAGGCGCTGGGCCGGTTCTGGCGGTCGCCGCGCCACCAGAACGTACCCGGGACCGGTCTGGGGTTGGCGATCTGCGCTGACCTGGTCGGTGCGGCGGGCGGTTCGTTGCGGCTGGAGGACGGGCTGGCGCGCCCGGACGGGTCGGGTTTCGGGTTCGCCGCCGTCGTTGCCCTGCCCGTCGTCGTCGCCGCCGCTTAGCGCTTGCGGTCGCGGAACCACTGCGCCGCGCCGGGGTGCAGCGGGATCGAGCCCGTCGAGATGCCGGTGCGCACGTTGATCTGCCACGCCTCCGGGATGGCCTCGGCGTCACCACGGCTGGCGGCGGTGATGGTCTGCGTGAAGATCGTGTCGGTGATGGCGTAGACCAGGTCGTCGGACAGGTCGTTGCGGGCCAGGAGGACATTCGGGACGGCGACGGTACGGGTGGCCGGCACACCGGCGTACGCGGTGCCGGGGATCGTCGCCGGTGCGTACGGGCCGGGGTAGGCGGTGACGAGCGCGTCCGCCTGGCGGTCCAGCGGGATCAGCCGGATCGGGTGCTGCTGCGCGAGCTCCGTGATGGCCGGCGTGGGCACGCCGGTCAGGGAGAACATCGCGTCGATCTCGCCGGCGCGCAGGGCGGCGGCGGACTCGGCCTGGCTGAGGTTGCGGCCGTCGGCGTCCACGGGCCCGAGCGCGAGCGCCCGCAGCGAGGTGAACTCGGTGCCGGAGTCGTGCGCGCCGAGCGAGACGCGCTTGCCCGCGAGGTCGGCGAACTCGTCGATCGCCGAGCCGGCCATGACGACCAGGTGCAGATGGCTGTCGTAGAGCCGGCACACGGCCGAGATGCCGTCCGGTGCCGTGCCGCCGGTGGTGATGACGGCGTCCAGGCTGGACAGTCCGAGTTGGACGGTGTTGGCCCGCAGCATCCGGATGTTGTCGGTGGAGGCGCCGCTGGGCACGGTGGTCACCGTGGCGCCCGGCACCTGCTCGGTGATGTGCGCGGCCAGCGCCCCACCGATGCGGCGATAGACGGCGCCGGCGGGACCGGTGGCGAGACGGAGCTGGACGGTTCCCGGCTGGGGGTCCGGCGTACACCCGACGAGCAACCCACCGACGGACATCAACACCGAACGCCGCGTGATCCTCGCCCGCGCCTCCATGGGCGAGATGTTAATGTCCAACGGCGGATGCCGCCTCCGTCGATGGGGGTGGGCGGTGAGATATCGGGGTGAGGCTATGTCTGCGCACGGCCTCCTTTCGCATGCCCCATTGATCTCATCACCCGTAAAGGACAGCTCACCACCATGCATGTGTTGGTTCTCGGCGGCACCCGCTTCGTCGGTCGTGCCGTGGTCGACCGGGCGCTCGCCAGCGGCGCCTCGGTAACACTCTTCAACCGGGGACAGACCGCCCCGGAGCTCTATCCCCATCTGGAAACCGTGGTCGGCGACCGCACCGTCTCCCTGTCGGCGCTCGCGGGCCGGCACTTCGACCTGGTCGTCGACTGCGCCGGCTATCTCCCGTCGGTGGTCTCGCTCTCGGCCGCCGCGCTGCGGGACTCGGTCGACCGGTACGTGTTCGTCTCGTCGGTCTCCGTGTACGCCGACCAGAGCGTGCCGCCGGTCGAAGGCGCCGCGGTGCTGGAGGACGACTCGTACGGCGGTCGCAAGGCTTTGTGCGAGCGGGTCGTCTCGTCGCTCTACGGTCCACGGGCGTTGATCGCCCGGCCTGGGCTCATCGTCGGCCCGCACGACCCGACGGAACGGTTCCCGTACTGGCCACGGCGCTTCCAACGGCCAGGACCGATCCTGGCGCCGGGCCACCCTGACGACCCGACCCAGTTCGTCGACGTACGCGACCTCGCGGCGTTCCTCGTCGGCGCCACCGCCGGTGGCGTCTTCAACGTGGTGGGACCGGTCATGCCCATGGCCTCGTTGCTCGCCGCGTGCCGTGCGGTGACCGGCTCTAGTGAGGAACTGGTCTGGGTGCCGAGCGAGCGGCTGCTTTCGGCGGGGGCTGACCCGTGGATGGGCGTACCACTCTGGATCGCTGATCCGCAATGGAGTGCGGCGAACCTGGTCTCCGGCGACCGCGCCGTCGCCGCTGGCCTGACGCACCGCGAGGTCGGCGAGATCGTCGCCGACGTCCTGGCGTGGGACAACGCCCGGGGCGGCCCACGGGACGGCATCGAGCCGCTGTCGGCGGAAGAGGAGCGACGCCTGCTCGGCTGATTCGTGCGGTAGATCAGCCGCAGTGGAATTCCCAGATCTGCTGCGGCTGATCTCCGAACGATCGACCGCCTTCAGCACCGCCGTCGCCTGCGCGCCCGCGTGGGACCCCTCCTGTGCTGTATGACGTTGTGCTTATATGAGCATTGAGTGATACTGGCGAGGTGGACGTCTTCACCGCGCTGGCCGACCCGACCCGGCGCGCCATGCTCGACCTGCTGACCGGCGGCGCGCGCCCGGCCGGCGACCTCGTGGCGGCCTTTCCGGCCCTGACCCAGCCAGCGATCTCCCGACACCTGCGGGTGTTGCGCGAGGTCGGGCTGGTTGACGTGCGGGCGCAGGCTCAGCGTCGCATCTACACGCTGCGCACCGAGCCGTTGTCGGAGGTTGACGCCTGGCTCGGGCGCTACCGCGACTACTGGGCACGCCACCTGGACGCGATCGAGGCACATCTGGCCGCACCACCTGGACAAGGAGCGCACGATGACCGTTGACGACCGGCTGGGCCACCTCGACATGCACGGCGAGTCCGTGACGATGACGTTCCGGCGCCGGCTGCCGTACCCGATCGACGCGGTCTGGGCCGCGATCACCGACCCGAAGGCGCGCGAGACGTGGTTCGGCACCACGACGATCGACGCGCGCGCCGGTGGCACGATCGCGATGCTGCCGCACGACCCGCCCGCGCCACCGGACGCCAAACGCATGACAGGCACGATCCTGACGTGGCAGCCACCGTCCCCGGCCGGCGGCGGCAGCCGGACGGCGGTGCTGGAGCACGAGTGGCACCAGCGCATCGTCGAAGCCGGTGTGGTCCGTTACGAGCTCACGGAAGACGACGACGCGACCGTGCTCGTGTTCACCCATCACGGACTGGGCCTGCGCAACGCACAGGGCTTCCTGCCCGGCACCCATGCCTTCCTCGACCGCCTTGCCGCACACCTGGCCGCGGAGGACATCCCGAACTGGAACAGGTTGTACGAGCTGCTTGCGCCGGCGTACCAGTATGGGTCCTAGGTCTCGGTCGCCCACGCGGTGAGGGCCTGGTCGGCCAGCGAGGGGTAGGTCGCGTCGGTGTCGAGTCCCACGCGGGGCAGTGACGGCACGCCGACGACGTACATGCCGGCCGCCCGGGCCGCGGCGACGCCGGTCGGCGAGTCCTCGAACGCGACGCTGCGGGCGGGATCGGCGCGTAGGACGGCGCAGGCGGCGAGGTAGAGGTCGGGTGCGGGCTTGGCGATTGTCACATCCTCGGCGGCGAGCACGTGGTCGAACAGTTCGTGCAGGCCCGTGGAGGCCAGCGCGGCGGCGACGAAGGACCGCGGGCTGTTGCTGGCCACCGCGATCGGCACGCGGTCCTTTAGGCGCTCGACCAACGCGCGTGCGCCGGGCAACGCGTCAGCGCCGGAGGCAAGCTCGACGCGACGAGGTCGTGGAGCTGTTTCGCCAACGCGGGGCCGTCGCCGGACCGCCCGAACGAAAACCACAGCCTCCACACGCCGGCAACGACATGCGTTTGATCTTCGCAGACGCCTCCAACGCCACCAGACATCGCGTGCGGCAGAGGAGCGGTGGCTGGTTGATCGAGCGGTGGGGGGCGGCTGATCCGTGCCGCGTTGCGCTTCCTGCGCAAGACCACGGCCAGCGGGTCACCATGCCGAGAGCAACAGGGTTGACCGTGCGGCTGACGCATCTACCTGTCCTGGCCGTAGGCTGCCGGGCGTGGATGAGGCACCCCGGATCCTGCGCATCGAGTGGGGCCGCGTCGAGGTTGACGGTCTCGGGTCGTTCAAGGACGCGAAGCTGTACCCCGGCGGCGGGCGGGCGTGGGACTGGAATGAGGCCGGCACGCGGCATCGTCCGGGCATCCAGACGGCCGACGTCGAGGAGTTGGTGGCGGCCGGTGCCACCACGGTGGTGTTGTCCCGCGGCATGGATCAGGTCCTCGAGGTGACGCCCGAGGCGCTGGCATGGCTGGGGGAGCGGGGAGTGACCGTGCACGTGGCCGAGACCCGAGCCGCCGTGGCGGTCTACAACGACCTGATCGCGACCATCCCGGTGGGTGGCCTTTTCCACTCCACCTGCTGATCCCCACCGCGAGCCGGTCTGGCCGGATTGCCGGCACTCGATGATCGCATTGAGCCGTCAGCAGGGGCATGCGGAGAGAATGCCCGTCATTCGTACCGATACTTCAGCGCGTCCGCCTCGGCCTGCTCGATGTCTGCGATCGTCAGGTCCGGCATCCGGAGCTGGGCCAGGGTCACCTCGGCCGAGGTCGGCTGGGCGTCCACCGGCAGCCACTGCTCCGGCTTCCACGCCCCGCTGCGCAGCAGTGACTTGGGGCAGTGCGGGTAGACCTCCTCGATCCCCACCACCAGCGCACTGGCCGGTGGCTTGCCCACGGCGGTCAGCTGCGACAGCAGCTCGGGCCGCGTGGAGACGCAGGCCCGGCCGTTCAACCGCAGCGTCGTCGTGCGCCCCGGGATGACGAACAGCAGCCCGGCCCGGCCGGTGGCGACGACGTTCTGGAGGCTGTCAAGACGCTTGTTGCCCGTCGCGTCCGGTATCGCCACCGTCCGCGCGTCCAGGACGGCGACGAACCCGGCGGGGCCGCCGCGCGGGGAGACGTCAATGTTGCCCTCGGCGTCCACGCTGGCGACCAGGACCAGCGATGCGCAGGCGATCAACTGCCGGGTCTGCGCGGTGAGCTCGGTCATCTGCTTGCGCACGGCAGCGTCGCTGGGGAGCTCGTAGACCCGGCGCAGCCCCTCCTGGTCGGACACAGCATCGAGGCGCAGGGAGTCGAAGACACTGGTGGCGAGGGCTGGCTCCATCTACCGACCCTAATGGACCGACCTTCCATCGTCGGTAGTCTGCCGGCATGTATGTGAACGTCCACCCGGTTACCACCGTGCGGGTCGGCGGTATGGTCGCCGAGATCGACGAGCTTCTCGCACCAGTCATCGACGCGACGTGGCGCAACGGTATTCAGACCCTGACCTCTTGCCAGGACGCCGGGGAGAGCAACGTCAGCTGGGTGTCGAAGCTGCCACACATGGCCGACTATGTGGCCACCTGGAAGGGCTGGGCGTTCATCGACTTCGCTGTCGAGCAGGGCCTGGCGTTCCTCGACGCTGTCGCCGGCGCCGGAGTTCGTGACGCGTTCTACGTGCGAATAGTCCATTGGGCAGCGCCGGACGCATGGCAGGTCAACGTCAGGCCGTACGACGCCGCCATGTTTGATGAGGTTGTGCCTTCCAGGTTTGGGCTGCGACTGATGCAGGTCATGTTTCCGCAGTACGACATCGCCGAGATCGGTCGCCGGCTCAACGACCACGCCGCTGGGCGGGTGGTGCCGCCGGCGTCTACCGACTGGAGCAGTGTCGGTCGTTAGTCAGAGCTCGACCGTTCGCACCACGAACGTCTGGGCGGGAATGACCGGCCAACTCGACCATGCCGCGTCCGCCGGGAGCGTCGGAGCACCCACGTCGGACGGGAGGCCCGCCGTGGACGAGACGACGCGGAGACGCAACGGTCCGGGACCTCGCGTGCGCACGGTGAGCTCGAAACCCTCGGCCGGCGGTGCCGAATACCGGAAACCCCATTGGGTGTCCGTCGCGGCGGCGAGGGGGGCGCCGGCCACCGTTGCGCTCAGGATCGTGGTGTCGGTGTAGACGTCGACGGCGTACGCGCCGGCAGGGACCTGGATCTTCACCCGCACCGACCTGACCCCGTCGCTCTCGTCGGTCGGCGGCGCCACGGGGGAGACCTCCGGCGGCGCGAGCGTGGCCAGCGGTGCCGGGCCGCTGTTCACCGGCTCCTGGCCGATCGGCGGCACCCGGTCGGCGAGGCTGATCTGCCCGGCCGTCAGCAGCGGGCCGACCCCCGGCTGGTCCTGGCCACCGACGCTCACCCACGTCGCCGTGCCGGAGTCCGTCTCCAGCACGTAGCCGAGGCTGACCGGGCGCGGCTTGGCCGGCGAGTATCCGTCCGCCACCACGCTGACGCCGACGGTGGCCGCCGCGCCGACCGCGAGTGCGAGGGTCGCGGCGGTCAGGAGCCGACGCGAAGGCAACGGCTCCAGGACCGCCAGGAGTACGCCCGCGAGGAGCGCCGCGAACAGCAACGGGACAGCGCTGAGTCCGATGCCGAGTGCGGGCACCAGCAGCAGGACGACCGGCAGCAACAGCGCCATGCCGGGCACGGCGGCGGCACAGCCGGCGAGCGTGCGCACGGGCGAGCCCGCGTCCGTGAACCGCAAGGCCGCCGCGAGGGCCACCACGCCGATCAGCGCCGGCCACGTGAACAGGTACGCCCCGCCGGGGAGCAGCACCGCGAACACGACCGCGAACAGCGTCAACCAGCCGAGTACGCCGGCCGCGACCTCCGACGGCGTGGCCTTGCGGCGTGCCAGGCGGTACCAGGCCACCAGCACCGCCAGCAGCAGCGCCACCTCGGCGAGCGCGTAGGGGGCCGGCTGGTAGATCCCGCCCAGGCCGACCGTGAACTCCGGCCGCAGCCGGGTCAGCAGCAGCCAGACGCCGACGCCGATCAAGAGAGCACCCGGGACCATGATCGCGAACGTGCCCGCAGCCCGCCCGACGCCGCCGAGGCGCAGGCCCTGCCGGCGGCCGGTGACCAGCAGCAGCACGTAGGCGACGAGGGTCAGTGCGGCCAGGGGCAGGACGAGCCAGCCGGGGTACGAGACGACGGCGCCGAACAGTGAGAAGTAGGTCGAGTCCCCGCCCGTGGCCGACAGGTCGGCGGCGGCGAGGTCGCGGGTCGCGGCCAGCACCGACGAGCCCATGTCCTGCACGCTGCCGCCAGAGACGTGGGCGATGTCGTCGTGTGGCGCGTGGTAGTGCGCCGATCCCTCGATGTACGCGAAGTTGAGCCCGCGCATGCCGGCCTCGTCGAAGACGGTCAGGTCGGTGTCGTTGGGCAGCACCTGGTAGACGGCGGCGGCGAACGACGTCGTGACCGGGTCGGCGGCCCGCACGGCCGGGGTCAGCCCGGTCCCCGCCATCTGGAACATCACGGCCGGTCCGGAGACGCCGCGGGCCTCCAGGTTGACCACCACGACGCGGGCCGGGTCGCCGGCCGCGCCCGAGTCCACGAACGCCTGGGCGCCGAGCAGTCCGGCCTCCTCGCCGTCCGTGAACAGGAGGTCGACGTCGTTGCGGGGGGCCGGGCCGGTGCGCAGGGCGCGGGCCACCTCGAGGATCGCGGCGACGTTCGCGCCGTTGTCGGAGGCACCCGGTCCGGTCGGCACGGAGTCGTAGTGCGCCACCAGCAGCACCCGGCCGGTCGGGTCCGAGCCCGCGATGCGGGCATGCACGTTGGAGACCGTGCCGGCGCTCTGGTGGCCACCCTCCGGCGACCGCGCCGCCACCGCGGTGCGCACGTCGGGTTCCAGGCCGAGCCCACGAAGCTGGGTCGTCAGGTACGCGCGGACCTCCGCGGCGGCCGCGGAGCCGCTCGGGTGGGGCACGGAGGCGATGCCGGGCAGCAGTGCGGTCGCCCGGTCGGCCGAGAACGCGTCGGGGGCTGCCGAGACCGGCAGCGGCGCGGGTGTGCGCAGCGACAGCGTCGCCGCCACGCCGACCAGGGCCAGCGCGATCAGCACGACCAGGGCCGCGACCCGTTGCCGCGCCGAACCGCCCGTGCTGGTCCGGTCCGATTCCGGATCCGCGATCGAAGGTCCGGCCTCAAGCTGACTCGTCATGCGATCGCCCATCCTCAGGGTGTTCGACGCGTCGATCCTCGGTGCTCACCGGACGGCCGGTGCATCCCCCGCTTCAGGGGACATCAGGCCGCCGGTGCCTGCCCGGGCTCCACGACCAGCCGGCCGAGCAGGGCGGCCCGGGTGAGCTCGGCCTTGTTGCCGGCGCCGAGCTTCGCGCGGATGCGCTTGACGTAGGTGTCGACCGTGTGCGGACTGATCCCGAGCCGGGTGGCGATCTGCCCGTGCGTGAGGCCGCGGGAGATCTGACCGAGCACCTGCTCCTCGCGCTCCGAGAGG
The DNA here is from genome assembly GCF_900107455.1 of Asanoa ishikariensis. Lineage (GTDB taxonomy): Bacteria > Actinomycetota > Actinomycetes > Mycobacteriales > Micromonosporaceae > Asanoa > Asanoa ishikariensis. The sequence goes on along the minus strand of NZ_FNQB01000003.1, from coordinate 578,896 downwards.
TGACAGCCGGCCACCGTGCGCTCCGCCGCGACCGCGCGGCCCCCGTCGTCCGGTCCGACGTGCGTGCCCGCGATCACCGCGCGTACGGCCGCGACGATGTGCTCGCCGGTCTCGCACTTGCTGACCACACCGGACGCGCCGGCCCGTAGGTAGGGGCCGGAGAAGGGGACCCGCTGGCCGCTCAGCACGAGCACCGGCGTGCAACGGGCGGCCCGCGTGATCGGCGTGAAGTCCTCGGGTGACGGCAGGGCGTCGACGTCCACGACCACGGCGTCGGCGAGCCAGGACGGTTCCTCGTCCGGCGTCGTTCGGGCCGCCACGACCTTGATCCCGGCCTTGGTCAGCGTCTGGACGAGCCCTAGAAGGTAGATCGGCGAGCTGACAAGGATGTCCGTCCTGATCATGGTTACCCTCACTCTTTGTCCAGCGAGGGGGCGGGATCTGGCCGCTCACCGGCGCGCAGGCGCCAGCACACTGCTGGACAATGATTGATTTCCCCCGATTCGAGACGCTAGCCGGGGACCCGTCGTGCGGGCGGGTCCCCGCTTTTGGGGACGGCACCCGGTGAGGGCGTCCGACCGGGGATCCATCGGCGCGGATGCCGGGTCGCCGGTTCCGGCGACACGACACCTCCGCGCGGGCGGTCGTAGCGTCCCTGACATGCAGGGCCCGGGTTTCGGGCGGCCGTCGGCCCAGGGGAGATAGCCGTGCTGGACTCGGACGATGCTGTCGCGATCGTCGGACTCGCCGCCCGGCACACCGGCGCCGATGACCTCGAGCGGCTCTGGCTCGACCTCGTCCGCGGCCGGGAACCCGCCGGTGAGCTGGCCGAGCCGACGCCCGTGGCACTCGCCGAGGTAGCGTACGCCGCCCTGGCGAACGCCGCTGCCCGTCCGTCCGTGGGAATCGTTGCCGCCGAGGGCGCGGTCGAGCTGGCGCACGCGCTGGGCGTCACCGGGCCGGTCGTCGCCGCCGACGGTTTCCGCGCCGTCGACCTGGCCGGCCGGATGCTCCGTGACCGCAGATGCGGGCTGGCGGTGGTCGGCGGCCCGGGCCATCCCGGAGGCGTCTGCGCCCTCGCGCTCAAGCGGCTGGCCGACGCGCTCGCCGACCACGACCACATCTGGGCCGTGATCCGCGGGGGCGAAATGCCGAGCGACATCGGGTACGTCGAGCTGTGCGGCCGTGAGCAGGCAGGCGACATCGCAGCCGTGGCGGGCCCGGGCCGCCGCGTCGGCCAGGTCTCCGGCGGCGGCCTCGCCGGCATCGTCAAGGTCGCGCTGGCACTGGAGCGCGAACAGCTTCCCCCGAGCACCCTCGATCCCCGACTCGAGCTGGCGGAGACGCCGTTCGTCGGGCAGGACCGGGTCGCGCCGTGGCCCCGCGACCCCCGCATCCCGCGGGTCGCCGCGGTCGCCGAGTGGGACGCGGGGTTCGTCGTGCTGTCGGAGGCACCGCCCCAGGCGCTCACCATGCACGCGGAGGAGCCGCGGGTCGTCGTCTGGTCGGGGCGGACCACCACCGAGGAACGGCTCGTGCGGGAGCGGCTCGCGCACCACCTCATCTGGCGCGGCGAGGAGGTGTTCGCGGACGCCGTGGCCACGCTGCAACACGGCCGGACCGGCCATCCCGTCCGCGCCGCCGCGGTCTGCACCGGTGCGCTGGACGCCGCCGCCGTGCTCGGCGCGGTCGACAGCCCGCGGGTGCTGACGCCCGGCCGTCCGGTGCCCGCCGCCAACCCGGTCACCCTGATCTTCCCCGGTGGCGCGCCCGCGGTGGCCGTCGCCGCGCTCCACCGTGCCGTGCCGGCCTTCGCCCGGGCCTTCGACGGCTGGCTGGACCTGCTCGACGACCCCGGCCCGCCGTGGCGCGAGCTTCCGGAGAACGACCCGGTGCTGCTCTTCGCGGCCGAGGCCGCGCTCGCGCAGCTATGGCTCGCGGCCGGCCTGCGACCCGCGGCGCTGGTCGCCGACGGCGTCGGTGTGCTGGCCGCGGCCGTCGTCGCCGAGGTGCTCACGCCGGCCGACGCCGCCGCCCTGGTGCGCGTCGTCGCTCGTACGCGGGAGGCCGGTGAGCTCGAACGGGCGGTGGCCGGTGTCGCGCTCAAGCCGCCGGCCGTTGCCCTGCACTGCGGCCAGGGCGGGCCGGCGGTCACCGCCACCGACGCCGGAGATCCCGCGTTCTGGGCGCGGGTGGTGCTGGCGCCGACCGGACACCTCGACGGCACCGTGTCCACCGCCCCCGTGCGGCTCGGCACGCTGCTGGCCGGCGCCGCGCGGCTGTGGACCCTGGGCCACGACCTCGACTGGACGACGCTGGGCCAGCAGCCGCTGCGGCACCGCGTGCCGATGCCCACCACCGGAATGCGGCCCGCCACCCGGACCCCGTCCGAGCATCCGCTCGAAGCCGCGCGCCGCCCGGTTCGCCGGGGCGCGACGCCGCTGGGCATCGACCTGCTGACCGAGCCCGGGTCGGGGCCGTTGGTCCTCGCGATTCCGTACGCCGGCGGCTCGGGCCGGGCCTTCCAGGCGATGCGCCGGTACCTTCCGCGGGGTTGCGGGCTGGCGTTGGTCGACCTGCCGGGACACGGCCGGCGGATGGGCGACCCGTGCCTGCGCGACGTCGACGCGGTCGTCGACGAGCTCCTGGCCGTGTTGCCGACGTTGCCGGCGGACCGCCTGCTCCTGCTCGGCTACAGCCTCGGCGGCTCGTTCTCGTACGAGCTGGCCGCCCGCCTCAGCGATGCCGGCACACCACCGGAGGGCGTCGTGGTCTGCGGTTCCCGTTCGCCGCAGACCGGGGTCGGCCACCCGCCGGTCGCGCACCTGCCGTTGGACGAGTTCCTGCGCGCGGCCGTCGACATGGGACTGGCGGCGCGCGAGATGCTCGAGCTGCCCGAGTTGGCCGCGTCGTTCGCCGCGCCCCTTCAGGCCGACCTGTCCATGGTCGAGACCTTCCCGTACCGCCCACTGCGGCCGCCGGTCCCCGTGCCGGCCGCCGTCGTGGGCCTGCGTGGCGACTGGATCGTGCCCGAGCCCTCGTTGCGCGCGTGGGACGACCTGTTCCGCGACCCGCCGCTGCAACTCCGCGTCGACGGCGGCCATCTCGCCCTGCACGAGCGCGAGCAGGAGTTCGGTGCGACCGTTCACGACGCCGTGGAGCACCTGCTCGGGGAGACCGTGAGGAGGCCGTTGCCGTGATCGACTACCCGCCATCCGCCTGGAACGCCACCGGGCGGGCCTACCGGGACGACGCCGTGCCGGCCGGGCTGGTGGTCGAGGCCGCGCGCCGGGCGCCCGACGCGCCGGCCGTCCTCGACGGCACGGGCACGGCGTACACGTACGGCGCGCTGCTCACCGCGGCGAATCGGCTCGCCCGGCTGTTGCACGAGCACGGAGTCGGACCCGGCGACTACGTGGGCGTCGTGGGCCGGCGTCGCCCCGACACGGTCGTGGCGCTGCTCGGCGTGGCCCTCAGCGGCGCCGCGTTCGTGCCCTGCCACCCGGACTGGCCGGCCAGCCGGCTCGGCTACGTGCTGTCGTCGACCGGCGCCCGCTGGCTGATCGGCGGCGCCGCGGACCTCGCCCGGGTCGACACCGCGCCCGGGCTGACCGACCTGGTGCTGCTGGACGTGCTGACGGCGGAGCACCACCTGCCGGTGCCCGACGCCGGCGAGCCGTGGGACGGCACCGACGCGGACGCCGACCGGGTGAGGACGCTGGTGCTGGCCGAGGCACCGTCGTCGGTCGTCGAGCTCGGCTTCGGCTCCGGATCGGTGCTGAGGCGGGTGGCGCCGCACGTCGACCTGTACACCGGGCTCGATCCTGACGAGGCCGCCGTGCGTGCCGGCACCGCCTGGGCCAAGGAACAGGGCCTGTTCGCGGACCTGGTGACCGGGTACGCCCACGAGGTCGCCGAGCGCCTGCCCGGCTCGTACGACGTGGCGGTCATCGCCGGCACCGCGCGGGTCCCCTACCTGCGGGCCGTGCTCGACCAGGTGGCGGAGCTCGTCCGCCCGGGCGGATCGGTGGTGCTGGCCGACGTCACCGACCCGGCGCTGTTCGCCGACCTGACGGGCGGGAGCTGGTCGGCGGCCGAGGTGCGGGGGCCGGACGTGGTCCTGCGCCGGTCCACCGTGGACACACCGGCGGAGCCGGGCTTGCGCGTCTGGACCCGCTGGCACGTGGAGCAGCGGCCCGGCACGGACGTGCCGGCGCGCGGGCGGCCGGGCGACGTCTCGTACGTCATCTTCACCTCGGGGTCGACCGGCAACCCCAAGGGCGTCGCCGTGTCGAACACGGCGCTGGTCAACATGCTGGAGTGGGTGACCACCAGCTACGGGGTGAGCGCCGCGGACCGGCTGTTCCAGGTGACCTCGTTCTGCTTCGACCTGTCGATCTACGACATCTTCGGCCTGCTCAGCGCCGGCGGATCGGTCCGGCTGGCCAGTGCGGAGGAGCTCGCGGAGCCGGCCCGGCTGGCCGAGATCATGCTGTCGGAGCCGATCACCTTCTGGAACTCGGCGCCGCCGCTGTTCGCCTGGGTCCTGCCGTTCCTGACCAGTTCGCGGCGCGCGGGTCCCGGCCGCGAGTCGATGCGGTTGATGTTCCTGGCCGGCGACTGGATCGCCCTCTCGGTGCCCGACGAGATCCGCACCGTCTTCCCGAACGCGCTGGTCGTCAATTACGGCGGGGCGACGGAGACGGCCGTGTGGTCGACCTACTACGACATCGGCGAGGTCGATCCCGCGTGGCCGAGCATCCCGTACGGCCGCCCGATCGCGAACGCGCGGTACTACGTCCTCGACGAGCACCGCCGCCGCGTCCCGATCGGCGAACCGGGCGACCTGTACGCCGCCGGCACGGTGCTCGCGCTGGGCTACCACGGTGACCCGGCCCAGACGGCGCAGCGCTTCGTCCCGGACCCCTTCGTGCCCGGCGAGCGCATGTACGCCTTCGGCGACCGGGGCCGCTGGCTGCCCGACGGACAGCTCCAGTTCCTCGGCCGGATCGACCACCAGGTCAAGATCCGCGGGTACCGGGTCGAGCTCGGCGAGATCGAGTCGATGATCGCGGCGCTCGAGTGCGTGCGGGAGGCCGTGGTGGTCACGGTCGACCTGGCCGGTGCGCGCTCCCTGGCCGGGTTCTACACCTTCCGCCCGCCGGGCGTGCCGGTCGAGCGCGTACGCGCGGCGCTGGTCGACCGGCTGCCCGAGTACATGGTGCCGGCGCGGCTGCTGGCGCTGGACGAGTTGCCGCTGACCTCCAACGGCAAGGTGGACCGCGCGGCGCTGGGTGAACTGGCCCGCGCGCAGCGGGAAGGCGGGGCGTGATGGGTGCGGACGAGGACACCGTCGCGGACCGGGTGCACGCCGCCTGGGCCGAGGTGTTGGGCGACGACGCGGACGGCATGGTCGACGACCAGGCGTTCGTGTCCGCCGGCGGGCATTCGCTGGCCGCCGCGCGGCTGATCGCCCGCCTGCGCACCGACCTGGCCGTCGAGCTGCCCATGTCGGCGATCCTGCGCGACGACCCGACCCTGGCCGACCTCGTGGCGGCCGTGACCAGCCGGCTCGACGGGCGGTCGGAGCCGGCCGTGGAGCCGCCGCCCGCGCCGGACGACACCGAGCGGCCCGCTGTCGCGCCGTTGGGTCCGACGTTGCGCCGCATCTGGACCTGGCACCGGCTCCAGCCCGACTCACCGGCGTACAACGTGGTGCGGGTGTTGTCGATCGCCGGTCGCCTGCAGCCCGCCGCCCTGCGCGCCGCCCTGGCTGACCTGGCCGAGCGCCACGAGGCATTGCGCTGCGCCGTCGAGGAACCGCGACCGGGACAACCGTCCATAGTGGTAGGTGATGCGGTCACGGTGCCGCTCTCCGTCGAGGTCGTGCGCACCGCGGAGGGCGATCCGGCGGAGGCGGTCGAGGAGGCCATGTACCGCCTCGCGAACCGGCCGTTCCCGATGGCGGCCCCACCGTTGTGGCGGGTCGGCCTCGTCTACGCCCCCGCGCTGGACCGCACCTTCCTCGTCCTGGTCATGCACCACCTGATCTCCGACCTGCGCACGACCGACCTGGTGCTGACCGAGCTCGCGGAGGCCTATTCGGCCCGGGTGGCCGGGGGACAGCCCGCCCTCGCGCCGGCCGCACCGAGCCTGCTCGCCCATCTCGCGCACGAGGCCGGGCTCGTCGGCACCCCGCGCTGGCAGGACGACCTGGCGTGGTGGGCACAGCGGCTGGCCGGGGTCAGCTCGGCCGCGCCGCTGCCGTTGTCGGCCGCCGAGCGGGACGAGCGCGTCCACCTCGCGACCACCCGCACGCTCGGGCTCACCGCCGAGGAGTCGGCGGAGCTCGACGCCGGGCTGCGTTCGCGTGGTCTGACGCCCGCGCTGTTCTTCCTGACGGCGGCCAGCTCGGTGCTGGCCGCGTGGAGCGGGCAGGAGCGCGCCGAGGTGGTCGGACTGCCCAGCGTGCGGCTCAGCCGGCCCGAGGACGAGCGGCTGGTCGGCTTTCTGCTGGACACGCTTCCGCTGCCGGTCGTGCCGGACCGCCGGCACGCGTTCCTGCGAACCTACGACGCGCTGCGGGACGCCTACTCCGACGCCACCGACCACGCCCTGCCGGCCTTCGACGACATCGTCGACCGGCTCCGGCTGCCCCGCACCACGCGCAGCCCGCTGATCCGGCTGTGGTTCAGCGACCTGACCCAGGAGGTCACCCCGCCCTCGTTCGGCGACGCGGCGGTGGTCGAGCACGACCTGCCACCGGCGTGGGCGCTGTTCGACCTCGGGCTCTACCTGGTCCGGCGTGGAGGTGGCGGCTACCGGCTGCACCTGGTCAGCCCGCAGGGCCTGGTCGACCCGGCCGACTCCGCGGCGCTGCTGGCGCAGATCGTGCGGCTCGTGACCCGTGCCGCCGCCGACCCGACCCGGCCGCTCGGCGAGCTGCTGGAGGTCCCCGCGGTCGCCGCCACCGCGTCCGGCGCACCGGCCATCCCGACGGTCGAGCTGGTGCGGCGGCACAAGGAACCGTCGGCTATCGCGGACGAGCACGGCGTCCTGGACTACGCGGGCCTGGCCGAGCGGGTGGCGCACGCCGCCGCCGAGCTCGCGCCCTCGGCCGTCGTGGCCGTGCCGGCCCGGCGCGAGCGGGACTTCGTGGTCCGGCTGCTGGCGTGCTGGCAGGCGGGCGCGACCGCGGTGCTGATCGACGCCGACTGGCCCGAGCAGCGGCGCCGCCGCGCGTTCGACATCGCCGGCGTGACACACGCCTACCCGTGGTCCGGCGCCGGACCCGCCCGAGCGGTGGACCACGCGACGACCGCACCAGGCCCCGCGCATGTGCTGTTCACCTCCGGCACCACCGGCGACCCGCTCGCCGTCCGGGTGGCCACGCCGGTCGCCGAGGAGGCCTTGGCGGAGCTCGCCGAACTCCTCGGCATCACGGCGGCGGACCGGCTGTCGATGCTCAGCGGCCCGGCGCACGACCCGGTGCTGCGCGACATCGGGCTGGCCCTGCGGGCCGGCGCGACGCTGTGCGTGCCGCCGGCCGACGCGTTCGGCGACCCGGGCCGGCTGGCCGCCTGGCTGCGCCGGGAACGGATCACGGTGGTCGACGCGACACCGGCGCTGTTGTCGCTCGTGCTCGGCGCAGACCCGGAGCCGCTGCCCGACCTGCGGGCGGTGGTCTGTGGCGGGTCGCCGCTCTCGGCGGCGACGGCCGAGCTGATCCGGTCGCGCGCGGTCAACGCGGTCGTCGTCAACGGCTACGGCTGCACCGAGACGCCGCAGATCGTCGTGGCCAACCGGATCGCCCCGGCCGCCCCACTGCCGCCGACCGCACAGGTCCCGATCGGGCGGCCGTTGCCGCGCCGCCGGGTCGAGCTGCGGGCGCCCGACGGCCGGCGGTGCGACACCGGCCAGCTCGGCGAGCTGTGGGTCGCCGCGCCGCACATCGCGGAGCGCTATCTCGACCACGCCGGCGACCCACGGCCCCGGATCGAGCGGTTCGTCACCGACGAGCAGGGCGTGCGCTGGCTGCGCACCGGCGACCTGGCCCGGGCCGACGCGACCGGACGGCTGCACCTCGCCGGCCGGACGGACCGGCAGGTGCTGATCTACGGCTACCGGGTGATGCTCGAGGAGCTGGAGGCCGTGGCGCGTGGGTGCGCCGGGGTCGCCGACGCGGTCGCGCAGGTGGTCGACGACGGCAGCCGGCAGGCGATCCGGGTCTGGGTGCAGCGCTCGGCAGGGGCCGCCGTCGGCGAGGACGCCGTGCGGGCGCACCTCGCCGGGGTCCTGCCCGCGAGCGTCGTGCCGGCCCGCGTGATCGTCGTGGACCGCCTCGAGATGGGCGACACGCTCAAGCCGATCGCGCCCGCGCTCGAGCCCGGTCCGGCCGAGCGGGGCGCGCCGCCCGACGCCCGGGTGCGGGAGCTGGCGGAGGCCGTGCTCGGCCGGGGGCTCGACCCGGCGGCCAACTTCTTCGACGCCGGCTTCACCTCGATCTCGCTGCTCCAGATGAGCGCCGAGCTGACCGAGCTGCTCGGCCGTCCGGTGGACGCGCTGAGCCTGTTCCACCATCCGAACCTGCGCGCGCTGAGCTCGTACCTGTTCGGCGAACCGGCGGGCCGGCCGGCGCCGGCTCCGTCCACACCCGACCGTTCCGACCGGCTCGCCCGCATGGGCGCCAGCCGCCGGCAGGTGCGCAACTGGATCCAGGAGTCGGCGAACGGCTCGGGCGAGGCGCACTGACCGTGGACGCCGCCGTGCGCGTCGAGGACCGGACCCGGCTCGACGACGACCTGCTCGACGAGCTGGGTGTCGCCTCGACCCGGTTCTACCGTGCCGAGCTCGAGCGCATCCAGCTCGCGCAGCGCGGCCACGGCACGACCACCTACGCGGTCGCGCGGGACGCCGCGGGTCGGGCCGTCGGCATGCTCCCGGTGTACGTCACGACCCCACCGTGGCATCCGGTCAGCGACCCGGACGCCCTGTTCGGCTACGGCGGGTCGACGCTGTGCGTGGCCGGCTCGTACGGCCTCTACGAGAACTACCTCACCGCACCGGCCGCACCGGTCGCCACCGCGCTGGTCGAACGGGCGCGAGCCCTGGCCCGCGCGGCCGGCAGCCCACACGTCATGCTGCCCCACCTCGACGCGGCACAGGCGGGCTGGCTCGACGGCTATGACGCCGTGGCGGCGGCTGAATGCGACAAGGCGGTGCTGCCGGTAACCTGGCGGTCCTTCGAGGAGTACGTGTCGTGGCTGCCCGCCCGGCGCCGCACCCCGGTCCGGCGCGAGCGGAGCCGGTTCCGCGACAGCGGCGTCGAGGTGCGCGAGCGGCCCATGTCCGAGGTGGCGGGGGAGTTGGCCCCGCTGCTGGCGGCGACCGAACGCCGTTACGGCCACGCCGCGGACCCGCGCCAGATCGAGTTCCACTACACGCTGCTAGCGATGGACCTGGCCGACGACTTCGTCGCGCTGGTCGCGTATCTGGCCGACCGGCCCGTCGCGTGCTCGCTGCTGCTCGCCTGTGGCGACCGCTGGATCTCCAAAGCCTGGGGCTGCGACTACGCGGCGGCCGGGAACCAGTTCCTGTACTTCAACCTGCTGTTCTACGAGCCGGTCCGGCGGGCCATCGAGCGGGATATCGCCGTGCTCGACTACGGCACCGGCGGTCTGGAGACGAAGACCCAGCGCGGCTGTGTCCGCGAGCCACTGCGGACGGTCCTGGTCGCCGCCGACCGGTAGAGGAGAACGCGTGGCCGACGAGCAGCACCTGACAGAGCTCGACCGGGGTTGGGCACTCTGGCGGCTGGCCGCCTTGCGCTCGGCCGGCCTGCCCATCGAGCGGCTGGACGTGTTCGCCGCACCGGAAGGCGACGACGCCGAGCTGCTGCGCGAGTCCCGGCGCGCCGCCTTCGACGCGCTGCTCGGCGACGACCGCTTTCGCGCGGCGCTCACGTGGCAGAACCCCGAGGCGATGGACACCTGGGCGGCCGCGCACGCGGCGGAGCTGAAGGCCGGTCGCCGGCCACGGGTCAGCGGGCACCGGTTCGGCAACCGGATGGCCGTCGTCACCCGCTACGCGCAGCGGTACTGCGCCAAGAACGACACCATCGGCTTCTTCGGCCCGGTGGCCTGGGCGCGGCTCGGCGGCGCGCACTCCGGTCACACCGGCGGCGGTGGGATCCGGCACAGCCAGGTCTACGTCGAGGTGTGGGCGGTGCAGTCGATCGCCGCCGCGTGGAGCGCCGACCCGGCGCTCCGCGACCACCTGCCGGTGCGGCTCGACCCGTCGTGCACCGTCCGCGAGGGCACGGTCGTCCGCCCCTACCGCCGCCCCTACGTCCTGTCCCCGGACGAGACCGTCGTGCTGGACGCGCTGGCCGCGGGTGCGGACCGGGTCGGTGACCTCGCCACGCCCGCCGGCGTCCTCGACGGGCTGCGCGACGCGGGCGTGGTGCAGGTCGGTTTCCGTGTGCCGATCAGCAGCCATCCGCTGGACGGGCTGGCGGAGCAGCTTGCCGGCCCACAGCGGGCCGACCGGCTGCGCCGCATCGCGTGCGTCCGCGAGGCGTGCGCGGCGGTCGCCGTGGCGACCGACCCGGAGGAGCTTCGCGCTGCCCTGGCGGACGCGGCCCGCGTCCTGGACGACGCCGCCGGCGCACCGGTCCGGCGCGAGGCGGCCTTCACCGTGGGTGGGCGGACTCCGCTCTACCTGGACTGCCGTCGCGACCTCGACGGGACGATCGGCGACGACCTGCTCGCCGACCTGGCCCGGCCGCTCGGCGTGCTGCTGGACAGCGCGCGGTGGCTCTGCGGCCAGGTCGCGGACGTGGCGGAGGAGGCGCTGGCCGCGCGGTTCCGGGCCCTAGCGGCCACCCGGGCCGAGGTGACGCTCGCGGAGCTCTATCTGGCCGCCGCGGACCTGCTGGAGCCGGGCGGCGGCGGGTTCGCGGAGGTCGTCACCGACTTCCAGCTCCGCTGGGCGGAGATCATCGGGTCGGGCGGGGACGGCCCGGTGCTGGTCGATGCCGGGCTCGCCCGCCGGTTGGCCGACGCGCTGTTCCCGGCACCACGGCGCACCTGGGCCGCAGCGAGGTTGCACAGCCCCGACATGCTGTTGCGCCGCCGGCCCGACGGTTCCCTGGCGTGGGTGCTCGGTGAGCTGCACGTCGCGCTCAACACCCTGGAGAGCCGCTTCTTCAGCGCCCAGGCCGACGACGCGGGGGAGCTGGTCGCGGCGATGGCGACCGACATGGCGCCCGGCCGGGTCGTGCCGCTCTACCCCAGCACCGCGCGGGACGTCAGCTCGCGCAGCTACCCGCCGCTGTCGCTGGACCCCGCCGGCCACTACCGGTACGTCTCGTTCGGCTCCGACGACGGGCACCCGGCGGGCGTACCCGGCACGCCGGCGACCGCGATCACGGTTGCCATGCGCGCCGGGGTGCTCGTCGCGACGTCCACTCGGGACGGTTGGGAAGCGCCGGTGCTGGAATGCTTCGGCGAGCACCTCAGCAGCGTCGCGGTCAACCTCTTCAAGCTGCGGGCACCGGCGGTACGCGCGCCCCGCGTCGCGATCGGCGCTGTGACCGTGTGCCGGGAGAGCTGGCGGGTGCCGCTGGCCCACCTGGCCGACATGGCCGGTCGCGACAAGGACCCGGGACAGAACGGCCTGCGGAGTTGGCTGGCCGGGCTGGGTCTGCCGCGGCACGTGTTCGCACGGGTCCCCGGCGACCCGAAGCCGTTCTTCGTCGACCTGCAGGCACCGCCGCTGGCCGACAACCTGGCCCGGGCCGCCCGCCGCGCGATGGGTAGGGCACCGGCCGGCGCCGAGGTCGACCTGGTCGAGATGCTGCCGGCACCGGATGAGCTGTGGTTGCGGCTGCCCGACGGGTCGTACACCTCTGAGCTGCGGCTGGTGGCCGTCGACCCGCAGCCGGCCCGGGCGGTGTCGTGGTCGCTGGCGGAGGCCGCCGGCCGGGCGCGCTGAGCGCGCCCGGGCCGGTCGTCAGCCCTCCGCCACCAGGCGGGTGATCTCGACGGACAGCGCGCGCACGGTCGGGCAGTCGAACAGCACGCCGATGCTCATCTGCACGCCGAACCGCTCCCGGACCCGGCGCATGAGCTGGACGGCGCTGAGCGAGTCGCCGCCGAGCTCGAAGAACTCGTCGTCGGGGCCGAGGGTGTCGACGCCGAGCGCCTCCCGCCACATCTCGGACAGCTCCGCCTCGACGGTGCCGGCCGGCTGGCCCGCGGTGGGCTCAGGTGCGGTGGCGAGCGGCACCGCCAGCACCGGCTCGGGACCGGCCGCGGTGACCAGGTCGACCGGCGCGGCCGCGCGGGCCGCGATCGGCACCGGCCGCCCGCCAACGTAGGGACGCACGAGCACCTGGTGCGGCGTGCGGGCGCCGAGCAGCAGGGTGAGCAGCCGGCCGCCCTCGTCGGGGTCGATCCCGTCGGCCAGCGGAGCCGGTGTGGTGTCGACGATTACGGGAGGGGCCTCCGGGGTGGCCACGGCCTCCGCCGGCTGGTCCAGGAACCGCGGATGCCGGCCGACCTTGCGCATCGTGTAGCCCTCGATCTCGGCCAGCAGCGTGCCGTCGGGCGCGACCACGGTGATGTCGGCGACCAGCACGCCCGGCTTGTCGGGGCGGCGCACGACGTGGCTGTACATCGCCTGCGGGAACGGACGGTGGAACACCGCGCGCCGGTACATGAAGGGCAAGTGGATGTCGTCGAGGTCGTCCCGGACGCTCGCGGAGGCGCCGTCGAGCAGCGCCGGGTGGGCCTGGCAGGTGTCCAGGTCGCCGACGTACGCGTCGGGCAGCACGAGCTGGACCATCCGGTCCCGCCGGTCGTCCGACCGCCACATCCGCACGATGCCCTGCCAGCGGCCGCCGAGCGCGAACAGCCGGCCCGGGCCGGGCTTCAGCGACGGTGGTTCGACCTCCGGCAGCCGCTCGAGGAACGGCTCCGGCGGCCGCACGTCGTCCTTGCGGGCGCAGCCCGCGATGCGCCCCTCGACGTGCCGGCTCCACTCGTCGTCGCCGGCGCCGACCGGACGGGACCGCACCTCGAACCGCCAACTGTCGCGGCTGGGCGCGAACCGCACGTGCACCTCGCGGGGCGTGTCCACCACCAGCGCGTTCTGGAAGACGGCGTCCTCGAGCATGATCGCGTCGTCGGGGCTGATCAGGTCGAGGCCGCGGAACGAGGTCATCACCAGGTCGAGGTGGCCGGTGCCGGGCAGCACCGGGCGACCGTCCAGGCGGTGCTCGTCGAGGATCCAGTCACGGTCGGCGTCGAACGTCAGCTCGACCTGCTTCGGGCCGAGCCAGGCCGGGTGGGCGTGGTCCGCGGCCATGCCGACCGTCGACCACGCCGGCCAGTTGACGCTCAGGCGACGGTGGCGGCCCGGTCCGGCCGCGGCGTACGCGTCCAGCACCGCGTTCGCGGCCGCGTAGTCGCCGCTGCCGGTCAGCCCGCGCAGCGCGGCGCGGCTCGAGAACGAGACGAAGAAGTCGAGCGGTGGACGGTCCTGGAGGGCCGTCTCCAGCACGAGCGTGCCGAGGACCTTCGGGTGCAGGACGGCGCGGGCGTCGCCCGGTGCGCGGAGCTGGAGCATGCCGTCCCCCGCGACGCCGGCCAGGTGCAGCACGCCGTTGACGGGGCCGAACTGCGCGGTCACGACATCGAGGACCCGGTTGACCTGGCGGGGGTCACCGATGTCGCAGGCCATCGTGCGTACCTGCGCGCCGAGCTCGGTCATCTCCTCGATCTCGTCGAGGATGTGCCGCAGCCGCGGGTCCCGCTCGGCGACCTGCTCGGCGTCGGCGGGCAACCCGGTGCGGCCGACCAGCACCAGCTTGGGCCGCCAACCCGTGCGGGCCAGCGCCTTGCCGGTGGCCAGGCCGAGCCCGCCGAGCCCGCCGGTGATCAGGTAGACGCCGCCCGGTCGTGGTTCGGCGGCCGGCGCGGCCAGGTCGAGCGGTTGCTCGTCGGGGACCCACCGCCGATGGCCGCGCAGCGCGACCAGCTCCTGGCCGTCGGCCGTGGCCAGCTCGGCGACCAGCGCCTCCTCGGCGGTGTTCGGTCCGATGTCGATGATCTTGCAGACCACGCCGGGTGCCTCGCGGGCCAGCGTGCGGGTGAGCCCGACCAGGGTCGCCTTCACGGGGTCGAGCGCTTCGACGCCCGAGACGTCGGCCAGCCGGCTGGCCAGCACCACCACGCGCGGGAAGCGGCCGTTCACCGCGCGCCGGGTGCCGTGCTGCACGAGCGCGAGCAGGCTGACGAACGACAGGTCGAGCTGCTCGTCGACCGTGCGGCTGGTCGGGTAGTCCCAGGTCGGCACGCCCCAGGCGTGGATGAGCACCTCCGGTGACCGGCCGTCGGCGGCCAGGTGGGCGAACACCTGCTCGACGTCGGCGGCCACGCCGGGCCGCACGCGGAACTCGTCGCCGGAGACCGAGAACCGGTCACCGGGCCGGACGCGGACCACGCGAGTGCCGCTTTGCAGCAGCGGCCCGAGCACGGTCATGCCCATCGCCCGGTCCGCGGGCAGGAACGCGAGCGTGAGGGCACCGGGCTCCGCGCGGTCGGCCGCCACCGCGGGCGCCTCGATCCACGTGACGGTCGAGAAGGGGGTCGCCGGTGCGAGCTGTTCGGGTTGGGCGGCGGGCGGTTCGACCTCGACCGCGGGCTCCGCCGCCTCGTCGGCCCGGCGCGGTGCGGCGGGTCCGGTGGTCGGCGTGACCCAGTGGAGCTTGCGCTGGTACGGGTAGCCCGGCACCACGACACGCTGCCACTCGTGCTCGGCGTCGACGCCGGCCCAGTCGACCTCGTGACCCGCGACCCAGAGCCGGCCGACGCCGTCGAGCACGCGCTCGAGCTCGCCGGGGCCGTCGTCGCGCCCGGCGTCCAGCGTCGGCAGCACCGCGCTGCGCTTGTCCCGCACGCCGGCGTGCCGGCGCGCGAGGCCGGTCAGGACGTGCCCCGGCCCGACCTCCACCAGGGTCCACGGGTCGGCCAGCAGGGTGTCCAGGGCCCGGTCGAAGTGCACGGGCCGGGCCACCTGGTCGGCCCAGAAGGCCGGGTCGGTGGCCTGCTCGTCGGTGACGGTCGCGCCGGTGGCGGCGGACACGATCGGGATCTGCGGCGGGTGCAGCGCGATGCTCCGCATGGAGTCGCCGAACGCGCGCGCGGCGTCGGCCATCATCGGGCTGTGGAACGCGTGTGAGGTGGCCAGCCGGCGCGCGGCGATGCCCCGCGCGGCCAGGTCGCGCTCGAAGGCGGCGACGTCGTCCACGGCACCGGCGACGACGGCCTGGTTGGGGGCGTTGCGGACGCTCACCACCAGCGAGTCGGGCAGCATCGCGGCGACCTCGGCGGCCGGCACGGGCACCGACAGCATGGCGCCGTGCGGTGCGTCGCCCATCGCATTGGCCCGGGCCGCGACGAGCCGGATCGCGTCGTCGAAGGAGAAGACCTCGGCGACCGCGGCCGCCGTGAGCTCACCGATGCTGTGCCCGAGGAGCGCGGCCGGCCGCAGACCCCAGTGCCGCAGCGTCGCCGCCAGGGCGTACTCGACGGCGAAGAGCATCGGCTGGGCCAGCCGCGTGTCGGTCAGCGCGTCCGGCTCGGCGGACTGCCACGGCTCGTGGAGCTCCAGGCCGTGCGCGCGAAAACCGTCCAGGCAGCGGTCCATGACGCCGGCGAAGACCGGCAACTGCCGGTAGAGGTCCGTCGCCATCCTGCTGTGCTGCGCGCCCTGGCCCGGGAAGAGGAACGCCAGCGGGCGCTCGGCCGGCGGGGCGTCCTCGCTCGTGGCGAACGCGCCGGACTCGAGTGCGGCCGCGGCGCCGGCGGCATCGCGACCGACGGCCGCCGCGCGGACCTTGTGCGCCGTGCGCCCGCGCGCCAGGGTGCTGGCCGCGTCCTGGAAGGCGGCCGCGCCGTCACCCCGGAAGAAGTCGACCAGCCGGCCCCGGCCCGCGTCCACCGCGTCCCGGGTGCGGCCCGACCAGACCACGATGCGCGGCCGCTCGTACGCCGCCGGCACCGCCCGCGGGGGCGCCTCCTCGAGGATCGTGTGCGCGTTGGTGCCGCCGATGCCGAGCGAGCTGAGGCCGGCCCGACGCGGCGTGCCCGGCACGCGCGGCCACGGCCGGAGCGTGTCGTTGACGAACAGGGGCGTCCGCTCCAGCTCCAGCTTCGGGTTGGGCTCGGTGAAGTTGACGGTCGGCGGGATCTCCTCGTTCTCCAGGGCGAGCGCGACCTTGACGAGCTGCGAGACGCCGGCCGCCCAGACCAGGTGGCCGATGTTGGACTTCACGGAGCCGATGCCGATCGAGTCGCGGGGCAGGTCGCCGCCACCCAGCCGGCGGTACGCCTCGGACAGCGCGGCGATCTCGATCGGGTCGCCGAGCGCGGTGGCCGTGCCGTGTGCCTCCACATAGGAGATGTCGCTCGGCTGGACACCGGCCATGGCCATCGCTTCCATGATCACGGAGGACTGCCCGGTGATGCTGGGCGCGCTGAAGCTGACCTTGTCGGAGCCGTCGTTGTTGAGCGCGCTGCCGAGCACGACCGCCCGGATGTTGTCGTTGTCGCGTTGCGCGTCGGACAGCCGCTTGAGCACCACGGCCGCGCTGCCGCTGCCGAACATCGTGCCCGTGGCGTGGGCGTCGAACGGGCGGCAGTGCCCGTCGCGGGACCGGACCGCACCCGGAACCCACATGTGGCCCTGCCCGTAGGGAGCCTCGACGTTGGCGCCGCCGACGACGGCCGCGTCGCACTCGCCGTAGCGCAGCGACTGGCAGGCGACGTGCAACGAGACCAGCGAGCTGGAGCACGCGGTGACGATCGTCATCGCCGGACCGCGCAGGTTGAGCTTGTACGCGGCCAGCGTCGCCGAGTAGTCGGTGTTGTTCAACGTGGACATCTGGAAGATGTCGGCGGCCTTGTACTTCAGGCTCTGCCGCAGGTAGATGTCCTGGTAGTCGCAGGGACCCGACGCGGAGAACACCCCGAAGCCGTCGCCGACCTTGGTGACGTCGTAGCCGGAGTTCTCGATGGCGGCGTGTGCCACCTCCAGGAACAGCCGCAGCGCCGGGTCGCAGATGTCGGCCTCGCGCGCCGTCATGCCGAACAGCCCCGAGTCGAAGGACTTGACGTCGGGGACCAGCGGCACGGCCTTGACATAGTCCGGGTTGGCGAGGTCGTGCGGCGAGACACCGTTCTCCAGCAGTTCCTCGTCTTCGAGGAAGGAGATGGTCTCGCGCCCGTCGCGCAGGTTCGACCAGAACTCGCCGACGTCCCGGGCACCCGGAAGGCGAGCACCCATACCGATGATCGCGATCGGTTCGACGTGGTCGTTCATGGTCTGATCTCCTTCGCTGCCGGTGGCGCGGTGGTGCTGGCGGGCACGTGGTCGAACACGGCCAGCCCGGGGTCGGCGTGCGCCGCCGCGAGCAGCGCGCCGACCTCGTCGATCAGCAGCCGCATCCGCGCCTCGTCGTAGCGGTCGGCGTCGAACTCGAGCTCGAGGTTGAGGTGGCCGTCGAGCTCCTTGCCCGTGAGGATGAAGTCGAGCTTGCTCGGCATCACCGGCGCGTCCATCGGCTCGTCGTCGATGTCGCCGAGCCCGGTGTCGCCCTGCGCGTGCTCGACGACGTTGAGCACCACCTGGAACAGGGGAGTGCGACCCTGGACGCGCGGCGGCCGGACCTGGCGGACGATGAGGTCCAGCGGCACGTCGGCGTGGGCGTAGCCGCCCAGGGCGCTCTCCCGCGCCCGCGTGAGCACCTCGGCGAAGGTCGGCTCGCCGGCCAGGTTCACCCGGATCGGCAGCGTGTTGAAGAACAGCCCGATCAGGTTCTGGGTGCCCACGTCCGTGCGACCCGTGATGGGCACGCCGAGCACGACGTCGCGCTGCCCGGCCCAGCGGCCCAGCACCGACGTGACCGCGGCCAGCAGCGCCATGAACACCGTCACGTCGTGCGCGCGGCACAGCTCGTGCAGCCGCGTCGTGTCCTCGATGGACAGTGCCGCCCGGATCCGGCCGCCGCCCAGCCCGGTCGGCGACGCGGTGGTCGGCAGCGTGAGCTCCGCCGGCGCTCCGGTCAGGTGCTCGCGCCAGTAGCCGAGCTGGCGCTCCGTGCCCTGGCCTTCGAGCCAGCCGCGCTGCCACACCGCGAAGTCGCGGTACTGGATCGGCAGGGCAGGCAGCCCGGCCCGCTCGGGATCGCCGCCGGCCCGGTACAGCGCGGAGAGCTCCCTGATGAACAGCGCGACGGAGCCGTTGTCGCAGACCGTGTGATGCGCGGTGATGCCGAGGACGTGGTCGGTCGGGGTCAGCCGGACCAGCAGGCACCGGAACAGGGGACCCTTGGCCAGGTCGACGGCGGCCATCGCGTCGTCGTCGAGCAGGCGCTCGGCCGCGGCCATGCGGTCGGGCGCGGTCGTCACGTCCCGCACCGGGAGACACCAGCCGTCGTCGGCATCGTCGACGATCTGCAGCGGATCGCCGTCCAGGTCCGGGAACCTGGTGCGCAGCGTCTCGTGCCGCGCGCGGATCGCCCGGATGCTGGCTTCGAGGACCGACACGTCGAGCGCGCCGAGCAGGCGGCGCCGGCCGTGCACGTTGTAGGCGCCGCCCGGCACGATCTGGTCGACGAGCCAGAGCCGGTGCTGGTCGAAAGAGAGCACCGGTTCGGCGTCGGCCGGCCGGCGCGTCACCACGGGTCGCTCGGCGGGCGCCTGCGCGGCCACCACCGCCGCGAGCGCCGCGACGGTCGGCGACTCGAAGAAGTCGATCGCGCGGACGCTGACGCCGTACGTCTCGCGGATCCGGGTGATCACCTTGATCGCGTGCATCGAGTTGCCGTCGAGGTCGAAGAAGTCGTCCAGCACACCGATGTCCGGGCGCTCCAGGATCTCGCGCCAGATGGTGACCATGGCCTCTTCGTGGGGCGTGCGCGGCGGGACGGGCGGGCTCGCTCGGCGGGCCAGCGCGCCGAGCCCGGCACCGTCCGGTTCGCTCGCGGTCTCGGCCCGGGCAGGGTGTGCCATACCGGAAGGCTAGGTAGCGGCAGGCAATAGGGACTGTCGCCGATACACAGGACAGCCACGCGGGGCGGGAGATCGACCCGGCACGGTACGATTTCCCTCGATCCGGAGGTCGCGCGGAGCGAAGGGACGGTGTCACGGCATGGCTCCCAGGGCCAGGTTGCTGGCGGACGCCACGCTCACCATCCGACCCGCCAACGAGGCGACGTGGGACGACCTCCAGAAGATCCTCAGTGCCACCGCACCGGCCAACTGCCAGTGCCAGCGCTACAAGATGCGACCCAAGGAGTGCCTCGTCTCGTTCCCGGCCGAGGAGCGCGCCGACCGGTTGCGGATCCAGACCGACCCGGGCGCCGACGACGCCGTGACGACGACGGGCCTGGTCGCCTACCTCGATGACGAGCCGGTCGGCTGGTGCGCGGTCGAGCCGCGGACGGCCTACATCAGCCTCGTGCGCGGCGGCCGGGTGGCCTGGACCGGTCGCGACGAGGACCGCCACGACCCGAGCGTCTGGGCGGTCATGTGCTTCGTCACGCGGGCGGGGTTCCGCCGCCGGGGGATCAGCCGGGCGCTGGCCCGCGCCGCCGTCGACTTCGCACGTGACAACGGCGCCAGCGCGATCGAGGGATACCCGCTGACGACTAGGAACGCCGTCGCCGACGAGCTGCATGTCGGCACCGAAGGCACGTTCGCCGCCGCCGGCTTCACCGAGGTCTCCCGGCCGTCGGTGCGCCGCGCGGTCATGCGCGTCGACTTCTGACCCACGATCCAGGGACGCCTCCGCCGCCCGCGGATCGGCGACGATCGGCGCGTGTATCGCTCCCTCACACAGTGGTTCTTCGCGAGCTGTGCCCGAGCGCCGGAGCGCACGGCGGTGGTGTGCGGCACCGAGAGCCTGACCTATGCCGACCTGGCCGCGCAGGCCCGTGCCCTGGCGGCGGAGCTACGGCGGCGCGGCGTCGCGCGCGGCGACCTGGTCGGCGTGCGGGTGACCCGGTCGATCGACGTGCCCGTGGCGATCATGGGCACCCTGCTCAGCGGTGCGGCCTATGTGCCGCTCGATCCCGCGTACCCGGCCGAGCGCTTGGATTTCATGACCGCGGAGGCCGGCATCCGGCACGTGGTGGGGCAGGACCTGCCGGCCCGCGGCCACCCGCCGGCCCCCGACGTGGACCTGCCGGAGCTGGCTCGCGACGATCGTGCGTACGTCATCTACACCTCGGGCTCCACCGGCCGGCCGAAGGGCTGTCTCATCACCCACGGCAACGTGCTGAGCCTGCTGGAGGCCGCGCTGCCCCTCTTCGACGTCGGTCCGGACGACCGGTGGACCCAGTTCCACTCGATCAACTTCGACGTGTCGGTGTGGGAGATGTGGGGGCCGCTGGTCACCGGCGGCACCCTGGTCATCGTCGACCCGGACGCGGCGTACGACCCGGAGGCGTTGCTGGACCTGCTGCTCACCCGGCAGGTCACCGTCTTCCTCCAGGTCCCCGCGGTGTTCCGGTTGCTGTTCGAGGCCCATGTCGAGGCGGGGCGGCCGCCGCACGCGCTGCGCTACGTCATCTTCGCGGGCGAGGCCGTCGACCTGGCCACGGCTGCGGCCTTCTCCGCCGGCGAGGTTCGATTGATCAACATGTACGGGCCGACCGAGACGACCGTGTACGCCACCTTCAAGCACCTGGACGACGAGGCGTTGCGCGGCACGACGAACCGGTCACCGATCGGTCGCGCGCTGCCCCACCTGTCGATCAGCCTGCGCGACGGGGACGGCGTGCCGGTCCCGGACGGCGACGTCGGCGAGATGTGGATCGCGGGTGCGGGAGTCAGCGGCGGCTACCTGGGCCGACCCGAGCTGACCGCCGAACGGTTCGTCACGCGCGAGGGCGTGCGGCACTACCGGACGGGCGACCTGGCCCGCCGGCTGGCCGACGGTGAGCTGGAGTTCCTCGGCCGGATCGACCGCCAGGTCAAGCTGCGCGGGTTCCGGATCGAGCTCGCCGAGATCGAGACCGTGCTGCGCGGCTGCGCCTTGGTGCGCGACGCCGTCGTCGAGGTCGCCCGGGGTTCGGAGCTCGGTGACTACCTCGTCGCGTACGTCGTGCCGGCCGACGACTTCGCCCCCGGCCCGGTCCGCGCGGAGTGCGAGCGGCGGCTGCCACCGCACATGCTGCCCGCGACGTACGTGGTGGTGCCGGCGATCCCGTTGACCCCGTCCGGGAAGGTCGACCGCGCCGCGCTGGCGGTCAGCTGACGGCACTGGTCGTGCGTTTGCTCTGCACCCATATCCGCAACACCCGCGTTGACCTGCGGTGCGTATTTGGGTGCAGAGCAAAGCCACACCGATCGCGCTCGTCGTGCCGGCAGTTACCGGGCGCTGGTCGCGCTGTCGGTCACCGGGCGCTCGTCGCCGATCGGCTCCTCGACGCCGTCGCCCGACGTCGGCTCTTCGTCCACGGCCGGGGCCGCGCGGTCCGGGAGCTCCTCCTCGAGCCGGCGCAGGCGGCCGAACAGCGAGCCGACCGCCACCGTGACCACGACCAGCAGGCCGACGA
The DNA here is from genome assembly GCF_900107455.1 of Asanoa ishikariensis. GTDB lineage: Bacteria > Actinomycetota > Actinomycetes > Mycobacteriales > Micromonosporaceae > Asanoa > Asanoa ishikariensis. Next base: position 557,271 of record NZ_FNQB01000003.1, on the reverse strand, counting down.
GCAGCATCAGCAGCGCGATGCCGCGGCCCGGGCCGTCGCCGATCAGGGTCGTCAGGCTCTCGGAGCGGACCTCGTCGCGGCCGACCAGTGGTTCGAAGACTTGGTCGACGGCGACGCCGGCCAGGACGTTCGCGATGAGCTGGGGGATGAGGCCGACCATCGTCAGCAACGCCATCACGCGGCCCATCAGGCGCATGTCCACCTTGGTCTGCCAGATGGGCTGGTGCGTCGTGTTGATGAGTACGAGGGCGCCCATCGCGACGAACGCGGCGCAGGCCACCAGCGGGATGCTGGGCCGCAGCGAGCCGACGATGGTCGCGATGCCGAACAGCAGGGCGAAGGCGAACACCGCCCGCACGCGCCGGCTCGGTCCGCCGGTCACACTGACCACGACGCCCGCGATGATCATGCCGAGGCCGCCGATCGACAGCACCACGCCCAGCCCCTCCGACGAGGTGAAGGAGAGCACGAGCGGGCTGATGAGCAACTCGACGAAGCCGGCGCTGAAGTTCAGCGAGGCGAGGAAGAACAGCAGGGTCAGCAGCCCACGGCGCTCGGCCACGTAGCGCCACGCCTCACCGAACTCGCGCAGCAGGGTCGCGGGTGTGCCGGCGGTGGTCGCCCCGGAGCGCACGCGGGGCACGCGCACGAGATAGAGCGTGGCGATGGCGGCGGTGTACGAGATGACGTCGATGACGATGATGCCGGTCAGGTCGATCGACACGAGCAGGAAGCCGGCCGTGACCGGTGCCAGCACCTGGCTCACGGCGATCGCGACCATGCGCAGGCCGTTGGCCTGGCCGAGCTGTTCCTTCGGCACCAACTGCGGCGTCAACGCTCCCAGCGCGGGGATCTGCAACGAGGTGAGCAGCGAGGTGACGATGACGATGACGTAGACCTGCCAGACCCGGAAGCTGTCGGTGGCGACGAGCGGGGCCAGCGTCAACGTGACGAGCATGCTGCCGATGCTGCTGATCATCAGGGTGCGTCGGGTGCCCCAGCGGTCGACGAGGGACCCCGCGAACGGGGAGGCCAGCGTCGCCGGGAGCAGGCCGAGGGCCAGGATGATGCCGAGCGTCGTCGCGGAGTCCGTGAGCTGGTAGACGTAGACGCCGAGGGCGAAGCTCGTGAGGTTCGAGCCGATCATCGAGGCGAACTGCCCGACCCAGATCGTCAGGTACGAGCGGAACCCGTTCGCCGGCGCTGCCGACTCCTGCACCACGTCGGTCATCGCGTCGACTCCTTCATCGGATGTCCATTGTGGTCGCCGGCGGGCCGGCGCCCCTGTTCGCAAGCTATCAACGTGGCCACGCCACCGCTGTCACGTGAAACGACGACAAGAGTCAGCCCCGCCAGCGCACCGTGGTCGGCAGTCGAAGGAAGCCGTGCTGGTGCGGTGAGTGGCAGCGCCGGCTCCTGGCCAGGTCGACGTCGTACTCGCTGACCAGTGCGCCGAGCTCCGTGAGCGCGACCCGCATCTCCAGCCGGGCCAGCGCGGCGCCGAGACAGTGGTGAGGGCCGAGCCCGAAGCTGAGCAGCCGGCCGGTGTCCCGGTCGAGGTCGAACCGGTCCGGGTCGGGGAACACCCGATGGTCCCGGTTGGCCGAGGCCTGGAGGATCGCGATGCGGGCGCCGGCCGGCACCCGGGTGCCGTGGATGACCGTGTCGGTCGTGAGCATGCGGGCCACCATCTGGCTGGCCGAGTCGTACCGCAGGGTCTCGGTCGCCCATTCCTCGGCACGGCCGTTGAGCCCGGCCCGCTGGACGTCGCGCTGGAGGTGGCCCTCGTGCCAGGCGTTGCCGATCGTCTTGCCCGTCGACTCGTTGCCGCCGCCGAGCATGATGAACAGGAACCCGACGACCTGCCGGTCCGTGAGCTTGGCACCGTCGATCCGTGCCTGCGTCAGCCGTGAGGTCAGGTCGTCACCGGGGCGGCGCCGCAGCACCGTGACGAGGTCGAGGAGGAACGCGGCGAGCCGGAGCACGGCGGCCACGGAGACCGGGCCGCGGCCGTCGGAGCCGTCGTCACGCAGGACGAGGTCGTCGACGTCGCCGCGCACCCGGCGCCAGTCCGCGGCGGGGATGCCGAGGATCTCGCAGAGCACGTCGTTGGGCAGGTCGGCGGCGAAGTCGTCGGCGAAGTCGAACGTGTCCCGCTCCCGCAACGGGGCCAGGCGCGCCAGGGTCAGCTCGCGGATCCGCGGTTCGAGCGCGGCGACCTTGCGCGGGGTGAACGCGGACGAGACGAGACTGCGGTACGCGGCGTGCTCGGGCGGATCCATCGCGAGGAAGAAGTTGGTGTTCTTCGCGTCCGGACCCCACAGCTCCGGCTCCAGCGAGATGCCGTTGCGGCTGGAGAAGCGGGCCGGGTCCTTGAGCGCCGCGGCCACGTCCGCGTGCCGGGACAGCGCCCAGAAGTCGCGCTCCTCGTTGCGGTAGAGCGGGGCGTGCTCGCGCATCCAGGCGTACACCGGATGCGGGTCCTCCTGGACGGCGAAGTCGAACGGGTCGTAGACGGGATCCATCAGGAGCCGGCCCGGCGGGTCACCGTGCACGGGAGGGCCGCGAAGCCCCGTTGGTGCGGCGAGTGGATCCGGCGGGTCCGCGCCTCGTCCACTTCGTAGTCGTCGACCAGGGCACCGAGCTCTTCGAGGGCGACCGTGATCTCCAGCCGGGCAAGCGGTGCGCCGAGGCAGAAGTGCGGCCCGTGGCCGAAGCTGAGCTCCTTGCTGGTGTCGCGGTCGAGGTCGAACACGTCGGGCTCGGCGAAGACCCGGGAATCCCGGTTGGCGGAGGCGGGCAGCAGGGCGATCCGCGCGCCGGCCGGCACGGAGGTGCCGTGGATGGCGGTGTCGGCGGTCAGCGTGCGGGCCATCATCTGGCTCGGGGAGTCGTAGCGCAGCGCCTCTCGGCCCCAGGCCGCGGCCTGACCGTCGAGCCCCGCCCGCCGCACGTCCGGCAGGCGCCAGCCGTGGTAGAGGGCGTTGCTGATCAGCTTGCCGGTCGACTCGTTCGTGGCGCTCACCATCAGGAAGAGGAAGGCGACGAGCTGCTGGTCGGTCAACGGCCGGTCGGCGACCCGGGCCTGGGTCATCGTGGACGTCAGGTCGTCACGCGGCCGCTTGCGCCGGTCGTTGACGAGCGACACGTAGTACCAGGCGAGCCGCATGCCCGCGTCCCGGGTCGCGTCCGACCGCACCGGCGCGCCGTCCTCGCACTCGTTGAGCAGGTCGTTGTCGGCGCGGATCCGGTCGCGGTCGGCGGCGGGAATGCCGACCAGCTCGCACATCACGTCGTTCGGCAGCGCGGCGGCGTAGTCGGCGGCCAGGTCCATGGGCGCGCCGTCGCGCAGGGGTGCGAGCCGGGCGCGGGCCAGCTCGCGGATCCTGGGCTCCATGGACGCGACCCAGCCCGGTTTGAACACCGAGCCCGTCAGCCGGCGCATCGCACCGTGGTCGGGCGGATCCATGGCGAGGAAGAAGCTGGTCTTGACGGCGTCCGGACCCCACAGGTCGGGTTCCAGCGAGATGCCGTTGCGGTTGGAGAACAGCGCCGGGTCGCGCAGCGCCCACAGCACGTCGGCGTGGCGGGACAGTGCCCAGAAGTCGAGCTCGTCGTTGCGATAGAGCGGCTGGTGCTCGCGCATCCACGCGTACGTCGGGTAGGGGTCCTCGTGGATCGCGTACGCGAACGGATCGTAAGCGGGTGGCATCGAAGCGCTCCTGTGTCGGCTCAGCCGGCCCGGCGCGCCGTGATCGGCACGTGCTTGTAACCGGAGATGAGGTTCGAGTGCAGCCGGGTGGGCGGTGCGGCGGGCCGGAAGTCGCGGAACCGGGACAGCAGCTCGTCGAAGAGGACGCGCAGCGTCGCGCGCGCGACGGTGTGGCCGACGCAGTAGTGCGGGCCGACCCCGAAGGCGACGTGCTTGTTGGGCCTGCGTCGCAGGTCGAGGCGCTCGGGGTCGGCGAAGACGGCCGCGTCCCGGTTGGCCGAGCCGAGCCAGCAGACCACGGCCTGCCCGGCGGCGATCCGGGTGCCGCGGATCTGCGTGTCGGTCGTGGCGTACCGCATGAAGTGGCTCGCGGGGGAGGACAGGCGCAGCACCTCCTCGACCGCCGTCGGTGTGACGCTCAGGTCGGCCGCCCAGCGCTCCAGCACGCCGTCGGCGATGTGCTCGGCCAGCAGGTAGGTCGGTGGATGTGCGGTGGTGACCGTGGCGCCCAGCAACACGCTGTAGCAGTTGGAGACGACCTCGCCCGGCGTCATCACCCGGCCGTCCACCTCGCTGGTGATGAGCACGCTGACCAGGTCGTCGCCGAGGTGCTCGCGCCGGTGCGCGCAGATGTCCTGGAGATAGGCGAACAGCTCGCGGTGTGCCCGGTTGAGGGTGGGCCGGGTGCCGCGCGGCGAGCGGTACTCCGGGTCCTCAGCGGCGATCGAGGTGGTGAGCAGGATGGCGAGCCGTGGCCAGTCGGCGCGGGGCAGGCCCATCGCCGCGCCGCCCACCGCCACCGGCAACGCCAGCATGGCCGCGCCGAAGTCGAAGACCTCGCCGTCCTCGAGCGGTGCGAGGATCTCGCGGACCAGCCCGGCGATCAGGTCGTGCTGCCGCTCGATCGCCCGGATGCCGAGGGCCTTCTGCAGGCGGGCTCGCATCGTCGTGTGCCTGGGCGGGTCCGTCGCGGCGATCTGGCTGCCACCGGCCGGGTCGTCCATGCCGAGCAGGTTCAGCAGCGTGCCGCGCTCCGAGGTGAAGACCTGCGCGTCACGCAGCACGTGGTCCACGTCGGCGTAGCGCACGACGGACCAGAACCCGTCGCGCTCGTCGACCTGGGTCCAGGCGAGGTCGTCGCGGTCGCGCAGCCGCGCCCATTGCGCGCGGAAGTCGAGGCCGCTGTAGAGCAGCGGGTCGGAAAGCCCGCGCCCGACGGGGCAGCGCCGCGTCTGTGCCTCCACTGCCGGTCGTCCGCCGGGTTCAGGAGGTGAGCGCGGTTTCCTGGCGGGCGCTGCGGGGCCGCAGATCCGTCCAGTGCTCCTCGATGTAGTCGAGGCACGCCGGCCGGGTGTCGGCACCGTGCACCACGCGCCAGCCGGCCGGCACGTCGATCTGCTCGGGCCAGAGCGAGTGCTGCTCCTCGTCGTTGACGAGCACCAGGAAGGTGCCGTCAGGATCGTCGAAAGGGTTCATGGCCCGACGCTACGGCGCCGGCGGTGCGGCCGGATGTCACGTGATTCCACGACAGCGTCAGCCCGAGCGGACGACGCGGATCGCCGCGGTCGGGCAGAGCTGCTCGGCCTGCTCGACGCCGTCGAGGTCGGAGCCCGCTTGAGACGTGGGCTCGGAGCGGTCGTGCTCGTCGAGGACGAAGCTGCCCGCGGCGACCACGACGCAGGTCGCCGAACCGACGCACCGGTCCTTGTCGACCGTTATGTCCACAGTGGTCATGTCGCGTTCCTTCCGGCGGGGGAGCGCACCCGGAGGGTCACCGGCACGTGGCGGTGGCCGGCGACGAAGTTCGAGGCGATGTGCCCGGGCTCCGCGTCGAGGGTGATGTCGTCGACGGTGGCGAACAGCTCTTCGAAGACGACGCGGATCATCCGTCGCGCCAGCGCCGCACCGAGGCAGTTGTGCGGGCCGCTGCCGAAGGCGAGATGCCGGTTCGGCTGGCGAGCGGGGTCGAACGTCCAGGGATCGGCGAAGACCGACTCGTCGCGGTTGGCCGAGCCGAGCCAGACGACCACGGGCGCGCCGGCGGGCAGCGGGACGCCGCCCAGCTCGACGTCGCGCGTGGTGTGCCGCAGGAAGTGGTTGGCCGGTGAGGCCCAGCGCAGCGACTCCTCCACCAGCGGGTCGAGCAGCTCGGGACGGCCCGCCAGCTCCTGGTAGCGGCCGGTCCGGACGAGCTCGATCAGCGCGGAGGTCGGCGCGTGCGGCCAGGTCGCCGCTCCCACGATGAGGCTGTAGCAGTTGGCCACCACCGTCCCGGGATCAGGACAGCCCTCGATGCCCATCTCCAGCAGCGCGCTCATCAGGTCGGTGCCGGTGCTGCCCTGCCGCGCGTGGGTCTGGTCCTGGAAGTAGGCGAACAGTCCGCGATGGGCGCGCCGCAAGGTGACCACCGGGCCGCGCGGCAGCGTCCACTCGTGCGGCGCGACCGCCATCAGGGCGAGCTCGGTCACGTGGGGCCAGTCCGCCTCGGGCAGCCCGATCATCGTGCCGAGGACCGCCACCGGCAGCCCGCTCATCGCCTCGGCCAGGTCCATGGAGCCGTGCTCGAGTCCGGGGCGCAACGCGGCGCGGACCCGGTCGCGGATCATCTCGATCTGCTCGGCCGTCGAGCGGATCGACAAGGTGCGCTGGAGCGGGCTGCGCATCGCGGTGTGCCGGGGCGGGTCGGTGACCGCGAGCTGCTTGCCGCTCGCCGGGTCGTCCTTGCCCAGGACGTTGAGGAACGTGCCGCGGGTCGACGTGAACGTGGCGTGGTCGCGCAGCACGCGGTCGACGTCGGCATGCCGGGTGACCGACCAGTACCCGGTCTTCCCGCCGGCGAGCTGCCAGGAGACGGGATCCTGGCTGCGCAGCCGCTCCCACACCGCGTGCGGGTCGCCGTCGGCGTACAGATGCGGGTCGGTCAGGTCGGCCTCACGCGGCCTCATGCGTCGGTCCCCTCGCCGCGGAGCCCCTCGATCGCCTCGGCGAGCTCGGCGATCGTCGGCGAGAGGAACAGCGTCGAGGCCGGCACGTGTACGCCGACCTCACGCTCGGTGGCCACCAGCAGGTCGGCGGCGAGCAGGGAATGCCCGCCGAGCTCGAAGAAGTCGTCGTCGACGCCGATCGGCTCGACCTTGAGGTGCTGCCGCCACATCTCTATCAGCCGGCGCTCCAACGCGCTGTCGGGAGCCCGGTAGTCGCTGGACAGCTCCTTCTCGCCACGCGCGACGACGGTCGTCGGTGTGTCGGTCATGAGATCACCACCGGTCGGCGGGTGCGCACGGGCGCGACGGCGACCGGCAGGGCGGTGATCCCGTTGATGAAGTTCGACCGCAGGTGGGTGACCGGCCCGGCGACCTCCAGCGACTCGACCCGGGCGAGCAACTCCTCGAGCAGCAGTCCGAGCACCACCTGTGCGGGTGGGCCGCCGATGCAGCGGTGGGCGCCGACGCCGAACGCCAGGTGCGGGTTGGCGGACCGGGCCGGGTCGAACTCGTACGGTCTGGGGAAGACGGTCTCGTCGCGGTTGGCCGACCCCACCCAGGCGGCGACCAGCTCGCCGGGTTCGATGCGGGTGCCGGCGACCTCCACGGGCCGCAGGACGCGGCGCAGCAGGTGGTTGGTCGGCGAGGCCCAGCGCAGGCTCTCCTCGACCGCGGTCGGCACGAGGTCGGGCGACTCGCGCAGCGCAGCCCAGGCGGCGGGTCGCTCGGCCAGCGCCTGCACCAGATGGGACGCGACCTGGGCGGTGGTGGTCACGGAGCCCATCACGAAGCTGTAGCAGTTGAGCAGGATCTCGCGCTGGTCCATCGGCCGGCCGCCGAAGTCGAGCCCGAGCAGCACCGAGATGACGTCGTCGGTCGGCCGGGCCCGGCGCTCCTTGATCAGCTCGGAGAAGACCGCGATGAGCCGGTGGTGCGCCTTCTTGAGCGTGTCGGCCGCGGAGCCCTCGGCGAAGTGCGGGTCCTCGGGCGCCACGCCGGCCATCGCCCAGCGGGGCAGCGCGGTCCAGACGTCCGGCGGCAGGCCGATGGTCTCGCCGACCGCGGCCATCGGGAGGTGCAGCATGAGCTCCGCGATGTCGATGACGCCGCCGGCGTCGAACCGCTCGCCGACCAGGCGGCGCACGTGCTCGCGTACCTGCGGGGCGCGCTGCCGCGCGGCGTGGGTGGACATCAGCCGCATGGTCGGCAACCGGACGTCCGCGTGGCGCGGCTGGTCCATCAGGTTGATCGTGCGGCCCCCGGCGCTGTCGCCCGCGGCCACCGCGAGGATCGTGCCGTGCGCCGAGCTGAAGCTCTTGTCGTCCATCAGCACGGCGGCCACGTCGCGGTAGCGCGTCACGGACCAGAACCGGTGGCCGTCCGGGGTCTCCTGCGGCCAGACGGGCGCGTCGCGGCGCAACCGGTGCCAGGCCCGGTGTTGTGCGCCGGTCTCGTACCGGGTCGGATCGTAAAGGTCGATCGTCTCCAACGGTTCCGCGAACTCGTCGCTGGTGGGACCGTCCATCCTCATGGCCGCGCTCCTATCGGGGTATGGCCTTGACCGGCATCGAGACCAGCCCGTTGATCCAGTTCGAATGCAGGTGTACGAGCGGACCGGTCAGCTCGATCACCGCGTACCGTCGCAGTAGCTCCTCGAAGAGCATGGTCAGCACCAGCCGCGACATGGGCGCGCCGATGCAGTAGTGCGGGCCGCCGCCGAACCCGAGATGCTTGTTCGGGCTGCGCCGGATGTCGAACGTGAACGGGTCGTCGAACACGTCCTCGTCGCGGTTGGCCGAGGCGACCCACGCCGCGATCCAGTCGCCCGCCTTGATCTCGGCGGCGCCGATCCGGGTGTCCACGGTCGCCCGGCGCACCAGGTGATGGGTGGGCGAGGTCCACCGGATGCCCTCCTCCACCAGGCCGGGCAGCGCCCGCTCGTCGAGCTGGGCCCACAGGCCCGGTCGCTCCGTCAGCGCCAGCAGCGTGTGGCTCGCGACGTTCGGCGTGGTCGTGTTCGCGCCCAGGATGAAGCTGTAGCAGTTGAGCAGGACCCGCCAGTCGTCGAGCGGTTTGCCCTCTCCGGTCAGGCCGTCCGTCACCCCGATCAGCACGGAGACGAGGTCGTCGCCCGGCTTGGCGCGGCGCTGCCGCACCAGCTCGCGGAAGACGGCGAACAGGTGGTGGTGCGCCAGGCGCAGGGTCTGTGCCGGTGAGTTGCCCAGGGCGTACGCGGGGTCCTCGGGAGCGACGCAGGCGCCGGCCCACAGGGCGATGTCGTCCCAATGCCGCTCCGGGATGTCCATGAACTCTCCGGCCAGCACCATCGGCAGGCGGCGCATCAGGTGGGCGAAGTCGACCTCGCCGGCCGCGCACGGCCGGAGCAGCTCCACCAACCGCTCGCGGATCGCCGGTGCGCGGCGCTGCACCATCGCGTGCCCGAGCGTCCGCATGGCCGGGACGCGGATCAGCGCGTGCTCCGGTGGGTCGGTCAACGTGATCGTCTGGCCGCCGGCGGAGTCACCGACACCGACCGAGGCCAGGATGGTGCCCTCCTCGGAGCTGAACGTGCGGTGGTCCTTCACCACCCGCTCGCAGTCGGCATGCTTGGTCACGCACCAGAACCCCGTCTCGCCGGGGCGGTCGTGCCACCAGACGGGCGCGTTCACCCGCAGCGTGCGCCAGGTGGGATGGAGGTCCCGGACGGTGAACCCGCGCGCACCGTAGAGGTCGATGTCGGCCAGGTCCACCAGCGTTTCGTCCGGCGGCGCGGTCAGTTCCACGGAGTCAGCCGATCCGCGTCGGGACCGGAGCGGCGTCGACGGCCTCCGCCAACTCGCGGACGGTGGGATGGGCGAAGAACTGCCCGGCGTCCAGCTCGATGCCGTAGCGCCGGAGGCGCTCCAGCATCGAGACGCTGCGCAGGGAGTCGCCGCCGAGCAGGAAGAAGTCGTCGTCGAGGCCGACCCGGTCGAGCTCGAGCACGTCGGCCCACGCGTCGGCCAGGATCTGCTCCGTCTCGGTGGTCGCCGCCTCGAACGGCGGCAGGAAGCCGAGCTCCGCGCGGGCCAGGAACGGCTCGGGGAGCAGGTTCCGGTCGGGCTTCCCGTTGGGGTCCAGCGGGAGCTCCTTGAGCACCACGAAGGTCGCCGGGACCAGGTAGGCGGGCACCCGCTCTCCGAGCCAGTCGCGCAGCGCGGTGACGGTCACCTTCCGGTCCGGCCCGGGCACGACGTAGGCGGCCAGCCGCTTCTCGGCGCCGCCGTCACCGACCGCGACCACGACCGCGCTCCCGACGTCGGCGTTGCTCTGCAGCGTGCTCTCGATCTCGCCGAGCTCGACCCGGAAGCCACGCACCTTGACCTGCCGGTCGACCCGGCCGCGGAAGTCTACGGCGCCGTCCGGCCGCACCAGACCGAGGTCGCCGGTGCGGTACATCCGCCGGCCGGCGACCGGGCTGAAGGGATCCGCCACGAAGCGCTCGGCGGTGAGCCCGGCTCGCCCGTGGTAGCCCCGCGCGACACCGAGGCCGCCGAGGTACAGCTCGCCCACCTCGCCGGCCGGCAGCGGGCGCAGGTCCGGGCCGAGCACGTACATGGCCCGGCCGGCCAGGGCCGTGCCGATCGGGACGGCGGAGAGCGGCTCGTCGGGCGCCGTGATCCGGTGTAGCGAGGAGTAGACCGTGTTCTCCGTCGGGCCGTACGCGGCGTACACGCGGCAGCTGGTCGCGGCCGCGTTGCGGATGTGTGCGGGTGAGAGCACGTCGCCGCCGGTCAGCAGGCAACCGACCGAGTCGAGCGCCGCCAGGTCGTGCTGCGCGAGCAGGTGGAACAGGCCGGTGGTGAGGAACAGCCAGTCCGGCCGGAAGCGGCGCAGCTGGGCGCCCAGCTCGGCGATGCTGACCTGCGGATCGAGCACGACGACCCGGCCGCCCCGGCAGAGCGTGCCCCACAGCTCGTAGATCGACGCGTCGAACGCCGCCGGGGCGAGGTGGGCGACCGTCTGTCCCGGCTGGACGGCGATCCGCGACTCGTCCTCGATCAGGTTCAGCACGCTCGCGTGCTCGACCACCACGCCCTTGGGCACGCCGGTCGACCCCGAGGTGTAGACGACGTACGCGGCGCCCGCCGGATCCCCGGAGGCGGGGCGGAAGCCGTTGAGCGGACGCTCCTCCAGGTCGTCGACGCACAGCGGCTCGACGCCCGGCCCGGTCACCCCCGGCCCGGCCCGATCGGTGAGCACGAGCCGCACGTCGGCGTCGGCGAGGATGAAGGCCCGGCGCTGCTCGGGATAGTGCGGGTCCAGCGGCACGTAGGCGGCGCCGGCCTTGAGCACGGCGAGGAACGCCACCAGCATGTCGGCGCCGCGGGGTAGCGCCACCGCGACCCGGGTCTCCCGACCCACGCCCCGCTCGTGGAGCGCGGCGGCCAACCGGTCGGCGCGCGCGTCGAGCTCGGCGTAGGTGACGGTCTTGTCTCCCACGGTGATCGCCGGTGCCTCCGGCCGGATCAGGCCCTGCCGTGCGACCAGCGCGTGGATCGTGTCCTGCCCAGGGGACCCTTCGGCCACGTCAATCACCACCAACTCGGATCTCGAGGTCGTCGCGGTCGCCGGCGGATGCCGGCGGAGCGGTCAGCCAGCGGCGCAGTGCGTCGTGGAGGACGTCGGGACAGTGCAGGAAGTCCAGGTGCTCACCGTCGAGCAGGTGGTAGGTCGCGTCCGCGCACTGCGACCAGCCCGCCTCCACCACGGCCGGCGGGACGACCTCGTCGCCCGTCCAGCCCACCAGGGTGACCGGGACCGGCACGCGCCGGTCGGCGGCGAACCGGTAGCCCCGCTGCACCTCGAGGTCGAGGCGGAGCACGCGGGCGCCGATCTCGGCGAAGTCGTCGCGGATCGGCGCGCCGGCCCGCCCGAACAGCGCCTTCACCTCGGCGACCAGGTCGGCCATCGCGAGGTCGACGAAGTTCAGCCGGCCGTAGAGGCCACGCTGCGGCGCGCCCCAGGACGAGGCGATCAACCGCGTCGGCAGGGGCAGTCCGCGGCGGGCGAGCTCGGCGATGGTGTCCAGGGCGTACGGGACGGCTCCACAGTGGCCGGCGAACGCGTAGTCCCGCTCGACGTACGGTGTCAGGGCGTCGACCAGGTCCGCGGCGAAGGCGGCGTGGTCGCGGTGCGGCTCCTCGCGGGTGCGGTTCTCGCGCCCGGGCGGTTGGAGCGCGCAGACCTGCACGTCGTCGATCCACTTTGGCCATTGCCGGTAGGAGGAGGCGCCGACGCCCGCGTACGGGAAGCAGAACAGCAGCCGGCCGTCGGATGCGGGCGGCGGCATGAACCAGCGGCTGATCGGTGCGGCGCCTGCAGTCATTCCCGTCCTCTTTGTTCGAGTGCGGCTGGCCCGAATCTATGAGGCGGGCCGGCCGGCTGTCCTGTCACCGGAACCGGGGGCCACGCCCGCGGCCAGCAGGTCGAGCAGCTCGGCGGGTGCCTCGGTGAACCGGTGGTGCCCGCCCTCCAGCAGCACCGACGTCGTGTCGCCGCACCGGTCCCAGCCGTCCATCGTCGCGTACGGCACGTCGTGGTCCGTGCTCCAGCCGATCGCGGTGATCGGGCACGGCAGCCGCGTGGGATCGGGCATGACGTAGCGCTTGTTGGCCTCGACGTCCGCCCGCATCACGGACAGGTAGAGGTCGAGCAGCTCCGGATGTGGCACGCCGCCAAGCTCGGCGATCAGCTTCTCCAGCTCGCCGCGCAGCGCGATGTCGTCCATGTCCAGGAACCGGCCGGCCGGACCGTCCTGCGGCGCGATCTGCGAGGAGACGAACAGGCGCGCGGGGGCCGGCCGGCCGGTGCGGACCAGCTCCGCGGCGACCTCGTATCCCGCGAGCGCCGACGCGCAGTGCCCGAAGAAGCCGAACGGCACGTCCAGGTAGCGCTCGATGGCGGGCGCCATGGCCGCCGCCAGCTCCTGGTAGGTCTGGAAGGTCGGCTCGGCGAACCGCGTCTCCCGCCCGGGCAGCTCCAGTGGCAGGAACTCGATCCCGCCCAGCCGGCGCGGCCACCCGCGGTACATGCTGGCGCCGCAGCCCGAGTAGGGAACCAGGAACACCCGGCCGGCCGCGGTGGCCGACGGCCTGTGTGGCAGCCACTTGTTGCGCTGCTTCGGTGTGGGCGGCATGAACGGCCTTCCGTCGTGACCGGCGACCTCTCCGGCAAGCTAGCAAGGCCGCTTCCCGGCCGGCCGTCCCGACTTCACGCGACAACGCGCGGCGTGCGGTGGCCGCGTACGGTGCGCGGATGGACATCGCCGTCGCTCGGCTCGAAGCCTGGATGCGGGACTACTACCACGCCGTCGCACACGACATCGGCAGCAGCGGCGTCCGCGACCTGTCGATGGGCGAGCTCCGGGAGCTGTGCGGCTTCGACCTCGCGGAGCTCGACCCGATGGTGTTCCACGACAGCGAGAGCTACGGCGGAACCCGCCTGCGGGCCGCGCTGGCCGACCGCTGGACCGACGGCGACGTCGACCGGATGATGGTCACCCACGGCTCCAGCGAGGCCATCTACCTCGTCATGCACCTCGCGGTCGAGCCCGGTGACGAGATCGTCGTCGTGGATCCGGCCTACCAGCAGCTCCACGACGTCGCCGCGTGGCGCGGTTGCCGGATCACGCGCTGGCAGTTGGACGCGCGCGACGGCTTCGCCGCCGACCTGGCCCGGCTGCGCGAGCTGGCCGCGACGCGGCCGAAGATGATCGTGGTGAACTTCCCGCACAACCCGACCGGCGCCTCGATCACCCCGGCCGAGCAGAAGGAGCTGGTGGCGATCGCCGAGGCGGCGGGCTCCTGGCTGGTCTGGGACCACGCGTTCGGCGAGCTGACGTACGGGACCGAGCCGCTGCCGCTGCCCACGTGGTACGAGAGATGCATCGCGTGGGGCACGTTCTCGAAGAGCTACGGCCTCGCCGGGCTGCGGGTGGGTTGGTGCGTGGCCCCGCCCGAGCTGCTCGCCCGGATGGCGCTGCTGCGTGACTACATCGCGCTGTACGTCTCGCCCGTGCTGGAGTTCTTCGCCGAGCAGGCGGTCCGCAACGCCGACCGGATCGTGGCGCTCCAGCGGGCGCACGCCACCGAGAACCTGCGCCTGGTCCAGGAGTGGGCGGACCGGCTCCCGGAGCACGTCCGGTTCACCGCGCCCGCCGGCGGCGTGACCACGTTCGTCGAGTTCCTCGGCCAGCCCGACGTGGTGCGGTCGTGTCGCCGCCTGGCCGAGGAGCACAAGACGCTGCTCGTGCCCGGATGGTGCTTCGGCGACGACTACCGCGACCATGCCCGGCTCGGTTTCGGCGGCACGACCGCCGAGCTCACCGCAGGACTGTCCCTCGTGGAGCAGGTGCTCCGCGAGGACGCCCGCGTGCGGTGACTCAGCTCGCCGCGTCGTCCTTCTTCGCTTTGCCGAACCGGATCCGGCGCTTGCCGTCGCCGGGCGAGCCGCCGCACGGCACGCCCGGCGGGACGATCCGGCGGATCGGGAGCGGCAGCTTGCCGTGGATGGCCAGGCCGATGCCCTTGAGGCTGCGCTTGTTCTCCTTGATCGTCGCGACGCTCGCCCGTTCGCCGAGTGTCCGGACGATGATCTGCGACAACTCGTCGACCGTCGCGTTGGCGAACATGTCCTGCAACGACAGGTTGATGTCGAAGTCGTCGTAGATGCGGCTCGTGACGACGGTCGCCTGGAGCGACGACCCGCCCAGCGCGAAGAAGCTGTCGTGGACGCCGACCTGGTCGACGCCGAGGATCTGCTTGAACAGCGCCGCCAGCCGCTGCTCCATCGGGCTGGTGGGAGCGACGAAACCGCGGGCGGGGGTCTCCGCCGGGTCCGGGTCCGGCAGCGCGGCCAGGTCGTAGTCGCCGTCGGCGGTCAACGGAAGCTCGTCGAGCACGACGAAGTGCTCCGGCACCATGTCCCGGGGTAGCTGGCTCAGCAACTGCTGGCGGATCGGTCCGGTGCCCAGCGCGGGATCCGGGCCGGCCACGTAGGCGACCAGGACCGGCGCGCCGTCCGGGCCGGTCCGTTCGGTGACCAGCGCGTCGCTGACCTGTTCGATGTCGCGCAGCGCGGCGACGGTCTCCACCGGATCCACAGCCGCGCCGCGGCTGCCCTGCTCGGCACGGCTCGCCATGACGTCCTCGATTCTCTCGTCAGTGCTCGGTTAGCTTGCCCACGAACTCGAGCGTGCCGTCGGGCCACCGGCGGCCCAGGTCGCCAGTGGGATCGGCGCCCCGCCAGATCGCGGCGACCTCGCCGACCGCCGCCGCCTGGCCGCCCGGGTGCAGCAGCCGCACCGGGCGGCCGGGCAGCCCGGTGCCGAGCGGCACCCTCAGCGGCGCCGCTTCCTGGCGCCAGTCCTCCGGCACCTGGTAGGCCGCGACCGGCACCCCGTCGGCGCCGGTGCGGTAGGTCGCGACCACGCGGCCCGCCGGCGCCAGGCTCCGGATGACCGCGATGTCGTGCGCGGTGAGCGCGCCGGAGTTCTCCACGAAGACGTAGCGCAGCGCGTGCAGCGGTCCCTTGGCGGCGAGCGCCCGCAGCAAAGGCGGAGTGGCGTGGACGACGCTGATCCGTTGTGCCCGCAGCCACCGCGCGAGCGCGCCGGGGTCGTTGTTCGGCGGCCGGTCGGTGGTCACCAGCGTGCCACCGGCGTGTCGGGCCGCGGACGCCGCCGCGAGCGCCTGTGCGGGCGGGCCGGACAGCACGACGAAGCGGTCGGCCGAGGTCAGGCCGAACCGCTCGACGGCCCAGTGCTGGTCCACCGCCGCCTCGTCGGGCGCCTCCGCGTCCCCCAGCGCGTAGTCGAGGACGCCCCGCGTCGGGTCGGCGGCGACCGCGCTGAGGAACCGGCCCAGGTGGGCCGCGAGGTCGCGCATGAGGTCGTCGGGGAACCTAGTCGCGTCGTACTCGAGGAAGTAGTGGAGCTCGCCCTTGATCTCGTTGGTGGTGAGCACGAGGTCGAAGCTCGGCGGCAGCGGGGGCGCCTCGACGTCTGCCACCACGATGTCGCCGAAACGCTCGATGGGCGGCACGTCGACGACGTTGAGCATCACCTGGAACAGTGGTGTGCGGCGCGGGTCACGGGTCACACCCAGCCGTTTCATGATGACGTCCAGCGGGGCGTCGGCGTGGGCATAACCGCCGAGGGCGACCTGGCGTACGCGGTCGAGCAGTTCCGCGAAGGTGGGCTCGCCGGAGAAGTCGACGCGCAGCGGGAGCGTGTTGATGAACGACCCGATGAGGCTTTCCGTGCCGTGGTCGGTCCGGTTGCTGATGGACACGCCGACCACCACCTCGCGCTGGCCGGACCAGCGGCCCAGCACGGTGCCGAAGGCCCCGAGCACGACCATGAACGGCGTCACGTCGCGCGCGCGGCACAACTCCTTCAACGCCGCGGTGTCCGCCGCCGACAACCGCGAGAAGACCCGGTCGCCGCGGGGCTCCGCGGCGACGTGCGCCTGGGCCGGCATCGTCAGGGCGCGGGGCGCGCCGTCGAGATGGTCGCGCCAGTAGTCGACCTGCCGGTCGAGCTCCGCTCCGGCGAGCCGCTCGCGCTGCCACACCGCGTAGTCCAGGTACTGGATCGGCAGCTCCGGCAGGCCGCCCGCCACCGGGTCGCCGCCCGCCTGGTAGAGCATGCCCAGCTCACGCACGAACAGGCCGACCGAGACCACGTCGGCGACGACGTGGTGGGAGATCATGCTGATCAGGTGGTCGTTCTCGCCGAGCTTGACCACCAGGCAGCGGACCAGCGGACCGTTGGCCAGGTCGAAGCCGGTGGCCACCTGCTCGCCCATCAGCGCCTTGGCCCGCGCCACGCCGTCTGCCAGCGCGCTGAAGTCCTCGAACCGTGGCCGCCAGCCGTCGTCGAGCGGGTCGACGACCTGGATCGGCCGGCCGTCCGCGATCGGGAAGCGCGACCGCAGCGACTCGTGGCGGGCGAGGATCGTGCGGAGGCAGCGGTCCACGAGGGCCAGGTCCAGCGGCCCGATCAGCCGCTGCTGCCAGCCGACGTTGTACGCCGGCCCGGGCACGAGCTGGTCCTCCAGCCAGAGCCGCTCCTGGTCGAAGGAGAGCACCGGCGCGGCGTCCGGTGACCGGGGCGCGATGACCCGGGCCGCCTCGGTGCCGGCCACCGTCCGGGCGAGCTGCGCCACGGTGCGGTGCTGGAAGATGTCCAGCGGCGTGAGGCTGATGCCCTCCTCCTGCGCCCGCGAGACGACCATGATGGCCAGGATCGAGTCGCCGCCGAGCTCGAAGAAGTCGTCGTTGGCGCCGACCGTGTCGACACCGAGCACGGCGGCGACGAGCTGCGCGATTTGGCGCTCCAGCGGCGATTCCGGCAGCACGAGCGCCTCGACCAGGTCGGGCCGCTCGCCGCCGGGCTGGGGCAGGCGCGCGAAGTCGACCTTGCCGTTCTCGGTCAGCGGGATCTCCTCGACCGGCACGAACGCCGACGGCACGAGGTACGGCGGCAGCTCGCGGGCGAGGAAGCGGCGCAGGTCGGCGCTGCCCACCGCGGTGCCGTCGCGGGTCACCAGGTGGGCCACCAGCCGTCGGTCGCCGGGTTCGGGCTCGTGGACGCCGACGACGGCCTGCGCGATCGCCGGGTGCCGGCAGATCGCCGACTCGATCTCGGCGGGCTCGACCCGGTAGCCCCGGATCTTGATCTGGCTGTCCACTCTGGACAGGAACTCGACGTTGCCGTCGGGCCGCCGCCGCACGAGGTCCCCGGTGCGGTAGACCCGTTGCCCGGGCCGCTCGGGGTCCGGCGAGGCGACGAAGCGCTGTGCGGTCAACCCCGGGCGCCGCAGGTAGCCCCGGCCGACGCTGATCCCGCCGATGTAGAGCTCGCCCACGGCGCCGGCCGGCACCGGCCGCAGCTCGGGGTCGAGGACGTGCAGCTCCGCGAAGGGCAGCTCCGTGCCGATCGGCAGGTGCCGCAGGTCGGTCTCCGGCGCGTCGGCCGGCAGGTCGAAGAAGGTGGAGCTGACGGTCGTCTCGGTGATGCCGTAGACGTGCGACAGCGGGACCCCGAAGGTCTGCCAGGTCGCCAGCCGCTCCGGCAGCACGCGTTCGGCGCCCACGATCACCAGGCGCAGACACGGCGGCAGGGCGCCGCCGGCGCGGTCGAGGTCGCGTACCCACTCGTGCCAGTAGGCGGCGGGTAGCTCCATGACCGTGATCCGGTCCTGCCGGGTCAGTGCGACGAGGTCGAGGTTGACCCCGGCCATCCGCTCCGGCGGGACGACCACGGCGCCGCCGACCGCCCAGATCGGGAACAGCTCCTCGACCAGCACGTCGAAGCCCGGCGAGGCGAACTGGAGGAACCGGTCGCCGGCGCCGAGCCCGAGGCGCTCGGCCGTCTCGGTGGCGAACGCCGCGAGCGACCGGTGCTCGATCACCACGCCCTTGGGTTGCCCGGTCGAGCCGGACGTGTAGATCACGTAGGCCGCCGACGTCGGGTGGGTCAGGTCGCCGGGGTCGCCGTCCGGCCCGTCGGCGAACCGGTCCGGCCCGTCGAGCAGCACGAGGTCCGCGACGCCGGCGGTCTCGGCCAGGTCGGCGAGCTTCTCGGTGCTGACCAGCACGGGGGCGCCGGCGTCGGCGAGCACGTAGGCGATCCGGTCGACCGGATAGGCCGGGTCGAGGGGCAGGAACGCTCCGCCGGCCTTCAGGATGCCCAGCACGGCCACGGTCAGCGCGGGGGACCGGTCGACCAGGACCCCGACGGGTGTCTCGGCGCCGACGCCGAGGCCGCGCAGATGGTGGGCGAGCCGGTTGGCCGCGCGGTCGAGCTCGGCGAAGCTGAGCGGGACGCTGTCGCACACGACGGCCGGAGCGTCGGGTGTGCGGGCCACCTGGCGCGCGAACAGCTCGAGGAAGCCGAGCTCCGGTCCGGCGGGGCGGGTCGCCGGACGACGCACGCCGGTGTCCAGCAGGCGCACCTCGCCGATCCGTCGGTCCGGTTCGTCGACAAGCTGTTCCAGGACGTGCGGGAGCTGGGCCGCGAGGCGTTCGATCGTGCCGCGGTCGAACAGCTCCGTGCTGTAGTGCCAGTCGAAGTGCAGCGTCTCGGGTGCCGCCTGGACGACCAGGATCAGGTCGATCGTGATCGGCCCCGGATCCATCGGCACGTAGCTGACCGCCAGGCCCGGCAGCTCCAGCGCGCGGTCGGGGCGCAGCACGGCGCCCGGCGTGGACAGCACGTTGATCATCATTTGGATCAGCGGCGTCTGCGCGGCCTCGTCGGGCGCCAGCTCCTCGATCAGCCGGTCGAACGGGACGCTCTGGTGGTCGAACGCCGTGGACACCACGTCGCGGGCCGCGTGCAGCACGTCGCGCAGCGTCTGCCCCGGCGACAGCCGCATCCGCAGCGGCAACGCGTTGGCGAAGCAGCCGATGAGCTGCTCGGTCTCCGGCCTGAGTCGGCCACCGACCGCCGAGCCGAACACCAGGTCGTCCTGGTGGGTGTAGCGGTGCAGCACGACCGAGCAGGCGGCCAGCATGACCATCGACAGCGACACGCCCTCGCGCTCGGCGAAGCGCTGCAACGCCGCGGTCCGCTCGCCGGCCACGGTGAGCGTGTGGTGGTCGCCGGCGAAGGTGCGGCGCAGGGCGGACGAGCGGTCGGCCGGCAGGGCGAGGCGGGGCGGGAGGTCGGCCAGCACCTGCTTCCAGTGCCCGAGCTCCGCGGCCATCCGTTCCTCGTCCAGCCACTCCCGTTCCCAGACCGCGAAGTCGCCGTACTGGATCGGCAGCGGCGGCAGCCCTCCCTCGGCTCCGCCGCGCAGGGCCGGGTAGAGCGCGATCACCTCGCGCAACAGGATGATCATCGACCAGGCGTCGGCCGCCGCGTGATCGAGCGTGACCAGCACGACGTAGCTCTCGGAGTCGAGCCGCAGGGCGGTGGCCCGCAGCCGGTGGGCCTGGTCCGCCGGGAACGGGCGCACCACCTCGGCGTCGCACCGCTCCCGGATCGCGTCGCGCTGCCCGTCGCCGTCGAGCGCGCGGAGGTCCTCGACGGGCACGGGCACCGCCGTGACCGGGCGCACGACCTGGGTCGGGCGGCGGTCCACGATCTCGACCGTCGATCGCAGCACCTCGTGCCGCGAGACGATCTCGGTCAGCACGTCGCTGAGCACGCGCAGGTCGACCTCGCCGTCGAGGCGGAGGGCGGCCGTGACGTTGTTCGACGGCCGGAACTGCTCGACAGCCCACTCCCGCTGCTGCGCGAAGGACAGGGGTGTCGGCCGGTCCTTCTCCCGCCGCGGAATCCGCTCGACTACGGCCCGGGGACGATCGGCGGCGAGACGCGACTCGAACCGGGCACGCTGCTCGGGGCTGAGAGCTGCGATCCGGCTCTGCAAGTCGGTCATGACTGCTCCCCACCTGTTGGTCTGCGCGCCAGCGACGCTATCGGCGCTCGTACCCCGTGTGCCTGGCCCTGGTTCAGGTGACACGACCGGCGGACGGGCCGGCCCTAGGCTCTGCGGAGGCCGTATCTGCGGGAGGGTGACGCATGTCGACGACCGTCATCGATCTGGACGACCTCGACCTGTTCGTCACGGGCGATCCGTATGCCGCGTGGGCGTGGTTACGCGCGAACGCCCCGGTCTACTGGAACGCGACCGCGACCGGTGGCTACTGGGCGCTCACGCGCTACGACGACGTCACCGCCGTGTACCGCGACCCGGCGACCTACTCGTCGAAGAACGGGACGGTGCTCGGCGGTTCCTATCGCAGCGCCACCGACACCGCGTCCGGCCAGATGCTGATCTGCTCCGACCCGCCCGAGCACCGGCTGCTGCGCCAGCACGTGCACAAGGCGTTCAGCGCCCCGATGATGGAGCGGGCCGGCGGGTTCGTGCGCCAGTACGTCGGCGCGGCGCTGGACAAGATGACGGCGGACGGCGGCGGCGACTTCGCCGTGGACATCGCGCCGCTGCTGCCGGCCGGGCTCCTGGCCGCGATGTTCGGCATCGGGCGCGACGAGGCCATGCACCTGCTGCGCCTGACCCGCACGATGATCGGCTACCGCGACGGCGAGTACGCCGGCGACACCGCGACCTCGATGACGCTGGTGGCGGCCCAGGTGGAGATCTTCGAGGTGCTGGCCGAGCTGCTCGACCAGCGCCGGCGGGAGCCGGGTGACGACCTGGTCAGCATCCTGGTCGCGGCCCGCACCAACGGGCGCGAGCTCACGGAGAGCCAGATCCTCTACAACGCGCTGAACGTCGCGGTCGGCGGCAACGAGACCACACCGTTCACGGCGTCGGCGATCGTCGAGACGCTGATCCGGCATCCGGCCGAGGCGGCCCGCCTCAACGCCCAGCCCGAGCTGCTGCCGACCGCGGTCGACGAGCTGTTCCGCTGGACCTCGACCAACGCGTACGTCTGCCGCACCGCGACCCGCGACGTGACGATCCGCGGGGTGCCGATCCAGGCCGGCGACACGTTGACGCTCTGGAACGCGTCGGCGAACCGCGACGGTGACCAGTTCCCCGATCCCGACCGGCTCGATCTCGGCCGCACCCCGAACCACCACGTGGCCTTCGGCGTGGCCAACCACCGCTGCATCGGGCTGCCCGCGGCGCGGATGGAGATCTCGCTGCTGATGACCGAGCTGGTCAACCGGGGACTCCGGTTCGCGCCGGCCGGCCCGGTCGAGCGGTTGGCGTCGAACTTCATGCTCGGCATCAAGCACCTGCCGGTCGCGCTGGTCTGACCGCCGCCGGTCAGGCCGGCGTGCGCAGCAGCGTCGCGGCCCCGACCGGCGCCAGCTCGTGCCGCCAGGCGCCCAGGTCGACCGGGCGGCCGTTGAACTCACCGCGGACCGCCCGGCCGTAGAGCCGCTGCGTCGCCAGGTCCGGCGTCATCTGGAGGTGGTCGCGGAGCAGGCCGGCACAGAGCCGATACCAGCGGTGCACCTGGGTGAGCTGCCCGAGGTGCGCGTGCACGAGGATGAGCGCGCGGTAGGTGCCCTCGTGCAGCGGTTCGGCGTCGAGCATGCGCCGGCACCAGCGGATCACGCCGACGTGGTCGCCGTGCTCGATGTCCGCCTCCGTCAGCACGGTCAACGCGCACAGGAAGCGGCTGCGCAGCCACTCGCGCTCGACACCGGCCCAGTCGTACGGGACGTCCGGCAGGAAGTCGCCCTCGTAGTGGCCGACCGCGTGGCGGTAGAGCCGCGCCGCGGTGACCCGGTCGCCGGCGCGCTCCGCGGCGTGCGCCTCGTCGGCCAACCGCACGAACGCCTCGAAGTCCACCGCGACCCGGTCGGCTTCGAGCACGTAGCCGGACTCGCGGGTCAGCAGCCGCAGCGCGGGCCCGGACGCCGGCAGGTCACCCTGGCTCTGCTCCAGGATCGAGCGCAGCATGTGCGCGGCCACCTTGAGCGAGCTCGAGTTCTTCGACCACGGCGCGTCCGGCCACAGGGCCTCGTAGAGCACGTCGCGTGGCACGGTGCGGCCGGGTCGCAACAGCAGAAACTGAAGGAGGCTGCGGGCCTTGCCGGCTTTCCAGCGCTCCACCGGCCGATCGCCGAAGGAGAGCTCGAAGGCGCCCAACGTGCGGACCACAATCACCGGTGCTCCATCCACAATGGCCGCCGTCCCGTCGCACCTTTCCCTTCCGGTTCCGAACCTACCGGCGGCCCCGTGCGGCGGTGATGTCACCGGAAGGAGGGATAGGCCGCTGCCGTCCGCGTAACCGGATCCCAACCGCGCGGCGCTAGCGTGCCGGTCTGCACTGACGCGCCCCGGGAGGCCGACTCGATGGATCGTCTCGACTGCGTGGTGATCGGTTACAACGAGGGTGACTTCGGCGACTACCAGGTCATGTGTGAGCGCGCCGGTCCGGGCACACCGGAGTACCAGATCATGCGCTCCGAGCACCTGGTGGTCGACGGTGACGCGATGCCGTGGCTCGACGCCTTCAGCCGGCTGCGCAACCGCAGCACCGGCGGCACCGACCGCTACCATGTCGGCGAGGTCTTCAACCTCGCCGCGCTCTACCTGACCAGCTATCTGCGCCGGCAGGGGTTGCGGGCCGAGCCCGTCTCGCTGTTCTCCGGCGAGCGCGACCGGCTCAGCGCGCTGCTGAGCGAGAAGCCGGCCGTCATCGCGATCACCACCACGTTCTACGTCAACATCCTGCCCGTCGGCCCGGTCGTCGAGCTCGTGCGCGAGCTGTCGCCCGAGAGCCACATCGTCGTCGGCGGCCCGCTGGTCGACAACCTGCTGTTGTCCGGCCTGACACCGGCCGTCGAGGACTTCTTCTACGCCATGGGCGCCGACTCGTACATCCAGGAGTCCCAGGGCGAGCACAGCCTCGCCCAGCTCTGCCACGCGGTGCGCGCGGGCGGTGACCTCGGCGCGGTCGACAACCTGGTCCACTGCCCGGACGACCGGTGGGTACGGACCCGGCGCCGCCCGGAGAACAACGACCTCGACCATTGCTCGATCGACTGGACCGGCTTCAGCCCCGAGCTGATCGGCGCCACGGCCCAGGTCCGCACCGCGCGTAGCTGCGCGTTCAAGTGCAGCTTCTGCGACTACCCCACCCGCGCGGGCGCGCTGGCCTCGGCCTCGGTGGACACCGTGCGCACCGAGCTGCGTGCCCTGGCCGCCCTCGGCGTCCGCAACGTGGTCTTCGTCGACGACACGTTCAACGTGCCGCCCAAGCGGTTCAAGCAGCTCTGCCAGATGATGATCGAAGAGGACCTCGGCCTGCACTGGTACTCCTACTTCCGCTGCTCCAACGCCCGCGACGAGGAGTCGTTCGACCTGGCCGCGCGCAGCGGCTGCGCGGGTGTCTTCCTGGGCATCGAGTCCGGCGACAGCGACGTGCTGGCCAACATGCACAAGCTCGCGCAGGACAGCCAGTACCGCACGGGCATCGCCCGGCTCAAGGAGCGGAGCATCACGACGTTCGCGTCGATGATCGTGGGCTTCCCCGGCGAGACCGAGAAGACCGTGGGCAACACGATCGACTTCCTCAACGAGACCGCGCCGGACCTCTGGCGGGCCCAGGCCTGGTGGGCCAACCCGCGCTCGCCCGTCTACCAGCAGAAGGAGCTGCTCGGCATCGAGGGCGAGGGCTACACCTGGTCGCACTTCAGCATGTCGTCGAAGGAGGCCGCCAACCTCACCGACGAGATGTTCGCCCGCGTGACGGAGTCGGTGTGGCTGCCGCTCTACGACTTCGACTTCTGGTCGTTGCCCTACCTCGACGGCAAGGGCGTCAGCACGCCCGACCTGATCCGGATGCTCGGCACCACCGAGCGGCTGATCGGTGCGCGCAACGGCGGCGGGAACGCCCGCGACCTGGCCGCACTCGAGCAACAGCTCGCCTCCGAGGTGGCGGCCCTGTCCGTGGCTCCGGCCAGGTTCAGCTTCTGAAGCGGCCGGTGCCGCTCCGCCCACCGGGAGGATCGACCATGACTGTGCTCGCCGAGCCCCTCGCGGCGGGGGAGGCCCCAGGCCAACCCTGGCGCTCGGTGGTCGACCGGTTCGTGCGGGTGGCCACCGACCATCCCGACCGTCCGGCGTTGGTCCACGAGGGAATCGCCGTGCCCTATGCCGAGCTCGCGGCCCGCAGCGCGGCCGTCGCGGCCGGTCTCACCGCCCGCGGCGCCGGCCCGGGCAGCGTGGTCGGCCTGCTCCTGCCGCGCGGCATCGACCTTGTCGTCGGGCTGCTGGGCACGCTGCGCGCCGGCGCCGCGTACCTGCCGCTCGACCCGGCGCTGCCGGCCGACCGGCTGGCCTACATGTGTGACCAGGCCGGTCCGGCGATCCTGCTCTCCGACGCCGCGCACCGCCACCGGCTGCCGCCGGCCCGCGCCCGCCGTGTGCTCACGGTCGAGACGTGCGCGCGGTCGGCCCCGTCCGGCGTCGGCACGTCCGCGATCCGTCCGGGCGACACGGCGTACGCGATCTACACCTCCGGCTCGACGGGCGAGCCCAAAGCCGTCGAGGTCACGCACGGATCGTTGACCGCACTGCTCGACGGCCTCGGCCGGCTCGCCGAACGGGCACCGTCCCGGGTCGGCTGGAACGCGAGCCCGTCGTTCGACGCCTCGGTCCAGCAATGGCTGCGGCTCTGCCGGGGCGACACGGTCGTCATGGTGGGCGACGCCGTCCGCGCCGACCCGACGGCGCTGGCCGCGCTCGTGGACGCGGAAGGCCTCGACGAGCTCGACATCACCCCGTCGCACCTCGTGTCACTGCTCGACCAGCTCAGCTTGGAGCGGCCGCTGCGCCTGCTGATCGGCGGCGAGGCCATCCCGCCCGGTCTGTGGAGCCGGCTCGCCGCCCTGCGCGCCGCCGGCCGGTTGGACCCGATCAACCTGTACGGGCCGACCGAGTGCACGGTGGACGCCACCTGGACACCGGTCGACGACTCGGGCGGCCCACACCTCGGCGGCCCACTGCCCGGCACCCGGGTGTACCTGCTCGACGCCGATTTGCGACCCGCGCCGGAGGGCGAGCTCTACCTGGCCGGCAGCGGAGTAGCCCGCGGCTATCTTGGCCGGCCGGCCCTGACCGCCCAGCGCTTCGTGGCCGACCTCGTCGCGGCCGACGGTGGCCGTATGTACCGCACGGGCGATCGGGCGCGGGTCGGGCCGGACGGCCGGCTGGAGTTCCTCGGCCGCGCGGACGACCAGGTCAAGGTGCGCGGCTACCGGATCGAGCTCGGCGAGATCGAGGCGGTGCTGAGCCACTGCCCCGGCGTCGCGCAGGCGGTCGTGGTGCTCCGCGACGACGCGCCGGGCGGCCCGGGCCTGGTCGGCTACTGCCGGACCGGGCGGGCCAGCCAGTTCGACGTCGACGCGGTGCGGCGGGCGGCGGCCGCGCACCTGCCCGACTACATGCTGCCGGCCGCACTGGTGCCTCTGGACCGCTTTCCACTCACGACGAGCGGCAAGGTCGACCGGGCCGCGCTGCCCGCGCCCGTCCGGCCGGCGGCCGACCCGCTCGGCGGCCCGCCGCTGACCGCGGCCGAGCAGACGGTCGCGGCGGTGTGGTGCGAGGTGCTCGGCGTCGCGGAGGTCGGCGCCGACGACAACTTCTTCGACATCGGCGGCCAGTCGTTGCTCGCGATCGGCCTGGCGGCCCGACTCCGGCGCCGGCTGGGCCGGCCGGTCCCGCTGGTCGCGGTGTTCAAGCACCCGGTGCTGCGGCAGTTCGCGGCCTACCTTGACCGGCAGGCGCCGCGCTGAGCGCCACCGGCAGCGTGAACGTGCCGCCGATGAAGTTCGAGTAGACCCGTTGCGGCGCACCGGTCACCGCGATGTCGCCGACCAGGTCCCGCAGGGCGGTCAGCGTGGCCTCCAGTTGGATGCGGGCCAACCGCGCGCCGACGCAGAAGTGCCGCCCGTACGCGAACGTGAGGTGCCGGTTCGGGCTGCGGTCCAGCCGGAACTCGTCCGGTGCGGCGAACTCGCGCTCGTCGAAGTTGGCCGAGGCGAGCCAGGCGGTCACGACGTCGCCGGCCGCGATCCGCCCGCCGCCGAGCTCCACGGGCTCGACCGCGAGCCGGCCGAGGTGCCGCGACGGCGTCGTCCAGCGCAGCACCTCCTCGACCGCGGAGTCGATGCCGACGTCGCCGCGCTGGAACGCGCGCCACTGGTCGGGGTTCTCCGCCAGCGCGAGCACGCCACCGGTCATCGCCAGTCGGGTCGTCTCGTCGCCGCCCAGGATCAGGCTGTAGCAGTTGAAGACGATCTCGTCGGTGCCTAGCGGCCGGCCCTTGACCCGGGCGGTGGCCAGCACGCTGACGAGGTCGTCACCCGGGTCGGCCCGGCGCCGTTCGGCCAGGTCGATGAAGTAGGCGAGGAGATCGTTCTTGGACGTCCAGGCGTCGAGCGTGCCGTGGGCGGGCTCGTGCGAGCTGACCGACGACGAGCCGAGGCGGTGGATGTAGGCGCGGTCCTCGTCGGGCACCGCCAGCATGTCGCAGATGGTGGCCAGCGGCACCGCGGCGGCCACGTCCGTGCCGAAGTCGCCCTCGACCCGCTCGACCGCGTCGGCGACGAGCCCGCGGACCTGGGCGCGGATCCGGTCGGCCAGCCGGTCCAGCAGCGCCGGGGTGAGCGCACCGGCGATGATCCGGCGCACCTCGGTGTGCCGCGTGCCGTCGGTGACCGCCAGCATCTTGCCGGACGCCGAGTCGCTGCCGACCAGCAGCGTCTCCAGCACGTTGCCGGAGGTCGAGGTGAAGCGCTGGCCGTCGCGGAACACCGCCGTGACGTCGGCGTGGCGGGTCACCACCCAGAACTCGGGACTGCCGTCGACCGAGCGGTGCCGGTGGAGCGGAGCGGTCGTCCGGAGGTGGCGCCAGACCGCGGAGAGGTCGTACTCGGCGTGCACCGCGGCGGACGTGAGGTCCAGCGTCGCCGCCTGGTCGGGCTCGAGGATGGGCAGGTGGGCCACGGGAAACCCCTTCGCCGTCGGCGCGCGGACGGCGCCACTGTGCCCCACATCGGTTAGCCCGTGGTTATGCCGGCCGCGCGCGTAACCGCCGGCTAACCCGGCCCGCCTACGGTCACGGCGAAGCGGCGGTCGAGACCGGGGGAGGGCGCGTGATCCCAGCGTCAACGAAGTGGCTGCTGCGCGAGCCGTCACCGGGCGACCAACCGGTGCTGTTCTGCTTCCCGTACGGCGGCGCGGGCGCGTCGTCGCTGCGCCGCTGGCCGGCCCGGATCGGGGAGATCGAGCTGCACGCCGTGCAGTTGCCCGGCCGCGAGAACCGGATCCTCGAACCGCACTACACCGACTTCGACACGTTCGCCCGCGACGCGGTCGAGGCGCTGCGGCCCTACCTCGACCGCCCGTACGCGGTGCTGGGTCACTGCATGGGCGCCCTGCTCGCGCACGCCTTCGTGGCCCGGGTGGAGGAGGCCGGCGCACCGCCGCCGCAACGGCTGTTCGTCTCCGCGTCGCTCGTGCCCTACCGCGGCTTCTACGGCTTCTACCACCCGTGGATGTCCGACCGCCGGATCGCGGCCGAGCTGCAGCGGGTGTCCCGCGACCTCGGTGACGGCGAGCTGCCGGGCGAGCTCGTCGCGCTCGCCACCCGCGTGCTGCGCGCCGACGTGTCGATGTGCCTCGGCTACCTGCCGCCGATCCGGCCGGTGCGCACACCGATCAGCGTGATCGGTTGGGACGGCGACGTCGACGTCGACAAGGACGACCTGGCGGAGTGGGAGGAGTACGGCCGGACGCGCGCACACCTCCTGCCCGGCGAGCCGCTCACGTTCCTGACCGCACCCGCGGGCATCCGGAACGTGATCGAGGACGACTTCGAGTTCTGACAGCGGAAGGGCCAGCCCTGTGACCGAATCTCCCGCCACCGTTCCGGAGCTGCTCGACCGCGCGGTCCGCACCCACCCGGAGCTGCCGGCCGTGGCCGACGACCAGACCGTGCTGACCTACGCGGAGTTGGGCCAGCGGGTCGATGCCGCGGCGGCGGCGCTGATCGCCCGCGGGATCCGGCCCGAGGACCGCGTCGGCGTGCTCCTGCGGCGTGGCGCCGGCGCGATCGTGACCGTCCTGGGCGTGCTGCGGGCCGGTGCCGCGTTCGTGCCGATCGACACCGGGTATCCCAAGCGCCGGCGAGACCAGATGATCCGGGCCGGACGGCTGCGCCTGGTCGTCACCGAGCCGGGCTGGGAGGAGCGGCTGGCCCACCTGGACGTGGCCGCCGTGGCCCTCGACCCGCCCGCCGGGGCGGTGCCGCCGCCGGTCGTGGCCCGGCCGGAGAGCGCGGCGAGCGTGCTGTTCACCTCCGGCTCCACGGGCGAGCCCAAGGGCGTCGTCCTCGAGCACCGCCAGCTCGCCGCGTTCGCGCTGAACCCCGCGATCCCGGCCGTCGGGCCGGGCGACCGCATGGCGCAGGCGTCGAGCCTGTCGTTCGACACGTTCACGTTCGAGCTGCTGCGGACGATCGCGGGCGGCGCGCAGCTCGTCGTCATGCCCTCGATGGCGGACCTCATCGGTGCCGACCTCATGCGCCAGCTCCGGCGCGGCCGCATCACCGCCATGCTCGCGCCGGCGATCGCGCTCAACCACCTGGCCCGGCACGACCGCGAGGCGTTCGCGTCGTTGCGCGTGCTGTGCTCCGGCGGCGACGTGCTGCTCGCCGACACGTGCCGGGAACTGCGGGCCGGCGGCTTCGACGGCGATCTGCGCAACCTCTACGGCCCGACCGAAGCCACAGTGGCCTGTTCCGGCCACGTGATCCGCGACCTGCCGGCCGACTCCGCGCGGGTGCCGATCGGCACCGCCCTGCACGACACCCGGCTCCACGTGCTCGACGAACGGCTCCGCCCGGTGGCCGCCGGCCAGGCGGGTGAGCTCTACGTGGCCGGCGCCGGTGTCGGCCGGGGCTACCTCGACCGGCCGGGGCAGACGGCGGTGCGGTTCGTCGCCGACCCGTTCGCCGGGGACGGCAGCCGGATGTACGCCACCGGCGACAAGGTGCGCACCGACCCGGACGGCGCCCTGGAATACCTGGGCCGGGCGGACAACCAGGTCAAGATCTCGGGCCACCGGGTCGAGCCGGCCGAGGTGGAGGGCGCGCTCTACGCGCACCCGGACGTCGGCGAGGTGGCCGTGACCGCGGTGGGCGAGGCCGGCGAGCTGCGGCTGGTGGCCTTCGTGATCCCGGCGGTCGAAGGGCTGTCCCCGGCCAAGCTGCGGGCGTTCCTGGCCGAGCGCCTTCCCGAACCGTACGTGCCGGCGGAGTTCATCGTCCTGGAGGCGATGCCGCTGGACGCGCACGGCAAGCGCGACTGGACGGGGCTGCGCGACCTGGCGGTTGAGCGGTCGCAGCGGCGGCGCGAGTTCGCCCCACCGCGCACCGACACCGAGCGCTACCTGGTGCAGCTCTGGGAGGAGCTGCTTCGGGTCGAGGGCATCAGCGTGCACGACGACTTCTTCGGGCTCGGCGGGCACTCGCTGCTGGCGGCCCGCAGCCGCATGCGCATCCAGCGCGACCTGGGCGCCAGCCTGGCGCCGCAGGCCGTGTTCGAGAACAGCGTCGTCGAGGATCTGGCCGG
Organism: Asanoa ishikariensis; assembly: GCF_900107455.1. GTDB lineage: Bacteria > Actinomycetota > Actinomycetes > Mycobacteriales > Micromonosporaceae > Asanoa > Asanoa ishikariensis. Next base: position 527,462 of record NZ_FNQB01000003.1, on the reverse strand, counting down.
CGTGATCGACCAGAGCCGGCCGGCCGGCTGACGGGCCCTGCGGACGGCGGGCATCGATGGCATGCTGGCGGTCATGCGCACTCGTATGCCTGAAATGTGGTGGGGACCCGCGCTGGAAGCGCCCGATCCCGGTGCCCTGGCCCGGTTCTACCACCAACTGCTCGAATGGCCGATCGTCCACGAGGAACCGGGCACGACCGTGATGGGCACACCCGGTGGCAAGGGCTTCCTCGTCTTCCAGCAGGCCGACGGCTACGAGCCGCCGGTGTGGCCACCGGTCGCGGGGGAGCAGCGCCCGATGATGCATCTCGACTTCCAGGTCGGTGACCTCGAGGACGCGACGGCCGAGGCGATCGGGCTGGGCGCCAAGCTCGCCGACCACCAGCCGCAGGACAACGTGCGGGTCCTGTTCGACCCCGCCGGCCACCCGTTCTGCCTCTGCCGCGACGACGGCTGACGGGCGCTGTCGCCGATACACAGGACAGGAGGCGACCGGGGGCGTCCGCTTGACTGGGTGAATGTCGTCGGTCGAGAAGTGGTTCCCTTACCGCCGCGGCGCCGGCGGGCTCGAGCTGTTCGCGTTCCCGCACGCCGGCGCCGCCTCCACCGTCTTCAACGACCTGCGTGAGCACCTGCGCCTGTCCGGTGTCGCGCTGTCCGCCGCGGTGCTGCCGGGACACGGGCGGCGGCTGCGGGAGACGCCGCACCGCCGGATCGAGCCGCTGCTGGCGGAGTTCGACGCGATGGCCCGCCGCGACGGCTACGCGGCCTTCATGGGCGACTACGCCCTGCTCGGGCACTGCTCCGGCGCGCTGGTCGCGTACGAGGTGGCGCAGCTCCTGGTGCGCGCGCCCTGCCGGAACCCCCGGCTGCTCGTCGTCTGCGGCTGCCTGCCGCCCCGGGTGGTCTTCGACACCGGCATGGGCCGGTTGCCGACCCGGGAGCTGCTCGCACAGACGGCGTCGATGGGCGGCACCGACGAGTCCCTGATGGCCGACCCGGACTTCATCGAGATGATCGAACGCCCGCTGCGCGCCGACTGGGAGCTGTACGACGGCTACGTCTTCCGCCCGGCCCCGCCGCTGCCGGTGCCGATCCTGGCGATCCGGGGTGCCGAGGACGAGAACGTCGACACGACCGATCTGTCCGTGTGGCAGGAACAGACCCGCGAGCCGCTCGTGACGGCCGAGTTGGGCGCCGGTCACTGGGCGCTGGAGGCCGAGGGGTCGGTGGAGCTGGCCCGCCAGATCGTCACGGCTCTCGCCCCGGCGGTCAGGCCGGGCTGACCGCCGGCTCGCTCAAGGGCCGGTCCGGGTCGGTCGCGACCGAGTCCAGCAGCCCGACGAACGCGTCGACCAACCGCTGCGCGGCCGCGTCGTCGAGCGCGTCGGCGTGGTAGCGCAGCACGCCGTGCGGCACCCCGTCGACCTCCGCCATCACCAGCTCGATCTTCAACGCGCTCCGGGCCGGCGGCAGCGGAAAGCTCTCGACCCGCAGCCCACCGAGCGCGCGCACGACGCCGGGCCGGCCCAGGTAGGCCAGGGCGGCCAGGTCGTCACCGTGGCGCGGTGACCGGTTGAACGTGAACAGCACGTCGAACAGTGGCCCTCGACGCGGAATCGTCCCGCGGGAGGCGAGCAGCATCATCGGATAGTCCTGGTGCTCCAGCGCGCCGATGACGCGCTCGCGGGTGCGGGTCAGCATGGCCCGGAACGGCTCGCCGGCCACCGACCGGCTGCGAACGATGACCGGGTTGGTGAAGCAGCCGACCACCTCGGCGAACCGGGGCTGGCCACGACCGGCCACGTCGGCGCCGACCACCAGGTCCTCCTGGCCGGTGTACCGGTGCAGGACGCCCTGGAAGGCCGCCAGCAGCGTCATGTGGAGCGTGACGTTGGCCTCCGAGGCCCGCTCCCGCAGCCGCTCGGCGAGCGCGGCCGGCAGCGCGAACTGCCGCACGCCGTCACCACCGGTCGCGTCGACCGCGGGCAGGGCCAGGCGGGGCATTCCCGCGCCGACCTGACCGTCCCAATAGGAGGCGAGCCGCGCGCCGGCCACGGGGTCGTCCAACAGGGACTGTTGCCACTGCACGGCCTCCGCGTACGTCGTCGCCGGTTCGGCAAGGGAGGTTTCCCGGCCGGCGGCGTACGCCGCGTACAGCTCGCCGAGCTCGCGGGCCAGGACGGTCAACGACCAGAAGTCCGTGACGATGTGGTGCATCGACACCAGCAGGACGTCGTCGGTGCCGCGCCGGTAGAGGTCCGCGCGGAACAGCGGCCCGGTCGCCAGGTCGAACGGCCTGCGGGCGGCCCGGGTCAGCACGGCGCGCAACGTGGCGTCGTCGAGGTGGGCCGCGGCGTGCTCGCGGTAGGCCGCCGTGCCGGTCGGCGCGACGACCTGCACCGGCTCGCCGTCGCTCACCTGGAACGTCGTGCGCAGCGCGGGATGGCGGGCCACCAGCGCGTCGAGCGCGCGCCGCAGGGTGGCCGGGTCCGCGGGATCGAGCAACCGCAGGGCCACCGCGATCGTGTACGCCGGACTGGCCGGTTCGAGGCTCTGGAGGTACCACATCCACCGCTGGCCGTACGCCATCGGCGCGATCGGCTCCGCCGATCCCGCCGCGGGAGCCGGCGGTCGGGGCGCGGGACCGGCCGCGAGCTGCTCTTCGAGCTGGTCGACGGTCTCGGCCAGGCTGGCCCCGCCCAGCAGCGCGGGCAGCGACAGGTCGACCTGAAGCTCGCTCTCGACGCGGTGCTTGAGCTGCACGACGGCCAGCGAGTCGAGCCCGGTCGCGAGCAGCGGCGCGAGCCGATCGGCGGGCGCGGTGCCGGTGATCTCGACGAGCAGAGCCACCAGGTAGCGCTCCAGCAGCGCGCGCCGGGTCTCCTCCGATGCGGCGCGCACCTGCTCCGCGGCGACCGGCGCGGCGTCGTTCGAGGGGGCGGCCGGCGGCTCGGCGCGACCGATCTCGGGCAGGCCCCCGGCGAGGTAGCGGGCGCGGCACAGTCGCCGCTGCACCTTGCCGCTGGACGTCTTCGGCATGCCGCCGGCCTCGACCAGGACCACCGTGTGCACGTCCAGGCCGTGCTCCAACGCGACCGCCTGCCGGATCCGGGTGGCCACGTCGGCGACCACGACGACCGCACCGCGCCGCACCTCGCACGTGACGACCAGCCGGTCCTCGTCCTCCGCGACCACGAAGGCCGCGCCGCAGCCGGGGCGCAGGCTCGGGTCGGCCCGCTCGACGCTGAGCTCGATGTCCTGCGGGTAGTGGTTCTGGCCGCGCACGATGACCAGGTCCTTGAGCCGGCCGGTGACCACGAGCTGTCCATCATGGAGGAAGCCCAGGTCGCCCGTGCGCAGGTACGCGGTGGCGGCGTCGCCGGCGAGACGCGCGTCGAAGACCCGGGCGGACTCGTCCGGCCGGCGCCAGTATCCGGCGGCGACGCTTCGGCCGGACACCCAGATCTCGCCCACCCGACCGGGCTCACAGGCGGTCGACGTCGCCGGATCGACGATCGCGAGGCGCTGGTCCGGGTGGCTGGGACCGCAGCTCGTCAGCCGGGTGACGGCGGCGCCGTCGGTGGGCGGCGACACGACGTGGCCTTCGAGCGCGGCGCGGTCGACGGGCACGACGGGCAGCGCGGCCGGGCCGGCACCGGTGCCGCCGTGGCCCGAGACGATCAGCGTCGCCTCCGCCAGGCCGTAGCACGGCAGGAACGCCTCCGCCCGGAAACCCGCTGGCGCGAACGTCGCCGCGAACCGCTCCAGCGTCTCCGGCCGGATCGGCTCGGCACCGTTGAAGGCGACCTGCCAGGAGCTCAGGTCGAGCTGGGCGGCCTCGTCCGGGCCGCACCGGCGTGCGCACAGGTCGTACGCGAAGTTGGGGCCGCCGCTGGCCGTCGCGCCGTGCCGCGCGATCGCCCGCAGCCAGCGCATGGGCTGCTCCAGGAAGTGCAGCGGTGACATCAGCGTCACCGGGAACCCGCCGTAGAGCGGCTGGAGCAGGCCACCGATCAGACCCATGTCGTGGTACGGCGGCAGCCAGACCATCCCGTGGCTGTCGCTGGTGGTGTGGAACAGCCGCTGGATGTGTGCCGAGTTGTGCAGCAGGTTGGCATGCGACAGCAGCACGCCGCGCGGGTCCGCCGTGGACCCCGAGGTGTACTGGAGCAACGCGGTCGCCTCCGGCGCCACGGTCACCGGCTCGTCCGAGGTGGCCTCGTCGACGGCGTCCACGGCGACCCACCGCAGGGCGCCGAGCGCGGGTGCGAGGCGGCCGACCTCGTCGAGGAAGCCGAGCAACGGCGCGGTGGTCAGCGCGACCGTGGGTTCGGCGTCCTCGACGATGGCCAACAGCCGCGGCAGCGACCGCGCGAGCTGGAACGGGTCCGGTGGATAGACGGGCACCGCCACCACACCCGCGTAGAGGCACCCGAAGAGCGTGGTGACGTAGTCGAGTCCCGGCGGCAGCACCAGCAACGCGCGCATGCCCGGCCGGGCGCCGGCCTCCCGCAGTGCCTGCGCGACGACCCGCGCCCGCCGGTCCGCCTCGCCGTAGGTCAGGGGCAGTTCCTCGTGCTCGCCGTCGACCAGGAACGTGTATCCCAGCCGGTCCGGCTGGTCGGCCGCGCGCGTGCGCAGCAGCTCCGCGACGGTCCGGACGCTGTCGGTCAGGGGGTTGCCGGTGGCCACGGCGGTCCTTTCGTCGGGTCTGTCAGGAGAGCCGCTCACCGGCGGACAGCCGCTTGCTGATCATCACGCGGTCGAGCTTCCCGGCACTGGTCCGCGGCAGCGCGGTCGCGACCTGGAACGTCGACGGGAGCATCGGGGCCGGCAGTCGCTCCGCCAACCAGGCGCGCAGGTCCCGCACCCGGACGCCGCCGCGGGTCACCACCGCGGCCGACAGGTGGGTGGTGTCGGGATCGCCCTGGTCGACCAGCACGACGACGGCCTCGGTGACGGCCGGGTGGGACTCCAGTGTGGACTCGACCTCGCCGAGCTCGACCCGGTGCCCGCGCACCTTCACCTGGTTGTCGAGCCGGCCCACGAACGTCAGTGAGCCGTCGTCGGCGCGGCGCGCCCGGTCGCCGGTCAGGTAGGTCCGGGACGTCGCCGTATGTGCGAACCGCGCCGTCTCGGTCGGTGTGGCGTCGAGGTAGCCGTCGGCGATGCCGGCGCCGCTGATCCGGATCTCGCCCTCGGCGCCGGCGGCGGTGAGCACGCGGCCCCGCTGGTCGACCAGCTCGACAGCGGTGCCGGGCAGGTCGGTGCCGAGCGAGATCGGCTGACCGGGCGCCAGCCGGCAGGCGGAGGCCCACACGGTCGCCTCGGTCGGCCCGTACATGTTCCAGAGCGTGCCGCAGCGCTCGTGCAGCGCGTTCGCCAACTCGTCGGTGAGGGCCTCGCCGCCGCACCAGAGCGCCACGTCGGGGTTGCCCCGCCACCCGGAGGCGATCATCAAGCGGAAGAACGACGGCGTCGCCTGGACCACGTCGGGTCGGTGCTCCCGCACGGCGCGGTCGAACACGTCGACGTCGCGGCGCGCGGCCGGGTCGACGGTGACCATCGTCCCGCCGGCGGCCAGTGGCAGGTGGAGCTCGACCACCGACATGTCGAACGACAGCGGGCTCATCGCGAGGATGGAGCCGCCACGGCGCAGGCCTGGCAGCTGGAGCAGGCCGTCGAGGCGTTCGACGAGCGACCGCTTCGGCACGTGTACGCCCTTGGGGCGCCCGGTGGTGCCGGAGGTGTAGATGACGTAGCCCGGGTCGGTCAGTGGCCAGGCGGGTCGGGTCGCGGTCACCGGCCGCGGCTCCAGCGCGAGTGGCCCGGTCTGGTGGACCACCACCCGCGCGGCCGCGTTCTCGACCACCCAGCGCTGCCGGCCGGCCGGCGCGGCCGTGTCGAGCGGGAGGTACGCCGCGCCGAGCCGGTCGGTGGCCAGGCTCGCCACGAGCCCCAGGACGGGCGAGCGGATGTCGAGCGCCACCACGTCGCCGGCCGTCACGTGGCCTTCGAGGCTGCCGGCGAGCGCGTCGACCCGGTCGGCCAGGCCCTGGTAGGTCAGCGTCACGTCACCGACCGCGGCCGGTGCGGCGCGGTCGGCCGCGAGCTGGGCGGCGAGGTGGCCCGACAGGTCGCGCATCACTCTTCCGCCTCGATCTCCGCCAGCATCGCCTCGAGCGTGGCGGCGTCGGACTGCTCGCTCTGCTTCCAGAGGATGAGCTGGGCGACGCCCTCGACCGTGGGGGAGCCGAAGACCTCGCGCAGCGGGAGCTCCACCTGGAACGCCTCACGTACGCGGGAGGTCATCTGGGTTGCCAGCAGCGAGAAGCCGTTCAGCTCGAAGAACGAGTCGTGGACGCCGATCCGGCCGAGGCCCAGCAGCTCCTCGAAGATCTCCGCGAGTCGGCGTTCCACCGGAGTGCGGGGTGCGACGTACCGGTCGCCGCCCAGGTCGTCCTCGTCCGGCTCGGGCAGCGCGTCGAGGTCGTAGTCGCCGTCCGGCGTCCGCGGGATCACGTCGAGCACGAAGAGGTGGGCCGGCAGCAGGTAGCGGGGGAGGCGCGGGATCAGGAGCTGGCGCACGGTGGCCGTGTCCCGCTCCGGATCGGGGCCGGCCAGGTAGCCGACGAGCACCGGGTTGCCGTCGGTGTCGGCCCACTCGGTCACGACGGCGTCCGTCACGTCGGGCAGCTCGCGCAGGGCGCGCACGGTCCGCACCGGGTCGTGGGCGGGGTTCGCGTCGACCTCGCCGACGTACTCCAGCGTGCCGTCCGCCCAGCGCCGGACCAGGTCGCCGGTGCGCCGGTCTCCGGCGTGCAACTCGGCGGCCTCGCCGACGGCGGCCGGTTGGCCGGTGGCGTTCCGGAGTTCGACCGCGCCGGTGCCGAGCGGGACGCGCAGCGGTGCCGTCCCCGGCTCCCACCCGTCCGGCACCAGGTAGCTGGCCAGCGGGCGGCCGTCGCGGTCCGGCCGGTACGCGGCGACGACCCGGCACGCCGGCGCCAGCTTGCGCAGCCGCGCGATGTCATGGGGCAGGAGGTCGCCGGCGTGCGCGACGAACGCGTAGCGGAGGGCCGGGAGCGGCTCGCGGAGGGCGCGGAGCTGGGGCGGGCTCAGGAACAGGACGGTGACGGCGTCGTCGGGCTCGGCGGTCAGCACGAGGGTGCCGCCGGCCGCGACGGCGTGGGTGACGGCGGCGACGAGGTGCCCGGGGTGGTGGGTGAGCGCGGCGAAGCGGTCGTCGGCGGTGAGGCCGTGCCGGTCGACGGCCCACGCGTGCCGGCGGATCGCGTCGAGGGCGAGCCCGTGCGCCGCCGCGGGCTCCGCCGGGTGGTCGGCGACGTCGAGCACGCTCGTGACGCCCAGATACGACGGCGCCAGCGCGAGCTCGGGATCGATGACGGAGTACGCGCCGCCGGTGCGCAGGCGGTGCAGGAGGGCCGCGACGAACCAGGCGGTCGGCCGCCGCACCAGACCGACGTGCCCGTCGGGCTCCAGGCGCTCGCCGACGGCCGCGATCGCTCCATCGAGCCACGCGTAGCTGTGCTCACCCTCGACATCCACCACAGCGGAGCGTTCCGGCGCCGGCTCGGGGCGTTCGACCACGGTGGCCAAAGGTGTCTCCACCTGGCCCGTGGGACCGAGCGGGTAGTCCAGGATGCCGCGCGTCGGATCCGTGACGACGGTCCGGATCAGCCCGGCCACCTGGTCCAGCACCGCCTCGACCATCGCGGGCTCGTACCGCGCGGGGTTGTAGTCGAGCTGGAACCAGGTCCGCCGCCGGGACTCCTGGACGTTGAGGCTCAGGTCGAACTTGGAGGGCAGCGCGGCCGGGCTGTCGAACGACTCGACCACGAGCCCGGCCAGCTCGGCCGTCGGGGTGTCACCGACCACGTTGAGGACCGCCTGGAACAACGGAGTGCGGCGCGGGTCACGGTTCACGTCGAGCTGCTGGACCAGCACGTCCAAGGGGGCGTCCGAGTGCGCGTACCCGTCCAGCGCCGCACGGCGGACCCGGGCGAGCACGTCGGCGAACGTGGGCTCACCGGTCAGGTCGACGCGGATCGGCAGCGTGTTGAGCAGGAACCCGATCAGGGCGTCGGTGCCGGCGTCCGTGCGGCCGGCGATCGGCACACCGATGACCAGGTCGCGCTGGCCGGACCAGCGGGACAGCACCGTGGCGTAGCCGGCCATCATGACCATGAACGGTGACACGCCGTGCGTGCGGCAGAAGTCGGCCACCGCGGCCGTCTCGGCCTCGGAGAGCACCGCGCGGGCCCGACCACCGGCCGTGCCGGCCGCCACGTCCTCGTGCGCGACCGGCATCGTCAACGCCGGTGGGACGTCCGCGAGGTGGTCGCGCCAGTAGGCGACGGTGCGGTCGAGCGTCTCGCCGGTGAGCCGGTCGCGCTGCCACGCCGCGAAGTCGCCGTACTGGATGGGCAGGGGTCGCAGGCCGGCCCTGTCCGGGTCGCCGCCGGCCGCGTAGAGCGCCGACAGCTCCCTGGCGAACAGCCCGATCGACCACTCGTCGCAGACGATGTGGTGCGCGGTCAGGCTGAGCACGTGCGCGTCGTCGCCCACCTTGACCAGCAGGCAGCGGAACAGCGAGCCGGCGGCGAGCTCGAACGGTGTGGTCGCCTGCTCGTCGGCCAGCCGGCCCGCCCGCGCCATGGGCTCGGCATCCCCGCTGACGTCGGTGACCGCGAGCCGCCAGCCCGGGTCCAGGTCGTCGACGACCTGGACGGGCCGCCCGTCGACCAGCGGGAAGCGGGTGCGGAGGGCTTCGTGGCGTTCCAGGATCGCCCGGACGCTGGCTTCGAAGGCGGCGACGTCGAGGGGGCCGGTCAACCGCTGGCGGCCGTGCACGTTGTAGGCGAGGCTCGGCTGGAGCTGGTTCTCGAGCCAGATGCGTTGCTGGTCGAAGGAGAGCACGGCTTCGGCGTCCGGCGGCCGGCGTTCGATGAGCTGCGGGCCGGCGGACGACTGCGCGGCGACGACCGAGGCCAGGGCGGCGACGGTACGACAGCCGAAGAAGTCGCCGACCGCGATCTGCACGCCGAGCGTCTCCCGGATCCGGTTGACGATGCGTGGCGCGAGCAGCGAGTGGCCGCCGAGCTCGAAGAAGTCGTCGTGCACCCCGAAGTCGGTCTCGCCGAGCACGTCGCACCAGATGCCGTGCACCGCCTCCTCGTACGGGGTGCGCGGCGGAACGGGCGCGGCCGGCGCGGAGCCGGTCGGCTCCGGGAGCGCGGCGAGGTCGTAGTCGCCCGCCGGCGTGCGGGGCAGCGCGTCGAGCACGACCACGTGCCGTGGCGTCAGGTAGTCGGGCAGCCGCAGCAGCAGGTCCTGCCGGAGCTCGCTGCCGTGCCGCGCCGGCTCGCCGACGGTGACGTAGGCGCACTCGGCTAGGACCAGCGCCTCGCGCACCTCGGGGAGCTCGCGCAGGGCGGCCACCGTCTCGACCGGGTCGGGGCCGCCGGCGACGTACTCGAGCGTGCCGTCCGGGCCGCGGCGCGCCAGGTCACCGGTGGGCAGCACCGCCACCTCGCCGACGGCGGCCGGCCGGCCCGCCGGGTTCACCAGCGGGACGGGGTCCTGGCCCAGCGGCACCCGCGCTGATGCGGGGCCGGCCGCCGCCTCGTATGTCGTGAGTGGACGGCCGTCGGTGACCCCGTACACGCAGACGATCCGGCATTGCGGTGCCAGCCGCCGCAGCGTGTCGAGGTCGTGGCCGAGCAGCTCGCCGGTGTTCTCGACGACAGCGAGGCGGAGGTCGGGCAGGGGACCGGCCAGCGCGCGCAGCGCCGGGCTGCTGAGGAACGCCGCGGTGACGCCGGTCTCGCGCAGCCACGCGGAGACGTCGGCCGTGCCGAACGGCGGCGGCTCGTACAGCGCGCCCCCTGCGGTCGCGCGGGCGTACGCCGCCAGCCCCGGCGAACCGGTCAGGGCGGTGACGCGGTCGTCGGCGGTGAGCGCGATCGCGTCCGCGGCCTCGCCGGCCGGCGCGGGGCCGAGCGGGTAGTCGAGGATGCTCCGCGCGGGATCGGCGACGGCGGCCCGGAGCAGGGCTTCGAGCTGGGTCGCCAGTGCCTCGACCATCGACCGGTCGTAGCGCTCGGGGTTGTAGTCGAGCTGGAAGTGCAGCCGCTGGTCGGACTCCTGGACGTTGAGCGTGAGGTCGAGCTTGGTGGGCAGCGCCGTGGCGCCGTCCATCGACTCCACCGTGAGCCCGGGCAGCGACACCGTGGAGGCGCTCGTGCTCAACATGCTCAACACGACCTGGAACAGTGGCGTGTGCCGGGTGTCGCGGGTCAGGTCGAGCCGGCGCACGAGCACGTCGAGCGGCGCGTCCGCGTGTGCGTACCCGTCGAGGCAGACCTGGCGGACGCGGGTCAGCAGGTCGGCGAAGGTGGGTTCGCCGGTCAGGTCGACGCGGATCGGCAGCGTGTTGACCAGGAACCCGATCAGGGTGTCCGTGCCGGCGTCGTTGCGGCCCGCGTTCGGCACGCCGATCACCACGTCGCGCTGGCCGGACCAGCGGGCGAGCACGGTGGCGAAGGTGGCCATCGCGACCATGAACGGCGAGACGCCGTGCGTGCGGCACAGCATGTGCAGCGCCGCGGTCTCGTCCGCCGAGAGCCGTCCGCGCGTCCACTCGCCGCGCTCCCGGTCGCCGTCCTGCCGCCGCGTCACCGGCATCGTGAGCACGGGCGGCGCGCCCGCGAGATGGTCGCGCCAGTAGGCGACGGTGGTGTCGAGCGTCTCGCCGGTGAGCCGGTCGCGCTGCCAGGCGGCGTAGTCGCCGTACTGGATGGGCAAGGGTGGCAGGCCGGCCTTGGCCGCGTCACCGCCGGCCGCGTACAGCGCCGACAGCTCGCGCATGAACAGCCCGATCGACCAGTCGTCGCAGATGATGTGGTGCGCGGTCAGGCTCAGCACCCACCGCGTGTCGCCGGTGCGCAGCAGCAGGCAGCGCAGCAGGCCCCCGGCAGTCAGGTCGAACACCGTGTTGGCCTGCGCGTCCGCTAGCTCGGCCGCCCGCCCGGCGGGGTCGGCGACCTCGCGCAGGTCCTCGACGTCGATCAGCGGTGCGTCGCCGAGGTCGTCGACGACCTGCACCGGTCGTCCGTCGACCAGCGGGAACCGGGTGCGCAGCGCTTCGTGGCGCCGCACGACCGCGCGGATGCTGGCTTCGAGGGCGGCGACGTCGAGTGGGCCGACGAGGCGTTGGCGGCCGTGCACGTTGTAGGCGAGGCTCGGCTGGAGCTGGTTCTCGAGCCAGATGCGTTGCTGGTCGAAGGAGAGCACGGCTTCGGCGTCGGGCGGCCGGCGTTCGATGACCTGCGGGCCGGCGGACGACTGCGCGGCGACGACCGAGGCCAGGGCGGCGACGGTACGACAGCCGAAGAAGTCGCGGACCGCCACCTGCACACCCAGCGTCTTGCGGATCCGCGCGACGATCCGGGGCGCGGCCAGCGAGTGACCGCCGAGCTCGAAGAAGTCGTCGTGCACACCGAAGTCGACGGCACCCACCACATCGGACAACACGTCACGCCAGATGCCGTGCACCACCTCTTCGTACGGTGTGCGTGGCGGGGTCGGCCGCCCCGGATCCCGCACCTGCACATCGGAGTACGACGGACGCGTCATGAGCCGACGCTAGGCGGCCGGGCAGCGCCGGCCCGGTCCCGGCTTCAGGTGACATCGGGCTGGCCGGGCGCCCCCGTACGGTTGCGGATGCGGGCTGTCTGTGGAGGGAGCGGCAATGGACCTGAGCCTTTTCTTCTTCGCCGACGATTCGGGCACGGCCGACGACGGCTACCGGCTGCTGTTGGAGAGCGCCCGGTTCGCCGACGCGAACGACCTCTCCGCCGTGTGGACCCCGGAGCGCCACTTCCACCGGTTCGGCGGCCGCTACCCGAACCCCGCGGTCACCGGAGCCGCCGTCGCCGCCGTCACGAACCGGGTGGCCATCCGCGCCGGCAGCGTCGTCGCACCGCTGCACCATCCGGTGCGGGTCGCCGAGGAATGGTCGGTCGTCGACAACCTGTCGCACGGCCGGGTGGGGCTGTCGTTCGCGTCCGGCTGGCACGCGGGCGACTACGTCATCCGTCCCGACGCGTACGCGGACCGCAAGAACGTCATGGTCGACGCGGTCGGGACCATCCAGCGGCTCTGGCGCGGCGAGGAGGTCGAGTTCCCGGACGGCACCGGCGAGAAGCGGGCCGTGCGGATCTTTCCCGCGCCCGTCCAGCCGGAGCTGCCGATCTGGATCACGAGCTCCGGCTCGCCCGAGACCTTCAAGGTCGCCGGTCGGCTCGGTGCCGGCCTGCTGACCTACATGCTGGGCCAGGAGCACGACACGTTGGCGCGCAACATCGCCGCGTACCGCAGCGAGCTGGCCGAGGGAGTGCGCGGCCACGTCGTCGTCATGCTGCACACGCTCCTCGGCGAAGACCGGGCGGCGGTGCTCGACCTGGCGCGCGAGCCGTTCGTCCGCTACCTGCACAGCTCGATAGACCTCATCGCGAAGACGCCCGGGCTGTTCCCGCCCGGCCTCGACCTCACGTCGCTGCCGGACAAGCACAAGACGATGCTGCTCAACCGCGCCGCCGACCGGTACGTCAAGACCAGCAGCCTGTTCGGCACGGAGTCGGACGGCCTCGAGGTGGTCGAGCGGCTGGCGGCCATCGGAGTCGACGAGATCGCCTGTCTGATCGACTTCGGCGTGCCGCCGGACGACGTCCTGCGCTCGCTGGAGCACCTCGGCCGGCTCCGCCGGCGCGTCGCGGGGTGAGTGCACCGGGTCGGCCCGACGTCGGCCCGCGGGTCGCGGCCGACGACGTGCGGCGGCTGCTGCGCCGGCACGCGACCACGGTCACGGTCGTCACCGCGCTGTGCGCCGGTCGCCCGGTCGGGTTCACCGCGACGTCGTTCACCTCGGTCTCCCTGCGCCCACCGCTGTTCTCGTTCTGCCAGGACCGAGGCTCGTCGAGCTGGCCGGCGGTGACGGCCGCACCGCACGTGGCCGTGCACCTGCTCGGCGCCGACCAGGCCGACCTGGCCCGGGTCTTCGCCACGCGGGGCGCCGACCGGTTCGCGCCCACCGGCTGGCGGCCCGGCCCGTTCGGCCTCCCGGTGCTCGACGGGGTGCTGGCCTGGTTGGTCGGGCGGGTCACCCACCGCATCGCGGCCGGCGACCACACGATCGTGTTGGCCGAGCCCGTGGCGGCCGACTGCGGGGACGGCAGCCCGCTGCTCTACCACGACGGCCGCTACACCGGCCTCAGCTCTCGCCGGGATCCCTGACCGCGACCACGCGCAGCTCCGCGGTGTACCGCGCACCCTCGGCGTCGGTCAGCCAGAGCTGGTCGATGTCGGGCAGCATCTCGGTGAGGGTGACCGTTCCCTGATCCGCCCGCACCGTCCGCCGGACCGACTTGGCGAGCAGGTTGACCAGCGCGAGACTGCGGAAGTCGACCACGACGGGCTTGCGCTCCACCGGCACCCGGAAGACGCCGCGCTCGGGCAGGCCCTGTGCCGACCGCCACCGCCGGGCGGCGAGATACCGCTGGGCCTCGTCCTTGACGAACACCCAGTCGAGCTCGGTCGCCGCGAACATCCAGGCCTCGCGGGCCAGCACGAGCCGGTCGATCGTCACCCGCGGCCGGTGCCGCTCGCCGCCGACGGGCCGGAACCCGTTGAGGAACAACGCGATCAGCGGCTCGCGGAGGACTTCGAGAAACGGATACTCGGCACCGCCGCGATGGCGCACGACGAGCGCGTCGTCGTGCCGGTGCGCGGTGAGGTCGACGGCGGAGAGCATCGTCGCGCCCGGAGGCGGGGCGAGCGCTTCCGGCCCGAAGCAGATGTACGTGTAGCTGGGCAGCAGAGCCTCGGTGGTCCGGCAGACGCGCGACGACGTGCGCTCGGTCCCTCGGGCCGGCACGAGGATCACCCGGCCGGCGAGCCCACTCGCTTCCGCGGCGGCGCGCAGCCGTTCGACGGCCGGATGTTGTGCGGCGAACACCCGGCCCTCCAGCGTGTTGTCGCCGCAGTGCAGTTCGCCGAGCACGAAGTCGACGTCGCCACGGGCCAGCGCGGCGGGGTCGGCCGCGGCCAGCATGATGTCGGGCGAGTGCCAGCGCGGGCCGTTCCACCGCGGCCGCCCGGTGGGGAACTCGGCGGCGACCGCTGCGGCGATCGCCTCGGCCGTCACGTGATGGCGACGGGTGTGCGCGATGAGCTCGGGCGTCAGAGTGAGCACGCGGTGCCACCGGTCCTGGAAGTCGGCCACCACCTCGCCGGCGATCGTCGCGTCCGCGGTCACCCGACCCGGCTCCAGCAGCTCCGGCAGGATCGCGGCCATCAACCTCGGCAGCGGCAGGCCGTCCGCGCCGGTCTGCCGGTCGAGCAGTTCCCGCGCCCGGGCCTCGTACCGCGCGCCCATGGTGTCGACCAGCCACGACGCGCTGTCGAGCACCGGGCCGAGGGACCCGGCGAGCCGGTCGACCACGCGGTGCCCGACCCGGACGTCGATCGCCCGCACCGTGTCCTCGCAGATCAGGGTCCGCCCGGCGTAGGTCGCGCCGGCCCACCGCGTCGAGGCGCGACCGGTGACGCGCTCGAAGACCGCGGAGAGCGTGCCCGACGCAGCCAACAGCCGGTCGGGCCGGCCGGCGGACGCGGCCACGTCGTCGCGGGCCGCGACCAGCTCCTCGAGCGGCGCGGCGGCCCGCGCGCGGACGTCCGGATCGCCGATCAGGTCGATCCGCGCGGCGAGGTCCCGCTCCGGTGCCAGGCTCGGCGCGCCGCTCAGGTCGACCTGCACGGCACCCCGTTCGCGCAGCCGCACCAGCGCGGCCACGGCTCGGGGGTCGGCGGGGTCGCCGACGAGGTCGCGCACGGTCCGGGTGCCGTCGCACCGCCGGAGCAGCCGCGCCTCGGCGGCCGGCAGCGTGACCGGCCGGGTGAACGGCAGGTGCAGCGTCCATCCGACCAGGCTGGCGTAGGACACCATCCGGGGTCGCAGCCACGGCCACACCTCGGCCCGGCCGGCGACGACCTCGGCGACCGCGTCGATCGCCCAGTCCTCGAAGGAGGTTCGGCGCCGGGCGAGCAGCTCCGGCCCCGGCGCCGTCGCCAGGCCCGGCTCCTCGGGGTCGAACCGTGCCCAGCCGACCGGCCCGAAGAAGCCGATGCTGTCGTTCTTGAGGCAGAAGCGCTGCAGGTAGCTCGCGATGGTCAGCTCGTATCCGCGTCCGCGCACGTCGCGCCGACGCCGCGTGGCGACCTTGTCCAGGCAGGTCTCCACGAGCGTCGGGTTCTGCCAGGTCACCGCCTCGCGGAACCGGCTCTCGGCGGCGGTCCGGCGGATGGCCGCGGAGAGCCGGTCGGTGGCCTCCGCGAAGACCGCGGCGTACTTCTCCCCGGTTGCCGGGTCGTGCCCGTCGACCCCGTCGGCGGCGGCGGCCAGCAGGTCGTCGCAGATCTCCAGGAACCGCCGCGCCGGGAAGCCGGTGCCGCGCAGCGCGGCGTCGCGCCACAGCAGCCAGCCGGTGTCGCCGAGCGCGACGTGGTGTCGCGTGTCCACGTCGCCTCGCTCAGGCGGTCACGGACAGTTCGCGGTACGCGCACGCGAGCGTCGCGGCGGCGGCCTGGACGACGGGGAACGGCCGGGCCAGCGAGAGCCGGATGAAGCGCAGCCCGCTCTTCGGGTCGGCCCAGTGGAAGGGCGCGCAGGGCAGCACGTGGACACCGCGCTGGAGCAGCTCCTGGTGGAGCAGCGCCGAGTCGGGGCCGTCGTCCGGCAACACCACGCGGGCGACGCTGATCTGCGAAGCCGGGTCGGCCAGCTGCAGCCCGACCGACTCGATCGCCTCCCGGACCGCCGCGCGATTGCGCTCCACGAGCTCGAGGGCGCGGTCGCGGCCACCGTCGATCCAGTCGAGGGCGAGTGCCTCGACGAGTTGCAGCACCACCGGCGACGCGGCCAGCAGTGACTCGGAGAACGCCCGCTCGATGGGCAGCGTGGTCCGCTCGCTCTGCGCCAGCAGCCCGATCTTCAGCTCGTGGGTCGGCCAGAGCTTCCCCGTGTCCTCGATCGTGATCCAGTCCGCGCCGGCGGCGTCGAGCACGGCGTACGAGTCGTACTGCGCGTCGAGCACCTGGCCCCGGAAGCTGGCGTCGATGATGAGCGTCTGCCCGTGGCGGACGGCATGCTCGGCCAACGACCGCAGATGGCCCTCGGGCGTCACCAGGCCGGTCGGGTTGTTCGGGTGCGTGACCACGATCGCGCCGACCGGCGGCCCAGGCCAGTCCTGGTCGAGCAGCGCCTGTTCGGACAGCGGCACGAGGTGCAGCCCGCGCGTGACGAGCAGGTCGGCGATGTTGTCGAAGGTCGGGTGCAGCACGGCGACCGTGGCTCCGGCCGGCAGCGCCCGGGCCACGATGTCGGTCGCCAGCGTGGAGGAGTAGCAGCTCAGGATCCGGCCGGTGCCGACCGGCGCGCTGTGCTGCCCGATCGCCCGCAGGAACGCGCGGTGGGCCGCGGTCTCGATGCTGGGGAACGGCTGGCGCGATGCGATGCCGAACATCTCCGGGATCCGGGCGACAATGGCCGCCTGCTCCGGCGAGAGGTCCAGCCGGGCATGCCCGTCGGTCAGGTTGAGGCCACCGTCGACGTCCGTCAGGGCGTCGACTTCCATCGTGGTCAGGTTGGCAAGCTCGCTCATGTGTCGATCCCCGCCTACGTCGTCAAACCGGCGGCGCGCCCCGGCGGCGAATCTGCTGGTGCAGCAGGTCGGTCGCAGAGAACACTATGGTCGGTACGAAGTCGCGCACCTGTCCCTACTAACGGGGACCGATGTCCGGCGCACGGTCGCTTTTAGACTGGGAAGCCAGGAGGCGCACCGTGATTCATCACCTGACGCTGACGTCCGAGGACAATGCGGCGCTGCAGCCCATGTTGACGGACCTCGCGAAGGCGTACGCGACCATCGAGGACGGCGAGCTGATCCGGCGCGCGCCGGTACTCGCCCGGCAGCTCCCGACCCACCTGCTCGAGTTCCTCGAGGAGTTCCGCCTGGGTGAGCCGTCAGCGCTCTGCCTCGTCTCGGGTCTCGAGGTCGACGAGCAGGAGCTCGGCCCGACGCCGCCGCACTGGAAGGACAGCCAGTTCGAGTCGCCGGCGTTCCGGCAGGAGATCTTCTTCCTGCTCGTCGCGTCCGCGCTCGGTGACGTGTTCGGCTGGGCCACCCAGCAGGACGGGCGCATCATGCACGATGTCCTGCCGATCCAGGGGCACGAGCACTACGAGCTCGGCTCCAACAGCCTCCAGCACCTGTCCTGGCACACCGAGGACGCGTTCCACCCCTGTCGCGGCGACTACGTGGCGCTGATGTGCCTGAAGAACCCCGACCTGGTGGAGACCGTGGTCTGCGACGCCGGCGACCTCGACTGGTCGGTGCTCGACGTCGACGCGCTGTTCGAGCCCGAGTTCACTCAGATGCCTGACAACTCGCATCGACCCGAGAACGCGTCGGAGTCCACCGGCGACCCGGTCGTCGACCGGTTGCGCCAGCGCAGCTTCGCGCTGATCCAGTCGTGGAACGACGACCCGGTCAAGCGTCCGGTGCTGTTCGGCGACCGGCAGGATCCGTACATGGCGCTCGACCCTTACCACATGAAGATGGACGGGTGGAGCGACCGGTCACTGGCCGCCTTCCAGGGGCTGTGCGACCAGATCGAGGCGCGCATGCAGGACGTACGGCTGCGCCCGGGCGACTGCGTGTTCGTCGACAACTTCCGCGCGGTGCACGGTCGCAAGTCGTTCCGGGCGCGCTACGACGGCAGCGACCGCTGGCTCAAGCGGCTCAACGTCACCCGCAACCTGCGCGGGTCCCGCGCGTGGCGCCCGGCGGCGGACAACCGCGTCATCTACTGACCGCCGGCCTCCGCCAGCCGCTCGGCGAACAGCTTGACCCCGGCGGGGTCGAGGTTGCTGACGCTGACCCGCATCGTGCCGCGGTCGTCGGGCAGGAACGCGGTGCCGGGCATGACCAGGGTGTGCTGCTTGACCACCAGGTCGCGGACGACATCCATGGTGGAGCGGTCGGCGAACGGGTGGCGCAGCCACGCGAAGTAGCCGCCGTACGAGAGCAGCTCGAAGCCGCCGGGACGGTCGGCCAGCGCGGCGACCAACGACGCGCGCCGCTCGGCGATCTCCCGCGCGCGGGCCGCGCGCCAGTCGGCGGCGAAGGTGAGCCCGGCCCAGGCCGCCTCCTGGCCGATCCGCGGCGCGCAGATCGCGACGCAGTCGAGCAGCTTGCAGACCTCGCGGCCCAGCGCGGGTGAGGCCACGATCGCGCCGACCCGGTAGCCCGGGATCGCGAGGTCCTTCGAGAACGAGTGCAGGCTGACCAGCGTCCGACCCCACCGCGGATCGGCGAACAGGTGGTGCGCGGGCTCGGTCGTGCCGCGGAAGGAGCGGTAGGTCTCGTCGAGGATCAGCGCGATGTCGTGCCGGCGGGCCAGGTCGGCGAACGCGGCGATGCCGGCCGGGTCGACCGTCGCGCCGCTGGGGTTGCCGGGAGTGACCAGCACGATCGCGCGGGTACGCGACGTGATCAGCGCCTCGGCGTCGGCGGCGCGCGGCACCAGGCCCGGCCCGGGCTCGAGGTAGCGGGGAACGATGCCGTTCAGCCGCAGCCACATGTCGTGGTTGAAGTAGTAGGGCAGCGGCACCACCACCTCGTCGCCCGGCCCGGCGAGCGTCGACGCGACCAGGCTGAACGCCTGGTTGCAACCGGCGGTGACGGTCACGTCGTCGGCACCGACCGCCCCGCCGTAGTCGCGGCTGACCTCGGCGGCGAACGCCTGGCGCAGCAGCGGCATGCCGGGCACCTCGGTGTAGCGGCCGCCCGCGTCGTCCCTGGCCACCCGCGCGATGTGCGCGACCACCCGCGGAGCGGGCGGATACGTCGGCGCGGCCTGCGCGAGGTCGAGCACGTCCCGGTCGTCGTCAAGGAGGCCCAGCAGGTCGTACGCCGCGGTGATGGGCGAGTCGACCTGCGTGAGCGTCCGGTCGCTGAGGCGCACGTCAGGCGGGCGGTTCGTAGGGGTAGACGGCACCCGGCGGGTCCTCGCCGACGACACCGTCGAACGCCTCGCGGATCAGGTCGGCATGGCCGGCGTGGCGCGCGTACTCCTCGATGATGTCGACCAGCAGCCGTCGCAGGCTCAGCGCCTCGTCGGGGTCGTCGCCGTAGCCGTACTCGATGCGGACGTCGAGGCCGCCCTTGGCCAGCGCCTGGGCGATGGACGCCCGGCTGCGCGCGACGGCGCCGTGCCACAGCGCGTAGAGCACCTCCGGGGAGTCGTCGGCCGCCGAGTGCCAGGGCCAGCCGGCGTCGTGCTCCCAGTCGACCGCGTCCCACGGCGCGACCAGGTCCTCGCCGAGCAGCATGGTCGTGAACTTGAAGTCCTCGATGAAGGCCAGGTGCTTGACGAGGCCGCCCAGCGTGATGGTGGAGACGCCGACCTTGGCGGACAGGCCCTTCTCGTCGAGCCCGCCGACCTTCCAGGCGAAGGTGGCGCGCTGGCGCTCGAGGCTGCCCAGCAGCGTCGCGACCTCGTCGCCGGCCGCCGGGGGGCCGGAAATATCCCGGTTGTCTGTCATGGAGGTGAACCTACCAAGGTTGTCGATCGGTCAGCAGACCTTGTGGACCCAGTCGAACGGATCGGGTTTTCGTCCGTACTGGATGGACAGCAGTGCGTGGTGCAGCCGGCGCGTCACCGGGCCGGGCCGGCCGTCGCCGACCCGCCAGCCGCCGGTGCGCCCGCGCACCTCGCCCACCGGGGCCACCACCGCGGCGGTCCCGCACGCGAAGACCTCGGTCAGGGCGCCGGATGCGCAGTCCGCGCGCCACTGGTCGGCGGACACCCGGCCCTCCTCGGCCGTCATGCCGAGCCCGCGGGCGAGCGTGAGCAGACTGTCGCGGGTCACCCCGGGCAGCAGCGCGCCGGTCAGGGCCGGCGTGACGAGGCGTGGGCGCTCACCCCCGTACACGAAGAAGAGGTTCATGCCGCCCATCTCCTCGACCCAGGCGTGCTCGGCCGCGTCGAGCCAGACGACCTGGTCGCAGCCCTCGTCGGCGGCCTGCCGGCTGGCCACGAACGCCGCGGCGTAGTTGCCGGCCGCCTTGGCGGCACCGGTGCCGCCCGGTGCCGCGCGGACATAGTCGGCACAGAGCCAGACGGTCAGCGCACGCGGCCCGGCCGGGCCGAAGTACGGCGCCACGGGCGAGGCGATGACGCAGAAGAGGTAGTCGCTGGACGGCTGGGTGAACCCGAGGCCGGGCTGGGTGGCGATCATGAACGGCCGCAGGTAGAGGCTGCGGCCCCAGCCCTCCGGCACCCAGTCGCGATCCCGGGCGACCAGCGATTCGATCGCCTCGACGAAGGTGTCGACCGGCAGCTCCGGCATCGCCAGCCGCCGCGCCGACCGGTTGAACCGCTCGGCGTTGGCCCCCGGCCGGAACAGCGCGATCGACCCGCCGTCCTGCCGGTACGCCTTCATGCCCTCGAAGATGGCCTGGCCGTAGTGGAACACCGAGGTGGCCGGCGCCAGCGTGAACGGGCCGTACGGCTCGAGCCGGCCGTCGTGCCAGCCCCGCTCCCGCGACCAGCGCAGGGTGACCATGTGGTCGGTGAAGACCTGGCCGAACCCCGGAGGCGAGGTGAGCACGGCGGCCCGCTCGGCGTCGGGAAGACGCCGAGCGTTGACCGCCACCTCGAACGCGACCACGGCCCCGGTCAGGCCGCTGACCAGCCGATGGAGTCGACCGGCCCGTCCTGCGGCCGGTCGGGGACCAGCCGCCCGAGCAGCGCGGCCCGGGTGAGCTCGGCCTTGTTGCCCACCCCGAGCTTCGCCCGGATCCGCTTGACGTACGTGTCGACGGTATGGGGGCTGATGCCCAGCCTGGTGGCGATCTGTCCGTGGGTCAGACCCCGCGCGATCTGGCGCAGGACCTGCTCCTCCCGCTCGGAGAGCGGGGGACGGGACGGCTCCGGGCGCTCGACCACCGGGCGGTCGACCGCCGGGCGCTCGGTCACCAGTGCGGCGCCGCCGTCGCCGGGCAACACATAGGAGCCCGAGGTGACCGCCCGCACCGCGTCGACCAGGCGTTCCGCGCTCTCCCGCTTGCTGATCACACCGGCCGCACCCGCGCGCAGGTAGGCGGTGTCGGCCACCGGTTCGTTGTCGAGCACCAGCACCGAGGTGCAGGTGGCGACCCGGGTGATCTGGCTCACGTCGTCGACCGTGTCGACGTCGATCAGGACGGCGTCGGCGAGCCAGGACGGGTCCTGGTCAGGCGAGGTGTGCACGGCCAGCACCTTGATGCCCGCATTGTTCACAGTCTCGGCGAGACCGACTAGGAAGATGGGTGAGCAGACCATGAGATCGATGCGTATCACGAATCCCCCCGCATTGCTGTTCCAACCATGTCGATGGCCTGGTGCCCGCGCATCGCGCGTGTTCCCGAGTGTCCCTATAGGACATTCAGTGTCTTCCAAGGTTGTGGTGCCTGCGATATCGAAGCTAGCAGTACGCGTGTCACGATCGGGTCCCCGCTTCAAGGGACGGGATGGTCAGGCCGACAAGGAATCATCCTGACTCAGCCCCGCGCGTGGCGCCATGGTTACGGGTGTGCGCACGCGCGATCGATGGCCGTCACCGCGCGTGATCCCGGTCGGTACCTGCATCGGGGGACGTGAACCCGACAGCGCGACGACCCACGATGAGCGCAGGCGCGCAAGACGGCCATTACCGAAGTTCCTCGTATCGAACCCTTATCCGTCCGCATCGGCGATCCGACGTCACGGAGGAGCCGTGGGCTCTGCCGTCCCGTACCCCGGCCACTCCGCCACGCCGCACGGCGCCGGCTCCGACCTGGCCCTGACCGGCCGCGTCGCCCTGGTCAGCGGCGGGGACCGCGGTGTCGGCCCGCAGCTCGTGCGGCGCCTGGCCGAGCTCGGCATGCGCGTCGTGCTGGGCAGCCGCTCGGCGGAGCACGGCCGGCGCGCGCTCGACACGCTGGGCGACCTGGCCGACCGCGTCGCGGTGCGGCAGCTCGACGTGCTGGATCCCGACAGCGTCCGGCGGGTCGCGGCGTGGCTGCGGGAGCGCCTCGGCGGCTGTGACGTGCTGGTCAACGACGCGACCCACCGGCTGCCCGGCGACCGGGGCGCGGCCCGGGCCGACCTGGACGTCGTGCGCCGCACCCTCGACGCCAACCTGCTCGGCCCGTGGCGGCTGACCCAGGCGGTCGCGCCGATGATGCGGGCACAGGGGTACGGCCGGGTGGTGACCGTCTGCGCGGACCACGACCACTGGAGGCACGACGGCCAGGCGGCGTACCGCGTGTCGCACTCCGCCGTCCAGACGCTGACCACCGAGCTCTCGGCCGAGCTGGAGGGCCTCGGGATCCTGGTCAACGCCTGCTGCGTGCGGCCGCCCCGCGAGTCGCTCGCCTCGACCCGGACACCGGTGTGGCTGGCGACGCTGCCCGCGGGCGGACCGACCGGCCAGCTCTTCTGCTCGCCCGCCCCGGCCGGCTGACGGCGACCACATCCCCGCTTCCGGGGACACCTCCCCGGCCGGACCGGTCAGTAGCGTCCCTCGTATGAACGCGAGCGGCACAGGTGCGCTGCTCGCGACCAGTGACCTGCACGTGGGTCACCCGGCCAACCGCCGGCTGCTGGAGCGGCTGCGGCCCGACTCGCCGGACGACTGGCTGATCGTCGCCGGCGACGTGGCCGAGCGGATGGCCGACATCGAATGGGCGCTCGAGCTCCTGGCCGGGCGGTTCGCGAAGGTCATCTGGACGCCCGGCAACCACGAGCTGTGGACCGTGCCCCGTGATCCGGTGACGCTCCGCGGCGTGCACCGCTACCAGCACCTCGTCGCGATGTGCCGCTCGTTGGGTGTGGTGACGCCCGAGGATCCGTACCCCGTGTGGTCGGGTCCGGGCGGCCCGGTCGTGGTAGCGCCGCTGTTCCTGCTCTACGACTACAGCTTCCTGCCGGTCGGGTCGGCCACCAAGCAGGACGCGCTGGCCCGCGCGTACGAGGTCGGTGTCGTGTGCACCGACGAGCTGCTGCTCCACCCCGACCCGTACGCCAGCCTGGACGAATGGTGCGCGGCACGCGTCGCCGAGACGGAGCGGCGGCTCTCCGCCGTGGATCCCCGGCTGCCGCTGGTGCTGGTCAACCACCATTGTCTGGTCCGCGAGCCGACCATGGTCCTGCGCTACCCGGAGTTCGCGCTGTGGTGCGGCACGGAGCGCACCGCCGACTGGCATCGCCGGTTCAACGTCGCCGCCGTCGTCTACGGGCACCTGCACATCCGCCGCACGACCTGGCACGACGGCCTCCCGTTCATGGAGGTCTCGGTCGGCTACCCCCGCGAGTGGTCCGAGCGCTTCGGCGGCGAGGCCCCGCGCCCGTGCCGTGTGCTGCCCCTGCCGACGGTCGCCCATGCTCGGTGAGCTGCTGCCGCCGGCCGTGCGCGTGGTCGAGGTCCACGACGATCCACCCGGGATCGAGCTGTACGCCCAGGAGCGGGCGCTGGTGGCCCGCGCGGTCGAGGCCCGCCGGCGCGAGTTCACGACCGGCCGCCACTGCGCCCGCACCGCCCTGGCCCGGCTGGGCTTCCCGCCGGCCGCGATCGCCAAGGACGCCCGGGGAGGTCCGCTGTGGCCTTCCGGAGTGGTCGGCAGCATCACCCACTGTGCCGGCTACCGGGCGGCCGCCGTGGCCCGCGCCGCCGACCTGGCCGTCGTCGGGATCGACGCCGAGCCCGCGGAGCCGCTGCCGGCCGGCGTGCTGGACCTGATCTCGCTGGAGCAGGAGCGGGCGGAGCTCGCCGAGCTCGCCGGCGGCTGGCCCGGCATCCCGTGGGAGCGGCTGCTGTTCAGCGCCAAGGAGTCCGTCTACAAGTGCTGGGCGCCGCTGGCGGGCACGTTTCTCGACTTCGACGGCGCCTACGTGCGGTTCGACCCGCCGACGAGGTCGTTCGTGGCCCGGCTACTGGCCCCGGGCGCCGAGGTGGTCGCCGGCGCGGACGGCGAGCTGCATGGCCGCTTCGCCGTCCGCGACGGTCTCCTGGTGACCGCGATCGCCCGCGGTGCGGTGGGCTAAGCGGCGACGTAGCCGTTGAACACGTGCACTCCGTCGTTGGCGCCGTTCGCACCGGACCGGTTCGTGCTGAAGTACAGCTTGCCGTCGCTGATGCCGACGCCTTCGATCTCGAACAGCGTCGAGTACGCCGAGGACGTGATGCGGAACGAGAGGTCGGCGGCCGCGGGCGCGGTGCCGGTCGTCGTCGGCCCCACGTTCCGGTAGACGAGCACGATGCTGCGGTTGTCCTTGGTCAGCGGGTTGTAGAGGACCCGCTTCGGCGCGTCGTAGAAGAACCCCTGGTTGAGGAAGGTCCCGAGGTCCGGCACCGTGGCCCCGTTGACGAGTGCGCCCTCGACCTGCAGGTCGAACGCCTTCGTCAGGTTGATGGTGCCCGAGGCGGCGCGCAGCGGGAGACTGGCGTTGTAGACGGTCCTGCCGCTCTTGAACAGGAACGTGATCGCGGTGCTGGTGACCGCGACCCGATGGATCCCGGACGGCGCCGCCACGGCCCCGTTGAGCCGGATCTGGTACGAGCCGGCGTGGTAGTAGGTGGTGCCGTCGTAGCGGAGCCGCACGAGCTGCGCCCCGGTCGCGTTCATGGTCACGACGAACATGTGGTGCTGAGCGTCGATGTCGACGATCGTCATGTCGTTCGCGTGCCCGAGCCAGGGGTTGGTCGACGTGTTGTTGGTGCCGTTCGTCATCAGCACCCGCGCACCGGTGGTCTTGTGGACCCGGTAGATGACCGAGACGTCGTCGTAGTTGGTGTGGTTCTTGATCGAGTAGAGGTACGTGGACCCGGCGGCGAACCCCTGCACCCCGGTGCAGCAGCTCGTATCGGGCGTACTGGCGATGTCCGTGTACGTGTTGTAGTAGGCGGCCTGAGCCGCGTTCAGCGGCAGGGCCAGCAGAGCAAGGATCGTCACGACCACAATCGACAGTCGCCTACCAACTCGCACGATCGTCCTCCCCGGACTGTGGGCTCAAAGCATGATCGTCGCACCCGTCGATGCGCTCGCGCGAGCGGCATCCAGCACCTCGATGTTGCGGACCACGTCCCAGGGGTCGACGGGGAGCGGACCCTCGCCCCGGACGGCGGCGGCGAAGGCCGGGTAGTAGGTGTCCCAGCGGCCGCGTTCGGTCGGCACCGGCTCGCCCGCGCCGCCGCGGTAGACGTGGCCCCAGCGGTCCTCTGGCTCGGTGCCCCAGCGGTCGCCCTCGGTCGCGGGTGTGCGTCCGGCGATGAGTGCTTCCTCCTGGCCGTCGACCCCGCCGACGATGTACGTGCCGGTCGCGCCCGTGACGCGGAACCGCGGACCGGGAGCGCCCTGGATCCAGCTTCCCCAGAGCTGCGACTCGACACCGCCCGTGTGCTGGATGCTGACGAAGCAGTCGTCGTCCTTGGCGGTCATCCGCGCGTACACGTGTTCCGCCGGCCCGAACAGCAGCAGGGCCTGGTCCACCAGGTGCGCGCCGAAGTCGCGCAGGTTGCCGCCGCCGGCCGCGGGCGGGCCGGGGTCGGGTGAGAAGCGCTCGAACCGGGACTCGAAGCGGCTGACGTCACCCAGCGCCCCGGTGCCGATCAGGTGCCGCACGGTCAGCAGGTCGGAGTCCCAGCGCCGGTTCTGGTAGACGCTGAGCGGGACCCCGGCCTGCTCGGCGGCGTCGACCGCGGTGCGGGCCTCGGCCGCGTCGAGGGCGAACGGCTTGTCCACCACGACCGCCATCCCGAGCGCGATCGCCTCGAGCGCGAGCGGAATGTGCGTGTCGGCCGGGGTGGAGATCGCGACGGCCTGGACACCGTCGGCGGCCAGCGCCCGCAGCGAGTCGTACGCGGCGGCGCCGGGCTGGTCCTTCCCTAGCTCGGCCCGGCGCTCCGGTGACCGGGTCACCACGCCGGCAAAGTCGATGTCCGGGGCCGACGCCAGCAGTGGCGCGTGGAAATAACGGCCGCCGAACCCGTAGCCGACCAGTCCGAATCGCATGGGGAGCTCTCCTTACAGCGGGGAGCTTCAGGTTAGAAGCAACTCCGCCGATGAGGGCAACCACGAGATCCGCGTCACGACGGCGTGACAGGGGCTGCTCCGTGGTTAGTCTCAGACTGAGAACGACGTCAGCAAAACGGGGGAAACAGACGTGAGTATCGAAAAGGGACTGGCCAGCGGCGGCGTCTACCTGCCGGGCGACGAGGGGTATGACCAGGCGCGGACGACCTGGGCGCTCGCCGTCGACCTGCGGCCTGCCGCCGTGGCCTTTCCACGTACCGTCGAGGAGGTGGCCGCCGTGGTCCGTTACGCCGCGCGGGCGGGCCTGCGGGTCGCGCCGCTCGGCACCGGGCACAACGCGCACCCGCTGGAAGGTGTCGACCTGTCGCGCACCGTGCTGATGCGGATGTCCGAGCTCAAGGGCATCGAGATCCACCGCCGCACCGCCCGCGTGCACGCCGGCGACGTCTGGCTGCCGGTCGTCGAGAAGGCCGCCGAACACGGCCTGGCCACGCTGCACGGCTCGAGCCCGGACACCGGAGTCGTGGGCTACCTGCTCGGCGGCGGCCTGAGTTGGTACGCCCGCGCGCACGGCCTTGCCGCCAACACCGTGACCGCTGTCGAACTGGTCACCGCGGACGGCATGATCGTCCGTGCCGACGCCGACCACCGCCCCGACCTGTTCTGGGCGCTGCGCGGTGGCAACGGTGCCAACTTCGGCGTCGTCACCGCTATCGAGTTCAGGCTCTTTCCCATCGAGACCGCGTACGCCGGGATGATGGTCTGGGACCTCGCGGAGGCCCACCGGGTGCTGAGCGCCTGGGCGCCCTGGTCGGTCACCGCGCCCGACGCCGCGAGCACCTGTTTTCGGCTGTTGCGGTTTCCGCCGATCCCCGAGGTGCCCGAGGTGTTCCGCGGCCGTCACCTGGTCGTCGTCGACGGCGCCGTGCTCGGCGACGACGCGGAGGCGCAGGAGATCCTGGCTCCGCTGCGCGCGCTCGACCCCGCTATCGACACCTTCGCCCGGGTTCCCGTGGCGGCTCTCGCGCGTCTGCACCTGGATCCCGAGCAGCCTGTCCCGGGCGGCGGCCGCTCCGCGCTGCTCGACGCACTGCCGCCCGAGGCCATCGACCGGTTGATCGAGGCGGCCGGACCTGCCTCCGACACCATCCTGAACGTGGTCGACATCCGCCAGCTCGGCGGTGCGCTCGGTCGGGTCGAACCCGACGCCGGTGCCGCCGCCCGGTTCGACGGCCAGTTCCTCATGCTGGCGGCCGGCATCCTGATCGGCGACCTCGCGAAACAGACGATCGCCGACGCCGAGCGCACGGTCGACGCCGTGTCGCAGTGGTCGCGCGGCCGGATGTATCTCAACTTCGACGAGGTCGGCGGCGACGCGAGCCGCGGCTTCGACCCGGACGACTTCACCCGGCTGTGCCACATCCGCGACGCCGTCGACCCCAACCGACTCTTCCTGGCGAACCACGAGCTCCCGGCCACGCTGAAGTAACGCCTTAGGGACGGCCGGAGACTACTTTCCGCTTCTCGGGCGCGTCGACCGGTGGGTGGCCGGGGGAGACCGGGGCCTCGGCCGGCCGCTCGAGAGGCAGGAAGAAGCCCTTGACGGCCGGTCCGAGGGCGCCGAGGCGGTTCATCTTCTTCGGTACGACCCAGCCGGCGTACTCGAGATCGCTGGCCAGCGGCTGGTGTACCTCGACGAACCTGCCGTCCGGGAGGCGCCGGATGATGCCGGTCTCGACGCCGTGGGCCAGCACCTCGCGGTCGTGCTGTTGCAGGCCGAGGCAGAGCCGGTAGGTCACGTAGTAGGCGATCGGCGGGACGATCAGCATGCCGATCCGGCCGGCCCAGGTGAGGGCGTTGAGGCTGATGTGGAACTTGTCGGCGATCACGTCGTTGCCGCCGGAGAGGGTCAGCACCAGGAAGAACGCGATGGCCATGGCGCCGAGCGCCGTCCGGGCGGGGACGTCGCGCGGGCGCTGGAGCAGGTTGTGCAGCCGGTTGTCCCGGTTCAGTCGGGCCTCCAGGAACGGGTAGGCCATCGGCAACGTCGTGAGCAGGCCGGGCAGGACGACGGCGGGCCAGAACATGGGCGGTATGACGTAGCCGTCGCCGATCGGGATCGTGATCTCCCACGCCGGCATCAGCCGGATCGCCCCGTCGAGCAGCATCACGTACCAGTCCGGCTGCGTCGCCGCCGAGACGACCGCTGACTCGTACGGGCCGAAAAGCCAGATGGGGTTGATCTGAAGCAGCCCGGCGAGCAACGCGATCACGCCGGCGACCATGAGAAAGAAGCCGGCTTGTTTGATCGCGTACCGGGGGAACATCCGCTCGCCGACCACATTGGAGTTCGTGCGTCCCGGTCCCGGCCATTGGGTGTGCTTCTGCTTGAACACCAGACCGACGTGGACCGCGATCAACGCCAGCAGCAGGGCGGGGATCAGCAGCACGTGCAGGATGAAGAAGCGGCCGATGATGAGGTCACCGGGGAACTCACCACCGAACAGCGACGACGTCACCCAGGTGCCGATCACCGGAATCGACAGCAGGATGCCCGAAGCGATGCGCAGGCCGGTGCCGGACAGCGCGTCGTCCGGGAGCGAGTAGCCCGTGAAGCCGGCGAGGAAACCGATCCAGAACAGCAGCGAGCCGATGATCCAGTTGAGCTCGCGTGGCTTGCGGAACGCGCCGGTGAAGAAGACCCGCAGCATGTGCACGACGATCGCCGCCATGAACAGCAGCGCCGACCAGTGGTGAAGCTGCCGCATGACGAGGCCGCCACGCACGTCGAACGAGAGGTCCAGAGAGGAGGCGTACGCGGCGGACATGTGCACGCCACGCAGCGGCGTATAGCTGCCGTCGTACACGACCTCCCGCATCGAAGGGTCGAAGAACAGCGTCAGGAACGTGCCGGTCAGCAGCAGGACGATGAACGAGAACAACGCGATCTCGCCCAGCAGGAACGACCAATGGTCCGGGAAGACCTTGTTGAGAATCCCGCGCAGGGGCGTCGCGACACCAAGGCGATCCTCGACCTCCCGGCCCGCCTTGCCGGGCAGGGACGCTAGAGACTTCGCCCGAGGCCGCATCGCTGACTCCGTCCGCCCACGTCTACTACGCGCCGTCGTTGACAAACGTTACGCGGCGTACGCGTCAGTGTCTACTACGTACCGTCGTGGACGAAAGCTCGATCACCGTCGACCAGACCGGCAACATCCACGTGCCCGACCGGAAAGCGCCGCTGACCTAAGGGGCCGTGCGCCGTCGCGCCGCCTGGCGGCGGCACACGGGTCGGGTCGACCCATCAGGGCGTGGGATGGGTAGCGTGAGCCGGTGCGTTCAGCGGCAGACATTCGGCGACGCTGGCTCGACCGGTTGCCAGCGATGGTGACGAGGCCCGGGATGTGGGCGAGCAGAGGGCAGGCGTTCGACGCGATGGCCAGGGGGCTCCTCGCGGACCTGTGTTTCCTCGACGAACGTGAGGCCGATCAGGACGCCGTCGAGTTGGTGCTCAGGTCGTACGGGAAGCTGGGCGTTGCTGGTCCCTTCATTGCCATGTTCGGCAAGGACCGTTCCTGTGTGGCCGAGGTCGCCTCGGTCTTCGCGGAACAGTTCCACCGCCTGGGCTACCTCCAGGTGGCGCGGCTGCTCGACGCGGACGAGTGGGACCAGCTCAACGCGGACCTCCTGCGGCGATTCGACGGCAAGGACGTTCGTCGCAGTGAGGTCGAAGCCTGCTACGGGTCGCCGAGCCTCGTCATCGAGAAGCGTGTGCTCTGCTATGCCCGCGCCGACGGCCCTGGTTGGCTCTTCTTCGACTGCTTTGAAGACCACGGAACCGGAGAGTACGTACCGGGTGCGGGCCGCTACGAGTGGCGATGGACCGAGGATCCGTTGGTGCGAGCGGTCCGCCGCCCCGCGCCAGACTTCGAGGCCGGGCTGGTCTTGACGCTCTACGGCAAGGTCATGCGCTGGGGACCCGGGTGGTGGCTGGACCAGCCGGATGGCTTGTCCGACGAACAACAGGCCGTTGCCGCCCAGCTACGCGCCGTCGAAGCCAGCGACCCATCCCAGTCGCTACGTACCAGGGAGGACGACCTCCTGCGCTGAACTACAGCCAGATCTGGTCCCACTCGCGGCTGCCCCAACCGTCCTGGTTCGCGAGGTAGCCGCGGAAGATCTCGGCGACTTCCTCGAGCGAATCGACCTCGCACCGGAAGTGCAGGTCTGCGCTGCCCTCGCGCCGTTCGACCTGGAACATGCCGGCCGGGATGTCGTATTGGCCCCCGGCCGCCGCTTGCAGGTAGTTCTCGCCACCCAGGTCGAGGATCAGGTGATCAAGCCCGTTGCCGAGCCGGCCGACCTGCGACTCCACGTCGAAGGGGGACGGCTGGGCGATCAGGCGGCCGTGTGATCGCTTCAGGGTCAGCTTCGGTGCGCCCAACCGGAACCCGGCCAACGGCACCTGGTCCAACTCGGGCATCCCTTCAGGCGGCAAGTCCTCGATGACGAACCCACACAATGCCGCCAAGGCGTCCTCGCCGAGGTCCAACGGGTGGAACGGCAGGGGGTAGGGCTCCTCGTCCTCGACCGCGACCACCTCGAGCCCGGGCATCACCCGCGCGACTAGCGCCTGGGTCGCCGCACGATCCAGCTCGCCCGGGTCTCGCAGCGCCTGAGCCACATCGCCGTCGGCATACACCAGCAGTGCGGTCTTGGCACCCATGCCCGCACACGCTACGGCAACGCCGCGTGTCTCTTTGGCGTCGTAACGGATGAGTCCGGCCCGCCGGCGGTTGCGGCGGGCCGGATCGGGTGTTGCTAGACGCGGAACCAGCTTTCCCATGTGCTGCTGTCGCAGTCCGGGGTGCGCAGACCGAGGATGCTGTCCTCCAGGCACGCGCCCGTCGCCAGGTTCTGGAACCGGCGTGTGTTGTCGGCCCAGTAGACGACGTGCCACTTCTGGTAGCTGCCCGCGTTGCAGTCGACGGTGCGCAGGCCCTGGACGTTGGAGTCGTCCATGCAGCGGCCGGTGTTGACGTTCTGGAGCCGGACGTTGTCGCCGCCCAGGTCGGTCACCCGCCAGCGTTGCGGGTTCGTCCCGTTGCAGGAGTACGTCCGGAAGCCGGCCGAGGTGTCGTCGAGGCACTTGTTCGTGCCCTGGTTGCGGTAGCCGTAGATGGGATCGGCCGCGTTCGCCGCCGGCGCCGCGACCAGCAACCCCGCTGCCACGGTCAGGAGCGCGATCAGCGTACTGATCGTCCGTCTCATGTCGTTCTCCCCTCGTGTCGCGCCGTCCGGCGCCAGATTCAGGGTGCGTGGCCGGCCATGCGTATCGACAGCGGGTGATCCCTTGACGTCGTCAGGGTTTTCCCGCCTACTTCCGCTATGCGCGTCGCACTCGCGGACGACTCCGCGTTGTTCCGCACCGGACTCGTGCTGCTGCTCGGTGCCGCCGGGGTCGAGGTCACCACCCAGGCCGGTGACGGCCGGAGCCTGCTCGCTGCCATCGCGGCCGACGAGCCCGACGCCGTCCTGCTCGACGTGCGCATGCCACCGTCGTACACCGACGAAGGTCTTGTGGTCGCCGAGCAGGTGCGCCTGCGGCACCCTCGGGTCGGCGTCCTCGTGCTGTCCACCTACGCGCGGAGCAGCTATGCCACGCGGCTTTTGGGCAACGGGATGTCCGGGCTCGGCTACCTGCTGAAGGACCGGGTCGACGACGTCGCCACGCTCCGCGACGCGCTCGACCGGGTGGTCCGCGGGGAGTCCGTGGTCGACACCGAGATCGTCGCCCGGCTCCTGGACCGCCAGAACGGGTTCCGCGGCCTCGAACGGTTGACCGGGCGCGAGCGGGAGGTGTTGCGGCTGATGGCCGAGGGGCGGTCGAACAAGGGCATCGGCCAGCGGCTGCACCTCAACGCCAAGACCGTCGAGTCACACGTCAGCGCCGTCTTCGCCAAGCTCGGCCTGCACGCCGCCGAGGACGAGAACCGGCGGGTGCTCGCGGTCCTCGCGTGGCTGCGGGCGGCCCCGTCCGGTTAGCACAGCGGGATGTCGGCGACCAGGCGTGCGCCGTCGTCGCCTCCGCCGACCGTCAGGTCGCCGCCGACCGCGATGAGGCGCTCCTTCAGGCCGGCCAGACCCGCGCCCGCGGCGGGGTCGACCCGGCCGTTCCCGTCGTCCGCCACCTCCACGCGAAGTCGCCGGCCGGCCACGCGGACGCGTACCCGCGCCGTCGTGGCACCGGCGTGCTTCATCGTGTTCGTCAGCGCCTCGGCGACGACGAAGAAGGCGGTCGCCTCCACGCCCGGCGCCCACCGCAGGTCCGGCACGTCGAGAACGACCGGCAGCGGCAGCGCCTCGGCGAGGTCGCTGAGCGCGGGGCGCAGCCCACCGCTGAGCGCGGCGGGGTAGATCCCGTGGACCAGGTCCCGCAGCTCGCGCAGCGAGGTGTGCACCTCCAGGCGGGCCTGTGCGACCAGCGACCGGCCCGCCGGATCGAGGCTCTGCTCCGCCGCCGCCAACCGCAGCGTCAGCGCCACGAGGCGTTGCTGGACGCCGTCGTGCAGGTCCCGCTCGATGCGGCGGCGCTCCGTCATGAGCTGGCGCCGGATCTCCTCGCGTGCGGCGGCGAGCTGCAGCATCGTCAGGTCGACCACCGCGAGCCGGGCCAGCAGCCGGCGCGCCGCACTGGCGAACGCGCCCACCGGCACGAGCAGCAATCCGACGCTCTGCGCCGCCACCAGGACCGGGGGCGTCGTAGCGCCGGCGGTGAACAACCGCCACGGTATCCACGCCGCCGCGATGACGCCCACAATGCCCAGACACGCCGTGAGGGGTGCCAACATCCAACGGTCGAGCCGGGGTGTACGGCCGACGCGGCGGGCCACGAGCACGAGCCCGACGGTGGCGAGCACGGCGGCGCAGGTCCAGAAGGCTGCCGAGAAGCGCTGGTAGAGGGCGTCGTCGGACCTCAAGGTCGGCCACCAGGCGTCCGGGCCGTAGCCGAACCGGCTCGAATCCGACGTCAGCGCCATGCCGCAGCGGGCGGCCAGCAGCCATACCGCGAGGACGACGGCCAGCCCGCGCCGCACCGCCAGCGCGCCGAGGAGGACACAGCAGGGACCGATGACGTACGCGAGGAGCGGAAACGGTCCCGCGTGCCAGTTGTCGAGCCATCCCACGGCCCAGGCCAGCCCGACGAGTCCGAAGAGGACGGAGGTGCCGCGCTGGCGTTCGTCACGGGCCAGCGCGGCGGCCGTCGCCATCAAACCGGCGCTCGCCAGAACGGCGGCGGCACTGATCAACGGCGCGGCTCGCCAGATCGGCGCGGTGCCGAACACCGCCACACCCGTGACCGTTGCCGCGCTCGCCTGACGCCACACCGGCCAGCAGCCCACCGCGTCCCCCGTCCGCCGCGAGTTCCGCCGCCGATTCTTCGTGGGATCGCTTTACCGATGCTTTACCGGCTAGCCGAGTGACCACTTCTGGTTGTCGGTGCCGCTGCACTGCCAGATCTGCAGCGGTGCCCCGTTCGCGGTGTTCATCTCGACCACGTCGACGCACCTGTCGGCCGGGATGCTGACCAGGTCGTGTGCCGTGTTCAGCTTGAACCGTTGCGACGACCGGCCGTTGCAGGTGGCCAGCCGCACCCTCGCGCCGTCCGCCGTCGAACCGCCGGCGACGTCGAGGCACATGCCGAGCGACCGGACCGTGCCGTCGCCACCGAAGGTCCACCGCTGACCGGAGGCGTTGCGGCAGTCGGCGATCTGGATCTGCTGC
This sequence comes from Asanoa ishikariensis, assembly GCF_900107455.1. Taxonomy (GTDB): domain Bacteria; phylum Actinomycetota; class Actinomycetes; order Mycobacteriales; family Micromonosporaceae; genus Asanoa; species Asanoa ishikariensis. The sequence goes on along the minus strand of NZ_FNQB01000003.1, from coordinate 493,476 downwards.
CCCGCGGTCGCGTTCCCGGACGGGATGGTGATGCACCGGTTGCTGCCGTGCCCGACGATCTGCCGCCCGCTGTCGGCTGCGCCGGTTGTCTTCGTCGGTGAGGGCGGGGCTCCTCGGCCCGGCGCACCCGTCACCGGCTGCTGACCGGGTTTTCCGCTCACAGGTGAGCTGGGTGTGCCGCCGATCGGCCGACCGGGTGTGCCGCTGGCCCGGGTCGGCGGTCCCGAAGCCGTCGCCGGCCGGAAACCGTCGATGACCAGCGTGAGTGACGCGCGTCGGGCCGCCCAGGTCGACTCCGGTGTGGACCAGCCGATCACGTACGCCTGGTTCGCGCCCGTGAGGAAGGAGCGGCGGAGCCGGTGGCGGCGTTCCCCGTCCGGACCGTCGTACGTCCACTCCCAGTCGGCCGCCCGCATCTGGTAGCTCACCGCGGCGAGCCGGATCCGCCGATAACCCGCGTACCGGTCGGCGCGTTCCTGGGCGGCCAGCTCCGCGAGCGGGTCCGCCCTGGCCGGCTCGACCCGTTCGACGGTCAGCACCTCGGCGCCGTCCGGCGGGTGGAACTCGACCCGCTGGCCGGCGGCCCGGGGCGACCAGCCTTCCGGCACCGGCACCGCATAGCCGCTCGGGTCCTGGTAGTAGCGCCAGCCGGCGGTGACCGGCGGCAACGTACGGGCGGCCGCGGCCTCCGCCAGGCCGGCGTCGTCACCGCCGCCCTCCGGACCGCCGTCGCGCAAGCCCCGGCCGATCAGCGGCAGGCCGGCCAGGATGACGATCACCGCGACCGCGGACACGACCGCGACCAACCGTCGTCGCCGGCCGCGGCCGCCGGTCGACGAGCCGGCGGCGTCCGTCCTGGGACCGGGCGGAGCCGGCATCCGGCCCGCGACCGGAGCGTCCGGACCGGCCGCGGCGAGGGCCGGGCTCTCCGGCGGGAGCTTCTCGTCCACCACGATGTGCCGCACCTCGATCGGACCGTACGGCCTGACCGTCGGTCCTGACATCGTGGCGCGGCGCAGCAACCGCTCCGCGGTCTCGGCGTCGATGCGTTGCTCCGGATCCTTGCGGAGCAACCCGTCCAGCACCTCGGTGAGCGGTCCCGCGCGCTGGGGCGGCGGCGGCAACTCGGTGGCGAGCGCCGCCAGCGTCGCGATGGACGAGGACCGCGCGTACGGCGACCGCCCCTCCACGGCCGCGTACAGCGTGGCGCCGAGCGACCACAGGTCAGCGGCGGGACCGGTGTGCCCGTCAGTGGCCCGTTCCGGGGCCAGGTAGGCGGGGGAGCCGAGCACCATTCCGGTGCGGGTGACGTTCGGGTCGCCCGGCACGGTCGCCAGGCCGAAGTCGGTGAGCACGATCCGGCCGTCGTCGGCGAGCAGCACGTTCGAGGGTTTGACGTCCCGGTGCAGCACACCGGCCTGGTGCGCGGCCCGCAGCGCGGCGAGCACGGACAGCCCGATCTCGGCCACCCGGGTCGGCGGCAACGGCCCCTCGGCGGCCAGCACCCCGTGCAGCGAGCGGGAGTGCACGAGCTCCATCACGATCCACGGATCGTCGCCGGTGTGCAGGACGTCGAAGACGCGGACGACGTTGACCTGGTTGAGCCGCGCGATGGCACGCGCCTCGCGCATCGAACGCTCACGCATCTCGCGCCGCTCGTCCTGCGTCAACCCGGGCGGGGGCACGAGCTCCTTGAGGGCTACGTCCCGCCGCAGCAACTCGTCGTGCGCCAGCCAGACCCGCCCCATTCCACCCTGTCCGAGTGGTGCGATGAGCCGGTAACGGTTGGCGATCACCTGTTGGGGCGCGTCGGACACGGTTGGACCGTACCGGCGGTAATTGAACACGCCGTATTACTTCGCAGTAGATGGTCGCACCGTCGGAAACATCACAGCCCGGAACGTAATTCAGGCCCGGTTCATAAGAACCCCTGACCCACGTTGGGTCGCTGCGTAGCGTGGGCACGGTCGCGTGATTGACCGATTCAGATCCCATTTTCCATATGGGTACGAGGAGGACGAAGGTAATGGCGAAGGTACTTTTCATCGTGAGCGGAGCAACGTATTGGGTGCTCAAGGACGGCACGAGGTATGCGACCGGCTATTGGGCCGAGGAGTTCGCGAACCCGTACAAGATGCTCACGGATGCCGGCCATGACGTCGTGGTCGCCACTCCCGGTGGGACCACGCCGAACGTCGACATGATGAGCTTGCGGCCATCCATGGCGGGCGGCGAGAAGGGCGCCCTGGAATTGGAGGAGATCATCCGCGACGCCGAGGTGATGCGCCGACCGCTCCAGCTCTCGGATGTGCGCCTGGAGGACTACGACGCTGTCTACCTTCCCGGTGGCCACGGCCCCATGGCGGACCTGGCCTTCGACGCCGACGCCGGCCGGCTGCTCACGCAGCAACTGCTCTCGGGCGACCCGCTGTTCATCGTGTGCCACGCACCGGCCTCGATGCTGGCGACGAGAATCCACGGCGAATCGCCCTTCAAGGGCAAGAACGTCACGGGCTTCACGAATGAGGAAGAAGACGAGGTCGGCCTGGCATCGCGGGCGACCTGGCTGCTGGAGACGGACCTGAAGGAAAAGGTCCACGTCAAGTACAGTCGCGGCCCGAAGTGGGAACCGTACATGGTGGAGGATGGCAACCTCGTCACCGGCCAGAACCCGCATTCCGCCGCGGTTCTGGGCGACCGAATGTTGCAACTCCTCTAACGATGCCCGGCGCTCTGTCCACCGTCGACATGGGAGATCTCGCCGGTGACGAAGGGCGACTGCTCCAGGTAGAGGATCGCCCGCACCACGTCGTCGACCTCGCCCATCCGGTTGACCGGGTGGCGCGCCGCTTGCGTGCCGCCCGGGTCGTCGGGGTGCATCGGAGAGCGGATGACGCCGAGGGCGACGGTGTTGACCCGGATGCCGCGGGTGGCGTACTCGATCGCCAGTGACCTGGTGACGGCGTTCAGCCCGCCTTTGGTGAGGGCGGTGAGGCCCGCGGCCACGTTGGCGTCGGCGTTGTCGACCAGGGTGGTGGAAATGTTCACCACGTGCCCGCCGCCGTCGCGGGAGAGCATCGCCGTGATCGCACTGCGGGCAATGTCGAAGAAACCCCGCAGGTTCACCCCGACGACCGTCTCGTAGTCGGCGTCGGTGTACTCCGTGAACGGCTTGGAGACGAAGAGCCCGGCGCAGTTGACGAAGGTGTCGACCCGCCCGAAGCGCGCCATGGTCGCGTCCACGATCCGTGCTCCCGTGCCGAACTCCGCCACGTCGCCCGGCATGGCGAGCACTTCGGGATCGGCCGACGGCTCGATGGAGCGCCCGGTCGCGGTGACGGCATAGCCGAGCCCGCGGTAGCCGGCGACCACTCCCGCGCCGATGCCTCCCGAGGCACCGGTGACGACGACGACCTTCCGCGTGGAGTCCATGGCGGAATCAGTCGAAGCGTTCGCCCATGGTCGCGAGCATCTGGTCGATCTGGTCGCTCAGTGAGCCTTCGCCGCGGCGTTCCAGCCAGATGTCCGTGCCGACGCGGAGGCTGGCCGTGAACGCCGCCGCCATCAGCCGGGCCCGGAGCGGGTCGCCGACCCGGCGGGCCAGGTCCGCGGCCACGTCCTCCTCGAACGCGGCGTGCCGGGCCAACTGCTGGCCGGTCAGCGACGGGTGGCGGCGGACCAGGCGGCTCTGGGCGACCCATTCCGGGTCGGGCTCGCCTTCCGCGTCGAACAGGGCGCGGGTGCTCAGCCGGATCGCCTGCCAGGCCGGCTCCGACGTGGGGCGGTTGTGCAGGGCGAGCAGGAAGCGGTTCAGGCGTTCGCGTTCGCCGTGCAGGAGGGCGTCCTCCTTGTTGGCGAAGTAGTTCGAGAACGTGCGGCGGGACACCTCGGCCGCGTCCACGATCGCTTCCACCGTGACCTCGGTCAGGCCCCGCTCGATTGCCAACTCCATCGCGGCGCGATGGAGTGCGTCGGCGGTCGCCGCCTTCTTGCGTTCGCGAAGGGTCTGGGCCTCCGCCGTCGCTGTCTCCACGCCTTGCACGATATCGCGCGTTGATGAGTATTGCTCAATGTGCAACTTTGCGCATCGAGAAATCTGATGGCAAGCTGAACGCGAACGACGCTCGCGAGCGAGAATTGCCGCCCCTGGCGGCGGCGGCACGGGGCGGCAAGGATGGGACCAGGCCCCGAAAGGATCGAAGCGGGATGGGTACCTCGGTGGCGCGGCACCCGGACGAGGAACACTACGGTCCGGCCGTACGCGCGATGAAGTTCGAACGCGGCACCGACGGCCCGCGCGTGGTGATGGTCGGTGTCGACGGCACCGAGACCTCCCTGCGCGCGGCCGCGTCGGCGTTCGGGGTCGCCCGGCGCCAGGGCTGCGGACTGACCATGGTCTTCGTCGCGGCGCCGGGGCTGCTGGCCTCGCTCGCGCCGCAGGTCGGCTACGCGCAGCAGGAGGCGTTCGAGGAGGTCGCCGCCGAGCTGCGGGCCGAGGCGCACCGGGCGGCCGAGGAATACGGAGTGCCGATCACCCTGGTCACCCGACGCGGCGACGCGTTCTCCGAGCTCGCCGCCGTCGCCGACTCGATCAAGGCCGACTTCGTCTTCGTCGGCGCGTCCGCGCAGGCCGGCCACCGGTTCGTCGGCTCGATCGCCACCCGCCTGGTCCGCCTGGCCCACTGGCCCGTGGTGGTCGTTCCCTAGGGCCTAACGGCGGCTGTCGTACGCCTCCCGGGCCACGAAGACGTCGTCCAGCTTGGCCTCGACCCAGCGGGTGAGGGTCCAGACCTGGTCGGCCACCTCGCGGCCCAGCGGGGTCAGGGAGTAGTCGACCCGTGGCGGGATGACCGGCTTGGCGTCGCGGTCGACGAAACCGTCGCGCTCGAGGGTCTGCAGGGTCTGGGCGAGCATCTTCTCGCTCACCCCGCCCACGGCCCGGCGCAGCTCGCTGAACCGATGTGAACCCGAGCGCAGCTCGGCCAGCACGAGCACGCCCCAGCGGCTGGTGACATGTTCGAGCACCGCCCGGGACGGGCAGTCGACACGGTAGACGTTGGGCACCTGGACTTCGCTTACGGCCACATCAGTACCTTACTTCAAGGTGGGTACTTACGAAAGGGCTGGTACCGCACGTAGCGTTACCGGAGGCCCAACCGAACAGACAACAAGGGACGAACACCACCATGAGCATCGTCATCACCGGCGCCAACGGGCAGCTCGGCCGCCTCGTCATCGCGGACCTGCTGGCCCGCGGTGTTCCGGCCGAGGAGATCACGGCCGTCGTGCGCAGTGCGGAGAAGGGCGCCGACCTCGGCGTACGGCTGCACGTCGCCGATTACGACCAGCCAGAGACCTTCAAGGGTGCGTTCGCGGCCGGTGACCGGGTCCTGCTGATCTCCGGCAGCGAGCCCGGCCGACGCGTGCCGCAGCACCGGGCGGTGATCGACGCCGCGGCGGCGGCCGGCGTGGCCCAGCTCGCCTACACCGGCGTCTTCGGTGGGCCGGACGCGTGGTTCGCCCTCGCCGCCGACCACCGCGGCACTGAAGAGCTGATCCGCGCGAGCGGGCTGCCGCACACGTTCCTGCGCAACAACTGGTACTCCGAGATGTACACGGGCGACGTCGCCGGCGCGATCGCCCGTGGCGCGGTGGCCAACGCCGTCGACCCGGACAGCCGCATCGCCACCGCGCCGCGCCGGGACTTCGCCGCGGCGGCCGCGGCCGTGCTCACCGGGGAGGGCCACCTCAACCGGGCGTACGAGCTCAGCGGCGACACCGCCTGGACGTTCGGCGAGTTCGCGGCCGAGGTCAGCCGGCAGAGCGGCAAGCCGGTCGCCCACGCCACCGTCACGCCGGCGGAGCTCACGGCGATCCTGCTGGGGGTCGGCCTGCCCGAGGGCTTCGTCGACATCCTCGTCGAGGTCGACGACGCCATCAACAAGGGCGCGCTGGCGGGCACGCCGGGCGACCTCGCCACCCTGATCGGCCGCCCGACCACCCCGATCGCCGAGACGATCGCCGAAGACCTGGCAAAGCTCAACTAGGCCAGGCGCAGCCTGATGGTCGCGATCTGGAACGGGCGCAGCCGAAGCGTCAGACCCTCGCCGAGGGCGTCCCGTTCCAGCTCGCGCTCCAGCAGGTCGGTCTCCACCGCACCGACGACGGGGAAGTCCGGTGCGATGGTCGCGGTGGCCCGGCCGCCGAGCGCCTCGTAGACCCGCAGCACCACGTCGCCGGACCGGTCGTCGGCCAGCTTGACCGCCTCGACCACCACCGCCTCCGGCGGCGACGAGACCACGTGCACCAGCGGAGCCACGGGGGCACCGAGGACCGTACGCACCGGCAGGTTGAGCTCGTAGCCCGCCCGCACGGCGTCAGCGACGGAAGCGCCGGGCACCAGCGCGTACTGGAAGACGTGCCGTCCCTGGTCCGTCGCCGGGTCCGGGAACCGCGGCGCCCGCAGCAGCGACAGCCGCACCACGCTGGCCGTGCCACCGCCGGGACGCGGAACCCGCCGGATGTCGTGCCCGTAGGTGGAGTCGTTGGCCACCGCCACGCCGTAGCCCGGCTCGGCGACCCGCACCCACCGGTGCGCGCACACCTCGAAGCGGGCCGCGTCCCACGACGTGTTCTCGTGCGTGGCCCGCGTCAGGTGCCCGTACTGCGTCTCGAACTGCGCCCGGTCCGTGTGCACGTCGACCGGGAACGCCACCTTGAGGAACTTCTCCTGCTCGTGCCAGTCCAGCTCCACCCTGAAGTCGACCCGCCGCGCACCGGCGGCGAGGGTGATCTCCTGGAGCACCGTGGACGCCCCGAACGCCCGCGAGACCCGCACTGTATCCCCGGCCACCGACAGTTCCGTGACGCCATCCACATCGGACACGAGTGAGCGGTAGAACGGGTCGACGTCCCAGGCATCCCAGCGGTTCGGCTCGTCGCGGTGGAGCTGGAGCAAGTTGCCCGGCCCGGCCAGCACCTCGCGCCCGGCCACCAGGTCGAGCACCGACACGACCAGCCCGCGCGCGTCGACCTCGACCCGCAACAGGCCGTTGTCGAGCTGGAAGCGGTCGGAGACCCGCACGACGCCCGAGACCGGAGGCGGGGGAGCGGCACCCAGCGCGGGCACACCGTCGCGGGCGAACGGGGAGGCGTTGAACGACACCTCGTGCCGTCCGCCGGTCCCGGCCAGTCGCGCGAGCGCGGTGGAGATCAACGTCGACAGCTCGACCGCGACCGCCGCATAGGTCGCGCGGGCCTCGCGGTGCACCCAGGCGATCGACGAGCCCGGCAGGATGTCGTGGAACTGGTGCAGCAGCACGGTCTTCCAGAGCCGGTCCAGCTCCTCGTGCGGATAGGGCACGCCGAGCCGCACGGACGCCGTCGTGCACCACAGCTCCGCCTCGCGCAGCAGGTGCTCGGCCCGCCGGTTGCCCTGCTTGGTCGCCGCCTGCGAGGTGTACGTGGCCCGGTGCAGCTCCAGGTAGAGCTCGCCGACCCAGACCGGCGCGGTCGACCCGTACTCCTGTTCGGCGGCGGCGAAGAACGTGGCCGGCGCCTCGAGCGCGACGCGCGGCGAGCCCTCCAGGTCGGCCAGCCGCCGGGCGCGGGCGAGCATCTCGCGGGTCGGCCCGCCACCGCCGTCGCCGTAGCCGAAGGGCAGCAGCGACCGGGTGGCGTCGCCCTTGTCGCGGAAGTTGCGGACCGCGTGGGCGAGCTCCGCGCCGGTCAGCTCGCCGTTGTACGTGTCGGCCGGCGGGAAGTGCGTGAACACCCGGGTGCCGTCGATGCCCTCCCACCAGAACGTGTGGTGCGGGAAGCGGTTGGTCTGGTTCCAGGAGATCTTCTGGGTCAGGAACCAGCGCGTCCCGCTCAGCGCGACGATCTGCGGCAGCGCGGCCGAGTAGCCGAACGAGTCGGGCAGCCACGCCTCCCGGGTCTCGATGCCGAACTTCTCGAGGAAATACCGCTTCCCGTGTACGAACTGGCGCGCCATCGCCTCGGACCCGGGCAGGTTGGTGTCCGACTCGACCCACATCCCGCCGACCGGCACGAAGCGTCCCGCGTGGACGTGCGCGGCGACCCGCGCGAACACCTCCGGCCGGTGCTCCTCCAGCCACGCGAACTGCTGCGCGGAGGACATCGCGTAGACGAGGTCCGGATGGGTGTCGAGGAGGTCGACGACGTTCGAGGCGGTGCGCGCGACCTTGCGCACGGTCTCCCGCAGGGGCCAGAGCCACGCCGAGTCGATGTGGGCGTGCCCGACGGCGGTGATCCGGTGCGCGCTGGCGTGCGCGGGCCGCGCGAGCACGCCGGCCAGCGCGGCCCGGGCGGCCTGCGCGGTCCCGGACAGGTCGGCCGGGTCGAGCGCGTCCATCGCGCGGGAGAGCGCCCGCAGGATCTCGTGCCCGCGCGGCTCGCCGGCCGGAAGCTGGGCCCGCAGCTCGGCCAGCACCTCGAAGTCGTGGACCAGCTCGGCCAGCCGCTCGTCGCGGACCGTGACGTCGGCGCGGGCGAGCCGGTAGAGCGGCGCGTCGCCGGCGGTCGCCAGGTCGCCGAGCGGGGTGGGCCGGAACCCCTCCAGCATGGTCGGGTTGCTGGCCGCCTCGACGTAGAGGTCGACGGTGGACCCGGTGACCGGCACCCAGTCGTTGCGCGGATGGATTCCCTTGTGGACAGAGCCGTCCGGCCGGTAGACGAGGCCCTCGGCCTGGAAGCCGGGGGAGGAAGCGTTCCAGCCGAGGTCGACCACGAGCTCGACGCGGGTGCCGGCGGGCAGGTCGGGCACGGTGCCGGTCAGCCGGAACCAGGTCGTGCCCCACGGCGGCCCCCAGGCGCCGCCGACCGGGAACGGCTGGAAGTCGCCGTCGGCGAGCGCGACGGCGGGTGGCACCGGCTCGCCCGGCACGTGCCAAGCGGCCACGTCCAGGCCGGCGACCACGCGGTGCACCGCGGGCCGGAGCCGGTCTGTCAGCAGGCGGGTCAGCCGATCCTCGACAACGGTCCGGTCGTCATGCACGCGGGTAGCTTATCGATCTCGTACCCCGGCTGATTTGCCTTCTTTGTCGGGTAAGCCGGCCTAGCGTCGGTGAGGTGCAGGTGTGGAACACGCCGCGTGACCGGCTCGGGCTGCAGTGGCGGATCGAGGTGCGGGACGCGGACCGGGTCAGCGTCTTCCGTCGCACCGGCGGACGGGTCGGCAACGCCCCGCTGCGGCACCCGCGCGACCTGTACGAGCTCGGTGGCTGGCTGGTCGACCGGGGCATCGATCCGGAGCACCTCATCGCGGCGTGACGCGATCGACGTGACTCGTTTCTCAGTGGGAAAACTTGCCCAACGCGCAAGATTCGGAGGATGCTGAGGGAGATCGACCAGTCTCGGAGGGATCCCCCTGCCATGAGCACCACCACGACCACCGCCGGGCCCGTCAGCGAGCCGGGGACCATGAACCATCGGCAGACCCTGGAGGCCCTCAGCGGGCTGCTCCTCGTGCTGTTCGTCGCCCTGGTCAGCAGCACGGTCGTCTCGACCGCCCTGCCCCGCATCATCGGCGAGCTCAACGGGTCGCAGACCCAGTACACCTGGGTGGTCACGGCCACCCTGCTGACCGCGACGGCGACCACTCCGATCTGGGGCAAGCTCGCCGACCTGTTCAACAAGAAGCAGCTCATCCAGATCTCGATCGTGATCTTCGTGGTCGGCTCGGCGATCGCGGGCATCAGCCAGAGCGCCGGCCAGCTCATCGCCGCCCGCGCGTTCCAGGGCATCGGCGTCGGCGGCCTCCAGGCGCTCGTCCAGGTCGCGATCGCGGCGATGATCCCGCCCCGCGAGCGCGGCCGCTACAACGGCTACCTCGGCGGCGTGATGGCCGTCGCGACGGTCGGCGGCCCGCTGCTCGGCGGTCTCATCGTCGACACCTCGTGGCTCGGCTGGCGCTGGTGCTTCTTCGTCGGCGTGCCGATCGCGATCATCGCGCTGGTGCTGCTCCAGGCCACCCTGCGCCTGCCGACGATCCGCCGCGACAACGTGAAGATCGACTACCTGGGCGCCGCGCTGATCGCCGCCGGAGTCAGCGTGCTGCTGATCTGGATCTCCTTCGTCGACGGCACGTTCGCCTGGCTGTCCTGGCAGACCTTCGCGCTGGTCGGTGCGTCGGTGGTGCTGCTCGCGCTGGCCGTGCTGGTCGAGTCCCGGGCGGCGGAGCCGGTCGTGCCGCTCACCATCGTCAAGCAGCGGACCACCGCCCTGTCGATCCTCGGCAGCCTCGCGGTCGGCATGGCGATGTTCGGTGGCGCCGTCTTCCTCGGCCAGTACTTCCAGATCGGCCGCGGCTACTCGCCGACCGAGGCGGGCCTGCTGACCATCCCGATGATGGCCGGCGTGCTGCTGTCCTCGATCATCGCCGGACGGATGATCTCCAAGTCCGGCAAGCTCAAGCCGTACATCGTGACCGGCGCGGTCGTCCTGGTCGCCGGCTTCGCGATGCTCGGCACCATCGACCACGCGACCTCGCTGGTCTTCGTCGGCGCGGGCATGCTGCTGGTCGGCATCGGCGTCGGCATGACCATGCAGAACCTGGTCCTCGCCGTGCAGAACACCGTGCACCTGCGGGACATCGGCGCCGCGAGCGCGTCCGTGGCGTTCTTCCGCTCGCTGGGCGGCACGATCGGCGTCTCCGTCCTGGGTGCGGTGCTGGCCCACCGGGTGACCGGCCAGATCACCCACGACCTGGCCGCGGCGGGCGTCCCGGCCGGCGGCTCGTCGTCCGGCACCAGCGCGCTCAACCTCAACGCGCTGCCGGACGCGGTGCAGCACATCGTGCGGGCCGCGTACGGGGACGCCACCGGGCACATCTTCCTGATCTCGGCCGCCATCGCCGTGGTGGGCGTGATCGCGGCGCTGCTGCTGCGCCCGGTCACCCTGCGCACCAGCCTCGACCTGGCGGACACCGAGCGGTCGATCTCCACGGCAGCCGGCGCGATCGACGGCGTCGCCGACGCCGAGGAGCCGGCCGGGCGGAAGTAGCGCCTTGCGGGGGTACGGACAATGGAAGGCACGTACGCGGCCGGACCCATAAGGAGCACGCTGTGCAGATCGACGGCGTCATCAGCGCGATCGTCATCGGACTCGTCATCGGCGCGCTGGGCCGGCTCGCGCTGCCGGGCCGCCAGCGCATCCCGATCTGGCTGATGCTGCTGATCGGCATCGCCGCGGCCCTCGTCGGCACCGGCATCGCCTCGGTGTTCGGCGTGGCCGACACGGACGGCATCGACTGGATCGAGCTGGCCCTGCAGGTCGCCCTGGCCGCCGGCGGCGTGTCGCTGGTCAGCCGCCGCCGCGAGGGGCAGCGGAGCCTTCCCCGCTACCCCTCCCGGTGACCGCGAAAGGAAGGGACCCTTATTAACGCTATGCGTTAATAAGGGTCCCTTCCTTCAAACGCAGACGGCGTAGAGCCGCCGCGTGCCGGTGGCGTACGCCGCGCGGTCGCTGAACCGGCAGCCGTAGTCGGGGGCCGCCACGGACTTCGGGTCCAGGCGGTCGCCGGCCGGCTTGCGGTCGTGGCGCACCCAGTTGACGAGGTCGTCCCAGGCGGTGCCGACCTCGGTCGGGCTGAACTCGCAGTGCTCGGTGCTCCGGATCGCCCGCTGGACCACCAGCCGGCCGCGGTGGTTGCGGTCGACGTCGGCCTTGTACTGGAGCTCGTTGCCGAACGGCACGAACAGGTCGCCGAGCCCGTGCAGGGACAGCACGGGGACGCGCGGCCGGCCCTCGATCTTCGGCACCTGGGTGAGCCGGCTCGACAGCCGCTGGCGCGGCTCCTCGGGCGCGACCCGCCGAACCGACCGGTTGACGTCGACCGGCGAGTTCGGCGTGTAGCGGGTGAACAGGTTGGTCGAGATCAGCCCGGGGTCCTGCGCGGGCGTGTCCGACGAGGCCGCGGGTGCGCTGAGCGAGAACAGGAAGTTCTTCCAGTACGCGAACGCCGCCACCGCGCCCGGCCGCTGGCCGCCGCTCTGGTTGACGGTGATGTCGCGGAACTGCTGGCCCAGCGCGTTGGCCGGTTCCGGTGCGACCGGCGTGATCGCCGCGATGCCGAGCTTCTGCTGCACCGCCGGCACGACGGTGGTCAGGTAGTCGGCGCCGGCCGGGTAGCTGGTGATGCCGCTGAGCGCCTCGGACGTGAGCTGGTAGTCGAGGAAGTAGTCGATCAGCCGTTGGTCACCCATGACGCCGCACATCGGCAGCCCGCCGTCGTACAGCTTTGGATATTCCTCCAGCGACCGGCCGATGACGTAGCCGCCCATCGAGACACCGGCGATGTACGTCCGGTGCGGCCGGCGGACGACCTTGCCGAAGTGGTCGGTGAGCTCCTTGGTGCTGACCACGCCGGCACGGATGTCGAAGCCGTTGCCGGAGTACGACGACGCCGCCCAGGCGTAGCCCTGGTCGAGCAGCCGCTGGCGCAGGCCGTAGGCGGGTGGATCGACGGTCAGCACGGTGCCCTGACCGCGGTAGCCGTGCGCCCACATCACCAGGTCGCCGTTCCACCTGGCGGGCACCTCGATGATGTACGCGGCGTGCCGGTGCGTGCCCTGGCGCACCGTGGTCGTGCGACCGTCCACAGTGGCCGGGGTCAGCGGCGGGTTGACGATCGTGTAGCCGGGCAGGGGTTGGTTGCCGGGGGTGCCACCGGCCGCCGCGGTCGTCGGGATGGCGGTCACGGCGGTGGCGGCCGCCACCGTGCAGGCCAGGACGCGGAACAGGAGGGTACGGCGCATCGACGCGCTCCTCCGAAAAGGGGGGCAGGGAAGCCGACGGTAGGCACGCCGGATGACAGGTGTCAATGCTGCACTGACAGTGCGAAAACTCCGTCCGGCCACGCGCCCGAGTCCAGCCGCCTAACGTGGCCAGAGGGGGAGCCGGCATGTTGCTAGGGAGGCGCCCCGAACGGGCCGTTTTCGACCGTTTGGTGGAAGCGGTCCGCGCGGGTGAGAGCCGGGCGCTGGTGGTCCACGGTGACCCGGGCATCGGCAAGTCCGCTCTGCTCGACTACCTGACCGGGCGGGCGACCGGCTGCCGGATGGTGCACGCCGCCGGCATCCAATCGGAGATGGAGCTCGCCTTCGCGCTCCTGCACCAGGTCTGCGCGCCGTTCGTGGACCGCGTGGACGACCTGCCCGAGCCACAGCGCGACGCCCTGTCGACCGCGCTCGGGATGCGCGCCGGCCCGCCGCCGGACCGCTTCCGCGTTGGCCTCGCCGTGCTGAGCCTGCTCGCCGAGGTGGCGATGGAGCGGCCGCTGGTCTGCGTCGTCGACGACGCCCTCTGGGTGGACCACGCCTCGCTCCAGGCGCTCGCGTTCGCCGCCCGCCGGTTGCGGGCCGAGTCGGTCGCCATCGTGTTCGCCACCCGCCCGCCGGGGCCGGCGGAGCTGGCCGGGCTGCCGGTGCTCGACCTCACGGGCCTGGCCGAGGACGATGCCCGGGTGCTGCTGCGCGCCGTCCTGCCCGGCCCGCTGGACGACCCCGTCCGGGACCGGATCGTCGCCGAGGCCCGCGGCAACCCGCTGGCCCTGCTGGAGCTGCGGCCGGCGCCGGGCAACTACGGAGAGGCACCCCTGCCCGCGCGGATGGAGCACCACTACCGCAACCAGTTGGCCACGCTCGGCGAGTCGACCCGGCTGCTCGTGCTGGTCGCGGCCGCCGACCCGACCGGCAACCCCGTGCTGCTCTGGCGAGCCGCGCAGCGCCTCGGCATTCCCGCCAGCGCGTTGGCGCCGGCGGCGGCCGCCGGCCTGATCGAGGTCGGCTCCCAGGTCCGCTTCCGCCACCCGCTGGTCCGCTCGGCGATCTACCAGGCCGCGCCGGCCGACGAGCGCCGCCGGGCACACGCCGCGCTGGCGGCGGCCACCGACCCGGAGGCCGACACGGCCCGCCACGCCTGGCACGCCGGGCAGGCCGTGGACGGTCCCGACGACGACATCGCCGAGCGGTTGGAGCACTCCGCCGGCCTGGCTCTGGCCTGTGGTGGGCTCGCCGCCGCGGCCAGCTTCCTGCGCCGCTCGGCCGAGCTGACCGGCGACCCGGCCCGCCGGACCCGCCGGACGCTGGCCGCGGCCAAGCGCAGCCTGGAGGCCGGCGCGACGGACGACGCCCTCGGCCTGGTCGCGGTGGCCGAGGCCGACCGGCTCGACGACGCGCGGCGGGCCGGGGCGCACCTGATCCGGGCGCGCGCGGTGTTCGCCGTCAACCGCGACGCGACCGCGTCACCGTTGCTGCGCGCGGCCGCCGCCGAGCTCGAGCCGTTCGCCCCTGAGCTGGCGCGGACCACGTACCTCGAGGCGATCTCGGCCGCGATGTTCGCCGCCGGGCTGGTGGGCGACCAGCTCACCGAGGCGGCCCGGGCGGCGCGGGCGGGTCCGATCGCCCCGCTGCCGGCGCGGGCCGAGGACCTCCTGCTGGACGGCCTCGCCGTGCGGTTCACCGACGGGTACGCGGCCGGCGTGCCCCTGCTGCGCCAGGCGGTGCAGGCGTTCCGCGATCCGGGCACCGCCGGTCCGGAGGCCGTGCGCTGGCTCTGGCTGGCCTGCACCGCCTCGACCCACGTCTGGGACTACGACTCCTGGGTGGTGCTGTCCGACCGGTTCGTGCTGCTGGCCCGGGACACCGGCGCGCTGGCCAGCCTGCCGGCCGCGCTCAACGCCCGGATGTCCGCCCACGTGCTGGCCGGCGACCTCACGGCGGCGGCCGCCCTGCGTGGGGAGTTGCGGGCGGCCACCGAGGCCACCACCGTCCGGCCGTTCCTGCCGCTCGGCGACCTCCTGCTGGCCGCGTGGCGCGGCGTCGCGAGCGACGCGGCGGTGCTCGCGGACGGCACCGCCACCGAGGCGCGCAGCCGTGGCGAGGGCGCCGGCCTGGTAGCACCGGCGTGGGCGCTGGCGATCGTGCACAACAGCCGCGGCGAGCACGAGGAGGCGATCGCGGCGGCCGAGGCCGGCGACCAGGAGGTCGCGGTGCTCGGGTTCCCGCCCTGGGGCATCCTGGTCGAGCTGGTCGAGGCGGCGGTCCTGGCCGGCCAGCCGGACCGCGCGGAGGCGGCGCTGCGCCGGCTGACCGTGGCCACCGACGCCGCCGGCACCCCGTGGGCACGGGGCCTGGCCGCGCGCAGCCGGGCGCTGACCACGCCGGGCCCGGAGGCGGAGACGCACTACCGGGAGGCGATGGAGCGGCTGGCGCAGACCCGGCTGACCGGTGAGCTGGCGCGGTCCCGGCTGGTCTACGGGGAGTGGCTCGGCCGCACGGGCCGCGGCGCCGACGCCCGCACGCAGCTCCGCCTCGCCCACGACGAGTTCGGCCAGCGGGGGATGGACGCCTTCGCGGAGCGGGCCGCGCGCGCGTTGAAGGAGATCGGTGAGACCACGCAGCGCCGGGCGCCGGTGCCCACCGGCCGGCTCACCGCGCAGGAGGCCCAGATCGCCCGGCTGGCCCGGGAGGGGCTGTCCAACCCGGAGATCGGCGAACGGCTGTTCCTGAGCCCGCGTACCGTCGAATGGCACCTCCGCAAGATCTTCGCCAAGCTGGGCATCAGCTCCCGCCGCGACCTGCGCCACTGACGGGTTACCGCACACCACCCGGCGTCGACACCGTCGTTGACCACCCCGGGCCACGGCGGTCCTGTGTGGACCGCTGGTGGGAGTGCGATGGGTGTTCGAGCGTGGCTGTCCCGGTACGCCCCGGCCGAGGCCGCCGGGATCACCGGCGCGCTGCTCGCGACCGCCCCGCTCGACGAGCCGGCGGCCGCCGCGATCGCCGGCACCGTGGGCGAGACGGTCGGCTTCTACGCGATGATCTTCGCCCGGGACGTCCGCGCCGGGGGCCGGCCCGCCGCGGTGGTCCGCGACATGGTGCTGGAGTTCGGCCCGGCCGAGCTGCTCGACACGCTGCTGGTCCGGCCGGGCGCGATGTACCTCGCGACGCGCGCGCTGGGCACCACCACCACGGGGGTGGTCGTGGGCAAGCTGGCCGCGGACGTCGTCTTCTACGCGGTCGCCATCATCGGGTACGAGCTGCGCCGGTCGCGCGTCGCCGCATCGAAGGACTTGACCGGGGAGCCGCCCCCTGGCTAGCGTCGAGACCGACGTTGATCAATATCTACGGGGAGGCTCCACCATGTCCGGACGCACCATCACCGCCCGGCTCGCCGTCGTCGGCGCCGTCGCCGCCGCGGTCACCGCGATCGCCGCGGCACCGGCCCAGGCCGGCATCTACACCTGGAAGTTCCAGGGCAGCCAGGCCAGCAACGCCGACTGCGTCGCGGCCGGCACGGCC
Organism: Asanoa ishikariensis; assembly: GCF_900107455.1. GTDB lineage: Bacteria > Actinomycetota > Actinomycetes > Mycobacteriales > Micromonosporaceae > Asanoa > Asanoa ishikariensis. The sequence continues at coordinate 477,148 of NZ_FNQB01000003.1, read as the reverse complement.
GCCGTCCGCACCGGCGACGCCGACGTCTACCGCTGCAGCGGCGCCGCCGGCACCGAGCTGTATTTCGGTTACGTCTGGTAGGGGTCCGCTGATAGCTTCCGCGGTCGTGACCGCTGACTATCGCACCGTCAACCGCGCCAACTGGGACGAGCGCGCGCCGGCGCACGCCGCGTCGCCGGACTACGGCCTCGACAGGTTCGTCGCCGACCCGGCGCACCTGCACCCCGTCGTCCGGTTCGACCTGCCCCGGCTCGGCGACCTGACCGGGCTGCGCGGTGTCCACCTGCAATGCCACATCGGCACCGACACGATCTCGCTGTCCCGCCTCGGCGCGCGGATGACCGGCCTGGACTTCTCGCCGGCCGCCGTCGCCGAGGCGCGTCGGCTCGCGGAGCGCCTCGGCGACCCGACCGACTTCGTCGAGTCCGACGTGTACGCGGCCGCGGACGTGCTCGAGGCCGGCACCTACGACCTCGTCTTCACCGGCATCGGCGCGCTGTGCTGGCTGCCGTCGGTCGACCAGTGGGCCGCGGTCGTGGCCCGGCTGCTCAAGCCCGGCGGCCGGCTGTTCATCCGCGAGGGCCACCCGGTGCTCTGGTCGCTCGACGACGCCGCGGACCAGTTGATCGTGCGCTATCCCTACTTCGAGACCCCCGACCCGCTGGTCTTCGTCGAGGACGGCACCTATGTCGCCACCGACGCCGTCTTCACCCAGAACGAGACGCACAGTTGGAACCACGGGCTCGGTGAGATCGTCACCGCGCTGCTGGCCCACGGGCTGCGGCTGACGATGCTGGTCGAGCACGACAGCGTGCCCTGGGAGGGGCTGCCCGGCCGGATGGTCCGCGGCGACGACGACGAGTGGCGGCTCCCCGAGGGTCGCGAGCGCGTTCCGCTCTCGTACACCCTCCAAGCGGTCAAGATGGGTGGGTGACCGATCTTCCCGAGACGATGACGGCGTGGCAGGTGGTCGCACCCGGTCCGCTGGCCGACCACCCGCTGCGCCGCGCCGAGCTGCCGGTGCCCGAGCCCGGCGCCGACGAGGTGCTGGTCAGGGTCGAGGCGTGCGCGGTGTGCCGGACCGACCTGCACATCGCCGAGGGTGACCTGCCGCCGCACCGCAGCCCGGTGGTGCCCGGGCACCAGATCGTCGGCCGGGTCGTCGCACGCGGCGCCCAGGCGACGGCCTACGTGCCCGGCGACCGGGTCGGGGTCGCCTGGCTGCGGCACACCGACAACACCTGCGTGTACTGCGAGCGGGGCAGCGAGAACCTGTGCCCGGACTCGCGCTACACCGGCTGGGACGCCGACGGCGGCTATGCGGAGTACGCGGTCGCGCCCGAGGCGTACGTGTACCCGCTGCCGGCCGACCGCGACGCCCGCGAACTGGCCCCGCTGCTCTGCGCCGGGATCATCGGCTACCGCGCGCTGCTGCGCGCCGAACTGCCCCCGGGCGGCACCCTCGGCATCTACGGCTTCGGCGGCTCGGCGCACCTGACCGCCCAGATCGCCATCGCGCAGGGCGCGACCGTGCACGTGATGACCCGGTCCATGGCCGCACAGCGGCTGGCGGTGGAGCTCGGCGCGGCGTCGGCCGGCGGCGACCGGGACCTGCCGCCGGGCAAGCTCGACGCGGCGATCCTGTTCGCGCCGGTCGGCACGCTGGTGCCGGTCGCGTTGGCCGCCCTCGACCGCGGCGGGACCCTGGCCGTCGCCGGCATCCACCTGACCGACATCCCGGCCTTGAACTACGAGAAGCACCTCTTCGAGGAGCGCACCCTGCGCAGCGTCACCGCCAACACCCGCGCCGACGGCCGGGCCTACCTCGCGGCGGCGCAGGCCCACCCGCCGGCCGTGCACCTCCAGGAGTATCCGCTGGCGTCCGCCGACCAGGCCCTCGCCGACCTGGCCGGTGACCGCGTCGACGGCGTCGCCGTGTTGGTGCCCTAGGAGAGCACGTCCTGGTAGACCGCCATCGTGCGCTCGGCGATGGACGCCCACGAGAAGTGGGTGACCGCGCGCTCGCGGCCGGCGGCGCCCATCCGGGTCGCCCGGGCCGAGTCGGCGAGCAGCGTGTTGATGGCGGCGGCCAGGTCGGCGACGAACCGGTCCGGGTCCAGCGGCGTGCCGCTGCCGTCGGTGGCCTGGTCGATCGGCACCAGCAGGCCCGTCACGCCGTCGTCGACCACCTCCGGGATGCCGCCGGTCGCGGTCGCCACCACCGCGGTCTCGCAGGCCATCGCCTCCAGGTTGACGATGCCCATCGGCTCGTAGATCGACGGGCACACGAACACCGTGCTGCGCGTGAGCAACTGGATGACGTCGGGCTTGGGCAGCATCTCCGGGACCCAGAAGATCCGGTCGTGGCGCTGCCGCAGCTCGTCGACCAGCTCGCGGACCTCGGCGGCGATCTCGGGCGTGTCGGGCGCACCGGCCAGCAGCACGAGCTGGGCCTCGGCGGGCAGCTCGCGGGCCGCCCGCAGCAGATAGGGGAGCCCCTTCTGCCGGGTGATCCGGCCGACGAAGATCGCCGTCGGGCGGCCCGGATCGGCGCCGATCCGGTCCCAGACGTCGGTGCCCGGGTCCGGCTGGTACTGGACGGTGTCGATGCCGTTGTGCACCACGCGTACGCGGTCGGGGTTGACCCCGGGGTAGGCGGTCAGCACGTCGCGGCGCATCCCCGCGGACACTGCGATGACCGCGTCGGCGGCCTCGATGGCGGTGCGCTCAGCCCACGACGAGAGCCGGTAGCCCCCGCCGAGCTGCTCGGCCTTCCACGGGCGCAGCGGCTCCAGGCTGTGCGTGGTCACCACGTGCGGCACGCCGTGCAGCAGCTTGGCGGTGTGGCCGGCCAGGTTCGCGTACCACGTGTGGCTGTGCACGACGTCCGTGCCCTCGGTGCCGGCGGCCATCTCCAGGTCGATGCCCAGGGTGCGCAGCGCCGGGTTGGCGGTTTTCAGGCCGGGCGGGTCGGCGTAGGCGGTCACGCCCGGCTCGGTGCGCGGCCCGCCGAAGCAGTGGACCCGGACATCGGCGAGCCGCCGCAGGTCACGGGCCAGATACTCGAGGTGTACGCCGGCGCCGCCGTACACCTCCGGCGGGTACTCGCGCGTGAGGAGATCGACTCGAATCCTGTCCACAGCGGAAACCTTAGACGGCCTTTCACGAAGAGCGGCCCCCTCCGCTGGTGCGCGGCCCGCTCGGTGGCTAGCGTCTGCTCATGGCACCCAAAGTCCTCGCGATGGTTCTCGCCGGTGGTGAGGGCAAGCGCCTGATGCCGCTGACCGCCGACCGCGCCAAGCCAGGCGTCCCGTTCGGCGGTATCTACCGGATGATCGACTTCGTCCTGTCGAACCTGGCCAACGCCGGCTATCTCAAGATGGTCGTGCTGACCCAGTACAAGTCGCATTCGCTGGACCGGCACATCACCAAGACCTGGCGCATGTCGAACCTGCTGGGCAACTACGTGACGCCGGTGCCGGCGCAGCAGCGGCTCGGGCCCCGCTGGTTCGCGGGCTCGGCCGACGCGATCTACCAGAGCCTGAACCTGGTGCACGACGAGAAGCCCGACTACGTCATCGTGTTCGGTGCCGACCACATCTACCGCATGGACCCGGCGCAGATGGTCAAGCAGCACATCGACTCGGGCGCCGACGTGACCGTGGCCGGCATCCGCCAGCCGATCTCGATGGCCGACCAGTTCGGCGTCATCGAGGTGGCCGGCGATGGCAAGCGCATCCAGGCGTTCCGGGAGAAGCCCAGCGACGCCCGCGGGCTGCCGGACTCGCCCGACGAGATCTTCGCCTCGATGGGCAACTACGTGTTCACCGCCGAGGCGCTGATCGACGCGGTCACCCGCGACGCGCAGAACCCGTCGAGCAAGCACGACATGGGCGGCAACATCATCCCGATGCTGGTCGAGCGGCAGGCCGCCAGCGTGTACGACTTCGCCGACAACGTGGTGCCGGGCTCGACCGAGCGCGACCGCGGCTACTGGCGCGACGTGGGGACGCTCGACTCGTTCTACGAGGCGCACATGGACCTGATCTCGATCCACCCCGTGTTCAACCTCTACAACTTCGACTGGCCGATCTACACCGACTACAACCCGTGGCCGCCGGCCAAGTTCGTGCACGGCTGGCAGGAGCGGGTCGGCCGGGCGGTGGCCTCGATGGTCTCCCCGGGCGCGGTGATCTCCGGCTCGCTGGTCGAGAACTCGGTGATCTCGCCCAACGTCAAGGTCCACTCGTGGGCGCACGTGGCCGGCTCGGTCCTGATGGAAGGCGTCGACATCGGCCGCCACGCGGTGGTCCGCAACGCGATCCTGGACAAGAACGTGGTCGTCCCGGAGGGCGCGGAGATCGGCGTCGACCTGGAACGCGACCGGCGCCGGTTCACGGTCTCCGACAACGGGATCGTGGTGATCGGGAAGGGCCAGCGGGTCGAGGCCTGAACCCGACATCCGGGGGTGGAACCGCCGCAGACGAACAATCCTCGTCCTCGACGCGACGAGACCCGGTGACCCGACTACGGTGGAGATCATGGCTGAGGTCGATCCCGTGCCGCCCAAGACCGCCCCCTCCGGGGCCGCTGGGCCGCCGTCCGAGAGCACCCGGCCGGCGCCACCCAAGCCCGGCCCGCCCCCGGCGAAGCCGGGTGCGCCCAGGCCCGGCCCGGTCAACGGCAAACCCGCCGCGCCCAGGCCCGGCCCCGCACCCGCGAAGCCCGCACCACCGCCTGCGGCAGAGGCCCCGAAGCCCACGCCACCACCCGCCGTGGAGCCGGCGAAGCCGGCCCCTGCCGCGGAGGCTCCGACGCCCACGCCACCCCCTGCGGCGGAGGCCGCGAAGCCGGCGTCATCGCCTTCGGCGGAGGTGCCGAAGCCAGGGCCGCCCGTTGTGGCGGAGGCTCCGAAACCCGCACCGGCAGCTGCGGCGGATGAGGCGAAGCCAACGCCACCGCCCCCCGTCGAGTCCGCGAAGCCAACGCCATCGCCTTCGGCGGAAGTGCCGAAGCCGGGGCAGCCGGCCGCTGCCGAAGCGGCCAAACCCACATCGACCCCCTCTCCGGAGTCCGCGCGGCCTGCGGGCAGTGCCGCGCCCGCGCCGGCGCCAGTACACGCGCCGCAGACGACCGCCGCGCCCAAGCCCGAGCAGGCCACCTCTGCCGATCCGGCGCGGGCGCCGAAGGCCGGGCGGCAGGCTCCGGTCGAGCCGGACCCCGCCGACGGGCGGATCCCGATCGACGCGGTCGGGCCGTCGGTGAGTGGCGGCAAGTACCCGGCCAAGGCCGTCGTGGGCGAGATCATCCCCGTCTCCGCCACCGTCTACCGCGAGGGCCACGACGCCGTCGGCTGCAACGTCGTCTGGCGCGACCACGACGGCACCGAAGGCCCCTTCACCCGGATGACCGCGGGCGACCCCGGCACCGACCGGTGGCACGCCACCTTCGAGCCGCAGTCCGTCGGCGCGGGCAGCTTCGTCGTCGAAGCGTTCAGCGATCCGTACCTGAGCTGGCGCGACGCCGTCGAGAAGAAGATCGCCGCCGGGCAGGGCGTGACCGACCTGGCCAACGACCTCGTCGAGGGAGCCGCGCTGCTCGATCGAGCGGCCACCGGCGTACCCGATGATCAAAAATCAAGGGTGACCAAGGCGGCGGAGGCCCTGCGCGCGGAGGACCTGGCCCTGGGCATCCGGGTCTCGCCCGCGCTCGGCCTGCTCGACCTGCTCTGGCGCTATCCGGTGCGCGAGCTCGTGACGCGCAGCGACGCGTACCCCGTCTGGGTCGATCGCAAGAAGGCCCTGTTCTCGGCCTGGTACGAGTTCTTCCCGCGCTCCGAGGGCGCCGTGGTCGGCGACGGCCACAGCCAGCAGGGCACCTTCGCGACGGCCCAGAACCGCCTGCCCGGCGTGGCGAAGATGGGCTTCGACGTGTTGTACCTGCCGCCGATCCACCCGATCGGCCGGGTCAACCGCAAGGGCCGCAACAACGCCCTGGTCGCCGAGGACAGCGACGTCGGCTCGCCCTGGGCGATCGGCGCCGAGGAGGGCGGCCACGACGCGATCCACCCGAACCTCGGGACGCTCGAGGACTTCCGCGCCTTTGTCGCGGCGGCCGCCGAGCACGGCCTCGAGGTCGCGATGGACCTCGCGCTCCAGTGCGCTCCGGACCACCCGTGGGTCAAGGAGCACCCGGAGTGGTTCACCACCCGGGCCGACGGCACGATCGCGTACGCCGAGAACCCGCCGAAGAAGTACCAGGACATCTACCCGCTGAACTTCGACAACGACCCGGAAGGGATCCGCCAGGAGATTCGGCGGGTCGTCCTGCACTGGGTGGCCCAAGGCGTCAAGATCTTCCGCGTGGACAATCCGCACACCAAGCCGGTCAACTTCTGGCATTGGCTGATCGCGGAGGTCAAGGACGTCGATCCCGACGTGCTGTTCCTCGCCGAGGCGTTCACCCGGCCGGCGATGATGAACGGGCTCGGCAAGGTCGGGTTCAGCCAGTCCTACACCTACTTCACCTGGCGGACCTCCGCCTGGGAGATGCGGGAGTACTGCGAGCAGCTCGTCGCGTCGGCCGACCACATGCGGCCGAACTTCTGGCCGAACACGCCGGACATCCTGCACGAGACGCTCCAGCACGGCGGCCCGCCGATGTTCAAGATCCGGGCGGTGCTGGCCAGCATGCTGATGCCCTCGTGGGGCGTCTACGCCGGCTACGAGCTGTTCGAGCACGTCGCCCGTCCCGGCGCGGAGGAGTACCTCGACAACGAGAAGTTCGAGCTGCGCCCGCGGGACTGGGCCGGCGCCGAGGCGGCGGGCCGCTCGCTGGCCGGTTTCCTGGGCCGGCTCAACGCGATCCGCCGCGCCAACCCGGCCCTGCACTGGCTGCGCAACCTGCGTTTCCACGAGATCGACAACCCGGCGCTGCTGTGCTGGTCGAAACGCGACCCGCGCGCCGACAACACCGTTCTGGTCATCTGCTCGTTCGATTCGAGCGGGGACCAGTGGGGAAACACCACACTGGACATGCCGGCGCTCGGGCTGGACTGGCACGAACGGTTCGTGGTGACCGACCAGCTCACCGGGGGCACGTACGACTGGGGCCAGCGCAACGCGGTCCGGCTCGACCCGTTCCTCGAGCCGGCCCACATCCTCTCGGTGCGACCGCGTCGGTGAGGGCGAGGAACCGCGCCGGGAGGCGCGGGGTGAGGTAGGGACTGACCAGATGACCGACCAGCTGATCTCCGGCGCGGAGCACGACCCGCACGCCTACCTGGGCGCGCACCCACACGCCGGGAGCACCACCATCCGGACGCTGCGCCGGGGTGCCGACACGGTCGCGATCGTCGTCGGCGACGAACGCCACCCCGCGTCGCGCGTACACCCGGAAGGGATCTTCGAAGCGGTCGTGCCCGGCGAGGTCCTCGACTACCGGGTCGACGCCGACGGGCGGGTCTTCGACGACCCCTACCGGCACGGGCCGACGATCGGCGAGCTCGACCTGCACCTGATCAACGAGGGCCGGCACGAGAAGCTCTGGGAGGCGCTCGGGGCGCACGCCCGCGACGGCGGTGTGTCGTTCAGCGTCTGGGCACCCAGCGCCCAGGGCGTACGCGTGATCGGCGACTTCGCCGGTTGGGGTCCGCACGACGGCTACCCGATGCGCTCGATGGGCAGCAGCGGCGTCTGGGAGATCTTCGTGCCCGACGCCGAGGTCGGCCACCGCTACAAGTACCGCATCCTCGGCCGCGACGGCGTCTGGCGCGAGAAGGCCGACCCGATGGCCCGGCGCACCGAGATCCCGCCGCGCACCGCCTCCGTCGTCGACGAGTCGTCGTACGACTGGAAGGACGCCGAGTGGATGACCCGCCGGGTGTCGGCCAAGCCGCACCAGGAGGCGATGAGCGTCTACGAGGTGCACCTCGGCTCGTGGCGGCCCGGCCTCAGCTATCGGGAGCTCGCCGACCAGCTCACCGAGTACGTGGTCGAGTTGGGCTTCACCCACGTCGAGTTCCTGCCGGTGATGGAGCACCCGTTCGGCGGCTCGTGGGGCTACCAGGTCACCGGTTACTTCGCGCCCACCGCCCGGTTCGGATCGCCCGACGACTTCCGCTATCTGGTCGACCGGCTGCACCAGTCGGGGATCGGCGTGCTGCTCGACTGGGTGCCGGCGCACTTCCCGCGCGACGAGTGGGCCCTCGCTCGTTTTGACGGAACGCCTTTGTACGAGCACGGCGACTGGCGGCGGGGAGAACACCCCGACTGGGGTACGTACATCTTCGACTACGGGCGCCGCGAGGTGCGCAACTTCCTGGTCGCCAACGCGCTCTACTGGTGCGCCGAGTTCCACATCGACGGCCTGCGGGTCGACGCGGTCGCCTCGATGCTCTACCTCGACTACTCGCGCGAGGACGGGCAGTGGGAGCCCAACCAGTACGGCGGGCGCGAGAACCTCGACGCGATCGGCTTCCTCCAGGAGACCAACGCGACCGTCTACAAGCACCACCCCGGCGTCGTGATGATCGCCGAGGAGTCGACGGCCTATCCGGGCGTCACCTGGCCCACCTCCGGTGGCGGCCTCGGGTTCGGCTTCAAGTGGAACATGGGCTGGATGCACGACACGCTGCTGTACGCGTCGAAGGAGCCGATCCACCGCCAGTACCACCACAACCAGGTGACGTTCTCCATGGTGTACGCGTGGTCGGAGAACTACGTGCTGCCCATCTCGCACGACGAGGTCGTACACGGGAAGCGGTCGTTGCTCTCCAAGATGCCCGGCGATCTGTGGCAGCGGCTGGCCAACGTCCGTGCTCTGCTCGCGTTCATGTGGGCGCATCCCGGCAAGCAGTTGCTGTTCATGGGGTGTGAGCTCGGCGACGACGAGGAGTGGAACGAGGAGCGGGGGCTCAACTGGGGGCTGACCGACGATCCGCAGCGGTCGGGCCTGCAGCGGCTCGTGCGGGACATCAATGGTGTCTACCGGTCCTCGCCTGAGCTGTGGTCGCAGGACACGACGCCGGCCGGGTTCCGCTGGATCGTGTCGGACGACGCGGCCAACAACACGCTCGCGTTCATCCGGCTGGCGCCGGACGGGTCGCCGCTGGTGTGTGTCGTGAACTTCGCGGCCGTGCCGCACGAGAACTATCGCGTCGGGTTGCCGCGGGCCGGTTCGTGGACCGAGGTGCTCAACACGGACGCGGCGGACTACGGGGGTTCTGGTGTCGGGAACCTGGGCGCGGTGACGACGGAAGAGGTGCACTGGCACGGGATGCCGGTGTCGGCCCGGCTGCGTGTGCCGCCGCTGGGCGCGTTGTGGCTGCGGCCGGCCTAGGCTGTTAAGGAAGGGCCCCTTATTAACGCTTTCCGCGGTATAAGGGGCCCTTGTTAACGTGCGCTACCAGTTGAAGCCGGCGGCGTAGCTCACCTGGGCGAGGGCCGCCTGGCCTGCGGTGTTGGGGTGGAAGTAGTCCCAGCCGGAGACCTGGCTGAAGGCGAACGGGTAGTTGAAGACCGCGTTGCCGTCGAAGTCGCAGTTCGGCCCGTAGGCGGCGCAGGCCTGGGCGAGCTGCGTGTTGAAGTCGACGACGCGCTGGCGTACCCGATCGCGTCGTTGGGTGTCGGCCGCGGCGGTCGAGGTCGGGTTGGCCAGCATCGACTTGCAGATGCCGAACAGCGACCACGCGGTGCGGGCGGTGCCGCTCGTCCGGCCGACCTCCCAGAGCCGCTTGATGTCCGGGATGCTGATCACGGCGACCCGCGCGTTCGGCAGGCCGCTCTTGAGGGTGGCGAGGGCCGTGTCGATGTGGCCGCGGAAGGTGCTGACGGCGGTCATCGAGCTCTCGGAGCTGGTGCAGGCGTCGTTGGCGCCGATGAGGATCGTGACGTACGCGGGGTTGCGGCCGACGGTCGCGGTGGCCTGGCCGGGCATGTCGTCGGCCTTGGCGCCCGACGCGGCCTGGTTGTAGTTCTTCCCGTTGATCGCGCTGTTCTTCGCGCGGATCCGCAGGTAGTGGCTGTTGACGCCGGACTCGCTTCCGGTGCTGAACGACCGCGAGGTGCAGTCGAAGTAGAAGCCACAGGCGTTGAAGCCCCGGGTGATCGAGTCGCCCATGCTGGCCATGGAGCCGGGCGGGGGTCCGGGGTCGGCCTGGGCGGGTCCGCTGACCGCGGTGACCGTGCCGACTGTCAGCGTGGCTGCGGCTAGCAGGGTGACCAGCCGGCGACGGGGGGATGTGGAAGTACTCACGCGACCTCCCAAAGGTGCACGAGTTACCGCCGAGTAACGGCAAGTGAACGCACGTTAACTCGGTGTGAGATCGATATCAATGGCTGCGTACGAGGTTTCGCCCCAGTCGCGATGTCGAGCCTTCCTGGCCCTTCGGTCGCGGAGGTCACGCCACGCCGGAGGGTCTGCGCAGGTCAGCCGCGCTTTCGCCCTATTCCGGTGGCTCGAACGCCTCGAGCTCGGCGACTCCGGTGCCGATCCTGCCCAGGAGCTCCAGCGGGGACTCGCCCTCGTACTCGGCCACCTGTTCGGCCAGCCTTCCGGCCAGCGCGCCCAGGCCGACGATGACGTCGCTGGCGTCGACCGTGGTGGACCGTGTGGGGTCGGAGTTGATCACGCCGATCGCGAACGACGCCATCTTCTGGACCAGATCGGAGCGGCCTGCGGCGGCGGCGGTGATCGCCTCGGTCGGGGTGCGGTCCTCGCGATCGCCGACGATGCGCGCGAGCGTCCCGACCAGATCGACCATCCCACCGGCGACATCGACGGCGTCATCGGGAGTCATGTTCAACAGAACGCCGAGCCCCTCCCGATCCTTACGAAGGCCGGCGGCGACAGCGGCAACCGCATGACCCATGGCGTCGGCGGGCGTCATTGGCCGACCATACGCGGCGAAGGTCAACGCGGGGGTGTTCCGGCGCGGGAGTTCGCGGTCAGGCTGTTGTGCGCGGGGGTGTTCCGCCGCGCGGGAGTTCGCGGTCAGGCTGTCTGCGCGCGTGGGTCGGCGGTCTTGTGTCGCTGCGAAAGTGCGCGCGGGACAGGATCCCCGACCCCACCCGCCCAGTCCGCCCGACCGCCAACCTGGGTGGCGGCGATTCGAGATGGTGGCCGGCCTTTCGGCCGGCGCGTTGCGGGTCGCTCTGAGGCGAGAGCGGTGGTTGCGGGTGGCCGCGGCCGTCGGCCCAGGCAGTTCGCGGGCCGATCGCGCAGGTCGCCGGGGACTGTCGGGCACCGGGGCCGCGCCCGCTGCGGAACCTCGGGTTGGTCAGGCGTGGGTCGTGTGGCGGCCGAGCCAGGCGACGACCGAGTCGCCCGGCATGGCCGGCGCGTACAGGTAACCCTGGGCCAGGTCGCAGCCGGCCTCGGTGAGGAGGCGGGCCGTGTAGCGGTTCTCGACGCCCTCGCCGACGACCCGCAGGCCGAGCGCGCGGGCCAGATCGACGGTCGACCGCACGATGACGGCGTCGTCGGCGTTGTGCGCGATGCCGGCGACAAACGACCGGTCGATCTTGATCTCGCGCAGCGGCAGGCGGCGGAGGTGCTGCAGGGACGAGTATCCCGTGCCGAAGTCGTCGAGCGAGATGGCGACCCCGGCGGCGGCGAGCTTCTCGATGGTGTCGCGCAGTTGGGCCAGGTCCGCCGTCAGCGCGCTCTCGGTGATCTCCACCTGGATCAGCTCCGGTGGCACCTTGTGCTCGGCGAGCCGCTCGGTGAGCTGGGTGATGATCTCGTCGCCGTGCAGGTCGCGGATGCTGACGTTGAGGGAGGTGCGCAACGAGACGCCGGCGGCCAGCCAGCGGGCCTGCTGGGCGACGACCTCGTCGATCACCCGCTGCGTGATCATGCCCATGACCGGCGTGTGCTCGGCGATCCGGAGCAGGTCGGCGGGCGGGATCGCGCCCTGGCTCGGGTGCTTCCAGCGCAGCAGCGCCTCGAAGCCCACGACCTTGCCGGTGGCCAGGTCGATCTGTGGCTGGTAGTGCAGCGCGACCGCGTCCTCGCCGCTGTCCAGCGCGCGCCGGAAGTCGGTGAGCAGGGCGAGGCGCTCGGGGGAGTTGTGGTCGTCCTCGGCCCGGTAGGCCTGGATGGGCCAACCGCGCTGCTTGGCGAGGTACATGGCGACGTCGGCGTGTCGCATCACGGTCGCGAAGTCTGTGCCGTCCCGCGGTGCCATCGCGATGCCGATCGAGCCGGTGATGTCGACCTGGAGGCCGTCGAGGATGACGGGCGTCGCCATCGCCTCGGTGACCTTCTCGGCGAGGCGGCGGGCCTCGGTCTCGGTGCTCACCGGTGCGACGACCGCGAACTCGTCACCGCCGAGGCGGGCGGCGGTGGCGCCCGTCGGCAGCGCGGCCAGCAGCCGGTGGCCGACGGCGATCAACAGCCGGTCGCCGACCTCGTGGCCGAGCGCGTCGTTGACGTACTTGAAGCGGTTGAGATCCAGCAGCAGCATCGCCAGGGGCGGCTCCTGCGCCGGGTCGCGGCCTTCCCGGCGGAGCCGGCCGAACGCGGCCCGCAGCCCGGTGCGGTTCGCCAGGTCGGTCAGCGGGTCGCGGCGGGCCGTCAGGTCGCGCTCGGCGGACAGCCGGGCCATCCGCTCGAACGCGTAGAGCGGGACGAACACGAGCGGCACGAACGCGGCGCTGACGTGTGCGGCCACGGCCAGCAGCGGGCTCAGCAGCAACAACGCGGCGATGGAGAGCAGCTCGTACGCCGGCGCCGGGCGGAGCATCTGCACGCCGGTGCGGCCCCGGGAGGCGAGCCCGGCGGCGGTCCGCAGGAGCTGGTAAGCGATCAGCCAGACCGCGGCGGCAGCGATGACGGACACGGCGTCGCGCACGGCGTCGACGGTGCCGATCGAGTTGAAGGGGTCCGGGCGCCCGATCACGAGCACCCCGAACGCGGCGGCTGTCGCCACGGCGAACTGCCCGGCCATGACCGCGGCGCGACCGGCCGGGTAGCGCATCCGCCAGGCGACCACCCCGGCCGCCGCCGCTTGCACGAGGATCGCCGGTCCCAGCCCCCAGCAGAGCAGGATCGCGAAGGTGAAGCACAGGGAGGGGCAGATCATCACCGGCTTGCCGTGGCGGCCGAGCGCGATGAACGCCCGGGCGTCGGCCACCAGCGCGAGCCCGGCCATCAACCAGAACTCGGGATGTCCGAACCCGTCGGAGAGCTCGCCGGCGAACGCGGACAACGCGAGGCCGAGCAGGCCGAGCAGCACGACACCGACGGCGTAGGCGGCCAGAGCGCGAGGCCGGCTGCGCGCGAACCCCTGTGCGGCGGCGCCGACACGTGGGGTCAGGAGTGCCGGGGGTGCCTCGACCCTGAACATCCCGTAAACCGTAGCTGGTCATTTTGCCATAAGTCACCCCGAGCATGGACTTTTATCGGTTAATCAGGATCACAGCAAAATATCGAAAGGTGTTGACGGAGCCCTGTTCCGCGACCCAGGATGGGAGCGCTTCCATTCACGTTGCTCTACGGATGGGCGTCCGTGGCGGGTTGGTGTCCTCCGGGCGGGCACGGCGCGAACGGGACCCGGCGGTCGTCCGTGGCGCGCTGTCGCCCATACCTCTCGTGAGGAGGAACCATCCCCATGATCATTCCTGCCCGGGGCGCCCGCCCGGAGCGGACGGCCGTGCTTGCCGTCGTCGCGGCGCTCGCGGTCCCGCTGGTCGTCGCGCCGATCGTCGCCGCGCCGCCCGCCGCGGCCGACGCGCCGCTGCGCGTGCACGCCGCCGCGCGCGGCAAGTTCATCGGCTACGCCGCCGGCACCAGCCCGCTCGCCAACGAGGCCGCGTACCGATCTGTCGCCGCGTCGGAGTTCAACCAGGTCACCGCCGAGAACGCGATGAAGTGGGAGTCGACCGAGCCCTCGGACGGCAACTACACGTTCTCCGGCGCCGACCAGGTGGTCGCTTTCGCGACCGCCAACAACCAGCAGGTGCACGGGCACACGCTGGTCTGGCACAGCCAGACGCCCGGCTGGGTGCAGGGCCTGTCGGCCAGCGCGATGCGGACCGCGATGCAGGACCACATCGCGACCGTGGTCGGCCGTTACGCCAACAACGCCTCCCTCGTCTCGTGGGACGTCGTCAACGAGGTGTTCGAGGAGAACGGCAACCTGCGCAGCAGCTTCTGGTACAACACCCTCGGCTCGTCGTACATCGCCGACGCGTTCCGCTACGCCCGCGCAGCCGACAGCAACGCCCGGCTGTGCATCAACGACTACAACGTCGAGGGCATCAACGCCAAGAGCACCGCGATGTACAACCTGGTGCGCCAGCTACGCGCCGACGGCGTGCCGGTGGACTGTGTGGGTTTCCAGGGTCACCTCGCTATCCAGTACGGGTTCCCGTCGCAGTTCCGCGAGAACCTGGATCGGTTCGCCGCGCTCGGTGTGCAGGTCCGGATCACCGAGCTCGACATACGTATGCAGATGCCTCGGGACAGCACCAAGGACGCCACCCAGGCCACCTACTACCGCAACGTGGTGCAGGGGTGCCTGGCCGTGACCGCGTGCGCGGGCGTCACGATCTGGGGCTTCACGGACAAGTACTCGTGGGTGCCGGACGTCTTCTCCGGTGAGGGCGCGGCCCTGCCGTGGGACGCGAACTACTCGACGAAGCCGGCGTACACCGCCATCCATGACGCCCTCGACGACGGATCCGGGCCTGCCCCGGACACCACGCCACCAACCACGCCGGGCACACCGGCCGCCTCGGGGGTGACCTCGTCCGGTCTCTCGTTGTCATGGACTGCCTCCTCGGATGCGGTCGGTGTCGCGGGCTATGACGTGCTGCGGGCGACGGGAGCGAGCGGCGGCTCGTTCGCGGTGGTCGGCACGCCGTCTTCGGCGTCCTTCGTGGACAGTGGCCTGGCCGCCTCGACCACGTACCGCTACCAGGTGCGTGCCCGAGACGCCGCCGGCAACGTGTCGTCCCTGTCGTCGGTCGCCTCGGTGACGACGACGGCCGGCGGTGGCGGCCCAGGCCCGTCGTCGTGCCGGGTCGCGTACACGATCAGCCCCTGGGGCGGATCACCCGGCTTCACGGCGGGTCTCGTACTGACGAATACGGGTACCTCCTCGCTCTCGGGTTGGACACTCGCGTTCTCGCTGCCGAGCGGCCAGGCGATCACGCCTCCGGGTTGGTCGGCGACGTGGTCGCAGTCCGGCCAGGCGGTGACCGCGACCCCGCTGTCGTGGAACTCGACGCTGGCGCCGGGCGGCTCCACGACGATCGGCTTCAACGGCACACACACCGGTGGAACCAGCGAGCCCACCACCTTCACGGTGGGCGGTTCGTCCTGCACGGTGGTCTGAGCTCGTCTCTCGCGCGGTGGGCGGTCCGCTCAGGCGGCGGACCGCCCACCGCACCTCACCTCCTTTCGTCGTGGCCGGCTCGCCCGCTCGACACGATGCCCCGCGGAAGGCATGTCTCTCGTGTCGTCGGAGGTAGCGGGCGAGCGGCCTCCTGGCGCAATCCGGTCAGTGCACGGCGTTCTTCATGGCTGCGCGCTCGGCTGCGCGCTTGGCTTCGCGAAGGTTGAGCCGGTCTGACCTGGGCGACCTCCATCAAGGCGTTGTCAGGATGGTGCTGAGTCGGGCGCGCCTCTGGAGGCTGATCCAGAGGAGTCGCCGTGAGGACGGGATTGTTCGCAGACCGTCACCCGTCGGAAAGTTGGTTCGCGAGCCCGCCGCTGCCCGTCGTTGCGATTGCGCCGCCGGATCGAACGTACCGACGGCTCTCGGGTGGCGGTAGCGGCGTTTTTCAAGCCAGGCCACGGTTTCCCGGTAAACGGTGGGTTGCTATATCGATTCGTAACGTGGCGGTAGCCCGAGCGCGGGACGTGGACGGTGCGAGTGTCGGTGGGTCGCGCGATGATGTGCCCGTGACTGAACCGAGCGGCGTGATCTTCCCGCCCACCGCCAGCGGCACCGGCCTGACCTCGTCGCTGGGGCGGGCGGTGGTCGGTGACGCGCTGCGCGCCGTCGACCCGATCGGCGCGGCGGCGGCGCAGCGCGAGACCGACTGGCGGCGCGGCTACCTGATGCATTTCCGCCGGCTGGTCGAGGCGGGTCTCGGCAGCGGCGAGGCGGCCCGGCAGATCGCCGCCGGCGGGCTCGCCTCGGTCCACGAGCGCATGCGGTTCCGCACGGCCGAGGGCACCGTCGAGCCGTTGGCGGCGGCGTTCACGGGGCCGGTCGAGCCGCTCTCGACCGCGACGGTCGGTGGGCAGGGGCGGGTCGACAAGGAGCTGACGCTGCCCTACCGGGGGGAGCGACTACGCGGCGACGGCATCAAGCGCCGGCTCGACGCCTGGCTGGCGGCCGGCATCATCGAGCCGTCGTGCGCGGAGGCCATCCGCACGGTGCAGGCCAACCCGGACTGGCTCGACCTCGGAGGCACGACGGTCGTCGCGCTCGGCGCCGGCGCCGAGATGGGACCGGTGCCGTCCCTGCTGCGCTGGGGCAACCCGGTCGTCGGTGTCGACCTGGCGCGGCCCGCGCTGTGGTCGCGGCTGATCGAGACCGCGGACCGTTACGGCGGGCGCCTGCACGTCCCGGCGGTCAAGGGCGACGGCGACCTCGCCCAGCGGGCCGGTGCCGACCTGCTGCACGGCATCGGGTCGATCGCGGAGTGGCTCGACGGCTTCGACGGCCGGTTGGTGCTGGGCAACTACGTCTACGCCGACGGTGCGATCAACGTGCGGCTGAGCACCGCGGTCGACGCCCTGACCGGCCACCTGAGGCAGTCCCGCCCCGACACGGCGCTGGCGTTCCTGGCGACCCCGACGGACGTGTTCGCGGTGCCGGGCGACGCGGTGGCACACAGCGAACGCGCCTACGGGTCGCCGGCCGGTGTGGGGCGACTACGCCGGCCACTGCGGCTGTTGTCGGGGGGTCGGATGCTGCGGCGCAACTACGCGCCGGGCGACGACCCGGGCATCTGCGACGCGTTGGTGGCGCAGCAGGGTCCCAACTACGCCCTCGCGAAGCGCATCCACCGCTGGCGGGCGACAGTGGCCCGCTCCGAGGGCGTCACGGTCAGCATGAACGTGGCACCACCGACCCGCACCCGGTCAGTGGTCAAGAACCGGGCGCTGGCGGCGGCCTACGCGGGCGCGCACCGCTTCGGCGTCGAGGTCTTCGAACCGGCGACGAGCAACACGCTGATGGCGGCGCTCCTGGTCCACGACCTACGCAACCCACCGCAGCCCGCGGCCGAGGTCTGGCACGAGGAGGCGGAGTTCGCGGCACACGGCGGGTTGTGGCGCTGCGCCTACGCGCCGCGGAGCGCGCTGGGCATCGCCGCGCTCCTCGGGTGGGGGGCGGCCCGTGGCTGACTGAGCGGATCAGGCAGGGCGAGGTCCGCGAAGCCGAGCACTGACTGCTGGACGGTTGACACCGGGCCGCCCCAGTCACTGCCAGACCGCTGCGGTGGCCTGGGTCGAGGCGGCCCTGGCGGCGAGCAGCTCGGTCGGCGGGCGGCGGCGCTGATCGGGGGCATCCGACTGTCGTCCTGTCGGAACGAGGGTCACGCGGACGGGCCGCTACCGGTTCACCGCTGCGACGTCGACGTGCATGATCAGGCTGGGCTCTTCAACGGTGAGGAAGGGCGTCCAGTCCTCACCCCGCAACGCGACCGTCTCGAGGCGAGGGCCTGTGCCTGTTGGCTGAGTCGGCTCGAACAGGAACCGGTCGCCGATCCGGGCTATCGGGCGCCGCCATGATGAGCGCAATGGGCGGCGCCTCCCGGAGAAGACGTCGATCGCGGCCAGTTCGGGCTCCGGCATGCCGTCTGCGGTAGAGAGCTCACAAGCCACGTGCGACCTGTTCAGCCAACCGGTGTTGCCCTGCGGGACTATCTGCGCACCGCGGAGGTGCCGCAGAAGTCGTCCTCGTAGATCCACCACGATCGTGTGCGAGTAGACCTCGTCGGGATCATCGGGTAGCGCCGCGTAGGTGGCCGCTATGTACAGCGCGTCGGGAGAGACCGTGACCGTGCTTTCCGCCGCGGGCCAACCCGGGGCGGAATAGATGGCCTCGCAATGGCCGGTCTCGAGGTTCACCATCGTGATCACCGCGGCGCCGTCGGCATCCTCGGGGTCCGAGGCGTCCCAGGTCTCCGCCAGCACCGCGGCCATCCCGGGATCGACCATCGCCGCGGCGCGCGGGACCCAGGTGGAGGACGGCACCGATACCCACTGCTCACGACCGCTCGCGAAATCGTGCCGACCGATCCGACAGACGCTTCCGGTCGGGCTCATGAGCAGGGCGGAAGCTCCGTCCCCTGACAGGCAGAGGACGTCACTGCCCAAGGAGAACTGCAACGCGGGTGGTCTCGAGAACTCACCGGAGTCGGCGTCCTGCACCACGGCGAGGGCGCCGTCAGCGTCGATCATCTTGAGGAGGAGAGAAGCCGACCGGCGCGGAGACGAACTCGCCAGGTCAGCCAACGCGAACGCGAACGGAGGAGCGACTGCGCCCACGACGCTCATCATTACCTCCCTATGGCCGAAATGCGACCCTGCGCCATCCCTTGGCAGACGGCCGCGCGCGGCTGGCCGACGAGGCCGCCACCGGCGCGGTGGCGCGCACGTGGTCGCTCGGGATGGGGCCGCAAGAAACATCCTAGGACGCTTTAGGGGGTGTGTGCTGCGTCAGGTCGTGGGCGGGCGGTTCTTGATCTTCGGGGCGGGGGCATCGACACTGGCGGCGTGCAAGCGATCGAGACCGCGTTGATCGTTCCGGTGCCCGAGGCCGAGGACGTCGTAGGCGTGCACCGCGCCAGGTTCGACCAGGCCGCGCGGTGGGGAGTGCCGGCGCACGTGACCGTGCTCTATCCGTTCGTTCCGCCCGAGGCGGTGACCGACGAACTGTTGGACGCCGTGCGGGAGACGGTGGCCGGCATGCCGCGGTTCGAGATCGAGTTCGCGCAGGTCCGTTGGTTCGGTGAGCAGGTCGTCTGGCTCGCGCCTTCGCCCGACCAGCCGTTCCGGGCGCTCACCGCCGCGCTGTGGGCGCGGTTTCCCGACTACCCGCCGTACCGGGGCGAGTTCGCCGACGTCGTACCCCATCTGACCGTTGGGCACGACGTGCCGCCCGCGGACCTGACCGCCGCGGCCGACGCGGTGGCGGCGCGGTTGCCGTTGCGGGCGGCGCCGCGCGAGGTGCTGCTGATGGTCGGCGCTCCGGAACCGGACGCGTGGCGCACGGTGGCACGGTTCGCGTTGGGTGACGCATAAGGGCGTAGAAATCGTGTCAAGATCGGCCCGGGGCACCCCGATGACGCGCGAGTATTGAACGCGATGGCTCGTGGACAGTTGCGGATCTATCTCGGCGCCGCGCCCGGTGTCGGGAAGACCTTTGCCATGCTCGAAGAGGCTCAGCGGCGGGCCGGGCGGGGCACCGATCTGGTGATCGGGTTCCTCGAGACGCACGGGCGGCCGCATACCGCTGAGATGCTCGATGATCTCGAGATCACGCCCCGCCGGGAGATGAGCTATCGCGGCGCCCGGTTCACCGAGATGGACGTCGACGCCATCCTGCGCCGCAACCCCCAGGTCGCCGTCGTCGACGAGCTTGCCCACACCAACGTCCCGGGCTCGCGCAACGAGAAGCGCTGGCAGGACATTCAGGAGCTCCTGGACGCCGGGATCACCGTGCTCTCCACGGTCAACATCCAGCACCTGGAGTCACTCAACGACGTGGTCGAGCAGATCACCGGGGTGGTGCAACGAGAAACAGTTCCGGACAGCGTTGTACGCGGCGCTGATCAGGTCGAGCTCGTCGACATGACGCCCGAGGCGCTGCGGCGGCGGATGGTGCACGGCAACGTGTACCCGCCGGAGAAGATCGACGCGGCGCTGGGCAACTACTTCCGGGTCGGCAATCTGACCGCGCTGCGGGAACTGGCCTTGCTCTGGTTGGCGGACAAGGTCGACGAGCAGCTCGACCGGTACCGCGAGGAACACGGCATCGGCACCACCTGGGAGACGCGCGAGCGGGTCGTCGTCGCCGTGACCGGTGGGCGCGAGGGTGACACGCTGATCCGCCGCGCTGCGCGGATCGCCGCCCGAAGCAAGGGCGCCGACCTGCTGGCCGTGCACGTGTCGCGCAGCGACGGGCTGGTCGATGCCGACCCGGCCCTACTGTCCCGGCAGCGGCTGCTGGTGGAGAGCCTCGGCGGCACGTACCACCAGGTGGTCGGCGCCGACGTCTCCCGCGCGTTGCTGGACTTCGCCCGCGGCGTCAACGCCACCCAGCTCGTGCTCGGCGCCAGCCGGCGTGGGCGCGTGCAGCAGATCTTCTCGGCAGGTGTCGGGGTGACCACGACCGCGCAGTCCGGGCCGATCGACGTGCACCTGGTCACCCACGAGGAGATCGGCCTCGGCCGGCGGCGATTTCGACGCGGCGGTGCTGCCCTGTCGCGGAGCCGGCGGATCGCCGGCTTCCTTGTCGCGCTGATCGGGCTGCCGGCGCTGACCGCGATCCTGGTGCCGTTCACCGACAACTTGTCACTGGCCAGTGACATGATGCTGTTCCTGCTGGCGATCGTGGTGGTGGCGCTGGTGGGTGGCCGCTGGCCGGCGATCGCGGCCGCCGTGGCCGGCTTCCTGCTGCTCAACTACTACTTCACGCCGCCGTTGCGGCGGTTCACGGTCAACGAGACGGAGAACCTGCTCGCGCTCGCGGTCTTCGTCGTCGTCGCGATAGCGGTGAGCGCCGTGGTCGACACCGCCGCCACGCGGACCCGGGAGGCGGCGGGAGCGAGTGCCGACGCACAGACCCTGGCAACCGTGGCAGGTAGCGTGCTGCGCGGCGCCCGGCCGCTCGAGGCGCTGCTGCGTCAGCTCCGCGAGATGTTCGGCCTCGACTCGGTGACGCTGCTGGAGCGTGCGCCCGGCGCGGTCGACGTGCCGGACCGCCGGCGTGACCCGACCGCCTGGCGGGTGGCTGCCAGCGATGGGGCAGAACCGAGCCGCACCCCGGCCGACGGTACGAGCGACGTGCCGATCGGCGACGACCTCGCGCTGGTGTTGAAGGGCAGCACCCTGGAGGCCAGCGACCGGCGGATCATCGAGGCGTTCGCCGCCCAGGCCGCCGTCGCGCTGCGCCAGGAGCGGCTGGCCGAGCAGGCCGCCGAGGCGCTGCCGCTGGCCGAGGCCGACCGGATGCGCACCGCGTTGCTGGCGGCGGTCAGCCACGACCTGCGTACGCCGCTGGCGTCCGCGAAAGCGGCCGTGACCAGCCTGCGCAGCGACGAGGTGGAGTTCTCCCCGGACGACCGCGACGAGCTGCTGGCCACGGCCGACGAGTCCCTGGACAAGCTGAGCCGGCTGGTGGCGAACCTGCTCGACATGAGCCGCCTGCAGGCCGGCGCGCTGGGTGTGATGGCCGCGTCGCTGGGTCTGGAGGAGGCGGTGCCGCGCGCGCTGGACGAGCTCGGCGTTCCCGCGCGCCCGGTGGTTCTCCGGATGCCGGACGACCTGCCGCTCGTGCACGCGGACCCGGGGCTGCTGGAGCGGATCCTGGTGAACGTGATCGGGAACGCGATCAGGTACTCGCCGACCGACCGGCCGCCGAAGATCACGGCGAGTGAGCACGCGGGGCAGGTCGAGCTGCGAGTGATCGACTGGGGGCCTGGCATTCCCGATTCCGCAAGGGACCGGGTGTTCCAGCCCTTCCAGCGGCTCGGTGACCGCACCAACCACGAGGGGGTCGGGCTCGGGCTGGCGCTGTCCCGCGGGCTGGCGGAGGCGATGGGCGGCTCGCTGGTGCCGGAGACGACGCCCGGCGGCGGGCTGACGATGGTGCTGGCCCTGCCCTCGACGGAGGCCGAGGTGGAGCCGACCGAGACCCGCGCGACGGAGCTTGCCGACCAGGCGATCCGCGAGCGGCTGCGGCGCTGGCCCCGGGACGGGCAGTTGTCGTCGCGGCTCGGTGAGGTGGCTACGCCGGACCTCGCGGTCGGCGAGCCCGCCCGGGTGGATCGCGGCCTGGTCCCTGAGCCGGTGCATCCGTCGCGACTGGCTGAGCGCGACGCTGCCGCTCGCGCGGCGCGCGGTGCGGGACCGGATGGCGGAGCCGACGGTCAAGCGGACGGGGACGGAGGCACGGCGCCTGGCGCCGGCGCCGATCGCGGTGCGGACAAGGACCGTGCCGGCAGGGACGGCGCCGGCAAGGACGGCGCGGGCAAGGACAGTGCCGGCAAGCACGGCGCCGGCAAGGACCGTGCCGGCAAGGATGGTGCGGAGCGCCGTTCGTGGCTGGGCCGCGCGGTGCGGGCCGATCGCAGCCGTCAGGACGCAGACAGCGACGCCCCCACGGCGGGCAGCGCCGGCGCCGAGCACGATGCGGGCGACGGCGGTGATGCTGACCGGAGCCGCTTCGAGGGTGGTGAGGGAACCGTGGGCGATCACGACGGAGTCGGTACGGGCGAGAGTCACGTGAGCGGTCGCGATCGTCCCCGCCGAAGCCGGGGCATGCGCCACGGTGAGGGTTCCGGCCCGCCGGGCGACGAAGCGACCAGCAAGACAGAAAGCCCGGGGACGGGCGCAACTGAAGGTGGTAGGGACCAGGTGCGGGCGAACGAGCGCGACGGCGACGACACACCGCCGTCGCGGGGTGGTGGGCGGTGACCAGGATTCTGGTGGTCGATGACGAGCCGCAGATCCTGCGGGCGATGCGGATCAACCTGCGGGCACGCGGCTACGACGTGGACGTCGCCGCGGACGGTGGCACGGCGTTGAAGTCGGCGGCAGCACGGCCGCCGGATCTGGTCGTCCTGGACCTGGGCCTGCCCGACATCGAGGGAACAGAGGTCATCCGCGGCCTGCGGGGCTGGACCACCGTCCCGATCATCGTCCTGTCGGGACGCGCGGACAGCGCCGACAAGGTCGCAGCCCTGGATGCCGGCGCCGACGACTACGTGACCAAGCCGTTCGGCGTCGACGAGCTACTCGCCCGCATCCGCGCGGTCACGAGACGCATGGGTGCCACCTCCGACGCCACGCCGGTCGTCAAGGTCGGCGGGTTCAACGTGGACCTGTCGGCGCGCACGGTGGAGCCACCCGAGGGCACCGCCGAGGTCAGGCTCACCCCGACCGAGTGGCACCTGCTCGAGATCCTGTTGCGCAACCCGGGCAAGCTCGTCAGCCAGCGGCAGTTGCTGCAGGACGTGTGGGGGCCGCAGTACCAGACGGAGACCAACTACCTCCGCCAGTACATGGCGCAGCTACGCCGCAAGTTGGAGGCCGACCCCGGCCACCCTAGGCACCTGCTCACCGAACCGGGGATGGGTTACCGCTTCCAGCCGTGAGTGCCTTGACCAGCATCGTGATCGTCTCCGGGAACCAGCGGCGTACGCCGTCGTCGCCGATCGCGTGGTAGCCCGTGGCGATGTGACCGTGCGGCCATTCCACGTACCCGAGCCGTTCGTAGAGACGTCGGGCGTCGGGGTTCGTCACTCCGACGCCGAGGACGACCCGCGAATGGCCGCGCGAGCGCACCAGGTCCTCGGCCGCGCGGATGAGCGCCGTGCCGTAGCCCCGGCCGCGCAGCACCGAGACCACCTCGAGGTGGACCAGCATCGGCAGGCCGGACAGGTGCTGGTTGACCTCGGCCTCGGGCGCGGGGGAGAACGACACCCACACGTCACCGACCGGCTGGCCGTCGAGCAGACCGACGAGCAGAACCCCGTCGTTGGGCGACCGGGAGAGGTGGACGGTGAAGAACTCCCGCTGGCCGAGCAGCGCGACGAGACCGTCGAGGTGGTCGGCAGTCGCCGGGCGGACGGTGAACACTCAGTACTCGTCGTGCAGGCGCCACCAGCTGTACGGCTCCGTCTGCGGCCAGCCCAGCGGTGAGTCCTCCCAGTTCTCCTGCCGCCCGTACGCGGTCAGGTCGAGGAGGTTGAAGTCGAACCTGAGCCGGTCGACGCCGCGGCCGCTGGTCAGGTAGGTCTGGAACACGTCGACGCCGTCGCTGACGAACGCGGCCAACGCGAAGCCGCCCCCGGCGCCGATGTCGGTGCTGAAGGTGGTGCCGCGCGACGAGTACACCGGCACCGTCCACTCCATCCGGTGCCGCACGTCAAGAAGCTGCGGCAACGGCATGTTCGAGACCACCGCGTACGAGACGCCGCGTGCGTGCAGGTGTTCAAGGCGGCCGACGTTGTCGGTGAAGCTGGCGCAGCCCGAGCAGATGTCGTCGGGCCCGTTGTCCATGAACTGGTAGACGACAAGCTGAGAGCGGCCCTCGAACAGGTCCCGCAGGTCGACCGGTCCCTCGGGACCAGCCAAAGCGTAGGAACCCGGCATCCGCACCATCGGCAGCCGCCGCCGTTGGGCGGCGAGAGCGTCCAAAGCGTGGGTAGCCTCTTTCTCCTTGACCAGCAGGGCGTCGCGAGCGGTCTGCCACTGCTCGCGGGACACGATCTCGGGCTGGGCCATCAACCAACCCTATCGCCGGGAGGGCGGACGTGGAGTTCACGCCGGGCCTGGCGGTCAGCCGCCGGCTGTACGACGAGGTGGTGGCGCCGGCTCTAGGAGCCGTCCCGCACGCGGCCGGCCGGGTCGACAGCGGCTCCGACGTCCTCGGCTTCGACACCGCACGGTCCATGGACCACGACTGGGGTCCCCGGCTCCAGGTGTTCGTCCGGGACCGCGCCACCGCGGCAGCGGCCAGGGCAGGAATCGTGCTCCCCGAGACCTTCCACGGCATCCCCACCAGGGACCACGGCGAGCAGATCGGCGTCACGGTCGACGCCCTCGACGACTACCTCACCGCCAGCCTGGCCTTGCCCGACCCGGCGAACCCGACCACCGACGACTGGCTCGCGCTGCCGACCCAGCGGCTGGCCGAGTTCACCGGCGGCGCGGTCTTCCGCGACGACCTCGGCGGCCTCACCGCCGCCCGGGAGGCACTGCGCTGGTACCCGGACGACGTGTGGCGCTATGTCGTGGCCGCCCAGTGGATGAGGATCGACCAGGAGGAGCCCTTCGTCGGCCGGTGCGGCGAGCTCGGAGACGACCTCGGCAGCCGGATCGTCGCCGCCCGGCTGGCCCGCGACCTGATGCGGCTGTTCCTGCTGCTGGAGCGCCGCTACCCGCCGTACAGCAAATGGCTCGGCACCGCTGTCGCCAAGATCAGCACGGCTCCGCACGAGGCGCTGCGCAAGGCCGTGCGGGCAGACGATTGGCGCCAGCGCGAGCACCACCTCCTCGAAGCGGCGACCAGGGCGGGGGAGCGCACCAACGAGGTCTTCGGCACCGCCGAGGACCCCACCCCGAGGCCGTTCCACGACCGGCCGATCATGGTCCTGGGCGCGGCCCGGTTCGCCAGAGCACTCGAACCCGAGCGACCAATGACGGGCGCCGTCGACCAGTGGGTGGACAGCACGGACGTGCTGTCACTTGTCGGACGCGCCCGGGCCGCGGCGCGCGGACTCAACCGGGCGGGACTCGGCCCGAACGACCGTTAAGCTTGGGGTGTGCTCAATGCGGAGCTCTACCCACCCGAGCGGCTCGTGGCCGCCCAGCGTGCGACGGCGGCGGTCGGCCTCGACGCGCTGCTCGTCACGCCGGGCTCCGACCTGCGCTACCTGACCGGCTACGACGCGCACGCCCAGGAACGCCTGACCTGCCTGGTGCTGCCGGCCCGGGGCGAGCCGACCCTCGTAGTGCCGACCCTGGAGCGGCCCGCGGCCGAGGTCGCCACGCACGGCCTCAAGATCGTTGATCATCAGGACGGCGACGACCCGTACCCCCTGGTCGTGAACGCGCTCGACGGACCGCCCAGCGTCCTGGCCCTCAGCGACCGCATGTGGGCCGCCCAGGTGCTCGGGCTCCGCCAAGCGCTTCCGAGGACCGAGCAGCGCCTGGCCGGCGAGATCCTCGACGAGCTGCGGATGCGCAAGTCGCCCGCCGAGGTCGGGGCACTGCGCGAAGCGGGCGCCGCGATCGACGCCGTGCACGCCCGGATGGCCGATTGGCTGCTGCCGGGCCGCACCGAGCGCCAGGTCGGTGCCGACATCGCCGAGGCGATCATCGAGTCCGGGCACACCAGCGTCGACTTCGTGATCGTCGCGTCCGGGCCCAACGGCGCGAGCCCGCACCACGCCACCGCCGACCGGGTGATCCGGGCCGGCGAGCTCGTGGTCGTCGACATCGGCGGGATGATGCCGTCCGGCTACTGCTCCGACTCGACCCGCACCTACGTGGTCGGTGCACCTCCTGCGGACGCGGCTGACTGGTACGCGGTGCTGCATGCCGCCCAGCGCGCCGCGGTCGACGCCGTGCGTCCCGGCATCACCTGCGCGCAGGTCGACGCCGCGGCCCGCGACGTGATCGCCGACGCCGGCTACGGGCCCGCGTTCCTGCACCGCACCGGGCACGGGATCGGCCTCGACACGCACGAGGAGCCCTACATCGTGGCCGGCAACGACCGGCCCCTCGAACCCGGCATGGCGTTCTCGATCGAGCCGGGCATCTACCTCGCGGGCCGGCACGGCGCCCGCATCGAAGACATCGTCGTCTGCACCGACCGGGGCGTAGACGTCTTCAACACCACACCCACGGAGTTGGCCGAACTATGACCGACCGCATCCTGCCCACAGAGGAAGCCGGAGATCTCCTCGACCTCGCCACCGAGATCGGCGACCGCGAGCTCGCGCCCCGGGCCGCGGAATACGAGGCGCGCCGGGAGTTCCCGCGCGAGCTGATCCGCACGCTGGGCCGGGCCGGGCTGCTCGGCCTGCCCTACCCGGAGGAGGTCGGTGGCGGCGGGCAGCCGTACGAGGTCTACCTCCAGGTCCTGGAGATCCTCGCGTCGCGCTGGCTGGTCGCCGCCGAGGCGGTCAGCGTGCACACCCTGTCCTGCTACCCGGTGGCCAGCTCCGGCAGCGAGCAGCTTCGCAAGCTGCTGCCCGACATGCTCGGCGGCGAGCTGCTCGGCGCCTACTGCCTGTCCGAGCCCCAGGGCGGCTCCGACGCGGCCTCGCTGACCACGAAGGCGGTCCGGGACGGCGACGCGTACGTGGTCGACGGCACCAAGGCGTGGATCACCCACGCGCACGACGCCGACTTCTTCAACGTGTTCGCACGCACCGGCGGCCCCGGCGCCGGCGGCATCTCCTGCCTGCTGGTCGACGCCAACACGCCGGGCATCGTGCCGCAGGCGCCGGAGCGCACGATGGGCCTGCACGCCTCTCCGATCTCGCAGATCGCGTTCGACGGTGTCCGGGTGCCCGCCGACCGGCTGGTCGGCGACGAGGGCACCGGCTTCGGCATCGCCCTGCGGGCGCTGGACTCCGGCCGTCTCGGCATCGCCGCCTGCGCCGTCGGGCTGGCCCAGGCGGCGCTCGACTACGCGGCCGGCTACGCCCGCGAGCGCGAGCAGTTCGGGTCGCCGATCATCGAGTTCCAGGGGCTCGGGTTCATGCTCGCCGACATGGCCACCCAGGTGTCCGCCGCCCGCGCGCTGACCCTGTCGGCGGCCCGGCTGCGCGACCACGGCCGGCCTTACTCCGTGGAGGCCGCCAAGGCCAAGCTGTTCGCCACCGACGTCGCGATGAAGGTGACCACCGACGCGGTCCAGGTCCTCGGCGGCTACGGCTACGTCGCCGACCACCCGGTCGAGCGCTACATGCGCGAGGCCAAGGTGCTCCAGATCGTCGAGGGCACGAACCAGATCCAGCGCATGGTCGTCGCCCGGTCACTGGCCAAGGGCTAGCTTCCCGAAGAACGCCCGGATGTCGGCCGCGTGCGCCCGCGGCTGCTCCATCGCCACGAAATGGTTGCCCGGGTTCCCCTCCGGCCAGTGCACGATCGTGTTGTCCCGCTCGGCGAGGCGACGCATCAGCGGCGAGCCGCCGCCGTACACGCCGGAGGGGACCTGCCTCTGTCCCTTCGGCCAGGCGAAACCGCCGTCGGCGGCCAGCGTGAGGCGCTCGTACATCGGCCAGGACGACGACCCCGCCGTGCCGGTGAACCAGTAGACGCTCGCGTTGGTGAGCATCAGGTCCCGGTCGATGACCTGGTCGGGGGTCTCGGCCATGAACGCGAACTCCTTGAACTTGTGGGTCAGCCAGGCCAGGAGCCCCACCGGAGAGTCGTTCCAGGAGTACGCCATGGTCTGCGGAGCCGCCCGCAGCAGCGCGTGATGGTCGACGCCGCCGCTCATCCACTGCTGCATCTGGGCCCACTCCGCCCGTTCGGCCTCGTCCATGCCCGGCACGTCGGCCGCCGTCGGGAAGCCGAACCCGCCGTCGATGTGCACGCCGACCACGTGCTCGGGCGCGACCTTGGCCACCTCGGGAGCCACGTACGCGCCGAGGTCGCCGCCCTGGGTGCCGTAGCGGTCGTAGCCGAGCCGGTCCATCAGCGACGCCCACATGCGGGCCACCCGCTCGACACCGAATCCCGACGCCGGTGCCTCCGAGAACGCGAACCCGGGCACGGACGGCACGACCACGTGGAAGGGCTGTCCTTCATCCGGGTCGGTGAGAAGGCCGATCAGGTCGCGGAACTCGACGAACGAGTTCGGCCAGCCGTGCGTCAGCAGCAACGGCAGCGCGTCGGGCGCGGGGGAGCGGACGTGCAGGAAGTGCACCGCCAGGCCGTCGAGCTCGGTCATGAACTGCGGGAACTCGTTGAGCCGGGCCTCGTGCTCCCGCCAGTCGTATTTCGTGGCCCAGTGCTCGGCCAGGTCGCGCAGGTAGTCCACCGGCACCCCGCGGCTCCAGCCGTCGCCGGGAAGCTGGCGGGGCCAGCGGGCGCGCACGAGCCGGTCGCGCAGGTCGTCGAGGTCGGCTTGGGGGATCTCGATCCGGAAAGGCGTCATGCGGACCACGCTAGGAGCCATGTAGGTCAACTGCTGTCACACATGGCTGGCATTCTTGGGGTCATGTCGAACACCCCGGCCCGGCTGCTGAGCCTGCTGTCGCTGTTGCAGACCCCGCGCGAGTGGCCGGGCAGCGAGCTAGCCGGCCGGCTCGGCGTCAGCCTGCGCACCATCCGCCGCGACGTCGACAAGCTGCGCGACCTCGGCTACCCGGTGCACGCGACGATGGGCGCCGTCGGCGGCTACCGGCTCGTCGCGGGCAAGGCCATGCCGCCGCTGTTGCTCGACGACGAGGAGGCGGTGGCCATCGCGGTCGGGCTGCGCGCGCACGCGGCCGCCGGCGTCGAGGAGGCCTCGGTGCGCGCCCTGGCCAAGCTCGAACAGGTGCTGCCCGCCCGGCTGCGGCAGCGGGTCGGCGCCCTCGGCCGGGCCACCGAGCCGCTGCTCACCTGGGGGCAGCCGACGGCCGACCCGTCCCGGCTGGCGGCCCTGGCCACGGCCATCACCGGCCGGGAGCGGCTGCGGTTCGTGTACCGCCGGCACGACGGCACGTCCGGTGAGCGGCAGGCGGACCCGCACAAGCTCGTGTCGGCGGGCCGTCGCTGGTACCTGGTCGCCTACGACCTCGACCGCGCCGACTGGCGGGTCTTCCGGGCGGACCGGATCGGCGAGCCGCACCCGACGGGGGTGCGTTTCGCGCCGCGTGACCTGCCCGCACCGGACGCCGCGGCGTACGTGACCGCCTCCCTGACGGACTTCGCCCCGGTCTACGAGGCGGTGGCGACCCTGCACGCCCCGGCCGAACGGCTGGCGGGCCGGATCGGCGACCTCACGCCGCTCGGGCCGGACCGGTGCCTGCTGCGCGGCCACAGCGACACCCTGGAGTACCTGGCGTGGCGGCTGCTCAGCCTCGGCTGCGAGTTCGAGGTCCACGAGCCGCCGGAGCTGATCGCCCACCTGGCCGACCTCGGCGGGCGAGCACTCAAGGGGGCCGGCTGTGGCTGACGCGGCTGCCACCCTCGACGCCGTCTGGCGCACCGACGCCGCCGGGATGCGAGCCGTGCTGGCGCGGCGGCTCGGCGGCGACCTCGACCGGGCCGAGGAGGCGCTGCAGGACGCGGTGGGCTCGGCGTTGCGGCGCTGGCCGGCAGAGGGCATCCCGGACAACCCCGCCGGCTGGTTGGTCACCACCGCCTGGCGCAAGGCGCTGGACGTGCTGCGCCGGGAGGCGACCGGCCGGGCGAAGCTGTCGGCCCTCGACCCGCCGGCCGCACCGACCGGCGACGACCGGCTCGCCATGATCTTCGCCTGCTGCCACCCGACGTTGAGCGAGCCGTCCCAGGTGGCGCTGACCCTCTCCGCGGTCAGCGGGCTGGCCACCGACGAGATCGCCGCCGCGTACCTCGTGCCGACCGCGACGATGGCCCAGCGGCTCGTGCGGGCCAAGCGGACCCTGCGCGGCGCCGCCTTCACGGTGCCGGGGCCGGACGAGCGCACGGAACGGCTGCCGGCCGTGTTGGCCACCGTGTACCTGGTGTTCAACCAGGGCTATGACGCCGTCCGGCGGGACCTTGCCCGCGAAGGCCTGGAGCTGGCCGGCCAGCTCGCCGACCTGATGCCCGGCGAGCCCGAGGCGGCCGGCCTCGCCGCGCTGCTCACCCTGCACGAGGCCCGCGCCGCGACCCGGGTCGACGCCGACGGGCGCCTGGTTCTGCTCGCCGACCAGGACCGGTCGCGGTGGGACCGGTCCATGATCCTGTCCGGTGTACGCCGGCTCGGGCGCGCTGTGGCCCTCGGCGCACCGGGGCCTTATCAGCTCCAGGCGGCGATCGCGGTCCAGCACGCGCTGGCGCCGTCCTACGCGGACACCGACTGGGTTGCCGTGCGCGGACACTACGACCGGCTGCTGGAGCTGCGTCCGTCGCCGGTGGCGGCGTTGGGACGGGCGGTGGCGACGGGGTTCGTCGACGGGCCGGCGGTGGCCCTCGCGGAGGTCGAGGCGCTCGAGCTCTCCGGCTACCGGATGTGGCACGCGACCCGGGCCGACCTGCTGGTCAAACTGGGCCGCGCCGGCGAGGCGGCGGACGCCACCCGGCGCGCGCTGGCGTTGGCCACCAACGATGCCGAACGCGACCTGCTGCGCCGCCGCCTCGCCGCACTCGGGGGTTAGCGCCCGGTGGTCGGGCGGACCTCGACCTGGTCACCGACCGCCTCGATCCCGGGCCAGGTCGCGGCGACGGCGACCGCGTCCTCGATCGTGTCGGCCTCCAGCAGCATGAAGCCGCCGACCACGTCCTTGAGCTCGATGTACGGCCCGTCGGTGACCACGGCCTTCCCGTCGCGGCCCCGGCGGACGGTCTTTGCGGTGCTGACCGGCTGGAGCTCGGCGCCGCCCTTGACGATCACGCCCGCGGCGTGCCACTTCTCCCACCAGGTGCCGACGGTCGCCATCAGCTCGTCGGTCCCCGGCCCGGTCCAGTTGGACTCGGGTCCGCAAATCATCATCACGTAGCGCATCTGCTCGCCTTTCCGGCTTCGTACGGCTGTGTCCTGGGATGACGAACGGCACCATGACGGGATCGACATCGCCGCCGGGCGCGTCGGACCGGTAGTTTCTCTGCCGTGGAGGACATTGACCGCGCCATCGTCGCAGCCCTGACCGCCGACGGCCGGCTGTCCTACACCGACCTAGCGGAACGGGTGGGACTGTCGGTGTCGGCGGTGCACCAGCGCGTCCGCCGACTCGAGCAGCGCGGGGTGATCAAGGGCTACACGGCCAAGGTGGCGTACGACGCGATCGACCTGCCCCTGGCCGCGTTCGTGGCGATCCGGCCGTTCGACCCGTCCCAGCCCGACGACGCGCCCGAGCGGCTGGCGCATATCCCGGAGATCGAGTCCTGCTACTCGGTCGCCGGCGACGACTTCTACCTGCTGCTGGTGCGGGTCGCCGGCCCGGCCGACCTCGAGCGGGTGCTCCAGGAGATCCGGACCGCGGCCAACGTCACGCACCGGACCACCGTCGTGCTGTCCACGCCGTACGAGGGCCGCTCGCCGAAGGTGTCGCTCAGCGACCCGAGTTCCACTGCTGGATGACCCGCGCTCCGTGCTCGTGACCGAGCACGGACAGGGTCGCGGTGTCCAGCTTGAGCAGACCGCCGCCGTCCGGGCCGAGCCCGATCCACCGGGCGCCGACGACCCGCAGCAGGTGGCCGTGGCCGACCAGCGCGACGTCACCCTGGTCGAGCAG
The DNA here is from genome assembly GCF_900107455.1 of Asanoa ishikariensis. Lineage (GTDB taxonomy): Bacteria > Actinomycetota > Actinomycetes > Mycobacteriales > Micromonosporaceae > Asanoa > Asanoa ishikariensis. The sequence continues at coordinate 445,037 of NZ_FNQB01000003.1, read as the reverse complement.
CTTGGCCGCCTTGGCGATCACCCGGTCGACCCGGGCACCCACCTGGGCCGGCTGCTCGCCTCCGGGAGCACCGTCGGTCCACAACGACCACTTCGGGTCGTGGTTCTCGTGGATCTCGGCGGACGTGATCCCCTCGTACCGGCCGTAGTTCCACTCGGCCAGGTCGTCGTCCAACTCGGTGACGTCGAGGCCGGCCAGCTCCGCGGTGCGTACCGCCCGCAGCCGCGGACTGCTGATCACCGCGGCGAAGGCGCGATCGGCCACCCGCTCGCCGATCTCGCGGGCCTGCCGCTCACCATCGGGCGTGAGCTCGATATCCGTGTACGAGGTGTGCTTCCCGCCCAGGCTCCACTCGGTCTGCCCGTGCCGGACCAGGACGATCTCCGCCATGCCGTCCATCCAACCGTTTCCGGCCGCCTCCCGCTGACCGAATCATCATCCTAGGACGCCTTAGGGGGTGTGCCGGGGTACGGAGATCAACCGGCGGCGGGGGAGCGATATGGTTCGGCGCATGACCATCCGGCCGATCCGGCTCATCGGAGACGCGGTGCTGCGCGCCGACTGTGACCCTGTCCGCACCTTCGACGCGGAGCTGCGGTCGCTGGTCACCGACCTGATGGACACGTTGCTCGGCGAGCCCGGCCGGGCCGGCGTCGCGGCCAACCAGATCGGCGTCAGCGCCCGGGTCTTCGTCTACGACGCCGAAGGGCAGCGCGGCCACGTGGTCAACCCGACGATCACGGTGTCCGAGGAGCTCCAGGACGGTGACGAGGGCTGCCTGTCCATCCCGGAGCTGTTCTTCCCGACACCGCGGGCCCTGCACGCGACGGTGACCGGCTTCGACCAGCACGGCGAGCCGCTGACGGTGTCCGGCACCGGCTTCCTGGCGCGGGCGCTGCAACACGAGACCGACCACCTGAACGGCCGCCTGTACGTGGACGGCCTGCGCGGCCAGACCCGCCGCGAAGCGCTGCGCGAGATCCGCGCGACATCCTGGCTGCGCCGCAGCCCGTAGCGGGTCTGCGGCACTCTTGAGCTGTGGGCATCGAGCGTCATCCCCTCGCGTCGGAAGCGCAGGCTGTCGTGGCGGAGGACGGGCTGGTGTTCCTCGTCAGCCTCGACGGCGACGCGTACCGCGTTGACCTGGGCAGGCCCGACGGCACGGTGGTGTGGCCGCTGTTCATGCGCGGGCCCGATCCACTGTTGGCGGTCGTCAGCGCCGAGCAGCGGTACCTCGCCGAGGAACGCGGTGGAGGAACGGTCCGCGGTGCGAGCTACCTCGACAAGGCCCGCGAGCGACTGCGCCGCTGGGAGGCCGCGAACCAGCCCTGAGCCCGCCGACGTGGGTACGCTGCGGCGCGTGACGACCCTTCACGTTCCCTTCCACCAGGACGAGCGACTCTCCGACCGGCACCTCGCGGTCCCGGCTGGCCCTGCGGAGACCGTCGAGCCGGCCCTGCCCGACGGCACGATCTGGGAGCGGCTCACCGCCTTGCACGACGCTGTTGCGCAGCGGGTCGCGAACGACGTCCGGGCGGGTGTCGTGCCGACCGTCGTGTCGGGGGACTGCCTGGTCGCCCTCGGCACAGTCGCGGGCGTGCAGCGGGCCGGGATCGACGCGGGCATCGTGTGGTTCGACGCGCACGGTGACGTGCACACCCTCGAGACCACGACCTCCGGCTACCTCGGCGGCCTGTCGCTGCGGCTGATCCTGGGCGCGCACCCGGACCTGGTGGCCGACCCGCTCGGCCTGCGGCCGCTGACACCGGACCGGGCGCTGCTCGTGGACGCCCGAGACCTCGACCCGGCCGAGGCGGCCTACCTGTCTGCCGACGGCCCGGCCCGAGTGAGCGTCGACGACCTGGCGTCGCCCGACAGGACGCGTGAGGGCGCCGACGACCTGGTGCTGCCTGACGGGCCGCTGGTGCTGCACGTCGACGTGGATGTGGTCGATGCCGGCGAGCTACCCGGTCTGCTCTTCCCGGCGCCACACGGTCCGTCCGCGGCCGCCGTGCGTAAGGCGGTCCAGCGGGTCCTGTCCACCGGCCGGGTCGTCGCTGTCGACGTGGCGTGCCCCTGGCATCCCGCGGCCTCCGACGAGGACGCGGCCATCCGCGCCAACCTGATTGCCAATCTTCTATCCTAGGACGGTTTACAGGGTGTGCGGCCAGTCGCGATGACAAGTCAGCGCCGATGGCGCTACGGACGGTCGCGGAAGTCCTAGGGCTGCCTTAATTGTGTTATCCGGCGGTCGCCTTGGTCGTCTCCTGTGAGCCACGATGGGGCGGCTTCAAGGAGAGGTGCGATGCGCGAAGGGTATGAGCGGGCGTTGGTGCTCGCCGCTCAGGACGGTGATCCGCGGGCGGTCGAACGGCTCGTGGCGGAATACCTACCACTGGTCTACAACGTCGTCGGTCGAGCGCTCGACGGGCACGCCGACGTCGACGACGTCGTTCAGGAGACGATGCTTCGCTGTGTCACGGGGCTGCGGGGGCTGCGCGATCCGGCGAGCTTCCGGGCGTGGCTGGTCGCGATCGCGGTGCGGCAGGTGCGGGATCGGCAGTCGGACCCCTACCGGGCGCGGCAGGCCGGTCAGCTCGGCTACCCGGGCAGCGACGACGTCACCGACCCGGGTGCGGACTTCGCCAACCTGACGATTCTGCGGTTGGAGCTGTCCGGTCAGCGGCGTGAGGTCGTCGAGGCGACCCGCTGGCTCGACCAGGACGATCAGGAGCTGCTGTCGCTGTGGTGGCTGGAGGCCTCCGGCGAGCTGACCCGTGACGAGCTGGCGCAGTCGTTGGGGGTGACGAACCAGCACGCGGCGGTACGCGTCCAGCGGATGAAGGCGACCCTCGATACGGCCCGGGCGGTGGTGCGGGCGTTGTCCAGCCGGCCGCGTTGCCCGGAGCTGATCGGGGTGCTGGCGGGCTGGTCCGGGCATCCGGACGCGCTGTGGCGCAAGCGGCTCTCCCGGCACATCCGGGAGTGCGCGTACTGCGGGCCGGCGTCGGAGCAGCTCGTCGCGGCGGAGCGGCTGCTGGCCGGTATCGGCCTGGTGGCGCCGGCGGCGGGTCTGGTGGCGGCGATGGTGAGCTCGGCCGCTGGTGCGGTGGCCGGCGGTGCCGTCGGTGGCGCGGGCTGGACCGCGGCGACCAGTGGCGCGGCCGCGTGGACAGGCACGGGGAGCACGGCGGCCGGCGCGTGGGGCGCTGAGGTGGCGGGCACGACGGCGGCGATGCCGGGCCTCGGTGGAGCCTCGACCGTGGGAGCCGCCGCCACGGGGGCAGGCGGCTCCGGTGCGGTGGGTGCCGCGAGTACGGCCGCCAAGAGCGCGGGCTGGTTGGTGAAGGGGTTCCTGATCAGCAAGCCGGTGGCGGCCGCGGTCGCCACGGTGGCGGTGGCGACGACGGCGGTGGTCACGTTCGGCGTGGTCCGCAACGGGGACGCGGTGCCCGCCGCGGCCGTGTTGCCTCCGGTGAGCGCCAGTGCGTCGTCGCTCGTATCCCCTGATGCGACGCCGAGTCCGACGGCCGTGCCGTCGGCGACGGTCTCGCCCACCGCGAAGCCGACCGTGAAGAAGACGCAGCGGGCGCCGTTGCCGCCTACCGGCACGACGGAGAAGAAGGGTGCCGCGGTCTGGGACTTCCCCAAGGTGAGCGCGGGCCTGAAGGCGGTGGGCGCGTCCTGGTACTACAACTGGGGTGCGAACAACGACCGGATGCCGGCGTCGGGTGTCGAGTTCGTACCGATGATCTGGGGCACGGCGAACGCCACCGACTCGACGTTGGCGCAGGCCAAGCGCGAGGGTGACACGCTGCTGGGGTTCAACGAGCCGGACATGGCGGAGCAGGCGAACATGACGCCGGCGAAGGCGTTGGAGCTGTGGCCGAAGCTGCAGGCGACGGGGATGCGGTTGGGCAGCCCGTCGGTGGCGTTCGGTGCGGCGGACAGCGGCAAGTGGCTGGACCAGTTCATGAAGGGTGCGAAGGACAAGGGCTACCGGGTCGACTTCATCACCCTGCACTGGTACGGGGGTGACTTCTCGGCGGCGGCCGTCGGGCAGCTGCGGGGCTACATCCAGCAGGTGTACGCGAAGTACAAGCTGCCGATCTGGTTGACGGAGTTCGCGTTGATCCGGTTCGACGGGTCGGGTGCGCACTATCCGACGGACGCGCAGCAGGTGGCGTTCATCAACGGGGCGACGGACATGCTGGAGGGCCTGTCGTACGTGGAGCGCTACTCGTGGTTCGGGTTGCCGTCGACGAGTGACAGCCACACCGGCCTGTACAAGGAGAGTGGCGCGTTGACGCCGATGGGTACGGCCTATCGAGCGGCGGGCTGATCGACCAGCAGGTGTTCGTAGGGGAAGCCGTCGACCAGCTCTTCGCGGCGGGTCGACAGCTCCCTCAGCCGGGCCTCGATGTGTGCGAGGTCGACGAGGTCCGGCTGGGCGCTGTGGCGCAGTTTGAGGCGTTGGCCGATGGCGGCGCCGGCGAGGTCCTCGGCGAGCCGGTCGGCGGGCACGCCGCAGGTGGTGCGGTGTTCAGCGAGCTGGACGCGTTCGAAGACGTAGCCGCCTTCGTGTAGCTGGACCCAGGCCCATCCTTCGGCGGGTCCGCCGGTCCAGTGGACGCGGATGCCGCGGATGATGGGGTCGAAGAGCTGGCGGGCGGCGTACGCGTCGACGGCGGTGGCGCGGGCGACCGAGGAGAGGTCGTTGACGTAGCCGGTGCGGCCGTCGGGGAGGCGGCCGACGATGTCGCGGTAGCCGCCGAAGTCGGCGTCGGCGCCGAAGGCGCGCGCGTCGAGGATGTAGCCGAGGATCTGGGTGCCGTTCTCGGCCGCGGTCAGGGTCGGTGAGGTGATCCGCAGCAGGGGCAGGCCGACGGCGTCGCAGACGTTGGTGGTCATCCGGGCGACTTTTGTGTCCGCGGTGTCGGTGAAGAGCAGGGCGAAGTCGGGCCGGTCGGTGTCGGGGTCGGTGATCAGGTAGTCGACGACGACGTTGGCGGCGGTGTTCCACTGGCCGGCGGTGACGCCGGTGGGTTTGCGGCCGATCACCTGGCCGAGGCGGCGTCCGGTGTGGACCCGGCGGCCGGAGCGCAGGCTGGTTGGCGTCGTCACGGGCCGACGCTAACCCACGTGCCTGAGGACCTTTACCTCCGGGTACGGGTGGCGGAGGAAGTCGTGGTGGGAGATGTCCCAGCCGTAGGCGCCGGTGCGGGCGAGGACGAGCACGTCGCCGACGCGGAGCCGGTCGACGTGTTGGCCGCGGGTGAGGACGTCGCGGGGTGTGCACAGTTCGCCGGTGGCGTCGACGGGGACGTCGGATACCTCCGGACGGGGGAACGGGTGGGGCCAGTCGTCGATGGGCAGGACGGTGAAGGGGTGGCTGTAGCCCCAGGCGGCGGGTAGCCGGAAGTGGTGGGTGCCGCCGCGGAGGACGGCGAACCAGCGGCCGTGGTTGCGTTTGAGGTCGATGACTTCGGCGGCGTACCAGCCGGTGTCGGCGGCGATCCACCGGCCGGGTTCGACGGCGAGGGTGACGCCTTTTGGCGGCGTTCGGATCTGGAGGCGGCTCAGGTCGAACGTGGTGTCGCCGGTGTAGTCGATGCCGAAGCCGCCGCCGGCGTTGACGTACCGCAGGGTGATGCCCAGGCGCGCGGCGGTGTGCTCCGACCAGGTGAGTGCGTCGTTGATGAAGGCGGCGTGGGCGGCGGCGTCGAGGTTGTTGGAGACGGCGTGCAGGTGGAAGCCGCTGATCGGCAGGTCGCGGGGCAGGGTGTCGAGGTCTTCCTCGGCGATGCCGAACGGGGTGGGTGTGCCGGTCATGCGGTGGCTGCCACTGGGTGTGTCGGCGGCCCGGTTGACCCTCAGGGCGACGCGGACCGCTCTTCCCTGTGCGATGTGGGCCAGGCGGCGCAGCTCGTGGGCGCTCTCGACGTGAATCATGGCGTGGGCGGTGACGGCGGCGGCTAGCTCGTCGTCGGTCTTGGCGGGGCCGGCGAACGCGATCTCCTTGGCGCCGGTCTCCCGGGCCAAGGCGAGCTCTCCGCCGGAGGCGACCTCGAGGCCGTCGGCGTGGGCGGAGATGGCGCGTACGAGGTCGGGGTTGCTGTTGGCCTTGACGGCGTAGAGGACGCGGGTGCCGGTGGGCAGGGCTTCGCGCAGGGCGGCGATCCGACCTATGGCGACGGCCGGGGCGTAGACGTAGGCGCAGACGGGGCGGCGGGCTTCGCGCAGGGCCGCGGCGACCCGTTCAGGGATCATGTAGCGGATTGTGCACCGGCACGTAGCGGTCGCCGTGTCCGGCGAGCCGCATCCGGACGAGTGCTTTGTGCGGGACGGTGCGGGCGGTCAGGGCGGCGTGGTCGGCGCGGGCCGCGGCGGCGGTGGCGGGGTCGGCGAGCAGCGGCTCGTACGCCTCGTCGAGGGCGTCGCGGATGGCCCGCCAGGCGCTGTCCTCGTCGAGGTCGTGGGAGCCGGTGAGGCGCACCACGATTTCGCCGAGGTGGGCCTGCAGGGCGGTGTAGCCGAGCTTGGCGCGCATGACGTCGACGTCGTCGGTGGCGATGACGGAGCCGGGCCACAGCGGCGGCGGGTCGGCGAGGCGCGGCAGGTACATGCGCAGGCCGGCGAAGTCGCGGAAGACGATCCGGTGTGGGCGGCCGTCGACGAAGGTGGGCAGGCAGTTCTGGAGGTGGGCTTCGAGGGCGATGCCGTGCCGGGCGGCGAGGGTGACCACTGGGGGCAGGAGCAGCCGGCCGTAGTCGCCGACGAAGCGGAGAGCATTCCCCGCTCCGGCTGGCACGAGCCGGTCGAGGGTGTCTCCGGCGGTCAGGCCGCCTCCGGGGATGGCGGTCTCGTCCGGGCTCAGATGGCCGTCGAGGCCGGCGCGCAGGATCGCGGAGCCGTCGCGTCCGGCGCCGGCGGTCAGGGCGGTCCCGGCGGTCTCGGCGAGCAGCAGGACGGTCGGGTCTGTGGCCAGGAGCCGGTGTAAGAGCGTGGAGATCGCCGGGCCGTTGCGGGTGCTGGCGGTGGAGATGCTGCGGCGCGTTGAGGTGACCTGGATGTCGAGGGAGACCTTCAGGTAGCGGCGGTGGCCGTCACTCGCCGGTGGGAGCAGCAGGGTGCGCACGGCGGCGGTGGGTGCGGCGTCCAGGGTGCCGTCGAGGTCGCGGATCAGTCCGTCGCGGTAGAGGTCGGCGTAGCGGTGGCGCAGGACGGTGTCGCGCTGCCACTGGTGCACGGGTATGACCGCGTGCCCGCGTGGCACGTCGTCGTAGAGGTCGGCGAGGGTGGCGCCGAGGTCGTCGCCGACGTGCAGGTCCGGGTGCACGGCGACGAACGCGACCGTGGTGCTGCCGGCCTCGACGTCGTGGCGGAGGGTGTCGGCGGTGTCCCAGCCGAGGCGGGTGCGGCCGCACGGGTGCAGGTTGTGTCCGTCGATCGCGAGGCGCTCGTAGGCGAGGGCGCGGGCGTCGGGGTCCTGGCCGGGGTCGGGCGGCTGGGGCCGGGCGTACGCGAGGGCGAGGTTGACGGTCGCGTCGGTGAGCTCCTCGGCGAGGCCGTCGGCGCCCGGCAGGCCGGGCGGGAGCAGCGCGGCGGGGCCGGCGGGCAGGTCGTCGAGCTTGTCGACCTCCAGGCGGTCGAAGCCGTGGCGGCGGCCGACACCGGCGAACCGTTCCCGGGCGTCGCCGATGTCCTCCCGGTAGAGGGCGCCGGCGAGGCGGCGCCCGACGGTGGCGGCGGCGTGCGGGAGGGCCGCCCGGAACGGCCCGACGAGCGCGGGCGCTACCCGGGTCAGGCGTTGCGCGGTGTGCTGGGCGGCGTGGTCGAGATCGCTGTTCACCGGTGCTCCAGGAGCGGGTTCGGGACGTACGCCCAGCGGGGTTCCAGTGGGTCCGGGGCCAGGCGCATGGTGGTGGTGGCTTTGATCGGCAAGGTGTCGCGACGGGTGAGGCGTTCGCCGGCGGTCTTCGCGACGGCGGCCCATAGCTCGTCGGGTGGGGTGTCGGTGGCGCCGGCGAGGGTGCCGACGAGTTGTCCGAACACGACGGTGAGGGCGGCGAACAGGGTGGTCTCGGGCTCGTCGGGGTCGGCGGCGGTCAGGTCGCCGTGCAGGGGCGGCAGCGTGGTCCCGAGCTTGTCCGGGTTGATCCGGATGCCGCCGACGTCGCGGTAGTAGAGGGTGGCCGGGCGTCCGTGGTGGAGGGTGACGAGGGTGTTCTGGCCGTGTGCCTCGAGGCCGATGCCGCGGTCGAGCAGTTCGAGAGGGCCTTTGACGAGCAGGCGGGTTAGGTCGGACAGGAACGGCCGGGGGTCGCCGCCGTAGGCGAGGCGGACGGCCTCACGGGCCAGAGGGGCGCCGTCGGCCGGTGAGGGCGCGGACAGCGCGCCGACGGGGATCGCGTCCGGTGGTGGTGCCTGGCGGTGGACGACGGCGAGGCGCCTGTCGGGTCGGCCGTCGGTGAGGACGGCGCCGGCGGCGTACTCCCGCAGGATCGTGACGTCCGTGCTGAGGCTGGCCAGCAATCCGGTCAGGTTCGGTCCGTTTTCGACGGCGGCCGGGGACACGGTGCGCACGGCGCTGGTGAGCTGGGCGTCGATCGCGGTCTTGAGGTGCAGGGTCGGGTCGTCGAGCGGGGCCAGGGTGCGCAGCGACATCAGCGGCCGCGCGGGGCGGGTGCCGACGCGGCGCAGTTCTTCGACCCGCTCGGCCTGCCAGGGGTGCAGGTGCAGCAGTGGGGGCAGGCCGGCGCCGGTGGTGTGCCAGCGGTCCGGGGGCACGGCGACCTGGACGAGGTCGACGACGGTGCGGTGCTCGGGGGCGTACGCGAGGACGTCCGCCGTGGTCATCCCCGTGCGGGTGCGGCAGCCGGGGTGCAGCGGATGCCCGTCGACGACGAGCTGCTCCCAGTGCGGCGGGGTCGCTCTCGTGATGGCCGGGGGACCGCCGTCGGGGTGGGGCTGGGTGGCCTGCGCGAGGGCGAGGTTGGCGACGCTGTTGTCGACCTCGGCGGCGAACCCGTCGTGGCCCATGGCGCGCAGGAGCTCGGCGGGGTCTTCGCCCGTTGATCGCGGGCCGTCGAGGTGCTCGCGGGCGATCGCGGTGACCAGGCGGTGCCGGATCGCCGCGCGCGCGGCCGGTAGCTCGCGAAGGTAGGCGGCGTGCAGGTCAGGGCGGTGGCGTTCCAGCCATCGCGTGGTCGTCGACGGGTCGGGCCCGTCGAGGGGCTCCGCCGTCGTGCCACTCACCGCACCAGCCTACTAAGGGCAGCCTTACCTCTGACCCCGGGGCTCGCACGCGCCCCACGGCCTCCGGGAAGCTCAGCGGTCCCGGGAGCGCCGCAGGTAGATGCCGGCCATTCCGATCAGGATGAAGACGAGCGCGGCGCACACCAGGAGCTTGAAGATCACGCGGCCACCCTGTCACACGACCCCGTAGGGTGCATAGGTGCGGTTGGCGACCTTCAACGTGCTCCATGGCAGGTCCATCGACGACGGGATCGTCGACCGGACACGGTTCGCGGACGCGGTGGCGACGATCGACGCCGACGTGCTCGCCCTACAGGAGGTGGACCGCCTCCAGCCGCGGTCCGGCTCGCTGGACCTGACGGTGCTGGCGGCGCAGGCGTCCGGGGCGGTCGCGCACCGGTTCGTGGCGGCGGTGGTCGGCACGCCGGGGGAGACGTACCGTCCACTGTCCTTCGACGACGACGGGGCCGACGAGCCCAACTACGGCATCGGCCTGGTGAGCCGCTACCCGGCGCGGTCGTGGCGGACGCTGCGGCTCTCACCGTCGCCGGTGCCGGGCCCGATCTACGCGCTGGGACCGGGCGGCCGGGGCCGTCCGATGTTGCTGCGCGACGAGCCACGCGTGCTGGTGGTCGCGGTCCTGGACACGCCGTGGGGCGACGTGACGGTGGGTGCGACGCACCTGTCGTTCGTACCGGGCTGGAACCTGTGGCAGCTCCGCCAGGTGGTCCGGCTCCTGCGCACGTTCCCGGCGCCGCGGGTGCTGCTCGGCGACCTGAACCTGCCGGCCGGTCCGGCGGCGCTCGCGTCGGGGTGGCGTCCGCTGGGGAGACTGCCGACGTTCCCGTCGTCGGGGCCGCGCGTGCAACTCGACCATGTGCTGGCGGACCCGCGCGGGTGGGGCCGGTGGCCGCACACGGTGTCGGCGACCACTCCGGCGGTCGGGGTCTCGGACCACCGCCCGCTGGTGGTCGACCTCACGATGTGAGCGGGGCTCCGGTTCAGCTCGCAGGTTTACATAATGTGCATTATCGAACAACCAGTTATCCCGGGGGTGTCCTGGCATGTTCCGTGTGGCCCGGGAGGGCGACCTCGAAGCGATCCTCGGCCTGTACCGGCAGCTGCACCCCGCCGACCCGTTGCCGGCCGGCGCGGCGGAGACGTTCCGGCGGATCCTGGCGACGCCCGGACTGGATCTGTTCGTGCTCGAGGTTTCCGGTGTCGTCGTCGCGACGACCTACCTGAACGTGATCCCGAACCTGACCCGCGGCGCGGCTCCCTATGCGGTCGTCGAGAACGTCGTCGTCGACGCTTCGGTGCGTGGCACCGGGCTCGGCCGCCAGATCATGGCCGGCACACTCCAGGCCGCCTGGGACGCCGGCTGCTACAAGGTCATGCTGATGACCGGGTCCCGCACCCCCGCCACGCACGCCTTCTACCGCGCCTGCGGCTTCGACCCGGACGCCAAGACGGCGTACGTAGCCAAGCCCGTCAGTAATATCGCCTGATTTCGGACACTCCCTGGCCTCTCCCCTGCCCTTGCCATGATCAATTAGCGTGCATGGGATGGAGTCGAGCGAGTCTGTGCTGTCCGCGTTCCGCGCCGAGGCGCACGCGTTCGTCGCCGCGCTGCCCGCGGCGGGCTGGGAGCGCCCCACCCGGTGCACGCCCTGGCAGGTGCGCGACGTCGTCGGCCACGTCATCACCGTGCTGGGTCGTGTCCCGGACATGGTGGCCGCGCCCGCGCCGGAACGGGCCGACACCAGCGTGACCGGCTACTACCGCGGCGACGAGCGGTTCAGCGCGGCCGCGAACGCGGACCGGGTCCGGATCGCGCACGACCGCGCCGGTGTCCTGGACCTGGCCGGCGACCTGCGCCGCGTCGCCGACGAGGTGGTCGAGGTCTGCCGGCGGCAGCGCGACGATCGGGTGGTGCGGACCCGGCACGGCGACGCCATGCTGTTGTCCGACTTCCTGCTCACCCGGCTGTTCGAGACGGCCGTGCATGGCCTGGACGTCGCCGACGCGCTGGAGCGGCCGCCGTGGCTCACCGCTGGCGCCACCGCGCACCTTCTGCCGGCGCTGTTCGGGCCGGCCTGGGCCGGTGCGGTCGCCGCGTTCGGTGGGGATCCCGTGGTGGTGTTGCGCATGGCGACCGGCCGCGCCACCGTCTCGGGCGAAGACGCGGCCCGGTTGGCGGCGCTGGGGCTGAGCCCGCTGACCCTGGGCTGACGCCGGGAGTGCCGCATCGATGGTGGTGAACCTCCGCGTTGTATAGTCGCCCGCATGTCCTGGGGAGACTCCATGGAGGTCGACTTCGGCGCGGGCCCGGCCACGGTGCCGGTGTGGACGCAGCAGGTCGATCTCAGCGGCGGCAAGGGTGCGATTCCCGTACCGGCCGACGGGCCCGTCGATTGGTCCGCACTCGACAAGTTCCCGTCCGCCATGTCGATCAGTTGGTCAGGTCCCGACCGCGGCATGCTCGCGGCCCTCGTGGCGCGTGGTATGCCGGCGCTGCGCTGGAGCGACCTGCCCGCCGACGTCGACCTGTCCGCCACGGGCCTGGTCAACCTCGGGCTGCACGGCACGGACCTGCGCCGGCTGCGGCTGCCGGCCGGTGTCGAGTCGCTGTCGATGGACGACCCGCACCCCACGCTGCGGGTCGAGTCGCCGGACGACGGCCGTGGCACCGAGGTGCTCCTGCGCTTCAGCGAGCAGCCGCCGGCCGTGCCCGCGGGTCTGCGCAATGCCAGGAAAGTGTGGGTGAAGGTCGGCGGGGAGTTCTCGGCCCGGTTGCTGAGCAGTCTGGCCGCCGCCGAGAGTCTCGACGTCGAGTTCCTGGACCCGCCGGGCCGGCTCACCGACACCGAAGCGCTGCGGGTCCACCATGGCCTGACGACGTTGACGATCGACAACGCGTACGACTGGGACCCGAGCTCACTGCCGGATCTGCCCGCGCTGCGGGAGTTGGAGCTCAACGGCACCCTGAAGGCGACCGCGAAGACGCTCAAGGCACGGTTCAAGGGCACCGGTGTGACGGTGAGCGTCAGCGGCGCCAAGTCCGATAGCTGGGTGTCGGCCCACATCGACAACCCGTTCTTGGACTGGGTCGAGGACTCCAAGGCGTTCGGGACCGCGGCGTGCAAGGCGTACGTGAAGGCGTCGACGGCCGTGGACGGCCTCCCGGCGGACGCACCCGACCGCCTCGAACGGGCCGAGGCCGTGCTGCGCGCGTTCGTCGCGGACCTCAACGCCGTGGAGAAGAAGTACGGGCTGATCGACACGCTCAACCGGGAGCACGCCGGCGACGTCTTCGACGACCTGGCGAAGCGGGCGGGCGTCCCCGACGACACCGCGCGACGCTGGTTCGACGAGAACCGCCACTTCTGAAGAAAGGGGGGCCGGCGCCCGGCCCCCCTTCCGCTTACTCCCCTAGCAGTTCGTGCCCTTGTTGCGGTTGAGCAGCAGCGGACCGTTCGGGCCGCCGAACCGGGCGATCAGGCGGCATTCCATCTGCTGCAGGGTCGCCTTCGACGCGTCGGTCTTGTAGATCGTGACGCCGACGATGTCGTTCTTGTCGTAGCCGTCGCGCTTCAGGGCACCCCGGCTGCGCTTCCAGTGCTTCGGCACCCGGGACGCGAACGTCTGCTTGTCGGTGATGCCGATGTAGAACTTGTACCCGTTTCCGTTCTTCGGCTTGACCGCCAGGATGTAGACGCCCCGCCCGTCGTCCAGGACCGACGTCGGGTCGCATGCCGGACCGACGACCTTGGTGCCGCGGTTGTGGACCAGGACTGCGGTGTCGCCGGCCAACACGTAGTACGTGGGTATCCCGTCGACCGACAGGTTGTAGGTGACGCGTTCCCCGTGGTATGCGCGGACGGCGCTGACCTGGACGTACGTGCCGGCCGAGGTCCGCAGCAGCTCGCCGGGCTTCAGGTCGCCGGCGTCGACCCACCGCTTGTGGGTGCCGGACCAGAACGGGTGGTGTGCGGTCGCCGTGATGGTGTCGCGGCCGCCGGAGGAGTCGACGGCGATGTCGACGTACTCCTTGTCGGTGTCGGTCCGGATCGTGTGGGTGACCTGGTGTCCCTCGGTGCGACCCGACTCGGGGTCGGTGGTGAGGACGGCGTCGCCGGGCTGGACCTCTTCGATCGGCTTGGTGGCGCCGGAGGCGAGCAGGACCCTGGTGCCGGCGACGAAGCTGTTCGCGATCTCGCAGAGTTTGGGGCCACCGCCACCGTCGGACTTCTTGGTCGCGGCTTTCGCCTTGGCGGCGAGGGCCTTGGCCCGTTCGGCGGCCTCCGCGGCGGCCTTCTTCGCCGCCGCCTCCGCCGCTGCCTTGGCCGCGGCCGCCTTCTGCGCCGCTTCCCGGGCCGCTGCGGCGGCTGCTGCCTTCGCGGCCTCGGCAGCCCGTTCGGCACCGCGCAGGACCGCTCTGGCCCAGTCCATCTGTTTGAACCACGTCAGGACGGCCTTGCCGGCCCGGAAGATCGCCTCGCCGATCTTCTTCGCCTTGAAGATCTTGCCCCAGGGCAGCGACCCGATGATCGCCATCGCGCAGGCGCCCAGGTCGCCCTTGAGGCAGTTGAGGATGTCGTTGATCCCCAGGACCTCCATGAGGATCTGGCCGCCGGCCTCCAGGATCACGTCGAGCACGCTCTTGCTCTGGATCCGGTTTGCCTCGGCCACCTCCTCCGGGTTGACCTGGGGGACGTCGGTGGCGGTCGTGGCCGGTGCGGCCGTGCTGACCGTGTCGCCGGGGGCCGGCATGTTGCCGGTCGGGTCGGTGTAGACGGTCGGGTTGTTGTCGGCGTACGTGTAGGCCGAGGTCGCCGCGCCGCCGGACGGCATCGGGTCGACGGCCGTGAACCGGCCGGTGCCCGGGTTGTAGTTGCGGGCCCGTAGGTAGTAGTTGCCGCTGCCGGTGGTGGAGTCCTGGTAGGCGCCCGTGTACTGCAGCGGGTTCTCCGGCCCGCCCGCCTGGGCCTGGACGGCGCCCGGTGCGGTGTCGCCTGCGGCGGTCTCGGTGCCTTCGAGGGTCGCGCCGACCCGCGGGTTGCCGTACGGGTCGTAGTCGTAGCCGATCTCCGGCGTCCCCGACGGCGTGAGCATGTTCGCGACGCCGCCGAGCCAGTCGTGGGTGTACGAGTGCGGCCCGGTGGTCGGGTCGAGCAGGGCGAGGGGCTCGTCGTCGGGCCCGTACGTGAAGCCGCGCTTCTCCGTCGTCGCGCCGTTCGCGTCGGTCAGGACGTCCAGGGCGATCTGCGGCAGGGTCCCGGCGACGTCCCAGGACCAGCGCTGCGTGGCCTGCTCCGGCGTGCCCGGGTCGACGGTCGCGGTCAGCCGCAGCCCGTCGGCCCCGTAGGAGAAGACCGCGTCACGCCCGGCGACCCGCGCCTTGGCGAGGGAGTTGTCGAGGTTGTAGTCGAAGCGGTCGGTGCCGACGCGGGTCTGGTTGCCCTTGACGTCGTAGCCGTACTCCGTCGTCGTGACGTGCCGCGGCTCGCGCAGGACCTCCTTCTCGAGTTGGTTGGCGTGGTCGTACTCGTACGTGGTGGTGTCGTCTCCGGCGGTCCCGGTGCGCTTCTGGCTGAGCCGGTTGCCCATCAGGTCGTAGCGGTAGTCGATCCGCCCCGCCGGCCGGGTCTTGTCGCCACAGTCCACCGCCGCGTAGCAGGCCGAGACGAGCTGGTCGGCCTTGTCGTAGGCGTACGCGACGGACTCGGACACGCCGCCGCGGGTGGTGACGGCCCGGGTCGGGTTGCCGACCGGGTCGAGCTCGAGCTGGTAGGCGGAGACCGGGTTCTGCGGCACCGCCACGGGAACGACCGGGCCGGAGGGCGCGGAGGCGTCGCCGGCGCCGTCCTTGTCGTGGGCGGTGACGGTGAACGTGTACGCGGTGCCGGCGTCGAGCCCGTTGACGACCGCGCTGGTCGCCGTCGCGCCGACGGTCACGGACCGGTCGCCGGGCGCGGCGGTCACCGTGTAGCCGGCGACGTCGTCGCCGCGCGGTGCCTTCCACGAGACGACCGCGAGGCCGGCGCCCGGCTGTGCGGTCACGTCGGTCGGCGGGTCGGGCCGGTCGCCGAAGGACAGCAGCCCGCCGTCGGCCAGGTCGACCGGCGCCGCGTCCGGTGCGCGCTCGGTGCCGATGCGGGTGAGCCGGCCGGCGTCGTCGTAGCCGCGGCGCTCGATCAGCCCGGTCGCCGCCGGCAGCCAGGTGACCTCACGCCGGCCGGCCGGGTCGTAGTCGAACTTCCACGTCGCCGGTGTGGCGCCGACCGAGCCGCCCGCGGCGGTCATCGTGCGGATCTGGCTGTCCGCGTCGTACGTCGAGGACACCGCGGTGCCGTCCGGGTACTCGCGCAGCTTGATGTTGCCGCGCACGTCGTACTCGTAGCGGAACTTCTCCTCCAGGCCCGCCTCGACGCGGGTGACCGTCTGGACCTGGTCCTCGTCGTCGTAGGTGACGGCGCGGTGCCCGGTCGGGTCGATGTAGGCGGTGGTGCGGTCCTTGGCGTCGTACTGCCAGGCGTAGCGGGGCCCCTGGCTGCCCAGGGCGCTGGACTCGCGGCGGTTGACGATGTCGTACGACTCGACGACGGTGCGCTTGGCCCGCTCGGTCGTCGAGAGTCGCTCGTTGTCCCACCGGCTCAGGGTCGAGACGCGGTTGCCCTCGACGTCGTAGCCGTACTCGGTGACGCGGCCCAGCGGGTCGGTCTCCTTGGTCAGCCAGCCGGCCTCGTTGTACGCCACGTACGTGCGGTTGCCGTTGGGGTCGCGGACCGAGGCGACGAGCCCGTCGTCGAAGTAGTCGTAGACGGTGGCGCCCTTGGCCGGGTCGTGCGGGTCGTTCGGCGCCTCCGGGGTCCGGATCGTGCGCGGCAGGTCGTCGTCGCGGTACGTGTACGTGGTGGTGTGGTTGTTGGCGTCGGTGACCGAGGTCAGCCGGTCGTTGGCGTCGTATTTGCTGGTCGTCGTGTGGTCGAGCGCGTCGACGGTCCGGGTCGCGTTGCCGGCCAGGTCGTACTCGAAGTGGGTGGTGAACTTCTCCGGGTCGGCGCCGGGCAGGTTGCCGCGCGGCTCGGTGGAGCTGGCCAGCAGTCCGTCGTCGTCGTAGGTGAAGGTGGTGCGGCCGCCGGTCGCCCGGATCGACTCGATCTTGTTGCCGGCCGCGTCGTACTTGAACTCGACGACACCCTGCTCCCCGTCGCGGATCTTCGTCTGCTGGCCGTTGTCGTCGTATTCCAGCTCGGTGCGGCGCTTCAGGTTGTCTGTGGTGGAGGTGACGTTGCCGGCGTTGTCGCGCTCGAATGTCGACGTCTTGTCGTGCTCGTCGGTCTTGGCCGTCGTGCGGTCGAGGTCGTCGACGCGGATGTCGCGCTTGACGGTGATCCCGCCCGGGTACGGGCGCTCCATCCGCAGCGGGTTGTCGTTGGCGTCGTAGAAGTAGGTGGTGGTGAAGTCCGCCGCGTTCGCGCCGGGCAGGTTGCCGCGCGGCGAGACGACCTTGTGCAGCAGACCCTTGGCGTTGTACGCGTACGTGGTCACCGGGTCGGGCTGGTCGTCCATCTCCAGCCGCATCGACGCCTGCCGCCCGGCGGGCGTGTAGGTGTACGACAGGGTGCGGCGGGCGTCCTTGATGGACTTGAGCAGCCCGTTGTCGAAGTAGCGGTGCTCGACGCGGGCGCCCAGCGGCGTCGTCTGGGACTGGGTGCGGCCCAGGTCGTCGAAGGTGGTGCGCCACGGGTCGTGCTTGCCCGGCTCGTGGACCTCGACGATCCGGTCCTGGGCGTCGAACTCGTAGCGGGTGGTGTAGTCGTCGCGGTCGGACCGTGGCGCGGTGCCGCGCGGGTCGGTCTCGGCGACCTGGCGGCCGGTCTTGTCGTACCTGAACTCGGCCCGGCGGCCCAGCGGTGAGATGACCGCCTTGACCAGGCCGCTGTTCGGGTCGCCGACCGGCAGGTACTCGTACCGGGTCACCTTCTTGCGCTGGTCGGTCTGGGCGAGCAGCAGACCCCGGGCGTCGTACTCGTAGGTGATCGTGTTGCCCTTGGGGTCCTTGCTCTCGAGCAGCTCGTCGAACTCGTTGTACGTGTCCTGCCAGACCTTGCCGTTGGCGTCGGTGTGCTTGGTCGGGTTGTTGCGGTTGTCGTACTCGGTGTCCTCCTTGAACCCGAGCGACTGCGGCGCGTCCTGGCGCGTGCGGTTGCCGCGGTCGTCGAACCGCGACTCGTGCTGGCTCTGCTTGCCGTCGACGACGAGGCCGCGGTTGAGCGAGCCGTCGTAGCGGTGGTGCTCGACGTCGCCGTTGCCCTTGAGGGTGTAGAGCAGCACGTTGCCGCGGTAGCCGTCGTAGACCCGCACACCGTCGGCGTCGGTGGTCAGCGACTCCTGCGCATCCGCGTTCCACGCGAAGGTGGTCGGGTTGCCGAGCGCGTCGAACTGGCGGCTGACCCGGTTGTTCGCGTCGTACTCGGTGCGCACGGCCACGACCCGGTCCGGGTTGGTGACCGAGGCGAGCAGGCCGTTGGTGCCGTAGGTGTACTTCCAGAGCTTGCCGCGGGCGTCGAGCGCCGAGGTGAGCAGCGTGCCGGTGTAGGAGAACCGCACCTTGCGGTGGTCGGGCAGGTGGATCTCGCGGATCAGGCCGGCCTCGAGGGTCACTCTGGCCGTGCGCCCGGAGGCGTCGGTGACGGTGATGGCGGTGTCGGTGTACGCGAGGCGCACGCCCTGGCCGCGCGGGTTGAGGATCGAGGCGAGCCGGCCCTGCGCGTCGAAGGTGTGTGCGATGTTGTCGGGGGTGGTCAGCTCCCACCCGTCGCCGGCCCTGCGCAGGTTGGACCGCACTCCCGGCGGGCGGCGGTAGCTGTCGCCGTCGAGCCGGTAGGTCACCTCGGCGCCGTCCTCGGCGCGCACGACCGCCCCGCCGTCGGTCGCGGTCACGGTCATCCCGTAGGACCAGGCCCAGCCGCCGCCGAGCGGGCCGACGCCGTTGAGCGACGAGTACGTGCGCGACGAGCTGAACGGCACGCCGATCGAGGACATGCCCAGGTCGCCGGCGGTCTGGATGAACGCGCCCGTGGCGGTGTTGACACCGTCGGCGCGGATGGCCTGGCCGGCGCTGGTCAGGGCGAGTGCGTTGCCGCAACCGCAGCCACCGGCCTGGCCCAGCGGGATCGCCGGCGGGACGATGGTGGCGCGGGGCCGGACCTCGGGCCGGTCGGAGACGATCTCCCGGCCGTCGTCGAGGACCGCGGTCATGGTGATCTCGTAGTCGCGGCTCGCGTCGAGCTCCCAGCCGTGCTCGCGGCCGAACGACCGGCAGAAGTCGCGCTGGCCGGAGCAGGTTGACCTCGCGATCTCGTCGCGGGACAGGGTGGTCGAGGCCTGCTCGGTCTGGGACTCCTTGTCGTACGCGGTGACCCGCCAGCTCCCGAACGCCGGAGCGTCGGCGGCGACGTTGAAGAAGAGCGTGACCGAGGTGTCGCCGAGCAGGAAGCCGGGGCGCGCCAGCACGTCGGTGAACACGCGGTCGTCGGCCGCGACGCGGGCGGTGGTGCGGCGGTCCCAGGCCGCCCGGGACAGTTCCTTGGGGGCGCCGTCGGCGCGGACCTCCGGCGGCACGAGTGGCGGTCGTTCGTCCGGCGGGAATGCGGTGTCGGGGCGGACGCCCTTGGGCATCGGCCGGTCGACCGGACCCTGCCCGGGCCCTGGTGGGGCCGGCGGCGCGGCCGCGGCCGGGCTGCCCTCCAGCGGCTGCACCAGCGTGACGGTCAGCACTATCGCGCAGGTAGTCGCTATGACGCGGCGCCGCCAGCGGACATGGCGGCGCACGGTGATACCGGACATGGTCGACCCTCCCCCGTGGACGGATCTGGTCAGTGATCCAGCGCCGATCATAGAGGCGTATCAATTGCGCCAGGGGGTCGTCCATCTGACAGAAATTCACTGCAACCTATTGCCCCGCTTATTCGTGGGCATAGGCGTCTGCGAATGTGCATTCGATAGTCGCGATCATCCATTGTCGACTCCGCATGTCCGGGCCGTACGCTGGGTGCACTTTTCCGGCGGAGGTGCGCATGGGTGGCAGGGCATTGGTGTGCGGCGGTGGCGGGGTCACCGGGATCGCGTGGGAGTTCGGCATGCTGGCCGGGCTGTTTGAGGCAGGCGTGGACCTCACCGCCGCCGACCTGGTGATCGGCACGTCGGCGGGGTCGTTCGTCGGCACGGGCATCGCGTCGGGCGTCGCCGTGGAGGACCTCTACGCCTCGCAGTTGGCCCCGCCGGAGACCGGGACGCCGGCCAAGCTCGGCTGGGGTCCGATGGCGTCGTGGGTCTGGGCGGCGGCGACGTCGCGGAAGCCGGAGCGCGCCGCGGCGCGGGTCGGCGCGATGGCGTTGCGCGCCCCGACGATGCCGGAGGACCGTCGCCGTGCGGCCATTGCGGCGCGCATGCCTGCCGCCGTTTGGCCGGAACGGGACCTGCGGATCGTGGCGGTCGACGCCGGCAGCGGCCAGACGGCCGTGTTCACCCGCGAGTCTGGGGTCGACATCGTCGACGCGGTCGGTGCGAGCTGCGCCGTGCCGGGCGTCTGGCCGCCGGTGACGATCGACGGGCGGCGCTACGTCGACGGCGGTGTGCGCTCGGCCACCAACGTCGACCTGGCCGCCGGCTGCGACCGGGTGGTGCTGCTCGCGCCCATCGCCCGCGCGCTGGGCCGGCACCACCGCCTCGACCGGCAGCTCGCGACGCTGCGCCGCGGCGGCGCTTCGGTGGTCGTGGTGACTCCGGACGCGGCGGCGCGGCAGGCGATCGGGCGCAACGTGCTCGACCCGGCGGCGCGGGCGCCCTCCGCGCGGGCCGGACGGGCGCAGGCGGCGACCGAGGCGGCCAGGGTCACGGCGGTCTGGTCGGCCTGAGCGGCGTGCCGCCTTCGGTTTTGTCGGAGGCGCCTGATATGAAGAGCCTGCACAAAATCAAACAGGTGTACGGATGAGAGGGGTTCCCTGATGGCCGCCGCGCGCACCGCAGTCCGCGGTCTTTCCACCGACGAGCTGTCGTCGATCCGCGATGGCCTGGCCGCCGGTCGCAAGCCCAAGGTGGTGTTCACGGCGTCGGCGGGCCAGATCGAGGGCCAGACCGGCCAGGTGATCGAGCTGACCGACCCGGACGCGTCCGACGAGTTCGTCGTGGTCCGCTTCGGCCGCGACGAGCTGCCGTTCTCCCCCATCGACCTGGCCGTCGCGCCCCGCGGCGCCGCTGCCCGCTCGTCGGCCGCGGCCAAGGCCGCCGCGAAGCCGGTGGCACCGGTCGACGAGGCCCCACCGGGCCCCGGGCTGTTGCCGCCCACCCCCGCCAAACCTTCTGTCCCGGCACCACGTGAGGAGAGCACAGTGACCACGTCCACGGTGGAGGAGCCGACCGCCGAGGCGACGCGCCCGGCCAAGCGGCCCGCCAAGGCGGCCAGGCCGAAGGGGCCGGCGGGCCTGACGGTGACGCTGGCCTACGCCGACGGCGAGTGGACGGTCGCGGCCGCGCAGGGCACCAAGAGCCTGGCCAAGCCCTACACGATCCGCCCGGCCGAGGCGCTCAAGATGGTCGCCCTGGTCGACGTCCCCGGCGTGCACGAGGCCGTCGAGCAGATCATGGCCTCCGAGCGGGCCGAGGCCGAGACGCAGGCCGTGAAGCTACGCGCCGAGCTCGCCGAGATCGAGGCGCGGCTGGCCGAGCTACGCGACGTCGGCTGACATGACGACGTGGGCGCGCTTCGCGGCGGAGGCCCCGGAGCTGGCGGTGCGGGTCAAGGCGGCGTTCGACGTCAACACCCACAAGACCCTCGCCACCCTCCGCCGCGACGGCGCGCCCCGGATCAGCGGCACCGAGACGATCTTCGCC
This sequence comes from Asanoa ishikariensis, assembly GCF_900107455.1. Taxonomy (GTDB): domain Bacteria; phylum Actinomycetota; class Actinomycetes; order Mycobacteriales; family Micromonosporaceae; genus Asanoa; species Asanoa ishikariensis. Next base: position 423,878 of record NZ_FNQB01000003.1, on the reverse strand, counting down.
GGTGACGACGTCTGGCTCGGCAGCATGTGGCAGGCCCGCAAGGCGCAGGACCTGCTGCACGACCCGCGCTTCGCGCTGCACTCGGCGCCGGTCGACCCGGGCGACGACCCGGCTTCGTGGCCCGGCGAGGCCAAGCTGGGCGGCGTCGCCGAACAGGTCACCGACCTCGACCAGTTCTGGGCGGTGATCGCCGACGGTTCACCCGACAGCATGCACCTGTTCCGCCTCGACCTGCGCGAGGTCGTCTACACGGGGCTGTCCCGGGCGGCCGACAAGCTGGTCATCGAGCTGTGGCGGCCCGGCGCGGGCGTGCGGAGCTTCGACCGCTGATCCCATGATCGTCCGGTGTGGCACGATCAATTCTTGATGGACGCAGAGACCATGTCGAGCACGCCGCCGGCCACCACGTGGCAGGCGCCACGGTTCTGGCTGGCCCTGCAGATGACCGCCCGGCTGGCGGTCGCCGCCCTCGCCAAGCTCGAGGTCAGCGGCGACGTCCCCGAGGCGCTGCGGCACGGGCCGCTGATCCTGGCGGCCAACCACATCAGCCCGTTCGACCCGATCGCGCTGACCGCCGCCACCCGCGTCCGCCGCATCGCCCCCCGCATCATGGCCACGGGCGGGCTGTTCCGGGCGCCGATCGTCGGCTGGGCGATGCGGTCCAGCGGGCACATCCGGGTCGACCGTCGCACGGCCAACGTCGGCGACGCGCTGCAGGTCGCGGTCGACGCGGTGCGCGAGTCGGTGGTGATGGTCTACCCCGAGGGCCGCATCGGCCTCGACCCGACGATGTGGCCCGAACGTGGCCGCACGGGCACGGCCCGGCTGGCGTTCGCCAGCGGCGCACCGGTCGTACCGGTCGCCCAGTGGGGCTCGCACGAGGTGATTCCTTATGTGGCCTCGTTCCGCAGCGTCATCGCCGGCCTGGCCCGCTCGGTCTGGCGCCGTCCCACGATCAAGGTCCGCTTCGGCGCACCGATCGACCTGTCCGACCTCGATCCGGGTGTGCCCGGCGCGGCGCAGCGGGCCACGGAGCGGGTCATCGAGGGGCTGACCGATACCCTCGCCGCGATCCGGCAGGACGAGCTCGACGGGCCGCGCTTCGTAGACCCGACCAAGCCGGCCGACCAGTCGCGCCGCTACCGCCGCCGCACCTGAGTTTCGGGGCGCGTGAGTGTCGTAGGTGGCCGCTAAGGTGCGGCGCATGCGATCGCTGATAGCCGCCATTGCCGACCACGACGACGCCGCCAGCTTCCTGATGTGGCCGGGCGACTTCGAGCTAGACCGCAAGGACCACGTCGAGGAGGTCCACCTCGCATCGGGGGCGACCCTCGAAGGTTTCGCGGGTGACGGGGCCGGCGGCACGTACTTCTTCTGCGGTGACGGTGGCGAGGAACGCCCAGTGCTGTACGCCGACTCAGAGGGCGGCGCGGCCCTGGTCGCGATCGGCCTCGAGCACCTGCTGCAACTCCTGCTGGTCGCGCCGTGGTGGCGGGACTGCCAGGCGTTCACCGCGGAGGAGAGCCAGGAGCTGGCCACCGAATATCTCGAGGACCTGCCCGACCTGGGCGAGCGGCGCGACCGGGCGGCCGCGGCGCTCGGCATTGACCTTCCCACCGAGGCCGAGGTCCTGGCCCGCCTGCACCGGGTCGCCACCGAAGCGGGCGACGACTTCATCCTGGTCTTCACACCGGAGGGCAATGAATACGAGCGGCTGATCACCGCCTGAGCCAGCCGCCGCGCGGACTTGGCTGTTCCCGCAGGCATGGCGTTCCCGCAGGCATGGCTTTCGCACGGGCCTAGCTGTCCCGCGGCCTGGCCGTTTGCGCGGGCCTGGTCTTCGCGCGGGCTTGGCCTTCGCGCGGGCCTGGCTGTTGCAGCGCCTGGCTGTTGCACGCGCCTGGCCTTCGCGCAGGACTGGCCTTCGCGGTCGGGCCCGGCCGTTCGCGCGGGCCCGGCCGTTCGCGCGGGCCCGGCCGTTCGCGCGGGCCCGGCCGTTTGCGCGGGCCTGGCTGCTGCGCTGGCCTGGCTTTGGCGCTGGTCTGTCGCGCGGGTCTGGGTCTGGCGCTGGCTTGGCCGCTCAGGTGCCGCGCTGGCTCAGGTAGGCCAGGACGGCCTCGCGGGTGGTGCGGACGCCGAGGGCCTCGCGGGCCTGCGCGATCCGCCGGTTGGCGGTGCGCAGCGACAGGAACTCGGCGGCCGCCGCGGCGGCGATGGTCTCGCCGCTGGCGAGACGGTCGAGCAGGGCGCGCTGCTCGGGCAGCAGGTCCCCGGACTCGGCCGGGCCAGGGTCGGCGCCACCCGCGTCGCGGTGCACCGGGCCGAGCCGGGTCAGGTCCGCCAGCAAAGACCGGCCGATGTCGCCGGTGGCGTCGGTGATCGCGACGACACCGGCGCCGCGGGCCGCGGCCAGGACGACGAGGCGGACGGTCTCCCGGTCAGGCACACGGCCGAACAGCAGCAGCCGGGTGCCCGTGAGGTCCCAGGACTGCTCGGTAAGGGCGAAGCCCTCCCGGGTCGTCCAGCCGGACCGGGCCAGCCGGCGCAACACGGCGGTCGCGTCACCGGCGCTCGGCAACACGTAGCGGGGCTGGTCAACGTCGGTCACGGCCCCACCCCGGTCATCGCAGTTGCTCCAACGCCATCGCGGCGGCCGCAGTGCGGGTGCGGGCTCCTAGCTTGCGCATCCCGGCACGGATATGGGTCTCCACCGTCTCGGCGGAGATTCCGAGCTGACCGGCGATCCGGCGGCTCGGCTCGCCCCGGGCGACCAAGCGCAACACGTCGCGTTCGCGTTCGGTCAGGTCGGACCCGGCCCGCGGCCCACGCGTCTCCCGCCGCACCGCGTGACGGCGTAACGCCCGCCTGGCCCGGCCGAGCAGCACCACCAGGCCGGCCGACTCCGCCAGGGACTCCGCCGCCAGCAGCGCGGCCACCGCGCGTTCCGGGTCCGTCTCGTGCAGGCCGGCCGCCAGTAGGCAGCGCACCTCCTCGCGCACGACCACGTCGTGCCACGCCAACGCCGCCTGGTCGAAGCCACCCGTACCCGACCACGCGGCGAGGGTCTCGCGTACCGCGGGCAGCCCGGCGGACGCCACGTCCGTCGCGTCAAGTTCCGCCGGGTCCGGCTCCTCGACAACCCCGGCGTCGTACGCGGCCCAACGGGCGGTGATCCGCCGCAGCCCGTCGACCAACGGCGGCGCGGCGGCGCTGTCCGGTGCGGCGGCCCGGTCGGGCTGGCCGTCGAGCCACGCGGCCTCCCGACCGACCCAGTCCAACAGGGCGGCGGCCGCCGGCGCGGGAGCGGCCGAGGCGAGCCGCGCCCGGGCGGGTGCGAGCAGACCACCGTCGGCCTCGACGAGGCTGGCCGCGGCGACCGCGTAGGCCCGGGCCAGGGTAGGCACCGTCCGGTCGCTGAGGTCGGCGGCACGGCGCACCACGTCGTCGGCCGGGGTCCCGGCCGGATCGCCGCGCAGCGCCTCGCACCACAGGGCGGCCGCGAGGAACCGGGCCTGCCAGCTATACGCGAGGTCGGTAGCGCACGCGGCCGCCGCCCGCTGCGCGGTGGCGGCGGCTTCGACGAGCCGGCCGTCGGCCGCCAGGGTCTCCACCAGCAGCCAGGCGCTCCACCGGGTCGACAGCAGGTCACCGGCAGCGGCGGCGGCCTCGGCCGCGGACGCCAGCCCGTACTCCCAGCCCGGCACCCGCCCCGCGGCCCGCACCGCGGCGACCGCAGCCCGCAGCCCGGCGTTCTCGGGGGCGGCACCGTGCCCGGCGGCGGCAGCGAGCGCACCGGCGGGGTCGTTAGCCAGCCGAGCCAACAGCAGGACCCGGTCCCGGGCCGACCGCACCAACTCTGGTGCGTCGTCGGGTACGGGCGCCGCCGCGGCCCGCGCCCCCGCCAGGTCACCGATCTGGAGCAGGGCCTCGGCCCGCAACACGGCGGCGTCGACGCCGAGCGGCCCACCGGCCGCCAGCACCCGCACCGCGTCGCGGGGCCGTCCGGCGGCCAGGGCCGCGGCCGCGGCGGCGGTCCGGGTCGCGTCGTCGGGGCGCACGCCCGGCAGGTCGCAGGCGAGCAGCAGAAGCTCGGCCCGCTCACCAGCGGTGCCGGCCCGCGCGACAGCGGCCAACGCCCGCGCGGCCGCGCCGACGTCGTCACCCGCGGCGGCAAGATGTCGCGCCGCCTCGCGGTCGGGGGTCAGCTCAGCCAACCGCCGGTGCAGGGCGACCCGGGAGGCAGGATCAAGCATCCCGGCCGCCACCTCGGCAACGTAGGGCGAGGCGGGAGCGACCAACTCACCGGCCTCTGGCGCGGCGGCTCCGGCCGGCGGAGAGCTGCCGTCGCCCGCCCCGGCGGTAGTGCCGGGAGAACCGCCGTTGTCCGGACTTCCGTCGGCGGACACCGCGACATCGGGTCCGGAGGACGCGGGCGGTGCGGCGGGGGCGGGCACGGTGATGATCAGGCCGGCCTCGCGGAGCTCTTCCACGCCCGCGCCGAGCATGGTTGGGCAGGCCGGGCGGCCGAGTAGGCCGAGGGCCGCCATCGCGGTGCGGGCCGGGCGGGTCAGGTCCGCGAGCGCCTCGGCGACCGCGTACGCCACCTGGTCGACCTCCGGCGTCGCCGGCACCACGACCGGCAGCGCACCGGTCGTCTCCGGGCCGCGGTCGACAGCGGCCGGCCGCCCGGTCGTGGCGTGCCGGGCCAGTGCGGTGACGGCCAGGGGCACCCCGCCGGCGCGGCGGACCACCTCGGCCAGCGCCGCGTCACCCAGGGCCGGCGCGACGCGGCGGGCCAGGTCGGTGGCGGCGGCCACGGTCAGCGGCGGCACGGCCAGCCATCCGGCGGACGCCGACCGCAGCGCGGCCACCGACGCGGCGGGCAGGCGGTGCGGGGTGCGCAGGGCGACCGCGACCCGGGTGTGCGCGGCCAGCGCGGCGACGGCGGCGACCGTGGCCGGATCGGCCCACTGGAGGTCGTCGACGACGAGCAGCCCGGACCGGACCCGCGAGCGCACCGCCTCGGCGAGCAGCGCCGTGTCGTGGGCGGGCAGCCGGACGCGGACCGCGCGGGACAGGGCCAGCGCGGGCACGTCCTGGAGCATCGAGAGGCCGCCGCCGGCGAAGACCGGGCCGCGGAAGGCCGCCGCCAGGTCTCGTAGGGCCGTGCTGCGGCCGGTGCCGGGCGCCCCTGTCAGTACAACCAGGCCGGGTTTGGCCAGCAGGGCGCTGGCCCGCGCGACGACGTCGTCGGGCGCCGTGCCGGCCGGCTCACCGGCGGCACGGTCGGCGACGTCGGTGCCCGGTGCGTGCGGCACTCATCCTCCGACCTTCGGGGCCGCCGGCGGACGCGTACCCCGGTGGCACGAACATGGGATCCTGCCGCCGGCAGGATATTCGTAGTGTTGGTCTAGCCGACCCAGCCAGGAGGACCACGCCAGATGACCGCGCACCCCCGCCGGGCCACCGTCATTGTCGCCGACGTGCCGCGACCTGACGACCCCAGCACGGGCATCATGCCCGATAAGGGCGGTTTGCAGGGGAGTGTCCCGGCGTGACGGCACCCATCGCGCTGCGGCAGGTCGTCGCCGGGCTGTGCGACGAGGTTGGCCCGCGGCTCACCTCCGACGCCGCCCGCATCCAGGTGCGGCGGGTGCGGCAGCGGCTCGACGAACCCCTGCGGGTGGCGATCGCCGGTCGGCTCAAGGCCGGCAAGTCGACCCTGGTCAACGCGCTGATCGGGCGGCGGGTCGCGCCGACCGAGGTCGGTGAGTGCACCCGGGTCGTCACTCAGTTCCGCTACGGGACGGCCGACCGGGTCGACGTCGTGCGCCGCGACGGCAGCCGGGTCAGCCTGCCGCTGGACGAGAGCGGGATGATCCCGCAGCGGCTCGGCGTACCCGCGGCTGAGGTCGCCTATGTCGATGTCGCCCTGACCAGCGCGAACCTGCGTGACCTGACCGTGGTCGACACGCCCGGGCTGTCGTCGACCAACGCCTCCGTCTCGGCCGGCGCGCGACGCTTCCTCTTCGAGGACAACACCGCGCCGATCGACGAAGGGCTCGACGCCGACTCCGCCGGGGCGATCTCCGGGGCCGAGGCCATCGTGTACGTGTTCACCCAGGCTGTCCGGGACGACGACGTGGCCGCCCTGGAGGCGTTCCGGTCGGTGTCGGCGCGGCTGGCCAGCAACCCGATCAACTCGGTGGGGCTGTTCAACAAGGCCGACAAGCTCGTCGACGGCGCCGCCGACCCGTGGCCGGTCGCCGAGCGCCTGGCCGACGACCAGGGCAAGGCGCTGCGCCGGGTGGTCTCCGGGGTCGTGCCGGTGGTCGGGCTGCTGGCTGAGACGACCGAGGCGGGGCGGCTGACCGCGGCCGACTGCGAGGCGCTGCGGGTGCTCTCCGGTATGCCGCTCGCCGACCGTACGCTGCTGCTCGCGTCCGTCGACCTGTTCGTGTCCCGGCCCGCATCCGTGCCGCGCGAGCACCGCGAACGGCTCCTGACCCTGCTCGACCTGTACGGGATCGGCTTCTCCCTCGCGCAGCTCGCCGCCCACCCGACGCTGGGCAGCGGTGACCTGGTGCGGATGCTCTACCAGGCGTCCGGGTTCCCCCGGCTGCGGCACACGCTCGACCACGCGTTCCGGTGGCGGACCGACGCGATCAAGGCCGGCTGGGCGCTGTCCACGCTGGAGAAGGCCGCCGGGCACGCCGACACCATCCCCGACCGGGAGGTGCTGCGCGACGCGATCGAACGGGTGCTGCAACGCCCGGAATACCACCGGCTGCGGCTGCTCGAGGTCGCACAGCAGGTCAGCGGCGGCGCCGTCGAGCTGCCCGCGCCGATGGAGCAGGAGCTGACCCGGCTCGCGCTGTCGCAGGACCCGCAGTGGATCCTCAGCCTGCCGACCGCCGGCGCCGGCGAGCTACGCGAGGCCGCGCTGGCCGCCGCCGCCCGCTGGCGGGTGTTCGCGGTCGCCGGCGCCAGCCCCGCCCAGTCGCGGGTGGCGCTGGTCGTCCACCGCGGCTTCCACCTGCTCTCGCAGCGGCTGCGGGCGGAGGTGGCCTCGTGAGCGACCTGGGTACGTTGCTCGGTGAGGCCGTCGACGGCTCGCTGGCGTTCCTGCGCCGGGCCGACGCCGACGCGGCCGCCGACATCGAGGCGCTGCGGCGCCGCGCGGTGACCAGGCCGTCAATCGTGGTCGTCGGTGAGACCAAGCGCGGCAAGAGCTCGCTGGTCAACGCGCTGATCGGGGTGCCGGACCTGTCACCGGTCGACGCGGCCGTGGCCACCGCGACGTACCTGGAGTTCGTGCCCGGCAGCCCGCCCGGCGCGCAGGCGTGGCTGCCCGACCGCGCGCAGCCCGTACCCCTGGAGCTCTCGCAGTTGCGGGACTGGGCGACCGTCCTCGGGCAGCTCCCGGACGGCATCCGGCCGCCGCGCCGGATCGAGGTGACCCACTCGGCGCCGCTGCTGCAGTACCTGAGCCTGGTCGACACGCCCGGCACCGGCGGGCTCGACCCGCTGCATGCCGAGGTCGCCCTCGACGCCGCCGCGCAGGCCGGCGCGCTGCTGTTCGTGGTCGACGCGTCCGGGCCGTTCACCCGCCCCGAGCTCGAGTTCCTGATCGAGGCCAGCAAGCGGGTCAACGTGGTCGTGTTCGCGCTGACGAAGACCGACGCGTACCCGGGCTGGCGGACCATCCTCGCCGACGACCGCGCGCAGCTCCAGACGCACGCGCCGCGGTTCGCGCAGGCGCCGTGGTTCCCCGTGTCCGCGCGGCTCGCGCAGTTGTCGATGACGCTGCCCGGCGAGGCCGGCGCCGAGCTGGTCCGCGAGTCGCGGATCGCGCCGTTGCAGCACGCGCTGATCGAGCTGGCGGGCAAGGGACACCTGCTGCGGCAGGCCAACGTGCTGCGGGCCGTGCGCAGCGAGCTGGTCCGGCTCGACCTGCGGGCCGGCGAGCGGCTGACCGCCACCGACCCTGACCCGGCCGACGTGGCCAAGGCCCGGGCCGACCGTTCCGCCCTCGCCGCGCGCAAGCGGACCGAGTCGCGGCAGTGGTCGCTGACGCTGAACACCGAGACGCAGCGGGCGCGGGTGGAGGCGACCGGCAAGCTGCGCACGTACGTCGCCGAGCTGCAGGACGAGCTGCTCACCCGGATCGACAAGGCCAAGAGCGACGAGCTCAAGGCCCTGCCCAGCGACCTCGACACGGCGTTGCAGGCGTTGTCGGTGCGGCTGTCGCAGGACCTGGAGTACCGGTTCCGCAAGGTCGCCGAGAAGGTTCTCGCCCAGGTGTTCGGCGCCGACGAGCTGCAGTTCGTGCTCGCCCGGCTCAACGCCACCCTGCGGCACGCACTGACCAGCCGGCCGCCGCGGGACACCGGCACCGACAACATGATGATCGCGATGTCGGCCGGCGGGATGGCGTTCATGGCCGGCCGCGGGGCGATGGCGGGCGCGTCCGCGCTCGGTGCCAGCGCGCTGCTCGGCGGCGGGCTGCTCGTGCCGGTCGCCGGCCTCGGGCTGGGGCTGGCGGCGGGGGCGTTCATCCTCTACCGGCGGCGGGCGCAGAGCGACCGCGCCCAGGCCCGGCTGTGGCTGCGCGACGTGCTCAGCGAGGCCCGCGCCGCCCTCTCCGACGAGATCATGCACCGGTTCACCGACCTGCAGTACGCGCTGACGCTCTCCCTCGACGACGCGATCGAGCGGCGGCTGGCACAGCTCGACGCGCACATCGCCGAGATCGACAAGGCGCTCGCCGACGACAAGGCCGAACGGGCCAGGCGCCGGGCCGGCGTGGCCGCCGAACGTGAGGCGATCCGTTCCCGCATCAAGCAGGTCGACACGGTGCTGGTCCGCGCGCGGACCCTGGCACCCGCACCGACCACCGACGACCAGGAGCTGCCATGAGTGACGACTGGACCTGGGGCGACGGCCACGCTGATCCTGGCGACCACGGCGACCATCTTGAAGATCACGGATCGCATGACGAGCACGGTGGGTACGATGAGCCGGGTGACCTCGGGTTCGACGGCAACGCCGACACGGACCCGTTCGGCGTCGACCTAGGCGGCGGACACGACCTGGGCGGTGGCCACGATCTCGCCGGGCACGACGACCACCAGGAGTGGGACGAAGGCGCCGACGATCCCTTCGCGCCGCACGCGCTGGTCAGCGAGCAGCACGACTGGTCGGCGGGCCTCGACGCGCTCGACGGCGACGACACACCGGCGCCGCTGGACGCCACCGGGCTGTTCGGCATCGACCCGGACGTCTCCGCGTACACGGACGCGCTCTGGCCCACCCCGGAGTTCCCGGCCGCCCTCGATCTCGGTGCCGGCCTGCCGGAGCCGATCGACGGTGCGCCGTGGACCGACCCGGCCGCGCTCGGCTCGCTCGGCCCGTCCGAGCTGATGCCGTCGGACGTGCCGGAGCCCACGGACCTGGCCGCCTACGCCGGCCTCGACCCGGCGTCGTCGGGCTGGGAGACGCTACTGGGCTCAGAGGACCCGGCCACGGCGGCCCTCGCCCGGTTCTGGGGCATGCCCCCCGCTTAGCACAGCACGTCGGCGTAGTTGGCCGCGTCGACGGCGATGTCCTCGCCGCGCAGCCAGCGCCGCGCCCACAGCCGGGCGGCGGTCTCGGCGAGCTCGTCGCGGTCGGCGGCCTGCTCGACCAGCAGGGCGGCGGCGAGGGCGTACGCGGTGCGCAGCGCCAACCCGCGTGCCCCGGCGACGACGGTCGCCGCGGTCGGGTCCGCTGCCGCTTCCTTGAGCCGGGCGCTGAGGTCACGCGCCGCCCCAGCGAGAGTGTCGGCGACCGCCGGGGACAGCCCGCGCGCCAGGTCGGCGGCGGCCGCGACCCGGGCCACCACGGGGGTGCCGGCGTCGTCGCGGGCGACGGCACGCAGCGCGTCCAGGGCCAGCACGTTGGTGGTGCCCTCCCAGATCGGCAGCACCTGGGCGTCGCGGAGCAGCCGGGGCACGCCGGTGTCCTCGACGTAGCCGGCGCCGCCGAAACACTCGACGTACTCGCTCGCCGAGCTCACCGCGAGCCGCCCGGTGGCCAGCTTCGCCAGCGGCGCGACCAGCCGGAGCTCGGCCGCGGCGGCCGGGTCGGAGCCGACCTCGACCCGCCCCAGCAGCGCGAACGCGTGCCCGGCCAGGACGAACGCGCCGATCGCGTCGACGGCGAGGGTCGCGAGGGTGGCCCGGTGCAGCGGCGAGTCGAAGAGCAGACCACCGGCGACGTGCCGGCCCTTCGCGTACGCGATCGCGTAGTCGAGCCCCCGGCGCATCCCACCGGCGGCCGCGGCGGCGTTGTGCAGCCGGGTGATCACGACGAGGGTCATCGCGCGTACGAGGCCCGGCTGAGCGGGGTCGCCGAGCGGGACGCCGACGGCGTCGGTCAGGCCGATCTCAGCGGTCGGCAGAGCGCGGGTGCCGAGCTTGTCCTTGAGCCGGTGCACGGTCACACCCGGGGCGGGCGGGCCTCCGTCGGCGCCGCCCGCGTACCGGGCCAGCAGGAACGGCGCCAGCGACCGGCTGCCCGGACGCGCACCCTCGGGCCGGGCCAACGCGACCGCCATCGCGGAGTCGGCGGCGGAGCAGAACCACTTGTCGCCGGAGAGCAGCCAACGGTCACCGTCGCGGCGGGCGACGGTCGAGGACCGGGCCAGGTCGGAGCCGCCCTGCGACTCGGTCATCCACTGCCCGCTGGTGATCGCGGTGTCCGGGTCGGTGGACAGCAGCCGCGGCAGCCACCGGTCGCGGACGCCGCGGTCGACGTCGCCCCGGCACAGCAGCGCGGCGGCGCCGTCGGCCATCGCGACCGGGCAGGAGAACGTCGCCGACTCGGGGCCGTAGAGGTGCAGCAGGGCGTGCTGGACGCTGCGGGTGGCGGCGCCCCAGGTGCCGCGCGCCTCGTCCAGATAGGGCAGCGCGACCACGGCGTGCCGGGCGGCCGCGGCCCGCTGCGCCTGCCAGCCGGCGGAGGTGTCGACGCGGTCGACGCGGGCACCCCACGGGTCGTAGCGGACCAGGTTGGGCGGATGTTGTTCGGCGTCGGCGTGCGCGGCCCGCAGCGGTCCGGCGACGTCGGCGGCGAGGTCGGTGAGCCGTGCCTTGGCCAGGGCGTGGCCGGTCACGCCGAGCTGCCGGTCGAGCCAGACCCGCAGAAACCGATCGCCGGCGTACGGGTCCTCCGGCGGCGGAAGCGGCTGCACGAACCGGGCCATGGCGGCTCCTTCGCGGCGGGAACGGGTTGGCCCGACGTTAACCGACGCCGCGGGCACGCAACCATTCAATAGCGCCGGAAGGCACACCCGGCTCGCCGGACGGCGGGTGGCTACGATCGGCGGCGTGTACAAAGCCGTGTTGCTCGATGTGTACGGCACACTCGTGCACGACGACGCCTCGTGGGAGGTGTCGGCGGCCACGATGGTCGCCGAGTTGGCCGGCGTCTCCGCTGACGTGGTCGCACGGCAGTGGTCCACGCGGGTCTGGGAGCTGGCCTCCTCCGCGTACGGTGCGGAGTTCCGGCGGTTGGCGGACCTGAACCTTTCCGGACTCACCGCGACGGCTTCCCATTACGGGGTACGCGTGGACGCTGATCAACTGCGTCGCCGCCCGGATCGGCCGTGGTTGTTCGCCGACAGTGTGCCGTTCCTGGCCCGCGTCGGCGTGCCGGTCTGCCTGGTCTCCGACGCGGACCGGGATCCGCTGATGGCGGTGCTCGACCACCACGGCATCAGCGTGGCCTCGGTGGTGACCAGTGAGGACGCCCGCGCGTACAAGCCGCGTCCCGAGCCGTTCGAACTGGCGCTGCGGCGACTGGGCCTGTCGGCGCCCGACGTCATCCACGTCGGCGACTCCCCGGCGTCGGACATCGCGGGAGCCGGCGCCCTCGGCATTGACACGGCGTGGGTCAACCGCCACGGCCGGCGTCTGCCGGGCCGGCTGACCGCGACCTACACCGTGTCGACGCTGACCGCGCTGCTTCCGGTGCTCGGCTGAAGTGTCGTCTCGAAGAAGACTCTGACGTCCTCGGCAAGCAGGTCGGGAACCTCCATCGCGGCGAAGTGGCCTCCCCGGTCGAACTCCGACCAGTGCCTGATGTCGTAGAGGCGCTCGGCCAGCGGCCGCACCGACTGCGTGATGTCGTGCGGCAACACCGCCACACCGACCGGCACCTCGCACGGCAGGGTCTGACCGCGCGCGGCATCGTGGTGGAGCCGCGCCGAGGAGGCCGCGGTGGCGGTGAGCCAGTACAGCGAGATGTCGGTGAGCATCCGGTCGTCGCTGATGGGCTGGTGGGTCCACTGCGCGAAGCGTTCGGCGATCCAGGCGAGCTGGCCGACCGGCGAGTCAGTCAGCGCGTACCCGATGGTCTGCGGGGTGAGGGCGAGCAGAGCCTGGTACGGCGGACGGTTCGCCATCAGCTCTCTGACCTTGTCGAGGCGGGCTTCGTCCGTTTCGGACAAGACGACGCCGGGCACTGGCCTGGTCGGCAGGTAGTTGACGTGCACGCCGACCACCTGCTCGGGCGCCACCGCGCCGAGGGCCAGCGAGATGCCCGCGCCGAAGTCGCCGCCCTGTGCGCCGTAACGCTCGTACCCGAGGCGGTCCATGAGGACGGCCCAGGCCCGCGCGATCCGGTAGACATCCCAGCCGCGTTCGTGGGTCGGCCCGGAGAAGCCGTAGCCGGGGATGGACGGGATCACCAGGTGGAAGTCGCGGGACAGCGGCTCGATCATGTCGAGGAACTCCAGGAACGAGCCGGGCCAGCCATGGGTCAGGACCAGCGCAAGCGCGTCGGGTTTCGCGGACCGGACGTGGACGAAGTGGATGTTCTGGCCGTCGATCTCGGTGGTGAAGTGCGGGAGCTCGTTGAGCCTGGCCTCGTGGGCACGCCAGTCGTAGCCGGTGCGCCAGTAGTCCGCCAGTTCCTTGAGCCGGGCGAGCGGGAAGCCGTAGTCCCACCCCGCGTCGGCGACCTCGTTGGGCCAGCGGGTGCGGGCGAGCCGGTCGGCCAGGTCGTCGAGGTCGGCCTGGGGAATGTCGATACGGAAGGGCTTGATCATGGTGATGGCTCCATCGCGGGATCGTTGGTCGGCCAAACGTTTATGCTCCGAACGGTAGCACGATCGTTAGTGCGCCCAACGATTCGATAGGCTTGTCACATGGAGAACCCGACACCAGCCAGTTGGGAGAGTTTGCCGAGCTGGCTGCTCACCCAGACCGCCGGCCACGCGCACCGGCTGGTGTTCGACGGGTTCGCGTCCGTCGGTGCCCGCGGCTACCACTACCGCCTGCTGGCGACGCTGGCCGAGTTCGGCCCGGCCAGCCAGGCCGCGCTCGGGCGCCGCAGCGGCATCCACGTCAGCGACATGGTCGCGACGATCAACGAACTGGCCGACGAGGGCCTGGTCGAACGCGCCCCGGACCCCGCAGATCGCCGCCGCAACGTCATCTCCATGACCACAGCAGGCAAACGCCAACTGCGGCGGCTGGAGAAGGAGCTGGCCGAAACCCAGGAGAGGCTGCTGGAGCCGCTCTCGACCGAGGAGCGACAGCGGCTGACGGAGCTGCTGTCCACATTGCTGGACCACCACAACCGCCGAACCGGCGCCCCCGAGGAGCCGTGGCGCTGACCCACCACCGACCAGGCTCCGATCGCCGAGCCCGCTCCCCACTCGGCGGCGGCCCCATGAAGCGGGGTTCACACCTGGACCGGTGGCCGGTCCCCGGTCCGTCGTCTAATCCCGCCGGACGCGCTCGGGCCCGAGCCTGGCTCTGTTCGAGCCCGGCCGGGCGCGCTCGGAGTCCGTGCCTCGACCGCCGGCCGAACTCCAAACCCCCGCTATGTTCGCGCCCGGCCGGGCACGCTCCGCGGCGTTAGACCGTGAACCGGGCCTTCCCCAACCCGGACCAGGTGGCCGCGACGAGCGCGACGGCGGTGGCCGCCACCAGGGTGACCATCCAGCGATCGTGGGCGGCGGCCCAGACCGAGTCGTCGAAGGGCACGAGCAGCGCCACCCGTTCCGGAAGCAACGCCGCCAGGAAGACCACGGCCAGGAAGGCCGGCGCTGCGACCAGGCCGACCCCGCCACGGGCGGAGCGGCGCCAGATGAGAGCCGCCAACGCGAGGACGGCGACGACCACGGTGACCGCCTCCAGGGTCAGGTCGCGGCGAGGCAGCACCACCCCAGCCGGGCCCGCCACCGCACCCGCCGTGACGAGCGTGCCCCACCACCAGCCCGCGAGCACGATGCCGCCCCCCGCGACCCGCAGGGCGAGCGGTAGCCACGCGGGCGTGGGCAAGGTCGCGGTCGTGGGCCGCCCTGGGTCGTCGAAGAGGAATCCGACCCCGAGGCCCGCGCACAGCACCGCCAACCGCAGCAGGACGACCACCGTCGCGGGATCCGACGGGCCGGACACCACGGCCGGGACGCCCACCATGGCGTAGCCGACCAGCAGCGCGGCCAGCACCGGCGTCCACCGTGCCGCCCGCACCACCGGGACCGCAACAGCCCCTGCGACCGCTAGCGTCGCCCGCCCCACCATCCTGCGGCTCCGTCCCGGATCGCGAGGTCCACCATCAGCGGACCCGGCGGTCACGACTCGCACCCGACGTTGGCGAAGGCCGGGTCGGGCGCCGGGCCTACCGGCACGCCGAGCAGCGAAGCCGCCTGTTCGATGGTGGTCTCCGGTGAGGTGAGCTCGGCCCAGTGCGCGGTCACGACCGAGGCGATCTCGGCCGCCGGGCGGTCGAGCATGGCCAGACCCACGGCGGCGTCGCGGTCGTCGACGTACAGGGCGTTGTCGATCGTGTAGTCGACCAGCGCCAGCGAACCGCTGCTCTGGTTGTCGAGTTGCCGCAGCCCCGCCGCGGTGCGGGAGTTGGCCTTGCCGGTCAGCCAGACGACGAGCGCGCCGCGGGCGCCGCAGAGCGTGCTGTCGCCGGCCACGGCGCGGCCCATGACGAGCCGGAAGGCGACGCCGCCCGCGAAGGCCGCGGCCGTCGTGTTGTCGCCCCACGACGTGCCGACCGGGATCGCCTCCGGGGTGCCTGCCGCTGTGTCGGTGGCGCGCTGGGACCGGGCGCGAGCCTCGGCGACCTCGGGGCCGAAGGTGCCGCCGAAGGTCGGGTAGCCGTCTGCCCACACCCATTGGCGCACTGCCAGCGGCGGCGAGCCGGCGGCGCCGGGCGGGGTTAGTCGGACCACGTCGCGCAGGACGCCCTCCCAGGCGGGTATCCACGAGGTGAAGTCGTCGAACGCGCAGTAGGTGACGCCCTCCCGCGATGAGCACGTCTGCACTGGCGCCGGGTTGTCGGTTGTAGTGACGCGGGCGGCGAGGACCGCGTCGTCGCGGACGAACTGGGCCGCGCCACCCGCCACCGTGACCGCGAGCGCCGCCGCCAGGGCCGGCAGGGCGACCCGGGCGCGGGTGCCGGAGCGGAACAGGCCCAGCACCACGAGGACGGCGATCACCCCTGCCAGGTAGGCCAGGTGCCGCCCGGATGGGCGATCGACCAGCACGGACGGGATGGCGATCGGCAGGTCGTCGGGTAGCAGCGGTAGCAGCCGGCCCCAGCTCGTGCCGGTGGCTACCGATGCGATGGCGACGAAGCCGGCCGCGGCTAAGAGCACCGCGGTCAGCGGCGCGACGATCGGCGAGCGGACGACCTGGGCCAGCAGGGCTCCGGCCGCGCCGAGGACGGCGACGATCGCGGCCGGGATGGCGACGTCGAACAGGTTGACCGTGCCGGCTCGGCCCGGCAGCGCAGCCAGCGTCGCCACCTGGCCGCCGACCACTACCAGCGTGAGGGCGGCCGGGGCGAGGATCGCGAGCAGGAACGCGCCCGTGCGCCAGGGCGGCGGCAGGACCAGCAGGTCCGAGACCGCGTCGGTGCGGTGCCGGTGCTCGCGGAGCACTGCCAGGTTGGCCACCACCAGCGTGGCTCCGCCGAGCAGCAGCATCGCCGCCATCTGCAGCGTGACCACGTCGGAGGGCAGGACCGGGTAGCGGTCGGCGCCCGGGCGGGTCAGGGTCCACACCCAGGGGCCGAGGTAGAGCAGGAACGCGGCCACCGTGATCGGGTGGCGCAGCATCCGGATCGCTTCGAACCGAGTCAGGGCCAACATCGCCTGGCGCCGCGTGGCGGCGGCCTCCGCCGCCAGTGCCGGCGGAGCCGATAGAAGTGCGGTCATCGCTGGGCCTCCGCCGTGTGGAGGTCGACCAGGGTGAGGTAGCCGTCTTCGATGGTGGGGTCGAGCAGCGGCGCGCCGGGTGGCGGGTCGCCGACATGGCGGTAGGCGCCGCTGCCGGTGCGCCAGGACGCGAGCGCGCCCGGCACGCGGGAGTCGCTGGTCCAGACGCGGCCCGCGGCGAGGCCGGCCAGGTCGGTGGGTGTGCCGGTGAACAGGACGCGGCCCTGGTCGAGCACCACCACCTCGCGGCACAGGGACATGACGTCCTCGGTCTGGTGGGTGGAGAGCAGGACGGCCCGGTCTTCGCCCAGGTCGGCGAAGAGCTCGCGGAAGCGCATCCGCTGCTCGGGGTCGAGGCCGACGGTGGGCTCGTCGAGGATCAGCAGCGCGGGGTCGCCGACCAGGGCGGCGGCCAGGGCGACGCGTTGGCGCATGCCGCCGGACAGGGCCCGGATCCGCTTGGTCCGGACGCTGTCGAGGCCGACCAGGGCGAGCACTCGGCGGACCTCGGCGTGCCGGGCCGACCGGGACGTCAGCTCCTTGAGGATCGCCACGTAGTCGACGAACTCGAACGCGGTGAACGACGGGTGGAACCCCGGGTCCTGCGGCAGGTAGCCGAGGCGGCGACGGACCGCGAGCCGGCCCGGGCCGCGCAGGGCGTCGTGGCCGAAGGTGGAGACCGAGCCCGCGTCGGGACGGACGGCGGTCGCGATCACCCGCAACAGGGTGGTCTTGCCAGCGCCGTTCGGGCCGAGCAGGCCCGTCACGCCCGTGCCGAGCGACAGGGAGACCCCGTCGAGGGCGGTGGTGCGCCCGTAGCGCAGCACCACGCCGTCGGCACGGACCGCGACGTCGGTCGCGGATGTCAGGGTCATCGGAGCCTCCGAGGTGAGAGAACGTCGAACAGGGCGGCGCGGCGGGCCAGCAGCACGGACAGCACCGCCACCGCGGCGAACAGGGACAGTTGGCCGACGGTCGTGAACGGGACCATGCCGGCCCAGGTGATCGTCATGACCCACGCGGAGCCGACCAGCACCGCCGCCCAGACGGGGCCGAGCGAGGGTGAGAGCAGGAGCGTGGTCACGGTCAGCGCCAGCGACGGCAGGAACCAGCCGGCGATGGTCAGGCCGTAGTCGGGGACGAACGCGGTCGCGGCCGCGCACAGCAGGGTGTTGGCGGACAGCACCGCGACGCAGCGCAGCAGCAGGAGCCGGAACGCGTGGACCGGCGACGTCACGGTGAGCTCGTAGGTCGGGTCGACGCCAGGGCCGAACGAGACCGCGACGCCGACCAGGGTCAGCAGCGGCGCCACTCCGAGGAACACGACCGGGGTGAAGGCCTTCGCGAGCAGCGCGGTGAGCGCGAGGGTGACCGTGACCGCGATCAGCCAGGACAGCCGCAGCGCCGGGGTCGCCGTGAGCAGCCTGGCTGTGTGGTCGGGCACGCCGACCGCGACCAGCAGCCGCTCCACCGGCCCGGGACGCGGTGCGTCGAGTGCCGCGTCGAGCCTGGCCCAACCGTCGTCGACCGGCACCAACGAAGCGAGCCGCGACCGGCACCACGAGCACGAGAACAGGTGGGTCTCCGTCGACCAGAGCAGCGGCGGACCGAGCCCGCGGCCGGCGTAGGAGCGTAGGTCGTCGTCTGGAACATGCCAGGTGCTCATGTCAGCTCCGCACGCAACTGTTGGCGGGCGCGCATCGCCCGGGACTTGACGGTGCCGGCGGGGATGCCGAGCAGGACCGCGGCCTCGGCCGTCGACAGGCCGTCGATCACGGTCGCCTGGACGACCGCCCGCAGCTCAGGAGACAGCCGAGCCAGGGCGCCGGACAGGTCGCCATGCTCGACGCCGAGCAGCACCTGCTCTTCTGCGGAGGGCTCGGAGCCGGAGCGGAACCGGGCCAGCAGGCGGCCAAGCCGGTGGCGGGAGTGGCGTTTGCGTAGGGCGTCGACCAGCCGCCGCGAGCCGACCCGCCACAGCCAGCCGGCGACGTCGGGAGAAGTGGCAGACGCGTGGAACCGGGCCGCACCCCGCCACACGTCGAGGAACGTCTCCTGCACCACCTCGTCGACCAGGCCGTCGTCGGGGCAGCGGTGCCGCAGCCGCAGCACCAGCCAGGCGGCGTGCCGGCGGTAGAACGCCTCGAAGGCGGCCCGGTCGCCGGCGGCGACGTGGGCCAACAGGTCGGCGTCGGTCGGTGGTGGTCTCACACCCTCTTCATCGGAATGAGGGGGCGATTTGGTTCGCGTACGCGCGAAGAATTTCTCACATGCCCGGCAACGCGGGTTGCGGCAACGCAGCGCCCAGGTCACCGGCCATGAAGTGGCGCCGGCACAACACCTGATAACGGACGTCAGCATCCGAAGCGGTGTCGCCGATGACCACCTGCTCGCCCGAGCGGGCCACGACGCCGTTGACGATGCGCGCGTTCAGCGTGCCGGCCCGCCCGCACCAGCACAGCACCTCGACCTGGATCCGCTCGACCGAGTCGGCCAGCTCGAACAGCCGCCGGGCGGCCGGGAACAGCACCGAGCGGAAGTCGCTGGCCAGCCCGAACGCGAACACGTCCACGTCGTAGCAGTCGACCAGCTCGACGAGCTGCTCGATGTGCTGCTCACCGTAGAAGCAGGCCTCGTCGCAGATCAGATAGTCGACACCGATCCCGTCAGCCCACTTGGACCGCACGAGGGCGACCAGGTCGAGGTCGTCGGTCACCTCGATCGCGTCGTGGGCCAGCCCGATCCGGCTGGTCACCTGCGGGCCGAGCGAGCGGTCGATGCGGGTCAGCACCAGACCACGGCGCCCCTGGCGGGCATGGTTGTAGTTCATCTGCAGCGCCATCGTCGACTTGCCGCAGTCCATCGGTCCCCAGAAGAACTTGAGGGCCGCGCCGTGGCGCAACCGCCCGTCGCCGGCGGCGTGGCAGGTGTTAGCCAGTGCGGAGTCGTCGGTCACGATCCGGCAGCCTAACTGCCGGATACGCGAAGTCCGCTCACAGTACGCGCGGCGGCGTGTTCCCCGCGGCCACGATCGCGCGCCGGACCGGCACCGCTAGCAGCAGGAAGAAGCCCACCACGAAGAAGAACACCAACGACACGATGCCGACGCGGTACGAGTTGGTGAGCTGGAACACCAAGCCGAAGGCCAGCGGGCCGAGCCAACTCGTACCCTTGTCGCTGATTTCGTAGAAACCGTAGTATTCGCCCTCTTTGCCCGCTGGAATCATCTGGCTGAACAGCGACCGGCTCAGCGCCTGGCTGCCGCCGAGCACGATGCCGATGCACGCGCCGAGGATCATGAACGGCACCGGCTCCTTCGCCGGCAGCCAGAACGCGGCGACGACCACGCCGGTCCACAGGATCAGGCTGAGCAGCACGGTCTTCCACGCGCCGATCCGCCCCGCCAGCCGCCCGAGCCCGAGCGCGCCGCCGAACGCCAGGAACTGCACGATCAGGATCGTGATGATCAACGTGTCCTGTTCGAGCTTGAGCTCCTCGGTGCCGTACTGGCTGGCCAGCGTGATCACCGTCTGGATGCCGTCGTTGAACACCAGGAAGGCGAGCAGGAAGTACAGCGTCAACGGGTACGCCTTCAGGTGGCGGATCGTGCCGCCGAGCTGCCGGAACCCGTCGGTCAGCACGTTGCCGCGCGGGCCTACCCGCTCGGTGACCACGACGGGCCGGTCGCGCAGCCAGAGCAGCGGCAGCACCGTGAACAGCGCCCACCACACGCCCGCCGACACGATCGACCAGCGGGCCAGGTCGAGCGTGCGCTGGTCGTTGCCGTCCTGGCTGAGCAGCGTCACCGCGACCAGGTTGAGCAGGAGCAGCAGGCCGCCGCCGAGGTAGCCGAGCGCCCAGCCACGGCTGGACACCTTGTCCCGGTCGTCGGGGTTCGCGAGCTGCGGCAGGAACGAGTTGCTGACCACGAACGCCGCGCCGAACGAGATGTTGGCGACGAGGAACAGCAAGCCGCCGAGCAGGTAGCGGTCGCCGGTGACGAACGCGAACAGGATCGTGGCGAACGCGCCCAGGAACGCGAAGCCGGCCAGCAGCCACTTCTTGCGCGGGGTGCGGTCGGCGATCGCGCCGACCACCGGCAGCACGAAGACCTGGAGCAGGACCGACAGCGAGATGAGGTACGGGTAGAACGAGCCGGCCGCGATCCCGATCCCCAGTGGACTGACGCGGCCGTCGCACTCGTCGGCGCCGAGCGCGCAGCCGGCAGCGAGCTCCGTGACGGTGGTGAGGAACGGTCCCAGGAAGACCGTGATGACCGTGGTCTGGAAGGCCGAGTTGGCCCAGTCGTACATGTACCAGCCGGTGCGCTCCCGCTTGGTGCTCGGTGGCGGCGCGGCGTCGACAGGTGTGGCGGCGGTGACCTCGGCCATCGGGTGATCCTCGGGGGTGGTCAGGCGGGCCAGAGGCCACGGGCGATGTATACGTCGCGCAACACGTCGACGCGATCGGTCATGATGCCATCCACGCCGAGATCAAGTAAGTGGTGCATCGGCTCGGGATCGTCGATCGTCCAGACATGGACCTGCAGGCCGAGCCGGTGGGCGTACGCGACGAAACGGGGATCGACGACGGTCAGCCGCCCATAGCGGGGTGGCACCTGGGCGGCGACCACCGACGGATGCAGCTTCATGTTGGTGTTGCTCCGCGACGCCAGCCAGAGCCTGGTCACCCCACGCATGCCGAGCGAGGTCGCGACGTCCGGGCCGGCCAGCTTGCGGATGCGGGCCAGGCGGCTGTCACTGAAGCTCGCGAGCAGGACGCGGTCGTCGGCCTTCGCGTTCTTCACCGTCTGGAGTGTGGGCTCGATGCCCGGCGACGCCTTGACGTCGATGTTGAACCGCACCTGCGGCCAGGCCGCCAGGACATCGTCGAGCCGGGGTACGGCGGCCGACCCCGCGACGCGTACCGTCTCCAGGTCTTTGATCGTCAGGTCGCGGATCTGGCCCGGCTGACCGGTCAGCCGGCGCAGGTCGGAGTCGTGGAAAACGACCGCGACGCCATCGCGGGTGCCGTGCACATCCGTCTCGACGTAGCGGTAGCCGAGCGCGACAGCGCGGGCGAACGCCTCGGCGGTGTTCTCGTCACCGTCGGCGGCGCCGCCCCGGTGAGCGAACGCGATCGGCGTGGGCGCGTCAAGGTACGGATGCACGCGACGGAGTATGCCGCCCGTAACCGACGATAGGGTGTCGGCCATGCGGGCGGTGGGCATCGATTTCGGCACGTCGCACACGGTGGCGGTGGTCGCCGTCGATGACGCGCCGCCCCGGCCACTGTTGTTCGACGGCTCGCCGCTGCTGCCGTCGGCGGTTTTCCTGAAAGAGTCCGGCCGGCTCGTCGCGGGCTCCGACGCGGTGCGGGCCGCGCGACTGGACCCAGCCCGCTTCGAGCCGAACCCGAAACGCCGCGTCGACGAGGGCTCTGTTCTGTTGGGTTCGCGCTCGGTGCCGGTTTCCTCGCTGGTCGGTGCGGTGCTGGCTCGGGTGGCGGAGGAGGCGCGGCGGTGGGCGGGCGAGGCGTACTCGGTCGTGCTGACCCACCCGGCGGGCTGGTCGTCGCAGCGCCGCGAGGTCCTGGTGTCGGCGGCTGACACCGCGGGGCTGCCCGGCACACCGACGCTGCTGCCGGAGCCGGTGGCAGCGGCGCGCTACTTCACCGCGGTGCTGCGCGGGTCCGTGCCGCCCGGTGCGGCGCTGGCGGTGTACGACCTGGGCGCCGGCACCTTCGACGCCGCAGTGGTGCGGCGCTCCCCCGCCGGTTTCGAGGTGCTCTCCGCGCACGGGCTGCCGGACGTCGGTGGGCTCGACCTCGACCAGGCGCTGGTGGAGCACCTCGGCGAGGGGTACTCGTCCTCCCGGACCGCTCTCTGGAACGGCTTGCTGACGCCGGCGGACACAGCGGCGCGGCGGCAGCGGGCGCTGCTCTACGACGACGTACGCGGCATGAAGGAGGCCCTGTCCCGCACGTCGTCGGCGGACGTCCACCTGCCGGCGCTGGACGTCGCGGCCCACGTCACCCGAGACGAGTTGGAGCGGCTGTCCCGGCCGATGCTGGCACGGACCGTCGACTGCCTGGCGCGGACGATCGCCGACGCCCGCTTGAGCGAGGACGACCTGGTCGGGATCTTCCTGGTCGGTGGGTCGAGCCGGATGCCGCTGGTGGCCCGCCTGATCCATCAGGAGTTGGGTATCGCGCCGACCGCCCTGGAGCAACCGGAGACGGTGGTGGCCCAGGGAGCGGTCAGCGTGGAGACCGCGCCTCGGGTGCCGGCGCAACGAGGACCGGGCGGGGTGGGATCGGCACCCGCTGTCGACCGCCCCGTGTCGCCGCCGACCGGGGTTGTCGGCGGTGGCTACGTGGTGCCGGGGCAGCGTGCATCGGACGAGTCGCTGCCCGGCGGCCATGCCGTGCCCGGCCAGGCCGCGCCGGATGCGACCGTCCCGGGCGGTGCGGCGCCTGGCCGGGTGGTGCCTGGCCAGCGCCGACCGGTTGGGTATCCGGCTCCGACGAGTCCCGCCAGCGGTCACGTCGCCGCGCCGGGTGAGCGACCAGGTGCGTCCGGCGCGGCATCGGGCCGCACTGGGCTCGCCTGGGTCGTGATCCTCAGCGTGCTCGTCGTGACCGCCGCGACCGTGTTGGTCGTGCTGCTCGCCAACGGCTGACGCGGCCCTCCGCTGCGCTGACCCCACCGACCGCTGCCGGCACGACCGGCGGCGGCCGCGGGCGGCGACTGGTCAGCCGACCGGGGTTGGCACGGATGAGCGCATCAGGGCGACATAGCCCTCCTCGAGTGACGGGGTGACCAGGACGGCGTCGGGTGCTGGTGGTCGTGGGCTGACTACGCGGTAGTGGGTGCCGTCGGCGCGGGCGATCGCGGAGACCACGACCCCGTCGGTGGGTGGTGGGCCTGGGGTGACGATCTCCCAGGTGACGCCCTCGGCGCGGGCCGTTAGGTCGGTGACCGCGCCAGTGAATAGGACGCGGCCGGCGGCTAGGACGGCGGTTTGGCGGCAGGTTTGTGCCACGTCTTCGACGATGTGGGTGCTGAGCAGGACCGTGCGGGCGTCGGCCAGGCTCGACAGCAGCGTGCGGAAGCGGATCCGTTCCTCGGGGTCCAGGCCGACGGTGGGCTCGTCGACGATCAGCAGGGCCGGGTCGCCGAGCAGTGCCTGGGCGATGCCGACCCGGCGGCGCATGCCGCCGGAGAAGCCCTTGAGCTTGCGGCCGGCCACGTCGGACAGGCCGACCAGGTCGAGCAGTTCGCCGGCCTGGCGGCGCCGGGCCGCCCGGTCGTCGAGGCCCTTGAGCAGCCCTACGTAGTCGAGGAACTCGGTCGGCGTCAGGTCCGGGTAGAGGCCCAGGTCCTGTGGCAGGTAGCCGAGGCGGCGTTGCACCGCGACCCGGCCGGCGCGGGTCGACAGGTCGTGGCCGCCGGCGATGACCCGGCCGGAGGTGGCCGGCAGCACGCCGGCCAGGATCCGCATGAGCGTGGTCTTGCCCGCGCCGTTGGTGCCGAGGAGGCCGAACATCCCGCCGGTCACCGTCAGGTCGACACCGTCGAGGGCGGTCACCCGGCCGAACCGGCGCCGCAGGTCAGCGATTTCGATGTGCACGATGGGTCCTCTCAGGCCTTGGACGGCCAGGTCTGGCGGGCATTGCGGTGTGCGACCAGGGCCGCGGCGGCGAGCGGGATCAGCCCGCACAGGACGACGACGACGGCGCTGAGCGCCGCGGTCGCGGCGGAGGGGTCTGGGCGCAGGAATGGCAGAAAGCCCGGGGTGCCGGCGAACAGGGCGGTGTGGTCGTTGGCGAGCAGCCAGGTCGCCCCGTAGTCGCCGATCGGGGTGAGCAGGGTGCCGGTCAGCGAGGGCAGGAACTCAGGGGTGAGCAGGTTGCCCCAGAACCAGTAGCCGACGAACAGGACGCGGAACAGCGGCACCGAGACGATGACCGGGCAGACCAGGGCGAAGCCCGCCACCATCGCGATCCCGGGGAGGGTGACCACGAGGAACGCGACCAGCGCCCACCCGATCAGGGCCGGGTCGTGCCGCGTGGGTAGCTCGGTGATCGCGGCCAGCAGCAGGGCCGCCAGGCCCGGCAGGGCGCAGGCGGCCACGCCGCCGAGGTATTTGCCCGCCAGCCGGGTGGCCGGTGCGTGCGGCAGGCTTTCCAGCAGCGGCTCGACGCGTAGCTTGCGGTCGCGGACCAGCCGGTCGGCGAGCAGCATGCCGTAGGCGAGCGGCATCAGGATCGCGAACAGCAGCGCCCAGGTGCCCATCACCTCGCGGGCCGGCGTGCCCATCGGAAGGCTGCGCGGGCCGCGGTCGCCCTGGAGCACGATCAACGCCCCTCCGAGCAGTGTCGCGGCGATCCACAGTGAACGTTTGCGGGCCTGCATGCGGAACTCGTAGCGGGCCACCGCCAGCAGAGCATTCACGCGTCCTCCTCGGAGAGCAGTCGTTCGGGCCTGCTCAGGACGGCGGCGGTGACCGTCAGGAGCAGCAGGCCGCCGGCGAGCAGCCCGACCCGGTTCGCGGCCCAGCCGGGGCCGTCGCCGACCCGGCTGGTGAAGAACAGGAACAGTGGGCGCAGCAGAGGGCTGCCGACGAACACCGACGCCCAGACCTGCTCGCCGATCCACACCAGGGCGACGGCGCTGCTGGCCAGCACCGCGCTGCGGGTCACCGTGGCGACCAGCGCGGCGAAGCCGGCCAGCCACAGGGTCGGTGCCGCCCAGACCAGCAGGCTGGCCACGCCGCCGGGGCCGGTGCGGTAGCCGGCCACGGCGACGGCGGCGGTGTGGGCGAGGCAGAGCACCGCGGTGACCGCGCCGAGCACGCCGAGCCGGCGGCCGATGGTGGCCAGGTGTGGGGTGGGCAGTGACAGGTGCAGCTCGCGGCAGTTCTCGCGGGTGACGATGGTCAGGGCGACCATCGCGACCGCGAGCGGCGTGATCGCCTCGAGCCCGGCCAGCAGGAGTGTCTGTGCCTGGTCGCGGCTCCCGTCGGTGGCCCGGATGAATATGGCGATGGCGGCCGCGAACAGCAGCGCGGCGGGTGGGGCGAGTAACGCGGCCGGGCCGGCCCGACGCGCCTCGTGAAGCCAGATGGTCAGTCTCACGGTGATGGGTACCGGGTGGGGTGGGGAAGGTTCATGACGGGAGGGCGGGAATTCCGCGGTGCCGGCCGGCCAGCGGCGCGAGGGCGACCGTCGCGACCGCGACCACGACGGCGCTGAGCAGCAGCGGCGGGCCCGGTCGCCACAGCGCGTCAAGGAACGGCGCCACGCCGTGGTCGAGGATCGAGGTCGGCGCCAGCAGGCGCAGCACCCACAACGCCATCACCACCGTGATGCCGGCCTCGTGCCGCCAGAGGACGGCCAGCGCGAAGCTCATCGCGGACAGCGGCACCAGCGGGCCGAACCAGGTCAGGAACAACTCCGCGAGCAGCAGGTCGCCGCGCGGCCAGGCCACGGCCACCGAGGCGGCCGTGCCGATGCCGACGGTCACCGCCAGGACGAGGGTGAGGCGGGCCAGCACGAGTACGCGGGTCGAGGTGGGCGTGGCCCGGACGAGCTCCGCCGCCTCGCCGTCGGCGCTGCACGCGGCGGCCACCGAGACCGCCGCCACCAGGGGGACGACCAGCGCGAGCAGGTCACCGGCCCGGCCGGGCGGGGCGGAGGCGGCGTAACCGGCCGCGGCACCGATCACCACCAACGCGATCGCCCACACCCGCCAGCCGATCAGCCCGACCTGGCGGGTCAGCAGACCCCAGGCGATCCGCCCGGAAGCCAGCGGGCGACGGGCCGGCGCGGCGGTCGGGAGGTAGCGAGGCACGGCCGGCCCGGACGACACCGCCGCCGATCGAGACTCCGCGGCCCGACCGCCGCGCGACGGCGACGGTCCGGAACGACGCCGGCCTGACAGCGATGCCTCAGCCGAAGAAGCCATCGCAGACCCGACCGCCTCTGACGGCGCTGTGGCCACCGCCAGCCGCGCCCGGAGGGCCGCGAACGGTGGCGGGTCCGATGGGGTTACGGCGAGGGTGGCCGTGCGTATCCCCGTCGCCAACGTCGACCACGACGCGGCGTCGGTGCGGCAGGAAGGGCAACCCCGTAGGTGGCCGGCGATCTCCGCCGCCTGTGGCGGTGGGAGCGTGCCGGCCGCGTACGCCGGTAGCTGGTCGACGGGATGGGTCATCGGCCGACCTCCTTCACGGTGAGCTGGTCGACGGGCAGGGCCCGGGCCAGGGCGGCGCGGGCGTTGAAGAGGCGGCTCTTGACCGTGCCGAGCGGGATGTCGAGCAAGGTGGCGATCTCCGCCATGGGCAGTTCGGCGACGAACGTCAGGTGGAGCACCTCGCGATGGCCCGCGGGCAACCGCGCCAGCGCCCCACCGACCGCCGCGACGTCGGCCCGGGCCAGGGCTATCTCGTCAGGTGTCGGAAGGGCGCTCGGCACGGACGCGGCCGCGTCCAGTGGCAGGGACGGCGGTGGCATGGAACGGGTGCGCTTGCCGGCCTGGCGGCGGCAGATGCCGAACAGCCACGTCCGCACGGTCGACCCGCCCGCGAACCGGGCCGCCGCGCCCTGCCACACGCCGACGAACGTGTCCTGTAGTGCCTCCTCCGCCTGCCCCCGGTCGGCGGTCAGCTGCACGGCATAGCGCAGCAGCACCGCCGCGTGGCGGGCGTAGAGCAGCTCCAGTGCCTGCTCGTCGCCACCCGCCACGCGGCGCACCAACGCCTCGTCGGACCCGTCCATCGCTTGTGGGTACCACCGCGCCGCAAGAAGGTTCACCGGCTGTGGCGGCGATTACAGATCCTTGACGAAGACGATCCCGTCGATCCGGGCGAGCTGGGTCGGATCCAGCGGGGCGTACCCGAACCACGGCGACACGCGAGGCACACCGGCCAGCCCTTGCGGAGAGACGACAGAACGGTCCTCAGGAAGCCCGTACAACTGGCCTTCGATGGTGTCCGGCGGTGGCGAAGACACCCCGTGCTGCCGGATCGTGCCGATCGCCGTGGCCACGAACGCGTAGTCCCCGCCGAGACGGGCGTCGACGATCGCGCCGGCACCCCACCATGAAATCGCCTGGCCACCCAGTCGCATCCCGCTCCTGCCGCGCTGGAGATGACTGTTGTGGGCGTGCACGAAGACCGGCCCCCGTGCGGCGAGGGCGAGCAGGTTCGCGGCCATCATCGCGTCCCGCACCCCGGCCAGCCGCGCGAGCCGGCCAGGTGACGAGTCCGCCATCCAGAAGTGATAACGGAGGAGCCCGACAGCGGTACGCGCATAGAGGTGGACCAGGTCGTCGGACGCGAAGGCAGGCGTCTGCTCCGACAGCAACGCCACCAGATCGTCGGCGACCCCGCGAAGCTCCGGCGCCGCCTGCCCGACAGACGCTCCCGGGTCCATCATGGCGGCGGGATTCGTCCAAAGCTCATCGGAGCCGAGCAGGCTGTCGAGCGTCTCCGCGTCGCACGGAAGCAGATCGGCGTCCACCCGGGCGGCAAGAGCGGAGTGCAGTGCGATGAGCGCCGGCCCAGGACTCGCGGCGGCGGCGAGCTCCAGCGGCCCGTCAAACCCCGCGAAACGCACCCAATCGGAAGCGGAACGTCCCTCGTTGTACGCGCGCATCCAGCTCACCAGCTCACGGTTGGCGGCGGACGCACCCCAACCATGGCTGAACCCGCGCCGCATCACCTCGTCCAGCGACCCGCGACCCGTCGTGACGTACTCGTCCACGACCAGCCCCATCAGGCAGTCGCTCTCGATCGCGATGGTGCGGTACCCCTCGTCGACGAGCGATTGGAACAGCTCATTGCGTACGTGGAGCAGCACGTCCTCGCCGTGGGTGGGCTCACCGAGCCCGAGGACGCGCGGCCGGCCCGACAGCAGCTTCAGAACAGCAGTCATGCCTCTCAACAGTATCGTTGAACCTTCGGTTGAGACTTCTGTGCGACGTTAGGCGGGGCGGTGCGGGAAAAGCTTCAAAGGCCGGTGGACCTGGCCCGGCAGCACGGCCGGTCCACGCAGGCGATCAGGAACTACGAGGCGGCCGGCATCCTCCCCGAGACAGACCGCACGCCGTCCGGCTACCGCACCTACACGCCGACCCACGCCACGGCCTTGGCCGCCTACCTCGCCCTCGTGCCCGGCCACGGCAACCAGACCGCCACCTCGATCATGCGGGCCATCAACGGGTACGCGACCGCGGACGCGCTGGCGCTGATCGACGAGAGCCACGCACAGCTACTTGAGGACCGGCGCACCTTGCGGGCCGTCGAAACCGCACTGCGCGACCTCGAACCAGTCCCGGCCGAGCGCGGCGACACGTTCGTCGGTCCGCTGTCGCGCCGGCTCGGCATCCGCCCGGCCACCCTGCGCAAGT
Source organism: Asanoa ishikariensis (assembly GCF_900107455.1). Lineage (GTDB taxonomy): Bacteria > Actinomycetota > Actinomycetes > Mycobacteriales > Micromonosporaceae > Asanoa > Asanoa ishikariensis. The sequence continues at coordinate 395,244 of NZ_FNQB01000003.1, read as the reverse complement.
GGGAGGACGCCGGCCTGGTCCAGCCGCGCCGGGACCCGCGAACGAGCTACCGGATCTACGGCGCGGCCGACGTACGCGATGCGCTGTTGACCCATCAGCTCCGCCGTGGCGGCTATCTCCTGGAGCAGATTTCGCCCGTGATCGCCCAGGTCCGGTCCGCCGGTGGCGTCGCGCCGCTGGAGTCGATGCTGCGGGACTGGCGCGCCCGCCTCGATGCGAGGGGACGCGCCATGCTCACCGGGGCAGCCGCCCTGGACGCCTACCTAGCTTGCAGGTCGGCCGAATCCTCGGCGACGCGGGGTGATGGCACGGAAGGTCGCACGTCGAGCTCCCGCCAGACCGGCCGCACCAGCGGCAGCAGCGTGACCGCCAGATAGAGCACGCCCGTCCCGATCAGGGCGACGTGTACGCCCGCCACGCCGGCCACCGCGCCGCCGAGCAGCCCGCCCAGGGGGATCCCGGCCCAGGCGACCGCCGTCAGGACGCCCTGGACCCGGGCCATCATGTGCTCCGGGACGCGCTCGTAGAGGATCGCGCCGAGGATCGGGTTGATCGCGGCTATGCCGAGGCCGGCGGCGAACGACACCGCGTAGAGCAGCCAGACCTCGTCGCTGAAGCCGGCCGCCAGGAATCGCGGTGCGCCGCCGACGATGAACCCGACGGTGAACAGGGCCCAGCGCGGTGCCCGCGGCGCGTACGCGGTGAAGACGATGTTGCCCAACACCGCACCGATCGCGAACGACCCGCTGGCCAGGCCGAGCACGACCGACGAACCCACCAGCGTGGCCCACATCGGCAACAGGACCGAGTTGTACGCGGCATCGAACAGGTTGGTCGCGAACATCATCACGATGATCGCGCCGGCCAACCGGTCCCGCCGCACGAAGACGATGCCGGCCCGCAACGCCAGCCGGTACGACTCCTCCTTGACCGGCACTTCCGCCGGCGGCACCCGGACCAGCAGGAGCACCAGGGCAGCCGCGACCGCGAACGTGGCCGCGTCGAACAGCAGCACCGTCGGCGCGTCGAGCACCGCGATCAGCGCACCGCCGGCCGGGGCGCCGAGCAGGGTGGCGAGCCGGTGCAGGCCGTCCTGCAGGCTGGCGGCGCGGGTCATCTCCATGCCGGACTCGCGCGCCACGCGGGGGAAGATCGCTTCCTTGGCGGTGTCGCTGAACCCGCGCAGGCCGCCGGCGATGCCGACCAGCACGAGCAGGCCGCCGAAGCCGATCCGGTCGTGCAGCAGCGGGATCGCGCCGATGGCGAGGGCGCTGACCGCGTCGGCGACGATGCTGAAGCGGCGGCCGCCGATCCGGTCGATCAACGGGCCTCCGGCGCCGGCGGCGAGCACGTAGGGAAGCATCTCCACGAATGCGACGACGCCCGCGCGGCTCGGCGAACCGGTGCTGACCAGCACGAACCAGGGCAGGGCGAGCGCGCTCATCCGGGTGCCGACGGCCGAGATCGTGTCGGCGGTCAGCAGGGCCACGAGCGCGGGCCGGCGGCTCATCGCTCCTCCTCCTCGGGCGCGGCCGGGAACGGCAGGAGGTGCACCTGGAGCGTGACCTTCTCGGCGCCGTCCGGGTGCTCGATGTCGGGGTCGTCCCGCCGGTAGCGCTCCGCCAGCGCGAAGATCGCTTCGTTGAGCTCCATCGCCTCGGCCTGGGTGAGCCGCAGTCGCCAGTCGCTGATCGTGAACGGGTCACGCCATCGCGGCGGCATCGACGCCATCTCGTCAAGGAAGCGGACGGTCTGGTCGGCGTATTGGGCGGCGACCGCTCGCAGGTAGCCCTCCGCCTCGGCGGGTGGCAACGCCGAGTCGATCTCGAGGCGGGTGGTCCGGTGGGCAGCCTTCCACCAGCGCTCGCGGCCGACGTTGCGTTCCGGGTCGTCGACCACGAAGCCGTAGTTGGCCAGGATCCGCAGGTGGTAGCTGGTAGCGCCGGTCGACTGGCCGAGCCGCTCGGCGAGCGTGGTCGCGGTGGCCGGCCCGTTCTCGCGCAGCAGGCCGAGCATGCGGACCCGCAGGGGGTGCGCGAGGCCGCGCAGTGTCGTGGCGTCGGCGTTGACTTCGCGCTCTGTCATGTATGCAAAGGTATCTTTGCCAAGACTTCTTTGCAAGCAATCCTTTGCATCCGGTTCTTGTCGGTGGGTCGTGCGACGATTCCTGCCGTGACGCGACGCATGGACAACACCGAGCGCCGGGCCCGGCTGGCCCTCCGCCACCGCCTGGCGGGCCCGCCCGCCCATGACCCGGTCGAGGTCACCCGCGACCTCGTGGTGCTGCACGCCACCGACGCGGCCACCGTCTATCTAGGCGCCGCGGCGCGGCTGCACGCGCCGGTCATCAAGGACCTCGAGCACGCGTTGTACGCGGACCGCACGCTGATCCGGATGCTCGGCATGCGGCGCACCATGTTCGTGGCGCCCGTCGAGCACGCCCCGATCGTGCAGGCCGCCTGCACCGACGCGATCGCCGTGGTGCAGCGCAAGCTACTGCTCAAGCACCTGACCGAGGCCGGCCACGACCTCGGTGACCCGTGGCTACGCGACGTCGAGCAGGCCACGTTGGCCGCCCTGGTCGCCCGGGGCTCGGCCACCGCGGCGCAGCTATCCGCCGACGAGCCGCGACTACGCACCCAGCTCTCGATCGACGAGGACAAGCCCTACGGTGCCGCGCCCGCGATCACCTCCCGGGTGCTCAACCTGCTGTCCATGCAGGGCCTGATCGTCCGTGGACGTCCGCGCGGGTCGTGGTTGTCGACGCAATACGAGTGGGCGCCCGCGTCCGTGTGGGTTCCCGGGGGCCTCCACCGGCACGACGCGGCGGCGGCCCGCATCGAGCTCGCCCGGTTGTGGCTGGCCCGGTTCGGCCCGGCCATGCCGGCCGACCTCAAGTGGTGGGCGGGCTGGACGGGCGCCCAGGTCAAGGCCGCCCTGGCTGGGCTCGACGTCGAAGAGGTGACCCTCGAAGACGGCGCGGCCGGGGTGGTGCTGGCCGACGACGTCGCCCCGGTCTCGTCGCCTGATCCTTGGGTGGCCCTACTGCCGGCTCTCGATCCGACGATCATGGGTTGGGTCGGTCGCGAGTGGTACCTCGGGCCGCACTCGCCGGCCCTGTTCGACCGCTCGGGCAACCCTGGCCCGACGGTCTGGGTCGACGGCCGGGTGGTCGGCGGCTGGTCGCAACGCCCCGACGGCAAGATCGTGCACCGACTACTCGAAGAGGTGCCTGCCGGCACCAAGAAGCGCATCACGACAGCCGCGTCCGAACTGGAGGACTGGCTGGGCGACGCCCGGGTCAAGCCAAAGTTCCGCACGCCGCTTGAGCGGGAGCTATCCGCGTAGGTCTGGCCTGCAGTCCTCGTCGGCGTGACGCGCTGCCCGCGGGCGTGTCGGCGGCTCAGGGGTGGTGTCTCGCGGGAGCCGACGTGTTTTCCCGTGTGCCTACATGGAAGAACATGTCGGCTCCCGCGAACGCCCCGCGTCCGCAGGCAACGCGTCGCGGCGCTGCTGGTCCTGCGCGGGGGGTCACCACGACGGCAGTGGTGCGCGGCGGGCGTTACGGGGTGCGGCGGGCGCGGGCGGCCCAGATGGCGTAGGCCGGGTCGCGGTCCAGGTTGTGGCGGTCGCGGTCGTAGCGGCGGGTGGTGCGCGGGTCCGCGTGGCCCATGGCGTCCTGCACGTCCTCCAGCGCGACGCCCTCCGAGCGGGCCGTCGTCGCGAACGCGTGGCGCAGCGAGTGCGGCGACAACCGGTCCGCGGCCGGGATGCCTGCGTCGCGCGCGACCTTGCGGACCAGGCGGAAGACCGCGTGCCGATCCAACCGACCGCCGGACGCCGTCGCCAGCAGCGGGCCGGTCAGGTCGGCGGCGCGGACGCCGGCCGCCTCGGCGCGTGAGGCGAGATAGGTGTCGACGGCCGCCGCGGTGCCCGGCGTCAGTGCCCGGCGGCGATGCTTGCCGCCCTTGCCCGTGAAGCGGATGCTGCGATGGCCGCGCTCCTCCCCCAGGTCGGCGACGTCGAGTGAGACCAGCTCACCTACCCGCAGCCCGAGGTCGGCGAGCAGTGCCAGGGCGGCCCTGGTCCGGGCGGCGGTCGGTCCGGTCGCGACGGCGGCCGCGCGCAGGAGCGCGTCGACCTCCTCGGGCGCCAGGCCGACGGTGGCCGAGTGGTCGCGGTCGACGCGGGGGCGGTCCGCGCCGGAGACCGGGTTGGCGTCCAGGGCGCGCAGTTTGACGAGGAAGTCGTACCAGCTCGACAGGGCCGACATCTTGCGGGCGACCGTGGTCGGGGCGGACGTTTCCTCGACTTCGCGGGCGTACGCGTTGACGTCCAGGAACGTCGCCGCGAGCGGGTCGACGCCGTGTTCGCCGCACCAGGCCAGCCACCGGCCGACGTCTCGCTTGTAGGCGGCCCGCGTGTGCACCGACAACCGCCGGTTGGCGAGCCACGCGTCCGTGAACTCGCCCGCACCGGACCGCGGCGCCGGCACACTGCGGCCGGCCGGCACGAGCGAGGTCACGCGCAGACGCTAGCCAGCGGGCGGCGGCGCGGCCGCGCGGCGCGCCGCGCCGCCCGCGAACTTCGCCGGAGTGGTGCCGAGGTAGCGACGGAACGTACGCGTCAGGTGTGCCTGGTCGTAGAAACCGGCCTCGGCCGCCACGCCCGCCGTGGGATGGCCGGCCAGCAGGAGCGCTCGGGCGCGGTCGACGCGGCGGCCGACCAGGTACGCGTGGGGCGGCAGCCCGAACGCCGCCGTGAACGCCCGGACCAGATGGGTCGGATGGGCACCGAGCCGGGCCGCGGCGGCCTCCAGGGTCAGTCCGCTGGTCACGTGCGCATCAAGGAGATCGCGCAGGTCCTGGGCGAGCCGCCGCGGCGGCCGCTGCGGGTGCGGCGCGCCCAGGTGGCTGCGGAGCCGGTCCACCACCAGGGCCAGCCGGCTCTCCGCGTGTAACTCCTCGCCGGGACCGTCGAGCACCCGGTGCAGCTCAGCCACCCGCCGGCGCAGCAGCGGGTCGGCCAGCGCCGGATGGTCGACCGCGGCACCGGTCAGCTCCCGCCCGACCACGTCGGCGTCGAGGTAGACGACCCGCTTGACGAAGCCGCCCGGTGTGGCGGCGCGGCCGTCGTGCGGCACGTGCGGCGGCAGCAGCGTGACCTGGTCGGCGACCGCGCCGTGTCCGTGCCGGTCCAGGTCGTAGCGGATCGCGCCGTCGTCCACGACCAGCAGCGTCCAGGCGTCGTGGGTGTGCGGCGGGTACGCGTGCGTCACGAACCGGGCGTGCAGCACCTCGGCGACCCCCGGCACCGCCGGACGCCAGGCGCGCAACCGCTGGCCCTCCATGTCAGGAACGTACAAGACCGGCGGGTGCGGGCGGCGGCACGCTGGGCGGCATGAGGTTCGAGACGAAGATCGCCGTGTTGCTCCGCGACGACCTGGCGACGTGGCAGCGGCTCAACGTGACCGCGTTCCTGGTCAGCGGGATCGCCGGCACCCGACCGGAAACCATCGGCCAGCCGTACGCGGACGCGGACGGCACCCCGTACCTGCCGATGTTCCGCCAACCGGTGATGGTCTTCGCGGGCGACGCCGTCCTGCTCACCGCGGCCCGGGAACGGGCGCTGCGGCGCGGCCTGACCCCGGCGATCTTCACCACGGACCTGTTCGCCACCGGCCACGACGCCGCCAACCGGGAGGCGGTGGCCGCCGTACACGCCGACAAGCTCGACCTGGTCGGGATCGCCCTCCACGGCCCACGCAACGACATCGACAAGATCCTCAAGGGCGCGACCCTGCATCCTTAGGGCCGGTTCGGGCCCGGACGTGCATCCGTTCGCCTTGCGGCCCGAACAGGCTGAGCAGCTCCGCGGCCTGGTCGTAGGGGTTGCTGATGGCGTGCGGGGTCCGGGTGTCGAACTCGGCGACCTCGCCCTCCTCCAGCGTCAGGTCGTGGTCGCCGAGGCGCAGCCGGACGCGGCCGTAGAGGACGTAGAACCACTCGTACCCCTCGTGCCGTTGCAGCTCCGCGTGTGGCTCGTAGCGGGCCGGGAAGATCCACTTGAACGCCTGGACGCCGCCCGGACGCCGGCTCAGCGGCAGGAACGTGAGCGCGCCCCGGCGGATCGGGCGGGCGTGCACGCGCGGGTCACCGGTCTGTGGCGCGCCGACGAGCTCGTCCAGTGGGACCTGGTGGGCCCGCGCCAGCGGCATCAGCAGCTCCAGGGTCGGGCGGCGGCCGCCGGACTCGAGCCGGGACAGGGTGCTGACCGAGATGCCGGTCTCCTCGGACAGCTCCGCGAGGGTGGCTCCGCGCTCTTTGCGCAGCGCGCGTAGCCGTTCGCCCACCGTTTTCGGGTCCATGACACAGAATTTGCCAGAGCGGCAACGAATGTTGCCACTTTTGGCAGTCATGCGGGAGCGTCCAGGGCATGGAAACCTATGACGTCATCATCGTCGGCGGTGGTCCCGCGGGGCTCGCCGGCGCACTCACCCTGGCGCGCGCACGACGCAGCGTGCTGGTGGTCGACAACGGCACGCCGCGCAACGCCGCCGCCGGCCACGTCCACAACTTCCTCACCCGGGACGGCACCCCGCCGGCCGAGCTGCTCGCGATAGGCCGGGCCGAGGTCGAGGGCTACGGGGCGACCTTCGCCACGGGTACGGCGACCGGCGCCAAGGCAACAGCCGACAGCTTCACCCTCACCCTCGACGACGGCCGCACCTTCAAGGCCCGCCGGCTGCTGGTGACCACCGGCCTGGCCGACGAGCTGCCCGACATCCCGGGTCTGGCCGGACGGCTGGGCAGCGACGTGCTGCACTGCCCGTACTGCCACGGTTGGGAGGTCCGCGACCAGGCGATCGGCATCATCGCCACCACGGCCGCCGTCGCCCACGTGGCCCTGCTCTGGCGGCAGTGGAGTGCCGACGTCACGGTCGTCCTCAACGGCCAGCCCGCCCCGACCGGGCAGGACGCGGCACTGCTGGCCGCCCGCGGCATCACGCTCGTCGACGACCGGGTCACCGCCCTTGACCCGGACCGCACGGCCCACCTGGCCGGCGGCGCGACCCTGACCCCCGACGTCTGGGTGGTCCCGACCCGGATGACGGCCCGCGACGACCTGCTGACCGACCTGGGCGTCGAGACCGGGCCGGTGCTGATGGGCGACATCGAGGTCGGCGTGGCCGTCAAGGCCGACGCGAACGGCGCCACCTCGGTGCCCGGCGTCTGGGTGGCCGGCAACGTCACCGACCTGCGCGCCCAGGTCATCGTCAGCGCGGCCGCCGGCCTCAACGCGGGCGCGATGATCAACGCCGACCTGGCGATGGCCGACGCCCACGCGGCGGCCAGAGTGGACTGAGGCGAACGCAAACCTGGTTCACGTTGAGTGACGGTTGGTTAGCCTGAGTGGAATCGGTCATCGGAAGACGGGGGTCAGGATGACCAACAACAGGCTCACGCGGCGCGCGGTCTCGGCCGTACTCGTCGCCTCGCTCACCGCGGTCGCCGGCGGCGCCCGGCACGCCGCGGCTTCGGACGGTCCACCACCGAGCGCACCCACCATCGAGTGGACGAGCTGCGAAGGGCTCGGCGATCAGTTCCAGTGCGCGCGGGTCCCGGTGCCGCTCGACTGGGACGAGCCCGACGGCGAGCAGATCGAGCTGGCCGTGATGAAGCACCTCGCGAGCAAGCCCGACGAGCGGATCGGGACGATGTTCATCGACCCCGGCGGACCGGGCCAGAGCGGTGTCGGCCTGGTAGGCGACAGCGGCGAAGAGCTCGACGCCTGGGGTGACGGGCGCTTCGACCTGGTGGGCTGGGACCCCCGCGGCACCAACGACAGCTCACCGGTGCGGTGCTTCACCAGCGCCGAGGAGGAGGCCGCGTTCTGGGACGGCGTGTCCATTCCCAGCACGCCGGAAGAGTCCGCCGCCTACCAGCGCAAGACCGTCGAGCTGGCCAAGCGCTGCGGTGAGGTCAGCGGCGACCTGCTGTCCCACATCACCACCGCAGACACCGCCCGGGATCTCGACCGGCTGCGGGCCGGCGTGGGCGAGGAGCGGATCACCTACGTCGGCCTCTCCTACGGCTCGTTGATCGGGCAGACGTACCTCAACCTGTTCCCGGGACGGGTCCGGGCGATCGTCATGGACGGCATCGTCGACGCGGTCGACGCGACCACCAGCATGGAAACGAACATCGGCAACACCGTCTCGTCCGCCGACGAGGTCTTCCGGCAGTTCCTCGACCTGTGCCAGAACGGCGCGCCCGGAGAGTGCGCGCTCGCCGGCCACGACGAGCCGGTCCAGCAGCGGGTGGCCCGCCTGTTCACCCAGGCCCGTCTGACGCCGATCCCGGCGCCGAACGCGGACCCGCCCGGCGAGCTCACCTACGGCGACCTGCAGGTCGCCACCTTCAACCCGCTGCGGGTGCCGCCGGACTGGCCCCAGTTCGCGGAGGACCTGGACGCGGCCGTCGAGGGGGACGCCAGCGCCCTGTTGACCGCCGCGCGGGCGATGCAGACGCCGGCCGGTTTCACCGCCGCGACCACGTCGGCCGCGATCTCCTGCGGCGACGCTCCCGCCCGCGTGCCGTCGTCGGACTGGCCCACCCAGATCGCCCGCTTCACCGAGGCCGGCGAGTTGTGGGGTCCCGTCAACGGCTGGTGGCTGTGGGCGCCGTGCGCGTCCGGCTGGCCCGCCGACGCGACCGACCGCTACACCGGGCCGTGGAACGCCCAGACCGAGAACCCGGTCCTGCTGCTGAGCGCGCGGTACGACCCCGGCACCCCGTACCGCAACGCCGTGGCGACCGAAAAGCGCCTGGCCAACGCGGTGCTGGTCACCCTCGAGGGCTGGGGCCACCCGAGCTACCAGATCGCCAGCGCGTGCATCGACGAGGTGCGGACCCGCTACCTCGTGGACCTGACCGTCCCGGCCCGCGGCACGACCTGCCAACCCGACGAGGTCCCCTTCAGCTAGGCCTCGTGGGCGGCCCGCAGGTACTGGGCGAACACCTGCGGGCTGCCCAGGCTCACCTGGATCGCGTTGCGATAGGCGACCGAGGCCGCGCTCAGCGCAGAAGGTCCAGATCTTCCCAGGCGTCGAAGACGTCGCCGTAGCCCCGCGAGCGGGCGAGCCGCTCCAGGTCGGTGAACACCGCCGACGGCGTCGAGACCAGCCGTTCGAAGGTCCACGGCGCCGGCAGCGGATGGTTGTCGAGCTCCCAACGCAGATATTTGTTGTACGGCCGGACCCGCCCGTACAACGCGAACAGCGTCCACAGGAACCAGGGCCCGGCCTCGAGCTCGTCGAGCCGGGCCAGGTCGTGGTGGCCGTCGCGGCGGCTCTTCGCGGCCCGGTAGACGAAGTTGATGTACCCGTCCAGTTCCTCCCGCACGAACGGGTCCACTTCGGCCGGCGACAGGGTGGCCTGGGCGTGGACGAGCTCGGCGATGCCACCGCGGTCGAGGAGCACGACCGCGCCACGGTACGCGTACCGCGCCCAACGGTCGGAGACGTCGGCGAGGGCCGCGAGGGTCAGCACGGCGGTGTCCAGCTCACGAGTGTGGGAGCCGGTCCAGCGCGGGGTCTGCTCCCGCACGACGACGTGGACGTCCCAGTCGGAGTGCGGGCCGTCGGTGCCGCGCGCCTTCGACCCGGAAAGGATGACCCCGACCACGTCCGGGTCGGCTTCGGCGCGGGCCAGCAGAGCGGCGTACGTCATGACAGCTCCGGCAGGGTCGGCCACCGATCACTGGCCCACTGCGGCCAACTGTCGAAACCGGGCGGCGGGGCGGGCATCGGTCCGTAGGCCAACTCGTTAGGCGTCGGCGGCTGAAACAGCGCCAGGAACCGGTCGTGGTCGGCGTCGGTCATCGCGAAGGTCGACTCCGGTCTCTCATCCCAGCGGCGGCTGGCTCGCGACCGACGTTCTTCCTCGGTCAGCTCCAGATAGCACAGCTCGAACCCGGCGCCCGCGACAGAAGCGATCGCGCGGATCGCGTAGCGCTCCTCCGGCGACCAGCAGCCGAAGTCGAGGATCACGGAGGCTCCGCCGCGCAGCACCTCGTGGGCGGTCCAGATCATCCGGCCTTCGAGGATGTCGCGGCGGCCGCCCGCCTCGCTGTCCTGGAACAGCGGCGCCATCCACTCGTCCGGGGTGAGCCGCAGCATCCGCCGCTCCGCCGCGACGCGCTTTGCCAACGTCGTCTTTCCCGAACCCGGCAGGCCGACGGTCAGGACAAGGGTGGGTCGGGTCACGGGACAAGAACACCGCAGCATCTGGACGGCCCACAACCAGGTTTCCTGGCGTTACACCATAACGGTCATTATGGTGTACGCGCTTTTTGTCGCCAGGAACCCCTCAGAGGATTACTGGATTACCAATAACAGTAATTCGCTAATACCGGCAACGCTGATGTCGAGAACGACCGGGCAGCTCCGTCCCTGGACTGAACGCGGCCAGAACGCGCCGCGCACTGTCCGAGGAGGAACGAGCCGTGCAACCGAACGAGGTCACCGAGGTTCTGAACCGACCGCTCAGCCGGGAGTTGCTGGCCCGCGACCTGACCCGCCTGGCGTACGTCGCCAAGGACGGCACGCCACGTACCGTCCCGATCGGGTTCACCTGGAACGGGTCCGAGGTCGTCATGTGCACCACGCCGAACGCCCCGAAGATGGTGGCGTTGCGGCACAACCCGGTCGTCGCGCTCACGATCGACACCGAGGTGCATCCGCCGAAGATCCTGCTCATCCGTGGCCGGGTCGAGCTCGACGTCGTCGAGGGCATTCCCGACGAGTACCTCCAGATGAACGGCACGTACGAGATGACGGCCGAGCAGCGGGTGCACTGGGAGGCGGAGGTGCGCTCGCTCTACGAGCGGATGGTCCGGATCGTCGTGACACCGACCTGGGCGAAGCTGATCGACTTCGAGACGACCCTGCCGAGCGCGGTCGAGGAGTTGATCGAGAAGCGCACGCGGAAAAATCTGGCGGGGTGATGTCGAGAACCGCCGGGCGGCTCCGTCCCCGCAGTGGAACACGGCCAGAATGGGGGCCGTACCTCACCAAGGAGTACAAAGATGGCCAAGTACCTGTTGCTCAAGCACTACCGTGGCGCGCCGGCAGCGGTCAACGACGTGCCGATGGACAAGTGGACGCCGGAGGAGATCACGGCGCACATCCAGTACATGAACGACTTCGCCCGGCGGCTCGAAGGCACCGGCGAGTTCGTCGACGGTCAGGCGCTGTCCCCGGAGGGCACGTTCGTCCGCTACGACGGCGAGGGCCGCCCGCCGGTCACCGACGGCCCGTTCGCGGAGACCAAGGACCTGATCGCCGGCTGGATGGTGATCGACGTCGACTCGTACGAGCGGGCGGTCGCGCTCGCCGGCGAGCTGTCCGCGGCTCCCGGCGCGGGTGGCAGGCCGATCCACGAGTGGCTGGAGCTGCGCCCGTTCCTGACCGAGCCCGAGACCACCACGGACTGCCACTAGTGGTCGACGAGTCCCTGCTGCGGACCCTCACCCCCACGGTGATCGGGATCCTCGGCCGGCGCGGAGCGGACTTCGCGGCGGCCGAGGACGCCGTCCAGGAGGCCCTGGTCGAGGCCCTGCGGGTGTGGCCGGACGACCCGCCGCGCGACCCCAAGGGCTGGCTGGTCACCGTCTCCTGGCGCAAGTTCGTCGACGCCGCCCGCTCCGAGGCCTCCCGCCGGGCCCGTGAGGAGCGCGTCGAGGTCGAGCCGGAGCCGGGTCCGGCCAGGGAGTCCGACGACACGCTCCAGCTCTACTTCCTGTGCGCGCACCCGTCGCTGACCCCGGCCTCGGCCGTCGCGCTCACGCTGCGCGCGGTCGGCGGCCTGACCACGCGGCAGATCGCGCAGGCCTACCTCGTGCCCGAGGCGACGATGGCCCAGCGCATCAGCCGGGCCAAGAAGACCGTCTCGGGCGTCCGCTTCGACCAGCCCGGCGACGTCGCCACCGTGCTGCGCGTGCTCTACCTGGTCTTCAACGAGGGCTACTCCGGCGACGTCGACCTGTCCGCCGAGGCGATCCGGCTGACCCGCCAGCTCGCGGCCGCGATCGACCACGCGGAGGTCGCCGGCCTGCTCGCGCTGATGCTGCTCCACCACGCCCGGCGCCCGGCCCGCACCGATCCCGACGGCCGGCTCGTGCCCCTCGCCGAGCAGGACCGCGGGAAGTGGGACACCGCGCTGATCGCCGAGGGTGTCGACGTACTCCAGGCCGCCCTGGCCCGTGACCAGCTCGGCGAGTTCCAGGCCCAGGCCGCCATCGCCGCCCTGCACGCCGACGCGCAGGCCGCCGACGAGACCGACTGGGTGCAGATCGTCGAGTGGTACGACGAGCTACTGACGCTCACCGACAACCCGGTGGCCCACCTGAACCGGGCCGTCGCGGTCGGCGAGGCCGACGGTGCGCACGCTGGCCTGGCCGCGCTGGGCAAGCTCGAACCGACCCTGCCGCGCTACACGGCGGCCGAGGCGTACCTGCGGGAGCGGGCCGGCGACCCGGTCACGGCGGCGCGGCTCTACGCGGAGGCGGCGCGCGCGGCGCCGAACCTCCCGGAACGCGACCACCTGACGCGCCAGGCCGCGCGCCTCAACGCCCGGATCAGGCCTTCCGAGGCTGGTTGAAGCGCAGCATGTTCCCCGACGGGTCACGGAACGCGCAGTCGCGTACCCCGTAGGGCTGGTCCATCGGCTCCTGGAGCACCTCGCCGCCCGCGGCGCGGATGCGCTCGAACGTGGCGTCGACGTTGTCGGTGGTGAAGATGACGCCGCGCAACAGTCCCTTGGCCAGCAGCTCGGCCATGCTCTGTTTGTCCGACTGCGAGGCGTTCGGGTCCGCCAGGGGCGGTTCGAGCACGATGTCCACGCCCGGCTGTTCCGGCGAGCCGACGGTCACCCAGCGCATGCCCTCGAAGCCGACGTCGTTGCGGACCTCCATGCCGAGCACGTCGCGGTAGAAGGCGATCGCCTTGTCGAAGTCGTCGACCGCGATGAAGCAGGTGGAAAGCGAGATTGCCATGCCGCACACGCTAGTGGGCGGCCACCGGGTCGCGCTTATCCGTTCCTGATCGGCCGCGTGTAGATCTTGGCGACGCAGGGTGGGATCGCGGCGCCGTCGTCGTGGCTGCGGGACCGGTACGCGCTCGGGCTCTCGCCGACGAGCTCGGTGAACCGGGTGCTGAACGAGCCCAGCGACGTACATCCGACGGCGAAGCAGACCTCCGTCACCGACAGGTCGCCGCGCCGCAGCAGGGCCTTGGCCCGCTCGATCCGGCGGGTCATCAGATAGCTGTACGGCGTCTCGCCGAACGCGGCACGGAAACTGCGGGAGAAGTGACCGGGTGACATCAGGGCGCCCCGGGCCAGCATCGGCACGTCGAGCGGCTCGGCGTAGTCGCGGTCCATCGCGTCGCGGGCGCGGCGCAGCCGGACCAGGTCTTCCAGGTTCACCCGTCCACCATGTCAGCCGGCCAGCAGTTTCGCGAACCGCGCGGTGTCGATGTTGCCGCCGGAGAGGATAACGCCGACGCGGCCGCTGAGCTGTCCGGTGAGCACGGCGGCCAGTCCGGTCGCCCCGCTGGGCTCGAGCACGATCTTGAGGCGGTCGAAGGCGAACCGCATCGCGTCGCGGATCTGGTCGTCGGTGACCAGGACGATCTCGTCGACGAGCCGGCGGTTGACCGAGAAGGTGAGCTCGCCGGGGATGTCGGCGGCCTGCCCGTCGGCGATCGTGCGGGGCACCGGGATGCGTACGCGCTCACCGGCGGCCAGGGACCGGCGGGTGTCGTCGCCGTCGACCGGCTCGACGCCGACCACCCGGATGCCGGGATGCAGGCCCTTGGCGGCCGTCGCGGTCCCGGCGATCAGCCCGCCGCCACCGACCGGCGCCACGACCGTGTCCAACGAGCCGGCCTCGTCGAGCAGTTCCAGCGCCGCGGTGCCCTGGCCGGCGATCACGTCGGGGTGCTCGTACGGCGGGATCAACGTCAGCCCCCGCGACGCCGCCAGGGCCTCGCCGAGCGCGACCCGGTCGCCGGTGTAGCGGTCGTAGGTGTGCAGCTCCGCCCCGTACCCTTCGACGGCCGCGCGCTTGGACTCCGGGGTGTCGGCCGGCATCAGGATCACCGCCGTGCTGCCGAGCTCGCGGGCGGCGAGGGCGACCGCCTGGGCGTGGTTGCCGGACGAGTAGGCGGCGATGCCCCGGGAGAGCTGCGCGTCCGACAGCCGCGACACCGCGTTGTAGGCGCCCCGGAACTTGAACGCGCCGATCCGCTGCAGGTTCTCGCACTTGAGGAACACCTGGGCGCCGGCGCGCGCGTCCAGGGTCCGGGACCGCACGACCGGGGTGCGGTGCGCGACCCCGGCGATCCGGTCGGCGGCGGAGCGGACGTCGTCGAAGGTGGGAGCTCTCACGCAGGCGATTCTCGCATCATGATCCGGCCCGCTGCGCGGACCAGGCCCGCAGGAACGCCCGCCCGACCCAGCCGGCGATCAGCCACCCGCCGATCAGACCCAGCACCCGGACCTGGGCGACACCCGCGATCATCCCCACCGTGTACGCCAGCGCGGCACCACCGACCACGACGGTGACGAGTCCGAGCGCTCCCACCCGCAGCCACGCCGGCATGAGCCAGTCGCGCCAGGCCGGCACGAGCCGGCGGCGCCGCGCGGACACGGGAGCGGATTCCGGCGACGACTCTGACGGGCGGCCCGGCATCGGCACGAGCAGCTCGGCCGGCACCCGTCGGTCGATGGTCCCGGCGTGCAGGTCGGCGTAGCGGGCGGGCTCGACGACGACCACCATCCCGTCGTGGCCGATCACCACCCGCGATCCGTCCGGATTGACCAGCACGGCGGCGCACTCCGCGAACCGCACGGTGGCGATCTTGCCGTCGGTGTCGACCGCGCTGACGCCGTCGTCGCCGACGTGGATCGTCGGCCCGCCGCCACCGACGGGCACGTGGCCGCGTCCGCCGGCCCGGGTCTCCGAGGCGATCGGCGCCTGGGTGTACCCGGCCCATTGGGCACCGCCGGGCGGCGTCATCAGCAGCGCCGTCGCGCGCACCGCCCGGGCGACCTCGTGCGCCGCCTCGGCGGTGACCGCCCGCAGTTCCTCGACCTCGCTCGCGGCGTCGCCCAGCGGGCGGCCGGTGAGCAGCCGGAACGCCTGCGTGGGCAGCTCGTTGGCGGCGGCGTCGGGCGCGGCGGCCTCGCGGACGGCGGTGGCGCGCGCGGTCGCGACCTCCGCGTCTGCGGCGGGGACGGCGAACAGTCCGGCGAGCACGTCGACGAATCCGCCGAGCACCGCGCCCTGCTTGTCGGGCAGCGCGTCGGCGTACGCGCTGAGCACCGCCTGGCCGTCGCCGCGCTCGGCATACTCGACGGCGGTGGTGTACGACAGCCCGCCCTCGAGCCGCAGCGACCGGTGCAGGCGGCGCTGGAGCAGGTGGGCGTAGACGAGGGCGGCCGGCGACTCGGGCACGACCGCGTCGACCGCGGTGTGCGGCCCGCCGCTGGCGAAGAAGGCCGGGGCGACCGGCAGCGTCGAGGTGGCCGCCGGGACTGGCAGCCGCCGGCCGGACGGCAGGTGCAGGCGCAGCCCGGCCGGCACGCCGTCGCCGGCGATCCACAGCACGGCGTTGTCCAGGGTGAAGTGGGCCGCGGCCCAGGCGCGCACGTCGTCCGGGGTGATCGCGTGCAGTCCCCACTCGGGGTAGCTGACCAGGCCGTAGCCCTGCGCGCCGTACCGCCACAGCGGCAGGTCGCGGGTCGGCCCGGTGCCGCGTCCGTGTTCCTCGGTGCGCAGCACGTCGCGTTCGGCCGGCAGGCGCCCGGTGTCCGGCTCGGTCAGCGACCGGGTGACGCGGGCGAGGAAGTCGACGATGTCGCCGTCGTCGCCCTGGACGTAGAACGTGGTGGCGGTCAGGCCGGTGCTGCCGTTGTGGTGGTAGGCGCTGCCGCCGATCGGGTGCAGTGCGAGGTGCTCGACCAGGTGGGTGATGCCCCGCCGGGCCAGGGTCTCGTCGGCCTGCCCGACCCGGAACACCAGTCCGGCCCGGCGTGGCCCGACCGTCGGCGCGACGAGGGTCGGCACCCCGTCGACCTCGGTGCGGATCATGGCGGACATGCGCCGGAGCGTAAATGATCTTTTGTGGTGCCGCGGTCCCGCCGGACAATCAGCGCGGCGGGCGCCCTAACGCCCGTCGCACGGCCGCGGTGGCGCGCTGCCGGCCGGTGGCGGACTCGGCCCGGATCCGCCGGAAGTAGCCGACCGGGTCGGCCGTCGCACCCCACGGGTACGCCGAGACCCACGGCCCGACGAGCTGGAAGCTGCGGTGGGCCAGGTCGAGCTCGCCGGCGTAGCTGAGGATCATCCCGAACGTGCCAGCGACCTGGACCCAGCCGGGCGTACGCGTGAACGAGGGATGCAGCACGGAACGCGCTGCGGCTTCGCGCAGCGCCGCGCGGACGCTGCGGTGACCGAGGAAGCGCGACTGCGCCGCCGCGTCGGGCAGGTCACCGACCTCCTCCAGGTACGCGTCCGCGACGAGGAACCCGGCGTGCCCGCCCTCGGGGGCGGCCAGCATGCACTCGCGGGCGAACGCGTGCATCGCGTCCAGCGAGCCGCTCCATTTCGGGCACAGCCGCTGCATGAGCTGCCACTGGCCGCTGGTGTGGTGCGGGTCGATCGCGGCCAGGGCGGCGTACCGGCGGCGGGTCTCGGCCTCGCCCATCTCCAGGCCGCGGGCGGTCTTGAGCCGCGAGGTCCAGACCGCGGGGTCGGCCGGGTCATGGGCGGCGGTGGCGGCGAGCACCTGCTCCGCTTCGACCAGGCCGGCGTGGAAGGCGTCGAACTGCGCCTGGGACACGTGGCGCGCCCGTCTGGTGCTGCGGATCGCCCACGCGTCGAGGATCAGGCGCTCCCCGAGCATGGCGCCGGCGGTGCTGTCCGCCGGGTCGCTCTCGTGGATCTTGCGCAGGAAGTCGAGGTCGGCGTCCTTGGCCGCCCAGCGGATCAGCATCGTGCGGCCGTCGGTGCGCGGGCCGGCCAGGACTCCGGTCGCGGCGTCCCAGTCGCGAACGTCCAGTGCCCGCCGCAGGGCGGCGAGGTCGGGTGAGGCGGCGGAGTCGTCGACGACGAGCGGTTCAGCGGGCGGCACGTTCCGGATCGTAAATCACCTTCTCGTTCAGCACCTCCGCCGCACGGGCGACGGCCCTGGTCAGGGCGGCCCGGGACTGGTCGATGTCGTCGAGGACGTCGAACGCGTGCTGCCCGTCCGGCACGTCGATGATCTCCGGGGACGCGGCGGCGACGAACTGCTCGACGAACCCGGCCAGCAGCGGGCGTTCCCGGCCGCAGCGGGTCAGCACGATCAGCGGCGCGGCGGCGCCGGCCTCGGCGACCGCGTCGATCGGCGCGAACCGCGGGTCGATGGTCAGACGGTCCTCTTCCGGTAGGTACGGCGCCGGCGAGGCCAGCAGCGGGTAGCTCAGGAAGATCGCCCGCAGCCAGGCCGGCCGTGCCCGGATCCAGTCGGCGGACAGCAGCCCGCCGCCGGAGAACGCCCAGTAGAGCACCCGGTCGCCGTCGACGTCCGGGTGGGCCCGCAGTGCGGCGGTCGCGGCGGCGACGTCGGCGGCGGCGGTGACCGCGTCGACGGTCCCGTCGACGACGTGCAGCCGGTGGTCGACCACGGCAGCGGCGAGCCCGGCGGCGCGCAGCAGGGCCGCGTAGCCGTGCTTGACCGGCCAGCCACGCGGCGGGACGTCGAGGTCGTCGGGGATCGGCCCGCCGTGCACGAGCAGGACGACCGGGTGTGGTCCGGGGCCGTCGGGCAGGTACAGGTCGAGGTTCGCCGCGACCGCGACGGGCGGCGGCAGGTCGGGGTGCTCGGCGACGAACGGGCGCAGGAACCTCGGTATCTCGCTCACGCCGGCAGTGTGCCCGCGCGGCGGGCGGTGCGCGAGCGAGAATCGGGCGGTGGCCGACCTCGAACCGCTGCTGCGGGACCTCGCACCGCAGGTCCTGGCCGCGGTCGTGCGCCAGTACGGCGACTTCGACGCCGGCGAGGACGCGGTGCAGGAGGCGCTACTGGCCGCCGCGACCCAGTGGCCGGTCAACGGGATGCCCGACAACCCCCGCGGTTGGCTGATCACGGTGGCGTCCCGGGCCCGGATCGCGGCCTGGCGCCGCGACAGCGCCCGCGACCGCCGCGAGCGCACGGCGACCCGCCTGGACGCGCCCGCGGCCGCGCCGGCGCCGGCCGCCGACGACACGCTGACCCTGCTGCTGCTGTGCTGCCACCCGGCGCTGACCCCGGCCTCCCAGGTCGCGTTGACGCTGCGGGCGGTCGGTGGGCTGACCACGGCGGAGATCGCCCGGGCGCTACTGGTGGCCGAGGCGACGGTGGCGCAGCGGATCAGCCGCGCGAAGCAGAAGATCCGGGCGGCGGGCGCGCGGTTCACGCTGCCGCCGGTCGAGGAGCTGCCGGCGCGGCTGGCCGCCGTACTCCACGTGCTCTATCTGATCTTCAACGAGGGTTACACGGCCAGCTCCGGCGAGCGGCTGCACCGCGTCGAGCTGACGGCGGAGGCGATCCGCCTGGTTCGCGCGCTCCACGCGCGGCTGCCGCGCGACGGCGAGGTGGCCGGGTTGCTGGCGCTGATGCTGCTCACCGACGCCCGCCGGCCGGCCCGTACCCGCCCCGACGGCGCGTTGGTGCCCCTGGCCGAGCAGGACCGGGCTCGCTGGGACCGGTCGGCGATCGTCGAGGGCGTCGACCTGGTCAGTGCGGCGTTGACCCAGACGGCGGTCGGGCCCTACCAGCTCCAAGCGGCGATCGCGGCGGTGCACGACGAGGCGCCCAGCGCCGCCGACACCGACTGGCCGCAGATCCTCGGCCTGTACGACGCCCTGGACCGGATCGCGCCGGGGCCGATGGTGACGCTGAACCGGGTCGTCGCGGTGGCGATGGTGCACGGGCCGGACGCGGGCCTGGCCGCCCTCTCGGCCGCCGAGCCGGCCCTGGGCGCACACCACCGGGTGGCGGCGGTCCGCGCGCACCTGCTGGAGACGGCCGGAGACCGGGCCGGTGCGAAGGCCGCGTACGAGCAGGCCGCCCGGCAGACGCTCAGCGAGCCGGAGCGCGCCTATCTGGCGGGTCGGGCGGCTCAGATCTCGACGTAGCCGCCGGTGCGCCAGTAGAGCCCGTCGGCGCGGGCCATCAGGCCGGTGTCGATCAGGTGGCGGCGCAGCGAGACCCAGTCCGGCTCGTAGAACGCCCGCAGGGCCGCGTCGACCTCTTTCTCCGGGAACTTCACGCCCGGCTCGAAGACCGTGACGATGTGCTCGAGCACGACCTGGCGCTTGGCGGCGCGGGCCGGGATCGACGTGAGGCGGCCGTCGTGGAGGAACGCGGACAGGATCCGCTCACGGCGCTGGTCGAGGTCCATCACGCCAACCTATCCAGCTCGGGCCTCCACGGGCAGCCGGGTTTCAGCGGCTCGCGATGAACGCCTCGATGCCGTCCAGGAGCCGCTGCAGGCCGAAGTCGAAGGCGTGGTCCGGGTCGATCAGCCCGTACGCCTCGCCGGCGGCGGCACCGACGCGGGCGGCCAGGGGGAACCGTTTCGGGTCGAAGACCTTCTCCAGCAGGGGTGCCTGCACCTCCCACCACGCTTCGTCGCTCATGCCGCTGCGGCCGGGCGCCTGGGCGGACTCTACGGCCGCGGACGCGGCGCCGTTCACGTAGGCCAGCACCGAGGTGAGCGCCGTGTCGATGTCCACGTCGGACAGGCCGGTGCCCTCCAGCGCGCCGAGCTCGTAGTCGTACTTGGCGAGCAGGTTCGGGCCCATCGGCGGCCGGGCAGTGCCGACCTGGAGCATCCAAGGGTGCGCCCGGTAGAGCGCCAGATTGGAGCGGGCGACGTGCTCGAGCCGGGCCCGCCAGTTCGCGGGCAGCTCCGGGCGTTCGGGCTCGCCGAGCACCTGGTCGATCATGAGGTCGATCAGCTCGCCCTTGCCGGGCACGTACGTGTAGAGCGACATCGCGCCGACGCCGAGCCGCTCGGCGACCTTGCGCATGGACAGCGCCGCCACCCCGTCGCCGTCGGCGAGCTCGATGGCCGCGGCGACGATCCGGTCGACCGACAGGCCCGTGCGGCCTTCCCGGTCGGCGGCACGCCACAGCAGCGCCATGCTGCGCGCCGGGTCACCGGTTCCGCTGTATTCGATCGCCATTTCGTTTGGCACCTCGTTCCGTACGGTGTACCGTACGCCGTACGGAACGTTCCGTACAGCGTACTGATCATAAGGGGTGGCCCATGGAGGCTGTGACGGCGCATGCCCTGCGCCGCCGGTTCGGCTCGGTCGAGGCGCTCGCCGGCGTCGACCTGGCGATACCGGCGGGCTCGGTGCACGGGCTGCTCGGTCCGAACGGCGCGGGCAAGACCACGCTCGTGCGGATCCTGACCACACTGCTGCGCGCGACCGACGGCACCGCGACGGTGGCCGGGTTCGACGTGCGCCGCGAGCCCGACCGGGTCCGCGCGCACATCGGCCTGGTCGGCCAGCACGCGGCGGTCGACGAGATCCTGTCCGGCCGGCAGAACCTGGAGATGTTCGGTCGCCTCTACCACTTGGGCCGGGTGGCCGCGCGGGCACGGGCCGACGCGCTGCTGGCCGAGTTCGGGCTGGCCGACACCGGGACACGGGCGGTCAGCACGTACTCCGGTGGGATGCGCCGCCGCCTCGACCTGGCGGCGAGCCTGATCACCGCGCCGCCGGTGCTGTTCCTCGACGAGCCGACCACCGGGCTCGACCCGCGCAGCCGCGGCGAGGTCTGGGACGCGGTCCGCGCCCTGGTCGCCGGCGGCACGACGGTGCTGCTCACAACCCAGTACCTGGAGGAGGTCGACCGGCTCGCCGACCAGGTCACGGTGATCGACCACGGCCGGGTCATCGCCACGGGCACACCGTCCGCCCTCAAGGGACAGCTCGGCGGGGACCGGATCGACGTGGTCGTCGCCGACCTTGTCGATCTGCCGGCCACGGCGGCGCTGCTGGCCCGGATCACGGGCGACACCCCGGACACCGACGAGGACCACCGCCGCGTGGGTGTCGCGGTCACCGACCGGATGGCGGCGTTGACGGCGACCGTACGCGCGCTGGCCGACTCCGGGATCGCGGTCGACGACGTGACCCTGCGCCGGCCCACCCTCGACGAGGTCTTCCTGCACCTGACCGCCACCGACTCCAACTCCGACGCTGAGAAGGTGACCGCGTGAACCGGTTGCGTTGGGCGTTCGCCGACGGCGCCACCCTGACCCGCCGCGACCTCGACCACTGGGCGCGGCAGCCGGCCCAGGTCGTGATCGGGCTGCTGTTCCCGGTGATGATCGTGCTGATGTTCGGCTACCTGCTGGGCGGCGGCATGACCGTGCCCGGCGGCAGCGGCGCGGCCGGCTACCGGGAGTTCCTGATCCCCGGCACCCTGGCCCTGACCATGGTGTTCGGCCTGGAGGGCACCTTCCAGGCCATCAAGACCGACGTGTCCCGCGGTGTCACCGACCGGTTCCGTTCGATGCCGATGGCGTCCTCGGCGGTGGTCGTCGGACGCAGCGTCGCGGACCTGCTCAACGCCGTCGTCTCGCTGAGCGTGCTGGCCCTGTCCGGCCTGGCGATCGGCTGGCGCTGGCACTCAGGCCTGGCAGCGGCGCTGGCGGCGTTCGGGCTGTTGCTGCTGCTGCGGTTCGCGATGCTCTGGATCGGCATCTACCTGGGCCTGGTCGTACGCGGCGAAGGTGCCCTGGTCGCGGTGCAGATCCTGGTCTGGCCGCTGGGCTTCCTCTCCAACACCTTCGCGGCGCCGTCGACGATGCCGGGCTGGCTGGGCACGATCGCCGAGTGGAACCCACTGTCGTCAACGGTCGGCGCGGCCCGCGAGCTGTTCGGCAACCCCGGCTGGGGCGGCGACTCGTGGGTGGCCCAACACGCGATCCTGATGGCGGTCGTGTGGCCGGTCCTGCTGATCGCGGTGTTCTTCCCGCTGTCGGTGGCCCGCTACCGCAACCTGGACCGCTAGCCGCTCCCGAGACCTTCACCGTCGCCAGGCCCACGAACGGGCCTGGCGACGGTGGTCAGGATCAGAACGGGGTCAGACCCCAGATCCGGGTGACGTCGGCCCAGTCCTGGAAGTACAGGGTCGAGGTGTCCGCTCCGAGCGACGAGATGCCCTTGGCGAGCACGTCCGCGCCGCTGATCGTGAAGACCGGGCCGCCGCTGTCTCCCTTGCGGAACGCGATGCCGCCGCCGTCCCGGGGCGCCCGGATGAGCCCCCGGATCGTGTAGCCCTGGTCGCCGTCGGAATCGCAGCATCCCATGATCTTGTCCATGCTGTTCTGCTGCCGGATGCCGCAGACCGTGCCGCTGGTGATGCCGGACTGGCAGACGAGCTGGTTCGTGGACCAGTGCGCCCAGCCGGCGACGTGCCTGGTGTTCGAGGTGGTGTTCGTGCCGTCGAAGATGGTCGACGATCCGTTCGCCCGGATGATCCCGAGGTCGTAGGACACCGACTGGTCGTAGAAGGGCCCCATGTATTCCAGGGTGGCGCCCAGCCCTTGTTGGGCGTAGTCGGGCGGCGTGGCGCAGTGCGCGGCGGTCAGGACGAAGCGCTGCCCGGCACTGTTCTTCGTGCCGAAACCCGTGGTGCAGACCAGGCGCCCGGCACCGTTGCGCCACGACTCCCATCGCGCGCCGCCGTTCCAGGGTGCGAAGTCGTCGGTGCGGCTGTACCCGGGCTCGATCGTCTCGGTGCCGGTCGTGATGGTGACGGGCACGTCGACCCGCGCGGTCTTGACGATCTGCTGGGCGGGGACGGCGGCGGCCAGGCCGAGCCGCGCCCGCTTGCCCGCCATCGTCGCGGCGGCGTCTCCGGGCAGCCGCTCGACGGTGAGCCCGCTGCCGTCGTACGCCAGGTGAACGGCCTGGATGTCGCTTCCCGCCTTGACCGCGGCCGAAGTGATCTTGTCGCTGTTGCGCTGAAGTGTGGCGAATGAGTGGGCGGCCGGCTTCACCGTCACCGACCCGTACGCGCGGGCCCGGGCGACCGCGGCGGACATCGTGGGTGGCAGCGCGCCGCTGTAGTAGAGCGTCACACCGGATCCCTCGTACGCGACCCCGGCGAGGCCGGAGTCCTTGGTCTTCAGCGACGCCTCGTGCAGAGCGTCGACGGCCGGCTGCAGCTTGGCCTGTTGAAGCATCTCGGCACGGATGGCGGGATCGATGTGGTCGACAGACTGCGGGTCGAACACCGGTGTCGGAGGCTTCTCGGCGTCGCCGGCCGACGCGGCCGCGCCCCAGGGCAGGGCCAACGGCACGAGGAGAAGGACGGCGACGGCCCGGATGAGACCGCGGCGTCTGGAGCGGGTAGCCGGTGGCCGGTCAGTGAACGGCGTCAATGCTCGCATGCGCGGAACGCTAGCCATCCATCACTGTCCACATAGGCCCGCGTCGACATTACGGACAGTCAGACGCCGAACGGTGCCGCGTAGCGGATGGTGCCGGCGGGGACCGGATGTGCGGGGTCGAAGGTCAGCGCCATCATGTTCTCGTCCGGGACGTCGAACGGTGGGCGGATCCCGTGCCCGGAGGCCGGCGTGAAGCCGAACCTCGGGTAGTAGTCGGCGTGGCCGAGGACGAGCACGAGGTTCTCACCCCTGCGGCGGGCGGCATCCAACGCCGCCACGATCGCGGCGGAGCCTGCGCCCCGGCCCTGATGCTCGGGCAGCACGGCACACGGGGCCAGCGCCAGCGCCGGGATGTCGCCGACGTGGCAACGGGTCAGCAGCGCGTACCCAGCGACGGTGCCGTCGGGTGCGACGGCGACCCACGACAGGTCGGGCAGCCACACGGCCGGGTCGGCGCGCAACGCGTCAACCAGGTCGGCTTCCTCCTGGGTGGGGAACGCGCCGGCGTTGATCGCGCGGATCGCCGCGACGTCGCTCGGGCGCTCAGGGCGGGTGGTCCAGGCCTTCGTCATGTCGGGCTCCTTCCTGGCCGGTGGAGCATGCCATCTCGCCGCTTTGCTCTGCACCCAAATACGCACCGCAGGTCAGCGGGGGTGTTGCGGATATGGGTGCAGAGCAAAGCGGCGCGGCGCGGCGGCCCGGCGCGCCGCGGTCGGTAGCGTGCCTTCACCGTGGACATCGTTGCCGTCGAGACCCGGCCCTGCGCCCACTGTGGCCGCTCCGTCGAGCAGAACGTGGGTGCCGGGCGCCCCTTCCGTTACTGCCGCGACAACGACGGCGAGTGCCAGAAGGCGTCCCGTAACGCGCGGATGCGTCAGCGCGGCGCCCCCGGGCTGACGGGGCAGCTCGCACGCACGTGGGAGGTCGTGGACCGACTCGACCAGGTGGTGGAGACGCTCTCTGACGCCCTGCACGCGGAGCTGTCGCCGGCCGGTGTGGAGCGGCAGGTCGCCCAGGTGCGGGCGGAGGCGGCCAACGCCGTCGCCGCCGCGCAGACCGAGCGCGACGACGCCCGCCGCTCCGCCGAGCAGGGCGCCGCAGACGCCCACGCGGCCCGGCAGGAACGTGACCAGGCCCACCGCGACGCCGCCACCGCCAAGGACGCCGCCGACACCGCCCGCCGGGAGGCCGACGAGGCCCTCGCCCGGGCCCGGGAGGCCGAGCGGGTCAGTGACGGCGCCCGGCAGGCCGCGTCGGCCGCCGCGGCGCTGCGGGCGCAGGCGGAGGCCGACCGGGACGCGGCCCGGCGGGACGTGCGGGCGCTACGCGGCGAGCTCGAGGCGAGCAGCCGGCAGGTCGCCGAACTGAGTCGGGAACGGGACACCGCGCTCGCCGACGCACGCCGGGCGACCGACTCCGCCGCGAGCGCGGTCGAGCAGGCGGCCCGGTTCCGCGCGGAGGCAACCGCGGCCGGGCAGGACGCGACGCAGGCCCGCGCCGAAGCCGTCCGGGCGACGACCGAGGCCGACGAGGCCCGCGCCGCCGTGGTCGCCGGTGAGAAGGAGCTCACCGCCGAACGCGACCGGGCTGGGCAGCGCGAACTCGCCCGGGACGCCGAGCTGCGGCAGGTCAAAGCGGCGGGTGAGGCCGCGCTCGCGGAGCTGCGGGCACGGCTAACGGATGCCACCGCGGAGCGGGACGCGGCCCGCGACCGGGTCGCCCAGCTCGCCGGCCAGGTCGGTGACCTCGCGGGCGCGCTGGCGGCCCTTGGTGCGGCCCGCGCGGCCACGCCCGAGCCCAGATCCACAGCTCCCGCACAGGTTGGCGAGCCTGGTGACCTAGATCGCATCGGCTGAACGGACGTTTGCCCACGGACACCGCGTACATACCGGACACTAGGCGCCAGAAGTCCGAGGGCGCGCTGTTCTACAACCGCTCATGAACGCGCGTCTGCCGCTACGCTCTGACCGTTTACGACGACGTACCTTTGTAAGGAGCGAGACGCGCGTGAGTGCCGGGAATCCCCCGGCTTCTCCCGTCGTTGTTTCGTGTGGACTACTAGCAAGACGACCGAGGGGAAGAGCCGATCATGGGCGAGCGCATGCTGCGCGGCAGCCGTCTAGGCGCAGTCAGCTACGAATCCGACCGCAACACCGAGCTCGCCCCACGCCAGACCCGCGAGTACCTGTGCGCGAAGGGGCACCAGTTCGAGGTGCCGTTCGCAGTCGACGCCGAGGTCCCGATGACCTGGGAGTGCAAGTTCGACGGCAGCGTGGCCCGGCTGGTCGACGGCAGCGAGCCGGAGCAGAAGAAGGTCAAGCCGCCGCGTACGCACTGGGACATGCTCCTGGAGCGGCGTTCCATCGCTGAGCTCGAGGACATCCTGGCCGAGCGCCTGGAAGAGGTCCGGGCCCGGCGCGGCGGCAAGTAACCGCCTTAGCTGACGAGAAAGCCCCCGCACCCAACCGGTGCGGGGGCTTTCTTCACGCGTTCAGCGGCGGTGGCCGGGCTCGACGATCTCGCCTTCGACGACCTCGCCCTCGATCACGGGGCCAGGATCGCCGCTGGGACCAGGGTCGGGCGTCGTGGCATGGATCCGCGGGCCGGCCTCCGCCGGGCCCGTGACGGTGGGACCGGACGGCGCGGGGCCGGTGGTCGGCGGCTGCCCAGGACCAGCGGCGCCACCGCCGTCGTCGGGCGGACGGGGAGCGCCACGCTTGACGCGTACCCGCCGGGGTCCGAAAAGGTCACCGGCCTGCGCGGAGGACAGGCGCCGCTCGGTGGCCCGACGCACCACGAGCCGGGCGATCTGCCGCCCGGGCGGCAGCGCCAGCAGGATCCCCAGCGCGGCCGTGACCAGACCCGGGATCGCCAGCAGCACGCCGGCGAAGAGCCCGACGAGCCCGTCAGTGACCTGGGCGCCGGGTGGCTGGCCGGCGTCGGCGGCGGCCTTGAAGCCACGCCAGGCCCGCGTACCCTCCCGGCGCAGCAGCAACACGCCGGCGGCCGAGGCGACCAGCACCAGCAGGACCGAGAAGCCGAAGCCGATCAGGTGTGCGACCAGGATGAAGACGGCGATCTCGACCGCCGCTGTGAGCAAAATCGCCAGCGGCAGCCACCGGATCAGTCCTCGACGTCGCATCAATCCAGCATGACACGCGGGTGCACGGCCGGCGTCAGGGTCGCGTCAGGGTTTGTCCCCGGTGTCGCGGCGGCCGAACAGCGCGTCCCGGCGGGAACGCAGGCCCCACACGGTCACCCGCATCAGCGCCTCGCGGACGATCGACGAGCTCATCTTGCTCGCGCCCCGCTCGCGCTCGGCGAAGGTGATCGGCACTTCGACGATCCGGAAACCGGCCTTGTGCGTACGCCAGGTCAGCTCGACCTGGAACGAGTAGCCCTGCGACGACACCGACTCGAAGTCGATCTTCTCCAGGACCGGGACCTTGTAGACCCGGTAGCCGCCGGTCGCGTCGCCGTGCGGCATGCCCAGCGCGAGCCGCACGTACGTGTTGCCGACGCGGGAGATCACGAACCGGTGCCAGGGCCAGTTGACGACCTTGCCGCCGGGCGTCCAGCGCGAGCCGATCACGGCGTCGGCGGTGCGGGCGGCGTCGAGCAGGTGGGAGAGCTGCTCGGGGGCGTGCGAGCCGTCGGCGTCCATCTCGACGACGGCGTCGTAGCCGTGGTCGATGGCCCACCGGAAACCCTGCACGTAGGCGGCACCGAGGCCGGCCTTGCCGGGGCGGTGCAGCACGTGGATGTGGTCGTCGGCGGCCGCGAGCCGGTCGGCGATCTCGCCGGTCCCGTCGGGGCTGTTGTCGTCGGCTACCAGGATCTCGACGGCGGGTACCGCGCGCCGGATCCGGCCGGTGATGACCTCGAGGTTGTCGGCCTCGTTGTAGGTGGGCACCACGACGAGCACCCGTCCGACACCGGGGTAGCCCTCCGTCACGTCGCCAACCGGCGTGTTGCCCTCGCTCACCCTGCCTCCGTTCGCGACCCGTCGACCTCGTCCGGCGGCGTCGATGTGTGTGATGTTGCTGGTGCCAATGGTGCCGGATCCGGGTCTGTTCCGCCGGGTGTCCCGGGCACGGGCCGGCGGCGCCGGATCACGGCCGCGGCGACCAGCGTGGCCACCGCGAGCCCGGACAGCACCATCTCGGGCCAATAGCCCAACTGCGTAGCAAGCGTACGCGTTGCGCGTGGCGTCAGTTCGGCGACCACGACTCCTGGGGTGTTGAACCCCGTCTCCTGGTGCACGGTGCCGTCGGAGGACACGAAACCGGACACTCCGACCGTGGACGCCATCAGGGAGTCCCGGCCGTGCTCGACGGCCCGCAGCCGCACCATGGCGAGCTGCTGGCGGGCCTCGGACTCGTCGAACGTCGCGTTGTTGGTCTGCACGGCGAGGATCCCGCCGCCGGCGGTCACGGTGTCGCGGACGATGCCGTCGTAGGCGACCTCGAAGCAGATCACGTCGCCGATCGTGGCCGGACCCATGTCGAGCACGCCGGGCTTGTCACCGGCGACGAAGTCGGACCGGACCCGGTCGACCTCCTTGCTGACCATGCGGGCGATGTTGCGCAGCGGGATGTACTCGGCGAACGGGACCGGGTGCTGCTTGACGTACATCCGGGACTCGTCGGGGCCCTGCCCGGGCAGCCAGACGACACCGGCGTTGCGGACCTCGTTCTCACCGGGTCCGCGCAGCACCGCACCGACCAGGATCGGCGCCTTGATCGAGTCGGCGGCGCGGCTGATCGCGGCGGCCGCCTCCGGGTCCAGGAACGGGTCGACGTCGCTGGAGTTCTCCGGCCAGATGACCAGGTCGGGCTGCTGCTCCTGCCCGGTGGCCACCCGCCCGGCGAGCTCGACGGTGCCGGTGACGTGGTTGTTCAGCACGGCGCGGCGCTGGGCGTTGAAGTCGAGGCCGAGGCGCGGCACGTTGCCCTGCACGATCGCGACCCGCACCGGTTTGTCTCCGGCGCCGCCGCCGACCGGGACCAGGAGGCCGACCACCGCGACGGCGACCGCTCCGGCGCCGAGCAGCACGCTGGGCAGGCCCTTGCGGCGCCACACCGCGGCGACGAGCAGGCCGCCGGCGAGCGCGACGACGAACGTGACGAGGGGTGCGCCGCCGAGGGCCGCGAACCGCAGCGTGGGCGCGTCACCCTGACTGAACGCCAGCCGGCCCCACGGGAAGCCGCCGAACGGGAGCCGGTCGCGGGCCGCCTCCTGACCGACCCAGAGCAGCCCGGTCAGCAGGGGCCAGGTCCAGCGGTGGCGGTCGACGAGCGGGCTCGCGTACGCGGCCAGGGCGCCGAGCAGCGCGATGAACAGCGACTCGGCGACGAACAGCAGGATCCACGGCAGCATGCCGGTGTGCAGGTTGGTCCACTCGAGCAGCGGGCCGAAGAACACCAGCCCGGCGAGCAGGCCCAGGCCGGCGCCGGCCCGGGCGCGGCGGCGGTGGACCGCGGCGGCGAGCAGGGCGACGGAGACGGGTGCGAGCCACCACAGGTCGTAGCGGGGGAACGCCAGCAACTGGGTCAGGCCCGCCGCGAGCGCCATCGGCAGCGCGACCTTGGCCGGCAGCGGCCGCGGGGCCGGCGGCACGACCGTCTCGGGCGCCACCTCGACCATGGTCACCATCGCTCACCCATGCCGGGAAGGGTACGGCAGCCCTTAACCAAGATCACGAGCTGTGCCGGGAACGGCGGTGCCGGCACAGAAATCGGGGCGTGATCTCGCGATCACGCCCCGATGCTCCCAGGCCCATCCCCGGCCGGTGCGGCAAAGGCTTTCCGCGTGACCTTCGTTCCGACCTGACGACGGTTGGATACCCCCGCCGGGCCGTTGTCTACTGGCCGCGCCTACCCCCTTGCCCGTACACCGGAATCGGCGTTCCGTCATTCGTGGCGGCTCGGTGCGCCGCCCCGCGCCGGCCGTCCCTCGACCCGCTGGACCTGGCCGCCGCAGGCGCCGGACGGTCGCGGACCACCGGCCCCGCTCGGCCAGCGGGAATGAGGGAAGAGCGAACGACAGATCGCTTCCCGTTGTAGGACTCAACGAAGGTACGCGGCGGACCGGGGTCCGTGTCAACCGTTGTGAGATAGCGGATTCCGCGTTCCGGCGTGTCGCCGTCGGCGTGTTGGGATTGGGGCTCGATCGGCGTCGGCGGATGCCCGATCATGCCCCGCGCAGGTGCCGATCGAGGAGCGCCCGTGCGGCGTTCGGATGGTCCGCGGCGAGCAGCCCGGCCGCGGCCAGCACATAGGACGTGTCGACCACCGGGTGCGCGGCCCGCGGCACCGGCCACCCGCCCGCGTAGTCCGTCAGGACCGCGTCGAGCACCTCCTTGGCCTCCCCCGGGTCGGCGTGCCGGAGCACCCCACCGGACCCGACCAGGAGCCGCACGTCCCGCAGGTCCCGGGCGACCCGGCCGGCTGGCCCCCGGGCGTGGCGCCGGACCGCGACGGTGGCGGCCAGGGCCGCGATGCGGCGGTCCATGGCCCGCTCCGCGTCGCTGTCGGGCACGAACCCGGGCGTGCCGGCCCGCATCGCGGCCGCCGTCTCCAGCGCGGCCAACTCGCCAGCGTCGCCCTCCTCGGCCCCGGCGTTAGTAAGGGTCCCTTGCGCTGCGGAATGCGTTAACAAGGGACCGTTGCTTAGCAGGCGCTCCGCGGTGGCGGCGGCGACGACGTCCGGGGCCGTCCAGCGCATTCCCAGGTCGCCCTCGACCGTGCGGGAGCGCCACAGCGTGCCGGCCACGTCGTCGGTGCGGCCGTCGGGGGTCAGGACCGAGTAGACGTCCGTGGTGGCGCCGCCGACGTCGACGACCAGCAGGTCGCCGCCCAGGTGGTCGGCCAGGGTCTCCACACCGGTGAGCACCGCGTCCGGGGTGGCCGCCCGGACCAGCGACGGGAACCGCCGGCCCTTGGAGAGCCGCTTGCCGCCGATCACGTGCGACAGGAACACCTCACGGATCGCCGCGCGGGCCGGCGAGGGCTCCAGCACGCCGATGCGGGGCAGAACGTTGCCGGTCGCGGTGACGGGTACCCCGGCGGCCGCCAGCACCGCTGTCAGCTCCTCACGGGCGTCCGCGTTGCCGGCCAGGACGACCGGCACCCGCCAGCGCGCCCGGGCCAGCCGCCGCGCGTTGTGCGCCAACACGGCCGCGTCGCCGCCGTCGGTGCCGCCGACCAGCAGCACCACGTCCGGCCTGGACGCCCGAAGCTCCGCGAGGGAATCCAGCGGCCCCGCCGAGACGTGCACGACCCGGGCACCCGCGGACAGGCCGACCCGGTGCCCCGCCTGCGCCGTGACGAGCGCTTCGTAGCCGACCACGGCCAATCGCAGGCCACCACCGGCCGACGAGCACACGTACCAACGCTCTGGCGGGACGGTGACCCCGGTCGCGGCAGCGGCGGCGTCCAGGCCGTGCAGCACGTCGGTGGCCGCCGTCGTCGGGTGGTCGGCCGCCGCGACGACCGCGCCCTTATCGAGGTCGACCACCACGACCTTCGTGTACGTCGACCCGACGTCGGCGCACAGCGCCAGGTTCACGGCTTCGGCGGGACGACCACCGTGCCGATCGCGGTCGTCGCCACGATCGGCGGGTCGAGGACCTCGGCCGCGGACTCGCTGTGGTGCGGCTTGGCCCGGCAGACCACCCGGCACTCGAACTCGATCACCCGGCTGCGGTTGCCGACGTCGACCACCCGCGCCTCGATGTCGAGGATGTCGCCGGCCCGGACCGGCGCCCGGAACTGGATGTCCTGGTAGGACGCGAACAGGCCCTCGTCGCCGTCCATCTGGATGCACACCTCGGTGGCGACGTCACCGAAGAGCCCGATGACGTAGGCGCCGTCGACGAGGTTGCCGCCGTAGTGGGCGTGCGAGTACGGCACGTACCGCCGATGCTTGACAGTGATCATGGCTGCACCAGCTCGTGCACCAGGTAGGAGGCCACCTCGCCCGGTGTCGTACCCCGTCCGAAGATCCGGTCCACGCCCAACTCTCCCGCCATCGACTCGTCGAACCTCGGCCCGCCGACCACCAGCAACGGCCGCTTGTCGGCCGGCAGCGCCTCCCGGAACGCCGCCGACATCTCCCGGGTGTTGTGCAGGTGCGCGTCCCGCTGGGTGACGACCTGCGACACCAGCACCGCGTCGGCCCGCTCCCGCTGCGCCGCCGCGACCAGCTCCGGCACGGTCACCTGGGCGCCCAGGTTCGTCACCTTCAACTCCCGGTAGTACTCCAGACCCTTCTCGCCGGCGATGCCCTTGACGTTGAGGATCGCGTCGATGCCGACGGTGTGCGCGTCGGTGCCGATGCACGCGCCGACCACGGACAGCTTGCGCCGCAGCCCCCGCTTCACCAGCGCGTTGACCTCCTTGGCCGACAACAGCGGGAAGTCCCGCTCGACGACCTCGACCTTGGAGGTGTCGACGAGGTGGTTGACCCGCCCGTACACGACGAAGAAGGTGAACCCGTCACCCATTTGCTTGGCGTGCACCAGCATCGCCGGGTCCATGCCCATCTTGCCGGCGAGCTGCAGCGCCGCACCCTCGGCCCGCTTGTCGTGGGCGATCGGCAGCGTGAACGACAGCTGCACCATCCCGTCGCCGGTGGTGTCGCCGTAGGGCCGCACGATGTCGCTCACGACGCCTCCAGCAGCTCGGTCGCCGGGTTGAAGTAGTCGTCGGCGTGCTTGGCCACCCCGGCCAGGCCCTTGCCGCGGTCCGCGGGGCGCTTCATGATCCCGAAGGTGCCCTCGGCGATCGCCTGAAGGAGGGTGTCGCCCTCGATCTTCTCCAGCAACCGCACCGCCTCGGCCAGGACCAGGTTCGCGCGCTGCTGGATGAAGCCGCCCGGCGCCGGCACGAAGTCCTCGTGTAGGCCGCCGGCCGCGCCGAGCACGTAGCGGACGTTCTGCAGGGCGATGTCGCGGTCCGACAGCCACGGCGTCACGACCGCCTCGGTCATCATGCCGACCAGCAGGATGCCCTGGCCCGTCATCGCGCCGGCCAGGTTGAAGAAGCCGTCGAGCAGGTTGCCGCGGAACACGTCGCCGGTCATGTGCTTGGTCGGCGGCATCCACTTCAGCGGCGCGTCCGGGAACAGCTCCCGGGCCAGCAGCGCGTGCGCGAGCTCCAGCCGGAACGACTCCGGCACCTCCGGGTTGATCTCGAACGCGTGGCCGAGCCCGAGCTGCCAGTTCGCCAGGCCCGCCTCGTGCGCGAAGAACTCGTTGAGCAACTGCGACACCGTCACCGTGTGCGCCTCGTCGACCGCGTCCGCCGTCGTCAGGTAGTTGTCCTCGCCGGTGTTGATGATGATGCCGGCGCGGGCGTGCACCTGCCGCGAGAACCGCTGGTCGACGAACGTGCGGATCGGATTGATGTCGCGGAACAGGATCCCGTACATCGAGTCGTTCAGCATCATGTCGAGGCGCTCGAGGCCCGCCAGGGTCGCCATCTCCGGCATGCACAGACCCGACGCGTAGTTCGTCAGCCGCACGTACCGCTTCAGCTCCCGCGACGACTCGTCGAGGGCCGCCCGCATCAGGCGGAAGTTCTCCTGCGTCGCGTACGTGCCGGCGAAGCCCTCCCGGGTCGGTCCCTCGGGCACGTAGTCCAGCAGCGACTGTCCCGTCGAGCGGATCACCGCGATCACGTCGGCGCCCGCCCGCGCCGCCGCCTGCGCCTGCGGGATGTCCTCGTAGATGTCGCCCGTCGCGACGATCAGGTAGATCCACGGCCGCTGCTTCGGGTCGCCGAACCGCTTGATCAGCCGGTCACGTTCGGCCCGCCGCCGGTCGATGGCCTTCAGGCCCGCTCCAGTCGCCTTGCTGGCCACCTTGCGGGCCGCCGTGGCCGCCTTCCCGGTGGGTACGCCGAACCGGACGCTGCCCGCCGCCGCCTTCTGTGCCAGCAGCGTCAGGTCACCCGCCGGCAGGCCCTCCCGCGCGAGCGCGTCGAAGACCGGCAGCGCCACCCCGTGCTCCAGACCGACCTCGTCGACCACCGCGTCGACGAGGCGGTTGACCCACGGGATCCCGTCAGGGTCGGCACCGGTCACCCCGGCCAGCCGCAGCACCGCCCGCTCCACCGACACCGTCGTGTGGCTGCGGGCCAGGTCCACGACCGGTTGACCGGCCCGGCGGGCCAGCTCCCGGGCCCGGGACACGAGCGCCGGGTCGAGATCCAGCTTCGCCATCACTTCACTCATTCCTTGAAGACCGTCACTCCGCGTACGACTGTGCGCAGCGCCCGGGGAAGAGGGGTCGGGTCGTCCGGACCGCGCTCCTCCGGGTTGGTGGACACCAGGTTCGGCAGGCCGCCCGTCACACCCGCCGGGGTCTGCCACACCGCGAACGTGGCCGGCGCGCCCTTGGCCAGCACGCCCTCACTGTCGCGGTGGATCGAGCGCCAGGCGCCCTTGGTGTGCGACGCGAACGCCGACCGCAGCGCCATCCGGTGCGCCGGGTTGAAGTGCGACACCGCGGCGCGCACCGAACCCCACGGGTCCAGCGGCGTCACCGGCGAGTCCGAGCCGAACGCCAGCAGCACACCGACGCCGTGCATCGCACCCATCGGGTTCGACTCCATCGACCGGGTCACGCCCAGGCGCTGCGCGTACATCTGGCGCGGTCCGCCCCACAGCCGGTCGAAGGCCGGCTGCATGCTCGCCGTCAGGTTCAGCTCGACGAACGCCGCGATCATCGCCTTGTCGACGAGCTCCGCGTGCTCGACCCGGTGCCGGGCCTGCCGGACCGCGTCGAGGCCGAGCACCTTCGCCGCTCCCGCCAGGCCCTCCAGGACGTCGTGCAGCGCCGCGTCGCCGATCGCGTGGAAACCGCCCTGGGTGCCGTGCGCGTGGCAGTCCAGGATGTGGTCGCGGGCCTGGTCCGCCGACACGTAGGAGAAGCCGCAACCGCCACCGCCCAGGAACGGCTCCCGCAGGTACGCGGTCCGCGAGCCGAGCGCGCCGTCGGCGTACAGGTCGCCGCCCGCACCGACCGCGCCCAGCTCCTTGGCCTTCGCGGCGGCCATCAGCTCGCCCCACCAGCCGTACACCTCGGGCAGCCCGTGCTCCGGGCCCGCGAGGGCGAGCAGGCCGGTGAAGTCGGCCTCGTTCGACGTGCCGGGGCCGCCACACTCGTGCAGGGCGCCTATGCCGAGCTGCGCGGCCCTTCTCAGCGCCGTCCGCTGCGCGTGTTCCCGCTGGGCCGTGCTGATGGAGCCGAGCGCGACCTCGCGTACCGCGTGATGGGCTTCCTCCCGCACCCAACCGGTGTCAGAGAAGCCCGGCTCCTGTGTTGCCCGGGGTGCCGCTTGGAGCAGGGCGGTCGAGGCCAGGGCGCTGTGCACCGACGCCTGCGTCAGGTAGACCCGGCGGCCGCCCGCCACCCGGTCCAGGTCGGCTGCGGTCGGGGGGACCTGCGCCGGCCACTTCGACTCGTCCCAGCCGTGGCCCATGACGAGCCCGTCGGACGGCTGCGTGGTCGCGTAGAGGGCCACCGCGTCCAGCAGCTCACCGGCCGACGCCGCCGCGCTCAGGTCCAACCCGCCCAGCACCAGGCCGGTGTCGGTGGCGTGCACGTGCGCGTCGACGAACGCCGGCGTGACCAGGGCGCCGCCGAGGTCGACGGTGACATCCGCCTTCGGCGCGTCCGCGTCGGGACCCAACCAGGCGATCCGGCCGTCCTGTACGAGCAGGGCGGTCGCCTTCGGCTCGGCCGGCGCGTAGAGGGCGCCACCCGTGTAGAGCGTCGATTCCATGGGCTCAGTCTGCCCGCAGGCGCGCGTCGAAGAGGTTCCGAACGCCGGGCTCGGTGCGCAGCAGGTTCAGCGCGAACTCGGCATGCCCCGGCACGTACCCGTTGCCGACCAGCATGGTCACGTCGGCCGCCAGGCCCTCGGCGCCCAGCGCCGCGGCGGCGAAGCTCGTCGCCATCGAGAAGAAGATCACTGTGCCGCCGTCGTCGGTCCCGAGGATCGCGCCGTGCTCGCAGCCCGGCACGTCAACACAGACCACGGTGACGTCCGCGGGCTTGCCCAGCGCGCGGGTGACGGCCTCGGCCAGCTTGACCGGGTCGCGGGCGTCGGCGATGGCGACGGTGTCGGCCAGGCCGGCCGCGTGGAGTCGCTGTGCTTCCGCCTCCGTCGGCACGATGCCGACCGTGCGACGCGCGCCGGCGCGCCGGGCGGCCGCGAGCGCGAGCGAACCGCTCTTGCCCGCACCACCGAGCACCGCCACCGTGTCGCCGGCTTGGACCACCCTCGCTGTCAGCGCCGGCGCGCCGCACACGTCGAGCACCGCGAGAGCGAGCGCGGCGGGCAGGTCGTCAGGGAGCTTGGCCACGATCGAACGCGCGAACAGGATCGCGTGGCCCTCGGCGGGGACCTGCTCGCTGTTGCCGTCCCAGCTCTTGAGCCCGTCGGTGAGCCGCAGCGGGGTCAGCGTCAGCGACACGAGCGTGGCCACCCGGTCACCCGGCGTGAGGCCGAGGGGAGAGCGGACGCCCACCGCCTCGACGACACCGATCAGCATCCCGCCCGAACCCGTGACCGGATTGTGCATTTTGCCCCGGCCGTCCACGATGCTCAGCACCTCGGTGCGCACCGCCTCGCCGTCGCCACCGTGCTTCTCCCGCAACTGTCGGTAGCTGGCCGCGTCGAGATTGAGCCTTTCTACCCGAATCCGCACCTCGTTCGGCCCGATTTCGGGACGATTGTCCACACGCCACGCTGCCTGGGGCAGCACGCCCGCCGGTTCGACGACGCGGTGCAGACCGACGGGTGAGGTCACGGGACGACTCCTTGATCAAATCGGTGCGGCAGGAAAACTTACGGCAGAATAGTTTGTAGACAAAAGATTTTCCAGTAGCCTTCGCTCGCTGCGGTATACCCCACCGCCGGGAAAGAGGAGGAACCACGTGACCGTCGACCTCGGCTCGCGGACCCCCGAAGCGATACCCACCGCGGCGGGCGCCGCGGCCGCCGGCCAGCCGTACGAATACCGACGGCGCCCCCTGGTCGAACCCGACTGGACCCGTTTCCCCGGCTGGCGGCACATCACCCGCGACCAGTGGGAGTCCGCGCAGTGGCAACGCGTCAACTGCGTCAAGAACGTCAAACAACTCCAGGCCGTCCTCGGCGACCTGGTCGGCGAGACGTTCTACAAGGACCTGATCGAGGACCAGAAGGCCCTCGCCACCATGTCCATGCTCGTACCGCCGCAAATGATCAACACGATGATGCCCACCGGCCAGATGGACACCGAGGCGTTCTACCTCGACCCGATCCGGCGCTACATGATCCCGGTCGCCTCCGACCGGCGCACCGACTGGCCGTCCCACCCTTATGCCTCCCGGGACTCGCTGCACGAGCACGACATGTGGGTCGCCGAGGGCCTCACCCACCGGTACCCGACCAAGGTGCTCGCCGAGCTCCTCTCGACGTGCCCGCAGTACTGCGGCCACTGCACCCGGATGGACCTCGTCGGCAACTCCACGCCCGCCGTGGAGAAGCTCAAGCTGACGCTGAAGCCGGTCGACCGCTACGACGCCCACATCGCCTATCTGAAGGCGCATCCCGGCGTACGTGACGTCGTCGTCTCCGGCGGAGACGTCGCCAACGTGCCGTGGCGCAACCTCGAGTCGTACCTGATGAGCCTGCTCTCGATCGAGACCGTCCGGGACATCCGGCTGGCCACCAAAGCGCTCATGGGGCTGCCGCAGCACTGGCTCCAGCCCGACGTGGTCGAGGGCCTGGAGCGGGTCGCCCGCACCGCCTCCCGCCGCGGCGTCAACCTGGCCATCCACACGCACGTCAACCACGCGCAGTCGCTGACTCCGCTGGTGGCGCGCGCCGCGCAGACCGCACTGGAAGTCGGCGTCCGCGACGTACGCAACCAGGGCGTGCTGATGCGCGGTGTCAACGCCACCACCGCCGACCTGCTCGACCTCTGCTTCGCGCTGCAGGGGGAGGCCGGGATCCTGCCGTACTACTTCTACATGTGCGACATGATCCCGAACGCCGAGCACTGGCGGGTGCCGGTGTGGCAGGCCCACCAGCTCCAGCACGACGTGATGGGCTACCTGCCCGGGTACGCGACCCCGCGGATCGTCTGCGACGTGCCGTTCGTGGGGAAGCGGTGGGTGCACATGCTCACCGAGTACGACCGCGAGCGCGGCATCTCGTACTGGACCAAGAACTACCGCACCTCCATCGAGGCCGCCGACGGCGAGGCGTTGACGAAGCGCTTCCCGTACTACGACCCGATCGACACGCTCCCCAAGTCCGGCCAGGACTGGTGGGCGACGCAGGCATGACAATGGGGGCCCCGGTTCGGGGCCCCCATTGTTTTCTCGCTACTTGTTGAACGCGTCCTTGATATCGCGCCCGGCGTCCTTGACGTGCTCGCCGGCCTGCTTGGCGTGCGCCTCGGTCTGGTCGACCTGGCCCTCAGCCTGAAGCTGCTCGTTGTCGGTCGCGTCGCCGTACTTCTCCTTGGCGCCGCCCTTGATTTCCTCGACCTTGTTGCGCACCTTGTCGGTGAAGCTCATCGTCACTCCAGTCGCCGAAATTTGTTTCCCCCGGACAACTGTGAGAGTTCCCTGACGGCTTTGACCCGAAACCCGTTATCGCTGAGCCCGCACAACCTCGGCAAGCCGCGGCAGGAAGAACTCCCAACCATCGCGATGACTGACGGCGTCGTCCCGATCGATCCGGCTGGCGTGGTCGTACTCGCCGTGGTTCAGTCGTAGGACGGCACCCGGGTCGACGGTCACGTCCACCCGGCGGCGGGGCAGTTCGGGCGCATGGTCCCAGGCCCAGGAAAAACCGAACCGCCCGGCGTCGGGGTCGAGCTCGGTGATGACGCCGCGCATGGTCTGGTCGAGGCGGTCGAAATACGCGACGTACTGGCCGCCTACCTCTTCCTCGACGGTGAGCTGGGTGCCGCCCCACCAGCGGTTGACCGCAGCGGGGTCGAGAAAGGCACCGACCACGTCGGCCGGTGACGCACCCGGCACGTCCAACGTGATCCGCAACCAGGAATCCGCATCACTCGGCATCGAAACGCGCACGGCCGACCCTCTCCCCCGTCGTTGCTTTCACCAATGTTGCCAGCCGGCGCACACCCTGTAGAGCATCCTAGGATGATAGGGTCTGATCCATTCCTTACGCCGACGGTGCACTTCATGTCAGAGTGACATCTCGCTATGCTCCGGGCATGGCGCGTGACCACGCTGTCCTCCGCCTCGCGGTGGATCTGAGCATCCTGACCGTCCGCGACGGTCGGCTTCACGTGCTCGTGGTCAAGCGGGGCAACGAGCCTTTCGTTGGCCATCTGGCGCTTCCCGGCGGCTTCCTGAGGCCGGACGAGGAACCCCTCGCGGCGGCGGTGCGGGAGTTGGGCGAGGAGACCAGTCTCGACGGTCTGCGGCTGCATCTGGAACAGCTGCCGATCTTCGGTGCCCCCGATCGTGACCCGCGCGGGCGGGTAGTCAGCGTCCCCTACCTCGCGATCGCCCCCGACCTGCCGGTGCCGACAGCGGGCTCGGACGCGACCAGCGCCCATTGGTCACCGGTGGCCTCGATTCTGGATGACGCCACGCTGGCCTTCGACCACTGCGACATCCTGGACCTCGCCGTTGAACGTGCTCGCGCCAGCCTGGAGACCACCACCGTGGCGGCGATGTTCTGCGGTGAGCAATTCACGATGGGCGAGCTGCGGGGCGTCTACGAGGCGGTCTGGGGTGTCGCGCTGGACCCGCGAAACTTCAGTCGCAAGGTCACGAAAACCCAAGGCTTCGTCGAGCCGGTGGGTAGCCGCCGGACGGACGGGGTCGGGCGGCCTGCCGCCCTCTACCGCCGTGGCCCGATCCGGCGGCTCAACCCGGCGATGCTCCGTTCCTCGATGGACTCCTGACGCGGCAGTACCGCGGTCCCGGATCACGGCGCCGGAGAAATCGACGGGTTTCTTAATTGTCATATTGACATGAACGAGCCGTTGTTCGTACCGTCGGGATAGGAAGTCGTCGCTGCCCTCGGATGGAGGGATCATGCGCAACCCTGGATGCCTGCACGTGCCCGACGACCGTGCCGAGCTGGTGATCATCGAGTATCAACAGCTAAAAGAAGAGCAGCGACAACGGATCACGAGCCGAGACCATCTCGTCTACGCGGCACTGGCGACTGCGGGGGCGGTCGGCGGCGCCGCCCTGCAGGCTGGCGCCCGCACGATCCTGCTACTGGTCCCCGTCGTGTCCGTGGTCCTCGGCTGGACGTACGTGAGCACCGACCGCAAGGTCACGCAGATCGGGCGCCATATCGAACACGTGCTCGCACCTCGGCTGACGCCGACGACCGGAACCTTCACCTGGGAAGCGGCTCATCGGTGCCGGCCAGGCTACCGCCTGCACAAGCGCATTCAGGTGATCGTCTCGCTGCTGACGTTCTGCGGGCCAGCCGTCGCGGCAGTGGTGGCGAACTCGGACAGCGCATTCTCCTCTCTCCCGATCCTCGTCCTCGCGACGGTGGGACTGCTCGCTACCGCGGTTCTCGCTCACCAACTCGCCAGCAACACGGACGCAGAGCCTTCGCAACCCCGGGCGCCATTCGAATAGCGGCGTCGCTCGACGCGTACGACCTGCCCCATGTCCTCGATCGAGAGGCGAGTCAATGCTGGACTCGAACGCGGTGGGCTGGCGCGAGCGCCA
Source organism: Asanoa ishikariensis (assembly GCF_900107455.1). Classification (GTDB taxonomy): domain Bacteria; phylum Actinomycetota; class Actinomycetes; order Mycobacteriales; family Micromonosporaceae; genus Asanoa; species Asanoa ishikariensis. The sequence goes on along the minus strand of NZ_FNQB01000003.1, from coordinate 355,005 downwards.
GTCCCATCGCCTGCACCTGTGGCTGTCCGGCCTCACCCGGTTCGTCGGCCGACCCCATGTTGGCAACGGTCGTTCCCGGTTCGGCGGGCCCAGCCGCTCAAGTCGTGACGGGGGCGTGTTCACGCACACCCCGCTGCTGCTCGGTGCCGCCCCCAACGCCGCAGTCCCGCTCAACCACCCGACGAAAACGTTGTGCGCACTCGTCTATACCGACGACCGGCTCCGCGACCTGGTACGCGAACACTTCACCGATCGGCAGCACCAGTCATGGGCACCCTGCTACGCGATCGATCTGGTGGCGCTGCTCCGACACGCGGCGCTCGCCGACCGCCTCTACGCGATCCGGGACTGGGTGATCACCACGTTCCAGTTGCTGGTCATGATCATTGTCAGCGTGGCCGTCTTCGGCCCGCGCCCGCAGGGGCTGGCAGCAGTCGGCGCGGCCTTCGTGGCAATCGCGGTCGCGCGGATCTCCATGGTCCGCGCGAAGATGACCACACGCCGGGCCTACGACGCGGTCAAGCAACGATGGATGAAGTCCGGCGGAAATATGAGGCTCGTGGCGACAGCGGTCGTAGGCCTGGCGTTGGCCGCCGTCGTGTTGACGCCGACGGGCCGCGGATGCGGCCTAGTCGTCATCGTGGGTATGGTCGCCAGCTGGCTGGTCGCGGTCGTGGTCGCCGTCGCGGCCCGGCTCCTGGCCGTGCGGGTCAAGGTCGGCAAATTGACCCGTGCTCCCGCCCTGGCGGCCGGATTCGAGCGACGTGCACGGTCGACCGGGTCCGCCAACCTGCTGATCTACGCCCGTGATCGGGCCAAGGGTCCACGGTCCCCGCTCGGTCCGTTCGTCGGAGCCGGTCATCAGCTCGCCACGTGGCGCACGCCTCTGGTCGACACGAAGCGGGCGCGATCCGACGACGCGATCCCCCACGAGCCGAAGCCGGTCAACCTCGGAAGCCTCTACGACCATCTGAGAACTGGCATCGGCACCAGCGATGTCACCGTCAACGCCCGGGTCCGCCTCTACGTGGACGGACGGTCGCTCACGGACTCCCCCGAACGCGGACCCGGCGCCGCTGCGGAAATCTCCACCGAGAACCTGCTTGAGGCGTCACCGGCGGGCCCGCCTCGTTCGGTCATCGACCAGAGTCTGATCGACCAGGGAATCCGCACACCCACCGACTACCAGCGGGCGTACCTCTGCTTCGAGATGATCGATCGGGATGGCCACGTCGTCGTGACCACCTTCGTACGCGCCGTGCTTCTCGACGACTACCTCCACCTTGAGGTCGCCACCCACGCTCTGCCTGAGGTCATCGGGCGCGGCGAGGACGAGGCCGACGCTCTCGACCGTCTGCTTCGACGGGCGACCGGATTCGACTCGGCGGATAGTGCCGATCAGGGTCAGGAGAAGGAGCTGATCCCGACGCTGGAGGCGGCGGTTGGTCGGGGGCTGGCCGTGGGAACACGCACCTATTGGCCGACCACGTTCGGCGCTATGGCACGGGCGACCTGGTCCGCCGTCCGGCCGCTGGTGCGAGTCCTGCGCGGTTGGCATCACTCATATCGGCGACGCCGCGGCGCAACCTTTGACTTCGGCGCTCAACTGTCGTTCCGCGAAGCGCTCGCCCTCGGTCAACACATGCACGTCATCGCCCTCGGCGACACCCTGGACCGGGTGATTCGCCTCAACCGACGGTTAACCCAGTCGATGGCGGAGTTCCTGATCGCGCACGACATCAGCTCCGCCGACTTCCTCGCCAAGGTCGAAACCGTGATCAACAACGTGCAGAACAACTATCTGAACGACGTCACGGCCGGAGCGATCAGCTTCGGCTCGGGTCCCTCCACCGGCACCGCCCACACCTCGGGCGGCACCCCTCCGGCCTCGCAGTCAGCCTCGTAGGAGTCGTCATGGCGCACCAGCACAACAAACTCGAACACGTCACCGCAGGAGCGATCGGATTTGGTAGCGGAAGCACGACTGGATCGGTCACCGTCACGCAGCCGGCTCGGCAAGGGCCGCGCCGAGACGGCGGAACCCTGATCGTCGTCGTCGAGGCCGTCGAGTTCAACGCCGTCGTCGATGCGGTGGCCGCGGTCAACGCCAGACCTACGTTCACGCCAAGGTTCCTGCGGGGCCAGACGGTATTCGAGCTCGGCATCATCAGCCGGACCGAGCTCTTTCTCGCGCGAGTCGGCCCGGGCGGCGAGACGCCACATTCGGCAGGTCCTAGCGTCGCGGAGCTGATCGCTGACCTGGCGCCGGCTCACGTCATCCTGACCGGGATCTGCTACGGCCTCAAAGAGGACGACGCCAAGGAACCGCAGCGGATCGGCGACGTGGTGGTGGCGGACCAGGTACGCCTGATCGCCCATCGAAAGATGGCGCAGGACGCCGGTCGCACTGAGGTCCGCAGGCTCACCCGCGGTGGCGAGGTCCATCCCTCACACAAGCTTCTCGACCGGTTCCGCACGGCGAGTGTCGGATGGACGCGGTCGCGGGTGCGCTTCGGCCCGGTCGTCACCGAGAGCGTTCTGGTCAACTCGTTCGCCTACCGGGAGGAGATCCGCGCGGTCGCCCCTGAGGCGATCGCCGGCGAGATGGAAGGACGAGCGGTCTACACGGCGGCGGTCCGCAACAAGATCGATTGGATTCTCGTAAAGGGGATCTGCGACTGGGGCCACGACAAGCAGGACAGTGACCAGACCCGCGCCGCCGAAAACGCCGCAGCCCTGGTTGTACGCGTCGTCGAAATGGGCGGCCTGGACGCCGTCACACCGCCTAGGGCGTCCTAGGAAGATGCGAGTAGACGGCGGATGGGGGCCGCTTTCGCAGCCGCTTCCTCGACCTCCGCGTTCGGGTCGCTGTCCCAGGTGATGCCTCCGCCCGCCCACAGGTGCAGGCGGTCCGCGTCTGCCGCCGCCGTGCGGATCGTCAGGCCCAGGTCCAGGTCGCCCGAGGCGTCGATCCAGCCCAAGGCCCCCATGCTCGGACCCCGGCCGACCGGCTCCAGCGCGGCGATCTCCGCGAGGGCAGCCAGCTTCGGGGCGCCGGTGACCGACCCGCCCGGGCACGTCGCGCGCAGCAGGTCGGCCAGGCCCATGCCGTCCGCGAGCTCGGCCGATACCACCGACTCCGCCTGCCACAGGTCGACCCAGCGCCGGATCGCGAACAGTTCGTCGACGCGGACCGAGCCCGTCCGCGCCACCCGGGCCAGGTCGTTGCGCTCCAGGTCCACGATCATGATGTGCTCGGCCCGCTCCTTGGCCGACGAGAGCAGCTCGCGCCGCCCCGCCGCCGTCGCCGGGCGGGTGCCTTTGATCGGACGGGTCACGACGCGGCCGCCCGAGACCGAGATCAGGGTCTCCGGTGACGCACAGCCCACCGCCCAGCCCGCCCCGGTGAGCACACCGCCGTAGCGGGCGCCTGCGAGGGCACCCAGCCGGGCCAGCGCCGGCAATGGGTCCCCCACGTACGGCGCAGACGCGTGGCCTACGACGTTGACCACGTAGACGTCTCCCCGGCCGATCGCCGCGCGGACCGCGGAGACCGCCGCCGCGTGCTCCGCCGGCGTCCAGCTCGGGGTCCACTCCCCCAGGTGCCATGCCGATTTCCCACCTGGCGGACGCGCGTCAGATTCTTTCGGAGTTATCGGCGCCAGAGCGGGCAAGTGACCATGTGTGGGGACGAGATGGCCGTCCGTATCCGCAGGCGCATCATCCGCGACGGTGTGCTCGTATATCACGGCAACGAGGTCCGGGACTGCCGGCGCCGGAGTGGCGCGGGCCACAGGTCCACCTCGGAGCATGGCGGCTCCGCCCGCTGCGGAGATCAAAACAGCAGCGCCACAAAGAGATCCGGCCTGGCTTTTGGCTACGGAGCGTGACAGGCTTCGGGAAGACAGGGACCGCACGTTCAGTCCGTCGGCGACAAGGAAATCTTCGAGATGCTGAGCCGGATCGCCACCGTCCGTAGAGCGCCACTCCCATCTGGAGCGCTCTCTTATACGGAGCGTGCACAAATGCCCGCGACCAGGCAATCCGGCAGAAAGACCTGGAAGCGTTCCCACGCCGACCGGCCCATGGTTACTCATACGAAGGGTGGATTCTTTCGTGTTTGGGCCGCTACTTGCTCGTAGGTGCCCCCGTTGAGGGAGTAGCCTCCGTCACTGGTCATGTGAACCATGACACAGCACCCCCATCGTCCGGAGAACCCGATGTGCCAGCACCAACCGCACTGCCCCACCGCTGAAGCGATGGACCGCGACGCCGCCAGGGCTGTGGCTGCTTTCCCGGAGCAGGGCTGGAGCCTGCTCTGCAACGGCGTCATCCTCTTCGAGGACACTGGCGAGCTCCTGCCCGACGGCAGCAGCATCGCCCCCCACCGCGGGCCCGCCCGCCACGCCGTCCTCGCGGCCTAGATCGTAAGCCGCCGGCCTGGGGGAACCCAGCCGGTTCCCCCATCCGAGCACCGTCGCTCACCTCACCCCCGCCCCGCCCGGCCCCCGCGGACCAAGGGTGAAGCGCGCCCTTATTCGAACGCCTCCGGCGGCGGGCACGCGCAGACCAGGTTGCGGTCGCCGAACGCACCGTCGATCCGGCGGACCGGCGCCCAGTACTTGCCGACCCGAGAGACACCGAACGGATAAGCCGCCACCGAGCGCGGGTACGCGTGCGACCACTCGTCGCCCGACACCATCGACGCCGTGTGCGGCGCGTTGGCGAGCGGGTTGTCGTCGCGGGGCCACGTACCCGAACCGACGCTCTCGATCTCGCCCCGGATGGCGATCATCGCGTCGCAGAACCGGTCGAGCTCCGCCAGGTCCTCGCTCTCGGTCGGCTCCACCATCAGCGTCCCGGCGACGGGGAACGACATCGTCGGCGCGTGGAAGCCGTAGTCGATCAGCCGCTTGGCGACGTCGTCCACCGTGACACCGGTGGCCTTGGTCAGCGGCCGCAGGTCGAGAATGCACTCGTGGGCCACCAGGCCCTTGTTGCCGCTGTAGAGCACCGGGTAGTGCTCCCGCAGCCGCGCCGCCACGTAGTTGGCCGCCAGCACCGCCGCGCCGGTCGCCCGGGTCAGGCCCTCGGCGCCCATCATCCGCAGGTACGCCCACGGGATCGGCAGGATGCCCGCCGAACCGTGCCGTGCCGCTGACACCGCCGCCCCACCGGCCGTGCCGCCGGCGCGGGCCGAGTGCGAGGTGCGGGACGCCGTCGCGCCCAGCGGGTCGCCGGGCAGGAACGGGGCCAGGTGACCGCGTACGCCGATCGGGCCGACACCCGGACCGCCGCCGCCGTGCGGGATGCAGAACGTCTTGTGCAGGTTCAGGTGCGACACGTCGGCGCCGAACCGGCCGGGCTTGGCGAAGCCGACCAGCGCGTTGAGGTTGGCGCCGTCGACGTAGACCTGGCCGCCCGCGTCGTGCACCTTCGCGCACAGGGAGGCGATCCCGGTCTCGTAGACGCCGTGCGTCGACGGGTAGGTGACCATGATCGCGGCCAGCCGGGAGGCGTGCTGCTCGATCTTGGCGTCGAGGTCGACCAGGTCGACGTTGCCGTTCTCGTCGCAGGCCACCACGACCACCCGCATGCCGGCCATCACCGCGGACGCGGCGTTGGTGCCGTGCGCCGACGACGGGATCAGGCAGACGTCGCGGTCGTGGCCGCCGCGCGAGCGGTGGTAGCCGCGGATCGCCAGCAGGCCGGCCAGCTCACCCTGCGAACCGGCGTTGGGCTGCACCGAGACCGCGTCGTAGCCGGTCACCTCGGCCAGCCAGCTCTCCAGCGACGTGATCAGCTCGCGGTAACCGGAGGTCTGCGCGGCCGGCGCGTGCGGGTGGATGTTGGCGAACTCCGGCCAGCTGATCGGCTCCATCTCGGTGGTCGCGTTGAGCTTCATCGTGCAGGAGCCCAGCGGGATCATGCCGCGGTCCAGCGCGTAGTCGAGGTCGGAGAGCCGGCGCAGGTAGCGCAGCATCGCCGTCTCCGACCGGTGGGCGTGGAACACCGGGTGGGTCAGGAAGTCGGAGGTACGCGCGAGCGCGTCCGGCAGGGCCGCTTCAACGGCACCGGTGTACGCGGGTACGCCGAACGCCTTCCAGACCAGGACCAGGTGCGCGTCGGTCGTGGTCTCGTCGCACGCGATGCCGACCCGGTCGGCGTCGACCTGGCGCAGGTTGACGCCCTGCGCGGCCGCGGCGGCCACGACGGCGGCAGCCCGACCCGGCACCGAGACGGTCACGGTGTCGAAGAACGCCTCCGATGAGACCGTCACCCCGCCGGCCCGCAGACCGGCGGCCAGCTTGGCGGCGCGCGCGTGGGTGCGCCGGGCGATGTCCCGCAGCCCGTCGGGGCCGTGGTAGACCGCGTACATGCTGGCGATCACGGCCAGCAGCACCTGCGCGGTGCAGATGTTGCTGGTCGCCTTCTCGCGGCGGATGTGCTGCTCGCGGGTCTGGAGCGCGAGCCGGTAAGCCGGTGCGCCGTCAGCGTCGCGGGAGACTCCGACCAGCCGGCCGGGCAACGTCCGCTCGAGACCCTTGCGGACCGCGAGGTAGCCGGCGTGCGGGCCACCGAAGCCCATGGGCACACCGAAGCGCTGGGTCGTGCCGGCGGCGATGTCGGCCCCGATCTCGCCCGGCGACCGCAGCAGGGTCAGCGCCAGCAGGTCGGCCGCGACGGTGACCAGCGCGCCGACCTCGTGGGCGGCGGTGACCAGGTCGGCGTGGTCCAGGACGACGCCGGACGCACCCGGGTACTGCAGGTGGAGCCCGAAGAAGTCCGCGGGCAGCGCGGACGCGCCGGCGGACAGGTCGCGCACCTGGACGATGATGCCCAGCGGCTCGGCCCGCCCCTCGATCACGGCCAGGGTCTGCGGCAACGTGTCGGCGTCGACGACGTACACGGGCGATCCGCTCTTGGACGAGCGGCGGGCCAGCGTCATCGCCTCGGCGGCCGCGGTGCCCTCGTCGAGCATCGACGAGTTGGCCGTGGTCAGACCGGTCAGGTCGGCGATCATCGTCTGGAAGTTGAGCAGCGCCTCGAGCCGGCCCTGGCTGATCTCCGGCTGGTACGGCGTGTAGGCCGTGTACCAGGCGGGGCTCTCCAGCACGTTGCGGCGGATCACGGCCGGCGTGTGGGTGCCGTAGTAGCCGAGGCCGATCATCGAGACGTTGACGGTGTTGCGGTCGGCGAGAGCGCGGAGCTCGGCGATCACCTCGGCCTCGGACGCGGCCGGCGGCAGGTTGAGCCCGCCGTGCCAGCGGATCACCTCGGGGATCGCGGCGTCCATCAACTCATCGACGGTGCCGTAGCCGACCTGGTCGAGCATCCGGCGTTCGCTGTCGCGGTCCGGCCCGATGTGGCGGTCTGCGAACGTGTTCATCGGCGGGAACTCCTGGAGGGGCGAGGGACGAGGTCGGCAAGCAACCTCCCCCTCTGTCGTACCCGAAACGGGTCCTCCAGAGTCGCCATGTCCGCGCAGTCCTTTTGCCTGAGAGGTTCCGGGGAGGATTTGCCCCTTCGGCGCCGTCCGACCCGAAGGCCGGCGAACTCTCCCACGCGGATGGTTCGGCACCGCAAACGCTACCAGTGTTGATGATCCAAATGGGCAACGGCGTGCGTGAGGTCTCTTCACCTAAGCTGTCGAGCCGTGACCTACCTCGCTGCCGATGACCGTTACGACTCGATGACCTACCGCCGGGCCGGCCGCAGTGGGGTCCGGCTCCCCGCTGTCTCCCTGGGTCTCTGGCACAACTTCGGCCACGAGCGCCCCATCGAGCGCATGGCCGACATCTGCCGCCGCGCCTTCGACCTCGGTGTGACCCACTTCGACCTGGCCAACAACTACGGCCCGCCGCCCGGCTCCGCCGAGGAGAACTTCGGCCGGATCATGGCCCGCGACCTCAAGCCGTACCGCGACGAGATGATCATCTCGACCAAGGCCGGCTACCTGATGTGGCCCGGGCCGTACGGCGAATGGGGCTCCCGCAAGGGCCTGATCGCGTCGCTGGACCAGTCCCTGAAGCGGATGGGCCTCGACTACGTCGACGTGTTCTACCACCACCGGCCCGACCCGGACACCCCGCTGGAAGAGTCGATGACGGCCCTCGACTACGCGGTCCGGTCGGGGCGCGCCCTCTACGTCGCGATCTCGAACTACAGCTCGGCCCAGACCGCCGAGGCGGCGAAGATCCTGCGCGACCTGGGCACGCCGTTGCTGCTGCACCAGCCCTCGTACTCGATGATGAACCGCTGGATCGAGCGCGACAGCCTGCTCGACACCCTGGCCGAGGCCGGCGCGGGCTGCATCGCCTACAGCCCGCTCCAGCAGGGCCTGCTGACCAACCGCTACCTCGACGGCGTGCCCGCCGACTCGCGGGTGGCCACCGGCGGCTTCCTCAAGGAGAGCGCGCTCGACGAGCAGACGATGCGGGTCGTCCGCGAGCTCAACCTGATCGCCCAGGAGCGCGGCCAGACCCTCGCCCAGCTCGCCCTGGCGTGGGCGCTGCGCGACGAGCGGATGACCAGCCTGATCATCGGCGCGAGCAGCGTCCGGCAGCTCGAGGACAACATCGGCGCGCTGGACAACCTGGCCCTCTCCGCCGGTGAGCTCGACGCGATCGACGGGGCGCTCACCAACCCGGCCTGAGCCCGCGCCAGGGGTGGCGGCGATGATCGACAATGGGGCGGTGTCCACACCCGAGTCGCCGCCACCCCGGAAAAGGCGCCGCTGGCTGCGCGCCTTCCTGATCACCGCGGTCGCGGTGGTGGTCGCCGTGCCCGCCGCGGTCGTCGGCACCGGTCTCTGGCTGCGGGCGGGCGCCCGCGGCCACGTCTTTGCGCTCGACTCGGTGCCGGCGGCCCCGGTCGTCATGGTGCTGGGCGCGCAGGTCTATCCCGACGGGACACCGTCGCCGTTCCTGGCCGCCCGGCTCGACCTGGCCCGGCAGCTCTACGCCGCCGGCACGGTGGGCGCGGTGCTGGTCTCCGGTGACCATCGGGAGTTCCACTACGACGAGCCGGGCGCGATGAGCCGGTGGTTGGTCGAGCGGGGCGTGCCGGAGCGCAAGGTCGTGCAGGACCATGCCGGTTTCGACACCTACGACTCGTGCGTACGCGCCAAGAAGATCTTCGGTGTCGACCGCATGATCGTGGTGACCCAGGGCTTCCACATCGACCGGGCAGTGGCGCTGTGCCGGGACGCCGGCATCGACGCGGTCGGCGTCGGCGACGAGACGGTGAAGCGGTTCGAGCGGGCCTGGGACTGGGGCGCCTTCCGCGAGCAGCTCGCCGGCGTCAAGGCGGCCTGGGACGTCGCGACCCGGCGGGACCCGGTGTTTCTCGGGCCGCGGGAGACCGGCGTGCAGGACGCCCTCGCCAACTGATCAGCGCCCTGGCAGGATGCGCGGGTGCGCGCTCCCTTCCGTACCGTGGCGATTGTCGGTTTCCTGGCGCTGTTGGCCGGATGCGGCAGTGACCCCGCGCCGCCCGCCGGCGCTTCGGCGGGTGCCGGTGCGAGTGCCTCCCCCGCCGGCGGCACCGACGCGCTCGGCCACGGACCCCGTCCCACCGCGACGCCGACGAAGGCCCCGGCCAAGAGCTGCAACGGCGCGCTGCCGGCCGACAACGTCTGGCGGGCCGACGTGACCAAGCTGCCCGTGCACGCCCGCTCGACGGCCATGGTGGCGAGCATCGGGGCGTCCTCGGCGATGCACCCCGACTTCGGCTCTGGCGACTACGAGGGCGCGCCGATCGGGATACCGGTGACCACCGTGCCGGCCGGGCAGAAGAAGATCTCGGTCGAGTTCGAGTACGCCGACGAGAGCGACCGCGGGCCGTATCCGATCCCGGCCAACGCGAAGGTCGAGGGCGGCCCGCAGGCCGACGGTGACCGGCACGTGATCGCGTTCGACAAGGCGGCGTGCAAGGTCTACGAGCTGTTCTCGGCGTACCCGCGGGGCAGTGGCTGGAAGGCCGGCTCGGGCGCGGTGTTCGACCTGCGGTCCAACAAGCTGCGGCCGGCCGGCTGGACCTCGGCGGACGCGTCCGGCCTCTCGATCTTCGCCGGGCTGGTCCGCTACGAGGAGGTCGCGACCGGGCGGATCGACCACGCGATCCGGATCACCGTGCCGAAGACCCGCACCGGCTTCACCTGGCCGGCCACCCACTCCGCCTCGTCGGCCACCGACGCGAACCTCCCCCAGCTCGGCCAGCGGCTGCGGCTCAAGTCGTCGGTCGGCACCGGATCGATGCCCAAGCAGGCGCGGATCGTCGCGGAGGCGATGAAGCGGTACGGCGTGATCGTCGCGGACCACGGCTCGGCCTGGTACATCTCCGGCGCGCCCGACAGCCACTGGGACAACGACGCCCTGCGCGCCCTGAAGTCGTTGACGGGCAGCGACTTCGAGGTGGTCGACACCAGCAGCCTGATCGCGAGCAAGACGTCCGGGGCGGTGCGGTAAGCAAGGGACCCTTGTTAACGCTTTCCGCATAGGAAGGGTCCCTTGCTAACGCCGTCCTAGCCGACTGCCGCGACGCCGGCGTACTCCCCGACGGGCGCAGCGCCCGTGGGTTCGTACTCCAGGAGCAGCACGCCCGTCGCGGTGGCCTCGTGGGACACCAGGCGCAGGCCGACCGGCCGGCCCGGGTGGTCGAGCAGGCGGCGGCCCGTGCCGACGACGGTCGGGGCGACCACGAGCCGTACCGTGTCGACCAGGCCCGCCGCGAGCAGGGCCTTGCCGAGCCGGGCGCTGCCGTGGATCTGCAGCTCACGTCCGGGTCGGTCCTTGAGCGTCGCGACGTCCTCGAACCGCAGCAGCGTCGCGGGTTGCCAGGCCGCCGTCGCGAGCGTGTCGGTCACGACGTACTTCGGCAGCCCGTTCATCCGCTCCGTGAACGGGTCGGCCGGGTCGGTGATCTGCGGCCAGGCGGCGGCGAACTCCTCGTAGGTACGGCGCCCGAGCAGCAGGCCGTCGGCCAGCGAGAGCCAGTGTGCGGCCGCCTCGACGAACCGCCCGTCCAGGTGCGGGGTCAGCCAGCCGCCGCGGGTGAAGCCGCCTGTGGTGTCCTCGTCGGGCGAGCCGGGACCCTGGCTGACGCCGTCGAGCGAGACGAACTCGGTCAGCGCGATCCTCATTCCACCACCGCCGCGAGCTGTGCGGTGACCGTGCCCCAGCCGTCAAGGAAGCCGAGCTCCGCGTGCCGGGCGCGGGCCGCCGGGTCGCCGTGCCGGACGACGATCCGGTAGTCGGTGCCGTCCGGGTGGTCAGCGAGGGTGATCTCGGCGGTCATCGCGACCGGTTCCGGAGCGGCGGGGCGCCAGGCGCTGTCGACCGCGTTGGTGAACACGATCCGTTCCTGGTCGTCGACGACCAGGAAGGTGGCGTCCATGTGCGGTGCGAGCACGCCGCCGGGCTCGCTGAAACGGGTCACGAAGGCCCCGCCCGGCCGCACCTCCAGCCGGTCGACGCGACACACGGCCGGCGCCGGCACCCACCAGCGCTCGAAGCGGGCCGGGTCGGTCCAGGCGCGCCAGACAGCGGCCCGCGGTGCCCGGATCACCCGGTCCAGCGTCAGGTCGAGCTCCGCATCGGTCATGGTTGGTCCTCCTCCGTGAGCAGGCTGGCCAGCCGATCGGTGCGGCCTTCCCAGATCCCGCGCTGTTCGGCGAGCCAGTCGTCCACGAGCGCGAGGCGGTCGCGGTTGAGCACGCAGGTGCGTACGCGGCCGGCCTTGACCGTGTGGATCAACCCGGTGGTCTCGAGAGTGCGCACGTGTTTCATGAACGACGGGAGTGTCATCGGGAACTCGCGCGCCAGGTCTCCCACGCTCGTGGGTCCCCGGCCGAGCCGCCGGACGACGCCGCGCCGGGTCGGGTCGGCCAGGGCGACGAACACACCGTCGAGCTCGGCCGCATACTGTGCCATGAAGCTAAGTATTGCCGCCCAAAATACTTAGCGCAAGGGCTAAGTATTTTCGGTCAGCCGGCGCGGCGGCGGGCGCGGCGGGCTGCGAGCTCGTCGCCGCTCGGTGCGTCGTCGGCCGGGTCCTCGGCGGGAGCCGGCTCGGCGGGCTCCGCGGGCAGGTGTGACAGCGAGCCCTGGATCTCCTTGAACGCACCGCCGATCGCGATGCCGAAGACGCCCTGGCCGCCCTGGAGCAGGTCGACGACCTCCTCCGGCGAACGGCACTCGTAGACCGTCGTGCCGTCGGAGATCAGCGTGATCCCGGCAAGATCGTCGACGCCGTGCGAGCGCAGCGTCTCGATCGCCTTGCGGATGTTCTGGAGCGAGACGCCGGCGTCCAGGAGGCGCTTGACCACCTTGAGGACGACGAGGTCCCGGAACGAGTAGAGGCGCTGCGTGCCGGACCCGGACGCGTCGCGCACGCTCGGCACGACCAGCGTCGTGCGAGCCCAGTAGTCGAGCTGGCGGTAGCTGATGCCGACCGCGTGGCAGGCGGTTACGCCTCGGTAGCCGACGGAGTCATCGTCCGTTGGGGCCTGCGCCGCGTCGGCGTTGGATCTACCCGCAGGATCAGGATCACGTGGGTCGGGCATGTGGCTACCTCCCCGCCAGCGGGGTGCCGCGTCGTGCCGGTACGCGCACCCGTCAACAGCGCCAACCCTATAGCTCAGATCGGGCAGCGGGGCGCAGGCTTTGCGCCGACACGCCGCGATCTGAGGACATCACCCGAGCAACGCTCAGAACCACGCTCAGCCCGCGAAGTCCTCAGGGCGACTCAGCCCGCGAAGTCCTCAGGGCGGACCTGCTCCAGGAACTCCCGGAACTTCTCCACCTCGTCTTCCTGCTCGTCAGGGATGACGATGCCGGCCTCGGAGAGGACCTGCTCGGCGCACCGGATCGGCGCACCCACCCGCAGGGCCAGGGCGATCGAGTCGCTCGGCCGGGCGGAGATCCGCAGGTTGTTGTCGCCGATCAAAAGGTCCGCGTAGAAGACGTTTTCCTTGAGCTCGACGATCTCCACGGCGTTGAGCGGCTGCTTGAGCGCGGCCAGCACGTCGCGGAGAAGATCATGGGTTAGCGGCCGGGCGGGCTTCACGCCCTGCTGCTCGTAGGCGATCGCCGTCGCCTCCACCGCACCGATCCAGATCGGCAGGTAGCGGTCGCCCTCGACCTCTCGGAGCAGCACAATCGGCTGGTTGCTGGGCAACTCGACCCGAACCCCGACCACGCTCAGCTCACGCACTGCGCCTCCGTGTCGTTGTCGTCGTCCCAGTACCGTTTCCGGCCCCTTCCTTGCACGGTACACGCGCGAGCGGAGTGCGTCCCGCACGCGCCGTCGGTGCCGAGGGGGAACCGGCTTCGAGCCTACGTGATCTGCGTGACGGTGCGGCAGTCCGGCCCGCGCGTCAACGACCCAGGGTGTCGCGCAAACCGGCCCGAACCAGCGCCGCGCGCAGTTGCTGGGCCAGTCCGGTCAGCTCCTGGGCGGCCGCCGCCGCCCGGGCGCGGGCCGCCGGGTCCTTCTGCCGGGCCAGCGGGCCCACCAGTTGGGCGAAGAGACCGACCTCACGGTCGGCCGCCGCCTTGTACGTGCGCAGGTGCCGCACCTCGAGCCCATACGACACCAGGCCGGCCACCGCCGCGGCGATCACCAGCGCGTCCGCGTCGTACCAGCCGGGGGTGCGCTGGGTGATCATGCCCATGTCCTCGAGCTCGGCCAGGCTGCCCGGGTCGATGCCGGTCCGCTCGACCAGCTCCGCCCGGCGCACCAGGGCGTCGGCCGGAGGCGCGGCGGACGGCTCGTCGGGCACCGCGACCAGCACAGGCCGGCGCGGCGCCACGTCATCACCGCTGTCCCGGGCCTCGAGCTCGTCCCGGATCACCCGCAGCGGCAGGTACCGGTCGCGCTGCGCGGACAGCACGAAGCGCAACCGGTCCACGTCGCGCCAGCTGTACTTGCGGTAGCCGGCCGCCGTGCGCTGGGGCTCCACGAGGCCTTCGGCCTCGAGGAAGCGCAGCTTGGAGATGGTGGTATCGGGGAACTCCGGGCGCAACTCCGCCAGGACTTCGCCGATGCTCATGCGCGGTAGCGTGCGCGGGTCGGCGCCGGCCGCCGCGCCCGTGGCACGTTCGGTCACGCGTCGCCCCACTCCCTAGCCGCGCGCGGACTCCTCGTCGGGGCGTGGCCCGGCGATGAACACCAGTCGGAACTTGCCGATCTGCACCTCGTCGCCGTTGCTGAGTGTCGCCGCTTCGACCCGTTCGCGGTTGACGTAGGTGCCGTTCAGGCTGCCCACGTCGCGCACGGTGAACGTGCCGCCGTCGCGGTGGAACTCGGCATGGCGACGGGAGACCGTCACGTCGTCGAGGAAGATGTCACTGTCGGGGTGCCGGCCGCTCGTGGTCACGTCGTGGTCCAACAGGAACCGCGCTCCGGCGTTGGGCCCGCGCCGGACGACCAGCAAGGCCATTCCCGGCGGCAGCGAGCCCGACATGCGGCCGGGCACGACGTCTGCGTCGGGGCCCTCCAGCACTTCGTCGAGCGAGCCCAGGTTGAGCGTCGACGTGACGTCGAGTGGGGGAAACTCGTCGTCGGGGCGCGTCATCGGTCCACCTCACGGATCTTTTCGCAGCGGCGCCGGACACCCCGGCCGCCAGTGGGCAGCAGCTTGGAACAAGTCAAAAACAACTTCGCGAGCCTAGCCAGCCCTGAAATCCAGGGTCAACCGGACGCGCGGGCACATCTGTGCTGTCGAGAAGGCTTGATCAGCCCTCGGTGAGCTCGCGGTAGGCGTCTGCGGTCAGCAGGGCGTCCAACGCCGCGGGGTCGCTGGGGTCGATCTCCACCAACCAGCCCTCCCCGTACGGGTCCGCGTTGATCGTCTCTGGTTCGTCGACGAGCTTGTCGTTGCGCCCGACGACGGTCCCAGAGATAGGAGCGTAGATCTCGGAGACACTCTTGGTGGACTCGACCTCGCCGAAGGAGTCACCGGCGGAGACCTGCGCGCCCTGCTCGGGAAGCTGGACGTAGACGATGTCGCCCAGGGAGTCCTGCGCGAAGTGGGTGATGCCCACCCGCACCGGACCGTCGCCACCGCGCACCCACTCGTGCTCGGCGGTGTATCGCAGGTCGTCAGGGATCACTGAGGTTCCTTCGTCGTCAGCTGACTGGTTTGGCGTGCTCGAGATCGACAGGCGCGGCGATGGCCGTGACGTCGACCGTGTCGTGCTCGTCGACGATCACGTTACCGCCGTCCGCTTTGATCGACGGCACCAGCCCGTCCGGAATGTTGAGCGCGGTGCGCATCGTCGGCGGATCTCCGATGACGGTGATCGTGTACGGGCCGGTCAGCCGCTTGCCGGACACCTCGAGCGCACCCTCGGCGTCGATGAAGTAGGTGCTCGCGACGATCCGCACGAGCGTGCCGTCCGCGCCGGCGATCTGCATCGCCTCCGCGTCCGCGCCGCGTAGCTCCTGCACCGCGTTGAGGATGTCGGACGCCGCGATCGCCTGTGGACCGGCGACGAACCGGATCGTCAGCCCGGGACCCTGCGCCTTCACGGTGCCGGCGAGGATGGCGAGCTCGTCGGCCCGCTTGGTGGCCTCCTCCAGCGCCGCGGTGCGGCCCTGGGCGCCGGACTGGAGCTGGCGCTGGCTGTCCTGCAGGGAGGCGATCTCGCGCTGGAGACGGTCCTCCTGGGCCTGGAGGTCGGACTGGAGCCGCACGAGGTCGTCCTCGCGCATGGCGGCCAGGTCGGAGTCGCCGGACTTGCCGCCCAACTGGATCGCGAGCGTGAACCCCAGCAGAGCCAACAACACGAGAATGATCACACCAGCAGTGCTGCGCTTCTTGCGTGTCGCAGCGGGCGGAGGGTCAAGATCCTCAGAATCAGGATCGTCATCTGATACGCGCGACGGAGCGTCCGTAACCCCGGAGGAGCGCTCGGTCTGGGGCAGGGCCACCGTCTCCTCGGCCGCACCGGTGTCGCTCGGTGCGGGGTCGACCTTGGGCGGGGACGGCTCCCCGTTTGTGCCGTCGGTGACCGGGGAGAGCCGCACCGTCTCCTCGTCGGGGCCTTGGTCGGCCTCCGTCAAATCCGGGGCCGGAGCGGGTGCGGGCCGGGGCGCGGCGGAACGGCCGGGGGTCGGGCGGCGGGCCGGCTTGGCCGGCTCAGGAGACAAGGCCCGGGTCGGCTCGTCGGAGGTGGGCTCGGTGCCGCTGCTTTCGCGCGGGTCGTCGGTCATCGTCTTCGGTCCTCCCGCGTCAGGCCCGGAACAGGTGTCGACGGATGGCGGCCACGTTGCCGAAGATGCGCACGCCGAGCACGACCACGACGCCGGTGGACAGTTGGCCGCCCACGCCGAGCTGGTCGCCGAGGTAGACGATCAGTGCGGCGACCAGCACGTTCGAGATGAACGAGATGACGAACTGCTGGTCGTCGAAGATGCCGTCGAGCTTGGCACGGACGCCGCCGAAGACCGCGTCCAGGGCCGCGACCACCGCGATCGGCAGGTACGGCTCCAGCCAGCCGGGCACGGTCGGGCCGAACACCAGACCGAGGACGACACCCACGACGAGGGCGAGTACGGGGATCATCTAGCCGCCTCCGGACGGGCTCGAGGAGGATGTCACGGGCGTCGGTGTCGCGCTGGGCGGCGCCGGACGGGTCGCGTAGTTGAGCGTCGGCTCGGTGGCCGCGGGCAGGTTCAGGTCGTCTTCCCGGTGCGTGTCGAACCCGATGTGCTCGACGTCGGCGACCTTACGCATCAGGGCGGCCGCCGCGCTGTCGTTGAACCGGTCCTCAAGGTTCCCGGGGCCGATCACGCGGATCTCGTACGGGCTGGTCACCGGCCGGAAGTCGACCAGGATCGCGCCGCCGGCCTTGCGGATCGTCGAGGTCGCGGTCAGCCGCTGGTCGTTGACCGCGATCGCCTCGGCGCCGGACGCCCACAGGGCGTTGGTCACGAGCTGCAGGTCGCGGTCGAAGATCCGGCCGAGCTCGTGCTCGCCACCGTCCTCGGCGGCGTCCGCGGCGTCGGTCAGCCGGACGATGAGGCCGTCCCCGGTGACCCGGCGCAGTCCGGTGGCCGCCTCGGTCTCGCGGCGCTGGGCGGCCTGGTTGGCGCCGAGCGCGGCGTCGCGCTCGCGGGCCACCTCGTCACGCAGCCGGTCGGCCTGGCCGCGCAGGTTGTCGGTGGTCTCCTGGCGCGCCTTGATCTGGCTGACCAGGTCGGCCCGGGCCTGGCTGCGGCGCGGCTCGTCGGCCATCGTCTGCCGGTAGGCGACCGCGAACAGCAGGCCGATCAGCCCGGCCACCAGCACCGCGGCAGTCCGCCGGGTGGACTGCCGCCAGCCGGTCGGCGGGCCGGACTTCGCACGGCGGGCGGCCGCGTCCGCGTACCCGGGATCGAGGGGGTTGCTGAACAGTTCGGAGAGGAAGTCCGGCGACATCCACCGCCGCTGGGGCGGCTTGTCCGCCCGCTCGGTCATGCCGGCTCCCCCGTGCGGGCGGCAGCGGCACTCTCCGCCCGGCCCGCGCGGATGACGCGGGACGCCTGGCCGACGTAGAGGAAACCGGCGATCCAGTAGAGGACGATGCCCCACCAGGCCAGGCCCCAGCCGGCCGCGGCGGCGCCGGTCTCGATGGCCGGGACCGCCTTCGCCAGCAGCAGCACCGGGAACGCGGCGAGGAGGATGAAGGTGGCCGTCTTGCCCAGGTAGTGCACCTGCGGCGGGCCGAACCCGTTGCGCCGGAGCACCGCGAGACAGACGATCATCATCAGCTCGCGGGCTACCAGGGCGGCGGTGAACTCCCAGGGGACGATCTCGCGCCAGGTGAAGGCGACCAGGACCGCGAGGATGTAGAGCCGGTCGGCCAGGGGGTCGAGCAGCTCACCGAGCCGGCTGACCTGGCCGAGCCGGCGGGCGACCCAGCCGTCGATCCAGTCGCTGCTGCCGCCGACCGCCAACACGATGACAGCCGCGACGTCGTGGTGCGGCCCGAGCATCAGCCAGAGGAAGATCGGGACGCCCACGAGGCGCAGGAAACTGATCAGATTGGGCAGGGTGAGGACACGATCCGACGCGACGGCGGGCGTACTCGACACCGCTGCCTCCTCCACCGCGACGGGCCTGTTTGGCACTGGCTAGGCAGTGCCGCCCGCCACCGGCGGCCGCGAACGAACGCGGCGGGCGCGCGGACCAACCCCCTGATCATTGGCCGTGCCACTATATCGGCCATGGCATGACACGCCGAGCCCACCGTGGCCACGCTCACCGGGCCAGCAGTTCGCCGATCTCCGCGGTGATCTGTTCCGGGCATTCGACGGGCAGGATGTGTGCCACCCCGGCGAGCTCCAGCAGCCGGGCGCCGGCGATGCCCCCGGCGACCGTGCGGGCGATCTCCACGAAGTCGGGCGCGTCGGCGTCACCCACCGCGACCAGCGCCGGAACCTGGATCAGGTCGAGCAGCGTCGATGGCAGGGCGGTGTCGTCGGGCAGCTCGAACGACTCGTTCTCGGTCTGGTTGGCCAGCGCGATCCGCATCGCCGGGGCTAGCTCGGCGCCCATCGCCCGCAGTTCGGGCGTCCATTCGCGGTCCGGGCCGCGCACCCACATGTCGAGGTTCAGCGCCAAGGCCGCGTCGAGGTCGCCGGCTTCGAGCAGCTTGCCCTCGGCGGCGCCGTAGTCGCGGACCACCGGGCTCCAGTCCCAGCCGCCCAGCGGCGCGGCGAGCATCCCCAGGTGCGAGACCCGCTCCGGCCAGCGCGTGGCGAACTCCAGCGCGACGTAGCCGCCGAGCGAGTTGCCCACGACCGCGGTCCGCTGCACGCCGAGCGAGTCGAGCGCCGCGGCGAGGTCGTCGCGGTGCCGGAAGCCCGCGCTCGCGGCCGGGGTCTGCCCGAACCCGCGCATGTCATAGCGGATGACGGTGTGCTGCTCGGCCAGCCCGGCGGCTACCCGATCCCAACAGTGGTGGTCCGAGACCCCGTTGTGCATGAGTACGACCGGCGAACCGGCTCCTTCGACGACGGCACGGATGTCCGACAAACGACACTCCTCGATCGAGCTACAGATTCGCCGGTCAGTAAACCCGTCCCGGCTCCCCCGCACGACCGGTTTTCGCCTTTGTCACAGCGGACCTGGCTCGACGCGAAGCGTCGATTTCCCCGGCGGGAGCGACGGTCGTGCCGCCGACGAACCCGGGCAAGAAGGTTCTAAAGATCGAAGAGTTCCCGCAGGCTGGCGTTGATTTTCGCCATGCTGGCGCCGGTGAGCAGGCCGAGGCGTTCGGCGCCGATGCTGGCGGGCAGGCGGCGCATCCGGTTGAGGACGACGACGCCGGAGATCGGGTCGGTCTCGGCGAGGGCGATCGCGAACGGCGGCAGGTCGTCGGCGGAGCCGCGCTGGCGGACGACCGGCGCGCAGAACGGTGCGGCGCTGGGCCGGTCGTTGTGGGCTTCAGAGGAGAGGACCACTACGCGGTAGCGCAGATCGGCGCGCTGGCCGATCGTCCACACCTCGCCTTGCTTCAACGCGTGCTCACCCACCAATCACGCCGATCGTACGGCCCTTCACGCCCGATCGGTGGGCGCCGCCAGCGGTATTTCGAGCGCGACCATGCCGCGCAGGTCGAGCCAGGCGCGATCCGGACCCCGGACCAGGCGCATGTTCACTTCCTGACAGTTCGGGCAGCGGGCGACCATGCCGGGCGCGTGGTCGTACACGTGTAGCTGGGCGAGCATGCCCTGGTCTCCGCAGGAGGCACAGGTGCCCTTCGCCATCGACATGTCGACCGAGAAGATCTCGGTGAGCGGCCCGGCCATGGCGTTGCCGTCGGTGTACAGGTCAGACATGGGGCTCTCCCCTGGTTAGGTGCCGCTAGGACCGAAGCGCTCGGTCTTGACCTTGCGCGGGTCGTGGCCCTGTGCGACGAGGATGTCGGCCACGGCCTCCACGAAGCCGGTCGGCCCGCAGACGAAGCACGCCGGTTGCAGGTCCGGCGGCCAGCCGTGGGTCGCGACGGACGCGAGCTTGAGCCGGCCCACCTCGCCGGGCCATTCGGGCGGGGCCTCACGCGTGTACGCGTACGCGATGTCGAGCCCCATGTCGTCCCGCAACCGTGTTCTGAGCTCGGCGGCGTAGAGCATGTCCTCCGGCGTGCGCACCGAGTAGATCAGGCGGAACGGCACCCGGCTGCGCGCCTCGGCGCGGGCGCGGACCATCGCCATGAGCGGCACGACGCCGGAGCCGCCGCCGATCAGCACGACCGGGTCGGTGTCGGTGTCCCGCCAGACGAACCAGCCGCCGATCGGCCCGCGGATCTCGATCGGGTCGCCGACGTTCATGCCCTCCAGCAGATACGGGGACACCTCCCCGTCGTGCACCGCCTGGATGGTGAGCTCGACCCGGTCGCCGTCCTGCGGGTTGGCGATCGAGTAGGAGCGCTCGGTCGAATAGCCGTCCTCGGCCGTGAGTTTGACGTCGACGTGCTGCCCCGGCAGGTGGCCGGGCCAGTCAGGCACGTCGAACACCAGCGTGCTCGCTGTCGCGGACTCCCGGCGGCGATCGGTCAGCGTGGCGACCCGCCACAGCAGCCGGCCGCCGGTCAGTCGCCTTGGTACCGCTGCTCGCGCCATGGGTCCCCGTAATCGTGGTAGCCGGCGGTCTCCCAGAAGCCCGGTTCGTCGGCGAGCATCAGCTCGAGGCCGTTGACCCACTTGGCGGACTTCCAGAAATACAGGTGGGGTACGAGGAGCCGGGCCGGGCCACCGTGCTCGGGCGCCAGCGGCTCGCCGTCATATTGGTAGGCCACCCACGCCTGCCCGTTGAGCAGGTCCTCCAGCGGGAGGTTCGTGGTGTAGCCGCCATACGAGTGCGCCATCACGTAGTCGGCCGCGGTCTCGATGTCGGTGAGCAGCGTCTCGACCGGCACGCCCTTCCAGTGGGTGCCGAACTTCGACCATTTGGTCACGCAGTGGATGTCGGTGGTGATGTCCTCGCTCGGCAGGCTGGTCAGCTCCTGCCAGGACCACTGTTTGCGCTGCCCGGTCTCGGTGCTGACGGTGAACTGCCAGCGGTCGAGATCGACCCGCGGCGTCGGGCCGGCGGAGAGGACGGGAAAGTCGCGCGTCTGGTACTGCCCAGGCGGCAGTTTGGTGTCCCCGGACCCTCTGCGGCCGAAGAACCCCGGTGAGACGATGCCCATCCCCAAAGTCTTACCAGCCTTGCCCAGTTCGGCACATCGCCTAGCCCGTCCTAGGATGATATTGGTACGACGTAGGGGAAGTCGGCGCTCCGGGTCGCCGCCGTCTGCTCGGGGCGCAGGCCCAGCGGGATCGCCGCGTTGAAGACCAGGCTGAACATGACCTCGACGGCGTTGTCGGCCAGGTTGCGGCCGTTGACGCCGGCGAGGGCGAAACTGGCTTTGGTGCCGACCGAGTACGGCATCAGGTCCGGTAGAAGCCTTTTGACCAAGGTCTTGCCGTAGGCCGCCGGATCCTGCGCCGTCCCGCTGGCCTCGACCACGGCGGCGATGATGCCGGCGAGCCGCGCGCCATCGTCGCGGACGTCGTTCTGGGGATGAGCCCGGTTGGCGGCGATGGCCCAGTCGCGATGGGCGGTCCGGATCAGCGGCCAGAGCATCGGAGTCGCCTGCCGGTTGACCTGCTGCCAGCCGCCCGCGTCGGTGGCGAGCTTGGTGACGGTCCAGACGGCGATGTCGCGCCCTGGTCGCAGCGGCCCGCCGTCGGGGATCTCCAGCACGATCGAGTTGACGTTGACCGTCTCGAAGGCGTTCTTCGCCTGGTCCGGGCGCCATTTCCCGAGGTCGGGCCGGGTGCCGTTCTGCACCGCCGCGGCCAGGGCAGGCAGGAGGGTGAGGTCGTTGTAGAACGGCTCGCGGACCTTGCCGGCCCACATCTTCAGGCCGTCTGGTCCGGAGATCGTCTCGCCGGTGCGTCCCTGAGCGACCTGCTGGCCGATCGCGGCGTCGTCTTCGGCGTCCTTGTCGGTCAGGGTCCACAGCGTCACGGCCTGGCGGCCGTTCTCGACGGGCCCGAAAGTGACCCGGTAGGTCAGGTCCTCGACGGCGTGGCCGTCGAGGTGCACCTTGAACTCGTAGCGGGCTTCCGGATGGAACCCCTCCCGGTAGTCGTCGCCGAGAATGGTGCTGTTCACGTTCATGACGAGCACGGTGCCGCTAGTGCCCCGGAACACATACTGGTCGGTCAGATCAAGCCGGCTGTCCTGCCGCGCGAGGTCGGAGTCGAGATGATGCGACAAAGGTGCTCCCCCGGTGGTTGCTGGATCACCAGTGGGTGTACTCCCCGGCCACGACGGCCGCGACCCACCGCGCCGCTCATGTTTTTGCTGGTCTCCCGCCGGGGATTCGAGCCGTCGTGTTAGGACCGCGCCGGGCTGTCCGATGAGCTAGCGGGAGTCATGGCGGCGCTTTGCTCTCTCGGGACGCTGGTGCGGATCCGCTCCGGGTGCAGGAATCGAACCTGCGGGCTCCGCGTCCAAAGCGCGGCCACGGACGCCAGCGCCGTAACCCGGAATGTCGGTCAACCGCGATGAACCTGGACTCGCCACGTCGACGCGGCGTTTCTGGTTCGGCTCGAGTCGCTCGGGTCCGGCCGGCGGCCGGCTCCCGGCTGCCTGCTCGGCGAGATCCGGGTTCGGCTCGAGCCGCGCTGGACTCGCCGCGTCGGCGCGGCGTTCGGCTCGATCCGCTCGGGACCGGCCGGCGGCCGGTTGCCTGCTCGGCGAGATGCGGGGTGGGTCGCCGACGAACGTGCCCGCCGCTGGATTCGAACCAGCGACCTTCCGGGCTTCAACCGGACGCTCGACCAACCGAGCTCGACGGGCGTGGAGCGGATCCAATGTGGCAGCAGGATCCGAACCGCAGTCCAGCAGCTCAGGGCCAGTTCGTAACCGTCACACCCGTCCGGGTCCGGCGCTTGTAGCCGATCATGGCGCGGGTGCCGATGTTTGGCGGCCCGCCTGGCCCGGAACGGGTTGCCGCGGATGGTGGCGGAGCCGCGCAGGCCGCGCTGACGCCCGCTGTCGGGGCCGACGCGGTGGCTAGCGTGCTGACCGCAGCGCTGACCAACCTTGCCGCGAGGTCGCTGCGGCTGGCACAGGTGAACGGCTATCCGGCACTGCTCATGGAGCTCGACACCGTCCTGGCGGTACGCCTCGTCACTGATCTCTACTCCGTACGCAATCCGCTGAGGTTGTCGCGTTTGCGGCGCGAGACCGCTCTGCGCCGCTGAGCCCGCACCTTGGTGCCGGCAGATATCTTGTCGCCGTGAGAAGTGTTCAGGTAGTGGCTCCCGACGACACACGGTGGACGGTGCGGGTGGTCTGGGAACCACGCTGGCGAGCGCTCGCCCGACGCTTCGGCGGCTGGCGCCGTAAGCGAAAGAACAACCGGGATGGCAGTTCCGGTGATGTCGTCGACGGCGCCTTGCGGATCGGTGACGCGGCAACGTCGGGTTCGGGCGGGAGCGGGGGCGGGTCGGACGGCTTCGACCTTGGCGACGCGATCATCGTCATCGTGCTTGTCTTCTTCGCGCTCATCGCTGCCGCCGCGCTGTTCTGGTGGGTGCTGCTTCCGCTGCTACTGATCGCCATCGACCTCATGATCGTGCTCGTGCTGCTGGTCGTGACGCTTGTAGGGCGAGTGCTGTTCCGCCGGCCCTGGACGGTGGAGGCGACGGCAGTCAACGGCGAGAGGACCATCGCAGAGGTCGTGGGCTGGCGCGCGGCGCTGCGTCGGCGTGACGAGCTCGCGGAGTCGCTGCGCCTGGGGCACCGGCCCGTCGACGTCCTCACCCCGGCGCGGTAGTCGGATACAGGTGACCACGGGCGTTCGGGCAACGCCCTCCCGTCGCTGATCACAGTGCGTGCAGGCGGACCGGTCGTTGGTGGAGCAGGCGGGACTCGAACCCGCGGCCTTCGGTCTGCCGAACCGACGCTCTCCCCGGCTGAGCTACAGCCCCATCAACACGTCGGGAACCGGGGAATCGAACCCCGCGCTTCCTGCACCCAAAGCAGGTCCGGTCACCAAGCCGGTCGTTCCCGAATCCCGCGGCCGCCCGCCGAGGGTTGTCTCACGTCATCCACTATGGAGTTCTCAAGAGAACAAAAAACGCCGCCCGATCCTGTCCGGATGGGCGGCGTCAGCGCGTCAGTGAGCGCTTACGTCGGCCGCCGCCCGGGGCGCTTCTCGCCGACGAAGGGATCGATGGATAGCCCGGCGAAGGGCACGCCCACGAAACCGCACGGCCTGAACCGCCGCGGTTGCGAAATGGGCTGCCACAACATGTCGAGCTCCTCGGTCGTCCTCGAACGTCTGCATCCAAGGTAAAGGCGGGCGTCCACCCCAGCAACGCATTTCCGTGGCGTGCTCACCACCGCTGCTGATGCCGGCCCCGGGGCCCGCACGCGGCACCGCGCTGCTCGACAGCGATCACTTCCCGCAAGGCGTCCTAGGACAATGGTCGGCACGGCTTCAGGGGTGACCGCCGTACTGACTCTGATCAGCTCGCTCTTCGCCGCGATGGAGGTTCCCGACCTGCTTGCCGAGGACGTCATCTCCTCGCCACCGTCACCGCAGAAGAAGAACGTGCCCCCGGCCCGCCGCAGACCGCGACGCCGGCCAAGCTCACCTCGGGCTGGCCCCGCCATGCCCGCCGCGGGGCGCGTTGCCTCCTGTCTTACCCGGGCCAGCGGGCATGCCGCGGCTGGCCCGGGCGAATCGAATGAACGCCCGGGCCACGGGGATGAGATCCATCCCCGCCGCCGCGGTCATTGGAGGCGCGACAGGTGGCGCATCTTGTTCATTGCGTCCAGGGCCGCGACCTTGTAGGCCTCGGCCAAGGTCGGGTAGTTGAAGACCGCGTCGACCAGGTAGTCGACCGTGCCGTTGCAGCCCATCACGGCCTGGCCGATGTGGACGAGCTCGGTCGCGCCCGTGCCGAAGATGTGGACGCCTAGCAAGCGGCCGTCGTCCGGGGCGACCAGGAGCTTGAGCATGCCGTAGGAGTCGCCGATGATCTGGCCTCGGGCCAGTTCGCGGTAGCGGGCCATGCCGACCTCGAACGGGACCTTGGCTTCGGTGAGCTCGTCTTCGGTGCGGCCGATGAAGCTGATCTCGGGAATCGTGTAGATGCCGATCGGCTGCAGCGCCGGCATCGCCCGGGCCGGCTCGTCGCAGGCGTGGTGCGCGGCCAGGCGGCCCTGTTCCATCGACGTGGACGCGAGGGCCGGGAAGCCGATCACGTCGCCCACCGCGTAGATGTGCGGGACCGACGTGCGGAAATGCTCGTCGACCGAGAGGCGGCCGCGCGCGTCCGAGGACAGGCCTGCGGCGGCCAGCTCAAGCTCGGGCGCGGTGCCCTGGCGGCCGGCGGAGTACATCACGGTGTCGGCGGCGATCTTCTTGCCGCTCTCCAGCACCGCGACGGCCCCCTCGGCGTAGCGCTCGACCGACGCGACCGACTCGCCGAAGCGGAAGGTGACCGCCAGGTCGCGTAGGTGGTATTTCAGCGCCTCGATGACCTCCAGGTCGCAGAACTCGAGCATCCGGTCGCGGCGCTCGACGACGGTGACCTTGGTGCCCAGGGCGGCGAACATCGACGCGTACTCGATGCCGATCACACCCGCGCCGACGACCACCATGGACCGCGGCACGCGTTCGAGGTTGATGATGCCGTCGGAGTCGATGATCGTGCGTTCGTCGAAGTCGACCGTGCTCGGCCGCGCCGGCCTGGTGCCGGAGGCGATGACGACCTTGGCCGCGCTGGCGTGTGACTCGCGGCCCCGCGAGTCGGTGACGGTCAGGGTGTTGGGATCGGCGAACTTGCCGAAGCCGCTGAGCAGCGAGACCCGGTTGCGGGTGAGCTGGTTGCGGATCACGTCGATCTCACGGCCGATGACGTGCTGTGTGCGCGCCGCGAGATCCGCGACCGTGATGTCTTCCTTGACCCGGTAGTTCTGCCCGTACATCTCCCGTTGGCTCAGACCTGTCAGATAGAGCACCGCCTCGCGCAACGTCTTCGACGGAATGGTGCCCGTGTTGATGCACACGCCGCCGATCATGTTGTCGCGTTCAATCACCCCGACCCGCCGGCCCAACTTCGCCGCCGCGATCGCCGCCTTCTGTCCGCCAGGCCCCGACCCCAGCACAAGCACGTCGAAGTCGTACATGCGGTCAGTCTGACAGTCGTACGTTAAGTTTTGGGATCTTCGATTTCGCCTGTGGACAACGGCAGCGTTCCAGTCGATGACGATCCCGGTGACGAAGTCGAGTCCTGCCCGCAGGGTCGTCGAGGGTTGACTTCGGACCGGGTCGAAGTCGCAAGATGGAAATGATGACTGACCAGGCATTGGCCGGCTGGTGAAACCAGCGGAAGACGCTAGCCTGTTCGGGGTGGGGCGCGGGGATTGACCGCATCGGGCCCTGATGGGGGCTTAACCGTCGGTTTGGCCGCATGGCAACGCCGTCGAACGTTTCGGGAGACCGCATGCGAATCAGCGATGTGCTCCGTGTCAAGGGCAGCAACGTCATCACCGTGACCCCCGATACGAGTGTTCGGCGCCTGCTCGAGGTGCTGGCCGAACACCGGATCGGCGCGGTCGTGGTGTCGCGGGACGGCACCACGGTCGACGGGATCGCCAGTGAGCGTGACGTCGTGCGTGCGCTGGCCGCGCAGGGCGAGGCGGCCCTGTTCGGACCGGTGGCCGCGATCCACACGAGCGACGTCTACTCGTTGGGTCCGGACGCCGAGCTCGAGGACCTGATGCGGCTGATGACCGAGCGCCGCATCCGCCATCTGCCGGTGGTGCACGAGAGCCGGCTGGTCGGCATCGTCAGCATCGGCGATGTCGTCAAGAACCGGATCGACGAGCTGGAGTCCGAACGGACCGCGATGAGCCACTACATCGCAGGCGACCGCTGAGGATCGCTCCGGTGCTGGCCGGTAACGGAGAGGGCCTGCTCCGAGGCGCGTCCTCGAAGCAGGCCGATCCCCTACCTGGAAGCGCGGTCGAGAGTCACTGGATCCGTGGCGTGTAGTTGGGGAAGACCGCCCGACCCTGGCCCCAGAAGACGAAGCCGAGATTGCGGTTGCACGGCTGCCCCTTGACAGTTCCCGCGACCGGCCCCCACCCCGTGCTGACGACGCCCATCATTGAAACTCCGCTGCCCAATTGCGTATAGACCGGGCCGCCCGAGTCGCCGCCACAGACCTGTCGGTTCGTCGAAACGGCATCCCAGTTCTGGAACCGGGCCCACCGTCCCGGCGCGCCAGGATCAAGGTCGATCGTCACGGTGGCGATCTCGGCCTGCAGGGAGAACCCGCAGTCTCCCGACGACGTCGCGCCAGAGTGGCAGATGACCGCCCCACTCTGGCTGGGAAGGGTAGCGGCGCCGGGGAAACTCAGAACCGGGCTGGTCAGGTTGTCTGAGTCCGCACGCCAGATCGTCGGAACGGTCAGTGTGGCGATCAAGGCGAGATCGACGCTCAGGGGGCCGGCGTTGGCTTGCGCCTGCGTGTCGTGGGTACGCATGCGGGTCTGCCAGACGTTACCGAAGGAGCCGATCGGAGCGGTGCTACAGCCGCCGACCGCAGTGCAACCATTCTCGCCGTTCATTCGGCCGTTGGTGACCGACGTCGGCGTGGCCATGTTGCCGTACGGCGCGCAGTGACCTGCGGTGACCATTACCTGAGTTCCCGCGTACGTCGCGCCGAATCCAGCGGTGCAGGCCCCGTAGTGCTGCCCGTTCGGGAAACGCATCAAGATTCGATCCGCTCCGAAGTACGGCGAGAAGTCGTCGTAACGGGTCATCGCGGTGCGCGCGGAGCCGGCCCGGACGGAGACGGCGTCCCCGAAGCGTTTCTTCAACGACCGTCGGACTTCTCTCGTCGGGTTGGCGACCTCCACCACAACTCGATTGTCGAGTGTGTCGATCTGCGTTTTGGTCACCTGCCCCGCGAGATCGGCCGGGAGGTTGTTCCACACTCCGTCGTCACGGAGATGCTCGAGCACCTCCCGGCTCCGGTCGACCTTCTTGACCTTGACCGTCACGCCGGGTCGGTTGATCCGCGCCGCGCGGGCACCAACCGCGGTGGCGCTGGCGCCGGCCGTGACCATGAGCGTGATCGAGCGATCCGCTGAGTCGATGTGAACGCCGCCGTGCGTCGAAGGGGCCAGGCCGTCGAGTAGCTCGGCTCCCACCTGGCCCAGGTCCGCTGGGGCGGCCATAGCGGCCGGCCCGGCCAGCGGGGCGAGGTCGGCATCAGCCGCACGTGCGGCGGCGGGGGCACCACCGATAATCGACGACGTCAGCACCACCGCCATGGTGGTGCCGAGTAGAACCTTCGGGCGACTCACGTGCATACGTTTCCTCCGGATGCGATGACTCGACGGGGTAGGTTCGTGCCCTACGTGGTGCTCCAGCGCTCGGACCGAATTGTTCTCGATCAACTTCGCTTGAGACATCGAGCAATCGAACTATGTCGAGATGATCCAAAGGCAACGGAGAATGCCGCTCGAACCGAGGGTTGGTCGCCTGCACAAACCGAAGGGCGATCTCGCGGACCGCGGTCGACGGCCAGGATCGCCGGGGAAGGGCACCTCCGCGAGTCGCGCCCTGGCCGGGCGCAATCCTCCAGCGCACCAGCCGGCTGCCCCGGAACCAGACCCAGGTCGTTGAGAACCGCGACGTCGCGGAGTTGGTGCCCGCGCCCGAGTCACAGCAGACGGCGAAGCCCACGCGTCGCGACGACCGATGCGGATCTGCTCTCGAACGCGTTCGGACTTCGGCCGCCGTCGCTCATCGCAACGCAGCCCCCTCACGAGCCGCGTCGTTGTGATCGTGGTCGCGGAGGGTCGGGCTGCTGTGCTCGCGCCACCCCCGGCGTGGCGGGGGTGGCGCGGGTCTGAGCTGTCGGTCAGACGTAGAGGCGGCTTACCGTCTCGGCGACGCAGACGGGCTTCTCGCTCGCGTTGTTCTCGACGGTGACCTTGGCGACGAGCTGGACGCCGCCCTGGACCGGGTCGACCGAGGCGATCTCGGCGTGGACCCGGACGGACGTGCCGACGCGGACCGGGGCCGGGAAGCGGACTCGGTTGAGGCCGTAGTTGACGCCCATCCGGGTGCCCTTGACCGTGTAGAGGTCGCCGACCAGGGACGGCAGCAGCGACAGGGTCAAGAAGCCGTGCGCCACCGGGCCGCCGAACGGGCCGGCGGCGGCGCGTTCCGGGTCGACGTGGATCCACTGGTGGTCGTCCGTGGCGTCGGCGAACAGGTTGACCCGGGACTGGTCGACCTCGAACCACTCGCCGGGGCCGAGAGTCTCGCCCACGGCGGCGGCCAGCTCGTCGACGGATGCGAACTCACGCTTCATGCCAGGTGTCCTCCGATTTCGGTGAAGCCGCGGAGCAGGTCACGGGAGATGATCAGGCGCTGCATCTCGTCGGTGCCTTCGAAGATGCGGAGCAGGCGCATCTGCCGGTACCAGCGTTCGATCGGCAGCTCGCGGGTGTAGCCCATGCCGCCGTGGATCTGGAGCACGCGGTCGACGACGTCGTTGACCATACGGGCGCCGTACAGCTTGGACATCGACGAGGCGTGCCGGGCGTCGGCGCCCTGGTCGACCGTCCACGCCGCGCGCAGGATCAGCCAGCGCGCGGCCTCGAGCTCGGTCTCGGAGTCGGCGATCATCCACTGGATCGCCTGGTTGGTGGCCAGCGGCTTGCCGAACGTCTCGCGCGTGTTGGCGTGGTCGATCGCCATCCGCAGGGCGCGCTCGGCGACGCCGACCGCGTGCGACGGGATGATGTAGCGACCCTTGCCGATCCACTGCATGCCGAGCGCGAAGCCCTGCCCTACCTCCCCGAGCACGTTGCGCCCCGGGACGCGGACGGAGTCGAAGACCAGCGACGCCGGCCCGCCCTCGCCCATCGTCTGGATGAACTCCGAACGCCAGCCCATCGAGCGGTCGACGAGGAAGGCGGTGCTGCCGCCGGCGCGTACGTCCTGGTCACGGTCCGACACCGCCACCACGATCGCGAAATCGGCGTCGTTGCCGTTGGTGATGAAGGTCTTCTCGCCGTCGAGGATCCAGTCGTCACCGTCGCGGCGCGCGGTCATCCGGATGTTGGCGGCGTCCGAGCCGGCACCGGGCTCGGTGATCGCGAAGCAGGAGATCCGGTCGCCCTCGATGGTGGGGCGGAGGAACTCGGCCTTCTGCTCGTCGTTGGCGAAGAACAGGATGTTGTCGGCCTCGCCACCGAACCGGAACGGCACCCAGGAGCGGCCGATCTCGGTCCAGATCAGCGACTGCATGACGGCCGGCAGGTCCATACCGCCGTATTCCTCCGGGGTCGCCAGACCCCAGAAGCCGAACGCCCGCGCCTTGGTCTGCAGCTCGCGCAGCTCGTCGAGGCGCAGCCCGTGCTCGTGGGCGCGTTCGCGGCGCAGCACCTCCTGCTCGAGCGGCATCACTTCCTTGCGGATGAAGGTCCGGGCGGTCTCCCGGACCGCCTTCTCCTCGTCACTGAGCGAAAAGTCCACGATGGTCCTCCCCAGAACCGGCCGGTGGTACGCGCTGATCCGGGCCATTGGCGTCCGGATTAGTGATCGGGCGTCACACGTGGCGGCGCCCGACCGTCGTCGGCAAAAGCGATTAGTGCGTTTCTCGAGGATCAGGTGCCGCGTTCGGGTCTGGCGCCGCCATGGTCCACGAGACGCCGGCTAGCGCGCGCCGCCGTTGATGTAGAGCGTCTGGCCACTTACGTAGGACGCGTCGTCGCTGGCCAGGAACGCGATCACGGACGCGACCTCCTCCGGCTGGCCGACGCGGCGCAGCGGGGTGAGCTCGGCGGCCATCTTCTGGTGGTCTTCGGGCGCGGCGCCGACGCGGGTCGCGGTCGCGGCGGTCATCGCGGTCGCGATGTAGCCGGGTGCGACGGCGTTGACGTTGATGTTGAACGGACCTAGCTCGATGGCGAGCGTCGCGGTCAGGCCCTGGACGCCCGCCTTGGCCGCCGCGTAGTTGACCTGGCCCCGGTTGCCCAGCGCCGACCGGCTGCTCAGGTTGACGATCTTGCCGTAGCGGGCCGCGACCATGTGCTTCTGCGCCGCCTGGCAGCAGTAGAACATGCTGCTCAGGTTGGTGGTCAGCACCGAGTCCCACTCGGCGGCCGGCATCTTGAACAGCATGTTGTCGCGGGTGATGCCGGCGTTGTTGACCAGGATGTCGAGCCGGCCGTGCTCGGCGACGACCGCGTCGACCATGGCGGTCACCGCCTCCGGGTCGGTCACGTCGCAGCCGTAGCCGGTGGCCACGCCGCCGGCGCCCTTGATCTCGTCGGCCGTGGCCGCGCTGCGGTCGGCGTCGAGGTCGACCACCGCCACCCGGGCACCCTCACCGGCGAGCCGGCGGGCCGTCGCGGCACCGATCCCCTGCGCCGCGCCGGTCACGATCGCGACCCGATCGGCGAACCTGTCGCTCATCTCAAATCTCCCTGCTCAGGTGGTTGTCTCAGCGCTCAACGAGCACGGCCGTGCCCTGGCCGACGCCGATGCACATGGTGGCCAGGCCGCGCCGGGCGCCGGTGCGGCGCATGCGGTGCAGCAACGTGGTGAGGATGCGGGCGCCGGAGCAGCCCAGCGGGTGCCCGATGGCGATGGCGCCGCCGGACGGGTTGACCAGCTTCTCGTCGATGCCAAGCTCGTCGACGACCGCGAGCGCCTGTGCGGCGAAGGCCTCGTTGAGCTCGGCGGTCTCGATGTCGTCGAGCGTCCAGCCGCGCCGGTCGAGCACGCGCCGGGTCGCCGGGACCGGGCCGATGCCCATCACGTCCGGGTGTACGCCGGCGCTGGCCCCACCGACCCAACGCCCGAGGGGTTCCACGCCGAGCTCGCTGAGCGCCTCTTCGCTGACCAGCACCAGGGCGGCGGCGCCGTCGTTGAGCGGGGACGAGTTGCCCGCCGTGACCGTGCCGTCCTTGTGGAACACCGGCTTGAGCCGGCCCAGCTTCTCCAGCGACGTGTCGGCGCGGATGCCCTCGTCGGTCTCGAGCGTGGCGCCGTCGGGCAGGCTCATCGGCAGCAGCTCGGCGGCGAAGTCTCCGGCCGCCGTCGCCGCGGCCGCGGCCTGGTGGCTGCGCAGCGCGAACGCGTCCTGCCGGTCGCGCCCGATGCCGTAGCGGCGAGCCACCTCCTCGGCCGTCTCGCCCATGCTCAGCACGCCGTGCAGCTCACGCATCCGGGGGTTGACCAGCCGCCAGCCGAGCCGGGTATCGAAGATCTCCATGCCACGCGGCAGCCCCTCCTCTGGGCGGGGCAGCACGAACGGCGCCCGGCTCATCGACTCGGAGCCACCGGCCACCACGACGTCGGCGTCGCCGGCGGCGATGGCCCGGGCGGCGCTGGTGACGGCCTCCAGGCCGGACGCGCAGAGCCGGTTGACGGTCGCGCCCGGCACCGTCTCGGGCAGGCCGGCCAGCAGCACCGCCATCCGGGCGACGTTGCGGTTGTCCTCGCCGGCCTGGTTGGCCGCGCCCCAGTAGACGTCGTCGACCTTCGCCGGGTCGAGCGCCGGTAGGTCGGCGAGGACACCCGACAGCGCCCGCGCGGCGAGGTCGTCGGCGCGGACCGCCGACAACGCGCCCCGCAGCCGTCCGATGGGTGTACGCCGTGCCGCGGCGAAGTAGACCGGTCGCATGCTCTGCCTGACCTTTCTCAGAAGGCGGTGACGCCGGTGAGCGCCCGCCCGATGAGTAGTTGCTGGATCTCGCTGGTGCCCTCGTAGAGCGTGGTGACCCGGGCGTCGCGCAGGTATTTGCCGACCGGGTATTCGTCGATGTAGCCGTAGCCGCCGAACACCTGTAGCGCCCGGTCGGCGGCCCGGACCGCGGCCTCGCTCGCGAACAGCTTGGCCATCGACGCCTCGGTGCCGAACGGCTGGCCGCGGTCGACGAGGTCGGCGACGCGCCAGACGAGTAGTCGGGCGGCGGCGGTGTCGACGGCGATCTGGGCCAGGTGGCGCTGGACCAACTGGTGGCCCGCGATGGGCTTGCCGAACTGGGTGCGCTCGCCGGCGTAGCGGACCGCCGCGTCGAGACACGCCTGTGCGAGCCCGACACAGCCGGCGGCGAGCGACATGCGGCCCTTGTCGAGGGTGGACATCGCGATCTTGAAGCCGTGCCCCTCGGGACCGAGGCGGGCGGTGTCGCTGACGCGTACGCCGTCGAAGGTCAGCTCTGCCGTTGCCTGCCCGCGGAGGCCGAGCTTGCCGTGGATCTCGCGGCGGGTCAGGCCCGGCGTGTCGGTCTCGACGAGGAACGCGGTGACGCCGCGCGGGCCGGGGCCGCCGGTGCGGGCGAAGACCAGCGCGAGGTCGGCCCAGGTGCCGTTGGTGATGAACAGCTTGGTGCCGGTGAGCAGCCAGTCGTCGCCGTCGCGGACGGCTCGGGTGGCCAGGTTGGCGGCGTCGGAGCCGGTGCCGGGCTCGGTCAGCGCGAAGCAGCCCAGCGCCGTGCCGTCGCAGAGCCGGGGCAGCCAGGACGCCCGCTGCGTGTCGGACCCGTGTGCTGCGATGGTTTTCGCCACCAGGCCGAGGGAGACCGAGACGATGCCACGCACCGACGAATCGCCCCGGCCCAGCTCTTCGAGCACCAGGCAGTACGTGAGGTGGTCGCCGCCCGAGCCGCCCAGCTCCTCGGGGATGGTCAGGCCGAGGAAGCCCAGGTCACCGAGCCGCTTGATGATCGACTGGTCGACCGCCTCGCGCCTGTCCCACTCGGCGGCGTGCGGCGTGACCTCGCGGGCGACGAACTCCGCGGCGAGGGAACGACTCGCTTCGTGCTCGGGTGACAACATGAGGTCCACGCGAATAAACTAACGGTGGTAGTTTTCTTCTGTCCACCCCGCCACGCGAGTTGTGCACAACCCGGGAGAGGAGTGCCGAGATGCCCCGACCGCGTCAGGCGCTGCTCACCCGGCAGCGCATCGTCGACACGGCCGCCGAGCTGATCGACGCCGAAGGGCTCGAGGCGGTGTCGACCCGGCGGCTGGCCGCGCAGCTAGGGGTCCGCGGCCCCTCGCTCTACAACCACTTCCCCAACAAGGACGCGATCCTCGACGCCGTCGCCGACGAGATCACGGCCGACGTCGACATCGACTGCTTCGCGACCCACGAGTGGCCCGAGGCGCTGCTGATCTGGGGCCGGTCCTATCGGGCGGCACTGGCCGCGCATCCGCACATCGTTCCCCACCTAGCCAGGGGCCCCGGCCGGCGGCCGCGGGCCCTAGCGATGGCCGACGCCGTCTACGGCGGCCTGGTCCGGGCTGGCTGGCCGCCGGCGCGGGCGACCCACATCGGCGCGCTGATGCGCTACCTGGTGGCCGGCTCGGCACTCGGGTCGTTCGCCCGCGGCTTCGCGTCCGACCCGGCGATCTACGTCTCTTCCGACTATCCCCACCTGGGGCAGGCCCACCGGCTGGCGGCACACCAGCGCGAGGTCGACGAGGGCGCGTTCGAGCTTGGGCTGGAAGCGGTCATCAAGGGCCTCGAGATCACGTATGAAGAGGTGGTCGTTGACACCACCCACCGATTCCACGGCACGACCCGCTCCACCGGGAGGTAACCGCATGGACCAGACCGAGGCCCGCGCCGCCGCCAAAGTGGCCGACCGCGACCGGCTCTACATCGACGGCGAGTGGATGACTCCGCTGGACGCCCTGCCGATGCCGGTGCAGGACCCGACGACCGAGGAGGTCGTCGCACACGTGCCGGCCGCCGGCAGTGGCGACGTCGATCGCGCGGTGGCAGCGGCCCGGGCGGCGTTCGCCCCGTGGGCCGGCCTGTCCCCCAGCGCCCGCGCCGACCACCTCGACCGGCTGCTGGCCGCGCTGAGCTCGCGGGCCGAGCAGATCGCGGCGACCGTGTCCATCGAGGTCGGCACCCCGATCAAGGTGGCCCAGCGGGTGCAGACCGGCCTACCGCTGCTGGTGCTGCGTGACTACGCGGCCCGGGCGCGCGCCGGGTTCGAGCCCGAGACGATCGGAAACTCCCTGGTCGTACGCGAGCCGGTAGGTGTCGTCGGCGCCATCACGCCGTGGAACTACCCGCTGCACCAGGTGGTCGCCAAGGTCGGCGCCGCGCTCGCGGCCGGATGCACGGTCGTGCTCAAGCCGGCCGAGCTCACCCCGCTCACCGCCTACCTGCTCTTCGACGCGATCCACGAGGCCGGCCTGCCACACGGGGTGGTCAACCTGGTCACCGGCTCCGGCCCGGTCGCGGGCTCGGCCCTGGCTGCCCACTCCGATGTCGACATCGTCTCGTTCACCGGCTCCGGTGCGACCGGGGCCGCGATCAGCCGACTGGCCGCCGACCGCATCGCCCGGGTCACCCTCGAGCTGGGCGGCAAGTCGGCCAACGTGATCCTGTCCGACGCCGACCTGGCCAAGGCGGTCAAGGTGGGCGTCGGCAACGCGTTCCTGAACGCCGGCCAGACCTGCACCGCGTGGACCCGGATGCTGGTGCACCGCTCCGTCTACGAGGACGCGGTCGAGCTGGCCGCGACCGCCTCGGCCGGCTACGTGACCGGCGACCCGTTCGACCCGGCGACCCGGCTCGGGCCGCTGGTCTCCGAGCGTCAACGCGACCGGGTACGCAACTACGTCGACAAGGGCCTGGCCGACGGAGCCCGGCTGGTGTCCGGTGGCCCCGACGCACCCGTACCGGCCCGCGGCTGGTTCGTGGCGCCGACCGTCTTCGCCGACGTCGACCCCGACGACACGATCGCCCAGGAAGAGATCTTCGGCCCCGTCCTGTCGATCATCCCGTTCTCCGACGACGACCAGGCGGTCGAGATCGCCAACAACTCCCGCTACGGCCTGGCCGGCGCCGTCTGGTCCGCCGACGAAGACCGGGCGATGGCGGTCGCACGCCGCCTGCGCACGGGCGCCGTCGACATCAACGGCGGGGCGTTCAACCCGCTGGCGCCCTTCGGCGGCTACAAGCAGTCGGGCGTCGGACGCGAGCTCGGCCAGCACGGCCTTTCCGAGTTCCTGGAAACCAAGTCGATCCAACGATGAGGACCTCTTCATGAAGGCGCTGGTCGTCACGGGCAAGGGCGAGGTTCCACACGTCGCCGACGTGGTGCTGCCGCCGGTCGGTCCAGGCGACGTGCGGGTCCGGATACGCGCGGCCGGGGTCTGCCACTCCGACCTGTCGATGGTCAACGGCACGCTCGCGCCCTCCTTCCCCTTGGTCCTGGGCCACGAGGCCGCCGGTGTGGTGACCGAGGTCGGCGCCGGCACCCGGGTCAGCGTCGGCGACGAGGTGGTGCTCAACTGGGCACCGCCGTGCCGGGAGTGCTGGCACTGCACCCACGGCGAGCCGTGGCTGTGCGCCGGCAACGGCAGACCGTCGGCGCCGCGCGGTCACCTGGCCTCCGGCGAGGCGACCCACGTGACCCTGGGCCTCGGCGCGCTGGCCGAGGAGGTCGTCGTGCCCGGCCACGCGGTCGTCGGGGTCCCGGCCGGCCTACCCGCGGATGTCGCCGCCCTGCTCGGCTGCGCGGTGCTGACCGCGACCGGCGCGGTCAACCGCACCGCCGAGGTCCGCCCGGGCCAGTCGGTGGTCGTGATCGGCCTCGGCGGCGTCGGCCTGGCCGCCCTGATCGCCGCCCGGGCCGCGGGCGCCGACCCGGTGATCGGCGTCGACCTCGGCGAGGCGAAACGCGACCTGGCGCTGGCGGCGGGCGCCACCCACTTCGTCGTCTCCGACGACACCATGCCCAAGGCGGTCCGCGCCCTAACCGGCGGCCGCGGCGCCGACCACGCCATCGAGTGTGTCGGCCGCTCGGCGACGATCGGCGCGGCCTGGCGTGCGACCCGGCGCGGCGGCCAGGTCACGGTGGTCGGCATGGGCGCCCACGACGACCTGGTCAGCCTGAGCGCCCTGGACATCTTCCATTCGGCCCGCACGCTGCGGTCGTCGGTCTACGGCTCGTCCGACCCGGACCGCGACCTACCGGTGCTGGCCGCCGCGGTCGGGGCCGGCTCCCTCGACCTCGAGCCTCTGATCACGGACCGGATCTCGCTGGAGGCCGCGCCCGACGCCTTCGCCCGCATGGCGCGCGGCGAGGGCGCCCGCTCGGTCGTCCTCTTCGACTGACCTGTCCGCGCGGGGCCCGACGGACCTTCGCCCTAGCGCGGTCTGGGCCGGCGACGGCGCCGCGAGCTTCATCGTGGTTGTGGCCGTAGGCGACCGCGGCCAAGGCGGCGGCGCAGGCGACCACGGCCAGAACAGCGACGCAGGCCACCACGGCCAGAACAGCGACGCAGGCCACCACGGCCAGAACAGCGACGCAGGCCACCACGGCCAAGACAGCGACGCAGGCCACCACGGCCAGAACAGCGACGCAGGCCACCACGGCCAGAACAGCAACGCAGGCCACCACGGCCAAAACAGCAACGCAAGCCGACCACGGCCAAAACAGCGACGCAGCCGACCACGGCCAAAACAGCGACGTGAGCGACCACGGCCAAACAGCGACTTAGGCGAGGAGACGGCCGCGGAGACCGCAGGGCGGGGCCAACGCGGAGACGAAGAAGGCGGTCAAGCGGGCCGCCGAACCGGACCGCCGCAGAGATGAACAAGGCGACCGAGCAGGCCGCCAAACCAAACCACCGCACAGACGAAGACGGCGGCCGAGCAGGCCGGGGACCTGGACCGCCGCGGATGTCGGCCAGGGCGGTGCTCACCAGCGGCACGACATGACACGCGGCGGCGGGCCGGCCAAGCCGACCTGGGTGACCCGCCGACCAGCGGCCTCTTCGTGCTGCCACCGGCTCGGCACACGGGGGAATCCCGGCGTGTCGCCACGCCGATGGTGAGGTCCTACGCGACCTTGCGGTCCCGGTCGTCCGTCGCGGAGCTTACGGCTACTCGCGTCTGTGCGGCCACGCGGGCGCGGCGGGAGGGGCGGGATGCGCGTGCGCTGGCGTCCGGGAAGACCCACTTCCGGTAGGCCCACAGGCGGAAGACCATCGCCAGCAGGGTGCCCAGGATCATGCCCCACAGGAAGTCCGAGACCTCTTGTGCGGCGCGGGAGATGTGGGGGGTCTGCAGCGCGAACGCGTAGCGGGCCAGGTAGAGCGGCGCCGAGTTGAGTGCGATGCCGACGGCGTTGATGACGATGTACAGCGCCAGTTCGTGGTGGGCTCGTCGGCCTCCGCGGGTGCGGAAGGTCCATTCGCGGTTGAGGGCGTACGAGACGAACGCGGCTATGATCGTGGCCACCGTCAGCGCTGTGACCGGCTTGGCTTCGAACCAGGTCACCTTGAGTGCATAGTTGATCACCGCGGTCAGCACCCAGCAGAAGCCGCCGACGGCGAGGAACTTGACCGCTTCCCTGCGCCGGAAGACGTGCTTGCGCAGCGGTGGAGGCAGGGTCTGCAGCAGTCGGCTGGTCATGCGCACTGGCGCACTCTAGCGGCAAAGCCTGGGACCGCCGGGTAACCCGGCGTCACCCGGACGGGGTCTTCCACCGCGTGGGTGCCGCGACCGGGTGACGGCCGCTCCGTCACGACGGCCAGCCGTCCAAGGCCCCGCTGTCCAGCCACGCGATACGGCCGCGAGGAGCCACCCGCCTGCGATCGCGTAGGTGACCGGCACGGAATGAACCACGACGGCGTCCCGGCCCACGTACGCTTGCGCTGCCTTCTCGGAGGTCAACCGCGGGAGGAGAGCCGGAATGGTCACCGTCGTCGGTGCCGGGGTCAGCGGGCTGACCACCGCGATCGTGCTCGCCGAAAGCGGCGTGCCCACCCGCGTGCTGGCCGCCGAGCCGCCACAGGAGACCACCTCCGTCGCCGCCGGTGCGCTCTGGGGGCCCTCGTTCCAGCAGCCCTACGACAAGACGCTCGAATGGACCGCCCGGTCCCTCCTGGACTTTCAGGATCTCGCGGCCGAGCCGGGCACAGGTGTACGGATCTCCGACGTGCTCACCGTGGGCGGCGGCGACCTGCCCGACGAGCTACCTCCCCAGGTCGCGCTGATCCCCGGCCTGCGCAGGGCCACGCCGGACGAGCTGCCGGCAGGCTATGACTCCGGCTCGTGGGGCTGGATGCCTGTCGTGGACATGCCGACGTACCTCGACTACCTGACGAGACGACTCGCGGCGGCCGGCACGCGCGTTGAGCAACAGCGCGTCGAAGACCTTGAGCACGCCGGCGAGCGGGTCGTCAACTGCACCGGCGTCGGCGCCCGGGAGCTGGCCCGCGACGACACCGTCCGACCCGTGTTCGGCCAGCACGTCATCCTCGACAACCCCGGCCTGACCCACGCGTTCATGGAGCTCGGCCGCGACGGCGAGTGGACCAGCTTCATGGCCCACCCGACGCGGGTGGTCTGCGGGGGCGTCCGGATCCAGGACCGCTGGGACCGCACGCCCGACGACGACATCACCGACCGGATCCTGGAGCGCTGCCGCGCGCTGGAGCCGAGACTCGCGGACGCCAAAGTTCAGGGCGTCGTGACCGGGCTGCGGCCCGAGCGCCCGGCCGTGCGGGTGGAGACGGAACAAAGGAACCAGGTGCACGTCGTGCACAACTACGGGCACGGCGGCACCGGGGTCAGCCTTTCCTGGGGCTGCGCCCGCGAGGCCGCCCGGCTAGTCGTCGGCGGTTGACAACAGGGCGGTGATCGTCCGGGTCATCACGGCCTCGGCCTCGGGCGCCGACAGGGCCAGGCCCTCGCGGAGCATCGACCAGGCGGGCCACATCGACGCGGCGATCACCGCGTCGCGCAGGGTCGCGCCGCCGGGCGGGGCGGCGAGCTCCGTGGCGAAGAGCACCTCGACCTCCTCGCGGAGGCGTTCGATGTGCTTCTGGCGGTTGCGGCGTAGCTGCGGCGAGAACGGCTCGCGCATCGCCGCCGCCCGTGCCGGCGCCGAGATGAGCTGGAGCAGCCTGGCCCGCTGATGGCAGTAACGGGCGACCCGTTCAGAGAGCGGCAGCGACGGCGGCACCGGGGCGAACGCGGCGTCGTACTCCGCGAGCACCCGTGCGCCGCTCGCCTCGAACAGCGTCTCCATGTCCTTGAAGTTGGTCCACAGTGCCCGCAGCGACACCCCGGCCCGCTCCGCGATCCGCTCGCCCGTCGGACGCAGGTCGCCCTCTCCGATCAGCGCGAGGTGGGCTTCGACGATCGCGGCCCGGGTGCGTTCGGCCCGCGCCGTGCGCCCGTCGACCCGTTCCTCGGAAGAAGTCATGCTCCCCGTCCCGTCAGCGTGACCCCACCGTCGATGACCAGAGTCTGCCCGGTGATCCAGGCGGCCTCGTCGGAGGCCAGGAACGCGACCGCCGCGGCCACGTCGTCCGGGATGCCCAGCCGGTTGAGCGGGTACGCGGACGCGACCTCGTCCTCGCGGCCCTCGTACAGCAGGGTCGCGAACTTGGTCTTCACCACCGCGGGCGCGACCGCGTTGACCCGCACGTGCGGCGCGAGTTCCACCGCCAGGCAGCGGGTCAGGTGTTCCAGCGCCGCCTTGGTCACCCCGTAGAAGGAGATGCCCGGCGGCGGCACGCGGCCGCCCACCGACGACACGTTGACGACGACGCCGGGGCGGGGGTCGCCGGCGTACACCGCCTGGACCCAGCCCAGTGCGGCCAGCAGGTTGACCTCGAAGATCTTCCGGGCCGCGCCGAGGTCCAGCTCCAGAAGCGGCCCAAAGACCGGGTTGATCCCGGTGTTGTTGACCAGGATGTCGATCGGCCCGAACGCCTCGACCGTCGCCGCGACGGCCGCGGCCTGGTGTGCGGGGTCGTCGGCCCGGCCGGCCACACCCAGAGCGACCGACGGTCCGCCGAGCAGCGACACCGCCTCGGCCAACGGCTCGGGCTTGCGGGCCGTGACGCAGACGCGGGCGCCCGCAGCGGCCAGCCGGGTCGCGATCGCCAGGCCGATGCCCCGGCTGGCGCCGGTGACCAGGGCCACCCGGCCGGACAGGGATGCGGTCACGACGCCTCCAGCGGTAGGTCGACGAGGGTGGCCAGGCGGGCGCGGTGCCGGTCGGGGGAACCGTACGCGACCGAGGTGGCCTTGGCCCGCTTGAGGTAGAGGTGTGCGGGGTGCTCCCAGGTGAAGCCGATGCCGCCGTGCATCTGGACGCACTCTTCGGCCGCCCGCACCGCGACCTCCGAGCCGACGATCTTCGCCAGGGACGCCGCCACCAGGCCGTCGTCGCCGCCGGCGGCCAGGTCGGCCACCGCGTACGCGACGACCGCGCGGGCCTGGGTCAGCTCCACCCACAGGTCCGCGAGCCGGTGCTTGAGCGCCTGGAAGGACCCGACCGGGCGGCCGAACTGGTAGCGCTCCTTGAGGTACGCCACCGTCGTGTCCAGGCACCACGACGCCAGGCCGACCTGCTCGGCCGCGACCATGGTGGCCGCGG
Organism: Asanoa ishikariensis; assembly: GCF_900107455.1. Taxonomy (GTDB): domain Bacteria; phylum Actinomycetota; class Actinomycetes; order Mycobacteriales; family Micromonosporaceae; genus Asanoa; species Asanoa ishikariensis. Next base: position 313,547 of record NZ_FNQB01000003.1, on the reverse strand, counting down.
TGCGCAGCGCGCACGGCACGGTCGCCAGCGGTGCGACCAGCCGGGCCGGCGCAGCGCTGAACTCGACGTCGCACAGCGGCCGCGTCTCGTCCAGCGACGCGATCCGGGTGCGCCGGACGGCCGAGCCCTCGACGGCGTAGAGGCCGTCGTCGGCCGGCACCAGCAGCACGTCGGCGCCCAGGGCGTCGGCGACGCCGCGGACGGCCCCGGTCACCGCACCGTCCTGGGCGGACAGCAGCGCCGGCGCGGACCACAGCCCGTAGGGCACCGCCAGCGCGGCGGTCCGCTCGCCGGAGGCCAGTCGCCCGAGCAGCTCGTGTGAGGCCGACGAGCCCAGGGCGGTCGTCGCGACGACCGCGCTGGACAGGAACGGCACGGGAGCGACCGCCCGGCCCAGCTCCTCGGCCACGACCGCCGCCGCGCGGTACTGCGCGCCCGCGCCGCCCTGCGCCTCGGGCACGAGCAACCCGGCCAGCCCCATGCCCCTGGCCACGGTGCGCCACAGCTTCTCGTCGAACGGGTCGCTAAAGCCCGACACGAACGACAGCACCGACTGCCCCGTGCACTCGGCCGCGAGCATGGCGCGTACACCTGACCGCAGGTCCTGCTCGTCGGGCGACTCCACCAGAACCAGGTCGCTCATCGCGGCAGATCCTTCCACGCGACACGGGTGTCGACCCGTGGCTCGGCGGGCAGGCCGAGCACCCGCTCGGCGATGATGTTGCGGAGCACCTCGGAGGTGCCGCCCTCGATCGAGTTGCCCTTGGCCCGCAGGTAGCGGTAGCCGGCGTCCCGACCGGTGAAGTCGACCTCCTCGGGTCGGCCCATCGCCCACGAGTCGCGGCGCAGCCCCTCGTCGCCGAGCAGGTCGAGCTCGGCGGCCGAGATCTGCTGGTTGAGCGTGGCGAACGAGAGCTTCACGGCGGAGCCGTCCGGCCCCGGTGCGCCCGCGGCGAGCTGCTGGCGGACCCGCATCGCGGTCAGTCGCGCCGCCTCGGCGCGCACCCAGAGCCGCATGACCGTGTCGTGCATCCCGGGAGTACGCGCGCCCGGGTCGGACCGCCACGCCGCAGCCAGCACGCCGATCATGCCGCCCTCGCGCGGCAGTGCGCCGCCGCCGATCGAGACCCGCTCGTTCATCAGCGTGGTCTGCGCGACCTTCCAGCCGTCTCCGACGTCGCCGAGCCGTTGGGTGTCGGGGATCCGGGCGCCGGTCAGGTAGACCTCGTTGAACTCGGCCTCGCCGGTGAGCTGGCGCAGCGGCCGGACCTCGACGCCGGGCGCGGTCATGTCGAGCACGAAGTAGCTCAGTCCGGCGTGCTTGGGCACGTCCGGGTCGGTGCGGGCGAGCAGGATGGCCCAGCGGGCGACGTGCGCCATCGACGTCCAGACCTTCTGGCCGTCGAGCACCCAGTCGTCACCGTCGCGGCGGGCGCGGGTGCCCAGCCCGGCGAGGTCGGAGCCGGCCCCGGGCTCGCTGAACAACTGGCACCACACCTCCTCGCCGGTCCACAACGGACGCAGGAAGCGCTCGCGCTGTTCCGAGGAGCCGTGGACGAGGATCGTCGGCGCCGCCATGCCGAGGCCGATGCCGATGCGGCCGGGCCGGTTGTCGGGCGCGCCGGCCGCGGCGAACGCGTCGTCGGCGACCGGTTGCAGCGACCGGCCGGCGCCGAGCCCGCCGAGGCCGGTGGGAAAGTGGACCCAGGCGAGCCCCGCGTCGAACCGCGCACGCAGGAACGCCAGCCGATCCGCGTCGCCGCCGCCGGCCGCCGCGGCCGGATCGTGCTCGGCCAGGAAAGCCGAGATCCGCGCCCGCAGGTCGGCCTCGGTCATCACCGACGCCATCGCGTCCCCCCTCAGTCAGGAACGTGCCAGAAGAATTTGCACTCGGACTGCAATCTACTGGTCCGACCGGCGCCGACGCCATCCACGGGCCGGCCGAGGTCCATCCCGCCGCGTGTCGCGCGGTGGAGGGTCCGGAGGCGGGGGCAGGATGGTTGAGGACAAACGCGTACCAAATGATCGCGAATGGACAGGCCCATGCGACTCAGCATCCGCAACCAACTCGACGCCACGATCCTGTCGGTGTCCCGTGGCGACGCGATGGCCGCTGTGAAGGCCCAGCTCGCCAGCGGTCAGGAGGTGACCGCCGCGATCACCCGGGAGAGCGCCGACGAGCTCGAGCTCATCGCCGGGCTGCCCGTGACGATGCTGGTCAAGGCGACCGACGTCGCGCTGGCCACCGGAGCGGTCGGCGACGTGAGCATCCGCAACCAGCTTCCCGGCCGGATCACCTCGCTGACCGGCGGCGCCGCGATGACCACGTTGAAGGTGGCGGTCGACGGCGGCGGCGCGCTCACCGCGGTGGTCACCAACGACGCCGTCAACGACCTCGACCTCAGCGAGGGCGACGAGGTGCTCGCCCTGGTCAAGGCCACCGAGGTCAGCGTCGCGATCAACTGACCGATAGGCTCCGCCGCATGCACAGCGAGGCCTATCTCGACGCGGCGGCGATCGCCGTCGACCTGCTCGCCGACCCGGCTGTCGCCGATCGCTGGCCCGAGCCGAGCGCGCTGGCCGAGCTCTCCGTCGGCGGCCTGGCCGGGCACCTCGGGCGCCAGGTGCACATGATGGTCGAGATCCTCAGCGCACCGCACGCCGACCAGCCGCCGCGCGACCTGATGGCGCACTACGGCGAGTCGCCCTGGCTCGGCAAGGACATCGACACGCCGGCCAACGTCGGGATCAGGGCACAGAGCGACGCGTTCGCCGCCGCCGGTCACCCGGACATGGTCGAGACGTTGCGCACGGACCTCGTCGCCCTCCGCGGCACGCTGCCCGCGGTGCCGGCGGACACCAGCGTGCTGCTGCCCTGGACGGGCTGGGCGCTGACCCTCGACGACCTGCTGCTCACCCGCATGATGGAGCTCACCGTCCACAGTGACGACCTGGCGGTCAGCGTCGGCGTGCCGACGCCGGAGTTCCCGCCGGCGGTGCTCCGGCCGGTCCTCGGGCTGCTGACCGACCTGGCGGTCGCCCGGCACGGCCAGGTCGCGATCGTGCGGGCGCTGAGCCGCCGGGAGCGCGCGCCGGAGACGATCTCGGCACTCTAGGAACAGTTACGGCTCTATCGGGTGCGATGACCGACCGGAAGGCCATCCCCCGGGCGGGGTACGCACACCCGCCGCGCGGCACCGGCCGTGGTTAGTGTCGGCCGGTGACCGCGAGGGAAGACGACTGGGTCGGGCCGCCGCGCTACCACACCGCGACCGCCACGCCACCCGCACCACAGGCACCGGCACGAGCACCGGCGCCGGCACGGCCCGCACCCCACCCACAGCCCACCGTCTGGGCCAGGGCCACGGCGCCCGGAATCACCATGGCCGAAGCCACCGCGCCCACCCCGGCCGAGACCACGGCGACCAACGCCACGGCTGCCGGCAACGGCCGCGACCGCTGGTTCGACCTGCTGCGGGCCGCCGCGATCGTGCGGGTGGTGCTCTACCACATGTTCCCGGTCGCCTGGCTGGGCCTGGGATTCCCGGCGATGGGCGTGATGTTCGCGCTCGGCGGCTCCCTGATGGCCCGATCCGTCGACCGGTCGGCCACGCGCGCCGTCCGCGGCCGGTTGCGACGCCTTCTGCCGGCGTTGTGGTTGCTCGCCGCGGTGCTCGTACCCGCGATGCTGGTGCTCGGTTGGGACGACCGGCCAGGCTGGCCGGCGCTGCTGCTGTGGCTGCTGCCGATCGCCGAGCCGCAGGCCGCCGCGTGGGCCGAGCCGGTCAGCGGCGTGCTCTGGTATCTGGTCACGTACCTCTGGCTGGTGCTGCTCTCGCCGTTGCTGCTCGCGCTCTACCGCAGGGCCAGGCTGCTGACGGTGCTGGCGCCGCTGGCGCTCCTGCCGCTGTTCGACTTCGTGCCCTGGCCCTTCGGCGACCGGTCCGCCTCCGTCATCGAGGACGTGCTGACGTTCGCGGCATGCTGGGTCCTCGGCTTCGCGCACCGCGACGGAGACCTGCGCCGCCTTCGGTTCCCGGTGGTTCTCGCCATCTCGGTCGTGGCCACCTCCGGCGCGGTCGGCTGGGTGGTCACCCACCACGGGGCGGACGGCATCGACCTCGCGGACAGCCCGCTGGCGTACGCCGTCTACTCGATCGGCTTCGTGCTCGTGCTGCTGCGGCTGGCGCCCCGAATGGACTGGCTGACCAAGCGCCGGCGCGCCGACGCCGCGGTCACCCTGCTCAACTCGCGGGCGGTGACCATCTACCTGTGGCACAACGCGGCGATCACGGCCGCCTTCCCGATCGGCGACCTGCTGCACGTCTGGGTGTTCGGCGACACGGTCGCCGAGGTCGGCTACACCGCGATCGCGCTCTGGCTGCTCGCCATGGCGGTCATCCACTTCGGCTGGGTCGAGGACGTCTCCGCCCGCCGCAGACCCCGCCTGCTCCCGACCTAAACGACCTGGCGCTCGTCGACGATCCGCCTCATCTTGCCCATCGAGCGCTCGACGCCGTCCGGCTCCAGCACCTCGACGGCGATGGTGACGCCGATGCGGTCCTTCACCGCGGCGGCCAGAGCGGCGGCGGCGGTGGAGGCGTCCACACCGGGTCGGCGCTCGACCCGGACGGTCAGCGAGTCGAGCCGCCCCGACCGGCTGAGCACGCACTGGAAATGCGGCGACAACTCGGCGGTGCCGAGGATCAGCTCCTCGATCTGGGTCGGGAACACGTTGACTCCGCGCACGATCATCATGTCGTCGGTGCGCCCGGTGATCTTCGCCATCCGGCGCATCGGGCGGGCGGTGCCGGGCAGCAGCCGGGTCAGGTCGCGGGTGCGGTAGCGGACGACCGGCATCGCCTGCTTCGTCAGCGACGTGAAGACCAGCTCGCCGAACTCGCCGTCGGGCAGCACCGCACCGGTGACCGGGTCGATGATCTCCGGATAGAAGTGGTCCTCCCAGATGTGTGGGCCGTCCTTGGTCTCCACGCACTCGTTGGCCACGCCCGGACCCATCACCTCGGACAGGCCGTAGATGTCGACCGCGTCGATGCCGAGCCGCTCCTCGATCTCGCGGCGCATGTCCTCCGTCCACGGCTCCGCGCCGAGGATGCCGGTCCGCAGCGAGGTGCTCCGCGGGTCGACGCCCTGCCGCTCCATCTCGTCGACGATCGCGAGCAGGTAGCTGGGCGTCACCATGATGATCGACGGCTGGAAGTCCTGGATGAGCATGACCTGGCGTGAGGTCATCCCACCGGACACCGGCACCACCGTGCAGCCGAGCTCCTCGGCGCCGTAGTGGGCGCCGAGGCCGCCGGTGAACAGGCCGTACCCGTACGCCACGTGCACGATGTCGCCGGGGTTTCCGCCGGAGGCCCGGATCGAGCGGGCCATCAGCCTGGCCCAGGTCGCGATGTCGTCCCTGGTGTAGCCCACCACCGTCGGCCGGCCGGTGGTGCCCGACGAGGCGTGCACCCGGACCACCTGCTCGCGTGGCACGGCGAACATCCCGAAGGGGTAGTTGGCCCGCAGGTCGTCCTTGCTGGTCGTCGGGAACGCCGCCAGGTCGTCGAGGGACTTCAGGTCGTCCGGGTGTACGCCGGCCGCGTCGAACGCGGCCCGGTAGTGCGGGACGTTGTCGTAGGCGTGCCGCAGGGACCAGCGAAGCCTGTCCAACTGGAGGGCGCGCAGCTCGTCGACCGAGGCCCGCTCGATGGGTTCAAGCGACATGCCGCGACTATGCCGGCCGGCTCGCCTTCCCGTCCAGCCAGAGCAGGTCGGAGGCGTCGCCGTGGGAGCCGGCGCGACCGACGTGCTTGGTGGAGATCCGCGGGCCCTTCTTGATGACGTGGACCAGGGCCATCGCGTGCCCGCGACCCAGGCCGTAGTCGTCGCGCAGCCACTCGACGATGGTGGTCGCCTTCACGGAAGCCGCGTCGAAGCCCCGGGCGCGGGCCTCGTCGACCAGCTCGCGCGGGGTCTTGCCGGTCTTGTCCTCCGCCGCGTCGAGGTAGGCCTGGAACGACATGTCGGTCTCCTTGCGTCGACGCCACCCGCACGCCGCGGGCGGTCCTCACCAGTGCTGCGAACGGGCCGGCCTGGTTTCGACATCCGGCGGGAAGATTTTTTCGAGCGTCCTGCCGGCCGGACGGTCCACGATAGACTTCGTCCGGTTCGGCCGGATTTCCTGGTATTCGCCACAGTAAATGGGATCCGCCATTCGGATCTTGACCATGGGAAATGCCAGGTCCTAGGCTCGTTTTGCCTTTCACTCCACCTTTCCGGGAAGGGAAGCGGGTTTAATGCGACTACCGAACCGCGCAAAACGGCTTGCGGGTGCAGCGACAGCGCTGTTGCTCGCCGGCACGCTGCCGATGCTCAACGGCGTCCCCGCAAGCGCCAACCCCCCTCGTCCAGCCTGTGACCCGAACCCCCAGGCCCACCTGGCCGACGTTCCGAGCCCGGAGGCCTTCCTCGGCTTCCCGCTCGGTGTCGGTCAGCAGCGGGTCGTCACCAACGACGAGATCCGCCGGTACGTGGCGGCCGTCGACAACGCCTCCGACCGCGTGGTCACCGGCACGATGGCCACCAGCGTCACCGGCCAACCGCTGCCGTACGCGATCGTCTCCGACAGCTCGCACGTCACCAAGGCGGGTCTCGCCGAGATCGCGGAGAACATCCGCGACCTGCGTGACCCGCGCACGATGGCCCCCTCGAAGGCCGCCCGGATCGCGCACGACGGTCCGGCCATCGTCTACATCGCCGGCAACGTCCACGGTGGTGAGACCAGCGGCGCCGACGCTTCGCTGAAGTCGCTCTACGAGCTCGCCGCCGGCCTGTCCTGCGACGTGCGTGACCGCAACGACAACCTGGTCACGGTCATCATCCCGACCCAGAACCCGGACGGCCGCGCCGCCAGCCGCCGGCAGAACGAGTACGGCTTCGACCTGAACCGCGACTGGTTCGCCCGCACCCAGCCGGAGACCGACGGCAAGATCGACCTGCTGCGCAAGTACCCGCCGCAGGTCTTCATCGACGCGCACGAGATGGGCAGCCGGCGGTACTTCTTCCCGCCGAACGCCGACCCGATCCACCACGAGATCGCCAGCGAGCCGGTGGACTGGATCAACCGCATCGGTGAGGCCAACAAGGCCGGCTTCGGCTACAACGGCGCCTGCGCCGGCGCGGTCACCACCGAGTGCTACTTCAACTACGACACCTACGACCTCTTCTACATGGGTTACGGCGACACGGTGCCGGCAGCCGGCTTCGGTGCCGCCGGCATGACCTACGAGAAGGGCAGCGCGTCGGCGGTCCAGGACCGGGTGCAGCAGCAGTTCAACACCCAGTGGTCGACGATCGGCTGGACCTCGGCCAACAAGCGCGAGGTGCTCAACGGCTGGTTCAAGGTCTGGACCGACGCCCTCGCCGAGGGCAAGGCCGGCACGCTCTCCCCCAACGAGGTCGTGCAGCCCGACAACACGGTGCAGTTCCCGGTGCCGGACGTCAACATCAAGTCGTACTTCCTGCTCCCCGACCGCCAGCAGGCCGACGTGCGCCGGCTGGTCGAGCGGCTGCGTGGGATGGACGTCGAGGTGTACGAGGTCAAGGAGCCGATCACGGTGCCGAAGGCGCACGTGTTCGGTGGCCGCGACGCCGACAACCTGACCGTGCCGAAGGGCGCTTACTGGATCCCGATGGCGCAGCCGCAGAAGCACTGGATCCAGGCGACGTTGGGCGAGGACCCGTACGTGCCGTTCCCGTACTTCTACGACGTGTCCTCCTGGAGCAACCCGCTGCTGATGGGCATCGACACCATCTACACCGGTGACGAGCTCAAGCCCAAGGTGCAGCGCGTGGCGCGGCCGGCCGGCGGCAAGGCGGCCACCGCACCCGAGGGCGGCTCCTACCAGTTCCGGCTCGACTCGGCCGGCGCCGCGGAGCTCACCTTCGCGCTGCTCGGTGCCGGCGTCGCGGTCAGCCGCGACTCCGCCAACGTGGCCACCTTCCCGGAGGCCGGCCTGACCGGTGCGCTCAACGACCGGGCCCTCGGCCTGGGCGTGACGCTCAGCGCCAGCCGCAAGGCGCCGGTCGGCGCGGCGGTCAATCTGCCGGACGTCGGCCTGTTCCGGGGCACCGGCATCTCCACCACCTCCGGCTCCTACGGCGAGGCGCGCTACGTGCTCGGCGCCCGCTGGGGCCTCGACCTGAAGCCGGTCACCACGGCCGACATCAACGACAACACCGCGGCCTTCACCGGCCGCACGGTGGTGCTGGTGCCGGACGGCAGCAGCGCGACCGGTGGTCTGACCGCCGCCGGCCAGCAGAACCTGCGTAACTGGGTGGCCGCCGGCAACACCTACATCGGCCTGCGCAACGAAGGCACCCGGGTCGCTCGGGCGGCTGGGCTCACCTCGACCACCGAGAAGCCCCAGACGCCGGACTACACGGTGATCGGCTCGCACTTCCGGGTCGACGTCGACGGCAGCAGCCCGGTTGGCGCCGGTCGCCCCGCCGAGGACTTCGAGTTCAACAACGAGGACCCGATCCTCAACCCGAGCACCACCGGCACCAACGTGGTCACCTACCCCACGGACGACACCTTCTGGCACAACGGCTTCACGGTCGACGAGCACCTGCTCGCCGGCACGGCGGCCGTGGTCGACGAGCCGACCGGTGCCGGTCGGGCGGTGCTGTTCGCCTTCAACCCGCTGTTCCGGGCGTACAACGAGAGCGGCATCCAGATGCTCGCCAACTCGGTGCTCTACCCGGCGGGCCAGTCGGTGGCGCGCAGGTCGGCGTCGGCGACGGTCGACCCGGCCCGAGCGGCCGCGGCGGCCGCACCGACACCGGAGAACCTGGGCGGCGAGTGGCGCCCGATCACCATCAAGGTCGCTTCGGCCGATCTGGCCCGCGCCGAGTCGGTGGTCGACGGCTACACCGACACCGCCCGGGTCAGCCAGGCCGACGGCTCGGCCTGGCTGGTCATCCCCAACCCCGAGGGCCTGCAGGCCGACGAGCACCCGTACCTGCGCGATCTGGTCAGTGACCTGCGCGCGGCCGGGATCTCGCTCAAGTCGGTCGTAGGGTGAGTCACGGCACCCGGTGGTTCCCGCCCCTCGGGGACCACCGGGTGCCACCCGCCCCAGAACGCGTTATGACCATCGCCACTCATCCCTGAAGGCGAACTGACCTCACCACTACAATCGGTGGTTGTCTGACCACGCATTCGTGTGGGGGTGAGGGTTCTGACCAGCAACCGCGTTGTCCGCGGCGTCGGCACCGGAAGCGGCGCCGACACGCGACTGGCCGCCGAGACGGCGGTCAACGAGGCATTGCGCCCACTTGAGGGCCACCAGCCCGATCTGGTCCTGGTGTACGCCTCTGTCCGGTACGACCTCGAGACCATGCTGAAGACCGTCAACGCGGCCGCCGGCTCGGCCGTGATCGCCGGTGCCACGAGCTCCGGTCAACTACACAACGGCCAGCTCACCGAGCCCGGTGACGGCATCGCCGTGCTGGCCCTGGCCGGCGGCGGCTACCGCTTCGGCCTCGGGCACGCCACCGGTGTGGAGGCCGACGCCACCCGGGCCGGGCGCTCGCTGGCGCGGGCCGCGCTGGACGCGGTGGGACCGGTGCGCTCCCCGCACGAGGCGGTTCTGATCTTCTCCGACGGTCTGGCCGGTGACCAGCAGGAGCTACTCAACGGCATCCACAAGGTCACGGGGTTCCAGATTCCGGTGATCGGCGGAGCGGCGGCCGACGACCGCAACCTCGCCGAGACGTTCGTGTTCGCCGGCGACAAGGTGCTCCGGGACGCCGCGGTGGCCATCTGGATCGGCTCGGACCGGCCGCTACGGGTGATCGGTGGGCACGGCTGGCAGCCGACGAGCCTGCCGCTGATGCTCAGCGGGGTCGACGGCCAGATAGTCCGCGAGCTCGGGGGCCGGCCCGCGCTGGAGGTCTACAGGGAGAACTTCCGGCCCGTCCAGACCGGCCACAAGCTCTATCCGCGGGCTGGCGGATACCACTCGGAGCACGCCTTCGGGCTCATCCAGCCGGACGGATCGCTGCTGATCCGCGGCGCGTTCATCGACAGCGACGGCGACCTGCGCACCTTCTCGCCGCTGCCGCCCTTCTCAGCCGTCCAGGTGGTCTCCTGCGACACCGAGGACCTCCTCGAGGTCGGCGAGCAGGTGGTGGCCGGCGTCGTCGACGACGAGGAACCAGCGGTGGTGCTGGTGTTCGACTGCGTCGCCCGGCTCGACATCCTGGGCGAGCGCGGGCATGAGGAGGCCCGGCGGCTTCAGCGGGCGGCGGGCAACGCGCCGACGTTCGGCTACTACACGTACGGCGAGTTCGCGCGGACCACCGGCGTCGCGGGTTACCACAACGCCACCATCGCGGCGATGGCGCTCTGACCGGCCGTGGTGGCCTACGGGGACGCACAGACACCCCGCTTCGAGTCCGAGGCGGAGACCCTCCGCGCCGCCCTCTCCCGTGCGGAGGGCGCTGCCGCGGCGGCGTACCGGGACACCGCCCGGCTGATCCGGCTGCTGACCGTCATCGGCACGCCGTCGTCCCCGGCCCGGCTGATCGACCGCACCCTGACCGTGCTGTCCGAGGTGTTCGCCGCCGACGTGGTCTGCATAGCCGAGGCCATCGACGACCGGTTGTTCGTCACCGCGTCCTGCGGGCTACCCGAGGACGACCCGGCGTTCACGACCGGCTGGCCGGTCGGCCCGACCGCCCGCCGGGTGATCACCTCCGGCAGCGCCGCGGCCCGCCACAGCGTGCCGGTCGACGACCGTCCGCCGCCGCTGCGTGACGTCGAGAGCACGTCGGCGGCCTGGATTCCGCTGTCCGGCGTGGGCACCGAGTTCGCCGGCGACATGCTCGTGCTCTACCGCAGCGGCGGCGACCTGTTCACGCCGGCCGACCTGCAGGTGCTGCTCTCGATGGCCTACCGGATGTACTCGGCCGTCGAGTCGCGCGAGCGCGGCGCGGCGATCGAACGGCTCGCCCAGGCCGGCCCGGGCCTGGCCCGCCACCTCGACGTCGGGTCGCTGCTCGACGAGGCCGTGGTGCTGCTGCGCGAGCTGACCGGCACCGACTCCGCCTGGGTGCTCACGGTGCGCGACGACCTCGCCGAGGTGGCAGCGGCGGCCGACACCAACGTCGACACGGGAACACGGTGGCCGAGACCCGCTGCCGAGCTGCCCGGCTGGCCTCGGCTGGCGGCCGGCGAGGCGTACGTCGGGCCGGGCACCACGAACGACGACCCGATGCTGCTCGTCCCGGTGATGCGCGACGGCACGGTGATCGCGGTCCTGGCCGCCAGGGGCCGGCGCGCCCGGTCGTTCGGCAAGTCGTCCGTCGAGGTCGCCCAGGTGCTGGCCAGCTATCTGAGCGTGGCGATGAGCAACGGCGAGCACTACCGCCGGCTCAAGGCCCGCGAGCAGGAGCTGCACCGGCGGGCCTCGCGCGACCCGCTGACCGGGCTGGCCAACCGGATGACCGCCGCCCAGCGGATCGACGAGGCGCTGGCCAACTCGCCGACCGGCGCGGCCGGGCTGCTCTTCTTCGACCTCGACAAGTTCAAGGCGGTCAACGACCGGCTCGGCCACGAGGCCGGTGACGAGCTGATCCAGCAGGTGGCCCAGCGGCTGCGCAAGGTGGTGCGCCCGGGCGACATGCTGGCCCGGTTCGGCGGCGACGAGTTCGTCCTGCTGGTCAACGGCGCCACCGACCTGACCGACGTCAACGACATGGGCCGCCGCATCCAGGTGGCGCTGGCCGACGAGTTCCCGCTGCGCGGCGAGCGGGTCGAGGTCACCGCGAGCATCGGCGCGGTGCTCGGCCGGCGCGGCACCGCCTCCGCCAGCGCGATGCTGCGCGACGCCGACGCCGCGATGTACGCGGCCAAGGCCCGCGGCACCGGCCGGCTGGAGGTCTTCGACGACGAGGCCTCGCACCGCTCGATAGACCGGCTCGACCTGCGCTCCGACCTGTCCGAGGCACTCGACCACGGCGAGCTCTCGGTGGCGTACCAGCCGATGGTCGAGCTGAAGAGCGACACGATCCGCTCGTTCGAGGCGCTGGCGCGCTGGCGCCATCCGGAGCGCGGCAACGTGCCGCCGGACGTGTTCATCCCGCTCGCCGAGGAGACCGGCGCGATAGTGCCGATCGGCGCCTGGGTGCTCGACCAGGCGTGCCGGCAGCTCGCGGCGTGGCAGCGCGAGTTCCCGTCCGAGCGCCTGACGATGAGCGTCAACATCTCGGCCGTGCAGCTCGAGCGTGGGCACGGCGAGTTGCTCGACGTGATCCGTGCGGCCGGGGTGGACCCGGCCGACATCTGGCTCGAGGTCACCGAGCACATGGACACCGCGGAGGACATCTCCAGCCAGGTGTCGGCGCTGCGCGACGCGGGCGTGCACTTCGCGCTCGACGACTTCGGGATGTCGTACTCCAGCCTGGCCTATCTGCAGCGGTTCCCGGTCGAGGGGCTGAAGATCGACCGGGCGTTCGTGGCGGCGATGGGAGAGTCCGAGAACAACGGTCGCGGCATCGTCCGCGCCATCATGGCGGTGGCCGACTCACTGTCGATGAAGGCGTTCGCCGAGGGCATCGAGACGCCGGCGCAGCTCGACGCGCTGCTCGACCTCGGCTGCGGCTACGGCCAGGGCCATCTGCTCTCGCCGCCGCTGTCCGTCGAGCGTGCGACGGCCGCCCTGCGCGCCCAGCGCGACCGGGCCTGACCCGGCACCGGGCCTAATCCGGCAGCGCCGCTCGGTCGATCGCGCCGTCCGGGGTACGCGGGAACCGCTCCAGCACCAGCAACCTGCGCGGCACGCGCGGCGCGGCCAGACGTGTGGCCAGGTAGTCGCGGAGCACCTCCGGCTCGGCGTGCCAGCCCGGCAGCAGTGTCAGGTATCCGATCAGGACCGACTCCCGGATCACCACGGCGCATTCGTCGACCTCGTCCGCCGCCGCCAACGCGGCCTCGGCCACCTCTGGGTCGGACCGGCCTCCGCGAAGGCGGAAGCTGGGCCGGCGCCTTTCTGGCGCGGTCAGGAGGTGCGGCAACCGCACTCCCGTCGCGAGCCGCAGGGCCACGGACGGCGGAAGCCACAACGTGGTGTCGTGCGACGGCGGCGCCAGGACCCGCGTCGGGACCAATCGCGGGTAGGTGGCGCGCAACAGGGCGCGGATCGCCCGCGGGTCGGCGTCGTCGGCCCCGGGAATGTCCCGATCCGCGGCCCATCGCCAGCTTGCGGGCAGCTCGTGCCCCCACTCCCGCAGCAGGTGCAGCCGCCCCTCAAAGGGCAGCGCGACATGCGACGATCCCATTCCCCGTGACTCCCCTGTTGTGGCAAACGCCGATAACTTTAGGTCACGGTCCGACTACGTTGAGGCATCAACACTCCCGGCGTGTCCGGCTCAGTTCGACGGACGTCACTGCGAGCGCGGTACGATCCGGCCAGCAGGACTCGCCGAGCCGAGGAGGTCCGGGGTGGCGTTTCGCGGCGACCGGCCGCGGATCGGCCAGGTCGCGCAGCTCGCCGGGGTCAGCGCGACCACGGTCTCGCACGCCCTCAACGGGCGCCGGCCGGTGTCGGCCCAGACCCGACAGCGGATCATGGACGCGATCGAGGAGCTCGGCTACCGGCCCAACGTGGTGGCCCGCGGCCTGCGCGCCGGCCGCAGCCTGACGATCGGCCTGGTGATCCCCGACATCACCAACCCGTTCTACCCGGTGCTCGCCCGAGGTGTGCAGGACGTGCTCGGCCCGGCCGGCTACGACGAGATCATCACCAACACCAACGGCGTCCGCGATCTGGAACGGGCCGCCCTCGACAAGATGATCTCGCGGCAGGTCGACGGCGTCGCGTTCGCCGTCTTCAACACCCACACCGACGACCTCCAGCCGGTGATCGACGCGCAGATCCCGGTGGTCCGGCTCGGCGGGCGCCAGACGCAGCCCGGCGTCGACCTGGTGCACAGCGACGACGAGGGCGGCGCCCGCGACGCGGTCCGCTACCTGATCCACAATGGATATCGGCGGATCGCCTTCATCTGCGGCCCCGCCGCCGAGGGGCCGGCCGCCGAGCGGGTCGCCGGCTACCGCGCCGCACTCGCCGAAGCCGGTGTCGGTCCACAGCAGAACCTGTTGGTGCACACCGACTTCAGCCGCGCCGGCGGCGCGCACGGCGTGGAAAGGCTGATCAGGCAACGCAAGCGGCCCGACGCGGTGCTGTGCGCCAACGACATGATGGCGATCGGCGCGCTCGACGCGGCCCGGGAACGCGGGCTGCGGGTGCCCGAGGACCTCGCGGTGATGGGCTTCGACGACATCGACGCGGCCAGCCTGGTCACACCGCAACTGACCACGATCGCCAACCCGGCACGGGAGATAGGCGTGGCCTGCGCGCGGCTGCTGCTCGACCGGATCAACGGCGTGGCCGGGCCGCCGCGGGAGATCGTCATTCCGACCCAACTCGTCCGCCGCCAGTCCACCTGACTGACGCCCGTACATATAGAACCTCTTGACTTCCGTCTGTTTGCGGGTAGATTGCCGGTCAGTCTTAACGATTTGCTAGCCCGATAGATCCCCTTCGTCCAGTGGGAGGGCCAGACCATGATCGGAAACAGACGCTTCCTCGCGGCGGTGGCCGCCGTCGCCCTCGGCCTGACCGTCACCGCGTGCGGCGGTGACGACGAGAGCGGCGAGTCCGGCAAGAGCCTGACGATGTGGACGTTCAAGCGCACCCACGTCGAGGCACTGCAACAGGCCGCCGCCGCGTTCAAGGCCAAGAGCGGCATCGACGTGAAGATCGAGGCGTTCACACCCGACGACGTCTTCACCGCGAAGATCCAGAGCGCGGCACAGACCAAGGACCTGCCCGACGTGCTCGAGCTGCACTCCGGCGGCGAGGACCTGCGGGTCGGCGGCGGCGGGCTGCTCGCCGACCTCAAGGGCGACTTCGACGGCAAGCTCGACCGGTTCCTGCCCAGCACGCGGGAGTCCGGCCGGGTCACCCAGCAACGCAAGGACACGGTCGAGGAGCTGTCGGGCGCGACCGTCGGCAGCCTCTACAGTGTCCCGTTCACCGCCGGCACGTTCGGCATCGTCTACGCCAACAAGGAGAAGCTGGCCGCGGCCGGCCTCGACCCGACCAAGCCGCCGGCCACCTGGGAGGAGTTCCTCAGCTACCTGAAGGCCACCACCACCGCCGACAAGGCGCAGGGCGGGGTCTCGCTCGGGCTCAAGGTGACCCAGACCGGGTTCAACTGGGTGTACGAGCAGCTCGCCTTCGCGTACCTCGGTCAGCAGAAGTTCGAAGCCCTGTTCGGGAAGGGCACCACGGCCGGCTTCGGCTCGCCGGACGGCCTGCGGACCCTCGACCTGTACGCGCAGCTGCGGCCCTACTGGATCCCGGGCGTCAGCGCGCTCGGCATCGACGAGGCCGACATCGCGTTCGCGCAGGGCAAGTCGACGTTCAACGTGGGCGGCACGTTCACCCTGGCCTTCCTGGCCCAGAACGGCATGAAGCCCGAGAACGTGCTGGCCTTCCCGATCCCGCCGGCCACCGGCGGCGCGGTGCGCGACCTGCGCCTGGCGCCCCTGGCGCTGACCGGCCTGTCGGTCACCTCGACCAGCGCCAACGCCGCCACGGCGACCCAGTGGGTCGACTTCCTCACCTCTCCCGAGGGCGCCGGCATCTTCGCCAAGGGGTCGCTCGACCTGCCGGCCACCGACCTAGGCACGCGGGCCGAGACGCTGATCGGCCCGGACCTCGCGGCGCTGCAACAGTTCTTCACCGGCCCGGCGCAGGACACGTACGACGCCGGCAACCGGGGGTTCCGCCCGCCGGACTACGACGAGGTCGAGATGGGCAACCCGCTGCTGAAGCTCGCGCCCCTGGGCGAGGCCGACGCGGCCACCACCGGCCGCACGCTCGACACGGTCATCAAGGCGATGTGGGACGCGAAGTAAGTGGCCGTCACCACCGACAGTGTGGCGGCGCGGCTCGTACGCGAGCCGCGCCGCGCCACCCGGTCCCGGCAGCGGGGACGCCGGGCCCTGGTGGGCTACGCCTTCATCGCCCCCGCGGTCGTGCTCTTCCTGGTGATGGGCCTCTACACGCTGGTCTACAGCTTCGGGCTCAGCTTCGCCAAGTGGAACGGCTTCTCGCCGAGCTGGGACTGGGTGGGTTTGGAGAACTACCGCGACCTGCTCTACGCCGACCCCCGGCTGGCACCGGAGATCCGCGGCGCCGCGCTGAACACCGGCCTCGCGATGGTCGCCGTCTCGTTCGGCACCGTCCTGATCGCCCTGCCGCTGGCCACGCTGCTCAACAGCATCACCCGGCTGCGCGGCACCCTGCGTTCGATCTTCTTCCTGCCGTACGTGACGGCCGGCATCGCGGTCTACTACGCCTGGCGCTACGTGCTCGAACCCGACGGCGCCGTCAACCTGGCCCTGCGGGCGGTCGGCCTCGGCAGCCTGGCCCGGCCGCAGGGCTTCCTCGCCGACCCGGACACGGCGCTGCCGACCCTGATCGTCATCATGATCTGGGGCAGCGTCCCGGTCGCGATGCTGCTCTACCTGGCCGGCCTGCAGGCGATCGACCCGGCCGTGACCGAGGCGGCCTCGCTCGACGGCGCCGGCGCGGTCCGCCGGCTGCGGCACATCACCTGGCCACTGCTCGTGCCGATCACGGTCGCGATCGTGCTGCTCGGGCTGCGCGACACCATGCAGGGTTTCCAGATCTTCCTGATCATGACCAACGGCGGCCCGGCCGGGCACACCGACGTACTCGGGCTCAAGGCGTACCAGCAGGCGTTCTTCCAGAGCCTGTCCCCCACGCTCGGTGTCGCCAGCGCCCTGGGCTGGCTCATCTTCCTGGCCGCGCTGCTGCTCGCGGTGGTCAACGCCCGGCTGCTGCGGGGCCAACGATGAGGCGCGTCGTCCCCTTGCTCGCGTTGACGGTCTACGCGGCGGTCAGCCTCTACCCGTTCGTCTGGATGGTCTCCGGCGCCTTCAAGGACCGGCTGGAGATCCTCGAAGGCGGGCACCTGATCCCGCGCCGGCCCACGCTGGCGACGCTCGTCGACACCTGGAGCCGGCTGCACTTCTTCGACTACTTCCTCAACAGCCTCCAGGTCACCGGTTTCACCGTGCTGGGCGTGCTGGTCGTCTACAGCCTGGCCGGCTACGCGTTCGCGATGATCGACTTCCCGGGCCGGCGCTTCGTGTTCTGGTTCTTCGTCGCGCTGCTGTTCGTGCCGAGCATCACCGTGCTGCTCCCACTGACCATCCTGGAGAACAAGCTGGGCATCCTGGGTACGCACGCCGGCCTGATCCTGCCGTTCGTCAACGGGACCGCGCCGCTGGCGGTGCTGATGCTGACCAACGCGTTCCGCGCGATACCGGTCGACCTGCACGACGCCGCGACCGCCGACGGTGCCGGCGAGTGGCGGATCTTCTGGCGGGTCTACCTGCCGCTGGCCCGGCCGACGCTGGTCACCATCGGCGTGCTGACCGCGGTGCCGACCTGGAACGAGTACGTGCTCACCCGGGTGTCGCTCAACGACGAGTCCCGCTACACGCTGCCGCTCGCGCTGGAGCGGCTCGCGTCCGGCACCGTGCCCTCGTACAACGAGATCATGGCCGGCTCGCTGATCCTGGTCATTCCGGTGATCGTGCTGTTCCTGGCCCTCCAGCGCTACTTCGTCAACGGGCTGTCCGGTGCCGTCAAGAACTGACCGGGTGCTGGTGACCGGCGCCGCGGGGCTGCTCGGCCGGGCCGTGCTCGACGCGCTGTCGGGCGTCCGGGTCACCGCGCTGGACCGGGTCGACCCCGGCGACCTGCCGGTGGACCGGGTCGTGGTGGGCGACGCCGGTGATCCGGACGTGGTCCGGCGGGCCCTGGCGGACGTCGACGCGGTCATCCACCTGGCGGCGATCCCGGCACCGACGCTGGACACGCCGTTGGCGGTGTTCGGTGGCAACACCCGGGCGACCTTCGTGGTGCTGCACTCCGCCGCGCTCGCGGGAGTCCGGCGCGTGGTGCTGGCCAGCAGCATGTCCGTGCTCGGGCTGGCCTGGGCGCAGGTCCCGCTCCAGCCGGTCTACCTGCCGGTCGACCTCCGGCATCCGCTGCAGGTCACCGACCCGTACGCGCTGTCGAAACAGGCCGACGAGGCGACCGCGGCGATGGTCGCCCGGCGGCACGGGATGGCGGTGACGGCGCTGCGCTTCCCTTTTCTGGGCGGCGTCGAGCGGCTGGCCCGGCGGTCCGAGGAGTTCCGCGCCGACCCGGCGTCGGGCGCCCAGGAGCTGTGGTCCTACCTGCACGTCGACGACGCGGCCGCGGCCTGCCTGCTCGGGCTGACCGCGCCGCCGGCCGGCTCACACGTGCTGTTCGTCGCCGCGCCGGAGACCCTCGCGCCCTACCCGACCGAGGACCTGCTGGCCGCCTTCCTGCCGGGGGTGCCGCTGCGGGCCCGGTTCCCGGGGCGGACCGTGCCGGTCGCGCTGGAGCCGGCCCGGCGGTTGCTCGGCTTCACTGCGACGCGGCACCTGCCGTTAGGCTCACGGTCGTTGATCGAGGAGGAGCCGGCATGACGATGGCGGAGGCCCAACCGCCCTGGGCGGGGCGCGACGGGCTGCGGATCACCCGGGTACGCGCGATCGTGACCGCGCCCGAGGCGACGCTCGTCGTGGTGCGGGTCGACACCTCCGAGGACGGGTTGTACGGCCTGGGCTGCGCGACCTTCACCCAGCGCGCGGGTGCGGTGGCAGCGGTTGTCGAGCACATCGCGGAGCTCGTCGTCGGCCGGCATCCCGCCGACATCGAGGACATCACCCGGATGGTGCACCTCTCGTCGTACTGGCGGAACGGCCCGGTCCTCAACAACGCACTGTCCGGGCTGGACATGGCGCTCTGGGACATCGCCGGCAAGCGGGCCGGCATGCCGGTCTACGAGCTGCTCGGCGGCCGGGTCCGGGCAGCGGTCCCGATCTACCTGCACGCCAGCGGCGCCACGATCGCCGACACGGTGGACCACGCCCGTTCGCTCGTCGCCGACGGGCTGCGGCATGTGCGGTTGCAGACGGGCGGCCCTGGCGTCGGCACCTACGGGGCGCCGGGCATCCCGGGCGCGTACCCCTCCGCGCCCTACGCGGACGGCTGGGACGTCGAGCAGTACCTGGCGGCGACGCCACGGTTGTTCGCGGCCGCCCGGGACGCCCTCGGCGACGAGATCTCGCTGCTGCACGACGTGCACAGCCGGCTGACCGTCAAGCAGGCGCTGGTGCTGTGCCGCGCGCTGGAGCCGCACCGGCTGTTCTTCGTCGAGGACCCGATCGCGCCGGAACACTACGACCGACTGCCGGAGCTGCGCGCGGCGGCGCCGGTGCCGATCGCGGCCGGCGAACAGGTCGGCTCGGTCCCTGACGCGGCCCGGCTGGTCACCGCCGGCGGCGTCGACCTGCTGCGGCTGCACATCTCCGCGATCGGCGGCCTGACCCCGGCCCGCAAGCTGACCGCGCTGTGCGAGCTGGCCGGGGTGCGCACCGCGTGGCACTCCCCCGCCGACGTGTCACCGGTCGGGATGGCCGCGAACCTGGCGCTCGACGTGTCCAGCCACGCGTTCGGCATCCAGGAAGGCCACGTGTACGCCGATGAGGTGCACGAGGTCTTCCCCGGCACGCTGCGGCACACGAACGGCTACCTGACACCGTCGGACGCACCGGGCTGGGGCATCGACCTCGACGAGAAGGCGGCGGCGAAGTACCCGCCCCGGCACTACGGACACGAACGCTGGTCGACCCGGATCCGCCGCCCGGACGGAGGCATCGAGCCTCCGTGAGCCGGTAGCGTCGCTGCTGATGGAGCTGCTCGAGCGTGCCGCACTGTTGGACGAGCTGGGCGAGGCGCTGACCGCGACCGCTTCGCGGGGCAGCGTCGTGCTGGTCACCGGTGAGGCCGGGATCGGGAAGTCCGCTCTCGTCCGGCACTTCACGCGGCGGCACGCGGCCGGGGCACGGTTCCTGCTCGGTGCCTGTGACCCGCTGCTGACCCCGCGCGCGCTGGGTCCGCTGCACGATCTCGGACGCCAGACGGGTGGCCGGCTGGCCGCGCTGCTGGCCGCGGGCGGGTCCCGCGAGCAGCTCTTCGCGGCCCTGCTCGACGAGCTCGGCGGCGGGCGCCCACAGGTGGTGGTGGTCGAGGACGCCCATTGGGCCGACGAGGCCACGCTGGACCTGCTGGTGTTCCTCGGCCGGCGGATTGCGGGCACCACGACGCTGCTCGTCGTCACCTACCGGGACGACGAGCTCGCGGCCGACCATCCCCTTCGCACCGTCGTCGGCCGGCTCCCCGCCGAGTCGGTACGGCGGCTGCCCCTCGAAGCGTTGTCCGAGGCGGCGGTGGCTTCGCTGGCGCGGCGGGCCGGCCGCCCCGCGACCGGGCTGCGGGCGTTGACCGGCGGAAACCCGCTGCTGGTCTCCGAGGTGCTGGCCGCCGGTGACGCCGGTGTGCCCCTGACCATCCGCGACCTGGTGCTGGCCCGCTTCGGCGGCCTGCCGGAGGACGCGCGCGAGGTCCTGCGATTCGTCGCCGTGGTGCCGACCGCGGCCGAGCTCGATCTGCTGGAGCGGGTCCTGGACGCGCCGGCAGCGGCGGTCGACGCGGCGGTGTCGGCCGGGCTGCTCGTGGTCCGCGACGACACGATCGGGTTCCGCCACGAGCTGCTCCGGCGAGCGGTCGAGGGATCGCTGTCCGTCCTGCACCGGCGCGGGCTCAACCGGCGGATCCTCGCGGCGCTGACCGGCGGTCGCGTCGACGTGGCCAGGCTGATGCATCACGCCCGCGAGGCCGGCGACGACGCTGCCGTCCTGCGCTACGGGCCGGAGGCGGCGCGGCAGGCGGCCGCGGTCGCCGCGCACCGCGAGGCCGTCGGGCACTACCGCGCGATCCTCACCCACTCCGAGCGGCTCGGGGCGCCCGTACCCGCCGAGGTGCTCGAAGGCTATTCGGTCGAGTGCTACCTGTCGGGGCTCTCCGCCGAGGCGGTCACCGCCCGCCGCGCCGCCCTGGCGCTGCGGGAGACGGCCGGCGACCGGGAGAAGGTCGGCGACGGGCTGCGGTGGTTGTCGCGCCTGCACTGGTGGGACGGCAACCGGCGGGCGGCCGAGGACGCGGCGGCCAGGGCCATCGCCGTGCTGCGCGAGCTGCCGCCCGGCCCGCGCCTCGCGATGGCCTACAGCAACCAGGCCCAGCTCGACATGCTCGCCTACCGCCTGTCGGCCGCGCGGGAGTGGGCGGCACCAGCGATCGAGCTGGCCCGGCGGTTCGGGGATCAGGAGATCCTCACCCACGCGCTGACCAACATCGGCACGGCCCGGCTCCAGGGCGGTGACGACGGCGGGCGCGCCGACCTCGAGGAGGGTTTCCAGGTCGCGGTCGCGTCCGGGCTGGACGACCACGCCGCCCGCGCGCTGTGCAACCTGGCCACCACCGCCGCCGAGTTGCGCGACTACCGCCACGCCGGCGACGACCTGGATCGGGCGCTCGCCTTCACCCGGCCCCGCGAGCTGGCCGGCTACACCCAGCACCTGCTCGGCCATCGGGCCCGCCTGCGCCTCGACCGGGGCGACTGGCCGGGCGCGGAGCGGGACGCGCACGAGGCCCTCGCAGAGCTCGTGCACGGTGGCGCCCGGGTGGTCGACGCGCTGGTGCCGCTGGGCCTGCTCCAGGCGCGGCGCGGCGACCCGGCCGCCGACGCCACCCTCGACGAGGCCGCCGACCTCGCGTTCGCGACCGGCGACCTGCAGTGGATCGCCCCGGCGGTCGCGGCGCGGGCCGAGCACCGGTGGCTGCGCGGCGGCGCGGACGCCGCTCTGGAGGAGACCTTCGCGCTCGCCGTCGAGGCCGGTCAACCGTGGTTCGCGGGCGAGCTGGGCTACTGGCTGCTGCGCGCGGGGACGCCGGTGCCGGCCGACCTGGTGGCCGCCGAGCCGTACCGGCTCCTGTTCAGCGGTGACTGGCGCGGGGCGGCCTCGTCGTGGGAGGCGCTCGGTTGCCCGTACCACCGGGCTCTGGCCCTGGCGCACGGCGCGGACGACGCGGCCGTCCTGGAGGCGCTGGCCGTGCTCGACGCGCTCGGTGCCCGCCAGACGGCCGGGCGGCTGCGGCGCGAGCTGCGAACCCGCGGCGTGCCCGTCCCCCGCGGGCCGACCCGGTCCACCTCCGCCAACCCGGCCGGCCTCACCGCCCGGCAGGTCGAGGTGCTCGTCCTGGTCGCCGACGGCCTCCGCGACGCTGAGATCGCCGCCCGCCTGTCGCTGTCGGCCAAGACGGTGGGCCACCACGTCTCCGCCGTCCTCGCCAAGCTCGCCGTGGGGTCGCGGCACGAGGCCGCGGCGCGCGCCGGTGAGCTGGGGATCGCCCCGCCGAAAGATGGGGACCCGGTGAACCGGAGTTGGGGGCGCGTTTCCGATACGCCCACGGCCGAGGATTCGTAGCGTTTCTCCTGACTACCAAGGAGGAACCACAGATGGACACCACCGTCATCAAGCAGAAGCAGCAGGCGACCTGGGCCTCGGGTGACTACTCGGCCGTGGGCACGCGCCTGCTGCTCACCGCGGAGCTGTTGTGCGAGGCCGTCGACCTGCGCGCAGGCGAACGGGTGCTGGACGTGGCCTGCGGCAACGGCAACGCGAGCCTCGCCGCCGCCCGCCGCTTCTGCCAGGTCACCGGCGTCGACTACGTGGCGGCGCTGCTGGAGCGCGCTCGCGGCCGCGCCCGGGCCGAAGGCCTGGAGGCGTCGTTCCAGGAGGCCGACGCCGAGGATCTGCCCTTCGCCGACGACTCGTTCGACGCGGTCCTGTCGACCTGCGGCGCGATGTTCGCCCCCGACCAGGAGAAGACGGCAGCCGAACTGCTGCGGGTGTGCCGGCCCGGCGGCCGGATCGGCATGGTGAACTGGACCCCGGACAGCTACGTCGGCACGCTCTTCCAGACCCTCGGCCGCTACGTGCCGCCGCCGCCCGGGCTGCTTCCGCCGGCGCTGTGGGGCAGCCCCGACCGGTTGCGGGAGCTGTTCGGCCCGGAGGTCACCATCGAGGCACCGGTCCGCGAGTTCCTGTGGCGGTTCCCGTCGCCCGAACACCAGGCGGAGTTCTTCGGCAGCTTCTACGGCCCGACCCACAAGGCGCTGGCCGCCCTCGAGCCCGACCGCGCGGCGGACCTCAAGGCCGAGATGGTCGAGGTCGTCAAGCGCTTCAACGTCTCCGACGACGCCACCCTGGTGCTGCGGATGGACTACCTCCAGGCCGTGATCAGCAAGCCGGCCTAGCGAACGGCGCCGGGACGCCCGAGGGGAGCGTCCCGGCACCGTCGGGGCTAGCGGCAGAACGGGCTGCGGCCCATGGCGGACTCGATGCCGCCCAGGACGTGCGACGTGAACTGCTGGTCGCCGGCCATCGGCGCGTCGGTCCACGCTTCGACGGCGTGGCCGAGGGTGGTCACCCACGAGCGCCCGCCGTCGTAGTACTGGCACCACGACACCGGGTGGTCGCGGCCGTGGCCGGGGTGGCCGCTGCCGCCGGCGGCGCCGTCGGGCAGGGTGGCCTCGTCGACCCGGGCCAGGACCCGGACATCGCTGGGGAACGGCACCAGGTTGTACCACTCGTCGGCGAAGTCCCAGCGAGCCGGCAGGCCCTTGGTGGACGCGTCCTTGCGGCTCCCGGTCACCACCGTCCCCGGTTGGTTGCGACCGTGGTCGTAGTAGTTGGTGCCGCCGAGCAGGCCCTCGTACCACTCCCAGTTGTACTCGGTGCCGAAGGCGTTGTGGATGCCGACGAAACCGCCGCCGCCACGGATGTACTGCCGCAGGGCGGTCTGCGCCGGGTCGTCGAGCGCGTCGCGGGTCGTGCTCATGAAGATGACGGCGTTGTAGCGGAACAGCCGCGACGGCGACGAGAGCTGGGTGACGTCCTCGGTCCAGTCGACGGCGAAGTCGTGCTCCGCGCCCAGCTTGACGAGCGCGCTCTGCGCGGCGTTGGCGGGGGCGAGCGGCGGGTTGAGGCCGGCGGGCAGGGCCGGGCCGAGGTGGGCGTGGCGTGGTCCGGCGGTGCGGCTGTAGACCAGCACCCGGTAGCCGTCGGTGGCGGGGTCGAAGTTGCCCCAGTCGTGGTAGCAGTCGGGGTCGGTGCCGCGGCACACGCCGTAGTCGGGTCGGCCGAGGTGGTCGGCACCGCTGCGGGGCGAGGCGGCCTGGGTCGTGGCCGGCGAGCTCACGAAGGAGTGTGCGGCGATCAGGACGGCCGCGGTGACCGCGGCGCCGAGGGTGGCGCTCAGGATGGACCTGCGCCGTAGGGGCATGGCAGCTCCTTGTCAGAGAGGCAGGAACGTCGGGGTGACGGAGGGCGGAATCGGTCCCTTGTTGCGTCGGCCCTGCCCGGCCTCCTCCCAGGCGTGCGCGAGGATCCCGACGCTGCGGCTGAGCACGAACAGGCCGCGCGCCAAGGGGGGCGCGAAGCCGAGCTCGCCGTATACGACCGCGGTGCAGCCGTCGATGTTGATCGGCACCGGCCGGGGCCGGCCGCCGGCCAGGATCGCCTCCACGGCGTTCGCGGCCCGCAGGAAGCCGCCATCGACGACGCCGTCAGCGACGGCGGCCGACACCCGCTCCAGCAACGGTGCGCGGCGCGGGTCGACGCGATGGAAGCGGTGCCCGAAGCCGGGCAAATACTTCGAGCGTGCCCGCCACTGGTCCACGACGGACGCCGCCGCGGATTCGAGCGGCTCGCCGTCGGCCTGCCGGCTGGTGATGGCCGTGAGCATCTCCAGGCACTGCTCCCCCGCACCGCCGTGGGAGTCGCCCAGGAGGTTCACCCCCGTGGCCATCGCGTTGTTGAGGCCGATGCCGCACGTGGCCGCCATGCGCGCCACGGCGATCGACGGTGCGTGCGGCCCGTGGTCGACCGAGGCGACCATCGCCGCCTCCAGCAACCGCTCCTGGGCCGGCGTCGGCGACTGCCCCCGCAGCAGCAACCAGATGACCCCGACGAAGCTCGTGTCGGCGATGACCTCCTGGATGGGCCGTCCCCGCAGCTCGATGACGTCGGGCTCGACACGGGAGACCGCGGTCGCCCACCAGTCCGCGACCTCCTGGACCGTCGGCTCCCCGGTCACGGCGCCGCCACCTCGTCGGTGGCGGCCAGGTGGACCTCGGTGTTGTGCTCGCCCAGCACGGGCGGTGGCGACTCCGGTCGCAGCGCGGCGCCGTTGACCAGGACACCGTTGCCGCTGACCCGCAGCGTCCGGGCGGTGTCGCCGGGAAAGGGCAGGTCGGTGAAGAAGCCGCGGGCCCGGAGCTGTTCGAGCTGGACCGCCTGGGGCACGGTCAGGATCCGTGCGGCCGGCACGCCGGCGCCCGAGAGCAGTTCTTCCCACTCCAGTGCGGGCCGCCGCCGCAGCGCCGCGTTGAGCTCCTCGTTCAGCGCCGCCCGATTCACCTTCCGCGCCTCACGGTCCGCGAAGCGGTCGTCGACCACGAGGTCCTCGCGCTGCACCAGGCGGCACAGCACCTCGAACTGCTCCTGCCGGTTGGCGGCGATGTTGAGCGGCCCGTCCGCGGTGTCGAAGGTTCCCGACGGTGCGGCGGTGGCGTTCTGGTCGCCCATCGGCTCGGGCGGCACGCCGCTGACGAGATAGTTGGAGGCGGCCCAGCCCATGGCCGACATCGAGGCCTCCAACATGGACACATCCAGGTAGGAGCCCTTGCCGGTGCGGGCCCGGCCGGCGAGCGCGGCGCAGATGGCCATCGCGGCGACCAACCCGCCGACCGAGTCGGAGACCGGGAACCCGACACGCAGCGGGGCGGTCTCCGGCGTGCCGGTGATGCTCATCATCCCGGACAATCCCTGGATGATCTGGTCGTACGCCGGCGCCCCGCTCATCGGCCCGGCCTGCCCGAAGCCGGAGATCGCGCAGTAGACCAGGGCCGGGTTCGCCCGCTCCAGCACCTTCCAGCCGTAGCCCAGCCGGTCGAGGACGCCGGCCCGGAAGTTCTCGAGCAGCACGTCCGCGTCGCCCAGCATCCGGTCGAAGGTGGCCCGGTCGCGCGGGTCCTTGAGGTCCAGCTCGACCGACTTCTTGCCGGCGTTCTGGGCGAGGAACGACGCGCCGACGCCTGCCCGGTTGAGACCCGGCTCGGGGCCGAGCCGGCGGGCGAGGTCGCCCTGTCCCGGTCTTTCGATCTTCACGACCTCGGCGCCGAGCAGCATGAGCTGGTAACTGCAGTAGGGCCCGGCCAGGACGTTGGTCAGATCCAGGACCCGTACGCCGCGCAGCGGTCGATCGTCCATGCGTGCATCCCTCGGTCGGTGGTGGGGGATCTCGTTCTCAGCCGGCGAGTGGGTGGTCGAACCCCTTCTCGGACATCCGGGCGGCGGCTTCCTGGAGCGCCGGGATGAACTCGGCGACCCGCTCCGGGGTGAACCGCAGGGTGGGCCCGCTGAGGCAGAGTGCGGCGACGACGGACACCGAGCGTCCCGTGACCGGGACCGCGACCGCCGACAGGCCGGGCTCGCGCTCGCCGGCGCTGGTCGCGTAGCCGTTGGCGGTGGCCTCCCGCGCCCACTCCCGCAGCGTGTCGGCGTGCCCGTCGCCCCACGGCGAGTTGGTGGCGATGCGGACCAGCATCGCCGGGCCCGCGTCGTGGAGCAGGACCTTCGACGACGCACCGGCCCACATGGGCAGCTCGTCGCCGACCCGGACGACGTGGCGGAGGGCCTGCGGGCTCTCCTCCTGCGCGACGCAGACGCGGTTGACGTCGCGGGTCATGTAGAGGTTGACGGTCTCCCGGTGCGCCGCCGCGAGGTCACGCATGAGTTGGCGGGTCTCCGGCGGGACCTCCCAGCTCCGCTGGGCCAGGTGCGCCCACCGCCACAGGCCCGGTCCGGCCGTGTAGCCGCGGCTGGTCGCCCACAGTAGACCGTTCTGCTCGAGCGTCTGCACGAGGCGGATGACGGTGGTCTTGGCGAGACCCGTGCGGTCCACGATCTCGCGGATGGTCACCGACGGCTGGGTCTCGGTCAGCAGCGACAGAATCTCCATCGCGCGCTGGACACTTCGGACACCGCCGGCGTCGGACGGCTCGGTGGATGACGACCGCCGTAGCGGTGAGTGTTGTTCGGCCACGGATTCCATGGTCCCCTTTCGAGCCCTCCCGCACGGCTTCCCGTCCCCGTAACAGATTTGAAACCACCTATTGCCAGGGGACCTCGCCGCCCGTACGTTACACCTAGTCCGCAGGTCGGTCCATAAGGTCCACCAAGCGGTTCAAGCGGAGGAGCGGTGATGCTCGACAACCTCATTCGGACTCCGCCGCCGGCCGAGGTGGTCGAGGCTCCGAGCCTGGTCGCGGGCCAGTGGGTGACCGCGGGACCGCACGCCGACCGGATCGGCCCCTGGGTCCGCGGTGTCGTCAGCACGGCCCACCAGGTGGACCAGCAGGACCTCGAAGCGGCGCTCACCTACGCCCGAAGCGGCGCCAGGCAGGTGGCCCGGATGTCACCGGCCGCGCGGGCCGCCGTGCTCGAGCGGGCGGCGGTCGTCACCACCGCGCACCGCGACCGCATCGCCCGGTTGCTGGCACTCGAGCTGGGCAAGCCGGTCCGCGACGGGCTCGGTGAGGCCGACCGGGTCGCGGACACGTTCACCGTGTCGGCCGCCGAGGCCCGCCGGATCGGCGGAGAGGTGTTGCCGGTCGCGGGCTTCGCCCGCGGTGTGGGCAACACGGCGTTCACGCACCGCGCGCCGGTCGGGGTGGCGCTGGCCATCACGCCGTTCAACGCCCCGGCCAACCTGCTGGCACACAAGCTGGCCGCCGCGTTCGCCGCCGGCAACACGACGATCGTCAAGCCACCACCGCAGGCGCCGGCCGCGTCCGCCGCCGTGGTCGAGATCCTGCTCGAGGCCGGCCTGCCACCCGAGGCGGTGCAGCTCCTGCACGGTGACGGGAGCGTGGGAGCCGCGTTGTGCGCGGCTCCCGAGGTCGGCGTCATCAGCTTCACCGGCAGCGTCGCGACCGGAGCCGCGGTGGCCCGCGCCGCCGGCGCCAAGCGCCTGGTCATGGAACTGGGCGGGAACGCCGCCACGATCGTCTGCGAGGACGCGGACATCGCGGCCGCCGCCCGCGTCTGCGCGGCCACCGGATACAGCAACTCCGGCCAGAGCTGCATCTCGGTGCAGCGGGTCTACGTCCACCATGGACGCTACGACGAGTTCGTGTCGGCCCTGACCGACGCGGTCCGCCGGCTGCGGCTCGGCGACCCGCTCGACCCCGCCACGGACATCGGCTCGATGGTCGACGACGACGCCGCGCAGCGGGTGGTCACCTGGGCGGCCGAGGCGGCCGCGGCCGGCGCCACGATCACCACCGGCGGCGACCGGGACGGTGCCACGGTGGCGCCCACCGTCGTCGCGTCGCCGCCGCCGGACGCCCGCCTGGTCCGCGAGGAGGTGTTCGGCGCCGCGGTCAGCGTGCTGCCCTACGACGACTTCGACGACGTGGTGGCGGCCTGCAACGACAGCCGCTACGGCCTGCAGGCGGGCCTGTTCACCTATGACATCCGCCGGATCCTGACCGCGTGGCGCGAGCTCGAGGTCGGCGGCCTGGTGGTCAACGGCTCCTCGAACTTCCGGCTCGACCACGTCCCGTTCGGCGGGGTCAAGGACTCCGGGTTCGGGCGGGAGTCGCCGCGCTGGATGGTCGAGGACTACACCGTGGTCAAGACCCTCCTGCTGCGCGGCATGTCGTTGTTCGGCGATCAGGAGGGAACCCGATGAGCGACACGGTCTCCGCGGCGGAGGCGATGGTCACCCAACTCGAGTCGTACGGCGTCGAGTACGTCTTCGGCACCTGCGGCCACACCAACATCGCCCTGCTGGACGCGATGGGTCGCAGCAGCATCCGGTTCGTCATCGCCCGCCACGAGCAGGCCGCGGCCCACGCCGCCGACGGCTACGCCCGGGCCACCGGCAAGCCCGGCGTCCTGCTGATGCACGTCGGCCCCGGCATGACCAACGCGGTCACCGGCGTGCTCACCGCGGCGATGGACTCGGTGCCGCTCGTCGCCATCACCGGCGACATCCCGTCCTACTACTACGGCCGCCACCCGCACCAGGAGATCAACCTCCACGCCGACGCCGACCAGACCGCCGTCTACCGGCCGTTCGTGAAGCGGGCGTGGCAGGTGCACCGGGTCGCCGACCTCCCGAGGTTCACCGAGCGCGCCTTCTGGACCGCCACGTCCGGGCGCCCGGGTGCGGTGCTGCTCAGCGTCCCGATGGACCACTTCTCGCGCCCGGTGCCGGATGACACGGCGACGGCGTACCCCCTGGCCGTCCAGGAGCGGCCCGCACTGCCGGCCGACGTCGCCGCGCGCATCGCCGACCTGCTGGTCGGCGCGCAGCGGCCGCTGGTGTATCTCGGCGGCGGGCTGCGGCGCGGCGCCGGGACCGACGCGCTCCGCGCACTCGTCGAACATCTCGACATCCCCGTCGCGCACTCGTTGATGGCCAAGGGAACCCTGCCCGACACGCACCCGCTGCTGCTGGGCATGCCCGGCTTCTGGGGACTCGAGCTGACCAACCAGTACACGCGCGAGGCCGATGTGGTCCTGGCCCTGGCGACCCGGTTCGCCGAGACCGACGCCAGCTCGTGGGACCCCCGCTACACCTGGCAGTTCCCGCCCGGGCAGCTCATCCAGATCGACATCGACCCCGCCGAGATCGGCCGCAACTTCCCGGTCGCGGTCGGCGCGGTCGCCGACGTCACCGACGCCGTGCTGGCCATCGAGGCCGCCGTGCGGGAGCGCCAACCGGCACCGTCGACCCGCCCGGGACTGCGGGACACCATCACCACGACCCGCCGCACCCTGTTCACCGAGAGCCGCGAGCGCGGGACCAGTGCCCAGTTCCCGCTGCGGCCCGAGCGGATCCTGACCGACCTGCGGGCCGCCCTGCCGTCCGACGCCATCCTCGTCACCGACGTCGGTTGGAACAAGAACGGCGTCGCCCAGTGCTACGAGCTTCCCGACGACGGCCGGTTCATCACGCCCGGCGGTGCCTCGACGATGGGATTCGGGCCGGCGGCGGCGGTCGGCGTGCAGATCGCCCAGCCGGAGCGCACGGTGGTCGCGCTGATCGGCGACGGGGGCATGGGCGCGCAGCTTCCCGCCGTGCCCATGGCCGTCGAGCAGGGCGCGCCGGTCATCTTCGTCGTGATGAACAACCGTTCGCACGGCACGATCTCCGACCTGCAGGCCGCGAACTTCGGGCGCAGCTTCGGCTGCGACTTCACCGGGCCGGACGGTGCGCCCTACAGCCCGGACTTCGCCGCGTACGGCCGGGCGTGTGGTGCGGACGGCTACACCGTCGCGAGTGCCGACGACCTGGGTGTCGCACTGCGCGCCGCCATTGCCGCCCGCCGCCCGGCGGTGCTGGACGTACCGATGGTCAACGAACCGGTGCCGACCCCCGGCCACTGGAATATCAAGGACATCTACCACGGCCTGTTCGACTGACTACGACAACGAGGTGATCCCCATGCTCGGACGTGTGCGGCGCCCCCTCGCCGCAGGTTTGCTCGCTCTCGGCGTGCTCTTCGTCGCCGCCTGCTCCCCGCCCGGCGAGGAGCAGACCGGCGGCGGCGGCGAGAACACCGGACCCATCAAGATCGCTATTGCCAACGCGCAGAGCGGGCAGCTCAGCTCGCTGGGCGCCTGGGAGCTCAAGGGCGCCAAACTCGCCATCGACGAGTGGAACGCGAAGGGCGGCATCAACGGCCGGCAGATCGAGATCGGCGTCTTCGACAGCCAGGGCGACCCGACGGTCGGCACCAACGTGGCCCGCAAGATCGCGAGCGAGGGCTTCGTCGCGATGCTCGGCACCGCCGAGAGCGCGGTCACCATCGCGATGGCGCCGATCCTGCAACAGGCACAGATCCCGAACATCACCTCCGGGCAGTCGCCGGGTCTGATCGCGGTCAAGAGCCCGTTCCTGTTCCTCAACGGACCGACCAGCCTCACGTACGACGAGACGTTGGCCAAGCACGTGGTCGACCAGAAGGGCCTCAAGACCATCGCGCTGATCACCAACAACGGGTCGTACGGCAAGGGCGAGCACGACTCGTTCACCAAGGCGCTCGCGACCCGAGGCGTCACGCCGGTGGCCGACCAGGTCGTCACCACCGACCAGAAGGACTTCAGCGCCGCCCTCACCAACATCCGGCAGAAGAACCCGCAGCTCATCTTCGTCGGCGCCGAGGAGGTGCAGTCCGGCCTGATCGTCAAGCAGGCCCGCGACCTCGGCATCAAGGCACCGTTCGCCGGCGCCGCCCCGCAGGGCACCCCGGTGTTCCTGGACACCGCCGGTGCGGCCAACGTCGAGGGCACCATCGTCAGCACGCCCTACCTGAGCAACGAGGTCGACGACGCGTCCAAGACCTTCGCCGCGGCGTACAAGACGGCCACCGGCGAAGAGGCCGAGATGCACGGCGCCAAGGCGTACGACGGCGCGCAGATCCTGCTGACCGCGCTGAAGAACAGCAACGCGGCGAAGGGCAAGGAGCTCGCCGACGCCATCCGGGCCGTCAAGCACAAGGGACTGCTCGGCGACTTCGCGTACGACGACACCGGTGTCGGCATCTTCGCCACCTCGATCGGCACCATCACCAGCGGCAAGCTGGTCCCGGCGGCGGGTTGAGCACCGTCCGGGTCGGCCCGCGCCTGGGCCGTCCCGGACCATCGACGTCGCAGCACGCGGTTCAGGGGAGAGGTATGCAAGTCTTTCTGCAGACGTTCATCGGCGGGATGAGTCTGGGCGCGATCTACGCGCTCGTCGCGATGGGTTTCTCGCTCGTCTACCGCACCATGGGCCTGGTCAACTTCGCCCACGGCAGCGTCGTCATGATCGGCGCGTACATCGCGTCGACGTTCTACCTGTCGGTGAAGCTGCCGTTCGCGCTCGCGATGGCGGTCGCGATCGGGGTGACCGGCCTGATCGGCATCATCATCGAGCGGGTGCTGCGGCCCTTGGAGAACAAGGACTTCGACCTGATGCTGATCGGCACGATCGGCTTCGGCATCGTGCTGGAGGCCCTCGCGATCATCATCTGGGGCGCGACCGGCCGGGCCGTGCCCTCCCCGGTGCCTGCCGCGCCGATCGACCTGGGCGGCCTGCGGATCCGCACGTACGACCTGGTGGTGCTGGCGATCGCGGCCGCGGCCACCGCACTGCTGGTCTACTTCCTCCAGCGCACCAAGCGCGGGGCCGCGATGCAGGCGGTGGCGATGGACCACCAGGCCGCCACGGCCGTCGGCATCCACGTCGGCCGCAGCAACGCGATGGCGTTCATGATCGGTGCCGGCCTCGCCGCGCTGGCCGGCGGACTCGTCGGACCCCTGTTGTACGTCAGCCCGGCGATGGGCGGCCTGCTGGGCATCAAGGGCTTCGCGGGCGCCATCCTCGGCGGCTTCGGCAGCATCCCGGGCGCGATCCTCGGCGGCCTCGGCATCGGCGTCATCGACTCGTTCGCCGCCGGACAGTTCCAGGGCTACTCCGAGCTCGTCACCTTCCTGATCTTCACCGTCATCATCATGATCCGCCCGACCGGGATCTTCGGCGAGAGGACGGTGAACCGGGCATGAGGATCCGGCTCGGTGCCATCGCCG
This sequence comes from Asanoa ishikariensis, assembly GCF_900107455.1. Taxonomy (GTDB): domain Bacteria; phylum Actinomycetota; class Actinomycetes; order Mycobacteriales; family Micromonosporaceae; genus Asanoa; species Asanoa ishikariensis. Next base: position 280,789 of record NZ_FNQB01000003.1, on the reverse strand, counting down.
CGCTGGCCGTCGCCGCGTGGCTGCTGCCCTACCAGCTCAACTCGTACGCCATGCACGTGGTCAACGTGATGCTGCTCTACGCGATCCTCTCCGTCGGCCTGGGTCTGTGCATGGGCATCGCCGGCCAGATCAACCTGGCGCAGGTGGCGTTCTTCGGCGTCGGCGCGTACGCGACCGCGGTCCTGACCGTCAAGGAGGGCATGGGCTTCTGGACCGCCGCGGTCCTGGCGCTGCTCGCGACTGCGGCGATCGGTCTGGTGGTCGGCACGCCCGCCCTGCGCGTGCAGTCGCACTACCTGGGCATCGTGACGCTCGGCCTCGCCCTCGCGTTCACCAACTGGGTCACCAACTCGACGCTGGCCGGCGGAGCCGAGGGCATTCCCGGCATCCCCCGGCCCACCCTGCCCGGCGTCGACCTGTCCAGCGACTACCTCTTCTACTACGTCGAGCTGGCCCTGTTCGCCGTCACCCTCGTGTTCGGGCTCTTCGTCGTGCACACCTCGCTCGGGCGCCGGATGCGGGCCATGCGCGACGACTCCCTCGCCGCCGGTGCGGTCGGCGTCGAGGTGCCGGCCCTGCGGATGACCGCGTTCCTGCTCGCCAGCGTCTACGGCGGCGTCGCCGGTGTCCTCTACTCAGGACTGATCGGCTACGTGGCGCCGGAGACGTTCAGCATCGCCAACATGTTCCTGCTCCTCGCGATGGTGATCATCGGGGGTCGGCAGAGCCTCGTCGGCTGCGTGATCGGGGCGATCTCCCTCGCCCTGGTCCGCGAGGTGCTGATCGACTACCCGACCTACGCGCAGGTCGCCTACGGCACCGTGGTAGTGCTGACCGTCGTGTTCGCGCCGACCGGCCTGGCCGGGCTCCCGGTCCGGCTGCGCGGGCTGCTGCACCGGCGCACCACCGCGACCGCCTCCAGCGGCCTCACCCCGTTCCGGCCGTACGACCCGGCCGGCACCACGGGCGAGCCGGACGCGCCGATGCTCGCGGTGCGGGACCTGAGCATGCACTTCCGCGGAGTCAAGGCGCTCACCGAGGTGAGCCTGGAAGTGCCGGCCGGGCAGATCCGCGGCATCGTCGGGCCCAACGGCTCCGGCAAGACCACGCTGTTCAACGTCGTCAGCGGGCTCTACCGGCCCACCGCGGGCCGGGTCGTCCTCGACGGCCGGGACGTCACCGCCGCACGGCCGTTCGCCCTCGCCCACGCGGGCATCGCCCGGACCTTCCAGAACCTGCGCCTGTTCTCCGCGCTCAGCGTGCGGGACAACGTGCTGGTGGCGCTCGACCCGACCCGCGCGAGCGGCACCTGGCGCTACCTCGTGCTGCCGGTCGGTGTCTGGCGCCGGGACCGCGCCCTGCGGCGGGAGGCCGACGCGCTGCTCGACCGGTTCGGCCTGGCCGCCTTCGCCGACAACCTGCCGACCGCGCTCCCCTACGGCATCCAGCGGCGCGTCGAGATCGCCCGGGCCATGGCGGCGCGGCCACGGCTGCTGCTGCTCGACGAGCCGGCCGCGGGCCTCAACGGCGACGAGGTCCGGCAGCTCTGCGACATCGTCCGCTCGATCCGCGACTTCGGCGTCACCGTCGTGGTCATCGAACACAACATGGGGATGGTCATGTCCTTGTGCGACCACGTCACCGTCTTCGCCCACGGCGCGATCATCGCCGACGGCCCGCCCGCCGAGGTCGCCATCTCCCCCGAGGTCATCGAGGCCTACCTGGGCGAGTCGATGGCCATGCCGGCCCCGGTCGCGTCGGAGGTCCAGGGATGACCGACGCGCTCGAAGTCGATGGGCTCTCCGTGCGCTACGGCGGTGTCACCGCCGCGCGGGACGTCTCGTTCACCATCCAACCCGGACAGTCGTTGGGCATCATCGGCGCCAACGGGGCCGGCAAGACCTCCACGCTCAAGGCGCTGATGGGCCTGGTGCCACGCACCGTGCGCTCGGTCCGGTTCGGCGACCAGGACCTGACCCGCGTCCCCGGGCGCGACATGGTCCGCCACGGCATCGGCTACGTGCCCGAGGGCCGCCACGTGTTCCCCGGGCTGCCCGTCGAGAAGAACCTGCTCCTCGGCGCGTACACCCGGCGGTGGAAGGGCGCCACGCTCGACACCCTCGACGAGGTGTACGAGCTGTTCCCGATCCTGCGCGAGATGCGGGGACGCCTCGCCGGCGCCCTGTCCGGCGGCCAGCAGCAGATGCTGGCCATCGGCCGCGCACTGATGTCGGCACCGCGCCTGATGCTCCTCGACGAGCCGTCGATGGGCCTGTCGCCCAAGTTGGTCAGCGACATCGTCGGCGTCCTCAAGAAGCTCAACGAACGCGGCCTGAGCATGCTGCTCGTCGAGCAGAACGCCCAGCTCACGTTCGAGGTGACAACGGAGTGCCTTGTCATGGAGAACGGGGCCGTCGCCATGACCGGCACGTCCGAGTCGCTCCGGCAGAACCCCCAGGTCCGCAAGATCTACCTGGGCCTCTGACCTGCCCTGCCCGCAACCGACGCGTCCCGGCCGCACTGGCGGCCGAGAAAGAGGTGACCGTGGCACACATCGACCGACGTCAGGTGCTCAAAGGCGCGGCGGCGACCGCCGTGGCGGCCGCGGTGGGTCCCGCCGTCGCACCGCCACCGGCGGCCGCCGGCCGCCGGCCCACCGCTGCCGACCTCGCCCACTTCGACACCCCCGGCGACCGGGACTTCCCCAAGGTCGGCGGCAACCTCGGCAACCAGAACTACACCTCGCTGCACCGCGTCGACCACGGCAACGTCCGCCGCCTGCGCGGCGCCTGGGTCAACCGCATCGAGGGCGGGCTGACCTCCGGCAGCAGCCAGAGCACGGCCGTGGCCGTCGACGGGGTGCTGTACATCGAGTCCGCGCTGGGAAACGTCATCGCCGTCGACGGCGTCACCGGGGCGACGAAGTGGCGCTACGACCAGACCCGCGGTGCGCTGACCCGACGCGGGGTCGCGGTCGGCGCGGGGTACGTGTTCACCAAGTCCAACGAGAACTACGTCATCGCCCTCGACCAGGAGACCGGCCAGGTCGCCTGGGAGCGCCAGGTCGAGGGGTTCGGCAACATCGAGAAGGTCGCCGTCGTCTACCACGACGGGATGCTGTTCTGCGGCACCAACGACGGTCCGCGCGGTGCCGCGATCGCCCTCGACGCCCGCGACGGCGAGGTCCTCTGGCACTTCTGGGGCACGCCGGGGCCGGGCGAGCTCGGCCACGAGACGTGGGAGGGCGACTCCTGGACCGAGGGCGGCGCGACGCCGTGGATCCATCCCGCCGTCGACCCGGAGCTAGGCCTGACCTACTGGACCTTCGGCAACGCCCGCGGCTTCAACTCCTCACAGGACGGGTCGGCCCGCGGCGGGCAGAACCTCTTCGCCAACTCGCTGGTCGCCCTGGACCTGCGCACCGGCGCGTACCGCTGGCACTTCCAGTCGATCCACCACGACATCTGGGACATGGACAACGTCATGTCGCCGGTGCTGGCCGATGTGAAGATCCGTGGCCGGCGCCGCAAGGTCGTCGTCTACGGCAGCAAGTCCGGCATGTTCTTCATCCTGGACCGCACCGACGGCACGGCACCGCTGGGCATCGTCGAGCGCCCGGTGCCGCAGGAACCACGGCAGAAGACCTGGCCGACCCAGCCCTATCCGGTGCAGGGCGGCTGGACCGAGAACCGCGTCGTCGACCAGCCGCTGGGCACCTCCGTGCCCGGCGACCCGAACCGGGCGGTGCCCAACTACGTCCAGGGCGCGCTCTACGACCCCCACTGGGACACCCCGATCCTGTCCATCCCCGGTCACGGCGGCGGTGGCGACTGGTCGCACCTGTCGTTCAGCCACCGCACCGGCCTGGTCTACACCGGCTACGGGTACGTGGCAGCCGCGCACTCGCTCACCGAGAGCAGCAACGGCCTGCGTCCGCCCGGCGAGTACCAGACCGGCGGCATCGTGGCCGTGGACGTCAGCACCAACCACGTGCGGTGGAAGCGGCGCATGCCGTACTCGCTGGCTCATGGCAACGGGATCCTGACCACGGCCAGCGACCTGATGTTCATCGGCCAACCCGACGGCAACCTGCTCGCCATGGACGCCCGCAACGGGCGCGAGCTCTGGCGCTTCCAGACCGGCGCGGCGATCAGCTCCAGCCCCATCATGTACCGGGTCGGGAACAAGGAATACCTCGCCGTGTACGCGGGCGGCACGAGCATCCCGTACGGCAACTCCGCTCCCCGCGGCGACTTCCTGTGGGCGTTCGAGGTGGGCGGAGATGTCGGCCCCGCGCCCACGCCCGTGCCTCCGGTGATCCGGCGACCGGTGTCCGGCGGTCCGGTGGAAGGGGCGGCGGTCGCGAACACGGTCGTCATCGGCCGCACCTACAACGCCGCCACCGGCCAGGTCGGCGCGACCGAGTCGTTCGGGGTCAACGGGATGGCGCCCACGCACTTGCGGGTGCCGGTCGGCACGACCGTGACCTTCACCAACCACGCCGGCAATGCCGGCGTACGCGGCGTCACCCAGTTCTTCGAGGGCCTCTTCGACGTGCGGCTGGCGCCCGGTGAGTCATTCACCTACCGCTTCGCCCGGGCCGGCGAGTACTTCTTCAACGACCCGGGAAGCCCCCGCTCCACCGGAAAGATCGAAGTGTATTAGGAGCGCGTATGCCAGGGGTGACCATCCTCGACGGGCCACCTCCGCTTCCGTTCGGGTCCGCGGTCGAGGTCGAGGTGGCGTGCCGTGCGGTCGCGGCCGGCCTCGGCCTCACCGCGACCTTCCGCCGGTCGAACCACGAGGGTGACCTGGTCGACTGGATCCACCAGGAAGGCGCCGCCGTCCAAGCCGGCCGTTCGATCGGCGCGGTGCTCAACCAGGGCGCCCTGAGCTCGGTGGCGCTGCACGATGCCATCGTCGAAGTGGGGCTCCCGGTCGTCGAGGTCCGCCTCTCCACCGACGGCGCCCTGCGGCGCGGGTGCCCGGCGGCCCGCGGCCTGATCGCCGGATTCGGCGTGCACGGATATGTGCTGGCGATCCGGGCCCTTGCCCTCTTCTAGCTGATCGGCGCGGCGGCGCGGTCGAGATAGTCGCGGGTCGCGGCGATCGACATGCGGGCGTGCTCCTTCGCGCCGACCTGGGCGACCAGCGTCGCGCGCGGGATCTCCAGCGCGTACGGCAGGCCCGGCGGCAGCGCGTCGAGGATGCCACGGACGTCGATGCCGCCCTGTCCCGGGCACAGGCGCTCGAACCGCGCGGTGTGGATGAGCCCTTCGTTGGTGGGCGGTACGCCCGGCGGCGCGTCGCAGACGTGGACGAAGTGGAACCAGTGCGCCGGCAGCAGGCGCAGGTCGGCCACGCTGGACCCGGACCGGGCGAAGTGCAGCAGGTCGACCAGGATCCCCGCGTTGGGTTGGTCGGCGCCCCGCAGGACCCGTACCGCCTCGCCCAGGTCCGGGGTCTCCGTCCACGACGGGAACTCGAGGTCGACCGTGAGGCCCAGCGGACGGGCCATCTCACACAGCTCCGCGAACCGGTCGGTCTTGCGGGCGCGGTCCGGATCGGGAAGCTGCGTGATGACGTGGCGGGCGCCTAGCTCCGCGCCCGCTTCCAGGAATCGCTGGAAGTCGCGCGGGTGCTCGTCCGGGCTGATCCGGGCCAGCTCGACGTCGAGGACCTCGACACCGGTCGCGGCGAGGCGGGTCTTCGTGGTGCGCATCAGCGCCGGGTCGGTGGCCAGCGGGTAGTGCGGCTCCTGGGGCGTGACCCGGGTCAACCGCAGGCCCACGTACCGGTAGCCGCCGTCGGCGGCGGCCTCGACGAGCTCGGGCGGCGACAGGCTCAGCGCGGTGAGGTGGGCCAGCGAATAGTGGTGCCGCGGCGCTGTCTCGTCCGCGCCTGCGTCCCGCAACGTCAGCAGCCGCCGTTCCCGGTGGGCGGCCATCCGCACGGGGGCGCTGGCGGGGTCGCCGTAGCCGGCGTAGTCGCCGATCCGCTGGACGACCGCGAAGAACAGGCGCGAGCCCAGGATCTCGGTGTAGAAGTGCAGGTACTCCCCCTGCTCGTCGCGGTCGTAGAAGATCGAGTGCTCGCGCAGCGCCGCCAGCAACTCGGGGGCGAGCGCCTCCCGGGCCTCGAGGTCGACGTAGTAGTTGTCGGGAACGGACAGGACGGGCGCGCCGAGTGCGCGCATCGCCCGGGCGGCGGCGACCGCGTCGTCGGTGCTGAACGCCACGTGCTGGGGACTCGGGATCGCCGGAGCCCAGTCCCCGCGGCGCAGCGGCGCGGTGTGCAGGGCGATCCGTACCCGCCGGCTGGGGTCCGCGGCGGTCCGGCTCCGGATCAGGCCGAACGGCGCCGCGATCTCGGCGGTGTCCGTGTGTCGAAGGCCGAGGACCGTGCGATAGAACAGGGCCGCCTCGTCGAAGTCGTCGACCGACCCCGTCAGCGAGACGTGGTCGATCGCGGTCACGAAGCGGTCGGCGCGTGGTGGTGCGCCGGTCGGGAGGAAGTCGTCGAGCCAGCTCTCAGCGCCGTCGCCGGCTCCGACCAGGAAGATGGCGGTGCCGTCCGGTGCGGCGATGGAGGCGAGCTCCGCTTCCTGCCGCTCCCGCAGCCGGGGCAGCACCGGGGCCAGGAGCCGCTCGGCCCGCTGGGTCGAGCCCGTCGGGTCGGCGGTGTCCACGGCCAGCGCACAGATCGCGGCGGTGCCCGGTGGAACCGTGCGCTGGGCGGCGAAGTTCAACAGGATCCGGGCGCGGCCCTGCTCCCACAGCTGCACCGGCTTGGAGCGATGCTGCCCATTGTGGACGAATCCGAGCGTGCCCAGGGCCCGGGCCACCACCGGGCCGGAGATCTCGTCGACCGCGAGCTCGGTGAACGCGTGTCCGCTCAACGCGGGTGCGGGCGGCAGGTCGTGCCGCTGATCGGTCACCGCTTCTTCCAGGGCGAGCAGCGACCGCATGCCGTCGATCGCGGCCTGCCGGGGGTCCGCCTGGCGGTAGACGTCGTTGAAGACCTCGAGCGAGAGCGGCCCGGCGTAGCCGGTGCTGAGCACATGGCCGACGAAGCCGGCCAGGTCGAACGAGCCCATGCCCGGGAACAGGCGGTGGTGCCGGCTCCATTCGACGACGTCCATCGTCAGGCGCGGGGCGTCGGCCAGTTGCAGGTGGAAGACTTTCTCGCCGGGGATGACGCGGATCCCGGCCGGGTCGTCGCCCCGGGAGCAGACGTGGAAGCTGTCCAGGCACAGCCCGAGCGCGGGATGGTCGGCGCGGCGGACGATGCGCCAGGCGTGCGCGTACGAGTTGACGAACCGACCCCAGGCCAGCGGCTCGTACGCTATCCGGATGCCGCGCCGCGCCGCGCGGTCGGCCAGCAGGTGGAGCTGCTCGGCGGCGAGGTCGTCGTCGTCGACCGCCTCGGGTGCGACCGTCGAGCACACCAGCATCGTCGTGGCGCCCAGTTGCTCGACCACGTCGAAGGTCCGCTCCGCCCGCCGGAGGTTGGCGGCGAGGACCGCCGGCGGCACCGCCTCGAAGTCGCGGAACGGCTGGTAGAGGTCGATCGAAAGGCCGCGGCGGGCGCACTCCTGGCGGATCCGCGCCGGCGACCACGACGAGGCGACCAGGTCGTTGGCGAAGATCTCCACGCCGTGGAAGCGGGCCGCGGCGGCCGCCGCGAGCTTGTCCTCGAGCGTGCCGGACAGGCAGACCGACGCGATGCCGAGGCGGGTGCGGGACTGCTCAACGGTGGTCACGGGCGTCCTGCTTTCGGGTCAGGTCGGCGAAGTGCGCCAGCATCCGGTCGGCGTCCGGCTCGATGCCGCTGAAGAGCCGGAACGCGTCGACCGCCTGGAAGACCGCCATCCGGCCGCCGTCGAGAACCCGGCAACCACGGGCGCGGGCCAACCTGACCAGTGCCGTCTCCAGCGGGCGGTAGACGATCTCGGCCACCCACAGGTCGGGGCGCAGCAGGTCGGCGGGGACCGGCAGCCCGGGGTGTGCCGCCATGCCGGTGGGCGTCGCGTGGGCCAGGCCGTCGGCGTCCCGCATCGCTTCGGCGAGGTCGGCCACCGGCACCGCGACGGCGCGGCCGGCGCCGAAGCGCTCCGCGGCCGAGTGGGCCAGCGCGGTGCTGCGTACCCGATCGGTGTCGACGATCCGCAGGGTCGCCACACCCGACGAGAGCAGGCCGTGCGCGACGGCGGCACCCGCTCCCCCCGCGCCGAGGAGCACGACGCGCTCGAGGGCCACGTCCGGCAGCCCTGTTCGGAAGGCGCGGGCGAAGCCGGGCAGGTCCGTGTTGTGGCCGACCGCCCGGCCGCCGGAGAACACCACGGTGTTGACGGCGCCGAGCGCGGCCGCGTCGGGGGAAAGCGCGTCGAGGTGGGCGATGACGAGCTGCTTGGCCGGGTGGGTGACGTTGACGCCGTCGAAGCCCGCCAGCCGCACGGCTTCCAGGAGCTGGCCGACCGGCCGGTCGAGCACGTCGAGGTCCAGCAGGCGGTACAGGCAGCGGATCCCGAGCTCGTCGGCTTCGCGCTCGTGCAGGGCGGGACTGAGCGACGGGCCGATGCCGGCACCGATCAGGCCGACCAGAAGTTGTCGATCGTGCGGTGAGGACACACCGGGCCTCCTCGCTATGTACGAACTAGTTAGTTACTTATACTCGGAGCGGCCGCCGTCCGGAAGACCTACAGTGGCTCGTCGATATCTGGAGGGACGGCACCGTGCGAACGCAACAAGCAGAGGCACCCGCGGGGCGCGACGCCGACCGCACCCGCGGCGAGATCCTCGACGTCGCCACCCACGAGTTCGCCGACAAGGGGTACGCCGGCGCGCGGGTCGACGAGATCGCCGCGAAGACGCGCACGACGAAGCGGATGATCTACTACTACTTCGGCGGCAAGGAGCAGCTCTACGTCGCGGTCCTCGAGCGCGCGTACACGGTGATCCGGTCGCTCGAGCAGGGCCTCGACGTGGCGCACCTGTCGCCGACCGAGGCGATCCGGCAGTTGGCCGAGCTGACCTTCGACCACCACGAGGCGCACCCGGACTTCATCCGGCTGGTCAGCATCGAGAACATCCACCGGGCCGAGCACCTGGTCCGCTCGACGACCCTGGTCGGCCTGGCCAACCCGGCGGTGGACGTCCTGCGCCAGATCCTGGAACGCGGTGCGGCCGCCGGCGAGTTCCGCGACGGGGTCGACCCGATCGACGTACACATGCTGATCAGCGCGTTCTGCGTCTTCCGCACCGCCAACCGCTACACGTTCAACGCCATCTTCAACCGGGACATGCTCGACCCGACCCGCCGCGCCCACTACCGCACGATGCTGGGCGACGTCGTCATCGAGTACCTCACCGCGAGGCATTAAGGAACTTCCATCGTTCGATTTCTCCTCCGTACGGACCATGGTCACGGCATCGCCCGACTGCCTACGGTGTCGGTGCGTCGGCCCGTCGAAGGAGATGAGTCCAGATGTCCGTGACCCGCACTGTCCACAATCGAGGCTCGGGCCACGGACGGCGGCGCGGACCGCTCGCCGCTGTCGTGGTCGCCGCGCTCGTGGCGGCACTGCTGCCGATGCTGGCGTCGACACCCGCTGCCGCCGCCCCGGCCGACCCGAAGGCGCCCTGGACCAGGGTCACCGGCAAGCCCGCGGCGGCCAAGGGTGCCCACCGGGTGGACGTCCGGGCCAAACGGGCCGCCACGCACACCCTCGACCGGGCCGCGCTGACGTCGACGTTGTCTTCCCGGGCGGGCTCGTTGGTGGTGTCACTCCCCACGCCGGCCGGCGGGTTCCAACGCTTCAGGCTGGCCGACTCGCCCGTCATGGAAGCCGGACTCGCGGCCAAGCACCCGGAGATCAAGACGTACGCCGGCAAGGGCATCGACGACCCGACCGCGACGATCCGGGCGGACCTGACGCCGTTGGGGTTCCACGCGTCCGTCCGTTCGCCGCACGGCGCGTGGTACATCGACCCGTACTACAACCAGGACCAGAGCCTGTACGCGAGCTACTACGGCCGGGACCTGACCGACAGCCACGGTGAGTTCGTCGAGCGCGAGGACGTCGCGACCGCGGCATCGGCCCTCGCCGACGAGGTCGCCGCGGTGGCCGGGGCACCGGTGTCCCTGCGCACCTATCGGGTCGCGTTGGTCACCGACCCGTCGTACGCCACCTTCTTCGGTGCCGACAACGTGACCGCCGCGAAGGTCACGTTGATGAACCGGGTGACGCAGGTCTACGAGGACGAGACCGCCATCCGCCTGGTCCTGGTCAACGACACCGACAAGACCAACCTGAACACCGCGGCGCTGGCGACCGAGCCCAACGGGCCGTGCGGCGCGTCGGCGTGCTTCACGCCGGCCCAGCTCACCGCATGCACCGGCGGGGCGCTCAACCGCAACCGGATCGTGCTCGGCCAGCTCGTCGGCGCCAGCAACTACGACGTGGGCCACCTCGGCCTCGGCGTCGCCGGCGGTGGTGTGGCCGGCCTCGGCGTCGTCGGCGGTGACGGCAAGGCGCGCGGCTGCACGGGCCTGCCCACCCCGGTCGGCGACTTCTACGCCGTCGACTACGTCGCGCACGAGATGGGCCACCAGTTCGCCGGCAACCACACCTTCAACGGCACCCAGCTCAACTGCTCCGGGGGCAACCGCAGCGCCGCGAACTCGGTCGAGCCGGGCAGTGGATCGTCCATCATGGCGTACGCGGGGATCTGCCGTCAGGACGACCTCCAGCCGCACAGCGACCCGTACTGGTCGCAGCGCAGCTTCACCGAGATCACGACGTACATCACGTCGAACCGTCCAGCGATCAACGAGGTGCAGACGGTCTCGCTGCGGGACTTCGACACGGACGGCGACTCGTTCACGCTCTCGTTCGACGGCGTCGCCTCCTCTCCTGTGGTGCGGGGTGTCGGGTATTCGCTGGCCGGGATCAAGGCGGCGATCGACGCGGTGTTGCCCGCCGGCACGACCGTCACCGTGGCGGCCTTCGGGGGCACGGGCACGTTGACCGACGTCGGCTTCCAGGTCACCTTCACGGGCGCCGCGAACGTCTCGGCGCTCGCCCTCACGGACCTGGTCGGTGCGTCCGGGTTCGTCGGCGAGACGGCCAAGGGCGGCCCGATCGACAACGGTGGCAACGTGGTCACGGAGACCGGCAACCACGCGCCGGTCGTGACGGTCCCGGCCGCCGTGACCATCCCGGTCCGGACGCCGTTCGCCCTCACCGGCAGCGCCATCGATGCTGAGGGCGACGCGGTGACTTACCTGTGGGAGCAGAACGACCGCGGCGGACTCTCCGGTGGCAGCACGGTCGGGACGGCGCTGGTCAACAACGTGAAGACGAACGGCCCGCTGTTCCGCCAGTTCGGCACGGCCGCGATCGTGTCCCCCACCGACACCCTCGAGTACTACTCCCCCGGCGAGAACGCGGTGTCTGTCGATCCGACGCGGGTGTTCCCCGATCTGGCACAGATCGCCGCGGGCAACACGAACGCGGCGACCGGCACCTGTCCCGCTGCGCCGCCACCGCCGACATCGGGCGGCTCCAACGTGCCGGCGGACGTCCGCGACTGCTACTCGGAGTTCCTGCCCACCGCGGACTGGGTCGGCTTCGACAACGACCGGACCATGCACTTCCGGCTCACGGCCCGGGATGGGCACTCCGGTGGCGGCGGCGTCGCCAACGCGGAGGTCGCGATCACGCTGGCGCCTTCGGCCGGGCCGTTCCTGGTCACCTCGCAGTCGGCGGCGACCACTGTCTCGGGTGGCGCGCCTCTGGCTTTGAGTTGGGATGTCGCGGGCACTGATGTCGCTCCGGTGAACGCGGCCAACGTGCGCATCTCGCTGTCCACGGACGGCGGGGCGACCTTCCCGTACGTGCTGGCCTCGAGCACGGCCAACGACGGAAGCGAGTCGGTCACGCTGCCGAACGTCGGCACGGCTGCTGGCCGAATCAAGATCGAGGCGGTCGGCAACATCTTCTTCGATCTCAGCGACGCGGACCTGACGATCAACGCGGCTCCGGTCGTGTCGTCCGACGCCCCTGCTGGCGGGGCGCACGTCCAGTACAGCGATGCCCTGTCTCCTGCGGTGACGGTGTCGGCTAGCGACGGGGACACCGCTGGCTCGGAGCTTTCCGCGACTGCTGCTGGCCTGCCGGCGGGCCTGTCGCTGGAGGTGGCGTCGACGTCCGGAGACGCTGTCCGACCTGGGACTCGGACCTGGACGGTGGCGGGCGCGACTTTGGCGGCCCCGGGCGCCTACCCGGTCACGGTCACGGTCGCCGACTCCACCGGCGTGGTGGGGTCCACGTCCTTCACAGTGGTGGTGTCACCTGAGAACGCCGAGGCGACGTACACGGGTGACACGCTCGGGTCTGGTGGTGTCACGGTCCTGCGAGCGACCGTCCGGGACAGCTCGGCGTTCGCGGCTGCGACCGACCGGACGCCGGGCGACGTACGCAACGCGACGGTGACGTTCACGGAGGGCGGGGCGACGCTGTGCAGCGCGCCGGTCGGTTTGGTGGGCGCCGCTCCTACGGTCGGGTCGGCGTCGTGCAGCGCGCCGCTTTCGCGGGGCTCGCACACCATCACGGTCTCGGTGGGTGGCTACTACGTGGGTGGCGACTCGGGGTTGGTCACGGTCGCCAAGTTGGGTTCCATCACCGGGAGCGGCAACATCCGCCCGCTCAGGTCTGCCGGCACGTATCCGGCCAGGCTTGGTTCGCAGGTCGACTTCACGCCGAAGAACGGGTCCGGCCAGGCGACGGTGCGGTTCCAGAGCGGCAGCCGCACGTACGAGATCCGGAGCACTTCGATCGAGTCGCTCGGGTCCAGCTCCGCCGGCGGGGTCGCTCGGGCTGACCTTCGGGCGAAGGCCAACCTCCACGACGTAACCGGTTCAACGCTGGTGGCCAGCGGGTTGACCCTGCAGGTGACGGTGAGCGACCGGGGCTCGCCGGGGTCTGCGGATTCGTTCGCGATCACCCTCTGGAACGGAAACACGCTGCTCTTCTCCTCCGAGTGGACAGGAGCCAAGAGCCAGGAACTCAGGTTGGCCGGGGGCAACCTCGTCGTTCGCTGAGGGACCTGGGACACCTTCGTCGTTTCGGCCTGCCGGTCGATCGGGTAGGTGAGGGCATGGATCGCAACGTGGTCAAGGTGCTGCTAGGCGCGTGGGAACGACCCGACTTCCGGGCCGGCCTGCAGCACCTGATCGACCTCGACGAAGTGACGTCCCTGCTCGCCGCGCTGGCGGTCGACGACCACGACGACGAGGTGCGGCGCCGTTCGATGGAGCTCCTACGGTCGGCGCTGGAGACCGCCGAGATCCGCCGCGCGGTGCTGCTGCTGATCGAGACCGACGACATCCGGCACAGCCTTGTCACAGCGATCTCGGACAACCTCGCCGACCGCCCTGGTCTGGCGTCGTCGGTTCGGTCCGCCCTGGACGATCCCGCCGTCCGGACCGAGACCCGGGAGGCCCTGGAGTCGCCGAAGATCCGGGCGCTGCTGTGGAAGGTGGCGGAGGACGAGTTCCGCGGCCACCGGCTCACGCTGGTCGGGCAGGTGACGCTCTTGCTCGTGCGGCACCGCCCCGCGCGCCGGCTGGTCTGGGCCTTGAAACGCCACGGCGTCATCCGCGAGCTGCGCCGCAAGGCGGCACCGAGCTGACTCCGCGAGCAGGTTCTCGTATCCGATCGAGTCGTTGAACTCCAACCCCACCAGAGACGTCCCGACGCTCCTGGCCGGCGGTTTGAACTCTCAGGTGACAGCGCGTGCCGGGGCGCTCCACCCTTGCTCTTCGTCGCGCGGTTAGTGCCGGCGGTAGCGGCGGATGAGGCGAAGGAAATTTCGCAGCTTGGCAACGTCAATGGGCTTCGGCGGATCCGGGTTGAAGTGCATGACGTTGTTCCGTACCTGGCGGATCTCGTCGAGCCTCTTGACGAACTGGGCCCGGTGCAGTGGCCAGCCCAACTGCTGCCAGCAGTCCGGACTCGCGAGAACGGCCTGGTACTGACCAACCGTCATGGTTTCCAACGACTTGAACCCAATCCCGGCGGAATTGCACGCGCCGCGGACGGTGTCCTCGTCGAAGGTGTTCACGATCAACTGGCGCAGCTCCTGGTCCACCTCGCCGATCAGGAAGAACGGGATGGCCGTGTCGTCGTACTTGCGTACCACGTCGGCGGCGGTGACGATTCCGCTGATCTTGCGGTCAAAGTCGCGGACGAAGATGAACTCGTTCTCCTGCAGCGTGGCGAGCACGTCGAGCAGGCGTCGGTCGTAGTCGAACACCTGGGCGGGATGCACAGCGTCGCTTATGGTCGCGTCGGCGTTCAGGTGCTTGGCCTCGGCGATCGACTTCCACGAGATCGCACCGTGCAGCGTGTACTGGTTGGCCAGGACCGCAACCTGTGAATAGTCGTTGATCTGCAGCATCGTGATTACTTCTTCGAACGACGCGGTCGGCGGAACCCATGCGAGTCTCAAGTCCTCCGACAAGAGGTTGCCCAGCGTCAGCCCGATGTCGACGCTCTCCTCGTCGATCGCGCCCGCAACCTTCGTCTCCGCCTCATCCGGCGCGGCACTGATCTCCTCGACACGGCGCTCGGGCAACTGCAACAGGCGCACGGTGCTGTCCAGACCGACCGCCCGAAAGTCCGGTGCGGTGGTCAGGTTGTGGTTGGCAAGGTCGGCCTCGACCTGAGCGCTGGCGGCGCGGTCGCGGTCAGTCAGGTCCCAGAGCGTGATCAGCTCGCGCACGGTCACGGATGTGGGCTCGCCAGCAGCCGCCTTCGCATGGGTGTCCTCCAAGAACGTGAACCGGCGGCGCACCAGGTCGTCCTTCGGAGTCGGTAGCTCGCTGTCCGCGCTTACCTCGTCAGCGACGGACTTCAGCAACTGCTGACGCAGTTGGTGCAGGGTCGGCCCGTGAAGGCCACGCCGCCAAACCGACCATCCAGGCACGGCGCGCACCCCGGCGGCCGCGGCGCCGGCCGCGGACGGCGTGTTGAACTCCCGCCCGTCAAGGAGTCGGAGCCGACCCCGCTCCGTCACCGTCGCCTCGTGCGGCGGCTCGCCGATGCGCTGGTGGTAGTAGAGGCCGTCGCCCGGTTTCAGGTACCCGGCGTCGATCAGGTCGACGATGCGGACCCGGCGGCCGTCGAGCATGTGTTCACGACGAGAGCGTTCCGAAGGCATGCGAGTCACTTTCTGTCGTGCTGACGGCGGGCACGCTCCAGAACCTCTTCCGGGGTCAGCGGAGCCTTGGGGTGGTGTGTCAGACACAGCGGTGTGCGGACCTTGACGAAGGAGAATCCCTCGCCAGCCGCGTAGAACTCGCCACTGCCCAACAGGCCGATGTCGGGCAGCCGGCCGCCCTTGGCCTGGGCCAGCTCGCGCGCCGCGTCGATCTGCGCCGGGGCGTTCAGCAGGCCGAAGAACTGCGTGGTGGCGTTGCCCGAGATCTGGTTGTGCAGGCCCTTCGGCGCCTGGGTGGCGAACACCAGGCCGAGGCCGTACTTGCGGGCCTGCGATGCCAACGTGATCGTGCTCGCCGTGGAGGCGGTCGTGCCGGTCGAGGGCGCCAGGGTCTGCGCCTCGTCCATGATGAACAGCCCGCCCAATGGCCGGTCGCCGGCCGGGTGCCGCTTGAGCCACGTGAACAGCGCCATCTGGAGCTGGTTGACGAACCCCTGCTTCTCCAAGTCGGACATGAGCCCGACAAAGCTGATCACCGAAACCCGCGCACGCTTGCCAGGAGGCGGCGTCAGCAGCACTCCCGGATCCGCCGACGAGCCCTTGCCGCCGAACAACGGGTCGTTCACCATCGCGGCCTTGAGGGTCTCGGACAGGTCGTGTGCGAGCTTGCCGGCTCTACTCATCCGGCTTACGTCCTCAGGCAGGTCGCCCAGGAAGTCCGTAAAGCCCTCCAGCCCGACGGTTCCGCCGCGGGCGTACGCCTGCAGTGCCTCGGTGAGCACCGCTTTGCCCTGCGCGGCGGACTTCGTGGCACCGCCGACGCCCGCGCGCGGGGCGAGCGCCTCCACCGCCGCCCGGACCGCTTGGTCGAACTCGTCCTGCGAATCACGGACGGGCGCGAAATCCGGCAACGGCTGGAAACTGAGCGGCCGGCCCCCGCTGACGCCGGGCGTCCACACGACGACGTCGGTGTGCTCCAGGTAATCGCGGGCGTGCTGGTCGTCCCCGGCCCTCCAACCAGCCGGTGGCTCGGGCCACGCGTCGCCGAGCCGGGCGAGATCGTTGTTAGGGTCGAGCACGATCGCCGAAACACCCTGCCGAGCGCACTCCTCGACCAGGCGCCGGATGAGCACGGTCTTGCCGGAGCCAGAGCCCGCAAAGATGACAGTATGCCGCCGCAGGGACTCCAGGTCCACGGCGAACGCGGTCTCTTCCCGCATCACCTGCCCGAGCAGGATCGAGCGACCGCCCCCTTTCGGTGGGGCTGGACTCGACGCCGCTGAGACGGGCGACGGCCGTTGAGCTGCGTCGGTCTCGGGGGACGGCAAAGGCACCGCGTCAGGTGCCAGCGGCGCGGCAGGTTCGCCGAACAGCTCCTGGAACAGGCGCGTGTTGCTGGCTGGGTTCCGGGAGACCAGCCACTCGCCGAACGAGGCGTGCGGAACCGTCTGCATGCGCCGCAACGCGTCGAACACCTTGAGGTCAGAGTCGCTGATCCTGTGCCACACGCCACCGTCCTGCAAGAACCTGTTCACGGTCTCCACGGTGCGCGTACCGCTTGGCCAGTCGCCCCGTCGCAATAGCACCAGCCGGCGCTGTGGAATCGCCCGGTCCAGGCCGGTCGCCGTGCAGGCGTTCTTGATCCGGGTGATGACCGCACGCGCATTGTCGTGGGCGATTGCACGAAAGCCCCAGTGCGCCTCGTTTTCCGTCGCCTCGTCGAGCACTTCGACGAGACGCGCGTGCAGGTCCGGCTTGGCGCTCGGTGGCGCGTCCTGCTTGTAGACGGCGCCGGTGGGCGACCGCTCGTCGATCCACGCACGCAAGCCCGCCGAGAGCAGCGGCGGCATCGCGACGTCCTCGCCGTGCTTGTGAAGGGCGACGCGTACGTCCGCGTCCTGCAAGAGCCGCTGGAACATGGCGTCCAACTCTTCGAGCGCAGACCCGTCCTCGATGCCCCGTTCCCGCTCCTTGTCCTCCTTGGACGTGTACGACTGTTCGGAAAACCGTTGCAACTCGGTGATTTCATCGTTGTCGAGGCAGCGGCGCAGGTGTTGGTCGACCCGACGGAGAAGGATCCTCGGGGTGAACCGGCGGGCTTCGTCGAACGCTGCCGGAAGGATCGGCCAGCTCGGGTAGTCCGCCGAGAGGTGGTGCGCACCGTAGACGTCGGCGAACCGCTTCTCCACGATCATGCGGGCAATCTCGGCGCTGTTGATCCGGTCGGGCAGCAGCGTCTCCCGGAAGCGATCGATGACCGGCCCGGGAGCACTGCGCTTCAGCAACTCCCAGGTGTCCGGCAGGCACGACATCACCACCACGGTGCGCTGCGTGACGTCGCGCAGGGTCAGTAGTCCATCGGCGACGAGGCCGACGGCCGCCGCCTGGCCGAACTCCAAGACCTCATCCCGGCTGGTCAGCGAGATGGCGCTCTGCGCGAACAGCGTGTCGAGCTGGTCGATCGCGATCACGCTGGGGCTCAGCGTCAACGCGATGAGCCGGGAGATGTCGCGGACGACTTCTTGCGGCTTCCGGACGTGCGGGGTGAAGCCCCATTCCGCACGGTCCGTCGGCTCGGCCGGTTCGGAGATGAGGTGGGCCAGGCCGACATCCTGTTGGTCGAAGTCGAGCGATCCGTAGAGGACCAGCGCGCGAGCGGTGTCCTGGCACTCGAGACCGACGGCTTTGTCGAACCGGCGCAGCCCGGCGATGAAGGCATCCATGTGTTCACGGGTGAGCGGGGCGTTGCCAACGACCGCGTCGCGGACCTCCGGCCGGATGCCCAGATACGGCGTGAGACGACGCAGGAACGTCTTGAGTTGCGTGCCCAGGCCGAGCGTCTCGCGGGCGAGCCCGCCGATGATGCCTTGGACCGTGCTCTCCCAGAACGTACGCCCGTTGATCATGCTCACGAGGAAGAAGTAGCCGCCGCCGTCAGCGCGCTGGATCGTCTCGCGTACCGCACCCAGCAGATGGGTCTTCCCCGAGCCGGCCCGCCCTTGCAGTGCGACGCCCAGCGGGGTCACGGTGTCGTCGCGCCGGGCTTTGCCGACGCCGCTGAGAATCTCCTTGACCGCCCGCTCGTGGAGCTCCGGCACGTCGTACGGCGACGGCCGCCAGATGTCCTCCGGAGTTGGCGCCGGGTTGAAGTGGAGTGCCTCCAGTGCGGACCGTTCGGCGGCCGGTATCACGGGTGGCCGATCGACAGAACGTGGTTGGCCTCGCCGCCGATATCGATGGCAGCGGCCCGGTCACGCGCGGTGAGCGCCTTGGTGTTGGCAACGGGAATGATCCGTACGCCGTCCTGGTCGAGCAGAGCCAGCAGCGCCCCGTCCACGTCGGCGCGCGACAAGCCGGGCAACTGATCGCGCAGATCGGCAAGGCCGACCCACTCGCCGGGTTGTCCAGCCAGCAGCGCGTACGCCTTCCGAACCACCGATTCGGCGTCCACGACCTCGGCAGCGCCGCCCTCAGCCGGAGCCGGCTGTCGCCGGAAGAACTCGCCGTGGCTGAGCTTGACGCCGTGGGTGGTCTGCAACTGTCCCAGCGACCGGTTGATGTTGCCGAGCAGGGTCAACAGAGTCCGAGTCGCCGACCTCGACTCCTTCGGCGGTTCCATCAGGTGCAGACTCCGAACCTGCGACCAGCCCTTGTCGGTCAGCTGGTGGGAGTAGGGCGCGTGCGACCGGTCGGTCTCCACGAGGCCGAGCGTTTGTTCCAGCTTCTTGTTGTCGGTGCCGGAGAGCGGGAATCCGGCGAGTTCCTTCAGCTCGTTGTTGTTCAGCTCGCGAGCCTCGGACATCAGCACCACCAGAACAAGAATCTGGTTCGGCGAGAGCTTCGGTATGGCGGAGTCGTACTTCGGGACGTCAGGCTTCGACGCCCGTGGCGGCTCTGGGTCGTTCAGTTGCAGGGCCACCGCCTGGCCCTTCGACGTGAGCTTGTGGGAAAACGGCCGGCTCGAACGAGTGGCCTCCACCAGCCCGAGCTCCTCCAATTTCCTACTGTTGGCGCCGGTGAGAGAAATGCCGAAACGGCTCTCCAACTCCTTGTTGTCGACCTCGCGCCCCTCGGTCAAGAGGGCCTTCAGCGCCTTGATCTGGGTCGGGGTCAGGGCCGAGAGGTCATCGGAGGGCATGGAAGCTCATTTCTGTCGAAGAGGACGGCGGCGAAGCAGCAGAAGATCCCTGATGACGTAGGCCGTGGCCGCGGGATCGGTCAGGACCTGGTCGTTGGTGAAGCGCAAAACGTCTTTGCCGAGCAGTTGCAGCCGGGCGTCGCGTTGGCGGTCGGAAGCGTATTTCAAACGTTCCCGATGGTCGTCGCCGTCGACCTCCACCACCAAACCGTCCGTCGGCCAGAAGAGGTCAAGTCGGTATTCCTTACCGAGGAGGTGCCAATCCAGCACCTCGTTCCAGCGGCGGCCTCGCGCCCACTCGTGTGGCGCGAGGGCACGCTCCAGTGCCTGCTCGGCAGCACTGTCCGCGCGCGGCTGGCCGGACAACGGCGGGTAGGTCAGCACCGGCGGAGCAGCAGCGACGGGACCCGGCCCGGCTGCAGCGACAGGACCCGGCCGCGGACCGGCCTCAGCGGCGAGCCGGGTCAAATAGACCGGCAACGTGATCCGGACGGAAGGGATGCGGTCCACGCTCCGAAGAGGTGTGCCGGTCAACCACACCGTGAACCGACCGTGCTGGGCGAGCCACTCCGCCGCAGCGGCCAGGGCGCGCTCGCCGTCCGGCGTCAGACCATTCGGAACGTCGGTGTGCAGCGCCACGGACTCCCGGCCGTAGACATCGGCAACGATAAGGGCCAGGCCTCGAGCCCGAACTTCGGCGGGAAACCGTGACCGCCCGGCAGCCAGATCGTCGCGCAGGGCACGTTCGGCGGTGGCGGCGAGGAAAGGCCCGAAGTGATCCGAGCGAGCGGCAACCCCGGCCGCAAGGGCGCGAACAGCGGCGATGCCCAGTTTGGTCGGCCCGTCCAAGTGTTCGGCACCTGGCAACCAGCGCGGAAAGAGCTCCAACACGGCCCGGTCCAAGGCGTCGAGGAAGGCGTTGACGTACTGCCCGACCCGCTGCCCTGGCGCCGGCCGAAACCTGATGATGGCCGGAGCACCGGCCGGCAATGGATCGAACCCCAGACTGAGAAGCGCGGGGTCGACGTCGGCCAGATAGCTGACCTGGCCGAGCGGCGGCTTGGTCCACCACCGCTCCCCCAGGGTCACGATCCTCGACCGTACACGGAGATATTGATCGCTACAGTCGGCTGTTTGCCCGAGACCGTTCTGGCCCGCCGCGTTCTTGTCTTTCCCGGCAGGCGTGTGCTTCATTGCCAAGAAGGCGACGTGATCATTTCCGGGTGGCGGATGGCGTTAGTTCGAACGATGCCCCGAAGGAGAGATGTGACGGCGCTTGCGACACTGCTCAACGCATGCCGCCCAGCCGATGCCGGACTCAGACGCTCGCTGCCCATGATGGAAGCAATCGCCATCGAGACGCGCCGCAGGAACGGATGGTCTTCGTTCGCATATCACCCGGGTGCGCCAGTCGACATTCCCCTGTCCGAAGTAGAAATGTCTCTGTACGGTTCTATCGACGCGGATTCGCCTCGACGCCGGCCGACCCCGGGCATCGAGGTGAATCCTCGATCCGGTTCTCGCGCCCGCTAACTGGCCACCCTCGACGCAACACAGGTGGCGGCGGCGGCAGGCCGGGCTCGGGCAACGCTCGTCATGGAGGTCGCCGCGGTCGCAGTCGAAGTCCTCGTGCTCGTCCACCAGCGTGACGAGGACGTCCACTCCTCGACCGTCGCTCTCGTCACCACGGACGGGTGGTCAGCGGCGAAGCGCTCCCGCAGCCACGGATCAGGACCGTGGTCGGTCGTCCAGAGCGACTTGACGATCATCGACTCTTGAGGCAGATGAACGGGCCGCGTACGCCCGCGCTGTACCGTTCAGCCGCGGCCAGGGCGCTCATCACCCGCCGTCGTGGTGACAGCCCCGCGTCCGCCGTCGCGTACAACGCGCCCAAGGCGATCTGTTCCCCAGACCCTACGGCGGCGAACCCGTCCGCGGCCTTGGCCACCTGGTAGTCGTCGTGGATCGCGAACAGTGACCCTCGCACGGCCACCAGGAACGTGCCACCCTCCTCGCGCTCGTTCTCCTTGGCCGCCCAGCCGCCCGTCTTGAGGCAGTCACGCAGTGCGTCGATGAAGGTTGTCGACATGAAGGCGTCCAGGTCGCCGGTCGGCTTGGGGAGGGTCAACGAGTAGCGGATGAGTTGGCCCATCCGGAACGAGGTCGTGAAGCCGAACAGGTAGCGCTTCTTGCGGAACACTTTGGCGTCGGCCCGCACCGTCAGGCTCATGCCGGAGACCCCGGCACTGTCACCTCCGATGTAGACCGAATCTGACTCCACCAGCCCCACGATCGCCGTCATGAGAAGACGATGGCAGCACGACGGTCAGCGGGCCAGACCCGGGACACCGACCACGGCCGCCTCCGCGTACGACTCCTCGTCTCTGAGAGGGAGAGCCGCTACGTGCTGGTGGTTGCGTGGCACCAGGAGCGCGGCCAGGGCGGCGCCGACGCAGGCCAGGCCCAGCACCGCGAACCCGATGCTGTAGCCGCGTTCCGTGGGCAGGCCGCTCGGCAGCACGTGCGCACCGACGATGCTCGCCATCACGGCCGCGCCCATCGCGCCGCCGATGCTGCGGATGTTCGCGTTCATGCCGTTCGCGGCGCCGGTCTGGTGCGCGGGTACCGCGGCCACGATCACGTTGGACATCGTCGCGAAGGCCGCTCCGAAGCCGATGCCGAGGAGGGCCATCGACACGAGGATCTGCCATTGCTGGCCGTGGGCCAGGGTGAGGAGGGCGAACGAGCCGACCGCGAAGACCGTGCCGCCGACGAGTACGCCCTTGGCGCCGTAGCGGTGGGTCAGGCGCGGTGCGGCCAGGCCCGAGACGAACATCGTCACGCTCAGCGGCAGCATCAGCAGGCCCGCCCGGGTGACGCTGGCGCCGAAGCCGTAGCCAAGAGACGGAGAAGTCTGCATGAACGCCGGCAGGAAGCCCATCAGGCCGTACATGCCGATGCCGAACAGCAGCGCCACCAGGTTGGTGGTCCAGACCGCGGGGGCGCGCATCATCCGCATGTCGATGAGCGGGCTCGCCGAGCGGGTCTCCAGGACGACCCAGGTCACGAGGAGCACGACGGCGGCCGCGAGCAGGCCCAGCACTCGCAAAGAACCCCAACCCCACGATGCCGCCTCGGTCAGCGCGACCAAAAGGCTGACCAGCCAGAGCGCCAGCAGCGCCGAGGCGGTCCAACTGAACCGGCCGGGTGCGCGCGACTGTGAGGCGGGGATGCGGAAGTAGGTGGTGACCGCGGCGATCACGACCGCGATCGCGGGCAGCCAGAACAGGGCGCGGTAGCCGAGGAGGTCGACGATCGGACCGGCCAGGACGATGCCGAGGCCGGCGCCGATCGCGAGCAGCGCGGCGATCAGGCCGACGGCGGGGGCGACCCGTTCGCGCGGCAGCTCGTCGCGGACGATGCCGAACGCCAACGGCAGCACACCGCCGCCGACTCCCGAGAGGGCGCGGCCTACCAGCATCACAAAGATGTTCGGTGCGACGGCCGAGATCAGGGCGCCGGCGGCCAGGGCGATCAGGGCGACGAGCAGCACCTTGTCCTTGCCGGCCCGGTCGCCGAGGCGGCCCAGGATCGGCGTGAAGATCGACGCGGAGAGCAGGTTGGCGGTGAGCACCCAGGTGACCGTGCTCTGCGTCGTGCCCAGGTCCTGCTGGATCACCGGCAGGACGGGGGCGATGAGCGACTGGATCAGCGCGTACGACACGACGCCCAGGAGCAGCACGGGAAGGATCAGGCGCGTGTCGCGCTTTTCATGAGCAGGCACGGTACGAACGTACGCGTACCCTCGAACTCAGCTCAACCGACTGTGAGCGGGGCAACCGCCGCGAGGACCGCGTCCAGCAGGCCCGGGAAGCGGGCGTCGAGGTCATCGCGGCGCAGGCCGGCCCGGAACTCGCGCCCGTTGCGCTCCACGCCGACCACGCCGCTGTCGCGCAGCATCCGCCAGTGGTGGGTCGCCGTCGACTTGGGCAGGTCCGGCAGGAGCTCGCCGCAGGTGAACCTGAAGTCGGTCGTCGTCGCGAGCTGGGCGACGACGCGCTGCCGGATCGGATTCGACAGCGCCTCGAGGACGCGCGAGATGTCCAACTGCTCCCGGCTGGGCTGCGGCATCGTCGTCATGGTACGAGCCTACCCGTACGATCGTGCCCATGATTCGCGCAGCGCCGCCACCGTCTCCTGGAGGGCCGGGCGCGCGGCCGAGGCGGCCCGCCACGCGACCGTCACCCGCCGGGTCGGCCGGGGCGCGACGGCCAACGTGACCACTCCGGCCGGCAGCGTCGGTCGGGCCAGCCGGGGCAGCATCGCCACGCCGAGGCCCGACGCGACCAGGGTCAGTTGGGTCTCGAACTCGCCGACGAGGAAGTCCGGCTCGACGCCGGGCAGCACCCGCATCAGCCACTCGTAGCAGATCGCGCCCGGCGGAGCCGCGATCCACCGCTCGCCGAAGAGTTGGTCCCGGCGCACCGGTCCGGCCGTGGACGCCAGGCGGTGGCCCGTCGGGACGACCAGGTCGGCGACGTCGAGGCCAAGCTCCTCGGTCGCGATTCCGGCGGGCCAGGTCAGCGCGGCCTCGGGCCAGTCGTCGAGCACGGCCAGGTCGACGTGGCCGCGCTGGAGCAGGTCGAGCGCGTGGTGCGGGTCGCCCTCGACCAGGCCCGTACGCAGGTCCGGGTGGTCGGCGGCCAACCGGTGCAGCGCGTGGGGCAGCAGCCCGCGGCACGCGGTGGCGAACGCCGCGATCGTCACCCGCCCGGTGACGGTGTCCCGTTGCGCGGCCAGCGCCGCCTCGGCCTCGTCGAGCGCGGCCAGCACCTTGGCGGCGTGGGTGGCGAGGACCCGGCCCGCCTCAGTCAGCCGGATCCGCCGGCCGTCCTTCTCGACCAGTGTGGCGCCGGTCTCCCGCTCCAGTTTGCCGAGCTGCTGCGACACCGCGGACGGCGTGCAGTGCAGTGCCGCGCTGGCCGCGAGAACTGTCCCATAGCTGGCCACGGCGTCGAGCGCACGCAGCCGACCGACCTCGATCATGTAGCGAGACTACCTGGACGATGAAGAAAGCATCGCTGGTGCTAAACCATCCGCAGCAAAGACGATAACGTCGTGAAACCACGCGACATCGCCCTCGCCGTCGGGGTGGCCGCCCTCTGGGGTGTCAACTTCGTCGTCATCCGGGTCGGGCTCGACCACTTCCCGCCGCTGCTGTTCAACGCCCTGCGGTTCACCCTCGCGGCGGTGCCGGCGGTCTTCTTCGTCGGCCGGCCCCGGGTGCCGTGGCGCTGGATCCTCGCCGTCGCCCTGGCCCTCGGCGTCGCCAAGTTCTCGCTGCTGTTCGCCGGCATGGCGGCGGGGATGCCGGCCGGCCTCTCCTCGCTCGTCCTCCAGAGCCAGGCGATCTTCACGGTCCTGCTGGCCGTGTTCCTGCTCAAGGAGCGACCCGGGCGACGCCGGATCGCCGGCCTGGCGGTCGCCGCCGTCGGCGTGGTGGTCGTGGCCGTCGGCGTCGGGGACGACCTGCCCGGCGGCGCCTTCGCGTTGGTGATAGCCGCTGCCGCCGCCTGGGGTCTGTCCAATGTGGCCACGAGGAAGGCCGGTGCCACGGACATGCTGCGCTTCATGGTCTGGGTCAGCGCGCTCGCGTCGCCCTGGCTGATCCTGCTCTCCCTCCTGGTCGACGGGCCCGCCAAGGACCTCGAAGCACTGCGGGAGGTTACACCGAGCGCCGTCTTCGCCGTGCTGTTCGTCGCCGGCGCGGCCACTCTGGGCGGCTTCGCCGCCTGGGGACACCTGATCAGCCGGTACGGCGCCTCCACCATCGCGCCGTTCGCGATGCTGGTGCCGCTGTTCGGCATCGCCAGCGCCGCCCTGCTCCTGGACGAGCCGGTGCGTCCCACCGACGTACTCGGCGGCCTGCTGGTGATCGGCGGTGTCCTGGCCGGGCTCGTGTCGACGGCGTCCACGGGCGTAGGGCAAGATCCATTGAGTGAATCTCCAGGACGCGCTCGCGCGGCGCGCTGACCTCCGCGACGTACCCTCCATTGTGGTCGGTGTTTCCGCGGGCGGCACGAGAAGCGTGGCCGCCCGCGACGCGGAGGTGGACGCCTGCTTCCGGATCGCGTCGTTGACCAAGACGTTCACGTCCGCCGTGCTGGGGCTGGCCCTGATCGAGCGGGGCATCGCGCTCCACACGCCGGCCATCGACCTGCTTCCCGCCCTCGCGCGCGACTGGCGGGCCGATCGGAGCCTCACCGTCGAGCAGATCCTCGGGCAGGTGTCCGGACTACGCGAGTCCGTGGACGCGTCGGCCGTGGCCGGCCTGGGCGACGGCACCTTCGCGCTCCAGGAGGCCGCCCGGCTCGTGGTCCGCGCCGGCAGCGAGCGCCGCCCCGGGGAGCGCTGGTCCTATAACAACGGCAACTACTTCCTGGCCGGCACGCTGCTGGAGGCCGTGACCGGCACGTCGTACGAGCTGGCCCTGCTCATGAACCTGCTGCGGCCCTGGCAGCTCGACGGCACCGGTTTCGACCCGTCCTCGCGCGGGCCGGTCATCAGCCGGGACGGCGCGACCGACTACCCCCGCGGCCGCCGCCCCAGCGGGGGTCTGTGGTCGCGTGTCCCGGACCTGCTGACCTTCGGCGAGCGAGTCATCGGCCACCCGACCCTGCTGGCGGAGACCCGGCGACCACGGACGGCTCCGGACGACCCGATGGCGTACGGCCTGGGCTGGGCGCTCGGTCCCTCGGGCCAGCTTTTCGTCAACGGCCGTCTGCCGGGTTACCGAGCGGCCATGCTGATGGTCCCGGACCAGGACTTCGTGGCCGTCGTCCTGGCCGATGACGAGCGGGCGCTGCCCGCCCTGGCCCGCCTGCTCAGCGACCTCCAGCGGCCCCTGACCGGCGACGACCTCAGCGCGGCCATCGACGGTTTCGCGGCCTGAGGCGCACGCCGCACCCTGGCTAGACTCTCGTGAGTGACGGTCGAGCTGGTCCTGCTGCCGCGGGTGGCCTACCGGGGGCAGGAGATCACCGGTTCTGGCCCCCGGAGCCTGCTCGCCCTCCTGGCCGACTCACCGCGCACGGGCAGCAGCACCAACCGGCTCGTCGAGGACCTGTGGCCGCAGAAGCGCCCCGACCACCCGGCCAAGGCCCTGCAGATCCTGGTGTCCCGGCTGCGGGCGCGGCTCGGGCCTGAGCTCATCGCGTCCACACCCACGGGCTACCGCCTCACGCTGAGCCCGGACCAGATCGACGCGTCGGCCGTGCGGCTGCACGCGGAGGCGAGCGAGCGGGCGGCCCGCGCGGGGGAGCATGCCGGCGCGCTCCGGGAAGCCGAGGCCGGCATCGCGCTCTGTGCCGGCGTGACCGCCGACCCGGGAGACGACCCGCTGGCCGCCCTGCGTGCCGCCCGGGTGCCCGTTCTCCACGCGCTGGGGCGGGCTCGCGCGCTCGCGCTGGCCCGGCTGGGTCGACCCGCCGAGGCCGTCGAGCCGCTCCGGGAGCTGGCCGCCGCGCACCCGCGCGACGAGGAGGTGCTGGCCGAGCTGCTGCGCTGCGAAGCGGTCCCGGAAGCCCTAATCCGGTACGACGCGTACCGGCGCGCACTGCGTGCGGAGCTGGGCAGCGACCCCGGGCCGGCGCTGCGGGACGTCTACCAGGGCCTGCTCGCCAGCGACGCGCCGACCGTCCGGCAGGGCGTGTCGGAGGAGCCCAACCCGATGCTCGGCCGGGACAAGGACGTCGCCGCCGTGGCCGACCTGCTGCGTACCTCCAGGGTGGTCTCGATCGTCGGGGCCGGCGGACTCGGCAAGACCCGGCTCGCCAATGCCGTCGCCCGGCAGGCGGAGCAGCGGACGGTGCACGTCGTCGGGCTCGCGGGTGTGGCGGCCGACGCGGACGTGGCCGGCGAGGTGGGCTCGGCACTGGGGGCGCGGCCGGCGGGTTCGGCACACGCGATTCTCGACGCTCTCGGACCCGGCGCCGCGCTGCTGGTGCTGGACAACTGCGAGCACGTGGTGAACGGCGTCGCCGAACTGGTGCGCGCACTGGTGTCGACGAGCCGGGACGTGCGGGTGCTGACCACCAGCCGGGCGCCGCTGCGCCTGGCGGCCGAGTCGGTGTACGCGCTGCCGTCGCTGGACCTCCCCACCATGGTCGAGCTGTTCGGCCAGCGCGCGCGGGCGACGCGGCCCGACGTCGACCTGCCGCCGGCGGTGGTGGCCGAGCTGTGCACCCGGCTCGACGGGCTCCCGCTGGCGGTCGAGCTCGCGGCGGCCCGCGTACGCGTGATGTCCGTGACCGAGATCGCCCGGCGGTTGGACGACCGCTTCGAGCTGTTGCGCGGCGGCACCAGGGACGCCCCGGACCGGCACCGCACGCTGCACGCCGTCATCGACTGGAGCTGGCACCTGCTCGCGCCCTCGGCCCAGGCGGCGATGCGCACGCTGTCGGTGTTCCCGGGTGGCTTCACCGCTGCCGCGGCCCGGCACGTGCTGGGCTCGGACTCCGTCCTGGAACAACTTGTCGACCAGTCGTTGCTCCGGCTTACCGAGGGGGCGTCCGGCACCCGCTTCCGGATGCTGGAGACCGTGCGCGAGTTCAGCAGCGCCCGCCGGGAGGAGGCCGGCGAGACCGCCGCGGCCGTCGACCGTTTCCTCGGCTGGGCCGGCGACGCCGACGTGTGGTGGGCACCCGACGCGCTCGGTCTGCCCGATGTGGACAACGTGCGCAGCGAACAGGACAACCTGCTCCAGGCCCTGCGCCACGGGCTCGACCGGCAGGACGGCGCGAGCGTCACGGCGACCGCGGCGTGGCTCGGGAGCCTCTGGGTCACCGAGTCCAACTTCACCCGCCTCGTCGCGCTGACCAGGGACACGACCTGGGTGCTGTCCCACTTCCGGCCTGGCCCCGACCTCGTCGAGGCGACCCGGATGGCCGCCGTGCTGAACGCGATGATCGGGTTCGTGATGCCGGACGCGAGCCCGCTGCGCGCCCTGGCCGTCCTGCGGCGGCTGCCGGCCCCACCGCCGGACAACCCGATCCGGGCCATCGACCTAGCGCTGCGGGCCCGTGACACGGCGGCGTTGGAGGCACTGGCCGGGGCCGACTCACCACTGCTGGCGGCCATGGCCAACTACGTGCTCAGCTACCGGTGGGAGCAGGCCAACGAGCCGGAGTTGGCGCTGGCGGCGGCCCGGCGGATGCTTGCCCACCTCCAGGCCGACGACATGGAGATGATCCGGGCGCTGGCCCACAGCCGGGTCGGCGAACTGTGCCTGATGGTCGAGCCGGGCGAGGCGGCCTATCTGCACATCTCGGCAGCGTTGGAAACGGCCGAGCGGCTGGGCTGGTCCACGATGACCCGCGGCCGGTGGGCGCTGGCGCAGGCCAATCTCCAGCGCGGCGCATGGGACGAGGCCGAACGCGAGCTCGTTGCGGCTACCCAGGATCGCGGCGACGACCCGGTCGACGCCGCACGCTTCGAGCTGTGCGCCCGGGCGCAGATCCAGTTGGGCCGCGGTGACATCGACGGCGGCCTGCGCCTATGGCGGCAGGCGGCGGGCCCGGCCGACCCCGCCAGTTTCGGCACGGAGTTCGGTCTGTGGCCCTTCGAGGTCGAGGCCGGCGCGGTACTCGTACACGCGCACTACGGCCGCCTCGGCGAGGTCCAGGACATTGTGGACGCACTGCCGGAGATGCTGTCCGGGTTGCTGCCGACCGCGCCACCGATCATGTTGCCGGTGTGCGGGACGCTGCTGACGGCCATGGCGGTGGCCTCGTCCGGCCCCGAGGCGGCGCGGCTGATCGCTCTGGCTTCCCGGTTCGGCATGGTCCGCGGGCTGCGGCCGGACCTGACCCCGGAACTGGTCGCGTCCATCGGGCGACAAGCTGACGGGCCGGCGTACGACGAGGCGGTCTCGTCGTACGCCGGCCTGGGCTCTGCGGACCTGAAGTCGGAGGCGCTGGCTCAGGTCACCGGATCCCGGCGGAACAGCAGCCGCGCCCAGCCGTAGCCGGCCACCGTGAGCCCGACGCACCAGAGCACGGCGACGATGCCGTGGTTGTCGACGGGCGTGCCGAGCAGCAGAGCGCGCATCGCGTCGATGATCGGCGTGAACGGCTGGTGGGTGGCGAACCACCGCACGGCCCCGGACATCGAATCCGGCGGCACGAACGCACTGCTGACGAACGGCAGAAGCTGGACCGCGAACAGGAACGGCGTCGTGCCCTCGGGCGACTTGGCGGCCAGGCCGACGGCCACCGCGAGCCAGGTCAGGGCGAGCGTGAACAAGGCGACGAGCCCGACCGCGGCCAGCCATTCGCTCACGCCGGCGTCGGGGCGGTAACCCAGCAGCACGGCGACACCGACGACCAGCACGGAGCTCACCAAGGTGCGGGCGGTGGACACGATCACGTGCCCGGTGAGCACCGACGTGCGGGAGATCCGCATCGTGCGGAACCGGGAGATGATGCCGGAGGTCACGTCCTGGTTGACGGCCATGGCGGTCTGGCTGGCCCCGTACCCGACGGCCATCAGCAGAATGCCGGGCACCAGGTAGTCGATGTAGTCGTCACCCTGGACGGCCGCTCCCAGCCCGATGTTGAGCGCGCCGCCGAAGATCCCGACGAACAACAGAAGCATGAACACCGGCAGCGCGATGGTCATGATCACCACGACGGGGTTCCGGCGCGTATGCCGGACGTTCCGCCGCACCATCGTCATCGCGTCGCTCATCGGACCGCCTCCTTCTCCGCCGTCGGGTGCCCGGTGAGGGCGAAGAACACATCGTCAAGATCCGGCGTGTGTACGGAGAGGTCCTCGACCTCGATGCCTTCTCGTTCGAGCTGGTCCAGCAAGTTCCGCAGCGCGCGTACACCGCCGTCGCTGGGCACTTCCAGAGTGAGTGCGTCGTCGTCCCTGGTCGCGTCTTGGAAGAGGCCCGCGGCTGCGCTGACCTGGGTGAGGTCGGCGAACCGCAGCCGGACGTGGCCACCGGGCAGCCCTCGCTTCAGCTCCTCCGCGGTGCCGACGGCGACGACCTTGCCCTGGTCGAGCACGGCGATGCGATCGGCGAGCTCGTCCGCCTCGTCCAGGTACTGGGTGGTGAGGAAGATCGTGACACCGCTCGCCACCAGGCTGCGGATCGTCTCCCACATGGTGCGGCGGCTGCGGGGGTCCAGGCCGGTGGTCGGCTCGTCGAGGAAGATCACCTGTGGGTCGCCGACGAGGGTCATCGCCAGGTCGAGCCGGCGCCGCATGCCGCCGGAGTAGGTCGACACCACCTTCCGGGCCGCGTCGGTGAGGTCGAAGCGGTCGAGCAGCTCGGCGGTGCGGCGACGGCCCTCGGCCCGGCCGAGGTGGTGCAGGTCCGCCATGAGGACCAGGTTCTCCTCGCCGGTGAGCAGGTCGTCGACGGCCGAGAACTGCCCGGTGACGCCGATCGCTCCCCGTACCTCGTCGGCTTCCTTGACCAGGTCGTGCCCGGCGACGCGAGCCTGACCACCGTCGGCACGGATCAACGTCGACAAGATCCGCACAGCGGTGGTCTTGCCGGCCCCGTTGGGCCCGAGCAGGGCGAAGACGGTGCCGCTGGCGACCTCGAGATCGACCCCGTCCAGCACCACCTTGTCGCCGAACGCCTTACGCAGCCCGGTCACCTCGACCGCCGCCCCTGATGGCACGCGTGTCATGCCAGTCCTCCCGTTACCGCGGCCCGATCGGCCACGCCTGAGAGGAAGACTGCGGCGACCCGGTTTCACCCTGGCTTCACCACGGTGTCTCACGATCTCTATCGAGGTAGTCCGCCTGGACGGCCCGGGCCGCCGTACTCCCGATTTCTGTGTCTTCTTGCTTTCTCGGGCGTTTCGTCCGGTTACCTGGTTCTGCGGCCGGGCGCCCGCGGGATCGAGACGCCCGGCCGCGTCGATCCCGCCGCTCTCGGTCCCGAACACGGAGCCCCGCCATGACCTACCAGCCCCCGCCGCCCAGTTTCCCGCCGCCTGGCTTCCCGCCGCCCGGCGGTGTCCCGCATTTCGGCCCGCCGCCGGCAAAGAAGCGTTCGAAGACGCCGTGGATCGTCGGCGGGTTCGTGGTCCTCCTGCTCTGCTGCGGCGGAGTCGGCATAGCCGCCCTGAACGCCGGCGGCGACGACCCGACGACCGACACCGTGACCGCTGCCGGCGGCACCGTGGACGAGGCGCCGCCGAAGGTGTCGACGCCGGGGCTCAACGAGGCCGCCCGTGACGGCAAGTTCGAGTTCAAGGTCTCCAAAGTCGCCTGCGGTACGACCCGCGTCGGCAACAGCATGATCGGCGAAGACGCCCTGGGCGTGTACTGCCTCGTCGACCTGTCCGTCCGCAACATCGGCAACAAGTCGCAGATGTTCGACGGCTCGTCGCAGAAGGCGTTCGACGGCGACGGCACGGAGTTCTCCCACGACGGCGCGGCGGGCCTGTACGCCAACGACGGCACCGACGTGTTCCTCCAGGACATCAACCCAGGCAACCAACTCAAGGGAACGCTGGTCTTCGACGTACCAAAGGGAACGAAGCTCACCACGGTCGAGCTACACGACTCGCCATTCTCCGGCGGGGTGACGGTGGCCCTGAAGTGACGAAGCCAGGGTAGGTAGGGACAACCCCCGAGTGGTGTTGCTGCTCTCCATCGTTCAAAAGCTGCGGTCAGCAGGATCGTGCCGGACGCCGGCGAAGCCCAGGATTGATCTCGTTCCGCACCGCAGGCAAAGCCGGGCGCAGCGAGGTTGCCCTGGGCCTTGCCGAGATTCCAAGGAAGTTCCATGACCGCGAAACTAAGGTCTCGGCGTCGCTCCATCGCCCTGGCGTTGGTCCTGCCCGCAGCGCTCGTAGCCGGGTTGACCGCGTGCGGCAACTCACCGCCGTCCGCCCCCGGCCCGCAGGCTCCGCCCAGTGCCTCGGCCCCAGCCAGCCCGGCGGCTTCGACCCTGAAGATGGTCAACGTCGACGGACGTCGGCTGGCCTTCCACGTCACCCCTGGACACCTGCCCGCGATCGTCCTGGACGCCGGCGGCGGCGAGGACTCCTCCTATTGGCAGCGCCTGGCCCCGAAACTGTCGCAAGACACCGGATCCATGATCATCACGTACGACCGTGCGGGTCTGGGCAACAGCGACGAGCTACCCGGCCCGTGGAACGTCCACTCCGCCGTCTCCGACCTGGAGGCCGGCCTACGCCAGCTCGGCGTGACGCAGAAGGTGCTCCTCGTCTCGCACTCGCAGGCGGGCGAGGTCGCCACGTACTTCGCGCGAGCGAACCCACAGTTGGTCTCCGGCGCGGTGCTCGTCGACGCGAACCTGCCGCCGTTCTTCACCGATCAGGAGATCGCCCGCCTCGTGGCCGCCACCGGTCCACAGGTCGAGGAAGCGAAGAAGCAGCCTTCTACAAAGGAGAACCGACAGCTCATCGCGACGGCAGCCAACTTCGGCCCCGCCCATCACGAGTACCACCAGGCCACGTGGCCGAACACGGTGCCGGCGATCGTCATCGTCTCCACGAAGACGCCTTTCGACGGCTCCCCGGAAGACGTCCAGCGCTGGCGCGACGCGGCCGCCACCTTCGCGAAGGCCGGACCCGACCGCGAGCTCGTCACCGCCGAGGGCAGCTCCCACGACATTCCCGTCGACCGGCCCCAGCTCGTCCTCGACCAGATCGAGAAGATGGCCGGCCGCATCTGACCTGACCTGACAGAACGGCATCGCGTTCGCGGCGGCGCAGCACCCCGCGCCGCCGCGGGCGCCTGATCACGGACGTGGTCAGTCGATTCGCGGCCCCGACCGCCGGGCCCGTCCGCCAGCGGGTGGAACGTGAGCGGGGTCAGCGGTCGAGGAAGTCGAGGATGACCGCGGCGAACAAGGGCGAGCTGAAGATCGAGTAGTGCGTGACGCCGGGCAGGATGGCCAGGGCGTGTCCGCCCGCCGGGCGGCCTTCGCCGGTCCAGCCGCCGTCTCGCTTGCCGCCGTCGAGCAGCCCGAAGATTTCCATGAACGCCGTCGGTGGGACCTGGTCAGCGTCCGCGCCGACCACCATCGTCGGCACGGTCAGGGAACTGACCTTTTCCGTGAAGTCGATGCCCTGCCGCATGAAGTCGCCGATCTTGTCCAGCAGGCGTCCGAAGTCCTCAGGACGTGGCGCGACCTTCTGATAGAGCTGGTACATCGGGGTGTCCACCATGAACTCGGCGGCCGCCGCGCTCACCTGGCCCTGCATCGCCCGCATCTCCGGGTAGATCGAGTCTGTGCGCAGCCAGGCTGACGCCATCACGAGCTTGCCGACCTTGGCCGGGTGGTTGGCCGCGACGTGCATCGCGACGCCGCCGCCCAGGGAGTAGCCCGCCAGGTCCGCCTGCCCCAGGCCTAAGTGGTCGATCAGCGCCGCCACATCAGCGGCCATCGCGTCGAGGGAAAGGGGCCGGTCGACGTCCGCGGTGCGGCCGTGGCCCTGCAGGTCGACGGTGATGACCTCGTGCGTCGCGGCCAGCAGCGGCAGCACCGGACCGAACATCTCGCCCGAGCCGAGGCCGCCGTGCAGCAAGACCAACGGTCGACCCGCGCCGTAGCGTTCGTAGTAGAGGTTGATGCCGTTCACGTCGGCGTAGCCGCCCGTGCCGGCGAGGTCGGTGCTCCAGTCGGTGTCGGTCACCCGCACCATGCTACGAGTCAGGCCCTCACGCCGCACCAGCCTCGTATGCCAACGCCGAGCAGGGCGTCTCACGGACGGAGTTCAGCTCGGCGCCACCTTGCGGCGCAGCTCGCGGATGACGCCGTGCCGCTTGAGCGTCCAGGTCAGGCGACGGACCAAGCGGCCCGCAGGAGCAGCAATGTCACCTGCCCGACCAGGCCAGTCAACCGGTGCGAGAACCCGCTCGGTCGCTTGGCTTGGCTACCCGTGGACTTTGGTCACCACCAGGCCCGGGGGGCATGACCCCGCCCGGGCCTGATGGGACGGTCACAGACCCTTACATTGCCCGGTCGCCGGTCCCCGGATCGTGTTCGGCTGGCCGTTGTTGACCGGCGCGGGAGTGTTGCCGGTGCAGGACAGCGGACCGTTGACGACGTTGCCGGCGAGCACGGGTGCGGCGGCGACATTCGTGCCGGTCAGGGTGAGTGGGCCGCTGATCCGTACCCCCTCGACCTCGACCTCACCCGTGGTGCCGGCGAGGCTGACCGGTCCGCTGACCGAACCGCCGATCAGTTCGACCAGGGCCGCACTCGTAGCGCTCACCGGGCCCTGAATCGAGGCGCCCGTGGCGACCAGCGATCCGCCCGGACGGACCGTCACAGGCCCGGAGACCGTGGCACCGGCCAGGCAGGTGACCCCGGCACTGACGACCAGCGGGCCGCGGTGGGTGCCCGACACCGTCGACGTGCAGGTGTCCACGACGACCTGGAAATGGGCGGTCGTGCTCCCGGTTGGCCGGGTCGCCGTGATGGTCGCCTGGTAGACGCCGTTGCGCCCGTACGTGTGGCCGGCCGTGGCCGTGTAGATGCCGTTGGCGGTCTTGTTGGTGCCGGCCGTGCCGCTCAGGGTCGCCGGCGAGCTGGTTCCGTCGCCCCAGTCGACCGTCGCGGACACCTGCTCCAGCGTCGCGCCCGGAGTGGACACGGAGGCGATGTCGCCCATGACCGTCCGCTCCCGCACGGCGATGTCCGGTGCCGCCACGTCGACCTGCCACGGCACCTGCGGCGACGGGTAGAAGTTCTGGCCCTGTAGCTGCCACCGCAGTCCGTGGCCGGCGACGCGGCTGACGAAGGACGCGAGGTTGCGGTCGGCGTGGGTCTTCGGCGACCAGCCGATCTCCGCGGTCGCCGGAAGTCGCGGGAACATCTGGAAGCCGATGTCGTCCAGGGTGCGCAGGGTCTCGGACCACATCGCCGCCTCGACACCGAGGATGTCCGCGTCGGTCACCGCCGGCAGGGTGACGCCGCCGGTGGTCCGCGCCGGGATGTACGTCGCCGGGTCGCTGCTGGTGCCGGACCAGTTGTAGAACTGCGAGACGTCCAGCCGGCCGGCCCAACTCAGCCCGAGCGGGCTGCCGACGAACTGCTGCATGTCCAGGTACGTGTGGTTGGCCGGCGACATCACGACCTTCATGCCCTTCTGTACGGCCCGCCGGGCCGTGTCACCGCCGGAGCCCGCCGGGTTCCCGTTGTTCCAGAACTGGGCGACGGCCGGTGGTGAACCGGGCTGGCCGAAGTTCGCCTGGGAGATCTCGGCCCAGCCCATCACGATCTTGTTTTGCGCCTTGACGATCTGTGCTTCCTGGTCGACGAAGCTGACGTACCGGGTGCTGGCCAGGGTGGACGCCGGCACCTCGTCACCACCGAGGTGGTAGTAGGGCCCAGGTGTCATGGCACTGAGTTGGTTGATGATGTCGGTCAGGATCGCCCAGGTGTTCGGGCTCTCGGGGCACAGCGCGCTGTAGCCGACCGCCCCGGTCAGGTTCCATTGTGGAGGATTGTTCCTCGTGCAGTTGACGTCCGGCAGCACCGGGTTCGCCTCGGGCCCCGCGTAGGACATGACGATCGCGTTGGTGTGTCCCGGCGAGTCGACCTCGGGAATGACGGTCATGAAGTGCGCCGCCGCGTAGTTGACGACGTCGACGTACTCGGCCTGGGTCCAGAAGCCGCCCGGGTCGTTGTTGATCGAGAACTGCCCGCCGATGGCCGTGAGCTCGGGCCGGCCGTTGATCGCGATCCGGAAGCCCTGGTCGTCGCTGACGTGCAGGTGCAGGACATTCAACTTGTACGCGGACGCCTTGTCGATCACACGCTTGACCACGTCCGGCGGCTGGAAATGCCGGGCGATGTCGAGCATCATGCCGCGGTACGCGTACCGCGGGGTGTCGGTGATCCGCACGCCGGACACCGTCCATGGCCCGGGCCGCACGGTCGGGCTCTCGATCCACGGCGGAAGCAGTTGACGCAGGGTGTGCATGCCGTAGAAGAGCCCGGCCGGCCGCCGCGCCTCGATCTGGATGCCGGCGCCCGAGACGTCGAGCCGGTAACCCTCGTCGCCGAGGTCCGCGTCGTCGGTCAGGCCGAGTGCGATGTCACCCGGTTGCGGCGCGGCCGTCGACACGGGCAGCGGATAGCCGGTCGAGGCCCGCATGGTCGTCGCGAGCGCGTCGGCCACGGCCCGCGCTTCCTCGGCTCCCACGATCCTGGTGGCCGGGCCGACCACGAAGGTCTCCCCCGGTACGGCCTCCATGGCGGCGGGGATCGGCACGAGCTGCGATGCCGTGACCGGTGACGTGTCCGCCAACGCCG
This sequence comes from Asanoa ishikariensis, assembly GCF_900107455.1. Classification (GTDB taxonomy): domain Bacteria; phylum Actinomycetota; class Actinomycetes; order Mycobacteriales; family Micromonosporaceae; genus Asanoa; species Asanoa ishikariensis. Next base: position 244,113 of record NZ_FNQB01000003.1, on the reverse strand, counting down.
GCGTGGCCACCTGACCGGTCAGCCCGGCCGCCTGGATCGCGAGCGTGACGACCAACGCCATCGAGCCGAACCGCCGAATGCGACTCCGTCTGGCTCGCGTACCCCGGGTCCTGTTCGGCGTCTGCATGTCAGACCTCCCTGCTCGGGGCGCACGCCTGAATCGATCAACGTCCGTTGATGGTAGGTGCGGAGGCCACCTACAGTAAAGAGTCCTTACAGAACGTGACCGCAACGTTCCGACGTCCGTGGGTGTCTGAGGTTTCAAGACCTGTACCCCACCCCGCTGGCGGAGCTATGACCTTTGCACGAGTGCGAGCGATCGTGATCGCGAGCATCCTGCTCATCCTGACCTTGACGGTCACCACGTACGCATTGCTGAACGATTCGCAACGCGGCCGCGCCGTCGGCGCTCAGTGCCCAGCCGGGTGGCCGACTGTCGACCTGACCTTCAAGCAGAACGACGAACTGAAGGTGAAGGTATGGAATGCCACCGATCGGCCGGGGCTGGCTGACGCGGTCGCGACCGACTTCACCCACCGCACCGTTCGAGTGCTGGCCGAGGGCAACGCGAAGATTGCCGTCGACGGGGTCGCGCTGCTCCGCTACGGCCCAGCGGCGGTCGGCGACGCTCACGTGATCGGCGCTTACTTCCTCAATACCGCTGAGATGGGATACGAGGCGACGCGTACCGACGACGTTGTCGACGTGCTTGTCGGGAATGAATTCAAGCAGTTGGCCACGCAAACCGAGTTCAGCGTGTCGATCGCAGAGCTGGCAGCCGCCGGACAGCCAACCCTCCCGCCCCGAAGCTGCGAGCCGAGCAAGACTTAAGATCACCGATCCAGTGGATGTCGCTTGGCTCACATGCCGATCAAAATCCGTGCATGGATTCCTGGCTGACCACCGTCGGACTTCCGATCGCGTTGGCGATCGTCATGCTCGGCCTCGGGCTCGGGCTGTCGATCGCGGATTTCCGGCGCATCGCGACGTACCCCTTGCTCATGCTCATCGCCCTCGCTTGCCAGGTCATCGTCCTGCCCGCGATCTGCTTCGGGCTCGTCCTCGCCTTCGGCCTGGAGCCGGAGTTGGCCGTCGGCATGATGCTGCTCGCCGCGTCACCCGGCGGCACGACGGCGAACCTCTACAGTCACCTCTTCGGCGGCCACGTCGCCGTCAACGTGACGCTGACCGCCGTCAACTCGGTCCTGGCGGTCGTGACCCTGCCGCTGGTCGTGAACCTGTCGACCGGCTACTTCCAGCCAGACAGCCAAACGGTCGGACTCCAGTTCGACAAGGTGCTTCAGGTCTTCGCCATCGTTCTCGTTCCGGTCGCGCTCGGCATGGTGATCCGGTCGCGCTTCGCCGGCTTCGCCGACCGCCTCGCGAAGCCGGTCAAAATCCTCTCGGCCGTCCTGCTGGTCGCGGTCATCACCGGCGCCATCCTCAACGAGCGCGCCAACGTCGCGGACTACTTCATCGCCGTCGGCGCCATCGTCCTGATCTTCAACCTGATCAGCCTGGCCATCGGGTACGGCGCACCGCGGCTGGCCGGAATGGGCAAGCCCGAGTCCATCGCCGCCGGGATGGAGATCGGCATCCACAACAGCACGCTCGCCATCGCCATCGCGGTCAGCCCGGCGCTGCTCGACAACACCCGGATCGCCATCCCGGCCGCCGTGTACGGCATCGTCATGTTCTTCACCGCCGCGGCCTTCGGCTACGTGGTGACCCGCCGGAAAGACCTAGCCGACGGCGGCACTCAGAACGCCACGAAACCGGTGGAGGTGTAGCCGGTGCCGTACATCTGGATGTAGAACATCTCAGTGTCCGGCACTCCGTAAGCGAGAACCTTCCAGCCCGTGCTGCCGACGCCGAAGTACGTCCAGTTGGGTTGACAGCTCCCGCCACCGTAGAGGGTGCAGACCTTGGCGCCGATCGTCACACCCGCACCCCAACTCGTCACCCGCATGTTGATGTCGCGACAGTTCGAGGTCGCGACGTACCAGTTCCCGATGCTGTTCGTGGGATCCTCGTCCCCGTAGGGAATCATCTGGTCGCCGTTCTCGTAGCCGGTCGTCCAGGGATACTGGCCGTTGGGAATGCAGCTTCCCCGCGCCCCGATCCCGTCGGCGACCGCGGCCGACGGCACCAGCACCGCGACGCCCACCAAAAGAATCGCGAGTAACGCGCCGATCCGCCATCTGTTCGTCGTTGCCATAGCGCCGCCCCCGTTGACGTGGATGCACGGAGCCTCCCCTGCGCTCCGCTCCAACAGATACCTGCCGCAGCGTGCCAGGCCGCCCTGGTGCGACGCATGGCCTTTCGACGGACGTGGAAAGTGCCTGTTCACTCGGTTGGCGCTCGGGCGGCTCAGGGATAGAACGAGACCCGGGGATTGAGGGCGATGGCCAGCAGCTGCTCGACGGTCAACACCGCGCCCGTTGGGCTGTCCAGGGAGACGTTGACCATGGATCCGTCCGGCTGGTCGACCCGCATGTCGATGACGACGCGGCCCGGCTCCGGACCGACGAGCGTGGCCATCACCACCCGTTGACCGCCGGGTCCTTTCGTTTCCACGCAGGAGCTCTCGTGCGTCGCGGTCGCCCTGGGCGGGCCTCCGGGGTCCTCGTTGGGCGGCTCGCAGAAGGAGTCCTCGATCAGACGATGCAGGGAGAAGCCGATCTTGCCCTGCCTGCCCGCCACCTCAACGGTCAGCGGCGCCGGCATGTCGTAGAAGAACCTCGCCGGATAGGTCCCGCCGGTCCCGGTCGGGGTGGCGGGCACGTTCCGGCGGACGACGGTGGGCATACCACCGAGGTGCACACCTGGCACGGCGTCGCGGATCGCCCGCGGAAAAGCGGATCTCAGGCGAGCGACGGCGTGCGCGGTGCTCTCCTTGGAGTCGACCCCCCGCAACGTCGATGGCCGGGGGGCGGGCGCCGCTGAGGTGGTCGGCGCCGGTGTCATGGGAGCGACCGTAACCGGCGCCCACGAGGGCGCCGGCCCGGACGCGACCGCGAAGCCGCCCGCGGTGGCCGCGACCACGACCGCGACCCCGCCGGCGGTCGCCCCGAGGCGCTGGAGTGCGAGTCTGCGCCGGGCCCGGCCGATCAGGGCGTCCACGGTGTCCCGTGGCGGCGGCTCGGCCGGAATGGTGGCGTCGAAGAGAGCCCGGTAGCTCATGGCACCTGCCTAATCTGGTTGGGAGTCAACGACAGTGCGCGCAAGGTCTCGAGCCCGCGCGCGGTCTGGCTCTTGACGGTGCCGAGCGAGATGCCGAGCACGTCCGCGGTCTCCTCGACGGACAGGTCGCAATAGAAGCGCAGGACGAGCACGGCCCGCCGGCGCGGCCCGAGCCGGGCGAGGTAGGAATCCAGGGTCAGCCGGTCGACGCTGCCCGTGTCGGCGGCGACGACCGTGCCGTCGGCGGGGAACTCGTCGACCAGGTGCTCGCGGCGCCACGGCCGGCGGGTCTCGTCGATCACCGCACGCGCCAGCATCCCGTTCACGTAGGCATCGACGTCATTGATCTCCGAACGGCGACGCCAGCGACGGTAGAGCTTGCCCAACACCGTTCCCACCAGGTCGTCGGCCAGGTGCCAGTCGCGGCACATCAGGTAGGCGGTGCGCCGCCAGCCCGGCATCCGCGCGCTCACGTAGTCGCGGAACGCCGCCTCGTCCGAGGCCGTCATGCGGCTCATTTCCACCTCATGCTCTAGGGACGGACGCGGTGGGCGCCGAGGTTGCCCCACCGGCCCGATCTCCGAAAGCAGTCGACCGGCAGCTTTGGCTGATGAGATCATCGCCGGGTGGTGCCGCTGCGGATCGTCAAGGGTGACGCGACCAGTCCTCAGGCCAAGGGTCCGAAGGTTGTCGCGCACGTGTGCAACGACCTCGGTGGCTGGGGCAAAGGGTTCGTGCTGGCGATCTCCCGCCGCTGGCCCGAACCCGAACGCGCCTACCGCACGTGGCACCGCGAACGGTCAGGCAACGACTTCGGACTCGGTGCTACCCAGCTCGTCCAGGTCCGACCGGACCTCTGGGTGGCCAACATGGTTGCCCAGCACGGCATGCGCACCGGCAGCAACGGGCCGCCGATCCGATACGACGCCGTGGAGCGCTGTCTCAACACCGTGGCCGAGGATGCGGTGCGGCTCGGTGCCACCGTTCATCTGCCTCGCATCGGCTGCGGACTGGCCGGCGGCCGTTGGGAACAGGTCGAGCCGCTCATCGTCGCTGCCTTGTGCGCGCGCGACGTCGGCACCACCGTCTACGACCACGACTGAGACGGTCAGAGGTGGAAGACCTCGTCCAGGACGACGAAGCCCCGGTCGGGTCGGCCGCCCGGCAGGTCGACGAAGAACGGGGCCATTTCGGCCTGCCAGCGGGCGTTTACTTCCGTCGACTCCATCGCGGCCAGGGACGCGTCCAGGTCTGACGTCAGGAAGTAACCCACCAGCAGGCCGTCGTCGCGCAGGAACAGGGAATAGTCGTGCCAGCCCGCTGACCGTAGGGCGGCCAGCATCGACGGCCAGACCGAGGCGTGGCGGCGCCGGTACTCGTCCAGGAGCTCAGGACGCACCTGGAGCGTGAAACAGATCCGGCGCACGCCACCCACCCTTCGCTTAAGAGACTAGAAGTCGAACTGGTCGATGTTGGACGCTTCGAAGGTGAAGGGGTCACCCAGCACGATCTCGCCGCCCGCGCCGACCTTGTAGTCACCGAGCTTGCCGGCCTTGAACGAGTCGCCTTCCTTGCCCGTGATGATTCCGGAGGCCAGCGCCGCACCCGCGTACGCGGCCAGGTAGCCCAGATCCGCCGGGTTCCACAGCGCGAACGCCTTGCAGGTGCCGTCCTTCACGAACGCGCGCATCTGGTTCGGGGTGCCCAGGCCGGTCAACTGCACCTTGCCCTTGTACGACGAGCCCGACAGGTACCGGGCCGCCGCGGCCACACCGACCGTGGTCGGCGAGATGATGCCCTTGAGGTTCGGATGCTTGGCGAGGAGACCCTGCGCCTCCTGGAACGACTTCTCGTCCTGGTCGTCGCCGTAGACGGTGTCGACCAGCTTCAGCTTCGCGTACTCCGGCTTGGCGAGCTCCGTCTTCATCATCTCGATCCAGGCGTTCTGGTTCGTCGCGTTCGCCGTCGCCGACAGGATCGCGATCTCGCCACCCTCCGGGCCCACCGCGTCCGAGATCAGCTTGATCTGGGACTTGGCGATGCCGTCCGCGGTCGCCTGGTTGACGAACACGTCGCGGCACTCGGGCTTGGTGTCCGAGTCGTACGTGACGATCTTCGCGCCGGCGGTCTTGGCCTCGGTCAGGGCGCCGCAGATGGCGTCCTTGTCGTTGGCCGACACCACGATCACGTCGGTCTGCTGCTGCGAGAGCGTGTTGATGTACGAGACCTGCGCCGACGGGCTCGCCTCGGACGGACCGGTCTGGGAGTAGTTGCCCTTGAACTCCTCGACCGCGGACTTGCCGCCCTTGTTGTCGGACGTCTCGAAGTACGGGTTGTTCACCTGCTTGGGCAGGAAGGCGACCTTCAGGCCCTCCTTGATGGTGCCGGTGGAGTTCCCGGCGTCACCCGAGCCCGTGCCCGTGTCACTGCCGGAGCCGTCCTCGGCGCAGGCGCCCATCGCGAGCGTCAAAGCCGCGAGGACGGTCGCCGCGACGACGCGTACACCTGTGATCCTCATGGTTGGGTCCTTTCTCCAGGGGGTGGTCGTCGGCGTAGCCGCCCACGGGCCATGCGCACCACGTTGGGCCCGACGACAGAAGCGATGAGCAGCGTTCCGGTGACGATCGTCAACGCGTTGGCCGGGACGTCGGCCAGTTGCAACGCGTTGCGTAATGTGCCGAGGAGCGCGACCGCGGCGACCACACCGAGCAGGCCGCCGCGACCGCCGAAGATGGACACGCCGCCCAGCAGTACCGCCGCCACCACCGACAGCTCGAGGCCGTTGGCGTTGTCGGCCCGGGCGGACGCGAACCGGAACGTCCAGAAGACGCCCGCCAAAGCGGCGACCATGCCGGTCGCCACGAACAACCAGAACTTCGTCTTCAGAACCGCGATCCCGGAGTACGCCGATGCCTCCGCGTTGTTGCCGATCGCGTAGAGCCCGCGGCCGATCGGGGTCGCGTGGAGCAGCACGCCGAACAGCAGCGCCAGGACGGCGACGACGAGCACGAACCAGGGCACCACCGTGCCGGGGATCGGGGCGATCATGTTCGTCGTCCAGGAGATCGGGTAGTCGGCCACCGCCTTGTCGCCGAGCACCACGTAGGCGAGCCCGCGATATAGGGCGAGGGTGCCGATCGTGACGGCGAGCGAGGGCAGCCCGAAGACCGTGACGAAGATGCCGTTGACCGCGCCCAGCACGGCGCCGAGCGCCAGCGAGATCGCGATCAGCAACGGCAGCGAGGTCACGCCGGCCTGCCACAGCCAGCCCATCACGCTGCACGTCAGGCCGACCGTCGACGCCACGCTCAGGTCGATCTCGCCGGTGATCACGATCAGGGTCATCGGCAGGGCGATCAGCGCGATCGGGATCGCCTCGAGGATCACGAAGCGGTAGAAGCGCGGGTTGCCGACCCCGTCGATGGTCAGGCTGCCGACGACGATCACCGCGATGAGGGCGACGAGGACGAGCAGGTCCCAGGAGCCGAGCACACCGCGAGCGCGGGTACGGGACGGCGGGGTGACCGGCTCGCGGACCGGCGTGTCAACGGCCACGGTCGCTGCCTCCTCGAAGTCGCCGGGCCAGCCGGACGGCCAGCGAGCGGTCCAGGCCGATGGCGGCGAGGATCAGCACGCCGACCGCGGCCCGTTGCCAGAACGGGTTGATGCCGAGCACCGGCAGCGCGCTGCCGATCGTGGTGAGCAGGACCGCACCGAGGGCGGCGCCGTAGACCGAGCCACTGCCGCCGAAGATCGCGACGCCGCCGACGACCACCGCCGCGACGACGTTGAGCTCACTGCCCAGGCCGGCGTTGGCGTCGATCGTGCCGAACCGGGCCGCGTGCAGGACGCCCGCCAAGCCCGCGAGGGCGCCGCTGGCGACGAAGGCCCAAAAGACGCGCCGGCCGACCGGGATGCCGTAGAGGCGGGCGGCGTCGGGGTCGGAGCCGATGGCGTAGAGCTCACGCCCGCTGCGGTACGAGCGCAGGAAGATCCCGGCGCCGATCAGCACGACGACCGCGAAGAGAGCCAGCACGGGTACGCCGAGGATGCTGCGGGTGCCGAGAGCGAGGAAGTTGTGTGGCATGTCGGCCGCGTTGATCTGCTTGCCGGTCGCCCAGGTGTAGTCGACGCCGCGGAACACGTACAGCGTGCCGAGGGTGACCACCAGCGCCGGCACCCGCGCGGCGGCGATCAGGCCGCCGTTGACCGCGCCGCACAACGCGCCCAGGCCGATGCCGGCCAGCAGGGCCACCGGGATCGGCATACCCGGGTTGCTGACGAACAGGTTGCCGGTGGCGAACGCGGCCAGGCCCAGGATCGAGCCGACCGACAGGTCCACGTTGCGCGTGATGATCACGATCGCCTGGCCGACCGCGAGGATGGCCAGGATCGTGGAGCCGAGCAGCAGGTCCTTGACGTTCTGCGCCGACAGGAACCGGGTGTTGACCGCGAACGTCACGCCGACCAGCAGCACCAGCGCCAGGGCGATGCCGAGCTCGCGCACCACGAAGACGCGGTGCACGGCGGTGGTCGGGGCCGTCACGACTGCGCCCCGGTCGCGGCGACCATCACCGACTCCTCGTCGGCACCGGCCCGCGGGATGTCGGCGACGAGCCGGCCCTCCCGCATGACCAGGACCCGGTCGGCCATTCCGAGCACCTCCGGCAGTTCGCTGGAGACCATCAACACCGCCACCCCGTCGGCCGCCAACTCCGAGAGCAGGCGGTGCACCTCGGCCTTCGTACCCACGTCGATCCCCCGGGTGGGCTCGTCGACGATCAACACCCGGGGCTCGGTCGAAAGCCATTTGGCGAGTACGACCTTCTGCTGGTTGCCACCGGACAGCGTGGCCACCGGGTCGGTCGGGCGGCCGGCCTTGACCTGAAGCCGCTGCGTCCAGGTCGCGGCGGACCGGCGCTCCGCACCGCCGAACAGCAGCCCGGCCCGGGACAGGGCCCAGCGGCGCGGGAGCGTGGCGTTGCGCTCGACCGACAGCTCCATCACCAGGCCCTGCTGGCGCCGGTCCTCCGGCACGAGCGCGAGCCCGGCGGCGATCGCGGCGGGCGTGTCGCCGGCCGGCAGCGGCTTGTCGTCGACCCGGACCTCGCCGGCGTCCGGCTTGTCGACGCCGAAAACGGCCCGCACGACCTCGCTGCGCCCGGCGCCGACCAGGCCGGCCAGCGCGACGATCTCGCCGCCGCGGACCGTGAAGCTGACATCGGAGAAGAAGCCGTGCCGGGTCAGGCCGCGCACGTCGAGCCGGACGTCACCGGGCGTGGTGTCGACCTTGGGGAACAGGGTGGCGACGTCGCGGCCGACCATCTTGCGGACCAGCGCGTCGACCGTGAGCTGCGACGCGGGAGCGGTGTCGACCCGGCGGCCGTCGCGCATCACCGTGATCCGCTCGCACAGGTCGAACACCTCGTCGAAGCGGTGCGAGATGAACAGCACCGCCGCGCCCTCGTCGCGCAGGGACCGGGCGACCGCGAACAGCCGCTCGACCTCCACACCGGACAGTGCGGCCGTCGGCTCGTCCATCACCAGCACGCGGGCGTTGGTGGACAGTGCCTTGGCGATCTCGACGAGCTGCTGGTCGGCGATGGACAGGCCACGCGCGGGGCGGTCGGGGTCGAGCCGCACGCCGAGCCGGTCGAACAGCTCGCGGGACCGGGCGCGCATCGCGGCGGTGTCGATCCGGCGCAGGCTGCGGCGCGGCTGCCGGCCCATGAAGATGTTCTCCGCGACCGACAGGTCGGGGAACAGCGTCGGCTCCTGGTAGATCACCGCGATGCCGGCCGCCCGGGCATCGGCCGGACCGCCGAAGGTGACCGGTGCGCCGTCGAGCAGCACCGTGCCGGTGTCCGGCGGATGCACTCCCGCGAGGATCCGGACCAGCGTGGACTTGCCCGCGCCGTTCTCGCCCACCAGCGCGTGCGCCTCGCCGGCGACCAGCTCGAGGTCGACGTCGCGCAGCGCCGCGACAGCGCCGAAGGACTTGCTCACCCGCTGCAGCGCCAGCATCGCACCTCCCGGCCGTGAAACGTTTCATAAACCGCTGTGGTGAAGACCTTAGGGATGCGAATCCATCAGCGTCAAGAGGTAAGGAAGGGACCCTTGCAATCGCTTTCCGATTGCAAGGGTCCCTTCCTAGCCGCCGGTGTGGCCTTCCTCTTCGCCGTCGGCGGTGAAGGCGCCGCTGCCCTGCTTCGTCTGGAGGTAGACGTGCTGGTGGCCGAAGCCGGCGTCCACATTGATCTGGTCGAGCTGGGCGGCGGCCACCGACCAGGCGGTCGCGGCGGCCGTGCGCGCGCGGCCCGCGATCTCCACCAGGGTGGGCTGCCGGTCGGCGGGGCCGGTCACGGCCGCCGCGTAGAGGTCCAGCGCCACCTGGAAGTCGCCGACCGCGCTGCGGAAGCCGCCGCGGGCGACGTTGGTCGCGGTGGTGCCGGACGGGCTGTCGGCGTGCGCGGCCACCAGTTCCTTGACCGTCCGCTGCCAGTCGGCGATCGCCGTCGCGTCGGCCGGCTTACCGCTGGCGACGGCGACGTCGTACTGATCGAGCAGCGTGGTCAGTTTCTCCTGGGAGGACCGCGCCACGTCGGTCAGCGACTTGATCTGGTCGCGGTCGCGCTGGGCCTCCTGCGCCTTGAGGTCGTCGATCGCGCGGGTGGTCGCGTCGGGCCGTCCGATCAGGAAGCCGACCAGCCCGGCGGCCAGCGCGGCGACCACGATGCCGGCGATGGTGGCGGCCAACGGCACACGGCGCTTCTGGGCCTGCTCGGCCTGGCGCACATAGGACGGCTTACCGGTCTTACGCGACATCGTCTCTCCAGGGGTGGGCCTGATCGGACGACGGCTCCCGCCGAGTAGCCATCTTCGATGGAACGGTAGTACGGCCGGGCGGATCTGATCAAGGCTGGACGGCAGCCGCCCTGCGTGCCCGGTAGGCGTTGACCGCGGACTTGTTGCCGCAACCGGCGTCGCAGAAGCGCTTCGAGCGGTTCTTGGACAGGTCGACCAGGACGTTGTCGCAGTCCGGGTACGCGCACCCGCGCAGCCGGTCCAGCGCACCGGTGCGGACCACGTCGACCAGGGCCATCGCGGCCTCCACGGTCATCCGGACGGCGAGCGGCGCGTCCCGGGGCACCGCGTGCAGGTGATAGCCCCAGTTGTCGTGGCTGACCAGTTGCGGCAACGGGCGGCTCTCCACCAGCAGCGCGTTGACCGTCTCGACGAGCTCGTCCTCGCCGAGCTCCCAGAACCGGCGGAACCTCGGGCGCAGCGCGCGCACCGACTCGAGCTCGTCCTGGGTGCCGGCGCGGACCCCGGTGTCCTCGTGCTCGCGAAGGAACGCGTCGAGCGCCGCGATGTCGTCCAGCGGGGTGTTGACCAGCGCGGCGGTCTCCACGAGGGCAGCCTCGGTGTCATGGGCGAAAACCATCTTGACCCCTAACAGTCGTACACCTAACGTCATGAGTGTAAACCGGCTTTGGTCATGACAGGGGAGCTCCATGGCACCGACCCGCTCGTTCGGCCTGCTGCTCGCGCTGCTCTCGGCCCTGACGTTCAGCACGTCCGGCCCGTTCGCGCACGCGCTGCTGGATGCCGGCTGGACGGCGCCGGCCGCGGTGGCCGCCCGGGTCGGGATCGCGGCGCTGGTGCTCGCGGTGCCGACCGTGATCGCGCTGCGCGGCCGTTGGGGTGCGGTGCGCCGCGACCTGACGAGCATCACGCTGTTCGGCGTGCTCGGCGTGGGTGCGGCCCAGGTCGGCTTCTTCAACGCGATCCGCTACCTGCCGGTCGGCGTCGCGCTTCTGCTCGAATACCTGGGCGTGGTGCTCGTCGTGTTCTGGATGTGGGCGGCGCACGGCCAGCGGCCGAGGGCCCTGACCACGGCCGGCGCGGTCACCGCCGTCGTCGGGCTGGTCCTGGTGCTCGACCTGAGCGGCGGCGCCCGGCTGTCCCTGGTCGGCGTGGCCTGGGGCCTGTTCGCCGGCGTCGGGCTGGCGTCGTACTTCGTGCTCGGCGCCCGCGAGTCCTCAGAGGGGGAAGTGCCCGCGTTGGCCCTGGCCACCGCCGGCATGGCCATCGGCGCGGTGGTTCTCCTGGTGCTCGGCGCGACCGGGCTGCTGCCGATGCACGCCACCTTCGGCCAGGTCACCCTCGGCGACCAGCGGATGAGCTGGCTCGTGCCGGTGGCCGGCCTGTCGCTGGTCGCGGCCGTGGTCGCCTACGTGACCGGCATCGCCGCCGCACGCGCGCTCGGCGCCCGGCTCTCGTCGTTCGTCGGCCTCACCGAGGTGCTGTTCGCGGTGCTGGTCTCGTGGCTCGTGCTGGACGAGTTGCCGACCACGGTGCAGATCGCCGGCGGTGCGTTGATCGTCGCAGGCGTCGCGCTGGTCCGCCTCGACGAACGCCGCCCGGCGGAGGCGCTGGCGTCAGCCTGATCCCCAGTACAGGGTGGAGTCCGGCCGACCGTCGATGGCGAAGGCGCGGACAGCGCGCAGCGCGGTGTCCAGGTCGACGACCGAGCGGCGGTCGACCCGGCGGACCCGCCCGGCGGCGACGACCTCCACCTCACCGCGCTCCGCGGCCGGCGTACGCAGGGCGATGATGTCGTCGTGCTCGTCGGAGCCGAGGTGCACGAGGTAGTGCCCAGCGCCACCCTCGACCGCCAGGTACTGACCGTCGTGGCCGGTCAGGACGAGCTCGGTGTGCCGCCGCTGGTCCAGCGCGCGCACCGCCGCCTCGATCTCGTCCGCGGTCGGGTCGGTCCGGTTGAGGGAGGACGCGCGGCCGTCCGCCCACCGGTCGAGTTCCAGTCGCACCGGCTCAGTGAGGGCTGTCGAGCTCGTCATACAGCTCCTCGTATCGGGCCCGGTCGGCGGTGAACCGGCCGTCGGCGTCCACGGTGAAGCCACCCCGCCGGAAGCACTCGACGAAGAACTCCACCATCGCGGGCAGGTCGGTGAACTCGATCCGGGTCGGCTCGCCGGAGCGGATCGCGACCACCCGCGGCTCGTACGGGCCGGACCAGAGCGCGGCGAACAGGTCACCCTCCTCCGTCGCCAGCAGCGGGAGCCAGCCGTCGCCGAGCAGCAGAACCGGGTCCTCCTCGTACGCGGGACGCAGCCCGACCGCCTCGGCGAGCGCGAGGGGCGCGTACCCGGGGATGACCTCGACGTCCCGATGGTCCTGACCCGGCGCACGGGTGACGCCGTCGTGCCAGCCGAACCACTCGACGACCACGGGCGGCAGCGGGCCGTGCCGGGTGGTGCCGTCCGCCGGTAGGCCGGGCACCAGCAGGTCGACGACCGGACGGCGGAGCATCCGCAGCCACCACTCCAGGTCGTCGAGGCGATCGGTCAGTGACTCCTCCACACGATCACCAGCGCCACGCACCCGCCTGATGTCACACCGGTCGTCGGCGAGCCGCTAGTTTGTCGGGAACGACATCTGGAGGATCGATGCGTCGCCGCTCTGCCGCCGTTCTGGCCGCCCTGCTCGTGGGGCTGGTCGTAGTCGTCGCCCCCGCCACGCCCGCCGCGGCGCACACGAAGCTGTCCAAGTCGGTGCCGGCGGCCAGGTCGACCGTGACCAAGCCGGTCACCGCGCTGAAGCTGACCTTCAGCGGGCTGATCAGGCAGGACGGCAGCGTGGTCGTGGTACGCGGCGCGGACGGCGCGAAGTACCAGGAGGCCGAGCCCACCGCGGTCGACAAGACGATCACCCAGCCGGTGCGGCCGCTGCCGGTCGGCGTGGTGACGGTGGAGTGGAAGACCGTGTCCGGGGACGGGCACACGATCTCGGGCAGCTACACGTTCACCAACAAGCTGGCGCCGCCCGAGCCCACCGCGACGCCGACCGCTTTCGAGGCGCCGACCGCCGCGCCCACGTCGGCACCGGCCATCGAGCCGGTCGCCGCGCTGCCCGGCGGCGAGCCATCGAGCAACGCCGTCCCGTGGGCCGTCGGTGGCGGCGCTGTCGTGGTCGTCGGGCTCGTCGTGTTGCTGCTGCTGCGGCGCCGCCGCGCGCACTGAGCGGTAGTCCACAATTCGGGTACGCCCGGATGCGATCGACGCGCGACCCGGATAAGGTCGCCGTTCTATGCCCGAATCCCCCTCGGCTACCGCTCCGACCTCTCGCCTGCCGTCCCTGACGGGTCTGCGTTTCGCCGCCGCGCTGCTCGTGTTCGGCGTGCACGCGTACTCGTTCATCCCCGTCGGCGGCTTCGCGCACGACGTCGGGCACCTGCTGCTCGACCCGGGCGACCTCGGCGTCTCGTTCTTCTTCGTGCTCTCCGGCTTCGTGCTCACCTGGGCCGCCCGCGGCGGGAGCGCCCGGCCGCTCGGTCGCTTCTTCGCCGGACGGGTGCTGCGGATCTATCCCGCGTACGTCGTCGCGCTGGGGCTGGCGGTCGCCTCGAAGTGGGTCGGCGATCTGGCCGATCCCATCGGCAACCGGATGAACCAGGTCAACGGCCACAACCTGACCACGAGCCTGTTCCTCGTGCAGGCGTGGTATCCGGACGATGTCACCTATCTCGGCATCAATCCGGTGGCCTGGTCGCTTTCCTGCGAGATCGCGTTCTATGCGGCGTTCCCACTGCTCCTCCCCCTGCTGCGCCGACTCACCGGCCGGGCGCTGGGCGGTGCGGCGGCCTTCTTCGTCGTGCTCGGCCTGCTGATGCCGTTGATCGCGCACGCATTCGTCGACCCGGCCTTCCAGCGGTGGTTCGTCTACATCCTGCCGGTCACCCGGTGCGTCGAGTTCGCACTGGGCATCACGCTGGCGCTGCTGGTGCGCTCCGGCGCGTGGCGTGGCCCCGGGCTGCCGCTCGCGTCGGCGCTGTTCACCGCCAACTACCTGATCGTCAACCTGCTCCCCCACCAGGTACGCGACACCGCCGCCGTGCTGGCCACGACCGCGCTGCTGATCCCGGCCGCCGCGACCGCCGACCTGACCGGCGCGCGGTCGATCTGGCGGCACCCCGTGCTGGTCCGGCTCGGCGACGCGTCGTACGCCTTCTTCCTGGTCCATCTGACGATCGTCACCACGACGATGACCATCCTCGGCCGGTCGCACGACTACCCCGCATGGCAGGCGATGTCGCTGGGCATCGGGTTACTGGTCGTCTCATACGCCGTCGCCCTGCCCCTGCACCGATACGTCGAGGCGCCCGCGATGCGCCTTCTGCGCCGTCGGCCCCGCCCGCCGATCCCCGCGCAGCGGTCACGACAGCCGGAGCAGATCGGCGTAAGCTAGTCCGATATGGGCAAGGTTGTCGCTGACATCTCCATATCCCTCGACGGGTACGTGGCAGCGCGCGGAGCCGACCTCGAACACGGGTTAGGCGTCGACGGCGAGCCGATCCACGGCTGGGTCTTCGCGGGCCACCCGGTCGACTCGGAGATCCTGTGCCGCGGCCTCGACGAGACCGGCGCGGTGGTGATGGGCCGCCGCCTGTTCGACTTCGTCGACGGCCCGCACGGCTGGACAGAGGAGCTCGGCTACGGCGCCGGCAACGACCAGGCGACGGGCGGCCCGCCGGTGGTCGTGGTGACCCACTCCCCGCCTTCGTCGTGGCGGCTCGGCGACCGGTTCAGCTTCGCGACCGACATCTGCGAGGCGGTGGGCCACGCCCGGTCGGCGGCCGGCGACAAGACGGTCGTGGTCATGGGCGGTGCCGACGTCGTACGCCAGAGCGTGCTCCTGGGCCTGGCCGAAGAGCTGCGCCTGCACCTCTCGCCGTGCCTGGTCGGCGCCGGCACGCCACTGTTCCGACCGGGCGATCAGCCCGCACCCCGGCTGCGACAGACGGACGTGGTGGTCTCACCGCACGCGACCCACCTGACGTACGCGGTGCTCAACTGATCCGGGTGCCGATCACGACGGCCAGGTCGGGGGTGAGCCGTAGCTGGGTGGCGCGCAGGCGCGGGTGGTCGAGCCAGCGCAGGCGCGGATGGTCGACCTCGCCGCCGTGGCGGGGCGGCCAGTCGGTGGTCGGCGTGAAGTCGTCGATCACGACGGTGCCGCCGAGGCGCAGCCACTCCCCCGGCTCCGCGAAACCGGCGTGCGGGGTCTTGCCGTGGCCACCGCCGTCGAGAGACACCACCCACAGGCGCCCGTGCGACGTCGCGCTGGAGTAGGCGAACTGGTGCTGGGCCGCGACGCGCATGGCTGCCCGCACCAACTTCGGAACTGCCATCTCACTCCTTGGGTACGGATGTCGAAGCGCGGCGGTCGGCTCCGACGTAGCTTCGAACAGCACACGAGGAGGCAACCGATGCGCAAGGTCATCTACTGGGTGCACACGTCCGTGGACGGGTTCATCGACGGGCCCAACGGGGAGTTCGACTGGCCGAGAATGGGTCCTGAGCTGTCCGCGTACTCCGAAAGTCTGGACACCAGGGTCGACACCCTGCTGTTCGGGCGGCCGGTCTGGGAGATGATGGTCGGATTCTGGCCCGACGCCGAGTCGATGTCCGACGACCCGCACGTCACCGCCTTCGCCCCGTTCTGGCGCGCCACACCGAAGATCGTCTTCTCGCGTACCTACGCGGGCGACGAGTGGACCACGCGGGTCATCCGCGCCAACCTGGCCGAGGAGGTGGCGGCGCTCAAGGCCCAACCCGGCCGCGACCTGCTGCTCACGGGCGGCGCGGCGCTCGCGGCGGCACTGACCGAGCTCGGGCTCGTCGACGAGTACCACGTCGCCGTGCATCCGGTCGTGCTCGGTGGCGGCCGGCGGCTGTTCGCCGCGCCGGAGAAGCGACAGAACCTTCGTCTGGTCGACGCGCGTACGGTCGACGGCCAGGTCGTGGTGTCGCACTACCAGGGCGGCGCCTCAGCCGACGAATGATCGCAGTTCGAAGTGGACGGTACGACCGGTCGTGCGCCGTCCCAGCCGGTGCGTCAGCGGCACGAGCACCCCGTGCAGCAGGGGGTACTTGGCGCGTAGCGCGCGGGCGGCCGCGGTGTTCTCCGCACCGGTCAGCCGGTGCGCGACGGCAGGAACCGCGCGGCCGGTCGGTGCGCCGCGTGCGGTCGACGGCGCGACGGTGACGGCCGGGTTGTTGCGGATGCGGCGGGTCTTCCATGCCTTCTGATAGCTGCGCACGTAGGCCCGCTCGCCCACCACGACGATGCTGACCGGCGTCGCGACCGGGGTGCCGTCACGGCGGAACGTGGTGAGCGCGACGGTCTTCTGCCGGGCGAACGGTGCCCAGTCCGGCGTCGCCGTGCCGTCGACCCGGCCGAGGACCCAACCGAGTTGGCGCCATCGTTCCAGGAGGGCGACGGCGGCCAGCGCGGCGGCCACGGCGATCAGCACGGTCTGGCCGTTGTCGCCGCCGAGGTCGCGGTCGGCGACGTGCGACGCGGTGTGCGCCACGCCGCCGACCAGGTAGCCGCCCAGACCGACCGTGAATCCGTCGGCCCACACGACCGCGAGCAGCAGCGCGGCACCGAGGCCGAGCTGGAACGCGCCGGCGTCATGCACGAAGTGCCGGCTGGGCGGGAAGTCCACGAACTCCGCGAAGTCGGCCGGCGCGAACAGCGCCCAGCACCCCGCGGCCAGGGTCACCAGCGCCAGCAGAACGGTGACGGCCCGAATCATTCGTCTCATGACCCGAGGACGGCACAGCGCGCCGGCATGTGACGTCCGGCGCCGCGTTAGTGACGCAGGTCAAACCGGCGGGCCTTCGGCACCTCGATCCCGTCGTCGTCCGGGAGCAGCCACATCGGGTTGCCGAAGCCCAGCGGCACGCCGGCGGCGTCGAACGCCTCGACGCGCAGGTAACTCCCGCGCACGCCGCGGTCGAGCCGGAACAGCAGCCGCTCGTCTCCGGGGAAGGACTGCCGCACGATGCTGCGGGTGGTCGCACCCGAGCGGTCGCAGACACCCACCACGACGTCGACCCGCGCGCCCTCGGGCAGGTTCGCCGCGAAGATCTCGACCGGCACGTACGCCAGATCGGTCCTGATGACCTGGCCCATCGCCCGGCGGCCGTCGACGACCAGGTCGAGTGAGCCGGCTGCCCACAGCCGCTGGTGGTTCAGGAACACCTGACCGGCCGCCAGCGCGGCGATCAGGTCCCTGGCCCTGCGCGACTTCGACCAGGCCGAGGTCTGGAAGAGGTCCTTCTTCGACCAGTCGCGCCCGGCGTGGTCGTCGTTCCGGCTGGTCGCGGTGAGGAAGATGGCGTTGCGGGCGGCGACGTCGAACAGGTCGAGCCGCTGCTTCGTGATGGTGGAGACGCCGCCCGGGTCGACGGTCTCCATCAGGTCGCAGCCGAGCGCCCGGCTGGAGACCAGCTCGGCGGCGTCGATCGGCGGATGGTTGTACTGCACCAGAGCGCCGCGCTCGTGGTACCAGCGCACCATCTCCCGCGCCGCCGTCACGCTGTCGTCCAGCACCGGGGCCGTGCCGCGGTCCGGGTACGGGAACAGCTCGAAGTCCTCCATGTAGACGTTCAGGTGCCGGACCATCGACACCTCGGAGCCCAGCAACTGGGTGATCCCCGGATACTCGCGCCGGAGCCGCTTCATCAGGTCACGCTGCTCGCGTACCGCCCAACGGAGTTGATCCCGGGTCCGTTTGAACCTCAGGTGGTCGAACAGGCCCTGCGCGGTCGCGTGGTTCCGGGCCCGCACGCCGAACCGCAGTCGCGCCAGCGCCGAGTCCTCGGCCACGAGATCCGGCCAGAACCTCCGGATGTCCTTACGCGGGCGGATCTTGAGCGTTTGCCAGCCGCTGGTCGCCGGTACGGTCACGACACCGGTCAGCTCGCCCTCCACGGTGCGGGACGCCTGGGTGCCGACGCGGTACTCCAGCACGTAGACCCCGGCCGGGCGCCCGGCGATCGCTGGCCGGTACGAGGTCTCGAGCTGGACCACGAGCTCCGCGTCCGGACCGGTCCGCTCGGCCAGCACGTCGATCGTCAGCGTCGTGTCGGTCAGGTTCGTGGTGTAGAAGCTGTTGCCGCCGTCCCCGAACATCCACGTGCGACCCCACTCGGTCGCGCTGGTGCCGGTGCCGGTGACCCGCAACGCCTTGCCGGGCTCGCCGGGACTGTGCGGCTCGTCGACGAAGGCGTGCCCCGCACCGGTGACCGGGCCCTCGTTCTGGGGGATCCAGGCGAGTTGCTGACTCTCGTCGGTGCCGTCGAAGCGGATGCTGTCGTAGTAGCCGTACGCCTCCATGCGCCAGTCGTGGTCGGTCCACCAGACCACGTCGGTGCCGGTCCGCTTGGCCTGCTCGAGCTGCGACAGCATGCTCGCCCCACCGCCGCCGTCGGCCCAGCTTCCACCCTCGCTGAACGACGAGTGGGTGTGCATCGACATGCTCACCGGTGTCCGTGCCCGTCCGACCGCCGCCGGCACGTCGACACCACCGACGGCCGCCGCGACACCGACCCCGAGCCCGGCGCCGAGCACCGCCCGACGTGAGACTTCCCGTTCCACCATGCGTGATCCTTCCGCTTCCGCGATCGGTGAACGACCGCGGTGCGGCGTGGGGTACGGCGTCTCGGGGTCAGGACCTGCTTCGCAGGTAGTTCTGGGCCAGCACGCGAAGTCGGGCCTGGTCGAAGGAGTGCCCGTGCCCCGGGTGGACGACGGAGACCTCCAACTTCATGAGCCGTTCCATGCTGCGCCGGTACGCGGGTACCGAGGAGTCCGGGAGCGTGTCGATCAGGACGTCGTCGTAGCTGACGTCGCCGGAGAAGAGCACGCCGGTGCGCTCCTCGAGCAGGGCGATGCTTCCCGCGCAGTGCCCGGGCAGATGCAGCACGGTGAGGGCGCGCCCACCCAACTCGATGCGGTCCCCGTCGTCGACGAGGCGGGTCGGTGGTGCCGGTTCGACCCGGTAGCCGCGTGGTTCGTAGTCGGGGCGCGGCAGCGCGTCGAGCAGGAGACCGGGTGGCGGCTCACCGACGTCCCGGATGGCGAGCTTCTCGAAGAGCTCAGGCCCGTAGAGGCTCGCGGGCGGGCCTGCCGCCAGGGTGTCGGCCTCGGCGGAGTGTGCGGCCCGTTCCCGGAACTCGTGTGCTCCGCCGGAGTGGTCCAGGTGCGAGTGGGTCAGGGCGAGCAGGGGGTCACGCTCGAACATCGCCGGTATCTCGTCGCGCAACGCCACGACCCCCAGCCCGGCGTCGACGACGATGTCGCGGTCGGTGCCGCGGAGCCACCAGAGGTTCGCGGACAACAGCGGGCGTACGTGCGGCTCCGAGATCCGCACCAGGCTGTCGCTGATCTGGGTCTGCCGATACCAGTCGCTCATGTTCGCTCCCCCCGACGCGAGAGATCATCGCAAACGAACGCTGTGCGCCGGCTGAGCCCGGTCGATCAGGCGTTGCGTGCCAGCACGATCCGCTTCAGCTGGCGGATACCTCGTTCGAAGTCGTCCACGTCAGCCGGGCTGACATCCGCAAGAGCGGCGAAGGCCACAGCCGCCTCTTCAATCGCCGTCAGCACGGCGCCGTCCTCGGGGTCGTCGAGAGAACCGTCCGCGAGCGCGGCAGTCCTTCCGGGCTCGTCGACGAGGGCATCGCTGAACATCAGATACTCCACATCGCCTGCTGCGATTCCCAACACCTCTGCCCACGAACACGCCATCCGCAAATACCGGTCGTAATCGCCGACGTGCCACTCCAACCGCAGATGACAGCCAGCATGCTGACGAAGCCACCGCTGCACCAACTGGTCGAGGATCAACGCCGGCGGCGCGTCCGGCCCATTGCAGAAGTACAGATACTTCGTCGCGAAGGAGACCCCCAGATACCGCAGGCGGTGCTCGCTCAGCCATTCAAAAGCCCGTGCCCCGCCATCGCGTTTAACGATCTGCGCCGCTGTGTGCAGGGTCGGACGAGCCTCCGGGTTCTCCCCGAGCACCCGCGCAGTTCGGTAGGCGCCGTACCCGGTCGGCCCATACCCCCACACCATCGCGGCAACGAAGGCCCGCTCTGCTTCGATCTCGCCATCCGCCGCGTTCGCCGCATGCCGCGCGACAGTCGCGCGATCGACTCTGTCGGGCAACGACGCGAAAAGTTCTTGGTACTTCGGCAACCCGGTCAGCCAAGTGGCCCGGTTCCACCACATCCCGCCCTGGCCGTTTCGCCCGTCGCCGTCCCAACGCCGGAATACCTCCCGCAACCGGTTCGGCATTTCGGGCAGCACCACACCAGTCGACATAAACAACATGCTGTCATCGACACCGAAGCGCACGTCCGCGACACGAGCACCATTCCCGCGTGGAGTGACAAGAGCCCGAGAGTGCCGCCTTCCGGGAGCCGAACCCGGAAGGCGGCCGAACCTCAGAGCGGACCGAAAGCGTTGAAGCGCCGGTTGTACGCGCCCTCCGACGAGTTGCAGGCCGCGGTGCTGCGCCAGCCGCTGCCCACCGCCTCCCACGCACCGGTGCGGGTGTAGTCGCGGCCCAGCCAGACGTCGCAGCTCACGACGGCCTGGTACGACCCGGTCCCCCCGGTGCAGATCACCCATCCGACGTTGCCGGACCCACCCACGGAGCAGTTGTACGGCACGGCCATGGCGGCCGGCACCCCCACGACAGCGACCGAAGCCGTCGTCAGTGCCGCCGCCATCGCCGCGCCGGCCAGCAGCCGAGACCCGATCCTGCTTTTCGCCATCCCCATCGATCCTCCCGATTGTGTCGCCGTGGGCCGCCCCCGAGAACGTCCCCTGGCACAGCAAACCGGCAGGCGCGCCGCAACGGCCGGATCCCGACAAGCTTCGGAATCGACACCTGTCGCCGCTGGCTGAGGCTGTCTGGTCTTTGCGCGACGCCGGACGACACCGGACAGGACCGCGGGCCGTCAGCCGGCCGAGTGACAGCAACGGCCGGCGAGCACCGGTTGGATGGCGTGATGAGGTCGTTCACCCGGGTCGCCGTCCTGTTCTCGCTGCTGGTCGGCGCCGCCGGCGTCTCCGCCGATCCGCCGTGGTCCTTGTGGCTCGCCGGCATCGCCCTGCTCGTGGCCGCCGTGGCGCTCCCGCTGGAACTGCGAATGCGCAGGTACGACGACCTGCCTGCCGCACGGTGGTCGTCCTACGTCGACACGCACCGACCTCCCGCGGAAGGCACCATCCGGGTCCTCGCCGAGCACGTCGACGATGAGGAATTCGACGAAGGTCGCCGTAGCCGAGGCTTGCGCGAGTCCGACTCTGGCCTGCGGATGCGGCGAAAGGCCTCGCGGACCGCACCGGCATCCCGGCGGCTACGACCGCCACCGGCTCCGGACGCGTACCGTGCCGCCTTCGGCCCCATCAGCGACGACGCCGAGGACCGCGTCGACACGATCGCCGAGCGGATCGCGCAGAGAATGAAGTGGGACGCGCTGTGGTGGTTCCTCGCCGCGGTCGCGGTGTCTATCCCGGTCGGGATCTTCGTCAACCAGATCAGCTAACCGCACGCGAGCAGTGACTACTCCCCAGTCAGCCGCGGCCTGCGATCAGCACGGATACCTCTGCGGTGAGCGGCTTGTCGTTGGCGTCGAGTGGGGTGACGAGCAACTGCTGGTCGGCCGGGAACACGGGCGCCAGGAACATGCCGTCGTGGACGTCCACGTGCACGGGAGCGTCGCCCGGGGCGCGGATCGTCACCGCGTGGGTCCCGGCGGTCGGAACGACCCCGACGAATCCGCCCAGGATCTCGCTCACCGCGAACTGGTCACCGCCGCGGGCGGCGCCCATCGCTGATTCGCTTCGCCCGGCGGACAGGCTTTCGACGTGCCAGCCCGCCGGCCCGATCCACAGCCGCAGCATGCGATCCGCGCTCACGGGCACCGTTTCGGCGACGGCGTAGCCCGCCGGCGGCTGCCACTCTTGCGGTGGAGCAGCGTCGACATCCGGCGCCAGGCGCACGACGGCCGCGATCAGCAGGCCGAGGCCCAGGAGCCCGACGATGCTCCGGACGTTCGAGCGGACAACGGTGACGTCCATCCATGCCATCATCGCACCCCGGTCAGGCGGAGCAGAGCCGCGAAGCCGTCGTCCGTGCCCGGCCAGTGCCGGCGGACCGCGGGCAGGCCGGCGCGACGGACCGTGCCGCGCAGCACGATGACGACCAGGATCGCGTCGTCGGCGTACCCGAGGATCGGGATGAAGTCCGGGATCAGGTCGATCGGTAGCGCCAGGTAGCCGAGCAGCAGCGCCAGCCGCACCCGGACGCCGCGCGGCAGGTCGCGGTCGGCCGCCAGCCGACTCAGCAGGCGGAGCAGGTCCGGCAGCAGCCGCAGCGCCTCCTTGAGCAGCCCACCGCGCGGCCGGCCGATCGCCAACGCGGCGACCAGGATGAGCCAGGTGACCACGACCGCGACCGCGATGCCGACCAGCGCGCGGGTCATTCCAGGGCGGCCACGATGCGGCGTTGTGCCTCGTCGAGCTCTGACTCCGGCGGGTCGTGGCGGACGTTGGCGAAGTCGAAGTCGGCCATGCCGTGCGCCGGGAAGACGTGCACGTGTGCGTGCCGCACCTCGAAGCCCGCGATGACCAGGCCCGCGCGCGGCGCGTCGAACGCCTTTCGGACGGCCCGGCCGAGCAGGGCCGCGACCGACGTCACGTGGCTCCACAACTCCGGGTCGAGGGTGGTCCAGTCGTCGACCTCGGCGACGGGGACCACCAGCGTGTGGCCCTGCGTGAGCGGCGCGATGCTGAGGAACGCGACCACCCGGTCGTCGCGGTACACGAACCGGCCGGGCAGGTCGCCCGCGATGACCATGGAGAAGACCGACGGCATGACAGCCATCATGCCCGCCCGAGCTAGCGGGCCGTACGAGCCTCGTGCTCGGCGCGGGCCGGCGCGCTCACCTCGTGGAGGTAGCTCAGGGCCTGCCGGTAGGACGTGACGAGGCCGGTCTGTGCGTAGTCGACACCGATCTCCGCGCAGTACTCCCGCACGATCGGTTGGGCCTTGTGCAGGTTGGGACTCGGCATGCCCGGGAACAGGTGGTGCTCGATCTGGTAGTTCAGACCACCCATGGCGGCGTCGGTGAGCCAGCTACCGCGCACGTTGCGGGAGGTCAGCACCTGCTTGCGAAGGAAGTCCTCGTCGCCCGTCGGGTGCGGCATGCCCTTGTGGTTGGGCGCGAACGTCATGCCGAGGTAGACGCCGAACAGCGCCTGGTGCACCAAGAGGAAAGCAACGGCCTGCAGGGGCGAGAGGACGAGGAACAGCGCCGACAGGTACGCGATGGCGTGCACCACCAGCAGCGCGGTCTCCACGCGGGGGCGCTTGACCACGCCGGCGCGCAGCGCCTTGACGCTGGACACCTTCAGGTCGATGGCGAGCAGGGTGAGCAGCGGGAAGAAGAGCGCGGCCTGGTGCCGGGTGATGAAGCCCTTCAGCCCGCGCCGGCCGAGCGCCGACTCGGTGGCCCAGATGAGCACCTCGGGCGCGACGTCCGGGTCGAGGTCGTCATGGTTGGGGTTGTTGTGGTGACGGGTGTGCTTGTCGATCCACCAGCCGTAGCTCATCCCGACGCCGAGGTTCCCGGCGATGCGTCCGGCGATCTCGCCCGGTCGTTTGGTGCGGAACACCTGGCGGTGGGCCAGGTCGTGGGCGACGAGGGCGACCTGGGTGAACGTCACGGCGAGGAAGGCGGCCGTGACCAACTGCCACCAGGACGAGCCGATGAGGAAGAACGCGGCCCAACCGCCCACGAGCATCAGCGTGACGACGCTCAGCCGCAGAGCGTACACGGCGGGCCGGCGCCGCATCAGTCCCGCGTCGTTGATCCGGCGGGACAGGACGGCGAAGTCGCTGCCGGTCGCTGTCCGCGCCGGCGGCGCGGCGGTCGTCGGCTCGATGGTGATCGTCATGTTCCCAGCAAACCGGATGCGGGCCGGGCCGTCAGGAGCGCTACGCCCTCCGGCGAGGTGGTGCTAGCACTACTCTTCGACCGCGAGACGAGTGGGCACTATTGGACCCGTGGAGATACCCGGAAGCAGTGGACGGCTGGACCGATGGGTCAGGCGGGCGTCACACTGCGTGCTCGACGGGTCGACCACGATCGGCCTGGCGGCCACGAACATCCCGCTGCTGCTCCTGTCGGTCCTCGCCCTGGGGCTGACCCCGGTGCCCTATCTCGGTCTGGCGTTGGTGCTGTGGACGACGAAGCTGGTCCGGTTGCGGACCGACCTGGAGCGCAGACGCGCCTCACGGACCGGTGTGCTCGTGCCCCGGCCATACCATCCGGCGCCGCAACGGGCCATCCCCGGTGGCTGGCGGTACTTCCGGTGGACTGTGACCGACGCGGCCACCTGGCGGGACCTCGCCTGGCTGGTGCCTGGCGCGATCGTCGGGCTCGGGCTCGGAACCATCACGATCCTGCTGCCGCTGTACGGCCTCGCGGCGCTGGCGCTGCCGGTGCGCCGCTTCGACGCCCATTTCGCCCGGCTCTTCCTGGCACCGACCAGGTCCGCCGACCTCCGGCTGCGGGTCACGCAGCTCACGGTGACCCGGGCCGACACGGTCGACGCCCAGGCGGCCGAGCTTCGGCGCATCGAGCGCGACCTGCACGACGGCGTCCAGGCCAGGCTGGTCTCGCTGAGCATGGTGATCGGTCTGGCCGACAAGCTGATGGACCGGAACCCCGCGGAGGCACACAAACTGCTCGCCGAGGCGCGTGAGTCCAGCGGCGCCGCGCTGGTCGAGCTGCGGCACCTCGTCCGCGGCATCCACCCGCCGGTGCTCGCCGAACGTGGCCTCGGTGGCGCGGTCCGGGCACTGGCGCTAAGCCTGCCGGTCCCCATAGTCGTCGAGGGCGACCTGCCGGGCCGGCCCGACGCACCGGTGGAGTCCGCGGCCTACTTCGCCGTCGCCGAGGTGTTGACCAACCTGATCCGGCACAGCCGTTCGCGTACCGGATCGGTGTCGCTGCGGCACGCGGACCGGGCGCTGACCATCGTCGTCTCCGACGACGGCGCGGGAGGGGCCGACCCCGCGGGCGGTACGGGTCTGCTCGGCATCGAACGCCGGCTCGCGGCCTTCGACGGCACGATCGCCCTGTCGAGCCCACCGGGGGGACCCACTGTGATCACCATGGAGGTGCCGTGCGCGTTGTCATCGCCGAGGACCATGCCCTCCTGAGGTACGGGCTGATCCGGCTGCTGCAGGCCTTCGACTTCGAGGTCGTCGCCGCCGTCGACAACGGCCCGGCATTGCTGCCCGCCCTGCTGGAGCACAAGCCGGACGTGGCGGTCATCGACGTGCGCCTCCCGCCGACGTTCACCGACGAGGGCCTGCAGGCCGCGATCGCGGCCCGCACCGAGATACCCGGGCTGCCGATCCTGATGCTCTCCCAGCACGTGCAGACCCTGTACGCCCGGGAACTGCTCAGCACTCCGCACGGCGGGGTGGGCTACCTGCTCAAGGATCGCGTGTCGAACGTCGACGAGTTCGTCGAGTCCGTCCGCCGGATCGCGGCCGGCGGCACCGCCATGGACCACGAGGTGATCGCACAGCTCCTCGCCCGTCGGGAGCCGTTGGCGGTCCTCACCCCCCGGGAACGCGAGGTGCTCGGCGAGATGGCCGAAGGCCGCTCCAACGCCGCGATCGCGGCCAAGCTGCGCATCACCGAGAAGGCGGTGAGCAAGCACATCAACAACATACTGACGAAGCTGGACATGCCGCCCTCGGACGACGACAACCGCCGTGTCCTGGCCGTCCTGGCGTACCTCGACGCCTGACCGGCCCGTCGCCTCAGCCGCGGTGGTCTTCGAGGTGCCGGCGCAGCGTGGCCAGGGCGCGGGTGATCAGACGGGACACGTGCATCTGGGAGATGCCGATCTGCTCGGCGATCTGCAACTGCGTGAGGTTGCCGAAGAAGCGCAGGGTCAGGATCCGGCGCTCCCGGTCGTCGAGCACACCGAGCGCACGCCCGAGCACCAGGCGGTTCTCGGTGAGCTCGAAGCCGTCGTCGACGCCACCGAGCAGGTCACCCAGCTCCCCCGTGTTGTCGCCGTGGCCGATCGGGGTCGACAGCGAGGTGGCGCGGTAGGCACGGGCGCCCTCAAGCCCGTCGATCACGTCGTCCTCGCTGACGCCGAGATGCACGGCGATGTCCGCGACGGTCGGTGAGCGACCCAGCGTGTGCGTCAGCGTGTTGTTCGCGGTCGTGATCGCCAGGCGCAGTTCCTGGAGCCGGCGCGGCACCCGCACGGACCAGGTCCGGTCCCGGAAGTGGCGTTTGATCTCGCCGACGATGGTCGGGATGGCGAAGCCCGCGAAGTCGATGCCGCGGTCGGCGTCGAACCGGTCGATCGCCTTCACCAGCCCGAGCGACGCGGTCTGCACCAGGTCGTCGGTCGGCTCGCCGCGACCCGCGTAACGGTGGGCGAGGTGTCGGGCGAGCGGGAGCCAGGCGTTGATCGCGCGCTCGCGGGCCAGGGCCCGCCGGGGATGGTCGACGGGGAGGGAGGTGAACGCGGCCAGCAGGGTGGTCGCGGTCGTCGCGTGCCGCTCGTCGGTGACGGTATCGGCCCTGCTGCGCCGCACGGTAACGGTGGTCATCGTCGCTCCTCAACCTGTTCGTCCGGTCGGCCCGACTCGCCAGGTTGGGAGACCCCTCGATTGCTTGATCCAGGGCAACCGTAGCCGAACGGCCAGCTAATAGCTAGCCGAAAGGATGAGGCATCCCAGCTAGCGCCGTCGCGAGGCCAGCGTTTCGTTCGCGGTTTCGCGGGCATTCCTCCTAGACACCACGCGCCGCGCAAGAGAGATCCGTGGCGGCGCGGGTGCACAGAGATGGGGACGCATGGGACTCGATGACAAGGCCAAGAACAAGGCCCAAGAGGCCGGCGGCGAAGTCAAGGAGCACGTGGGCAAGGCCACCGACGACAAGGACCTCGAGAACGAGGGTCGTGGCGACAAGGCCTCGGCGGACGTGAAGCAGGCCGGCGAGAAGATCAAGGACGCGTTCAAGCGCTGATCTGAAGCAACCTGGGTGGCCGGCGTCTCTGACGCCGGCCACCGCCGTCTGTGCGGGGAATCGCCGTCCTCATTGGAGGTGCCCGCTGCGTCGATATGTGCTGTGGCGCTGGGGCCGGCGCTAGGCTCGCAAAGCCGCTCCAGACCCCGGCGGCGTGTCAGTTTCCGCGAACGCTGACCCGCCGAGGTACGCGATGACCATCCGAGCCCTGCCTGCCTCCATCACGACCATCGAGCGCCGGCGCCGTGCGCATGGGCGCGCGTTGTGTCGCCACCACGCCGGCCCCCTGCTCTGCCTGGCGGCGATCCTGCTCGACGACATCGACGCTGCGAGCGACGTCGTCGCCGCGACACTCGCCACCGCCTGCCGGCCGATCCAGTACCCCCGCGCGTCGAGCGGACACACCCGCGTCGCACTGGCCCGCTCCGTCTTCTGGCGGTGCATCGGACGGCTGGCGGCCATCGAACGATTCGGGACCGCGACGCGGCGATCAGCCGGGACACCAGAGGCGATCCTGGCGCTGACCGTGTTCGGCGGTCACGATCTCAAGCAAGCGGCCCAGACCTTGCAGATCCCTGAAACGGACGTCGAACGTCAGGTTCGGGAGCTCATGTCGGTCATCGCGCCCGACGTTCGCCAAACGGTAGCCGCCGCTCGGCTCCGGGTCCTGCCGCCGCTGGACGCCACGGTCTGAGCGTCGGGCTCAGGGGCGGATGAGACCGCCGAGGCCGTCCGCGCCGGCGACCACCGCACGCGCGACGTCGCCCAGCCGACGGTTGTTGCCTCGGGCGAAACCGCGGATCAGCTCGAACGCCTCGTCCACGCTGACCCCGCGGTGCTGCGCCACGGCGCCCTTGGCCTGTTCGATGACGATCCGGCTGTTGAGGGCGCCCTGCAGCTGTTCGGCCAGCACCTGTCCCTGCCGGATCGTGCGTTCCTGCACGAGCGCGATCGATGCCAGGTCGGCCAAGGCCTGCACCAGTGGCACGTCGTCACGATCAAGGCTCGCGGCGTTCGTGCCGAACACGTTGAGCGCGCCGATCACCTGCGCCCGGAGGCGCAGTGGAAACGCGTGCACGGAACGGAACCCGGCCGCGGTGGCGTGCGGCGCGAACAGCGGCCAGCGCCCACCGTCCTCGCGCAGGTCGGTGTTGACCACCGCGGTGCCACTGCGGAACGCGTCGAGGCAGGGGCCTTCGTCGTTCTGGAGCTGGAAGAGCTCCAGCAACCGGGCGTCCTCGCGGGAGGCCGCCATGAAATGCAGATGACCCTGGCGGTCGGCGAGGACCAGACCGACCACGCTGGCCGAAGCGATCTCCGCCGTGCGCATGGTGAGCACGTGCAGGAACTCGACCAGGTCGAACTCGTCGACGAGGGTGTCGGACACCTCGACGAACACCTCGGCCAACCGCTGTGCGGAAAGAGTGGTCACGGCAACCTCCGTACCCCTGTCACTGCTGTTCCCGATCGAAGCGCACCGTGCGCGCGACCACGTCGCGGGCGACATCCGCGAGCGTGCGTTCGTTGGCGTACGCATGCGCGCGCAGGCGCAGCAACGCTTCGGCGAGCGTGACACCGAGCTGCACCATCACCATCCCCTGGGCCTGGAAGACCTCCGTGCGATAACCCGGACTCTCGTCGAAACCGTCCGGCACGTCGTCGACCGACGCCTCGTGCTGTCCGTCGAGGACGGCGGTACGCGCGATCGCCGCGAAGGTCAGCGATTGCGCGACGTCCTCTTCGTCCATCGCGCCAGGCCGGCCCCGGAAGACGTCGAGGACGCCCACGCTCGCGGACCCGGCCAGCAACGGGAACGCGAACACCGACCGCACTCCCCTCTCCCGCACCGCCGAGCTGTAGATCGGCCAGCGGTCGGTCGCGTCACCGGCCACGTCCGCGACCAGGACCGGGCGTCCGGTCGCCATGGCGTCCATGCACGGCCCTTCCCCGAGCGTGAACTGCAACTCCTCCAGGAGTTGGCTGGCAGGGCTCGATGCGATGGCCAAGCCCCACTCGCCCTCGCCGGTCACCACGCTGACCCCGACCCCGGACGCGGTGAGTGCGGTCGCGGTGGCGCCGCAGATCCGGCGCAGCGCGTCAGCGACGTTGCCCGGCCGGTCAGCCTGGCCGGGCTGTTCGGCGATCAACTCGTGCGCCCGGGCCCACCGGTCCGCCGCGGCACTCATCGTCGCGACCTGACTCGGTGCGGACGCACGCCGGCCGC
This sequence comes from Asanoa ishikariensis, assembly GCF_900107455.1. GTDB lineage: Bacteria > Actinomycetota > Actinomycetes > Mycobacteriales > Micromonosporaceae > Asanoa > Asanoa ishikariensis. The sequence goes on along the minus strand of NZ_FNQB01000003.1, from coordinate 214,755 downwards.
CCGGATCAATGCGGGACGGATCGATGCCATGGGTGGGCCGCACCTTCTTTGTGAAGTCGGCGCTGCCGGGGACCAGGGCAGACGTTTTTCACACATACCCTACGCTCCGCCCGCAGGAGTCGTCGGCGACGCGGCACCTGGGGTTAGACTTGCGTCGTCCAATTGCGGGCGATGCCCCAGACCTCGGCATTCGCGTTCGGCGAATCCGAGGGCGGACATGACGACTTTTCGGCACGACACCGAATTCTTCTCCCTATCGCTGCGCACCGAGCACGATGTCGCGTGCCTGCGGCTGACCGGCGAAATCGACGAAGACTGCGCGGCGGTGTTGACGGACACCGCTGCTGACCTCCATCGCCTTGCGCCACCGCGGTTGTTCGTGGACCTCGCGGAGGTGTCCTTCGCTGGTGCCACCTTCGTCAACTTCCTGGTCCGTCTCGTCCATGGCGTGCCGCGCGACTGCGTCACCCTGCTGTGCCGAGCCACCCCGCAGACCGTGCGTCTGCTCTGCCTCACGTCGACCGACTCCATCGCGGCACGGTCCGACCGGCTGCCTGACGCGTGGCTCGATCCGCACGAACGCGTCCTCGATCCGGTGCCCACCTGACGAGCCGTACCGACCCGTGGCAGGAGCCCCGATGCCGTCGATAACCACACCCCCGGCCGCGTACGCGAAGAACGGCGCGGTGCCACACGAACGATCCCGGGGAAGCGCGTACGCCGAACTCTCCCGCGAGATAAAGGACGCCGGCCTGTTGGACCGGCGTCCCGGCTACTACCTCGGGAAGATCGCCGTCATGGCCGCGATGTGCGCCGTCGGCGTCGCCGCCCTCATCCTGATCGGCGACTCGTGGTGGCAACTCGCCACCGCGGCCTACTTCGCGGTGATCTCCACCCAGCTCGGGTTCCTGGGGCACGACGCCGGTCATCGCCAGATCTTCCGGTCCGGCCGGGCCAACTACGTCGCCGGCGTCGCGCTCGCCAACCTCGGCGTCGGGTTCAGCTACGGCTGGTGGGTCGACAAGCACAGCCGCCACCACGCCCACCCGAACGACGAGGACAAGGACCCGGACGTCGGCGCCGGAGCCTTGATCTTCACCCCCGGCCAGGCGCGGGCCAGCGTCGGCCTCGCCCGGTTCTTGTACCGCTTCCAGGCGTGGAGCTTCTTCCCGCTGCTGCTGCTGGAGGCGATCAACCTCCGCGTCGCCAGCGTGCGTTACCTGGTCGGCGACCCCACGCGGCCCCGCGTACGCGAGCTGACCTTGCTCGGCGTACACGCCGCCGGCTATCTGTGCCTCGTGTTCTGGGTCCTGTCTCCGGGGATGGCACTGGCGTTCATCGCCGTGCACCAGGGCCTGTTCGGGCTCTACCTCGGCTGCTCCTTCGCACCGAACCACAAGGGCATGCCCCAACTGAGTACCGCGGACGCCGCCGACTACCTGCGGCGCCAGGTGCTCACCTCGCGCAACGTGCGCGGGCATTGGCTGACCGACTTCGCGCTCGGCGGCCTGAACTACCAGATCGAGCATCACCTGTTCCCGTCGATGCCGCGCGCCAACCTGCGGCACGCCCAGCACATCGTCCGCGAGTTCTGTGCCGCCCACCGGGTGTCCTACGCCGAGACCGGGTTGGTCGCGTCCTACGCGCAGGCCCTACGTCACCTCGACACCATCGGGCGGACGGTGTGACCACCCGGCGCCGTCGGTGAGGCGGAGAGGATGTGCTGCGCTCGCGTACGCGTGGCCGGGTCGGCCGCCTCGGCCATCGCCTTCTCGGCTGCCGCGGCATCGGTCCGCGGCGGGACGACGAGCAGATCGACCTGGTCACCGGCGTAGGTGGTGGCGATCACCACCGCCGGGTCGACGCTGGCGAACCAACCGACCCGCACCACACCGTCGCCGACCGCCAGCCGGCTGAAGCGGGTGTCCCAGGCGACGTTGTTGAGCATGACCTGCCGGATCGTCCCGTAGCGGGCGGACAGGGCCAGTACGAGCCCCGGAAGCTCGGCCACCGGATCCCAGGACCGCGGCCACCACCCGCCGTCGAGAACCGCCTGCCGGTCCCGGACAGGGGTGAGGACGAGCCGCGGCGACGAAGGCGGCGTGGCCGAGGCGATCGTGGTGCGTGCGGTGGTGGTGAGCATGGTGATAACCGTCCTGACTGAGACGTCGCGACGGCGCACGGGGCAACTGACGTGCCAGCACCTAGTGGGATCGTCGTCATGGAGATCGTGGATCGGTGCGGAGCATCCGCCAACAGGCGGGCTTGTCGGCCACCGGGGTCTCGAGCGACAGGTCTAGCCTACGCCCCTTTCAAGGAAGTCCCACCAGCGAGATGCCGGCGCCCAAAAGTCCTTTTCGGACTGTTCTCGGGTTACGCTGACAGCCGTTCGCCGCTCCGGCCCCCGGCGGCGCGTCCAGGTTCTTCGAGACGCACCGGAGCGGCACATGACACGGACATTGATCCACGCTGACCCCGCCCGCACCGTCATGCACGGCAACCGACTGCATGCGCTTGTCACCCGGATAGCCGCCCGCGATCGCGCGGCGTTCCGGACTCTGTACGCGTTCCAGGCCATGCGGGTCTGGCGCGACGCCATCCGACTGGTGCCTCCGCTTGATGCTCGAGCCGTCACCCGGTCGACCTTCGTCGAGATCTGGCACCTGGCCGGGCACCACCTCGGCCACGAGGTATGCGAGACCTGCGCCTGGATCACGTCGGTCACCGCCCGGCACGTCGAGGCCCGGATCCGCGCCGCAGATGGCGAGCCGGCGCGCGAGGACGGCCACGACCAACACACCTACTGCGAGCTCGTGACCCTGCTGGGCACCGGACGGGCGACGGTTCGTACGGCCCCCGGGACCTTCAGCCGGGTGGGCGACCTGGCCGCGTGACCGCCGTTACGGCTGCCGGCCGCGTCGGTCCAGGAGAGCGGCGACGTCGTGGGCCAGCGCGCCGATGGTCTCGCCGCGGTAGATGCCGGCCAACTCCTCGAGGAGCCGGGCGGCGACCGCCGCCTCTCCACCCTCGGCGAGCCGCGCGCGCAGCCGCTGTGCGTACTCGTCACGGTCGAGCGGGTTGCCAGCCTCGTCGCGGGCCGCCGTCGTGGGGCGCGGCGGCACCACACCGGCGGCCGGGGCGGTGCTCGACGCGGCGTGGGTCGGGCAGTAGTCGGTCTGCCGAGCCGCGTCGTGAGTCCAGCCCTTGGCATGCTCACGCGCGTAGACCCGGGCGTCCGCGTCGTTGCGCCACGACTCGATCGGGGGCGGCTCGACCTGCACCGGGCAACCCGCGACGTCGCAGCTCACCACGACCCGCCGGTCCGCTCCGCGGGCGCTGGACAGGTGCAGACTCACCACTGCCTGCTCTCATGGTCGGTCGTCATCGCTCGCCGGAGGTCGACGCCGACTCGGACGCTACCCCGTTTCGGCGTGAGTGGATATCTCTCCTTTGGACCGAACGGGTGTACGATTGAGTCATTCCGGACTCGACGACATCCCAGCCTTGAGGTGCCTGCCACACCGGCTTACCCCTTGGGATGTCATGTCCAACGACGTGCGCCACACGCAAGACGCATCCGGTGACTCCTCCGTCCGTCCGGGCGCGATGGCAGAACGAAACCGGTCGCCGCGCACCCGCACCAGCAATGCCTGGGTCGGGATCTGCGCCGCCGCCCTCCTGTCGATCGTGCTGATCATCTTCATGCTGCAGAACACCCGCAGCGTCGAGGTCAACTTCCTCGGCCTGGACGGCAGCCTGCCGTTGGCCCTGGCGCTGCTGATCGCCGCGGTCGGCGCCGCGCTGCTGACCATGATCGTGGGCGCCGCCCGGATCACCCAGCTCCGCCTGATGGCCCGCCGCCGGCGCCACTGACCGGCCGGCGCCACCGCCGAAAAGGTGAGCCGGCGGTCTCGACCTCGACGCGACGATCGTCGCCCACCTCGGGGCGGTCTACGGCTCCCGCGACCCGGCCGCCTGGCAGCGGCTGATCGCGCCCGACTCCGACGCCGATCGGCGGGTCAGCCGCCGACTCGGGGACGCCGTCCGCGCGGCGAAGGAGACCCTGTCCCGGCGCACCGCGACGAAGATCCGGGTGCCGCTGCTAGCAGACGACGCTCCCCTGGGCCGGGAACAGCTCGACGCCCTCGCCCGCCCGCTGCTCGAGCGCACCGTTGTCGCGAGTCGGGCCGCCCTGGCGGCGTCGCGGATTCCGGCGGCCGACCTGACCGGGGTCTACCTCGTCGGCGGCGGCCAGTCCGACACCCAACTCGCTCTTCGACCAGTGTCTGATCGGGGCCTGGCGGGCCACTGTGTGGGAGGGGCCGCTGCCGATCTACGGCACCGACATCGTCTTCCGGCTGCGCGGCAAGGGCGAGGTGCGGCACTTCAACGCCAACGGCACCGTGTGGGACGACCTGCGCGAAGGCCGGGTGTTGGTGGGAAAGAACGGCGGTCGCACCTACGAGTTCACCCTGCGGGGCAGGTCGACCTGGAACTACCGGGCGAACGACGGTCGCGCGTTCTTCAGGAACAACAAGACGAGCGGTCGCGACGTCCTGCGGATCAACGGAGCGGTCGAAGTGGATCGAAAGCTGCTGGTCACCAACTCGCCTGAGGAGTACTTCTGCACCGACGCCGTCCTGACCGTGCAGGACGGCGACATCAGCCGCGAATATCAACGCATCTCGCGCACGCCGGCGCCGACGCCGAAGTTGTAGCGGTCAGGCCTCGATCCGCCGCACGAGGCTCTGCGCCGCCGCGATCACCAGGTCGCGGTCGTAGGTGACGGCGTAGTCGTACGGCGTGTCCTCGCCTCGCTCATCGGAGGGTGGCTGTCGGGCGACCAACGCCGCGCCGAAGTGTGGCCCGACCACGACCACGACCCAGTCCTGGGCGAGCGGGTCGTCGGCGCGCAGCGCTGTGCCGCGTACGCCTTCGGCCGGCTCGTCCGGCATACCGACGCCGAAGGTCGCGACCATGACGCTCGCCGCCGCCAGCGACGTGTAGCGGCGGACGAGCGCGGGGCCGAACCGGCGCGCGTGCTGGAAGCACGCGACCAGCACGCTGGGCTCGGCGGGATCCGCGGCGCGATATTCCAGGTGCCGGCTCATCGACGCGAGGAGCTGTCGGGTCGCGGGCCGGGTGGCGCGCTTGGCGGTCACCACCTCGAACGGTGTCCGCGACGACGGCGGGTCATGGCTGATGGTCAGTCCGCCGGCCCCCGTCGACGAGGACCAGCCATCGGGCAGCGGCGCGGGCCGCCCGTACCGCCAGCCCTGTCCCAGGGTCGCGCCCATCGCCAGGGCCATCGCCGCGTGGCGGGGCGACTCGATGCCCTCGGCGAGCACGGTGGCGCCGGTGCGCTCCACCTCGGCGAGCACACCGTTGACCGTGCGTGCCACCACGAGGTCGGGCCGGTTCTGGATGAGCGAGAGGTCCAGCTTGATGACGTCGGGACGGACGAGCGGCATCATGGCGAGGCTCGCGGGGTCGGCGCCCACGTCGTCGATGGCGATGCCGATCCCGTTGGCCCGCGCGACGAATGCGGCGTGCAGGACTCCCGCGGGGTCGTGGGTCAGATTGCGTTCGGTCAGTTCGACCACGACGCTGAGCCGCCGCGCACCCAGCATGACGGTGTCGAGCAGGTCGTCGGGACAGTCAACGCCGATCGAGGCCGGCTCGGCGTTGACGAACAGCGTGACCTCCGGCGGCATGCCGGCGAGCAACGCTGCCTGCATCGCGGTCGCGCGACAGACCCAGTCCAGCTCCGCCGACCGCCCGACGCGATAGGCGTGGGCGAACAGCTTCATCGGCTGTTCGAAGGAGGAGCCCCGCGGACCCCGGGTCAGGGCCTCGTAGCCGATCACCCGGGTGGTCCGCAGGTCGACGACCGGCTGGAAGACCGTGCTGACCCGACGGTTGTCGACGATGTCGTCGAACTCTTCGCGAAGACTCGCCACGGCACACGACCTCCCGTGGCAGCTGACCTGCCCCTTCCAGCATCACACCAGGTCAGCGGCCATGCGGGCGAACGCGGAAATAGCCGATCAGACGGTGATCGCCACCTTGCCGCGGGCCCTCCCGGCCTCGAGGTAGTGCATGGCCTCGGGTACCCGGGACAGGGAGAAGGTCTTGTCGAGGGTCGGTGTGAGCCGGCCGGCCTCGATGAGCGCCGTGAGCCGTTCAAGATCGCTTCCGCGCTCTTTGGCGGCGAACATGACCAGGCGTTGGGACACGAACGGCGACGTCGCCGCCGCGCGTAGGTTACGGCCGAATCCCCCGGTCCACTTGCCGCCGTCCTCGCCACCGATGATCACCGCGGTTCCGGTCGGGGTGAGGGCCCGGCGGAGCTGCGCGAGGGTGGGGCGGCCGGCGATGTCGAGGATCAGGTCGTAGCGCTGGGTGCCGTCGGCGAAGTCCTGCCGGGTGTAGTCGATGACATGGTCCGCGCCGAGGGACTGCAACAAGTCCAGCTTGGTGGTGCGGCACGCGCCGGTGACCTCGGCGCCGAAGGACTTCGCGAGCTGCACGGCGTAGCTGCCGACACCGCCGGACGCACCGGTGATCAGCACGCGCTGTCCGGCCTGGACCCGGCCGACGTCGGTGAGGGCCTGGAGCGCGGTGAGGCCGGATACCGGCACCACCGCCGCCTGCGCGAAGGACAGGTTGCCCGGCTTGCGCGCGAGCTTGTCCTCCCGGGCCGCCGCGAAGGTCGCGAACGAGCCACGTCCGATCCCGTAGACCTCGTCGCCGGCGGCGAACCTGGTCACCGCCGAGCCGACGCCGACGACCGTGCCGGCCACGTCGATGCCCGGCACCTGGGTCTTCGGCTTGAACATCCCGAAGCCGATCAGGCGCAGCAGGTACGGCCGGCCCTCCATCATGTGCCAGGTGCCCCGGTCGAGCCCGGCGCCGTGGACGCGCAGGAGCACCTCGTTCGCGGCGATCTTCGGTGTCGGCACCTTGGCGAACCGCAGGAGGTCGGCCGCGCCGTACCCGTCCTGCAGGATCGCGTGGTTCACGGTCGTTCCGGTCGTGGTCATGGCGTGGCCTCTCGGGCCGAGGGCGAGCGATCAGGAGGGTGGCACGGGGGCACTCAGCCCGACCAGGTCGGCACTCACCTGCCACAGCCGGGCCGCGGTGGCCTCGTCCTTGCTGAGGGCAGCGGACTGTCCGGGCTTCCCGTTGCCGAAGTAGCGACCCGTCACCTGCTCGAGCTCCGGGGCGGAGGCCACGTGGATCGACATGGCCGCGCCGCGGGCCGGGCTCTTCATGAACGGCCGCAGGAGCGGGACCAGCAACCGCTGGACCACACCGGGATCCTCGGCGCCGAACCCGGTGTTGACCACACCGGGATGGACCGCGTTGGCCGTCACCAGGGCGTCCGGCGACCTCCGGGCGAGCTCGTAGGTGAACAGGACATTGGCGAACTTCGACTGGGTGTACGCGCGTGCGCCGGAGTAGTCGCGTTCGCCTTGCAGGTCGTCGAAGTCGATCCGACCGCTGGCCTGCGTACGGGAGGACACCGTGACCACCCGGGCCGGCGTGCTCTCCCGCAACCGGTCGAGCAACAGGTTGGTGAGCAGGAACGGCGCGAGATGGTTGAGAGCCAGGGTGCGCTCGAGCCCGTCGACGGTGAGGTGCCGGGTGTTCCAGTAGCCGCCCGCGTTGTTGACGAGCACGTCGATCCGCGGCATGCCCGCCAGAACCTGGTCGGCCAGCCGCCGCACCTGCTCCTGCGACGACAGGTCGGCGATGTACACGCCCACCCGCCGCCGGCCGGCGGCGCGGATCTCGTCGGCCGCGGCATCGGTGCGCCGGGGGTCCCGGCCGACGACCGACACCCGCGCGCCCAACCGCGCCAGGCCGAGCGCGGTCGCCTTGCCGATGCCGGAGGTGGCACCGGTCACGAGCACGTGGCGGCGCACCATCGGGCCACCGGGAAGCTGGGCCATGGTCCCCACCCCTACGCGAACCGCTTGAGGAACGCGACCGAGGTGTCGGCCACTTCGCGCCAACCGGAGTCGATGGTCAGCGAATGCCCCCGGTGCGCGATCTCGGCGAACTGCGTCACGCCCGTGTTGCGGAGTTGCTTGTTGAAGATGGCGTCGTTGATCGCGCGCGGGGACGTGTGGTCGTTCTCGCCCGAGATGATCAGCAGCGGACCCCGGTCCGGGTTCTCAGTGTCCACTTTGGCCTCGGTCCACGGGTTGAGGTTGGCGGCCGCGGCCTGGAAGACGGGCGCGCCGGGCGCCGGGACGGCGAAGACCTCGTAGAGCTCCTTCGCCTCGACCTCGTCGACGGCGTTGGCGAACGCGAAGCGGAACTGCTCGTAGGTGAGCGGGACGGCGCGATGGCGGTTGGCCGGGTTGGCCAGCACCGCGGCCGCGGACCGCAACGCCGAGATGGGCAGCGGCAGCACGCCACGGAACGGCGCGGAGTCGATCGATATCGTCGCGGCCGACAGCCCCCGCCCGGCCAGGATCTGGGCGATGAGGCCGCCGAACGAGTGCCCGATCACGGCCGGCTTCCTGGTCAGCTTGCCGATCAGGGCGGCGTAGTGGTCCGCCACCTGCCCGACGGTCTTGTTGGCGAAGACCTCCGGATGGGCGTTGGCCTCTTCGGTGGTGTCCGGGTCGTCCGGCCAGCCGGGGCACAGCGGCGCGTAGCCGGCCGACTCGAAGACCGGTCCCCAGCGGTCCCAACTGCTGGGCAGCAGCCAGAGGCCGTGGATGAACACGACCGGGGTCTTGCCGGTCTCGTTCGCCCGGTCGACCTGCTCGGCGTCGGTCAGGTGCATCGGGTGCGCGCTGGCGTCCAAGGTCGTTCTCCTCTGTTGCTGCCGTCGGGGGTCCCCGGGCGCCAGGCAGCCAGAGTCCACTGTGGTCGCACGCGGACTACCCGACGCGTAGCTGCGCCGGGAAACGACTCCGAGCTCTGGGCTCGCCCTGGAAAGAACTCTCGACCTCTGCGGGCGCGTCCACCGAAAAGCGGACTGTCACGCCACCGGGGGGTTCGGGCGACATCCGAAGCGTACGCCTGTTCGGTGAAAGCCGCGTCACCGAAGTAAGGGCGTACGGTCGAAGGGTTGGTTACACCGCGTAATGAGGAGATGCCGCATGCAGATTCAGGTCCAGACGGACCGGAACGTGGACGTCAGCGACGGAATGGTCCAGCGCATCGAGAGCGACGTCGAGTCCGGGCTGTCGCGTTTCGGCGATCACGTCACCCGCGTGGAGGTCCACGTCGGCAGCGAGACCTCCGGACGGCCCAGCGTCGACGACAAGCGGTGCGTGATCGAGGCCCGGCTGGCCGGCCGGCAACCGGTCGCCGTCACGCACCACGCGGGGTCCGTGGGCGAGGCCTGCGGCGGTGCCGTGCAGAAGCTCGAGAGCCTGATCGAGAGCAAATACGGCCGATCGGACAACCGCAAGGGCGGAGAGTCGCTCAGCCACCTGGAAGTGCGGGAGAGCTGAGTCAGTGGGCCGGCTTCGCTTCGACGAGTCGTGCTCCGCGCCGGGCCGCCGCCTCCGCGTCCTCGGCCAGGTCGGGGTGTTCGGCCGGCTGCGGCACGCACAGCCACACCGCCTCGGGGCGCACCTCGACGACGAGGGCATCACCGGGCTCGATGAGGTCGCCGTCGAGCTGCCGGGGCTGCGGCCGGTCGCTGCGGACCTCCACCCTGGCCCCTTGCAACACCTGCATCGACGGTACGCGGGTGCGGTGCCGCACGACCGCGAGGCCCAGCGCCGCCCAGTGGCGCAATGTGCGCGGGGTGAGCACGGCGACGTCGAGCAGTCCGTCGTCGGGGGTCGCGTCGGCCATGAGCTTGACGCCGCCCTGTAGCCGGCCGACGTTCGCGATCAGGACCGACCGGGCGCGACGCCGCATCGGCGGGCCGTCGTCGACCCGGATCGTCAGGCGCATCGGGCGGTCCCGCAGGTGCCGCAGGGCGCCCAGCACGTACGCCGGCCAGCCGATGCGCGCCTTCACGGTGTCGGACGTGTCCTCGAGCATGCGCGCGTCGAAGCCCATCCCGGCCATGACGGCGAAGTGCCGGTCGTCGACGACTCCCACGTCGATCCGGCGCTCACCGCCGTCCAGCGCGACCTGGATGCCGGCGGCCAGGTCGGTCGAGATGCCCAGGTTGGCGGCCAGGAGGTTGCCGGTGCCCGCCGGCAGGATGGCCATCGCCGTCTCGGTGCCGACCAGCGCGCCCAGCGCCGACATGACGGTGCCGTCGCCACCGCAGACGAACACCACGCCCGCACCCGCCTCGACGGCGGCGCGGGTCTGCCCGTAGCCGGGATCGTCAGCGGTCGTCTCCAGCCACCGCGGGGCGGGCCAACCGGCGGAGGCCAACGCGCCGTCGACGGTCTCGCGGAGCTGGTCGAGGTCGGAGACCTTCGCCGGGTTGAAGACGACCGCAGACTCGCGGTTTCGTTCCTGTCGTACGGCTGGCATCGGCGCTCCTTGGGTCGCACGACGAGATACCCGCGCGGCCACCCGCCAAACAAAGGGCACCCCCTAGGGCAGGACGCGTACGACCATCTCGACCAGGGCGTCGACATCGGCGTCGACCATCGGCTCGCCGGTCATGCCCATCCGGTGCAGCAGGGTGCCGATGACGACGTCGATGAGGAAGAGGACCCGGGTCTCGGGCTCGCCCAGCGCCTCCTGGAGTGCGAGCCGGTAGGGGTCCTGCAACTGGGTCGACAGGATCTCGCGCAGGGCCGGGTCGTTGATGGCGTCGGTGAACACGCCGGCGAAGGCCGCGCCGATCCCCGGTTCGCTGATCTTCGCCGCGCCCCAGCGGATGGCTGACGACATGAGCTCCGCCCGGCTCCCGCTTTCCAGTGGCAGCGGCCCGAACGCGTCCACGAGGCAGGCCGTGATCAGGGCGCCCTTGGACGGCCAGCGCCGATAGATCGTGGTCTTCGCGACCCCGGCCGCGGCGGCGATGCGGTCGACCGTGGCGTGCGTGTAGCCGAGCTCGTCGACCGTGCGCAGCGTCGCCGCGAAGACAGTCGCGTCGACGCTGGAGCGGGGGCGGCCGGGCGGCCGGGTTGGAGCCATGGGCACAGCCTAGCAATTGTGCTACCGTCGGTATCGATACCTCAAGTAGCGAAACTGCGATCGAGGAGGACCCATGCGCGACACCCGCCAACCGCTGGGCATCCGGCTGCTGCACGCCGTGCGAAAGGAACCGGACTGGTTGACCATGCCGACCGAGGCGCTCGACGCGTTCCGTGACGCCGAGAACCGCAGGCGGGCGTCACCGCTGATGCGGGTGGTCACCGGGTTCCCGAACCGCGGCACCACGATCGACTGGCAGACGGTGTCGCTGCCCGACCGGGAGCTCCGCGTCCGGGTCTACCGGCCGTCGCCCGCCCACGCCGGCGCCACCGCCCTCCCGCTCGTGCTCCACGTGCACGGTGGCGGGTTCGTGGGCACCGCCGTGCAGAGCGACTGGATCAACAGCCACCTCGCCGGTCGGGTGCCCGCGGTGGTCGTGTCGGTCGAGCACCGACTCGTCGCCGCCGGCACCCCGATGTCCGCCGCGGTCGACGACGGCTGGGACGTGCTCAGCCACGTGCTGCGACACGGCGAGCGGTGGGGCATCGACCCGGAGCGGGTCGCGGTCTTCGGCGAGAGCGCCGGCTCGATGGTCACCGCCCTGGCCGCCATCCGGGCCAAGGGGTCCCTGCGGGCCCAGGTGCTCGTCAACCCGTGCGTGGACCTGACCTCGACGGCGTACGACTATCCCTCGATGACCGAGCACGCCAGCACCCCGACGCTGACCGTCAAGCAGATGGAGCTGTTCCGTCGCCTGGCCGTTCCGGAAGGGACGGACCCGCGGGCGGTGTCGCCGCTGTACGCCGACGACCTGAGCGGGCTCCCGCCGACGCTGGTCGTCGTGCCGGCGCTGGACCCGGTGGCCGATCACGGACGCGCCTACGCCGCACGGCTGGGCGCGGCCGGGACACCGGTGCGACTCGCCGAACACCCCGGAGCGGGTCACGCGTTCCTCAGCATGCCGGGCATGGTGCCGCAGGCCAGGGCGGCCCGCGCCGAGATCACCGAGTTCCTCCGGACCCACCTCATTCCAAGAGCGACTTGAGGGTACGCAGGTCGGTCAGCACCGCCGCGGCGTCGGCCTCGAACGCCTCGGGACCGGTGCCCTCGCGCCGGAAGACCGTGAACACGACCTCGCTGCCCGCGCCGTTGGCGAACACCCTCATCGGGTTGTAGAAGGTCTGCCCGGACGGGAACGTCACGTCGTGGTCGAGCACCCCGAACGGGTTCGGCGGCGCGAACATGATCACGATCGGACCGTCCGGCGTGTCACCCACCCAGCGCTCGCCGACCCGCGCGACCGCCCCGGTGAGCCCGGCCGCCCAGCGCGGCAGGTTCTCGGGATTCGCGGCGAACGCGTACACCTCGGCCGGTGGTCGAGCGATGGCGACACTCAGGTGTAACGACTCGTAGATCACCCAGACAGTCCTACCACGCCTTCCGTTGGGAGACGGCCGGTAGCTTGCGGCGCGTGCGGGTCGCGCGTGGTGTCGAGTTCGTCGTCCTGTTCTTCGGCGCCGTCGGCGGGTACGCGTTGCTGGGCAGCCCCGGCAGCCCGATCCCGGTGCTGCTGGTCGCCGGCGGGCTCGCGTTCTGGCACCTGCGGCGCCGCCCCGGCGTCGTCCTGTGGGGTGCCGCGGGCCTGCGTCCGGCGCTCCGGCCGATCCTGCTGACCTGGGCGGCCGCGGCGGTGGTCGGCATCGCGGTGGTGGCGGCGTTCCGGCCCGCGCACCTGTTCGACCTACCGCGCGAGACGCCCTGGTTGTGGCTGGCGGTGGCGGTGTTCTACCCGCTGTTCTCGGTGTACCCGCAGGAGGTGCTGTTCCGGGCATTCCTGCTGGACCGCTACGCGCCGGTGTTCGGCACCGGGTGGGCGGCGGCCGCGGCCAGCGCGGTGGCGTTCGGTTTCGCGCACGTCATCTTCGGCAGCATCTGGTCGGTGCTGCTCACGTTGGCCGGCGGCGCTCTGTTCGCCCGCCGTTACCAGCGCACCCGGTCACTGCTGGCCGTGTGCGTCGAGCACAGCCTCTACGGCGTGCTGGCCTTCACGATCGGCCTCGGAGACCTGTTCTACCACGCCGCCTGATCAACTAGCCTGTCGATCATGGCCCTGTCACCCGATGAGTTCTACGAGCACGCCGTCGCTGCCGCGGACAGCGAGCGCCGGCTGCCGCTGGCGCGGATGACGGGCTGGGACATCAGTCCGTTCGAACCCGACGGGCTGCGGGTCCCGCCGCTGCGTCCGCCGGTGCTGCCCGAGCCGCCGCGAGACGGCGAGGACCCGTCGGACTGCGTCTCGTGCCGTGGCCGGGACAAGGGGATCTGGTTCGACGACCGCTGGCGGCTGACCCAGATCGCGGGGGCCGGCGTGCCGCTGGTCCTCATGTTGCACCCGCGCGACCACTACGACCTGGTGGACCTGCCCGACGACCTGGCCGCCGAGCTCGGGGTGTTGAGCACGCACATCGCCCGCCACGTGCAGGCGCTGCCGCACATCTCCCGGGCCCACGTCTACCGCTTCGGCGACGGTGGCGCGCATCTGCACATCTGGTTCTTCGCACGGCCGGAGGGACAGGCCCAGTTGTTCGGCTCGTGGCTGGTCGTCTGGGACGACCTCCTCCCCGTCTACCCGGCTGACCTCGCCGAGGCGGACGCCGTGACCGTGGTCGACGCGCTGACGGCGTCGTACGGCGGGCGCCGCACGCCCTAAGCGGTCCGCGGGCCGTAGCGCTCCGCCGCACGGGCCCGGGCCTTGGCCGCCTCGGTCTCCCGGTCGCGCGGCGGCGCCTTGATCACCAGGGTCTCCAGCAGGGCACGGGTGGCCTCGGTGACCGCCCGGACAGCCTCGTCGAACGCCTCCTGGTTGGCCGCCGACGGGCGGGTGGCCCCGCTGACCTTGCGCACGTACTGCAGCGCCGCGGCTTCGATCTCGTCCTCGTTCGCCGGCGGTTCGAAGTTGCTCAGCACCCGGATGTTTCTGCACATCCGACCAGCATGGCAGGACCCGGCGCCGAGCCGCCACCGCCGGCACGACCGCTCGGCGCACCGGGGCCGGCATTCAGCCCGCCCGACCGCCCGCACGGCTCCCCCGTACGACATGGCATCGCCGATCCTCGATGCAAGGCCCGTCCCGCCCGTCCCAGGGACGGCACCGACGAGAGGAAACGCGCCCATGCGCAGGAGACTGGCCGGAATCGGCCTCGCGCTCGCACTCGTGGCCGGCGTCATCGCCGCGACCGCCAACCCCGCCCAGGCCGAGTCCAACGGCGGCGTACGCGTCATGCCGCTCGGCGACTCGATCACCGACGGCTACAACGTGCCCGGTGGCTACCGGATCAACCTGTGGCAGCGGCTGGTCGCCGCCGGGCGCACCGTCGACTTCGTCGGCTCCGGGTTCAACGGGCCGGCGAGCCTGGGCGACCACGACCACGAGGGCCACTCGGGCTGGCGGATCGACCAGCTCGACGCCAACATCGTCAACTGGCTGCGCACGTACACGCCGCGCACCGTGCTCTTGCACATCGGCACCAACGACATGAACCAGAACTACGACATCGCCAACGCGCCCGCGCGGCTGTCCGCCCTGATCGACAGGATCCGGGCCAACGCGCCGGACGTCGAGCTGTTCGTCGCCCAGATCACGCCCGAGACCGACGCGACGCTGGAGGCGCGGGTACGCGCGTACAACGCCGCGATCCCCGGCATCGTCGCCGGCAAGGGCAGCAAGACCCACCTGGTCGACCTGCACTCGCCGCTGACCACCGCCGACCTCGCCGACGGCGTGCACCCCAACCAGGCGGGCTACGACAAGATGGCCGCGACCTGGTACTCCGCCCTGATCGCCGTACCCGGCAGCCTGCAAGCCTCTGGGCCTCCGGTCGGTGTCGCGGTCTCGCTGGTCAACCCGCAGTCGACGCGGTGCATGGACGTCTCGGGCGCGAGCACCGTTGCCGGCGCCCAGATCCACATCTGGGACTGCCACAACGGCGCGAACCAGAAGTGGACCCGGACCGCGGCGGGCGAGCTTCGCGTGTACGGCAACCGTTGCCTGGACGTCAACGCGAGCGGCACGGCCAACGGCACGAAGATCCAGATCTGGGACTGCAACGGTACGGGCGCCCAGAAGTTCACCTTCCAGTCCAACGGCTCGATCGTGGTGCCGGCCTCCGGCAAGTGCCTGGACGTGACCGGGAGCGGCATCGCCAACGGCACGAAGGTGCAGCTCTACACCTGCAACGGGACCGGCGCCCAGCGCTGGTCGGCCGCCTAGTCGGTCGTCGCGGCCGGCGCACACGCAGTGCGCCGGCCGCGCCACAGGGGCTGCGCCGGCCACGCGCGCGAGATACGGTTCCGGGCGCTCGTGTCCACGTAGACCATTGGGGAAGTCATGGGTTTCCGACAGGTCGTCCGCTCGACCTGCTCCGTGCTCGTGCTGGTCGCCGCGACCGGCCTCGGCCCGCTGCTGGCACCCGCGCCGGCCCGCGCCTCCGACACCGTCCGGAGCCTCCAATGGCATCTCGACGCGCTCAAGATCCCGCAGGCGCACCGGCTGTCGAAAGGCAAGGGTGTCGTGGTCGCGGTGATCGACAGCGGCGTGCAGGCCTCCCATCCCGATCTCAAGGGCCAGGTGCTGCCCGGCAAGGGCTTCGGCCCCGGCTCCGTTGACGATGGACGGACCGATCCGGATCGCACGGCCGGGCACGGCACCGCGATGGCCGGCCTCATCGCCGCGCGGGGTGGCGACGAGCGGCACGCTCTCGGGATCGCCCCCGAGGCGAAGATCCTGCCGGTAAGTCTCGGGCCGTCCGGGCTGCGCGAGGCGCCGGCGGGCATCCGGTGGGCCGTCGACAACGGAGCCGACGTCATCAACGTGTCGCTCGGCACGGAACGCGACGATCCCGAGGTCGTCGAAGCGGTCGAATACGCGCTCAGCAAGGACGTCGTGGTCGTCGCCGCGACCGGCAACACCGGCAGCACCTATCTTGAGATCCCGATGCCCGCCAGCATCCCCGGCGTCATCGCCGTCGGCGGCGCGACCCGGTCCGGTGCCCTCTGGGACGGCACGATCGTCGGTCAGGCGATGGCCGTCTCCGCACCCGGCGAGGCCATCGTCGCGCCGACCCGGCCCGGCGTCGCAGAGGGCGACTACGCCGTGTACGAAGGCACCAGCGCCTCCGCGGCGATCGTCTCGGGCGTCGTCGCCCTGGTCCGGGCCCGCTATCCGAGCCTCGACGCCGCGAACGTGGTCAACCGCGTGGTCAGCACGGCCCGCGACCGGGGCGCGAAGGGCCGGGACCCGGAGTACGGCTTCGGCTCGGTCGACGTGCTCGCCGCGCTGACCCGCGAGGTGCCTGCCGTCGAGGCGAACCCGTTGGGCGCTCCCCCGGCACCCTCGGCCAGCGCGGCGCCGGCGGACGCGGGCAGCGAACAGCGGGAGGGCTCCGGTGGCTCCTGGGTCCTGATCGCGATCGTCCTGGCGTTGGTGCTGGCGGCGGCGCTCGTCGTGGTGCTGGTGCTGGTCAACCGGCGCGCGCGCCGAAGTTAGCCCCGGTCAGCGGAACTCGGGCGGCAGTATCCCGGTGAGCCAGCCGAGCTCGTTGTCCCGAATGAAGATCGAGTCACTCGCCACGCGATCCACCGGCCAGCGATGGAAGGCCTCCAACGCCCGCACGTACGCGTCGGCGCTTTCTCGGCTGGGCCGGGTGATGAGCCGCCGAGCGAGGTCGCCGTATCCGTCGGGTATGCGGTCGAGGGTAGCGAGCGTGGCGTCGAGGTCCTTCGGCCCGCGATAGAGCCTGCGATTCAGCGCGAGCAGGGCTCGCCCACCGGCGCCTACGGTGTGTACGGCGGCGTGGTGCAGCAGGAAGGTGTTGTCCAACGCGATCGCTTCCCGCAGGAAGTCGGTGCCGTGCAACCGGACCTGCGAGATGAAGGATGCCGCTCGGCTTTCCCAGACCGTCGAGGGAAGCACGGGGATCGCGGCGACCTGCGCGGCGAGGTCGTAACCGTCCCGGACCCAGGCCACCCGGGCACCTTCGAACGACGCGCGCACCGGATCGTCCCCGCGCTCGGCGGCGGCATTCAGAAACGCGACGGTGGCGAGCTTGACGTCGACATAGCCGCCCGGATATGTCGAGTCGGAGTGCTCGACGAAGATCACCCGATTGGCGGCAACGGCCGAGTCGAAGACGTCATCGGGTACGACCAGATACACGTCGACGTCCGAGTCGGGTCGTTCCGTGCCACGAGCTACCGATCCCACGACGATGACCGCGATCGCTTTCGGGTCAGCCTGCACCCGTCCTACGTACGCACCCAGGGTCTCGTCATGGTGCTCCATGGGACGTTGACCCTACCGGCGTCAGCCGGCCGCCGAGCGGGGCGTGACGGTGATCGACAGCCGGGCGTTCTCCCCCAGCAGCTCGCGGACCTCCGGGGGCATCTGGATCTCTCCTCGCCAGACACCCGCGGTCGTGTTCGCGTCCTCGAGGAGATCGGACGGTTGCGGCTCCCACGACCGGATCGCCTTTGTCACCGTCCTGTTCCAGGTGGCCCAGCACCGCAGCGGCGCGGACGAGGTGCCCGCCGGGTCCGGTGCGATGTCGACCAACAGGAGGTCCTGCCAGTCCTCGGCCTGCTCCATGTGGTCGAGGAAGTCGAACACGCCGTCGCGCACCCGCAGCGAGATGAGTCGCAGCTTCAGGAAATGCCGCGCGGCCCGCGGCTGGCCGTCCCGCCGCGGTGCCAGCTTCGACGACAGGAAGGTGGTCACCAGGGGGAAGGGCGCATCCGTCGAGTCCTGGGCCGAGGTTCGTTCGAGCTGAACCGGACAGTACTGGGCCGCGGTCTGCGTGTGCATGAGGACGGGCAGGCCCCGGATGGACAGCTGGGTCTCCAGTTGCCACACCACGTCGTCGTCCGGGTCGTCCGGCAGTGACAGGCCGACGAGGTCGACCCGGACCATGAGGTCGCCGAAGAGGAAGCGCCGCAGGTTCTGGTAGCCCTCCTCCGAGTTGACGATGCCGAACGTTCCACTGTGGCTGCGGTGGACCATCGCGCGGTTGGCACCCTCGACGTAGGCGTTGTCGACCTGGACGAGTCCGTCGCTTCGCGCTCCCACCAGCTTCGAGGAGAGTCCCAGCGCCACCTGATAGTCCGCCGGGTTGGTGCCGACCAGGCAGAAGACCTCGTCGACGGGAAACCCGTCCGGCGGCATGACCTGCGCGTCGAAATCGTCCTCGCTCGGCGCCCCGGGCAGGGCCGGGGTCAGGTACTCGTACATCCGGCCCGGACCGAAGATGTCGGCGCCGCTGATCCCGGTCAGGTCTCGAAGCTTTTCGATCAGCCCGAAACCGACGTCGAATTCGATGCCGCCGTGTGGCGTGCCGTACGTGAACAATCGTGCGATGTAGTCGGTAGCCTTCCCGGACAACAGCGGAATGTGTCGCTGGATGACCGATCGGCAGATCAACCCACCCATCGAATGGGCCACGAGGAACACCTTCGGCGCTCCGGTCTTGCGGCGCACGAGCTCGATGAGGTCGAAAAGGTCCGCCGCCGCGTTCTCGATGCTGAACTCGGTCGGTCGTTTGGAGAACGTCGAGGCCGACACGTCGTAGAAACGGTGGATCCACAGCGTGTTCGCGTCGACCTCACCGTCACCGCTGTGCTGGAGAAAGGCGCGCTGGTCACCGTGCACGAGCAGCCGGTAGTTCTCGTCGATCATCAGCCGGAGCATGGGGCTTTCGAACTGGTAGAACTGTGGATCCCCGAATCCGTCGACACGAACGTGAACGGATCCTTCGTTGAATCCGTAGAACGGATCCTCGACGGCTTTGTCGATGCCCGATCCGGCGAACCCGCGCACGTAGATCAGTGGCAACCGGCCATCGTTGTCGTATCCCACGCAGGCTCCCGCAACTATGGCGACGGCAATTCCTATTGTCGTCGCCATGTTAACGAAGCGGATAGCCTTTTTAGGCGAGCCGGCGCCAAGGATCGGTCAGCGGCGCACCTGATAGCGCAGGTGAAGCACCCGGTTGCCCTGAATCATCACGTCCGGATCCTCCAACAGGTGCTGCGCGTCGACCGACCCGAAGTAGCGCTTGCCGGACCCGAGCACGACGGGCACGACGTCCATGCGCACCTCGTCGACCAGACCTGCGGCCAGCGCCTGGCCACCGACGTCGCCGGCGGCGACCTCGACCAAGCGGTCACCCGCGAGCTCCTGCGCCTTGGCCACGGCCGCCTCGACGCCGTCGACGAAGTGAAACGGCGCCGCATGGTCCCAGCCCTCGGGCGCCGGCCGGTGCGTCACGACGACCACGTGGTCGACCCCGCTCGGCGGCTTCCCGTCCCAGCCGTCCGTCATATCGAAGACGTGGCGGCCGGCGATCGTCACCCCGATCTGGTCCCAGTACGGCCGGGTGTAGTCGTAGGAGGTCTGCGACACCTTCAACACGCCGCTCTCGTCCAACGGGACGTCACCGCTGGTCAACCAGTCGAACAGCGGTCCGGGTTGGTCCTTCTCGTCCGCGATGAAGCCGTCCACCGACACCGAGCTGTACATGACCACCTTGCCCACGGGGCGCTCCTCTGCGTTGGGGTGCCCTCAAATTAGCGTGGCGTGAGCTGTCGCTCTTGTAAGAATTCAATCGGCCGGCAGCGGCCAGCCGTCCAGCACGTGGCCGGGATGTTCGCGCAGGAACCGCCGCCGGACTTCGACGTACCGGGTCGGCGTGAGCCCGGTGAACGCCTGGAACTCGTGGCCGAAGTGGGCCTGGTCGAAGTAGCCCGCGCCACCGGCGAGGTCGCCCCAGTCGGTCGGTCCGGCGGGGTCGATCGCGAGCACGGTGGAGGCGAAGCGGTAGGTGCGGGCCAGCCGCTTCGGCGTGACACCGATGAGCTCCTTGAACCGCTGTGCCAGATGAGTGCTGCTGACACCGGCTGCCACTCTCAGGTCGCCGATCGCCACCGCCCCGCCGGTCGCCGCGATGACGCTGCTCGTATGGCGGACCAGCCCCAGGCCGGCGGTCTCGCACAGCCGTCGCTTCAGCTCCTCCTCGAGCACCGTCAGCATCTCGTGCGGTCCGTCCGCCGTGGCCAACCGGTCTCGCAACTCAGCAGTGGCGGGCCGGCCCCACACCTGCTCCAACGTCACCGGCCGGTCGCACAGCTCGGCCGCGGGCATCGGCAGGAACGGCCCCAGCCCCCACGGCTTGAGGTGCACGCCGACGGACCGGGTTCGGGGTGGGTAGCCGAACTCGAACGCGCGGGTGGGCGGGGTGATCACGCAGCCGTCGGCGTACTCGGCCGCCTTGATGTCGCTGCCGGCGCGGATGCGGAACGGGGCCCCGAGGTTGACGATGAGCAGCGCCGCCGGACTCGCCGGCAGGGTCAGCCGGGCGTACGGCGGCGCGCCCTCCAGGTAGTAGAGGTCGTCGATCAACCCGTCCAGCGGCGGTCGCGGCACTCTGGACACGTACTCCACACCCACAGCATCGCCGACGCCCCGCCCGCATCGCGCGCCGGGCTGGCCCATGCGGTTCAGCCCTTTACGCAGACCACCTGCTTGAGATGGGCCACGACCTCGACCAGGTCGGCCTGTTCGGCGATGACCGCACCGAGGTCCTTGTACGCGCCGGGAATCTCGTCGACGACGCCGGCGTCCTTGCGGCACTCGACGCCGGCCGTCTGCTCGGCCAGGTCGTCCACCGTGAACGTCTTCTTCGCCTTCGTGCGCGACATCCGCCGGCCCGCGCCGTGCGACGCCGAGTTGTAGGCGTCGTCGTTGCCCAGCCCGCGCACGATGTACGAGCCCGTGCCCATCGAACCCGGGATGATGCCCAGGTCACCCCGGCCGGCCCGGATCGCGCCCTTGCGGGTGACCAGCAGGTCGACGCCTCCGTACGTCTCCTCGGCCACGTAGTTGTGGTGGCACGAGATCGGCTCGTCGTAGCGGACGTGCGCGACCGCCTCCCGCAGCACCCGGCACAGCAGCGCGAGCATGATGGCCCGGTTGCGCGCCGCGTACTGCTGCGCCCAGCTCAGGTCCCGGCGGTACGCGTCCATCTCCGGCGTGCCGGACACGAACACCGCGAGGTCCCGGTCCGGCAGGTCGGCGTTGTGCGGCAGCCCACGGGCGACCCGGATGTGCCGCTCCGCGAGCTCCTTGCCGATGTTGCGCGAACCCGAGTGCAGCATCAACCAGACCCGCCCCGCGTCCGGGCCGCCCTGCTCGACGCAGACCTCGATGAAGTGGTTGCCGCCGCCGAGCGAACCGAGCTGCCGCGACGCCCGCGGCTCCAGGCCGCCGACGTCCGCGGTTAGCGCGCCGAAACCCTTCCAGAACTCGGCCCAGCCGGCGGTCGGCAGGCCGTGGATCCGGTGCGGGTCGACCGCCTCGTCGTGCGCGTTGAAGCCGACCGGGATGGCGGACTCGATCGCCCGGCGCAGCGGC
Organism: Asanoa ishikariensis; assembly: GCF_900107455.1. Classification (GTDB taxonomy): domain Bacteria; phylum Actinomycetota; class Actinomycetes; order Mycobacteriales; family Micromonosporaceae; genus Asanoa; species Asanoa ishikariensis. Next base: position 193,220 of record NZ_FNQB01000003.1, on the reverse strand, counting down.
CCGAGGTCGTCGGGCAGGTCAGCGTCGCTGAGGTTGGTGCGCACCGCGGACATGCCGCAACCGATGTCGACACCGACCGCGGCCGGCGCGAGCGCCTGCCGCATCGCGATGACCGAGCCGACCGTCGCACCCTTGCCAAAGTGCACGTCGGGCATCACGGCGACACCGTCGACCCACGGCAACGTGCCGATGTTGCGGAGCTGCCGGGCAGCGTCGGCCTCGATCGTCGCGGGATCGGTCCAGACCCGGACCGGCGCCCGGGTGCCCGGCAGCAGCGTGTAACTCATCGTCTCTCCCCAGTGGATGGTGTGATCGAGACCTGACAGGGAATTGAACCCTTTGCCCGTTTCCGGGATTCGGTTTTGCGGACCGACCGCCGCACCAGCGACGCCATCAGGTCAGAAAAAGGCCGCCCTACCCAGGATGCGGGTGGGCGGCGGCGTGAGCGCGCGAGGCGTGCTCAGCTCAACCGTTGTCCCGCGGGGCATAGCCGATTGCCAGCGGCGGGTCGCCCGGCGAAGGGCAGGCCCGCGGTGGCGCACGCCAACGGACACCGTGTCGCTTGCGCTGTGGGCTGCCACGTCATCTCGGGGATCTCCTGCCTCGATCGTGCTGTGAGGCACAGAGTAGGTCCACTTCGCTCGGGCGGCAACGGCATTTGCCCAAGACGAAGCCGCGGCCGGGGCTTCGTTGCCCCGGCCGCGGCAGATCTGGTGGTGGACGACTACTCGTCGGCCTCCAGCGCCAGGTCCATGTGCCCGGCCAGACCCTCGGCCAGCGCGGCCAGGGTCGGATGCTGCCAGACGAAGTTGCCGGCCAGCTTGACGCCCAGCCCGGCCTCCAGGCGCGCCCGGAGCTCCATCGCCAGCAGCGAGTCGAAGCCCAGCGCGCGCAACGGCACCTGCGGGTCGAGGACGCTGTCGCCCAGCCGCATGACCGCCTGGACGTGGCCGCCGACGTACGACTCCAGTGCCGTCCGCCGGGCCAGGCCCGCGGGTGTCGCGGCCAGGTCGGCCCGGACGTCCACGGTGGTCGGTTCCGCGGCGGTCGCGGCCTCCACTGGTGATAGGAGCGAGCCGAAGAACGGCGCGTCCGGTGCCGGCACCCAGGTCGACGGCGGACCCGGGATGACCCCCGTGCGCACGCGGTCGTGGGTCAGCAATGTGGACAGTGCGTCGAAGCCGTCGGACGTGCCGATCGTGGTGTAGCCGCGCGCCGCGAAGTCGGTCGCCGCGCCCGTCTCACCCCAGGGGCCCCAGTTGACCGCCAGCGTCGGCAGGCCCTGGGCCGCGCGCCATTCGGCGAAGCCGTCGAGCCACGAGTTCGCCGCCGCGTACACCGTCTGGCCGGCGTTGCCGATCAGCGAGGCCATGGAGGAGAACACCACGAACCAGTCAGGTCGGTGCCCGGTGACCGCGGTGTGCAGCGCCCGGGCGCCGACCACCTTCGGCCGCCAGACCGTGTCGAACTGGTCGTCCGCCACCGTGAGCAGCGCCGCGTCGGCGAGCACCATCGCCGCGTGCAGCACGCCGCGCAGCGGTCGGTTGAACGCGGTCGCCGCCGTCACCAGCGCGTCCGCGGTGCCCGGCGAGGCGATGTCACCACGGATCACCGTGACCCGGGTGCCGGCCGCCCGCAGCGAAGCGATCGTGGCCGCCGCTTCCGTGGAGGGCGCCCGCCGGCCGTTGAGCACCAGGTGACCGGCGCCGCGGGACGCGAGCCAGGACGCCGTTGCCAGACCGACGCCGGTCAGGCCGCCGGTGATGATGTACGACCCGTCCGGCCGCACCGGCGGCCCGTCGGGGCGCGCCGCCCGCACCGTCCCGGAGCCCGGCACGGTCAGGACCAGCTTGCCCTGGTGCGCCGCCGCGGCCATCGTCCGCAGCGCGTCGGTCGCCGAGGTCAGCGGGTACGACCGCACGGGCAACGGCGGCAGGGATCCGTCGGCGAGCCCGGTCAGCACCTCCCGGAGCACCGTCGCGAACACGTCCGGGCGCCGGTTCTGCAGCTCGATCAGGTCGACCGTGCTGAAGGTGATGTTGTGCCGCAGCGGCGCCAGGCCGATGGCACGGTCGGCGAGGATGTCCCGCACGCCGAGCTCCACGAACCGGCCGAACGGCCGCAGGGTCGACAGGCCGGCCCGGATCGCCGGTCCGGCGAGGGAGTTGAGCACGACGTCGACGCCCTCGCCGCCGGTCGCGGCCAGCGTCTCGGCCGCGAAGTCCAGCGATCGCGAGTCCATCACCGTCGCGATGCCGAGCTCGCGCAGCCGGGCCCGCTTCTCCGGCGTGCCCGCCGTGGCCAGCACGGTCGCGCCGAGCCGGCGGGCCACCGCGATCGCGGCGAGGCCGGTGCCGCCGGTGCCGCTGTGGATCAGCACCCGCTCGCCGGAGCGCACCCCGGCGACGTGTCGCAGCGCGTACCAGGCGGTCAGGTAGCCGGTGAGCTGTCCGGCCGCGACCACCGGATCGAGCCCGCCCGGCATCCGGGCCACCGCGGTCGCCGGCACCGTCAGGAAGGAGCCGAACGCGCCGCCACGCAGGTCGACCGCGAGCACCGTCTCGCCGACGGCGAGCGGCACACCGGAGCCGACGGCGCTGACCACGCCCGCGCACTCGAAGCCGATGCGGTAGCGGACGTCGTGGCCGTCGCCCGGTGACCGGAAGGCTTCGGGACGCGCCAGCGTCCCGGAGGCTGAGGACTCTGGATGGCCCAGCAGGCCGAGGACGGTGAGCACGTCGCGGAAGTTGACCCCGGCCGCGGTCACCTGGATCTCCACCTCGCCCGGCCCGGGCCTGCGCCGGTGGCAGGCCGCCAGCTCCAGCCCAGACAGGTCGCCCAGGCGGCCGGCACGCAGCCGGAATCCGTCGACGCCGCAGCGGACGTCCACGAAGGACGTCTCGGGGACCGGCGCGTACGCCAGCCGGGCCACCGACCGCTCCCCCGCCCGGTGCCGGACCTCGTCGTCCGCACCGTCGGCCAGCAGCTCCGCGGCGAGCAGGTCCGCGTCGGTCGAGTCGACCAGCGTGGCCCGCAGCTCCGGGTGTTCGATCGCGAGCACCCGGACGACGCCGCGCAGCGCCGCCTCGTCCAGGGCTCCCCCGGTGACCAGCACCAGCCGGGGCGGCACCGCTTCGGTGCACAGCGCCTGGGCCACGGCGACCACCCGTCGGGTCCGGTCGAGCGCGGCGTCGCCGGCGGCCACGGCGGAGCCGCAGACCAGCGCGACCACGCCCGGCAGCACACCGCCTAGCAGGCCGTGCACCGGCTCGTCGAGCGGCACGTCCACCACGTCGGCCGCGGCACCGCGGGACCGCAGCGCGGCCGCGACCGGCAGCACGGCGCCGCCGCCCTCGCCGAGCAGCAGCACCCGGCCGACCACCGCACCGGACACCGGTGGTGCCGGCACCCAGTGCGACTCGATCAGCCAGGACTCCGGTCGGTCGGCCGCCGAGGCGGGCACGCGCTGGCGCACGCACCGCAGCCCGGCGACGGTCAGCACGGCGGCGCCGGCGCCGTCGCGGAGCACGACGTCGCCCGCGAACCCTTCGTCGTCCGACGAGTCCAGCCGGGCCTCGGCGAAGGCGGCTTGCGACAGGTCGCCGGTCACGGCGACGCGGGCGATGCCGACCGGCAGCACCAGTCCCTGGCCCGGGACGTCGAGCACGGTCGCGACCAGGAGCTGCGCACACAGGTCGAGCAGCACCGGGTGGATCGCGAGTGCTCCCACCGCGGCGAGCGGCGGGACGATGACGGCCCGCGCGGCGGAACCGTCCGCGGACCGGGTCAGCCCGCTCAGCCCGGCGAACGCCGGACCGTGTTCGATGCCGCGCGACCGCATGGCCGCATACAGCGCGTCGCTGTCGGAAGGCACGTCACACATCGGCACCGCGTCAGGAGCAGCGGCGGACCGGCCAGAGCGCAGCACCGCGCCGGCATGCTGGACCCACGCGCCGTCGGCGCCGCGGGCGAAGATCTCGCACTCGGCCCGGTCCGGCCCGATCACCGTCACGGTGGTGCTGACCTCGGTGTGGTCCGCGAGCCGCAGCAACTCGCGGAACGTCAGGTTCTCGACCGACACCTCGTCTGCCGGCGCGGCGAACACCGCGCAGGCGGCGCTCAGCGCCAGCGCGTGGAACGCCGCACCCGGCAGCACCGGCTCGTCGTGCACCCGGTGGTCGGCCAGGAACGCACACGCGAGCAGCCCGGCGTCGCCGACCCAGGTGTGCCGCACCGGGTCGCCGGCGACCTCGGCGTGCACGCCGGGCAGGCCGACCGGGGCCGCCGCAGGGGCGACCGGTGAGACGTCGACCCAGTGGCGGCGACGGTCGTAGGTGATGGCCGGCGGGTCGGCGAGTTCGGCGTCGCCGTACAGGACGGACCAGGCGACCGGAACGCCCGCGCAGTGCAGCGCGGCCAGCGACGTGCGGAACGTCGGAAGCTCGGGCTCCTCGCGGCGCAGGGTGCCAACCACGACGGCCTCGGGCGACAGGTTGTCGCGCACCGCGGCGGCGACGACCGGGTGGGGCGAGACCTCGAGGAACACCTGGTGCCGGTCGGCCGCCGCGGCGTAGACCGCGGCCGAGAAGCGCACCGGCTGGCGCAGGTTGCGGCACCAGTAGTCGGCGTCGAACGCCGGCTGCTCCGAGCGCGGGTCGAGCACGGTGGAGTAGAACGGCACGACGGGCTCGCGCGGCCGCAGGTCCTTGAGCGCCGCGTCGAGGTCCTGGAGCAGCGGGTCGACCTGCGGCGAGTGTGAAGCGACGTCGACGGCGACCAGCCGGGCCGGCACGCCTTCGGCGTCCCAGGAGTCGACCAGCAGCCGCACCCACTCGTCGTCGCCGGCGATCACGGTGCTGGCCGATGCGGCCACCACCGCGACGGACACGACCTCGCCCGCGCCGGCCGCGGCGATGTCCGCCTCGACCTGCGAGCGGCCGAGCCCGACACTGGCCATCGCGCCGGCGCCGGCGATCCGCTCCAGCAGGGCCGAGCGGCGACAGATGACCGCGACGCCGTCGGCGAGTGAGAGGGCGCCGGCCACGACCGCGGCCGCGACCTCGCCCATCGAGTGGCCGATCACGCCGGCGGGGCTGACGCCGTAGGAGCGCCACAGATCGGCAAGCGCGACCTGGACGGCGAACAGCACCGGTTGTACGAAGCCGCAGCCGGATACCGGCTGGCCGGAGCGCAGCACGTCGAGCACGGAGAAGCCGGCCTCGGTGCCGATCAGCGCGTCGGTGCGGGTCAGGCTGGCGGCGAAGGCCGGCTCGGCGGCCAGCAGCTCGCGGCCCATGCCGGGCCACTGCGAACCCTGACCGGAGAACACCCAGACCGCGCCGCGTACGACGCCGCTGTGCACCTCGCCGTCGACCACGGCCGGGTCGACGTGGCCGGCCGCGTACGCCCGCAGCCGGTCCGAAAGCTCCTCGGTGTCGGTGGCGACGACGCCGAGCCGACCACGCCCGGCGCCGCGGCGCAGCGCGAACGTGTGCGCGATGTCGCGCAGCGGCACGTCGCGCCCGTCGCCGTCGAGCCAGTCGGCGACCCGCGCGGCCGCGGCGGGCAGCGCCCCGCGCGAGCCGGCCGGGATCACCACGACCTCGGGCTCGACGGTCGGCCGGGGCACGGCCGGGGCCGACGGCAGGTTCGGCGCCTCTTCGAGTACGACGTGCGCGTTGGTGCCGGAGAAGCCGAACGAGGAGACCGCGGCCCGGCGCACGGCGGCGCCGTCCGGCCAGCGGGTGGTGCCGGTCGGCACGAACAGACCGGCGGCCGACGGGTCGGTGCCCGGGGTCCAGCCGGTGAAGTGCAGGTTGCCCGGGATGAGGCCGTAGTCCAGCGACAGCACGGTCTTGATCAGGCCGACGATGCCGGCGGCCGGTTCGAGATGCCCGATGTTGGTCTTGATCGAGCCGACCGCGACCGCCCGGCCCTGGCCCCCGTACACCCGGGTCAGGCTGGACAGCTCTGTCGGGTCGCCGAGCCGGGTGCCGGTGCCGTGCGCCTCGACGTAGCCGATCTGGCTGGCGTCAAGGCCGGCCCGGACCAGCGCCGCCCGGTAGACCTGCTCCTGCGCCTCGGCCGACGGCGCGCTCAGTCCGTCGGAGCGGCCGTCCTGGTTGACCGCCGAGCCGCGTACCACGGCCAGGATCCGATCGCCTTCACGCAGCGCGTCGCCGAGCCGCTTGAGGACGACCGCGCCGGCGCCCTCGGAGCGCACGAAGCCGTCGGCTTGCGTGTCGAACGCCCGGCACCGGCCCGTCGGGGAGAGCATGCCGAACCGGGTGAACTCGCGGGTCGTGCGTTCGTCGACGATCAGGTTGACGGCGCCGGCGACCGCCAGGTCACACTCCCGGTCGCGCAGCGCCTGCGCGGCCTGGTGCACCGCGACCAGGCCGGACGAGCAGGCGGTGTCGACGGTGACGGCGGGACCGTGCAGGCCGAGCAGGTACGAGATTCGCCCGGCGGCCACGCAGTGCCCGTTGGTCAGGATCCCGCCGGCCAGCTCCTCCGGCTGACCGGCCAGGCGCTGCATGTACTCGTCGTAGCTGAGCCCGAGGTAGACGCCGGTCGACTCGCCGGACAGCCCGTCGGGCGGGAGGCCGGCATGCTCGAACGCCTCCCACACCACCTCCAGCATCAGCCGGTGCTGCGGGTCGAGCACGTCGGCCTCGCGGCGGGAGACGCCGAAGAAGTCGGCGTCGAACCCGGTCACGTCGGTCAGCCAGCCGCCGTCGGGTGGCGTCGCGGCGCCCGGCGACGGTCGGCCCGCCGGGAACGGGCCGACGGCGTCGCGGCCGTCGGCGAGGAGTCGCCACAGGGCGGCCGGCGAGTCGACGTCGCCGGGCAACCGGCAGCCGATCCCGACGATCGCGATGTGCTCGTGTTCCACGAAAGCTGTTCCTCTTCTTGAAAGGGGTTACAGGGCGTCGGGGCTGCCGAGCAGGATGGCGCTCTGCACGCCGCCCAGCTGGTAGGTGAAGCTGAGCGCGTGGTCGAAGGCCAGCGGGACGCTCTGGAAACCGGGCACCGGGTCGAAGGGCAGGAAGTCCAGCGGCCGCTCGCAGTTGGCGGTCGGGCAGACCGTGCGGTTCTTCATCATCAGCAGGGTCAGTGCGACGCCGAGGGCGCCGGTGGGCGCACCGTTGTGGCCGAAGCTGCCCTCCTGCGAGGTCATCAGCAGGTCGCCGGCGAGGTCGCCGAACAGCGCGCGGATCGCCGCGGCCTCCTGCTGTGCCATGCCGCCGTCGCTGCCGCCGTGCACGTACTTGACCTGCTCGATCGGCCGGTCGCCGAGTGCCTGCCGGACCGCCGCGACGAGGCCGCCGCCGTCCTGGTCGCTGGCCAGCGGGTGGGGCAGGCCGTCGCGGGTGATCGCCTGGTTGAGCACCTGGCCGTAGATCGCCGCGCCGCGCCGCTCGGCGTGCTCACGGCTCTCCAGGATCAGCGAGACCGATCCCTCGCCGTAGTTGACGCAGCCCTGGCGCTGGTCGTACGGGCGCATCAGGCGATCGAACTCGATCGGCTCGTCCGGCAGCGCGTTGGTCGGACGGGTGTCCTCGCCCTGGTCCTGGACCATCTTGACCAGGTCGAAGACCTTCTTGAGCAGCGGGTAGTAGAAGTTGTCGACGCCGGTCACGGCGATCACGTCGGACGCGCCGCTGTTGATCAGCAGGCGGGCGTTGTTGATCTGCACGGAGGACGAGGAGCAGCCGGCGTTGGCGGTGTAGCAGGGCCCGGTGGTGCGGGCGAAGGCCGACTGGGCCAGCGCCACGTCCGAGGAGGTGACGGCGATCGAGCTCTCGATGAAGAGCGAGGTCGCCTCGATGATGTTCAGGTCGCCGATCTCGGTGTTGAGCACCTTGAGGTAGCCGGCGATGTTGGTGTCGACGCCGCCGCGCCCGACCAGGATGCCGGCGTTGGTCAGGGCGCCGGCCCGCACGTCGAGCTTCGCGTCTGTGCACGCCTCCAGGAACGACATCAGCCCGAAGCGGTGCGTGTCGGTGAAGTGTGCGGCGAAGATGCCCGGGATCTCCGGGAAGTACTCGGCGAAGGTCTCCGCGGACAGGTCGACGGAGCCGTAGTAGACGCCGTCGTCACGGGACGAGATCGCGGTCTTGCCCTGGGACACGATCTCCCAGACGTCCTGGGTGGTGATCGACGCCCGGCCGAGGCCCGGCAGACAGAACCCCATGCCGGTGACGACCACGTCGCGCGCGTCGGTAACCGACCTCATCATGTTCATTCCTTCCCCGAAGGTCGCTCGTTCGGGGAAGAGAGTACGGCTTAACCGGACGAATAGGATGTAGTGCCTCTTAGGCGGGCGAGTCAGGCGCTGTCGCAGAGCTGACTCAGCGTGGCCCGGCCCACACCAGAACGCGCGGAAGCCTGCTAAGGTTGCGCCCGTGCAGCGCTGGTATCGGTTTATACCCCCGGCCCGGAATGGGTCGGCGGGCGATTCGCCGCGCTGACCTTCACCCCTGAGCCGGATTCCTGAGCCGGCTCGGCACGCGTCCCGGGGCGGCTCGCCCATGAGAGGACGCCATGTCTGTCACCGCCGCGGCGCTCGACGATGCCCGCATCGCCCGCATGAGCCCGCTGATCTCCCCTGCTCTGCTGCGCCACGAGTTCCCGGTCTCCCCTGAGGTCGCCGACGTGGTCAGCCGCGGCCGGGCCGAGGTTGTCGACATTCTCGACGGCCGTGACGACCGCCTGCTGGTGATCGTCGGGCCGTGCTCGATTCACGACACGGACGCCGCCCTGGAGTACGCCTCGCGCCTGGCCGCGGTTTCCTCCCGCCTGTCCGGCGATATCCGGGTGGTCATGCGGACCTACTTCGAGAAGCCGCGTACCACCGTCGGGTGGAAGGGTCTGATCAACGACCCGGACCTGTCCGGCGGCTTCGACGTCAACCGCGGGCTGCGGCTGGCCCGCCAACTCCTCCTCGACGTCTCGGCGCTGGGCCTGCCGGTCGGCTGCGAGTTCCTCGACCCGATCACCCCGCAGTTCATCGCCGACATCGTGAGCTGGGGCTCGATCGGCGCGCGCACGGCGGCCAGCCAGACCCACCGGCAGTTGTGCAGCGGCCTGTCGATGCCGATCGGGATCAAGAACTCCACCTCGGGCGACGTCGGCGACGCGGTCGACGGGATCCGCGCCGCGGCGGCCAGCCACGTTTTCATGGGCATCAACCTGGACGGGATCGCCGCCCTGGTCACCACCAGCGGCAACCCGGACGTGCACCTGATGCTGCGCGGTGGCGCGAGCGGCCCGAACTACTCCTCAGCGCACGTCTCGGACGCGCTTGCCTCGCTGGAGAAGGCTGATCTGCCGCGGCGGCTGATGATCGACGCCAGCCACGGCAACAGCGGCAAGGACCACAACCGGCAGCCCGGCGTCGTACGCGACATCGCGGCCCGACTGGCGGCCGGCGAGCGCGGCATCGCCGGCGTGATGATGGAGAGCTTCCTGGTCGCCGGCCGGCAGGACCTGGGCGGGTCCTCGATGGTGCGCGGCCAGTCGGTGACGGACGCGTGCATCGACTGGGACACCACCGCCGCCCTGCTCGACGAGTTGGCGGCAGCGGTTCGCGCACGACGCTGACCAGGGAACGCGCGCCCCGGTAGTTTTAGTGGGATATGTCCGGGGCGCGCCTTCCGTACCAACCTGCGCTCGACGGGGTCCGGGCCTGCGCCGTCCTGGCGGTGCTGCTGTTCCACGGTGGAGTGGCGGCACTGCCGGGCGGCTTCCTCGGCGTCGACGCGTTCTTCGTGCTGTCCGGCTTCCTGATCACCTCGTTGCTGCTCGTCGAGCGGTCAGCGACGGGCCGCACGGACCTGGTCGCCTTCTGGGGCCGCCGGGCACGGCGGTTGCTGCCCGCGCTGCTGCTCGTGCTGGCCACCGTGGCGGTGGTGTCCCGGTGGCTGCTGCCGCCGACCGAGCTTCCCGCGCTGCGGCTCGACTCGCTCGCGTCCGTCGCCTACCTGGCCAACTGGCGAATGATGTTCCGGGACGGCGACTACTTCGCCGCGACCGGTGCTCTCTCGCCGCTCCAGCACACCTGGTCGCTGGGGATCGAGGAGCAGTTCTACCTGCTCTGGCCACTGGTGTTCATTCTTGCGGTGGCGGTGGCACGGGGGCGGCGCACCCGGCTGGTGCTGCTCGGGGTCTGTCTCTTTGGCGCGATCGCCTCCGGTCTTGCTTCTTTTCTGTTGTTCGCTCCTTCCGACGTGGACCGGGTCTACTACGGCACTGACACGCGGGCGGTGACGCTGCTGGTCGGGTGTGGGCTCGCGGTGCTGCTGACCGGCCGGCGTGCTTCGGGGCGGCACCCGGTGCTCGGGTCTCTTGCCGTGCTCGGCGTGGCGGTCACCGGGCTCTTCTGGGCCACGGCCGGCGGCGGGGATCCCTGGCTGTACCGGTTCGGGCTCACGTTGGTGGCGCTGGCCACCGCGGCGGTGATCGCGCATGCCGTGGTCAGTCCGCGCTCGCCGACCGCCCGGGTGCTCGGGTTCCTGCCGCTGGTCGTGGTCGGGCGGATCTCGTACGGGCTCTATCTGTGGCACTGGCCGCTGTTCGGCTGGCTTACGTCTTCCCGCACCGGGCTGAGCGGGTCGGCGCTGCTCGGGGTCCGGCTGGCCGCCGTGTTCCTGGTCGCGACGGCCTCGTACCTGCTGGTCGAGCGGCCTCTGCGGACAGCGCGCTGGACGCGGCGGCGGCCCCGGCTCGGTGGTGCGGTGGCGGCGACGGCCGTGCTGGCCACCGCGGTGCTGGCGGTGGTGGTCACGGTCCCGCCGCCGGCGCGGCCTTCTCCGGTCATCGCGTTGGACACGCGGCCGGGGCCGAGCGCCTCGGCCACGCCGCCTGTGCAGCGCCCGGGCCGGACGCCGGGCGCGTTGCCCCGGATCGCGTTCATGGGCGACTCGGTGTCGTGGTCGCTCGGTACCTACCTGCCGAAGCAGTCCCAACTCGAGGTCACCGCGCGCGGGGTGCCGGGGTGTGGCATCGCCCGGCTGCCGGAGGTGCGCTACGTCGGCTCGCCGCACCCGAACTATCCCGGCTGCGCCACGTGGGACCAACGGTGGAAGCGCAACATCGCGGCCGACGACCCGGACGTCGCGGTGATCCTGTTGGACCGGTGGGAGCTGATGGACCGCAAGCTGTCCGGCCGCTATCAGCACGTCGGTGAGCCGGAGTTCGACGCGTACCTGCTTCGTGAGCCCAACCTCGCGATCGACATCGTCGGCGTACGCGGTGCGCGCGTGGTCGTGCTGACCGCGCCGTACACCCGGCGGGCCGAACGTCCGGACGGCGGTCTGTGGCCGGAGGACGAGCCCACGCGGGTCGACGCCTGGAACCGGCTGCTGCGATCGACCGCCGCTCGACGTGGCGCGACGGTCCTGGACCTCCAGGCGGTGGTCTGTCCCGGCGGCGCTTTCGCGTGGGACGTCAGCGGTGTGCGGGTGCGCAGCGACGGGCTGCATTTCACGCCGGAGGGCGTACAACAGGTGATCGCGCCCTGGTTGTTGCCGCAGGTCGCCCGGCTCGCGACCTCCTAGGCTCTCGTGGCGGCGGTGACCAGGATTGGGATCACCAGCAGGAGGTCGCCGCGCTTGGCGCGGTTGCGCTGACCGGCGAGCCAATCGTCGGCGTCTCCGGCGATCCGGCTCAGGAACAGCCCGCCCAGCTCGGGGGTGGTGACCACTTCGGACTCGGCGGTGGTGTGTACGTCGGTGAAGCCCAGCGCGCGGAGGATCTCCGGTGCCTGCCGTGCGGCGAAGCCGGCGGCCAGCTTGTCGGTGCGGCGGTGGACGACCGCGCGGGTCCGTTCCGGGTCGTCGCTGGCGATGCTGATCGCGTCCCAGTCGAGGTCGACCACGACGAGCCGGCCGTTCCTACTCAGCACGCGCCGGGCCTCGTGGAGGGCCAGGTGCGGGTCGGTCAGGTCGTGCAGCACCTTGTCGGTGCGGTAGCCGTGCAGCTCTCCGTCCGCGAACGGCAGGCGGTGCGCGTCGCCGACGCGGTAGTCGCCGTCCGGGTGGCGCCCGCGGGCGACCTCGACCATGGCCGGGTGATGGTCGATGCCGGTCGCGATGGCGTGCCGTGCGGCGAGCTCCGCGGCCGCCCGCCCGGTGCCGCAGCCGACGTCGACGACCCGATCGCCTTTGTTCAACGCGAGCAGTTCGTAGCTGTGGACGCGGAGCCGTGCGGCGGCCGGCAGAGTCTCGAAGCTGTCCAGGGCGTTCAAGAAGCCGGTGGGGATCGTCATGATGGTGAGCATGCGAGTTCAGGTCGACCTGAAGTCAACCGTCGCGATCGGGGACCTCGCCGCCCGGTTCGGACTGGCCACCCACGTGCTGCGGCACTGGGAGGAGATGGGCCTACTGCGCCCGACCCGGACCACCGCCGGGCGGCGGCGCTACACGGAGGCCGACGCGGAACGGATCGGCGCGATCCTGCTCGCCAAGGAGGCCGGGCTCGGGCTGGCCGACATCCGGGACATCCTCGGTGCTCCCGGCCCGGCCCGGCGGGCGGCCCTGCGCGCCCACCGAGATGCGGTCGACGCGCAGATCCGCGCCCTCACGACGGCCCGCGACGCCCTGGACCACGGGGCACGCTGCCCGGCCGACGACCTGACCAGTTGCCCGAACTTCCAGTCCGCGATCCGGCGGCGGCTGGGTGGCCCAACCACGGCGTGACGATCGCCAGAAACTGCCTGATGCCGCCGGCGTTCAGACGTCGAGCCGCACGGCCTGTGCCCTGGCCCGAGGAGCGGCAGGACCGCCTCGGATCGCAGGCGGCCGTCGGCACCCCGCCACGACCTGACGCCTCCCGAAGGCCGTCAGACGTGGAGCCCCGCGGCCTGCGCCCCGGCGCGAGAAGCGGCAGGACCACCTCGGATCGCAGGCGGCCGTCGGCACCCCGCCACGACCTGACGCCTCCCGAAGGCCGTCAGACGTGGAGCCCCGCGGCCTGCGCCCCGGCGCGAGAAGCGGCAGGACCACCTCGGATCGCAGCCGGCCGCCGGCACCCCGCCACGACCTGACGCCTCCCGAAGGCGTTCAGACGTGCGGCCGCGCGGCCTGCGCGCCGGCCAGCCATGGTGCGAGGATCGGCAGGACCGTCTCGGGTCGCATGGCGCTCAGGTGGTCGGCGCCGGGGATCACCTCCACCGTCCAGCCGCTCGCTTCGAGCTCCGCGCGGTGCCGGGCGAGCGGCTCACCGATCGCGACGTGGGCGTCGTCCCACTTCGGACCGTAGGTGATGTTGTCGTCGGCGCCGGCGAAGGCCAGGCGTGGGACGGTCAGGGTTTTCAGGGCAGCTCGCTCGTCGAAGTCCCGAAGGGACTCGTAGAGCGTGACGTACTGCGCGGTCTGGTCAGGCCGCCGGGTGACCTCGGCGGTGTCCCAGTCGCCGGGCTCGGCCTCGGCGAACTGCTTGCCCTCGTTCGCGACGGCCATCCGGTGCGCGGCGGCGGTGACGCCCCGCATCGCGGCGTAGGGGCCGCCGAGGGGCGGGTAGCCGCCCATGACCAGGGCGGTGAGCCGGTCGGTGCGCAACGCGAGCTGCAGGCCGGCGAGGGCGAGCCAGGAGTAGCCGTAGTAGGCGAACCGATCGGCACCCGCCGCGCTGGCGATGGCGAGCAGGTCCGCTGCGACGGCGTCGGCGGTCAGGGTGTCGGGCTTGGGGTGGTCGGTCAGATGGCCCTCGTAGTCGGCGGTGACCACGCGGAAGCCGGCCTCGGCCAGGCCGGTGGCGAGGGTGTGCCCGAGGGCCGGGTCGACGCCCCAGGCGCGCATCTGCTCGGCGGCCTCGCCCTCGATCACCGTGGTGCTGACGGGGAGCAGGACGGCCGGTCCTTCGCCGCGGACCGACACGTCGATCGTGGTGTCGTCGTGCATTCGTGCGGTAGCCATGAAAACACTATACACTGTAAGGACTATGGATCCGGACATCGACGCGCACGTCCGCCGGCTGTGGCGGCACCGGGGCGCCACAGTGCCCACCCCGCGCCGCGGCCCCGCCCAGCAGCTCGACCTCGACGAGATCGTCGGGGTCGGCATCGCCCTCGCCGACGCCTCCGGCCTGGAGGCAGTGTCCACGCGAGCGGTCGCGGCCCGACTGGGCAAGACCGCGATGGCGCTCTACCCGTACGTGGGCACCAAGGAGAACCTGCTCGCCCTGATGCAGGACCAGGCCAGCGCAATGCCGACGTGGCCGGACCCGCCGTCGTCGCTGACGGACGCACTGCTGGCATGGTCGTCCGCGCTGTTCGACGTTTATCTGGCCCATCCGTGGCTGACCGAGCGCAACTGGTCGCAGGCCAGCCAGGGCCCCAACGAGCAGGACTGGCTGGAACGCCTGGCGGAAATCCTCGCGACCTGGCAGGTCCCCGCCGACCGCCGCTCGACGGCGGTCACGATGCTGTACGCGACAGTGCGGGCCACCGCCTCGACCACCGCCGCCTACCAGCGGATGTCGTCGGACGGCGCCGACGAGTGGCTGGCCCGAGCCACGGCGATCCAGACACACGTGCCGGACCTGCGCGACCGCTATCCATTCTCGACAGCGCTGACACCACCGACCCCGGACTGGCGCGCCAACCCGCGCGCCGCCCTCACCGCCGGCGTCCGCCTCCTCACGGCCACGCTCTGAATATCGATGCGGCTGCCTAAGCGGGCCCCGTAGTCTGCCCGGTGACAGGAGGTGCGGACCACGTGTGGATCCGGTTGCGGCGGCTGCATTTCGGCGGGCAGAGCTTCACGTGGCGCGCGCGGATCCGGTGCGTCCAGGGCAACGGCGCATGCCACCGTTGCATCCGGGTGCGGGCTTGGGGTGCCGGCAAGACCGGCCGGGCACTGCAAGCGGACCTCCTCTCGGCCACCTGGCCGCCGCCGTGGGGCGAGTGCGACGGCGACGACGCCTACCCGACGGCGTCCGACGTGCGCGCGACCATCGGCTATGCCCTGGAAAACGGATGGCCGCCCGCCGCGCGTGGCGGCACGCTCGTGCTAACCGAACACGAACACGGCGACCGCTTCGGACTGCCCGGTTTCCTGCTCACCGACCGCCTGGTCAACCCGGACAGCCCGGACCCCACGACCCGAGTGATCCGCGCAAACAAGATCACCGACGAGCCGCACTCGACCGCAACAGCCTGGGCCGCGAACGATCATCGCCTCACGCGCTTGGCAACCCCGTCACTCCTTCTACCGGCCGCCAGCCGGACATCCCACGGCCACTCCGGGAGGTTCAGCCAGAAGGGCTCGCCCGCCAGGTCGGCAAACCCTTCCGCCGGCCGGATGCTCCCCCGCTAGTCCGCGAGAGGCAGCACGGCTTGCCCTCAGGTCGGCGAAGCCTTGTGCCCGCCGCCGAGCCGACCTACCCGGCTATTCCGGGAGGTTTAGGCAGAAGGGTTTGCCGGCCGGGTCCGCGAAGACGCGGAAGCTTTTGTTGCTCGCCGACAGCAGCGTCGCGCCTAGGGCCACCGCTGCTCGCTCCCCCGCGTCCAGGTCGTCGACCAGGATGTCCAGGTGGACCTGCTGCGGATAGGCCGGGTCTGGCCAGCGCGGCGCCACATAGTTGGGCACCTGTTGGAACATCACCGGCTGTGCGCCTTCCTCGCCGATCATTGCCATTCCTTCGGCCTCGTACGTGATCGGCTTGCCCAGTAGCTCCACGTAGAAGGCGGTCAAGGCGCGAGCGTCCGGGCAGTCGAGCATCACGCCCACCAGCGTGGTGGCGGGGTCGTCGGCGCGCAGGCATAGGTCGAACGGGTGGCCGGCCGGGTCGGCGACCGTGTGCCAGGTTTCGTTGCGGCGTAGCAGCTTGCCGCCCAAGGAGACCACCAGCGCCACGCCGGCCTCCAGGTCGGGGACGCGGAGGTCCATATGCGCCTGCTGCGGGAGCTCCTGGCCCGGCCATAGTGGCGGTCGATGATCGGGGGCCGCCTGGAGGTCGACTCGCCAGCCCTCCGGCGTGCGGAGGGTGATCCAGTCGTCGCCGACGCGGGTCTCCTTCCAGCCGGCCAGGCCCTGGTAGAACGCCGACAGGCCGGCGATGTCGGCCGTGTCGAGCACCACGGCCTCCAGCTTTCCGATCATCACAATCTCCCCTCAGCACCTTCGAGAGCCAGAATGCCCCAGGGGTACGACAAAAGTCAGCCGCCGGCGATCGTGTCCGCGACCCGCTTCAGCCCCTCGGGCAAGGCGAGGTAGCGGGCGAACTCCGCCCGCCGCGCATCCGTCTCCGCACCCGGTGACAGCAACGCGGCCTGCTCCGCCGACGAGGCCAGCACCCGCTCCGCCCACGGCCGCCGCGCCGCGTCGTAGCCGGAGACGTCGTCACGGGCCAGCCGCGACGCCAGGTCGACCGCGTCCAGCAGCCCGAGGTTGAGCAACGGTCCACCGAAACCCGCCACGACATGCGCGGCGTCCCCGGCGAGCAGCACCCGCCCGGACGCGTACGACGAGGCGAGCCGGTTCTGCCGCGCGGTCGACCGGCGCAACACATGTGGCCCAGGACCGGCCGGGGCAGCGAACCTGACCGACCGGCCCAGCACCCGCCCCAGGCTCTGCCGCACCTCGTCGACCGTCACCGGCACGGTCTCGTCCACCGTCGCGTCCCACTCCAGCGTCGTCACCAGGTGCGGCCCGCGACCGAACCGCGCGAACGAGAACACCCCCTGCGGCGTGCGGTGGAACAGGTACGGCCGGTACGGACCGCCCGGCCCCCGAAGGCGCCGCCGGAAGAACGTCAACGGCAGCACCACGTGCGCGCTCCGGGACACCACCCGGTCGTCCGACACACCCGGGAACCCGAGACCGGCCGCCTTCCGCATCATGCTGTGCGCACCGTCGCAGCCCACGACGTACGAGGCGTCCACCGTGTAGGGACCCGACGGCCCCTCGACCGAGACCAACACACGGTCCGACGACGGACGAAGGGCGACAACCGTGTGCCCGCGATGGACAGGCACGCCAGCCCGCGAGGCGAGCAGAGACTCGAGCTCCCGCTGCGGCACCGGCTGCACGTACACCGGGTTGTCGCGCAGCCGGCGCAGGTCCAGCGGAAATCCTCCGTACATGAAGCGCGGCGCCGGCCCCCGGCGGGGAAAGAGACCCCGCTCGTACAGCAGCGGCACTGAACGCCCGACCACCCCGTTGGCCTTCAGCGAAAGGCTCGGTGACGGCAACGCCTCCAGCACCAGAGGGCGTACGCCCGACCGGGAAAGCTCCGACGCCAGCATCAACCCGACCGGCCCGGCACCCACGACAACGACCACCATGTCGTCAACCGTAGTTGACAGACACCAGAACCGTCAACGACGGTTGACAACCTACAGCGGGTTGCCCGCCGTCAGCCGCAGCGTGAAGCCCGAGTCGTCACGCGAGAACGCGACGTAGTTGCACGACTGGTGGGTGATCCACAGGCCGAGCCCGCCGGTCACACTGTCGCGGGACGGGAACAGCCCCGCGAAGGGGTCGGTCGGCCCCGTGCCGCCGTCGGTCACCGACACCACGATCCGGTCAGGGCCGGACCAGTAGCAGACCCGCACCGGCGGAAGGCCGTGCCGCAGCGCGTTGGTCACTACCTCGCTGACGGCGATCACCAACTCGTCGACCTCGTCGGTCGGCAGGCCGGGGTCGACCAGCGACACCGCGCCGCGGGCGCGGGACGCGGTTGGGTCGACCAGGGTGATCAGCGGCGGACCGGACTGCAGCACGTCCGGCGCGACCGGGGGCCAGGCAGCCAGGAACGACTCCGGCGAGGCGTACGTGTCACTCGGACGATGCGAGCCGTCGGCGTGCAGCGAACGCGGGTGGGTGCGGGCGACGTCGGCCAGCACCGCGGACGGGGTGATCCGCGAGTCGTAGGCGCACAGGCTCCACAACGGGAACTCGTCGTACGCGTGGTTGATCGCCGACTCGTAGCGCGCCCACCAGTGCCACGTCGCGCCGAACGACGGTCGCGGGATCTCCCCCACGATCCGGATCTGCGCGGCACCCTCGGCGACGTAGCCGGCCATCAGCTCACGGTAGGCCCGGATCGCGGCGGCCGGCCGCGCGTAGACGCTGCCGCCGGTCATGAACGTCACCCCGGGCAGCACACCGGCGGGCAGCGCCCGGCGCACCAGGTCGGCCTTCTCCGGGCCGAGGGAGACCACCGTGGGTTCCTTCTCGTCGACTCCGCCGGTCAGGAACGGCAGCAGGACGGCGAGCAGCTCGTCGTCGGTGTCGTAACAGACCGCCTCGTGGAAGTAGCCGACGTGGTCGCCGGGCGCGCCGCTGCGGGTCATCGCGCCTCGACCCGGATGCCGGGGACTCGCAGCAGCTCGACCAGGCGGGCGGCGGCCGGCAGCGGTGTGCGCAGCACCGCGGTGGCGCCGCGCCCGCGGGCATAGGAGGCGAGCTGGAGCAGCGACCGGTGGTCGACGAAGTCGAGGCTGCCGGCCTCGACCACGAGCTCGCCGTCGACCACCGCGGGCGCGGCCCACTCGAGCGCCCGGACCAGGGTCGCCGCGCCGGTGGCGTCGAGCTCTCCGGAGAGCGCCAGGTGACCGGTGCCGGCCGCGGCGTGCAGCCGGAACGGCACACCGGGCACGTTGTGGCCGGCGTGCACGCAGGCCAGGTCGGCCAACAGGGCCGGATCAACCACACGCCGGTCATAGGCGCACAGCCCGGACAGCGGATGTTGCGCCGTGAACCGGTCGATCAGGTGCTCGTAGGCGACGAACGCCGGCGAGACCAGCGGGGTCGCGTCACCGACCACCCACAGCCCGGTGTAGCCGTCGGCGAGAGCGGCCACGGTCGCCGACGCCCAGATCTCGACCTGTGCGGCCGGGTCGGCGCCCGGCGGGAAGGACGAGCCCAGCGGCTCCGGCCGGACCCCGTCGATGTCGGGCAGGTCGTCGCCGACGAGCCGGAGCGCGGCACCCGCGGCGCGGCCCTCGGTGAAGAACCGCCGGGCCGTCGCCAGGAAGTCGGCGCGGTCGGCGTATGCCCAGCACAGATGGCGCCCGGCACTGGCAGGCCGGGCGACCGGGAGGCCAGCCGCGCGCATCCCGACAGCCTACCGCCAAGGCCATCGGCACCGATTGCACAGCCCGCGGCCATCTCATGGTCAGCCGGCAGGACCCCTGGAGATCATCTTCTATTAATCAAACACCGTCAATGTGCTGCGCATGACACGGCTCAGCCGGCGCATCTTCGTCCTCGGTGGACTGGCCACTGTAGGCGCGACGATCGCCCCCCTGTCCCGCGCCCAGGCGGCGCCCCCGTACCCCTTCAAGCTCGGTGTCGCCAGCGGTGAACCCGCGGCGGACAGCGTGGTCCTCTGGACGCGTCTGGCACCCACCCCGCTCAACGCCGACGGCCAGGGCGGCATGCCCAACGCCGACGTGACGGTGGAGTGGCAGGTGTCCACAAGCGACACGTTCGCGACCATCCAAAGCCAAGGAACAGTCACCGCCCGTTACGCCGACGCACACTCGGTGCACGTGGTCGCCAACAACCTGGCGCCGGACGCCGACTACTACTACCGGTTCCGCGCCCAGGGCCACATCTCGCCGGTCGCGCGCACCCGCACCACGCCGGCCACGGGCACCTTCGGCCGCGACTTCACGATGGCGTTCGCGTCCTGCGCGCACTACGAGAGCGGCTACTACACCGCATACCGGCGGATGGCCGAGGACCGGCCCGACCTCGTGCTGCACCTGGGCGACTACATCTACGAGGGCGGCGTGGGCAGCGGCGTCCGCCAGCACGTCGGCGCCGAGATCGTCAGCCTGGCCGACTACCGGCGCCGGTACGCGCTCTACAAGTCCGACCCCGACCTGCAGGCCGCGCACCACGCGGCGCCGTGGCTGACGGTGCCCGACGACCACGAGGTGGAGAACAACTACGCCGGCACTGTGCGGGAGAACAACACCCCGGTGCTGACCGCGGCGCAGTGGACGGCCCGGCGCACCGCCGCCTACAAGGCGTACTACGAGAACATGCCGCTGCGGCCGGCGTCCGCGCCGAGCGGCAACAGCATCCCGCTGTACCGCCGGGTCCGCTGGGGCGCGCTGGCCACCTTCCACATGCTCGACACCCGGCAGTTCCGCGACGACCAGGCCTGCGGCGACGGCAGCAAGGTGTGCGCGGACGCCGACCTGGCCAGCCGCAGCATCACCGGCGCGGCACAGGAGGCCTGGCTGCTCGACGGGCTGGGACAACAGCTCGGCACCTGGGACATCATCGGCCAGCAGGTGTTCTTCGCCCGCCAGTTCACCTCGACGGGCGCGGCCAGCATGGACGCCTGGGACGGCTACCGCGCCTCGAGGTCGCGGATCCAGTCCGGGTGGCAGCAGCGCGGCGTGCGCAACCCGGTGGTGCTCACCGGCGACGTGCACCGAGCCTGGGCCAACGACCTCAAGGCCGACTACGCCAACCCGAACTCGGCGACGATCGGCACGGAGCTCGTCTGCACGTCCATCTCCTCGACCGGCGACGGCAGTGGCGCCACCGCGATCCCGAACGTGGCGACCAACCCGCACCTGCGCTTCTATCTCGACCGTCGGGGCTACACCCGGACCACCATCACCCGCGCCCAGATCCGGGCCGACTTCCGCGCCGTCGCCAGTGTCACCGAGCACGGTGCCGCGGTCAGCACGGCAAAGTCGTTCGCCATCCTCGACGGCCGCCCCGGCCTCCAGGCCCTCTAGGAGACAAAAGTGCCACTGCCCACCGTGCTCATCGCGGCCCTGCTCGCCCTTCCGGCAGGGGTCACGGTAAGCACTGCCAACAGCGTCGCCACGGGTGACCAGGACGGCGGCGCCGTCGCCACCAACCGCAACGGCGACGTCGCCGTGGTCTGGGAGGACGACCGGGCCGAGTCGAACCCCGGCGACAACACCAACTCCGAGATCTACGTGCGGTTGTTCCGCAACGGCACCAGCGCGTACGAGAAGAAGCTCTCCGCCGGCGGCACCGCGGGCGTGAAATGGAAGCACGTCAGCCCCGACGTCGGCCTCGACGACAAGGGAAACACCGTCGTGGTGTGGAACGACGACCCGGACGGCAACGGCACGTACAACGTGGTCTATCGGGTCATCTCGCCGGCGGGCACGGTGCTCGGCCAGGGACAGGTCAACGCCGACTCGGCCGGTCAGCAACTGAGCCCGAAGGTGGCCGTGGACCCGGACGGCACGGCCAGCAACCCGTCGTCGGTCGCGTTCTCCGTGGTGTGGGAGGACGTGCAGGGCACGGTCACCCGCGTCAAGGCGGCCGGCTACAGCAACGTCGCGACCAAGTTGTACGAGGTGCTGGCCAGCCAGTCGACCGGCGCGCACCACCTCCCCGACATCGCGGTGTCGGCGTCCGGTGACGCGCTGATCGTGTGGGACGAGGACAGCGACGGCAACGGCTTCTTCCAGATCGGCCTGGTCCGCCTGGCTCGGGGCAACGGCGCCGTCACCCTGACCCGGCGGGCGGCCAACAGCAACGGCGGTGGCCAGCAACGGCATCCGGCGAT
The DNA here is from genome assembly GCF_900107455.1 of Asanoa ishikariensis. Classification (GTDB taxonomy): domain Bacteria; phylum Actinomycetota; class Actinomycetes; order Mycobacteriales; family Micromonosporaceae; genus Asanoa; species Asanoa ishikariensis. Next base: position 171,701 of record NZ_FNQB01000003.1, on the reverse strand, counting down.
CGCGGCGAACTTCACCGGCGACTTCACCGTGGCCTGGGAGTCCGACCACACGGGCACGCCCGGCATCTGGTCCCGTTCGTTCGCCGCGAACGGCGACCCGAAGCACGGCGACGTGGAGGTGACCAGGACGGCCGGCGCGGCCACACCCGCGGTCGGCATCGACGACCAGGCGAACACCGTGGTCGGCTGGACCGTGCAGGGCCAGGACGTCTGGGCCCGCGGGTTCAACCCGAACGGCACCACGGACGGTCGGCTGCCCGCGCAGACCTACAGCAATGTCACCACCGGACGGCAGGACCAGCTCAGCCTGGCCGTGTCGCCGTGGGGCGAGATCGTCGTGTCCTACACGGACGACAACGACGGCAACCTCTACGACCAGGTGCTGCTGGCGCTGGGCGGTTCCAACTCGCAGTGGTGACACGAAGGGGTGCCCGGACCCGTGCGGTCCGGGCACCCCTTTGCCGCGTCAGCTCAGGATGCCGCCGAGGTTGCCAAGGACACCGCCGAGGAAGGTGACGACGCTACCAAGCAGAGCAGTAAGCATTTGGAGACCCCGTTCGTTCGGAAACCGGATACGACGCGCGCCGCAGTCGTAACTGACTGCAACGTTACGGTAACAGTGAGCGACGGACGGTGTCCCAATCTTCACTTTCGGCCCGATAGTTTTCCCGTTCGGCCAGACTTACCCCGCCATGAAGTCCTTGATCGCGGCATTGCACTCGTCGGCGTGGGTCCACGGGATACTGTGCGGCGCGTTCTCCAGCGCGACCAGCTTCAGGTTCTTGACCAGCGGCGGGAGCCGCTTGCCGGTCGACGCGAACGGCAGCACCTGGTCGGCCGTGCCCTGCACCACCAACATCGGCACGTCGATGCCGACGACGTCCTGGCGGAAGTCCGTGAGCCACGAGTCGACGCACTCGTAGGTGCCGATCGGCGACGCGGTGATCCCGACGTTCCAGTGCGCGTTCCAGGCCTCCTGGCTGAGCCGGTTGCCCATGGTGTCCTTGACGTTGAAGAACAGGTCGAAGAACTGCTTGATCCACAGTGGCCGGTCCTTCGCGGCGAGTTGCTTGATGCCTTCGAAGACCGAACCGTCGACGCCCTCGGGGTTGTCGCCGGTCTTGAGCAGGAACGGCGCCAGCGGGCTGAGCAGCACACCCTTGGCCACCCGGGCCGAGCCGTACTGGCCGAGGTAGCGGGTGATCTCGCCGGTGCCCATCGAGTGCCCGATCAGCACCGCGTCACTCAGGTCCAGCGTCTCCATCAGGATGTTGAAGTCCGCGGTGAACGTGTCGTAGTCGTACCCGCCGCCCGGTTGTGAGGACTTGCCGAAGCCGCGCCGGTCGTACGTGATGATCCGGTGCTTGCCCCGCAACGGGCTGACGATCTTCTCCCAGGACTGCCCGCTGAGTGGGTAGCCGTGGATGAGCACGACCGGCGGACCCGAGCCGTGGTCCTCGTAGTAGATCTTGACCGGCTCGGTGTTCTCCTGACCCACGGTCACGTACGGCATCTGCGGACCCCCGTCCTCGGCTGAACCGGACCAGTCCACGCTGCCGACGACGGGGCACTCCGCGCATCACCTAAATACGTCAGTCCCCGAGGGCGTCGAGGAACGTCTTCGACGGTACGAAGAAGAGGTTGCCGGTGACGGCGCGGGAGAAGTCGAGGATGCGGTCGTAGTTGCCGGCGGGGTCACCGATGAACATGTTGCGCAGCATCTGCTCGATCACCGAGGGGCGGGCCGCGTACCCGATGAAGTAGGTGCCGAACTCGCCCTTGGCCGGGCTTCCGAACGGCATGTTGTCCCGCATGATCTTGTGCTCGGTGCCGTCCGCGTCCTTGATCGTGGTGAGCAGCCGGTGCGCCGACGACGGGATGGCGTCGTCGTCGAGCTCGACGTTGGACAGCTTGTCGCGCCCGATGATGTTGTTCTGCTGCTCGACCGACAGTGTGTTCCAGGCCGCCAGGTCGTGGAGGTACTTCTGCACCACCAGGTAGCTGCCACCCTCGAAGTCGGGGTCCTCGCTGCCGATCAGGGCCGCCTGCACCGAGGCCGGGCCGGTCGGGTTCTCCGTGCCGTCGACGTAGCCGAGCAGGTCGCGGAAGTCGAAGAAGCGGAAGCCCTGCGTCTCGTCGACCGCCATGGCGGCGCCGTCGAGGCGGCTCAGGATCTGGGTGGCCAGCTCGAAGCAGAGGTCCGGCCGGGTCGCACGGATGTGGAACACCAGGTCGCCGGGGGTGGAGACGGCCTCGTGCTTGGCACCGCGGATCAACGGCAAAGCGTGCAGCCGCGCGGGTTTGGGCCCGTCGAAGATGCGGCTCCAGGCAGCCGCGCCGAAGCCGACCACACAGGACAGTTGCGCCTCCAGGTCGCGGAAGCCGACGGAACGCACGAGACCCGGCAGGTCGCCACAGAGGTCCCGGGTACGCGCGGCGGCGTCGGCACCGTCGTCGATGGTGACGACGAGCACGAACGCGGCGCGACTGAGCGGCGCGAGCACCGCCTGCGGTTCGATCATGGCGCCACGTTACAACGCCTCAATCGACGGCGCGGTCCAGCTCGGCCCAACTCACGTTCAGGGTGACGAGGGCGCCGTCTCCCGTGCCGCTGACGTGGTCGACCTGCGCGCCGCTGACGTACACGTCGTTCTCGAACTGCTCGCCCCGGTCGACCAGCAGGTAGCCGGTGGCCATGTAGAGCTCGGCCGGGCCGGCCGGCAACTGCGGCCGGATGTCGGTGTCGGGCTGCTGCACCGCGTCGACCATGCCGACCGGCACCCCGCCCGCGTCGTGGACCTCCATGCCCGGGGAGACCTGGGCGATGGCGGGCGGCTCTTCGTCGGTCGCTTCGATGGTCGACATAAAAGGGGAATGCCCCGATCCGGACCGATCAAAACCGGTCTTCTGCTAGGCCCGACAGCGCACGCTCGAGTTGGCCCCGGAGCGCCGGCTCGTCGTCGGGCACCTGGGCCAGCGCGGCGGACAGCACCGGCCCGGCCTCGTCGGGTCGGCCCGCCGAGCGCAACAGCTCGCCGTGCAGCAGGCCCGCGAAGCCGGCCTGGGTGCCGGCGCCCAGCGCGCGGAAGCCCTCGCCCGCCCGGGCGGCCCGCGGTATCGCCTCGGCCGAGCGGTCGAGGCGGTCCAACAGCCGGGCGCCGTCGTAGTCGAGCATCGCCCGCTCCCACACCGCGTGCGGTTCGTCGGGCAACGGCGCCGCGGCGGCGTCGGCCTCGGCCAGCGCCGCCAGCGCCGCCTCCGGCTGCCCCGCCCACAGCAGCGAGGTGGCGTGCCGGCGGCGGGCGCGCAGCGCGTCGACCGCCCGTCCGGCGGTGGACCAGGCGGCGGCCGCGTCGGCGAACCGAGCCGCCGCGGTGGCGTCGCGGTCCAGCCGGTCGAGCGCCTCCGCCAGCCGCTCCGTGACCTGGGCCAGTGCCTCGGGGTCGCCGCCCGCCGCGATCGTCTCGGCCATCGCCGTCAACTGGGCCAGCACCGAATCATGCTCGGACAGTTCGTGGTAGACGGCGACCAGCAGGTCGCGCACGGCCAGCGCCTGCGGCTCGGCGGCGGCGTCGAACGCGGCGAGCGCCTCCTCGCCGACCTCCGCCGCGTCCAGCGGCCGGCCGGCGTTGAGGTAGGCGATCGCGAGCTCGTACTGGGTGTGCGGGACGGTCTCCCGGTCGCCGGCGGCGGTCAGCGCGGCGATCTCCTCGGCCAGCGGGGCGATCGCCTCGGCGGCGCGGGCCGAGTTGGCGAGCAGGCCCGCCCGTTGGCGCGTGACCAGCCGGCGCAGGGCCGGGCCGCACGGCGCCGCGAGCCCCTCGTCGAACGCGGCCAGTGCCTCCTCGCCCCGGTCGAGTTGGCGCAGTGTGACGCCGTGCAGGAAGCAGGCGTGCGCGAGCTCGTCGGGCAGGCCGACCGCCCGGAACCGGGCACGGCTCTCGGCGGCCGCTGACTCGGCCTCTTCGCTCTCGCCGAGCCGGCTGAGCACCTGGGCGCGCAGCGCGAGGATCTGGCCCAGCACGGAGGGGTCGTCGGCCGCGCCGGCGTGCTGCTGCGCCACCCGGCCGGTGGCCACCGACTCCGGGATCCGGCCGGTGGCCGCCTGCGCGTATGCCAGCCGCAGGTAGGCCCGGGCCAGCCGCTCGGGCGCGCCGTCCGCGACCAGGTAGGCGGTGGACTCCTCGATCAGGTCCCGGCCCTCGTCGGCCCGGCCGGAGCGGAGCAGCCCCATCCCGAGCCGGCCGCGTACCACCTGGCGGCGCACCTCGTCACCGGCCGCCGCGAAGAGCGCGTCCGCCTCCCGCCAGGCCGCCTCGGCTCCGGCGTCGTCATCGTCGGACGCCGCCCGGCTGCCGGCACCGTCGGCGCGCCGGGCGCGTTGCAGGTCGGTCAGCGGGTCGGCGCCGTAACGCTCGTCGAAGGCCGCCCAGGCGGCGAACGCGGCTCCCTCGCGGCGAGTGCGGAAATGGGCCTCAGCCGCGTCGAGCAGCTCGTCCGGGCCGTCGGTGGCGGGCACCGGATCGGTCCACACCGGACGCTCGGGCACCCGTGAAGCGGGGGCCGGCATCGGTCGCGCCCGCCGGGAACCCGGCGCGGCCAACCGGAAGCCGGCATCGATCGGCGCGGCGGCCAGCGTCTCCCGGATGCGCTCCGACTGGTGGTCGGTGCCGTTGCGGGCGTCGAACCGGGCCGCGAGGTCCAGAGCCCGCGCGGACAGCTCCTCGGCGACCGCGCCCACGGGCCGGCCGGCGACGGTCAGGCCGCCGTGGCCGGACGTGTCGAGGCGGCCCAGCACGAGCGCCGCGGCCGCGGCGAAGGTCATCGTCGCGTACGGGGTCGGCGAGCGCTCCAGCCAGCCGAGGTGCCGTTCGACGATCTCCAGGCCGAGGACCTCGTTGCCGGTCAGACCGCAGAACGTGACGTGCTGCGCGATGTCGGCCAGGTCGGCCAGGTGGGTGCGGTGCAGCCGGTACGCCCGCCGGTGCGCGTCGCGGGCCGCGTCGGCGCGCCCGGTGCGCAGGTAAGGCAGCAGCAGCGTGGTGTAGATCGACTGCGGCTGCTCGGTGCAGGTCAGCCGGCCCGCGAGCACGGGTTCGGCGAGGGCGACCGCCTCCTCGTCGCGCCCGCTGGCGGCCAGCCAGTGCGCCTTGCTGGTCGGGTCGCAGCCGACACAGTCGGACAGGTCGTCGCGCGGCGCGGTGTTCCAGCGGTCGAACCACTGCTCGGCGGCGTCGAGGTCGCCCACGTGGCGGGCCAGCATGTGCCGGTGCGCGTAGACGGCGTGGAGGCTGTGGCCGCCGGCGCGCCAGCGGCGCTCCATGTCGTCGAGCACGTCGGTGGTGCGGCCCAGCGGGATCTCCGGGAACTTGGTCATCGCGTTGACCATCGCCTTGAACGACCACAGCAGGTTGTGCGTCCACCGGCCATGGCGCACCGGGTCCTGATCGAACTCGGACAGGCACCAACTGAACGTGACGAACGAGCGCGCCGGCTCGCCGCCGTAGACGTAGCCGGTGGTGGCCAGCACCCGCGCCTCGAACGCCTCGTCGACGAGCCGTTGCGCGTCGGCGTGCGCGATCGCCTGCTCCAGCAGGGCGATCTGGGCGGCGCCGTAGGGCAGCTCGCGTGCCCGGTCGAGCATCTCGGTGACGTTCACGGCCCGGCCTCCGGATCGGTCGGCACGGCGCGGTCGAGCAGCCCCAGGAACGATCGGTTGAGCAGGGCGGCGTCGGCCGGGCGGATGGGGTGGTAGCCGAGCAGCAGGGCCTGGCCGTAGAGCGCCTCGACGGCGAGCTCGACCAGGTCGGCGGTGGGCAGCACGGTGATCCGGCGGACCAGCGCGTTGCGGTGGTTGAGCACGAGCTGCGGCCGGGTGTCGGCGCGGCGGTCGTCGAGGGCGGCCAGCACGTCGGACCAGACCGGGTCGGCCTTCTCACGGGTGGCGCGCAGCTCCTGGCGGAACGTGGTCTCGCGGTCGATGAGGTAGAGGGCCGGCACGGTGGACGGGTCGAAGGCACGCAGCACGACCTCGCAGCCGAGCCGGTCGAGGGCCCGCTGCGCGGCCACGGTGAAACCGCGCAGGCCGACCTCGGTGGCCGGGTCGACGGTCTCGAACCGGGTGGCCAGGTCGGTCGGGTCGAGCCGCTCGATCCGCACGTCCCGCTCGACCTGCGCCCACCGCTCGATGATCTCGGCGTCGTAGGTGTAGCCGGCGTTGACCAGCGCCAGGTCCTGCGCGGCGGCGATGCCGGCGAGTTGGCGGAACTGGTCGGTGGTGGCGCTGTAGCGGATCACGCCGTGCCGTTCGTGGAACTCGCGCAGCGTCATCCGGCCGACGTTGGTCTCCATCGGCCACCAGGACGCGACCAGGTCGAGCATCACGTCGTCGTGCAGGGCCAGCGCTTTGACGCCGAGGTGGTGCACGTGCAGGAACTCGCCGAGCCGGCGCGGGTCGGTGCGGGCCAGCCGGACCAGCCAGCCGCGGAGCTGGTCGCCGAGCGCCTCGCGGGTGCTGTCGAGCAGGCCGTCCTCGTAGAGCGCCTCGCGGCTGGCGGTCGGCCGCAGCTCGCTGGTGTCGACGACGCAGCGGGCGAAGAAGGCCCACTCGGGCAGCAGGCCCTCGGCGCTCTCGGCGAGCAGCATGTGCTTGAGGTAGACCCGGTGGCCGCCGCGCTGGGCCGGGTTCAGCGGCTGCGGCATGACGAACGCCGCGCCGGTCAGCCCCGCCTCGGGCACCGACAGCGGGATCACGTCGAACGGGGTCAGGCCCATGGTGCGCTCGGCGTACGCGGTCCACGCGCGGGTGCTGGTCACCTCCCACGGCGCGCTCACCACCGGGCCGGTGGTCGGTGTGCCGTCGACGGTCACCTCGACGGGAAGCTGGTCGCCGTAGAGCCGGGCCAGCTCCAGCACGGTCGCCGGGGCGAACCAGATCTTGGCGCCGGGCCGGGGCAGCAGGGTGACGGTGGTGCCGACGGGGTGCTCGCCGTCAACCTTCTCGACCAGGTAGCGGCCGTCGTCGTAGCCCGTCCAGCGCACGGCGGCGTGGCCGGCGGCCCGGGTGAGCACGACGATCTCCCGCGCGACCAGGAAGCACGACAGCAGGCCGATGCCGAACTGGCCGAGGAACTCGTGCCGGGCGAAGCCGAGGTCGTCGCGTTTGGAGCTGCGACCGATGGTGGCCAGCAGCTCGTGGACCTGGGCTTCGGTGAGCCCGACGCCGGAGTCGGTGACCCGCAGCCCGTCGCCGGCGGTGTCCAGCTCGACGCTTCCCGGTGCGCCCGGTTCCCGCAGGCGCCGCGCGGTGATCGCGTCGACGGCGTTCTGCAGCAGCTCGCGGACGTAGACCCGCGGGCTGGCGTAGAGATGGTGGCTGAGCAGGTCGACCAGGCCGGCGAGGTCAACCTGGAAAGTGCGGTGAGCGTCCATGGCGGTGCCCAAGTTACCGCCCGACCGGCGATCTCGTGTGCCCGGCCGCGGTGGCCGCCGTCGGGCCACGGCGGCCACCCCCAGTAATGCCTCCGGAGTTTCTGTCGCGCCAATGACAATTGCCATTGGCGCAACCCCATCGTGTGCGATTGACTTGCGTTCGTCATCATCCATACTGGACATCGGACGACGTGGTTTACCGACCACCTATCCACCTGCGATCCTGGTTGGTTCACATTCGCTCCGCCGGCGGATGAACCTACAAATTCAGCTCACGCGACACGGTGATTCACCCGGAACGACCACCAGCGCCACCCGACCGAGGGAGCCCGATGGCCGACGATTCCGCGCGCATCCCGACCGACCGCCAGATCACCGCCACCCTGGCCCGTTGCCCGCTCTTCCGCGGCCTGCCGCCGGAGGCGCTGGCGGACCTGACGACGCAGGTGACGCCGTTCGACGTGCACACCGGCACGATCCTCTGGGACCAGGGCGACGAGCCGCTCGATCTGGTGGTGGTGCACAGCGGCCAGCTCTGCGAGTTCCAGCCGAGCCGATCCGGGCGCCGTTCCGTGTTGCACGTGAAAGGGCCACCACACGCGGTGGGCGACATCGCGATATTCGACCGCCGTCCGCACCTGGCGTCGGTGGAAGCAATCCGGGATAGCGTCATTCTCGCCATTCCCGCGCAGCCGGTGGTGACGATGGCTGCGGCGTCGGTGTTACTCACCCGCAATGTCATCCTGCAATTCGCGGGACACGTGCGCACCCTGGCCGAGCAACGCGCCGACCTGATGATTCTGGACCTGGCGCGGCGCGTGGCGAAGGCGTTGTTGCGGATGGCGCGGCACACCGACCCGATGAGCGTCGACATCGGCGTCACCGTCCTGGCCAACGTGGCCGGCGGCGCCCGCCAGTCGGTCAGCGCCGTGCTGTCCCGCCTGGAACGCCGCGGCTGGCTCATCCTCGAACCCGGCCGCATCCTGCTGGTCGACGTGCCGGCCCTGAACCGCTACGCCGGGCTCGACCCGGCTGACGCCACGTTGTGCCGGCGGGCGTAGCGGACCTGCCAGATCGCGACCGCCACCAGGATCAGGGCCAGCCAGCGGGCCTCCAGCAACCAGCCGAAGGTCGCCAGCAGGACGCAGGCCGCCGTCGCCGGCAGGACCCGGCCGTAGAGCCAGCCCTTCGGCGCCCGGGTCACGAAGCCGACCACCGTCGCGGTCAGGAAGTAGAGCGCCAGGCCGCCGCACAGGACCCAGCGGGACGCGAACGACAGCGGCTCGGTCGGGTCCTCCGCCAGCATGCCCAGGCCGGCGGCCACGGCGGTGATGCCCATGGTGATCGCGAAGTGGGCGGGCAGCCCCAGCCATGCCTCGATGCGGTGCTCGCTGAAGCGGGGCACGGCCAGGGCGCCGTATTCCAGGGTCAGCCACCAGAGGCAGACCAGCAGGCCGAAGCCGGCCAGGGCGGCGATGAACAGCGGCCGGGTCCAGTCCACCTCGGAGGCCGCGAGGACGACCTGGGCCACCGCCTCGCCCAGGACGATGATGATGAACAGGCCGAGTCGCTCGCCGAAGTGGGCCGGGTCCAGGCTGGCGGGGACCAGCGGCACGGACTGCCGGCGGCGGGAGGTCGAGCGGCGCATCCGCGCGAGCATCGCGGGTCCGCGGCTGCCCTGGTACACCGAGATGGCGATGTCCAGCACGACACCCGCGGTCCACAGCCAGTAGCGGGCCGGCGGTTGGACCCAGATCGAGGCCACCCAGGGCACGAAGCCGGCGCCCGCCTGCGCCGCCGGCCAGCTGAACAGCAGTCGGCCGGTGCGGCGCCACGAGAGCATGCCCAACCACCGGCAGAGGACGTACGCGATGGCGAACGCCTCGCCCCGCTCCCCCGCCGCCTCGGGGATCGCCGCGGCCATCACCGCGATGCCGAACATCGCGACGAGCATCGCCCGGGTACGGGTCTTCGTGGCGGCGACGTTGGCGTACAACGTGAAGCTGGTCCACACGCTCCAGACGGCGTAGAAGAGCACCACGAACAGGCCGGCGTCGCGCAGGCTGGGCTCGCCCTCGAGCTGGTGCGCGAGCTGTGCCACCGCGACGACCACGACCAGGTCGAAGAACAGCTCCAGCCAGGACGCGTGCCGTTCCGCCGCCGACGTGTCCGGCGCCGGCTCGGCCGTCATCAGGGCAGGATCGCGTCGACGTAACCGCCGTCTACGCGCAGCGCTCCGCCCGTGGTCGCCGACGCCTGCGGCGAGCTCAGGTACACCACCATGTTCGCGATCTCCTCCGGCTCGATCAGCCGCTGGATCAGCGACTGCGGCCGATACTCTCGCATGAACCGGTGCTGCGCCTCCTCCCACGGGAGGTCGCCGGGCACGAGTTGGCGGACGAAGGTCTCCACCCCGCCGGTGTGCGTCGGCCCGGCGATCACGGTGTTGACGGTGACGCCCGTGCCGGCGGCGGCCTTCGCGAAGCCGCGCGAGACGCCGAGCAGCGCGGTCTTGGTCATCCCGTAGTGGATCATCTCGGCCGGCGTCACCACCGCGGAGTCGCTGGCGATGTACTGCACCCGGCCCCAGCCGCGGTCCATCATGCCCGGCAGGTAGTGCCGGGTCAGCCGGACACCGGCCAGCACGTTGGTCTCGAAGTAGCGCTGCCACTCGTCGTCGGAGATCTCCAGTGGGGGCCGCGCCTCGAAGATCCCGAGGTTGTTGACCAGGATGTCCGTCTCGGGCTCCTGGTCGAGCAGCGGGCCGGCGTCGGCCGCGAGGTCGACCGCGACGGTCCGGACGACCGCGCCGGAGGCCCGCAGCGGCTCCGCCGCCGCGACCAGCCGCTGCTCGTCACGGCCGGTGAGCACCACCTGCGCACCGGCGGCCGCGAGGCCGGCCCCGATGGCCAGCCCGATTCCGGAGGACGAACCGGTCACCACGGCCGTCTTTCCCGAAAGGTCGATCATCATGTGACCACGCTACCGCTGTTCACCCGATGCGCGATTGGTCGTCACCAAGGCTGGGTAGCGTCACCACATGAGCGCGGACAGCGGCAACGGCGGCACACCGAACCTGCTCAACCGGTACGACGGCTACCGGGTGCTCGACGACGACGATGACGACCCCGTGCTGCTCAAGTCCGACGGCGAGGTGGTCGACACCTGGCGCGAGAACTACCCGTACGAGGAGCGGCTGGACCGCACCGACTACGAGCGGGACAAGCGGCTGCTCCAGATCGAGTTGCTCAAGCTGCAAAACTGGATCAAAGCCAACGACCAGCGCCTGGTGATCCTGTTCGAGGGTCGGGACGCGGCGGGCAAGGGCGGCACGATCAAGCGCTTCATGGAGCACCTCAACCCGCGCGGCGCGAGCGTGGTGGCGCTGGAGAAGCCGAGCCAGCGCGAGATGTCGCAGTGGTACTTCCAGCGCTACATCGCCCACCTGCCGGCGGCGCGCGAGATCGTGCTGTTCGACCGGTCCTGGTACAACCGCGCCGGCGTCGAGCGGGTGATGGGCTACTGCACCCGAGGGGAATACCTCGAGTTCATGCGGGAGACGCCGGAGCTCGAACGGATGCTCGTGCGTTCGGGCATAAACCTCATCAAGTTCTGGTTCTCGGTCACCCGGCACGAACAACGCACGCGCTTCCTGATCCGCCAGGTCGACCCGGTGCGCCAGTGGAAGCTCTCGCCGACCGACCTCGCGTCACTCGACAAGTGGGACGAGTACACGGAGGCGAAGGAGGCGATGTTCTTCTACACGCACACCGCCGACGCGCCGTGGACGATGATCAAGAGCAACGACAAGAAGCGTGCCCGGCTCGCCGCGATGCGCCACGTGCTGACCCGGTTCCCCTACGACAACAAGGACGAGGAGATCGTGGGCAAGCCGGATCCGCAGATCGTCGGGCCGGCCAGCGAGCTGTTCGAGGACGGCGAGCCGCCCGCCCGGGCGTTCACCCAGTTCTAGGCCGCTTGTCCTCGAGCTTGCGGTCGTCCCGCAGCTCCAGATAGGGCTCCTCGTCGGCCGGGTGTCCGGCGGCGATCGCCCGCCCACGCTCGAGCTCCGCGTCGTACTCCGCACCGAGCAGGACCGCCATGTTCGAGAGCTGGAGCCACACCAGGAACACGATGATGCCGGCGACGGCACCGTAGGTCTTGTTGTAGGAGTTGAAGAACGTGAGGTAGAGGGCGAACAGTCCGGACAGGACGATCCACAGGAGCACGGCCACCAGGCCGCCGGGCGTGACCCAGCGGAAACTGCCGTGCCGGGCGTTCGGCGAGGCGTAGTACAGGATCGAGAACATCAGGCTCACCAGCACGACCAGCACCGGCCATTTGGCGATGTTCCAGGCGGTCACGGCGGCCGAGCCGAGCCCGATCGCGTCGCCGATGGACTGGGCGAACCGGCCGGTGAAGACCACGATCAGGCAGCACGCGATGAGCAGCAGTCCGACCGCGGCGGTGAGCGCGACCCGGGTCGACAGGATCCTCCACATCGTCCGCCCTTCGGGCACGTCGTAGATCGTGTTGGCCGCGCGCATGAAGGCGGACACGTAGCCGGACGCCGACCAGAACGCGACCACCACGCCGATCACGGCGCCGACGCTGGCCAGCGAGGAGTTGCCGGCCACCTGGTCGATCGCGCTGTTGACGAAGTCGGCGATGGCGCCCGGCAGCGTGTCGCTCAGGTTGTCCTGCACGGCCTTGACCGTGTCCGGGCCGAGCAGGCCGAGGATGGACACCACGACCAGCAGGCCCGGGAAGATGGACAGGATGCCGTAGTAGGTCAGGGCGGCCGCCCAGTCGCTGACGCCGTCGGCCGAGAACTCCTTGACCGCGCGCTTCGCGCTGGCCAGCCACTCCGACCGCGGCAGTGCGGTGGGACGGTCCTTCCTCACCGGCACCTCCCATTTGCCCCGCTGCGGGCGGTTCAACCCCATCATGCGTCCTTTCAACGGGACACCCGAGGATCACGGCGGGCGCGGCGTGCCGCGTACCCTGCTCGCCATGGTCGATGCCTACGGGCGGGAGCCGATGGTCGATCTCGACCGCCCGCCACCCCAGCGACCGACGCGGGAGCCGCGCGAGCGGCTGCGCGCCGGTTGGCGGCGGATGCGCACGGCCCGGCTCCAGGTCGGCGCCGTCGCACTGGCCGCGGTGGTCGGCGCGGTGGCCGGCGGGGTCGGCGTGCACCGCTGGGAGGCGCGGCAGGCGCACGCGGCCGAAGTGTCGACCGTCATCGTGCGGGCGCAGTTGCTCGACCCGAGCGACCTGAGCGGCAGCAGCGACGGGACCGACTCCACGATGGTGGCCAACCTGACCCTGGTCAACCTCGGTCCACTGCCGATCGACGTGGAGGACTTCGAAGGCGAACGCAACGGCCTCGTTTTCCGCAACGCCTCCCAGCAGGCCACCATCCGCCCGGGCTTCCGCACCGTCGCGGTCTCGATCAGCTTCGCCTGCGCGCGGCACACGATCTCCGGCGAACCGTTGCCGCTGCGGCTGCGGGTCCGCACCGCCGACGGCCAGACCCGCACCATCGAGACCCCGGTGGAGATCGGCGCGAAGTTCTGGGTGCAGTTCCTCGAGAACCTGTGCCGGAACAGCCCTTCCTAGCCGTGCCAGGAACGCCATAGGGCCGCGTACGCGCCGCCGGCGTCGACCAGCTCGTCGTGCGTCCCGAGCTCCGTGATCCGGCCGTCGGCGAGCACCGCGACCCGGTCCGCGTCCCGGGCGGTGTTGAGCCGGTGCGCGATCGCGATGACCGTGCGGCCGCCGAGCACCGCCGCGAGGGCCCGCTCGGTGCGGCGCGCGGTGGTCGGGTCGAGCGCCGCCGTGGCCTCGTCGAGGATCAGCGTGTGCGGGTCGGCGAGCACGATCCGGGCCAGCGCGAGCTGTTGCGCGTCGGCCGGGCCGAGCTGGTGCGCGGCGCCCTCGCCGAGCGGGGTGTCGAGCCCGTCGGGCAGCGTCGCGTACCAGTCGGCGCCGACGGAGACCAGCGCGCGGAGCATGTCGCCGTCGGTGGCGTCGGGCGCGGCGAACGACAGGTTGTCGCGAAGCGTACCGATGAAGACGTGGTGTTCCTGGGTGACCAGGGCGACCAGCCGGCGGCGTTCGGCCGGGTCGATCTCGGCGACCGGCACGCCGCCCAGCGTGACGGCACCGTGGTGGGGCGCCTCGTTGCCGGCCAGCAGCCGGGCCAGAGTGGACTTGCCGGCACCGGACGGCCCGACGATCGCCAGCCGCTCCCCCGGGCGCAGGTCGAGGTCGATGCCGTGCAGCACGTCATGGCCGTTGGCGTAGGCGAACCTGGCTCCGCGGACCTCGATCCGCTCGTCGCCGGGTGCGGGCGCGACGCCGCGTTGCTCGGGCACACCGAAGCCGACCCCGAGCACCCGGGCGTACGAGGCGACGCCCCGCTGGGCCTGCTCGATGAACTGGAGCACCCGGTCGAGGGGTTCGATCGCCTGCTGGAGCAGCAGCGCGGCCGCGACGACGTCGCCGATGCTGACGGCACCACGTCGGGCCAGCGCACCGCCGGCCACCAGCACGACCGCGATCGGCACGGCGTAGCTGGCCTCGACGACCGGGTAGAACACCGAGCGCAGCGCCAGCGTCGCCCGCCGGGTCGCCCACTGCCGCTTCACCCGGACCGTGCCGCTGGTGACCCGCTCACCGCTGAGCCGGAACGCCTCGACGGTGCGGGCGCCCTCGGCGGTGGTGGTCAGCGCCTCGGTCAGGTCGGCGGCGGCCGCGCCCTCGGCGAGGTAGGCCGGACTGGCCCGGCGCAGGTACCACCGGGTGACGCCGAGGATGCTGGGCAGCCCGGCCAGCGCGACCAGGCCGAGCACGGGATGGATGAGGAAGACCGCGCCGATCAGCAGCACCACCTGCGACGCCGCGATCAGCAGGATCGGCACCACGTCGCGCACCGTCGTGCCGACCTGGGACACGTCGACCGAGCTGCGGTTGGCGAGGTCGCCGGTGCCGGCCCGCTCGACGACCGCGGTCGGCAGGTCGAGCGCGCGGCGGACGAACCGTTCCCGGAGCCGGGCGACGGCCCGCTCGCCCAGGCGGTAGCCGACCAGGTAGCCGTAGCGCAGCAACACACCCTGCACCAGCGTGCAGACGGCGATCGCCAGCGCGAGCCGGTCGATCCGGGCCATCGCGGCGCCGGAGATGACGTCGTCGACGATCGCGCCGAGCAGCCGGGGCGCGGCCAGGGCGGCGGCCGCCGCCGCGGCCTGGAGCAGCAGGACCGTCAGCACCGCCGTGCGCTCGCCGCGCAACAGGTCGCGGCTGGACCGCCGGGTGGTGGCCCGGTCGGCGACGGGCAGCCCGGTCATCCGGCCACCTCGGCGTCGGCGTCCCGGGCGACCAGGGTGCGGTAGGCCGGGTCGCGGACGAGCAGGTCGGCGTGGCTACCGGTGGCGGTGACCCGGCCTCCGCGCAGGAACGCGACCTCGTCGGCCTGGCCGAGCAGCAGCGGCGAGGTCGCCACCAGCACCGTGGTGCGGCCGGACCGGGCGGCCCGCAGCCGCTGCGCGATCCGGGCCTCGGTGTGCGCGTCGACCGCGGACGTCGGGTCGACCAGGATCAGCACCTCGGCGTCGGCCAGCATCGCGCGGGCGAGCCGGACCCGCTGGCGCTGCCCGCCGGACAGCGTGCGCCCCTGGGTGTTCAGGTCGGTGTCCAGACCCTCGGGCAGCGCGTCGACGACGTCTTCGGCGGCCGCCGCGTGGACGCCGGCGGTGACCTCGCCGGGCGCGTCGCGGGAGAGCGTGGTGCGCAGCGGACCGGCGAACAGGTAGGCGTCGTGGTCGCCGACCAGGATCCGCCGCCGCACGTCCGGCAGCGGCACCGCGCCCAGCGGCACGCCGCCCCAGGTGACGTCGCTGGTCGCGAAGCGGGCGAGCCGGTCGGCGAGCGCGGTGGCGTGCGCGGGGTCGTCGGCGGCGACCGCGACCAGCCGGCCGGCCGGCACGGTCAGGCCGCTGTCCGGGTCGTGCAGGTCGGCCGGTCCGGCCGGAGCGGGCACGGGAGCGCCGCCGGCGTGGTCGTCAGGCTCGACGGCGAGCAGCGCGATGATCCGGCGGGCCGCGACCCGGCCGCGGATCACGTCGTACGCGCTGCCGAGCAGCATCCAGCACGGGATCGTGAGCATCGCGACATAGCCGTAGACGGCGACCATCTCGCCGACCGTGATCTGGCCGCTGGCGGCGAGCCGGGCCGCGACCCAGACGACGATGGCCGCGAAGAACGCCGGGACCGCGACGGCCAGGGACTCGATCCAACTGTTGACGGAGGCGACCCGGTAGCCCTCCGTGCGCAGCGTGGCCGACTGCCGGTCGTAGCGGTCGGCGAACAGCCCACGGCCGCCGACCCCGGCCAGCACCCGCAGCCCGGCGACGATGTCGGCGGCCCGTGCGGTCAGTGCGCCCTGCCGGCGCCGGTAGTCGGTCTCGACCGTCTCCAGCCGCCGCAGCAGCGGCGAGATCACGGCGACCACGACGGGCACGCCGACCAGCACGAGCAGCGCGAGGACCGGTGCCGCGGACCAGAGCACGACGGCGACCACCGCGTACGCGACCAGCGCGCCGATGCCCGGCCCGGTGAAGGTGAGCACGTGGGAGACGTAGTTGATGTCGCGCCCGCTGACGGTGGCGACCTCGCCCGCGTCGAGCCGGCGGGGCAGCGCCGCGCCCGCCCGGGACAGGTGGCGCAGCACCACCTCGGCCGAGCGGGCGGTGGCGTCCTCCCGGACGAACGTCATCGTGCGGTGCCGCATGATGCCGAGCCAGGCGAGCAGCAGGCCGGACAGGACGATCGCGCCGACCCAGAGCAGCAGGTCGCGGCGGTGGCCGGCGCGCAGCCCGTCGTCGACGGCCCGGGAGATCAGGTAGGGGCGCACCGCGAGGCCGACCATCCAGACGGTGCCGAAGAAGCCACCGCGCAGCACCCGCCACGGCTGGCTGCGGATGAGCCACCAGATGTAGCGGAACGGTCCCCGTATGTCGGGCACCCCGGGCTGGGCATGCGGGATCTGCGGGGGCACGAGTTCAACCTACCGTCGGCCGCTGTTTCGCCCCACGCAGTTTTCTGCCAGGATCATATCCACGCATTGAAGTATTTCTTCATATGAGTGGAGGTCCGTGTATGAGAAACCGTTGGTGGCGCCTGCTCGGCGCCGTGTGCGTCGCATTCTTCCTGCTGCCGACCGCACCGGCGCTCGCGGCACCGACGTTCAAGGTCCCGTTCCCCTGCGGGCAGGCCTGGGAGGGCCAGACCCGCACCAACCACAGCCCGGCCAACGCCGTCGACTTCAACCGCGCCAACGACGACGGCGACCCGGTCGTGGCCAGCGCGGCCGGCACCGTCGACGTGGTCACCAACCTGGGCAACACCAGCTACGGCCGGTACGTCCGGATCAACCACGGCGGCGGCTACACGACCTACTACGCGCACCTGAGCGCGTTCAACGTCTCGGTCGGGCAGTCCGTCGGCTACGGCTCGGTCATCGGCTACGTCGGCACGAGCGGCGGGTCGACCGGCCCGCACCTGCACTACGAGCAGCGGCTCAACGGCTCCGCCGTGCAGGTCCGGTTCAACGGCACCCTCGGGCTGTACTGGGGCACCAGGACCTACACGAGCGACAACGCCTGCTCCGGCGGCGGCACGGCAAGTGGCACCGTGAACACCGCGGGCTCGCCGCTGACCGTGCGCTCCGGCCCGGGCACCTCGTACGCGTCGGTCGGCACGGTCGCCGACGGCGCGGGCGTGACCATCTCGTGCCAGACCAACGGGACCTCGGTGACCGGCACGTACGGCACCAGCACGATCTGGGACCGGATCGGCTCCGGCCGCTTCATCTCGGACGCGTACGTCTACACCGGCCACGACGGCTTCATACCCGGCGTGCCCCGCTGCTGACGCACGTCGAAGCGGGCGGCGCTAGGCTCGATCGTCATGGCGCCGCCCGTTTCCGACGAGGACGTGCCGCGGTTCTGGGCGGCGCTCGGTCTGCCCGGTCTGGCCGACGTGCACACCCACTTCCTGCCCGAGCGGATGATGCGCCGGGTATGGGCGCACTTCGACGAGGCCGGGCCATTGGTCGGGATGCCGTGGCCGATCCGCTACCGGGGCTCCGACGACTCCCGGGTGGCGGTGCTTCGCAGCCTGGGGGTACGGGCGTTCAGCGCGCTCGCGTACGCCCACCGGCCCGGGATGGCTTTGGACCTCAACGCGTGGACGCTGGACTTCGCCGCGCGTACACCCGGATGCCTGCCCTGTGCGACGTTCTTCCCCGAGCCGGGCGTGCTCGACTACACGCGGGACGCTCTGGCGCGGGGTGCGCGATTGTTCAAGCTGCATCTCCAGGTCGCCGACTTCCACCCCGCGGACCCGTTGCTCGACGACGTGTGGGGGCTGCTGGCCGAGGCCGACGTGCCGGTGATCGTGCACGCCGGTTCTGGTCCGGTCGCACACGGGCACACCGGGCCGGGGCCGTTCGGCTCAGTGCTCGCGCGGCATCCCCGGCTGCGCGCGGTCATCGCGCACCTCGGGGCGCCCGAATACCTCGACTTCCTGCGGCTCGCGGAGACCTACGAGCGCGTGGCGCTCGACACCACCATGATGTTCACGGGCTTCTTCGACCTGGCTCAGCCGTTTCCTGCGTTGGCGCTGCCGCGGCTGCGCGACCTCGGCACGGCGGGCAAGGTGCTGCTCGGCTCGGACTTCCCGAACATCCCCTACCCGTACGCACGCCAGCTCGAAGGCCTGGCCCGGCTGGACTTCGGCGACGCCTGGCTGCGCGCGGTCTACTGGGAGAACGCGGCTCACCTTTTCGCCCTCGAAGGCTGATAATGCGCACATGGACGCGGACCTGGTCCTGGTGACGCCCCGGCCGCGGGCGGCCGCCAGTGCGATCACGGCGGTCGTCATGGCCGGCGTGCTCGGCGGCGTCGGCTGGGGCATCTGGCGGCTCGCCGACGCACCCGGTCGGATCCGGTGGACCGCCACGATCCTGCTCGGGCTGATCGGTCTGGTCGCGCTGCGGGCGCTCGGCGTTCATCTCCGGCAGGTCGGCACGTGGCTGCGGTGGCGCGGCAGCCCGCTGCCGGCCATGCGGCTCACGGAGGCCGGGCTGGACTACAGCGCCGCGTACACGGGTGAGTTCGAGCTGCACGTCTCGTGGGCGGTGCCGATGACGTGCGCCTATCGGCAGGGTGTGAACAACACGGGCTTCTTCTGGTGCCTGTACGCACCGGTCGTCGAAGGCCTCGAAGGCCGGCCGGCGTTCCTGCCGCGGGAGTGGCCGCTCGACCCGGAACGCATGGAGGCCGAACGCCGGCAGCTCGCCCGGTCCGCGGGCGTCGACGAGGACTCGCCGGTGCTCCTCCACCTGGTCACTTACGGCACGCCGATCGTCATCAACCCGTACCTGCTGCCCGCCGATCTGGTCGAGGCCGCCGACGAGCGCCTTCGTGCGCACACCGACGGCCGTTGCACGCTGCGCCCGCCGGAGCAGCGCGTCGGCCCGACCACGCGGGCGCGCATCTTCTAAATCAGTTGGCCGGGCTGATAGCTTTCGGGTGATCGTGACCTGCCCGAGGAGGTGAGACCCCATGCACGCGCTGTCAGGATGGGTGCTCCCCCTCGTCGTCATGGTCCAGCGACCCGCATAGGTGTCGCCGGGAGCGCCCGACACAAGGCACTCCCGAAAGGCAACACCGATGCTTCAGTTCACCGCGCAGACGTCAGCGAACGGCGTTCTCGAACGCGACTTCATCGTGGGCGACGTCCCCGGCGTGCTCTGGTCGCCGGCCGACCGCTCCGAACCCGCGCCCCTGGTGCTGATGGGCCACGGCGGCGGCACCCACAAGCGGTGGCCGGCGATGACCGGCCGGGCCGCGCTCCTCGTAGCCGGCGGCGGTTTCCATGTCGCCGTCGTCGACGCTCCCGGGCACGGCGACCGCCCCCGCACGGCCCATGACGAGCGGGAGGTCGCGGAGCTCTTCCGGGCGAGGGCGGCCGGTGAGCCGGAGGGGCCGGTCGTCGTCCGCTACAACGCCCACCTGGCCGAGCGCGCCGTGCCCGAGTGGCGGGCGACCCTGGACGCCCTCGAAGAGGTTCCGGAGATCGCCGGCCCCGTCGGCTTCTACGGTCTCAACATGGCGACCGCGATCGGGGTGCCGTTCGTGGCGACCGAACCCAGGATCACCGCCGCCGTCTTCGGCCTGCACTGGCCCGACGCCCTGGCCGAGGCCGCCAGGAAGATCACGATCCCGATCGAGTACGCGATGCAGTGGGACGACGAGCACATCCCGCGCGAGTCCGGGCTGGCGTTGTTCGACGCCTTCGCCTCGACGGAGAAGACGCTGCACGCCAACCCGGGTCGGCACAAGGACCTGCCGAGGTTCGAGTCCGACAGCGCGGTCCGCTTCTTCGTCCGGCATCTGAGGAGCTAGCCGAACAGCTCCCGCAGCACTCGGATCGTGCGGAGCTGATCCTCGGGGCCACCGCCGTCGTGGTCGTTGTACGGCCACACTGCGATGTCCTTCGGGCCGCCCCAGACGTTGTGCGCGGCGTACACGGTGGATGGTGGGCAGATCGGGTCCATCAGGGCAACCGAGAACGAGCCGCGGCAGGTGGCCCGGGTCGCGAACGAGGTGCCGTCGAAGTAGGCCAGCGTCGCGAACGCCTGCTCCGCCTTGGTCCGGTGGGTGGCGCACCAGCGCACGATCTCCGCATAGGGGTTGGCGTCGGTGATGGACGTGGCCCGGCGGAACGCCGACAGGAACGGCACGTGCGGGATGGCCGCGGCGATGTCGTGGCGCAGCCCGCCGACCGCGACCGACAACGCGCCGCCCTGGCTGCGGCCGGTGACCGCGATCCGGGAAGGGTCGACGTCGGGGTGCGCCGCCGCGGCGTCCACCGCGCGGTACGCGTCGACGTAGAGCCGCCGGTAGTAGTAGTCGTGCGGGTCCAGGATCCCGCGCGTGACGTAACCCGGCACCGCCGGCCCGGACGCACCCGGGTCGGCGGTGTCGCCGGTGCGCCAGGTGCTGCCCTGCCCACGGGTGTCCATCACGAAGTGCGCGTAGCCGGCGCTGGCGTACGCGAGCCATTCCAGCGGCTCACCGCGGCCACCGCCGTACCCGATGTACTCCACGACCGTGGGCAGCGGACCGGACCGGTCGGCGGGCAGGATGAGCCAGCCCTTGATGGGGTCGCCGCCGTAGCCGGCGAACGTGACGTCGAACGTGTCGACAGTGCGCAGCAACGCGTCGTACGGCGCGAACTCAGCGGCCACGGGGATGCGGCCCGCCTCGGAAAGGGTGCGCGACCAGAACGCGTCGAAGTCGGCCGGCTCGGGCTCGTCGGCGTAGCGGTAGGCGGCGAGTTCGTCGAGGGAGAGGTCGAGCTGCATTCAAGCTCCTAGCGGCGACCACGGAAGGTCCGGCGCAGGTCGTCGACCCAGGCGTCGGGGAGCTCCCAGGGGATGAAGTGGCCGCCCCGGTCGTGGGCGGTCAGGTTCACGTGGTTGTACCAGTCCGCGCGGTCGCTCGCCAGGAAGTGCGCCACACGTTGGTCGGTGGACACGCCCGGCGGGTTCTCGTGGCCGACGAAGGTGATCCCGGTCGGCGCCTCCACCGGTGGCCACCGGTCGTGCGCCGGAGTCCACGGGTAGCGGTTGTTGTTGGCGTAGGTGCGCATCGACGGGCCGATCGCGTTGCCGGCCCAGAAGATCATGGCGTGGGTCAGCACGTCGTCAGGGTCGAGCACGGTGTCGGGCGCGCTCCACTTGGCCCACCGCTCCAGGATCCAGGCGAGCATCCCCACCGGGGAGTCGGTCAGCCCGTAGGCGAGCGTCTGCGGTGCCAGCACGTGCGCGGCCAGGTGCACGGCGAATCGCTTCTCGTACGCCATGAGCTGGGCGAGCGTCTCTGGTGGGAGACCTGATGGGATCGGGCGGCCGCCGGTGAGGTCCCAGGCCCGGTCGCCGTTGAAGAACGTGAGCTTCAGGCCCGAACCGATGTGGATGCCGTGCAGTGCGTCCGCGTACTTGTGGCCGAGCTGGCCGGTGACCAGCGCGCCGACGTCGCAGCCGCCGGCCGCGTACCGCGGGTGCCCGAGCACGTCTGTCATCAGCGTGTGCCAGAGGTCGGCGATCTTCCAGAAGTTCAGGTCCGGCGGCACCGGCGTGGAGAAACCGAAACCGGGCAGCGACGGCACGATGACGTCGAACGCCTCGGCCGGGTCGCCGCCGTACGCGCCGGGATCGGCGAGCGGGTCGACCACCTTCGACCAGTGCCAGAACGTCCATGGCCAGCCGTGGCTGAGGATCAGCGGGGTCGGCGCGGGACCGACGCCGGGCCGGCGCATGAAGTGGATCGGCACGCCCTCGATGTCGACCCGGTAGTGCTCGTACGCGTTGATCGCCGCCTCGGCCCGGCGCCAGTCGAACCCGTCGCGCCAATGGTCGACCAGGTCCCGTAGCTGACCGCTGTCGACGCCGTAGTAGCCATCGTGGGGATCGTCCGGCCAACGGACCCCGTCGAGCCGGCGCCGGAGGTCATCGAGCACCTCGTCGGACACGTGGATCGGCGCCGGCTCGAGCGGAAAAGTCACCTACGCGATGTTACGCCGTGGCAAGATCAAACTGCTCCCACGGGCCGATCGCGGTGCGGTTGGCGATCAGGGGGTTCGCGCCCGCGTTGTCCGCGCAGACGTAGCGGCCGTTGACCGTCGCCTGGAGGCTGACCGTGCCGTTGGCGTTGCGGATCAGCCGGAACGTCTCCCAGCCGCCGACGGCGGTGCGGTTGGCGATCAGCGGGTTGGCGCCGGCGTTCTCCGCGCACACGTAGCGGCCGTTGACCCGCGCCCGCAACGCCACGTTGCCGCCGCTGAGTTGCACGATGTCGAATCCCTCCGAGGCGCCCAGGGCGGTGCCGCGGGCGATGAGGGGGCTGTCGCCCGCCTGCACCCAGAGGTTGTTGGCCCGCGACCGCAGACCCGACGCACCGGTCGGCGGAGGCGGGGTCGTGCCGACCACCGGCTGCGTGGGCCGGGTGGCGGTCAGGGCTAGCTGGCCCTTGAGCATCCGGCCGCCGTCCGCCGTGATCCGCAGATAGTAGTCCGACGAGCAGAACGTGCCGTCCTCGTCGAGCGCGCGGATACCAGCCCCCGCCGGCGTGCTCGCCTGTGTCTCGGACGTCTTGGCGATCTGGTTGCCCTCGTTGTACTCGTCGAACATCGACACGTACAACCCGGCCGCACCGACCCTGATCATGTTGTAGAGATGCCGCCAGTAGAAGTCACCGTGCCGCCGATGCCCCGACGACAGGTCGCCCGGCATCACACACGGCTGGTAGTCGATCCCGTTGGCGTTGCAGTCAGCCTGGTCCGGCACGTTCACGTTGGCGTAGAAGGAATCCAGCCCGGCCAGATCACCCGTGCGGCCGACCATCCAAGGCGAGATCATGTTGAACGCGTGATAAACCGCCGAGAAGCCCGGCCGGGAGTCGTTGATCCCCTGCCGCCAGTACGTCGGGACGCCGCCGATCACGTAGCAACCCTGCGCCTTGAACCAGTTGATCACGTCCAGGCACGGCGCCGGGGTGAACGGGCGGCCCGGGTCGTTGAAGCCGAAGCCCCAGATGCAGACGACGGGCTTGCCGTTTTGCCGGGCATAAGCCGGCGAGGCCACGTGGGCCGACATCTTCGACGTCCAGTCGGTCTTGATCTCCGACTGCATGTTCGTCCAGCTCGTGACGTCGTACATGATGTAGAACTTGCGCCCGTAACGCTCGGCGGCCGCCCGCACCTTCTGCGCCATCACGTCCCGGGTCGGCCCCTCCCCCGAGACCGGGTTGAAGCGTTGCAGCGCGGCGGTGTCGCAGTTGTACTGCTGCATCCACTTGAAGTGCGTGTCGACGGTCTGGTCGTCGTACGACGAGAACAACTGGGCCGGCTGCCCGTTGCCAAGGTTGGGGTAGGCGGTGGTGTAGCCGCGCGTGTACTCGCGCATGTCGGGCCAGGAGACGATCGTCGTGTTCGAGGGCGACGGCGGCTGGAACCGGTCCCGCGACCAGTGCCACCAGCCACCGATCGGGGCGCCGTCACCCGGGCAGGCGAACCACCCCTGGTAACCGACGGAAATCTTGCCCACCACGTCACCCGGCGGGCTCGCCGCAGCAGCGGCCGCGGACGTGGTGGACGAGCTGACGGCGAGCGCGGTGGCACCGGCGCCCGCGAGCACGGTTCGGCGTGTGAGACCCATCGGGCCTTTCCCCTTTCGGGCCACCGCCGAATGGCCGCATTGCGTCGGGTTTGTTAACTGACCGGACCCCAAGGTAGACCCGAGAGGTCCGATCAGTCAACGTTCGTCGATGCCTAAGCGGGGACGTTCCACTTCTGGTTGACCGCGCCGGTGCAGGTCCAGATCTGCGCCGGCGTGCCGTTGGCCGAGGTGTTGCCCGTGACGTCCAGGCACTTGTTGGCGCTGGCACTGATCAGGTCCCGCGCCGAGGTCGCCGTCCAGCGTTGGTTGGCCCCGCCGCCACAGGTCCAGATCTGCACCCGGGCGCCGTTGGCGGTCGAGTTGTCACGCACGTCGAGACACTTGCCCAACGCCCGCACGGTGCCGTCGCTGCCGACCGTCCACTGCTGGGCCGCGGTGCCGTTGCAGTCGTAGACCTGCACCGCCGTACCGTCGGCGCTGTTGGCACCTGCCACGTCGAGGCACTTGCCGCCCAGGCCGGTGATCGGCCCGGTCCCACCCGTCGGCGGGTTCGAAGGTCCGCCCTGGGTTCCGGACCACGTGAACGTCGCGGTCGTACGCGCGGGCAGCGTGTACGTGAACGACTGTCCACCCCAGACAACCCGGATCGACTGACTGCCGGTGCCTCCGTTGTGCGCGATCAGCGCCTTCGAGCCGTCACTGTTGCGCCAGGCCACGTTCTGCACCGTGCCGTTGGCCGTCGAGTCGATCCGCTGCGCGCCCGGCCGGACGAACTTGGTCAGGTGCCCGGTGGTGTAGTACTCGATGGTGTAGTCGACCTGGCCGGCCCGCGAACCGCCCTCCTGCACGGTGATCAGCCCGGTGCAGGTGCCACAGCCGCCGTTGTGCGGACCCATCGACTGGTTGAGCGCGAGGCTCCACTTGACGACGGACTCGCTCCAGTTCCGGGTGTAGTTGACGATGTCGGCCATGTCCTCGTTGTGCTGGTTGCCGATCCAGGTGCCGCCGGAGTGCTCGGTCGAGAACTGGTGCACGGCCGGGTACTGGCTCTTCACCTGCGAGCCGACCGACGGGCTGCCGGCGTACCCGTGCCAGGCGATCCCGCCGAAGAGGGGGTCGTTGCGCAACGTGGCGTCGGAGACGATGCCGGCGCCGATCTGACCCCAGTCGCCGTAGTTCCAGTCGTGCACCATCACCTTCGTGGTGATGCCGGCGGCCCGGAACGCGGGCAGCAGGTGGTTCTTGGTGAACTCCAGCAGCCCGGACGAGTTCCAGCTCATCCCCGGGTAGTTCATCGCGGGCGGATTGCCGGCCTGGCAGCAGTTGGGCTCGTTCTGCACGGACACGTAGTTCACCGGGATGCCGGCCGCCTGGTACATCTGCACGTAGCGCACGAAGTACTGGGCGTACATCGGGTAGTACTGCGATTGCAGCCAGCCCATCTGGTCCATCCGGCCGTTGTCCTTCATCCAGCCAGGCGCGCTCCACGGGACACCCTTGACCCGCAGCGCCGGGTTGAGCTGCCGGGCCTGCTGCGTCAGCAGCCGCACGTTGTTGTCGTACCCGTTGGCGTGGAAGTCGTTGAGGTTGCAGCACGTGTCGTCGAGCGAGACGTTGCCGGGCCGGGACAGGTCCGACGCCCCGATCGGGTTGCGGACGAAGGAGAGCCCGATGCCGTCGGTCGGCGAGAACAGGGCGCGCATCACGTTGTCGCGGGTGGCCGCGCTGATCGGACCACCCCGCAACAGGTACGCGGTGGTGTCGGTGATCGACGCGCCGGCGCCCTCGAACGTCTGGTAGCGGGTGTTCTCGTTGACGGTGATGGTGTGCGTGGCGCCGGGGCTGCTGGCCGCGAACGCGACCGACGCCTGCTGTTGCAGGCCGCGGGTGACGGTGCGGCCGCCGCCGTCGGAGGTGGTGGTGAGCCAGACATTGACGGGTTCGTTGGCGGCGTACGCGGGCTGCCCGACGACTACGGCCGCTATCACGAGGCCCAGCGCGATGCTGCCGGCGATCCGTGCTCGTGACATGCTCGTCCCTTCTTGATCGATGGATGTCACTGCCCCTCGCCGACAGGGTGCTTAATAGGAAACACCCCTAACAGATCGATGTCAATCCACGTCTGCTCGCCCTTGTACGCTCATGCGGTGAGTCTCGACCAGATCAGCACCCCGAGCCGGGTCGCCGGCGTCGACGAGGGCGTCAGCACCGCGGAGCTCGGGCTGGCCGCACGCAACCACGGCATGCCGCTGGAGGCGATGCGCTACGACCTCACGCCGCCCGGCCTGCACTACCTCCTGATCCACTACGACATCCCGTTCGTGGATCCGGCGACGTGGTCGTTGCGCCTGGACGGGCTCGTCGACCGCCCGCTGACCATCGACCTGGACACGCTCAAGGCCCTCCCGGCCCGGACCGTGCGGTCGACCATGGAGTGCGCCGGCAACGGCCGCGCCCGGCTCGAACCCCGCCCGGTCAGCCAGCCGTGGCTGGTCGAGGCCGTCGGCACCGCGGAGTGGACCGGCGTGCCCCTGCGTGACGTGCTGACCGCGGCCGGCGTCTCCGCCGGTGCCGTCGATGTCGTCTTCACCGGTGCCGACCACGGGGTCGAACGCGGTGTCGAGCAGGACTACCAGCGCAAGCTCACCGTCGCCGAGGCGCTCGACCCCGACGTGCTGCTGGCGTACGCGATGAACGGCGCACCCCTGGCCCCGCAGCACGGCTTCCCGGTGCGGCTGCTGGTGCCGGGCTGGTACGGCATGACCAACGTCAAGTGGCTGACCCGCGTCGAGGTGCTGGACCACGAGTTCAACGGCTTCCAGCAGAAGGCGTATGTGGTGCGCCAGAGCACCGACGAGCCCGGTGAGCCCATCACCCGGATCGCGCCGCGCGCACTGGTGATCCCGCCCGGCTTCCCCGACTTCATGACCCGGGGCCGGGTGGTCCGCCCGGGGTTGGTGACGCTGGAGGGCCGCGCCTGGTCCGGCCGCGCACCGGTGACGGGGGTCGAGGTCAGTGTCGACGGCGGCTCGACCTGGTCGTCGGCCGCGCTGGCGCCGGACGGTGGGCATCGGTGGGCCTGGCGGCGGTGGAGCCACGAGTGGCTGGCCACGCCGGGGGCGCATGTGGTGACCGCGCGCGCGGTGACGGCAGACGGCGAGACGCAGCCCGTCGAGGCGCCCTGGAACCGCGGCGGGTTCGTCAACAACGCCGCGCACCAGATCCCGGTGACCTGCCTGGAAGCCTGAGAACCCTCCCCCTACCCGGGCTAGCGTCGGGGTAACTGTTCACGGGGGGAAGGACAGCACCATGTCTGGGTTTTCCAGGCTCTGGGTGAAGGTCGGTGCCGGTGTTGCCGGTGCGGCGCTGGTGGTCACCGGTCTCACGGCCGCGACCACCGCGAGTGCGAACGACGCGAAGGCCGCACCGCCGGCCAGCGTCACCGTGCAGACCCGCAACGGTCCCAATGGGGCCTACCTGACCGACAGCCAGGGAAACACGTTGTACCTGTTCGTGGCTGACACGAGCAACAAGTCGACCTGCAACGACGCGTGCGCCGCACAGTGGCCGCCGCTGGTCACGCAGGGCGCCGTCGTCGCCGGCAGCGGTGTCGACGCGGCCAAGCTGGCCACGTCGACCCGGCAGGACAACACGAAGCAGGCGACGTACAACAACCACCCGCTCTACACGTTCATCGCCGACACCGCGCCAGGCCAGACCAACGGCCAGGGCGTGAACGCGTTCGGCGCACTGTGGTGGACGGTCAACCCGAACGGTGACGCCATCACCGCCCGCAGCGGCAACGCACCGGGCGGCGTCGTCTACTGAGGACGTTAAGCAAGGGTCCCTTGTTAACGCTTTCCGCAGCGTAAGGGACCCTTGCTAACGCCTCAGTCGAAGTCGGCGACCTTGACGTCGTGCGGCGCCGGACGGCCGCGCCCGGTCTCCACGAGCTCCCGCAGGCTCAACAGGTACGAGCCCCACTTGGTCGAGCAGTGGTGCATGAACTCGACCGGCTCCTTCCAACCTTCGTGCTTGAAGAGCACGATCGTGTAGTCGTCGCGCTGCTCGAACCGCCAGTCGATCTCGGTGCCGATCCACTCGGGCGGTCCCTCGACGACCCGCCACCGCACGTGGCCCGCCGGGTCAAGCTCGAGGATCTCCATGTCGAAGCCGCCGAGGTCGCCGAACCGGAAGGCCAGCTTCTCACCGACCTCGCTCTTGCCCACGGTGTCCGTGGTCCACCAGCCGGCCAGACCCTCGGGGGTCGCCACGGCGCGGTAGAAGTCGTCGAGCGGCGCGATCGCGCCGACCCGGTGCAGGATGTCAACCATCTTGATCTCCCTTGCTCTTTCGCTCTATTGCCTCTGCGAGGCGCTTGATCCGGCGCAGTCGGGCATCCCAGCTCGCGCCGACCGATGCGAGTTGGGCGACGGCTTTGGCGAGTTGGGCCTCGTCGACCTGGTAGTGCCGCTCGCGCCCGGCCGGTTTCGCGGTGACCAGCCCGACCCGGTCCAGGACGGCCAGATGCTTGGCCACCGCCTGCCTGGTGACGGGCAGCTTCTCGGCGAGCGACGTGGCGGTGCCCGATCCGCCGGCGAGCAACAGATCGATCATCGTGCGCCGGGTCGGGTCGCCGATCGCGGACCAGAGGTCGTCGTTCATTTCTGCGCGAGGTATGCGCCCAGCGCCGGGATGTAGTGGTCCCAGCCGGACACGTGATCGTTGTAGGCCTCTTCCAGAACCGCGATCTCCCAACCCATCTCGCGGAACCCGGTCTCGGTCATCCGGATCCGGGTGCCATCGCCGCTGGGCAGGAGGTCGAAGGTGACGAGCAACGCCGGCTCCGTGCGGTCCGGCTCGGGGTAGCACCACCGGAACGAGAAGCGCTTCGGCGGGTCGACCTCGACGACGGTGAGCGCGACGGTCTTGGTCTCGCCGGTGTCCGCGTCTCGCCAGACCAGCTCGCCGGGCGCGCCCGGGACCGACTCGAACCGGGCCTCGTCGGGCCACCACTCCTGGATGTGCTCGGGCTTGCTGACCACGTCGAACACCACGTCGGGCGAGGCGTCGACGAGGATGTCGCGCTCGATGGATCCGTACTCCACAGTTCTGCCCTTCCGCAACCTTTTGTTGCATGTAACGCTAGCTCGGCGCTTGGCTTTGCGCAACCTTTGGTTGCCCATGGCTGGCCACTGAACCCCGTTTGGCCCTCGTGGCGCGACGGCAGGGTGTTTAGCGTGTGGCCATGGGCTTCTGGGACGACGTCGAGCGACACATGGTGCGGTACTCCGGTGCCGGGCGGTTCACGCCCGAGGTGATCGTGCGGGCCGAGGGCAGCTATCTGTTCTCCGAGTCGGGCCGGCGGATCCTCGACTTCACCTCCGGGCAGATGAGCGCGATCCTCGGGCACTCGCACCCTGACATCGTGGCGACGCTGCGACGCCAGGCGGCGACCCTTGACCACCTGTTCAGCGGCATGTTGAGCCATCCCGTGGTCGACCTGGCCCGCCGGCTCGCGGAGTCCCTGCCCGACCCGCTGGAGAAGGTGCTGCTGCTGACCACCGGCGCAGAGGCCAACGAGGCCGCGATCCGGATGGCGAAGCTGGTCACCGGCAAGCACGAGGTCGTGTCGTTCGCGCGTTCCTGGCACGGCATGACCCAGGCGGCGGCCAACGCGACCTACAGCTCCGGACGCAAGGGGTACGGCCCGGCGGTGCCAGGCAACTTCGCGATCCCGGTCCCCTTCGGCGCCGACGGTGAGCTCGACTGGCAGCGCCAGCTCGACCTTTCGTTCGACCTCGTCGACGCACAGTCAGTGGGCGCCCTGGCCGCCTGCATCGTCGAGCCGATCCTCAGCTCCGGCGGCGTGATCGACCTGCCGTTGGGCTACCTCGCCGCGTTGCGGGACAAGTGCCACGAGCGCGGCATGCTGCTCATCCTCGACGAGGCGCAGACGGCCCTGTGCCGCACCGGCACCTGGTACGCCTTCGAGCGCGACGGCGTCGTACCCGACATCCTGACCGTCTCCAAGACATTGGGTGCCGGCCTGCCGCTGGCCGCGGTCGTCACCTCGACCGAGATCGAGGAGACCGCACACGAGCGCGGCTACCTGTTCTTCACCACGCACGTCTCCGACCCGCTGGTCGCCGCGGTCGGCAACACCGTGCTCGACGTCCTGGAGCGCGACAAGCTCGACCTGCGGGCCGCCGAGTCGGGCGCCTTCCTCAAGGACGGCCTGCGCGAGCTGGCGAGCCGGCACGAGACGGTCACCGACGTACGCGGGAGGGGTCTGCTGGTCGGTCTGGAACTGACCTCCGACGAGCTGGGCGCCGCCGTCACCAGGAAATGCCTGGAACTCGGGCTGCACATGAACGTCGTGCAGCTACCCGGCATGGGCGGCGTGTTCCGGATCGCGCCACCGCTGACCGCCACCCGCCAGGAGCTCGCCGAAGGACTCGACATCCTCGACCGCGCTTTGGCCTCGGTCTCCTAGGGGGCCATGAACGGAGAGGCGAGGGCGGTGCGCGGCGCACGGCCCTCGTGCTTCTCGTAGGCGTCGCGAACCCGCTGCGGAATCGCGCCGCGGTCGCCGACCTGCTCGAGCCCGAGCTGGGTGGCGTACTTCTGGCCCCACGCCCGGATCGCCTTGGTCTCCTCGCGCAGGCTGGCACCCTGGGCGGAGATCACGGTCCGGGTGTGGCGGGTGCCGTCGGCGGTCACCTTGGTGCCGGCCTCGACGAACGGCTGGAGCGTCTTGCGCAGCTTGCCGGCGTTCTCGTCCGACAAGTCGATCTCGAAGGTCACGCCATCGAGAGCGAACGTCACCGTCTGATCGGCGGTGCTGCCGTCGATGTCGTCCACTAGCTTGACGATGGTCTCTTTCGCCACTGAGCGCGTCCCTTACCTGGATGAACGAGCGTTTTGCTCCGCCTACCGTAGCTGATCACCGATCCGGCCCGTAGTTCCACGGTGCCTGGTCATGCAACCTTTCCTGATCCCAGCCGGTACTACCCCGTGACCGACTCGGCAGGAAGGCGCGCACGTGATCACACCGGAGGGCTTCGAGGACTTCGTCGTCGGCCGCTCACCACGCCTGCTGCGCACCGCGTACCTGCTCACCCGCGACTGGGCACTGGCTGAGGACCTGCTGCAAACGGCCCTGGCGCGAGCATGGGAGGCCTGGTCCCGGATCGAGGGCGACCCGGAGCCGTACGTGCGGCGGATCATCGTCAACACGTACGCCTCCGCGTGGCGCCGCCGATGGCGGGGTGAGCTGCCGACAGCGGACCTGCCCGAGCCACCTGGCGCCGACCCGAACGGCGACTTCGACGACCGGGACTCGTTGTGGCGCGCCCTCGGCCGACTCCCCCGCCGACAGCGGGCAGTGCTCGTGCTCCGGTACTTCGAGGACCTCTCGGAGGCCGAGATCGCGGAGGCGCTGGGCTGCTCGATCGGCACCGTCAAAAGCCAGGCCAGCCGCGCCGTGGCCAAGCTCCGCCTCGACGAGACGCTCGCACCGGAAGGACTGCTGCGATGAACACGACGGACCTCCGGCAGGTACTCGACGAGCGCTCCAGCCACTCGGCCGAACAGGTCATGCACCACCTACGGCTACACGGCGTGGCAACGAAGGTCCGCAGGCGCCGCCGCCGTCGGGTGGCCACCTGGACCGCGTGCGTGCTGGTCGTCCTCGGTGCCGTCTCCGGGGTCGCGCTCCTCCCGCGCCCGACGCCACCCGGTCCCCCGGCGACACACACGATCGAAGGCTTCCCGGAGTACGCGCGCGGCACCCGAGTCGCCGCCGCGGCGTCCGCCGACCTCTCCGTCCGACGCGTCGAGGTCACGATGGTGCCGAGCACCCTCGACCTGACCGTGTTCACCCGCTGCGACAGCCCCGCGGACAACGTGGTCATGGACATGACCGTCACCGTCAACAACCACGAGCTGACGAGCGGAAGCTGCGGCGGCGCCGCCCGGTGGTGGAGCTGGACACCCGAGCTGGGCGTGGCGGTGGGCAAGCCCGCGACCTTCGTCATGACCGTCACCGGCGCCCGCCGTTCCGAAGGGGAACAGACCGTCGCGGCGGCGATCCCCGCGACCGGCACGTTCGGGCTCGCCCTGGGCGAACGGATCCCGTTCGACAGCTATCCCCTGCCGCCCCGACCGGCCGGCACGCTCCGCCCGCTCGACGAGCACCCCGGCACCTGCTCGCAGGAAAGCTGCCCGGACGCGGTCATCATCCGCTCCGACCCGAACGACCCGACCCTCCCGGTGCGGCGAACCCTGACCTGGAAGCCGATCAGCGACATCGACATGGTCGGCCAGACGCCCGGCTTCCTGCACCTCAAGGTAAACAACGTCGAGATCGCCACAGGCGAATGGTGGGACTACGAACTGGGCGGCCACGGCATGTACGGCGACCAGGGCGGCCAATGGAAGGACGAGTTCCGCCTCGACCCGAAACCCGGCGACCAGGTGACGATCGAGATCGTCCCCGAACACCAGACCGGCGAATGGCAGGTGGTCTTCAGACCCGCTGACTGACCGCCGACATCGGTCCGCCACGCTCGTATCTCGCCCTGATCCGGGCGGGCAGAGCCGCGAACACCGCATGTGACGCCGGCGGACCCATGGCGTTGAGCACCTCCGCCCGCTCCCCTCGCCAGGTGAGGATCGCGGCCGCGGCCTCGGCGTCCATCCGGGACAGCATCGCGGCCACGGAATCCGGCGGACGGTGCCTGATGTGCTCCGCCGCGGTCGCGGCTGGCATGGCGGCCAGCAGGGCAAAATCGGCTTCGCTGCCCATCAGCTCGAGGAGGTCGGCTCGGCCCGGACCCGGAAAGCGCGGGCCCGCCACGGCCGGCCCCAGCTCCGCGAGGATGGCCGCGGCGGCCGGTTGGTCCACCGTTCTGAGCACCCGCCTGGCCAGCGAGGCATCCATCGACGCCACGGCGGAGGCCGCGAGCCGCAGTGGCCGGATGGCGGCGAGGACCCGTGCGGCGGGACCGGTGTGCAGCCCTTCGAGCACCCGCCCGATCTCTCCTGGCGTCATCTCCGCCAGGAGAGACGCGACCGCGGCCGGTGCCATCGCGGACAGCTCCGCGGCCGAGGCCGGTTGGGTGAGGGGCCGGACCACCTCCCGCAACCAGCGCCGCCAGGCGCGACCGTCCACGTTCGCGGTCGGGTGGTCCAACGCCCAGAGGACGAAGCGCGCGCGGAGCCGCGTGCGCTCGTCGCCGCCGTCCGCGGCCGCCCGGAGCCGCTCCCGCAGCGGTGCGTCGTCGAGCCGGCGGGCGAGCTTCGTGTACCAGTGGTCCTGGCAGCGCTGCCTTCGGTGAACCACGGAAAGCAGCAGGTCGACCAGCGCGGGCCGGACGCCGTCGGGCACGCCCGACCGGGTGAAGGTCCGCAGCAGCACCAGTTTCGCCGTCCAGGGCGAGTAGGTCCACGACTCCCGCCACTCGCTCGGGAAGCGGCGTTCCCATTCCAGGAACAGCACCGCGTGCGGCGCCAGCCGCGGGTAGGCCTCCGGATCCGGGACGCCCGGCCGTCCCGCCGACGCCATGAACGCGGCCAGCAGGCCCGGCAACGTGCCCGTTCCCGAAGCCTCGATCTGCGCCAGATGCCGGGCCAGCGCCTCCGACCGGACGCGTTCGTCCGCGGCGACCAGCCCGTGCACCCAGCTCATCTTCACGCCGCCCGGCGGTGGACCGTGGTCATCGCGACGATGCCCAGCACGCCGACGACAGGTGCGAGGGCGAACCCGGCCCGCAGGTCGGCGGCCGCGAGCGGGCCCGTCAGCGCCGCCCCGGTCGCGCTGCCGACCGTGAACGCGGTCACGATCCAGGCGAACGCCTCCACGACCGTGCCAGGCGGGGCGAGCTCGTCCGTGGTGAGGAAGACCGCGGTCAGCAGCGGCGGCAGGGCGAAGCCGCTCACCGCAACCAGGACCGCCATCGTGCCCACACCAGGCAGCAACAGCAACGGCAGGTAGCCGACGGCGAAGCACACCGCCAGCCACGGCAGCCGACCCGTCCCGCCGGGCTTCGCGCGGGTGTAGAGCAGGCCGCCGAGCAACGCCCCACCCGCCTGCGCCGCCAGGAGCCAGCCGCTCAGGCCTCGGTCGCCGGTCGCTTCCGCGTAGCCGGTCAGGACCACCGGCAGGCTGCCCACGGCCGCACCGGCGCAGGCCACGCCCGCCACCAGGACGACGAAGCGCCCCACCCGCAGCGGACCGGCCCAGTGCCGCGGCGCCGGCTCACCGCGCCAGACCCGCACCGGGCGGGCCAGGGCGAACACGATCGCACCCACGAGTTGGCACGCGGCCGCCGCGATCAGGCCCGCCGGCGGGCCCGCGATCCCGACCGCCGCCAGCGTCACCAACGGGCCGGCCACGAAGATCACTTCCTGGAGGGCGATGTCGAGGGTGTACGCGGCCGGAACCGCGGGTGGCGGCACCAGCGCCGGCCAGAGCGCCCGCAGACAGGCCTCCAGCGGCGGTGTGCCAAGTCCGGCCAGCGCCGCACCGGCCAACGTCGGCGTAAGAGCACCCCCGCCGGCCGCGACCAGGAGGAAGCCGACCGCGGACAGAGCCGACGAGCCGTAGAGCACCGGTGGCTGGCGCCAGCGGTCGACCGAGCGGGCCAGCAGTGGGCTGCTGACGGCCATTCCAGCGGTGTAGACCGCGACGACCACGCCGGCCAGGGTCAGGCTGACGGACTCGCGGGCGAACAGCAGCAGGGCCAGCGGACCCGAGGCCAGCGGCAGGCGACCGACCTGGCTGGCGAGCAGCAGCCTCGGCACGCGCGGCGCGCGCAGCACGGTCCGGATGCCGGGTGGAGAGGACGTGACTGTAGACATAAGACATCGCTCCCGGAAAAAGGGGAATGGACGAGGGGCCAGAAAAAGCCCCGGTCTCAGGGAGCGAAGTCGCCGCGGTTGTGATCGTTGCCATACAGCGGCAGCGGCGGAGTGATCCAGCGTGCGAAGGCGGCAGCGGGGATCACACGGGCATTCTAACGGTGAGTGCGGTCCAGGGTGTAGCGGCGCTGCACCAGAAGCGCCGCGACCAGCAGCACGGCCGGCACGATGCCGAACCCGTAGCGGACCGCGTCCAGGGCCGACGCCGACTGCGTCACGTCATCGCCGCTCGAACCCACGAAGCCGCCGATGGCCAGGCAGGCGGCGTAGATATAGGGGCCGATCGCTCCGCCGGCCGAGTCCGCGGCCGTCCAGACGCCCGTGTAGCTGCCGGCGTCGGCGATCTTGCGCCCCGAGGCGGCGGCCACCACGTCGGGCAGCATCGCGAAGTAGAGCAGCTGCAACGCGGCGAACGCGACGCCGAGCACCGCCACGACCGCGACCAGCACGGCCAGTGGGACGCGGCCGCCGAGGGCGAGGACCAGCCCGCCCACCGCGAAGACGCCCTGGGCGACGAGCAGGCCGCGCTGCTTGCCGATCCGCCGGGTGACCGCGAGCCAGACCGGCGTGGCCACCAGCGCCGGCCCGAGGAAGGCGGCGATCAGCACGGTGGTCAACCCGGAACGGCCAAGCTCGTACGTGGCGTAGTACGGCACCGCCGCGAGCACCAGGTGGGTGGCGGTGCCGGTCAGCAGGTACGCGGTGACCAGCGGGCGGAACTGCGGGTCACGCAGCGAGTTCAGCAGCACCCGGATGCCGCGCAGCGGGGGCGGCGCCGCGTTCACGGGCGTTCCCGCCACCGCACCGAGCCGGCGTACACCGTTGATGCCCACCAGCATCGCGGCCAGCATCCCGGCGGCGAGCGCGCACCCCATCACCACGTACCCGGTGCGGGTCGGGTCGTCGCCCCCCACGAGGACCGGGGCGAGCACGCCGCTGAGCAGGATGCCGACGGTGAGCACGACCATCCGGAACGACATGAGCCGGGTGCGCTCGTGGTAGCCGATCGCGAGGTCGGCCGGGGTCGAGAGATAGGGCACCTGGTACGCCGCGAAGAGCAGGTTGCCGAGCACGTAGAAGGCGGCGACCCAGATCGCGGCGGCGTTGCCGTGGAGCCCGCCGGGCACGGCGAACAGGCCGGCAAAGGCCAGCGGGAGTACGCAGGCCAGCAGCATCAGGGTCAGCCGGTGGCCGTGCCGGGCGCGCTGCACGTCGGAGACGTGACCGACGAACGGGTGCAGCAGCACGTCGGCGATCTTCGGCACCAGCAGGGCGAAGCCGGCGGCCAGTGGCGCCACGGCCAGCACGTCGGTGAGGAAGTAGAGCAGGAGCAGGCCCGGCACGGTGATCCAGACGCCCATCCCGATCGAGCCGCCGGCGAAGGCCAGCAGGCCGGTGCGGGGCAGGCTGACGGTGCCGGTCTCGGTGACCGGCTCGGTCGGGGTCCGGGTCATGCGCACTCCTCGGCGTGGTTTGGAGGATTGACCGGACCCACCTGCTGCCAGCACGATCCACTGGCGAACTTAATTGTCTACGGATCGGGTATGCAATGGCTGCACGGCCAGAGGTCGTCGTGATCGGTGCGGGGCCCGCGGGTCTGGCCACCCTCAAGGCGTTGACCGACCGCGGCATCGACGCGGTGTGCTTCGACGCGGGCGACCGGCCGGGCGGGCTGTGGGTCTTCGGCGGCCCGGGCTCCGGCGCTTACCGGACGCTGCACCTCAACACCAGCCGGACCCGGACGCAGTTCGCGGACTTCCCGATGCCGACCGACTGGCCCGACTATCCGAGCCACGACCGGATCCTGGACTACCTGACGGCGTACGCGGAGAAGTTCGGCCTGCGTGAGGCGATCCGGCACCGGCACGTCGTCACCAATGTCCGCCGCACCGACGACGGCGGCTGGTCGGTCGACGCGGACGGGCCGGACGGCCGGGTGTCGACGAACGCGCGAGCCGTCGTCGTCGCCTCCGGCCACAACAGCGTCCCGCGCTGGCCCGATCCCCCGCCCGCCGGACTGACCGCCGACCAACTGCACAGTCACGACTACCGCGACCCGGAGCAGCTCGCCGGCCGCCGGGTGCTGGTCGTCGGCGGCGGCAACTCGGCCATGGACATCGCCGCCGACGCGTCACAGGTGGCGGCCCGGACGATCCTGTCGCTGCGCCGTGGCGTGTGGGTGGTGCCCAAATATCTCTTCGGCCGGCCGTCGGACACGCTCAACGGCGCGCTCGCCACCCGGTTGCCGTGGCGGCTGCGGCAGGGGGTCAGCCAGACGATGCTCCGCCTGGCCGCCGGCCACCCCCGCGCGCACGGCCTGCCCAGCCCGCAGCACGGGTTCCTCCAGGACCACCCCACGCTGTCCGATGTGCTCATCTCTCGTATCGGCCACGGCGAGATCACCGTCCGGGGTGGGATCACCGACGCGAAGACCTCCACGGTGGAGTTCGAGGACGGCTCCCGCGAGGAGGTCGACCTGGTCGTGTGGTGCACCGGCTACCGGCCGGAGATCCCGTTCCTCGACGTCGCGGGCGACGAGGTCCCGTTGTACCGGCACATCTTCCACCTGGACGATCCCGGCCTGTACTTCGTAGGTCTCATGCAGTCCACGGGATCCGCACTGCCCATCGTGGAATCCCAGGCCCGGTTGGTCGCGGCCCACCTGGCCGGCGCATACACCCTGCCGTCGCCCGAGCAGCAGCGCGCCGACCGGGCAGACCGGCTGCGCCAGGCCCATCGCCGGTGGGGTGACCGGCGCACCGCCATGCGGATCGACTTCGACGCCTATCAGAAGCTGGCCGCCGACGAACTGCGCAGGGGTACGCGATGAGGCGGGTCATCGTCACCGGCGCCGGCGGGACCATCGGCCGCGCACTGTGCGAGCGCTTCCGCGACACCGGCGCCCAGGTGATCGGCCTGGACCTGACGGTGCCGCCGGACGCGCCCGTGCCGATCCTCGCCTGCGACCTGACCGACCAGGCCCAGGTCGCGACGGCCGTGGCCGAGGCGATCGCCCGCCTCGGCGGCCTGGACCTGCTCGTCAACAACGCCGGCATCGGCGGGCCGGCCCCGGCCGAGCTCGCACCGGACGACACCGTCCGAAGGCAGCTCGAGGTGAACCTGCTCGCCGCCTGGTCGACGACGGCGGCCGCATTGCCCGCGCTGGAGGCGGCCCGCGGCCGGGTCGTCTTCATCGCCAGCCGCATGGCGGCCCTGGCGCTGCCGCTGGCCGCCGCGTACGGCGTGAGCAAACGCGCCCTGGTCGCCTACGCCGACGCCCTCCGGCTGGAGGTCGGCACCCACGTCGGCGTCACCGTGGTCTACCCGAGCATGATCGCCTCGCCGATACACGACTCGACGGCCGCCGCGGGCCTGTCGCTGGACGGGGTCTCCCACTACGAACCCGTCGAGGGCGTCGTGGCCGCGGTGGTCCGGGCCGCCACGGCCCGCCGGCCCCCCGCCAACCTCGCCACCACCCGCCGAGGCCGGCTGGAGATCGCGATCGCCCGCCACTTCCCCGCCCTGGCCCGGCGAATGGTCAACCGCACGGTCGCGAAGCGCCTCGCCACAGGCTCGTTCGACGACTCACCCCTCGCCGCCGGGCTCCGCCGCCGCGCGGGCCGCTGACCGAGCAAGGAAGGGACCCTTGTTAACGCATAGCGTTAACAAGGGTCCCTTCCTTGCGGTTCAGGCGGACGCGCCGTAGCGGCGGACGGCGCGCCGGGCCAGCGACATGCGGTGCACCTCCGAGGGCCCGTCGTAGATCCGGAACGGCCGGAGCTCGCGGGCGATCCGGGCGACCGGCAGATCGGCGGAGACGCCGGCTCCGCCGCACATCTGCATCGCGCGGTCGGCCACCCGGTGCAGGGCCTCGGCGCCGAAGACCTTGGCCAACGAGGTCTCCTCCCGGCCGGCACCACCCGCGTCGAGCACCCGGCACGCGGTCAGGAGCAGCGAACGGGTGGCCGCCAGGTCGATCTCGTTGTCCGCGATCATGAGCTCGACCATGCCCTGCCGGGCCAGCGGGGCGCCGAAGGCCGAGCGCGTGCTGACGTATGAGACCGCCGCCTCGTGGGCCCGCTGCGCCGCACCCAGCCAGCGCATCACGTGCGTCAGCCGCGCGGGGCCGAGGCGGACCTGGGCGTAGCGGAACCCTTCGTCGACCGCACCGAGCACATCCTCGTCGCCGACCTCCACATCGGTGAAAGACAGCTCGCAATGCCCACCGACCATCGACCTGTCCATTGTGGGGACATGGCGAGTGATCGAGATCCCGGGACGGTCGGCCGGCACCAGGAACATCGTTGCACCGCCGGGAGTTCGGGCCATGACAATGTAGAACCCCGCACCGTCGGCCCCGGTGATGAACTTCTTCTGGCCCGTGACCAGCCACCCGGAGCCGGCGCGTCGGGCGACAGTCAGCAGCGCGCCCGGGTCCGACCCGGCACCGGGCGGCGGCTCGGTCATCGCGAACGCCGAACGCTGCTCGCCCCGGGCCAGCGGCGCGAGGTAGCGCGCCCGCTGGTCGCCGGACGCGACCTGGTCGAGCAGGTGCAGGTTGCCCTCGTCGGGAGCGTTGATGTTCAGCGCCATAGGCCCGAACAGGGCGCGCCCGGCGGCCTCGAAGACCGGCGCCCGCTCCACCATCCCCAGGCCGAGCCCGCCGAACTCCTCGGGGGCATGGGGCGCGAAAACTCCCGCGGCGCGCGCCAGCTTCTGGAGGTCGACGCGGAGCCGGTCACCGCCGGCGGCCGCGACATCTCCGTCGAACGCGTCCTCCAGGGGAAGGACCTCGGACTCGACGAACGCCCTCGTACGCGTGACGAGATCTTCGGATGGGCTGGTCATGGGCACCTCGCTGTCGGGGACCAAGTTTCAAAAAAGTTTCATGTAGGTGTTGCTCGTCACTCGGTCCAAGGTCCAGACTCTCGCTACCGAGCGAGCGCTCGGCCTGTATCAGACTGATACGGACGGAAGGGCGCGTCAATGGCGACGGAGACACCCGAAACCACGTTCGCCACGTGGCTGGACCGATTCACCGCGGCACTGCGCAACGCCGACGCCGCGGGCACCACCGCGCTGCTCGCCCGCGACTGCTGGTGGCGCGACCTGCTGGCACTGACCTGGGACCTGGGCACCTACCACGGCCAGGAGCGCGTCGCGGAGCTGCTCGACAAGCACGCGACCCCGGGCGCGATCACCAACATCACGATGACCACCGAGTTCGGCCCCCGGGACGCGGACGGCGTCGTCGAAGGCTTCATCACGTTCGAGACCCCGCTGGGCTTCGGCCGCGGCGCCGTCCGGCTGGTCCAGGAAGACGGCGACTGGGTCGCCTGGACGATCCTGACCGAGCTCGACGACCTGCGCGGCCACGAGCGGGCGATCGGCCCGCACCGGTCGCGCGGCCCCCGACACAACCCGGCGGACAACGGCCGTAACTGGCGGGAAGAGCGCCAGGACCACGTCCGATACGAGAGCAAAGACCCCGACGTCGTCGTCATCGGCGCCGGCCAGGGCGGCCTGACGGTCGCCGCGAACCTCGGCCTCATGGGCGTCGACACGCTGATCCTCGAGAAGAGCGAGCGGGTCGGCGACGGGTGGCGCAAGCGCTACCACTCGTTGGTCCTGCACGACCCCGTGTGGGCCGACCACCTGCCGTACATGCGCTATCCCGAGTCGTGGCCGGTCTACTGCCCCAAGGACAAGATCGCCGACTGGTTCGAGTCGTACGCGGCCGCCATGGAGCTCAACGTCTGGACCTCGGCCGAGCTGACCAGCAGCGTCTTCGACGAGCAGACCGGCCGGTGGACGCTGCACGTCCGCACGCCGGACGGTGAGCGTGAGCTCCACCCGCGCGACGTCATTCTCGCGACCGGTGCCGCCGGCGAGCCGAACATCCCCGCCGTCCCGGGCCGCGACGAGTTCGCGGGCACCACCTACCACTCGAGCCGGCACGCCGACGCACGCCAGTGGGCCGGCAAGAAGGCCGTCGTCGTCGGCGCCTGCAACAGCGGCCACGACATCGCGCAGGACCTCTACGAGGCCGGCGCGGACGTCACGCTCGTGCAGCGCTCGTCGACGCACATCATCAGCCAGGAGCACGGCATCCCGGCCATCTTCGGCAGCAACTTCGTCGAGGGCGGCCCGCCGACCGCGTACGCGGACCTGCTGGCCGCCGGCACACCGTGGCCGCTGGTCCTCGAGTTCGCCAAGGACGGCGTCAAGGAGACCGCGAAGAAGGACGCCGACCTGCTCGCCGCGCTCGACGCCGTCGGTTTCAAGCGCAACGACGGCCCTGACGGCACCGGCCTGATGGGGTACGCGCTGGCGTACGGCGGCGGCTACTACATCGACGTGGGTGCTTCGGGGCTCATCGCCGACGGGAAGATCAAGCTCGCCCAGGGCTCCGGGCTCGCGGAGTTCACGCCGGAGGGCATCCGCCTCGAGGACGGCCGCACGCTCGACGCCGACCTCGTGGTGCTCGCCACCGGCTACCAGAACATGCGCGAGACCGCGCGCCGGCTCTTCGGCGACGAGGTCGCCGACCGGCTGCCGCTCGTCCTCGGCATCGGGGAAGACGGGGAGATCGGCGGGCTCTACCGACGCACCGGTCACCCGGCGTTCTGGTACATGGGTGGACCGCTCGCCTGGGTCCGCATCTATTCCAAGCACCTCGCCCTGCAGATCACCGCGAAGCACGCGGAACTCCACACGCCCTGACGGCCGAGCGCCGGCAAAGCGGGTGGCCTGACCAAGGCCACCCCGATGCCGCGCGCCCTCGACCGCCCGGGCCCGACCGATAAACCGCGCAGCCGAAAGGAGTACCCAGTGAAGCGTTCCCGTGGCGCCACCCTCCGGGCAGTCATAGCCGGAGCGGCCAGCGCCAGCATCCTTCTGGTCGCCGCGTGCGGCGGCAACGACGCCGCCGGCGACGGCGGCTCAGGCTCCGGCTCGAAGCTCGTCTACTTCATGGCACCCAACACCACACCTACCCGGTACATCCAGCAGGACGGCCCGGCGTTCGAGAAGGCGATCAAGGCGCTGGACCCGACCGTCGAGGTCAAGTTCGTCAACGCCGGCGGCGACTCCAACCAGCAGCTCGCCCAGGCCAACGCGGCGATCGCCGCCGGCGCCAAGGCACTGGTCGTCGTCGCCGCCGACCCGAACACCAGCGCGGGCCTGCTCCAGGCCGCCGAGCAGGCCAAGGTCCCGGTCATCGGCTACGAGAACCCGCCGGTCAAGGGGACGCTCTACAGCCAGGTGATCTTCGACCCGGAGAAGGTCGGCGCGCAGCAGGCCACCTACTTCGCCGAGCAGGTCACCAGCGGCAAGCTCGGTGCCAAGCCGGTCAAGGTCGCGCGCCAGTACGGCAACAAGGGCGACGTCTACACGACCCAGATGCTGGCCGGGCAGAACAAGATCATCGACCCGTTGATCGCCAGCGGCGACATCCAGGTGGTCTGCGAGGACTACATCAAGGACTGGGCGCCGGACAACGCGACCAAGGCCACCGAGCAGTGCCTGACCAAGACGCAGAACGGCGTCGGTGCCTTCTTCGGCTTCTACGACGGCATCACGGCGGGCATCATCGCGGCGCTCAAGGGCAAGAACATCAAGGTTCCGGTGTACGGAGGACAGAACCCTGAGTTGACCGGACTTCAGTACATGCTGACCGGCGACCAGCAGGACAACGTGCTCAAGGCGTTCAAGGTCGAGGCGGAGGCCGCGGCGAAGATCGCGATCGCGGCGATCGGTGGCCAGCAGCCCCCGGCCGACCTGGTCAAGGACAAGATCGACAACGGTGCGATGCAGGTGCCGACGGCCAAGCTGGACGCGACGCTGATCCACCTGGAAGACGGCAAGGACCCCGGCGACGCGGTGCAGCAGGCCGTCGACCTCGGGATGTTCACCTGGCAGCAGATCTGCACAGGACCGGCCGCCGACACCGAAACCTGCAAGACCCGCAACAAGTAACCCCCATCGCTAGCGGGCGGTCGGCGGCGACGCCGACCGCCCGGCGGAGGAAACCATGACCGCTTTACTCGAGCTGACGAAGATCTCGAAGCACTTCGGCGGTGTCCGCGCCCTGCACGAGGTCGACATGGCGGTGCACGCGGGCGAGGTCGTGGCGCTCGTCGGCGACAACGGCGCCGGAAAGTCCACATTGGTGAAAATCGTGTCCGGTGTGGAGTCCCCCGACGAGGGCGAGATCCAGGTCCGGGGCGAGGCCAGGCGACTGGAGTCACCGCGGGCCGCGGCCGAGGCCGGCATCCGCACCGTCTTCCAGGATCTCTCGTTGTGCGACAACCTCGACGCCGTGCAGAACCTGTTCCTGGGCCAGGAACGCTACGGCCCGGTGTGGTCGGGCCGCCGCGTCCGGCGCCACGTCATGGAGGAACAGGCCCAGCGGGTGCTCGAGTCGCTGTCGGTCAAGCTGCGCGCCCTCAACACCCCGGTGGTCGCGCTGTCGGGCGGCCAGCGCCAGGGCATCGCGATCGGCCGCGCGCTGATCAGCGACCCGGCCGTGGTGATCCTCGACGAGCCGACCGCGGCCCTCGGGGTCTCCCAACGCGGCGAGGTGCTCGACCTGATCGACCGCCTGCGCGACCAGGGACGGGCGGTCGTCGTGATCTCCCACGACATGAAGGACGTGCGGCGCGTCGCCGACCGGATCGTGGTGCTGCGGCTCGGCTCGAAGGTCGCCGAGTTCGCGCGCGGCGGCTACACGCCGGCAGACCTGGTCGGCGCGATGACCGGCGCACACGAGTCCACGAACGAGGGCGGAGACCAGTGACGACGACGAAAACCGCGGCGACGGCGCCCACCGCCTCCCGCACGATCGGCCGGGCGATCGAGACCGCCGCCCGCGGACACCGCAGCATCCCGGTGCTCGTCGTCCTGGCGATCATCTGGGCCGTCTTCTACAGCCAGAGCTCCGCGTACCTCAGCTTCCAGAACATCACGAACCTGACCCTGCAGATCGTGACGACCGCGATCCTCGCCCTGGGCGTGGTGTTCGTCCTGATCGTCGGCGAGATCGACCTGTCATCAGCGGTGCTGTCCGGCGTCTGCGCGGCCGTGGCGGCCGGACTGACCGTCAACCACGGCCTGCCGCTGGTGGTCGGCATCGCGGCGGGCGTGGCCACCGGCATGGTCGTCACGTTCGTCGAGGCCCAGATCATCATGTTCGGCGTGCCGTCGCTGATCGTCACGCTGGGCGGCATGGTCATCCTCCAGGGCCTCATCCTGGTCGTGCTCCCGCCCGAGTTCACGATCAGCGTGGCCGGCACCCCGTTCGCGAAGATCGCGAGCACGGCGATCCCGGCCGGCGCGAGCTACGGCCTGGCGGCGGCGGGCACCCTGGCCTACGCGGCCTACCGGTTCTTCCAACACCGCGAGCGGGTGTCCACCGGCTCCCTGACCTCCCTGGCCACGGTCCTCGTGCCCGCGGCGGTGGTGGCGGTCGTCCTGTTCGGCGGCGTCTTCACGCTGACCCAGCAGCGCGGCCTGCCGATGCCGCTGCTGATCCTGGCCGTCATGCTGCTGATCGCCTGGTACGCCACGACCCAGACCCGCTACGGCATCCACATGTACGCCGTCGGCGGCGACCGCGAGGCGGCCCAGCGCGCCGGCATCCCCGTGCGCCGGATGGTGCTCTACTCCTTCCTGATCCTCGGCG
This sequence comes from Asanoa ishikariensis, assembly GCF_900107455.1. Classification (GTDB taxonomy): domain Bacteria; phylum Actinomycetota; class Actinomycetes; order Mycobacteriales; family Micromonosporaceae; genus Asanoa; species Asanoa ishikariensis. Next base: position 127,416 of record NZ_FNQB01000003.1, on the reverse strand, counting down.
CCTGCGCCGCGATCGCCGGCATGGTCGACTCGTCCCGCCAGCTCGGCGTCTCGGTCACCTCCGGCGCTGGTCCTCTGATGCTCAACGCGATCGCCGCGGCGGTCGTCGGCGGCACCAGCCTCTTCGGCGGGCGCGGCTCGATCTGGTCCGCGCTGCTCGGTGCGCTGGTCATCGGCTCGATCAGCAACGGCGTGCAGCTCCTGGGCCTGTCCACCGAGGTCCAGTACTTCGCCACCGGTGCCGTCCTCATCATCGCCGTGGCCGTCGACGTGGTCCTCACCCGCGGCTCCCTGCTGCCGGGACGCCGCGCATGACGGTGATCCAGCCGGACTGGGTGCCGGACCCGTCGCTCGTCGGGAAGACCCGGATCGTCCGGTTCGCGACCTGGCTCGGCACACGGGGCTACGCGTCGTTCGACGACGTCACCGACTACGCCGCGCTGCACGCGTGGTCGGTGGCCCACCCGGGCGAGTTCTGGGCGGCGGTCGCCGAGTTCTTCGAGGTCGACTGGTCCACGGCACCCACCGGCGCGCTCACCGAACGTCGCATGCCCGGTGCGGTCTGGTTCCCCGACGGCACGCTGAACTTCGGCGCGCACCTGCTGCGTGCCGGCGCCGACGACCAGGACGCCGTGGTCCTGGTCGCGGAGAACGGCTCGCGGACCGCGATCACGTACGCCGAACTGCGGACGCAAGCGTTCGCGGTGGCGGGCCGGCTGCGCGCGCTCGGGGTCGAGCCGGGCGACCGGGTCGCCGCCTACCTGCCCAACTGCGTCGAGGGTGTGGTCGCCTTCGTTGCCACCGCACTGGTCGGCGCCGTCTGGGCGCAGACGGGACTCGACTACGCGGCGCCCTCGGCCGCGGACCGGATGGCCCAACTCGAGCCCCGCGTCCTGATCGCCGGCTCCGGCTACCACTTCGGCGGCACGGTGCACGACCGTCGCGCCGACGCCCACGCCCTGCGGGACCTGCTGCCCGGGCTCCAGCACACCATCACGGTCGAGACCGCCGGGCTCACCCATCCCCTCGACGACGCCAGCACCTGGGCGGACGCCCTGGCCGCCGACCCCGACCCGACCGCCGTCGCCGTGCCGTTCGCGCACCCGCTCTGGGTGCTGTTCACCTCGGGCACGACCGGCAAGCCCAAGGGCATCGTCCACGGGCACGGCGGCGTACTCCTGGAGCAGTTGGTCTCCCCCGGCCTCCACATGGACGTACGCGGCGACGACGTGTTCTTCTGGTTCACCACGCCCAACTGGATGATGTGGAACGCACAGGTCTGCGGGCTGCTGCACGGCGCGACCATCGTCCTCTACGACGGCCGGCCGCGCCCGGACGCGTTGTGGCCACTGGTCGCCGACCTCGGCGTCACCGTGTTCGGCACGAGCCCGGGCTTTCTGGAGGCCTCCCAGCGGGCCGGCCTCGAACCTGGACGGGAGCTCGACCTGTCAAAGCTGCGGCTGGTCGGCGTCACCGGATCGGTGCTGCCGGCCTCCGCCAACGCCTGGTTCCGGCACCACGTCAGCGCGAGCGTCCAACTAGGATCGATGAGTGGAGGTACGGACATCTGCGGGATCTTCGTCGCCAGTGCACCGACCACACCCGTCTACGACGGGGAGATCAGTGCCCCCGCGCTCGGAGCGGCGGTCCAGGTCTGGAACGCTGACGGCGAGGAGGTCCCGGCCGGCACGCCGGGAGAAATGGTGATCACCGAGCCGATGCCGTCGATGCCCCTGCGTTTCTGGGCCGACCCCGACGACCGGAAGCTGAACGACACCTATTTCGCGGACTTCCCCGGTGTCTGGCGGCACGGAGACCTGACCGTGCGCACGGAGCGTGGCACGGTTGTCATCCTCGGGCGCTCGGACGCGACCATCAACCGCCACGGGGTCCGGTTGGGCTCGGCGGAGATCTACGACGCGATCAGCGACCTGCCCGAGGTGGCGGACGCCCTGGTCGTGGGTGTGGAAGAGCCCGACGGCGGCTATTGGCTGCCGCTGTTCGTCGTCCCGCACGGCTCGCCGGACCCGGCCAATCTCGTCTCCCTTCTCCGGCAGCGCATCACGGAGCGGGCTTCGCCACGGCACGCGCCGGACGACGTGGTCATCGTTTCGCGGCTGCCGCACACGCGTACCGGCAAGCGTTTGGAGGTTCCGGTCAAGCGGATCCTCCAGGGCGCCGATCCGGAGCAAGTGATCAACCGAGGCGCGGTCGACGATCCGGAGGCGCTCGACGCCCTCGTCGCCGCCGCACGCACGAAGCGGGGACAGCGATGACGTTGCAGTGGCGCGAGTACGAAACCCTCGACTTCCCGCGCATCCTCGACGCGGCCCTGTCGGCCTTCTACGAGCACGGCTACCACGGCACGACGACGCGTGACCTGGCCCGCCGCTCGGGGCTGTCGGTGCCCGGGGTCTACCACTACTACCCGTCGAAGCAGGACATCCTCGTCGACCTCATGACGGTCATCATCGACGAGCTGCTGACCCGCAGCCGTGCGGCGCTGTCCGGCGCGACGCCGGACCCCCGGTCGCAGTTCGACGCGCTGGTCGAGTCGATGCTGCGGTTCCACATGTACCGGCGCACGGGTGCGATGGTCTCGACCGCCGAGCTGCGCAGCCTGGAGCCCGGCAACCGGGAGCGTTACGTCGCCAAGCGCGACGAGCAGCAGCACATGCTCGACGAGGTGATCCTGGCCGGCGTGCGCGACGGCGACTTCTCGACGTCCTACCCGAAGGACGCCAGCCGGGCCATCGCGTCGCTGTGCGTGGGTGTCGCGTCGTGGTACCGGCCGGACGGCAGCCTGCCGGTCGAAGCGCTGCTCGACCGCTACCTGACCATCGCGCGCTCGATCGTGGGCATCAGCGAAGAGACACCGCGGTGACGGCCGCGGCGCGGTCCGCGGTGGTCACCGGCGCGTCCCGCGGGATCGGGCGGGGCATCGCGCTCGACCTGGCCCAGCGGGGCTGGCGGCTGACCCTCGTCGCACGGGACCCGTCCCGCCTGGCCGCGGCGGCCCTGGAGCTGACCGCCGCCGGTGCGTCCCATGTGGAGTGTGTGGAGGTCGACCTGGCTGCACCCGAGGCGCCGGCCGCCGTCGTCGCCGCCCACGCCGTCCACCACGACTCGTTGGACGCGCTCGTCCTCGCCGCCGGGGTCGGCTCGGCGGCTCCGCTGCACGGTTACCAGACCCACCGTTACGACAAGCAGTTCGCGCTCAACACCCGCGCGCCGTTCCTGCTGATCCGCGACGCGCTGCCGATGCTGCGTACCGCGGCGTCGCGGCGTCCTTCCCACGGTGCGAAGGTGATCGCCCTCGCGTCCATCGGTGGGGTGTACGCGGAGCCGTCGCTCGCGGTCTATGGCGCCACCAAGGCGGCGCTGCTGGCGTTGTGCCGCGGGTTCAACGCGGAGGAGTCGGGCGCCGGCGTCACCGCCACGGCCATCGCACCCGGCTATGTGGACACCGACATGAGCGCGTGGGTGCACGACTCGGTGCCGCCGTCGGCGATGATCCCCGTTTCAGACGTGGTCACCGCGGTCAGCGCCCTGCTCTCCCTGTCGCCGCGCACCGTGGTCAACGAGCTCGTGCTCAGCCGCGCCGGGACGAAGGGGTACGAGGCATGAGCCTCGACCTGGCGGCCCTGGGCCGGTTCCTCGCTTCTGCGGGTGTGCCCGTCGCGGGTCCGCTCTCCTCCGATCTCATCAGCGGCGGCCGGTCCAACCTGACGTATGCCGTCACCGACGGCACGCACCGCTGGGTGGTCCGCCGTCCGCCGGTGTCGGGCCTGACCCAGTCGGCGCACGACGTGGCGCGGGAATGGCGGGTCGTGCGCGCGTTGCAGTACAGCGCCGTCCCCGTGCCGCCGGTGGTCGCACTCTGCGAGGACACGTCGGTGCTCGGCGCCCCGTTCGCCGTGACCGGGTTCGTCTCGGGACAGGTCGTGCGTACGCGGGAGCAGCTCGACGCTTATCCGTCGGTGGAGTTGGAGTCCTGTGTCACGGAGCTGGTCCGGGTCCTGGCGGACCTGCACTCCGTCGACGTGGACGAGGTCGGGCTGCGTGGTCTTGGCCGGCCCGACGGCTTCCTCGAGCGCCAGGTCGCGCTGTGGTGGCGGCAGTGGAACGAGGTCAAGAGCCACGACCTGCCGGACGCGGACCGGTTGCACGCCCACCTGCTCTCCACGCTGCCCGACCGGCCGGCGCACATCGGCGTGGTGCACGGCGACTACCGGATCGACAACACGCTGCTCGACGCCTCCGACATCACCAAGGTGCTCGCGGTCGTCGACTGGGAGCTCGCGACGGTCGGCGACGTGCAGACCGACGTGGCCCTCATGTGCGTGTACCGGCAGCCGCAGCTCGACCCCATCCTCGGCCTGGACGCCGCGTGGGCGAGCGACCGGCTCCCCGACGCCGACGCGATCGCCTCCGCGTACGCCCGGCGGCGCGGGGTCGATCTCGATCACTGGCCGTTCTACCTGGCGCTGGCCAACTTCAAGCTGGCCGTCATCGCGCAGGGCATCAGCTACCGCGCGCGCCAGGGTGCGGCCGCCGACGCGACCTCGGCGCAGGCCGAAGAGGCGGTCGCGCCGCTGCTCGCGGCGGGGCTCACAGCGCGCTGACCACTGCCTGGATCGCGGGGCTGGCGTCGGCACTGCGCCGCCAGGCGGCGTACACCTCGCGCTTCGGTTGTCTCAGCAGTGGGTGGGCGACGAGCCCGTCGCCCAGCGGCGGGCGGGCCAGGCGCGGGATGAGGGCGAGGACCGCGCCGCCTTCGACGAGTGCCAGTTGGGTCGCGAAGTCGTCGACCAGGTGGCGCACTTCCGGTTCCTCGGGCGCGTTGGCGAACAGTCGCCGGAACCACTGGTGGCACACCGTGCCGGGCGGGCTGGTGACCCAGGCGTGGCCGGCGAGGTCTTCACTGGCGAGGGGTTTCTCGTGCTGCGCCAACGGATGCGTCCGGCTCATGACGACGTCGCCGGTGTCGGTGTGCAGGTGTCGCTGGGTCATTGACGGTGGCAACTGGGCAGGCAGCCCATCGGCGTCGTGGATCAGGGCGAGGTCGGCGGTCCCGGCGTCGACGCTGTGCAGGGCCTGGTCTGGGTCCTGCTCGGTGACGTGCACCTTGAGGTCCGGGCAGCGCTTCTGGAGTTCCTTGATGGCCGGGGCGAGCAGGCCGCGGATGGCGGTCGAGAAGGCGACCACCCTTAGGACACCCCTTGGCGCGCCGTCGGCGACCGACCGGGCCGCCTCGGCGCAGCGTTCCAGGGCCTGGAAGACGTCAGGTGCCGAGTCGACGATGGCCTGGCCGGCGGGGGTGAGCACGACGCCGCGGCCGGCCTGGGCCAGGACGGGCACACCGACCTGGCGTTCGAGGCGCTTGATCTGCTGCGACACGGCGGAGGCGGTGAAGCCGAGATCGTCGGCGGCCCGCGCGAGCGTCCCCCGGGTGGCCACGGACCGCAAAGCCCGCAAAGCAGCAACATCGATCATGAAGCGATGCTACGCGGTTTTGGCAATAAAGCATCGCTGGACCTTAGGTATGGGTCGCGGGCAGGCTCGGGCCATGACGGATCTTCTGTTCGGTACGAACCTCGTCGCGATGGTGACCCCGATGCGGCCCGACGGCGCGATCTGCTCGACCGGCGTGGCCGGGCTCGTCGACCACCTGGTCTCCACCGGGTGTGACGGCCTCGTGGTGGGCGGGACCACCGGTGAGTCGCCGACCCTGACCGCTTTGGAGGCATCGTCGCTGGTCGGTGCGGTAGTCGCCCGGTCGGCTGGTCGCTCTCGGGTGGTCGCCGGTGTCGGCACGTACGACACGGCGGACAGCATCCGGCGGGCCCAGGCTGCGGCGGCCGCCGGCGCGGACGCGCTGTTGCTCGTATGCCCCTACTACTCGCGGCCGACCCAGGCGGGGGTGATCGCCCATTGCGTGGCGGTGGCGGACGCCACCGAACTGCCCGTGATGTTGTACGACGTACCGGTGCGCACCGGCATCGCGTTCGAACCGGCCACCCTGGTCGAGCTCGCCGGGCACCCACGGATCAGGGCGGTCAAGGACGCCAAGGGCGACCTGGCCGCGGCGATGGCGGTGATGGCGGATTCGTCGCTGGCCTACTACTGCGGGATCGACGAGCTCAACCTGCCCTACCTGGCCAGCGGCGCTGCCGGGGTGGTCAGCGTCGTGGGCAACGTGACCGCCGACCGGGTGGGTTCGCTGATCCGCGCGGTGCGTGCCGGGGACCTCTCGTCGGGGCGCGTTATCGCGCGGTCGCTGGCCCCGTTGGTGGACGCCGTCATGGGCACGGCCCAAGGCGCCGTCATGGCCAAGGCGGCACTAGCCGAACTGGGGATCATTCCCCACCCGACGGTGCGCTCTCCGTTGTTGGAGGCCACGCCGCCACAGGTGCGGCGGCTCGCGGAGGCGCTGGAAAGCATCGCCGCGCCGGCCTGACCTTTTGTTCGGCTTGGTGGTGGTTTGGCGGTGATAATCGGTGCCGATGGACAAAGCCGGAGCCCGCAAGGGGATGTGGGTCGCCGCGCCGTGGGTGCCGGCCGGCATCTATGGCACGGTCATCTGCGCCTCGACTCTGGCGGCGTCGGGCAACTACGGCGTTGGCCGGGTTGCTGCGACGGTGTTGGTCACGCTGTTGGTCTACTGGCTGGCCGAACGCTATTCGGAACTGTTGGGCCTGGCTGCCCGGGGCGCGTCGGTGACCCGCACGGACGTGCTCCACGTGTTGACCGCGGGCTGGGCGCTGATCCAGGCCTCGATCACCCCGTTGCTCGTGCTGCTGCTGTCCCGCCTTGCCGGCGCGAGCAGTGCGGCCGCGCTCGACGCCGCGCTCGCGTACACCGTGTTCCTGTTGGTTGTGCTCGGCTGGCTGGCGGCCCGCGGCGCCGGCCTCACGGGATGGCCGCGCTGGGGGGCGACGGCCTTCGCGGGCGTCCTCGGGCTCGTCGTGGTCGGCCTCAAGGCGGCCCTCCACTAGCGGATCATCGAGACAGCCGCGCCTTAGCCGTCGAGGCTCGCGAGCTCCTCCGTGGACAACCGAAGCGCCCCGGCGGCCAGGTTCTCGATCAGGTGGTCCGGGTTGCCCGTGCCCGGGATGGCCAGCACGTGCGGTCCGCGGCTCAGCGTCCAGGCGACCCGGACCTGCGCCGGCGTGGCGCCGTGCGCGCGGGCTACGGCGAGGACCGCGTCGTCCTCGGCGACACCTCCGGCGTCACGCCCGTCGCCGGCGATCGAGAAGAAGGGCACGAACGCGATGCCCTGCTCGCCGCACGCGCGCAGGGTGCCGTCGCTGATGCGGTTGTGGAGGCCGTACGCGTTCTGGACGCAGACGACAGGGGCGATCGCCTGGGCCTGTGCGAGGTGGTGTGGGCGGACGTTCGAGATGCCCAGGTGCCGGATCAGGCCCGCGTCGCGCAGGTCGGCGAGCGCACCGAAGTGCTCGGCGATCGAGTCGAGGCCGTGTTGGCGCAGGTTCACCACGTCCAGGTGGTCGCGGCCGAGTTGGCGCAGGTTCTCCTCGACCTGGCCGCGCAGTTGGTCCGGCCGGGCCAGGGGGAGCCAGTCACCGGAGGGATCGCGGCCAGGTCCGACCTTGGTGGTGATGACCAGATCGGCCGGGTACGGCGCCAGCGCGCGGTTGATCAGCTCGTTGGCCGAACGCAGCCGGGAGAAATAGAACGCCGCGGTGTCGATGTGGTTCACGCCCAGTTCGACCGCACGGCGCAGCACGCCGATGACGCGGTCGCGGTCGCTGGGTGTGCCGAGGTCGAAGGCGGCGCTGCCCGTCAGCCGCATCGCGCCGAACCCGATCCGGTTGACGGTCAGGTCGCGGCCGAGGGTCCACGTGCCGGCCGAAGCCGCGTTGATCTTGTCAGGAGACACCGGACGAACATAGGCGGAGCGCGCTTCTGCCGCCACCTAGGGCGGCGAAAGCGGCCGAGCCGGACGAATGGGTCGCCGCGTACGACATTGACTTCTGCCGGTCCACACCAGCCATTCACGCCTTGAAATGTGAGCGTTAACAAGCTACGTTGCTTGAGGGGATCGGCTTTCTCAGCAAGGCAATTGCGACGCGCGGCGGACGGGGGCCAGCGAGAGCGCGCCTATTCGCCTGCCCTTAGGACGATAAGCACAAAGCGACTGCGCGCGCGGTCGCCCACAATCACGGCCGGAAAAGCGGCCGTTCGCAGGCGACCGCGTATCCATCACATCGGAAGAGCGGTACCACCATGCGACGACGCTTGCCCTGGCCTGCCCTTGTCTGTTGTGGACTGTTGAGCTTCCTGGCGGCGTGTGCCACCGGCGGCGGCGATGAGGCCGCGCTCGGTGCGGCGCCGGGCACCACACCGGCCGACACCAGTGTCGGCACGGGCTTCGTCGACGTCGCCGATCTCCGCGATCCCCCGATGCCCGACCACTTCACCGCGCCATCGAAAGCACTGGAAGGGCGGCTCGCGCTCCGCGCGAACGGCTGCGTCACCGTCGTCGTGGACGGCGTGGAGCGGATGCCGCTGTGGCCAGAAGGGACCGCTTTAGTCCAGGAGTCGATCACCCCGAACCGCTATGCCGTCACGCTCCCGGGCGGCGCCCGGCTGGTCGCGAGCGAGACCGAGGCGGACACGTTCACCGCCCGCGGCATCGTCGACGACAACCCCGACCCGTTCGAGGTCGAAGCCGGACTCCCCACAAAGCTCTCGACGTTCCTCGCCTTCTGCGGCGTCAAGGCAGAGCCGGTCGCATTCCCCGACGCCGCCACTTTCACGGTTCGGAAAACCTAACCGGAGGTTTCATGTGAACCTGCAACGGAGTCTTGCCACGCGCGTACTCGCAGTGCTGTCGATTACCGTCGGAATGGTCTTCACCGCGCCATCGGCCGCGAACGCGGTCGAAAAAGTTCTCAGTGTCACGGCCTATGCGCAGGAAAACTCGAACTGGTGCTGGGCGGCGTCCGCAAAAATGATTATCCGCTACCAGACCGGCTCGACCATCGCGCAATGCCAACTCGTCAAGGACGGCAAGAACTCCTCGTCGTGCGGCAACGTGACGGGCACGACCGCCAACGTGATGAACGCGCTCAACAAGCGCGGCGTCAACCCCGGCACCGAGGTGGTGCTGAGCTGGGCGTACGTGGTCTCCGAGATGGACGTCAACCGCCCGGTCTACAGCCGGATCGTGTGGCGGTCCAACGGCGCCGGCCATGCCCACGTGGTGCGGGGCTACTACAACACCGGCTACTCGTACGGGCTGTCCTACATCGACCCGGCGACCGGGACCTCGACGTCGCGCGAGTGGGGCAGCTATGCCAACAACACCTCGTTCTACGCCGCCTCGGGCACCCTCATCCACCTCTACCGAAAGTGAGGACACCGATGACCGCGATGAGGTTGCTCCGCGCCGCCGGCCTGGCCCTGTCCGTCGCCGCCGGTCTCACCCTGCTCGCATCACCGGCACTCGCCGAGCCAGGCGACGCTGCCGCGCCGACGGAGGTCGGAGCCTGGTTCGCGCAGGACGCACCACGGGTCGCCGGCGACGTGCTCGGCCGCCCGGCGGCGAACCTGGCGATCGAGGCCGGCCCCGGCGCCATCCAACCCGGCAAGCCGGTCAACGGCTACCGGGCCGGCACGCCGGTGCGGCTGCACACCTGGAACGACGCGTTCGTCGAAGGCGGCGCCGGCCAGCCGGTGGTCGCGAGCGACGAGTGGGTGGCCCCGCTCTACCAGTCCGGCGTCGTGGTGGGGACGATCGCGGCGGCCGTCTCCGCGACGGGCCAGGTCTCGATGACCTACGTGGACGACGATGCGGTGGGCGGCAGGGCACTGGCCTCCGGCATGGTGTCGGGTCAGGTGGTCCAGGACGCCCGGGTCGGCGGTCTCGTCGACGTCCGGTCGGACGGCTCGGCCCAGGGTCTGTCCAAGGTGGCCGCCGGGAAGCTGCCGGCCATCCGTGGCAAGGGCGACCTGCACAAGGCCGTCGCGGCCGCGCACGCTCCGGGCAACTGGCTGCCCACCGGCACCGAGACCGGCGCCGGCCCGGCGCCGGAACCCACTGACACCCAGCCGCTCGCGCTGGTCCTCATGGTCGTACTCAGCGGGATGGTGCTCTGGTTCGTCCTGCGGAGGCGCCAGCAGCCCGCCTGACCGCGCATGGAGTTGGTCAGACGGCCGGGGAGCGGGCGCGCCAGCGTCGCGCTCCCCGGAGCCGGCCTACGAAGCGACGGTCAACGAGCTTTCGAGCGCCGGCAGGTCAGCGCCGGCACGCAGGACGGACAGCCGGTCACGTGCCGCGGTGACACCGGCGGTGCCCTCGACCGTGTGCGCCAGCCGGCGGGCGAACGCGCGGACGATCGGATGGAGGCGATAGCTGTGGGGACTCGCGGCCTCCCCGATCAGGCCCAGATCGACCAGCGGGTCGATGGCGCTGAAGGCCGCACCGACGGACACGGCCAGCAACGCGGCCACGTCCTGGGTGGTGAACTCCTCCTGCTCGATGACCGCCGCGAGCCGCAACGCCCGCGCCTGCGCCGGCCGCAGCCGGTCGTAGGCGCGCACCAGTGGCGCCTCGGCCGCGAGGCACTCGTCGTGCAACACGCCCGTGACGTTGTGCAGTTCGCGGTCGAGCTCGTGTGCGATGTCCGCGATGCTCCACATCGGCCGGTCGCGTAGGCGCGCTCCGAGCAGCCGCAACGGCAGCGGCCAGCCCCACGCCAGCCGGGTCAGCCGCTCGGCCGCCGGTCGGTCGGACGCGACCCGATCCGCGCCCGCCATCCGCTCCAGCAGGACCAGCGCGTCGTCGGTCCGCAGGCCGCCGATCGTTACCCACACGGCCGCGAGCTCCGTATGCCTGCGGCGGGTGGTCATCAGGAGGCCGCCGGGCGGCCGGGACCGCAGCAGCGGCTCCAGGAGCGCCGGATCGTCGACGTTGTCGAGCACGATCAGCAGCGGCCGGCCGGCCGCGGCCCGATGCAGCATTGCCAGGCGACCGTTGACCGACTCCGGCAGGTCGGACGCCGGCAGGTCGAAGGCGCTCAGCCACGTGGCGAGGATGTCGGCGAGGTCGACGGAACTGGCGACATCGGCGTAGAGCTGGCCACCGGTGAACCGGTCGCGAAGCCGGTGCGCGGCCCGCACCGCGGTGGCCGTGCGCCCTATGCCGTCGATCCCGGCGATGCCGACCCAACCCGGTCCGTCCAGCAGTCCGGCGCTGATCGCGGCGAGCTCCGTCTCGCGCCCGGTGAAGTCGGCCAGGTCGTGCGGAAGCCGGGTCGGTCCGCTGACCGCGTCCGGCGAAGGGGTGGCCGGTGTCAGGTCGCCGCGCAGGATCCGCTCGTGGAGCTGGCGCAACGCCGGACCCGGCTCGAGTCCGAGATCGTCCTTGAGGCACGCGCGACCCTCGCGATACACCGCGAGCGCGTCGCCCTGGCGGCCGCTGCCGTGCAGGGCCCGCATGAGCAGGAGCCGCGGCCCTTCGCGCAGCGGGAAGGCCTCGACCATCGCGACGAGGTCCAGCACCGCTTCCGCCTGCTGGTTCGGGAACGCGTCGAGCAGCGCGGAGAGTCGGGACTCGTCGGCGGCCTGGCGGCCCTCCTCCAGGCGCGTCCGCTGACGGCCCGCGAACCGGCCCGGCAGACCGGCCAGCGCGGGCCCACGCCACAGTTCCAGCGACTCGGCCAGGACGGCCGCCGCCCCGGCGGCATCACCGGATGCCTGGAGCTCACGGCCACGCGCGACGGACCGCCGGAACCGCATGACATCGACCGACGCCTCGGGTACGCGCAGCGCGTACCCGTCGCCGACGGTCTCGATCGTCGCGGAGGTGCCGTCGAGAACGCGCCGCAGGCGGGAGACGTAGGTGCGGATGGTGCTGGTGGCCGCGCGGGGAGGGTCGCCGTCCCAGAGGGCACTGGTGACCTCGTCGACCGACGCGGGCCGCCCCTCCCGGAGCAGCAACATCGCGAGCAGCACGACCTGCTGCGGTGACCCCAGCGGCACCTGGTGACCGCCTCGCCACATCCGGACCGGACCGAGGACCTCGAACCGGACGTCGGGCCGCGTCGTCATCATCTCCCCCAAGCGCTGGCTCCGCCCACGCTAGCCGCCGAACGCCCGAGTGCCGAACCGCCGTCGTCAATCGAACGTCAACCCAACGTCCAACGCGCGCCCGCCGATCATCGACGGGACCGGCGTTGGCTCGGGTCATGACCACATCATCGACGCACCTGACGACCCTGACGCCCGACGAGACGGCCGCCGCCGCGGCGGCGACTATCCTGGCCGGCCGGCTGTCCGAGGGGGCCGCGGTCCACCTGCCCGGCGAGGACGGCCACAGCGCCGCGCTGGTCGGCTACAACCTCACGGTGCGCCATCGCCCACTGGTCGTCGTCGCGACGGCCACCCCGGAAGACGTGGCCGAGACGGTCCGCTTCGCCACCGAACACCGCCTCCGCGTCGCGGTGCGGTCCACCGGTCACGGACCGGGCACGGCGACCGAAGGCGGACTTCTGATCAACACCGAACGGATGACCGAGGTCACCGTCGACCCCGCGAGCTGGACCGCCCGGGTCGGTGCCGGAGCCCGGTGGCAACAGGTCATCGACGCGGCCGCTCGACACGGGCTCGCCGCCGCGAACGGATCGTCGCCCACCGTCGGCGTCGTGGGATACACGCTTGGTGGAGGCCTGAGCCCGATCCTTGGGCGCACCCGCGGATACGCCGCCGACAACGTCATCTCGATCGACCTCGTGACCGCGGACGGCGTCGCCCGTACGGTCACGGCTGCATCGGACCCTGAGCTGTTCTGGGGCCTGCGGGGCGGCAAGAGCGGCTTCGGGGTCATCACCGCCATCGAGTTCCGGCTCTTCCCGCTGTCCCACCTCTACGGCGGCGCCATCTTCTTCGACGGCGAGCACGCCGGCGCCGTGCTGCACGCGTGGCGGGACTGGGTCGAGGGCACGCCGGACGAGCTCAGCTCCTCGATCGCGGTGCTGCGCATGCCACCGATCGCGGCGGTGCCCGAGCCGTTGCGCGGGCGGCTCGTCGTGCACGTCCGGGTGGCCTACCTCGGCTCGGCGGACGACGGCGCGCGCCACGTCGCACCGATCCGGGCCGCGGCGCCCGCGATCATCGACGCGGTCGGCGAGATGCCGTACACCGCGGTCGCCGCGATCCACTCCGACCCGGTCGATCCGATGCCGGTCTACGAGCGGTCGGCGCTGCTGCGCGACCTCCCGGCCGAGGCGGTCGACCGGCTGGTCGACGTGGCCGTCGAGAACGCCGACGTGCCCGTCACGCTGGTCGAGCTGCGCCACCTCGCCGGCGCGCTGCGCCGGCCGCCACGGGAACCGAACGCCGTCGCCAACCGGGACGCGCCGTTCCTGCTCTTCCTGGCCAGTGTCGCGGCGGCCGACGAAGCGGCGGCACACACCGCGTTCCACGAACGGGTCCTGTCCGAGCTCGGTGCCTGGACGACGGGGCGGACCTTCGCCAACTTCCTCACCCCGGGTGACGGCCGCGCCGAACACCTGGCGACGGCGTACCCGGCCGACGTCCACGCGCGTCTGGTCGCACTGAAGCGGCATTGGGACCCGGACGGCCGCTTCGCCGACCGGTCGTAAGAATGGGACGCGGCTCCGACCACGGGTGGTGGCTACCTGCCGGCAGGTGGTCGAGCCGTGGTCGGCGCCGCGCCCGGGCCGGGCAGCGGGTCGATGTCGTTCGCGTGCATCGGCTCGCCGCAGGCGGTGCAGCGCAGGTCGACGCCGCTGATCTCACCGCACGCGTGGTGCCGATAGAGCACCGGCGGGCCGGCCTCCCCCGCCAGCCACTTGTCTCCCCAGCCGGCCATGACCATCAGCAGGTCGACGAGCTCAGTGCCCTTTTCCGTCAGCACGTACTCGTAGCGCGGTCTACGGTCGTAGGGACGGCGCTCGAGCACGCCCTGCTCGACCAGGTGGTTCAGCCGCTCGGTCAGCACCTTGCGGGAGATGCCGAGGTCGGCCTGGAGCTGCTCGAACCGGTTGAGGCCGACCCAGACGTCGCGCAGGACCAGCGGGGACCAGGGCTCGCCGATGACATCGAGCGTGCGCGCGATCGAGCACGCCATCGCGCTGAAGTCCGTGCGTTGCATGAGCCGACATTAGCAATTGGGGTTCCCTGAGGGAACTTACGTTGTTATGGTCACAGAGTCCCCCGAAGGAACTCCAGAAGGGATCGTGACAATGGGCAAGGTCATCAGCGGCCACGCGGTGTCGGTCGACGGCTACATCACCGGGCACGCGCCGGGCGCCGGGCGCGGACTCGGCGACGGCACGATGCTCTTCGACTGGTACTTCGACGGCGACACGCCGAGCGCGGTGTTCGACGGGTTCAAGCTGAGCGAGCCCAGCGCCCGGCTGTTCGACGCGGTCGCCGGCAATCTGGGCGCGGTCGTGGCGGGTCGCAACACCTACGACGACTCGGACCACTTCGGCGGCGGCAGTCCACACCCGACGGCTCCGCTGATCGTCCTCAGCCACCGACCCGTGCCGGAGCTCAGCGAGCGGCAGACGCTGGTCACCACCGGCATCGCGGACGCGATCGGCGCCGCCCGCGAGGTCGCCGGCGACCGGGACGTCGGCCTCATGGGCGGCGGCGCGCTGACCTCGGCGCTGGCGGCGGGCCTCGTCGACGAGGTGGTGCTCCACCAGGTGCCGATCCTGCTCGGCGGCGGCCGGCCCTTCTTCCAGTCACTGCCGGAGCACGTGCGCCTGCGCCTCGTCGAGGCGGTCCCCGCGCCCGGAGTCACCCACCTGCGCTACGCCATCGAACGCTAGGAGCTGACCATGCTCGACCCCACCGTCCGCCGCGCACTTGACGGCACCGAGATCGCCCACCTCGCCACCGTCCTGCCCGACGGCGCACCGCACACCGTGCCCGTCTGGGTCGGCACGCACGGCGACCACGTCGTGTTCCTCACCGGACCGGGCTCCCGCAAGGCCCGCAACCTGCGCCGCGACCCACGCGTCGCGCTGTCCCTGGCGCCGGCCGAGAACCCGTTCGAGCCCGTCATCATCCGCGGCCACGTCGTGCGGTGGCTGGAGGGCGACGCCGCCTGGGCCGTCGTCGACGAGTTGTCCACCAAGTACGTCGGTCAGCCGTACCCCCGGGAGGACGAGCGGGTCGTCGCGCTCATCGAGATCGACCGCCAGAAGGTGGGCGTCTCGTGATGGAGTCATTTCAATCGGCGGTCCCTAGCGGTGTGGGTACGCCGGTCGGCAGGCGTCGGGTAGCGAGGAAGCCGGCCGCCGCGAACACCGCGGCCGCCAGCAGCGCAGCCCGCAGACTGCGTAACTGGGCTTCGGCATACCCGTCGACGATCGCGTCCACCTCGGCCGGCGGCACGGCGGTGCGGTCGAGCGCCGCCCGCAGGTCGGTCGTGGACACGAACGTGATGCCGGCGCTGATCCGGACGGTGGCCTGCTGCTCGACCGCGTCCGAGATGCGGGGGTCGGCGGAGATGCGGTCGGTGAAGGTCCCACTGAGCGCGGCGATCAGCACCGCGCCGACCAGCGCGGTGCCGAGCGAGGACCCCAGGTTCTGCGCGGTGTACTGCAGGCCGCCGACTTCGCTGCGTTCCTTCTCCCCCACGCTGCCCTGCACCACGTAGCCGAGCTGCGACGCGAGCAGACCCATGCCGATCCCGAACAATGCCAGGGCCAGGCTGAACGAGACCTCGTCGAGACTGGGCCGCACCGTGCTCACCAGCCAGAGCACCGCTGCCACGACCGTCGCGACGGCGATCTGGACGATCAGGCGCGGGCCGGCCCGGCGGCCGAGGAACGACCCGCACATCGCCGCGACCAACATCCCCACCGACGCGGGCAGCAGCCTCAACCCCGTTTCGAAGGCGTCTAGCCCGAGTACGACCTGCACGTACAACGGAATCGCGAAGAAGACGCCCAGCAGGACGAGGTTCTGCACGAACAGCATCGACAGGCCGGCGCGCAACGGTGGAGCGGCCAACAGCTCCGGCTCGACCAACGGCTGGCGGCCCGCCGCCTGCCGACGCCGTATCCAGGCCAGAAAACAGGCGAGCAGAGCGGCACCCGCCGCGACGACGAACAGGGTCGGCGCGAAGCCGAAGATCTCCACGGGCGTGTCGCGCGGCCGGAGCCACCCCCAGGTGCTGCTCTGGAGCACACCGAGCACGACCAGCGCCATGCCGGCCGCGGACAGCGCCGCGCCGACGCCGTCGAGCCGGGTCCGCCGCGCGGCCCCTTCGACGTCGCGGATCCAGGGCGTGAGCAGCAGGATGACGACGACCAGCACGGCCTCGCCGGCGAACACCAACCGCCAGGTGAGGTACGTGGTGACCCACCCGCCCAGCAGCGGTCCCACCGCGATGCCGGCTCCGGCCACGCCGCCGATCACCCCGTAGGCGGTGGCCCGGGCCGATCCGGTGTAGTTGGCGCCGACCAGCGCGGCCAGCGACGGCAGCACCAGCACGGCGCCGAGCCCTTCGATGACCGACCATCCGAGCACCAGAACCAACAGCGTCGGAGCGACGGCGGTGAGCGTCGTGCCGACGCCGTAGATGACCATGCCGACCACGAAAGCCCGGCGGCGACCCCACAGGTCCCCCAGCTTGCCGCCGGTAATCATGAACGCCGCCATCACCAGTGTGTAGAGGGTGATGACGGACTGGATCGCGGTGACGTCCGTGTCGAAGTCGTCGACAAGCTGGCTGATCGACACGTTCATGACCGACGTGTCGAGGACCATCAGAAACTGGGCCAGTCCCAACACGGCCAGCGGCCGCCACGAGATGGCCCCCGCCGCATCACTCGTCGCTATGGTGAGTCACTTTATCTGGGTAAGTGGCGAAATGCGGGGACCTCGGCTATGGCGGCGTCCTGCGATCATCAGCGCCATGCGGAAGATTGCCGCGGCGTTGGCCGCCGTTCTGCTCGTATCGGGGTGCACCGGCACCGGCACATCTCCGTCTCAACCCGTCCCGGCCTCCCCCACCGGGTCACCTGAAGTCGTCGTCACCGCGCCGCCGCCGACCTGGCGCCTCGCCCGCCTGCCGGAACTGGGCGGGCCGACGAGTGCGCTGTGGGACGTCGTGTCGGTGGACGCCACACACGCGTGGGCCGTCGGCAGCGAGTCCTACTCGCCCGAGAAGCCGGACGACACCGGAAAGCCGCTGATC
The DNA here is from genome assembly GCF_900107455.1 of Asanoa ishikariensis. Lineage (GTDB taxonomy): Bacteria > Actinomycetota > Actinomycetes > Mycobacteriales > Micromonosporaceae > Asanoa > Asanoa ishikariensis. The sequence continues at coordinate 110,211 of NZ_FNQB01000003.1, read as the reverse complement.
CTCCAGCGGGACGGCACGGGCTGGACCCGCGCGGCGCTGCCGCCGATCGCCTGGCACGGTGGGTTCAACCTGGTCGCGGCCGACTCGCCCACCGACGTCTGGGTCGTCGGCAACGAGTCCGCACCCAGCCCGGACGACCAGGTGGCGCACGTCCTGCACTACGACGGGACCGCTTGGCGCGAGGTGCCGTTCCCGCAGGGCAGCAAGGGCTACTCGCTGATCACCGGGCTCACCGTCGTGGGTGGACATGCCTGGCTGGTGGGCAACGACCAGAGCGACGTGCTCATCGAGGAGTGGGACGGCCGATCCTGGCGGTCGCACCGGTCCCCCGCCGAATGCCGCACCGGCGGCACGTCCTTCGGCGGCATGCCGAACTTCTGCAACTTCACCGCCATCAAGGCCTTCGGCCCGAACGACATCTGGGCCGCCGGCAACGGGGCGTGGAAGGGTTTCAAGGGTCCGCTGCTCTTCCGTTGGAACGGCTCAGGCTGGCGTACGGTCCAGGTGGGCATCAACAACCAGGAGACCGCGTTCAACGCGCTGTCGGGTCGCTCGCCCGGTGAGCTCTGGGCGGTCGGCGAGCACGGGTTGGCCGTACGCGGCGGCGGTAAGTCCTTCGAAGTGCTCCGCGACGCTCCGGACGGCCCCCAGCCCGACGTGGCCACGGACCCGGCCGGACGGGCGTGGTTGACCAGAACGTCCCTGGAGCCGAAGGCGGACCTCGTCACGTACAACGAACGCGGTTGGGTCAGCGAGCGGGCGCCACAGCCGCCGGACGCGATCGGCATGAGCCTCAACGCGATCACCGCGAGCCCGGACAGCACGACGATGTTCGCTGTCGGGTCGGCCGACCTCCCCACCACACCGCGCTACGTGCGGGCGGTGCTGCTCGAGTACGTGGCGGCCCCGTTGCCGGCGCCCCTGCCGACCCCGTTGCCCGCGTCGAGCCTCCTCTGAGATTAATCGGCTTGTGCGAAGGGCCGAGGGTTGCTTCGCTGTCGCCCGTGACCGAACTTCACACGCCACGCCTGCGCCTGCACGCCATCGACGCGGCGGAGGGCGAACGCATCATCGGTCGGCGCGCCGAAGCCGAAGACACCTGGGCTGACGACTTTCCGTTCGACGGCGACGTCATCGGTGTGACGGCCTTTCTCAGAACGACGGCCGCCCATGGTGACCAGCGCCCGTTCGGGCACTACCGGATCACCCGGGCCGCTGACGGGAGGGCCATCGGCGGCATCGGCTTCAAGGGCCAGCCCGCCGACGGGTGTGTGGAGGTCGGTTACGGCCTATCCCCGTCGGCGCGCGGACACGGCTACGCGGCAGAGGCACTCAGCGCGCTGCTCGACGTCGCGGCCGATCACGGGTTGTCCCGAGTCGTCGCCGACACCACCGCGGACAACGTCGCCTCCCAGCGCACCCTCGAACGCGCCGGCTTCCGCCGCACAGGCACCTTCGGCGACGTCTACCTGTACGAGGTGTCCCTCAAGACAGACTGAGATGATCGTCGCCGTGCATACCACCGCCGCCAGCCCGATCGACGTGCCCGAGGTCTTTCCGGAGGTCGTGCCCTTCGCGATGACGACGGTCCGGCTGCATCCCCGCCCGGGAGCGCCGACCGCGGACCAGAGCTCGATGGGCGGCCCGCTGCTGTGGCCCGCGCGGGAGCCGTGGCCGGTCTGCGACGGACCCGAGCCGGCCGACCACCTCGACGGTGAGCCCGGCGAGGCCGAGGTGCCGCTCGTCCCGGTGCTGCAACTCTTCGCCGAGGACGTTCCGGAACTCCCGTTTCCCGCCGGCACGGACGTGCTGCAGGTGCTGTGGTGCCCGTTCGATCACGAACCGTGGACCTCGCCGCGGCCCGAGCTGAGGTGGCGGCGCCGCGCCGACGTTGGCGCACGGCTGGCGGAGCAGCCCGAGCCGGACGAGGAGGCGGACGTCCAGCACGTGCCCGACCCGTGCGTCCTGCATCCGGAACGGGTGACCGAGTACCCGAGCGACGACCTGCCGGAGGCCGTCTGGTCTCAGATCAAGGACACGATCGAGCGGGTCGAGCGGGAGACCGGTTGGGAGTACGAGACCGACCTGGCGGTCGCATCGGGTACGAAGGTCGGCGGCTATCCCGGCTGGACCCAGGAACCGGACTGGCCGACCTGCGGCTGCGGCGCCCGGATGGCCCACCTGCTCACCGTGGCCAGCTGGGAGTTCAGCCGAGGCGACGAGAAGCGCTGGATCCCGTTGCAGGACCGCCCGGCGATGGCCGGCTGGGACGTCGCCGGCTCCGATGATCATCCGTGGCGACACATCCAGAACCCGGCCGGCCTGATGCTCGGCGACGTCGGCGGCATCTACCTGTTCGTCTGCCCGACCTGCCCCGACCGCCCGTTCGACTACCGCTTCGACTGCTCCTGATCACCCCAGCGGGGCGCTGAAGATCGGGATGGCGTGCTGCTGTCGCTCCGCGGCCGTCCAGCGGTTCAGGTCCGCGACGTCGCACCGCGCGGTTCCGAACGGCTGGTCGAGTCGGTCCGTGACCCACTCGACCAGGCCACGCGGGTCGGCGACCGGGCCACCGAACCCGACCAGCGTGGTGTGCCAGATGTCCCGGCTGCGGCCGCGTTCCAAGCCGTCGGCTCCCCTGGCCGCCAGTGCTTCCGCGAGCCTGGCCCGCAATCGCGATGCCGTGTCGTCGACCGGGTAGCCGCAGGCCATCAGGTTGCTCCGGGTCAGGACGACGCCGTCGAAACGCAACCGCACCGGCCCGAGACCGGCGGTCGCCTCCCGTAACGCGCTTTCGTAGAGCGCGAGCCCACCGTCGTCGACGGCCCGCACGGTCACATGGTGGTCGAAAAGGTAGGCGTCGCCGACGAGCGCGGCCGCCTCCGCGGCAAGGTCGGCGAACCGGGCGCGGGTGGGCGGGTCCAGGCGCAGCGCGACCGACAGCGGCCAGCACCCTGTGCCGAACGGCTGGACGTCCACGTCTCCGCGCAGCACGGCGCGGCGGCCCTGCCGCCAGAGCTCCTGGTATCGATCAATCAAGGACACAGTCTCCCACCCGCGGGTGCGGCGGAGCCGACGCCGCCGCACCCGTCGGTGGTTCTATGGCGCCCAGGGTGTTGCGATGTTCCAGGTGCTGTCGGCTGTCCAGGAGGACGGGGAGTTGTAGGTCGCGCCGCCGGAGCCGTTGGCGAGCCAGACCTCCGAGTTGTGGTGGCGGAGGTACGAGCCCCGGAAGTTCCACGACTCCAGGGAGACCCCGGAACCTGTCAGCCCCGTGCGGGCGCACCAGGTCGCGTCCGCGCGCAGCAGGGCCGAGCCGTCGTTGACCGAGTTCTGCACGCGGGAGTTGGCGTGGCGGAGGAACTGGCCCGGGAAGTTGACCGACTCGAACGAGTAGCAGGACGCGTCGGCCAGACCCGCCCGGATCGTGTACGTGGCGTCGCTCTTCAGCAGCGCCGACGACGCCGCGGTGACGACCTCGGTGTACGCCAGGCTGTTCTGGTGCCGCAGGTAGCGGTTGGTGAAGCCGGGTGTCGTCACCTGGAGCGACCGGCGCTGGTTGACCGGCAGCGCGGTCGGGGCCAGGGCGGGCAGGGCGCGGGAGGCCGCGATCACCGCCTGGTTGGCCGCGCGTACCCGGGCCTGGTCCATCTTCACCACCTGCCGGTCGTAGGTGACGAAGCCGTTGAGCTCACCTTCGAGATCGGTGATCTCGGTGTAGATCGCCGCTGACAGCCCGCGGCCGAGCATCAGGTTCTGCACGCCGGCGACCAGCCCGACGTAGCGGTCGGTCAACGCCGTGGCGTTCGCCTGCCACTCGTACGCGAAGAACCCTCCGCTCGGGCTCCACTCGTGCCCCGGGGTGTGCAGGCCGAGCCCGCCGAACTCGCCGAGCACCGAGATGCGGTTGGAGGCCAGCGGCGCATCGGGGCCGAGGTAGACGTGCCAGTCGTCGATGTCGCCGTTGCCGGGGTTGCCCAGTGACTGGCAACAGTTGTAGCCACTGTGGACGTTGACGAGCCGGGTCGAGTCCTGGTTCTTGACGTTCTGTCCCACCCGTTGGGTGTCGGCCAAGGAACGCTCGCCCCAGCCCTCGTTATAAACCGTGTATGCGACCACTGCCGGCGACGAGCGGTGCTCGTCGACGATCTCGCGCGCCTCCGCCTCGAACTGGGCCTGCTGCGCCGCGTTCGCGTCGATGTTCTGCGCGGTCAGTGACGGCACGTCCTGCCAGACGAGCACGCCGAGCCGGTCCGCGTGGTAGAACCAGCGCTGCGGCTCCACCTTGATGTGCTTGCGGACCATGTTGAAGCCCAGGTCCTTGTGCTTCTGGAGGTCGAAGGCGAGCGCCGCGTCGGTCGGGGCGGTGTAGACGCCGTCCGGCCAGTAGCCCTGGTCGAGCGTGCCGGTCTGGAACACGAACTGGCCGTTCAGCAGCGGCCGCCGCACCCCGTTGACCAGGCCTGTGGTGATCTCCCGCATCCCGAAGTAGTGCGTGGTCCGGTCGACCTGCGACCCACCGGAGTTGTGCAGCGTGACCCGCAGGTTGTAGAGGAACGGGTCGTCCGGCGACCAGCGCCGCGCGGACGGCACCGGGACGGAGAACTCCGTGAACCCGCCGGTGGCGGTGCCGACCACGGTGGACCCGTTCAGCGCCTCGGCCAGCACGGTGTGGCCGGTGACGGTGCCGCGGGTGAACACCCGCACCCGGATGGTGTTGTTGGACAGGTTGGGATAGAGGTCGACCGAGCTGATCGACGCGGCCGGCGTCGGCTCCAGCCAGACCGTCTGCCAGATGCCCGAGCTCGGCGTGTAGAAGATGCCGTTGGGTGTCTTGGTCTGCTTGCCGATCGGCTGGAGGCTGCCGTTCTGGCGGGTGTCGCTCGGGTCCCAGACCTTGACGACGAGCTCGTTGGTGGCCCCGTTCAGTCGATCCGTGATGTCGAACGTGAAGGCGTCGTAGCCGCCGGTGTGCCCACCGACCTGCTGGCCGTTGACCCACACCGTGGTCTGCCAGTCGACGGCGCCGAAGTTGAGCTGCACGCGCCGCCCGGACCAGCCCGCCGGGACGGTGAAGGTGCGCCGGTAGAAGAGGTAGTTGCGGTTGTCGTTGGCGGCGCGCATGACGCCCGACAGCGCCGACTCGACCGGGAAAGGCACGTTGACCCGCTCCGGCAGGGTGGTGTTGAACTGCGGCGCGTCGTCGGTGGCCGACTGGCGGAGCTGCCATTCGCCGTTGAGGTTCTGCCAGTCGGGCCGGGTCATCTGCGGGCGCGGGTACTCCGGCAACGGGGTGCCGCTGAGCGCCTGCGCGGTCCACGGCGTGGTCAGCGGAGGCGTCTTGGCCGGTGCGGCCCGCGCGGCGGTCGGCGTCGCCAACAGCCCGGTCACGAGGGCCAGGACCGCGACGAGGGAGGTACGACGGGACGGTTTCATACCTGCTCCGTTCCTTCTGCTCAAGCCTTGAGGGCATCGATAGTCGCCTGTATAACGTTATAGAGCCCGATTGACCTGCCAGTCAATGGACGACAGTCGATGTCTGCGCGGCGCGACGGCTGCGCTGAACCTTGGAGTGCACACGTGGTCGTCAGCCTGAAGGACATCGCCGCGCGGGCCGGCGTCTCGTTGTCCACCGTGTCCAATGTGGTCAACGGCTACCGGCCGGTCGGTGAGGAGACCCGGGTGCGGGTGCAGTCGGCGATCGACGAGCTGGGCTACGCGCCCAACCTCAGCGCACGGCACCTGCGGCTGGGCCGCACGGGCATCATCGCGCTGGCCATTCCCGAGCTCGACAACCCGTACTTCGCCGAGCTCGCCGGCGCCGCGATCCGCGAGGCCACGAGCCAGGGCTACACGCTGGTCATGGAGGACACGGCCGGCTCGTACGAGCACGAGCTCTCGATGATCGACAACTCCCGACGGCAGATCGTCGACGGCCTGATCTTCAGCCCGGTCGCGGTCTCCCGCGAGGACGTGCTGGCCCGCCCACCGGCGACCCCGATGGTGCTGATCGGCGAGGGCGTCTACGACGTGCCGCACGACCACATCGCCATCGACAACATCGCCGCGAGCCACGTCGCGGTGCAGCACCTGGTCTCGCTGGACCGCTACCGGATCGCCTTCATCGGCGCGCAGGCCGGCGACCACCGCCAGTCGGCGCACCTGCGGCTACGCGGCTACCGGGAGGCGCTGGCCGGCGCCGGCCTGCCCTGGGACCCGGCGCTGGCCGCGCCGACGACCGCGTTCGGCCGGGCCGACGGCCTGATGGCGATGCGCGACCTGCTGGCACGCACCCAACCACCGGACGCGGTCTTCGCCTACAACGACCTGGTCGCGATCGGCGCGATGCGCGCGGTGGCCGAGGCGGGGCTGCGGATCCCGGAGGACGTCGCGGTGATCGGCATCGACGACATCGAGGAAGGGCGGTTCAGCAACCCGACCCTGACCACGATCTCCCCGGACAAGGAACACATCGGCCGGCTCGCGGTGCAGTCGCTGGTAGCCCGCATCGAGGGCAAACCGGTCGAGCCACCGTACGACGTCCAGCCCCCGTTCCGACTGGTCACGCGGGAAAGCACCCTCGGCGGCCAGCGCCCGGTCCGCACCTAGCGCAGCACCAGTAGGTCCAGCACGTCGACCACAGGTCTGTTCTCGACCCGGGTCCCCTCATGCATCCGCCGCAGGCCGGCGGCGTACTCGTCATCGGTGATCAGCTTCAGCGGGGTGTGTGCGTCGCGCCGCAGGGCAGTCGCTGCCTCCCGCAGCGACGCGGCGGTGGTCTGCGGTATCTGTTCGAGGGCGGCCGTCTCGAATCCGGCACGCGAGAAGGCGTCTTCGACCTCGGCGATGCTGGGGTAGGTGTCGAGCACGCGGATCGCTTCCGGGAACCAGCGGAACAGGGTGATCCCCTCGTGCCGGCCGGCGAACGCCGAGCGGATCAGCAGCGGTGCGCCCGGGCGCAGGACCCGGCGCAACTCGTGTGCGGCGGCTGCCAGGTCCGGGACGTGGTGGATGACGGTGGACATCCACGCGCCGTCGACGCTGTCGTCGTCGAGCGGGAGGTGCGCGGCGTCGCCCGCGACGACAGGCGCGAACACGGAACGGGTGCGCATCGCCTCGGACGGCTCCACCGCGAGGACCTCGATGCCGGGGAACCACGTGGTGAAGGCCCGTGCCCAACGTCCGGTGCCGGCACCCAGGTCGAGCACCCGCATGCCCGGCCGTGGCGAGAGATGCCGGGCGACGGCGGTCCGCCAGGCGGCGAGCCCGTCGTCGGTCAGGTGCCGGGCCGCCTCGAACGCCGCGGCGTCCGCGTCGTCGTATGCGATGCGCGCCATGCCCGGAAGCCAACTACGCGGCGAGGCGCGGAGTCAACGTCGCAAGTCGGCTTAAAGTGGCCAAATGAGACGCATCGCGCTGTCCATGGTGATCATTGCCGTCCTGGTCGCCGCCGGCGGCTGGGTCGGGCCGGCCGGGGCCGTCGAGAGCGCACGATGTGTCGCGACCGCGAAGCCGCGCGGGACGGCGGCGCGGATCGTCGGCGTCGCCGAGTCGGTGCGGCGGGACCTCGACCTCAGCGCGGCCGTCGTACGCGTGACGGTCCGCGGGCGGGAGGTCGTGACGGCCGCGGTGGGCGAGTCGATGGCCGACGTGCCCGCGACCACGGACATGCGCTTCCGCGCGGGATCTGTCGGCATCGCGTATATGAATCTGGTGTTGCTCCAGCTCGTCGACAAGGGCGTCGTCTCGCTCGACGACCCGATCGCGCGCTGGTTCCCCGCACTTCGCCAGGCCGACAAGGTCACGTTGCGCATGTTGGGCAGCACCACGTCCGGCTACCCGGACTTCGAGAGCTACGCGCCGTTCGTCAAACGCCTCTACGCCGACCCGTTCCGGCACTGGACCGCGCAGGAGCTGCTCGACCTCGCCCTGGATCGCCCGTCGTGGTACGAGCCCGGCACGAACTGGAGCTACTCCCACGCCAACTTCATCATCCTGGGCCAGATCCTCGAGCGCGTCACGCGTACGCCGCTCAAGGAACTGTTGCGCCGGCAGGTCCTGAACCCGCTGCGCCTGTCGGCGACCGTGAGCGAGACCAGCGCGGTCATCCCGGGGCCGGTCCTGCACAGCTACACCATCGAGCGTGGGTTCTTCGAGGACGCGACCTACTGGAACCCGTCCTGGAGCACGGCGGACGGCGCGATCCTCACCTCGAACATCTGTGATCTGGCGGTCTCGGCGAGGGCCGTGGGCACCGGCCGGCTGATCTCGGCGAAGTCGTTCCGCGAACTGCTCAACCCGGGCACGGTCGGCCTGGGCGGGCCGACGAAGGATTGCCCCGCGACCCTGTGCGTGCCTCAGACCCAGCAGCATCACTTCGGGCTCGGCGTCATCGTCCAGAACGGTTGGATCCTGCAGAAGCCGTCGCTGGCCGGATACTCGGCGGTGCAGACCTACCTGCCGGGCAAGGACATCGCCATAGCGGTGGCCACCACCCGCGGCCGGACGACGACGGAGGTGAACTCCGCCGAGACGGTCGCGAACCGGATCGGCGCCCTGCTGACGAGCTAGCGGACGAAATGGGTCCGCGGGCGCTCCAGCAGCGTGCCGTCCAGGTGGATGTCGACCTTCTCGTTGTAGAAGGCGACCAGGTCCGCGATCGGCGACAGCGCCCGGGTCGGGAAGGTGTAGGACCAGGCGATGTCCGACTCCGCGTCGCCGCCGCCCGCCAGCGACCAGTAGTCGCTCGTCGTGCCCTTGTAGGCGCAGGCCGTCTCCGTCTCCGTGCGGACCAGGTTGGCGAATCGGACCGAGGCGCGGTCGATGTAGTAGCGCGTCGGCAGGCCCGTCTCGAACACCAGCACCGGCGTCGTGGTCTCGGCGAGCACGACGCCGTTCAGCGAGACGCGCACGTGCCGGTGTGAGCGCAGCGCGTCGACCCGGACGTACGGGTTGCGCGCGTGGACGAAGATCCGCTCGTCCTCCTCGTACCAGGCGTCCAACGCGGCCCAGTCGAAGCGCACGTACCCGGACAGGCCCGTCAGCGCGTCCGCGCCGAAGACCCACACCGTTCCCGGTCGTTCCTGGCCGCCGGCCGTCAGCCCGAAGCGCCGCGCGGTGCCGCGCTTCAGGTGCTGCTCGTGCTGTTCGTCGACGAGGAACCGGGACACGACGTCGCCCAGCGGGACGTAGTACTGCGGGTAGTACGGCGCCTCCCACACGTACAAGGCCGCCGTCGTGTCGAAGATCTGCTCGCCGCCGAGGACGGCCCGCAGCCGTCGCGGCGCCGGCTCGATCCGGTCGGTCTCGGCTGCCATCCGCGGAAAGTCGTCCATCGGGTCATCGTAAAAACCTTGAAGCGACAACCTGGCCCGTTCCGATCAATCGGTAGCCTCGATCGTCGTGAGCGAGATCAACGGGGTGCCGAGGTCGCGGACCTTGGCGAGCACTCCGTGCAGTTCCGCCTGATCGGTCAGGGCGCCGCGCAGGATGGTGGTGCCGTCGGTTTCGTGGACGACGGTCAGCCCGGCGAACCAGGCCGACCAGCGCTCGTCGAGGTGCCCCTCGACCCGGAGCTCGTAGTGGCGCGGGTTCATTCGGCATCGGCCGTCACGACCGCGCGGTGACCGCCGGCCGGTGCGGATGCGGTCGTGGTGCCGGCACGCCACAGCGCGCAGCCCAGGCCGATCATCGCGATGCCGTTCGGGAAGGCCAGGAGCCGGTAGAACGCGTCCGGCAGGATCGCGAGCACGACGGTGACCACGCCCCCGACGGCCAGCAGCGCGGCGGCCCAGCGGGCGAGGACCCGCGACCGGTACAGCGCGATGCCGAAGATCAGGCCGCCGGCCAGGTAGGCGAAGCCCTGCACCCGGATGATGCCGCCTAGGAGGCCGATGTCGCCCTCGGCGGTGCCGTTCGTCCCCACCGCGAGCACGTCGTTGACATAGCCGGGGTTGGTGTCCGCGAGCGCCGGCAGCACGTACGCGGAGATGAAGGCGGTGCTCACGATGGAGAGGTAGCCGACGGCGAGCACGAGGTAACCGACCAGGCCGAGCACACCGATCCGGGTCACCCCGCGCAGGTACATGCCGGTGATGCCGGCCAGGGCCAGGGCGGCCATGAGCACCTTGAGCGAGTTGCGCACGGCCCACTCGGTCGTCCCGACGGAGGTGACGTCGGAGTGAGGGTGCCCGATCTGGACACCGACGAAGATCAGTCCGGCCAGGACGGCTGCTACGCCGGCCGCCCGGCTCAGGGTGGTGGGTGTGATGGTCATGTCCGCTCCTCTTTCAGGTCTGCCCATTGCATGTCCCGAAACCTAGGAGCGGACCGGGTGACCGCGCGTCACCACATGATGTGACCGACGATGTGACCTACAGAAGCCCGCGGTCCCGGGCGCGCCGCACCGCCGCCGCCCGGGTGGTCACGTCGAGCTTGGTGAAGATGCGCTTGGTGTGGGTACGCAGGGTGTTGACCGTGACGAACAGCTCGCGGGCGATCTGCGGCCCGGTCAGTCCGCTGTCGAGGAGCCGCAGGACCTGCAGTTCCCGGTGGCTCAACAGGCCCGGCTCGACGACGGTGGTCCGGCGTGAGAGCAAGGCCCGGGCGAGCTCGCCGCCGCGCCCCAGCAGAGCCGCCATCGGTGCGCCCTCGTCCAGATACAGGCGGACCTGGCCGGCCGGCTCCGGCGTGTCGAAGCTTCGTTCGAGCGCGGCGAGCGCCTCGGGCAGGTCGCCACCCGCCTGGTGCGCCAACGCCTGCAGTACCCGGATCTCCCGCACGCTGCCGTCCCGCCGCGCCGCCACCGCCGCGGCGTGCAAGCGGTCGAGCAGAGCCAGCACCGCGGGGATCGACGAGCGGCGGAAGAGCAGCAGCCGGGCCAGCGTCAGGTGCTCGTACTCACGCGCGTAGTCGGGCTCGTCGTCCAGGGTGACCTGCGCGGCCCACCCCTCGGCCCCCAGGGAACCGCCGGCGATCTGGATTCGCGCCTTCAGCGCGGCGATCGGGCGCAGGTCGGGATAGAACCCGCGCCGATAGAGCGCCGCCGCCTGGTCGAGCAGGAGCGCCGCCTCGTCGTAGTCGCCGGCCGCGGCGCGGACCTGGGCCATGACGACGTACCAACGGTGCTGGTTCTCCGTGATGGACGCCTTCTCGGCGAGCGCGCGGGCCGACTCGAGGTGCGCCTCGGCGCTCGCCAGGTCGTCCAACTCCCGGTCGAGATCGGCCAGACCGACATGGAGATCGGCGGTCGCCCGGGGGTACGGCGGTCCGCCCGCGACAGCGGTCCGCAGCGCCTCCTCGAGCAGCCGGCGGGCCTGACCCGGCCGGCCGGCGGCGATCCACATGTCGGCGAGCACCACCGTGCTGTCCAACTCGTCGACGACGTTGCCCGCCGCGTGCAGGCTGCGGACGGCGGCGGCGAAGGTGGACAGTGCCTCCTGCACGTTCCCCGCCGCCCAGGCGGCCAGGCCGAGGAAGCCGCCGCCGGCGCCGCGTACGAAATGGTCGTCCGGGCCGGCCAGGCTCAGGGCATGCCGGGCCTCGCGCACCGTGCCGTCGACATCGCCGTGGGCCTGCGCCAGCGCCGCACGGTAGACCGCGATGGTCGCCGGCGCCGTCCGCAGGTCCTCGGTGTCGGCCCAGGTGGTCGCGAGGTCAGGGTCACGCGCGCCGGCCGCCAGCGCCGACTCGGCGTCGTCGAGCCGCGACGTGAGCCCGTCGAGATCACGTGCCATCAAGCGCGACCAGCCGGAGACGATGCTCAGGACCGGGCTGCGGCGGATCATCGGCTCGGGCAGGGATCGGATCCAGGTCATCAGCAGGGTGTCCTGCCGGGCCCGGCGCAGCTCGGGCAGCGCCTGTTCGATCAGGACGGCGGCCCGGGCGAAGTCCGCCGCGGCGAGTGCGTGCCGGACCGCGTCCGCGACCAGCCCGTGTGCGGCGAACCAGGCGCTGGCCCGCTCGTGCAGGCGCGCCGGCGGTTCGGGGCTCTCGGCGAGCAGGCGGGCGCGGAGCACGTCGGCGAACAGGTGGTGGTACCGGTACCAGGAGCGGTCGTTGTCGAGCGGCACGACGAAGAGGTTGTCGCGTTCGAGGTCCGCCAAGGTCCGCGTGCCGTCGGTGCCGCCCGTGACGGCGTCGCACAACGGGCCGGTGAGCCGGTCGAGGACGGCGGTGCGGAGCAGGAAGTCGCGTACCTCCGGAGGTTGGCGGGCCAACACCTCGTCGGCCAGGTAGTCGATGACGAACCGGTTGCTACCGGTGAACGCCGCGATGAAACCGGCGACCTCGGCCCGGTCCGCGACACCGCGCAGGGACAGTGCGGCGAGCTGCAGACCGGCGGCCCAACCCTCGGTGCGGTCCTCCAGCGCCGCGACGTCTCCGGCGGTGAGGTCCAGCGCCATGACCCGGTTGAGGAACTCCCCCGCCTCCGCCGGGGTGAACCTCAGGTCGGCGGCGCGCACCTCGGTGAGCTGCCCACGGCTGCGCAACCGGGCCAGCGGCAGCGGCGGGTCGGCGCGGGTCGCGATGACCAGCCGGACCTGGTGCGGGAGGTGGTCGAGCAGGAAGGTCACCGACTCGTGGACCTCGGCCGCCACGATGCAGTGGTAGTCGTCGAGGACCACGATCCACCGCGCACCCTGTTCCGCACCGGCCCGAACGATGTCGTTGACGAGCGACGTCAGGTCGGTGATCGCCGCGTCGACGTCGAGGCCGGCTCGCGCGAGCGCGGCCAGCAGGTGCGCCAGGAACCGGGCCGGGTCGTTGTCGCCGTCGTCCAGCGAGAGCCAACCCACCTGCTGTTCGAGGCCGGCGAGCCAGTCGCCGAGCACGGTGGTCTTGCCGAAGCCGGCCGGCGCCGACACGAGGGTCAACCGGTTGCCCGCGTCGAGCGTGGCGTCGAGCCGCTGCGTGACCCGGGGCCGGGCGACCAACCGCGCGCGCCGGGCCGGCGCGAACAGCTTGGTCGCGAGAACCACCATGTCGGGATGATAGAAGCCCGAAGATGCGACTTGGCATCGTCGCCCGGGCGTGACAGCGTTCGTCCATGGACCTGAAGTTCGCCGTCGGGCTGCCGACGGTCGGCGAGTTCGGCGACGTGCGGACACTGACCGACCTGGCGGTCAGCGCCGAACGCCACGGCTGGGACGGCGTGCAACTCTGGGACCATCTGCTGTCCGACGAGCCCGGCTGGCCGGTCGCGAGCCCGACCGTCGCGGCGGCGGCCATCGCGGCGCGCACCTCGCGCATCCGGATCATTCTCACCGTGGTGCTCCCCCGCCGGCAGGTCCAGGAGGTCGCCCAGGACACCGCGGCCATCCACGCGCTCTCCGGCGGTCGGCTGACCGTGCTCGCCACGATCGGAGCGTTCGACAAGGAATACACCGACTTCGGGCTCGACCCTGACCTGCGTACGCGGGGAAAGGCGCTGGACGACCGCCTCGACACGCTGAAACGGCTCTGGGCGGAGTGGGGCGTCGACGACATCCCGATCTGGTGCGGTGGCCGCTGGCCGCGGCGGGTCGGGCTGCGGCGGGCCGCACGTTTCGACGGTGTGCTGGCGACGTTCGAGGGCCACCACACGCGCAACTCGCCCGTCGAAGAGGTCGCCGCGGCCACGTCGTTCGTGCGCGGCCTCGCCGGCCAACGGTTCGAGGTCGCCGCAGAGGGCGCGACCGAGGCGGCGTCGGCGCGCGAGCACATCACGCCGTACGCGGACGCCGGTCTGACCTGGTGGGTGGAGGCGCTCGGCTGGTGGCGCGACGACTCGGCCGCCCGCATCGAGGAGGGACCACTGGCATGAAGAGGATGACCGCGCTCGAACCACGCGCACTGCGCATCGACCCCGACTACGCGTCCAGGCCCGGGTTCGACGACAAGTTCCTCGGCCTGGCGCTGCCGCTGCCCCTGGTCGAGGCCGACGCGGGCGCGGCCCTGCGCTACCACCACTTCTCGGTGGTCATGCACGTCTCGCGCCGCCTGGCCGTCTTCGTCGCCGCCAACGTCGACGGGAGCCGCCGCTTCGCGCAGGTCCCGTCCAGCGACCGCTGGAGTCTCGACCCGCGCCTGCCGGCCACCGCACAGGCCGGCAACGCCCTCTATTCGGGCAACGACCTCGACCGCGGCCACCTCAACCGCCGCGCGGACATGCTCTGGGGCGAGACGCGTGCGGAGGCCACCGCGGCGGTCGCCGACACCTACCACTACACCAACTGCGCGCCGCAGCACCGCGACTTCAACCAGAACAATGCCACGTGGCAAGGGCTCGAGGACTACATCCTCTCCGCCGTGGCCGACGACCGCCTGCGCGCCAATGTCTACACCGGACCGATCTTCCACCCCGACGACCCGATCTACCGGGGTGTACGCATCCCGCGCGCGTACTGGAAGGTCGTCGCGGTGGCGACCACGGAGGCGGTGCACGCCACCGCGTACCTGATCGCACAGACGGAGTTGCTCGACGCGCTCGAGCGCGAGGCTGAGCAACCGCCGCTCGGGCCGTACCGCACGTACCAGATCCAGGTCAGCGACGCCGAAGCGCGCACCGGCATCGACTTCGGCCCGTTGCGCGGCTTCGACCCGATGCGGCCGCCGGACCGGGACGCCGAGGAACCGCGACCGACCGCACTGCTAGAGCTGAGCGACGTACGTCTTTCGTAGACGTGAGCCTGTCTCCATACTGGACCGATGTATGGAGTGATCGTCACGGCACCGGGCGGACCCGAGGTGCTGAAGGTGGCCGAACTTCCCGATCCGGTCGCGCGACCGGGGCAGGTCGTGGTGCGGGTGCGGGCGGTCTGCGTGCAGCCCGCCGACATCGCGGCCCGCATCGGGATGATCCCCGGCGGCCCGGTGCCGCCGCCCTTCCTGTGCGGCTGGGACGTCGCGGGCGAGGTGGACTCGGTGGGCGCGGAGGTCACCGAGTTCCAGGTCGGCGACCGCGTCGTCGGGATGATCCCCTGGTACCTGACCCGCGGGACGCCCGGCAGCTACGCGGAGCTGGTCGCGGCGGACGCGGGATGGCTCGTCCCGGTGCCGGCCGGGCTCGACCTCGTGTCCGCGGCCACGGCGCCGCTCAACGCGGTCACCGCACACCAGGCCCTGGCCGCACTGTCGCTGGAGGAGGCCTCGACGGTGCTGGTCAC
Source organism: Asanoa ishikariensis (assembly GCF_900107455.1). Classification (GTDB taxonomy): domain Bacteria; phylum Actinomycetota; class Actinomycetes; order Mycobacteriales; family Micromonosporaceae; genus Asanoa; species Asanoa ishikariensis. Next base: position 95,065 of record NZ_FNQB01000003.1, on the reverse strand, counting down.
CGGCGCCAGCGGCGGGGTCGGTGGGTTCGCCGTGCAGCTCGCCGCCCAACGGGGTCACCGCGTGCTCGGGGGCGCCAGCCACGACGACGAGGAGTGGGTCGCCAGCCTCGGCGCGGCCGAGGTGATCGCGCGAACGACCGACCTGGCCACGGTCGGCCCGGCGGGCGCCGTGCTGGACGCGATCCCGCTGGGCGACGCGGCGCTCCCCGCCGTCGCGGACGAGGGCGTCGTCGTGACCACACGACCGACGCCGCCGACCGATCGCAAGGTGCGCCAACAGCTCCAGCTCATCCACCTCGACCGGGACGTGCTGGCCGACCTGGTGGGGCTGATGGCCGCGGGCACGCTGCGCACGCGGGTCGCGGCCACGATGCCGCTCACCGAAGCGGCCGAGGCCCACCGCCTCGTCGAGGCCGGCGGCCTGCGCGGCAAGATCGTGCTGACGGCGGGTTGACCGCCCCCTGCGGGCGCGCATCCGTTGGTAGTGTGCGCGCCCGTGGGTCTCTTCAAACGCGCCGCTGCCGCTCCTGACATCGTGTTCGACGCACATCCGGCGCAGGACGACGACGCGCTGCGCAAGGCGCATGACGACCTCGTGGCCGGCGGTGACTGGGCGGTGGCCCGCGATCTGCTGGCCACGACCGCCGGCGACGAGGACCGGCGGGCCCGCTACGTGTGGGTGCTGTCGGAGGCGACGGTCAACGGTGCTCCGGCCGCCCCTGGGCCGGTGGAGGACGCCACCTGGGTCGACGCATGGGCGCGGGCCGAGCCGGGCAACCCGGACGCGTTGCTGGTGCGGGGCCGGTCATTGATCAGCCGGGCCTGGGAGGTGCGCGGCGGCGGTTGGGCCTCCACCGTCGGCGCCGACGCCGTCTCCGAGTTCCACCGCCTGCTCGTGCTCGCGGTGCCGCTCTACGACCGGGCCGCCCATCTGGCCGAGGCCGACCCGCTGCCCTGGGTGCACCGCCTGATCCTCGCGACCGCGCTCAACGCGCCACGCGACCAGCTCGAGCGCTGCTGGTCGGAGGTCGTGATGCGGGAGCCGGGCCACGTCGAGGCGCACAACTTCAAGCTCATGTACCTGTGCCACAAGTGGCACGGCTCCCACGAGGAGATGTTCGCCTTCGCCCGCGAGGCCGCCGCCACCGCGCCGGACGGATCGCCGCTGAAGGTGCTGCCGCTGAAGGCGACCGCCGAATGGGACATGTGGATGATGAGGCGGGAGCTGACGTTGAAGCAGTCGGTCGCCCAGACCGGCCACTGGAGGCGCGACCCGGGGCTGCACGCCGAGCTCGACGCCGCGCTCCACCGCTGGTTCGCCCGGCCGGCCCGCCGGCACGGCTGCTGGTACGACGACCTCAACCAGCTCGCCTACGCGCTCTGGCGGGCCGATCGGCACGCCGACAACAAGGCCGTCATCGCGGCGATCGGGCCCTACATGAGCGACCTGCCGTGGGGTTGGTCCAGCGAGAAAACCGGAGCCCACGCGTTCCTCAAGGCCCGGAAAGCCGCGCTGAAGGCCTGAGGGCCTACTCGAAGCGGGCGGGGTCGCCGGCGCCCCGGCGGAGGATGACCGGCTCGTCGTCGCTCCAGTCGATCACCGTGGTCGGGACCGTGCCGCAGTCACCGGAGTCGACGACCGCGTCCACCACGTGGTCGAGCCGTTCCTTGATCTCCCAGCCTTGGGTCATCGGCTCCTCGTCGCCCGGCAGGAGCAGCGAGCTCGACACCAGCGGCTCGCCCAGGGCGGCGAGCAGCGCCTGCGCCACGACGTGGTCCGGGATCCGGACGCCGACGGTACGTTTGCGCGGGTGCTGCAACCGCCGAGGCACCTCTTTGGTCGCCGGCAGGATGAACGTGTAGCTGCCCGGCGTCGCGGCCCGCACCGCCCGGAAGCGGGCGTTGTTGATCTGCACGAACTGGCCGAGCTGGCTGAAGTCCCGGCAGACCAGCGTGAAGTGGTGGCCGCTGTCGAGGTGGCGGATGCGGCGGATCCGGTCGATGCCGTCGACGTTGCCGAGCCGGCAGCCGAACGCGTAGAGCGAGTCCGTGGGATAGGCCACCAGCCCGCCGCTGTCGATCAGGCTGACCACCTGGCCGACCGTCCGCGGCGCCGGGTTGTCCGGATGTACGTCGAAATACCTGGCCACGGCGGGAGCCTAGTCCCCGACGCCCGGGGCCGATCTGGCGGATGCCGACGCTTCCCGTACGACCATCGCCGCGCCGGGCCGAAGGACCGTGTTCCAGGTGACGGTTTCGCCGGTGAGGAGATCGATTCCCTCGGCGCGCAGGTCGTACGGCATCTCGCCGTGGTTGATCGCGAAGAGCCAGCTCCGGTCGCCCGCCGTGCGTCGGACGACCTCCACCCCGGCCGGTGGACGTGGTCGGACCGGCGCCACGCCGGCCTCCGTCGCGATCGCACCGAGCAGGTCGGCGTAGGCGTCGTCGGCCAACCGAGTGGAGACGTACCACGCGTCGCCGGACCCGACGCGGTGCCGCGTGACGGCGGGGCCGCCGCCCGCATAGAAGACCGTGGCGACAGCGCCGGCCAAGTGCACGGTCTCACTCCAGCCGCTGGCCAGCGGGTGGAACTCCTCGACCCGCACCCCCAGCAGTTCACGCAGCGCTCCTGGATATCCGCCGAGCCGCACGCGGGCGTGCTCGTCGGCGACGCCGGACAGGTAGGTCACGACTAGCCGGCCGCCGCCCGTGACCCACGCGGTCAGCTCGGCGGCCTGTGAGTCGGTGAGCAGGTACCAGCAGGGCAGCACGAGGACGGCGTAGCGGGACAGGTCGTCGAGGTCGCCGACCACGTCGCAGGTGATGCCAAGACGGGACAGTGCGCGGTGGGCGTGCCGGGCCTCGGCCCGGTGGTCGACCGCGTCCGACGGCAGCACGGTCGCGGCCAGCGCCCACGCGGACGGTTCGTGGTAGCCGACGGCGACCCGGGCTTCCACAGCGGCACCGAGCACTTCGGTCGTCCGGGCCAGGGTCGGGCCAAGGGCAAGCGCCTCGCGGAAGACCCGGCTGTCGGTGCCGGCGTGTGGCACCAGGGCCGAGTGGAAGAGCTCGGCTCCTCCCCGTGACGCCCGCCATTGGAAGAACATCGCGCCGCGCGAGCCTCGCGCGACCGCCGCCAGGGCCTGGCGGGTCATCCGGCCGGGCTCCTTGGTGTGCATCCGGCCGGGTGTGTAGATGAGATTGGGCGCGCTCTCCATCAGGAGCCAACCCTTGTCCCCGGACCAGCCGCGGGCGAGATCGGCGAGGAAGGCGGCCTCCTCCTCGGCCGACGGTCCGGACGAAGACGGGTAATGGTCGACGGCGACCAGGTCGACCTCCCTCGACCAGCGGACGTGGTCGACCGGGACCCAGTCGCCGAGCACGTAGTTCGTGGTCACCGGGATGCCCGGGGCCGCGGCGCGAAGCACGTCCCGCTGCTCCCGGTACGCGTCGAGCAGTTCGTCGGAGGTGAAGCGGCGGAAGTCGAGCACCTGCGTCGGATTGGCCAGGTACTGCGTTCGACGGGGCGGCAGAACGAGCTCCCAGTCGCCGTACCGCTGGCTCCAGAAGGCCGTCGTCCACGCGTCGTTGAGAGCGTCAAGGCTGCCGTAGCGCCGCTGCAGCCAAGCCCGGAACGCAGCGGCCGTCAGGTCGCAGTAGCAGGTCGTGCCGTACTCGTTGTGCACCCGCCACAGTGCCAGCGCGGGGTGACCCCCGTAGCGCGCACCCAGAGCCAGAGCGATGCGGCGAGCCGCGGCCCGGTACGCGGGTGCGCTGGCGCAGTAGGTGTCCCGGCTGCCGGGGCTGAGCCGCACGCCGTCGGGTCCGACCGGCAGCGACTCCGGATGCCGCCGGCTGAACCAGGGTGGCGGTGCGGCCGTGGGCGTGGCCAGGGCCACGCGGATGCCGGCGTCGGCGAGCCCGTCCAGGACGGTGTCGAGCCACCCGAAGTCGTACCGGCCCGGCGCGCGTTCCAGTGCCGACCAGGCGAAGACGCCGACGGTGACCAGCGTGACCCCGGCCGCCCGCATGAGCGCGATGTCCTCGTGCCACACCGGCGCGGTCCACTGCTCGGGGTTGTAGTCGCCGCCGTAGAACACCGCCGTCAGCCTTTGACGGCGCCAAGGATCACGCCGCGCGTGAAGTGGCGTTGCACGAAGGGGTATACGGCGGCGATCGGTGCGACGGTCACGACGACGACCGCCATCTTGATGGCCAGGGTCGGTGGCAGCGCCGTGCCGACCGCAGTGCCGGAGGTCTGCGGCGTCTGGCCGGCCAGGATGAACGTCTGTAGCACGCGTTGGATCGGGAACTTCTCGTTGTCGTCGATGTAGAGCAGCGCCGAGAACCAGACGTTCCAGTAGCCGACGGCGTAGAAGAGCCCGACCACCGCGACGACCGCCTTCGACAGGGGCAGCACGATCCGCCACAGGATGCGGAACTCCCCGGCGCCGTCGACCCGGGCGCTGTCGAGCAACTCGGCGGGCAGTCCCTGGAAGAACGCCCGTACGACGACGAAGTTGAAGACGTTGATCGCGCTGGGCAGGATCAGCGCCCAGAGGCTGTCCTTGAGGCCGACACCGGTCACCACCAGGTAGCTCGGGACCAGTCCCGGATAGATCAGGAAGGTCAGCAGGAAGAAGAACAGCAGACCGCGATGGCCGACCGAGCCGGGGCGGGACAGGCCGTACGCGGCCGGGATGGTGACCAGCAGGCTCACCAGGGTGCCGCACACGGTGACCAGCGTGCTGATCCACAGTGCCTGGCTGATCTGCCCGCCCGCGAAGATGATCCGGTAGGCGGACATGTCGATCCCGCGCGGCACGAACACGAGGCCACCGGCGGCATTGATGGTCGCGCGCGAGGACAGGCTGGTGACCAGTGCCACCCACAGCGGGACCAGCACGACCAGCACGACGGCGGTCAGCACCGTTCCCTTCGCGGCCTGGCCGGCGACGCCGGGCTTCTCCTCCCAGACAGGTCTCATGAGCGCGAGTAGACCCCCCGTTCCCCGAACAGATGGGCGAGCTTGTTGGCCAGCAGGATCAGCACCAGCCCGACGGCCGCCTTGAAGAGCCCGGCCGCGGCGCCGAACCCGTAGTCCCCGGTGGTGATGGCGTGGTAGTAGACGAACGTGTCGAGCACCTCGGCGGCCTGACGGCCCACCGCCTCACGTTGCAGCAGGAACTGCTCGAAGCCGACCGACAACGCGTCGCCGAGCCGCAGGATCAGCAGCAGGACGATGACCGGGCGCAGCCCGGGCAGGGCGATGTGCCAGAGCCGCCGCCACCGTCCGGCGCCGTCGGCCGCGGCGGCCTCGTAGAGGTGCGGGTCGATCGTGGACAGTGCGGCCAGGAAGACGATGGTGCCCCAGCCGACGTCCTTCCAGACGACTTCGGCGGTGACCAGGAGCAGGAACGTGTCCGGGTTGGTCATGATCTCCGGCGGGGAGATGCCCGCCTGGCGCAGCTCCTGGGCGAGCAGTCCGGCCCCGCCCAGCATCTGCACGAAGAACGTGACGACCAGGACCCAGCTGAAGAAGTGTGGCAAGTAGACGATCGTCTGGACCAGCGTGCGCACCCGCCTCGACAGGACGCTGTCGAGCAGCAGCGCCAATGCGATCGGCAACGGGAAGAAGAACACGAGCTGGAAAGCGGTGATGGACAGGGTGTTCCAGAGCGCGTCCCAGAACGCCGGCGTCGCGAACAGGGCGCGGAAGTTGTCGAGACCGATGAAGGGGCTGTTGACCAGCGCCTGCAGCGCGCTGTCGCCGAGGTACGGGTTGTAGTCCTGGAACGCGACCACGTTGCCGAGGGTCGGCACGTAGTGGAACACCAGCAGCAGCAGCGCGCCGGGCAGGACCATCACCAGCAGCGGCCAGTCGCGCCGCAGCCTGGCCCGCAACGGCGCGCGCCGCCGGGTCGTACCTGTCCGGGTCATCGCCCGTTGTCGGCCAACGCTTTGCCGAGCAGGTCGCGGGCCTCGTCGCCACCGTTCGCCCGCCATTCCTTGACGACCGCGTCGAGGTCGGCCAACGGCCGGCGGCCGCGCAGGATGTCGTTGATCTGGTCGTCCGAGGGCACCAGCCCGGCCTTGTACTTCGCCGGCATCTCGAACTTGAGACCGTCCCACGGGTCCTTCTCGAGGTGCGCGACAGAGGCGTTCGCGTACGCCAGCATGTCCGGCACGTATTTCGGCGTCTGCGGTGTGGGCTGCACGACCGGGGTCCGGCCGCTGATGAAGAAGTACTGGTTCTGGATCTCCTTGAAGCCGAGGTCCGTCTTGACCGGGCCATCCGGCCCGCGGGTGTGCTGCTTGCCCTCGACGCCGAACTCCCGCAGGTTGTACTCGTTGGTGCCGAACGGCGCCGAGCACCAGTTGACGAGCCGCAGGAGCTCCTCGACCCGTTCCTTGCCGAGACCCTTCTTGACGAAGGTGTACGAGATCGGCTCGTCGTCGCCCCACGCGAGCGGGCTGCCGCCACCGACGGCGAACAACGGCACCGGCGCCACCTCGAAGCCGGGCGTGACGTTCTGCTGCTCGGCCTGCATGGGCTGCCACATTCCCATGCCGTCCTGCTTGAAGAGGATCTTCCCGCTCTGCAGGAGCTGTTTGGCGTCGGCGCCCCGGCTCGCGACGACGTCCGGGTGCACCAGACCCTCGGCGTAGAGCTTGGCCATGAACTCGGCGGCCTGGCGGAACTCGGGCGTCTCGTACTTGAACTCGGGCGTCCCGTCGGATCGCCGCCGCCACCCGTCCTTGCTGCCGGGGGCTTTGTGGAACATCTGGACCATCGCGAAGATGTTGTCGAACGCCCAGACACCCTTGCGCGCGTCGGTGACCGCCTTGCCGGTCGCGTACAGCTCGTCGATCGAGGTCGGTGCCGGCCCCTTGAGCAGGTCCTTGCGATAGAAGAGGGTGTACGGGAACGGGTTGTCGGTCGGGTTGGGCACGGCCATCAGCCGGCCGTTCCAGCACGCGTTGCGCCAGGCACCCGTCGGCAGGGTCGCGAGCATCGGGTAGGCCTTGACCGCGGCTCCGGACAGGAACGGGGTCAGGTCCTCGAACAGCGCCTTCACCGCGTCCGAGAAGCGCGCCAGCTTCGCGACCTCCCAGCCCGGCACGCAGAGCAGGTCCGGCACGTCGCGGGCGCCGAGGATCGCACCGAGCTTCTCCGCGTACGTGTTGCCGTCCTGGACGCTGAACTCGACCGGCGTCCCGAGCTTCGCGTTGATCGCCGTCAGGTAGTTGTTGTTCGCCCCGCTGGGTGGCGCCGGACCCCAGGCCGGGGTCATCGCGGTGACGGGTTTGCCACCGGCACCGGGCTGCTGCGAGATCGCGTCGACCAGGGCGCTGGGGAACCGCGTGTAGCCGTCGGCGACCGGGCGGGTGCTGATGACGTCGGGCTTCGGGATGCCCGCCGGCAGTGCGCCCTGTTCGGGCAGGACGCCGGCGAGGGCGTCGAGCTTCTGGGTGGCGCCGCCCGGGGCGGCCTTGTCACCGCAGCCGCCCAGGAGCCCCGCGGTGGCGCTTATTCCGACCAGGCCCAGAAAGGCCCGCCTGCTGGTGGTGGCGCCCGTGTCGACCTTCACGGCGCGCTCCTCTCCGGATTTAGTTTGGCTTGTAGCCAAACAAAATAGACGACGGTCAGAACCACCACAAGAGACGATGACGGTACGGCCGTCGGGTGCGGCATAGTTGCACCCGTGACCGCGACCCGGCCTGCCGACCTGATGGACGTGCGGGCGACCAACCTGGCCCTCGTCCTGCGGCATGTCCGCGTGCACGCCCCGTGCTCACGCGCGGACATCGCCACCGCGACGGGACTCAACAAGGCGACCGTGTCCAGCCTCGTCACCGAGCTCATCGAGCGCCGGCTGCTCCGCGAGTCGGGCCTGGTCGGCAGCCGGATCGGCCGGCCCGCGACGATGTTGACGCTCGAAGGCCGGCCGTACGCGGCGATCGGCATCGAGATCGCGGCCGACCACCTCAACGCGGTCGCGGTCGACTTCACCGGCACCCGCCTGCTGACCTGGCGCCGGGCGGCGCCAGGGCCGGACGCGCCACCCGGCCGCACCGTCGCGGCGGTCGCGGCGTTGGCCGCCCGCGTGGTCGGCAAGGTGACCGGCCAGGGCCGCACGGTGCTCGGCCTCACGCTCGGCGCACCCGAAGGCGCGGTCGAGGGCCTGGCCGCGCTGCTGAACCGAAGCCTGCACGATCCGGCGTTCGAGGTCGTCGTCGAGCCCGCGGCCGTCCTGGCCGCACTCGCGGACCAGCGCGAACGCCCGGGCTGCACCGACCTGGTCCACCTGCACGGTGGGATCGGCGTCACCGCCGGGATCATCGCGGACGGCCGGCCGCTGCGGGGCGGGCGGGTCGGGCATCTCGTCGTGGACCCCGGCGGTGCCGAGTGTGCCTGCGGCCGGCGGGGGTGCCTGGACCTCGACCTCGGGCTGCCGGGCCTGGTCCGCGGCGTGCTCGGCGAGGTCGACGTGCCGGACTGGGGTGCCGCCGTCGAGCGGATCGTCGCCCTGGCACAGGCCGGTGACGCGACCACCGTCGGAGCGCTGACCGCGGCCGGCGCCCGGCTCGGCGTCGCCGTCCAGACGCTGGCGGACGTGCTCGATCCTGAGGTCGTCCTGCTCGGCGGCGTACTCGCCCCGCTCGCGCCATGGCTGGTGCCCGCGGCGACGGCAGGACTCGGCCGCCGTCCGGTCGTCGCGCCGTCCACCGTGGAGCCGAACGCCGTCGCCCTCGGCGGCGCCGCCCTCGCCTTCGCACGTCTCGAAGAAGGCGCGCTCCCGGCTACCTCTTGACTGTGGGTGGCCACACTGTCAGCCTCGGGATGACTCCGTCGAGACATTCACGTGTCCGGGCCGACGGAGTTCTTTAAGCACCATTGTCGAAGCGCTTCGACCACCCGCGATGACGCCTGCCCGCAGGCCCTCGGGAGGAGAGCACGACTTATGGACGAACCTTTCCGTGACCCGGACGCATCGCCGGCCGTGCGGCTGGCCGACCTGGTCGCCCGGCTCACCGTCGCCGAGAAAGTGGCGTTGCTGCATCAGCACCAGGCGGCGATCCCCCGGCTGGACATCGCGGCGTTCAAGACCGGCACGGAGGCGCTGCACGGCGTGGCCTGGCTCGGCATCGCGACGGTCTTCCCGCAGGCCGTCGGGCTGGGTGCGACCTGGGACCCCGACCTCGTGCGCCGGGTCGGTGCGGCGGTCGGCGACGAGGTCCGCGGCATGCACCGCAAGGACCCGGGTGTCGGCCTCAACGTGTGGGCGCCGGTGGTCAACCCGCTGCGCGACCCGCGCTGGGGCCGCAACGAGGAGGGCTACGCCGAGGACCCCTGGCTGACCGGGGTGCTCGGCACCGCGTACGCCTCGGGCCTGCGGGGTGATCACCCCACCTATCTGCGCACCGTGCCGACGCTCAAGCACTTCCTCGGCTACAACAACGAGACCGACCGGCACCTGACCTCCAGCGACCTTCCGCCACGGGTCCTCCACGAGTACGAGCTTCCGGCGTTCCGTGCCCCGATCGAGGCGGGCGCCGCCGGAGCCGTGATGGCCTCGTACAACCTGGTCAACGGTCGTCCCGCGCACGTCAGCCCGCTGTTGGGGACGCTGCGCGAATGGACGAGCGACGACCTCCTCGTCGTCGGCGACGCCGGGGCGGCGAGCAACCTCGCCGGCGAGCAGGGCACCCACCCAGACCAGGTCACCGGCTTCGCGGCGGCGCTGCGGGCCGGTGTCGACTGCTTCACCGAGGACGGCGCCGATCCCGTGCCGACGATCCGCCGGATCACCGAGGCGCTGGAGCGTGGGCTGGTGGAGCCGGCCGACGTCGACCGGGCGGTCACCCGCGTCCTGGGTGTCCGGCTCCGCCTCGGCGAGTTCGACCCGCCGGAGCGCAACCCGTACGCCGCGGTCACGACCGAGGTGGTCAACTGTCCCGACCACCAGAGGCTGGCCCGCGAGGCCGCCCGGCGCGCGATCGTGCTGCTGCGCAACGACGGGGTGCTGCCGATCCGGGCCGGGCAGAGCGTCGCCGTCGTCGGCCCGCTCGGCGACACGGTGCTGCTCGACTGGTACAGCGGCTCGCTGCCGTACGCGGTCACCGCCGTGGCCGGGCTGGCCGAGCGCCTCGGCTCGGTGCGCTGCGCCGAAGGCGCCGACCGCGTCGCGCTGGTGACCGCGCGGGGCGGGGTCCGCACCGACGGCGGGACGCTCCGGGTCACGGACGAGGGTGACGCGGCGCATTTCGACGTCCTCGACTGGGGCAGCGACGCGATCACCCTGCGGGCAGTCAGCAACGGTCGCTACGTCCGTGCGGACGAGCAGGGCGTGCTGGTCAACGACCGTCCCGGGCCGGGCGAGTGGGTGGTCCGCGAGACGTTCGAGGCGACCACCGGCCCCGACGGCACCGTGCTGCGCTCGCTCGCGGCCGACCGCTGGGTCACCGTCGCCGCCGACGGCGTCCTGCGCGCCGATGCCCTGACCGCCGACCTGGCCACACCGTTCCAGGTCGACCTGGTCAGCGACGGCATCGAGGCGGCCGTGGCGGCCGCGCGGGACGTCGACGTGGTCATCGTGGCGCTCGGGAGTCATCCGATGGTCGGCGGCCGGGAGACGCAGGATCGGGCCGACCTCGCGTTGCCACCGGCTCAGGCGGCGCTGCTGCGTGCGGTCCAGGCCGCCAACCCGCGCACCGTTCTGCTGCTGGTGAGTGGATATCCCTACGCGATCGGCCCGGTGGCGGCGGTGCTGTGGTCGGCCCACGGCGGGCAGGAGTTCGGCGCCGCGCTCGCCGACGTGCTGCTGGGCCGGACCGCCGACGGCGAGCCGGCGGAGCCGGTCGGGCGGTTGCCGCAGACCTGGTACGCCGACGCGACCGCGCTGCCGGATCTGCTCGACTACGACATCATCTCGGCCGACGCCACGTACCAGTACTTCCGCGGCGTGCCGCTCTACCCCTTCGGTCACGGACTCGGATACACCCGCTTCGTCCACAGTGATCTGCGGTGCGCGGGTACCGTCGGCCCCGACGGGCAGGTGGAGCTCAGCGTCGACGTGCGCAACGTCGGTGACCGTCCTGGCGAAGAGGTCGTGCAGCTCTACAGCCAACAGCGCTCCTCGCGGGTGAAGCAGCCGCTGCGCCGGCTGCGCGGATTCCGGCGGTTACGACTCGCGCCTGGCGCGAGCGAGACGGTGACGCTGACGCTGCGCGCGCAGGACCTCGCGATCTGGGACACCCGGCCGGTTGTCGAGGACGCCGAGCACACCGTCTGGGTCGGACGGTCGTGTCTCGACGCCGCCGCGGTCACCTCGCTGCGGGTGCGTGGCGAGCGGATCGGTGCCCGCGACCCGCTGCGCGTGCCGTTGCGGGCCGCGGACCGGGACGCCGAGTCGGGGACGGTGCTGACCGCGGAGACGCCCGAGCGCGGCGACGCGGTCCTGGCGACCGGGGTGGGTTCGTGGCTGGCCTTCCACGACGTCGACCTCGCGTCGGCGGCCCGGCAGGTGGTCGTCCGCGTCGCCGCGCCGCCCGGGGGAACCCGGGTGACCGTCCGGCTCGACGACCCGATCTCCGGCCTCGTCGCCGCCGACCTCGAGGTGCCGGCAGGCCGGACAGAGGTCAGTGGAGAGCTTGTCCACCCGGGCGCGGTGCACGACCTCTACCTCGTGCTGGGAGCGGCCGGCACCCGGGTCGCCGGACTCGAGTTCCGCGCATGACCGCCAAACGTCCCGACCTGGTGACGATCGCCGACGTGGCGCAGCACGCCGGGGTGGCCGTCAGCACCGTGTCGTACGTCCTGTCGGCCAAGCGCGCCATCTCCGCCGCCACCCGCGAGCGGGTCCTGGCCAGCATCGCGACGCTGGGTTTCCAGCCCAACGCGGGCGCGCGGGCGCTGGCCAGCCGGCGGGCCAACGTGATCGCCCTGGTCCTGCCGCTGCGCACCGGCATGCACCTGCCGATCCTCATGCAGTTGATGACCGCCGTGGTCACCGGCGCCCGTGGCCACGACCACGACGTGCTGATCATGACCGCCGACGAAGGGCCGGACGGCCTGCGCCGGGTCGCCGACAGCTCCATGGTCGACGGCGTGGTGGTCATGGACGTCGAACTGTCGGACCCGCGCGTGCCGGTGCTGCGTGAGCTGCGCCGGCCGAGCGTCCTGATCGGCTTTCCGGCCGACCCGAGCGGGCTGACCTGTGTCGACCTGGACTTCCACCGCGCCGGCGCCCGCTGCGTCGAGGAGCTGGTCGCGCTCGGCCACCGCGGTGTCGCCCTGCTCGGTGCGCCGGCCGTGGTCTACACCCGCGGGACCGGTTTCGCCCACCGCACCCGGACCGGTTTCCTGGCGGCGGTGGAGAAGGCGGAGGTGTCCGGTGTCGCGTGGCCGTGCGAGGAGGACCAGGTGTCGGTGGCCACCACGTTGCGTGACTTGTTGCGGCGCCACCCGAACACGACCGGCATCGTGGTGCACAACGAGGCGGCGGTCGACCATGTGATGCGGCTGCTGCCGTCGTTGGGCCGGCGGGTCCCCCGCGACATGTCGGTGATCGCGATCTGCCCGGACCAGGTCGCCGAACGTACCCGGCCGGCCCTGTCCTCGGTGTCGATCCCGGCGGACGAGATCGGAAAGCAGGCGGTGGCACTGCTGATGGCGAAGCTCGCAGGCCCTCCGCCGCCCGCCGCGACGCTCCTGACACCGGTGCTGACCGTCAGGTCGAGCACGGACCGTCGCCAGCGCTAGAGAGAGGCGGTCAGCTCGGCCAGGGTCAGCGGGCGGGCCAGGTGGAAGCCCTGCGCGTACGACACCCCGATCCGGGCGAGGGCGGCCAGTTGCTCCGCGGTCTCGACGCCCTCGGCGGTGACGTGCAGGCGCAGGCCGTGGGCCAGGTTGGTGAGCAGCGTGACGATGGCGTGGTCGCGGGGGTTGTCCAGCATGCCGGCCACGAACTGCTTGTCGATCTTGATCTCGTGCAGCGCCAGCTTGGAGAGGTAGCGCAGGTCGGTCGACCCGGCTCCCATGTCGTCGAGGGCGACACCGACGCCGCGCTCGATCAGGCTCTGCAGGCGCGGGCCGGCCTGGGTGAGGGTGTCCAGGTCGGCGCCTTCGGAGAGCTCCAGCCGCAGCCGCCGCGCGGGCAGCCCCGCCCGCTGGAGCGCGGTGCCGACGAGCTCGGTGAAGTCGGACGCCAGTGTGGGTGCGGAGAGGTTGACGTTGAGGTGTTCGGGCGCGGCGGCCCCGAGCGACTTCAGGTCGCTGCACGCGCGGTACAGGACCCAACGATCCAGCAGCGGCATGTGCCCGTCGCGGTGGGCCGTGTGCAGGAACTGGTCCGGGGTGATCAGCCCGTGCTCCGGGTGCTCCCAGCGCACCAGGGCCTCCACGGCCACGACAGCCCGGTCGGCTATCCGCACGATGGGCTGGTAGAGCACTCGAAGCTCCTCGTTGGCGACGGCTTGGACGACGTTGCGCTCGGCGCTTGCGGTGGGGGTTGTCATGCACCCACGGTCGCGGCGCGGCACGTGGCTCAGGCCCGTCGAGAACCCCGGTCGCGCAGGCCCGGTCGGGTTCACGGGGGCACGGGGACCGGACCGGGCTGTCCCCGATGTCCGCTTCAGGGGTACCGGGGGCTACTTGGAGGAGGCGGTCACGCCCGCGTCGAGCGGGGTGTCGCGTAGTTCCCGGCGCGAGCCGATGGCGAGCTTCGCGAAGACCTTCCGCAAATGCCACTCGACGGTCCGCGGACTGATGAACAGCTCGGCGCCGATCTCCTGGTTGGTTTTGCCGTCGCGGGCCAGGGAGGCGATCAGCGACTCCTGCGGCGTGAGGTCCAGGGCGGTGTCGGGGGTACGTTTGCGCACCGTCTCGCCCGTGGCCAGCAACTCGTTGCGCGCCCGCTCGGCGAACGCCGCTGCTCCCATGTGGACGAACAGGTCGTGGGCGTGCCGGAGCTGGTCGCGGGCGTCCACACGGCGGTTGTCGCGGCGCAGCCACTCCCCGTACACCAGTTGGGCTCTGGCCAGGTGCGCGTTCATGCGGCACTCGGCGAGCAGGTCGACGGCCCTCCGATAGTGACGGTCGGCCTCAGCGCCCTGGCTCAACAGCGCCCGCGCGCGGGCCTCGGTGCCCAGCGCCCAGGACGTGCCGCTCGCCTGGGTCCGCTCGGTGAGCTGACGCAGGGCATCGGCGCCGACGTCCCACTCCTCCAGCCGTGCGGCCGACTCCACGAGCTCGGCCAGCGCCCACGACTTGGCCACGAGCTGGTCGCCCTTGCTCGCCCGCCGCGCGGCGGCGAGGGCGATCGCCCAGCGGCCCAGGCCGTTGTTCAGCACCGCCGACGCGTACTCCGTCAGCACCAGCGCGCTGCCCTCGCCGCGTGGGAACGCGTCCTGGATGCCGACCTCGGTGAGCTTGGCGGTCTCGGGCTGGTCGCCCCGCCAGGCCGCCAACATCGTCGGCGTGTACGGCGGCGGCACGACCCGGATGGCGGCGTTGAGCGCGGCCGCCTCGTCGGTCAGCGCGGTGGCGGTGGCGAAGTCGCCGGCCTGAAGATGGAAGCTGGCGAGATAGTCCAGGGCCATCGGGAGCAGGCTCAACGTGCCGGTGTCGCGGGCGCCGCGCACATGTCGGCCCAGCAGGTCACGCCACGCGGGTCCTTCCCACAGCTCCATCGCGACCAACGAGCACGTCAGGCAGACCAACGTGCCCTTGGGATGGGCGCGGACGGCGTCCACGGCCTGCCGCAGCGTCGGCGCCGCCTCGGCGTATCCCTGGGTGAACTGCACCGACAGGCCGTCGAGAAGCAGGTCCACCGGATCCTGCGAGCCCGGGTTGGCCGGCACCGATCGGGCCGCCTCGGCCACGGCGCGCATGCCGTGTTCGGGTTCGAGGCGCCCCGCGCCCGCGAACATCGCCGCCAGCAACGCTTCCAGGTACGTCTCCCGCGCCATCGGCACGTCGAGCGGGGTGAGCCGGCGCGCCGCGTCGAGCAGCAGCTCCGGTGCGTCGGTGCCTCGGCTACGGGCGAACACCAGCTCCGCGCGCAGGCGTTCCACCCGGGCGAGCTGCAGGCCGTCCAGGTCGGCCATCTCCGCTGTGCCGATCAGCTCGTCGGCCGCGTCGGACGCGCCCGCGGCCAGTGCGGCCTGTGCGGCGGCGACTGCCCGCAGGCCCCTGCGGGCCAGGCTCGGTGTCAGCTCGGTGGCCCGTTGCAGGAAGGCGGCCGCCGCGACGGCACCGCCGCGCGCCCGCGCCCGGTTGGCGGACCGTTCCAGCTCACCGGCCAGCTCCTCGTCGGGTGCCGCGGCGGCGGCCGCGAGGTGCCAGGCGCGGCGGTCCGGGTCGGTCCGCCGATCGGTCGCTTCCGCCAGCGCGCGGTGCGCCTGGCGCAACTGGGCCCGCCCGGCCGAGCGGTGCACGGCCGAACGCACCAGCGGGTGGGCGAAGCTGACCCGGGCGCCCAGGGTGATAAGCCCGTCGGCTTCCGCGGGCGCGGCGGCGTCCTCGCCGAGGCCGAGCCGGGCCGCCGCACTCCACAGCACGGTCGGGTCGCCGACGGGTTCGACGGCGGCCAGCAACAGGAACTGTTGGGTCTGCACCGGCAGGGCGCGTACCCGACGGATGTAGCTCTGCTCGACCCGACCGGCCCGGTTCTCCGCCGGCCGCTCGGGCTCCGTCGAGGTCAGCTCGGCCGGCAGCTCGAGCAGCGCGAGTGGGTTGCCCCGCGCCTCGGCCAGGATCCGGTCCCGCACCCGCTCGTCGCGCAGGGTTGGCACCGCCGACGCCAACAACGCGCGCGCGGCGTGGTCGTCCAGGCCCGTCACCAGCAGTTCCGGCAGCCCGAGCAGCTCGTCGTCCGTGCTGGGCGCCAACTGGGCGAAGACCAGGGCAACCGGGTCCGCGACCAGTCGCCGGGCCACGAAGGCCAGCGCCTGGGCCGAGGCGCGGTCGAGCCACTGGACGTCGTCGACGAGACAGACGAGCGGCCCGCCACGCGCCGTCTCCGAGAGCAGGGTAAGCACTGCCAACCCGACCAAGAACCGATCTGGTGCTGTTCCCTCGACGAGCCCGAACGCGACCCGCAGCGCGTCCCGCTGCGGCGCCGGGAGGTCGTCCGTCTGGTCGAGCATCGAGACGCAGAACTGGTGCAGGCCGGCGTACGGCAGCTCCATCTCGGACTCCACGCCGGTAACCCGGATGATCCGCGTGTCGGCCGCCTGGGCGGCCAGATAGTCGAGCAGGGCGGTCTTGCCCTCGCCGGCCTCTCCACGCAGCACCAGCACCACGGGTTTGCCGGCCGACAGGTCAGCGGCGACCTGGTCGAGCACCTCACACTCGGCCTGCCGACCGTGGAGTCCAGGTCCGCGATACATCAACCTCCACGCTAGCCCGGCCTGGCGTTCCCGGCTGGCCAGTGGCGGATGCGGGGCACACACGTTACGGCGCAGGCTTCGTCCATTAGCCATCCCGGAGGTGAACAGAGATGTCCGAGACTGATGTCACGGTGGTGCTGGCGCACGGTGCCTGGGCCGACGGTTCGAGCTGGAACAAGGTGATCGCCGGACTGCGGGCGCAGGGCGTGCGGGCGGTCGCCGCCCCGTTGCCGCTGACGTCCCTGGCGGACGACGTCGCCGCGCTCGACCGCACGCTCGAGGTGGTCGACGGCCCGGTGGTGCTGGTGGGACACGCGTACGCGGGAGCGGTCATCTCGTCGGCGACCGAGGGCAACGTCGCGGCCCTGGTGTACGTAGCGGCGCTGGCCCCGGACGAGGGCGAGACCGTGGCGGACGTGTTCTACCGGGCCGACCCGCACCCGCAGGCGCCCAAGCTGGGTCCCGACCGCCACGGCCTCATCTGGTTGCCGCAGGAGGCCTTCGCGTCGGCGTTCGCGCAGCACGCGACGGAAGAGGAGCAGGCGCTGCTGGCGGCCACGCAACGGCCGATCGCGGCGGGTGCCATCGGCGTCCAGGTGGCACGTCCGTCCTGGAAGGACACCCAGAGCTGGTACCTGGTGGCCGAGGAGGACCGGATGATCCCGCCGGAGACGCAGCGCTTCATGGCCGAGCGGATGGGTGCGCACGTGCACACCGCACCCGTCGACCACCTGCCCATGCTCACCTCGCCGGCCACGGTCGTCGACATCGTGATGGACGCGGTGCGCCAGGTCGAGCGCTCCTAGACGACGGCGACGGCGTCGATCTCGACGAGCACGCCGGGGGCCAGGTCGGCGACAACGTGGACGGTGATCGCCGGCGGCGGGTCCTCCCGGTTCCAGACCTGCTGGAACGCGGCCACACCGTCGTCGAACGACTGACCCGCCACCGTGGCGATACGCCAGTGCACGATGTTGGCCAGGGTCGCGCCTTCGCTCTCCAGGATCGTCGCGAGGTTGCGGAACGCCTGCAGGGACTGCTCCCCCACCGTGGGACCGACGACCTTGCCGTCGGCGTCGACGCCGTTCTGCCCGCCGATGTAGATCGTCTTGGTCGGCTGCTCGACCACGACCGCCTGGCTGAACGCCGGGCTGCGATGCATTCCCTCGGGGTTGATGTGTCGAATCATGACACCAGTTATAGTGGTGTCATGCGAGTGACCGCAACCGGAAGACGACTGATCGACCCCAAGGGAGGGTCGTTCTGGTTCGACGCCGGCGCGGTCTGCCTGGACTTCGCCCACACGGGCGGCGAGGGCCAGTACGCGGTGTTCGAGTCCCTCCACGAGCCGGCCGATCTCGCCGCGTGGCTGGCCACGCCGCCGCTGTCGGTGGTCGTCACGGTCCCGGTGTCGGCCCGCGAGCTCACCGCGGCCAAGACCCTGCGCCAGGCGATCTGGGTCGCGGCACACGCCCGGGCCTCCGGTGAGGCGTTGCCTCAGGACGTGGTGGCGACCATCAACCGGGCCGCGGCGGGGGCGCCGCTGCAGCCATCGCTGGCCCTTGACGGGACGACCGCGCTCTGGGCGTCGCCGGTACGCGCGACGCAGGCGCTGTCGAGCCTCGCGCGGGAGATGATCGACCTGCTGTCCGGACCGCTCGCCTCGCGCATCCGTGAGTGCGCGAGCGACAACTGCCCGCTGGTGTTCGTCGACTCGTCGCGCCCCGGCGCTCGGCGCTGGTGCGCGATGGAACGGTGCGGCAACCGCCACAAGCTCCGCGCCCTGCGCGCCCGGCGGGCCTAGTCAGGTCGTGGCGCCGCCGAAGCCGAACTCGTTGCCTTCGGGGTCACGGTAGGTCACCTTGCGTACCCCGTTGTCGTAGGTCTCGTCGACGGCGGGCATGAGCCCCCGCCCGGCGATGTCGGCGACCCGCGCCGCGATGTCGTCGACGAAGACGGTCTGCAGCGCGTGGCCGGCGTGGTCGGGCCGCTGTTCTATGTAGACGAAGCGGTGCTCGGCGAGCTCCCAGACCGCCTCGACGTCGTTCGGCTTGAACGACGGCGGGGCGCCGAGCAGCCGCTCGTACCAATTCAGCGCTGTGGGAAAGTCCCGGACGGAGATTCCGGCGAACAGGTCCATTTGGCCATGCTAGCTAGGGTCTCTTCATGATTGACGAGACCCGGGAGACGTACGACCTGATCGCGGCCGAGTACGCCAGGCGGAAGGCGCCCGTCGACGCCCGTCTGCAAGGCGACCTCGACGCGATGCGTGCCATGCTCCCGCCGGGTGGTGTCGTTGTCGACGCGGGCTGTGGGCCCGGCCGCGAGCTCGGCCTGCTGCGCTCGTCCGGCTTCCGGGTGGTCGGCGTCGACCTTTCTCTCGGCCAGCTCCGCGCGGGCGGGGTGCCCGATGTCGCGCAGGCCGACATGCGCCGGCTTCCGCTGCGGACCGGGTCGGCCGACGCGGTCTGGTGCCAGGCCGCGCTGCTGCACATCCCCCATCCCGAGGTGCCGGCGGTGCTCGCGGAGTTCGCCCGGGTCGTGCGGGACGGCGGTGCGCTCTACCTGAACGTGGCCGAGGGCGACAGCGAGGGTTGGGAGGTCGCTCGCAACTACAACTCCGCACACCGGCGCTGGTTCACCTATCACCGCGAGCCGGCACTGACCGCGCTGCTGGCCGCTGCCGGGTTCGAGGTCGGCCGCATCGGGCGCCACCGGGCCTACCATGACTGGCTCGCGGTGCACGCCACCCGGATGTTTCCGAAACTTTCCGGAAGTCGTTGACCCGCCCGAAACACCGTGGCAATACTCCATCCATTGAGGTCGATGGGACCACCGACCTCACCACGACCGCGGGCCGAGCGGCAGTGACCGGAGGAGGACCTCGGTATGTTCGGTATCCGCACCGCCCGGCTGGCGGTGATCGCCACCGCGGTAGCACTCGGAGGTGTCGCCATCACCGTCACCGCGACACCGGCCGGCGCCGCGACGTGCAACGGCTATGTCGGGCTGACCTTCGACGACGGGCCTACCGGCAGCACCGGGACGCTGCTGAACGTGCTGCGCGCCAACGGCGTGCGGGCCACGATGTTCAACACGGGCCAGAACGCGCAGAACAACCGCTCGGCGGCCCAGGCACAGGTGTCGGCGGGCATGTGGGTCGGCAACCACAGTTGGAACCACGCCCACATGACCGGGATGAGCCAGTCGCAGATGCAGTCGGACTTGTCGCAGGCGAGCTCGGCGATCCAGTCGGCCACCGGCGTACGGCCGCAACTGTTCCGGCCCCCGTACGGCGAGACCAACGGCACGCTCCAGTCGGTCGCCTCGTCGCTCGGCATGCGCCAGGTGATCTGGGACGTGGACTCGCAGGACTGGAACGGCGCCAGCGTCTCCCAGATCGTCTCCAACGCCAGCCGCCTGCAGTCGGGCCAGGTCATCCTGATGCACGACGGCATCCAGAACACCCGCGACGCGATCCCGCAGATCATGGCCAACCTGACGAGCCGCAACCTGTGCCCCGGCATGATCTCGGCATCGACGGGTCGCGCGGTCGCACCCGACGGCGGTAGCACTCCACCACCCGGCGGTGGCGGCTCCTGCTCCGCGTCGCTGTCGTACCCGAACGTCTGGGGCGACCGCTACAACACGTCGGTCACGGTCAGCGGCGCGAGCTCCTGGACGGTGGTCGTGGCCGTGTCGTCGCCGCAGCGAATCACCACGACCTGGAACGGCACGGCGAGCGTGGACGGCAGCGGCACGGTGCTGACGATGCGCTCCAACGGCAGCGGCAACACGTTCGGCTTCACGACGATGTTCAACGGCAACAGCGGCGGCCGGGCGCAGGTCCGCTCCTGCACCGCCGGCTGACGGCACACCAGGCAGGTCGGCCACTCGGCCGACCTGCCACCCGTCAGGCCACCAGGTCCGCGATCGCGGCGGCGATGTGTGCGGCGGTCAGGTCGCACTGCCCGACCAGGGCGCCGTGCGCCTCGCGCGCCGCGAACCACAGACCTGCCGCGGCCGCACCGGGTGCGCCGACCATGGCGGCGACGTCCGCTAGGACCACGGTGCGGCCGCGCTCGATCACGAGTCGGGGCATGGACCTAGCCGGCCCAGTTCGCGACGGCGCGGAAGCCCTCGGACTGGCGCATCCAGAAGTAGCCGTAGGTCGCCGTGCTTCCCAGGTACGGGCCGATCTGCGCGACCAGCGCCCTGGTGCCTTCCCGGTCATGCCCGGCCAGGAAGTTGGCCAGGGCCAGCCAGTGCCGCAGCGTGATGCCACGACCGATCAGCCGAGGCTCGCCCGCCCCACGCCACTTGGCGGCGCACGCCTCGATCTCGCCGATCACCTCGGGCCGGTGGAAGTAGTTCGCCTTCGCGCTCAGCGACTCCTTGCGCGTGTCGAAGCCGTACTCGCGCAGTGCGTACTCGAAGTGGGCGAGCAACGGCAGCATCGCCACCGACGAGCCGGCGGGCGCGGCGGCGGCGGGCTCGCGGGCGGCCTCGAACATCAGCTCGTGGGACCCGTACCACTTCTGGCAGAGGAAGGTCACAGCCATGAGATGGGTCTCGAAGTTGTACGGGTCGCGCTTGACCGACTCCGTCATCGCCGCGTGGAACTCGCCGTGCTGCCGGTGGCCGTCGGCGAGCATCGAGGCCAGGCGGGTCACCCAGGGGTACGGGTCGTCAGGGTTGAGGTCCACCGCGCGCTGACTCTGCCGGGCCGCCAGGGTGGAGAGGCGGTCGAACTCCCGGAACTGCTCTTCGCTGGTGTTGCTTGCCGACGCGTACCCCCGCGCCCTGCCGGCCTGGTCCATCAGGGCGTCCGCCCGCAGGATGGCGACGGTCGGATCGCCGGGCGCGGCGGCCTCCCACGCGTCCAGCCACTGCGGGGACTGCCCGGCGGCGACGCCCAGCACCGAGAGCCGGCGACCACGCAGCTCCCAATCCCGGCCGGTGGCCCCGATCAGGTCACGGGCCGCCGCCCAGTCACCCGCCAACGCCCGGTCACGCACGGCGCGCAGCTCCAGGTCGGCCTGGCTGGCGTCCGTGTCTGGACGGGACGACTTGCGAAAGAGTCCGAACATGCGGGCGATCCTAGAGATTGACGCAACCCCCTGTCTGCCCCTACCGCTCCCCCTTGGGTGGGAGGTGCGCGCACGGCCAGTCCCCCTCGCCAGGGAGGTGGCGAACGCCGATGCGCTGGCATGCTCCCAGCCATGGCCACCGCAGCTGCCACCACCTCGCCGCGCGACCTACGATCCGCCGTAGGCGCGTGGGTTGCACCGCTGACCCTCGCGGTCCTGGTGGGGCTGGTCCTCTTGGCGACCCCACAGAGCAGGGACGATGTGGTTCAGCTCCCGTTCTGGATCGCCAATCTGGCCGCAACGGCGGCGGTCGCGTTGTCCCGCTACCGGCTCGGGTTGGCCGGCTGGCTGGTCGCTGCTCCCTGGTTGCTCTCACCAGTGCCGGGGGCGATGACCTGGGGATGGTGGCTCGCCAGCCTGGCCGTGTTGGGAGTCGCGGTCTTCGACGGCGCACGCCGGCACGCGGTGTTGATCGGGGCCTTGGTGACCGCTCTGGCAATGGTCTACTGCACGACGGACGTGCACTGGAACGTGCCTTTCGTCGGGCCGGTCAACCTGGAATCCCGCGACCCGGTCCGGTGGCTCGACAGCACGAGGCAGTTCTACTTGGCTTCGTACCTGGGCGCGCTGGCCGCCGTCGTGCTCACCGCCATGCTCCTGCGAGCCGTGCTCCGCCGCCGAGAAGCTGGCTCGCCTGTGGAGCCGGAGACCGCGGTAGCCGCGGTCGTCGACGCGTCAGGACCCTGGGCGGACCGGGTCGCGACGCTGACCCGACGCGAGCTCGACGTCCTCCGCGCGGCCGCCAAGGGCATGTCCAACGCCGAGATCGCCGCCGAGCTTCTGGTCGGTGAGGAGACGGTCAAGACCCACATGTCCGAGGTCCTGCGCAAACTCCAATGCCGCAACCGCGTGCAGGCCGTCATCGCGGCGTACGAGGCCGGCCTGGTGGCGCGTGGGACGGTCGAGCAGTAGGCGCACGGGCAACACCACACGCCGCGTATGGGCTAGCCTCACCGCGTGCGAGCGCGACGTCGCTGGATCAGGCCGATGGTGGCGTTGGCTGTCCTTCTTGTTGTGTACGCCGGGTTCACCTGCCTCCCGATAGCGAGGGCGGCTGCGGGCATCGACAACGCCGCGGAGGCGGCCGCGACGGCGTCAGCACAAGGGCAACCCGCGACCCGGCCCGCGCTCGACAGCATGCCGGTCCGCTGCGACGGCTTGGCCGTCGAGACGGACACGTCGAACTTCCACCGAGGCGGCACCGTGACCTCGTCCGTGGGGTGCACCCTCCGCACCCCGGGCTGGCTCGGGTGGTTCGGGGTCGACGACCACGTGGTCCTGCGATCGTCCGCGTCCAGCATCATCTCGGTCGATCGCCCGTACACCTTCGTCGGCTGACCAGGAAAGCCCGCTAGCATCGGCGGATGCCGGAGATCGAGAACTTTTCGGGTGTCATCGCCGTCACGCGGGGTGGGCATCCGGTTGCGACCACCACGCGCGGACCCTGGACGTCGGCCACGCCGTTTCAGATCGCGTCGGTGAGCAAGAACTTCACGGCCACGCTCGCGCTGATGCTGGTCGAGGACGGCGTGCTCGACCTGCACGAACCGCTCACCCGTTGGCTGCCGGAAGCGCAGCCGTCCGTGTCTCTGCATCACATCCTCAGCAACACGTCCGGCATCGGTCATTGGCAGGACGTGCCTGGCATGGACCCCAAAACCCCGGCGACGCGGGACGAGCGGCTGGCGCTCGTGGTCCGCGCGCCGTTGCTGTCCGCGCCCGGCAAGGAGTTCCACTACTCCAGTCCGGCCTTCCTGCTGGCCGGCGTCGTCGCCGAGCGCGCCGCCGGGCGCCCGTACACCGAGCTGTTGGTCGAGAAGATCCTCAAGCCGCTCGGTCTCGCCGCGACCGGCAGTGGCGTGGCCCCGCTGGGCGTGGCGCCGGGTCATCACCAGGGCACGCCCGTCGCGCCGTGGGATCTGCGGTCGATGATCGGGTCGGGTGACATGTTCTCGACGGCCGCGGACCTCGTCGCGTACGCGCACGCGGTGCGCGACGGCTCGCTGGTCTCGCCGGCCTCGCTGGCGCTGATGCGGACGCCGCACGTCGCCTTCCCGGAACCCGACCGCAGCCCCGACGGCCGGTTGGAGATCGTCGGCTACGGCTACGGCCACTACGTCGGGACCTTCGACGGGCGGCCCGCGGTCCTGCACACCGGGGACAACCCTGGCTACAAGTCGTTGGTGGGCTGGTTCCCCGACGACGTCGTCATCGTCGCACTGTCCAATGACGACGCCGTGCGGTGGGAGGACGCGCTCGCGCAGGTGCTCACCTGACGGCGAACAGGAGTCCGGCACTGACGAGGACCAGGACCGCGGTGGCGAAGTGGATGCCGAAGGCGACGGCCTTGGTGCCGCCGTTGCGCAGCACGATCAGAGTGTCGCCGAGCGGGTTGAGGGCCACGACGAGCATGAACCAGGCCGCCGCCAACGGCCCGACGAAGGCGATCAGGGCGAGCCCGAGGATGCCGTAGCTGAGGTCGCGCACGCCCTTGATCGTCAGGTAGGCGCCGGGCCTGGCGGGCACGCCGTAGCCGGTGGCGGCGGCTTCGGGCTGCAGCAGGAACCGGGCGCCGATCACGACGACCAGCAGGTCGAGGACGATGGCCAGGCCGTACGCGATGGGGGTGAGCATGAGTCTCTCCAAAATCTAGCGTCGCTAGGAACAAGAACGACGCTAACATAGCGTCGGCATGGGTGCTAGCGATGCTAGGATCGCTGTCATGTCCATCCAAGCGCGCCGGGAGCGGGAGCGGGCCGACCGCGAACGGTTGATCGTCAGCGTGGCCCGGGAACTGGCCGAGACCGAGGGCTGGGAGGCCGTGACGACCCGGCGCCTCGCCGAACGCGTCGAATACAGCCAGCCCGTGCTCTACAGCCACTTCAAGGGCAAGGACGCGATCGTGGCGGCCGTGGCGGTGGAAGGGTTCGCCGACCTCGCAGCCAAGATGCGCGCCGCCCGCGGCTCGACCCGCAGCCCGCAGAAGGCCCTCGCCAACGTCGCGGCCGCCTATGTCGCGTTCGCCGAGCAGCACCCGGCGCTCTACGACGCGATGTTCAACCAGTTGGTCAGCCTGCCGTTCGCCACCCCCGAGGCACCGGCGGCCCTGCACGCCGGCTTCGACGAGCTGCGTCAGGTGGTCCGTCCCATCGCCGGGGACGACAACGTGGACCTGCTCGCCGAGGTGCTGTGGAGCGGCCTGCACGGGCTCGTGTCACTGACGCGGGGCGGTCGGCTCCCCCGCCAGGACCACGAGCGCAGGCTCGCCCTGCTGCTCAGCCGCGTCTCCCGATAGGGCGCTGTCCCGTATCGGACAGCGGACGGCACAGCGCGCCCTTACTGTGTCAGTTCCGGTGTGGAGGTGACGTGCGACCGTGACCACAGCTGCGGCAATGTCGGTCCTGTCCGCGTCGCCCGGCAAGCGGCGGCGCATGGTGGAGACGTGGCTGCGTGGCCTGTCCACGACGGATCCGGACCTGTCGCTGGTGCCCGCGTTGTACCTCACCAGCGCGACGCCGATGTTGCCGCCACGGGACGGACTGCACGCGGTGACGGTCGGCGAGGAGGTGCTGGACCTACTCGAGCGCGACTTTCTGCCACGATGCCACCCACCGGTCGCGACCGTCGTGCGCCGCAAGATCGAGCTGGCCAGGATCGGATGTCAGACCGGGCGAGGGCTGATCTTCCAGCGGATCGGGCGCGACGACGAGGCGCGCGCGATCTGGCAGGACAACCTCGCGCGGTACGAGCGTCTCGGCTGCACCAACCAGGCGGCCGTGCAGCGGATCAACCTGGCCAGCCTCCTCGCGGTGTTCGGCGACAACGCCGGGGCGCTGCGCGAGTTCGCGGTCCTGTACGAGAACGAGGCGGTGGTGTCGGAGATCCGCCGGGAGGCGTTGAACTTCGCGGCGCTCGTGGCGCTGGGAACCGGCGACCAGCGCGAGAGTGCGCGCCTCGCGCGGCTCTCGCAGGACCTGGTCGGGCCGGCGGGCGAGCGCACGAGGTGGCAGGCGCTCCGCGCTGAGGAGGGCGACGAGGAAATCCCGGACGTCGAGGCGCATCCCGTCGTGCAGTCCATTCTGAGCGGGTTCCGGGATTTGCCGACGCTGGCCCGTGCTGCCGCTCTCGACGGACGACCGCTCGAACCGCCCATGCTCGGCGACAACCCGGTCCGCGACAGTGTCCTGCGTGGATTGGCGCTCGCCGAAGCGGACCGGACGGACGAAGCGATCACCCTGCTGCGTAGCGCCGGTGACACCGCCGCGGAGCAGGGTCTGCTGTGGTGGCACCTCATCGCACGGGACGGGCTCGCGTGGGAGCTCGCAGACACCGACCTGCCGGGCGCGATGGAGGCGGCCCTCGAGGCGGTGGACGTCGCTGAGCTGTTGCGGGGAGCGGTGCTGGACGCCGACGCGCGGTCTCATGTGGGAGGTGCGCTGTCGCCGCACATGACCGCGATGACGATGATGCTCGGCGTGGCGGCCCGATCCGAGGGAAAGCTGCGGGCCCTCGCCCTCTACCGCGCCTTCGAGCTGGGCGAGAGCGCCCGTTCGCGGACGTTCCTGGAGATGCTCGGCGACACCGTCGCGCCGCTGACCGGGTCCAGGATCGTCCGCAAGGAGTCGCGGCTGCGCGAGCGGCTGACCGCGGAGTTGGCGGCGGCCGCCGAGACGGGTGGCCGGGACCGGCAGCGGGCGCTGACCCGAGCCCGGTCGACCCGGGCGAAACTCGATGCGGTCGTGGAGCGCTTGGCGCGGGGCAGCGCGCGCGAGGCCGACTACGCCGAGCTGCGCCACGGGGTTCCGCGTGGATACGACGCGGTGCGCCGGCTGCTGGGCGCCTCGGCGAACGGGGCCAGGCCGCGCGCGGTGTTGTTCTCCTACTACCTGATGAACAGCGAGCTAGTGGTGGTGCTCGTGGGCCGCGAGGACCTGAAGGTCCCCGAGCTCGTGACCGTGACGATCTCCGAGGAATACATCACCGCGGCGGCCGCCTCCATCACCGGGGACACGATCCGGCCGGGTGCCGAGGTGCGCGCCGACTGGCAGACGAGTCTGGCCCCGCTCGTGGCACCGATCAGCGCCTGGTCCGAGCCCGGCGACGTGGTGTGGATCGTGCCGCACGGCCCACTCCACCACGTGCCGCTGCACGCCGTCGAGGTCGACGGTGTGCCGCTGCTGCAGCGCAATCCGGTGTCGTACACGCCGAGCGCTTCGACGATGTCCCACTGCCAACGGCGGCGCACGGGCCGCTACGACCGGATCGCGGCGTTCGCCGACGCTGATCCTCGATCGCCGCTGCCTTACTCGAGGCTGCAAGCACGCGCCATCGTCGACCTGTTCGGCGGCGACGAGGTCCGGCTCGGCCGGGACGCCAACCGCGCGGCCGTCGTGGCGGCGGCCGATGCTGATGTCCTGCACCTGGCGTGTCACGGCGAGTTCAACAGCGAGGACCCGCTGGCGTCCGGGATCTGGCTCGCCGGCCAGGCCGAGGGTGAGCTGGAGATGCTCAGCGCGGCGGATCTGCTCGACACACGGTTGGACGTGAGCCTGGTGACCCTCAGCGCCTGCCGCACCGGCCTGAGCCAGAATCGGCCGGGAGACGAGCTGATCGGCCTGACGCGATCGGTGCTCTACGCCGGCGCCGCCACGGCCCTGATCGCACTGTGGTCGGTGGAGGACGTCTCTACCGGGCTTCTGACGCACGAGTTCTACCTGCGGCTGCGACGGGGCGAGGCGGCGGCCGCCGCCCTGCGCGCCGCCGCGCTCATGATCAGGGATCTTCCCGTCGATACCGTCCTCGCCGCATGTGCGACGGCCCGGCAGGCGGCCCGCGAAGACGGTGACGAGCAGGCCGAGCTCCTGCTGCTCCAGGACATCGCCGACCTGCACCACCGGGCCGGCCACTACGCGGAGGCGATCAACACGTACGACGAGCTTGCCCTCCGGCTGCCGCTGGAGCGACGCGGAATCGCCAACACCGGCGCGGCCCGGGCCCGCCTGGCGCGACGGCGTCCCACGCCGCGTCGCGACGACCTGCGACCGTTCGCCCACCCGTACTACTGGGCGGGCTTCGTCCTGGCGGGCGACTGGTGGTAGGGACCCTGCGCGACTACGCGACCGGCCTGCCCGCGACCGTGCCGTCCGACGCGGCCCCGGCGGACCTGCTCAGGGCAGCCGACGGACACGGGTACGTGGCCGTCACCGAGGCCGGCCTGGTCATCGCGCTCCTGGACGCCGCAGAGCCGGACCCGCCCCTGCCGGTGACGTCGGCGGCGACCCGCGCGCTGCTGCCGCCGCTGGTGATCCTTCCGGCGGACCTGGCCATGGCGGACCTCGTCAGCTCCCCCGCGATCACACTGCTCGACCTGGACAGTCCCGCTGCGCTGCTCGTCGACCCGGCCGGCGAGCCGGTCGCGATCCTGCTCGTGTCGGCGATAGTGGACTACCTGGCCGATCCCGGATACGCGGCCGCACAGCGGCGCCTTGGACCACATGGCCCGACCACGGACGGCACGTGGCCCACCGCGACGCGGGTGCCGCTGGCCAGGCTGCACTGCGCGGCTGCCGGATGCGGCTATCTCAACGAGTTGGTCGAGTACGTCACCGACCCGCCCATCGCCTGTGCGAGCCCCGAGGCGCCCCGCCACGACCTCGTCCTCGGCCGGCGGTGACCGTTGCTGGAAACCCTTACCGGCGCGTTCGACCGGCGCTTCGTCGTCAACGCCCTCCTGCCCGCGCTGGCGTTCCTGAGCCTGCTCCTGGTCGTACCCATGACCCGATACGGCCTGGCCGAGACGCTGGTGGTCTGGGACCGGCAGAGTGGGAGTGCCAAAGCCGTGCTCACCACCGGCTTCCTGGTCAGTGGCGTCGTCGTGGCGGCGGTGCTGAGCGCGTCCGCTCCGGCCGTCCTCAGGTTCGCGCGAGGGGGCTGGCGGTGGTTCCGGCCCACCGTGCTGGGCACCGTGCTCCGCGGCGCCGACCGCTACCCCACGAGTCGGTACGGCATCGACCCAGCGGTGACCTGGCCCAGGCTGTACGCCGTCGTGCCCGAGCCCTGGGCGGCCCTGCTCGCCGCCACCCGCGCGGCGATCACCTTCCACCTGACCCTCGCCGTGCTGTCGGGCGCCCTCGGCATCGCCGCGGCGGTCTTCCTGGTGGCCACCGACGCACCCTGGTGGCTGGTCCTGGCCTGGTACTGGACACCGGCCGCCGCGGCGTGGACGGCGTATCGGGCGGCGGTCGCCAACGCCCGGACGTACGCCGTCTACACCGCCACGACCTTCGACCTCTATCGACGCGACCTGCTCCGCCAGATCGGAAACACCGATTCGGAGACGCCCGAGCTCTGGCAGCGGCTCGCACTCTTCTGGCATCGCAACATTCCCCTCGATGCCGCCGTCGCCCCCGCCGCACCGCCGGTGACGCCGCCGGTCGCCTCCGCGCCTCCGGCGTTGCGACTCTCGGTCGCCTGGGCGGCCACCGTGGTTGCCAGCGGCGCGCTGGCGGTCGTGATCTGGTGACACCATCCGTACGGGGGACGCGGCCGGACCGCACACCCGGCATCTTGGGAAGCGTGTACCTCATCGCGCTCGCTGACGGAGACCCCGACGACCTGCTGAGCGCCAGATCCTGGCTCGCCGATGTCGAGAGCCTGCGTGGCCGTGTCACGCTGCGGCATAGGGCGCCGGTGGAAGGGCAGCTCGGCACGATCACCGACATCGCCGTGATCGTCGGGCCCGGTGGCCTCGGGGCGTTCACCGTGGCGCTGGTGACGTGGCTCCGCAACCGGCACTCCGATGTCACCATCAAGGTCACCGCGGAGTCCGGGGCGACCTGTGAGATCTCGGCGAAGCGGCTGCGACCGGTCGACGCCTCGGCGCTCGCGATCGAGGCCGAGCGGTTGAGCCGGGCGCTCTCCGCGCCTTCACCCGACGGCGGTCCTGACTCCGATCCCGCATGACCCGGCTGGTCATCCTGGGCGGCGGACTCGCCGGCTACCAGGGCGCGCTGGTGGGGGCGCAGCTCGGCGCGGACGTGACCGTGGTGGAGATGGACGCCGTCGGCGGCGCGACAACGTTGGCGGACTGCGTGCCGTCGCGGACGCTGCTGGCGTCGGCGGAGGTGGTTTCCGGATATCGGGACACTGAGGCGCACGGTGTGCACAGCGGAGGGCTGGACGTCACCGTCGACGCGGCGGCATTGCACTCTCGTGTCAAGCTCCTGGCCGGCGCCCAGTCCGCCGACATGTCGACGGTTCTCCACAAGGCGAACGTCAGGGTGGTCAACGGTCGGGCCAAGATCGTCCGCGGCGAGACGAGTCATGCCGTGGTGACGGATGATGACGAACAGTTCCCGGCCGATGTCATCCTGGTCGCCACCGGTTCCCGGCCCCGGGTGTTGCCGATGGCCGAGCCGGACGGCGAGCGGATCCTGACCTATCGCGACCTCTACGACCTGCCCGAGCTGCCGAACCACCTGGTCGTGGTCGGCGCCGGCGTCTCGGGCGTCGAGCTCGCGCACGCGTACCTGGCCATGGGCGTACAGGTGACGCTGATCGCGAATGACCGGATCTTGCCCGGTATCGACCCCGATGCCGTTCGGCTGATCGAGGACACCCTGCACGCCCGCGGCCTGACGATCGTGCAGGGCACCCCGATGGAGCGGGTCGTGGCGGGCGAGCACGGTGCGCGCGTGGTGCTCGCCGACGGCACCGAGGTCGACGGCGACCGCGTCCTGGTCGCGGCGGGTCTGGTCGCCAACGCGCGCGGTCTTGGGCTCAGCGCGGCGCGGGTCGAGCTGACAGCCTCGGGACACATCAAGGTGGACGGATTCGCGCAGACCACCGCGCGCGGGATCTACGCCGCGGGCTCGTGCAGCACCGCCCCCGCGCTGGCCAACGTCGCGGCGATCCAGGGTCAGATCGCGGTCCGCCACGCGCTGAGCGCACCGACGACACCACTGCGGCTCGCCCATCTGCCGCGCGCGGTCCAGACCTCGCCGGAGATCGCGTACGTCGGTGAGACGTACGCGGACCCGGGGTTCAAGGAGCGCAGCCTGGTGGTGTTGCCGCTGGGCGGCAACGCGAGCGCGAAGATCCAGCAGGTTGACGAAGGTTTCATCAAGCTCATCTGCGACAAGCGCGAGGGCACGGTCGTCGGTGGCGTCATCGTCGCCCGGCGGGCCAGCGAGCTGATCACCTCGATCAGCATGGCGATCGCGGCCCGGTTGACCGTCGACCAGGTCGCCCGCACGTTCTCGGTGTTTCCCACACTGTCCAACGGCGTGACGGAAGCCGCCCAGTTGCTCATGAGTCGGCGATGAGGCTACCCAACGCGGCGGTCTCGCAGGCGGTGCTGATCGGCGTGGCCGACTATCCCCCGGAGTCGGGCTTGACGCCGGTGCCGGCTGCCAAGACCAACCTGGCCGATCTGGCGAGCGCCCTCACCGATCAGGACGCAGGCGGCTTCACGCCGGACAACTGCCGCATCCTGACCGATCCCGACGACCTGGCCGCGGTCGGTGTGGCACTGCAGGAGGCGGTTGAGGCCGCGGACGACGTCCTGCTGATCTACTTCGTCGGCCACGGCCTCGTCGACGAGACGGGCGAGCTGATGCTGGCCCTGCCCGGCACGCGACCGAACCTGCCCTGGTTCACCGCGCTGCCGTGGACCGTGCTGCGCAGGCAGATCCTGTCGTCCCGGGCCGCGACCCGGGTGCTGATCATGGATTGTTGCTATTCCGGTCGCGCGATAGACGCCTTGGACGGCGGCGACGAGGCGCTCACCGCGCAGTTCGACATCGCGGGCACCTACATCCTCACGTCGACCAGCCGCACCGAGATCGCCCACGCACCTCCGGAGGAGCCTCACACGGCCTTCACCGGCGAGCTGATTCGCCTGCTCCGCGAGGGCATCGACGGCGCGACTCCACTGTTGACGCTCGACTCGCTTTTCACGGCGTTGCGGACGGCGCACCGCCGGCGCGGTCTGCCGCCGCCCCACCGAAGCGGCACGGACTCTGGCGCCGACCTGGCGCTCGCCCGCAACCGTGCCTATCGCGAGACGATCATCGAACCACTCGGCCCGCACCACCCGGAAACGCTGGCACGCCGGGTCGCCTTGGCCAACGAAGTTGGAGCCCAGGGCCAACTGACGCGCGCCGCCGCGATGTTCGGCGAGATCCTCGACGCTTTCGCGGCTGCCGGCCTGGCCGACACGAAAGCAGCCGACGACGCCAGATTCCAGTGGGCCGTCTGGACCGGATTCGCCGGTGATCCCGCCACGGCCGCTGAAAGGTTGGCCACCATGGCTACCGAGCGGGCCGGCCGGCTGGGCGAGGACGACCCGGCGACGCTCAGCGTGCGTCATCAACACGCGCTGTGGGCAGGGCGGGCCGGCGGTGCCCTGGCCGCAGCCGAGGCGATGACCGAGGTCGCCGAGCGTCGACGGGCGGTCCTCGGCCAACACCACCCCGACACCGCGGCGAGTGAGCTGGGGCTGGTCCGATGGACCGGCAGATCCGGTTTCCCTCAGCGGGCATACGAGTTGGCCTCCCAACTGGCGAGCCAGTTGCCCCGATCCGGAGACCTGCTCGCCTCAGCTATCGCGTCGGAGCACGCAATCTGGGCGTACGAAGCGGACCTTGGTCTCGCGCGGGACGCGTGCACAGCGTTGACCGCGTACGTCGACGCCACCGCTCGCCAGCACCGCCAGCACCATCCTTGGACGCTCCTGCTGACCCGGGACCTGGACCACTGGACGGGTATCGCCGGGGACACCGAAGCGGCGGCCACCGGTCTTGCCGTTCGTGTCGCTGAGCTGACCGAGGCAGCGGGCCCACGGCATCCGGATGCCCTGCTCGCCCGTCAGCTTCACGGCCGTTGGTCCTGCGCGGCACCGCGGGCCGGCGATCTGCGGCCGGTCGAGACCGACCTGTCCGAAGTCGTGGCCGTCCAGTCCGAGGTGCTGGGCGCGGACCACCCGGACACGCTGGTCACCCGACGTGTCCTGGCATTGTGTCGCGATCGCGGGAGCGGCGCGGACGTGACGGATGAGCTCGCCGACATCCAACGGATCCAGTCGGCCACGATCGGCAGTCACCATCCCGAAACCTTGGCGACCGAGTTCGAACGGTGGCGGATCCTGGGTCGGCAGGATGGCATGAGCGCGCTCGAGGTGGCGGAAGCTCTCGCAGCGAACGCGCGGTCCCGCGCCGTGCGGCTGGGCGCCTCGCATCGCGACACGACCGCCAGCGAATGGGCGAGCGCCAGATGGTACGGGCAGGCCGGCAATCCGACACTGGCGATCGAAAAACTGAAGCGGGTACGCAACACACTCGTCCTGCTGTCCGGAGTGGACGATCCGCTGACCCTGGCCGCCGGCCACGACATCGCCCGGTGGACCGGCGAGACCGGTGACCTCTTCGGCGCCGTGGCGCTGCTGTCCGAGGCGATCACCGCACGCGAGCGGGTCATCGGCGAATACCACCGTGAGACGTTTCGCTCCCGCCACCTGCACGCCGTATACCTCGCGCGCGGCGGCAGCACGCGCGAGGCGGCGCTGCTGCTCGCGGACCTGATCGACGACCAGCGGCGCCACCTCGGCCCGGACGACGAGGACGTGACCGTCAGCCTGGCCGACTACCGCGAGGCCAACCGCCGCTGATCTAGGCGGGGCGGGCGTGCCCGAAGTACATGAGCTCCCAGATCGCTTCCTCCGTGAACTGATCGACCGTCTCTTCGCGGCAACGGTGCTCGATCGTGAGTTCACCAGCGAAGCGCAGGTAGGCGCCGTCGAACCGGACCAGCCGGGCCGCGGCCCGCTTGAGCCAGGGCAGGTCCTTGGTCAGCGGGTTACGGACCAGGTCCCGTCCGCGGTCGAAGGTCACCACGTAGGTGTCGTCACCATCCACATAGGTGTATCGAACCACTCCGGCGACGGGCTTGCCGGTCTTCGGGTCGGTGTAGACGCCCTGCCGCTCGAACGACATCTTCGCCGGGTCGTCGCCGATGATGCGTCCGTCGCGGGCCAGCATGAAGATGGGGATCTCGGCGAAGTCGTACTTCTCGACGCTGGTGATGAAGGACGCGATCACCGTGTACGGCCCGGCCTGCCCGCGCCCCCAGTACCAGTCGTGGATGATCTTCTGGAGGCCGATCGTGCCCCAGTTGTGGTCGTGGTAGCCGACACCGGTGGTCTCGTGCCGCGCCCCACCGACCGTGTACGAGCCGCGCACGGCTCCCTGCGGCACGGCGGGCAACCAGTTGAACTGGAGGTCGTCCGGGCCGAAGAGCATGTGCCCGGTGGCCGGACGCCACGGTGGCACCTGCGAGGTCAGCGTGAGGTCGACGCGGACGTCGCCCACGGTCGCCTCTATGCGGTACTCGCGCAGGTTGTCGCCCGCGAACCGGTTGCCCGGCCCCATCCGCACGTCCGTGCGCCCGCTCGCGGCCGACCACTGCCCCGCCGGGATGGCGACCGCGTGGTCGTACGCCGTGCCATCGGGCAGTTCCAGGTTGAGCCGCAGTTGCGGTGACAGCGGGGCGGTGGCCGCGCCGAGGTCCTTGTTCATGAAGACAACGACGACCTTGGCACCGTCGTCGAGGTGGGCGTCGAAGTACCACCACTCGTACGACCCGGCGCTGCCGTCGGTGCGAGCGCCGTCCTCCCACTCCTCCACCACCTCGGGCGAGATCCCGAAGCGGCCGTAGTCGTCGCTCATCGCGGCCAGTCGGTCTGCCATGACTCCTCCTCGCTACAGGGTGGCGAAGCCCGCTCGCCAGGACGGATAGGCCGGGAACCAGCCGAGGTCTTCGCGGGCGTAGCGGTTGCTCGCCCCGCGGGCCCAGCAGTTGCGCTCGCCGGCGCCGACCGGGGGCGGCGGCGCACCCACCGCCGCGCAGAACTCGGGGACCCACTGCGCGGCCGGGGCGGGTTCGTCGTCGCAGACGTTGACCACGCCGGTAGGCCACCGCAGCGCGGCGGCCGCCGCGACGACGGCGTCGTCGACGTGCAGCAGGCTGCTCACGTTGGCGTCGGCGGGGATCGCGCCCGCGGCGGCAAGCTCGGCCATCCGGCCGCCGCGGGCGTACCAGGTCTGCGGCCCGTAGAGCGTGCCGTAGCGCAGCACGACCCACTCGGGCAGCTCCGCGACGGCCGACTCGAGCGCGGTGACGCCGCCAACACTGGTATGCCGCGGGTCGGGGGCGTCGACGTCGAGCGGGGTCTCTTCGGTCGCGGGCTCGTCGCCGGCGGCGTAGCCCCACGCGATGCTCTGCGCCACGATGCGGCGTACGTCGGCGGCGAGCGCGGCGTCGACCAGGTTGCGGGTCCCGATCCGGCGCAGCCGGGCGTTGGCCGCGAGATCGCCCGTGCTCAGTGTGGTGAGCTGGTGCATCACCACGTCGGGTCGGGCGGCGCGGACAGCGGAGATCACGGCGTCGCGGTCGAGCACGTCGACGGGGACCGGGCCGTTGCGGGCCAGTCCGATGACCTCGTGCCCACGCGCGGTCAGCAACGCCGCGAGCCGGCGGCCGATGACGCCGGTGGAACCGGCGAGCAGAATTCGCATGATCAGGCTCCCGGTCGCGGGGCTCGGCGGTCCTTGCGCGCGTCGAGCTCTTCTGGGCTGACCAGCACCAGCATCTGCTGGTCGGGCGCGCACACCATGACGACGACGAACTTGCTCGGCCGGTCGGCCAGGTTGTTGGCGGCCTGGTAGTGGATGACGTCCCCGCCCGGCTCCCAGAACGCCTCTCCGGCCTTGATCACGCGTTCGGGCTCACCCTCCAGCTCGAAGATCATCTCGCCTTCGAGCATGTAGCCGAACACCGGACCCGAATGGCGGTGCGGCGGCGAACCGGGGTCGCCCGGCGGCAGTGCGATCGTCGCGGTCATCACGTGCGAGCCGGCCGGCAGCGCGGGCGGCGACGCGGTGTCCAGGACCTCGATCTCGTTGTTGCCCATTTTCATGTTTGATCTGACTTTCCATGAACGGTCGGCTTGAACTGGCCGAGCTTGGTGGGATTGAGGACTATCTGGATCTGCTCGATCCCGGCGGCCGAGGCGTCGAGCGTGAACAGCGCGACCGCCGCGCCGTCGCGGGAGGCGAGAACCGCGGGTCCGCCGTTGGCCTCGACGATCTCGAGTTCGAGGTCACGTCCGAACTTGGCCATCAGCCCCACGATGTACCGCGCGACGTTCTCGCGTCCGACGATCGGCATGGGAGCCGCCCGGACGGTGCCGCCACCGTCGGCATAGGACACCGCAGAGTCGGCCAGCAGGTCCTCGAGCTGATGGAGGTCGCCGGCCCGCGCGGCGGCGAGGAACGACCGCAGGAGGCGCACGTGGTCCGCGCGCGGCACGGGATCGTGTCGCTCCTGGTCCAAATGTGTGCGGGCGCGCCGGGCGAGCTGCCTCGCGTTGGCCTCGCTGGTGTCGAGCACCTCGCCGATGCGCCGGAAGGGATAGTCGAACGCCTCGCGCAGCACGTACACCGCCCGCTCGGCCGGGCTGAGGCGTTCCAGCAGGAGCAGCACCGCGAGCTCGACCGACTCGTCGCGCTCGGCCCGGGCGACCGGGTCGGTGGAGGTGTCGACGGGCTCGGGCAGCCACGGCCCGGAGTAGACCTCCCGCCGGGCGCGGGCCGAGGTCGCCGCGTTGACCGCCAGTCGGGCCGTGGTGGTGATCAGGAACCCTTCCGGATCCCGTACCGCCGCCCGATCGGTCTGTTGCCACCGGAGCCAGGCGTCGTGGACGACGTCCTCCGCGTCCGCGACGCTACCCAGCATCCGGTAGGCGATACCGAACAGCCGTGGCCGGACCACGGCGAACGCCGCCAACGCGTCGCCAAGGGTCGCGTCCTGCACCAGCCCCATCATGATTCGCTCGCCTCCGTGGTCTGGATGACCAAGTCCTCTTCAAGAGGGACCGGATGGCGAGCCGATTCGTGACAGCCGCGCGGGAGGAGTTTTGTCCGGTTTAGGGTCAGCGCAGCGCGGCGACCGCTTCGTCGAGCCAGGCCGCGTACGCCTCGCGCGACCAGCCGGCACGCAGCACCAGTTGCTCGTAGCCCTCCGGCGACAGGAGGAAGGAGAGCGCGTCGGCCGCGCGGGCGGGGTCGGCGATCGGTGCGCCCCGTGCGACCAGGCCGGCAACGGCGGCGGCGAGGTCGGTCCGGCGTCGGGCGTACATGTCGTCGAGGGTGGCCATCACCTCGGGGTCGCTGTCCGCGGCCGACGCGTACGCGCGCCAGAGCGCCGCCGTCCGCTCGTTGGCCGCGGCCACGAACCCGATGATGCCGGCGCGCATCGTGGCCAGATCCGGTGCGGCGAGGATCTGCTGGCCGACCTCGCGCTCGGCGATCTGGTGTGCGCCCTCGTCACCGGTGAACGCCCGCTCGAACGACGCCACGAGCAGCGCCCGCTTGGGTCCGTTGGCCTGGACGGTCTCCACGGAAACACCGGCCTGCTCGGCGATCGCGGCCAGCGTCGTGCGTCCGTAGCCGTCGGCGGCGAAGCGGGCGGCCGCCGCGTCCAGGATCCGGTCGCGGGTCTCGGCGGCCTGCCGGCTGCGCAACGGTGAGCGGTAGGTGCGCGGCTGTCGGGTTTCGGATTTCAATTGAATCCAGTCGGGCCGTAGTGAATCCTTCGTGACAACACCGAATGTTACCTGAGGAGAACGTCGATGTCGTCGGTCCTGCTCTGCAGCGCCCCCGTGCACGGACATGTGTCCCCGCTACTCAGCGTGGCGAGCCACCTGGTCGCGACCGGCCACCGGGTGCGTTTCCTGACCGGCGCCCGCTACCGCGCCGCCGTCGAAGGCACCGGCGCCGAGTTCCTGCCGCTGCCGGCGGGCGCCGACTTCGACGACACCGCGCTGGACCGGGAGTTCCCGGACCGCACGAACCACCAGGGCCTCGACCGGCTGCGGTACGACCTGCGCGAGGTGTTCCTGCGCCCGATGCCCGACCAGATCGCCGCCGTCGACGCGGCGCTCGCGGCCGAGCCCACCGACGCGGTGCTGGCCGAGATGCTGTTCATCGGCGCCGCGGCCCTGGCCCGACGCCCCCGGGCCAGCCGGCCGACGCTGGTCTGCCTCGGGATCGTCCCGCTGAGCCTGAAGAGCCGGCACGCCGCGCCGTTCGGGCTCGGTCTGCATCCCATGCCCGGCCCGATCGGTCGGCTGCGCAACGGGATGCTCAACGTCGCGGTGGAGAAGGTCGTCTTCGGGAGCGTCCAGCGCTACGCACAGCGGGTGCACCAGTCCGCGACGGGCCATCGCCTGCCGGGCTTCGTGCTGGACTGGCCATCATGGACGGACGCGGTGGTCCAGTTCACGGTGCCGGGCTTCGAGTATCCGCGCCCGGACCGCGACGGCCTCGTGCACTTCGTCGGCCCGGTCAGCCGCGGTGGCGCCGGCGACCAGCCCCTGCCGCCGTGGTGGGGCGAGCTGTCCTCCGGTCGCCCGGTCGTACACGTCACCCAGGGCACCATCGCCAACCAGGACCACACGGCGCTGATCCGTCCGACGATCGACGCGCTGGCCGGTGACGACGTGCTCGTGGTCGTCAGCACGGGCGGCCGGCCCGCGGAGACGCTCGAGGGACCGCTGCCGGACAACGTGCGGGTCGCCTCCTACCTGCCGTACGACCTCCTGCTCCCGCTGACCGACGTGATGGTGACCAACGGCGGCTACGGCGGGGTGCACTTCGCCCTCCGGCACGGCGTCCCGCTGGTCGTGGCCGGCACCACGGAGGACAAGATCGAGGTCACCGCCCGCGTGGCCTGGTCGGGCGTCGGCATCAACCTCAAGACCGACACCCCGACGTCGGAGGCGGTCGGCACCGCCGTCCGGACGGTCCTGGCCCAACCGGACTACCGCAAGGCGGCCGAGCGCATCGGCGGCGAGATCCTCGCGGCCCCGGGGCTGGCGGGCCTTGCGACCCTCATCGCCCGGATTGCGTGACGAGCCTCCGGCGCTGCCAGGCGAAGAACGCGACCGCGGCCGCCCAGGTCCCGGCGAGCGGGAACAGGCTCAGCCACCCGTACGTCCACAGTGTCTCGCGCACCTGACCCTTCGCCCACCGCATGCCCTGCGTGCGGCAACCCGCCGTCGTGGTGTCGAGCAGGTCACACTGCGGTGCCCCCTGCACGGCGGCGGGCGCGGCGCGCCTGCTGTCGTACCGGCCCACCGACGTGGTGCGGATCGGCATGGTGTCCAGGTCGGGCAGCCAGGTCTGGAAGGTGCGCAGCATCGCGGCGTGGCCCCGCTCGTTCGGGTGCAGGCTGCTGTGCGACCAGTTCTTCGGGTTGAAGCGCTGCTCGGCGACGCCGGCGACGGACCGCACGCCGATGAAGTGCAGGCCGGGCCGCCCGCCGTTGAGCTCGTCGCACAGTTGCAGGTGAGCGGTCTCCAGGGCTGATTCCATGTCCGCGAGGTAGTAGAAGCCGAACTCGGCCGCCGTCTCCGCCAGGACCCGGTTGAGCCCGCCGGTCACGTACTCGTGCAGGAAGCGGCGCTCGCCGATGCTCAGCGCGACGTCGTCGCACGTGCCGGTGAGGTGGATCGGGTCCGGGTACGGGACGACCACGACCGGCGTACGCGGGAACACGTCGCTGAGGTGCTGGTACGTGTCCCGCAGCGCGAGCTTGACCTGCGGCAGCGAGTCGGTCCACAGGTGGGCCTGGTCGCCGCAGTTCCCGGGCGCAAGGCACATCAGGCCGATCGTCGAGAAGCCGGCGTCGTTGCCGCCGACGCTGACGACCACCATTGCCGGCGCGGACGCGGCGTCGGCGTAGTCCCGCGTGTGGAGGTCGAGTTGGGTCGCCGCTTCACCGGTGGCCGCGGCGGGCAAGGGAGCCTCGGGTCGCACCGGTCGGGTGGCGGACTGGACGTTCCACGTCCGTGCCCCGGAGCACGCGAGGAACTCCAGCCTCCCGAACGGTGGTTGCTGGCCCGCCATCGCCGCCCAGGCGGACGGCGAACGCCGGCACTGGTTGTCGCCGCCGACATCGGTGCCCTCGTAGTACCTCGACGCGCCCTCCCCCGACATGTACGAGTCACCGATGGCCACCAGCAGCGACGAGGCCGTGCGGTCAGGTTCGAGTGCGGTCGGCAGGTCTTCGGGCGTCGGGGTCACACCGAGCAGCGCGATGACGCCCAGGACGAACGCGACGTCGGCCTGGGTGGTCGACACGAGCGCGACCATCAACAGCGCGGCGACGACGATCACGCCGAGCAACCAGGGCGATCGGGTGTACGCGAACAGCAGGCCGGCCGAGACCAGCAGGAGCGCGCCTCCGCCGAGGCCCGTCCATAGCCGCAGCCGGTGTCCCGACGCGCACAGCCGACGGATGACCACCTCGGACAGCAGGGCTACACCCACGGGAAGCAGCGCGAAGAAGGCCAGGCCGAGGAAGGCTAGCTCCGCGTACACCGCCACCTGACCGGTGGACCGGCCGAGCAGGGACAGCCCGGCGATCGCCAGCACGGCGCCCGCGCCCGTGAACGACAGGCCCAGGATCAGGCGCCTGCTGTCGGACCTCATGCCCTGGCGCAGCCAGGTGATCCCGGATCCGGCCACGAAGTAGACGACGATGGCGCCGGCCAGCGCCACGCCGCGCATCGGCCAGAACACGTAGGAGAGGATCATCGCGGCGCCGACCAGCGCCAGCGCGAGCCCGATCTTCCAGGTGACCAGCCACTGCCTGTCGTCGAGGCTGTCGAGGTACTGACCCCGCACCCAGATCGTCGCGGCGATGACAAAGATCGTGAACAGCACCTGGATGGTCAGCGACGACGACCCCGAGCCCGCCAAGGCGAGCAACGCCGCCAGGGCTGCGGCGAAGACCAGCAGACGCCGCAGGGCGGCGCCGTCGACAGCGCTCATCTCTCTCGCTCCTTTGTCGCTCACAAAGCAGGAGACGAGAGCGGGGCCGCCTGATACCGCGTCGCGGTGCCAAGTCCGCTGTTCGGGTGACGCTTAGACGTGTTCGGGCACCCGCAGGTGCGCGAGCGCGAGCTCGAACTCGGCCACCTCGATGATCTGAGCGTCCATCGTGTTCGCGGCCTTGGTGCGCAGCTGGGTGGATCGCTCACCGGCCGAGGCCAGCGCCTCGGCACTATCGAAGATCACGTTCGAGACGATCCGGCCGGAGTCGCGATTCAGCAACAGGCTCGCGCTGCAGAATCCGGAGAACCCCTCGAAGATCGGCAGGTTGGACGTGAAGATCTGAGTCGGCTGGTCGGAACGCGGCGCACCCCGCAGATGGCTGATGCGCGCGAAGGCGCCGACGGGAGCACGGTGGAGGCGATGCATGACCGCGACCTCCCACTCGTCGTTCGTCAGGTCCGTCGCGCCGAAGGCGTCCGCCATGCGCTTCCGCAGTGCCGGCACCTTCCCTTCGCTGGCCCGCATGGCCTTCTGGGTCTCCCATGAGGAGGTGGCCACGCAGCGACCGGTGTCCCGGTCGACCAGAAGAGACAGCCCGACACAGCCGTCGATGTCGAGAAGGTCGGTCATCAACTCACCGTCGAGAAACGCGACGCCACGGTCGATCGACGACGTCCGGGCAATGAAAGTGGAAGAACGCGCGTACATGGCTTCCCCCTTGTGTGGTCGAGGCCAATTTCCAGCTTCCTCCCGTGGTCGACCGAATGGGCCGGAAACGGCTCGACCACAACCGGCTCACTACCTGACACACACCTCAGTTGGCGTTCCCTGGATCACTCAAAGTGGCTAAGGTTTGCGCCGTGACCAGACCCCTGTGGCCGCACACCGGTGAGGGACGGACGGTGGCGCGGCTGGTGCGGCTCGGCTGCTGCCTGGTCGCGGTCGGTGCCACCGCGGCCGTCGCGGCCGGGATCGCGTCGTCCGGCGACCCCGGCCGGAAACTGCGCGAAGGCGGCTGGATCCTCGCGTTGCTGCTCGCGTCCTACCTGTTCGGGTTCGTCGCCGTGACGTCCCCCCGCTGCGCGGCCGGCGGGCGGGTGCTGCTCACCGCCGCTGCCGCCGGGCTGGCCACGATCGCCGTCGCGGCGCTGCTGGTGGTCGTCGCGCCGCCGGTGCCTGCCGGCGTCGGGCCCGCGGTGCTGGTGGTCGCGCTCGGCTCAGTCGGTGCCGCCGCACTCGTCCAGCACCGTCACGGCGACCGCGCCGCGGTGCTCGCCGGGCTGTTGACCGCGACCGTTTCGTCGCTCGGCATCGTCATGCTGGTCGACGTCGTCGCGACCGTCGGCGCGCCCGAGCTCATCCCCGCGCTCGTCCCGCTTTCGCTGCCGCCCGCGACCCAGCTCGCCGAGAGCCGCATCGAGCTCGTCGACCCGTACCTCGGCCTGCTCCTGCTCGGTGCGGTGGCCGCGGCGACGCTCGGCGTCCGGGCGATCAGGGCCGCACGTTAGCGTCGACGGCATGTCGCTGGAGGCCATCGGAGCGCTGCGGGAGCCCGTGCGCCGCGCGGTCTACGAGTTCGTCGTCTCGCGGGCCGCGGCGGTGAGCCGCAACGAGGTGGCCGAGGCCGTCGGGATCGGCCGTACTCTCGCGGCGTTCCATCTCGACAAGCTCGCCGAGGCCGGGCTGCTGGACACCGCCAACGCCGCGCGCAGCGGCGGTCCCGGGGCGGGACGGCCGGCCAAGCTCTACCGCCGGTCGGCCGCCGAGCACGCGGTGACGTTGCCGCCGCGCGACTATCGGCTGCTGGCCGACGTGCTGGCCAGTGCGGTCGATCGGGCCGGCATCGAGCCGGCGGCCTACGCGGCGGCCCGCGAGCAGGGTGCGAAGCTCGCCGGCGGCGAGGTCATCCCGAGTCTGGAGGCGCTGGGCTACGAGCCGTTCGAAGACGCCGATCGCACGATCCGGCTGCGCAACTGCCCGTTCCACGCCATCGCCGAGACGCACCCCGGTCTGGTCTGTGGGATGAACCTGGCGCTGCTCGACGGGCTGGTCGGCGGGCACGTGCGGCTCGATCCGGGTCCGACCGGGTGCTGCGTCGTGATCGATTCTAAAAACAACGAGCGTTGACATAGACGGTACGCTCGCCGCATGGCCGTTCATCACCTCGCGGAACTGAACATCGCCCGGCTGCGCTCCCCAATCGACAGTCCCGCGCTCGCCGATTTCGTCGCCCTGCTGCCCGAGGTCAACGGCCTCGCCGAGCGCACACCCGGCTACGTCTGGCGCCTGCGGGACGACTCCGGCGACGCGACCGCGCTGCGGCCCTTCGCCGCCGACGTCATCGTGAACCTGACCGTGTGGGAGTCGGTCGAGTCGCTGCGCGCCTTCCTCTACCGGAGCGCGCACCTGGAGCCGATGCGCCGGCGGCGCGACTGGTTCGTCCCGCTAGGCGACCATCACCTGGTGCTGTGGTGGATCCCCGCCGACACCCTGCCGACCATCGACGAGGCCGGCAAACGGCTGGATCTGCTGCGCCGCAACGGCCCGTCGCCCGAGGCGTTCACGCTCCGCGACCTGCACCCCGCCCCGGAGCTATAGAAGCTCGGCGTCGTGCACCAGCAACGCCACCTGGACCCGGTTGTTCAGGTCGAGCTTGGCGAGCAGCCGGGAGACGTGTCCCTTCACCGTGGGTACGCTCATCGACAGCTCCGTGCCGATCTCGGCGTTCGACCAGCCCCGGCTCAGCCCCACCGCCACCTCGCGTTCGCGATCGGTGAGCGTGGCCAGCCGGGCCCTGGCGGCGTCGCGGCGTGGGCCGGCGATCGGGTCGGCGACGTGGTCGATGAGCTGGCGGATCACTGCCGGCGACAGTGTTGCCGAGCCGGCGGCGACCGTGCGGACCGCGGCGATGATCTCCAG
The DNA here is from genome assembly GCF_900107455.1 of Asanoa ishikariensis. GTDB lineage: Bacteria > Actinomycetota > Actinomycetes > Mycobacteriales > Micromonosporaceae > Asanoa > Asanoa ishikariensis. Next base: position 51,708 of record NZ_FNQB01000003.1, on the reverse strand, counting down.
GGGTGGCGTGTCCTTGAGCAGGAAGCCGCTCGCGCCGGCCCGCAGCGCGTCCAGCACGTGCTCGTCGGCGTTGAACGTGGTCAGGACGATCACCTGTGGGGGCGACGGCCGCGACCGCAGCCGTTGCGTGGCGACGAGTCCGTCTACTTTGGGCATTCGGATGTCCATCAGCACGACGTCGGGCCAGTGCGCGTCGACCATGGCGTCGACCTCCGTGCCGTCCTTGGCCTCCGCCACCAGCGCGATGTCCGGTGACCCGCCCATCAGGATCCGCAGACCGGTCCGCACGAGCGGGTCGTCGTCGACGATCGCGAGCCGGATCGGACCCGGACGCCTGCGGCTCACGTCCACGGCAGCCACGCCTCGAGGCGGAAGCCGCCAGCGGACGGGCCGTGCTCGACCCGGCCGCCGACCAACGCGACCCGCTCGCCGACCCCGATCAGGCCCATCCCCGCACCGCCCGGCGGCGAAACTGGACCGGCGGGGTTCGTGATCCGCACCCGCAGTTCCGCATCGGCGGCACAGTCGAGCAGCACCTCCACCGGCTCGCCGGGCGCATGCTTGCGGGCGTTCGTCAGGCCCTCCTGGACGACCCGGTAGACCGTGCGGCCAAGGACCACCGACGGCCCGCGCTCCGGCACGCGGCAGGTGTAGCCGACCGTCATCCCGGTCGCCCGCGCGCCGTCGACCAGCTCGGGCAGGTCGGCGAAGCCCGGTTGCGGCGGCTCGGGCCGGCCCGCCGCGCCCTCACGCAGGACCCCGATGACCGTACGCAGCTCCTGGAGGGCGTCGTGGACACTGCCGCGGATCGCGCCGGCCGCCAGGGCGATCTCCTCCGGGCGGGCGTCGGTGCGCACCTCCAGCGCACCGGCGTGCAGGCTGACCAGCGACAACCGATGCGCGAGCACGTCGTGCATCTCCCGCGCGATGCGGGCGCGTTCGGTCAGCCGGGCCTGCTCGACCCGTAGCCGCTGGTCGGCCTCGACGCGCGCCGCCCGCTCCCGCAGCGACCCGACGAACAGACCCCATCCGATGGCCGCCGAGGCCGGTCCGGCGCGGGCGACCAGGTCCACCCAGAGCGGGAAGCTCGGCCGGTCGTGCAGCACGAAGTACACGGCCACGACGGCGACGTACGCCGCGCCGAGCAGGAACGCGATCCTGGCCCGGCGGTGCACGGCGACCGTGAACAGCGCGACGACGGCCGCGCCGGTGGCCAGCACCGACACCGCCGTCAACGGGATGACCGCGGCGGCGACAGCGACCGGCCGACGTCGCCGGGCCAGCAGGCCGAAGGCGGCGACGACACCGATCGCGACGTCGACCGGCAACGGCACGGGGGCACCCGGCCGGGTGGCGTCGCCGATCGAGACCATCAGGCCTCCGTACGCCAGCGCGCAGCCGATCGCGATCCCGTCGGCGAGCCGGTCCCGGCTCGCGGATCCGGGGCTGCCCGGCACGAGCAACTCGAAGAGCAGACCGGACATGCGCCGAGCGTACGGGTCAGGGATCGACGCCGTCCCCCTACCAAAGTCGTGGGTCCGACCAGATCCTCTGTCCGATGTGCCCGCGCCGGCGCCCACCCATGCTCGGAACCCATGAGACGCATGAACCCCTGGATCGTCCTCGCGGCGCCCATCGGCTGGGGTGTCGGTGCCGCCTTGTGGACGCCGCGCGGGCCGCTGACGCCGGCGCAGGCGCTGTGGTCGATCGCGCTGAGCGCGGCCGTCGGCGTGGTCGTGGGGAGGGCGACCCGCTCACGCTGGGCGATGCTGGTCGCGCCGGTCGCCTTCATGGCCGCCGTGGAACTGACCCGCCTGCCCGTCAGCGGGCCGTCGGTCGACGCTCCCCACCTCAGCGCGTTCGGCCTGGTCGCGCTGGTCGCCGGCCGGGGCGTGCACGGCCTGCTGACGGTGCTGCCGATGATCGTCGGAGCCGCGTACGGTGCGGGACTCACCGGGCGGCTGCGGCACACCGCCGTCGCGCTCCTGGCTGCCGTCGTCGCACTGGTCGCGGTGGCGGTCGCGATTCCCGCCCGCACCGCGCCGATCGTGGGCGAGGACGGCAGTCGCCTGCCCGGCAGCGTCGCGGAGCTCGCCACCGTCGACGCCGGCGCGTACCACCTGAGCGTGCTGATCCGCGGACACGACGTGACCGCGCCGGTGCTGCTCTTCGTGCCGGGGTCGCCGGGCGCCATGGAGATGGGTTCCATGCGGCGGCGCCTGGGCGGGCTCGAACGGCAGTTCGTGGTCGCCACCCTCGACCGGCGCGGCGGCGGCGGATCCTACGGTGCACTCGACGGGAGCCCGCCGGTGAGCACGGAGACCGGCGTGGCCGACACGCTCGCGGTCACCAACTACCTGCGTACCCGGTTCCACCAGGACCGGATCTTCCTGCTGGCGCACTCGGGCGGCTCACTGCTCGGCGCCCTCGCCGCGGCCCGGCACCCGGAGCTGTACCGGGCGTACATCGGCACGGGTCAGGCCGTCGACCTGCCGGAGAGCGACCGCATCTGCTACGACGACATCCTGGCCTGGGCGCGCAGCACGCGGAACGAGGGGTTGGAGCAGAAGCTGGTCGACCGAGGCCCGCCGCCGTACCAGGACTTCTACTCCTACGAACCGATCGTGGCCAACACCGGCGCGGTGTACGAGGGCTCGGGCGGCTCGATCGACGACGTCAACGCCGCCGAGTACTCGTTGCTGGCCCGCGTCCACACACTCAACTCCATGATGGACACCTGGCATACGCAGTACCCGTCCATGCAGAGCGTCGATCTGCGCGAGGACGTCCCGCGGCTGGCGGTGCCCGCGTACTTCGTCCAGGGCGCCCACGAGATGCGCGGCCTGGCCGAGCCGTTCGCGCAGTGGTACGCACTGCTCGACGCACCACGCAAACGGCTGTTCGTCTTCGACACTTCAGGCCACCGGCCCATGTTCGAGCAGCCGGACCGGTTCGTCGACACGATGTCCCAGATCCTCGCCGAAGGGTGAGGTCAGCTTCGCGCGGACAGGGCCCGCGAGCGCATCCGACGCTGCCGCCAGGCCAGCCCGGCCGCTTGCAGGACGAAGAACGTGCCGCCGGCGGCGGTGTAGGTGATCAGGGCCTGGAGGCTCGGATGCGCGTCCGCGGCCTGCACGAGATAGGTCGCGCCCGCGATCACGGACAGGGCGCCGGCGGTCAGCGACGGCCACTGCCGACCCAGCTCGGCGCGGCGGCGCAGCGCGACCGTGAACTGCGCCGCACCGGAGACGACGGCCCACACGCCGAACGTGGCCAGGACCGCCCCGATGCCACTGATCGCGGCGACGCCCAGGCCGACGGCGGCCGCGGCGCTGAGCCCGGTGTTGAACACCTGCAACGTTCGCGCCGGGCTGCCCGAAGTCTGTCGGGTATCGAGCAGGGTGGCCACGACATCGATCAACGGGTACGCGACGAGCAGGACGACCGACGTGGCGGAAAGGGACTCGTGCGCGGTCGAGAACGCCACCGCCCAGGCGATCGCGACGAGGCCACGGACAAGGTAGATGCGGAACAGGTTGGACATGGGTCCAACTGTTCTCGACCACCCGCCCGTAGACCCCAGGGAAAGACCCTGGCAGGATCCCCGGTCCCCTAGCGCTCGCGCAACGCCGCGGCGAGCTCGCGGCGTGACCCGATGCCCAGCTTCATGTAGATCTTGCGCAGGTGCCATTCGACGGTGCGGGGGCTGAGGAACATCGCGGCGCCGATCTCGGGGTTGGTGCGACCCGCTCCGGCCAGGCGGGCGATCTGGGCCTCCTGGGGGGTGAAATCGTCGCGTGCTCCCGCGGTGCGCCCGCGGACGGTCTCTCCTGTCGCGGCCAGTTCCCGGCCGGCCCGGTCGGCGAAGCCCTCCGCGCCCATCGTGGTGAACGCGTCGTGGGCGGGCCGCAGGTGCGTGCGGGCGTCGACCAGTCGGTTCTGCCGGCGCAGCCATTCGCCGAACAACAGGCGCGCCCGGGCCAGCGGCAGTGCGAGGTCGGTGGCGGAGAGCCGCTCGATGGCCTCGCGGTAGCGCTCCTCCGCCTGCCGTGCCGGGCCGGCGAGCGCGTCGGCCAGCGCCTGGGCGCCGAGCGCCCAGTTCGTCCCCGCGGCCGCGGTGCGCTCGCCGAGGCGCTCGCGTGCCTCGGCGGCCGCCGCCGGCTCCCCGGCGCGCGCCGCCGCCTCGACCAGCTCACCGAGAGTCCAGTGGAACACGGCGAGATCTTCGTACTCGGCGGCCTGCCGCGCGGCCGACAGCGCCGTCGGATAGTGGCACAGCCCGTTGCACAGGGCCGCCTTGGCATAGCCGGCCATGCCGAGGAGTCGGCCCTCGCCGCGGGCGTCGGCGTCCTTGACCGTGGCCTCGATCAACTCCAGTGCCGCAAGCTCCTGGCCGCGGTAGGCAGCCAGGGCGAGCGCGGCCGACGGGCCGGCCGCCAGGCCCGTCGCGCGTTCCAGCCCGTCGGCCTCGTCGAGCAGGTCCGACGCGTCCGCGAAACGTCCCGCGTGCACCAGGGCGCCGGCGCGGAACGCCAACGCGACGGGCAGCACCGACAGCGCCGCGGTGCCCCGGGAGGACGCGACTGCCTGCTCGGTGAGCCTGAGCCAGGCCGCGTCCTGCCACACCTCGTGCGCGACCGGTGCGGCCAGCCACAGCAGGTGCGGATCCTCGTTCGCGGTCAGTGCCTCCAGCGCCCGGCTCAGGATCGGCACCGACCGCGCGTACCCGTCCAGGCTCCATGCCGTCAGACCGGCCAGGAGCAGGCCCGGGGCGTCCTGGCCGGGCGCGAGCGCGCGGGCGGCCTCGGCGGCCCGGCGCAGGTCGCCGTCGCCGAGGCGGCCGGAGTGCACGGCCGCGCCCAGCGCCGAGAGGTAGGTCGCCCGGGCAGCCACGGGATCCAGCGTTTCCAGGCGGCGGGCGGCTTCGAGCAACGGCGGACCTGCCTGACGGCCAGGGTTGAGCGCGAACGCGGCCTTGGCCCGCAGGCGCTGCACGTCGGCCTGTTGCCGCGCATCCAGGGGGCCCAGGTCGGCCGCGGCCAGCAGATCCGGGACCAGGGCCGGGGCTCCCGCGGCGAACCGGGAGTGCGCGGCGGCCAGGGCCAGCGTCGCGCGTCGGGCCGGGTCCGCGGTCAGTTCGGTCGCGCGTTCGAGGAAGGCGGCCGCAGCGGCATGGCCCCCACGAACCCGGGCCCGGTCGGCCGAGCACTCCAGGTCACCGGCGACCTGCTCGTCGGGTCCCAGCGCGGCGTGCGCCCGGTGCCAGGCCCTGCGGTCCGGGTCCCGTTGCGCGTCGGTCGCCTCGCCCAGCGCCCGGTGCACCGCACGCAGGTCGTCCGGTTCGGCGCACCGCCACGCGGCCGAGCGCACCAGCGGGTGCCGGAACCGGACCCGGGTGCCGACCTCGATCAGCCCGGCGGCCTGCGCGGGCGCGACGGCATCCGGCTCGATACCCATCTGCCCCAGAGCCCGCCACAGCAGGGTCACGTCACCGACCGGTTCGACGGCGGCGGTGAGCAGGACCCGGCGGGTCTGCGTCGGCAATGCCGCTATCCGTCGCTGGAAGCCCGCTTCGACCTGGGTGACCAGGGACGTCGTGGTCGGCCCGCCGAATCCGAACGCGAGCTGGGCCGGGGTGAGGCCGCGGGGCAGTTCGAGCAGGGCCAGCGGGTTGCCCCGGGTCTCGGCGACGATCCGGTCGCGGACCTGGGCGTCGACCGGGCCGGTGAGCACCGATCCCAGCAGGGCCCGGGCGTCCGCATCGGACAGTCCGTCGACGCGCAGCTCCGGAAGGCCAGCGAGCAACTGCTCGTCGCCCGGACTGCGGGACGCGAACACCATCGCGACCGACTCGGCGTCCAACCTGCGCGCCACGAAGGTGAAGATCACCTCGGACATCCGGTCGACCCACTGGACGTCGTCCACGACGCAGACCAGCGGCTGGGTCGACGCGGCCTCCGCGAACAGCCCAAGGACAGCCAGGCCGACGAGCAGGCCGTCGGGCGGGTCACCGGGGGTCAGACCGAAAGCGGTCGAGAGCGCGACCCGTTGCGGCTCGGGCAGCCGGTCGAGGTGACCCAGCAGCGGCGCGCACACCTGTTGCAGTGCCGAGAACGCGAGCTCGGACTCCGGTTCGACGCCGGCGGTGCGGGTGATCCGGCAGGCCGCCGCGCGGTCGAGCAGATCCTCGAGCAGCGCGGTCTTGCCGACGCCAGGCTCGCCACGCAACACCAGCACCCGGCTCCGGCCATCGCGGACCTCACGCAGGAGGCGGTCCAGCACACCCCGCTCCCGCTGCCGACCGCGTAGCTCGAAACCCCCCACCTCTGCCCCCCGGCAGGCAAAGCTACACCGTGGGACCCGTATCCCCAGGGACCATGCCCGGGCATCTCCCTGGCGCGGAGGCGGCGTCGCTTCCGGGACCGTGAAGCACATGAAACGACTGATCATGCTGATGGCGGCGGTCGTGCCGCTGTCCGCCGCGCTGACGCCGGTCGCGGCCGACGCCGTCGCCCGGCATCACGACAACGGGGCCGCGACGCGGTGTGCGCCAGTTCGGGTCTCCGCCCCGCCCGGCGCGAAGGTGGAGCATGTGACGGCGGTCGCACATGCCGGTGGGACGGTCACCTTCCCGGCCGCTCCGCCGCTGCCCCAGCCGGCTCCGATCACGGACGTTCCGGCCTGGTGCGACATCACCGTCACGCTCACCCACCCCGGTGCGAAAGACCACGTCAACGTCAAGATCTCGCTGCCCCAGGAACCGCGCGACTGGACCGGACGGTTCCAGGCCACCGGCGGAAGCGCGTACCTCGCCGGTGACTTCGGTGCCCCGCTGGTCACCGCGGTCAAGGCCGGCTACGTGGCTGCGGCCACCGACGCGGGTGTCGGCCAGTCACCCGTCGACGTCAGCGGCTGGGCCCTGACCGCCGACGGCAAGGTCGACAAGCCGCTGCTCGAGAACTTCGCCTCGCGGTCCGCGCACGACATGGCGGTCGTCGGCAAGGACGTGACGATGAGGTTCTACGGCAGCCCGGTGCGCTACGCGTACTGGAACGGCTGCTCGACCGGCGGCCGCCAGGGCTTCGAGGAAGCGCAGGCATACCCGAAGGACTTCCAGGGCATCCTCGCCGGCGCGCCCGCGACCAACTGGGACCGATTCGCCGTCGCCACCCTCTGGCCGCAGGTGGTCTTCAACGAGGAGGACAACCACCCGACCCAGTGCGAGCTGGAAGCGTTCAACACCGCCGCAGTCAAAGCCTGTGACAGCCTCGACGGCGTAGCGGACGGGATCATCGACAACCCGCGGGACTGCCACTGGGACGCCCGCCGCCTGGTCGGCACCAAGGTCCTCTGCGAGGGTCACCAGATCACCATCTCGCCCGCCGACGCCGCCGTCGTCAACAAGATCTGGGAAGGACCGGTCTCGCCGAACGGCGAAAAGCTGTGGTACGGCCCGAACAAGGGCGCGAGCTTCGGTTGGCTGGCTAAGGCGGGCACGCCGTTCTTCGTCGCCGACAACTGGGTCAGGTATTTCGTGGAGCGCGACCCTGGGCTCGACACGACAAAGCTGACCTACCAGCGGTTCGCGCAGATCTTCCGGCAGTCGCAGCGGGAGTTCAACAGCGTCATCGGCACCGACGACCCGAACCTGTACGCATTCCGCAACGCCGGCGGCAAGCTGCTGAGCTGGCACGGCCAGGCCGATGAGCTCATTCCCACGCAGGGCAGCGTCGACTACCGCGAGCGGGTCGAACGGTTCATGGGCCACACGAACGTCGACGACTTCTACCGCCTCTTCCTGCTCCCGGGCGTCGCGCATTGCGGTGGTGGGCCCGGCCCCGCACCGACCGACCCGCTGGGCGCGTTGGTGACCTGGGTCGAGAAGGGCAAGGCGCCGGACGCCTTGGCGACCTCCAAGGCGAACTGACCACTGACAATGCGGCGGCGGTGACCCGGGAACGCGCCCGGGGCACCGCCGCCGGCTATTACTGGTTCGTGACATTCCCGGGATGGCTTCCGGACAGGGCCCTGGCAGCATCGTGCAACGGTTCGGGATCTCGCGGCATTGCCTGATCCTGCTACCGTGCCGCCGTTCGTCAGGGAAAGGGCAATGCGATGGATGGTTCGACCGAGGCACCGACCGTTGTGTTCAGTCGGATCCCATCAGCCACACCCGCCCCGCCGAACCCGCCGCAACCGCGCCGGCGCCGCAAAGGGTTGCTGTTCAGCTCCCTGCTGACGCTCGCGGTCGTGCTCGGCGGCGGACTCTTCACGGTCGCCCCGCTGCGACATCCGTTGCCGGGTCCGACGGTCGAGCTGGCCATGCCCGTGTCGCTGACGATCCCCGGCAAGACGCCGAAGCTGCCCTGGCCGAAGTCGGGCCAGGGGGTGATCGCGGTCAGCGGGCTCGGGACGCTGGGCTCGTTCGGCGGGAACAAACCGGTCCCCATCGCGAGCGTGACGAAGGTGATGACCGCCTACGTCATCCTCACCGAGCATCCCCTCAAGGCCGGCGAACAGGGGCCGACGCTGACCGTCAGCGCCGAGCAGGCCGCCGCGTACCCGGGCGAGCGGGCCCGTGGCGAGTCGCTCGTCAAGGTGGAGGCCGGCGAGGAGATCACCGTGCGGCAGGCGCTGCAGGCCGTCCTGCTGCCGTCGGCGAACAACATGGCCCGCATCCTGGCCGCCTGGGACTCCGGCAGCGTCGACGCGTTCGTCGACAAGATGAACGCGGCCGCCGAAGAGCTCGGCATGACCGACACCCACTACACCGACCCGTCCGGACTCGACCCGGACACCGTCAGCACCGCCAAGGACCAGGTCATCCTGGCCACCAAGGCGATGGCGTTGCCGGCGTTCGCGGAGATCGTCAAACAGAAGACCGCGGTCATCCCGGTCGCCGGCGAGGTCAAGAACTACAACGAGCTCGTCGGCCACAACGGCGTCGTCGGCATCAAGACCGGCTCGACGGACGAGGCGCTCGGCTGCCTGGTCTTCGCGGCGGTGGTCACGGTCGCCGGCCGCAAGCTCACCGTCGTCGGCGCGGTGTTCGGCCAGCCCGGCGCCCAGACCCCCGAACAGCTCGACCGGGTGTTCGCCGTGACCCGCACCGTGTTGCGGTCCACCACGAAGGCGCTCGCCCCGCACACGCTGGTCGAGGCCGGCCGCGACGTCGCCACCGTCCGGGGACCGCTCGGCACCGGGACCACCCTGCGTACCGCGGAGAAGCTCGAAGTGGTCGGTTGGCCCGGCCTGAAGGTCAAGGTCGAGGCGCAGCTACCGGCCGTGCCGACGCGCATGGCCGCCGGGACCGCACACGGCCAGCTCACCATCCAGGCCGGCACCGGCAAGCCGACCAAGACGGCACTGAAGACCAGCAGCGACCTGGTGCCGCCGAGCGTCTGGCAACGCATTCGCCACCACCGCTGACCGCGCTGCTCGGGTACGTTCCGAGGATGACGGCGCAGCGCGACTCCGACGACGAGTACAGCGTCCGGGGAAGCGTCTCGCACATCGAGCACTGGGGCACCGATCCTCGGCGTCCCGCGACCAACCGGTTCGCGACGTGGCCGTTCGCCCGCATCCGTTTCGCGGACAGCTACATCACGATCTCGTCCCTGCTCGGAGAGCTCTACGTCACGCCCGAAACCCTGATCTCGATCTCGCGGTTCGGTCGCGTGTCCTGGCTGACCAACGGCGTCAAGTTCGTCGTACGCGGTCACCACGACGACGTGGTCTTCTGGGCCGCGCGCCCCGGCAGGCTGTTGGCCGAGCTGCGGCGCCGCGGTTGGCGGGTGACCGGTTAGGCCAGCTCGTTGCCGGGGACGAGGCCGTAGCCGTCAGGGACGTCCGCCGGGTCCGCGCCGGTGGTGACGATCGCGTTGGTGTCGTCCACGAAGACCACCCGGGGTGCGAACTGTCGCGCCTCGGCGTCCGGCAGCCACGCGTACGCGACGATGATGACCTTGTCGCCGGGGCTGATCAGGCGGGCGGCCGCTCCGTTGATGCCGATGACCCCCGAGTCGCGGGGACCCTCGATCACGTAGGTGGTCAGCCGTGATCCGTTGTCGATGTCGAGCACGTCGACCCGCTCACCCGGCAGGAGATCGGCGGCTTCCATCAGGTCCGCGCTGATCGTGACCGAGCCCACATAGTGCAGGTCGGCCTGGGTCACCGTCGCACGGTGGATCTTGGACTTCATCATCGACCTGAACACCGCTGCGGACCTCTCCCCACTTGATCACTTCACCCGTACGAACGCTGAATGCTCCGGCATGATTTCCGCCCGCCGTCCACGGCCCGCGAGGCAGTGACCTAGGACACGCGCCACGATCGGGCGACGATCCGTATCAATCGATCGCACCACCTCCTCCGCAGGGCGGGGCCCATCGGGGATCCCGACGAGGAGGGGGAAAACGTGCGACGACGCATTATGACCCTGCTGACGGCGCTGGCCGTCGTAACCGGACTGTTCGTGGTGGTGAGCCCGCCCGCCAGCGCCGTGCCGCTGGTCAACGCGAAGGTCACGGTCAACCGGATCAGGGCGATATCCAGTGACGACGAGGGCCTCTGCGGCCGTGTCGACTGGTACGTCAAGGTCTGGATCAACGGGGTGGCGTTCAACAACGAGGACACCGACGACCAGGACGACCGCGAGGGAATCAGCGACATCGAGCCGGACTGGGAGTTCTCCGTGCCGAACCTCGACGTGGCGACGCTCCCCCAGCGCGACGGCGCGGCGTTCCTGCCCGTCGTCGTCGAGGCCTGGGACGAGGACGGCGGGTTCTGTCTGGACGACAACCAGTACGACGTCTCACCGACCGGCGCCAATGCCCTGCTCGCCGACGTGACGGTGGCGCCCTGCCAGGCGTCAGTCGAGGGCGAGGCTCCGGTCGCCTGCGGCACGCCGATCGTGCGCTCCGGCAACGGCGACGACCGGGCGGAGCTCACCGTCACGATCGCCGTCGACCCGCCGGCCAGCGCACCGGGGCTGCGGATCGCCTGCACCCATTCACCCGCGTGGCCGCAGCCCGGCCAGACCGTGACGATCACCGCGACGGCGCTCGACGGGGCGCTCATGCCGACCGTGGTGCCGAGCTCGCTGGAGATCTGGCTGAGCCCGACAGATCGGCAGACGACATCGGGGGTGGGCACGTTCACCCGCACTCTCACGGCGGCCGCGCCGAACTTCACCTACGGGTGCCGGCTCACCGCGGGCGCCACGACCATCTTCTCCGGTTGGCGGCGCACGACGGTCGGTGACCCGACGCCGAACTTCACGTTCCCTAAGCCCGCGGTGCCGATCCTCTACACGGGCGGCCCGGGAAGCCGGATCGACGTCGTACTGATCGCCGACCGCGAGACGTACACCGGTCCAGGTCCGATCGGCCTCAACCCGATGTTCCAGACCGACGTCTCCACGGTGATCGACACGGGGGTCTTCGGATTCGACCCGTTCCTGACCAACCAGGATCTGTTCAACTTCTGGCTGTTGCAGGACAACTCCGGCAAGGCGGTTGACTTCTCCAGCGACGACGACCACGACCTGCCGGTGCTGTGGGACGAGATCTTCGCCTTCGCCGACGTCGGCGTGATCCTGCACCGCAAGGGCCCGCTGCGCGACTTCGGGATGCCCGACGACCACATCGCCTCCGTCAACCTGGTGCGCCCGGACGCGATGGGCGGTGTCCGGCACGAGATGGGTCACGTGCCGTTCGGCCTCGCCGACGAGTACTGCTGCGACGCGGCCTACTTCTACAACGAGGTCGCGCCGAACGTCTACGAGGACCTGGCCGGCGACGAGGGCTGCGACGCCGACGCACCCAACCTGGGCCGGGTGCGCGACGCCTGCCGCGCGCTGGAGGAGGACGGCGACGTCTACTACACCTCCGAGCCAGGCGACCTGACGACCGGGCTCATGAACGACGACGTCATGAACGACAACGGTCCACCGAACGCGGCCGACATCCGGCGGTTCAACCTGATCTTCGGCGACTGCCGCATCGCGAAGTGCTGAGAGGAGAGACAGCGATGATACGCAAAATCCTGCTCGCGGCGGCCGCCGGAATCCTGCTGGTCGGCGCCGCCGGCGGTGCGTTCGCCGAACAGGCTCCCCCACCTGACCCGGCGACGATCCCCGTGCCGGTCTTCGACTACGACACCGACCCGGCCAAGGCGCTCGTCGCCCGCGTCCGGTTCGACAGCCGCACCCAGGCCCACGTCCTGTCGACCACGGTCAGCACCCAGCGGGCCCGCGGGCACTCCGGAGAACCACCGATCCTGCGCCTCCGACTGACCGATGTGGATGGTGCGGAGCTCGACCGCATCAACGCCTGGAGTCCACTGTGGCGCCTGGACGGAGGGCCGAACGGCAGCAAGGGCATCCGACCCAACGGCACGGGCAACTTCATCGTGCCGTTCAGCCCGTCCCTGGCCGCGATGACCGTCACCGACGTACGCCTGAACCAGCAGGTGGTGACCGTCGACCTGGCCGCACCGATCCGCACGTTCTGCAAGGACAACCCGGCCGACCCCGACTGCCGCGAGAGCGACCTGTCGGTGACCGCGGTCGAGCCGTCGGCGCCGCTGTTCGGCGTCCTCGGGCAACCGATCACGGTGACGGTGGCCAGCACCGTGGCCAACGGCGGCTCGGACGGACCGAGCGACGCCCGCGTGCGCCGCGAGGTGTCGGCGGGCGGCGGTCTCACCATCGGCGACGCGGCGCCGGTCACGACGGACGTGCCGGTCGCGGTCGGCACACCGCAGCGGCTGACCCGCACGTACACGGTCACCTGCACGCAGCCCGGCACGGCCACGTTGACGGCGACCACCCGGGTGGCGCCGAAGCTGCCGACCGTCGTCGACGCGGTTCCCGGCAACGACGTGCGGTCCGCGACGCTGCCCGTGACCTGCGCGGTGCCGGCGACCGTCAACATCAAGCCCGGCAGCGCCGAGAACATCGTCAACATCAACCCCGGCGTCCTGCCGGTCGGCGTACTGAGCACGGGGGCCGGCGAGTACGGCAACCCGGTCGCGATCGACGCGACGACCATCGACTGGTCGACGCTGCGACTCGGCTCACCGTCCCGGATCCTGGCCGGGCTCGGCGCGCGCGAGAAGCACGGCCGCATCCACACCGAGAACGTGCAGGAGCCGGACGACCGTACCCGCGACGGCGACACCGACGCGATGCTGCACTTCGACCCGATATCCGACGCCTTCCAGGTGGGCGACACGTCCGGTTGCGTCTACGGACGCGTGCGGGTCGCCGGTGCCATGGTGGCGTTCTACGGCTGCGACCGCGTCGTGGTCCGGCCGTAACCCGCCGCGGACGCCTCGGCCACCGCTCCCGGAGTGCCGAGGCGTTCGCCGGCCTGCCAGGCGCTGTCGTAGGCGGCCGCACCCAGCCGCGCGCGGACGGCGGCGGCGTCGAGGCCGGTGACCGGCCACGGCGACACGAACCCGCGCATCCACATCTCGTTCGACGGCGTACGCAGTGCCTGCGCGGCGGCGCCCAGGCGGACCGCCCGCTCGAGGTCGCCCGTGCGGGTGTCCAGGTCCGCGACCGCGGTGAGGAACGTGCCGAGCCCTCCCTCATCGCCGGCTGCCGCGGCGACCGACAGTCCGGCGACGAGGTGCTGCCGTGCCTCCTCGATCCGGCCGCGGGCGACCGCGTAGATCGCGTAGAGGTACTCGGCGACGACCATGGACAGCTGGTCCATGACCGCCTCCCCGAGGGCCGCGCGCAGGTCGTCCTCGACCTCGTCGAGCCGGCCCCGGCGAAGGGCGATCAGTGCGAGCCGGCTGTGGAACAGGCTCGCCTCCCAACCCGCGCCGACATCGGGCTCCAGCTCGCGGCACTCGCGCAGATAGCGGTCGGCACGTTCCTGGTCGCCCCGGGCGAGGGCGAGCTGGGCGACCGTCACCGCGGCGAGCGCCGCGAGCGGGCCCTCGCCGCCGGCCCGCAGCCGCGGCAACGCCGGCTCGAGTACGCCCTCGGCGCGCTCGAACTGCCCGGACACCAGCGCGACGCCGCCGGCCAGCATCAACGCCATCCCGACCTGCGGCTCGTCGAGCAGGTCGACGCGGTCGAGCACCTGGGACATGTAGCGGTTGCCCTCCTCGACGTGCCCGCGCCGCCACCAGAAGACCCAGGTCGCCCACATGATCTCCAGGGCGGCGCCGGGGTCGTCGTGGGTGAGGTACCAGTCCATCGCCGCGACCACGTTGTCGTGCTCGAACTCCAGCCGGCGCAGCAACAGCGGGGCCGCGGAGGTGTTCAGCCGAGGTTGCACGTCGCCGGCGAACCGCAGGTAGTGGCCCGCGTGCGCGGTGGACACCGCCGCCCAGTCGCCGCTGTCGCGCAGCTTCTCGCGCGCGAAGGCGCGGATGGAGTCGAGCATCGTGAACCGGGGCTCGTCGTCCGGGGTGGCCCGCTGCACGAGCAGGCTCGACTCGACCAGTGCCTCGACGCCGGCGAACACGTCAGGATGTGGGCCGGCGACCTCTTCGAGCGCCGACAGGTCACAGGGGCCGGCGAAGACGCCGAGCCGGTCGAAGAGCGTCCGCTCGCCCTTGCCGAGCAGGTCGTAGCTCCACGCGATGGTGTCCCGCAGCGTCCGGTGCCGTTCGGGCGCGTCGCGTGCGCCGCCGGTGAGCAGGTCGAACCGGTCGCCGAGCCGGTCGACGATCGCCGCGGGCGAGAGCAGCCTGGTCTTCGCGGCGGCGAGCTCGATGGCCAAGGGCAGGCCGTCCAGCCGGCGTACGACCTCGACCACCGCGGCGGCGTTGTCCGGGGTGAGCGCGAAGTCGGCGGAGACCGCACGCGTCCGGTCGACGAAGAGGCGCACCGCCGAGGAGGTCGTCGGGTCGTCGCCGGTCGTCGGCAGCGGTGGGACGGCGTACACCCACTCGCCCGCCACCCGCAGAGGTGCCCGGCTGGTCACCAGGACGGTCACCCCGGGTGCCGCACGCAGGAGGTCGGCGACCAGGGGTGCCGCGTCGGTGAGCTGTTCGAAGTTGTCGACGACGAGGAGCAGGCGCTTGGAGCGCAGCCAGGACGCGATGTCGGTGACCGGCGGCACGCTGCCGGAGGTGCGCACGCCCAGGCTGCGGGCGAGGGTCTCGCCCACCAGAGCGGGGTCGGCGGTCGCGGAGAGGTCGACGTAGCGGACGCCGTCCGGGAACCGGTCCAGCACCCGGTCGGCCGCCGCCAGGGCCAGCCGGGTCTTCCCGATCCCGCCGGGGCCGATGAGGGTGACCAGCGGCACGTGCGCGTCGGTCAGCAACGCCTCGACCGCGGCGAGGTCGTCCGAGCGGCCGATCAGCGGGGTCGGCGGCGACGGGAGAACGCACGCGGCCGGTTCCGGCCAGGTGGCCGGCGGGGTCACGGTGAAGCGTTCGGAGAGCAACACCGCCAGGTCCTCCTCGACCTGCGTACGCAACCGGTGCGCGGTGTCGAACCGGCGGTAGACGATGCCGCCGTCGCGACGGACCTGTTCCAGCATCGTCGCCAGGCGCGGTTCCCGGTCGGGCGCCGGCTCCTTGACGTAGATCAGTCTCGGGAGCGCGCGCGCGAGGTCGAGCTCGTCCGCGAGGCCGGAAAGGTCGTCGCCGGGCGCGATCCAGCCGTAGCTCTCGCCGTACACGCCGACGAAGATGTCGCTCTGCCCCAGATATGCCCGGTAGAGCTCACGCGGCGGGTACGGCCGGGCGCCCTGCTCGAACATCACCGGCACCAGCCGCAGCCGCCGCACGGCGGAGTCCACGGCCTGCCGCTCCTCGGCGAGCTCGGTCAGCGACGAGCTGACGAACACGCGCAGCCGCTGGTCCGGCGTGAGGATCCGGCTGCGCATCCCCCGATACTCCCACCGGCCCGGGTGCCGGAACGCGATTCGCCCAGACGCCCGGCCCGGCGCGGCCTACTGTTGCTGTCGTGGAAGGTGTGCCGGTAACGGTGTCGATCGTCAGGAGCCGTGTCGAGGCGGAGCTGGCCGTGGGCCTGCTGCGCAGCCACGGCCTGCGGGCGACGTATGTGACGGATGACGCGGGCGGCCAGGAGCCACAGCTTCAGCAGGACGGCGTACGCGTACTGGTGGCCCCGGACGACGAGGCCGACGCCCGCCGCATTCTGGCGGACGTCGGCGACTAGGGCGTGCGCCGAAGTCGGTGCCAGGGCTTGAACTGGCGCGAGGCCACGATCCACCTCGCCGCCATCAACGAATAGCCATGATCCACTTGGCGCAGGCTCCGGCCCTGTTTCATGGCGCGGTCCGTCCGTTTGGAATGTCGTTCGGCGTATGACCGCTTACCAGGAAGACTCGCACCATGAGCTCTCGACGGTTCGTCTTCCTGGACCCTGATGGGATGGCCGGCGAGTGGCTTCACGTGGTCGTGGAAGCCCAGACTGGCGTGTTCTACCAGCAGCAGTACGGCGGCACGGCGTGTCGACAAGGGCAGGTGGAGGGCTTCCTCGTTCCGATAGCAGGCGCCGACGCTTTGACCGCACTTCGCCAGATGTTCGAGAAGGACTTCCGTGGCGCCGGCACGTGGAACTATCCATGGCCGAACGAGGAGCGGAACAGGCTCCACCAGATCATCGGCGGCATCTCCTACTGGGCGTGTGATGGACACAACGAGGAGCCACACGCCCTGCGGCTGGACGAGAGCCGGATCCGCGAGGCCGACGAGGCATGGATACCGGTGATCACTCCGGACGGCCCCGGTTTACTCGTCTGGATCAACTCGGACTAAACGGGGCGCCAACCGACTTCGACACAGGCCCTAGCCCCTCACTCCATGGCGGTCGCCGGCGGGTGGCCGAACGAGGCCGGGCAGCGGAAGACGTACAGGGAGTAGCCGCGGCCGATCACCACCTCGGTGAAGACAGCCGACGCGTCCGCCGGTTCCTCCAGCGGCCGCCAGCTGGGTTGGTCACGGTCCCACTCGGCGGAGTCGACGGTGAACAACAGCGTCATCGCCGCGCCGCATTCGGCGCAGTTCATCGGCTCCGACAGGCTCAGCGACCAGCTGGCGAAGCCGCCCACCTTGAACCCAGGCGCCAGGGACAGGTCACCGGCGTAGCTCGGCCCGTCGTCCTTCTCCCAGGCGGCGATCCGCTCGCACACCTCCTCGGGCAGCAGGCCGTCGTATTCGTACTCACGAACGCGTTCCGGATGAACCACACACGCCACCGGCAGGTACGCGTCGTTGACCACGGGCGGCTCGGGCGGCGTTTCCAGCGGAGCGACCACGTCGGCGCTGCGCCGCCAGTAGAGCCGCACCCGGGGGGTGTAGTTGTCCTCGGGATGGTCGAGCGGGCACCACAGGACCTGCAAGACGTCGGCCCCGTCGGGACCGGCGAAGTCCGGCATGTCACGACGATAGAGCTGCGCGACCGGGACGAACGGGATCGGCTGCGCGACGAGGTGGTGCGGCTCGGAGAAGTCGTGCCGGGGTAGCTGCGCGCGCTCTTCTTCGGTGAAGGCGCGGCCCCGCGCGGCCGCGTAGATCTCGCGGCTGCGCCGGACCGTCGCCGGCGACCTGAGGGCGTGGATGTAGTGGGCGGCGCCGTCCGTGCACACGGGCCACGGCTCGTCGGCCGGCCAGAGCAGCGGACCGCCCACCGAGCTGTCCGCGGCGGTGGGCGCACCGGGCCGGGGATGCAGCCGGGTGGCCATCGCCGAATGCTCCCGTAGCTCGGGGAACAGCTCCGCGATGTCCACCGGCCGCGGTGGCGTGGTGCGCGTCATGGTCGGGATGCTAACGGCCGCCCCGGGCGTCGCCGTTGTCCTGGTCGGCCGCGAAGGCCGCGATCCAGGCCAGCGGGGCGTTCCAGTTGATGGTCAGCTCGTTGGTCGACCATGACTCGATGTCGTCGATGTAGCAGAACTGCGGCGCACAACCCTGGAGCTTCTGTTGTGCCACCGGGTCCTGGATCGAGGAGTTCGGGCCGCCGGACAGTGTTCCCGTGGGTGGGTTCGGCAGGTCGGGGTTGAGCTGGCGGGCATACCAGCGGCTGTGCTGGTTGTGGGAGGCCACCTCGCCGTATCCGGTCACATAGGACTGGTTGAGCGCGTTGCGGCCGAAGAGGTAGTCCATGGTCTCCACCACTCCGTCGCGATACTTGCCCTTGCCGGTGATGTCGAACGCCGCCGCGAGCACGACCGCGTTGTTGAGCACCAGGTTGTTCGAGCCCCAGTCGTACGTGTTCTCCGCGGGCGCGTACGGGATGCCGTAGGGGTGCGCCCGGGCCGTCGTGAGGTAGCGGTCGGCGCCCGCGACTACGGAGGCCCGCACCTTGGCCCGGCCGGGCAGCGCGTTCGGCACCGTGGCGAGCGCCAACCGGCCGAGCTGGGCGGTGTGGCCCCAGTCGAAGCCGCGGTCGCGCCAGATGTCGGCGGTGTGGTGCGGCGAGGCCAGGATGGCGTCCCGGAACTCCCGCGCGCCGGTGGAGATGTAGAGCTCGGCGGCCGCCCAGTAGAACTCGTCGGTCACGTCGTCGTCGTTGTACGCGCCGCCGCCCACGCCGTCGGCCGGGTCCGCGTAGATCGCCGGGTTGGCCTTCGCGGCGGCCCACGCCGCCTTGGCCGCGGCCAGGTTGCGCTGGGCGAAGCGTCGGTCGTAGGGCTGGAAGACCCGGGCCGCCTGCGCCGCCGTCGCGGCCAGGTTGAGCGTCGCGGCAGTCGAGACCGGGTGCAGCTCACGCCGTTGGGGATCCACGTGGGGCAACAGCGGCAGGCCGGTCCAGGCCGCGTCGTGGATCTTGTGATGGGCCATCCCCGCGTACGGGCGGCCGGCCGGGACCTGCATCTTGAGCAGGAACTCCTGTTCCCAGCGGGCCTCGTCGAGGATGTCCGGGACGCGGTTGCCGCTCTCGGGCAGGGCCAGCGTGCCGTCGCGCAGGGTCCGGATCTCGCCGGTGCGGGAGTACAGGGAGCGCTCGTACTCGCTCATGAGCTGGTGCACCGAGATGCCGCCGTTGACGACGTACTTGCCGTGGTCGCCCGCGTCGTACCAGCCGCCCGAGACGTCCAGGGTGTAGTCGCAGACGCCGGGCTGGCACGGGACGGCGGTGTCGCCCTGGTTGGGCGCGATGCCGACGTGGCCGGCGGGACGGCCGTAGCCGGGGCGCAGCGCCTCGTCGATCGCGACACCGCTGCGCTGGGTGTAGTAGAACTTCAGCGCGTCGATCCGCAGCCGCTCGTAGAAGTCGGTCCCGATGTCGAACGGCCGACTCGTCTCCCCGTCCGCGACCAGGGTGTAGCCGGTGCCCTTCTTGGCGTACGACGTGAAGGAGATGCTCTGCACGTTCTGCCCCGACGAGGCGTCGACGCCGCGGGGTGTCGACGTGCCGCGCGCCACGACGGCGCCGGCGGCGTTGCGGAGCTGCCAGGGCAGCGGCGTGGTGGCATCGGTGACCAGCGTGGCGTTCTTCGGGCCCTTGGACAGGTAGCCGACCTGGTTGACGCGTACCCGTGGACCGGTGTCGGGCACGTACTCCTCGGGTTCGGCGCCGCCCTGGAGCGAGACGTTGTCCAGGCAGATGCGCCACGCGGTCGCGCTGCCTCCGATCTGGAACGCCACCTGCGCGTTGGGCAGGTCGACGGGCGAGGTGAAGGTGTACGTGTAGTCGTTGCCGGAGACGCTGAGCTCCGGGGTCGCCGACAGGTATTGGGTGTACGGGTCGACCGGGAGCTGGATGAGCGCCTTGCCGACCCGGGCCGGCGTGGCGGTGCCGAAGAACCGGAACTCGTAGGTCTCCCCGGCCACCAGCGGCACGTTGTCCTGGCCGATGATGGCGTCCCAGGGGTTCACCGTGCCGGCCGGCACGTCGGCGCAGAGCTGCCCGCTGCTGGAGTCCAGGGTCAGGTTGCCGGTCGCCCACCAGGGTGCGTGGCCGCTGCCGAAGGTGCCGTTGACGATCTGTTCGGGGCCTTCGGCCGCGGCCGGTGAGCCGTTCAGCGCGGTGCCGGCCAACACGGCCACGACGACGGCGGCCAGGCGCCGCCAACGGTTCGACGAGAACACGGGTGTTCCTTCCGATGGCAGGGGACGGTACATCGAAAGTCATAAGATTACTGGGAGCGCTCCCATTGCCTGCGATGTTGGCACCCGGCATTGCGTATGTCAATGGCTCGATCAGTCAGGCGGCGGGGCCCCCGTGTTCGCCCCGCCTCCCGGCCTTTATGCGACCGTGTCGTACGCGTCCTGCAGTCCCTGAATGTCGATCTTGGTCATGGTCATCATCGCCTGCCCGACCGCACCCGCCTTTCGCGGATCGGGATCGCTCATCAGCTCCCCCAACACGTGCGGGACGACCTGCCATGACAGGCCGAAACGGTCCTTGAGCCAGCCGCACTGACCCTTCTCGCCGCCCTCGGACAACCGCTCCCACAACTCGTCGACCTCTGCCTGGTCGGCGCAGCCGATGTAGAGCGAGACGGCCTCGGTGAACGCGAACTGCGGGCCGCCGTTGAGGGCGACGAACCGCTGACCGTCGAGCTCGAACGTCACGGTGATCACCGGCCCGTCCGGACCCATCCGGGCCACATCGACGACCCGCGCGTTCTTGAAGATGGACACATAGTGGGCGGTGGCCTCCTCTGCCTTGCCGTCGAACCAGAGGTACGGGGTGATCTTCTGCATCGCCTGCTCCTGTCCTGTGATGGCGCCTGTCCCCAACGCGTCGAACAAGAACCTCCCGGATCGACACCGCGGCCCAACTATTTCGGATTCGAGGTTCGGCCTGTCGCGGTGACACGACAATGGCGACTAGATCGGAGGCTTCAGGGTGAAACTCGGACTTCGTCTGCCCCAGAGATTGGGAGTCGACCTGCGACACGACCTGGTCGAAGCGGCCAGAACGGCCGAAGCGGCCGGTTACGCCAGTGTGTGGACGTACGAACAACTGCTCTTCGCCGAGACACCCCTCGAGCCGTACGCACCACCGGACGTGCCGTGGCCGGAAAGCGGGCGGCAGACCGCAGACCCCCTGGCCGTCCTCACGGCAGCGGCGGTGGTGACCCAAGAGGTGCGCCTCGGCACCGCCGTGCTGATCGCCGCACTCCACACACCCGTCCAACTGGCGAAGGCACTGGCCACAATCGACCAGATCAGCGGCGGCCGCGTGGTCGCGGGTCTGGGCGCCGGCTGGTCCACCGACGGACTCCAGGCCACCGGCGCCACCCGAGCCGATCGCGGCCCGTTCCTCGACGAGACGCTGGATGTGTTCGATGCCGTGTGGGGGCCGGACCCGGTCACCTTCCGGAGCCCTCGCGTCATCATCGACAACGCCGCGGTGCTGCCCAAGCCCGTGTCGAAGATCCCCGTGATGCTCGCCGGCGGCGCCAGCAACCTGGGCCGCGGCGGCAGTTCTAAGGCCATGCAACGCATCGCCAGGCGTGCGGACGGCTGGCTGCCCCTGCTCACCACACCCGGGCCGGCGGGAGCCGCGGAGCTGCGCGCGAACTGGGACCGGATCCGCGAGATGGCTTCCGGGTATGGCCGGGACACCAGCCGGATGGAGCTCGTCGTAGTCGGAAACGTCACCTTCACCGACCGCCCGGCAGGACCGGACCGATCGGCGTTCGTCGGCACTCTCGACCAGGTCATGGACGACATCCACACCGCCGAAGAGGCGGGCGCGGACGAGCTCATCGTGGACCTGAACCTGCAGGACTGGTTCACCAACACTTCGCGGATGCTGGAAACAGCGGTGAAGATCCGCGAACGCGCCTGACCCGGCCGCGGCGCGCTCGTCCTGCCACGGTCCACTGGGAGAGTCGACTCGTGACGTGATCGGGTTTGTCGGGCGTCCGGCTGGGCATCGCCATGCCTGGAGGTGGGACCGATGGCCCGTGATCGTGAGAGTTCACCGCAGAGGCACGTGACCGAGGAAGGTCGCACTCCGGCGGACACGAGCCGCGCTCGTCTCCCCCGCCAGCCGACCGCCAGCCGCGGGCCGGACGAGCTCAGCGATCTGCCGAAGGAGTCCTACCTCGCGGTGTTCAAGCGGGTGGTCAAGGAGTTCGGCGATGACTCGATCACCGTGTGGGCGGCCGCGCTGACCTACTACGGCGTGCTGTCGATCTTCCCCGGCCTGCTTCTCATCGTCACCTGCCTGCGGTTGTTCGGGCCGGACACCGTCCAGTCCGTGACCGACAACGTCACCGACATCGCGCCCGGCGCGGTCGCCTCGATCCTGCGCGGCGCCGCGGAGAGTCTCCAGCAGGGCCAGCAGGGCACCGCCGGCCTGATCGCCGTCGTCAGCCTCCTGGCCGCGCTGTGGTCCGCGTCCGGTTACATCGGGGTGTTCATGAAGGCGTCCAACGTCATCTACGACGTACCCGAAGGTCGCCCGGTCTGGAAGACAGTGCCGATCCGGATCGGTCTGACCGTGCTCACCGGCGTGCTGCTCACCTTGTCCGCGCTGATGGTGGTGTTCACCGGCAGGCTGGCCGACCAGCTCGGGCAGGGCCTGGGCATCGGATCGGCCGCGGTGACCGTGTGGAACATCGCGAAGTGGCCGGTGCTGGTGCTCATCATCAGCCTGCTGTTCGCCCTGCTGTACTGGGCGTCCCCCAACGCCAAGCACGGCGGCTTCCGCTGGGTCAGCCCGGGCGGCGTGCTGGCCGTGGTGATCTGGCTGCTCGCCTCCGGTGCCTTCGCCTTCTACATCGGCAACTTCGGGTCCTACAACAAGACGTACGGCAGCCTCGCGGCCGTCATCGTCTTCCTGATCTGGCTGTGGATCAGCAACATCGCCATCCTGCTCGGCGCCGAGTTCGACGCCGAGCTGCAGCGCAGCCGGGCGATCCGGGCCGGCCATGGCGAGACCGACGAGCCGTACGTCGACCTGCGCGACACCCGCAAGCTCGACCGGGGCTGACATCGATGTTCGCCGCGGCCATCCCCGGACGCACACGACCTGGCACGAGGTCGCCCGCAGACTCGCCGCACAGCACGTCGTCGTGACACCGGACCTACGCGGGTACGGGCAGTCGACGCTGCCGCCGGATGCGCCGGGCCACGCCCAGTCGAGCAAGCGGGCGATGGCCGGCGACGTCGTGCGGCTGGTAGTTCCTCGCCGAATAGGCGTCCGGCTGACCACGTTCGTTCAGGCTGACCCGTGCAGAATGTCGCCGAGTTCCCGTGCGGTGATGTTGCGTCCGGAGACGACGGCCACGACCGGGTTCGTCGTCGGGACCAGGCCGGCGAGCACCGCGGCCACGGCGGCCGCGCCGGATCCTTCCGCGACGACGCCACGGTCGAGTGCGAGGTGGCGTACGGCGTGCCGAAGCTGTTCCTCGGTGACGGCGACCAGGTCGTCGACGTGGCGGGCGACCAGGTCGACGGTGACGGCCCCGGGCTCGATGTTGCCGGCCATCCCGTCGGCGAGGGTGTCTCCGACGTGGACGGTCACCTGACGTCCGGCGCTCACGGCCGCGGACATGGCCCGCGACGCCGCGGCCTCGACGCCGACGACTCGTGTGCCGGGTTGCCGGGATGCCCACAGCCCGAGTCCGGAGGCCAGTCCGCCGCCGCCGACGCCGCAGACCACGGTGACGGGGCCGGGGGTCTGGGTGGCGAGCTCGAAGCCGATGCTCGCCTGGCCGGCGATGACGGCGGTGTCGTTGTAGGCGGACACGAAATGGCCCCCATCGGACGCCAGCCGCAGAGCGTGCTGCTCGGCGTCGTCGTATGACGTGCCGACCTGGACCAGGTCGACACCGAGGTCGCGCAGCGCGGCGACCTTGGCGGGCGAGGCGGTCGTAGCGGTGACGATCGTGGCCCTGCGTCCGAGGCGGCGCGCGGCCCAGGCGACGCCGAGGCCGTGGTTGCCCGCGGAGGCGGTGACGACCGCGGTGTCAGGGTCCAGGTCGGAGAGGGCGGCCAGCGCGCCGCGGACCTTGAAGGAGCCGGTCGGCTGGAGGCTTTCGAGCTTGAGCGCCGGGCCGGTGCCGGTCTCGTCCAGGAGTGGGGTGGGTGGCAGCGTCGCGTGGACGACCGCCCAGGCCCGTTCGAGGTCGGCCCAGGTAGGAGTGGCGACCGTACGCGATGTCATGGATCAGCTCCGCTCGAGGTGAAGGGCTTATTGCCTGGCGGGTTGTCGCGCCGACTGCAAGCATGCCGCTCATGCCGATCTTCGACGCGCCCGACGGGACCCGCCTCGCGTACCACCGGAAGGGCTCGGGGGGTGACCGACCGCTCGTCTGTGTGCCCGGTGGGCCGATGATGCGCTCCGCCTACTTCGGCGACCTCGGTGGGCTGGCCGCGCAGCGGGAGCTGGTCCTGCTGGACCTGCGCGGCACAGGCGACTCGGCCAAGCCCGCCGACCTCGCCAGCGTACGGGTGGACCGGCAGGCCGAGGACATCGAGGCGCTGCGCGTCGCTCTTGGACTGGAGCAGTTGGATCTTCTCGGCCACTCGGCCGCCGGTGACCTCGTGCTGGCCTACGCCGCCCGTTACCCGGCGCGGGTGCGCTCACTCGTCCTGATCTGCGCCCGGGCTCGCACCGCCGGTGTCGACTTCCCCGTCGAGCGGCGTCGTGAGGCGCTGGAGCTGCGCCGAAACGAGCCCTGGTACGAGCGGGCCCAGCCCGCCTTCGATCGGGCGATGGCCGGCGAGGCGAGCGACGCGGACTTCGTGCTGCTGGACCGCCTGGCCTACGGTCGCTGGGATGCCGCCGCCCAGGCGCACGCCGCCGCGTGCGAACAGTGGTTCGACCCGGAGCTGGCGGAGGCATACCTGGCACCGGGCGCCTTTGATGGCGCGGACGCCGCCCGCGCCGCACTGGCTGAGCTGGATGTGCCCGTGCTGGTCATCTCCGGTGAGCTGGACGGCTCCCCGCGACCGGACTCCGCGGCGGAGGTGGCTGGGCTCTTCCCCCGTGGCGAGCACATCGTCCAGGCAGGCGCCGCGCACAGCCCGTGGGTGGACGGTCCGGACGAGTTCGCCCAGGCCGTGACCACGTTCCTGGCAAGGGCTTCCCGGTAGCCCGCTCCCCCGGGCGGGGGAGGCGATTCCCGCTGTCAGGGGAAGGCCGCGAGCGGGCCGCTTGGGAGGGTGGCGACGTCGGTCGCTTTGCCACCAACTCTGTCGGGGAGAGCCGCGATGACCAGCACCGCAGGACCAAAATCGCCGGTCACCGGCAGCCGTCGTCGCAATCTCCTCGACCTGACGTCGCGGGAATGGGGACGGCCCGAGCGCGTACGGGTCCCGGATCGCACGGCTCCTCGGGTCCGGCGGTGGGCGGTGGCCTGCGTCGTGTTCGTCGTCGCCGAGGTGACGTTGCGGGCGCACTGGATCGCGGGTGGCCGGTGGGTGTACACCGCCTGCGACCGCACCGATCTGGGCGACCCGACGGGCGGGTGCGGCGCGAACCGGGTCGAGACGCTGCCGTTCTGGGCGGGGTGGGGAGCGGTGGGAGTCGGCACCGCACTGGCGGTGCTTGTCGTGTGCGCGGTCCGGTTCCGGGGCCGATACCCGATCGCCGGCATTTGGCTGGCGGCCGCGCTGCTCCTGGTCCTCGCGTTCCCGCTGCACCTGTTCTTCGAGCTCCCCGCGGCGTTGGCGGGACGCCCCTCGGACTGGCGCGACCTCGGCGCACGAATCGCGCTGGCGACGGGCGGGCTCCTGTTCGCCGGGCTAGCCAACGCCTGCGCTCCGCACCGCGCAGCGCGAAAGGCCGAATACCAGCCGGTGCCGCGGTGGACGCGCCGCTGGGCGTACACGGCGATCGCTCTGCCCCTGCTCGGTTGGGCCGTGCCGCACGGACTGTGGGTGCTCGGCGTTCCGTTCGGGATTCCGCAACGGCAACTGGACGACATCCACCGGAGCCTCTCCAACTGGACCGGTGTGGCGATCACCCTCGTCCCGCCGGTCGCCGGCCTGCTGGTTCTCGGGTTGATCCAGCGCTGGGGGCAGCAGTTCCCACGCTGGGTCCCGGGGCTGCGGGGGCGACCGGTCCCCCGGCTCCTGGCGGTGATCCCCGCCGGGACGGTGGCGCTGACGCTGGTCACCTACGGCATCTTGAGCGCCGCGGTGCTCGTGCGGCAGGTGCTCGCCGGCGACACGCTCTGGTCGGAGGTGCGGCAGGGGTGGGCGGTGACCGCCACTTTGCTGGTGTTCGTCGGCTGGGGGGTGGCACTGGGCGTCACCGCCGTGGGCTACGCCATCACCACCCGGTCCCGTCAGGACCCGTACGCTGACACAGGTGAACATCGATGAGGTGTCGAGGGCTGCCTTGTCACTGGCCGGCGTACGCGAGTCGTCGCGGGCGGGCCGGTTGAAATGGGCGCTGGACGGAAGGCTGGTGGCCCGACAGATCGACGACGAGTCAGTCGTCATCCGCACCGACTTCGCCGAACGCGAACAAGTACTGCGGGCGCACCCGACCACGTTCTTCGTGCCACCTCGGTTCGACGCACACATGATGGTCGTCGCGAGGCTGCCGGACGCCGACCCCGCCGCCGTGACCGCAGCGATCCACGCCGCTTGGGAGCTGCAACGGTCGGCGTAGCGCCTAGCGGCGCCACAGGCCGTTGGGGTTCCGGTTGCAGTCGAAGGTGATCAGTGGGACGTTGCCGAGGTCCGCGTTCTGGACTGTGATGCATTTTTCGGTCATCAGATTCCAGATGAGGTCCGCGCCCCTCGCGTAGTCGGTCTGGATGATCCAGACGTCGTTGTTGATGCCGTCGTAGGTGCAGGTGGCGTTCACGATCGGGACGTTGTTGCCGCCGTCGGCGTTCTTCACCGCCAGGCACTTGTCGTTGTTCACGTTGCCGTCGTTGCTGTAGGTGTGCTGCGGCTTGAGCCGATACTGGTTGGCGGTGGTGTCGTCCCGTTCCAGGATCATGAAGTCGTTGTACGGCGCAGCCGGGGTGTAGGGGGCCTGGATCAACGGCGCGGTGTTCCCGGTCGAGGCGTTCAGCACCGCCATCGCCCTAGGCGTGCCCGCCTGCTGGGTGTGCAGGCTGAAGAGCGGCCCGGCATAAACCACCCACGGTGCGGCCGAGGCGGGCTGTGCCAGCGCGACCACGGTCGCGGTAGCCGCCAGGACAACGGTCGTCCCCCACCGGACTGCTTTGCCAATACGCACGTCGGGATCTCCTTGACGTCGACGAGTCGTGCCTGGGAGGCACTCTCGGGCACCGTACGGCGGAGGACCACATCACCGCTTGATCGACAGTGGAGGGTACGGGCGACGCGTTGAGCAGCGACAATGGCTCACCAAACGGCACGCGACCGGCAGAATCCCGGCAGTTGTACGTCTGCGGTAGCGGCCCACGGGATGACGGCGGTGGCGGTGGCCGACGGTCAGACCGCTTGCTCCGGGCCGACCAGCAGGACGAAGGTCCGCGCCATTCCGAACCGCTCGGTACGTGGCCAGTCCAACGCGGCGAGCGCCGTACACGACGGTTCGTGGCGTTGGCCGTTGATCCGGATCTCGCAGTCGACAGCATCACCGTCCTGAGCGACCAGGAGGCTGACGCCGTTGAGCAACGGCCGGTCGAGGCCCGTCGCGATGACAGGCGCGAGAGTCGACCACGGCATCGCGTCGTAGAACCACTCCTGTTTCACCTGCGAGCCGTCCGCCGCGAACCCGTACATGCCGCTGACGATCGCGTGCCAGCCCGGGAACCCGCCCGCCTCGCCGGACTGGTAGTGGTTCGCCAGCCGCCCCTGCCGCTCGAACAGTTCGATCACCGTCGCCAGGGACGTGCAGATGAAACCACCGATCGCCCGGCGGACCGCCTGCAATGGATCGGCGCCGAGGCCGCCGGCGCAGTCGACGATCGTCGGCGCCCCCGGCCGGTCCGCGTCGAGCAGGATCTCGAAATCGAGGCGGCCATGGGGGTCGCTGTCCGGCGGCAAGATCCGCACACCAATCGACCCGCACCGTACCATCGGCCCGTCGACCAGCCGCCATTCCCGACCCATTGTGGACAGCATCGGCGCGGCGATCTCCAGCACACGCTCAGCGGACAGGTACACCGGCTGGGGCTCGGCCATAGCTCATGAGCGTACCCGCATCGACGCATTGCTCTTCGTCCCTGACGAAGTCGGTGTCGGCACTGAATCGAAGTGGAAGACCTGGCCCTTCGCCTCCGGGTCGCAGGCCTCCTGCCGCAACGGGGCCCAGTCCTGGGTGGCGCCGCCCAGCACGCCGATGCAATGCCCGGAGTGGGTGGGTCGAATCCGGAACCCGGGCAGTGGGGTGGTGACCGCCTCGATCGTGAACTCCTCCGCGCCGCTCCCGCAGAAGTCGTCGGCGACGATGCCGCCGACCTCCTCGCTGTGGCCCTGCACGCCCATGCAGCCCGGCCCTTCGATCGGGTGGAAGGTGCGGACCACGTAGCCGCCGCCCACCGGGTCGAGAGCGCGATCGACGAAGATCCGGTCACAGTCGGTCTGGTAGACGTTGCCGTTCTGGCCGTCGTGACGCTCGGACAGGCAGCGGTCGGAGTGCACGGCCCGGATGCGGTAGTAGCCGGCGGGCGGCAGGCTCGTCCCGCCTGCCCGCGCCCCGCTTTCGGGCGCGCGGGTTGCGCCATTGTCGCCGACGGCACGGACGACCAGCGCGAGGCCGGTGGTCACTGCTACCGCGACAGCGACGGCGGCCACCAGGAGCCATTGCCTTCCGCCCGTCCGGCCCGATGCGCCGCTGTCGCTGGTCGGTGCCCCTGTGTCGCGGGCGGCGACCTGCTCGTCGGAGGCCGCCTGTTCAAGCTCTTGGTCGCCGTCATCCTGTCGACGCGGCGCGTCATCGCTTTTGGGAGTGCGGGCACCCTGGGCCGCCAGCCGCCGGCGAGCCTCGATCCACCTGGACACCTCGTCCGGCCCTGCCCCACAGGCGGTCAGCAGCGCGACCACCAACTCCTGCCTGGGCAGCGTCTCGCGGCCGAGCATGGTGGCAAGTGTGCTCGCCGGAAGCGGCCGACCAGCGAGTTGGCCCCGACGCTGGATCTGCCGGTAGGTCAGGCCCGACCGTTCCCTGACCTGACGCAGCAACGCCACGTATTCCGCGGCGCTCCGGGCGAGGGTGGGGTCGGGCGTAGCGGAATCTGGCATCGAAGAGGAACCCCAGGAGATCGACCGGCCGGCAGCGAACGTCGATCTTTCCACAAAGGTTCTGGACCTACTTACCCCCGTCAGCGCCCATCGCACGAACCTGGCGCGCTGGCTGCGGACCCCGGCCGGCCGGGGCGAACGGAACCCCGGCCGGCCGTCCTCCGTCAGGCCACAATGTCCCAGGTCGTTCGGCACTTCTGGTCGGCGCCGTTGGCTCCGTTGCGCTCGCATGCCTCGACATAGACCCTCGAGCCCGGCACCAGGGTGACGTAATAGGGCTCGGAGCAGGTGCCGCTGCCGTTCGCCGCATGCACCGTGACCTTGGCGAGACCAGACCCCCACCAGATCCGACCGATGGTGCGGCGACCGTCGGCCGCGCCCTCGTCGCACGCCCTGAACACCGAACCGCTCCCGGAGTTGCTGTAGATCGCGAAGCCGTTGCCGGCTTCGTAGGGGTCGGCCGAGTACACCATCACGGGGTACCCCGCCAAGGCGGCGCCCGGGGCGGCCACGAGCCCGGCGACGGTAAGCACCCCCGCCATCAGCGCACCACCGAGCCAGCGCGACGTCTTGCGAATCATCGGCAATCTCCATCCGTCGAGGACGACCAACGTGGTCGATGCCGACGATGATTGGCGCGATTCGCCTCTGATTGAAAGGTTTACGAACAGCCCCGAACAGGGCCGAACAGGATACGAACACGGCCAGCCACACCGCCTGGTCAGGGCCGGACGAGGCGGCGCGGGGTTAGGCCCTGCCGAGTCGTTCAGGTGTCACGGTCGCTGCTGGCGTCGCGGGCGCCACGGAATGCGATGGCGGCCACGCCGACGAGGAACACCAGGCCGGCGCATAGGGCGGCACCAATGTCGGCTGACGGCCGGGCAGGCCAGATCCACGGTGTGGTGAGTGCGGGCCCGTGCCACTGGGTGTAGAGGCCGTAGGTGGCGATCACGAGGTAGGCGGTTGACCCGGTCCACCCCAACGCGCCGCCGAAGAAGACCGCGCAGAGCAGTGCGATGCCAGTCAGTCCGGCCAGGTTACGCAGCAATCCCCCGGTGCCGCCGGCGAGGTCGGTGCCGAGTCCGGCGGCTGCGAGTGCGCCGGCGGCGACGGCGGTCAAGGTCAGCGTGGTGGCCAGGCGCAGCAGAGGCAGCCATCGGCCGGCGACGCGTTCCGGTTCGCCGAACGGACCGGTGCTGGCGGTGGCGATGACCGCGGCGCAACCGGCTTCGAAGATCAGCGGCAACTGGAACGCGCCGTAGGCGTTCCATCGCCAATGCAGGGCGATCCGGAGGACGACGGCGCAGGCGACGATCGCGGCCAATGCCGCCGGGACGCGGCGGCTGGTCAGGTGCAGCCGGGCCAGGCGGAGCAACGCGGGCACGGTGGTCTCCGGATACGCGGTGCCGACGGTCATGGCAGGTCCGCGAGCGCGATCTGCCCGGCGCGCAACGCGGCCACGTGCTGCGTCAGCCAGGCGTGGCGGGCGGCCGGTGGCAGGGCGGCGAGCCGCTGGGCGGCCGTGGCGGCGGGCGTGCCGGGCCGCAGTGTCGACGTCTTCAGGATCGCGTCGAGGACCGCCTGTTGAGCCGGGCTCAGGTCTCTGCGGTCGCCGCCGATGACGCTGTTGACGATGTCGTGTGCGGTTTCCGTGCGCAACGCGGAGCTCAGCTCGCCGACGGTCATCGACCGTCCGCCCTGCATCGGCAAAAGCAGGTGAAGGGTCGGCGGGTTGCCACTCATGACCTTGCCGGACCGCCCGATCCGTACGCCGTTAGGCGACTCCTGCTGATAGCTGGCCGCCGCCTGCTCGATCCGGACCGGCGCACCCGGCAGGCCGGCGAGCTCGCCGAGGACCGAATCGAGCGCCGCCACCACGGTGGGCAGGTGGACGGCGTAGGCCGGGTGCAGACAGACGGGGATCTTCGTGTCCGCGCACACGGGCGTGTAGGGAACGGGGCGGTCACTGGAGGCACGGTGCAGCGCGGGGATGGCGATCATGCCGTGCGGGTCGAGCCGGCCGGTGCCGGCCAATGCGGTCGCGGCGACGGTGGCGAGGACGCCCCCTGTGGTCAGGGCGGCCGCGAACCAGCGCATCCGTCGGCTGCCGGACCCGGCGGGCAGGCCCAGCATGGCCAGCAGCGCCACGCTGAGGCCGGCGAGGAACATCAGTTGGACGATCGGCAGGTCGCGCAGGTAGGGGTAGAACGTCGCCACGCCCTGGTCGGGTCCGATCTCCCATGGGCCCGCGACCAGTGGGGACACCTGCCATGGCGAGTTGTCGCCGTGGATGAAGTTGGCGGTGATCTCGAGCGCCAGGAACGCGGTGACGGCGACCACTGGCGCGGTGAACCGGCTGGGTCGCGCTGTCCCGGCGACGAATCCGAGCGCCGCGGACGCGGGCAGGCTCGCGGCGCCGACCGCCACCGGCCACCACAGCGGGCCACCCCAGGTGGCTTGGCGGGCGGTGACGGTGTAGAGCACGGCCACGCAGCCGAGGTAGGCGACCAGCGCCCAGCATGTGGTGGCGGCCCAGGTTGCCAACTGGCGGACCCACCGGGTCCGGGCGGTGCCGGAGAGCAGGTCGGTCAGGCCGTGTCGGGCCTCCCGCGAGCCCAGCCAGGCCGCGGCGCCGACGATCGTGGGCACGAAGACCGCCAGGATGCTGGTCTGCATGGACATCGCTCGGATGTTCCACATCGGAGGGTTACTCATCGCGGAGCGGTAAGTGATCAACCAGAAAAGGGCGGCGATGACCGGCAACAGCCACAGCATGATGCTGCGGCGCAACTCCAGCCGAAGCAGCCGAATGGACCCCACCAGCGGCAGGCGGGCCGGACCTGCGGGCGCCTGCGGGACCGAGGCCGCGGTCACGAGCGAGCCGCCGCGAGCACTGCGCTGTATCCGCGTTCCAGCGGGGCGTCCCCGGCTGCTGCCGTGCCTTCGCCGCGCGCGGTGAGCTCGTCCGGCGTACCCTGGAAAACGATCCGCCCCTTGTCCATCAAGGACACTCGCCCGCAGGCGGCGCCGACGTCTTCGACCAGGTGCGTGCTCACGATCACCGTGGCGCGCTGCCCGAGGTCGCGCAGCAGTGCCCGGAACGCCACCCGCTGTTCGGGATCCAGGCCGGCGGTGGGCTCGTCCAGCAGCAGCAGCTCTGGTTCGTTGACGATCGCCTGCGCGATGCCCACCCGGCGCAGCATGCCTCCGGAGAGGGTACGCAGCTTCGCCTTGGCCTTGTCGCCCAGGTCGACGCGTTCGACCGCGGACGCGACCGCGCGGTGCACGACCGCCGGTGGGACCTCCTTGAGCAACGCGAAGTATTCGACGAACTCCACGACCGTGAACCCCGGGTAGAAGCCGAGGTTCTGCGGCACATAGCCGAGCCTGCGCCGGATCTGCCGCCGTTGCCGATAGGAGCCGGGGTCCTGCCCGAGCAGCCGGATCCGGCCGGAGGACGGCGGGATCACCGTGGCCAGCACCCGCAGCAGCGAGGTCTTGCCCGCGCCGTTCGGTCCGAGCAGCCCGACCACGCCCGGACCCGCGTCCAGGGTCACTCCGGCCACGGCAACGGTCCGGCCGAACCGGCGGGTCAGATCGGCGGTCACGACGTTCATGGGGTTCCTCTCGGGATCCGGGTCGCGTAGAGCACCGTGGCGGCGCAGCAGCAGGCGAAGGTCAGGTAGGGAAGCCACAACACCGAGGTCGTCACCGCGGCGCTGATCCGCCCGGTGGACGCCTGGCCAACCAGGATCACGATCACCCAACTGGCCACACCGGCCGCGACGCCGACGTTCGCCGACCGGGCGACCGTCGCCACCGCCAGCGCCAGCGCGCACACCGCGGTCATCGGGAGCAGCCAGCCGAACGTGACCGCGGCGGCGGCGCCCGACGCGGCCGATGCCAGCACCCCGAGCGTCGCGTTCAGACCGAACACCGCCAGCGCACGGACCAGCAGCACCAGCCGATCGCTGACGGCGACGCTGCACGACAGCTCCCACGCCGGGTCGATCCCTGGCCCGTACGCATAGGCGATGCCCGCCGCGGCCAGCGCCGGCGCGAGCAGCGCGACGTACGGCGTCCCGGTTTCCACCGTGGCCAGCACCCCGGCCAGCAGCACCACCCCGGTGGCGACGACCCAGCCGAGCAGCAGTGACGGCGTGGTCACCAGCGCCCGCGCCAGTCCTGGCGAGCGCAGCAGCCGGCCGGCCAGCCGTTCCACCGGGCCCGGACGGCGCCGCCACACCTCCGCGGCGACCCCGACCCACACCCGATCCAGATCGACATCGCCGGCGTCGCTCATCGCCCACCCCACTGCGCCATCGGATCGTTGCGCCGCAGCGCCGCGCGCAGCAGCCGGCGGACGTGATACGCGCGGCTCTTGACCGTCCCCTCCGGAACGCCCATCAGCTCGGCCACCTCGGCCACCGGCCGGTCCTCGACGTACATCAGTCGCCACGTCTCGCGTTGCGGGCTGCCCGCCGGGCCGAGCGCCGCGACGGCGTCGGCGAGCTCCGCTCGTAGCAACGCGGCCTCGGTCTGGTCCACCGTCCGACCCTGGCCTGCCGCCAACAGCGCGGGCAGGAGTGAGTCGGCGGGCCGCTTGCGGCGCAGCCACAGCGCGGCCTGCCGGCGGGCGATCCCCCAGAGCCAGGCGCCGGCGCCCTCCGACCGGTAGCCGCCGGCGCCTCGCCATACCGCCACGAACGTCTCCTGAAGCACGTCTTCGACATCGGCGGCGGGCAGCACGGCACGCAGCCGGACGGCGATCCAGGATGCGTGCCGCGAGAACAGCTCCCGCAACGCCCCGTCATCACCGCCGGCGATCGCACCGACCAAGTCGTCGTCGTCCATCGTCTTCTCTGTTGCGTTCCGGCGCGTACCGGTTCACCTTGCCGCAAAAATCTTTGTTTCTACGCAGGTTGGGTTCTCCTCACACCTGTCCGTAGTTCCAGTAGCCGTTGTGGCCGCCGTTGCAGTCGAAAGTGATCAGCGGGGCGTTGTCGGTGGCCGCGTTCTTGGTGGTGATGCACTTCTTGGTCATCTGGTTGCGGATCTGGTAGGTGCCCCGCTGCGCGTCGAGCTTGATCCACTCCATGAACCAGACGTCGTTGTCGGTGTCGTCGTACGTGCAGGTCGCGTTGACGATCGGGATGTTGTTCCCGCCGTCGGCGTTCTTCACCGCGAGGCACTTGTCGTTGTGCACGTTGCCGTCAGGCGAATACGTGTGCAGCGGCTTGAGCCGGTAGACGTTGGCGGTGGACTCCTTCTCCACCACGATCCAGTCGTTGTCCGGCGCGTCGTCGGTCCAGGGCGCCTGGATCATCGGCGCGGTGTTCCCGGTCGAGGCGTTCAGGACCGCCATCACCTTGGTCTTGCCCAACTCGTAGGTGTTCAGGTTGATGAGCGGGGTGGTCTTCACGATCACCGGTGCCGCCTGCGCGGGGGCCTGGGTCGCGACCACGGTCGCGGCGGCCGCCAGGACGACGGTCACCGCCCGGCGGACTGCCTTGTTCCTACGCACGTGGGATTCTCCTTAGGGTCGCCGATCGCACTTCCAGGGACCGTACGCAGGAGCGACCCCAGCGCCGCTTGATCGATACCGGGACCGGCGAACGACCCACTGACCTGCGATATCGCGCCGCCGGGTGACACACGACCGGCGCAATCACCGGCGGGTCGGCGGGCGTGCTTCGGCAGTCTCGACTGCCTGGCTCGCCGCCGCCCGCTGATCCATGCCTGGTCGGTGGGCGAGATCTGGTTAGGTTGCGGCCATGGACCACCAGCCCGAGCCGACCCCGCAGCTGCTCCCGAACCGCTTTGCCACCGACGCGGCCGGCCGCAGCCCGGTGCGAGCCGCGGAGACATGCTTCGACCAGCGGGGTGCCCGGGTCAGGTTCCACAGTGAGCGCCAGGACACGTCTTCGCCTGGATGGCGGCGGCTGCTCGAGCTGATCGAGGAGGCCGCAAGCGACGGGCGGGAAGTGTTTCGACCGCTGCTCGACCTCTCGCCGAGCGAGCGGACGGACCTGGTGACGCTGCCACCCACGATCGCGAAGCTCGACCGGGTCAAACATTTCCTGCTCTACAGCAGCCCGCTGGTACGGATTCCACCCGAGATCGGCGCGATGACCAGCCTCGAAGTGTTCGAACCGTACACCTCGTACTCGCTGCACTGGCTCCCGTACGAGCTGACCCGATGCCCGAACCTGCGCGACAGCACCGTCAGCACCCGCGCCCTGTACGGGAACTTCAAGAACCGTCCTCCATTCCCTCGGCTGCAACCGCGAGGGGCACTGGCCGCGCTGCAAACACCCGACGATCTGGACCCGCAGGTGTGGGGTGTCGAGACCATCCGCGCGTGCAGCGTCTGCGACGGCCAGATCGACCCGGCCAGACTCCAGCAACTGTGGATCTCTCTGTGCGTCGCCACGGACGTGCTTCCGTTACTGGTGAACGCGTGCTCCACCGCCTGCGTACGAGCGCTACCGAAACCGGCCGACGGCTACGTACCCATCCCGCACCAGGGCGGCCGCACCGTCCAACAGCCGAAGCCAGATTGGTGAACCCGGCATCCGACCATCGCGGGGCAGCACGGATTGATCATCTTCGTTAGCCTAGGGCGCCACCGTGGTCCGCGGTCCGGTGCCAGATGCGGTCGATCAGGTCGCCGAGCTGCGGATGGTCCCTGCGTCCTTGGAGGAGCTCTGGCGCGTCGTACCGAACGCGGCGGCAGGAGTCCTGGTCAGTCGCGTCTTGTCGTGACGGTCATGTCGAAGTGGTACCACTTGTCAGCTAGCCACAGCTCGTGCAGGTGGTTATCTGTGCCCTGGTAGACAACGCGGGCGGTGCCATTGGCGTCGACGTAGCCCATCGGGTCTCCGGCGGGTGGGACCGCGCCAGGCACACCCGTCATGTCGAAGTCGCCCCAGGTTCCCGTCTCGGGGTAGATCGCGAGCTCGTGGAGATGCCCGTCATCACCGCGGTAGACGACGCGCGGAACGTTGCTGGCATAACCCATCGGGTTGCCAGCCGGTGGGACCGCCCCAGGCACACGCGTCATGTCGAAGTCGCCCCAGGTTCCCGTCTCGGGGTAAATCGCGAGTTCGTGGAGCCGTCCGTCATCACCGCGGTAGACGACCCGGGGTACCTCGAACACGTAGCCCATCGGATCCCCGGCCGGCGGGACCGCCCCAGGCACACCCGTCATGTCGAAATCGCCCCAAGCGCCCGTCTCCGGGTAGATCGCGAGCTCGTGGAGATGCCCGTCATCACCGCGGTAGACGACGCGCGGAACGTTGCTGGCATAACCCATCGGGTTGCCAGCCGGCGGGACCGCCCCAGGCACGCCGGTCATGTCGAAGTCGCCCCAGGCTCCCGTCTCCGGGTAAATCGCGAGTTCGTGAAGGCGGCCGTCATCACCGCGGTAGACGACCCGGGGTACCTCGAACACGTAGCCCATCGGATCCCCGGCCGGCGGGACCGCCCCAGGCACACCCGTCATGTCGAAATCGCCCCAAGCGCCCGTCTCCGGGTAGATCGCGAGTTCGTGGAGCCGGCCGTCATCACCGCGATAGACAACGCGCGGAACGTTGCTGGCATAACCCATCGGGTTGCCAGCCGGTGGGACCGCCCCAGGCACGCCGGTCATGTCGAAGTGCATCCACTGTTGCGTCAATGCGATCTCGTGCAGGTGGGCGTCGTGGCCGCGGAAGACGACCCGTGCGGTCGCACCGCCTGGGTAGCCCCAAGGCCGGCCCACCGCCTCGATGGTGCACGACAGCCAGTCGTCGTAGATGTCGTCGATGAACGCGTGCCAGCACCAGAAAATTAGCGCTGCCGGCGAAACGTTCACGTCGGCCATCGTGCCGCCGATCTGGCCGTGCACCGCGCCGTGCCAGGGCTGGGTCAACAACGAGAGCTCCCGCACGGTAGCGATCGCGCATACCGCGCCAGTGGCCAGGTTCGCCGGCTTCGGGAGGCCGGGGCTGAGGTCGGCCAACGCTGGACGTGTGGCACCTCGGTCGGTTGGCTTGACGGCGGTGAACTCCGCCGGGATCGAACTGTCGGGATCCCACGCAGGCAGCGGCACGAACCGGGCGTTTCCCGATTGCCGCAGGTAGGACTCGAGCCCGTCGAGGTATCCGCGGTGCCCAATGAAGAACTGTTCGCTGCCGGCGTGATGCCAACTGTGTCCCGCGCGATGGATCTCCACGATGGTGTCGTTGACGTAGCTGGCGATCAACTCGGCCAGCTGCTGCCGTTCGGCTGGCGGCAGTGTGTGCAAGAGTCGACGCCTGCCCATACGAGCGTTCTAGCGGAATCGATCCGCCTGCGGCGCGATTGGGTCCGAGATCTGACCGCACGACGGCGAGATGCTCGCCGCCAGCGCTGGACGCAGGTATCGGGCAAGATCTGGGGCCATGCCCAACGGGAGGCCCGGTGATCACCTGCTGACGGACATCACGGTCCACGAGTTGGAGGTCTTCGGCACCCCTTGCGATGACCTCATCAGGGAGATCAGCCGACGCGGCGCACTCCACGCGATCAGCAATCGGCTCCCTGCCTAGCTGCTGGGCAGGACCTGCGAGCCGCGGCACCACGCACCATAACAACCCTTGTGCAATGTTTGGCAAGCTACCCACCGGCGCCAGCGTCGTACCCTGAGGATCTGGCATTGAGGGCTACCGATCGTCGGGAGGCCTGGGAATGGCTCGACATTTGCGGGCATGGCTCACGTTGGCGGCAGCTGCGGGAGCTGGTGGCGGCGTGGGCGTTGTCGCGGCGGCATGGCTTCCTCCCTGGGCCGCGGCGGTAGCCACGGCCGCAGGTGCTGGGCTAGCTGGCGCGTTCACTGCTCGGGCTGAGGATGTCGTGCGGCGAGGCCGCCGTCGGCCCCGGAGACTGCCACGGATCCGGGTGCGCGACGCCAGTGATCCACTGAGCCTCGGCGTCCACCCAGCCCAAGTCGCCAAAATGGAGGGTCGCCCGGATCGTGTTCCGGAGTTCGTGGCCCGGGATGTCATGGAGTCTGTCTGCGAACGACTGCTCGGCGGGGGCTTTGTCCTGATCGTCGGTGAATCGACCGCCGGCAAGTCTCGCCTGGCGTACGAGGCGATGCGCGTGGCACTGCCTGACTACTGGCTCCACATTCCCTCGCCCGGCGACGAGTTTCACGACCTGCGCGAAGCGATCTCGCCGAGACGGCGTCATGTGATCTGGTTGGACGAGCTCGACCTGTACCTCGGCGCGACCGGCCTGACGGTCGAGACGCTGCGGTCGTTGCTCGACGGCCGGCGGCGCGCAGAGGTCGTTGTGCTCGCCACGATGCGCGTCCGCGAGTACGACCGATACAGCGCCCGCAACCGGGACGTCTCCGATGCGGCAACCTGGCGGGCAGGTCGAGCGGTCCTTCTCATGGCCGAGAATCCAATAGAGGTCCCGCGCTCATGGTCGGACAAGGAACTGCGGCGTGCTTCATCGGCTGCGGACCCGCGCGTTACAAATGCCGCGAAAATGTCGAGCCGGTACGGCGTAGCGGAGATGCTCGCCGCAGGGCCCGAGCTGGTCTTGGACTGGAGACGGGCGGCCACGATGGGCGAGCATCGACGTGGTGCGGCGATCGTCTCCGCCGCGGTCGATTGCCGCCGCATGGGTCTCCACCGACCCGTCTCCACCGACCTGCTCGGCAAGCTCCACGTGTTCTACCTTCAGACAGAGGACCGGGATCGACGGCTCGAGACCATGGATGAAGCACTCGCATGGGCGACGACCACCGTTTATGGATCAAGCAGCCTCTTGACCGCCCACGCCGACGGCGGCTTTCTTGCGTTCGACTACTTGATCGACCAACCATTCCTACCCGCCGTCCCAGACTCGAGCTGGACCGCACTCCTCAGCGAAGTCGAACCCGTGGAGGCCTACGACATCGGCTGGGCCGCCGTCGACCTCCACCGTTCCGACCACGGCATGGTCGCGCTTGCCCGGGCGCGTGACCACCAGGTGGCCAACGCCTCCTATGCCTACGTCATCGCGTTAGGCAACTCCGGCCGTTCCGCCGAGGCCGCCGCCGAACTTCACGGGATCATCGGCCAACGAACAGCGGCGGCGGGAGCAGACCACCCAGACACCTTGCAGGCCCGCCACGACTACGCGCGCTACCTTGGCGAAGCCGGGCACTTCGGCTCGGCCGTCGCAGAACTTAACGAGATCATCCCCGACCGCGCCAGGACGCTCGGCCCAGACCATCCATCGACTCTGGCATCGCGTGAGTTCCACGGCCGGTACACCGGCGAGGCGGGAGATCCCCGAGCAGCCGTCGACCTCCTGCGCGCCGTTGCCGCAGATCAGGAAAGGTTGTGGGGCCGTGACTATCTACAAACAATGGTCACCTGCATGCACGCCGCCCAGTACACCAATAACAACGGCCAACCCACCGTGGCTGCCGAAGAGTTACAGGACCTGGCCCTCCGCATGACCAACGTGTATGGCCAGGACGTGCCGCAAGGGCTCAACATTAGGTACGAGCACGCCCGAGCGATCGGCGCGTCTGGCGACTGGGGTCGATCCCTGCGACTGTTCGAGGAGCTCCTCCACGACCAGATACGAATCTTGGGCAGCAGGCAACCACGGATCTTCAGCACCAGGCATCAGATCGCTTTGGCCACCGGAGAACTAGGTCATCTCGAAGCTGCCGTCACCATGCTGCGCATTTTGGTCAACGAGCGAACCGAACTGTTCGGAGCACATCACCGGCGCACGCTGGCGACGAGGCTGACGCTCGTTCGGTTCCTTGCTCGGCTCGGCCAACCGGCGTTGGCCTTCGCCGAAGGACGATCACTGACAGCAGACTGCGAGCGGGAGTTCGGATCGAGCCATCCGCTTTACCGAGAAGCCGCCACCGCGTCTACGGCCGGCGCCAACCCATCCTGATCTCCGGTCCAGGTACGTCCAAACGACGCCGCAGCATGGCGGGTCAATCGGCGACACACACCCGCGCCTCGATGTGTCGGTTCAGGATTTCGTGGTAAGTCTTGGCGGTATGGCCGAACCCGCCATCAGAACGCCCGACCATCGGCTGCGGGTCTTCGTGTCCTCGACTCTGGTGGAGCTGGCCGCCGAGCGCCGCGCGGCCCGGGCTGCGATCGAGCAGTTGCGGCTGTCTCCCGTGATGTTCGAGTCCGGCGCGCGTCCGCACCCCGCGCAAGCGGTCTATCAGGCCTATGTGGCGCAGTCCGACGTCTTCGTCGGCATCTACGCAGACAGCTACGGATGGGTCGGTCCGGGGATGATCGTCTCTGGCTTGCAGGACGAGCTCGAGCGGGCAGCGGGGCTGCCCCGGCTGCTGTACGTCAAGTCACCGGCGCCCGGCCGCGACGCCGCGTTGAGCCGGATGCTCGACGAGATCAGGGCGCGCGGGCAGACCGCGTACAAGCGCTTCACCGACGCCGATGAGCTCCATGAGCTGATCTTGACCGACCTGGCCACGTTACTCGCGGAACGGTTCGCCGGGCCGCGAGACGGCCGCGCCGTCGCGATCCCGCCGGCACCGGCGACATCCCTGGTCGGACGCGACGAGGACCTCGCCCGGATTGTTGACGACCTCGTGTCAGGCGACCGCCGGCTCGTGGTGCTGACCGGCGCCGGCGGTATCGGCAAGACCAGGCTGGCGTTGGCCGCGCAGGAACGCACCGCGCCACATTGGCGCGACGGCGTTGCCTTCGTCGACCTTTCCCCGGTCACCGACGGCCGGCTCGTGCCCGACGCCATCGCGTCCGCGCTGGGCGTGGTGGGCCAGGGCCACGAAGGTCCGCTCGACGCGCTCCAACGGGCACTGTCGAGCCGGCACCTGCTGGTCCTGCTCGACAACGTCGAGCACGTGGTGGACGCGGCGCCCGCCCTGGCCGATCTGCTACGCCGGACCCCGCGACTGTCTCTGCTGGTCACCAGCAGGGTGAGCCTGCGGATCCGCGGCGAGCGCGAGCATCGGGTGTCCGCGCTGGCCCAGCCTGCGGCGCTGCGGCTACTGGTCGACCGCGTACGCGATGTGCGGCCCGGGTTTGAACTTACTGCCGAGAATGCGTCCGCGTTGGCCGAGCTTTGCCGCCGGCTTGGTGGCCTGCCACTGGCGTTGGAGCTCGCGGCGGCCTGGATGCGCCTGCTCACCCCCGACCAGATGCTCACCCAGGTGTACGAGCGACTCGAGCGACCGGGCGCCTTCGTCGACCTGCCGCACCGGCAACAGACGCTCACCGGCACGGTCTCGTGGAGCTATGACCTGTTACCCGGCTCCGCACGGCGGCTGCTCACACGGCTGTCGGTGTTCGCGGCGCCGTTCACTGTGGACGGTGTCGTCGCCGTCTGCGGCGATGGCGCCGACGATGCGGTTCGCGACCTGTCCACATTGCTGGACAGCAGCATGGTGAGCCCGGTCGAGCGGATGGACGGCGAGGGCGGTTTCCAGCTTCTCGAACCGATCCGTCGGTTCGCCGCCGCCCGCCGGGACCCCGCGGACGACACCCTGAGCCGGCTGCACGAGCACGTCCTCGATGTGCTCCGGGCGGCCGACACCAGCCTCGGCTCTCGGGAGCTGATCCTGCGACGGCTCGACAGCGAGCTACCGAACCTGCAGGTCGTGCTGGAATGGTTGGCTCGCACGCGACACGATGCCGGCCCACTGCTGCGCGCACTCGGCGACGTCTGGGTGTGGCTGCTGGCCCGCGGTCTGCTGCGGCAGGCGTCCGGGCTCTGGCAACGGATCGAGGCGCTGCCGCACACGGGGTCGCCGCGTGACCGGCTGGCCCGGCAGTGGCTGACCGCCAGCCGGTTGCTCAACGACGGAGACTTCCCGGCCGCCGCCGAGGTACTCGACGAGATGATTCCCATCGGCCGGCCGATCGAGTCGCCAGCCCGGATGGCCCTGCTTCTCTCGGCCCGCGCGATCGTGCGCCCACACGGCGCACACGAACGGGCGCTCGCGGAATTCGCGGAGGCCCTCCTGGTGGCGGAACAGGCAGACGACCCGCATGTGACCGGTTACGTCCTTTCGCACTATGGCCTATCGCTGAACCTGGACGGCCGCGCGGCCGAGGCGGTAGAACGTCACCACGACGCCCTCGAGATCGCCGACGCGCTCGCCGACCAAAACCTTCGCGCCGAAGCGCACTACGACCTGGCCATGGACGCGTTAGTGCTTGACAACCGTGGATCGGCAAGGTCGCACCTAGCCTCAGCCGTCGACGGCTATCGCGACATCGACCACGTCGACGGACTCATCCGATGCGTGGGCGCCCTCGGCACCCTCGCCCTGCACACTGGCGATAGCCAACTCGCCGCCCGCCTCATCGGCGCGGCCGCCGCAGCCCGCGACGCCATCGGTTTGGTTCCCTGGCCGTCGGTGTTCCAACTGGAACAGCGAACCGCTGACGCAGTCACGGAAGCCGTGGCCGAGGCGGATCTCACCGCCATGATCGACGTGGCCGCGACCTCTCCATCGAGCACGCCTTGGCGGAGGCAGAAGAACTGCTGGCGCCGACCCGCGGCTAACCGCTTGGGGGCCGGCCGAAACTCGCTCGCTGATCAGCCGCACAGCACCGCACCCGCTGCGCGCCGGACATCCGGTGTCGAGTCCTGGCAGGCGGATCGCTGATTCCCCCGGCCGCTCGACGAGCGCTCATGACGCTGCGGCAAACGACGCAATCGCATGGCGTACGGCTGCGTCGGTTGAGAATCCCGGCCTGGTCCGCGTAACCCCCGTGACCTGGCGATTTAGCCGTCGGCGCCGTCTTCGGCCGCAAGTGTGTGCCAGATGTCGAACGCCACCGATGCGGCTGCCCGCGCATCACCGGCTGCGATCATGTCGATCAGCCTCGCGTGCAGCTCGACGGACGCGTGTCCGTCCGTGCTGAAGCGCAGCCGTTCCGCGCGGCGTACTAGTGGATCGAACTGGTCGAGCACGGCCGCGAGGGCATGGTTGCCCAGCGCGGCGACCGGGATCCGGTGTATTTCTTCGTCGGCGTCCAGAGCCGCGGCGATGTCACCGGAGGTCACTGCCTCGGCAAAGCGGTGATTCGCTTCCCGCATGCGGTCGATGTCGTCTTCGGAAAGCCGGCCGGTGGTATGGCGCACGGCTAGTTCGTGCATGGCGGCGATGACGTCGCGGGCATCCCGTACCGCCCGCGGGTCGATGGTGCTGACCTTTGTCGATCGGCCGGGCAGGGCGACCACGAGTCCGCTCCCCGCCAGGCGCAGCAGTGCCTCGCGCACGGGAGTGCGGCTCACACCGAGCCATTCCGCGAGCTCGCCGTCCTTGAGCTGCTCCCCGGGCAGGAAGGTGCCGTCGACGATGGCATCGCGAAGGCGCCGGTAGACGTCGTCGCGAAGCAGCGTCCGGTCTACGGCGGAGACACCCGAGGGAATCGGCATGCAACATATTGCACACATTGTGCGTCCTTA
The DNA here is from genome assembly GCF_900107455.1 of Asanoa ishikariensis. Classification (GTDB taxonomy): domain Bacteria; phylum Actinomycetota; class Actinomycetes; order Mycobacteriales; family Micromonosporaceae; genus Asanoa; species Asanoa ishikariensis. The sequence continues at coordinate 8,181 of NZ_FNQB01000003.1, read as the reverse complement.
CACAACTCCGCGCCCAGCCTTGATGACCGCCGCGATGTGCAATATATTGCACATCGGAGGCGGCGACCGCCGACTCACCTCAACCCCGCTCCGGCTGGCGCCGGGCGCGGCAGCGGAAGGACGGGCCTCATGAGCACCAACGGTCACGAGATCAGGAACGTCGTGCTGGTGCACGGCGCGTTCGCCGACGGTTCGGGCTGGCGCGGCGTCTACGACAAGCTGACAGACCGCGGATACCGGGTCACGATCGTGCAGAATCCGCTCACCTCGCTCGAGGACGACGTCGCAGCGACCACGCGAGTACTCGATCGGCAGAACGGCCCGACAATCCTCGTCGGCCACTCCTGGGGCGGCACCGTGATCACCGAAGCGGGAGCTCATCCGAAGGTCGCCGGGCTGGTCTACGTGTCGGCGCTGGCGCCTGACGCGGGCGAGACCACCGCCCAGCAGTACGAGGGATTCGCCCCGACGCCCGAGTTCGTCATCGACGTCGAGGACGGATATGGCTTCCTCAACCACGACAAGTTCAAGGCCGGCTTCGCCGCTGACGCGAGTGACGCCGACGCCGCCTTCCTCCGCGACACCCAGGTGCCCATCAACATGGCGGTGTTCGCGGCGCCCGTGAAGAACGCCGCCTGGCGCGACAAGCCGAGCTGGGCCGTCATCGCAACGGAGGACATGGCGTTCGACCAGGCAATGCTGCAGCACATGGCCACTCGCATCGGCGCGAAGATCACCAACGTCTCGGCCAGCCACGCCCTCTACGTGACACAGCCCGGCGTCGTCTCCGACGTCATCGTGACCGCCGCGGAAAGCGCTCGCTGACACACCCACATCCCACCCCCGGGGCCGGTTCGCACGCGTACGTGAGCCGGCCCCGGACCTTCCCGGAGTGTGACCGCATGTCCATCACCCCGTTTCAGGTGACGCTGTGGATCGAGCTGCTCGCCGCAGCACTCGGCGGCCTACAGGGCGCCCTGTTCGCCGCAGGCCGACGACACCGACGGATCGACGTGCTCGGCGTCATCGTGATCGGGCTCGCCGTCTCGCTCGGGGGAAGCCTCCTGCGCGACATCATGCTCAACCAGCCGCCTGTCGTGGTCTGGAACAACTCGTACCTGCTGGTGGCCGGCGCCTCCGCCATCCTCGGCATGCTGCTGCACCCCGCGTTCGCGCGAGCGGCCTGGCTCATCACCACGCTCGACGCGGTCGTCATGGGACTCTTCGCCGCGATCGGGGCCTCCAAGGCCCTATCCCTTGGCGTCGGCGAAGCCGGGGCACTGGTCGTCGGCGTCATCGGAGCCATCGGCGGCGGGATGCTACGCGACGTCATCCTGAACCTGCCGATCTCGTTCCTCCAGGTCGGCACCCTCTACGCCGTAGCCGCCGGGGCCGGCGCCGGGACCTTCGTCCTGCTCGCCGAACTCGGCACACCCACTTTGATCGCGGGTCTGGCCTGCCTGGGCGTGACCACCGCCGTGCGTCTGGCCGCAGTCCACTTCGGATGGACCTTCCCCGAACAGCGTGCGCTCCAGTCCCGACGTCCGAACTGACCTTCCAACGGTCGGGATAGCGAGTTCCCGACGAGCACGTACGTTTTGAATCACGGCGCTCAGAACTCGTCGAAGTTGAAGCCTGGGTCTGGGCCTGAGAAACCTCCCGGGCCCCCGGGGTCGAGGAAGCCGACATCGTGGAACACGCCGAGGACTGAGTCGGCAATCTGGTACGCGCAAAACCCGAACACTAGGAACATCAGGCCGAACGCCAGTGGGATCATCAGTGTCCAGCCGCCCGCGCGTACCGGCGCCGCCTTGGTCGGGTTCTGCGGGTCGTAGAGCACTTCGATCTTGGTGCCAACCACGTGGGATCGGAACCCGACTAGATCAGTCAGCACCGTCGTCACCTCCGGCCCTGCGCCCGGCTGGAACCTGACCACGGGCCGGAACCTCGTTCTCCCGCCGGACCACGACTCCAACTGGTTGTCCACGACCTGCGCGGTCACTCGCTGGCCCGACCCGGCGAGTGTCCGCAGTTTGTTCCAGCGCAGCGCTGTGGTGACGATCAAGCCAATGCCGACCAGGGCCGGAACACCCACGACGAAGGCCGTCACGAGGTACGGCAACCAGGTCAGCTTTTCGATCATGGCGAGACTCTAGTGAGTTGACGGTGGATCGACTAGATCGACGTACGCGCTCTCGTACCAGCCGCGGGACTCGACGGCGACGGACCAGGATGCGGTGAGGACCCGCAGGGCGTCGCGGATCATGTCGGGGACCAGCTCCAGGCTGCCCGTTGCCCAGCGCTAAAGGAACTCCAACGGTCCGGCTTCAGGTTCGTCACGAGTCATAGGCAGCCGCCGTGGGTGAGAGGTCCCTGAATCTCGAGTTGCTGTCGTCTGGTGGATGGTTCGTAGGAGCCGAGCAGGCAGGCGACACCGGCGGGTACCGCGTAGATGACGCTGCCGGTGGGTGCCGGGTCGGCGGGTCCGGCTGGTCGCACGATGGCGTCGGCGAACCCCGCACCGGCGAGTGCCGCGCGAATGTTCTCGGCGAGGGCGACCGGGTCCCCGGCACCGCAGCCGCCACAACCGGTGATGGCCCGTTCGGCCGCGGCGCGGGCGGGTTCGGCGGACGCTTGCTGGCTGGTGGTCAGCGCGGCCCGTGCTGGGCCGTTGGTCGGGCGGGGTTGGCACGGGTCGCCGGTGGCGTTCGCGGGCCGGTTGTAGACGCATCGGGTGGGTCTGGAGGTGGTGGCGTCGCCGGCCGGCGGTTGCCCGTCTGCGGTGGTCGCGCACGACGCGGTCGCAGCCATCGCGGCGACGGCGATGGCTGTGGTGAGGGTTCGTGCGATGGTCCGCATCGGTGATGGGCTCCGCATGTCCGTGGTGCGTCCCGGGCCCGCGTGGCGGGCCCGGGACGAGGGTGGGTTCCTCTAGCGGGGCCAGCGTTGGATCTGGACGGCGCCGGAAGTCATGGTCTTCGGTTCGATGCGGTCGACGTCGAATTCGTTGCTGCCAGGCAAGTGGTCGTACACGATCTGGCCGGTGGCGGTGCGCCACACGACCAGGCGCGCCTGGTCCTGGCTGATGTTCTGGCAGCCGGGGCGGTTGGAGCCGGTGCAGGCGTCCCAGCCGTAGAGGACCCAGGTGTAGCCGGTTTGGCCGTTGACGGCGCCGGTGCCGCGGGAGGCGACCTTGCCGTCCTCGGTGATGACCAGCCATTCCATCGCCGAGGCCTCGAGCCGGAAGGCGGTGTTCCCGACCCAAGCTTTGCTGGCCCCGGACGGGATTGTGCCGCCGAGGCGTTGGTAGGCGCCGGCGTAGTGCAACCAGGTCCAGTCGGTGATCGTCGGGTTCGCGACCAGGGCACCGGAGGGTGTCGCGGTCGACCCGTCGATGTTGGCCTGTCCTTCGAGCGGGTCGTAGACGACGATCATGACGGGGTCGCCGCCGCCCTGGCCGCCGTCGTCGTCGGTGGCGACCACGTCGGTGGTGTACATGCCGGCGTGGTCGTAGCTGATGACCTGGCCGCAGTTGTTCGCGGCGGTGAAGAACCCGTCGTCCCAGCCGCCGCCGGCGTCGCGCCAGTACTGGCAGTCGTGGGTGTCGTTGGTGCCCGGGTCGGTGATCGGGGCGTCGAAGATGATCGGCGCGCCGACGCGGAACAGGTCCCAGTCGCGGGGGTTGGTGATCCGCACCGTCGGGGCGACGTTGCGGACGATGACCCGGCTGGACGCCTGGACCGGGTCGTGGATGCCGTCGCTGACGGTCACGGTCGCCCGGAACTCCCCGTCGTCGTTGCAGGTGATCGTCGGCGCTTGGATGGTCTCCTTGCTGAACCAGCAGGTAGCGCCGGCGTCGACGCCGGCGACGGGTTCGGCCGTCCAGTTCACGGACAGGTCCGCACCGGACGCGGATGCCAGCAAGGGGATGGCCTCGCCCTCGTCGCCGTGGACCTCGGGCAGGACGCGCACGATCGGTGCGCCGCTGACCGGGCCGCCGGCCTGGTCACGGATCTCGACGTAGAAGGCGTCGTCGTCGAAGAGGATCCGGTCGTCGCGGTAGTACTGCATGAGCAAGGCCCCGGCCGATTGGTTCTGCGACCCGGAGATGTACTTGACGGAGAAGTCGAACAGTGGGTGCGCGGCACCTTGGCGGGTGCTGGCGAAGGGGTACTCGTCGCACTGTGGACGTTCGATGGCCGGATCGGGTGTCAGCGGCGCGCAGGCGGCGTTCTTCGCGGCCGTGTTGTCCCGGTAGTTCTGGCTGTTGGGGTCGATCCGCGACAGATAGTTCAGATCGAACCGCCCGGTGTACTTGCCGGGGATGTTCTTGTCGCCGTCGGGCTTGGGTGGGTCGGTGCTGTTCGGGTTGTCCTGGGCCTGACGGATGTGCTCGGCGACCTCACGCTGGTTGGTGTAGTTCCCGTCGGCGTCTTTGATCGAGTACTGCAGGTGCGGGACGACATCGTTGAACACGCACGCCTGTGCGCGGGCGCTGAAGTACGTGGCGGAATCGCAGCGGATCCCGAAGTCGCCGAGCTCCTCAGAACGGCCGTCGATGAACAGGAAATCCTCGTCGAACCAGTGGTACGAGGCCTGGTCCGCGCGGGACGAGACGGTCTCGTCGGAGGCGATCTCCCACCCGAACCACAGGTCCGAGTTCAAGGAGCGGATCTTCCACTCGGCCATCGTCGCGCGATGCACACCGCCGCCGAAGCAGCCCGCTTCGCTGCGGCCGTCGCAACCGATCCGCATCGCGACCGTGGTCAGCGGGGTGTAGCTCTCGCCGAAGAGGACCAACGTGGGGCGGGCGTACACGACGATGCTGCGGATCCCGTCGTCTCGTCCGTACCCGAACAGGTCATAGTCCATGATCATGTACCCGGTGCGTTTGCCGGAGGAGTCCAGCCACAGGTCGAACGCCTGGGCGCTGATGCACCACTCGATGCGGTTCTTGACAAATCCGGTGTCGCTGCCGGCCGCGGACTGCTGGTGACAGTCCTCGATGAACGAACTCTCCGGCGATGACGGAGGCGTGAACCGCTCCCGCAGGATCCCTGGACCGTCCTTGGCCGCCGCGTCCCAGAACGAGTCGTTACCCGACTCTGCCGCCCGCCGCAAAGCCTCCTGCCGGGCGTCGTCGACCATGGCCCTGTCGCGGTCGGCGCGGTAGTCGCCCATCGCCGCCGGGTAGTCGGCGGCCTTGGCGGCCCGGTTCGCTGGCAGCACGCCGGTGATCCGGGTGCCGCCATCCGGCGTCGCCGACACCGTCGTTGGCGGCAGCTTCGGCCGCGGTTGCGACGGCGCCGCAGGCGACGGCTCGGCCACCGCGGCGGCGTTCGCCGGCGACGGCGCCGCTGTCACGGCAAGCGCCGCGACCACCACGGCCGCGAGCACTATCCGATGTGTACGCAAGGTGCCTCACACTCCTCGATGCGTCTCGCCCCGCACGGGACGACGAGAAAGGCGTGCCGCAGCAGCGACACGCCCAGGAAGGCACCACGAAGGTGAACACGACTCAGCAATCAGGCGGTCAACACCGCCGCAGCTCCCCCGTTGAGCGGTCCGTCAGACGGACCAGCCCACTGTCCCAACGCCCACCGACCGTCCCATCCCCTGAACGGTCAGTCATCTTCACACATGGAGATGCATTAATTTCGAAACATCGGGTCCAGCCAGAACGACACTCGGAACCGCTCGACACCCGTCAACCACAGCGGCGGACTGACCTCGGCGTGGCGCCGCACGAGCTCGGCGCGGCCGCTCGCCGCCACCCGCACACGGTAGGTCCCAGGGCCGGGCAGCGGCAGGACGTCGCCCTCGATCGGGACTCCCATCATTGTCAGATACGCCCGGCCGTCGGTGAACGAGATGGTGGTCTCCTCGACAGCCTCCGCGTCCGTGTCCGGCGGCGGCTCCCCCGTCCATGACTCCAACACGACCACCGCGTCGTGGCTCCACTGCGACTCGCTCATCAGATACAGCACGTCCTTGCCCGCGTAGCACAACCGGTCTTCGCGGAAGTCCGGCAGAAAGTCCCAGTCGCCGATCCCGCCCAGCACCATGATCATGCGACGCTCCGGCGTCACCAGACCCTCCACCACGGCCGAGCGCTCCGATCCCGGTCGAACAGCATCAGCGTCCATATCCGCAGGATGACACACGGGATCGCGTTGCTATGTAAGCGATGCCGGCACGGTCATCATCGGCGACCCGCGCCGGCCCTGGATCGGCCTCATACCGGCACGCAGTTGGCTTCCAGCGCGAACACGCGGGAGGGTGATCAGCTGTCGCAACCGGGATCGGCCCGTGCACGGTGGACGATGATGCTGTCCAGCGGCGCGGTCAGACCAGGCGGCGGCCGAAGGCTCGGCCAGTACGTGGCTTCGTCCTCGACTTCGGTGACCACTCCGACGAGATAGGCGACCTGGTCCTCGTCGTGCTCGTACACGCTGACGGTGTATTTCTCGTCGGTGGACAGCGCCTTGGCGCCGGCTTGGACACGCCCGGAGTACACGTGGCCCTGTGACGGTGTCAGGTCGGTCTCGAAGTAGTAACCGGACCGTGCGTTCTGCGCCGCGACGACGAACGTCTTCCCAGGGGAAGGCTGGCCGTGGAACCGGACGTCGACCAGACACGGCCCGACCTCTGCGCCACTCTGCGGGCTGTCGATGGTGGCCGTGCCCCGGGCCGTTGGCGAGGCGGCCGGCCGCACGGAGGGTGCCGCGGCGGTGTTCCATCCGGCCAGGGCCGCCCCGGCAGTCATCATCGCCGCGCCCAGGTAGCCGAGAACCGTCGTATGCCCTCGTAGCCGGCTCTGCAGAACGGCGACAAGCCAGCACAGCCCCACCGTCACAAGGATCGCGGCCGCCGACCAGCGGAGCACTCCGGGCGGCGCGTTGATGATCTCGATGAGCGCCGCGACGGAGCCCAGCACGACCAGGAGGATGGCGAGCAGGCTCGCGCCGGCCAGGACGCGATGAGCCGTCGCAAGGCTGCGCAGATCGTCGGGCATGTGTCGTCCTCCGTGGGAATTCCCCGGACGCAACAGTTACGCATTGGCGAGTCCGCGACAACGCCCCAGAGAGTGACTGCCCCACCTGCCGAGCGCTACTTGTCGGATCTTTTGCGCGATCGGAGTCCCGTACCCGAAAGGGCTTCTGGATTGCCGCTAAGCGGTCCACCCTAGCCACGCGTCGCCGGCCGAGACGACGGCGATCCAGATGGCCACGGCTGCGACCGGGACCGCCAAGGTCCAGGGCGGACGGGTTCGGAACAGGGCGATCGCGACCGCCAGCAGAGCCGCCCAGATGACGAGCAGGACACCCACCGCCCAGGCCGGTACGGCCAGCCCGCTGATCATGTACAGAAACAAGACCACGACGTGTCCGACGATGCCGATCCAGGCTAAGAGACGCCCGACGAGACTCGGTCGAACGGCCCGACCCGATGAATCGCTCATCTGCCCAGTGTGGACGGCGCACGCACTAGCGTCAGCCCTGTCCGGGGTGATGGACGCCGTACGTAGATCCTCCGCTCATGCCTCCGTGACGTCAGCGAGCACGACGACAAGCGCCCACCCCGAGGTGTGGATCCAGTCTGGATCGATTGCCTCGACGGGAAAGCCCTCGCTGGTGCCGTTGACGGCTCCCGGGCCTTGCTCGGCTTCCAGCGTCACCCAACGGCCGTCGTGGAAACGGAAGTGGTATTCGCCGAACCCCGCGGTATCGACTTCGTTGAGCGGGCCGAACGTGGCGTGCTCGATCGATTCCACGGTGGCCCGCTGGTAGTGCCACGCGCGGCCGACCGAGTTCGCGAAGACCAGGTCGAAGCCCGGCCTCGTGCGGAACAGCCGTTCCGGGTGCGGGTCGAACCCGATGCGCGCGTCGTCGACGGCCACGTCTTCGTCCCAGTAGAAGGCGAACGTATCCCGGTCGCCGACCCGCAGGTGCGCGTCGCAGTTGTACCACTGCGGATCCCACCAAGCCCGAAGTGTCACGACGGCAGCGTACGAGGCGGCCGCAAACGATCCGGGGCCTCGAATCAGCGGCGGCCGGTGGCCAGGGCGACGAGGTACTGTCCGCCACCCGCGTCGACGCTTGCGGTCACCGCCAGTCCGGGCACCAGCCGAGAGAACCGGTCGACCAGCCAGTCCGCCGCCTCCTGGGCATCCTTCTTGCT
>NZ_FNQB01000001.1 GCF_900107455.1 Asanoa ishikariensis | reverse complement strand
CAGGTCGAACAACGACCGCCGGTCCAGCGCACCGCGCGTCGCGGACGCCACGGCGATCTCGTAAGCCGCCGAGATGACCTGGCCCGGCTCGACCCGCGGCGAGCTCGACCCTTCCTCGATCGAGCGGGACCGCATCAGACGAATGCTGCAACCCTCTTGTCTTTGCCATACCGGTCGCGATGTGCGTCATTGTCACTCGACGGCTGGACCGCCTCCTCGGTGAGCATCCATGCCCAACCCTCGTCACCCCTGCGGCCGCCTGCGGTCCCACGCGGTCGCGCCGTGCGGCCCGCATTTCGACCGGCAATACCAACAAATTCCCGGGTTGGAATGCCGGGGTTCTCGGCCCCTGCATCGCCGCACTCATTCGGGTACTGCGGCTCCCCGATGTTCGCCGGCGACTCGCGGCCCGCGCCGACCGCTGCGACGCGATCCCCGCCAATCCCCGTCGCTGTGGCATCGTCCGGCGTTGTCCGCGTGCCGGTGAGCCGCTCAGCGCGTCCAGCACATAGACCAGCTTCATCTTGCCGCTCCATGGTCGCGCTGTTCCTTGGCGCTGCGCAGTCCCCGCGCAGCGGGCAACGCGGCCACCGCTACAGTTTCGGTCGTGTCTATGCGGGGGACGCTGGGGTTCGCGCAGGTGTTGGCCCACTGTGGCGGGTCGCCCGTCGCCGCGGTGGGCGTCATCGCGCGCGCGGTCGCCGCCGACCCCCGCGACCCAGGGCCGTGGTCGGCGCTGGAGGACCTCCGGCGCGCGCTGCCCGAGGAGGTCGGCGCCGTCGTGGCCACGGCGAACACGGTCGGACCTGTGGTGGCCCGCGCCTATCTGTCCTTCGTGGATGGTGACATGGACGAGGCGGCGATGTCGCTGGGCTCGGTCACCGGCTTCCAGCCGGAGGTTCCGTGGGCGGCCGCGCCGTGGTTCGGTGACGAGCGGTTTCTCGGTGCGGTGACCGCGGCGGCCTTCGCCGAGGGCACGATGCGCATCCGGGATCACGACCGGGACCTGCAAACCGATGCGGTACGCGCGAACCTGGCCCCGTGGTTGACGGCGATCGACGCGGTCTCGGGCCGGGACCCGGACCCCGACGCGATGGCGCGCATGGCGATTCTGCTGCGCGTCTGCGGCCGGGTCGACGAGTCGTTCGCGCTGTGCGATCGGGCCGACGCCGTGGGCCGCGTGGCGTTCACCGAGGTTGTCCGCGCCGGCACCTGGCGGCACCTCGGCAACCGTCCTGAGACGTCGGCCGCCTTCCGGCGGGCCCTGGCGCTCGATCCGGCCAACTGGTCGCTGCACCTCGACCTCGCCGATCTCGCCGCCGAAGGTGGCGACTTCGCCGAGGCAGCCGACCTGGCCACGCGCGGCGAGGAGCTCGAGCCGGACGACCTCACGATGCGCGCGGCCGCCGCCGCATACAGGGCCCGTTCGACGGGATCGGTCGCCGATCTGGAGACGCTCACGGAGTTGGCGCCGCAGATCCCCGACGGCTACCGCCAGACCCTGCTCGGCTACGCCAACGGCAGCTAGGCGGCGTTGCTCGGCTCGGCCACCCAGGCCGAGAACACCGGCAGACCGTCCCAGGCGGCGCCCGCGGTGGAGTGCGGGCGCTGTGGGCGATCCGCGACCGCGACCACGGCGTACGGGTGACCGAAACGCAGCTCGGCCGTGCGCCGGAGGCCGTCCTGCCCGGGTGGGGCGCCGCGGGTGAGCACCATCGCCGAGACGGCGGCGGCCTCGAAGCCCTCGCGGGAGTAGCTCGCCATCGCCGACTGGGCCGCTTCGTATACGGCCTGGGGCCACCGCAGCGCGTGCTTGGCGGCGGCCGCCGCGGCCGGGATGCCCAGCTCGGGCCGGTCGAGATCGTGCCGGCTGCGCGCGGACCAGGCCGGCAGCACCGCGCGATACCGCTCTTCCCGACCGCCGGGCGCCGTCGTCCCCACGCGCTCCTCGGTGATCGTCCACAACGGGCCTTCGCCGAGCGGCAGGTCGAACAGCGACCGCCGGTCGACAGCGCCGTGGGTGAGGCGGTGCGCCGCGGTGATCAGCTCCACCGGGCGGACGTCCGCCGGACCGATCACCGACGTCACCCGCATGCCTTCGGCCGCGACCGCCGTGTGCACCGCGACCTCGCCGATCCCTGGCACCCGGGCGATGAACGCCTCGTCCGCAGGCGCCTCCAGCACCTGGTCGACCACGTCGCGCCACGGGCTCGCCGCGCCGAGGCGGGCGGCCGGAGCCAGGTCGAACCTGCGGTCCCAAGTGACCTTCGTGGCCAACGCCGTGGCCAGCACCAGGAGGGTGTCGTGCGTCAGTGCCACCGGGAACCGCTTGATCAGGCCGAGCGTGTGCTCGTCGGCCCATCGGTCGGCGTCCGCCTGGGACGGCAGCGGGCCCGTTTCGACCGAGTCCGGCAGCGCCGCCAGCCACGCGTCCACCGCCGGCGTCGGCGCTTTCGCCAGCCAGAGCGCGGCCGCCGACAGCACCGCGGGATGCGGGTCGTCGAGCAGGGCCGTCGCTGCCTTCCGCGCGCCAGCCAGGTCGACGCCGAGCGCCCGGGCGAGCTCGTCGGCGATCACGCCGTCCGCCGCGGGCGCGCACAGCGCGGCCAGCAGCCACGCACCCAACGGGGACGCGACGTGATGCTGGCCGCCGGCGGTGGCGTGCAACAGAGCGGCGTAGCGTGCCAACGGCTCCCGCAGGTCGGTCATGTGAGGCACTCTGGCACGCGGCTCCAAATCGCGTCCTACGGAGCCTGCACCGGTGTGGCACGCGGGCTGCCGCAGAAGATGACGTCGGAGACGTCACAGCCGAGATCTTCACGGGAGTACGGCTCGTCGAGGATCAGCCAGATCTGGTTCTGGCGGTTGTCCACGCGGGCCGGGTCGAAGCTGCGGAACTCCTTGACCGCCAGTCTGTCGACGTCCGTGATGATCGGTCCTCCGATCGGGGTCGGCACCGCGCAGTCGCCGCCGACGCCGTGAAACAGCACCGTTGCCGAGTGCTTTTCGTTCAGGAACAGCGCACAGGGTCGGTCCCACGCGGCCGTCCCGAAGAGCGGCGACCGGCTCGACAGTGGGTCCTCGCGCGCCAGGATGCCGCGCGCGGCGGCGTCCCGGGTGAGGCTGGTCGCATAGCCCTCCACGTAGCGCAGCCTGCAGTCCTGGTGCCACGACTTGGCGAACCAGCCGGCGTCCTCGTGGTCCAGCACGCACACGTCCATTTTGGACGCGGCGAGCTGTTCGCCGATACCCTGGCCTCCCGGAGGGCGTCGACCCGCTCGGACAGTCTCGCGTCGGCGGCCTGCTCGGCGTCCCGGCGGGCGGCGGCGGTCGTGGCCACGGCGGCTTCGTTGCGGCGGTCCTGCCCGGTCACCCGCGTCGCCGACACCGTCGCCGTCAGCATGCCGACGCCGAGGTACAGCACCACGGTCACGACGGCGATCACCAGCCGTGGCCGCCAGCGCAACCCGTCTGCCATGACCACCGTGGCCAGCGCGTAGCCCAGACCGCAGACGGCGAGCGCGGCGAAGATCAGCAGAGGCACACCCGCCGCGGCGACGGTGGACAGGCCGGCCGCCAGGACGCCGAGCCCGAGCACGGCCGTCGTCACCGGGCCAACGACGGCGACCGGCCACGCCGGGCGTACCCGCAGCAGAACCAGCAGCAACCACGTCCCCGCCACCGCCAGCAGCCCGCTCAAGCCCACCACGAAGCTCGGCCGCCCGATCTGGAAGCCACACGCGAAGGCCACCCACAGCGGTGGGAACAACACGCCCACGAACGCCGCCCGCAGCATCCGCTTCACCACGGTCGCGCTGTTCATCGGCGCAGTAAACAGCGCGCCGCCGACGGGCCACAGTCAACGGTCGGCCAAAGTCGCGAATTCACCGGCCGGCCATGCCGGCGTCAATGTCCCTTGAATGCCTCCGCGAGCCACCACGAGCCGCCGTCGGACACGATTTTGGCGTCGACGACCAGCGGGCCGGTCGGCGCTGCCAACCATTCGGTGATGCCACCCAGGTCGGCCGCAGTTCGCACGGTCAGACCGCGCGCCCCGAAACCGGTGGCCAGCGCGGCGATGTCCGTGTCGGGGAAGGTCACCGCGCCCAGGTCGGCGTCCGCGCCGAAGTGGTGCACCTCGGCCCCGTACGCGGCATCGTTGTAGACCACGCACAACAGCGGGATGCCCAGCCGCACCGCGGTCTCGAGCTCGGCGACCGACATCAGGAAGCCGCCGTCGCCGGCCGCCAGCACCGGCAGCCGGTCGGGGCGGGCCAACGCCGCGCCGATCGCGGTGGCCAGGCCCAGTCCGATCGACTGGAAGGCCTGGGTAAAACAGAACCCGAACTCGTCGGGCACGCCGAGGTACGCGCTCGGGTAGCCCATGAAGTTGCCGGAGTCGATCGACACGATGCGCTCGGCCGGCAGCATCGTGTCCAGCGCGCGGCTCAACACCCGCGAGTCGATGCGGTCAGCGGTCGACAGATCGTCGGTCGGCTCGTCGTTCCACCGTCCGCGACGAGCGATGCTGTCGGCCACCTCGGCACCGCGGTAGCCAAGGCGGGCGTCGGCGAACAAGGAGAGCACCGCTGACGCCGTGGCCCCGCTGTCGCCGACCACTCCCAGATCGATCGGCCGATGGACACCGAGCGCGGCACCGTCGACGTCGACCTGCACGACCTTCGCATCAGCACCGATCAGGCGGCCGTGCCGCATCGTCCACATGTTGAGCGCGCACCCGAAGCCGACGATCAGGTCGGCCTCCGAGATCAGGCGGGCCACGGTGGGAGACGCGAAACCGCCGGAGATGCCCAGGGCGTACGGGTCGCCATGGAAAAGCCCGTTCGCCACGGCCGAGGTGGCCAGCAGCGACCCGGTGACCTCACCCAGCCGGCGCAGCGCCGGCCCTGCCTCGCGGGCACCCCGGCCGGCCACGATCACCGGCCGCCGAGCCTGCCGGAACAGGTCGGCGAGCGCGGCCACGTCGTCCGCCGAGGGAACGACCTGCGCCAGACGTGGAGCCGCCGAGACATCGATCGCGGAAGCCGCCAGCGCCTGCACCGACAGCGGCAGGTTCAGCACCACCGTGCGCCGCTCGTCCCGGGCGGTCCGCCACGCGCGGACCGTGTCCTCCACGGCCGACTCACCACTGTGGACACGTTCGGCGACGGCGCCGAGGCTCCGGGCGTACCCCGGCTGGTCCATCGCGAAGTTCGACGTGGCGCCGCCGGCCTCTGCGGCCAGCACCACCAGCGGCGTCCGGCTCTTCGCCGCCTCACAGATCCCCGTGGCCGCGTTGGTCAGCCCGCAACCCTGGTGCACGGACAGGAGCGCGACCTGACCGGACATCCGGGCGTACGCGTCGGCCATCGTCGCCGCGCCGCCCTCGTGCCGGGTGGCCGTGAACGGGACACCGTTGGCCCGCAAGGCGTTGGTCACCTGGAAGTTGCCGCTGCCGACCACACCGAAGCAATGCCCGACGCCGAGCGTGGCCAGCGTGCGGCCGACCACGTCGGCGACGATGGTGGGCACTACTGGCCGTCCACGAGCGCCAGGACGCGGGTCGGGCTGCCGGTGCCGCCGACGATGGGCAGGGGTGCGACGACGAGCAGCGCGCCGGTCGGCGGAAGCTGCGCGAGGTTCTGCAACGACGTGACGCCGTACTTGTCGCTGCCCAGCAGGTGGAAATGCGCCGGGAACGGCGGCTCCAGCCCGCCCGCGTTGCCCGCGTCGATGCCGACCGTCTCCACGCCGAACCCCGAGATCGGCGTAGTCGCGAGCCACTCGGCGCAGGCGGCCGTCATGCCAGGCGTGTGCGAGCCCTTCTCGTCGACGTTGAGGAACTGCTCCTGGTCGTGCGCGTACTTGTCCCAGCCCGTCCGGTAGAGCAGCCAGGTGCCGGGTGCGAGCTCGCCGTGCTCGGCGATCCACGCCTCGACGTGGTGCACCTCGAGCAGGAAGTCGGGATCGGCGGACGCTTCGGCGGTGAAGTCCATAACCGCCGCCGGACCGACCAACCGCGCCGGCGGGATCTGCGAGACGTCGTGCCCGTCCCGGCCACTGATCCAGTGCACGGGCGCGTCGATGTGCGTGCCGATGTGCTCACCGGTCCGGATGTTGTGGTGCTTCCAGAACGGCCCCGGGGTGTCGTAGGCGCTCACCTGCTCGAGGCTGAAGTCGACGAGGTTCGCGAACGGCTCCGGCAGGCGCAACGTCGGCGTGCTCGACGACAACGGGTTGGTGAGGTCGACGACCAGGATCGTGCCGGATCCCAGTGCGGCGACCAGATCTACGACAGAAGTCATGGCGTACGTCCTTAGGTGATCGTTCCGGCCTTGGCCGACATCCTGCCACCACACAGACGAAGTCAGCCCGCCGTCCGACGCAGGACGAGGGTCAGGAAACCCCACGTGTCCCGGTAACCGCGCAACCATTCGGAGCGGCGGGTGGCCGCGGTGGCGAGCGCTTCCGCGCTGTCCGGGTCGGCCGGGTGGTCCAGCGCCCACGCGGCCAGCGAGCCCCAGCAAGCCCATTCGTAGTCGTCGAGCTCGCGGCGGGTGCTGACGTGCCCGTCGACGGGCGTCCAGCCGGCCTCGGTCACGAGGTCCATCGTGGTCGCCAGGTCGGCGAAGTCGCCAAGCATCTCGATCGCCTCCGGGGAAGGCTCGCGATCCCAGAACCCGTCACCGATGAGGACCCGACCGCCAGGCGCGAGGTGGGTACGCGCCGCCGCGAGGGTGGGCAGCAGCCCACCGAAGGCGTGCGCGGCGCCGACGCTGAGCACCAGGTCGTACGGTTCTGTGGCAACGAAGTCCTCCGCCTTGGCGAGGTGGACGGCGAGCCGGTCTTCCACACCGCGGTCCGCGGCGGCCTGGCGAGCCCGGTCGAGCGCGTCCGCCGAGATGTCGACACCGTCCGCGCGTACGCCGGGCCGTGCTTCAAGTGCGCGCAGAAGCCATTCACCGGTGCCACACCCCAGATCGAGGACCCGCTCGTCACCGCGCGGCAGCCCGTGCCCCAACAACCGCCGCACCGACCCGTCATCGAGCGGCGCCTTGATCGGATGGTTGGCATGAGCAATCTGGGAAACCTTCTCGCGATTCACCGCTGCGACCTCCTGGTAGATTCGCGCTTCGCTTGATCGAAAAAGAGGACATCGGGATGCTGCGGCGGTTCGGGGATCGCGACACCTTCGCGGTCGAGGTGGGTGACTTCGACGGTGGGCTGCGGGTTGTCGACCTGTGGGCCGGGGGCCGGCGGCTCACCGTGAAGGACAACTTCGCCTACGTTCCCCAGTTCTGCCTGTCCATGCGGCACACGATCGAAGACGTGCGCGGTGGGGCGGTGCCGAGTTGCCCCTACCCGGGGCACTCCCCCGAGGAGAACTTTCGGCTGCTGTTCATGGGCGACGAGGAGTTCCGAGAGAAGCACTGGTTCATGCATTGGGGTCCGACGACCGACAACCTGACGCCCTACGCCTACCTCCAGGACGGCGAGCTCGTGCTCGTCATCCGTTTCTGGGGAGAAGAGACGGACGACGTCGTCGTCGCCAGGATCGCGCCCGATCAGTTCGTGGCCACGGTCGAGGCCGCAGCCGACCTGTTGGAGCGCGAGTCGCCGCGGTCGGAGCGTAGGGGCCGCGGGGCGGGCCGCTTCCCGGGGGTGCGGGAAGCGGCCCAGCCACCATCGGCGGTCAACGGACGCCGGCCTCGTCGAGCAGGCGTCGGGTGACCTCGTTCGGGTCCTGGACCAGGCCGCGCGCCGCGAACCAGTTCGTGACGTTCTTGACGTCGCGGGCCAGTAGGGCCGGGCCATTCGGGTTGGCGACCACGTCGACCACCTGGGGCAGGTCGATGACCACCAGGCGGCCGGCGTGCACCAGCAGGTTGTACGGCGACAGGTCGCCGTGTGCGAGGCCCGCGCGGGCCAGCACCGTCAGCGCGTCCATCAACTGGTCCCACAGCGCCTTCAGCTCGACGCCCTCCGGGCGTAGCTGCGCCAGGCGCGGCGCGGCCAGGCCCTCTTCGGCGTCGCCGATGAACTCCAGCATCAGTTCCGTGCCGCGGAGTTGGATCGGGTACGGCACGGAGATCGCGCCGTACGAGGTGGCTACCTCCCAGAGGCGCGACAGCGCGTCGAACTCGGCTGCCGCCCACTGGCCGGCGATGAGCTGCCGGCCGAAGGAGGTCCGCCCGGCCATCGCGCGGTTCTCCCGGGAGCGCCGCATCCGGCGCCCTTCGAGATAGCCGGCGTCGCGGTGGAACATCCGGTGTTCCGGCTCCCGGTAGCGCTTGGCCGCGAGCAGGCAGCTTCGGTCGGTGTCCGGGATGCCGCGCCGGACCAGGAAGACGTCCGCTTCCTTGCCGGTCTTGAGGATGCCCAGCTCGACGTCGGTCGCGGCCAGCTCGGTCACGACCCAGTCAGGGCGGGGCAACGGGCCGTGCACGGCGTCGTCCCACGTCGACCAGGCGTTGCCGGTCTCCGGGGTGTCAGTGTCGGCGTTGGTGTCGAAGGCGACGGGCGTCCGGTGACGCGCGCGCTTCAGGAACTGCGGATCGTCGTCGTCGAAACGACGTTTGCCGGGACGGCCTTGCGGCGCCGGCTCGAACTCGTGCTCACGCAACGGAGGAACTCCTGGATCGAGAAGGAAGAAGAGGGCAGCGAGAAGGTCGCGACAACGACAGCCACAGAACTCACCCCTTCCATCTCGACGACCGGGCAGCGCGGGTCAGGCGCGGTCAGGTCTGGTCTCCAACTAGTTCGCGAGTCTTCCGGCACCACGGCGGGCGCGCAAGTGATTTATCCGGCGAGGACGGCGGCCATCGCGGGCAGGAACCCGCCGGCCGTCGCGGTCGGCTCGAAGCGCGACTCCATCCAGCGGCGGCCGCGGTGCAGCCAGACGCTGGGCAGGCCCATCTCGGCGGCCGCACCGATGTCGGTCTCCGGGCTGTCGCCGACCACCCAGGCGCCGCTGATCCGCATGCGTACCCGTTCCGCGGCAAGGGTGAAGATCCGAGGGTTGGGTTTGCTGACCCCGACCTCCTCGGAGATCACCCAGTCGGCCACGTAGCGGTCGAGGCCCGTACGCCGGATCGTGGTGTCTTCCTGTCGGGTGGCTCCGTTGGTCACCAGCACCGGCACCCAGCCGGCGTCGTCGGCGATCCGCAGCGCGCAGGCGACCAGCGGGTCGAGCCGGCTGTTGGCGACCACGCCCTCGCGCATCTCGTCGACCAGGTCCACCGAGGAGGCGGTCAGCCGGTAGCGGTCGCGGATCTGGTCGGCGACGTCCCAGCGGTCGGTCAGCCCGTCGGCGTCGACGGACATCAGCCAGTCGAGGTCAGGTGACGGTGCCCCGATCCCGTCCAGGAAGTTCACGGCCCAGCCGCGGAACGCGCCGGTCCGGTCCAGAACGGTGTTGTCCAGGTCGAGGAACATGAGGGGCACTCGCGCACAGTACGGGACGAGGCCGTGCTCTCAAAACCCCAGCAATGTAAACAATCTTGGGCCGCGAAGGACGATCGCCGGCCCGCGCGCTGCGGACCGGCGATCGACTGGTGGGCGGGCGTTCAGGCGTTGGCCCTCCGGATCGCCGCCATTCCCCCGAGCGCGGCCAGCGCGGCCACCAGGGCGGGCCATCCCACCAGCAGGCTGGCCTGGTGCTGGGTGCTCAGCCAGTGCCAGACGTCGCCCCACCAGCCTTGCCAGGTGATCAGCGCGCCGAGCAGGCCGAACACCACGATCGTGACGGCGGCGGTGGCGAACAGGCCGTTGGTGCCGAACCGCACGTACCAGACCGCCGCGAAGATGCAGAGGAAGTTCAGGAACAGGAACGGGACCGCATAGACCAGGATCTGCAACAGTCCATTGGAGACGTCGATGTACGGGATGCGGAAGAAGTGCAGACCGATGCCGAACCCGTTGGTGCCGCCCTCGATCAGGTTGAGCAGGTAGAGCAGCACGCCGTAGACGAGTGCCTGCACCAGGTTGACCAGCACGGTGGCCAGGTAGAAGGTGCGCCGCGTGACGCCCATCCCCAGCGCGAAGGGGAACACCTGGCTGATCGAGACACCCGCCACGATCGCCGAGACGATGTAAAGGCTGGACAGGCCGCCGGTGCTCGTCTTGCCCGGCGCGGCCTCGTCGATCGAGGCGAAGATCAGGATGTTGACCACCAGCGAGGCGGCCATGATGCCCCACGGCCAGAGGAGCTGGTTCACCCAGGCGACGGTGTGCAACCGCGCGACGTCGAGGATGCGGTTCATCGGTCGGTCTTCCTTTCCATGGTCAGGCGCACGACCGCCTGCTGGAGCGACACCGGCTCCAGGTCGATGGCCAGCTTCTTGGCCCGCATCCGCTCGGCGTTGTCGAACGAGCCGCGCAGCGTCACCCGGACCACGCCACCGAGCTGCTCCCGATGGAGCACCTCACGGCCCGTGGAGAAGTCGTCGACCGCCTCGACCGGGCCGGTCGCGTCCATCACCTCGCCGCGCAGTTCGTCGGTGTCGGCGTCGAGCACCAACTTGCCCCGGTCGAGCAGCAGCACGTGCTCGATGAGGTCGGCGACCTCGTCGATGAGGTGCGTGGACAGCACGACGGTGCGCGGGTGCTCGGAGTAGTCCGCCAGCAACCGGTCGTAGAAGAGCTGGCGGGCGACGGCGTCGAGGCCCAGGTACGGCTCGTCGAAGAAGGTCAGCGGTGCCCGCGCCGCCAGCCCGATGGTCACGCCCAGCGCGGACGTCATGCCCCGGGACAGCTTGCGCACGTCCCGACCGCGCGGCAGGTTGAAATCGTCCACAAGGGACTGGGCGAAGTCGTCGTCCCAGTTGGGGAACAGGTGACGGGCCAGGCTGAGCACGTGCTTCACCTTGTACGCCGTCGGGTACTTCTGGCTCTCCTTGATGAACACGACCTTCATGAGCGCACGTTCGTTCTCGTACGGGTGCTCGCCGAAGAGCTCCAGCGAGCCCGAGGTGGCGCTGGTCTGGCCGGTGATCAACTGCATCAGCGTCGTCTTGCCGGCGCCGTTGCGGCCGAGCAGGCCGTAGATCGCGTTCTCCTCGAGCGTGAAGCTGACGTTGTCGAGTGCGGTCACGTCCCGGTACCGCTTCGTCAGGCCGTTTGCCGCCACGACACTCATCGCTGTTCCTCCCAGGTCTCGATCAGTTTCTTGAGCTCTTCGGTGCCGATGCCCAACTTGCGGGCCTCGTCGACGAGCGGGCGCACGTACTGCGCCGCGAAGTCGAGCCGGCGACGCTCCCGGAGCGTTTCGCGGGCCCCCGTTGCCACGAACATTCCGATCCCCCGGCGTTTGTAAAGGATTCCGTCATCGACCAGGCGGTTGATTCCCTTGGCGGCGGTCGCCGGATTGATCCGGTGGAACGCCGCCAGCTCATTGGTGGACGGCACCTGGGTCTCCTCCGCGAGCGTCCCGTCGATGACCGAGTTCTCGATCAGCTCCGCGATCTGGACGAAGATCGGCCGGTCGTCATCCATCGTGACCGGAAGGCGGTGCGAGGCGGCAGCCTCGCGCCGGCTGAGGACTCTCAGCAACCTGGCTCGTCGGTTCGTTACTCATGTAACTAACCATGCAACCGACGAACCCAGGATGTCAAGTGGTGCCGGTCACAGGTTGGTGAAAGAAGCCCTCAGCGGGCCGTGAGGATGCGGCGTCCGCCCAGCTCACGGCGGTCACGCAGCATCGTGTGAGCGGCCCGCACCCGGGCCAGCTCGGTCGGGTCGAGGGTCGCGACGACGACCGCCTCGCCCTCGTCGGCGGCCCGCACCACGGGCCGGCCCTCCGGGTCGTAGACGGCCGCGCCGCCGTTGAACGACCAGTCGGCATCGCCGCCCACGGAGTTGGCGAACACGACGTACATCGTGTTGTCCAGGGCGCGGGCGGCGTAGTAGACGTCGCGCCGGTGCGCCGAGCCGACCACGTAGCCGCTCGGCGCGAGGTAGCCGTGCGCGCCGTCGTCGGCGGCCGCCCGGCCGTGCTCGGGGAAACAGCCGTCGTAACAGATGCCCAGGCCCAGCCGCCAGCCGTCGACCAGCAGCGTGGCGCCCGTCGTGCCCGGGGTGAACAGGGCGTTCTCCTCCGGACCCCAGAGAAGCTGCTTGTCGTACGCGGCGACGGCATCGCCGGCACCGTCGACGACCAGGGCCGAGCACGCCCGGCGGCCGTCCGCGTGGCGCACCGAGGCGCCGACGACGACAACGACCCCGTGGTCCCGCGCGGCACCGCGCAACGCGTCGAGCCGGCCGTCGTCGATCTCCCCGGTGGCGGCGGCCGGCAGGTCGGTCGCGCGCGGATCGGCGTGCAGGGTCGGCGGGTGGTACGCGCAGAGGAAGAGCTCCGGCAGGACGACCAGCCGGGCGCCGGCGTCGGCAGCCTGCCCCACGAGGCGCGCACCGACCGAGGCGTTGTGGGCGAGCTCGCCCGGCACCGGCGTCGCCTGGACCGCGGCGACCGTCAACGGAGTCGCCGGCGGGGTGTCCACGGCGGCATCGTACGACGAGAATCGTTCTTGTGGAGGACGCCTTCTACCGCCCGACCGGCGACCCGTCCCGGTTCGAGTCGACCGCACGCACCCAGGGACCCTGGGGTGCCGGCCTGCAGCACGCCGGCCCGCCGTCGGCGCTGCTGGCCCGCGCCATCGAGGGGCTGCCCAGCACCGTGACCGGTGAGCCGCACCTGGCCCGGCTGACGGTCGAGATCCTCGGTGCGGTGCCGGTCGAGGAGCTGACCGTCACCGCCGCCGTCGTCCGTCCCGGCCGGTCGGTCGAGCTGGTCGAGGCGTCCGCCGCGGCCGGCGGCCGGACCGTGCTCACCGCGCGCGGCTGGCGGATCCGCCGGACGCCGCTCGACCTGCCCCGACCGGCCCAGCCGCGCGCCGAGCCGGCGCCGATGCGGCCGGCCGCGGCGAGCATCTTCGGTGACCCGGCCTGGCAGACCGGCTATCTCGGTGCGGTCGAGTGGCGGTTCATCTCCGGGCACTTCGAGAAGCCCGGGCCGGCGCTGGTCTGGGCGCGGCCCCGGGTGCCGCTGGTCGCCGGCGAGGTGATGTCGCCCATGCAACGGCTGGTCGCGATCGCCGACTCCGGCAACGGGCTCAGCCGGGTGCTCGACATGGCGACCTGGTGGTTCATCAACACCGACCTGACCCTGCACCTGCACCGGCCGCCGCTCGGCGAGTGGATCTGCGTGCGGGCCCGCACCACCCTGTCCGAGGGCGGCACCGGGCTGGCCACCACACTGCTCTACGACGACGGTGGCGCGCTGGGCCAGGGTGCCCAGGCGCTGCTGGTCGGGCCACGCCCGTGACACGCAAGCCGTACGTACGGATTGCAAGACCGAGGGTCACCTGACACGATCGACACGTGCCCCGCGTGAGCCAGAACCAGCTCGACGCCCGCCGCCAGGAGATCCTGGCCGCGGCGCGTGCGGCTTTCGCGCGCTACGGCTACGAGGGTGCCACGGTTCGCCGCCTCGAAGAGGAAACCGGGCTGTCCCGGGGTGCGATCTTCCACCATTTCCGTGACAAGGACTCGCTGTTCCTCGCCGTGGCCGAGGACGACGCGGCCGCGATGGTCGAGACCGTCGCCCGCAACGGCCTCGTTCAGGTGATGCGCGACCTGCTCGACCAGGCCGCCTCGCCGGACACCACCGGCTGGCTCGGCAGCCAGCTCGAGGTCTCCCGCCGGCTGCGCACCGACCCGGAGTTCGCCAAGCGCTGGGCGGTGCACTCGGCGGCCATCGCCGAGGCCACCCGCGACCGGCTGGCCCGGCAGCGCGCCGCCGGTGTGCTCCGCGACGACGTCGAGCTCGACGTCCTGGCCCAGTTCCTGGAGCTCGCGTACGACGGCCTGGTCCTGCACCTGGCGATGGGCCGCCCGGCCGGCGACCTCGGCCGGGTGCTCGACCTGGTCGAAGAGGCGGTCCGCCGCGCCACCCGCTCGATCGACTAGCAGTTACCTCGCCGTTACCTCAACCGCCCGCGCGTGGCCTTATGCGCAGTGGCGCGGTGACTCCACAATGGGCACACAAGGTCCGGCGAGACACGGGGAGCCCGCGATGACACTGGCAGCTTCCGGCGACACCTGGGGGATCGCCGGCCCCACCTTCCTCGGCATCTACCTGGCGCTGGTGGTGGCCGCGATCATCGCCACCGCGATCATCCGCTCCGCGCTCTCCCGCGGGCCCTCCGGCCCCGGCTTCCCGAGCCTTCTTCCGGAACAGGCCGCCTTCCTCAACGGCGGGGCGCTGCTGGCCGCGTACACCGCGCTGGGTGGCCTGCGTCGTGGCGGTGCGATCGGGGCCAATCCCGACCGCACGCTGCTACCGACGGGCCCGCTGCCGGCGGGGTCGTCGCCGCTGGACACCGCGGTCTACAACGCGGCCGGCAAGCGGCTGCGCACCCGACAGTTGACCAGCGACCCGTGGGTGTCGAGCGCGCTCGAAGACATCCGGGGCAGCCTCGAACGGGGTGGGCTGCTCCCGTCCCGAGGGCAGCGCCGGGCGTCCCGGCTGGCCGCCCTGGTGCTGTTGCCGGTGGTCCTGCTCGGTGTCGCGCGGATCTCCGACGGCCTCAGCAACGACCGTCCGGTCGGGTTCCTGATCCTGCTCGTCGTCCTCTCCGCGATCTGGATGCTGGTCAGCCTGACCCGCGCGCCGCAACGCACCAAGGCGGGCAAGCGGGCGCTGACCGGCCTGCGTGGCACGCACCACCACCTGGCACCCGGGCAAGCACCGAGCTACGCGACCTACGGCGCGGGCGCGGCGGCGATGGGTGTCGCGCTGTTCGGCGCGTCCACGCTGTTCCTGCTCGACCCGGCGTTCGCCGCCGAGGCCGACATCAACCGGGCGACCAGCGGCGGACCGTCGAGTGACGTCGGCTCGTCCTGCGGTTCCAGCAGCTCCTGTGGCAGCGGCAGCTCCGGTGGCAGTTCCTGCGGGGGTGGCGGCGGCTGCGGTGGCGGAGGCGGGTGCGGCGGATGACCTCGTTCATCGCGCTCTACCTGGCGTTGGGGGTCGTCGCGATCGGGTCCACTGCCCTCGCCCGTCACTGGATCTCGCGCGGTCCGCTCAGCGAGGCGCACCACGAGCGGATCGGCCCGCAGGAGGCCGCGTACCTCAACGGCGGGCCCAAGCTGGCGATGTTCGCCGCGCTGGGCGGCCTGCGCCGGGCCGGCGCGATCGGCACCCGACCGGACGGCTCGTTGGCCCAGGCCAGCCCGCTGCCCATCGGTTCGACGCCGCTGGACAACGCGCTCTACGACGCCGCCGGCATGCATCGGCGCGTCCGGGACCTGATCGGGCACGCGTGGGTGGCCCGGGCGCTCGTCGAGCTCCGCCGCGGCCTGGAGAGCACCGGGCTGCTGCCGTCCACCCGCCGGCGCCGGCTCTACCGGCTCGCCGCGCTGCTGGTCCTTCCCGTCCTCGTGGTCGGTGCCGTGCACATCTCGCGCGCGCATGACGCCGGCCGGCCGTTCGCCTGGGTGGTCGTGATCAGCCTGGCCCTGGTCTACTGGCTCGTCTGGAGCCTCAACCGGGCGCCGACGTCGACCCGTGCCGGTCGGCGGACGCTGGATGAACTGCGGTCGCGGCACCACCACCTGGAGCCCCTGAACTCGCCGAGCTACCGGACGTACGACGCGTCGGCCGCGGCGATGGGCATCGCGCTGTTCGGTAAGCGGTCGCTGTCCCAGGTGGACCCGAAGCTCGCCGCCGACAAGGGGGTGAGCCGGATAGGGCTCGAGACGGCGATCGGACCAATCGGGGCCGTCGGCTTCGGCACCGCGAGCTGCGGCGATTACGGGTCCGGTTCCAGCAGCGGTGGTGGCGGGGGTTGCGGCGGCGGAGGTGGTGGCTCGTGACCGACTACGGCGTGGGGATCGGCTGGCGGCCGGAGATCTCCGGGTTCGTCGCCGAGCTGCCCGGCCTGCGGTTCGTCGAGGTGGTCGCCGAGTCGGTGCACGACCACGGGCCGGTGCCGCAGGGCCTGGCGGACCTGCGGGCCAGGGGCGTCGCGGTGGTGCCGCACGGGGTCAAGCTCTCCCTCGGAGGCGCCGAGCCGGTCGACCCGGCCCGGGTCACCCACCTGGCCTCGGTCGCCGAGCGGCTCGAGGCTCCGCTGGTCAGCGAGCACATCGCGTTCGTACGCGCGGGCGGGGTCGAGGCCGGGCACCTCCTGCCGTTGCCCCGCACCCGCGAGGCCGTCGACGCGGTGGTCGCCAACGTCAGGCGTACACTGGCCGAACTGCCCGTCACCATCGCCCTGGAGCCGATCGCGGCGATCTTCGACTGGCCCGACGACGAGCTGACCGAGGCGCAGTTCCTGACCGAGATCCTGGACCGCACCGGGGCGTTGCTGCTGCTCGACATCGCCAACGTCTACGCCAACGCCCGCAACCGGGGCACGGACCCGCTCGCCCTGCTCGACGCGCTGCCGCTCGACCGGATCGCCTACTGCCACGTCGCCGGGGGCGCCGAGGCCGGCGGCATCTACCACGACACGCACACCCACGCCGTGCCCGAACCGGTGTTGGCCCTGGTCGCCGAGCTGTGCGCCCGGCGGCGGCCACCGGCGCTGCTGCTGGAGCGCGACGGCGCGTACCCGGCCGCCGACACCCTGCGGGCCGAGCTCGACGCGATCGCGGCCGCGTCCGGCTATCCGGCGGTCACGTGACCGGCGACCTCGCGGCCCGCCAGGCGGCGCTGGTCGCCACTCTGACCTCGGGGGCACCCGTACCCCCGGGATTCGACGCCCGGCTCGTCGGCGTGGCCCGGGACGCGCTGCTGCGCAAGCGGGCCGGCGACGTCGCGCGGGCGTGGCCGATGCTCGCGGCCGCGCACGACGACCGGTGGCGGGTGGTGTTCACCACCTGGGCGGAGCGGCGGCCCACCAACGGCTCGCTGCGTGACGGGTGGGACCTGGCCCGATCGCTGGCCCCGCTCACCGGCACGGCCGCCGCCGAGCTAGCGGCCCGGGAAGCGGCCTGGCGGTACGACGGCCAGAGCGCCCCGATCCCCCGCGGCCGGCTGTCCGGATGGGCCCGGCGCCGGCGATTTGATCCACTCTGGGAGAGTGGACGGCTGTGGACGCGCTTACGGTCGAAGGCCTGACCCGCCGCTTCGGCAACCTCGTCGTGCTCGACGCGCTCAGCTTCGTCGTCAAGCCTGGTCAGGTGGGCGTCGTGCTGGGCGCCAACGGCTCCGGCAAGACGACACTGCTGCGCTGCGTGATCGGCGCCGACCGCCCGGACGAGGGCGTGGTGCGGATCGGCTCCAAGCGGATCTACGAGACCGACGCGTGGGCTCGTTCGATCATGGCGGCGGCGCTGGACGACATCGACTTCTTCCCGGACCTGTCGGTCTACGAGCACCTGGCCCTGCTCGCGTACGCGCACGGCGACGGCGGCGACCCGGTCGACGAGGTGCTCGGTGAGCTCGGCCTGGAAGGCGCCCGCGACCAGCTTCCGATCACCCTGTCGAGCGGCCAGCGGCGCCGGCTGGCCCTGGCGTCCTGCCTGGTCAGGCCGCGAAAGGTGCTGATCCTGGACGAGCCGGAGCAGCGCCTCGACGTCGCCGGCCGGGCCTGGCTGACCGACCGTCTGCTGCGGGAGAAGGCGGCCGGCACGGCGGTGCTGATGGCGTCCCACGACGCGGAGTTGATCGACGCGGTCGCCGACGTCCGGATCGGCATCAGCGGGTGACGACGACCGCCCTGGTGCCCCCGCCCGGAGCGGCGCCACCACGATCCGGCGAGCTGAAGGCGCGGCTGCGCCGAGCCCGCCGCAAGCACCGCGACCGGTCGATCGGCGACCTGCTCACCGACCTCTACATGATCGCCTTCCTGATCGCGATCTACGGCTGGGCCGCCGTCGACTCGGCCGGCGACTTCCTGCACCGCCAGGTGGCGGCCGCGCCGTCCGACCCGGGCGCCCGCTACTGGATCGGCGTCGGCGCCGGGATCGCCCTGGCCGGTTTCGTCTGGCAGGGCCTGACCACGGTCGGCCCGCTCCAGGTCGGCCCGGCCGTGCAGAGCTGGCTGGCCAGCACGCCGCTGTCCCGGCGGGCGCTGCTGGCGCCGCGGTTCGCCGGGCTGGCGCTGGCGGGTTCATTGGGTGCCGCGGTGCTCGGCGCGGCCTCCGCCGCTGTTGGCCGGTCCGGTGGTTACGTGTGGGCCGCGCTGGCGGGGCTCGCCTGGGGCACCACGTTCGCGGCGGGCACGGTCGCCGCGCAGGCGGTTGTCGGTCGCCGTTGGCCCGCGAGGGTGCTGTCCGGCTTCGGCGGCCTGCTGGTCCTGGGGGTGGTGCTGGCACACGGGCTGTGGAATCGGGCGCCCGCGGCACCCGGGACGTCCATCCTTCCCGCGGTCGCGCTCGCCGGCGTACTCCCGGCCGTGGTGCTGCTGGTGCTGGCGGTGCGGGCCCTGCCCCGGATCGACCGGGCCTCGCTGTCCACCGGCGCGCGCTTCGCCTCGGCGGCGTCGTCCGCGATCCTGCTGCTCGACCCGTCGATGCTCGCCGCCGTGGTGGAGAACCAGCGGTGGCGCGCGGTCGGCCGGGTGCGCAGCCGCCGCTTCTGGCCTGGGCCACGCTGGTGGGTGCTCTTGCAGGCGGACCTCCGCCGGGTGGGCCGCACCCGCGCCTCGCTCGCCTGGTGGGCGGTGCTGGTGCTCGCCGTGTACGCCGTCGCGGTCGCGCTGCCCGCGGTCGCCGGCGCGGTGCAGGTGATCGCCGCCTATCTGGCCGCGGACCGGTTCGCCGGCGGCCTGCGCGGCATCTCCCGCTCGGCCGGCCTGCGGCGGGCACTGGGCGGCAGCGACGCCGAGCTGAAGCTCATCCATCTCGTCGTACCCGCGCTGGCCGCAACCCTGTGGTGGCTCGCGACGGTGCCGGCGGTCGGCGCCGGACCGCCCTGGCTAGCCGTGCTGCTCGTGGTCGGGGTAACCGCCACGGTCTACCGCGCGGCGACCCGAGGCCCGATGGTCTACGGCGGTTCGGTGGGCGAGACCCCGATGGGCAACATCCCGGTCGACCTGATCCGGCAGGTCGTCCGCGGCCCCGACGTGCTCTTCGTGCTGGTAGCCGCCCAAATCCTGGTGAGGTGAGCCGTGGTTCCCGATGAGGTGCGTTCCGCTGTCGAGGAGTTCGCCGCGCGGATCGACGCGCTCGCGCCCGACCCGGGCTCCCCGTCCCCGGTGACCGTGTCGTTGAGCCCGGCGGCCGCCCACGCCCTGGTCGAGGCGCTGCGGTCCTACCGCGACCCGCGCGACCACGGCCGCTGCGACCAGTGCGGCACAGGGCGGCTGGACGAAACCTTCACGTGTACGTCGTGCGGCCAGCCCGCCGGCCTCTTCGGCCAACTGGTCCGCGAACGCCTGTCCCGCCCCAGCGCGGACTGACCGGCGGGTCTGTCGACGGAAGGCTTAGCGATCAGCGCTGCGGGCTGGTGGGCAACAGATCCGCGATGTCGTGATGAAGCTTGGCGAGTCCCTGATCGAACGTCGCGAGACGGCCGCCACGAGTACGCGCCTGGTGCGCGAGGTAGGCGTCAGTGACCTGTCGATGCCCGATCACCCCACGCATCGACACGGCTTCGAACGGTGAATCGTCGGGCCAGAACTCATGACGCGGATGGGCGGTGAGGGCCGCCAGCAATCCGCCTGCGGCTGAGGTGGCGGCACCTTGCCGGATGAAGAGCCGCATTAAGCCCCCTTGCGTGATGGGGCACGTAGCAAAGGCATCCTCGCTCGCGGTGAACCAGGACTCCGCCATCTGGTGGTGGACGTGATCGGTCACCACCAGCGCAATCAGCACATTGGTGTCCAGCAACGCGGTCATGTGTCTGGATCCTCCAAGGCGCGAACGTCGTCGGTGGTAACTGGGCTGCCCAGCCGGATCACCGGGAGGCCGGTAACCGCGCTGCGCGAAACTTCCTGCGGCTCCCCCTGGTTGAGGCCCCGACGCATGAGATCGGCGACGGTTTCACTCAGTGTTCGATGCGTGTCCCGCGCGATCGACAGCGCCAGCTGATGTAGGTCGTCCGGCAGGTCAAGAGTCGTGCGCATGAGCGAAGAATACATCATTGCATCATGATGCAATGATGTTGGATTTTGGTTGGCTAATTGGTTGGTGTCAATTTCTCTGGTCGCTGGCAGTGCGGAGGTGGGCAAACTCTTTGGCTAGGTCGGCGATCTGGAAGTGGGCGTTCAGGCCGCTCGGGTTGGGCAGGACCCAGACGCGGGACGGGCCTGCCGGGTCCTCCTGCGGGCCGAGCGTCGCCTTCGGGCGACGGAAGGCCGCGCGGTAGGCGGTCACGCCGAGGATCGCGATCCAGTGCGGCCGCCAGCGTTCGGCCTTGGCCACGAGCGCCACTCCCCCGGCGGCGAGTTCGGCGGGCGTGAGCTCGGCGGCGCGGGCGCTGGCGCGGTCGACCAGGTTCGTGATGCCGAGGCCGTTGTCCAGAAGGGACAGTTGCTCGGCCGGATCGAGCTGGTGGTCGGTGAAGCCCGAGCGGTGCAGCGCCGGCCAGAACCGGTTGCCCGGGCGGGCGAAGTGGTGGCCGGTCGCGGCCGAGTACAAGCCCGGGTTGATGCCGCAGAACAGCACCCGCAGGTCGGGGGCGATCACGTCGGGCAGGATCAGATCCGCCGCGGCGGCCAGGTCGGCCTTGGTGGGTCGGTGGGGCTTCACAGAGCGCGGATCAGGCCGCCGTCGATGGCGATCGACGAACCGGTCACATAGGACGCTGCCGGGGACAGCACGAACGCGGCGGCCCGGCCGAACTCGGCGGCGTCGCCGATCCGGCGCAGGGGCACGTCGTCGCCGGCGCCTTCGCGCGCGCGGGTCGGGTCGTCGGGGTCGCCGTAGTTGGCGCGGGTGCGGTCGGTCAGGAAACGACCGGGCAGCAGGCTGATCACGCGTACGCCGCGCGGGCCGAGCTCGTCGGCCATGTCCTTTGCCACCCCGACCAGGCCCGGGCGGAAGCCGTTGGAGATGCCGAGGTTGGTGATCGGGGTGCGGGCGGAGGAGGACAGCACCAGGGCGATCGCGCCACCGGGTCCCAACGCGGCGGCGATCACCCGGGCCGTGCGTACCGCGCCCAGGAAGACCGTCTCGAACGAGTCGCGCCACTGGTCGTCGGAGGCGCCGAGGGCGGTGCCGGCGGGCGGGCCACCGACGGAGATCAGGGCACCGTCGAGCCGGCCGAACGCGTCGTGGGCCAGGGCGACCAGCCGGTCCGGGCAGTCGTCGTGGGCCAGGTCGGCCACCAGGCCGCGCGCCCTGTCGGGTCCGCCGAGCTCCGCGATCGCCTCGTCGACGTGGTCCGGGTGGCGGGAGCAGACGACCACCCGGGCGCCGTCGGCCACCAGGCACTGCGCGGTGGCGAGGCCCAGGCCACGGGTGCCGCCGGTCAGGACGTACACGCGGTCGGCCAGCCCAAGGTCCATGCCAGGATCCTGCCGCACGCGCCCCCGGGCCACAACGCGGGCTATTCGCCGGTGATCGGGAACAGGATCGGGCTGAGCAGGTGGGGGCGGCGGCCCTCGGCCGGCGGGTTGCCGATGCGGGAGACCAGGGCCGCCCGCATCGCCTCGACCAGGTCCGCCCGTTCGTCGTCGGACAGCCAGATCGCGTGCTGCCGGAAGCCGACCAGGTCGCCGGCCGGGTCGGCGTCGGCGGAGTCGAGGTAGCCGTCGAACTCCGCGATCAGCGTGGCCATCGCGGCGGCGAACGCCTGTCGCAGCTCGGCGGGGGTCGCCGAGGCTGCCCGGTCGGCCGGGATCGTGGCCCGCTCCCGGTGGAGCCGGTAGCTGCGCTCGACGAAGCCGCGTACCCGGTGCTCGCCCGCGACCTCGATGATGCCGGCGTCGGCGAGCACCGCGACGTGGCGGTAGACGGTCGCCTTGGAGACGTCGGGCATCCGCGCCACGAGCTGCGCGGTGGTCACCTCCCGCCCACCGGAGAGGGCGTGCACGATCCGCAGCCGGACCGGGTGCACGAGCAACTCGACGGTGTCCATCCGCGAATTGTCTCACACTTGACACTGTTCGCAATCGTGCGAACATAAGCGCATGACCAACCTCTGGCTGGACCACGATCCCGACGGCTCCGGGCCGACCGTGGTCTTCCTGCCCGGCGCCGGGCTCGTCGGCCGCGACTTCCGCGCGGCGCAGCGGCTGACCGCACCGGCGGTGATCTACGACCGGGCCGGCACCGGCTGGAGCGAGCCGACCGCGCTCCCCCGCAGCGCCACCGCCGTCGCCGAGGAGCTACGCGCCGCCCTGACAACTGCGGGCGTGACCGGCCCGGTGATCCTGGCCGGTCACTCGCTGGGCGCCTTCTACGCCCGCCGCTACGCGCAGCTCTTCCCCACCGAGGTCGCCGGCCTGCTGCTGATCGACCCCGGCCACGAGGACATCTTCGACTTCCTTCCGCCGAGGCGAAGGAGATGGATGCCGAGATCAAGCGGCAGACCACCGACCTGCCGGAGCTCACCGACGAGCAGGTGGCAGCCGCCCGGGGCCAGTACGCCCAGCTCTATGCCGCGTGGCCGGAGGACGAGCGGGAGGCGCTGATCGACTACCACCTCGGCCACTGGCGGACCGCGATCGAGGAGACCCGCAACTTCGACACCGAGATCTACGCCGAGCTGCGGGCCGGCGGCGCACTGCCGGACGTACCCCTGATCGTGCTGACCGCCGGTGCCCGCAACCCGGTCTGGGAGCGGTTCGCCGACGCGGACCTGGTGACCCGCGCCCACGAGGGCATCGACGCCATGCACCGCGCGATGGCCGCGGCCGTGCCACGCGGCGAGCACCGCGTCGTGCCCGGCGCGTCGCACGGCTTCCTGCAGGTCCAGCACCCTGAAGCGCTCGCCGACGCCGTCGCCACCCTGCGCGGCTAACCCACCAGGGCGCGGAGGGCCTCGGCGGTCGCGGGGTCGGCCGGGAAGAAGGCCTCGATGGCCAGCCCGGCCACGGTGACGTCCAGCGGGGTGCCGAACAGCGTGGTGGTGCTGAAGAAGGACAGGTCGGTGTTGTCGTGCCTGTAGCGCAGCGGGACCACGACGCTCGGGACCGCGTCGCCGGCCGGTGCCGCGTGGCCGCCCGGATAACCGCGCAGCTCCTCGATCAGCCCGTGCAGAGCGTCGTCGTTGGTCGCCATCGCCTGCTGGCGCAGCCGCACGAGCAGGTGGGCGCGCCACTCCGGCAGGTTCAAGATCCGCGGCGCCATCCCGTCGGGGTGGAGGCCGAGCCGCAACACGTTGACCGGCGGGGCCAGCAGGTGCGGCGCCGCGCCGGCGGTGAACAGGGCGATCGCCGGGTTGGCCTCGACCAGGTGCCAGTGCTGATCGACGAGCGCCGCCGGGTACGGACTGTGCCCGTCGAGGATCTGCCGCACCGCGGCCCGCACCGGAGCGAGTTCCGGGTCGTCGAGCTCATGCCGGGGGTACGCGGGCGCGTGACCGCCGGCGAGCAGGATCGTGTTGCGCTCCGCCAGCGGGATGTCGAGTTGCTCGGCCAGCCGCAGGATCATCTCGGGACTCGGTCGGGAGCGCCCGGTCTCCACGAAGCTCAGGTGCCGGGCCGAGATCCCCGTCTCGATCGACAGGTCGAGCTGGCTCAAGCGGCGGCTGCGGCGCCAGTCGCGGAGCAGCTCTCCGACTGGTCGCTTCGGCCTCGTCATGGTGGTCACACCACCGACGCTAACGACCCGACCGGCACCGGGACCATTACCTCGGAGGTAATCGACACCGCACCGCCGCCCCGGCCAACATCTTCTCCAGAACGGCACCGACGAAGAGGAGATTGAGATGCCAACGACGTACGACGAGCTGGCTGAGCGCTACATCGCGGTCTGGAACGAGACCGACCCGACCAAGCGGCGCCGCGACATCGACGACCTGTGGGCCCCCGAGGGCCGCTACGTCGACCCGCTGGCCGTGGCCGAGGGCCGGGCCGCGATCGACGCGACCGTCGCGGCGGTGCAGAGTCAGTTCCCGGGCATGACGTTCCGGCTGGCCGGCCCGGTCGACGGCCACCACAACCAGGCCCGCTTCACGTGGGAGCTCGGCCCGGCGGAAGGCTCGGCGCCGATCGCGGGCTTCGACGTGGCGACCACCGGCGACGACGGGCAGCTCACCCAGGTGCTGGGCTTCCTGGACCGGGTCCCTGCCGCTGGCTGAGGTAGTGGGCGCGCTGCTGCGGTTCGAGATGCTCGATCGCGAACCGCAGCACCACGCGCGGCGCGGTGGCGGCGTGGCGGTCGAGGAAGGCCAGCAGCCGGGCCCGGTCATGCTTGCCGGCCTCGCGCAGCATCCCGCCGACCACGGTGCGCACGAACTCGTGAGAGTCGTCGACCAGGATCTCGGCCAGGGCGTACGTGTCGTCGACCTCACCGGCCCGCACGAGCCCGAGGGTGGCCATCATCGCGATCCGGCGTTCCCACCAGTGCTCGGAACCGGCAAGCCGGTAGAGCACGTCCCGGGGCTTGTCGAGCAGATAGCCGCCGACGACCTGATGGGCGCTGAGGTCGACCAGGTCCCAGGTGTTGATCCGGTCGGTCCGGCGCAGGTAGAGCGCGTAAAGCTCCGCGCGGAGCGCCTCCGGGGCCTTCTTGTGGACGGCCTGATTGCCCATGACCCGCAGCGCGCCGACCCGCACCAGATGGACGTCGGAGTCCAACAGCCGGTCGAGCTCGGCGACGGGCAGGTCACCGAACCGCTTGGCCAGCGCGAACACGTCCCCCATCCGGACGCTGTCCTTGCCGGCCGGCGGACGAAGCGCTTCGACCTGCTCCGCGAAACCCGCGGCGGTGAGCTGCGATCCGGTCATACGCACACCTTCGCGCCTCGGCCGAATCCTGTCGATGGCCTGGCTCGAGGTCTGGCCGATGGTGGCTTCCGGCTCGTGCTAGTCCCGGACAGCCCTGGCCCAGGGTGGTGACCGTCAGGCGTGGCCGTTCACGACGGCTCGGCAGCGAGCAGGATCTCTCGTGCCCGCGCGTACTTCCGCCGCAGTCTGTCGGCGGTCTCGTCGTCCAGCACGGCCAACCTGGCTTCGTCGCTGTTCGTGGCGTTGTCGGCCAGCTTCACGAGCCGGCCCAGGGGGTCAACAGCAGCCCGTCGGATCCCGTCCAGGTACGTCTCGCCGTCTCGATGTGACACCGAGTCGACAGCGGACACGACCCGCTCCGAGTAGCCCCTCCCCCGCAGTTCGTCCAACGTGACGGCGCAGTCCTCAACCACATCGTGGAGCAGCCCGGCCATGACCGCGTCGTCGCCGTGCTCGACCAGGGCCGCGGCGATGGTCCGCGGGTGGTCGATGTACGGACGCCCGGCCTTGTCGACCTGGCCCTCATGGCAGCGGGCCGCAAACGCGTCCGTCTCCTCAACCGTCGGCACCACGCCGCTCCTCTCGTTGTCTCGTCCAATTCGCGGGTCGCGCAGTCCTGGGTGGGGAACGGGCCGCCGTCAACCGTGCGGCGCTGGCTGCCGTGGCTCCTCCCGCCCGAGCACGGCTTGTTAGCAGCGATGCCGAGAGCCGGGCCGAAATGAACTGCCCCTCCGTCGGCTAGGCCGACACGCTCCGGGCTACCTCGCCCAGCCGACGGGTGCCCTCTGCGAGTTGGGCGAGATCCGCCGCGGCTGCGAACCCCACTCGCATGTACGCGCTGGGTGGTTCGGCTGCGAAGTAGCCGTTACCGGGGCTGACGGCCACCCCGTGTGTTCGCGCGGCGTCGGTTATGTGGTGAAGGGCGTTCGAGGGAAGGCGGACCCACAGGTGCAGGCCGCCCGCGGGGATGCGCATGACTGTCCATTCAGGCGTATGACGGGCCAGGCCGGCGGTGAGTGCCGTGCAGCGCTCGCGCAGCGCCGTGGCCAGGCTGCGCAGGTGGCGATCCCAGGCCGGGGCACTGAGCAGTTCGATGGCGGCTTCCTGCATCGGGCGTGAGATGAAGAAGTCGTCGACGAGCCGGATGGCGCGTAACCGGGCCATCACCGGGCCCCGGGCGATCAGGGCGCCGATCCGTAGGCTCGGTGACGCGGGCTTGGTCAGTGACGTCAGGTAGACCACGGTGCCGTCGCGGTCGTCGGCGACCAGCGGACGGGCCACCGCGCCGCCGTGGCCGAGCAGGCGGGCGAAGTCGTCTTCGAGGACGAATGCGCCGGCGGCACGGGCGATGTCGAGGATCTGCGGGCGGCGTTGCGCGGAAAGCACTGCGCCGGTCGGGTTGTGGAAGGTCGGCTGGATGTACAGAAGCCGGGCGCCGCTGGTGGCGAACGCGTCTGCGAGCAGGTCCGGGCGGATGCCGTCATCGTCGACCGGGACAGGGACGGGCCGCAGGCCCGCGGCGCGGGCGGCCGCGAGGGCGCCCTGGTAGGTGGGCGATTCGACCAGGATCGGGCTGCCCGGCGCGGCGATCGCGCGGAACGCCATCGACAGGGCGTCCTGCCCGCCGCTGGTGATGAGCACGTCGTCAGTGTCGACATCGCTGCCCGTGAACGACGCGAACAAGGCCCGCAGCGTCTCCAGCCCAGCCGTCGGCGCCCGGTCCCACGCGTCGGGCCGCCGCGCCGCCCGGGCGAGGGCGTCGCCAAGTGCCTTGGTCGGCTGCAGCGAGCGGTGCAGATAGCCGCCGGCCATCGTGATCGCGTCGGCAGGCGGTGCGCGGAGCAGATCTGTGACGGTGTGGGCGTCGATGCTGCGGTCGGCGAGCGCCACGGCTTGCCAAGAGGTGTCCGGAGGCGCCCCGAACGCCTGGGACCTTCGGGCGGCGACGAACGTTCCGCTGCCCGGTCGGGTCACTACGGCGCCTTCGGCCGCCAGCACGGC
Organism: Asanoa ishikariensis; assembly: GCF_900107455.1. Classification (GTDB taxonomy): domain Bacteria; phylum Actinomycetota; class Actinomycetes; order Mycobacteriales; family Micromonosporaceae; genus Asanoa; species Asanoa ishikariensis. Next base: position 2,997,110 of record NZ_FNQB01000001.1, on the reverse strand, counting down.
GACGGCGCGAGCGACCGACACCGGGCTCGCCGCGTGACGGCGCACCAAATCGCGGCTGCTCGGCAGCCGATCACCAGGAGCGAGGCGCGCGATCTCCGCCCGCAGGCTCGTGACGAGAAACGCGATAGTGCTACTCTCTGACATGAGAGACAACAATAGCGCTTTCGTGTCGATCGGAGAACCGCTCCTCGACGTCCCGGCGCTGCGGGCAGATACTCCCGGCTGCGAGACGGTCATCCACTTCAACAACGCCGGCTGCGGTCTGCTGGCCCGCCCGGTGCACCGGGCGATCGTCGAGCACTTGGACCTGGAGGCGCGCGTCGGCGGCTACGAGGCCTCCGACGCCAGGGCTGTCCAGGTCGGCGACTTCTACGCCGCGGTCGCGGACCTGATCGGTTCCGGACCGGGCAACATCGCGTTCGCCGCCAGCGCCACCGACGCCTACACACGGGCGCTGTCATCCATCCCGTTCGAGCCCGGCGACGTCATCCTCACCACCCGCAACGACTTCATCTCCAACCAGATCGCCTTCCTGTCACTGCGCAAGCGATTCGGGATCGAGATCGTGCACGCCGCCGATCATCCCGACGGCAGCGGCGTGGACGTCGACGCGATGGCCGCGCTCATGCGCGCGCGGCGGCCGCGGCTGGTCGCCGCTACACAGATCCCCACGAACTCCGGTCTGGTCCAGCCCGTCGCGGAGATCGGCCGCCACTGCCGTGAGCTCGACCTGATGTATCTGGTCGATGCCTGCCAGTCAGTCGGCCAGTACCCGATCAACGTCGACGAGATCGGCTGCGACTTCCTCACCGCGACCTGCCGAAAATTCCTGCGCGGGCCGCGCGGCACCGGCTTCCTCTACGTCAGCGACCGCGTCCTGCGGGCCGGGTACGAGCCGCTGTTCATCGACATGTACGGCGCCCGTTGGACCGGGCCGGACACCTACCGGCCGGTCGACACCGCCGCGCGCTTCGAGGACTGGGAGTTCCCCTACGCCGCCGTCATCGGCAGCGCCGTCGCCACCCGCTACGCCCTCGCGGTCGGCATCGAGCCGATCTCCCGGCGTACGCCCGAGTTGGCCACCCGGTTGCGCGAGCAACTGGCCCAGATCCCCGGCGTACGCGTGCTCGACCGCGGCCCACGCCCTGCCGCGCTGGTCACCTTCGACGTCGCCGGATGGTCGCCACAACCGTTCAAACAGGCCATGGACCATCGCCGGATCAACTCGGCGCTCAGTTTCCGGGAGTTCGCCCAGTTCGACTTCGCCGACAAGGACATCACCTGGGCCATGCGCCTGTCACCGCACTACTACAACACCGAGGACGAGGTGGATGCGGTCGCCGGCGCGGTCGCGGCGCTCGCCGCCAGTCCTTCGGCCGGCAGGTAAGGGAAATGTCGACTGTAGACACCACCAGCCAGGCTCCACCCGCCACGGCTCTGGCAAGCCTGTGGCGCAACCGCGACTTCCTCACGTTCTGGCTCGGCGAGACCGTGTCGCTACTCGGCACGCAGGTCACCAACCTCGCCCTACCCCTGATGGCGATCCACGCCTTCAGCGCCACCGATGAGCAGGTCGGCATCCTGCGCTTCCTGCAACTGGCCCCGTACATCGGCCTGGCATTGGTGTTCGGAGTCTGGGTTGACCGCGCCCGCCGACGCAACGTGATGCTCGCCGCCAACCTGACCCGGCTGGCGCTGCTGGCGATGGTGCCGATCCTCCACTCGACGCACGCATTGAACCTGACAGCGCTGCTGGTCATCGCGAGCGCGATCGGCGTCGCCTCCGTGCTCTTCGACGTGAGCTGGATGTCCTATGTGCCCACCCTTATCCGCGACCCCAGGCACTACGTCGAGGCCAGCGCCAAGATGGGCGTCAGCTCGTCCGTAGCGGACGTGGCCGGGCCCGGCCTCGCCGGTGTCCTGATCGGCATCCTGACCGCACCCATGGCACTGATCGCCAACGCCTGCTCCTTCCTGGTCTCGGTCGTGTCGCTCCTGCTGATCCGCACCCCCGAGCCCCGACCGACGCGGGCGGCGCAGGACCGCCACCTCGGAACCGAGTTACGCGATGGTCTGCGTTGGGTGCTGCACGACCGCATCCTGCGGTGGCTGGCGATCATCGGGTTCTGCTGCAACTTCTCGATGATCACGATCTGGACGATGTTCCTGCTGTACGGCACGCGGGACGTGCACCTGAGCTCGACCACCCTCGGCGGCATCTTCGCAACGGCATCGGTCGGAGGCCTGCTCGGGGCGGTCATCTCCCGGAAGCTGATAGACCGTTTCCCCATCGGCCGGGTCTACCTCATCGCCCAGTCCGCCCTGCTGCTCGGGCCGGCAATGATCGTCGCGGCCGCCGGTCCCCGCCCAGTGATGACGGCGATGTTCACCCTGTCCTTCTTCACCACCTACCTAGGACTCGGCGTGGCCGGCGTCATCATCGTGAGCCTTCGCCAGGCACTCACCCCGCAGCCGATGATGGCTCGGATGACCGCGGTCTTCCGAACCCTGCTGTTCGGCGGCGGAGCGCTCGGCGGACTCACCGCAGGCTTTCTCGCAGGGGCCATCGGCGCCAGATCCGCGTTGGCAGCCGCGTCCACCGCCTCGGCAGCGGTAGTGATCGCGCTCGTCGCTTCACCGGTCAGCCGGCTGCGCGTCCTCCCCACGGCTGCGGCGCGGTAGCACAACGTTCTCTGCCTGGTGGGCGTCGACGGCCGAGGTAGGCGACGCCCACCAGACTGGCAACCGGTTCTTGCTTCATCCACCTTGCCCTCGGCCATCGCGGAGAAAGGATCCGGCCGGGCCCGTGGGGGTCGTAGAGGCCGGGCAGGGGTCCGGCGAGCATTTCCAGGATCAGGCCGTGAGCGGTGAGGCGGTCGGCCAGGGCGGTGAGTTCCGCGCCGTAGCGCAGGCGCTCGGTTGCCCGTACCACCGTGCTCTGGCCCGGCGCACGGCGCGGACGATGCGGACCTCCGAGGCGTTTCATCTCGTAGATGGTCAGGATGACTCGACACTGCGGGAGTGGGCCTTGATCTGCCGGGCTAGCGCGAGGGCAGCAGCCGAGGCAGTAGCCGTGCCCGCTCTTCCGACGCCGACGAGGTCCGCTCAGCACCGGCTCTGCCATGACAGGCAAGGGAATCGCGGCAGAAGCGTGCGCGGCCCGACCACGGCGATCTTCGCCTGTCCGTCAACTGATCTCGATGAACTAAGCTTTCGGGTAGCGTCGCGTGCCGATGGCAGACCGTGTCAGGCATGGAGGCGCCCGACCGAGGGAGACCGACGATATTGACGTCGCATCCTTCGTCTTCGCGTGACTGAGCGCGAGACGACCAGGCTCATCGCCTGGAGCCATGAGCTTCGCCAGGTGCACACACGCCTGCGCGAAGCGCTCGACCTCACCCGCACGGCGATTTCCGAAGGCCGCTCCGGCGAGGCGGCCACCCGTGACCTGCTCCTGTACTGCCATGGGTTCTGCGCCGCCCTTGACGGGCACCATCGGGGCGAGGACCACACCCTCTTCCCTGCGATCAAAGCGGCCCACCCGAAGCTCGCACCCGTGCTCCGCCAGCTCACCCAGGACCACTCGATGATCGCCCACCTGCTCGGCGGCCTGCAGGCCGCGCTCGATCGGTCCGCACCGGTCACGGAGTTGGATCGTCACCTCGATGGCGTCGCAGCCATTATGGAGAGCCATTTCCGTTACGAGGAACGTCAGCTGCTCACCGTGCTCGAGACGCTCTCGCTGGATGCGTCACCCGAGGAGGTCCTCGGCCCGCTGTGAGCAACCCGGGCCCGCGAACCGGCGGGCCCGGCCGCTCCTCCTCAGCCGCGGAGATCAACCCGCCCGAGACCGCCGGGGGCAGGACAGGACGAGGTCCACCAGATCAAGTTCACCCCATCGACAGCGCACTCATCGACAGAAATGGATGCGGCTCTCCAGCGGCCAAAGGCCCCCTGATGCTGCCGGCCCTGATCCACACCTCACGCCTTTCACGTGCGCAGGTCCCCACACCACCCACCCACAGGGCAACCCCCAACGGCGTCTGGGGGCGCGTCTCGGCGCTTCGAGGTGGGGCTCGAACCTGCGCACCGCGCGATCCTCAACCAGCCGAGCGTAGGGCTGGGAATCCACGCATCGAGGGGTGGCCTCGGCAAGGGCCTGTGGGATGACATCGCCGAGGCCGGCGCTGCACGCCGCTACCCCGCCCCCGAACGCCAGGGTTCTCCGCCTTCCACAGCAGCAACGTCCCGTTCTCGAATGCGTGCCACAACAACCATCACGCGCTCCGGATCAGCGGGCGCTCGCCCGATCACCTGGACGTCGGCCTGCTCCTGAACCGTCGCGTCTACCAAGATTGAGAAAACCAGGTCTCCCCCGGATGCGGTGTAAGCGTCAGCCGCCAGTTCGATGACTCCACCAGAGCGCAGCTCGACAAGCCAGCGACTCGGTGGTCCAGCAGCGAATCTCACCGGCAAGAGGCTACCGACTTCGCCACCGAGCGACCCTGAGCACGTATCGGGTCAGAATTTCGGCACGACCTCGGACATCGCGGGTCGTGGATCACTCCTCTTCGTTGCGTTCTGCCCATCGCCGGACGAGCTCGATGTCGGCAACCTTCGTGGCCGGGAACGTCCACCTGCGGTCAGCTCCTCGACCGCTCTAGCCATCTCCTCCGAGCCGGTCACATTGGACACTCCGTAGATCGCGTGCATCCCTGCGCGCCAACCGAAACGGTGACGCTCCCTGTCCAGGCGGATCTGGTACCCCGCCGAGGCTGCCTGCCATGATCCACGCCTCACGCCGCCCACATGCGCAGGTCCTCACACCTGTTGCCCATCCGGCGACCCCTACGGCGCGGTCAGTCGCTGACGTACACGTCCGCGACCAGGGACAACCGTCCGGACGGTACGCAGTTGTGGCGTGTATCCCGCCACGGGAACACGCCCCGGGTTCGGGGCTGAGCCAGGTCTCTCAGGCGACGCCGCCGGGTGGGTGGCAGGCCTGGTGGCAGGGCGTGGTTAGTCGCGGGCTGCGGCGGTGTCCGGGACCGTGACGATGACTTCCGGGTCGTCGTCGGTGTAGGGGGTTGGGGAGTCGGCTACCGCGAACTGTGTGCGGTAGAGCTCCGCGTAAAGGCCGTCCGCGGCGACCAGGTCTTCGTGGCGGCCGCGTTCGACGATGTGGCCGTGGTTGAGGACCAGGATCTGGTCTGCTTCGCGGACCGTGGAGAGGCGGTGGGCGATGACCAGGGCCGTGCGGCCCGCGAGGGCCGTCGACAGGGCGCGTTGGACCGCGGCCTCTGACTCCGAGTCGAGGTGGGCCGTGGCCTCGTCGAGGATGACCACCGAGGGGGCCTTGAGCAGCAGGCGGGCGATGGCGATGCGTTGTTTCTCGCCGCCCGAGAAGCGGTAGCCGCGTTCGCCGACCATCGTCTCCAGGCCGTCGGGTAGGTCGCGGACCAGGTCGGCGATCTGCGCGCCCGCCAGGGCCGCCCAGATGTCGTCGTCGGTGGCGTCCGGTTTGGCGTAGCGCAGGTTCTCGGCGATCGTCTCGTGAAACAGGTGGGCGTCTTGCGTGACCACGCCGATCGAGTCGCGGAGCGAGTCGAGGGTCGCGTCGCGGACGTCGACGCCGCCGACCCGGACGGAGCCGCCGGTGGCGTCGTAGACCCGGGAGACCAGCATCGACGTCGTCGACTTGCCCGCACCGGACGGGCCGACCAGGGCGATCATCTGCCCGGGCTCGACCTGGAACGAGATGCCGTGCAGCACCGGCGCGGAGACCGTGCGGTCGAGGACCGAGACGTCTTCGAGGGAGGCCAGCGAGACCTCGGCCGCCGACGGGTAGCGGAAGCTCACGTCGCGGAACTCGACCGAGCCGGCGTTGCGCGGGATGGTGACCGCGTCGGGCTTCTCGGTGATCGCGGGCGTCAGGTCGAGCACCTCGAAGACCCGGTCGAAGGACACCAGCGCGCCCATCACGTCGACCCGGACGTTGGACAGCGCGGTCAGCGGGCCGTAGAGCCGGGTCAGCAGCAGCGCGAGGGTGACCACCGTGCCGGCGCTGACGGCTCCGGTCACCGCGTAGTAGCCGCCCAGGCCGTAGGTCAGCGCCTGCGCCAGCGAGGCCACCAGCAGCATCGCGACGAAGAACGTGCGGGAGAACATCGCCTGCTGGATGCCGATGTCGCGCACCCGCGCGGCCCGGTCGCCGAACCGCCGCGCCTCGAGCTCGGGCCGGCCGAACAGCTTGACCAGCAGCGCGCCGGAGACGCCGAACCGCTCGGTCATAGTGGCGTTCATCTTGGCGTCGAGGTTGTATGACTCCTTCGTGATCGCGGCCAGCTTTCGCCCGACCCGGCGGGCCGGGATGATGAACATCGGAAGCAGCGCGAGCGACAGCAGAGTGATCTGCCAGGAGAGGGTGAACATCACGACCGCGGTGAGCACCAGCTGGATCGTGTTGCTGACCACGCCGGAGAGCGTGGAGGTGAACGCGCGCTGCGCGCCCAGCACGTCGTTGTTGAGCCGGCTGACCAGCGCGCCGGTCTGGGTGCGGGTGAAGAAGGCCAGGGGCATCCGTTGGACGTGGTCGTAGACCCGGGTGCGCAGGTCGAGGATGATGCCCTCGCCGATGCGCGCCGAATACCACCGTTGGGCGAGCGAGAGCAGCGCGTCGACGACCGCCAGGATGGCGATCAGTACCGCGATCCGGACGATCTCGGCCGCCGCGCCCGAGCCACCGCGGGTGATCGTGTTGATCACCCGGCCGGCCAGGATCGGCGTCGCGACACCGATGGCCGCGCCGATCACCACCGTGACCAGGAAGACCGACATGTCGAGGCGATATGGCCGGGCGAATCGCATGATCCGCCGCCAGGTGCCCCGGGCGAGCTTGTGTGTCGCGATCGAGTCGCGGTCGCGCTCGGCGCGGAGCATCGTCCACGCGTTCATTCCGCCTGGCGGAGTCACCCCGTGCCCCCTAGCTGTCGGTTGACGGGGTCAGTCTCCCCGACGGGTACGACAACATTGGGAGCAATCCGGATCTTCCCGAGGAGCCTTCACTCCCCCAGCCCGGCCAGATCCCGCAGCCGCCGCACCTGCGCCTCACGCTCGGCCGCGAGCTGCTCCGGCCAGGACCGCCCAGCAGCACCAAACAGCAGCGCCTTCATCTCGACGACGGCGTCGCGGGGCGCCGCGAGCACCGCGGCGACCAGGTCGGACACCGCCGAGTCGAGATCCGCACGGGGTACGACCACGGTGGCGAGACCGAGCCGCAACGCCTCGTCGGCCCCGATCCGCCGAGCCGTCAGGCAGATTTCCAGGGCCCGCGCATATCCGACAAGCTCCACGAGCCGCTTCGAGCCCGCGAGATCGGGGATCAGCCCGAGCGTTATCTCCGCCATCGTCAGCCGCGCGTCGTCGGCCAGCACCCGCAGGTCACAGGCGAGCGCGAGCTGGAACCCCGCCCCGATCGCGTGCCCCTGCACCGCGGCCACCGAGATGATGTCGGGCCGATGGAGCCAGGTGAAGCCCTCCTGGGCCGGCTGGATCCGGGAAGCGGCCTCAACAGGCGGCAGCGACGTGAGCTCGGCGATGAAGGCAGGAGCGCCGGAGGTGACGTCGAGGCCGGAGGAGAACGCCCGCCCCTCGCCCCGCACCACGACGACGCGCACGTCGCCCGGCAAATCGCGGCCGATCTCGCGCAAGGCGGCCCAGGTGGCCGGCGTCTGTGCGTTGAGCACGTCGGGCCGGCGCAACGTCACGGTCGCGACCGGCCCGGCGTGGTTGAGCTCTACCCCGCTGGTGGTCATCGCGGGCAACGATCCACGACCGGCGGGAAACCGGGAGGGATGGGGGTCAGGCCTTCTTGCGGCGGCGTGCTCCGCCCCGCTGGCGAAGCTGGACGCCCGATTCCGTCAGGACCCGGTGGACGAAACCGTAGGAACGACCGGTCGAGGCCGCGAGTGCGCGGATGCTCTCACCGGAGGTGTACCGCTTGACCAGGTCCTTGGCCAGCGTCTGCCGCTCGGCCCCGACGATCCGGCGACCCTTCTCAGTGCTGGTGGCTGTGCCGGTGGCTGCCATGTTGATTCCTCACGTCCCAGACTGTGCGGTTTCATGCGGTCCCACCTATTAGACCGCCTCGGACGATCATGCGCTAGATATCAACTCTTCGCCAACCGACACGCACGGTACTGTCGGCAACCCGATACCGTGATGGCCCGTGACGCCTGAGGAGGCTCGAGCCGCCCATCGGGACGAGCGAACCGACCTCTTCGGCTGGCTCGTTCTGGCCGCTGTCGGCGCCCTCGCGACGTGGCTCGCGGTGCGTTTCGGCGCACGGCTCGGCACTGCCGGAGCACCCTTCCTCGGCTCGTACGCGCTGACGATCTCGCTGGCCAGCGTGCTTGCGCCGACGGTCGCCGTCGGGGTCGTGGCAGCGGCCTACCGGGGGTGGTGGGAGCGCATGAATTGGCCGCTCGTGCTGCTTTCCGGGTGGCTGGTGGCGGTGCTCTGGACACTGTCGCTGGCCTTCGTGAACGGCCGCGACGGACTCACCGACCCATTGATGGTCCCCGATGACTACCTGGCCGACGCCACCCGAGTGGGTGACCATCCTCTTCACTATCTGCGGGGTTACACCACCGAAGGGATGATCCCTTCCGTGGTCGCCCGGGGCCATCCACCGGGGCCGATCCTTCTGCTATGGGCGTTGATGCGCATCGGTATCACGGACCGTATCGGACTTGGCCTCCTGCTGACCGCCGCCGGTGTGGCCGTCGTGCCCCTGGTGCTGTTCGCCGTCCGCGGTGTTTGCGGCGATCTGGCGGCCCGCCGTTACCTGCCGGTGCTCGTCCTCGCCCCGTACGCGGTCTGGTTGGCCGGCGGGGTCGAGGGCGTCGTCGCGGTCCTCGGCGCGGCCATGATCGCGGCCGGCGTGCACGCCTCGGACGCGCGCCGCACCGGCATCCGCGCCGGCATCTGGGCCAGCGTGACCGGGCTGCTACTCGGGGTCGCCGCACTGTTCGCGTACGGCGCGCCCTGGCTGGGCCTGGCCGCGGCGTTCCTCTACTTCGCCCGGCGGCGGGCGGCGCTCAACCTGTTCACCGGCCTGGGTGCGCTGATCCCCGTGGTCACCGCCGAACGGCTCGGCTTCAACTGGGTCGACGGGCTGATGGACGCCCGGCACGATTTCGCCGTACGCGTCGAACCGCACCGGTCCGTGCTCTGGTGGAGTGGGATCAGCCTGGTCGTGCTGCTGCTGGCGGCCGGACCGGCGCTCTATGCCAGTTTGCGCAAGTCGCGCAATACGCCAGGCTGGCCGTTCCTGGTCGCGGCCGGCATCGGTGTGCTGTTCACCTTGATCAACGGCCTGGCCCGGGGCGGAGCCGAGACCTCGTGGCTGCCGTTCTTCCCCTGGCTGACGATGGCCGCGGTGGCACCCCGCCACCAGGGCGGCGAGACCGTGCCGACCCCGCTGTTGCTGGTCGCCGCCGGCGCGGTCACCGCCATCGTCATAAAAACGATCTTGATCTAGCCAGCCTCAGGCGAGCTCGACGAGCTCCAGCAGGTCGTCGCTCCAGGCGTCCTCGTCGCCGTCCGGCAGCAGGATCGCGCGGTCGGGCTTGAGCGCCAGCACGGCTCCCGGGTCGTGCGTGACCAGCACGATCGCTCCTGGGTAGCGGGCGATCGCGTCGAGCACCTGCTCGCGGCTGATCGGGTCGAGGTTGTTCGTCGGCTCGTCGAGCAGCAGCACGTTGGCGCCCGAGCAGACCAGCGTGGCCAGGGCCAGCCGGGTCTTCTCGCCGCCGGACAGCACGCCCGCCGGCTTGCTCACGTCGTCGCCGCTGAACAGGAACGCGCCCAGGATCCGGCGCAGGTCGCCGTCGGTCTGGTCGGCCGCCGCCGAGCGCATGTGCTCGAGCACGGTGCGGTCGACGTCGAGCGTCTCGTGCTCCTGCGCGTAATAGCCCAGCCGCAGCCCGTGCCCCGCCACGACCTCGCCGGTGTCGGGCGTCAGGACCCCGGCCAGCATCCGCAGCAGGGTCGTCTTGCCGGCACCGTTGAGGCCGAGGATGGCGACCCGGGAACCCTTGTCGACGGCCACGTCGACGTCGGTGAAGATCTCCAGCGAGCCGTAGGACTTCGACAGGCCAGCAGCGGTCAAGGGGGTACGCCCGCACGGCGCCGGCTCCGGGAAGCGCACCTTGGCCACCCGGTCGCTGACCCGCTGGTCCTCGAGACCGGAGAGCAGCTTCTCGGCCCGCTTCGCCATGTTCTGCGCGGCGGTCGCCTTGGTCGCCTTGGCGCGCATCTTGTCGGCCTGCGCCTTCAGGGCACCGGCCTTCTTCTCGGCGTTGGCCCGTTCCCGACGGCGGCGCCGCTCGTCGGTCTCGCGCTGTTCGAGATAGGTCTTCCAACCGACGTTGTACGTGTCGACGACGGACCGGTTCGCGTCCAGGTACCAGACCTTGTTGACCACCGCGTCGAGCAGCGAGACATCGTGGCTGATCACGATGAGGCCGCCCTTGTGCGCCGCCATGTAACTGCGGAGCCAGACGATCGAGTCGGCGTCGAGGTGGTTGGTGGGCTCGTCGAGCAGCAGGATGCCGGCGCCCTCCTCACCCGCGTCGCGGAACAGGATGCGGGCGAGCTCGATCCGGCGGCGCTGGCCACCGGAGAGGGTGCCGATGGTCTGGGCCAGCACGCGGTCGGGCAGTCCGAGGTTGGCGCAGATCCGGGCGGCCTCGGCCTCGGCCGCGTACCCGCCGAGCGAGGCGAACCGCTCCTCGAGCGAGCCGTAGCGGCGGACCAGGGCGTCGCTCGGGTCGTCGGCGAGCTTGGCCTCGACGACCTGCATCTCGGAGAGCAGGGCGTCCAGGCCCCGCGCGGACAGCACCCGGTCGCGGGCGGTGACCTCGAGGTCGCCGGTGCGCGGGTCCTGCGGCAGGTAGCCGACGACGCTGGTGCGCTCGACCTCGCCGGAGTAGGGCGCGCCTTCGCCGGCCAACACCTTGAGCGTGGTGGTCTTGCCGGCGCCGTTGCGGCCGACCAGGCCGATCCGGTCGCCGGGCTGCACCCGCAGGGTGGTGTCGGACAGCAGGATCCGCGCTCCGGCGCGCAGTTCCAGCCCGGTGACAGTGATCATCAGAAAGCTCTCTCTGTAAGGAAGGCTGACTTGGGGCACACGAAAGCGCCGATCGGGGAGGTTTCCCGTCGGCGCCGGGGCTGGTCAGTCTTCGCAGAGCAGCACGAGGTGAAGTGTACCGGCTGCCCCTGAAGAACCCCCACCGGATTAGCGGTGAAGATCATCGGGTACATCCCGGCCCGTCTACATGCGTCGATTGGATGGGTGATGGAACTCAACGAGCGCGCCGACGTCGACACCAGCCAGATCGAGGACCGGCGCGGCGGTGGAGGTGGTGGTGGTGGCGGGGGCCGCGGCTTCCCGATACCCATCCCGAGCAGCGGTGGCGGCATCGTCGGTCTGATCGTCACCGTGATCGCCGTGCTGGTCGGCGGCGGCTTCGGTGTGAACGCGATCACGGGCGAGGACGCCCCGGCCGACAACGGCGCTATCCAGCAGAAGTGTGACGCGGCCGACAAGCTCAAGCAGCTCGACTGCCGCAACGCGCTCTACGTCAACTCGATCCAGTCGTGGTGGGCCAAGCGGCTGCCGGAGAGCTTCGGCGAGCAGTACAAGCCGGCGCCCACGGTCTTCTTCGACCAGGCCGTGCAGACCGGGTGCGGCGCCGCGGACTCGGGCGTCGGCCCGTTCTACTGCCCCGCCGACCACAAGGTCTTCATCGACCTCACCTTCTACCAGGTGCTCGCCGACCAGCTCGGCGCCAAGGGCGAGTTCGCCCAGCCGTACGTGCTGGCCCACGAGTACGGGCACCACGTGCAGTCCCTGATCGGCACCGAGGCCGACATGCGCCGGCAGCAGGAGCGCGACCCCGACAACGCCAACGAGCTGTCGGTGAAGCTGGAGCTACAGGCCGACTGCTACGCCGGCGCGTGGGCGAAGAACGCGACCCAGACGGCCGACGCCGACGGCGACCCGATCTTCAAGAGCATCACTGACCAGGACATCAAGGAAGGCCTGGACACGGCGGCGGCGATCGGTGACGACACCCTCCAGAAGCAGTCCGGCCAGGGCGTCAACCCCGACGCGTTCACCCACGGCACCTCGGCGCAGCGGCAGCAGTGGTTCCGGACCGGCTACGACACCGGCGACCCGAAGGCCTGCAACACGTTCGGGTCGTAAACCCCGTCAGCCGGCGGCGTCGAGCGGGTTGCCACATACCCGCCAGGTGCCCCGGTCGTCGGTGACCCGCAGCTCGTACGGCGTGCTCGCGCCGACCGGGTCCAGCAGCTCCGCGCTGACAGTGGCGTCGCTGGGCCCGGTCGCCGCGACCCCGTCGATCCGGTAGCTCGACACCGCCGGCCGACCGCCGATGCCGGCGACGAAGTCCTCCCGCTCGACCCGTTCGCGGGTCTCGTTGCAGAGCTGGTCGTAGGCACCGCCGATGTTGCCGGCCGCGAGCCGAGTCAGGAACGAGTCGGCGGCCAGCCGGGCACCCTGCTCGGGCGCGCGGTGACCGCGGAAGAGAAAGAAGCCACCGACCACGAGGCCGGCGACCAGCAGCACGGCCGTGAGAATGCCGGCCCGCCGGGCCTCCTCCGAAACCATGGCGGGAGGGTACCGCCTAGCTCTCGGGATCGCGTACCAGGATCGATACCGCGCGGGCCGCGGCCACCGCGTCGACGAGGACGGCGTGCCGAGGGTCGGCGACGTCGAGCAGCCGCTCCGCGCGCAGCGGCAGCAGCGGCGCCAGTCGCGGGTCGGTGAGAATCGTGTCCACCGTGCGCCGGTCCCCACCGCAGACGAGTGCGGCCAGCCCCGCGGTCACCGGCAGCAGCAGCCGGACGGCCAGGTCCGCGGCGTCCTTGGCGGCGGCCTTGGCCTGGTTGTCGCGCCGGCGGGCGAACCGCTGCTGCGACCAGCCACCCGCGGCGGTGCGGCTCTGCACGTACGAGCTGTCCACCTTGGACGTCACCAGCTTGGCCCCCTCGGCGACCCCGATCGCGACCGCGGCCTTGCGGGCCAGCAGCAGGCCAAGCTGGCGGGGCGACCGGGCGGCCTCGACGAAGTCGGCCAGGTCGTCGGCGAGCGGGGCGCCGGGCGGCGGGTACAGCTCCGCGGTGGCGCCGTCGAACGCGGCGAGCAGCAGACCGTCGTACGTGGGCCGCTGGGCGTACGCGCCGTGTCGCTCGCGGAAACCCTCGACCCAGCGGGTCAGGCGGTCGGGGTCGACGTCGACCCAGCGCCCGCCACCCGCGGCCGGGCGGCTGGTGGTCATTCCGCGACGGTACGGCACGCGACAATGTCCGGATGACCGAGCCGGTGCTGGCCCGCCTGACCACGCTGTTCGAGGCCGACCGCGACCCCGACCGGGCCACCGCGATGCGGGCCTACATGCGCGATCAGTTCGACTTCCTGGGCATCATGTCGCCGCGGCAGCGCGCGCTGGCCCGGCAGGCGACCGCCGGCGCCGCCAAGCCCGGGCGGGATGACCTGCTCGCGCTGGCCGACGCCTGCTGGGAACGTCCGGAGCGGGAGTACCAGTACTTCGCGTGCGACTACCTGCGCCGGCACGTGGCGGTGCTGGGGCCGGACGCCCTTCCGGCGGTGCGCCGGCTGATCACCACAAAGCCGTGGTGGGACACGGTCGACGTGTTGGCCGCTCGGGTGGTCGGGCCGCTGGTGCGCGGGCACGGCGCGGTGATGGACACCTGGATCGAGGACGACGACCTCTGGGTGATCCGCACCGCGCTGCTCCACCAGCTCTTCTACAAGGGCGACACCGACGCGGAGCGGCTGTTCGACTATTGCGTGCGGCAAAAAGCGCACACCGACTTCTTCGTACGCAAGGCGATCGGCTGGGCGTTGCGGGAGTACGCGAAGACCGACCCGGAGGCGGTACGAGGATTCGTCGCGGCGACGCCGCTGTCCGGGCTGTCCCGGCGCGAGGCGCTGAAGAATCTCTAGCAGGGCGCTTCGGGCAGATATTTGTCCGCCCAGTCGGCGATCAGCCCGAGCGCCGGGAGCAGCCCCGTGCCCACTTCGGTCAGCGAGTAGGTGACGGTGACCGGTGGCCCCGGCTCGACGTCGCGCGCCACGAGCCCCAGCTCGCACAACTCGGCCAACCGGTCGGACAACACCGAGTCGCTGACGCCGCCGACCGACCGGGCGAGCTCCCGGAAGCCCGTCGGCCCCAGGCTCAGGCTGCCGATCACCAGGCCGGACCAGCGCTTGCCGAGGACCCCGAAGGCGCGCGCCAGGGCGGCGTCACCGCGGAAGCACCGCTGGTGAAGCTCGTCTGTGTGACTTACCGCGCTATCGGTCACCAGACCATGCTAGCTCGCTAAGGGTCGCTAGTATTTCCGAAGCAGCTAGCGGAGAAAGTGTCGCTAGCCTTTTCACGGAGGTAACACTGGTGACGAACACCGAGGTCAAGCGCCCTTCCGTCGTCGTCCTCGGCGGCGGCTACGGCGGCTTGAACACCGCGAAGGCGCTGGACGACGTCGCTGACGTCACGCTCGTCGACCCGTCGGGCGCGTTCCACCACAACGTCGCGTCCTGGCGTGCCCTGGTCGACCCGTCCTGGATCGACCGAATCTTTATGCCCCTCAACCGGCTCCTGCACCACGGCCACTTCGTACGCGACCGGGCCGTCGCGGTCGACGGCCGCACCGTCACCCTGGAGTCCGGCGCCGAGCTGACCCCCGACTACCTGGTCCTGGCGACCGGGTCGCAGTACCCGTTCCCCGCCAAGGCCGGCGGCACGGACGAGCAGAGCGCCAAGGACCGGCTGCAAGCGGCACACGACGAGCTGCTCGGCGCCCGCCGGGCCCTGATCGTCGGCGCCGGCCCGTCCGGGCTGGAGCTGGCCGGTGAGATCAAGTCGTTCTTCCCCGACAAGGACGTCACCGTCGTCGACGTCAACGCGGACATCCTGCACGGCCCGTTCGAGCAGGAGCTGCGCGAGGAGCTCAAGCGCCAGCTCGACAAGCTCGGCGTCCGGCTGGTGCTGGGCAGCCCGTTGACCGCCCTGCCGGACGGCCCGCCGGCCACCGCGACGCCGATCGCGGTGAGCACCGAGAGCGGCGAGACGGTCGAGGCCGACATCTGGTTCCGCGCGTTCGGCGTCCGCCCGGCGACCGACTACCTGCGTGGCGACCTGGCCGCGGCCCGCGACGAGCGCGGCTACCTCCCGGTCGACCCGCACCTGCGGGTCAAGGGCGGAGGCGGCGTGTACGCCCTCGGCGACATCAGCACCGCCGACCGCGACACCGCCGGCGCCGCCACGTACCAGGCCGCTGTGGTCGCCGCGAACATCCGGTCCGCCATCACCGGCGACGGCGAGCTGGCGACGTACGAGGCGGGCCCGGCCATGATCGTCGTGCCGCTCGGTCCCGAGGGCGGGGCCACCCAGCTACCCACCGGCGTTGGCGGTGCCGAGGAGGCGTCGGCGATCAAGGGCGGCGCGATGCTGGTCGACATGTACGCGCAGCACTTCGACGCGCCGGCCCGCTAACCGACCACCAGCACGACGGCCAGCACGACAATGAGCAGGCTGGACGCGAGGGCGGTGTAGAGCCGCCCTCGCGGCCCGGTCAGCAGCCGGCCGACCAGGCTGCCACCCGAGGCGATCAGCAACTGCCAGCTCGCCGAGGCGATGAACGCGGCCAGCACGAACACCACCTCGCCGCCCGCGGTGAGCTCGTCGCCGGCCTGCCGGGCCAGCACCAGCGCCGCGAAGTAGACGATGGTCATCGGGTTGAGCAAAGTCAGGGCGAGAATGCCGCCGTACGCCCGCCAGGGCGTACCCAGGCCGGCACCTGACCTGGCCGCCCGCGCCGGATCGCGGTGATGGCGCACCGCCACCACCGCGGTGTGCGCGGCCAGCACCAGCAGCACGACGAAGGCGATCCAGCGCAGCGGCGTGGCGATCGGCTCGATGACACCCGCGAGGGCGGCACCGCCGAGCACCGCGACCAAGGCGTAGAGCCCATCGGCGGTGGCCACACCCAGCGCGGCCGAGGCACCGACCCGGAACGACGTGCGGGCGGTCAGCCCGATGATCAGAATGGCGATCGCACCGACCGGGATCGCGACACCGTAGCCGGCCAGCAGGCCGGCGAGAAACGCGTCGGTCATCGCGAATCAGCCGCGATCGACACCGACCCGGAGCCACGCTGCTGTCGGCGACCGACGAGGGCCGTCGCGACAGAAACCTGGGTCCTGGTGAGTGCGATCACCCGCACATCATGGGATACGCCCTGGCACAGTCGCACCCGGTTTTTTCAGGCTCAGCCTGGCGCCTTGACCCTGTCGGCGAGCTCGACCAGTCGGGGCAGGTAGATCCGGGCGTGGGCCGCCTCGGCTGCCTGCGACGCCTCCCGGACCACCACGGCCGCGCGCTCCTCACCCCTGGCCACCGCGAGCGCCGCCGCCGCCCACCGCGCCTCGTGCTGACCGAGCGCCGGCCCGGCCGCGAGCGCCCGCGAGACCAAAGGCGCCGCCTCTTCGAGTCGGCCGAGCCCGACGCAGACGATCGCAGCCCGTGCCGCCGCCCAGCAGCCGAACAGATCCAGGTTGGCCGACAGGCCAAGGGACTCACGGAACGCCTTCAACGCGGCGGGCAGGTCACCGGCGCTCTGGTGGGCGATGCCGATCGCCCGCCAGGCCGTGGCCGTCCAGCCGCGGTGCTGCAGCCGCGAAGCGATGGCCAGCGCCTCACGGCCGTCCGTGAGGGCCTGCGCGGACCGGCCGAGCGCGGCCAGAGCCTCCGCGCGGTGCCACAGTGCGTAGGTCTCACCTTCCGGATGTCCGAGGGTGCGAGCCACGTCGAGGGCGCGCTCGGTGTCGGCGATGCCTTCGGCCGCGCGGTCCAGCAGGACCCGACCGTGCCCGCAGGTCGAACGGGGCGTGACCGCGTGCATGAGGTCGCCGGAACTCTCGAACAGGTGAGCGGCCCGGTCGAGCTCGTCGACGCCCGCCGCGATGTCGCCGTGCAGGAACTGGGCCATGGCCTGGGCATCGAGGATGCGGGCGGCGCCACGTGAGTCGCCGGCACGGGTGTAGCGGGCGAGAGCCTCGGCGGCACGGGTCCTGGCGCGGGCCGGGCGGTCGAGGTTCATGTCGATGACGGACGCGACCTCCAGCGCGGCCGCACGGGCGGGATCGTCGTCGCCGGCTTCGACGAGAGCGAGCTCGACGAGCTCGGCCGCCCGGCGCAGGTCGTCGGCGCCGGAGTCGAGGGTGGCGAGCTGGGCCAGCAGGGTGGCCCGGCGCGGTCCGCCGGGGCAGGCGGCAAGCGCGGCGCGGAGGTCGTCGCGGGCGGTGGCGATGTCGCCGTGCCGGCGGCGGGCCTGGGCTCGGGCCTCCAGCAGGCGCACGCGGACCGGATGGTCGGGGTCACAGTTGGCGAGACCGGCACCGGCGAGGCGTTCGGCCTCGGCGTCGGCCACCTGGTCGAGGGCGTGCGCGGCGGCGCGGGCGTACGCATCGGCCGCCCGTGCGCCGTCCCCGGCGCCACGCCAGTGCCGGGCCTGCTCGGCGGCGTCCCCACCCTCGCGATCGAGCACGCCGGCGAGCCGGGCGTGCAACTGTGCCCGGGTGCCGTCGCTCAGGCCTGCCACGACGACCTCACCGACCATGTCGTGCGCGGTCCGCCAGCCGTGCTCGCCGAGGCGGGCGAGGCCGGCGGCGGCGAGCTCGTCGAGCGCGCCGAGGGTCACCGGCTCGCTCAGCTCGGCAGCCGCACCCACGGTCCGGGCGGAGGCCTCCCGGCCCAGCAGGGAGAGCAGGCTCAGCGCGGTGGCCGTCGGCCCGTCGTGGGCAGCCACCCGGTCCGCGATGGCACGGCGCTGCCCGGCCCGGCCGACCTGCCGGGCCCGCTCGGCCGCGAGCGGCGTAGCGGTGCCGCGCACGGCCGAGGCAGCCGTCCGCCAGCGATCGGAGCCGGGATCCATCCGGACGAGGCCCTCCGCGTGCAGGACACGGAGCACCTCGCCCACCGCCATCGGCGTGCGGTCGGTGTCGGCGGCAAGTGCCGCGACCACACCGGGATCGTCGACCAGCTCGGCCAGTGCGGACCCGGTGAGCCCGCCGAGGCTGATCGCCGGCGGCCCGGGCAGTCGGCGCAGCAGTCGCGTCGTCTCGGGGCTCAGCTCGTCGGGCCGATACGTCACCACGAACGCCGGCCCACCACGCCGTCCGGCGAGGGAACCGAGCAGACGGAGACTGCTCGGGTCGGCCCACTGCAGATCGTCGACAACGACGACCCGCTGCGGCGCGGCGGCCAGCAGCCGCCGGGCCGCCTCGGCCACCAGGGCGTTTCGCGTCTCAGGATCGAAGTCGGTGGCCGGCTCGTCGAGCTCCGGCAACAGTTGGGCCAGCGCCGAGCCGAGCCGGCCGGGCAGCGCCGGCGAAGACGAGGCAAACAAACGGCGCAGCAGCGTCCGCGCGAGCGAGTACGGCTCGTCGCGTTCGGCCCAGTACGCGGCCACGTCGATCGCTGGCACCGCCGCACCGACCGCCTCCAGCACCCGGGACTTCCCGGTCCCGGACCGCCCGGCGACCTGCACCACGCCGCCGGTCAGGCCCGCCAGGACCTCACGGACCACATCGTCCCGCCCGACGAAGCGCAGGAGCCCGAAACCCACCGGGCCCGAGGCGTGGCGGGTGTCCCCGGTCGCCAGCACCATGCGCTGCAACTCGGTCGCTGCCGGCGAAGGCTCGAGACCGAGCTCGTCGACGATGGCGCGCCGGTACCGCTCGAACTCCTCCAGTGCGGCCGCCCGGTCGCCGGCGGCGGTCAAGGCCCGCACGAGAGCCAGCGCGGCCGCCTCGCGCAAGGGTTCGGCGGCGGCCGCCTCTGCCGCGTACCGCACGGCCAGGGCCGGTTCGCCCAGATCGACGGCGAGGGACGCGGCGCGTTCCCAGGCGAGTTGGCGGGCCTGGAACACCTGTGAGCGATACGGCTGCGACCAGTCGGAGTACGCCTCCTCGGCCAGCGGCTCAGCCACCCCCGCGAGCGCCGCCTGGTAGGCCGTCAGCGCCGCGGACCCCGCCAGACGCCCGGCGGCCACGACCGCGGCGAGGAGCACCTCAGTGTCGACTGTGCACTCCGGCGGTCCGGCCAGGGTGTAACCGCCCGGCCCGGTGCGGATCAGCTCGGCCCGGCCGATCGCACGCCGGGCCCGGTTCACCAGCACCTGCAAGTTGGCGGCCGGGCTGGCCGGCGGCCGTTGCGTCCACACCGCCTCGGCGAGCACGTCGTTGGGCACGAACCGGCCCTGCCGAGTGGCCAGGACACGCAGCAGGGTGCGGACCTTCCGGCCCTGGAACACCGCGTCGCTGACCTCCCGGCCGTCGCGAACGACCGAGAACCGCCCCATCAGCCGCAGCTCCACGGGCGCCTGATCGCCCGCTAGATAACCGCCAGGATGCTGCAAGCGCGCCCTCCTAACGTCAGGTCCACGCAATCATCACCGCACCTCAGGAGGGCCCCGATGGCCGAGCAGACCACCGAGCATCGTACGTTCGCCAAACCCGACGAGACCCGATCGTTCACCAACGGACGACTCGAGCTGCTGAGCGTCGGCGGGGCCGACATCGGCCGTCTCGTGCTCGATCCCGGCTGGCGCTGGTCCAACGACGTCAAGCCGATCGCGGGCACGACGCTGTGTCAGGCGCCCCACTTCCAGTACCACGTCGCGGGGGTACTGCGGGTGGCGATGGCGGACGGCACCACCTTCGACGCACAACCGGGCGACGTGACCTCGCTGCCGGCCGGGCACGACGCCTGGGTGGTCGGTGACGAGGCGGTCGTGGTGGTGGACTGGTTCGGCGCGAGCGGATACGCGAAATGAACGCCCGCGAGCTGTACGCGCAGGCAGTGTCCATCTTCGACGCCGCCCTGCGAGCGGTACCGGCCGACCGACACGCGGCCGCCACTGTGTGCGCCGGCTGGGACCTGCGGGCACTGGTCAACCACGTGGCCGGCGAGGATCTGTGGGCGGCCGAGCTGCTCGCCGGCCGGACCATCGCCGACGTCGGCACCGCACTCGACGGAGATCTGCTCGGTGACGCACCGCTCGCCGCGTGGTCCGCCGCCGCGGACGCCGCCGGCAAGGCCCTCGTCGAAGCCGCCGACGACACGCCCGTGGCACTGTCGGCCGGCCCGACCCCGGTCGACGAATACCTGCGCCAGCTCGCCGCCGACCACCTCGTGCACGCGTGGGACGTGGCCACCGCCGCGGGCACGAACCTGCGCCTCGACAGCGATCTCGTCGCCGCCGTCACCGACTGGTTCGCGCCTGTGGAGGAGGCGTACCGAGCCCACGGAATGATCGGCCCGCGCCCACCGCTGGCCGCCGACGCCGAGCCCCAGGACCGTCTGCTCGCCATGTTCGGCCGCAGCGAGGCGCTCGCCGCCACCGAACGGTTCGGCGCGGCCTTCGACACCCAGGACGTCGACGCCGTCATGGCCACCATGACCGGCGACTGCGTGTTCGAGTCCACCGCCCCTCCCGTCGGCGAGCGGCACACCGGCGCCGACGCGGTCCGGGCGGCGTGGCAGCGGTTCTTCGCCGAGGCCGGCGAGCACCGCTTCACCACCGAGGAGCGCATCGCGGCCGGCGACCGGGTCATCGTGCGCTGGCGTTACGACTGGCCCGCCGGCCACGTTCGCGGCGTGGACCTGTTCCGCGTCTCGGGCGGGCTCGTCGCCGAGAAGCTTGCCTACGTCAAAGGCTGAGCGAGACGCCACCGCTATTCCGGCCGCGCGACCCGGGGCAGGAGGAAGCTCAGGGCGAAGGTCAGCGCCAACAGCCCGACCACCGCCCACAGCACCGCCTCGATGGCCCCGGGCACGCCGGACGGGCCGGCGGCGCGGTTGAAGAACAGCGTGCCGAGGGTGGCCACGCCGAGCGCGCCCGCGAACTGTTGGGCCGCGTTGAGGGCGCCCGAGGCCGAGCCGCTCTCCCGGGGTGAGACACCGGCCAGGATGATGTCGAAGAACGGCGCCATCGCCAGGCCCATGCCGATCCCGAACAAGGCGAGGGCCGGCGCCAGCCGCCAGGACGACACCTCCGTCGAGAAGTGCACCGTGGCGAGGAAGGCGAGCACCGCCAGCGCCATCACCGCGACGCCGCCCTGCAACGCGACCCGGCCGTGCTTGCGGGCGAAACCCCCGACGGCTGACAGGCCGAAGCCGGCGACCACGCCGATCGCCTGCGGCACGGTGGTCAGGCCCGTGCGCAGCGGGGTGAAGCCGAGGCCGAGCTGCAGGTAGAGGCTCAGCGTCAGCGAGAAGCCCAGCATGCCGGCGAAGTAGGCGGTGCCGGCGATCAGGCCGCCGGTGAACGCCCGCTTGCGGAACAGGGTCGGGATCACCAGCGGGTCCAGGCCGCGGCGCTGGCGGCGGAGCTCGTACCAGCCGAACAGGCCGAAGACACCTAGCGCGAGAGCCATCGAGGCGAAGGTCCAGGCCGGCCAGCCCAGCTCGCGGCCCTGGACGATCGGGAAGACCAGCAGGAACATCGCGGCCGAGACGAGGCCGACGCCGCCCAGGTCGAGGCGGGGTGCGGCGGCGTCCCGGGACTTCGGCAGGAAGCGCATGGCGAGCAGCAGGCCGAGCAGGCCGATCGGCAGGTTGACCAGGAAGATCATGCGCCAGCCGAGGCCGAACAGGTCGGCGTCGACCAGCCAGCCCGCGAGGATCGGGCCGCCGACCGCGGACAGGCCCATCACCGGCCCGAACAGGCCGAAGGCGGCACCGACCTGGCTCGGCGGGAACATCTCCTTGATCAGGCCGAGGCCCTGCGGCAGCAGGACGGCGCCGAACAGGCCCTGGAGCACGCGGGCGGTGACCAGCGTCCCCTCGCCCTGCGCGACGGCGCAGAGCAGCGAGGCGGCGACGAAGCCGCCGGTGCCGACCAGGAACATCCGCCGTCGGCCGTAGAGGTCGCCGAGGCGGCCGCCGGTGACCAGGCCGACCGCCATGGCCAGCGTGTAGCCGGCGGCGAGCCACTGGATGGTGCTCTCGGGCGCGCCGAGGTCGGCCCGGATCGTCGGGCCCGCGATGGTCGTGACCAGGGCGTCGAGCAGGTCCATGACCTCGGCGGTCAGGATCGCGAACAGGGCGACCCAGCGCCATCGGTACGCGGGTGGGTCGGTGGCGGTCTCGGCAACGGCGGTGGTGGCGGCGACAGACATCGGCGCGACTCCTGACGAACGGTGTTCGAACACGGACGAACACTGTTCTACGCTCGAACACTGTTCGCGTCAAGTACGATGTTCGACGTGACCGAGCTCCTCCCACCGCCTCCCTGGAAGAAGCCCCGCCGAGCCACGACGCCGAGCCGCGAGCCGCTGACCGCCGACAAGATCGTCGACGCGGCGCTGAAGGTGCTCGACGCCGACGGGCTCGACGCCGTGAGCATGCGGCGGGTCGCCGACGAGCTCGACACGGGCGCGGCGTCGCTCTACGCGCACGTCGCCAACAAGGAGGAGCTGCTCGACCTGATCCGAGAGCGGGTGCTCAGCGAGGTACGGCTGCCGGAGCCGGACCCGGCGCGCTGGCAGGACCAGATCCGGGAGCTGGCGTTCGAGATCCAGCGGGCACACGCCCAGCACCGCGACATCGCGCGGCTGAGCCTCGGCAACATCCCGGTGGGCTACCACGCCCTGCGGGTCGGTGAGTGCATGCTCGCGATCATGCTTGCCGGCGGGGTGCCGCCGAAGGTGGCCGCGCTGGCCACCGACCGGCTGTCCCTCTACATCGCGGCCGACTCGTACGAGGGCGCGCTGATCGTCTCGCGCTACAAGCTCGACTCACCCGAGGCGAGCGAGCGGTTCTACGCGCGCCTGTCGGAGATCCACGAGTACTACAAGACGCTGCCGCGGGACCAGTTCCCGTCGTTGACGACCCACGTCGACGCGCTGATGCAGGCCGACAGTGACGAACGCTTCGCTTTCGGCCTGGACATGCTCATCCGCAGTCTGGAGACGTACGTCTAACGCGCGCAACGCAGGTCCTCCGGCACGCCGTCCGGTCCGGCCGCGCGACGCCACTCGTCCGCGCCGAGGTCCCGTCCGGCGAGCTCGCAGGCGATGCGTCGCCAGCTCGCGACGTCCAGGTCCCACCTGGTCAACGACGCACCGGAGGCGACCGTCAGGAGGTCGCGGTGGCCGGGCCGAAAACGCATCCGGACCGAGTTGTACGGGCTCAGGTCCATCGCGATTCCCGAGGCGGGCATGGGCATCGCCAGGTCGCCGAGGCGCTCACCGGACGGCAGGTCGCGCACCAGGATCCGGCCGTCGGCGCGGAGCCGCGCGGCGACCGTTCCGTCCTCGCTGAGCTCCCAGGTGCCACCCGGCTCGGCGGGACCGGCCACCGTCGCCCGGCCGTCGCTGCCGACACTCTCGACGCTGCCGTCCACGCCGGTGAAGATCAGACCGTCCGGCCCGGCCGGCGCCACCCCGACCGCCTCGTGGAGGTCCAGCTCCCGCACCTCACCGCTGTCCGTGTCGACGGTCACGGCGGGCGACCCGACCCCGACAAGACCGACGCGGGACCCGTCTGCGCTGACCGCCGCACTCGGCGGTGAACCGGTGGCGGCCGGCCTGATCGACCGCAGCGGCCGGCCGTCGCCACCCTCGTGCGCCCACACGGCACCGTCCCGGTAGACGGCGACGAAGCTCGAGTCCGACGGACGCGCCGCGATTGCCTGCGGCGGCTCCGCCTGCCCCGGTGGGAGCCAGTCGAGGGTGCGGAGCCGTCCATGTCGTGGCAGCCACTCCAGAACTGCCTTGTCCGTGGCGGTGAGCACCCGTTCGGCGGCCGGGTCCGTCCAGAGTGGCCGGCCGACGTCCTTCGGAGCCGCGTCCCGTTGGTGGCCGTCGGACAGGTCGACGACGTACGCGCTGCGGCCGAGCTCGTCGGCGACCACCGCGAAACGGCCGTCCCCGGTGGGCAGCACCACGGGGCTCTGTTTGAACCGTGCCAGGTCGCGCAGCGAGGTTCCGGTGACGGCCGCGAGGCGCGAGACCTGCCGGAGATCCCAGAACGCCACCGTGCGGCCGCCCGCGGAGACCAACCGGTGCGCGTCGAAGAAGCGCACGAGGCTGGTGTTCCGGAAGCCCGACAGCTCCGTCGTGTCGGGGTATTCTCCCGGACTGTCGCGCGCAGCCAACACGTAGACATGTCCTGAGTGGATGGTGGCGATGCGATGGCCGTCGTTCGTGACGGTGAACGTGCCCGCCTGGCGGCTGGGCGGTTTCGCACGCGTTCCACGATCCTCGCCGCCGCCGAACGCCGGCAGCACGGTGAAGTGGCCGAAGCCGTTGGCGACCCACATGGAGCCGTCGGCCGAGGGACGGAACAACGTCCTGGCCCTCATCGGTTGAACCCCGCGGTGCCCGTTCGGGTCGAGCGTGCGCAGGTCCAGGTCGAGGGCGACGCGATCCGAAGCCTCCCAGCGGACGCCGCGGACCGTGCGGTCGTCGGGCATCGTCACGTCGAGGAGCCACTCCGGATGCTCCCGCCGAAGGAGCACTCGGCCGGTCGCCGTGTCGACCACGTCCACCACGCCGATCCCGGGAGCGTGTTGGGGCGTTTGCGGCCGGGCCCAGCTCACCACCGTGCGATCGCCGGACGGCGACACCGCCACCGACGCGAGATGGTCGGCGCCGTCGAGCGGGAGCCGGCGCGGTGCGGCCCAGTCCGCACGCCAGACCACCACCTCGGTCCCGGCAGCCGCCGCGACGGTCGAGGCATCACGGCTGAGCGCCACCTGGTCCAACCGGCCGAGTCCGGTCGCGACGCGAGCGGGTGTGCCGGCCCCGATCGGCCAGACGTGCACGACGCCCGAGTCCGTGCCGGCGGCCATCGCCGTCGCGGACGAGGTCACGGCGGTGATCTCGCTGGCGGTGTGGTGGGTCGCCACGAGTTGGGGGCTGGCCGCGTTGACCTGGAGCAGGGCGGCGCGCTGAGCCGGCTCGGGACGCAGGCGGTAGGCCTCGACGGCCAGGAGGTTGGCCAGCGTGACGTCCTGGTCGACCAGGGCCAGCGCCGCCTCGGCCAGCTTGCCGGCGCGGGTGTCCTCCGCCCGCCGCGCGGAGCGAAGCTCGGCCAGGGTCAGCACGCCGAGCAGCAGCACGAACACCGTGGCCGCGGCCGCCACCGCGCGCATCGCCTGCCGATGACGGCGCCTGTCCTCTCCGACGAGGTCCGACTTCGGCCGGTCGTGGATGGTGGACAGCAGATCGGCCGCCGCGTCCCGCAGCCGCGGGTCCCGCGCCCCGATCCGGCGCCCGACGAGGTCGGAGAGGTCGACCCACCGCGGCTCGTGCTGGAAGGCTCCGGCCAAAGCCCGGGGAACGGCGTCGCTGCGCTCCCAGTCGAAGTCCCGCGCCCGGCGGTCCCAGGCGAGCTCCCCGGAACACCGGACCAGCAGGATGCGCCCGGTCGAGCGGTGCGTCCGCCACCACGTGATCTCCTCACCCACCCAGTACGAGGCAGCGGCGGCGGGTGACGCGCAGACGATCAGCCAATCCGCGTTGGCGAGTCGCTTGTGGAGGGCCGGCAGGAGCTCCGGGTGTGCACCGAGGTCGGTGACGTCCCGGAAGATGCGCCGGACCCGCCGGCGCCACCAGGGTTGGGCGAACCGGTGCAGCGCCGACTGGAGGAGCGTGACGACCTGCTTGTCCTCGCGGTGGCTGTAGGAGAGGAACGCGTCGTCGCGCGGAGTGCCGCTCAGCCGCATCGCACGCCCACGCAGCCGGTGTCCGAGGTGTTGCCGCCACCGTCCAGGACGCCCTGCGGCGCCGAGATGCCGTACCCCCGGCTGTTCCGGACCGTATTGCCCGCGACCAGGATGTCGCTGCCCTCGGGCACGTCGATCCGGATCCCCTCCCCCGACGAGTAGAAGTTCTGGCCGGGCGCCCCCGAGACGGTGTTGCCGACGATCCGCATGCCCCTCATCCGGCCTGCTGACTGCGCGTCGACCACGAGCGCGGAGCCGACGATGTCGTTGCGCTCGACCGCCGGACCACCGTTCGGGTACGGCGAGTCCGGGTTCAGACCCAGGCGAAGCGGCCCGGTGATCCGGTTGCCGACGATCCGGGGCAGCCCGCCGGGCATGTTCAGCCGGCGGATCTCGCCGTCGCGGATGACCGCGGTGCCGCCGTCGTGGACGTGACAGACCTTGCACCAGACCGTGGTGCCGCGCATGGTCAACGGCCCGGTCGCCTCGAACAGGTCCACGCTGAGGTTGCCGCCCACGAAACGGCAGGTGCTCAGGAAGCAGCCGCTGTTGTCGCCGACGATCGAGGACTCCTGGACGTCGACCGTCGACTCCGTGACGGTCAACGCATGGCTGTTCCTGCCCTCCGGCCCGATGCTGACCCCGCTGAGCCGGAGCCCGGAGACGGCGACCGCACGCAGGCCCCGGTTGCCCTTCAGGCGCACGTCGGTCAGTGTCACGTCGCGTGAGTCGCGCAGCTCCACCTGCCGGAGGAACCCCGTCACGACGCCGTTGCGGATCTGGACGTCCCGCACCGCACGGGCGGCCACGCCGATCGGTTCGGCACCGGCCGGCGGCGGCCCGGCGAAGCTGAGCGTGTGCCCCCGTAGGTCCAGGGTGACGCCGTCGGCCGCGATCGTGATCCCGGCGGTGCCCGAGCACCGCAGGTCGCGGTCGAGCGCACCGTCCGCGGTCAACACGCCGCCGCAGCGGAGGCCGCCGGCCGCCGGGGACGGACGCGGCCCTCCCCCGCCCGGGCTCGGGCCGGCCTGCGGGCCGCCGACCGACGGACCCGGCGTCTCGCGTTCCGACGGTGACGGCTCGGGTCGCACAGTGGTCGACGGCGTCGGCCGGGGGCGCGGTGCCTTCGTCGAGGCGGATCGTGTGCCGTACTTGCGGATCCGCCGCCAGGCGTCGTCGACCCACACCATCGCCTCGGGGCCGTCCGGCGCGTTCGCCCACACCAGGCCGTCCTGCGCGAAGACGTCGAGGGTGGCCGGTCGGTCGGCCACGGTGACCGCCTCCGTCGCCCCGGTGTCGAGGTCGTGCACCAGGAGGCGGCCGCCGTCGGGAACGATCACCCGGTGACCGGCGACCACCGGCCTGCCAGGTCGGCGCGCCGGCAGGTCGACCACCTCGGTCGTCCGGGTGTCCAACCAGGACACCACCAGGCGCGACCCGGTCACGAAGGCAGCCACCCGCTGGTCGGTGGATCCCCCGGCGTGGAACGGTCTGCCGGCCAGTTCGGCCGGAAGCGGTGCGGCGGCCGCGCCGTCCAGACCGACGAGGCTTTGCGTGGTCGCGTCCACGGCCATCGCCCGGCCGGCGACGACGACCAGCGGGAGGGTGTCGCCGCCGCGGGTGACGGTGACCGCCGGCCCCGCCACGCCGGCGCGCATCGGCACGACGGCGCCCCGACCCAGGACGGCGAACCAGATCGTCCCCCGCCCGTCGACCACCGCCTCGCCGAGCGGCTCGCCGAACGGGACGGCCGCGCCGTACCGCAGGAGAGCGGTGTCGACCGGGGTCGCCGTGCCCGCGGCGCGGTCGAAGAGGACGACGTGTCCCGCGCCCTGCACGACGAGCGCGTCGGCGGGCAGCTTCAGCTCGGCGTCCGGTTCGCCGCGCGTGGCGTTCGTCCGCACCAGCGTTCCGGTGCCGATGCTGGGCAGCCAGGCCGAGGCCGAGACGTGCGGAAGCTCGGTCGACGGGTCCGCCCGTCCCGCGAGTGGCACGGCGACGACGGCGACCATCACGGCGGCCGCGCACACCCGGGCCCGAAGCTTGCGCACGACGGGTGACCGTAGACCGGCGGTCTGACGACACGGAACCGACGGGACCAGCGGGTACGCCGTTCAGGTGCCCTATGCGACCGCCCGGGTTAGGTCGAACGGTTGGTTCCTGCCGTCCCACCCCCGCGCGAGGCCAACGCGCGCCATCCTTGCCGGGCCACCGCCCGCACTCCGCCAGAGAGCCCCATGTCCCTGCCTGAGCTGTTCGCCGCCCTCGTCGCCCGCGTCGAGTGCACCATCGTCGGCAAGACCTCCGCCGTCCAGGCCGCCGTCCTCTGCCTGCTCGCGCAGGGACACCTGCTCATCGAGGACGTGCCAGGCGTGGGCAAGACGTCGCTCGCCCGGGCGCTGGCGGAGGCGTTCGGCGCCACGATGAACCGGATCCAGTTCACCCCCGACCTGCTGCCCACCGACATCCTCGGCACGATGGTCTACCGCCGCGACGCCGGCGAGGAGTTCCGCCCGGGTCCCATCTTCGCCAACGTCGTCCTGTGCGACGAGGTGAACCGTGCTTCGCCGAAGACCCAGTCGGCGCTGCTCCAGGTCATGGAGGAACGCCAGGTGACGGTCGACGGCCGGGACCGGGACGTGCCGCGGCCCTTCATGGTCATCGCCACGCAGAACCCGGTCGAGATGGCCGGCACGTTCCCGCTTCCGGAGGCCCAGCTCGACCGTTTCGCGGTCCGGCTGAGCCTGGGCTACCCGGCGCCGCAGGACGAGCTCACGATGTTGCGGAGCGACACCGCGGCCGCGCCGGCCCGGCCCGCCGCTGATCCCGCCACGATCGAGGCCGTCGCGGCCTTCGCGCGCGATGTCTACGTCGACGACGCCCTGCTCGCGTACGTCGTGGAGATTGTCGCGGCCACGCGCCGGCTCCCGGAGTTGGAGCTCGGCGCCAGCCCGCGAGCCAGCAAGGCGCTGGTGCGGTTGGCCCGGGTGCGCGCGGCGGTATTCGGGCGGGGCTACGTCGTGGCCGACGACGTGTACGACCTGGCCGTGCCCGTGCTGGCCCACCGGCTGGTGCGCACCCCCCGCGCGGAGGTGGCCGGGGTCGACGTCGAGGACCTCGTGCGCCGCGTGCTGGGCACCATCACGGTTCCCCGGATAACGGCCCGCGCCGGCATCCCGTGCTGACCCCGGTCGGCCGGCAGGTCGCGGTCGGCACGCTGGCGCTGGCCGGGTTGGCCGTGCCGCTGCGCTACCCCGGATCGCTGGCGATCGCGGCGGCCGGCCTGTTCGCGCTGGCCGCCGGTGCACTCACGCTGCTCGGCCGGGCACAGGTGGCCGCGTGGGTCCGGGTTGAGCCCGCCGAGCTCCACCGTGGCGGCACCGTCCACATCGTTGTCGAGCCGACCCGCAAGCCGCTTCAGGACGCGCTGCTGCCGGTCGGCGACGCCCGTCATCCGTTCACCGGTGACCTGGTCGTGCCCGTGCACCAGCGCGGGACGGTCGCCATCGGCCCGCTCGAAACGGTCGACGGCGACCCCTTCGGCCTGTACGAGCGGCGGCGTGCCGTCGGCACCGGGACCACCGTCCGGGTCCGCCCGCGGATCGTCCCGGTCGACGTCTCCTGGTGCCGCGGGTCGGCGACCGGATCGCGGTCCGGCCGGCGACGGTCCCACGACGGCTCGCTGATGGTCGGCCTCCGCGAGTACGTCATCGGCGACGACCCGCGCCGCATCCACTGGCTCGCCAGCGCGCGCTCCGACCTCGCCGTGCTGCTGGTGCGCGAGCACGCCGAAGTCGAGGTCGCGACGGTGACGGTCGTGCTCGACACCCGCCCCGACGCCTTTCGCACCGGCGCCGCCTTCGAGGACGCGGTCGACCTGGCCACGTCGATCCTCCTGGCAGCCGTGGACGCCGGCCTGCCGACCAACCTGTCCACCACGTCGGGCCTGCGGCTGACCGGTGCGGCCACCGGTGCTGACCGCCTGCGCCTGCTCGACACCCTCACCGACGTCGCGCCGGGCGCTCCGGAGCGGACCCCGGCCCGTGGTCGCGCCTCGGCCGGGCCGGTCACGTTGATCACCGGCCACGGGCCGGTCGGCGACGCGCTGGTCGCCGCCGGGCTGACCGGACGCCGGCCGCTCGTCGTGCGGTTCGGAGCGGAGTTGGCCCCCGCGTCGCTGGAGGAGGCCGCGGCCGGATGGCCGGTCGCGGCCGGAAGCATCCGGTGAACCGGTCCGTCAGCGCCGTGGCTGTCGCCGTCGCCTCGGCGTCCGCGGGCTGGGCGTTCGCGGCAGGCTTCGACTGGCCGGTCCTGGTCGCCCCGGTCGTCCTGGCCAGCGTCGTGCCGGTCGTCCTGCTGACCGTGGCGGCCCGATTCGGACCCCGCCTGCTGGCGGTGGCCCACGTCGTGGCGCCGCTGCTGCTGGCGCTCGTCCACGGTCAGGCGCCGGCCGCCCTGGCCGACGCGTTGGTCGACGGGCCGCGCCGACTGTTGAACATCACCCTGCCCGCACAGCCCCGGCCCGATCTCGTGCTCGTCGTGGCGGCCGCGACGTGGCTGACAGCGGCCGCCGGCACCCACCTCGCGCTGCGCACCCGCTCCGCCCTGGCACCCGGCGTGCCGGCCGTGCTGACCCTGGTCGCCGCGTCCGCTTTCGTCGCGCCCGTCGTCACCCGGACGGCGGTCGCGCCGGTGCTCGGGCTCGTCGCCGCGATCGCGACGCTGGCTGTCGTCCGCCGGCGGCGCACGCCGCGTGTCGTGCCGGCGGTCGCCGCCGTGGTCGCGGTCGTCGCCGGTGCCGGGATCACGGCCGGCCAACGGCTCGGCGGCGACCCGTACGACCCGCGCGACCGGCTCGCGGTGCCGATCAGCGTCCGGGCCGACCTGAACCCGCTCGACCGGGTGCCGGGCTACCGTGCCAGACCCGACGCGCGCCTCTTCACGGTGGAGACGAGCAGTCCTCGGCCATGGCGGCTGGCGGTCCTTGACCGGTTCGACGGCCAGGACTGGACGATGTCACGACCGCGGTTCGTCCCGGCGGGACTGGGCACCGGTGCCGGGACCGTGACCGGCGTGCCGGTGCGCCAGAACTTCGTGATCGACGAGTTGGACGGCTACTTCCTGCCGGCCGCGGACGTGCCCGTCCGGCTGCACGACGGCGTCGACGCGGTCGACGAGGAAACCGGGACGTTGCTCTCCACCGAACGGCTCCGACCAGGACGGCACTACGCGGTGTCCTCCGGTCGGGCGTCGGATCGGGTCAGCCCTGGGGAGACGGCGCTGCCGGCGCCGGTACCGGCGTCCGTCGTGGCGCTGGCGGGCGAGGTGACCGGTGAGTCCGCGCCGCTCGACGCGCTCGAGACGCGGCTGCGCCGCCACGGCCGCACCGACCCCGCCGCGCCGGGCGGGCACTCGTACGGCCACGTCGACCGGCTGCTGTCGGGCACGGCGGTGGGTGGGGCCGAGCAGTATGCCGTCGCCTTCGCGCTGGTCGCCCGCCGGCTGGGCCGGCCGAGCCGGATCGTCGTGGGCTTCGCGCCCGGCACTCGCGAAGGCCCGGCGCTGGTGGTCCGCGGGCGCGACGTCCGGGTCTGGCCGGAGGTGCTCCTGCCCGAGGGCTGGCGGGGCTACGAGCCGGCGCCCCAGCCTGGCGCGGCTGCGGCACCGGCCCCGGCGGTGACGAAGTCCGTCCGGCCGAGCCCCGCGCCGACACCGAGCGCCACCGCCGCACCGGACGCGCGGCCGTCGGCCAGCGCCGCGTCCTCGCCCGACGACACCGGTGGCGGCGAGACCGGCGGGGCGACCGGAGCCGGCCTGCCCGCCTCGTACCTGTTGGCGGTCGTCCTGCTGGCGGTGGCCGCCTACCTGGTCACCGTGCTGGCGGCGCCACCGCTGCGCCGCCGCAGCCGACGACGGGCGGCGGACCCGCGGACCCGGGCCGTGAACGCCTGGTGGGACGTGCTGGAAGCGCTGCGCGGCCGCACGCCGGGGATCGCGGTGCGGACCAACGGCCAGTTGGCCGACCACGCCGCCAAGGTCTGCCCGGGAGCGGCGGCGGACGTGGCGGCGCTCGCCGTGCTCGCCGACCACGCCGGATTCGCGGGCGAGCCGGTCGGCGCCGACATCGCCGAGGCGGCCTGGGTCCTCGCCGACCGGATCAGACCCCGGGTCGAAAGGCTCGACCATCCGGTGCGCCGGTCGGTCCGACGGCTCGCACCAGCGCGGCTGTGGACCGTACGGGCCGTTGCGTCGGGTCGGCGTCCACGATGGAATAGAGCGGACCTGAGGGAGGCCACGTGATCGCTGGTTGGCTGCAAACGCGCTGGGCCCGGGTGCTGCTGGGCGCCCTCGGTGGTGCGTTGGGCGGCCTCGGCGTCTACCTGGGCAGCCAATTGACGGGCGCCGGGTTGTTCGTCGTCGCCGGAGGGTTCGCCGGGCTCGTGGCCGCGCTGGTCGTGCACAGTCTCAACCAGACGGTCCGGCTCACCGACGTCAAGATCACCGTGCCGCAGTTCAGCGAGCTGAACTTCACCGTCACCCGCGAGAGCGAGCAGGTGGCGTGGAAGCTCTTCGTCGAGACCGTCACGCGGGTCGCCACGCAGCGGCTCGATCCCGGCGTCGGTCACCTGCGCGAGGCCCTCAGCTCGATCCACGGGGTGTTCGAGCTGACCCGGGAGATCCTGAAGGAGACCCAGCCCTCGCGGCGCACCGGCAGCGACCCGACCGTCGAGCACCTGGCCATCGCGATGCTCAACAGCGAGCTACGCCCGTTCCTGACGCGGTGGCACCCGCTGCTCGCGGCCTGGGAAGCGACCCATGACGGCGACACCGGCTGGCCGGAGGCCGCCGCCTGCCGTGCCGACCTGGCCAAGCTCCAGTCGCGCATGCGGGCGTACGTGCTCGGCTTCGGGCGGTTGGCCCGTGTGCCGAACGCCGCGCAGATCGTCGACGGGACGTTCGACGCCACCTACGCGAACCCTCCCGTGCCAGCGGCGCGGGAGGGTGCGGTGAGCGGTTGACTCAGACGTTGAAGCCGAGCGACCGGAGCTGGTCGCGGCCCTCGTCGGTGATCTTGTCTGGGCCCCACGGCGGCAGCCAGACCCAGTTGATCCGGAAGTCGCTGACCACGCCGCCGCCGGGGCCGGTGGTCAGGGCCGCCCGGGTCTGGTCCTCGATCACGTCGGTCAGCGGGCAGGCCGCCGACGTCAGCGTCATGTCCAGGGTGGCGACGTTCTCGTCGTCGATGTGTACGCCGTACACCAGGCCGAGGTCGACGACGTTGATCCCGAGCTCCGGGTCGACGACGTCCTTCATCGCCTCTTCGACCACGTCGACCGACGCCTTAGCAGGGGTCACAGTCTCTTCACTCATGCCTTCACCTCGGGTCCCACTGTGACGCCGGCGCGAACCGCCGCGTCCTTGAACGCCATCCAGGGCAGCAGCGCGCACTTCACGCGCGCCGGATAACGTGCCACTCCGGAGAACGCCACGCCGTCACCCAACAATTCCTCGTCCGGCTCGACCTGGCCGCGGCCCTGCATCAGCTCGACGAACGCGTCGTGCACCTTGAGTGCCTCGTCGACCGGCAGCGTGGCCAGCAGGTCGTGCAGGACACTCGCCGAGGCCTGGCTGATCGAGCAGCCCATCCCCTCGTACGAGACGTCCGTCAGCTTGTCGCCGGCCACGGCGACCCGGATCGTCACCTCGTCACCGCAGGTCGGGTTGACGTGGTGCGCCTCGCCGCCGAACGGCTCCCGGAGCCCGCGACCGTGCGGCCGCTTGTAGTGCTCCAGGATGATCTCCTGGTATAGCTGGTCGAACTGCATCAGCCGAACACCTTTCGCACCCGATCGAGGCCCCGCACGAGCGCGTCGACCTCCTCGGTCGTCGTGTAGACGTAGAACGACGCGCGGGTGGTCGCGGGCACTCCGTAGCGCACGCAGACCGGCCGCGCGCAGTGGTGGCCGACCCGCACCTCCACACCCTCGTCGTCGAGCACCTGGCCGACGTCGTGCGGGTGGATGCCCTCCAGCGCGAACGAGATCGTGCCGCCACGCCCCTCGGGGGTGGTGGGCCCGAAGATCCGCAGTGTCGGCACCGTGGCGAGCGCCTCCAGGGCGTACGCGGTGATCTCGTGCTCGTGGGCCTGCACCGCGGCCATGCCGATGTCGTTGAGATAGTCGATCGCCGCGCCCAGCCCGACCGCCTCGACGATCGGCGGCGTGCCGGCCTCGAACCTGGCCGGAGCCGGCGCGAACGTCGACTTCTCCATCGTCACGGTCTCGATCATCGACCCGCCACCGAGCACCGGCGGCATCGCGTCGAGCAGGCCGGCCCGGCCCCAGAGCACGCCGATGCCGGTCGGCCCGAGCATTTTGTGCCCGGTGAACGCGATGAAGTCGACGCCGAGCGCCTGCACGTCGACCGGGAAGTGCGGCACCGACTGCGAGCCGTCGAGCAGCACCAGCGCGCCGACCTCGTGCGCCCGCGCGACGATCCTGGCCGGGTCGTTGATCGTGCCCAGGATGTTGGACATGTGCACGATCGAGACCAGCTTGGTGCGCTCGTTGACCAGGTCGTCGAGCTCCGACTCGTCGAGCCGGCCGTCGTCGGTGACCCGGAACCAGCGCAGAGTCGCGCCGGTGCGCTCGCACAGAAGCTGCCACGGGACGATGTTGGAGTGATGCTCCATCTCGGAGATCACCACTTCGTCGCCGGGGCCGAGGCGGAACCGGGGATCACTGTCCGCGGTCGCCGAGGCGTTCGAGAAGGCGTACGCGAGCAGGTTGATCGCCTCGGTGGAGTTCTTGCCGAACACCACCTCGGACGCGGCCGGCGCGTTGATGAACGCGGCCACCTTCTCGCGCGCGCCCTCGTAGGCGAGCGTCGCCTCGGTGCCCAGCGTGTGCACCGAGCGGGACACGTTGCCGTTGTGCCGCTCGTGGTGCGTCCGCATGACATCGAGCACCTGGCGAGGTTTCTGGGACGTGTTGGCGCTGTCCAGATAGACCAGCGGGTGGCCGTTGACCTCCCGACCGAGGATCGGGAAGTCGGCGCGCAGCGCGGCGACGTCGAACGTCGACGGGATCGCGAGAGACGTCATGACTGGGCAGCCCTTCGTGCGTCGATCAGGCCGTGGCCGGACCGGTTTCCGCCAGGTAGCGCTCGTAACCCTCGGCTTCGAGCTTCTCCGCCAGCTCCGGGCCGCCCTCTTCGACGATCCGGCCCCGGGCGAAGACGTGCACGTAGTCGGGGGTGATGTAGCGCAGGATGCGGGTGTAGTGGGTGATCAGCAGCAGGCCGGTCTCGCCGGTCGCGCCGATCCGGTTGACGCCCTCGCTGACCACGCGCAGCGCGTCGATGTCGAGGCCGGAGTCGGTCTCGTCGAGGATCGCGATCTTCGGCTTGAGCAGTTCGAGCTGGACGATCTCGTGCCGCTTCTTCTCACCGCCGGAGAAGCCCTCGTTGACGTTGCGCTGGGCGAACGCCGGGTCCATCTGCAGCCGCTCCATCGCGCCGCGCAGCTCGCCGGCCCAGGTGCGCAGCTTGGGCGCCTCGCCGTCGATGGCGGTCTTCGCGGTGCGCAGGAAGTTGGCCACCGAGACGCCGGGGACCTCGACCGGGTACTGCATCGCGAGGAACAGGCCGGCGCGGGCACGCTCGTCGACGGTCATCGACAGCACGTCGGCGCCGTCCAGCGTCACCGAGCCGCCGGTGATCTGGTACTTCGGGTGGCCGGCGATCGAGTAGGCCAGCGTCGACTTGCCCGAGCCGTTGGGGCCCATGATCGCGTGGGTCTCCCCGGCGCGAACCGTGAGGTCGACGCCCGCCAGGATCGGCTTGAGCTGGCCGTCGGGCAGCTTGACCGAGACCTTCAGGCCGCGGATCTCCAGGTTGCTCATGCGGGCATAACTCCATTGCTCGGCGTGAGGGAGACGTAGACCTCGCCGTCACGGACTTCGACTGGATAGACGGGAACAGGTTCGGTCGCCGGCAGCCCGGTCGGCTCGCCGGTGCGCAGGTCGAAACGCGACCCGTGCAGCCAGCACTCCAGCGTGCGCCCGTCGACCTCGCCCTCGGAGAGGGCGACGGCGG
Source organism: Asanoa ishikariensis (assembly GCF_900107455.1). Taxonomy (GTDB): domain Bacteria; phylum Actinomycetota; class Actinomycetes; order Mycobacteriales; family Micromonosporaceae; genus Asanoa; species Asanoa ishikariensis. Next base: position 2,961,170 of record NZ_FNQB01000001.1, on the reverse strand, counting down.
CGTGCGAGCACTCGTCGTAGACGGCGTAGAAGTTGTCGTCCTCACCGTGGACGACGGCGAGCTCGAGGTCGTCGGTGACGGCCTTGATCGCCGTGCCCTTCGGCACGTCTTCGACGGAGCACAGGCGGATGAAGCTCACTGGTCGCCCTTCGCCAAGCGGGCCTCGATGGCGTCGCCGAGGCGGTCGCGGAGCGACTCGACCGGGATCTTCTGGAGCAGCTCGGCGAAGAAGCCGCGGACGACCAGCCTGCGCGCCTCGTGCTCGGGGATGCCCCGGGCCATCAGGTAGAAGAGCTGCTCGTCGTCGAACCGACCGGTCGCGCTGGCGTGTCCGGCACCGACGATCTCGCCGGTCTCGATCTCCAGGTTCGGGACGGAGTCGGCCCGGGCGCCGTCGCTGAGCACCAGGTTGCGGTTGATCTCGTACGTGTCGGTGCCGGTCGCCGCCGTCTGGATCAGCACGTCGCCGACCCACACGGTGTGCGCGCCGTCGCCCTGGAGCGCGCCGCGGTAGCCGACGTAGCTGCGGCAGTCCGGGATGCTGTGGTCGACCAACTGGCGGTGCTCCAGGTGCTGGTCACCGTCGGCGAAGTAGAGCCCGTAGAGCTCCGCGTCGCCGCCGCGACCCGCGTATTCCACGCTGGTGAACTGGCGGATCAGGTCGCCGCCGAGGCTGACCTGCACATGGGTGACCCGGGCGTCCCGCCCGAGCCGGAACTTGATGTGCTGGGCCTGCACCGCGTCGGACGCCCAGTCGGCCACGGTGATCAGCGTGAGCTGGGCCCCGTCGGCGACGTCGACCTCGACGTTGTCGGCGAGCGTGGTCGAACCGACCTGCTCGACGACCAGCGTCGCCTTGGCGAAGCGGCCCACCTCGACCACGGTGTGCGCGTACGCGACACCCGCGCCGCCGCCGATCACCCGGACCGTCGCCGGCTCGGCCGGCTCGGCCTCGGGCGCGACCGCGATCAGCGTCGCGCCGGCGGCGCCGCCGTAGCCCAGCGCGCTGACCCGGTCGAACGGGACCAGCACGCGGCCGATCCGCTCGTCGCCCTTGGCCAGTTCCGACACGGTCACGCCGGCCGGCAGGCCGTCGTGCTCGTAGCGCAGGGTGGTCTCCGCCGCCGGGGTGCCGGTCGCGAGACCGCGCATCCGCTTCAGCGGCGTGAACCGCCACTCCTCCTCGAGCCCCGTGAGGGCCGGGAAGTCGGCGACATCGCCCGACCGCAGGCTCTGCGCCTTGGTCTTGGGCACGCTCGACGTCTTGGGCGGCGTTACCGCCACCTCGGTTTCCGTAGGCATTTAGCCGACGGCCCCTTCCATCTGAAGTTCGATGAGCCGGTTGAGCTCCAGGGCGTATTCCATCGGGAGTTCCTTGGCGATCGGCTCGATGAAGCCGCGGACGATCATCGCCATCGCCTCGTCCTCGGTCATGCCCCGGCTCATCAGGTAGAAGAGCTGGTCCTCGCTGACCTTGGACACGGTCGCCTCGTGACCCATCGACACGTCGTCCTCGCGGATGTCCACGTAGGGGTACGTGTCGGAACGGGAGATCGTGTCGACCAGGAGCGCGTCGCACTTGACGGTGCTCCTGGAGTGCGAAGAGCCCTCCAGCACCTGCACCAGGCCGCGGTAGGAGGTGCGGCCACCGCCCCGCGCGATCGACTTGGAGATGATCGTGCTGCTGGTGTGCGGCGCGGCGTGCACCATCTTGGCGCCGGCGTCCTGGTGCTGGCCCTCGCCGGCCATCGCGACCGAGAGCACCTCGCCCTTGGCGTGCTCGCCGACCATCCAGACGGCCGGGTATTTCATGGTGACCTTGGACCCGATGTTGCCGTCGATCCACTCCATGGTCGCACCCTCGTGCGCCACGGCGCGCTTGGTGACCAGGTTGTAGACGTTGTTCGACCAGTTCTGGATGGTCGTGTAACGGCAGCGCGCGCCCTTCTTCACGATGATCTCGACGACCGCGCTGTGCAGCGAGTCGGACGAGTAGATCGGCGCGGTGCAGCCCTCGACGTAGTGCACGTAGGCACCCTCGTCGACGATGATCAGCGTCCGCTCGAACTGGCCCATGTTCTCCGTGTTGATCCGGAAGTAGGCCTGCAACGGGATATCCACCTGCACGCCCGGCGGCACGTAGATGAACGAGCCACCCGACCACACCGAGGTGTTGAGCGCGGCGAACTTGTTGTCGCCGACCGGGATCACGGAGCCGAAGTACTCCTTGAAGAGCTCCGGGTGCTCGCGCAGGCCCGTGTCGGTGTCGAGGAAGATGACGCCCTGCTCCTCGAGGTCCTCACGGATCTTGTGATAGACCACCTCGGACTCGTACTGCGCCGCGACACCGGAGACGAGCCGCTGCTTCTCGGCCTCCGGGATGCCCAGCCGGTCGTAGGTGTTCTTGATGTCGGCGGGCAGGTCGTCCCAGCTCGCCGCCTGCTTCTCCGTCGATCGGACGAAGTACTTGATGTTGTCGAAGTCGATCCCGCCGAGATCGGCACCCCAGTCGGGCATCGGCTTGCGGCCGAACAGCCGCAGACCCTTGAGGCGCAGGTCGAGCATCCACTCGGGCTCGTTCTTCTTGGCGGAGATGTCACGCACCACCGCCTCGTTGAGCCCGCGCTGCGCCGTGGCGCCGGCGGTGTCGGAGTCGGCCCACCCGTACTGGTAGTTGGCCAGGGCGGCGAGGTGCTCCTCCTGGGTAACTACGGGCTGGACGATCTGCTCGGTCATTTATCTGTCCTCACAGTTCCTGTCGGCTCTGGCTGTGTTGGCCAGCTTGCTGGGCCGGGATATGCGTTGTGCATACCCCGTCACCGTGTGCGATGGTGGCTAGTCGCTGGACGTGGGTGCCGACCAGGCGGGAAATGACCGCCGTCTCGGCCTCGCACAGCTCGGGAAACTCGGCAGCCACGTGCGCCACGGGGCAGTGGTGCTGGCACAGCTGCCCACCCGTGGCGATCGTAGAAGCGTTGGCAGCGTAGCCCTCGGCGGTCAGCGCCTCGGCGAGTGCCTCCGCGCGCGCGATGGGGTTGTCGCCGGCGCCTTCCATGGCCTCGCGGCAACGACTCTCCAGCGCGGACACCTGGTCGGCGGCGAACGCGTCGACCGCGCCCTCACCACCGTGCACGGCGATCCACCGCATCGCGGCGGTGGCCATGTTGTCGTAGGTGTGCCGGCCGCAGCGCAGCCGGGCCGCGTCGGTGAGGGTGAAGACCTTGGCCGGCCGCCCCCGGCCCCGGCCGGCCCGCACCGGGCGCTGCCGGCTGACCACGTCGCCGTCGGTCAACAGCGCGTCGAGGTGCTTGCGGATGGCGGCGGGGCTGAGCTGGAGTGCGTCGCCGAGCTCGGCGGCGGTGGCGGTGCCCCGCTCCAGCAGCAGCGCCAGCACGCGGTCGCGGGTGCGCCGATCAGCGGGGACGGACCGGGAACCGGTCGTCTCCGCCTGCGGAGGCAGCATCGCGACGTATTTCACTACCACAACGTTACGTATTTCCACCGCCGGGAGCAAACCGGCACGCCAGTGATCGACATCACCGTCTCGGGATGGCGGCGCGGGGGCGACGGCCGATCTCTCTCCTACGGTACGTAGGATCTCGCGGGTGATCCCCCTGCTTCGCCGTCTGGCGCTGGCCAACATCATCGCGAACGTCGCCATCGTCGTCACCGGCGGGGCCGTCCGGCTGACCGGTTCCGGGCTCGGCTGCCCGACCTGGCCGCGGTGCACCGACGCCTCGTACGTGCCCAACGGCGAGATGGGCATCCACGGGGTGATCGAGTTCAGCAACCGGATGCTCGGCTGGGTGGTCGGCGCGGTCGCCCTGGCCACCCTGATCGCCGCGTTCGTGCACCACCGGCGCGAGCGCACGCCCGGCAGCCGCGGCCTGAACCGGCTGGCGCTGGGTGTGTTCCTGGGCATCCCCGCGCAGGGTGTGGTGGGCGGGATCACCGTGCTCACCAACCTCAACCCGTGGGTGGTCGGGCTGCACTTCCTGGCCTCGATCGGCGTGCTGGTGGCGGCGTACGCGCTCTGGCGCCGCACCGTCGACGGTCCCGGCCCGCGCCGCACGGTGGTGCCCGGCCCGCTCCGGCAGCTCACCTGGGTGCTGACCGTCGTCTCGTTCGCCGTGGTCGCGCTGGGCGTGATCGTGACCGGCTCCGGACCGCACGCCGGCGACGCCGACGCGCACCGCACCGGCGTCGACCCGGAGACCATCTCCCAGGTGCACGCGGACGTCGTCTTCCTGCTGCTCGGCCTCACCCTGGCGGTGTGGTTCGCCGCCCGCGCGACCGGCGCCCGGCGCACCGCCCGGGCCGCCCTGGTCCTGCTCGCGATCGAGCTGAGCCAGGGCGTGATCGGCTTCGTGCAGTACTTCAACGGGCTGCCGGAGATCCTGGTCGGCCTGCACATGTTCGGCGCCTGCCTGGTCTGGCTGGCGACGCTGAGCGTGCTGTGGTCAACCCGCGCGAACAGCGGCGGCGACGGCGTCGGCGAAGCGCTCCTTGGCGCCGCCGGCGGTGCCGAGGAACAGCGAGGGCTCGGTGAGCTCCAGCTCGATCAGGACCGGGGTGCCGTCGTCGGCGGGGATCAGGTCGACCCGCGCGTAGAGCAGCCGGTCAACGCCGCCGGGGATCGCTGACAACGCGCGCTCCGCGACGGCCAGCTCGGCGGCGGTGGCCGTCCGCGGCGTGATCGTCTCTTCCCGGTAGAGCCCGTCTACGCCCTCGTCCGGACCGGCGAGCAGCGCGCCCTTGGTCGCGGCGTGGCTGAACCGCAGCCCGTCCGGGCTTTGCAGGAAGACCAGGGCGGTCTCCCCCGCCGTCTCGACCGCGCCGAGGTAGGGCTGGACCAGCGCGGTGCGCCCGGCGCCGGTGAGCCGCGCCAGATGGGCGTCGAACGCCTGCCGTTCCACCGGGTCGTCGAGCCGGTAGCGGCCGGCGTCGACGCTGCCGGCGCCGATGGCTGGCTTGAGGATCACGTCGACCCACGCGCCCGACCAGCCGGCCGCTCCGGGCTCAACCCAGTCGGTCGGGATGATCGGCACCCCGGCCGCCGCGAGCTCGCGGAGATAGCGCTTGTCGGTGTTCCAGACGACGACGTCCGCCGGGTTGGCGAGGCCGGCGACCCGGCCCGCCCAGGCGACGAACTCGTCACGGCGGGACGCGTAGTCCCAGGTGGAGCGGAGCACGACCAGGTCGTAGGCCGCCCAGTCGACCGCCGGGTCGTCCCAGACGACCGGCTCGGCGGTGACCGCCCGCTCGGACAGCGGTGCGAGCGCCAGGCGATCGTCGTCCTCGAGGTCAGGAATTCGGTCGCAGGTAACAAGAGCGACCCGGGATGTCTCCCGGGCCGCCGCCTGCTCGTGCGTTGATGTGGTGGGCAAGTCGCCGCTTTCTTTGTGGTGGTGGTGCGGGATCGCGCTTGGTCAGCGCGAGAGCGTGCGCCGGGCCATCGACCGCCACAGGTCGTTGCTCGGCCGCATCTGGTCCATGAGCTCCCGCTCCCACTCGTTCTCGATCGCGACCCCCGCGCTCTCACACGCCGCACGGGCCACGTCAGTGCCATCCGCGAACTGGTCCGCCCAGGTGCCGTCCTCGCCGACGAGGACAATCCGGGCGCCACGCTTGCCGACGTATTCGATGACCGCCCTGGCGCCGCCGTGTCCGGCGGCGAACGACCGGATCCCGTGCACCAGACCCTCAGGGGTCGGTGCGTCGGGCTGTTCGGTCGTCAGCGTCGTATCGGAACCATCTGCCATGCCCGAGAGCGTAAGCACGCCTACCGGAATCCGCGTGCCATCCGATCGTGTTTTGTGACCCCTGTCATCGGTTGATTTAAGAGGGGCCACAGGAAATTTGAACGACCAAAGCGAGACATATCCGGTTAAATTCGGATGACATCTCGGACAACTGCCGTCCCTCGTCCGTGGGCGCCGCGCATACAGGCCTTTTTCCGCGATTCACGCCCACAACCACCCATATCGGGCAGGCGGCTGTCAGAGCAGTGCGTCGACTGCGACGGCGACCGACACGATCGTCAGATACGTGATCGACCAGTGGAACAGCCGCATCGGCTTGAGCGGCTCGCCCCGCTTGGACCGACCCACCAGCCGGTACGACTCGAGGAGGAAGAACACTCCGCTGACGATGGCCGTGACTCCGTACAGCGGGCCCAGGCCGAGCGGCCAGGCGGCCACCGAGGCGGCCACGGTGAGCCAGGTGAACAGCACGATCTCGCGGTTGACCCGGGCGGCCGAGCGGACCACCGGCAGCATCGGGATGCCGGCCCGCGCGTAGTCGTCCTTGTACTTGATGGCCAACGCGTAGAAGTGGGGCATCTGCCAGAAGAACACGACCGCGAACAGCGCCCAGGCCAGCGGCGACAGCCCGCCGGTCACGGCCGCCCAGCCGATCAGCACCGGAGCGGCACCGCAGGCGCCACCCCAGAACGTGTTCTGCGGCGTCGTCCGCTTGAGCCAGAGCGTGTAGACGAGGTCGTAATAGGCGATCGCCGCGGCGGTCAGCGCGGCCGCGAGCCAGTTGGTGAACCCGGCCATCAGACCCACCGAGACCACCGCCAGCACCAGCCCGAACACCAGCACGCTGCGCGGGTCCAGGGTGTGCGTGGGCAGCGGGCGCCGCTTCGTGCGGCGCATCAGCTGGTCGATGTCGCGGTCGATGTAGCAGTTGAGGGCGTTGGCCGCCCCCGCGGCGAGCGTGCCGCCGACCAGCACCACGACCATCGTCCCGACCGGCGGGATGCCACCCGCCGCGAGCATCATCGCGGGCACAGTGGTGACCAGCAGCAGCTCGATGATCCGGGGCTTGGTCAACGCCACGTAGGCACGGAGGACGGCACGCGGGTCGCGCCGGGCGGGCACTGGGACCGGGCCCGGCACCAGGGTCGGCGACGGGCGCTCCGTGACCATGCTCAAGGCCGTGTCCACCTTCCTCGGCGCTTCGTCGTCAAGCCGCGACCGGCGACGGTCAACAGGCCGATCGACAGCGTACGCGGCGCGTATCTGGCCTGATCGGCGACCCGACGCGGTGCGGCGAGAACCACCCGGGGAGTGTCTGTCCGCCCACAACACGTGCCGCAGGGCGAGATCCGGCGGCACGTGTTTAGCACGGGTCGCTAGGGTCAGAGGTGAGGGATCGGAAACACTCGCCGAGGAGCGCATACATCGTGCCTGCCAGCAAGTCAGAGCAAACCTCAATCGCCTGGTCCGAGCTGGACCGCAAGGCGGTCGACACGGTCCGCGTCCTCGCGATGGACGCGGTCGAGAAGGCCGGCAACGGTCACCCGGGCACCGCCATGAGCCTTGCCCCGGCCGCATACCTGCTGTTCAACAAGGTCATGCGGCACGACCCGACCGACCCACACTGGCCCGGCCGTGACCGCTTCGTGCTGTCCGCCGGCCACAGCAGCCTGACGCTCTACATCCAGCTCTACCTCACCGGCTACGGCCTGGGGCTGGAAGACCTGATGGCGCTGCGCCAGTGGGGCTCGCTGACCCCGGGCCACCCGGAGCACGGGCACACCAAGGGTGTCGAGACGACCACCGGCCCCCTGGGCCAGGGCATCGGCAACGCGGTGGGCATGGCCATGGCCGCCCGCCGGGAGAAGGGCCTCTTCGACTCCGAGAGCCCGCTGTTCGACCACTTCGTCTACACGATCGTCTCCGACGGTGACATCGAAGAGGGCATCAGCCACGAGGTGAGCTCGCTCGCCGGGCACCAGCGGCTGGGCAACCTGGTCGCGATCTGGGACGACAACGAGATCTCCATCGAGGACGACACCCGGATCGCCAAGAGCGAAGACGTCGCCGCGCGCTACGCCGCGTACGGCTGGCACGTCCAGACCGTCGACTTCCGCAGCGGGCACGCCGACGAGGGTGACTACCGCGAGGACCCGGAGGCGCTCTGGCGGGCGATCGAGGCCGCGAAGGCCGTCACCGACCGTCCGTCGTTCATCGCGCTCCGCACGATCATCGGTTGGCCCGCGCCGAACAAGCAGAACACCGGCAAGATCCATGGCTCGGCGCTGGGCGCCGACGAGGTCGCCGCGACCAAGAAGGTCCTCGGCTTCGACCCGGCCCAGAGCTTCGAGGTCTCCGCCGAGGTGCTCGAGCACACCCGCGAGGCGGTCGCCCGCGGCCAGGCCGCGCATGCGGAATGGGACAAGGCCTTCGCCGTCTGGTCGGCCGACAACGCCGACAGCCGCGCGCTGTTCGACCGGTTGACCTCCCGCGCTCTGCCGGCGGGCTGGACCGACGCGCTGCCGGTGTGGCCGGCCGACGCTAAGGGCATCGCGACGCGGGCGGCCTCGGGCAAGATCCTGGAGGCGCTGGCGCCGGTGCTGCCGGAGCTCTGGGGTGGCTCGGCCGACCTGGCCGAGAGCAACAACACCACCATGAAGGGCGAGCCGTCGTTCGTCCCCGCGGAGCACGCCACCAAGGAGTTCCCGGGCGACGAGTACGGCCGGACCCTGCACTTCGGCATCCGCGAGCACGGCATGGGCGCGATCCTCAACGGCATCGTGCTGCACGGCGCGACCCGCCCGTACGGTGGCACGTTCCTGGTGTTCAGCGACTACATGCGACCGTCGGTGCGGCTCGCGGCGCTGATGAAGCTGCCGGTCACCTACGTCTGGACGCACGACTCGATCGGTCTCGGCGAGGACGGCCCGACGCACCAGCCGATCGAGCACCTGACCGCGCTGCGGGCCATCCCGGGCCTCGACGTGGTCCGTCCGGCGGACGCCAACGAGACCGCGTGGGCCTGGCGGATGGCGATGGAGCACATCGACCGGCCGACCGCGCTCGCGCTGACCCGTCAGGCGCTGCCGACCATCGACCGCGACCGGTACGCGCCGGCCGACGGCGTCGCCCGGGGCGGCTACATCCTGTCCGAGGCGTCCAACGGCCAGCCCGAGGTGATCCTCATGGGCACCGGCTCCGAGGTGCAGCTCTGCCTGACCGCCCAGGAGCGGTTGGAGGCCGCCGGCACCCCGACGCGGGTCGTCTCGATGCCCTGCCAGGAGTGGTTCCGGGCGCAGGACGAGGCCTACCGGCAGACCGTCCTGCCGAACGCGGTCAAGGCCCGGGTCAGCGTCGAGGCCGGCATCGCCATGTCCTGGCGCGACCTCGTCGGCGACTCCGGCGAGAGCGTCAGCATCGAGCACTACGGCGCCAGCGCGCCGCACACCGTGCTCTTCGAGCAGTTCGGGTTCACCGCCGACAACGTCGTCGCGAAGGCACACGCCTCGCTCGCGAGGGTCGGCGCCATCACCGGCACCACCACGGGCAACTGAGGGAGCGAAGCATCATGACCGACCGCCTGGCCGAACTTGCCGCCGCGGGCGTCGCCATCTGGCTCGACGACCTGTCCCGCGTCCGGCTGAGCACCGGCACCCTTGACCAGTTGCGCCGCGAACAGCACGTCGTGGGCGTGACGACCAACCCGACGATCTTCGCGAAGGCGCTCTCCGACGCCGACGCCTACGACGGACAGGTTCGCGACCTGGCCACCCGGGGCGTCTCCACGGAAGAGGCCGTCCGCATGCTCACCGCGTACGACGTGCGCTGGGCCTGCGACGTGCTGCGGCCCGCGTACGACGCCTCCGGTGGCGTCGACGGCCGCGTCTCGCTCGAGGTCGACCCGCGGCTCGCCCGCGAGACTGCCAAGACGATCGCCGAGGCCAAGGGCCTCTGGTGGTTGATCGACCGCCCCAACGCCTTCATCAAGATCCCGGCGACCGAGGAGGGCCTGCCGGCGATCACCGCGGCGCTGGCCGCCGGCATCAGCGTCAACGTCACGCTGATCTTCTCGCTCGACCGCTACAGCCAGGTGATGGACGCGTACCTGGACGGCATGGAGCAGGCCAAGGCCAACGGCCATGACCTGACCAACCTGGCGTCCGTGGCGTCGTTCTTCGTCTCCCGCTTCGACACCGAGATCGACAAGCGGCTGGAGAAGATCGGCTCCGACGAGGCCAAGGCGCTGCGCGGCAAGGGTGCGGTCGCCAACGCGCGGCTGGCCTACGAGCGCTACTCCGAGGTGTTCGGCGGTGCGCGGTGGCAGAAGCTGGCCGACGCGGGCGCCAAGCCGCAGCGGCCGCTGTGGGCCTCGACGTCCACGAAGAACCCGGACTACCTGGACGTGCTCTACGTCGTCGACCTGATCGCACCGGGCATCGTCAACACCATGCCGGAGCCGCTGATCCACGCCTGGGCCGACCACGGCGAGACCCAGGCCGACACCATCACCAACAACTACGGCGACGCCAAGCAGGTCATGGCCGACCTGGCCCGGGTGGGCATCGACCTCGACGACGTGTTCCTCACGTTGGAGCGCGAGGGCGTCGAGAAGTTCTCGGCGAGCTGGCAGGAGCTCATCGACGGCGTCGACGCGTCGTTGAAGGCGGCATCGTCCGGGTCGGCGAAGCCGACCGACGCGGCGAAGGGCTAGACGTGAACGAGCGGAGCGAGCGAACCATTCGGCTCAGCGCCCCGGGTCGCGGCCGAGCCTCACGGAGCGGGGCTCGGGTGTGAGCACCTTCGGATTCGGGTCCGACGGGGTTCCGGAGAAGGGCGACGACATCGGTCCGGCATTCGCCGACGGTGTCGTCGCCGCCGCCGGCATCGCCGTCTACGGCGCCGGCAGCGCGGATGCGGCGGCCGCCCGCGCCTCGCTCGTCGGCGCCGACGTGCCGGCCAAGCTGGTCGCCAAGGACGCCGCGCTCTGGGGTCCCGACGCGGAGGCCGAGGCGAAGATCCGGCTGGGCTGGGTCGACACCTTCCGCCGCAGCCGGGAGCTGCTGCCGCGGCTGGCCGAGCTCCGCACCGAACTGGCCGACCTCGACCACGTGGTGCTGGCCGGCATGGGTGGCTCGTCGCTCGCGCCGGAGGTGATCACGCGCACCCTCGGCGTCGCGCTGACCGTCCTGGACACCACCGACCCCGCGCAGATCCGGGCGGCTTTGGCCGACCGGCTGGAGCGCACGCTCGTGGTGGTGTCGAGCAAGTCCGGCGGCACGGTCGAGACCGACAGCCACCGGCGGGCGTACTGGCAGGCGTTCCTCGACTTCGGCATGTCCGAGGCCGAGGCCGGCCGGCACTTCGTGGTGGTCACGGACCCGGGCTCGCCGCTGGAGACCACCGGCCGGGAGATGGGCGCGCAGGTGTTCCTGGCCGACTCCGAGGTCGGCGGCCGCTACTCGGCGCTGACCGCGTTCGGCGTCGTGCCCTCGGCGCTGGCCGGTGTCGACGTCGCCGAGCTGTTCGACCAGGCCGAGGACCTGCTCGCGGCGCTGCCCGAGGAGAGCGGCAACCCCGGCCTCGCGCTGGGCGCCGCGCTCGGTGCCGCAGCCGTCGCGGGTCACGACAAGGTTGCGCTGGTCTCCGACGGCACCGGCATCGTCGGTCTCGGCGACTGGGCCGAGCAGCTCATCGCCGAGTCGACCGGCAAGGACGGCAAGGGCATCCTGCCGGTGGTGATCGAGACGCCGGACAGCCCCGGCGCGCACGGCACCGACGTGGTCACGGTCACGGTGGGCGGCGCGCAGTCGCCGTTCGGCGTGCCCGGCGGCGGCGTCCGGCCCGACCTGGCCGTCAACGGCCCGCTCGGCGCCCAGTTCCTGGCCTGGGAGTTCGCCACGGCGATCGCCGGCCGGCTGATCGGCATCGACCCGTTCAACCAGCCCAACGTGACCGAGTCGAAGAGCAACACGACCCGGATCCTCGCCGAGGGCCTGCCGGACGAGTCGCCGTCGTTCACCGAGGGCGCGATCGAGGTGCACGGCGGCAGCGGCGACAGCCTCGCGGCCGTGCTCGGCGCGCTGGTCGAGGGCATCGACCCGCACGGCTACCTGGCCGTGCTGGCGTTCCTGGACCGGTTCGGCGACGCCCGGGCCGAGCAGGCCCGGGCGCTGTTGGCCACCGCCGCCGGCCAACCGGTGACCTTCGGTTGGGGGCCCCGCTACCTGCACTCGACCGGCCAGTACCACAAGGGCGGTCCGCAGGTCGGCTCGTTCCTCCAGATCACCGGCGCGGTCGCCGACGACCTGGCGATCTCCGGGAAGCCGTACACGTTCGGCGACCTGCAGGCCGCGCAGGCGGCCGGTGACCGCAAGGCGATGACCGACCGCGGCCGGCCCCTCGTGCGGCTGCACCTGACCGACCGCGCGGCCGGCCTCGACGAGCTGCTGCGCGCGTTGGCGGGGCTCCCCGCCAGCAAGGATTCACACTAGGAGCTGCGCCATGGCCGAAGCCTGGACCTCCGGTCGGCCGGAAAACCCGAGGTGTTGTGAGTGAACCCGCTGCGTGATCCACAGGATCGCCGACTGCCGAGAATCCCGGAGCCCTGTGCTCTGGTGATCTTCGGCGTGACCGGCGACCTGTCTCGCAAGAAGCTGTTGCCGGCCATCTACGACCTGGCCAACCGGGGGCTGCTGCCACCGGGCTTCGTGGTGCTCGGGTTCGCCCGGCGCGACTGGGGCGATGGCGACTTCGAGACCGTGGCGATGAACGCGGTCAAGAAAGGGGCCCGCACCCCCTGGCGTGAGGAGGTGTGGGCCCGGCTCGCCGGCAGCATCAAGTTCGTGCCCGGCGCGTTCGACGACGACGAGGCGTTCGACCAGCTCGCGGAGACCCTCGACGAGCTGCGCGACTCGCACGGCATCGCCGGCAACGCGGCGTTCTACTTCGCGATCCCGCCACCGGCCTTCCCGATAGTGCTCAAGCAGCTCGCCCGCACGGGGATGGCCGACAACGGCAAGTCCGGCGGGTGGCGCCGGGTCGTGGTGGAGAAGCCGTTCGGCAACGACCTGGCCTCGGCCAAGGCGCTCAACGGCCTGGTCGACGACGTGTTCACCCGCGGCGACGTCTTCCGGATCGACCACTACCTGGGCAAGGAGACGGTCCAGAACATCCTGGCCCTGCGGTTCGCCAACAACCTGTTCGAGCCGCTGTGGAACAGCAAGTACGTCGACTCCGTGCAGATAACAATGGCCGAGGACGTCGGCATCGGCACGCGGGCGGGCTTCTACGACGCCGCCGGCGCTGCCCGCGACGTGCTCCAGAACCACCTGCTCCAGTTGATGACGCTGGTCGCGATGGAAGAGCCGACCAGCTTCGACGCGGCGGAGATCAGCACCGAGAAGCTCAAGGTGCTCCGGGCGATCAAGGTGCCGGGCGACGTACGCGACGAGACGGTCCGCGGGCAATACCTGCCGGGCTGGGTCGGCGGCGAGCGGGCGGTCGGCTACCTCGAGGAGAAGGACGTGCCGTCCGACTCCGCCACCGAGACGTACGTGGCGGTGAAGCTCGGCGTGCAGAACCGCCGCTGGGCCGGGGTGCCGTTCTACCTGCGCTGCGGCAAGCGGCTCCCCCGGCGGGTCACCGAGCTGGCGATCATCTTCAAGAAGGCGCCACACCTGCCGTTCAACCCGCACGACATCGAGATGCTCGGCGCCAACCAGCTTGTCGTCCGGGTGCAGCCGGACGAGGGCGTGGTGCTGAAGTTCGGCTCCAAGGTGCCAGGCACCACCATGGAGGTACGCGACATCGCGATGGACTTCGAGTACGGCGCCGCGTTCACGGAGTCCAGCCCGGAGGCGTACGAGCGACTGGTGCTCGACGTCCTCGTCGGTGACCGGACGCTGTTCCCCGACGCGGCCGAGGTCGAGCAGAGCTGGCGGGTGATCGACCCGCTGGAGGACGCCTGGGCCGGCACGACGCCCGAGCCCTACCGGGCCGGCGAATGGGGCCCGCACGCGGCCGACGAACTGCTGCGCCGCGACGGCCGGCACTGGAGGCGGGCATGATCGGACTCTGGGACACCACCGGCAACGAGGTCGTCAAGGCGCTCGCCACCGAGCGGCGCTCGGCCGGCGGGGTGGCCAGCGGCATGGCGCTGACCCTGATCGTCGTCGTCGACGAGAAGCGGGTACGCGAGGCCGAGGCGGCTGCCACCATCGCCGCCTCGATGCACCCGTGCCGCCTGCTGATCGTGGTCCGCGCCGACGTCGAGCGACCCAGCAACCGGCTCGACGCCGAGGTGGTCGTCGGCGGCCGGCTCGGCCCGTGCGAGGCCGTGGTGATGCGGATGTACGGCCGGCTCGCGCTGCACGCCGAGTCGGTGGTCATGCCGCTGCTCGTGCCGGACGTGCCGGTGGTCACCTGGTGGCACGGCGAGCCGCCGGAGAAGATCGCCAACGACTTCCTCGGCGTGGTCGCCGACCGCCGGATCACCGACGTCGCGCAGACGCCGGACCCGGTCGCCGCCCTGCGCCAGCGGGCCCGCGACTACGCGCCCGGCGACACCGACCTCGCCTGGACCCGGATCACGCCGTGGCGCACGCTGGTCGCGTCGGCCTTCGACACCACCGAACAGCGGGTCGTCGGCGCCCGGATCGAGGCGCCGAAGAAGGACCCGACCGCTGCGTTGATGTCCGGCTGGCTGTCCGCCCGACTCGACATCAAGCCGCGCTGGGAAGACACCGAGAGCTACCGGATCATGCACTCGGTCTGCCTGGTCGCCGCCAACAACAACGAGCTCTCCCTCTCCCGCGAGCAGGACGTCGCCACCTTCATGCGGACCGACCAGGCGGACCGGCTGCTGCCGCTGGTCCGGCGGCCGCTCGGCGAGGAACTGGCCGAGGAGCTGCGCCGGCTCGACCCCGACCAGGTCTACGCCGCGGCGCTGAGCGCGATGACCGGCGAGACCGGCCTCGACACCCGCCCGGCCCACCGCGTGCACGTCTGGAAGGACCCGATGACCGCCGGCCACGCTCCCGGCCTCGGCCCTGGCATCGTCGGCGGCGGCCCGCCCACCCAGGTGGAGGACATGCCGCCGCGCACCGGCGACCGGGTCCGCCCGGCCTCGGCCGGCGCCGGCACCGCACAGGGCTCGGCGCCCACCACGCCGTCGGCCCCCGCCGAGCAGGGCACCGACGGATGAGCGAGACCAGCGTCATCGTCCACTCCGACCCCGACGTGCTGGCCCACTCCGTGGCAGCGCGGCTGGTGGTCACCCTGATCGACGCCCAGGCCGAGCGCGGCGCGGCGTCCTGGGTGCTGACCGGCGGCCGGATCGCCGGCGCGGTGCACCGCGCGGTCCGCGACTTCCCGGCCAGCGACGCGGTCGACTGGACCCGCGTCGACTTCTGGTGGGGCGACGAGCGGTTCCTGCCGGCCGGTCACCCGGACCGCAACGAGACCCAGGCGCGCGAGCAGCTCCTCGACGCGCTGCGGGTGCCGGCGGCCCGGGTGCACGCGATGCCGCCCTCGGACGGCCCGGACGGCAACGACCCGGAGGCGGCCGCGGCGCGCTATGCCCAGGAGTTGGCCCGGGCGGCCCGCCCCGGCACCGCTCCGCTCCCCCACTTCGACGTGCTGATGCTCGGCGTCGGCGAGGACGGCCACGTCGCGTCGGTGTTCCCGGAGCACCCGGTGGCCTACGAGACGCGCCCGGTGAGCGCGGTGCGGGGCAGCCCGAAGCCACCGCCGGTGCGCACCACCCTGACCCTGCCCACGCTCAACACCGCCGACCAGGTGTGGCTGGTAGCCGCCGGCCCCGACAAGGCCGGCGCGGTCGGCATGGCGCTGACCGGGGCAGGCCCGGTGCAGCTACCGGCAGCCGGAGTGCACGGCGTCAACCGCACGATCTGGCAACTCGACAGCGCCGCCGCGACCCAGGTCCGCCGGACCTTCCGCAGCGTTAGGAGCTAGGTCTTCAGAGGCCGCCGCGGCGCTGGCGTAGGTTGGCCAGCGCCTCGGCGAGGATGGCCGCGCCGTCCGCGTCGCTGCGCCGTTCCTTCACGTACGCCAGGTGGGTCTTGTAGGGCTCTGGGCGCTGTCGGCCGGGCGGGTTCGCGGCGTCCAGGCCGGCGGGCTGCCCGCAGCGGGGGCAGTCCCACGTCGCCGGCGGCGCGACCTCGGCCGCCAGGGAGATCTCCACGGTGTGGTCGTTGGCGCACCAGTAGGTCACCGGGCGCCGCGGTGCTGGCTCGCACCGCTCGCTTGGGCGGATCGGGCCGGAACCGACCCGGGTGCCACGGATTGCGCTGCCGCTGGGCACGGTATGTCGCTCCTGTCGTCGTGCGGGGGTCGGCCGCGGGGAATGCGGCGTCGCGGACGCGGTGAAGCGGAACAAACGTGAGCTGTGAAAACATTCGTGCGCGGTTCGGAACAGGTCCGAACCGCGCACGAGTTTACGACTATTTGGTCGGGATCGGTGCTATCCCGCGACGGCGAGTTTGAGCCAGAGGCCCAGACCCACGATGCACGCGAACCAGACGATCCCCACCAGGATGGTGTATCGGTCCAGGTTTTTCTCGGCGATGGACGAGCCGGCGAGGTTGGTGCTGACGCCGCCGCCGAACATGCTGGACAGGCCGCCACCCTTGCCGCGGTGCAACAGGACCAGCATCGTCAGCAGCACGCTCGTGATGATCAGCAACACGATCAACGTGTAGGCGAATGCGATCGGCATGGTGGTGGTCTTTCCCTTCGGTGGGCGCGACTCCGCAAGGATAGCGGCCGGGTTCGCGGAGTGCGGACCCGGCCACCATGCCTCTACTTCTTGATGTGCTCCGGGAACCGGACGATCTGCACGAACTCCTCGGCGTCGATGCTCGCACCGCCGACCAGAGCGCCGTCCACGTCCGGCTGGGCCATGATCGCGGCCACGTTGTTGGCCTTGACCGAGCCGCCGTACAGGATGCGGGTCACGTCTGCCGTCTCGGAGTCGAACCGCTCGGCGAGCCGCGTCCGGAGCGCCCCGCAGACCTCCTGGGCGTCCTCCGGGGTCGCGGTCTTGCCGGTGCCGATCGCCCAGACCGGCTCGTACGCGATCACGACCTTGCGCACCTGCTCGGCCTTGAGCCCGTCGAGCCCGGCGTCGAGCTGGGCGACGCAGTGCGCCACCTGCTCGCCGGCCTCGCGGACCTCAAGGCCCTCACCGATGCAGAAGATCGGCGTGAGCTCGTTGGCCAGCGCCGCCTGCACCTTCGAGTTGACCACCTGGTCGTCCTCGTGGTGGTACTGCCGGCGCTCGGAGTGCCCGACCACGACGTACGAGCAGCCGAGCTTGGCCAGCAGCGGACCCGAGATGTCGCCCGTGTAGGCGCCACCCTTGTGCGGCGAGAGGTCCTGCGCGCCGTACCCGATCAGCAGCTTGTCGCCGTCGACCAGGGTCTGCACGCTGCGCAGGTCGGTGAACGGCGGGATCACCACTGTCTCGACGTCGGTGAGCTGCTGCTCGTTGAGGCTGAAGGCCAGCTTCTGCACGAGCCCGATGGCCTCGAGGTGGTTGAGGTTCATCTTCCAGTTGCCGGCCATCAACGGCCGGCGCGACTGCGGCGCCATCAGGACTCCAGAGCGGCGATGCCGGGAAGGCGCTTGCCCTCCAGGTATTCCAGCGAGGCTCCCCCGCCGGTCGAGATGTGGCCGAACGCGTCCTCGTCGAGGCCGAGCGCGCGCACCGCGGCCGCGGAGTCGCCACCGCCGACGACGGTCAGGCCGTCGACCTTCATGATCGCCTCGGCCACGCCCCGGGTGCCCGCCGCGAACGGCGCCAGCTCGAACACGCCCATCGGGCCGTTCCAGAACACGGTGTGGGCGTCCGCGAGCGCACCGGCGAACGCGGCGACGCTGTCGGGGCCGATGTCGAGCCCGAGCCGGTCGGCCGGGATCGCGTCAGCGGGCACCACGTCGTGGTCGGCGTCGGCCGAGAAGCCGGTCGCGGCCACCACGTCGGTCGGCAGCACTATCTTGTCGCCGCCGCGGGCCAGCAGGTCGCGGCAGGTGTCGAGCATGTCTTCCTCGAGCAGCGACTTGCCGATCTCGTGGCCCTGCGCCTTGAGGAACGTGAAGCACATGCCGCCGCCGACCAGGAGCCTGTCGACCTTGGGGAGCAGCGCCTCGATGACGGCGAGCTTGTCGGAGACCTTCGCGCCACCGAGCACCACCGCGTACGGCCGCTCGGGGCTCTCCGTCAGCCGGGCCAGCACCTCGACCTCGCGCAGCACCAGGCCACCCGCGAAGTGCGGGAGCCGGGCCGGCACGTCGAAGACGCTGGCGTGCTTGCGGTGCACGGCACCGAACGCGTCGTCGACGTACGCCTCGGCGAACGCGGCGAGCTGGTCGGCGAACGCGCCCCGCTCGGCGTCGTCCTTGCTGGTCTCGCCGGCGTTGAAGCGCAGGTTCTCGAGCAGCAGCACCTGGCCGCCACCGAGAGCCGCCACCTTCTCCGTCGCGTCCGGGCCGACGGTGTCGGTGGCGAAGTGGATCTCGCCCTCGAGCAGTTCACCGAACCGCTGCGCGACCGGCGCCAGCGTGTACTTCGGGTCGGGCGCGCCCTTCGGGCGGCCCAGATGGGACATCACGATCACCGAGGCGCCCGCGTCGCGGAGCGCCTTGACGGTCGGCAGGACTGCCCGGATGCGGCCGTCATCGGCGATCACACCGGGGTCGTTCTTCTGGAAGGGGACGTTCAGGTCGGCGCGTACCAGGACGCGCCGACCCGCGACTCCCTCCGCGAGGAGATCGTCAAGCGTCTTCATGATGCTCAGAGCGAGGTCCCGACGAGCTTGACCAGGTCCACCAGGCGGTTCGAGTAGCCCCACTCGTTGTCGTACCAGCCGACGACCTTGACCTGGTTGCCGATCACCTTGGTCAGGCCCGAGTCGAAGATGCACGACGACGGGTCGGTGACGATGTCGGTCGAGACGATCTCGTCCTCGGTGTAGGTCAGGTAGCCGTTGAGCGCACCCGCGGCGGCTTCCTTCATCGCGTTGTTGACCTCTTCGACCGTGGTCTCGCGACCCACGTTGACGGTCAGGTCGGTGGCCGAGCCGGTCGGGATCGGCACCCGCAGCGCGTAGCCGTCGAGCTTGCCCTTGAGCTCCGGCAGCACGAGGCCGATCGCCTTGGCGGCACCGGTCGAGGTCGGCACGATGTTCAGCGCGGCGGCGCGGGCCCGGCGGAGGTCCTTGTGCGGGCCGTCCTGAAGGTTCTGGTCCTGCGTGTACGCGTGGATCGTGGTCATCAGGCCGTGCTGGATCGTGAAGGTGTCGTTGAGCACCTTCGCCATCGGTGCGAGGCAGTTCGTGGTGCACGAGGCGTTCGAGATGATCGTGTGCTTCGCGGGGTCGTACAGGTTGTCGTTGACACCCATGACCACCGTGAAGTCCTCGTGCTTCGCCGGCGCGGAGATGATGACCTTCTTGGCACCGCCGTCGACGTGCGCACGGGCCTTGGTGCCGTCGGTGAACAGGCCGGTCGACTCGATCACGACGTCGGCGCCCAGGTCGCCCCAGGGCAGCTTGCCCGGGTCGCGCTCGGCGAACACCTTGAACGTGTGGCTGCCGACCGAGATCTCGTCGGAGGTCGCCTTCACCTCGTACGGGAGCCGACCCAGGATCGAGTCGTACTTCAGCAGGTGGGCGAGGGTCGCGTTGTCGGTGAGATCGTTGGCGCCGACAAGCTGGACGTCCGCCCCGGAGGCGAGGACGGCCCGGAAGAAGTTGCGGCCGATGCGGCCGAAGCCGTTGATGCCAACCCGGATGGTCACAGGTTTCATCTCCTTGATGATGAGATTGCCGGCCGCCGCGATCATCGCGTACGCCGGCCGGTGTTAGAACCGGTTGCCGGCCCCGTCGCCGTACCTGACGACCCTATCTGAGCTACCTGTTGGGTGTTACGGCAGGTCGCGCTCAGACCACCAGCATGTCGGGCGTCACAGCGGCCTCGGTGTCCGGAATGCCCAGATCGCGGGCCCGCTTGTCGGCGAGCGCCAGCAGGCGCCGGATCCGGCCGGCGATCGCGTCCTTGGTCAACGGCGGATCGGCCAGCGCGCCCAGCTCCTCCAGGGAGGCCTGGCGGTGGTCGAGGCGCAGCTTGCCGGCCGAGGTCAGGTGGTTGGGCGCGTCGTCGGCGAGGATCTCCAGCGCCCGGGTGACCCGGGCCGCCGCCGCCACCGCCGCCCGCGCCGAGCGGCGCAGGTTGGCGTCGTCGAAGTTGGCCAGCCGGTTGGCGGTCGCCCGCACCTCGCGCCGGACCCGGCGCTCCTCCCAGGCCAGCACGCTGCTGTGCGCGCCGATCCGGGTGAGCAGCGCGGAGATCGCGTCGCCGTCCTTGACCACGACCCGGTCGACGCCGCGGACCTCGCGGGCCTTGGCGGTGATGCCCATCCGCCGGGCGGCACCGACCAGCGCCAGCGCCGACTCCGGGCCCGGGCAGGTGATCTCCAGCGCGCTGGAGCGGCCGGGCTCGGTCAGCGAGCCGTGCGCCATGAACGCGCCCCGCCACGCCGCCACCGAGCAGCAGACGTTGCCGGAGACGACGTGCTGCGGCAGGCCACGGACCGGACGGCCGCGGACGTCGAGCAGGCCGGTCTGGCGGGCCAGGATCTCGCCGTCCTTCACCACCCGCACGATGTAGTGGCTGGCCTTGCGCAGGCCGCCGGAGGCCAGCACGTGGATCTCACTCGGGTAGCCGTAGACCTCGGCGATCTCCCGGCGCAGCCGGCGGGCGACCGCCCCGGTGTCGAGCTCGGCCTCGACCACCACCCGGCCCGAGACGATATGCAGACCGCCGGCGAACCGCAGCAGCGCGGCCATCTCGGCCCGCCGACAACACGGTTTGGGCACGTCGACCCTGCTCAGCTCGTCCTTGACCGCGGCGGTCATCGCCATAACTAATCGTCACCTCGCGTGCCGGTTCTCCGGCCCGAAGCCGGTGGGTTCTCACGTGCTTAACGACTGGCGCCCAGGACAGGCACCAGGGCCTTCCCCAGGGCCGCGGGATCGTGTCTGGGACTCCCGTCGGCGACCGCCACCGGGGCGAGCACCAGCCGCGCACCCAGCGATTCTGCCGCACGACGGACGGGTTCGGGGTCACCGACAGCGGTCCCGTCGGCGAGAACCGTGTCGACTTTCAGCGCGGGCAGGTACCAGCGCAACGCCGCCAGGTGATCAGCAGCCGACAGCCCCCAGGTTTCGGGTTCGGCGGCCAGGTTGAGTGTCACCAATCGGCGCGCCGGGCTGGCCACGATCGCGGCGGCCAGCTCGGGCACCAGCAGGTGCGGGATCACGCTGGTGTACCAACTGCCCGGCCCGAAGATCAGCCAGTCTGCGGCCTCGACCGCCGCCACCGCCTCGGGACACGCCGGAGGGTCGGCCGGTGTGAGCCGGACCGCCTCGACGTGACCGGGCGCGACCGCCACCGCGTGCTGCCCCACGACGGTGAGCAGCATCCCCGGCCGACGGGGATCGGCACCCCGGATGTCGGCCTCGATGCCCACCGCCTTGACCGCCATCGGCAGCACCCGGCCGGAGGCGTCGACCATCCGGGCCGCGTGATCCAAAGCGGACACCGGGTCGCCGAGCTGTTCCATCAGCCCGACGAGTACCAGATTTCCGACAGTGTGGCCGTCGAGCGAGCTGTGGTCGCGCCCGTCGGGCGCGAACCGGTGCTGGAAGAGCTCGGCGGTCTGCTGCGTGTCGGGCCGTTCGGCGGCCAACGCGGCCAGCGCCTGGCGCAGGTCGCCGGGCGGCAGGGCGGACCGCTCGGCGCGCAGCCGGCCGCTGGACCCGCCGTCGTCGGCGACCGTCACGACCGCCGTGATGTCGAGGTCGCGGCCCTGGCCGCGCAGCGCGCGCAGCGAGGCGGACAGGCCGTGGCCGCCTCCGAACGCGACGACGCGCATCACTCGCGCCCCAGGTCACGGTGCTGCGCGGAGGCCGACACCCGGGACTCGCGCAGCCGGGTGGCCAGCTCCTCGGCGATCGCGACACTGCGGTGCTTGCCACCCGTGCAGCCGACGGCGACGGTCAGGTAGCGCTTGCCCTCGCGCTCGAAGCCGGGCGCGGTGCCGACGATCAGCCGGGAGTACGTGTCGACGAACGGCACCGCACCGTGCTGGCCGAGCACGTAGCCGCTGACCGCCTCGTCGCGGCCGGTCAGGTCACGCAGCTCCGGCACCCAGAACGGGTTGGGCAGGAAGCGGGCGTCGAGCACGAAGTCGGCGTCGGGCGGCAGGCCGTATTTGAAGCCGAAGCTGAGCACGGTCACCCGGAGCCGGCGCGCGTCCTCGCCGCCGAACATCTCCTCGACCCGGCGACGAAGCTGGTTGACGTTGAGGTGGCTGGTGTCGATGATCACGTCGGCCTGCTCGCGGGCCTCTTCGAGCAGCTTGCGCTCGGCCGCGATGCCGTCGGCCAGCCGGCCGTCGCCCTGGAGCGGGTGCGAGCGCCGGACGCTCTCGAAGCGCCGGATCAGCACGTCGTCGGCGGCGTCCAGGAACACCACGTGCGGGTTGAAGCCACGTTCCTTCAGCGCGTGCACCGCGCCGGTCAGGTCCGCGGAGAACGCGCGGCTGCGCACGTCGAGCACCATGGCGGTGAGCCGGGCCGGGCTGCCGGCCGCGTAGGCCAGCTCGGCCATCTCCAGCATGAGCGCCTGGGGCAGGTTGTCGACGACGTAGAAGCCGACGTTCTCCAACGCGCGCGCGACCGTGCTCCGGCCGCCGCCCGAGACGCCGGTAACGATCACGAGCGTGGTGTCGGACCGGTCCAGCTCGTCGTTCTCCCGCTCACCCACGACGCGAAATCCTAGGCATCGCGGTAAACATCGGACTCATCGCCCTCTTCCGTCCCGGGCGCCGCCTGCGGCGCCCCTGTGTCTGGTGGGTTTTCGGGGTGTTCGGCCGGTGTGGGTGGCTCGCCGCCGAGCGCGGCCTTGATCGCCTCGGCGGTGACCCGGCCGATGCCCGGCACCGACGAGATCTCGTCGACCGAGGCGGCGGTCAGCCGCTTGACCGAGCCGAAGTGCCGCAGCAGCGTCTTGCGCCGGATCTCGCCGAGCCCCGGGATGCTGTCGAGCTGCGACGCGGTCATCCGCTTGGAGCGGCGCTGCCGGTGGAACGTGATGGCGAACCGGTGCGCCTCGTCGCGGACGCGTTGCAGCAGGTAGAGGCCCTCGGACGTGCGCGGCATGATGACCGGGAACTGGTCGTCGGGCACCCACACCTCTTCGAGCCGCTTGGCCAGCCCGCACAGCGCGATGTCGTCGATGCCCAGGTCGCGCAGGACCGCGGCGGACGCCTGCACCTGCGGCTCGCCGCCATCGACCACCACAAGCTGCGGCGGGTACGCGAACCGGCGCGGCTTGCCCGTGCGCGGGTCGATGCCCGGCCGGTCGGGATCGATCTCCATCTCGTCGCCGAGCTCGCCGGTCTCGGCCCGGGCGTCGAGGTAACGGGCGAACCGGCGGCGCAGCACCTCGGAGATCGCGGACAGGTCGTCGGTCGCTCCCCTGATCACGAAGTGCCGATATTCACTCTTGCGAGCTAACCCGTCCTCGAAGACGACCATGCTGGCCACCACGTCGGTGCCCTGGATCTGGGAGATGTCGTAACACTCGATGCGCAGCGGCGCGGTCTCCATGCCGAGCGCCTCGGCGATCTCCTCCAGCGCCTGGCTGCGGGTGGTCAGGTCGGCGCTGCGCTTGAGCTTGTGGCGGGTCAGCGCCTCCTGCGCGTTGCGGGCGACGGTCTCGAGCAGGGCCTTCTTGTCGCCCCGCTGGGGGACACGCATCGTCACCCGGCTGCCCCGGTGCTGGCTGAGCCAGTCGGAGAGCGCGTCGGCGTCGGCCGGGACCGCCGGCACCAGCAGCTCGCGTGGCAGGTCGGACTCGCCCTGCTCGCCGCCGTAGACCTGCGAGCAGAAGTGGTGCACCAGGTCGCCGGTGCTCAGGTCCTCCGTCTTTTCCACGACCCAGCCACGCTGGCCGCGGACCCGCCCGCCGCGGACGTGGAAGACCTGGACGGCCGCCTCCAGCGGGTCTTCGGCGAAGGCGACCACGTCGGCGTCGGTGCCGTCACCGAGCACGACGGTCTGCTTCTCCATCGCCCGGCGCAAGGCGGCGACGTCGTCGCGGAGGCGGGCGGCCCGCTCGAACTCGAGCTGCTCGCTGGCCTCGAGCATGTCGCGCTCCAGCCGGCGTACCAACGTGTCGGTCTTGCCCGCCATGAAGTCGACGAAGTCGTCGACGATCTGCCGGTGC
Organism: Asanoa ishikariensis; assembly: GCF_900107455.1. Classification (GTDB taxonomy): domain Bacteria; phylum Actinomycetota; class Actinomycetes; order Mycobacteriales; family Micromonosporaceae; genus Asanoa; species Asanoa ishikariensis. Next base: position 2,937,099 of record NZ_FNQB01000001.1, on the reverse strand, counting down.
TCGGCGGCGGACACGGAGCCGACGCACGGCGCCGAGCACTTGCCGATGTAGCCCAGCAGGCAGGGACGGCCGATCTGGCCGGCCCGCTTGAAGACGCCCTTGGAGCAGGTGCGGGCCGGGAAGACCCGGAGCAGCAGGTCGAGCGTCTCGCGGATGGCCCAGGCGTGCGAATAGGGACCGAAGTAGCGGACACCCTTGCGCTTGGCGCCGCGCATCACCTGCAGCCGGGGATATTCCTCGTCGAGCGTGACGGCCAGATAGGGGTACGACTTGTCGTCGCGGTAACGGACGTTGAACCGCGGGTCGTATTCCTTGATCCAGGTGTATTCCTGCTGGAGCGCCTCGACCTCGGTGCCGACGGTGATCCAGTCGACCGAGGTCGCCGTGGTGACCATCTGGCGGGTGCGCTGGTGCAACCCGAACGGATCGGCGAAGTAGGAGTTGAGTCGGCTGCGCAGGCTCTTGGCCTTGCCGACGTAGATGACCCGGTTGGTCGCGTCCCGGAACCGGTAGACGCCCGGAAGGTCCGGAATCGAGCCCGATGGGGGCCGGTAGGTCGACGGGTCAGCCACGGCGGCAAGCGTAACGCTCGCCTACGACAAGATCGTTTGATCTTGGTGACCGACCCGCCGACCCTTGCTGCGGCCGTGGGCTAGGCCAGGACGATGTCGTCGCCCTTGACCGTGACCTCGCGGGCGGTCAGCGGCCGGGTGGCCGGCCCGTTACGCGGCTCGCCGCTGTCCAACGCGAACTTGCTGCCGTGGCAACTGCAGTTGATCGTGCCACTGTCGACGCTGGCGATCGGGCAACCCTGGTGGGTGCAGACCGCGCGGAAACCGCGGAACTGCCCCGCGGTCGGCTGGGTCACCACCATCTCCGTCGCTGCGAAGATCGCGCCGCCACCGACCGGCACGTCACTCACCTTGCCCACGACCTCGCCGCCGCCGGTGTCGCCGCCCGGCTCCTCGGCCTGGTCCGTGGGCTCCGGGTCGGCACCGTTGTTGGCCGCCCCGGTCCCGGCCGGGTCGTCGCTGCCACATGCCGCCAGCACGGACACGGCCCCCACCGCTCCGACGCCGGCCAGCAGCGTGCGCCGGCTCGTCACCGCCTCTTCCCTACTCATCCGCTATGCCTCTCCTCGGCCGCACGGTCAGTTGAATGTTTGACTTCCCCGCCAACCCATACGCAGGTCGGCGGTCCCCGGTTCATCACGCGCGGGTCAGGACAATTCGTTCGGCGCACGATACTGATTCAAGCTTGTGAGCTGCTGAGAGGCCGCCGAGATAGAGATACACGTCGCGTCGGTCGTCTGGTTGGCTGGCGTGATGTCGCTTGTGCGGCCGACGTTGCCCGTGGTCCGTCAACTGGGCGGGCTGGCCTCGGCCCAGCCGTGGTTGGCGTCGCTGCCGGCGCTGGTCGAGGAGGTCCGCACCGAGTTCGACCTGCGGTTGTCGCCGCCGTTGCACGGCGGCTCGTGCAGTTGGGTGGCGCCGGCCTCGCTGCCCGACGGCACCCCGGTGATCGTCAAGATCGGCTGGCCGCACCGGGAGATGCTCGGCGAGCCCGCCGCCCTGCGACGCTGGAACGGCCGTGGCGCCGTCCGCCTGATCGCGTCGGACCCACAGCGGCACGCCCTCGTGTTGGAGCGGTGCCTGCCAGGCGACCAACTGGCTTCCGCCGGTGGCCCGGCCGAAGAGCGGCTGTCTGCCGGGTGCGGGGTGTTGCGGTCGCTGTGGTCGGCACCGTTGTCGCCGCCGATCGAGGAGATCGAGGAACTGGCCACGGTGACCGCCGAGTGGGCGGACCTGGTCGAGGAGCGAATGGACCGGCTCCGGCCCGGCTACGACCCAGGCCTGGTAGCCGAGGGCGCGCGCCTGCTCCGCGAACTGCCGGCGTCGGCGGACCGCCGGGTACTGCTGCACGGCGACTTCAACCCGGGCAACGTGCTCGCCGCGCGCGGCGGCACCTGGGTCGCGATCGACCCGAAGCCGATGGTTGGCGATCCGGCGTACGACCCGTGGCCGATGCTGGAACAGATCTCCGACCCGTTCGCCACGGCTGACCCAACGCGGACGCTGTGGGCCCGCTGCGGCGTGTTGGCGGACGAGCTCGCCCTGGAGGCGGACCGCATCGTGCGATGGTCGGTGGCCCGTCGCGTGGAAACAGCCCTCTGGGCAGCACACCACGGCAACATCGAGGGCGGCGCGGCCATCATGCGAGAGGCCCGGATCCTCGCAAACCTGTAACCACGCGGACGCGAGGCGTCAGCGACCCGCCACCGACGTCGTCCGAGGTCGCGGCGGCGATGTGCCATGTCGTGTTCGAGCGGGGATACAGGTGTGTTCGAAGAGCCGACATGTTCTTTCATGTACGTACGTGGAAAAGCATGTGGGCTTCCGGGAGACGCCACCGCCGGACGGATGACACACCCGGACGGCAACACGCCAGCAAGCGCGACCGCGCAGACGTGATGATTCGCAGGACACGGCCTGACGCGCGGCTCGGGCAGCGGGCGCGCGAACACAGACCCCGGACCCGCAGCGCGCGCGACGGACGCGCGAACACAGATCCCGGACACCCGACGTAGGCCGGGGACACACGGCGCGGGCCGCAGACACGCGCCGCGCGGCACAGAGCCACGCGGCGCGGGCCGCAGACACACAACGCGGGCCGCAGACACACAACGCGGGCCGCAGACACACAACGCGGGCCGCAGACACACAACGCGGGCCGCGGACACACAACGCGGGCCGCGGACACACGGCGCGGGCCGCAGACCGGCGGCGGACCTTTAGCCGCGAGTGCGCGTGGTGGCCTTCGAGGCTGTCCGGGCGCGGGGCGCGGCCTTCTTCACTGGCTTCTCCTCCGCCGCTGGCGTTGCCTTGGCTCGGGTGGTGCCTGTGGCCTTGGCCGCCTTTGCGGCGGTGGTCTTGGCCGTCGTGGCCTTGGCGGTGGTGGCCTTGGTCGCCTTCGCCGCGGTGGCCTTGGCCGCGGTTGCCGGCTTCGGGTCCGCGGTCGCGGCACGACCCGTGCTCGCGGTCGCCGCCGCGGCCCGGCCGTTGCCTGCCGTGGCCTTGCCGTTGCCCGCCTTGCCGTTGCCCGACTTGCCGTTGCTCGCCTCGGCGGGGTCGGCCTTGCCGTTGGCGGCTGCGGCCGTGCCCGACTTGCCGTTGGCGCCGTTGGCCTTGGCTGCTCGGGCGGTTGCCTTTTCTGAGCCCTTGGCCGGGCCGGTGAGCTCCAGCGTGTGGCGCAGGAACTGGCCCGTCGCGCTCTCCGGGACCTCGGCGATCTCCTCGGGCGTGCCCGCGGCGAGCAGCAACCCGCCTCGGTGGCCGCCCGACGGGCCCATGTCGATGATCCAGTCGGCGGTCTTGATGACGTCGAGGTTGTGCTCGATGACGATGACCGTGTTGCCCTTTTCGACCAGGCTTTCCAGGACCTTGAGCAGCTTGCGGATGTCTTCGAAGTGCAGGCCCGTGGTGGGCTCGTCCAGGACGTAGACCGTGCGGCCGGTCGAGCGCTTCTGGAGCTCCGACGCGAGCTTGACTCGCTGGGCCTCGCCGCCCGACAGGGTGGGGGCCGGTTGGCCCAGGCGGACGTAGCCCAGGCCGACGTCGACCAGGGTCTTGAGGTGGCGGTGGATCGCCGGGATGGCCTCGAAGAAGGTTGACGCCTCCTCGATCGGCATCTCCAGGACCTCGGAGATCGTGCGGCCCTTGTAGTGCACCTCGAGCGTCTCGCGGTTGTAGCGGGCGCCCTTGCAGACCTCGCAGGGCACGTACACGTCCGGGAGGAAGTTCATCTCGATCTTGATCGTGCCGTCGCCCGCGCAGTTTTCGCAGCGGCCGCCCTTGACGTTGAAGGAGAAGCGGCCCGGGCCGTAGCCGCGGACCTTTGCCTCGGAGGTCTCGGCGAACAGCTTGCGGATGTTGTCGAAGACGCCCGTGTAGGTCGCGGGGTTGGACCGTGGCGTGCGGCCGATCGGCGACTGGTCGACGCCGACCACCTTGTCGAGGTCGTCGAGGCCGGTGACCCGCAGGTGGCGGCCCGGCACGAGGCGCGCGCCGTTGAGCTGGTTGGCCAGCACCGTGTAGAGGATGTCGTTGACCAGCGTGGACTTGCCCGAACCGCTGACGCCGGTGACCGCGATGAACTGGCCGAGCGGGAACGGCACCGTCAGGTTCTTGAGGTTGTGCTCGCGGGCGCCGACCACGACCAGCTCACGGCCGGCCGTGGCCGGTCGGCGGATCATCGGGGTCGGGATCTGCCGGCGGCCGGACAGGTAGGCGCCGGTGACCGATTCCTCGTTCTTCAGCAGGTCGTCGAAGGAGCCACTGTGGACGATCTCGCCGCCGTGCTCGCCGGCGCCCGGGCCGATGTCGACGACCCAGTCGGCCGTGCGGATGGTGTCTTCGTCGTGCTCGACGACGATCAGCGTGTTGCCCAGCCGGCGCAGCCGGACCAGCGTCTCGATCAGCCGGTGGTTGTCGCGCTGGTGCAGGCCGATCGACGGCTCGTCGAGCACGTAGAGCACGCCGACCAGGCCGGAGCCGATCTGGGTGGCCAGCCGGATGCGCTGCGCCTCGCCGCCGGACAGGGTGCCGGCCGGGCGGTCGAGCGAGAGGTAGTCGAGACCCACGTCGACCAGGAACCGCAGCCGGGCGTTGATCTCCTTGAGCACCCGCTCGGCGATCAGCTTCTGGCGGTCGTTGAGCACCATCGCACCGAGCAGCTCGGCGGTGTCGCCGACGGACATGCCGGTGACCTCGGCGATGTTGCGGCCGTCGATGGTGACCGCGAGCACCTCGGGCTTGAGCCGCGCGCCGCCGCACACCGAGCACGGCACGTCGCGCATGTAGCCCTCGTATTTGTCGCGCGACCACTCGGACTCGGTGTCACCGTGCCGGCGCTCGATCCACTGGATCGCGCCCTCGAAGCCGGTGTAGTAGGAGCGCTCGCGACCGTATTTGTTGCGGTAGCGGACGTGCACCTGGTCGTTCGAGCCGTAGAGGATCGTCTTCTGCGCGCGGTTGGACAGCGCGCGCCACGGCGTGTCGAGGTCGAAGTGCTCGGCGTCGCCCAGTGCCTGGAGCAGCCGCAGGAAGTATTCGAGTGTCTGGTTGGTCGACCACGGCTGCACCGCGCCCTCGCGCAGGGTGCGCTCGGGGTCGGGAATCACCAGCTCGGGGTCGACCTCCTTCTTGGTGCCGATGCCGGTGCACTCCGGGCAGGCGCCATAGGGCGAGTTGAACGAGAACACCCGGGGCTCGAGGTCCTCGATCGCCAGCGGGTGGTCGTTGGGGCAGGCCAGGTGCTCGGAGAAGATCCGCTCGCGGGCCGGCGAGTCGTCGGGCTCGTCGACGAACTCGAGCAGGACGACACCGGCGGCCAACCGCAGCGCGGTCTCGATCGAGTCGGTCATCCGCTGCTTGGCGGACGCCTTCACCGCGAGCCGGTCGACGACCACCTCGATGGTGTGCTTCTCCTGCTTCTTGAGCTTGGGCGGCTCGGTCAACGGGTGCACCACACCGTCGACCCGGGCCCGCGCGAAGCCCTTGGACTGAAGCTCGGCGAACAGGTCGACGTATTCACCCTTGCGGCCCCGGACCACCGGCGCGAGAACCTGGAAGCGGGTGCCGTCGGGCATCGCGAGCACGCGGTCGACGATCTGCTGCGGGCTCTGCCGCGAGATCGGCTCACCACAGACGGGACAGTGCGGCTCGCCGACCCGGGCGTAGAGCAGGCGGAGGTAGTCGTAGACCTCGGTGATGGTGCCGACCGTCGAGCGCGGGTTGCGCGAGGTCGACTTCTGGTCGATCGAGACGGCCGGGCTGAGGCCCTCGATGAAGTCGACGTCAGGCTTGTCCATCTGGCCGAGGAACTGCCGAGCGTACGAGGATAGTGACTCTACGTAACGTCGCTGACCTTCTGCGAAGATCGTGTCGAACGCGAGGCTCGACTTGCCGGACCCGGACAGCCCGGTGAACACGATCATGGCGTCGCGGGGCAAATCCAGGTTGACGTCGCGCAGGTTGTGCTCCCGCGCGCCGCGCACGATCAGTCGGTCGGCCACAGCCCAGCCCACTCCTGACATGATGGAAGACCTGCAGAATCTCTGCCGTGGCAACTTTAGCCGCGGGGTATGACACTTTTCCTGACCCAGGCATTCCCCCAATCAGGGGAGATGTCAGGGGCCGGTGATTTCGGTCATTTTGGGTACCCGATTTGCCCGACCCATCACGTACCGTAGGGCGTCCGGTAATCACAGTGCGCAGGGCCGTCGGCTGGGGCGACCCCACGTGCTCAGGGGGAAATGTGACAGCGGACCTGACGACGCGCGTGCCTATTCCGCCGACAACGGTCGAATCGACTACTCTGTGTAATCACCTTGCCACGCTTGCCCGCGAGCGCGGCACCGGGTACGCGGTCGCCCGGTTCGCGATCTACGACTACCGCGAGATCCGCACCACCCTGGGCTCCTCCGCGGCCACCGAGCTGCTCGAACGGATCGGCTCCCGGATCAGGTCCCGCCTGGAGCCGGGCGACCTGTTGTCGGTGCTGCCGGACGGCAACATGCTGCTCGCGCTGGACAACCCCGACGGGCTGGAAAAGCGCATGCACGAGCTGGTCGCGCAGGGCAGCGGCTGGACCCCGACGGTGTACGGGCAGCTCAGCGCCGGTGCTGCCGTGGCCCGCCCGGGCGACGACGGCGAGACCGTGCTCTCCCGGGCCAGCCTGGCCCTGGAGGACGCCGGCCGGCGCGCGCCGGGCGCCGTCACCGTCTGCGGCAGCCCGATGGACGCCGACGCTCTCCAGCGCGTGTCCCTCGACATAGACCTCCGGCGTGCCGTCGAGGCCGACCGCCTCACCGTGCACTACCAGCCCGTGGTCGCGCTCGACGGTGGCCGGATCGTCGGGCACGAGGCGCTGGCCCGGTGGCCCGACCAGGAGCGCGGCTGGGTGTCCCCCGACGCTTTCATCGCCGCCGCCGAGCGCAACGGCCTGATCAGCGACATCGGGCTGCGGGTGCTCCGCCGGGCACTGCGCGACAAGCGCCGCTACGGCAGCTACCGCAACACCTGGCTCTCGGTCAACGTGAGCGTGGTGCAGCTCGAGGACGAGGCCTTCGCCGGTCAGGTGCTGCGCGCACTCGACGAGGAGGGCATCCCCGCCGACGAGCTGCGCATCGAGGTCACCGAGTCGGCGCTGCTGGCGTCGGCCCGCTCCCGCGCCCAGCTCATCGAGCTGCGCAGGGCCGGCATCCGGATCCTGGTCGACGACTTCGGCACCGGCTTCTCCTCGCTGGCCAGCGTCCGCCGCCTGCCGATCGACGGCATCAAGATCTCCCGGGAGCTGCTCCACGACGAGGAGCCGGGACTTCCCGACCCGACGGTGGTACGGGCGGTGCGCCTGCTCGCCGCCGGTGCGGGAGTCACCGACATCATCGCCGAGGGGGTGGAGAGCGCTCTGGAGGTACGCACGCTCGCCGCGCTCGGGATGCCGTACGCGCAAGGCTTCCATCTCGGTCGTCCGGCGCCGGCCTCGCGCGCACTGCGCTGGCCGGGCACCCCGCTCGTCTCGCCCAACTGACCTGCGGTTCCCTGGTAGTACGGGGACCACGCACGGCGTCCCGCGCGCGCCTATCGTCGATGGCGTGGAGACCAGCAACGCCCTCGGCGACTTCCTGCGGGCGCACCGGGAGCGGATCACGCCCGCCGAGGTCGGTCTGCGCCCTGGCGTCGGCGTCCGTCGGGTGCCCGGGCTGCGCCGCGAAGAGGTGGCGATGCTGGCCGGGATCAGCTCCGACTACTACCTGCGCCTGGAGCAGGGCCGTGACCGGCACCCGTCCGTGCAGGTGCTCGACGCCCTCGCCCGGGTGCTCGGGCTCGACGCGGACGCCACCGCATACATGATCAGTCTCAGCCAACCGGCCTCGCGCGCCCCCGGCCGCCCCGCGGCGACCGCCATCCCCGAGAGCATCCGGTACTTCCTCGACGCGCAGACCGTTCCCGCGTTCGTGCAGACCCGCTGGCTCGACGTGCTGGCCGCCAACCGGATGGCGGTCGCGCTGTCGCCGAACCTCGTTCCCGGCGTCAACCGGCTGCGCCAGGTGTTCCTCGACCCGGCCGCGCGCACCTTCCACCGGGACTGGCCCGAGGCGGTCGCCCACGTGGTCGCCGGGCTGCGCGCCGACGCGACCGGGCACGGCGACGATCCGCGACTGGCCGCATTGGTCGGCGAGCTGTCCCTGAAGAGTCAGGAGTTCCGCGAGCTGTGGGCCCGGCACGACGTGCGCCGGCCCGAGGCCCGGCTCAGCCTGATGCACCATCCCGAGGTCGGTGACCTCGACCTGTTCGCGGAGAAGCTGACGATCGCCGGCACCGACGGCCTGATGCTCGGCATCTACCACGCCGAACCGGGCACCGAGTCGGCCCGCTCCCTGTCGTTGCTCGGGTCGCTCGCCGCCTCCTAGTCCGCTCCCCTGCCCCGGCCGTACCCCACGGTTCGGGGCATTTCCATGTCTTGACTTCCCACAGACTCAAGCGTAAACAGAAACAAAACAAAGTGATACGGAGGCAAAGCAACATGTACGCGGAGGAGCGGCAAGAGGAGATCCTGCGGCTCGCCCGTGCTCAGGGGCGGGTCGACGTGACCGCGCTGGCCGAGGGTCTTCAGGTCACCGCGGAGACCGTCCGCCGCGACCTGACCGTCCTGGAGCGGGCCGGCGTGCTCCGCCGGGTGCACGGCGGTGCGATCCCCGTCGAGCGGATCGGCTTCGAGCCGGCCCTCGCCGCCCGCGACTCCGTGCTGATCACCGAGAAGGAACGCATCGCGAAGGCGGCCCTGGCCGAGCTTCCGGACGAGGGCTCCGTCATCCTCGACGCCGGCAGCACGACCGCCAGGCTGGCCCACGCGTTGCCCACCGACCGCGAGCTCTCCGTCGTGGTCAACTCGCCCGTGCTGGCCACCGTGCTCGGCACCCGGGCCAACCTCACCGTGTTGTTGCTGGGTGGCCGGGTCCGCGGCAAGACCCTGGCCACCGTCGACGACTGGGCCCTGCGCCCGCTCGCCGACATGTACGTCGACGTCGCGTTCATGGGCACCAACGGCTGCTCGGTCGAACGCGGCCTGACCACCCCCGACCCGGCCGAGGCGACGGTCAAGCGGGCGATGATCGCCGCGGCCCGCCGGGTGGTGCTGCTCGCCGACCACACCAAGGTCGGCAACGACTACCTGGCCCGGTTCGGCGCGCTCACGGACCTCGACGTGCTGATCACCGACAGCGGCCTCGACAACGAACTGGCGGGCGACGTCGAGGCGACCGGCGTCCGCGTGGTCCGCGCATGATCGTCACCGTCACCCTCAACCCGAGCCTGGACCGGGCGATCGAGATCGACTCCCTGGCCCGGGGCGATGTCATCCGGGCCCGCTCAGGCCGCCTCGACCCGGGCGGCAAGGGTGTCAACGTCTCCCGCGCACTGCTAGCCAACGGAGTCGCGTCACGCGCGGTCCTGCCGTGCGGCGGCGACGAGGGCGCGCAGTTGGTCCGCCTGCTCGCCGAAGAGGGCGTCGACCTGGTCGCCGTCCCGATCGGCGGCCACACCCGCTCCAACATCACCCTCGCCGAACCCGACGGCACGGTGACCAAGGTCAACGAGCCCGGCCCGACGCTGTCGGCGGTCGAGTTCGACGCCGTCACGGGCCAGGCGCTGGCCGCGGCCGGGAGCGCCGGCTGGGTGGTGGTCTGCGGCAGCCTGCCGCCGGGCGTCACCCCGGAGGCGTTCGGCCGGCTGTGCCGGCGGATCGTCGCGGCCGGGGTACGGCTCGCGGTCGACACGAGTGGGCCGGCGTTGCGGTCCGCGGCCGAGGCCGGCGCCCATCTGGTCAAGCCCAACCGCGAAGAACTGTCCGAAGTGGTCGGCCACCCGCTCGCGGGCCGGTCCGACGTGGTCGAGGCAGCCGATCGGGTACGCGCCTGGGGCGCGGGCGCGGTCCTAGCCAGCCTCGGCGCCGAGGGCGCCATCCTCGTCACCGCCGACACCGTCGTCAGCGGAGCGTCGGTGGTGCCGGCACCCCGCAGCACGGTCGGCGCCGGCGACGCGCTGCTGGCGGGCTTCCTGGCCGCCCTCAGCGCCTCGGACGCCGCCGTTGCCGCAACGACCGCCAACACCGGTGCGGGCTCACGCACCGGTCACGGCGTTGCCGCAACAACCGACAACGCCAGTCCGGACCCGACCACCGCAAGGGCTGGCGTTGCCGCAACAACCGGCAACGCCGGTGCAGGCCCAACCACCGCGGAAGCCAGCGTTGCCGCAACAGCGGACGGCGCTGGCGCCGGATCCACCGCCGGTGGCGGCTTCGAGCGCCTCGGCTCTCTTCCCGCCGACCAGGTCGCGGGCGGCGACGACCGAGGCGGCGCGCGGCGGCCTGATCTTGTGGCCGCCTTGGCTGAAGGGCTGGCCTGGGGTGCGGCGGCGGTCAGTCTGCCCGGCAGTCGCATGCCACGTCCCGCTGATCTGCGGCGGGACGCCGTTGTGATCCATCCCGATTCCGATCTCGTCCGGAGCCTGGCTTCGCGAGGCTGACGGACCCCTCCCCCACCCCCGAAGGGAGCGTTCGGTGACAACGACCGAGGAAACCGGCTACACGCCGGCGGTGCAGGGCACCGGATTCCGTGCCACCGTGCAGCGGTTCGGCGGCAATCTGGCCGCGATGATCATGCCGAACATCGGCGCGTTCATCGCCTGGGGCCTGATCACCGCGCTGTTCATCCCCACCGGCTGGATACCGAACGACGACTTCGGTCAGCTGGTCAACCCCATGATCTTCTTCCTGTTGCCCATCCTGATCGGCTACACCGGTGGCCGGCTGGTGCACGGGCAGCGCGGTGCCGTGGTCGGTGCCGTCGCCACCGTCGGCGTCGCGGTCGGTGCCGGCGCCGTGATGGGCACCGAGCTCGAGAACGCCTCGCCGATGTTCCTCGGCGCGATGATCATCGGTCCGGCCACCGCCTGGCTGCTCAAGCAGTTCGACGCGTTGGTCGAGGACCGGATCCGGCCGGGCTTCGAGATGCTGGTCAACAACTTCTCCGCCGGCATCATCGGCGGCGGGATGGCGCTGCTCGGCGCCTGGGCGATCGGCCCGGTCATGCGGGCCGTCACCAACGGGGCCGGCGACGCCGTCAACTGGCTGGTCGACCGCAACCTGCTGCCGCTGGCTTCCGTGCTCGTCGAGCCGGCCAAGGTGCTGTTCCTCAACAACGCCATCAACCATGGCGTGTTCGGTCCGCTCGGGGTGGCCGAGGCCGCCGAGACCGGCAAGTCCGTGCTGTTCATGATCGAGTCGAACCCGGGGCCCGGCCTCGGCCTGCTGCTCGCGTTCTTCTTCTTCGGCCCGCGCAACCTGCGTGCCACGACGCCGGCCGCCATGATCATCCAGTTCCTCGGCGGCATTCACGAGATCTACTTCCCGTACGTGCTGATGAAGCCCCGCCTGATCATCGCCATGATCGCTGGTGGCGCGGCCGGCGTCGGCACCTTCATGATCACTGGTGCCGGGCTCACCGCGACGCCGTCGCCGGGCAGCATCTTCGCCTACTTCGCGGTGACGCCGCGCGGCGGTTACGTACCCATGCTGCTCGGTGTCGTGATCGCCGCCAGCGTGACGTTCGCGGTCGCCGCGGCACTGCTCGGCTTCGGCCGCCTCGAGCCCAAAGAGGACCCGACGGTCGCCGACGGCGACGCCGCGGCCGTACCCCCGGATGCCGACCCGCAGCCCGGCACCCAGCCGGAACCGACCCGCGAGCCCGCGGTCGCCGGCACCGTCCCCGAGCAACGCACCCCCTGACCGTTAGGAAGGGACCCTTCCTATGCGAAAAGCGATAACAAGGGTCCCTTCCTTCATCCCCCGAGAGGCGTACGTCATGGCCAACATCAAGGGCAGCGACATCCAGAAGGTCGTCGTGGCCTGCGACGCCGGCATGGGCAGCAGCGTCATGCTCGCCAGCCAGCTCCGGCGCCAGCTCAAGAAGCACCGGGTCACCGTCGAGCACACCCCGGTCAACTCGATCCCGGCCGACGCCGACGTCGTGGTCTGCCACGCCGGCCTGGTCGCCCGGGCCCGGGGCAGCGCACCCGACAAGGTGATCGTGCCGGTGCAGGTGTTCATCGGCGACCCGGCGGTTGCCCGGCTGGTGAAGGCCGTCGAGACCGGCGGCGAGCTCGATGGCTGAGGGCCTCGGCGCGCTGCTCGAACCGGCCGCCATCCGGCTCGCCGAGACGGCCACCGACCGGGACGCGGCCATCCGCCGCTGCGGCGAGGTGCTGGTCGAGGTCGGCGCGGTGGCTCCCGCGTACGTGGCCGCCATGCTGGACCGCGAACAGTCGGTCTCCACGTACGTCGGTGAAGGTGTGGCGATCCCGCACGGCACCCTCGCCGGCAAGGAGACCGTGCTGCGCGACGCGCTGGCCGTGCTGCGCTTTCCGGACGGCGTCGACTGGGGCGGCCAGCCGGTCACCGTGTGCGTCGCGATCGCGGCCCGCGGCGACGGGCACGTCGAGGTGCTCGGCGAGCTCGCCCAGATCCTGCTCGACCCCGACCGGGCCGCGGCGCTGCGTGCGGCCACCGACCAGGCCACGGTCTACGACCTGTTGACCCCGATCGAGGAGACCGCATGAAGGTCGTGCGCTTCCACGCGCCCGGCGACGTACGCATCGAGGACGCCCCGGAGCCCACCCGCACCGGCGGCGACGTGCTGATCCGCGTGCACAACTGCTCCACCTGCGGCACCGACGTCAAGATCTTCAAGTTCGGGCACCACCACATCCGGCCGCCGCGGGTGATGGGGCACGAGATCGCCGGAGAGGTGGTCGACGGTGGCGACACCGGCTGGCGCCCCGGCGACCGAGTGCAGGTGATCGCGGCGATTCCCTGTGGGCAGTGCGGCGAGTGCCGGCGCGGTCGGATGACGGTCTGCCCCAACCAGGAGTCGATGGGCTACCACTACGACGGCGGTTTCGCGGAGTTCATGCTCGTACCCGCCAAGGTCCTCGCCGTCGACGGCCTCAACCGGATCCCCGACGGCATCGGGTACGCGGAAGCGTCCGTCGCCGAACCCCTGGCGTGTGTCCTCAACGGACAGACGCTGGCCCGGGTCGGCGAGGGTGACGACGTCGTGGTGATGGGCGCCGGCCCGATCGGCTGCCTGCACGTGCGGCTGGCCCGGGCCAAAGGAGCCGCGCGGGTGTTCCTGGTCGACCTGAATCGGGAGCGCCTCGAGATGTCCGCCGACCGGGTGCGCCCCGACGCCGCGATCTGTGGCGCCGACACCGACGTGGTCGACGAGGTGCGCAAGCTGACCGACGGCCGCGGCGCCGACGTCGTGATCACCGCCGCCGCGTCCAAGGCGGCGCAGGAGCAGGCGTTCGCGCTCTGCGCACGGCAGGCGCGGATCAGCTTCTTCGGCGGGCTGCCCAAGGACGACCCGGCGATCCGGGTGGACAGCAACCTCGTGCACTACCAGGAGCTGACCATCGTCGGCGCCAACGGCTCCAGCCCGGCGCACAACCGGCAGGCGCTCGACCTGATCGCGTCCGGCGCGGTGCCGGTCGCCGATCTGATCACCCACCGCCTGCCCGTCACGGCGGCGCTGGACGCGTTCGACATCGTCGCGCGCGGCGCAGCCATCAAGGTCACCATCGAGCCCTGAGGGGGTTTCCCAAGATGCCGTCCCGCACCGTGACCGTCGGCTCGCGTACCGGCCTGCACGCCCGCCCGGCGGCCCTGTTCGTCGCCGCCGCCGGCTCCGCTCCCCTGCCGGTGAAGATCAATGTCGAGGGCCGCAAACCCGTACCCGCCAACAGCATGCTCTCGGTCCTGTCTCTCGGCGCCAAGTGCGGCACCGCCGTGACCATCTCGGCCGAGGGCGACGGCGCCGACGCCGTCCTGGACGACCTGGCCGCGTTGCTGGCCCGCGACCTGGACGCGGACGAGAGCGCTTCTCATGGCTGAGCCGCTGCGCGGCATCGGTGTCTCCCCCGGTTTCGCCGCGGGTCCCGTCTGCCGGGCCGGCACGGCCCCGAAGCTGCCCGCACCGCACAGCGTCTCCGACGTCGAGGCCGAACTGGCCGGCGCGGCCGCGGCGCTGGCCGCGGTCGCGGCCGAGCTAGGCCGGCGGGCCGACGCCACGCGCGACGCCACCGCCGCCGAGATCCTCCGCGCCCAGGTGATGATGGCCGAGGACCCGGTGCTGGACGAGGCGGTGGCCGACGCGATCCGGGCCGGCTCCGACGCGCCGCACGCGATCGACGCCGCGTTCGCCGTGCACCGGCAGGCTTTCCTGGAGGCCGGCGGCTACCTGGCCGAGCGGGTGGCCGACCTCGACGACCTCCGCGATCGGGCGGTGGCCGTGTCGAGCGGCGCGCCGATGCCGGGCATCCCGTCGCCCGGGTACCCGTTCGTCCTCGTGGCGACCGACCTCGCGCCCGCCGACACGGCCGGCCTCGATCCGGAGCAGGTGCTGGCGCTGGTCACCGAGGCCGGCGGACCGACCAGCCACACCGCGATCCTGGCCCGCTCGCTGGGCATCCCGGCCGTGGTCCGCTGTGGCGGGGCGGCCGGTCTCCGCGACGGGATGGTGGTCGCGGTCGACGGCGCCGCCGGTGCGGTGCGGGTCGGCGTCGACGAGGCCACGGTCGCCGACACCCGGCGGCGGGAGCAGGAACGCCGGGCCCGGGCCGCCGCGTCGACGGGTCCCGGCCGGACGGCCGACGGCTGGGCGGTCGAGCTGCTGGCCAACGTGGGTTCGGCGGCCGACCCGGTGGCCGGTGCCGAGGGTGTCGGGCTCTTCCGCACCGAGTTGCTCTACCTCGACCGCGAGAAGATGCCCGGACATGACGAGCAGGTCGAGGCGTACGCGGCCGTGTTCGACGCCCTCGGCGGGCGCAAGGTGGTCGTGCGCACCCTGGACGCCGGTGCCGACAAGCCGCTGCCGTTCCTCGACCAGGCCGGCGAACCGAATCCGGCGTTGGGTGTCCGCGGCGTGCGCCTGGCCCGCCGCGATCCGGCCTTGTTGGACGGCCAACTCGCGGCGATCGCGGCGGCGGCCGCCCGGACCGGGGCCACGGCCTGGGTGATGGCACCGATGATCGCGACGCCGGCCGAAGCCCGGGATTTCGTGACCCGGGCGCGTGCGGCCGGCCTGGCGTCGGCCGGTGTGATGGTCGAGATCCCGGCCGCGGCCCTGCGGATACGAGCGCTGCTGCGCGAGGTCGACTTCGTGTCGATCGGGACCAACGACCTCAGCCAGTACGCGTTCGCGGCCGACCGGATGTGCGGCGACCTCGCCGAGCTGCTGGACCCGTGGCAGCCCGCGCTGCTGGACCTGATCGCCGCGTGCGCCCGCGCCGGCCGTGCCGCCGGCAAGCCCGTCGGCATCTGCGGCGAGGCGGCGGCCGATCCGGGACTGGCGCCGGTGTTCGCCGGTCTGGGCATCAGCAGCCTGTCGGTGCCAGCCCGGGCGATCCCGGCGGTACGGGACGCGTTGGCCGCCCACACGAAAGCGGACTGCGAACGGCTTGCCACCGCGGTCCTCGCCACCGAGGATCCGGCCGCCGCCCGCGCGGTCGCGATCTGAACTGCTACATCCGGGATCTCAGCACGTCGACCTCGCAGCCCGGCGTGAAGGGGTCGAAGCCGTGGTCGATCAGTGAGCGCACTGCCAGCAGGCTTCGCAACGACGACCACGCGTGGATGACGTCGAGGTCGACGTCGGTGCCATAGCCCGCGAGTACGTCGTCGAGGTGCTCCTCGTGTCCGAGCGTGAAGGTGGCGAGGTCGTACAGGGCGTCACCCTGGCCCGCCTCGGACCAGTCGATGATGCCGGTGACCTTGTCGCCGTCGAGGAAGACGTGCGCGATCTGCAGGTCGCCGTGCGTGAACGCCGGAGTCCACGGCCGCAGCGCGCCCTCGGCGACCTGGCGATTGCGGGTGACCAGGTCAGCGGGCAGGACACCGTTCTTTACGAGCGACTCGCACTCGTCGTCGAGTTCGGCCACCAGCGCGGCGATGCTCCGGCCGGCCCTGCCCGGCATGGGCGGCAGGGGCGCCTCGTGGAGCTTCCGGATGGCGGCGCCTGCCGCGGCCCACGCCGCCGGCGACCCGGTCGACGGCCCGCGGAGGCGGCCGAGCGTCGTCCCCGGGACGGCGGCGATCGCGAGCACCGGGGGCTTGCGCCACAGGATCTTTGGAGTCGGTACCGGCACGAGGGACATCGCCTCGACCTCGACGTCGATGCGCGCCTGATCGGTGTCCACTTTCAGGAACACGTCACCGACGCGCAGAGTCGCACGCTCGTAATGGGCGACGACGACTTCGACCTCATCCATGAGCGCCCAGTATCCCGGGGACGATCGGCGACGTCGCCAGGTTTATCGCATGGCTGACCTCGGCACGCGGATGGCGTCCCTCTGCGGCCCGCCTGCGCGGCAGTTGCCACCGCAGATTGCCGGTCGGCGCGCCGACAGGGAGATCGCCCACGCGATGGGCCGCCCCACCTGAAGCCGGTCTGCCCGCCGACCGGGAGATCGCCAGCGCGATGGGCCGCCGCACCTGAAGACGGCCCGGACGGGGCGGCGGAGGCCGGGAGGGCTTCGCCGGCACATACGCGACGCAGGAGAACTTCCGCCTGATGACGTCCGGTGTGCTTCTGCGTCCCGCTGGTCCTTGGTCTTTTCGCTGGCCGCGCCCACGGCGGGCCTGGCAGCGGAGCGAAGCGGAGCGGTCCCCGGCGGGAGCGACGGTCGCGCCCCCGACGGACCCGGGACCGCTTCGGTCTGTTCGGAGCCCGTTTCGGTTTAGAGCAGGTCGCGGGTGAGGACAACCCTGTCTTGGCCGGGGCCGCTGTAGTCGGGGATGAGGCAGGCGGTGAAGCCGATGCGTTCGTGGAAGCCGATCGAGTCGGCGTTGGCCGCGCCGGTGATCGCTTTGAGGCGGGTGGCGCCTCGGGCTCGGGCGGCGGCGGCGAACGCGGCGTGCAGGTGGCGCCCGAGGCCGCTGCCGCGGCTGCGCTCGTGCACCGCGACCGCGTGGATGTAGCCGACGTGTGCCGGTGCGACGAAGCCGAACAGGTAGCCGTCGACGTCGCCGGACACGAACGCGGTGTCGCCGAACTCGCGGACGAACATCGGGTGGTGGAGGTGGCGGACGTCGCGGTCGCCCCAGTACGCGGGCAGGTCGGCCAGGATCGCGGCGAGGTCTGTGGGCGTCGCCCGGCGCAGCTCAGTCATCCAGGGCACCTAGCCGGGCGATGTTGGCGGCCTCGTCGGGGTCGGGGCCGGGCGTGTCGAGGAACGCGGCCAGCACTTCGACGGCGACGTCCGGTGCGAGCCGCTTGAGGCTCATCGCCAGCACGTTCGCGTCGTTCCACTTGCGAGCGCCGGAGGCGATCCAGGGGTCCCAGGCCAACGCCGCCCGTACGCCGGTGACCTTGTTGGCGGCGATCGCCGTGCCCGTGCCAGTCCAGCACAGCACCACGCCGAGGTCGGCGGTTCCGCCGGCGACCGCTTGGCCGACCGCGGCGCCGATGTCCGGCCACTGCTGGTCGCCGGTCACGTCGACGACCTCGACGGCCCGGTCGGCGAGGGCCTGTTGGACGGCACGTGTGGTCTCGTTCGCGTCGTCCGCTCCGTACGCCACCCGCATGACGCCCACCCTACGGGTCGAGCAGTGTCGCCCTCAGGCCGGCCAGCAGGGCGTCGTCGACGCCGAGGTGCTCGCGGGCATAGTCGTGCACCGATCCGTAGGCCGCCGCCAGCTCCTTCAGCGTCAGCCGCATCGCGTCGGCGGGCGCCAGGCCGTAGCCGGGCCAGGTGATCGCCGGGTTGGCCGGGTTGGCCTCCCAGTCTTTGATGAACTTCGCGGCCGCGAGCTCGGTCAGCGCGTAGTCGGCGATGATGTCGTCGTCGCCGACGCCGACCAGGCTGAGCACGAGCGCGGCGAGCAGCCCGGTGCGGTCCTTGCCGGCCGCGCAGTGGATGACCACAGGGGCGCTCCCGGCGGCGGCGATCACGTCCAACGCCTGCCCGATCTCGACGACGCCGTCGGCCAGCACCTCGGCGTTGCGGTCGGCGAGGAACCGGACGGGCTCGACCTCGGGCGCGACGGTCGCCTGCCGGCACGGGCGGTGCTCGATGGAGAGGTTGTAGTAGGCGAGCCCGTCGTACCCGGGCACCCGGCCACGGCGGGCGACCTCCTCCGGGTGGCGCAGGTCGATCACGGTGCGTACGCCCAGCGTCTGGAATTTCACCCAGTCGGCGCCGGCGAGCTTGCCCAGCCCGTCGGACCGGTAGAGCCGGCCCCAGCGCACGGTGCGGCCCTCCGATGTGGAGTACCCGCCGACGTCGCGAAAGTTGTGCAGCCGGTCGAAGGCGACGTGTCTCACCGGGACACCGAGAACCGCAGGGAGGTACGCATGCCGACCTCGACCACCCGGGTCGTACGCAGGCCCAGCGCGGCCAGGTCGGCGTCGGGCTCGAACAGCCGCCGCCCGCCGCCGAGGAACACCGGCATCACGTCGAGCCGAAGCTCGTCGACGAGGCCGCGGGTGAGTAGCTGGTGGCCCAGGTCGACGCCGCCGACGACGGTGACGTCGCGCTCACCGGCCGCCGTCTTGGCCGCCGCGACCGCCGCCTCGACGCCGTCGGTGACGAACGTGAAGGTCAGCCCGCCGCCCTCACGCGGGTGGTTGGCTGGCGGCTCGTGGGTGAGGACGAAGATCGGGACCTGGAACTCGTACGTGCCGGCGTAGCCGTCGGGGTCGCCCATCGCGAACGTCCGCCGCCCCATCAGGACAGCACCGGTCTCGTCGATCATCTCGGTCATGTAGTGGGTCGGCCGCAGCTCCGCCAGGTCCGGATAGAGCGCACCGGCGCTGCCGTCGGCGTCCTCGACGTAGCCGTCGACCGACACGGTCATACCGAAGATCACCCTGGCCATGAACCTGAACCTACCAGCGGGGGCGTGGGTCACTGGGCTCTGTACGCCGCTGGCCTGGTGATATTGGCCGCCGCTGGTGCTGCTCTTCACCGGCCGGTCGCCCGGCAGGGCGACGGTCGAAGGCCGGCGTGCGGCGTCGCCGTCGCCGAGGTGGTCGGGCGCGCTGGTGGCGTACCCCTTACGTCGCTGTGCGGCGCCCGACGCCAACGGCCGGTGACATCGCGGGCTAGGGTCGGTTCTGGACGCGGCAAGGCCGAAGAGATGAGGACCACCCGTGCGGATCCTGTTCGTCGCAGCCCCGCTGATCGGCCACCTCTATCCGATGATCCCGCTCGCCGAGGCGCTGCGTGCCGCGGGGAACGACGTGCTCGTCGCCTCCGGTGGCGATGCCGCGGCCCGGCCACCGGCCGGTTTCCCGGTGGAGGACGTGGTCGGCCCGTTCAACTTCGGCCGGATCGCCCTCGGCACCATGCTGAGCCGCCCGAGGTTGTTGGTGCGCGAGCTCGCGGGCCGGGCCGGCACGGACGCCGTCGGGCACATCTTCGGCGCGGTCAACGACCGCTTCCTCGGCGCGACCACCGAACTGGTCGGCCGCTGGCGCCCGGACGTGGTCGTCCACGAACCCCTGGCCGGCGCCGGCGCGGTGGCCGCCGCGCGGCACGACGTGCCCACGGTGCTGCACGGCAACACGCTCTTCGACGACGCGCTGCTCCTGACGGTGACCACCGCGAAGATGCGGCCACGGATCGACGTGCCGGCCAGCGGCGCGGTGCTTCGGATCAGCCCCGACAGCTTGGTGCCCGGCGCCAGCGGGCAGCCCATGCGACCGGTCGGGTACGGCGGCGGCGCCACCCTCCCGTCGTCCCTGCGCGAACCAGCGAGCCGTCCCCGGATCCTGGTGAGCCACAGCACCATCGTCGGCCCGGGCTCGACCGCGGTGCTGGACCGGATCGTCCGACTCGCGCCGTCCGTCGACGCCGAGTTCGTGCTGATCCGCGCCGCGGACCGGCTGGCCGGCCGGACCCTGCCGCCCAACGTCCGCGCGATCGGCTGGGCCCCGCTCCCGGAGGCCCTGGAGACGGCCAGCGCGATCGTGCACCACGGCGGCGCCGGCACCATCTTCGCCGCGTTGGCCGCCGGCGTGCCCCAGCTCGTCACCCCCGGCCCCGGCGACCGGGCGCACAACGCCCACCTGGTCGCTGCCCGAGGCGCCGGCCTCGCGGTGCCGATGAAGCGGATCGACGCCGATGCCGTGCGCCGCCTGGTCGAGGACCCGTCGCTGCGCGCCGCCTCGGCCGAGGTGGCCACGGAGATCGCGGCAATGCCCGCACCGACCGAGATCGCGGCCACGGTCTTCGCCAAGTTCGCCTGACCCTCGGCCCTGATCAGTCGCGCTCGGCTAGGACGTCTCGGTAGTGGGGGTTGTACATGATTCCCAGGATGTTGTCGAAGGGGTCCGTGACCGTGGCGGTGATGAAGCCCTTGCCGCGGTCGCGGGGTGCCTCACGGAGGGTCGCTCCGAGCTCGACCAGTCGGGCCACCTCGGCCTCGATGTCGTCGGTGTGCCAGTAGGTGACCACGCCACCGGACGTGGTCGAGGTGCCCTCCGGCGCGTATGCGCGGTTGACCAGGCCCAGCTCCTGTTGGTAGTCGCCGAAGCGGAACTCGATGTAGCCGCCCGGCACCTCGAAGTAAGGCTCGACGCCGAGCACCTTCGCGTACCAGGCGCTGGCCGCGGCCAGGTCGTCGGTCCAGTAGTTGATCGTCGCGAATCCCCGAAGCATTCCGTGCCCCTCTCATCGGTGTCGCGACAAACGCTATCGGCGACCTCTGACAGTTTCCGCCGAAGCGAAGCGGCATAGTCTCGGTGCGAACCCCCTCGCGTTTGGAGCAAACCTTCGATGGCATCCCAAGCCGACCGCGTCATCGCGGTGCTACGTGCCGGCCACGACGACCTCACCGCCAAGGTCGCCGCTTTCACCGCAGACGACCTCGCCAAGCCCTCCGGCGCCAGCGACTGGGACGTCTCCCAGGTGCTCAGCCACCTGGGCAGCGGTGCGGAGATCAACCTGGCGATTCTCGAGTCCGGCATCGCCGGCAGCACCCCGCCGGACGGCGATTTCAACAAGGGCGTCTGGGCCAAGTGGGACAACGCGACCCGGCAGGAGCGTGCCGACTGGGTCGTCACCGCCAACGAGGCGCTGGTCAGGCGCTTCGAGGCGCTCGACGCCGAGGAGCGCGAGTCGGTCCGGATCACGTACGCCTGGATGCCGGCACCGGTCGACGTCGCCGCGGCGGGGACCATGCGGTTGAACGAGTTCGCGCTGCACGCCTGGGACGTCGCGGTCGCCTTCGAGACCGCGGCCACGGTCGACGCCGCCGCCGCGTCGCTGCTGCTCGGCCAGGCCGCGCACATGTTCGGCTGGCTCGCCAAGCCGGAGCAGCTCGACGGCAAGACCGCGACGCTGGCGGTCGAGATCACCGACGTACCCGAGACGTTCGGGCTCACTCTCGGCCCGGAGATCGCGCTCGCCGCGGCACCGGCCGACCCCGACGGCACCCTGCGCCTGCCCGCGGAGACCTGGCTGCGGCTGGTCACCGGCCGACTCAAGCCCGAGTTCACGCCGGCGTCGGTCAAGCTCGACGGCCCCCTGAGCCTCGACGACCTGCGCCGGGTGTTCCCCGGCTTCTGAGTGCGCCAATCCCAGGCAGCTCTCGACGACCTGCGCCGCCGGCTCCGCGCCACCCGATGGCCGGAGCCGGCCCCGCCGGACGAAGACGCCTGGGCCCAGGGCGTTCCCCTGGCCCACCTGCGAGACCTGACCGCCTACTGGGCGGATGGCTACGACTGGCGCGCGACCGAGGACCGGATCAACCAGATCCCGCAGGTCAAGATCACCGTCGACCGCCTCGACATCCACGCGCTGCACGTGCACAAGGGCGGCGGACTGCCACTGCTGCTCACCCACGGCTGGCCAGGATCATTCTTCGAGTACGAGGCCGTGCTCGAGCCCTTGACCGCAGCCGGCTTCGACGTGGTGGTGCCGTCGCTGCCCGGATACGGCTTCAGCGGCACGCCCACGGAGCAGGGCTGGGGCATCCACCGGATCGCGCGGGCCTGGGCGGACCTGATGACCGCGCTCGGCTACCCCCGGTTCATCGCGGCGGGAAGCGACTGGGGCACCAGCATCTCGACCAGCCTGGCGATGCAAGCGCCGGACCGCCTGCTCGGCATCCACCTCGTACCCCCGCTGGTGGCTCCGATCCGCACGGATTTGACGCCCGCCGAGGCGAAAGCACTCGAGGACCTGCGAAAACGGGAAGGCGACGGCTACTCCATGGTGCACGCCACCCGACCGCAAACCCTCGGCTACTCCCTCGTGGACTCCCCCGCCGGCCTCTGTGCCTGGATCGTCGAGAAGATCTGGACCTGGTCCGACCACGACGGCGACCTGTCCGCGGTGCTCACCGACGACCAGATCCTCGACAACATCACGCTGTACTGGCTGACCGGCACCGCCGCCTCCTCGGCCCGCCTCTACCGGGAGAGCATCGCCGAGGTCTCACGGTGGTTCACCACCGAAACCACCGACACGGTACGCGTCCCGACCGCCTGCACCGTCTTCCCGAAGGAGGTGCCGCGCCCGTCCCGCCGCTGGGCCGAACGCCGCTTCCCGAACATCGTCCACTGGGGCGAACCACCCCGCGGCGGCCACTTCGGCGCCTGGGAACAGCCGGCCCTGTTCGTCGAAGAGCTGAAAGCCTGGCTCTGACGGGGCGGGCTAAGCGGCTAACCGACCTTCTTCCAGGTGCCGCAGCCGTTGGTCTTGAAGTCCTGCCCTCTGTTGATCGTCACCCGTGGCAGACCACCCGACGGCAGGTCGTTCTCGATGATGTCCGATCCGTTGGTACCCGACTTCAAGATCGCCCAATAGCACGAGCCGGAGATCGGCTCCGTCACCTTGTAGGTGCCTGCCGGGATGTCCTCACCCACCGTCCAAATTCCGTCCTCGATGGTCGGCGCAGGCTTCGGGGCGGGTTTGGCCGGCTTCACCGGCGGCAGCGCCGGCGCCTGCGTCGCGGCAACGCATGCCTGCCCGTCCTCATCGAGGTCGAGTGCCCGGGAGTACCCAGGATCGCCGACGCGGAGTGGAAGCGCACCAGCGCTCTCCGCCTCAGCGCAGGTGCCAAATGGAGCACGGCTCGTGGCGACAACGTCTTCGGCCGCCTTGGCCGACGCGGCGGGCTCAGCAGCGGCAGGTTGCTGGCTTACCGGATTGTCGTCCGAACTGAGCGCGGCGACGCCGAACCCGCCGCAGCACAAAGCAAGAAGCAAAACGCCTCCGATGAGCCACGGCGTCTTGTTGTGCCGCATGCTCGTCGGCTTGATTGGCGGCCCGTAGTAGGGGCCGCCACCGGGCGGAGTCGGGAAGACAGGACCGTGACCCGGCGGGGGTTGCGGCGGCTGATAGGTCACGCTGAGTGCTCCGGATCTGGGATCGCAGTGGGATCGACGCGGCCGAGCGTCTCGATTCCATAAGGGCCTGGCTGCGGTTCCAATGAAATCGGATTAAAAGGGAGGAATCTCCCAACAACCCGGAAACCGAACGGACGGCGACAACCGCTGACCGTGTGGATTAACCCGGAAGCGCGGAGCCTGCGGGGATCGCATCAACCTGGCTGTGAGTCAGGCGATCGAGCCCGGCGTGGCGATCCAGACCGCGGACTGGCCGGTGACGGAGATGACCTCGTCGAAGTCGTGGTCGTAGTGCACCAGCGCCAACCCGTTGAGCTCGGCCGTCGCGGCCAGCAGCAGGTCGACGACCCCGGCCGAACGGTGCGTGCCGCGCGCGGTCATGGCGGACTGCACCTCGGCCGCCCGCAGGAAGACCCGCTCCGGCATCGCGATCCACACGAAGGTCACGCCGAGCAGTTCCACGAGCTCTTCGCGGTCGGCCTTGGAGCGGGCGCTGTAGAGCAGCTCCATCTCGGTGAGCGGGCAGATGCCGAGCACCCCGGCGGTTATCTGCGGCTGCCATCGCTGCCGCAGGTCGCTGTCGCGCAGCAGTCGGACCACCGCGCTGGTGTCGATCAGGAACCGCGCCGGCATCATCCGCGATAGGTGGACTTGTCGAGCAGGTCGTCGAACGCTCCCGCCTCGCCGAGCTCGGCGAGCCGAGCCAGCGCCTTGGCCCGCCGGAGGTGGTTGGCGGTCTCCCGCAGGGCAGTGTTGACCGTGTCCTTCTTGGTCTTGGTGCCGAGCAGCTCCGAAGCTTCGGCGAGCGCTTCGTCGTCGACGTCGATGAGCACCTTGGTCACGGCACACCACCCTCGTATATACGGAATCGCAGAAAGTATATACGTGAAGAGATGGACGGCAGGTTAACCCCGGGCCAACCAGCGGTTGCGCAGGTGGCCTGGCCTCGTGAGGATCGATGGATTCCGACAAAGGAGTCCTCGATGTCTGATCTCGATCGTCGCACGTTGTTGCGGGGTGCCGCGGCCGCGGCCGGCGGTGTCGCGCTCGGTGGGCCGTTCCTCGGGTTCGTCAACCGCGATGCCGCCTCGGCCCACCCCAAGCCCCCCAAGGCGCCTCTTGTCGACGACATCGCCGACCTGCGTGACGGCAAGGTGCGGCTGCACGTGCCGGCCGGCTTCCGTTACCGCTCCTTCCACGACACCGAGTCACCCATCACCCTCGACGACGGCACCGCGCTCCCCGGGCGGCACGACGGCATGGGCGCCTTCCGCGACAAGAGCAGGGACGACATCGTCCTCATCCGCAACCACGAGGTCAACAATCCCGGACCGGCCTTCGGGCCGCGTACGCCCTACGACCCCATGGCCCGCGGCGGCACCACGACCGTCCACGTCTCCCCGCACGGCGAGGTGCGCCGCGCGTACACCAGCGTGAACGGCACGATGATGAACTGCTCCGGCGGGCGGATGCCGTGGGGTAGCTGGGTGACCTGCGAGGAGACCGTCAACGGGCCGGATGTCGGCCCGGACTTCACCAACGCGTCCAACGTGCCGTTGACCAAGCCGCACGGGTACGTCTTCGAGGTGCCCGTCCGCGGCGAGGCCACGGGCGAGCCGATCACCGCGGCCGGGCGGTTCACCCACGAGGCGGTCGCCTACGACCCGCACTCGGGCTACCTCTACCTGACCGAGGACAGCTTCGAGTTCCCGTCCGGGTTCTTCCGTTACAAGCCGCGCCGGGATCCGATGCGGCTCGGGCATCTCGACAACCGCGGCCGGTTGCAGATGCTGGCCGTTCGCAAGCGCCCCAACATCCACCTGGAGGCCGACCAGCGGCGCGGGGCCACGTACGACGTGAAATGGGTCGACATCGACGATCCCTCGCCGACCTTCCCCTACACGCCCGGGGAGACCGCGCCGACGACCAACGACGACGCGACCATCCACGTACCCAAACAGGGTTGGGAGCAGGGCGCGGCCTACTTCTCGAGACTCGAGGGCGCCGTGTACGACGACGGCGTCATCTACTTCACCTCCACCCAGGGTGGCGGCGAGGCGGAGACGGAGCTCGGGCCGCACGCGACCGGCGGCTACGGCAACGGCCATGGGCAGATCTGGGCGTACTACCCGAAGCACGAGGTGTTGCGGGCCGTCTACCGGTCACCGGGTCCGGACACCCTGGACTTCCCCGACAACGTCACCACCAGCCCGCGCGGCACGCTGGTGGTCTGTGAGGACAACACCAACGACAACTACCTGCGCGGACTCGGCCGCGACGGCGAGCTGTTCGACATCGCGCTCAACCGGCTCACGTCGAGCTCCGGGGCGCCCCGGACCAACGACGAGTTCGCGGGCTCCACGTTCAGCCCCGACGGCGAGACGCTGTTCGTCAACATCCAGGCCGGCGCCGGGATGACGTTCGCGATCTGGGGAGACTGGCGCCGGATCGGCGTCTGAGGAGCAAAAACGGGCGGCGGCTGGGTACGGTGGGATCGTGCTCGCCCAGGTCGCGACCTTCGCCGCCGCCCGTGCTCTCCGGCTGCCGCCGGCCGTGCCCGGCAGGGTCACCGCCCACCGACATCAGCGGGTGCGCGCCCGCGACGGTGTCGCGCTGGTGACCGACCACTACGCGACGGACGTGCCGGACGCCGGCACCGTGCTGATCCGCACGCCGTACGGGCGCAGTGGCGTGGTCACCCTGCTCGGCCGGCTGATCGCCGAGCGCGGGCTGCACACCGTGATCCAGTCCTGTCGCGGCACGTACGGGTCCGGCGGCAGTTTCGAGCCGATGCTGCACGAACGCGACGACGGCATCGACACGGTCGACTGGCTGCGCCGGCAGCCCTGGTACAACGGGCACCTGGCGATGTTCGGCTCCAGCTACCAGGGCTTCGCCCAGTGGGCGGTGGCGCCCTACGTCGGTGACGAGCTACGCGCGATGGTGCTGGTCTGCACGACCTCGTCGGCCCGCGACTCTACGTACGCCGGTGAGGCCTTCTCCCTCGACACCGCGCTGACCTGGGCCGAGCTGCTCAGCGCCGAGGGGCAGCCGTTCCTCACCCGGCAGCGCGAGCTCAAGCGCGGCCAGCCCAAGCTGCTGCGGGGGCTCGCGACCCTGCCGCTGGACACCGCCGACCTGGTCGCGGTGGGCGCGCAGGTGCCGTTCTTCCAGGAGTGGCTGCGCGAGGTCGAGCCGGACGCGGCGTACTGGGCGGACCGTCGGTTCGACTCCACCGTGGGCGACGTGCGCGCGCCGATCGCGATGATCACCGGCTGGCACGACATCTTCCTGACCTCGCAGCTTCGCGACTACGCGGCGCTGAAGGCCGCGGGCGCCGACCCGTACCTGATGATCGGTCCGTGGACCCACGGCAGTCCGGGGCTGCTCGGCGCCTGGATGCGCGAGGGGCTGGCGTTCCTGTGCGAGCGGATGCCGCGCGGAGCCGCCGCCGCGGCAGCCCTGCGCACCACGCCGGCCGACGCCCAGACCGCCAGGGTACGGCTGCACGTGGGCAACGCGGGGTGGCGCGACGTGCCCGAGTGGCCGCCGGCCGGCCGCACCGGGGAGCTCTTCCTGCACCCGGACGGCGGCCTCGGCGCGGTGCCGGGCACCGGTGAGCCGTCCCGCTTCTACTACGACCCCGCCGACCCGACGCCGTCCGTCGGCGGTGCGGTGCTGGCCGCCAACAAGGCCGGCCGGGTCGACAACCGGCTCGTGGAGAGCCGCGCCGACGTGCTGGTCTTCACCGGCGAGCCGATCGAGGCGCCGCTGGACCTGGTCGGCGAGGTCGCGGCGACCATCTACACGCACGGCGAGCCGGAGTTCTTCGACGTCTTCGTGCGACTCTGCGACGTGGACCCGCGGGGCCGGTCCTGGAACGTGTGCGACGGGCTGGTCCGGGTGGTGCCGGGTCGGTTCCGGCGGGACGCCGACGGCGTGACCGAGGTGCGGGTGCCGATGTTCCCGACCGCGTACCGGTTCGAGCCCGGGCACCGGCTGCGGGTGCAGGTGGCGGGCGGGTCGCATCCGCGCTGGGCGCGCAACCCGGGCACCGGCGAACCCCTGGGCAGCGCGGTGGCGCTGCGCGGCGGGCAGCGCTGGGTGTTCCACGACGAGACCCGGCCGTCAGCGCTGCGGTTCACGGTCGCTCCCTGATTGGTCCCGGCCGCAAATCGGATATAAGCGACGATCTTTCGCGAATTCCTCTCTTTTCCCACCGTTCCCATTTCCGGCAAATAGCCTGAATTGACCGATGGCGGCGTGGATCGCCACCGGTCAGGTCGGAAGGGGGAACCGACGATGAAGTCTGCTCTGATGCGTGCGCTGGCCGCCGGTGTGCTGGCCAGTGCGGCCGCGGTCGCCCTGCTGCCCGGCGTCGCCGCCGCCGCACCGACCGCCACCGTCGTCGCCGGCGGGCCGCTCAACCTCCGCAGTGGACCGTCCACGGCGGACGCCCGTGCCGGCTCGGTCGCCGACGGCAGCAAGGTGACCGCGGTCTGCCAGGAGTTCGGCGAACAGGTCAAGGGCACACAGCGCGCGACGCCGTACTGGGACCGGCTGTCCAACGGACACTACGTATCCGACGGCTACCTGCGCTGGTCGCCGTCACGGCCCTGGCTCCCCTGGTGCACCCCGAAGGGTGCCAGCGTCGCCACGGTCAGCAGCGGCGGCGGCTCGGTCAACGTGCGCGCCGGCGCCACCACGAGCAGCACCCGGGTCGGCACCCTGACCAACGGCACCGGGCTGGCGATCAACTGCCAGGTGTGGGGCCAGAAGGTGACCGGGCACGTTCGGACCACCTACGCCTGGAACCGGCTGACCGATGGCCGGTACGTGTCGGACGCGCTGGTCGCGTACAGCAAGGGCATGCCGAACCTGCCCTGGTGCGGCCAGTCGCCGCCCACGGTGCCGGCTTCGGGCGCGGCGCAGTTCCTCGCCCGCGTCGCCGAGCCGGCCCGCCTGGGCTTCCAGAAGTACAAGGTGCCGGCGTCGGTGACCATCGCGCAGTCGATCCTCGAGTCCGGCTGGGGCCGCTCCTACCTGACCCGGCGCGACCACAGCTACTTCGGCATCAAGTGCTTCGGCAACCCCGGGACGATCGCGCTGGGCTGCCGGTCGTACGCGACGCAGGAGTGCGAGGGCGATAGCTGCTACGACACCTCGGCGTCCTTCCGGGCGTACCGCAACGCGACCGCGTCGTTCGCCGACCACGGGTACTTCCTGACCGTGAACGACCGCTACAAGCCCGCGTTCAAGTACAGCAACAACCCGAACCAGTTCGCCAAGGAGATCCACAAGGCCGGCTACGCGACGTCTCCTTCGTACGCGAACGACCTGATCGAGATCATGACGGCGTACAACCTCTACAAGTACGACCCCGCGAAGAAGGCTCAGATGTGACGGCTCGTGTCGCGGACCCGGTGTTGTTTGAGCCGGGCCCGCTCCACGGCCGCCTTGCGGGACTCGCGGCGGCGGGTCTCGTAGGCGAGCTCCCGACTGAGCCGCTCCCAGCTCTCCCACCGGCGGGGGCTGAGCTCGCCGGACTCCAGCGCCGCGCGGACCGCGCAGTTGGGCTCGGCCTGGTGGGTGCAGTCGGCGAACCGGCAGGCCGCGATGATCTCGGCCACGTCGGCGAACGCCTGGCCCAGACCCTCGGCGCCGTCCAGCAGGCCGACCTGGCGCATGCCGGGGGTGTCGAGCACGGCGCCGCCACCGGGTATCGGAATCAGGGCGCGGTAGGTCGTCATGTGGCGGCCCTTACCGTCGCTCTCACGGACGGCTCTTGTGCCCATCACGGCAGCCCCGGCCAGGGCGTTGACCAGCGTGGACTTGCCGGCGCCGGACGGACCGAGCAGGCCGAGCGTGCGGCCGGCCGCGACCAGCGGGCGCACCTGGTCGAGACCCGTGCCTTCCCGGGCGCTGACCGTCAGCACCTCGACGCCCGGCGCTGACCGGGCCAGGTCGTCGGCCACCGCGGCCGGGTCGGGCACGGCGTCGCACTTCGTGAGCAGGACCAACGGGCGCGCGCCGGAGTCCCAGGCGAGCGCCAGCAGCCGCTCGATGCGGCCGACGTCGGGCATGGGGTCCAGCGGCTCGACCACGGCGGCGACGTCGAGGTTGGCCGCCAGCACCTGGCCGGACGAGTCCTTGTCGGCGGTGCGCCGGATGATCGCCGTGCGCCGGGGCAGCACCGCCTCGATGGTGACCCGGTCGTCGGGCCAGACGCGCACCAGCACCCAGTCGCCCGCACAGGGCAACCGTGCGGGGTCGCGGGACGCGGCGGCCAGCACCGCGCCGGCCAGGCTGGCGCGCACCGGGCCGTCGGCGCACAGCACGGTGCAGACGCCGCGGTCGACCCGGGCCACCCGGCCCGGCACCACGTCGGCGTCGAACGCCGGCAGGCCGGCGGAGTACGCGGCGTCCCAACCGAGGGACGCGAGCTCAAAGGTCATGGGTGCCTTTCGTCGTTGGCATCGACGGTAGGCCGCGCCCGGTGGGGCCGAAACCGAATTCTGACCCGCACCCGGCTAGGGTTTGTGGTGCGAGGCGAAAGGGGCTGCTGTGAGCACGGACCCGCTGGCACTGATGGCCGAGGTCGACCGGGCGACCGAGCGTTTGATCACGACGGCCGCCGGGTTCGACGACGCGGCCGTCGCGGCACCCTCCGCCCTGCCCGGTTGGACCCGGGGACACGTGCTGGCGCACGTCGCGCGCAACGCGGACGGCCTGCGCAACCTGCTGATCTGGGCGCGCACCGGCGTCGTCACCCCGCAGTACCAGCCTGGCCAGCGCGCGAGCGACATCGAGCGCGACGCCGACCGGCCGGCCGCGGTGCACCTCGCCGACCTGCGGGACTCGACCCTGGCGTACGCCGAGGCGGCCGACGCGCTCACCCCGGAGCAGTGGTCGACCATCCTGGACGTGCCCGGCCAGCCGCAGGCCACCGTCTTCAGCGTCTGGCGCCGGCTGCGCGAGGTCGAGGTGCACCACGTCGACCTGGCCGCCGGCTACGGCCACGACGACTGGCCGGACGCCTTCGGCCACCGCCTGCTGCACGAGGTGGTCAGCGGCCTGGCCGACGCGACCCCGCTGGTGCTGCGGCCCACCGACACCGGCCACCCGCTCGAGGTGGGCAACGGCGGCCCGGTCGTGTCAGGTTCCGCGTGCGCGCTCGCCGCCTGGCTCACCGGCCGCTCCACCGGCGCCGGCCTTTCCGTCACGCCCGACGGTCCACTGCCCACCCCGCCCTTCTGGATGTAAGGATCCCGCCATGTCTTCGTACAGCGGAAACGTCGAGACCGGCGGTGCGCCGGACGTCCGGAACCTGCCCGGCCTGCGCATCACCAAGCTCTCGGTCGGCCCGATGGACAACAACGCGTACCTGCTGGAGTGTCTGTCCAATGAAGACCTGCTGCTGATCGACGCCGCCAACGAGGCGCCGCGGTTGCTGGAGCTGGTCGGCGATCGCGCACTGTCCACAGTGGTCACCACGCACCAGCACATGGACCACTGGGTGGCGCTGGAGGAGGTCGTCGCGGCGACCGGCGCCCGCGCGCTGGCCCACCCCGACGACGCCGAGGGGCTGCCCATCAGCACCTCGCCGGTGGTCGACGGCGACCGGATCCCGATCGGCGACTGCGAGCTCGAGGTCATCCACCTGGTCGGCCACACGCCGGGGTCGATCGCGCTGGTCTACCGCGACCCGAAGGGCACGCCGCACCTGTTCACCGGCGACAGCCTCTTCCCGGGTGGCGTGGGCAACACGCACGACGACCCGGAGGCGTTCGCGTCGCTGATCGGCGACATCGAGACCAAGCTGTTCGGCGCGCTGCCGGACGAGACGTGGTTCTACCCGGGCCACGGCAAGGACTCCACCTTGGGCGCCGAGCGCCCGTCGGTGCCGGAGTGGCGCGCCCGAGGCTGGTAACTGGGTGGGGCGCCGGTGGGCGCCCCACCGCTCAGCTCGCCGGCCTGAAACAGACCGCCCAGACAGTGCCCTGACCGACAGTGTCGGTCGGATTGGTGAAGCTCGCCCGCCAGGCCACGAGGCCGCCCTGCGGACCCACCACGGGCGCGCTGGCCACGATGGACAGAGCGCCCTGGTCGATCTCGAACCCGCCGCCGCTCAACGCGGTCCCGTCCGGGCAGAACGCGAGGATCGACTCGTCGGACGTGTTCGCCGGGATCGGGGCCGTGTCCGCGATGACGCCGGGAGTCCCCACCTGACCGGGAGGGCCCTGGGGGCCTCTGACGTTCCAGCTCACCCGCTGCTCCCACCGATCGCAGCCGTGGCCGCCGCCCTCCCGAGGCGGGTCCGGAATGCGCACGTCACCGGTCTTCCGGTTGACGCAGGCGTTGATGACGGACGCCGCCTCCGGCTCGGCCTGGGCGAGACTGCCGAAGGTCAGCAGCGCCGCGGCGGCCAGTCCGGTGATGCCCAACACCCGGTGTCGGGTCGCAGCTTTCACGTTCGCTCCTCGATGACGTTGAGGTCCCCCCGTGGGAGCTCAAACCGGTTATATCGAAGAACGAGCGTTCGTTTTATACGCCACTCCGTGACGGTCAGTGTTCGTCGTAGTGGCCCTCGTGGGCCGCGTGCCGGTGGTCCTCGTGCAGGTAGTCGACGTGGTCGCCGTGCGCGACCGACGGGTGCCCGCAGCCGTCGCCGTGTACGTGGGTGTGCGCTTCCGCTTCGACGTGGTCCTTGACGGAGCACTCGTCGTAGTGGTCGCCGTGCTTGGTGTGCGCGTGGCCGTCGTGCAGGTAGTCGACGTGCCCGTCGTGCTTCAGGCCGATGTGGCCGCAGCTCTGGCCGTGCTGGTGCTGGTGGCCTTCGGTGCTCGTGTGCTCTTCGGCCGTGCACTCGTCGTAGTGGCCATCGTGCGAGTGGTGGCGGTGGCCGTCGTGCAGGTAGTCGATGTGGCCCACGTGTTCGAACGCCTGGTGGCCGCAGTCGATGCCGTGGATGTGCTCGTGGGTCGCGAGATGCGCCTGGTGTTCCGTGTCGACCGACATGGCTCCACCTCCGCTGGTCAAGGTGTCCCCTACGCGCCAATTATCCCCCTCCTGGGCCGGTGATCATGGCGCTTGCCGGGATGTGAGGATCGTGGGCATGGAGTTCCTCTGCTACCACCGTGACCGTCCCGGCTCGATGCCGTTGCGCCACGAGCTGACCGAGACGCACTGGTCCTACATGGACGGATACGCGGCGGAGCTGATCGCGCGCGGCCCGACCCTGACGGACGACGGCGAGACCGCCACCGGCAGCGTGCACATCCTCGACCTGCCCGACCCCGCGGCCGCCCGGGCGTTCGCCTTCGACGAGCCGAACTACCAGGCCGGCGTCTACCGGGACGTGCTG
Source organism: Asanoa ishikariensis (assembly GCF_900107455.1). Taxonomy (GTDB): domain Bacteria; phylum Actinomycetota; class Actinomycetes; order Mycobacteriales; family Micromonosporaceae; genus Asanoa; species Asanoa ishikariensis. The sequence goes on along the minus strand of NZ_FNQB01000001.1, from coordinate 2,904,265 downwards.
CTGCGCCGGTGGAGCAACGCGTTGGGGCGCACGATGTGGGACTTCCCGGGCGGGCCGACGGAGGACAACTGCTACCTGGTGATCGGCTTCGGTGCCGGCGAGCCCGTGGACCTGGAGCCCCGACACGATGACCTCATCGCGTACGGGCCGCTGCTCTCCGACGACGGCACCGCCTGGCTCGGCACGGCGGCGCTGGTCCGGGCCGCGGACGCGCAGACCGCACGCACCATCCTCACGGCGGACCGGTACGCCGACGTCGAGGTGCACAACTGGACCTTCGGCGGGCGCCGCTAGACCAGCACGGCGCCGCCGGCGACGTCGACGATGACGCCGGTGATCCAGCTCGACTGCTCCGAGGCCAGGAACAGCGCGGTGGCGGCGACGTCGGCCGGCGTGCCCAGGCGGCGCAGCGGGTGGGCCTCCGCCAGCGCGCGTTGCGTCTCCGCCGGGATCCAGCCCTGGTTGGTCTCGGTCAGGATGGTCTCCGGTGCGATGCAGTTGGCCCGGATGCCGAACGGTCCGACCTGCGCGGCCAGGTCCTGGGTGAAGAGCTGGACCCCCGCCTTGGCCACGGCGTACGCCACGATCGTGCGCTCGCTGGGTTTGCGTCCCGCCGCCGACGACAGCGTGATGATGGTGCCGGACCGGCGCTGCTTCATGCCCGGCAGGAACCGGCGCACCGTCAGGAAGGTGCCGGTCAGGTTCCGGTCGATGTCGGCGCGCCAACTCTCCTCGGTGATGTCCTCGATCGGCGCCGGCCGGCTGGTGGTGTTGCCGGCGTTGGCGACCAGGACGTCGACGCGACCGTGCCGTTCGATGATCTGGTCGTGCATCCGGTCGAGGTCCGCGGCCACGGTGACGTCACCGGTCACGACCAGGGCGGCACCACCGATCCGCTCCCGCACGGAGGCCAGCGCGCTCGCCGACCGGCCGTGCAGCACGACGTCGGCGCCCGCCGCGGCGAAGGTCTCCGCGATCGCCGCGCCGATTCCGCGCGAGCTGCCGGTCACCAGGGCCACGTGATTCGAAAGGTTCATACGCCCCAGCCTCCGCGTGCCGGGCAGCCTCGTCGTCTGCCCGGGAGCGGCGTCGGATGTACGCGGATCTGCGTACACCTGGTCAGGCCGGGAAGGACTCCGGGCCGAAGCGACCCCAGGCGATGAACGCCGCGAGGGCGAGATAGGCCAGGTTCAGCAACGCGAAACGGCGGTGGCCGTCGTCCCGCAGGTGCGTGATCATCGCGCCGACCATGAGCAGGACCCAGCAGGTGGCGGTCACCGGGACCAGCACCGGCGCGATGCCGACCACCGCGGGCAGGATCAGGCCGGCCGCGGCCAGGATCTCGACCACGCCGAGGGTCTTGACGAAGCCCACGCTGAAGTTCCTGGTCCATCTGCCGCCGGGTGCCGCGGCCAGCTTCGCCTTGGGTACGAACGTCTTGCTGATGCCGCCGACCAGGGCGACCGCGGCGAGCAGCCCGGCCGCGATCCACAGTGTCTGGTTCATGATGTGCTCCTCATGTCGTCCGTTTCTCGGCATGGAGACACGCGTCGACGCTTTCCCGTGACATGACCCGGGTCACTGTGCCCGCCGGTGGGAGAAGACGCTCGGCGAGCGCGAGTGCCAGCGCGACGGTGCCGAGCAGCGCGCCGATCAGCACCGTGCTCCGCACGCCGTGGCTGGGCAGCACGAGGCCGCCGAGCCACGCGCCGGCGGTGATGCCGACGTTGACGGCGGCGGAGAGGGTGGCCGCGGCGAGGTCGGACCGCCCGGGCGCCACCCGCAGCACGAGCCCGCCGAGCGCGGCCGTGAACGCCGCGAACGCGAGCCCGGACAGCGCGAGCAGGACGACGGCGGCGGCCGGCCACCCGCCCAGCGCGTAGAGCCCGATCAGCGCCGCCGCCTGCAGCGCGACGGTGGCCACCAGCGCCGGCCAGGGTCGGCGGTCGACGAACCCGCCGAAGGCGAGGATCCCGAGCACGCTGGCGACGCCGCGGACCAGCAGGACGGCGCCGAGGGACGCGGCGGCCAGGCCGCTGACCTCGGTGACGAACAGGGCGACATAGGTGTACGCGGCGATGGCGCCCGCTGTCGTCAGGACGGCGACCCCGACCAGCAGAGCGAACCGCCGGGCGTCGGGTGTCGCGCCCCGGGCCGCGTGCCCCTCGTCGGGCCGGGTCGACGGCAGCAGCATCGCCACCGTGACCAGCACGATCGCCCCGAGCCCGGCCACCGCCAGGAACGACGCCCGCCAGCCGGCACGCTCGCCCAGCCAGGTGCCCGCGGGGACGCCGAGCACCAGGGCGATGTTGCCGCCGGCGAACACGACCGCGACCACCCGCCCGCGCAGGCCGGGCCGGAACAGCTCGGCCGCCGCCGGCACCACGACGGCCCAGAACAGCGCGTGGGTCGCGGCCGTGGCCATCCGTGCCGTGAGGAGCAGCGCGAAGCTGCTCGCGAACACCGTGGTCACGGTGCTGATCACGAAGCCCGCCAGGAGCGCCGACAGCAGGCGCCGCCGCGGGATCCGTCGGGCGAGCGCGGTCAGGGGGATCGAGGCGACGACGACCACGGCGGCGTACGCGGTGACCAGCGCGCCCACCCGCGTCGGCGGGACGCCGAGGTCCTCGGCCATCGGCAGCAACAGGCCGATCGGCAGCGCCTCGGCGGTGGTGTAGAGGAACGTGCCGCCGGCCAGCCCGACCAGGGCTCCCACCGCGCGTCTGTGGCCCATGAGTTACCCCCAAAAGACGTTATGACGGAAACAGACTAACGGGCACGTTCGACGCGGCGCTACTGGTAAAGTCCGTTTTGATGGAAACAGTCGAGCGGATGCGTCTGGTGGGCGGCAACATCGCCCTGGACTTCGTCAACACCCGCAGTGGGCCACCCACCGGCCCACCGGACGACGACGTGCTCACGGCGTATCCCGACCTGATCGCCTGGGCCGTCTACGCGGGGGTCCTGTCCTCGACGGAAGCGGCTCGGATATCGCAGGAAGGCGCCCAGGCCGCCCTCGACCGCGCGCTGCGGACGCGCGACTACCTCGACGACCTGTTCCGGTCGCTGGCCTCCGGCGGCACCCCGAGCACGGAGGCGCTGATCCGGCTCCGCGACGACGAGGCCGACGCGATCGCCCATGCCCGCCTCGATCCCGCGCAGGCCTTCGGCTGGACCTGGCACGACGACCACTCGCTCGTCCGGCCACTGTGGCCGGTGGTGCACGCGGCGGTCGACCTGCTCACCACGGGCCCGCGTGACCGGGTCAAGGGCTGCGGCGGCTGTCGCTTCCTGTTCGTCGACGAGAGCAAGAACCGCAGTCGCCGGTGGTGCAGCATGGAAGACTGCGGCACCACCGAGAAGATGCGACGGTACGTAGCGGTGCGCCGCACCCGGGCGGGCAGGGGTTAGGGTGGCCTAAGCGACTCGACGGAAGGTTCCGCATGACGACGCCTACACGGCAAGGCCGCACGCAGCACGTGCTCGCGGTGGAGTCGACCGAACAGGTCGGCCCGCACCTGGTGCGGGTGGTCCTCTCCGGCGAGTCCCTGGCTGATTTCGGCGGCAACGGGCACACCGACGCGTACGTGAAGCTGCTGTTCGCCGACCCTGCCCTGGGCCTGCGTCCGCCGTACGACCTCGCGACGCTGCCACGGGAACAGCGGCCGGTGACCCGCACCTACACGGTGCGTTGGGTCGACCGGGCCGCCCAACGGCTGGCGATCGACTTCGTGACGCACGGTGACACGGGCATAGCGGCGCCGTGGGCCATGAAGGCGGTCCCGGGCGACGTGCTCGTCCTGTCCGGCCCGGGCGGGGCGTACACGCCTGACCCGGCGACCGCCTGGCACCTGTTCGCCGGCGACCTCTCCGCGTTGCCCGCGATCGCGGCGGCCCTGGAGTCACTGCCGGCCGACGCCAACGGTGCCGCCTACCTGGAGATCGCCGCCCCGGCCGACATCCTCGACCTGAAGTGCCCCTCCGGTGTCGCCGTGAACTGGCTGGTCAACCCCGACCTCGACGACGCGGGCTTCCTCGCGCGCGCCGTCGACAGCGGCCCGTGGCCCGATCCGAGCGGGGTCCAGGTCTTCGTCCACGGCGAACGCGAGTCCGTCAAGGCGATCCGCGCGGTCCTGCGCACCCGGGCGGTGCCGCGCGAGGCGCTCTCCATCTCCGGCTACTGGGCCCGCGGTCGCACCGAAGACGTGTTCCAGGCCGAGAAGCGCGAGCCGATCGGAAAAATCGACTGACGACCCTCCGGTCCATCGCCCTCTACGTCGCCGCCGCCCTCGCCGAGATCGGCGGCGCCTGGCTGGTGTGGCAGGGCGTACGCGAGCATCGTGGGCTGCTCTGGGTCGGCGCCGGCGTCGCCGCGCTCGGCCTGTACGGCTTCGTGGCCACCTTCCAACCCGACGCGCACTTCGGCCGCGTCCTGGCCGCATACGGCGGTGTCTTCGTGGCCGGCTCACTCGCCTGGGGCGTGGTCGTCGACAAGTTCCGCCCGGACCGCTACGACGTGGCCGGCGCCCTCCTCTGCCTGGCCGGCGTCGCGGTAATCATGTACGCACCGCGGGTGTAGCACCGCGTGGAGAAAACCGGGGCGCTCCGCGAACGCCTGACGGGCATCGAGGCCCAGCAGGCGTCCGCGGCGACCGCCGATCTCTAGCGCGTCACTCCCAGGTCATGTCGACCTGGCGTTCGAAGACCCGGTAGCCGGCCCGAGCGAACGCCTTCGCCATCGGGACGTTTCCGACGTCCGTCGCCGCCCGGATCCGGGGCACGTCCTCGCCCGCCAGCACGCGGGTGCCTTCGGCGAGCAGTTCGTCGATGTAGCCCTTGCCACGGTGGGCCGGCACGACCCCGATGTAGGCGATGATCGGGTTGTAGGAGTTGCGGGCCGGGATCACGAACCCGACCGGCGTCCCGTCGTCGCGCACGCCGACCCGCCACCACTCGCGCGGTGTCGAGTAGCCGAGCAGCTCCTCGTCATATTGCTGGTTGGCCTGCTCGGCGGGCTTCATCCGGGTGAGCTCCGCCTGGCTGTGCGCGTCGAGCGTCCCCTCGAGCACGTCGGTCATCAGCCCGACGAGCTCGTCGCGACCCGTGGGGACCCGGAAGGCCAGCTCGCCCTTGGCCGCGGGGACGCCGGCGGACGGCAGCCATTCGAGCCGGAGCCGCTCGACGAGCATCCGGGCGCCGGTGCTCTCGAGGGCGGTGATCCGGTCGGTGACCACCCGGTTGGCGACCGGGTCGTCGTGCCAGTCCGGCGGCGTGAACCGGATGTACTGCGGCATTGTCGCGCCCGGGCCGAACACGGCGGCGGTGGCGGCCGCGAACAGCTCCAGGGCGACCTCGACGCTACCGGGCGACTCGTCGAAGTCGAAGAAGTCGAGCACGTACGGGTCTTCCCCGGCGCGGAACGTCCACCAGCCGAGCCGGGCGACGACGCGGTCGTCCCGCAGCGCGACCCACAGCCATTCGGGCCGGCGGCGTCCGTCGGCGAGATCACGGTCGAGCTCTTTGTCGAGCTGGTAGCGGAGTTGGCAGAACAGGGGCAGCTCGTCCGGCCCGGTGATCGGGCGGAGAGTCAGCGATGTCATGGGCACATTCCTTGCTTGAGGTGTGCCCGTCCTGTGTCGCGTCAGCGCGAAGGCGACGCGAACGAAGGCCCGGGCACGATGGTGGCGTTCATCTGCTCGTTCCTCCCTTCGTCTTCCGTGGCCCCGCGCGGGGCCGTTCGGGGCACAGGTCTACCGGACAGGGCGGCGGGACCGCAACCCGATTGTGGTCCCGTGACCGATCTTGTGACACAAAGCCGACCGCTGTCCAATCCGTGACGGGCCGCGCGGGCCACAGTTCCTATCGTCCGGCCGTGACCCTTCACAACGACCAGTCGTGGGTACGCGCCGTCGCGGCCGACGTCAGTGCCTTGCGCGGCCGCCCGCTCGCCGACGCCGCCATCGCCGCGATCGGCCACCGGCTCGGCACCGACCTGGCCACCTACGCCGAGCTCGACCTGGCCACCCTGCGCCTGCCCGACCTCGCCACCGACCGGCCCGTCGAGCGGGCGGTGCTCCGTCGGATGCATGACCAGCTCACGGCCCACCCGCTGTTCGCGGCCACCGTGCGCGGCTCACGCCCGTACCCTGGGCCGCCCTTGCAGGTCACCGATGTGCTCTCCGAACGGCAATGGCGGCAGCACGCGCTCTACCGCGAGATCCATGCCCCGCAGGGCATCGGGGCGCACACCGTCGCGCTCGTGGTGGGGTCACCGCCGTTGCTGAGCTGGTACCAGTTCAACCGGGACCGGGTCTTCGACGCCCGCGAGATGGACCTGCTCGAACGCATCCAGCCGGCGCTGATCGCCCTGCACCGCCGGAACCCGGCGCCGGGTCGGTCGCCGCTGACCGGCCGCGAGGTGGAGGTCGTCCGGTGTATCGCGGACGGGCTGACCGTGCCGGCCACCGCGCGCCGGTTGGGGCTGGCGGCCGGCACGGTACGCAAGCACCTGGAGAACGTGCACCGCAAGCTGGGCACCTCCGGGCCGGTCGCCACCGTGATGAGGGCGGTCGAGCTCGGCATCCTGGAGGTGCCCGGCCGGCGTCCTACATGAACGCGCAGGGCAGTTGCTTGCCCTGGCACGCCTGGATCAGCGTGCCCACGTCGACCGTCCCGATCCGCTTGCGCCCGAGAACCACGTCGACGGTCGCCGTGGTGTCGATGTACGGCAGGTCGACCACGACCTCCGCCTCCTCGAGCCGCAGCATCCGGTGCGCGTTCTGCTTCGAGTCGTACGTCCGCACGGCGAGCGGGTCGTCCATCGTGAGGGTGTCGAGCACGGCACCGGCGCTGTCCCGCAGGCGCAACGAGAACGGCGCGGTCGAGCCGCGCAGCGACGAGGTGAAGCCCCGGTCGATCTCCAAAATCGTCGGCGTCACCGACGACTCCGAGACGCGCAGCCCGAGCCGTACGTGCGCTCCCTTGGTCGGGTCGGTGTAATCGACCGACGGCGCCGGTTGGACCGGAGCGGCCTGCGGCGGCGCGCCCTGTGCCGCGATGGCACCGGCCCCCAGCACCGACGCGGCCAGCACCACGACGGCGAGCAATCGGGTACGTCGGCTCAGCATTGGGCCCTCCCACACTTCGCGAAGGCCGCCTCGGCCGCCCGCAGGTCGTCGGCGCGTTCGATGGTGTTGCTGATCATCACGTCGGACAGCGGTCCGTCGCTGCGCCACCAACCGGTCCGGCCGGTGGAGTCGCTGATCTCGTTGCAGGTGCTCGCGTCGGAGCCGTTGCGCTGGCATTCGGCGAGGGAGGCGTAGGTGTTGATGCCCGCGCCGAACGAGTAGCCGCCGTCGCAGCAGTACTCGTCGCCCTCGTGGTACGCGTCGTGGTGGAACTCGTGCCAGCCGACGATCGGCGAGTCGGCCGTGAAGATGTTGCCGGTCGCGTTGTCACGGCAGTTGACCGTGTGCAGGATCCCGTTCGCCTCGGCGAAGCTCACGGGGCTGAACGGCCCACGTGCGCACAGCGCGCCGGAGTCCGGGTCGACCTTCACCTCCACCGGGATGTTCTGCACCCAGATCCCCACCTGCGACCAGTGCGTGGCGACCGAGCTCGGGAAGATCCGCCCGCGTACGCCGAGCAACTGCCACGCGTTGTCGTCGACGGCGTTGCCGAACTGCCGCGCGCCCGCCAACGTCGAGGTGTCGTATCCCGTGCCGGGCGCGTACGCCACGTCGAGGGTCTGGTTCAGGGGTCTGGTGGTGAGCTTTCCGTCCTTGTTGACCGCTGCGGGCACGCTGGCCCGCCACAGCGGCACCAGGGTCACCTCGGGGCCTTGCGACGGCTCGGGCGGGTTCAGGTCGGTGATCCGCCAGTCGGCCGTCGCGGTCGCCATGTCCGGCACGCCCTCGGCCTCGGTCGCCGTGATCCGGTAGGCCACGGCGTCGCCGGCGAGGATGTCGGACGGGATGACCGCCTGGCACTCGTCGGTCTGCACGCAGGTCTTGACCACCCGGGGTGCCAGGGCGACAGGCCGCGAGATCCAGCCCGCCGGGCTCATCTCCACGGTGATCCGGCCCGCCGGCCGCGGGTTGTGGTCGCCCGCCACCACCTTGGCGCGGATGGAGGTGCCGGGCACGGCCTGCGGGTTGACCGCGGGTACGCCCGGCTCGGCCAGCGCGTACACCTCGAAGCCCGGTGGTGGGTTGACCGCGTTCGTCGTGAGCGAGGTCGGTGGGAAGGGCCGCCCGTCGTCGGCGTTGCCCTGCAAGGTGTAGACGTACGAGCCGGGCAGTGCCCAGCTTCCGTCGGCATGGCGGCCGTTCCAGGCGAACCCGATCGGGCCGGCGGCCTTGCGCTGGTCGCCGGTGCGGAAGACCTCCACGCCGGCGCGGAACACCACCATGCGGAAGGTGCCGGTGACGGACGCGACCGCGTTGACCACGATCGGCCCACTGCGGTACTGCCAGCCCGACGCCGGCTGGCTGGCCATGTTGGTGAAGCCGACACCGGCCCGCTGAATCACCCGGGCATGACCGACCTGGGCCGTGCTCGCGTCCATCGGGTCCACGACCGTTATGTCGTAGGCACCGACGGCAGCGTAGGTCCCGTCCGACATGCGGCCGTCCCAGGTGATGTTGAAGCTGCCGCCGTAGAAGTTCGCCTCGTAGTGCACGAACCCCGAGCCCGTCGCCAGCGGGGTGATGACGAACCGCAATGCCGACGGCACCGACAGGTAGCCGCTGATCGTCAGGGTCTCGCCGAGCCGCGGATCGAAGTCGCGCGGCACACCCGCGGTGGGCGGCGAGTTCAGCGTGATGGTGGTCGGCCGGGCCGTCACGCTGACCGTGAAGATGGCCCGGGAGGGACCGCCGCTGGTCGCCCAGGAATGGGTGTTGTTGCGGCCACCGATCAGGCTCTGCGTAGCCCAGTCCTTCGCGGTGCCGGGGTTGAGGTCCGCCTGTTCGCGACTGCCACCCTCGGTGGAGTCGTCCTCCCAGAGCTCGAAGTTGACCCGGAAGTCCCCGGTGATCGTCCGTCCATTGCAGACCGTGTTGGGCGTGGTGATGTCGGTCCCGCCGGCGGCAGGAAGCGCCATCTCACACCGCACCTGCTGCCCGTTGTCCTGCGTGATCACCGCGACGCCGAACAGCTCCGGCGTGTCACAGATGACCAGCCAGACCCGGTCGAGACACTCCGTCGTGTGCATCTCGTTGGCCGTCACGGTCACGGTCGAGCCGTAGCTGGCCGCCGCCGGTGTGACCGGCAGGGCAACCAGGACGGCCGCCCCCACGACCGTCGTCAGCGCGACCGCCAACAGCGACCGCACCCTTCTGCGCATGCGTCTCACGCACCATCCCCCCTCGCACGCCGAACCCACAGCGGGATCGGTGGGCATAACTGTGCGGAGCGGTTACGGCCTTAGCGATACGCGGATGCGCGTACCCGGCCTAATGCGCCCGGCGGCGGATCGGCGGGCCTAGAACCTCGTCCAGGTCGGCCTCGATCAGTTGGAGCAGCTCGGCGCCGAAGACGCAGAGCGACGCCTCCCAGGGATGGCCGAACGTGCCGTACCGGAAGTCCTCAGCCAGGTAGATGGAGTAGTCGCCGTCGGGGAACGGCGACGGCAGCCATCCCGGTCGGTCGAAGTCGAACCCGGCGCGGCCCGGCCAGACGCGGTAGCCGGTGTGCTGCCAGTCGAGGAACAGCACCGAACCATCGCCGGCCAAAGTCGTCAACGCGGCATGCAGGATGTCGGTAAACCGATCCAACCGCGAGTAGCCGGGATCGTCGTCGAGCGCCGCGAACGACCAGGTGACCGACGGCGCCGGTTCCGTGATCCCGGGAAACCGCTTCGTGTGGGGCCGGAAGCCGAAGTCGGCGTAGAACCGGCCCCAGATGGCGTCGTGGTCGGCGCGTAGTTCGCTGTAGCCGGTGGTCACCCGCGCTTGTCCTCCACGTGGACGACGGCGAGGTCGTGGCCGTCGCGGTCGCGCTTGCTGCGGCCGTGCAGACCCACGACCAGGTCGGTGCCGTCGGTGACCTCGTCCGGACCGACGTAGGTGAGCACGTCGTTGTGGTGGCCCCAGACAACCCAGCCCGGCCCCGGATCCAAGGTGATGGTGCCGAAGTCGCCCGCTGGCGAGCCGGCGTGCACGGGTCCGTACTCCCGGAGGATGTCCGTCGCCCGCTGGGCCAGGTCGTCCGCCGCGCCGGGTGCCGGCAGCACGACACACGTTCCGTGCGCGAACACGACCCACGACTTGCTGTCACCCCGGACGACCCGACGCCACACCCCAGCGAGCTCATGCTCAGACATGGCGCCGATCATGACGTACGCCGCCCCACCGCGACCACCCCGGCTGACGTCGTCACGTGGCGGGCGTCGGTCATGCTGAGGGTATGCGGTTGATCCTCAATGTCCTCTGGTTCATCTTCGGGAGTGGGTTTCTGCTCGCCATCGGGTACGGCGTCGCCGCGCTCATCTGTTTCGCGCTGGTCATCACGATCCCGTTCGGGGTCGCGGCGCTGCGGCTCGCCGCGTACTCGTTGTGGCCCTTCGGGCGCACGGTCGTCAGCAAGCCCGAGGCCGGCGTGGCCACCGGTCTCGCGAACATCGTGTGGGTCGTCGTCGCCGGCTGGTGGCTGGCGCTCACCCACATCGTCGCCGGTGTCGCGCAGTGCGTCACGATCATCGGGATTCCGTTCGGCATCGCCAACTTCAAGCTCGTCCCGGTCGCGTTCTGGCCCCTGGGCCGCGACATCGTCGACCTCGACCACGCACCCGCGTACGCCAGCACGCGGTAGGCGACGGGGTGGTGTCCGTTCGGGTCGTACATGTTCGGACGCGTGCGTACATGCCAAAGCACGTATGCCCCGGAGCGCAGCACCTCCCGGCGACGAGGTCTACGCCTTCGAGGGCCGACTCGACCTCGAATCGCGACCGCGAGTGCCGATGAGATGCACACGATCGACGTCTTCGGCTGACCGGTGATTTCGCCGATCCGCACCTTCGAGAATCCCGCTTGAATCGATGGCTACGAATCTCATCGGTGGCGGAAGGGATCCTCGACATGTCTCGGACCCGAATATTCAGGGCGGCGGTGCTCACCGTGGCGACGGTGGCCGCGGCCGGGGTCCTCGCGACCCCGGCCGCGGCGGCGACCACGGTCTACAGCGAAGCCTTCTCCGGCGGGCTCGGCACCTTCACCGCGTCCGGCTCCGTCACGACCGGCAGCTACGGCGCCCGGCTGCGCGGATCGTCGTCGGCCATCACCTCCAGGGCCATCGACCTGACCGGGTACGGCGACGTGACAGTCTCGTACACCCGGGCGGCCTCCGGTCTGGATCTTGGTGAGTCGTTCACCGCGGCCTACTCCCTCGACGGCGGCTCGTTCACCACGTTGGAGTCCGCACGGACCGCGACGGGTGCCGCGTCGTTCGACCTGCCCTCGGCGGTTGACGGACGGAACCTGCGCCTGCGCTTCTCGCTCACCGCCAGCAGCGTCCTGGAGACCCTGACCGTCGACAACGTGCTCGTCGTCGCCCAGGACGGTGACGACCCGGACCCGCCCGGCGGCGGTTCGCTGCCGCGGGTCACCGACGTCACCCGGCCCGGGCCGTACGCGGTGACCGTCGACCAGACCGCCGGGCCGGACGACGACGGGTGGCTGGTGTATCCGACGAACGCCGGCCAGAACGGTGTCGACCACCCGATCCTCGTCTGGGGTCCGGGCGCCGGGTCCGGTCCCGCCGAATACTCCGACATGCTGCGCCAGTGGGCGTCGCACGGTTTCGTCGTCTACAGCGAGGTCTCGTCGAGCAGCGGCGCCTACATGGTCGCTGCCCTGGACTGGCTGGAGGACCAGAACGCCAGCCAGAGCAGCCCGCTGTACCAGGACCTCGACACGTCCGCGGTGGCCTTCGGCGGGCATTCCCGAGGGTCGATCGGCACGTTCGACGTGGCCGACGAGCCACGCCTGACGACCACCATCCACGTGGCCGGCGGCTCGTTCGACGGCAACGGCCCGGACAACCTGCGCAACCCGGCCCTCTACATCGGCGGTGACGAGGACTTCGCCACGGCGAACCTGGAACGCGACTACACCAACACCGACGTACCCGTGTGGTTCTCGGTCCTCGACGACACGGACCACATCCTGGCCACCCGCAATGGCCAGCACGTCATCACCGCCTGGCTGCGGTGGCACCTGGCCGGCGAGACCTTCCGCCGAACGACCGACTTCCTGAGCGCCGACTGCACCTTCTGCGGCCTCGGCGACGTCCGGTTCAAGGGACTGTGACCGACCCGCCGCCCCGCCACCGCCGTGCGACGGCGGGGCGGCACCCGGTCGGCCCTTCCGTGCGGGGACACACCGGCGTAACACTGGTCGCCATGGATCCGCGTCAGGTGCGCAACTTCCTGGCGGTGGTCGAGCACGGCGGATTCGGTCGCGCCGCCGCCGCACTCGGTCTCGCGCAGCCGACGGTGTCGCAGTCGGTCAAGGCCCTGGAACGCGAGCTCGGTGTAACCCTGTTCCGCCGGGGCTCGCAGGGTGTCGTGCCCTCCGGCGCGGGCAGCCGGTTCGTCGGCCCGGCCCGACAGCTCATGCACGACATCGCGCGGCTGGGCGCCTCGGTGGGCGGCCACAAGCAGCCGGTGCTCCAACTCGTCGCCGGTGCGCCGCTGGCCACCCATCCCGGTGCGGAGCTCGTCGGATCCTTCGTCGCCGCGCATCCGGACGTCCTCGTGCACATCGACCGGGTGCCCGACCGGTTGGCGGGCGACGACGACACGGTGTTGACCAGAGTCCGCACTGGAGCGAGTGAGCTCGGCCTGGCCTATCTGTCGGGGCCGGTCGACGAGCTCCACACGGTCGAGCTCGGTCGCCACGCGTTCGTCCTGGCCTTCCCACCGGGTACGCGGCTGCCCGACCGACGGGTGCCGCTCAGCGTCCTGGACGACGGGCCGCTCATCGGTGTGCCGCCCGGCTCCAGTCAGCGGCGGCTGATCAAGGCGGCCCTGCACACGCGCGGCGTCCGGCCCCGGGTCGTGGTGGAGAACGGTCAGCGCGACCTGTCGGCGGCGCTGGTGCTCGCCGGGGTGGGCGCCGCGTTCCTGCCCGACGCGGCCGCGGCCGCCATCGCCGCACGCGGGGCCGTCGTGCGGGTCGTCGACCCGCCGCTGCACCTGGCGTACGGCCTCGTGCACCGGCCCGCCGAGCTCACCGCCATCGCCGAGGCCTTCGTCGACCACGTGCGCGGGTGAGCGTGGACCTCCGTCGCCTGGCCTACTTCGTGGCCGTCGTCGAGCACGGCAGCGTGAGCGGAGCCGCGGCGGCCCTGCACATCGCGCAGCCGTCGTTGTCCCAGTCCATCCGCGCGCTGGAACGCGAGCTCGGCGTGGTCCTGTTCGACCGGCGACACCGCGGGCTCACCCTCACCACCGATGGCAAGGCGCTGCTCGAACCCGCCCGACAGGTACTCGACGACGTGGCCGCCGCCCGGGCCGCCGTACACGATCCGGACGTGCCGGCCGTCGGTGTCCTCAACCTCGCCGTGCACGACATGCTCGCCGTGGAGCTGACCGAGGTGCTGCGCGACCTGCGGCAGGCCCGTCCGGACCTGTCCGTCCGGCTGTTCGCGGCCAGGGACGAGGACGACATCGTCCGGCTCCTCGTCGACGGGCACTGCGACGTCGGCCTGACCTACCTGCCGGTGCGCCACACGGACCTGCACGGCCACGTGCTCGGCACGCGCGACGTCAGCCTCATCCTGCCGCCGGCCGAGGGGAACCTGCCCGACCCGCTGCCGCTGGCCGCCCTCACCGGCATGGCCCTCGTGGACACCCTGCGGGAGTTCACCGCCGCCCGGGCGACGATCCGCGCCACCCTGGCCGCGCACCAGGTGGTCATGCGCCCCGCGGTGCGCAGCGCCCACCGCGAGGCGATCGTGCCGCTCGTGCTGGCCGGAGCCGGCGCGGCCTTCGTGTCCGACCGCTACGCGCGGGACGCGGCGGCGTGCGGTGCGGTGGTCCGACGCCTCGATCCGCCGATCGACATCACCTACGGCCTGCTGTTCCGCAAGGGCGCGTTGGCACCGGCCGCCCGTCTCCTGGTCGACCGGATGAGCGCACCCGCATAGATCTATGTGATGCGCCTATGGGGACAGTGGAATTTGGTCTTTGCTTTCTCAGTGCGCACCGTTTGTGATCGAGCGCGTCCCGTCGGTTGACATCGAGGAGGAGCCGATGGCGCGACGCGCTCGCGCGAACCGGATCTGGTACCTGCTGTTGGTTCCGCCGGCGGTGGCTCCGTTGCTAACGCCGCTGTACAACCGGATCGAACCGACGGTGTGGGGCCTGCCCTTCTTCTACTGGTACCAGCTCATGTGCGCGGTCCTCGCGATGGTCCTCATCACCGTGGTGCACATGGCCACCCGCGAGCGGCGGCACGAATGGCAGTAACGGTCTTCCTGACACTGCTGGGCGCCATGCTGCTGCTCGGCTTCGCGGCGGCCCGTTGGCGCCGGCCGGACGACATCCACAGCCTGGAGGAGTGGGGCGTCGGCGGCCGGGCGTTCGGCAACTGGGTGAGCTGGTTCCTGCTCGGCGGCACCATGTACTCCGCCTACACCTTCGTCGCGGTGCCGGCGCTGACGTACGGCGTGGGCGCGATCGGCTTCTTCGCCGTCCCGTTCGCGATCATCACGACGCCCCTGGCCTTCATCTTCACGGCCCGGATCTGGTCCGTGGCCCACCGGCACGGGCTGCTGACCCCCGGCGAGTTCGCCCGCGCCCGGTTCGGCTCGACCAGCCTGGGCGCGCTCGTCGCGCTGACCGGCATCATCGCGACGATGCCGTACGTGGCCGTCCAACTGCTGGCGCTGAAGGCCGTGTTCAGCACGGTCGGCGTGAGCGGCGAATGGCCACTGCTCATCGCCGTCGCGATGGTCTCGCTGAGCACCTTCCGGTCCGGCCTGCGGGCACCCGCGCTGCTGTCCATCGCCAAGGACATCCTGCTGGCCTGGGTCGTGCTCTCCGCGCTGCTGGTCGTGACCATGTCCAGCGGCTGGGGCGAGATCTTCCGGAAGGCGGGCGGCTACTTCGCGACGACACCGTCGCCGAACGACGGGCTGATCCTGAACCCGACGGGCCAGCTCGGCTTCGTCACCTTGGTGCTGGGCTCGGCGCTGTCGGTCTTCGCGTACCCCCACGCCGTGACCGGCATGCTCTCGGCCAAGGACCGTTCGACGGTACGACGCAACATCGCCGCCTCCCCGATCTACTGTCTCGTCCTCGGGCTGATGGCGCTGCTCGGCTTCTTCGCGCTGACCGAGGGGATCAGGCCGCTGGACGGCGACCTCAACACGGTCATGCCGCAGATGTTCCAGAAGCTCTTCCCGGGTTGGTCGGCCGGGATCGCGTACGCGGCGCTCGGGGTGGCGGCCCTCATCCCGGCGGCGGTCATGTCCATCTCGGCCGCCAACGCGTTCACCCGTTCGATCTACCGGACGTACCTGCGTCCGGCCGCGACACCGCCCGAGGAGGCCCGGGTGAGCCGCTGGGCGTCGCTGGTCGTCAAGTTCGGCGCGCTCGCCGTCATCCTGGTCATGCAACCGTCGTACGCCGTCGACCTCCAGCTCATCGGCGGGGTGATCATCCTGCAGACCATCCCGGCGGTGTTCATCGGGCTCGCGACGGGCTGGTTCGACTGGCGGGCCCTGGTCGCGGGCCTCGTCACGGGGTTGGTCACCAGCTTGGCGCTGCTCTGGGACATCCAGCAGATCGGCGCCGGCGGCGTGGTGGTCAAGGCGCACTTCGGCGGCTCGAGCATGCCGGTCGGCGACACGGGCATGACCGTCTACGTCGGAGTCGTCGCGCTGGCGGTCAACCTGCTCGTCACGACTGTGCTGACATTGCTCCTGCGGCTGCTGCGCATCCCGCCGGGCCGCGACCGGACGACACCGGCCGACTACGTCGCCGACGCCGACGACCCGATGATCAAGCGCCTCGACGAGATCCTCGACGGGCTGCCGGCCCGACCCGTCGGCGCCCACGCCCGTACTGCCGGGTCCCGATCGCCCTGAACCGCGCGTGGGCTAGGTTGCTGCGCATGCGTAGGTGGCCGATCGGGCTTGGCCTCTGGTTCCTGGTGCTGGCGGCCGCCGAGGTCGCCGCGCTGGTGGCGGTCGTCCGGTTCTTCGTTCTCTCGGAACACGGACAACTGCTGGACAGCGTGGCGCTGGGCGGCAACTGGATCGGGCAGGCCCGGATCGGCGGCGTGGTCGACACGATTCTCAACACCGTGTCGGTGGTGTCGCTGCTCGCCGCCACGGCCTCCGTCGGCTTCATCGCCCTGATCCGGCGGCGGGTCGCGCTGGCCGCCGGCACGATCCTGCTCATCGTCGGCGCGAACGTGACGACCCAGGTGCTCAAACGACTCCTCCTGCGCCCGGAGCTCGGCGTCGACGTGGAGCGGGCGGCGGCCGGCAACAGCCTGCCGAGCGGGCACACGACGATCGCCGCGGCCGTGGCTGTCGGGCTCCTGCTGGTGCTGCCGGCCCGGCTGCGCGGGGTCGGCGCGGTGCTCGGCGCCCTGGTGGCCGCCGCCGTCGGGGTCGCGACGCTGTCGGCCGGCTGGCACCGGCCCAGCGACGTGGTGGCCGCGTTGCTGGTCGTCGGCGTCTGGTCCTGCGTGGCGAGCCTGTTCATCGTGGTGGCGCAGCGCCAGCACGGCGACGTCGTCTACGGTCCCGGGAACCGGATCGCCCTGCTGGTCCTCGCCCTTGGCGGCCTCGTGCTGCTGGCCGGCGCCGCCGGTGCCCTGGCGCTGACCGACCAGGTGCGCGCGACGCCGATCGACGACCTGAGCCGGAGCCGGTTGCTGGCCGCGTACGGCGGCGGGGCGCTGGGCATCGCGGGCACGGCCAGCCTCGTGGTGGCCTCGGTGCTGGCGACCGCACACCGGGTCGTGCCCCAGGCCGTGCCGGCCGCGGTCACCCACGAGGCGGCCGCCGCTCCGCCGGCCTAGCCTCGCCTTACGGCTTTCGGGCGAGCCCGCCGTAGACGGACACCTGGGTGTCGGTCGGCGGCTCGCCCGCGTCGGCGTCCGGGCGCCAGGCGGGCAGCACCCGCACACCCGGGTCGACGACGTCGAGGCCGGTGAAGAACCGCTCGATGTCCGGCTTCGACCGCACCTGCATCGTCACGCCGCTGCGCCGGTAGACCGCCGCCACGCCTTCCCAGGCGCCCGGGTCGAAGTCGCCGGTGAGGTGGGACAACGCCAGGTAGCTGCCCGAGGGCAACGCGTCGAGGAGCCGCTGCACGACGCCGTACGGGTCGTCGTCGTCACCGACGAAGTGCATGATCGCGATGAGCAGCAGGCCGACCGGCTGGTCCAGGTCGATGGTCGCGCGCAACGCCGGCGAGGCGAGCAGGGCGTCGACGTCCCGCAGGTCCGCGTCGAGGTATTCGGTGCGACCCCGCGAGCCGCTGGTCAGCAGCGCGCGGGCGTGCACGAGCACCATCGGGTCGTTGTCGACGTAGACGACCCGGGCCTCCGGCGTCACGGACTGGGCGACCTCGTGCACGTTCGGCGAGGTCGGGATGCCGGTGCCGATGTCGAGGAACTGCCGGATGCCGGCCTCGGCCGCGAGATGGCGCACGACCCGGCGCAGGAAGGCGCGGTTCTCCCGGGGTGGGATCCGGCTGTGGGGGTTGGCCCGCAGACCCTGCGCGGCGGCGGCCCGGTCGGCTTCGAAGTTGTCCTTGCCGCCCAGCAGATAGTCGTAGACCCGTGCCGGATGCGGCCGGTCCGAGTGCAGGTGCGCCAACGCCTCGTCGGTCATCGCGCCATGTTATGCGAACTCCGGCGTGCGAGATGGACCCAGATGTCGGCGGTCAGCTCCACCGTTTCGGGCAGGACCCGCAGGATCTGGTCGAAGACCTGTTCCCGCACCGCGGCCGGCAGCTCCAGATAGGCCGACACGGTCGAAAGATGGCCGACGTAGTCGCGCGCGCTCACGGTCAGGCGGCGCTCCACAATGCACTGCCGGACGTCGGTGAAGAGTGCTGAGGCCCGGAGCTCGGTGCCCGGCCACTGCATCTCGTGCTCGGGCGGTGTCCCGTCCGGCGACGGGATCTCGTCGGTCTCCAGGAACGGCGCCCGGGCCGCGTGCACGGCTTCCGCGACGGCGGGGTCGGTGAGTTGGAACGGCCCGCCGAACGAGCTGAAGACGCCGCCGGGCTTCAGCAGCGCGGCCACCTTCTCGGGCCGCCCCTCCGGGTTCGTCCAGTGGAGTGCGGCCGCCGCGTAGACCAGGTCATAGCTCTCACCCGGTTGCAGGTCCTCGAACGCGGCCCGCACGGGGGTGACGGTGGCCGGCACGTGGCGGGACAGCTCGGCGAGCATGGCCTCGTCCGGCTCGGTCGCGGTGACCGCGATCCCGTGGGCCGCGAACAGCCTGGTCGCCTTGCCCGTCCCGGCGCCGATCTCGAGGGCGGTCCGGAGCGGCTGGCCCGCGTAGGCCAGGACCAGGTCGTGGAGCGCGTCGGGATAGCCGGGCCGGAACCGCTCATAGGCCTCCGCGACGGTCCCGAAGCTCAGCGCGCGTGCGGACATGCGGAGCATCGTGACACGGCGCCCGTCCCGGCGCTCCACCTTTTCCCGTCGCGCTTAGAGTGATTTGCGGCGTTTCGGCCGCGCCGAGAAGGGACGCGGTGGTGACCACACTGATCCGGATCGCGCTGGCCATCCTTTTCCTCGACGAGTTGCTCGTCGGGTTCTGGAACCAGGTCTTTCCCGAGCGTGTTCACCATCCCGGCGGCCGCGGCGTTCTCGGTCTTCGCCATACCGCACTTCTTCTTCCACCTGGCGCACCTGCAACACGCCACCGCCTGGGAAGCCGCGTACGTCACCGGTGCGAACGCCATCGTCGCCCTGCTCGGCCTGCTCGTCATCGTCCTGACGCTGATCCGGGACGCCCGGGACCGACGGCGATTAGGCTCGAAAGTTGGAGGCGGCCCACGATGACCGAGATCCGCACGCCCGACCAGCGGCTTCGGGTCTTTGTCAGCTCCACGATGAACGAGCTGGCGGACGCACGCGTCGCCGCGCGCCGCGCCATCGAGCAGCTCCACCTCACCCCGGTGATGTTCGAGCTGGGCGCCCGCCCCTACCCGCCCCGGGACCTCTACCTGGCCTACCTGTCGCAGAGCGATGTGTTCGTGGCCGTCTACGGCGAGAGCTACGGCACCATCGAGCCGGGGCGCACCGTGTCCGGGCTCGAGGACGAGTTCCTCTCCGCGAACGGCAAACCCCAACTGGTGTACGTGCAACGACCGGCGCCCAACCGCGAGCCCAGACTGGCCGAGCTGCTGAAGCGGGTGGCCGGCAGCGGTGTCTCCTACCGCACGTTCCGCCACCCCAAGGAACTGGTCGCGCTCATCGGTGGCGACCTCGCGCTGCTCCTGAGCGAGCGGTTCGGCGCCACGAGTCCCGCCGAGCCGGCCGCGCCCGCCGATCGGGTCCCGGACGACGACCTGCGCCGCCTGCGGGCCACGAACACGTTCGTCGGGCGCCGACGGGAGCTGGACACCCTGCGGGCGCTGTCGACCGACCCGCGGACCCGACTGGTCACGCTGGTCGGGCCCGGAGGCATCGGCAAGACCCGGCTGGCCGTGGAGCTCGCGGCGTCGGTCGCGCCGGAGTTCGAGTCCGTCGCGACGGTCGACCTCGACCAGCTCTCCTCGGCACCGCAGGTGCCACCGGCGATCGCCGCCGCCCTCGGCGTCCCCGAGACACCCGGCCTGTCTCTGGTCGACGCGCTCGTCGGCTCCGTGGACGCGCACCGGATCCTGCTCCTGCTCGACAGCTTCGAACACGTCGTCGACGTGGCTCCCGTGATCGCCGAGCTGGTCACCCGCACTTCCCGCCTGACCGTGCTGGTGACCAGCCGGGAGCCGTTGCACCTCAGCGGTGAGCACGTTTTCGAGGTGCCGTCCCTCGGCGTGCCCGACTGGTCCGACAGCACCGACCACGCGAAGCACTCCGAGGCGGTCGAGCTGTTCGCCGACCGGGCTGCCGCTGCCGGCGCGCACCTACGCCTGGACGACGCCGAGGTGCGCACGATCTCCGACATCTGCCGGCGCCTCGACGGCCTCCCGCTCGCCATCGAGCTGGCCGCGCCGCGGACCAGGATGCTGGAGCTCGACGACCTGCTGGCGCGCCTCGACCGCAGCTTCGACATGTTCGCGCCCGGAGCCCGTGACCTGCCCTCGCGGCAGCGCACGCTGCACTCCACCATCGCCTGGAGCTACGACCTGCTCGACCGGGCCGACCAGCTTCTGTTCACCCGCCTCGGGGTGTTCGCGGGGAGCTTTCGGCTGGAGGCCGCGGAGACGATCTGCGGCGCCGACCTCGACGCGCCCGTCTTCGACGGCATCTCGTCCCTTGTGGACAAGGCGTTGCTGCGGCCCGACCACTCGATCCACGGCGAGCCCCGGTTCGCCATGCTCCAGGTCGTCCGGGAGTTCGCGACCGGCCGCCTGACGGACGCGGGCGAGGCCGACCAACTGCGCCAGCGGCACGCCGAGTACTTCCGGCAGCAGACCCTCGACGTCGGTGCGGCGGTCGCCGACCATCCCCGGATCCGGCCCCTCGTGCAGCAGTGCGTCGCCGACCACGACAACTTCCGCGCGGCGCTGGAGTGGTTCCTCTCCACCGACGACACCGACTCGACGGTACGGATGGGTCTGGCGATCTGGCCGGTGCTGTTCACCCAGGGGCTCGCCAGCGACGTCGAGGACGCGATGGACCGGGCTCTGGCGTCGTCCCTCACCGGCGACACCCGCGCGTACGCCCAACTGGTGCTCGGCATGATGGCGTTCCTGCGCGCCGACTACGACCGGGCCTCCGAGGTGTTGCCGCCGGCGCGCGAGCGATTCGTCGCACAGGGCGCCGAACGCGAGGCGGCGACGGCGTCGGTCGCGTTGGGCCTCATGCGCGTTCCGACCGACCCGGACGGCGGCGAGCGCCAGCTCTCCGCTGCCGTCGACACCTTCCGCCGGCTGGCCGAGCCATGGTGGCTGATGTTCGCGCTGTGCGCGCTGGGCTCGGCACGGGTGACCATGCGCCACGAGGCCGACGCGATCCCCCCGCTCGAGGAGAGCGGGCGGCGCGCGCTCGAGCTGGAGGACGACGTGCTGGTCAGCAACGGCCTGGTCGCACTCGGGTGGGCACACCTGCGCCAGGGCGACCTCGCGGTGGCCGGAAAGGAGCTCGGCGACGCGCTGCGGCGGGCCGTGACGTTCGGCAGCCGCGAAACCATCCCGCGGGCACTGGACGCCCTCGCCGCGGTAGCCGAGCGTTCCGGCGACACCGACCGGGCCGCGACGCTGTTCGGTGCCGGCCTGGGCGTACGCGGCACGCTGGGCAGCGACGTCTGGGGCATCGACCAGGAAGCCCACGCCGAGACCGCCGAGCGCCTGCGGAGCCGCCTGGGCGACGAGCCGTACCGCCGGTTGACCGCTCGGGGCGCCAGCCTCGCCCTGGACGACGTGCTCGAGCTCGCCTCCGGTTAAGGCCCGGGGTGGCCGACGAGCTTGCCGATGTTCTCCGGTGCGAAGAACTCCACGGGTGAGGTGACACCGGAGTTGAGGCGGGCGAAGGCGTCCATCGCGTCCTGGTTGCCGGCCATCGCCGACACGAGCTGGACCATCTGCTCGTCCGGCGGCTGCAACGAGGCGATCTGCAGCGTCATCTGATAGACCGGCATCGCGCGGGTGTCCCGGGCGGAGTGGTAGCCGGCCAGCGCCGAGTCGTAGGCCTCCGTGCCGGCCAGCGCCGCCTCCAGTGCCACGGCCAGGCCCTCGGCGTCCAGGAACGCGTCGGTGATGCCCTGCGCGGTGATGAAGTCGCGGCTGTAGCCGGCGTCGCCGACCAGGGCCCAACCCGGGCCGTACGGCAGCCGGAAGTAGTTCGGCACCGACGTGCCGACGATCCGCTCCTCGCGCTTGGCGTCACGGATCCGCTCGGCGAACGCGGGCGAGGTCTCGAACGTGGCCATCAGCTCGGCCTCGACGTCGTTGCGGTGGTCGGCGAGCTCCGCGTGGGGCCAGCCACCGATGACCAGCGTCAGGTCGTCGTTCGTGGGGCACACGGCCCAACCGCGGCCCGGCCGGCTGTAGGCCTCGAACGTGTCGGTGGGCAGGTTGCTCCAGTAGGAGTAGTAGCCGACGGTCAGCGCGGGCCGGTCCTCGTAGACCGCCGGCGCCATCGTCTTGGCGACCACCGAGTTGCGGCCGTCGGCGCCGACCACCACGCGGGCACGCTCCACAACGGACGCACCGCCGTGGTCGTGGCCCCGGATCCCGGTCACCTGGCCGTCGTCGACCAGCACCTCGTCGACGGTGAACCCCTCGCGGACCTCGACGCCGGCGGCCACCGCGGCATCCACCAGGATCTTGTCGAGGAGTTGGCGGCGCGGCGCGTACGCGTAGGGCGAGCCCTCATCGCCCGGCGCCCCGGCCAACGCGATCGGCCCGAAGTCGAACGAGTAGCGGCCCACGGGCGGGCAACCGGTCGCCACGACCTCGTCGAGCAGCCCCCACCGACGCAGCGCGGCCACGCCCGGCGGGTGGATGACGTGCGTGGACACCGTGTCGCTGGGGAAGGTCGCGCGGTCCACCAGCAGCACCCGGTGGCCCTGCCGGGCCAGCAGCATCGCCAACGGCGACCCCGCGCAGCGCGCACCCACCACAATGACGTCGTACGACAGATCCGCCATCTCGCCCCTTACTCGGTTCCCCGAGCCATGATGGAACGATCACCCTCCACTGTGAAGGGGCCGCACGGTCGAACATCGACCAGGCGGCCCCTCTGCAGCGAACGGTCAGCCGGCGTGCTTGCGGCGGGCGGCGGCCCGGCCACGGATGGTCTGGTCCAGAACGACCTTGCGGATGCGCACGGAGGTCGGGGTGACCTCGACGCACTCGTCCTCGCGGCAGAACTCGAGGGCCTGCTCCAGGGAGAGCTTCCGCGGCGGGATGACCTTCTCGGTCTCGTCCGAGGTGGACGCCCGCATGTTGGTGAGCTTCTTCTCCTTGGTGATGTTGACGTCCATGTCGTCCGCGCGGGAGTTCTCGCCGACGATCATGCCCTCGTACACCTCGGTGCCCGGCTCGACGAACAGCGAGCCGCGCTCCTGGATGTTGATCATCGCGAACCCGGTCACCGCACCGGACCGGTCCGCGACCAGGGATCCGTTGCCCCGGGTACGCAGCTCCCCGAACCACGGCTCGTAGCTCTCGAACACGTGGTGCAGGATGCCCGTGCCGCGGGTGTCGGTGAGGAACTCCGTGCGGAAGCCGATCAGGCCGCGGGCCGGGACCAGCCACTCCATCCGGATCCAGCCTGTGCCGTGGTTGACCAACTGCTCCATCCGGCCCTTGCGGGTCGCCAGGAGCTGAGTGATCGCACCCAGGTATTCCTCCGGGGCGTCGATGGTCAGCCGCTCGACCGGCTCGCAGGTCTTGCCGTCGATCTCCCGGGTGACCACCTGCGGCTTGCCGACGGTGAGCTCGTAGCTCTCGCGGCGCATCTGCTCGACCAGGATCGCCAGCGCCAGCTCGCCTCGGCCCTGGACCTCCCACGCGTCGGGGCGGTCGGTGGGCAGCACGCGCAGCGAGACGTTGCCGATCAGCTCACGGTCGAGGCGGTCCTTGACCATCCGGGCCGTGACCTTGGCGCCCTTGACCCGGCCGACCAGCGGCGAGGTGTTGGTGCCGATGGTCATGGAGATCGCCGGCTCGTCGACGGTGATCAGCGGCAGCGGGCGGGGGTCGTCGGCGTCGGCCAGGGTCTCGCCGATCATGATCTCCGGGATGCCCGCGACGGCCATGATGTCGCCGGGGCCGGCGGACTCGGCCGGCTTGCGCTCCAGGCCCTCGGTCATCAGCAGCTCGGAGATCCGGACCCGCTCGGTGGTGCCGTCGATCTTGCACCAGGTGACCGTCTGACCCTTGCGGATCGTGCCCTCGCGGACCCGGCACAGGGCCAGGCGGCCGAGGAACGGCGACGCGTCGAGGTTGGTCACGTGCGCCTGGAGGGGCGCGCCCTCCTCGTACGACGGTGCCGGGATGGTGTCCAGCAGGGTCTGGAAGAGCGGCTCCAGCGAGTCGCTGTCGGTCGGCACCGTGCCGTCGACGGGCTGGCCCAGCGAGGCGATGCCGTCGCGGGCGCAGGCGTACACGATCGGGAAGTCGATCTGGCTGTCGTCGGCGTCGAGGTCGAGGAACAGCTCGTACGTGTCGTCGACGACCTCTTTGATGCGGGCGTCCGGCCGGTCCACCTTGTTGATCACCAGGATGATCGGCAGGCGGGCCTTGAGCGCCTTGCGCAGCACGAACCGGGTCTGGGGCAGCGGGCCCTCGCTGGCGTCCACCAGCAGGACGACGCCGTCGACCATGGTCAGGCCGCGCTCGACCTCGCCGCCGAAGTCGGCGTGGCCAGGGGTGTCGATGATGTTGATGACCACCGGTTCGCCGTCCGCGGGCGCGTACGTGATGGCGGTGTTCTTGGCGAGAATGGTGATGCCCTTCTCGCGCTCAAGATCCATCGAGTCCATCATGCGGTCGGTGGTGAGCTCGTTGCGGGCATGGAACTGGCCGCCCTGGCGCAGCATCGCGTCGACAAGAGTTGTCTTGCCGTGGTCGACGTGGGCCACGATGGCGACGTTGCGGAGATCGGAACGGGTCGGCATGCCTCCATCCTCCCGGGTGCGCGCGAGGCGACCCCGTCGGGGTATCCCGGAGGTGGCCCGGATCTCTGGTTATCCGCTATTTTCCGACATCCCGCGCTGGCATGCTGGACCGGTGGGCCGGGGGACGCAATGGTCGATCTACTGACACGGCTGGCGGATCTGCCGCCAGTCGTCATCTACGTGATCGCCTTCACATTGATCGCGGGCGAGACCGCAGTGCTGCTCGGGCTGGTGTTCCCAGCCGAGGCGACGCTGCTGCTCGTCGGATTTCTATCTTTCACGGGCACGCTCGACCTGCGGGTGACGCTGGGGCTGATGGTGGTCGCGGGGCTGCTCGGTGACTCGCTGGCCTTCCGGGCCGGACGGCGCTACGGCACCCGGCTGCGCGAGGGGCGCTGGGGCGAGCGGGTCGGTGCCGAGCGCTGGGCCAAGGCCGAGGGCATGCTGCACCGCCTCGGCGGGCGCGGCGTCCTAGGTGCCAGGTTCGTAGCGTTCGGCCGCACGCTGGTGCCCCGGCTCGCCGGTGCCGCCGGCATGCCGTACCGCCGGTTCGTTTCCTGGAACGCGCCTGGCGTCCTGCTCTTCGCCAGCGCGTCGGTGCTGGTCGGCTACGTGGCCGGCGAGTCATACGAGACGGTCTCCGAATACCTGGGCAAGGCCACCGGCGCCGTGGTGATCCTGCTCCTGACGATCGTCGTGATCGTCCTGGCCGGCCGCTGGCTCGGCCGCAACCCCGACCCCTTCCGGGCGCTGGTCGCCAGGGCCGGCGCGCTGCCGCCGCTGCGCTGGGTCAACCAGCGCTTCGGGGTGCTGTTCTTCCTGCTCACGATGCGGCTCGGCCGGGGCTGGGCGCTGCTGGCCAACCTGGTCGCCGGGGTCGCCCTGCTCTTCGGCATCGGCTTCGGGCTCGCGTTCGTGATGAAGTGGGCCGTCGACCAGAGTGGCCTGAGCGTGGTCGACGACAACATCGCCGGCTGGTTCGCGCTGCGCCGCACCGATCCGGCCGTCGACGCCGCCCGCGAGACCCTCGGCATCCTGCGCGGCTCCTGGCTGATCCTGGTGGTCGCGCTCGTCGCGGTCGTGCTGGCCTGGCGACACCGGTCCCTGCGCAGTGACCTGGTCACCGTCGTCACCACGGCCGGCGCGTTCGTGCCGCTGGTGCTGCTCGCGGTGATCTCCGACCTGACCCGGGCCGGCGACCTGACCCCGGCCAGTTCCTCGGTGTCGGGCCTGTTCCCGAGCCAGAACGCGGTGATCACCGCCGGCTTCTGCACGCTGGCCTGGCTGCTGTCCCGGCGCCGGCACTGGCCGCTGCGCGTGGCGCTCTGGACGGTGGCCGCCGCGGCGATCGCGAGCCTCAGCGGCGCCCGCCTCTATCTCGGTTGGAGCGTGGCCAGCGAGACGGCCACCTCGGTGCTGCTCGGCGTGATGTGGACCGTCTTCTTCATGGTGGCCTTCGCCAGCCGCGACGACGGGACGACCGAGGAGCCGGCGGCGTACGTTGAGGGTCCGGTCGCCGAGGAGGCGCCTGTGCTGTCCGAAACCGACGGTGGCGGGCTGGCCCCCGCACCCCAGGCCGCGCAACCGGGGCGGTAGGAAGCCACTCCGGCTGATAGCGTCCCCCCGTCACGGGGAGGTGCGATGCGACGGTCACGTCGTCTTTCGATCGCGGTCTGTGCGGTGGCTCTGGCGCTGGTGGCGACCGGTTGCGGTGCGCAGGGTGACGGCCCGGCGAAGAAGACCGGCGGCGGTGTCGAGAACGCGGCGTCGACGACCACGACCGACGAGGGCGCCAACACCTGGGACGACTACGCCGAGGACGCCGAGCCGAAGTCCGCCACGGGCCTCGGTGCCGCGCCCGCCGCGCTGCCCACGAAGGTCCCGCCGTCGCCACGCCCCCGGCCCACCGGCACCAAGAAGAGCCCGCCCCGCCGCCCGACGACGGAGAAGCTCCCGCCGAAGCCGCCGCCGAACCAGGCAGGCTGCACCCGGCCCCGCTACGAGGGTGCCCGGGCCAGCCAGGCCAACGTCAAGATCGCGCTGACCGACGCCGCGGCGATCACCTACTGGCCGACCAGCGCGCCGAGCATCAAGGTGCCGCTCAACCTGGTGAAGGCCACCGCCTGGCAGGAGAGCGGCTGGCAGTCCAACATCATCGCCTGCGACGGCGGCATCGGCCTGATGCAGGTCATGGCGGACACCGCTGCCTTCGTCAACCAGCGGTTCGACAAGAGCTACGACATCAAGGCCTACCGCGACAACGCCCAGCTCGGCGCCAACTACCTGGCCTGGCTGATCAAATACTTCGGCGACGCCTACTTCGAGAGCGACTACTCGGTCGACGCCGCCGACTGTGCCAGCCACTCGGACCTGTGCCTGCTCAACGCGGTGATCGCCGCCTACAACTTCGGGCCGGGAGCGGTCGACACCCCCGACGGCCTGGTGATCCCCAACCCGCGTTACGTCGACAACGTCCGCTCGCTGATGACCAACTGCGAGTGCCTCAGCTTCTGACCCGCACGGCCCGGAACGCGAAGGTGTCGGCGATCCCGTTCGGGCTCGACTCGGCCACCCGGTCGATCCGCAGCCCGGCGTCGACGACGGCGTTGAGCAGGTCGGCCAGCGGCACGTGCCAGGCGCCGACCCGGGCCCGCACGCCGTGCGGCGCCCAGGCGTCGAAGGTGCGCGCCGTCTCGGCGTAACGCGTGTTGATCGTGATCAGGTCGGCGTCGGAGCGGTCCGCGAACGCACCCACGAAACAGGGGTGCACCCCGACGTGCACCAGCCGGCCGCCGGGCACCAGCACCCGGGCCGCCTCACGCAGCACCGCCGCGTAGTCGGGCAGGTCCGTGTGGGCCAGCACGCAGGCGACGGCCGGCACGCTCCCGTCGCGCAGCGGCAGCCGGGTCGCGTCCCCGGCCACGGCCGGGAGCCGTCCCTTCGCCCAGCGGAGCTGTCCCTGGGACAGGTCGACTCCGACCGGCGTCCAGCCGAGCCCACGGATCGTCGCGGCGTGCGCACCCCCGCCGCAGCAGAGGTCGAGGCAGCTCCCGGAGCCCGGACCGAGCAGGTCGGCGAGATGCACGCGCACCCGGTCCATATAGGACGAGGCGATGGCGGTGTAGTCCTCGTACCAGTCGGCGTGGGCGTCGTACGCGGGAGGGGCCGTCATCCCGGCACGCTAACCCCGTGGCCGGGCGGGTGGGCCGATGTTCGCGGAGAGCGCACACTATCGTCGGACCCGATGAAGAGCTGGGACGAGGTCGACGAGGCGCTGGCCGCCGCGCCGGGCACCGCCGCCGCCTGGGTCGGGCCGGTCGGCGGGCCGCCGGTCTACGCACGGCTGGCCGATGCGACGCACTACGCCGCGAGCACGATGAAGGTGGGCGTGCTGGTCGCCCTGCACCGTGCGGGGCTCGACCTCGACGCGCCGGTGGTTGTCCACAACAGACACGAGTCGGCGCTGCCGGGCGCGGAGCCCTTTGCCAACGACCCGGCCGAGGACAGCGACACCGCCACGTGGGCGCTACTGGGCGGCACCAGCACCCTGCGCGCCCTGGCCCGCCAGATGATCGTCCGGTCCGGCAACCTGGCCACCAACCTCTGCGTCGGCGCCGTCGGCCTGCCGGCGGTGAACGAGGTGTGGCGGCTGGCCGGCGCCACCCACAGCGTCACCGCCCGCGGCATCGAGGACGCGGCGGCCCGGCTCGCCGGCATCGACAACCGGGTCACCGCCGGCGACCTGGCGGCGCTGTTCGGCGCGGTGGTGGCCGGCGACCTGGTCCCGCCCGGGGCCCGGCGCGAGGTGCTCGCGCTGCTGGAGGCCAACGAGCACCGCGACGACCTGGTCGCCGGCCTGCCGGAAGGCACCCGGGTGGCACACAAGAACGGCTGGATCACCGGCGTACGGCACGGGGCCGGCATGGTCTTCCCGGGAGACGCTCCCCCGTACACGGTGGTGGTCTGCACCACGACGACCCTGCCCGACGAGGAGGCCTGCGCCCTGGTCGCCGCGGTGTCGGCCGCCGCCTGGCGAGCGCGCTAGTCGAGCAGGCGTTCCCGCAGCTCGGCCTTGAGGGCGTCGTCGATGCCGAGGGCGTCGCGCAGGTAGGTGTCCATGTCGCCGTGCCGGCGGGCGACCTCGTCGTACGCGGCATCGAGGTAGTTCTCGCGCGCTTCCAGGACGGGGCGGATCGCGTCGAGGTCCAGGCCAGGGCGGCGGACGAGCATCGCACCCATGATCGATTCGTTGACGCCGTCGGCCAGGTCGTTGGTGCGCAGGTAGTCCGCGCGGATCGTCGCGGCGTCGACGCCGAGGGCGGTCAGCAGGATCACGGCCAGCCAGCCCGTGCGGTCCTTGCCCGCGCTGCAGTGGAACAGCAGGGGCAGGTTGTCCGACTCGGCGACGGTCCGCACGGCGCGGGTAAACGCCTCGATCGCGGTCGGGTCGGAGACGAACCAGCGGTAGATCGCCTCCATCGCGCCGGTGGTGCCCTCGCGGGCCAGGGCCTCGTACGCGGACAGGTCATGACCGAGCATCACCGCCGAGACGTACGTGAAGACCGGGTGCCTGGGGTCGTGGACCGGGATGTGCACGACCCGCGTCTCGCCGGCCAGCCGGTCCGGCGGTGCCACCTCGATCTCGTGCGCGCTGCGCAGGTCGACCACGCACGACAGGTCCAGCTTGCCCAGCGTCGGCAGGTCCTCGTCGACCAGCCGGCCCAGCCCGCTGGCCCGGATCAGGGCGCCGGACCGGACCAGGCGCCCACCCGCCCCGACGTATCCACCGAGGTCACGGGCGTTCGGCGCACCCGACAACGACCATTCCACCGCCATGGACGATCCTTCCGTCACTCTCAGCCCCTCCGGATAGGGTGCCCTACGTGACGATCGAGGATGTCAGAACCCATCGGGTACGTGCCCCCCTGCACACGCCGTTCGTCACGGCGCTGCGCCGGGCGACGTCGGTGGAGACGCTGATCGTCGAGATCGTCGACCACGACGGCCTGTCCGGCTTCGGCGAGGCGCCGCAGGTCTGGCAGGTGACCGGGGCGTCGCTGGCCGGCTCGGAGGCGTGCGTCGCGTCCATCCTGCGGCCGCTGATGGTCGGTCGGGACCCGGACGACCTCGTCGCGCTCACCCGGGTGACCGCCGGAGCCGTCGCGGGCAACGAGGCGGCCAAGGCGGCCGTCGACGTCGCGCTGCACGACCTGGCCGCGCGCCGCCTCGGCGTACCCCTGGCGCGGTTGCTCGGAGGCACGGCCCTGCGGGTGCCGACCGACGTGACGCTGACCGCGGCCGACGAGATCGGCGTCGCCGACGCCGCACGGGCGCGGGTCTCCGAGGGTTTCACGGTGCTCAAGGTCAAGGTCGGCGCCGACCCGGCGACGGACCTGGCCCGGATCCGCGACGTGCGGGCCGCGGCCGGCTCCGGAGTGCGGATCCGGCTCGACGCCAACCAGGGCTGGGGCGCCAAGGAGGCGGTCCGGATCATCCGCGCCGCCCAGGATCTTGGCGCCGACCTGGAGCTCGTCGAGCAGCCGGTGCACCACCGCGACATCGAGGGCCTGCGCTGGGTCACGGATCGGGTGGACGTGCCGATCCTCGCCGACGAGTCGGTGTACGGGATCCGCGACCTGGTCACCGTGATCCGCCACCGGGCCGCGGACATGGTCAACGTCAAGCTGGCCAAGTGCGGCGGGCTCGGCCCGGCCCGCACCCTGCTCTCGCTGGCCGAGGCGCACGACATGGGCACGATCGTCGGCACGATGATGGAGAGCCCGGTCGGGGTGGGCGCGGCCGCGAGCCTGGTCGCGGCCTACGGGACCACCGCCGTCGCCGACCTGGACGCCGCCTGGTGGCTGGCGAGCTCGCCGGTAGTGGGCGGGCTGACCTACGAGCCGGGCGCCGTGATCCTTCCGGACGCGCCGGGGCTGGGGATGAGCTTGCCCTGACCTCGCGTTGCACCGGGCCGCCTGGCTGGTTGTCACCGAAACGTGTTTCGGTCTCATGAGCTGGAACGACTGTCCAGTCGGGCGAACGGGGTCGGCCATGTGGGCAGAATGAAGGAGAGTTGCAGCAGGCGATTGAGTGATGGCGAAGACTTTCGTAGCCTGGCTGACAGGGGTGGGGACCCCGTCGGCGGTGCGGACGGGGGGCGGGCGAGTGCGACCGGACAGGCAGCGAGAGGTGCGGGCAGGCAGCGACGCGATGGTGCGAGTGGCCGTCGCGACACTGTGGTCCACACCGGACGCGGTTCGTCCGATTGACAGCCGCGCGCTCGGGCGCACCGCCGACATCCCCTCCTGGGTGGCGTCGATGTCGGCCGAGCAGCAGATCGGCGACGGTGTGCTGAGCCAGCTTCTGCTGGGTGAGCGGGTCCGCGTCGACGAGGTACGCGACGACGGCTGGGTCCGGGTGGTCGCGCTCCAGCAGCCCGGCGCACGCGACCGGCGCGGCTACCCGGGATGGATCCCGGCGGAGCAGCTCAGCCAGGCGGGCTCCGGTGACACCCCCGCGGGCGACGACACCACCCTTGTCGTCGACGCGACCTCGACCGACCTACGCGCCACGCCCGGCGGCCCGGTGGTGCTGGCCAACGTCATGATCGGCACTCGGCTGATGCCGCTGGGCGAGCTCGTCGACGGCTGGTGGCCGGTAGGCGCCGGCGACGGACTGATGTGGGTGGCGGCCGCCGACGTGACCACTCTCGGCCAGCCCGCCGCAGCGCTCGAGGTGGCCTCCAGACTGCGCGGCGTGCCCTATGTCTGGGGCGGCCTCTCCGCGTACGGCATCGACTGTTCCGGTCTGGTGCACCTGTCCTGGCGCCGTTGTGGGGTGGTGCTCCCCCGCGACGCCGCCGACCAGGCCGACGCGACCCGCTCGGTGCCGCTGGGCTCGGAGCGCCCCGGTGACCTGTACTTCTTCGCCCGCCCCGGCCGCCGCATCCACCACGTGGGCATCGTGACCGGCTCCCGGCGAATGCTGCACGCCTGCTACACGCAGCGGCGGGTGGTGGAGGAGCCACTGCCAGAGGCACGTGAGGCGACCCTCGTGGCGGCGCACCGGGTAGTCGGCTGAGTTCCCCCGCCGCCGGGGAATGGTCTCGCCGGGTCGGTGGTTGTGATCAGTGTCGGTGTGTTCAGTGTCCCCGGGCCTCACCTAAATTGCCGTCGCGGAATACCGTCAGGCTGGAGCCGCGTCGCGCCACTCGCCGAGAGGCGACCTGCACACCGACACCTGAGGACGCCGCCCCGGCCAACGCCGGGAGCGGCGTTTTCAGCATTCCGCCCCCCGGCATGCGAGACGGCCCCCGCCGTTGGCGGGGGCCGTCACTACGCATTAGCTGCCGACGCTGGTCAGCTCGCGTCCTTTGCGTTTGTCCCGGGCCGATTTGGCCAGGCTCGCCACCGTCGCTATCAGCAGCGTGCCCAGGATGACTGTCAGGGACAGCCAGATCGGGATGTGCGGTGCCCAACTGATGTGCTCGCCGCCGTTGATGAACGGCAGGTTGTTGTCGGCCAAGGCCTCCAGGACCAGCTTCACGCCGATGAAACCGAGCACGAAGGCCAGGCCGATGTTGAGGTAGACCAACCGGTCGAGCAGGCCGCCGAGCAGGAAGTACAACTGCCGGAGGCCCATCAGCGCGAAGACGTTGGCGGTGAAGACCAGGTAGGGCTCCTTGGTCACGCCGAAGATCGCGGGGATGGAGTCCAGCGCGAAGATCAGGTCCGTCGTGCCGATCGCGATCATCACTACCAGCATCGGCGTGAACAGACGCTTGCCCATGCTGTCCCGGGTGGTGAGCTTGGCACCGTCAAAGTCGCGGGAGAACGGGACGGCACGCCGTACCCACCGGATGACGATGTTTTCCTTGAAATCTTCTTCTTCAGGCTCACCCTGGCGCGCGAAGTTGATGGCCGTGTAGACCAGGAACGCGCCGAAGATGTAG
The DNA here is from genome assembly GCF_900107455.1 of Asanoa ishikariensis. Classification (GTDB taxonomy): domain Bacteria; phylum Actinomycetota; class Actinomycetes; order Mycobacteriales; family Micromonosporaceae; genus Asanoa; species Asanoa ishikariensis. The sequence goes on along the minus strand of NZ_FNQB01000001.1, from coordinate 2,871,549 downwards.
AACACCCACGAGAACTGGCTGATCAGCGCAGACCCGGCGGCGATGAACCCGCCACGCATCACCAGCGCCAGGATGATGCCGACCAGCAGCACTTCCTGTTGCAGATGTCTGGGCACGGCGAACCGCGACATGATGATCACGAAGACGAACAGGTTGTCGACGCTGAGGCTGTACTCGGTCAGCCAACCGGCATAGAACTCGCCGGCGAAGGTGGCGCCCGATGTGAACCACAGCCCCAGCCCGAACAGCAGGGCGAGGCCGACGTAGATCGAAACCCAGATCGTCGACTCTTTGATGCTCGGCTCATGTGGCCGTCGACCGATGATCAAAAGGTCGGCCAACAAGACCGCGACCATCACCACGAGGGTGACGGCCCAGACGAGCGGGGTTACGTGTAAAGACGACGCGTTCAAATAGACCTCCGGCAGGCAGCCCACATCGCCGTCTGGCGAGGTGCTGGGTCGTGACTGTCGGGAGGTCTCTTCCATCGCCTGGCCTGGGTAGGCCGGGCGACCGACGTTGCCGGGTCGACGCCCAGCTCACGCTGGGCGACTGCCGTGCTGACGACAACGCCTGCGGGGGAATACTCCCCTCCTCGAGCGCCATTCTCCCCCATCGGACCCGGTTTTGACACATCGACCATCGCGACTCACCTGTGATCTGGTGCGACATAACACTGCGTGTACGCCGTCCTAGGATGTTTCGGGTGTCTCCGTTGGGTCGTGGGAAGCTTCCGGCCATGATCCTCGAGGTTGCGCTCATCGACATCAGGCCGGGCGAGGAGGAGGCGTTCGCCGCCGCCTATCGGAAGGCCCACCCGATCGTCCGGGGTACGCCCGGCTTCCGCTCCATCCGCATGACCCGAGGCGTGGAGTCACCGTCGCGCTTCGTGCTGCTCGTCGAATGGGACAGCGTCGAGGCCCACCTGGAGAACTTCCGCGCTTCGGAGCGCTTCAACGAATGGCGCGGCCTGATCGGCCAGTACTTCGCCGGTCCCCCGCTCGTCGAACACTTCACGGACGTGCCGACGGACGCCTGAGGTCGGGGTCAGGTATCGCCGGCGACCTGGGCGGGTCGTCGGCGACGTTTGGCGTGCTTGCACCGCGAAGCCTGGCCGGGTCGAAGCCCGCGACCCTGCACAAACCGCGTGGTCAAGTCTCCGCGGTGGGCCAGCCTTGGCGGTGGGCCAGCCTTCGCGGTAGGCCAACCCTCGCGATAGGCCAGTCTCCACAGTTGGCCAATCCTCCCGCCCTAGTGCCAGCCTTTGCGGCAGTGCCAGTCTCCGCGGCGACCTGGGCTTGGAGGAGTCGGTCGGCGTACGAAAGGGCCCTAGGACCCGTCGGAGCCTCGCAGCGATGGGTTCCTGCGGCAGCGCGACGCCGTGGTTGGTCAGCGCTGCGGCGCGGCAGGTCAGAGGTCGCGGATGTGGCGAAGGCCTGGGCGGCCGGGCAGGACGACCTCGCCGACCGGGGTGAAGCCGTTGCGGCGGAGAACCGTCAGGGAACCGGGGTTGTCCAACGCTGCCGATGCGACCAGCCGGCGCAGCCCGTAGCTGTCCCGGGCCAGGTCGCACACCTGGCGCACCGCGTCGGTCGCGACACCGCGACCGGCCGCGTGCTCAGCGACCCGAAAGCCGAGCTCCGCACTGCCGTCAGCGACGTCGACCAGGTTGAAGCGGCCGAGCACCGTCTCGCCGTCGTCGTCGATCAGCAGGTGGAAGTGGTCGAGGCCGGCCGTCTGTGCGGCGAGCAGGTCGGCGTGGCGGGCGGCGAAGTCGGTGAAGTACGCGTCGCCGCGGTCAGAGATGAAGCGCACGAAGTAGGCCCGGTTCTCCCGCTCGAACCGGAGCAGAGCGGCGGCGTGACCGGCGTTGAGCCGTTGGAGATCGGGCATCGCGTCATATTAGGCGCGCGTTCGGAGATCGACATGTGCTTTAGTCGCCCGATGACGGATCGCGTAGCGCTCGTGACCGGGGTCAGCAGACGGGCCGGGATCGGCGCGGCGGTCGCCCGACGGCTGGCGGGCGACGGGCATCGGCTTCTGTTGAGCGGGCTGCCGTCCTACGACGCCGACCAGCCCTACGGCGGCGACCCCGACGGCGTTCCAGCCATCCTGGCCGAGCTGACGGGCGGGCCGCACCACTACTCCCCCGTCGACCTGACCGACCCCGCCGCCCCGGCCGCGCTGGTCCGGGCGGCGGTCGACCGGTTCGGCCGGGTGGACACGCTCGTCGCGGTGCACACCTACTCGACCAGCAACACCTTCGGCGAGTTGGACCCCGACGAGATCGACCGACACCTGATCGTCAACGTCCGGGCGACGATGCTGCTGATCGAGGCATACGCGGCCGCACACCACGGCGGCTCCGGCCGGGTCGTGTTGTTCTCCAGCGGTCAGCGGCTGGGTCCGATGATCGGAGAGCTCCCCTACGCGGTCAGCAAGGCCGCCGTGGAGAACCTGACCCAGCAGCTCGGGACCACGCTGATGCATCGCGGCATCACCATCAACTGTCTGAACCCCGGGCCGACCGACACCGGTTGGGCCACGCCCGACGACCAGGCCGCCGCGGCCCATCTCTTCCCCGGCGGCAGGTGGGGCGCGCCGGACGACGCCGCCCGGCTGGTCGGCTGGCTCTGTTCACCGGACGCGTCGTGGGTCACCGGCCAGGTGATCGACTCGGAGGGCGGCTTCAACCGCTACGGCTGACAAACCGCGACCGTCGAGCGATGCCGCAGGCCGGTCCCGCCGCGGCGCCGCACCAGGTTCACCCCGGCAGTCACGCACCGCGGACCGCCGGGCCACGCCGCAGCCTCACCGCGCCACCGCATGGCCACGCCGCAAGCCAGCCTCACCGCGCCACCGCCGGGCCGCGCCACAGACCAGCCTCACCGCGCCACCACCACAGATATCGCCTCGGCAGGCACGAACCCCACGACTGACCGCTGGGCCGCGGACAGCACGACCCAACGGCCACGAAGCCGCGAGGCGCGCACGCCGTTCAGCGGCGGCGCGGAGCCGTCAGGCCTCGGCTGCCGTCAGGAGCGCCGGGCTGTCGGCCGGCGACGTGGCCAACCGCGCCGGGGTCGAGCCGGTGAACGTGCGGAAGTCGCGGATCAAGTGCGCCTGGTCGTAGTAGCCCGCGTCCGCAGCGACCGAAGCCCACCCCTCGTCCGCCGCGCGCCCCGCGAGCCGATACGCGCGCTCGAAGCGGACCAGCCGCCCCAACACCTTGGGTGGCAGCCCAAGCTCTCGCCGAAAGACGGCACCAAGGTGGCGTCGGCTCCAACCGACGGATGCGGCAAGCGCGTCGACCGGGATCGCGCCGCGGCTGCGGCGCAGCGAATGCCACGCGCCGGCCAGTCGGCGGTCCGGCTCAGGGGTGTCCGCCAGCCGGGCGCCGAACGCCCGGTCGAGCAGCGCGAACCGCTCGTCCCAGCCGGCCGCCGCCCCGAGTCGCGCGGGCAGCGCGCGGAAGTCGCGCAGCCCCGGGCCGTCCAGGGAGTCGACCGCGACCACCCGATTGGCGACCTCGCCCAACGGCCGCCCCAGGATGCGGGCCGCGACCAGCGGGTCGAGCATCACCTGCACGCCCGACGCGGTGCCCGGCGCGGTGACCGTGTCGACGTAGCAGTCGGACAGCCCGGCCGCGAAGGACGCCACGCCGGTCGCGCCGCCGGACGGGCCGCGCGGGTCGCGGACGTCCAACGACGCACCCCAGCCGAGCACCAGGACGCAGCGGGAGACGGCGACCTCGCGGCGGGCGAGCGGACCCGCGGCCCACTCGGCGTAGCCGACGTAGGGGCCGACGGTCCGTCGGAGCGCGCCCGTGGGCGCTCCGACGGTGTAGCCGATCATTTGACTCCGGCCACGTCCATGCCGCGTAGCTCCTTCTTGAGCTCGTGCACCTCGTCGCGGATGCGGGCCGCCAGCTCGAACTGGAGGTCGCGCGCCGCGGCCAGCATCTGGTCGTTGAGCTGCTGGATGAGCTGGGCCAGGTCGTGCCGGGCCATGCCCTCGCGGGACGGCCGGGCCGCCGCTGCCTTGCCCTTGGAGCGGGTCTCCGGCACGGGGCCCTTGCCGCGGGACATCTGGCGCCCACCACCGCCGACGATGGCGCCGCCGGGGCCGTGGCCGCCGAGGGCGCCCTCGGTGTCTTCGGCCTCGCGGTAGATGTCGTCGAGGATGTCGTGGATCTTCTTGCGGAGCGGCTCGGGCGAGATGCCGTTGGCCTCGTTGTGCGCCACCTGCTTGGCCCGCCGGCGGTTGGTCTCGTCGATCGCCTGGGCCATCGAGGGGGTCATCTTGTCGGCGTACATGTGGACCTGGCCGGAGACGTTTCGCGCGGCCCGGCCGATGGTCTGGATCAGTGACCGGCCGCTGCGCAGGAAGCCCTCCTTGTCGGCGTCGAGGATCGACACCAGGGACACCTCGGGCAGGTCGAGGCCCTCGCGCAGCAGGTTGATGCCGACCAGCACGTCGTAGTCGCCCTTGCGCAGCTCGCGCAGCAGCTCGACCCGGCGCAGCGTGTCGACCTCGGAGTGCAGGTAGCGCACCCGGATGCCGTGCTCCAGCAGGTAGTCGGTCAGGTCCTCGGACATCTTCTTGGTCAGCGTGGTGACCAGCACCCGCTCGTCGCGCTCCGTGCGCAGCCTGATCTCGTGCATCAGGTCGTCGATCTGGCCCTTGGTCGGCTTGACGACGACCTCGGGGTCGATCAGGCCGGTCGGCCGGATGACCTGCTCGACGAACTCGCCGCCCGACTCGCGCATCTCCCACGGGCCAGGCGTCGCCGAGAGGAACACCATCTGCCCGACCCGGTCGAGCACCTCGTCGAACCGCAACGGCCGGTTGTCGGCCGCGCTGGGCAGCCGGAAGCCGTGCTCGACCAGCAGCCGCTTGCGGGACGCGTCGCCCTCGTACATCGCGCCGATCTGCGGGACCGTCACGTGCGACTCGTCGATCACCGTGACGAAGTCGTCGGGGAAGTAGTCGAGCAGGCAGAACGGCGGGTCGCCGTGGTCGCGCCCGTCGATGTGCATCGAGTAGTTCTCGATGCCGTTGCAGAACCCGACCTGACGCATCATCTCGACGTCGTAGGTCGTGCGCATCCGTAGCCGCTGCGCTTCGAGGAGCTTGTTCTGCCCCTCCAACTCCGCCAGGCGCTCGGCCAGCTCGACCTCGATGCGCCCGATCGCGCGCTCCATCCGCTCGGCGCCGGCCGCGTAGTGCGACGCCGGGAAGATGAACAGGTCGTCGACCTCGCGGATCACTTCACCGGTCAGCGGGTGCAGGTAGTAGAGCTTCTCGATCTCGTCGCCCCACAGCTCGACCCGGACGGCCAGCTCCTCGTAGGCCGGGATGATCTCCAACGTGTCGCCGCGGACCCGGAACGTGCCACGGGTGAACGACATGTCGTTGCGCGTGTATTGGATGTCGACCAGCCGGCGCAGCACCTTGTCACGGTCGATCTCGGCACCGCGCTTGAGCCGGACCGCCTGGTCGAGGTATTCCGACGGGGTGCCCAGGCCGTAGATCGCCGAGACGGTGGCGACCACCACCACGTCGCGCCGCGTGAGCAGCGACATCGTCGACGAGTGCCGGAGCCGCTCGACCTCCTCGTTGACCGACGAGTCCTTCTCGATGTAGGTGTCGGTCTGCGGGATGTAGGCCTCGGGCTGGTAGTAGTCGTAATAAGAGACGAAGTATTCGACGGCGTTGTTGGGCAGCAGCTCGCGGAACTCCTTGGCGAGCTGTGCACAGAGTGTCTTGTTGGGCGCGAGCACCAGGGCGGGCCGCTGCAGCCGCTCGATCAGCCACGCGGTCGTCGCGCTCTTGCCGGTGCCGGTGGCGCCGAGGAGCACCGAATGCCGGTCACCCGCGCGCACCCGCCGCTCAAGCTCGTCAATGGCCGCCGGCTGGTCGCCCGCGGGCTTGTAGTCGCTGACGACCTCGAACCGCCGGTCGGTGCGGGGGATGTCCAGGGTCATGCCTCTAAAACTACGTCGGGGGTACGACATCTTCCCGGGACGGGACGTTGCGTGCGTGATCGGCTTCGATATTGCCATTGTGTGGGATAGGTCACCGCGTTACCGTTTGAGCGTAGGCCGCTCGCGGCGGCCGACCGGGTGCATGATCGGGCCTCCACACCGGCCGATCGTCCCCGGCGCTGTGGTTGCAGCCCCGACTACATCAGTCGGCGTGCGCACCCGACGCGGTCGCGCGCGATGCGCAGACCGGCCGCCGCGAGCGCCCTTACGTGCACCCTTCCCCCGCACGTCACCTCAGCCACGCATCCGCCGTTCAACCACGCGTGACCCTTTCTCGTCGTCCCGCGGAGCGCCGGCGCATCGTCGCGCTGGTCGCCCTCGTCTGCGTCTCCCTCGGATCGCTCGCCGGTCTGATCGGTGGCCTGGTGTCCTGCGCACCGAACAACGCGGCCACACAGTCGCGACCGCTGTCCGCGGCCGAGGCACAGCGGCTGTCCGAGATGCGGGTCACCAACTACCGGGACGAGCGCTCCGGCGTCAACGCGATCTGGGGCGAGGGCGACACCCAGGTCCGGGTCGCCGGCTGGGTCGACTGGAAGCGCGCACTGGCGTACCTGCGGGTCGGTGGTCCCGGAGCGGGCGACCAGCGTGGGCTGCTCCAGGCCGTACCCGGCGTGGTGGCGACCCGGCCCGCGACGCCGGCCGAAGCGGCCGCGGAGGCCGAGGCACCACGACCGAGCGACGCCACGAAGCCGGCGCCGCCGGTCGCCGAGCCGCCGGCCGATCCGCCCGCCGACGGCTGGCAACTCCGCAGTTGGACGCCCTCGGGGAAGTCCGCGACGCCGCTGGACACGTTCCTGTCGCTGGTGTTCGTGGTCGCCAACCCGAAGCCGGACCACGCCGACCTGCTGGCCAAGAGCGACGCACGATGGACGGGCACGGACCGCATCGGGGGTACGACGGTCGACGTGCTGCTCGGCCCCGCGGTCCCGCCGCAGCCGCTGCCCACCGCCACCCCGTCGGCCAAGGCACCAGCGAAGACGACGGCGTCCGGAAGCCCGAGCCCCAGCGCCACCGTCAGCCCGACCCCGTCACGCACCGCCCCGCCGACCGCCCTCGACGAGCTCGGCGGCGCCCTGCGCTACTGGCTCGACCCGACCGCCAAGCTCCGCCGGTTCGAGGCGCTCCTGCCGGGCAACATCTCGGCGCGGGTCGACCTCGACCGCACGAACCGCACCGAGGTCAACGCCGTCGCGTCGTTCGGCGGGCGCACGATCACGCCGCGTGCGCCCAGCAAGACCGAGGCCGCCCTGCTGGCCAAGATGCGCCAGCGCAACCACGACCGGAACGGCGCGAAGTTCACCGTCGACGTGCCCACCCTGCCCGTCGCCAACCTGCGCGGCAGCGGCTGGCTGGACTGGAACAACACGGTCGCGTACGTGGCGGTGCACGACGTCCGCAAGCCCACCGACGTGGCGTTCCTGCGGGCCGACACGGCCGGGGTGGCGTTCCAGACGAAGACCGGCAAGGCGATCGAGGAGCCGCCGGTGCCCGCACCGGACACCGGCTGGACGTTCCAGGCCTGGGCGCAGCGCGCCGACGCCCGCGGCGGCCTCGACATCGACCTGCTGCTCGGCGAGGCGCTCGCGGTGGCCGCGCCGACCCAGGACAGTGCGAGCTTCTTCGAGGAGCACGCCTCGTTCCTGCGCAAGGACACCGTCGACGGGGTCAAGGTGACCGTGTTCGAGATCGCCAAGCCGGCCGAGCAGGGCAACATCGGCCGCGGCCAGGCCCGGATGCGCTACTGGCTCGACAAGACCGGCGCGATCCAGCGGCTGGAGGCGCGTACCCGGGCCGGCACCTACGGCCAGATCGACTTCATCGACGGCACGGTGCCGACGCTGCCCACCGGGCAGCTCGGCTAGAACCTAGGGGCGCCAGTGCGTCCGGGCCGCCCACGCGTCGGCCCGGACGTAGAGCTCGTCGAAGAACGGCTCCTTGGCGTCGAGGTAGTCGTCGATCGGCCGGCCCGCGTTGGCCCGCTTGACCGCGGCGTACGCGTCGCGGTCGGCGGAGTCGGCGCGCAGGTGGTCGCGCAGCAGCAGCGCAGTGCGCCAGCCCGGCGAACCCGCCACCCGGACATGCAGGTTGACCCGCCGGCCCGGGTCGGCGTTGGCGTGCATCCGCTTCTCCCACGGCCCGGCGTCCGGCGGCTTCGGCCGGTCCTGGTAGACGCCCGGTTTGCGCGGAAAGCCGGCCCGGGTCAGTGGTTCTGCGAGCGCGTCGGCCTCGGCCAGCGAGTCGACGGTCAGCATGATGTCGACGACGTCCTTGGCGGGCAGCCCGGGCACGGCGGTCGAGCCGATGTGGTCGATCCGGTGCGCGCCACCGACGCGGCGCAGGATCCGGGCCGCCAGCCGCTCGTACTGCTGCGGCCAGGTCGGGTCGTAGTCGACCAACGTCGCCAGCGGGTCCTTGTCGGCCCAGCGGCCGGCGCGCACGTTCGCCTCGAAATCCACCAGGCGGTCGGTCCACAGTGCGTCGACCGCGGCAGCCAACGCCTCCGGCGCGCCGCTGTTGTCGAGCACCACGTCGGCGGCCGCGCGCCGGGCGGTGTCGTCGATCTGCGCCGCGATCCGGGCCGCCGCGTCCGCCGCGGTCATCCCCCGGTCGCGCACCAGCCGCTCGATCCGCACCTCCGGCGTGGCGTCGACGACCACGACCAGGTGGTACGAGGCACCGAGTCCACCTTCGACCAGCAGCGGCACGTCGTTGACGATGATCGTGTCCGGCGGAGCCGCGGCGGCGAGCTCCGCGCTGCGTGCCCGGATCAGCGGGTGCAGGATGCCTTCGAGCCGCTTGCGGGCGGTGGGATCGCCGAACACCACCCGGCCGAGCGCCGCCCGGTCGAGCGCGCCGTCGGCGGAGAGCACGTCCGGCCCGAACGCCGCGACCACCTCGGCCAGCCCGGCCGTGCCCGGCTCGACCACCTCGCGCGCCAGCCGATCAGAGTCGATCACCAAAGCACCGGCCGCCGCGAACCGCGAAGCCGCCGCGCTCTTCCCGGCACCGATCCCGCCGGTCAACCCCACCTGCAACACGCCCGCCAGGCTAACAAGAACAACGGCCAGCCAAAGCCGGCGCGGGACGGCCGACCGCCGCAAACGGCGCCAGCGGCGCGAGACCACCGCCGTGGGGTGTCCGGGGGCTCGGCCCCCGGAGCAGGCATAAAGGAAGAGTCCCCCCGGTCCGCGCTTTCCGCGGACAGGGGGGACCCGTCAACTCTTACTTACCGGCCAGCTTCTCGCGAAGCGCGGCGAGCGCCTCGTCCGTGGCCAGCGTGCCCGCGGGCTCCTCAGCCGCACGAGCCGGCGACGAAGAGGACGACGAGGAGGACGACGTCGCGCCACCCTGACCGGCCGGAGCCGGCGGAGCCGCGGCGGCCTCGGCGTCGGCGGCGCGGGACGACACAACCTGCTTGGTGTGCGCCTCCCACCGCAGACGAGCCTCGGCGTACTGCGTCTCCCAGGTCTCGCGCTGCTTGTCGAAGCCCTCGAGCCACTCACCCGTCTCCGGGTCGAAGCCGTCGGGGTAGATGTAGTTGCCCTCGTTGTCGTACGTCGCAGCCATGCCGTAGAGGGTCGGGTCGAAGTGCTCCTCGCCCTCGACAAAGCCCTCGTTGGCCTGCTTGAGCGACAGCGAGATCCGCCGACGCTCGAGGTCGATGTCGATGACCTTGACCATGACATCGGAGCCGACCTGGACAACCTGCTCCGGGATCTCCACGTGGCGCTCGGCCAGCTCGGAGATGTGCACCAGACCCTCGATGCCGTCGTCGACCCGGACGAACGCACCGAACGGCACCAGCTTGGTGACCTTGCCCGGCACGATCTGCTGGATCGCGTGGGTGCGAGCGAACTGACGCCACGGGTCTTCCTGCGTCGCCTTCAGCGACAGGGAAACCCGCTCCCGGTCCAGGTCGACGTCGAGAACCTCGACCTCGACCTCCTGGCCCACCTCGACAACCTCGGACGGGTGGTCGATGTGCTTCCAGGACAGCTCGGAGACGTGCACCAGACCGTCGACGCCGCCCAGGTCGACGAACGCGCCGAAGTTGACGATCGACGAGACCACGCCCTTGCGGACCTGGCCCTTCTGGAGCTTGTTGAGGAACTCGGTGCGCACCTCGGACTGCGTCTGCTCGAGCCAGGCGCGGCGCGACAGAACCACGTTGTTGCGGTTCTTGTCGAGCTCTATGATCTTCGCCTCGAGCTCGCGGCCCACATACGGCTGCAGGTCCCGGACCCGCCGCATCTCGACGAGGGACGCGGGCAGGAAGCCCCGCAGACCGATGTCGAGGATCAGACCACCCTTGACCACCTCGATGACCGAGCCGCGAACGACCCCGTCCTCTTCCTTGATCTTCTCGATGGTGCCCCACGCACGCTCGTACTGCGCGCGCTTCTTCGAGAGGATCAGACGACCTTCCTTGTCCTCCTTCTGGAGAACGAGGGCCTCGATGTGGTCACCGACCGACACCACCTCGGCGGGGTCGACGTCGTGCTTGATCGACAACTCACGAGAGGGGATCACGCCCTCGGTCTTGTAGCCGATGTCGAGCAGGACCTCGTCCCGATCGACCTTGACGACGGTGCCTTCGACAATGTCGCCGTCGTTGAAGTACTTGATGGTCTCGTCGATCGCGGCGAGGAAAGCTTCCTCAGAACCGATATCGTCGATGGTGACCTTGTTTGCGCTCGAGGTGGTCTCGATGCTGCTCGTCATGTGGGCGGTTGCTCCGGTCGGATGGTGTGTCACAGCTGCGGTGCGGGTAGCTAATGACCTGTGTGCGCCAGCGAATTGGTCGTAAGGCACACCGCAACGATCGCCCAAGATCATTGATGGTGTCCGTGGACCGCGGACGCCTGCTCCCTGCCGAGGCACACAATCCGCGTGCGCATCGACTAGCTTACCGTGCGCATTACCACAGCGTGCAAGCCCTCCCCAAGCCGCGCCGTCGACGTACCGCGTGATGGGGTGGTCACCGTGTCTGACGACGATCCCGGAGTGGGCCGGCGCGCGGTGACCGACGCCGAGGCGCGGCGAGCCAGTCGTGGCTGGTGGGACAAGGATGCCGACGCCTACCAGGCTGAGCACGGCATCTTCCTGGGCGAGGTCGAGTTCCGCTGGTGCCCCGAGGGGTTGCGGGAGTCGGACGCACATCTGCTGGGGCCCGTCGCCGGTCGGCGGATCATCGAGGTCGGCGCGGGTGCCGCGGCCGCCTCGCGCTGGCTGGCCGCGGCGGGTGCCATGGTGGTCGCGACCGATCTGTCCGCCGGCATGCTGCGGCACGCTGTGACCGGGAACACAGCATCCGGCGTACGCCTGCCGCTGGTCCAGGCCGACGCGCTGGCGCTGCCGTTCCGCGATGAATCGTTCGATATCGCCTTCACCGCCTTCGGCGCGGTGCCGTTCGTGGCCGACTCGGAGGCACTGATGCGCGAGGTGTTTCGCGTGGTGCGCCCGGGTGGGCGGTGGGTGTTCGCGGTGACCCACCCGATGCGGTGGATCTTCCTGGACGACCCGGGCGAGGGCGGGCTGGTGGCGGTGCACTCCTACTTCGACCGCCGGCCGTATGTGGAGACCACCCCGGCCGGTGTACCGACCTACGTCGAGCAGCACCGTACGCTCGGCGACCGGATCCGGGAGCTCGTCGCCGCCGGCTTCGTCCTCGAGGATCTGATCGAGCCGGAGTGGCCCGAAGGGCACGAGGCGATCTGGGGCCAGTGGAGCCCGTTGCGCGGCCGACTCTTCCCCGGCACGGCGATCTTCGTGGCGGGAAGGCCCTAGCTTCGCGCTGCGGTTCCCGGCCCGCGGGATGAGAATCGCATTCATGGCCTTCTCCGTCTTGCGCACCAAGAGCATCGAGCGGTCCATTGCGGAGACCGACGAGCCAGGTCACAAGCTCAAGCGCGAGCTCAGCGCGCTCGACCTGACGGTCTTCGGGGTCGGGGTGATCGTGGGTACGGGAATCTTCGTGCTCACCGGCCAACAGGCGGCCCGCAACGCCGGCCCGGCCATCATCATCTCGTTCCTGCTCGCCGCGGTCGTCTGCGCGCTCGCCGCACTCTGTTACGCGGAGTTCGCCTCGACGGTGCCGGTGGCCGGCAGCGCGTACACCTTCGGCTATGCCACCCTCGGCGAGCTCGTGGCCTGGATCATCGGCTGGGACCTGGTGCTGGAGCTGGGCCTGGGCGCGGCGGTGGTGGCGCGCGGCTGGAGCGCGTACCTGCAGACGCTGTTCGACCTGCCGCCCTGGCTCGCCGGCGACACGGCCGCACCCGACTGGGGCGCGATGGCCATCGTGGCGCTGCTGACCGTCGTCGGCGTGGTCGGCACGAAGCTGTCCGGACGGGTCACCGGCCTGCTGGTCGCGATCAAGATCGCGGTGGTGCTGTTCGTGATCGGCCTCGGGCTGTTCTACATCAAGTCCTCGAACCTGACGCCATTCGTGCCGCCGGCGCAGCCCACGCAGGGGGCGTCCGGTGGTGAGGAGCCCTTGTTGCAGGCGCTGCTCGGCATCGTGCCGCAACAGTTCGGCTTCTTCGGCATCGTGGCGGCGGCGTCGATCGTCTTCTTCGCGTACATCGGCTTCGACGTGGTCGCGACCACCGCCGAGGAGACCCGCAACCCGCAGCGCGACATGCCCCGCGGAATCCTGTGGTCACTCGGCATCTGCGCTGTGCTCTATATGGCCGTCGCGTTCGTAGTGACCGGAATGGCAAAATACTCGTCATTGGACACCGGAGCGCCACTGGCCAAGGCCTTCAGCGACGTCGGTGTGGAGTGGGCGTCCAAAGTGATCTCGCTGGGCGCGATCTGCGGCATCACCACGGTGATCCTGGTGCTGCTGCTCGGCCAGTCCCGGGTGCTGTTCGCGATGTCGCGCGACAACCTGCTGCCGCCGTCGCTGGCCCGGGTGCACCCGCGGTTCGGCACCCCTTGGCTGATCACCATCGGCACGGGCGTCGTGGTGATGCTGATGGCGGGCTTCGTGCCGCTGGCCAAGCTGTCTGAGCTCACGTCGATCGGCACCCTGTTCGCGTTCGTGGTGGTGGCGCTCGGTGTGATCGTCCTGCGCCGGACCCGACCGGATCTGCCACGCTCCTTCCGTACACCATGGGTCCCGTTCATCCCGATCCTCGCCGTGGTGGCCTGCCTGTGGCTGATGATCAACCTGCCGGTCGACACGTGGATCAGGTTCGTCATCTGGATGGCGATCGGCTTCGTGCTCTATTTCGCGTACGGGATGCACGCCGCCGGTCGCCGCCGCGCGGCGGAGGCCGCCGAGACGCCGGCTCCGATCTCACGCCCGCACGACCACGCCTAAAGTTTTGTCCGTTTTCAACCGGGTATGCGCTTCTCATGGGACTCCACAAGGGCGACAAGGTGAGCTGGCAGAGCCACGGCCAGCGGGTACGCGGAACGGTCGAGGAGCGGATCACGTCAAGGCGGTCGGCGGCCGGCCGCACCGTGGACGCGTCGGCCGAGGAGCCGCAGTACCGGGTCCGCAGCGACAAGACGGGCCGGGACGCGGTGCACACCGAGGAAGCGCTGCGCCGTGAGTGACGAGGTGGCCGACTTCGGGTCGGCCGCCGGTGAGCTGGAGCGCTGGCTGGCCACGGACAACTCACGCACGTCCGGCCAGAAACCGTCGAGCGGCGGCGAGTCGGGCCGGCGCATCGTGGCTCTGAAGCCCACCTGCGCAAGGTAGTCGGCTACGCGATGCGCCACTCGGCACTCAAGTACTGACGTCAGGCGTCCGATCGTGTTCGACTTCCGCTGTGATCAGAATGCAGGCGGTCATCGCGGTACCCACTCTTGAGGCGGCCTTGCCCTGGCCGGTGGCTGCGGCGGCTCCGCCGTCGTGGCTGGTGGTCGACGGCGACCGCACCGAGGCTGAGGTCGGTCTGTTCCTGGCCGCCGCCGCGGATGGCCTGGACGTGCCGCCCTCCGCCGGACGCGACGAGATCGTGGACCTGGTGGTGTCGGCGGAGACGCTCCTGATTCTGGGCGGGGTCCGGCTGCACGACAGTGAGACCGGAGCGATGGTCGAACCGGGTTGCTGCAACGACCTGAATGATTGGCGCGAGTGGTTGCTGGTCGACGCGGGCCGCCCACCGTCGTGGCTCGGCCATGACCCGAGCCCGGAGGTCGAGTTCATCGGTGATCTGGTTCGGGTCTGGCAGGACTCCGTGGCGAAGCGCGACCAGGGACCGCGGGCCGGCCTGCATGTCGACCTCGCACGCGCGGCGGTGTCAGCCCAACTCCACGCGGTTCAGGCGGACCTCGTCGGTTTCCTCGCGACGCTCACCACCTGGGCGGAGGACGCAGGGCTCGGCGCCCGCGTGCCGGCCTTGATCGAGACCATCGACCGCCACCTCGCGATCTCGGCGCCCTTGGACCTGGACGAGTGGGTACGCGGCCAACGCTGAGTCGGCGACGTCGTAGCGGTGGTGGGCTACGACCCCCTCAAGTCCTGACGTGGCCGCGCCACCATGCTTCGTCCCCGTCCAGGTCTTCGCTCTCCATGAGCTCGAGCCCAGCCGCGTCCAAGGGGGCCGCCGGCCCACGTGCCGCGACCGCGCGCACCTCTTGTGGCAGGCCGACTCCGTGCGCCTCCACGTAGTGCGCCAGCCCTTCAGGCCAGACGAAGTGCTCGCCGTCAGTCTGTTCTGAGCTGCCGTTGCTGGCGCCGCAGAAGCGGCAGAGGGAGAACCCAGCGCAGGCGACGAAGTGCGTGCCGGACCTGAGGTAGGCCACCAGCATCTCCCGCTCCGCCGCTTCGAGCGTCGGGTCGACGAAGCCGCGGACGTCAGGCCACCCCTCGTCCCGAGCTTCCGGCCCGTCCCAGTAACCGATCAGCCGAAGCACCTTGCCGCCCACCCGCTCCCGTCGACCGCAGAGAAGAGACCCCGACCCCCGACCCCGCCGCCCGGCGGTCGAGACGCCGAAGTCGCCGCATCAGCGACTCGCGCCCGGCGTTGCGCTGCTAGTGGTCGGCGCTGTTCCAGTCGCGGCCCAGGCCGACCGACACCTCCAGCGGCACCGCGAGCGGATATGCCCCGCCCATCGCGCCGCGGACCAGGGCTTCGAGCTGCTCCCGCTCCCCCTCCGCGACCTCGAAGACGAGCTCGTCGTGGACCTGGAGCAGCATCCGCGACCGTAGGCCGGCTTCCTTGATGGCCTCGTCGACGCGGAGCATCGCGACCTTGATGATGTCGGCGGCCGAGCCTTGGATCGGGGCGTTGAGCGCCATCCGTTCGGCCATCTCGCGGCGTTGGCGGTTGTCGCTGATCAGGTCCGGTAGGTAGCGGCGGCGGCCGAGGATGGTTTCGGTGTAGCCGTCCTGGCGGGCCCGGTCGACGATCGCCCGCAGGTAGTCGCGGACTCCGCCGAAACGGTCGAAGTACTCGTCCATGAGGCCGCGGGCCTCTTCGGCGGCGATGCCTAGCTGCTGGGAGAGGCCGTAGACGCTCAGCCCGTACGCCAGGCCGTAGTTCATCGCCTTGATCTTGCGCCGGTGGTCGGCGGTGACGTCGGCGAGGGGCATCGCGAAGACCGAGGAGGCCGTCGCCGCGTGGAAGTCGGCGCCTGAGTTGAAGGCGTCGATCAGCGCCTGGTCCTTGGACAGGTCGGCCATGATCCGCATTTCGATCTGGCTGTAGTCGGCCGTCAGCAGCGTCTCGTAGCCCTCGCCGACGACGAAGGCCCGCCTGATCCGCCGGCCCTCTTCGGTGCGGATCGGGATGTTCTGGAGGTTGGGGTCGGTCGACGAGAGCCGACCCGTGGCCGCGACGGTCTGGAAGTAGGTGGTGTGGATGCGGCCGTCGTCGGACACCGACTTGAGCAGTCCGTCCACCGTGGACTTGAGCTTGGCGACGTCACGGTGCCGCAGCAGGTGCTCCAGCAAAGGGTCGCCGGTCTGCGCGAACAGGCCCTGCAAGGCGTCGGCGTCGGTCGTGTAGCCGGACTTGATCCGCCGGGTCTTGGGCAGCTCGCGCTCGGTGAACAGGATCTCCTGGAGCTGCTTGGGCGAGCCCAGGTTGAACTCCCGGCCGTGCACCGCGTAGGCCGCCTGTGCCGACGCCTTCACCTCGGCCGCGAAGTGCGCCTCGATGTCGGTGAGGTATTCGGTGTCGGCCGCGATGCCGACCTGCTCCATGCGGGCCAGCACCTCCGACAGCGGCAGCTCGACGTCGGCCATCAGGCGGATCGAGAGCTCGCCGTCGCGGGACAGCTCGGCGTCGATCGCGTCGGCCAGGTCGAGGGTCGCGCGGGCGTGCAGCATCAGGTTCTG
Organism: Asanoa ishikariensis; assembly: GCF_900107455.1. Lineage (GTDB taxonomy): Bacteria > Actinomycetota > Actinomycetes > Mycobacteriales > Micromonosporaceae > Asanoa > Asanoa ishikariensis. The sequence continues at coordinate 2,855,202 of NZ_FNQB01000001.1, read as the reverse complement.
CTCGACGACGCCCTCGTCGTCGCCCAGGCCGTCGAGGGTGAGCTGGCCGGTCTCGGGGACGTCGACGCGTAGCTCGCGGTGCAGATAGCGCAGCGCCAGGTCGGCCAGGTCGTAGGTGCGCTGATCGGGACGGGCCAGGTAGGCCGCGATCGCCGTGTCGCGGGCGACGCCCTGCAACCCCCAGCCGCGGGCGGAGAACGAGAGTCGGGCCGGCTTGCTGTCGTGCAGCACCTTGGGGTGCTCTGCGGAGTCGAGCCAGGCCGCGACCGCCTGCTCGTCGGCCGGCTCGAGCTGGGTCGGGTCGAACCAGGCGGCCGGTCCGTCGGCGGTGGCCAAGGCGATGCCGGTCAGCTCGCCGGTGCCCCGGCCGAACCGCCCCGCGACGGCCACGCCGGTCGGCACGCCGGGCCGCACGTGCTCGGTCAGCCAGGGAGCGACGCCACCCGCCGCGAGGATCTCCCCGAACAGGTCGAAGCCGGCTTCGGCCTCGGGCTCGACCGCGTCGAGGTATTGGTACAGGCGCTCGCGCAGCACCCGGAACTCGAGAGCGTCGAAGATCTCGTGGACGGCCTCGCGGTCCCAACCGTGCCAGCGCGCGTCTTCGGGACCCATCGGCAGCTCGAGGTCGCAGACCAGCGCGTTGAGCTCGTAGTTGCGGATCACGTTGGACAGGTTGGCGCGCAGGCTCTCGCCCGCCTTGCCCTTGATCTTGTCGGCGTTGGCGATCACGCCGTCGATCCCGCCGTACTCCTTGATCCATTTGGCGGCGGTCTTGTCGCCCACCCCGGGCACGCCCGGCAGGTTGTCGCTGGTCTCGCCGACCAGGGCGGCCTTGTCCCGGTAGCGCGTCGGCGGCACGAAGTATTTGGCCTCGACCGCCTCGGGGTTCATCCGCCACACCTCGGACACGCCGCGCACGGGGTAGAGAACGGTGACATGCTCGTCGACCAACTGGAACGCGTCACGGTCGCCGGACGAGATGATCACCTCCATGCCCGCCGCACGCGCCTGCGTGGTCAACGTGCCGATCACGTCGTCGGCCTCGTAGCCCGGCTTCTCCACCACCGGGATGCGCAGCGCCGCGAGCACCTCTTTGACCAGGCTGACCTGCCCCTGGAACGGCTTGGGCGTCTCAGCGCGCCCGGCCTTGTATTCGGCGTAACGCTCGGTGCGGAACGACTGCCGCGACACGTCGAAGGACACGATGATGTGCGTCGGCTTCTCGTCGCGCAGCATGTTGATCAGCATCGACGTGAACCCGAACACCGCGTTCGTCGACTGCCCGGTCGCGGTGGAGAAGTTCTCCACCGGCAGGGCGTGAAACGCACGGTAGGCCAACGAGTGGCCATCAAGCAGCAGGATCCGGGGCTGGTCGCTCACCCGAGCGATGCTAGTCGCCGGGTCCGACAAGATGCCGACCGGACCCGAGCAGTTTGGCCCCGGTTGTCCGGATCACCAAACCCTGTCGATAACGAACCCGTCCGGCGAGCCAGATCAAGAGCCCGATCAAGATCAGATTCTCCCGGGTCCGCGATGGTCCGGACCGTCGCTCCCGCCGGGGACCGCTCGCTTCGCTTCGCTGCCAGGTCCGCGACACACGACCGAAGGCTGGACCTCACCCGTTCGCGGCCCGCCGGCGTACCGGTCAGGATTCGAGAAGCCCTGGCCAGGGTGTCACGGTTAGCGTCGAGGTCGAACCGAACGACGACTTCAGGAGTGACGAATGAGTTCCACACAGGGGATCAAGACCGTGCTGCACCCCGTCTCCGACCTGGCCAAGGCCAAAGAGGTCTACACCGCCCTGCTCGGCATCGAGCCGCAGGCGGACGCGCCGTACTACGTCGGCTACGACGTCGAGGGCCAGCACATCGGCCTGGTGCCGGGCCGCACCACGGCCGGTCCCGTCGCCTACTGGCACGTGGCCGACATCGAGGCGAAGCTGGCCGAGGTGACCGCCGCGGGCGCGACCGTGAACGAGGCCGCACGCGACGTCGGCGGCGGTCGCCTGGTGGCCACCTTCACCGACCCGGACGGCAACGTGCTCGGTCTGTTGCAGGACAGCTGACGACTTGGTGCCCCGTGGGGTGTCGTACCCCACGGGTACCTTGACTGACCTGCCCGAGCCCACGACACCGCCTGATGAGGATGGAGACACGATGAGCACGGCCTCGAGGTCGCAGACCCGGTCGCACGTCGCCGACAGCCACGACCTGATCCGCGTGCAGGGTGCGCGCGAGAACAACCTCAAGGACGTGACCATCGAGATCCCGAAGCGCCGGCTCACGGTGTTCACCGGGGTCTCCGGCTCGGGCAAGAGCTCGCTCGTGTTCAGCACGATCGCCGCCGAGTCGCAGCGGATGATCAACGAGACCTACAGCGCGTTCGTCCAGGGCTTCATGCCCAACCTGTCGCGGCCCGAGGTCGACCTGCTCGACGGCCTGACCACCGCGATCATCGTCGACCAGGAGCGGATGGGTGCCAACCCCCGCTCCACGGTCGGCACCGCCACCGACGCCAACGCGATGCTGCGCATCCTGTTCAGCCGGCTCGGCACGCCACACATCGGCTCGCCCAACGCATACTCCTTCAATGTCCCGTCGGTGCGGGCCAGCGGCGCGATCACCGTCGAGCGCGGCGGCAAGACCAAGGCGGAGAAGGCGACCTTCAACCGGCTCGGCGGCATGTGCCCGCGCTGCGAGGGCATGGGCTCGGTCACCGACTTCGACCTGACCGCGCTCTACGACGCCAGCCTGTCGCTCAACGAGGGCGCGCTCACGGTGCCGGGCTACAGCATGGAGGGCTGGTACGGCCGGATCTTCCGGGGCTCGGGCTTCTTCGACCCTGACAAGCCGATCGCCAAATACAACAAGCGCGAGCTGCACGACCTCCTGCACAAGGAGCCGACCAAGATCAAGGTCGAGGGCATCAACCTGACGTACGAGGGGCTGATCCCGAAGGTCCAGAAGTCGATCCTGTCGAAGGACGTCGACGCCCTCCAGCCGCACCTACGCGCGTTCGTGGAGCGGGCGGTCACGTTCCAGACCTGCCCCGACTGCGACGGCACCCGGCTGGCCCCCGAGGCCCGATCGTCGAAGATCAAGGGAAAGAACATCGCCGACGTCTGCGCGATGCAGATCAGCGACCTGGCCGACTGGATCCGCGACCTGGACGAGCCATCGGTGGCGCCGCTACTCACCGGCCTCCAGCACCTCCTCGACTCGTTCGCCGAGATCGGCCTGGGCTACCTCTCGCTGGACCGCCCGGCCGGCACCCTGTCCGGCGGCGAGGCCCAACGCACCAAGATGATCCGCCACCTGGGCTCCGCGCTGACCGACGTCACCTACGTCTTCGACGAGCCCACCATCGGCCTGCACCCCCACGACATCGCGCGGATGAACGACCTGCTCCTGCGCCTGCGCGACAAGGGCAACACGGTGCTGGTCGTCGAGCACAAGCCCGAGACGATCGCGATCGCCGACCACGTGGTCGACCTGGGCCCGGGCGCCGGCAGCTTCGGCGGCGAGGTCGTCTTCGAAGGCTCGCTCGAAGGCCTGCGCAAGTCGGACACACTGACCGGCCGCCACCTCGACGACCGAGCTTCGGTGAAGCCAACGGTGCGCAAGCCCTCCGGAACGCTGCCCGTACGCGGCGCGAACACCCACAACCTCCGCGACGTCTCGGTCGACATCCCGCTGGGCGTCCTGGTCGTGGTGACGGGCGTGGCGGGCTCGGGCAAGAGCTCCCTGATCCACGGCTCGGTCTCCGGCGGCGATGGCGTGGTCACGATCGACCAGACCGGCATCCGCGGCTCACGCCGCAGCAACCCGGCCACCTACACGGGCCTGCTGGAGCCGATCCGCAAGGCCTTCGCGAAGGCCAACGGCGTCAAACCGGCCCTGTTCAGCGCCAACTCGGAAGGCGCCTGCCCCACCTGCAACGGCGCCGGCGTGATCTACACAGACCTAGGCGTCATGGCCACGGTCGAGTCGACCTGCGAGGAATGCGAAGGCAAACGCTTCCAGGCCTCGGTCCTCGAATACCACCTGGGCGGCCGCGACATCAGCGAGGTCCTGGCGATGTCGGTGACAGAGGCGGAAGAGTTCTTCTCGGCAGGCGAGGCGAACACCCCCGCGGCCCACAAGATCCTGGACCGCCTGGCCGACGTAGGCCTCGGCTACCTACGCCTGGGCCAACCCCTGACCACCCTCTCGGGCGGAGAACGCCAACGCCTGAAACTAGCCACCCACATGGGCGAAAAGGGCGGGGTCTACATCCTCGACGAGCCAACCACGGGCCTACACCTGGCCGACGTGGAGCAACTCCTCGGCCTACTGGACCGCCTGGTAGACGCCGGCAAGTCGGTCATCGTCATCGAACACCACCAGGCCGTGATGGCTCACGCGGACTGGCTCATCGACCTAGGCCCAGGAGCCGGCCACGACGGCGGCCTGGTCGTCTTCGAGGGCACGCCCGCCGACCTGGTAGCCGACCGCTCAACCCTGACCGGCGAACACCTGGCGGCCTACATCGGCGGCTGAACCGCCGCCGCCGGCGACCACACCGATCTGTCCGCGCCCGCCTGAAAGGCTTCCCGCCCAGACCCACGTCGGCAATCAGGTCCCACGTCGTGGCTTAGCCCGCGTCGTGGGTTGGGCCCGCGTCGTGGGTTAGGCCCGCGTCGTGGGTTAGGCCCGCGCCGCGGGTTAGGCCCGCGTCGTGGGTTAGGCCCGCGCCGCGGGTTAGGCCCGCGTCGTGGGTTGGGCCAGGCAGCGTCTGGGCGCGCTCGCCGCGGCCGGCGGTCGCGGGAGATTGCGCGCCGGAGTGGAGGTTGCCCCGCCAGGTGCGCGCTGCCGAGTTGCTGCAAGGTTCAGTCACTGGTTGGCGTCCGCCTGCCGAGCGTGCGCCCAGGCGCAAAACTCAGCCGCCCAACGCGTGGAGGTTTCTTCGGCGCGATTCCTGCGGCCCTGCCGGACCGGACCGGAGCGCCGCCACGCTTGGCTAGGCGTCCAGCCAGACCAGGGCTTGAGCAACGATGACGTTTTCGCCGTTGAACGTTACGGTCGGGCTGCCGTGGAGCCGGAAGCCTAGGTCGAGCACCTCGCTGACGCGGCGGCAGAATCTCTCGTCGTCGGGTCCGGTTAGCACGCGATATCGCGGCAAACCGTTCGGTGGGCCCTCCGCCATACCTTTACCTCCCGCGTCGCGCCTGGTGAAGATCCACTCAGACGCTACTCCAGAACCTCGCCAAGATCATCTGCTTGGTGGCCCGAGGATCCGTCGATCGACGGCGGCCATGATCACTCCGGGACAGCGGAGCGCGTGCGAGGTCGCCGCCCGCGTGCACCGCGGACCTGGCATTCGTAGCGGCAAGAGCGGCCCCAGGAGGGTGCCCGACTCAGGGGAAACGCCAGCCAACGGGTGAGGCCCGGCCCCGCCGTAGCGGGACCGGGCCTCGACCTTGAACTGCTCAGGCGACGCCGAGGTAGGCGTCCTTGACCGCGGGGTCGTCCAGGAGGTCCCGGCCGGAGCCTTCCTTCACGATCTTGCCCGTCTCCAGCACGTACGCCCGGTGGGCGCGGGACAGCGCCTGCTGGGCGTTCTGCTCGACCAGGAGGATGGTCGTGCCGTCGCGCTCGTTGATCTCCGTGATGATCTCGAAGATCTGCTGGATCAGCATCGGTGCCAGACCCATCGACGGCTCGTCCAGCAGCAGCAGCTTCGGGCGGCTCATCAGGGCGCGCCCTACCGCCAGCATCTGCTGCTCGCCTCCGGAGAGGGTGCCGCCGGCCTGCTTGAACCGCTCGCGCAACCGCGGGAACAGCTCCAGGACGTGTTCCATGTCCTTGGCGATGTTCGCGGTGTCGCGGCGGGTGTAGGCGCCCATCTCCAGGTTGTCCTTCACCGACATACCGGGGAAGACACCCCGGCCTTCCGGTGACTGACAGATCCCCTGGATGACCCGCAGGTCAGCGCGCATCCGGGTGATGTCGACGCCGTCGAAGCGGACTCGGCCGCTGGAGACCGCGCGCAGCCCCGAGACCGCGCGCATCGTGGTGGTCTTGCCGGCGCCGTTCGCGCCGATCAGGGCCACGATCTCGCCCTGCGCGACGTTGACGGAGATGCCGTGGAGCGCCTGGATCCGCCCGTACAGCAGCGTGATGTTGTCGATCTCAAGCAGCATCTGCGGGCACCCCCAGGTAAGCCGCGATCACCTTCGGATCCTCGCGGACCTCGGCCGGCGAACCCTCGGCGATCTTCTTGCCGAACTCGAGCACCACGATCCGGTCGGTGACGCCCATGACCAGGCGCATGTCGTGCTCGATGAGCAGCACGGTCACGCCGGTGTCGCGGATGTCGCGGATGAGCTGGAGCAGCGAGTCCTTCTCGGCCGGGTTGAAACCGGCCGCCGGCTCGTCGAGGCAGAGCATCGTCGGCTTGGTCGCCAGCGCGCGGGCGATCTCGAGCCGGCGCTGTTCGCCGTAGGAGAGGTTGCGGGCCGCTTCCTCGTGCCGGCTGATGCCGACGAAGTCGAGCAGCTCGCGGGACCGCTCCCGGCCGCTGCGCTCTTCCTGCCAGTAGCGGGGCAGGCGCAGCAGTGCGCTGGGCACGCTGGTCTTGTGGTGCGCGTCGGCACCGACCATGACGTTCTCCAGGGCGGTCATCTCAGGGAACAGCCGGATGTTCTGGAACGTCCGGGCGATGCCCATCTTGGTGATCTTGTAGCGGGCGCGGCCGCTCAGCTTCTGGCCCTGGAACCGGATCTCGCCCGAGGTCGGGGTGTAGACGCCGGTCATGGCGTTGAAGCAGGTGGTCTTGCCGGCACCGTTGGGGCCGATCAGACCGAGGATCTCGCCCTCGTACAGATTGAAGTTGACCTTGTCGAGGGCGACGACGCCACCGAAGCGGAGCGTCACGTTGTCGACCTCGAGCAAAGCCTTGCGGCCGTCCACAGAAGGCGAAGGCGACGACGTCACCGACCCGGTGGGCGCCGAAGGGGGCACACCCACCGTGGTACGGGCGTCAGGCGCCGCGTCGCGCTCGCTGGTGGCGTCGCGCTCGGGAGCGTCCTGCGGCTCGGGAGGCGTCTCAGGCACCGACCATCGCCTCCTTCTCGCGATCCTTGAGCTCGGCGGCACGCCGCCGGTTGGCCCACAATCCCTGTGGTCGGAAGATCATGACCACGATCAGGATGATGCCGAAGAACAGATAACGCAGGTTCGTCGCGCTGATGTCGTACGGCTCGCCGGCGATCCGGACCTGCTCCGGCAGGCCGAACACGTCGCCGACCGACCGCAGCCACTCGGGCACGTAGATGACCAGGAAGCCACCCAGGATCGCGCCGAAGATGTTGCCGGCGCCGCCGAGCAGCACCGCGGCGAGCACCAGGATCGACTGCTCCAGCTTGAACGTCGACGCGTTGACGAAGCCGATCTGACCGGCCCACAGCGCACCCGAGAAGCCGCCGATGCCGGCGCCCATCGCGAACGCCCAGATCTTGAACTTGTACGTGGGCACGCCCATGAGCTCGGCCGCGTCCTCGTCCTCGCGGATCGCGATCCAGGCCCGACCGACCCGGCTGCGCACGAGGTTCCGGATCAGGAAGACCATTCCGATGATCACGGTGAGGATCAGCCAGTAGTACGGCTTGGCGTCGAACTGGAAGATCGCCGACCCGTCGGAGTTGGTGCCGGGCGGGCGGCCGATGTTCGGGATGCCCCGGTCACCGTTGAAGATCCAGTCGTTCTGCTGCGCGACGATGCGGATCATCTCGGCGAAGCCGAGCGTCACGATCGCTAAGTAGTCACCGCGCAATCTAAGAACTGGGAAACCCAGGATCACCCCCGCCGCGAACGACAGGGCGATCGCCAACGGGAGCGCGGCCAACCACGGCCACGGGCTCTCCAGCCAGTTGTACTCCGTGAAGATCTTGCTCTGCGGCGACGTGAGCGTCGCGACCGTGTAGGCACCCACGGCGAAGAAGCCGAAGAAGCCGAGGTCGAGCAGGCCGGCGTAGCCGACCACGATGTTGAGGCCGAGCGCGAGCAGGATGTAGTAGCCGCACTGGAACAGCACCGTCGCCATGTCGTTGCGCGTGGTGTAGAGCGGGATGTACTCACCGACCGGCAGGCCCAGGTATTCGTAGAAGCCCTTGTTGGGCAGGGCGTAGAGGAACACCACGAAGACCAGGATTATGCCGATCCGGCTGGCCTTCGGCAGTCGGTCCCAACGCTGGCTCACGCCGTGGCGGAAGTCGCGCCACCGGGTACGGACGTCGGTCATGCGCGTGCCCTCCCGAGCGACTCGCCCAACAGTCCGGTCGGGCGGAACATCAGAAGCAGGATCAGCACGAGGAATCCGATGAAGTCACGGAAGTTCGTGCCGAACACCGCCGAGCCGTAGTTCTCCACCAGGCCGAGGAGGATGCCGCCGAGAGCGGCGCCACGCAGGTTGCCGATGCCACCGAGCACGGCGGCCGCGAATGCCTTGAGGCCGATCAGGAAGCCGACGTTGAACCGGGTGCTGGCCGCCTTCATGTCGGACATCACCGCGGCTACACCGGCCATCAGGCCGCCGATGAGGAAGACCAGCAGGATCACGCGGTTCTTGTTGACACCCATCAGCGCGGCGGTGTTGGAGTCCTGCGCCACCGCCCGGATGCCCCGGCCGAACCGGGTGCGCTGGACGAACCAGTCGAGCGCGACCATCGCGATGACAGCCACCGCGAGCGTCGAGATCTGCAGCGGGGTGAGCGACCACCCACCGAGGCTGACGACCGGCTCGGTCGGCAGCATCGCCGGCACGCCGAACTGGCGGCGGTTGGTGAACGCGCCCATGCCCTCGGAGAGCACGAACGACGCGCCGATGGCGGTGATCAGGAAGGCCAGGGGTGGAGCGTTGCGCGCCCGCAGTGGTCTGTACGCGGTCACTTCGACGAGCATCGCGAAGAATCCACACAGGAGCGCGGCCACCACGATCGCCAAGGCGATCAAACCGAGGGCCTCACCGACGGAAGGCCGGGGAGAGTTGGCGTCGAAGCCGAACGCCGACCAGGTCCAGATGGCACCGAAGGTGCCGATCATGAAGACGTCCGAGTGCGCGAAGTTGATCAGGCGCAGGACGCCGTAGACGAGCGTGTATCCGAGGGCGATCAGTGCGTAGATCGCGCCCTGGGTCAGCCCGGTGACCGTCAGCACCGGGAAACCATTTATCAGATCGTTGAATTGCAACAGGTTCTCCCGGGAGATCCCTCAGTCAAGGCAGGAGCGGCCGGGCTTGTTGAGGCCCGGCCGCACCGGCATGGGGTTTTACGCGACCGTCGTGCCTGATGGAGAAGCCGGCCCGAGAGGTATCGGGCCGGCTTTACCACGATCAGGCCTTCGGGATCTCCTTGTCAGGCGCCCACTGGCCGTTCTTGGCCACGTAGGCCCACACGCGGACCTGGGCGGGGTCGAGCTCGCCCTTGTCGGTCCACTTGTAGGTGACACCAGTGGCCGCGCCGGCCTTGCTGTAGCTGGTCAGGAAGGCCTGGATGTCGGCGCGGGTGGACTTACCCTCGCCGATGGCCTCGAGGAAGATCTTGGTGAGGTCGTAGGCAACGTCGGCGTACACACCCGGAGCGGCGTTGTACTCCTTCTGGAAGTCCGCGACGAAGGTGCCCTTGGCCTCGGTGGCCGGGGCGCACGGGCAGGTCGCGACCGCACCCTCGACGTCGGCGTTGCCGGTCACGGACAGCATGTTGGCGTCGTAGATGCCGTCGCCGCCGACGAAGGTGCCCTTGTAGCCACCGGCCCGAAGCTGCTTGAGGAACGGGCTCGCCTCCTCGGTGTAACCACCGTAGAACAGCGCGGTGGCGCCGCTCCCGGTCACCTTGGTGACGATCGCGCTGAAGTCCTGCTGGTTGTCCGTCGCCTTGTCGGAGGCGGTGACCAGCGGGCCGAGGGCCTTCTTGACCTCGTCCGCGAGACCCGCGCCGTAGGCCGACTGGTCGTCGACGACGAAGACCTTGGCCGGGTTGAGGCCCTTGATGTAGGCAGCCGCCGCCGGACCCTGCGAGAAGTCGTTGCCGACGCCGCGGTGGAAGATCTTCCAACCCTGCTCGGACAGGCTCGGCCGGGTGGCCGACTGGCTGATCACGGGAAGGCCGGCCTGCTGGAAGGTCGGGTTCGCGGTCTCGGACTCACCGGAGAACGCCGGGCCGACCATCCCGACGACCTTGGCGTCGTTGACGGCGCTGGTGGCAAGACCACCGGCGAGCTCGGGCTTGCCCTGCGAGTCGTACTCCTGGAGCGACACCTTGCAGTCGGCGTGCTCGGCGTTGTACTGGTTGATTGCCATCTTGGCGGCCTGCTGGCCCGGCGTCACGAGACCGGCGTCAGCGCCCGAGAGCGCGCCGAAGAAGCCGATCTTTAGGTCGCACACCTTGGCGCCGGCCGTGTCGCTGCCGGAACCGCCCTCGTCCTGCTTACATGCGGCCGCGCCGCCCATGACGAGTGCCGCAAGCGCGACCCCGCCGATAGCGCGTACAAAAATCTGCCTCAAGGCTGAAGCCCTCTCTCCGTCCATCAGCCCGCCGTCGCGGGCCGGGAGGTTGCAACGACGAACCGGACCGTTCACCCGGTCTGGGGCGGGACGTTATCCCACTACAGCGACCAACGTAAGGCCTCGCTAGGCGCGTTGACGCAACCGTTACTTAGGGTGTCGGAATTGGCCCTGTGGGTGTCACAGTCGACGGTCGTCCGCCGAGGTCACGCTCGCGGAAATTGGCTGGCCCACAGGCCACCGGCTGTGCCGTCGTCGGTCAGCAACAGCATGGTGTCGCCCGCTCCCCCGACTGTTACGGCTGTGTTTCCGCCGGGTCCGACCTGGACAGGGGTGGTCATGCTCTGCCATCCCTTACCGGCGAGATCCGCTGTCCACAACCGATGGCCGTCGGCGCCGACGGTCGAAACCACCAGGCGGGAAGCCGTTTCCAGCACGGCGACGCCGTCGACGGCCGCCACGGCGCCCGTTCCTGTCGCACCGAACCGCGTCGCACCGGACCAGGCACCGGTCGCGCCGGCCGCGTCGCCGTGCCAGGCCGCGAACGCCGTGCCGGCGACGCCCAAAGCAACAAGGCCGTCGGCGGTACGCGCCACCCGTTGCGCCGTCTCGTCGTCCGGTGTTCCAGGTAGTGGGACGCGGTTCCAGACATTCGCATCGGCCGAGGTCCAAACATAGGGATCACGGTCAATTCGCCCGGCGAGCCGCCCGCCGCCCACCACCAACCAACCGGCCGGCAGCCGGGCGAGGTCGGACGCGAACGTGCTCAGGTCCGGCGAGTTGGCCAGCGTCGGCAGGTCTTCGTGAATGGTGAAGGCGGTGGCGTCCGGCGAGGTCCACACCGTCGCGCCGCCGGCCCGGTTGCCCGCGATCAGCCACCCGCCCGGCCCGGCCGCGATCCGGTTGACGCTGACCTGCCTGCCGCCGCCGTAGAGCTCGAAGTCCCGGGACGGCACCGCGACGAGCGTGCCGTCGGCGCGGGAGTAGAAGGTGCGCACCCGCGGGTTGCCGTGCGCGCCACCGCTCTTCGCGCCGATCGCGGCGACCCGACCGTCCTGGCAGCCGAGCGCGTAGAGCACGCTGCGGATCGCGTAGTAGTCGCTGGCGGTGTCCAGGGGCACCGGCGCCCACCCGGTCGCGCCGGCCGGGTCGGTGGTCGACCAGAGCGCGGGCCGGGTGTCACCCGCCGGAGTGCCGACGCCGCCGCCGACGTACCACCGGTCACCGCACCGGGTCACGTCGCGGGCCAGCACCCGGCCGGCGGGGCCGGGCGGCAGGGGCAGCTCGACGGACTTCCACTGTGGATTGACCACAGGCGTAGGGGCCGGCTGTGCCTGGTCGCACGCGGCCAGGACAAGAAGAAGCAACGCGAGCGCGAACCTGGCCGGTGTGCGCATGCCGCGGGCTAGCCCGCGTCGGTCGGAGGCTCGGGGGCCGCCGCGCCTCCGGCACCCTCGGCGACGATCCGGTCGGCGACCTCGCGCATGGTCATCCGGTGGTCCATCGCGGTGCGCTGGATCCACTTGAACGCCTGCGGCTCGGTCATCCCGTACGTCGTCATCAGCGCGCCCTTGGCCCGCTCGACGCTCTTTCGCGTCTCCAGCCGGTCCGCGAGGCCCGCGACCTCCGACTCGAGCGAGGCCATCTCCGAATAGCGGGACAGCGCGATCTCTATCGCCGGCACCAGGTCGCTCTTCTGGAACGGCTTGACCAGGTAGGCCATCGCGCCCGCGGCGCGCGCCCGCTCGACCAGGTCGCGCTGGCTGAACGCCGTCAGGATGACGACCGGCGCGATCCGGCCGGCGGCGATCCGCTCGGCGGCGGCGAGGCCGTCCATGATCGGCATCTTGATGTCGAGAATGACCAGATCGGGCTTGAGCTCTTCGGCCAGCCGCACCGCGGTCTCGCCATCGGCGGCCTCGCCGACGACGTCGTAACCCTCTTCGGTGAGCATCTCCGACAGGTCGAGCCGGATCAGGGCCTCGTCCTCGGCGATGAGCACGCGCCGACGTTCGGCAGTCTCCGACGACTCGCCCACGAAGCCTCTCCCCAGGTGTGCAATCCGCGACCGGCCTGTCCGGTGTCGCGCTCCTTAGCGTAGTAGGTAGGCTGAGTGCGCTTCATCCTCGCGGTGCCTTAGGTCCGCGGTCCCCGTAGCCCAATGGCAGAGGCACGGAGCTCAAACCTCCGACAGTGTCGGTTCGAATCCGACCGGGGGCACCACTCGCCCCAGGCGTCCCGCTGGTCGCCCGCCCCGCAAGGGGCAAACGCGGTCGCTGCGTAGACTCGGGACAAATCCCCATCAAGGAGTCATCGATGCTCACCATGCAGGATGCCCTGGCCCGGCTCACCGCTTACTGGGTGGACCAGGGTTGCCTGACGGTCCAGCCGATGAACACCGAGGTCGGTGCCGGCACGCTCAACCCCGCGACGTTCCTGCGGGTGCTCGGCCCGGAGCCGTGGCGGGTGGTCTACGTCGAGCCGTCGGTGCGCCCGGACGACTCGCGCTACGGCGAGAACCCCAACCGCCTGCAGACGCACACCCAGCTCCAGGTGATCCTCAAGCCCGACCCGGGCAACTCGCAGGAGCTCTACCTGGGCAGCCTGGCCGCCCTGGGCATCGACGTGGCCGCGCACGACGTGCGGTTCGTCGAGGACAACTGGGCCTCGCCGGCGCTCGGCGCGTGGGGCCTGGGCTGGGAGGTCTGGCTCGACGGCCTGGAGATCACCCAGTTCACCTACTTCCAGCAGGCCGGCGGCGTCAACCTGGACCCGCCGTCGGTGGAGATCACGTACGGCATGGAGCGCATCATCATGGCGCTCCAGGGTGTCCGCCACTTCAAGGACATCACCTACGCGCCCGGCGTCAGCTACGGCGAGGTCTTCGGCCAGGGTGAGTACGAGATGTCCCGCTACTACCTCGACGACGCCGACGTGGCGGCCAACCGGGAGCTCCTGGAGCTGTACGCCGCCGAGGCGCAGCGGATGCTCGACGCGGGGCTGCCGGTGCCGGCGCACGCCTATGTACTGAAGAGCTCGCACGCGTTCAACGTCCTCGACGCCCGCGGCGCCGTCTCCACCTCCGACCGCGCCGCCGAGTTCGGCAGGATGCGCCGGATGGCCGGCGAGGTCGCCAAGCTCTGGATGGCCCGCCGCGAGGAGCTCGACCACCCGCTCGGCGTCGTGACCCCGCTCGAAGCGGCCGTCCCGCCGGCAGCGCAGGAAGAGAGCCCCGGCGAGCGGCAGCTCGTCTTCGAGATCGGCACCGAGGAGATGCCGCCGGCCGAGGCCCGGGCGGTCCGTGAGCAGGTGCGCCGCGAGCTGACCGAGCGACTGGCCGCCACCCGCCTGGCGCACGGCGACGTCCGGGTGCTGGCCACGCCGCGCCGGATCGTCGCGCTCGTCGAGGCGGTCGCCGACCGCGAGCAGGACCACGTCCGCACGGTCCGCGGGCCGCGGGTCTCCGCCGCGTACGACGCCGCCGGCGAGCCCACCCAGGCGGTGCGCGGCTTCGCCCGTGGCCAGGGCGTCGACGTGGCTGACCTGCAGCAGCAGGACGTCAACGGCGTGCCGCACGTGACGGTCGTGAAGCACGAGACCGGGCGCCCGGCCGCCGAGGTGCTGGCCGACGTGCTGGCCAAGGTGGTCACCGCGCTGCGCTCGGCCAAGAACATGCGCTGGAACGACCCGGCGCTCTCGTTCACCCGCCCGATCCGCTGGCTGCTCGCGCTGCGCGGCGACGAGGTCGTGCCGTTCGCGGTGTCGTCGCTGGCCTCCGGCCGGCAGACCCGGGTGCACCGCACGGCCGAGGCACCGGTCGTCACCGTGAACAGCGCCGAGATGCACCTCGACACGCTCCGCGCGCACGGCATCGTGGCCGACCCCGACGAGCGCCGGGCCGAGATCGTCGCCTCCGCGCAGCGGCTGGCCGCCGCGGCCGGCGGGCAGGTCGACGTGGAGGGCGAGCGGGCACTGATCGACCAGATCAGCTACCTCGTCGAGCAGCCGAACGCGCTGCTCGGCCGGTTCGACGAGAGCTACCTGCGGCTGCCGGAGGCGGTGCTGGCCACGGTGATGCGCAAGCACCAGCGTTACCTGCCGGTCCGCGACGCCGACGGCGACCTGCTGCCCTGCTTCGTCGCGGTGGCCAACGGCGCCGTCGACGAGGACCTCGTGCGCGCCGGCAACGAGGCGGTGCTGCGGGCCCGCTACGAGGACGCCGCCTTCTTCTACCGCGCCGACCGGGACACCGCGCTGGACGCCATGCGCGACCGACTGGAGCGGCTGACGTTCACCGACAAGCTCGGCTCGATGGCCGACCGGGCGACCCGGATCAGCACACTGGCCCGTACCCTCGCGTCCGGCATCGGCTTGGGCGGCCACGACCGCGACACCCTCGGCCGCGCCGCGGAGCTGGTGAAGTTCGACCTGGGTGCGCAGCTCGTCACCGAGATGACCAGCCTGGCCGGCGTGATGGCGCGTGACTACGCCACCCACGCCGGTGAGCCCGCCGCGGTCGCCCAGGCGATCTTCGAGAGCGAGCTTCCCCGCAACACCGGTGACGCCGTGCCCGCGCACGTACCCGGCGCCGTGCTGTCCCTGGCCGACCGGCTGGACCTGGTCGCGGGCCTCGCGGCCACCGTCGGCCTGCCCACCGGCAGCAGCGACCCGTTCGCCGTCCGCCGGGCAGTGCTGGGCCTGCTCGCCGTGCACCGCACCGGCCTGGTGCCGACGAGCCTGACCGATGCGCTGGCCTCGGCGGCCGCGCAGCAGCCGGTCGAGGTGTCCGACCAGGTGCTGGCCGACACGGCCGAGTTCCTGACCCGCCGGCTGGAGCAGGTGCTGGTCGAGGAGGGCCACCCGGTCGACCGGGTACGCGCCGTCCTGCCGCACGCGGACCGCCCGGCCCTGGCCGACCGCCTGTTGCACCAGCTCGACGAGCTCGTCAAGGACGAGCGGTTCCGGGCCCTGGTCGAGGCGATCCAGCGGGCGCGCCGGATCGTGCCGGCCGGTACTCCCGCCGAGTACGACGCGTCCGCCCTGGTGGAGCCGGCCGAGCGCAGGCTCGACGAGGTGGTCCGCGGCATCGAGGTGCCGGGGCCGGACCTGGCCGACTTCCTCGCGGCCGCCGGCCGGGTCACCGAGCCGGTCAACACCTTCTTCGACGAAGTGTACGTGATGGCGGAGGAGCCTGACCTGCGCCGCGCCCGCCTCGGCCTGCTGGCCACCGTCCGTGACCTTGGCGCGGGCCTCCTGGACTGGGACCATCTCCGGATGTGAGCACCCGAGAAGAGATCTTCCAGCGGTACGTGTACGCGGGCGCGCTGAGCCGGGATCCTGACGCGCTCGCCGCGCTGTTCACCGAGGACGGCGTCTACGAGGCGCCGCTCGCCGGTCCGGGCGACCCGTTCCCGCGGCGGCTGGCCGGGCGCGCGGCCATCCGGGCCGGCATGGCGACGGCGTACGCGCGCATGCCGGCGGCGGACGACGACCCGGTGGACCCGATCCGCACGTCGTTCACGCTGCACGCCACCGCCGACCCGGACGTCTTCGTCGCCGAGATCGACACGACCCTGATGTCGGACACGTCGATGTCGCTGGTGCAGATCTTCCGGGTCCGGGATGGGCTGATCAGCCACCTGCGGGACTACTTCCGGCAATAAGGTGGACAGGTGATCACCGTCGGCCTGGTGCTTCACCCCACGAAACCGATCGACCAGTCGCTGCGCCTGATCGTCAGCTCCGCGCGCGACGACGCGGTGCGGGTCGCCGCACGCGAGTCCGACCGCTCGCGGGTCCCGGACGGGGTCGACCTCATCCCCGACGCGGAGTTCCCCGACGGGGTCGACGGCATCGTCGCGCTCGGCGGCGACGGCACGATGCTCGGCGCCATGCGCCTGATGGTCGAGCGGCCCGTGCCGATCCTCGGCGTCAACCACGGCAACCTCGGGTTCCTCGTCGAGGTCACCCCGTCGGGCCTGCCGGCCGCCCTGAGCCGCCTGGCCGCCGGCGAGTACACGATCGAGCAGCACGCCGGCCTCGAGGTGCACATCGGCGCGGCGACCAGGTGCGCCTTCAACGAGATCGTCCTCGGCCGGACCGGTCCGGGGCGCACGACCGACGTCGACCTGACGGTCAACGAGGTGCACTACGGCTACTACCGCGCCGACGCGGTCATCCTCGCCACACCCACCGGCTCGACGGCCTACAACTACTCCGCCGGAGGGCCGGTGCTCTCACCGTCGTCGCACGCGATGGTGGTCACCCCGGTCGCGCCGATGTCGGGCATCAGCCGCCCGGTGGTGCTAGGCGGCGACGACCGCGTCTCGTTCCACGCCACCGGCATGCTCACGGTCGACCCCGACGGCACGGGCGCGGTGCCGCTCGCCGAGGGTGACGCCCTGACCGTCGCGCTGCGGCCCGACGCGGCGCAGGTCGTCCGCCTGTCCCCCCGGGACTACGCGAACCGCAGCCGCGTGCGCCTCAGCCTGCTCGACCTGCCGCTGCGCCCGGACCAACTCCTCGAGCTGATCCCCCTCGAACTGCGCCGCAACGTGGCCGCGGCCGTCGAGGAGGCACCGCAGGACCGCCGGCCCGGCGAGGAGCCGGACCGGCGGTGATCCCCTACCCAGGGGTCTACGGCGAGGTGACCGTGTAGGTCGCTCCCGCCTGCGTGGCGAACGAGATGACGTCGCCGCTGACGGTCGGGGTGACCGTGCCGCCGCCGACGCGGGTGACCACGACCGGGCTGCCCGGCCACGGGTTGCGCAGGCGGAGCTGCCGACCCGCCTCGCTGGTGACGTCGACATAGGACACCCGGCCGCCGGACAGTGCGCTGGAGACCAGGAACGCGTCCTTCTCGCGGAGGTTGACGAAGCTGGCGTTCTTCGACACCGGCCAGACCGGGAAGACCCGGACGACGCCGTCGTCGCTCTGGAGCAGCAGGTTGTTGACCGCCTCGGTGGCGCCGGACTTCTCCAGGCCGTGCCACTGGTCCCGGATCCGCAGGTTCGGGTCCGACTTGGCGGTGATCTGGGCCTTCAGCTTGTCGATCAGGCTCTGCGCGGGATAGCCGACCCGGGCCGCCTGGGTGAACACCTTCGGGAAGCTGTTGTCCTGGCCCCAGGAGTTCATCGCGTCCAGCGTGTCGATCGCTCTCTGCCGGTCGGCCGCCGACGAGCTCAGGCCGAGGCCCTCGCCCGGGTGGATGAACTCCAGGTTGACCGTGTTGTCGCCCGGGCGGATGGCCCGGCCGTCGGAGACCGTGCCCGGGTCGCCCAACGCGTACACGGACTTGCCGTTGTAGGTCGTCGTGGCTATCGGCGGCAGACCGTTGAGCATCTGCTGCCAGAGCGGACGGGAACCCGCGTCGAGGCCCAACTCGGTGCTGGCGGCGAGCAGCGACGTCAGGAGATACCGCAGTATGCCGACGTCGAGGCTCGGGTTGCGCGCCCAGGTGCCCTCGTGCGGGCCGCCCCAGGTGGTGTAGCGGCCGGTCGCCGCGTCGTACTCCATCCATCGGCTGAAGAACGTCGCGACCTCCTTCATGAAGGGGTACGCCTTCGCCTGCAGGTACGTGCGGTCCCGGGTGTAGTCCCAGTAGGCGATGAACTCGACCACGTTGAACAGCGAGTTGCTCACCTGCTGCCAGTAGTTGCCGTCCGGGGTGCCGCCGAACGGGCTGATCCCGACCGGGAACAGCACGCCGCCGGCGATGCCACCCGTGCCGAACCTCGGTGTCACGTAGTCGGACTTGACCTGCTGGAGCTCCTGGGTGGAGCGACGGCGGGCCTCGGGCAGGTACGAGATGACGGCGTCGATCATCGGCATGGCCAGGTCGGCCCGGTTCGACGAGTACGCACCGTAGAAGTTGGCGACGAAGTTGTAGTTGAGGTGGTAGTCGCCGGAGAAGTACGGGTCGTCCTTGGTGGTCCACAGCCCGTACAGCCCGGGTGCGGTCTTGCCGTTGCGGCTGGCCGACCCCAGGAAATATTGAGCCGCGTAGTAGAACCGCTCCAGCACGTCGTCGTCGAGGTCCACGTAGGACCGCAGCCAGTACTGCTTCCACCAGTCGAGATGCCCGGTGTAGAGCCCGTCGAGCGCGGTGCCGGTCTGCGCCTCGGCCAGCGACCGCGCGCCCGGGGCCGGGTCGGCGTTGTTGGCACCGCCGCCCGCGACCGCCGTCACCAGCCGCAGCGTCTGCCCGGGAGCCAGGTCGAACTGGAACCGGGCGGTGTTGCCCGCGGCGGTCGGCGTCGACGGGGTGGCACCGACCAGCCGGCTGGCCAGCGCCGCGCGGGACACCCAGCGCGACCCGGTCGGCGTGGCGCGGGCGGCCCAGGTGGTGCTGCCGGAGACGCCGGCGGTCTGGGTGAAACCGCCCATCGGCGAGGTCGCGCCCGACCAGGTCTGCGCCTCCAGGCGGACCGCGGTGCTGCCGGTCCCGCGGACCTGGGTGACCAGCAGGTTGTCGTTGGCCGCGACCCAGGTCTTGAGCACCACCGGCTGCCCGCCGAGGCTCATGGTGGTGTCGACCTCGCCGTTGAGGATGTTCTGCTCCTCGACGAACGTGCCGCCGGGGCCGCCCGGCCCGCCGCCCGCGCCGTACAGCTCGAACTGCCCGATCCGGGCCCGCGGGTTCTGCTGCGAGTCGGCCGTCGTGCCCTGGGTCGGCTCGCTGGCCACGAGCCGGACCCAGCGGGCGGTACGCGACCCGGGCGTGCGGTCGGTGACCGCGGCCGTGTTGTCGGTGACCGTGTCCCAGGCCGACCAGTTCTGGTTGTCGGTCGAGGTCAGCACCTGGAAGTTCTTCGTGTTGTTGGCCGTCTCGTTCGGCCGGGCGGCGCTGTCGTGCCGGACGAGGTAGCGGGTGAACGTCTTGCTGCTGCCGAGGTCGAGGGTCAGGGTCTGTGGCTTACCGACGGCGGAGACCCAGCCCTCGTAGCCGGAGCCCCACTGGCCGCTGACGGCCCGCGACGGCGGGAACGACGGGTGCGAGCTGGTCGCGGTGGCGGTGGCGCCGAGGGCGAGGTTGGTCGAGCCGCCGCCCCCGCCGACCGCGGTCAGCGTCACCCCGCCGACCGGCGCGACCGCCGGGCCGGGGTTGCCGCGCCAGAAGTTGCCCTTCGACACCAGGAACGTCTTGACGCCGGTGCTGCCGGACGAGGTGACGCCGATGTCACCGTTGCCGAGCAGGGCGGTGCTGGGCATGCCGTTGACGATGGAGTTCACATAGGACTGGTCGGTCCAACGGCCCTTGATGTTCGCGAGCAGCGACTGGACCGCCGCCCACTGTTGGGCGGGGGTGGGTGCCGCGGCGCCGGCCGGGCTGGCGGTGACGCTCAGCCCGGCGGCGACGACCGAGGCGATGACGGCTCCGGCGAGTACCCGGCGGGACGGTCGGGTTGGCACGGGGTGTCCTCCTAGTGCGGTGGGGCCACCGTTCCCACCGGCTCGGGAGCCGGACGCAGGTTGAGGTTCTCCAGCGTGCCTACGGGTGCGGTGACCTGATCGGAACGGGGGGTGGAGCAACGCAGTGCGGTGTAGCCGGGCTCCACGCCGAAGAGGCCGGCGATGACCGCCTCGGCGATGGCCGCCCCCGCGATGGAGTCCCGGTTGGCGACGCCGCGGCCGGCCACGCGCACGCGCGGCTCGGCGTCTCCTGTCAAGATCTCCATCGCCTGTCCCCACAGGCCACCGGAGGCGGCCCGTGGTGTCCGGCCGAGCACGCCGGCCGCGAGGTCCGGGCGGCCGAGCTTGGCCAGCCCGTACGCGGTGACGCCGGGCCAGGCGCCGAACGCCCCGCCGGCACCGTGGTCCGGCCGGTCGGAGAACGGCGCGATCGGGTCGTCGGCCGCCAGCGCCCGCAGCCACGGGCCGGCCAGCAGCTTGTCGACCACGAACGTGACCATCTCGGCGCGCTGGTCCGCGGTCAGGTCGCCGGCCAGCTCCGCCGCGACCAGGCCGAAGTCCAGGACGTGCCCGATGGTGTCGCGGCCGTCCGGGTGCAGGATCGCCCAGCGGCCGTCGCCCGCGTAGAGGTCGAGCACCGCTTTGGCGAGCCCACCGGCGTCGGCGTCTGCGCGCTCGGCGTCGGCGTCCCGGCCTCCGAGGAAGCGCAGCAGGGCCGCGTACGACCGGAGCATGCCGACGTAGGCCGCGTTGAACGAGGCCATGGCGTCGACGTAGTTGGGCACGCACTCCAGTACCCGCCACGCGTCGGGGCCGAAGTCGGCGAGCCCCTCTTTGGTGCCGAGCCGGCCGGCGACCCCGTAGGCGAGGCGCTCGACGTGCTCGAGCACCGTCCGCCCGCCGGCCGACTCGGACAGGAACGCCACGTCGCCGGTCACGCCCACGTAGTGCTCGATCAGCCGGAACAGCGCGTACTCGTTGGAGATGTAGTAGTTGCCGAGCGGTCCGCCGCCGCGCACGTCGTACCCGAAGGACTCGTGGTACGGGCCGGCGAGCCCCGCCAGCAGCCACGCGCGCAGGCCGGCCGGGTCGAGCATGGCGTACATCCGGCTCCACTCGGTGTGGTCCCAGAAGAACGTCGTGGTGGCGCCGAGCCGCGGGCCGCCGGTGAGGAACACCGGCCCGGTGCGGCCGACCCGGATGTTGCGCATGTAGAGCACGAGCAGCGCGCCCATGTAGTACGCGCGGGCGAGGTCGTCGTGGTCCGTGCGCAGGGTGGGCAGGTGGCCGCTGAAGTCGGGGTTGCCGGGGGTGAAGGCGTGCGCCCAGAGGCGGCGCCACGCGTCGGCCGTGTCCGAAAGCTCCTGGTCCAGCCCGGTGGCGGCCGGCGCAGTGGCTTCGGTGCCCCAGGCGAGGGCGAAGCCGACCACGGCCGTCTCGCCGGCTGCGAGCGCGAGCCGCCAGGTCGCGCGGGCGCCGGCACCGTGCGGTGACAGCTCGTCCGGGGGTACGGCGAAGGTGTAGGTGGCGCGGGCGCTCGACCTGGTGTCGACGACCGTGACGCTGTCCCGGTCCACCGTGGACCGCCAACGGCTCGGACGGGTCCAGTGGCCGGTGCGGGCCACCTCGGCGCCGTCGAGGACGAGGCGGGCCTGGTGCGCGTCGACGGTGACGCGGACGCGGTGCCAGCGGCCGGCTACGAGCGGGCGTTGTGCGGTCTCGCGTTCGCCGCAGATGCCCAGCCAGAGCCGGCCGCCGGAGACGCCGAGCTGCAGCGAGTCGGGGTGGTTGCCGTGGGTCAGCAGCACGCCGTCGTGGTCCGGGTCGGTGGTGCGGAACTCGAGCTCCAGTTCGGTGCCCGGGACCAGCTCGAACGCGTCCAGCGCCAGTTCGACGCCGTCGTCGAGCACCGCCGGGCCGGCGAAGGTGAGGCCGGTGCTGGTGGTCAGGCCGCGCACGGTGCCGCGGACGGAGCTCGTGTGCGGGTAGACCCAGTCCGCGCTGACGTGCCGGGGCAGCTCGTACTCCAGCAGCATCGGCGCGCTGTCCTCGTCCCGCTGGATGCCCGGCGGCCGCGGGCGGCCGAGCCGCAGCCGGCGGGGGCCGGGCCCGAGCAGGTACGGCGCACCCTGCGCGCCCGGTCGGGTGGTGTCCCGGATCCGCTCCAGCGCGTGGTAGTCGTGCTCGCCGGAGGCGTTCCAGGGCACCGTGTGCAGCCAGCCCCACCCGGTCTCGCTGTGTCCGACCGGCGCGAACAGGTCCTGGCTCAGCTCGACGGTGGCCGGCTCCGCCCGGGTGTTGGTCACCTCGACCCGCCAGAGCAGCCGGTCCGCGTCGTAGCCGAGGCTCGTGTCCGTGGCCACCGACACGTGCGCGTCGCGGTAGGTGCGCCGGGTGCCCCAGGGCTTCCAGCGGTAGTGCTGGACGCCCGGCACGACGCCGTCGACCCGCAACACACCGGTGTGGTAGCCCAGCGCGAACGGCGGTGCGGCCAGCCAGGAGACGCTCGTGAGGTCGTGGTTGACGTGCGCCTGGCCGCGCTGGTTGCGCAGCGACGGCAGGTGGCCCAGGTCGCCGGCGGCGACCCACTCCCCCGCGACGTCGTCGAGCGCGGGAACCCCGGTCACTTGGCCGAGCCCGAGGTCAGGCCGGCGACGAACTGCTTCTGCACCGTGAGATAGCCGATCACCGGCAGGACGCCGGCCAGGAACATGATGCCGAAGAGTTGGCCGTAGTCCACTGAGTACTGTCCGATCGTCAGGTAGAGGCCGGTCGTGATGGTCTGGCCCTGGAGCGGGCCGAGGATGAACAGCGGGTTGAGGAAGTCGTTCCAGATCCACAGCGTCAGGAAGATGACCACGGTGGCGGTGGCCGGGCGGACCAGCGGCATGACGATCTGCCACCAGATCCGCAGGCCGCCGGCGCCGTCGAGGCGGGCCGCCTGGATGATCTCGTCGGGCACCGAGCGCATGAAGCCGACGTAGACGAAGACCGCGAACGACAGGTAGCCGCCGCCGAGGTTCGCCAGGATCAGGCCCGGGTAGCTGTGGTCGAGGCCGACCCAGGTGAGGATCCGGATGGTCGGCAACAGGATCACCTGCGGCGGGATCATCAGACCGGCGGACAGCACGAGCAGGATGACCGCCTTTGTCTTTCCGCTCTTCCGGGAGATGTAGAAGCTGAACGCGGAGCCGAGCGGGACGATCAGCGCCACCGAGATCACCGCGACGATCAGCGAGTTGCGCAGGCCGAGCGGGATCAGGTTGTCCGGCCGGGTCAGCGCCTTGGTGAGGTTGTCGAGCGTCGGCGGCCAGGGCGGCGCGAGCGGGTTGGCGAGGATCTTCTCCTGCGGCTTGAACGCGTTGACCAGCATCAGGTAGATCGGCGCGACGAAGACCAGCGTGACGGCGGCCGCGACTGCGACTCTCAGCCTGGTGCTGAGCCGCCGACGGGGCCGGGTGTGCGGCGGGGGTGTCAGCGTGCTCCTTCCGCCTGCGGTCGGGCGGTCGCGCGTATCCCTGGAAATGGTTGTCATAGGGAGACCTCCCGGCGGCGCAGGGCGCCGGTCACGGTGAGGGCGACCAGCGCGGAGATCCCGAGCAGGAGCATCGCGACGGCGCTGGCGTAGCCGACCCGGTCGCTGGTGAACGCCAGCTTGACGATGTAGAGGGCGGTCGACTGGGTGGAGTTGGCCGGGCCGCCGCCGGTGAGCACGGTAATGATGTCGTAGAGCTTCAGCACGGTGATCAGCGAGATGGTGACGCTGATCGTGGTGCCCGGTGCGAGCATCGGCCAGGTGATCTTGCGGAACCGTTGCGTGCCGCGGACGCCGTCGAGGCTCGCCATGTCGTGGAGCTCGAGCGGGATGCTCTGGAGGGCAGCCAGGTAGACGACCGTGGTGAAGCCGCTCATCACCCAGGTCACGACGAGGCCGATGGAGAACAGGGCGGCGTGCGGGCTGCCGAGCCAGGGGTACGGCTCGTCGAGGATCCGCAGGTTGACGAGTGCGGTGTTCAGCAGGCCGTTCTGGGTCAGGATCGTCTGCCAGACGAAGGCCACGATCACACCCGAGAGGACCTGGGGCAGGAACGCGACGGTACGCATGACGCGGTAGCTCAGGCTCGTCCGGTTGAGCAGCAGCGCGAAGCCGACGCCGAGCGCGTTGGCGGCGATGGTCACGCCGAACGCGAGGATCAGCGTGAACGTCAGGCTGGCCCGGAGCTGGTCGTCGCCGGCCATCTCGGTGTAGTTGGCCAGCCCGATGAAGTCGTTCTGTGCCTTCAGCGGGTTCTCGTTGGTGAAGCTGCTGCGCAGGCTCAGCAGCAACGGCAGCACGAGGAAGACCAGGTAGAGCCCGAGAGCGAGGGCGGCGAGCAGGGCCAGGCCCCGCTCGCCGGAATTCCTTTTCCTCACTGTGCGGCGGTCTTCCATGCCTCGTCGAGCTTCTTGAGCTCGCCGGCCACGTCGTCCTTGGTGAACAGGGCCTGTGCGGCGGCGTAGAAGGCGTCGTTGAGCCCGGCCGGGAGCGCGTCGTCGTTGGTCGCCCAGCCGATCGCGCTGACCTTGTTGTTGTCCTGGCCGACGTAGGCGTACGACTCCTCGAAGACCTTCGTGACCGTGACGTTGTAGTCCTCGAGGGTCTTACCCTTGATCATCGGGAACGCGCCGTCGGTCTCGATGAGCGCCTTGAGGTTGGCCGGGTTGAGCGACCAGGCCTGGCCGAACTTCTCGGCGAGCGCGGTGTCCTTGGCCTTGGCGGAGATGGCCATGGAGCCGCCGCCGACGAACGGCACGACGACGTCGCCACTGTCGGTCGGCCAGGGGAACGAGCCGAAGTTGTCGGCGGTGTCCTTGGGTACGGAGCCCAGGAACCAGCTGCCCATGGGATACATCGCGGACTTGCCTGTGGTGAAGCGGGTGATGGAGTCCGCGTACTTGACGCCGAGGGCGCCCTTGTCGAAGTAGCCGCTGGTGACGAGGGTGCGGTACTTGTTCACGGCGGTGACCATGTCGGCGTCGGCGAACTTCACCTTGTCGGCGTAGCGGTCCTGGAGCCAGTTCTTGTTCTTGCCGAGGATGTCGGCGGAGATGATGCCGACGAGCGGCATCGACGCCGCGAACGGGTCGGCGCCGCCTAGCTCGATCGGGTTGATGCCCTTGGCCTTGAGCTTGGCGCAGGCGTCGAGGAACTCCTGCCAGTTCTTCGGTGCTGTGGTGATGCCGGCGTCGGTGAAGAGCTTCTTGTTGTAGTAGACCTGCGGGACGATCTGCGAGTTGGTCGGCGGGATGTAGACCTCGCCCTTGAGCGAGTTGGCCGAGGGCAGCAGGAAGTTGGCGTCGATCCAGGTCTTGTCGTACGGCTTGAGGAGGCCGGCGCCGACGAAGTTGGACGGCGTGATCGACTGCAGCAGGTCGGGGAACTGGCCCGACTGCTGGAGCTGTTTGGCGTACCCGTCGCGGTCGGTGCTCGGTGCGACGATCTTGTTGATTTTCACGCCGGGGGTCTGCGTGGTGGCGGCGGTGATCGAGTCGTCCCAGAACTTCGCGTCGAGGCTCGGGGTCTCGAAGACAAGGTAGGTCAGCGCGGTCTCGCCGCTTTCCTTCCCTCCGCCGTCGCCGCTTCCACAGGCCGCGGTGAGGGCGAGGAGACCGGCGACGCCTGCCGCGAGCAGCGGCTTCCGTATCAAGGGGTCCTCCTGGGGACAGGGGTTGGGCTAGTCAAGTTGATCAGTGTGGGATAACGTTATCCCGAAGCATAGGAAGTTTCACTCCGGTGTCAAGAGTGTGATGGGGATGCTCGGCAGGAGCGTCCGAAGAGGAGGATCAGGCGATGACCGATCGGCTGGGCGGCGGGGTGAGGCGGAAACGCCCGACCATGCGGGACGTGGCCCGCGAGGCCGGTGTAGCGCTGCGCACCGTGTCCAGGGTGGTCAACTCCGATCCCACGGTCGGTGCGCATCTGGTCAGCCGGGTCCAGGCGGCCATCTCCGCGCTTGACTACGCACCGGACGAGCGCGCCCAGCAGCTACGGCGCGGGACGAGCGGCACGATCGGGGCAGCGGTACGCAACCTGGCAGACGCACACCCGGTGCTGTCCGCGGTCGACATGGCGTCGCGTTCCCACGGCCTGGCCGTACTGGCGATGTCGACGGAAGATGACGAGGCCCGCGAGCGCGAAGCCGTCATGTCGATGTGCGGCCGCCGCGTCGACGGGATCGTCATCGAGCCGATCGGGACGTCACACGACTACCTGTCGGCCGAGCTCGCCGGCGGTCTGCCGCTGGTGGCGGTCGACCGCCCGTGCGGTGGGGTCGAGGCCGATGCCGTGCTGTCGGACAATGCCGCCGGGATAGGGATGGCGTACCGGCAGCTTTCCGTTCATGGTCACCGGCGGATCGCCTACATCGGGGACGACGAGCGGATCTTCACTGGTCGCGAGCGGGCAGCGGCGTTCCGGGCCTGCGTGGCGGCCAGCGGTGGGCCGCTGTCGGGGATGGTCCACCCGGGGGTGGTGACCTCGTCGCGGGTGGCTTCGGCTCTGGCTTCTGTGTTGTCCGGGCCCTCGCCTGCGACGGCGCTGATCACCGGAAACGTGGCGACGACGATCGAGGCGTTGCGGTATCTCGGTGCTGATGCGGGGCGGTTGGCACTGGTCGGGTTCGACGACTTCACGCTGGCGGACATCCTGCGGCCGGCGTTGACGGTGGTCGCGCAGAACAGCGCGGAGATCGGTCGGACGGCGATCGACCTGCTGACGGCGCGGGCCGCGGACCCAGGCCGCCCGGTCCAGACGGTGACGATCCCGGTCGAGCTCATCGCCCGGGGCTCGGGCGAGCTGCCGCCTCCGGTGTGAGCCCTCAAGCGTGCCCGCGGCCGTCCGCGACTGGTTCGTCGCGGACGTGCTCGCATTGGCGCTGGCCTTGGCTCGAGACCGGCTGGCTGAACTGACGGCGCGGGCCTCTGACCCCGGCCGCCGGCCCGGGAGGAGCGGAGCTCGGGCGAACTCCCCTCCGGCATGAGGCTGGCCGGCTCCCGCTCGAACTCATCGCCCCGGTTCGGGCGACCTGCCCCGCCGGCATGAGACCGGCCTGCGGGCCGACTTGGCAAACTCCCCGCCGGCATGAGGCTGGCCGGCTCTCGCTTGAGTTCATCGCCTGGGTTCGGACGACCTGCCTGCCGGCATGAGATCGGCCTGCGGGCCGAATTGGCGATAACGTTATCCGCGCTGTCCTTGATGCCTGAATGCGCATAGGGTGCGGGCATGGACGGTGCCGCCGAGATGTTCGCCCGGGACAGGGCTTCGCAGTCGCTCGGGATGTCGGTCGTGAAGCTCGAGCCCGGCCGCGCCGTGCTGGAGATGACGGTGACGGACCTGATGGTCAACGGCCACGGAATCGCCCACGGCGGTTTTGTGTTCCTGCTGGCCGACTCGGCCTTCGCCGGCGCGTGCAACTACCCGGGCGCGGTCACGGTCGCGGCGTCGGCCGACATCTTCTTCGTCTCGGCAGCGCGCGAGGGCGAACGCCTGACCGCGACCGCCGTCGAGCGGCACCGCGCGGGCAAGTCCGGCATCTACGACGTCACGGTCCGCTGCAGCGACCGCCTGGTGGCCGAGTTCCGCGGCCTGAGCCGCACCCTCTCCGCGTGACCGCGGGGTGGGCACGGTCGACCGTGGTCGAACGCCACTGCGCGGGGCAAGTCCGGCCTACAAATCGGTGAACGCCTGGTGGCCGAGTGACACGGCCTGAGCCGGACTCTCTCGTTCTGACGGCGTCGACTGACGAAGGGACCCGACGTCAGGGCGCAGGTCATTCGGGTGGCTGCCTGAGCCTCAGCTCGCCTGCCCCGCTAGATAGAAGACGAGGTCGTGTTCGGGCAAGGCACCTTCGCGCGAACAATGGGCGACGTCAGCAGGGCACGCCGCCCACCCGATCTGTTGAGCTGCCCACGCGCCTGGCCTACCACCCGAGCCGCCCTGCCGATGCCCCGTAGACCAGGCATTACCTCGTGGCGCCGCGGCCCCCGGGACATTCAGGCCGCTGTGGGCAGCCCGTTGCTGCCCAAGACTTCCTGATGACACGACGCCTTCGACTCGACTTTGCTCTCGGTGTGTCTGCGCTGGATGCAAGGCCGTGCGGTGTTGCTCTTCGCATAGAACGAGCCGAGGCCGCCGCGCGGACTAATGCGACTGACGGACGTCGTGGCCCGCCGCGAGGCGCAAAGTAATCGTCGGGCGTTGGCCAACAACGCCGCGTGTGCTGGTGCAAGCGCGAAAACAGAAGACACAGCACGAAGCTTGCGAGCGGCTTGGCAGCAGGAACCAACCATATCCACCACGGCGTCATGTTAGTCATCCGGGCCTCCCTAGTTGAATGCTTGCGCTAATTGTTGACCTCCAAGCGTTCAAAGTCGGTTCGCATGACGAGGCACCCCAAAGATGAACCACATCGGACACAAGCGGATCTTGCCGAGCGCAACCACTGGTGATCACGCGTTGACTCTTGACAAAATTGAACGCCACGGCTGGCACGTGGAGGCAACAGTTGGCATTGAAGCGAGAACCGACGGCGTCCGGACCGGTCCGCGAGCTGTTCGACCAGTTACACGAGCTGCACCTCCAGGCCGGTGAGCCGGGTCTACGGCAGATCGCGCGTGGGACTGGGGTACACGGCCCGAGCTACACGACCGTCCACAATGTCTTCAAGGGACCCCAGGTGCCGAAGTGGCCGACGCTCAGGCTGATCGTGTTACAACTGGGAGGCGATGTCGGGCGCTTCCATACGCTCTGGACGGCCGCCCGCTCGGCCGAATCGGGCCCGCACGACCGTCAACAGAACGGCGCGACACAGGCGAGTTCGTCGCCAACAACGACGCCACCGTCATATCCGTTCCTGATGGTGAGCTACCGATTGCCTCTCGCGACACGGACGACGACGGTTGGTGTTGCCAGCCAGCCCGAGTGGAAGATATTCGGATCCGCACCGATCCTCAGCAGACTGGTTATGAACCTGAACGGCGCATGGCTTGGCCTAACACCGGACGAGACCGCTGACCCTTCGCCGCCCTTTCCTCAGGGTTTGGCTGTCGAAACCGTCCAGGCCGCCCCGTCGGACGTCACCCGACATTACGAGGGTTACTGCAGCTCAAGCATCTGGCCGCTGTACCACTACTCGATCGAGCAACCGGAGTTCCGCACGGAATGGCGTGATCTCAATCGAAGATTGAACCAGAAGTTTGCCGACAAGGTTGTTGATCTCGCCGCGCCCCAATGCGACGGTCTGGATACACGACTATCACCTTCAGTTGCTCCCCGAGATGGTTAGACACCGTCGTCCCGATCTGCGGATCGGCTTCTTCCTCCACATCCCACTACCAGCGCCCGAGGTGTTCGCGCAACTTCCATGCAGAGATGACATCCTCCGAGGAATACTCGGGGCGGATGTCGTGGGATTCCAACAAAGTCTGTCGACACAGAACTTCTTACAACTGGTGCGGCAGCGGCTCCGGCTTCAAAGGAGTGGGAACGTCGTACTCGTAGACGGTCGCCAAGTAGTCGCGGACAGTTTCCCGATATCAGTCGACGTCGACGACGTGGAGCGGCTGGTACGTCGCGAAGGCGTCCGTCGCCGGACAGAACAGATCCGCGGGGAGCTTGGCGGACGCCGCAAAATCCTGCTCAGTGTCGATCGCTTGGACTACACGAAAGGCATCGAGCAACGCTTGAGTGCATACGGCGAGCTCCTGGAGGAGGGCAAGATCCGACCAGAGGACGCGATATTCATCCAAGTTGGAACGGTGACCCGCGAGCAGGTCGGCCAGTACGCGAGGCTGCGCCAACGGGTGGAACGCCTGGCAGGCCACCTCAATGGCGTGTACGGACGTGCGGGCAGCCCTGTCGTGCACTATACGAATCAGCTGCCAGGGGTGGAGGAACTAGTCGCCCTGTACGCCGCAGCAGACATCATGCTCGTAACACCGCTGCGGGACGGAATGAATCTGGTCGCCAAGGAGTACGTAGCCAGCCGGCTCGATAACAGCGGAGTGCTGATCTTGAGTGAGTTCGCTGGCTCAGCGGCGGAACTGGCTGAGGCTCTTATCGTCAATCCAAACGACGCCGACGAACTGAAACAGGCCGTGCTGGTTGCGCTTTCCATGAGCGCGGCCGAACAACGACGCCGCATGGATGCGATGCGATCGCATTTACGAAGTCACGACCTGCCGACGTGGGCCAACTCGTTCTTGAAACTCCTCCATAGAGCCGACGTGCCCCCTCAGCGGATCCAGCGGTCGGACGCCACCACGGGCCGGGGCCTGGGACCCACGCTGTGACCTCCCCGCGTGAGTCGCCGGCGCTGGCCTCTGCGCATGACTAGCGGCCACACCCTGGTGCTGGTGATACTCAGCCATGGAAAAGGCTCGATCCCAGACCGTCGGCCGGGACCTGGCGCATGCGCTGCGGACCGGGCCGTTCTCCGCTGCTCTGCATCTGGCCATCGAGGATCGGGGTATTCGGCCCGAGGAGATCCAGACGCGACTGTCCGCCGCCGGCGTCAGCGTCAGCCTCGCGACCCTCAGCTACTGGCGACGGGGTCGCAGCCGGCCCGAGCGGCCCGAGTCCATGCGGGCCGTGCGGCTCATGGAAGAGATCCTGAACCTGCCCGCCGAGTCACTGATCGCCCAACTCGGTCCCCGCCGCCCCAGAGGCCGTTGGCTCAACCAAGCCCCAGGCACCATCGACATCGACCGGCTCTTCGAGAACGGGGCCAGCGTCTCCAAAATCATGAGTGAGCTCGATCGTTGGATGTACCACGAGCTCAGCCGCGTCAGCATGCACGACCTCTACCTGGTCGGGCCTGACAGGCAGGAGCGTGGGCTTGTTTGCCGGCAGGTGCTCCGGGCCAACATCGACCGCGTCTCCCGGACCGTCGGGATCTTTCACACCGACGACCCGGGCGCGCCCGTCAGCGTGCATCCGCGGCGGAACTGTCGCATCGGGCGGGTGCGGTCCGACCCCGGGACCGGGCTCCTGGCGACCGAAATAATCTTTGACCGGATGCTGGCTCAGGGCGACACCGCGTTCATCGAGTACGAGTTCGGGAGCAACTCCACCGTCGCCACCGACAACTACTACCACGGTTTCTCCACGCCCGTCGGCGAGTACGTGCTCCAGGTGCAGTTCGACCACGACGCCGTGCCGGCTCGTTGCCATCGCTTCGAGCGTCGTGGGCTGCACGCGCCCGACCAGGGCGTACGCGAAGTCTGGATCGGGTCGACGCACGGCGCTCATCTCGTGGCCGCGGACGTCCCGCCCGGCATCGTCGGCATGCGCTGGGAGTGGGAGTGATCCCACTCCCAGCACACACCCTCAGGACACGCTGAGCGTCACGTCGTCGATGACGAAGCTTGTCTGCAGCGACTGGTCCTCGACCCCGTTGAATCGCAGGGTCACCGTCTGCCCGCGGAACTGGCTGACGTCGACCACCTTCTCCACATAGGACGAGTAGGCGTTCAGGTTGGTCGCGGAGGCGACCGTCGTGCTGCCCAGCGTCACCGTCAGCCGGTCCCAGACCTGACCGTCGTTCTCGGCCGTCGTGATCCGCGTCCAGTACCGCAGCACGGCGCTCGTGCAGGACGCCGGGATCGTCACCGACTGCGAGATGTAGTCCGTGTGACTCTGACCCTGACCGCCGAGCCAGGCGCTACGGGTGCCGGTGCGACCCGGGTACCCATAAGAAGACCAAGCACCGATCACGCCCGAGTTGGACGACCACGGCGTCGTGCCGCTCTCCAGGCTGGAGTTGCCGACCACCTGCGCCGGCGTGCAACCGCCACCACCGGAGGTCACCGTCCAGGTGAACGTGGCCGTCGCGGTCCGCGCCGCGTTGTCCCGCACCGTCACGGTCACGTTGGACGTGCCGGCCGTGGTCGGGCTACCCGTGATCAGCCCCGTCGAGGAGCCGATGGACAGACCCGCGGGCAGACCAGAAGCGCTCCACGTGTACGGCGTGGTGCCGCCGGACGCCTGCAACTGGAGGTTCACGGACGCACCGACGGCCGTACTCTGGTTGCCCGGGTTCGTGACCGACGGGTTGTTCGGGTTGGTCCCACCGTTCATGAAGCCCGTGTAGAGCAGCCGGTTCGGCGACCCGGTCCCGGGGCTCGTCACCTTGCCGGTGGTGGCGTTGTTGACGAGCGCGTCCCGTACCTGAGCGGGTGTCGCACTGGGGTTGAGTCCAAGGTAGACGGCCGCCGCGCCGGCCGTGTGCGGCGAGGCCATCGAGGTGCCGGTCATCGTCGCGCTGCCGGTGTTGCTGGAGTACGAGGCCGACACGATGCTCGTACCCGGCGCGAAGATGTCCAGGCACGTGCCGTAGTTGCTGCTGCTGTTGCGGGCGTCGGAGCTCGCGGTGTTGCCGACCGTGACCGCCGCCGCGACCGCCTGCGGGCTGTAGTAGCAGGCGTCGTCGGAGGAGTTGCCCGCCGCCTGGACGAACTGCACGCCGGACGAGATCAGGCTCGACACCGCGCTGTCCATCGCCTGGCTGCTGCACCGGCTCTGGCACCCGATGCTGTAGTTGACGACCGCCGGCTTCTGCGCGTTGGTGCGCACCCAGTTGATACCGGCGATCAGGTCGTCGTTGGTGCCGCTGCCCTGGCAGTTCAGCACGCGTACGGCCACCACGCTCGCCTTCTTGGCCACACCGTAGCTGGTGCCGACAGCGGTGCCGGCCACGTGCGTACCGTGGCCATGGCAGTCAGCGGGGTTGCTGTCGCTGTCGACCATGTCGGTGCCCTGCTTGACGCGCCCGGTGAAGTCGACGTGGCTGGCGTTGAGACCGGTGTCCAGCACGTAGACCGTCGCACCCTGACCCGGGTTGGCCGGATAGGTGTACGCCTGGTTCAGCGGCAGGCTCGCCTGGTCGATCCGGTCGTCACCCCAGTTGGGCGGGTTGTTCTGCGTGTCCAGCACACCGATGCGCTGCACCGCCTCGACCGACGCGACGGCCGGGTCGGCGGCCAGCTTGAGCGCCTGCTGCTCGGACATCGCCGTGGCGAAGCCGCGGAAGCCGGCCGTGTAGAGGTGCCTTGTCTGCCCGCCGAAGCGGGCGCTGAGGTCACGGGCCCTGCCACCGACGTCGGCCGCGGTGTCCTTGAGGACGACGATGTAGCGGCCGGCAACAGCGTTCGGGCTGTCGGCGTACCGGAGGGGTGAGCTGGGATCGGCGCTGGCCGGGCCGCCGAAACCCAGCACGGCGGCGGCCACGACGAGGCCGGCGACGCCGAGGGGGGTCAGTTTGTGGCGCAAGGCTTCTCTCCTCCCAAGAGATACCCATTTCGCGGCCGGGTCCGGACGACACCGACCACGAAGGGGTGCCGCCGAACCTAGAAGCGGCGGCCCCGCACCGGCAGTGCCGTTAACAGCCGTCGACGACTCGTAACGTCAAAACTGTTTATGGGACGGGCCACGGTGTGCACAGCCTCGCCCGACCTACAGGCCGCCGCGAAGGTGGTCGGCCCACCGACTCCGCCGACGACCCGTGCCTGTCCCGCGTGTGGGCCGGGATCGGCCGGCTGCCATCGGGACCCGGGTGGCGCCGACGGCGATCACCATCGAGGATCACGGGCATGCGACGGTTCGATGGGCGCGTGGCGTTGGTGACCGGAGCGGCGCGGGGCATCGGCCGGGCGATCGCCGCCCGGCTCGTCGACGAGGGTGCCGCGGTGGCCCTCGCCGACCTCGACGCGGACGCGGTCGTCGCGTCCGCGAGTGAGTTGGCGGCCGCGGGCGGCGAGGCGCTGCCGATGGTGTGCGACGTGACCGATCGCGTGGCCGTGGCTGCTACGGTCGCCGCCGTCGTCGCTCGTCACGGACGGTTGGACGTACTCGTCAACAATGTCGGCGTCTCTGCGGCCACACCGTTCGAGGACATCGACGAAGCGGCGTGGCAGGACCAGGTCGGGCCGACCCTGCACGGCGCGGTCAGCTGCATCCAGGCAGCGCTGCCCCACCTGCTCGCCTCACCCGCGGGCGGCTGCGTGGTCAGCATCGGCTCGGTGAACGGGCTGGCCGCCTTCGGAGACGTCGTCTACTCCTCGGCCAAGGCCGGACTGGTCAGCCTCAACCAGAACCTGGCCACCCTGTATTCGCGTCGGGAGCTCCAGCGCCAAGGCTCGTCCTCGCGGGGGGTCCGGTTCAACCTGGTCGCGCCGGGCACCGTCCGCACGGCGGCCTGGACCAGGTCCGGGCCGGACGGGTTGGCGACACTGGACAGATTGGCCGGCCGCTACCCGGCGGGTCGGGTCGGCGAGCCGGAGGACATCGCGGCGGCCGTCGCGTTCCTCGCGTCGGACGACGCGTCCTGGATCACCGGAGTGGTGCTGCCGGTCGACGGTGGCGCGCTCACCGGCCCACTGAGCCTCGGCAACTGGGCCGAGTAGGAGCCGCCTGCGTCGCGCAGCCCGGGGCCGACAACCGGAGCGACTCGCCGGACTATGGCCACCTGCCCGCAGGGAATGCACCATTTGGTGATGGACGGTTCAACGATCGTTTCGTCGTCCGCGCTTGCGGTGTCGGTGGTCACCGGGGTCTTCGCCTACCGTCAGGTCAAAGCGGCGAAACTCCAGGCCGACGCCGCCGTCGAACAGGCCGGGGCTGCGACCAGCGCCCTCGAGATCGAGCGTCGGCGGTGGGTGACCGAGCGAACCCCGACGATCACCGGTGTCGTCGAGTTCGTCAGTGCGTCCGGACACGCGCTCCGGCTGCATCTGCACTCGCAGAAGCCCGTATCCGTTGTCAGAGAGCGATTGGTCGGCAACGTCGGTGTCGAGCTGTTGGATCTTCCCGAGGGTGAGGTCACGGCTCGTGCGCTGCGGCCCGGCGAGTCAATCCAGCGCTGGGTCGCGGTAGGCGATCCGCCGCCGACCGACGTCAAACTCGAAGTGGTGTGCGAGGGCGAGGCCGGGCAGGACCAGTGGGTCCTCGTGCTCGACGTGCCCGTCTTCCCTGAGCTCGCCCGCCGGAAGCCCGTGGTGGTGGTCGAGCTGGAGCCTTCGTACCCGCTCCCGCACCATCTGACGCTCAAGCTCAAGTCGCTGGAAGCGCTGGCCTTCGTCGAGTTGTCGATCCAGCGTGGACACGGCGTGCGGTTTCTGGCGGCAGGCGGTTCGACGTCGGCCGACGGATCCATCGCCAGATGGCATGACCTGTCGCCCGGGTCGATGGCGCGCTGGCCGGTGAAGGTGGTGAGTGCACATTCCGACGAGATCCTGGTGGCGATCAAGAGTCGCGGGCGGAACGGCGAGAGATGGGATCTTCAGGCGCACGTCGCGATTCCGGATGACCTCCTGACCGCTGGACACCCTGACTTCTCAGTCAGCTTGGAGCGGGAGGGTGCCGGGCACGTACTCGTCCTGCGTCTTGACTCACTCTGGCCCTTGGCCTCGATCGAGGCGCATGTCTCCAACCTGCACGGCACGGTGGCATTTGTGGGCCGCGACGGTCGACTGGGTGGGACGGTCCGCCGCGGCCGAACCAACCCCGGCGACACGCTCAAGTTGCGGCTGCATCTAGGGGCATGGATGGGACTGAAGGCGAATCTATTCGATCTGGACATGACGTGTACGGGGCTGGAAGGGGAGACGTGGTCGATCCATCGGAGAACGTCAGTTCCGGGTTACCTGTGAACCGTCGTCTCCGTGAGAATCAACCTGAGAGCGTGCGGCTCAGGCCGCGGAACTCGGCCAGCAGGCGGTCGCCGCAGCGGACTGTGACGTCGTAGATTCCGGACTTGCCCGCGCGGTGCCGCTCGACGGCGGTCGCGGTCAGGCGCTCGCCTTCCCTGGCGGCCGAGACGAACGCGATCTCGGCCGACGCCGCGACGGGCCGACGGACTCGGATCGATCTCACTCCATTGCTGAGTAACACCACGAGAGCGCCCGCGCGCCAGCCAAGCCCGGGACCCGGAACTCGATGCTAGCCCGCTTCGGCGCAGATGGGCTACGGCCTCGTATCCGGCGCATCTTCCGTCGCCGGCCCCTCGGTGGCGTCCCATTCGACGCTGACGCCGCTCACCCGAGTTGGCACATGGCGATCCAAGATTCTGGTCGTCCGGTCGATCGACAGCACCAGCCGCCGCCCGTCCGCCGCAGGCCGGGCGAGGATCTGCCGCGATGTCGGTCCGTCGTTCAGGGTGACGCGGGTGCGCCGCCCACGCAGCGGCACCGCGGCGCGGTTGTGCTGGCCGTCGGTGGAGACCACAAGGGTGCCGCGGAGCACCGGCAAGCGACGCCACCACCACCAACCGACCAGCGCGAGCAGAGCGAGCGTCACGGCCGAGCCAATTACCGACGGCGCCCCGAGCACACCGGCCACGGTCACCTCGGTGCGGGCGCCGCGGACGTCGAGCTTGAGCGGGCTGTCCAGGCTCTGGGCGAGGACGGCCGACCACGGCGACCCGACCGTGCCGTCAAGGGCCACACCACAGCGAAGCCGCACCGGTGTCAAGCGATCGTCCATCGATGGATTCCACCGCACCTCGACGGCGAGCGGCCGCGCCTGCCCGGGGTCGAGCGTGAGCGCGGCGGTCGGCAGCGCAGCCGTGACGTCGGGACAGTCGGTGCGTAGGGCGAGGTTCGACAACGTCACGGGCACCTGCGAGGCGCTGGCGTCGACCGTCACCTCGACGGTTTGCGCACCCGGCCGCAGACGCAGCTTGTCGGGCCACACGACGGTCACCGAGGCCGCGATCATGCCGGCCTTGCGGGCCAGCACGGCGACGGCCTCGGCCTCGATGCGGTCCGTGAGGGTGGTGGTCGATTCGGGCGCCGCGATGACCGCGCCTGGGAAGACGGTTTCGAGCAGATTCGCGCCGGCCACCGCGCCGGGAGCCAGTGGCAGGCCCATGGCCACGACGTCGGGAATGGCGGCAGCCCGGTCACGCAACCTGGTCCACGCCGTCCCCGCGGAAAACGGGTACGGGCTGCCCGCCGCCGGTTCGTGCCCACCGTCGGTCAGCAGGACCACGGCGTTGACGGCGGCTACCGGCGGCGACGCCAACGCGGACACTGCCCTGTCGAGTGCCTGGCCGATGTCGGTGCGAGAGTCCCCTGGGTTGGCCGGCAACAGGTCGACGACCTCTGCCGGGGTACGGCCCGCCGGTCCGCTGTAGACGACCCTTGCGGCCTCACCAAAGGCGATCAACGCTATGTCGTCCGTCGCGGCGAGCCCGGACACGAGCTTTCGAAGTGCGTCCAGCGCGGCGTCGTAGCGGCCGGACTCAGCCATCGACTGCGAGGTGTCGACGAGAATGACGTAGCGAGCGGCGACCCTGCCGCTCAGGCCGGTGAACACCTCACCCGGCGACGCCGGCACCGAGGCGCCTTCGTCGACCGTCAGGCCGGGAAGCGCGTCGTTCCGACCGGTGTCCCGGCGAACCAACCCCGCGCCCGCGTCCACAGCGAGGATCAGCAGAGCGACAGCGACCACGACCGACGCGAATCGCAGGACGACCAGCAGTGGCCTCGGACGTACGGGTCGCCATGGGATCGGCCGTTCTCCCTCAACCGTCGGATCTCCGACAACGGTCATGGCGGCGGCCTGCCTGTGCGTCGCCGCCACCGGTGCGGGAGCGACGCCGGACCAGTCGCCTGCGAGCGCGTCCACGAGGCGCCGCCAGAATGCGGGACGCGCGGTTGTCGCGAGTCGCGAACAGTCTTCACCCCAGTCGCCGGCGAGAGCATCGAGAAGGCGTCGCCCGAACCCGGCCTCAGGCGACGCCACCGCCACCTCCGACGACCTCGCCGGCGATGGCCTTGAACGCGACCCGCCCGATCTTTGCTCCGCCCTGCACGACCGTCGGGGCGGCCAGGCCGAGCAGGAACAGGATCAGCGGCTGGTCGGACCAGCCGACCGCCTGCTGGGCGGAGACCACACCGGCGAGGATCGCGGCGATGCCGGTCCGCACGACGAGGGCGACCACGATCGGCATCCGTTGCTCGCGGCGGGACCACGGCCACTTCCGAGACGAGAGCATGGTGGAGGCGAGTCGTGAGCCGTCCGCCACGGCGCCGCCCAGCCCACCGAGGATCGCGGCAACCCACCACAGAGTCATGCTCGGCGCACCGATCCCACCACAGTGGGCAGAATGCCATGTCGCCCTCTGCCGGCAAAGTCCACCGTCAGGCGGATGAACGGGATCGTTCAGGTGGGGTTCTTCGAGCGGGTGGTGCGGTTCTGGGCGATGGCGCCCAGCACGAAAATCACCAGGACAGCGCCGCCGAGCCACCAGAGCCAGCTGAGGCGGTCCGCCAGGCTCGTCCCGGCGTCGAGGTCGGCCGCAGCCGCCGGGGGCATCTGTTGTGCGACCTTGGCCTCGATCTTGACCTGGGCTTTGCCCGGGTGCGGGTCCGGCGCCGTCACCGAGACCGCCCACTCACCCGGCGTCAGCACCGGTCCGGAGGTGTAGAAGCCGCGCCCTTCGGCTGACGGGTTGAGCTGGATCGGTCCCACCGACCGGCCGCCTTCGCCGGTCGCGTTCAGCACCAGTCCCACCGCCTGCTCGACCGGGTGCTTGTCCTTCGTGTAGATCGCCCGGACCGTCACGCCCCCCGCGCCGTCGCTGGCGACGTCGAGCGTGACGGGTCCGTCGTGTGCGTAGGCGGGTAGGCCCGGGACGAGCGCCAGCAGTGCTGCGGCGAACAAGGCCGCCACAAACCGAATGACGCTCATCCCGGTACTCCCTTTACTTCAGCGGTCCGCCGGCGACCTGCCGCGCCGGGTCGCCCGGCACTCGGCCGGTGCCCTTCAGCGGCTTGCCTCCGTTGGCCGCCTTCGCCGCCGCGCTGGCTTCGCCGCCGAGGCGGACGATCATCGCGTTGGCGTCGCGGATCACGACGTCGCGCACCTCGGCGTTCGGCACCAGCTTGGTGTCGTTGGCCAGGGTGATGAGCTCGCGCAACTGCTTGATCGCCTTGGTGTCGTTGCCCTTCGCCTCGGCGTCACGCGCCGCCTGGAGCTTGGCTCCGAGCTGCTTGTGTGCCTTCTGCGTCAGCCAACTGGTCGCCTTGAAGCGGTCCAGCAGGAACTGCATGTCGCGGAACGACGTGGCCACGTAGAACCGGACCGACGTCGCGGTGACGTTGCCGGCCTTGTCCGTCGCGGTCACGGTCAGCTCGTGCAGGCCGAGCGAGAGCTCGAACATGGCCTGCAGCTTGTTGGCCGGGTACGCCGCGCCGTCCAGGGTGCCGACGACGCTCTTGAGGCCGGAGGTGGGGTCGACCGCCTGGTACGTCACGCGGACGTCCTGGCTGTCACCGTAGAGCTGGCCGTCGGCCAGCCCGCCGATGATCACCGTCGGCTTCGTGCCGTCGATCTTGATGATCGCCGACTTGAGCGTCTCCACGTTGCCGGCCGTGTCGGTCGCGCGGTAGAGCAGCTCGTGCTGGCCGTTGCCGGTGACGTCGACCGGCGCCGTGTACGGCGTCCAGGCGCCGCCGTCGAGCGCGTACTCGACCTTGGACACCCCCGAACCCGCATCGGTCGCCGCCAGCGTGACCGGGACGGCGCCGTTGTGCCAGCCGTCGTCGGTCGCCGGTGCGAACGTCGCCGCCGTGACCGGCGCCGTGGAGTCGATCTTCACTGCGACCGACTTGCCCGCCTCCACGTTGCCCGCCGTGTCGGTGGAGCGGAACCGCACCTCGTGCGACCCGTCACCAGAGACGACAACCGGCGCCGTGTACGGCGACCACGTGGTCGCACCGTCGAGCTGGTACTCGGTGCTCGCCA
Source organism: Asanoa ishikariensis (assembly GCF_900107455.1). Taxonomy (GTDB): domain Bacteria; phylum Actinomycetota; class Actinomycetes; order Mycobacteriales; family Micromonosporaceae; genus Asanoa; species Asanoa ishikariensis. The sequence continues at coordinate 2,815,469 of NZ_FNQB01000001.1, read as the reverse complement.
CCCCGCTGCCGCCGGCCTCGTCCGCCGCCGTCAGCGTGACCGTCGCCGGGCCGGTGTACCAGCCACCGACCGCGGTGCCCGAAACAGCGGCGGTGGTCACCGGCGCCGTGGTGTCGTCCGGCTCCGAGGGACCGGAGGACAGGTGGAAGTAGTCGAACGACACCGGCTTCGACGCCTGCTGTGCCGCGCCGAGGCTGAACACGCCGACCTTGGTGTCCGCGGCGACCGCCGCGTTGGTCAGCGCCTCCGGGAACGTGGTCCAGGTGGTCCCGTCCGCGGAGTACGACGCCGTGTAGGTGTCGCCCACCTTGGCCAGCCGCAGGAACCACACCGCAGTGGTGAGGTTGGTGACCTGTGGCTGCGGGTTCTGCACCACGCTGGCGATCTCGCTGCGGAACTCGATCCGTCGCGAGACCGGCTGGCCCGCCGTGTTGTCGGCGATGAAGTCCAACTTCAGATAGTTGTCGTCATCGGCGTACACGATCAGTCCGCCCTGCTGGTACTGCTCGTTGAGCTGGCTGCCGTCGACCTTGGTCTCGATCGTCCAGTCGCCCGCCGGAGCGTTCTGCAGGATGAAGTTCGTCGGTCCGGTGTTGTTGCCGGTGTAGATGTCACCGTTCGGCACGTCGATGGTCAACGAGCCACCGGCGACCTGGTAGGCCGTGGCGTCCTCGCGGACGACCGCGTCCCACCGGCACTTGTCGAGCGCCGCGCCGTCGAACTCGTCGGACGGCGTGACCTCGCCACCGGCCTCGTCCGGCGTGATCTGGAACCAGTCGAACTCGGCGTTGACCACCGGGGACGCCTGGCCACCGTTGACCGCGTACAGGCCGATCTTCGGGTTGTTGATCCCGGCCAGCGCGGCCGAGCGACCGGCCGGCGTGAACGTCACACCGTCAGTGGAGAAGGCGGCGGTGAGGTTCGTGCCGTCGGAGGTGAGCCGCAGGAACGCCGAGTCGGTGTCCGCCCGGACGCTGTCGGCCGCCTCGTTGCGCGGCACGCTGGCCGTCTGGCGGATGAACTCCACCCGCTTGTAGTCGGCGAACAGCAGGTCGAGCTTGGCCCAGTTGGCGTCGTCGCCGTAGAGGATCAGGCCGGCCTGCTGGTAGTTGCCGGTCAGCGGCAGGGTCACCTTGGTGGTGGCCTGCCAGGCACCGGCCGGTGTCGGCTGGAGCACGATGTTGCCGGCGTCGGCACGGGTGCCGTAGAGGTCAGCCGCCTGGGTCGGCAGGCGCAGAGCCCCACCGGCCACCGAGTACGTCTGGTTCTCCCGGACGATCGTGCTCCACCGGTCACGGTCGAGCGCCGTGCCGTCGAAGTTGTCCGAGCGCGCCCCGAAGCAGGACGTGTTCGGCGCCTCGACCCGGATCGGGACGGTGGCGTACGCCGCCGCGCCGCGGGAGTCGGTCACGGTCAGGGTCGCCGTGAACGTGCCGGGCGTGGTGTAGGTGTGCGACGCGTTGGCCGTGTCGGCCGTCGTGCCGTCACCGAAGTCCCAGGCGTACGTCAGCGGGTTGTCGCCCTCTTCGTCGGTCCCGTTGCCGCTGAACTCGACGACCAACGGCGTGGTGCCGGTCGTCGGGTTGGCGGACGCGGTGACCACCGGAGGCGCGTTGTCGGTCACGCCGCGGCCGAGGAAGTCGACCCAGTTGACGTTGAACACCGAGCCCTGGCCGGTGGTGCCGGCCGGGTTCCGGGCGATGAAGAACAGCGGCCCGCTGGCGGTCGGTGGGTTGTCCAACGCCAGGGTGACGTCCACGTAGGACTGCCAGCCACCCGTGCCGGGCACGTCGACCGTGCCGACCACGGCGCCGTCGACCGCACCGGACCGGACCTCGATCCGGCCGCCGTTGACCGCCGAGGCAGCCCGGAACCGCAGGCTGGTGATGCCGGTCAGGTTGGCCGGGTCGAACGTCCAGTAGTCACCGTCCTCGATGAAGCCGATGTTCTGGAAGCCGCCCTGCGTGTCACCGGTGGTCTCCCGCTGCACGCCCGGGTCGCCGCCGCCGACGCCGTCGGGTGCCCGCCCGGTCGCCGAGAAGTACTCCGCCTGCTTGCGCTTGGGCTGGAGCTGCTCGATGTCGCGACCGGTCAGCGGGTTGGACCCGCCGGCACCGCCGTCGTCGGTGTAGGTCGCCTCGAACACGCCGAACACGTTGGCGTCAGCGCCGTGCCCGGAGGCGAGCGACGTCTGGATGCTGCCCGTGCAGCCCTGCTGGCTCTGCAGCGGGTGGGCGTGCTCGTCGTGACCCAGGTAGTACTGGAGCTTGACCCGGGAACAGTCGATGTCGCCGTCCTCCGGGTCGGTCACGGTGACCGTGTACTCGACCTGGTCGCCCCAGTTGAAGAAGCCACCGTCCGGCGGGAACGAGATCGACACGGTCGGCTCGGTGTTGCCCACGGTGATCGGCACGTTGGCCACCGCGGTGCGTCCACCCGGGTCGGACACGGTGAGCTGGGCGGTGTAGTTGCCCGCGGCAGCGTACGTGTGACTCGGGTTGGCCTCGGTCGAGGTGGCGCCGTCGCCGAACGCCCAGGCGTAGGTGATCTCCTCCTCGTCCGGGTCACGCGACCCGGCGCTGGAGAACTGGACGGTCAGCGGTGACGGACCCGAGGTCGGCGTGCCCGACGCGACCGCGATCGGGGCACGGTCGCCCGCCACGTAGTCGATCCGGTAGATCCCCGAGTTGTCGTTGTTGCCGCCGAAGCCGCTACCCCACTCGATGAGGTAGAGCGCGCCGTCGGTGCCGAACTCGAAGTCCATCGGACGCAGGAAGCTCATCCCGGTGAGCAACTGGTTGATGTCGACCAGGCTGTGCGCGTCCGCTGCGAGCTGGAACGCGTACATCTTGTTCTGGTTCCACTCACCGAAGATGGCCTTGCCGTCGTAGTAGGCGGGCCACTTGCGGTCAGAGGTGCTGGCCGCGTCGTACCGGTAGACCGGGCCGCCCATCGGCGCACCGCCGCCACCGATCTCCGGGAACAGCGGGTTGCCGCTGTAGTCGTAGTCGATGGTGGGCGCGATCGCCGGCGGCAGGTTCTGCAGACCGGTGTTGTTCGGCGAGTTGTTGACGATCGCGGCGCAGTTGAACTTCGCCCCGCTCGGCCCGCTCGGGAACGTGTAGTCGTTGTACGCGTAGTTGTTGCCGTGGCAGTAGGGCCAGCCGTAGAAGCCGGGCTGGTTCACGATGTTCCACTCGACCGTCCCCTCCGGACCCCGGTTGGGGTCGGCGGCACCGGCGTCCGGACCGTAGTCGCCGACGACCAGCGTGTCGGTCTTCGGGTCGATGCCGATCCGGAACGGGTTGCGGAAGCCCATCGCGAAGATCTCGGGCCGGGTCAGCGCGGTGCCGGCCGGGAAAAGGTTGCCCGAGGGGATCGTGTACGAGCCGTCGTCCTCGGGGTGGACCCGCAGGATCTTGCCGCGCAGGTCGTTGGTGTTGCCGCTCGACCGCTGGGCGTCGAAGTCCTGCCGGCCCGCGCGCTCGTCGATCGGGTTGAACGAGTTGGACTCGAACGGGTTGGTGTTGTCTCCGGTCGCCAGGTAGATGTTGCCGGCGCTGTCGAAGACCATGCTGCCGCCCGCGTGGCAGCACGTGTTGCGCTGGGTGTCGACCTGCAGGATCACCTCTTCGGTGGCCAGGTCGACGGTGTTGCCGGAGACCGTGAACCGCGACAGGTAGTTGCGCGGCGCCCCGCCGTCCGGCGCGTAGTACAGGTAGATCCAGTTGTTGGTGGCGAAGTCCGGGTCCAGACGTACGCCGATCAGGCCGTCCTCGTTGCCGGTGAACACGTCCAGCGTCGCCGCCGTCGTGGTCAGGCCCGTCGTCGGCGAGATGACCTGCAGCCGCCCGTCGCGCTCCGCGTAGAACACCCGGCCGTCGGGCGCGATGTCGAGCTCCATCGGGTTCTGCGTGTTGCTGTCGAGCGTGACCTTCTCGAAGCTGCTCGTCTTGCTGGCCGAGCAGTCGGCGTCGACCACGCCCGCAGTGGTCTCGATGCCGCCAAGCAGGTGGTTGAGGAAGTTCGGCTCGACGTACGACTCCTGGGTGTGCCCGCTACCGGTGTACCAGGAGCGGCCGCCGTCGAAGTCCTGGCACCACGCGGTCGGGTGGTCCGCACCCATCGCGCCGGAGCCCGGTGCGTAGCTGGTCTCGTCGAGACTGGCCAGCACGTGCACGGTGCCGCGCGGGTTGGTGCGGAAGTTGTACCACTCGTCGAAGCGGTTCCACTCCGCCGGCAGGCCCGCGGTGGACGGGTGCGCCGGGTCCTCGACCTTGATCGTCGCGTTCTGGTTGCTCGGGTGCGCCGAGAAGTACGCGCCGACGAGCTGGCCGTACCAGGCCCAGTCGTACTCGGTGTCGGAGGCCGCGTGCACACCCACGTATCCGCCGCCGGCCCTGACGTACCGCTCGAAGGCCGCCTGCTGGTCGGTGTTGAGGACGTCGCCGGTGGTCGAGAGCCAGACCACGGTGGCGAAGTTGGCCAGGTTGGCGTCGGTGAACGCGGCCGCGTCCTCGGTGGCGGTCACCGAGAAGTTGTGGTCCTCGCCCAGCTGCTGGATCGCGGCGATGCCCGCCGGGATCGCGTCGTGCCGGAACCCGGCGGTCTTGGAGAAGACCAGGACGTTGTACGGGTCGCCGGGTGCTGCCGCGGCGGCGTTGGCGGGCGCGGGGCCGGCCACGAGCACGCCGAGCACGAGGGCGAGGCTGGATGCGAGGGTGATCAGGGGTCTGAACCTGTTTTTGAGCAAACGGCGATGGACGGACACGAAGGCACTCCTCCGCAAGCGGAATTGGCCCGGTCGCTCAGCTCGCCGAAGACTGAGCAGCCAGGTTGGATGATCGCTGCCAGACGATTAACTCTTGTGGATCAAGGCAAAGACAAGTCTTGCGCGATGTATTTGCATATAACGTTTTAGTAACTACCGTCCACCCGCGACTCTGATCGTGGCACCGGTGACATAGGACGCGTCGTCGCTGAGCAGCCACGCGATGGCCGCGGCGACCTCGTCGGGCTGGCCCGCCCGCCCCAGCGGAGAGCCCGGCCCGAGCCGGTCCGGGCGGCCGGCCTCGCCGCTCTGAGTGCCGTGGAAATCCGTGTAGATAATGCCGGGCTGGACCGTGTTGACACGAATTCCGGAAGGCCCGAGCTCTTTCGACAATCCCAGCGTCAACGCGTCCAGAGCGGCCTTGCTCGCCGCGTAATGGGGGTACTCGAACGGGCTGCCCAGCGTCGCGGCCGCCGAGGAGACGTTGACGATCGCGCCGCCGGAGGTCATCCGCCGGGCGGCCTCACGGGCGCAGAAGATGGCGCCGACCACGTTGACCTCGACCACGCGGCGCAGGTCCTCGTCGTCGAGGTCGACGAAGCGGCCGATCCGGCTGCCGACGCCGGCGTTGTTGACCAGGCCGGTGACGGGGCCGAGCACCTCGGCCGCCTCCGCGAACAGCTTCGAGACCTGGGCGGCGTCGGCGGTCTCGACGGCGATCGCCCGTGCGGTCCCGCTGCTCGCGGCGATCTCGTCGACCACCGCTGCGGCCGCGTCGGCGTCGCTGCGGTAGCCGACCGCGACGGCATGCCCCGCCGCGGCGAGGCGCAGGCAGGTGGCGGCACCGATGCCGCGAGATCCGCCGGTGACGATGGTGACCTTCACGCGTCGAGCTCCAACCGTGCGTAGACCTTGTCGCCCTGGTGGTCCAGCACCGCGCCACAGCGGCTCAGCGTCGCCTGGGCAGCCCGGTTGCCGGGCGTCGTTTCGGCGCTGACGGTACGCGCGCCGGCTCGCTGGGCCTGCTCCAGGAGTGCCAGTAGGGCTGGTGCGGCCAGCCCCCGGCCGCGGGCCGCGCGGGCCAGCCACATGCCGGTCTCGGCCTCGTCGTGCTCCAGGGTCAGGCGGATCATGCCGACCAGGTCGTCGTCCGCGTGGACGGCGTACATCACGGTGCGCAGCGGGCCGGCGAGGCCGGGGCTCCGCTCGCGGTGGAACGCGCGGAAGAACTCCTGCCGGGCCGGCGTCCAGCCGGCCGGACCGTCGACCGGGGGCATGACCTCCTCCGGCGTGGCGTCCGCGACGGCCACGGCGAGGAGGCGCTCGATGAGCGCGTCGTCGAGCGGGGTGAGGACGACCGGCATTGTCACACCCTAGAAGTAGCGTCCCGGGCATGACTCGGCCTTTTCTCGTCGATGTCCCCGACGAGGTGCTCGACGACCTGCGTGCCCGGCTCCGGGCCACCCGGTGGCCGTCCCCCGCGCCCGGTGCGGCGTGGGAGCAGGGCACCGACCTGTCCTACCTGCGCGAGCTGGTCGCGTTCTGGGCCGACGGGTTCGACTGGCGGGCCGCGGAGCGCCGGCTCAACAGCTATCCCCAGTTCGTCGAGGTGGTCGACGGGGTTCCGATTCACTTCGTGCACCAGCGGGCGGCCGGGGGCGGTGGCCTGCCGCTGGTGCTGACGCACGGGTGGCCGAGCGCCTGGGTCGAGCTCCTGCCGCTCGTGTCCCGGCTGACCGATCCGGCGGCGCACGGCATCGACGGCCCGGCGTTCGACGTGGTGGCGCCCTCCCTCCCCGGCTACGGCTTCACCGCGCGTCCCGCGCACACCGGCGTCACCACGCGCTACGTCGCGGGCCTCTGGCACGGGCTGATGGCCGCGCTGGGCTATCCCCGCTACGGCGCGCAGGGCGGTGACTTCGGCGCCGGGGTCGCCACCTGGATGGCGCTGACGGCCACGGAGCGGGTCACCGGCGTCCACCTGACCACTCCGGAGGTCTGGCCCTACCTCGGGCCCGGTTCGGCGCCGCTGACGCCCACGGAGCAGGCCTACGTCGACCATCTGGCGGCCTGGGACAGCACGGAGCGCGGCTACACGGCGATCCAGAGCACCCGGCCGCAGACGCTGGGCTACGGGCTGACCGACTCCCCCGCCGGGCTGGCCGCCTGGATCGTGGAGAAGTGGCGGGCCTGGGGCGACACCGGCGGCGACGTCGACGGCCGGCTCGGCCGCGACTTCCTGCTCACCCTGCTGACCGTCTACTGGGCGACGGGCTCGATCACGACGTCGATCCGCGACTACTACGACAACCGCTGGCACGGGTCCGCTCCTGGCCCCGCGGACCGGGTCACCGTGCCGACCGCGACGGCGGTGTTCGCCAACGAGTTCGTGCCCGAGGGGGTGCCGCCGCCTTCCTGGGCGGAGCGGCTCTACGACGTGCGGCGGCGCACGGTGTTCCCGCGCGGCGGGCACTTCGCCGCGGTCGAGGAGCCCGACCTGGTGGCGCGAGACATAGCGGAGTTCTTCGGGACCGTGTTGCGCGAAGGGGGTGCTGATTGATCGACTCGACGCATGGCAGGGCACATGACCGCCGACGAGTTCCGCCGGCACGGGCACGATCTGGTCGACTGGGTGGCCGACTACTGGGAGTCGGTCGGTTCGCTCCCGGTGCGGCCGACGGACCCACCCGGTGCGGTGGCCGCGCGCCTCCCGGCGGGTCCGCCGGACGAGGGTGACGGCTTCGCCGGCCTGCGGGCCGACCTCGACGAGGTCGTGCTGCCCGGCATGACGCACTGGCAGCACCCGGGCTTCTTCGCGTACTTCCCGGCCAACACCTCGGGCCCGAGCGTGCTCGGCGACCTGGTCGGTGCCGGGCTCGGTGTGCAGGGGATGCTCTGGGCCACCGGGCCGGCCGCGACCGAGGTCGAGACGGTCATGCTCGACTGGCTGGCGGAGCTGCTCGACCTGCCGGCGCGGTTCCGGTCCACCTCGACCGGTGGCGGCGTGATCCAGGACTCGGCCTCCTCGGCGGCGCTGGTCGCCACATTGGCCGGCCTGCACCGGGCCGGCGGCGGAGCCTGGCGCACGTCCGGGATCGGTGACACCCGCTACACGGTCTACACCTCGACCCAGGGTCACTCGTCGATCGAGAAGGCGGCCCGCATCGCCGGCATCGGCGACGCGGGGGTCCGGCAGATCGAGGTCGACCCCGCCAGTCTGGCGATGCGGCCGGAGGCGCTGCGGGCCGCGTTGGCCGCCGACGTGGCGGCCGGTGCCCGGCCGGCGGTCGTCGTGGCCACGATCGGCACCACCTCGACCACAGCGGTCGACCCGCTGGCGGAGATCGGGCGGATCTGCCAGGAGTTCGGGGTGTGGCTGCACGTCGACGCGGCCTACGCGGGCGCGGCGGCGGTCTGCCCGGAGCTGCGCTGGAGCCACGCGGGGCTGGAATACGCGGACTCCTACTGCTTCGACCCGCACAAGTGGCTGCTGACCGGCTTCGACTGCGACGCGTTCTGGGTCGCCGACCGCGAGGCCCTCGTCGCCGCCCTGACGGTCATGCCGGAATACCTGCGCAACGTGGCCACCGAGTCGGGCGCGGTGATCGACTACCGCGACTGGGGCGTGCCGCTCGGTCGCCGCTTCCGGTCGCTCAAGCTCTGGTTCGTGCTGCGCTGGTACGGGGCCGCCGGACTCCGCGACCACATCCGGTCCGGAGTCGCGCTGGCCCAGCGCTTCGCGGCCAACGTGGCCGCCGACGACCGCTTCGAGATCGCCGCACCGCACCCGTTCTCGCTGGTCTGCTTCCGCCTGAAGGCCGGCGACGCCGCCTCGGAGGCGCTGCTGGCACGGGTCAACGCGACCGGCCGCTTCTATCTGACCCACACGCGGGTCAACGGCGACTACGTCCTGCGGCTCGCGGTCGGCTCCCCGCAGACCACCGAACTCCACCTGGACGACGCCTGGTCGCTCATCTCGACGACGGCCGACGACCTGGTCCGCTGAACGCGAAAGCCGTCGCGCGCGAGAGCCGCGCCGAAAGGCGACAGTTCCGCGCGCCTTTGCTCTGCACCCCTGTACGCACCGCCCCCGACCAGGGGTGGTGGGTATCCGGGTGCGGAGCAAACGGGACGCCGGGGACGTCCGGCGCAACTGGGTCGATCAGTCGCAGGCGTCCGTTCCGGATCGGAGCGCGGCTGAAGATGGTTCGATGTCCGTACCCGCGGCGGTCCGAGATGCGACCTCCGGACCGTCGTGGGCCTTACCACGAAGGGCGCTCAGGCCCAGGCGGCCGGATCCGCGGTGAGGTCACGCACGCGGTCGGGAAGCTTGCCCGTGGCCACGTCGTAGATCGACACCAGGTCGAGGATCTCGCGCTCGCTGGCCCGCAGCGCGATCCACACGTCCTGGAGTGCCGCCGCCGCGCCCTGGTAGCCCAGATCCTCCGGGCGCTGGCCGCGGACGTTGGCCAGCGGACCGTCGATCGCCCTTATCACCTGCCCCAGCGTGATCTCCCGGGCCGGGCGGGCCAGCCAGTAGCCACCCTCAGGGCCACGCTGGGCGTGGACCAGGCCGGCCCGGCGGGTCTGGAGCAGGATGCTCTCCAGGAACTTCGGCGGAATGTCCTGTGCCTTGGCCACCTGCTCGGCGGTCATCGGCACCGGTCCGTCGCTGTGCTGGTCGGCGGCCGCGGCCAGTTCAGCCATCGCGCGTAGTGCGTAGTCGACCCGTGCGGACAGTCGCATGCCACTAAGCCTATCGGGTACGTAGACGCGAAAGGATCATGCACCCACGCGGCGGAGGAGACCCTCCTGGACCGCGGTGGCGATGTTGGCGCCGTCGACCGTGAACATCCGGCCGGTGGCCAGGCCACGGCCGCCGGAGGCGGTCGGGCTCCAGCAGTCGTAGAGGAACCACTCGTCGGCCCGGAACGGGCGGTGGAACCACAGCGCGTGGTCGAGGCTGGCCCCGATCACCCCGCCCGGCCCCCAGACCTCACCGTGCACGGACAGCACGGAGTCGAGCAGCGTCATGTCCGACGCGTAGGTCAGCGCGCAGGCGTGCAGCAGCGGGTCGTCCGGCAGCTTGCCGTCGATCCGCATCCACACCCGCTGGTGCGGGTCCGCGCGCCGGTCGCCGGGCGGGACCCAGCCGGGCTCGCCGACGTAGCGGACGTCGAGCGACCACGGGACGGACTTCCAGATACCGAGCCGCTCCGGGTACGCGGACAGCCGCTCCCGCATGGTCGGCACCTCGTCGGGGCCGGGCACGTCGAGGGGCAGCGGCGCCTGGTGGTCGAGGCCTTCCTCCTGCCGGTGGAACGACGCCGACATGAAGAAGATCGTCTTCCCGTTCTGCACGGCGACCGAGCGGCGCACCGAGAAGGACCGACCGTCGCGGATGTTCTCGACGTGGTACTCGATCGGCGCGCCGGACTCCCCCGGCCGCACGAAGTAGCCGTGCAGCGAATGCACCGTGCGCGACGGGTCGACGGTGCGGCCGGCGGCCACCAGCGCCTGGGCGGCGACATGGCCGCCGTAGACGCGCTGCAGGCCGATCACCGGCGTGGTGCCGACGAACGTGCTCTCGTCACGCCGCTCGAGGTCGAGCATCTGGACGAGATAGTCGACCGCCGACTGCCCTCCCTCGGGCATGGCTGAGGTCACGGGGTCTGGCGCGGCACGCTGGCCGGGTCGACCAGCGAACCGATCAGGTGCACCCGCAGCGTGTTGGTCGAGCCCGGCGTGCCGGGCGGGCTGCCCGCGACGACGACCACGTAGTCGCCGGGCTCGGCGCGGCCGAGGCCGAGCAGCGCCTGGTCGACCTGGCGGAACATGTCGTCGGTGTGCTGCACGAACGGCATGTGGAAGGTCTCCACACCCCAGCTCAGCGCGAGCTGGGCGCGCACCTCGGAGACCGGGGTGAAGGCCAGCAGCGGGAGCTCGCAGTGCAGGCGGGCGAGCCGGCGGACGGTGTCGCCGGTCTGCGAGAACGCGACCAGCGCCTTGGCGCCGACGGCCCGCGCGACGTTGGACGCCGCGATGGTGAGCGCGCCGCCGTGGGTGCGCGGGTCGTGCTGCAGCCGCGGGATCGCCAGGCCGCCGGCCTCGGTCGTCGAGATGATCTTCGCCATCGTGCTGACCGTGAGCACGGGGTACTTACCCACGCTGGTCTCGCCGGAGAGCATGAGGGCGTCGGCGCCGTCGAGCACCGCGTTGGCCACGTCGGAGGCCTCGGCGCGGGTCGGGCGCGCGTTCTCGATCATCGAGTCGAGCATCTGGGTGGCGACGATGACCGGCTTGGCGTCTTCGCGGCACATCTGCACGGCCCGCTTCTGCCACAGCGGAACCTGGTCGAGCGGAAGCTCCACGCCCAGGTCGCCGCGGGCGACCATGATGCCGTCGAACGCGTCCACGATCTCTTCGAGCCGCTCGACGGCCTCGGGCTTCTCCACCTTGGCCAGCACCGGGCGGCGCACGCCGACCTCGTCCATGATCGCGTGGACCAGCTTGACGTCGTCGGGCGAGCGGACGAACGACAGCGCCACCAGGTCGCAGCCGAGGCGCAGCGCGAAGCGCAGGTCTTCGGTGTCCTTCTCGGACATGGCCGGCACGCTCACCGCGACGTTGGGCAGCGAGACGCCCTTGTTGTTGGAGACCGGGCCGCCCTCGATGACCAGGACGCGGATGTCGTTGCCGGTGACCTCGGTGACCTCGACCGCGACCTTGCCGTCGTCGATCAGCAGCCGGTCACCGGGCATGACCTCCTGCGGCAGCTTCTTGTAGGTGCAGGAGACGCGGTCGGCCGTGCCGATGATGTCGTCACTGGTGATCACCACGGAGTCGCCGGTGCGCCAGTCGTGCGGGCCGTCCGCGAACCGGCCGAGCCGGATCTTGGGGCCCTGCAGGTCGGCCAGGATCGCGACGGCCCGGCCGGCCGCGTCGGCGGCCTCGCGGACCAGCTTGTAGACCGCCTCGTGGTCGGCGTGGTCACCGTGGCTGAAGTTGAGCCGTGCCACGTCCATCCCGGCGTCCACAAGGCCACGGATGCGCTCCGGCGAGGAGGTGGCTGGGCCCAAAGTGCAGACAATCTTCGCGCGGCGTGTCACGCCCATGAGGCTAGTCTCTTTCCCGGATCGTCCTCGTAACCGGCTTCTGTCGGGAATCCGAACAGTTGCCGCCCACCAGCCTTGTCACCCGCCAGTGAGCCGTGAGCGAGCCTACTCGCGCCCGCCCGGAACCCGAAGCAAGGGCCCCTTGTTAACGGATTTCGCATAGGAAGGGCCCCTTGTTAACACCTGTCCGTTGACCACCGTTAATACGGGACCCTTGCTATCCGGAAAGCGATAACAAGGGTCCCTTGCTTCGTCAGGCCGCGAGTGGGACTGCCGCGGGATCGACGGGGGTGGGCAGTTCGCCCTCGCCGCCGAGGTACGAGTGGATCGCGGCCGCGGCCGCCCGGCCCTCGGCGATCGCCCACACGATCAGCGATGCGCCGCGGTGCATGTCGCCGGCCACGAACACGCCGTCGGTGCCGGTCTGCCAGTCCGGGCGGGCGTCGATGGCGCCACGGCCGTTGCGCTCGACGCCGAGCTGGTCCAGCACCGGCTGCGGCTCGGTGCCGTCGAAGCCGATCGCCAGCAGCACCAGGTCGGCCGGCAGCTCCCGCTCGCTGCCCGGCTTCACGTGGATCCGCCGGTGCCCGTCCACCTTGGTCACCTCGACCTCGGCGATCCGCACGGCGCGCACGGCTCCGGTGCCGTCGTGGACGAACTCCTGCACGCCGACGGCGAAGTCGCGGTCGCCGCCCTCCTCGTGCGCCGGGTAGTTGCGCAGGATCCAGGGCCACGTGGGCCACGGGTCGCGCGCCTCGTCACGGATCGCGGGTGGCTCGGGGTAGAGGTCGAGCTGGTAGACCGCCGCCGCGCCCTGCCGGTGCGCGACGCCGAGGCTGTCGGCCGCGGTGTCGCCGCCACCGATGATCACGACGTGCTTGCCGGCGGCGTCCACAGGGGACTGAGACTGCAGCCCGGCGGCCACCCGGTTGGCGGGCACGAGGTGCTCCATGGCCAGGTGTACGCCGCGCAGCCCGCGCCCCGGAGTCGCCGGGGTGTCCCGGCTCAGCAGGGCGCCACAGGCCAGCAGCACCGCGTCGAACTCGGCGCGGAGCTGGTCGGCGGTCACGTCGACGCCGACGTTGACGCCGGTCTCGAAGACCACGCCCTCGGCCTCGAGCTGCGCGAGCCGCCGGTCGATGTGGGACTTCTCGAGCTTGAAGTCGGGGATGCCGAAGCGCATCAGACCGCCGACCTGGTCGTCGCGCTCGAACACGGTGACCGCGTGCCCGGCCCGGGCGAGCTGCTGCGCCGCGGCCAGGCCGGCGGGGCCGGAGCCGACCACCGCGACCCGCTTGCCGGACGCGTGCCCGGCCGGCTGCGGCGTGACCAGGCCGAGGTCGAACGCCCGGTTGGCGATCTCCACCTCGACCTGCTTGATGGTCACGGACGCGCCGCCGGCGATGCTGAGCACGCAGGAGGCCTCACACGGCGCGGGGCACAGCCGCCCGGTGAACTCCGGGAAGTTGTTGGTCGCGTGCAACGACTCCGCGGCCGAGGCCCACTGACCGGTGCGGACCAGGTCGTTCCAGTCCGGGATCCGGTTGCCGAGTGGGCAGCCCTGGTGGCAGAACGGGATGCCGCAGTCCATGCAGCGGCTGGCCTGCTCGCGGATCAGCCCGTCGTCGGCGGACGGGTAGACCTCGCGCCAGTCCTGGATGCGCACCGGCACGGGCCGCCGCTCCGGGAGCCGCCGCTCGTGGTGCAGGAAACCCTGTGGATCAGGCACGTGCGACCTCCATGACCGCCTCGTCGACGTCATGGCCGGCAGCCTCGGCGGCCCTGATCGCCGCCATGACGCGCTTGTAATCGCGCGGCACGACGGCGGTGAACTCGCGGGCCGCTTCCGGCCAGCGCTTGAGCAGGTCTTCGGCGACGGCCGAGTCGGTCTCCGCGAAGTGCCGCTGCACCAGGGCCTGCACGGTGACCTGCTCGTCGTCGGTGAGCGGGGTCAGCTCGACCAGCTCGGAGTTGACGCGAGCGGGGTCGGCCTTCCAGAGGTAGGCCGTGCCACCGGACATGCCGGCGGCGAAGTTGCGGCCGGTCGAACCGAGCACCACGACGGTGCCGCCGGTCATGTACTCGCAGCCGTGGTCGCCGACGCCCTCCACCACTGTGGTCGCGCCGGAGTTGCGGACCGCGAACCGCTCGCCGACCCGGCCGCGCAGGAACAGCTCGCCGCCGGTCGCGCCGTAGAGGATCGTGTTGCCGGCGATGATCTGCTGCTCCGCCACGAACGGCGCGTCGAGGTGCGGGCGCACGACGACCCGGCCGCCGGAGAGCCCCTTGGCGACGTAGTCGTTGGCGTCGCCGTGCAGGCGGATGGTCACGCCGCGCGGCAGGAACGCGCCGAACGACTGGCCACCGGTGCCGACCAGGTCGAGCTCGATGGTGTCGTCGGGCAGCCCTTCGCCGCCGAACCGCCGGGTGACCGCACCGCCCAGCATCGCGCCCACGCTGCGCTGGTCGTTGCGGGCCGCGACGGTGGCGCGCACCGGAGTGCCGTCGTGCAGGGCCGGCTCGGCCAGCTTCAGCAGCTCGTTGTCGAGCGCCTTGGCCAGGCCGTGGTCCTGCTCCTGGATCTTGCGCCGGGCGGCGCCGTCCGGGAGGTCCGGCACGTGCAGCACGGGCGAGAGGTCGAGCCCGTTGGCCTTCCAGTGGTCGATCGCCGGCACCAGGTCGAGCAGCTCGGCGTGGCCGATCGCCTCGTCGATGGTGCGGAAGCCCAGCTCGGCCAGGTAGCCGCGGACCTCCTCGGCGAGGAACTCGAAGAACGTCTGGACGAACTCCGGCTTGCCGGTGAACTTCTCGCGCAGCTTCGGGTTCTGGGTGGCGATGCCGACCGGGCAGGTGTCGAGGTGGCAGACCCGCATCATCACGCAACCCGAGACGATCAGCGGCGCGGTGGCGAAGCCGAACTCCTCGGCGCCGAGCAGCGCCGCGACGATGACGTCCCGGCCGGTCTTGAGCTGGCCGTCGACCTGCACGGTGACCCGGTCGCGGAGACCGTTGAGCAGCAGCGTCTGCTGCGTCTCGGCCAGCCCCAGCTCCCACGGGGTGCCCGCGTGCTTGAGCGAGTTGAGCGGGCTGGCGCCCGTACCCCCGTCGTGTCCCGAGATCAGGATGACGTCGGCCTTGAGCTTCGCGACGCCGGCCGCGACCGTGCCGACGCCCACCTCGGAGACCAGCTTGACGTGCACCCGGGCGGCGGGATTGACCATCTTGAGGTCGTGTACGAGCTGCGCCAGGTCTTCGATCGAGTAGATGTCGTGGTGCGGCGGCGGCGAGATCAGCCCGACGCCCGGCGTGGCGTGCCGGGTCTTCGCGATCCACGGCCACACCTTGTTGCCGGGTAGCTGGCCACCCTCGCCGGGCTTGGCACCCTGCGCCATCTTGATCTGGATGTCGTCGGCGTTGACGAGGTATTCGCTGGTGACCCCGAACCGTCCGCTGGCCACCTGCTTGACGGCCGACCGGCGCTCCGGGTCGTAGAGCCGCTCGACGTCCTCGCCGCCCTCACCGGTGTTGGACTTGCCGCCCAGCCGGTTCATCGCGATCGCCAGGGTCTCGTGCGCCTCGGCGGAGATCGAGCCGTAGGACATCGCGCCGGTGGCGAACCGCCGGACGATCGCGCTGACCGGCTCGACCTCGTCGATCGGCACGGCCGGGCGGTCGCCGGTGCGGAGTTGGAACAGCCCGCGCAGCGAGCCCGCCTCGGCGGCCAGCTTGTCCACGGTGGACGTGTAGCGGGCGAAGATGTCCTCCCGCCGGCTGCGGGTCGCGTGCTGGAGCAGGAACACCGTCTCGGGGTTGAACAGGTGCAGCTCGCCCTCGCGGCGCCACTGGTATTCGCCACCCACGTCGAGCTTGCGGTGGCTGCGCTCGGCCTCGTTGGCCGGGTAGGCGCGGGCGTGCCGGGCGGCGACCTCCGTGTGGATGTCGGCCAGCCGAGCACCACCGATCTTGGCCGGCGTGCCGGCGAAGTAGCGCTGCACCACCCGGGCGTCCAGGCCGACCGCTTCGAAGACCTGGGCTCCGCAGTACGACGAGACGGTGGAGATGCCCATCTTGGACATGATCTTCAGGACGCCCTTGCTGAGCGCCTTGACGTAGTTGCGGATCGCGTCGGCCGGGGCCACGCCGGTCAGCGCACCGGTCGCGATCAGGTCCTCGGCGGACTCGAAGGCCAGATAAGGGTTGACCGCCGCGGCGCCGTAGCCGATCAGCAGTGCCGCGTGGTGCACCTCGCGGCAGTCGCCCGACTCGACCACCAGCGCGACCTGAGTGCGGGTCTGCTCGCGCACCAGGTGCTGGTGCACGGCGGCGGTGAGCAGCAGCGACGGGATCGGCGCCAGGCCGGCCGTCGAGTCCCGGTCGGAGAGCACCAGGATCCGCACGCCGTCTTCGATCGCCTCGGAGACGTGCCGGCAGATCTCGGTCAGCCGGGCCTTGATGCCGGCGGCGCCGTTGCGCAGCGGGTAGAGGCCGGAGACCCGGACCGCCTTGAAGCCGGGCAGGTCGCCGTCGTCGTCGACGGACAGCAGCTTGGCCAGCTCGTCGTTGTCGATCACCGGCCGGGGCAGCACGATCTGCCGGCAGCTCGCCGCGTTCGGCTCGAGCAGGTTGCCCTCGGGCCCGATGGTCGAGGAGAGGCTGGTGACCAGCTCCTCGCGGATCGCGTCCAGCGGCGGGTTGGTCACCTGGGCGAAGAGCTGGTGGAAGTAGTCGTAGAGCAGCCTCGGCCGCGTCGACAACGGCGCGATCGGGGTGTCGGTGCCCATCGAGCCCAGCGGCTCGGCGCCGCTGCGGGCCATCGGCCCGACCAGGATCTTGAGCTCTTCCTCGGTGTAGCCGAAGGTCTGCTGCCGGCGCTGCACCGAGTCGTGCGTGTAGACGATGTGCTCGCGGACGGGCAGGTCCTGCAGGTCGATCAGGCCGGCGTGCAGCCAGTCGTCGTACGGGTGCGCGGCGGCGAGCTCGGCCTTGATCTCGTCGTCCTCGACGATCCGGCCCTCGGCGGTGTCGACCAGGAACATCCGGCCCGGCTGGAGCCGGCCCTTGGCGACCACCGTGGTCGGGTCGAGGTCGAGGACGCCGGCCTCGCTGCCGAGCACGACCAGCCCGTCCTCGGTGCGCCACCAGCGGCCCGGGCGCAGGCCGTTGCGGTCGAGCACGGCGCCGACCAGCGTGCCGTCGGTGAACGCGACGCTGGCGGGGCCGTCCCAGGGCTCGAGCAGGCTGGCGTGGAAGCGGTAGAACGCCCGGCGGGCCGGGTCCATCGCGGTGTCGTTCTCCCACGCCTCCGGGATCATCATCAGCACGGCGTGCGGCAGGTCCCGGCCGGCCAGGTGCAGCAGCTCCAGCACCTCGTCGAAGTTGGCCGAGTCGGAGGCGGCCGGCGTGCAGACCGGGAACAGCCGGCGGATGTTGCCCGGCAGCTTCGGCGAGGACAGCAGCGCCTCGCGGGCGTTCATCCAGTTCTTGTTGCCCCGGATGGTGTTGATCTCGCCGTTGTGGGCGATGAAGCGGTACGGGTGGGCCAGCGGCCACGACGGGAACGTGTTCGTCGAGAACCGGGAGTGGACCAGTGCGATCGCGCTGCGTACCCGGCGGTTGGTCAGGTCCGGGAAGAACGCGGGCAACTGGTCGGGCGTGAGCATGCCCTTGTAGACCATGGTGCGGGCGGACAGGCTCGGGAAGTAGGCCGGTATGCCCCGCTCGGCGGTCTCCCGCTCGGCCTGCTTGCGGACGCAGAAGGCGACCCGGTCGAGGTCGAGATCGCTGACCGGGGTGCCGGCGGGGCCGTCGGGGCCGTCGTGCAGCCGGTGCGCGGCCAGGAACACCTGGCGGATCCTCGGCCGGACCAGCTCCGCGGTCGCGCCCAGGCCGTCGGGCTCGACGGGCACGTCCCGCCACCCGAGCACCTCGGCGCCCTCGACGATGGCGTACTTCTCGATCACCGTGACCGCCTGGGCGGCCTCGGCGTCCTCGGTGGGCAGGAACACCAGGCCGGTGGCGTACGAGCCGGCCGGCGGAAGGGTGAAGTCGACGTCTGCCCGGAGGAACTCGTCGGGCACCTGGATCATGATGCCGGCGCCGTCACCGGTGTTGGGCTCCGCGCCCCGCGCGCCCCGGTGGTCGAGCCGGACCAGCGCCGATAGCCCCTTCGCCACGACATCGTGGGAACGGCGGCCGGCGAGGTCGGCTACGAACGCGACACCACAGGAGTCGCGCTCGTTCTCCGGGTCGTACAAACCCTGGGGATGCGGGAACGCCACTGGGCCTCCACGGTCGTCTAGTCACACTTGTTTCAGGTTCGGGACGACGTCGGCCCTGCTGGGTCTTCCGAGTTTACGTGAATAGCGGCCCTCATCCGCCAGGACGTATTGATCACACGCCCAGGATTTGAGATGTGTACTCTCGCGCGATGACCACCCCCGATCCTGCCCTCCTGAACCGCCTAGAGACGTTCTACGACGCGTTGCCCCGGTTCACGGCGCGAGCTGAAGACTTCGGCGGTCTTGTCCTGTTCGTCCGCGAGGGTGCGGGTTGGCCGTTCTACGCCCGTCCCCGCCTCGACGGCGGCGACCCCCCGTCGGCGGCCGACATCATGGCCGCCCGCGAGCGGCAGCGTGACCTGGGCCTTCCCGAGGCGTTCGAGTGGGTCCACGAGACGACCCCCGATCTGCTCGCGGTCGCGCGCTCGGCCGGGCTGGCCGTGCTGGAGGCACCGCTGATGGTGCTCGACCCCGCCGCGCTGCCCGCGCAGCCGGCGGCCGGGGTGCGGCTGCTCGACCCGGCGTCGGACGCCTTCGCGGCCGACCTGGAGCTGTCCCGCGCGGTCGCGCAGGTGGGCTTCGGCACACCGGGCACGGACCGGGGCGCGGGCGGCCCCGCCGAGCGCGACGCCGTCCGGGTCGAGGCCGACCCTGGCTCGGTCGAGGGCGAGCGCCAGGCGATCCGCGAGGGTCGCCGGTTCACCGCCGTCGCCGAGCTCGCCGACGCCGGGCCGGTGGCCAGCGGCATCGGCATGCGCGCGGGCGACGTGGTGGAGATCGCCGGCGTGGCGACCCTGCCCACGTTCCGCCGTCGCGGCCTCGGCGCGGCGCTGACCCTGACGCTGGCCCGGCACGCGCTCGACTCGGGCGCCGGGCTGGTGTTCCTGTCGGCCAGCGACAACGACGTGGCCCGGGTCTACCTGAGCGTCGGCTTCCGCCGGATCGCCACCGCCTGCATCGCCGAGCCCGCCGCGGTCCCAGCGCTCTAGAGCGCCATCGACAGCGCTGCCTATCGTGGCGGCATGTCGCTGCGTGAGCGCCTGAACGACCCGGACGACGCGGCCCGGCTCGCCGCCGTCCGGCGGGCCTCGACCTCGGGCGAGGTCGGGCTGTTCGAGGACCTGCTCGACCTCGCGCTGCACGACAGCAGCGAGGTGCGCACCGAGGGCGGGATGGCCGAGGTGTACGAGCACGTCGGCGACGCGGCGGCCGAGGCGCTGGGCCGGATCCTGCGCCGCCGCAGCGAGCTCGACCCGCGCGTCCGGGCCGCCGTCACCGACCTCGCCAACGACGACGACCGGGTCGCCACGCTGCTCTACTACCTCGGCGGCCCGTACGAGCCGTTGCGCCGGGAGCTGGCCGCGAGCACCGAGGGCCGGCTGAGGCTGCGCGCGGCCCGGGCGGTGCTGTCCGGCCATCGGCCGGAAGAGCTGACGTCCGCGCTCCTGGTCGATCCGGATCCGGCGGTTCGGGTCGAGGGGTTGCGCGGGCCACGCCCCGACCGGGACCTGTGCCTGCGTCTCCTCCGCGACGACCCGGCGCCGGAGGTCCGGCTCGTGGCGGCGCGGGCGCTGCGGTTCGCACCACACGTCGGCAGCGGGCCCTTCATCGCGGCGGCCGACGTCGAACGGGACCCGGCCGCCCGGGCGATGCTGTTGTCCTGCCTGGCACGGCGCCGGCACGACCGGGACAACCGGGTCGCCCTCGTCGGTTTCCTGGGCGAGCCCGCCGGCTACCTGCGCCGGGACGCCGCCCAGGCGCTGACCGACGTGGACGATCCCGAGGTGGCCGCGGCGATCGGCCTGCGGATGCTGGTCGAGCCTGACGACGCCGCGCTGTCGGGCCTGCTGGCACACAAGAAGCTGCTCGCCCACGTCCCGGAGCTGCGCGAGCCGCTGCTCCGCTGGCGGCGCCACCCCCTCAATGACGGCGAGCGGTGGTCGCTGGACCGGGCGCTGGCCGCACCGGAGAGCCCCGTCCCGCCCGCCGGCCCCGACCCGGCCGACACCGACCGGCTGCTCCGCGAGGTGCTGCGCTGGGCGGTGGCCGCCCTCGAGCCGGTGGTCGCCGCGGCCTACGACAACGGCGAGTCGGACGCGCTCGACCTGGTCCGCCACTGGCTCGCCGGAGGACACGACGACCTGCTCCGGAGGGCCCTCGACGGCGAGGAGAACCTCTGGCACACCGACCCGCACGCCATCAAGATCGGGGCCGCCTGGGACTGTGCCGGCGCCGCGCTGGCCCGCGACCTCGACTGGGCGCGTCGGGTCGGTCTCGCCGCCGCGGCCGAGCAGGGCCGGCGCGACCCGGCGGCGGTCGCCATCGACCCGGAACGCGGGCCGATCGTCGCGGCGCGGCGGGCCGTCTCGCTCACCGGGGTCGTCCACCGCCTGCTCGCGGACCTGGTGCGGGCCGGTGTCGACGCACCCCCGCCAGGCCCGCTGCTCCAGTTGGTCCGCGCGGGCGAGGACCTGGTCGAGGAGGTCCGGGAGACGCTGCCCCCGGACGCCTGGCCCAGGCTGCTGCGGTTGGCGATGCGTCCGGCCGAGGAGGCCGCCTACCGCGCGGCACTGGCGGCGGCGGTGCCCGGCAATGCCCTACCCGAGGACCCCGACCTGCCGGAGACCGTCGAACGGCGCATCGTCGACCGCGCCCGCCGGGCCGCACGGGCGTGGCTGCGCGCGCTCACCGACGACGACCGGGCACCGTTGTCGTTCGCGCCGGGGCCCGACGGTCCCCGGCCCCGTTTCGTGCCCGGCCGCGCGTGGCCCTACGCCCTGGACCGCGCGGTGGTCTGGTTGCGCGACGGCCGCCCGACCGGCCCGGTCCGCCGCGGCCCGGCCGACGATCTCCTGCGCCGCTTGGCCGCCCTCCCGTACGGTCAGGCCACCGACCTCGAGCAGTTGTTCGGGCTGATAGCCGCGACCCGGGCGGCGGACTGGCATCGCGACCTCGCCCGGGCCGTCCTGGCCGGCGACCCACCGGCCCGGACCGACCCGCTCGGCCCGGACCTGCGCGACCCCGGCCGCCCGCTCGATCGGCCATGGCCGTCCGGGCTCGTGGCCCGGATGTCGGACGGGCAAGTCGTCGCGCTCATGCCCGGTCGCCCGACCCCGGTGTCCGGCCGCGCCTGGCCGGAACGGGCCGGGCGCGCCGCGCGGTGTGGCGCGTGCGGCGGCGACGTCCCGGTCGAGGGAGCCGTCGGCTGGAGCCACGTCGACGACGACTCCTACGGGCCGATCGAGCAGTGGTTCGCGGGCACGCTCGCCGGCACCTGCCCGGCCTGTGGCACCCGCGCCGAGGTGCCGGCCAGGCTGGTCCTGACCCCGGACCCGGCGCTCAGCTGGGCTCTGCCGCCGGGCCTGCCGTAGCGGCGCTGGGCAGCGCCGGCACCGCCGCCTCCACGGGCGTGCTGACCAGGGTGTCCAGGCTCGCCGTCTGCCCCTCGCCGTGC
Organism: Asanoa ishikariensis; assembly: GCF_900107455.1. Classification (GTDB taxonomy): domain Bacteria; phylum Actinomycetota; class Actinomycetes; order Mycobacteriales; family Micromonosporaceae; genus Asanoa; species Asanoa ishikariensis. Next base: position 2,793,851 of record NZ_FNQB01000001.1, on the reverse strand, counting down.
GCCTGCGCGTACGCCTCCGCGCCGAGCAGGGTGCGCAGGCCGGCGGCCGTCGCGGCCAGGTCGTAGAGCTCGCAGGCCGGCACCGGGGTGCCGAGCTCGGTACGGATCGTCGCCGCGGCGCCGAGCAACGCGGCGCCGCGCTCGGCCGCGCCGACGACCCGGGCCGCCTCGGCCAACGCCTCCAGCACGCTGGCCGTGCGCCAGCGGTCGCCGACCTGGCGGTGGGTCGCCAGGCTGCGGATCAGGTGGGACACGGCCAGGCCGGTCCGGCCGGCACGCAGCTCGACGAGGCCACGCAGGTTGTGCGCCCAGCCCAGTCCTTCCGGGAAGCCCAGCGCGGTGAACCGGTCGAGGGCGGTGTCGAGCAGCGAGGCCGCCCGGTCGCCGTCACCCCGGTAGAGGGCGACCGCGCCGAGGTTCATCAGCGCGGTGGCCGCCGCCTCGGGGTCGCCGAGCCGCTCGAAGCCGTCGAGGGCCACGCGCAGCTTCGCCTCCGCGCGGTCGAGGTCGGTCGCCAGCCAGGCGGTGAAGCCGCGCAGCATGGCCGACTGGGCGATGCCCCAGGTGTCGCCGTGCACGTCGTACAGCCGGGCGGCGGCGTCGAGGTGCGCCGCGGATGCCTTGTATTCCGCTCGCTCCCGTGCCACCGAGCCCAGCGTCAGCTCGACCCTGGCCTCGCCGAGCGGGTCGCCGGAGGCCCGGCAGGCGCTGCGGGCCGCCGCCGCGTCGCCGGCCGCGGCCGGGTAGTCGCAGAGCAGCATGGCCAGCATCGCGGCGCCGGCCAGCGCGCGGGCGCGCAGCACCGCGGGCGCGTCCGGGTGCCGGGCGAGCGCGTCGACCAGCCACCTCCGGCCGTCGCGGTAGTAGCCCTCCAGCCGGCAGTAGTTGGCCAGCGCGCCGGCCAGCCGCAGGTCGCCGTGCGGGTCGTCGGCCGCACCCGGCCCGGCCAGCCAGCTCATCGCGGCGCGCAGGTTGGCCGCCTCGCGCCGGAGGCGACCCAGCCACCAGCCCTGCGCCGAGCCCCGCAGCCCGCCGTCGGCACGCTCGGCCAGCGTCAGGAAATGCCGGGCATGCGCCAGCCGGGCGTCGTTCTCGCCACCCGCGCCGCGCAACCGGGCCAGCGCGTGCCGGTGGATCGGCACCAGCATCCGGTAGCGGGCGTCGCCGCCCGGCCGCTGCCGCTCGACCAGCGAGGCTTCGACCAACGCGGCCAGGCCGTCGGGGGCGGTCGGGCCGGCGACGGCGGTGGCCGCCTCGGCGTCGAACCCGCCGGCGAACACGGCGAGCCGGTCGAACAGCCGCCGGGCGGCCGGGTCGAGCTGGTCCACACTGGACTCGACGGCGGCCGCGACCGTGCGGTGCCGGGCCGGTGCGGTCGGGTCCGGGCTGCGCAGCACGCTGTGGTCGGCACGCAGGCGGGCCACGATCTCCGGCACGGACAACACGGGGGTACGCGCGGCGGCGAGCTCGATGGCCAGCGGCAGCCCGTCGAGCTCGGCGCAGAGCTGGGCCACCGCGCCGGCGTCGGACTCCGGCACCGGGCGGCCGGACCTGGCCCGTGCGCGCTCCAGGAACAGCCGGCTGGCCGGATGGGCGGCCAACCCGGCGATCGTGTGCTCGCCGTCGAGCGCCGGACCGGGCAGCGGCGGCACCGGCACGGTCACCTCGGCGGGCAGCCGCAGCGCGACCCGGCTCGTGGTCAGGACGCGCACCATCGGGCAGCGGTCGAGGAGCACGGTGACCAGCTCGGCGGCACCGCCGAGGACGTGTTCGCAGTTGTCGAGCAGCAGCAGCCCGTCGCCGGCGCCGAGGGCGTCGGCCAGGGTGTCCGCGATCGCCCGCCCCGGCTCGTCGCGGACACCGAGCGCGCCGGCAACGGCCACCGCCACCCGCGCCGGGTCCTCGACGACGCTCAGGTCGACGAACCAGACCGGGGCGTGGCCGGCGGCCACCGCGACGGCGAGCCGGGTCTTGCCGCTGCCGCCCGGCCCGGTCAGCGTCACCAGCCGGTGGTCGGCGAGCTGCCCGACGACCCGGGCGGCCAGCCGGTCGCGGCCGATCAGCGGCGTCAGGGGCACGGGCAGTCCGGTGCGCGCCGGCGTGGTCGCCGGCGGCGGATGCGGGCACGGTTCGGGCTGCTCCCACCAGGTGGCCAGGCCACCGGAGCGGACCAGGGCGGCGATCTCGCCGAGCCGCCGGCCGGGCTCGACGCCGAGGTTGTCGGCGATGGCCAGCACCGCCCGGTCGTAGACCCGCACCGCCGCGCTCCGGCCGCCGGCGAACGCGGTGGCCGTGAGCAGCAGTTCCCAGAGGCGCTCACGGAGCGGGTGGCGGCCCACGGCGCGTTCGAGCTCGGTGACCGCCTCCCCCGCGGCGGCGAGGGCGGCCGTGCCCGCGGCGACCGCGTCCGGGTCGGCGGCCGGCGCACCGGCCGCGGTCAGCGCCGCGGCGACCCGGCGCAGCAGGCACTCCCAGCGGTCCTCGGTCGCGGCGGCCCGCATCTGGACCAGTCGGGTGCGCTCGGCCTGGACCCAGCCCAGCGGGTTGACGGTGCTGCCCGCCAGCGGGTCGCCGTCGAAGTCGACCTGCCAGAGCCGGAGCCCGGTGGCGAACCGGGCGGACGCGCCGGCCAGGTCGCCGTCGGTCATCAGCTCGCGGGCCCGGCGCAACAGGTGGCCGAACCGGCTGGCGTCGACGGCCCGGCCGGGTAGTCGGAGCACCAGGCCGTCCGGCATCCGGCCGAGCGTCTGTGGGCAGCCCGCGCCGGTCAGCGCCGCGGCGAGCGCGTCGGTGGCCTCCGTGAGTCGGTCGCCGGCGCCCGCACCGCGCTGCCGGGGAACCGTCCACAGTGCTGTGCCGATCTGGTCGGTCGGCACCGTCTCACCTGGACGGAGCGCGAGCAGGCCGAGCAGGTCGCGGGCGGACGGCCGCAACGGCACCTCGACACCGTCGGCGAGCAGCCGCACGGGACCGAGCAGGCAGGCCTCGGCGCGTACCGGGCGCTGCCCGTCGACCGCCGTTGACCCGTCGTCGCCCACGCAAGACCCCCTGTCCGGTAGCCGGTAGTCTGCCCGCCAATCCGCCCGATGGTCATGGCACGTTCGGCCCCCTCGATCGGGTTGCTCGGCCGCTTACCACTCGGTCACGCGGGGGGTCGCCACTGTGCGGCGGTGCTCGCGGCGCTGCCGAGCAGCCGCGGCGTGATCTGGCCGAGGGCCGCGTCGCGGGCGCGCAGGGCGAGCCGGCCGCGGGTCTGGAGGACGGCGGACATCCGCCGGGTCTGCCGGACCATCGTCGCGGCGCGCGGCCGGCGCTCCCGGTCGTAGCCCTCGATGGCGCGGCGCAGCGGCAGGCCGGTCGACGCGTCGCGGACGGCGCCGGCGAGCGTGGCGGCGTCCTCGAACGCGAGGCAGGCGCCCTGGCCGAGGTGGTGCGGCATGGCGTGCGCGGCGTCGCCGAGCAGCACGACGCCGCCCGGCCCGGACGCGTACGCGTATGCCTTGGGCAGCGGCCGCAGCTCGCGGACCTCCTGCTGGACGAGGTCGTCGGGCTCGGTGGCGTCGAGCAGGTCGGCGATCGGCGCGGGCCAGCCCGCGTACCACCGGCGGAGCAGGCCGAGCTGGGTGGCCGGGGGTTCTGGTCGCGGCGCGCCGGCCGCGGTGGCGACCCAGTAGACGCCGCCCCGGGTGGACCCGCCGGACGAGCCGCGCTCGCCGAGTGAGGCGGCCACGAACCGGTAGCCGGCGCCGAGGGTCTCGCCGCCGACCCGGCCGGCGATGTCCTGCGGCGCGCGGTACCACGGGATGACCGCGCGCCAGGCGGTGCAGCCGGAGCTGACCACGGCCGACTCCGGCGCCAGCCGGGCGCGGACGGCGCTGTCGGTGCCGTCGGCCGCGACCACCAGATCGCCGGCGAACGACTGCCGGCCGGCGGTCACGGCGGGGCGCTCGGTGCCGCCGGTGCGCACGTCGTCGACCCGGATGCCCGTGCGGATGTCGACCTGGTCGCCGAGCCCGGCGATCAGCGCGTCGTGGAGGTCCTCGCGGTGCACGACGACCGGCCCGCGGTGGGCCGCCATCGGGCGCGGCTGCACCAGCCAGTGGCCGTCGGGGCGGCGGACACCGGTCTCGCCGAGCGGGGTGCCGATCGCGTCGAGGCCGTCACCGAGGCCCAGGGCCCGCAGCGCGCGGATGCCGTTGGGCCACAGCACGAGGGCGGTGCGGCCGGGCCGCACCCGGTCCGCCCGCTCCAACAGGGTGACCTGCCAGCCGGCGCGGGCCAGCGCGCCGGCCGCCGCCAGGCCGCCGATTCCGGCGCCCACCACAACGGCCGTACGCATCGGTACCGCCTCTCCGGGTGGTCGGTCGGATCAGCGGTCGTCGGCGCGGCCGCCCGCGCCGGCGGCCGTGGTGTCGCTGTCGTGTCCAGCATCATCCGCGCGGTCGGTGCCGACGGCGTCGGACTCGTCGTCCGTCTCCGCGTCGACCCCCTCCGGGGTGGTGACGGATTCGTCCGTGTCGGGGACGGCGCCGGTCTCCTGGTAGGCCTTGAACTGCTCCTCGGTGACCACCCGGTAGGCGCTGGGGATGGCGGCCTCGGCCGGCTTCGCGGAGACGTCGACGGTGGAGATGTCGCCGTCGCGCTGCGCCGGGACCGGCGCGTCGAGGCCGATCGGGACCAGGTATTCGCGGGGGCCGCTGACCCGCAGGAAGTAGACGAGCGCGCCGATGAAGACGAGCGCGGCGACGAACACGTTGATCCGCACGCCGAGGATGTGCGTGGCGGTGTCGTCGCGGAGCATCTCGACGAAGAACCGGCCGAGCGTGTAGCCCATCACGTACACCGCGAAGGCCCGGCCCTTGCCGAACTTGAACTTGCGGTCCAGCCACAGCACGACGCCGGCGACCAGCACGTTCCAGACCAGCTCGTAGAGGAAGGTCGGCTGGTAGAGGCCGGGTCGCAGCACCGGCTCGCCGTCGACCAGGGTGGGCTGGCCGGCCGAGTCCATCTCGTGCACCTGCAGGCCCCACGGCAGCGTCGTCTGCCGGCCGTAGAGCTCGTTGTTGAACCAGTTGCCGAGCCGGCCGACGGCCTGCGCCAGCGGCAGGCCGGGCGCCAGCGTGTCGGCGACCACGGTCAGCGGCATGCCTAGCTGCCGGGCGGCGAACAGCGCACCGACGGCACCGCCGGCCACCGCGCCCCAGATGCCCAGGCCGCCCTTCCAGACCATGAACGCCTCGAGCGGGTCACCGCCCTCACCGAAGTAGGCGCCGGGCGAGGTGATCACGTGGTAGATCCGGGCACCGATGATGCCGAACGGCACCGCCCAGACCGCGACGTCGAGGACCGCCCACTTGTGCGCGCCGCGAGCCCGGAGCCGGTGCTCGGTCACGACGGCGGCGAGGATGATGCCCAGGATGATGCAGAGGGCGTATGCCCGGATCGGAACCGGGCCGATCTGCCACACGGCGTGAGTGGGGCTCGGAATCGCGGCGAGGGTCACGGGACAACACGGTACCGTCGCGCATGGTGCTGACGGCACCCCGGGTTCGTCTCGGATCTATCCGGACACCGCACGCATCCCGCTCGACGACCGCACGATGGCTGACGTTAACCCGCCAGCGGCGTAGCTTGATGGGGTATGAACTCCCTCACATCCGCGGTCGGAGCGATCGTCACCGACGACGCCGGCCGCGTGCTGCTCTGCCAGCAGAGCCAGGGACACCGCCGGTGGGGGCTGCCCGGCGGGAAGGTCCGTGAGAACGAGAGTCCGATCCACGCAGCCGTCCGCGACATCCGCGAAGAGACCGGCATGGATGTCAAGATGATCGATCTGGTCGGCCTGTACGAGCTGTGCGGCCAGGGCCTGCCCGATCTCGTGGTGCACGTGTTCCGGTGCCACGCGAACGGCGAGGCGCTGGTCAACGCGCCCGGCCGGATCTGTCGCCTCAGTTGGCACGACCCGCAGGACCTGCCACAGCCGATGACACCGACCACCCGCATGGCGATCGCCGACGCGGTGGCCGGCCGCTCCGGCGTGGTGTGCCGGGTCGACCGCGACACGGAGCCCGACTATCCGGACGCCGCCGACACGGTCGACGTGCGCGGCCAGGACGTAGTGGTCGGCCTAGCCGGCTAGCTAGCGCTTCACCGCCCGCACACCCGCTGCCAACTCCGCCGACAGCGAGCGCAGGGCCGCGAGGCCCGACGCCTCGTCGGGAGCTTCCAGCACGCAACGGATCAACGCGCTGCCGACGATCACCCCGTCGGCGAAGGAGCCGACCTCGGCGGCCTGGGCGCCGTCGCGTACGCCGAGACCCACCCCGACCGGCAGGTCCGGGTTGACCGCGCGGATCCGCGCGACCAGGGTCGGCGCCGCCGTCGAGGTCTGCTCGCGGGCGCCGGTGACGCCCATCAGCGCGGTGGCGTAGACGAAGCCGCGGCAGTGCGCCAGGGTCATCGCCAGCCGGGCGTCCGTCGACGAGGGCGAGACCAGGAACGTGCGGTCCAGCCCGTGCGCGTCGGATGCCGCCAGCCAGTCGTGCGCCTCGTCCGGGATCAGGTCCGGCGTGATCAGCCCGGTGCCGCCGGCCGCCGCGTAGTCGCGGGCGAACCTGTCGACCCCGTACTGCTCGATGGGGTTCCAATAGGTCATCGTGACCACCGGGGCGCCCGTGGCGGCGACGGCCTCGACGATCTTCATCGTGTCGGCCACCCGGACCCCGTTGGCCAGCGCGATGTCGCTGGCCTTCTGGATCACCGGGCCGTCCATCACCGGGTCGCTGTAAGGAATCTCCAGCTCGATGACGTCGACGCCGGACTCGACCATCGCCTTCATCGCCGCGATGCTGCCGTCGACGGTCGGGAACCCGGCCGGCATGCACCCGACCAGCACCGCCCGCCCCTCGGCCCGGGCCTTCTCAAATGCAACCGCGATGCTCATGCCGCCACCTCGCTTCGCTCGGCGGAGCCTGACCACAGGATGCTGAGCCGACCGCGCTCGCTTCGCTCGCTCATATCAGAGGATCCCGAAGTATTGGCCGGCGGTGTGCGCGTCCTTGTCGCCCCGTCCGGACAGGTTGACCACGACGACCGGCTCCCGGCCGAGCTCCTCGCGCAGCTTGGGGATGATCCGCAGCGCACCGGCCAGCGCGTGTGCGCTCTCGATCGCCGGGATGATCCCCTCGGTGCGGCAGAGCACCTGGAAGGCGGCCATCGCCTCGGAGTCGTCGACCGGCTCGTAGATCGCCCGGCCCGTGTCGTGCAGCCAGGCGTGCTCGGGCCCGACGGCCGGGTAGTCCAGGCCGGCCGAGATCGAGTGCGACTCCAGCGTCTGCCCGTCGGCGTCCTGGAGCACGTACGTGCGGGCGCCGTGCAGCACACCCTTCGAGCCGGCGGTGATCGACGCGGCCGTCCGGCCGGTCTTCACGCCGTCGCCGCCCGCCTCGAACCCGTACAGGCGGACACCCTCGTCGGGTACGAACGCGTGGAAGATGCCGATCGCGTTGGACCCACCGCCGACGCAGGCGGCCACCGCGTCGGGCAGCCCGCCGAGCCGCTCCAGCGACTGGGCGCGGGCCTCCCGGCCGATGCCGCCCACGAAGTCGCGGACCAGCTCCGGGAACGGGTGCGGGCCGGCCGCCGTACCCAGCAGATAGTGGGTCTCGTCGACGGAGGCGACCCAGTCCCGCAGGGCCTCGTTGAGCGCGTCCTTCAGCGTCCGGGAGCCGTTGGTCACCGGGATGACCGTGGCGCCCAGCATCCGCATGCGGGCGACGTTGAGCGCCTGGCGCTCGGTGTCGAGCTCGCCCATGTAGACCACGCACTCGAGGTCCATGTACGCCGCCGCGGTCGCCGCGGCCACACCGTGCTGGCCGGCCCCGGTCTCGGCGATCACCCGGCGCTTGCCCATCCGCTTGGTGAGCAGCGCCTGGCCGAGCACGTTGCGCACCTTGTGCGCGCCGGTGTGCAGCAGGTCCTCGCGCTTGAGCAGGATCCGCGCGCCGGCCTGGGCGCTCAGCCGGCGGGCCTCGTAGAGCGACGAGGGCGCACCCGCGTAGTCACGCAGCATCGCCTCGAACTCGGCCACGAACACCGGGTCGGCCTTGGCGGACCGGTAGGCGGCGTCGAGCTCGTCGAGCGCGGCGACCAGGGCCTCCGGGATGAAGCGGCCGCCGAAGGGCCCGAAATGCCCGGTGGCGTCGGGTAGCAGGACGTCGGTCATCGCACCGGCCTCGGAGTCGCGGGGTGGTTGCCGGCGTTGACCAGCTCGGCGACGGCGTCCCGGGGGCTCTTCTGGGTCACCAGTCCCTCGCCGACCAGCACCGCGTCGGCACCGGCGGAGGCGTAGCGGATGAGGTCGTGCGGCCCGCGTACACCCGACTCGGCGATCTTGACCACGTTGTTGGGCAACCCGGGGGCGATCCGCTCGAACACCGACCGGTCTACCTCGAGGGTACGCAGGTTGCGGGCGTTGACGCCGATCACCCGCGCGCCGGCCTCCATGGCCCGGTCGGCCTCTTCCTCGTCGTGCACCTCGACCAGGGCGGTCATGCCGAGCGACTCGATCCGCTCCAGCAGGCCGGTCAGCACGTTCTGCTCGAGCGCGGCGACGATCAGCAGCACCATGTCGGCACCGTGCGCCCGCGCCTCGTGCACCTGATAGCTGGAGACCACGAAGTCCTTGCGGAGCACCGGGATGTCGACCGCGGCGCGCACGGCGGCCAGGTCGTCCAGCGAGCCGCCGAACCATCGGCCCTCGGTGAGCACGCTGATGCAGCGGGCTCCGCCGCCCGCGTATTCACTGGCCAGTTCGGCAGGGTCGGGGATGTCGGCGAGCTGGCCGCGGGACGGTGACGCGCGCTTGACCTCCGCGATCACCGCCACACCGGGCCGGCGCAGCGCCGCGTGGGCGTCGCGGGGCGGGGGCGCGGCGGCGGCGAGCCGCTTGACCTCTTCCAGTGGCACCTGCTGCTGCCGACTTTCGACGTCTTCGCGCACGCCCGCGATGATCTCGTCGAGGACACTCACCGGCGCCGCCGGGTTGGCGCCGTCGTCACCCTGCGGTTCATCAGCATTCACCAACGGACTCCCCTTTCCGGGTGTCATGCGCCCGATGCTATGGCCCGCCGGACGGCGGACAGCGTCCGGGGTATGGGCCGTCTCACCCCGCGTGGTCGGGCATAATGCCCGGCCCGTCCCACCGTGGGTGTGCCGCCGGTTACTAAGGGGGTGATGGGGACCGCATCCGCCACGGGTCGGACACTCTGGCGAAACAGCCCTCGCGGAGGATGTCGTCGGGCAAACTGGTCGACGGTGGCCACTTGTGCACCGACCACAGGGGACTTGTTCATCGGGGCGGGCTATGGACAACACACTGGCACGGCAGCAGGGCGGGATAGCGGACCTTCCACGGGCCGTTCTGTCCGCGGCGTACGGGGTCATCGACAGCGCGTCGCGGGTGGTCGCCGGAGACCGCGTCCGCACGGCGCGCGGCAACGCCTGGGAGGCCATCTGTGCCGACCGGGCCCGCGCCGACCAGCGCGACGAGGTGCGGCGTCACGTGGCGATGATCGTCACCATGCCGCGCGTGGCGAAGGTCAAGGCGCGCTCACTCACCTGACCGTCGGGTCCTCACCGCGGTCCAGGGCGTTCCAGGTGTCGGTGGTGCCCCCCACCGACTTCTTCGGGGACCGCTCGTAGCGCGCCCCCATCGCCGGCCAGCGGTGGCCGGCCGCTGCGGCCGCGAGCCCACTGAGCACCACCAGCACTCCGCCGGCCGCGGTGAGCGCCGGCCACGCGGTGCTGGCGTCGAAAGCCCGCCCGAGCGACAGGGCCAGCAGACCCACACCCACCAGCACCAGGAGTACGCCCACGACGCGGCGCCCCCAGCCCCGGGTGGCCAGCAGGGCCCCGGCGCCGGCCAGCCCGACCAGCGCCAGCGCGGCCAGGCCCGGCACGAGGTCGCCACCGGTCTGGTCGAAGCTCGACGGCGGCAGCGGCGCGACGTTGTGCGTGTAGCCGCTCTCCCAGGTGCGTCCCGCGCCGATGAACGCCAGGCCGGCACCCACGATGCAGAGCAGCACGGTCAGGGTGAGGCCTTTTCTCCCGCTCATCGCGCCGCCCGCAGCGTCTCGGCCGCGCCGATCGCGGCCAGGACCGCGGCGGCCTTGTTCTGGGTCTCCCGCTCCTCGGCGGCCGGGTCGGAGTCGGCGACGATGCCGGCACCGGCCTGCACGTAGGCCACGCCGTCGCGGATCAGCGCCGTGCGGATGGCGATGGCCATGTCGAGGTCGCCGCCGAAGCCGAGGTAGCCGACGGTGCCGCCGTAGACGCCCCGGCGGGCCGGCTCCAGCTCCTCGATGATCTCCATCGCCCGGACCTTGGGCGCACCGGACAGCGTGCCGGCCGGGAACGTCGCCGCCAGCGCGTCGAACGCGGTCCGGTCGGGGTGGAGCTGCCCCACCACGGTCGAGACGATGTGCATGACGTGGCTGTAGCGCTCGATGGTGGCGAACTCCGGCACCTCGACCGTGCCCGGCACGCAGACCCGACCCAGGTCGTTGCGGCCCAGGTCGACCAGCATCACGTGCTCGGCGCGCTCCTTGGGGTCGGCGAGAAGCTCGGTCGCGAGCTCGTTGTCGTGCCGCTGGTCGCGCCCGCGCGGGCGGGTGCCGGCGATCGGGTGCAGCAGCGCCCGGCCGTCGGTGACCTTGAGGTGCGCCTCCGGCGACGAGCCCACGATGTCGAAGTCGTCGAACCGCAGCAGATACATGTACGGGCTGGGGTTCGTGGTCCGCAGCACCCGGTAGACGTCGAGCGGGTCCGCGGTGGTGCGGCGTTCGAACCGCTGCGAGACGACGATCTGGAAGCACTCGCCGGCCCGGATCGCCTCCTTGGCGAGCTCCACCGCCTTGGGGTAGCCGCCGTCCGGCGTCCGGCTCTCCAACCTCGGCTCGGCCGGAGGCAGGTCGATCGTGGAGATCATCGGCGGGGTCGGCCGGGACAGCGAGGTGGTCATCGCGTCCAGCCGGCCGACCGCGTGGTGGTAGGCGGCCGCGATGCCTTCCTGGGTCGCGTCGGGCGGCAGGATCGCGTTGGCGACGAGGATCGCCGAGCCCGCGTAGTGGTCCAGCACCACCAGGTCGGTCGCCAGCATCATGCCGAGCTCGGGCACGCCGAGCTCGTCGTCGGCCAGCTCGGGCAGGCGTTCGAACCGGCGGACCAGGTCGTACGCCAGGTAGCCGACCATGCCTCCGGTCAACGGCGGCCCGTCGGGGTCGTGCCGCCCGCCGGTGAGTGCGGCGACGGTCGCCCGCAGCACGTCGACGGGGTCGCCGTCGGCCGGCACGCCCTCCGGCGGAGTGCCCAGCCATTCGGCCCGTCCGCCGCGCTCGACCAGCGTGGCGGCGCTGCGTACGCCGACGAAGGAGTAGCGCGACCAGGTCGTGCCGGCGCTGCCCGCGCCCTGCTCGGCCGACTCCAACAGGAAGGTGCCCGGGCCGCCGGCGAGCTTGCGGTAGACGCCGACCGGGGTCTCGCCGTCGGCGAGCAGCCGCCGGGTGACGGGCACGACCCGTCCGGTGCGCGCCAGGTCGGCGAACTCTTCGAGGGTCGGTGTCACCGCCCCCGTGGTCATGCGCCCACCGTCAGCTCGTCGGAGAAGCAGGTGGGCGTGCCGGTGTGGCAGGCGGGGCCGATCTGCTCGACGGTCAGCAGGATGGTGTCGCCGTCGCAGTCGAGGGCGGCGGACTTCACGTACTGGTGGTGGCCGGAGGTCTCGCCCTTGACCCAGATCTCGTGGCGGCTGCGCGACCAGTAGGTGGCCCGGCCGGTGGTCAGCGTGCGATGCAGCGCCTCGTCGTTCATCCAGGCGAGCATCAGCACCTCGCCGTCGTCGTGCCGGCGGACGACAGCGGGCACCAGCCCGTCGTCGGTGCGCTTCAGACGGGCAGCGATCGCAGGGTCGAGACCCGATTCTGGTACGGCCACCCGACCAATTGTTCCGTACCGGCGGCAGGACCACATCCTGGGGATATCTGAGCGAAATCAGGGGCTGTGCTCCGGCTCACGTCGCGGTAGTTTGAGCGTGCGCCGCCCGGGTTTCTCCACTCACCGGCGGGGCGCTCCCCTGCCCTTTCCGCGCGTCCACCCGTGTCCAACCGGCACACGGGCCCGACGCGTTCCGTTCCGGCAGTCGCGTCCCGTCTCCCCCACCTGTCCGGCGCCCCCCATCCTGGCATCGCCCGGCCGGGTCTTGACGGAGCGGACGGAAGGAAATCACCCGCATGCAGCCCCAGCCCCACTCCCAGCCCGACCAGGGCGAGCCCACTATCTCCCTGCCCGGCCAGCGCCCACCCGGCGACGACAGCCCGGTGTCGGCACTCGACGCCCTCGCCGCGGCCCAGGCTGCGGAGACCACCGAGCCGGCCGGCCCGGTGTCGGCTGCCCTGACCGAGACCACGATCGAGACCCCGGTCATCCGTCCGGGTGAACCGACCGCGCAGCCGCTCCCCCCGATCGCGACCCAGTTCCTGAACGCTCCCGACACGTCCGGCTCCCCGTGGGCGACCGCTCCCGCATCCACGGAGTCCGAATCGGACAGCACCACCACCCCGGCCGTGGCCCCCGGCGACGCCGAGGCGGCGCTGGACGCGGCGGACGCTTCGGCGGTGGCGGAGGCCGAGGCGGCCGCCGCGGAGGTGGTCGAGGCCGAGCCGGTCGTCGCCGAGAACGCGGAGGAAGCGGCAGAGACCGCCGCCGCCGCGGCCGCAGCCGACCCGGAGTTCGAGCGTGAATGGCAGGCTCTGCTGGCCGAAGAGGCCGCGACCACCACCGACGCACCGGCCGAGGGCGACGAGCCGGCCGCCGCCACTGTGGACGCCGACGTGGTCGCCACCACCGACACCGTGACCGACCCGGAGCCTGAGGCGGCGACCGTCGAGGACGAGGCACCGGCAGAGGCTGAGGCTGAGGCTCTCACCGAGACCGAGACCGAGACCGCGACCGACACCGAGGACGACGCCGAAGGCGAGGCACCGGCGGAAGCCGAGGCAGTCACCGCGACCGACGCCGACGCCGAGGACGAGGTGGAGGCCGAGGACGAGGCACCGGCCGAAGCCGAAGCACTCACCGCGACCGACACGGACACCGACGCTGAGGTCGAGGACGAGGCACCGGCGGAAGCCGAGGCCGTCACCGAGACCGCGACCGACACCGAGGACGAGGCCGAAGGCGAGGCGCCGGCGGAAGCCGAGGCAGTCACCGCGACCGACGCCGACGCCGAGGACGAGGTGGAGGCCGAGGACGAGGCACCGGCCGAAGCCGAGGCTGTCATCGAGACCGCGACGGACGACGAGGACGAGGCGCCGGCGGAAGCCGAAGCCGTCACCGAGACCGCGACCGACACCGAGGACGAGGCCGAAGGTGGGGCGCCGGCGGAAGCCGAAGCCGTCACCGAAGTCGCGGACGACGAGGCGGAGGCCGGCGCGGACGGTGAGGTCGAGACCGATCCCGAGGCGGCCACCGAGGCCGCGGACGAGGACACCGCTGACGCGGAGCCCGAGGCCGTCACCGAGACCGAAGCTGAAGCAGCGCCCGAGGCTGCCGACGACGAGGCCGACGCGGACGCCGAGCCGGAAGCTGTCGCCGAGGACGAGGCTGAAGCGGCGCCTGAGGCCGCGGCTGAGACCGACGACGAGGACACCGCTGACGCGGAGCCCGAGGCCGTCACCGAGACCGAAGCTGAAGCAGCGCCCGAGGCTGCCGACGACGAGGCCGACGCGGACGCCGAGCCGGAAGCTGTCGCCGAGGACGAGGCTGAAGCGGCGCCTGAGGCCGCGGCTGAGACCGACGACGAGGACACCGCTGACGCGGAGCCCGAGGCGGTCACCGAGGCCGACGCGGACGCCGAGACCGAGGACGAGGCTGCCGCTGACGCCGAGCCCGAAGCGGTCACTGAGACCGAGGACGAGGCAGCGGCCGAACCCGCCGACGACGAGGACGCTGCGGACGGCGAGCCTGAGGCCGTCGCCGAAGCGGCGACCGACACCGACGTCGAGGCGGAGGCCGACTCCGAGGTCGCGACCGACGGCGAGCCGGAAGCCGTTGCCGAGACCGAGGCAGAGGCCGCGACCGACGACGAGGCCGCGGACGACGAGCCGGAAGCCGTCGCGGAGACCGAGGTCGAGGCGGCGCCTGAGGCCGCTACCGAGACCGACGACGAGGACACCGCCGACGCGGAGCCCGAAGCCGTCGTCGAGACGACCGAGGACGAAGCGGCGCCGGACGTCGACACCGACATCGAGGCGGAGGCCGACGCGGAGGTCGAGAGCGACTCCGAGGCCGCCACTGACGACGGAGACACCGCGGACGAGGAGCCCGAAGCGGTCGCCGAGACCGCGGCGGAGCCCGAGGCTGACGCGGAGGGCGAGCCCGAGGCGGCGACCGACGTCGAGGCTGAGCCCGAAGCCGAAGCCGACGACGTCGAGGCGGAGCCCGAGGCGGCCTCTGACAGCGACGACGCGGACGAGCCCGCGGCCGAGGCGGTCGCGGACGCCGACGAAGAGCCCGAGGCCGACGAGGTCGCGGGCGAGGAACTCGTCGAGACCGCCGCCGTCGACGCACCGGCCGAGGAGGTCGCCGCCGACGACGAGGGTCTGGTGGAGACCGCCGAAGCTCCTCAGCCGGTCGACGACCTGGCTGAGAGCGACGAGCCGGCCGACGCGGCGGAAGAGGCTGGGGACACGGTGGAGTTCCCGCCGAGCCCGCACGCGCACGCGGAGCCGGTCGTCGCCGCCCCGACGTTGACCGACCTCGGGTCGCCGGCCGCCGAGGTGCGCCCGGTCAGCGGGCCGCCGCTGCGTCCGGGTGACGTGCCGGAGACCCGGATCGCGGTGTGGAGTGCCGACGCGGCCGACGCGTTGAAGTCCGAGTGGCACGAGGTCAAGGCGCAGTTCGTCGACGAGCCGACCGAGGCCCTCGGGCACGCGCAGGCCCTGGTGGCCCGCGCGGTGCAGCAGCTCGCCGAGACGCTGCTCGCCGAGCAGGTCGAGCTCGACCCGCGGCGCGACTCCGACGCGCCGGACACCGAGGCGATGCGGGTGGCGATGCGCCGCTACCGCGACTTCCTCGACCGGGTGCTCGCGCTCTAGAGCAAGAACCACAACGCCCCGGTCCCCCGAACGAAGGGGGGCCGGGGCGTTCGCTTGCGTACACCCATCTATTTCATCTACCGTTGAGTTCAACAGGCGTTGAATTTCAGAGACGGAGGAACGATGGAGACCGCGATCGAGGTCACCGACCTCGTGATCAACCGCGGAAAGCGCGAGGTGCTGCACGGGTTCAGCTGCGCCATCCCGCGCGGCAGCATCACCGGGTTGCTCGGGCCCAGCGGCAGCGGCAAGACCACGCTCATGCGCGCCGTGGTCGGCGTGCAGCTCGTCGCCTCGGGGCGGGTCACCGTCCTCGGCGAGCCGGCCGGCTCCCCGCCGCTCCGGCGCAAGATCGGCTACCTGACGCAGGCCCCCAGCGTCTACGACGACCTCACGGTCCGGGAGAACGCCCGCTACTTCGCCTCGCTCTACGGACTTCGGGCCGCTGACGCGGAGGCCGCTCTCGACGGCGTCGGGCTCTCCGGCGCCGCGCACCAACTCGTCGGCAACCTGTCCGGCGGGCAGCGCAGCCGGGCCTCGCTGGCCTGCGCGATCGTCGGCCGGCCGGAGGTCCTCGTCCTCGACGAGCCCACCGTCGGCCAGGACCCGGTGCTCCGCGACGAGCTGTGGGCGCGGTTCCGCGGCCTGGCCGCCGACGGCGCGACGATCCTGGTCTCCAGCCACGTGATGGACGAGGCCAACCGCTGCGACCGGCTGCTGCTGATCCGCGACGGCCACCTGATCGGCGACGACACCCCGGCGGCGATCAAGGCGACGGCCGGCACCGACGACCTCGACGAGGCGTTCCTGCGCATCATCCGTCAACAGGAGAAGGCGGCCGCGTGATGTCTCCACACATCCTCGCCAGCACGATCGGCCGGATCGTCCGGCAGCTCCGGCATGACCGCCGCACGATCGGGCTCGTCATCGTCGTACCCCTGCTGCTGTTGACCCTGCTCTATTTCATGTTCGACGGACAGGGTCCGATGTTCGACCGGATCGCACTGGTCATGCTCGGCATCTTCCCGTTCATCATCATGTTCCTGATCACCAGCATCGCGATGCTGCGCGAACGCACGAGTGGCACGCTCGAGCGCCTCTTCACCACGCCGGTCGGCAAGCTCGACCTGCTGTTCGGCTACGGCATCGCGTTCGGCCTCGTCGCCGCCGTGCAGGCGACGGTCGCGGCAGGGCTGGCCTACTGGCTGTTCGACCTGGACACCGCCGGCAGCCTCTGGCTGGTCATCGTGATCGCGGTGGCCAACGCCGTGCTCGGCGTCGCGCTCGGCCTGCTGTGCAGCGCGTTCGCCCGCACCGAGTTCCAGGCCGTGCAGTTCATGCCGGTCGTGGCGATCCCGCAGATCCTGCTCTGCGGGCTGTTCGTCGCCCGGGACTCGATGGCCGGCTGGTTGCAAGTGATCAGCGACGTGCTGCCACTGTCCTATTCGGTGGAGGCACTCACCGAGGTCGGCGCGCACGCCGACCCGACCGGCACGATGTGGCGGGACCTTGGCATCGTGGTGGGCGCGATCATCCTCGCGCTCCTCCTCGGCGCCACCACGCTGCGCCGCCGCACGGCCTGACCAAAGGGGTCGGGCGTCGCCACGAAAAGCGACGCCCGACCCGAAGCACCGAAGGGCAACTGATGGTAAGACGGACCGGCCGCCGGCCCGGCAACCCCGACACCCGCGACGCGATCCTCGCGACCGCCCGCACCGCCTTCGCGGAGAAGGGGTACGACGGTGCCTCGATCCGCCACATCGCGACCGGCGCCGGCGTCGACCCGGCGCTGGTGCACCACTATTTCGGCACCAAGGACAAGCTGTTCCTGGCGGCGATGAACGCGCCGCTCGACCCCGGTGAGCTGATCCCGGAGGTGCTCGCCGGCGACCAGGACGCCATCGGCGAGCGGCTGGTCCGGTTCTTCCTGTCGATCTGGGACTCGCCCGCGGGCAAGGCCGGCGTGGCGATGCTGCGCTCGGCGGTGAGCAGCGAGTGGACGGCCAAGCTGTTCCGGGAGTTCGTCGTCAGCCAGGTGCTGCGCCGGGTGCGGCAGCTCGTGCCCATGCCGCCGGCCGAGGCACCCATGCGGGTCAGCCTGGTGGCCAGCCAGCTCGCCGGGCTGGCCATGGCCCGATACGTGATCAAGATCGAGCCGTTGGCGTCGGCGTCGCCCGAGGTGCTGGTCGCCGCCATCGGCCCGACCATCCAACGCTACGTCTTCGGCGACCTGTCCGGCGTCTGGGCCAGCCCGCCGCCGCCCGACACCGCGGGTTGAGCGCAGCCTGTCCGGCGTCTGGGCCAGCCTGCCCCCGCCCGACGCCGCGGGCTGAGCCGCGGCCTGTCCGCGCGTCCGGCCCAACCCGCGGTCGCCCGATGCCCCGGGCTAGCCTGGCGCGCATGGCCGAGTCCCTGCCGTTCGACCGGGTCGCCGACTCCTACGACCAGACGCGGGGTGGAGAACAGCGCGGTCGGCAGTTCGCCGAAGCGCTCGCACCCCACCTGCTGCCCGGTCGCGTGCTGGAGATCGGCGTAGGCACCGGGCTGGTCGCCGCCGCGCTGGCCCAGGTGCACGGCGTGCCCGCCGTCGGTGTCGACCTCTCCCCCGCCATGCTCACGCACGCGCACACCCGGCTCGGCGCACGGGTCGCCGTCGGTGACGCCCGCGGGCTGCCGGTGCGCGACGCCTCGGTCGACAACGCCTTCTTCGCCGGTGCCCTGCACGTGATCGTCGACGTGGCGGCGGCGTTCGCGGAGGCGGTGCGGGTGGTCCGGCCCGGCGGACGGGTGCTGGCCCTGTCCGCGAGCAACGACCGCGACCGCCACGACGCCTTCGCGCCGCTGCTGGCCGGTCTCCCCGGGCGCGACCGGGTGGACCTGCCCGAGGCGGTGCTGGCCGCCGCGACCTCCGCCGGGCTGCGCACCCGCGAGAGCCGGGAGGTGACGGTCGGCGCGGCGGCCACGTCGCCCAACCAGATCGCCGAGACGATCGAGACCCGCGCCTGGTCCTACCTGTGGAACGTCGACGGGGCCGTCTGGGTCTCGACCGTCATGCCGATCGTGCAGGGCCTGCGCGACCTGCCCGACCCGGACGAGCCCCGGGACCGGCTCCTGACCTTCCAGCTCTCGGTGTTCGAGAGGGCTTAGCGGGTCTGCTCCAGCCAGCTCGCGTAGAGCTTGCCGTAGACGGAGCCCGCGTCCTGGACCAGCTTGTCGTGCGGGCCGCGCTGCACGACGCGGCCCTTGTCGACCACGATCACCTCGTCGGCGGCCTGCGCGGTCGACAGTCGGTGCGCGATCGCGACCGTGGTGCGGCCACGGGTCACCGCGTCGAGCGTGCGCTGGAGGCGGACCTCGGTGGCCGGGTCGACGGCACTGGTCGCCTCGTCGAGCACGAGCAGGTCGGGGTCGGCCACGTACGCCCGGGCCAGCGCGACCAACTGCCGCTCGCCGACGCTGAGCGCCTCTCCGCGCTCGCCCACCCGGGTCGACAGTCCGTTCGGCAGGCTCTCGACCCAGTCGGTCAGACCGAGCTCGGTGAACGCCAGCGAGAGGTCGGCGTCGGTGAGGTCCGGGCGGGCGAACCGCACGTTCTCGGCCACCGTCGCGTCGAACAGGAAGCCGTCCTGCGGCACCATCACGACGCGAGAGCGCAGCGAGTCGAAGCGGAGCTGGCCCAGGGGCACGCCGGACAGCCGGACCGTGCCCGTCGTCGGGTCCATCAGCCGGGTGAGCAGCTTGGCGAACGTGGTCTTGCCACTGCCCGTCTCGCCGACCACGGCCACGCGCGTCTTCGCCGGGATGTCCAGGTCCACGTCGTCGAGCACGATCGGGCCGCCGTACGTGAAGGAGACGTCCTGGAAACGCACGTCGATCGGCCCGGCCGGCAGCTCGACACCCCGCTCGCCGGGGTCGGCCACGTCGGGCGAGACGTCGAGCACGTCGAGCACGCGGCGCCAGCCGGCCACCGCGTTCTGGGCCTCGTTGAGCACCTCGGTGGCGATCTGCACCGGCTGGATGAACAGCGTGACCAGGAAGAGGTACGCGGTGAGCTGGCCGATCGTCAGCGCGCCGCCGATGCCGAGCTGGACGCCGACCACGACCACCGCGGCGGTGGCCAGGCCGGCCGCGATCTCGCCGCTGGAGAAGCCGATCACGCTGGTACGCAGGGCGCGCATCTGGGACGTCTTGTGTCCGTCGATGGCGGTGTTGAGCCGGGTCCGGGTGCGCTCGGAGACCCCGTACGCCCGGATGACCGGCGCGCCCACGACGCTCTCCGACACGGCCGCGAGCAGGGCGCCCATCCGCTGGCGGACCAGCCCGTACGCGCCGGCCAGGCGCTTCTGGAAGGCCCGGATCACGAACACCGCTGGCGCGAACGCGACCAGCACGACGAGCGTGAGCTGCCACGAGTAGAAGGCCATCACGCCGGCGGTGACCAGGAGCTGGCCGGCGCTGATGATCAGGATCACGCCGCCCCACTGGAGGAACTGGGTGATCTGGTCGATGTCGCTGGTCACCCGGGAGACCAGCGAACCGCGCCGCTCCGACTGCTGGTGCAGCATCGAGAGGTCGTGGATGTGCCGGAAGGTGCGCACCCGCACGTTGGCCAGCGCCGTCTCGCTGACCGTGAACAGGCGCCGCATCATCAGGTAGCCGCACAGCGTGGTCACCGCGAGCACGCCGGCGGTGATCGCCGCGACGGTGCCGACGAAGCCGACGTCGAGCCCGCCGGGGCCGGCGATGCCCTTGTCGATGGCCTGCTGGATGGCGACCGGCACGGCGGCCCGACCGATCATCGAGATGATCGCGAAGAACAGGGTGCCGGCCAGGCCGATACGCAGCTCGGGCGAGAGGGAGAGGCCGCGCCGGATGGTGGCCCAGGTGGACTCGGGCCGCTCCTCCCTCGCGTCGTCGGTGACCTTGGCTTTCGCGGGTGCGGTGACGGTCGTGGTCACGCGGTCACCGCCCCTTCCTCGTACGCGTGCTCGCGCTCCCGTTCGGCCTCGGCCCGCTCGTAGGCGGTGACCAGGTCGACGTACCCCGGCGTGGTCGAGAGCAGTTCGCTGTGGGTGCCGGCGGCGACCACCCGGCCGTGCTCGATGTAGACGACCTCGTCGGCGAGCGCGATCGTGGCCCGCCGGTAGGCGACCACCATGATCGAGGTGGGCTGCTCCCCGCCGCGCAGGGCGGCCAGGATCGCCGCCTCGACCCGGGGGTCGACCGCGCTGGTGGCGTCGTCGAGCACCAGCAGCCGGGGCCGGCCGGCCAGGGCCCGGGCCAGCGTGAGGCGCTGGCGCTGGCCGCCGGACAGCGAGGTGCCGCGCTCGCCGACCATCGTGTCGAGGCCCTCGGGCAGGCGGGCGATGAACTCGTCGGCCTGGGCGAGGCGCAGCGCGGCCCAGACCGCGTCGTCGTCGATGCCGGGCCGGTCGAGGGCGACGTTGGCGCGCACCGAGTCGTCGAAGATGAACGGGATCTGCGCGACCAGCGCGGCGTTGTCGGCCAGCGCGGCGGCGGTCAGGTCCGGCAGGTCGTGGCCGTCGATGCTGATCGTGCCGGTGGCGGGGTCGACCAGCCGGACGGCGAGGGAGGCGATCGTCGACTTGCCGGAGCCGGTCGGGCCGACCAGTGCGACCGTGCGGCCCTCGGGGACGACGAGGCTGATGTCGTGCAGGACGGTCGGGCCGTGCTCCTCGCCGGTCGCGGCGGCGGCCATGTCGTCGGTCTCGGCGCCGAGGGGGTAGGCGTAGTCGACGTTGTCGAAGGCGAGCCGCGCGGGACTGTCTGCTTTTTCCGGGCTTGTCGTGCCGTACCGCATCTCGCCGGTGGCCGTGAGCACGTGCTGGAGCCGGTCCCAGCCGGCCACGCTGCGCGGTAGCTCGGCCAGCACCCAGCCGATCGCGCGGACCGGGAAGGCCAGCACGGTGAACAGGAACGCGATGCTGACCAGGTCGGTCACCGAGATGTCGCCGGCCCGCAGCCGGAACGTGCCGACGAGCAGCACGGCCAGCGTGCCCAGGCTCGGCAGCGTCTCCATCAGGGGGTCGAACAGGCCCCGCAGCCGGCCGACCGAGATCAGCGCGTCGCGTAGCTCGCGGGCCTGGCCGGCGAAGCGGTCGGTCTCCTGACCCTCGCGGCCCATCGTCTTGACCACCAGCGCGCCGTCGAAGCTCTCGTGCGCGATCGCGCTGACCTCGCCCCGCATGAGCTGGGCGCGGGCCTGGCGCGGCGCCATCCGGCGCGAGTAGAAGACGTTGATCAGGAAGAGCCCGGCGAAGGTGGTCAGGCCGACCAGCGCGAGCACCCAGTCGGTCAGGAAGAGCGACCCGACGGCACCGATCAGCATCACCAGCGTGCCGACCGCGAACGGCAGGGGTGCGATCGGGAACCAGGCGGCCTCGACGTCGGAGTTGGCGTTGGACAGCAGCGTGCCGGTCGCGTGCCGGTGGTGCCAGGAGAGCGGGAGGTCGAGGTAGCGGCCGGTGACCAGCCGCCGGTAGCGCGCCTGGAGGCGGAACTGCATGTAGCCGGCACCGAGCCGGCGGCCGAAGATGCCGACCACCCGGAACACGCTGATCGCCAGCACCGCGAGCGCGCCCAGCCAGAGCAGCGCGTTGTTGACCGCACCGTCCTCGATGGCCGGCACGATGATCTTCCCGACGATGTGCCCGATCACGTACGCGCTGCCCACGACCAGGCCGCCGAAGAGCACACTGCCGCCGACCGCGAACGCGAAGATGCGCGGTTCGTCGCGAATGGCCCGGCCGAGCACGCGGAAGCCCCGGGCGAGCACGTCCCGACTGGTCACGCTCGCCACTATGTTTTGCCCCTCTGTCTGACCGCCCGGCTACCCACTGGGAGTAAGCCGCGAAATTCCACCGTAATCCTTACCGGACCCAAGCCCTCCGGGCGAGCGGGTATTCCATGTGTCCACGATCACAGGTGTTTAGATTTGGCTCACCCTGGCTACGATTCTCGCCATGTCGCGGTTCGTACGGTCCGAACGTCGGAAACTTGCCGACCTTTTCAGCACGGTCGGCCCCGAAGCGCCGACCATGTGCGACGGTTGGGTCGCCCGCGACCTGGCCGCCCATCTGGTCATCCGGGAGCGCCGGCCCGACACCAGCCTCGGCATGTTCATCCCCCCGCTGCGGTCGCACGCCCGCAACACGCTGCGCTCGTTCGCCGCCCGACCGTACCCGGACCTGGTCGAACTGGTCCGAAACCCACCGTTGTGGAGCCCGGTCAGCAACCCACTGGTCGAGGGGATGACCAACGGCCTGGAGTTCTTCGTGCACCACGAGGACGTCCGTCGGGCCCAGCCCGGCTGGCAGCCCCGCGACCTGCCCAAGGAGGACCAGGCGGCGCTCTGGAAGACCGCGTCCCTGATCGCCCGGCTCCGGCTGCGCAAGTTCCCGGCGGCGCTGCTCGTGCAGGCGCCCGGGTTCGGCGAGGTCACCGCCGGCACCGGCGGTGAGCGGCTCCGGCTGGTCGGTGCGCCCGGCGAGCTGGCCTATTTCCTGTCCGGACGGCAGCGGGCCACCCGGGTTCAGATCGACGGTCCGCCCGCGCTGGCCGATCGGCTGCGGACTTCCCCGCTGAAGATCTGAGGCATCGACCGAACCACCCGTTCCCTCGCCGCCCGGTCGCCAGACATCATCGGGTACGGGCTGGGGGTGGGATGCGGACGTTCGCGGTGACGGCCTTGACCCCGCCGCCGTACGAGGCGCTTGTCCACGAGGCGGTCGCCGAGGTCGCCGCGCACTCGGCCGACTGGGCGGACGCGTTCGGGCTGGTGCCGTCGGCGGCGGCCCGGGAACGGCTGGCGCGCGCCAACGCCGCGGAGCTCGCCGCGCGGGCCTGCCCGGAGGTGCCCCTGTCGGCGGTCCGGCTGCTGGCCGACCTGATCACCTGGCTGTTCGCGTTCGACGACCGGTGCGACGAGGACGAGCTCGGCGCCAACCCGGCTCGGCTCGCGCCCGCCCTGGCGCCGCTGCTCGAGGTGGTCGACCGGTTCGGCACCACCGCGCACGCGGGCTACCAGCCGGCCGGGCCGACCGCGGCCGCGCTGCACGACCTTTGCCGCCGGGTCCGCGCGCTGGGCCGGCCGGGC
Source organism: Asanoa ishikariensis (assembly GCF_900107455.1). GTDB lineage: Bacteria > Actinomycetota > Actinomycetes > Mycobacteriales > Micromonosporaceae > Asanoa > Asanoa ishikariensis. Next base: position 2,770,583 of record NZ_FNQB01000001.1, on the reverse strand, counting down.
GGGCTGCTCAAGTTCGCCGCGGCCTTCCGCGAGTACCTGTTCGCCCTGCTCTGGGAGGCGACCAACCGGCAACTGCACCGCGTGCCCCGGTTCGCCGAGTACGTGCAGATGCGCCGGCACACCGGTGCCGTGCTGCCCAGCTTCGCGCTCACCGACCTGGCCACGGACGGTCTGGCGGCCACCGTCGACCGGGTCGACCCGCGGGTGGTCCGGCTCGACCTACTGGCCGCCGATCTCGTGTGCTGGTGCAACGACGTCTTCTCGTACGGGAAGGAACGCCTGCGCGACGGGCACAACCTGGCCACCGTCATCGCGTACGAGCTGAACTGGCCGGAGCGGGCGGCCCTGACCGAGGCGGCGGCGCGGTACAACGCCGGACTGGCTGCTTACGGCGCGTTGGAGGCCGAGGTGCTGGCCGACGCGGACGGCAGATTGTCCCGGATGTTGCAGTCCCGGCGCCGCTGGTTACGCGGCACGTACGACTGGTCCCTGGGCGCCCTCCGCTACCACCCCTGAGTCCAGGATAAAGACCCTGGTCAGCCCATGATCGACACGTACGCTCAGGGACTGGCATCGACGCACCGGTTAGCCATACTCTTCGGTAGCAACCGTCAGAGTGACCACGATCACATGGCCAACTAAAGGTGGTTTCCGGATATGTCGCTCGATGTCCCTTACCGGTCGATCCCCGACATGTTCCTCAAGCGTGTCGCCGCTTCGCCCGACGCGCGGGCGTTGGGCTACCCGGGTGCGTCCGGTCCGCAGTGGATGACCTGGCAGCAGGTGGGCGAGCGGGCGCGTTCGCTCGCGGCCGGCCTGAACGGCCTCGGCGTCGGCGCCGAGGAGCGCGTCGCCATCCTCGCCAACACCCGCCTCGAGTGGGTCATCGCCGACCTCGGCATCATGTGCGCGGGCGCGGCGACCACCACGGTCTACCCGACCACCGAGCCGGAGGACGCGACGTTCATCATCGCCGACTCAGGCTCCAAGGTCGTCATCGCGGAGAACGCCATGCAGGCCGGCAAGCTGGCCGGCGCGAACCTACCCGCGGTCACCCACGTCGTCCTGATCGACGGTGACGCCGACCCGGCCGCCAGCCCGCCCCAGCTCACGATGGCCGACCTGGAGAAGCAGGGCGCTGCCGCGCTGGCCGGCGACCCGGAGCTGATCGAGCGGCTCGTCGCCGAGATCGCCCCGGACCACCTGGCCACGCTGATCTACACCTCCGGCACCACCGGCCGTCCCAAGGGCGTCGAGCTGCTGCACGCCGGCTGGTGCTGGGAGGCCGTGGCGCAGGCCGACCTGGGCATCCTGCGGGCCGACGACCTGCAATACCTCTGGCTGCCGCTGTCGCACTCGTTCGGCAAGACGCTGCTGTGCGGCATCATCCACGTCGGCCTGCCGACCTACGTCGACGGCCGGATCGACGTGCTGGTCGACAACCTCGGCGTGGTGAAGCCGACGCTGATGTGCGGCGCGCCCCGGATCTTCGAGAAGGTCTACAACAAGGCGATCACCAACGCCACCTCCGAGGGCGGCGCCAAGGCCAAGATCTTCGGGTGGGCGGTCGCCACCGGAAGGCGCAAGGTCAAGCTGGAGCAGGCCGACCAGCCGGTGCCCGCGGGCCTCAAGATTCAGTACGCGATCGCCAACAAGCTGGTGTTCAGCAAGCTCCAGGCCCGGCTGGGCGGCAACATCCGCACGCTGGTGTCCGGCGCCGCCCCACTCAGCGTCGACATCTCCGAGTTCTTCGCCGCCGCGGGCCTGCCGATCTCCGAGGGCTACGGCCTGACGGAGACGAGCGCGGGCAACTTCGTCAACCGCCCGGGCGGCCTGCGCATCGGCACGGTCGGCCAGCCGCTCGGCGACCTCGAGTGCAAGATCGACTCCGACGGCGAGGTCCTGCTCCGCGGCACGCCGGTGATGCGCGGCTACCACAACCTGCCCGAGGAGACCGCGGCCGCGTTCACCGAGGACGGCTTCTTCCGCACGGGCGACATCGGCGAGATCAGCGAAGACCGCTTCCTGAAGATCACCGACCGCAAGAAGGACCTGGTGAAGACGTCGGGCGGCAAGTACATCGCCCCGTCCCACATCGAGGGCCTGTTCAAGGCCATCTGCCCGTACACCTCACAGGCGATCGTGGTCGGCCAGGCCCGCAACTTCTGCACGATGCTGATCACCCTGGACCCGGACGCCATCGCGGCCTGGGCGGCGGGCGGCGAGCTGGCCGGCAAGCCCTACGCGGAGATCGTCGCATCGGCACAGGCCCGCGAGATGGTCGAGGGCCACGTGGCCGAGCTCAACGCGAAGCTCAACCGCTGGGAAACGATCAAGAAGTTCACCATCCTCTCCCGCGACCTGACGATCGAGGACGGCGAGATCACCCCGTCGATGAAGGTCAAGCGCCGCGGCGTCGAGGCCAACTTCCAGACGGAGATCAACAAGATGTACGAAGGCACGCTGGCCGAGATCTAGACAGCACAGATCGGCCCGCCCGGGTGGCAGTCCCACGCCACCCGGGCGGGCCGATCCATGTGGCGGGGGAAGCGGGTGTGCTCCGCCGGGTGGCGACACTCCGACGGGGGACCGGCTGTTCACGTCTTCTAGCTGCTGAGCTTGCGGATGCCTGCCGCCACAGGGCTTTTGCGTCAGGCGATGACGACTGGTTTGCGCCAGCCTGGGTGGGGGGCGTGGTCCAGGTCGTAGCGGACCGTGGCGATTCGCTTGACCGCGTCGATCAGGTCGCCCTCCGGCAGCGTGTACGGCAGTCGCAGGAAGCGTTCCAGCGTCCCGTCCAGGCCGAACCGAGGCCCCGGAGCCAGCCGCACCCCGACCTCCTCGGCCGCTCGGGCCAGGGCGCTGGAGATCGGTCCGTCGAGCTCTGCCCACAGCGTCACGCCGCCGTGTGGGGTCTGGACCCGCCACTCCGGTAGGTGTTCGGCCAGTGCGTCCAGCAGCGCGTCGCGTTGGGCGGCGAGTTGCAGGCGGCGGGCCGGGACGATCGTGTCGGCGCGGTCCAGGAGTTGGGCGGCTACGAGTTGGTCCAGCACCGGGCTGGACATGTCGACGCCGACCCGCAGGGCCGCCAGTCGTTGGACCGTCGGGGCCGAGGCGCGGACCCAGCCGATGCGCAGGCCGCCCCAGTACGGCTTGCTCATGCCGCCGATGGTGATCACGCGGGAGTGGCGGTCGAACATCGCCACCGGTGGTGGCATCTCGACCCCGTCCAGCGGGAGGTCGACGAACGACTCGTCGACGACCAGGTCGGTGCCGGTGGCGTGGGCCGCGGCGACCATCCGCTCGCGCAGGTCGGCCGGCATCAGGTGGCCGGTCGGGTTGTGGAACTCCGGAATGACATAGGCCAAGCGAGGCGTGCTCTGGCGTAGCGCGCTGAGCAGCAGTTCGCCGTCCCAGCCGTTCGCCGGGTCCAGGCCGTGCGTGGTGATCCTGGCCCGGCGCGCGGACAGCGCCGCGAGGGCGTTGGGGTACGTGGGTGACTCCATGAGCACGCCGTTGCCGGCCTGGACCGTCAGCCGCAGCACCAGGTCGAGCGCCTGCTGGGTGCCGCTGGTCACCATGATCTGGTCAGGGCTGGTCGGCAGGCCGCGGTCGGTGAAACCGCGGGCGACCGCCTCGCGCAGTTCGACCAGGCCGGTCGGGTGGTAGCCGGCGTCGCCGAGGTAGCGCGGCAGCTCGTCGGCCGCGGCGCGGGCGGCGGGGATCAGCTCGGGCGGCGCGGCCAGCGCGGCGCAGCCGAGGTCGATCATGCCGAGGTCGTTGAGCGGGGTCCACAGGCCGGTGCTGGCCACCCGGTGGCCGCCGGGGAGGGTGGTCCAGCTCCCGGCGCCGCGGCGGCTGGTGAGGTGGCCGCTGTCGCGCAGCTCCCGGTACGCGGCCGTCACGGTGGTCCGGCTGACCTTGAGTGACTCGGCCAGCTCGCGCTCGGCGGGCAGCCGGATGCCCAGGGGCAACCGTCCGTCGGCGAGCAGGCCCCGGACCGCCCCGGCCAGGGCCGCGTAGTCGGGGTTCTTGCGACGGCCCGGCAACGCGTGCCAGTGGCCGAGCAGGCGGGCGAGTTGGCTACCCCGGACCAGGCTTGTCATATCCACTCCTCGCGAATTGGCTCTTCAACACCGAACCAATTGGCCTTCAGAGTTGCATGCATGGCGTCCGAGAGCAACCACCCGCACCACCCCATGGCCTTGCGTGACCGGCTTCCCCGCCGGCTCACCCAGTTGTTCCTGGGCCTGGTGTTGTACGGGGCGAGCATGGCACTCCAGATCGAGGCCACCCTGGGATTGGACCCCTGGGACGTGTTCCACCAGGGTCTCGCGGAGAAGACCGGGCTCTCGTTCGGCACCATCGTGATCATCGTGGGTGCGGCCGTCCTGCTGCTCTGGATCCCGCTGAGGCAGAAGCCGGGCATCGGCACCGTCAGCAACATCGTCATCATCGGCCTCGCCGTCGACGCCTCGTTGGCCCTGTTCCCGACGCCGGACGGGCTGCCGGTGCGGATCACTTTCCTGGTTCTCGGCATCGTGCTCAACGGGGTCGCCGGCGGCCTCTACATCGGCGCGCGGCTCGGGCCGGGGCCTCGGGACGGGCTGATGACCGGGTGGGTGGGGCGCAAGCCCGGCCGCTCGATCCGGCTCACCCGGACGGTGATCGAGGTGGGCGTGCTGGGCGCGGGTGTGCTGCTGGGAGGCACTGTCGGCATCGGCACGGTGGCGTACGCGCTCCTCATCGGACCGTTGAACCACGTCTTCATTCCGCTGTTCACCGTGCGCCCCTCGCCACCCCGGATCGGTGGTCAACCGATCGCCGAACCGACTGCATGATGCATCGAACCTGGTGAAGGTTTCAGGTAAACGAAAGATCACACCAATGTTCATGGGTCGTTGACGTTGGCATCATTGCTCCATGGGGCAAGACGGCTGGCGACGATCCGATGCTTGGATCTTCGTCTCGGTGGTGATGGCGAACGGCGCCGGGCGACACATGCGCTCGGCGACAACTCGACGACCCGAGGGCGTGCGGCTGGCCGACGTGCTCTCGATGGCCGACCACCTGCGCCAGTTGCTACCGGGCCGGCGTGAGGTCGAGGAAGCGGTCCGGCGCCTGACCGGCGCCGGGCTGATCACGGTGGCCGACGGCTGGTTCCGGGTCACCTCCGCCGGCGGCACGCTCTGGCGCGCCCGCCGGTCCGGCGTGGGCGCGGTCGACACCGTCTATGCCCAGTTGCTCCGCCGTCCGATCCCGGACGACAGCGACTGGACGTTGGACGATGCCGACCACGCTGCGGCGATCCTGGAGTACGCCGGGCGGACCGAGCCCGCCGACTAGCGCTTGACCACGGGCCAGTCGGCGGGGTCGGCGGGATCCTTGATCATGCGCAGGTCGGCGTAGGCGGTCCTCGGGTCGGCGTCCCAATTCTCGTACCAGGTCACTGCCCGGGTTCCGGACACGTTCCAGACGATCATTTCGGTGTCGGCCACCCAGGCGTCGTGCCCGCCTACGGTCGCGTTCGGCTCCGGGTCCGCCCGCATACGGGATCCGGGGTCCACGGACTTGCGGGCTTCGAAGGACACCTGCCGGCGTTCGCCGGGAGGCTTCTCGGCTTCGGCGGCCGTCTGGGCAACCGCAATGCTCGCGGACCAGACCTGCCCCTCGTAGTCCGGGTACCCGGGCTCGGCGATCGAGACGAACGTGCGCACGGCGGGCAGGTCCGCGGTCGCTCCGGTGAGCGTGAACGGCAGCCGGACGGGCTCGGCCGCGGTGAGCCACACCGACTCGGCCACCTTGCGGGCCACGGCCGCCGCCGCCTCGGGCGTCGGACCGGCACTGCCGCCGTACGAGACGCGTGCCCACGCGCCCGGCGCGTACTCCCAGCGAAGCGCGGGACACGAGCCACGTACCGCTGGATCGCTCAGGCACACCGCGGGCCGGCCGTTGATGTCCTCCGTCTCGCGTTCCACCGCCCCCATGGGCAGCCCGAGGGCACCGTCGGAGAAGTCCGTGATCGGTCGGCCCTTGGCCAGCACCACCAGGAACAGGCCCAGGTCCGTACCTCCGTCGGCCCAGTCCTTGTCCTTGGCACCGAAGCTCTGCTCCGTGACGCTGACCTCCGCCGACCCGCCCCTCAAACCGCCCGGGACCCAACCGATGTGCAACGTACGCATCAGCGGGTCGAACCGTTCGGGGGCCTCCTCCACACCCGTCCCCGCCGCCGCGATCAGGGCCGGGGCCGGCGCCGTGCCGTCCAGCGCCATGCCCTGGCGGAGCTCCGGACCACCGCCGAACGGGTTCACAGCCACGACCGTCGCGACGACCGCGGCCAGCCCGCCGGCCACCGCGGCCCGGCGGACCGTTCGCCGGCGCCGCCCGCGCGCGATGATGGCGCCGGTGTCCGGGCTGGCTGGCTGGTCCGGGTAGTCGAGCGCGGCCCGCAGATCCTCGATGGTGTTCACGACCGGTTCCCTTCTTGAAGGTCGGGCGAGAGGCGCAACTTCACGAGGGCGCGCGCACAGGTGCTCTTCACCGTGCCGGCCGCGATGTCGAGGGTCCGGGCGATCTCGGCTTCGCTGAGATCCTCGTAGAAGCGCAGGACCACCACCGCCCGCTCCCGCCGCGTGAGCACCGCGAGCGCACGGTGCACCGCGTCGCGCCCGACCACCTGCTCGGAGTGGTCCGCGGTCAGTGCGGTGACCGGCACGATCGCGGTCGGCCGCTCCCGCCCGAGGCCACGGCGCAACCAGTCGGTGCGCGCGTTGGCGAGCCCGGTGCGCACGTACCCCAGCGGGTTGTCCTGCCTGACCCTGGACCACCGCAGGTAGGTGCGGGTCAGGACGGTCTGGAGCAGTTCCTCGGCCCGCCCGGCGTCACCGATGATCAGGTCGGCGATGTGCAGCAGCCGACCGTAGTTGGCGGTGACGAAGGCGGTGAACTCCGCCTCTGCCGAAGGTGTAACCCTGCTGACGGGCGCCTCCACGCGACCGATGGTCGACAGCGCTCTCATGCCACTCCCCGTATGCCGACGACATCCTCTCGCCTCCAAGACGCAGGACCGCCGGATCCGGTTCTGTGTGGGATCAGATCAGCCGCGTACGGGGTGACCCGCCTCGCGCAGTGCCGTCTTCACGTCGCCGATCCGCAGGTCTCCGAAGTGGAACACGCTGGCCGCCAGCACCGCGTCCGCGCCCGCGTCGACGGCCGGCGGGAAGTGGGCGGTCGTCCCCGCGCCGCCGCTGGCGATCACCGGGATGTCGACGACCGCCCGGACGGCCCGGATCAGCTCCAGGTCGAAGCCGGCCTTGGTGCCGTCGGCGTCCATCGAGTTGAGCAGGATCTCCCCCGCACCGAGGTCGGCGACCCGCTTCGCCCATTCGACCGCGTCGAGCCCGGTCTCCTTGCGCCCGCCGTGCGTGGTCACCTGGAACCCGCCGAAGGGCGAGCGGCGCACGTCCAGCGAGAGCACCAGCACCTGGTTGCCGAACCGCTGCGCGATCTCGCTCACCAGCTCCGGCCGCGCGATCGCCGCGGTGTTGACGCCCACCTTGTCGGCGCCGGCCCGCAGCAAGGTGTCCACATCGGACACCGAGCGGACCCCGCCGCCGACGGTCAGCGGGATGAACACCGACTCGGCGGTACGCCGTACCACGTCGAGCATCGTGCCCCGGTCGTCGGACGACGCGGTCACGTCGAGGAAGGTCAGCTCGTCGGCGCCGGCCGCGTCGTAGGCCGCGGCGAGCTCCACCGGATCGCCGGCGTCGCGCAGGTCGACGAAGTTGACGCCCTTGACCACCCGGCCCGCGTCGACGTCTAGACAGGGAATCACCCGGACCGCGACGCTCACGACGCCAGCACCGCCAGGGCCTCGCGCACCGTGAACGCGCCCGCGTAGAGCGCCTTGCCGGCGATCACGCCTTCGACCCCGGCGTCTTCCAGGGTGGCCAGCGCGCGCAGATCGTCGAGTTTCGAGACGCCGCCCGAGGCGATCACGGGCGCGGGTGTACGGGAGCAGACGTCGCGCAGCAGGTCCAGGTTGGGTCCGCGCATCGTGCCGTCCTTGGTGATGTCGGTGACCACGTACCGGGCCGCGCCGGCCTTGTCGAGGCGTTCGAGGACCTCGAAGAGGTCACCGCCGTCGCGGGTCCAGCCGCGGGCGGACAGGGTGCGGCCGCGCACGTCGAGCCCGATCGCCACGCGGTCCCCGTACTCGCCGACGACCCGGTCGCACCACACCGGGTCCTCCAGTGCGGCCGTACCGATGTTGACCCGGGCCGCGCCGGTGGCCAGCGCGGCGCGCAGCGAGGCGTCGTCGCGGATGCCGCCGGAAAGCTCGACCTTGACGTCGAGACGACCGACCACGTCCGCGAGCAGCTCGGCGTTGGAGCCCCGGCCGAACGCGGCGTCGAGGTCGACCAGATGCACCCACTGCGCACCGTCGTGCTGCCAGGCCAACGCCGCCTCCAGCGGGTCGCCGTAGCCGGTCTCGGTGCCGGCGGCGCCCTGCACGAGGCGGACGGCCTGGCCGTCGGCGACGTCGACGGCGGGCAGCAGGGTGAGCGTCACGGTTGATCTCCTCGGAAGCTTTTGTCAGGAGGTGCGGCGGCCCAGGGCGACGACGACCAGGGCGGGCAGGCAGAGCAGGCCGAGCAGGGTCAGCACCAGGCGCAGCGCGATGTCGTCGACCAGGAACCAGACGAGCGCCAGCAGCACGAGCGTGACCACCGCGATGCCGGCGCGCTGGCCGCGGCTGCGGCGGACGAGCAGGCGGCCGGTGCGGCGACGCCGGGGCATGAGCCGGGTGAGCAGCGCACGACGGCGCTGCCGGCGCGCGACGATTCGGGCGCGTCGGGCGCGCTGCTTGGCGGCCTCCGCCTCGCGGGCGGCCCGGCGCAGGGCGCGTTCCTTAGCCAAGGGTGGCCAGCCAGTTGCCGAGCAGGGTGGCCCCCGCGTCGCCGGACTTCTCCGGGTGGAACTGGGTCGCCGACAGGGCGCCCCGCTCCACCGCGGCGACGAACGGCGCCTCGTGCGTGCACAGCGTGGCGCCCGGCAGCGGATCGTGGGCCGCGTACGAGTGGACGAAGTAGAACCTGGTGTCGGTCGGCAGGCCGGCGAACAGCACCGAGTCGGCGGGCGGTGCGACCGTGTTCCAGCCCATGTGCGGCACCCGCCGGGCACCGAGCCGGGTCACCGCGCCGGGCAGCAGGCCCAGCCCCTTGGTGACCACGCCGTGCTCCTCGCCCGCCTCGAACAGGATCTGCATGCCGACGCAGATGCCGAGCACCGGGCGGTCGGCGGCGACCCGCTCGGCGATCACCCGACCGGCGTCGCCCGTCAGTGCGTCAATGCCGGCCATGCAGGCGGCGTACGCGCCCACGCCCGGCACGACCAACCCGTCCGCTTCGGCGGCGGCTTCGAGGTCGGGTGTCACGGTGACGTCCGCGCCCACGCGCTCGAGCGCCCGCTGGGCCGATCGGAGGTTGCCGGACCCGTAATCGAGGACGACGACCTTCATGACGGCACCAGCCAGAGGATGCCGCCGACGAGAGCCAGCGCGGCGAGCAGCCCGACGAAGACGGCCGCGGCACGGGAGGTGCCCTGTTTGTAGAGCGAGTAGGCGCCGCCGGACAGGATCCCGGCCAGCGCCAGCAGCGCGATGCTCACAAGGCGCCCTTCGTCGACGGCACGGCGCCACCGGACCGCGGGTCGATCGCCACGGCCTCGCGCAGCGCCCGGCTGAGCGCCTTGAACTGGGCCTCGACCACGTGGTGGGCGTCTGGGTTGCCGCCGGGGCGGGCGGCCCGGAGCACGTCGACGTGCAACGTGACCTTCGCGGCCAGGCCGAACGACTCGAAGATGTGCCGGGTCATGCTGGTCGGGTAGACCGGTCCGATGTACGGCGCCAGCGGCGGCTCGTCGTGCACCACGTAGGCGCGGCCGGACAGGTCGACCGCGGCCCGCACCAGCACCTCGTCCATCGGAACGGTGGCGCTGCCGTACCGCACGATGCCGGCCTTGTCGCCCAGCGCCTCGGCGAACGCCGTGCCCAGGGCGATCGCCGTGTCCTCCATCGTGTGGTGCGCGTCGATCTCCAGGTCGCCGACGGTCTGCACGGTCAGGTCGAACCCGCCGTGGCGGGCGATCTGGTTGAGCATGTGGTCGTAGAAGCCGACGCCGGTGGAGATCTCGGCCCGACCGGTGCCGTCGAGGTCGATCTCGACGCTGACCTTGGTCTCGTTGGTGGTGCGCTCCACGCGGGCGCGGCGGGTGCTCACAAGGACTCCATGGCGGTGAGGAAGGCGTCGGTCTCGGCGGGGGTGCCGGCGGTGACCCGCAGCCAGCCGGGCAGGCCGACGTCGCGGACCAGCACGCCGTGGTCGAGCAGTGCCTGCCAGGCGGCCCGCTGGTCGCCGCCGACCTCGAACAGCACGAAGTTGGCGTCGCTGTCGGCCACGGTCAGGCCGCGCGATCGCAGCGTCGCCACGATCCGGTCGCGCTGCTCCTTGATCGCCTCGACGGTGGCGAGCAGCCCGTCGCGGTGGGCGACGGCGGCGCGGGCGGCGGCCTGGGTCAGGGCGCTCAGGTGGTAGGGCAGGCGGACGAGCTGCACGGCGTCGACCACCGCCGGGTCGGCCGCCAGGTAGCCCAGCCGGCCGCCGGCGAACCCGAACGCCTTGCTCATCGTGCGGGTGACCACGAGCCGTGGGTGGCCGGGCAGCACGGTCAGCGCGCTCGGAGTGCCGGGCCGGGCGAACTCGGCGTAGGCCTCGTCGACGACCACCATGCCGGGCGCGACGTCGAGCACCGCGGTCACCACGTCCGGCGGCAGCGCCGTGCCCGTCGGGTTGTTGGGCGAGCAGAGGAAGACCAGGTCCGGGTCGTGCTGTCTCACTTGCGCGACCACGTCGGCCGCGGTCAGCGTGAAATCGCCGCCGCGGTGGCCGTCGACCCAGGCCGTGCCGGTGCCGACCGCGAGCAGCGGGTGCATCGAGTACGCCGGGGTGAAGCCGAGCGCCGTGCGGCCCGGGCCGCCGAACGCCTGGAGAAGCTGCTGCTGGACCTCGTTGGACCCGTTGGCCGCCCAGACGTTGGCGACGGTGAGCCCGTGGCCGAGGTAGGCCGCGAGGTCGGCGCGCAACGCCACCGCGTCCCGGTCGGGGTAGCGGTTGAGGTCGCGCAGCTCGTCCTGGACCGCCTTGCCGATCGCCTCGACCACGTCGTCGGGCACGGGGTACGAGTTCTCGTTGGTGTTCAACCGCACCGGCACGTCGAGCTGGGGCGCGCCGTAGGCGGTCAACCCGCGCAGGTCGTCCCGCAGCGGGAGGTCGTCAAGTGTCGTCATGCCGGGAACCTCGCCGTGACCGCCTCGCCGTGCGCCGGCAGGTCCTCCACGTTGGCCAGGGTCACCACGTGCGGTGCCGCGTCCCGCAGGGCGGCCTCGTCGTACTCGATGACGTGGATGCCGCGCAGGAACGACTGCACGGACAGGCCGCTGGAGTGGCGGGCGCAGCCGCCGGTCGGCAGCACGTGGTTGGACCCCGCGCAGTAGTCGCCCAGCGAGACCGGCGCGTACGGACCGACGAAGATCGCGCCCGCGTTGCGTACCCGCATCGCGATCGTGCGGGCGTCCCGGGTCTGGATCTCCAGGTGCTCGGCGGCGTACGCGTCGACCACCCGCAGCCCCTGGTCGAGGTCGTCGACGAGAACGGTCCCGGACTGCTCGCCGGTCAGCGCGGTGGTGACCCGCCCGGTGTGCTTGGTGGCCTCGACCCGGGTCGCGAGCTCGGCGTCGACCGCGTCGGCCAGGCTGGTCGACGGGGTGACCAGCACGCTGGCGGCCAGGGGATCGTGCTCGGCCTGGCTGATCAGGTCGGCGGCGACGTGGCCCGGGTCGGCGGTGTCGTCGGCCAGGATGGCGATCTCGGTGGGGCCGGCCTCGGCGTCGATGCCGACGGTGCCGCCCGAGCGCATGATCCGCTTGGCGGCGGTGACCCAGACGTTGCCGGGCCCGGTGATGATGTCGACGGGCCGGCAGTAGCCGGTGCCGGCGGCGTTGGTGGTGCTGCCGTGGCCGAGCACCGCGATGGCCTGCGCCCCGCCGACCGCGTAGACCTCGTCGACGCCGAGCAGCGCGCAGGCGGCGAGCACCCGCTGGTCCGGCAGGCCGCCGTTGTCCTTCTGCGGCGGGCTCACCACGACCAGCGCGTCGACGCCGGCGACCTGGGCCGGCACCACGTTCATCACGACCGTCGAGGGGTACATGGCCAGGCCGCCGGGCACGTAGAGCCCGACCCGCTCGACCGGGACCCAGCGTTCGGTGACCGTGCCACCGGGTACGACCTGGGTGGTGGTGTCGCGCCGGCGCTGGTCCTCGTGGACCCGGCGGGCGCGGCTGATCGCCTCCAGCAGGGCGGCCCGCACATCGGGGTCGAGGCTCCGCTCCGCGGCCTTGATCGTCTCGGGCGGGACGCGGAGCTCGTCGAGCTCGACACCGTCGAAGCGCGCGGTGGCCTCCCGGACCGCGCTGAACCCATGCTCGCGCACCGCCTCGACGAGCGGGCGGATGGTCTCGACGGCCTGCGACACATCGAGCCGGGCACGGGGCAGCAGACCGCGCGGGTCAGTGTCGACGCCGCGCAAGTCGATCCGGTTCAACACCCCACAAAGTCTAGGCGTTCCAGCAATCGGGATTCCGGCGCCGTTCGCGCTGTTCGGTCCCTGGTGCCCGGTCAGGCGCTAGGCTCGGGCGGTGACGTCGCGGCTGCCCGTTTTTCCCCTCGGGACGGTGCTCTTCCCCGGCCTGGTGCTGCCGTTGCACATCTTCGAGGAACGCTACCGCGACCTCGTGAAGCATCTGCTGAGCCGGCCCGATGGTGATCCACGCGAGTTCGGGGTGCTGGCGATCCAGCAAGGGTGGGAGACGCTGCCCACCGCGCCCGCCCCCGCCCCACCGGAGACACAGCCGCCCCGGCTGGGTCCGGTGCCGACGACGCCGCTGCCACCGCCGCCCGCGGCGCAGGCCGAGCCCGGCGACGTGGCCCTGCACGAGGTCGGCTGCACGGCCGAGCTGCGCCAGGTCACCGAGCTGCCGGACGGCCGCTACGACATCGTCACCGTGGGCCGGCGCCGGTTCCGGGTGGTGTCCGTCGACAAGACCTCCGAGCCCTATCTGATGGCCGAGGTCGAATGGCTGCCCGAGCCGGAGGGCCAGGAGGAGCTCGCCGACCTGCTGGCGCCCCGGGTGCTCGCGGTCTTCCGGCAGTACCTGACGCTGATCCGCGCCGACGAGCGGGAGCTGACCGAGCAACTCCCGGAAGACCCGACGGTGCTGTCCCACCTGGTCGCCGCGACCGCCGCGCTCACGCTGGAGGACCGGCAGCGGCTGCTGGCCACCCCGGACACCGCCGGCCGGCTGCGGGCCGAGCTGCGGCTGCTGAGCCGCGAGGCGGCACTGCTGCGCCAGGTGCGGGCGGTGCCGGTGCCGCTGCGCGACCTGGCCGTGCCCGGGAGCCCGAACTAGCTGACCGCCGCCGCGACGTAGTCAGTCAGGCGCCGGGTCAGCAGGGTCGGCGTCAGGTCGGTGCGACCGAGATCACGCCAGGGTCCGGCGACCTTCTCGGCGTCCGGTGCGAAGCCGAGCGCGTCCAACAGCCGCCAGTAGCGGTGGTCGGCACCGAGCACGCCGCCGGCCTCCTGGTAGTGGCCGGCGAACTTGAGGCCCTGCTCGGGCCCGTGCAGCAGGGCGGTCGCGGTGGCGCAGTGTGCGACGTCGAGGTCGGCCGGGCCCCAGGAGGTCTCCACCCAGTCGACGACGCCGGTGACCGTGTCGCCGTCGAAGAGCACGTTGCCGTGGTGGAAGTCGCGGTGCAGGAACCGGCCCTCCCACGGCGGCGCCTCCCGGCGGATGAGGCCGACGGCGTGGCGCCAGAGGGCCGTGTCCTGGTCCGGGACGCGTACCCGGTCAGGGTCGGTCCAGGGCTGGTAGGTCCGCGGCCTGTTCGCGATGGCGTGGATCGCGACGAGCTGGCGGGCCAGCTCCGCGGACCGGTCCACTGTGAGGTCGACGCGGCCCGGGAGCAGCGACATCAGCAGGGAGGGATGGGCGGCGCCCGCACCCGCCGGGTCCACGGCGTGCAGGCGGGCGGCCGGGACGGTCGTGCCGGCGAGCAGTCGCAGGATGCCGGCCTCGCGGGCGAGCAGTCCGGGGGCGTGCCGGGCGTAGAAGGGCTTCAGGAAGGACCGCAGGACCAGGGGGTACGAGGTGTCCGGGCCCTGGATGTCGAGCCGGCACATCCGGGAGGTCCAGCCGCCGCGCAGTGGGGTGACGGTGTGGATCTCGTGTGCCGGTGGGAGGGCGGAGTGCACCCAGTCGCGGGTCCGCGGCTCCAGGCCGGCGCTCACCGTCGCGGGCGTCAGCGCGGGGGCGCGGCGGGGTCGCCCGGATCGGCCGGCCCGCCCTGCCAACCGGACCCACCCGGCTGGGCTGGTCCGCCTGGCTCCGTGGCCGGCTGGCCCGGCCAGCCCGCTGCGGCGGTTTCGCTCGGTCCGGCGAGCGAGTAGTACGGGTTGCTCGGCACGGCGGGCTGCGGCAGCGCCGGCTCGGGTCGCAGCGTCGGGGTGCGCGACCAGCCCGCGAGCAGCGTGTAGATGATCACCGCGCCGAAGGTCGCGATCAGCAGGTCGCCGTGCACGAACGGTACGACGTCCCAGAGCTTGGTGAACCCGCCGGCCCGCAGGTCGGGCGGCCGGACGAGCAGGTCGCCGGGCTGGGCGGCGAGCACCTTGTCGTGGTAGTCACCGGACCCGATCCGCCGGCCCACCTGCCAGGCCAGGATGCTGGCGCCGATGGTGCCGACGACCAGCGCGGCCAAGGTCAACGGCCCGCGGTGCCGCTTGAACCCGATCCAGGTCACCAGCGCCGCCACGACCCCGAGCGAGAACAGCAGGATCGTGAACCACCCGTCGGAGGCGATGAACTCCTCGGGACTCGGCGTCGCGAACACGGCGCCGTCCTCGGTCTTGATGATGGGCACCCCGGGCGCGATCAGAGCCCACAGCAGCCCGAGCGGCGCACCGATCACGGCGACGACGGCGACGGTCAACCCGGCGGCACCGAGCCGCTGCCGCAGCGGCATCCGCGGGGTGGGCGGTGCCGAGGGCCCGTAGGCGACGTCCGCACCCGGGACGCCGACCTCGACAGGACTCGGCGGCTGCCAACCGGTCGGCGGCGTGGACCACGGCCCCGCACCCGACGCGCGCCCGGCATCCGGCGGGTCGAGCTGTGCGAACGAGCCGAACGCCGCGGACCCACCGCCGGCAGGGTCGGGCGACGGGGAAGCGAGCGGGTCAGCGGGCAGGGAACCCGCCCTCGTCCAGGTGCCGTCCCCGGTAGCGGGGGTGGCGCCGGACCCGTCGGTCGGCTCGGGGCTGGCGGCGGTCACCGACCGATCCTCTCAGGCGAATCGCCCATCGCCTACCGCACCCCGCCACAAACGATCAAGACTCGCCGAGGCGCGCCACTCCCGCCCCGCGCGCCACGTCCCCCGACGTGCCACGGGATCGAGATCGGTGGCCGGGGCCGGGGTTCGGCGGCGACGATCAAAAGCTGGTTCTCCCGGGTCCGCGGTGGGCGCGACCGTCGCTCCCGCCGGGGATCGCTCCGCTTCGCTGCGCTGGCCAGGTCCGCGGCACACACCCGCTAGGGCATCCTAGGACAGAGTCGATCATGACCAGGCCGACGGGATCGCGCTGAGCAGGGCGGTGGCTCGGGCGCGCAGGTCGTCGCCGTCGACTCCGCACGCGTCCAGGAGCGGACCGGCGGTGGGTGCCTCCAGGAGGGCCAACAGGTAGTGGGTCGTGCCGGACATGGCGTGGTGGTGGTGCAGGGAGATCTCGGCGGTCCGCTTGCCGGCCCGGAGCAGCTCGTCGGCGAGGAAGGGGTCACCCCGACGGAGCTCCTCGACCTGTTCGGCGACGGCCTCGGGGCTCGGGTCAGGTGGGAGCACGTCCACCAGCCGGTCCGGCGCGGGGCCCAGCGGCACGACGGCGTCGGGGCTCAGGCCCGATGGCAACCCGGCCGCCAGCCGGTCCGCGGCGGAGCCGAACGGCAAGCCAGCCTCAGAGCCCAGGCCCGATCGCAACGCGGCCACCGGCCGGTCCCGCGCGGAGCCGAACGGCAAGCCAGCCTCAGAGCCCAGGCCCGATGGCAACCCGGCCACCGGCCGGTCCCGCGCGGAGCCGAGCGGCGCACCGGCCTCGTGGTTCGGGGGCGGTGCTAGCGCCGTATCCAGGCGGTGGGGGTCAAGGCCGGCTTCGCGGAGCAGGGCGGCCGCGTGGTTGCGGGCTCGGCGTGGGGGCGCGAAGCCTGCGCCCGTCGCCGTGAAGGACGCGTCGACCCGCAGCAGGGCCAGCAGCGCGTGGCCGGCGCCGGCGACGTCGTGGTCGAGACGCACCGCCTGGGCCTTGATGTCCTCGGTCGATGCCAGCAGGAAGCCGTCGAGCCGGGTCAGCCGCGACATGGCGCGGCCGATCCGGGCACCGAGCCCCCGACCCTCCGCGGGGAAGGGGCTGGGCTCCGGATACGGCGCCGACGACTCGCCGAGGGTGCGGTCGCGGGCCACCGACGCGATCATTTCCGCGCGCCGCACGTCGTTGGCCGCCAGGTAGCGGGTGGCCGGCAGGTCCCGCAGTCGCAACGTGGCGAGCAGGAGATGGCCGAGGCCGGCGAAGCCGACACCGTGCTCGCGTGCCTCGGCCAGGGTGCCGGCCAGCTGCGCCCGTGCGGCCGGCGTCCACCGTGGCCGATGCTCCCACCAGTCCGGGTCGTCCTTCCGCTCCGGCACCGGCCGGCGCGCCACCCGCCGGACCCGCCACTCCACCTCGCGCAGCAACGCCTCGACCTCGGGGTCCGGCGGGGTCGCCGCGATGGTCTCGCCGGGGCCGTAGCGGCCGGAAGGATGAGCCGGGCTCTCGGCGATCCCCCGCAGCTCGGCCAGCACCGACGGGTCCAGGAGCAGCGGCAGGCGCTTCGCCCGCGCGGTGGCGTGGGCCAGCACGTCGATCGTCCCGATCAGCGGGGCACGCCCGCGAAACGCCGACCCGTACGCGCGTCGCAACGCGAACATGATCGGCTCGCCGAGACCCGCCCATCGACCGCCGGACATGCGTACACGGTAGTGGGTGATCACCACCCGACCGGCTCAGCGGGCGAAGGGCTCCAGCATCACGCTGGCGGCCTTGAGCCAGGCGTCGCGGGTCGCGGGTTGGAGCTGCTGGTATTCGATCGACGAGCCCGTCTCCAGCGCCGGGTCGTAGGGCACGACCGCGACCGCACGCGTACGCGTGGCGAAGTGCGCGGCCAGGTCGTCCAGCATCGGCGACTTGCCCGGCGTCGGGCAGGACAGCAGGGTCACCGCGTTGGTCGCGAGATCGCCCATGCCGACGTCGTAGAGCAGGTCGAGCATCCAGTCGGCGGTGAACGCGGCGTCTTCCCGGGGCACCGTGGTGATGACCAACTGGTCGGCCGCCTGCAGGACCGTCTGCCAGTTGGCGCTCTCGACGTTGTTGCCGGTGTCGACACAGATCACGTCGTGGGTGCGCCGGAGCAGCTCCAGCACGCGACGCACCGTGTATTGGTCGAGCCGCTGCGCGAACCGCGGGCTCTCCTCGCCGGCCAGCACGTCGTAGGTCCCGTCGGACGCGTGCCGCAGGAACTCGTCGAGCGCCTCGGTCAGCCCGTAGCCGTGCTGGGCCTCGACCTCGGCCAGGTTCGTGATGAGGTGCCGGATCGTGCGGGCGTGCCGGGCGCTGCCGGCCCGCAGCCCGAGCGTGCCGCGAAGCTCGTTGTCGTCCCAGGCCAGCACGCCCTGCCCACGGACGCTGCCGACGGTCGCGGCGGCCAGCACGGTCGCGGTGGTCTTGTGCACGCCGCCCTTCGGGTTGGCGAACGCCAGCACCCGCGAGCTGCCGAACTCCCGGCGCAGCACCCCGACGGCCCGGTCGACCTCGGTCTCGGTCGGCGCGGGGGCACGCCACTCGAGCCCACCCGGGTCGGGCTGGCTGACCGGTGGCGGCGGCGGTGGCGGCGGCTCGACCAGGCGCGGCTCGGTGCGGGCGTACCCCTCGTATCCGCCGCCCGTGTATTTCTCGGTGTAGTCGCCGCCGTCGAACTGGTCGCCGGTGTAGCGGTCCTGTGCGTATCCGGAGGCACCGGCGCCGTAGGCGTAGTCGGTGCCCGCCCCGCTCCCGCCGTAGTAGCCGCCGGACTGGTAGGCCGTCGGCTCGTAGCTGTCCTGCGCCGGCGGATGGGCCTCCGGCGCGGGCGGATAGCTCTCCTGCACCGGCTGGTAGGTCTCCTGCGGCGGCACGTAGCTCTCCCGCGCCGGCGGGTAGCCCTGTTGGGTCGGCAGGTAGCCCGGCTGGGCCGGCGGGTAGCTCTCCCGCTCCGGCGGGTAGCTCTCCCGCTCCGGCGGATAGCGCCGCTCGGGCGGGTAGGAGACCGGCGCGACGGCGCGGCCCTGGAACCCGTTGACCGGCGCGACCGGTGGTTCCTGGCGCTCCACCGGAGCCCGCGGCGCGGCCACCCTGG
Organism: Asanoa ishikariensis; assembly: GCF_900107455.1. Classification (GTDB taxonomy): domain Bacteria; phylum Actinomycetota; class Actinomycetes; order Mycobacteriales; family Micromonosporaceae; genus Asanoa; species Asanoa ishikariensis. Next base: position 2,751,988 of record NZ_FNQB01000001.1, on the reverse strand, counting down.
CCTCCCGGACCTCATGGTTCTCCCCGGTGCGCCCCCCGAGCAGCGCACGGTCGAGGAGTGCCCGCCACCGTGGGGCCGGCTCAGCCGGTCGACCCCACCCGGTTTCGGTGCCCTCCACGCCTCGCCCTCCCGACGCGTACGCCCGCTCGACAGATCCGGCTACGAAGCAACCCTATGCGGCCCACACCAGCACGCATATCCCCACTGTGCACATGGCGCACCGTCAGACTGTTCCAACGTGCCGGGCCGGTCACCGGATGTGGGCCACTCCACGATTACCCCGGCTCCGGTGAACCGCTGCTCACCGCCTCGGTCGGCGCGGTGGTCGGCGGCTCCGGTGTGGGGCCGGATGGTTCGGCCGACGGCGTCGGCGCTGGTAGCGCGGTTGGTTCCGGTGGTGCGGCGGTCGGCTCGACAGGTGTCGGGCGCGGCGCCGGATTCGGTTCCGGCAGGGGCGGCAGGAACACCGCCCGGTCCAGGGTACGCACCTCGGGCGCAGGATCGACAGCCCGCACGCCGGGTCGCGCGGCGAGCCGCTTCAGGTCGGGCGGCGCCGCGCGCAGTACGGCGGCGTACACACACGAGCAATGTGTGCGGTATGCCGTCGCCTCGGCGATCGCCACCCGGGCCGCTGTCTCGTACACGGGACGCAGTCGACCTTCGTCGGGCGTGCCCGTGACCTCGACGGCGCGGTCCTGGTAGTCGTGCGCCTCCCGCTCCTTGCGCTCCGCGAACAGCAGCATTCCGGCGACCACGTCATCGGGCACCCGGTGTACGGGCATCCGCGCGATCTGGGTCTGCATGCCGGGCAGCGGCACCCTGGTGAACACTTCGGACACCGGTGCGCCGTCGAGCACGGTGGGCAACCGGTCGGGCGCGAGGTAGGCGGAGAACATCACCAGCGCGTACGGGTCGCCCTTGCCGGAGGCGCGGGCCGAGAGCTCGTCGAGCTCGCGCCGGGACTCGGCCAGGTAGCTCGGCACCGAGACACCGTCGGGGACCCCGACCCGGACCACCTCGCCGCTCGGCGCGTCCTCACGCGGGCGCTCTGCCACCCAGACGGCGGTCGCCAGCACCACGGTGACCGAGACCAGCGAGACGACCGTCAGCAGGCCGGTGTGGCCGGTGGGCCGGCGGAGCCGGTCCAGCAGCCGACCGAGCGGCGGGACGATCGCGTCGTCGATCCGGCGGAGCAGGTCGTCGACGCGCACGATCCCCTCCCCCAGGCTCGGCTCTCAGTCGCGCAGGATTTCCAGCGCGCGCTGCAGGTCGTCAGGGTAGCTGCTCTCGAAGAACACCTCGTCGCCCGTGCCCGGGTGGACGAAGGAGAGGGCGCGTGCGTGCAGCCACTGTCTGGTCAGCTCCAGCCGCCCGGAGAGCGTGGGATCGGCGCCGTAGGTCAGGTCGCCGACGCAGGGATGCCGCAACGCCGAGAAGTGCACCCGGATCTGGTGCGTACGCCCGGTCTCCAGGCGCACGTCGATCAGGCTGGCGGCCGGGAACGCTTCCAGCGTGTCGTAGTGGGTGATGCTCGGCTTGCCGCCGGAGACGACCGCCCACCGGTAGTCGTGGTGCGGGTGCCGGTCGATCGGCGCGTCGATGGTCCCGCGCAACGGATCGAGGTGGCCCTGGACGACGGCGCTGTAGCGCTTCTCGACCTCGCGCACCTTGAACGCCCGCTTGAGCCCGGTGTAGGCGCGCTCGCTCTTGGCCACCACCATCAGCCCGCTGGTGCCGACGTCGAGCCGGTGCACGACGCCCTGCCGCTCGGCGGCGCCGCTGGTGGAGATCCGGTGGCCGATCGCGGCCAGGCCGCCGACCACGGTGGGGCCGGTCCAGCCCGGGCTCGGGTGTGCGGCGACGCCGACCGGCTTGTCGACCACCACGATGTCGTCGTCGGCGTAGACCACGCGCAGACCAGGCACCGCCTGCGGCACGACCTCGGTCAGCGCGGCCTGGGGCTCCGGCAGCCGCACCTCGAGCCAGGCGCCCGCGGCGACCTTGTCGGACTTCGGACGCGGCGAGCCGTCGACGACAGCGTCACCGGCCTCGACGATCGCGGCGGCGGCGGTGCGGGACAGCCCGAAGAGCCGGGAGATCGCCTGGTCGAGCCGCATGCCGTCGAGTCCGTCCGGCACGGGCAGAGCGCGGGAGGTCACTTGTCGCCCGACCCCGCGTCGTTCTCGGCCTTGGCCTTCTGTTTGCGGAGCGGTATCCGCGAGCCGTCCCGTTGCCGCCCGCTGAACTCGAGGATGATCGCCAGCACGACGCCACAGGTCAGCGAGCTGTCGGCGATGTTGAAGACCGCGAACTTCTCGCCGTACGGTGCGAAGAGGCTGATCATGTCGACCACGTGGCCGAGGAACGGGCCGGGCGCCCGGAACAGCCGGTCGGTGAAGTTGCCCAGCGCGCCGCCGGCCACCAGGCCGAGGGCTATCGCCCACGGCAGCGAGCGGAGCTTGAGGGTCATCCAGGCGATCCAGCTCAGCACCGCGATCGTGACCAAGGGGAAGACCCAGGTGTGCCCGCTGCCCATGCTGAACGCGGCACCGCTGTTGCGGATCAGGCTCAGGTAGACCGCGCCGCCGAGGATCCGCACCGGGCCGCGACCGCTGAGCTCTTCGAGGGCGAAGTGCTTGGTGAGCTGGTCGATCAGGATGATGAAGGCGGCAACGCCCACCAGCGTCCAGACGGCTACGGCCCGGGCGCGCTTGGGCGGCGCCGGGGTCTCGTCCGCGGGCGTGGTCGCGGTCATCTGTCCCTCTTCGGCGGCGTTCAGCTCGGCCTGCTTCCTCGTCGGCGGGGATCGCCGGGCGTGGTCCGCCGGGTTTGTCGCGAAAGCGGCGTTGCCCGGTCGAGCCGCGGGTGACACGGCCCGGCCGGGCAACTCTACGCGAAGGAGCGGACGCCGGCCCTACCGGCGCTCCTCCAACTGCTTGCAGGTGACGCAGAGGGTCGCGGAGGGGAACGCGGCCAGCCGCTCGACGGGGATCGGGTTGCCACAGCGCTCGCACCAGCCGTACCCGCCCTCGTCGAGGCGCTCCAGCGCGCGCTCCACCTGGCTGATCCGGTCGAGGATGCTGTTGACGATCGTGATCTCCTGCTCACGCTCGAAGGTCTTGGTGCCGGTGTCGGCCTGGTCGTCGCCCGCCGAGTCGGTGAACCGGTCGCGCTGCAGGACGGTGATCTCGGTCAGCGTCTGGCTGTGCTCGATGGTCAGCTCCTCCCGCCGGGCCGAGAGCGCCACACGGATCTTCTCCGTCTCCGCGGCGGTCCGCGTGCCCTTGGGCGCTTTGCGGCTGGCGGCGGTTTTCGTGTCGGCTGGCTTCACCATGGCTTCTCCCTCAGCCGCGGCCCCCGCGGCGGTTTGTGCTGTCGTCGCGGAGGAGGAACGCTTCCTCCGCGACGAGACCGGGTCGGCAGACCCGGCCTGAATCGAGGTGCCGGCTCCGGTTGGCGCGCGCTTGGCGCCCACCTCCGACCTGGTGGCGCGGGTCCGTGACCCTGCCTTCGAGCGCGCGGCTGGCCCCGCACCAGCACCGCGACCCGACGCCGACGCCGCCGGTCCGGAATCGGACCCAGCGCGCCTGGTGCTCTTCCGCGTGCCGGTGGCAGCCGAGTCGGCGCGCGTAGCGGCCGTCCCGGCCACGGGACCACCGGCCCGGGCCGCCTTCTTGGCCGGCGCGGCCTTTCCGGCCCCGCCCGCGGGCGGGGTGTTCGCGGCGGCCGACGAGCCGGCCTTCCGCGCAGGCGCCTTGGCGGCCGCCTTCTTCGCCGGCGCGGCCTTCTTGGCGGCCTTCGCCGGCGCAGCCTTCTTCGCCGCCGGCCGCTGGGCCGGTGCGGCCTTCTTCTCCGCAGCCTCACTGGTCGCGGTCTTCTTCGCGGCCGCGCGTTGGGTCGGCGCGGCCTTCTTCGCTGTCGCCGACTCCGCGGTCGCGGCCTGGTCGGCCGGCGCCCGCTTCGCTGCCGCGCTCTTCGCAGCAGCCTTCGCGGACGCGCTCTTCGCGGCAGCCTTCGTGGGCGCAGCCTTGGTCGCGCTCTTCGCGGCGGCTCCGGCGTTGGCCGCCTTCTTACTAGCGGTCGTCTTCTTCGCCGTGGCCTTCGTAGCAGCGGCCTCGGTGGCCGACGACGCAGCCGTGTCGGCTGCCTTCTTCGTGGCCGCCTTCCGACCGTTGGCCTCCGGGGCCGGCCCGGCCTTCGCCGCGGCCTTCTTCGCGGGCGTCGCCCTGGCCGGGCTCGCCTTCTTGGCCGCGCCGGCCTTGGCCGCCTTCCGCCCGGACCCGGCCTGCGCGGCGACCACGGTCTTGCGCCCGGACCTGGTCCGATCGGCAGACCCGGAAGCCGGCTCGATCCGCGCCGTGGCGACAGCCTTACCCGTCGCTCCCGTAGAAGCAGCAGCAAGCGGCGCGGACGCCGACTCGCGCGCGGGCCGGGATCGGGCAGGCGCGGTCGCGGCGGCCCGCCGGGCGGTCGTGCCCTCAGCGCCGGCCCGCTTGGCCGCGCGCGACGGGACGGTCGACCGGTTTGACGTGGTTGCGGTCTTCTGTACGGGACTCGCGCCGGGTGTGGCGGGACCCGTTTCGGTGCGCCGGGGCCGGCGGTCGGGGTGCGGCCCGGCGGCGCGCGTGCCCGGCGCACCGGCTGAGGCCGGTGCTTTCCGGACGATGCTCGCGCGGTCGGCCATCACGTTCCCCCACGTGCAAAACGGGCGCGCGGCGGGCCGCCGCGCACTCCGGAGGTTGGCAAGAATACGGAACGTGAAGACGTCCGACAACATGCCGCACCGTTTCAACCAGTTCCGCCCCTGATTAGCCGGCAATCAGGACAAAAGGAACCTTAACCGATGGTTAGCCCCTTTCCTCCCCGTACTCGGCAAACCACCTGGCCAAACGCCCCCGGCGGCTGACGGCACGGAGGCGGCGTTCCGCGGCGTCCCGCACGGCGGCGGTGGCCACGATCAACAAGCTGTCGCCGACGGCGAGCCGGGTGTCGGGACCCGGTACGAAGCCCTGACCGTCGCGGAGCACCAGGGTCACCGCCGCACCGACCGGCAACCGCAGCTCGTCGAGGTGCACACCGGCCAGCATCGAACCCGGCGGCACCTCGAGCTGGAGCAGGTCGGCGCCCATCCGCTCCAGCGGCGCCGTCTCCACCCGAAGCTCGGCCGCCTCCGCCGGGGCGGTGACCCGCAGCGCCCGGGCCACCGGCCCGATGGTCGTCGCCTGGAGCACGGTGAAGATCAGGACGAGGACGAACACCACGTCGAAGAGTCGCGCCGCTCCGGGCGTGCCGGCCGAGAGCGGGATGGTCGCCAGCACCACCGGCACCGCGCCACGCAGGCCGGCCCAGGCCAGGAAGGCCTGTGCCCGCAGTGGCACCCCGAACGGGATGGCCGAGACCAGCACCGACAGCGGCCGGGCCAGGAACACCAGCGCCACGCCGACCACCAGGGCGGGCACCAACACGTCGTCGAGCCGGCTGGGCGAGGCGAGCAGGCCGAGCAGCACGAACAGGCCGATCTGGGCGACCCAGGCCAGGCCGTCGGCGAAGCCGAGGATGGTCTGCCGGTGTGGCAGCCGCGCATTGCCGAGCATCACGCCGGCCGTATACACAGCCAGGAATCCCGACGCGTGCGCGACGGCGCCGGCCGCGTACGCCAGTGCGGTCAGCCCGACCACCGCGATCGGGTAGAGGCCCGAGGACGGGAGAGCCGCGCGCCGGAGCACCCAGACCCCGCCGGCACCGACCACCAGGCCGATCGCGCCGCCGATCACGAGCTCGTAGAAGATCACCAGGACTTCCCACCACCACGGGTGGGCGAACGGGCCGACCGTGGCCAGCAGCACGACCACCAGCACGACCGGCGCGTCGTTGATGCCGGACTCGGCCTCGACCGTCGCCACCAACCGGGCCGGCAGCCGCATCTTGCGCAGGGTGGCGAACACCGCGGCCGCGTCCGTCGACGCGACCACCGCGCCGTACAGCAGCGAGAGCCGCCAGTCCAGGTCGAGCAGCAGGTGTACGGCCACGCCGACCACCGCGATGCTCACCGCGACACCGACGGTCGCGAGGGTCAGCGAGACGCCGAGCACCGGGCGCAGCGTCGACCACCGGGCGGTCAGCCCGCCTTCCGCGATGATCACGATCAGGGCGGCGAAGCCGAGGGTCCGGGTCAGCGACGCGTTCTCGAACTGGATGCCCAGGCCCGACTCGCCGATGAGCAGTCCGAGCGCCAGGTAGACCAGGAGGCTGGGCAGGCCGAGCCGGGTGGACAAGCGCACGGCCGCGACCGCGACAAGCAGCACCGCCGCCCCGAGTAGCAGGGCGAGGTTCAGCTCCTCGCTCACCGTCCTGGGCCGGCGCGGAGCACGGAGAACCGGTCGAGGGCGGCGTCGCCGGCCGCACCGGCCGGCAGTTCCACGACGAACAGCTTGTCGCGGCTGGCAGCGCCGGTCTTGAGCGCCACCGCGCTGGCCCGCAGCCCGAACGCGTCGGCCACCGCGCGACGGGCGGCCTCGGTGGCCTGGCCGTCGACGGCGCGGGCGGTGACGGCGACGACCAGCGCCGGACCGTGCGGACCGTCGTGGTGCCCACCGATCCGGGCACGCGACGCCCCCGGTTTCACCCGGACGGCTACCACGACGGACCTGCTGACCATGCCTCATTGTGCCAAGAAGGGCACCCGTGGGACGGGTGCCCTTCTTTAACGCGACAGAGAGCTAGACCCGGCGCGCTCCCGCGAGCAGGGCGCTGTCCGGCTCGCACAGGCTGCACGGCGTGAACCCGAGCTCCGCGGCCTCGCTCACCGGCAGCGGCTCGCTTTCGCGACCGAGCAGGTGCACGCAGCCGAGGATGTGATAGCGCGGGCGTCCGTCGCAGACCAGGACCGGCGCGGACATCCGCGCCACCCGGGCCGCGTCGGCGGCCGAGACGAACTGGGCCGCCGGCTCGTCCGGCGGATCGTCGTCATCATCATCGTCGTCGTCATCGACCAGGTCGGGTGCGGCGTAGGTCTGCCGCGGCGGGGCCGGTTGCTGGCTCGGCCAGCCCTGACCCTGCGGGGGACCCTCGGCACGCAGGTCTGCGAAGCCCTGGTCGTAATGACCCGTACGGTCGTCGACAAGGCCCCCCGGCTCGTCGACGGTCGCGGCCGCCGCCCTGCGGCGGCCGTACTCCGTGCCCTCGCCCGACCGGTAGGCGCCCTGGTTGGGCACGCTCGGTGGAGCGACGGGATCTGCGACCGCGACAGACGTCTCGTCTGCCCCCCATGCGGTCGCCCGCCGGCGGCCGGGCTCGTTGCCCCGGACCGTCGAACGGTGGTGGAACACTCTCGAGTCATCCTCGCCGCCGGCACGCTGGAATCGCTCGTCATCGTTGTAGCTGGCCTGAGCCCGTGCCGCGGCCGCCTGGCGGGCACCGACGACGAGCGCGACAGCGGCGAAAAGACTCGCCGCGATCGACAGGACCAACAACACGCTCGAACCACCTGCGAGTCCGAGCACGAGCAGCGTGACAGCACCGAGGATGAGCACCAAACTTGCAACGATCACGGCTCACCCCCGCCGCTTTCTGTATAGATGTCGTGGGTCCGGCGCGCCCCCGGGGGGACCCGGGTACGCCGGAGACACGGCACCGTCCGGGGGACGCATGCCCGCCCCCGGTTGGGCTTACGGAACCGTCGTCGGTTCGAGGAGCTCTTAGCGGCCGGCTTCGAGGGAGCCGGAGCGTCCCGCGCCGCCGTAGGAGCCCGCGAGACCGGCGGTGGCCAGACCCGGTGCGCCGGATGTCACGGACCGATTGCCGTCGGTCCGGGTCATCTCGGCCTCGAGCCCCTGCCCACGACCGTCGAGGTCGCGAAGCTGGCTCTCCAGGTAGGCCTTGAGCCGGGTGCGGTACTCCCGTTCGAACTGCTTGAGCTCTTCGATGTGCTTCTGCAGTGCCGTGCGCTTGGCGTCGAGACCGCCCATGGCCTCCTGGTGCCGCTGCCGCGCGTCACGCTCGAGCGCGTCGGCCTTGGCCCGCGCCTCGCGGGTGACCTCTTCGGCCTTGGTGCGCGCGTCGGAGAGCAGCTTGTCGGCTTCGCGGCGGGCGTCGGACACGTGGTCGTCGGCCGTGCGCTGGGCCATCATCAGGACCCGAAGGGCCTGCTGCTCGCCGTCGCCGCCCACAACCGGGGCGCCCTGGGCGCGCATCTGCTCAAGCTCGCCCTGCATGGCGCGGGCGGCCTGCTCAGCGGCGGCCTTGTCACGCTGGATCCGGTCGAGCTGGGCCTTGAGGTCGTTGAGCTCAGCAGCCAGTCGAGGGTCGGCACCCGGGCCGGCTGGCGCGCCGCCTCGGGGTCCGCCGCGCTCGACCTGGGCGCGCAGCTCGTTGTTCTCCTCGATCAGCCGGGCGAGTTCGCGCTCGACCTCGTCGAGGAAAGCGTCGACCTCCTCCTCGTCGTACCCCCGTTTGCCGATCGGGGGTTTCTTGAAGGCGACGTTGTGCACGTCGGCCGGGGTAAGCGGCATCGAAACTCCTCGGGTCAGTTGCGGCCGCGTTGCTCCTGGTCAGACCGTGTGTCAGATCCAGGGCTGCACCACGAATCTCATCAGCACGAACAGGATAACCAAGAGCACAAGCGAAGCGAGGTCGATGCTGAGGTTACCGATCCGCAGTGGTGGGATCACACGCCTCAACGCCTTGAGGGGCGGATCGGTGACGCTCCACACCACTTCCAGTCCGGCGGCCGCAGCACGCCTCGGCTGCCAACGACGGCCATATTGAAGCACAGCGCTCAATACGAATCGTGCGAGCAGAGTGATCAAAAAGAAGTAGATCAGCAGGTAGAGGACCTGGAACAGAATCGAAAGCACGACTCGCGCAACCCTCCATCAGGCCGGCTCTGCCCTGCTCAGGGCTACGGCAGGGTAAAGAAACCGCCTTCAGCGATCTTCGCCTTGTCCTCTGCCGTGACTTGGACGTTGGCCGGTGAAAGCAGGAACACCCGGTTGGTGACGCGCTCGATCGTACCCCTCAAACCGAAGGCCAAGCCCGCCGCAAAATCCACCAGACGGCGGGCGTCCGACTCATCCATTTCGGTGAGGTTGATGATCACCGGAACACCGTCCCGGAAATGCTCACCGATGGTGCGGGCCTCGCGATAAGTGGTCGGATGCAGAGTCGTGATCTGGTAGCGCTGTTCGTCGTCGGCGACCACCGCGCGTTCGCGCAACTGCACCTGCGGTGCGAGCGCGAGATTGTCGCGGGTGGGGTAACTCACCTGTGACGGGCTCTCCGGAGCCGGCGAACGAGTGATCGATCGCACGCTGGAGCGTTCGAGTGCGCGCTCGGCGCGGGACTCACGAGCCTCACGCGCCTCGGCGAGCTCGGCCTCGGCGGCCTCTAGCCGGCTCGGACGGTCGGCGTGCCGGGTCGACCGGGCGCGCGGCACCGCCGGCGCGTCGTCGGCCTCTTCCTCGTCCTCGCCGAAGTCGTCGCTGTACCGGCTGGACCGGTAACGCGATTCGCGGTAGCCCGCATCACCGGACCGGCTGCTGCCGGACCGGCCGTCATAGCCGTCGTCATAACCCCGGTCGTCGTCTTCCTCTTCGACCAACCCGAGCCAGACGCCCGCCTTTCGCAAAGCTCCCATGTGCCGCGCCCCTCCGTCCGCCGTGTGGCACGTGCCCCCCTGCCCGAGCCACTGTCACGCGCGTGGACTCCGTCTATGCATCGGTACCAAGCCGACCTTCCTATGCCGTCACCCTCCCGGTTGACGGCGCGCCCCCCGGCGCTGCGAAGGTCTGCATGGAAAACAACACCGATGTAGTTTGGTGTCCGCCGTCAGGCTACCCCAGGTAGTGACGCTTACCGAGCAACGCGCTACCGATCCGCACATGTGTCGCGCCGTGTGAAACGGCGTTCTCCAGGTCATCGGACATTCCCGCCGACAGGACCGTGGCTGTCGGATGATCGACATGGAACGCGGCGGCTATCTCGGCCAGCCGGGCGAACGCCTGATCCGGCGGCGCACCCAGCGGCGCGACCGCCATCAGGCCGGCCAACCGCAGTGCCGAAGCACCCGCCACCGCCTCCGCGGCCGGGCCCAGACCGCGGTCCGGGTCCGCCGAGCCGGGCAGCGCGCCGCCCCGCGACGGGTCGCCGTCGAGGCTCACCTGGAGCAGCACGTCGATGACCCGCCCGTGCCCTTCGGCGGCCCGGTCGAGCGCCGCCGCCAGCCGGACGCTGTCGACCGACTGCACGACATCCGCGTACGCGGCCACCGACTTGGCCTTGTTGCGCTGGAGCTGGCCCACGAAGTGCCAGCGCACCCGGGCGCCGATCTCGGCCGCCTTGGGCGCCGCCTCCTGGTCCTTGTTCTCGCCGACCTCGGTGACGCCCAGGTCGGCCAGGAGCCCGACGTCGCTGGCCGGGTAGGTCTTGGTGACCGCGACCAGCGTGACCTCGTCGGTGCGCCCGGCGGCCGAGCGGGCGGCGTCGATCCTGGCCCGTACCAGGGCCAGGTTGGCCGCCAACTCGGCGCGCCGGGTGTCGTCGTCAGCCTTCACGCTGTCAGGCTATTAGGCGCCGTGCCCTGCTTCCCGAAGCGCCTCCGGCGCACACCCGGACTTTACGAGCCGTTTTTAAGGAAGTCGGGCACGTCCACGTCGTCGAAGAGCACGCGGCGGGCCGGCTGGGCCGGGGCCACCGGCGGCGGCGTGGTCTCGACCGGCGTGCTGGTCACGATCGGCTGCGGCTGAGTCGCCTTGCGCACCGGCTCGGACGGCTTGTAGGCGGGCGTGCCGCCGTCGAAGCCAGCCGCTATGACGGTGACCCGCACCTCGTCGCCGAGGGCGTCGTCGATGACCGCACCGAAGATGATGTTGGCGTCCGGGTGGGCCGCGTCGGTGACGAGCTGGGCCGCGTCGTTGATCTCGAAGAGGCCGAGGTCGGAGCCGCCGGCGATGGAGAGCAGCACGCCGCGCGCACCGTCCATGCTCTGCTCCAGCAGCGGGCTGGAGATGGCGGCCTCGGCGGCCTCCACGGCGCGGTTGTCGCCGCGGGCGCTGCCGATGCCCATCAGCGCGCTGCCGGCGCCGCTCATGACGCTCTTGACGTCGGCGAAGTCGAGGTTGATCAGACCCGGCGTCGTGATCAGGTCGGTGATCCCCTGGACACCGGAGAGCAGCACCTGGTCGGCCTGGCGGAACGCGTCCATCATGCTGATGCCGCGGTCGCCGAGCGCCAGCAGCCGGTCGTTCGGGATCACGATCAGCGTGTCGCACTGGTTGCGCAGTTCGTCTATTCCCGCCTCGGCCTGCACCTGGCGGCGCTTGCCCTCGAACGAGAACGGGCGGGTGACCACGCCGATGGTCAGCGCGCCGAGCTTGCGGGCGATGTTCGCGACCACCGGCGCGCCGCCGGTGCCCGTGCCGCCGCCCTCGCCGCAGGTGACGAAGACCATGTCGGCGCCCTTGAGCACCTCTTCGATCTCGTCGCGGTGGTCTTCGGCGGCGCTCTTGCCGACGTCGGGGTTCGCACCGGCGCCGAGGCCCCGGGTCAGCTCGCGGCCGACGTCGAGCTTCACGTCGGCGTCGCTCATCAGCAGCGCCTGCGCGTCGGTGTTGATGGCGATGAACTCGACGCCCTTGAGGCCGACCTCGATCATTCGGTTGACGGCGTTGACGCCACCGCCACCGATGCCGACGACCTTGATGACCGCCAGGTAGTTGTGCGGAGGTGTCATCGGGGGTGCCTTCCCTTCCCGTGTGCGGCCGGACGCGGCATGCCGCCGCTACGCGAAGGGCAAGGGAGGAAACCCTCACCCTCTACTAGAGGCTTAGAGTTATGTCAACTGCTCGGCCTCTGGGGCAACGTAAGCGGGACACGACCGTGATCCAAGGACCAGGTACGGCGTGTCGCCACGCGGTATTTCTTCAGCGGATCGTGACGACCCCGGGATCGCTGACGTCGAACGTCTTTCCGTCCCGCTGCAACAGCCCCGCGGTGACCGTCGCCTTCTCCGTGCTGCGGCTCGCGTCGCCCCAGACCACCGTGCGGCCACCGGAGAGTTTGAGGGTGATCTGGGCCGGTCCGGCCACACCCACCTCGAGCAACTGGCGGCGCAGGGACTGCGACAGGGAGGCGATCACACCGACCGCGCCACGGGTGCCGTCGACGTTGCCCCGGGGGTCGGCGATCCGCACCAGCGGCAGGTGGGCCGGGCGGCGGTTGAGGTCCTGGAACACCACGCCGAACCGGTCGACCACGAGGAACCGCCTGCCCTGCGGGACGACCGCCTCGGCCGTGCGCTCCACGACGACGACCGTCAACGCGTCGGGCCATTGCCGGGTGACGGTGGCCTTCTCCACGGCGGGCAGCGTGCTCACCCGGGCCGCGACCGCCTCGAGGTCGAGGCGGGCCAGCGGGGCACCGGCCGGCACCGCCGCGGCGGCCCGCACCTCGTCCGGGCCGAGCAGCGACGTGCCGTCGACCGCGACCGTCCGCACGCCGAGCAGGCTGGAGCCCAGAATGACCCACGCCAGCAGGCCGAGCACCGACAGGAAGCCCACACCCACGGCCCAGGGCAGCGCGGCCCGCAGCCGCCGACGGCGCGCCCGCCGCATGAACCGGCGCACCGACGACGGCATCGCGTCACTGCCCGCGCGGACCAGGGTCCAGCGGCGCCGCTCGGGCGCGCCGCCGCCGGGCCGGACGGTCATCAGCCGGCGACCGGCGACACCGAACCCGCCGCCGCGTCGCCCACGGCCGGGTCGGCCGCCGACAGGGCGGCCAGCAGCTCGTCACCGAGCAGCGAGCTCGGCGGGGCGCCCATGGTCACCACCAGGTCGCCGGGACGGGCCCGGCGGACCACCTCGGCCGGGACCGCGTCCCAGTCGGGCACGAACACCTTGTGGGCGGCGGGCAGGCCGATCGCCGCGGTCAGCGCGACGCCGCCCTCGCCCGGTCCGCGGGTCTCGCCGGGGCCGAAGACCTCGAGGATGATCGCCTCGTCGGCGATCGCCAGCGCCGTGGCCAGCTCCGCCTCCATGTCGCGGGTGCGGTAGACGCGGTACGGCTGGAAGACCACCACCAGGCGGCCGCCGGACGCGACCTCGCGGAGCGTCTCCAGCGCGGCCGTGACCGACACCGGGTGGTACGCGTACTCGTCGTAGACGACGACGCCGTTGGCGACGCCCCTGCGCTCGAACCGGCGGCGTACGCCCGGGAACGCGGCGAGCGCCTCCACGGTGACCGGCAGGGACACGCCCAGCTCGACCGCGGCGAGCACGGCGGCCGCGCTGTTGAGCCCGAAGTGGCCGCCCGGCACCGGCAGCCGGATCTCGCCGACCTCCTCGCCGAGCAGCGTCGCCTGGTAGCGGACGCCGAGCACCGACGAGGAGATGTCGGACAGCCGCAGGTCGGCGTCGGCGGCCACCCCGTAGGTCAGCACCCGCCGCCCCTGCTCGCGCAGCGTCTGCGCGAGCCGCCGGGTGCCCTCGTTGTCGGCGCAGGTCACCACGAAGCCGGCCGGGTCGGTCAGCAGCGCGTACTCCAGGAACGCCGCCTCCAGCCCGGCCAGGTCGCCGTAGGTGTTGAGGTGGTCGGCGTCGATGTTCGTGATGATCGACGCGTACGGCCGGTAGAGCAGGAACGACCGGTCGCTCTCGTCGGCCTCGGCCACGAACAGGTCGCCGCTGCCGTGGTGGGCGTTGGAGCCGACCTCGGAGATCTCGCCGCCGATCACGAACGACGGGTCGAGCCCGGCGTGCTGGAGGATCAGCGTGATCATCGAGGTGGTGGTGGTCTTGCCGTGCGTGCCGGCCACGGCGACGGTGCGCCGGCCGGTCATCGCGGCGGCCAGCGCCTCCGACCGGTGCATGATCCGCAGCCCCCGCCGGCGGGCCTCCTCGAGCTCGAGGTGGTCCTGCGGGATGGCGGTCGAGTAGACCACGGTGTCGACGCCGTCCAGGTTCTCCGGGACGTGCCGCATGTGGATCGTGCCGCCGAGCGCGCGCAGGCCGGCCAGCGCCGGCCACTCCCGCAGCTCACTGCCGGAGGTCTGGATGCCCCGGGTCAGCAGCAGGCGGGCCAGCCCGCTCATGCCGACACCACCCACACCGATCAGGTGCACCGTGCCCAGATCCTCCGCCGCCACCGTGCCAGCCGGGGTGAAGTCCGCGATGTTGAGCCCTGCCACCGTGCCTCGCTCTCGTCAGTCACTGTCCGGCGTGTGTTGCCGCTTCGTAAACGAAGTCGAGCAACGCCTCGTCACCATCGCGCCGTCCGTAGCCCGCGGCCGCGTAGCCCATCGCAGCCAGCCGGTGCGGGTCGCGCAGCAGCGGGATCACGGTGCGCTCGACCCACGCCGGCGTCATCTCGCCGTCGTCGACCAGCAGACCGCCGCCGGCGTCGACCACGGGCTGGGCGTTGCGGCTCTGCTCCTGGTTGCTGTACGGGTACGGGACGTAGATCGTGGGCAGGCCGATCGCCGCCACCTCGGCGACGGTCATCGCGCCGCCCCGGCTCAGCATCAGGTCCGCGGCCGCGTACCCGAGCTCCATCTGGCTCAGGTAGGGAATGGTCACGTAGGGCACCGGCAGGTCGTTGGGGATCGAGACCGGCTCGTTGCGGGCGCCGATCACGTGCAGCACCTGCACGCCGGCCCGGGACAGCTCCTTGGCGGCACCGGCGACGGCCAGGTTGATCGACCGGGCGCCCTGCGAGCCGCCCGAGACGAACAGCACCGGCAGGTCGGGGCGCAGCCCGAAGCGCGCGCGGGCGGCGGCGGAGGCCGCGCGGCGGTCGAGGTGGGCGATCGAGGAGCGCAGCGGGACGCCGACGACCCGGGCGTCGCGCAGCGACTCGGCCTGCTGCGGCTGGTGCGGGAAGCCGACCGCCACGTATTTGGTGAACCGCATGCCCATCCGGTTGGCCACGCCCGGCGGCACGTTGACCTCGTGGACCACGATCGGCACCTCGCGGCGCCAGGCCGCCAGGTAGCCGGGCACCGAGACGTAGCCGCCGAAGCCGACCACCACGTCGGCGCGGACCTCGTCGAGGATCTTGCCGGCCGCGCGGGTCGAGGTCACCATGCGGTCGGGGGTACGCAGCAACGCCATGTTGACCGACCGGGGAAGCTGGAACGCCGGGATCTGCCGCAGGTCGTACCCGTGCGGCGGGATCAGCTCGTTCTCCAGGCCCTTGGGTGTGCCGAGGCAGGTGATCCGGACCGATGGATCATGCCGGCGGAGACAGTCGGCGAAGGCGAGCAACGGATAGATGTGCCCACCCGTCCCTCCACCAGCCAGCACGACCGACCGCAGCGGACCCATCACCGTCTCCTCTCGCCACCCACGCCGGCACGCTCGCGCGCGGCGCGTCCGCCGGCGGA
This sequence comes from Asanoa ishikariensis, assembly GCF_900107455.1. Classification (GTDB taxonomy): domain Bacteria; phylum Actinomycetota; class Actinomycetes; order Mycobacteriales; family Micromonosporaceae; genus Asanoa; species Asanoa ishikariensis. Next base: position 2,736,612 of record NZ_FNQB01000001.1, on the reverse strand, counting down.
CGCCGACGAACGGCTGGCCTTCGGAGCCGAGGGCAACGGAGGCAGCGGGGCCCAGAGTAGTCGGACCCACCTGGCCGGCGGGCGGGCATGCAGGGCTCGGGCGGCATCGGGTTCGGCGCGGGCGAACGACGCCAGCATGCCGATCGCGGCCATGGTCACCACCAGGGCGCTGCCGCCGTCGGAGATGAACGGCAGCGGCAGGCCGGTGATCGGGATCAGCCCGACCACGCCACCGATGTTGATCAGGGCCTGGGCGACCAGCCAGGTGGTCAGCGCGGCGGCGACCAGGCGGCGGAACGGGTCGTCGATGCGCCGCGCGATCCGCAGACCGGTGTAGGCCAGCACGCCGAACAGCGCCAGCACGACGATGCAGCCGATCACTCCGAGCTCCTCGGCGATCACGGCGAAGATGAAGTCGTTGTCGGCGGCCGGCAGCCAGCCCCACTTGAGCTGGCCCTGACCCAGCCCGACGCCGAACCAGCCGCCGTTGTCGATCGCGTACCGGCCCTGGATGCCCTGGTAGCAGTCCTTCAGGTCGCAGTCCGTCGGCGGGTTGAAGAAGGTCAGCAGCCGGGCGAAACGGTAGTACGCGGCCGCGATCAGCACGCCGATGCCGGCCAGGCCCGCCACGAACAGGCTGGCGAACACCTGCATCCGCACGCCGGCGGCCCAGAGCACGCCGACCACGATGGCCAGCAGGATCAGCATCGTGCCCAGGTCCTTGTAGCCGACCAGGATGAAGAGCAGCGCGACGACCGGGAACAGCGGCATCGCCAGTTCGCGCCAGTAGGTCAGCGCCGGGCCCTTGCGGCTGATCACGTCGGCCGCCCAGAGGATCAGGCCGATCTTGACGAACTCCGAGGGCTGGAGCTGGAACGACCCGACGTGCAGCCAGAGCTCGTCGCTCTGGATCGGCCCGAGGTGCACCGCCTTCTCACCGCGGACGGCGGCCAGCGCGTTGAGCCCGTTGAGAAACAGCAGCAGCGCGATGGCCACGCCCAGGATCGGACGGGCCAGCGCCCGGAACGTGCGGGCCGGCAGCCGCTGGCACACCCAGAACGCGGCGAGCCCGACGGCGGCGAACAGCGCCTGCTTGGCCAGCGCGGCGAACGCGTTGCCGTCGTCGGCGATGTCCCGCGGGCCGGTCGCCGAGAAGACCATGGTCAGGCCGATGACCAGCAGCAGGCCCGCGCTGGAGATCAGCAGGTAGTAGGACGCCAGCGGACGCCCGAGCAGCCCGCGCAGCGCCGACACCCCGCCGTCGAACAGCGAGCGGCGGGCCTGCGCGGCGACCGAACCCGGTTTCGCTTCCTCCCCCACCGGCCCATCATGGGCGCTCGGCACGCCCGGACAGCGGAGAAATTCTCGGCGTGTCGGCCTGAGCCCTAACTGACCGCTGCCAGGAAGTCGCTGTAGAACAGGCCCAGCGCCATCGCGACGCCGATTCCGGCGATGATCCAGAAGCGGACCACGATGTTGACCTCGCTCCAGCCCGCCAACTCGAAGTGATGCTGGAGCGGCGACATTCGGAAGACCCGTTTGCCCGTGGTCTTGAACGAGATGATCTGGATGACCACCGACATCGTGATGATCACGTAGAGCCCGCCGATGATCGGCAGCAGCATGATCGTGCGGGTCGACATCGCCATGCCGGCGATCAGGCCGCCCAGGCCGAGCGCACCGGTGTCACCCATGAAGATCCGGGCAGGCGAGGTGTTCCACCAGAGGAACCCGACACACGCCCCGGCGCCGGCCCCGGCGATCAGGGCTATCTCCAGGGGATCTCGCACGGCGTAGCAGTAGGTGTCGGCGCCGGCCTTCACGTAGCTCGGGTCGGCGCACCAGTGCCGGTACTGCCAGAAGGCGATCAACGCGTACGCGCCGAGGACCATCGTCGTGGCGCCGGTGGCCAGTCCGTCCAGGCCGTCGGTCAGGTTGACGCCGTTGGTCGCGGCGAGCACCACGAAGACGAACAGGATGACCGAGCCGACCTTGCCGATGTCGAGCCAACTCACCTCGCGGATGAACGAGATGGCGGTGCTGCCGACGGTCTCACTGTTGGTGCGGCTGCCCGTGGTGTCCAGCATGGTGCTCGGGAAGTAGAGCGCGACGATGCCGAAGGTGGCGCCGACGAGGAGCTGGCCGAGCAGCTTGCCGCGCTTGTTGAGCCCGCCGCTGTGCCGCCGGCGGACCTTGAGGAAGTCGTCGATGAAGCCCACCGCGCCGCAGAACACCAGCAGCCCGAGCAGCACCAGCGCGGTGATCGTCGGGCCGACCTGGAAGATCTGCTGGGACGGCAGGGTGGTCAGCGCGATGTGGCCGGCCACGTAGGCGATCACCGTCGCCACGATGAAGACCACGCCGCCCATCGTCGGCGTGCCCTTCTTGCCCATGTGCATCTGCGGGCCGTCGGCCCGGATCGGCTGGCCGGCCTTGAGCCGGGTGAACACCTTGATCGCGAGCGGCGTGCCGAACAGCGAGACGAGGAACGCCACCGCCATCGCGACGATGACCGCCCTCACGCCGTGGTTCCGTTCTCGCGCAGCGAGTCCACCACGTCCCAGGTCCGGTACCGCGAGCCCTTCACCAGGACCACGTCACCCGGCCGCAGATCGGCCCGCAGCGACTCGATCGCCGCTGCCTGGTCGCCCACCACCACGGACCTGCCTTCCCAGCCCTGGTGGGCAATCGCGCCGTCGTGGATCGGCACTGCGGCCTCGCCCACGACGACCACCCGGTCGACGCCCAGCTCCGCGGCGAGCCGCCCGACCTCTTCGTGTCCCGCACGCTCGAACTCGCCGAGCTCGGCCATGTAGCCGAGCACCGCGACGGTACGCCGCCCCTCGCCGATGGTCGCCAGCGCCCGCAGGGCGGCGGCCATCGATGCCGGGTTGGCGTTGTACGAGTCGTCGATGACGGTCGTGCCGTCGGGCCGCTCGAACACGTCCATCCGGCGGGCGGAGCGCAGCGTCAGCTCACCCAGTGCCTCGCCCAGCTCGCGCAGCGGCATGCCCAGCTCGCGGGCCACGGCGGCGGCCGCGAGGCTGTTGCCGACCTGATGGCGGCCGGGCACCCGCAGCCGCACGGGCACACTGCCCCGGGCCACCCGCAGCGTGTACGACGCCAGCCCCTGGGAGTCCATGGTCACCTCGTCGGCGCGCACGTCGGCGTCCGGCGACTCGCCGACCAGGACCACCCGGCCCCGGGTGCGCACGGCCATCTTGCGGACCCGCTCGTCGTCGGCGTTGAGGATCGCCACCCCGTCCACGGGTACGGCCTCCGCCAGCTCGCCCTTGGCCGCGGCGATGTTGTCGACCGAGCCGAACTCGCCGATGTGCGAGGTGCCGACGTTGAGCACCACGCCGACCCGCGGCGTGGCGATGCCGGCGAGGTAGCTGATGTGCCCGGCACCCCGGGCGCCCATCTCCAGCACCAGGTAGCGCGTCTGCTCGTCGGCCTTGAGCACGGTGTGCGGGAAGCCCAGCTCGTTGTTGAGCGAGCCGGCCGGCGCGACCGTCGGGCCGAGCCGGGCGACGAGCTGGGCGACCAGGTCCTTCGTGGTGGTCTTGCCGGACGAGCCGGTCAGGCCGATCACGCACAGGTCGGGCAGCCGGGACAGGGACGCCCGGGCCAGTCCGGCCAGCGCCGCCAGCGGGTCGTCGACCAGCACCATCGGGACGCCCTCGACCGGCCGGGTGCCGAGCACCGCGACCGCGCCGTCGGCCACCGCCGCCGCGGCGAAGTCGTGGCCGTCGACCTTCTCGCCGGGGAAGGCGACGAACAGGCCGCCGGCCGTCGGCTTGCGCGAGTCGTACTCGACGGGGCCGGACACCGTGGCCGCCGGGTCGGCGCCGACCAACCGGCCGCCGGCCGCCGCGGCCACCTCGTCGAGGCGCATCGCGATCATCGCTGACCCACCAGATGGCCGAACCGGGCGCGCAGTGCCGCCGCGAGCTCGACCCGGTCGTCGAACGGGTGCGTCACGCCGGCCACCTCCTGCCCTCGTTCGTGCCCCTTGCCGAGCACGGCGATCACGTCGTCCTCGCCGGCCCGGCGGACCGCCTCGTCGATGGCCGCGCGCCGCCCGCCGGTGAGCTCCTCGACCACCGCGGGTCCGCTCCCCCGCGCCCCGGTCAGGACCTCGGCACGGATCGCCGCGGGCTCCTCGGTGCGCGGGTTGTCGTCGGTGACCAGCACCAGGTCGGCGCCCTCGGCCGCGGCCGCGCCCATCAGCGGGCGCTTGCCCCGGTCACGGTCGCCGCCCGCGCCGATCACACAGATCAGGTGCCCGCCGCGGCTCGTCGCGCGGGCGCGCAGCGCACGGAGCGCGGCGACGATCGCGTCGGGCTTGTGCGCGTAGTCGACGACGCCGAGCACCGGGCCCGGGGCGTCGACGACCTCGAGGCGCCCGGGAACGCCCGGGCAGGCGGCGACGCCGGCGGCCGCGGTCGCGGGGTCGACCCCGACGGCGACCAGCGAGGCGATCGCGAGCAGCGCGTTGGCCACGTTGTGCAGGCCGGGCAGCGCGACACCGGCGTCGACGGCCGCACCGTCGGGCCCGTGCGCGAGGAAGGCCTGGCCGTAGCCGGCGTCGACGACCCCGTCGGCCCACCAGGTGGCCGCGCGGTCGCCGGCGGCCGAGTAGGTGACGGTCTCCGGCTTGCGCAGCGGCACCAGGGCCGGTTCGTCCAGGTTGAGGATCTCGACCCGGCAGCGCCCGTCGAACAGCTTGGCCTTGGCGGCGAAGTAGTCGTCGCGGTCGGCGTGGAAGTCGAGGTGGTCCTGGCCGAAGTTGGTGTAGCCGCCGACCGCGAAGCGCACCCCGCCGACGCGGCCCATCGCCAGCGCGTGGCTGGACACCTCCATCACCACCGCGGTCACCCCGCGCTCGCGGGCGACGGCCAGCAGCGCGTGCAGGTCGGTGGCCTCGGGCGTGGTCCGCACGCTGTCGACGACCAGGTCGCCGAGGCGGGTCTCCACGGTGCCGATCAGGCCGGTCACGTGGCCGGCCGCGCGCAGGCCGGACTCGACCAGGTAGGCGGTCGAGGTCTTGCCCGCGGTGCCGGTGAGGCCGATGACCACCAGGTCGGCCGTGGGGTCGCCGTAGACGGCGGCCGCGACCGCGCCGAGCGCCTCGCGGGGATCGTCGACCACGATCGCCGGCAGGCCCGCCGCGGCGGCGGCCGGAGCACCGGCCGCGTCGGTCAGCACCGCGACCGCGCCGGCCGCGGCGACGGCGGGGACGAACTCGGCGCCGTGCCGCCGGGCACCGGGCAGCGCCGCGTAGAGATCGCCGGGGCGCACCTCGCCGCTGGCATGGGTGATCCCGGTCACGTCGACGTCGGTCACGGGGACAGCCGCCCTGACCAGGGACGCCAAGTCGGCGAGCCGGACGGGAGCGACGGCGCGGGGGCGCGGATTGCCGGGCACGGCGTCAGACCCTACCCGGTCCATGCCCGGCTTCCGCATCTCCACGCTGATCTACGGAAATGCCGTGTACTTGGGGGCGGACTTGGTGCTCGGTGGCACGCGGTAGTGCTGCAGGGTGTACTGCATCATCTCGCGGAACGCCGGTCCGGCGACGTCCCCGCCACCACCGCCCGGGGTGTACGCGAAGACCGCGACGACGTAGCGGGGTGCCTCCGCCGGCGCCATGCCGATGAACGACGCCACGTCGCCGGGCGCGTACTCACCGTCGACCACGCGCTTGCCCGTGCCCGTCTTGCCCGCCACCCGGTAGCCCTTGATCCGGCCCGAGACGCCGGTCGCGTCCGGGATCGTGGTCACGGCCTCCATCAGGTAGCGGAGCTCCGCGGCGTGCTGCGGGCTGATCACCTGGCGGGTCTCCGGCGCGGGCGGCGCGACGTGCCGGCCGTCCCCGGTGACGGTGTCCTTGATCAGGTGCGGCTGGACCCACTTGCCGTCGTTGGCGATCGTCGCGTAGACGGCGGCCATCTGCAGCGGCGTCACGTCGACGCTGTGGCCGATCGGGATCGACCCCGGCGAGGTGCCGTTCCACTCGTCCGGCGGCAGCACGTGCCCGGGCGCCTCGCCCGGCATGCCCTCGCCGGTCGCCTTGCCGAGGCCGAACTTGAGTTGGTAGTCGTACACCCGCTGCGCGCCGAGCTTGTCCGCGACCTTGATCGTCGTGACGTTCGAGGAGTACGCGAGCGCGCCGGCCATCGACATCTTCTTGTTGCCGGCCGGGTGGGTGTCCGAGTACGGCTCACCGGCCTTGTAGATCGTGTTCGGGATCTTCCAGACCGTCTTCGGGGTGATCACGCCTTCCTCCAGGCCGGCGCCGAAGATGATCGCCTTGTGCACCGAGCCCGGGTCGACGATGAACGAGGTCGCCGCGTCCTCCCGGTCGACCGCCGAGTACTTCTCCCAGTCGGCCGCGTTGTAGGTGGGCTGGCTGGCCTGGGCGAGCACCTCGCCGGTCTTGATGTCGATCGCGATCGCCGCGCCGACGGTGCCCTTGCGGGCCAGCACGTTCTCACTCAGCGAGCGCTGGAACTCGTACTGGAGGTCGCGGTCGATGGTCAGCGTCAACGAGCTGCCCGGCTTGGCCGGCACCACCTCGTCGTAGCCGCCGGAGATCGGGATGTCGAGCTCGCCGTTGCCGGCCTCGAATCGGTGCTTGCCGTTGGTGCCGCGCAGCACGTCGTCGTAACGCGCCTCGAGCCCTTCCAGGCCGGTCATGTCCTCGCCGGTGATGCCGATCAGGTTGGCCGCCAGGTCGGCGCCCGGGATCTCCCGGCGCTCGTCGCGGCCGATGCCGATCCCCGCGATGTTGAGCGCCATCACCTGCTGGGCCTTCTCGATCGGCACACCGCGGGCGAGCCACGAGAAGGTGGACGGGATGCCGCCGGCCAGCTTCCGCTTGGCCATCCGCTTCTCCAGGTCTGACCGGGCCACGCCCAGCAGCGGCGACAGCTTGGCCGCCGCGTCCGCCGCGTTCTCGACCATCTCCGGGTCCGCGTAGACGTGCCGCGCCTCGACGCTGTGCGTCAACGGCACGCCGGAGCGGTCGTAGATGCCGCCGCGGGAGGCGAACAGGGTCACCGAGCGGAGCCGGTCCTGGATGCCGCCGTCGGCGTACGCGGGTGTCGGCAGGACCTGGAGCGTCACCAGCCGGATGCCGATGCAGGCGAACATGGCCAGCGCGAGGAAGGCGCCGAGCCGGAGCCGGCGGTTCGGGTCGGCCAGCTTCGGCCGCGTGCGCGGCTTGCGGCGCAGCGGCGGCCGGGGTGCGGTGGCGCCACCCTTCGTGGTGCCGGTCCGGGGACGCGGCGTCCGCGCGGGCGCCCGACCGGTGCCGTCGCCGCGCGGTGCCGTCGTCGTGGTGGTCCTGCGCGCCGGGCCGGCCCCGCGCGTGCCGGAGCGGGCGCCCGCGGTCGTGCCGCCGCGCGCCGCCGGGGTCGCCCCCGTCCGGGCCGGGGATGCCGCCTTGCGCGGGGCTCGCGGTTCGTCGGCCCGGCCGCCGTCGACCACCCGCAGCGTCGGCTGCTCGGGCTTCGCCGGCTTCTCCGGCGTGACCGGCTTCGCCGGCGTGGCCCGGGGCGTGCGCGTGCGCGCCTGCTCCCGCACGGTCCGCCCGCGTGGCGTGTATGCCTGTGCCTCGAAGATCCCGCCCCGGCCACTGCGGGCCGGGGCGGGTCCGTCGTCATCGGCCGGCCGACCCGCGCGGGGCGGGTTCCGGCGCGCCCCGGACGGATCGCGCCGCGGGTCCGGCGTCCGCGGCGGCACGCTCACCGCCCCTGGTTGCTGGTCACCGAGGGCGCGCCCGCACCCGGCTTCGGAATACCGATGATCTTGCCGTCCTGGAGTCGGATGTAGGCCGGGTCGCCGCCGCCGACCATGCCCAGCTTGCGGGCCTGGGCGGTGAGGTTGCCCGGCGCCTGCGCCTGGGCGATCTCCCGCCGCAGCTCCTGCTCCTGGAGATCGAGTGCGCTGCCGGTCTCCTTGAGCCTCTCGACCCGGAACGCGTTCTCGGCGATCTTCGTGTTGACCACGAGGATGCCGAGCACGCCACCGACCACCAGCAGCAGGATCAGCGCGACGAACGGCACGCGCGGACCCGTCACGGGCAGCGGCGGTGCGACCTTCAGCCGCGGCACCCCCGCCGCGGGAGCGGTCGTCCGCTCTTTCGGACGCAGGGCGGCAGTGCCCTCCGTCGGGAACTGCCGCGCCGCGCGCGGGTCCGTCCGGTGCGCGCGGATCCCCCGCCCGACCTGGCGCTCCGTGGTCCGGCCCCCCGACCGCGGTGCGCGCTTCTGATCTGTCATGTTCCCTCCCCCTGGTTCTCGTCGTCCTCGTGGGACTCCGCGGCCGGAGCACGGCGGTCGCCGGCTCCGGTCCGACCCGCCGTTCGCGCGGCGGGCTGGTGCAATGCCTTGACCCGGCGTGGCCGGTCCGGTGTGACCGCGTCGGGATCGATCCGTTCCGCCGCCCGCAGCCGCACCGACGCGGCCCGCGGGTTCGCCGTCACCTCGTCCTCGCTCGGCAGCTCGATGCCGCGGGTGAGCAGACGCAGCGTCGGCCCGGTGCCGGGCAGCTCGACCGGCAGCTCGATCGGCCCGGTGGACCGGGCGCGGCCGGCCATGGCCCGCTTGGTGATCCGGTCCTCCAGCGAGTGGTACGACAGCACGACGATCCGGCCGCCCAGGTCGAGCGCGTCCAGTGCCGCCGGCACCGCCCGCTCCAACGTCTCGAGCTCGCCGTTGACCTCGATCCGCAACGCCTGGAAGCTGCGCTTGGCCGGATGCCCGCCGGTCCGCTTGCCGGCCTGCGGTATCGCGTCGCGGACGAGCTCGGCCAGCCGCGCCGACGACGTGATGGGCGCCTTGGCCCGCTCGCGCACGATCGCGTCCACGATCCGGTTGGCGAACTTCTCCTCGCCGTACACCCGCAGCACCCTGATCAGGTCCCCTGGGCTGTAGGTGTTGACGACGGTCTCGGCCGTGGTGCCCCGGGTCTGGTCCATCCGCATGTCCAGCGGCGCGTCCTGGGCGTACGCGAAGCCCCGGTCCGGGACGTCGAGTTGCAGTGAGGAGACACCGAGGTCCATCAGCACCCCGTCGACCGACGCGATGCCGAGGTCGTCGAGCACCGCGGGCAGCTCGTCGTAGACGGCGTGCACCAGCCGGACGCGGTCGTCGAAGCGGGCCAGCCGCTGCCGGGACGCCGCCAGCGCCTCGGTGTCGCGGTCGAGCCCGATCAACAGGACGTCGGGGTGCGCGGTGAGAATCGCCTCGGCGTGCCCACCGAGACCGAGGGTGGCGTCGACGTGGACGCGCGGGCCCTGCCGGGTTGGACGGCCGAGCGCCGGAGCGAGTAGCTCGAGCGTCCGCTCGAGCAGCACCGGCACGTGAGTGCCGCGTGGCTCCTGCATCGGTTGTCCCCCCAGTGACCCGCCGTCTTCCGTCGTGCCAGACGGCTGCATCGCTCGCCGTACCGCCAGATCCCCATCCGCCCCCATGCCTGGCACCGGGGAAGGGACGCCAGGGACGGAGCGGGTGGAGATCTCGCGGTACGGCGGGCGAACGGCGGCGGTACCGGGTTTTCGCGGAACCCGGTGCGACGTCGCCCTACAGTCCGCCGGGCAGCACCCCCTCCTCGATGTCGGCGAAGTCGTCTTCGCTCTCCGCGAGGTAGGTGTCCCAGGCCTGCTTGTCCCAGATCTCGACCCGGGTGCTGGCGCCGATCACGACCAGCTCCCGGGACAGACCCGCGTATTCCCGCAGGTGTGCTGGGATGGTGACCCGACCTTGTTTGTCGGGCACCTCGTCATGTGCGCTGGCGAAGAAGACCCGGCTGTAGGCCCGTGCGGCCTTGTGGGTCATCGGCTGCTCGCGCAACTGCCCCGCGATCCGCTGGAACTCGGGAGTCGGGAAGACGTAGAGACAGCGCTCCTGCCCTTTGGTGATCACGACACCTCCCGCCAACTCGTCCCGGAACTTCGCCGGCAGGATCAACCGGCCCTTTTCGTCCAGGCGTGGGGTATGCGTGCCGAGAAACATTCGGCCCACCCCCTCGCGCGGCGGGCGGATTCGCGGTCCACCCGAGGCCGGCGGACCCTCCCGGCCCCGCCATTGATCCCCACTCTACTCCACTTCCCTCCACCCGCAACCAGAATCCGCCTTCACATCCCGCCGCACCGCGCGTAAAACCGCAGGTCGAGAGGGGTGGGGCGGAGTGGAGGGCCGAGCCGGCCCACTGCTTGTCCAAATACCGACAAGCTCCATTGAGCGCGTAACGATTTGCACAATCGCCTCGTTAGCCACACCCGTTACGGACGTTTGGGGGCCTCTCGGGGCTTGGTGGAGGGATTTCCTCGGCAAGTGGTGGAGCGAAGTGGGGGCACGGCGGCCAGGCCGCCGTGCCCCCACGGGAATCGCTACGAGGAACGTCAGACGAGCCGGCGCACCACGTAGTTCCGCGACCAGATCTTGTGCTTGCCCACCCGGCTGCCGGCGTGCGGCGAGTCGTACATGTAGCCGCCTCCCGCGTAGACGCCGGCGTGCGTGCCGTACGAACCGCTGCGGACGACGATCAGGTCACCGGGGCGGGCGGCCGACTTCGACACCGCCCGGCCGTACCGCTGCTGGCTGTTCGCCTTGTGCGGCAGCTTCTTGCCCGCCGCCTTGCGGTAGACGTACATCGTGTAGCCGGAGCAGTCGAAGGCCGACGGCCCGGAGGCCGCGTACCGGTACGGCTTGCCGACGTGCTTCTTGGCTTCCGCGAGCACCTTCGCGCCGCTCGGCGTGACGGTGACCCGCATGGTCGGCGACCAGTACCTGGCGTAGCCACCACCACCCTTGAACACGATGCGGTACGAGGTGGTGGAGAGCGGCTTGACCGAGAACCAGTTGTAGCCGTTGGTGTACAACGCCTTGGTTCCCCTGGCCCGCCAGGTCCGCGAGGCGGCGGACCACTGCTCGAGTGCCACCGCCGTCCCCGCGCCCGCGGGCTTGCCGGTCTTGGGGTCGGTCACGGTGATCCGCAACGTCGCGGCGCTGCCCCACGGGAGTTTCGGCCGCGTGTTGCTCGCGGCGATCGCCGGCCGGATTGCGGCCTCGGCCGCTGCGGCCCGCGCCGGCAACGTGGCGATCAGTTGGCCGGCGCACAGACACGCGGCGGCGGTGGTAGCGACGATCCTGCCGGCTCGGGCGGCGGACCGACCCGGACGGCGTGAACGGAGCTCTAGCACTTACGAGATCCCTCCGGCACGCGTACGGAAGGCGCCGCCGGGTGTACGGGCGCGGCTGTTGCCGCGCCGGACGACCCCCGGCGTCCGCCCCGTCCGCTGGCGGCGGAGTGGCGACGCTGGTTCCCCCCATCCCCGCTCTGGTTTGCCGTGGGCTCGACGTCAAGGACTGCACCGCGGGGATGAGCGGGGTGAGGCGTGTCCCCATGCGGCACGGTGGCCACGCGATTAACGTGACCGGCCCTCAGTTTGTAGCCGATCGGGTGTTATACGTAGCGAGACCGATTCATTACCCAATGAAGTTGGCACGCGGCACCTCGCCCAGATAGACAGGCAGTGCCCGATTCCTCACCGACAGTGGGTCACTGTCCGATCCGCAGTCCGTGATAACGATCAGTGACGATAGGCACACGACTCGTTCGGGTACCCAGGGATAAATCGGACATTTTCCCGGTCCCGACGTCTGCGCGCGACCAGCCGCGTGCTATGTCCTGTCCGGTAACCTCGCTCGCGTGACGGACGCGAAAATGCCCCTGCGGGCGAAGGTGGCCAGCTCGGTGTCGCGCACCGCGGCGGCGCTCTCCCGCGCCGCCGGGCGCGGTGACGGTTCCGTGATCGGCGGGTGGATCGGACTCAAGATCGACCCTGAGCTGCTCACCCACCTCGCCGCCGGGCGGTCGGTGGCGCTGATCTCCGGCACCAACGGCAAGACCACCACGACGAAGCTCACCGTGGCCGCGCTCGAGAGCGCCGGCCGGGTGGCCACCAACGCGTTCGGCGCCAACATGCCGACGGGCCACACCTCCGCGCTGGCCAAGGCCGGCTCGACGCCGTACGCGGTGCTCGAGGTCGACGAGCACTACCTGGCCCGGGTACTCGAGGAGACCCGTCCGCGGGTCGTCGCGCTGCTCAACCTCTCCCGCGACCAGCTCGACCGGGCCAAGGAGGTGGCGATGATGGCGCAGATGTGGCGGACCGCGCTGGCCGCCCACCCCGGCGTGCAGATCGTCGCCAACGCCGACGACCCGATGGTCACCTGGGCGGCGCTCGGCTCCCCCTCGGTGACCTGGTTCAGCGCCGGCCAGCGCTGGCACGACGACTCCTGGGTCTGCCCCGAGTGCGGCGGCGCCATCCAGCGGGCGGGCGGCGACTGGCGGTGCACCACGTGCCCGCTGCGCCGGCCGAGGCCGCACTGGGTGGTCGAGGAGGACGGCGTCGTGGACCCGACCGGCGCGTGGCACCAGGTGAAGCTCCAGCTCCCCGGCACGGTCAACATCGGCAACGCGGCCACCGCGCTCGCGGTCGCCGCGCAGTTCGGCGTCCGTCCCGCCGACGCGGTCATGCGACTGAGCACGGTGACCTCGGTCGCCGGCCGCTACGCCCAGGTCGAGCGCGACGGGCGGCTGATCCGGCTGCTGCTCGCGAAGAACCCGGCGAGCTGGCTCGAGGCCTTCGACATGGCCGAGGCGGCACCCACCCTGCTGTCCATCAACGCCCGGGACCCCGACGGCCTGGACACGTCGTGGCTGTTCGACGTGGACTTCGCCCCGTTGTACGGCCGGCGCGTGCTGATCACCGGCGACCGCGCGTACGACCTGGCCGTGCGCCTCCAGGTCAACGGCATCCCCTTCGAGCACGTCACCTCCTTCCCCGACGCGCTCGCGGCGGTGCCGCCCGGCCGGCTCGAAGTGATCGCCAACTACACCGCCTTCCAGGACATCCGAGCGGAGCTGGACCGTGTCAACTGAAGACCTGCGGATCGTCTGGATCTACCCGGACCTGCTGTCCACCTACGGCGACCGCGGCAACATGCTGATCTTGGCCGCCCGGGCGCGGGGCCGTGGCATCCCGGTGGAGACCATCGAGATCCGCTCCGACCAGGCGCTCCCCGACTCCGCCGACCTCTACCTGATCGGCGGCGGCGAGGACGGCCCCCAGGCCCTGGCCGCCCAGCGGCTCAACGCCGACGGCGGCCTGCACCGGGCGGTCGCGCGGGGCTCCGTGGTGTTCGCGGTGTGCGCCGGCTACCAGTTGCTCGGCACGTCCTTCTTCGCCAAGGGCTCCTCCTACCCCGGCCTGTCGCTGCTGGACCTCCAGTCCGACCGGGGCCCCGCCCGGGCCGTCGGTGAGCTGCACGGGGTGATCGACCCGCGGTTGGGCCTGCCGCCGCTGTCCGGCTTCGAGAACCACGGCGGGCGTACGCATCTCGGCCCGGGCGTCTCCCCACTGGCCCAGGTGACCACGGGCATCGGCAACGACGGCACCAGCGAGGGTGCGTGGCGGGGCAACCTGATCGGCACGTACTCCCACGGTCCTGCCCTGTCCCGCAACCCGGCGCTGGCGGACCTGCTGCTGCGCTGGGCGACCGGAGCGGGCTACCTGCCGCCGCTCGACGACACCTGGACCGACCGCCTGCGCCATGAGCGCCAGGTCGCCGTCGCACCGTGACCGAGTCGCCGGAGCCGCGGCCGGCGATCGAGGCGCCGCCGGCCCGGCCCGCGCTTCCGCCTGGCCCGGCCCGGTTGGCCCTGACGGCCGGCGCCCGCCGGCGCTGGCACCCGGTGCTGCGGTTCGCCATCCTGGTCGCCATGCTCGGCGCGTTCGGCCTGCTTCTGTTGGTGGCCCCGCCCGACCTGCGGGCGATCCCGGACGCGGTCGACCGGCTGGGGCCGTTCGCGCCGGTGGCGGCGGTCGGCGTGGGTGCCGCGCTGCTGATCGTGCTGGTGCCGCGCACCTTGATCACGGTGGCCTGGGGTGCGCTGTTCGGTCCACTGGGCGGCGCCGGCTACACGCTGGCGGCCGCGTTCCTGGCCGCGCTGCTGGGTTTCGGGATCGGCCGCTGGCTGGGGCGGGACTTCGTCCTCGAACGGGTGCGGGGCCGGCTGGCCCGGCTCGACGGCTGGTTCACCCGGCAGTCCGTGTTCGGCGTGATCACCGTCCGGCTCCTGCCGATCGGCGGGTTCGGCCTGGTCAGCTACGGCTACGGCACGACCGGGGCGCGGTTGGCTCCCTACCTGGTGGGCAGCGTGATCGCCTCGACGCCGTCCGCCTTCGGCTACGCGGCCATCGGGTCGGCGGTGGTGTCGCCGGGTTCCATCAACTGGTTCGCGGTGGCGCCGGCCTCGTTCGGGCTGTTCGCCACGGCGGTCATCATCTGGCGCTGGCGCCGCTCCGGCGGACCATCCAGACGTCGATCGGATCCTCCCGCTCCACGGTGAAGCCGTGCCGTTCGTACAGCCGGCGGGCCTTGCTGCCCTGCAGGACGTTGAGGCGGACGGTGTCGCGCTCCTGGTCCAGCACGGTGCGCAGGACGGCTGAGCCGAGGCCCTGACCCTGCCGGGCCGGCGCGAGATAGAAGTGCTCCAGCCGCCGGCCGTCGTCGGCGGGGCGCATGGCGACGCTGCCGGCGAAGGCGCCGTCGACCACGATGATCGACGTGTGCTGCGGCTCGAAGCCGTCCCGCAGCCGCTGGCGCACGCGATGCTCGTCGAATCGGCCCAGCCGTTCGAGGTCCGCGCGCAGCACGACCGCCCTGAGCTCCGCGACGGGCTCGACGTCCGCCGCGGTCGCGGGGCGCAGCGACCACGTGGTCACGCGGTGGTGCCTCCGTCGACGACGACGTCGTGGCCGACCACGAAGCTGGACTCGTCGGACGCCAGCCAGAGCACGGCCTGGGCCACTTCCCGTGGCTCACTGACCCGGCCGGCCGGGACCGTGGTCCGGATCCGGGCGTCCCGGTCCTCCCGGGTCTCGCCGGGCCGGAAGGACATCGGGGTGTCGCTGGCGCCGGGGCTGACCGCGTTGATCCGGATGCCGTCACCGATGTGGTCGCGGGCGGCGGTGCGGGTCAGCACGCTGACGGCGGCCTTGGTCGCCGCGTAGGCCGCGATGCCCGGCCGGCGGCCGTGCGCCCCGATGTTGGACGCCATGTTGACGATGACCCCGCCGCCGTTGGTCCGCATGTGCCTGATCTCGTGCTTCATCGCGAGGAAGACGCCGGTCAGGTTGACGTCGACGTGCCGCGCCCAGTCCTTCTCGTCCACATCGGCCAGCGGCGCCGGCGGGGTGAAGACGCCCGCGCTGTTGAAGGCCACGTGCAACCCGCCGTGGCGCCGGACGACCTCCGCGACCAGGGTGGCCAACTGCCCGCTGTCGGTGACGTCGGCCGCGACCCAGTCGATCTCGCCGTCGCCGTCGCCCTCGTCCAGCCGGCCGGCCGCCGCCGCGAGCTTCTTGCCGTCCCGCCCCGCCAGCACGACGGTCGCACCCCGCTCCGCGAACGCCTGCGCCGTAGCACCGGCGATCACTCCGGCGCCCCCGGTGATCAGCACAACCCGACCGTCAAATCTCATGGTCGTATTCCTACTGACCGCTCTTTCCGCACCCGACACCGCGCACCGCCGCGGTGAGCCTTGTCTCCCCGGCGGAATTGTCGGTGGTCCATGCGACGATCCCCGGCATGGAAGAGACGTCGCGCCGCCAGGAAGCCTCCGACGCGGTCAGCCACCTGGGCTGGCGCCTGTT
Source organism: Asanoa ishikariensis (assembly GCF_900107455.1). Taxonomy (GTDB): domain Bacteria; phylum Actinomycetota; class Actinomycetes; order Mycobacteriales; family Micromonosporaceae; genus Asanoa; species Asanoa ishikariensis. The sequence goes on along the minus strand of NZ_FNQB01000001.1, from coordinate 2,720,879 downwards.
GCTCGGCACACTGCGCACCAGCGTCCCGGTGAGCTCGCTGTCCCAGGCGGCCTCGGCGGCGACGCATGCGGTCGCGACGTGCGGCAGCGAGGCCGACGACCACCTACGCGTCGACCTCCGCCCGGAGCGCGTGGTCCTGACGCTCCAGTCGCGCAAGCGGGCGGCCGTGACCGCCCGCGACGTCGACCTGGCCCGCCGCCTCACCGCCGCGCTGTCCGACTTGGGCCTACGGACAGACCCGGCGATCGGAGCCGGAGCGGTCCAGCTCCTGGAGATCGCGATCGACGCACTGGACATCGCGGCGATCCGGCCGTTCTGGGCGGCGGTGCTCGGCTACGCGCCCGAGCCTGACGCGGACATCGTCCTCGTCGACCCGTTCGGCCAGGGCCCGGCGATCTGGTTCCAGCAGATGGACCAGCCCCGCCCGCAACGCAACCGCATCCACTTCGACGTGTGCGTCCCCCACGACGAGGCCGCCGGCCGACTAGAGGCGGCCCTGGCCGCCGGCGGCCGCCTCGTCTCGTCGGCGGAAGCCCCGGCCTTCTGGGTCCTGGCCGACCCCGAGGGCAACGAGGCCTGCATCACCACCTGGCAGGGCCGCGACGACTAACCCGCACTGGGACCGAGGGACCAACGACGGAGGCCGGGTCCGGCGGGAGCGACGGTCGCGCTCCCGACGGACCCGGGACTTCAATCTCTGGATCTGGAGGTCGCTCAGACGACGACGCTGACCATGCGGCCCTTGATGACGATGACCTTCTTCGGCGCCTTGCCGCTCAGGGCCTCGTCGACCGCCGCCAGGGCCGCCGCCCGCACCTCGTCCTCGGCCGCGTCAACGGCCACGGAGACACGGCCGCGGACCTTGCCGTTGATCTGCACTGGATAGGTGACCTCCTCGGCGACCAGCAGTGCCGGGTTGGCGACCGGGAAGTCGGTGTAGGCCAGCGACTCCGTGTGCCCCAGCCGCTGCCACAGCTCCTCGGCCACGTGCGGGGCGAACGGCGCCGTCATCAGGACCAGCGGCTCGACCACCTCGCGCGGCGCCGTGCCGCCCAGGGCGGTCAGGGTGTTGGTCAGCTCGATCAGCTTGGCCACGCCCGTGTTGAAGCGCAGGTCGTCCAGGTCGCCGCGGACGCCGTCGATGATCCGGTGCAGCACGCGGCGGGTCGGCTCGTCGGCCGGCTCGTCGCTGATCCGGGTCGCGCCGGTCTCCTCGTCGACCACCAGGCGCCAGACCCGCTGCAGGAAGCGCTGCGCACCGACCACGGCGCGGGTCTCCCACGGGCGGGAGACGTCCAGCGGGCCCATCGCCATCTCGTAGACCCGGAACGTGTCGGCACCGTATGCCTCACACATCTCGTCCGGGGTCACGACGTTCTTCAGCGACTTGCCCATCTTGCCGTACTCGCGCTTGACCTCCACGCCCTCGTGGAACCAGTGGCCGTCGCGGTCCTCGACCTCCTCGGCCGGCACCACCATGCCGCGCTCGTCGCGGAACGCGTACGCCTGGATGTAGCCCTGGTTGAACAGGCGGCGGTACGGCTCGAACGACGACACGTGGCCCAGGTCGAACAGGACCTTGTGCCAGAACCGGGCGTACAGCAGGTGCAGGACGGCGTGCTCGACGCCGCCGACGTACAGGTCGACGCCGCCGGGGTCACCCTCGTGGCGCGGGCCCATCCAGTAGGCCTCGCTCTCCGGGTCGACGGCCTGCTTGTCGTTGTGCGGGTCCAGGTAGCGCAGCGAGTACCAGCACGAGCCGGCCCAGTTGGGCATCGTGTTGGTGTCACGGACGTAGCGCTTCGGGCCGTCGCCCAGGTCCAGCTCGACGTCGACCCACTCGCGGGCCCGGGACAGCGGCGTCTCCGGGTTGCTGCCCGCGTCGTCCGCGTCGAACGTGCGCGGCGCGAAGTCGTCGACCTCCGGCAGCGAGACCGGCAGCATCGAGTCGGGCAGGGCGACCGGCAGCCCGGTCTCGTCGTAGACGATCGGGAACGGCTCGCCCCAGTAGCGCTGGCGGCTGAACAGCCAGTCGCGCAGCCGGTAGGTGGTGGCGCCGGTGCCGGCTCCGCGCGCCTCCAGCCAGGCGATCATGGTCGCCTTGGCCTCGGTGACACCCAGGCCGTCCAGCACCAGGTCACGGTCGGGTGCGGCGGAGTTGATGGCCGGACCGTCGCCGGTGAACGCCTTGCCGTCGAAGCCGTCGGTCGGCCGCACCGTGCGGATGATCGGCAGCTCGAAGACCTCCGCGAACTCCCAGTCCCGCTCGTCCTGGCCGGGCACCGCCATGATCGCGCCGGTGCCGTAGCCGGCCAGCACGTAGTCGGCGATGAACACCGGGACGCGCGCGCCGTTGACGGGGTTGACCGCGTACGTGCCGGTGAAGACGCCGGTCTTGTCGCGCGCCTCGGCGGCCCGCTCGACCTCGGTCTTGCGGGCGGCGGCCCGCCGATATTCGGCAACCGCCTGCACCGGCGTCTCGTGCCCACCGGTCCACGGAGCGTGGGTGCCCTCCGGCCAGTGCGCGGCGGTCAGCGTGTCGACGATCGGGTGCTCCGGCGCGACGACCATGTAGGTGGCGCCGAACAGCGTGTCGGGTCGGGTGGTGAAGACGGTGATCTCACCCTCGGCGCCGGCCGCGGTCTCGAACGGGAAGTCGACGTGCGCGCCGGTGGAGCGGCCGATCCAGTTGCGCTGCATCATCTTGACCGGCTCGGGCCAGTCCAGCGTCTCCAGGTCGTCGACCAGCCGGTCGGCGTACGCGGTGATCCGCATCATCCACTGCTTCAGGCGGCGCTTGAAGACGGGGTAGTTGCCCCGCTCGCTGCGGCCGTCGGGCGTGACCTCCTCGTTGGCCAGCACGGTGCCCAGCCCCGGGCACCAGTTCACCGGCGCCTCGGAGACGTACGCCAGCCGGTGCTCGTCCAGCAGCGCGCGGCGCTCCACACCGGACAGCTCGGCCCACGGCTTGTCACCGGGAGTCGGCCGGGTGCCGGCGGCGTACTCGGCGATCAGGTCGTCGATGGGCCGTGCCTTGCCGGCGGCAGCGTCGTACCAGGAGTTGAAGATCTGCAGGAAGATCCACTGGGTCCAGCGGAAGAACTCCGGCTCGCTGGTCGCGACCCGCCGGCGCTCGTCGTAGCCCATGCCCAGGCGGCGCAGCTGTGCCCAGAACCGGACCATGTTGCGCTCGGTGGTGATCCGCGGGTGGGTGCCGGTCTGCACCGCGTACTGCTCGGCGGGCAGCCCGAAGGCGTCGAAGCCCATCGGGTGCAGCACGTTGAAGCCGGTCATCCGCTTGTAGCGGGTGTAGACATCCGTGCCGATGTAGCCCAGCGGGTGACCGACGTGCAGGCCGTCGCCGGACGGGTAGGGGAACATGTCGTGCACGTACATCTTGGGAGCGCCGGCCCGGGGGTGCTCAGGGTCGGCCAGCTCGCCGACCGGGTTCGGCGCCCGGAACGTGCCCCGGGCCTCCCAGTAGTCCTGCCACCGCTGCTCGATGTCGCCGGCCAGCGCGGCCGTGTATCGGAACGGAGGGACGTCCTGGTCGGAACGCTCGGCTGCCTCGCTCATGTTCGCCACCTCGGTATTTTCATCGTCAGGGCCAGCACCGCGTCGCGCGGGGTGAATGATCGGCGGTTTTGATCAAGCTAAGAAGGGCATAAAAAAGCCCCTCACACAGGAGGGGTAGCCGTGCCGGTCGCGTCAGCGCGTCAGCACGGCTCGATAAGGAGCAGGAAGGCCCTGGCCATGGGGGCATAATACCCCGGTCAGCGATAGATCGCGAACGCCGCACTCGCCACCGTCGTGCCGACGGCATCGATGATCTCCCGCACCGGGTCGGACAGCTTGCCCCGGATCTCCCGCAGGCGCTGGTCGAGCCCGGCCAGCGGCATGGCGACGAAGACGTGGTCGTGCAGCAGCACCGCGTGCACCAGACCGCACAGGGCGGCGGTCGGCTCGTCGGGCTGCGAACGGCCGTGTGCCGCGTACCACATCCGGACCGTGATCGACCGGACCACCGTCTCGTCGACCGGGTAGCGGGTCACCGACAGCAGCCCGAGCCGGCGCTGGGCGACCTTGGTGAGCACGCCCTCGGCCAGCAGGTCGGCCCGGACGGTGTCGCCGGCTCCGGTGCGGAGCTGGTTCAGCGCCCCGGCCAGCGGTGGCGGCTTGGTCGCGCGCCCGATCGCCGCCAGCAGGGCGTCGGTCTCGGCGTCGCCGGTCGACACCGCCTCGATCACGCCGAGCCGACCACCGGAGACGCCGACCCGGCCGGCGAGCACGAGCTCGACCAGCCGGGCACCGGCGACTCCGATGTCGAGGCTCTCCGGGTGAACGGCCGGCTTGCCGGCGTTGTCGAAGCCGAGCACGAACAGTTCTTCGCGCAGCCGCACCGAATCCGTCCCTCCCCCTCGACGGCGTTCAGCGATAGCTGTCGGCGAGGGCGCGCAGTCGGGCGTGGGCGCCCTGATACATGTCGACGGAGGGAAGATAGCGCTTGGCCACCTTGGCGACCATCGTGTAGTTGGCGTCACACACATTGCCCACGGGTGCCTCGCCCGCCTGGCTGATCAGTTGATAGGAGTCGAGGACGTCCAGCTTGCCGGCGTCGGCGACCCAGGTGACCAGGTCGTGCTGGCTCATCCGGAACGCGTCCTCCAGCGGTCGCGCCGAACCCGCCGACATCAGGTGGTCGTCCGTCTCCAGCCGCGGAGTCGGCGTGGCCACACCCTTGATCAGCTCGACCGCGACGACGGTGTTCATCGCCGCCTCGACCGCGACACCGCTGACCTCGCCCTGGCCCTGGCGGGCGTGCCCGTCACCGAGCGCGAACAGCGCGCCCGGCACGTTGACACCGAAGTAGACGGTGCTGCCCGCGCGCAGTTCCGGGGTGTCCATGTTGCCGCCGTGCACGTCCGGGACGATGGTCATCCGGGCTTCGAACGCGCCCGGTGCGAGCCCGACCGTGCCGTGCATCGGGTCCAGCGGCAGGTCGACGGTGAAGTCGCTGTTGCGGGCCGTGTACCGGACCAGCCCGTTGGTCTTGTCGATCTCGTAGACCCAGACCCGCTCCTCGAGCGGCTCGTGCAGCATCGCCGTGGTGTGCGTCGCGGTGAGCGCGCCGAAGTGCGGGAACGTCGACGAGACGGCCCAGTCGCGGGCCGGCGTGATCGACACGAAGTGCAGCGCGAGCGTGTCGCCGGGCTCCGCACCCTCCACGTAGAACGGTCCGGTGACCGGGTTGAGGTAGGGGAACTCACAGACCTGCGAGGGCAGGTCGCCGACACCCCTGACGACACCACCGAAACAGTCCTCGGTGTACGTGTCCAGGATGTCCCCGGACTTGATGCGGGCCACCGGCTCACGGCCGCCGAACGTGTAGCTCAGTTCGGCGGCCGTCGGCCGGTAGCGGAGAACGTCGGTCACGCTTCCGCCTTCCGTGTGTGCTGTGCTCGTGATCTTAGGGAGCCGGCGTCAGGTTGTCGTCGGGGTCCACCGTCGTCTCCTCGGACATGCCGGAGAGCATCGGCGTGCGCTTGGTGGCGACCAGGAAGGCGACCACGGCGATGCCGAGGAGGACCCAGATCCCGCCGATCAACTGGGCGAAGATCTTCTGGTTGATCACGACGAAGACGAGCATGCCCAGGCCGAGCGCCGGCAGGATCGCGTGGCGCACCCAGTCGCGACTGCCGTTGCGGACCACGTACCACCAGAACACCGTCACGTGCAGCACGATGAACGCGACCAGCGCACCGAAGTTCACCAGGCGGCCGAGGTCGGCGATCGCGTCGGCCTCCCGGGTGAACCAGAGCGTCAGGCCGAGCACCAGGGACAGACCGGCGACCAGGAACACCGCGTTGGTCGGCACCGCGTGCTTCGGCGACACCTTGGCCAGGAACGACGGGAGTTGCTTGTCGCGGGCCATCGCGAAGAGCAGCCGTGAGGTGGCGCCCTGCGCGACCATCGCGTTGGCGATGCCCCAGGCCAGCGCGGTGGCCAGCGAGGTCAGCACGTACATCCAGTGCCCGCTGGCCGACTCGGCGGCCGCGGCGAACTCGTCGCCGGCTACCGGGCCGCCGTTGAGCAGGGCATCCGGGTTCGGCACGAGCATCGAGCCGAGCCAGGTCTGCAGGACGAACAGCACGCCCGCGACGATCAGGGCGCCGGCCATCGCGCGACCGATCTTGCTGGCCTCCTCGCGGTTCTCCTCGGCGAGCATCGAGATGCCGTCGAAGCCGAGGAAGGAGAGCATCGCGACGCCGACGGCGGCGAAGATCAGGGACCAGCCGAACAGGTCACCGTTGAACAGCGCGGTGCCGGCGGACAGGCCGTTGCCCTTGCCCTGGCCGAGCGCGATCAGGAAGACGACGACCACCAGGGCCAGCACGATGAGCTGGGCGATCAGGAACCAGCGGGTCACGGTCGCGGTGATTTTGATGCCGAGGTAGTTGACGACGGTGTTGACGAGGACGAAGAGGACCAGCCATACCGCTGTCGGAATCGCGGTCACGATCGCGTTCATCGAGAATGCCGCGACCACGTAGAGAAGGCTGGGAACGAGGATGTAGTCGAGCAGAATCGCCCAACCCGCGACGAATCCGACCGGTGGCGCGATTCCACGGCTCGCGTAGTTGTAGACGGATCCGGCCATGGGGAAGGCCTTCACCATCTGCGCGTACGAGTTGGCCGTGAACAGCATCGCCACGAGCGCGACGAGATAAGTGAGGGCGACCATGCCGCCCGAGACCTGGAAGACCGAGCCGAAGATCGCGAAGGGTGCGATCGGCACCATGAACACGAGGCCGTAGGCCAGCATGTCCATGAAACGGAGCTCCCGCCGAAGCTCCTGGCGGTAACCGAAGTTCTCGAGGGACGCCGGGCCCTCTGCCGGTTGCGGACGCGAGTCCGCCTGAGGGGAAGCCATGGCGCATCACGATAGTGGTCGATGATCGTTTATGAAAGATATCAATCCGCCATTTCACCGCGCGGTTTGTCGTTGTTTCCGATTATCCGGCGAAGACCCTCTCGCGCGGCCAAACCACCCATCCTGGACAGCGGGGGCAGCCGGGTCGGCGCCGCCGAAAAATCCAGATAGCCTGATGGGACGGGTGGGGCCGGCGGTGTTGCGGCGGCCTGCCGAATTCTGCCCGCACCGGGTGAACCAAACCACGGGCCCAGACGCTCTTGAGTATGAAGCCGCAACACCCCCGAGGAGGAGGCCCGTGACACAGCAGACCTGGGACGATCTGGGCGCACCATTGCCCGGTCCCGAGTTCCGAGCTGCCAGCGACGCCATCGTGACCAACATCGAGCAGGTCATCGAAGGCAAGACGGCAACGGTGCGACTAGCGCTCGCCGTCCTCCTGGCAGAGGGCCACCTGCTGATCGAAGACGTCCCCGGCGTCGGCAAGACCAAGCTGGCCAAGGCGCTGGCCCGGTCGATCGACTGTTCCGTGCGACGCATCCAGTTCACTCCGGACCTGCTGCCCAGCGACGTCACCGGGGTCAGCGTCTACAACCAGGAGAACCACGACTTCGAGTTCAAGCCGGGCGCGGTGTTCGCCAACCTGGTGGTCGGCGACGAGATCAACCGCGCCTCGCCGAAGACCCAGTCGGCGCTGCTGGAGTGCATGGAAGAGCATCAGGTCACCGTCGACGGCACCACCTACGAGCTGCAGACGCCGTTCATGGTGATCGCGACGCAGAACCCGATCGAGATGGAAGGCACCTACCCGCTGCCCGAGGCGCAGCGCGACCGGTTCACCGCCCGGATCGCGATGGGTTACCCCGACCCCGCCGCCGAGCTCGCGATGCTGGACGCGCACGGCGCGCACGACCCGCTGCAGGCGCTGCGGCCGGTCGCCGACGCCAACACCGTGCGGCGGCTGATCGCCACGGTGCGCGACGTGCACGTGGCCGACGCGGTGAAGCAATATGCGGTCGACCTGGTCACCGCCACCCGCGAGGCGCCCGACCTGCGGCTCGGTTCGTCGCCCCGCGCGGCGCTGCACCTGATCCGCACGGCCCGGGCCGTCGCCGCCCTCGAAAGCCGCGACTACGTCCTCCCCGACGACCTCCAGGCGCTGGCCGTGCCGGTGCTCGCGCACCGGATCATCCCGACCGCCGACGCCCAGCTCGCCCGCCGCACGACCGACGCGATCGTCGCCGACATCGTGCACCGGTTGCCGCTCCCCCACCACCGCGCCCAGTCCCCATACGACACCCGGCCACAGTCCACCGACGGACGCGGCGACTACCGGAGGATGTGACGTGCGCGAAGCGCTGCGCGGGCTGACCACGCGCGGTCGCTCGTTCCTCGCCGCCGGCGGCGCGGCCGCCCTCTCGGCGCTGATCCTGGGTGAGAAGGATCTGCTCCGGGTGGCCGTGCTGCTGGCGATCCTGCCGCTGCTCGCGGCGGCCTACGTCGGCCGCAGCCGCTACAAGCTGGCCTGCAGCCGGTCGCTGGAACCGCACCGCGTGCAGGTCGGCGCCAGCTCCCGGGTCATCCTGCGCCTGCAGAACCTGTCCCGGCTGCCCACTGGCACCCTGCTGCTCGAGGACCGCCTGCCGTACGCCCTGGGCAGCCGGCCACGGGTGGTGCTGGAACGGCTCGGCGCGCACCAGGCCAGCTCCGTGGCCTACACGGTGCGGGCCGACGTTCGCGGCCGTTACGAGGTAGGCCCGCTGGTGGTCCGGCTGACCGACCCGTTCGGGCTGTGCGAGCTGTCCCGTTCGTTCCCGTCGGTCGACCGGCTCACCGTGATCCCGCAGGTGGTGCCGCTGCCGTCGGTCCGCCTGGTCGGCGAGTACACCGGCACCGGCGACAGCCGGGCCCGGTCGGTGGCCGTGCACGGCGAGGACGACGCCGCGACCCGCGAATACCGGCGCGGCGACGACCTGCGCCGGGTGCACTGGAAGTCGACCGCGCGGGTCGGCGAACTGATGGTGCGCCGCGAGGAACAGCCGTGGGAGAGCCGGGCCACCGTGGTGCTGGACACCCGGCAGCACGGGCACCGCGGCGAGGGGCCGACCTCCAGCTTCGAGTGGGCGGTCTCGGCCGCCGCCTCGATCGCCGTGCACCTGCGCGCGGCCGGCTACAAGCTGCGGCTCGTCACCGACGGCACCATCGACGTCGACGCGGCCGAGGCCGGCGGCGAGGGAGCGCTCCTCGACCATCTGGCCGAGGTCAAGCTGTCCCCGCGCGGCGACGTCGGGCTCCTGGTCGAGCGGGTCCGGCGACGCTCCGACGGCGGTCTCGTGATCGCCGTGCTGGGCGGGCTGGAGCCCGGCGAGACCGAGTTGCTGGCCGCGCTGCGCGGCAACAACGCGACCTGCATCGCGGTCCTGGTCGACACGTCGACCTGGCTCAACCTCGCACCCGAAGCCCGGGTCGAGGCCGACGCCGCCCGCGAGGCGGCCGCGCTCGGCCTGCTCAGCAGCGGCTGGCGGGTCGTCGGCGCGGCACACGGCGACAAGCTGCCGGCGCTCTGGCCGCAGGCGGCACGCGGTTCGCAGGGCTTCGCCTACCGGGCCACCATGGCCGAAACCGTTGCCGGCACGTTGGGAGTGGCGCGATGAGGAGCCGGCGGCACATGGGGCTCGTGGCGGCGATCGCCACGCTGATGGCCTCGGCACCCCTGAGCATGATCTTCGAGCAGTGGACCTGGCTGATCCAGTGCACGATCGCGGTGGCCCTGATCGCCGGGGCCGCCACGCTCGCCCGCACCGCGCGGGCGCCGGTCTGGGTCCAGTTCATCACCATGCTGGTGACCCTGCTGCTGTCGCTGACCTGGCTGTTCCCCAGCGGCGACGAGTTCGCCGGCATCCTGCCGTGGACCGGGACGCTGGAGCACTTCGGTGCCCTGCTGACCCAGTCCGGCGACGACATGCGCACGTTCGCCGTCCCCGTGCCCGACCGGGACCCGCTGCTGTTCGTCACCGTGCTGGGCATCGGCGCGGTCGCGGTGATGGTCGACCTCGCGGTGGTCGGGCTGCGCAAACCGGCGCTGGCCGGGCTGCCGATGCTGGCCATCTACTCGGTGCCCGTCGCCGTCTACCCGACCAGCGTCTCGTTCCTGCCGTTCGTGATCGGCGCGATGGGCTTCCTCTGGCTGCTGGTCGCCGACAAGGTCGACGGGGTGCGCCGGTTCGGCCGCCGGTTCACCGGCGACGGACGCGACGTCGACGTCTGGGAGCCGTCGCCACTGGCCGCCGCCGGGCGCCGGCTCGCGATCGTCGGTGTGCTGGCGGCGGTCGCGCTGCCGGTCGCCGTACCCGGGATGACCTCAGGTCTGTTGACCCGCTTCAACGGCGGCTCCGGTGACGGCGTCGGGCTCGGCGACGGCTCCGGCCGCCCCGGCCGGGTCAACCTGTTCGCGGCGCTCTCGGGCCAGCTGCGGCAGTCCGACCTGGTCACCTTCGCGCGCGTGACGACCACCGACCCGGACCCGTTCTACCTGCGGTTCGCGGTCGCCGACGACATCAGCTCCGAGGGCTTCCGCAGCCGTTCGCCGCAGGGCCGCAGCCTGCTCCAGCTCGAGGACCCGCGGGAGGAGCCGCGCACGGGGGTCAGCTACGAGCAGTACTCGGCCGAGGTCGAGATCTCGTCGGACTTCCAGATGTCGTACGCGCCGACCTACGGCATCCCGATCGCCACCGACGGGCTCGACAACCAGTGGCTGTACGACACGAACCAGCAGGTCATCTTCTCCAACAAGGCGAAGGTCAACGGCAAGGACTTCCGGTTCGACTTCGTCCGCAGCCGCTACACCGAAGAGGCGCTGCGCGACGCGCCCACGCCCGACCCGGACAGCCTCGAGGTCAAGCGGTTCACCCAGGTGCCGTCGGTCCGGCAGGTGCAGAACAAGGTCGACGAGCTGGTCGGCGGCAAGACCAACACCTACGACCAGGTGATGGCGATCTACCGCTACTTCTCCTCGTCCAACGGCTTCCGCTACGAGTTGCAGACCGAGGGCGGCACCTCCGGTGAGGACATCCTCAACTTCCTGAACAACAAGAAGGGCTACTGCCAGCAGTACGCGGCGACGATGGCCTGGATGGTCCGGGCGGCCGGCATCCCGGCCCGGGTGGCGTTCGGCTTCACGAACGGCACCTCCCGCGACGGCGACGCGATGGTGCTGACGAACCTCAACCTGCACGCCTGGACCGAGGTCTACTTCGGTCCGGAGTACGGCTGGGTGCCCTTCGACGCGACGCCGCGCACGGGAGTACCGGGCGCGGTGCGCCCCAACTACGCCCCCGACCCCGACGCGCCGATCGTCACCCCGTCGGCGCTCCCCTCGGCGTCCGCCGGTGCCGGGTCGGACAACTCCGACGACCTGCCCGGCAAGGAAGACCCGGGCGGCAACGAGGCCCTGCCCAGCGGCCCGGCCCCGACGGTGCCGAAGTGGCCGTTCTACACCGCGGGCGCCGTCCTGCTGGCCGTGCTGCTGCTCGGCCTGCCGGCGTTCCGCCGGGGCGCGCTGCGCCGCAGACGCCGAGCCTCGACCGCGGCCGCGGCAAACCTGGAGCCGGGCGCCGCGACGGTGATCCCGACGAGCGAGGTGGCCCGGCGCAGCCGCGCACACGCGCACGCGGCCTGGGACGAGTTGATGGACACGCTCGTCGACTTCCGGATCCCGATCGACCGCACCGAGACGCCAAGGGCGACCGCCGAACGACTGGCGACGGCCGAGCTACGCGACGACTCGACCGGCGGCGACGGCGTGCGGCTGCTGGGGCAGGCGGAGGAGCGGGCGCGCTACGCCCGGAGCCCACTGGCCGGCCCCGGCCTGCCCGAGGCGGTCCGGTCGGTCCGCCGCGGGCTGGCGAACCGGGCCAGCCGACGCACCCGCCTGGTCGCGGCGATGTTCCCGCCGTCGGTCCTTGGCCGCTGGCGGGGCGCGGTGGTCGACGCCTCGACGGCGGTGGTCACGGCGATGTCCCGGGCACGAGAGCAGGTCGGCCGGCTGAGCCCACGCCGCCTGCTCACCAACCGGGCCCGCTGACGGTTTGTCCGAAGGCCGCGCCACCGACCTGCTCGGTGGCGCGGCCTTTCCGTTGGTTCCGACGACGAGGTGGACCAGGCCGGCGGCGGCGCTGTCCTGTCGGGTTCCGGACGCTTTCGCCGCGCCGGTGTGCGGCGCGCCGGTGAGGGCCACTTCCGGGTACGCGGTGGAGCTCGACGAGCGGATGGTCCGGATCGTCGTCACACCGACGTGGGCGAAGCTCGTGAGTTCGAGCTCGGCCGCGATCGTCACGTGCCGGGGTCCGGGGCGGTGAAGCGGAGCGACCACGCGGTCAGGCGTTTCGGCGGCATGGCGCCGTCGAGGTACTCGTCGCTCTCGGCGCCCCGGTAGAAGCGGCGCCAACTGTCGGCGTGCGGGGCCGCGACGTCAGGGATGTCGGTGTTCACGGCGGTGCGGAAGAGCACCGGGGGACGGCCTTCCGGAGCCAGAAAAAGGCGTCGGACGCATGGTCCGACGCCACCAGAGAGTGCCCCGGTGTGGCGGCCAGAACGCCGCCTCAGCGGGTCGTCAGCGGTGTCCCTCCGGGCGCTGCCGCCAGCGCTCTTCGAGACGGTCGATCAGGCCCGAACGCCGGACGCGCGTGCGGCGGCTGGCGGTGCCGCCCACGACGTGCAGGTCGGGCTGCTGCCCCTTGCGGTGCGACTGCATGGCGAACGCCGCGGCGCCCAGCATGACGACGAAACCCGCCACGCCGAGCAGCGGTGTCTTGTTCACCGTGCCGAAGACAACCAGGGCCAAGCCAGCGATGATCACGACGGCGGCCAAGAGCAGACGACGGCGCGCGTGGAAACGCGGGTCGCTGGCTCGCACGGCCGAGGCGAACTTTGGGTCCTCGGCAAGCGACTGCTCGATCTGCTCGAACAGCCGCTGCTCGTGCTCAGAGAGCGGCACGGCACTCCTCCCCGGTCGCGAGGTCGACCCGGGCGGGCCGACAGACCGTGACAGTCAACCGACTGCTTACCCGCAAGTCTACGAGGGGCTTCGCGGGTCGGAAAGCGGGACGACCGACGGCCGGGGTCGAATTTCCTGCCGTTCGCCCGTGAGGAGGCTGGCCGGCCGGACGACAGACCGCCCGAATCGGGCAGCGGCCGCATCAGCGGCCGCTTCAGCCTCTCGCCAACCGTGCTCCGGGGCACCGAGCTCCGGCTGCCGCGCGGCACCCGATGCGATCGCCAGACCCTCCACCCGCACCCCCACCAAGCGGATCCGGTCGCCGGGGTTGAGCGCCTGGTAGAGCGCCCACGCGGTAGCGAAGATCTCGCGTGCCACGTCGGTCGGGGTGCCCATGGTGCGGGAGCGGTTGACGGTGCGGAAGTCAGCCAGTCGGACCTTGATGGACACCGTGCGGCCGGCCTGGTCGGCCTGTCGTAGTCGGACACCGACCTTGGTCGACAATTCCAGGAGCGCACGCTTGATCACTTCGGGGTCGGCGACGTCAGTGTCGAAAGTAACTTCGGCCCCAATCGATTTTTCGACGTGCTCCGTCGAGACCCGCCGCGGATCACGCCCCCAGGACAGCTCGTGCAGGTGTGCCGAGGCGGCGTCGCCGAGTGCCGACCGCAACAGCCCGACCGGCGCCTCGGCCACCGCGCCCACGGTCGCGAGACCCAGCCTGCGCAGGGTTTCCGCCGCCTTCTCCCCCACGCCCCACAAGGCGTCGACGGGCAGCGGGTGGAGGAAGTCGAGCACCTGGTCACGTGGCACGACCACGACGCCGTCGGGCTTGGCCCGGGCCGAGCCCAGCTTGGCCACGAACTTGGTCGACGCCACGCCGACCGAGCAGCTCAGCCCCAGCTCGTCGGACACCCGCCGGCGGATCAACGCGGCGATCGCGGCCGGCGGCCCGAGTAGTCGCGCCGCGCCCGCCACGTCGAGGAACGCCTCGTCGACGGAGAGCGGCTCGACCAGTGGCGTGACGTCGTGGAAGATCGCCATGACCGCGCGCGAGGCCTCTCCGTAGGCCTCGAAGTCGACCGGCAGGAACACCGCACCAGGGCAGAGCGCCCGCGCCCGCGCGGTCGGCATCGCGCTGCGCACGCCGTAGGCCCGCGCCTCGTAGCTGGCCGAGCTCACCACCCCGCGCACACCGATGCCGCCCACCACGACGGGCCGCCCGGCCAGGTCTGGCCGCTTGCGCACCTCGACCGACGCGTAGAACGCGTCCATGTCGACGTGCAGGATCGGGCACCCGGTGTCATCGGCACCGGCCCCGAACCGCGGGTCACCCCCGCGCGGCACCACCTGACTGCGTCCCACGAGAAGAGGCTAACCAGGGGGTACGACGAAACTCCGGAGGCCGCGTCGGCATGATCAATTCGCGCAACCGGTATTCGCGTATTCGGACATCGGGGCCGGGCTTTGAGCTTGGCTGCCGCGGGCCTGGCAGCGCAGCGAAGCGGAGCGGTCTCCGGCGGGAGCGACGGTCCGGACCACGACGGGCCCGGGACCTCCTGCTTGTCGCCCTAAGGACGCGCGACCAGCAGCGGGATCTCCATCTCCACCGCCGAGTAGGCGCCGTGGTAGGCGATCAGCATCGCCTTGATCGCATGCTCCGAGTGGGGCGCCACGACCGCGTGGGTGCCGTGGCAGATGGCCACCACGTCGCCGATGCGCTCGACGTTGCGGTCGGGTACCGGGCCGAACCAGCCCTGGGCGATGACGTCCTCGCGGCGGGCCACCCAGGCGGCGTCGCCGAGGACCTCGGTCCAGGTGGCCAGGACGTCGTCCGTGGCGCCGGGCAAGGTGTGCAGGTAGCGGACCCGGGGCTCGCCGGCCACGACGCGGACGCCGGCCTGCAGCCGCGGGTCGGCGTCGAAGTCGAACCGGTGGTGTGCCGGCACGTCGAGCTGGCCGTGGTCGGCGGTGACCAGCAGGGCCGCGTCCGTGGGCAGGCCGTGCAGGACCCGGTCGAGCAGGCGGTCGACCTGGGCCGCCGCCTCGCGCCACGGCTCCGAGTCGACGCCGAAGACGTGGCCGTAGCGGTCCAGGTCCGGGTAGTAGCCGTAGGACAGCGCGGGCGGCGAGCCGGCGTCGCCGAGGCCCTTGAGCATCGCCTCGGCGAGCTCGTCGACGTCGGACGCGGAGCGGTACGCGGCGCCGCGGTTGGCGGCCACCGTCAGGCCGCTGTGTGCGAACTCGGGACGGTTCGCGACGCTGACGGCCAGCCCGGTGGCCTCGGCCCGCTCGAACAGCGTGGGCACCGGCTGCCAGTCGGCGGGATCCGGGTCGCTACGCCAGTGGGTGTGCGTGAGGACGGTGTCGGTGCCGGGGATGGCGACGCGGAAGCCGAGTACGCCGTGCGTGCCGGGGCTGACGCCGGTGCCCAGCGAGACCAGGCTGGTGGGCGTCGTCGACGGGAAGCCCGTCGTGATCATCCGCGGGGCGCGGGCGGCGAGGTCGGCGAGGGTCGGCGCGAACGGGGCCGCGGTCGGGATCTGGTGCCAGCCGAGGCCGTCGACCAGGAGGACCGCGATCCGGCGTACGCCGGCGAGCTCCAACCCGAGGATGTCGCTGACGCCCGGGACGCCGAGGTGCGCGAGCGCGCTCGGCAGCACGTCCATCAGGCTGTCGGCGCCGTACCTCGGGACGACCTGGTCGAACTCGCTCATACCGGGTCGGCGGGGCGGCGGGCGAGCAGGTGGAGCTGGGCGGCGATGTCCCGGTACGGCGACCGGGCCGCGGCCGCCAGCTCGAGGTCCAGCAGGGTCCGCGGGTCCTCGTCGGCCGCGGCGGCGGGGACCAGGTCGGCGACCACGCGTACGCCGTGGATGTCCTCGACCTCGAGCCCCGCACCGCGGAGCAGGTCCGCCGCGCCGTCCGCGTCGTAGCGGCGGCGCAACAGGTCCCGCGGGCCGGTGCGGCCGTCCGGGTCGGCGAGCAGCGCGGCGGCGGCAGCCAGGTGGCCGCCGGTCGCGCGGGCCAGCACGGCGGCGGCCCGGGACGCGACCAGCACCGACGCGGCGCCGCCGGGACGCAGCGCGGCGGTGATCGCGGCGACCACCCCGCGCGGGTCGTCGACGACTTCCAGCACGGCGTGGCAGAGCACCAGGTCGACCGAGCCCGGGGAGACCAGGCCGGTCAAGGCGTCGCCGTCACCCTGCACGGCGCGTACGCGCGGCGCGACGCCGGCCTCGACGGCACGGCGGTTGAGCGCCGCGAGCGCGTCCGGGCTGGCGTCGACGACGGTGACGCGGTGGCCGGCCTCGGCCAGCGGCACCGCGAAGCCGCCGGTGCCGCCACCGACGTCGAGGATGGTGAGGCCGCCCTCGGGGGCACGGTCGAGCTCGCGGCGCAGCACCTGCCAGACGACCGCGGTGCGGGGGCCGGGACGGACCGTTGTTCGCTCCACGCGCCGAGCCTAACGGTCGCGTGCTTGGCGGGCGTGGCGTGCCGATCCGCGTTGGCCAGAACCCGCTCACGGATCACTCCAGTCCCAATGATTCGCGGTCCGCCGGGGAACACTGGTGGGGTGACCACCCGGCGCTACCAGAGCTCGGTGCGCGCCGAGCAGTCCCGCGCCACGCGGCAGCGGGTGCTCGAGGCGGCCCGGGCCCTGTTCGTCCGCCGGGGCTACGCCGGCACGACCGTCGAGGCGATCGCGGGTCGGGCGCAGGTGAGCGTGCAGACCGTCTACAACACGGTGGGCGGCAAAGCGGCGGTGCTCAAAGCCGTGTACGACGTGACCATCGCCGGCGACGCGGACCCGATCCCGATGATCGACCGGGCGACGGGGCGGGCCCTGCGCGCTGCCTCTGACGGACGCGAATGCCTGGCCTTGTACGCCCGGATGAGCCGCGAGATCTACGAACGGATCGGTCCGCTGGTGCCGATCCTGCTGACCGAGGGCGCGGCCGGCGACCGCGAGGTCCGCACGTTCATCGACACGATCGAGAACGAGCGCGCGCTCGGCACCACCAATATCGCCCAGCACGTGGCCGACCGGTTCGGCCTGCGCGCCGGGCTGTCGGTCGAGGACGCCGCCGACATCCTGTGGACCCTGACCTCCCCGGACGTGCTCTACCGCCTGGTCCGCCGGCGGAGGTGGTCGCTGGACCGGTTCGAGCGCTGGCTCGGCGAGACGATGGCCGACGCCCTGCTCGGCCATCGAGCGAGGCCGGTGCCGGGCTAGGCACCACCACTGGCTCGGCGGCCGAGGTCCCGCTCGGGCATCGAGCGGGGATCGGTGCCGGGCTAGGCTCCGGCCGTGGAGCGGCTCCTCGCGGTCGGCGCCGACTCGGTCTGGGTCGGCGATCCCGGTGGCTCGGGCACGCCGGTGGTCCTCGTGCATCCGGGCTGGGGCGACGCGAGCATCTGGGACGGGGTGCTCGACCGGCTGCCCGGATCGATCAGACCGATCCGCTACGACAACCGGGGGTACGGGCGCTCGCCCGCACCCACCCGACCGTTCAGTTGGCACGACGACCTGGTCGCGGTCACCGCCGATCTGGCCGGCGCCGTAGTAGTCGGCCACAGCGGCGGCGGGGCCGCCGCGATCGGGTTGGCGCTCTCGCACCCTGAGCGGGTCGCTTCGCTTCTCCCCGTCACTCCTGGCGTCGCGGACTATCCCTGGCCTCCCGACGACTACTTCGCGCGGTTCGAGGCGCTGTTCGCCGCGGACGACCGGGACGGGCTGGTCGAGCTCGGGTTGCGGACGTGGGCGCGGGCCGACCCCGGGCCGGCCGCCCGGGCTCAGGTCGGTGGGGCGGTGGCGGCCATGGTCGCCTGCGGCGACCTGCAGCAGCCCGACCCACCCGCCTTCGACCGGCTGCACACCATCACCGCACCGAGCCGGGTCCTGATCGGCGGGCTCGACCATCCGAGCGTCGTCGACTGCGGCCACGCGGTGGCCGCGCGGCTCCCGCACTGCGAGCTGTCGGTGATCCCCGAGGCGGACCACCTGCTCCCCCTCCGCCACCCGGACCTCGTCGCCGAGGCGATCGCCGACCTCGTCAGCGGAAGTCGCGGGATGCCGAGGTGACCGGGGGTGTGATGGCGTCGAGCCGGTCCGCGCGCAGGTTGACCACCCCCTCCGCCATCTCCAACTGCCCACGGACGACCAGGGCCGCACTGCGCCGGGCGACCCGTTGATAACGCAGCCACAGCCCCGGTGAGCAGGTGACGTTGAGCATGCCCGTCTCGTCTTCGAGGTTGATGAAGGTGACCCCGCCGGCGGTGGCCGGGCGTTGGCGGTGGGTGACGATGCCGCCGACGCGTACGCGTTGGCCGTGCTCGTAGCGGCCCAGGCGGGCGATCGGGATCGCGCCGATCGCCGCTAGCTGCGGGCGGATGAACTGGGCCGGATGGCTGTCGGGCGACAGGCCGGTGGCCCAGACGTCGGCGACCAGGCGGTCGACCTCGCCCATGCCGGGCAGGACCGGCGCCTGGGTCGCGGCGGTCGTGCCGGGTAGCCGGCCGGGACGTTCCTGGGCCGCGGCGCCGGCCGCCCACAGCGCCTCGCGGCGGGTCAGGCCGAAGCAGGCGAAGGCGTCGGCGGTGGCCAGGGCCTCCATGTTGGCGGTGGTGAGGCCGACCCGGCGGGCCAGGTCGGACATGTCGCGATAAGGCCCGGCCGCCACCCGTTCCTGCTCGATCTTGTCGGCCAGCTCCGCGCCGATCGTGCGTACGCCGGCCAGGCCCACCCGGACCGCGGGACCGCCCAGGCCCCACTGGTGTGGCGGCTCGCCCGGCCCACTGCCCCAGCGGGTGTCCCTGGTGGACTCCAGGATCGCCTGGGCGTCGCTGGCGTTGATGTCGGGGCGGCGGACCTCGACGCCGTGCCGGCGGGCGTCGTCGGTCAGGGTCTGCGGCGAGTAGAAGCCCATCGGCTGGGCGTTGAGCAGCGCGGCGAGGAAGGCGGCCGGGTGGTAGCGCTTGAGCCAGGAGCTGGCGTAGACGAGGTAGGCGAAGCTCATCGCGTGGCTCTCGGGGAAGCCGTAGCTCGCGAACGCCGACAGCTTGAGGAAGATGTCGTCGGCCAGCGCGCCGGTGATGCCCCGCGCGGCCATGCCCGCGTAGAGCCGGTCGCGAATCTCGGCCATCCGCTCGGCGGACCGCTTGGAGCCCATGGCCCGGCGGAGCTGGTCGGCGCCGGACGCGTCGAAGCCGGCGACGTCGATGGCGAGCTGCATGAGCTGCTCCTGGAACAGTGGCACGCCGAGCGTCTTGTCGAGCGCCTTCGCCATCAGCGGGTGGTCGTGCTCCCACTTCTCCTTGCCGTTCTTGCGGCGGATGTACGGGTGCACCGAGCCGCCCTGGATCGGGCCCGGCCGGATCAGCGCGACCTCGACCACCAGGTCGTAGAACACGCGGGGCTTCAGCCGGGGCAGCGTCGCCATCTGGGCCCGGCTCTCCACCTGGAACACCCCGATCGAGTCGGCCCGGCACAGCATGTCGTAGATCTCCGGGTCGTCGAGCGGCATCGTGCTGATGTCGAGCTCGTCTTCGATCATGTCGTACGCGTAGCGCAGCGCGGACAGCATGCCCAGCCCGAGCAGGTCGAACTTGACCAGGTCGACGGCGGCGCAGTCGTCCTTGTCCCACTGGAGCACGGTGCGGCCCGGCATCCGCCCCCACTCGACCGGGCAGACCTCGATGATCGGCCGGTCGCAGATCACCATGCCGCCGGAGTGGATGCCCAGATGCCGGGG
The DNA here is from genome assembly GCF_900107455.1 of Asanoa ishikariensis. GTDB lineage: Bacteria > Actinomycetota > Actinomycetes > Mycobacteriales > Micromonosporaceae > Asanoa > Asanoa ishikariensis. Next base: position 2,701,198 of record NZ_FNQB01000001.1, on the reverse strand, counting down.
GAAGGTCTGCAGCTCGTTGGCGAAGTCGACGACGTGCTCCGGGATGTCGTCGACGTCGATCTTGGCCACCGAGCCCCACCGGTCGATCTGCTTGCTCCACGCGTCCTGCTGGCCGGGCGAGAACCCGAACGCCTTGGCGATGTCGCGCACCGCCGACCGCGGCCGGTAGGAGATCACGTTGGCGACCTGGGCCGTGTGCCGCCGGCCGTACTTCGTGTAGACGTGCTGGATGACCTTTTCCCGCTGGTCGGACTCGATGTCGACGTCGATGTCGGGCGGCCCGTCGCGCTCCGGTGCGAGGAAGCGCTCGAACAGCAGCCCGTGCTGGACGGCGTCGACATTGGTGATCCACAGCGCGTAGCAGACCGCGGAGTTGGCGGCCGACCCCCGCCCCTGGCAGTAGATCCTGTTGTCGCGACAGAACTTGACGATGTCGTAGACGACCAGGAAGTAGCCCTGGAAGCCGAGCTGCTCGATCATCGTGAGCTCGTAGTCGAGCTGGCGGTAGGCATCCGGATGGGCCGCCCGCGGCCCGTAGCGCACCAGCGCACCCTCCATCGTCAGCTTGCGCAGATGGTCCATCTCGGACTCGCCCGGATCGACCGGGTAGTCCGGCAGCTTCGGCGCCACGAGCTGGATGTCGAAGGCCAGGTCACGCCCGTATTCGGCGGCGCGCGCCACGGCACCCGGATAGGCCGCGAACCGTTGCGCCATCTCGGCACCCGTGCGCAGGTGGGCGGTCGCCGCGGCGGGCAGCCACGGGTCGATCTCGTCGAGGCTGCGCCGCGCCCGCACCGCGGCCACCGCCGTCGCCAGCCGCCGCCGCGCCGGCGTGGCGTAGTGCACGTTGTTGGTGGCAACGGTCGGCAGCCCGCGCTGGGCGGCGAGCGCGGCCAGCACGTCGTTGCGGTCGCCGTCGGTCGGATCGCCGTGGTCGGTCAGCTCGACCGCGACGTTGTCCTCCCCGAACAGCCGCGCCAGCCGGTCGAGCTCGCGCGCCGCCGCGTCGACCCCTTCGGTGAGCAGCGCCGCCGGCACCGTCCCCTTGCGACACCCGGTCAGCACCAACACGTGGTCACGCAGCTGCGCGGCGACGTCTTCCAGCGAGCCGTATTCGGGCCGGCCCTTCTCACCGCCGTCGAGCTGGGCCTGCCCGATGACCGACGACAGCCGCGCGTAGCCCTCGTGGCCGTGCGCCAACGCCAGCAGGTGCCGCCCGTGCGGGTCGGGCTCGCCCGACCGGATCACCGTGTCCCGGCCCCGTATCCCCTCGGACAGCGACAGCTCCGCACCGAAGATGGTCGGCAACCCGAGCGCCCGCGCCGCCTCGGAGAACCGCACCACACCGTAGAAGCCGTCGTGATCGGTCATGGCGAGCGCGGTCAGCCCGAGCCGCCGCGCCTCCTCGGCAAGCTCCTCGGGGTGGCTGGCCCCGTCGAGGAAGCTGAAGTTGGAGTGGCAGTGCAACTCGGCATAGGGCACCGTGCCCTGCTCGGGCGGCGGCTCCGGCGGCGGCTCGTAACGGGGGCGCTTGCGGGTCCACGCCGGCGAGTCGCCACCGTCGGCGTCGACCGCCAGCGGGTCGACGACGTGCAGGTGCCGACCGGAGAGCGTCCCCTCCAACTGCGACCACGAGATGCCGGGGTTATTGAAGCCCATGGGCACACCCCCGGACCTCAGGAGCGAAGAACGCAAGAGCCTGTCCCGGGTCCGCGGTGGGCGCGACCGTCGCTCCCGCCGGGGACCGCTCGCTGCGCTTCGCTGCCAGGTCCGCGTCTTCATAACCATTACATCGAGATGACCTTGCGAAGCGGTTCATGATCCGCTGGTCGGGGTCCGGCTCGAGGTGGGGGCCGGAACGAGGCGAGGCCCAGACGCCGGCTGGGGCCACTCCGGGCGCGGCCGGATACCGGTGTCGTATCCGGTCGTGACCGGCGTTGTTCCAGGCAGCGCCTGGGTCCGCCGCGGCCCGGTCGGCACTTCGAGACAGATCCCTAGTCATAGATGGCCTCCACGGACCATTGGCCGGCGGCCAGGGAGAGCAGGAAGGCGCTGCCGTCGGCCAGGGCGACCTGGAACCGGGCACGGCGGCGGGCCTCGGCGGGCGCCCACCAGCGCTCGTCGACCGGCCAGGGACCGGCCCAGCCGACGATCTCGACCGGCGGGCCGCTGCCGATCGTGAGGTGGGCCGGTGCGGCGGTGACCAGCAGGCGGGCGGACACGCCGACCGGCTCGCCGGCCGCGTCGCGGACGGTGGCCGGCAGCGGTGCGGGCAGCACCAGCGCGGGGGCCGGCGACGGCAGCCGGCCCGGCCAGGGCGCGGCGGGCCGGGTGGGCGTCAGCTCGTCGCCCCAGGGCACCAGGCGCACCTGGTCGGCCGGGGAACGACCGCCGCCGAGCACGGCGGTGACCACCGACTCGGGGCCGAGGATGCCCTGGATCCGGTTGAACGAACGGTGCGCCCGCTCCTTCTCCTCCCCCGTCTCGCCCCACAGCCCAGGCTGGAGTCCGGCGTGCGGCAGCACGCCCTCGGGCATGAGGCGCAGTCGGATGATGCCGGCGGTCGGCCGGGCCGGCGCGGTCCGGGCGCCGCGGCGGGTAGTGCCCGACAGCCAGCCGTCGAGCTGCCAGCGCACCCGGTCGGCGATCGCGGCCGTGGTCAGCAGACCGTCGTGCCGCCAGACCCGGTGCAGCTCCTGGCCGTGCGCGGTGACCGCGCCGATGGACAGCCGGGTGCAGGCCAGCCCGTAGCCGGCCAGCCGCTCGTGCAGCCGCTCGGCGAGCATCCGTGCGGCGAACGCGGCCACGTCGACCCGTTCCAGCGGGTCGTCGCCGTAGTCCTCGCTGACCTCCAGGTCCGGCGGCGGCCGCCGGACCGCGAGGGGCCGCTCGTCACCGCCCCCGGCCAGCCGATGCGCCAGCGCGGCGTCGAAACCGAACCGCGCGAGCACGTCGCCCCGGCCCAGCCCGGCGAACGCGCCGAGGGTGGTGATCCCGAGCCGGCGGAGCAGTTCGGTGAGGGTCGGGCGGGCGAGCGCTTCGACCGGCCGGCCCGCCAGGAACGCCACGGTCTCCCCGCTCCCGACGATCAGCCCCTCCCGGGCCGCGAGCCCAGCCGCGAACCCGCCGTCGGCGACCCCGATCTGGCTCTCCACCCCGCACGCCTGCGCGACGTGCTCGACGATCCGCTCGGCGGCGGGTTCTTCCCCGCCGAAGTAGCGGGCCGGCCCCCGCGCCGCGAACCCGCACACCCCGGGCCGGACCACCTCGACCCCCGCGACCATCTCCTCGACGGCGGCGACGACGGGCTCGAACGCCCGCGCGTCACGCGCCGGGTCGTGGTCGACCACGACCAGGCCGGGACACCGGCTCTGCGCCTCCCGCTTGCGCAGCCCCCGCCGCACGCCGTCGGCCCGCGCCACCTCGGACGCCGCCACCACCCGATTGGCGTGCAGCACCGCGACCGCACCGGTCGCCGGAACCCCGTCGACGATCTCGGCCGCGATGACGGGCCAGTCCGGACACCAGAGCACCGCGGTACGCGCCACCGCACCGTCATCACCCACCGCCCGCACCCCGCCCGACACCCACGCCCTGCCCCGCACCCGGCGGGCCCGCAGCGCGAGACTTGCCCGCGGCCCCCGACTCGCCCGCGGCACCCGACTTGCCCGTGGCGGCCGACTCGCCCGCGGCACCCGACTTGCCCGTGGTGACCGACTCGCCCGCGGCACCCGACTTGCCCGTGGCGGCTGACTCGCCCGCGGCACCCGGAGCGCCAGTGGCTGCGACCCGCCGGCCGGTCATCGGGCCCCGCCCGCGACCAGCTTGAGCCGCGGCCGTTGCTCCGGTTCGGCCGGATCGGCGCCGGCAGAGTCGGCGCTGGCCGGCTCGTCGTGCGCGGCCCGCGGTGATCCGCCTGTCGCGGCCATCTCCCGGACGCCCACCGAAAGTTCGTCATCGACCGGATCCTGCTCCCCACGGACCGACGGATCCGTGTCATTCGGCAGCCCAGCATGGTCACCGGTCGCGACCAGATCGAACAACGACGCACTCCACCCCGCGTCCGGGTCAGCGCCGGCAGGCCGGCCCTCTGGCAGATCCGGCGCGTCGCCGCCAACGGACCCAGACGACCGCTCAACCTCGGCTGAAGCCGGCAACCCGGACCCCGACGATGCCCGCGGATCGCCCGGCTCCCGGCCATCCGCCGCGACACCCCGGTCGCTCGCCTGCGACGAACCCGGCGCCCTGCCCATAACCCGGCCACCCGCCACAGTGCCCTGATCGCCGCCGGACGGCGGGCCCGGCAGCTCGGCGGCGGGTGGGGTCGGGTCGGGGACCGCGTGCAGGGCTGGCAGGGCGACGGGTTCGAACGGTGCGATCGCGACGGTGCCGGTCAGCGGGCGGTAGCCCGGCATCCAGACAGTGATCTCGCGGGGTTGGGTGGCGGCGCCTCGGCCGCGCGCGACGATGGTGACCTCTCGCCGGCGAAGCCGGCCGCGGCCTGCGGACAGGCCCTCCCAACGACCGCGGGTGACGCGCAGGGTGAGGTCGGCGCCGTCCCATTGGCCGTAGGGCACCAGGACGCTGCCGCGTTGCCGGGCGCGGGCGGCCAGCCGGGCGGTGACCGTGCTCGCGACGGCGCCCTGGGTCGGGACGGCGAGCACCACGACGTCGACGCCGTCGATCAGGGCAGCCACCACCGTGGCCCATTCGGGGCCGGGGTTGGGCACCAGCGCCAACCGCTCGAGGGCGACGCCGCCGTCGGCGGCCGCGACCGCGCCGAATGCCGGCACGCCCACCACCGCGCACCAGGAACCGGCCCGGGACGCCTCGGCGATCAGTGCGTGGACCAGTGAGGTGCCGCCGCTGGGTGAGCGCGGGCCGGTCCCCACCGCCACGGTGCTGCCCCGGCGCAGGCCGCGCCCGGGCAGCAGCCCGCGCAGCTCGGCCGGCACCGGCAACGTGCGGTGCGCGTCGTCGGGCGCGGCGCTGGCCGGCCGGACCAGACCCGACAATGCCGCTGATCCCAGCGTCATCTGCCCCGCCATGCGCTCACCCCCGTCGTGCTGGTTGTGCTGGTTGTGCCGTGTTGCGGTGGTAAGCCGGGTCCGGCCGATCATCGTGAGCCGAGACGGAGTCCAGGCGTTGTCTGGTGGTGGCCCGGGAACCCGGGTTGATGCCCGGGACGCCGCCAGGCGGCAGCCGGCCAATCGCAGGCCGCGATGAGCGGCAAGACCCGGCCTAGGCGGCCAGGCCGTCCAGGGAGGGCTGATGGGAGATGCCGAGCGCGACCTCGACCACGGCCACGAACTGCTCGGCGGCGCGGAGCAGGTCGTCGGCCTCGCGGGCGGTCACGACCCGGGGGATGCCGGCCTCGGCGGCGGCGCGCTTGGTCGCACCGGCGGCGAAGTAGGTCGCCCAGTCGTCGAGCTCCGGCGCGACCATCACGAGCAGCGCCCAGACGCTGGTGATCCGGTTGCGGCGGGTCGGCGAGGGGCGGGCCCGGGCCGCGAGCATCGCGGCGGCCGCGCGTAGGGCGGCTAGGTGTGCGGCGGCGTAGCGCAGGCCGTCGGGACGGGTCTGCGCGGCCTCGGCGAGGCCGTTGCGGGCGATCGCGAGTAGCTGGGCCGGCGTGCGGTGCGGCAGCACGTGGGCCGGCACGGTCGGCGCCTGGGCTGTCGTCATGAACCTGTCTCCTCCGCGTTTGCAGCCTGTGCACGGGCCCCGGAAGGACCCGCGGACGTGCCCCGCAGCGGAGGAAGGCGCAGCGGTCGTTCTAGTTGCCGGTCGGGCGTGACGCTTCCCCACACCACACCCGACCGGCAGGTCGGCTGGTCCGTCGCCCACCGCCCGGGGGTCGAGGGCGGCGGGCGACGGTCCTGCCTGATGTGCGGCCCGCGAAGCCGCACGTTCCGGAAGCCGCGCCGCGAATCGCGCCTACCGGACCGCCAGAACGAGTGTGCGAGCTAATCGAACACGCGTTCTAACTACAAGAAGAGTACACCTTGGGTCTGACAAAAAAGCAACGTGCCGCGCGCTGATGTCGGCTGATGTTCGCCAGCACCCGCGAAGCGCCGAAAACACGCGGCCCACCAGCGGGAACGCCACTTCGCGGAAACCGGGCGCGCACGGGCCGCGCGGCATGAGAGCGTGTCCCGATGCAACCGCATCCCAACGTCCGCGCCGTCCAGGACGCGCTCGACGCCGCCGGTGCCCGCGACGCCGCCGGCCGCCCCAGCCAGGTCCGGATCCTGGCGGACGCCGCGCCCACCGCCGCCGCGGCCGCGGCCCAGCTCGGCGTCGAGGTCGGCCAGATCGCCAACTCGCTCGTCTTCGACGCGGACGGCACGCCCTTGCTGGTGCTGACCAGCGGCGCACACCGGGTCGACACCGCCCGGGTGGCCAAGGAGCACGGCATCGGGAAGGTCCGCCGGGCCAGCCCCGACTTCGTCCGGGACCACACCGGCCAGGCGATCGGTGGCGTGGCGCCCGTCCACCCTGGCAAGCCCGCCATGCGTACCCTCGTCGACACCGCTCTGTTCGCGTTCGCCGAGGTCTGGGCCGCCGGCGGCATCCCGCACGCGGTCTTCCCGATCACCCCGGCCGAGCTCGAGCGACTGACCAGCGGCACCGTCACCGACGTCGCCTGACCCAGGCCCACCCGAAACCGGGGCCACCCAAGACCAGGGCCGCCCAAGACCAGGGCCACCCAGAAAGCAGCCCGGCCACGAACGGTGGAGACTGGGCGCGATGGACACGGTCGTCACCCTGCACGTCTGGCGGATGCCCCCGCGGGCCCTCCCCCAGGTGCTCGCCCGGATGGCGACCGACCGCGCCCGGCTCCGCCGCCACCCCGGCGTCCGCTTCGCCAAACTGCTCGGCACGGGCACCGGCCTCGGCTTCGGCCCGGGCGACGTCGACGCCACGCGCTGGGCGGCCCTGCTCGTACACGAACCAAACAAAACGCCACAAGCCATCCAGAGCTGGACCGACCTCAGCACGGCCCACGCCCAGATCGACCTCGCCCCGATCGCCAGCCGCGGCACCTGGAGCGGCCGCCAACCGTTCGAGGCAGCCCCGCACACCCGTACCGACGGAATGGTCCTGGCTCTGACCCGGGCCCGCCTGAGGCCGTCGCGGGCCGCGACCTTCTGGCGCGCCATCCCCCCGGTGGCCGCAACCCTGCGCGACGCGCCGGGACTGCTCGCCCGGTTCGGCATCGGCGAGGCACCGATCGGCTGGCAGGGCACGGTCACCGTGTGGCGGAGCACAACGGATCTGGTCGGCTTCGCGTACCGTCAGCCGGAGCATCGTGCCGCCATCGCGCGCACGGCGCAGGTCGGCTGGTACGCCGAGGAGCTTTTTGCCCGGTTCGCGGTATGCGGCATCATGGGTGACCGCAGGGTGCTCGGCTGGGAACAGATGACAAGGAGCGATCCGGCATGAGGCTGGTGCCGTGGAAGCCGGACGATCTGGCACGTCGGCTCGACGACGTGGTGGCCGTCTACGGAGAAGCGATGGGTTACCGGCCGGAGCTGATGGAGGCCCGGCGCGGGATCATCGCCACGCACGTGCGCCGCTCTGGTTTCCGCGCGGTCGCCACGCTGACCACCGAAGGACAGCTCGCCGGTTTCGGCTACGGCTACGTCTCCGGGGCCGGGCAGTGGTGGCACGACCAGGTCCGCTCCGCGCTCAGCGAGGAGCACCGCAAGCGTTGGCTGACCGACTGCTTCGAGGTCGTCGAGTTGCACGTCCGCCCGGCCGCGCAGGGTCACGGCGTGGGAGCCCGCCAGCTCCGCGCGCTGCTCGGGATGGCACAGGGCGCGACCACGCTGCTGTCCACACCGGAGGCCAACGAACAACGGTCCCGCGCCTGGCGGCTCTACCGCAGCTTCGACTTCGTCGACGTGCTGCGCGACTTCCGCTTTCCCGGCGACGAGCGGGCCTTCGCGGTGCTCGGCCGCGACCTGCCGGTGCGCGCGCCATCCAGGGAATGACCCGAAGGCTGCCCTGGTACGGGCTGGGTCTGCTGATCCTCGCCCAGATCTGCTATCCGCTGACCGACGGTGGTGCCCGCGCCGCGGTCACCGTCACGACGGTCGTCCTCGGCTACCTGCTGTCGGTCGGGCACGCCGCGCTGACCCGCGGCCCACGGGTCGCAACCGTGCTGGTGCTGGTCACCACCGGTGGCGGGCTCTTCGTGGAGGCGGCGGGAGTGGCGAGCGGCGTGCCGTTCGGCGACTACACGTACTCCGGAGCGCTCGGTCCGAAGATCGCCGGTGTGCCGTGGGTGATCCCGTTGGCCTGGACGTGGATGGCGTGGCCGGCCTGGCTCGCGGCGGTGCGGCTGGTCCGGCACCCCGTGCTGCGGGTCGGGGTGGCCGGCGTCGGTCTCGCCGCGTGGGACCTGTTCCTCGATCCCCAGATGGTCGCCGAGGGCTACTGGACCTGGTCCAACGCGTCGCCGAGCCTGCCCGGGGTGCCGGACGTGCCGCTGGGCAACTACGCCGGCTGGCTGGTCGTCGCGGTGCTGATGATGACCGTGTTCAACGGGCTGGCCGGCCCGACCGCGATCGTCCCTGGGCGGGACGCGCCGATGTACGCGCTCTACCTGTGGACCTATCTCTCCAGCATCCTGGCGCACGCCGCCTTCCTCGGGCTGCCCGCGTCGGCCGGCTGGGGCGCCCTGGGCATGGGCCTGGTCGCGCTTCCGCTCGCCATTTCTCTTCGGGTACGCGGGTGAGCGCGCTCGCCTGGCTGCCGGCCGCGTTGGCCGGGGTCCTGGCGCTGCATGCCGTGGTGAACGCCAGGCTGCTGCGGCGCCCCGTCGCGGTGGACTTCCCGGAGCCGGTCGCGGTGCTGCTCCCGGTGCGCGACGAGGCGGCCCGGGTGGAGCCGTGCCTGCGGTCACTGCTGGGCCAGCGAGGCGTGCCCGAACTGGCCATCCTGGTCCTCGACGACGGCTCGACCGACGGCACCGCCGACTTGGTACGCGCGGTGGCCGGCGACGACCCGCGGGTCCGGCTGCTCACCGGGGCGCCGCTGCCGCCGGGCTGGCTCGGCAAGCCACACGCCTGCCAACAGCTCGCCGACGCCGCCGACCCTTCCGCCGCGGTGTTGGCGTTCGTCGACGCCGACGTGGTGCTGGAGCCCGGTGCGGTGGCGGGTGCGGCGGCGTTGCTGCGCTCGGCCGGCGTCGGGCTGCTGTCGCCGTACCCCCGCATCGTCGTGGGGTCGTGGGGTGAGCGGCTCGTGCAGCCGCTGTTGCAGTGGTCGTGGCTGACGTTCCTGCCGCTGCGGGCTCTGGAGCGCTCGGCCCGACCGTCGCTGGCCGCGGCGGGTGGGCAGTTCCTGGTGGTGGATCGTTCGGCTTATCGGACCGCCGGCGGGCACGCGGGCGTGCGGTCGTCGGTGTTGGAGGACATCGAGCTGGCCCGGGCCGTCAAACGGTCCGGCGGGCGGATCGCGCTGGCCGACGGTTCGCGGGTCGCGGCATGCCGGATGTACGGGTCGTGGGGCGAGTTGGCCGCCGGCTACACGAAGTCGCTGTGGGCGTCGTTCGGCTCCGCGTTCGGTGCTTCGGCCGTGGTGGGGCTGCTTCTGCTCGTTTACGTCGTACCCGTGTTGTTGACTGTCGCTGGGTTGGCGTCGTCCTCTGCCCTGTTGGTTTTGGCTGGTTGCATCGGATATGCACTGGGAGTGCTGGGCCGGGTCGCGAGCGCGGCCGCCACGGGCGGGCGGTGGTGGCCGGACGCGCTGGCGCAGCCGGTCTCGGTGCTGCTGTTCGGCTGGTTGGTGGTCCGTTCGTTCCGGCTGCGGCGGGCCGGCGCGCTGCGGTGGCGGGACCGGCCGGTGGTGCTGTGATCCGGGGAGGCGCGCGTGGCTGAGGTCGTCGTGGTCGGCGCCGGCGTGGGCGGGCTGGCCTGTGCGGCGCGGCTGGCCGCTGCCGGACATCAGGTCACCGTGTACGAGCGGTCCACGGTGGTCGGTGGCAAGCTCGGCCGCCGGGTGGTGGAGCGGCCGGAGGGCACCTATCGGTTCGACACCGGGCCGAGCCTGCTGACCCTGCCGCAGGTGTTCGACGAGCTGTTCGCCGACCTCGGCGGGGTGACCCCGTCGCTGGTGCCGCTGAACCCGGTGGTCCGGCACGTGTTCGCCGACGGCACGGTGCTCGACTCGTGCGCCGACCCGGCCGAGTTCGCCGACCGGATCGCGGCCGCGCTCGGCACCGAGGCCGCGGCGGACTGGCAGGGGCTGTGGCGCCGGGCCGGCCGGGTCTGGGACGCGTCGTGGCGCGACATCCTGCGCCGCCCGGTCGACTCGCCGACCGCGCTGGCCGGGCTGGCGTGGCGGCTCGGCGACCTGGCGGCGGTGGCCCCGGGCCAGTCGTTGCGCGGCCTGGGCCGGCGGCGGCTGCGGGATCCTCGGCTGCGGATGCTGCTGGACCGGTACGCGACCTACACCGGAGCGGACCCCCGCCGGGCTCCGGCCGCGCTGGCGGCGGTGCCGTACGCGGAGCTGTCGTTCGGGGGTTGGTACCTGCCGGGCGGGCTCGGGGCACTGGGCGACGCGCTGCTCGAACGGTGTGTCGCGCTGGGCGTGTCGGTGCACACGGGGACGACGGTGACCGGGATCGCGACGGGCGGCGGCCGGGTGACCGGGGTGCGGGTGGGCACGACCTTCGTACCGGCCGACGTGGTGGTGTCCAACGTGGACGCTTTGACCCTGTACCGGGACCTGCTGCCGACGCCGCGCCGGTTGGCCCGGCTGAGCGACCGCAGCCTGGCGGGTTTCGTGCTGCTGCTGGGCGTCGCGGGCCGCACCCCCGCGCTGGCTCACCACACGGTGTTCTTCCCGGCCGACTACGACGCCGAGTTCGACGCGGTGTTCGGTGGGCGGCCCGCCCCGGACCCGGCGGTGTTCGTCACGGTCGCCGACGACCCTTCGGTTCACCCGCCCGGCCACGAGGCATGGTTCGTGCTGGTCAACGCGCCGCGACACGGTGTCGGCCGCGGTGCGGTCGACTGGAACCGGCCGGGGCTGGCGTCCGCGTACGCCGACCGGGTGTTGTCGGTGCTCGCCGCGCGCGGCGTCGACGTCCGCGACCGGGTGCTGTTCCGGGAGGTGCTGACGCCGGCCTCGCTCGAGGCCTCCGCCGCGGCCCCCGGTGGGGCGATCTACGGCACCGCCGGCGGGTTGCTGCGGCCGGCCAACCGCGGCCCGGTGCCCGGGTTGTTCCTGGTGGGCGGCTCGACCCACCCGGGCGGCGGGCTGCCGATGGTCGCACTGTCGGCCCGCATCGTCGCGGAACAGATCGGTCCGGCGTGACCGCGATGCGCCTGCCGCCGCTGCCCAAGCCCGAGCCCCCGGTCACGGAGGAATGGCTGCGTTCCCGGAATGTCGGCGAGCCGCCGCGACTGCCGGGCCCGATCGAGATCGTGGCGTACGACCCGTCCTGGCCTGCGCTGTACGCCCGGCACGCCGACCGGATCCGCGGCGCGCTCGGCCCGACAGCGCTGGCGGTGGCGCATGTGGGTTCGACCGCGGTGCCAGGGATGGCGGCCAAGTTCCGCATCGACATCGACGTGATCATCGAGGATCCGCGGGCGGAAGCCGCGTATCTACCGGCGCTGGAGGCGGCGGGCTACGTGCTGCGGATCCGCGAGCCGGACTGGTACGAACACCGGCTGCTGCACGGCTTCGACCCGATGACCAACGTGCACGTCTTCCCACCCGACTGCGACGAACACCTACGCCACCTGATCCTGCGCGACTGGCTGCGCGACCATCCCGAAGACCGCGCCCGCTACGCGGAGGAAAAGCGCCGCATCGCGAGGTCAGGCGTGACCTACATGGCCGAGTACGCGAGCCAGAAGTCAACGGTCATCGTCGACATCCTCCGCCGCGCCGGCCTGACCTGACGCCGAACCCGCTTCCTTGGCGGTCAGGCGGGCGACCGGGTCAGACCCCGACGACGGGGCACGACCGGGTTGTTCCGGCCGAGGTCAGGCAGTCCCGCGCCGAGTCGCTCGGCGACCTCGCGCCTGGACAGGGCCTGCGTCAGCGCAGCCAGGTCGGGTGTTCAGCGCGGACCTGGCAGTGACGCGGAGCGAGCGGTCCCTGGCGGGAGCGACGGTCGTGCCCCCGACGGACCCGAGTCCAGCTTGGATCTGTTCGGCTCTTCGGGTCTCAGCGCAGGAGGCGGCGGACCGCGCGGAGGAGTTGGGCGAGGCCGAAGGTCGCCAGGAGGATCCAGATCGCCAGGAAGACGGTCAGGGTGCCTGGGGTCAGGTCGCGGTCGAGGGTGCCGGCGGCCGCCGCTGCCAGGAAGGCGACCGTGGTGACGCTGACGCGGCTCGGGCGTTCGCCGACGGTGACCGTGCCGATCTCGCTCATGCCGGCGGCTGTGGCCCGGGCCCTGATGTATTCGTGCAGCCAGGACAGCGCGCCGGCGGTGACGACCAGGGGTGCGGGGGCGCCGGCTACCCAGAAGGCGGTCAGCCAGAAGATCTCGCCCAGGCGGTCGGCGACCGAGTCGTAGACGTAGCCCAGGCGGGTGGTGCGGTCGGAGGCTACGGCCACCGCGCCGTCGACGCTGTCGGCGACGGCTGCCAGCAGGACCAGGATCGCGGCCGTCACCAGGCCCGACGGGGCTCGGGTGGCGGCGATCGGGGTGGCCGCGCAGAGGCCCAGGCCGACTACCGTGACCGCCGTCGGGGAGATCCGCAGGCGGCCTAGGCGGGAGCCGATCTCGTAGGAGAGACGGATCCAGCCTCGGACGACCGCGCCCGCCTGTCTCGGGTCGAAGCCGCCGTGCAGTGCCGCCCATCGGGACGCGTATTCGTGCCAACCCAGCCGTGTGCCCACGTCAGCTCAACCGTCCATCGGCGGTCGAGGTCACACGCCCGCGTCGACCCGTAGGTGCTGCCATACCTCGCGGGTCGCCGTCGACCGGTTGAGGGTGATGAAGTGGATGCCGGGCACGCCCTCCTCGAGCAGCCGGGCACACATCTCGCTGGCCTGCTCGATGCCGAGCTTGCGCACCGCCTCGGGGTCGTCGCCGACTCGCGCGAACTGCTCCGCCAACGCCGGCGGGAACGGCGCACCCGACAGTTGCTCGGAGCGGGCGATCGTGCTCATCCGGGTCACCGGCATGACGCCGGGCAGGATCGCGGTGTCGCAGCCGGCGGCGGCCACCCGGTCGCGGAGGCGTAGGTAGTCGTCGCCGTCGAAGAACATCTGGGTGATCGCGAAGTCGGCGCCGGCGCGGCACTTCTGGATGAAGTAGTCGGTGTCGCTGGCGATGTCGGACGAACGCGGGTGCTTGTAGGGGAAGGCCGCGACGCCGACGCAGAAGTCACCGGACTCGCGAATGATCTTGACCAGATCTTCGGCGTAGTCGACGCCCTCCGGGTGGCGCACCCACTCACCGTTGGGGTTGCCGGGCGGGTCGCCGCGCACCGCGAGGATGTTGCGGATGCCGGCCGCGGCCAGCCGGCCGATCACGTTGCGTAGCTCGGCGACCGAGTGGTTGACGGCGGTCAGGTGGGCCATCGGCAGGAGCGTGGTCTCGGTCGCGACCCGCTCGGTGACCGAGACGGTGGTGTCGCGGGTGGTGCCGCCCGCGCCGTAGGTGATCGAGACGAAGGACGGGTGTAGTGGTTCGAGCTCACGGATCGCCCGCCACAGCTGCACCTCGCCCTCAGGTGTTTTGGGCGGGAAGAACTCGAACGAGAAGGTCGGGCCTGCCTCGCGGATCAGGTCACCGATCGATGGTTGCGATCCCGGAAGGATCGAGGGGAGTCCGAGCGCCACGGGTCGAGCGTACCGGCTGGGCGGCTCGGCGGGTCGGCGCACCGGGCGCCTGTGGATAACACGCGTTCGCGCTGGTGACGGCGCTGCCAGTGGGATGGGGACGGGAAAACGTCGCACCCGAGGGGTACATATGTTCTACGCGCCGCGGGCCGTCCCCATGGTCCGTTGGTCGGCGCGTGGGGTGCCGTTCGCGGCATCCGGGGGCCACAGGCGTGCACCGCTGCTTCGGGGAGGGTCCATGATGTCCGCGTCGCCACCGCACCCGTTCGACGCGGCCGGTCCGCGTCCGCCGTTCGGTCCCTACCTGGCTCAGCTTCGGTTACGCCGGGGCTGGAGCCAGCTCCGGCTGGCCGAGCAGCTCTGCGCCGCCTCCGGCAGCCCGACCGTGACCCGGCACGAGGTCAGCCGCTGGGAACGCGAGGACCGGCTGCCGGCCGACTTCTGGCTCGGTTGGCTCGCCGCCGTGCTCGACACACCGGTCGACGGCCTCGCGGCCGCGGCGGAGCGCAGCCGGCTGCGCCACCGCCTGGTCGCGCCCGGGCGGGCCGGCCCCGGGCGGCCGGAGAGCCGCGACCGGGTCGGGCTCGACCTGCTCGGGCTCGCGCACACCTGGCTGGCCGGCGACCCGCCGGCGCTGATCGGTCCGCCGCGGTCCGCTCCCCCGGCCGCCGGCTGGTGCGAGCGGCCGACCGTGACCGAGGTGACCGCCCGGCTGGTCGCGGCTCGCCGGCTCGACGACGTGCTCGGCGGGGCCGACCTGGCCGCTGCCGTGCACCGGCTCGTGGCGGCCACCGCCCGGGCCACGACGCCGCCGACCGGTGCCACCCTGACCCGCAGGGCGGCGCGGCTGCGGGCCGAGGTCGCCCAGCTCCGTGGGTGGACGCTGGCCGACGCGGGCGATCCGTTGGGCGCGCTGTCCGCCTATCGGGCGGCGCTGGGCGCGGCGGCCGCCGCGGGTGACCGGCCGCTCGCCGGCCACGTGCTGGGCTCGGCCAGCCACCTGCTCGCCGGTTCCGGCGACCCGGCGCCGGCGTTGCTCCTGGCGCGCACCGCCTACGCGGGGTCGCGGCGGGCGCTGTCGGCGTCGGGGCGGGCGCTGCTGCTGCACCGGATCGCGTTCGCGGCGGCGGCGGCCGGGTTGCGCGGTGCCGCCGAGGCCGCGCTCGTCGCGGCGCAGCGGGCCACCGAGCGGCGGGCGGCGGAGCACGACCCGCCCTGGCTCTACTGGCTCGACGAGGGCGAGCTCGACGCGCTCGCCGGTCGGTGCCTGGTCGCGCTCGGCCGGCCCGCCCGCGCGCTTCCGTTGCTGTCGAGGGCGGCGGCGCGCTCCGGTCAGCCGCGCACCGCCGCGCTGGACAAGGCCTGGCTGGCCCGGGCGCGGCTCGACGCGGGCGAGGCCGAGGGCGCGTTGCTGGTGGCCGGTGCGGCGGTGCTCGACACGATCCGCTCGGGGTCGACGCGGGCCCTCGACCTGCTCACCGCCTTCGGGGACCGGATCGCTCCGCATGCCCGGCTGCCCGCCGCGCGTGACTATGCCGACCTGTTGGTGGCGGCGCGGCCCTACCTGCCACGGCCGCTGTGCGACGAGCCGGTCGGGGGTCATCGGGCGGCCGGCGATGACTGACGGGTCGTGCGGTCCGGCCGCCCGGCGGCGTGACCTGGGCGCTGGTCGGGGGGCGCACCGGGCTCGGCCGCGCCCTGGATGTGGCCTCGGTCGCGGTCCGCCGGACGGCTGCGGCGGTGATCTGCCGGTCGCCGGAGACCGCTGCGGTTGTCGTTCAGGCGGATTGACCCTAGCGTCGTGGCGTGACCGAGCCGACGAGCCCTTCCGACGCCGCCGGCGCGGTTCCCGCCGATTCAGGCTGGCCGATCGCCGCCCCGAGCCTGCCCGCTACCGACCGGCTCGGCCTGCGGCAGCGGGTCGACAAGTCGTTGGCCTGGTTCCTGGCCGACCGGCGGGCGTGGATGGCCGAGGTCGACAGCGCCCTGGCGCCCGTTGCCGACGCGATCGAGGCCTTCGTCCTGCGCGGCGGCAAGCGGCTGCGGCCGGCATTCGGCTACTGGGGGTTCCGCGGTGCCGGCGGCAACGACTCCGACCAGGTCGTCACCGCCCTGGCGGCGCTGGAGCTGGTCCAGGCCAGCGCGTTGATCCACGACGACCTGATCGACCGCTCCGACACCCGGCGTGGTGAGCCGGCGGTGCACCGCCGGTTCGCGACCCGGCACCGGGCCCACGGCTGGACCGGCGACGCCGACGGCTTCGGCGACTCCGCCGCCGTGCTGCTCGGCGACCTCTGCCTGGTGTGGTCCGACGAGCTGTTGCACGCGGGCGGCCTCGACCCGGCGGCGCTCTCCCGTGCCCGCCCGGTCTTCGACGAGATGCGCACGGAGGTGACGATCGGCCAGTACCTGGACGTCCTGACCCAGGCGACCGGCGACACGTCCGTCGAGCGCGCCGGCAAGGTCGCGCGCCTGAAGTCGGCGAAGTACACGGTCGAGCGACCGCTGCTGCTCGGCGCCGCCCTGGCCGCGGCACCCGCGGAGGTCGGGACCGCCTACTCCGGCTATGGGTTGCCGCTCGGCGAGGCCTTCCAACTGCGCGACGACCTCCTGGGTGTGTTCGGCGACCCGGCGTTGACCGGCAAACCGGCGGGCGACGACCTCCGCGAGGGCAAGCGCACCTTCCTGGTGGCGGCCACGCTCGAAACGGCCGACGAGGCCGGCCGAAGTGACCTGCAGCGCCTGCTCGGCTCACCGGACCTCGACGCGGCCGGCATCGCCCACCTCCGCGAGGTGATCGTGGCCAGCGGCGCCGCCGAACGGACCGAGCGGCGAATCAGCGCGTTGCTCGATTCGGCGCTGACGGCGATCGAGTCGGCACCGATCGACGGCGAAGCCCGAGCGGCGTTGATCGACCTCGCCCACGCCGCCACCACCCGCACCGACTGACCCACGGAACACCGCGGCCGACCCGCTGGCCCGCGTCCGTGGAGGCCAGCGCCGTTGCGGTCCGCGACCGGCGTGGGATCATCGATGGCGTGCGTGGCCTGGACAGCCCGTGGGGTCTGCGCGTCACCGGGCTTGTCGGGGTCGCCGTTGTCGCCGCCGGGGCATATGGAGCGGGGGCATTGCCGGGGCGGGATCCCGGTCTGGGCCTGCGCGGTCCAGGCACGCCCGGCGCCGGCTTCTGGTGGGGCCTCGCCGCGTGGGTGGTCGGGCTGGCGATCCTGTCCGGCGCCTGGTGGCGGCTCGGCTCGCGGTTGGGCGGCGTCAGCAGCCGCTGGTTGGTCACCACGGCTGCGCTCTGGGCCGTGCCTTTGCTGCTCGCACCGCCCCTGGCCAGCCGCGACGTCTACTCCTACGCCTGCCAGGGCGAGATCTGGCGATCGGGGCTGGACCCGTACGCGGTCGGTGCGGCCGACGGTGGATGCCTCTGGTCGAGCGCGGTGCCGGACCTGTGGCAGCACACGCCGGCACCCTACGGACCGGTCGGCATCGCGCTCTCCGGTGCCGCCGCTGCCGTCGCCCGCGTCGTGGGCGGATCGGCGGACCACCAACTGCTGGTGACCGTCACCCTGCTCCGGCTCGTCGCGCTGGTCGGTGGCGTGTTGATCGCCGTGTACGCCGGCCGGCTGGCCAACGCCGTCGGCGTACGGCCGGCGTCCGCACGTTGGCTCGGGCTGCTCTCGCCGCTCGTCGCGGTCCACCTCGTCTCCGGCGCGCACAACGACGCCCTCATGGCCGGTCTGATCGTCGCCGCGCTGGCGGTCGCCGTGCCAGCCGTCGCGTCTCGCCGACCGACTGCGGTGGTCCTCGCCACGTCCGCGCGCGGTGCACCCGACGCGGTCTCCGGACCGGTCGCCACCAGGTCAAATATCCCGGATCCGGGAATCGGGGAGCACTCCCCGCACACGTCAACAGGTGATGCGCCCTCGCCGAACTATGCCTCCAACGCGGCGGGGATCTCGTTCCTGGCCGACCGGGCATTGTCGTGGGGCTCGGCCGTCGGGGCCGGCGCCTTCCTCGGGCTCGCGGTCGGGGTCAAGGTCACCGCGATCCTCGCCCTCCCCTTCGTCATCCTCCTGGTCGCCGGTTGGCGGCTACGCCGCAACACCCCCGCCTGGGCCACCATCGCGCAGGCCGGGCTCACCGTGACCGGCACGGGCGCGCTCGTGTTCACCGCCGCCACCCTGGCCACCGGGCTCGATCTCGGCTGGATCGGCGCGCTCTCCGACACCGGCAGCCTCGTGCAGTGGACGTCGTTGCCGACAGGCATCGGCATGGCGGCCGGCTACGTGTTCCGCGCGGCGGGCTACCCGGGCGCCGTCGACACGACGATCGACGTCGCCCGCGCCGGCGGCATCGTCGCGCTCGCCGTCATCGGCCTCGCCCTCTGCTGGCGCGCACTCCGCGCCACACTCGCGCTCCACCCGGCCAACGCACTCCCCACCCCAGGCAGCGCTGGCGCGGAATCCGCCGGAGTCCTGTCGCAGCCAGGGACCGCCAACCGCGAGCCGGCCACCACACCCGCCGGAGGCGGACCCGACGCGGCCGCTGACGACGAGCCCGTCACCGGATCCAGCCGGGTCATCTCACGCGCTGAACCAGAAACCTCGCCAGATCACCCAGACACCGACGAGGCAAAACGCCGCCGAGACGTGGTCGCCGCGTGCGGATGGGCGCTCGTCGCGGCCGCGGTCCTGCTGCCGGTGTTCTACCCCTGGTACGCCCTGGTCCCGCTGGCCGTCCTCGCCTGCGCCACCCCACCGGGCCGAACCAGAACAGCCCTCGCGACCGCCGCCATCGCGGTCACCGTGCTGACTCTTCCGAACGGCCTGGGCCTGCCGGTACTGACCAAACTCCCCGGAGCCATCCTCGACGTAGCGATCGTCGCCGCCCTGGCCTACCGCTTCCGCAACCACCGCAACAACCACGACGACCCGGTCCCCGCCGACGGCTCCCGCTGAACGCCCTGACGCCCCCACCACACCCACAGCGACAACGTCGACAACACCAACGCGAACCCGAAGACCAGGTCCTCGACCGGCGCGTACACGAGCCGCACCCCGACGATCGCGGCCGGGTCGTAGCGGACGATGTCGCGCCCCGTCAGCACCCCGTTGGACAAGAGCTGGAAGAACACGATGATCGGGTACGTGGTCCAGAACACCCGCCGGCGGACGAGGCGGGTCCGCAGCACCAGCAGGTCCAACGCCAGCGCGAGGAGTGCGCCGAGCAGCGCCGCCGTCGTGTAGGTCACTCGTCACCCGCCGGCAGCCGCGTCACTGCGCGGACCGCCTCGAAGCCGAGGATGGCGCACAGCGGCACGACGAGGAAGAACAGCAGCTCGTCCAGCGGCAGGCCGCCGGGCAGCAGGACACCGGTCGTCTGACGAGGGTCGAACGACCAGTGGCCGGCGGCGATCGCGGCGATGTCCCAGGCCGCGAACACCGCCATCACCGGCACCAGGGTCAACAGCAGACGGCGCCAGCGGCGCAGGACGTTGACCCGCAGGGTCGGTTCCAGCCACAGGGCACCGGCCAGGCAGCCCGCCAGGACCGCCAGGTAGACGAGGCGCAAAGCCTAGAAGCCCAACGCCTGGGCTCGGCGCTTCACCTCGGTCGCCTTGTCACCGCCGAGGGCAGCCGCGGGATAGCCCGGCAACGTCTCGTCGGGCGCGTAGAGCCACCGCAAGCAGTCTTCGTCGTTGTACCCAGCGTCGTGCAGCAACGTGATGACGCCAGGCAGGTGCTTGAGCACGGTGCGATTCGCCACCAGCTCGGCCGGCACCCGGAGGACGCCGTCGCGGCGGACCGCGAGCAGCGAGCCGTCGCGGACCATCTGGTGCACCTTGCTGATCGACACTTCGAGGCGCTCCGCCACGTCGGGCAACGGCAGCCACTGAGCGGGAACGGTTTCGGTCACCCGCTCACATTGCCACGTCGACATGGCGTGACACCACCGAACCACCCGGTACGGGGTATGGCCGTACCGGCCGATCATTCGGAAGGAACTCTCGTGACCACCTGGCGGGGCGTGCGCAAGGAGCTCGAGGGCGCGTGGCGGTCGGTCCAGTACGACCTGACCCGGGCGCGGTCGCGCCGCAAGGACGGCGAAGAGACCACGGAGCTCATCTTCCCTGAGCAGGCCCGGCCACCGCGCCGGCTGCGGGCCACCGGCGGGTTCGCCCTGGCCAGCCTGGTCGGTGCGGTCGGCACCTACTTCGCGGTCGTCAACGGTCTGGGCGCGCTGCTGGCGACGGACACCACCGGCCAGGGCGAGACGCCGGCGTCCGTCGTGGCTGTCGGCGAGGGCACCGGCCAACGCCCCGCCGCCGCGGCGGAGGCACGGCCGGAGCGGACCGTGCGGATCGCACGCCAGGGTGGGCCACTGACCGTGGCCGGCCGCGCGGCCTCGGCCGGTGGCGCTGGTTCATGGGATACGCACGACGGTGTCCCGGGCGGCGACGGACCCGCCGCGGAGCCGGTGCCGCCGAAGGGCGCACCGGTGCCCGAAGACTCCGACGACGCCCCGCCACAGGTCGACCCGCCGGCGCCGAGCCCCAGCCCGACACCGACCCCCGAACCGACCGAAGAGCCGTCCGCGTCACCCAGCCCGACGCCGAGCGCGTCCGGCCCGGACGACGAACCCACGGACGAGGGTCGGAAGCGTCACCGGCATCACCGCCATGACCAGGACGAAAACCCCTGATTGCGGGGTTACCGGTGACTTTGCCGGCACGGCTGTGTCGCCCCGCCCGGGCGGGCACATAGACTGCCTGCCGATGGACATCCAGGTGGCTGACTCGCTATTGGGCACACTGGTCGACGGGCGGTACCGCATCCGTGGCCGGGTGGCCCGTGGCGGCATGGCCACCGTCTACACCGCGACCGACGAACGCCTCGAGCGCACGGTCGCCCTGAAGATCATTCATCCGACGCAGGCGCGCGATCCGGAGTTCCTCGAACGGTTCACCGACGAGGCCAAGACGATCGCCCGGCTCACTCACCCGAACGTGGTCGCGGTCTACGACCAGGGCCGCCACGCCGGGCTTCCGTACCTTGTCATGGAGTTCGTGCGCGGCCACACCCTGCGCGAGGTGCTGGCCCAGCGGCGACGGCTCAACCCGGGCGAGGCGCTGGCGATCCTCGAGCAGATGCTCGCCGCGATCTCCGCCGCCCACCGCGCCGGCCTGGTGCACCGTGACGTCAAGCCGGAGAACGTGCTCGTCGCCGAGGCACCCAGCGGCGGGCCGGGCAACCTGATCGACAGCGTGGTCAAGGTGGCCGACTTCGGCCTGGCCCGCGCCGTCGAGGCCAGCGCCACCGACGGCGACGGCGGCCAGTTGATGGCGACCGTGGCCTACGTCGCGCCGGAGCTCGTCACCGACGGCCGCGCCGACCCGCGCAGCGACGTCTACTCCGCCGGCATCGTGCTGTTCGAGATGCTCACCGGCCGGGTCCCGTACGACGGCGCCCAGCCGGTCGAGGTCGCCTGGCAGCACGTCGACCGCGACGTCCCGGCGCCCTCGACGCTCGTGCCGGGCATCCCTGCGGTCGTCGACGAGCTGGTCGCCCGGGCCACCCGGCGTGACCCGCAGGGCCGGCCGACCGACGCCGGCGCGTTCCTCTCCGAGGTGCAGACCGCCCGCGACGACCTCGGCACGGCCAACGCCAACACCGCCGTGCTGCGGCAGGTGTCCGCGCGTACCGTGACGATCCCCCGGGTCACCGCGCCCACCGCGGAGCCGGCGCGGCCCACCTGGTCGCGCCTGCCCGGCCAGGCCGAGCCGCCGCCCAGCGGCCGGCGCCGGGCACCCGAGCCCGCGTACGACGACTACGACGACGACAGCGCCCCGGGCCTGCGGTCGAAGCTCGGCGAGCGCTACCGCACGGTGATGGCGAACCCGCGCGGCCGGATGGCGGTGGCCGCCTCGATCGTGGTGCTCGGCCTCGTCTTCGCGATCAGCGGCTGGTGGTGGGGCATGGGCCGCTACACGGTCGCCCCGCAGCTCGCCTCGATGACCAAGGCCGCCGCCGAGCAGCAAGCGACGCGGGGCGGCTTCACGATCGCCTACGGCGAGGCCCAGTTCGACGAGAAGGTCGACAAGGACGTCGTGCTCAGCCAGCAACCCGCGGCGGCCGGCCGGATCCTCAAGGGCGGCACGATCACCCTGGTGCTCTCGCTGGGCGCCGAGCGCTACACCGTCCCGGACGTGGCCGGCATGACGCTCCAACTGGCCACCGCCGAGCTCGAGGAGCGCAAGCTCCAGATCGTCAAGGGCCCCGACCGCTACGACGACAACCTGCCCAAGGGCACCGTGGTCGCGACCGACCCGGCGGCGGACACCGAGACCAAGCCCGGCGACAAGGTCACCGTGTTCGTCAGCAAGGGCACGGCGCCGCTGTCGGTGCCGCGCGTGGTAGGCAAGAACCTCAACGACGCCCGCAACGAGCTGATTGCGCTCGGCCTGGAACCGCTGATCTCGTACAAGAAATCCGACCAGCCTCGCGACACCGTCACCAAGCAGACGCCCAGCGACGGCGCCGGGGTCGAGCCGGGCGCGAAGATCGAGCTGGAGGTCAGCGAGGGCCCGCCGCAGGTGGTCGTGCCCCGGCTGATCGGCCTGCCCTGCCAGCAGGCGGTGCAGCAGGTGCAAGGGATGGGCCTGACGCCCAACCCGCAGCTCAACCCCAACGGCACGGTGTTCGCGCAACAGCCGAACGAGAACACGCCGGTCGAACCGCAGAGCCAGGTCGTCCTCTTTTGTCAGTGATCGGCTCGCACACGCCGACGGGTGGGGGCATCGCGAAGACCGCGCTGCCCTACCTCGACGCGGCCGGCTCCGAGGCCGCCCAGGTCTACGTGTCCAACTCGCGCGGTTGGGCGCTGCCGCCCGGCAACCCGGACCAGGACGCGCTGTTCCGGGCCGGCTGCGAGGAGCGCGGCGTGCCGGTCTACGTGCACGCGTCGCTGCTGGTCAACCTCGGCTCACCCACGCCGGAGACGGTCGAGCGTTCCACGGCGACGCTGGCGCACGCGCTGACCCGGGGCGCGGCGATCGGTGCCCGCGCGGTGGTCTTCCACGCCGGCAGCTCGGTGGACCCGGCGCACTACGACGCCGCGCTCAAGCAGGTCCGCGAGGCGTTGCTGCCGCTGCTCGACCAGGACGGACCGCTGCTGCTGGTCGAGCCGAGCGCCGGTGGCGGCCGGTCGCTGGCGTCACGGGTCGAGCACCTGGCGGAGTACTTCGACGCCGTCGACCAGCACCCCCGCCTCGGGGTGTGCTTCGACACCTGCCACGCCTGGGCGGCGGGCCACGACCTGGCCGCGCCCGGCGGGATGACGGCGACGCTGGACCTGCTGACCGCGACGGTCGGTGCCGGCCGGCTCAAGCTGCTGCACGCCAACGACTCGAAGGACACCTGCGGCTCGCTGCGGGACCGGCACGAGACGATCGGCAAGGGCACGATCGGCACCGCGGCCTTCGCTGAGCTGCTCCGGCACCCGTCGACCGAGGGCCTTCCGGTCATCGTCGAGACCCCGTCCGGCAAGGCCCACGAGGGCCACGCGACGGACATCGCCACCCTCCGCGACCTGATGCCGTAACGGGCGCGCTCAGGTCGCCGCCAACGTGCGGACCGCCCGTACGCCCAGCGGCGCCAGCGCCGCCACCACGAACGCCACACCGCAGCAGAGCGCCACCTTCGCCCCGCCCCAGGCGGCCGCGGCCGGGCCGACCAGGAGCTGACCGGCCGGGATCGCCGCGAACGACAGCAGGTCGTCGATCGACGAGACCCGGCCGAGGTGGGCCGACGGCACATGCTGCTGCACCGCGCTCTCCCAGGTGATCCCCGACGCGGCGAAGCCCACCCCGCCGAGGAACGCGCAGGCAGCCAGGGCGACCGGGTGCAGGCCGAGCCCCAGCGCCAGCAGCGAGCAGGCGCCGAGCGCGCCGGCCAGCCGGCCGAAGCGCAGCGGGCGGCGCAGCGCCAGCTTGTACATCACGGCACTCATCACCAGCAGCCCGACGGCCCGCACGCTGAGCACCATGCCCCAGGCGGCCTCGCCGGAGCGCTGCTGGGTCAGCGAAGGCCCGAGGATCTGCCAGGGACCGACGTTGACCAGGTTGATCACCGCGTACGCGAGCGCGACCGGCCACACCCACGGGATCGCGACGAACACCCGCCAGCCGTCGCGGATGTCGTGCAGCAGTCCGGCCCCGGCCGCCGGCGCCGGTGCGACCCGGGGCAGCCGCGACAGGAAGGCGGCCGCCGCGACGAAGCTGACCGCGTCGACGGCGATCGCCCAGCCGCCCCCGGCCGCGACCACCACCAGGCCCGCGACCGTAGGGCCGACGATCAGCACCGCGCTGCGGGTCGCCGACAACAACGAGTTGGCCCGTTGCAGCTGGTCGGAGCCGACCAGCTCCGGCACGATGCCGCGCAACGCGGGCGACGTGAACGCCTCCAACCCACCGGCCAGCAGCGCCAGCCCCGCCACCAACCAGAGCCGGTAGCCGCCGGTGATCAGCACGAGCGCGATCCCGCCCTGGGTCAGGCCCGCGCCCAGGTTGGCCACGACGAGAACGGCGCGGCGGGGCAGCCGGTCCGCGACGACGCCGCCGACCAGCAGCAGGGCCAGGTGCGGCACCAACTGGCAGGCCAGCACGATGCCGAGGTCGGAGGGCCGACCGCTGGCGTCGAGCACGGCGAAGGCGAGCGCGATCGGGGTCATCGCGCCGCCGGCGAGCGACACCAGGCGGCCTAGGTAGAAGGCGCGGAAGGAAGGGGTGAACAGCACCACGGGAGCATTCCGGCCGCGCCGGGCCGGCCGCTAACCTTGCGGCGAAAGGCGTAACGATGACTCTGCTGAGACTGTCCCCCACCGCGCTGGCCCGCTGCCGGTTCGCGCTGTCCCCGCTCGCCGAGACGCTGGGCTCGCTGATCGCGCTGCACCGGCCGGCGCCGGAGCCATGGCTGAAGAGCTGGCACACCGCGCACCGTCCCGGTTTCCACGAATGGCTGGCCGGCGACCCGTTCGCCGCCGGCCTGCTCGCGCTGGTCTCGGCCACCAAGTGGCTGCCCGACATGGTCGCCGTCCCGCCCACCGGTGGCACCAAGACGCGACTCAGCGACGAGCTCGACAGCGTCGCCACGTTCACCGACGAGGAGATCCGAAAGACGGTCGCGACGTCGGTCGCCGCGAGCTGGGAGCCACAGAACACCGGCTGGCTCCGCGGAGACGACCTCGGGCGCAGGACCGCCGCCGTGCTGGCCGAGGGCTGGCGGCGGCACGTCGCGCCGGACTGGCCCCGCCGCCGCGCGCTACTGGAGCGAGACATCATGCACCGCGCCGGTCTGCTCGCCGCGTACGGCTGGAAGGAGGCGGTCCGGAACATGACCCGGCACTCCGTCTGGGTCGGTGACGACGCGATCCGGTTCAGCGAGCAGGACTACCCCGACCGCTGGATCACCGACGAGGGCCTGGTGTTCGTGCCGAAGACCGCCGGCGTCGGCTCCTGGACCTGCGAGCGTCCGCCCCTGTACGCGCTGGTCTATCCGGCCCGCGGCCCGGCGGCGGAGGTGGCCGGCCCGGCCGGGGATCCGCTCGGCGCGCTGCTGGGGCCGGGCCGCGCCCGGGTGGTCCGTGAATTGCGCCGGGAGGCGACGAGCACGCAGCTCGCGTACACCCTGGACGTGTCGTTGGGCACGGTGAGCACGCACCTGTCCGTGCTCCGCGACGCCGGAGTGGTGGCCGGCGGCCGGGTCGGCCGGGCCGTCGTCTATCGCCTCACTCAGCGAGGCACGGACCTACTGGCGACGCTGGACCCCGAAACCTAGGCCCGGCGGCGCCAGATCCGGCCGGTACGCCGCCGCCCGGTCCTTGCCGGCCGCCTTGGCCGCGTACAGCGCCAGATCGGCCTCGCGCAGCAGGTCGGCCGGGGAGCGCGCGGCCAGCGGCCCGGCCGTCACCCCGACGCTCGCGCTGACGACCAGCTCGCCCTGCGTGGACGGATAGGGCAACCGCAACCGGGCGCAGATCGTGCCTCCGACGGCCAGGCCACCGGCCTCCGCCGTGCCCGGCAGCAGCAGTGCGAACTCGTCACCGCCGAGCCGGACCAGGGTGGCGCCGGGCGGTGCCAGCTCCGTCAGGCGGCGGCCGACCGACACCAGCAGCTCGTCGCCGGTGGGATGGCCGAGCGAGTCGTTGATCTCCTTGAACCCGTCGAGGTCGACCAGCAGCAGCGCGTGCGGCCGCCGTGGCGGGAGGGAGGTCAGCCGTTCCATGAGCACCGACCGGTTGGACAGGCCGGTCAGCGGGTCGTGTGACGCGCGGTAGGCCAGCTCCGCCTGGAGCCCACGCAGCTCACCGACCACCACCCCGAGCTCGTCGGCGCGCCGGTCCGCTACGCGGGCCAGCAGCGACAGCCGCCAGAGGAGCAGCAGCGCGATCAACGCGGCGGCCAGCACCGGCGGCCCGAAGTCCTCCGGCGAGCCGGGGTCGAACTGGCCGAAGGCGACGGCGGTCACCCACGCCAGCGGGCCGAGCAGGGTCAGCACGATGAACAGCGTCGCCCGACCCCGGCTGAGCCGGGCGCTCGGACGGCCCTCGCCACGGCGCTCCGGCACCGCGGCGGAGGAGGGATGCAGCAGGGCGGTGGCGATCAGGATGGCGAACCCGACGGCGAAGATCCCACCGCCGAAGAGCCGGCCGTCCACGTCGTAGCCGGCCTGCCGGGCCACCAGCCCGATCGCGCCGACGAGCGCCAGAACGATCCCGACCACCACGAGCCTGATCGCGGGAGCCCGGGGCCGGATGACGAACAGCAGCCGGACCAGTGCGCCGAGGACGACCGCGATCGCGACCGGACGCAGCGCGGACACCGCGAGCCGGCTGCCGGTCGGAACGACCTGGCCGTGCAACAGAAACAGCCACAGCAGCACGAACACCCCGAGGGTGACCACGGAGGCGTCGAGGCTGTCGGTCAGGTCGGCGGCGGTGCCGGTCCCGCCGAGCAGGACCAACCCGATCACGAGGGCCGGGTAGAGAACCAGGGCACGGATGTCCCCGCCCGCCAGCCCGCCGCGACCGCCGGTCATCGACGGGCCGGTCACCGCGCCGTAGACCCGGGAGAAGGCCACCGATCCGGACGCGACGGTCAGCGAGGTCCACGCGGTCACCCGGGGCGGTCGGCGGACGACCAGGACGACCCCCGCCACCACGAAGGCGGCCACCGCGGCCACCACGCTCAGTACGGGGGCAGCCCCCGCCAGCGTCGCGAGCACCAATCCGCCCGCGACCGCCAGAAAGGCCCAGGCGGACCACCGCCACAGGCCGGTGTTGGCCATGCCAACCCCCGCTTCGCTGAGCCGACGCCGGCCCCCGGAAGGAACCGGACGTCAACTACTCAGCAAAGCACGCGAAACTGTCAATCGCGAAAGATCTTTGGCAGGACATCGACGGCCCGGTCGATCGCGGCGTCGTCGACATCGAAGTGGGTGACCAGCCGGGCGACGTTCGGGCCGAGCACCGAGACCAGCACGCCGCGCTCGCGGGCGGCCGCCGCGAGGGTGTGCGCGTCGAGCGGCGACTTGCGCAGGTCGAGCGGGACGAGGTTGGTGCGCACGGCACCGGCCACCACGCCGAACGGGGCCAGCGCCTCGGCCAGCCGGGCCGCCTTCGCGTGGTCCTGCGCGAGCCGGTCGATGTTGTGCTCCAGCGCGTACGCGCCGGCCGCGGCCAGCACCCCCGCCTGGCGCATGCCGCCACCCATCCGCTTGCGGATCACCCGGGCGCGCTCGATCTTCTCGGCGGAGCCGACGACCAGTGAGCCGACCGGGGCACCCAGGCCCTTGGAGAGGCAGACCGACAGGGTGTCGAAGAGCGCGCCGTAGGTGCGCAGCGGAACCCCGTCGGCCACGTGCGCGTGCCAGATCCGGGCACCGTCACAGTGCAGCGCGACCCCGGCCGCGGAAGAGGCGGCCCGCAGCGTCTCCAACGTGGACAGCGGGATGACCCCACCGCCGCCCCGGTTGTGGGTCTGCTCGACCGCGATCGCCCGGGTCGGCACCGCGTGGTAGCCGGCGGGGCGGATCATGTCGATCACCACGTCCGGGTCGATGTCACCGCCGACCGGCGTCCAGGTGCGGGTGGACACGCCGCCGATCGCGGCCGCCGCGCCGATCTCGTACGTCACCACGTGCGCGTCGCCGTCGCAGAGGAGCTCCTCGCCCGGCGGCACGGAGAGTTGGATGGCGATCTGGTTGGCCATCGAGCCGGTCGGCGCGAACAGCGCCGCCTCGTGCCCGAACAACGCGGCGACCGACGCCTCGAGGGCGTTGACCGTCGGGTCCTCACCGTAGACGTCGTCGCCGACCAGGGCGGACGCCATCGCGGCGCGCATGCCCGCGGACGGTTGGGTGACGGTGTCGGACCGCAGGTCCACGAACTCAGCCACGCAGCATCTCCGCAACGAGGAAGGCCAACTCCAGCGACTGCTGGGTGTTCAGCCGTGGGTCACACGCCGTTTCGTACCGGCCGGGCAGGTCAAGGTCTTCGATGCCCTGGGCGCCACCCAGGCATTCGGTCACGTCTTCGCCGGTCAGCTCGACGTGCAGGCCACCGGGGTGGGTGCCCAGCCCGCGGTGCACCTCGAAGTAGCCCAGCACCTCGTCGACGATCCGGTCGAAGTGGCGGGTCTTGTAGCCGTTGGACGACTCGTGGGTGTTGCCGTGCATCGGGTCGCACTGCCAGACCACCTTGGCCCCGGCGGCGGTGACCTTCTCGACGATCGGGGCGAGCGCGTCGCGTACCCGATGATTGCCCATCCGGGCGACCAGGGTGAGCCGGCCCGGCACGTTGTCCGGGTTGAGCTTCTCGCACAGCTCGATCGCCTGCTCGGGACTGGTGCTCGGGCCGAGCTTGACGCCGATCGGGTTGACCAGCCGCGACAGGAAGTCGACGTGCGCGCCGTCGATCCGCCGGGTCCGCTCGCCGATCCACAGGAAGTGCCCGGACAGCCCGTACGCCTTGCTGTCGGAGACCCGGGTCAACGCCCGGTCGTATTCCAACGCCAGCGCCTCGTGGGAGCAGTAGAGGGTGACGGTGCGCAGCGCCTCGTCGTCGGTCATGCCGCAGGCCCGGATGAACGCCAGCGCCCGGTCGATCTCACGGGCGATCGCCTCGTAACGCTCACCGGCCGGCGAGTCGCGGACGAAGCCCTTGTTCCAGTCGTGCACGGCGTGCAGGTCGGCCAGCCCGCCGGAGAGGTAGGCGCGCAGCATGTTCATCGCGGCGGCCGAGTTGGCGTACGCCCGGATCATCCGCTGCGGGTCGGCCACGCGGGCGCCCGGCGTCGTCTCCAGCGAGTTGATCATGTCGCCGCGGTAGGCGGGCAGGCCGAGCGCGTCGGTCGCCGACGAGCGGGGCTTCGTGTACTGCCCGGCGACCCGGGCCACCTTGACCACCGGCAGGGAGGCGCCGTAGGTCAGCACGACCGCCATCTGCAGCAGCGTGCGGGCGTTGGCCAGCAGGTGGCTCTCGGTGTTGTCGACGAAGGTCTCGGCGCAGTCGCCGCCCTGGAGCAGGAACGCCTGGCCCTCGCAGACCTGCGCGAGCCGCTCGCGGAGCTGGTCGACCTCGTAGGGGGCCACCACCGACGGCACGTTGTCGAGGACCTGGCAGACCTCGGCGACGACCTTCGGGTCGGGCCACGGCGGCATCTGGTCGCGGGGTAGGTCACGCCACCGATCGAGGCCCAGTGCCTGGTCTTCGGCGGAGTCGGCGGTCGGTCGGGAGGTCTGCGGACCGAGGCCGGCCACCCCGGGATAGCTCAACTGATGCCACTCTTGGCGCATGCCCGCAAGACTACGGCTGTCCGCTCACTGGGAAGGCGTGGGGCTGGACGACGAGGGCATCGACGGGAGTACCACTGCCGGGTCCTCACCCGCGATGCACCAGCCCGTATCGATGTTGGTGACGAGGAAAACGACCCCGACCGGGGTGGGCTTGCCGCCGGGCGGGGTGACCAGCATCGCGGTCGTCACCTTCTGACCGTTGCCGTCGGCCCGCACGTCGGTCACGATCCCGCCGGAGACCTTGGTCTTCTTGTTGAAGTCGCCGCCGTCGCCCGTGGCGGTCTTGTCGAACGTGCCGGCCAACGTGGGGCAGAGCTCCTTGCGACCGGCGGCCGCGTCCCGCTTGCCCATCGCGGCCAGGTAGGCCTCCACCTTTTCGCGGGCCTTCTGCGGGCTCTCGTCGACCGGCTTCGGATCAGCTCCGACGATCTGCTTGGCGACCGAGCAGCCACCCAGCGGGGCGACCAGGGCGACAGCCAGGGTCGCCACGATCAGGACACGACGTGGGGACAACACGGTTCGTGAGTCTGGCACACATTCCTGTGACGTAGCGGTACCGGATCGACGGCCGTTCGGGATTCCGGCCCCAGGGCCCCACAGACCCCGCAGGATGGACATAACGGATATTTCGCGGGGTACGAAGGGGACGAGCCGATGCAACCGAACGACCCGACGTACGCGGTGCAGCCGCACCCGGTGAACTTCTCCGTCGCCTATCCGGACCGGCCGCTCAACCGGCTGACCAGCTTCTTCCGGCTGTTCATGGTGATACCGATCGTGATCCTGCTCGGCACCGTCTACAGCGGAGGCGCCGAGTGGGGCCAGTGGGGCGGCGACGACGGCAACAGCGCCGAGACGGTGGCGTACGGCTTCGGCGGTGTGCTGTTCTTCGGGCCGCTGCTGATGATCCTGTTCCGCAAGAAGTACCCGCGCTGGTGGTTCGACTGGAACCTGGAGCTCCAGCGCTTCGCCAACCGGGTCACCGTCTACTTCGCACTGATGGACGACCGCTACCCGGCCACGGACGACCACCAGTCGGTGCGGCTGGACTACGACTACCCGGGCGGGACGCTCAACCGCTTCCTGCCGATCGTCAAGTGGCTCCTCGCGATACCGCACTACATCGTGCTGTTCTTCCTGCACATCGGCGGCGTGGTCGCGGTGATCATCGCGTGGTTCGCGATCCTGTTCACGGGGCGCTACCCGCGGGGGCTGTTCGCCTATGTGGAGGGGCTGCTGCGCTGGCAGAACCGGGTCACCGCGTACGCGTTCACGCTGGCCACCGACCGCTACCCGCCGTTCCGTTTGGCCCCCTGAGGGGCCTAAACTGAATGAACGCTCGTTTTAGGATGGCCTTCTAGGGGCAAAGCCCCCAGAAGGCCAAACTAAACGAGCGTTCGTTTTATGAGATGTGAGTGACCGTGCCCGCCGCGACCGTCCGGCCGCCCTCGCGGACGGCGAAGCCGAGCCCGACGTGCATGGCCACCGGCCGGCTCAGCTCGACGGTCAGGTCGACCGTGTCACCGGGCATGACCATGGTGACCCCCTCCCCCAGCTCGATCGCCCCGGCCACGTCGGTGGTCCGGAAGTAGAACTGAGGCCGGTAGTTGGCGAGGAACGGCGTGTGCCGCCCACCCTCGGCCGCGGTCAACGCGTGCAGCCGCGCGGTGAACCGGCGGTGCGGCGTGACCGAACCGGGCGCCGCCACGACCTGGCCGCGCTGCACCTGGTCGCGTTTGACCCCACGGAGCAGGATCGCCGCGTTGTCACCGGCCTCGGCCGTGACCAGCGATTTGCCGAACGTCTCGAGCCCGGTCGCGACCGTCTGGAGCGTGTCGCCCAGACCGATCACCTCGACCTGGTCGCCGACCCGCAGGGTGCCGCGCTCGATCGCCCCGGTCACCACCGTGCCCCGGCCGGAGATCGTGAGCGTGTTCTCGATCGGCATCAGGAACGGCTCGTCGACGGCCCTGCGCGGCACCGGCACGTACCGGTCGACCGCGTCGAGCAGGTCCACGACGGACCGCGTCCACACCGGGTCGCCCTCCAGCGCCCGCAGCGCGGACACCCGCACGACCGGCAGCTCGTCGCCCGGGAAGCCGTACTCGGACAGCAGTTCCCGAACCTCGAGCTCGACCAGGTCCAGCAGTTCGGCGTCCTCGACCGCGTCGGCCTTGTTCAGCGCCACCACGAGGTGCGGCACCCCGACCCGGCTGGCGAGCAGCACGTGCTCCCGGGTCTGCGGCATCGCACCGTCGAGCGCGGACACGACCAGGATCGCGCCGTCCACCTGCGCCGCCCCCGTGATCATGTTCTTCACGTAGTCGGCGTGGCCGGGCATGTCCACGTGCGCGTAGTGCCGCGTCGCGGTCTCGTACTCGACGTGGGCGATGTTGATGGTGATGCCCCGCGCGGTCTCCTCCGGAGCCCGGTCGATCCCGTCGAAGGCGACGAACCGGTTGGTTGCCGGGTCGGCCTCGGCGAGGACCTTGGTGATCGCGGCGGTCAGGGTCGTCTTGCCGTGGTCGACATGCCCCATCGTGCCGATGTTGAGGTGTGGCTTGGTGCGTAGGTACTGGCTCTTCGCCATGATTGGTTCAGTCCTCCTGAACTGGATGAAAGGAGGGCAGGGCTGCTACCGATGCCTGGACTGTCAGTCGGCATGGAGAACCCTCGGCCCTACGGGCCGTTGACGTGCGCGGGCGGGCGCCACCCCGCGTCGGGGCCGCATTCAAGGGGCCGTGATGACAGAAGACTCCGCGCCAGAACCGGGCCGGGACCAACCCCTCCCCGCGGGTTCTGCTGCTGCGGGAAAGGGTCAGAGATCAGCGCCGTCGGCGGCACAACGCAGGTGAAGACCTGCGGGCCGCACGGGGCTGCTGAAGAACATGACCATCACGCTACGAGCCAACGCCGATCATGTCGAACGTATTCCGTCAGGCCAGGCGGGCGGCTCGGGTGTGGAGGTAGCGCTGTTGGGGTGGGCTCATGGTCTTCGCCGCGGCGGACAGATAGGCGGCGCGCGCGGCGGCGAGATCGCCCGAGAGCTCCAGCAGGTGCGCGCGGGCCGTGTGCCAGCGGTGGTCGGCGGCCAGGCGGTCGTCGGTGCCGAGCGGTTCCAGCAGGGCCAGACCGGCCTCGGGTCCGCGGACCATCGCCACCGCGACCGCGTGGTTCAGCGCCACCATCGGGTTGTCGCCCTGCGCGAGCAGGACCTCGTACAACAGCATGATCTGGGGCCAGTCGGTGTCCTGCGCCCGCGCCGCCTCGTCGTGCACGGCGGCGATCGCGGCCTGGATCTGGTACGGGCCCGGGTCGCCTCGGGTCAGTGCCTCCGACACCAGCGCCACGCCCTCGGTGATCTGGGCGCGGTTCCAGCGCCGCCGGTCCTGCTCGTCCATCGGCACGGGAGTGCCGTCCGGAGCGGTGCGGGCGGCCCGGCGCGCGTCGGTCAGCAGCATCAACGCGAGCAGGCCGGTCACCTCGGCGTCCTCCGGCAGCAGCCGCCGCACGAGCCGGGCCAACCGGATCGCCTCCGTGGACAGTTCGACGCGTTGCAGGGTCGGGCCGGTCGTGCCGACGTAGCCCTCGTTGAAGACCAGGTAGAGGACCCGCAGCACGGCGGCCAGCCGGATGGCCCGTTCCGCGGAAGGCGGCAGGCCGAACGGCACACCACTGTCCTTGATGGACTTCTTGGCCCGGGTGATCCGCCGGGTCATCGTGTCCTCGGGCACCAGGAAGGCCCGGGCCACCTCCGTCGTGGTGAGGCCGCCGACCGCGCGCAGGGTCAGCGCGATCTGCGACGCCGGCGACAGTGACGGGTGGCAGCACATGAACAACAGGACGAGCGAGTCGTCGGTGGCCGGGCCGGGCGCCGGGACCGGCCAGGCCGCGACCGTGTCCTCCCGGCCGCGGCGGGCCTGGTCGGCGCGCAGCAGGTCGGTCAGGCGGCGGGCCGCGACCCGGATCAGCCAGGCGCGCGGGTTGTCGGGCACCCCCTGCGCCGGCCATTGGCGGGCGGCGGCCAGCAACGCCTCCTGCACCGCGTCCTCGGCCGTGTCGAAGTGGCCGTAGCGGCGCACGACCGCACCGAGGACCTGCGGCGCGAGCTGGCGCAGCAGGTCCTCCCCCGGTGCCAGCGCCATCAGTCGCCGAACTCCGGCGCTCCGGCGATCGGCCGCACGTCGACGTACCACTCGTTGGCGAGCTGCGCGCTCGACGGGTGCGGGGTGTCGGCCAGCTTGGCGGCGATCTCCGTGGCCCGGTCGAAGCTCGCGCACTCGACGATCGTGTAGCCGGCGAGCACCTCCTGGGTCTCCGCGTACGGGCCGTCGGTGACCACCGGCACCCCGTCGCGCAGCGAGACCCGGCGGGTGTGCACCGGCGCGGCCAGGCCCTGGCCGTCGACGAACTCACCGGACTCGACGAGCTCGTTGTTCCACTTGGTCATGAACTCGTGCAGGGCGGCGAGGTCCTCTCCGGTCCAGACCGTGCCGTCCGCGCCGGTTCCGGTGATCATGTCGAAGTCGCGCTGCGAGCCGGTCAGCATGATCATGTATTTCATCGTCGTCTCCTCGGTGTGCGGCGCCCCGCTGGCGCCTTCCACCCGGGACGTCGGCGCCGGTCGCCCGCTCCGGACATCCTCCCGCACAGAAATAGAGAGCGGAGGGCCATCGACCGACCCTCCGCTCCCCGTGGGGTGTTGCGTTGACCTAGGTGGCTACCCCAGGCCGTTCTTCATCGCCGAGATCAGCTCGCCGTTGGCGGTGTCGCCGGACAGCTCCCAGAAGAAGCCGCCGGCCAGGCCCTGGCCGTTCGCGTACGACATCTTGCCGCCGATGGTGGCCGGGGTGTCGTAGCTCCACCAGTTGCTACCGCACTTGGCGTACGCCGTCCCGCCGATCGTCCGGTTCGCCGGGCAGGTGTTCTTGAGCACCTTGTAGTCCTCGATGCCCGCCTCGTACGTGCCGGTCGCCGGACCGGTCGCGGTGCCACCGGGCGCCTCCTGGGTCACCCCGCTCCAGCCGCGGCCGTAGAAGCCGACCCCGAGCAGCAGCTTGCTGGCCGGGATGCCCTTGCTCTTCAGCTTCTGGATCGCCGCGTCGGAGTTGAAGCCCGCTTGCGGGATCCCGGTGTACGAGGTCAGCGGCGAGTGCGGGGCGGTCGGGCCCTGCGGGGCGAAGGCGCCGAAGTAGTCGTACGTCATCGGCATGAACCAGTTGACCGAGTTCGCCGCGCCGGCGTAGTCGGTCGCGTCGATCTTGCCGCCGTTCGAGCCGTCGGCCGTGATCGCGGCGGTGACCAGCGCGGACGAGCCGAACCGCGAGCGCAGCGCGGCCATCACGTTCTTGAACGCGTTGGGTCCGCTGGCGTCACAGGAGAGGCCGCAGGCGTTCGGGTACTCCCAGTCGATGTCGATGCCGTCGAACACGTCGGCCCAGCGCGCGTCCTCGACCATCTGGTAGCAGGACTCGGCGAACGCCGCCGGGTTCTGCGCGGCCTGGGTGAAGCCGCCCGACCAGGTCCAGCCGCCGATCGAGTAGATCACCTTGAGGTTCGGGTACATCCGCTTGAGCTTGCGGAGCTGGTTGAAGTTGCCGCGCAGCGGCTGGTCCCAGGTGTCCGCGACGCCGTCGACGCTGTCCGCGGCCGTGTACGCCTTCTCGTAGTCGGCGTAGGAGTCGCCGATCGAGCAGCGCCCGCCCGTGGTGTTGCCGAACGCGTAGAGGATGTGCGTCAGCTTGGCCGCCGACCCGCTCGTGTGGATGTTCTTGACGTGGTAGTTGCGGGCGTACACGCCCCAGTCGGCGAAGTAGCCGATCAGCTTCTTGCCGCCGGTCGGCGGGTTCGTCGGGGGGTTCGTCGGCGGGTTGGTGGTGGGCGGGTTGGTCGGGTTGCCGGTCGGCGGGTTCGTGGGGTTGCCCGTCGGCGGGTTGGTCGGCGTCGTGCCGGTGGAGCAGGACGCGCCGTTGATCGTGCAGTTGAGCGGCGCCCGGTAGGCGCCCGTGCCGTTGTAGCCCCAGCTCACCGAGGCGCCGGGGTTGAGCGGACCCATCCAGCTCTTCTTCACGGCGACGTAGTGGTTGCCGCTGCGGGTCACGTCGGCGTCCCAGAAGCTGCCGATCGTGGTGCCGGACGGCAGGTCGAACTCGATCCGCCAGGTCGACAGCGCCGCCGACGATCCGTTGGCCACGGTCACCCGCGCCTCGTGCCCGCTGCCCCAGTCGGAGGCCACGGCGAAGGTGGCGGTGACGGTGCCGGCGCCGAACGCGGAGGCGACCGGCACGGCGGCGGCGACCACCACCGCCGCGACGCCGGCCCAGAGGGCCCGGCGCACCGAGGTTCTCATAAGGCGTCTCCTTTAATTAGGAAAGTTTCCAAATAGATAATGATGAGAAGCTACCCAGCGGTTCAACACCTCGTCAAGATGTACATGTTTCGATGGCAAAGTTGATCTAGTAGCCTCACGGCATGACAGTGCTCGACACCGATATAGCCGCCCTCACCGGCGGGTCCGCGGACCTCAAGCAGTACGCGGGCAAGGCCGTGCTCGTCGTCAACGTCGCATCGAAGTGCGGCCTCACCCCCCAGTACGAGGGCCTCCAGCGGCTCTACGACACGTACGCGCAGCGCGGCCTGGTCGTGCTCGGCGTGCCGTGCAACCAGTTCAACGGCCAGGAGCCCGGCACCTCGGAGGAGATCGCCGAGTTCTGCTCGGTCAACTACGGCGTCACGTTCCCGCTGACCGCGAAGGTCGACGTCAACGGCGCCGACCGACACCCGCTCTACGCGGCCATGGTGGACACCGCGGACGCCGACGGGCACAGCGGCGACGTCCGGTGGAACTTCGAGAAGTTCCTCGTCGCGGCCGACGGCACGGTCGCCGCGCGGTTCGGCCCGCAGGTCCAGCCGGAGGCGCCGGAGCTCGTCGAGGCCATCGAGCGCCAGCTTCCCTGAAGACATGACAGATGCCGCACGGCGGGCGGGGCGGCGGTCCCTTTCGCGAGATCAAGTCACGAGATCCGCTCGGGGGACGCCGTTCGGCCCACCCGGTCGACCGACCGGACATGATCCGTGCATTGTCAGATTTTTCCACCTTTCAGGACTTGCGGTCCGGTCCGACTGACGGGACTCTGTTTCGCGTGCTGCGATTCTCGTCAGCAGGAGGAGATGTCATGACCTCTGCGCGTCCCGCCCCCCGCGCGTTGCGTCGGCTGACCGCCGCCGCCGGCGCCGTCCTATTCGGCGCCGGCCTGTCCGCCGCGATCGCCGTGCCCGCGTCGGCCGAGGCCGGCGTGGGCTACGTGCGCCTCGCCCACCTCTCCCCCGACACCCCACCTGTCGACGTCTACGTCGACGACCTGTCCGGCAAGGTCAAGGGGCTCAAGTTCGACGCCGTGGCCTACGGCGTCATGTCCGACTACCTGTCGGTGCCGCCGGGCACCTACGCGGTGTCCATGCGCAAGGTGGCCGCCGACCCGAAGTCGCCTCCGGTGCTGACCGAGGACGTCAAGGTCACCGAGGGCAGCGCGCACACCGTCGCCGGCACCGGCCGCTTCGCCGAGCTCGGCCTGTCGGTGATCGACGACGACATCAGCGCGCCGCCGGCCGACCAGGCCAAGATCCGCGTGCTGCAGGCCTCGGTGAAGGCGCCGTCGCTCGACATCAAGACCACCGGTGGCCAGGAGGTCGGCATGGGCCTCCAGTTCGCCACGACGAGCGCCTACCGCGACGTCAAGCCCGGCAACTGGACGCTCGACCTCCAGCCGCAGGCCGGGTCGGCCGCCAAGGCGACGTGCCGCCTCGCCGGCGGCACCACGTACTCGCTGCTGGTGCTCGACGGCAAGAACGGGCTGACCACCGACCTCAAGGTCGACGCCAAGGCCGGCGAGATCACCCCGGTCGGCGGCGTGGAGACCGGAGCCGGCGGGGCCAGCGGCACGGGCACGATCGCGTTGGTCGGCGGTCTCGGCCTGGTCGCACTGGCCGGAGTCGTCGGGGTGGCCGCGGTCGGGCTCCGGCGCAGGGCCGCCCGCCGCACCTGGTAGGTCTGGTTGAGCACAGTCGACCGGTCGTCCCCCGCGGTCATCAGGCACCGCGGGGGCTGGCCGGTGCCCGCCGGCCGGTTCGGCGTCGTCGGCCTCACGGTCACGGCGCTCGCGCTCTGCGCCGCGGCCGGCACCACGCTCGGCCTGGCCGTCGGCGACTCGGCCGCACCACCACCGACCGCGCGCTGGCACTTCGGCTGCTGCGTCCGGCCCGTCGAGGCGGCCGTGGTCGCCGACCCGCTGGCCGCGCTGCCGCCGCCGTCCGAGGTCCGCATCCCGCGCGTCGACATCCGGTCCGCGCTGGTCGGCCTCGACCTCGACAGCAAGGGCGAGCTCGAAGCGCCGGTCGACTTCGCCAAGGCCGGCTGGTACGAGCAGGGCACCCGGCCCGGCGAGCCCGGACCGGCGGTGATCGCCGGCCACGTCGACTCGTACCGTGGCCCGGCGGTCTTCTTCCGGCTCCGCGAGCTGCGCCCCGGCGACACCATCGAGGTGCGCCGCGGTGGGCAGTGGCTGCCGTTCCGGGTGGTCGCCACGGGCCACTACCCGAAGGACAAGTTCCCCACCTCGCGGGTGTACGGCGCCACGCCCGGCGCCGAGCTACGACTGATCACCTGTGGTGGCGAGTTCGACCGGGACAAGCGCTCCTACCGCGACAACGTCGTGGTCTACGCGGTCGACGCGCGAGTGCCCGAACTGCCCCGGACAAAGGGCCACGGACCGACGCAGTGGCAGTGAGGCCGCCGGCTCGTTGACCATGACGTGCTACCCGATCTGACGCACTTCGAGCGGCACCGGGAGGCGGCTGACGTCGACCTCGACGGGACTGTGCTGCCGGGCCTGTCCGCGACGTTCCACCGGCGTGCGGAAGGCTCCCGGACCGAGTCCGTCGGGGTCTACCGCTACGCCGGCATCGAGATCTTCATGGCCTGGGGGTACGTGGACGAACCGCACTGCCGGTTCACCGCGTACGCGGGCCC
Organism: Asanoa ishikariensis; assembly: GCF_900107455.1. Classification (GTDB taxonomy): domain Bacteria; phylum Actinomycetota; class Actinomycetes; order Mycobacteriales; family Micromonosporaceae; genus Asanoa; species Asanoa ishikariensis. The sequence goes on along the minus strand of NZ_FNQB01000001.1, from coordinate 2,662,495 downwards.
ACAAGGGTGGGGCGCACCGCGCCGGGGCTGCCCCTCCGTCGACGCGGTGCGCGACCTGTTGGCCACCCTGGGGCCGGTGCCCACTCCCCACTGAGACCACGTGTCGGCACCAGGGACCGCGAATCCCCGGTCGTGGTTCCAGCGTTCCCCGGGCGGGGCACCGGTCCCGGGCCCGGGCTAGTCGGCCGGCGCGGTGGCGGGTGCCGCGACGGCCGTGCCCGCGTGGGCGGTGGCGAGCCGCCGCACGGTGACGAGCGAGAACAAGGTCAGGGTGAGTGCGGCGACCAGGGCGGCGGCGTGCCAGAACGGGTTCGGGATCTGCACGAATCCGAACACGGCCACCGGTACCTGGACGATCGCGATGAGCGCCACCAGCGGGAGCCGGCGACCGGTCCAGAAGTAGGCCGTCCACAGCGGAGCCGTCACGACGCCGACGGTCAACACGTCGAGTGCGGTGTGCAGGTACGGGTTGACGACGTTGGCGTGCGCGAAGGCGGAAGCGGGCGCGGAGATCCAGAGGGCCGCGGCGGTGGCGGCGACAACGGTGGCGAGACGTCGCATGGTCGTACCTCCGTGCAATCAGGGCTTCACCATCTGTAATGAAGGTAAGGCCCTGGCCCGGCGGCGCGAAAGTCTCGACAGCGTGAGTGAATCACCACGAATGGGTGTTCAGGAGTTCTGTTCAGCCAGTTCACGGGCCCGGTCGCGGGCCGCCTCGAGCGCCGCGAGCAGGGCCGCGCGGACGCCGTGGTTCTCGAGCTCGCGGATCGCGGAGATGGTCGTGCCGGCCGGCGACGTGACTGCCTCGCGCAGCTTGACGGGGTGCTCGCCGGAGTCGCGGAGCATCACCGCGGAGCCGATCGCGGTCTGCACGATCAGGTCGTGCGCCACCTGCCGGGGCAGGCCGAGCAGGATGCCGGCGTCGATCATCGCCTCGACCAGCAGGTAGAAGTACGCCGGGCCGGAGCCGGACAGGGCGGTCACCGCGTCCTGCTGCGACTCGGGCACCCGGATCGTCGCGCCGAGCGGCTTGAACATCTCCTCGGCGAGGGCCAGGTGCGCGGCCGTCACGTGCGGACCGGCCGAGATCGCCGTCATCGCCTCGTCGACCAGTGCCGGGGTGTTGGTCATCACCCGGACGATCGGCACGCCGTCCTGGAGCCGCTTGGCGAAGAAGCTGGTCGGCAGGCCAGCGCAGAGCGAGATCACCAGCTTGTCGCCGGGCACCTTCGGGCCGATCTCGGCGAGCAGGGTGGCGGCGTCCTGCGGCTTGACCGAGATCGCCAGCACGTCGGCCTCGGCGACCGCGGTGAGGTTGTCGACCACCCGCACGCCGTACCGCTGGCGCAGTTCGTCGGCGCGCTCCGTGCGGCGTGAGGTGGCGAGCAGCCGGTCGACGGGCCATCCCGCGCGCAGCAGCCCGGAGAGCATCAGCTCACCGATCTTGCCCGCGCCGATCACGGCGACCGTCTTGTTCGTCATGGCTGCCCGCCCCCTCACGCTTTGTGGACTAGCTGCCGAAGAAGACCTCGGCCTCGGTGTAGCGCTCCAGCGGCACGGTCTTCAGCTCGCGGGTCGCCTCGACCAGCGGGACGCGGACCACGTCGGTGCCCTGGAGGGCGACCATCTTGCCCCAGTCGCCGTCGTTGACCGCGTCGATCGCGTGCAGGCCCAGGCGGGTCGCGAGGACCCGGTCGAACGCGGTCGGGGTGCCACCGCGCTGGATGTGACCGAGGACGACCGTGCGGGCCTCCTTGCCGGTCTTCGCCTCGAGCTGCTCGGCCAACCACTGGCCGATACCACCGAGCCGGACGTGACCGAAGGAGTCGAGCTCCTGGTTGTGGAGCACCATCTGGCCGTCGAGCGGCTGCGCGCCCTCGGCGACCACGACGATCGGCGCGTACTGGTGCTGGAAGCGCTTCTCGACGTAGCCGGCGACCTGCTCGACGTCGAAGTTGCGCTCCGGGAGCAGGATCACGTTGGCGCCACCGGCCAGGCCGGCGTGCAGGGCGATCCAGCCGGCGTGCCGGCCCATGACCTCGACGACCAGCGTGCGGTGGTGACTCTCCGCAGTGGTGTGCAGGCGGTCGATGGCCTCCATCGCGATGTTGACCGCGGTGTCGAAGCCGAACGTGTAGTCGGTCGCGTTCAGGTCGTTGTCGATCGTCTTCGGCACGCCGACGACGTGCACGCCGAGCTCACCGAGCTTGGTCGCGACGCCGAGGGTGTCCTCGCCGCCGATCGCGACCAGCGCGTCGACGCCCATCGCGCCCAGGTTGCTCTTGATCTGCTCGACGCCGTTCTCGATCTTGAACGGGTTGGTGCGGGAGGAGCCGAGGATGGTGCCACCGCGCGGCAGGATGCCGCGGACCTCGGGGATGCCCAGCGGCATGGTCAGGCCCTCGAGCGGACCACGCCAGCCGTCACGGAAGCCGACGAAGTCGTGCCCGTAGGTGGAGACGCCCTTGCGGACGACCGCCCGGATCACCGCGTTCAGACCGGGACAATCTCCGCCGCCGGTAAGCACGCCGATTCGCATGATCTGCTCATCCTCCTGATTGCGATCCTCGCCCCAAAGGGGCACACATGGCCAGAAAGCCCCAGGATCGATAATCGGCGTCGTTGCCGGCCCGGGGCGGGCCGCACAACTGCGCACTGTAGTCGCCGGTCAAAACGGCGACCAGCGCGACCCACCTAACGGTCGGTGAACTATCCGGGGGTCCGCATGGCGTTCCACCTGGCCAGGTTGTGCCGGGCGTCGGCGAGGGCGTCGTGCTGGTCGGCCCCGGCCGGCGGCAGCGGCGGTTTGCCCAGATCGTCCCAAAGCTGCCGAAGCTCCTTGGTGTACCGCGGTATCACCCGCGGCAACGCCGGCATCGCGCCCCAGAGCTGGGCGAGCACCACGTGGTCGTACGCGGCGAACCAGGCCCACAGCTCGAGGGTGTCGTTGCTGCCGTTGCCGCGCAGGGGCGCGACCAGGAACTCGTAGAGGTCGTCACGGATCCGCTCGCGTGATCGCCAGGCCTTGTCGCTGGGCGACGGAAGCTTGTCGAGCACGTTGCGGCGCACCCAGGGCACGGCCCGTGAGTCGTCGAACTCGGTCGACACGGCGTAGAACTCCCTGCCGTGCTCGTCGACCACGCCGATCGAGACGAGGTCGACCGTGCGGCCGTCCTCGATGAACTCACAGTCGTAGAAGTAGCGATAGGTCATCGAGTTCCATCCTGGCCCATCCGCACGAAGATTCGTTACCGTGCCCGGTCATGACGTTTTCGATCGTGGCACGGTCGGCCGACGGGCACTCCCACGGCATCGCCGTCGCCAGCAAGTTTCTCGCGGTCGGCTCCGCCGTGCCGGCCGCCGAGGCACAGACCGGCGCCGTCGCGACGCAGTCCTACGCCAACCTGGCCTACCGGCCACAGGGGTTGGCCCTGCTGCGCACCGGCGTGGACGCGGCCGGGGTGGTCGCGGGCCTGACCGCCGCCGACGAGGGGCGGGCACAGCGCCAGGTCGGCGTGGTCGGCCCCACCGGCGACGGGGCCACCTACACCGGCGCCGACTGCCACGACTGGGCCGGCGGCGTGGCCGGCGACGGGTTCGCGATCCAGGGCAACATCCTGGTCGGCCCCGAGGTGGTGGAGCGGATGCGGGACGCCTGGCTGGCCTCGGACCCGGCCGCCCCGCTGGCCCGCCGGCTGCTGGCCGCGCTGCGCGCCGGCGACGAGGCGGGCGGCGACAAGCGCGGCCGGCAGAGCGCCGCGCTGCTCGTGGTCGCCCGCGGCCAGGGCTACGGCGGCACCAGCGACGTGGTGGCCGACCTGCGGGTGGACGACCACACCGAGCCGGTGCCCGAGCTGATCCGGCTGCTCGACATGCACGAGCTGCTGTTCGGCAAGCCGGACCCGGCCACCCTGCTGGCCCTCGACGGCGCGCTGGCCGCGGAGGTGCGCGGCCGGCTGGTCGCCGCCGGCCACGAGGGCGCCTCGCTGGACGACGCCCTGGCCAGTTGGGCCGGCGTCGAGAACCTCGAGGAGCGAATCGTCCCGGGCAAGATCGACCCGTTGGTGCTGGCACACCTGCGCGGGGCCTAAACGGCGAGGGCGGCGTGGGCGGCGGACAGCGTCGCCCGCGCCGCGTCGTCGTCCGGGGTGGACACCAGGCGGCGGGCGGCGGCGTCGGCCCGGGTCGCCCAGTGGAAGCGGAGCAGCACCGGCAGCGCGGACTCGATCTCGTCGCGGTGCACCGCACCCGCCGCCGCGTACCCGTCGACCAGGTCCTCGGTGCCCGCACCGTCCGCGTGCGTGACGGCCGAGGCCAGGTCTGCGACCAGCGGGCCGGTGGCCGCCGGACCCCAGCAGACCACCGCGGTGCGGCCGGTCGACGGGTCGAGCCGGAACGCGGTGGCCCTCGGCTGGCCGTGCAGCACCCCGTACGTGAGCCGGTCGGTGACGGTCAGCCGGGTCAGCGCGGCGTAGGCGGCCCCGACCGCCGCGCGCAGCCACGGCCGCACGTCGAGATGCGGCGCGTCCGGGCGGACCCGGTGCCACGGTGCCAGGCCGGCGTGCGCGAAACCGTCCATTCCGGAGTGCAGACGGCCCAGGGCGTCACCCCACCACTGCTGGTCGAGCGGGTCGCCGGCCGACAGCGGCCGGCCGGGCGGGCAACGGACCAGGGCGTACGCCCAGCCGTCGTGCTCGGCGACCAGCGCGCCGGACAGGGCGCGCACCGGCTCGCCCGCGGCCACCCCACGCTCGGCGAGATGGCAGGCCGCGGTCAGGCCCGCCTCCAGCCGCAGCCGTTTGCCGAGCGCCACCCGGGTGACCAGGTGACACGTGCCGGCGATGCTGGCCACCCAGGCGGTGGCCGCGGTGCCGCCGAGCGACACCGGGTCGAGGCGGCAGGGCACGTGCTGCCATCCGCCACGCAGGGCCGAGAGTGCGGCCTCGTCGTCTGCCACGGGTGGGGATTATCCGCTGCCGGTGGGTGCGCACGCCGGGAAATGGGCGAACGGCCGGAAGAGACACCCCCCAGTGATCTCTTCCGACCGGTCCGCCCCGCGCCCCCCTGAGGGCCCGCCGTTCCCCCGTATGGCCCCCACCAGCAGCGGGTCTGGCAGTCAGCCTGCCCGAACGGACAACACGGGACTGTCACGGAAGCGATTTCAGGGGTGTACAGCACGCGACAGGAACGACATGATCTGATGTGTTGCCGGCCAAAGGGTCGGTCAGTGGGATGTGTCCTAGGGAGGGGTCGGGCTGTGGAGGGTCGCCTGCCAGATCCTGGCGACGCTCTGACCGGTGTCGAGTTGTTCGCCGGCCTGGAGCCCGAAGTGCGGCAGCGCGTGATCGCCGCCGCCGTGCCCCGCACCTATCGCAAGGGCCAGCTTCTCTTCGTCGAGAACGACCCGGGCGAGTCGCTGATCGTGCTGCGCCGGGGCGCCGTCGCGGTGTTCGTCACCGCGCCGACCGGCGAGCGGGCCGTGCTCTCCGTCGTCCGTCCACCCGGCACACTCGGCGAGGTGTCGCTGCTCGACGCGTCGACCCGGTCGACCTCCGCCGAGGCGATCGAGGACTGCGCCGCGCTCGCGCTCTCGCGTTCGGCGTTCATGGAGCTCGTGCACTCCAACCCACGGATCCTCGACGCCGTCATGCGCTCGCTGGGCGCATTGATCCGCCGGCTCACCGAGCAGAACGCCGACCACGTCTTCCTCGACCTGCCCGGTCGGGTGGCCAAGACGCTGGTCCGGCTGGCCGGCGAGAGCCAGGCGCCGATGATCACGATCGAGCTCAACCAGAGCCAGCTCGCGGAGATGGCCGGCGGCTCGCGGCAGAGCGTCAACCAGGCGATCGGCTCGTTCGCCAGCCGTGGCTGGCTGCGCACCGAGGGCCGGCGGATCGTCGTCACCGACGTCGCCGCCCTGCGCCGCCGCGCCGGGATGCCCGACCGATGAGCGAAGGGCCCCCGGCTCGCGCCGAGGGCCCTCGTTAGAACAGCCAGGTCAGTTCGCCGGCTCCGACGTGGGCCCGATCCAACCGTCGGTCTTCGGCTGCTTCGGCTTCGGCTCCGACGTCGGGCCGATCCAGCCCTGCGCCTTGACGTCGCCACCGGTCGAGGTGGGTCCGATCCAGCCCTTCGCCTCGACGTCGCCGGCCACGATGCCCTTGCCCTGCAGGTCGGCCAGCGTCGCGGCGTCGACGTCGACGCTCGCCCCCGCGGCGTGCGCGACGCCGGCCGGGTCGGTCCAGTCCTGCTCCAGACGTGCGTGAACCATCGATGCTCTCCTGTCATGAGTGGATCTCGGCCGCGGCCGACTTTACCGACCGTCCGCCGAAATGGACTGTCCACTAGCCAACAGGACAGTTCCTGACAGGAGGTGGACGTAGGTAGGCTGCGAGCCCTTGACCGGGTGATACGTCGCTAGGAGTGCGCCATTCCCGCTGCCTGCGCGCGGTGCGGCCGGACCCCCGCCGAGAACGACAGGTTCTGCGGCGGTTGTGGTGCCGAGCTGGCTCCGCCGTGCCGTCAGTGCGGCCGCCCGATCCCCGGCGACGCCGCGTTCTGCACGAGCTGCGGCACAGCCCGCGAAGGCGGCGCGCGCACCGAGGTGAACAGCGACAACAGCGAGGACCGGCGGCGGGTCAGCGTGCTGTTCGTCGACCTGATCGACTTCACGCCGTACGCCGAGCGGGCCGACCCGGAGCAGGTCCGGGCCATGCAGAACGGCTTCTTCTCCGCCGCCCGCCGGGTCGTCGGCCAGTACGGCGGCGTCGTCGAGAAATACATCGGCGACGCGGTGATGGCCCTGTTCGGCGCGCCCGTCGCCACCGAGACCGATCCGCTGCGCTGCGTGCGCGCCGGCCTCGAGTTGCAGCGGGTGCTCTCCCGCTTCGCACCGGACGGCGCCGACGCCGCCGGCATGCGGTTCCGGGTCGGCGTGGCGACCGGCGAGGCGCTGGTCGACGTGGCCGCGGCCCGCGACGGCGGCCAGGCGATCGTGGCCGGCGACGTGGTCAACACGGCGTCCCGCCTCCAGTCGTCCGCGCCGCCCGGCGGGGTGCTGGTCTGCGGCAACACCTATGCGCTGACGAAGGACACGGTCCGCTACCAGGACCAGCCGGCGGTCACCCTGCGCGGCCGCTCGACGCCGACCGAGGTCTGGCTCGCGGTCGCACCGCGGCGCCGCACGCACGTCGAGAAGGAGCCCGACAGCACCCCGCTGGTCGACCGCGAGCACGAGCTGGGCCTGCTGGTCAACGCGCTGCACCGGTCGATGCACGACCGGGTGCCGCAGGTGGTCACCGTGTTCGGCCGGGCCGGCATCGGCAAGAGCCGGCTGGTCCGCGAGCTGCTCAAGCACGCCGAACGGCTGCTCGACGAGCCGGTCACCTGGCGCACCGGCCGCTGCCCGCCGTTCGGCGAGAACGTGGCGTTCGCCGCGCTCGCCGACATCGTCAAGGCCGAGGCGGGCATCCTCGACACCGACCCTGCCGCGGCCGCCGCGCAACGGCTCACCAAGGCGGTGTCCGACCTGGTCGGTCCGGGCGAGGCCGACCGGCTGATCGACGCCCTGCGCCCGCTGGTCGGCCTGCCGGCGAGCCGACTCGCCGCGGAGGACGCCGAGTCCGCCTGGCGCCGCTTCCTGGTGGCGCTGGCCGCGCGCCGGCCGACCGTGCTGGTCTTCGAGGACCTGCACTGGGCCGACGAGAGCATGCTGCGCTTCGTCGAGCTGCTCGGCGCGTCCGCCCGCGACGTACCCCTGCTGCTGCTCTGCACCGCACGGCCGGAGCTGATCGACCGCGACCCGGGCTGGGCGGGCTCGCTGACCGGCTCGTTGACCATCACGCTCCCGCCGCTGCGGGCCACGGGCATCGCCACCCTCTACGCCCACATGTTCGGCCAGGCCGCGTTCTCCGCCGACATGCTCAGCCCGCTGGTCGAGCTGGCCGACGGCAACCCGCTCTACGCGCACGAGTACGTGCGGATGTTGATCGAGCAGGGCGCCCTGCGCCAGTCGGGCCGGGGCTGGTCCCTGGAGAAGCACCTCAGCCTGCCGATGCCCGACAGCGTGCACGCGGTCATCGCCAACCGGGTCGACCTGCTCGACCCCAAGGACCGCACGGTGCTGTTCGCCGCGTCGGTCGTCGGCATGGTCTTCTGGCCGGGCGCGGTCGCCGCCGCGCTGGGCCGCAACGTCGAGTCGGTCGAGCGCTCGCTGCGCCGCCTGGAGCAGCGCGACTTCGTGCACGAGCAGCCGACGTCCACGATGGCCGGTCAGCAGGAGTTCCGCTTCGGGCACGTGCTGGTCCGCGACGTCTGCTACCAGCGGCTGCCGCGCACCGAGCGGGTGGCCCGGCACGAGCGCACCGCCGAGTGGCTCGACGCGCTGTCCCGTGGCCGCGACACCGACCTCGCCGAGGTGCTCTCCCACCACCGCTGGGCGGCCCACGAGATCGCCCGTACGCTCGGCGTCGACCCGGCCCCGTTCGCACCCGCGGCCCGCGAGGCACTGCACCGGGCCGCGCGGCGGGCGTACGCCCTGCACGCCCTGGACGCGGCGGCGAACCACGTCGAGCGGGCGATCGCCCTGGCCGACCAGTCCGACCCGGGCGGCCGCCTCCAGCTCGAGCTGCTGCGCACCGAGATCTCGTTCTACCGCGACCGCACGGAGTTCCTCAGCGGCGGCGGGCCCGACCAGCTCGTCGCGCTCGCCGACCGGCTCAGCGCGCACGACGACGCGGCCAGCGCGGCGCGCGCCTGGACCCTGCTCGGCCAGGCCGCCTGGCTGCGCGCCGACCGGCGGGCCGCGCTGTCCTGCCTGGACCGCGCGGTCGAGCTGTTCGACGGGGTACCCGACTCGAGCGAGAAGGCCGACGCCTACGCGGAGCTGGGTCGGCTGCACATGCTCAACTACGAGCGCGAGCCGGCGATCGCCGCGGCCGAGGCGGCCGGCGACATCGCCGAGCGGCTCGGCAACGTGGAGACCCAGACCAATGCGCGGATCACCGTCGCGATGGCCCGCTACCAGGCCGGCGACCGCGGCGCGCTCGCCGAGCTCCACGCGGTCACCGACTTCTGCCGCACCCACGGGCTGCTGGCGCTGACCCGGGCGATCCAGAATCTCGCGTACGCGCTCAGCGAGGAAGGCGACTGGGTCGGCTCCAAGGAGCTGGTCTCGCAGGCCGACTCCGCCCTCCAGGACGGGCACTCGCTGAACACGAACTACTCCGGCGACGTGATGCGGGCCTACTTCGCGGGCGAGTTCGACCGCCTGCTGAGCGCGGCCGACGCGTTCGTCGACACCCCCGACGGGCGCTGGGATATGCAGGTCCGCGGGCTGCGGGCGTTCCTGCGGGTGCTGCGCGACCAGCCGGTGCCGACCGTCGGCGACACCGACGACATGGCCGACGCGCTGGAGCTCGCCCGCGAGAGTGGCTTCTACCGGCCGCGCTGGACGACGCTCGGGCTGGCCGCCCAGGTCCGCGCGCTACAGGGCGACCTCGACACCGCGGCGGCCCTGCTCGACGAGCTGGCCGAGTCGTGGTCGGCCGTGCCCGCGCTGGCGAGCGGCGAGTGGATCTCGGCGGCCGCCTTCGCGGCGGCGCTCGCGGGCCGCGACGCGGCGGTCCGGGTACGCGGCATGCTCGACCGGGTCAGCCACCGCACCCCATGGGCGGAGGCGGCGCTGCGGACCGTGAGCGCGGCGCTGGCCGCGTCCGCCGGCGACGAGGCCCGCGCGGGCCAGCTCTACGCGGCGGCGGCCGGCATCTACGGGCAGATCCCCGCCGTCACCGACCGGATGATGGCACTCGCCCTGGCCGCGGGCAGCTTCACCAACGCCCAGGAGTCGGCGGCGGCCGAGGTGGCACTGACCGAGGTGCGGGCGTTCGCGACCCGCAACCGCGCACCGGGCCTGCTGCGGCTCACCGGCACGACGGCGCCGGAAGCCACCATGGCCAGCTAGGCGGCCACGGCTGTGGGTGGATCGCTGGCCTTGGCCGGGCCGGGCACCCGGGCGGCGGCGCTCTTCGCCTTCTGCGCGTAGATGTCGACGTACTCGCGGCCCGAGAGCTCCATCAGCTCGTACATGATCTCGTCGGTGACCGCCCGCTCGACGAACCGGTCACCGGACATGCCCGCGTACCGGGCGAAGTCGATCGGCTCGCCGAACCGGATCCGGACCCGCTTGATCTTCGGGATGACCTTCCCCGGCGGCTGGATCTCGTCCGCGTTCAGCATCACCACCGGCACCACGGGGGCGCCGCTGAGCAGTGCGAGCCTCGCCACACCTGTCTTGCCCCGGTAGAGCCGGCCGTCCGGCGACCGGGTGCCCTCCGGGTAGATGCCGGCCAGGTTGCCGGCCAGCAGGACCCGGAGCTGGGTATCGAGGGCGGCCTGGGCGGCCCGCCCACCGGACCGGTCGACGGGGATCGTGCCCGTGCTGATGAAGAACATCTTCACCAGCCAGCCCTTGATCCCTTTACCGGTGAAGTACTCGGCTTTCGCCACGAAGGTGACTTTTCGCCGTACCTCCAAAGGCATGAAGATCGAATCGGAGAACGACAGGTGGTTGCTCGCGATGATCGCCGCGCCGTTCGCGGGCACGTTGTCGCGCCCCTCGACGATGGGCCGGAAGACGAGGCGCACCCACGGGCCGAGGATCACGTACTTCAGCAGCCAGTACAGCAACCGATGTCCTTCCGCCAACCCGGCCTGCCTCACGTCCTGCGAGCTGACGCTACGACATCGAGCCTACGAAGCGCGTACGCCATGCCACAACGGACTACTGGAAGGGGCTGCGCACGTGTCACGATTGGCGGCACGGCGCGGGGCGAACCCCGGCGCCAGGTAGGAGGACATGCGGTGTCTGCGGGTGGTGCCCGCCGTGGCCGGCGGGACAACGGTCTCGACGCGGCCGACTTCGCCGTGGCCGGCGACGTCGACCCACGGGTCGGCGAGCACATTCTGGACGTGCTCGGTGCGGGCGGCATAGCCGCCTATCTCCAGCCCTCATCCGACCTCAACCCGGTGACCCGCACCACCACGGTGCCACCGCGGCCGGTCGACCGGCTCTACGTCGACAGTGCCCACGTGGAGACGGCCCGCGGTTACCTGGCGAAGCTGGGGTCCGACGACGAGCCGCCGGCGCGCACGAACGGACACGATCCGGACGTCGAGGCCGCCTGGGCGAAGATAGTCGAAGGCTGGGACAAGGAGCCCGTCGCCGCGACCTGGCCAGCCTCCGAGAACCTCCCGCCGCCGGACGCGACCGCCGGCACCCTCGCGGCCGCCAGCGACCCGACCCGCCCGGCCGACGCGCCGCCGAGCTCGTCCCCGGCCCGGCGCCCGTCGGCCACCGACTTCTCCGGCGTCGCGGTCGGCCCCCGCACCGACGACGGCCCGAGCCTGCTCGACGGCCTCGACACGTTCGGCAACGACCTACCCGGCGAGCCGACCGACGACGAGGGCTACACCCCACCACCCCCGCCGCCACTCCCCCGCATCTCGAAATACGCGATAGCCGGCGTCCTGGGCATCGTCCTGGGCTTCCTGCTCTTCATGTTCCCGGGTGTGGTCCCGATCGATCGCTCGATCGTGACGGTGGTCGCCTTCCTGGCCATCCTGGCGGGCTTCGTCACCCTGGTCTCCCGCCTCCGCCACGGCGGCGAAGACGACGACTGGGACCCGGACCAGGGCGCGAAGGTGTGACCCGGATTCGATTACTCGGGTCCGCGGTGGTCCGCGGCCGCGCGCGAGCGGTGTCTGGCGGGGGCGGCGGTCGTGCGCCAGGCGGGCCCGAGCAAATCTTTCTATTATGTATAAATAGGACGGTGAGTTACTCTCCGGCACGCCGGGTGGTAATCGTCGCGTAACGTGGCGTCAGTAGGAATGACGACTGTCCCCGTCGTCAGCGCTTGAGCGGAGCCTGCTGCCCCATGCGAAGAAGCGCCCTCGTGGTCGTCGCACATCGTTTGCCCGTCGATGACAGTGTCGCGCCCGATGGCGCCTGTGAGTGGCGGCGGTCGCCGGGTGGGTTGGTCAGTGCGCTGCATCCCATTCTGCGCAAGAGTCCCGCCACCTGGGTCGGGTTCGCCGGCCGGACCGGGCCCGCGCGGCAGGTGCCCGACCTCGACGGGGTGCACATGCACTCCGTCCCGTTGAGTGCCGACGACATCGCCGAGCACTACGAGGGGTTCGCCAACGCCACCTTGTGGCCCCTCTATCACGACGCGGTCGAGCAACCCGTCTACCACCGCCGGTGGTGGGAGGCCTACCAGCGGATCAACCAGCGGTACGCGGAGGCCGCCGCCGCCATGGCTGAGCCCGGTGCGGTGGTGTGGGTGCAGGACTACCACCTTCAACTGGTGCCCGGGATCCTGCGTGATCTGCGGCCCGATCTGACCATCGGGTTCTTCATGCACGTCCCGTTCCCGCCGCCGGAGCTGTTCATGCAGCTACCCCGCCGCGCCGAGTTGCTGCGCGGGATTCTCGGCGCCGACCTCGTCGGGTTCCAGCGGGCCCAGGCCGCGCACAACTTCGCCCAGCTCGCCGTCAAGGTGCTCGGGTTGCAGGCCAGTGACCGGCGGATCGCGGTCGACGACCGGATCGTGCGCGTCGGCGCGTTTCCCGTCTCGATCGACACCGCCGACATGGGCTCGTTGGCCAGCAGCGGCCCCGTGGTCGCCCGGGCCCGACGGCTGCGCTCCGATCTCGGCGACCCGCGGCACGTGATCCTCTCGGTCGACCGGATGGACTACACGAAGGGCATCGAGCAGCGGCTCAAGGCCTACAGCGAGCTGCTCGACAGCGGCCAGGTCAAGGTTCGCGACGCCGTGCTGGTCCAGGTCGTGGTGCCCAACCGCGAGCGGGTCGAGCACAACCGGGCGCTGCGCGAGCGGGTCGAGCGTGAGGTCGGGCGGATCAACGGTGAGTACGGGCGGGTGGGTGAGCCGGCCATCCACTACCTGAACCAGCCGTTCGACCGGGCGGAGCTCGCGGCCCTCTATCGCGTCGCCGACATCATGGCGGTCACCCCGCTGCGCGACGGGATGAACCTGGTCGCGAAGGAATACGTCGCGTCCAGAGTGGACGACAGCGGGGCGCTGGTGCTCAGCGAGTTCGCCGGTGCCGCCGCCGAGTTCACCCAGGCCTACCTCTGCAACCCGCACGACCTCGACGGCCTCAAGGCCGTGCTCATGCACGCGATGCGGGCCGGCCCCGACGACGTCGAGGACCGGATGCGGGCGATGCGCGACCACCTGCGGGTGCACGACATCCGGGCCTGGGCCCGCTCCTATCTCACCGCGCTCGACCGCACCGGCAGCCTGGCCGCCCGCCTGACCCAGGTCTAGACCGCGCCACGACCGATCACGTCGCGATACCAGAGGGCACTGTCCTTGGGCGTACGCGTGAACGTCTCGTAGTCGACGTGCACCAGCCCGAACCGCTTGCCATAGCCCAGCGCCCACTCGAAGTTGTCCAGCAGCGACCAGGCGAAGTAGCCCCGCAGGTCGACGCCCGCCGCCATCGCCTCGTGCGCGGCCGCCAGGTGGGTCCGCAGGTAGTCGATCCGGTCAACGTCGTGCACGCGCCCAGCGACCACCGTGTCCACGAAGGCGGCGCCGTTCTCGGTGACATAGAGCGGCAGCGGCCCGTAGTCGGCCGTGACCCGCAGCAGCATGTCGCGCAGCCCGGTCGGGTCGATCGGCCAACCCATCTCGGTCACCGGGCCGGGCGCCTGATGGTGCACGACGCGGCCACCGGTCGGGTAGGGGCTGCCATCGTCCACAGGAGAGGCGGCCGCGCCGACCAGGTCGGGTTGGTAGTAGTTGACGCACAGCGCGTCCAGCGGCGCACCGATCGTGGCCAGGTCGCCGGGGCGCACGAACGCCCAGTCGGTGACCCCCTCGGTGTCGGCGAGCACGTCGGCCGGGTACGCGCCGCGCAGCACCGGGTCGAAGAAGATCCGGTTGAGCAGGCCGTCGATCCGGCGCGCGGCGTCGAGGTCGGCCGGCGCATCGGTGACCGCCCGCACGGTGCCCGCGTTGAGCGCGATGCTGACGATGGACCCGGGTGACGCCGACCGCAGCACCGGGACGGCGAGCCCGTGCGCCAGCAGCAGGTGGTGCACGGCCGCGAACGGGTCGGCCCGCCGGCCGGGCGCGTGCACGCCGGTGCCGTAGCCGAGGAACGCCGAGCACCACGGCTCGTTGAGGGTGTTCCACATCGCGACCCGGTCACCGATCCGCTTCGCCACTTCCGCGGCGTGCTCGGCGAACCGGTAGGCGGTGTCGCGGTGGGTCCAGCCCCCGGTGTCTTCGACCCACTGCGGCAGGTCGAAGTGGTAGAGCGTGGCGACCGGCTTGATGCCGCGGGCGAGCAGCGCGTCGCACAGCCGGTCGTAGAAGCCCAGGTCGGCCGCCCGGGGCCAGGACACCGAGAACCGGTACGCGGTCAGGCCGAGCGAGGCCATCAGGTCGACGTCGTCAGCGAAGCGGCGGTAGTGGTCGGCCGCCCCCGCGCCGGTGTCCCCGTTGACCGTGGCGCCCGGCGTCGCCGCGAACGTGTCCCAGATGGACGGCACCCGGCCGTCCTCCGCCACGGCGCCCTCGACCTGATAGGCGGCGGTGGCCGCGCCCCACCAGAAGGTGGACGGGAAAGCCATCTGATCACTCCCTTGGAGAGCGCTCTCCGAAACGTTCTCCAGCGTCCGGTACGACCGATCTCCTGTCAAGGCCACATGCCTTGACATCGATGAATGTCGAGCGCAACACTGCCAGCACTGGAGAGCGCTCTCCAAAGAGCTCCGTCCCCTCTCCGGAAAGGCAGTCCCCCGTGAAAACTCGCCTGCTCACGGCCGCAGTGGCCGCCCTTCTCACCGTCACCGGGCTCGCGGTCGCCGCACCCGCGGCCAACGCCGCCGACGCCGTCATCTCCCAGGGCAAACCCGCGGTCGCGTCCTCCGCGCAGGGCGCCGACGTGCCCGCCTCCGCCGCCGTCGACGGCAACGCCGGCACCCGTTGGGGCTCGGCCTGGGCGGATCCCCAGTGGATCCAGGTAGACCTCGGCGCCACCGCCTCCATCACGCAGATCACGCTGAACTGGGAGGGCGCGTCCGCCCGCGCCTTCCAGCTCCAGACGTCGCCGAACGGCACGACCTGGACCGACATCTACTCGACCACGACCGGCCCGGGCGGCGTACAGACGCTCGCCGTCACCGGCTCGGGCCGCTACGTCCGGATGTACGGCACGGTCCGCAACAGCGGCTACGGCTACTCCCTGTGGGAGTTCCAGGTGCACGGCACGATCGGCGGCACCGGAAACCCTGGCGTTTGCGGCACCACGAACGCCGCGCAGGGCCGGCCCGCCACCGCCTCCTCGACGGAAGGCGCCGGCGTCGACGCGGCGATGGCCGTCGACGGCAACCCTGGCACCCGCTGGTCGAGCGTCTTCGCCGATCCACAGTGGATCCACGTCGACCTGGGCTCCAGCCAAAGCGTCTGCCGGGTCGTGTTGCAGTGGGAAGGCGCCTACGGCCGCGCGTTCCAGATCCAGACCTCGACCAACGGCACCACCTGGACCGACGTGTACGCGACCACGACCGGCGCGGGCGGCACGCAGACGCTGAGCGTCACCGGCACGGGTCGCTACGTCAGGATGTACGGCACGGCCCGCGGATCGGGCTACGGCTACTCGCTGTGGGAGCTCCAGGTCTTCACGACCGGCGGAAGCACGAACCCCGACCCGGACCCCGGCACCTGGCAGACGGTCTGGAGCGACGACTTCACCGGCGCCGCCAACTCCGCGCCCTCGGCCGCCAACTGGCTGGTCCGCACCGGCACGCAGTACCCGGGCGGCGCGGCCAACTGGGGCACCGGCTCGGTCGAGACCGCCAGCGCCGCGAACGCCACCCTCGACGGCGCGGGCCGGCTCTCGATCCGGGCGACGAAGGACGGCGCCGGCAACTGGACCTCGGGTCGCATCGAGACCCAGCGCACCGACTTCGCCCCACAACCCGGCCAGCTCACCCGGTTCAGCGCGGTGCTCAAGCAGCCGGATGTCGCCAACGGCCTCGGCTACTGGCCGGCGTTCCGGGCCACCGGCGCCGCCTTCCGTGGCAACTACACCAACTGGCCGGGCGTCGGCGAGACAGACATCATGAGCGGCGTCAACGGGCGCAACCAGCTCTCGCAGACGCTGCACTGCGGCACCGCTCCGGACGGTCCGTGCGGTGAGTACAACGGCCGCACCAGCGGGCTCGCGTCCTGCACCGGCTGCCAGGCCGGCTACCACGAGTACAGCCAGGTGATCGACCGCACGAAGACCGACGAGGAGATCCGGTTCTACCTCGACGGGCGGCAGACCTGGGTCGTCCGCGAGAGCCAGGTCGGCGTCACCGCCTGGCAGGCGGCCGTGCACCACGGCTTCTACCTGCGGTTCGACCTGGCCATCGGTGGCCTGTACCCGAGCGGCATCGCCGGCTTCACCGTCCCGACGCCCGAGACCACCTCGGGCGGCGTGCTCAGCGTCGACTCGGTCTCGGTCGCCCGGGCCACCGGCACGACGCCGGCCGCGATGACCGACCCGGCGGTGCCGGCCGGTCCCAGTGTCGTGCGGGTCACCGGGACGCAGGGCAACTGGCAGCTCCAGGTCAACGGGGCGCCGTGGGAGGTGCGTGGCCTCACCTACGGCCCGCCGCAGGGCGCGGCCGACGGGTATATGCGGGACCTGAAGAACATGGGCGTCAACACGATCCGCACCTGGGGCGTCGACGACGCGCAGACCCCGGTGCTGCTGGACACCGCCGCCCGGCACGGGATCAAGGTGGTCGTCGGGCACTGGCTCAACCAGGGCGCCGACTACGTCAACGACACCGCGTACAAGAACAGCGTCAAGGCCGAGATCGTCGCCCGGGTCAACGCGCTCAAGGGTCGGCAGGGCGTCCTGATGTGGGACGTCGGCAACGAGGTCATCCTGACCATGCAGGACCACGGACTGGCGGCGGACGTGGTCGAGGCGCGGCGGGTGGCGTACGCCCGGTTCGTCAACGAGGTGGCGGTGGCCATCCACGCCGCCGACCCCAACCACCCGGTCACCTCGACCGACGCGTACACCCACGCCTGGACGTACTACAAGCCGTACTCGCCGGCGCTGGACCTGCTCGCCGTCAACTCGTACGGCGCGATCGGCGGGGTGAAGAACGACTGGATCGCGGGCGGCTACACCAAGCCGTACATCGTCACCGAGGCCGGACCCGACGGGGAGTGGGAGGTCCCGAACGACGTCAACGGCGTGCCGGACGAGCCGTCGGACCTGGAGAAGCGGGCCGGGTACGCGGCGAGCTGGGCGGCGATCAAGTCGCACCCGGGTGTCGCGCTCGGGGCCACCGAGTTCCACTACGGACTCGAGAACGACTTCGGCGGCGTCTGGCTCAACGTGAGCACGGGTGGCTGGCGCCGGTGGGGCTACCACGCGCTCCGGCAGGCGTACTCCGGCCAGCCGGCTCCGAACACACCGCCCGAGATCACCGGCATGACCGTCGGCTCGCAGACCGCGGTGCCGGCCGGCGGCACGTTCCCGCTGTCGGTCGCCGCCACGGACCCGCAGGGCGACCTGGTCCGCTACCACCTGATGTTCAGCAACAAGCACATCACCGGCGGCACGGGCTTCTCGAACGTCACGTTCACGGAGACCGGCAACGGCACGTTCTCCGTGCGGGCGCCCGAGCAGCTCGGCGTGTGGAAGGTCTACGTCTACGCGTTCGACGGCCAGGGCAACGTGGGCATCGAGCAGCGCTCGTTCAAGGTCGTGCCGCCGACCGTCGCGGGCACCAACCTCGCCCGGGGCCGGCCGGTGACCGCGTCGACGTACCAGCCGACGGGGACCAACGGCCCACAGCTTCCGGCGTACGCCGTCGACGGCGACTACGCCACCCGGTGGGCCAGCGAGTGGGTGCCGACGGCGTGGGTGCAGGTGGACCTCGGCTCGGTGCAGTCCTTCAACCACGTGCAGCTCGCATGGGAGGCGGCGTACGCGACGGGCTACCAGGTGCAGACCTCGAACGACGGCAACACCTGGAGCACGGTGTACGCGACGACGTCCGGCAACGGGGGCTTCGACAGCCTCGCGATCAACGGCACCGGCCGCTACGTCCGGATGAACGGACAGACCCGGGCCACCGCGTACGGCTATTCGCTGTGGGAGTTCGGCGTATATCGGTGAGCGCGCATGGGTGGCGGGCGCTCCGGTGTCCGCCACCCTGCTAGCGTTGGCCACGCCGGCGGCGGAGAGCGCTCTCCCCTGCCGGTCCGACACGAGAGGGCCGACGCGCGACGTGACCACTGACAACGCACGCCTGCCGACCCTGGAGGACGTGGCCCGGCTGGCCGGGGTCTCCCGCGCCACCGTGTCCCGCGTCATCAACGGCATCCGCAACGTCAACCCGGAGCTGCACGAGGTCGTGTGGAGCGCGGTGAACGCCACGGGCTACGTGGCCAACCGCGCGGCCCGCTCGCTGGTCACCCGGCGCACCGGCACGATCGCCCTCGTGGTCTCCGACTCGGAGAGCCACGACGACGACCCGTTCATGAGCCGGTTCTTCAGCGACCCGTTCTTCGGCCGGGTCGTCGGCGGCCTGATGAGCGCGCTGCGCCCGGCCGGCATCCAGCTCGCGCTCCAGCTCGTCGGCGCCGACCAGGCCCGCGGCCAGCTCGTCGGCGACCTGCGCCAGGGCCAGGCCGACGGCTCGGTGGTGCTCTCGCTGCACCCCGGCGACACGCTCCCCCAGCTCCTCGCCGACGCCGGGCTCGCCGGCGTGGTGATCGGTCGCCCGGCCCGCCCCGTGCCGATCAGCCACGTCGACGTGGCCAACGACCGCGGTGCCGCGCTCGCCGCTGACCACCTGGTGGCCCGTGGCCGGCGCCGGATCGGCATGATCACCGGCCCGATCGACGTGCCCGCGAGCGTGGACCGCAGCAGCGGCTTCCGCGCGGCGATGGCCCGGCACGGCCAGTTGTTCGTCCCGTCGGTCACCGGCAACTTCACCTACGACAGCGGCGACCGCGGCATGCGCGAGCTGCTGGCGGAATATCCCGACCTCGACGGCGTCTTCGTCGCCAACGACCTGATGGCCCAGGGCGGGTTGGGCGCGCTGCACGAGCTCGGCCGCCGGGTGCCCGACGAGATCGCGGTCGTCGGCTTCGACGACAGCAGCGCCGCACTGGCCGCCCGCCCGCAGTTGACCACGGTCCGCCAGCCCCTGGAGGACATGGCGGCCGAGGCGGCCCGGATGCTGATGGCCCTCATCGACGAGCCCCGGCGCGAGACCACCGCGGTCGTCTTCGAGCCGACGTTGGTGGTCCGTTCCAGCAGCTAGGGGTGTCTCGTGGATCAAGGTGGTGCTCCGGCGAGGCCCAGGCGGCGTCCGGGCGTGCGCGGAGAGTGGTCGGATACCGGTGTTGTATCTGGCCGCTCTTCGCGTGCGGTCGGGCGTCGTCTGGGGCCGTCGGAGTGCCGCCTTGATCCACGAGACACCCCTAGTGCTCGCCCTTCTCCAGCCAGTCCAGGATCGCGTCGAGGGGCTCCGGCCAGCGGGCGTCGAGCATCAGGTCGTGGCCCATGCCGGGGAACAGCAGCGGTGCGCCACCGTAGCGGCGGGCCACCTTGTCGAGCGCGGACCGGGGCACCACCCGGTCGTCGGGGGTGCCGACCACCAGCACCGGCGGGGCACCGACCGGCTCCTCCGGCGGACGGGACCGCAACAGCTCCCACTGGGCGCGCGGCGAGGCGTGGCCGATCCGCCGCAGGTACTCCCGGGCGGCCGGCTCCGGCAGGGCCCGGCTGAACAACTGCCGCCGGGCGAGCCGCAGCTTCCCACCGAACGCGGCCGGCAGGGTGCCGAACAGGTTGTGGCGCAGGGCCAGGCCCAGCGTCGCCCAGCCGCCGAACACCGGCGCGGCCAGCACACCGGCGCGGGCGGGATAGCGAGCCAGCGCGTGCGCCACCACGAGCGCGCCGGCGCCGTGGCCGACCAGCACCGCCTGGCGCGGCAGTCCGGCGGCGACCTGCACGACGTCGTGCGCGTACGCGCGTAGCTCCGCCTTCGGCGCCGGCTCGCTGTTGCCGTGGCCGCGCGGGCTGACCGCGTGGGCCGCGAAGCCGCGCCCGGCGGCGTGCTCCAGCCAGTGCTCCGCGTACGCCCAGGCGCCGTGCCCGAAACCCGGCACGAACAGCACCGGTGGCTTGCTGTCGTCGGGCAGCTCGGGGGTCGCCGTGAGCACCTCGCGGCGGGCGGGCGGCACCGGGTGGGCCCAGTCGCGGGTACGCATGATCCGCACGGAGGTCATCGCGTGCTCCTTGCCGTCGCGGTGGCCGGGGAGAGCTCGTCCAGGGCGCCCTGGAGGGCCCGCAGGTAGTCGACGTGGTTGACCTCGAACCAGTGCCGGGTGGAGTCCTTGACCCGGGCCCGGTTCCAGCGCTTGCCCACGTCGGCCGAGGCACGCGACCAGAACGCGGCCGCCCGTTCCAGGTCGCGGTCGCGCAGCCGCAGCCAGCGCGCGATCAGCACGGTCTGCCAGTGCACCAGCGGGAACAGCCCGGAGTCGGGCTGCAGCAGGCCGGCGACGGCGAGCGTCGGGTACGTACGCGGGAAGGCGTGCAGGTAGAGGGTGGGCCGGCCGTGCTCGTCGGCGCCGAGGATCTCGGGCGCGAGGAACTCGAACCGGGGCAGGTAGCCGGTGGCGAAGACGACCAGGTCGGGCTCGACCTGGCGGCCGTCGGTGAGCTCGACCCCGCTCCGGTGGAAGCGCTTCACGTCGGGCACGGGCGTGATGGTGCCGTGGCCGAGGTGATAGATCAGTTGGCTGTTGGAGATCGGGTGGGTCTCGAAGACCTTGTGGTCGGGCTTGGGCAGCCCGAACCGGCTCTGGTCGCCGACGGTGAGCCGCAGCGTGCGGGCGGCCAGCCACTGCCGCACTCCCAGCGGCAGCCGGGTCGCCTGCATCTGGTCGTTGACCTGGTCGGCGGGGCGGCCGAGCAGATACTTCGGCAGGTACCAGTAGCCGCGCCGGGTGGAGTGCCAGGTCTGGCTCGCCGACGTCGCCGCCTCGACCGCGATGTCACAGCCGGTGTTGCCGCCGCCGACCACCAGCACCCGGCGGCCGCGCAGCTCCTTGGGGTCCTTGTAAGCGGAAGCGTGGATGGTCTGCCCGCGGAACTCGTCGAGGCCCTCGTAGGCCGGTTGCTTCGGCGCCCAGTTGTGCCCGTTGGCCAGCACGACGGCCAGGTAGCGGTGGGTCCGCTCGGAGCCGACACCGCCGGCGCTGCGGGTGGTCACGTCCCAGCTCGTGTCGTCGGCCGGCTCGACCTTGACCACCTCGGTGCCGAACCAGACGTGCGAGTTGAGGTCGAAGTGGTCGGCGTACCGCTCCAGGTAGGACAGGAGCTGGCTGTGGTGCGGGTAGTCCGGCCAGGTGTCCGGCATCGGGAAGTCCGGGAACTGGGTGAACGGCTTCGACGAGATCAGGTGGGTGTTGGCGTAGACCGGGCTGCGGTCGTGCCGCCAGTTCCAGGCGCCACCGACGCTGGTCTCCCGCTCGTAGCAGTCGACGCCGAAGCCGTGCTCGCGCAGGTTCTTGACGGCGGCGAGGCCGCTGGCGCCGGCACCGACCACACAGACCGTGTCGCGCCGGTCATAGACCGGACGGCCGTCGCGCCAGAGGGTGGTGGAAGGGTCGAAGCTGTCGTTGGCGGTGGACACCGCCCGATCCTTCCGGTGGCCGCGTGTCCTGTCTAGTCGGGTAGCACCAGATCGACGGCTATCGGGAGATGGTCGCTGGCGCGGCGGGCCTGCTCGGAATCCACGACCCGGAAGCTGGCCACCTCGATGCGCTTGTCGACGAAGACGCCGTCGATGGCGCGGCGCGGGCCGGACGACGGGTGGGTCGGTGCCGTTCCCGCGATGTGCAGCCCGTCGGCGACCGCGGCCCAGGTCGGGTCGCCGGGCTCCGCGTTGAGGTCGCCCGCCGCCACGACGGGCAGGTCGCTGCCGCGCATCTCGGCCCGCCAGGCCGCCGCCTGCACCGGGCGCACCGCCGGGTCGGTCGACAGGTGGGAGCCGGTCACCACGAACCGGGCACCGGGCACCGCGCAGGTGGCGAACACCGCGCCGCGCATGTGGTGGCCGGGCACCAGGGGGTAGCGGACGTCACGGGTCTCCAGCACGCGTACCCGCAGCGTGGTCAGCACCAGGTTGCCGAGCGACCAGAGGCCGCCGCCGCCGACCACCATCCGCAGCCGGTCGGCCAGGGTCGCGTTCTTCTGGCGCCAGCGGAACCGCCGGGCACCCTCCTGCACGATCAGCACGTCGGGCGCGAGGTCGGCGACCACCGCGGCGAGCGCGCGCAGGTCGTCCTTGGAGCTATGGATGTTGTACGAGACGACCCGCACCCGAGCCGTCATCGGCGCCGGGCCAGGTCGGCTGCGCCCACCAGTCCCGCTCCGTTGCCCAGTTTCGCGACCCGCAGGTCCGCGACCGGCCAGCGGCCGCGCTGGGCCAGCGACTCTTGGTAAGACGCCCGGGCCGGACCCATCAGCAGCTCGCCCGCGTCGACCACCCCGCCCCCGACCACCAGGACCTGTGGGTCGAGCACCTGCACCATGTCGGCCAGGCCCATGCCGAGCCAGGTGCCGATCTGGGCGAACGCCTCGCGGGACACCTCGTCGCCGTCGCGGGCGGCGGCGGTCACCATCGGGCCGCTGACCCGGTCCGGATCGCCGCCGGCCAGGCTGAGCAGCCGCTCCGCGCGGGTCGGCTCCTGCCGGGCGCCGGCCCGGGCGAACCGGACCAACGCGTTGCCGCTGGCATATTGCTCGATGCAGCCGAGCCGGCCGCAGCCGCACTTGTGCCCGCCGGGCACCAGGCCCATGTGGCCGAGCTCGGCCGCGATGCCGTTGGTGCCGCGGACCAGCTCACCGCCGAGCACGATGGCGCCGCCGACCCCGGTGCCGATGGTGAACATCACCATGGAGTCCTCGGCGTCGTGCGCCGCGCCGTAGCGGAACTCCGCCCACGCCGCCGCGTTGCCGTCGTTCTCCACGATGACCGGCAGGCCGACCTTGTCGCTGACGTAGTCGCGCAGCGGCTCGTCGCGCCAGGCGATGTTGGGTGCGAACAGCACGGTCGAGCGGGAGGCGTCGATCCAGCCCGCCGCCCCGATGCCGACGGCGGTGGCCGGGTGGGCTGCGGCGAGCTCGGCGGCGACCTCGACGATCGTGTCCCGGGTGCGGGCGACGTCGTCCGCGGGGGTGTCCCGCCGGACGGTCGTGATGACCGTCCCGTTCTCGTCGACCACCCCACCGGCGACCTTGGTGCCACCCACGTCGACTCCGATGGTCAGCGTCACCGCTGCCGCTCCCCTCTGCTGTGCTGTCGTCGGGTCGACGGCGCCGTCAGGCGTCGTCGTCCGACCGTGGCGCCGGTGGCGCCGTCCGCTTGACGGCCTTGCGGGCCATCGGTTTCGCCGGCTTCGGCTGCGGCTCGACCTCGTCGTCGACCGCGCCGCCAGCCGCGGTGGCCGCCGCCCAGACGTCACCGGCCGCGGGGCCCGGTCCAACATCATCGCGGGTACGGGTGGCCGCGCGCCAGATCTCGTCGTCGGAGAACCGGGGAGCGGGCGCCGGCGGCGGCTGCGGATCCCGCACGGCGGTGGAGCTGTTGACCGCCCGCAGCAGGCTGGCCACCCCGGCGGCGAAGTCGCCGGCGCCGGTCGCGAGCCGCTCGGCGAACTCCGGACTCGGGTCGCGCAATGCCACGATCACGCGGCAGATCGGACAGACGCAGCACTCTGCATCGCCGGTGGCGATCTTTGGCTCAGTTCCCGTGGCGATCTTCGGGCCGGCGGCGTGCGTACCCCCGGATGGGTGATGGTCGCCGCCGAAAGCGCTGCCGAGCACGTCGGTCAGCGAGCCGAGCGCGCTCATGCCCGCCGCGAGGCCAGGGCCGTCGCCGGCCCGGCGCGCCATGGCGAGCGCTGCGGCGACAAGGCGCTCGGCCTCGCCGCGGGCGGACGTGGGGTCGGGTTGCGGTGCCATCGTCGTTCCTCAGGTAGGTGCGGGCCCGGTCAGGCGCGCGGGTAGAGAGACTCCACCCGGCCCTTGAGCTGCTTCAGGGCGGCATCCATGATCATCTTCTCGGCTTTCTTGCGGAACATGCCAAGCATGCCCACCGCCAGGTCGACTTCGAGCGTGTACGTGACCTCGCTCCCACGCTCGCCGA
Source organism: Asanoa ishikariensis (assembly GCF_900107455.1). Taxonomy (GTDB): domain Bacteria; phylum Actinomycetota; class Actinomycetes; order Mycobacteriales; family Micromonosporaceae; genus Asanoa; species Asanoa ishikariensis. Next base: position 2,638,224 of record NZ_FNQB01000001.1, on the reverse strand, counting down.
CCGGTTCGATGTCGTAGGAACCGTTCTGCGTCTTCTGCATCTTCGACGGCGCGACCAGATGCCATTCGATGCGCGAGATGTCCTCGGCGTACTCGTATTGGAGGGTGTATTCGTCCACCAGCACGCCGGCGTCGATCACGAACCGCACCTGACTCGCATAGCCGTCTTCGTATTCCTCGACCACCTCGACCGACTTCATCGCCGTGGTCCACTCCGGGTAGCGCACGAAGTCGCAAATCACCGCCGCGACCTGGGCCGGGGTGGCCTCGATCTCAATCGACTGGGTGGAGGAGTCCGCCATGTGGGGCAGGCTACCCCTTTGGGCGCTGTCGACTGGCTGACGGCTCGCTGGTCCCCCGGATCGGACTCGATGTCGATACGGGTAGGTTGCATTTAGCTGATCGCGTTCTGTAGGAGGCCAGGTGCGCGAATTCTCCGTTCCCCCCGTTGTGACGATCGGGGACGCGGCGAACCTGACCGATCCGGTCTGGGACAACGCCGTCGCGGCACCTGACACGGTGCAGTTCCGGCGGCGCCGCGGTGGCGAATGGTTCGACGTCACCTGCGGACAGTTCCGGGACGAGGTCGTCGCGCTCGCACGCGGCCTGGTCGCCGCCGGCATTCAACCTGGCCAACGCGTGGGGCTGATGAGCCGCACGCGCTACGAGTGGACCCTCGTCGACTACGCGATCTGGTCCGTCGGCGCGGTCACCGTCCCGGTCTACGAGACGTCGAGCGCCGAGCAGGTCCGCTGGATGCTCGAGGACTCCGGCGCGGTCGCGCTGTTCGTCGAGACCGACGCGCACGCGTCGCTGGTCTCCGGCGTGCGCGCCGACCTGCCCGACCTGACCGAGGTGTGGCGGATCGAGTCCGACGACCTCGACCAGATCCGCGAGCGCGGCGCGACGGTCGACGCCGCGGTCATCGAGGAGCAGCGGCGCACCTCGACCGCCGACGACATCGCCACGATCATCTACACCAGCGGTACGACCGGCCGGCCCAAGGGCTGCGTGCTGACCCACCGCAACCTGCTCTCCGACATCGCCAACGCGGTGCCGGTGCTGCCGGACCTCTTCCACGAGGGCGGCTCGACGCTGCTCTTCCTACCCCTGGCGCACTCCTTCGCCCGGCTGATCCAGATCGGCATGGTGCACGCCCGCGCCACGATGGGGCACCTGCCCGACACCAAGACGCTGGTCGCGGACCTCCAGGACTTCCAGCCGACGTTCGTGCTCTCCGTGCCGCGGGTGTTCGAGAAGGTGCACACCGGCGCCAAGCAGCGCGCGGCGGCCTCGGGCAAGGGCGGCATCTTCGACAAGGCCGAGCAGGTCGCGATCGCGTACTCGACCGCGATGGAGGGCTCCGGCCCCGGGCTGGCCCTGCGGATGCAGCACGCCCTCTACGACAAGCTGGTCTACGGCAAGCTGCGGGCCGCGATGGGCGGCAAGTGCACCCGGGCGATCTCGGGCGGCGCGCCGCTCGGTGCCCGCCTGGCGCACTTCTTCCGGGGCATCGGCGTCACCGTGTACGAGGGCTACGGCCTCACCGAGACCTCCCCGGCGATCGCCGCCAACCTGGAGAGCGCCACCCGGATCGGCACCGTCGGCCGCCCGTTGCCCGGCGTCACCGTCCGGGTCGCCGACGACGGCGAGATCCTGGTCAAGGGCCCGCTGGTGTTCAAGGAGTACTGGCGCAACCCGACGGCGACCGCCGAAGTGCTCGACGACGACGGCTGGTTCGCCACCGGCGACCTGGGCGAGCTCGACGACGACGGCTTCCTGACCATCACCGGCCGGAAGAAGGAGATCATCGTCACCGCCGCCGGCAAGAACGTCGCGCCGGCCGTGCTCGAGGACCGGATCCGGGCGCATTACCTGGTCAGCCAGGCGATGGTGGTCGGCGACCGGCAGCCGTTCATCGCCGCGCTGGTCACCATCGACCCGGAGTCCCTGCCCCGCTGGCTCGAGTCGATGGGGCTGCCGGCCGACACCGCCGTGGCGGACCTGCGCACCGACGAGAAGCTGCGGGCCGAGATCCAGAGCGCGGTCGACGACGCCAACAAGGCCGTCTCGCGCGCCGAGGCGATCAAGGAGTTCCGCATCCTGCCGGCGGACTTCACCGAGGCGACCGGTGAGCTGACGCCGTCGCTCAAGGTCAAGCGGGGCGTCGTGCTGAAGACGCATCAGGCCGAGATTGACGAGATCTATCGCCGATGACATCTGAGGCGCCCGCACCGACGCCGATCCGCGCCCATCCGCTCGCCGTGGCCGCGCGAATTGTCATGCTCGCGCTCGTCGCCGTCCTCGTGCTGCTCACCACGCAACAGCTTGAACAACTGTGGTGGGTGGCGCTGCTGATCGTCGCCGGGCTGCCCGCCGTGATCGCGCCCCGGCACCCGGTGCTCGCCCCGCTCGGGCGGTTCGCCGAGGTGATCGTGGTGGGCATCGGTGCCAGCCAGGTCGCCGAGCACACCGCCAGCAACGCGCTCGGCCAGGGCATCGGCGCGGCCGCACTGCTGCCGTACCTGTCGGTGCCGCTGACCGTGACGGCGCTGCGCCGGCGGTCCCGGGAGAGCGCGGCCCTGCTCGCCACGGCCACCGTGGCGCTGGTCGTCGGTGGCACGATCAGCTCGACCGGCGGCGACCCGCTGATCGCCAAGCCCGGCTACCTGGTCGTCGCGGCGCAGTGGCTGATCCTGGCCTCGCTCGGCACGCTGGCCGCGTCGACCCTGCAACGGATCATGCAGCAGCGCGAGAAGGCCGGGCGACCACAGCCGTACGCGGAGGCGACCCGGCTGTTGACCCAGCTCCGCAGCGTCGCCCGACAGCTTCCCGGCGCCACGCTCGACCCCGGTGGCATCTCCGAGCACCTCGTCGAAGAGCTGCGCGGGGTGGCCCGGGCCGATCGCGCCGCGGTGCTCTCCGCCAGCGGCGGCGGACGGTTGGTGGTGCTCGCCCAGGCGGGCGTCGACCGGGTCGACTGGGAGACCAGCCTCGACGCCGACTCCGCGATCGCCGAGGCGTGGGCCAGCCAGCAGCCGTACACGGCCAGCCGTTCGCAGGCCCGCTCGCACCGCCGCGGCGACGTCTCCGCGCTGGTGGTGCCGCTGGTGGCCGGCCTGCGTACCGTCGGATTGGTGATCATCGAGGCCGACGTATCCGGTGCCTACCCGCCGGTCGTGGTGCAGCAGGTGACCGCGCTGACCGGTCCCGCCGCGCTGCGGTTGGAGGCGGCACTGCTGTTCGACGAGGTCCGCTCGCTGGCCACCAACGAGGAACGGCAGCGGCTCGCGCGCGAGATCCACGACGGGGTCGCGCAGGAGTTGGTCATGGTCGGGTACGGGATCGACAACGCGCTCGCCACCCTCCCCGACGATGCCAAGGAGACGGCCGAGGAACTGCGGACCCTGCGCGGCGAGGTGACACGCGTGATCACCGAGTTGCGGTTGTCGCTGTTCGAGCTTCGCTCGGAGGTCGACCGGCAGGGCGGTCTGGCTGCGGCGATCTCCGAGTACGCGCGCACCGTCGGCGCCTCGGGTGGCCTGCGGGTGCACGTCACACTGGACGAGTCGACCGCCCGGCTGCCCGCCGCCACGGAGGCCGAACTCCTCCGGATCGCACAGGAAGCGATCACGAACGCCCGAAAACACGCGGGAGCCACTAACCTGTGGGTCTCGTGTTCCATCGATCCACCGTATGCACAGATCGAAGTGTCGGATGACGGTCAGGGCATCGCCGACCAGCGTCCAGACGGCCGCTACGGTCTTGCGATCATGGCGGAGAGAGCGGAACGTATCCGAGGCCGGTTGGAGATCAGTCCGCGAAGCCCGTCCGGCACGACCGTGGCGGTGGTAGTCGGCACGCCACCGCGGCGCGGTAGCGTGCGCGATAGCGTCACCGCATCAGAAGGGGAGTAACCCGAGCATGACGACCAGCCCATCGCCGGCCACTCGCACCAAGGTCCTCCTGGTCGACGATCACGACCTGATCCGCAAGGGCCTGCGGCACGCGTTCGAGCGCGACCGCCAGTTCGAGGTCGTGGGCGAGGCCGCCACCGCCGCCGAGGGCGTACGCCAGGCCGGCGCTCTGCAGCCCGATGTCGTGATCATGGACCTGCGGCTCCCCGACGGCAGCGGCCTCGAGGCGACCCGCGCGCTGCGCAAGTCCAGCGCGACGATGGGCATCGTCGTGCTGACGATGTACGCGGGCGACGACCAGTTGTTCGGCGCCCTCGAAGCGGGTGCGAGCGCGTTCGTCCCGAAGACCGCCCCCGCCGACGAGGTGGTCGCCGCCGCCCGGCACGCCGCGTCGTCGCCGTCGGCGTTCACCGCCGCCGATCTGGCGGAGGCGATGAAGCGCCGGCTGGCCCCCTCGGGCCCGCAGCTTTCTCCGCGCGAGGGCCAGGTGCTCCGCCTGCTCGCCGACGGCATGTCGGTGGCCGGCATCGCCAAGCAGCTCTTCGTCAGCGAGTCGACGGCCAAGACGCACATCTCGAAGCTCTACGAGAAGCTCGGCGCCGCCAACCGGGCCCAGGCCCTGATGACCGCGCTGCGCCTCGGCCTGCTCGAAGCACCGGACGCCCCCAAGTTCTAGTCGTTGGTGATGATGCGGGCGGCCATCGGCCGTCCGGTCATCCGGCGCACGGCGAGGTAGAGCTCGCATCCGAGGCACAGCCCGAACGCGCTGTTGAGGAACGCGGCGGCCAACCCGAACGCGGCCGCCACGATTCCGACTGCCGTGCCGGCCGTTCCGCCGGCGCCGAAGCCGATGGCCGCGACGATCGCGAACACGCCGCCGAGCGCCTGCGCGAACCGCACGGGCTCGGCGGGCTCGCGCTCCGTCGTCGGGCCGAGCCGCGGTGCCACGAGCGTGCGGAAGAGCAGTGAGTAGGGACCCTTGCGTGGGTCGATCGCGGTGATCGCGAACACGACGGCCTGCGCGAGGGCGAGCCACCAGGCGCCGGTCACCAGGATCAACACGAAGACGATCGCGGTAAGGCCGGCGGCGAAGCGCGGGCCACGGGGGTCGAGCAGCATCATGCGCCTTTCGGGTCGTCTCGTCAGGTCTGAAGTCGCTGGTGCTCAGCGACAGAGACTGGCGGCGAGACGCCCGTGGTCGACGGCGCGGCGTCGGGTGAGCTTGTCGTTCATCACGCCACCGACCCGATCATCGGCGCGACGGCGGCGACCACCTGGGCCTTGCCGGGCACGCCACTGGCCCGCTGCACGACCCGGCCGCCGCTGACGATCAACGTCGTAGGTGTGCGCCAGATGTCGAGCGCCCGCACGGCATCGAGGTGGCTCTCCGCGTCGACCTCAAGGTGCGTGACGCCGTCGACCATCGTGGCGACGTCGGCGAGCACCCGCCGGGTGGCCCGGCAGGGTGCGCAGAAGGCGGACGAGAACTGCAGCAGGGTCACCGGGGTGGCCGGGTCGACGCCGAGATCCAGCAGGATCTGGTCGGCCGCGGGGTGCGCGTCGTCAGCGGCGAGGGTCGCGGGGCGGTCGTCGCTCGGCAACGCTGAGGTTCCGGCCCCTGAGCGGTCCACGGCGCCGCTCCGAGCGGCCGATCCCGCGCCTGTGGCGACGGCGGCCGGTCGGTGGTGGCCAGTGGCGGTCGGGCCGTCAGTTCCTCCGGCGGCGGGTGTGTCGCCAGCGCGGGCGGCGGCTCCCGCGGCGACGGGCCGTAGGCGGCCGTCGTGACGGTTGCGCCACAGGCCGAAGGCGGTCGCCATCACCAACACGGCGACGGCCACCACGAGCCCGGTGACAGCGGAGGAACCCACGGCTCTAAGTTGCCACGATCACCCCCGTGGCGCCATGACGTGGCCCACGTCTCACCGCGTAAGGTCGACGACCGTGCTCGAACCCGACTTCGTAATCAACACCCGGACGTCCTACGACACGATCGCCGACGGCTACGCCACGCAGTTCAAAGACGAGTTCCAGCGGTACCCGCTGCACCGCGCGCTACTGACCTGGTTCGCCGAACTCGTCGGCGATGGCCCGGTCCTGGACGTGGGCTGCGGCCCCGGCCGCACCACCGGCCTGCTGCACTCCCTCGGCGTGGACGTAGCCGGCGTGGACCTCTCCCCCGGCTTCCTGGCCATCGCGCGGGCGGAGAACCCCGGCATCCGCTTCACCGAAGGCACGATGCTCGCGCTGGACCAGAAGCCCGGAAGCCTCGCCGGCCTGCTGGCCAACTACTCCCTGATCCACGTCCCCGACGAAGCGCTGTCGGAGATCCTCGCGGGATTCCACCGGGCCCTGCGCAACGGCGGCTACCTGTGGGTGGCCCACCAGGTCGGCGACGAGCCCCGGCACATGACCGAGGCCTACGGACAGGAGATCGACCTGGTCTTCCGCCGCCGCCAACCCGATTTCCTGGCCGCGGCCCTGTCTGCGGCCGGCTTCGAGCTCCGGCTCCGTGTCGTCCGCGAGCCGGAAGACGGAGAGCTCACCCCGCACACCATCCTCGTGGCCCGCAAACGCCCGGACTCCGACGTCCTCTGACAGACGCCGGCCGGGTCTCGCCCGCGACCGCACACGTTTTGACACGTAGGTACATGCCAAAACATGTGCGGCCTGGCGAGCAGCTCCGCCGCCGAGTCGCCACGCCGAGCGCCGGAAAGCGCGATCATGCGGACCTGGGCAAGGGCATGCCGACCGCCGCAAACGCGACCTGGTCGCCGCGAAGCGGCCACCGGTTCCGGCCGTCCATCGACGCCGGGTCCGGTGACCGGACCGGGTCGCGCTGGCCAGCCCAGGCCAGGTCCCGGGTGGCCAGGCCACAGCGCGGGTGGCCAAGCCGGGTCGCGGTAGCCAGGCCGGCCCGGGCCACGGGTGACCAAACCGGGTCGCGGTGGCCGAGCCATTTCGAGGGTGGCCAAGCTACGTCGCGGTGGCCAAGCTGGGTCGCGGGTGGCCAAGCCGCGTTGCGGTGCTGGGACCCCGGGCGTGGCGGGGTGGCTGGGTCAGGGGGTGAGTAGGGCGCGCATGCGGGTGGCTTGGGTTTGCCAGCGCCAGTCGCGTTCGACCCAGGCTCGGCCTGCTTGGCCCATGCGGTGGGCCAGGTCCGGGTCGGCCAGCAGGGTGGCGACGCGGTCGGCGATCTGGGTGATGTCTCGGCCGTCGACCACGTAGCCGGTTTCGCCCTCGCGGACCGCGTCCGGGGCGCCGCCTGAGTCGCCGGCTACGACCGGGAGGCCGGTGGCCGAGGCCTCCAGGTAGACGATGCCGAGGCCTTCGACGTCGAGGCCGCGGTTGCGGGTGCGGCACGGCATCGCGAAGACGTCGCCCGCCGCGTAGTGGGCCGGTAGTTCCTCCCACGGGACGCCGCGGGTGATGACCACGTTGTCGTTCACGCCTAGGGAGGTGGCCAGGCGGCGAAGGCGTTCGTGGTTGGGGCCGCCGCCGACCAGCAGCAGCGCGGCGTCGGGGACGGCCTTGATGATGGCGGGCATTGCCCGGATCAGGGCGTCCTGGCCCTTGCGGGGCACCAACCGGGAGACGCAGACGACGACCGGGCGGTTCTCGAGGCCGTGCCGGGCTCGGATCGCGCTGCCGTCGACGCTCGGGTGGAACAGGTCGACGTCGACGCCCGGTGCGAGGCGGCGCAGGTCGGTCAGGCCGTGCAGGGCGCGTTCGAGGCGTGTGCGCTGGTAGTCGGTCAGGTAGGTGACCACGTCGGCGCCGCGGGCGATCCGGCGTAGCAGCCCGCGGGCGCCGGGCAGAGCCGCCCAGCCGATCTCGTGGCCGTGGGTCAGGGCGACCACCCGGGAAACGCCGGCTCGGCGGCGCAGGCCGTCGGCCAGTAGGCCGAGCGGTGCGGCCGCGCCGAACCAGACCGTGTCGCAGTCGTGTGCCCGGGCCAGCTCGGCGGCGCGGCGCGCGACCGCCGGGGTCGGGAGCAGTACGCCGGTCGACTCGCGGACCACTTCGAAGGGCTGGTCGGCGTCGAACTTGTCGGCGCCCCGCCAGGTCGACGAGTAGACCACCACCGAGCCGGCCGGTTGCCGGACCGCGAGCTGGTGCACGAACTTCTGGATCCCGCCAGGTCGGGGTGGGAAGTCGTTGGTGACGAGCAGGGTGCGACTCACCGGTCTAGGGCCTTTCGCCGCGGGCGTAGGCGCGGGCCGCGGCCATGCGCTCCACGGTGGATGGGTGGGACGCGCCGAACAGGTATTCCCAGCGCGGCGGGTCGGGGTCGCCGAGGTTGACCGACGACAGCCGGCTCTGCATCGCCTCGAAGGTGGCCGGATCGCTGGTCAGCGCGAGGGCGTGGGCGTCGGCCCGCGCCTCGACCCGGCGGGAGATCAGCGCCTGGGCCGGTGACGAGACCAGGCCGGCCACCGCGACCACCGCGACCAGCAGCGCGAACGCGGTGGGCGAGGCGATCGACGTCACCCCTGCGGCGCGCAGCAGGCCCGTCCAGCCGCCCAACAGGAACAGGGAGACCACCGCGAGCGCCGCGCCCAGTGCGCCGACCAGCGTGCCGGTGCGCACGTCGTTGTCCTTGGCGTGCCCTAGCTCGTGTGCCACCACGCTGACCACCTCGGCCGGCGGAGCCTCGCGCAGCAGGGTGTCGTAGACGACGATGCGCCGGGTCGGACCGAGGCCCGAGACGTATGCGTTGACCGCGCGGGTGCGGCGGGACGCGTCTGCGACCAGGACGTCGCGGACCGGGACGCCGTCGGTCTCGGCAAGCTGCATCAGCTCGGTGCGCAACGGGCCGGCGGCCATCGGAGTGAACTTGTTGAACACTGGCTCGACCAGCACCGGCAGCACGAACGAGAGCAGCACCGCCAGCGTCGCGGCGCCGGCCGCGCCCCAGGCCCACCACCAGCGGGGTGCGAAGTGGGTGATCGCGTAGAAGCCGAGCAGCGCCACCACGCCGATGACGGCGGACACGGCGTAGCCCTTGAGCAGGTCGACCGTCCAGCCACTCCAGCCCTGGGTGGACAGCCCGTAGCGCGACACCACCACGTGCCGCCAGGCCGCGAACGGCAGAGTGAGCAGGTCAGCGACCAGCAGCACGGCGAAGGCACCGAGGATGGCCTGGGCCACCCAGTGGTCACCGAACGGCCGGCCGACCGCCTCGATCAGCCGTGCGCCCAGCGGGGTCAGGCCGAGCACCAGCGCGACCGCCAAGCCGAGCAGCAGGCTCCCGTAGCCGGCCGGGCGCAGCGCCGAGTGGAAAGCCTTGCCCGCGGCGACCTGGTCGGCGGGCAGCGAACGCAGCGCCGCGACCTGGTCGGCCCGCGGCGCGGGCGGGCGGTGCCAGGGCACCAGCACGAGCACCGTCACCGCCAGGGCGACCGCGAGCACGCAGAAGGCGACCACCGCCCAGACCCTCGGCGTCACCAGGCACCTCCCGCGAGCATCGGATCATAGTAAAGGTCAGGCGACCCTGGACCCGGATCGCGAGCCAGGGCGGGGGCGCACCATCCGCAACGGGGCCGGCGGGGCGCTGACCACCTCGACCTCGAAGCCGGCCCGCGCGAACACCTCGATCGCGCGTAGGTCGGAGGCATCTAGGTCCTCGATCTCGGCGGGAGCGTCGAGCAGTGCGGTGACCAGGCATCCTCGGCACGCCGCACCGCGCACCGCGCAGGTTGAGCAGTCGATGAGCATCACAGGCTCCTGTCTAGGAAGACACCGTCTGTGATGTAGACGCTAGCGAGCGGGTCCGACAAAAATGCCGGGTCAGCTCCGGGACAACCGTCTGACCAGGGCATCCGCGCCCAAGGGGTAGGCGCCGTGGCGGCGTACCCCGTCGGCGACCTCACGGTCCGAACTCACCACCACCACCGGCCGCCCGGCCGGCTCGGCCCGGACCAGCCGGCGGATCAGCTCGTCGGCGGTCTCGCCCTTGCGGGAGAAAAGCACCCGGACACCACGCGGCGCCGGCGGCAGCCCGTGCACCCGCTCGGCGCCGTCGAAGACCACCGTCACTTCGTCGCCGGTCTGCGCCGCGATCCCGCCCAGGCCGGTGATCAGCCGCTTGCGCTGTTGCTCGAGCGACATCTCGCCGTACCCCCGTTTGGTGACGTTGTATCCGTCGACCACCAGATGGGCGCGGGGCAGGGCGAGTAGCTGGTCGAGGCGCGCGGGGTCGTCGGTGTCGAGCGCCCGGGCGGTGGAGGCGGGGGTGCCGGGCTGGTCGCCATAGGCCTCGGCGACATAGTCGGCCGGGCGCCGGTCGGTGGGCTCCAGAGCCAGCTCGCGGCGCAGCCCGACCGCGGCCTGCCCGATGGTCTCCAGCAGGAGCCACAGCCGCGCGTCGTCGACCGAGCGCGCCTCCTTGGCACTCTGGCGCGCGCTGCCGGCCACGGTCTCGGCCTCGGCCAGCCGGGCACGCACGCGGCGCAGCTCGGCGTCGTGGTCGGCGGCGGCGCGGGCGGCCCGCCCCTTCTCGGTGGCCAGCATCTCGGTCGCCTTGCGCTCGCGGGTCTGCAGCTCGCGCAGCGAACGCGCCTGCACCCGCAGCTCCTCGCGGAGCTGGCCGAGCTCGGCACTGACCCGGGACAGCTCGTCGCGGAGCTTGTCGGCCTCGCTGCGGGCCACGGCGCGGTCGTGCTCGGCGCGGGCGCTGCGCTGCTCGGCGTCGCGGACCAGGCCCGCTATGGCGGCGCTGTCGGCCTCGGCGCGAACGGCCTCGCCCGCCGCCTCGACCAGCTCGCGCCAGCCGGTCGGTCGGGCCAGATAAGCCAGTGCGGCGACCTCGACCGGGTCGGCGGCGGCGGGGCAGATGCCTTCCAGGACGGCCGCGCCCAGGTCACCGACCTCGGCGATCACCCGGGTGGAGATCCGCTGGCGGAAGAGCGAGTCGGCGGAGAGCTGCGCGGCGATCGCCGGACCACCCAGCCGGGCCCGCCGGTTGGGCGCGAACTTGGCCACCCGGCGCAGCGGCACGGGCTGCTCGTCGAAGGGCAACCCGGGCAGGGCGGATGCGGCCAGCGCGACCACGCGCTGGCGGACCGGCTCGGGCAGGAGAGGCTCGGCTTCCGGCTCCGGACCGGCGGACGACGGCGGGACCGCTTCCTCGGGAAGGCGGCCGTCGCGCGGTTCGGGCTCGGACATGGAGCAAGTCTCCCACCGACCGCCACTCCGGCGCCCGTCGATGTAGTCGATCTTTTCTCAACGGGTACGACACAACGCCTGGGACCCGTGCGACAGAAGTGTCGTACCACCGTTCTAACGTCCTGCCCGTGGTGGAACCGCTCTTCGTCCAGGGCACGCTCGACGGCGTGCTGACCGCTGCCGCGACCAGCCTGCGCGACACGACCTTCGTGGTGGTCGACCTCGAGACCACCGGCGGCGCGCCCGACGGCGGCGGGATCACCGAGATCGGCGCGGTCAAGGTGCGCGGGGGCGACGAGCTGGGCGTGCTGGCGACGCTGATCAACCCGGGCCAGCCGATCCCGCCGTTCATCACGGTGCTGACCGGCATCACCGAGGCGATGGTGCTTCCGGCGCCGCGGATCGAAGAGGTGCTGCCGCCGTTCCTCGAGTTCATCGCGGGCGCCGTGCTGGTGGCCCACAACGCGCCCTACGACGTCGGCTTCCTCAAGGCCGCGTGCGCCAAGTTCGGCTACACTTGGCCCAACCCGCGGGTCCTCGACACCGCCGCGCTGGCCCGCCGGGTCCTGATCCGCGACGAGGTGCCCAACCGCAAGCTGGGCACGCTGGCCGCGCACTTCCGCACCGCCCGCCAGCCCACCCACCGGGCGCTCGACGACGCGCTGGCCACCGTCGACGTGCTGCACGCCATGATCGGCCGGCTGGGCAGCCACAACGTCACCACGGTCGGCGACGCGATCGAGTTCCAGAAGGCGGTCACCCCGACGCAGCGGCGCAAGCGGCACCTGGCCGAGGGCCTGCCGCACGGGCCGGGGGTCTACATCTTCCGCGCCGCCGACGACCGCCCGCTCTACGTCGGCACGTCGGTCGACATCGCGACCCGGGTACGCAGCTACTTCACGGCGGCCGAGAAGCGCGCCCGGATCTCCGAGATGCTCAATGCCGCCGAGCGGGTCGACGCCGTCGAGTGCGCGCACGGGCTGGAGGCCGAGATCCGCGAGCTACGGCTGATCGCGGCACACGCCCCTCCCTACAACCGCCGCTCGAAGTTCCCGGAGCGGGTGGTCTGGCTCAAGCTCACCGACGAGCCCTACCCGCGGCTGTCGGTGGTGCGGGCGCTGGCCGAGGGCGACACCGCCTACCTCGGGCCCTTCACCTCCAAGCGCGCCGCCGACCTGGCCGCGGCGGCGGTGCACGACGCAATCCCGCTCCGGCAGTGCACGCTGCGCCTCTCGGCGAAGACCACGACGCCCGCCTGCGCGCTGGCTGAGCTGGGCAAATGCGCGGCGCCGTGCGAGCACAAGATCAGCACCGAGGCGTACGAGGAAGCCGCGGCCGCGCCCTTCCGCTCGGCGACCACCGGCGATCCGAGGGCGGTCGTCGAGGCGCTGCTGAGCCGCATCTCGGCGCTCTCCGAGGCACAGCGCTACGAAGACGCGGCGGTGATCCGCGGCCGGCTGGCCGCGGTCCTACGGGCGGCCGTCCGGATGCAGCGGCTCCTCGGCCTGACCGCGATCACCGAGCTCGTCGCGGCGCGGCGGGCCGGCGACGGCGGTTGGGAGCTGGCGATCGTGCGGCAGGGCCGGCTGGCGGCGGCCGGCAACTCACCGCCCCGGGTGCATCCACGCGCGACGATCGAGATGCTCCGCGCGACGGCCGAGACCGTGCTGCCCGGCCACGGCCCGGTGCCGAGCGCGACCGCCGAGGAGACCGAGCGAATTTTGTCCTGGTTGGAGAAACCCGACACCCGACTGGTGGAGGCGTCCACCGGCTGGGCGTCGCCCGTCCGTGGAGCAGCCCGCTACCGGGAGTTGCTCCGAAAGGCGGAAGCCCTGGCCTAAGTCGCAGACTCACCCGTTCGCACAGAAGCAACTGACCATTTGGACTACGGTGCGTGACTTACTCTGGTAGAGAAATGCACTCGTGACTGTCTCGCCCGATTTCCCGGGCGAAGGCACGATTCGCGGGTGCTGGCCTCGTCAGGAGGTGTGCGGGCGTGGATGTCGACGCCGGTCACGGCGCCGCGCTGGGTCGTGTGGTGCCTGTCCAGTCCAGCGACCTGCCCATCTCCCGCCGGCTACGGACGTTCCTGTCCTGGCCCACATCCGACGACGACCCGGTCGGGCGGCTGGTCCGCAGCCACCGCGAGGTGCACGCGGGCGACGCCGGTGTGCTCCGCCGGGCCTACGGCATCGCCGAGAGCATGCACCGCGGCCAGTTCCGCAAGAGCGGCGAGCCGTTCATCACGCATCCGCTCGCGGTCGCGCAGATCCTGGCCGAGCTGGGCATGGACACCACCACGCTGGTCGCGGCGCTGTTGCACGACACGGTCGAAGACACCCGCTACACGCTCCAGGCGCTCGACGGCGACTTCGGTCCCGAGGTGGCCCACCTGGTCGACGGTGTGACCAAGTTCGACAAGGCGTTCTACGGCAAGGCGGCCGAGGCCGAGACGATCCGCAAGATGCTGGTCGCCGCCGGCAAGGACGTCCGGGTGCTGATCATCAAGCTGGCCGACCGGCTGCACAACATGCGCACCCTCGACGCCCGCTCCCCCGCCTCGCGGGCCCGGATAGCCAAGGCGACCCTCGACGTGCTGGTGCCGCTCTGCGACCGGCTCGGCATCCAGCTCCTCAAGCGCGAGCTCGACGACGTCGTGCTCTTCCACCTCGAGCCCGACGGCTACGCCTCGGTCGACGAGCACGTGCAGGCGCGCACCGGCTGGGACGAATACGTCACCGAGGTCGCGCTGCGCGCCAAGACCACGTTGCGCCGAGGCCGGGTCACCGCGACCGTCTCGGCCCGGCCCCGGCACTACTACTCGATCTGGAAGGACACGGTCGAGGCCGGCTACGCCGTGCCACACGACCTGCCCCGGATCGCGGTCGTCGTCGACGGCAACGACACCGACTGCTATGCCGCGCTGGGCGCGATCCACGGCTGTTGGCGGCCGGTACCAGGCCGGTTCAAGGACTTCATCGCGTCACCGAAGAACAACCTCTACCGCTCGCTGCACACCACCGTGATCGGCCCGGACGACCGCTCGGTCGAGGTGCTGATCCGCACCGAGGCGATGCACCAACTCGCGGAATATGGCATCGCCGCGCACTTCCGCTACCCGAAGACACCGGCCGCGATGGCCGAGTCCCGGGTCGAGCAGCTGACCTGGCTGCGCCGGGTGCTCAACTGGGAGCAGGCCACCTCCGACGCCGCGCAGTTCCTCGAGTCGCTGCGCTGCGACCTCGCCGAGTCGCAGATCCAGGTGTTCGCCGAGAGCAAGCAGATCGTCCTGCCGTCCGGTTCGACCCCGGTCGACCTGGCCTACGAGCTGGGCACCGAGCGCGGCGACCACTGCCTGGCCGCGACCATCAACGGCCGCCTGGCGCCCCTGTCCTCGGAGCTCAACGACGGCGACGTCGTCGAGATCTTCACCGAGGCCGACTCGACCGAGAGCACCGCGGTGTCGGCCGGCCCCCGCAAGGAGTGGCTGGGCTTCGTCAAGTCGCCGCAGGCCCAGATGCAGATCAACCGCTGGTTCGCCGACCACGACGAGCCCGGCATCAGCATCCCCGACAAGGTCCGGCTCGGCCGAGCCACGGTCGGCCTGGCCCTGCGCCGCCACGACCGCGGCCTGGCCAACGACCAGCCGCTGCGGCAGCTCGCCGACGAGCTGGGCTACCCCGACCTGGAGACCCTCCTGGTCGCCGTCTTCGACCGCGCCATCACACCGGAGTCCGTGGTCGACCGCCTGGTCGCCCTCGTGGACCGCCGGGAATAGCACCGACCCGCCCGGGTGACCTAGCTCGCTGCCTTTAGCCTTGCTCTGTGGATCCCCGCCGCCGCGCGCTGCGCGCTCTCGTCTACGGAGTCTTCTACCGGCTTCCGCATCCGGTGCGCAGGCGAATCGTGCGGACGTTCGTGCCCAAGTACATCGTCGGCGGCGTGACCCTGGTCCGCGACTCTGAAGCACCGGCGCCGGGGCGGTTGCTGCTGCTGCGCCAGCCACCCGGTAAGGGTTGGGGGCTGCCGGCCGGGCTGCTTCGCCGCGGTGAGGCGCCGATCGTGGGCGCGGCGCGGGAGCTGGCCGAGGAGTCCGGCATCACTGTGGACCCCCGGGAGCTGACGCCGGCCGTGCCCAACGCGGTCGTACACGCCAAGGGTTGGGTCGACATGGTCTTCGAGCTGTCCGTGCCGGCGTCGACCACGACGCTGGAGGTCGACGGCGCCGAGGTCTACGAGGCCGCCTTCTTCCCGATCGACGACCTGCCCCGGCTGACCCTGTCGACCGCGCGCCTGCTCGCTTATTACGGCATCGGCCCGCTGGTCGCGCCGGACGACCCGACCAGCATGGCGCGGCCCGCCGCACCCGACGCCGCGCACCACGATGGGTGACCTCTGCGCGGTCGTGCTGGCGGCCGGCGAGGGGCGACGGCTGCGCCCGCTAACCGACACGGTGCCCAAGGCGCTCTGCCCGGTCGGCAACGTACCCCTGCTCGATCTTGCCCTGGCCCGCGTCGCCGGGTTCGGGCTGAGCGGATCGGCCGACGTCGCCGTCAACGCCAGCTACCTCGGCGGCCAGGTGGTCGCGCACACCGGCGACCGGGCCCACCTGTCGGTCGAGCCCGACCACCCGCTGGGCACCTCCGGCGGACTGGGCAACCTGCGCGACTGGATCGGCGGCCGCGGGGTGCTGGTCGGCAACGCCGACGCCTATCTCGCCGGCGGCGACCCACGCGATCTCCTGGAGGGCTGGGACGGCGAGACCGTCCGGCTGCTCGGCCAGCCGGTCAGCGAAACCCGGCCGGGCCTGTTCAGCGGGCACCGGTTCGTCGGCCTCTCGCTGCTGCCCTGGCGCCGCGTGCGCGACCTCGACGCCACCCCGACCGAGCTCGTCCACACGGTCTGGCGACCGGCCGAGGCCGACGGTGAGCTCGAGGTGGTCCCCTTCGACGGGGTCTTCTTCGACACGGGTACGCCGCGCGACTACCTGGCCGCCAACCTGCACGCCGCGGGCGGCGGCAACCTGGTCGCCGGCACCGTCACCGGGCGCTGCGTGCGGTCCGTCGTCGGACCGGGCGCCACCGTGGCCGGCGACGTCACCGACAGCGTCGTCTGGCCGGGCGCGGTCGTCGCGGCGGGCGAACGGCTCGACCACGTGATCCGGGCGGGCCGGCAGTTGACCGTGCCGGGCCGATAGCATGCCTCCAGGCACGACGAGAGGAGCCCATCGGTGATCACCGCGATCGTCCTGATCGACTGCGCCGCCGACTCGATCCCCGAGGTGGCCGAGAAGCTGGCCGACATCAACGGCGTCAGCGAGGTCTACTCCGTCGCGGGCGGCGTCGACCTGATCGCGATCGTCCGGGTCCGCGAGTTCGACCAGATCGCCGACGTGATCGCGGGCGGCATCTCCAAGGTCGACGGTGTGATCAGCACCGACACCCACATCGCGTTCCGGGCCTACTCGCAGCACGACCTCGAAGAGGCGTTCGCGATCGGTCTCCGTGAGTCCGACTGACCCGGAGTTCCTCGACCGCGGGTCCGATCGGCTCGCGCTGCACCACTACCCCTCGCCCTCGCCGACCGCGCCGGTCGCCGTGGTGCTGCCCGCGATGGGTGCCGCCGCGCGCTTCTACCGGCCCTTGGCGGAGTCCCTGGTTGCCGCGGGCTTCGCGGTGGTGGTCGCCGACCTACGCGGCACCGGCGACAGCAGGCCGCGGGCCGGGCGCTCGTCCCGCTACGGCTACGCCGACCTGGCCGACGACGTCGGCGCCGTGCTCGCCGAGCTCAAGGCCGACGACCGCCGGGTCCTGCTGATCGGGCATTCGCTCGGCGGTCAGGCCGGGCTGCTGCACCTCGCGACCACGCCGGACGCACCGGTCGACGGGATCGCCCTGGTGGCGGCCGCGGTGCCCTACTGGCGGGCGTACCCGAGACACGGCCTGGTCATCTGGGCGTCCACGCAGGCGATCGGGGCGGTCTCGACGGTCCTCCGCTTCTGGCCCGGCTGGACGTTCGGCGGCCGGCAGGCCCGCCGGGTGATGACCGACTGGGCGCGGACCGCGCGCACGGGCCGGTTCCCGGGCGCCGACGCCGCCGTGGCCGATGTGACCACGCCGGTGCTCGCGATCAGCATCGACGGCGACATCTACACGCCGCACGAGGCCGTCGACCACACGGCCGCCAAGCTGCGCCGGGCGCCGGTCCGGCGCGAGCGCATCGCGCGGGTCAAGGCGGAGGGGCGGCCGGCCCATTTCTCGTGGGTACGCGCGCCCGAGCCCGTCACCGCCCTGATCCAGGACTGGTTCGCCGGCCTGAACGGGTCGGACGCCGCAGAGAAGATCACCTAGTCTGCTCGGCATGACGGTGTTGGACGACATGTCGGAGTCGAGCCTGGACCTGCTCTTCGCCGCCCTGGACTACGCGCTGGAGAACGCCGCGATCGCCCCCGAAGGCTTCGTGCCGTTCGCGTTCCTCGACCGGGCCGACGGCAGTCGCGACCTGACCCGTTTCGTGGCGGACGGCGACCTGACCGACAGCGTCAACGCCGGCCGGGCGGCACTGGCCACTGTGCCGGCCGGCACTACGGCGGTCGCCCTGGCCTGGGACGGCTACCTGACGGTCGACGGCAACCGCAGCGAGGCGGTGTTCGTCGAGGCACACCAGGTCGGCCTGGCCAAGAGCGCGCTGCTCAGCCAGCGCTACGCCCGAACCGACGACACCGTCGAGCCGATGGGCAACCCCGCGCTGCAGGGAGAGACCGACCCGCTGGCCCGGACGGCCACACCGACCTAAGCAGCCACCCGGCCTAGGCCGCGCTGCGTTGCACCGGTGCTACGCCGCCCTTGCGGCTGTAGCGCAGCCAGACCGTGATCGGGGCGACGACCACGGCGGCGCCGCAGCCTTCGCACATCAGCTCCGGGCTGTCGGTCGGGTGACCGAACGGCAGCGCTGTGCCACACACGGAGCAGGTGAGTTCCTCTTCGCCACGCATGGCGTCTCCTTTCGAAGAGCGGAACCCGAACGCGAGTGGCCGTCATCACCACTCACGGGCCACGCTGCCACGCTCCGTGGTCGCACCGTGGGAAGTGGGTCGGCGTGTCGCCGCACACGCGAAGGGCGAGGATCCCAGCGGGATCCTCGCCCTTCGCCAAGCCAACCTCAGTGCTTGGACTCGATCTCGCGCCGTTCGGGCGCCGCCTCGACCGGCGGGTGGCCGGGTGAGACCGGAGCCTCGGCGGGGCGTTCGAGCGGCCGGAAGAAGCCCTTGAGCGCCGGGCCGAGCGCGCCCAGGCGGTTCATCTTCTTCGGGACGACCCAGCCGGCGTAAGGAAGCGCCTCGTGGTCGTGGCCCAGCGGCTGGTGGACCTCGTAGAAGCGGCCGTCCGGCGAGCGCCGGATGATGCCGGTCTCGACGCCGTGTGCCAGCACCTCGCGGTCGTGCTGCTGGAGGCCCAGGCAGATCCGGTAGGCCACCCAGTAGGCCAGCGGCGGCAGGATCAGCAAGCCGATCCGGCCGGCCCAGGTCATCGCGTTCAGGCTGATGTTGAACTTGTCGGCGATCACGTCGTTGCCGCCGGACAGGGTCAGCACCAGGAAGAACGCCACCGCCATGGCGCCGAGTGCGGTGCGCTGGGGCACGTCACGCGGGCGCTGCAGCAGGTTGTGGATCTTGTTGTCCTTGTTGAGCCGCGCCTCGATGAACGGATACGCCAGCGGCAGCGTGGTCAGGATGCCGGGCAGCACCACCGTCGGCCAGAAGATCGGCGGGATGACGTACCCGTTGCCTATGCCGATGTTTATCTGCCAGGCGGGCATCAACCGGGTCGAGCCGTCGAGGAACATGACGTACCAGTCAGGCTGCGACGCCGCCGACACGACACCGGCCTCGTACGGGCCGAACAGCCAGATCGGGTTGATCTGGAGCACACCGGCGAGCACCGCGATCACGCCGGCGACGGCCATGAAGAAGCCGGCCTGCTTGATCGTGTAGCGGGGGAAGAACCGCTCGCCGACCACGTTGGTGTTGGTCCGGCCGGGGCCGGGCCACTGGGTGTGCTTCTGTTTGAACACCAGCGCGAGGTGCACGGATATCAGTGCGACCAGCAACGCCGGGATCAGCAGCACGTGTGCGATGAAGAACCGGCTGATGATGATGTCGCCCGGGAACTCGCCGTTGAAGATCGACGAGGTGAGCCACGTGCCGATCACCGGGATGGACAGCATGATCGCCGAGGCGATCCGCAGGCCCGTGCCGGAGAGCGCGTCGTCCGGGAGCGAGTAGCCGGTGAAGCCGGCGAGGAAGCCGATCCAGAACAGCAGCGAACCGATGATCCAGTTGACCTCACGCGGCTTGCGGTACGCACCCGTGAAGAAGATGCGCAGCATGTGCACGATGATCGCGGCCATGAAGACCAGCGCCGACCAGTGGTGCATCTGGCGCATGACCAGACCACCGCGGACGTCGAACGACAGGTCCAGCGACGAGGCGTACGCCGCCGACATGTGCACACCCCGCAGCGGGGTGTAGCTGCCGTCGTACGTGACCTCCTTGAGCGAAGGCTCGAAGAAGAGGGTCAGGAACGTGCCGGTCAGCAGCAGGACGATGAACGAGAACAGCGCGATCTCGCCCAGCAGGAACGACCAGTGGTCGGGGAAGACCTTGTTGATGATGCTGCGCAGCGGGGTGGCTACGCCGAGCCGGTCCTCGACCTCGTTGCCCGCCTTGGCCGGCAGGGTCTTCAGGTCAATCTTTCGGCGCTTCACGGCCGCTCCCAGAAGTCAGGGCCGACGGTGGCCTGGTAGTCCGACCTCGCCACGAAGTATCCCTCGTCATCGACGTCCAGCGGAAGCTGCGGCAGGCTGCGGCTCGCAGGGCCGAAGACGGGCTTGGCGTTGTCGGTGATGAGGAACTGCGACTGGTGGCAGGGGCAGAGCAGCCGGTTGGTCTGCTGCTCGTAGAGGCTCGCCGGGCAGCCCGCGTGCGTGCAGATCTTCGAGTACGCGATGTAGTCGCCGTACATGAAGTCGCCGCGGTCGAACTTGTCGTGCCCGGTGCCCTTGACGTTGTTGGCTCGCGACACGGCCGCGTCGTCGGGCCGCAGGTGGATCAGCAGCGTCGGTGAGTCGGCGTGCACGTTGGTGGCGCCCTCGGGGATGCCGGGGAAGACCGTCATCTGGCCGCCGGCGCTCACGTCGGCGGGCCGGATCGGGGTGCCGTCGTCGCGCGTCAGCCGGACCAGCCGGGTGCTGCCGTCGGGCTCCTTGATCGGCGCCCAGCCGGTGACGAACATCTGGTTGTCGGCGTGCGGGTTCTTGATCAACCCACCGATCAGCGGTGCCGCCACGACCGCGGCCACCGGGGCGAGCCCGGCCGCGGCCGCGAGGCCGAGCAGTGGCCGGCGCTTCACGCCGAGCTCCTCGACCATGTAGGCCAGGGTCTGGCCGACCGCCCGGCGGTCGCCCTCGGGCGCCCCGCCGTCGTGCCGGTCCTGGATCGAGACCTCCTTGGGCAGCAGCTTCTTGCCCCAGGTGAGGATCGCGAAGGCGAGGAACAGCAGCGCCAGGCCGAGCGTGATGCCGAGCAGCGGCGTGTAGTACTTCATCATCACGTCGCCCTGCTTGTAGCGCCAGGGCCAGACGATGTAGAGCACGATGAACGCCGTCGAGAACAGCCCGACGAGCAGGAACATGAACGAGACGTTGCGGGACATCCGCTTCTCGAGCCGCGAACCCCGCTCGGGGAACTGCGGCTCGTAGTGCACGATGTCGACGCCGTCCTGGCGGGCGGCGGCCTTGACCTTCTCGAACCGGGTCGTACGCGGGTCGTCGTAGTCGATCTCCTCCGGAACGGACGACCCGTGGCCGTTGCCGTTGCCTCCGGTGGTCTGGACGGTCATGACTTCCCCGCAATCCACAGTGCCGTGAAGATCAGCGCGGTGATGCCCACGACGAAGACCGCGAGGCCTTCGGTCGTCGGGCCGAGCCGGCCGAGGTTGAAGCCGCCCGGGTCGCGGTCCTTCAGCGTCTCCTGGATGTACGCGATCACGTCGCGCTTCTGGTCCGGGGTGAGCTGGTTGTCACCGAACACGGGCATGTTCTGCGGGCCGGAGAGCATCGCGGCCCAGATGACCCGGTCGTCGGTGTCGCTGATCCGCGGCGCGAACTTGCCCGAGGACAGCGCGCCGCCGCCACCGCCGAAGGCGTGGCAGGACGAGCAGTTGAGGCGGAAGATCTGACCTCCCGCGGCGATGTCGCCGCCCGAGTGCAGGTCGTTGCCCTCCGGTAGCTGCGGGCCACCGCCGAGCTCCTGCACGTACTGCGCGAGCTGGCGGGTCTGCTCCTCGTTGAAGACGGGGGGCTTCTCCAGCGCCTGCGCGCCCTGCGAGCCGAGCGGCATGCGGCCGGTGCTGACCTGGAACTCGACCGAGGCGCCGCCGACGCCGATCAGGCTCGGGCCGCGACCCTCGATGCCCTGGCCGTTCATGCCGTGGCAGCTGATGCAGCTCGTGTCGAAGAGCGCCTTGCCCTCCATGGCGGCCGGGGACAGCGGTGCGTCCTGGGCGGAGATGGCCGGCGCGAACGCCGTGTAGAGGCCACCGGCGAAGACGAGGGCCGCGATCAGCCGGAGCGCCGAAGCGGCTCGGCGACGGGCCCGGCTCCGCGGCACGGCGCGCCTCCTGCGCATCCGGGCGAGCAGACCGCCGGACCGGTGCGGAGATGTCATCAGGCTTTGTCCTTCACGGGTGTGCGACCTTGTCCCTGGGACGGCGCTGGGGTCGGAAACGTGACGCTCATGATCACTGGAGACCGTAGATCATGAGGAAGAGGCCGATCCACACGACGTCGACGAAATGCCAGTAGTACGACACGACGATCGCCGTCGTCGCCTGCGCCGGGGTGAAGCGCCCCATCGTCGTCCGGATCATGTAGATGATGAAGGCGAGGAGACCGCCGGCCACGTGCAGGCCGTGGAAGCCGGTGGTCAGGTAGAACATGGAGCCGTAGCCGTCCGTGTTGATCTTGATGCCCTCGCCGACCAGCGTGTGGTACTCGAAGAGCTGGCCGCACAGGAACGTCAGACCCATGAAGAACGTCAGCGTGAACCACTGCCGCAGCTTGTAGACGTCGCCCCGCTCGGCGGCGAACACGCCCATCTGGCAGGTGATCGACGAGAGCACCAGGATGACCGTGAACGTCGTCGCGTACGGGATGTTGAGCTCTGGCGTGTGTTCCGCCCAGAGCTCAGGCGCCGCAGCGCGAATCGAGAAGTACATCGCGAACAAAGCCGCGAAGAACATCAGTTCACTGGAGAGCCAGACGATCGTTCCCACCGAGACCATGTTTGGTCTCGTCAGGGAATGGATCCGGCTCTTGTCGATCGCTGGGGCCGCAGTCACGCGGTCATTATTGCGCTCCACGAGCGAAGACGATCGCGGGGGTGCATCCGCCGCGCCGTGGCCCGGCAAATGCCACCAACCTACCCGGTACTAACCTGGCTGCGTGGTCCTGGCAGAAGCGACGCCCCCGCCGTTCACCATCGCGTCGGTGTTCACCGAGATCCGGCTCAACAGCTGGTTGTCGGTCCTACTGGTCGTGGCGGCGGGGCTGTACCTGTACGGCGTGCACCGGCTCCGCCTGCGCGGCGACCGGTGGCCGGTCTCCCGCACGGTGTTCTTCCTGTTCCCGGGCCTCGGCGGTATCGCCTCGGTTACGGTCAGTGGCCTGCACGCGTACGACACGACGTTGCTCTCGGTCCACATGGTGCAACACATGGTGTTGTCCATGGTCGCGCCGATCTTCCTCGCGCTCGGCGCGCCGATGACGTTGGCCCTGCGTGTGCTGCACGGCGCGCCCCGGCGCCGGCTGCTCGCGGTCGTGCACAGCCACGTG
Source organism: Asanoa ishikariensis (assembly GCF_900107455.1). GTDB lineage: Bacteria > Actinomycetota > Actinomycetes > Mycobacteriales > Micromonosporaceae > Asanoa > Asanoa ishikariensis. Next base: position 2,615,252 of record NZ_FNQB01000001.1, on the reverse strand, counting down.
GCGAAGGTGCTCACCTTCCCGCTCGTGGCGTTCGGCCTGTTCGTGGCCACCCCGTTCGCGCTCTACTTCACCGGGCTCTACGAGCAGACGCTCCGGCACGAGTGGCTGCACGAGCTCACCCACGCGCACTTCATCCTGGTCGGCTGCCTGTTCTTCTGGCCGCTGCTCGGCCTCGACCCGCTGCCCGGCCGCTGGCCGTACCCGGCCCGCGCCCTGCTGATGCTGCTGTCCGTGCCGTTCCACACGGTGCTCGGGCTGACCATCATGCAGAGCACGACGCTGCTCGGCGGCGACTGGTACCCGTCGCTCCACCTGGCCTGGGCCAACCCGTTCGACGACCAGCGGGCCGCCGGCGGCATCCTCTGGGCGGGCGGCGAGTTCGTCAGTGTGACGATGATCGCGGTGCTGGTGGTGCAGTGGATCCGCGCCTCCGAGCGGGAGGCCCGCCGGATCGACCGCGAGCTGGACCGGCAGGAGGCCCGGGAGCGGGCTCAAGATCAAAACGATGCGGCGGTACGATCTGCGGCGCACGACTAACCACGTGGGAGCCTTTCGATGACCGACCGCACGTACACCGTCCTGCTCTACAGCGACGACCCGAAGGTGCGCGACCGGATGCGCCTGGCCGTGGGCACCCGGCCGGCGGCTGACCTGCGGGTCGAGTTCGTCGAGGCCGACGACTACGACGCCTGCGTACGCCTGGTCGACGACTACGAGATCGACCTGATGCTGCTCGACGGCGAGGCGACCCCGGCCGGTGGCCTGGGCCTGGCCCGGCAGATCAAGGACGACCGCCCCAACGCCTCGCCGCCGGTCTGCCTGGTGCTGGCCCGGGCCGCCGACCGCTGGCTGGCCGCCTACGCGCAGGTCGAGGGCACCCTGATGTTCCCGCTCGACCCGATCGAGACCGGCCGCACCGTCGCGGCCATGCTCCGCACGTACGCCGCCGGCGGGCCGGTCACCACCGCCTGACGGGCACCACTCCCCCAATACCTCCGGCCCGACACGGGAGGCCCGGCATGGGCGATCGGACCTGGCCCAACCTGCTCGCCGCGCTGCTGCGCGACGAGGACCTCGCCACCCCTGACACGGCGTGGGCGATGGGCGAGATCATGGCCGGCTCGGCCACCCCCGCCCAGATCGCCGCGTTCATGATGGCGCTGCGGGCCAAGGGCGAGACCCCGGCGGAGCTCGGCGGCCTCGTCGAGGCGATGCTCACGGCCGCGGTCACGGTCGACCTGCCGGAGTCGGTCCGGGCCGACGCCGTCGACGTGGTCGGCACGGGCGGCGACCGGGCACACACGGTCAACATCTCGACCATGGCGGCGATGGTGGTGGCCGCCTGCGGAGTGCGGGTGGTCAAGCACGGCAACCGCGCGGCGTCGTCGCTGTGCGGCACCGCGGACCTGCTGGAGCACTTCGGCATCCCGCTGGAGCTCGGCCCGGCCGGGGTCGCCCGCACGGTGGCCGAGGCGGGCATCGGCTTCTGCTTCGCGGCCCGGTTCCACCCGGGCATGCGGCACGCCGGCCCGACCCGGCGCGAGATCGGCGTGCCGACCGCGTTCAACTTCCTCGGCCCGCTGAGCAACCCGGCGCGCCCCCGCTCCGGCCTGGTCGGCTGCTTCGACGAGCGGATGGCCCCGGTGATGGCCGCGGTGTTCGCCGGCCGCGGCGACTCGGTGCTCGTGGTCCGCGGCGAGGACGGCCTCGACGAGATCAGCACCGCCGCGCCGACCCGGGTCTGGCTGGCCCACGACGGCGCGGTCCGCGAGACCCGCCTCGACACGGTCGACCTGGGCCTCCCCCGCTCCGCACCGGGCGACCTACGCGGCGGCGACGCGGCCTTCAACGCCGACGCCGCCCGCCGGGTGATGGCCGGCGAGCCCGGCCCGGTCCGCGACGCCACCCTGGTCAACGCGGCAGCGGCTCTGGTCGCCCACGCCGGCGGCGCCGACGACCTGCTGCCGGCCCTGGGCGTGGCGCTGGAGCGCGCGGCCGCCGCCGTCGACAGCGGCGCCGCAGCGGCCCTCCTGGACCGCTGGGTCGAGGTCGCCCAGGCAGCCAAGGCCGACGGCCTGTAACCCCTTCCCGTGCGAGAGGCCGCCCCACGGGGCGGCCTTCTGCTTTTGCACCCACCCACATCGGCGCAGCCAGCCACCCACTCACGTCGGCGGAGCGACCCACCCGGCGGCCGGCACGCCGCCGAAAGCCCCTCTGGTGGCAGATCTAGGTAAAGGGATGCTGCGGGAGCAGCAGCCGTTTACCTAGATCTCGGAAGCGCGACCCAGCGCGGACCTGGCAGCGGAGCGAAGCGGAGCGGTCTCCGGCGGGAGCGACGGTCGGGACCAACGCGGACCCGGGAAAGGCGAAAGGCCGACCCGGAATCCGGGCCGGCCTTTCAACCAAGGACTTCGACTAATGAGCTAGTGCTCCGCGGTGCGGCGGGTTCCGGTGTAGTACTCGAAGATCAGGCCGCAGGCCGTGAGGATCACGCAGATCAGGCCGATGGCCAGCAGCCAGACCTGCCAGAACACCAGGCCGAGGCCCGCGATCGTGGCGGCCAGGGCGATGCCGAACGGCCAGTAGCTGCCCGGGCTGAAGAAGCCGATCTCGCCGGCGCCGTCAGCGATCTCGCCGTCGGAGCGGTCTTCCGGGCGCGGCTCGATGCGCCGGCTGACGAACCAGAAGAAGCCGCCGCACATCGTCGTGAGCAGGAAGCTCAGTGCGAGCGCGACCGTGCCGACCCAGTCGATGCCCTGGGTCTGCGCGTTGGTCCAGAAGGCGTAGACGAACGTCGCGACGAACAGGAAGGCGGAGATGACGCTGAACAGTTTCCACTCGGTGCGCATGGCCGGCCTCTCAGTTGCCCGTGCCGGCGGCGGTGCCGCCCGGGTTGAAGTTCGAAAGGTCACGTCGCGTCGGGAACGGTGACGTGGTCGACGCCAGCGGGTCCTCACCGATCGTCTCGAGCGCCTGCTGCGTGGTCTGCCCGCCCTGCTTCGCGGCGAGGAACTGGTCGTACTTGTCGCCCGAGACGGCGCGCAGCTCGAAGTTCATCATCGAGTGGTACGTGCCGCACAGTTCCGCGCAGCGGCCGACGTACGCGCCCTCCTGGTCGATGGTGACCTCGAAGACGTTGCGCACGTTGCCCGGGAAGACGTCGCGCTTGAACAGCAGCTCCGGCACCCAGAACGAGTGGATGACGTCGCGGCTGGTCTCCTCGAACCGGATCGTGCGGCCGGTCGGCAGCACCAGGATCGGGATGATCTCGGTGGTGCCCAGGGTGGACGTGACCGTCTCACCCACCTTGCCGTTCTCGGTCGGGCCGGACTGGTAGTTGAACTGCCAGTTCCACTTGAACGCCTCGACCTCGACGGTCACGGCCGGGTTGGCGGTGGTCTTGTTCACGTCGGTCTGCACGATCGCCGTGTAGTAGAAGAGCACCGAGACCACGAGCACCGGCGCGATGGTGTAGAGGAACTCCATCGGCATGTTGAACCGGGTCTGCACCGGAAGCTTGTCGCCCCGCTTGCGATAGCGGATGACGCACCAGAAGATCAGGCCCCAGACGAACACGCCGACGATCAGGGCGGCGACGGTCGACCCGATCCAGAGGTCGTACATCCGCTTGGACTGCTCGGTGATGCCGTTCTGCGGCCACCCGAAGCCGTCGACGTGACTGCCGACGTCACAACCGGAGAGCAGCAACAGCAGCGCACCGCCGACGCCGACACCGGCCAACCGGACGGCCGTCGACCGCGCTTTCGAACGCACTGCGGACACGTTGTGGTCCTGCCCCTCTCGCACCTGCCGTCACCGACGGTCGCACATTACTCGACCAAGGTCGTCACACCGCTCCGGGGGTCGGCGCGCCGTCCGGGGATAACGTTTGATCGTGGGGGTTTCAGAAGCCTATTTCGACACCGCGAGCGCGGCTCCGCTGCACCCGGCGGCCAGGCAGGCGTTAGCCGCGGCGCTGGACGACGGCTGGGCCGATCCGGCTCGGCTCTACTCACGAGCGCGGCGGGCCCGACAGCTCCTGGACGCGGCTCGCGGCGCGACGGCCGAGGTGCTCGGGGTGCGTCCGGACGAGCTGTCGTTCACGTCGGGCGGCACCGCCGCGGCGCACACGGCAGTGCTCGGCGGGCTCGCCGGCCGGGAACGCGTCGGCCGCGGGTTCGTGCACTCGGCGATCGAGCACTCGGCGGTGCTGCACGCGGCGGAACGGCACGCCGCGGCCGGTGGCACGGTGCGTGAGGTGGGTGTGGACCGGCTCGGCCGGGTCGACCTGGCGGCGTTCGCGGACGCCGTCGCCGAGCCGGGCACCGCGTTGGCCGCGCTGATCAGCGCGAGCCACGAGGTCGGCACGGTGCAGCCGGTCGAAGCGGCGGCCGAGGCCTGCGCGGAGCACGGCGTGCCGCTCTATGTGGACGCGGCGCAGTCGGTCGGACGCGTGCCGTTGCCGTTCGGTTGGTCACTGCTGAGCGCCAGTGCGCACAAATGGGGCGGACCGCCCGGCGTCGGACTGTTGGTGGTGCGCAAGGGCACCCGGTTCGTGCCGCCCGGCCCTTCCGAGGAGCGCACCGACCGTTCCACCGACCTGCCGGCGATCGTGGCGGCCGCGGCGTCCCTTCGGGCGGCCCACGCGGAGGCCGCGGCGCTCGCCGAACGGCATCGCGTGCTGGTCGACCGGATCCGCGCGACGGTCGCCGCGACCGTGCCCGACGTCGAGGTGGTCGGCGACCCGGACGACCGGCTGCCGCACCTGGTGACGTTCTCGTGCCTCTACGTCGACGGCGAGGCGCTGCTGCACGCGCTGGACCGGCGCGGGTTCGCGGTGTCGTCCGGCTCGTCGTGCACCTCGTCGACGCTGACCCCGAGCCACGTGCTGGTCGCGATGGGCGTGCTGTCGCACGGCAACGTGCGGGTCTCGCTGCACCGCGACAGCACCGAGGCCGACGTCGACCGGTTCCTGGCGGAGCTTCCCGGCATCGTGGCCGACCTGCGCGCCGAGGCCGGAGTGGTGGACCTATGACCGAGGTGCTCGACTGCCGGGGCCAGCGCTGCCCGTTGCCGGTGATCGCGCTGGCCCGCCGCCTCCCGGACCTGCCGGTCGGCGCGACGCTGCGGGTGCTGGCCGACGACCCGGCCGCGGCGACCGACATCCCGGCCTGGTGCCGGATGCGCGGCCAGCAGTACCTGGGCTCGCCGTCACCGCACGCGTTCGACGTGCGGCGCGACGTCTAGGGCGTGTCCTAGTCCTCGATCCAGGAGAGGGTGCCGGGCAGCGGGTCGCCGGCGATCGACGTGTCGACGACCAGGCGGCGGCCGATGTACGGCTCGTACTCGGCCATCCGCAACACCGTCTGCTCCCAGGTCGGGTTGCCGTCGGGTGCGGCGGCGTGGCGCGTCTCGACGCGACGCCGGTGCTCGGTCATGTCGCCGCACCAGACCTCGACGACGCGCAGCGCCGCCCCGCGGCGTTCGCAGAGTGCCGGCCAGGTCGCCCGGGCGGCGGCGACCGCGTTGACGGCGTCGACCACGACGGTCAGCCCCATCGCGAGCTGGGCCTCGGCCAGGGCGGCGACCACGTCGTACGCGGTGACGCCCGGCGCGGTCTCGACGACCTCGTGCGCGCGCAGCACCCGGTCGACGTGGTCGACCGTGAGCACGGGTGCGGCCAGCGCCGTACCCACCCGGGCGGCCAGGGTGCTCTTGCCGACCCCGGGCAGGCCGGCGAAGACGACCAGGCGGGGAGTCACCCCTTCAGATGCGGCCGCACCTCGTCGGCCGCTTCCTGCCCGTACGAGTCACCGAGCCGCTTGAGGAACGTGTCGGCGCGCAGGTCGTACTCCTGGCCGCCGGCGCCCTCGAGGACCAGCCCGGCGAGCAGCGAGCCGATCTGCGCGGAGCGCTCGAGGTCGAGGCCCCAGGACAGGCCGGCGAAGAAGCCGGCGCGGAAGCCGTCGCCGACGCCGGTCGGGTCGATCGGCTGCACGTCGCGGGCGATCGGCACGTGGATCCGCTCGATGTCCTTGCCGGTGATCTCGACGCCGTTCTTGCCCAGCGTGGTGACCCGCACCGCGACGCGGTCGAGCACCTCGGCGTCGGACAGGCCGGTCTTGCTCTCCAGCAGCGACTTCTCGTAGTCGTTGGTGAGCAGGTAGGCGGCGCCGTCGATGAGCGAGATGATGTCCTCGCCGCCCATCCGGGCGAGCTGCTGGGACGGGTCGGCCGCGAAGCGGTAGCCGCGGTCCCGGCACTCCTGCGAGTGGCGCACCATGCCCTGCGGGTCGTCGGCGCTGATCAGCACCAGGTCGAAGCCGCCCACCCGGTCGTTGGCCGGGGCGATCTCGATGTTGCGGGCCTCGCTCATCGCACCCGCGTAGAACGAGGCGATCTGGCACATGTCCTCGTCGGTGGTGCAGACGAAGCGCGCGGTGTGCAGCACCTCGGAGACGTGCACCGAGTCGCAGTCGACGCCGTGGCGCTCCAGCCAGGCCCGGTAGTCGTCGAAGTCCGTGCCGACGGCGCCGATCAGCACCGGTCGCAGCCCGAGCCGGGCCATTCCGAAGGCGATGTTGGCGGCCACCCCGCCGCGCCGGACCACCAGGTCGTCGATCAGGAACGAGAGCGACACCTTGTGGAGCTGGTCGGCGATCAGCTGGTCGGCGAACCGACCGGGGAAGTGCATCAGGTGGTCGGTGGCGATCGAGCCGCTAACGGCGATCTTCATTTCGGCCCTCGGGGGTCGGTGGACAGATGGGCATCGGGCTGCGGTGCGCGGGGTAGCTTACCGGCCGGTCAGACACAACGAACGGGACCGCCGGAGGAGGCGGCCCCGTTCGTCGACGGTGTTGGTGCGGCTAGTGGAACGAGTCGCCGCAGGCGCACGAGTTCTGCGCGTTGGGGTTGTCGATCGTGAAGCCCTGAGCGTCGATCCGGTCCGCGAAGTCGATCGTGGCGCCGGTGAGGTAAGGCGCGCTCATCCGGTCGATGACGACCTCGACGCCACCGAACGCGTTGACGATGTCGCCGTCGAGCGAGCGCTCGTCGAAGAAGAGCTGGTAACGCAGGCCCGAGCAGCCACCCGGCTGGACGGCCACGCGGAGCCGCAGGTCGTCGCGGCCTTCCTGCTCGATCAGGGCCTTCACCTTCACCGCCGCGACGTCGGTGAGGACAACGGTCGTAGCCGCGGTCTCGGCCGACCCGGTCTGCGCTGAAGTGGTCACGTGGGATCTCCCTGCTCGCTGCGATCGCCGGTCCCTGAAGACCAACGTGGTCTCTCGGGCCAACGCTAGCCCGTCGGCCGGGCATTCCCCATCAGGGTCGCCGCCAAATTCTACCCTTGTCGCCGTTGCCGGGCCTGGTGAGGCGAATGTCACTGGCGTGACCACTGCCCCGCGAGTCGGGTAGCGAGTTCGCGCAGTCCAGCAGCCGGGCGGGTCATGGCCTGGGCCTCGTCGCCGAAGTGATCTACGAGGCTGTAGGTCTCGGTCACACCGGCGTTGGCGGCCTCCCGGCGGCCCGTGCTGACCCGGCCGGCCAGCACCACGCAGGGCACGCCCCGGTCCCGGGCGCCGCCGGCCACCCCGGCCACCACCTTGCCGCGCAGCGACTGGTGGTCGAACGAGCCCTCCCCCGTGATCACCAGGTCAGCGGCGTCGAGGGCCGCTTCCAGCCCGATCATCCGGGTGACGAGGCCGATGCCCGATTCGCAGCGCCCGCCGAGCGCGAGGACGGCCGCGCCGAGGCCACCGGCGGCACCGGCACCGGGGAGCGCCGCGAGGTCCGGGGGGCAGTTCGGAAGATCCTTCACGAGTACGCCGGCGAAGCGCTCCAGCGCCGCGTCCAGCAGCAGGACGTCGGCGCGGTCGGCGCCCTTCTGCGGGCCGTAGACGTTGGAGGCGCCGTGCAGGCCGGTCAGCGGGTTGTCGACGTCGGTGGCCGCGACCAGCGTCGCGCCGCGGGTCATCGGCAGGCCGCCGAGCCCGCCCACGTGGGCCAGCGCGGCACCGCCGTAGGGCAGCGCGGCGCCGTGTTCGTCCAGCGGTGCGGCACCCAGCGCGGCCAGCATGCCGGCGCCGGCGTCGTTGGTCGCCGAGCCGCCGAGGCCGATCACCACGGTGCGGGCGCCGGCCTCGACGGCGGCGAGGATCAGCACGCCCAGCCCGTACGACGTGGTCGCCTTGGGGTCCCGTTCGTCGCTTTTCAGCAGGTGCAGGCCGCAGGCCTGGGCGCTCTCCACGTACGCGGTCGCCCGGTCCGGGCTCAACAGCACCTCGGCGTCGACCGGACGGCCCAGCGGGTCGGTCGTGCGCACGGGGATCCTGGCGCCACCCACGGGTGCGGCGAGCACCTCGACGAAGCCCGGACCGCCGTCCGAGAGCGGCCGCAGGGTGAGCTCGTCGCCCGGCGCGTGCTCCCGCCACCCGTCGGCGACCGCCTGGGCCGCCTCGGGCGCCGAGATCGTGCCGGCGAATTTGTCGGGGCAGACCAGAATCCGCATAGCGGCAGTGTGACAGCCCACAGTCACCAGGCCGCTGGGGGCGGGCGTGACGGTGGGAAGATTGATCGGTGACGTCGACCTGGACCGAACCCACCAACACGGCGACCGCCCTGCTGCTGCTCGGGCGTGGCGCCGACCCGTCGTCCGAGAAAGGTGTCGACTGCCCGGGTGACCTGCCCGCGCCGAGCGACCCCGATCTCGTGGCCCGAGCCACCGCCGCGAAGGCCAAACTCGGCTCGAAGGTGTTCGTGCTCGGCCACCACTACCAGCGCGACGAGGTCATCCAGTTCGCCGACGTGACCGGTGACTCGTTCAAGCTGGCGCGCGAGGCCGCGGCCCGCCCCGACGCCGAATACATCGTGTTCTGCGGCGTGCACTTCATGGCCGAGTCCGCAGACATCCTCACCACCGACGCGCAGAAGGTCGTGCTCCCCGACCTCGCCGCGGGCTGCTCGATGGCCGACATGGCGCAGCTCCAGCAGGTCGAGGCGGCCTGGGACGCGCTCGTCGACGCCGGTGTCGCCGACTCGACCGTCCCGGTCACCTACATGAACTCCTCGGCCGACATCAAGGGCTTCGTCGGCCGACACGGCGGCGTGGTCTGCACGTCGTCCAACGCCAAGGCGGCGCTGACCTGGGCGTTCGAGCGGGGCCAGCGGGTGCTCTTCCTGCCCGACCAGCACCTCGGCCGCAACACCGCCGTGCTGGAGATGGGCTTCGATGCCGACGACTGCCTGCTCTACGACCCGCACAAGCCCAACGGCGGCCTGACCCAGGCGCAGCTCGGCGAGGCGAAGATGCTGCTCTGGCGCGGGCACTGCTCGGTGCACGGCCGGTTCACCAAGTCGGCCGTCGACGAGGTGCGGATGCGGGTGCCGGGCGTCAACGTGCTGGTCCACCCCGAGTGCCGCTACGACGTGGTGACCGCCGCTGACTACGTCGGTTCCACCGAATACATCATCAAGGCCATCGAGAACGCGCCGGCCGGCTCCGCGTGGGCCATCGGCACCGAGCTCAACCTGGTCCGGCGGCTGGGCCTGGCCCACCCCGACAAGCAGGTCATGTTCCTCGACCGGCAGGTCTGCTACTGCTCGACGATGAACCGGATCGACCTGCCGCACCTGGTGTGGGCGCTGGAGGAGTTGGCGGAGGGGCGGCTGGTGAATCAGATCACGGTCGATCCGAAGACCGCGCTCGAGGCGCGATCCGCATTGGACCAGATGCTCGCCCTGCCGTGAGGCCGGCGCCGCCCGGGCTGACCGGGCGGCCGTAACTGATCGTGGCGGCCGACGTTACCGGGTGCCACAGTCGTCCTGATTTCGTGCCAGACAACCCGGTGTGTGTGGCCCCAGGCCCATCACCGAGCGCTATGCTGCCCGGGCGCCACTCCCGATCAACCCGCGATTCCACGCATTGGTTACGGCCTACGTGTTGGATCGCTGCCCGCCCCGGAGGTTGCCTTGCCCGATGACGTCCTGGTCGTACACGGCGGCACGCCCCTGCATGGTCAGATCCGGGTCCGCGGAGCCAAGAACCTCGTCTCCAAGGCGATGGTCGCGGCCCTGCTCGGTGACGAGCCCAGCCGGTTGTTCGACGTGCCCCGGATCCGCGACGTCGAGGTGGTCCGCGGACTGCTGGGCGTGCACGGCGTCAAGGTCACCGACGGCGCGGAGGACGGCGAGCTGATCCTCGACCCGGCCAACGTCGAGCGGGCGTCGACCGACGAGATCAACGTGCACGCCGGGTCCAGCCGGATCCCGATCCTGTTCTGCGGCCCGCTGCTGCACCGCCTCGGCCACGCGTTCATCCCCGACCTGGGCGGCTGCCACATCGGCCCGCGCCCGATCGACTTCCACATCCAGGCGCTGCGCGAGTTCGGCGCCGTGGTCGACAAGACCCCCGAGGGCATGCACCTGACCGCGCCCGCGGGCCTGCACGGCACCAAGTTCGAGCTGCCGTACCCCAGCGTCGGCGCGACCGAGCAGGTGCTGCTGACCGCGGTGCTGGCCAACGGCGTGACGGAGCTGCGCAACGCGGCCGTCGAGCCGGAGATCATCGACCTCATCTGCGTGCTCCAGAAGATGGGCGCGATCATCACGGTCCACACCGACCGGGTGATCGAGATCGAGGGCGTGCCGCGGCTCGGCGGCTACACCCACCGGCCGATCCCCGACCGGATCGAGGCGGCCTCCTGGGCGGCGGCGGCGCTGGCCACCCGGGGCGAGATCGAGGTGCTCGGCGCGCAGCAGGTCGACATGATGACCTTCCTCAACGTCTTCCGCTCCATCGGCGGCGAATACAAGGTCACCGACACCCTCCCGCCGCGCGGCTCCTCGCCGGGCACCGAGGGCGGCATCCGGTTCTGGCACCCGGGCGGCGAGTTGCGCGCGGTGGCCCTGGAGACCGACGTGCACCCGGGCTTCATGACCGACTGGCAGCAGCCGCTGGTGGTCGCCCTGACCCAGGCGCGCGGGCTGTCGATCGTCCACGAGACCGTGTACGAGCAGCGGCTGGGCTACACCGAGGCGCTCAACACGATGGGCGCGACGATCCAGGTCTACCGGGACTGCCTCGGCGGCACGCCGTGCCGGTTCGGGCGCCGCAACTTCAAGCACTCCGCGGTGATCGCCGGCCCGTCCAAGCTGCACGCGGCCGACCTGGTCATCCCCGACCTGCGGGCCGGTTTCAGCCACCTGATCGCCGCCCTGGCCGCGGAGGGCACGTCGCGGGTCTACGGTGTCGACTTGATCAACCGTGGCTACGAGGACTTCGAGAGCAAGCTCTCCGCGCTGGGCGCGCACGTCGAACGCCCCTGACCTTGGTCGATGCCGAGGCGAGCTGATCTTGGGGTCGGCTCGTCTCGGTGCGCCCGGGCCGGTTAACCTTCTGGTAAGCCGCGCCGCAGAAGGGCATCCCGTGCAGTCGCTGTTTCGCCGCAAGTCATCTGATGTGGTCGAGGAGACCTCTGGGGCTCCCGAGTCGGTCGAGTCTGGCCGCGCCAAGGCCGGCTACACGCCGGCCAAGGGCCGGGAGACTCCGAAGCGCCCAACCGCTGGGCGCCAACCGGCCGGCAACGCCAAGGCGCTGACCAAGGAAGAGTCCAAGGAGCGCAAGCGGACGCTGCGCCAGGAGGCCGCGGCTGAGTACCGCCGTGAGGGCGGCCCGCGCGACCGGGGCCCCGAGCGCCAACTCGCCCGCAACGTGGTCGACTCCCGCCGCACCGCCGGCACCTATTTCTTCGGCGGCGCGCTGATCGTGCTGATCGGCTCGAACGGCGCCATGCCCGACTTGGTGCGCACGGTCGCCACCTCACTGTGGGGCGTCCTCCTGCTCGCCGTGGTCGTCGACGCGGTCCTGATCGCACGCAAGATCAAGCGGTTGGTCGCCGAGCGCTACCCCAAGACCGAGCAGAAGATGGGCTCGCTCTACATGTACGCGATCATGCGGTCGCTCACCTTCCGCCGCATGCGCGTGCCCGGCCCCGCCGTGAAGTTCGGCGAAAAGGTCTGACGCTGAAGCAAGGGTCCCTTGTTATCGCTTTCGCTATAGGAAGGGCCCCTTGTTAACGCTTGGCCGCGGGCCAGGTGTTAACAAGGGGCCCTTCCTCTGCGGAAAGCGTTAACAAGGGGCCCTTGCTTAGTCCAGGCCGGCCAGGCGCAGCAGGGCGGCGGTGGCGGCGGCCGCGACCACCACCAGCACGAACGGGGCTCGGCGCCAGGCCAGGAGCGCGCCCACCGCGACGCCGGCTGGCCGCGCCACGCCCGCGAAGACACCCGAGTCGTAGAAGGTCGCCGTGGCCGCCAGCGCGGCGAGCAGGGCGGCGGCGGCCATCGGGAGCAGGACCTGGACGCGCTCCGGCAGGGCGACCCGCTCGCGCAGGACGACACCGGCCAGACGGAACGCGTAGGTGCCGATCGCCAGGCCGACGATCACCGCCAGGATCATGAGGAAACCTCCGGCAGAGCGGCGCGCGTCAGGGGTAAGCCGGCGCCCATCGCGGGCCTCACGACGCGACCTCCGCCACCGCGCGGTGCAAGCGCCAGGTCGGCGCCCATCGCGGGCGTCATGACGCCGCCTCCGGGCCGGTGCGGCGCGGTAGCGCCACCATGAGCAGGCCCGTCAGGGCCAGGAGGACCGGCAGGCCGGCGGGCAGGATCGGTGTGGTGACCAGGGCGACCAGGGCCCCCGTCAACGCGACCAGCCGAACGGTTGGATCCCGGAGGGTGGGCAGCAGCAGCGCGATCAGCCCTGCGGGAAACGCCGCGTCGAGGCCGAGCCGGGCCGGGTCCCCCACGTTGCCGAGCAGCACGCCGAGGGATGCTCCGATGTTCCACAGGACGAACAGCGTGCACCCGGTGGCCCAGTAGGCCAGGCGGCGGCGCACGGGATCGGGTTGGGCCAGGGCGAACGCGACCGACTCGTCGATCAGCAGGTGCGCGCCGACCAGCCGCTGCCACCAGCGGGTGCCGATCACCTCGCCGATCGCCAGGCCGAACGGTAGGTGCCGGGCGTTGAGCAGGAGGCCCGCGAAGATCGCGGCGAACGGGTTGCCGGCCGCGATCAGCCCGACGGCCAGGAACTGCGAGCCGCCGGCGAAGACGACCAGCGACATCAGGATCGTCAGCCCGGCGGGGATGCCGGCCGCGACCGCGATCGCGCCGAACGAGATGCTCACCGCGAACACCGCGAGACCGAGGGCGGCGACGTCGCGCACCAGGGAGCGATCGCCCAGGATGGACCGAGCGCCGACAGTCATGGTTACCGATCGTGCCCGCACGGGGTAACGTTCGTCAAGCCGAACAAAGCGACCGATGGAGCGAACGAGTGACCGAGCCGACCATCGCCGCCACCATCGCCGCCGCGCTGCGGCACGAGCGGGAGCGGGCCGGGATCTCGCTGACCGAGCTCGCCCGCCGCGCCGGCATCGCGAAGTCGACGCTCTCCCAGCTCGAGAGCGGCGTCGGCAACCCGAGCGTGGAGACCCTCTGGTCGCTCGGCGTCGCCCTCGACGTGCCGTTCAGCCGGCTCGTCGAGCCGCCCGTGCCGGCGCTGCGGGTGATCCGGGCCGGCGACGGGCCTCGGATCAAGTCGGACCAGCTCGACTACACCGGCACGCTGGTCGCCGCAGGGTCGCGGGCGGTGCGGCGGGACATCTACGTGATGACCATCGAGCCGGGCGCGGTGCGGCACGCCGAGGCGCACACGCCCCGCAGCGTCGAGCACATCGTGGTGGCCGCGGGCCGGCTGCGCACCGGGCCGGCCGGCGAGACCGTGGACCTGGACCCCGGCGACTACGCCACCTTCGCGGGCGACGTGCCGCACACCTACGAGGCGCTCGCCCCGGGCACGTTCGCCGTGCTGGTCATGGAGCATCCGTGACGGGCACACCGGTGTAGAGGCGGGCCACCACGTCCTCGATGTCGGGCTCCACGATGGACACGTCGCGGATCGGCAGCCCGGCCAACCGGACCAACAGCTCACCGGCGGTCGCACCGGTCAGGTCGTACTCGAAACGCAGCGGGCTGACCACGGTGAGCGTCGCGCCCGGCACCTCGGGCGGCGCCTCCGGCGACTCGAGCTCGACCACCACCCGCCGGCGCGAGCCGTAGCGGGCGTGCAGCGCCTCGATCGTGCCGTCGTGCACCACCCGCCCGTGGTCGATGACCAGCAACCGCCGGCACAGCTTCTCGATGTCGGCCAGGTCGTGGGTGGTCAGCATCAGCGTCACGTCGCCGGTCGCGCCCAGCTCCGCCAGGAAGCCCCGGACCGCCTGCTTGCTGACCACGTCCAGACCGATCGTCGGCTCGTCCAGGAAGAGCACCTCGGGGCCGTGCAGCAGCGCCGCGGTCAGCTCGCCGCGCATCCGCTGGCCCAGCGAGAGCTGGCGGACCGGGGTGTCGAGGAACTCGTCGAGGTCGAGCAGTGACCGGCACCGCCGCAGCCGGACGGCGTGCTCGGCCGGCGGCACCCGGTAGATGTGCCGGAGCAGGTCGAAGGACTCGCGCAACGGGAGGTCCCACCAGAGCTGGCTGCGCTGGCCGAAGACCACACCGATCCGACGGGCCAGCCGCGTACGCTGCCGCACCGGCGAGAACCCGCAGACACTGATCTGTCCGGCGGTCGGCGTCAGGACGCCGGTGAGCATCTTGAGCGTCGTCGACTTGCCGGCGCCGTTGGGGCCGATGTAGCCGACCATCTCGCCCCGCTCGATCGCGAGGTCGACGCCGTCGACCGCGGCCACCGTGCGCCGGTCGCGCCGCAGCCACCCGACCTTGACCCGGACCGTGAACTCCTTGCGCAACCCGTGCGCCGCTATGACCGTCATCATGACCCCGTGCTCGTGTAGCGCCGCAGGCCCGCCCGCCAGATCAGCGCGGCCGCGGCGGTGGCCGGCAGGGCGACCAGCGGCGCGAGCCAGCCGACCCAGCCCGGCAGGCCGATCGGGTCGGGCTTGCCCAGCAGTGCCAGCGCCGGGTAGTAGGAGACGAAGGCGAATCCCAGCCCGTACGCGAAGGCGTTCCGAAACCATCCACTGTAGACGCTGATCGGATAGCTGGTGAAGTCCCGGCCACCGTAGGTGAAGGCGTTGCCGAACTCGCCGGACTCGGTCCACCAGAACGCGACCGAGGCGGTGATGACGAATACCGCGCCGAAGAAGACCACGCCGCCGACCGGGGCGACGACGGCCAGCAGCACCCGGGACGGTGTCCAGGCGACGTCGGCGGCGCCGAGCGCGACCAGGTAGACGGTGGTGCCGAAGGCGGCCCGCGACAGCTTGTGCAACGGCAGGTCGAGCAGTACGAGCTGCGGCAGCGCCCGCAGCGGGCGGACCAGCACGGCGTCGAAGCGGCCCGTGCGCACGTACAAGGTGATCCGCTCGATGTTGCCGACCAGCATGTCGCCCGTGGCGAACGCGCACGCGGACATGCCGGTGACCACCAGCGCCTCGCGCAGGTCGAGTCCGCCGAGGCTGCGGGTCACCCCGAACAGCACGAACACCGTGAACACGTCGAGCACGGTGGCCCAGACGTTGGAGACGAAGTCGATGGCGAAGGACAGCCGGTACGAGGTCTGGCTGCGGGCCTGGCCGCGCAACAGGGCCCAGTACGCGCGCATGGCGCCGGGGTCAGCCACCCTGCACCACCAAGCGGCGCTCGGCCCTGCGCTGCACCACGCGGCAGAGCACGAGCACCAGCGCGACCCAGGCGGCCTGCAGCGCCACGAGCCAGAGCTGGCGCGGGGTCGAGTCGATCTCGACCATGATGTCGAGCGGCGTCTGGAACAGGCTGGGCAGCGGCGTGAGCACCCACAGCGGCACGACGAGAGCGTCGGGCAGGAAGCGCAACGGGAAATAGAGCCCACCGAGTACGCCGGAGACCAGCGCCCACAGGATCATCGGGCCGCGGATGTCGAGCAGCCAGTAGCCGGTGGCGTTCACCAGGTAGCGGCAACCGAAGCAGAGCACCGTGGCCAGCACCACCGACACGACGAACAGCGGCACGGTCGTCCAGCGGTGCGGGACATAGAAAGGGAAGAACAACGGACCGGTGAGCACCGGGGGTACGAGTCGCGTCACCGCGGCATGACCGGCCCGGCCGAGATCGGTGGCCAGATAACGGGTCACCGGGTCGACCGGGCGGAGCAGGTCGGCGACCACGTCACCCGTGCGGATCCGGTCGGCGAGCTCGGTCCAGCCCCAGAGCAGGACGACAGCCAGCAAACCCTGTCCGAACCAGACGAACGTGGCGAGGCGGGCGGCGTCGTAGCCGCCGACCGTCGCGGTGCCCGCGCCGGCCACCACGGCCAGCAACACGTAGCAGCGAAGGAAGCCAAAAACGGTGTTGGTGAACGCGCCTGCGATGGTGGCCTGCCGATAGGTCGAGTATCGGCGGAATCCAGCGCCCATTAGCGCCAAAAATGTCCTGATATCACTGGCGACATTCGCATAACGCGGGCGAGGGACAGTGGCGGTGACCAAGTCCACGCCGTTACCCTCCATCCGCGACATACGCCGTATCGGGCCGCATGACAGTATCGGGTGCCGGCGGATGCCGCGCGACACAAATTCCGACGAGGTGACCCGCCGTGAACGATCGACGCGAACCGCGCTCCAGCGGCTCGCGCGCGGGAAACGCCCGGCGGATCGGTGTGCCCGGATGAGCAACGAACGGGCAGACCGGCGGCGCCGCGACGGCGGCCGGGGTCGCGACCGTGACCGGCGCGGCGACGACGACCGACTAGGCGACGAGGACGGCTGGCTCCGCGAGCTCGGCCGCAGTGACAGCGGCTCCAGCGGCGGCAGCGGATACAAGGACCCCAACGACCCGTGGGCCTGGGCCAAGGACCGCCCACCGGCGCCCGGCTGGGAACCGACCGGCGTACCGGCCGGCCCCGGCGGGCCCGGCTGGGACGATGTTCCCGGCCAGCCGCCGAGTCAGCCGGGCGGCGGCCCGGGACCCCGGCGAGTGGCGTCCACCGAGCCCTCCTGGGTGAGCGAGCGCACCGACGAATGGGCGGCCGCCAGCGGCGAGCGCTACCCGGGCGACCAGACGCCTCAGCGCCCCGGGCGCTCGTCCGGGCGCGCCGTGGTGCGCGGCCGGGCCGGCGCGGCGCCGGATCCGGTCGACGAGTCCTACAACGCGGACCCCCGGCTGGCCGACCCGAGCGCCACCGACCCACACATGCCCGACCCCCGCGCGCCGCACCCGATCTCGCCGGTCGACGGCGTGGGCCGGCGCGTCGACGGCCCACCGGCCCGCCGGAGCGCACCGGCCGGGCGCGAGGCCGCCTTCCACGACGAGCGCGGGCGCGGCCCGGCGCACGACGACCCCACGCGGGGCGGCCGGGTGTCCGACGACCGACGCGCGCCCGCTCCCGGCTGGGCCGACCGGCCGCAGTCCCCCGCCGGACCCGGCTGGGCCGAACGACCGCAGTCGCCGGCCGGACCGGGCTGGGACGACCGGCCACAGTCGCGGCCCGACCGGCGCACCGCGCCACCCGGACGTGAGGCCGCCTTCCACGACGAGCGCGGAGCGGAGCCGTGGGACCGCGGCGGTCGGCCGCCCGTCGACGGCGGCCGGCGCGGGCCGGCCGGTCCGGTGTCGCCGGGCTACCCGCACGAGCAGTTCCCGGACGAGCGGCCGCCCGCCCGTCGCCCGGCGGGGCCGCCCCGCCAGGTGGACCGGCCCGCGGCGTTGCACGACGAGACCCGGCGTGGCCGTCCCTACGACGACCGCGCGCCGTTCGACGACCGCGACGGTCCGCGCCGTCCGGACCGCCCGGGTGGCTGGGACGAGCGGCGCGGTGGGCCGCCTCCGGGCTACCGGGACCGGCCGGTCGAGCCGATCTCGCCCGCCTACCCGGACGAGCCCGTCCGCCGGGGCGAGCCGGACCGCCGGCCGCACCGCGACGAGCGCCCGGCCGCGTTCCGCCAGCCCGGACCGCCGCCGCCCTGGTCCGACGCGCCCGACGGACCGCGCCGTGACGAACGGCCGGCCGCCTACCGCGACCAGGCGCCACCGCGCCACGCGCCGGGCCGTGACGAGCGGGTCGTGCCGTTCCCGGACGAGCGGCGCCGCGAGCCCGACGAGCGCCGCCGCGACGAGCGCGTCGTGCCGTTCCGCGAGCCCGACGAGCGCCGCCGCGACGAGCGCGTCGTGCCGTTCCGCGAGCCCGACGAGCGACGCCGCGACGAACGGCCGGCCGCGCGGCGCGAGCCGCCGCCGCACGCCGACGTGCCCGAGCGCCGACCGGAGCGGCCCGCGCCGCGCCGCGAGCCGGTGCCGCCGTATGCCGAGCCGCCGCGCCGCGACGAGCGCCCGGCCGCGTTCCGCGAGCCCGCGCCGTTCACCGACGCGCCCCGGGTGGACCAGCGGCCCGCCGCGCGCCACGACGAGCGGGTCGCTCCACGGCCGCCGCTGGTCGACGACCTGCCGACCGCGCCGCTGTCCCCGCCCCCGCCGCGCCAGCCGGAGCGGTTGGGCGACACACCGACGCGGGCCGCCCGCGACGGTGGTACCCCCGAGCCGTGGCTCGTGGCACCGCCGCCGCCGTTCGTGCCGGAGTTCGGCGAGCGCACACCCGCGCCCGCCGTCGCACCGGTGGCCGACGTGCCGGTGCGTGCCGAGGTGCCCCCGCCGGCCGAGGTGCCGGCTGTCGAG
Organism: Asanoa ishikariensis; assembly: GCF_900107455.1. Lineage (GTDB taxonomy): Bacteria > Actinomycetota > Actinomycetes > Mycobacteriales > Micromonosporaceae > Asanoa > Asanoa ishikariensis. Next base: position 2,596,583 of record NZ_FNQB01000001.1, on the reverse strand, counting down.
CTGCCGGTGGCCGAGGTGCCACCGGCGGCCGAGGCCGCCACTGGCGTCCGCGTGCCGGCGCCGCGCACGGGAGACTCCGCGCCCGCCTACCCCCGGCGGATCTCGGATGCCGAGCTGCACGCCGCGCCACCGACGGAAGAGGCGCCGGCACCGGTCGAGCCGCGGGGCGACTCCGGCTGGTTCGCGGCCGCCCTCGCCGAACCCACCACACCCACCGAGCCGACCGAGCCGACCGAACCTGCCCAGCCGGCGGAACCGGTCGAGCAACTCGACCGGGTCGCACAGCCGGAACCGGAACCCGTCGCCCAGCCCGAGCCGGAACTCGTCGCGGAACCGGAACCCGTCGCGGAGCCCGAGCCGGAACCGGTCGCGCTGCCAGAGCCAGTCGCGAAGCCCGAGCCGGAACCGGTCGCGCTGCCAGAGCCAGTCGCGGAGCCCGAGCCGGAACTCGTCGCGGAGCCCGAGCCGGTCGCGGAGCCAGAACCGGTCGCGGAGCCCGAGCCGGAACTCGTCGCGGAGCCCGAGCCGGTCGCGGAGCCCGTGCCGGTCGAGGCTGTCGAGCTCACCCCGCCGGTCGAGGCCGCAACGCCCACCGAATCGGCAGAGCCCGCTGAAGAGGCAACACCGGCCGAGGCCGAGCCGGTGGAGGCCACCACCCCGGCCGAGGCCCCGACGGCCACCGAACCGGCCGAACCAGAGCCGGCTCCGCTGCCAGAGCCGATCGCGGAGGCGGAAGAAGCCGAGCCCGACGCCACCGCGTCGGCAGAGCCGACCACGGAACCCGAGGACGCCACGCCGGCGGACGGCGGCATCATCGAGACGCCGACCCCGGCGGACGCGGGCACGGACGAGCCAGCCGCGGGTGAGGCGGAACCAGCACCGGACGACAGCACGACCGACGACACCGGTCCGGCACCGTCGCCCGTATCCCAGGATGAGCCAGAAGCAACCGCGGACCCGGAACCGGCCCCCGAACCGGAACCGACGCCCGACCCGGAACCGGCCCTCGAACCGGAACCGGCCCTCGAACCGGAACCGACGCCCGACCCGGAACCGGCCCCCGAGCCGGAACCCGCGCCCGAGCCGGAACCAGCCCCCGAGCCGGAAGGCGCTCCGGCGGCTGAGCAAATGCAGGCGTCCGCCGATACCGTGCTGCCGGTGCCGGAAGGCACCGCGGCCGGTGCGGCGACCGCCCTGCGCGCGCCCACGATGCTGCACCCGGTCGTCACGACCGACGACGAGGACGAGCCGAAACCTGACGAGCCGAAGGACCCTGAACAGGTGCTGGCCGGGTACCAGTGGCGGTTCCACCACGAGACCCTGCGCGAGCTGGTCGAGGACCCGGACGAGCTGCGGACAATCCGTGACCAGCTCACCGTGAAGGTGGACGTCGCGACGGACAACGCCTCCCGGGCCCGGCTGTTGAGCCTGCGCGCGGTCGTCTCGCGGATTCTCGGTGACCTCGGCAAGGCGCTCGCCGACGGCAAGCTCGCGCTGGCCCACGCGGAGGCGACCGGCGAGCTGCGCCGGATCTCGATCGCGCAGGCGCGGCTGGCGCACGTGTTGCAGTGGCGCGGTGACTACGCGGAGGCGGACCGGCTCAACGCGCTGGCCAACTCCCCCGAGCTGCCCGACCGGCTGCGGGCGACGATGCATGAGCACGCCGGGCGCTCCTGCTACGACCAGGGTCGCTACATCGAGGCCTGCAACCACTTCGAGAAGGCGCTCGACCTGCGCAAGGTGGACGACCCGGAGCTGATCGCCCGGACCGAGCAGGCGCTCGACGCGGTCCTGGCCAAGGTGGCGACGAACGGTCTCGGCCCGTACCCGCGGGACGAGGACGAGATCCTCCAGATCCACAAGCCGCCCAAGCCCAGGTTCAGCGAGAAGGTGCAGCGCTGGGGGTACGTGGACGCGGAGGGTGAGTGGGCGATCGCGCCGAGCTACGCCGAGGTGCAGCCGTTCCGGGAGGGTGTCGCCTGGGTGCGCCGGCCGGAGACCGAGCCGTGGGAGCTGATCGACGAGTCGGGTGAGGTGCGCCTGTTCGCGTCGCTGGGCTACCTGGGCGTCGGCTCGTTCCACGACGGACTCGCGTGGGTCTCGCACAACGGCCGGGGCAACTGGCTGGCCATCGAGAAGTCCGGCGACGTCGTCATCAACATCGGCTTCGAGGACGTACGCCCGTTCCGCGGCGGGGTCGCGGCGGTCAAGCGGGGCGCCTGGGGTGCGATCGACAAGGGTGGTCGCACCGTGTTGCCGCCCCAGTACACCGGGTTCGCGACGGCGTTGACCGACGGCCGCTACGTGGACGGCTTCACCGACGAGGGACTGGCCGTCGTGGACTCCGGCGGGCGCAAGGGCGTGGTCGACCGCAACGGCCGGGTACTGGTGCCGCCGCGCTTCCCCGCGCTGGTCATCCACCCTGTCGCGTTCCTGGTCGGGGGCGGGCAGGGCCTGTGGGGCGCGCTCGACCGGCGGGGCGAGCCGCTGATCGACATCATCCACGGCAGCCGTGCCGCGGTGACCGAGGAGATCGACCGGTTACTCGCGGACACCAAGCCCGTACTGTAAGCAAGATCATCCGCGTGGGTTCGGAACTTCGTTCGGGGTTAATGTGTCCCACATGGAATTCCGTCACCTAGGCCGATCGGGCCTTCAGGTCAGCGCGATCTCGTACGGCAACTGGATCACCCACGGCTCCCAGGTCGAGGAGGACGCCGCGGGCGCCTGCGTCCGTGCCGCACTCGACGCGGGCATCACCACGTTCGACACCGCCGACGTGTACGCCGGCACGCGTGCCGAGGCCGTGCTCGGCCGTGCCCTCAAGGGCCAGCGCCGCGAGGGCCTCGAGATCTTCACCAAGGTGTACTGGCCGGCCGTCCCCAGCGGACCGGACGACACCGTCACCCCCGGTCACAACGACCGCGGTCTGTCGCGCAAGCACATCATGGCGTCCATCGACGGGTCGCTGCGCCGGCTGCAGACCGACTACGTGGACCTCTACCAGGCGCACCGGTTCGACTACGGCACGCCGCTGGAGGAGACGATGTCGGCGTTCGCCGACGTCGTGCACTCCGGCAAGGCGCACTACATCGGCGTCTCCGAGTGGCGGGCCGAGGAGCTCCGGGCGGCCCACGCGCTGGCCCGCGAGCTGCGCATCCCGCTCGTCTCCAACCAGCCCCAGTACTCGATGCTGTGGCGGGTCATCGAGACCGAGGTCGTTCCGGCCTCCGAGGAGCTGGGCATCAGCCAGATCGTCTGGTCGCCGATCGCCCAGGGCGTGCTGACCGGCAAGTACCTGCCGGGCCAGCCCCCGCCGGCGGGCTCGCGGGCGACCGACGAGAAGTCGGGCGCCAACTTCATCTCCCGGTTCATGTCCGACGAGGTGCTGACCGCGGTGCAGAAGCTCAAGCCGCTGGCCGACGAGGCCGGGCTGACCATGGCCCAGCTCGCGGTCGCGTGGGTGCTCCAGAACCCCAACGTGGCGTCGGCGATCGTCGGTGCGACCCGCCCGGAGCAGGTGCACGACAACGTCAAGGCGGCCGGCGTGAAGCTGGAGGAGGGCCTCCTCAAGCAGATCGACGAGGCGCTGGGCGGCTTGGTCGAGCGCGACCCGGCCAAGACCGAGTCGCCGCGCAACATCCGCGCGTGACAGCGGCGGTGGCGCGGCCGGACCCTCTCGGGCCCGGCCGCGCCGCCGTCAGCGTTGCCAGAACCGGATCAGCTCGCGGCCCAGTGCGTACAACTGGTCGGGAAGCCCGAGCCCGTCGCCCACGAAGAACACGAAGTCGAAGAAGTAACGGTTGATCTCCGGCTGCCACAGCAGCACGAACAGCAGGATGAAGCCGTAGGGCGCCAGGACGTTGTACATCCGCTGGGTGTTGGGCTTCAGCCAGGGCGTCAGCGCGTTGCCACCGTCGAGCCCGGGCACCGGGAGCAGGTTGAGCACGGTCGCGGTGAGCTGCAGGAAGGCCAGCAGCGCGACACCGGACCAGAACTCGAGGTGCAGCCAGACGTCCGGGTCGAACGCGAACGGGATCAGCAGCAGGAGCGTGCAGGCCAGGTTGACCGCCGGGCCGGCCAGGCTGATCAATGACTTGCGCAGCCGGCCCCGGATCGCCGCATGGTCGACCCAGACCGCGCCGCCGGGCAGGCCGATGCCGCCGAGCAGCACCACCAGCAACGGCAGGATGATCGACAGCAGGACGTTGCTGTACTTGAGCGGGTTGAGCGTCAGGTAGCCCCGGTGGGCCACATCCGTGTCCCCGGAGCGGTAGGCGACCAGGGCGTGCGCGTACTCGTGCAGGCACAGCGAGACCAGCCAGCCCGAGATGACGAACAGGAACACCGCGAAGCGCGGGGTGACCTGATGCCACGCCATGAACCCGCTGACGGCGAAGATCGCCACCAGCGCCAGGAAGATGCCGCTCGGCCGGAACGCCGCCCGGGGCAGGCCGAGCACCAACGGGTCGCCCCGGCGCCAATCGCTCATTCGCCCGCCGGTGCCAACGGCATCCGGTATTCGACCCTGTCATCCTCGGCAAGCGCGACGGTCGCCACACCGGCGCCGGCGAGGTCGCGCCAGGTCTGCCCGATCCAGGACTCGGCATCGGCCTGACTCCCGAACGTCTCGGCAGGACCGGTGACCGGCTTGCCGTCCGCTCCCTCGTACCGCCAGCTCCACGGCATCGTGTCGACTCCCCTCGTGATCCGGACAGCACACAGCCTAGTCGGGCGACCACCGCTACCCCGAGCCATAGCGCGCGCCCGTAAGGTACGGGGCATGTCCGTAGTCGGCTGGCGCTCCGTTCTCGTCCTCGGCGGGATCCGGTCCGGTAAGTCAGAGTTCGCTGAATCCCTGGTTGGCGAGGGCGGCCCTGTCCGTTATGTCGCCACCGGCTCCCCTGCCGGCCCGCGCGCCGACGGCACCGAGGACCCCGACTGGGACGCCCGGATCACCGCTCATCGGGATCGGCGGCCGGCGTCCTGGCCGACCGAGGAGACCGGCGCCGACCCGACCCGCCTGCTGGAGCTCATCTCCGCGGCCGAGGACGGCGAGACGCTGCTGGTCGACGATCTCGGCGGCTGGGTGACCGGGCTGATCGACCCCGAGCGGCAGCCCGCCGACGACGTGGCGACGATCGCCGACCTGGCCACCGCGGTACGCGAGAGCAAGGCGCGACTGATCCTGGTCAGCTCCGAGGTCGGCCTCTCCCTGGTGCCGCTGACCACGGTCGGGCGGGCCTACACCGACGCGCTGGGCGCCACGAACCAGGCGGTCGCCGGCGCGGCCGACGCGGTGGCACTCGTGGTCGCCGGCCAGGTCACCTGGCTGAAGCAGGCCGCCGCCGCGGTGGCCGCCCCCGCTGTAGCCGCCCCCGCCCCTGTTGCGACTGAGCCCGCGGCCACGCCTGTGGTGCCGGCCACGTCGCCGGAGGTGCTCACCCCCACGCCGGCACCGGCCGCGGCGGCCAACGGTTCCGGCACGGACGGGCAGCCGGCCTGGTCGGCGCCGACCATGACGCTGCCCGCGCTCGCCACCGGGCTGGTCATCCAGCAGGGCATGTCCCTGCCGATGCCCGACGAGTACACCCCGCCGCTGTCCCGCGAGCGGCTCGGCACCCTCGACCTGGGCGGCGCCGGCTTCGGCGGCCTGCAGCGGGTCGTCGAGTTCGCCGCCGCGACCCAGGGCCGCGCGGTGCCGCAGCCGTGGCGGAAGCCCCGCGTGGTGCTGATCCGGGGCGACCACAACGGCGGTGCCGCCGCCGGCACGCTGCCCGGCGAGTCCCGCCGGCGGGCCGACCAGGCCCGGGCCGGCGAAGGCCCGGTCGCCCGCCTGGCTGCCGCCGCGGGCGCCACCCTCCAGGTCGTCGACGCGCCCGCCTGCGCCGCCATGGAGGAGCGCGAGGTCCTGACGCTGGAAGAGGTCGAGTCGGCGCTGCGCTACGGCTGGCGGCTGGCTGAGGAGGCCTCGGACGACGGCGTCGACGTGCTGGTCCTGGGCGCCGTGGGCAGCGGCTCGGAGGCGGCCGCCGCGGCCGTCCTGGCCTCGACCACCGGCGCCGAGCCGGCCGCCGTCCTCGGCCGGGTCGTGGTGCCCGGCGCCGAGATCGACGACGACGCCTGGATGATCCGCTGCGCGGCGGTCCGCGACGCGATGCACCGCGTGCGGCGCAGCGCCCGCAGCGCCAAGCAGGTGCTGGTCGACGTCGGCGGTGGCGACATCGCGGTGGCCACCGGCCTGATCCTCGGCGCCGCCGCGCGCCGTGTCCCCGTGCTGCTCGACGGGCCGGTCGGCGTCGCCGCCGGCCTGGTCACCCGCGACCTGGCCGGCCAGGCCCGGCACTGGTGCCTGCTGCCCGACCACGGCAACGACCCGGCGGTCAAGCTCGGTGCCGACGTGCTCGGCCTGCAACCGGTGCTGGACCTGCGGCTCGGGCTCGGCGAGGGTGCCACCTCGCTGGCCGCCCTGCCGCTGCTGCGTTCCGCGCTCGCGCTGGCCGCCGGGCTGCCGGTGCACCCGGCCGTGGCGCCCGACGACGAGACGCTGGCCGCCGCGGACTCCTTCGACGAGCCGGCCGACCCGGCCGAGCTTCCGCCGTCGGCCTGGCAGGGCCACCCGGACCCGGACCCGGACCCGGACCCGGTCGACGCGACGGCCACGACCTGGTCGAACCCGTCCGCCGAGCCGACCTCGACCTGGCCCGTCCAGGCCGACGCGGTTCCCGCGCAGCGGGAGAACGACGACGACCACGCGGCCGGCAACGGCACCGCTCCGGTCGAGCCCGAGCGGAGGCCGTCCGCGCTGGAGACCTGGTTCGACGCCAAGCCGGAGCCCGCCGACACCGGAACGGACCAGCCGACCCGCGGTGCCTGACGGCCTGCGGCTCGCGCTGACCACCTTCACCGTCCTGCCGGTCCGCGCCGGCCGGGTCGACCGGTCCGCCGCGGCGACCGCGATGGGCCTGGCACCGCTGGTCGGCGCCGGCCTCGGTGCCGCGGCCGGTGGGGCGACCGCCCTGCTGCACGCCGGAGGCGCACCCGGGCTGGTCGCGGGCGCGGCCGGCGTCGGGCTGGCCGCCTTGCTGACCCGCGGCCTGCACCTGGACGGGCTCGCCGACACCGTCGACGGCCTCGGCTCCTATCGCTCCGGCCCGGCCGCGCTCGAGATCATGAAGCGCCCGGACATCGGCCCGTTCGGCGTGGTCGCGCTGGTCGTCGCCGTGCTGCTGCAGGCGGGCGCGCTGGGCGGGCTCTCCGGGACGGCCGCGGTGCTGGCCGGGACGGCCGCGTTCGCCACCGGGCGGGTCGCGGTGAGCTGGGCCTGCCGCCGAGGCGTGCCGGCGGCTCGGCCGGACGGGCTGGGCGCGCTGGTCGCCGGCACGGTCGGCACGCCCGCACTGGCCCTCGGGACCCTGTTGACGGCCGCCGTCGCGGTGCCCGCGGTGCCGGGGCGGCCGTGGCAGGGACCGCTGGCGGTGGCCGCCGGACTGGCGGCCAGCCTGCAGCTGGTGCGGCACGCCGTGCGTCGCTTCGGCGGGATCACCGGCGACGTGCTCGGCGCCGCGGTCGAAACCGCCGCCAGCGTGGCGCTCGTGGTGCTGGTGTTGCGCTAGCTAGCGCACGGACGGCGTGACGAACGGCGGCTTGACCACCTTCATCTCGGCCCGGCGGCCGCGGATGTCGACCTCGACGGTGTCGCCGTCCTTGAGCCCGGCGGCCGTGTCGAGCAGGGCCAGCGCGATGCCGACCTTCTTCGTGGGCGAGAACGTCCCACTGGTGATCTCGCCGATCGCCTCGTCGCCCACGTACACGGTCATGTGCGGGCGGGGGATCGCCCGGCCGACCGCCTCCAGGCCACGCAGCGTGCGGCGCGGTCCGGCGGCCTTCTCGGCCAGCAGCGGCTCGCGGCCCCAGAACTCCGGCTTGTTCCAGCCGACGGCCCAGCCGACCCGGCCCTGCACCGGCGTGATGTCCGGACCCAGGTCCTGACCGTGCAGCGCGTACCCCATCTCGGTGCGCAGCGTGTCCCGGGCGCCGAGACCGCACGGCAGGATGTCGAACGCCGCGCCGGCGGCGAGCACCGCGTCCCACACCGCGCCGGCCCCGGCCGCCGGCACGACCAGCTCGTAGCCGTGCTCGCCGGTGTAGCCGGTGCGGCAGACGACGAGGTCGACGCCCTCGACGGTGCCCGGCTCGAAGCTCATGTAGTCGTGCTCGGTCGGCAGGCCCAGCGCCGCGAGCACCGACGCGGACGACGGGCCCTGCACCGCGAAGATCGCGTGCCCGGTGTGCTCGTCGGTCACGGTCAGCCCGGCCGGCGCCGCCGCGGCCAGGCGGCGGACGACCTCGGCCGTGTTGGCCGCGTTGGGGATGAGGAAGACGTGGTCGTCGGCGTAGCGGTAGGCGATGATGTCGTCCACCACGCCACCGGTCGCCGGCTCGCAGCACAGCGTGTACTGCGCCTGGCCCGGACCGATCCGGTCGAGGTCGTTGGCCAGGGTGCTGTTGACGAACGCCGCCGCGCCCGCGCCGCGTACCCGGGCCTTGCCGAGGTGTGACACATCGAAGATGCCGACGCCCGTGCGCACCGCCGTGTGCTCGCGGATGACGCCGCCGCCCGGGTACTCCAGGGGCATCTCCCAGCCGCCGAACGACGCGAACTTCGCGCCGAGCGCGACGTGCCGGTCGTGGACGGGAGAAAGGAGCGGTACGGCGTCGGTCATGGGTGGCAACTTACCGGGATCGGTCCGGATGGTTAGCATCGGCGGGACAAGACGGCTCCGGGTCGGTAGGTTTCGGCCGCAGAGACCGTCCCCTGACCGGCCGGCCGTCATGAGCGGCCGCCCCGCAGCCCAGCCCGGAGCCGCCGCGTGACCGCGCCCTTGACCACCGACCTTCGCCTCGTCGACACCGACCCGGCCGAACTCACCACCGACGCGATCGTGATCGGCGTGCACAGCGTCGCCGACGCGGGTGGAGACGGCCCGCCGGGTCTGGCCGGCACGCTGCTGCTGGCCAGCGGCGCCGAGAGCATCGCCGCGGCGTTCGACGGCAAGCTCACGGAGACGTTGGCCCGGCTCGGTGCGTCCGGCGCGGCCGGCGAGGTGACCAAGGTCGCCACCCTCGGCACCGTCGCCGCCCCCGTGGTCGCGGTCGTCGGCCTCGGCCCGGAGCCGTCCGGAGCGGCCCCCGCGCCCGAGACGCTGCGCCGCGGCGCCGCCGCCGCGATCCGCTCCCTGGCCGGCAGCGCGTCGGTCGCGGTCTCGCTGCCGCTGCCGGACGACGAGGACGGCCCGGCCGCGCTGCGCGCGGTCGCCGAGGGCGCGCTGCTCGGCGCCTACAAGTTCGCCGGCTACAAGACCAAGCCGGCGCCCCGCGGGCCGGTCGGCGACATCGCCGTGCACGTGCCGGACGCCACCGACAAGACCGTGCAGGACGAGATCACCCGCGCCCAGGTGGTGGCCGGCGTGGTCGGGCTCTGCCGCGACTGGGTCAACTCCGCGCCCAACGAGCTTCGCCCGCCGCAGTTCGCCGACGCGGTCAGCGCGGCCGCGACGGCGGCCGGCCTCGAGGTCGAGGTGCTCGACGAGGAGCAGCTCAAGGCGGCCGGCTACGGCGGCATCCTCGCCGTGGGCCTCGGCTCGTCGGCGCCGCCGCGACTGGTCAAGCTGACCTACCGGCCGGTCGGCGACGGCGCCCGCAAGCGGGTCGCGCTGGTCGGCAAGGGCATCACCTTCGACACCGGCGGCGTGTCCATCAAGCCCGCGCAGGGCATGTGGGAGATGAAGAGCGACATGGCCGGCGCTGCCGCCGTCGCCGCGACGCTGCTCGCCGTCGCCGAGCTCAAGCCCGACGTCGAGGTCACCGGCTACCTGCCGATGGCGGAGAACATGCCGTCGGCCACCGCCTACCGGCCCGGCGACGTCGTGACGATGTTCAACGGCAAGAAGGTCGAGGTGCTCAACACCGACGCCGAGGGCCGGATGATCCTCGGTGACGCGATGGCCCGGGCCTGCGCCGACGGCTGTGACTACCTGTTCGAGACCTCGACGCTGACCGGCGGCCAGGTGATCGCGCTCGGCAAGCGGGTGGCCGGCGTGATGGGCACGCAGGAGATGTGCGAGCGGGTCCGCGACGCCGGCGACACCGTCGGCGAGGCGGCCTGGCCGATGCCGCTGCCCGACGACGTGCGCACCGGCATGGACTCCGACGTGGCCGACATCTCCCAGGTCAACGCCGTGATGGACCGAGCCGGCCACATGCTCCAGGGCGGCGTGTTCCTCCGCGAGTTCGTGGCCGAGGGCGTCCCGTGGGCGCACATCGACATCGCCGGGCCGAGCTACCACTCCGGCGAGCCGACCGGGCACTGGTCGAAGGGCGGCACCGGTGTGCCGGTCCGCACGCTGCTGGAACTGGTCGACCGGATCGCCGCCGAATAAGCGGACTCAAGTGAGAAGGCCCCATCGCGTACGCGGTGGGGCCTTTCTCGCTCAGGTCAGTTGGCGGCGCGCTTACGTCGCTCGTTGTAGTCACGCATGCGCTGCGGGTATCCGACCAGTCGCACGTCGTAAATGGGGATCGCCATCCGGTGCGCGAAACGACGGGCACCCTCAGGGCCCTCGACGCGGCGCCGGGTCCACTCGCCGTCGTGTGCGATCAGCATCACTGTGGTCTCCGTGACCGTCGTCTTCGGCTCGATGAACGCCTCGACGCCGCGGCGGGAGCGGACAAAGTTCTCAAGATGGTCGAGATCGGCCTGTGCGGTCGGCCTTCCCGACTGCCGACCGGGCGTTGCCTTCCGCCGTCGGAACCAGGACACCGACCCTCCCCTACGAAACGGACATCGAAGACTGCGGCAAGCGTACGTCCCAACGCCACATCGGCGGGTACCTCGTTACGCGGCCTGGCTCCACAAGTGACAAGATGGCCGAGGTAGACCGCGCGACCTGGGAGATGACTGTGAGCCAGCCGAACGACGCAACCTTCGACGTCGTGATCCTCGGAGGTGGCAGCGGCGGCTACGCGGCAGCGCTGCGTGCCGCACAACTCGACCTGTCCGTGGTGCTGATCGAGAAGGACAAGCTCGGCGGCACCTGCCTGCACCGGGGCTGCATCCCGACCAAGGCGCTGCTGCACGCCGGCGAGATCGCCGACCAGACCCGCGAGTCCGAGGCGTTCGGCGTCAAGGCCGAGCTGCTCGGCGTCGACATGGCCGGCGTCAACACCTACAAGGACGGCGTCGTCAGCCGCCTTTACAAGGGCCTCCAGGGCCTGGTCAAGGGCTCCAAGCTCATCACGTACGTCGAGGGTCACGGCACGCTCGTGGCCCCGAACGCCGTGGAGGTCGACGGCACCCGCTACACCGGGCGCAACGTCATCCTCGCGACGGGCTCCTACTCGCGGAGCCTGCCGGGCCTCGAGCTCGACGGCAAGCGGGTCATCTCCAGCGAGCACGCGCTCACCCTCGACCGGGTGCCCACCTCCGCGATCGTGCTGGGCGGCGGCGTCATCGGCGTCGAGTTCGCCAGCGCCTGGAAGTCCTTCGGCGCCGAGGTGACGATCGTCGAGGCACTGCCCCGCCTGGTCGCCGCCGAGGACGAGGACCTGTCCAAGGCGCTGGAGCGGGCCTACCGCAAGCGCGGCATCAACTTCAAGGTCGGCAAGCCCTTCGAGAAGGTCGAGCGCACCGAGAACGGCGTACGCGCGACGCTGGCGGGCGGCGAGACCATCGAGGCCGAGATCATGCTGGTCGCCGTCGGCCGTGGCCCGACGACCGCCAACCTCGGCTACGCGGAGCAGGGCGTCACGCTCGACCGCGGCTTCGTCACCACCGACGAGCGCCTGCGCACCAGCGTCCCCAACGTCTACGCCGTCGGCGACATCGTGCCCGGCCTGCAGCTCGCCCACCGCGGCTTCCAGCAGGGCATCTTCGTGGCCGAGGAGATCGCCGGGCTCAACCCGCCGGTCATCGACGAGGCCGGCATCCCCCGGGTCACCTACTCCGACCCGGAGCTCGCGTCCGTCGGGCTCACCGAGGCCAAGGCCAAGGAGCGCTACGGCGACGACAAGGTCACCGCCTACAACTACAACCTCGGCGGCAACGGCCGCAGCGCGATCCTCAAGACCCAGGGGTTCATCAAGGTCATCCGGGTGGACGACGGGCCCGTTGTGGGTATTCACATGGTCGGCGCACGGGTCGGCGAGTTGATCGCCGAGGCGCAGCTGATCTACAACTGGGAGGCCTACCCGGCCGAGGTCGCCCAGCTCATCCATCCGCACCCGACGCAGTCGGAGGCACTCGGCGAGGCCCACCTCGCCCTGGCCGGCAAGCCGCTGCACGCGCACGCCTGACGACCTCGGTCGCACGACAAAGGAGTCCTGAGAGAGATGCCGGTATCGGTCACCATGCCTCGCCTCGGCGAGAGCGTCACCGAGGGCACGGTCACCCGCTGGTTGAAGCAGGAGGGTGACACCGTCGAGGTCGATGAGCCGTTGCTGGAGGTCTCCACCGACAAGGTCGACACCGAGATCCCGTCGCCCGCCGCCGGCGTGCTCAGCCGGATCGTCGTCCGCGAGGACGAGACCGCCGACGTGGGCAGCGAGCTCGCGGTGATCGACGGCGACGGCGATGGCGCCGCTGCCCCGGCTCAGGAGTCGGCTCCGGCGGAGCAGGCGGCACCCGCCGCGGCCGCTGAGCCCGAGGCCGTGGAGCCCGAGGCCGTGGAGCCCGAGGCCGAGCCGGCCGAAGAGCCCGAGCCGCAGCCGGCGGCCGCGTCCGGCGACTCCGGGTCCGCCGGTGGCGATTCCACCGCGCTCACGATGCCGGCGCTCGGCGAGAGCGTCACCGAGGGCACGGTCACCCGCTGGCTCAAGGAGGTCGGCGACACCGTCGACGTCGACGAGCCGCTGCTCGAGGTCTCGACCGACAAGGTCGACACCGAGATCCCGTCGCCCGTCGCCGGCACGCTGCTCGAGATCAAGGTCCCCCAGGACGAGACCGCCGACGTCGGCGCCGTGCTCGCGCTGATCGGTGCGGCCGGGTCCGCCGGTGGCGGTGCTCCCGCGCCGACGGAGACCGTGCAGCCGGAGGCGAAGCCCAAGGAGGAGCCCGCACCCGCGGCGCAGAAGGCCCCCGAGCCCGCTCCGGCGAAGGCTCCGGCTCCTCGGCAGGCGCCGGCCCGCGAGCCCGCCCCGGCCGCGGCCGCTCCGGCCCGCCCGGCACCGTCCGCCGCTCCCAGCGGCGACGAGAGCAACGGCTACGTGACCCCGCTGGTCCGCAAGCTCGCCAGCGACCAGGGCGTCGACCTGTCGACGCTCAGCGGCACCGGCGTCGGTGGCCGCATCCGCAAGCAGGACGTGCTCGACGCCGCTGCCAAGGCCAAGGCCGAGGCGGAGGCCCGCGCGGCCGCTCCCGCCCCGGCTGCCGCCGCCAAGCCGGCCGCCGCACCCGCCGCCAAGGCGGCTCCGAGCCCGCTGCGCGGCCGGGTCGAGAAGCTGTCCCGCATCCGCCGCACGATCGCGACCCGCATGGTCGAGTCGCTGCAGGTCTCGGCCCAGCTCACCACGGTCGTCGAGGTCGACGTGACCCGCATCGCGCAGTTGCGCCAGCGGGCCAAGAACGACTTCCTGCAGCAGCACGGCGTCAAGCTGTCGTTCCTGCCGTTCTTCGCGCTCGCGTCGGTGGAGGCCCTGCGCACCCACCCGTCGGTCAACTCGAAGATCGACATGGAGGCCGGCGAGGTCACCTACTACGACGCCGAGCACCTGGCGGTCGCGGTCGACACCGAGAAGGGCCTGGTCGTCCCGGTCATCAAGGACGCGGGCGACCTCAACCTGGCCGGGCTGGCCAAGCGGATCGCCGACGTGGCCGACCGCACCCGCACCAACAAGATCAGCCCGGACGAGCTGTCCGGCGGCACGTTCACGCTGACCAACACCGGCAGCCGCGGCGCGCTGATCGACACCCCGATCATCAACCAGCCCCAGGTCGCCATCCTGGGCACCGGCGCGGTGGTCAAGCGGGCGGCCGTCATCAACGACCCCGACCTGGGCGAGGTCATCGTCCCGCGCTCGATGGTCTACCTCTCGCTGTCGTACGACCACCGGATCGTCGACGGCGCCGACGCGGCCCGCTTCCTGACCGCGATCAAGGAGCGGCTGGAGGCCGGCAACTTCGAGGCGGACCTCGGTCTCGCCTGAGCTGTCGTTTCGTGAAAGGCCCGGCTTCGGCCGGGCCTTTCGCTTTCCCGGGGTACGCGCGAGCATGTCCGGGTGTCCCGGCGACTGACGTTCCTGTTCGCCGTGGCCGCCGGCGTCGCGATCGGAAACCTCTACTGGGCGCAGCCCCTGCTGGACCTGGTCGCCGACGACCTGCACGCGTCGCCGTCCCGTGCCGGCTGGCTCATCACCGCGACCCAGGTCGGGTACGCCGTCGGCGTCCTGCTCATCGTCCCGCTCGGGGATGTGGTCGACCGGCGCAGGCTCGTACCCGGAATGCTGCTGTGCTCGTCCGTGGCATTGCTGCTCTGCGCGGTCGCGCCCACGATGGGTGTCCTGCTCGCGGCGATCGCCCTGCTCGGCCTGACCACGGTCGCGGGCCAGATCCTCACGCCGCTGGCCGGCGACCTGGCCTCTCCGACGCAGCGCGGCGAGGTGGTGGGCAAGGTCGGTTCGGGCATCCTGACCGGCATCCTCGCCGCCCGCACGATCAGCGGCCTCGTCGCCGGCAGCGCCGGCTGGCGCACCATCTACGTCTGCGCCGCGGTGGTCGTGGTGCTGCTCGCCGCTCTGCTCTTTCGGGCCCTCCCTCCGCTGGCGCCCAAGACCGCGCTGCCCTACCCGGCCCTGATCGCATCGGTGGCCACGGTCGCCCTGCGCGAACGCGCGGTCCGCTGGACGCTGGTGCTGGGCGCGACCGGCTTCGCGGTGTTCGCGATGTTCTGGACGGCGCTGACGTTCCGGCTCAGCTCACCCCCGTTCGACTACTCCGCCACGGTCATCGGCCTGTTCGGCCTCGCGGGCCTGTCCGGGGTGCTCGCCGGCCAGCGCGGCGGCCGCCTGCACGACCGCGGCTGGTCCCTCCCGGCCACCGGCGCCGCATGGCTGCTGGCCCTGCTGTCGTTCGTCCTGGTGGGTCTCGCGGGCCGCTCCATCGTCCTGCTGGTGGTCGGGATCGTCGCCCTCGACGCGGCCCTGCAGACCGCTTCGCTGCTCAACCGCGCCCGCCTCTTCGACATCTCCCACGACGCCCGCAGCCGCATCAACACGGCCTTCGTCGTCAGCAACTTCATCGGCGGCGGTCTCGGCTCGGCGGCGGCGACGGTGCTGTGGTCCGCCGGTGGTTGGCCAGCGATCACGACGGCCGGCATCGCGCTGTCCGGTCTGGCCCTGACCGTCTGGGCGGCCGGCCGCCGGGGTGCACTCGTGACGCTGTCCCACGCGTGAAAGGCCTTTTCATGTCGGGGGCCAGCAGGCGAGCATGGCGGGGTGCAACCCTCGCCGCCGGTCATGGACCGCCGACTGACGTTCCTGTTCGCCGTGACCGCCGGTGCCGCCGTCGGCAACCTCTACTGGGCGCAGCCGCTGCTCGACGTAATCGCCGAGGATCTGGGCGCGTCCACCACCGGCGCGGGCTGGTTGGTCACCGCCACCCAGGTCGGCTACGCCGTCGGCGTCCTGTTCGTCGTGCCGCTCGGCGACATCCTCGACCGCCGCCGGCTGGTGCCGGCGATGCTGCTCTGCTCCGCGGTCGCGCTGCTGTTCTGCGCCCTCGCGCCGACCATCGGCCTGTTGCTGGCCGCCGTCACCCTGGTCGGGCTGACGACGGTGTCGGGCCAGCTCCTCACCCCGCTGGCCAGCGACCTGGCTCCGCCGGAACGCCGGGGCCAGGTGGTCGGCGTCGTCGCGTCCGGCATCCTCACGGGCATCCTCGCCTCGCGTACGGTGAGCGGCCTGGTCGCCGATGCCGCCGGCTGGCGGGCCATCTTCGCCATGGCCGCGGTCGTCGCGGTCCTGTTCGCCGTCCTGCTGTTCCGGGCCCTCCCGCCGCTGAAGCCGAAGGCCCACCTGCCGTATCCCGCCCTGATCGCGTCGGTCGCGACGGTCGCCTTCCGCGAGCGCACGGTGCGCTGGACGTTGGTCCTCGGCGCGACCGGCTTCGCGGCGTTCTCGATGTTCTGGACGGCATTGACGTTCCTGCTGTCCGCACCGCCGTTCAGCTACCCGGTCTCCGTCATCGGCCTCTTCGGACTCGCCGGCCTGGCCAGCGTGATCGCCGCGCAGCGCGCCGGCAGCCTGCACGACCGGGGTTGGTCGCTGCCCGCCACCGGCGCCGCCTGGCTCCTCGTACTCGTCGCGTTCGTGGTCGCTGGTTTCGCGGGCCGATCGGTCACCCTCGTGCTCGTCGTGGTCGTCGCCCTGGACGCCGCGCTGCAGACACTCGCCATCCTCAACCAGACCAGGGTCTTCGCCGTCTCCCACGAGGCCCGCAGCCGGATCAACACGGCGTACGTGGTCAGCAACTTCGTCGGCGCCGCCCTCGGCTCGGCGGCCGCGACCACACTGTGGACGGCCGGCGGTTGGTCCGCGGTGACCACCACCGGCGTCGTGTTGAGCTGCTTCGCGCTGACCGTCTGGGCGGCCGGCCGCCGCAGCGCCCTCGTCGTGGCCACCGCGACCCGATGACGCGCCGCCTGACCGTCCTGTTCGCCGTCACGGCCGGCGTGGCGGTCGGCAACCTCTACTGGGCGCAGCCGCTGCTCCACCTGATCGCCGACGACCTGTCGGTCTCCACCGCGACCGCGGGGTGGCTCGTCACCACCACCCAACTCGGCTATGCGGTCGCCGTGCTGCTGATCGTCCCGCTCGGCGACGTGCGCGACCGCCGCCGCCTGCTGCCCGCCCTGCTGTTCTGCTGCACGGCCGCGCTGCTGGCATGCGCGGTGGCGCCGACGATCGGCGTCCTGCTGGTCGCCACCACGCTGCTCGGTCTGACCACCATGGCCGCACCCATCCTGATCCCGCTGGCCAGCGACCTGGCGCAGCCGGAACGCCGGGGCCAGGTGGTCGGCACGGTCGTGTCGGGAGTGCTGACCGGCATTCTCGCCGCCCGCACGATCAGCGGCCTGCTCGCCGCCGCCGCGGGCTGGCGCGCGGTCTTCGCCGTCGCGGCCCTGGCCACGGCGACCCTCGCGGTGGTCCTGCACCGCGCGTTGCCGCCCCTGCCGCCGAAGCAGACCATCAGGTACCCGGAGCTGATCGCCTCGATCCCCGCGGTGGCGTTCGGCGACCGCACGGTCCGCTGGACGCTGGCCCTGACCGCTCTTGGCTTCGCGGCCTTCGTCATGTTCTGGACGGCGCTGACGTTCCTGCTGAGCGCCCCGCCGTTCGACTACCCGGTCTCGGTCATCGGCCTGTTCGGGCTGGCCGGCCTGGCCGGCGCGGTCGCCGCCCGCAACGCCGGCCGCCTGCACGACGCGGGCCGCTCCGTCCCCGCGACCGGGGCCGCGTGGCTGGTCATCCTGGTCGCCTTCGGGGTGGCCGCCGTCGCCGGCGATTCCGCGGTGCTGCTGGTCGTGGCGATCGTCGCGCTGGACGTGGCCTTCCAGAGCGCATCGATCCTCAACCAGATCCGGATCCTCGCGGTCTCGGAGACGGCCCGCAGCCGCCTGAACACGGCGTACGTCGTGGCCTGCTTCGCCGGCGGCGCGCTTGGTTCCGCGCTCGCCACCGCCCTCTGGCCGGTGGGCGGCTGGCCGGCCGTCACCACGGCGGGCCTGTTGACGAGCGTCGCGGCCCTGACCGTGTGGGCCGTCGGTGCCGGAAAGGGGACTTCTCCGGCCCACACCGCCTGGTCCATAGTCGACGGGTGGCGGAAAAGCTGACCTACGCGTACGCGGCACGCCTCCTCGGCGGCGGCGAGAGCAAGTTGGTCAAGGCCCTCGACCTGGTCACCGGCGGCCTCCTGCTCGGCCTGTCGGTTCCCGCACCCGGGGTGCTGAGCCTGTTCGACGCCAAGTCCGAGTTCATCCGCCTGTCGCACGAGCTTGTCCGGAAGGCATCGGAACGCCGCAGCGGCCTGTCCCGCTACGACCGCACCCAACGCTTCGAGGCCGCCCACACGGTGATCGTCGTCGCGGCGTTCTTCGAGGCGCTGCACGAGGCCGACCTTCCTTTCTCCGCCGCCGACCTCGAGCTGACCCCGGGCGAACAGTTGACGATCGCCACGGGCCGTGCCTTCCGTGAGCTGTTCACCTCCGAACCGCCGATTCCGTTGGCCCACTTCGGCCATGACAGCAACCTGCGGGTCGTGGCGGTCTTCTACGAGGACATGTGCGTGAACCTGCGCCTTTTCGTCAGCCAGCTCGCGGTGTGGGAACGGTTGCCCGGGCGCGACGAGAGGGATTTCCCGACGCGGCTCGAAGCGCTGCCCGAGGCCGCCTGTCGCCGGTACTCCGAGCTCCTGCGGCAGCTCGTCGTGGACTTCCCGGAGGTCGGCTTCTGGATCAATCTGGGCCAGCACACGCAGACCCGCACAGAGGTACGGGCGCTGCGGGCCGGACTGGAACGGCTTGAGGACGCGTTGACCCGAAGCTCCACCGGCGACTCCCCCGACGCCCGGCGAAGCGCGCTCGCCCGCGTCTATCGGGCGGAGCTGGATCTTCCCGTTGTGACCGGCGGCGACGTGCCCGACAACCTCAAGGTGCCCACGCTCGGCACCGCCTACCTCGCGCCGCGGTTCCGGGTCGGTGACGCCGACTCGGCCGACAAGCCGAACGAGGAAGGCTGGTGGGAACGGCACGAGATCCGCGACGACTTCGACGAGTTCCTCGTCGGGCACCTCACCTCCAGGACCGCTCTCACGGCTCCGCTGCTCGTGCTCGGCCAGCCAGGCTCCGGGAAGTCGGTTCTCACCAAGGTGCTCGCCGCCCGTCTGCCACCGGCGGACTTCATGCCGGTCCGGGTGCCCTTGCGGGACGTGCACGCGGCCGCCGACCTGCACGAACAGCTCGAACAGGCGATCCGGAAGACTACCGGCGAACGGCTGGAGTGGTCGACCCTCGCGGCCTCGGCCGGCGGCGCCCTGCCGGTCGTGCTGCTCGACGGCTTCGACGAGCTGCTCCAGGCGGTCGGCGTCAGTCACACGGACTACCTGCGGAAAGTGGCCGATTTCCAACGCCTGGAGGAGGTCCGGGGCCGGCCCGTCGCCGTGGTGGTCACGAGCCGCACGGCGGTCGCCGACCGGGCGTACGTGCCCACCGGAACGGTTCTGCTCCGGCTGGAGCCGTTCGACGAGCCGAGGATCGAGGCGTGGCTGGACCTATGGAACGGCCTCAACGCGGCGTCGTTCCGCTCCGCGGGCGTCGCACCGCTGTCGGCCGGTTCCGTCCTGGCCCAGCGCGACCTGGCGGCAGCCGCTGCTCCTGCTGATGCTCGCGATCTACGACGCGGACAGCAACGCGTTGCAGAAGCTCGGTCCGGACATCGGGCGGTACGAGCTCTACGAACGCCTGCTCACCACGTTCGCCCGCCGCGAGATCGAGAAGCATCGCGCGGGCCTGTCCGAAGCCGACCTACGCGTCGCCGTCGAGGAGGAGCTGCGCACGCTGTCGGTCGTGGCCTTCGCGATGCACAACCGCGGCAACCTCTGGGTCACGCAGGAGGAGCTGCAGTCGGACCTCCCGGCGTTGTTCGGCATCCCCCGGGTGCCGACGCCGGGCACGGACCTGCGCGTCCCGCTGCGTGCCGCGGAGTTGATGGTCGGCCGGTTCTTCTTCGTGCACCGCGCGCGGGCGGAGGCCGGTGCCGACGACCGCCGCGAGACGTACGAGTTCCTGCACGCGACCTTCGGCGAGTTCCTGGTCGCCCGCCTCACCTGCCAGGTCCTCCAGAACCTGGCGGCACAGGAGAAGGCGACCATGATGCCGCTGGCCGCGGCGCCGGTCGACGACGACCTGCTGCACGCGCTGCTCTCCTACACACCGCTGACCTTCTCGACGGCCATCCCTGGCTTCATCGAGGAGAAGCTCGCCACGGACGACGGGTTGGCCGGCCTCACGACCCGCCTGTACCTGGCGGCCGGAACGGCCCCCGCCGCCCGTCGCTACGGCGACTACCGCCCCCAACGCCTGCCGGACGCGGCCCGGTTCGCCGCGTACAGCGCGAACCTCGTGCTGCTGCAACTGTGCGCGGTCCGGGAGGTCCGGTACTCGCGGCTCTGCCCCGCCGGCGCCGACGTGGTGGACACCTGGCGCCGCCAGGCCCTGCTGTGGCGTTCCCAGCTCGCCGCCGATCCGTGGGGCAGTTTGGTCGCGGTCGTCCGCGTCGAACGCGGCTGGAGCGACGGCCGCCGCGAGCTCCGTCTCACCTGGGCCGGCGAGCAGGACCCGCCGAGCCTCGATCCATACTGGACATACGACGTCCCGCCCGGCGACGCCCGCGGAGACCACGCCTTCACGCACTGGAACGACGGCCCGGACGCGTTCCTCAGCCGGGCTCGTTTCGAGTGCGAGCGCATCGACGACGTCATCGGCCACGCGATCGAACCGCTGGTGCGCCCGCTCGGCGTGAGCCTGCACAGCTTCGCGGTCTGGTCCCCCGACAACCGGTCATCCGCCGCGCACCTGCTGCTGGACGCCTGGCTGATCCCGACGCGAGAGCTCACTTCCGGCGAACGGCAGGTGGCGTACGAACGGGCTGCCATGGCCGCGACCTACGACTGGCCGATGTGGGGCAGCCAGCAGCGGTTGGACTTCGCCAGGTTGCTCCTCGACCGGATCACGACCGACGACCACGCCCCGGCGGCGCTCGCCACGGAAGTGGTGCGAAGGCTCGCGGCGGACCCTGACCTCGAGTTCCAGGAGTCCCTGCCGAACCCGTTCGTCAGATGCCTGCTGGCGTTGATCGGACGGGATCGCGAGACCGACCCGATCCTCTTCGGAATCCTCTCCCGCTATGTGCGGAGCTACGCGTACGTCTTGAGCCCGCCCAGGGACCTCCTCGTCATCGAGGCGGTGGTGCGTTTCCATGAGCTCGGGTTCGCGGGCGGCCTGCTCGTCGAGAACGCACGGATGGAGAACTGGGCCGACACGTTGGCCGCACGTCCGGACCTGGCCCGGCGCCTCGACGCGATGCGGACCGGCCTAGCGACCGACGGCGTCGCCGACCTGGGTGCGTGAGGTGACGCCCAGCTTGTGCAGGATGTTGCTGACGTGGACCGCGGCCGTCTTGGGTGAGATGTAGAGGCGCCGCGCGAGCTCCGCGTTGGTCAGGCCGTCGGCGATGAGCAACGCGACCTCACGCTCCCGTGGTGTCAACGCCGCCGCACCGGTGACCCCGCGCTCTCCGTCACGCGGGGTGAGGCCGAGCTGGTCGCGGACCCGGTCGAGGGCGGCCACCCGCCACCCGCCCCAGCGGGCCAGCAGCTCGCTCGCGCGAGCAGCCTCGGCGGCGGCGACGCCAGGCCGATCGAGCGCCAGCGCACACCGCGCCGCACCCACCGCCGCGCTCCCCCGCACGGACGGCGGCAGGATCAACGACCCGCAGACGGCCTGATAGCCGGCCAGCGCGTCGGGCAGGCGCCCAGCCACCTCGGCGAGCTGCGCGTCGACCAGGGTCCGGTAGTCGTCCCAGACGTTGTCGTCGAGGAGCGCGCGGGTGAGCTGGGTCAGCCGCTCCCCCGGCAGGCCGCCCTCGATGGCCGCCGCCAGCAGGTCGTGCGCCTGGGAGCCGCTGCGCCAGCTCTGGTCGGCCACCGCGGCCAGCACTTCGTCGAGCAACGCGGGAACGTCGCCGGCGCCGGTGCGCCGGCAGGCCAGGTGGAAGGCCAGACCCGGCACCGTCAACGGCTCGACCGTCGGGCCGGAACGGAGCGACTCGATGATGGTCGCGACCCCGTCGTGGGAGCCCAACTCGAGGTAGAGGCCCGCCAGGAACACCGCGTGGTAGTCGGCCCAGCGACCCCGCCGCAGGTAGCTGCGGTCGCGCTCGCGGCCCTGCTCCAGCGCGGCGATCGCGCGGCCCAGGTCACCTTCGCGCACCGCGATCCGGGCCTGGCCCTGGAAGTAGGCCGCGACGGCCAGCGACTCGAAGCCCGCCCGCTCGGCGTCGACCCGCATGCGTTCGAGGAGCTCGGCGTGCTCGGCCGGGGAGTTGGGCGGCACGCCCTGGACCAGCTCGTTGAGGGCGCGGGCGGCCAGCACCCACTCGCCCGCCTTCTCGGCCTCGTCGACCAGGCCCGCCAGGATGGCCTGGCCCTCCGCCGCGGTGGACGGCCACTCGGTCATCGCCAGGCCCTTTTCGACCAGCGCCGCCAGGCGGACGCGGGGCAGGTCGAGCTCCTCGGCGAGGGCCAGCGCGCGGTCGGCCCAGGCGACGGCCTCGGCGGTCTCGTCGCGCAGCATCGACGACTGGGCCACGGCGGTCATCGCGAGTGCCTGGTCGGCGCCGGGCGGCAGCTCGGCGATCAGCAGCTCGACCTCGTGGGTCAGCTCGTCCATCTCGGCGACCTCGTCGGCCTCCCAGGCGAGCCGGATCATCAGGTAGAGCGCGTCGTTGCGGTCGGTGGCCGAGCGGGCCCGGTCGCGCCAGCGGCGGGCGTAGCCGATCGCGTCGGGCAGCAGGCCGGCCAGCCAGGCCGCGCGGGCGGCGCCGGCCAGCAGCGACGGGTCTTCGGCGTCTTCGGCCAGGCCCATCTCGGCCAGCTCGAGCGCCTGGTAGGCCGAGCCGATCGACAGGTAGAGCGCGACGCCCTTGCGGGCCGCTGCCAGCATGTCTTCGTAGCGCCCGGCCGCCTGGGCGTGGTGCGCGAGCATCGCCGGGTCGTGCGGCAAGCGGCCCTCGGTGTCGGCGAGCAACGCCTCCAGGGCCGCCTCGTGCAGCCGGCGGCGCTGGCGGCCGATCAGGTGGCCGGCGATCGCCTCGCGGAGCAGGGCGTGCCGGAAGCTGAACTCGTCGTCGCCGGTCTCGACCAGCACGTCGCGGGCGACCAGGGCGCCCAGCGCGCGGATCAGCTCGTCTTCGCCGGCGCCGGTCACCGCGGCCAGCAGGTCGAAGTGCACCCGGTGGCCGAGCACGGAGGCGGCCTCGACGATGCGGCGCTGCTCGGACTCGAGGTCGTCGACCTGCCGGCGGAGGACCTCGGCCAGGCTCCACGGCAGGGGCTGCTCGTAGACGGCTTCGAGGTCGTCGCTCTCGTGGCCGCGGAGCAGCTCTTCGAGGAAGAACGGGTTGCCGCCGGTGCGCTGGTGCAGGGCGGCGACCGCACGCGGCGGTGCGGGGCGGCCGGTGACGGCGGCGAGCAGGGTGGCGGTGTCGGCCTCGTCGAACGGGTGCAGGTCGAGCCGGGTCAGCGAGTGGCGGCGGCCGAGCCGGGCGAGCAGCGCCGTCACCGGGTCGCGGCCGGTCACCTCGGCGGGCCGGAAGGAGCCGATCAGCACCTGCGGACCCTCGATGTCGGCGATGCGCTCGAAGAGCGCGGCGCTCTCGGAGTCGGCCCAGTGCAGGTCTTCGAAGACGATCACCGCGGGTCGGCCGGCGATCAGCTCGGTCACCAGGCGGACGCCGCTGTGCAGGCGCTCGACGGGGCTGCGGGCGGAGTCGCCGAGCTCGGCCAGCAGGGCGGGGTCGACCCCGTCGCGGCCGTCGAGGGCGTCCATCAGCACCTCGTAGGGCCGCGACAGCGAACCCGGCTCGGCCTGGCCGACCAACACCACGGCGTCGGCGTCGAGAGTGGACAGCAGCTCGCGGACGAGTCGCGTCTTGCCGACGCCGGGCTCGCCGGCGATCATGGCCACGCCGGATCGGCGGGCCGCGACCAGCTTTCGTAGCTGGCGCAACTCGCGATCGCGCCCGATCATCACCGGGCTGGCGCCTCCCCGCGTCGTCCGCACGCCGACAGGCTACCCGTGGGCACCGACAACTCCGCAGCCCGCGAAAACCGGGGGAGAATGCCGGCATGCGGATTCTCATGGCCGGCGCGTCCGGCTTTCTCGGCAACCGGCTCATCACCGGCCCGCTGCGCGGCCACGAGATCGTCCGGCTGGTGCGGCGGGCGCCGCGCGGCGCGGACGAGATCCGCTGGACGCCCGCGTCCGGCCAGCTCGACCCGGCCGCCCTCGACGGCGTCGACGCGGTGATCAACCTGTCCGGCGCCAACATCGGCGACCAACGCTGGACCCCGGCCTTCCGGCGGCTGCTGCGGGACAGCCGGGTCGAGCCGACCCGCACGCTCGCGGAAGCGATCGCCAAGCACAGCCAGCGCCCCATGACCTTCATCAGCGCGAGTGGCATCAACATCTACGGCGACACCGGCGACCGGGTGGTCGACGAGTCCGACACGCCCGGCGAGGGCTTCTTCCCCGATCTGTGCCGGGTCTGGGAGGCGTCGACCCGGCCGGCCGAGCAGGCCGGTGTGCGGGTGGTCCTGCTGCGCAGCGGCGTACCCCTGGAGAAGGACGAAGGTTTTCTCAAGCCGCAGATGCTCCCGTTCCGCCTGGGCATCGGCGGTCCGATCGCCGGCGGCCGGCAGTGGGTGCCGTGGATCTCGCTGGACGACTGGCTGCGGGCCGTGGGCTTCGTGCTCACCGAGCGCACCGACCTCACCGGCCCGGTCAACGTCTGCGCTCCCGTGCCGGTGACCAACGCCGAGTTCACCAAGGCGTTCGGCGCGGCATTGCACCGCCCGGCGTTGCTGCCGGTGCCCGAGTTCGGTGTGCGGCTGGTCGTGGGCGGCGTGGCCGAACTAGCTGTAATGAGCACGCGTGCCGTGCCGGGCGTGTTGAGCCGAGCCGGTTTTACGTTCCGACACCAGGACGTCCGTTCCGCGCTCACGGAGGCCCTGACGGATCGGTGACTGCCTATTCGGCAGACTGCGCAACCGCGCCCGAATAGCCTGACCGCATGTCGGCGGCATCGGGCGACAACAACGCGCTTTCGCTGTTGGCGTGCGTGTTGTTCGTCCTGGGAGTGGTGATAGTCGCGTTGGCGGTGGCCCGCCGTCGCGCGGGCGACCGCGCCCGGCCCCGGCACCGCCTCGGTCGCGACTCCGGCCACACGGGCCACCGCCGCCGCAGGAACCTCTTCCGGCGCGAACGGCAGCGCGCGGAGCAGGCGGCGGCGGAGCAGGCCGCCGAGCCGGTCGCGACCGCTCCGCCGGAGCCCGTGCACATCTTCGACGAACCGCCCGCGTCGGCCTGGGCGCCGCCGGACCAGGGCGGCTGGGCACCGAGCGTCGACACCGGCGGCACGACCCAACCGGCCGGCCCGGCGGGTCCGGCCGAGCGCGCCGGTCCGCGCGACGACGCCGACACCCTCGACCTCGGCGGCGACCTGCCCACGGCCCGGCTGCTCGCGCAGGCGGACGCGGCGCTGGTCGCCGCCGACAACGCCCTGTCGACCAGCGAGCAGGAGCTCGCGTTCGCGCAGGCCCAGCACGGCCGGGACGCGACGGTGGCGTTCGTCGAGGCGGTCACCGCCGCCCGGGCCGACGTCGCCGAGGCGTTCCGGATCCGGCAGCACCTCGACGACCACGAGCCCGAGGACGAGTTCAGCCGGCGGCGCGTGCTGCGGGCGATCGTCGAGCACTGCGCGGCGGCCGGCCAGCGCCTGGACGCCCGGGCCGAGCCGTTCGAGTTGCTCCGGTCCAGCGAGGAGGCGCGCCTCGGCGGCCGGTTGACGGTCCGCCGGGACGAGGCCCGGACCCGGCTGACGGTCGCGGGCACGACCTGGAAGGAGCTGGCCGCGGCGTACGCGGACAGCGCGCTGCGGCCGATCGCCGACAACCTGGCGCAGGCGGCCGCCCGGATCGACTTCGCCGGCGCCGAGATCGAGCAGGAGGGCCGCCGGACCGGCCTGCGGACCGCCCAGCAGGCGCTCGGCCAGGCCGAGGCGTTGCTGGACGCGCTGGACACCTACGCCGCCGACCTGGCCACCGCCGAGGACGCCGCGGCCGAGCTCCTCGCGGACCTGCACGCCGAGGTCGCGGCCGGCAAGGCGGTGCTGGCGATGGCCGGCCGCCCGCCCGGCAACGCGCGGGGCGACAAGGTCGGGCTGGCCGCCGACGTGACCCGGGCCGACGAGGCCGCCAGCGCCCTGGCCACCGAGCTCGCGGAGGCGCGACCGGACCCGGTGGCCGGCCTTCGACGGCTGGAGGCGGCCTCCGGGCCGCTGGGCGAGTCGCTCGGCGCGGTCCGCGACCCGTCCTCCCGCGTCTCGCACGCCCGCGAGCAGCTCGACCAGGCGATGTTCGCGGCCCGCGCCACGATCGACGCGGCGGCCGGCTTCCTGGTCACCCGGCGCGGCGCGGTCGGCGCCCGGGCCCGCACCCGGCTCTTCGCCGCCCGCTGCGAGCTGGGCCAGGCGGCCGTGGCCACCGAGGCGGAACCGGTGGAGGCCCTGGCCGCCGCCCGCGCGGCCGAGTCGCTGGCGAACCAGTCGCTGGCCGCGGCCCGCGCCGACGTGGAGCGCTGGACACCGCCCACGGCCGAGGGTCTCGAGTGCGCGCTGCTCGGCGGCATCGTGCACGCGCCGGACCAGACCGGCCGCCCGTACGGCAGCCGCTTCGGCGGCCCCGGCACCAGAGACCGGGACCGCGCGGCGTAAAGCGGGCTTCAGCAGCCGACCACCCAGTAATTCTGGCCGGTCTGCCGCAGGGCGTTCGTCTGGAACACGTTGTAGAGGCCCATCGCCTGGTTGGAGCCTCGGGCGTACACGTAGCCGAGCTGTTGGTAGGCCCGTCCGGCGGACACGTGCGCGTAGTTGGTGGCGGTGACGCAGGGACCGGAGGTCGGAGGCGGGGTGGTCGTGGGCGGTGTGGTCGGCCCGCCGGTGTTCAACCCGAAGAACGTCGCGTCGTGGTACGCGGAGCAGATGGTGTCCAGGAAGTACGCCGCCGCCGTGCCGCACTGGTCGGCCGCGCTGCCGGGATCGACCGGCGTGCCGTGCCCCATCCCGGAGACCCGGTAGACCCGCACCTGGTCGTTGCCGTAGCGCTCCAGCGTGGTCCCACCGGTCAGCGCGGAGGTGCCGGTCGGGCTCGCGGAGATGCCGAGCACGTTGGTCCACTGGTCACGCGACTCGTTGGCGTTCGCGGTCGCGACCGTGAAGTCGGAGGTGCCGTGCCAGACGGCCACCTTCGGCCGGGCGCCGGTGTAACCGGAGTACGCGCCGCGGACCAGGTCGCCCCACTGCGCCGGTGTCTTGTCGACGCCCGGGTTCATGCAACTGAACGCGTTGACCATGCTGGTGGCGCAGCGGTACGGGATGCCGGCGACCACCGAGCCCGCCGCGAACACGTCCGGGTACGTGGCGAGCATGACCGCGCTCATCGCACCGCCGGCCGACAGCCCGCTGACGTAGACCCGGTTGGCCGCGGTGCCCCAGGTGCTCACCGCGTACGCGACCATGGCGCGGATCGAGGCCGCCTCGCCCTGTCCCCGGCTGATGTCGCCGGTCTCGAACCAGTTGAAGCACGACGTCGAGTTGTTGCCGCTGTTCTGCTGCGGGATGACGAGCGCGAACCGCCACCGGTCGGCGAACGTACGCCAGCCGCTGTTGGTGAAGTAGCCGTTGGCGTCCTGGCCGCAGCCGTGCAGCAGCACCACGGCCGGCGCGCCGCTGGGCAGGCCGTCGGGCCGGTACGCGTACATGGCCAGGTTTCCGGGGTTGGACCCGAAGCCGCTGACCGGGGAGAGCTGTGCCGCCTGCGCGGGCGCGGCCAGCGCGAGCACAGCCGCGACGACCAGCGCCGCGCCGGCGGCACAGAGGGACAGGATTCGTTTGGTCACGGGGACCTCCCTCTAGGTGTTTCAGGGAGGTTATGATTCGCGACCGTCGATATGACATGGCCGGCGAACCCACAACCCGTCGACCCGGAATGTGGCGTGGCTAACAGTCCCGGAGCTCGGGTGACTGGTTGCGGAGCTGGGCGCGCGGCGAGACGAACTCGCGGTAGTCGGCGCCGTCCACCATGGCCGGCGGGAACGCGGCGACCCGGTGGCAGTTCTGGAACGCCAGCTTGACGGCGAAGTGCCGCTCCAGCGCCCCCCGGATCGCGTCGCTGGCCAGCGCGCGCAGCAACTGGCCACGCTCGGCCTCGCTCGGCGGCGGCACGGCGTGCTCCGCGAGATCGGTGTCAGCTCGGGACGCGACGTCGGAGACGACCTCCCAGGCGTACGGCAGGGACGTGCGCACGCAGTCGACGAAGTCGGCGTCGTCGACGGGGCCGGCTTCGGCGCGGTCGAGCAGGTCGGTGGGAACGGTCAGGGACATGACTCTCTCCTCAGTGGACGAGCAGGTGGTGGTC
This sequence comes from Asanoa ishikariensis, assembly GCF_900107455.1. GTDB lineage: Bacteria > Actinomycetota > Actinomycetes > Mycobacteriales > Micromonosporaceae > Asanoa > Asanoa ishikariensis. The sequence continues at coordinate 2,568,280 of NZ_FNQB01000001.1, read as the reverse complement.
ACCCAGCACGAAGTCCGGGTCGATCTGGTCGGTCAGGTCCGCGCCGGCCCGGTCGTTGGCCCAGGCGGTCGCGTTGCGCCGGTGGAACTCGGCGGCCTGCCGGGCGTACGACGGCCAGTCCTTCTCCGCGGCGTCGGCGGCACCGCGAAGCAGGTGCAGGGCCGCGTGGTTGTCCGGCTCCAGGGCGTCCAGCGACCGCACCTCGCCGCGCTCCGCCGCCCGCACCCAGTCGGAGCGGCCGAACCAGGTCAGCAGGTCGGCACCGGCGTGCGCGCGGAGGAACTCCACGTCCGACGCGTCGGCCACCTTGTTGCCGACCACGTGCACCCGCACGTCGTGGTCCCGGGCGTAGCCGAGGTACTGCCGGTAGACCCCGACGCTGCGCAGGGTCGGCTCGCAGACCAGGAACGTCGCGTCGAAGCGGGTGAACAGCCCGGACGCGAACGAGTCGGCGCCGGCGGTCATGTCCACCACGACGTACTCCCCCGGGCCGTCGACCAGGTGGTTGAGCAGAAGCTCGACCGCGCCGACCTTGCTGTGGTAGCAGGCGACTCCCAGGTCCCGCTCCGCGAACGGCCCGGTCACCGCGAGCCGCACGCCCCGCACCTGACGGACCGTCGCGTCGTACACGGGATTGCTGCCGGCGACGGTGAGCAGACGCGAGCCGCGACCCGGGGGCGTGGTCTTGACCATCGCGGCGGCGGACGCGATCCGCGGGTTGTCGCCGCGCAGGTACTCCTTGAGCTCCGTCAGGTGGTCACCCAGCGCCGGAAGCACCGCGTCCTCGCCTCCGCCGAGCGCGGCGGCGAGGTGCTGGTTGATGTCGGCGTCGACGGCGAGCAGCGGCGGGCGGTCCGGCGCCGCGGCCAGGTGGCGGGCGAGCAGGGCGGCCAGCGTCGTCTTGCCGCTGCCGCCTTTCCCGACGAAGGCGATTTTCATAGTGATATTGGAAGTCATTTTCAATAAGTTCACAAACAACGGGCGCTTCCTGGGCGTGTCGTCCCGATTGGTAGCCTCCGCCCGTGTCGATCGCGTCCCCCGCTCACCCAGACGTCGCACCGGCGATACCCGCACGCGCCTCCCGCTGGCGGGCGGACCTGCTGGTCACCGGCATAGCGCTGGTCCTGGCGGTCTGGGTGACCAGCGGCCTGTGGATCGACCCGAACGGCCGCGCGATCAAGGTCAACTCCAGCGACCAGGCCCTGTTCGAGTGGTTGCTCTCCTACGGCGCACGGGCGATCACGCACGGGGAGAACCCGTTCTTCACCCACCTGATCGGCTTCCCGGACGGCGCCAACCTGGCCGTCAACACCTCGATCACGGTGTACGCGGTGCTGTTCGCGCCGCTGACGTTCCTGGTCGGCGCCCCGGCGACCTTCCTGGTGATCCTGACCCTCAACCTCGTCGCCACCGCGTACGCCTGGTTCTGGCTGCTCTCCCGGCACCTGGTCAGCGCGAAGCTCGCGGCGGCGACCGGCGCGCTGTTCATCGCCTTCGCGCCGAGCATGGTCTCCCACGCCAACGCCCACCTGAACTGGACCGCCGGCTGGCTCGTGCCGATCGTGGTCTGGCGGGTGCTCCGGCTGCGCGACGGACGCTGGCTGCGCGACGGCGCGATCCTCGGCGTGCTGGTCGCGGTCGCGTTCTCGATCGCCGCCGAGGGGCTCTTCTTCATCGCCCTGGCCTGCCTGGTCTTCCTCGGCGTCTGGTCACTGTCGAAGGCGACCCGGGCGGAGGCGCGCGCCGCGCTGCCGGGCGTGCTGCGCGGCCTCGGCGTCACCGCGGTCGTCGGGTTCGCGCTGCTCGCGTACCCCATCTGGATGCATTTCCTGGGTCCGCAGCGGTTCCACGGCACCGGCTTCGACGCCCGCGTGCACAGCGAGGACATCGCCGGGTACTTCGCGTTCCCGCAGCGCTCGCTGGCCGGCATCGCGGGCCTGGACACCCGCCTGGCGCCCAACGAGACCGAGGAGAACTCGTTCTTCGGCCTGCCGCTGGTGCTGCTGACGATCGCCGCGTTCTGGTACCTCTGGCGGGTCGCCGCGCCGGGCCGCCGCGCCACGCTGCGCGCGCTCGGGGTGACCGCGCTGGTCTTCGCCGTGCTGTCCTGGGGACCGGCGGTGAAGATCTTCAAGAACTACACCGACTTTCCGCTGCCGTACGCGCTGCTGAACCCGCTCCCCGTCTTCAACGCCGCGTTGCCGCAACGACTGGCGCTGGTGGTCACCCCGATCGTCGGGCTGCTGCTCGCCCTGCTGGTCGACGCCCGGCCGCGCGGCCGGGTCTGGCTGGCCGCCTTCGCGGTGGCGCTGGTGCCGATCCTGCCGGTCAACCTGCTGACGGTCGCCCGCGAGCCGATCCCGACCTTCATCACGTCGGGCAACTGGACGTCGGTCGTGCCTGCGGGCGGGGTCATGGCCACAGTGCCGTTCACGCTCGACACCGTTCCGGACGGGCAACGCTGGCAGGCGTACGCGTGGACGCACGGTCAGGGCGAGTTCTCGCTCGCGTCCGGCTTCTATCTCGGCCCGGGCGGCCCGGACGGGCGGGGCCGGATCGGGCCGGTGCCGCGGTACACCGACGGGATGCTCTACGAGGTGGCCCAGAGCGGGGTGGTCCCGCCGATCGGGCCGGCCGAGCAGGCCCAGGCGCGGGCGGACGTGGCCTACTGGCGGGTCGACGCGCTGGTGCTGGCCGACCGGATCCACGGCTCGAAGTGGCCGGTCCAGCACGACGCGCTGCTCACCGCGACCCGGGCGCTGTTCGGCCCCGGCGAGCGGGTGGACGACGTCTGGGTCTGGCGGATGTCACCTCACCAGAGGTAGCTGATCGCGAAAGCGGCGCCGACCAGCGCGAACATCGCCAATGCGGCGGCCCGGAAGCGGCGCTGGAGGGCCGGTAGCTCGGCCGGCAGGGCGAACACCCGGCGCGGCCAGCCGCGCCAGGAGACCCACCAGAACACTGCGGTGGCGGCGGCGAGCAATCCCGCCTTGGCGGCCGCCGTGGCGCTGGGCTGTCTCGCCGTCAGCGCGATGCCCGTGACCCAGAGCACAGTGATCATGGCGACCACCGGGCGGCGGTTGCCGTGGGCCAGGGTGCGTTGGGCGTCCTCGTGGTCCTGCGCGATCGCGCGCAGCTTGGGCTGCACCACGAACAGGCTGTAGGCCATCGAGCCGAGCCAGAGCGCGGCGACCCCCGCATGGATCAGCACCAGCGCCCGGGTCACCATGACGCGAATCATGTCAGGGGGTCGCGCCGCCGGGCGAGGGCTACGCTTTGGGGCGTGACCAGCGTGCTTCCCAAGCTTCAGGCCCGCCGTCTCGGCACGATCGACTACCAGGTCGCCTGGGACGAACAGCGCCGCCTCCACGACGAGGTGGCCGACGGTGTCACTCCCGACACCGTGCTGCTCCTGGACCACCCGTTCGTGTACACCGCCGGCAAGCGCACCGAGCCCTGGGACCGGCCGACCGACGGCAGCCCGGTGATCGACGTCGACCGCGGCGGCAAGATCACCTGGCACGGGCCGGGTCAGTTGGTCGGCTACCCGATCCTGCGCCTGCCCGCCCCGATCGACGTGGTCGCCTACGTCCGGCGCACCGAGCAGTTGCTCATCGACACCTGCGCCGAGCTGGGCCTGACCACCACCCGCATCGAGGGCCGCAGCGGCGTCTGGGTGGCCGAGGACGACCGAGGGCCGGCCCGCAAGGTCGCCGCCATCGGCATCCGGGTCTCCCGGGGCGTCACCCAGCACGGGTTCTCCATCAACGCCGACTGCGACCTCGCGGCGTACGACCACATCGTGGCCTGTGGCATCCGCGACGCCACGACGACGTCCCTGACCGCCGAGCTCGGCCGACAGGTGACGGTCGACGACGTGCTGCCGATCGTCGAGCGGCGCCTGCCGACGCTCCTGGGCTAAGGCGCGGCGCCTGCCGACGCTCCTCGGCTGAGGAGCGCCGGCACGCCCGGTTCTCTTACGGCGTGAGGCGGTGCAGGTCGCGCGGGAACACGGCGACCTCGCGCACGTTGGTCGCGCCGAGTAGGCGGGCCACGAAGCGCTCCAGGCCGATGGCGAAACCGCCGTGCGGCGGCATGCCGTGCCGGAACGCCTCGACGTAGGTCTCGACGCCGGTCAGGTCGCCCTTCAACGCGGCGACGTAGTCGGCGTGCTCGTGCAGCCGCTGCCCGCCGGTGACCATCTCCAGGCCCCGGAACAGCAGGTCGAACGAGTTCGAGTGGGTCGGGCGGCCCGGCTCGGGATGCGTGTAGAACGGCCTCTTGCGCATCGGGTAGCCGGTCACGTAGAGGAAGTCCGAGCCGTGCTCGCGGAGCGCCCACTCACCCAACGCCCGCTCGTGCGCGGGGGCCAGGTCGGGCTCGTCGTCCGGCGCCCCGGCGATCTCCAGCGCGGTCGTGAAGTGGACGACCGGGATCTCGGCGGGCACGACCGGCATCTTGACGCCCGGCAGCCGGTTGGAGACCGCGTCGGTCATGCCGGCCACGACGTCGCGCAGCACCGCCATCACGTCGCGGTGGTCGTCGATGAAGCCCAGCTCGACGTCCAGCGACGTGTACTGGGCCAGGTGCCGGGCGGTGTCGTGCGGCTCGGCGCGGAACACCGGGCCGACCTCGTAGACCTGCTCGAAGACCCCGACCATGAGCTGCTTGTAGAACTGCGGGCTCTGGGCGAGGAAGGCCTGGCTGCCGAAATAGTCGATGCCGAAGACGTTGGCGCCGCTCTCGGTGGCCGAGGCGACGATCTTCGGCGTGAAGATCTCGGTGAAGCCGCGTTCGTCCAGGGTCGCGCGGAACCCCTCGGCGGCGGCCGCGGCGGCCGTGACCGCGCGGCGGCGGGTCGCGTGCCGCAGGGCCACCGACGCGTGGTCGAGCTGCGTGGGCAGGTTCGCCGTGAGCAGCGGCCGGTAGAGGTCGAACGGGGGCGGTGCGGCGGCGGCGCTCAACGCGCGTACCACCGGCTGGGTGAGCTCCACGCCCAGAGGGGCGGCGCTGTTGATGGTCACGAGGCCGGTGACCTCGACGACCGTCTCCTCGGTCAGCCGCTCGAGCTGTTCGCGCACCTTGGGGTCAGTTATGACGATCTGGACCAGGCCGGCCCGGTCGCGCATGATCAGGAAGGCGACCGCCTTCAGCACGCGGCGGCGATGGACCCAGCCGGCGACGGTGACGGTGCGGCCCGCGTAGGCGGGTAGCTGGCTGGACAGGATGCGTTGCATGGTGGACCTCCTCGTCAATCGCAACGCGATCCCCGGGAGGTGTGGGCGAGCGGGTTCCTCGCGGTGCCACCACACCTTCGCCCCCGCGTTTCGGCGCTGGGGCCTCATTTGTCGTGCTCGGCTCGGGAGTGTCTTCGCGACCGGGCGCCGGGCCACCGTCACAGCTGCTGGTGGCTCTCTCTGCCGGCGTGGTCGATCGCTACTTGGTTCCGTCTGCGCCGTTGCGGCCGAGATTACCGGATGGCGCCAACCGTTTAGCACCGTGACCGCCGTCACAGGTCTGTTGCACATGTGTTCCGTGTCGCCCCGTATGCAGGAAGGATGAACACCGGGATACGCTCGGATTCGTGACGATCGCTCCAGAAGGCCGCCGGCTCCTGCGCATCGAGGCGCGGAACGCCGAGACGCCTATTGAGCGCAAGCCACCGTGGATCAAGGTCAAGGCCAAGATGGGCCCCGAGTTCACCTCGCTCCACGGTCTGGTTCAGCGCGAAGGCTTGCACACCGTGTGCCAGGAGGCTGGCTGTCCCAACATCTACGAGTGTTGGGAAGACCGCGAGGCCACCTTCCTGATCGGTGGCGACCAGTGCACCCGGCGCTGCGACTTCTGCCAGATCGACACGGGCAAGCCGGCCGAGTTCGACGCCGACGAGCCCCGCCGGGTCGCCGAGTCGGTCGCCACGATGGGCCTGCGCTACGCGACGGTCACCGGCGTGGCCCGCGACGACCTGCCCGACGGCGGCGCCTGGCTCTACGCGGAGACGGTCCGCCAGATCCACGCCCTCCAGGAGGGCTGCGGCGTCGAACTGCTCATCCCGGACTTCAACGGCACGCCGTCGCTGCTGACTCAGGTCTTCGAGTCGCGCCCGGAAGTGCTGGCCCACAACGTCGAGACCGTGCCGCGGATCTTCAAGCGGATCCGGCCGGGCTTCCGCTACGAGCGGTCGCTGGACGTCATCACCCAGGCGCGTGAGTTCGGGCTCGTGACCAAGTCCAACCTGATCCTGGGCATGGGCGAGGAGCGCTCCGAGGTCTCCCAGGCGCTGCGCGACCTGCACGAGGCCGGGACCGAGCTGGTGACGATCACGCAGTACCTGCGCCCGTCGCCGCGGCACCACCCGGTCGAGCGCTGGGTCAAGCCGGAGGAGTTCGTCGAGCTGGCGCAGGAGGCCGAGCAGATCGGCTTCGCCGGCGTGATGAGCGGCCCGCTGGTGCGGTCCAGCTACCGCGCGGGTCGGCTCTACAAGCAGGCTCTCGCCGCGCGTACGCCGGCCGTCTAACCGCTCAGCTTCGCCCGCTCCTCGGCGTCCGTACGCAGCTCGACCAACTGGTCGGGGGTGGCGGCCCGCGTCGCGCGCCGGTACCACCGGTTCGCCCGGCGCTGGTCGCCGCGCCGCTCCGCCAGGATGCCGAGGCCGTTCATCGCGAGCGGGTCACCGGCGTCGGCGCCCTGCCGGTACCAGCGTTCGGCCTCGGTGAACTCGTCGGCCTTCTCGTGCAACCGGCCCAGGTTGTAGCCGGCGAAGGGGTTGCCGGCGTCGGCGGAACGTTCGTACCAGAGCCGGGCGCTGGCCAGGTCGCCGTCCTCCTGGTCGTGCAGCCCGAGGTTGAACATCGCGTTGGGATGACCGGCCTCCGCGGCGGTGTGCAGCCAGCGCCGGGCTTCCACGCGTTCCCCTCGGCTCCTGAGCAGGATGGCCAGGCTGTTCATCCCCCCGGCGCCACCGGCCTCGGCTGAGCGCCGGTACCACCGCTCGGCTTCCACCGGCTCCCGCTCGCGCAGCGACCAGCCCACGACGTGCATCGCGTCCGGGTGGCCGGCTTCGGCGGCCGGGCGGCACCAGCGCTCGGCCGATTCCTCGTCGACGCGGTGCTGGGTCAGGTCGGCGAGGTAGTAGAACGACGCCGGGTCGCCGGCCTCGATGCCCCGCAGCCACCACCGTTCGGCCTCCGCCCGGTCGCCGCGCTCCCAGCGGACGGCGCCCAGGCCGCCCATCGCGGCGGCGTTCCCGGCCTCGGCGCCCTGCCGGTACCAGCGCTCGGCCGTCTTCGTCTCGCCGCGCTCGTGGCAGTAGTCGCCCAACCGGCTCATCGCGTCGGTGTCGCCGGCCTCGGCCGCCTTCTGAAACCAGCGCTCGGCATCCGGCCGCTCACCCTGGCGGTCGTAGAAGGCGGCGAGGTTGAACAACGCGGTCGGGTCCGCCGACTCGGCCGCACGCCGGAACAGCCGCTCGGCCTCGTCGCGTTCGCCGCGCTCCTGGAGCAGGTTGCCGAGCTCGCACATCCCCCAGATGTCGCCGCCGTCCGCGGCCCGCTGGAACCACGGCTCGGCCGGCTCCCCGCGACCGTGCACGAGGTAGCCGACCTGGAGCATGGCGCCGGCGTCGCCCGCCCGGGCCGCCCGCCGGTACCAGACCTCGGCCGCGGCCGGGTTGTCCCGCCGGGCCATGGCGGTACCGATGTTGACCATGGCGGCGGCGTTGCCGCTGCGGGCGGCCCGGCGGAACCACTGCTCGGCCTCGGCGCTCGTGGGGTCGTCCCGGCCGATCAGCGCGCCCAGGTTGACCATCGCGTCGGGGTCGCCCTCGTCGGCCGCTCTTCGGTACCATCGCGCGGCCTCGGCGAGGTCGCCGCGCCGATCGAGGGCCAGGCCGAGGTTGACCATTCCGATCACGTCGCCGGCCTCGGCCCCGGCCCTGAACCAGCGCTCGGCACCGACCGCGTCGCCGCGGTCGTCGAGCAGGTTCCCCAGGCGGACCATGGCCTCGCCGTCGCCGGCCTCGGCACTGCGCCGGAACCACCGCATGGCCTCGTCCGGTTGGCCCCGGTCCAGCAGTGCGCGGCCGAGACGCTTCATGGATTCGGCCTGGCCCTCCAGCGCGCCGCGGCGGTACCACCGTTCGGCCTCGGCCGGCTCGCCCCGCTGCTCCAGCGCACCTCCCAGCCAGACGATCGAGTCCTCGTCGCCGGCCTCCGCGGCGAGCCGATGCCACCGCTCGGCCTCGGCCAGGTCGCCGTGCTCCTCGTGCAGCTCGCCGAGGTGGTACATGGCGACGCTGTCTCCGGCGTCCGCCGCCCGCCGGAGCCACCTCCTCGCCTTGCCGACCTCGCCGGACGCTCGCAGGAGGCGGCCCAGCACCACCATCACGTCGGTGTCGCCGGCGTCGGCGCCCTGGCGGCTCCAGCGCAGCGCGCCGGCCCGGTCACCCCGCCGTTCGAGCAGCATGCCGAGCTCGGCCATCGCGCTGGTGTCGCCCGCCTCCGCGGCCCGTTCCAGCCAGCGTGTGGCCGCCGCTGGGTCCTCGCGCGCCGCTTCGCGCCCGAGGGCGACCATGGCCTCGACGTCACCGGCCTCGGCCCGCGCCGGCAGTTGACTGTCCGCAGTGGACGCCGTGCCGGCGCGGCGGTCGCCCGGCCAGGCCAGCGCGCCGACGAACCCGCCGAGGACGAGCAGCCCACCGAGCGCGCCGAGCCAGTCCGGGCCCAGATCACGCAGGTCACGGAAGACGTAGAAGACCACGACAGCGAGGCCGATGGCGGCCACCCACCACATCAGCCTTCGTGGACGCATGGCCATATGGTCATTCATCCCGTCCAGCCGGGACGAGCCACCGTCCGGCTCGATTTGCCGGCCCGCTCGTGCCGTGACCGCGACCCGTCGCGGACCTGGCAGCGCAGCGCAGCGGAGCGGTCCCCGACGGGAGCGACGGCCGCGCCCACGACGAACCCGGGATCTCCCTAGATTCCGGGCTGTTTCCCATCGTCGTGCGCCTGGGTGGCCATGAGCTCGAGCGCGCGCGGAGTGCCGGTCTCGGCGATCAGCTTCAACAGCCGGCTGCGGACGTCGTGGGCGGGCTCGCGGCGGAACTCGTCGATCAGTCGGTCGACGTGCTCGGCGGCGAGGCCGCGCAGCCGTTGGAAGCCGTCCTCGGCCAACTGCGGGTCACGTCGTCGCATCAGAAGCAGGGCCCGCGTGAACTCGTCCGCCATCGTCGCAGGTTAGTCCCCCGCGTGCCGCGCGCGCGAGAGTCAGAATCCGCCGGAGTCACCCCGGGAGGCGCGGAGGCTGCCGAGGTTGACCTGAGCGTGGTGGTTCCCGGCGGCGGCGGCGCGCTGGTACCACTCCTCCGCCGCGGTCAGGTCGCGGCGTTCCTCGGCCAGGACACCGAGGTTGAACATGCCGGCGGCGTTGCCGGCGTCGGCGGCGAGGCCGAACCACCGCCGGGCCTCGTCCGCGTCGCCGCCGGTCCCGGCCAGGATGCCCAGGTTGACCAACGCGTCGGTCTCACCGGCGTCGGCGGCGCGGTGCAACCACTGCTCGGCGCCGGCCCGGTCGTCACGGTCCGCCAGCAGCCCGGCCAGATTGATCATCGCGTCGGTGTCCGCCGTCTCGGCCGACCGCCGGTACCAGCGCTCCGCCTCGGCCAGCTCGCCGCGCATCGTCAGCAGGACACCGAGGTTGACCATCGCGCCGGAATGCCCGGCGTCGGCGGCACGCTGGTACCACTCCTCGGCCTCCGCCAGGTCCCACCGGTCCTGCAGGATCTGCCCGACGGCGGCCATCGCGTCAGTGTCGCCGCCCTCGGCGGCCCGTCGCAGCCACCGCTCCGCACCCGCCATGGTCCCCATCCTCGCTCACGCGTGCAGGAGCAGCTCGGCGAACTCCCGTACCCGGGCGGTCGTGATGCCCTCGCGCTGCTCGACGGCCAACGGGTGGTCGGTGGGTTCGAGCCGCAGGATCGGGCGCTCACCGACCGGCTGGGTGACCACGTGGGCCTTGAGCCAGAGCGTCGAGCGCTCGTAGCCCGGCAGGTCCGTCGACAACCACCCGAAGTAGTGCGGCTCCTCTTCACGGCCGGGCGTGGTCCACAGCTCGCTCATACGCCGGAAGTTCGGCTCGCTCAGCGTGGTCCACACGCCCCAGTCGAAGGTGGTGTCCGCGTCTACGACCGGGATCAGGATGCGGGCGCGCACGAAGAAGTGCTCGCCGCGAATGACGCACCGCTCGCCGTCGAGCTCGCTGTTGTCGTCGGCGGCGAACTGGTCGCTCCAGACGGCGGGCGCGTCCGAACCGTAGGAGAACGGCGGCCCCTCATGCTCCGCGGCACAGGAACGACAGCGAAAACTCGTCTCGATCACTGCGGCACAGTACAGCGCGGCTCAGCGCTTCGACAGCCTGCTCATCCCTTGGCGCACATCGTCGGGAGTCATGGCCGGAGCGAAGTCAATCTTGGCTTTCAGACCGACGAACAGAGGCTCGGCGACGTCCATCATCTGGGCGGGCTCGTTGAGCTCGAAGAACACGTACGCGGTCCGCATGCCGTCGCGGGTGGTGTAGTAGACCGCCTCCGGGTTGACCCGCTCCATCATGGAGTCCATGACCGTGGCCAGACTCCCGTCGGCGATGGCGCGGTTGGCGGCCTCGGTCTCCATCTGCATCGTCATGACCATGCGCATCGCGGTTCCCCCTTGTGTCCGGCCACCAATCCCAGGCCGTTAAACAGTTTCCCGCGTACGCCGCCGTCGGTGTGGTGGTTTGCCTGGTTTGACGGGTTCTTGGTGCCGGTCAGCCGCGCGATCCGGCCCGGCCACCCTCGCTGTCGGTCCGTTGCTCCACGCGGTGGGTCGTCGCCGTGTCGTCGGATGGTTCCAGCTGTGCGGCTGCGAGCGGGTCCGTGCTGCTCGCCGGGGGTCGGGTCAGGACGCCGAGGTAGTGGTTGATCTTGTCGACCGCTTTGCGGGCAAGCGACCAGCGGTCACCCCCGGCAAGTGCGGCAAGGATCGACGGGAAACCGACGCCGACCACGAACGGCAGGGACGGGGTCTGGCCGATCGGCGAGACGACGAGGAACAGACACAGCGAGCCCACGACGGCGATGACGGCTGCTTGCGCCGCTCCGCGGACCGTCCAGGGACGACTTGGCAGGTGAGCGAACCCCAGCAGAATCAGGCCCGCAGCGACGCCGACAAGGGCGTCGGTCCCCGACCAACGACCTTCGTTGTTGTCCAGAGTGAAGAAGACGGCGATGATGGCGCCCAAGATCGCAGCTTGGTCCGCCCGCGCGATGCCCATGCGCGTCAGGATCGCACCTCACCGCCACCGCGCCGGCCGTGAGCGCATGCCCTGCGCCTAGGCCGCGCGATCGGCGTCGACGCCGCCGGGTCATCGGGATTGCCGCCAAGGGCTACGGTTCGCGGCGTGACTTCGGTGTTGGACGACCCCGACGAGATCGCCGCCGTATTCCGGGGGACTGTATTGGACGGGCTTTCGATCGAGGAGGGCCTCGGCGACACCTGGGTAGTCACCGGCGTCGACAAAAGCCAGCTACTTCCCGCCTGGCGGGCGGCACGGGCGGCGACGGCACAGACCGGCCGATGGCCCGTCCTCGCCATGGTCGACGGGCAGTGGCTGGACCCCGAACGCGAGCAGATCGAGGCGCTTCAGCGTGCGGCCCGGACGGTGGATCCGTGGACGGTCTATCAATGGTGGGGGGCTGACGCACACTCCCATATCGAGCCCGATCAGCTGCACCTGCGGCTGCCCGATTTCCTGGGGCAGGACGCCGCGGAGCAGGCCCGGCGGGATCTCAGCCCACCCACGACACCGGTCGCGGTCCAGCGGTGGATCTGGGAGCGGCTGTTGGCCGACCCAACGGCCCTTGAGCAGGCTTGGCCGCAAACTGCGCCGTATGTCGGCACCCGGTGCTGGTTCACGCCCCTCGAAGGGGCCGATGTAGTGCTGCTGCCGACGCCGGTGCAGTGGCTTGCCCCGGCATGGTTCGACTACTGGGGTGCGATCTCGCTGGGCAATCGTGGTGGTGACCCCGGCCGGGACGGGCTCGCTGCGGCGATCCGTCAATGGGAGCAGCAGTGGGGCGCCGAACTGGTGGCGTCCTGGGGGACGATGCTGCAGTTCGTCGTCAGCAGGCAGCCCGCCCTGGGCGAACAGGCGTGGCAGCTCGCTCTCCAGCACCTGGCGGTCGGCGGCAGTCTCGAAACACCAGCCTGGAAGCTGGCTCTTGCGTTGACTCGCAGCGACGCCTGGTTCCTGCACGACCGCCCCTGACCCGGCGCCCGGGATCGATGAGTTCGGCCAGCCGGTCCGGGTGCCGCTGATCTGCCGAGGGCTGGACAGCTAACACGATCTCGCCGACCAACCCCGCGCATCTGATGGCGTCGACGCCGGACAGAGTGCGGCGAGCCATCGACCGCGCCTTGTCCGGCTTGGTCGATGGCTCGCCAGATGTTCCCGTGCTGTTCCCGGGGGGTGTCGAAGATGCTTAGCCCCAGGTCAGCGGTTTACCAACTCAGACGTCGTAGTACATGGCGAACTCGTGCGGGGTCGGACGCAGGCGGACCGGGTCGACCTCGTTCGCGCGCTTGTAGTCCACCCACGTCGAGATCAGGTCCGGCGTGAAGACGCCGCCCTCGAGCAGGTAGTCGTGGTCTGCCTCGAGCGAGTCGAGGACCTCGGGCAGGGAGCCCGGGACCTGCTTGACGGAGTTGTACTCCTCCGGCGGCAGGTCGTAGAGGTCCTTGTCGATCGGCTCCGGCGGCTCGATCTTGCTCTTGATGCCGTCGAGGCCGGCCATCAGCATCGCCGAGAAGGCCAGGTAGACGTTGGCCGACGGGTCCGGCACGCGGAACTCGACGCGCTTGGCCTTGGCGTTGCTGCCCGTCACCGGGATGCGGGTGCAGGCCGAGCGGTTGCGCTGCGAGTAGACCAGGTTGACCGGGGCCTCGAAGCCGGGCACCAGGCGACGGTACGAGTTGACCGTCGGGTTGGTGAACGCCAGCAGCGACGGGGCGTGGTGCAGCAGGCCACCGATGTACCAGCGGGCCATGTCGGACAGGCCGGCGTAGCCGGTCTCGTCGTAGAACAGCGGCTCGCCGTTGAGCCAGAGGCTCTGGTGGGTGTGCATGCCGGAGCCGTTGTCACCGAACAGCGGCTTGGGCATGAACGTCGCGGTCTTGCCGGCGGCCCAGGCGGTGTTCTTGACGATGTACTTGAAAAGCTGGAGCTGGTCGCCCGCGTGCAGCAGCGTCGAGAACTTGTAGTTGATCTCGGCCTGGCCGGCGGTGCCGACCTCGTGGTGCGAGCGCTCCACGGTAAAGCCACTGTCGACCAGGTTGCGCACGATCGAGTCGCGCAGGTCGGCGTAGTGGTCCACCGGCGGCACCGGGAAGTAGCCACCCTTGTACGGCGTCTTGTAACCGCGGTTGCCGCCCGGCTCCTCGCGGCCCGTGTTCCAGGCGCCCTCGACCGAGTCGATGTAGTAGAAGGCCTGGTGGGCGCTGGTCTCGTGGCGGATCGAGTCGAAGATGTAGAACTCGGCCTCGGGACCGAAGTAGGCGGTGTCGGCGATGCCGCTCGCCGCCAGGTAGGCCTCGGCCTTCTTGGCCACGTTCCGCGGGTCACGCGAGTAGGCCTCGCGGGTGAACGGGTCGTGGATGAAGAAGTTGAGGGCCAGCGTCTTCTGCGCCCGGAACGGGTCGATGAACGCGGAAGCCACGTCCGGCAGCAGCAGCATGTCGGACTCGTGGATCTGCTGGAAACCACGGATCGACGAACCGTCGAACGCGAGGCCGGTGGTGAAGATGTCGTCGTCGACGGACTCGACCGGGGCGTTGAAGTGCTGCATCACGCCGGGCAGGTCACAGAACCGGACGTCGACGAACTTCACGTCCTCGTCTTTGAGGTATCGCAGGAGTTCCTCGGGATTGGCGAACAACACGTCCTCCTGGCACGTCGCTTACTTGGCTTGCGGCTTTGTCTCTTCGGCAAGGCTGGCAGCGACGCTATGGCGAGGCCGTTGCCCGAGCGTGTCGCAAAAGTTTCTGCCGTGTTACGTCACCCGCGAGCCGCCAGGAATGCGCGTTGACCGGCGATGGAACCGATCAAAACCGAACATATACCCGCGGGTGCGTACGACCTGTGGACTCGCCGACCAAGTGACGCCGCCCATGCTCGTTCCGTGGTCCCCGGATATGCGGAACCCCGCGCTCCGTGGTGTGAACGGCGGAGGCGCGGGGTTCCATCGGACAGGTCAGCGACCGCGGGTCTGGCGGAAGGCGCCCTTCGACGGGCGCATGTTCTTGGGGATCGCGCCCTTCGGCATCTGCGGCCGGGCAGCGGCCAGGGCCGTGAGGCGCTTGTCGAGGGAGTTGACGTCCTTGCCGGTCAGGGCGCGCGGGAGCTTGGTCAAGGTCATCCGGAGCTTGCGGATCGGGACCTCGTCCTCGCCGTTGCCGATCACGTAGTCGTGCAGCGGCGCGTTGCCGATGACCTTGGCGAGGCGGCGCTTCTCCTGACCGAGCATGCCGCGTACGCGCTGGGGGTTGCCCTCCCCGAGGAGGATGACGCCGGGCTTGCCGACGACCAGGTGGATCATGTCCATCGCGGTCGTGGAGCTCACCGCCGGGCGGACCCGCCAGTCACCGCGCATGTTCTCGATGATCGACGCGGCGGCACCGGGCTGCCCCTCGGCCGCGTTCATCATGGCGCGGTTGGAGCGCAGGTTGAGCACGATGAGCAGCGCGAGCAGGGCGATCAGGATGCCCAGCGGGATGAAGATGAGGCCCCAGCCGAGCACCACCGCGAGGGCAGCGAGCAGCAGCGGGATGAGCACCGCTCCGGCCGCCAACGGGATGAACATCTTGTCCTGTTTAGCGGTGAACGAGAAAACCATCCCGATCTGCTTAAGGCGTCCGCCGAACGACACCTTCTCTTCTGCCCTGGCCATGCGACGCAGTCTAATGGCCGGATGCCGTCGTCTGTCCGCCGGCAATCATGTCCGGCCCGAGCAGACCAAGGCGGTGGGCGACTGCTGCCGCTTCGATCCGATTCGTGACCTCCAACTTGGCGATGATGCGTGAAACGTGCACGCTGACCGTTTTCGGCGACAGATAGAGCTCCGCACCGATTCGGCTGTTGCTGTGCCCGACCGCGACCAGGCGGAGCACGTCACGCTCGCGGGCGGTCAGCACGTCCGGCCCGGCCCGCACCGCCCCGCGCAACCCGACCCGCCGGGCGAGTCGGGCGACCTCGTCGCGCAGCGGACGGGCGTCGAGATCGGCGGCGATGGCGCCGGCCTCCTCGAGCGCCTCGCGGGCCGTGGTGCGGTCGCCCGCGGCCGCCGCCGCCTCGGCCTGGCCGACCAGCGCCCGGGCCAACGCGTAGGGCTGGCCGTCGGTGCGCCACGCCTCGACCGCGGCGACCCACCGCTCGATGACACCTGCGGTCGGCGCCGAGCCTCCGGCCGGCGGCTCGTGGCCGGCCGACGCGTGACCGGCCGACGCGTGACCGAGCGACGCGTGACCGGCCGACGCGTGACCGGCCGACGCGTGACCGGCCGACGCGTGACCGGGCGACGCATGGCCGGCATGTGCCGCCGTGTCGTCGCCCAGGCACGCGGCGATCTCGGCCGCGTAGGCGCGTTCGGCCGGATACTGGCACTCGACCCGCCCGACCAGACCCTTGACCGCGGCGCCGAGGTCCCGGTCGGCGGCCGCGACAGCGGCCCGCGCCGCGGCCGCCAGCAGCGGCCAGGCGTAGCGCGGATTGACGAGCAGGTCAGCGACGCCGGCCGGGACCTCGGCCCCCGTGTCCAGGTCCCGCCCGCCGCCGACCAGGTGGTTGGCTCCCGCAGCCCCGCGCGCGACGCCAGCGCCGCCTGATGGCTCGGGAGCCGCGATGCGGCCGACGTGCGATTCGCCGCCCCGTGGTGCGGGAGCCGCGAACCCGGCGATGCCCCCACCGAAGCTGCCGAGCGCGCCGCGCGCGGCCTCCGCCGCGCCGGTCGCGTCGCCGGCCGCCAGTGCGGCCTCGATCTTGAGTGTGAGCAGCGGCAGCCGGTGCTGGGGGCTCACGTAGGGCCGCGCCAGGAAGGCCAGTGAGCGCCCCACCAGCTCGGTCGCCGAGGCGTCTCCGCGGGCCAGGCGTAGACCCGCGCGTAGCTGGAGCCAGTGCAGGCCCAGGTGGCCCGGTGGGTCGAAGCGGGCGGACTCGGCGCAGATCGCGTCGGCCTCGTCCCAGCGGCCCAGGGCCATCAGCGCCTCGGCGTGGTTGGAGCGGACGAACGCGCCGCTGGAGCGGTCGACGCCGACCTTGCCGGCGTCTTTGGTGCCCAGGGCCGCGGACTCGGCCGAGCCCGCGTAGTCGCCGACCTCGAAGAGCGCGTCGGAGATGCTGATGCGGGCGTGCACCAGGCCCTCCACGTCGCCGAGGGACTTGGCTCTGGCCTCGGCCTGGCGTAGGTCCGGCAGGCCGACCTCGGCGGACACCATGCGGTTGCAGGCGCGCTGCATCGTGAGCGTCGCGTGGACCGCCGCGCCGTCGTGGCCGAGCGACTCGGCGGCGGCGCGGGCCAGCGCGGCGATCCGCGCTCCTTCGTCGCGGTCGGCGCGGCTGATCTGGTAGGCGATGTCGGCCAGCAGCATCGCCCGGGCCGCGTCGTCGGGTGCGGTCTCGGCGAGGGTGACGGCCTCCTGGAGCTGGGCGACGCCGTCGCTCTTGCCCAGCGAGGCCAGCAGCTTGCCGCGCCGGGTGAGCAGCCGGGCTGCCCGCAGTGGCTCGGCGGACTCGTCGATGGCGTGCAGCGCGGCCCGGTTGAGGCTCAGCGCCCGCTTGAAGTCGCCGGCCGTGTAGGTGGCGACCAGCGTCTCCTCGAGCAGCGTCAGGTGGTTGAGGCCGAGCCGGTCGGCCGCGTCCGGGACCTGCTCCCACAGCTCGAGCACCCGCTCCAGCAGCCGGGCCTGCTCGGCGTGTGCGTAGCGCTCGCCGGCCGCGACCGCCGCCGCGTGCGAGGTGACCAGGGCGCGTGGGGTGTCGTGGGCCGCGTACCAGTGGTGGGCGACCTCGGCCGGCGCGCGCCCGGCGGCGACCAGCGCCGGGTCGGCCTCGATGGCGGCGGCGTAGCGGGCGTGCAGGCGCGCGTGCTCGCCCGGCAGCAGGTCGTCGTGGACGGCCTCGCGGACCAGCGCGTGGCGGAACTCGTAGCCGCCCTCGGCGTCGGCGACCAGGAGCTGTGCGGTGACCGCCGTCCGCAGCGCGGCATCCAGCGCGGCCTCCGGCATGGCCGCCACGGTGCTGAGCAGCTCGTGACCGATGCGGTTGCCGCCGGCCGCGGCGATCCGCAGGACCGGCTGGGCCGACTCGGGCAGTCGGTCGACCCGGGCGAGCAGCAGGTCGCGCAGGCTCTCGGGGATGTCGGCGCAGGCGGCCGGGTCGCCCGAGGCGGCCAGCTCCTCGACGAAGAACGGGTTGCCCTGGGCGCGCTGGTGCACCTTGTCGATCGCTCGCTGACCCGGCTCGGCGCCGTAGACGCTGGCCAGGATCTCGGCCGTGCCGTCGCGGTCGAGGCGGCCGACGTCGAGGCGCTCGACGCCGCGCGCCCGGTCGAGCTCGGCGACGAAGCCGCGCAGCGGGTGGCCGCGGTGCAGCTCGTCGGTGCGGTAGGTGCAGACCAGCAGGACCCGCGCGGTGCGGGCGGCGCGGACCAGGAAGTCGATCAGGTCTCGGGTGGACCGGTCGGCCCAGTGCAGGTCTTCGAGGACCACCACCAGCGGCTGGTCGACGGCCAGCCGGGCGAGCAGCGTCGAGACCCGGTCGAAGAGCACGCCACGGTCGGGCTCTGGCGAGACGGCGCCCAGCTCCGGCAGGAGGCGGGCGAACTCGGCCTCGTGGCCGTCGAGGACCGCGACGCCCTCTGCGCGCACCAGCTCGCGCACGATGCCCGCGAACGGTGCGTAGGGCAGGCCCTCCTCACCGAGCTCGAGGCACTGCCCGGTGAGGAAACGCGCGCCGGCCGCGTGCTTGGCGAACTCTTCGAGCAGCCGGGTCTTGCCGACCCCGGCCTCGCCACCGACGAGCACCATCGCCGGCTCGTCGGTGCGGACCCGCTTGAGTGCCTCGCGCAGCGCCGCGATCTCGGCGTCACGGCCGACGAACGCGGTGCTGCGGGTGCGAGTGGTCACGGCATCGAGGATGCCATGTGGGTACGACATGTCGCCGCCGAGATTTCCCGCGCTCAAGCCGGCCGGCGCCGCTTCGTGGACGCCCGCCTGCGCAGGGCGCGGATCAGCCGGCCGGCGCGGGCGTCCTCGGTCAACGCGTCGACGCGGGCGCGGTGCAGCTCCAGGGTCAGGTACGGGTCGTTGATCATCGCGAGCTCCTCGGAACGGGCCGTCGGTGGTGTCGACGTTGACCATCCGCGCGCAGGTAGCCCCGCCACACCCGGCACCAGCCCTAATCCCGCCCTCCTTACCTCCCCGTCCGACCCCGCCTGAGGAAGGTAAGGTACTCAGTCGTCAACGCATCGTTGACCAACGCACGAAAGCACGAGACCATCAACGCCGTGGAGCCCGACGTCGAACGCGACCTGCACACGCTGCTGACCGCCGCCAGGAGCGACGACCCCGACCCGGCGCTCGACGCGCTCACCCTGCTGCGCGGCGTCCGTGAGCGACTGGACGCCACCGAACGCGCGCTGATCGAGTCGGCCCGCGCCGGCGGGGCGAGTTGGGCTACCGTCGCCACCGCCCTGGGCCTGGCCAGCCGTCAGGCAGCCGAGCAGCGCTACCTGAGGCTCACCGGCGACCAGAACCGCGACGTGGCGCCGAGCCGAATCACCAGACAGCGTCAGCGATCCGTTGACACCAGTCACGGCCCAGCCATCGCCACCCTCCGCGCCGCCACCCGCGCCCTCCTCCGCAGAGTCGAGGCCGACGATGCCTGGACGAGCCGATTCACCCGAGCCGCCCTCGCCAAAGACACCCTCAGAATGGCCGCCGAAGCACCGCCAGGCGCCCTGTTCGCCCTGGCCAGCAGCGTGATCGACGACCTGCGACAAGCCACCGAAACCGCGTTACCGCTACCGATCACCAAGGCGGCCGACGACCTGAGGAAAGCCCTGACCTAAAGCCGACCAGACTCAACCAACGGTTGACACGCCACCCCACCTAACCCCAGGATCTGAGTCGCAACGGCTCAAGGTCCTGGGGAGGACACGTGCGACCGACTCTCGGCGCGCGCTTCGCGGTGCTGCGACTGCGCGACTTCCGCATCTTCGTCGGCGGTTACGTCACGTCGATGATCGGCACGCAGATGGCGAGCGTGGCCCTCGCGTTCGCCGTCCTCCACAGCGGCGGCTCCCCCGCCACCCTCAGCTACGTACTCGCCGCCAGGATCGTCCCGATGGTCGCCATCCTGCCGTTCGCCGGCGTCCTCGGCGACCGCTTCCCGCGCCGCCTGGTGATGCTCTGGGCCGACATCCTGCGCGCCGTCTCCCAGGCCGCGATCGCGGTGCTGTTCTTCGCCGGCATCCCGGACCTCAGCCTGCTCCTTATCCTCGCCGCGCTCGGCGGTCTCGGCGAGGCGGTCTTCCGCCCGTCCTTCGACGGCCTGGTGCCGCAACTCGTGCCCGCCGACCGCCGCCACGAGGCCAACACGTTCATCGGCCTGGTCCAGTCGACCGCCAACGTCGCCGGCCCCGCCGTCGCCGCGGCACTGGTCGTCGTCACCTCACCCGCGACGGTGCTGCTGGTCGACGCGATCACCTACGTACCCAGCATCCTGGCCCTGCTCGTGCTGAAAGTTCCGGACCCGGACCGGGTCGACCGCCCGTCGATGCTGCGGGACCTGCGCACGGGCTGGCGGCTGTTCGCGTCCCTGCCGTGGCTGTGGACGATCACCCTCCAGTTCACCCTGTTCAACCTGCTGCTCTGGGCGCCGTACCTGGTGCTCGGCCCGGTCTCCGCGGACCGCTGGTACGGCGGCGCCGGCGCCTGGGGTGCGATCACCGCGACGTACGGCGCGGGCGCGATCCTCGGTGGCTTCGTCGTGCTCGGCTGGAAACCCACCCGCCCACTGCTGGTCGCCACGGCCGCCACCATCCTCTGGGCGGCACCGTCCGCGGCCCTGGCCGCCCGCGCCCCGCTCCTGGTGGTCTGCGGCGGCGCACTGCTGGCCGGCATCGTCAGCGCCATCTTCGGCGCCCTCTGGATGACCGCGATCCACCAGCGCGTACCCGAAGAGGCGATGTCCCGGGTCAACTCCTATGTGGTCTTCGGCTCGTTCTCCGTCGGCCCGATCGGCCTGGCCCTGGCCGGTCCCGTCGCCACCGCCACCAGCATCCCCGCCGTCCTCGCGACAGGCGTCATGTGGCAGGTGCTCTCCGGGCTCGCGTTGCTGACGCTTCCCGCCATCCGCAACCTCAGGGATAGCAAGGCGACCGCCGATGTCGCAACGGCAAGAGCGTGAAGAGCCGAGCGGTCCCGGGTCCGTCGGGGGCGCGACCGTCGCTCCCGCCGGGGACCGCTCCGCTGCGCTGCGCTGGCAGGTCCGCGGCGGGTCGCCGGACAAACCACGGACGGAACGACATCACGCGCCACCGCGTCTACTTGTCATGGCCTTGCGCAGAATCGTCGCTGTCGCCGTCGTCGCGCTGCTCGCCGCCGGCGGGTGCGGGAAGGCCCTCGGCGGGCGGGTCGTCTACCAGGGCGACTATCCCCGCTACCAGAGCGTCGCCGAGCTCCTGGAGAGGGCCACCCTCGTCGTCGAGGCGACCACGGCCAACCCGAGGTTCGACAAGCTCTATCCCACCGACGGCGAGAAGACGGAGGAGACGGCCGTCGTCATCACCGTCTACGACGCCACCGTGACGAAGGTCCACAAGGGATCGGCGCGTGTCGGCCAGGTGGTCCAGGTGAAGCAGATGGGCGGCGAGATCGACGGCGTGGTCTACGAGCAACCGGAGCAGGTGCCGTTCCGGGACGGCACCCCATATCTGCTGTTCCTGGAGACCTATCCGGACGCGGCGGCGTCGCTGCTGAACCCCGACCAGGCTCAGTACGAGGTCGACCCGGCCGGGGGCTACAAACCCCTCGGCGACAACACCCTCACCGTCACCGCCGCGGACCTCACACCGTAGCCGCCAGCTCCCGGACCACCGACACGAACAGCTCGATGTCGCGCGACGTCGTGCGCCAGTTGACGATCGCCGGTCGGAGGGCCACCTTGCCCTCGTACACCGTCGTGCCCGCGAACACCCGCCCGTCGTCCAGCAGCGCCTCGCCCACCCGCCGGTTGAGGTCGTCGAGCGCCGACTCCGGCACCCCGGGCGGACGCACCCGGAAGCAGACGATGCACAGCGGCACATCGGCCAAGCGCTCCAGGTCCGGTGCCGCGTCGACCAGCCCGGCCAGCTCCTGCGCCAGGTCCAGGTGCCGCTCCACCATCGCCCGGTAGCCGGACCGCCCGTACGCCGCGAGCGTCGCCCAGATCGGCACCGACCGCGCCCGCCGCGACGACTCCGGCCCGAGCAGGCCGTAGCCGCCACGCGGCGAGTCCGCGCCCGGCAGGTACGGGGCGCCCGGCATCCCGAACGCCGCACCGAGCCGGACCGGCTCGCGCAGGAAGGCGAACCCGCTCTCGTACGGCACGTTGAGCCACTTGTGCCCGTCGCAGGCGATCGAGTCGACCTGAGAGAGCCCCTCGACCAGGTGCGCCGTCCGCGGCGACAGCGCGGCGAACAGCCCGAACGCCCCGTCGACGTGCAGCCACGCGTCATGGCGCGCCACCACCGAGGCCAGCTCGGCCAGCGGGTCGAAGTCGCCCGCGTTGACCTCACCCGCGTTGGCGATCACCACCGCCGGGCCGGACGACGCCAGCGCCCGGTCCAACGAGGACAGATCGATCCGCCCCGCGCCGTGCACCGACACCGACTCCCGCCCGTGGCCGAGCATCTGGAGCGCCTTGCGCGCGCTGGCGTGCACGTAGCCGCCGGAGAACACCGGCATCCTGGGCAGCCCGTGCAGGCCGGCCGCGGCCACGTCCACGCCGTGCCGGGAGGCCCACCAGTGCGTCGCCGCGCCCAGGGCCGTGAAGTTCGCGAACGTCGCGCTGGCCACGAGCGCACCGCCGAACGACGGCGGCAGCCCGAACAGCGACCGCAACCAGTCCAGCGCGGTGGTCTCCACCGACGTCGCGAACTCCGACGCGGCCCGCGAGAAGGCGTTCTGGTCGAGCAGCGACACGGTCCAGTCGGCGGCCAGCGCGGCGGGCGTCACGCCGCCGGTGACGAAGTGGAAGAACCTGGGCCCGGCCGAATGGGTCGCCGACTCCATGCCCACGGACAGCAGTTGCGAGGCGACCAAGGCCGCCCCCGCGCCGTCGGCGGGCAGCGAGCCGCCGAGCTCCTTGACCCGCTCGGAACCCGCGTAGACGGGCCGATCCGCCAACGAGGACAGATAGGGCCCGGCCGCCGAGAACACCGCGTGCAGTGCGGCGTCCGTACCGTCGTCGTGCAGAGGATCCATTAGCCCTCCAAAACGTGCTCCAGAGCCGTCCGCGCCCGGCGCGCGGTCCGGAGATAGTCGTCGAGGAACTCGCCCGCGTCGTCGCGTCCGAGCAACCGCACCACGGCGGCCAGCTCCACGCCGTGCCGGGGTAGCTGGTCGCCCGGCCGGCCACGGACCAGGGTCAGCGCGTCGCGTGCCCGGGCCGCCTGCAGCCAACCGGCGGCCAGCACGGCGGCGTCCGCGGCGGAGAGCAGCCCGGCCTCGTCGGCGGCCGCGATCGCGTCGACGGTGCGGGTGGTACGCAACGACGCGTGCGCGCCCGCGTGCCGGAGCTGGAGCACCTGCGCGGCCCACTCGACGTCGGCGAGCCCGCCCCGGCCGAGCTTCACGTGCGTGGCCGGGTCGGCACCGCGCGGCAGCCGCTCGTTCTCCACCCGGGCCTTGATGCGCCGGATCTCCACGTGCTGTTCCCGGGTCAGCCCAGCGGCCGGGTACCGCACGCGGTCGGCCATCGCGACGAACCGCGCGCCCAACGCGACGTCGCCGGCCACCGGTCGCGCCCGCAGCAGCGCCTGCGCCTCCCACACCTTCGACCAGCGGGAGTAGTACTGCGCGTACGCGGCCAGGCTGCGCACCAACGGACCCTGCCGGCCCTCGGGGCGCAGGTCGGCGTCGACGCCCAGCGGCGGGTCGGGGGCCGCCATGCCGAGCAGGCGGCGCAGTTCCTCGGCGACGGCGTGCGCGGCCGCCGACGCGGCGCCGTCGGGCACACCGGGCGGCGGGTCGTAGACGAACAGCACGTCGGCGTCCGAGGCGAAGTTGAGCTCGAAGCCGCCCAGCCGGCCCATCCCGATCACGGCGAAGGTCAGCCCCGCCGGCAGCGGATAGACCCGGGCCGCCGCCCGCAGCGCCGCGCCCAGTGTCGCCTCGGCCACATCGGACAGTGCGGTGCCGACGCCGCGGATGTCGAGCACCGGTGTCGGTGCGAGCGAACCGTGGCTGAGCGCGTCGGCGCAGGCGATCCGGAACAGCTCGCGGCGGCGCAGTCCGCGTACCGCGCGGATCGCCGCGACCGGGTCCTCGTGCCGGTCCGCAGCGGCGCCGAACCCGTCGCGGAGCACGTCGCCGGGGCGGGGCGCGAGCTCCGCGTCCTCGGCCAGCAGCCGCAGCGCCTCCGGGTCGCGGGCGAGCAGGTCGGCGGCGTACCGGGACAGGCCGAGCACCCGGGCCAGCCGCGTGGCGACCGGGCCCTCGTCCCGCAGCAGGCGCAGGTACCAGGGCGTCGAGCCGAGGGTGTCGGAGACCTGGCGGTAGCTGAGCAGGCCGCGGTCCGGCTCGGCGGCGTCGGCGAACTCCTGGAGCAGCACCGGCAGCAGCGTGCGCTGGATCGCGGCGGTGCGGCTGACGCCACCGGTGAGCGCCTCCAGGTGCCGCAACGCACCGGTCGGGTCGGCGAAGCCGAGCACCTCGAGCTGGCGCCGGGCGGCCTCCGGGGTCAGCCGCAGCGACTCGGCCGGCACCCGGGCGACGGCCTCCAGCAGCGGCCGGTAGAGCAGCTTGACGTGCAACCGGCGCACCTCGCTGGCGTGCGCCACCCAGTCGGCCTTGAACGACTCGACCGCGTCGCGCCCGGGCTCGGCGGTGTAGCCCATGGCGGCGGCCAGCCAGCGCAGCCCGGCCGGGTCGGCCGGGACGGTGTGGGTGCGGCGCAGCGCCTGGAGCTGGAGCCGGTGCTCGACGGTGCGCAGGAACCGGTAGCCCCGCAGCAGCGTCTCGCCGTCGGCCCGCCCCACGTAGCCACCGCCGACCAACGCGCGCAGCGCCGGCATCGTCCCGGTGACCCGCAGCGTCTCGTCGGCCCGGCCGTGCACGAGTTGGAGGAGCTGGACGGCGAACTCGATGTCACGCAGCCCGCCCGGCCCGCGCTTGATCTCCCGCTCCAGCTCGCGGGCCGGCACGTTGTCGACGATCCGCCGCCGCATCGCCCGCACGTCGTCGACCGCCTCCGGCCGCTCGGCGGCGTGCCACACGAGCGGCGCCAGCGTGTCGATCCACTCCTGGGCCAGCGCGGTGTCGCCGGCCGCCGGGCGGGCCTTGAGCAGGGCCTGGAACTCCCAGGTGCGGGCCCAGCGCTGGTAGTAGGCCTGGTGGCTGGCCAGCGTGCGGACCAGCGGGCCACGGCTGCCCTCGGGGCGCAGCGCGGCGTCGACCGGCCACGCGACCAGGCCGCAGATCTCGATCAGCCGGGTCGCGATGCCGGTGGCGGCGGGCAGGTCGTCGTCGGTGGCCGCGACGAAGATGACGTCCACGTCGGACACGTAGTTGAGCTCGTTGCCGCCGCACTTGCCGAGGGCCACCACGCCGAGTCGGGGGTCGCTGCCGACCTCGGCCGCCGCGATCGCGTACGCCGCCCGCAGGGTCCCGTCGGCCAGTGCCGAGAGCGCCGCCATCGTCTGCTCGAGCCCGCGCCCACCCGTCAGGTCCGCGGAGGCGATCTTCAACAGCGCCAGCCGGTACGCCAGTCGCAGCGCGGCCACCGCGTTCGGACCCTCCACCGGAGAGAGCTCGCCGGAGGCGTCGGGTGCCTGGCCGTTCTGGTCGCGCAGCGCCGTCCACTGCCCCGGGTTGGCCACCAGGTGGTCGCCGAGTGCCGACGACGCACCCAGCACCGCGACGAGCCGGCGCCGCACGCCGTTGTCGACGAGCAGGGCGTCCAGCAGTTCCTGGCGCCCGCCGGTGCGGTCGAGGGCCTCGACCAGCCGGTGCAACTGCCGCAGCGCCAGGTCGGGGTCGGCGGCGCGGGACAGCGCCGCGATCAAGCTGGCCGCTTGTTCGCCGGCGGGTTCCTGGGTCGTCGGGTCCCAGAGCCCCAGGCCGCCAGGCCCGAGGACGTCGGCGGCCCGCTCTCCGAAGCCGAACCGGGCCAGCCGGTTCGTGCGCTCACTCGCCGGCCGGGCCACGGCTCACCGCCCGAGCAGCGGGAGCGTCGTCCGGGGCAGGTCCAGCTCGCCTTCCGCGAGCGCGGCGAACCGGATGGCGAACGGCTGCCACACGTCTTCGATGTCGGGCAGCACCGACGCGCAGGCGCCGACCACCGCCTCCTCGGACAGCCCGAGCTCCGCGAGCTCGGTCGAGCCGGCCGCCCAGGACGCGATCATGTCGGCGTCGCACTCGATGTGGAACTGCAGGCCCCAGGCCCGCTCCCCCAGCCGGAACGCCTGGTTCGGGTAGTACGTCGAGGCGGCCAGCAGCACCGCGCCCCGGGGCAGCTCGGTGATCTCGTCCTGGTGCCACTGCAACACGTCGGGCGCGATCGGCACCCAGCGGAACAGCGGGTCGTGGTCGGCGGCGTCCCGCTTGGCCACCAGCGCCGGGCCGATCTCGGGGCCGGACGCGCTGCGCTCGACGGCGCCGGCGTGCGCGGTGGCCAGCAACTGCGCGCCCAGGCAGAGGCCCAGCGTCGGCAGGTTGGTGCGGACCGCCTTGCGCAGCAGGCCCTCGACCTTCGGCAGCCACCAACCGTCCCAGACCCCGTCGGGGTCGGGGTAGGCGTTCTGCTCGCCGCCGAGCACCACGAACGCGTCGTAGCCGCTCAGGTCTTCGGGTAGTTGGTCGTCGTCGTACGGGCGGAGCACGTGCTGCTCCAGGCCGCCCTCGGTAAACCAGTCGCCGAGCCGGCCCAGGCCGTCGGTCGGGTCGTTCTCGATCACGAGTGCGGTAGCCACGGGTTCGACCTTATCGGGAGACAAGGGGGTGCCTCGTGGGCCAGGGTGGTGGCCCGGCGAGGTCCAGGCGGTGTCCGGGCGTGCGCGGGGGTCGGTCGGATACCGGTGTTGTATCTGGCCGGCCCCCGCGTGCGGTCGG
This sequence comes from Asanoa ishikariensis, assembly GCF_900107455.1. GTDB lineage: Bacteria > Actinomycetota > Actinomycetes > Mycobacteriales > Micromonosporaceae > Asanoa > Asanoa ishikariensis. Next base: position 2,541,881 of record NZ_FNQB01000001.1, on the reverse strand, counting down.
ACACCGCCTGGACCCGGCGGGGTGCCGCCCTGGCCCACGAGGCACCCCCTTAAGGTCGGGTCGTGCACGCGATCAAGGCCCCTGCTCTGCGTCCTGGCGACGCCGTGATGCTGGTCTCACCGGCAGGTCCGACCCGACCCGAGCGGATGGAGCGCGGGCTGGAACTGCTCGAGTCGTGGGGGCTGCGGGCGGTGCTCGGGCCACACGCGTACGACCGGACGGGTTATCTGGCCGGCGACGACGCGGCCCGGGCGGCCGACGTCAACCAGGCGTTCGCCGACCCGCGGATCCGTGGCGTGCTGTGCACCCGCGGCGGCTACGGCGCGCAGCGGATGGTCGACGCGGTCGACATGGCCGCCGTCCGGCGCGACCCCAAGGTGGTGGCCGGCTTCTCCGACATCACCGCGCTCCAGTTCGCGCTCTGGCGTGGCGCGCGGCTGGCGTCCGTACACGGCCCGGGTGTGGCCTGGAACGACGAGCGGACACCGGCCGAATCGGCCGAGTCGCTGCGGTCGGCGCTGATGAGCACGGACCCGGTGACGGTCGCCAGCCTGCCGACCGAGGACACCGCGGGCGTACGCGTGCCCGGCCTGGCCGCCGGCCCCCTGCTCGGCGGCAACCTCTGCCTGATCGCCGCGTCCGTCGGTACCCCGGACATGCCCGACCTGACTGGCGCCATCCTGCTGGTCGAGGAGGTGCAGGAGCCGCTCTACAAGATCGACCGGATGCTCACCCACCTGCGCCGGGCGGGTGCGCTCGACGGCCTCGCCGGTGTCGCGCTCGGCCAGTTCACGGACTGCTCGGACGACTGGGGAACCGGCCTGGCCGCGATGCTCCTGGACCGGCTCGGCGACCTCGGCGTGCCGGTGCTGGGCGGGCTGCCGATCGGGCACGGCCAGGGTCAGCTCAGCGTGCCGGTGGGCGCGCTGGCCACCGTGGACGCCACCGCCGGCGTGCTGACCGTCGAGGCCGCAGTCGGCTGAATTTCACGGAATGTCCCGCGCGGGTCACGCCACGTCGATCGACGTGGTGGAATGCCCGGGTTCCGGCCCGCTCGGGTCGGGCGCATCGCGGTGTCCGTGTGGCTACCGGCGCCCATTCGCGGAAGGCGGCGGCCATGAGCGAGCGGCCGAAGGGCACAGCGCGTCGATCGATCTGGCCGAAGATCGGCTTCGTCATGCTCGTGCCGATCCTCGCCACGGTGGCCCTCGTCGGCACCGGGCTGCGCGAAGGGCGCGACTCCACGCGGCACGCCGACGAGATGCGCGCGCTGACGACGGTCGTGGCCGCCACGGGCGGGCTCGTCCAGGGCGTCCAGGACGAGCGGGCGGCGGCGGCCATGATGTTGGCGAACGACCGATCCCCGGGCCTGTCGCGATATCGTGCCGCGTTCGAAGACGCCGGTGGCGCGGTGGACGGCGCGGTGAGCGCCTACACGACCCGGCGCGTCGCCCTGACCGACCTGCCCGGCGGCCTGGCGACCACGCTGAGCCAGATCGACGACGGGCTGCGTGATCTGGCCGCGCACCGCAGCGCCATCGTCGGCTTCAAGCTCGCCTTCACCGACGCGGCGAACGCCTACAACGCCCTGGTCGACAACCTGCTCAAGTTCCGGGACGCCGTCGCCAACCTGACCGCCGACCCGAACCTCGCCCAGCGGATGCGGGCGACCTCGACGGTGTCGCGACAGAAGGAGCTCCTCTCGCAGGAACGGCTGGTCGTGCTGCACGGCTACGGTGCCGGCGCCCTGAACGCGAATCTCAGGAGCGAGTTCGTCGCCGCGCAGGCCGGCCGCCGCGAGGCGCTGAAGCAGTTCGCCTCGGTCGCGACGGAAGGCGAGAAAGACGACTTCAACCAGGCCGTGGCGGGGCCCGACCTGCGTTCGTCGACCGCCTTCGAGACCTGGATCATCGGCGCCATGCCGACCACCGGCGCGCTGACCAGCGCGCCGTTCAACATCGACATCTGGGACAGCGCGCTGCTCGAATACGGCCGGGCGATCCGCGGTGTCGAGCGCAAGTTCGACACCGCGCTCGTCGACACCGCGGCCGAAGCCGCCGACGACGAGCGCCGCGGCCTGCTCGTCCGGACCGGCGTGCCCGGCGCGGCCCTGCTGCTCGCTCTGCTCGTCGCCTGGCTGGTCCTGCGGGCGACAACGCGGCGGCGGGACGAGCCCGGCGACCGGGCGGACAACCCGGACCGTCCGCTGGCGACGACCCGGGCCGGCGGCGCCTAGGCGATGCAGGCGGCGACGATCAGGGCTACACCGAAGTGGCTGGCCGCGCTGACCCGCGCGGCCGGGTGCGGCTGGTCGTCACAGATGATCTCGCCGAGCTTGCCCGGGGTCAGCATGTCGAGCACCAGGAACGCCAGGCCCATCAGCACGATGCCGAGCAGTCCGAAGAGGACGGTCGAGGCCAGGCCGTAGCCGAAGTCGGCGTAGCTCGTGATGATCGCGGTGAACACGATCACCGCGATGCCGAGCTGGTTGGCGGCGAGCAGCAGCGACGCGTTGGCGTTGCGCTGGATCCAGATCAGCTCCCGCAACTTGCCGGGGGTGAGCATGTCGACCAGCATGAAGCCGGCCGCCATCAGGGCGATCCCGACCACGCCGTAGACGATGCTGTGCCAGGCGCCGGTGAACAGGTCCTCCCACATGGTGCACGTCCTCCAAAGCCAGGCCCGTCGATGCCACCCATGTGGCGTTCAGGGGACGATAGCGCGATCATGCAAGCCGGGCTATGCCCGATCGGCCCGTTCGGGTGTCAGAGCCAGCCGTTCTGCTCCGCGATGCGGACCGCCTCGGCCCTGGTCCGGGACCCGGTCTTGCCGATGGCCGCCGACAGATGGTTGCGCACGGTGCCCTCCGAGAGGTGCACGACGGCGGCCAGGTCGGCGACCGTGCCGCCGTCGCGAGCGGCGCGCAGCACGTCGGTCTCCCGCGCGGTGAGCGGGCTGCGCCCGGCGACCAGCGTCTCGGCGGCCAGCGACGGGTCGACCACCCGCAGGCCGGCGTGCACCCGGCGGACGGCCTCGGCGAGCTGCCGGGCCGGGGTGTCCTTGACGACGAAGCCGCTGGCACCGGCCTCCATCGCCCGGCGCAGATAGCCGGGTCGCCCGAACGTGGTGACCACCAGCACCCGGCAGCCGGGCACCGCGTCGGCCAGGGCCGCGGTCGCGGCGATCCCGTCGCCGCCGGGCATCTCGACGTCGACCAGCGCCACGTCGGGTCCGGTCCGCCGGGCCGCCTCGACCACCTCGTCGCCCCGACCCACCTCGGCGACGACCTCCAGGTCGGGCTCCAGCGACAGCAACGCGGCCAGCGCGCCGCGGACCAGGGCCTGGTCGTCGGCGAGCAGGACCCTGATGGGCGTGTCGGTCACGCGGGGACGCTAACGCGCAGCACGAACCCGGAGCCCGGCGCCCGGCCGACGGAGAGCTGTCCCCCGCACGCCTCGGCCCGCTCGCGCAAACCGCGCAGGCCGGATCCACCGGCACCCGCCGCGGCCACGGGACCACTGCCGTTGTCGGCGATCTCCACCGCGTCGGGGCGCACCGTGATCACGCAGCGGGTCGCGCCGCTGTGCCGCACCACGTTGGTCACGCCCTCGCGGACGGCCCAGCTGAACAGCGTGCCGCGCGGTTCCGGCACGTCCGCCGAGCGCGGGACCTGGGCCTCGATGCCGGCCGCCGACAGCGCGGAGCGGGCGCTGGCCAACTCCTCCTCCAGGCACACCTCGCGGTACGCCCCGACCGTGCGACGGATGTCGGCCAGCGCCTCCCGGGCCAGCCGTTCCATGTCGTTGACCTCGGTCTTGGCGCGGTCCGGCGCGTCCGGGAGCAGCCGACCGGCGAGCTCGGCCTTGATGGTGATCACGGTCAGCGAGTGGCCGAGGATGTCGTGCAGGTCGCGGGCCGCGCGAGCGCGCTCCTCGGCGACCGCGAGCCGGGCGATCTCCCGGTTGGCCGCGGTCAGCCGCATGTTGTGGTCGATCATCCGGGTCACGCCGAACATCGCGAACGCGGCCAGCACGATCGAGAAGAACAGCCCGTTCTCGTGCTTCCACTCCGGCACCAGCACCGGCAGCAGCAGGGGCTGTGCGGCGACCACCGCGACGGCCACGACGGCGGCCCGCGGTGGCAGCACCATGACCGCCGAGGCCGCGATGTAGACCAGGCCGACCATCCAGTCGCCGCCCGCACCGGGCAGCATCGCGAGCCCGAGGACCAGGGTGACGCCGAGCCAGACCAGCCCGTCGCGCAGCCGGGGCTGGCGTTCCTCGATGTGCATCCGCCGGGTCCAGAGGAACACGAGGACGTACGAGAGCCCGAACGCCACGAGCGCCCCCAGGCTGAACCACTTCGCGAAGCCGCCCGGATGGTTCAGGATCGTGCCCAGCGGCTGCCCGAGGTAGAAGAGCCAGACCGAGCCGACCAGCCAGCCGAAGCCGTGCTGGAAGAACGGGCTCGGCTTCGGGACCGGCGGCCCGAACGTGTGCGTGCCCGCCAGGTGGGTCGGGCGGATCCCGTTGCCCTGGTCGTGCACCGACGCCGGCCCGGCGGGAGCCGGGCCGGTCGTCGGGGACATGGCCGTCATGCCGAACACGCTAACCGCGTTCAGACCCGGGCGGTATCGCGGCGGAAGAGCAGCGCGGCGCCCAGGCCGAAGCCGGCCGTCCATAGCACCACGTTGAGCACGGCCACCCACTGGAAGTCGTGCGTGAGCGGGCTGCGGGCGATCGAGCCGACGCCGTAGACGGGCGTGAACTTCGCGATCGTCTGCATCACGTGCGGCAGCACCTCCAACGGCACGAACAGGCCGCCGAACAGCGCCAGCAGGGCCAGGATCGGGCCCATGAACTGCATCACGTTCTCCGCCGGGGCCAGGTAGCCCACGAACAGGCCGAGGGCGGCGAAGACCAGGGAGCCGAGCCACGCGCCGAGGCCGGCCAGCAGCCAGACGTGGGCCGGCATCCGCACGCCGCCGATCGAGCCGACCACGAACTCCACGACCACCGAGAGCAGGCTCAGCGAGAGGGCGGACAGGACTTTCGTGGCCACGTACGCCGGCGGGCGCAGCGGGGTCAGCCGGAGCTGGCGGCTCCAGCCCTGGGCCCGCTCCACGGCCACCGCGCCACCGGTCGCCGTCGAGGCGGTCATCGCGCCGTACACGGCCAGGCTGATCATGATGTACGCGATGGCGGCCGCGCTGTTGGCCTGGTCGATGTTCTGGCCCTTCTGCGGCAGGCCGAAGAGCAGGAAGAACACCGCCGGCATGACCAGGATGAAGAAGAGGCTGCGGCGGTTCCGGAGCACCCGGCGGATCTCCAGGCCCAGGTAGGTCAGCGAGAACCCACCGAACGCCGGTCGCCGGTCGATCTCGGTGCGGGGCAGGGCGGCGGCGGTCATCGGGAAATCCCTTCCAGGTCGGTGTCCTCGCCGCTGGTCAGGGCCAGGAAGGCGTCCTCGAGGTTGCGCGAGGTGATCTCCAGGTCGCGGGCGGACGTCTGGTTCAGGAGGTAGCGGGCGACCCCGTCGGAGTCGTTGGTGTGCAGCAGCACGGTCTCGCCGCGCACCTCGGCCCGGTCGACGCCGGGCAGCGCGGCCAGCCGCACCTCGTCGGCGCCGGGCAGCGTCGCCCGCACCTGACGGCCGGCGGCCAGCGCCTTGACCTCGCTGGCGGTGCCGTCCGCGACCACCTGGCCCTTGCGGATCAGGACGATCCGGTCGGCGTACGCGTCCGCCTCTTCCAGGTAGTGGGTCGCGAACAGCACCGTGCGGCCGGCCTGGGCGTCGGCGCGGATGGCGTTCCAGAAGTCCCGCCGCCCTTCGACGTCCATCCCCGTGGTCGGCTCGTCCAGGACCATCAGGTCCGGGTCGGGCAGCAGCGCGAGCGCGAACCGCAGGCGCTGCTGCTGGCCGCCGGAGCACTTGGCCACCCGGCGGTCCGCGATGTCGGCGATGCCGGCGCGCTCCAGCACCTCGGCCACCGGCCGCGTGTGCGCGAAGAACGACGCGGTCATCCGCACGATCTCGGCGACGGACACGTCCTTGAGCAGGCCGCCGGTCTGCATCACGGCCGCGATCTTGCCGCGGTTGATGGCCTCGGTCGGCGTCAGCCCGTACACCTCGACCGAGCCCTCGGTGGGGCGGCCCAGGCCGAGCATCATGTCGATGGTGGTGGTCTTCCCGGCGCCGTTTGGCCCCAGGAACGCGACCACCTCGCCCTGCTCGATCCGCAGGTCGAGCTGGTTCACCGCGGTCACCGAGCCGAACTTCTTGGTCAGACCCCGCAGAAGCACGGCTGGAGTGCGGGTCCCCGTGATCTCGCTAGCCGCGAGAGTGTCCGTTCGCATGAGACCACTGTCGCGGCCGCGCGGCCCCTGAGCTGGGGCCGCGCGTCACGAGGCGACCGTGACAAATGTCAGGGATGTTGATCTAGAGAGCGCCGAGGTACCGCTCGCGCTCGTACGGCGTGACCTCGCGGCGGTACTGCTCCCACTCGGCGCGCTTGTTGCGCAGGAAGTAGTCGAAGACGTGCTCGCCCAGCACCTCGGCGACGAGCTCCGAGCCGGCCATCACGTCGATCGCCTCGGCCAGGTTCTCCGGCAGCGTCTCGTAGCCGGCGGCCTTGCGCTCCGCATTGGACAGTGCCCACACGTCGTCCTCGGCGCCCGGCGGCAGCTCGTAGCCCTCTTCGATGCCCTTGAGCCCGGCACCGAGCATGACCGCGAAGGCCAGGTAGGGGTTGGCGGCCGAGTCGATCGAGCGGACCTCGACCCGCGCCGAGTTCGGCTTGCCGTAGGCGGGCACCCGGACCAGCGCCGAGCGGTTGAGGTGACCCCAGCAGACGTACGCCGGAGACTCGGTGATCCGGTCCGGAAGTGCCTGTGGGAACAGCCGCTTGTAGGAGTTGACCCACTGGTTGGTGACCGCGGTGTATTCCCGGGCGTGCACCAGCAGGCCGGCGATGAACGCGCGCGCGACCTTCGACAGCTTCATCGGGTCGCCGGCGTCGTGGAAGGCGTTGCGCTCGCCCTCGAACAGCGACAGGTGCGTGTGCATCCCGCTGCCCGGCTGGTCCGTGAACGGCTTCGGCATGAAGGTGGCCTGGACGCCGTGGCTGAGCGCCACCTCCTTGACCACGTGCCGGAACGTCATGATGTTGTCGGCGGTGGTCAGCGCGTCGGCGTAGCGCAGGTCGATCTCCTGCTGGCCGGGCGCGACCTCGTGGTGGCTGAACTCGACCGAGATGCCGATCCGCTCCAGCGCGAGCACGGCCTGGCGGCGGAAGTCGCGGGCCACGGCGTGGGTGGTGTGGTCGAAGTAACCCCCGGCGTCGACCGGCACCGGCACCGAGCCGTCGTTGGGACCGTCCTCCAGCAGGAAGAACTCGATCTCGGGGTGGGTGTAGAAGGTGAAGCCCTTCTCCGCCGCCCGGGACAGCATGCGGCGCAGCACGTGCCGGGGGTCGGCCCAGGACGGGGTGCGGTCGGGCAGCAGCACGTCACAGAACATCCGGGCGCTCTCGCCGCTGACGCCGCCCTCGAACGGGAACACCTGGAAGGTGGTCGGGTCGGGCATGGCGATCATGTCGGACTCGAAGACCCGGGCGAAGCCCTCGATCGCCGAGCCGTCGAAGCCGATGCCCTCGTCGAAGGCCGATTCGAGCTCGGCCGGCGCTACCGAGACGCTCTTGAGAGTGCCCAGGACGTCGGTGAACCACAACCGGACAAACCGGATATCGCGCTCTTCCAACGTACGGAGCACGAACTCCTGCTGACGATCCACGGCCAACCCCTCTGAGCTGCATGTGTGCTAGCCGACCAGTGTTGCTCGGTGTCGTTACGGCAACGTTACGGTAGGACGATGCCCGCCGATGCGGCGGGTTCGTGGTGATCACACACTCGCTCGCGGGTGGAAGGATTGACGCATGCCCACGTTGCGTATCGCGCTCGCGCAGGTGAACCCGACGGTCGGCGACCTCGCCGGCAACGCCGCGATCGTCCGCTCCAGCACGCGCGCCGCCGTCGACGCGGGCTCCCGTCTCGTCGTGTTCCCCGAGATGATGCTGACCGGCTACCCGATAGAGGACCTGGTCTTCCGCCAGTCGTTCCTGGCCGCGACGTGCTCCGCGCTGCAGCGGCTGGCCGGGGACCTCGACGCCGACGGGCTCGGCGACACCCCGGTCGTGGTCGGCTACCTCGACGCCGACGGCCCGCCGGCCGTCAACTCCGCGACCGACCCGAGCGCCGGTCCCCGTAACGCGGCCGCGGTACTGCACCGGGGCCGGGTGGTGGCCCGCTACTTCAAGCACCACCTGCCCAACTACGGCGTTTTCGACGAGGACCGCTATTTCGTACCCGGCAACACGCTCGTCGTGGTCCGGATCGAGGGCATCGACGTGGCGCTGACCATCTGCGAGGACATGTGGCAGGCCGGCGGCCCGTTCGCGGCCGCCCGTCGGGCGCGCGTGGGCCTGGTGCTCACCATCAACGGCTCGCCGTACGAGCTCAACAAGGACGACACCCGGCTGGCGCTGGTCCGCCGGCGCGCGGCCGAGGCGGACGCCACGGTGGCCTACCTCAACATGGTCGGCGGCCAGGACGAGCTCGTCTTCGACGGCGACTCCATGATCGTCACCGCCGGCGGCGAGGTGCTGTCCCGGTCGCCGCAGATGGCCGAGCACCTGCTGATCCACGACCTCGACCTGCCGCTGGGCCTGCTGCCGCCGCCACCGTCGAGCCCGCCTTCCACGCCCCCGATCAGGGCCGAGGTGGGCGGCGACCAGATGGGCATCGAGCGGGTGCACGTCTCGGACCCGCACCCCGCGCTCGGCGAGCCCCCGGTCCAGGGCGGCCACGCCGTGCGCCTCGACGACGACGCGGAGGTCTGGCAGGCGCTGGTGCTGGGCCTGCGCGACTACGTCCGCAAGAACGGGTTCCACAAGGTCGTCCTCGGCGTCTCGGGCGGCATCGACTCGGCGGTGGTCGCCGCGATCGCGGTCGACGCGATCGGCGCGCAGGACGTGATAGGCGTGTCGATGCCCAGCCAGCACTCGTCGTCGCACTCCCGCGAGGACGCCGCCGAGATGGCCAAGCGCACCGGCCTGGAGCTGCGGATCCACGAGATCCAGGCGATGGTCGACAGCTTCCAGACGAAGATGTCGCTCTCGGGCCTGGCCCTGGAGAACCTCCAGGCCCGCGTCCGCGGCGTCGTCCTGATGTCGATCTCCAACCAGGAGGGCCCGCTGGTCCTGACCACGGGCAACAAGAGCGAGCTCGCGGTGGGCTACTCGACCCTCTACGGCGACTCGGTGGGCGGCTTCAACCCGCTCAAGGACGTGCCGAAGACGCTGGTCTGGAAGCTGGCGCGCTGGCGCAACGACGAGGCCCTGCGGGTCGGCGAGGAGCCGCCGATCCCGGAGAACTCGATCTCCAAGCCACCGAGCGCGGAACTGCGCCCGGACCAGCTCGACACGGACTCGCTCCCCGACTACGACCAACTCGACGCGATCCTGCTGTCCTACGTCGACGGCGACCAGGGCCGCGCCGACCTGATCGCCGCCGGCCACGACCCGGCCCTGGTCGACCGGGTGCTGCGCCTGGTCGACCTGGCGGAGTACAAACGCCGCCAGTCGGCCCCGGGCACCAAGATCTCCATCAAGGCCTTCGGCCGCGACCGCCGCCTACCCATCACGAGCCGCTGGCGCGAGATCGACCCGTCCGGCGTGTGAAAGATTCCACGCTCGTCTCTCCTCGGCGGGACTCCGGTGGGACGATCGGAGGGTGCCCAGGGACCGCACCGGAGCGGCCTTGAGGCGAGAGGAGAAGCTGCGATGAGCGAGCAACCGTCCCTCTACGGCGGGCCCCCCAACCGTCGTGTACGCACTCGGGAGCTGATCGCCGCCAAGGAGCGCGGTGAGCGGTGGCCCATGTTGACCGCGTACGACCAGTACACCGCCGCGATCTTCGATGAGGCCGGGATTCCCGTGCTGCTCGTCGGTGACTCGGCCGCCAACAACGTGTTCGGGTACGAGACCACCCTGGCCGTCACCGTGGACGAGCTTCTGCCGCTGGTGAAGGCCGTGGTCCGCGCCACGAAACGCGCGCTGGTCGTCGGTGACCTGCCGTTCGGCTCGTACGAGGAGGGGCCGACCCAGGCCCTGCGGACCGCTGTGCGGTTCATGAAGGAGGGCGGCTGCCACGCCGTCAAGCTCGAGGGTGGGCGGCGGACCGCGCCGCAGATCGAGGCGATCACCGCGGCCGGCATCCCGGTCATGGCGCACATCGGGTTCACACCGCAGAGTGAGCACACGCTCGGCGGCTACCGGGTGCAGGGCCGGGGCGACGCGGCCGAAGAGGTGATCGCCGACGCGCACGCGGTGGCCGACGCCGGTGCCTTCGCCGTGGTGCTGGAGATGGTGCCCGCCCACGTCGCCAAGCGGATCACCAACGAGATCGGCGTGCCCACGGTCGGCATCGGTGCCGGGCCCGAGACCGACGCCCAGGTGCTGGTCTGGCAGGACATGGCCGGGATGCGCACCGGCAAGCTGCCGCGGTTCGTCAAGCGCTACGCCGACCTGCACGGCACCCTCCGCGACGCCGCCGCCCAGTTCGGCGACGAGGTGCGCGGCGGGCAGTTCCCCAGCTCAGAGCACAGCTTCTAGCACCGCGCGCGCCTCCGCCAGGGATGGGCCGTACCACGTCAGGTGCCGGCCGCTGACCAGCGCGTACGGCAGTCCCGGGAACGCCTCCGGGCCGTCGTCGGCGGTGAACGCGTACGGCTCGTCCGGCAACACCAGCAGGTCCGCGCCCGCCGCTCGCAACTCCGCCAGCGGTGGGCGCGGATAGCGCTCGGCGGCCGTCGCGTAGACGTTGTCCACGCCGAGCCGGGCCAGCAGGTCGCCGGCGAAGGTGTCCGAACCCAGCACGACCCACGGCCGCCGCCAGACCGGGATCAGCGCGCTCCGGCGTACCCCTGTGAACGGCTGTGACCAGGCCTCCCGCGCGGACCGCAACCAATCCGGCGGCGCCGCGCCCAGCGCGGCCAGCAGCCGTTCGAGCGACGTCAGAGCCGAGGGCAGCGTCCGCGGATAGGTCACCCAGACCGGCACTCCGGCCGCCCGCAGCGCCTCGACGTCCGCGCGGCGGTTCTCCTCGGCGTTGGCCAGCACGAGGTCGGGCGCGGCGGCCCGGACGCGGTCGAGATCGGGATATTTCGTGCCGCCCACCCGGAGCACGTCGAGCCCGGCGGGCTCCACGCACCAGTCGGTCGCACCGACCAGCAGCGACGGCACGGTACGGGCGACCGCCTCGGTCAGCGAGGGCACCAGCGAGACGACCCGGCGGGGCGGGCCGGCCAGCGGGACGGGCGTGCCGAGGTCGTCGTTCAGACGTCCGTCACCCGGAACCCGGCGTGCGCCTTGTAGCGGCGGTTGATCGCGATCAGGTTGGCGGTCAGCGCCTCGACCTGGTGGGCGTTGCGGAGCCGGCCCGCGTAGATGCCGCGCATGCCGGGGATCCGGGCGCACAGCCCCGCCACCACGCCGGCCAGGTGCCGGTCCTCGGCGCAGATCAGCACGTCGAGGTCCATCGACTCGACGGCCGGGTCGGCCAGCAGCGGCGCGCTCACGTGGTTGAAGGCCGCGGCCACGGTCGACTCGGGCAGCAGCGCCGCCGCCTGCTGCGCGGCGCTGCCCTCGTCGACGTGCAGCGGGAACGGACCGTGGCTGTCGAAGCCCAGCGGGTTGACGCAGTCGACGACCAGCTTGCCGGCCAGCGGGTGGCGCAGCGCGGTGACGGTGTCCCGGTGGCCGGCCCACGGCACCGCGATGATCGTCAGGTCGGCGGCCTCGGCCACGTCGGCGTTGGCGCCGCCCTCGACCGGCCGGGTGACGCCCGGCAGCGCGGAGATCTCGTCCGCCGAGGCGGTCGCGCGGGCGGCCTGGCGGGAGCCGATCAGCACGCTCTGGCCCGCGCGGGCCAGCCGGTACGCGAGGCCCCGGCCCTGGTCGCCGGTGCCGCCGATGATGGCGACGGTCAAGCCGGACACGTCGGGAAGCGCGCTGGGGTCGTAGGCCATGCGGGCATCGTCCCAAACACTTACTTCCGGGTGAACAGCACCGTCCGCTTGACCGGGTCCGCGGTGACCAGGGTCACCCTGACCCGCTCGCCGAGCGGCAGCTCGCCCGTGCACCGCCCGCGAACGGCCGGCTCGTCGAGGGCGACCGTGCCGCCGGGCTGGCGGCCGTCCGGGTTGGCCGGCGCCGGCGCGGTGCGGCGCGGGCTGTCGACGTCGACCACCGCGGCGTCGAACGTCTCGCCGATCCGGTCCTGGAGCAGCACCGCCTCGGTCAGGTCGACCGCGCCCCGGGCCGCCGCGCTCGTGACCCGGTCGGTGCCGCCCATCACCTTGGGCAGCTTCGGCAGTGCCGCGCGCGCCCATTCGGGCACCGTCAGGCCGCCTGTGAGGGCCAGAGCGGCCTCGGTGGCGTACCGATCGGCCAGCCGGCGCAACGGGGCCGTCACGTGCGCGTAGGAGGCCGCCACGCCGCCGTGCGTGGACTGCTCCGGGGTCGTGCCGTCGAAGGCCGTGTAGCCGGCGCCGCGCATCAGCTCGGCGGCCTGGTCGAGGAACGCGGCCCCGCGCGGGTCGGAGGCGTCGACCGCGGCGATCACCCGGCCCACCGCAGCGCCGTCCGGCCAGGCGATGCCGAGCGCGTGCGCGGCGGCGCGCAGCCGCTGCACCGCCGCCGGGTCCGGCGGCGGCATGGTCCGCAACAGGCCGACCCCGCCGGCCAGCATGATGCCGGCGGCGGCCACGCCGGTCAGCAGCGAGATCTGCGCGTTGTGCTCCTCGGCCGGCAGCGGCGCCCGGAGCACCAGCCGGTAGCCGGCGCCGTCGCGTTCGATCTCCTGTTCGGGCAGGGGCAGGTTGATCGCCCCGCGGTCGAGGCCGCGCTCGGTCAGCCGGGCGCCGATCTCCGGCAGCAGGGCGATCGACTCGGCCGCCGTGCCGGCGTCGAACTGGGCCTGCACCGTGGCGTAGTCGAGCTGCGCCCGGCTGCGCACCAGGGCCCGCTGGAGCGCGACGGCGGTCGTGCCGCCGTGCGCGTCGAGGTCGATCGTCCACAGCACGGCGGCCCGGGTGCGGTCCGGCAGCAGGCTCGCCGCGCCCTCGCTGAGCGCGACCGGGTGCAGCGGGACGTTGCCGTCCGGGAGGTAGACGGTCTGGCCGCGGCGCCAGGTCTCTTCCTCCAGCGCGCCGCCCGGACGCACGAACGCCGCCACGTCGGCGATCGCGTAGTGCACGCGATAGCCGCCCGGGCGGCGCGTCAGGCACATCGCCTGGTCGAGGTCGCGGGACCCGATCGGGTCGATCGTGACGAACGGGATGTCGGTGCGGTCGGGCCGGTCCGGCAGCGGAGCGGACGCGGCCTCCTCGGCCTCGCGCTGCGCCGCGGGCGGGAACCTGTCAGGCAGGTCCAACTCGCGACGCAGCGCGGCGAAGTCGAACTGGGGCGCTCGGACGCGTCTGGTCACCACCGGTACTTCATACCAGCCGCCGAGCGCCCCGCTCGATGGATCTTTTTATCGGGCGGACTTGCGGGCGGTCGCCTTACGCGGGCTGGCCGCCTTGCGCACCGTGCTCTTGCGCGCGGTGGTGGTCCGCTTGGTAGCCGTCTTGCGGGCGGTGGTGGTCTTCTTGGCCGCCGTCCGCTTGGCGGGTGCCTTCTTGGCGGTTGCCCGCTTCGCCGGCGCGCGCTTCGCGGCCGTCTTGGCGGTGGTGGCCCGCTTGGTGGCCGTCTTGCGCGCGGCGCTGGTCTTCTTGGCCGTGGTCTTGCGGGCCGTGGTCTTCTTCGCCGCGGTCTTCTTGGCAGTGGCCCGCTTCGCGGGCGCCTTGGTGGCGGCCTTACGCGCCGTGGGGCGCGTCGTGGTCTTCTTGGCCGCGGTCTTGCGCGCGGTGGTGGCCTTGCGCGCGGTGGTCTTCTTGGCGGCGGTGCGCTTCACCGCGGTGGTCCGCTTGGCCGCGGTGGTCCGCTTCGCCACGGTGGTCCGCTTAGCGGTGGTGCGCTTCGCGGGCGTCCGGGTCGTCGCGGTCTTGCGCGCGGTGGTCTTCTTGGCGGTCGTCCGCTTCGCCGCAGCCCGTTTCGCGGGCGCCTTCTTGGCGGTTGCCTTGCTGGTGACCGTCTTACGCGCGGGCGTCTGCGCGGCCACACTCTTTCGAACGACGGTCTTCCGCGCGGTGCTCGAGACGCGGGAAGCCGCGCTCGTACGCTTGGCCGCGGGTTTCTTCGGAGCCGCGCGTTTCGCGGCCTTCGGTGTCTTGGCCTTCAACGCTTCGGCCATGGTGGTTTCCTCCTTGCGAGACGTGCGTCGGGTCCGGCTCCGTCGCGGAGACCGCGGAGTTGCTCGCCGTGTACGAGTGCCGCGGCGCTTACCTCTCCTCCCCTGCCCAGCGGCGGTCCTCTTCGTCCCACGCCTCGTTGCGCTCCTGCACGGATTGCAGGGCGTTCTCGGCGTCGGACTTGGACCCGAAGGGACCGAGCACGTACATCGCAGGGCAGATGTCAGCCTGCGTCTCGACCCTGTGGTGACGGGTGCACCAGTAGTACTCCGTCCCACGTCCGCTGTCGCTCATGGGACCACTGTGCACCGCAAAACGGCCAAGCGCCACCGTTTCACACAAAAAGAGGGGGTCCCATCCACTGTAGACCGGCTGCGACGGGAAGGGACTGAATCGCCCCTGGCGTGTCCCTACCGAGTGAAGGGCCGTGAATTCGCGCTGTTTTCCGTCTGTAACATACAGTCATGAACGCGGACGACTCCGTCATCGGCCGGATCGAAACCGAGGTCGCCCTCCTGATGCGCTTCGCCGAGGCGACCCGGCGGGCCACCCCTGTGGAGGCGCATCGGTCCCTCGACCGTGCGGCCTACGTGATCCTGCGCTACCTCGACGAAGCCGGCCCACAGAACGTCTCCGCGCTCGCCGCCCGCCTCAACCTCGACGGCTCGACGGTCACGCGGCAGGTCGGCGCCATGGAGCGGGAAGGCCTGATCGCCCGAGAGGCCGACCCCAACGACGGCCGCGGCACCCTGGTCTCGGCCACCGCGTCGGGCCTGCGGCGGATGTCGACCGTCCGGATGGCCCGCGCCGAGATCTACGACGAGATGCTCGCTTCGTGGTCGGAGACCGACCGGGCCGAGCTGGCCACCATGCTCACGCGGCTCAACGAGGCGCTGGCCGCGCGCAGCCAGGCCCGCCGCCGCCCTTAGGCGTGGCTGTCCCGGGCATACTGCCACGCATGACTGCCTCCCCCACCCTCGTCACCGCGGACGGCACGCAGCTCCCCGACCCGGATCCCGCCCAGATCGCGGCCGCGGTGCGGGCACTGACGATCGACGACTGGTTCGTCATCCTCGAGTTCGGCGACGACACCTTCCTCCAGGTGGCGGTCAAGGAGGACTGGTACGCCCTGGAACGCCGCGCGGGCGGCGACGAGACCCACGTGGGCACCGAGGTCACCGCACTGGACGAGGTGGTCGAGGCGTTCCAGGCGTACGCCCGCCAGGACCCGGACTGGATCGCGCGCTACACCTGGAATCCAGTCAAGCTGTAGCACCGCCGTGCGTGAGCTGACGCTCTCCCTCGAGCGGCCCGGTCGTGCCGATTTCCCGTACTACGGCCAGGTGAGCGGCCGCCGCTGGCTGGTCGTGGTCCTGGCCGTGCTGGCAGCACTGGCGACGTTCTTCGTCGTGGGCCACTTCCTGCACGGCCCGTTCAGCGTCTTCGTGCCGACCGCCCTGTTCGTGGGAATTCCCCTGGCCGCGCTGGCGTACGCCACCGGTGGCCGGGTCTCGGGCCTGTTCGCGCGCCTGACCTGGCGCGACGTCCGCGCGATGCTCGGTTACGGCGTGCTGTCCATTCTCGCCACGATCGTGGCGGGTTACGTCGTCGGGCCTTTGGTCGGCACGGTGCCGCCGAACCCGATCTTCGACCAGATCGCCGACGCACCACCGTTGTGGCTGGCGACGTTCTACCCGCGGACCGCGCTGCAGCTGCTCGGCGAGGAGCTGCTGACCGTCCTGCCGTTCCTCGCGCTGCTGCACTGGTTAGCCGCGCGCCGCGGGCGTACGCGCGCGATCGTACTGGCGTGGGTCGTGTCGTCGGTGTGGTTCGGCCTGGTGCACCTGCCGGCGTACGGCTGGAACGTGCCGATGTGCGTCCTCGTCGTCGGCGCGGCCCGGATGGCGCTGACGTGGTCATACATCCGGACAAAGAAGCTCTGGGTGGCCACCGGGGCACATATCGCCCACGACTGGCTCCTGTTGACACCCTTCGTGATCGCGGCCCTCTATGGTGCTGGCCATGCGTGAACTGACCGCTTCGGACCACGAGCTGATCGAGTACGCGCGCCAGATCGTGGACGCCAACACCGACGGGGACGGCGGCGTGCACACGATGGGCGCGGCGGTCCGGGGCGCGGACGGGCGCATGTACGGCGGCATCAACCTCTACCACTTCACCGGCGGCCCGTGCGCCGAGCTCGTTGCCCTGGGCCACGCGCGCGCCTCGGGAGCCCGGGAGCTGACGACGATCGTCGCGGTCGGCAACCTGGGCCGTGGCCCCGTCGGTCCGTGCGGGCGGGACCGCCAGGTGCTCTTCGACTACCACCCGAAGATCCGCGTCCTGCTTCCCACGGACCAGGGCGTCAGAAGCGTCCGCATCACGGACCTCATGCCCTTCGGCGGAGTCTGGACGGTGTCAGAAGGCACCCAGCCTTTCGACCCGGCGGTGTTCCGGTGATCGATGCGGTAATGGCCGAGCTGGAGGCGTTGGACGACCCGAAGGCGCGGGCGGCCAACGAGAAGCACGGCAACGACCACGGGGTGAACCTCGGCAAGCTGCGCGCGGTCGCGAAGCGGCTCAAGACGCAGCAGGAGCTGGCGGTCGAGCTCTGGGCAACGAACGACACCGCCGCACGGCTCCTGGCGCTGCTGATCTGCCGCCCGAAGGCGTTCTCGCGCCCGGAACTGGACGCCATGCTGGGCTCGGCGCGCGCGCCCAAGGTCCATGACTGGCTCGTGAACTATGTGGTCAAGAAGAGCCCGCACGCCGAAGAGCTACGGGTGGCCTGGTTCGCCGATCGGGACCCGGTCGTTGCCAGCGCCGGGTGGGCATTGACCACCGACCGGGTGACGAAGAAGCCGGCGGGTCTGGATCTGGCCGGGCTGCTGTCCGTCATCGAGGCGGAGATGAAGGGCGCGCCAGAGCGGTTGCAGTGGGCGATGAACCACTGCCTGGCCCAGATCGGCATCGACCACCCGGACCACCGATCCCGCGCGATCGACATCGGCGAGCGCCTGCGGGTCCTCGAGGACTACCCGACCTCCCCGGGCTGCACGTCCCCGTTCGCACCGATCTGGATCACCGAAATGGTCCGGCGGCAGCACGCCACGTAGGACACTGGGACGCGCGTTTCCACATTTCCACATTGGAGTGTCACACCTCCACACAGTCAGAGTGGGGGCGGCTCGATACCAAGTCGGGCGAGTGCCGTCGTTCGGACGCGCCACACCCATAGGCAGCCGGGGCCCTGTCCATCCGCTGCCGAAACCCGGTAGTGGTCCACGCGACGCTCGTCAGGCCGGAAGGGATCCCAGTCGATGCCCCAGCCGCGGAGTCAAGCCCGCCAGGCCCGGTGCCGGTCCCGCGACGGCAAGTCGCCTCGGCTCGACAACACCACCCAGTCTGGCTGACCCATGCGGAGAGAGTAGCCAGCAGCAATGGCGTACGAAACAGGGCGTGACGGGCGAGTCGGCCTGTACGCCGGATTCGCTACCGAAGACATGCTTGACCTTCGGTTTTGCCTGCTACTTCCCCTTGTGGGGGCTGCTGAAGGCCGAAGAGACCGTCAATGGCACGCCGGGTCCTTTCCTCGCTGGCCGGCATCAGGTGCGTGTAGGTCCGTAGGGGTAAATCCGGAGTCCGCGTGGCCGAGGCAGGCGGCCAGCGCTTTTGATGCTCTCGCCGCCGTCGAGCAGCGCTGAGGCGCAGAGGTGCCACAGCGCGGGCATGCCCGTGTCTCGCGCGGGTGCCGGGCCCCCCGACAGGAGCGACGGATGCCACGCGCGCTCGTCGAACCAACCCCGGTTGACCACGTTGTCCCTGGTCGTGTGGATCACCAGCAGGAAGGTCCGCAGCTCGGAACTGGCAGGGTCCTCCCAGGGCAGCGTCAGGGCGACGGGCGGTTGTCGGCCATGTGCCTGGCGAGTCTTGCCGCGACCGAGCTAGGCAGCGGCACCCGGCGATCGTTGTCGTTCTTCGGCGACCGAAGACCAGGCGTGACCGCACACGCTTGACCTGACGCGCGACATGCAGCCACCCGCCATCCACCTCGACGTCCTCCACGGCAAGGCCGAACACCTCGCGCTGGCGCATCCCGCACCCCGCTCCTCAGGTCGACCGCAACGCGGTACCAAGACGACGGCCGGTCCGGATGGCGGCCGCCTGGTCGAGCCACCACGGCACGACCCCGGGCCTGCCCAGGGGACCGGGACATTCAAGGGCTTTTTTCGGCTTGTGTGGTGCGATTTGACGGCCAAAGTGGCGGCGGAAAGACGATTTTGAGCGGGTGACCGGGCCGCATCGAACTCACGTGGCTAAGGGCTGGTCGAACCCGGGGCGTCATTCGGGGTCGACTGCTTCTGCGCTCTTGGTTCTGGAATGTGACTATTCTGCTTTTTGCGAAGGTATTCTTTTCGGGCTGCCTTAACGGAATTGATTGAAATCCGGAAAAGCTCGGAGGCCGTCCCATCAATTTCCGGATGAGCTATGTGAAGCATATTCGCTATAAACGTTGCGAGGTCCACTGGCATCCTAGCCGTACCAGTGTCTCTTGCGGCCTCTACGAGCGCCATGTCGCCACTGGCTTCCCTCAGCCACTCAAGCAGTTGGGCGACTGAAGTAATCCGCAATTCTCTCAACATGATAAACAGCGCATGCTCGCCGCCATTGCCATCATCGGGAAGGATGACTTGGTTAGCATTCGCGGCCGCCTGCATCAGACCAGAGACGATCTCAGCATTCTCTAGAACAGCAACCAACGAAGACAAGTCAAGTTCGAGGTCGAAATCACCTTTCGCAAGACTCGACTCATAGTTGGCCGCGATGCGCTCACCTTCTTTTCGATAGTAGGAAAATTGACTGTCCGCAATCTCGAAAAGGGCACTGAGTCGGCCAAGTCCGCGTTTCAGCTCTCTCGGGACCTCTTCAACACTCTTGTACTCCAGTTTATGGTTTACCGCTGCCCATGCGTGCTGAAGGGCGGTTCTAACTTGAACCTCGGCCTTGAGATCCTTGAATTGCACCCATTCAGGCAGGTCTGATCGCGGCGACTTTATCGACACGACGAAGTGGCGAGAGAGGTAGCCGAACCTATCGGGATCCAGCTGGGCACTCTTGTCGATCGAGTTGTTGAGGTCGACCGCAAACTCGCGCTTTATCAACGTCTCGACCGTCTCCACATCCTCCAAATAGTATGTGATAACGCGTACGCCAGCGAGGTCGGTCATTTCCCCTAGCGGATCTTTGTATTTACCGCCCTTACTCCTGATTTTTGCTTCAAAGCTATCAACAGCTTTTGCTCTGCTTTCTAACTGAATAACATCGATGGTCGCCTCTGTAAGCAAGTCCCTTAGTAGACCCTCGATTCTTACCGCAAAATCCACGAACTGCGGGCGAATAACCGCATATTGCGCCACAACTTGCGAGCCCTCTTCGGCCACGTTCATCTCCGATCGACCTTCAGATTCTCGGTCCACAGTGTAGCTAGGCAAGGCTAATCGCGAAGGTTTGCCCGGAGCCTCAGTTGGATCTAACACGATCTCCTGACGATGCCCCCACCTGGTGAGAACTTTCTATGCGTCTTCAAGGCGGCCCTGCGGGCCGCGCGTCGCTGCCCTGCCGGCCGTTCGCGCCTTGCCGCTTCGCTCCCGGCGCGAGCCGGCAGCAGACGCGGCGGCACAGCGGACGCGACGAAGCCCGACGTCGCCTTAATTGAGGGCGTCGGGCAGCTCTGATCGGACCGCGGTCGACTACAGCACAATTGGCGCATGGACGATATTGCATTGGCCGTCCCTGCGTACGACCCCGGTCGCGGCGTCGTCGCGCCCGCCGAGGGCGGGAACATCACTATTGAGGTTCGCGGCGGCACCGTGGAGATCTTCGGCGACCCTGCCGGTCTTCGGGACCTCGCGCGATGGTGCCTCGCATTGTCTGACGGCAACGCCCCGCCGGGCGCACACATCCATCTGGACCCGGGCACTGTCCCGCTGACGCTGGAGTCCGCATCTCTGATGCTGGCGCGGGACCCGCAGACAGCTACGAGTGCCCCGTCTACCGACGCCTCCGGCGGGTAGGGCCTCCGGCCCTACGACCCGGAGGTGGCCTCCGGCGGCCGGGGCTACTCGCCCCTGGACCCTCGGCAGCTCTGGGATGGCCGGCAGATCAGGTGCGCCCGCCGCACACCACAGGCAGCCGGGCGAAGCCTGCGCGACGGGATGGCCCACCGGCCCACACAACCGCCACCAGCGCGAAGGTCAAAAGCCAGCCAACACACCGTTGTAGACGATCTCCGCTGGGCCGTCTGTGGGCCGTCTGGGCCGCCACGGGGCCGTCAAACGCCACCCGAAATCGACCAACGTCGACCAGTACAGCCGGGAAATACAGCAGGTCAGGCAGGGTGAACAGGGCAGCTACCAGGAGAGTGACGGGCGAGTCGGCCTGTACGCCGGATTCTGTTCCTGCCGCCTTTCGGCGGCCGGTGGCGGCCATCCATCTAGGCCTGCCGTTGCCAGCAGGCTCGAGCGGCCTACCCGCAGGCTCGGGCGGGCAGCCCTCGAACACCTGCGCAGGTCGTCCATTGGACGGCCCTTTTGGCCTTGCTCCGGGTGGGGTTTACCAAGCCGCTCCGGTCACCCGGTGCGCTGGTGGGCTCTTACCCCACCGTTTCACCCTTACCGGGCGCGTACGCCCGGCGGTTTGTTTTCTGTGGCACTTTCCCGCGGGTCACCCCGGGTTGCCGTTAACAACCACCCTGCCCTGCGGAGTCCGGACGTTCCTCGGCGGCGGCCCGAAGGCCACCGACGCGGCCGCCCAGCCGACTCGCCCGTCATGCTCCATCGTACCGGTGCGGCTAGGCTGCCCTCCGATGGATCTCTCCCAAGCCGTGTTGCTGGTCGCCGCCGGGCTCGCGGCCGGCCTGATGAACGCGATCGCCGGTGGGGGTTCGCTGATCACGTTCCCCGCCCTGCTCGGGATCGGGCTCCCGTCGGTGCCCGCCAACGTCAGCAACAGCGTGGCGGTGTGTCCGGGCTACTTCGCCAGCGTGTACGGGAGTCGGCACGAGCTTCGCGGGCAGGTCCGGCGGACGGTGCTCCTGCTGCCGACCGCCGTCGCCGGGTCGGTCGCCGGGTGCGTGCTGCTGCTGATCACCCCCGACTCGGCGTTCGACAAGGTGGTGCCCTTCCTGGTGCTCGGCGCGACCGCCGTGCTGGCGTTCCAGGACCAGTTGCGCCGGGTGGTCGGCCATCCGGCGCGGATCAGCCCGTCCCGGCAGCAGGGGTTGCTGCACGGGATGGTCGCGATCGGCAGTGTCTACGGTGGATACTTCGGCGCCGCCCTCGGTGTGATGTTCGTCGCCGGGCTGGCCTTGGTGCTCGACGAGTCGCTGGCCCGGGTCACCGCCGTGAAGAACCTGCTGTCCGCCACCGTCGGGCTGACGACCGTGGTCGTGTTCGCGCTCTTCGGCCCGGTCAACTGGGCCACGGTCGCGGTGCTGGCGCCGGCCACGATCGTGGGCGGCTACTTCGGTGCCCGGCTGGCCCGCCGCCTGCGCAGCGGCGTCCTCAAGCTGATCATCGTGATCTTCGGGACGGGCATCGGCCTCTATCTGCTCGTCCACGCCTTCATCTGAACGAAGCCGAGCCGCACCGCTAGGGCCGGCTCGCACGGCGGGCGGCAGCCCGCCTCCCGGCCGCGGGCTGGCTCCGCCATCCATCGCCGTCTGCGGCGGAGCCAGAGCAAGCCCTCCAACCTGCGGCCGACCCCGACCCCGCCACCGTTCGCCGTCGACGGCAGAGCCAACGCCACCGTCCTGCCCCACGGCCGACCCCGCCACCGTTCGCCGTTCACGGCGGAGCCAGAACCGCCTGTCGTGCCGCTGACCCCGCCACTCATCCCGGTCCGCGGGCGAGTCAGCCGGGCGCCTACTGGCTCGCGTACTCCTCGACGGCGGTCGCGACCCGCTGCCGCTGCGGCGCCCGTGGTGCGAGCGTGGCCACCGCGGACAGCAGGATCGGCAGCGCCGCCAGCGCGAAGCACAACGCCAGCGGCAACCGCCCGATCAGCAGCCCGACCGCTGCCGTGCCGCCCGACGACCCCGCGTTGAAGGCCGTGTTCACCCAAGTGCCGGCCCTAGTACGAGCAGCCGGCGGCGCCTCCTTGTCCGCGAGCAGGTAGGCCGCGGTCAGCGCCGGCGCGACAAACAACCCGGCCAGCGCCGCCGCCCCAGCCAACGCCGCGATCCCCGGCGCCAACCCGAACACGGCGAGCACCGCCGAAAGCGCGAGCGCCAGCAGCGCGAGCTGGGTTCGTTGCGGCAGGGACCAGCTCCGTGCGCCATAGGCGATGCCGCCGACCGCGCTGCCCGCCGCCAGGGCCGCCTCGACCCAGGCCACCGCGGCGGTCTGGCCCTGACCGGTCGCGAACGCGACGACCAACAGGTTGGCGGCACCCAATCCCAGCCCGATCCCGCCCGCCACGAAGACCGGCTCGAACAGCGCCCGGCCGACACGAGCGCGGACCGCGACGACAGCGGGTCTCGGCCAGGCGGCGGCGGCCGGGGACGAGACCATCGCCAGCGTCCCCGTCAGCACCAGCACGGCGCTGACGGCGACGCCGAGGGCCGGGTACCCGATGGCGATGAACACGCCCGCGAGCAGTGGGCCGGTCACGAACAGCAGTTCCTCGGCGACCGTGTCGAGGGCGAACGCGCGCTGCCGCCCGGCCGGGTCGGGCAGCAGGTTGCTCCACATCGCGCGCATGATCGGGCCGAGGGGTGGCGAGCACACCCCGGCCGAGGCGGTCAGTGCCAGCAGGAGCCAGGCCGGTGCGCCGGGTCGCCAGGTGGCGGCGGCCAGCCCGCCCAGCAGGACCGCGTAGGCACCGGCCAGCGGGGGCAGGACCCGCCGCGGCCCGTACCGGTCGATCAGGCCCGCGCGCAGCGGCGCCACGAGGACGACGCCGAGGCCGAACAGCGCCATGGTGACGCCGGCCAACGAGTAGGAACCGGTCGCGCCGGTGACGGCGACCGTGAGGGAGACGAAGACGATGCCGTAGGAGAGGCGGCCGACCAGGGCCGCGACGAAGGTTCGAAGGGCGTGCGGAGTGCGCAGCACAGCGCGATAGGACATCGGGATGTTCCTCGGGAGATCGGCGCCCAGGATGCGGGCGGCCGGGTGGGTAGGGACGCCAGAAGGCCGCGAGAGGCGGCCGGCGTCCTACGCACAGAGGAGGAACATGTGTGGATCTTATGATCGTGGGCGCCCCCTGTCGACAGGGGGCGCCCACGAAGTTCAGACCTTCGGGGACGGTGCCGGGTCCAGATCGGGGTCGGTGCTGGTCGCCTGCGCCGGGACGGAGACCCGCGGGTCGCCCTCGTCGGCGAAGTAGTCGTCCTGGACCGTGTCGTCGCCGCCGTCCGGGACCTTCCCGGCCCTCAGGGCGAGCGTGGCCAGGGCCGCCACGGCCAGGTTGACGGCGACGGCGACCAGACCGACGTACACGGTGGTCTTGGTGTCGAAGCCGAACTTCTCCAGCGAGAACGCCGAGCCGCCGAAGTGGGCGCGACCGGTGGCCTGGTTGGGGATCTGGTAGAGCATCCAGGTGCCCAGGCCCATGCCCGCCACCCAGCCGGCGATCAGGCCGCCGCGGTGGAACCAGCGGGTGTAGATGCCCAGCGCCACCGCCGGCAGCGTCTGCAGGATGATCACGCCGCCGATGAGTTGGAGGTCGATGGAGAACTGGGGGTCCAGGAAGACGATGCAGGCGACCGCGCCGACCTTGACCACCAGCGAGGTGATCTTGGAGACGTTGGCCTCCTGCGCCGGCGACGCGTCGCGCTTCAGGTATTCCTTGTAGATGTTGCGGGTGAACAGGTTGGCCGCGGCGATCGACATGATCGCGGCCGGCACCAGGGCGCCGATGCCGATCGCGGCGAACGCGACGCCGGTGAACCACGACGGGAACTGCTGGTCGAACAGCAGCGGCACCACCGTGTTGCTGTCGACCGAGCCCTCCTTGGCCCCGGGCAGCGGCTTGACGCCGGCCGCGATCGCCATGAAGCCGAGCAGCGCGATCAGGCCGAGCAGCAGGCTGTAGGCCGGCAGCGCGGACATGTTGCGTTTGATCACGTCGCGGCTGCGGCTGGCCAGCACGCCGGTGAGGCTGTGCGGGTAGAGGAACAGCGCGAGCGCGGAGCCCAGCGCCAGCGTGATGTATTGCCACTGGTTGCCGGCATTCAGCGTGATGCCGTCGTTGGGGTTTGGCGAGGCGTTGAACTTCGCCTCGGCCGCGTCGAAGATCGAGCCCCAACCGCCCAGCTTGTACGGCAGGTAGATGATCGCCACCAGGATCACGATGTAGATCAGCGTGTCCTTGACGAACGCGATCAGCGCCGGCGCCCGCAGCCCGGACTGGTAGGTGTAGGCCGCCAGGATCGCGAACGCGATGATGATCGGCAGGTGCCGGGCCACCGTGCTGTCGCCGGTCACGCCCATGGTCTTGAGCACGGCCTCGATGCCGACGAGTTGGAGCGCGATGTAGGGCATCGTGGCCACGATGCCGGTGATCGCGATCAGCAAAGCCAGCGTCGGCGACTGGAAGCGGGACCGCACGAAGTCGGCCGGTGTCACGAAGCCGTGCCGGTGCGAGACCGACCAGAGCCGCACCAGGACCAGGAAGACCAACGGATAGATGATGATCGTGTACGGGACGGCGAAGAACCCGGCCGCACCGGCGCCGAAGAGCAGGGCCGGCACCGCGACGAAGGTGTACGCGGTGTAGAGGTCGCCGCCGACCAGGAACCAGGTGATCCAGCCGCCGAAGCTGCGCCCGCCCAGGCCCCACTCGTCGAGGTGGGCCATGTCGTTCGGCGCGCGCCACCGGGCCGCGACGAAGCCCATACCGCTGACCAACAGGAACAGCAGCGAGAAAACGATGATCTCGGTTACGTGGTCGCCCATCGTGCTCACCGCCGCTTCTTGGTCATCTGGTAGACGACGGTGGTCGTCGACACGCCGAGGACGATGAACAGCAGCTGTAGCCAGTAGAACGTCGGGAAGCCGAACAGCCGCGGCGAGTCATGGTTGAACAGCGGCGTGATCAGCGGGATGACGATCGGCACGAACAGCAGCCAGTTCCACGCGTTCTTGTCATTGGCGCGGGCAACCGCTGGCGCGGGCACTTCAGGATCACTCATGACAAACCTCCGGCCGTCATGGATCGTTTGACGGCCGGAGGTTAACTGTCCGGTGTGACATAACTCGCCGTTCAACGGAGCCGACGCGCTGAACGGCTATTCACCTGCGCCGAATGGCTACGGCGTCCAGAGCCCCAGGTGGAGGGTCTTGGTGAGGGTGGCGTTGTCGTCGTCGCCGTCGAGCGACCAGACCATCGCACCGCCGAGCCGCTCCGAGCGGATCCACAGTGCCTTCTGGAGCAGAACGGCCGGGTCGTCGTAGTTCCAGAAGGTGGTGCCGTTGTAGAGCCAGGCGGTGCCGGCGCGCAGATCACGGTAGACCTGGTAGCCGTCGGTGCCGATCTTCGTCTTGAGCACCTTGTAGTCCTCGGAGCCCGCCTCGAACGTCGCCGGCGCGGCGCCACCGGTCGCGGTGCCGAACAGGCCGTTGCGCCCGCCGGTCACGCCGGTCCAGCCGTGGCCGTAGTACGGGATGCCGACCACGAGCTTGTCGCGCGGCGCGCCACGGTCCCGCCAGGCCTTGATGGTGTTCTCGATCGAGAACGACGGCCCGGGCGCCCCGGCCGGGATGCGCAGCGCCGACTGCTGGTTGGCGGTCGTCTCCCAGGTGCCGTGGAAGTCGTACCCCTGGACGGTCGCGAAGTCCAGGTTCTTCATGACCTTGGGCACCTCGAACCCGGCGTCGATGGCGGTCGGGTTCGCCGGAACGAACGCGGTCAGCTCGAAGTGCTTCCGCTGGCCCTTGCCGTACGCGTCGAGTTGCTTGCGGAACTCGGCGACCAGCTTGGTGAAGTTCTGCTTGTCCTCGGGGCGGTAGACCGTGTCGACGTCACCGGGCGAGCCCGGCCACTCCCAGTCGAGGTCGATGCCGTCGAACACGCCCTTCAGCGTGCCCGGCCCGCCCGCGCTGCCGTCGGGGTTGGGCAGGTTGCCCTTGAGGTACAGGTCGATGCAAGAGCTCACGAACGTTTTGCGCGAGGCGTCGGTCAATGAGGCATCTGAGAAGTGCGTCGACCAGGACCACCCGCCGAGCGAGATCAGGACCTTGAGCTTCGGGTGCTTGACCTTGAGCTTCTGCAACTGGCCGAAGTTGCCGTTCAGCGGCTCGCCCCAGTTGTCGCCGACCCCGTCGACGCTCTCCTCGGCCGGCACGGTCCGCTGGTAGTCGGCCCACGAGTCGCCCTCGGGCGCCGCACCGTCCACGTAGCACTTGCCGTCAGGGCTGACGTTGCCGAACGCGTAGTTCAGGTGCGTCAACCGCGCCGCGGCGCCGGAGGTGTCGAGCTTCTTGACCGGGAAAGCCCGGCCGTAGATGCCCCACTGGGTGAAGTAGCCGACCTGGCGGAAGCTCTGGCCCTTGCGTTCGGTCGCCGATGCCGGCGCCGCGCCAAGAGCGGACACGAGGAGCGTTGCTACGGCCGCCACGGCGGCGATTCTGCGCATCTGGACTCCTGTCGGAAGGAAACAGTAAGGCTTCTTTCCTGTACGGGCAGAACGTAGGCTGTCGAATCGATGCTCGTCAAGCGTCCGGTCGGGCAGGCCGGCGGCATGGGCCGACAGCGGGATCCTTCGATCGGGTCGGATGGTGCGCGACGCTGGGTGGTTGCGGCATCCTGGTCCGGTGACTGGGACCGGTGGTGGTGAGCGACTGTTCGTGTCGTACGCCGGGCGGGACCGGGCGTGGGCGGAGTGGGTCGCCTGGCATCTGGAGGCGGCCGGCCACTCGGTCGAGTTGGACGTGTGGGACTGGTCGACCGGCGACAACGCGGTGTTGCGGATCAGCGATGCGCTTGAACGGGCCGATCGCGTGGTGTCCCTCTATTCGCAGGCCTATTTCGACCGGCACCGGTTCACCACGGACGAGTGGACGGCGGTGATGGCCGGCCCGGACCGGCAGGGCCGGCTGGTGCCGCTGCGCCTGGAGGAGGTCACGCCGCCGGCGGTGTTGCGTCCGATCATCTGGCGTGACCTGTTCGGGCTGGACCAGGAGGCGGCGCGGGTGGCGCTGCTGTCGGCGCTGACCGGCGGTGGTCGGCCGGGTCGTCCGCCAGGCTTCCCGCCGGCACAGCGAGCCCCGGCCGTCGACGGGCCGCGGCTGCCGGGCGTGTTGCCGCCCGTGTGGAATCTGCCGGGCCGGAACGCGGCGTTCACCGGCCGCGACGGAATGCTGCTCGGGGTGCGGGAGCGGCTCAGTGCCCGGCAGCCGGTGGTGGTGCAGGCGTTGCACGGCTGGGGCGGCGTCGGCAAGACCCAGTTGGCCATCGAGTACGCGCACCGGTTCGCCGCCGACTACGACGTGGTGTGGTGGGTGGACAGTGAGCAGCCGGAGCTGATCGGCGAGCGCCTGGCCGGGCTGGCGGTGGCTTTGGGAGT
Organism: Asanoa ishikariensis; assembly: GCF_900107455.1. Taxonomy (GTDB): domain Bacteria; phylum Actinomycetota; class Actinomycetes; order Mycobacteriales; family Micromonosporaceae; genus Asanoa; species Asanoa ishikariensis. Next base: position 2,513,965 of record NZ_FNQB01000001.1, on the reverse strand, counting down.
GGCCTCTGCCGAGGGCGGAGTAGCGGCGGGTGTTCAGGCGCTGCGGCCGGAGTTGGCTGGCCGCGGACGGTGGCTGATCGTGTTCGACAATGCACCCGGGCCGGCCGAGGTGCACGAGTGGTTGCCGCAAGGCCCCGGCCACGTTCTGGTCACCTCGCGCGACCAAAACTGGATCGGTACCGCCCGGCCGCTACCGGTGGATGTGTTCGCCCGGGCTGAATCGATAGCACTGCTGCGCCAGCACCTACCGACCGTGACGGACTCGGACGCCGACGCGCTCGCCGACGAGCTGGGTGACCTCCCGCTGGCCGTCGCCCAGGCCGGCCGTCTGATGGCCGAAACCGGGCTGTCCGCGGGCCAGTATCTGCGCGAGCTGCACACCCACGCGGCGGCGGTCACCGAGGCCGGGACACCCGTGGGATATCCGACGTCGCTGGCCGCGGCGGTACGGCTGGCCGCCGGCCGCCTGGGCAAGGAGGATACGGCCGCCGGGACGTTGCTGCGCCTGTGCGCGTTTCTGGCCCCGGAGCCAATCCCGACCGACCTATTCGGAACCGTTCCGTACGACGTGCTGCCCGAGCCATTGGCCATGGTGGCCGGTGGCACCCTGGCGCTGGCCACGACGGTCGGCCGGCTAGGTCGCTACGGCCTGGCCCGGGTCGGCCCGGACGGGATCCTGCTGCACCGCCTCGTGCAGGCCATTCTCCGCGACGACCTCACGGCCGACGAGCAGGCGGCGACGCGCGTTCGCGTCGAGCGAATGTTGGTGGCCGCCCGTCCGGGCGACGGCAACACCCCGGCCCACTGGCCGCGCTGGACAGCCCTGCTGCCCCACATCCTGGCCGCCGACCCCGCTAACACGAGCAACAACGAGCTCCGTAACTTGGCCGGCTCTGCGGTCTGGCACCTGCACGCTCGCGGTGACGCCCACGCAGCACTGCCGTTGGCCGAGCACCTGCTCGCCGAATGGCAACGCCGGCACGGCCCAGACGACCTCGTCACCATTTTCGGGGCGGACAACGTCGCGCAATGCCTCCACGCACTGGGCCGTTACGAGCGGGCCCGGGCGTTGGACGAAGATGCCCTGGCCCGCTGCCGCCGGCTTTGGGGCGACGATCACGAAGCCACGCTGCTATTGGCTACCCACCTCGCCGGCGACCTGTATGAGCTGGGCGATTATCAGCGGGCCAGAGCCCTTCACGAAGACGCCCTTGCCCGTCGCCGCCGAGCCCTAGGCGACGACCACAAGAACACCCTGATCTCGGCTATGAGCCTGGCCGTCTCCCTACGTGCGCTGGGTGAGCATGACGAAGCCTTGGCCCTGTCCGAGGACAACCTGGCCCGGTACCGCCGGATCTTGGGCGACGACCACCCCGAGACCATGTTCTCGGCCATGGGCCTGGCCAGCTCCCTGCACGCGCTGGGAGAGAACGAGCGCGCCCGGGCTTTGTTCGAAGACACCCTGGTCCGCCGCCGCCGGATCTTGGGCGACGACCATCCGCAAACGTTGAGCTCGGCCGAAAACCTTGCCTACGTCCTGCGCAAGTTGGGAGAACATGAGCAGGCCCGCGCTCTGGACGAGGACACCCTGGTCCGCCGCCGGCGGACCCAGGGCGACGACCACCCGCACACGATGAACCTGGCCAACAACCTGGCGGACCCGCGCGCGGGGTAGTCGCCGGCCCGCCCGTCGGGCCTGGCGCGCCTAGGCTTCCTGGGCCGGGCTCACGCGTGCGCCGTACATGGTCTCCAGTTGCTCCATCCGCCGCGCGATGTGCTCGCCGGGTTCGAGGGCGAACTCCGCTGTCAGGTGCCGCAGCAACTCGGCCTCGGTCGGGTCATCCGGTGGCCCGCCCCGCTCCAGGCGGTTGATCATGTCCTGCCGGTCCCAGGCGTACGCGAGGCTTTCGAGGCCGTAGTAGCCGGCGTGCGTGCCCAGCGCCAGGAACTCGCGGATGTCGCCCGCCAGGATGTGGTTCGGTTTGTCGAACGCCATCGGCACCGTCATCACGACCGGGGCCACGCCGTCGCAGTCCACCAGCGAGAAGTGCACGCCGTTGACGCCCGTGGCGGCAAACGTCGTGGCGTTCGCCGGCGTGCAGTCGTAGGCCCACGCGCGGGCCAGGGTGGGGTCGCCCAGGAACAAGCCGACCGGCGCGAAGACGGACTCCGGGTCTCCCCCGAGCCGTTCGGCCAACCGCCACAGCCTGGTCCACCCGGCAGTGAATGATTCCGGCCCCATGGTCATCCGCAGATGATGCCAGGCGAAAGGTCAGGGCGTGCGAGTGGCGTACGACGGCCGGGTCTGACGGGGGTACGCACGGATGGCGTCGAGGGCCGGATCCTGGTTCCTGGCGTACGCGGCAAAGGTCGGTGGGGTGTAGATGTCGGGTGGCAGCCAGGTCCGGTGGTCCATCGGCCACGAGGTCTGCCAGTACAGGTCGGACACGTTGACCTGGAACCGGCTGTGCGGCAGTTCGAACGGCGCCGTCTCGCCGACGAAGTTGGGGCTCGACCCGGTGGGCTCGCCAACGAACAGCGCGGGCGTGTGGTGGGCGATCAACGTGCTCAAATTCTGAGCGGCCGACAGGGTGTGCCGGCCGATGACGACGAAGATCTCCCCGGCGTACGCGATGAGCCGGTGCAACAGCGGCATGGTGAGGAACGTGTTGCCGCCCTCGTTCCAGCGCAGGTCGACGACCAACCGGCGCGGTGCCCGACGGGCGAGGTCGGCGAAGAGCCCCGACACGAACGCGTCGAAGGGCTCCGCCGGGTCGTCGCTGACGCTGTTGATCTGGACGTACAACAGGTCGTCGTCGGGCTGGTCGACGTACCAGTAGGGCGCTGCGACGTTGCGCAGGTAGAGCGGCAGCGGCGGCGACAGCAGGAAACGCCACTCCGGCGGGCAGGGCCGGGCGTCCGCCTGCTCCTTGCTGATCGGCCGGGCGGGCACGGTCGTCTCCGCGACGCTGCCGTCCGCGGACCGCAGCCGCAGCGTCATCCGGTCGGCGTGCTCGGCGATCCCGAGGGCGTGCAGCACAGCGGTCCGCGGCAGCTTGCGCATCACGCCGGCGAGGGCACCGTAGGCGTTGTCGCGGGAGACGATCTCCTCGACCCGAGCGAGCACCAGGTCGAGGTCGACGCCGTCGCACGCGAGCACCTCGGCGCCCAGCAGGTCAGCGTGCTCCGGCGCCGCGGCGGTGACGAACACCCCGTCCGCGAAGTGGTCCAGCCGCACCGGTATCGCCAGGTGGAGGTCGGCCCGGTCCGCCGGAGGCTCGACCCGGGCGTGCCCGTCGCCGAGCGTGGCCACGAGCCGCGACAGCTCGACGAGCAACTCCGCGTCCGACAGGTGGTCGACGCGCTGTCGGAGCCGCCCGACCTCGGCGTCGAACGACGTGTGCCGGAACGCCCGCCGCTTCACCTCACGCGCGAAGAGATCCAGATCGTCGGCCCGGGTGCGGGCAGTGGGAAGCGGCCAGCGTTCGTCCCGGCGCAGGGCGGCCAGATGCGGGTCGGTGGCCAGCACGCCGAGGTCGCGGAAACCTAGCTCGAGCGCCGAGCGCAGCGCGTCGAAGGCGCCGTCGACGTCGCCCAGGCGGGCACGGCACTGTGCGATCCGGTGCGCCACCTCGGCCGGGAACGGCGTCGCCGGCCCGTCCCAGGCGCCGAGCTCGGCCACCCGCTCGTACGCGACCAACGCCCCCGCCACGTCGTCGCTCGCGACCCGGGCCTCGGCCAGCCGCCACCAGTGGGTGCCGTGCACGGGATTGGCCTCGACGACCCGCCCCCACAACTCCGCGGCAGCGGACCAGTCACCGGCGACCGACCGCGCCCGAGCCTCGACCAGATCGTCCACGCCGATCAACGTACGACAATGTCGCCGAGCCCGCAGATCAGCGCAGGTGTGAGGTGTCGTTGACCGTGCGGACCGCGACCCCGCCGTCCGGCCAGGTGTCCACCGTGGACACACCCGCCGGGTCGAGGTAGAGCCGGTGCAGGAAACCCGGCCCGCCCGCCAGCGCGTCCTGGAGGATCAGTTTGATGGGTGAGACGTGGGAGACCACGACCACCGCGCTCGACGGGTACGTCGCCTGCAACGCCGAGGTGGCTCGCCGGGCTCGGGTCGCGACCGCGGCGAACGACTCGCCTCCGGGTGGCGCGACCGACGGGTCGGCCAGCCACGCGTCGAGCTCGGCTGCCCACCCGGCGCGGACCTCCGCGAAGGTGAGGCCCTCCCAGGACCCGAAGTCGCACTCGATCAGGTCGTCGTCGATCCGGATCGGGACGCCGCCGAGCTCGCGGGCGATCGCCTCCGCCGTTGAGCGGCAGCGGGCCAGCGGCGAGCTGACCACCGCGACCGCGTCCGGGGCGCGGGCCGCGACCTGGACGCCGGCCGCCGTTGCCTGCGCCTCGCCGACCGTCGACAGCGGGATGTCTCCCCGGCCCGAGTAGCGGCCCTGTGACGTGAACGCCGTCTCGCCGTGCCGGACCAGGAGCATCCGGGTCGCGCCCTCCAGCGGGCGTGGCTCCCACGACCGGGGGGCCGAGGCCGCCGCCGGCTCGGCGGATGACACCGGCGCGATGCCGGCCGCCGCGTCCATGGCGGCGTTGGCCAGGGCGTCCGCGTGGGTGTTGCGGTCCCGCGGCACCCAGGTGAAGGTGACCTTGTCGAACCGGCTGACCAGGGAGGCCGCCTCCGCCGCGAGCGGGCGCAGGCCGGCGTTCTTGATCTGCCAGCGGCCGGACATCTGCTCGACCACGAGCTTCGAGTCCATCCGGATGTCGGCCTCGACCGCGCCGAGGTCGGCCGCGGCCCGCAGGCCGGCGATCAGGCCCCGGTACTCCGCGACGTTGTTGGTCGCGATGCCCAGCGCCTCGGAGCGTTCGACCAGCACCGAACCGGACGGCGAGCGGACAACCGCGCCATAGCCGGCAGGGCCCGGGTTGCCGCGCGCGCCGCCGTCGGCCTCGATGACGACGCGGGTGGGCGCACTCACAGGCCGGACTCCTGGGTGCGGACCATGATCCGGCGGCATTCCTCGCAGCGGACCACGTCGTCCGCCGGGGCGGCCTTGATCCGGCCGAGGTCGGCGCCGAACAGCTCGATCCGGCAGCCTCCGCAGCGGCCGTGGGTCAGCAGGGCCGCGCCGAGCCCGCCCGACGACTCGCGGACCTTGTCGTACAGGCTGAGCAGGTCGGCCGGGATGTCGCCCGCGATCGGCCCGCGGGCGGAGATCCGGGACTGCTCGTCCGCGTCGATCTCGGCCAGCAACTGGTCGCGGCGGACCTCGGTATCGCCGCGCTTGCCGCGGGTGGCCTCCAGCCGGCCGAGCACCTCGTCGAGGGAGGCCTGAGCGGTCTCCCGCTGCTCCATCAGCTCGAGCTCGCTGTCCTCCAGCTCAGACTGGCGGCGGGTCAGCGAGACCAGCTCGTGCTGGATCGCCTCCAGTTCGCGGGCCGGGCCGCTGCCCATGGTCAGCCGGGCCTGGTCACGGTCCTTGCGGGCGCGGACCTGCTCGACGTCCTTTTCCATCCGGGCGATGTCGCGGTCGAGGTCGTCGACGCCCACCTGGGCGCGGACCCGCTCGTCCTCGAGCGCCGAGAGCTCTCGGGCCAGGCCTTCCAGCTCCCCGTTCTCCGGCAGCGTCCGGCGCCGGTGTGCGATCTGGGCCAGCGCGGTGTCGATCGCCTGGAGGTCGAGCAGCCGGCGCTGCGCCTTTGGTTCGGCCTTCACGGAAGCGGCTCCTTCGACGGGGAAAAACGGGCGGACGTCGCGTGCAGCGTCCAGGGGTCGGTGTCGAGGTCCGAGACCAGGACGTCGACCTCCAGCGTGGCACGCAAGTAGGTGGCGAGGTCGTCGAGCCACGGGCGCTCGGTCGCCCAGTGTGCCGCGTCCAGCAGCGCGGGGCCACCTCCGGCGACCGCCTCGCTGGCCGGGTGGTGGCGGAGGTCGGCGGTGAGATAGGCGTCGACGCCCGCGGCGGCGGCCGCGGCCAGGAAGGAATCGCCGGCGCCGCCACAGACGGCCACCGTCTCGATCACCCGGTCGGGGTCGCCGGCGGCCCGGACACCCCAGGCGGTAGGCGGGAGCACGGCAGCGGCCTGGGCGGTGAGCGCCGACAGCGGCCGGGGCACCGGCAGCCGGCCGATCCGGCCCGTCCCCACCGCGACGTCATGACCCGAGGGCACCAGCGGGCGCAGGTCGACCAGCCCGAGGCGGCCGGCGAGGGCGTCCGAGACGCCGGGCGAGGCCACGTCGGCGTTGGTGTGCGCGGTGAACAGAGCCACGTCGTTCTTGACGAGATCGTGGACGATCCGTCCTTTGTAGGTGGTCGTCGCGACCGAGGAGACACCGCGCATCAGCAGCGGATGGTGGGCGACGATCAGGTCGGCGCCGGCGGAGAGGGCCTCGGCGACGGTCTCCGGGACGGCGTCGACCACGCACAGCACGCGGGTCACCGACGCGGAAGGATCACCCACGACCAGACCGACCCGGTCCCACTCTTCCGCCCATGCGGGCGGATAACGGTCGTCGAGCGCCGCGACCGCCGTCGCCAGTGTCGTGCTCATCGGCGCAGATCTTACCGGTGGCTCATCGAGCTCAAACGGTCGAAGGTCAGGGACAGCATGACTCGGGTCCGTCGTGGGCACGACCGTCGCTCCCGCCAGAGTCCGCTCCGCTGCGCTGCGCTTCGGCCTCCGCGGCTGGTCGCTCAGGAGAACCGCAGAGACACGTGGTGGTCGCCACCCAGACGAGTGTCGAGCGCGTCCAGAGCCAACTGCCAGGGGAACACGTCGACCAGGTCGCCCCCGGTGCCTGGCGGGTGCAGCGGGAGGACCTCGTCGCCGAAGAGAACCGTGATGCCCCAGGAGCGGAGCCGGTCCATCGACTCGCGGAACGCGGGATGGGCGCCCATCGCGGCGTTCGTGAACGGCATCGCGACGATCGGCAGGCCCTTGCCCTGGGCTTCGACCACCAGGCCGAGGGCGAGCGTGTCGGCGATGCCGACGGCCCACTTGTTGACCGTGTTGACCGTGGCGGGCGCCACCACGATGGCGTCCGCCGCCGGCAGCACGTCGGGGTCGCCGGGATTCTTGTAGAACGACCGCACGGGATGGCCGGTCAGCCCGGCCAGGGCCGCGACGTCGACGAACTTGCGGCCGTCAGGCGTGGTGACGACACAGACGTCCCAACCGCGCTGTTTCGCCAGGTCGACCAGTCGGCCGACGCCGCGGGAGACGGGCGAGCCGCAGCAGATCGCGTAGAGGACCCCTCTCATACCACCACTAAACTCCGACGCCCATATGCTCCGCCAGTTCGGCGACCGCCGGCGGTGGCGTGCCTCTGGTGCGGCGCAGGACGTCGGACATGACCTCGTGGGCGATCGGGCGGCAGCGGATCTCCGACGGGGCGAGCCGGTCGCCCTCGAGGAGCATCTCGCTGGCCTTCTCGACGTCACCCATCTGCGCGAAGCCCCGGGCGATGTCGAGCATGTGGTGGGCCCGGCGCTCGGGCAGCAGGCTGTTGAAGCCCGCCTGGTCGATGTTCTCGTGGACCTCGACCGCGGCGCGGCCCTCGCCGAGCTCGACGGCGGCGGCCGCCCGGTGCAGCTTGACGTTGGTCGGGCCGAAGCAGGTCCAGTAGTGGTTGTGGTCCGCGCCCATCTCGGCGGCGGCCTCCTCGGCCCCGTTGAGCAGGTCGCGCACGGTGGCGCCGTCGCCGATCCGGGCCGAGGCCATGGCGCCCTGGAGCAGCAGCATGCCGTACACCGAGAGCCGTGCCGGTGTGCTCTCGTTGGTGCCGCCGGGCGCCAGCCGATTGGCGATGTTGACGTTGACCTCGAGGGCCGGACGGGCCCGGCCGAGTGCGAGCAGCGCGCTGCCCACCCGGTGGGTGGCGATCCCCGCCAGCAGCGGGTCACCGGCCCGTTGGGAGACGGCGATCGAGCGGTCGGCGGCGAGCCAGGCCAGCTCGTGCTCGCCCAGCTTGCGCAGGGACGAGGAGGCGATCTGATAGACCTGCCCGAGCAGGTGCGCCGCGTCGTGCGCGTCACCACTTCCGGCGTACGCCGTGTCGGCCGACTGTGCGTCCCGCAGCAGCTTGGGCAGGGCCCGGGCGAGCACGCCGTACTTCGCGTGCTGGAAGGTCAGCCAGGCGTGGCTGACGGCCTTCTTCATCTCGGTCAGCGGCTGCGGGTTCGGCGTGGTGTCGAAGAACGCGCTGATCGAGTCGTAGCGCTCCAGCGCCGCGCGGATCTCCTCGACCTCGACCTGGTCGATGCAGTTGATCGCGTCGGGCCGGCGCTCCGGGTCCTTGCCCAGCAGGAGTTGCACGTCCAACTGGAGGACGTCGGCGATCTCGTAGACCACCGAGAACTTGTCTAGCCGGCGGACACCTCGCTCGACCTTGTCGACCCAGCTCTTCGACTTGCCCAGCCGGTCGGCGAAAACCTGCTGTGACATGCGCCGGCGCGCGCGCCAGTAAGCGACGCGGCGGCCGATGGGAAGCTCATCCATGTCCGTCCTCCCCCCTCGCTCGTTCAGGGGCTGTCTGATTCGGGGCTTGCTGGGCGGTGTTGCGGATATCACCCGTTTGTGCCGATCGCACATCGAGTGCGTTCCCCGTCACAGCTGCACTCGTAGTTTTCGATTGCAAGTTGCATTCAGCTATCTGTCAAACGCAACGACCGCGTGTTGATCCGAGATACGGCGCCGATCGCCTGCTAAGGCGAGTCGACCCCACACGTAGGGAGTTTCTGACCATGCGGTGGAATATCCGACCACCATTCGCCCGAGTCGCGATGCGCCGATCGGCGCTGCGCTACGCCGATCATCACTGGGATGTGGTGCCCGGCGCGTGGCTCGACGGCGGCCGGTTCTCGTGCGAGCGGCCGGGCTGCCCGACGTCGAGCTGCCACCCGGCGGTCGAGGGCTGGGAGCGGCAGGCCAGCGCGGACCCGTCCAGAGTGGAGCAGTGGTGGAGCCAGCGGGCACACGCGGTGCTGCTGGCCACCGGCCGGGCCTTCGACGTGCTCGAGGTGCCCAACACGCTGGGCGGCCGGGTGCTGGCCGCGGCGCGGCTGCACGCCGGCGTGCTCGGCCCCGGGCGCTTCCAGGTGCGCGGGCCCGTGGCCGCCACCCCGCTCGGCCGGTGGATGTTCCTGGTCCGCCCGGGTGACCCGCTGCGGCCCGAGCTCGAGACCTCGCTCGACGTGGTGCGACACGGCCACGGCTCGTGGGTGCCCGCCCCGCCGACCCGGCTGCCCGAGGGCGCCGTGCGCTGGGTGATCGCCCCGGAAGAGGTCGCCTGGAGCCTGCCGGATTCCTACGCGGTGCAGCGGATGATCGTGGACTCGTTGTTCACCCGGCTCGGCTCGATGCCACACCTGCCCCGCCAACTGTCGACCGCGCGCCGCGCCGCCTGACCGGCTTCCCGGGATCCGCGAATCGCGGATCCCGTCGGCGAGACTGCCGAAGATCCCGTCAACAGGACGCGCGAACCCGCACGTCCGGTGTGCTGACCGGTCGTTGATGCAGGTGGCGGCCCACATGGGGGCGCGGCGGGGAGGGGCGCTCATGCTAGGTGACAAGGTAACGGTGGTGTCCGCCGAGGTCGACCCCCTGAACGGCGGAAGTCGATGCCAACGATGGGCCGGCACGCGTCCCTCGGGATCGCGGCCGAACGGATCTCGCCCGAACGGGTCACGACCCGCGGGTACCCACCGTCCGATCAGGCGCTGACCATACACGAGTTACCATGGTAGTTGTCTTAAGCTACCGACGATAGGGCGGAAGAACTGAGCTTGCGTCCCTCGTCGGTGACGACAACACAGGCATAACCGACGATCCCGCCCAGCCACCGCACACCGGCCGTGCCCATCGCGAGCGCGGCGGTCGCGTACGCGTCGGCGGTGCCAAGATCGGCACCGACCACGGTGACCGACCGCAGCCCCGTCGCCGGGCGCCCGGTGTGCGGGTCGACGACGTGGTGACCGCGCTCGTAGACGCCGGACGTGGCGATGGCCAGGTCCGACCCGGAGACCACGTGGCAGGTCGCCGAGGCGTTCCACGGATGCCGGATGCCGACCCGCCAGGGCCGGCCCGCCGGCGACTGCCCGCGGACCCGCACGTCCCCACCGGCGTTCACACAGTGGTCGACCGCGCCCGCGGCCAGCAGCCGGTCCGAGGCGACCTGCACGGACCAACCCTTCACGAAGCCCGAAGGGTCGAGCCGGCCGGAGGCGTACCCGTCGAAGTAGCCGTCGGTCTCCCGCCACAGGTCGGCGCAGCGGTCGAGCACCGTGCGCAGCTCGGCCGAGGCGTCCGGCAGCCCGAGCTCGCCCCGATCGAACCGGCACACCTCGCTGTCGGCCTTGAACGTGCTGAACCTGGCGTCGACCTCGTCGAACCAGGCGAAGACCTCGTCGAGCAGCGCGGCCGAGCCGCCGGACGCGATCTCGACGCTGATCACCGTGCCCATGCACTCACGGACGCGGAACTCAGTCACGCTCGCCCTTCTTCATCCGGTCGATGGCCTTCCGGAGCGACTCCTTGTAGGCCTCACTGGTCTCGGTCGCGCCGGAGACGGTGTCAAGGTCGGCGCCCTGCTCCCGCACCGCCTCGTCACCCAGTTGCGACTCGACCTGCGCGCTGAGCTGGTCCGAACGCGCCTCCTGGTCGGGCATCTCCAATGTGCGCACGTTGACGATCCGGTTGCCGTCGAGCTCCAGGACGACCTGGACGGCGCCGTACGGGTTCTCCACCCGCGGCCCGACCACCTTGTTGGACTTCGGTGCGGCCGGGGGCGGCGCGGCGGCCGTGTTGTTCTTGCCGGGCTTGGGCTTGGCGGTGGTCTTCTTGGCGACCGGCGCCTTGCTGGCCGGGGCGGAGGGGTCGGGTGAGCCCGGAGTGCCAGCCGACGACGACGGCGTAGGGCCGGCGTTGGCCGCCGCCACCGTGTCCGGCGCGGCACCGGCACCACCCTTGACCACGACCAGCAACGAGGTGCCGGCGGCAAGACCGGCGACCGCCAGCACGGCACGGCGCACGAGAAGCTCCTAGAGTTCGAAGGCGGCGAGGTGGATCTTCTTGCGCGGCACGCCGGACCGCCGCACGATCTTGTGCGCCGACTCGACGAACCCCGGCGGGCCGCAGAGCCAGACGTCCCGGCCGGCCAGGTCGGGCACGAGCCGGCGGAGGCCGTTGGGGCTCATCACCTGGCGCGGCCCGGGGTCGGTGCGGGCACCGATCACGTACCAGACGTCGAGATCGCGCGCCCGGGCCAGCCAGTCGATCTCCCGTTGCAGCACCACGTCGGCGGGAGTGCTGGCCCGGTAGATCAGTGTCGCGCCGGGCGGCAACTCCTCCAGCATCGCCCGGATCGGCGTGATGCCGATGCCGCCGGCGATCAGCAACGAGCGCTGCGCGGTGCGCTGCGCGGCGGTGAACGAGCCACGCGGGCCGATCGCCCACACGCGGCCACCGGAGTCGAGCTCACTCAGCTCGCGGGTGTAGGCGCCGACCACCTTGACCGTCAGCCGCAGCCACCGGCCGTTCTTGGCGGCCGAGACCGAGAACGGGTGCGACTGCCACCAGAGTCCGCGGCCCATGAACCGGAACCGGAACCACTGTCCACCCAGGAGCTTGAGGCGGTCGAGCCGGCGGCCGGTCAGGTAGATGGAGATGGTGTCCGGGCCCTCCGCGACCACGTCGGCCACCCGCAGGCGGTAGCGCAGGTTGAAGAACACGGGCGCGATCACCCGGCCGTACGCGAGGACGACCACGACGCCGACGTACGCGGCCAGCCAGCCGGTGCGTACGACGCCGGGCTGGAAAAGCTGTTGGCCCAACGAGAACTGGTGCCCGAAGGACAGGTAGAGCACCAGGTAGGTGGACATGTGCAGCCAGCGCCACAGCTCGTAAGGCATGGCGTTGCGGACAGCCCGGATCGAGAACAGCCCGACCGCGGTGAGGATGCCGGCGGACAGGAACGCGGTCAGCATGTCGGGCACGCCGGTGATCAGCACCCGGGCCTCGACCAGCGGGTTGAAGCCGTCGAGCGCGCCGTAGCCGACCAGGATCAGTGCCATGTGGCCCAGCACCGCGACGATCAGCGCGCCGCCGATGTCCCGGTGCCAGCGGGTCATCAGCTCCTCGCCGGCCAGCCGGTCGAGCAGCCGCAGCCGGCTCATCAGCAGCACCTGGACGAGCATCACGTAGCCCGCGACCAGGCCGACGATCCGACCTGCGGCCAGCGTCACCGCGCCGGTGTCGGACAGCGAGCCGGCCGGGGTGGCCAGCCACCACGGCAGCACGGCGAGCACCAGGCCCGCCCAGAAGAACAGCACCAGCACACGGCGGCCGGTGGCACCACGCCGCGCGGGAACGTTGGCGGGCACGGTCGCGGGGCGACCGTCGGACCGGGGCGGGGGGTCCCCGGTCCGACGGCGGCCCGCTACTACGGTGCCCGAAGGGTAGTCACGCAAAGAGCTTCACCGGGGCGTACTTCTGTCGGGGGAAGATCTTGTCCACCTCGGCGTTGGTCAGACCGAAGCGGCCCTGCGCGACGGCACCGTAGACGTTGAACATGTTGTTGTATTCCGGGACGTTGCCTCCGTCCAGCTTCTCGAGTCCGTCCCACCGGCCCAGCAGGTTGCCGGACAGCTTCTTGCCGGACAGCACGCAGATCACGCCGCCATGCCCGTGGTCGGTGCCGCTGCCGTTCTGGCTGACCCGGCGGCCGAACTCGCTGGACACCATCACGGTCACGTCGGCCGCGGCCGGGCCCAGGTCGTCGAAGAACGCGGCCATCGCGCCGGCGAGCTCGCCCATGTGGTTGAAGACGTAGCCGCCCTGGGTGCCCTGGTTCTCGTGGGTGTCCCAGCCACCCATCCCGATGGTGGCCACACGCACGTTCGCGCCGCCCTTGATGAGCTGGGCGAGCTGCCGGAAGGCGTTGCCGATGCCCTGGTACTCCACGCCCGCGCGCGGCTCGTAGCCGTCGGCGGCCAGCTTCTGCGCCAGGGTGAGCGCCGCGAGGCCCTCCTGCACCGACTCCTGCACCGGGTGGTTGATGCCGGTGAACAGGGTCTTGATCGCCTTGGCGGTGGCGTCCTTGAAGCGCTGGTCGCCGTTGAGGTTGAAGGAACCGACGCTGTTCAGCGCGATCGCGCCGTTGTTGCCGACCAGCGAACGCGGCAGCGTGCTGCCGATGCCGACGCTGCGGAACGCGGTGCCCGGCCCGAGCGCGTCGACGAGGCTGTCCAGCCAGCCCCGGCCGCCGGTCTCCCCCGGCAGGCCGCCGAGGTTGCAGGCGTCGGCGGCCTGGAAGTGGCTCAGCGACAGGCGCGGGTCGGTCACCGCCGGCACGAAGCCCAGTTGCCCGGCGTCCAGATATTTCTTCAGCGGCGCGAACGAGCCGCTGAGCCGGAACCCGCGCTGGAGCGCGATGCCGCCGTTCTCGGGGATGAGCTGGTCCGGGCGGACCTTGGCCAGCACCGGGTCGTCGGCCGGCGCGATCATGGCCAGGCCGTCCAGCCCGCCGTAGAGGAAGACGTGGATCAGCGTGCCGGTCTTGGTCGCCGCGAACGACGCCCGGGTCGAGATGAACTGCGTCGTGGCCAGTGCGGTGGCGGTCGCGGCCGCGCCCGTGACGAACCTCCGCCGGGTGACGCCGCGGCCGTCCTGCTGCGCCTCCTCCAGCTCGTTGAGGTCCTGCAGCCGGTCGCGCTCGGCCGTGTCCTCGGCCGTGACGGCCGCCGCTTCCGCGCGCAGCACGGCGTCGACCGGGTTGTCGGCCAGCCGCGCCAGGTCGGGGCAGTCCGGGTGGATCGGAAAAGTGGACACGCTGCTCTCCAAGGGACTCACCGGAGGTGGTGCTGCGGGGATGCGAGCAGCGCCCGCACGACGGACGTCAGCGCGCCGTTGAACGACGCGTCGACCTTGGTGTTGGCGGTGACGCCGGCGATGCTGAGGATCGCCGCCTTCTCCTTGGCGCTGAGCTTCTGGTGCACGAGGCGCTTGGACAGCGCGTCGACGTAGGCGCCGGCGGTGTCCGGCGGGTTCGCACCGGCGAAGCGCTCGGGCTTCAGGTACGAGAACATCCGGCGGTTGCCGTTGACGATGTCGAGCGCCTCGTTCCAGCCGTTGATCATTGTGCCGGCCGAGGTCCAGGCGACGAAGACGTCGGGGTAGCCGTTGGGCGTCGCCTGGCCGGTCGGGAACTGGCCGAGCTCGTCCATCTTGTTGCGGATCTGCCGCAGCCCCTCCGCGAACGGGGTGCGGTCGCGGTTGCCCTGCTGGAAGCCGGGGCTGGGAACGGGCGAGACGCCCAGCGTGCGGTACGTGGCGGTCAGGTACTCCATCGGCCGGCGCACCTTCTGGCCGACCGCGGCCCAGAACTCCGACGAGCTGAACATCGTCATCAGCACGGGCTTGATCGCACCGCTGTGCGTCAGGTAGGTCTTGGCCAGCCGGTCGATCAGCGACTTCGGCGGCGCGTCGGAGACGAACCGCGTGGCCAGGTTCATGGCGACGTAGCGCGCGGTCGACGGGTGCAGGCCGAGGAACCGGAAGTACGCGTCGCTCGCCGCCTCACCGCCGTCCGCGGTCGAGTTCGGGTGGCTGAAGCCCATGATCTTGACCGGCCCGACGTGGTGCCGCTCGGGCTGGTACACGTACTGGTCCTCGCGCACGCCCCGGCCGGTCTGCAGCAGCGCGGCCTGCTTGACGTCCTTCTCCGTGTAGCCGCCGTCGACGCCGACCGAGTACAGCTCCAGGTTCTCCCGGGCCAGGTTCTCGTTGACGTTGTCCTTCGAGGACTGGTTCTGGTTGAGGTAGATCAGCAGCGCCGGGTGGCGGTTGGCTGCCACCAGCATCTCCGGGTAGTTGCCGAGCGCGTGCTTGCGGATCACGTCCCGGTCGAAGCTCGACCGCACCATGTCGGAACCGTCGAAGAACGGCCCGACGTGCAGGAAGTCGTTCCAGAAGTCGACCATGACCTCGAAGAGCTGCCGCTCCGAGAAGATCATCCGACCGACCGCGGCGTCGACGACCTCCTGGTCGGCCTGGGTGCCCTTCTGGTTGAGCGCCTCCCGGTTGGCCCGGAGCTGCGGGATGGACATGGTCAGCGTGCTGAGCTCGGCGAGCTTGAGCTCGCCCGGGGTCGGCGCGATCTTGTCCGGCGCGAGCTGGGCCCGGATCCACCCGTCGATGCCGAGCCGGCGGATGTCACTGAGCACCTTGGGCGTCGGCCCGAACGTCGCCCGGCTGGCCAGGTGCCGGATCGGGTCCTTGGCGAGGACCGTCTTGACGGTCACCTTCGTGTTGGCCGCGGCGGCGCTCGGCGAGGAGTAGGCGCGCCCGGTGGCCGGAGCGTTCTTGCGTAGCTCGTTGCCGGCCCGCGAGCCCATGTAGGACTCGTTCTGCTCGGTGTAGGTGCGCACCTGGCTCGGCTGCTGCTGGGCCGGCGAGTTCGAGATCGCGTTGTTGAGCTGCTCGGCCGTGGTGTCCACCCCGCCGTCGCCGAGCAGCTTGTCGAGCAGGTCCTGGCCCTGCGAGGTGAAGCTCAGCGCGGCGCCGCCACCGGCCAGCGCGACCGCGCCACCGAGGGCCAGCAGCGCCCGCCGCCGTCCCTTGTCGGGGCCGGAGTCGTCCTCGTCCTCGTCGTAGATCTCCGGCAGCCCGGCGACCGAGTCGATGTCGACACCGCCGTCCGGCCCCACCCAGCGCGGCCCCCGCTGCTGCATGGTGGCGGGCCGCGACCGGTACCTGTCCGTGGTGGGGTGCGGCCGGCCGTCCCAACGGCCGTCGTCGCCCGGCCTGTCGGGCGGCGTGTTCCGGTTGGCCATGTGCGGTTCCCGCTTCTCGCGAGTGCGCCACGGTCGTCCGCGGCGGCGGTTGGGTGTCGAAGGGTCGTCACGGAAGCTAAGGCACGCGGATGGCCTGCTCAAGGGCTGTTTCGCGGCCCATGATCCAGTGACTTAAGGCGGTCCGGACCGCACCGGACCGGGCGGTCAGCGCAGCACGCTGCTTCGATGTCTGCCGGCGTCACCCACCGTGCCCCACCGGGCAACGTGCCTGGCAGCGGGCCTAATCAATCGGCACAGGAAAACTTAAGGGACGGCTAAGCCCAAATAATGTCCATCGGCAAGTAACTCGCCGCCGACGTCGTCGATCGGACCAGCCTCGCCGACCCCGCTCAGGCCGGCACCGCCACGGAGGCCAGCCGGGGCAGCAGGAACTCACCCACCCGGTAGGCCTCCTCGAGGTGCGGCCAGCCCGACAGGATGAACTCGTCGACGCCGAGGGCGGCGTACTCCCGGATCCGGTCGGCGACCTCGGCGTAGCTGCCCACCAGCGCGGTGCCGGCGCCCTCGCGGATCAGGCCGACGCCGGCCCACAAGTTCGGCGCGATCTCCAGGTCGGTCGAGTGTCCGTTGTGGAGGCCGGCCATCCGCTGCTGGCCGACCGAGTCCATCCGGGCGAACCGGGCCTGCGCGGCGGCGATCTGCTCGGGCTTCATCTGGGCCAGCAGCCGCCCGGTCTCGCCCCACGCCTCCTCGGAGGTGTCGCGGGCGATCACGTGCAACCGGATGCCGAGCCGGAGAGTGCGACCCTCCGCCGCGGCGGCCGCCCGGATCCGGTCGACCCGCGCGGCGATCGCGGCCGGCGGCTCGCCCCACATCAGGTAGACGTCGGCGTGCGCAGCTGCCACCTTCTCGGCCGCCGGAGAGGCGCCGCCGAAGTAGATCTCGGGCTGGGCGGCCAGCGGCTCCTCCAGGCCGCCACCCTCGACCCGGTAGTGCGTGCCGGCGAAGTCGAACGGGGCGCCCGCCCAGGAGCCGCGCAGCACGCGCAGGTACTCGGCGGTGCGGGCGTACCGCGCGTCGTGGTCCAGGAAGTCGCCGTAGCCGCGCTGCTCCTGCGGATCCCCACCGGTGACGGCGTTGAGCAGCAACCGGTCTCCGGTGAGCGCCTGGAACGCCTGGGTCTGCTGGGCGAAGACGGTCGGCAGCGTGAACCCGGGCCGGAACGCGACCAGCAGCTTGATCCGCTGGGTGTGCTGTGCGAGGGCGGTGCACACCACGAGCGGATCCGGGCAACCCGCGCCGACGGGCGTGAGCAGCGCGCCGAACCCGCTGTCCTCCGCGGCCCGGGCCACCTGGGTGAGATAGCCGAGAGTCGCCGCGCGCGCCGGACCTCGGCGGGGGTCGGTGCCGGTCGTCGTGGTCGCCGGGCGGACCTGGTGGCCGTCGCCGGTGGTGGGCAGGAACCAGTGGAAGCGCATGCGGTAATCCTATCGATTAAGTAGGGAATTGGTAATTCCCCGACCGCCTTGTGGACACCGGACGCCGCTGAAAGCGTCTGGTCGGTGAGGAGGTTGTGGATGACGTTCGAGGAGTACGTCGGCACGCGTGGCCCCGCGCTCGTGCGGTTGGCCCGGCTGCTGACGGGCGACCGCGACCGGGCCGACGATCTGGTGCAGGAGGTGTTGGGCCAGGCGTTCGTGCGGTGGCGGTCGATCAGCCGGATGGAGCGGCCCGAGGTCTACCTGCGGCGCATGCTCGTCAACGCCAACGCGTCGTGGTGGCGCAGGAGCGCGAACCACGAGCGACCGACTCCGCACGAGGCGATCGCCGACGCCGCCGACCGGCGCGGGCCGGTCCACGACGTCGGCACCGCGGTCGCCGAGTGGGACGCCCTGTGGCGACTGCTGCTGGAGCTGCCCCGACAACAGCGGGCGGTGCTGGCGCTGCGCTACTACGAGGACCTCGACGACGCGACCATCGCGACGATCCTGGGCTGCTCGGCGTCGACGGTGCGCACCCACGCGTTGCGCGCGACCCAGACGCTGCGGCAGACCCTGTTGAAGACGGAATGAGGGGCGGACCGATGCCGGACCTGGACGAGCTCATCCGGACCACCCTCGACCGGCACGCGGCCGGCGAGGTCGACCGTGACGCGCTGATCTCGCGGGCCGTGGGGCGCGGGCGGAGCTATCGGCGCCGGCGCCGGGCCACGCTGTGGGGCGCGGCGGCGGTCGCTCTGGTCGTCGCGGCCGGTGGCACGGTCGCGATCTCGTCGCTGCGCGGCGGCGCCGGGCTGGAGGTCGGCGGGCGGACTCCCCCGGCCGTCGCCCTGCCGGCCGTCTCAGCGCCGGGTGCCGAGGCCGACCCGGCCGCCGTGGGCACGGACCCTCGGCTGATCCACTTCGCGGCGCCCGCGATCGAGGCCGGCGCGAGGTTCCACAACTGGACCAGCGCGGCCGGTTACGAGCAGCTCGAGGCGGAGATCGACGACGCCCTCGTCTCCGTGACCATCGGGCGCTCACAGGCGGCCGTCGACGCGGCGGAAAGGCAGTCCGACGGCGGTGCGGTGGTGCGCTCGCAGCCGGTGCCCGGGCTCTGGTTGCGCATCCAGGCCAAGGATCCGGCGTACGCCGCGCGGGTCGCGGCCGTCGTCGATCTGGACCGCACGCAACAACTTGTCCTGCCGTTCCGACTCGGGCACCGCCCGCCGGGGAGTGTGCCGGTCACCGCCTACCTGGGCTTCATCGACCGCGTGTACGCGCACGGCGGAGTCATCCTGCGGGGCGCCGACGGCGCGCGGATGGAGGTGCAGGCGCAGTACTCGCGCGGCCGCACAGACCGCAGCGGCAACCACACGGTCGGCGGCCGGCCCGCGTTCCTCTACCCCGGCCGCGACGAGGTGGCGCTGCGCGGGGTGGCGCACCTGGAGGTCAGCGTCCGGATCGGCAAGGCGTACCAGGGTTACGAGGTAGCCGACGCCGACGCGGTGCTCGCCGCCCTTACGGTGACGGAGACCGTGGAGCGCATCACGACCTGGCCGACGGACAACTGACGGGGCCCCTGGATCGGGGCCCCGTCATGGGTCAGACGGTGAAGTCGGAGAACAGCAACGCGGCCAGGGCGAGGGCCAGAACGATGTTGACCACCGTCGCGCTGGCGAACACCGCGATGGGCCGCCACCCCGCCTCGCGCAGCGCGGTCAGCCGGAACTCCAGGCCGATGCTGACGAACGCCAGGATCAGGAACCAGGTGCGGAAGTTCGTCGCGACGGCCTGGGCCGCGCTGTTGTCGGCGGCGCTGACCGTGTTGGCGAACCAGGTGCCGAGCACCGACGCGGCGACGAAGCCGAGCACGAACTTCGGGAACCGCCGCCAGAGCTCACCCGCGCCGGGCCGGGCGGAGTCGGCCGTGCGCTCCACCTTGAACGCGAACCACGCGGTCAGCGCGACGGCCACGATGCCGATCAGCGCGTTCTGGGTGACCTTCACGATCGTCGCGATCTTCAGCGCGTCCTCACCGGCCAGCGTGCCGGCGGCGGTGACGGCCGCGGTGGTGTCGATGTTGCCGCCGATCCAGGCGCCGGCCACCGCGTCGGAGAGCCCGAACACGCCCGCCAGCCACGGCAGCAGGAAGATCGACGGGAGCGCGAACAGGATGACCAGGCTGGCCGCGTACGCCAGTTGTTCGCGCTTGGCCTTCACCGCACCGGCGGCGGCGATCGCCGCGCTGACTCCGCAGATCGACACCGCCGAGGCGAGCAGCGCGCGGAGCTTGTCGTCGAGGCCGAGCTTGCCGCCGAGCCACCAGGTGAACAGGAAGACGCCGGAGATCAGCAGCAGCGCCTGGACGATCGCCGGGCCGGCCGCCGTGACCAGCAGCGACAGGTTGATCGAGACACCGAGCAGGACGAGGCCGGTCTTGATGAAGAACTCGGTGCGGAAGGCGGGCGCGAGCCGGTCGCGGACTCCGGTCGCGGTCAGCACCGCGTTGCCGAGCAGGCCGATCACGATCGCGTAGACGGGGTATTCGACCGACTTCGCGACCCGTTTGAGGCTGGTGTCGGCGAGCCAGGCGGGCACGTTCTTGTCCAGATACTTGGTGAGCCAGGCGAGGGCGAGCACCACCACGAGGCCGGCGCCCACCCACGCCCAGTCGACCTTCCGCTCGGTCTGCTCGGCCGGGACCAGCGCCTCGGTCTCGTTGACCGTGGTCACTGCAGGATCCCGCGACTGATCACACCGGTCAGGATCAGGACCAGCAGCACGAGACCGACCACAGTGGCCGCCCAGTCCTCGCTGATCCGCGTAGGTCTGCTCATGGCATCTCTCCCTCCTTATCCTATCGGGTTGATAGGATAACGATGGATCGATGTCCCGGGCAATCCCCTAGCAGTACGGCGATGCCTTGGTGTTCCACGCCTCCGCGTCGACAGCGCCGCCGCCCCACAGGAAGACCGCGTAGTAGCCGTTGCCCAGGCGCCGGAAACCGAGTTCCTGCACGCGATTGGGCGAGTTGTAGGCGACGTGTTCGTAGCCGACGGTGTCGTAGTCGTTGACCAGGTAGTTGTCGGCCTTGCTCCAGGTGTTCGGACCGACGATGCCGTCGGCGCCGAGCCCGTACCGGCGTTGGAAGCTCTTCGTGCCGGCCTCGGTGCCGGGCCCGAACTCACAGTCGATGCCCTCGTTGTCGATGAAGCCCTCGGCAGCGAGGATCGTCTGCCACAGTGCGACGGCGGTGCTGCGCCGCCACGGCCCGGTGCGGCTGAGCGTCGCCTCGTCGCCGAAGTCGTCGGTCACCGCGCCGGAGCCGGAGATGACGCCCTGCGCCGCCGACGCCCGCGCCGGCGTGGGGCTCACCAGGCCGGCGGCCAGCAGTGCGACCACACTCGCGCCGGCGACCAGCGCCCACCGCCGACCGGTTCGTTCCAGGATTCGCATGTGGACCTTCCTCCATGGTCAGGAGATCGAAGAATACAGAGATCACGACATCGTTCGATGTGACGCAACTCATGCATGTCGATCACTGACCGTGCGGAGGTCAGGCGGCGCGCTGGGCCGGTGCGCTCGCCAGGCGGGTCGCGACGGCGTACGCCTGCGCGCGGATCTCCGGGATCGCGGTCGTCTCCCACCAGCGGCCGCGACGCAGGCTGCCCAGCACGTGCAGGCCCTCGGTCGGCCGGCCGTCCCGGCCGATCGGGCGGCCGGCGTCGTCGACGTCGATGCCGAGCGCCAGCGGGTCCGCCCGAGCCAGCCCGTCGGCGACCAGGGAGCGCACCAGCGGGATGCCCGCCGGGTGGCCCGGCCCGGTGCAGTTGACGACCGCGTCGAAGGTCCGGGGGCCGGGCATGGCCACCTCGAAACCGCGGGGAGCGGTGCGGATCGCTGTCAGCCGGGTCGCGATCACCTCCAGGGCGCCGCCCGCCCGGGCACCGGCGACGGCGGCCGCCACCTCCGGCGCGCAGCGGTGTCGGTGCACCTCCCAGTAGCGCGCCAGGTGGCGCAGGAACCGCTGCTGCTCGTCGAGGGTCAGCCCGGACCAGACCTGGTCGACCCGCGGGCGCAGCGCGTCCACGCTGGCCCGCCAGTCAGGACTGCCGCGCAGCACCCGCAGGAGCTCGCGCAGCCCGGTCGCGTCGACCCCCAAGGGGGCGCCCGGCAGGTCGGTGTGCGCCTGGGGCAGCAGGCCGTGCCGGGAGACGGCGACGATCTGGCCCCGGTGACCTCGGGCCAGCAGGGTGAGCACCGCGTCGACGGCGGTCAGGCCGGTGCCGAGCAGCAGCACCCGGTCCGTGGCCGCGACGCCGTCCAGCGCGCCCGGCGACCAGGGCACCGCGACGTAGCCGGGCGCCCGGCGCACCGCGACCGACGCCGCCGCCGGGAAGACCGGCGGTGGCGGGCCGACCGCCAGGACGACGTCGGACGCCCATCGGGTCGTGCCGTCGCTGAGCTCGACCGCCCAGCCGGCGGGGCCGACCGGTCGGACCCGCAGGGCACGATGCGCGAGGTGTGGCACCGCGCCGATCCGGTCCGCGAGGTAGCGGCCGTAGAGCGCTCGGGGCAGGAACTCGTCCGGGCGACATCGGGCCCAGGCGGCGAAGTCACCCGGATCGTCCGGATCGACCGACATCGCCCCGGCGCGTGAGTTGAGCAGATGCCGGGGTTCCCGGGTGGCATACGCTGAGCCCGGTCCCAGTTCGGGAGACGGGTCGACGACGGTCACCGCGCGTCCACTGTGTCGGTTGACGGCCAACGCGGCCAGTGCCCCGGCGGGGCCACCACCGATGATCAGGGTTTTCATAAGCCATCGCCGCCCCTCAAATCCTATAGGTATTGTAGGTTACTGTCGGAATCAGGCAAAGGAGTGCCGCGATGCCGTTGTGGAAGCCGGACCCGACCTTCTATCCCTCGCCGCGCCAGGCGGTGTCCGCACCCGCCGAGAAGCTGGCCTACGTCGCCGCGTTCGACCGGTCGGCCGAGCAGCCGGACGCGATCGCCGTGCTCGACGTCGACGAGACCTCCGACAGCTACGGGCGTGTCGTCGGCTGGACCGACCTGCCGCACCGCGGCGACGAGCTGCACCACTTCGGCTGGAACGCGTGCAGCAGCGCGCTGTGCCCGTCGTCGCCGCACCCGCACGTCGAGCGCCGCTACCTGATCGTGCCGGGGCTGCGGTCCTCGCGGATCTACGTGCTCGACACCAAGGACAACCCGAAGGCGCCGTCGATCGTCCGCACCATCGAGCCCGCGGAGCTGGCCAAGGCCGGCTACTCCCGGCCGCACACCGTGCACTGCGGCCCCGAGGGGATCTACGTCTCCAACCTGGGCGGGGCCGACGGCGCCGAGGGACCCGGCGGCATCGCGCTGCTCGACCACGACTCGTTCGATGTGCTGGGCGCCTGGGAGATCGACCGCGGGCCACAATATTTCGGGTACGACTTCTGGTGGCACCTGACCCGCGACGTGGTGGTGACCAGCGAGTGGGGCACCCCGTCGATGATCGAGGACGGGCTGGTCGGGGAGCTGCTGCTGGGCCGGAAATACGGCCACTCGATCCACTTCTTCGACCTGCGCAAGCGCCGCCATCTCCAGACGCTCGACCTCGGCGACCAGCACCAGATGGCGCTGGAGCTGCGGCCCGCGCACGACCCGACCAAGGAATACGGCTTCGTCGGCGTGGTGGTCAGCGTCGAGGACCTGTCGGCCTCCGTCTGGCTCTGGCACCGGGACGAGACCGGCGACTTCGCCGTCCGCAAGGTGATCGAGATCCCCGCCGAGCCGGCGGACGCGGCCGACCTGCCGCCGATCCTCCAGCCGTTCGGCGCCGTGCCGCCGCTGGTCACCGACATCGACCTGTCGGTCGACGACCGCTACCTCTACGTCTCCGCGTGGGGCATCGGCAAGCTCCTGCAGTACGACGTGTCCGACCCGTTCGCACCCCGGCTGACCGGCGAGGTGCGGCTCGGCGGCATCGTCACCAAGGCCGCCCACCCGGCCGCGCCGGACCTCGCGCTGGCCGGCGGCCCGCAGATGGTCGAGGTGTCCCGCGACGGGCGCCGGGTCTACATCACCAACTCGCTCTACGGCGCCTGGGACGACCAGTTCTACCCGGACGGTGTCGGCGCCTGGGCGGCCCGCCTCGACGTCGACCTCGACAACGGCGGCCTCACCCCCGACCCCCGCTTCTTCCCGCACGGCGACGAGTTCCGGGGTCGCCGCGTGCACCAGACAAGGCTGCAGGGCGGCGACGCCTCATCGGACTCATACTGCTTCCCGTGAGTTGGCTGGAAATCGCGACCCTCGCCGGCCTCGGCGCGTTCCACGGCCTCAACCCCGGCATGGGGTGGCTGTTCGCCGTGGCCATCGGCCTTCAGGAGCGTTCGGCGCTGGCGGTGCTCCGCTCGCTGGTGCCGATCGCGGCCGGGCACGCGCTGTCGGTGTTCGCCGTGGCCGCGCTGGTCGAGGGTCTGCGGTCGGTGCTGGCGACCCGGGTGGTCGCCATCGCCGGCGGGCTGGTGATGGTCGGCTTCGGGCTGTGGCGTGCGCTGTCCCGCCGGCACTTCACCTGGGCCGGCATGCGGCTCACGCCGTGGCAGCTCACCGGCTGGTCGTTCCTGATGTCCTCGGTGCACGGCGCCGGGCTGATGCTGGTGCCGGTGCTCGTGGCCAACCCGCCGCCCGGCGTGCACCAGGACCACGCCCTGCACGCGCCGTCCGACCCGAGCGCCCTGCTCTGGCAGGGACTCGCGGCGACCACCGTCCACACCGTCGCGATGGTGACCGTGGCCGGCGTGATCGGCCTGCTGGTCTACCGGGTGCTCGGGCTCGAGGTGCTGCGCAAGGCCTGGGTCAACCTCGACCTCGTGTGGGCCGTCGCCCTGATCGGCTCCGGTGCGGCAGCGGTCGTGCTCACCCTTTGAGCGAGCCGGTGCGCTTGGTCGTCGGGTCGGTGGCGACGCAGGTGACCCCGCGGTCGCCGGCCGTCCAGGAGAGCTCGGTCGGGTGCAGGTAGAACAGCTCGACCTTGTCATCGGCGACGGACGACGGCGCGTAGTCCTCGAACTGTGCCAGGCACTCCTGCCGAGCCTGTAGACCCAACTTCTCGGCACCCGGGTACGGCCCGGCCGGCAGCACGACGATCGCGAAGACCTCGCCCTCGTGCGGCCGCTCGCACGGCAGCACCGGCAGCGCGGCGACGTCGTCGCTCTCCCGCAGCCCGTCGACGCAGTGGCCGACCGCCAGCTTGCCCGCCGAGACCTCGCCGCCGGACGACGACGCGTCCGCACCGCGCAGGGCGACCGCCGCGCCGACCACCGCCGCCACGAGGATGACCACCGCGAACAGCACACCGAACACGAGCAGCCCGCGCGCGGGCGCCGGCCTGGGTGGCTCCGCGGGTGGCTCTGCCGACATCACGCGCCGCAAATTAGCACCGTGAGCAGGCCAGGGGCGAACCCTGTGACACGATCGCGGCCATGTTGCGCAGCGTCCACGACCGCGCCGAGCTTGCCGCGTTGCTCCGCAAGGACCCTGCTCTGCACGCGTACCAGCTAGGCGACCTCGACGACTTCTTCTGGCCGTTCACGACCTGGTACGCGCACGGCGAGACGGTCGCCCTGATCTACCACGGCCAGCCGACGCCGACCCTGCTCGCGTTCGGCCCGGACGAGCCGCTGCGCGACCTGCTCACCCGGCTCGTCCCGCTGCTGCCGCGCACGGTCTACGCCCACCTCTCCCCCGGCGCAGGCAGCGCGCTGACCCCGGCGTACACCCGCACGCACGACGGCGGCCCGCACCACAAGATGGTGCTGCGGGGCGCACCCGAGAGTCCCGCGGAGGGCGAGCCGCTGGGACAGGCCGACCTGGCCGAGCTAGAGACGCTGTACGCGCGGGCGTACCCCGGCAACTGGTTCGACGAGCGGATGCTGGAGACCGGCCAGTACGTCGGCCTCCGCCGCGCGGGAAAGCTCGTCGCGGTGGCCGGCGTGCACGTCTGGTCGCCGGTCTACCGGGTCAGCGCGATCGGCAACGTCACCACCGACCCGGCCCACCGGGGCCAGGGCCTCGCCCAGCGGGTCACCGCCGCGCTGTGCCACCGGCTGCGCGAGACGACCGACGTCATCACCCTCAACGTCAAGGCCGACAACGCACCCGCCGTCGCCGCGTACCGCCGAATCGGTTTCACGGTCATCGGCGGGTACGAGGAGGCCACCTACGTTTCGGCCGGCGCCGAAAGGTCCCGGACCTAGGTTGACGGCGTGAAAATCGCTGCCGCCATCGCCACCACCGTCCTCCTCTGGGCCTCGGCGTTCGTCGCCATCCGGCACGTCGGCGCCGACGTGCGCCCCGGCGCGCTCGCGCTCGGCCGGCTGCTGGTCGCCGCGGTCCTGCTCGGCGCACTGGTCGCGGTCCGCCGGCCACGCTGGCCGGACCGCGGCGCCTGGCCGCGCCTGGTGCTCTGCGGCGTCGCCTGGCTCGGCGTGTACAACGTGGCCCTGAACGCCGCCGAACGCCGGGTCGACGCCGGCACCGCCGCGATGGTGGTCAACCTCGGGCCGGTGCTGATCGCCGTCCTGGCCGGGCTGTTCCTCGGCGAGGGCTTCCCGCGCACGCTGCTGCTCGGGCTGGGCACGGCGTTCGCGGGCACCGTCCTGATCGGTGTCGCGGCCGCCGGCGACGCGCGTGCCGACCCGTGGGGCGTCGTGCTCTGCCTGGTCGCCGCGGTCGGCTACGCCGTCGGGGTGGTCGCACAGAAGCCGCTGCTGGCCGGCTCCGACCCCCTCGCCGTCACGTTCCTGGCCACCGTCGTCGGCGCCGTCGCCTGCCTGCCGTTCGCCGGCCAACTCGTCGCCGACGCGACCGCACCCGCGACCATCGGCTGGCTCGTCTACCTCGGCGCCGGGCCGACGGCGCTGGCGTTCACCACCTGGGCGTACGCGCTGGCCCACACCGGCGCCGGCAAGCTGGGTGCCACCACGTACCTCGTACCCCCGCTGGTGGTGGTCCTGGCCTGGGCCCTGCTCGGCGAGGTGCCGGCGGCGCTCGCGCTCGGCGGCGGCCTGCTCTGCCTGGCCGGTGTCGCGGCGACCCGGGCGAAAAACTTGACCCTCACGCGACGGCAGGGTGTTTCGTGGGTCTCTGAGAGGGGGTGAGCCCGGATGGGTTACCCGGTGAGCCGGGTCGCGGCGTTGGCCGGTGTCACGGTGCGCACGTTGCACCACTACGACGACATCGGGCTGCTGGTGCCCGGCGAGCGGACCTCGGCCGGCTACCGCGTCTACACCGACGCCGACCTGGAGCGGTTGCAGCAGATCCGGTTCTACCGCGAGCTGGGCTTCGGCCTGGACGAGATCGCGGTGCTGCTGGACACGGCCGACCCGCGGGAGCACTTCCGCCGGCAGCACCGGCTGCTGCTGGAGCGGATCAAGAAACTGACGGAGATGGCGACCGCCATCGAGTTCGCGATGGAGGCACAGAAGGTGGGTGTGAACCTGACCCCGGAGGAGCGCTTCGAGGTGTTCGGCGACGTCGACCCGGAGCGTCACGCCGACGAGGCCGAGGAACGGTGGGGAGGCACGGACGCGTACGCCGAGTCACAGCGCCGGACCGGCCGCTACAGCAAGGACGACTGGCTGCGGTTCCGCTCCGAGAGCGAGGACTGGGGCCGCCGGTTCGCCGCCGTGATGGACAGCGGGCAGCCGGCCGAGGGGCGGGCGGCGATGGACCTGGCCGAGGAGCACCGGCAGCAGATCAGCCAATGGTTCTACGAGTGCACGTACGAGATCCACACCGGGCTGGCCGACATGTACGTCGCGGATCCACGCTTCACGGCGTTCTACGAGAACCTGAAGCCGGGAATGGCGCGGTTCCTCAACGAGGCGATCCACGCCAACGCGGTGGCAAGGTCATAACCTTGGCCACATGAGTGGTCGCGCGGTCGAAGCGCTCGAAAACGCCGGTGTGGCGCACCGGGTCGTCAACCACGGCCCGGTGCGCAGCCTCGCCGAGGCCGCCGCCGCCCGCGGCGTGGAGATCCCGGACGTGGTGAAGACGATCGTGGTCCGCCGGGGCGAGGGCGACTACCTCTTCGTCCTGGTGCCGGGTGACCGGGTGATCTCCTGGCCCAAGCTGCGCACGCTGCTCGGGGTCAGCCGGCTGTCCATGCCCGATGCCGCGACCGCCTTCGACGCCACCGGCTACGAGCGCGGCACCATCACCCCGTTCGGGTCGCTGGCACCGTGGCCGGTGGTCGCCGACGAGCGGATGGCCGGTCGGGAGATCACGCTGGGCGCGGGCGAGCACGGAGTCGCGGTGGCCGTCGATGCCGATACCGCCCTGCGCGCGCTCGGCGCGACGATCGCCGACGTCTCAGATCCGGAGTAAACCGGCCGATAACCCGCCGTTTCCGGCGAGTTCCGGCGGAAGCGATACGGTCGTAAGAGGCGTCCGTCCCACATCGGCGCGCGCCGCTCCGATTGGGGCGCGAGGGCCGGTAGCGTTCTGCGGGGCGCCAACGGCGGCGAAGCCCGACGACCGCGCGACACGAGGGGTACGCATGAACGGCGACCTTGGCCCGGCCAGCGAGATCCGGATCAACGGAGACGGCGGCGACGACCGCAAGGCGCCACCCGGTGTCGTGGTGATCTTCGGCGCGTCCGGCGACCTGACCGAACGCAAGCTGATGCCCGCGCTGGCCAGACTCGCGCAGTACAAGCGGCTCCCCGAGGAGTTCCGACTGGTCGGCGTGGCCCGCAGCCACCTGAGCGACGACGAGTTCCGCCAGCGCTTCCCCGCCGGTCCCGCCGCCGAGGCTCCGGGCCTGGTGGAGACCATGCGCTACGTCAGCGGCGCCTACGACGACCCGCAGACGTACGCGCACCTGCGTGAGCTGCTCGACAGCTTCGACCGGGACGCGGGCACCGCCGGCAACCGGCTGTTCTACCTGGCCACGCCGCCGCAGGCGTTCGTGCCGATCATCGAGAACCTGGCCGCCGCGGGGCTCAACCAGCCCGGCTCGCCGGACGGCTCGGCCCGCCTCGTGATCGAGAAGCCGTACGGCCACGACGAGGCCAGTGCCCGCGACCTCGACCACCGCATCCACGCGGGGTTCGAGGAGGACCAGGTCTTCCGGATCGACCACTACCTCGGCAAGGACACCGTGCAGAACGTGATGGCGCTGCGGTTCGCCAACACGATCTTCCAGCCGATCTGGAACCGCACGTGGATCGACCAGGTGCAGATCACGGTGGCCGAGACGCTGGGCGTCGGCACCCGCGGCGGGTTCTACGAGCACGCCGGCGCGATGCGCGACATCGTGCAGAACCACGTGCTCCAGGTGCTCGCGCTGGCCCTGATGGAGCCGCCGGCGTCGTTCGCGCCGGAAGCGCTGCGCAACGAGAAGGTCAAGCTGCTCCAGTCGATCCGGCACCCGGCCGACGGCGACATCGACCAGATCGCGGTCCGCGGGCAGTACACCCGGGGCGGCACGAGCGGCGACCTGATGCCGGGCTACCGCGACGAGCAGGGCGTCGACCCGCTGTCCCGGACCGAGACGTACGCCGCGATGCGCTTGAACGTCGACAACTGGCGCTGGGCGGGCGTGCCGTTCTACGTACGCACCGGCAAGCGGCTCCCGCGCCGGGTCACCGAGGTGGTCCTCCAGTTCACCCGGCCGCCGCACCTGCCGATCAGCGCCGCCCAGGTGACCGGGCTGCAGCCCGACGCGCTGATCCTGCGCATCCAGCCCGACGAGGGCATCACGCTGCGGTTCGGCGCCAAGGTGCCGGGCCACTCGTTCCGGGTCCGCACGGCGACGATGGAGTTCTCCTACGAGTCGACGTTCCGCGAGGAGTCGCCCGAGGCCTACGAGCGACTGCTGCTCGACGCGCTCATCGGCGACCCGACGCTGTTCATCCGCTCCGACGAGGTGCTGCAGAGCTGGCGGATCGTCGACCCGATCATCGAGCACTGGGCCAACAGCCGGGGCCGGATCCCGCTGTACGAGGCGGCGTCCTGGGGCCCGGACGAGGCCGACCAGCTCCTGGCCCGCGACGGCCGCTCCTGGCACAACCCCGGCGGCCGTTGATGACCTCGGTCTACGTCCTCAACGGACCCAACCTCAACCTGCTGGGCACCCGGCGCCCCGAGGTCTACGGCAGCACCACGCTCGCCGACGTCGAGGACCTGTGCCGCGAGGAGGCCGGCAAGCTCGGGCTGGAGCTCGAGTTCCTCCAGTCCAACCACGAGGGACAGCTCGTCGACTGGGTGCAGGAGGCGGGCGCCCGCGTGGCGGCCGGCGAGTGCCTCGGCGCGGTGCTCAACGCGGGCGCCTACACGCACACCTCGATCGCCCTGCACGACGCGATCGAGGGCGCCAGCCTGCCGGTGATCGAGGTGCACATCTCCAACGTGCACGCCCGCGAGGAGTTCCGGCACCACTCGTTCATCTCGCCCGTGGCCCGCGGCATCGTGGTCGGCTTCGGCGTGTACGGCTACGTGCTCGCCCTCCAGGGCCTGCACCAGCTCAGCTAGCCACCACGCCAGCACCGAACAACGTCACGCACTCCTCGTCAGACACGCCGAGCTCGGCGAGGATGGCCGCCGTGTGCTCGCCGGGCTGCGGGGCCGGGGCCGGCATGGCCGGCGCGACCGGGTCGGCGCCCGGGTCCGTGGTGAACCGCGGCGTCGGCGTCACCTGCACCGCGCCGGGGTGCCCGGTGACGGGCGCGTAGAGGTCACGGGCGGCCGCCTGCGGCGCGGCGGGCGCCTCGGCCAGCTCCAGCACCGGCGTCACGCACGCGTCGCGGCCGGCGAACCGCTCGGCCCACTCGTCACGGGTCGCGCCGGCGAACGCGGCGGTCAGGGCCGCCCGCAGCGCGGGCCAGGACGACGGGTCGCGGTGCGCGGCCACCAGGTCGGCGTCGTCGGCCAGCCCCAGCCCGGTCAGTAGGTTGACGAAGAACCGGCGCTCGATCGCACCGACCGCCACGTAGCCGCCGTCCGCGCACCGGTAGACGTCGTAGTACGGGCAGCCGGTGTCGATCAGGTTGGTGCCCCGCCGGTCGGACCAGAGGCCGGCCGCGCGGAAGCCCTGCACCATCGCGAGCAGCGAGGTGGTGCCGTCGTGCACGTTGGCGTCGACCACCCGGCCGCCGCCGGCCCAGAGCGCGCACATGATCCCGTAGACCAGGAACAGCGCACCGCCGCCGAAGTCGCCGACCAGGTTCATCGGCGGCTGGGGCGGCCCGCCGGCCCGGCCGAGGGCGGCCAGCGCGCCGGTCAGGCTGATGTAGTTGATGTCGTGCCCGGCGGCACCGGCCAACGGACCGGTCTGCCCCCACCCGCTCATCCGGGCGTAGACCAGCCCGGGTCGCACCGCGAGGCAGGGCACCGGACCGATGCCGAGCCGCTCGGCGACACCCGGCCGGTAGCTCTCCACCAGCACGTCGGCCCGGGCGACCAGGCGCATGAACAGGTCGACGCCCTCGGGTGCCTTCAGGTCGAGCGCGATCGACCGCCGGCCCCGGTCGAGCACCGGGTTGGGTGGATATTCCGGGGCCGGTCCGTCGGGTCGGTCGACCCGGATGACGTCGGCGCCCATGTCGGCGAGGAGCATGGCGGCGTAGGGCGCGGGACCGATGCCGGCGAGCTCGACGACATTCAGCCCGGTGAGCGGGCCACTGGACATGTGCGGTTGGCCTTAAGCTGAAGGGACTGGGGCCGGGCGTCGGGACGGGCGTCCGGCCCCAGGCCTACGTGGCCGGGTCAACCGCAGGCAGCGGACGCCGAGATAAAACAGCAGGCCATAGCCCGGCAGGGTGGGCAGACCGCCGACCAGCGCCCCCCACAGCGAGATGCCTCCGCCCGGTGCGCCCATCGTCAGGAACAGGCCGCTGACCATCATCGCCAGCACGGTGCACAGCGCGGCGACACCGACGGTCCGCACCAGCCCAACCGGCGAGGCGGCGCGCCGGGCCAGCACGTGCAGCGCCAACAGCGCGACGGCGAAGCTGACGCTCGCGACGATCAGGAACAGGTCGGTGGCGCGCGCCAGGTCGAGGTAGGCCGCGCCGGGCTCGACGCCGCTGCCGCCGCCCCGCCACATCAGCGTGGTCACCGTCATCACCAGCGGCAGCGCGACCGCGAACACCCAGGCGGTGCGCCAGGCCTGGGTGACGGCCAACTCCGTCTGGAACTCCGGCGCGAGGTCGGGCACCGGGCCGAACTCCTCGACGGCCTGCCGCTCGGCCTCGGCCGGGCTGACCCCGGGCGAGCCGGCCCGCACCGCGTCGGCCGCGTCGCGCAGCCCGTCACGTACCTCGACGATCATGTCGGCCTTACGCCGGCGCGGACCGTGCAGCCGGCGGTCGAGCTCGCGGACGTAGCTGTCGATCGCGGTCACGTGGTCCATTGTGCCGGCCCGGGCCGGTCAACGGGTGCGTGCTTGGTAGAGCTCCGTGTCGACCGCGACCTGGACCTCGTTGTCGAGGCGCCCGAGGATGTCGGCGAACAGCGTCGAGCGGGTCTCGGGCGGCAGGGCCGTGTAGGCCGATCGGGTGGCGAGCGTCGCGACGAAGTCCACCGTGGGCATCGTGACCTGCCAGCGGTAGACGTGCGAGTCGCGGTGGGCCAGGCCGTGGATGCCGGGCCACGGCGGCGGGTCCGGCAGCATGTCCCGGTCGAACGGGACCCGCGGCGCGTACACCTGGTGCGCGGCCCGGATCTCGTCATTGACCGCCCGGTCCGCGGGGCGCTCGCGGTTCCAGAAGAGCGCGACCACGCCGCCCGGGGTGACCGCCTCGGCCGCCTTGCGCCACCGGACCGCGGGATCGACCCGGTGCCAGGCCTGCGCGCTGAACAGCAGCCCGAACCGGCGGTCCGGAACGTAGTCCTCGAAGGTGCTGACGGCCACCGTGACCGGCGCGCCCGCCACCCGCCGGGTGAGCACCGCCGCCAGTCGCGGGTTCGGCTCGACGGCGGTGATCCGGACGCCGCGCGCGACGAACTTCATCGTCGCCCGACCGCTGCCGGCGCCCACCTCGATGGCCGGTGAGCCGTCCAGGCGGGCGTACGCCAACACGTCGGCGACGAGCTCGTCGGGGTAACCGAGCCGTAGCCGGTCGCGCGAGCCGGTGCGGCGAATCCGCTCTGGCACTTCTGTCACTCGTCGTACCTATCATCCCGACCGCCCGCCGCGCACCCCGGCATCCGACAACTGGGCCATCCGGTACTGCCTAAAATCAGCGCACCATGCGATACGCGATGCTGATCCTGCCCTCCGCCAACCGGGTCTACGCCGAGTCGTCCGTCGGACTGACCGGCGCCGAGCTGGAGATCTTCTCCGACACGGTGCTCGGCGGTGAGCTCGGCGACATCACCGCCGACGAGATCGCCGGTGTGCCGTACATAACGTTCGAGTCGGCCGAGCTCGACGAGCGGGCCGCCCGGTACCTGGCCAACCTGTCGTCGATCTACGCGCTGTTCGCCGTCGAGGGTGGCGGGCTCCTGCGGCCCGTGCCGCTGATCCGGCTCGACCGCTTCGACGACGACCTGATCACCATTCCGAAGTACGCCGGCAAGACCAACGAGCAGTTCACCAAGCTGCTGCTCAACGCCACCGTGATGGGTTCGGCGTTCGCCGGCGCGATGCTCGACCGGCGGCTGGTCGTCCTCGACCCGCTCGCCGGCCGCGGCACCACGCTGCACCAGGCGATGATGTACGGCTACGACGCGTACGGCGTGGACCGCGACCAGAAGGACTACGAGGCGTACAGCGCGTTCGTCCAGCGCTGGCTCAAGGAGAAGCGGATCAAGCACCGCACCGAGAGCGGGCCGGTGCGCCGCAACGGAAAGGTGGTCGGCCGGCGGCTGCAGATCACGCTGGCCGCCACGAAAGAGGCCCACAAGGCGGGCGACACCCAGCGGATCGACATGATCAACGCGGACACCACCCGGACGCTCGAGTTCTGGAAGCCGCGGTCGGTCGACCTGGTGGTGGCGGACGCACCGTACGGCGTGCAGCACGGCAGCCGCACCGCCGACCGCGGCCTGACCCGCGACCCGCTGGACCTGCTGCGGGTCGCGGCACCGGTCTGGGCCGACGTGCTGCGCCCCGGCGGCGCACTCGGCCTGTCCTGGAACACGAACGTGGCCGACCGCGCCGACGCGGCAGCGGCCCTGGAGGACGCGGGGCTGCGGCTGGTGGACTCGGACGCCCACCGCCGGCTGGCGCACCGCGTCGACCAGGCCATCCGCCGGGACATTCTGGTCGCGAGGAAGCCCGGCTAGCCGATCTCGGCCAGGCGCGGCACCACCTTCTCGCAGAACGTCGTCGTCCAACCGACCGGGTCGTCGGCCCGCGGCACCATCTCGACGAGCTCGACGCCGAGCTTGGCGTACCCCTCCATGTCGAACAGGAACTGGTCAGGCGCGTTGATCGGGTCGCCGTGGCCGAGGATCGTCTTCTGGATCTCCAGCGGGTCGCGGCCGACCTCGGCACAGTGGTCGGCCAGCACGCGCAGCTTGTGCGCCACCTGGTCATGGTTCTCGGCGAACAGGTTGCACGCGTCGGCGTACTGGGCGACCAGCCGGAGAGTCTTCTTCTCGCCCATGCCGCCGACCAGCACCCGGGGCCGGGGCTCGGAGAGCGGCTGCGGTTCGCAGATCGTCTCGGCGAGCCGGTAGTGCCGGCCCTCGAACGGCCCGTCCTCCGGAGACCACATCTGGTGGCAGATCCGCAGCGTCTCTTCGAGACGTTCGAAGCGCTCCGCGACCGGCGGGAACGGTACGCCCATCGCGTGGTGCTCGCGCTCGTACCAGGCGGCGCCGAGGCCGAGCGTCGCCCGGCCGCCGGAGAGCACGTCGAGCGTGCTGACGGTCTTGGCCAGCAGGCCCGGGTGGCGGTAGGTCACGCCCGTCACCATCAGCCCGAGGTTGATCCGGCTGGTCCGGCCGGCGAGGAAGCCGAGCGCGGTGTAGCCCTCGAGCATCGGGTCACGCGCGTCGGCGACGTGCTCCATCTGGAACCAGTGGTCCATCAGCGTGAACGTCGCGCAGCTACCGTCCTCGGCGGTCCGGGCCGTGGCGGCGAGCGTGGGGGCGATCGCGGCGGCTCCGCCGGGCAGGGTGAAGTTGATGAAATGGACTCCAGCGAGCATTGGGGGATCATCCTCCTGGGGGGTCGGTAAACCGACGCTATCCCCCGTATGGACCACTCGGCGAACGCTGGCGTCTATCGTTGGCGCCCGTGAAGTACATGCTGCTGATCTACAACAACCCGGCCGCCATCGAAGCGATGTCCGAGCAGGAGCGCTCCAGGCTTTTCGGCGAGGTCGACACGATCATGGCGGAGCTGACCGCGTCCGGTGAGCTGATCCGGGGCGAGGCCCTGGCCGGTGCGGCCAAGACCGTGCGCCTGCGTGGCGGTGTCGTCGCCACCACCGACGGCCCGTTCATCGAGGCCAAGGAGCAGTTCGCGGGCTACATCGCGGTCGACGTGGCCAGCGAGGAGCGGGCCGTCGAGATCGCCGCCCGCTGGCCGGATTCCCAGTGGGGCGCGATGGAGGTCCGGCAGATCCTCGGCTGATCCCTGTCGAATCGGTCGGGCCGGCTCCGACGTGTCGGTGAGGAGGTTCGACATGACGACGCTGAAGGTTCCCGGTGCCACGCTCCACTACGAGGTGCGCGGCACCGGACCCACCCTGCTGCTGATCTGCGGCGGTGTCTACGACGCCGCCGGCTACGCCGGGCTGGGCAAGGCGCTGGCCGACCGGTTCACGGTGGTCACCTACGACCGGCGCGGCAACTCGCGCAGCCCGCTGGACGGCCCCGACGGGCCGCAGTCGCTGCCGGAGCACGCCGACGACGCTGCCGCGCTGATCGACGCGGTCGGTGGCGGCCCGGCGCACGTGTTCGGCAGCAGCTCCGGTGCGATCATCGGGCTCGACCTGGCCGCCCGCTATCCGGACCGGGTGCGCGTGCTGGTCGCGCACGAGCCCCCGCTGTTCGACCTGCTGCCCGAGCGGGATCATTTCCGGGCCGTGATCGACGAGGTGGAGAAGACGTTCGCCGCAGACGGTCCCGAGGCCGCCAACGCCGTGCTGGGCCGCGGTCTCGACATGGGGCCGGCCGAGGAGGAGGACCGCGCGCCGGGCGGCGGGCCCGCCGAAACACCCGATCCCGAGACGCTCGCGATGTTCGGCCGCCTGGAGAAGAACTTCGCCTTCTTCATCGGGTACGAGGTCCCGCCGTTCGGCCGGTACGTGCCGGACTACGCGACCCTGCGCACCGGACCGGTCCGGATAGTGCCGGCGGCCGGCGAGGCGTCCGCGGGGCAGCCGCCGCACCGGGCCGCGCAGGCGCTCGGCGAGCGGCTGGGCGCACCCACCGCCGGGGTGCCTGGCGACCACGGCGGCTTCGGCCAGCAGGTGCCGGAGTTCGCGACCCGGCTCGACGAGCTGCTTGGTTGAGGAAGATCCGCCCGCGATACGCCCGTTTTATCGCGGCTGATGTAAGGCTGCATTGGCTCTTGGTCTTCCGGATGACCCGATGTTAGGGTCACCGACCGAACGCTTGGTTTCATCGGAGGCCGCCGTGAGCAATCTTGACCTACGCCTCGCCCGCCGGGCGGCCGGCAGCGGCGACGAGCTGAGCGCGATCCTTTCGCTCGTCAACGCGCCCGGGCTGATCACCTTCTCCGGCGGCTTCCCGGCGCACGAGATCTTCCCGGTCGACTTCGTCCGCGAGGTCGTGGCCGCCAAGCTCGACACCGACGCGCCGGTGGCACTGCAATACACGCCGACCGAAGGGCTCGCCTCGTTCCGGGACGCGCTGGCGTCGTGGATCACGTCGTCCCAGGGCGTGGCGCCGGACGGGCTGATGGTGACCAGCGGCGGCATCGAGGCGCTCCAGCTCATCTGCCGGACGTTGCTCGACCCGGGCGACCGGGTGCTGGTCGAGTCGCCCACCTACCTCGGCGCGATCACCGCCTTCAGCGGCTTCGAGGCGCGCGTCGACCCGGTCGCGGCGGACGGCGACGGGCTCGACCCCGCGTCGCTGGAGGAGGCGCTGGCCACGGGTCCGGCGCCGAAGCTGCTGTACGTGATCCCCGACTTCCAGAACCCGACCGGTGCCTGGCTGTCCACGGCGCGCCGGCACGAGATCGTCGCGCTGGCCCGGCGGCACGGCCTGCTGGTGGTGGAAGACGTCGCGTACCGGGAGCTCGGCTTCACCGGCGAGCAGCGGCCGTCTCTCTGGTCGCTCGCCCCCGACGTGGTGGTCCAGGTCGGCACCTTCTCGAAGATCCTGTTCCCGGGGATCCGGCTCGGCTGGGCGGCCGGGCCACCGACGCTGATCCCGCACCTGGTGCGCGCCAAGCAGAACTCCGACCAGTGCGCGGGCGCCTTCGGCCAGTGGCTGGCCGAGTCGTTCCTCCGCGACGGCCGGCTCGACGCCCAGCTCGCACGGGCCCGGGCGGCCTACGCCGAGCGCTGGGCGGCGATGTCGGCCGGCCTGACCAAGCACCTGGGTCCGGAGTTCTCCTGGAGCGAGCCGGGCGGCGGCTTCTTCACGTGGGTGACCGGGCCGGCCGACCTGGACACCGCGGCGCTGCTGCCGCGGGCGCGCGAGGTCGGCATCGCCTACGTGCCGGGCGCACCGTTCCACCCTCGCCGCGACACGCACAACACGTTGCGGTTGGCGTTCAGCGCGACCACCCCCGACGAGATCGCCGAAGGCACCCGGCGGCTCGGCCTTCTGTTAGGAGCAGGCGCATGACCAACGCGGACTCGCACTTCGGCAGCACCGGCGGCACGCCGACCACGCCCGGCCGGTTCGTCGACCGCACGAAGATCGATCCGCACGAGATCCTGCCGGGGCTGAACTTCCAGCCCGTGCTGGGCGAGCGGAGCCTGCTCAACTTCGTCCAGTTCGAGGC
This sequence comes from Asanoa ishikariensis, assembly GCF_900107455.1. GTDB lineage: Bacteria > Actinomycetota > Actinomycetes > Mycobacteriales > Micromonosporaceae > Asanoa > Asanoa ishikariensis. The sequence continues at coordinate 2,476,724 of NZ_FNQB01000001.1, read as the reverse complement.
GCACGCCGAGGCGCCAGTGCACACGCACGAGGAGGAGCAGGTCGTGCTGGTCCTCGAGGGTGAGATCGAGTTCGAGGTCGACGGCGACGTGCGGGTGCTCAAGCCCGGCGACGTCGCGGTGATCCCGCCGTGGGTGCCGCACGGCGCGCGTACGACCGGCACGCCCTGTCTCGAGGTCGACTTCTTCACGCCGCCGCGGGCCACGCTGCTGGAGCAGGCCAAGGCGGCGCTCGAGAAGGGCGACGCGTGAAGCTCGGCCTGACCGGCCGGCACGCGCTGGTCACCGGTGGCAGCAAGGGCATCGGGTACGGCGTCGCCGCGGAACTGCTGGCCGAGGGCGCCTCGGTGGCCATCTGCGCGCGTACGCCGGACGAGGTGGCCGCGGCCGTCAAGTCTTTGTCCGAAGTGGACGGCGCGGTGGTGTCCGGGCACGTCTGCGACGTGACCGACGCGGACGCGGTGCTGGCCATGGTCGACGCGGTCGCGGCCGAGCACGGCGGCATCGACGTGCTGGTCAACAACGCCGGCGGCGCCCACCCGGGCGGCTTCGAGGACCTGACCGACGAGGACTGGAAGCAGGACCTCGACGTCAAGCTGTTCTCGCAGATCCGTTGTACCCGCGCGGCGCTGCCGCACCTGCGACGCAGTGCCGCCCCTCGGGTGGTCAACATCAACGCGGTCTACGCCCGCTATCCCGATCCCACGTTCTTCGCCACCTCCGTCAACCGGGCCGCGTGCCACAACCTGACCAAGGTGCTGGCCCAGCAGTACGGGCCCGAGGGGATCCTGGTCAACAGCGTGAGCATCGGGTTCGTGGTGACGCCGCAGTGGGCGAACATCCGGGCGCGGCGGGCGCCGGAGCTCACCGAGGAGGAGTTCTTCGCCGAGCTCGCGGCGCAGGAGGTGCCGCTGGGCCGGTTCGGCACGGTGGACGAGGTCTCCGGCCTGGTGGCGTTCCTGGCCAGCGACCGGGCGAGCTACATCACCGGCGCCTCGATCGACGTCGCGGGCGGAATGGGCAAATACAGCTAGCGTTCCTCGCGGAGCTCCGCGATCAGGCCCTGCACGAAGTCCTTGCGCGGTGTCTCCGCGAGGCTCAGCAATGTCTCGGTGCGAGAGACACCGGGAATCTGCCAGATGCCCTCGAGCAGGATGGCGCGCAGGTGCGCCTGGTCGCGCACGCGCAGCCGGGCCAGCAGGTCGATCGAACCGGTGACGACGCTGACCTCCTCGACCTCCGGGATGGCGTGCAGCGCGCGAATTATCGACGCCTGGTCGGTGGCGGCGATAACCGAGAGGAAAACCTGCATCGGAAAGCCCAGCGCGGCCCAGTCGATGTCCGCGCGATAACCGCGAATGACGCCGAGCCGTTCCAACCGCGCGATCCGGTCGCCCACCGCGGGTGGCGACATCTGTAGCTCGCGCGCGAGCCCGCGTTGGCTGGTCCGGGCATCCTGGACGAGCAACTCGAGTAGGCGGAGGTCGATCGCGTCGAGCGCGGCAGGAGCCACCGGAGTGCTCACCACATCAGCGATCGCCGCCAGTGGGCTGCGCTTCTTCGGCAGATCTTCCGTCACGCGGGAACTATAACGGTGCGGGCGATCCGGCCAAACATCCCGTAAGGGGCCGGGCCATAACCCGGCGAGCCCGACTTATCCGTTGCATCTCCTCACGTGCGCCGGAACACGGTGTCGACTTGGCAAGTGATCGCGACAACCGGCCGATGAAAAGTTGGCCGTAAGGCATTATCGAATGTCCACTGTTCGATATAACGTGTGCGGTGCGAGGCGGTCGTTACCCGGCCGCGCTTTCGGTCCCCCTGTCCCCGAGAGGCACCGCATGGCCATCACCATCAGAAAGGGCTTCGCCGCCACCGCGGCGGCGCTCCTCATCCTGGCGTTCACCCCCGGTGCCGCCGCCGCCGATCCGGATCCCCGGATCGGGCTCACCGGTGGCTGGCTCGACGCGCAAGAGGCCGCCAGCAACATCGAGCGCCTGGCGCACGTCGACAAGCCGGCCGGCTCGTTCGATCCGGCCAACCCTTCGAACTTCTCCTACGTCGCCTCCGACCTCGCCTTCAAGGGCAACGTCGCGTTCATGGGCGGCTACAACGGCTTCACCGTCTTCGACGTGGCGAACCCGTCCGCACCGTCCATTTTGACCACCGTGGTCTGCCCCGGCGGCCAGGGTGACGTCTCCGTCTTCGGCAACCTGCTCTTCATGTCGGTCGAGGAGACCCGCGGCCGGGTCGACTGCGGCACCAACCCCGCCGTCGGCACCCGGTTCCAGGGCGTCCGCGTCTTCGACATCAGCAACGTGACCAACCCGCAGCAGGTGGCCGCGGTCCAGCTCTGCCGTGGCTCGCACACGCACTCGCTGGTCACCAAGCCGGGCGACACCGACAACGTGTACGTGTACGTCTCGGGCACGGCCGGCGTCCGCACCGACGGCCTGGCCGGCTGCAACAACAACCCGGCCGCCGGCGTGGACCCGTCCCGCTGGCGGATCGACGTCATCAAGGTTCCGGTCGCGGCGCCGGACCAGGCGGCCGTGGTCAACAACCCGCGGCTGTTCGCGGACGAGACGACCGGGGCGGTCGACGGTCTGCAGAACGCGCCGCAGACCCCGCGCCACCCGTCGGGCAGCAACTGGAGCCCGTCGCCGGTCACCGACGCCTGTCACGACATCACGTCGTACCCGGCGATCGGGCTGGCCGCCGGCGCCTGCGAGGGCAACGGCATCCTGATCGACATCTCCGACCCGGCCAACCCGAAGCGGCTCGACGAGGTCGCCGACCCCAACTTCGCGTACTGGCACTCGGCGACCATCAACAACGACGGCACCAAGGTCATCTTCACTGACGAGTGGGGCGGTGGCACCGGTGCCCGGTGCCGCGACACCGACCTGCCGTCGTGGGGTGCCAACGCGATCTTCGACATCGTCGACGGCAAGATGGAGTTCCGCAGCTACTACAAGCTGCCGGTGCCGCAGACGGTTGTCGAGAACTGCGTGGCGCACAACGGCTCGCTGCTCCCCGTGCCCGGCCGGGACATCATGGTCCAGGCCTGGTACCAGGGCGGCCTGTCGGTGCTGGACTTCACCGACTCGGCCAACCCGAAGGAGATCGCCTTCTTCGACCGTGGCCCGGTCAACCCGAACGCGCTGTCTCTCGGTGGCTTCTGGTCGGCCTACTGGCACAACGGCCAGGTCTACGGCAGTGAGATCGCGCGTGGCTTCGACACCTTCGGGCTCAAGCCGAGCGAGTTCCTCTCCGCCGCCGAGATCGCGGCCGCCCGCGAGGTCCAGGTGCCGGAGACCAACCCGCAGCACCAGCAGAAGTTCACGTGGACGCCGAGCCTGGCGAACACGCGGGCCCGGTTCGACCAACTCGTCCGCACCTGCACCACGACGATCACCGGCAACCGCAACGGCATCGTGGTGGCCGACGGCGTGACCTGCCTCGACGGTGCCACCGTCCGGGGTGCGATCACGGTGCGGCCGGGAGCCTCGCTGCTCGCGATCAACTCGACGATCAACGGCGCCCTGGCGTCGTCGTCGGCGTCCGCGGTGCACCTGTACGACAGCACGCTCAACGGCGCCATGGCGGTCAGCGGCACGACCGGCAGCCTCGCGGTCGTCGACTCGACCATCCGAGGCGCGGTCTCGCTGAGCGGCGCCCGTACACCGGGTGTCGCGTCGGTCATCGCCGGCAACGACGTGTTCGGTGTGCTGTCCTGCACCGGCAACAACCCGACGCCGATCAACGTCGGCTCGAAGAACAAGGTGCGCGGACTGGCCGTCGGCCAGTGCGCCGCACTGGACTGAACGCCGCACGTGGCGCCCGCCTCAGCTCCCCCCGCTGACCGGGCGCCACGTCGGTGGCGCGCGACGGCGGCCGGTTCGCCGACCCGCTGAGCGCGTGCCAACTCAGGGCGCTCACCCCTGCTCCCCCCGCAGGGGTGGGCGCCCTGTCGATGCCACACTGTGCATCTGGTGCCCTGTCTGGAATGAACGAACGTTCGTTCGCGGAGCCCTAGTCGGAGCTCTGGCTGGAATGAACGAACGCTCGTTCGCGGAGCCCAAGTCCGAGCCCTAGCTGGAATGAACGAACGCTCGTTCTCGGAAGGGCCCTGGAACAACGTCGCTGGCCGTCCGGCGCAGCCGCGGCTGCCGGCGCTGATCGGAGATGACGAACGTCCATGCAGGTCAACCGTCGAGTCGTCGTCGTGTCGCTGGTCGCCGCCGCGCTGATCGCGGGCGCGGTCGGGATCTCGGTGGCGGCCAACCGCGACGAGTCGCCCCAGGCCAACCGCACCCCGCCCGCACCGGGCCGGGTGGTGCAACCCGGCGCGCCCGGTCAGGACTCCCGCACCCTCTCCCCCGACGAGCTCACCCGCCTGTCCGCGCCGCCGCACTCGCCGGCCGACGCCGACTTCATGCGCAAGATGGTCACGCACCACCTGCAGGCGCTGGAGCTGACCGCGTTGGTCGCCGGCCGCAGCCCGAGCACCGACATCCCGCAGCTCGCCAAGCGGATCGAGGTGTCGCAGAAGGACGAGATCGCCCAGCTCCAGCAGTGGCTGGTCGACCGCGGCGAGCCGCTGCCCGAGCCGCACGCGAACCACGTCGGCCACGGCGGCCTGATGCCGGGCATGCTCGACGCCACGGATCTTGCGGCGCTCGCGGCGACCAACGGTCCGGCGTTCGACAAGCTGTTCCTCGAGCTGATGATCCGCCACCACGAGGGCGCGATCACGATGGTCGGGCAGCTCTACCGCGACGGCGGCGGTGTCGAGTCCGCGGCCGACCGGGTCGCCCGCGAGGTCAACGCAGACCAGTCCATCGAGGTGCGCCGGATGCGCGAGATGCTGGCCGCCCGCGCGGGCTGAGACCTACCACTTCCGCATCACTTCGTCGCTTTGGGTAGCCACACAAGCACCCAACGTGATAGGAGTAGGTCGATTCTTCGATGCGGAAGGGGCGCGGGGGCCATGCGGGTCGAGATGCTCTCCGACCACACCGCGCCGCGCGAGCACTGGTTGCCCAGCACCTCGGTGGCCGCGCGGCAACTCTGGGCCAGGGTGCGCGGGGCGCGGCGGGTGTGGCGCCGGCTGATCGACGCACCGCCGGCCCGCGATCCTGCCCCGGCCACCCGGGTCGGCGCCGACTGGCAGGAGGTGCTGCTGGCCGGCGATCGCGCGCCGGCGCGCGCGACCGGTGTGCTGGGCGAAGATCCCCTCACCGCGGCGCTCGGCGTGCTACCCGACGACTGGGTGATGCTGCGCGGCTACCGCAACCGCCGCGGCGGGACCGACCACGTGCTGGTCGGGCCGCACGGCATCTGGGCGGTGGAGGTCGAGCGGCGCCGAATCCGGCTGCACGCGGTCGGCGACCAGTGGTGGTGGGAGAAGCTCGACGCCCGCGGGCACAGCGTCGGGACCGGGCGTGCGGTCGACCGGGCGGGGCGGGCCCTGCCACGCCGCGTCAACGACATCGCCGACGACCTCGCCGCCTGGCTGCGCCGCAACCGGCACGACGTCCCGGTGCGCACCGCCGTCGTGCTCACCCACGAGCAGGCCCGGCTCGGCCACTGCCAGGACCCGACCGTCAGCCTCGTCGGCACCCACCCGCACCACCTGCTCGACGCGCTGGCCCGCTACGCGGCGCCGCTGGCCGCCAGCGAGGTCGCCGACCTGGTGCGCCGCGACCACCTGTTCCACCAGCGACGCCGGCACCGCCACTGACACACGCGCTCCGCGGCCGTTCGCAACCACCCGTTTTCACCGGCGACGCCGCACCGCCGCTGACACACGCGCTCCCCACCGTTCGCGACCACCCGTTTTCACCAGCGACGCCCCACCGCCACTGACGCACGCGCTCCCCGCCGTTCGCGACCACCTGTTTCACCAGCGACGCCGCACCGCCGCTGACGCACGAGCTCCCCGGTGGCCGGAACCACCGGGGAGCATCGCGCTTCCCGTTACGGAGTGATCACGAACTGGGTGCCGGGTTGCCGGACGATGTCGCCGGTCCCCGAGTTGGTGATCGTCACGTTGGACAGCGTGGCACTGCCCTGCGCGCCGCTCATGGCGAGGATGCCCGCGCCGTTGTTGGACTTGTCGATGCGGACGTTGCTGATCGTGGCGGTGACCCGTCCGCCGCCGGTCTTGAACTGGATGCCGTCGTAGGTCGAGTCGACGATCTCCGAGTCCCGGATGATCACGCCGGGGATGGGCTGGCCCGGTGCGAACAGGGTGATCGCGCCGAACTCCTGCTGCTCTCCCCAGAACACCCCGCCGCAGCGGTAGAGGCCGTTGTTGGCGATCAGCGTGGTCCCGCTGAACGGCTGGGGCGAGTGGTCGGTCGCCAGCATGATCCCGGGGTAGTTCATCGTGTCGTACACCAGGTTGTTCTCGATCGTGTTGCCGTAGCCGCCGTAGATCGCGATGCCGTTGGCCCGCCACGGTAGCTGGATCGTGTTGTTGGTGAAGTGGTTGTCGTGCCCGATGTCGGTTGCCTGGTCCTTGACGTAGGTGCTCGACCAGACGGCGAGGGAGTCGTCGCCGGTGGTGCGGAACGACGAGTTGAACACTGTCGAGTTGCGGGTGCTGTTGGCGAAGTTGATGCCGTCGGCGTACGTGTCGCGGATCCGCATCCCGGAGAACTGGAGCCCGTCGCCCGGGTTCCAGTAGGCGGGCGTGTCCGAGTAGTCGCGGCCGACCCAGGCGCCGACGTTGACGTGCTCGATCCACACGTTGCTGATCTTCGTGTTCTTGCCCAGCCGGCCGTTGATGCCGTGACCCCGGTTGGCCCGGTTGGTGGTCATCCCGAAGATGGCCAGGTCGGAGATCTGCGTGTTGTCGTCGATGTCGAAGCCGACGTTGCCCTCGTGCGGGTGGTTGATGTTGCCCTGCACGTTCTGCGGCTCGGTGTTCGTGTAGAGCTTCGTGTGCCACATGCCGGCGCCGCGGATCACGGCGTTGCGGATGCCCTTCTGGTTGTTGCCGTTGCGGCCCGGGTCCGGCGAGAGGATCTTCTGCTCCTGCCGCCACTGCCCGGCCGGGATCCACACGCAGGAGATGACGCCGTTCTCGTCGTCGGTGACGGCACGCTGGATCGCGCCCGAGTCGTCGACGTTGTCGTTCGGCACCGCACCGTACGACGTGATCGAGGTGCAGCCCGCGGGCTGGCTCAGCGCCGGCGCGACCTGCTCCAGGTCGATCAGGTCGAGGTAGTAGAACGCGGCGTCGTCACCCGAGTCGCGCTGGAGCTTGAACCGCGTGCCCGCCGGGTACGACTGGGCCAGCAGTGCCTGCGACTCGTCGAACAGCCGGCGGGCGTTGGCCTGCGGGGTGTTCGACAGGCTCTCCGTGTCGTCGGTCGTGCCGTAGAGCCAACTGTTGCGCGACGACAGGGTCAGCTTCTGCACGAACTGGTCGTTGGCGTAGAGGCTGATCGTCGCCGTGGTGCCGCCGCCGCTCGCGGAGTCCGGGATCGAGTTGCGCACGACGATCGAGTTGGTCTGGACGGTCGAGGTGAACTGCACGTACTGGCCCTGGCTGGTCAGCCGCACCGACTTGCGACCCGACGACTCGGTGCCGAAGTTGGTGTGCCCGAACGTCCGCAGCGCGTCGGCCTCGACCAGCGTGCCGGTGTACTGCCCGTTCTCGGCCTCGTAGGAGGTGTACGGCACCGCGGCGCCGCGACCGACCACGATGGCCTGGGTACGGGTGTTGTTGGTCTCGTTGGTCTCCGCGACGACGTTGGTCGCGTCGGCGGTGGCCGTGATGGTCGCGCCGCCGCTGGTCGCCGTCCAGGTGCCGCTGACGGCCACCGTGGCGGTGGCGCCGGCCGCGATCGTGCCGGTGTTGGTGTTCAGCGTCGTCGAGCCCACGGAAACCCGGGTCACCGAGGCTGCCGCCGTGGTCGTGCCCCGGTTGTTGACGCTGACGGTGAAGGAGACCGCCGCGCCGACCGCCGGGTTCGACGGGTTGTTGGTGACGCCGGTGACCTGGAGGTCCGGTCCCGGCGCCTGGGCGACGACGAGCTGCGACGACGCGGTGGCGCTGTTGTTGGCGTCGTTCTGCTCGATGATCGTGTTGCTCGGGTCGACCACCGCGGTCACCGCGTAGCTGCCCTGCGAGCGCGTGCCCGCGTTGAAGGTGACGGTCTGCGACGCGCCGACGGCGAGCCCGCCGACGTTCGCCGAACCGACGACCAGGCCGCCGAGGCTGAAGTTGACGGTGGTCGCGCCGGCCGCCGCGGTGCCCGCGTTGCGCACCGTCGCCGACAGCGTGATCGCGCTGCTCTCGTTCGGGGACGCCGGACTCCAGCTCACCGAGTCGACCACCAGGTCCGGGTTGGGTGCCGGGGTGCCGCAGACCTCGAACTCCGCGACCTGGCCCGACGGGGCGCCGGTGTTGGAGGTGAACCGCAGCCGCACGTCGGCGGCGGTCGCCGAGACCGGGATCGCGACGACGTTGTTGCCCTGGACGAACTGGTAGGCGGTCGCCGCCACCAGGCTGGTGAACGTCGAGCCGGCCTGGTCACGACCGAGGACCTGGATCGTCTGGGTACGGGTGCCCCACGACGCGTCCGGGTTGAGCTTGACATTGACCCCGGTGACGCCGTGGTTGGCGCCGAGGGCCACGGTCAGGTCCTGCGGGTAGCCGCCGCCACCCTCCCAGTAGGTGCCGAGCTGACCGTCGTTGGCCTTGTCCGGGGTGAAGGTGAAGGTCGAGCCGGTCGCGGTCATCGTCTTGCCGGCGGCCACGTTGGTGCAGCCCGGCGGCTGGGTGCCGGTGCGGGTCACGGTGTTGCTGTTGCCGGACAGGTTGCCGGCGCCGTCCCGTGCCCGCACGTAGTAGGACACCGTGGCCGTCGCCGGCTGACTGTCCTGGTAGGACGTAGCGGTGCCGGCGGTCGCGATCTGCGTGCCGTTGCGGTAGACGTTGTAGCCGGCCAGGCCGCTGCCGCCGGTGTCGGTGGAGGCGCCCCAGCTCAGGGTGATCGTGGTCCCGCTCGTGCTGTGCGACAGCGTGCCCGGCACGCTCGGCGGAGTCGTGTCGCCGGGTTGGGTGCCGGTGCGGGTGACCGTGTTGCTGTTGCCGGACAGGTTGCCGGCGTTGTCCCTCGCCCGCACGTAGTAGCTCACCGTGGCCGTCGCCGGTTGGGTGTCCTGGTAGGACGTGCCCGTGCCGGCCGTCGCGATCTGGGTGCCGTCCCGGTAGACGTTGTAGCCGGCCAGGCCGCTGCCACCGGTGTCGGTGGAGGCGCCCCAGTTCAGGGTGATGGTGGTACCGGAGACGCTGTAGGAGAGCGTGCCCGGCACGCTCGGCGGCGTGGTGTCCGGCGTGGTGCCGCCCGGGCCGTAGACCTCGACCTCGGAGAGCTGGCCGGCCGGCCACGCGCTGTTGGCGGTGATGTTGATCCGCACGTACCGCGTGGTGGCCTGGTTGAACGTGATGGAGACCGAGTTGCCGGCCACCGCGGGGTTGAACGTGTAGGTCTGCGAGCCGGCCAGGTCGGTGAACGACGTGCCGTTGGTGCTGCCCTGCACGCTCAACGTCTGGGTGCGGGTGCCCCAGCCGCTCGTCGGCAGCTTCAACACGACCCGGTTGACGGTCTGGGCCGCGCCGAGGTCGACCTGCACCCACTCGGGGAACGAGTTGTTGGTGCTCTCCCAGTAGGTGCCCTGGTTGCCGTCGACGACGTTGCCGGAGCCGTAGACGTCGGCGTGCCCGCTCTCGGCGGTCGCCTTACCTTGCGCGAGGTTGTCGCTGCCGCCGGTGCCGGCGCCGTAGACCTCGAGCTCGGAAAGCTGCGCCGCACCCCAGCCGGTGTTGGCGGAGACGCTGGCGCGCACGTACCGGGTGCTGGTCGCGGTGAAGTTGATCGTCACGGGGTTGCCGTTGAACGCATAGCTCTGCGCCCCGACCAGGGTGCTGAACGACGTGCCGTTGGTGCTGCCCTGGAGGGTGACGGTCTGGTTGCGGGCGCCCCAGCCGGCGGGCAGCTTGAGCACCACCTGGTCGATGCTCGTGCTGGCGCCGAGGTCGACCTGGGCCCACTGCGGCAGCGCGCCGGAGCTCTCCCAGTAGCTGCCCGCGTTGCCGTCGTTGAGGTTGCCGGCGCCGAAGCCGCCGTTGGTCGAGCTGGCCGAGGCGGTCTTGCCGAGCGCGAGGTTGGGACCGCCGGCCGCGGCTGCCGGCACCTGCCAACCCATGGTGACGAGGGCCGCCGCGAGCGCGGCGGCCACGATTCTGGTGCGTCTCATCGCTGTCCTTTTCGCAGTGGGGACTTCTCCCCGGGCGACGGTGCGACCGGGAAGGGGCGGAAGTCCGGCACGGAGCCGGTGGAACGGCTTTTGTGGGACGGGGGTGCGCTGCGCGAAAATTCCAGTGCTGCACGACAGAGTTTGCAGGACTCTGTCGCAATCTTGCGGCAAGTTGGGCGCCAGGTTACCGACGTGCTACGGAAACCGTCAACACGTCCATGGCAGTCGATGCTTCGCGTGGGGTAAAAGACCCAGCGGCCGTCGCGCGGACCGCCCCCGTGTGGGCGTTCCTGACCAGCAGTGCCGGTCTCCCCGGTCGCCCCGGTCCGCGCGGGCCGCTCCTGCGTGGACGATGTCCACTGGAGCAATGTTGACACCGTACACCAGGGTCGTGGACCCTTCCAGGGTGTCCTATCACCACGGTGACCTCCGCGCGGCGCTGATCGCGGAAGGGCTGCGGGTCGCGCGGACCGGTGGGGCCGCCGCGCTGGGGATGCGGGACCTGACCCGCGCCGTCGGTGTCTCACCCAACGCCGCGTACCGGCACTTCGCCGACCGCCGAGCGTTGGTGCTGGCCGTGGCGCTGGAGGCGCAGGACCTGCTGGCCGACGCGATGCGCGCACGGATCGCGGGCATCTCCCCCGACCTGCCGCCGGTTGCCTCCGCGCTCGGCCGGCTGCGCGCGGTCGGCCTCGGCTACATCCACTTCGCCCGGGCGGAACGCGGCTGGTTCGAGCTGGCCATCCTGACCCGGGACGACGGCCCGCCCGGAGCCAATGGGCCGTTCCCCGCGCCGTTCCAGCTACTGCTCGACGCGCTCGACGCCCTGGTGGCAGCGGGCGGGCTGCCGGCCGCGCGCCGGCCGCACGCCGAATGGGCGTGCTGGTCGACCGTGCACGGCTTCGCGGACCTGACCACCCGCGGGCCGATGCGCCACCACGACACGGCGACGGTGGACGCGCTGGCGTCCTACGTGGTCGACACCGTCATCGAAGGCCTGACCTCTGGAGGAACCACATGACCGACCAGCTCGACGCGACCTTCACGGCCCCGATCCGGGTCGACGGCGCCTTCCCGACCTACATCGAGCTGCCCGGCTCGCACGAGCTGCTCGGCACCCGCAAGGCGGTCAAGGTCAGCGGCACGATCGACGGCCACCCCTTCGACTCGACCCTGATGCCCTCGGGCCAGGGCCCGCACTGGCTGCCAGTGCGGGCGGCCCTGAAGAAGACGGTCGGCAAGGAGGCGGGCGCGGAGGTCACGGTGCACCTGACGGCACGCCGCTGACCAAGCAAGGGTCCCTTGTTAACGCTTTCCGCATAGGAAGGGCCCCTTGTTAACGCGCACCGTTAACAAGGGGCCCTTCCTATTGCGCGGGGTCAGCGGTGACCGGCGCCCACCGGCTCGCGGACCGGGGGCTCGACGAGCTCCGCGCGGAGCTTCTCGCCCTCGATGTCGACGTTGGGCAGCGCCCGGTCGAGCCAGCGCGGTAGCCACCACGCGGACCGGCCGAGCAACGACATCACGGCCGGGACGATGGTCATCCGGACCACGAACGCGTCGACCGCGACGCCGAGTGCCAGCGCGAACCCGATCGACTTGATGATCGGGTCGTCGATCAGCACGAAGCCGGCGAACACACTGATCATGATCAGCGCGGCCGCGGTCACGACCCGGGCGCCGTGGCCCATGCCGGAGATCGTCGCGTGCTGGGCGTCGGCGCCGTGCACGTAGTCCTCGCGCATCCGGGAGACCAGGAAGACCTCGTAGTCCATCGCCAGTCCGAAGAGGATGCCTACCAGCAGGATCGGCAGGAAGCTGATCAGCGGGCCGGGCGTACCGATGCCGAGCAGGTCGGCCAGGTGCCCCTCCTGGAAGATCCAGACGGTGATGCCGAACGTGGCGCCGACCGTCAGCAGGAAGCCGAGCGCGGCCTTGACCGGCACCAGGATCGACCGGAAGACCAGCATCAGCAGCAGCACCGAGAGGCCGACGACGATCAGCAGGTAGACCGGCAGCGCGTCGGCGAGCTTCTCCGAGACGTCAACACCCACCGCCGTCTGCCCGGTCACCGCGACGTCGGCGCCGCCGAGGCCGTGGGTCTTGGCCCGCACGTCGTGCACCAGCGTCTCGGTGCTCGCCGCGGTCGGCCCTTCCTTGGGGATGATGCCCAGCAGCGCGGTGCGCTGGTCGCCGCTCATCGTGGGCGGGGTGACGGCGATCAGGTTCGGCGTGCCCTCCAGGGCCGGACCGACCTGCTGCACGGCGGCCGCGGTCTGCTCGGGCGAGTCGGTGGATACGACGAGCGTGATCCGGCCGTTGAAGCCCGGCCCGAAGCCCTCGGCGACCAGGTCGGCCGCGACGCGGGCGGGGGTGCCCTCGGGACCGGCGCCGGCGTCCGGCAGCGCGAGCCGCATGTCGGCGGCGGGCAGCGCCAGCGCGCCGAGACCGAGGATGCCGACCAGGATCACCGGAATGCGCGCCCGCGTCACCAGCCGGGCCCACCGGAAGCCGAAGCCCTCCTTGTGCTGCTGCGGCGCCGCGCCCCGCTGCTTCCGAGGCAGGATCTTGAGTCCGGCGAACCCGAGCAGCGCGGGCAGCAGCGTGATCGCGACCAGGACGGCCACCGCCACTGTGCCGGCCGCGGCCAACCCCATCGCGCTCAGGAACGGAATGCCGACGATGGCCAGACCGGCCAGCGCGATGACCACCGTGACGCCGGCGAAGACGACCGCCGAACCGGCGGTGCCGACCGCGCGCGCCGCCGCCTCCTCGGGTTCGATCCCCTCGCTGAGGTGCTGGCGGTGCCGGGAGGTGATGAACAGCGAGTAGTCGATGCCGACCGCGAGCCCGAGCATCAGCGCGAGCACCGGGGTGACGCTGGTCAGCTCGACCACGCTGCTCAACGCGAAGAGCCCGGCCATGCCCGCGGCGACGCCGATCAGCGCGTTGAGCATCGTCATGCCGGCGGCGACCAGCGAGCCGAAGGTCACCAGCAGCACGACGAGCGCGATGGCCACGCCGATCGCCTCGGTGCCACCGACCTCGGGCGGAGAGTTCATCACCTCACCGCCGTGGCCGACCCGCAGTCCAGCCCGCTCGGCAGCCGCACCGGTCTCCTCGTACGCGCTGCGCTGCGCCTCGGTCAGCTCGTCTGCACGACCGGCGAACTGGACCTGGATGAGCGCGTACCGCGTGTCCTGGGAAATGGCCTTGCTCTGGAAGGGGTCGACCGCGCCGACGACGCCGGGCAGCCGCTTGGCCTCTTCCACCACCTCATGGACGGCCTGGGTGAGCGGCCCGTCGGTCAACGTGCGCCCTTCCGGCGCGGCGACGACGATCAGCCCGACCGCCCCGGCCCCCTCGGGAAACTCCTGCCGCAGCGAGTCGATCGCGCGCTGCGACTCGGTGCCAGGCATGGTGAAGTTGCTGGACGTCGGCCCCTTGAAGGCGAGCGCCGCACCGCCGAGCGCGACGAGCAGCACGAGCCAGAGCACGACGACCAGCCTGCGGCGGCGGTACGAGGCGCGACCCAGCCGGTAGAGCAAGGTAGCCATGTCAGTCCTTCCCGGGGATGAGGGCGCGACGGGCGACCGCGACGAGCGCCGGTCGCAGTTCCACCTCGTCGCGCTTGTCGTCGATGACCACAGCGGCGATGCCGGCCAGCAACACCTTGGCCGCGGTCTGGTCATTCGGATCGGCCGAGCGCCCGGCGAATCCGGCGACGAGCGCGTCGGTCAGCTCACGCACGCGTACGAACGCCGGCTCCTGAAGGAACTGGGGGGTGACGTCGTAGATGAGCGCGACCTCGCGCCGGTAGCGGAGAACGAGGTCGATGAACCCACCGATGGCCGCGTCCCGGACACCCTTGTCGTCGACCCCGGCCAGGCGCGCCACGAGATCGATCAACGACTGCCGGGCGGGCTCGACCAGGGCAAGCAGGATCGCGTCCTTGTGCGCGAAGTGGTAGAGCAGGGTCGCCTTGGAACACCCGACCTCAGCCGCGATGTCGTGCAGCGAGGTGCCCTTGAAGCCGTACCGGGTGAAGAGCTCCCCGGCGACCCGAAGGATCTCGTCGCGCGTCCGAATGCGAACCACACACACATACTCCCTGACCGCTCGGTCAGGATCTGACCGAGCGGTCAGTTCGGTGGCTCAGGTCACACGTGTGAGTGACGGCCCATGAGATCGTCGATCTCCGCGAACCCTGTGCCGAGCGCGTCGTAGGTGCCGGTGGTGAGAAGCTCGCGGGCGGCGGTTTGGATCGCGGCGTACGCGGCCAGGGTGATCGCAGGGCCGACGCTGACCCGGGCGACGCCGAGGGCAGCGAGCTCGTCGACGGTGGGCGACGCGGGGCCGGCCATCACGTTGAGCGGCGCCGGAATCTCCTTCACCAGGGCGGCGATGGTCTCGGGATCGGTCACGCCGGGAACGAAGACCCCGTCCGCACCGGCGGCGACGTAGGCGGCGGCGCGGTCGAGGGTCTCCTTTCGGCGGCCGGCGGGGTCGCCGAGCTCGCGCAGGTAGGTGTCGATGCGCGCGTTGATGAACAATCCCGCTCCGGCGACCCGGCGAGCGGTCGCGATCCGCTCGGGGTGCGCCCGCACGCCGTCCTCTAGGTTGACCCCAACTGCTCCGGCATCGAGCACACCGCGGATCGTGCTGGCGAGTTCGTCGTAGCCGTCCTCGATGTCGGCGGTCACCGGCACGCGGACGGCAGCCACCACCCGGGCAACGAGCTCGACGGCCCGCTCCCGGCCGATGGACCCGTCGTCAGCGGCACCGACGGCCGCCCAGGCGACGCCCGCACTGGTGGTGGCAATGGCGTCCGCCCCGGCGTCCTCGATCAACCGCGCGCTCCCGGCATCCCAGGCGTTGGGCAATACGATCGGCTTCGCGGCGCGGTGCAGGGAGTCGAAGTAGCGGACCTGTTCGTCGTGCGAGTTCGTCATGCGCCCAGCAAACCCGCCGACAGGGGCCCCAGTCCGGCGGGAATCGGACGCGAACCGGTCGGGGCACCGCGGCGACGCCTGGTGGATCGAGAATCATCCGCTATGACGGACGAGGCGCTGTGGGTGGTCGACGAGTCGAACGTGCTGCTGGCCTGGGACGGGCGGACGGGTCAGGCCAGCGCGCGGGTCGAGCTCGGCGGGACGGGCGACGTCCGGTGGTATCCGCAGGCAGGAGGCGGACTCGTCTGGGTGTTCGGGTCGGACGGGTCAGTGGCGCTGGTCGACCCGTTCACGGCGCGGCTGCTGGCGCCGCCGGTGATCGCACCACGACCGCCTGGCGGCCTGGTCGGAATGCCGCACTATTCGCATGGAGCGATGTGGATCTGGGGTACGGACCGGGTGTGGCGGGTGACGGCTGCCGGCGAGAGCTCCGCCACTCCGGCCGAACGGGACACTCGGCGGTTCGGCGGGGCGGTTCAGGCCGCCGCCACAGATCGTTGGGTGTTCTTCGGGCAGGGCCGGCAGTTGTTGCGTGTCGATCCGCGGACCGGCGCGGTTGCCGACGAGAGCGACCGGCTGCACGCCGCCTTGGATTCCGCTCGGATCCCGCCACCCGGCGTGCTCGACTCCATGACGGCCGGCCCTGACGATCTGGTCCTCGCGATGGGCTACAACGAGCCGGACATCGTGGTGCTGGACCCGGACACGATGCGACCGAAGTGGACGACGCGCGTTCCGGACGGCAGCTTCGTCGTGACCGTCCACCAGAGCGGTCGAGACATCTGGGCGTTGTCCGAGAGCACCGCGATGCGGCTCGATCCGGGTGGGGGCAGTGCGTCCCCGCTGGTCCGGCGGCGCCAACTGGAGGCAGCCTCCGCCGCTGTGGCCCTCGGATCGTTGTGGATCGTCGACCGGGACGACGAGGCGTTGGTGCGCCTGGACGTGCGAACCGGTCGGATCCTCGGACGCCTGGAGATCCCCGGCGCGTCCTGGGACCAACCCCACGTCCGGATCGTCGCGGGCGAGCACACGGTCTGGCTGATCTGCCGGACGAGTGTCATCGAAGACGGCGTCTATCGCATCGACCCCGACACCAACCAGGTCCACCGGCTGGCCCAACCCCACGAGCTCAAGCATTCTTACGCGGCCGTGGCGCCGGCGCCGAGACCTCAATAAGACATCCGGATTCGCTCAACACCCAGTTCGTTGCCAATCGCCAGCCGTTGACGTTGTACGCCCCGGCGGATGCCGGTCCGGCTGACCGGAAAGACGGTCGGTGTGGTGGGAGCGAGGAGATCCGTGGTCAAAGCAGCAGGCTGAGCGGTGATGCCGTTCGCGACACAAACTACTTCATCGTGGACCTCGACAACTGGAAGCGTTCGTGGACGGTCTGCACGGACAACACCGACGTGCACCGGGCCGTGGCCTACTACCGACCGGGAACGCAGGACCGGATCGACGGCCAAGTGCTGTTCCTCAACATCAGCCGCGAACCGGGCACGAAGGTTCGGCAGACGTCGACCTCTCCGGGATAGCGGATGATCTCAAGCCCGACGTCGTGTGGACATATGTCGGCAAGGAATCGGCCGCGCGTGCGGCGAACGAAGGAATCAGTCGCCGTAGGTATATGTCGACAAGGCCGAGGCGGGAATTGATCCGACCTCGCTGCATTCTGAGCACCGCGGAGGTGAGGGCCGAGCACCGTGGAGCGCGCTGGCCCTCAACTGCCTTTTGACTAAACGTCCTTGAGGCAAGTCATATAGGTATAGCGCCAAGCTCCACCGAAGTCGAGCTCGAGCCATCCGTTGGCATTCGTGACACCACACGCAGTGTATCGGTCACCCAGCACGTACCATCCCGTGCAATTGTATCGGTAACCCTTCTGGGCAACGGTGTGCAGAGCGGCGGTGTGCTGCGCCGCGACCCGAATCGGCAGGTTGTTGGCGATCGACTCGACCCGGTAGGTGGAGCATTGGGCTGCGGCGGCAGCCGCCGACATCTGCACCCTGACAGGCGACGCGCCCGCGACGCTGTCACCGCCGGACGCGGAGGCGGCCGAAGGTGCTCCCACGACGAAGACGGCTGCGAACATAATTGCCGCAGCCAATTTCAGCACTCTCATGGATCTCCCTGTTCGATGCGGATAGGCGTCGCGTTCCGAGTTGGCAGAAGCCCTCCACGAAATACTTCCAATCCCCCGTCCCGCTATTGCATTTTGCACTAACGGACGTCGATGCCACAAGGGGTACTGGTGACCTTACTCTCCGCACATCACCGCGGGACGGTCGCGACTCGCCCGAGCGACGGTCCGGATGCCGGCTGGCGGGGTAGACCCAACGCAGGCGTTGGGTCTACCTCGCGCCTACGCGGACCGCGCCCACGAAACCGTGGAGCGTCCGGGGGTCGCCCCCGGTATAGGAATGCCAAATCGCCACCTAGATCCTGGCCGCGAAGCGGACAGGATCTAGGCAGCGATTTGGTGGGCGCGGCAGGGTTCGAACCTGCGACCCCTCGCTTGTAAGGCGAGTGCTCTTCCGCTGAGCTACGCGCCCCGGATCGGCCGTAGCTTACCCGACCGCGGCCCGGTCAGCCGTCGTCCAGGGAGGCCACTGCGGCCAGCCACACGGCCGTGTCTCGGGACGAACCCGGGCCTAGGCACTCCGCCCACCTGATCGACCCCGCCCTGTCGATCAGGAACGTCCCACGGTCCGCGAACCCGGCCGACTCGTTGAAGACCCCGTAAGAGCGGGCCACGCCCCCGTGCGGCCAGAAATCGGCCAGCATCCGCATCGACCAGGACTCGCGTTCCAGCCAGATCTTGTGCGAGTACGACGAGTCCACGCTGATCGTCAGGACCGAGACGCCGGCAGCGGCGAAGGACGGCAGCGCCTTCTCCAGCGCCGCCATCTCGCCGCTGCACGTGCCCGAGAACGCCAGCGGATAGAACACCAACAAGACCGGATGGGACCCTAGGTACGACGAAAGTCGTACCTCTTGGTTGTTCTGGTCCTTGAGCGTGAAGTCCGGTGCCGGCGTGCCGACCTGAAGCATCACTTCTTGCGGGAGCCGCGGGGCACTACGAGCCTGGCGGCACTCCAGTCCTTGCCGGCGTTGACCGTGGAGGTCTGCTGGAGACCTGCCGTCGGTGCCAGTTCGGTGATCTCGCTCGGCTCGACGTGCCCGTCACGGCCGGCTTTGGGCGTCAGTAGCCAGACGACGCCGTTGCCTGCCAGCGGGCCGAGTGCGTCGACGAGCATCTCGAAGAGGTCGCCATCGCCGTCGCGGTACCAGAGCAGCACCGCATCGACGACCTCGTCGGTGTCTTCGTCGACCAACTCACCGGAGCGGTCGGTCAGGGCGTCGCGGAGATCCTGGTCGACATCGTCGTCGTACCCCATCTCCATGACGACCATCCCCGGCTCGATGCCGAACCGGTCCGCCAGGCTGCGTACGCCGTCGGCGGCCTGACCTGCGGTCGCGCTCACTGTTGCGTGCCTCCCTCATTCGTTGCAGTTCCCGCAAAGTCCACACAGTCAGCGGCTCCCGCGCAAGTGGCGCACCGACCGATCCGGCTTCGATTTTCTGCCGGGCCGACGTGTGACGCGGACTTTTCGGGTCCCCCGGGGAAACTTACCGTGCCAGGAGCGCTCGGGCACCCTGAGTGATCGCATCCTCGGCGACCAGCACTTCTCTGGCCGCTGGGCCTAGCGGGACGAACGAGTCGACCGATGCGATCCGGCTCACAGATCCGACATATCCGGCGTCTACCAGGGCCGCGAGGACACCTTCGCCGACGCCGCCAGAACGTCGTGTCTCGTCCACGACAAGCACGCGTCCGGTTGCCGACGACTCGCGGATCACGTCGGCGACCGGCAGCGGGGCGAGCCAGCGCAGGTCGACCACCCGCGCGCCGATGCCCTCCTCGACGAGCCGGGCCGCCACCCGCAGCGACATCCGTACCCCGTTGCCGAACGTGATGATCGTCAAGTCCTCGGCCGAGCCCACGTTGTAGACCCGCGCCCGCCCGATCGGCACATGCGCCTCGGACCACGACGCGGGGCCGAGGTACGGCGCCAGCCACTCGTTGTCGCCCTCTTCGTAGAGGTCACGGGTGTGGTACAGGGCGATCGGCTCGAGGAACACGCAGACGCTGCCGTCCACGGCCGCCGAGGCGAGGCAGGTGCGCAGCAGCGGCGCGGCGTCGTCGGCCCGGGCCGGCACCGCGACCACCAGGCCCGGGATGTCGCGCAGCACGGCGACCGAGTTGTCGTTGTGGAAGTGCCCGCCGAAGCCTTCCTGGTACGCCAGCCCGGCCACCCGCACGACCATCGGGTTGCGGTAGGCGCCGCCCGAGAAGAACTGCATGGTGGCGGCCTCGCCGCGGAGCTGGTCCTCGGCGTTGTGCAGGTAGGCCAGGTACTGGATCTCCGGCACCGGCAGCATCCCGGCCAGCCCGGAACCCAGGCCCAGGCCCAGGATCGAGGTCTCGTCGAGCAGGGTGTCGAACACGCGGGTCGCGCCGAACCGCTCGCGCAGGCCCTTGGTCACCCCGTACACGCCGCCCTTGAGCGCCACGTCCTCGCCGAAGACGGCCATCTTCGGGTTGGCCAGCAGGCCGTCGGCGAGCGCCGCGTTGATCGTCTGGGCCAGCGTGAAGGGGCCGGCGTCCTCGGGGAGGCGCCCGCCGAAGGCGGCCTCGCGTTCGGTCAACGACGAGACCGACAAATCCGCCACGGTACGGGCGACCCGCACCGGCCGCCGGGGTGCCAGGGTTGCCACGACCTCGGCGGGAGTCGTCAGCTTCGGCTCGCCCAGCACCTCCTCGGCGACCTTGCGCACCTGCCAGCCGACCTCGTCGTACCGGGCCAGGAGCTCCTCGGGGGTGGCCAGGCCGCAGGAGACCAGCAGCCGCGCGGTCGCCACCACGGGGTCGCGGGTCAGGTCGCGCTCCAGGTCGGCGGCCGGCCGGTAGGCCACCTCGGCGTCCGCGCCGGCGTGCCCCATGAACCGCACGGTCGAGAGGTGCAGCACGGCCGGCTTGCGCGACCGCCGCACGTGCTCAACGGCCGAAGCGGCGGTGGCGTACGCGGCTGCGGGGTCGTCGCCCTCGGCCGCGAAGTAGCGCAGTCCCGGGCGAGCCCGCAAGGTCGACGCGACCCAACCGGCCGGGGACTTCACGCTGATCCCGATGCCGTTGTCCTCGCAGACCAGCAGCAGCGGCAGGCGCATACCGGTGTGGTCGATCCAGCCGGCGGTGTTGAGCGCCGCCGTGGCCGTCGCGTGGTTGACCGACGCGTCGCCGAACGAGCACACCACCACCGCGTCGGCCGGCCACGGTGCCTCGGACCCGCCCCCGTTGCCGTTGACCTTGCGCAGCCGCTCGATCGCGAACGCCGCACCCACCGCGCGGGGCAGGTGGGAGGCGATCGTCGAGGTGGTCGGCACGACGTGGTGCGCCGCGTTGCCGAACACCTTGTGGCGGCCGCCGGCGATCGGTTCGCTGGTCGAGGCGACCACGCCGCGCAGCACGTCACGGGCCGTCTCGGCGACCGGATCCGCGAGGCCGGCCTGGCCGACCCGGGCGGCGTAGAACGCGCCGGAGCGGTAGTGCAGGAAGGCCGGGTCGGTGTGCCGGAGCGCGGCGGCGACAACAGCGTTGCTCTCGTGGCCGGAGGACCCGATCGTGTAGAAGCCCTCGCCGAAGCTGCGCAGCCAGCGCGCGGCCAGGTCGAGATGGCGGCTGGTGAGCTGGGCGTCGAACACGGCGCGCGCCAGCTCGCTGGTCATCCCCTCGGGGAGGCCGGCGGTGCCGGGCGTCAGCGCGCCGACCGCCGCCCGGAACCGTTCGTCGAGATCTTGCGGCGTGGTCACGTCGAAAGCATTACCGACGCAGACCACTCACGGCCAGTCACCTGCCCCACCAGCCACGCAGAACACGCACCCACGGTGTCCCGATGATCCCTAGAATTGGCCGGATGCGGAGTGAGGTGATCACGGTCGAGACGGGCCGCCGGCCGACCGTGCGCGATGTGACGGCCGAGGCGCAGCAGTTCGTCTCGGGCGAGGGTGACGGGCTGCTGCACGTGTTCGTGCCCCATGCCACCGCCGGCATCGCGATCATCGAGAGCGGCTCCGGCTCCGACGACCCCGATCTGCTGACGGCGATCGACGGTTTCCTGCCGGCGGACGGCCGGTGGCGACACCGGCACGGCTCGCCGGGCCACGGCCGCGACCATGTGCTGCCCGCCTTCATCGCCCCGTACGCATCCATCCCGGTTCTGCGTGGTCGGCTCGCCCTGGGCACCTGGCAGTCCATCTGCCTGGTCGACACCAACGGGGACAACGCTGTCCGACAGGTCCGCTTTTCATTCCTTCCGGGGTGAGTTACCGGTTGGTATGTGTGTCGAGTGTCGCGTCTGGCCATACGCGACGTGACGCCGGAATGAGAAACGGGGCAGTATGGCGTTGGAGACGAATCCCACACCCGGGACACTTGGCTCCGAAATGTCAGTCGTCCCCACAATCTGAGGAATGCCTGTGGCTACGGAACGCAAGCGCCCGGTGATCAGTGACGGCCTGCCGAGCCAGCTTCCGGACATCGACCCCGAGGAAACCGCCGAGTGGGTCGAGTCTCTCGACGGAGTCATCGACGCGGGTGGCGCCAAGCGCGCCCGGTACGTGATGTTGCGGTTGCTGGAGCGCGCTCGTGAGCGCAACGTCGGCGTCCCGCCGCTGACCACCACCGACTACATCAATACGATTCCGCCGGAGCGAGAGCCCTGGTTCCCCGGTGACGAGTTCGTCGAGCGACGGATCCGTGCCTACATCCGCTGGAACGCGGCGATGCTGGTGCATCGCGCGCAGCGTCCGGAGATCGGCGTCGGCGGCCACATCTCGACCTACGCCAGCGCCGCGGCGCTCTACGAGGTCGGCTTCAACCACTTCTTCCGGGGCAAGAGCCACCCGGGCGGCGGCGACCACATCTTCTACCAGGGCCACGCCTCCCCCGGCATGTACGCGCGCGCGTTCATGGAGGGCCGGCTGTCCGAGGAGCGCCTCGACGGCTTCCGCCAGGAGCTCTCCCACGCCGGGCTGGGCGGCGGCCTGCCGTCGTACCCCCACCCGCGCCTCATGCCCGACTTCTGGGAGTTCCCGACCGTCTCCATGGGCCTCGGCGGGATGAACGCGATCTACCAGGCGCGGTTCAACCGCTACCTGCAGCACCGTGGCGTCAAGGACACGTCCGACCAGCACGTATGGGCGTTCCTGGGCGACGGCGAGATGGACGAGCCCGAGTCGCTCGGCGCGATCGGCATCGCGGCCCGCGAGGAGCTCGACAACCTGACCTTCGTGATCAACTGCAACCTGCAGCGGCTCGACGGCCCGGTCCGGGGCAACGGCAAGGTCATGCAGGAGCTCGAGTCGTTCTTCCGGGGTGCCGGCTGGAACGTCATCAAGGTCGTCTGGGGCCGCGAGTGGGACCCGCTGCTGGCCGCCGACTCCGACGGCGCGCTGGTCAACCTGATGAACACCACGCCGGACGGCGACTACCAGACCTACAAGGCGGAGTCCGGCGCGTACGTCCGAGAGCACTTCTTCGGCCGTGACCCGCGTACCCGCAAGATGGTCGAAGGCATGTCCGACGACGAGATCTGGAACCTCAAGCGCGGCGGTCACGACTACCGGAAGATCTACGCGGCCTACAAGGCGGCGACCGAGCACACCGGTCAGCCGACGGTCATCCTGGCCAAGACGATCAAGGGCTGGACGCTCGGCTCCTCGTTCGAGGGCCGCAACGCGACCCACCAGATGAAGAAGCTGACGCTGGACGACCTGAAGACGTTCCGCGACCGGCTCTACCTGGACATCCCGGACAAGGCGCTCGAGGAGAACCCGTACCTCCCGCCGTACATCCGTCCCGAGGACAAGTCCGACGAGATGGAGTACCTGCACGAGCGCCGGCGCGCGCTCGGCGGCTACCTGCCCACGCGCAACACGACCGTGATTCCGCTGCAGATCCCCGGCAGCGAGCGGTTCGGCGACGTCAAGCGCGGGTCGGGCAAGCAGAAGGTCGCCACCACGATGGCCTTCGTGCGCCTGCTCAAGGACATCATGAAGGACCGCGAGTTCGGCAAGCGCTGGGTCCCGATCATCCCGGACGAGGCGCGCACCTTCGGCATGGACTCGCTGTTCCCGACCGCCAAGATCTACTCGCCGCACGGGCAGAACTACACCCCGGTCGACCGGGAGCTGTTCCTGTCCTACAAGGAGGCGCTGGGCGGCCAGATCCTGCACGAAGGCATCAACGAGGCGGGCTCCGTGGCCTCGTTCACCGCGGCGGGCACCTCCTACGCCACGCACGGCGAGCCGATGATCCCGCTGTACATCTTCTACTCGATGTTCGGCTTCCAGCGCACCGGCGACGGCTTCTGGGCCGCCGCCGACCAGATGGCCCGCGGCTTCGTCCTCGGTGCCACCGCCGGCCGGACGACGCTCAACGGTGAGGGCCTCCAGCACGAGGACGGCCACTCCCACCTGATCGCGGCGACCAACCCGGCCGTCGTGGCGTGGGACCCGGCGTTCGCGTTCGAGATGGCGCACATCGTCGAGCGCGGCCTGCACCGGATGTACGGCGAGGAGGCGGAGAACGTCTTCTACTACATGACCATCTACAACGAGCCGATCCTCCAGCCCGTGGAGCCGGTCGACCTCGATGTCGAGGGTCTGCTGAAGGGCATCTACCGCTACTCGCCCGCCCCGGCGGTCGAGGGCGGCGGCCTCAAGGCCAACATCCTGGCCTCGGGTACGGGCATGCAGTGGGCGCTCAAGGCCCAGCAGTTGCTGGCCCAGGACTGGGGCGTGGCCGCCGACGTCTGGTCGGTGACGTCCTGGACCGAGCTTCGTCGCGACGCGGTGCAGGCCGAGGAATACAACCTGCTGCACCCGGGCAGCGAGCCGCGGGTCCCGTACATCCGTCGCAAGCTGGCGGGCACGGACGGCCCGGTGGTCGCGGTCAGCGACTGGATGCGCGCCGTGCCGGACCTGATCTCGCGCTGGATCCCGGGCGACTACACGTCGCTGGGCACCGACGGCTTCGGTCTCTCCGACACCCGGCACGCCCTGCGCCGCCACTTCAACGTGGACGCCGAGTCGGTGGCCGTGGCGACGCTGCGCCAGCTCGCGGTCCGCGGCGAGCTCGCCCCGTCCATCCCGGTCGAGGCGGCCCGCAAGTACGCGATCGACGACGTCAACGCCGCGCCTGTGGGCGAGACCGGCGGCGACTCGTAAGGTTGCTGGTTTGCTGAGGGCGCCCCGCTTCGTGCGGGGCGCCCTTTTTCGCGACTCAACCTTTCGCGTGTGCGTGGCGTCTACCTCCCGTGGATGACGAGGAACGGTTCCGGCAGTTCGTCCGGGACCAGTGGGCGCCGCTGCTGCGGACGGCGTACCTGCTGACCGGAGACCGCGGCACGGCCGAGGACCTGGTCCAGTCGGCGCTCGAGAAGACGCACCGGCGCTGGGCCCGGATCGACACACCGTTGATCTACGTGCGCCGGGTCATGGTGAACACCGCGACCTCGTGGTGGCGGCGGCGCCGGGCGATCGAGGTGCCGCTGGTCGCTTCCGATGCGGTGGCGGGCTCCGATGCCTACCTCCAGGTCGAGCAGCGACAACAGCTCCTCGCGGCGCTGCGGCGGCTACCGCCGCGGACCCAGGCGATCCTGGTGCTCCGCTACTTCGAGGACCTGAGCGAGGCGGACACCGCCCGCGTCCTCGGCTGTTCCGTCGGCTCCGTGAAGAGCCAGGCGTCGCGCGGGCTGGCCCGGCTGCGACTCGACTTCGCCCACGAGGCACCGGCACAACTGCAGGAGGACCCATGCTGACCGACACGCTGCGCCAGGCCGCTGCCACGATCTCGGCGCCCGAGGACCCCTGGCCGGGGTTCGCCCGGCGCGAGCGGCTTCGCCGGCGGACCCGCCGCGTCCGTCGGACGGCCCTGGCCGTGGTGGTGGCCGCCGCGGTCGGGGTGCAGACCAACGTGGTGCCGTTGCCCGGATGGGCGCCCGGCATCGCGCTCGCGTCACCCTGGTCGGCGCTGGCGTCCGCGCCGCCGCGGGGTTCGCTGACGGGCGACACCGCCTGGGTGGCGGCGTTCCGTGACCGGGTCACGGGCCTACAGGACCCGGACGGTTTCTGGGCGGTGGCGGGACGCGAACGGATCAAGGTGCTGTACGCCAGCGACGCGCCGGGCCGCCGGGTCGCGCTCGTGCTCGTACCGCTGCGGTTCGGGTTCGTCACGAGCTGGGAGCTGATCTGGTACGACGGCCCGGCCGGCGCCGCGCCCTCGGAGATGACGTACGCCGGCAACCAGGATGCCGGCGACCCGGTCGTCACGCTGTCGCAGGTGGACGGGCAACGGGGTGGATACGCCCTGGTCATCGGGCCGCCGGACACCACTGTCACGATCAGCGGCGATCCTCGCTATGCGGCTCGTGGGGTGGTGGAGCGGCGGGAGTTGGCCCGATCGGACGGGGGCGGGGTCGGTGTCGTGCTCCTGCCGCCCGCGCCGCTGCCGCCCGGCCTGGACGCCCGGGTCACCCGGGGTTCGTCGGTGGTCTACTCGGGCGCCGTCTTCGGTGGCTGGGGTTCGTCGGCGGACGGCGACCCGTTCGAGCCGCCGGCCGGCCAGCTCGCCTCGGCGGTGGTCGGCAGCCGCGGACCGGCGCCGGACCCCGCGATCCTGACCAGCTTCGTCCGGCTCGCGCTCACGGACAGCCACCTGCCGGCGTCCGGGACCACTGTCCGGCTCCGCTGGTCGGGCTCGGTGAACGGGCAGGCGGCCGTGCTGCTCACGGTGCAGCCCTCGGGGGGCGGGGTGGTCGCGTACGCCCTGCACGGCTCTGCGACGAGCAGCCGCACCGATCTGCGGTTGCTGCTGCCGGCCGCGGGCGCGGAGCTTCGGCCGATCGCCTGGCGGCTGCGGGCCGAGGGCGGTGACGGGCGGACCGACCGGGTGCTGGTGGCGACCCCGACCGGCACGGCCCGGGCGGCGATGACGGCCGGCGGCGGGTCACCTGTGCCGGTCACCTTGGACGGGTCAGGGTTCGGCACGACCGCCGTGCCACCGGACCAGCAGGCGACGGTGACGGCGTACGCGGCGGACGGGTCCTTGTTGGGCAGCACGCCCGTGCCACCGTTCGAGAACAACTCGTCGCGCCTGCCCGGCGACACCCCGGGGACCCGCATCGTCCCGTGACATCCGCGTTGGGGAGGGCGCCGCTCTGAGGCGCCTCCCCATTGATCGCGATCGGTACCGTCAGGGAATGGAACCTCCACGCCCGCCGAACCCGACCGTGCCGTTGCCGGAGGCCACCGTGGCCGGCGACTGGACCATCCTCGGCGCCCTCGCGGCGGCCGCCCTCTTCCTGCGGCGTCGTCGGAAGCGCTAGCCGTTCGACGGTTCGCGCTGCTCCGGGGCGAGCTTGACCTCGGCCAGCCAGGGCGACTGGGCGACGCTTCCACCGCCCACCGTCAGGCTCGCGCGGGCGGCGACGTAGAAGCGGTCCCGCGCGTCGTCCACGTCGCGCACCGCGCCGTCCCATCGCTCCCAGTCGGTGGCGATGCCCAACGCGAAGAACTCCAGCTTGCGGACCGCCTGGCGCCAGTCGCGCGCGGCCGTGACAGCGGCGGCGTCGCCCAGCATGAGCACCTTCTCCCAGGCCTTGGTGCGCGCGGCGTCGGCCTCGGCCAGCAGCGCCAGCCCGGCGTCGCGGTCGATGCGATGGGACAGGGACCCGGGCCGGTCGTCAGCGGTGATCCGGAACAGCAGAGCGTGGATCTCCTTGACCGCGGAGGCGTACGCCACGTACGCGTCGAGACGTCGTTCGTCCCAGCGGACCGACACCGTCCGCCGCCACCGTGACCGATCGGTCAGCGTGGTGGCCGCGATGGTCCCGAGGGTCCCGATCAGGACGCCGATCAGGACCGGCAACTGAGCGATCAACGTGTCCACACATAGGAGCGTCGCAGATCGCGGCTAGTAGCTCCCACCGCCCGAGCCGCCGGAGTCGGAGGAGCCGCCACCGCCGGAGTCCGAGTACCCGCCGCCGGGGTCCGAGTAATCCCCGCTGGACGGGTCCGAATGCCGCTCGTCGCCGTACTTGTTGATTTTCGTGCGGCCGAAGTGCTTCCCGTCGCCGCGCATGCGACCGCCCCGCCGGTTGCGGTTGTCGCGGCGAATCTCGCGTGTCGCGCGCCGGGCCTGATCCAAAGCCGACAGGCGGGCCCGGCGACGCCGCCGAACCGAGCGCAGACCGGCGACGAGCAACAGCCCGACCGTCGCGATGATGGTCACTAGCCAGGTCCCCCTCATGTCGACGAGGGTAGATCCCGCGCGCGAGCGGGTGGGCGAGGAAGATCCTCGCCCACCCGGTGGCGTTGCTAGCAGGGAGTCGGGCTCAGCTGGATCTTCCAGACCGGATACCAGTCCACCAGCGGCTGGTTTTTCGGCGGAACACACAGGATCAGGCCGCCGCTCTGGTTGAGCAGCCTCATCGACGCGCCGTTGGTCTGGCGGTTGATCGCATAGCCCCAGTTGGTCCAGCCGTTCAGGTTGTACGTGTTGTACGTGTAGAACCTGAAGATGTACCGGTAGTTGCCGACCGAGTCGCCGAGCACGTGGGCGCAGGCATACCCGTCCCGGCAGGGCGGATTCACCTCGCTCGTGACCTCGGGAATCACTTTCGGCGACGTCGAGGGCGTACCGGCCGCCTGCGCCGGCGCTGGCGCCACGACGGCGGTGAACAGCGCGATCAGCACACCGGCCAGACCGACGCTCAGGGCTTTCCGTATCACTGGGACCTCCTGTTAGGACGTTGGCCCGACTTTCACAGTGATCGCTTTGCGAATGCTTTTTCGGCAGCCAGCCGCCGCCGTAACCGGTTAAAGTGGTTACTCACACAACGCCACCGGGAGGACGCATGACCACCGTCGGTTGGGAGCAGGTTCTGCGGTGGCGGATGCGCCGGCATCACCTGGCGGACGAGAAGGCGGCCGACCCGGTCGCCGTGGCGCGCCGGGTCGTGGGCGTCCACGCCCAGGTGGCGGCGTCCGCGGTCACCGCGACCGCGCTGCGCACCACGAAACCCGCAAGAATCGACCACCTGTTGTACGAACGCCGCACCCTGGTCCGCACCTGGGCCGCCCGCGGCACCCTGCACCTGCTCCCGGCCGACGACTTCCCGCACTGGGTGGCGGCCATGTCGACGCGCACGCGGGACAAGACCAACTCGTGGCTCAGGTACAACGGGGTGACCGCCGCACAGATGAGCGACATCCTGACCGCGCTGCCGGACGTGTTGACCGACGAACCACTGACCCGCGAGGAGCTCGCCGACGCGATCATCGAGGCGACCGGCCACCAGGAGCTCAAGGACCGGCTGACCCATGGCTTCGGCACCATCCTCAAGCCGGCCGCCTTCCGCGGGCAGCTCTGCTCCGGGCCGCCGCGCGGACGCAACGTCACCTTCGTCGCGCCCCGCCGCTGGCTCGGCGACTGGGAGCCCGTGGAGACCGACGCCGCGATCGACCGGCTGGCAAGGGACTACCTCGGCGCGTACGGCCCGGCCACCCCCGAGGAGTTCGCCCGCTGGTTCGACCTCACGCCGGCCCTGGCCAAGAAGTCGTTCCAACGACTCGAAGGCCTCGCGACGGTCGACGTCGACGGCACAGCCATGCGCCTACCGGCCGAGCACCTCGCCGGGCTCACCAAGAAGGGCGCGCGAGAGGTCGCGCTCCTGCCGGCCTTCGACCCGTACATCACCGGAAGCACCCGGCAACTCGAGCAGATCGGCGCCGCGGGGCACAAGGCCGACGTGTCGCGGCCGCAGGGCTGGATCTCACCCACCGTCGTCGTCGACGGGTGGGTGCGGGGTGTCTGGGAGCCCGACACAGGCGAGATCAGGTACTTCGGGACGATCCCGGCGACGGTACGCCGGGCGGCCCAAAGCTTGATCGAAGCGAACCTCTCGACTGGCGGGTGAGACGGGGGTTACAGTCCGAGCCAGTTTCGGCTTACCGGCCGGTAACGCTACCTAGGAGGCGCGGAAGCTGATGCCGGAGCTGCCAGGCGGGTTCCTCTGGGGAGTGTCGACCTCGGCGCACCAGGTCGAGGGTGCTACCACCGAAGACGGCCGGGGCGCGTCGATCTGGGACACCTTCAGCGCGACACCGGGCCGTATCGTCGACGGGACCACCGGCGCGGTAGCGACCGACTCCTACCACCGCTTTCCCGAGGACATCGCGCTGATGCGGGAGCTCGGCGTCGGCGCGTACCGGTTCTCGATCGCCTGGCCCCGGATCCAGCCCGACGGCACCGGGCCGGCCAACGCGGCGGGCCTCGACTACTACGAGCGCCTCGTCGACGGGCTGCTCGACGCCGGCATCGCGCCGGTCGCCACGCTCTTCCACTGGGACCTTCCGCAGAGCCTCCAGGATCGCGGCGGCTGGCTCGACCGCGAGACCGCACACCGGTTCGGCGAGTACGCCGCGCTGGTCTCGCAGCGGCTCGGTGACCGCGTGCGGATGTGGATCACGCTCAACGAGCCGTTCGTGCACATGTCGCTCGGCTACGCGCTGGGCACACACGCGCCGGGCGAGCAGCTCCTGTTCGAGGCGTTCCCCGTGGCGCACCACCAGCTCCTCGGGCACGGGCTCGCGGTGGCCGCGCTGCGCGACCACTCCGGCAGTCCGGTGGCGATCGCCAACAACTACTCGCCCGCGCGGCCGGTGTCCGGCTCGGCCGCCGACCTGGCCGCCGCGACGGCGTACGACGCGTTGCACAACCGGGTCTTCACCGACCCGCTGTTCGGCCTCGGCTACCCCGAGGGTGCCGCCGACCTCTCGGTGGTCCGCGACGGCGATCTCGACGTGATCGCCGCGCCGATCGACGCGCTCGGCGTCAACTACTACAACCCGACCGGCGTACGCGGCCCGGAGGACGGCAGCCCGCTGCCGTTCGAGATGGTGCCGCTGGACGGCTACCCGACCACGGCGTTCGGCTGGCCGGTGGCCCCGGACGGGCTGCGCGAGCTGCTGGTGACCCTGCACGGTCGCTACGGCCGAAAACTGCCGCCGATCTACATCACCGAGAGCGGCTGCGCGTACGACGACGTGGTCTCTTCTGACGGCACCTGCGAAGACCCCGACCGGATCGCCTACCTCGACGCTCACCTGGCCGCCCTGCGCGACGCCCAGGCCGACGGGGTCGACGTGCGCGGCTACTTCGTCTGGTCGCTGCTGGACAACTGGGAGTGGGCCGAGGGGTTCACCAAGCGGTTCGGGCTGGTGCACGTCGACTTCGATACGCAGGCGCGTACGCCGAAGAGCTCCTTCGAATGGCTGCGGGAGCGCATCCGTGACCACCGTTGACCCGGAGGCGTCCGCCCTGCCGGCGGCGCTGGCCGAGCCGACGGCACGGGTCCGGCGCGGTTGGATCGCGCTGCTCTTCTCGGCCAACCTCGGCGTCTGGATGGCCTTCTTCACGCCGATCCAGATCCTGCTGCCCAACCAGGTCGCCGACATCGCACCGGGCCACAAGGAGACCGCGCTGGCCTGGGCGATGGGCTTCGGCGCGCTGGCCGCGATCATCGCGAACCCGGTCGCCGGCGCGTTCTCCGACCGCACCACGCTGACCGTCGGCGGCCGCCGCTTCGGGCGCCGGCACGTCTGGACGGTCGGCGGCGCGGTGCTCGGCGCACTGTCGCTGCTGGCACTGTCGCAGCAGCAGACGATCCTCGGCGTCACGCTCGCTTGGGTCGCCGCGCAGGCCTGCTTCAACGCGATGCTGGCGGCGCTGACCGCGGCGCTGCCCGACCGGGTGCCGGTCGACCAGCGCGGCGGGGTGTCCGGCTGGGCCGGCATCCCCCAGGCACTCGGCCTGGTGATCGGCGCGGTGCTGGTCACCACGGTGTTCACCGGCACCATCTCCGGCTACGTCGCGGTGGCGGTCGCCGTACTCCTGCTCGGGCTGCCGTTCGCGTTCCTCACCGGCGACGATCCGCTTCCCCGGGAACACCGGCCACCGTTCTCGTGGGGAGTTCTCCTCCGGGGCATGTGGATCAGCCCGCGCCGCCACCCGGACTTCGCCTGGGCCTGGGGCACCCGCTTCCTCGTCCAGGTCGGCAACGCGCTCGGCACGCTCTACCTGCTCTACTTCCTCGAGGACGGGGTGCACTACGCCGACCCCGAGGGC
The DNA here is from genome assembly GCF_900107455.1 of Asanoa ishikariensis. Lineage (GTDB taxonomy): Bacteria > Actinomycetota > Actinomycetes > Mycobacteriales > Micromonosporaceae > Asanoa > Asanoa ishikariensis. The sequence continues at coordinate 2,445,247 of NZ_FNQB01000001.1, read as the reverse complement.
GGGCTGCTGATCCTGATCCTGCTCTACACGGCCGGGATGATGGCCACGGCGGTGTACGCCGGGCGCCTGTCGGACCGCTCCGGCCGGCGCAAGGTCTTCGTGATCTGGTCCGGCGTGATCATGGCCGTGGCCGCGCTGATCCTGGCGATCTGGCCGGTCTGGACGGCGGCGGTGGTCGCGGCGGTGCTGCTCGGAGCCGGCTACGGCGCCTACCTGGCGGTCGACGCGGCACTGATCACCCAGGTGCTGCCGGCGGCGACGAGTCGCGGCCAGGACCTCGGAGTGATCAACATCGCCAACTCGGCACCCCAGGCGCTCGGGCCGTTCTGCGCCGCCTGGATCGTGGTCTACCTGGGCGGATACCCCACGTTGTACGCGGCGACGGCGGTGGTGACGTTGCTCGGCAGCGTACTGGTGCGCAAGATCCGCTCGGTGCCGTAGAACCGGACATTTCACGCGGGAAACCTGGTGGCGGGGTGGCCGGGCGTCGCCCGTAGGCTTGGCGCGTGACGGTACGCGTGCGATTCGCCCCCTCCCCGACGGGAATGTTCCATGTCGGCGGCGCCCGGACGGCGCTGCAGGACTGGATCTACGCCAAGCAGCACGGCGGTGTGTTCGTGCTGCGCGTCGAAGACACCGACGCCGCACGCAACCGCCCGGAGTGGACCGAGGGCATCCTCTCCGCACTCGACTGGCTCGGCATCGAGCGGGACAGCTACGAGGGCCCGTACTTCCAGTCGGCCAACGCCGACGAGCAGCGCGCCGCCGCCGGCCGGCTCTACGACGCCGGCCGGGCCTACTACTGCGACTGCACGCGGGAGATGGTGCAGGCCCGCACCGGGAACTCGTACTCCGGATATGACGGCTTCTGCCGTGACCGCAACCTCGGGCCGGGCGAGGGCCGCGCGCTGCGGTTCCGCATGCCGGACGAGGGCGAGACGAAGGTCGTCGACCTGGTCCGCGGCGAGCCCACCTTCGAGAACGCGAAGATCGAAGACTTCGTGATCGCCCGGGCCGACGGCTCGCCGGTGTTCCTGCTGGCCAACGTCGTCGACGACATCACCATGGGCATCACGCACGTGATCCGCGCCGAGGAGCACCTGCCGAACACCCCCAAGCAGCAGTTGCTCTGGGACGCGCTCGGCGTCAAGCCGCCGGTCTGGGCCCACGTGCCCGTGGTGGTCAACGAGAAGCGGCAGAAGCTCTCCAAGCGCCGCGACAAGGTGGCCCTGGAGGCCTACCGCGACGAGGGCTACCTCCGCGACGCGATGCGCAACTACCTGATGCTGCTGGGCTGGGCGCCGAGCAACGACCGGGAGATCGTGCCCTGGTCGGTGATCGAGGACGAGTTCCGGCTCGAGGAGGTCAACCCCTCCCCCGCGTTCTTCGACGAGAAGAAGCTGCGCGCGTTCAACGGCGAGTACATCCGCGCGCTGTCCGTCGACGAGTTCATCGCGGCCTGCCAGCCCTGGCTGACCGGCACCGCGACGATCCCCGCGCCGCCGTGGGACCCCGCCTCGTTCGACCCGGCGGCGTTCGCTGCGGTGGCGCCGTTGGCGCAGACCCGGGTGGCGGTGCTCAGCGAGATCGTGCCCAACGTCGACTTCCTGTTCCTCGACGAGCCTTCTTTTGATGACGCGGCGTGGGCGAAGGCCATGAAGGACGGTTCGGCCGACCTGCTCGACGGCGCGGCGGCCGCATACGCGGATCTGCCCTCCTGGGACGCTGAGACGCTGAAGAACACGCTCGAAGAGGTCGGCGCCGCGCGCGGGCTCAAGCTCGGCAAGGCACAGGCACCCGTCCGGGTGGCGGTTACCGGCCGTTCGGTGGGCCTGCCGCTGTTCGAGTCCCTGGCGGTGCTGGGCCGCGAACGCACGCTGGCCCGCATCCGCGCCGCCCGCGCCCGCCTCTGACGGGACCGGTCCCCACGACATTGTGCGGGCCGGTTACGATGCCGGCCTGCCGATGATCACGGCGGCGTCCCCCGCGAGGGGCACCGAGATGGCAGAAAGCTGCAAATAACCCGACGGTTGTGTGCAACCTGTGGGCCGTTCGCGGAGTCTATGCAGTAAGCACCAGCCAGCCATCGGAACGGGGCGAGGAGGACGGTGGTGGGGCGATCGGTCTTTAGACGGTTGTTATTGGTGGTTGCCGCCGGTTTCATGTTCGCCGCCACCGGCGCGGCCGCTCCCGCGCTCGCAGCACAGCCGACCACTGTGGTCGGTCAGGCGCCGAAGGCACCCAAGCCCACCGGGCTGACCCTCACGTCGGAGGGCATGGGCGACATCACCGTGACCGCGACGGAGAAGCCCCAGCTTTTCGCTGACCTGCTCAAAGAGGTGAGCTTCCTCGGCGGAACGATGGGCCAGATCACCGCGCCGAAGGCGGCCGCGCTGGGCCGCAAGTTCACCGTCGTGGTGCGGTTCGACGACAAGCCGCGCTACAGCTACGACCTCTACCCGCTGGCCAAGGGCGGGCCGAAGGCCTTCCGCCCAGCCGCGCAGCCCGACAAGAAGAAGACGACCGCCGCGTGGTTCCTCGGCCGGATGACCATGTCGGAGGCCCTCCGCATCGCCGGCGCGCCCATCCCGCAGAAGCCCGACGTGATGAGCGGCGGCATCGGCGGCGGCGAGCGGGTCATCCCCGAAGACTCCCTGCCCACGGGCCGCGACCTCGACACACTGCTGGCCGAGCTACGCCAGTTGGTCCTGCTCAACGGCGGCGTGGTGCTGGTGCTCACCTTCATGGTCGCGGGCGTCGCGCTGATCATCCGGCACCGAACGCGCTAGGCCCTGTGCCTGATCGGGCGATCACCTGCTCGATCAGGCGAATCTCGTCGTCCAGGTCCGCGGCGAACTCGCTGTCCCAGTCCCCGTCCGGCGGCCCCGCACCGAAACGACCGTTGACCTCGGAGTTGGCGAAGCCGAGCAGAAGCGTGGAGAGCAGCCGCTCGAGCCGCGGCACCTCGGCGACGGGCACGCCGGCCGTCTGCAGGATCTCCGAGATCAGGTCGTCGAGCCTCCTGGACTCCGGGGTGGCACCGGGTCGCGCGACGATCAGCGGGTACGCGCCGGGATGGCGCCGCGCCAACTTCCGCACCGCGGCCGACACCACCCGCAGCCGGTCCTGCCACTCCCCAGCCCCGGGCGCGGTCGCCAACAACTCGCCGAGCATGCGTTCGACCATGCCGTCGAGCAGCGCACCCTTGCTCCGCACGTACGGGTAGATCGCCATCGGACTCAGCCCAAGCCGCTGCCCAACGGCCCGCATGGACACAGCCTCGACCCCCTGCGCGTCGGCGATGGCGATCGCCTGGTCGATGATCAGCCGCTGCTTCTCGTCCATATCGGACAAAATCTACATTGCACCCCGCGCCCACGCCCGCCGCCCTACGGCCCCATCACCCGAACACGCCGCAACACGCGCTTTAACCGCCCACCCTCCCGAGATCTAGGTAAAAAATTGCTGCTACAACTGCAATTTCTTACCTAGATCTGCCCTGCGGCCGCGCCGCGCGGCCGCACGGCGGCACACCGCCGGCGCACACGGCGCAAGCCACGAACACCGCAGCACACGCCGCGAAGCGCGTCAGACGACCGCAGCGCGGCGCGGCGCGAGACCGCAACGCGGCGCGAGACCGCCGCGTGCCGCGAACGCTCGCCCGACCCCTCGCGAAACCGTAGGGCGGGGCGAGGCAGGAACGCGGGGCAGCGGAAGACCCGCAATGCCCGGGTGTGGTCCGGGCGTTGCGGGTCTTGGCGCGTGCGTGGTGGGGGGCGTGCGGGTTAGCACCAGCGGTCTGGTGGGCGTTCCCGTCGGGAGGCTCGGCGGCGTGGGCGGACCGCGCCGTGGCGATGGGCGCCCGCCCAGCCCGGGCGGTCGCTGCGGCACGCCGGTGCGCGACCGAACTGGATCGGGCCGGGGTCGGCCACGTGGTCGGTCGGTGGGTCGTCGGTCGGGTCCGTGTCTGGACGTTCTTTGCGAACGCGTTCCGCCGTCGGTTCCGCACAGCTTCGTCGGATTTGTCGGCCGGGCGGGGTGCGCCGGGACTCGTCCGGTATGTGCGGTTGGCTGTCCGCGTCGGCGCAGCCGGGATCGGCCTCCCCGTGCGCCATCACGGCCTCCTGTTCTCCGCCGTCTCGCCACCCGGCCGCCACCGGGTGACCCACTAGGCCTCCACACCCTAATGGGCTGAGCAGCCGAAATCCTGCCCGCGGGGCCGGAGTGACTGGCTGCATACTACAGCGATTCGCTGCGTCAACGGAATGCGTCCTCTTTGGGCCGACCCGGGAAGAGTGTCGCCCATGCGGGGCCGACGACGAACCAGATTCCGGCTACCCAACCCATCCGGGTCAGCCACCCGAGCAACTGCGCGGAACGTTCCGCGTCACCCACCATCAGGATGCCGGCGCCGAGCAGAGCGGCCGAGATGGCACATGCGGCGACGGCCTTGCCCCATTCGCGCCACTCATGCCGGGTTCGGGCCCAGCCACCCCGAGGCGGTTTCCACGGCGGAGGGCCGCCGGCGAAGCGGTGTGCGAACCGCTGGTCCGCCCAGCGGATCATGGCGTGCCCGAACATCACCGAGAAGCCGAGGTAGACCGCGGCCAGACCGTGGAACGGGCCGGCCGTGGCACCCCGGCGCAGGTCGACGACCGTGGCCACGAGCAGCACCAGGTCGAGCACCGGCGAGCCGACCAGCAGCACCGTGCTGAGCCGGCGCAGCCGCAGCAGGTAACGCGCGACGAGGCCGGCGCCGAGCAGCACCCAGAACCCGATCTCGCTGGCCACGATCAACGCCACGATCATGTCGGTCTCCCCCCAAGGCACGGGACACGGCCGTGCGTATCCAGGGAAAGCCATAAAGATCGCCGCCGCGTCGCCGAGGCTGACGAGACCGGTCTCATCCCCAAGGTGGAGCCGTCTCCTCTCGCAGGCGGACGAGACGAGAGCGAGGGTGTGGTTGCATCGATGACGTGATGCGCCTCCCCCCACGCGGGTCGATCGGCCGCGACCTCGTGCTGGCCGCCGTCGCGCTGGCCGGTGGGACTTTGATCATCGCGTCCGGTGCCTACAAGACGATCGGGCTCGGTGCCGCCGACGAGGCGAACTGGCTGCTCTACCCGCCGATGGTCGCGGCCAGCGGTGCCGTAGCCCTGCGCCGCCGCCAGCCGTTGGTCAGCCTCGCGATCGGCACCGTCGCGGTCACGGTCGACCTGGCCCTCGGCGGTTCGCTCGGCACCCTGTTGATCTACACCCAGGTGTTGTACGACGCGTGCGTCTTCGGACCGCAACGGCTCTGGCGGCGCGCCCTCGAAGTGGCGATCGCGGTGGTCGTCGCCACCTCGGTGATCGGCGTGGTGGTGTCGGGCGAGGTACGCGGGCTGGCTCTCGGCATTCCGGCGGTACTCGTGCTGATCCTGCCGATCCTGACCGGGCTGAGCGTCCGCCAGTACCGCGACCAGGCCGCCCTGGAACGGTCCCGGGCCGAGCAGACCGCCCGCGTGGCCGAGCTCGACCGGCGCCAGGCGGTCGTCGCCGAGCGCACCCGGATGGCGCGCGAGCTGCACGACATGGTCGCCAACCACCTCAGCGTGGTGGCGATCCACGCGACCGCGGCGCTGAGCGTGCCGAACCTGTCGGCGGCCCAGGTCCAGGAGTCGCTGCGAGTCATCCGGGAGAACAGCGTGCAGGGGCTCGGCGAGATGCGGCAGATGATCGACGTGCTGCGCGGCCCGGAGGCGGAGCCCGGCGACGACCCGGTCACGCCGGGGCTGGGCGAGGTCGAGCGGCTGGTCAGCGGCGCGCGGTCGGCGGGGCTCGCGGTGGAGCTGACCACGACCGGCGAGCCGCGGGCGTTGCCGGTGGGTGTCGACCTGGCCGGCTACCGGATCGTCCAGGAGTCGCTGACCAATGCCCTGAAGCACGGCACGGGTACGGCCAGTGTCACGGTCGACTACGGCGCCGAGGAGGTACGGCTGACCGTGCACAACCCGGTCGCCAGCCCCGGCCCGTTGGACCACCTCGGCGCCGGCGCCGGGCTGATCGGCATGCGCGAGCGGGCCGCCCTCCTGCGCGGGCGGTTGGACGCCGGCCCGGCGACCGGCGCGCGGTGGCGGGTGCACGCCGCCCTACCCGTCGACGCGGCCTAGGTTCGCTACGCGGGCCGCCACGGACACCAGAGCCAGCGCCAGGAGGAACCCCCCGATCACGTCGGTCGGCCAGTGCGCCAGCAGCGCGACCCGGCTGAACCCGATGAACAGGGCGAACGCCGTCGCGGCCAGGAGGGTCGCGGCCCGGGTGGCCGCGCCGGCCCGGGGCCAGACCAGCAGCACGAGGGCGAACGCGAAGGCGGCGGCATTGCTGGTGTGCCCGCTGGGGAAGCCGGAGCTCTCGACCACCACGAAGCCGTCGACCGGGCGCGGGTTGTGCAGCGCCCAGTGCATGACGCCCCAGGCGATCGGCACGGTCGCGGTGACCAGGGCGCAGAACACCGCGGAACGACGTTCCCGGCGGACCGCGAAGAGCAGCGTGGCGGCGGCGCCGACGGCCACGAACGGGATGGTGGCGGCCAGCGAGGTCAGCGTCCGCAGCCAGTCGACCAGCGTCGGGCGGGCGGTGCCGTAGTCACGGAGAGCCGCGCTGACCGTGTCGTCCCAGCGGACCAGCGGCGGCCAGTCGGCGGCCACCAGGCCGAGCAGCACTCCGAAGGCGGCCAGCGCGACCAGGGGCAGGGCGGCCGGTGGGCGCGCGGGACAGCGGTGCATCCGGGCAAGCCTATGGTGTACGCGTGGACGACCAGACCGCTGACGGGCTCGCGGCGACCTTGCGCCGGATCGAGCGGTCGGCGGGCGCCCTCGCCACGGCCAGCGTCGCCCGGATGGACGAAAGTCTGGCGTGGTTCCGATCTCTGCCGGCCGACCAGCGCGCCTGGGTGATGCTGGTCGCCCAGGCCGGCGTCCGGTCGCTGGTCGAGTTCATGCGCCAGGGTCCGAAGACCCGGCCCCGCGAGGTCTCCGACGAGGTGTTCGCCGCCGCCCCGCGCGCGCTGGCCCGCAGCATCAGCCTCCAGCAGACCGTTGCCCTGATCCAGGTCACCATCGACGTCGTCGAGGAGCACGCCGGCCAGTTGGCCGCGCCCGGCGAGGAACGGGACCTGCGCGAGGAGGTGCTGCGGTTCTCGCGGGAGATCGCCTTCTCCGCGGCCCGGGTCTACGCGCGCGCCGCCGAGTCCCGCGGCTCCTGGGACGCCCGGCTCCAGGCGCTGCTGGTCGACGCGCTGCTGCGCGGCGACTCGACCGACACGCTGGCCAGCCGGGCCGCCGCGCTCGGCTGGGCGGACCCGCCGCCGGTCGCGGTGGCCGTCGGGCGCTCGCCGGGTGGCGAGGTGGCGCCGGTGCTGCACACGGTCTACCGGCAGGCCCGCCGGATCGGCGTCGAGGTGATCAGCGGCGTGCACGGCGACCGCCTCGTGGTGGTGCTGGGTGGCGCGGCCGACCCGCTCAACGCGACCGAGAAGCTGATCGACGCCTTCGGCACCGGGCCGGTGGTGGTCGGGCCGGCGGTGGCCAGCCTCGACGAGGCGACGGAGTCGGCCCGGGCGGCGCTCGCCGGGTTCCGCGCCGCGCCCGCGTGGCCGGACGCACCCCGCCCGGTCGCCGCGGCGGCGTTGCTGCCGGAACGGGCGCTGGCCGGTGACGTCGCGGCCCGCCGGGCGTTGCGCCGGGACGTCTACGGCGCGCTGGTGCGGGCCGGCGGCGAGCTCATCGAGACGCTGGACGCGTTCTTCGCGGCCGGCGGCGTGTTGGAGAGTGCCGCCCGGGCGCTGTTCGTGCACCCGAACACGGTGCGGTACCGATTGCGGCGGATCGGCGACGTCACCGGCTTCTCGCCACTGTCCCCGCGGGACCTCTTCGCGTTGCGGATCGCGCTCACGGTCGGCCGGTTGGACCCCCGTGGCTCGACGCCGCCCGGGGACGCCTGAACGCTCGTTTGGGAAATATGGCTCCATACCGTACGTGATCGCTGCCACTCGTTGTAGAAACCCTACAAAACCAATAGTGTGGTTTGGTGCCTGCCGGCAACCACATGACCCACGAGTATCCCGCAGAGTCGTAAACGTGCTCGCCGTACTCTCTCCTGGCCAGGGCTCGCAGAAGCCCGGTTTCCTCGCACCTTGGCTCGAACTCCCGGGTGCCGAGGCCCGCCTCCGTTGGTGGTCCGCGCTTTCCGGGGTCGACCTCGTCCACCTCGGCACGCAGGCCGACGCCGACGAGATCAAGGACACGGCGCGCACCCAGCCGCTGCTCGTCGCCGCCGCACTGCTCGCCGCCGAGCGGCTGCCGATGCACGACGTCTCGGTGGTCGCCGGCCACAGCGTCGGCGAGCTAGGCGCAGCGACCCTGGGCGGGGCGCTCTCGGCCGAGGCGGCGGTGACGCTCGCCGGTGTCCGCGGCCGCGAGATGGCCGCCGCCTGCGCGCTGGAGCCCACCGGCATGTCCGCCGTGCTCGGTGGCGACCCCGCCGAGGTACTCGCCGCGATCGAGACGCACGGCCTCTTCCCGGCCAACCGCAACGGTGCGGGCCAGGTCGTCGCGGCCGGTGCGATCGACGCGCTGGCCAAGCTCGCCGCCGAGCCGCCGGCCAAGGCGCGGGTCATCGCACTGTCGGTGGCCGGTGCCTTCCACACCCCGTTCATGGCCCCCGCCGAACAGGCGCTGGCGACCGTCGCGGCCGGCATCACCCCCGCCGACCCGACCCGGATCCTGCTGTCGAACCTCGACGGCGCCGCCGTCGCACACGGGCGCGAGCTGCTGACACGGCTGGTGCGCCAGGTCACCGCGCCGGTCCGGTGGGACCTGTGCATGCGTACCCTCGCCGACCTCGGTGTGACCGCCGTGATCGAGCTGCCGCCCGCGGGCACCCTGGCCGGGCTGATCAAGCGTGAGCTCAAGGCCAACGGCATCGAGATCGTGACCCTCAACACCCCCGACGACCTGCCGGCCGCGTGCGACCTCGTGGCTCGCCACGGCACGGCACCCAGTCACGAGCCCAGCCCGCAGTTCCGGGTTGTGGTCGCCAGCACTGCCGGCCTGTTCCTCCCGGTCGACGGGCTGGCCGAAGGCGATAGCGTACGTACTGGTCAGATCATCGGGCACGTCTCCACTCGGCAGGGCCCGGTCGAGGTCGCCGCGCACGGCGACGGCCTGCTGACCGAATGGCTCGCCCATCACGACGACCCGGTCGCACCGGGCCAGCCGCTCGCGCGCATCGGAGGACAACCCGCATGACAGGCTCCCGCATCCTCGCTTTCGGCCACTACCAGCCGTCGCGGGTGCTCACCAACGACGACCTGGCCCAGATCGTCGACACCAACGACGAGTGGATCCGCGACCGGGTCGGCATCGCCACCCGGCGGATCGCCGACAGCGAGACGGTCGCCGACATGGCCTCGTTCGCGGCCGAGAAGGCGCTCGCCAACTCCGGCCTGACGCCCGCCGACATCGACCTGGTCGTCGTCGCCACCTGCAGCTCCGTCGACCGCAGCCCGAACGTGGCCTGCCGGGTCGCCGCCAAGCTGGGCATCAACGCCCCCGGCGCCTACGACATCAACACCGCGTGCTCCGGCTTCTCGTACGCCCTGGGCACCGTCGACCACGCGATCCGCGCCGGCGCGGCCCGCAACGCCCTGGTCATCGGCGCCGAGAAGCTCTCCGACTTCACCGACTGGACCGACCGCTCGACCTGCATCATCTTCGGCGACGGCGCGGGCGCGGCAGTGGTCACGGCGGCCGGCGAGGGCGAGGCGCCCGGTGTCGGCCCGGTGATCTGGGGTTCGGTGCCGGAGAAGTCCGACGCGGTCCGGATCGAGGGCTGGCGCCCGTACATCCAGCAGGAGGGCCAGTCGGTGTTCCGCTGGGCGACCACGGCGCTCGCCCCGCTGGCGCTGCAGGCCTGCGAGCGGGCCGGCGTCGCACCTGAGGAGATCGCGGCCTTCGTGCCGCACCAGGCCAACGGCCGCATCATCGACGGCATCGCCAAGCGGCTCGGTATGCCGCAGGCGGTCGTCGCCAAGGACATCGTCGAATCAGGCAACACGTCGGCGGCGAGTGTGCCGCTGGCGCTGTCGAAGCTGATCGAACGGCGCGAGGTGCCTTCGGGCGCACCCGTCCTGCTGTTCGGTTTCGGCGGCGGCCTAACGTACGCCGGGCAGGTTGTTCGCTGCCCGTGAGCGGACGCTCAACCGACACCATCACCACACCGAGAGGACACCACCGCAATGACCCGTGACGAGATCACGTCGGGCCTGGCCGAGATCCTGGAAGAGGTCGCCGGGGTCAACCCCGACGACGTGGCCGAGGAGAAGTCCTTCACGGACGACCTCGACGTCGACTCGCTGTCCATGGTCGAGGTCGTCGTGGCGGCCGAGGAGAAGTTCGGCGTCAAGATCCCCGACAACGAGGTGCAGAACCTCAAGAGCGTCGGCGACGCTGTCACCTACATCGAGTCGAACCTCTGACATGAGTCGCACCGACGTCGTCGTCACCGGGCTCGGAGCGACGACCCCGCTCGGCGGGGACGTCGCGTCGACCTGGGACGCCATGCTGGCCGGCCGCTCCGGGGTGGGTCCGCTCACCCAGGAGTGGGCCGGCCAACTGTCGGTCCGGATCGCCGCGCAGCTCGCGGTCGAGCCTTCCGAGAAGATCGACCGGGTCAAGCTCCGTCGGCTCGACCGGTCCGAGGCGATCGCGCTGATCGCCGCGCACGAGGCCTGGGCCGACGCCGGCCTGGCCGACACGGGGCTCGACCCGGAGCGGCTCGGGGTCAGCATCGGGTCGGGCATAGGGGGCGCCACCACCCTGCTCGCCCAGGACGACATCCTGGAGGCCTCCGGCCCGCGCCGGGTCTCCCCGCACACCGTGCCGATGCTGATGCCGAACGGCCCGGCCGCCTGGGTCGGGCTCGAGCTCGGCGCACAGGCCGGCGTCCACTCGGTCGCCAGCGCCTGCGCGACCGGCGCCGAGGCGATCGCGCTCGGCCTCGACATGATCCGCGCCGGCCGGGCCGACGTGGTCGTGGCCGGCGGCACCGAGGCGGTCATCCACCCCCTGCCGATCGCCGGCTTCGCGTCGATGCGGGCCATGTCGACCCGCAACGACGACCCGGAGCGGGCGTCCCGGCCCTGGGACAAGGGCCGCGACGGCTTCGTGCTGGGCGAAGGTGCCGGGGTCGTCGTGCTGGAGCGCGCCGACCACGCCGCCGCGCGCGGTGCCCGGGTCTACGCCCGGCTGGCCGGCGCCGGTCTGACCTCCGACGGCTACGACATCGTCCAGCCGCACCCGGAGGGGCGCGGCGCGATCCGGGCCATCGCCAAGGCGATCGCCGACGCCGGCATCGCCAAGGGCGACATCGTGCACGTCAACGCGCACGCCACCTCCACCCCGGTCGGCGACGTCGCGGAGATCTACGCGCTGCACGCCGCGCTCGGCGACCACCCCGTGATCACCGCGACCAAGTCGATGACCGGGCACCTGCTCGGCGCGGCCGGCGCGTTGGAGTCGATCGCGTCGATCCTGGCCATCCGCGACAGCGTGGTGCCGCCGACGATCAACCTCGACGACCCCGACGACAAGCTCGACATGGACGTGGCCGCGCACAAGGCGCGACCGCTGGACATTCCGGCGGTGCTGAACAACTCGTTCGGCTTCGGCGGGCACAACGTGGCCCTGGTGTTCACCCGCGCGTGAACATCGGGCCCCACTGACGGGGGATTGTGGTGACCAGGAGCATGGCTGTCGACGACGCGGCCGGCGTGGACTATCGGGACCCGGAGCTTCGGCTGCGAGCCTTGTTCGACGCCGGCACCCTGCGCCTGGTCGCACCCCGCGACGACTCCGGTGTGCTCGCCGCCCGCGGCGAGATCGACGGCACGCCGGCGGTCGCGTACGCCACCGACGCCACCCGGATGGGCGGCGCGATGGGCAGCGAGGGTTGCCGGCACGTGGTCGAGGCGATCGACGCCGCCGTCCGGGAGCGCGTGCCGGTGCTCGGCCTGTGGCACTCCGGCGGCGCGCGGCTGGCCGAGGGCGTCGTCGCACTGGACGCGGTCGGCCAGGTCTTCGCGGCCATGGTGCGGGCGTCCGGCCGGGTCCCCCAGATCTCCGTCGTGCTCGGCCCCGCGGCCGGCGGTGCCGCCTACGGGCCGGCGCTGACCGACATCGTGGTGATGGGCGGCGCGGGCCGGATCTTCGTGACCGGTCCCGAGGTCGTCCGCAGCGTCACCGGCGAGCAGGTCGACATGGAACGCCTCGGCGGTCCCGAGCCGCACGGCCGGCGCTCCGGCGTCGTGCATGTGACCACCAAGGACGACGAGTCGGCCCTGGACGAGGCGCGCAAGCTGGCCGCCCTGCTCGGCCGGCAGGGCCGGATCTCACCGGCCGACATCGCCACCGACGACCCCGCGCACGACCTGACCGGCACGATGCCGGAGGCGGCCAACCGGGCGTACGACGTGAAGCCGGTCGTCTCCGCCCTGCTCGACGAGCCCGGCGTGGAGCTTCACGCCAAGTGGGCGCCGAACGTCGTCACCACCCTGGGCCGGTTCGGCGGGCGGACCGTCGGCGTCATCGCCAACAACCCGCTGCGCCTCGGCGGCTGCCTGGACGCGGCCAGCGCCGAGAAGGCCGCCCGGTTCGTCCGAATGTGCGACGCGCTGGGCGTGCCGCTGATCGTGCTCGTCGACGTACCCGGCTACCTGCCCGGCCTCGGCCAGGAGTGGGACGGCGTGGTGCGCCGCGGCGCCAAGCTCCTGCACGCGTTCGCGGAGGCGGTCGTGCCCCGGGTGACGCTGGTGACCCGCAAGGCGTACGGAGGCGCGTACATCGCGATGAACTCCCGCTCGCTGGGTGCCACCGCGGTGTTCGCCTGGCCCGACGCGGAGATCGCGGTGATGGGCGCGTCGGCCGCGGTCAACGTGCTGCACCGCAAGAAGCTCGCCGCCGCGCCGCACGAGGAGCGCGAGGCCCTGCGGGCCCAACTCATCGAGCAGCAGATCAAAGAGGCGGGCGGCGTGCAGCGGGCGCTGGAGATCGGCGTCGTCGACGACGTGCTCCAGCCCGGCGAGACCCGGCGCCGGCTCGCGGAGGCCCTGGCGGCCGCTCCGGCCGCGCGCGGGGCGCACGGGAACATTCCGCTCTGAGTTAGCCCCGGTTGCGCGGGTGGTTCTTGCCCGTGCGCTCGTTGCCCCGCCGGTAGTTGCCCGTCCAGCGGGCCATCACGCCCTGCGGATCGTCGTCGACCTCGGCCAGGAACTCCCCCGCGCGGGCGCCGCGCACCGTCGTCGCGGGACGGCCGTGGTGGAAGATCACGACCGATCCATCGGCGCGCTCCTCGTACGCGAAGCCGTGTGCCTCAGGCATGTCGGGCAGCGTAATAGGGTGAGTGCCGTGGAAGCGACCGAGATCCGCAAGCTGGCCGCGCTCGAGGACCGCCACTGGTGGTACGCCGAGCGCCGGGCGCTGCTCGCCCGCGCCCTGCGTGGGCTCGGCACGCCCGGTGCGGCACTCGACATCGGCGCGGCCGGCGGCGGCAACACCCGGGTGCTGCGCGCACACGGCTGGCGGCCGGTGGCGCTGGAATACAGCACCGAGGGCGCCGAGGTGGCCCGTGAGCGCGGGCTGTCAGTGATGCGGGCCGACGCACGGCAGCTCCCGATCGGCAGCGGCGCGCTCGACCTGGTGACCGCGTTCGACGTGCTGGAGCACATCGACGAGGACCACGAGGCGACCGCGGAGATCTTCCGGGTCCTGCGGCCGGGTGGCACGGTGCTGATCGCCGTACCCGCGGACATGAAGCTCTGGTCGGCTCATGACGTGGCCGTCGGTCACGTCCGGCGCTACGACCGGGCCGGCCTGCGCGCGGTCGTCGAGAAGGCCGGGCTCGTGATCGACGAGCTGTGGAGCTGGAACGTGCTGCTCCGGCCGATCGCGGCCTGGCGCCGGCGCAACTCCACCGGCAGCGACCTCGACGACATCGCCACCCCGGTCAACCTGGGCCTGCGTGCGGTGGTGGCGACCGAACGCTATCTTCCGGTGAAGTCGTTGCCCGGCGTCTCGCTGATGCTGCGCGCCCACCGTCCCGAATAGGAGACCCGTCCCCGTGCTGGCCCCGCTCAAGAACCTGCTCGGCAACGTCACGATGTACGTGGCCCTGCAGAAGGCGCTCGGTTCCGACCGCCTGCGCTACCGCTGCCTGGCCGAACTCGACCTGCACGACGGCGACACGGTGATCGACGTGGGCTGCGGACCGGCGTACTACTTCGACCGGCTGCCGGCGGTGACCTACTTCGGCTTCGACACCTCTTCGCGGTACGTCGAACATGCCTCCGCCCGCTACGGCTCGGATCGGGCGACGTTCTCCACGGAGATCTTCGGCGAGCAGCACCTGGGCGTGCTGCCGCCGGCCAACGCGGTGCTGCTGCTCGGCCTGCTGCACCACCTCTCCGACGACGAGTCGCGCTCGCTGCTGCGGGTCGCGTCGCGGGCGCTGGCGCCGGGCGGGCGGGTGATCGCGGTCGACACCTGCTACGCGCCGGGCCAGGGCCGGATCTCGAAGTGGATGAGCGACAACGACCGCGGCGAGCACGTCCGCGAACCGGCCGCCTTCGAGGCCCTGGCCCGCGAGTCCTTCGCGGACGTGACGGGCGAGGTCGTCGACGACGCCATCCGGGTCCCGTCCAGCTTCTGGCTGATGCGCATGGCCACCCCCCTGCACGTAGCCGCGGCGTAGCAAGATGCGGTGATGCGCCGTGTGCACCTGGAAGCAGCCGAGGACCATGTGCAGCGGCTGGCGCGCGAGAGTGACCCGTTGGGCGCCGTCAAGGAGCTGATTTGGAACGCGCTCGACGCTGACGCGACCCGGGTCGACGTGGTGTTGCATCGCTCGCCGCTCGGTGCCGTCGAACGGGTGACGGTGCGCGACGACGGCACCGGCATGGCGCCCGAGGCGTTGGCTGCCGCGTTCGACCGCATCGGTGGCTCCTGGAAGAAGTGGACCGCCGGTACGCTGCTCAAACAGCGGACCCTGCACGGCAGCAACGGGCAGGGACGGCTGCGGGCGTACGCGCTCGGCGACCACCTCCGCTGGACCACCGTGGCCGACGGAGTGGGTGGCCGGTCGCGGACCGAGGTCGCCGCGCACGCCGGAGCCCGCAACGACTTCCTGATCGGCGACAGTGAGCCCACCCGGTCCGGCACCGGCACGCTGGTCGAGGCGTGGGGCAAGCAGTCGCCCCGGCTCGACCGGCTGCCGCTGCGGGCCAACCACCGCCGCCTGACCACCGAGCTCGCGCCCTACCTGACCGCGTACCCGGAGGTCACGGTCGTCTACGACGGCGTGCCGGTCGACCCGCGCACCTCGGTCGCGCGCACCGCCGTCTACCCGCTGACCTTCGCGACCGCGGCCGGCGACACCGAAGAAGCGCAGCTCAAGGTGATCGAGTGGTCGACACCGGTCGAGCGCGAGCTGCACCTGTGCGACCGGCACGGCATCCCGGTCGGGTCGGTCGACGTCGGCATCCGGGCGCCCGGGTTCGACTTCACCGCGTACGTGCTCTGGCACGCCACCGCCGACCACGTGGGTGACGTGCAGCTTGGCGACGGGCACGACAGCGAGGTCACCGCCCTGGTCGCCGCCGCCCGGGAGCAGTTGCGGGCGCATTTCCGCAGCCGGGTCGACGACCGGCGCCGGGAGCTGGTCGCGCGGTGGCGCACCGAGGGCGACTACCCGTACGAGGCCGACGGCGGGCTCGAACAGGAGACGTTCGACCTCGTCGCCACCACCGTGCACCGGCACATCCCGCGCCGGGGCAACCAGCGGCGGGCCACCCTGGCGTTGCTGCGCGAGGTGCTGCGCGCGCGGCCGGACCGGGTCGCCGACCTGTTGGGCACGATCTTCAAGCTCTCCGACGACGACCGGTCCCAGCTCGATCGGGTGCTGCGGGAGACCGACCGCGTGATCCGGGCGGCCGCCACCGTCGCGGACCGCCTGGAGGTGATCGGCGCGCTGCGGCGACTGACGGCGGACGGCGCCGACCCGGAGCGGCTCCGCCCGGTGCTGGCCGGCAACACCTGGGTGTTCGGCGACCGGCACGGGTTGCTGGCGGGCGACCGTACCCTCGACGTGGTTCTGGACCGACACGCCGGACCGGACGCCGACCTGCTGGTGGCCCAGACCCGCCGCGAGCACGAACGCCTCCAGCACCTGGTCGTCCTCGGGTCCGACACGGCGGGTGCCAAGGACCTGACGCAGCTCAGCGCGTACGCGGAAGCGGTCGCGGCCGACACCCGGTACCGCGGCATCCGGGTCGACTGGGAGGTGTGGCTGGTCGTCCGCGGGCTGGTCGCTTCGAGCCCGGACGACGGCCGGGTCCGGGTTCGCACCTGGAACGAGGTGCTGCTCGAGTGCACCGACCGGGTCCGCTTCTTCGAGCAGAGCGCCGCCTATCCCGACCGGGCCCTTCGGGCCTGATCGTCGTCACGGTCGATTCGAAGCTCGCGTTCGAGCTCTCCCAGCGCGGCCCGCAGGTCGTCGATCCGCTGGGTGACCGCGATCCGGTCGACCTCGTCGGGCACGCCGTCGCCGTCGCGGTCGGCCATACCCTCGCTGATCTCCAGCCGGCGGGCCTCCTCCATCGAGTTGACGATGACCGCGATCAGGATGTTGAGCAGCAGGTTCGCCGTGATCAGCACGTAGCTGACGTAGTAGACGAGGGTCCACGGCGAGACCGTCAGTCCCTGTTGGATCAAATCCGGCAGGGTCTCCTGGGACAGCAGCACGAACAGCGTCAGCACGGCCTGGCCGAGGGTTCCGTACTGGTCCGGGAACTCGTCGTGGAAGATCAGCCAGCCGGCCATGCCGTAGACGTAGAGGGTGACCAGCGCCAGGGCGAGGAACCCGCCGACCCCGGGCAGGCTGCGCAGCAGCGCGGTGACGATCGTGCGCAACCCGGGCGAGAACCGGACCAGCCGGAGTACGCGCGCGATGCGCACGATCCGCAGCGCGGTCGAGTCGTGCAGGCCGGGTAGGAACGCGGCCGCGATGACCAGGAAGTCGAAGACGTTCCAGCCGTGCTTGAAGAAGTCCTGCGGACGCCGGCCGTACGCGCCGAGCCGGATCGCGATCTCGACGACGAACACGAACCGGAACGCCCACTCCAGAGCGAGCAGCAGCGGCCGGAACTCGCCGAGGTGCGGATAGGTCTCGACGCCGAGCGCGACGGCGTTGGCCCCGATCACCGCGACGATCACCACGTCGAACACCCGCGAGTCGGCGATCGCCGCGCACCGCCGCGCGAACGGCGACGGCTCCTCGGGAGCGGCTCGCTGCCGAGGGACGGGTCGCAACATCAACGAAGCTTAGTTCGTCCCCTCAGGACACGATGGCCGACCGCCGGGCCAGGACGGCGTCCGCGATCGCGCGGGGTGCGGTGTCCGGGTTGCCGGAGGCGTACGGCGGTCGCGGGTCGTACTCGTGGGCGAGTTGGATCACCTGCGCCACCGCGTCGCCGGCGATCCGGCCGGCCAGCGCGAACGCCATGTCCAGGCCGGCCGAGACACCGGCCGCCGTGACGTACTTGCCGTCGAAGACGTACCGGTCCGCGATCGGGATCGCGCCGTGGTCGGCGAGCTGCTCGCGGACCAGCCAGTGGCTCGTGGCCGTGCGGCCGGTGAGCAGCCCGGCGGCCGCGAGCAGCAACGAGCCGGAGCACACCGAGGCGGTCCAGGTCGTGTGGGCGTCGACGGCGCGCAGCCAGCGCAGGATCGGGCCGTCACCCATGTGCGCGGTCTGGCCGGGGCCACCGGGCACGACGACCACGTCGGGCGTGGGGACGTCGGCCAGCGCAGCACCCGCGACCAGGCTCAGACCACCGACCTCGTTGGTCACCGGACCGGGCCGCTCGGCGACGAAGACCACCTCGGCACCGGGGAGATGACTGAGCACGTCGTACGGCCCGACGGCGTCGAGCGCGGTGAACCGGTCGTACAACAGGATGGCAATCTGCATGGGACTCCCTCAGGTCAGGAACGGCACGACGGCGGCGTGGAAGCGGGCAGGGTCGAGGCTGTGGACGCGGTGGCCGACCGGGATGGTGACCAGCCGCGCGGCCGGGATGGCCCGGGTGACCTCGGCCAACCGGGCGGGCGGGATGTGGCTGCGCGGGCCGCCGGAGACCACGAGCGTCGGTGCGGTGATCGAGGCGAGACGGTCCCACCAGGCCGGGTCCGGCGCGCTGAGCTGGCGGACGACCGAGATCATCGCGCGCGGGTCGAATCCCCGGCGCGCGGCGAGCAGCAACAGCGCCGGCAGCAGGAACCGGCGACCGGACAGGCCGCCCGGCACCGGGAGCTCCTCCAGCACGAGGTGGCTGACCCGATCCGGACACGCCTGGGCGACCAGCGAAGCGGTGTGCGCGCCGAGTGAGTGGCCGACCAGCGCGATCCGGTCGAGCCCGAGCACGTCGAGCAGCCCGGTGACGTCGTCGCGGAAGCCGGTCAGCGGGTAGGTGGCCGCCCGTGGGCTGCCGCCGTGGCCGCGCAGGTCGACGGCGATCGTCCGCCGGCCGGCCGCGGCCAGCGCGGCGCCGAAACGGTCCCAGGTCGCCGCGCTGCTGGCGCCGCCGTGCAACAGCACGACGGGTGAGCCGGCGCCGCCGGAGTCGCGATAGGACAACGGGCTCATCCGCGTACGTACGCGTCCAGCGCGGCGGACACCAGCGGCTCGGGGTCGTCCTCCCCGGTGGCCAGTTGGAGGCTGCCCCAGCTCCGGAGCTGCGCGATGCCGTGCAGGTTGGCCCAGAGCGCGCCGGCCACCACCCACGGCGGCGCCGCCGAGCGGGTGCCGACGTCGGCGACCAGGTCGACCAGGCGGGCGAACAGGGGCAGGCTGGTCTCGCGCAGGCCGAGGTGGCCGCTGGCGAGCAGGTCGTGCCGGAACATCAGCTCGAACATCCCGGGGTTGGCCCGGGCGAAAGCCAGGTAGCCGCGCGCGAGCGCGGCGAGCTGCTCGCGGGGGCCGTCCTCGGGCGCGGGCCGGACAGTGACGGCGAGCTGGGCGTAGCCCTCGTGGGCGATGGCCGACAGCAGCTCGAGGTGGGTCGGGAAGTAGCGGCGGGGCGCGCCGTGCGACACCCCGGCCCGGCGGGCGATCTCCCGCAGGGTCAGGGCCGGCAGCCCGTCCTGCTCGAGCAGCGCGACACCGACCCGCACCAGCCGGTCACGCAGTGGCTCCTCGGTCATAGACAGTGTCTACCAGAGGTTCGTAGACACTGTCTACAGCCTTTCGAAGTGCCAGACGAGCGCGGCCGGCGTGTGTTCGTAGGCGGCGTCGACCGCGTCGGCGGCCCACTTCCGCAGGAACGGGCCGCCGCCGGTCTCGCTGTGCGGCCAGAGCGGCTCGTGGCAGGCCCGGACAGCGAAGCCCGCGCCCACCGCCGCGGTGACGTAGGCGCTCGGCCGGAACCGGCTGGCCGGCAACCGCGACTCGACACCGTGCGCGTCCACGGCGGAGGCGATGCCGCCCAGGTAGAGCGACTGCCAGTGGATGTCGGAGGTGACCAGGTGGCCGCCGGGGCGCAGCACGCGGGCGAACTCGGCGAACGCCGGCGCCAGCGCCGGCAGGTGGGTCAGCGCCAGCGCGCAGGTGACCAGGTCGACGGACGCGTCCGGCACCGGCAGGTCGCGCAGGTCACCCTCGACGAACTCGGCCTCGGGTGCGTTCCGGCGGGCGTAGGCGAGCATGTCCGGCGAGCTGTCCACGCCGAGCACGGTGTGCCCGCCGGCCGCGAGGAACGCCGCGTGCCGGCCCGTGCCGCAGGCGGCGTCGAGCGCGCGCCCGGTGGGCAGCGCCGCGAGGATGTCCCGGACCACCGGCTCTTCGACGTCGATCAGCGGGTTGCCCGGCTCGTCGTAGGTCGTCGACCAGATCCGGTAGCCGGCGACGGTGTCGGTCTCGCCGACCTCGTCGGCCGCGCCAGTTCACCGCGCTCGGCGACGGCCAGGATGTCACGCGTCTCGGCGAGCCGGGCCGCGACGAAGGCGGCGTCGAACTCGCCCGCGAATGCCCGGAGCAAAGCCAGGCCTTCCATGCCGAGCAGGAACGCGGCCGGATGCCGATAAGCCATGCGGGCACGTTAGTGATCAGCGTGCCGGCCGGCGAGTGGGTTTTGAGCGAACACGAAAGAGCGCCCCGGCAGAACCGCCGGGGCGCTCTTTCGTGTCAGAGCTCAGGCTTCGAAGACGCCCGCGTCGACGAGGCGCTTCTCGGTCACGTCCCAGCCGTGGCCCGGGAAGGCCTCGGCCAGTCCGGCCAGCTCGACGCGGATCTTCGCCGCGTGGCCGGCACCCGCCAGCACCTTGATCTCCTCGACGAACGCGTCGGAGTCGGTGCGGAGGTGGTTGGTCTTGCCGTTCGTCAGGTTGCGCACGTAGACGAACTTCCCGTTGTTGAGCGGGATGAGGTACTTGAACTCGCCGAGCACGCTAAGTGCGCCACCCTGCCCGGCCTGGCCAGCCCGGACGGACGCGCGCGCGGTCTTGGAGGTGTTACTCGCCACGGGGGGACTCCTTGCAAGGGCGCGTACATGGGAAATGGACCCAGGGGGCCCAGTGAAGAGTACACCAGCCGGTGGATCGGCCATCCGGACCAATCGTCCCAACCAGTTTTACGATTCCCTGGCGCAACATTGGCAACAGGAGTCATCATGATTGCTGACTACTCGGAGTGGCGCGAGGTCGTAGGGGAAGACGCACCTCGGGTCTTCGGGAGGTCACCGTGCCAACGCGTGGCGTCGTTTACGTCCACTCGACCCCGCTCGCCGTGTGCCCACACGTCGAGTGGGCGATCGCGCGCGTCCTCACCGCGCCGGTCACACTGCACTGGGCCGCGCAGCCGGTTGACGCCGGCGCCCGGCGCACCGAGTGCAGCTGGACCGGCCGGGCGGGGACCGGCGCGGAGCTGGCTGCTGCCCTGAGGCAGTGGCCGATGCTCCGTTTCGAGATCACCGAGGAGCCCAGCCCGGGCTGTGACGGTGAGCGCTTCATGTTCGTGCCCGGCCGTGGGCTGTTCCGGGCGACCGCCGGCGCCGCCGGTGACATCCAGCTCGGCGAAGACCGGCTGCGGGCCATCATGGCGAGCTCGCGCGCCCCGGAGGCGCTCCAGCACGCCCTCGACAAGGCGCTCGGCACCGCCTGGGACGCCGAGCTCGAGCCCTACCGGTACGCCGGCGACGGCGCCCCGGTGACCCTGCTCACCCGCGTGGGCTGATCGCGGCCCCCCACCGGGGCCGTTCGGGCCACCGAAAAACCACCCACCGCAGGCCACGGCCGACCAGGGGCAGCTAGTTCGTGCGAATTCCGGACCGAACGTATCGCCTGCTTCACTTGCTCATTCCGCAAGAGCCTGGCCATCATGGCTCGATGGCCTCCCCCCGGAGCCGCCTCGCGTTGCTTTTCGCCGCTGTGGTCGCCGCGATCCTCGTGGCCGTCGCTGCCTGCGGCAAGCCGGCGCCTCGCGCGGCAGCACCGTCCTCCTCTCCGCCGCCCTCAGCGACCGCATCAGCAACCGATCAGAGCCCCGCCGCCCGCGCCTCGGCGCTGGTGACGACGCTCTCCGACGAGCAGCTCGCCGGCCAGGTGCTGATGCCCTACGCCTACGGCGCCTCGGCGACCGATGTGACTCCGGGCTCCGCGATGGGCAACCAGAAGCTCGCCAAGGTCGACACCCCGGCCCAGATGATCCAGAAGTACCACCTGGGCGGGCTGATCCTGGTCGGCTTCTCCGCCGACGACCCGACGTCGGCCAACCAGGCCACCACCAACGTCGACAACCCCAAGCAGATCACCGCGCTGACCGACGGGCTGCAGAAGGCGGCCGGCGGCCAGGCGCCCATCTTCATCGGCACCGACCAGGAGTTCGGCGCGGTCACCCGGATCAAGAGCGGCGTGACGCTGCTGCCCAGCGCGATGGCGCTCGGCGCCGGCGGCAACCCGGCCGCCACCCAGCAGGGCTGGAAGGTGGCCGGCGACGAGCTTCGCGCGATGGGGCTCAACGTCGACTTCGCACCCGACGCCGACGTGCTCGGCACCGCCGACGGCGGCGTGATCGGTTCGCGCTCGTTCGGGTCCGACCCGAAGGCCGTCGCCGACCAGGTGGCCGCCTCGGTCCGCGGTCTGCAGGGCGCGGGCGTCGCCGCCACCCTCAAGCACTTCCCCGGGCACGGCAGCACCTCGTCGGACTCGCACACGGACCTGCCGATGATCAGCAAGAGCAAGACCGACCTCGACAAGGTCGACCTGGCTCCGTTCAAGGCCGGCATCGACGCCGGGACGCAGATGGTGATGAGCGGCCACCTCGACGTGAAGTCGATCGAGCCGGGCGTGCCCGCGTCGTTCTCGCACAAGGCGCTCGTCGACGTGCTGCGCGGTGAGCTCGGCTTCAAGGGCGTCGTGGTCAGTGACGCGCTCAACATGGCGCCGGCCGAGAAGTGGCCGGCCGGCGAGGCCGCCGTGCGCGCCCTCAACGCCGGCAACGACCTGCTGCTGATGCCGCCGGACGTGGGCGGCGCCTACCAGGGCCTGCTCGACGGGCTGCACACCGGCTCGCTGAAGAAGGACCGGCTGGTCGAGGCCGTCACCCGCGACCTGACGCTGCGGTTCACGCTGGCCGACGCCCAGGCCGGCGACCAGAACGTGCTCGCGTCGCAGTCGCACCTGGACGTCGCCAGCGGCCTGTCCGCCGCGGCGGTCACCCAGCTCCGCGGCCAGTGCGGCGCACCGATCAAGGGTCCGGTCACGGTGACCACCTCACCGGGCCGGGACACCGCCAAGGCCAACCTGGAGAAGGCGCTCCGGAGTGCGGGCGTCGAGGTCGTGCCGAGCGGCGGCCGGGTCGTGCACCTGGTCGGCTACGGCGACGGCACGGCCGACCTCAGCAAGACCGCCGACGTGACGGTCGGGATGGACACGCCGTACATCCTCGGCAAGGCGAAGTCGCCGAACGTGCTGGCCACGTACTCGTCCACGCCGGACTCGCTGAAGGCGCTCGCCCAGGTACTGGCCGGAAAGCAGAAGCCGACCGGCAAGTCACCGGTAGATGTGCCCGGTTTGCCCCGTAGCGTGTGCTGATTTACCCCGGCCCGCCTGATACGGTTCCCCCGTTCGAAGCGCGGGAGGAGCACGGGCGGGATGGCTCAGCAGGATCCGGCACTCTCCGTGGTCGTGCCGATGTACAACGAGGAGAGCGTGCTGCCGCTGCTCGCGGAGCGGCTGCGCGCGGCCCTCGACGGGCTCACGGAGCCCTATGAGGTGGTCGCGGTCGACGACGGCAGCACCGACGCGACCGCGGCCGGCCTGAGCGGGTTGCGGCAACGCTGGCCCGAGCTGCGGGTCATCCGGCTACGCCGCAACGGCGGCCACCAGGCGGCGCTGATCGCGGGTCTGCTGCGGGCGCGCGGTCGCTATGTGGTCAGCATCGACGCCGACTTGCAGGACCCGCCCGAGATCATCTCCGAGATGCTCGCGCTGGCCCGGGCCGAGAACCTCGACATCGTCTACGGGGTACGCGGCGACCGCAGCTCCGACACGGCGTTCAAGCGACTCACCGCCGCCGCGTACTACCGGCTGATGCGGCAGCTCGTAGGCAAGCAGGTGCCGGCCCAGGCGGGCGACTTCCGGTTGCTCAGCCGGGCCGCCATCGAGGCGCTGCGCGACCTGCCGGAACGCAGCCCGGTGCTCCGGCTGGTGGTGCCCTGGCTGGGCTTCCCCAGCGGCGAGGTGCGCTTCCTGCGCGCGGAGCGGGCGGCGGGACGCACCAAGTACCCGCTCTCCAGGATGCTGGCGCTGGCCGCCGAGAGCGTGACCAGCTTCTCCGCCGCGCCGCTGCGCGTGGCGACCTGGCTCGGCCTGGCCGGAGTCGCGGTGTGCGGGCTGCTGGTGATCTCCGTGATCGTCGCGTTCGCGTCCGGCCGCACCGTCACCGGCTGGCCGTCGATCCTGGTCGCGGTGCTGTTCCTCGGCGCCGTCCAGCTCCTCTGCCTGGGCCTGCTCGGTGAGTACGTGGCCCGGATCTACACGGCGGTGCAGGCCCGACCGGCCTACTTCATCGCCAGCGACAGCGATCCGGGTGACACCGCCGATCCCGGTGGCGCACCGGAGCAGCGCCCCGCCGCCGACGACGACCCGGCCGTGCTGGCCGACAGCCGCCGGTGACCGCCCCCGCCGAGCAGCCCGCGTCGCCGCGGGCCGAGACGCAGTCGGCCGAGCAGGCCCCCGCCGCGGTTCCGGCCGCCCGTCCGCCGGTGCCGGCGGATCCCGCGCCGGCCGAGTCGGTCTCCTCCGCGACCGGTGCGCCCCGTCGCGCGTATCCCCTGCTGCGTTTCCTGCCCTTCGTCGCGACGCTGCTCTACGTCGCGGCGGTGCTGGTCGAGGCGGACACCGCCGTCCTCGACCTGGTGAAGTACGCGCTCTACCTCGGGCTCGCGCTGACCCTGCCGGGCACGCTGGTCTACCGCGCGCTGCGCCGCACGCCGCACTCGCTGCTCGACGACCTCGCGATGGGCACGGCGGTCGGCCTGGTGCTGGAGCTGCCGGCCTGGACGCTCGTCTCGGTGCTCGACATCCGCGGCGTGCTGTGGGCGTGGCCGCTGGTCGTGGTGGCCCTGTTCGCCGCCGTGCCGCGTTTGCGGACGCATTTCCGGCCGCACTACTCCGTGACAGCCCCGTTGGGTTTCCAGTGGGCGGTCGGCGGTGCGGTGGCGTTCTTCACGACCTACCTGTCGTCGACGTTCCTGCAGCGCAACCCGATCCTGCCGACGTCCGAGGACACCCGGCAATACCTCGACCTGGCCTACCAGCTCTCCCTGGCCGGCGAGGCCAAGCACCAGTTCCCGCTGCACGTGCCGCAGGTGGCCGGCGAGCCGCTGTTCTACCACTGGTTCGGCTACGCGCACATGGCGGCGAGCAGCATGATCGGCGGGATCGACCTGCCGGTGATCGCGCTGCGGCTGGCGATCCCGTTCCTGTGCGCGCTCGCGATCGTGCTGACGGCGGTGGTCGGCTGGCGGATCAGCGGTCGTGCGCTGGTCGGCGCGGTGGCGGCGGCGCTGTTCTTCGTGGTCGGCGAGACCAACTTCACCGACCCGGTCACCATGCCGTTCGGCACCCAGAGCTCGTTCGTGATCTGGCACGGCATGTCGATGATCTACTCCTGGGTGCTGCTGCTCGCCCTGATCGGCGTGGTCTGCGCGCTGCTGACGGGTCAGCTTGCCCGGGGCGGCTTCGTGCTGGCGTTCCTGTTCCTGGTCGCGTCCAGCGGCGCCAAGGCGAGCTCGCTGCCGGTGGTGGCGGTCGCGCTGCTGGTGACGTTCGTGGTCGTGCTGCTGGCCCAGCGGCGGATCCCGTGGACGCTGCTGACTCTGGGCGTGCTCACGGGTGCCGCACAGCTCTTCGCGATGGCGGTGCTGTTCCGCTTCCAGGCGTACGGCGTGACGCCCGAGCCGATGTGGAGCTTCGAGCGCTTCTGGACCCCGCCGGACGGGCCGATGTGGCTGGCCGTGCTGCCCGTCTGGTTCGCGTTCCTGGTCAACATGCAGCTCCGCGCGGCCGGCATCGTGCCGCTGGTCTGGCTGCGCCGGGGCCGGCTGGAGCCGACCCAGGTGTTCCTGCTGGCCGGCGGCATCGGCGGCCCGCTGATCTACCTGATGGTCAAGCAGCCGGGCGACGGCAACCAGTACTTCACCCGGGCCGGCTTCACCTTCGCGGTGCTGCTCTCGGCATGGGGCTACGCGATGGTGTACGACCGGGCCAAGCTCTCCCGGGTCGGCCGGATCTTCCTCGGCGTGGAGGCCCTCGCGTTCGCGGTGGTGCTGGTGCTCGCGCAGTTCCGCCTGGCCGGGCCGGCGGAGGCGTCCGTGCCACCGAGCCCGCTCGACCCGCTGATGCCGCTGCTGCGCTGGGCGCTGGGGCTGGCCGCACTCGGCCTCCT
This sequence comes from Asanoa ishikariensis, assembly GCF_900107455.1. GTDB lineage: Bacteria > Actinomycetota > Actinomycetes > Mycobacteriales > Micromonosporaceae > Asanoa > Asanoa ishikariensis. The sequence continues at coordinate 2,419,210 of NZ_FNQB01000001.1, read as the reverse complement.
GCTGGCCGCCCTGTGGCCGGCACTGAGCCGCTGGCGGCCCGCATTGCGGGGTCGTGGTGGTGTGGTCGCGCTGACGGCGATCCTGGTGGTCGGCGCCCCGGGCCTGATCATGGACATGCGCAAGTCGGAGCGGTTCTCCAACGGCGGCGCGTACGCGACGGTCTCGCTGCCCCGCTCCCGGGTCGAGGCGGCCCGGTGGCTGCGGGACCACAGCGCGCCGTCGGACGTGGTGGCCACCAACGCGCACTGCATCAACGCGCCGACCGACGGCTACTGCGACCCGAGGTCGTTCTGGCTCTCGGCGTACGCGGAGCGCCGGGTGCTGGTCGAGGGCTGGGCGTTCGCGCCCCGGGTGTCCGAATCCGGCTCCTGGGAGTTCTGGGACCCGGCCCTGCTGGCCCGCAACGACGCGGCGTTCACCGCACCGACGACGCAGTCGCTGACCGCGCTTCGTGCTGACGACGGCGTCCGCTGGCTGGTGGCTGACCGGCAGGCCGGCCCGGAGTCGCCGGACCTGGCGGGCCTGGCCGACCTGCGCTACTCGAACGACCGGATGGCCGTCTACGAGCTGCGCTAATTTCTTACTTTTGGTTAGTGTTGGGTGATGAGCGCTGACGAGGTCCGCCGCCGACCGAGCAACACCCGGGCCAGCGTCCGGCGGGCGCCCGGCCCGTGCGCCCGGTGGGACGACGAGAACGCCTCGTTCATCCGCGAGATCCTCGACCTGGTCGGCGACAAGTGGAGCGTCCTGGTCATCGGCACCCTGGCCGACGGCGCGGTCCGCTACTCGGACCTGGCCGACGCCATCCCGGGCGTCTCGCAGCGGATGCTCACCCTGACCCTCAAACAGCTCAGGCGGGACGGCCTGGTCGAGCGCACGGCCTACGCCGAGGTGCCGCCGCGAGTGGAGTACCGGCTGACCCCGCTCGGCACCTCGCTGCTGTCGACGGTGCTGGCGCTGGCCGACTGGTCCGCCAGCAACTACGCCGAGATCCGCCGCAACCGGACGGCGTACGACGCGGGGTAGGCATGCTGCCGCGCCAGGCTGGGGCGTGTCACTCGAAAGACGCATTCCTAGCATGCCAACCGCGACGCTAGCGTCTGTGCGTGAATCTTCCGCGCTGGTCGGCCGCTCCCCCGCATCAGCGCAGCCTGCTGGTCGCGGTGGCCCTGGTGATCGCCACGCTGGCGATCGTGATCAGCCTCGCCGGCATCGTGCTCGCCGCGCTCGCGCTCGGCCGTGACGACGGCGCTCTGGCTCAGGACCGCGGCGCTCTCGGTCAGGACAGCGGCGGTCTGGGTCAGGACAGTGGCAGCCACTCCGTCGCGGTGGTGATCTCGGTCAGGTAGTCGAGGTCCGGCGTCACGCCGAGGCCCGGGCCTGTCGGCACCGCGACGTGGCCGTCGTCGAGGACGAACGGCTCGGTGATGTCCCTGGCGAAGTAGCGGTCCGACGCCGACGTGTCGCCCGGGAGGGTGAAGTTCGGCAGCGCCGCCAGGGCGACGTTGGCCGCCCGGCCGATGCCCGTCTCGAGCATGCCGCCGCACCAGACCGGCACGCCGTTGGCCGCGCACACGTCGTGCACCCGGCGGGCCTCCAGGTAGCCGCCGACCCGGCCGGGTTTGACGTTGACCACCGAGGTGGCGCCGAGGGCGATCGCGTCCGCGGCCGCCCGGGCCGAGGTGATCGACTCGTCGAGGCAGATCGGGGTGCGGAGCTGCTTGGCCAGCGCGGCGTGCCCGCGCAGGTCGTCCTCCGGCAGCGGCTGCTCGATCAGCAGCAGGTCGAACGGGTCGAGGCGGGCCAGGTGGCGGGCGTCGGCCAGGGTGTACGCGGTGTTCGCGTCGACCTGGAGCAACAGGTCGTCGCCGAACCGCTCGCGGACCGCGCGGACCGCATCGACGTCCCAGCCGGGCTCGATCTTGAGCTTGATCCGCACGTAGCCCTGGGCGCGGTAGCCGTCGACGGCGTCGAGCAACTCCGGGATCGACGACATGATGCCGACCGAGACGCCGGCCGGCACGGTCGAACGGACCGCGCCGAGATAGGTGCCGAAGGACGTGTCGGACTCCCGCAGCGACAGGTCGAGCAACGCGGTCAGCACGGCGGCCTTGGCCATCGGGTGGCCCTTGATCCGCTCCAGCGCCGACTCCAGCCGCGGCACGGTCAGCTCGCCGGCCTTGGCCAGCGCGACGACCTCGGGCAGCAGGAACCGCCGGATCACCTCGGCGGCGCCGTCGACGTGTTCGCTGGAGTAGAGCGGCTCCGACATCGCCACGCACTCGCCCCAGCCCTCGGCGCCGTCACCGGCCGCCCGGACCAGCAGGACGTCGCGTGCGGTCTCGGTGCCGAACGAGGTGCGGAAGGGGCTGACCAGGGGCAGGGCGATGCGGCGGAGTTCGAGACCACGCAGGTTCAACTAGGTTCCTTTACTCGGCTTCCATGACGTACCAACCGTCGCGGGCCATGCCCGCGATGCGATATCCGGAGTCGAACGCCGCGCACAGCGCGTCACCGACCTCTCGCCGCCACGCGACCGCGAGCGGCGGGTCGGTGCCCCGCATGGCCTCGATGTCCAGCGGCACGGCCACCAGCAGCGGCTGGCCGTCGTGCACCGCCTTGCCGGGGCTCGGCCGCCCGAAGTCGTCGCGGCCGAGGGCCACCTCGGCGCCCGCGGCGTACACCGCCTGCATGTTGATCTCGCGGGAGTCACCGGCCGCGGCCGCGATCGCCTCCGGGGAGGCGACGTCCCACTGGATGTAGAGGCGGTCGCTGGTGGCGTCGCCGGCGTTGATCCCGTCGGTCATCACGCCGTAGAAGTCCGGCAGGTATTTGACCGCCCGTGCGCCCAGCTTGTGCAGGTTGAAGTAGGCGTTGCGGCGGACGAGCGGGTCGAACGTCCAGTGCACCGACTCGATCCGCCGGTCCAGCGCCCAGGCGCGCTGGTGCAGCTTGATGGCGTGCCCCGCGCCGCGACTCTGGGTCGCCGGGTCGACACCGGTGATGTGCGAGTGGAGATGGTCGAGGCCGAAGAAGGCGACCGCGGCTCCGATCATCTGATCGTCGCGGAACGCGCCCACCACGTAGTTGCCGGCATAGGACAGCGCGCGCATCATCCGCGCGTCCAGCAACTCGTTGGGCGAGTCCGTGCGCCAGATCCTGCCGAACAGCCGGGCCGCCTCATCGTGCGCGACGGGCTCGCGGAGCTCCCGCACGGTAATCCCCAGCCGGGTCGCGGCGGCGGTCGCGACCTCTTTCGCCTCCGCGATCAGCTCGTCCACCCAGCCTCCCATTGTGCAGACCGAGTCCTTACTTCAACAGGTGAACAGGCCTCGTGTCGAGGCTACCGTAGGTAATTGATGGTTTTCTTTACGTTGCCACCCACGGCCCAGCCGCCCATCCGACGCACTTTGGTCGAAACGGGGTAAACCGGATCTTGGATCTAGCGGCCTGAACGCAGCTTAAGGCATGATTGTTACTGCCCGGTATGCGCGTGGGTAAGAACATCGGTGCGGAATCCTCGGCCTTGGAGGTGACCATGCCGCAGCGGAGCTCGGTGACGCTGCCAGACGGCGTGCGGTTGCACGTCGAGATCAGCGGGACCGACGACGCGCCCATCACCGTCTTTCTGCTGCACGGATGGACGCTGGACACCCGCACCTGGCACCGCCAGCTCTCCGGGCTCCAGGAGACGCTCGGCACGCCGGTGCGGATCGTGGCGTACGACGCGCGCGGGCACGGCCGCTCGGGCGGCACCAGCCGGGCCGGCGCCAACCTGGCCCAGCTCGGTGACGACCTGGCCGAGGTGATCACCGCGGTCGCACCCACCGGCCCCATCGTGCTCGCCGGCCACTCGCTGGGCGGCATGACGATCATGGAGTTCGCCCACGGGCACCCCCGGTTCTTCGCCCTGCGGGTGGCCGGGCTGGTCTTCATCTCGACCACGGCCGAGGGACACACCCACACGGTGTACGGCCTTCCACCGCGGATCACCCGCCTCATCCGCCTCGCGGAGACCACCGGCGCCGGCATCCTCGCCCGTGGCGGGTCCTGGCGAGTGCACCGCTACCTGCTCCGCGCGCTGGCCCCGTCGCTGCGCTGGCTGCTGTTCGGCGACCGGTGCGCGCCCGAGGACCTGATCGTCACCACCGCCGCCGTGGCCCGGGCGCAGCTCCTGGCGATCGGCGCGTTCCGCTCGTCGGTCGGCGAGCAGCAGCGCCTGACCACCCTGGCCGCCCTCGGCGACCTGCCGGCGGCGGCGCTGGTCGGCGACCAGGACCGGCTCACGCCGCCGCCCTGTGCCGAGTCGATCGCCGCCGCCCTGCCCAACGCCGACCTCACCGTCTGCCCCGGCGCCGGCCACATGCTCATGCTGGAGCGCCCCGCGATCGTCACGGCGGCGCTGGCCCAGGTCACCCGGGCCGCCCTGGGCAACCCCCAGGACGCCCCGGACCTCCAGGCCGCCTAGCGCGCAAGGAAGGGCCCCTTCTTAACGCTTTCCGTAGAGGAAGGGCCCCTTGTTAACGCGCCGCTGGCTGGCGTCGTTAACAAGGGGCCCTTCCTATGCAAAAACCGTTAAGAAGGGGCCCCTGCTTTCACCACCACGCGGTCGAGCTTCGCGAGGAAGTCCGGACCGAACGCGGTGGCTGGCGTGTGCGCGCCCGCCTCGACCGCGCCGCCGGCTCGGCCGCCTGTGCCGGCCAGCAGGTGCTCCACCGCGCGGTGCAGGGCGTCTGCGGTCAGGTCGTAGGCGTTGGGGCCGGTCAGCGTGGCCGTGCGCACCTCACCGGCCGCGTTGCGCACCTCGCCCCACACCTCACAGGTCGTCGCGGCCCGGGTCGCGGCGCTCGGGCCGGGTGGCCGGCGCCGGATCGCCCGGGCGGCGAGCGCGCGGACCGGCGCGAACCGGATCAGCCGGGACAGCAGGCTCGGGGCCGGCACCCGGGTGTAGACCACGATGTCGCCGATCCCGGTCGAGTGATGCGCGGTGACCAGGTCGCCCCACGGCACGGCGCCGACCCGGCGGACCTTCGTCGGGAACGGCACGTCCCGGGCGGGCGTGCCCATCGGCGTGGACACCAACTTGCCGGCGATCCGCCGCCAGCCACCCTGGGCGTTCATCGACAGGCCCGTGGTCGCGGTGCCCCGGCTGAGCCCGCCGGGCGCGACGAAGGCCAGTTCGAGCGCGGTCGCGTCGGGCAGGGCCGCGTGCAGGAGGTTGGCCAGGCAGTCGGTCGGCACCACGTCGAAGCCGGCCCCGGTGAGCAGCACCACGCCGGCCGCGCGGGCGTCGGCGGCGCGGGCCAGCACGGCCTCGAAGACCGGGTGCTCGCCGGTCACGTCGAGGTAGTGGGTGCCCGTTTCGAGGCAGGCGTCCACCATTGGGCCGACAGTGGCCACGAACGGGCCGGCGCAGTGCGCGACCACGTCCACGTCGGCCAGGTGACGGCGGGTAGCGGCAGGGTCACGCAGATCGAAAGTCACGTGGTCGAGGCCGAGCTCGTCGGCGAGGGCACGGACGGCGTCGGCGTTGCGGCCGGCGAGGAGTGGGCGGGCGCCGCGGCTGACGGCCAGCCGGGCGACGAGGTCGCCCGTATAGCCGTTGGCGCCGTAAATCATCCATCGTTGATGCGACACGGCATCAACTTAAAGGCTCAAGGGCAATCCTATCGAGGTGCGAGTAGGCGCACATCGACCCGGTTACCGATTCGTCCGGGCTCGGCGACCCGTACTCTCGTTCGGGTTGGTCGCACGACCTGCGGCCGAACAATCGCACGAGGAGCCATCCGCTTGACCGACGTCACCACGCTCCAGCAGGAGATCGCCACCGAGCAGCAGCACGTGGACCGGGTGTATGCCCGGGTCGACGAGCTGCGCCAAGCGGCTGCCCACGCCGAGCGGGAGGGTTACCGCCAGGCCTCGGTCGGCAACTTCGGCGCGCTCGTCGAGCGGGACGCGTTCGTGTTCCACGCCGCCCGCCGCCGCTATCTGCTCGACGCCGAGCACGAAGGGCTGGTCTTCGGCCGGCTGGACATGCACGGCGGCGCCAGCTTCCACGTGGGCCGGCTCGGCGTACGCGACGAGGACGCGCAGCCGATGGTCGTCGACTGGCGCGCTCCCGCCGCGGCCGCGTTCTACCAGGCCACGGCGGCCGAGCCGCGCGGCGTGATCCGGCGCCGCATGATCCAGTCGTCCGGCGTCAAGGTGACCGGCATCGAGGACGACCTGCTGGACCCGGAGGCGGCGCCGGAGCAGATGCGGGTGGTCGGCGACGGCGCCCTGCTCGCTTCGCTGTCGAAGGCGACCGGGCACGGCATGCGCGACATCGTCGCCACCATCCAGCGCGAGCAGGACCAGGCGATCCGCTCCCCCGGCGGCGGCGTCACGATCGTGTCCGGCGGTCCCGGCACCGGCAAGACCGCGGTGGCCCTGCACCGGGCGGCGTACCTGCTCTACTCGGACCGCAACCGGTTCGCCGGCGGCGGCATCCTGGTGGTCGGCCCGTCCACGGTGTTCGTCGAGTACATCGCGTCGGTGCTGCCGTCCCTCGGCGAGGAGTCGGCGACGTTGCGCTCGCTGGGCACGCTGGTGCCCGGTTGGTCGGCGACCCGCACCGACCCGGGCCCGGTGGCCGCGATCAAGGGCTCGCTGCGGATGCGCCGGGTCCTCGAACGGGCCTCGCACGACGCGGTGCCGGACGGCCCGACCTCGCTGCGCCTGCTCTACCGGGGGACGCTGCTCCAGCTCGACCGCTCCCAGCTCGACCGGATCCGGACCCGCGCGCTGCCCCGCGGCGCCCGCCGCAACGAGGTGCGCCGGGTCGGTTTCAACGGGATCTTCGACGCACTCTGGGCGCAGGCCCAGGAGCGCAGGATTCCCGGGCTGAAGAAGGCCGACTTCGAGGGCGAGCTGGCCGGGCGCGAGGACTTCCGCACGTTCGTCAAGGGATGGTGGCCCCGGCTGCGCGCCCGGCACGTGCTGGCCTGGCTGGCCGACCCGGCGCGGCTGCGGCGGTACGCGGACGGGCTGCTGACCCCGGCCGAGGTGCGGCTGCTGACCGGCAGCTTCCACCCCGAGGAGCCGACGATCTCGGACATCGCGCTGCTCGACGAGCTCGACGCCGTGCTCGGCCGGCCGGCGCAGTCGGCGCGCCAGAAGCGCAGCCAGTTCGAGGTGGCGCAGGGCGTCTACGAGCTGAGCACGTCGACCGAGCGGGCGCGCGCCGCCCGGGCCGCCGCCACCAGCCGGCCGGACGACTATCGGGAGTACGCGCACGTCGTGGTCGACGAGTCGCAGGACGTCTCCCCGATGCAGTGGCGGATGCTGGGCCGGCGCGGCCGGCTGGCGTCCTGGACGGTGGTCGGCGACCCCGCCCAGACCGCGTGGACCGGCGACCCGGACGAGCTCGACCAGTCCCGGGACCGGGCGCTGGGCACGCGGGCGCGCAACCTGTACACGCTGACGACCAACTACCGGAACTCGGCCGAGATCTTCGAGGTGGCCGCGGCGGAGATCCGCACGATCGCGCCGGATCTGCCCCTTCCGACCGCCGTCCGGTCGACCGGTGTGCCGCCGGTGGCGCTGACGGTGCCGACCGAGTCGCTCCAGGCGACGGTGCGCTCCGCGGTGGCCGACCAGCTCGGCGAGGTGGAGGGCACGGTCGGCGTGATCACGGCGGTCCCGCGGGTCGGCGAGGTCGCCGGCTGGCTGGCGGACCTCCACGACCCGCGCCTCCAGGTGGTCACCAGCCTCCAGGCCAAGGGCATGGAGTACGACGCCGTCGTGCTGGTCGCGCCGAGCGAGATCCGTGCGGGTGGCGCGGCGGGCGTGCGCACGCTGTACGTCGCCCTGTCCCGCGCCACCCAACGGTTGGTGACCGTGGAGGTCAGCGACTGACGGCGACCGCGGTGTAGGTCGTGTCCGGCGTCGGTGGTGTCGTGAACCGGGCGTTGGGCAGGTAGAGCCGCTTCCCGTACGCGGCGATGGTGGTCGGCACGTCGAACGCCGGGCTGGTGATCGCAGCGACCACGCTGCCCCGCGTGCCGGACCGGTCGAGGTCGACGACGGCGATCTGGTTGAGGCGGTTCTGCACCACGTAGAGGCGGCGCCCCTCGAGCCACAGGCCGTCCCCATTGGTCATCGGCACGCCGCCGAGGTCGACCTGGGTGGCCACCCCGTCCTCGTCGACCCGGAACAGCAGTCCGGTGTTGGACTGGACGACGAGCAGGTTCCTGCCGTCGGGCGTACGCGCGATGCCGTTGGCGTTGGTGGCACCCGGCGTGAACACGAAGTCGCCGGTGAGCGGGACGGTCTCGAACCGGTCGCCGAGCTTGCCGTGGCGGCCGAACGGGACCTTGTAGAGGACGGGTCGCTGCGAGTCGGTGAACCACGCGGCGTCGCGCGTGAGGATCACGTCGTTGACGAAGCTGGTGCCGTCGGTGAAGTTCCAGATCTTCAAGGTCTTGCCGGTGCGGGCGTCGACGACCCGGCCGTCACCGCTCGCGGCGCCGCTGACGAAGAGCCGGCCCTGGTGGTCGAGCTTGAGCCCGAGCGATCCGGCGCCGAAACCCGGGTTGATGATCTCGCCCCGACCGGTGGCGAGGCTGGCCCGGTAGATGGCCCCGGTCGCCCGGGACCCGAAGTACGCGTACGGGTTCTTGCCGATCGCGATGCCCTCGGGCTGGAAGCCGTTCGGCAGGGCGATGGTGGTCTCGAGTTTCCTGTCGTGTGCGGAAGCGGTGCCGGCCGGTCCGAGCAGGGTGGCGGCGAGCACCGCGGTCAGTCCCAGCGCGATTCGGTGGCGCACGATGGCGTCTCCTCTCGACGTGACGTCCGTTCAGGAAGGCACGCACGTCGCGTCGATGAGGTTCAATCTTCAACCAACTTGGGGTGGCGGGATGGGCGCCCCACTGGCCAGCAGGTCGGTCAACGCCGCGAGCCGCTTGGCCCGGGCGGCGGCGCTGGGCGCGCTGGTCAGCTTGAGAATCACCGAGTAGCGACCGGTCTTGTCGAGCGTGGCGAACCGCGCGGCCGCGGCGGGATTGTCCGCGAGGGCCGCTTCGAGGTCTTCGGGAGTTTTCGCGTCACGCTGAGCCGGGTAGGCGGCGGCCCAGCGCCCGTCGCCCTTGGCCGTCTCGATCTGGGCGAGCCCGGCGGGCCGCATCCGGCCGGCGGCGATCAGCGCCTCGGCACGGTCCACATTGACCTGTGACCAACGCGCCCCGGCCCGGCGGGGCGAGTAGCGCTGGAGGAAATGGGAGTCGTCGAGACCACGGCGCTGGCTGTCGATCCACCCGAAACAGATCGCCACGTCACCGGCCTCGGCCGCGGAGATGGTCGGCGTCGCGGCGCCCTTCTTGGCGATCGCCAGCCACGCCTCGCCGGCGGTCCCGTGGTGGTCGGCCAGCCAGGCCTCCCAGTCGGCCAACGCATGAAAGGTCATCGGCTCCATGCCCGCGAGGCTATCGCTCATCGGGTTCGACGAAGCCCGGTAGGAACCGTGGCGACGGCGCGCCGGGCTCGACCCACAGGTGTCCGCCGCGGAACTCCACGCCGGACACGTCCGACAGCATCCGATGGGGATCGAGCAGGCTGCCCAGCGCCTGCGGCAGGTCGGTCCGGAGCTCGGCCACGGCCTCGGCGAGGGTGTCCGGCTCCGCCGACCAGTCGATGTCGGCCCCGGTCAGCTCCCGGACCGCCCGTTCCGCCACGGCGGCGGGAGCGCGGACCAGCACCTCGACGCGGCAGTAGACCTGCATGACGACCGGCTCGTTGGACATGCGCGTCAGGGTCGCACAGCGGCTTGCACATATACCCCCTGGGGGTATGGTGGACGCATGCCAGGAGACCACGCTGACCACGGGGGCCACGACAAGCACGCTGGGCACGATCCGGAGCAGTTCCGGCGCAAGTTCTGGCTCTCCCTCGCACTGACCGTGCCCATCGTCGTGACCAGCGAGATGGTGATGGACTGGTTCGGCTACTCGCTGGACTTCCCGGGCATCGACTGGATCGGCCCGGTGCTCGGCTCGGCCGTCTTCCTCTACGGCGGCTGGCCGTTCCTGGTCGGCGCGGTCCGTGAGGTCCGCGACCGCGCCCCGGGGATGATGCTGCTCATCGCGATGGCGATCACCGTGGCCTACGGCGCCTCGCTGGCCACTGCCGCCGGGGCGTTCGACCTTGACTTCTGGTGGGAGCTAGCCGCGCTGGTGACCATCATGCTGCTCGGCCACTGGCAGGAGATGAAGGCGATCGGCCAGGCGCAGGGCGCGCTCGCGGCGCTGGCCGCCCTGCTGCCCGACGACGCCGAGCGGGTCACGGGCGGCGCGGTGGAGACCGTGCCCGTGGCGGCGCTGCGGCTCGGCGACGTCGTGCTGGTGCGTCCCGGCGGCCGGGTGCCGGCCGACGGGCGGCTCACCGAGGGGACGGCCGAGGTCGACGAGTCGATGATCACCGGCGAGTCCCGGCCGGTGCCGCGCGAGCCGGGCGACCGGGTGGTCGCCGGCACGGTGGTCACCGACTCCGCGGTCCGTGTGCGGATCGACGCCGTCGGCGCGGACACCGCGCTCGCGGGCATCCAGCGGCTCGTCGCGCAGGCACAGGCCTCCGGCGGCCGCGCCCAGGTGCTGGCCGACCGGTTCGCCGCGGCGCTGTTCTACGTCGCCGCCACGGTCGCGGTGGTCACCTTCTTCGCGTGGTGGGCCGCGGGCAATCTGGACGACTCGGTGGTCCGCACGATCACGGTGCTCGTGATCGCCTGCCCGCACGCGCTGGGGCTGGCCATCCCGCTGGTCATCGCGCTGTCCACGGCCGTCTCGGCGCGGGCGGGCATCCTGGTCAAGGACCGGCTCGCGCTGGAGCGGATGCGCACGGTGGACGCCGTGCTGTTCGACAAGACCGGCACCCTGACCAAGGGCGCGCACAAGGTCACCGGCGTCGCGGCCGTCGACGGCGTCACCGAGCAGGAGGTGCTGCGCCTGGGCGGCGGCGTCGAGGCCGACAGCGAGCACCCGCTGGCCAAGGCGATCGTGAGGGCGGCGGGCAGCCCGGCCGGGGCGAGCGAGTTCCGGTCGCTGACCGGCCGCGGAGTGCAGGCCACGATCGACGGCACGGCCTACGCCGTAGGCGGACCAGCACTGCTGCGCGAGCTTGGCGTCACGGTGCCCGCCACACTCGCCTCACGCACCGAGAGCTGGGCCGGTCGCGGCGCGGCCGTGTTGCATCTGTTGCGCCTGAGCGGTGGGACCGGTGAGGTGCTCGGCGCGTTCGCGCTCGAGGACGAGGTGCGGCCCGAGGCTCGGGAGGCGATCGCGCAACTACGCGAACAGGGCGTACGCACGATCGCGATGATCACCGGCGACTCCCGCGCGGTGGCCGAGGCGGTGGCCGCGGACCTGGGCTTCCGGCCCGGGATCGACGAGGTGTTCGCCGAGGTGCTGCCGGCCGACAAGGACCGCGCGGTCGCCGACCTCCAGGCGCGCGGCCTGCGGGTGGCGATGGTCGGCGACGGCGTCAACGACGCACCGGCCCTGGCCCGCGCCGACGTCGGCATCGCGATCGGCGCCGGCACCGACGTCGCGATCGAGTCGGCCGGCGTGGTGCTGGCGTCGTCCGACCCACGCGGCGTCAGCGGCGTCATCCGGCTGTCCCGCGCGGCGTACCGCAAGATGATCCAGAATCTCTCCTGGGCGGCGGGCTACAACATCATCGCGATCCCGTTGGCGGCCGGCGTGCTGGCCTGGGCCGGCCTCACGTTGAGCCCCGCGGTCGGCGCGGTGCTGATGTCCGCGTCCACGATCGTCGTGGCGCTCAACGCGCAACTGCTGCGCCGCGTGCGCCTGACCCCGGAGGGCTCGTAGCTATGGTTGACCACATGACAGCCCCGACGCGCGGGTACACCGCCAGCAAGGACCAGCTGGCCGGCCGGCTGCGCCGGATCGAGGGACAGGTACGCGGAATCGAGCGGATGGTCGACGACGACCGCTACTGCATCGACGTGCTGACCCAGATCTCCGCGATCCAGGCCGCACTCGACAAGGTCGCCCTCGGCCTCCTCGACGGCCACGCCCGCCACTGCATGAAAGAGGGCGCCGAAGCGGGCCGTGCCGACGAGATGGCCGGCGAGATGATGGCCGCCGTGGGCCGCCTGATGAAGCGCGGTTAACGACGTCGCGAGTCGGCCCATTCGGCGTCGTTCCACTGCGCCGCCGTCGCACCGACCGGTGGGAAGGTGATCTTCGGGTCGTCGCTCTGCACCAGGCACATCAGGCGGCGGCCGAGAAGCGCGGCGGCGCGCGAGTGGTCGGCCAGGATGTCCAGCACGACGTGCGCCTCGCGCGGACGATGGGTGGCGAACGCGTCGTAACCGGTGAAGACGATCGCGAGCCCGGTAGTGCCCGCCGCCCACCCGTAGTCCTGGCTCACCACGTCGCGCATGCAGTCGTTCAACGCGTCGAGGTTGCGGCCGTAGTAGTCGGGAAAGCTCAGCGCGGCCGCGACGGCGCGGTGCATGTCCTCGTCCGTCCACCATCCTGACGCGTCCAGGACGGTTACCTGATAGCCGTGCACTGTCAGCCACGCCGTCGTGTCTTCCAGGAGCTCCCGGCGCCAGAACAGGGTCGCCGGCGAGTTTCTCATCAGCAGGTAGGCGCGGTCCTGGCTCAGGTCCGTGTCTGCGTCGAAGGCCGCCATGATCAGGAAGGCTAGCCGCTCAGTCGTCGGCCAGCGCCGCGACCACCGGGAGCCGGGCCGCGCGGCGGGCTGGTAGGACCGCCGCCAGCAGGGCGGCGCCGGCGGCCGCGAGGACGACCAGGGTGAGCTGGCCGAGCGGGAGCACCGGGACGCCGTGGCCGTAGGTGTCGATCAGGGCGGCCGCCGCGACCCAGCCCACTCCCCCGCCAAGGGCGACGCCGCCGACCGCGCCGACCACCGCGACCAGGGCCGCCTCGAGCAGCAGCATGCCGCGCAACTGGCGGCGGGACAGGCCCAGGGCGCGCATCGTCGCCGACTCGCGCCGGCGTTCCACGACGGACAGCGCCAGGGTGTTGCCGATGCCGAACAGGGAGATCAGCACCGACATGCCCAACAGCGCCGCGAAGATGCCGAGGAGCTCGTCCAGGGAGGCGGCCAGTTCGTCGGCCTCGGCGGCGCGGCTGGTCACCTGGACCACCGGGTACGCGCGCAGCTCGGCGTCGAGCACCCGGCGGCCGTCCGTCGTGGACACCCCGGGCGCCAGGTCGACGAGGAGCTCCACGGCCGGGCGTTCGCCGTACGCGGACGTGAACGCGCCGTAGGAGACGAGCGCCGAGCCGTCCAGCGGCGAGTCGTCGAAGAGCGCCACCACCCGCGGCGTGCCGAGCGCGCCGAACGGCACCGCTGAGCCGACGGACAGCCCGCGTTCGGCGGCGTAGCCACGCGCGAGCGCCACCGTGCCCGGCCCGAGGTCGCTCAGCGAGCCCGCCGTCACCTCCGGCAGGATGGCGCCGCGAAGCTGGGAGGGCGGCACCGCGGCGACCCGGGTGCGCTCCCCCACCAGCGGCATCTCGGAGCGGACCTCGGCGACGGTGGCGAACTCCGGGTGGCCCCGCAATGCCGAGGCCAGGCCCGCCGGCATGCCGGCCCGCATCGACTCGAACGTGCCGTCGGTGCGCGCCCGGTTGAGGGTGAACTCGACCGGGAAGTTCTCGGTCAGCTCGCGGCCGCTCTGGTCCCGCGCGGTGGCCAGCAGCACCGCGAACAGCGACATCAGCGCCACCCCGATGACCAGCGCGAGCGTGGTGGCGGCGGCGCGGCGCGGGTTGCGCCGCGTGTTGGCCACCGCGAGCGTCGGCACCGTGCCGAACAGCCGGGCCGGCAGCCAGCCGACCAGCGCGACCGCCCGGGGCACGAGCAGCGGGCCGGCGACCACCGCGGCGACGAACAGCAGCATCCCGCCGCCGAGCACCAGCGGCAGGCCGGGGAAGCCGAGCGGGATGCCGGCGCCGACCGCGAGCAGCGCGATCGTGGCCAGCAGCGTGGCCGCGACGACGCGCGCGGTGCGCCGGCCGCCGGCCACCGCCCGGGGCTCGGACAGCGCCGCGTCCCGCAGGGCGGCCAGCGGCGCGACCCGGCCGGCGGACAGCGCCGGCACCAGGGCGGAGACCACCGCGACGAAGGTGCCGAAGCCGACCGCGACGAGGAACGTCGGCCAGCGCACCACAGGCGTGTGCAGCGGGATGTCGGTGGCGACCAGCTCGCGGCCCCAGATCAGGCCGTACCCGATGAGCACGCTCATCAGCAGGCCACCGATCGAGGCGACGATGCCGAGCAGCAGCGCCTCCAGCAGCACGGTGGCGCTGACCTGGCGGCGGGACGCACCGACCGCGCGGAGCAGGGCCAGCTCGCGGGTGCGCTGGGCGGCCAGGATCGCGAACGTGTTGTAGATGACGAAGGCCGACACTGTCAGCGCGACCAGGCCGAAGCCGAGCAGCACGGCGACGAAGCCGGTGACGTACTTGCCGGCCTCGACGGCCAGCTTCGCGCGGAGCTCTGACCCGGTCAGCACCGGGTACGCGTGGCCCAGCGCGGCCGAGACCCGGTCGCGCAGCACCGCCTCGGACACCCCGGGCCGGGCGGCGACCACCACCTCGGCGAACCGCTCCGTGCCGGTCAGCGCCGTGAGCTCGGCGTCGGTGAGCGCGGCCACGGTGGACCCGCCGTAGAGCCGGTTGACGCCCAGGTCGAGCACCCCGACCAGGGTCAGCGTGCGCGGCTCGCCCGCGGCGTCGAGCACGGTCACCGGGCCGCCGACGGTGAAGCCGGCCCGGGCCACGGTGTTCTTCTCGACCGCGAGCTCGCCAGGGCCCTCCGGTAGTCGACCCGCGAGCAGGTCGTAGGCCGCCAGCGCGGGCACGTCGGGCACGGACAGGCCGTAGCCGACGTGCCCGTGGTCCATCATGAGCTGGCCGTCGCGGTCGAGCATGCTCAGCCAGGCCGCCATCCGGCCGTCGACGGCCGCCACCCCGTCGACCGCGGCGACGGTCTCCACCGTGTCGCGCTCGGCCAGCAGCGCCGCGGGCTCGACCGCGACGTCCACGTTGCGGGCCGAGCGGGCCAGGTCGTCGTAGAACGCGGCCCGGGCGGTGTCGCCGTAGACCAGGGTGCCGGCCAGGAAGCCCACCCCGACCATCACGGCGAAACCGGTGAGCACGAGCCGGACGGCATGCGCCCGGAAACCGGTCACGGCGAGGCGGAGCAGAGGCCGTTTCACGTACCCCAGTGTGATCAACCGCCACGGCAGCCCGCCACGCCCCACCGGTAAACAAGACGACAGTCGTGTCGGGCGGACAATGGGAATGGTTCCCGGTGTCGCCTTTGCATACATAGCGATGTTTGCATAAGACTGTAGTGAGCAGCGGAGACGGATTGGAGGGCCCGGTGGGGGCAGGACACGACCACGGCGTGCGCGACGCGGGCGCACAGCACCGCGGGCGGCTCTGGGCCGCCTTCGGCCTGCTCGCGGTTTTCATGGTGGTCGAGGCGATCACCGCGTTCGCCACCGGCTCGCTCGCCCTGCTCTCGGACGCCGGCCACATGTTCACCGACGTCCTCGGCATCGGCATGGCGCTGGCCGCGATCACCGCCGCCCGGCGGGCCGCGCGCGACCCGCAGCGCACGTTCGGCCTCTACCGGCTGGAGGTGCTGGCCGCCCTCGGCAACGCGGTGCTGCTGTTCGGTGTCGCGATCTACGTGCTGGTCGCCGCCGTGCGCCGGTTCGGCGACGCGCCCGAGGTCAACACCACGCCGATGCTGGTGGTCGCCGGGCTGGGCCTGATCGCCAACATCGTCGCGTTCGTGCTGCTCCGCCGTGGTGCGAAGGAGAGCATCAACGTGCGGGGCGCCTATCTGGAGGTGCTCGGCGACCTGGTCGGCTCCGTCGGCGTGCTGGTCGGCGCGGCGGTGATCGCGGGCACCGGCTGGTTCGTGGTCGACCCGCTGATCGCGGTCGCCGTCGGCCTGTTCATCCTGCCCCGCACCTGGAAGCTCGGTCGCGAGGCGCTGCGGATCCTGGTGCAGGCCGCACCCGAGCATCTCGACGTCTCCGCGATGCGCTCCTCGCTCGGCGCGGTGCCGGGCGTGTGCGACGTGCACGATCTGCACGTCTGGACGCTGACCTCGGGCATGGAGGTGGCCTCCGCGCACCTCGGCATCGAGGGCGACGCCGAGCTCTCGGCGGTGCTGACCGCCGCACGGGAGACGCTCCACGACGGCTTCGGCATCGAGCACGCGACCCTCCAGGTGGAGCCGGCCGCCACGACGGGTGGCTGTCACACCGCGCGCTGGTGACCGTGGGTGTTTAGCGCGGCCTTAACTTTGGTGACCTTCGAGGGGAATTTGCCCGGATAAATACCGGCAAACTCCTCTTATGCGCATTTAACGGCCCTCCCGCTCCGTAGGCATTCCTGGGTACCCTCCAGATCGATCTTCGTCGGACGGGCATCCGCCGGCCCGACGAAGGTCGTCGCCTAATCGCCACAGCGAGCCGGGGAACCACGCACCAGGGGTGAGTCCGCGAAAGCGGTAGGGATCTTCCGTCCCGAACCCGTCAGCTAACCCGGTAGGCGGCTGACGGAAGGACGCGCACCAAATGATTGATCCCCCCAGTCATCCGCACCTTCGACGACGACGATGGATCCGGGTCGCCACGGTCGCGATGTTCGGCCTCGTGCTCGGGCTCGTAGGCCCGATGGCGCCGGCCAACGCGGACCCTGACGGCGAGGGCGGCACCGAGGAGCTGCGGGACCAGCTCGACAAGGCCAGCCGCGGCTTCCTGGACGCCCAGGCGGCGCTGAAGCGCTCGCAGGGCAAGCAGAAGGAGCAGGAGACCACCCTGCGGACGATCGAGCAGGACCTGGCGACGCACGTCGAGACGGTCGCCGAGATCGGCCGCTCGGCCTACCGCACCGGCCGGCTCGGCCCGATGTCCGCTCTGATCAACTCCGACTCACCGGAGCGCTTCCTCGAGCGGGCCAACGCGCTCGGCATGGTCGCCGCCAACGAGCAGCGGGAGATCCGCGGCCTGGAGCAGTCGAAGGAGCAGGCGGCGCAGGCCACGGCGGCCATCAAGACGGAGGTACGCGAGCAGGAACGCCAGGTCGCGTTGATGAAGGCCCGCAAGGACCAGGCCGAACGGGCGCTGGACGTCGCCGCCAAGGCGCAGAAGGCGGACGCGGCCAGGGCGGCCCGGTCCGGCGGCAGCGGCAGCAACACCGGCGGATCGGGCGGTGCCACCGCCACGCCCACCAAGCGCAACAGCGACGGCAGCTATCCGACCGAGTCGTGCAGCGTCAACGACCCGACCCCGGCCAACGGCTGCATCACCCCGCGCACCCTGCATGCGCTGAACCAGGCCAAGGCGGCCAAGTTCACGCACTACGTGTCGTGCTACCGCAGCGGCGGCTCCGGCGAGCATCCCAAGGGCCGGGCGTGCGACTTCGCGGCCGCGAAGAACGGGTTCGAGGGCGACGCGACCGGCGCCGACAAGACCTACGGCACGAACCTGGCGAACTACTTCATCCGCAACTCGGACCGGCTGGCCGTGCTCTACGTCATCTGGTACCGGCAGATCTGGTTACCCAGCAGTGGTTGGAAGTCGTACAGCGGCGCGGGTGGAGACCCGTCCAGCGACCACACCAACCACGTGCATCTGAGCGTCTACTGAGGTCCCGAAGAAGCATCAGGGGGTACGCCGTCCGGCGTGCCCCCTGATGTCTTGTCCAGCACCACGGCCAGCCGCTCCGCCAGTGCGTGGTGGGCCTTCTGGGCCTGGGTGAAGGCGTACCCGAAGAGCAGGGTCGGTGCGGTCAGCGTGATCCGCACGTCGATCCGACAGCCGCCGTCGGACACGGGATAGATCTTGGTCCAGTTGTCCAGCTTCGTGCCCGGCCGCTGGCGCGCGACGGTGACGATCTCGGTCACGCGCTCCTGCGGGGCGTCCGGCGGGCCGATCCTGTTGATCGCCATGACGTCGGCGGTGTAGGTGGTGGTGAAGTGGAACGGACCGAGCGGGAACCGGTCGTTGATCACGAAGCTGCGCACCGCACCGTCCACGGGCGACACTTCGGTCACCTTGACGATGAACGGGTGAAGCTCGGTGTGCCGACTGAAGTCGGAGAGCAGCGCCGTCGCGTCGGCCACCGTGCAGCGGGCACGCAGGTCGTAGGTGAACGAGCCGGTCTTCGCCAAAGGTGACCCCTAGTTGAGGTGATGCAGGGCCGGCGCGGGGAGGGCATGGGGCGGCGGAGCGGTGGCCGGCATGATCGATGACCATAAACCGATGGCGACGTCCGCGCTGCCCGGCCGGTCGGCCGGTTTGCGGCGCATCGTCGCCCGGCACAGCTCGGCGACGGCGCGGGGCAGGCCCGGCACGGCCAGCACCGGCGCGGGGCGCGGGCCGTGCTGTTCGGGCCACCCCGTGAGCATCCGGAGCAGCAGCGCGCCGAGGGCGAAGACGTCGTCGGCGGGGAGCCCGGGTGCGCCGGCCGGGCCCGCCAGACCGAAGTCGATGATCTTGGCGCCGGCCCTGGTCAGCATCACGTTGCGGGCCGAGACGTCGCGGTGCACGACACCGCGCCGGTGGGCCACGGCCAGGACGTCCGCGACGGTCGCCGCGATCCGCACTGCCTCCGGCCAGGGCAGTGGGCCGGCGGCCAGCCGGCCGGCCAGCGCGACGCCGTCGAGCAGCTCGAGCACGACGTACGGCGCGACAGAACCGTCGGGCAGTCGCGCGGAGCCGTGGTCGTACACCTTGGGAACGCTCGGATGGCGGAGCCGCTCGGTGATCGCGGCCTCGCGGCCGGCGGCGTCCGCGTGTGTCGGCGTGATGACCTTGACCGCCAGCGGGCGCGCGGAGTGGCTGTCGAAGCCGTGATAGACGGTCGACATCCCGCCGCGCGCGATCGGACCCAACAGGACGTACCGCCGGAGGATGGTCGTACCCATCCGCAACCACGCCACGATCCGGGACTCTGCCGGATCGCACGAGCCCGGACAAGAGTTGCCGGGCAGGCTTTAACCGCCTATAAGGGTCAGGCCCCCGCCGGCGTGTTGAGGTCGCCGAGATAGGGCTCCGGCGCACCGAAGAGACCGAGCAATCCGGTCACCCAGAGTTGGCGGTGTACGAACCGACTGGGTTCGGTGACCACCAGTTTGACGCCACTCACCTCGGCGGTCTGGAAGCCGGCCACCATCGCGCTGATGCCGACGGAGTCGATGAAGCTCACCAACCGGAGATTGAGCTCGATCCGGTTGGGGCGGTCATCGGTCAGCGCCGCGGCAATGGCCTCTTTGACCTCGTGGGCGGAGTCGACATCGATCTCACCGCGGGGGGCAATCTCGAGGACTCCGTTGGCACGCCGAGTTGTCACGATCGACAGACTCACGCAACTACCTCCGAGCTCGAACCTCGGTCCGCATCCAGGGGACCTTTCGACAGTACGCGGACCGCGACCGAGGGTATTCGCATCCATCACATGGTCGCCAGCCTTGCGGCCGCGTACTTTCCCCTTTCTCGTATTCCGAAACCGGCATAGCCGGCAAAAACCTGAATATGTGACCTTCGACTCGCGTGAACCGAACACACGTGCCGAATTCGGCCGCAGCCAGCCTACCGCACGTGGCGGCCGTCACACTGAGTGAGGCGACGCCGACCGTCCACAGTGAGCCGCGGCGCGTTGCGTGGTTTGCGCCCACCGACCGGCGGGCACTCACCAAAAGAACCGGACGCTCCGTTGCGTCCGAAGTGGCAGGTTCGGCGATCGAGGAGGACAGCAGGGATGTTCGGAACCAACCTCATGGACCGCCGGAGCAGGACCGAGCGGATCAGTGACGACGCCTGGGACCACCTGCACGCCTTCGTCGACTCGGCGCGGTACGCCGGGCGGCGCACCGCCGACCTGGCCGGCGACGCCGGCAGCAGCGTCAGCGGTGCGGTCGGTGCCGTCGGTGGCGCCGCGAGCGTCGTCGGCGACGCGGCCGACGAGGCCCGGCGGCGAGCCGGCCTCGCCTTGGACGCCCTGGCCGGCCGCCGGATGCCCACCCCCTGGGTTCTGGTGATCGCGGCCGCGGCGGTCGGCGCGGCGATCGGTTGGGCCGCCGGCTCGGCGTCCCGCGCCGCGATCGCGCGGATGGGCGACGAGGCACAGGGCGGTCGGGCCGAGGAGCTCGAGTTCGTCGAGGCCGACCGGGCGAAGTCGACGTTGGAGAGCTGAGAACAGCACGCGGGTCGCGGGGTTGCCGAACAGCTAGACCGGCAACCCCGCTCTGCGGCTGATTGACGTGTGACTCTGCGCGAGCGATGCTCATGGTCATGCGTCACGGGCCGACCACCGAGCGTGGCGATCCGTTCCCGATCGAGGCGCACTCGTTCCGCATCAGCGACCTCGACGAGGCGCGGGCCTTCTGCGCGGAGTTCTACTACGACGTCGACCTGGATCTGCTCGACAAGATCCGGCCGCTGGCACTGGCGGCCGACCTGGTGCGGCTCGGCCCGGTGACCGTCGGCGACATCCAGTTCGGTGCCGACGTCGCGATCGGCGCCGACCTGATCGACGCCTACCACATCAACATGCCGATCGCCGGTGCGATCGGCAGCGAGCACCGGGGCGCGATCACCGTCGCCAGCCCTCGCCGCGCCGCCGTCTACCGGCCCGGCGCCGGCGCGCACGCCGGCCGCTGGTCCGCCGAGTGCCGCAGCCTAGGCATCCGCTTCGACCGGGCGGTACTGGAGGCGGAGCTGTCGGCATTGCTCGGCCGCCCGGTGAGCGGGCCGATCCGGTTCGGCGCCAGCTTCGACACGACCCACGGCGCCGGGCTCACCTGGTGCCGCATGATCAATCTGCTGCGGTCGGAGATCGCCAACCCGCACAGCGCGCTGCGCCAGCCGCTGGTCGCCGAGCGCTACGCCCAGGGCCTGCTCGGCGGGCTGCTGTTCGCGGTCGACCACCAGTACGCGGACGCCCTCACCGCCCACGCGCCACCGGTCCGCCCGCGCACGGTCCGGCGGGCCGTGCAGGTGATGGAGGCCGACCCGACGCACCCCTTCACCACCGCGGAGCTCGCCCGGATCGCCGGCGTCTCGGTGCGCTCGCTCCAGGAGGGCTTCCGCCGGCACGTCGGCTTCTCCCCGATGGGCTACCTCCAGCACGTCCGCCTGGGCTACGCGCGGGACGAGCTGCGCCATCCGGTGCCCGGGCGCGACACGGTGGCCGCGATCGCGCACGCGTGGGGCTTCGGCCACCTGGGCCGGTTCGCGGCGGCCTACCGCGAACGCTACGGCGAGTCACCGTCGGCGACGCTGCGCGGACGGTGAGGCCTATTCCCCCGGGTCGCCCAGACGGTCGCGGGAGGTGCGTTGGGCCGGGATGAACGGCTCGGTGCGCACCGGGCGCCCGTTGGGTGAGCGGAGGGTGTCGAGGACCCGGTGCGCCGCCGCGAGACCGTCTTCCGCCGTGGTGGTCAGTGCCGACGGGGAAGCGCCGGCTTCGATCCGGAGCGCGGCCTGGAGCCGGTCGTAACGGTGCAGGAAATCGACCGCGCCGCTGAGTGCCGCGACCGCCCGCAACATGTCACCTTCGAGGTCCTGCATGGACGCGTCCCTCCCCCAGATCCGACGGACTGTAGGCCGGTGCCTGTCGTGCGTCGATCCACTTCACGCCGGGGTTATCCGGATCGCGCGTGTCTCCTACCCGAGAGCCCGCTCCACCAGCTGCCGCAGGGTCGCCGGCTCGCGGCCCAGCACCCGGCGCAGGTCGTCGGTCTGCCGCTCCAACGCACCGGCCCGGGCCAGGCCCATCAGGAAGCCCATCGCTGCGGGGACGTCGGCGTCGCGATGCTCGACGGGTGTGCCGCTGACCTGGCTGAGCACCTCCGCGAGCCGCGGATAGGTCCAGACCGGGCCGGTCAGGTCGTACGCCCGGCCCAGGTGGGCGTCGTCGGTCAGCACGTTCGCCGCGGCGGAGGCGAGGTCCGCCCGCGGCGCCGTGTTCAGGCCGCGCCCGCCGGTCGCGGAGAGCAGCACACCGGACTCGACCGCCGCCCGGAGCCCGGCGTTGACGAACGCGTCGGTGTAGAACGGGTGGCGCAGGATGACGTGGCCCAGCCCGCTGCCGACGAGCGCCCGCTCGGTCTCGTGGTGCGCGGCGTTCATGGGGTCGCCGCCGCGGTCGGCGCCGAGGAAGCTGGTGTAGGCGACGGCCCCGACCCCGTTGGCGACCGCCGCGTCGATCACCGCCCGGTGCTGGGCGACCCGCCGGTCCGTGGCCAGCTCGGGTGACGAGATCAGCAGCACCCGCCCGGCGCCGGTCAGCGCCGAGCGGAGGCTCGCCGGTTCGTCGTAGTCACCGTGCCTGACCTCGGCACCGTTCAGATCGGGCACGCGGTTCGGGTCGCGGACGGCGGCGACCACCCGCTCGCCCCGGGCCACGAGCTCCGCGACCACCAACCGACCGAGCGCACCCGACGCCGCGCAGACAACGATCATGTCCATCCCTCTGCCGCCACCCTGTTGATCTGGCGACGGTCAGCGAACACCGCGCCGCCGGACCGCGCCACCGAGTTTCGGTCAGGCCACCCGGGGCAGGTCGAACCGGTCGTTCCCGGTGCGGGCCAGCCGCCAGGCCGCCCACCCGAATCCGACCGTCGTCAGTCCCCAGCCGACCAGGTCCAGCCAGCGGACGCCGGTGAGCACCGCGGTGAGGTGGATCGGCTGGGAGACGGCCAGCCCGATCGCCAGCCAGGTCGGTGCGATCCGGGCCCGCCAGAGCGCGACACCGATCATGATCGTCCCGAGCAGGTGGCCGGCGACGAAGACCAGCACGAGCACGTTCGACTGCGGGCTCGACTCCAGCGCGGACCCGAGCGCGAACGCCAGGTCGCGGTCCACCTCGGGATGCGTGCCGGTGACGTAGGTCAGCGCGTCGGCGTACGGGCCGCCGGCGAACAGGGCGAGGTAGCCGGGCACGGCGAGGAACAGGCCGACGGTGGTGAGCAGCGGCGTGTGCCGGCGGGTGTGCCACGCGACGGCCAGGACGCCCGCGCAGCCGGTCAGTGCGACCAGCCCGCCGACCGCGAGCGCGGCCTGCTGGAACGTGGTCGCCGCGACCAGCTTGTCGAAGATCTCCCGGGGCTGGTCGCCGGTGTCGTAGGGCAGCAGGTAGCGGAAGACCGTGACGAACAGGGCCAGCGGCACGGCGGCCAGGGCCAACAACCATCGCCAGCCGGTGCGGGCGTCCGCGCCGGCCGGCGCCGGTCCGGCAGGAGCATCACCCGGCGGCAGGTCGAAGTCGGCGTCCGGCCTGCGGATCAGGGCGGCGGACGCGCCGGCGTACCCGATGGCGGTCATCGCCCACGACGCCGCGGCGCCCGCGTTGCCGCCGGGCATCAACAGGTGGGCCGGTCCGGACAGGCCGAGCACGATCGCGACCCAGCCGGGCACCACGCGGGCCCGCCAGAGCGCGAGGCCGAGCAGCACGAAGCCAACCGTCTGGCCGAGCAGGAACACCACGAACTGGATCCCGACCCAGGGGTTGGCCTGCACGAGGTCGTCGATGGTGGCGACCGCGACCGGGTCCAGCCCGCCCCGCGCGGCCACGACGGCGACCAGGTCGTTGCTGGCCAGGCTGGCCGCGAACGCGGGGACCAGCAGCACGCCGGCGGCCAGCGTCAGCTTCGGCGCACCGCGCCGGCCGGTCCACAGCACGGCCATGGTCGCCGGAAGCACGGTGAGCGCGAAGAACAGCGACAGCCAGAGGCTGGTCTGCGCCCGGCCCGGTGCGTCCGCGGCGCCGGCGATGGCCCGCACGAGGTTGCTGCCGACGGGCCACGGCACGACCAGCGTCTCCAACGCCAGGGCCAGGATCGGCAGCGGCGCGAGGATCGCTAGCGCGGTGCGCCAGAAGGTCCGCAGGTCCCGCGTGCGGGTGACCGGTCTGGTCCCGGTCGGTGCGACGGTGGTCTCCAGCATGGCTCCTCCAAACTCCGGTGTGGAGCCAGCGTCGGTCAGCCGACCGGATGGGCGGATCGGCACTGGTACGGGACCGAACTCCGTACTGGCACGGGTACGCGGCGGGCCGCCCGCGCCCTACCGTGAAACGCATGGCCGTCCCCCGCCTGCTGGCGTACGTGTTCGCGGTGCTGGTCATCGCTCTGAGCGCGACCGGACTGGTGCTGGCCGGGCAGGTGCCGGGCATGACCGGCTACTTCGGCACCGCCACGCTGCTGGGCCTGTTCTCGGTCGCCCTCGGCCTGCTGGTCGCCCACCGCCGCCCGCGCAACGTGGTGGCGCCGCTGCTCGTGCTGGTCGGCGGGTCACCCGTCTGGGTGGCGTTCGGCGACCTCTACGTCGCCGGGGTCGAGGCCCGGCCTGGCCTGCTCCCGGTCTGGGACTGGTACGTCGGGCTCTCGCCCGGCCTGTGGATGGTCCTCTACGTGCCGGCGGCCCTGCTGATGCTGGTCTTCCCGGACGGGCACCTGCCTGGGCCGCGGTGGCGTGGGGTCGCGGCCGGGCTCGTCGTGGTGCCGGTCCTGTTCGCGGCGGGCGCGGCGGGCGACCCGACACCGTACCCACCGCCGTTCGCGGGCGTCGCGCACCCGTACACGCTGCCGGGTCCGGTCCTGTTGGTGGGCATCGTCGTGCTGCTCGGATTCCTGGCCCTGCTGGTCGCCGCCGGGGCCGCGATGGTGGTGCGCTACCGGCGGGCCACCGACCCCGTGCGCCGGGCACAGGTCCGCTGGTTCGCGCTGGGCGCGCTGTTCCTCCCGCTGACCCTGCTGCTCTGCTGGGCGTCGTACCTGTTCACCGACGGCCCGGAGCTGGCGCTGATCGGGCTGGCCGCCACCTACGTCGCGCTGCCCGCCGCCACGGCCATCGCGTTGCTCCGGCACGACCTGTACGACGTCGACAAGGCGATCAGCGCCGCCGCCACCTACGGCCTCGCCACCGCCGTCCTGCTCGGTTGCTACACGGTCGCCTCGTTCCTGGTCGGCCTCGGTGCCGGCCGCGCGTCGCCGGTGGCCGCGGCCGCCGCCACCGCGGTGTGCGCCGCCGTGCTGGCGCCGTTGCGGGTGCGGCTCCAGCGGGGCGTGGACCGCCGGCTCTACCCGTCCCGGCGGGCGGCACTGGCGGCGATCGACGAGCTGCGCGACCGTACGCACACCGGGCAGGCCCGCCCCGAGCAGCTCCAGGAGGTGCTGCGGGCGGCGTTGCGGGACCCGGCGCTGCGGGTCGGCTATCTCGTGCCTGGCGCGTCCGGGCTGGTGTCCGCGTCCGGCGCCGAGCTGACCACCGGTTCCGCGCTCCGGGTCCCGGTGCGGGCCAGCGGCCACGAGATCGGCGCC
Source organism: Asanoa ishikariensis (assembly GCF_900107455.1). Taxonomy (GTDB): domain Bacteria; phylum Actinomycetota; class Actinomycetes; order Mycobacteriales; family Micromonosporaceae; genus Asanoa; species Asanoa ishikariensis. Next base: position 2,393,838 of record NZ_FNQB01000001.1, on the reverse strand, counting down.
CTGTTGCGCGGCTCCGTGGGCAGCCGGGAGCTGCTCCGCGAGCTGGCCGACGCGAGCGCGTTGCTGGTCGAGGTCGTCGCGCTGCGGATCGAGCTGCGCGAGGCACTCTCCGATGTGGAGCTGTCTCGGGCCCGGTTGCTGCACGCCGGCTACGCCGAGCGGCGACGGCTCGAGCGCGACCTGCACGACGGCGCCCAGCAACGGCTGGTCTCGCTGGGCATGTCGTTGCGGCTCGCCCAGCGGCATCTCGACGACGGCACGGTCGACGTCGACGGCCTGCTCGACGAGTCGGTCGCGTCGCTCGGGCTGGCCGTCGCGGAGCTGCGGCAGATCGCCAACGGGCTGCGACCGTCCAGCCTGGACGACGGTCTCGGCCCGGCGCTGTCGTCGCTGGCCAGCAAAGTGCCGGTGCCGGTGGCACTGGACGTGTGCGCCGACCCGGTGCCGGACGACGTGGCGACCACCGCGTTCTACGTGGCCAGCGAGGCGCTGACCAACGCGATCAAACACGCGTCCCCGGAGTCGATCGGCCTGCGCGTTCTTCGGCTCGACGGACGGCTGACCGTGCGGATCACCGACGACGGCGCGGGCGGCGCCGTGGTCCGCCCGGGCGCCGGGCTGGCCGGCCTGGCCGACCGGGTCGCGGCGGCCGGCGGGTTGCTCTCGCTGAGCTCCCCGGCCGGCCGGGGCACCGTGGTCGAGGTGGAGTTGCCGTGCGCGTCGTGATCGGCGAGGACTCCGCGCTGTTCCGGGAAGGGCTGGCCCGGCTGCTGGCCGACGCCGGCCACGAGATCGTGGCCAAGGTCGGCGACGCGCCCACGCTGGTGGCCGCCGTCGCCGCACACGAGCCGGACCTGGCCATCATCGACGTACGGATGCCGCCGGACCTGACCGACGACGGCGCCCGCGCGGCCCGGCAGGTGCGCGCGGCTCACCCGGCCCTCGGCATCCTGCTGCTGTCACAACATGTGGAGACCCGGCACTCGGTCGAGTTGGTCGCCTCCGGCGGGTTCGGCTACCTGCTCAAGGACCGGGTGTTCGACGTGGACGACTTCCTCGACGCGCTGCGCCGGATCGCCGCCGGCGGGTCGGCGCTGGACCCCGAGGTGGTGGGCCGGCTGCTCGGGCCGCGCCGGGCGGGCGACCCGATGTCGACGCTGACCGCGCGCGAGCGCGAGGTGCTGGCGTTGATGGCCGAGGGTCGCACCAACGTGGGCATCGCCCGCCGGTTGTGGCTGACCGACCGTACGGTCGAGACCCACGTGGGCTCGATCCTCGGCAAGCTCGGACTGGCCAACAGCGAGGAGGACCACCGCCGTGTCCTCGCGGTCCTGATGTACCTGGCCGCCGCTTGACCCTCGACCCATTAGCCTGTGCCGATGTCCTCGCGCTTCGTGGTCCTGATCTCCGTCGCGGCGGTCGTGGCGGTCGCCGCCGCGACGGCCGAGAGCGCCGGCGTGGCAGTGGTCGGTGCGGCGCTGGCGCTGGGACTGGCCGTGGCGCATCCGGCGCTGCGCGACCCCCGCGTGCCCCGGGTGACCCGCTGGCTGCTCCGCGGTGCGCTCCTGCTGTCCGTCGCCGCCGTCGTCGCCCTGCTGTGGCGATGGCCGGCCTCGCTGCTGTCCGTGCGGGACCCGCAGTGGCAGTGGCAGCAGTTCCGGTGGCACGCCACCGTGGCGGGATGCCTCCTGCTGGCCTGCGGCTGCCTCGCGGTCGCGGTCAGCCGGCTGCCGCGCGACCGGCTGCGCCACCTGGGCCTGGCCAGTCCGACCGTGGTGCCGCTCACGCTGCTGGTGCTGGTGCTGGTCCCGGTGATCGTCTCCCTGGTCGGGCCGATCACCGCGGCCGCGGAGGTGTTGTGCGTGCTCGGCGGCTACGCCTGGCTGGTGCGCCGGACGGCCCAGCGGCACGGCGCCGCCGCGATCGTCGTGGCAGGCACGACGCCGCTGGCCCTGCTGACCTGGTTCATGGTCGACGAGGCCTGGCGGAGTTGGCCGGAGCCGCCCAGGGACGACGTGTTCTACGCCGTGGCGGTCGCCATCGACGGTGGACCTGACGTCGAGTCCGGCAGCGTGCTGGCGGCGTTGCTCCTCGGCGCCGTCCTGACCGCACTGGCCTGCGCGCGGTTGGCCCGCGGCGAGCCGGCGGCGGTCTGAGCGCTCAGGCGACCTTGCGGGCCACACCGGCGTACTCGGAGGCCGGGGTCGTGTCGTTGCCGTTCGGCCGCCATTGCGAGCAGGTGACCAGGCCCGGCTCGATGAGCTGCCAGCCGTCGAAGAACCGGGCGAGGTCGGCCGGGTCGCGGACCGCCATCGGTGCCGCGCCGCTGTCGTTCCACATGGCCACCGCGCGGTCGACCGCCTCCGGGTTGACCTCGCGCGTGGGATGCGAGATGACCAGGTAGCTGCCCACCGGCACGGCCGCGGTCAGTGCGGTCACGATCTGCCGGGCCTGTTCGTCGTCGGTGACGAAGTTGAGGATGCCCAACAGCATCACGGCGACCGGCCGGTCGAAGTCGAGCGTGTGGTCGGCGGCCGCGAGGATCGACACCGGGTCACGGACGTCGGCGTCCAGGTAGTCGGTGGCGCCGGCCGGGTCGCTGGTCAGCAGGGCCCGCGCGTGCACCAGCACCATCGGGTCGTTGTCGACGTAGACCACCCGGGAGTCGGGCGCCACGGACTGGGCGACCTGGTGCGTGTTGGCGGCGGTGGGCAGGCCGGTGCCGAGGTCGAGGAACTGCCGCACCCCGGCCTCGCCGGTCAGGTGCCGGACGGCCCGGCCGAGGAACTCCCGGTTGAACCGCGCCGACTGCACGAGCTCCGGCAGGAACGCCAGCACCTGCTCGGCCGCCGCCCGGTCCGCCGGGAAGTTGTCGGTGCCGCCGAGCAGGTAGTTCCACAGCCGGGCCGAGTGCGCGACGCTGGTGTCCAGTGAGGTCACACCGCACAGCATAGAGGATCTCCGATACGCTCGGGCACGTGCTGACGGACATGACGTGGCTGAACGAACCGAGTGACTGGTCGCTGGACGGCGACGTGCTGCGCGCGGTGACGGAGTCGAAGACCGACTTCTGGCGCGCCACCTTCTACGGCTGGACCACCGACAACGGGCATTTCTTCCACCAGCCCGCGACCGGCGACTTCACGGCCGAGGTCGTCGTGTCGGCCGGGCACACGACGCTGTTCGACCAGGCCGGCATGATGGTCCGGGCGGACGAGCGCAACTGGCTCAAGACCGGCCTGGAGGTGACGTCGGGCGCCGTCCAGGTGAGCACGATCTTCACCCGTGGGTTCTCGGACCTGTCGGTCGCGCCGGTCACGGGCCCGCCCGGCGAGGTCGCCATGCGGGTCACCCGCTTCGACGACGCGCTCGCCGTGCACTGCCGCAGCGGCGACGGCCCGTGGCAGCTACTGCGACTGGGCCACCTGGACCTGCCCGCCACCGTGAGCGTGGGCGTCATGGCGTGCTCACCCTCGCGCGCCGGGCTGGTGGCCACCTTCCGCGACTTCCGGGTCGGCCCGCCGATCTCCCGGGAGGGCCTCGAATAGCGCGTCAGGTGAAGCGCTCGGTCGTGACGGGCACCAGCCCCTGCCGGCGCGCGGTGTCGGTGAGCTCGCGCAGCACCGGCCCGACGATGTCGTCGGCGTCGGTCGCCAGCAGCACCGTCACGTCGAGGCCCCAGGCGATCCCTCCGACGCGGCGCAAGGTCCAGCGCACCAGGTCGTCCCCGATCCGCCGGCTGTGCGAGGTGCCCGGGGCCGCGTCCAGGTCCTTCGCGAACAGCACCCGGTAGACCCGCCGCTCGTGGAAGCCGTCCGGCGCCTCCACCGGGCCCAGCCGCAGCGGCGCCGCGATCGGGAGTGGCTCGTGGCCGGCGACCGACCGCAGCGCCGCCTCGTCGGGCAACGACCCACCACCGAGCCGGCGGTACGCGGTCTCGGCACCTTCCCGGTCGGTCGGCGTCAGGCGCGCGAGCGACTCGGGGTCGGCGCGCAGCGCGAGGCCGGACGCCGCGGCCCAACGGGCGTCCGCCCGCCGCCAGACCGCCCCGCGCAGGGCCACGGTCGACTGGTCCGGTGCCCGCACGAACTCCTCGACCAGGACGCCGTCGTCGCTCAGGAGGTAGTAGTCCACCGCCGCATCCTGCCCTCTATCGTGGCCACATGAGTACGCGCGACGTGCCGGCCCAGATCGGTGACCTGCCGCCGATCGGGCGGCCGGCCACCAGCGCCCTGCTCCTGGCGGGCATCACGACCCTCGCCCAGGTGGCCACGCACCGGCGCGCCGACCTGCTGGCGATGCACGGGGTCGGGCCGAAGGCGGTCACCATTCTGGCTGCCGCGCTCGCCGAGCGCGGCCTCGCGTTCGCCGACTGACGGGCCCCCGGGCTCGCGCGGAGTGATCGCCAGCACATCCCACCCGCATAGCGCCGCCACCTCCTGCTAGCGTAGTTTTTTAACGGACGCTATAAAAATGGAGATGTGCGATGGACAAGCGCTCGCTGGGCAGGGTCGGGATCTGGAGCATGGAGCTGCGGGGTGCGGGCCGGCCCGAGGTCCAGGAGGCCGCCGCCGAGCTCGACGGTCTCGGCTTTCGTGCGCTCTGGATTCCGGGCCTGGACGGTTCGGGTGCGCTGGACGACATCGAGCACCTGCTGGCCGCCGCGCCGCACAGCACCGTCGCGCTGGGCGTGCTGTCGATGTGGGGTCAGGACCCGGTCCGCCTTGCCGAGCGCCGGGCCACGCTGGGCCCGCGCACCCTGCTGGGGCTGGGCGTCAGCAACGCCCACGCCGCGGCGAACGCCGGCCAGGACTACGGCCGGCCGACCGCTTCGATGGGGCGCTTCCTCGACGCCCTGGACGCCGCGCCCCGACCGGTCCCGGCCGACCGGCGTCTGCTGGGCGCGCTCGGTCCCAGGATGGTCGACCTGGCCACCGCCCGGACCTCCGGCTGGCACCCGTTTCTGGTCACTCCCGAGTACTCCGCCGCACACCGGGCGCGGGTGGGCGACGCTCCCCTGATCGCCGCCCACCTGGCGGTGGTCCTGGAGACCGATCCGACCCGGGCCAGGGCCGCCGCCCGCGCCGGCGTCGGCATGTTCATCGGCTTCCCCGCGTACGGCTCCAACCTGGCCCGCCTGGGCTTCGGGCCCGCGGACCTGGTTCCGGGCGGCAGCGACCGGCTGATCGACGCCGTGGTCGCCTGGGGCGACCGGGACGCCGTCGCCGACCGCATCCAGGCGCATCTGGACGCCGGCGCCGACCACGTGACCCTGCACGTCCTGCGCCCCGCCGGCGCCGACGGCGGCCTGCCACGCCAGCAGTGGCGGGATCTCGCCACGCTGCTGCCCCGCTTCGCCTGACCGGCTTGACAACCGGGTGGGTCGACAGTGGACGATGCGGCGTGCGCATTCTCGTGGTCGGTGGAAGTGGTCTGGTCGGTGCCCATGTCACAGACGTGCTGCGCGAGCGCGGGCACGAGGTGACGACCGCCGCGCGCACCGCCGCGCCGGGTGTCGACCACCTGCTCGACGTGAAGTCCGCCGCGCCGGACGCGCTGCGCCGGCTGCTCGCCGGTCACGACGGTGTGGTCTACGCCACCCGCACCGACGAACAGCGCGGGCTGCCAAAGCCGATCTATCCGGTGTTCCGGCAGGACCTCGTCGACCCCGTGGTGCGCCTGTTCACGGCCGCCCGCGCGGAGGGCCTGACCCGCGGGGTCGTCATGGGCTCGTACTACACCTACTACGACCGGCTGCACCCGCGATGGCGTCTGCCGGAGCGGCACACGTACATCCGGTGCCGGGTGGAGCAGGCCGCCGAAGGACGCGCGGCGGCCGGGCCCGACCTGCCGGTGGCCGTCCTGGAGCTGCCGTTCGTCTTCGGCCGGGCCGGTGACCGGCTGCCCAACTGGTCCGAGCCGCTGGACCGGTGGGCCAGGTCCCGCGCACCCCTGCTGGTGCCCGTCGGCGGATCGGCCGCCGCGTCGGCGCGCAGCGTGGCCGAGGTCACGGCCGACGCGCTCGAACAGGCCAGCGGTGCGGACATTCCGGTCGCCGACGAGAACCTGACCTGGGCCGACATGCTCGCGCGCATCGCCGACGCGGTCGGCCGTGGCCGCCGGGTCAGGCGCCTACCGGGCGGAGTCGCCCGCACGTCCATGCGCCTGGGTGGCGCGCTGCAGGCCCTGGGCCGCAAGGAGTCCGGCATCAACCCCGCGTACGCCGCCGACCTGTTCCTCGCCGAGCTGTTCATCGAGCCGACCACCGGCCGCGACCTGAACCCGGCCCTGCACGAAACCTTCCCCAAGGTCTAGTGCGGACAGTCCGGATCTCTTTGCGTTTTGGACGTTGGCCGGATTAGCGTCCACCGTCGCGGCTGTCGCAGCCCGACACTCCACCCGAACCGCAAGGAGAACACGTGTCGACGAACCATCGTGTACGCCCGGCCACCGCGGACGACGTGGCGGGCCTCAAGTCCGTCATCGCCGCGGCGTTCATGGGCGACCCGATCGCTGAGTGGGTCTTCCGGGACGCGGACCGTCGGCCGGACCACCACCTGGTGTTCTTCGGCGCGTTCGTGGACGTGGCACTGGCCGGCGGCCGGGCCGACACGCTCGACGGGCACAAGGGACTCGCGCTCTGGCTCGACGTCGACGTCGACGCGCCGGAGTCCGACGACGACGGTGGCCTGGGTGCCGCTTTCGAGGCCGGCCTCGACGGCGAGACGCTCAAGCGGGTCGCGGAGCTCGACGACCTGATGGTCGCCAACCACCCGCACGACCGCAGCCACGCCTACCTGCCGTTCATCGCGGTGCACCCCGACCACCAGGGCACCGGGGTGGGCGCCGCGCTGCTCGGCCACCGGCTCGCGGAGCTCGACGCCGCCGGCCGGCCGGCGTACCTGGAGGCGAGCACCCTGCGCAACGCCGCGCTGTACGAGCGCCTCGGCTTCCAGCGCATGCCGGAGACGATCGACCTGCCGGGCGGCCCGTCGCTCTACCCGATGTGGCGCGACCCTCGGTAACACCACGACTACCAGTGGGCGCGGCGGTCCCGGCCGCCGCGCCCGCCCGCGGTGTACGGTCGGGCGATGCGCGTTCCTACCGCGGCGATCACCGCAGGCTCCCTGATCGGCGGCTGGCAGCTCGCCCGGCGCACCGGCATCCGGCCGCTCGGCGGCGCCGTCCTCGCGGCCGGCGGTGTGGTGGCGGGCCGCGAATGGGCCAGGCACACGAGCCCCGCCGTGACCGGCGCCCTACTGGCGACGTACGTCGGCGCCTTCGGTCTCTCGCATCCCTTGGCCAAGAGGATCGGCGCCTGGCCGTCCGTGCTGGCCGTCGCCGCGCTCACCGCCGCCGTGTCGTACGCCGCGGCGGACCGCCGTCACACGTAGTCCCTGATCAACGCCGGGGTGAGACCGGCGGCGTGGATCGCCCGCAGCGCCGCCAGGAGGTCGTCCATCAGCCTCGGCCGGAAGTGCATCAGCAGCACGTCGCCGGCCCGCACGTGCTTGTCGGGTGTCTGGTAGCGCACGATTCCTTTGTCGACGGTCTCGGTCCAGTAGAAGAGCGCTTTGGCGCCACAGTCCTTGGCCGCCCGGATCGTCGTGTCGTCGTGGTCGCCGAACGGCGGGCGGAACAGCGTCGGGCGCTTGCCGAACAGCTCCTCCAGCTTGTCCGCGGAGCCGCAGATCTCCTGTTTCTGGTACGCGTACGACTTCCCGCGCAGTGACGTGTGGTGGATCGTGTGGTTCTCCACGACGCCGCCCGCCGCCTCGATCGCCTTGAAGTAGTCCGTGTGCTCCGTCGCGGCCGGCGAGTTCAGGAACATCGTGACCGGGATGTGCGCGTCCCGGATGAAGTCGGGCACGGCGGTCGGCCGGGCCAGCGCCCCGTCGTCGATGGTGATGAACGCGACCTTGTCCTGGGTCGGCACGCGGAGCCAGAAGGGCGGCAACCCGTTCGCGGGCAGCTTCACCGGATGCGGCTGCACCGGTTGGTACGCGGGCGCCTTGGCCACGTACCACTCGAGGCTCTTCGGTTTGGGCTTCGCGGTCGGGGTCGGCGTCGGCGTCGGCGCGGCTGTCTCGGCCGGTGTCGGCGGGGCCGAGGGGCTGGGCGCGCCAGAGTGTGCGACGAACGCGGGCGTGGGATTCGCGGCGCAACCGTTCAGTGCCAGCAGGACCATGAACACGGCGAGCAGCCGGGCGGCGGGTGTGAACGACACGCAGGAAAAGGTAGCCGTGTCATGTCATGGACTTGTCAGCAACGTGCACCGGATTCAGCTTTCACACGCGCCGTAGCCGGCCGGTTACTCCCGCTCCGCGGCCGACCGGGTCAGGCAGAACTCGTTTCCGGCGGGGTCCAGCAACACGACCCAGCCGTCGCCGTCCGGCGTGCGGTGGTCGGCCAGGGTCGTCGCGCCCAGCGTGTGCAGCCGATCGACCTCGGCGTCGCGGTCGCGGTCACCGGGCTGGAGGCAGACGTGCACCCGGTTCTTGACGGTCTTGGCCTCCGCCACGGCCTGGAAGTACAGCCGAGGCCCGCCCGGCGGCTCGATGACGACCTCGGTGTCGCCGGGGGCGAAATCCGGGTCCACCGGGTGGCCGACCACCTCACTCCAGAACCGCGCCAGGGCGTACGGATCAGCGCAGTCGAACGACACATTCCGAATGAACGACACCATGGCCGGTCAGCGTAGTTGCCCTAGTCGTCGTCTCCGTCATCGTCATCGTCGTCTCCGTCGTCGCCGCCCGGGCAGGCGGTCAGGCTCAGGAGCCCGACGGTGCCACCGGCGACGGCGAACGTCCGGCCGAAGAAGACTCGGCGGCTCATCGCGGGGCCGTCGCTCTTCGCATCGAATTCACGGTCTTCCATTCCGGCATGATGGCAGCTCGCGGGGCCGCCGGGAACCCTTGTCCGGCGCTAGGGTCTGTTGAAGATCAACCACACGAGGGGCGGCGGGGTACGTGGGTGCGCCGCCGACTTTCCGAACCGGCCCAGGACCGAGAAGGAGCTGTGGGACGAGGAGGTCGTCCAGGAGTCGGGCAAACACTCCATCTTGGACATGTACCGGATGACGGAGGACGGCGAAGAACCCGGCCCCGGCACCGTCCAGCCGGTCACCGAGGCCGAGGCCCTGTCGTCGGTCGGCGTCGCGAAGCTGACCCGCGCCCACGTGGAGGCGCTGGAGCCGCTCGCCGAGGAGCGCTGGGTGGGCCGCTGCGCGGTCCTGCACAACGCGACGGGCGAGCCCGAGGAGCTCTGCTTCTGGGGCTTCTCGGGCGACTGAGCCCTACGCCACGGGCCATCTCGGGCCCTTCCGCAGACCGGTCAGGAATGGAGAAGCATCCGGGGTCGGTCCCGCAATAGCGTTCTGGGCATGACATTCATCGAATCCGTCACCCTGGACGTGGCCGACGCCGCGGCCGCCACCCGCTTCTACACCGAGGCCTTCGGCCTGGACACCCAGATCCGCGTGCGGACCTCACAGGCACCGACGACCGGTTTCCGCGGCTTCACGCTGTCGCTCACCGTGTCGCAGCCGGCCGACGTCGACGCACTGATCGGGGCCGCCCTGGCCGCCGGCGCGACGACGCTGAAGCCCGCGACCAAGTCGCTCTGGGGCTACGGCGGTGTCGTGGCCGCCCCGGACGGGACGATCTGGAAGGTGGCGACCTCGGCGAAGAAGGACACCGGCCCGGCCTCCCGGCGGATCGACTCGATCGTGCTCCTGCTGGGAGTCGCGGACATCGGCGCGAGCAAGCGGTTCTACGTCGAGCACGGGCTGGAGGTGGCCAAGAGCTTCGGCCGCGTGTACGTCGAGTTCGCCTCCGGGTCGAGCCCGGTCAAACTGGCGCTGTACCGCCGCCGCGCCCTGGCCAAGGACGCCGGCGTCGCCCCCGACGGCACCGGCTCGCACCGGATCACCATCGGCGGCGACGCCGAGCCCTTCACCGACCCGGACGGCTTCGCCTGGGCGTCAGGGGCGGGCGAACGCGAGGGCGTTCTCGACGCCGCGCAGAGCGGGCGGTAGCGCGATCCGTTGGACTTCCTTGCCATCGGTCGAGAAGACGATCAGCTCGCGCTCCGCGACGGCGACGATCCGGTCAGGGGTGGCCCAGATGACGCCCCTGGCCTGGATACCGTCCCCGGGTTCGCAGTCGAGCTCGGCCAGCACGGCGGTGGTGGCGACGTCGACGATGCCGATTCCGGCGAACCCCTGCTCGTTGGCGATCTCCGCGACGACGTACCGGCCGTCCGGCGACCAGGCGTCACTGCTCTGCACCGCTCCCCCGAACGGCATCCACTGACCCCGGCCGCCTTCGGCCGGGTACGCCGTCAGCCCTTCGATGGGGTGGCTCGCGTCCGGGAGCCCGATCTCCAGGTCGCCGGGCAGCCAGGTCGGCTGGCAGAGCTCGACGCAGGGCACGGCCGGCTGCAGGGTGCGGGCCTTGGCGGTGGCCACGTCCACCACGACGATGCTCAGCGACGGCTGGTCGGCACCCGGTCCGGCGAAGGCGAGCCGACGGCCGTCACGTGACCACTGTGGACGGCCGATCTCCAGCCGAGCTCCGGCGATCCAGCGCACGTCGTCGCGGCGCACGTCGAGAATGCCCACCCGGCCGTCGTCGTCGGCGACAGCGGCGAGCCTCCCGTTCGGTGACGCCCACGCCCTCGGATAACCGGACGACCGGTACTTGTGTGTCTTCGGGTCGTAGACGTGGCTGCCCGACTCACTGCTCGCGCTCGCGACGTAGACACCGCCGGGAAGCGCCACCGCGCCACGCGGCGCCGGCTTGGTCGCGGGCGGCGTGGTGGCCACCGGGGTCGGCGAACCGGTGGCCGGGGCCGTGGGCGATGCCACCGGCGGTGCCGGCTTCTCGCCGGAGCCGTACGCGAACGGTGCGATCACGGCCACCATGGCGAGCGCGGCGCCGGTCCCGCCGACGACGTTGCGGCGAACCCGCATGCGCCGGGCCTGCCGCAGCGCCGCCTGGGTCGGGTTGTCGTAGCGCAGGTCCTCGCCCAGGTGGCGCAGGGCGTACTCCACGCGTTCCTCGCTCATTTCAGGACCTCCAGCTCGGCGTCGTCTGCTGCCAGGAGGCCCTGGCCGGGTATCAGCTCTCGAAGGCGGACGAGTGCCCGGGACGCCTGGCTGGCTACGGTGCCCGGGGAGCAGCCCAGCACCTGGGCGACCTGTTTCTCGCTGAGGTCCTCGAGGTATCGCAGCACCAGCACGGCCCGCTGCCGGGGTGGCAGCCGGAGCAGCGCGCTGTGCACGGCGAGGCGGTCCGCCACCTGGCGGGACAGGTCGCCGCCGGCGCTGTGGTCCGGCACCGCCTCGACCGGGACCTCGCGCAGGCGCCGCAGCTTGCGCCAACGCGAGACGTGGTCGTGGTAGAGGATCTTCCGCACGTACATCTCGGCGCCGTGCTCGACCCTGGACCAGTGCAGCGCCGTCTTCGCCAGAGCCGTCTGCAGCAGGTCCTCCGCCGCCTGTTGATTCCCGGTCAGCGCGTAGGCGACGCGGAGCAGGCGATGACCGCGTTCGACGACGAACGCGGTGAACTCCCGCTCGGCTGTTTCGTCCATGGATGCTCCCTCCACCGACATAGACAGCAGCCGAGCGAAGAACCTTGCATGCCGGGCGGTACGGATTTGTAGGGCCAGTACAGTGGCCCGGTGGTTGACCTACGGCAGCAGATTCTCGTCGAGCTCGACGTCAAGAAGACCATCGATCCCCAGGCCGAGATCCGGCGGCGGGTCGACTTCCTCAAGGGCTACCTGCGGTCGACGCCGGCCACCGGCTTCGTGCTCGGCGTCAGCGGCGGCCAGGACAGCACGCTGACCGGCCGGCTGTGCCAGCTCGCCGTCGAGGAGGCGCGGGCGGAGGGCCAGGACGCCACCTTCATCGCCGTCCGGCTGCCCTACGGTGTGCAGGCCGACGAGGACGACGCGCAGGCCGCGCTGCGGTTCATCCGCCCCGACCGGTCGATCGCGGTGAACGTCAAGCCGAGCGCGGACGCCGCCGCCGCCGGGGTCGCGGCAGCCCTGGACGGTGACCCCAAGCTGCGGGACATCGTGCGCGGCAACATCAAGGCCCGCGAGCGGATGGTGGTCCAGTACGCGATCGCCGGCCAGCTCAACATGCTCGTCGTAGGCACCGACCACGCGGCCGAGGCGGTGACGGGGTTCTTCACCAAGTACGGCGACGGTGGCGTCGACCTGACCCCGCTGACCGGCCTGACCAAGCGCCAGGGCGCGGCCCTGCTCCAGGAGCTGGGCGCACCGCGAAGTGCCTGGGAGAAGGTGCCGACCGCCGACCTCGAGGACGACCGGCCGGCGCTGCCCGACGAGGAAGCGCTCGGCCTTACCTACACGGAGATCGACGACTACCTCGAGGGCGTCGACGTCTCAGCGGAGCTCGCGGCCAGGGTGGAGTCGGTCTTCCGCGCGACCCGGCACAAGCGCACCGTTCCCGCGACGCCGGGCGACGACTGGTGGAGCCGGCCCTAGGCCTCCGGGACCGCGAGCTCGCCGAGCTCCGACCAGTCGTCCTGGGACAGCGTCGCGTTGATGATCTTCGGCGTGGCGGTCAGGTAGGCCGGCAGCGTCTTCCGCGCCTGCGCGAAGTGCTCGGATCCCACGTGGGCGCCGCCGGCGTCGCCGTCGCGGAAGGCCTCGACCAGGACGTACTCGGTGGGGTCGTCGAGGCTGCGCGACCAGTCGAACCAGAGGCAGCCGGGTTCGGCCCGGGTCGCCTCGGTGAAGTCGCGTGAGATCGCCGGCCACTGGTCGGCGTGCTCGGGCTTGACCCGGAACTTGGCGGTAATGAAGATCATCCGAACCTCCTCGTGGCCGTGCGCACCCGTGCGCGTCATTTTCCCCGCAGCGAGCCTAGGTGAGTGTCGCAGAATGATCCGCGCGCGCCGCGCGGGCGGTCATGGCGACGACCGCGGTCTATCGTCGACCGGGTGAGCGAGAACGTGATCGTCGACTGCGACCCCGGACACGACGACGCGCTGGCGCTGCTGCTGGCGGTGGGCGACCCCCGGCTCCGGGTCCTCGGCGTCACCACGGTCGCCGGCAACCAGACTCTCGACAAGACGACGCGCAACGCCCTGCGGATGCTCGCGTTGGCCGGCGTCGACGGCGTCCCGGTCGCGGCCGGGTGCGACCGGCCGCTGGTCGGCGAGCTCACCGTCGCCGAGAACATCCACGGCGCGTCCGGGCTCGACGGGCCCGACCTCGACCTGCCGGTGGCCGAGGTCGCGGACGTGCACGCGGTCGAGTTGATGCGGCGGCTGATCGTGGAGTCCGCCGAGCCGGTCACGCTGGTCGCGCTCGGGCCGCTCACCAACGTCGCGTTGCTCCTGCGCCGCCATCCCGAGGTCGCGCCGCGCGTACGCCGCGTCGTCTTCATGGGTGGCTCGACCGAACGGGGCAACACGACGCCGTACGGCGAGTTCAACATCGTCACCGACCCCGAAGCCGCCGACATCGTGCTGCGGTCGGGTCTGCCGATCACGATGATCGGGCTGAACGTCACGCACCAGGCCCTCGCGACCGAGCAGATCATCGCCGAGTTCCGCGGCCTGGGCACCCGCCTGGGCACGGTCTGCGCGGAGCTGATGACCTTCTTCGCGAGCGCCTATCTCCGGGAGTTCGGGTTGCCGCATCCGCCGGTGCACGACCCGATCGCGGTGGCCGCCGTCATCGACGCCTCAGTCGTCCGGACCGTCGCCGCACCCGTCGCCGTCGAGCTGACCGGGACGTACACCCGCGGCGCGACGGTCGTGGATCTGCACCACCGCACCGGCGCCGCCCCGAACGTGGACGTCGCGGTCGGACTCGACGTCGACGCCTTCTGGGACCTGCTCATGACCGCGGTGCGGCGGTTGGGCGCACCGGCCTAGAGCGAGACGAGGTGCATGCCGCCGTCCGCCTCGATGACGGTGCCGGTCAGGTTGGGGTTGGTCGCGACCAGCACGAGCGCCTCGGCGATGTCCTCCACGGTGGCGACCCGCCGGGTCGGTAGCGCCCGGGTGACCTGGTCGAAGTAGCCCCGCCGCACCTCGTCGCTCATCCCGGCCCCGGTCCACCAGGGCGAGTCGACGGCGCCGGGCGCCACCGCGTTCACCCGGATCGGGCCGAGCTCGACGGCGAGCGGCCGCACCAGGGCCTCGATGGCACCGTTGATGGCGGCGACGCCCGCGCTGCCCGGGATGGCGCCGCGGGCCGTGATCGCGCTCAGCAGGGTGATCGAGCCGTCGGGCGCCAGGTGCGGCAGGGCGGACTGGATCGTGCCGAGCTGGGCCCAGAACTTGGCGTCGAACTCCTCGCGCAGCACGGCCAGGTCGAGGTCGGCGATCGGACCCGGACCGCCGAACCCGCCGACGGTCACGACCAGCCAGTCGACGACGCCGATCTCGGCGACCACCGCACGGACCGCGGCCGGGTCGCCCGCGTCGAGCCGGTGGCCGATCAGCTCGGGGTCGGTGCCGGCGACGGCGGCCAGCCGCTCGCTGCCCCGTCCGCCGATGTGCACGGTGGCGCCCCGCTGGCGAAGCATCCGGGCGGCGGCGAGGCCGATCCCCGACGTTCCGCCGACGACGAGTGCGGTGCGCTCAGACATGACAGATCTCCCTCGGTGAGCCGACCCTTCTGATCATCGGCGACGTCTGCTGAGACATAAGCCGGTTCGCGAGACTCCGCTACGAGCGGGCCCTCCGCGACCAGCTCACCGCGATCGCCGAGGACGAGCGGCTTACGGCGTAGGCGCGCATTCGGCCGGGCAGGTGTGCCGCGCGGCCGCACGGACGGCGTCAGCGGCGGCGATCGCGGCGCGGGCGCTGTCGAGCGTGGCGTGCCCGGTCTTCGTCAGCTCGACGTGGTGCCTGCTGCGTTCGAACAGCGGACGGCCGAGGTCGCGCTCCAGCACCTGGACCGTGCGGGAGACCGCCGACTGGGCGACGCGCAGACGGGTGGCGGCGCGGGAGAAACTGCGTTCCTCGGCGACCGCCACGAAGGTCCGCAAATGGCGAAGATCCACGTCAGGCTGCCTTTCGGCGGTTGCGGTAGGCGCGCATCGACGCCTGGGAGGAACATGCCGGGCTGCAGTAGAGGCCGGACGTGTTGCGGGTCTTGTCGAAGAAGCCGGTGTGGCAGGTGTCGTTCTTGCAGACCTTCGCCCGGGCCCACGCACCCCGATAGGCGAGGTCGGTGACCGCCCCGAGCACCCGGGCGAAGAGGCCGAACGCGCCGTCGTGGGCCGGCACGAGCGCGCACGCATCAGCACCGACCACGGGGATCAACGGATAGCGGGTCGCCACCTGACGCAGGTGGGCTTCCGCCGCACCGACCGCGCCCGCGTCGAGCGCGCAACCGGAGTGCGCGCGCAACAGGACGGCCAGGCTGGCCCGCAGCTCCGTCGCCGCCGCCACGTCGGAGGGCGTGGCGCCGTCGAGCCAGCCGTCGAGCGACTCGGCGTTGACGAACGAGAGCACCAGGTCACTGGCCTCGCAAACGGCTGGCGGGCAATTCTCCACGTTAGGAGCGTAGCTCCGTCGGTGCCCACCCTGATGCCCAAGAAGCATAACTAGGTGAAGGTCTACGTCCGTACGGTGGCAACGTCACTTCGTACAAGGAGAAACCTCCCATGTCATCTGTTCTGATCGTTCTGTCCGGTGCGCGCTTCTGGACGCAGCAGGACGGCAGCCAGCGTCCCAGCGGCTTCTGGGCCGAGGAGTTCACCACCCCGTACCGGACCCTCACCGAGGCCGGCGTGCGGGTCACGATCGCCACCCCGGGCGGCCGCGTCCCGGTCGCCGACGCGATCAGCGTCGACGAGACCCAGCAGCCCTACCTGGACGGCATCCGCCACGTGCTCGAGTCGCCGGTGCGGCTGGCGGACGTCGACCCGGCCGACTACGACGCCGTGCTGATCCCCGGCGGCCACGGCCCGATGCAGGACCTCGCCGTGGACCCGGACATCGCCCGCATCCTCGAGGCGATGCTGCCCGACGAGTCCAAGACCGTCGCGGCGCTGTGCCACGGACTGGCGGCGTTCCTGCCGGCCGGCGACAACGACGGCGGTTGGCTGTTCCGTGGCCGGCAGCTCACCTCGTTCAGCGACGTCGAGGAGGAGCAGGTCGGCCTCGCGGCCAACGCCCCCTGGCTGCTGGAGACGCGGCTGCGGGCAGCCGGCGCGGTGCACAGCGCCGGACCGGCCTTCACCTCGTACGTCGTGGTCGACGGCAACCTGATCACAGGCCAGAACCCCCAGTCGGCGGAAGCGGCCGGCGAGGCCCTGCTGAAGGCGCTGTCGAACTAGTTCATTCATTGAACTAGGCTGCTCGCATGGCGCGTCGAAGACGCCGGCCTGCTGCCGCCGGAAGCCCACGACGAGCCGGCCGTCGCCGAGCGCCGACCGCTGCCCACGGCGACCCGCGTCGTCCTCACGCCCGCACCCGTCAGGTGAGCTGTTGGGCCAGCCCGACGATGATGTCCTCGGGTCCGCGGACGTAGCAGAGCCGGTAGACGTCCTCGTACCGCGCGACCTCACCCACGAGCTCGGCGCCGTGGGTGCGCAGCCGGGCGATGACCTCGTCGATGTCGTCGACGGCGAACATGATCCGGCGGATGCCCAGCGTGTTCGCCGGTGCCTCCTTGGGCTCGGGTCTGATCGCCTTCGGCGTGTGGAACATCGCGAGCTCGATCCGGCCGTGGCCGTCCGGGGTCCGCAGCATCGCGACGTCCTGCCGGACGCCGGTGATCCCGATGACGCTCTCCACCCACCGCCCCTCGATCGGCGCCCTGCCTTCCAGTTCCATGCCGAGCTCGACGAAGAACGCGATGACGGCGTCGAGGTCCTCGACGACGATCAGGACGTTGTCCATCCGCTTGAGCGCCATGCTCGTGTCTCCCTGCTGTCGTACGACCATTCGCTCCTGAGACGGAGCCGCCCGGCCGTTCTCGACATCTAGGAGTCGTAGAGCTCCTTCTCGCCGATGGCCGCCGCGCCGCCGACCTCGCCCCGGCCCAGGCGGGCCGCGGAGCCGAACATGGGTCCGCGGGCGCGTTGCACGCCGGCGAACCGGCCGAAGCCGATCGGTTTGGGCACATCGTCGTACACGGCTTCCATGCCGCCCTTGACCGAGTACGTCTCGTGCCAGAACCCGGTGCCGCCGGAGTCGCGCAGGAAGTCCAACCACCACTGCCGGTGTGGCTCGGATCGCGCGAACTCGAGCAGTGAGGGCAGGTCGCGCCAGTACTGCCGCATGCCCATGTTCATCGGGAAGAACGAGTAGTACACGGGCTCGTGCAGCAGCAGCCCGTCGGGCTTACCCGCGACCGACTCACTGATCTTGCGGCCGAAGCTGAAGAAGGTCCGAATCCCGTAGAGGTGGTTCACCCGCATGCCCAGGTACAGGACCAGCAGGTCCGGATAGGTGGACAGGTCCACGGTCTGGCGGACGACCTTGGTTGGCATTGTCGAGCTCCCTTCAGCGGGTGGCGCGTTCGATGAGGTCGGCGGTCTCGGCGGGCTGCGAGATCATCGCGACGTGCGAGGCGCGGACCTCGCGGACGCGGGAGCCGGCCCGCTGCGCCATGAAGCGCTGCGTCGCCGCCGGGATCACCCTGTCGTCACGGGCGACCAGATACCAGGACGGGATCGTCTTCCACGCGGGTGCGCCGGACGGCTCGCCCAGCGTCTGCACGTCGGCGGGCCGCTGCGTCGCCCACATCACGTCGGTCGTCGACCTGCGCAGGTCGCCGGCGAACACGTCGTGGAACGCCTCCTTCTTGATGTAGCCGTCCACGTGGTCCACACCGTACGGGCGGAAGTCCAGTGCCGCCTCGGTCAACTCGGTTCCCGGGAACTTGCCCTGCACGTCCAGCAGCGACTCACCCTGGTCGGGAGCGAACGCGGCCACGTACACGAGGGCCTTGACCGCGGGGTTGCCCGTCGCGGCGTTGGTGATGACGATCCCGCCGTACGAGTGCGCCACCAGCACCAACGGTCCGCTCAGGGTCCCGAGGACGCTGGCCAGGTAGGCGGAGTCGGAGGCCACGCCGCGCAACGGGTTCGCCGGCGCGATGACCGGGTAGCCGGCACGGATGAGCCGCGCGGCGACGTCGTTCCAGCCGGAGGCGTCGGCGAACGCGCCGTGCACCAGCACCACGGTCGGCTTCGCCTTGTGCCCCGAGTGGGCCTGCGCGGCGGGCGCACCGAGAACAGCGCCCGTGGCGGCCGCGACGGATCCGGCCAGCAGCGTGCGTCGGGTGGTCGTCATCGAATGTGTCCCCTCGATATCGTTTTCGTCAGCCGGCCCACGGTACGAGCGAACAGTTGACGATCACTGAACGACAACTTCCCCGCTGTAGACTCGCGACCGCATACGTGTGCAGGAGGAGCTGTTGGCTGGCCTGCGTCTTCAAATTCTCGGACCCTTGCGGGTCTGGCGAGATGGTGTCGAAGTGGACACCGGGCCTCGGCAACAGGCCTACCTGCTCGCGCTGCTCCTCGCCCGGGCGGGCCGGCCGATCAGCACCGCTGAGCTGATCGAGCTGATCTGGGGAGCCGACGTACCCTCCTCGGCCCTCAACATCCTCCAGAAATACGTCGGCACGCTCCGGCGGTTGTTGGAACCCGCGCTGCCGGCCCGGGGCGTCGGCTCCTACCTGCAGCGTCGCGGTGGCGGCTACCTCTTCGCGGCCGGGCCCGGCGTCCTGGACGTCAGCGCTTTCCGGGAGCTCGTCGACCTGGCCCGGGCGCGGTCCGGGCACGAGGCGCTCGACCATTACGCGCGGGCGTTGGAGCTCTGGCACGGTGCCGCGGGCGACGGGCTGACCCACCCGAGGGCGACATCGGTGTTCACCGCACTCGACGGTGAGTTCTTCGACGCCTGTGCGGCCGCGGCCGAGGTCGCGGTGTCGCAGGGCCAGCCCAGACGCGTGCTGCGGCCGCTCCAGCTCGCCGCTCGGATGGCGCCGCTGCACGAACCGGTGCAGTCGGCTCTCATCTCCGCGCTGGCGGCGGCCGGCCAGCAGGCGGAGGCGCTCGCCCTGTTCGGGACGCTCCGGGCACGCCTCGCCGACGAGCTCGGCATCGATCCCGGCCCTGAGTTGCTCGCCGCGCACCAGCGGATCCTGCGCCAGCCCACGGCAGTCGCCCACAACGGCTTGGTGGGCCGGGCCGACGAGCTCGCGCTGCTGCACCATGCCGTGCGGTCGGCGCTGTCCGGCGGCACGGGGCTCGTCGTCGTCGAAGGTGAGCCCGGGGTCGGCAAGACCCGGCTGCTGGAGGAGGTCGCGGCGGAAGCCGACCACCTCGGCGCGCTCGTCCTCTGGGGCCGCTGCCTCCAGGGCGACGGCACACCGGCGATGTGGCCGTGGGTGCGGCTCGTCAGCACCCTCCTCGAGAACCTGCCGCCGGCCGCGCGCACCGACTGGCACGCCGGCGACCTCGGCCGCCTGCTGGAGCCGCGCGACGGCGTCATCTCGGCGCCGGTGCTGCCCGACACCGGCGCCCAGTTCCGCCTGTTCGAACGGGTTGTCGCTCTCGTAGGCCAGGTCGCCGGCCAGCGGCCGCTGGTGCTCGTGCTCGACGACCTCCAGTGGGCCGACGCCGCCTCGTTGCAGCTCTTCGGCCACCTGTCGGTACGGCTGCCCGGCGCCACCGTCGTCCTCGGTGCGCTCCGCGACCGCGCGCCCGTGCCCGGCTCGGAGCTCGCGCGGATGCTCGCCGGGGCGAGCCGGCTCCCCCACCACCGGCGCATCCGCCTCGGCCCGCTCGGCGCGGCCGAGGTGGCCGAGCTCGTTCACCGCGAGACCGGCCAGGCACCCGGTCCGGGCGCCGCACGCAGCATCCACGCCCGTACCGCCGGCAATCCGTTCTTCGTCCGTGAGCTGTCCCGGTTGCTCGCCGGCGGCGGCGCGCTCACCGAGGACGCCGCGGCCCGGGCCGGGGTGCCGTCCACCGTGCGCGACGTCGTCCGGGACCGGATGGCCGGCCTCGACGAGGACGCCGCCGGCCTGTTGCAGGTCGCCGCGCTCGTCGGCCGCGACGTCGACCTCGGGCTGCTCGCCCGGGCCGCCGCGATCGACGGGCAGACCTGCCTGGACCGGCTCGAACCCTTGCAGGGGCTCGGGTTGCTCGAACCATCGCCCGGCGACCCGTTCTCGTTCCGCTTCGCGCACGACCTGGTGCGCGAGTCGGTCGTCGGGACGACGTCGCCGATCCGCGCCACCCGGTTGCACCTGCGCGTCGCGGAAGCGCTGGAGGGCACGGGCGACGAGTCCGTGGCCGAGCGGCTCGCCCATCACCTCTGGGCCGCCGGGCCGCTCGCGGATCCGGCCCGCACCGCCGACGCGTTGGTGCGCGCCGGCAGCCGCGCCGCGGCCAAGTCCGCGTTCGAGGCCGCCGAGCGCCAGCTCCGCGCGGCCGCGCACGTGGCACGGACGGCCGGCCTCGCGGAGCTGGAGCTGGCCGCTCTGTCGCAGCTCACCGCGGTCAGCGGGATGCGCTCGGGGTACGTCGGATCGGCGCTGGACCTGCTGGAGCGCGCCGAGCAACTGGCTCGTGCGCTCGGCCGCGAGCGGGAGGCGGCCGACTTCCTGTTCTCCCGCTGGGCCGCGTACTCGCAGGGCATCCAGCTCGACCACGCCGGGCGGCTGGCGCGCCGGCTGCTCGACCAGGGCGAGGCGTCCGGGGACCCGCTCGTGCGGGCGTACGGCCGGCACGCCTGGGGCATCCACCAGTGGGACGTCGGCAACATCGGCGAGTCGTTCCGGTATCTGAGCGGGACCAGCTCGACGGTCCTCGACGACCTGCCCCACGGCGGCGAGGACCCGCTCCGGCGCGACCTGCGGCTGCTCTGGCCGGTCATGCTCGCGCTGATGACCGCGCTGCACGGCGACGTGCCGGGTGCGCGGGTGCTGTTCGACCGGATGGAGGACGCGGCCGCCGACGACCCGTACGTCATCGCGGTCTGGTCCGCCTTCTCCGTCACGGCCGCCGCGCTGGCCGGCGACGCCGCCTGGGCGATGCGCGCGGCGACCCGGGGCATCGCCATGGACCCGGAGCGCACCTTCGTCTTCCTCGGCAGCTACCAGCGGCTGGCCTGGTGCTGGGCGCGGGCCGTGACCGGCGACGACCCGGCCGGCGCCGCGACCGAGGCGGCGCTGATCATCGAGGCGACGCTGCTCGACCCGCCGCGTTCGGGCGTGGCCACCTGGTGCGGGCTGCTCGCCGAGATGTGGCTGGCCGCCGGGATGACCGACGAGGCCGCCGCGGCGCTCGACCGTGCCGACGCCCTGCTCGACCGCTGCGACCAGCGCTATGCCGAGGGGCACGTGCTGCTGCTCCGGGCGCGGTTGTCGCAGGAGCGCGGCGCACCGTTCAAGGCCGCCGCCGAGCAGGCCCGCACCCTGTCCGTCGAGCGCGAGGCCAACCTGTTCGCCGACCGCGCGCAGGAGCTGCTGGACGGGCCGGGCGGTCACTGATCGCCGCGGACTTCAGTCGTTGTCCACAAGCCGCCCGTACGGTCGGTCCGGTTCCCCGGCATCACCGCCGTCGCACGGAGGAGGACTCGACCATGGTGCCCACGATCGCGTTCGCCGACAGCGGCGGCTTCAACACCGTCACCCAGCGGCCGGCCTCCGGTGCCCCGGCCTGGCAGACGCTCCCGAGCTACGTCCTCCGAGCGGCGCGCGAGACCGCCTAGTGGACCGCGGGCCGATCCTGGACGACGAGCAGTTCCGCCGGCTCGCCGGCTACGGAGCCGAGGAGCGGGTCGAGGCCGGGCGTGACCTGTTCACGTCCGGTGACCTCTCGTACGACTTCTTCCTGCTCCGGACCGCGGCCGTCGACATCGTCCGGGACACGACCGCGATCGAGCCGGAGCGCCTGATCTACCAGGCCGGCCCCGGCGACTTCCTGGGCGAGCTCAACCTGCTGACCGGCCAGCACGTCTACCTGACGGCCCGGGTGCCGCGGGCAACGCACTGGAGCTCGTGGGCCGACCGGACGCCGCCGCGACGTTGGACCTGCGCACGTACGTCACCCAGTTGCTCCTCCCCCATTCCTGGTACGACGCGGACTCGCCCTCCGGGCGTGCGCTGATGGGCCAGGCCGGGCTCGGCGCGGACGAGCTTCCGGCGGCGGTGGTCAACGGTGCGGCGCTGCGCCGCGCGACCCCGCTCCGGCTCGCCTCGATGCTCGGCCTCACCTACCGGACCGACGGACGGCCGGTCGACCTCGTCGTGGTCGGCGCCGGCCCGGCCGGACTGGCCGCCGCCGTTTACGCGGCGTCCGAGGGCCTCGACACGATCCTGCTCGACCGCACCGGGCTCGGTGGTCAGGCCGCGAAAAGCGCCCGGATCGAGAACTACCTGGGCTTCCCGCAGGGCGTCAGCGGCGAGCACCTGACCCGCCTGACGATGGTGCAGGCACTCAAGTTCGGCGTGCGGATCTACTCGCCTTGCGCGGTCGCCGGCGTGGATCTCACGGACGACCGACGGCCGGCCGTGCTGCTCGACAACGGCGCACGCATCGACTGCCGCGCGGTCATCACCGCGACCGGCGCGGACTACCGGCGCCTGGACGTCCCGCGCTGGTCGGCGTTCGAGCAGACCGGCTGCATCCGGTACGCGGCAACAGAGCTGGACGTCCGAGGGTACGAGAACCAGCCGGTGACGGTCGTCGGCGGCGCCAACTCGGCCGGGCAGGCGGCCCTGTCCCTGGCCGGCCACGGCGCGACGGTGAACCTGGTCCTCCGCGGCACCGACCTCGGGGCACGGATGTCGTCCTACCTGACCGACCGGATCCGCGCCCACCCCCTGATCCGCCTGCACACCGGCAGCGCGGTCCGCGAGCTCACCGGTGACGACCGGCTGACGTCGGTGGTCGTCGAACGGCCCGACGGACGGCAGGACCGCCTGGAGTCCGGGGCGTTGTTCTGCTTCATCGGCGCCCGACCCATGTCGGGCTGGCTGTCGGGCATCGCCACGGACGAGAACGGCTTCGTGCGCACGGACGGCGGGCTGCCGTTCCAGACGAGCGCCGCGCGGGTGTTCGCGGTCGGCGATCTCCGCGCGGGTTCGATCAAACGGGTGGCCACCGCCGTGGGCGAGGGCGCGAGCGCGGTCTCCTCGGTCCACGCCGCGCTCGCCGGCGACTGACCGGAATTCGACTGGCTTGGTTGGCCATCGTCGCCCATCATCGGTTTCCGTGGGCGACGACGTGGTGCATACGACCGAGCGCCTGGTGCTGCGGGTGCCTTCGCCCGCGGACCTGGGGCGGCTGTTCGACCTCTACTCCGACGAGCGGGTCTGGCGCCCGGACCCACTGAGCCGCCACGAAGTCCCGGCCCGGACCGCGGAGCTGATTGAGAGCTGGCGGGCGGCCTGGGCCCGCGACGGCCTCGGCATGTGGACCGCCTGGGACGGCGACGAGTTCGTCGGGATCGGCGGCTGCGCCGTCCGCTACGGGGTCGCGTGGAACCTCGGCTTCCGCCTCTGCCCGTCCTGGTGGGGACGCGGATACGCACAGGAGATCAGCGCGGCCGGGATCGTCGCCGCACGCCGGCAGCGCGCCGACCTCCCGGTCACCGCCTACCTGCTCGAAGGCAACGACCGGTCGTTGCGCTCGGTCGAACGCCTCGGCCTGAGCCGCGTCTGGCGCGGCCCGGACGCCGGCAACCCGGACCCGACAGCGATCCGACTGCTCTACAGCGACCAGCCCTTGCCACCGACCGTGCTCGGCGCCCTTACCGACCGGTGACCCGACCCATCGCCCGGGGTGGCCGGCGGGAGGCGGTGCGGTTGGGAGCGCCGGGGATCAGGCCGGCGGCGTTCATCGGCATCGGCGCCTAGCGGGACAGGTCCTCGATCGCCGCCGCGACGGCATCGGGGTCGACGAGTTGGTGCAGGTGCAGGCCCGGGAGGTGCGCGACGCGCCAGCCGCGCGCCCGGGCCTCGCGCGCCTTCTCGTCGTCGCCGTCCTGCCCCGGCGGCGCGAACCCGAGGTAGCCGCACGGGATGCCGTCGTTCCAGCCGGCCGGGACGGGGATCCGCTGCGCGAAGAACGAGAGTGGCAACCGCGGCGCTTCGGCACCGACGGCGCGCATCGTCTCCGCGTCCGGGAACATCGGGGCGATGTCAGCCTCGTCCCACCACTGTGGCCAGGGCGGCAGGCGGTCGTTCTCCGCCTTGCCACGGACGACGTCGAGCAGGGCCAGGGCGACGGCGTCGGTCGTCCCGGAGCGCGCGGGCAGGGACGCGTCGACGAAGAGACAGGCCTCGACGGTGCGGCCGACCGCGTCCACCACGACGGGCATGAACCGGCCCGCGTTGCTGTGTGCGACCAGGACCACCCCGGTGCCTGGTGGCAGATGCGCGACGGCGGCGGCCACGGTCTCGGCGACGAACGGCCAGGACGGCGGCTCGGCGTCGGCGAGGCCCAGGAACGACGGCACCACCGCGCCCGGCAGCCGCCGCGCCACCGGAGCCCAGGTCGACGGGCCTACCAGCGGGCTGTGCAGCAGCACGTGGGCGACGGTCACAGTGGTTTGGCGCCCTTGCGGTCGAGGAGTTGCGTCAGGGCGCCGAGCTCGGACTGCTGGCCGGATTTCATGCTCTCGGCGAGCCAGCGCACGTCCTCGTCGTCGCTCTGTGCCAGTGCGGCGTCGGCCATCGCGATGCCGCCGAGGTGGTGGCGGAGCATGAGCTGTCCGAACAGGACGTCGAAGTCGCGGCCGGTGGCGGTGCGGAGCCGGGCCAGCTCCTCCTGGCTGGCCATGCCGGGCATCGGGCCGTCCGCGGCGTGGCCCTCGTGGCTGGCCATCCAGGCCATCGGGCGTTGCTCGCCGGTGGGCAGCAGGTCCCAGTCGCGCAGCCAGGTCTGCATGATGCCGATCTGACCGTGCTGCGTCAGCGCGATGTCGCCGCCGAGCGTGCGTACCTCGGCATCGGCGGAGCGGCCGTGGGCGAGCATGCCCATCTCGACCGCCTGGGCGTGGTGCGAGGACATGTCGCGGGCGAAGCCGGCCTCGACCGAGGCGTCGTCGTGGCCGTCCTGCGCGAGCAGCCAGCCGCCGACGCCGCCGGCCAGCGCGCCCAGCAGAATCGCCAGGGCGACCAGGACGAGGTGGGGCGAGCGCCTGTTCATTTCGGGCACGTCATCATGAACCACGCGAGCAGGGTATCGGGGTGCAGGCACCGTTCAGCACGAGCAGCCGGGTGCACAACCGTCGGCCTGGGGTACGGCGCAGCAGGCGTCGCCGCGCCAGGCCTCGCGGCCTTCCCTGATCGCTACGGCCGCGATGACCAGCGCCGCCACCGGGTCCGCCCAGGACCAGCCGAACAGGCTGTTCAACGCGAGGCCCACCAGCAGCACGGCGGACAGGTAGGTGCACAGCAGCGTCTGCTTGGAGTCCGCGACCGCGGACCGCGAGCCGAGCTCACGGCCGGCGCGGCGCTGGGCGTACGACAGGCCGGGCATGACCGCCAGCGACACCGCCGCCAGGACCAACCCGACGCTGGAGTGCGCGGCTTCGGCACCGCCGACCAGCGCCCGGACCGACTCGACGGTGACGTACGCCGCGAGGGCGAAGAACGAGAACGCGATGACCCGCAGGGCGACCTTCTCGCGGGCCTCCGGGTCCGGTCCGGCGAACTGCCACGCCACCGCCGCCGCGGACGACACCTCGATGACCGAGTCCAGCCCGAAGCCGATCAGCGCGGTCGACGACGCCATCGTCCCGGCGGTGATCGCGACGACGGCCTCGACCACGTTGTACGTGATCGTGGCGGCGACCAGCAGCCGCACGCGCCGGGTGAGCACCGCCCGCCGCGCCGACTCCTGGCCGACCAGCATCAGCAGCAGCCCTTCTCCGCGCTGTCGGGGCAGGCCACCGGGTCGACGGCCAGGACCAGGCCGAGCAGGTCACCGAGGGCGTGCGCGAGGCGCTGGTCGGCCAGCTCGTAACGGGTCCGCCGACCCTCCGGCACCGCGACGACCAGGCCACAGCCGCGCAGGCACGACAGATGGTTCGACAGGTTCTGCCGGGTCGTGCCCACCAACTCGGCCAGCTCCGCCGGATAGCCCGGGCCGTCGCGCAACGCCAGCAGCAGCCGCGCCCTGGTCGGATCCGACAACGCGTGCCCGAACCGGGCCAGCACCTGACCGTGCGTCAACGTCTCCACGCCACGGACGATACAGCAAACGCTGTACTGTCGCGCCGGCTGCGTCGTACCCCCGGTGGCTCTGATCGGTCGTAGGCTCGGCCGCATGACTGGCATGGAGACGCACACCCTCGCCCTGCCCGGCGTCGACCTGGTCTACGACGTACGCGGCCCGCTGCCGCCCACCGACGGACGGCCCGTGCTGCTGATGATCGGCCAGCCGATGACGGGAGACGGCTTCGCGGCGCTCGCCGCGCACTTCCCGGAGCGGACGGTCGTCACCTACGACCCTCGGGGCCTGGGTCGCAGCGTCAGGACCGACGGCCGCACGGACCACACGCCGCAGCAGCAGGCCGCCGACCTGCACCTGCTGATCGAGGCGCTCGGCACGGGCCCGGTCGACGTGTTCGGCAGCAGCGGCGGGGCGGTCACCGGGCTCGAACTGGTCGCGGCCCATCCCGGCGACGTCGCCACGCTGGTGGCGCACGAGCCGCCGATCAACGTCGTGCTGCCCGACGCGGCCGCAGCGGAACGGGCCCGGTCCGGCTTCTTCGAGGCGTACCAGGCGAAGGGCACCGGTGCGGGCATGGCCGCGTTCATCGCGATGACCTCGTGGCAGGGCGAGTTCACCGACGAGTACTTCGCGCAGCCCGCGCCCGACCCCGCGATGTTCGGCATGTCCACGGAGGACGACGGCAAGCGCGACGATCCGCTGCTGTCGCAGGCCTCGTGGGCGGTCACCGACTACCGCCCGGACGAGGCGGCGTTGACGGCCGCGCCGACCCGCGTCGTGGTCGCGGTCGGTGAGGAGTCGGCGGGTACGTACACCGCGCGCACCGCCACCGGCATGGCGGCGCTGCTCGGCCAGGAGGCCGTCGTGTTCCCGAGCCACCACGGCGGTTTCCTGGGCGGCGAGTACGGCTACGCGGGCAAGCCGGCGGAGTTCGCCGCACGGCTGCACGAAGTCCTACTACCGTAGGGTTTATGGCGAAATTCCTGTTCACCGCGGCGTACACCCCCGAGGGCCGCCGTGGGCTGCTCAAGGACGGCGGCAGCGGTCGGGTCGACGCCGCGCACAAGGCGGCCGAAAGCGTCGGCGGCCGCGTCGAGGCGATGTACTACAGCTTCGGCGACCACGACGTCTACATCATCTGCGACCTGCCCGACAACAAGGCGGCGGCCGCCCTGTCGATCGCCGTGGGCGCGAGCGGCGCCCTGGACACCAAGACCGTGGTCCTGCTGACGCCCGAGGAGGTCGACCAGGCAGCCCGGGCGGCGGTCGACTTCCGGGCACCCGGCGCCTAGCCGAAGCTAGCCCGTGATTCAGCTGCGGGACCGCTTCATCTGGAACTCGAGCTTCCGCCTCAAACCATGCCCCCAGCCATAGTCCTTGCTCTTCCGCTGGGCGCGACCGAGCACAATGCTCGGCGCGATACCCAGTTGGTCAGCGAGTTGCCGCACGGCCGCGAGGTCGCGGTTGCGCGGTAGTCGGCGCTCGAACGAGGGTGGGATAAGGACATCGGAGGCGTACGCGTTCGCCTCGTCCTCGGCAGCACTCTGCTCGCCGTTGAGATAGAGCTCTTTCTCGCCGTGCAGAAGTACGTGTCCGAGCTCATGGAAAAGGGTGAACCAGAGTTGGTCGTCGCTCTTCCAAAGAATTGAGAGTTGGACGACGGGGTGCCCGCTGACCCATCGCGTGGCTCCATGGATGCCCAGTCCCGGCACAGCCGGGATGAAGCAGAGCACGACGCCGACGGCACGAAGAACGGTGGCGGTCTCCTCGATCGCGGCTACAGGTTCCTGTCGAGTCAGCGCGCGGAGCCTGGGTATCAATGCCTCCAGCCCCGATCGGTCGAACGCGGGGACGTCGCGAAGCCCATCGTGGTGACGCTCAGCCAGCGCCAACCAGACCGCGAGCGCCGGCGTATCCTCCCGCCTCGCGGCGGCGCGACGATACGCCACGCTCCCTCGCGTCCACGTGGCGTCGAAAGCCTCAAGGCTCGCCACGCCCAGCACTCCGAGCAACTGGCGAACGGTGTCCGCCCGATCCCGAGCGGACGCAGTGATGAAACCCCACTTGCGTAGGAACGAAAGCGGAAACTCCTTGGCTCGCTCGTACTGCGCTTCGAGATCGACGCCTGCGGCCTCACGGGCGAGGGCGTCGCGATAGCCGGACTCGTACATGTTCCACAGGCGCGAGGGGATACCCGTCACGCGCTCCAATGCGAGGGCAAGCGGGTGCGACAGCGGTGCCTTGCCGCTCAACAGCTCGCTGACATGCTTGGGTGTCACGCCGAGGCGGCGCGCCAGCTCGGCGGCGTTGATGCCTTCGTCCTCCATCCACTCGGCGATGAAATCGCCGGTGGTGACGACGTAATCCAGTGTGGTGGACATGTTCTGCTCCTCTCCCCCCTGGATGCCTAGTGGTAGTCGATGATCTCGACGATGACCGCCGTGATCACGTCGCGTTTTTCGGGGCGAACGATCAGCCGCCAGTTCGCGGTTAGCCGCGCCGACCACTGCCCCGCGCGATCACCCGTGAGCTCCTCCCAACGCCCCCGCCCGCCCAACACGTCCGCCATCTCATCGACGTAGGACAACTCAGCAAGCCGGAGCTTCAGTTTCTTGGCGACAATCTCACCGTAGGCGGCCTGCATCCGACGAGCGTTGGTGCAGACCCGCTCCAGGTCTCGCGTCGCATAGTCGAGCTGCATGGTTTCATGTTACCTAAATCGTAACACTGGCCGCACGACGCCGACCCGAGTGTCAGGTATCGGTCGCGAGCGTCCTTCACTTGCTTTGAATAAGCTCAATACGAACAAAACCCCCCATAGCTGATCAATTCGACGTACTCGGCGTTGAGACGGCTTGAGTAAGCGTGTGGCTCCGCTGTGCCAGGATCAGCCAGGGCGCTTCGTCGCTTCTTCCGCCGCGCATCGGCGGACGGGCCGCGTTGCTGGGCTTCATTCCCTTCGTGCTCGAAGCACACTAGGTACGTGCGGCAGCGGATCGATCGGGTGGCGTTGGACGGTGGCACCGCCCTGTGCTACGCCTCGATCGGTGCCGGCCGGCCGCTGGTCTACGTGATGGGCTGGCTATCCCACCTCGAACGCAGCTGGGAGCTGCCGGCCGAGCGGGCACTCTACGAGGGGTTCGCGCAGGGCTGCCGGCTCGTGCGCTACGACCGCGCGGGCTCGGGGCTGTCGCCGGCCGCGGACCGGCCGGCGTCGTTGGCGTTCGAGCTCGAACAACTGGCCGCGGTCGCGGCGACACTGGACGAGCCCTTCGACCTGATGGGCACGTCGATGGGCGCCCCGGTGGCCGTCGCCTGGGCCGCGGCCCATCCCGACACCGTGCGGCGCCTGGTGCTCTACGGCGGCTGGGCGCGCGGCGACGACCTGTCCCCGCCGGGCGTACGCGATCATGTCCTGGGTCTGGTCGAGGCGCACTGGGGGCTCGGGTCGGACGTGCTCACCGACATCTTCGCCCCCGACGCGGACCGTTCGACGCGGGCCGAGCTCGCCCGTTACCAGCGCGCCTGTTCGAGTGCGGCGACCGCCCGGGAGCTGCTGGCGCTGAGCTACGAGCTCGACGTCACCGACCGCCTCGACCAGGTGCGGGCGCCGACGTTGGTGGTGCACCGCACCGGCGACCGGGCCGCGCCTGTCGCACAGGCCGAGGCGCTCGCCGCCGGCATCGACGGTGCTCGGCTCGTGCTGCTGCCCGGCCGCTCGCACCTCCCGTACGCGGGTGACCGGGACGAGTTGGTCCGGGTGGTCCGCCGGTTCCTGGGCCTGCCGGTCGGCCGGCGCAGCGGCCTGACGGCCCGCCAACGCGAGGTGGCCGGCCTGGTGAGCCAGGGGCTGACGAACCGGGAGATCGCCACGCGCCTGGGTATCGACGAGCGCTCGGCCGAGGGGCACGTCGAACGGATCCGCCTGCGCCTGGGCTTCCGGTCCCGCGCCCAGGTCGCGGCGTGGTGGCGGGACCAGATGGGGTAGTTCTACGCCTGACACGCCCGCGGTCACCGGCGCAGAGTGGATGTCGTGACAGTGACCGGCTTCGTCGTGAACAAGGGGCGTGGGCCCTTCAACGCCGCGTTCTTCAGCGCGCTGGGCCCGTACATCGAATGGCACGTGCGCCGGCACAAGCGGCGGGTGTTCGCGGACCTGCCCGAGACGGTGGTCGAGCTCGGCTCCGGGGTCGGCGCCAACCTGCGCTACCTGCGGCCGGGATCCACCCTCGTCGCGATCGAGCCCAACGCACCCATGCACCGGCGGCTGCGGGCGGCCGCCGCGCGTCGCGGTGTGCGGCTCGACCTGCGCGAGCGGTCGGCCGAGCGCACCGACCTGCCCGACCAGAGCGCCGACAGCGTGATCTCCTCGCTCGTGCTGTGCACGGTGGCCGACCCCGCCGAGGTCCTGGCCGAGGTCCGCCGCGTCCTGCGCCCGGGTGGCACCTTCCGCTTCGTGGAGCACGTCGCCGCCCGTCCCGGCTCGCCCACCCGCGCGCTCCAGCGGATGCTGCGCCGGCCGTGGGCCTGGACCTTCGAGGGGTGCTCGTGCGAACGGGACCTGGCCGGCCTGCTGCGGGCCGCCGGATTCGCCCGGGTCGACATCGAGCCGTACCGGCTGCACAGCCCGTTCATCACGTTCAACACCCAGATCGCGGGCATCGCGTACGCGTGACGAGGCGGCGCAGCGCGGCCTGCGCGGGCGGACCCCAGGTGGGCTTTCCGCCGGGTCCGCCGTCGGCGCCGATCAGGATGCCGCTCAGGGCGCGGGCCATCGCCCAGCCGCGGGCGCGGCGCATGGTGGCGGTGTCCGCGACCGGCTCGTAGGCCGCGTAGAACAGGTCGGTGGTGTCGTCCGGCAGCAGGAGCCAGGCGGAGGAGAGGTCGTACGCCGGGTCGCCCGCGCACAGGTCGCCGAAGTCGACGACACCGCGGATGGTGCCGTCGGCGGTGAGGACGTTGGCCGGGTGCAGGTCGGCGTGGAGCCACAGCGCGGGGCCGGTCCATCGTGGAGCGTCGACCGCGTCGTGCCAGACGGCGCGGACCGCGTCCGGGTCGGGGATCAGCCCCTGCGCGGTGGCGTACGCGAGCCCTTTGGCGAATCCCTCGGCACGGTCGGCCAGCGGGCCGCCGCGGTCCCGGCCCGCGGGCGCGTCCTCGGGGGCGGGCTGATGGAGGGCCGTCAGGAACCCGGCCAGGGATCGGGCCGCGTCCGCCGCGCGCGTGACGGGGTGCCGGTCGGCGGGAGCGCCCGGCACCCAGGTGGTGATGAGCCAGGGCCTCGGGAACCGTTCGGAGGGCTCGCCGAGTCGCTGCGGGACGGGGATCGGCAGCGGCAGGCGCGGGGCCAGCGTCGATAGCCAGCGGTGCTCGTTGCGCAGCAGCACGTCGGCGTCGCCGGTCGCCCAGGGAAGCCGGACGGCCAGGTCGTCGCCCAGCCGCCACAGTTGGTTGTCCCAGCCACGCGCACCCAACCGCACCGGGAGGTGGGCGAGGTCGGGGTGCTGGTCGCGGACCAGGTCCCGCACCAGCTCCGCGGTGAGCTCCACGTGCGTCATGCGGAGCAACAGTAGCGTCGGCCGGCTGCGCTGATTGTGGGCTAGCGAAAGTGATGGCAGCCGCCGACGTGTGCCGCCTCACCGACGCGGCCCGCTACCTGCGGCGCGGGGACGTGACGGTCCTGGTCACCGCCGGAGCGGTGTCCGCACCGGTGCGCGAGGCGGCGATGTCGGCCGGGGTCATGCTCGTGGACTCCGAACGCCTGGCCTGGTGGGCCGACGTGCGGAGACGGGACTAGGCCTTTACGTGGTGGTCCTCTCCGGCACGGCGCTGGCGGGGAACGTACGCCTGCGGTAGGTCGATGGGGTCGATCTCTTCCCGGCCGCCCATGGTGAGCAGGTGGCGGCCCAGGTGGGCGCGCATCCCGGCCTCCCAGACGCTCTGCTCGAGGTGGGCTGGTGCGATCCAACGGTGTGAGCCGTCGCTGTAGTGGAAGTGCTCGTCGCCCCGTCCGAGGCTGCTCATCGGGTCACCCTCTCCGCCGTGGGCGCCGTTTCGACACGGCCCGGCGCTCGTAGTGAGCCTCACCGTTCCGGCCGGACGAGATAACGGACAGCTCGCTGACATTGGGAGGGCGCGGCGAAGGGCGGTATCCGCCCATGTCGGTGGGTGGCCACCGAGACATACGCCAGGTGGCGGATATCCAGGTGGCTTTTCACTCTGTTTGGTCAGCAACACGCCGCGTGACGCCGACGCTGGCCGCCGAAACCAGGACCAACGCGGCGATCGGGACCATTCCGAGGTGCTGGTCCAGGATGAGCAGGCCGGCGATCGCGGCGGCCGCCGGTTGCAGGCTCATCAGCACGCCGAAGACGCGGGTCGGCAGGCGACGCAGGGCGATCAGTTCGAGTGCGTAGGGCACGACCGACGACAGCACGGCGACCGCGACCACGCCGGGAACCAGCGCCGGGTGGCCGACCACCTCGCCGGCGTCCGCCCAGCCGAACGGCAGCACCAGCACCGCACCGACGGCGAACGAGACCGCCAGGCCGCTCAGGCCGGGTACGACACTGCCGACGCGGGCGCTGAACATGATGTATCCGGCGCCGCACGCACCAGCCGCCAGCGCCAGCAGCAGTCCCGTCAGCGGGATCTCGACCTGGGTGCGGAGGCCGAGCAGCACGACGCCGGTGCCGGCCATCAGCGCCCAGAGCAGATCGGCCGGACGCCGGGTCTGCACCAGCGACAGCAGCAACGGACCGACGAACGACGCGGTGACGACCACGCCCTGCGGCGCGCTGCTCAAGGCCAGGTAGGTCAGCATGTTGAGGCCGGCGGAGAACGCGCCGAGCAGGGCCACGGCCCGCCACGCCTCCGCCGACCAGGACCGCAACCGGGGACGGGTGGCGACAGCGAAGATCAAGGCCGCGATCGACAGGCGCAGCAGGAGTACGCCGGGCGGGCCGAGATCGTCGAACAAGGTGCGCGCGAGAGCCCCGCCGACCTGGGCGCAACACACCGACAACAGCACGAGCATCGTCGGCGTCGCGTTCATGGCCGCGTCGCATAGCGGGCGGCGATCGCGGCGGCGCGGTGGTGCAGGGCGTCGCGCAACCATTGCGGGGCAAGGGCTTCCGCGCTCGCGGCCAGTTGCCACAAGGCCCATTCGGCGTGTCTCGGGTCCTGGAAGGTCACCTCCAGCCGCAGCCGGCCGTCCGGGTCGGTCTCCTCGCTGCGCACGGCCAGTGCGGTGCCGACCAGGTCCTCTCGCCGCGCCGCGTTCAGCAGCACCAGCACCGTGACCTGGTCACCGCCGGTGCGGAAGCGCTCGCTGCGTTCCTGCCAGGCCCGGTCCAGATCGACCTCGTCCGGCCGCTCGGCGGGTTCGGCGAGCTCCTCGGCGGCCAGGATCCGCGACAGCCGGTACGTGCGGTCCGCGCCGGACCGGCGGGCCAGCAGGTAGCCCTGCTCGCGCACCGTGACCAGGCCGATCGGGTCCACCGTGCGCCAGTTCGCGGTCCGGCCCGCGGCCGCGTAGTGGATACGCAGCTTGTGGCCGGCGAGCACCGCGCGCCGGACCTCCGCCACGATGGGCTCAGGCACCTCGTCGGCGACCGACCGGCGCGAGAGCAGGTCGGTCTCCGGGTCGATGAGCAATCGCTCGACCGCGCCCGCCGCGGTGTCCCGATGGCCCTCCGGCAGCGCGTCGACCACCTTGAGCATGGCCGAGGCCAGCGCTGAGCCGAGTCCGAACGCCTGTGCGCCGCGCCGCGATCCGGCGACCAGCAGGGCCAGCGCCTCGTCATGGTTGAGTCCGGTGAGCTCGGTCTGGAAGCCGGGCAGC
Organism: Asanoa ishikariensis; assembly: GCF_900107455.1. GTDB lineage: Bacteria > Actinomycetota > Actinomycetes > Mycobacteriales > Micromonosporaceae > Asanoa > Asanoa ishikariensis. The sequence continues at coordinate 2,359,792 of NZ_FNQB01000001.1, read as the reverse complement.
AGCGCGAACCCGCCTTGCCTGCCGCGCTCGGCATAGACCGGGACGCCGGCCGCGGACAGCGCCTCGATGTCGCGCAGCACGGTGCGGGTGGACACCTCGAGCTCGCCGGCCAGTGTCGCGGCGGACAGCCGGCCGCGCTGGCGCAGCAACAGCACCAGCGAGACCAACCGGTCGGCCCGCATACCGAAAATCATGCCAGGGAATACGTGACACAGGATGTCGTGATTCGGCTGCCAGGCTCCCGGCATGACAACGCAGCGAACGGCCGTCAACCCGTGGACCTGGTCGGCGGCGCTCGGATTCAACCAGGGTGAGCTCGTCTCCGGGCACACCCGGACCCTCTACTGCGCCGGCCAGACGGCGACCAGCGGCGACGGCAAGCCTACGCACGTCGGTGACATGGCGGCGCAGGTGGCGCTGAGCCTCGACAACCTCGAAGCCGTGCTCGCCGAGGCCGACATGGCCCTCGCGAACCTCGTCCGGCTCAACGTCTACACCACCGATGTCGACCTGCTGTTCCAGCACTACGGCGTGCTGGCGGCGCGGTTGGGCGCGGCCGGGGTGGCACCGGCCACCACGATGCTCGGCGTGACCCGGCTGGCGGTCCCCGACCTGATGGTCGAGCTGGAAGGCACCGCCGTCGGGTGATGCGGGCTCACACGGTACGCAGGTCGAGCGTGTGCCAGGAAAGGCGCCCGAGGGCGTTGGTGGACCACCACAGCACACCGGCTCGATAGGACACGCTCGTCGCGGCCTCGGCGACCAGGATCGACCGCCTGGTCTCGAGGTCGTACACGAGCAGCTCCTGTCCCCCGATCGCGGCGCCGAGCGCGCTCGAGTCCTTCGCGAGCACCTCGAACCGGTCCAGCGGCACCACGTCGACGATCGAGGCGGTCGCGCCGTCGTCGGCCACCCGCAGGCGCTCCGACCCGTCAGGCCGCATCAGGTCGGTGCGGGCCGGGCCGTCGGCGGACAGCACGTACACGCGACACCAGGACGACCCGCACTGGCTCAGGCGGTCACGGGCCGCGTCCACGTCGATCACCCGTCCGGTGTCGAGGTTGCGCAGCTCGGCCCGGCTCCGGCTGCTCGGGCTCACCAGCCACGGCCAGCCGGCCAGGGTCCACTCGCCCGGCTCGGTGCGCACCTGGACCGGTCCGCCCTCGACCGGCACCGACCGTACCTCCGTCGACTGTTGGTTGCCCGATGCCAGCGCCGTCCAGTAGAGGCGGCCGGCGTTGACGACGAGGTCGGAGTCGGAGCCGGCGAACGTCATCCAACCGGTGTCGTCGGTGATCTTCCGCGGTGCCCCGCCGGACAGGTCCGCCCGCCACAGCGTGGTCCGGGCGATGCCGTCACGGCCGGTGACCTGCTCCGCCCCCACGAGCCGGTCGCCGACGCGGGTGAATGCCGTGAACCGTGGGCCGACCGCGGTCGGGAGTCGGCGGAGCACACGCATCGTGCCGTCGGCCGCGCGCAGGACCAGCCGCACCGCCTCGCCGTCGGGGTCGACAGCGGTGCCGGCCGAGCTCTGCTCGTCCAGGAAATAGGCCGGGTTGTACGGAACGCCGTCGGCCAGCGTGCCTGGCACGTCCGCGCGCTTGGCCTGCGGCCAGACGGTCGCGGCCGCCGGCGGCGGTGGTGGCGGTCTGCGGGCTCCTTCCGGAGTCTGCGCGACCAGCAGCCCGGTTGCGGCCAGCGCGGCGACCAGGGCAAGCACGCTGCGAGCCGGCGGCCGAGGCCGTCGCGCCGGGTCTCGCGCTTCGTTCACGCGAGCAACCGTAGCGGCGGCCGCACCGCACGGGTGATCCAGCCGCTGTCGCGCACGCGCGACCCGGGCAGGCGGATAGTCTCCGGGCTGGTTCGTCGACGGGCGGGAGAGACGGCGTGGTCGATGGCAGGCCGGCGACGGCCCGGCCGGCTCAGGTGCGCTGGACCGGTTTGTTCGCCGCACTCGTCGCGGTGGTCTGGCTGTTGTCGCTCTCCCCCGACGACGTGCGTGATCCCACTACCCCCGTTCCGGCTGGTGTCGGCTCGGTCTGGCCGCAGGCGGTCCGCGGCTCGGTGTCGGGCTCGCTGGCGGACGGCGACACGTACACCCCCGGTTTTTTCGTGGATGCCGGCACCTCCATCGGCCAAGCGGTCACCGCCGACGGCCTGGTGGTGCGGCTGGTGGTGGTGCGCGGTGCCGAGCCGGCCCGCGAGCTGCGGCGGCTGCCGGCCGAGTCCGCTCCGCAGTTCTTCGGCTTCGTCTCCGGTCAGGGGTGGGTGGCCTGGGCGGAGTCGGCGGAGGACGCGGTCGGCCGGCGCACGACGTCGATGTGGGTCATCGGCACCGACGCGGGCGGCGCCACGCGCCGCATCGTGGCGGATGCCGGCGACGTGCGGCAGACCGACTCGGCGCACGAGTTGGCCATCTCGGACGGGCGTCTGCATTGGACGGTGTACGGAGACGGCGCGGACCCGTCGACGGAGTTGCGCTCGGTCGTCCTCGACGGCGGCGACCCGCGCGCCAGGACGGTCCCCGGGACCTGGTCTCCCGTCGGTTGGCCGTGGCTGGTCGACAGCATGGACGCGGTCGCGGGCGGCCGGGTGCGGCTGCTGGACCGCGTGAGCAACCAGACCAGGGAGTTCGTCGCGGGCATGGCGGACTTCCCGTCCTGCGGAGCCACCTGGTGCCGGTCGATCATCCTGGACGACGACGCCGGCGCCGGCCGGGTCGACCTGGTGCGGGTCGACGGCACGCAACGCCGACGGATCGCCGGACCCGACGTGGGCTTTCCCTTGACCGACGTCGCGGTCCTCGACCGTTTCGAGGTGCTGACCGCGCTCGACCCGGCCGCTTCGACCTTCCAGGGACGTCCATTGCTGATCTACGACGTCTCCCGGGGTACGACCGTGACGGTCGCCTCCGACGCGGTCAGCGTGCTGTGCCGCGGCGGGTTCCTCTGGTGGTCCAGCGGTTTCGAGGACCGGCTGTCGTGGACGGCCATGGACCTGCGGACGTTGACGTAGTCACTGGTACTGGTTGCGGGGCGGCTCGATCCGTACCCACGTCTGCACGTCGATGTAAGGGATCTGCTCGCCGTTGACGGGGTCGGTGCCGGCCTTGCTGCTGTATTTGCCGGTGACCTCGATCCAGGTGTCGGCCGGCAGGTCGACGGGTGCGCCACCGGTCATGCCGAGCTTGATCGGCCGGCCGTCGGCCGCGCAGCACGACAGGATCATGCGCGTGAGCAGGAGCTCACCGGCGACACCGGGCGAGACGAATCCCGACATCTGCACCGTACGATCGCCGATCGAGGTCCCGTTGTCGTAGATCGCGCGGGACGCGTACTCCAGAACGCTGATCTTGGCTGGGTCGCCCGGTGGCAGGGGCGGGTAGTCGGAGATCGCCTGGCTCGACAGCGCGGTGCCGGACTGGCCGGCGGCGAACGAGCCCAGCGCCGGAGGTGCGACGAGCAGCAGGCCGATGACGGGGAGTACGAGCAGCCAACCGACGGTCGGGCCGTGGCCGCTGTGGTCGTGGCTGTCTTTCTCGTTCTTGGTGCCCCGGAGTTGTTGCCGCAGGTCGTGGGCGAGGGTCACGACCGCGGCCACGACCAGCACCGCACCGGCGGCGATCAGGAAGGGCTGGAGGCCCTCCTTGACGTACCGCAGGTAGACGTCGGTCAGGCTGGCCTTGAGCACCGCCCCACCGAGGAGCAGCAGCACGACGCCTTGCGCTTGCCGGTTCACAGCACCACCACTCCCACTCCGACCGCGACGAGCACCGCGACCGCGAACGTGGCCGGCGAGAACCGGGTCGCGAACCGCCGGCCGAACACGCCTGTCTGCATGGAGATCAGCTTCAGGTCGACCATCGGGCCGACCACCAGGAACACCAGCCGCGAGGTCAGCGAGAACTGCGACAGGGACGCGGCGACGAAGGCGTCGGCTTCCGAGCAGATCGACAGGACGACGGCCAGGACCGCCAGCGCGAGCACGGACAGCACCGGGTTGTCGGCGAGCGTGAGCAGCCACCGCTCGGGCACCACCACGTTGATCGTGGCGGCGGCCATGGCACCGACGACCAGGAAGCCACCCGCGTGGATCACGTCGTGCCGCACCGCGGCCCAGAACGCGATCAACTTGCCGACACCCTCGTCGTGACGGTGCGGCAACCGGATCCACTCGGCCTTGCCGAGGCGCAACCAGAGCCAGCCCATGAGCATCGCGACGATCAGGCTCGCGACGCCGCGACCGACGACCATCTCGGGGTTGTTCGGAAACGCGACGGCCGTGGCGGTCAGCACGATCGGGTTGATCGCCGGGGCGGCGAGCAGGAACGCGAGCGCGGCGGCGGGCGTGACACCGCGCCGGATCAACGACCCGGCGATCGGCACGGACCCACACTCGCAGCCGGGCAGCACCACGCCGGCCACGGACGCGACGGGCACGGCCAGCGCGGGATGCTTCGGGAGGGCCTTGGCCCAGAACGAGGGCGGCACGAAGACGGCGATCACCGCGGAGAGGACGACGCCGAACACCAGAAACGGCACGGCCTGCACCATCACCGAGACGAACACGGTGGTCCAGGTCTGCAACCGCGGGCTGGAGATGGCGGACGACACGGGGCCACGGAACACGACCAACAGCACGAGAACGGCGGTAAGCACTTCAACCGACCCGATGCGGTCACCGAAGAGCCGCCGAGGCTTCTCGGGCGGCGGGTCGGTCGGGCCGCCGGGCGCAGCCGGATGGTGGTGCCCGTCGGTGGTTTGGGCCGTCACGTCGGACACGGTAGCGACTGACCCTGCCGCGCGCGACGGACTCCCCGGACGGAAATCCCGACGTGCTGTCCGATCCGGCTCCCGCTGTTCGTGGAGAGGGTGAAGGGTGGCGGTAGAGAGGCCACCCCGGCGGGAAAGAGGAGACATGCCTGAGTACCTCATCGCTTTCAACGACGAGTGGGTGCCGCACTACACGGACGAGGAGCTACAGGAGAAGGCCAGGACGGTCCAGGTGCTGGTCGAGGAGATGAAGGACGCGGGGGTCCTCGTCGTGACCGGCGGCCTGGACGACGCCGCTCCGGTGTTCAGCGTCGACGCGTCCAGCGGCACGCCACTGTTCACCGACGGCCCGTTCGTCGAGTCCAAGGAACACCTTGGCGGCTTCGCGGTCGTGGACGTCCCCGACGAGGAGAACGCGCGGCTGTGGGCGGGCAAGATCGCAACGGCCTGCGGCTGGCCGCAGGAGGTGCGACGCTTCCGCGGCGCCACGAAACGCGCGTGGACCTAGCCGTTCTGGTGCGCCGGGACGGCATGCCTCGTCCGACCGCGTCCCGGTCGCGACCACAGGTGTGGGTTCACCCAGACGGGCAGATCGCCGTGCACGGCCGAGAAGTGATAGTCACCGGCGAAGACGGCAATGAACGACTGCGATGACCGAGCGTCATCGGTCGCTGTCAGGCGGGGTGAGAATTCGGGTGCGGGGCGTGCCGGCCAGGGCGGGTGCGCGGTCCGGATCGGACCAGACGGTCGTCTCGAGGAACGCGCGAAATCGCTGGGCCGCCTCGATCGTGGCGAAGTCGAGGTCGACCGTGACGTACTGCTGGTCGTCGACCGGGAGCAGGATGCGGTGCTGTTGGACGCCCGCCTTTTCGCGGGCCGGGGCGAACGAGTCGAACGCGCCTCGCCAGGTCTGGTAGTCCGTGATCGGATGTTCGATGCGTAGCGTTGGCATGTCCTGACGCTATTTCTGCCGTGTCGGCCGCCCTATCCCAGATATCTGGGTGGTTACCGTTGTTCCGTGCGTCATGCGCCGGCTCTCGCGCGGTTGGGGCGAATCGCCAGCGCCGCGACCGAGTCGCGTGCGTTGCGTGCGGCCGCGCTCGACGAGCTCGGTCGGTCGGTGCCCTTCGACGCCTGTGTCTGGCTGCTGACCGATCCCGAGACGTCGGTCGGGGTGGCACCGCTGGCCTCGGTGCCACCGGCGCTCATGCCTGAACTGCCCCGGCTCATTCGGCTCAAGTACCTGACCCCGGTCAACCGGTGGACCACCCTGTCCAGAGCCGCCCGCCTCGACACGCCCGCCGCGAGCCTCGTGTGGCGCGAACTGCTGCACGCCCATGGCGTCACGGACGTCGCCTCGGTGGTGTTCCGGGACCGGTACGGGTGCTGGGCCTTTCTGGACCTGTGGCGGCTCGGCGGCACGTTCGCCGACGACGAGCTGGCGTTCCTCGACGACGTCGCGGCGTTGCTCACCCCGCATCTGCGCAGGTGCGTCGCCGGCTGCTTCGAGACCGAGGGCACGGGCGGGACGCTCGAACCCGGCCCCGTGATGTTGCTGCTCGACGCCGGGTTGCGGGTGGTGGGCCAGACCCCGCGGACGGTCGACTACCTGGCCCGGCTGTTGCCGGACACGGACACCGAACCGGTTCCGGCCGCCGCCTACAACGTCGCCGCTCAGCTTGTCGCCGTCGAGAACGGTGTCGACGAGCAGCCGCCGCTGGCCCGCACGCATCTGGCCGGCGGTCGTTGGCTGACCTTGCGCGCGGCCCGCCTCGGACCGACCTTCGACCAGATCGCGGTCACGCTCGAGGACAGCTCGTTGCCGGATCGTTCCACGATGTTCGCCCGCGCCTGCGGGCTCGCCGCGCGGGAGTCCGAGCTGTTGCGGCACCTGACGACCGGCGCGGACACCCGTACCATCGCCGCCCGGATGTTCCTCAGTGAGAACACCGTCCAGGACCACCTGAAGTCCATCTTCGACAAGACCGGCACCCGCAGCCGCCGCGCGTTGCTGTCGCGGGCGGCCGGCACCGGCTGACGGGAACAGCCTCAGAGCGTCAGGTCGCGCAGGTCGACCGCGTCGGCCATGGCCTTGGCGCCCGTGTCGTTGAGGTGCATGCCGTCGCCGGCGTCGAGGGCGCGCCTGATGTGGTCGGGTGAGCGCGGGTCCGCGACCGCCGCGGCCACATCGAAGACACCGTCGAAGACCCCAGTGGCACGGATCCAGTCGTTGACCTCTCGGCGGGCTTCCAGAACATGCACCTCGGGGCCCGCGCCGGCGAAGGGGCCGACGGTGGCCACGACGATCTTCAGGCCGGCCCGGTGGGCCTTGCCGGCCAGCGCGGTGAAGCCGGCGATCAGGTCACCGGCGGTCGCGGGCGGTCCCCCGAGCATGCGGGGCAGGACCAGGTCGTTGATGCCGAGGTTGACCAGCACGTGGGTCAGCGCGGGTATCGGAAGAACCTCGCGGTCGAACCGCGCGAGTGCGTGTTCGCCGACGCCGTCGCGCAGGAGGCGGTTGCCGGCGATGCCGAGGTTGACGACCCAGCCGTTCTGGAGTCGTCGGTTGAGGAAGTCGACGGAGCGGTGGTTCGCGCCGGGCGTCGTGCCGACCCCTTCGAACCACGAGTCACCGAAGGCCGCACCGATCATGGTGACGGGCGGGGCCGGGACGTCGACGCCGGAGATGACGTACCTGGCCTCCACCGACTCGGCCCCGTCGGAAAGCCGCGAGTCCGTAGCGGTTCGTCAGGCGTACGCGGAGGCGTCTCCACCACCGGCCAGGCGCAACACCTGGCTCACGGTCTGGTCGGCGAAGCTGCGCGGCTCACCGAACTGAAGCTGGTCGTGCGGGTTGATCACCGCGCTGCGGAAGCCGGCCGTCCAGGTCATCGAATCGTCCACGCGAAAGACCGTAGCTCGGTAGTCCAACTAATGGACGATCCAAGAATGTGACCAAATCGCGGGCTGGCCAGCGCCATGAAAGCCCTGTTCGTACGCTATTGCCGGCTTCGGGCGGATACTAGTGCGATGTCCGAGCGAGCAGCTCCCCCGCGTACCAGGCCATGGCTCATCCTGGTCCCGCTCTTGATCGGCGCCGCGGTCTCGGTCGCGCTCGGGGTGTTCGGCAGCGTGCACGAGCCCGCCGGCGAGGTTCCGTGGCAGCGGCCGTTCCCGTCGATCTACGCGATGAAGGTCTGGTTCAGCCTGGGAGTCCTCCTGCTGGCCGCCGTCCAGCTCTGCACCGCGTTGTGGATGTACGGCAAGCTCGGCCTGCGCCCCCGGCCCTGGCTGGGACCGGTGCACCGCACCAGCGGCTTTCTGGCGTTCCTGGTGAGCCTGCCGGTGGCGGCGGCGTGCCTCTGGGCGTTGGGGTTCCAGACGTACGACGCCCGTGTCCTCACACACGGCATCCTCGGCACCATGTTCTACGGCGCGTTCGTGGCCAAGGTCCTCGTGCTCCACAGCAGACGGCTGCCCGGCTGGGCACTGCCGGCGGTCGCCGGCCTGCTCCTGGCCACCGTGGTCGGCGCCATCGCCAGCAGCGCCCTCTGGTACATCGCGACGTACGGACTGCCGAGATAAATCGCGCGCGTACGACGGCCCGGGGCGGTTACGTTGCCGGCGTGGGTGGGATTCTTTCGGTCAACCTGGCTGTGCCTGAGCCCAACCCGGCCAAGGGCGTCGGCATCACGGGCATCAACAAGCGGCCGGTCGACCACCTGGTGGCCGTCCGCGCTCCCGGGCCCAAGACGACCGGGCTGCACAGCGGCCTGGTCGGTGACCAGATCTTCGACATCGAGAACCACGGCGGCGACGACCAGGCGGTGTACGCGTACGCGCGGGAAGACTACGACTGGTGGCAGGCCCGGCTCAGTCGCCGGCTGGCCAACGGGCTCTTCGGCGAGAACCTGACGACCGAAGGGATCGACGTCAACGGCGCGGTCATCGGCGAGCGGTGGCGGATCGGCCCGGAGCTGGTTCTCCAGCCGACGTTCGGCCGCATCCCGTGCGCCACGTTCCAGCACAAGATGGGCGAGCCGCGCTGGGTGAAGACCTTCGCCAGGGCGATCCGACCCGGCGCGTACCTGCGGGTGCTGGAGCCCGGCGCGGTGTGGGCCGGCGATCCGGTGACCGTGGAGGACCGCCCGGCGCACGGTGTGACGATCGCGCGGGCGTTCCGGGCCTACCTGACCGAGCCGGAACTGCTGCCCGAGCTTCTCGAGGTCGACGGGCTGCCCGACGACCTGCGCGCGACCCTCGAAGAGCGGCTCCGGCGTTCCCGTGCCCGACGGGCCAAGCCGGGCACGGGAACGGCCTGAGCTTTCAGCGCTTGGCCACCGGGATGGCCACCTGGAAGGTCTCGATCCATTGCCGCTGGTACGTGTCGCGGCCCCGGATCACCACGGAGTCGTCGTAGACGTCCACCACCAGGCCCTGCTTCCAATCGGCCTGGAAGAGGGTGCTGACGGTGCCGTTGGCGTTGCGCGTCTTCTGGTTGATGTAGGTGGTGGCCGGCGCCTGCACTCGCCAATATCCCTCGTCGTTGCCCAGCAGCGACGGGTCCGGGCCGGCGGCGAACCAGTTGAGGTCCGTGTGCAGGTGACCGTAGAAGAACACCACGTTCGGCGCGCTCGCCAGGATCCGCGCGAGTCGGTCGCGCTGCGTGGTGATCTCCGGCGGCTGGTGCAGGAAGACGAACGTCGGCCGGTCCTTGCGGGCCACCGTCTTGAGCGTCTGCTCGAACCAGTCGAGCTGCGCGTCACTGAGCAGCGCGGTCACCGCGCCGCCGCTGGTCTCGCCGGTCGGAATGCCTTCCGAACCGAGGAAGACGAACGGAATCCCGGCAAGGCTCGTCGCGTAGTACACGCTGTCGCGACCGGCGTAGTCCAGGAACCGCTGGCGCATCACGTCGACCGGCTCGTTCGCGTGGTACTCGTGGTTGCCGATCGCTAGATACGTGCGCGGCGGGCGGACGCTGGTCTTGAGCGTCAGGTCGAGCAGCGGATAGTGGTGCTGCTTCCCGAGCTCGGTCAGGTCACCGATGATGACGAGCGCGTCCGCCTTCGGGGCCGCGTCGTCGAGGTCGGCCAGCGAGTCGCGCATGTCCGACATGGCGACCGGGTAGAGGTCGCTGATGTGGACGTCCGAGAGGACGTGCCGGCGCTCGTGGGCGTACGCCGGCACCATCGGCCCGAGGGCCGTGGCGGCCACCGCGGCACCGCTGCCGACGAGCAGCGTACGACGGCTGAGCGCGGGGCTTTCATCGTGCGTTTCGCACATGGTCTTTGTCCTTCTTGCCTGGATGCACGCGCTCAGCGCGAAACGAGGGTGATGCGGCCCAGCACGGGTACGGCCAGCGGGTTGCGGGTCGCCAGGTAGGCGGCCAGGTTGTCGAAGAGCGGCCCGGGGTGCGCGCCGCCGACACCGGTGACGCCCTTGACGATCAACGGCGCGGCCGCGATGACCGGGTTGCTGCCCTTGCGGACCTTCCCGTGCTTGTCGGCCCGGTCGCGCAGCCCGTCGCTGACGGCGATCACATAGCTGGCGACGGGGTCGACGACCTTGCCGCCGATGGTGATGGTGGTCGGGTCGACGTGCAGACCCACCACGGGCTTCGAACGCCACTGGTACGCGAGCTGGCTGGACACCTGCATCACGTTGCCGTGCTTGGCGAACTGCGCCTCCAACGCCTGGTGGAGCTCGGCCCCGGTGAGCCGCAAGACACTGGAGCCGACCTTCATCGGGAGCGCCTCGAGCGCGTCGCCGACCATCAGCTCGCCGTGCTTCTTACCGAGGTCGGCGTGCAGGTCGTCAAGGTCGACGAGCGTTGCCACGTTGAGGTCGAACGGCTTCGCACCGGTCTGCAACGCGTCGGCGACCACAGCCCCGAGCGTCGACTCACCGGCCGGGTTCTGCCGTCGCGTCAACGGACCGCCCAGCACACCGATAACCGTCCTCGACACGGACCGATCCACATGCGCCACGGCCACGATGCCCCCTTCCAGGGTCAGACACGACGCCGAGAAGGTGTCCCCGGCGATCCCACCCAGCCCAACAGGACGGCAAGAAGGTTCTTGATCATGAACAAGATGACCGGATGAACACGTCATGTCGACGCGCGGACCACCCGCTCCGTGGGTCTAGCCCGCTCACGCCGCAGGCTGCCAAGGTATTGACCCAAGGGTCGCGATGGGAGGACGACAGTGGGTGTCTGGTGGCGGGATTCGCCCGCGAAGCTGGTCGAGCTGCTGCGGCGACGCGGGCTCGATCCGGACCGGGTGGACGACGTCGAGGCCGCGTGGCAGGCGTTCCGCGAGTTTCTCGCGGTCCCGGTCGACGGGTTGGAGGCCGATCCAGACGCCGACTCGGACGGCTGGATCATCCAGTGGGGCCGATACAGCTGGCACGACAACCTGCCGAGCCTGGGGTTCACCCGACAGTTCGGCGTCGGCGACCACCAACCGGAGTACTGGCAGGTCTCGTTGGAGCTCGTCTTCTCGGATGGGCCCGCGATCGACCAACTCCACGCGCAGGACACCGGGTTCGACTTCAGCGCGCAGGGCCAGGAACAGGATGCGGCGCTAAGCGAGGCGGAGCGGGAGTTACACCACGACCCGGCGCTTCAGGCGCTGTGGAAGAGCACTCCCACGCGCAGCGCCATCACTCTGGAGCGCGCGGGCTGAAAGGCCGAGAGATCTTGGCTGGGTTGTTGTCTCCCACGGGTGGGCGCGGAGGGGTTGGCTGGCCGATCATGTCGCCATGGCGAACATCGTTGAGATACACGTGCCGCTCACGCCGGCGCCTGCGTTGCCGGAAGGTGCCTATCTGTTTCCGTGGATCGACCAGATCGAGGACTTCCTGGCCGATCTGGAGGACGGAGCCGCGGTCGAGATCTACGACGACGGCGAAGAGCACGGCGATGTCTACATCTTCTTCATCACCGGCGAGAGCGAGGCCGCGCTGCTCGCCGTCGCCTCTCGGGTGGCGACGCTGGACGGCGTGCCGGTCGGTGCGTTCGCGATGGTCACCGACGAGGAGGCCCCACAGTTCGGAATGGGGCGGCGGGTCGACCTACCCGTGCCGTGAAAGGCCGAGGGGTCCGAGGCGACCGGCCTCGGACCCCTCGGTGGTGTCAGTCCTGACCGCCGAGATACATCGCGTTGAACAGGAAGCGGTACGTGCCGTGTGACTGGGCGCGGTGCTGTGCCTTGAAGCCGATCATCACGACCTCGCCCTTGCCCACCTTGGACGTCACCACGGCCGGTTGGCCGCCGATGAGGTCCTCACCGAGCAGGAAGCCGCTCTTGAGCAGCTTCGTCTCCGGCCAGGTCGCCGCGACGCTGACGCCCGACGCGCCCTCGTTGACCTGGAAGATCGGGCTGTCCGAGACGAACGCCGCCGTTGCCGGTGCGAAGCCGGCCGCGACCGGGTCGCTCGCGTCGGTGCCGAGGTTCAGCACCGAGCCCGGGATGTTGTACTCGGTCTCCTCGACGCCCGCCGAGACGTCCTTCACCGGCACCCCGAACGCCTGGATCGGCAACTGAGCAGCCCGGTTCAGGGTGACGATCGTGCCGCCCGCCTCCACGAAGGCCTTCAGGTTGGCCACTCCGGCGGGGGTCATGCCCCCGGTGTAAGAGTCCGGCAGTGAGCCCGCCGCCCGGCCGTTGCGCATCGAGTTGTACGTCGCGTCCGGCAGCACGATGGTGTCGAAACTGGACCGGAGGTCGCCCGCGCGCACGGCCGTGTTCGTCAGCTTCTGGTAGCCGAACTTGAACTGGTCGAGCACGTACCGGGTCCAGCCCTCGTCGTAGTTGTTGAAACCGTCGTAGAGGCCGATCCGGGGCGCCTTCAAAGCCGCAAGACCGGTCGGTGCCGTATCCACCGCCGCGATCGACAGGCCCAGTTGCTTGGCGAGCCCGGTCACCCGGCCGCCGGTGGAAGCGCCCGCCTTGACGAGGAACGCGCCGGCCGGCAGCTTGCCCGTCCGGGTCGTGACCTCGCCACCCGCGCGCCAGACCTGCTCACCGGCGGCGAGCAGCGCGTTGACGGCGGTGGCACTGTCGTTGACCCGCGGGTCCAGGGCGTACGAGTGCCGGGGCGCGCCGGCGACCGTACCCTCCGGAACCTTCGGCCAGTCGACCGAAGCCGTGCGAGCCCGGACTGCCTGGTCGAGCTTGTCGACCGTGACACCCATCTGGAACGACAGCGTGTAACCCGTGATGTCGTACGGCGGTTCGAGCGGCCCACCGGGGTAGAGCCGCCGGTCCGGGTACACCTGCGCGTTGAGCAGGTCGAGCACGGCCGCCCGGTACGGCTGGGCCTCACGGACCACATAACTGCCCGCCGGGTACGTGCGCGAGCCGACCGTGAACGACTGGACAGCCCGCTCGACCTGGATGTTGTTCCACCGCAGCTTGTCGACCAGCTTGGTGGCGGTTGGGAAGTCGGCCTGGTCCGCGGGGATCACGTAGGTGGTGTTGCCACCGTCGCGCGCCCCGTCGCGGGCCATCTGGTACGCGCCGTACAGCCAGCCCTCGCGGTCGTCGCTGGCCTGCCGGAGCATCGCCCACGACGCCGACACGATGTACGCGCAGCTCTGCGACAGGTGCCACTCGCCGCCCTTCCACGGGCTCGGGTAGAACACCGACGGCTGGGTGGTCGACGTGCCGTCGGCGAACGTGGCCGGGAAGTCCTTCGGGTCGTACACCCGCGGGGTCGCCGACGCGTGCGCCGTCTCGGTCAGGATGCCGATCTGGTTGTGGTAGTACGGCGCCGTCCTGGCGCCACCGTTCCACCAGATGTCGTACGACTGGCGGGCCAGCGCGCCGACCTTGCCCTCGCGGTCGAGCCGCTGTCCCATCGCCTCACCGATGAGGTTGACGCCGCGTACCACCTGCGGGTTGATGTTGGGGTTCATCGGGTCCTCGTACGGCGGGATGCTGATCCGACCGGGGAAGACCGCCGTCTGGTGGACGTTGTGCATCATCTGCGGCAGCCACTCGTGGAAGAGCTGCCGGCCGACGTTCTGGGTCTCCTGGAGGTTGAACATGTACCAGTCGCGGTTGTTGTCGTGCCCCGCGTACTTCTGGTACAGCTCTGGGTATCCGGCGTCCTGGTAGGCCCCGCCGAGGTTCTGCCGGTACCAGTTGGCGACCTTCGTGCCGCCGTCCGGGTTGACGTTCGGCACGAGCAGCGTGACGACGTTGTCGCGCACCTCACGAGCTTCCGTCGTCTCGCTGGTCACCAGGTCGTAGGCGAACTGCGGTGCGGTCTGGTGTCCGGCCACCTCGGTGGAGTGGATGCCAAAGTCGACCCACGCGATGGTCTTGCCCTCTTTGGCCAGTCCGCGCGCGACCGAGTCGGAGAGCTTGTCGCCCTGCGACAGGCGCACGGAGATGTCCTTGTACCGCTTGAGGTTCTTGTCCTTGAGGTTCTCCTCGGAGGAGACGACGGCCATGAGCTGCGGCCGTCCCTCGGAGGTCTTGCCGATCTCCATCAGCTTCATGCGGTCGCTGGCCGCGTCGAGCTTGCGGTAGTAGTCGGCGATCTGCTCGTAGGTGGCCAGCTTGTAGTCGGTGCACGGCGTCCAGCCGATCACCGACTCCGGCTTGGGGATGCGGGACGTGCCGGTCGCCGAGGCGGAGGCCGCACTCAGGGCCGGAGCGGCGAGCAGGACAACAGCGATCGCGGCGGGCAGGGTCCGTAATCTTCGTCGATCCACCAGAAACCCTCATCTCTGTCCTCCACAGGACGCTTTCGATCTAAGGGCCTGACTCGTCGGTAACGACCTTGAAGACATCGACGTTGAGGAAAATTTGAGGATGTGAATGCTATGGGGTCGGGACTATTTCGGTCCTTACCCACTCACAGCCAGCCGCGGCGTTCCGCCAGGCAGCCCGCTTGGAAACGGCTCGACGCGCCGAGCTCGGTCATCAGAGCCTGGAGCCGGCGGTACGTGGTCCGGGTGCTCCAGCCGTTGACCCGCGCGATCGCCGTGTCGGTCAGTCCGGCCATCATCATCGTGAGCAGCGACCTGGTCTCCTCGTCCGGCTCGGACCGGCCGGCCGGCGCCATGTCGAGCGGGGCGGCCTGTGCCCATTCGCCCTCGAACAGGGCTTCGAGGGCGGTCAGCAACGGGGACCGCCGCACGAGGTAGGCGACCTGCAGGCCGCTCCGGCTGAGGTCGAACGGGATCAGCGCGTCCTGGTCGTCTCGGATGATCAGCTTGATCGGCAGAGTCCTCCGGGTACGGGCCCTCTCGCCGCCGCGTACCGCAGGCAGGATGTCGGTCTCCAGCTTCTGCGGCCAGGCCAGCGCGTCCAGGCTGTAGATCACGCGGTGCGCGACGCCGTCGTTCTTGTGGCGGGCGATCTGGGCCTCGGTGTTCCTGGCCGCACCCTCCCCGCCGGGCAGCTCGTAGTAGGGCGGCGTGTCGAACACCCGGACCTGGTGGTGCGCCTCGGATTCCATGTGCGCGACGGCCGCGGCGATCGTCTCCCGGTCGGTCAACTGCTCGATCACGAGCTCCGGGCTCGTCCGGTGCGCGCTGCGATGGATCTCCGACAGGGAGTGCACCTTGGCGCGCGCCGCGCTCAGCTCCCGCTCCCGTTGCTGCACGAGCCGGTTGATCGCGATGTCCGGCGGAGCGGCCAGGTAGCGCTCCGGGCTGCCGCTGCCGGCCACCAGGTGTTTGTCGGTCAGGGCCTCGATGGTTCGCCGCAACGGGTCCGGCGGGGTCGAGAGGTGGTCGGCGAGCGCGGTGACCGTCGACCCGGGCAGCGCGACCAGTGCTTCGTAGACCCGCTCCTCGTCGGCGGACAACCCCAGCACCGCGAGCTCCATGGGGCCAGATTGTGCCAGTTGGCAGGAAGCAGCCACATAAGGATCTTGTAACGGGGATCGACGGCTGACAGTGTTCGGCCAGCTTCCGCGCAGAAAGGAATCCCGCCGTTGAGAACCTCACGCACACGTCGGGCCATGGCGATCGTGACGGCCGCGTGCCTCGCGTCGTCGCTCAGCTCCATCATGGCCGCCGGTTCGGCGTCAGCCGCTCCCGTCGGATCAGCCCCGCCGACCCACACCCTCACTCTGATCACCGGCGATGTCGTCACGGTGAACGCGACCGGTGACACCGGTGACAGCGGCGGGACGATCTCGGTCAAGGGGCCGGACGGCGGACCCGCCGACGCGCGGATCCTGGAGTCGGCGGGAGACGTGTTCGTCTTCCCGAACTCCGCGGCGCCCTACCTCGGCAAGGGCGTGCTCGACCGGCGGCTCTTCAACGTCACGGACCTGATCGCGGCCGGCTACGACGACGCGCACCGCGACGACCTGCCGCTGATCGTCTCCTACGCCACCGCGTCGCCCGGGATCCGCGCGAACGCCGCGCTGCCGGGATCCACGCTGGTCCGGCCCCTCACGAGCGTCGACGGCGCGGCCGTCACGACGAACCACGCGCGGGCACATGACTTCTGGGCCGCGGCGACGGCACCGTCCTTCGCGGCCAAGTCCGCAGCGGCGTTCGCCAACGGCATCAAGCAGATCTGGCTCGACGGCAAGGTCTACCCGGACCTGGCCGAGTCGGTCGCGCGGATCGGCGCGCCCGAGGTCTGGGCCGGCGGCGACACCGGGCAGGGCGTCGACGTCGCGGTGCTCGACACGGGTGTGGACGAGGGCCACCCCGACCTCGCGGGACGCATCGTCGACACCCGCAGCTTCATCCCCGGCGAGGACGTCAAGGACGTCCGCGGCCACGGCACCCACGTCGCCTCCACCATCGCCGGCACGGGCGCCGCGTCGGGCGGCGCCGAGAAGGGTGTCGCACCAGGCGCTCGCCTGCACATCGGAAAGGTGCTGGCCGACTCCGGCTCCGGCAGCGACTCCCAGGTCCTCGCCGGCATGGAGTGGGCGGCGGTCGAACAGCACGCCAAGGTCATCAACATGAGCCTGGGTACGCAGGAGCCCTCCGACGGCACGGACCCGATGTCGCAGGCGGTGAACCGGCTCAGCGCGCAGACCGGTGCGCTGTTCGTGATCGCGGCGGGCAACACCGCCGGCTCCGGCACCGTCAGCTCGCCCGGTGCCGCCGACGCCGCTCTCACCGTGGGTGCGGTCGACAGCAATGACCACCTCGCCGAGTTCTCGAGCCAGGGTCCGCGGGTCGGCGACGGCGCGCTCAAGCCGGAGGTCACCGCCCCGGGCGTCGACATCCTGGCCGCGCGGTCGCAGTACACCTCCGAAGGGGAGGGTCCCTACCTGACGATGAGCGGCACGTCGATGGCCACGCCGCACGTGGTCGGGGCCGCCGCGCTGCTCGCCGCTAAGCACCCCGAGCTCACCGGCGCCCAGCTCAAGGACCTGCTGACCAGCACCGCCAAGCAGACTCCGGACTACACCGCGTTCCAGGCCGGCAGTGGACGCGTGGACGTGGCAGCCGCCGCCCGCGCCGGGATCTTCGCCTCGGCCACCGCCTCGGCCGGGCAGAACGCGTCCGGCCCGGTCGACCGTCCGGTGACGTACACCAACCTCGGTGCCGCTCCGGTGACTCTCGACCTGTCGATCGCGGCGCCCGGCGTACCCGATGGGATGTTCCGGCTCTCGGGCAACAAGGTGACCGTTGCCGCACACGGCACGGCGACGGTCACCGTGACCATCGACCCTGGCAAGGCGACCGCCGGGTCCACGGGCTACAGCGCCCAGATCCTGGCGACCGGGCCGAGCGGCGGGCTCGCCGCGCACACCGCGGTCTCGCTCGGCGCGCTGGCCCACCGCCTGACCATCGACGTCAAGGACGCGGCGGGCCAGCCCGCGTGGGCGTTCGTCATCGCGCTGCGGGCCGGCGACCCGAACCCGATCCTGCTCGCCATCGACGGCACGGGGAGCTTCTACACGCCGGACGACCAGTACTCGGCGCTCGCTTATATGGCTGTGCCCGGCCGCCAGGGCCCGAACTCGATGGGGCTCGCGCTGGTCGGCGATCCGGACTTCACTCTCGACGGCGACCGGACGGTCACGCTGGACGCGGCCAAGGTCCGCCTGGTCGACGAGACCACCCCGCAGCGCAGCGTCGCCAGCTACCAGCGGCTCGAGTACTCGCGGATGCTCCACGAGGACGGCCGCCTGCACGACTTCGGTCTGGCCAGCGCGGACGTCGACAGCCTGTGGATCCAGCCGCAGGGCAAGGCGACGCACGGCGACTTCGTGGTCGGTGCGCGGTGGCGCAAGGAGCAGCCGGCGTTGACGGTGTCCGTCCGGGGCACGGACTACACCGACGTCGCCCGGCAGCGGGGCGTGGCCGCACTGCCTGATGGAACGCGGACCCTGCCGCTCGTCTTCGCGGGTGCCGGTGCGCCGTCGGACTACGCCGGCCTCAAGGCCCGGGGCAAGGCGGTGGTCGTGCGGCGCACCGAGTCGGTGACCCCGGACGTGCTCGCCCAGGCGGCTGCCGACGCCGGCGCCACGTTGCTGCTCGTGGCCAACGACCGGCCCGGCCGGGAGAGCCTGTACTTCGGGACTGACGCGCTCGACGTCGCGCTCGTGGGCATCGACGAGGGCGAGAAGCTGATCGCCCAGGCGCGGCGGCGCGACGCGACGCTGCGTGCGGAGTCACACCCGGCGCCGGCCTACGTCTACGACCTCGCGCACACCTGGCACAACGAGGTGCCCAGGAACATGGTCGTCCACGCGTCGGGGAAGAACCTCGCGCGCATCGACCAGACGTTCGCCGGCCTCGTGCCCAGTGGGCAGGGACAGGAATGGCGGTACGACTACCCGGCGTACACGGAATGGGGCATCGGGAACTACGTCGCCATGGCCGCCAGCGGGCGCCGCACGGACTGGGTCACGACCGACGGCGCGAACCGGTGGGGGCACGAGGTCTACGACGGCCTGCTGAACCAGTGGGGCGTCCGGCGCACGTACAAAGCCGGCTCCGTGTCGAGCGACAAGTGGTTCACCCCCATCCAGCGGCCGTACCTCAACAACAACTTCCTAGGCCCCACGCGTACGGGCGACGAGATGCGGATCGACGTGCCGGGGTCCGGCAACGCCGACCACACCGGTGCGCTCTACGACCAGCAGCACGCGGGTCAGACCGTGACCCTCTACCAGGGCGGCACCCAGCTCGGCAGGTCCGACAACGGGCTCATCTTCTACCCCACGGCCCCCAGCGCCGGGAAGCTGCCGTACCGCCTGGTCGTCGAGAACCACCGCGACGCGACCATCAGCCCCTACTCGTCCTCGACGACGACGGCCTGGACGTTCACCTCGGCCGCCCCGAAGGTCCCCGGCGAACGGGAGCTGCTTCCGCTCCTGCAGATCGGCTACGCCGTCGACCCGGACGCCGCCGGACTCGTGGCCCGCGACTCGACGTTCGGCGTCACCGTCGAAACGCGCGCGCCCGTCTCCGTCGGCCTGACCCCGGTGTCGGTCGGCGGCGGTGGCACTCCTCGCTCACCCCGGGTCGAGGTCTCCTACGACGACGGCCGCACCTGGACCCGCCTCTCCGACGACCACCGAGGTCTCTATCGCTTGAACGCACCGAAGAAGGCGCGGTTCGCCTCGCTTCGGGTGAGCGCCACCGACTCCGCAGGCAACTCCGTCACCCAGACGATCGCCCGCGCCGTCGGCCTTCGCTGACCACTTCACCCCCTCGCGGCCCGTCCCCCACCAGGGGCGGGCCGCTTGGTCAGTGACCTGCATCGTGATCGGCGGCGGATACGCCGGCGTGATGGCGGCGAACCGGTTGACGCAGCGCGCTGACGTCAGCGTGACGCTGATCAATCCTCGCCCGTCGTTCGTCGAACGGATCCGCCTGCACCAGCTCGTCGGCGGGTCGGACGACGCGGTCGTCGACTACCAGGAGATCCTGGCCCGCCGGGTCGGGCTCGTGGTCGACACCGTGACCCTGATCGACACGGCCGAGCGCCGCGTGACGCTGGCGAGCGACAACGCCCTCGACTACGACTACCTGGTGTACGCCGTGGGCAGCGCCAGTGCCGAGCCGACCGTGCCCGGTGCGGCGCAGTACGCGTACCCGATCTCCACCCTGGAGGACGCACAGCGCCTGCGCCCGGTCTTCGCGGCCGCGGCGGCCTCGGCACCGGTGACGGTGGTCGGTGCCGGGTCGACCGGCATCGAGACCGCCTCCGAGCTGGCGGAGCTGGGCCGCAAGGTGACTCTCGTGTGTGGACGGACGCTCGGCGCCTACCTGCACCCGCGTACGCGGCGGGCGGTGTCCGCACGGCTCGTCAAGCTGGGCGTGACCCTTATCGAAGGCCCCGGCGCGACGGTGACGGGCGTGACCCGTGACGCGGTCCAGCTTGCCGACGGCCGTGACCTACCCAGCGCCGTGACCATCTGGACCGCCGGGTTCGGCGTGCCGGACCTGGCCGCCCGCAGCGGGCTGACCACGGACGCGGTGGGCCGCCTGCTCACCGACGAGACACTCACCAGCGTGGACGACCCACGCGTCATCGCGGCGGGAGACTCGGCGGCACCGTCGAACCTGCCGGTGCGGATGAGCTGCCAGTCCGCGATGCAGATCGGCCCGCAGGCCGCGCAGACGGTGCTGAGCCGTCTCGCCGGCAAGCAGCCCGCGCGGTTCGACGCCGGGCTCTTCGGGCAGTGCATCAGCCTGGGCCGGGGCGGGGGTGTCGTCCAGTACGCTCGCAGGGACGACACTGTGACCGGGGTGTTCATCCTGGGCAGTCGGAGCATGGCGATGCTCAAGGAAGGCGTGTGCAAAAGCACCGTCTGGCAGCTCTCGCAGGAGGCGCGCCGGCCTGGCAAGTTCAACCCCTGGTTCAAGGACCGCCGGCGCCCGAACGTGTTGCGCGCCAGGGCGCAGGAAACCCCGGAGGTCACCGGCCAGCCGGCGTGAGGACGAGGTGCGTGCGATGGGCGACCACGAAGGTGACCCGGCGACGGAGGCCTTCGTTGCGCACCGGAACCTGCTGTTCACCGTCGCGTACGAGATCCTCGGATCGGCGGCCGACGCGGAGGACGTACTGCAGGAGACCTGGCTCCGCTGGGTCAAGGTCGATCTGGATCAGGTACGCGACCAGCGCGCGTACCTGATCCGGATCACCACCCGGCAGTCGCTCAACCGCATCCGCACGATGCAACGGCGCAGGGAGGCGTACGTCGGTTCCTGGCTCCCCGAGCCGTTGCGGACCGCACCGGTCCTGGAAACGCTCTCCCCGACCGAGCGCGCCGTCTTCGTCCTGCGCGAGGTGTTCGAGGTCAGCTACGACGAGATCGCGGAAGCGGTAGACAAGAGCCCGACGGCCGTACGCCAGATCGCCCACCGCGCCCGGCGACACGTCGACGCCCGCCGCCCCCGCGCGACGGTGTCCCCGCGCGAACGACGGGCGGCACTGGAGGCGTTCCAGCACGCGGTCGAGACCAACGACCTACAGGCACTGCTCAACGTGCTCGCCCCCGACGTGGTCGTGGTCAGCGACGGCGGCGGCATCAAGATCGCCGCACCGAGGCCGGTCGTGGGCGCGGAGAAGGCGATCCGCTTCTTCGTGGGCAGCATGCGCAAGGTCGGCGGCACACTCACCCTCGAACCAACGGTGATCAACGGCAACCCGGCGCTACTGTTCCGCGTCGACGGAGAGCTCGACGGAGTAGCCGCCCTCCGAGTCGAGGACGGCCACGTCACGAACATCTACTACGTCCGCAACCCGGAGAAGCTCTCCCGCGCGGAGTCCCTGACGTTGCTGACACTGCGCTGACGGGTTGCGCCAACGGGCCTCGTCGGTGGTGCCCGGCAAGTCACAATTGTCGGAGTCAGCCGTGTCATGGGAGGTCGGCATGAGCACTTCGCAAGCAGGTCCGGACGGCACGCTTCTGAAACTCGAGGTGGTCGCCATTCCTGTGGCTGACGTTGACCGCGCCCTGCGCTTCTACCAGGGCTTGGGGTGGCGGCTCGATGCTGACTACGAGGCCGGCCCCAAGTTCCGGATCGTGCAGCTGACGCCGCCGGGATCCGCGTGCTCGATCCAGTTCGGCCGCGGGGTTACCCCGGCCGCGCCTGGCACCGTCCAGAACACCTATCTCGTGGTCTCGGACCTCGGCCAGGCCCGCGCCGACCTGATCAGCAAAGGCGTGCAGGTGAGCGAGATCTTCCACAACGTCTACGACAGCGGCGACCAGGAGCGCGTGGACGGATACGCGCCCGATGGTCGCAGCTATGCCTCGTTCGCCTCGTTCACCGATCCGGACGGCAACGGGTGGCTGCTGCAGGAGATCAAGGAGCGCCAGCCCGGACGGTGACGCTCAGCGGAGCGATCGGAAGCCGTTGCGGACCTCCGTGACGAAGACCTCCGGCTCCTGCCACGCCGCGA
This sequence comes from Asanoa ishikariensis, assembly GCF_900107455.1. Classification (GTDB taxonomy): domain Bacteria; phylum Actinomycetota; class Actinomycetes; order Mycobacteriales; family Micromonosporaceae; genus Asanoa; species Asanoa ishikariensis. The sequence continues at coordinate 2,337,666 of NZ_FNQB01000001.1, read as the reverse complement.
AGTGGTTGCCGACCTCGACCTCGTTGAAATAGACGAGATTCGGGTACGCCTGCTCGGTCCACGAGCGCGGCGCCTGGTAGATCTCGTGCGGGAACACGCTGACGGCGACCGGCACCTGAACACCCTTGGCGTCGACGAAGCCGTACTTGTTCTCCCAGTACAGCCGGGCCGACGAGACGCCCGTGTTCGTGAGCCACGTCAGCGTCACGTTGTCCAGCACCTCGTCCCGGGTGAGGTTGCCGACGGCCTCCTTCTGTACGAAGGCCTGCGAGATCTCGTCGTAGCTCTGCTTGTCGTGGTCGAGCATCCAGGCCGCGAGCGCGATCGGCGAGTCGGCCAGGCCGTAGAGCGTCTGCGGGTGCAGCGCCATCTCCAGCGCGTACCCGATGCCCATGGTGAACAGGAAGCTCAACTGGTCGTAGGTGCGGCTCTCTTCGGCGGACAGGCCCGACGGCTTGGGATCGCCCGCCCCGAGGACGTTCGACGCGAGCGCCTTCGCGACGGCGGGCGGGACCACTCCCGGGAAGTTGGTGTGGATTCCGACCAGCCCCGGCGGTGCCTGCAGGCCCATGAGGTCGACGATGACCCCACCCCAGTCGCCGCCCTGGGCGACGAAGCGCTGGTAGCCCAGGCGGTCCATCAACGTCACCCAGGCCCGGGCGATGTGGTCGGGGTCCCAGCCGGTGGTCTCCGGCCGGCCGGAGAACCCGTAGCCCGGGATCGACGGGACGACGACGTGGAAGGCGTCCTCGGCTCGGCCACCGTGGGCCTCCGGATCCGTCAGCCGCTCGATGGTGCCGAGGAACTCGACGATGGTGCCGGGCCATCCGTGGGTGAGGATGAGCGGCAGCGCGTCGTCGTGCCTGGACCGCACGTGGATGAAGTGGATGTCCAGGCCGTCGATCTCGGTCATGAACTGCGGGAAGGCGTTGAGCCGGTCCTCCGCCCGACGCCAGTCGTAGTTGTGCTCCCAATAGCCCGCGAGGGCCTGCATCGTGGCCTCTTGCACTCCCTGCGACCCGTCGCCGACGGTCTCGCTCTCGGGCCAGCGGGTGGCCGCGATGCGTCCGCGAAGGTCCGTGAGGTCCGATTCGGGCACGTGCACCATGAACGGCCGAACGGCAGCCTCGGTCTGTACAGACACTTTTAGCCCCTCTCAGAGCGTTGAGGACAACGCGCCTGCCCACAGCAGGTCGAGGAGAGGGAGACGTCGTGCGACGCCCGTGCCTGACCCAGGCCACCACAGCGCCTAGCACGTCAGATCAAAGCTCAAGCCTAGGCCTGTCCCGACTTTCTCGGGCGAGAACCGGCGACGCAGCTCAAGTAATACTCAAGATCCGCTGCGCGCCGCCGCTGGAGTGAGAGATACACATACGCTGATCGGACCCACCCCTCGCACGAGTGTCCTTTATAGACTGATCAAGCGGCAACGACCCCCCACGCGCAGAAACAAGGAGGAAGCATGCGACGCAGACGACTGCGGATCGCACTTCTCGCGCTGCCCGCCCTGCTGGTGAGCAGTGTCCTCATGGGAGCACCATCCGCGGGAGCCGAGTCCGGGCAGGCCACGGCCTCCGGACAGGCCCAGGACGGGGCACGCCTCGTCCGGATCGAGCTGACCGGCGCCGCCATGCTCAACAAGGTGAACGACGCCGGATTCGACATCGAGCACGGCCTCGAGCGGGTGCCGAACGGCATCGAGGGCGAGGCGTTCGCGACCGACGAGGAGGTCGCCCAGCTCAAGGCGATGGGCGTCAAGATCCTCGGTGACAACGAGGGCTTCAAGTGGCCTGAGGTCGCCGACGGCGGCATCCCCGCCGCCGGGGCCAGCGCGCGGTCCGTCCAGACCCTGAACCACGAGGACACCGTGCGGGTCGTCCGCGCCGACTGGTTCACCACGAAGGACCAGGGCTTCCTGTACGTCGAGGCCCGCACCACCGAAGGGGCGCAGGCGGACCCGGTCGTCGGCATGCAGCTCGAGAACGACTCGGGCAAGGCCACCGACTGGGGCTACGCCCGCACGATGAGCCGGTTCGTCGACTCCGGTGAGTACATGTTCCACCGGAACCTGTTCAAGCTGGACGCCCGTCCCCACGAGATCCGGGTCACCAGCTCGACCGGCGGCGTCACCGTCGGCAAGGTCTCCGACTGGCTCGAGGACGCTCCCCCGCCGCTGACGGACCGCCCGGGCTACAAGTCGAACTTCATCGACGGCTACAAGCACCCGCAGCAGCTGTACGCCCGTGCGGAGGAGATCGCCGACCAGTACCCGGACATCGCGGAGATCATCTACCTGCCGAACCGGACGAACGGCTACCAGCGTAAGGCGCAGGCCGCGATCGGCGGCACCGGTCAGTCCGCGGTCGTGCTGAGCTCGGCGGCCTGGGGCCACCAGGGCGGCAACGACATCACCGTCGAGTTCGTCGAACGAGCGGGCGCGAACCTGCCGCTCGGCGTCGAGGTGACCGGCAAGGCCATCCGCGTCCTGCTCGCCACGAACGCCGACGGGGCCGTGTCCAGCACCGCCGCGCAGGTGTCGACGGCGCTGGAGACGCAGTCGCAGGGGCTGGTCGACCGGGCGCACCCGTACCGCACCAACGCGGGCAGCGGCATCGTCGCCGCGACGCCCAGCCCGGTCAAGCTGACGGACTCCCTCGACCTGAAGCGCGTCGGCGCGCCGGAGGGCGAGGTGCCGCGCGGTCCCAAGACGATCCCCGTCCTGCGGATCGGCAAGCACCGCGACCAGAGCAAGCCCGGTGTCCTGATCCAGGCGCAGGACCACGCCCGCGAGTGGGTGCCGGCGACGGCCTCGCTGGAGGCCGCCGAGCGGCTGGTGCGCAACTACCGCACCGACCAGGAGACCAAGAAGATCGTCAACAACACCGACGTCTTCTTCATCCTCTCCAACAACCCCGACGGGGCGAACTACAGCTTCTACAACTTCGCCTCGCAGCGGAAGAACATGACCAACCACTGCGAAGACGCGAACGACGACCCGGGTCGCCGCGACTCGTGGGGCGTCGACCTCAACCGCAACTACCGGGTCGGGTCGGGCTTCGACGGCTACGACGGCGCGTCGTCGAGCTGCACCAGCGGCACCTACCAGGGTCCCGCGGAACTGTCCGAGCCCGAGTCGAAGAACATCATCTGGCTGGTCGAGAGGTTCCAGAACATCAAGTTCATGATGTCGGTGCACTCCAACGGCGGCCAGCTGTTCTGGCAGCCGGGCGCCTACATCGCGGACGGCCGGATCACCACGCCGCGTCCGCCGCTGGGCGACGAGGCGTTCTACTGGCAGTCCGCCGGGCGGATCCTGTCGCAGGTCAAGGCGTACCGGGAAACGGTTGTCACCCCGGAGAACGTCGGCGGCTCGTCGGACGTGCTCTACTCGTCCGCCGGCAACGTGCGTGAGGACCTCTACCACACGTACGGCATCTTCGCCTTCGGTTGGGAGGTCGGCGGCTCGGTCTACAACCCGGCCACCGGCAACTGGCAGGGCGGCTCGTTCCAGCCGGTGTGGGAGGGCGACCCGAACCTGGTCAGCGGCCACTCCGAGACGATGGAGTACGCGAACGGCCTCATGGAGATGTTCCGGGTCGCCGCCGACTGGGGTAAGGACAAGAAGGACCCGAAGTCCGACCTCGTCCCCGGCAGCGGTCGGTTCACGCGTCCGGTCGACGTGCACTTCGAGACGAACGAGCCGGCCACGATCTACTACACGACCGACGGCAGCCGGCCCACCCTCGAGTCGCCCCGCTACGAGGCGACCGAGTTCCGTGAGCCCGGTCAGGTGTTCCACGTGACCGAGACGACCACGTTCCAGTGGTTCTCGGTCGACGCCGCCGGCAACGTCGAGGGCAACTACGACCCCGACAAGAACGGCAAGAACTTCCGCAAGGCAACGATCACGATCCGCTAACAGCGCCATTCGTACGGCCCGCCGCCGCCAGGACCGCCCATGGTCCTGGCGGCGGTGCTGTTACGTACACGTTCGAACGCAATTTTCCGGCGTCGGGGTCCCCAATCGGACGAATCAATTACCGTCCGCACATGGGGGATCTTCTCGACGACTACCGCAAAGTGGCCGGGCCGCTGCCCACGGAGCACCGGGTGTGGCGGCTGACCGGCCCAGGATTGGCTGATCTGGAAGGCCCGGTCAGTGAGCCACTGCCCGTGCCCGGCCGGGACGAACTGCTCGTGCGGCACGACGCCGTGGGCGTGAGCGTGTCCGACGCCAAGATCGCGCGACTCGGCCTGGAGCATCCGCGGGTACGCGAGTTCCCGGTCGTTCCCGGGCACGAGGTATGCCTCACGGTGGCGTTCGTCGGTCCGGAGCTGCGGGGCACCTACGCACCCGGTGACCGCTTCATCGTCCAGGGCAGCATGACCGTGGACGGAGTCGCCCGTGGCTACGGGTACGACCTGCGCGGCGGTCTCGCCCAGTACGCCGTACTCGGGCCGAAAATGCTGCCCTACCTCGTGCCGGTGCGGTCGAGCACGGGCTACGCCGAGGCGGCGCTCGCCGAGCCGTGGGCCTGCGTCGAGGCCGCCTACGCGGTCACCTACCGCACCACCTGGCTGGCCGGTGGCACGGTCTGGCTGACCGGCGACGGCGCCGGGGTGGAGCTCGGCGAGGCGGCCGGCTGGCGCCCACGCCGGGTGCACCTCGACGTCCGTGACACCGCCTTCGCCGAACGGGTACGCGGGTGGGCGCACGCCACCGGCATCGAGGTCGTCGCCGGGGCACCGGAGGACGTCGTGGACGATGTCGTCGTTCTCGGCCCGGATGCCGAACGCGTCGAGCGCGCCATCGACGCGCTCGCGCCGAACGGCACCTGCGCCATCGTCACCGCAGAGCCGCTGGCCCACCCCGTGCGGGTCGACGTCGGACGGTTGCACTACGACGGGCTGGCCCTGTTCGGCACCGGTCAGAGCGACCTGGCGGCGGCGTACGCGCCGATCCGCACCGAGCTGTCGCCCGGCGGACGCCTCTGGGTCGTGGGCGCCGGCGGTCCGATGGGCCGGATGCACATGCGGCGCGCGCTCCAACGGGACGGGCGACCGGCGAGCATCGTCGCGACCGACCGCAGCGGGCGGGCGGGGCGCGGGTTCGGTCGTATCGCGCCGGACGTACTCACGTTCCTCTCGGAGCGCGAGTGCGGCGACGCCGAGACGTTCGCGAAGAAGCTGAACGACGTGACGGGCGGTGCGGGGTTCGACGACGTCGTGGTGACGGCCCCGGCCGCCACGGCCGTCGAGACGGCGTTCGAGCACCTGGCCGACGGCGGAGTGATCAACCTGTTCGCCGGGCTCCCCCGCGGCACGCGCTGCGCGTGGGATCTCACCGCGGTCGCGCACCGCGGCGTGCGGGCCGTCGGGACGAGCGGGTCGACGGTCGCCGACCTGTGCCAGGCACGCGACCGCATCGAGAGCGGCGCGGTCCAGCCGAACCGGTCGGTCGCCGCGATCGGCGGGCTGGACGCGGCGCCGGACGCGCTGCGCGCGGTCGCCGAGGGGCGCTTCGGCGGCAAGGTGGTCATCTTCCCGAACCTTCGCGGGCCACTGCCGCTGACCGCGCTGACGGAACTGCGGGGCGTAGTGCCCGACGTCGGAGAACGCCTGGACCGCATCCACTGGAGCCAGGCCGCCGAGGAGGAGCTGCTCCGCACGGCTTCACTTCCGGGGGTTCGAGTGCCAGTGCGCGCCGAGGGTGCCCATCGCGGCTTCGACGCCGCTTCGTCCGCCGCCGCGGCCGCGCAGCACGTGGGCGAAGCCGACGGCGATGGTCGCGCCCGCCACCGGTCCGACGAGGTACGCCCACCAGGAGGTCCAGTGGGTGAGCACCAGCGCCGGGCCGAGTGAGCGGACCGGGTTCATCGACGCGCCGCTGACCGGTGCTCCCCAAAGCCCGGCCAGCGCGATGTAGCTGCCCACACCGATCGCCGCCAGCGGACCGATCTGCTGGGCTCCGGACGCCGTGCCCAGGATGATGCTGACCAGCCCGGTGGTCAGGACCAGTTCCCAGATCATCGCCGTCGTCGTGGAGATGCCGGCGCCAGGGAGGGTGAGGCCGGCGGTGCCGTGCTTGCCGACCAGTGCCCACAACAGCAGCGTGGCGAGGGCGGCGCCGACGAACTGGGCCACGATGTACGCGGGGACCCGCTTCCACGGAAAGTCACCGCGCAGCGCGAAGGCCATGCTGACGGCCGGGTTGAGGTGCGCGCCGGAGACCGTACCCATGAACAGGATGATCGCGCTCACCATCAGCGCCGGCGCCACGACCCGCGCCGCGGCCGGCACGGCATCGCCTCCGAAGCGGGCGTTGACCAGGCCGCCACCGACGGCGACGAGCACGAGGAAGAAGGTTCCCAGCACCTCCGAGAAGAGCCGGCGCCCCTCGTAGCGGTCGTTCCAGAAGTCGAACTGGCTGACGACCGAGTTGGGCCGCCCGAACGACCGAAGCCCGATCTCGGCCTGCTGAGCGTCGTTCGGCGTGGTCATGAGACCTACTTTATTTCCCCTTTGTCCCCTTCGGGGCGACTCAGATGTCGTGGAGGAACAAGGTCATTCCGCGTACGCCGTCCCCGCCGAGCGTGAGCACGATCAGCCCACCGGGTCGTTCGAACGCGTCTCCGACAAGTCGCGAAGCGAACGCCGGCTGCCCATTCATGCGGACAGGGCTCAGCCGGGTTCGTAGCCCCTGGCTGAGGCGCCAGGCGGCGCTGGCCCGCAGGAACGAGGCGATCGCCACCGGGCCGTGGTACTCGTGCGGGGCGGGCGGCATCGCCAGCCATGCCTCGTCGGTGAGCAGACCGACCAGGGTGTCGATGTCGTCGCCGGCGAAGGCCTCGGCGAAGCGGTCGACGAGCCGGCGTTCCTGTGTGGACCCAGCGGCGGGCGGCGCCTCACGGTGTCGTTCGATCGCACCGCGGGCCCGCTGCAGCAGGCCTTTCACGGCAATCGGCGTGGTGTCCAACATGGGTGCGACCGCGTCGAGTGGATACCCCAGCACGTCGCAGAGCACCAACACCGCGGCCTGCCGGGGGGTGAGCCGCTGCAACGCGGCGATGAACGCGAGTTCGATCGCCTCCCGGTTGGTGTAGCGCGCCTCAGGGCCGGGATCGGTGTCCGGCAGCAACGCGTCCGGGTACGGCTGCAGCCAGCTCACGTCACCACGCCGACTGGGCTCCGGTGGCTCGAACGGCGGCGTCGGCTCGGCCGGGATCCGCCGGCCGCGATCGCGGAGCGCGTTGAGACAGCGATTGGTGGCGATCCGGTAGAGCCAGGACCGCACGGACGCGCGACCCTCGAAGCCGTCCAGGCCGCGCCAGGCCGCCAGCAGGGTCTCCTGAAGTACGTCCTCGGCGTCGGTGACCGAGCCCAGGAGCCGGTAGCAGTGCACCAACAACTCGCGCCGGTGCGTCGCCACCAGATCCTCGAAAGTGACCTGCGTCACAGCCGTTCCGTTCTCCGGGTCGTCGGTGTCGTTACAGGCACCACATCGAGATCGAGGAAGAGATCATGACTAGCTCAGCATTGCAGATCGCCCTGTCCCACCACCGCGCGTGGACCGGCAAGGACCTGACCGCGGCGATGACCTACCTCGCGGACGACGTCGTGCTCGACGCCCCGGCCGGGCGGCTCACCGGCATCCAGGCGTACCGCGAGTTCCTGCGGCCGTTCGCCGAACAGTTCCTGGTCCGCGCGGAGCTGATCTCCGCGTTCGGCGACGACACGACGGCCCTGCTCATGTACGACACGGAGACGATCCCGGCCGCGAGCGCGCCGGCAGCCGAATGTGTCACCGTCCGCGACGGAAAGATCGTCCACAACCGCTTCATCTTCGACCGGCTGCCGTTCGAAGAGTTCCGCCGCCGGCAGGCCGGCGCTGGCGCCTAGCGCTGCCTGACTCGTTCGGCGGCGTGCCGGGCGTCGTCGTCGAACAGGACGAGCCGGACAAGCTCGATCGACGGCGGCGGCGTCCGCAGCGCGGTCAGCGCCTGGGCGGCCGCGTCCTCCTTGGGCCAGCGGTACACGCCGGACGAGATCAGCGGGAACGCCACCGACCGCGCGCCAAGCTCGGCCGCGACGACGAGCGAGTTCTGGTAGCAGGCGCGCAGCAACGGGGAACGGTCTTCGGTGGGGCTCCACACCGGCCCGACGGTGTGGATGACCCAGCGGGCCGGAAGCCGGCCGGCCGTGGTCGCGACGGCCTGCCGCACCCGCAGGCCGCGGCCGTAGTGGCCGGCGCGCAACGCGCGGCATCTCTGGTGCTTGTGCCTGAAGCGCCCGCACGATGCGTTCGAGGCGACTCTCCAGCACCCCGCCAGGCGTCCAGGTGCGCCTCACCCACCCGAAAGCCCAAGCCGTCGAGGACCGCGAACGCCGCGACAGCCGCACTCAAAAGGCGTTGGCCCTGGTAGTTGCCGCCGTCCATACGACTACCGTAGGTGCATGGCAGTAGTGAAGATCAACGCGATCGAGGTCCCCGAGGGCGCCGGCCCGGAGCTGGAGCGGCGGTTCGCCGCCCGGTTGCACGCGGTGGAGAACCAGCCCGGCTTCCTCGGCTTCGAGCTGCTGCGTCCGGTGTCGGGCGAGACCCGCTACTTCGTCTACACCAAGTGGGACAGCGAAGAGTCATTCCAGGCGTGGTCCAACGGCCCGGCCAAGGAAGCACACGCGGGCGCCCGCGCCAAGCCGGTCGCGTCCGGCTCGAGCCTGCTGGAGTTCGAGGTCGTCCAGAACGCGTGACAGTCAGCGTGCCGTTCAGGAGCTTCCGCCGGTCCGCCCCGCCGGGAGACGATCGTCTCCATGAGCGAAGAAGGATGGCAGGAGTTCCTCGCCGCGGAGGGTGTCGGCGACTGGGTGGTGTTGCACGGCGGGGCAGCCGCGGTGTTTCGCGTCCCGTCGCTCGTCGAGGCGGCGCGGCTGGCTGAGGCGGTGGCGCGGGTCCCCGGGATCGAGGGCGCGCGGGTGCTGATGACGGTCGCCGAAGACCAGCTCAGCGTGCGGTTGACCCGCGACGTGTGGCAGCTCGAGCAAGAGCACGCCCACCTTGCTCGATCCGTCTCGGCCGTGGCGCGGGAGCACGGAGCCGTCGCCGACCGCGCGCGTGCGCAGGAGGTGCAACTCGCTGTGGCGGCGCGGCCGGACACGCTCGACGTCGGCTTCTGGCGCGCTGTGCTCGGGTACGCCGCGGCGTCCGACGACAACGCCGTCGATCCGCTCGGTCATGGGTCGACCGTCTGGATGCAGGAGCTCGACCCGGCGAAGCCGTTGCGGCACGCGATGCACGTCGACGTGTCCGTCGCTCGCGAACAGGTCAAGGAGCGTATCGCCGCCGCGCTCGCGGCCGGTGGGCGGATCGTCGACGACTCCTCCGGCTGGATCCTCGCGGACCGCGCCGGCAACCGCGTGTGCGTCAGCGCGTGGCCCGATGGTGCCGACGGTCCGTGATCAGCTGCCAAAAAGGAACCGACCGATTTTATATATGACAACATATTCGCGCGCTAATGATCGACTTATGCAATGGGAGTCGGACCAATACGCGTTAGCGACATAGATCAGATCGATCGTCGGCTACGCTGCTGCGGACTGTCCATGCGTGTAGCCGGCGAGGGTATCCGTTGGATTTTCGTGTGCTTGGTCCGCTGGAAGTCCGTGACGAGTCAGGCCGGATGGTGGCTCCGGTCCGGAGAAAGCCCCGAGTGCTTCTGGCCATTCTTCTGCTGCGGCCAAACACGCTGGTGACGTCCGACGCGCTCATCGACTCGCTCTGGTCGCAGTCGCAGCGGCCACCCGCGTCCGCGGCCGCGAACCTCCAGTCGTACGTCTCGGACCTGCGGCGCACGCTGCACAGCGCGGCCCTGCCGGGGCGGGAGCGGATCGTCACGGCCCGCGGTGGCTACCTGCTGAGGGTCGACCAGGATGAGTTGGACTCCGCCGTCTTCGAACGGCTGGCGGCCGACGGGCGGCGTCACCACGCCGACGGGCGGCCCGCGGCCGCCGCCGACTCGTTGCTGCGCGCGTTGGCTCTGTGGCGTGGCCCGGTCCTCGACGGGCTCGTGTTGCCGGAGGCCGTGTGGCTGGAGGCCGGCCGGATGGAAGAACTGCGCATCGCCGCGACGGAGGAAGCCTTCGACGCGCGGCTGGGGCTCGGCGCACACGTCGAGCTCGTGGCGGAGCTGCGGAGCTGGACCGCCCGTCATCCACTGCGGGAGCGGTCGTGGGGGCAGTTGATGCTCGCCCTGTATCGCTGCGGGCGCAGGGCGGAGGCCTTGGCCGCCTACGAGCAGAGTCGCCGGTCGCTGGACCGGGAGCTGGCCGTGCGGCCAGGGCCGGCGCTGGTCGAGCTTCGGGAACGGATCGAGGCCGCAGACCCCGATCTGGAGCTGTCCACGGTCGGCGCGCCGTCGGTTCCCCTGCGGCAGCTACCCGCGGACGTCTTCGGTTTCACCGGCCGCGCCGAGTTGCTGCGTCAGCTCGACACCGGCGCTAAAGACCGACCGATTCTTGCGATCACGGGTACGGCTGGAGTCGGCAAGACCGCTCTGGCGGTGCATTGGGCGCATGACGCGGCCGCTCGTTTTCCTGACGGGCAGTTGTTCCTCAACCTTCGCGGCTTCGACCCCTCAGGGCCGCCGTTGACGTCCGCCGAAGCGATCCGGGTCCTGCTCGAGGCGCTGGGCGTGGCACCACACCGCATTCCAAGCACGACGGAGGGCCAGGCGGGCCTGTATCGGAGCGTTCTGGCGGACCGGCGCGTGCTTCTGTTGCTGGACAACGCCCGCGACGCCGAGCAGGTACGTCCGCTGTTGCCCGGAGCGCCCACGTCGCTGGCGGTCGTCACGAGCCGCGATCGGCTCTTGGGTCTCGCGGCGACGGACGGGGCGCGGATCGTGTCGGTGGACCTGCCCGACGCCGACGAGGCCGGGCGTCTGTTCGGCAGCCGCGTCGGGGAGCATCGGGTGTCGGCGGAGCCGCAGGCCGCCGCCGCGCTCGTCGAGACGTGCGCGCGCCTGCCGCTCGCGCTCGCCATCGTCGGTGCCTACGCCTGCGCCCACCCGCAGCTTTCCCTGACGAGCCTGGCCGACCAGCTACGCTCCTCCGCCAATGCCTTGGCATCGCTCGCGGGCGGGGACGCCGCCACCGATCTCCGGTGTGTCTTCCTGTGGTCGTACCGCGCGTTGAGCCCGGCGGCGGCCGAACTGTTCCGCCTGCTCGGCGTCCATGCCGGCGCGGACATCGGCGCACCGGCCCTGGGCAGCCTCGCCGGCATCGACGCGACCGCCACGCGCCGGCTGCTCCTGGAGTTGTCCGGCGCGAACCTGCTCACCGAGTACCTGCCCGGCAGGTACACCTGTCACGACCTGCTGCGGGCGTACGCCCGTGAGCTGGCCGGCGACCCACCTGTCCAGCAGCTCCGGCTGGCCGCCGAGCGCAGGCTGGTCGACCACTACCTCCACACCGCCCACGCCGCGGCGCTGCGGTTGAACCCGCATCGGGACACGGACAGCCCGGCGCCGGCGGCCGAGGGTGTCACGCCTGAGCGCCTCGACAGCCCGGAACAGGCGCTGACCTGGTTCCGGGCCGAACACGCCAACCTGCTGCACGCCGTCGAGCTCGCGGACGCCGCAGGTCACGAGATCCAGGCCTGGAAAATGGCGGGGACGCTGACGAACTATCTGGACCGGCACGGTTGCTGGCAGGACCTGGTGACCGCCCAGCGGGCCGCGTTGCGAGCGGCGCGACGGCTGGCCGATCCGGTCGCGGAAGCGTCCGCGCGGCGCGGCCTGGGGCTCGCGTACGCCAGCGGGGGTCAGCTCGACGAGGCGCCCGCGCACTACCGCGCCGCGCTCGAGTTGTTCCGGTACGCGGGCGACCACATCGGCCAGGCGCACACACACCGGAACCTCGCCTGGGTACGCGGCCAGCAGGGCAACCACTTCGAGGCGCTGCGCCACTCCGAGTCCGCCCTGGAGCTGTTCCGGCGGGCCGGCCATCGGGCCGGGGAGGCCAACAGCCTCAACGCGGTCGGCTGGTACCGCGCCCTCATCGGCGCACCCGCCGATGCCCTGGCCCTGTGTCAGGAGGCGTTGGAAATGCTCCAGGACCTGGGCCACACAGCCGGTGAGGCGTACGCCTGGGACAGTCTCGGCTACATCCACAGCCGCCTCGGCGACCACGACCGGGCGGTCACCTGCTTCCACCACGGAGTGGCCCTGTTCCGTCAGGCCCGCGACCGGTACTGCCTCGCCGACGTGCTGACGCATCTCGGCGACGCCCAGCGCGACGCCGGTGACCTCGGCGCCGCGCGGGCCGCGTGGCGCGAGGCCGGCGACATCCTGGATCAGCTTGGGCACCCGGACGGCGAGGCCGTCCGGGTGAAACTCCACAAGCTGGATCAGCTAGTCAGCGTGGCCCCACTCCAGAACGCCCGACGCGATGCTCGCGGCGAATCCGCTGCCAGTGGAACCGCTGCACGAAACCCGGGTATCGGTGACGCTCCCACCGACCCGCCGGCAGTAGTCGGTGCGGCCGTCACCGTTGACGTCCGCCCAGCCGCGGCCGGTGTGGAAACCCCAGTCGACGTTCCCCGAGGTGACCTCGGAGCCAAAGCCGCTGCCTGTTGACAGCAGGCAGGACAGCTTCGCGTCGGTGTGGTTGACCGTGCCACGGACCCGGCAGAAGTCCGCCTTGCCGTCGGCGTCCACATCGGTCCAGGAACGGCTGCCGGGCTGGCCCCAGTCCGCCAGGGCGGAGACGACGGTCGTGCCGAAGCCGGTGCCCGTGGACAGCGTGCACGCCACCCTCGGCTCGGCGATCGAGCCCACCCGGCGGCAGAAGTCGGACCTCTTGTCGCCGTTGACGTCGGCCCAGACCCGGTCGGCACCGAACCCCCAGTCCGTCGGCTGCGACGAGTACGTCGCCCCGAAGTCGCCTCCCCGGGAGACCGTGCAGCTCACGTACGCCGCGGTGTGGTTGACGGTGCCGACGACCCGGCAGAAGTCCGCCTTGCCGTCCCCGTTGAAGTCGGTGAACGCCCGTCCGGCCGCGGCACCCCAGTCCAGGTTGGTCGAGCTGATGTCGTTGCCGAACGCGGCGCCGGTCGAGGGCGTGCAGGACACGAACGCGTCGGTGTGGTTCGTGCCGCCGCGCACCCGGCAGAAGTCGGCCTTGCCGTCACCGTTGACATCCGCCCAGGCCCGCCCGGCGGAGTGCCCGGCGTCGATCCGCGCGGAGACGACGGTGGCGCTGAAGCCGCTGCCGGACGACGGCGTGCACAGCGCGTACGCGTCGGTGCGGAGGTCGTTGCCGCCGAGCCGGCAGAAGTCGGCCTTCCTGTCCCCGTTCATGTCAGCCCACTGCCGCCCGACCAGGTAACCCCAGTCGGTGACGCCGGACGTCACCGTCGCGCCGTAGCCCGACCCGGTCGACAGCGTGCAGGAGACCTTGCTGTCCTGGTGGTTGACCGTGCCGACCCGACGGCAGTAGTCGGCCTTGCCGTCACCGTCGACGTCGGCCCACGCCAACCCCGCCGGCCCGTACTCGCGGATTCCGTGCAACTGCCGGTCCAGCACCAGCGGCAGGTTGGTCGAACACGCCGTCGACTCGGGACAGCTCGCCGCCCGCTCGACGTTGCCCTGCAGCGCCCGGTAGAGCACACCGCCCTCGTTCACCAGCAGGGTCCCGTCTGCCGGCGTGAGCGGCATGGCGGCGTACGCGCGACTCGGGATGTCCCTGACCAACTGGCCCCAGTTCGGGCCGGCCACCGCCGTGGCGTCCGCGCCGCTGCCGAACGGGATGCGGGCACCGCCGACGACCTGCGCGACCGCCGTCAGCGAGCCGCCCGACCTTCCACGTACGAGGGTCTTCGTGGCCGGGACGGTCGGCAGCGCGTTGTACGCCCGCGGCGGCACCGCCCGCACGTGCAACCGCCATTCGGCACCGTAGCCGACGTCGACGACCTCCTCGGGGGTCGCGAACGGGACAACGGCACCGCCAACGATCTTGGCGACCGGCGTACTCCCGATGATGCCCTGGATCAGGGTCCCGTCGGCCGGCACGTCGGCGCGGATCTCGTTGAAGACCCGGGTCGGGATGATCTGCACCTTGCTCGGCCAGTCCGTCCCGTACCCGGCGTCGATGAGCTCCTGCGGGCTGCCGAAGTTGATCCGCGCACCGCCGACCATGGCCGCCACCGGCGTGGCCACGCCCCCACTGGCGCCTTGGATCAGGGTGTTGTCGGTGGGGACCCGGGCGCGGGCGTGGAAGAACCGGGCGGGGACGGCACGGACCTTGCTGGGCCAGTTCGTGCCGTGTCCGGAGTCGACGACCTCCTGCTCGCTCGCGAACGGGATGATCGCCGAGCCCGCCAGCGCGGCGACCGGCGTGGAGACACCACCGGCGACGCCCTGGATCAGCGTGCCGTTGGCCGGGTCGAAGCCCAGAGCGTGGTAGCTCTTCGAGGTGATCGCCTGGACCTTGCTCCGCCAGCCGGTGCCGTGGCCGGTCTCGATGACCTCCTGCTCGTTGGCGAAGGGTACGAGCGCGCCGCCGAGCGTCGCGGCCACCGGCAGGTCGGTGGTGCCGGCCACGGCCTGGACGAGGTTGCCGTCGGTGGGTCGCTGGTTCATGTGGTCACGGGCGTCGATCGACCAGTTCGACACCTTGACCGGTGCACCGCAGTTGACCGGGGCGGCGCACGAGTCCTGCCAGAGCGGCGCACCCCCGACGAACAGATATACCTGACCGCGCTGGTCGATGGCGGACGCGCCGTTGCGCGGCGTGGCCGGACCGGCGTTGACCACCGCCTGCGTCGTCGGACGGGACTGTGGCTCACAGATCCCGTCGTCGCAGGTCGACTGCCAGACCGGAGCCCCACCGACCATCTTGTAGATCCGTCTGGTGTCGGTCGTCGCCAGCACGGTCCCGTCGGCGAGACCGCGAACATCCGTCACCGGCTGCGGGCCCGGCGGCGTGGGCGGTGTGGTGCCCCCGGTGCCCGGCCCCCGTCCCGGTTGACGCGTGAAGGGGTCGGGGCACGCCTCGGCCAGCGTGGAGTTCGCCGGTACCCGGCACACGCCGGAGGACACGGGGATCCGCGCCACCGTGGCGGACAGGCTGCAGTAGCGACTGGCGTCGTCCCGCGACCAAACGGTGATCACCTTCCGGAACTCGTAGAAGGTGTACGGGGTCAACGTCACGAACTCGCCGCGTTCGGTCGCCACGGGAAAGCTCAGGGACAGCGTCATCTGCACGCTGACCTGCGTCTGGTAGCCGGCCTTGAGACTCAGCTCGACGATCTTGCCAAGGTCCAGCGACCCCTCGACTGTGATGGACGCGGTCCTAGTCTGTGTCCAGTTCACGGTGTACTGCCCGACGTCGGCCTTGAGCGCATTTCCGAAGCGCACCTTGGGTGCCGAAGGTTCCTCCTCCAACTCGTTCTCGGCCCACGACAGGACCGTGTGCGTCGGCTGGGCATTCCAGCAGGGGTCGCGGTACCAGTCGTCGGCCGCCGCCGCCGAGGGCAGGACCGTCACCGCCGCCAGCGACAACAGCACACTCATGACCACCAGCGCGAAGAGCGGCCTTTTCCCTTCCCTGAACCGCCACGAGACGTAACGGGAAAGCCTTGGCATCTGACTCCCATCCTTGACATCGCTGATCCGGTCCGGCGACCTTGCGGGAGTCCGCCACATGCCCGCCATACACGCGCGTATGGGATCGACGGTCGTCTGTCGGAAAGCCGATGGCTGGTGGGGTTGAGCACCCCGGCGCATAGGTCGAACATCGTCGAGTAACACCGGAGGTCTCGGATGGCGGCACGGCACGAGGAGGCCAGCGCCTCCGCAGCCACGATCGGCGGCGGTTTCGCCCCGCCGGTCCCCCAGCTTGCCGCGCCGGCTGTCAGCCTGCCGCCGGCCGGTGGCGCGATCCGGGGCATCGGCGAGACCTTCGGCACCAATGCGTTCACCGGCACTGCCGGCCTCACCGTGCCGATCGCCACCAGCCCGGGCCGGTCGGGGTTCGGGCCGGCGCTGACCTTGGCGTACGACTCCGGGTACGGCGACGGCCCGTTCGGGCCGGGCTGGGCGCTGTCAGCACCGATGATCTCGCGGCGCACGGACCGTGGGCTGCCCCGCTACGACGACAGCGATGTCTTCCTGCTCTCCGGTGCCGAGGATCTGGTCCCGGTGCTGGAGCCGGACGGTCGAGGTGGCTGGCGGCCGGTCACCACGACAGACCCGCCGCACGCGCCAGGGTTCCGGATCGACCGGTTCCGGCCGCGCACCGAGGGACTGTTCGCCCGGATCGAGCGCTGGACCAGGCGCTCCGACGGCGACGTGCATTGGCGCTCGACCAGCCGGGACAACGTCACGCACCGATACGGCGAGCGGCCGGACGCCCGGATCGCCGACCCGGACGACCCGGGCCGGGTCTTCTCGTGGCTGCTGTGCCGCAGCGACGACGGCACGGGCAACGCGATCGTGTACGACTACCTGGCCGACAGCGACGACGGCGTAGACCTCGGCAAGGCCCACGAACGGCACCGGACCTCCGCCCAACGCGCCGCCAACCGCTACCTCAAGCGAATCCGCTACGGCAACCGGAACTCCACAAGAGTCGAGCCGGAGCCGGACGGCTGGCTGTTCGAGGTCGTGTTCGACTACGGCGACCACGGCGCGGACGTTCCCACGCCGGCGGCCGACCGCCCGCTGCCGGCCCGCGCACACCCGTTCTCCTCCTACCGCGCCGGCTTCGAGGTCCGCGGCTACCGGCTGTGCCGGCGGGTGCTGGTCTTCCATCACGTTCCCGACGAGCCGGCCGTGGGCACCGATTGCCTGGTCCGCGCCACCGAGTTCGGCTACACCGACCGGGGCGCGGCCGGCGAGTTCCTCACCACGGTCACGCAGCGCGGCTACCGACGCCGGGACGCCGGCGGCTATCACGACGCCGCGCTGCCGCCGCTCGAGCTCGCGTACAGCCCCGGCGAGTTCCGCGGCGAGGTGCACGAGGTCAACGCGGGCAACCTGCCGGCGGGATCGGCCGCCGAGGGACACCGGTGGGTGGACCTGGACGGCGACGGAATCGCCGGCGTGCTCGCCACGGGCACGGACGCCTGGTACTACACGCCGAACCTGGGCGCCGGGCGGCTGGGCGCGATGCGGGAGGTTCCCGGCATGCCCTCGCCGGCCGTGTCGACGCCGGCCCGGCCCCGGCTGCTCGACCTGGACGGCGACGGCCGGCTGGACGTCGTCACCTCCGGTGGTGGAGCCCACGGCCGGCTGACCCGGACCGTCGACGGCGGGTGGGAGCCCTGGCAGCCGTTCCCCTTCCCACCGGCGGTCGACCTGGACGCACCGGACGTCACCCTGGTCGACATCGACGGTGACGGGCTCGCCGACATCCTGGTCCTCGAGAGCGACAGCCTGACCTGGTACCCGTCGGCCGGATGCCACGGGTTCGGCCCGGGCATCACGCTGCCGACCGGGGTGGATGACGACGCCGGGCCCCGACTGCTGCTGTCCGGCCGGTCGTACTCGGTGCATCTCGCCGACATGTCCGGCGACGGGCTGGCCGACCTCGTCCGGATCGGCAACGGCGAGCTCTGCTACTATCCGAATCTCGGCTACGGCCGGTTCGGCGCGAAAGTCGCCATGGACGGCGCGCCCTGGTTCGAGAGCGCGGAGCTGTTCGACCCGGACCGGCTGCGGCTGGCCGACGTCTTCGGCTCCGGCGTCACGGACATCCTGTACCTGGCCTCCGACGGGATCCGGCTCCACCTCAACGACAACGGCAACGGCTTCGTCGCGTACGGAATCCTGCCCGGTCTGCCGCCGCCGCAGGCCACCGAGACCGTCCAGACGGTCGACCTGCTCGGCGCGGGCACCGCATGCCTGGTCTGGTCGTCGACGCACCCGGACGACGCGGGCCGCGCGATGCGCTACGCCGACCTGACCGGCGGGGTGAAACCGCATCTGCTGGAGCGGGTGGTCAACAACCTCGGCGCCGAGACGGTGATCCGGTACGCGTCGTCCACCCGGTTCAGCCTGGCCGACGCCGCCGCGGGCCGGCCGTGGCTGACCCGGCTGCCGTTCCCGGTGCAACTGGTGGAGCGGGTGGAGACGCTCGATCGGATCAGCGGGAACCGGTTCGTCCGGCGGTTCGCCTACCACCACGGCTACTTCGACGGCATCGACCGTGAGTTCCGCGGGTTCGGGATGACCGAGCAGTGGGACACCGAGGAGCTGTCCGCGATCGCGCCGGTGGACCTGACCGCCAACCTCGATCCGGCCTCGCACGTGCCGCCGGTGCTGACCCGCATCTGGACGCACACCGGCGCGTTCGCCGAGGTGGCCGGCGGTGACCTCGCGGCGGCGTACGCGCCCGAGTTCTGGACGGAACCGGAGCTCGCCAACCCGGCACCGTCCACATTGGCCACAGCGATACTGCTCTCCGACGGTACGCGGCTGCCCCATCATCCGGACACCGAAGAACTGCGTGAGGCGTACCGCGCGTTGCGTGGGTCGCCACTGCGGCAGGAGGTCTACGCGCTCGACGGGTCGGCCGAGCAGGACCTGCCGTACACGGTGACGACCACCTCGTACGCGGTCGAACTGCTCCAACCGGCCGCCGGCCAGCGGCATGCGGTCTGCCTGCGCCGCCCGGCCGAGACCGTGACGGCGTCCTACGAGCGGACGCGCGACCCCGACCCACGTGTCGGGCACGAGGTCGCCCTCGACGTGGACGGGTACGGCAACGTGACCCGGGGCGTGTCGGTGGCGTATCCGCGGCGGCGTCCCGGTGCGGGCCTGGACCCGCGGCTGCCGTCCTGGGCGGCCGACGCGGTTCTCGCCGCGCAGGAGACGCCCGCGGTGGTGGTCACCTCCAACCGGTTCACCAACGCGGTCGACGACGCGGCGACGTACCGGTCTCCGCTGATCGCCGAGTCGCACGCCGAGGAACTGACCGGGATCGAGACGGCGCCACCCGCGCTGTTGCGCCCCGAGGCACTGCGCGCGCTCGCCGACGGCGCGGTCCCGGCCGGCCGCCGCACCATCCGCCGTTCCCGGGTGCGCTACCGGTCCGACGACCTGTCCGGGCCGCTTCCGCTGGGCACGCTCGAGTCACTCGGCCTGCCGTACCGCACCGAGCAGCTCGCCGTCACCGACGCCCTGCTCGACACGGTGCTGCGCCGCGACGGGGTCGCGCTGCTGACCGACCCGGCGGCGGTGCTCCGCGACGAGTGCGGCTACCTGCCGGACGACGACGGCACGTGGTGGGCGCCGTCCGGGCAGGCGGTGTTCGGCGCGTCCGCCGCGACCGACTTCTACCTGCCGGCCGGGTTCACCGATCCGCACGGCAACACCACGACGGTCGACTACGACCGGCACCGGCTGCTGCCGGTCGAGGTCACCGACGCGCTCGGAAACACCGTGACAGCGGCCAACGACTACCGGGTGCTCGCTCCGGTGCGGGTCACCGACCCGAACGGCGCGGTCTCCGAGGCGCTGTTCGACGCGCTCGGGATGGTCGCGGCGACCGCCCGGCGGGGCCGGCCCGGCGATCCGCGTGGCTCCACACTGGAGGGTGTCGACCCCGACCCGGCGGACACCACGGTGGCGGCCTACCTGGCCGATCCGGTGGGCGCGGCGGCGGCACTGCTCGGCGGCGCGGGCACCCGCCTCGTGTACGACCTCTTCGCGTACGCCCGGACCAGCGGTGAGGCGCAGCCGCGGGCGCCGGTGTCCGCGACCCTGGCCCGAGAGTCGTACGACGGCGAGCCGACCCGGATCGCCCAGGCGCTGGCGTACTCCGACGGGTTCGGCCGTGCGCTGCAGACCAAGGCGCTGGCCGCGGGCGGGCGCTGGGTGGCGTCCGGCTGGACGATCGTGAACAACAAGGGCCTGCCGGTGCGACGGTACGAGCCGTTCTTCACGGCCACGCACCTGTTCGAACCGGATGTGCGGGCGGGGGTCAGCCCGATCGTCTGCTACGACCCGGTGGGGCGGGTCGTCGCGACGGTGCACCCGGACCACACCTGGGCGAAGGTCGCGTTCGACCCCTGGCGGCAGGACTCCTGGGACGGCTGCGACACGGTGCTGATCGCCGACCCGCGCACCGACTCCGACGTCGGCGGCCACCTGGCCCGGCTGCCGGTCGAGGACGTGCTGCCGACGTGGCACACCGCGCATGCCACCGACCCGGCCGCCGGTGCGCACGCGGACACCCCTGCCCAGGAGTATCTGGACCCGATGGGCCGAGCCGTGCTCGCGGTGGCACACAACCGGGTGCCGGGCGGCCCCGCCGACCTGCTCCAGCCGATCCTGGTGGTGCTGGACGTCGAAGGCAACCGGCGGGAGGTCGTCGACGCGCTCGGGCGGTCCGCCGAGCGCTACGCCTACGACCTGGCTGGGCGGGTGCTGCACACAGCGAGCAGTGACGCCGGCGAGCGGTGGGCGCTCGGTGACGCCACCGGGCGGCCACGGTACGCGTGGAACAGCCGCGGACTTCGGCACCGGTCCACGTACGACGCGCTGCTGCGCCCGGCCGCGACGTACCTGGACGACGGAGGCGAGGCAGAGGCACTCGTCGCACGGACCGAGTACGGCGAGTCGCTGGATCGCGCGGCGGCGGCCGCGGCCTATGCGCTCGGCCGCGTACACCGGGTCTGCGACGGTGCCGGGACGGTCACGACCCAGGCGTACGACTTCGCCGGGAACCCGGTCGCGGTGGCCCGGCGGCTGGTCGCCGATCCAGTGGTGCTGCCGGACTGGGACGGCACGGTGCCGCTGGGCGAGGAGTCGTTCGCGACGGTGACGGCCTACGACGCGCTGGACCGGCCGGTGCTGACCACGGCGCCGGACGGCTCGCGGGTGCGGCCGGTCTACGACGAGGGCGGGCTGCTCGCCGGGGTGGACGTGGCACTCGCCGGCACGGAGGACTGGGAGTCCTACGTCATGAGCATCGCCTACACCGCGAAGGGCCAACGAGAGCGGATCTCATACGGCAACGGTGCGGTGACCGCCCACGAGTACGACAGAACGACCCAGCGCCTGGTGTCGACGCGCACGGTGCGGGCGGGTCGATCGCTGCAATCTCTCGCGTACACCTATGACGCGGTGGGAAACACGCTCCGCATCACCGACACGGCCCAGCAGACGGCGTTCTTCCGCAACACGGTGGTCGAGCCGAGCGCTGACTACACCTACGACGCGACGTACCGGCTGGTCGCGGCCACCGGGCGAGAGCACCTCGGGCAGTTGGGTGGACCCGTGCCGCCAGGTCCGTACGACATCGGCGCGGTGGGCCACGATCAGCCCGGCGACGGTCTCGCGATGGGCCGCTACACCGAGACGTACGACTACGACGCCACCGGGAACATCCTGGCCGTCCAGCACCTCGGGTCGGATTCGGCACACCCGGGCTGGACCCGCCGGTATGCCTATCAGGCGGACAACCGGCTGGCCTCGACCGTGGTCGGGTCCGGGCCGGCGGAGACCTATTCGTATGACCAGCACGGCTCCATGACCTCGATGCCCCACCTGCCGCTGATGGTGTGGGACCACGCCGACCAGCTACGGGCGACCGCGCGACAGGTGGTGCACACCGGGCTGCCGGAGACGACATGGTTCGGCTACGACGGCGGCGGGCAGCGGGTCCGCTGGGTGACGCTGCGGTCGGCGGGACCGGCACAGGAGCCGACGCGCAAGAGCGAGCGCATCTACGTCGGCGGGTTCGAGGTCTACCGCGAATACGACGGTTCCGGCACGGTGGTGACGCTGGAGCGGTTGTCGCTCTCGGTGCTCGACGGCACGAAGCGGATCGCGCTGGCGGAGCGGCGGACACTCGGCGACGACGGAACCACCGAACTGCTGGTCCGATTCCAGCTCGGCAACCAGCTCGGCTCGGCGTGCCTGGAGCTCGGCGCCGACGGCGAGGTCATCTCCTATGAGGAATACCATCCGTACGGATCGACGTCCTACCAGGCCGTCGATCCGGCCGCTCGCGCGGCGGTCAAACGGTATCGCTTCACCGGAATGGAACGCGACGAGTCCACCGGTCTGGAATACCATTCCGCGCGCTACTACGCCCCGTGGCTCGGTCGCTGGACCGCGGCCGATCCGGCGGGGCTGGCGGACGGGGTGAACCGCTACGCGTACGTGCGCGGCCGTCCGGTGCACGCCGTCGACCCGGGGGGCAGGCAGTCGTGGGAGTGGGACTCCTCGCGAGGATATTCGGACGACATCGCGGAATGGGCGGGCCCGCAGCTCAAGGAGTGGAGTGACTCGGCTCGGGACTGGCTCGTGAACGCGGCGGTGGGGAACTCCCCGTTCGCCGGCGTCAACGAGGCGCTCGGCGACGTCTCGGTCGGCATCACCGGCGCCGACTCGTCCGTCTACGTCGACATGACGTTCGAGGGATCGGTGTCATGGGTGACGAACATCGTCTCGCTGGCCGGGTCCGGTCTCACCGCTCCAGCGGCACCCGCCGCTCGCCCTGCCGCGGTGCGCCAGGCGGCTTCGACGGGTATGGAGACCGCGCTCGGCCGATCCCGTGCGGTTCTGGACGATCTGGCAGCCGCTGTGCCGGACTTCGCGTCGATGCAGCAACGCATGTATCCCGCGAAGGCGGCCACCGGACCAGCAGCCGGAGGCTCTGAGTTCACCGTGGCCCAGGCCCTACAGATCTTCCAGAAATGGGTGGACGCGGCCCCGACGAAGATTCACCAGGTCCTGCCAGAGATCTACGGCCGCGGCCCCGGGAAACAGATCACGATGGAGATTCCCCAGGGCGTCACCTTCTCGGTTCATGCGGTCGAAAGCATGAAGGTGCCCGCCACTTACAGCCCTGCCGCGATGGAGCAGGGGGCGGTTTGGACCGCTAATAGCTTGTCGCACGTGATGCTTCGAAGGGACGTCCTCTGGAGCGAGGAGTCCATCGTGTCGGCCCTGACCCACGAGTTCTACGAAATTTTGAGTCTTCGCACACTTCTTACCGAGCGGCAGTACCAGAACGGGTTCACCACCCGCCAGCTTTACGAGCTCACCCAGCATGTCAATCCCGACATGGCGGAGGACGGTCTGCGGCCATTGGCCAAGATGCTCTCTCAGGGCGACTGGATTCCGAACCTCCACTGGAGCGCGAACGATGTCGCCGACTACTACGTCCGGGTCATGCGGAATGACCTTCCGTAAGCCCTTTGGAGGTCACCGTGACGCAACCAGGAATTGCCGGCCGTGTGTGGCTCGCGGACGGCCGGGTGGCGGCGGATGTGCCGGTGCGCGTGTACCGCAAGGGCTTCGGTGCGCAGACGACTCTGCTCGGCGCGGCTGACACCGGACCGGACGGCCGTTACCGGATACCGTTCGACAGCACCGGGACGCCGCTGAACATCGAGCTGCGCACGGTGCGGCCGGGCGGCACCGAAGTGGTCCTCACGGACACGCTCTTCGACGTCCGTCCCGGCGCCGTGCTCAACGTCGTCGTACCCGACGGTGTCCGGCCGACGCGGACCGAGCACGACCAACTGCTGCTCGACGCGCGGCCGCACCTCGCCGGGCGGCCGCTGAAGGCAGCGCGGCAGACCGCTGACCAGCCGGACCTCACCCTGCTGCAGGAGAACACCGGGTGGGACGCGCGCCTGGTCGCCCTGGCCGCGACCGCCGAGCAGGTCACCGACGACACGGGTCTGCCACCCGCTGCCGCGTACGCGCTGGTCCGTGCCGGGTTTCCCCATGACCCCGCGGGGCTGGCCGGCGTCGCGCCGAAGGCTGTCGCCCGGGCGCTGAGAGAGGCCGCGACGGCCGGAATCGTCTACCTCGACGACGCCGCCAGGCAGCAGGCCATCTCCGCCTTCACGGGATTCGCCCGCGGCCACCGACTCCGCGCCACCGCGCCCGGCACGCTGTCCAGCCAGGGCGACATGCTCGCCGCCGCCGAGCTTTCCGAGAACCAGGCCGCTGCCTTCGACGACCTCGAGGCCACGGTCGCCCATGCCGGCGGGACCACCGACGACCTCTGGGCCGCGGCGGCCACAGCCGGCCTGCCGGTCGACCGGCTCAAGCTCGTCGGCAAGCTGGGCCGGCTGACGCTCAACAACGCGCCGTTGACCAAAAGGCTCGTCCGCGCCCTGAAGGGCAACCACCTCGGTCCGGCGTTGGTATCCCACGGCTTGCACGAGCCGCGGGCCTGGGAGCAGGCGGTCCGCGCCGTGGCTGACAGCGCCGAGGTCGCCGTGGACGACCTGATCCCGCCGGCCTTCACCGGCCGGACCACCGACGCACGGCTGGCCGCCTATGC
Source organism: Asanoa ishikariensis (assembly GCF_900107455.1). Classification (GTDB taxonomy): domain Bacteria; phylum Actinomycetota; class Actinomycetes; order Mycobacteriales; family Micromonosporaceae; genus Asanoa; species Asanoa ishikariensis. Next base: position 2,313,360 of record NZ_FNQB01000001.1, on the reverse strand, counting down.
CGCCGACCTGGCCCGCAAGGTTCGGATCAGCTTCCCCACCAACGTCGTCGCCGCCGCGGTGGCCGCCGGTCGGCTGACGCTGCCGGACACCGACGGCACCATCCGGCGCCACACCGCCGCCGTGCTCGACCGGGCAGCCGCCCTCGACCTGCCTCTCGGCCGCACGTCGGTCTCCGGGATGCTGCGCGCGCACGGCAGCGCCCTGCTCGACGGCATCCCGGCCGATCAGCGTGCCGCGGTCACCGCCACCGTCCGCACGCTGCACCGCGTCTACCAGATCAGCCCCAGCGACGGGGCGATGGCGGCGCTGCTCGACGCGGGACTGCGGTCCGCGTACGACGTCACCGCGATGCCGATGCGCACGTTCCTGGCCCGGCACGGTGAGCGGTTCGCGTCGACCGCAGAGGCCACCCGGACGTACGCCAAGGCGCAGCAGGTCGCCACCGCCGCCCTGACCACGGTGACCGCCGCCCGCCAGCTAGCCGCCGCACCGCCGGTGTTCGCCCTGTCCGGTGCGGGGACCGCGGGCCGGCAGGCCGGCCGCGACGCACTGGTCGAGACGTTCCCGACGATGGAGCAACTGTTCGGCAGCCAGGACTTCTGTGCCTGCGACCACTGCCGCTCGGTGCTCGGCCCGGCCGCGTACCTGGTCGACCTGCTGCATTTCCTCGACCCACCGGCCGACACCCTGCCGGCCGGCGCGCGCGCCCCGTTCGAGCTCCTCGACGGCCGCCGCCCCGACCTCGCCGAGCTCCCGCTCACGTGCGAGAACACCAACACGGTGCTGCCGTACATCGACCTGGTCAACGAGATCTGTGAGTACTACGTGGCCCACGGGGTCCTCGCGCCCGGCGCGGTCCGCGACACCGGCGCCGCGCTGTCCGCGGACCTCATCGCCGAGCCGCAGTTCCTGATTCCTGAGGCGTACGACCTGCTGCGGCGCGCGGTGCACCCGATGACCCTGCCGTTCGACCTGTGGCTGGACACGGTCCGGCGGCTGCTGGAGCACTTCGACACTCCACTGTGGCAGGTGCTCGACGCGTTCCGCCGCCACGACGAGCTCTACCCGCGTGCGCGCCACCGCTACGGACTGGCCGCCGTCGCGATCGAGCGGCTGGGCCCGTCCCCGGCCGAGTACGACCTGCTCACCACCGCCGATCAGGAGGCACACTGGCACGAGTTGTACGGCTACCGGCCGGGCGCGCAGGCGCAGGCGCTCGCTGAGCTGCCGAACGCCGTGACGCTGGCGCGCCGGCTCGGCGTCTCGTACCAGGAGCTGTTGACCCTGGTCACCAGCCGGTTCGTCAACCCGGAGCTCGCCGCCGTCGCCGTGCTGCCGAAACTCGGCCTCACCCTGTCCGATCTGCTGCGTTACCGGGGTGCGCCCGGACACGCGCCGCTGACCGACGACGAGCAGGCCGCGTTCGAGGCGGCCGTCGCGCCGGCCGGTGGCGCCGCCGCGCTCGCCGCCGCCCTCGCCCCGGCGGACCTCGCCCGGATGCTGGTGCTCGCCGACCCGGCCGGGAGCGCCGGCTTCGAGACGACCGTGCTGCAGTACGCCGACGGCCGCCCCGCGGACGCGATCGCGTTCCTGACCCTCGACCATCTGGTGCGGGTGTGGCGGCGGATCGGCTGGACGCTCGCCGAGACCGACGGGGCGCTGTCCGCCTTCCTGCCCATCGACCCCGACCCACGCACCGCCACCGGGCTCGGGCCGGCACTGGCGAGTGCACTGCTCGGCACCGCCCGGTTGCGTGCGCTCGCCGAGGCGCTGCCCGGCGACCGCGGCGAGCTGCTCGAGCTGTGGACCGACCTGGCCCCGCAGCGGTACGCCGAGCTGTTCCTGGTGCCCGGCACCCCGCCCCTCGACCCCGCGGTGTTCGACCAGCCGCTCGGCCGCTACCTGGAGTATCTCGACGGCGGGACGTGGCGGCCGTTCCGTTGGCGCCCGGCACTGCCGGAGGACCCCGCCACCGGCAACGTCAGCCTGGCCACGCACAGCGGCAACGTGCAGGGCGCGCTCGGGCTCACCGCCACCGATCTGACCGCGATCCTCGTCGACGCCGGGACGAGCATCGAGGCGGCGCCGTTGAACCTGGCGACGGTGTCGCTGCTGCACCGGTACGCGCTGCTCGCCCGACGGTTGAAGGTGACCGTCCCGGACCTGATCGCACTGCGGCAACTGTCCGGAGTGGACCCGCTCGCTCCCCCGCCGCCGGGTGCGGTCACCGAGCTCGCCGACGACCACGCGGCGGTGACCGTCGCGTTCGCCACGACGGTCACCGCCGTGCGGTCGGCCGGGATCGCCGTGGCCGACCTCGACTACCTGCTGCGGCACCGCTACGACCCGGCCGGACCGTACGCTCCGGTCGCCGCCCCGCCGCTGGAGCTGATCCGGGCCCTGGCCGCGGAGCTCGACCGGATCGACGCCGAGCACGCGGATCCGGCCGATCCGACCGCACTCGGCGACGACGAGTTGCGCCAGAAGATGGCCCTGGTGCTGCCCGCCGGCACCGTCGACACGTTCTTCGGCATGTGGACCTCGATGATCACCTACGACGCGGTGCTGACCGGGGTGGCAGCGACCGAAGCGCTGGACCCGGCGCTGGTCGCGACGGAGCCGTCGATCACCCTCACGTACGACCCGGTGCGCGCCGAGCAGCACCTGGTCCGCACCGGCGTGCTGGTGGAGCGGGAGAAGGACCGCCTGCTGGCGGCCTTCGGCGGCACGGCGGACGAGCTGGCCCGGTACGGCGACCTGCTCGACTCGGTGCAGGCCACCGCACAGGGCTTCTTCGACTCCGTGCTGCTGGCGCCGGTCGGCTTTCTGGCGGCGGCCGACTTCACCGCACTGTTCAGGCCGATACCGCCGGGCGCGGACGAGGCCGTCCAGCAGCAGTTGCTGGCCACGCGACGGCAGCGGTTGCTCGCGGCGTTCCTGCCGTTCCTGCGCGACCGGCTGACCAACGACGCGGTCGTCGCCGGTGTCCTCGGCGTGTTCAGCGCCGAGTTCGCCGACGCCGAGGCGCTGGTGAACGCGTTGCTCACCGACCCGGCGCTCGCCGCGGACCGCAGCGCACCGCACGAGCCGTTGCTGACGGCGTATCGGGCGGCAGGCGACCGCGGCGTCACCGCGACCGCCGATCCGGCCGCGCGGACCGCGCACGTCGAGGCCTACCTGGAGGTGCCGACCGCCGGGTCGTACCGCTTCCTGGTGTCCTGCGAAAGCACCGGCACCACGGTCTCCCTGCGTTTCGACCACCTCGCCGACGCGGTGTTGCTGAGCACCACCACGGCCGACGGTCAACGACCGGGCGCCGCGGTCGATCTGCTGCCCGGCACGACCTATCGCCTGGTCGTCGACGCCACCGCGACCTCCGGTGGCGCGGTCGAGGTGCTGGTGCTCGGCGAGAACCTGCCGGAAGGCCCACTGGACCGGCTGATCTGCCGCCCCGCGGAGGCGGTGGAGCGGGTCCGGCGCGCGCACGTCCTGCTGGGCAAGGCATTGCGGCTGGCCGCCGCGGCCGGGCTCGCCGAGCCGGAGTTGCGCCACGTCCTCACCCACCCGGAAGACTTCGACGGCCTGACCCTGGGCGCGCTGCCGGTGACCGCGGCCGAGGACGACCCGGGCCAGGCCACGGCGCTGTTCGGGCAGTTCCGGCGGCTGCTCGACCACGCCGCACTGCGCACGGCGATGGGCGCGGTCCCCGGCGAGCTCACCGATCTGTTCGCGCACGCCCGGCAGACGTACGCCGTCGACCCGTCGGCCGCCGACCAGGGCCGGCAAGCCGCCGCCGAGGTCCTGCTCGCCGATGTCCGCGCCCGGGTCGCCGTGCTCACCCGCCGCGACGAGGCGGTGGTCGCGGAGGCGTTCGACCGGCTCGACATCGGCGCGGTCGCGACCGTCAGGGGCGACACGATCGGCGCGGCGGTGCCGCTGTTGACCAGTGAGCTCGGCCTGAGTCGGCTGTGGACAGTGCTCGCCCTGGCCACCCGGACCGGGATCTCCCCCGCGGCACTGGCCGATTCGGCCAGCCCGTCGCCGGACGCCGGCGTGGCCCGCCGGCTGCGCGACGCCGTGCGCGCCGGGTACGACGCGGGCGGCTGGCGGCGGGTCGCCCAGCCGATCTTCGACTCGCTCCGGCAGCGTCGCCGGGATGCCCTGGTCGCGTGGATCATGCAGCGGGAAGGGTTCACGCTGCCCGATCAGCTCTACGAGTTCTTCCTGATCGACCCGGCCACCGAGCCGGTCGTGCAGACCTCCCGGCTGCGGCTGGCGATCTCCGCGGTGCAGTTGTTCGTCCAGCGCTGCCTGCTCAACCTCGAACCGGAGGTGCCCGCGTCACTGATCGACTCGGAGCGGTGGCAGTGGATGAAGCGCTACCGGTTGTGGGAGGCGAACCGGAAGATCTTCCTCTGGCCGGAGAACTGGCTGGAACCGGAGTTCCGGGACGACAAGAGCCACCTGTTCCAGGACCTGGAGACCACCCTGCTGGCCGGCGACGTCACCGAGGACCTGGTGGAGGAGGCGCTGTTCGCCTACCTGCGCGGCCTGGAGCCGTTGGCCCGACTGGACATCCGGTCGGTCCACCTCGAACAGGCTGGTGACGCCGACGGGCCGGCCGGCAACACGTTGCACGTCGTCGCCCGCACGTTCGCCGCACCGTACTCGTACTTCTACCGCACCTACCGGTACGGCGTGTGGACGCCATGGGTGCCGGTGACCGCGCAGATCGACGGGGACCACCTGGTCGCCACGATGTGGCGCGACCGGCTGCACCTGTTCTGGGTGACCTTCCTGGAACGCTCCGACGGCAGCGCGCCGGCCGGCAGCATCGAGGACCTGGCCACCTCGACCGCCGACGAACTGCGCGTCCCACGCGTCATCGATGTGCGACTGCACTGGACCGAGTACCACCAGGACACCTGGACCGAGCCGACGACCGGCGGGCTGCGCACCCCGGTCAGCGCCGTGGTGGATCCTGGCTGGTCCGCGGCCGACCAGACGATTCACGTCAGCGCGTCCTCCGATTCCGTGCTCATCCACCTGAGCTGCGGCTTCATTTCGTCGATCAATCAGTCCTTCCTGCTGGAGAACAAGAACAGCCCGCCGCTGCACGGCGCTCATGACGACCCACCGCAGCCGCCCTACACCACGTGGCAGCCATTCATCCTGGGCACGCCCTCGCCGCCCATCGACAACCCGCTCTGGGTCAGGTACGTCGACCGGATCACCACGGTGAACGGTGTGTCCACGAAGGACACCATTACCGCACACATCCTCGACGTCGGTTCGGACTGGACGACGCGCACCGTCGACAATCCGGTCACCGGCGCGGGTGCCGAGGTCGCCGGGCTGACTGCGCCGTTCTTCTACGCCGACGGGGAGCACACCTTCTACGTCGAGCCGGCCCTGACCGAGACGAGCCTGCCGAGCTCCGACGGTTGGGTGATTCCCGCGATCACCCCGGACCTGACCTTCGACCTCGACCAGTACTGGGCCGGGCTCGACCTGCACAGCCAGGTCCCCGCCAGGACCGACGCCGGGGTCGCCACGCTGTCCCCGGCCGCCCGCTTCGCCGTCACGGCACGCCCCGACTGGGCCACCACGTCGTCCACCGTCATCACGTACCAGGGTGTGCCGGTCACCAACACCATCCCGAGGGGAGCCGGCGATGACCGCCTTTCACCACGGTGACGACCTGGGGTCGACCGCGTACCAGCCGACGGACATCGCGATCGAACGGATCCGCGAACGCACGCTCCGCTACGCGTTCCGGACGCACTTCCATCCGTACGTCGGCGAACTGGTGCACCGGTTGGTGACCGACTCGATCGACGGGTTGCAGGGCGTCGACACCGAGGATGCTCTCTACGAGCCGCTGATGACCGATCGCAAGTACGGGCCGACGGCGCTGGTCAGCGAGCCGTACCCGGTTGCCGACCTGGACTTCAGCACGTCCGGCGGCTATGCGGTCTACAACTGGGAGCTGTTCTTCCACCTGCCGCTCACCGTGGCGATGCAGCTCAGCCGCAACGGCCGGTACGAGGAGGCGCAGCGCTGGTTCCACTACGTGTTCGATCCGACCGACGACAGCGACGGCCCGACCCCGGCACGGTTCTGGAAGGTCCGGCCGTTCCGCACCACCGACGTCGAGTCGATCACCGAGATCCTCACGAACCTGTCCACCGGCGCCGATCCGGCGCTGCTCGCCGACACCGTGAGCGCGATCGCGGCGTGGGCGGACCGGCCGTTCTCGCCACACGTGGTGGCTCGTTACCGGCCGAGCGCGTACATGACGAAGACGGTCATGGCGTACCTGGACAACCTGGTCGCCTGGGGCGACTCGCTGTTCCGGCAGGACACCGGAGAGGCGATCAACGAGGCGACGCAGTTGTACGTGCTGGCCGCCAACCTGCTCGGGCCGCGACCGGAACAGGTGCCGCCGAAGGGGTTGCAGGTGACCCAGACGTACCGCGGCCTGCGCGCCGACCTCGACGCGTTCTCCAACGCCCTCCAGGAGATCGAGGCGGACCTGCCGTTCGACCTGGCGCCGGCGCCGACCCCGCTGTCGGCCGAGGCACCACTGGCCACGCTGACCGGCATCGGCTCGACGCTCTACTTCTGCGTTCCGCGCAACAGCACGCTGCTGGCGTACTGGGACACCGTCGCGGACCGGCTGTTCAAGATCCGGAACAGTCTGACCATCGAAGGGGTCTTCCGGCAGCTTCCGCTGTTCGAGCCACCGATCGATCCCGGAATGCTGGCCCGTGCGGCGGCGGCCGGGCTGAACGTCGCCGCGGTGGTGAGCGGCCTCAACCAACCGCTGCCGTTGGTGCGGTTCCGGACCCTGGCGGCGCGGGCGGCCCAGCTCTGCCAGGAGGTACGCGGCCTGGGCGGGCAACTCCTCTCCGCGATCGAGAAGAAGGACGCCGAGACCCTCGCGGTGCTGCGGGCCCGGCAGGAACGGCAGCTGCTCGAGCTGGCCGAGGTCGTGCGGTACGAGGCCTGGCAGGAGACGATCAAGTCGCGGGAGGCACTCGAGCTCTCGCTGGCGAACTCCTACCAGCGGTTCCGGCACTACCAACGGCTCCTCGGCGCCGACGCGGCGACACTCACCAAGCCCGAGTTGGACCCGCTCGACGTGCACTCCCTGCTGAGCGGCAGGTTCTCCGCCACCGAACCGACAACTGCCGTGACCGACGCCGAGATCGAACCGGCGCAGGCCGCACCCGACGTCGCTTCCGGGCACAGCCTGATACCGGAGGAGGCCAACGAGCTCCAGTTCCTGATCCACGCGCAGACCTGGGCCGACAAGGCCGGGGCCCGCGAGACGACCGCCTCGATCCTCGCCGCGATACCGGCCTTCGGCGCCTTCGCCACCCCGATCGGCGTCGGCGCGACCTCCACCTTCGGCGGAAGCAACCTGGCCTCCATCGCGTCGGCGACCGCCTCCGAGGCCCGCGCCCAGTCGGCCGGGATGTCGTACTACGCCGGGCAGTCGGCCCGGATCGCCGGGTACGACCGGCGCGAGCAGGACTGGACGCTGCAGAGTGGCATCGCGGCCGGCGAGATGAACGTGACGCTCAAGCAGCTACGCGCCGCGCAACTTCGGGAGGCCATGGCCGAACGCGACTACACCAACCACCAGCAGCAGATCCGCAACGCCGCCGACATCGAGCGTTTCCTCACCGACTCGCGCACGGGCAAGACCGCCAACGAGGCGTTCTACCTCTGGCTCAAGCGCGAGACCCGGGGGCTGTACGGGCGCTGCTTCCAACTCGCGTACGACACGGCCCGCAAGGCCGAGCGGGCGCTGCAACACGAGCTCGGCGACCCGCACCGGACGTTCCTCCGCTACGACTACCGCGGCGGCAGGCAGGAGCTGCTGGCCGGGGAACAGCTATACCTCGACGTGACCCGGATGGAGCTGGCGTACACCGACCTCAACCGTCGCGAGTACGAGCTGACCAAGCACGTGTCGCTGCGCCAACTCGACCCGCGGGCGCTGATCGAGCTGCGTACGACCGGGCAGTGCACGATCGACATCGGCGAGGCGACGTTCGACCTCGACGCGCCCGGCCACTATTTCCGCCGGCTGCGCGGGGCGGCGGTCACCATCCCGTGCGTCGCCGGCCCGTACGCCGGGGTGAACTGCACCCTGACGCTGCTGTCCAGCTCGGTCCGGACCAGCCCGTCGCTCGGTGACGGATACGACCGGATCTCCGCCGAGGACGACCGCTTCAGCGACTACTACGGCGTGCAGTCGATCGTCACCAGTTCGGCGAGCGGGGACAACGGCCTGTTCGACGGCGGCACCGGCGACGAGCGCTACCTGCCGTTCGAGGGCTCGGGGGCGGTCAGCCAGTGGCGGCTCGAACTGCCGTCGGACGTCCCACAGTTCGACCACGACACGATCGCCGACGTCGTACTCCACCTCCGCTACACGGCCCGCGAGGGCGGGCTCGCGCTGCGCTCGGCCGCGGTCGCGGCACTGCGGTCGCGGATCGCCGCGGCGTCGGCGGTCGGGTCGACCCGGCTGCTCTCCGTGCGGCACGAGTTCCCGACCGAGTGGGCCCGGTTCACCACCACGACGCCGGCCGGCGAGCCGCCGACGGCGCCGCTGGCCCTCACCCTGCGGGAGGAGCACTACCCATATTGGGCCCGGCTCACCGAAGACCGCGTGCTGCACGCGGTGGAGCTGTTCGCCTCGGCCGGGAACGGCGACGTCACCGTGTACGACGCCGCGGCCGACGACCCACCCGGATCCCGACACGAGACGCTGCTGCGGAGCGATCCGAGCGTCGGTGGGCTACGCAGCGGCCTGCTGGCCGAGCCGCTGCCGGCCGCACTCGGCTCGTGGACGCTGTATCTGGGCGACCCCACGATCACCGACCTGTGGATAGCGCTGACCTGGGGGGCTCAGGGAACGTAAGCAATGCCGGCAGGGCGCCGAACACCAGGGCAAGGCCGCCCAGCTCGCTGATCGCGACCCATGCGATGTCGTCATGCTCCTGTGGCGCGGTGTTGGTGGGAGTGCCGACCCAGTCGCTGATGTGCCAGACGCTCACGTGGACGGCGTCCTCGCCACTGCCGGCATAGAGGTCGCCCAACCGTGACGAGGACTCCGCCACGATGTGAACCCCTAGCTCCTCGTGCATCTCACGCGCGAGGGCCTGTAGCTCCGACTCACCGGCGTCGACGTGCCCCCCGGGCAGATCCCAGAGATCCGGGTAAGCCCGGCGGGTCGGGCTGCGGTGCACCAGCAGGACCGCGCCGTTCTCCACGAGTGCGCCACAGACGACGATATGCATGGCGGGATTGGAGCACAGGGGTAGGACAATCTCGGGCCGGTGCTCAAGCAGGCACGGGCAGCGCGCCGAGTACGCGGCCGGCCTCGCGGGCCGCCTGCAGTGCGCCGGTGTGCATCTGGGCGGCCTGTTCGGTGAACGGGTCCAGAGCGGGGTTGACGCCGACGAGGGTGAACTCCCGTTCGACGATGGACAGGTCGGCACCCCAGCAGTCGGCGAGGATACGACGCAGGTACGACGTGGAGTGGTCCCAGCCCTCCCTCGGAGTACCGCCGCCGTAGGCGCCGCCGCGGACCGTCGCCAGCACGACGGGCTTGCCGGCCAGGAACGGCACGCCGTTCGCTCGCGGGTCGGTGCACACGAGGTCGATGTACGTCTTGAAGTGTTGAGAGACGCCGTAGTTGTAGAGCGGCACGGCGAACAGAATCGCGTCCGCGGCCTGCAGCTCGTCCACCAGCGTCGCGGCGAGGGCGACGGCCTCCCGATGCTCGGCGGTGTGCTCCTTCGGCGGGGTCATGCCGGCGGTGACGGCCGCCGCCCAGGCCGTCGCGGGCAGGGTTTCGACGCCGATGTGGCGGCGCTCGATCGAGTCGCCCGGGTGGGCGGTGAGCCATTCCTCTTCGACGATGTCTGCGATCTCACGGCTCGCGGAGCCGTGGGTACGGATACTGGCGTCCAGGCGGAACAGGGTCACGGCCATCTCCTAGCGTTCGAGTTCAAGCTTGAAGCCGACGCTACTCGTACAAACTTCAAGCTTGAACAGAATATGACGTGACTCACTTCACGGCTGAAGCCAGGTCGTAGGCTGATGGGCGTGCAGGACGAACCGCGGTGGCTGAACGACAACGAGCGCGACGCTTGGATAGCCCTGGCCAAGCTCGTCTTCAACCTGCCCGGCGCCCTCGACGCACAGCTCCTGCGCGACAGCAAGCTGACCCTGTTCGACTACTTCGTGCTCAGCAACCTGTCCATGACACCGGGCCGCACGTCGCGGCTCAGCGACCTGGCCAGCCACATCGGCAGCTCGCTGTCCCGGCTGTCGAACGTCGTCAAACGCCTGGAACAACGGGACCTGCTGCGCCGTGAGCCGGACCCCGAGAGCTCTCGCTACACCAGGGCGGTGCTGACCGACGCCGGGTGGGACGTCGTGGTCGCCGCGGCGCCGGGCCACGTGGCGGCGGTGCGCGGCTACATCATCGACGGGCTCACCGAGCAGCAGGTCACCGTGCTACGCGAGATCGCCTGCCACGTCACCCGGCAGCTCGACAAAGCAGCGGAGGAAGGCCCGCGGCGCGGCTAGCCCTTGTCGCATCGGTATGGTCCGTCGATGGAGTCGGCATGAGAAGCCCACGCGAAACCTTCCTTCGACTGGTGAACGGCGTCTGCGACGGTCCGTACGAGGACTTGGCCGACCTGTATGCCGAACAGACCAATGTCACGCATCCATTCCACCCACTCGGCCCGCCGCCGCTGCGCAGCCGCGGTGAGCTACACGAGCACTTCACCGCGCCGCCTCTGGTCGAACGGACGCTGAACCGTAAGCCGGTCGACATCACGGTTCATGAGACCGCCGACCCGGAGGTGATTGTCGCCGAGTTCGCCTATCAGGGGCGCGTCGAGGAGACCGGCGAGGCGTTCACGGTGCGGTGCGTCTTCGTGATGCGCATCCGCGACGGGCTCATCATCGAGTCTCGGGACTACATCGACCACATCGCCAGCGCGCGGGCCTGGGGTCAACTCGACAGCCTGCTGACCGCACTTCGTCCGCAGCATCCGACGTCCTAGAGCGCCAACCTCTAGACCCAGGCGGGATCACGGCCGGTCAGGCCGAGGATGCGGTCCAGGGTGGGCGCGTCGGCCGGCACCGCGACCTCCGGTCCGTACATTCCCATCTCCCGTCCCTGCTCCACGCCGGCGGAAATCGTGTCGTGCAGATGTGCCAGCAGGTCGGCGGGTAGTTCCAGCCGCTGCCCGGTCGCGACCGCCAGGTCCCAGCCGTGCACGGCCAGCTCGCCGACGATCATCTCGCCCATGACGGGCGCGGGCAGCGTTTGCGGCGTGCCCATGCTCGTCTCGCCCTCCCAGGCGCTCGGCGGCGCCCACGACGACGTCATGTCGTCCAGCAGGGCGAGCAGGCCGCCGCGCCAGTCGCCGGCCGCCAGGTCCACATCGGACTCGGCGGCCGCCGGCTGCGGAACGGACTCCTTGCGGCCGGCGCCGGCGAGCGACGGCCCCCAGAACAGTAGGTGGTTGACCAGCGCCCGCACGTCGTACTCCAGGCACGGTGTCTTGTTGGCGAGCTGGTCGTCGGTGATGGTGCGGGCGATCGCGGCCATGGCCTGCGCCGCGTGGGAAAGGTGTGACATAGCGGCAACGCTAGGCGGGGCGGGCCGGAGGGGTATTGAACAAAGGCGACATAAACTTTGCCGTGTGGGGCGGGACGTTCGTGAGCTGCGGAGTGCGTGGACCAGGTTTCAGCGGCACGCGTTCCACCTCCCGTCGCCGGCGCTCGCGCCGTGGGTGGAGCGGTACTGGGAGGCTCGCTGGGACTACGCCGAGCCCTACCGGCAGAAGATCGTGCCGTACCCGAACGTGCACCTGTCGTTCGGCCGCGGCCGCGCGGACGTCAACGGGGTGTCCAGCGGCTACCAGACCAAGGTCCTCGAGGGCCGCGATCACGTCTTCGGCGTCGCGTTCCGGCCGGGCTGCTTCCGCCCGTTCCTCGGTGCCTCCGTCTCGACGATCACCGACCGCGTCGTCCCGGCGACCGAGGTGTTCGGCCCGGACCTGCCCACGACGCTGGACGCGCCGACCGTGGATGCCTTCCTCCTGAGACACCTGCCGAACGACGACGATCCCCGGGTACGCCAGGCGGTGGCCGCGGTCGAGCTGATCGCCAAGGACAAGGCCGTGACCAGGGTCGAACACCTCGCCGACGAGCTGGGGCTGAGCATGCGGGGGCTGCAACGGCTGTTCGCGGAGTACGTCGGCATCGGGCCCAAGTGGGTGATCCGCCGCTACCGTCTGCACGAGGTGACCGCACGCATGGCCGCCGGCGGGGCGATCGACTGGGCCGCGCTGGCGGCGGACCTCGGCTACGCCGACCAGGGCCACTTCATCCGGGACTTCAAGAGCATGTTCGGCGAGCCACCGACCTGGTACGCGCAGCGGTACTAATCCACCTCCCGGACCCGAAGGGCACGACCTCATGCGCATCGAGATCAGTGTCGAGTCGGTCGCCGGCGTACGGGTCGCCGCCAGGGCCGGCGCCGCGCGCGTCGAGCTGTGCGCCGGCCTGTCCGACGGCGGCCTCACCCCGAGCGCCGCGCTCATCGAGGCCGCCGCCGAACTGGCCGAGGTGCACGTCCTGGTGCGGCCGCGACCCGGCGACTTCCACTACTCGCGCGACGAGGTGGACCTCGTCGTCCGGGACATCGCCGTCGCGCGTCGGTGCGGCGCGGCGGGCGTGGTCGTCGGCGCGCTGGCCGGCGACGGCACGGTCGCGGCCGCCTGTGCCAGGTTCGTCGACGCCGCCGAGGGGCTGGAGACGACGTTCCACCGCGCCATCGACGTCAGCGCGGACTCCCGTCAGGCCCTGGACCGGTTGGCGGACCTGGGTTCCACGCGGGTGCTGACCTCGGGCCGGCGCCGGTCCGCCCTCGACGGTGCGCCACTCATCAGGGAACTGGCCACCCGGACAAGGGTCACCGTGATGGCGTGCGGCGGAGTGCGGGCCGCCAACGCCGCGCTCGTCGTCGCCGCGACCGGCGTCGGCGACCTGCACGCGGCGCCCCGCCGACCCGCGGGCACCGCCCGAGCCGGCGACCTGTCTTACGCGGGCGCCGGCGTCCCGCCCGGCTACGACCACTTCGAGACCAACCCGGACGAGGTGGCCGCACTCTGCGCGGTTCGCACCGCTTAGGTCACGCGGAACGGATGCCTAAGAAATCTTCGCAACCCATCGTCGCGATCACGCGTGTGTGAGGTGCTCGCTCGACGACGGGTGACGACAGGGGAGGAAGGACAGTGTGACCGGAACGATGACACGCAGCGATGCAATTCCAATCGCCGACGTCCAGCGCGACTTCGACGAGTTCTACACGGCGACGTTTCCGGTATTGCGATCGCAGCTCTTCGCTTACCTCGGAGACCGCGCCGAAGCACAGGACGTCGTGCAGGAGGCGTTGTGCCGGGCATACAGCAGGTGGAAGACCATCAGTACGTATCAGGATCCCTATGCCTGGGTCAGGCGGGTCGCGTGGAACCTGGCCTCGAGCCGGTTTCGCCGCCGCAAAACCGCGCTGAACTTTCTGCGCGGGCAGCGGGAGCAGCACGCCGAGGGGCCGTCGCCCGACCGCATCGTTCTGGTCGCGGCGCTCGCGAAGATCCCGGCGCAACTGCGCAAGGCCGTGGTGCTGCACTACATCGGCGACCTGTCGGTAGCCGAGATCGCCGCGCAGGAGGACGTCGCGGAGGGAACGGTCAAAAGCTGGCTGAGCCGGGGTCGTGCGGCACTGGGCAAGCAGTTGGCGGAGCGCAAGGAAGGCAGGAGCAATGTCTGAGTTCGACGATCTGATCAACGACGCCCTCGGCGACTTCCGCGCTGCCGAGGCGGACAACCCGAGCCTGACGCCGGGCGCGGCAGCGGCCCGAGCCACCATCAAGCACCGCCGCACCGTACGTCTGGCCACGCTCAGCGTCCTCGGCGCGTTGGTGATCGCCGTGCCCATCGCGGCCTTCGCCGCCGACCCACACGGCAACAACCCGCCGCCCGCACCCGCCGACTCGCTCACGCCAGGGCCGGTCGAGTCGCCCACACCGACGGCCACGCCGACTCCGAGCCGGCCGTCGTCGCCCGTGACGCCGGACGGAGTGATCACGCTGAAGCAACTGGGCTCCACCGCGGTCGACATTCCGGCGTTCAGCAACGAGCTGTGCCCGGCCACGCACGTGCGGCTGGCGACCGCGAATCCGCATTCGCAGGGGAAGGCGTGGATAGCGAAGGTCGTTCACACCAACCTCGACGACGACCCAGGCCGGGAAACCGCGGCGCTGCTCCTCTGCCAGATCGGGGAGGTGCCGACGAGCCAGGTCGTCGCCTTCGACCGCGATGCCGCCGGAAAGATCCGTCCCATCGGCCAGGTTGTCGGCGAAGGCTACAAACTCAACATTCGTGACATCCGGGTACGCGCCCAGGGCGGCATCACCGCCGATGTCTCGGACATGATCGCGTGCTGCGATACGCCGGTCAGTCGGGAGCAGCACCAGCAGCGCGCGTATCGCTGGAATGGCACGAAGTTCACGCAACTCGGTGGGCCAACCGTGTTCGGCGATCCGGACAGCGTGACCGACCTCAAGGTGAGCGTGTCCGACGTGACGCTCGGACCGGCGACCGACGGCAAGCGCTCCGGAACCATGACAGTCACCGTCAAGAACAACGGGCCAAACTCCTCCGGGCGGTTCCAGGTCGGCTTCGGCGACTGCACGTTCAAGTGCGCCGGCCAGATACCTTTCTGGGCCTGGGGCAGTTACGGGACGTACCAAGCACCGCTGGCACCCGGCCAGTCGGCCAAGAAGACAATCAAGGTCAGCTTCGACGCGAACACCACAGGCGGCGAAGTCGGGGCCTGGTTGGTCGTGATAGGCGTGGACAACAACAAGTCGATCAGCGACCTCGACCCCGGCAACGACACCACCAGGTTCCGCATTCGCCTGGGTTGACCGACACCGCAACGATGGACCTCGCGGCCCGCGAGGTCCATCGCAGTGCGGTCAGAGTTCGGGGATCGGCTCGTGTGTCGGCATGGTGTGTCCCAGCACCAGGACCTTGTCCTCCGGCGGGCCGTCTGCGTCGATCGGCGCCTCGAGGATCGCCGCCATGAGCTCGACGGGCAGGTTCGGGTTGGCGGCGGCGGCCTCGGTGGTCTCCGGAGCCTCGAACAACTCGAGCAGCCGGTCCTGGGACAGCCGCTTGTCGCCGGCGACCCAGTTCCTTACACCAGGGTGCTCGTCCCGGCTCAGGCGTTCGATCAGCTCGGCCGGCGCGCGGCGATCGAGGACGACCAGGGCACGCGCACCCCAGTGCGGCGAATCGGCGTACCGCGTCAGGTCCGCGCCGACGATCGCCGCATGCGACAGCAGTTGGCCGCGGGTGATGACCCGCGCCTCCAGATAGGTGCGCACGACGAGGTCTGTCGACACGGCATCCTGGTTCTCGCAGAGGAGCAACCGGACCGGGAAGTCGTCGTCTGCGGCGAGCGTCGCGATCTGTTCCGCGGACAGCCTCTTGTTGCAGGCGGCGCTTCGGCGCAACCCCGGGTGCGCCGAGGACACACAGGCTTGCAACTGCTCGCCTTCGGCTTCGAGGACCCAGGCGAGCCGGGGAAGACGGTCGTTCTCGGACACCTCGGAACCGATCGCGGTGCGTTGCTGTTCGGTGAGTTCAGGGCGCATCGAGACGTACGTGCGGACTCTGGGTTCGGGATGCGCGGACAAGCTGGCGACGACGTCTTCGGGCAGGGCCGGCTCGAGTGCGATGTTCGCCTTCTCCCAGACCGAGTCGCCGGCGGCGATCGTCCGAAGCCGCTCCACGGTCATCGGTTCCGGCTGGCCGCCCGACGTGAGCCGAGCCCAGGACGCGATCTCCTCGTCCTCGACGTCCGCGAGTGCCGCCACGGCGGCGCGCGACAACTCGTTCGGGTGCAGGAGCCGCAGCATCCGTTTCACATCAGGACGTTCAGCCAACTTCCGGTAGGCCCACACCGGCAGCGGCTGTGGTCGCGTGGTGAACGGCCCCTCGAGGAGAGCCATCGCCACACCGAACGACGCATCGTCGACCATTCTGGTCCGCTGCTCCACGCTGACCCCACCAGCTTGGGCGAGCATCTCGCGGACGCGGACGTCGCTGTGGGCGGCAACGGCGTCGAACAGTTCGTCGGACCACTCGCGTCGATGGATGACGTCGACGAGATCGGCGGCGGGGTGTTCCAGGATCCGGGGCACCAGGGTGTCCGGAAGAGCAGGGTTGCGGGACAGGCCGCGTACCCGGGCACGTGTCGTCTCGTGATTCCCGGGCCGTTGGGTCTTGTCGACCAGCAGGGCGTCCTCCTCGGTCGCATCGATGACAGGCTCCGACCCTACGGACGACTCCGCAGCCGGCACACGGTCTTTCGCCCGAGTGACCGGGGACGGGGCGCGACGTTAAGCTGGACGCGATTCGATCTCCGACCAGGGATCATCCCTTACCAGGGGACGACGCCTTCGTCGTCGAAGAACGCGCCGGATGGGCCGTCGTTGGGCAGCGTGGCGAGCCGGATCGCCGTAGCCGCGCCCTGCTCGGGGGTGCGGGGGCCGTGGAAGCCGTTGAAAGCGGTCGCGACCAGGCCCGGGCAGGTGGCGTTGATCAGGATGTTCGTATCGGCGAACCGCCGGGCGTACTGGACGGTCACGGCGTTGAGAAACGACTTCGACGGCGCGTAGGCCGCCATGACCGGACCGATCTCGATGTCAGGGTCAGCCTGCCGGGTCACGGAGCCGACGCTGCTGGAGATGTTGACGATGCGCGGCGAGGACGAGCGCCGGAGCAGCGGGAGCATCGCGTTCGTCACCCGGATCACGCCGATGACGTTGGTCTCCGCAACCGTCCGGACCAGGTCGAGGTCGAGCGTGGTCGGGTCCTGCGCCCAGTCCGCACCGAGCTGTCCGGAGATGCCCGCGTTGTTGACCAGCACGTCCAGCCGACCGGCCTCCCGCTCGATCATTTCCGCGGCGCCGGCGACGCTCTGGTCGCCGGTGACGTCCAGCGGCACGCCGAACGCGTCGACCCCGGCGGCGCGCAGCTTCTCGACGGCGGTCTCGCGCCGACCCGCATCCCGCGCCCCGACGGCCACGCGGTGTCCGAGGGCTCCGAGCCCGGTGGCGATCGCATATCCGATTCCCTGGTTCGCGCCAGTGACAAGCGCGATCTTCGCTTCGTTCATGCCGTACAGGCTCGGTCTCAGGTGGGCGCGCGGGCCAACACCGATCCAGTGCGCTGTCATACCCGGTGGGTATCAGTGGCGTACGCTGCGGCGGTGGATACCTTGGAGACCCGCGAGCTGAGGTACTTCGTGGCTGTCGCCGAGGAGCTGCACTTCGGCCGGGCCGCCGAACGTCTCGGCATGGCCCAGCCGCCGCTGTCGCGCGCGATCCAGCAGCTCGAACGGCGCCTCGGCGTCTGCCTGCTGGAACGCAACCGCCGTGGCGTCGCGCTGACCGCTGCCGGGCGGGTGCTGCTGTCCGAGGGCCGCGCGACACTCGACGCGGCCACCGCCGCCGCCCGCCGCACCCGCCGCGCCGGCGGAGCCGACAACCCGGGTGGTGCGCGCAACCGTCTGGTGCTGGCGGTGAAGACCGCCGCGGTTCACGAACTGCTCCAGAATCTCCTCGACGCGTACGCGGCCCAGCCCGACGCCGCCGAGGTCGAGGTCCTGCAGTGCCGTATGACCGACCAGGAAGCACGGCTACGCGACGGCAGCGCCGACGTCGCACTCATGCACGTGCCGTACAACTCCCTCGCCGGGTTCGACAGCGAAGAGCTCATGTCCGAGGGTCAGCTCGCCGTCCTGCCCGCCGGACACCCCCTCGCCGCGCGCAAGACCTTGTCCGTGGCCGACATCACCGACCTCCCCGATCTCCCACGAGCACGCTGGCCCAGACACGGCGTGTACGCGCCCGGCCCGGGCCCCGAGATCCACGACCAGACGCAGTTGGCCCAACTGGTCGCCCTGGGCCGCACCGTCGCGGTAGTGCCGGAATCCGCGCACGCCTGGATGTGGCCCGAGCACGCCGCCATCCCGCTGACCGACGCGCCGCCCGTCGTCACCCACATCGCCTGGCCCACGCACAGCCGCTCACCAGCCCTGGCCAGCCTGATCAGGACCGCCGTACAGCTCGAGTCCTCCCGGCAGACCTCGGTCACCGCCCGTCGACTGCCCCTTGGATAGCGGCAATCCGCGCACCGACTCGCCAGCGGGTATCAGCTCGGGCCGGCAGTGCCTCTCGGTTCGTACCCCGCCACATCCGGGTCGACGACAGCGTGCTGTGCGCACGGCCAAGCCGCAGCTCAGGAGCGAGGCCGACGAGCCCATACCGGTGTGGCGTCTGACAGCATGACCTCGTGCGGCAGTATCCGACCGAGCCACCAACCTCCGTGCTGGCAAGCACTGACGTGGCGCTCGTAGGCCTGTTCTCGGCCAAGGATAGGGCGTACGGCGCGAGGCTCGACGTGTTGGCGGCCAATGTGGAGGCCCACGGCGGGCGGGTCGTGAGCCGGCACGTCCAGCGGCGGGGTGTCTCGCATGGCGGCGCGCACAAGATGGCCGTGCCGTTCTCGCGGCGGACGCTGCTGAGCCGGGGCAAGGCGCGAGAGATCGCGCAGGCGTGCCGGGCGGCGGAGGTCGGTGCTGTCGTGTTCGTGAACCCACTTACGGAACATCAACGAACTGCCTCCGGCACGTGAAGGGACTGGCTAGACAAGCGACTCTGCCGAGATGCGCAGGCCTGGTCTTGTCGGGGCAGTGCGCGGTGTCAGAACGGCACCGCGGTGGTGAGGAGTCCGGCGGGCTCGACGTTCGACGTGGCGGCGGGTCGCCCGGACGTGACGCGGCAGAAGTCCAGGGCGTCCAGGCGGATCGGATCGCCGGTTCCGGTGGACCAGTGACCGCCCGCGGGCCCGGTCAGGTGCAGCGTGTATGGCCTGCCGTGACGTTCGGCCCACTCCTGTACGACGCCGTCGATGATGCGGCCTTCGTGTTCGCCGGTGATCTGGGGTGGTAGACCAGTCGCGGCGTGGATGTCCAGGCGATGCATGAACGGGTCGCGGGTCAGGACGACGTCGATGAGATAGCCGAGCGTCCAACGCTCCAGCCGGCCGCCGACGAGTTGGCGTTCGGGAAGCGTCCGGCGCCGGATGACGGCCGGTACCCGCTGGCGCCCGCGCACCGCTTTCGGGACCAGCGTGCGGTACTTACCGATGAGCTCGTCGACCGTCAGCCCGGCGTTGCGGCGCACCTGTAACGCGGTCAACGCGTCGATCGACACCGGCGCGCCGGCGCTTCGAGCCACTCGCTGCGCGGCCATCTGCTGGTAGATGAGCTGGGCAAGGCTGCCCATCATCTCCATCATGCCGATCATGTGACCTGCGGTCGCCCGGACGTCCCAGCCGGTGTTGACGGTTGGTGCGGACCAGTGCTCGGCAGAAAGTTGGGTCAGGAGTTCCTCGCCGCGTTGGTATTCCGTGACCGCGAGCTGCGTGGCCAGGTCGCGGTCGAGCGACGCCGTCCGCGGCGCGTACCGGCTGATCTCAGGGGTCCGGGTTGTGGTCATGGTGGGCTCCCTTCGCTGGTGATGCCGAGGTTGTCGGCGAACATGTCGATGGCGCGATCCAGGAGCCGGGACCACCGTTCGCCGCCCGGATCGTTGGCGAGCTGGGCGGTGACCAGACCGTCGACGATCGCGACGAACAGGTCGAGGTCGTCCTGGCCGTCCACGCCGTGCTGGCGCATGCGGGCGGCGAAGTGCTCCATCGCCGCAACCGATGATGCGTACGCGGCCTCGCTCGGTGTGAAGTCGGGAACGGTCCGCAGGCTCATCAGCTGATGGCGTGCCGGAAAGGCGACCGCGAAGTCGAAGTAGACCCGGGCGTAGTGCCGCATCGCGGCCCGGCTGTTCTTCGGCTCGCTCGCCCGGGCGGCCGCCTCGTACTCCTGGTACTGGTTCCAGGCATCGCCGAACATCGCGTCGTAGATGTCGTTCTTGGACTTGAAATGGGTGTAGAGCGACGGCGCCCGCATCCCCACCGACTCGGCCACATCGCGCAAGGTCACCTGGGCGAGGCCCTTGTCGTGGGCGAGCCGCCAGGCGGCATCGACGATCTCACGCCGCGTTTCCGAACGACGTTCGGCTTTCCTATCGCGCTTCGTTTCGCCTAACACAGTTAGGAGTTTGCGGCACGGCGTTCTGACTCGTCAAGCGGCTTCGACGGACACGCCGCATCGCCAGCACATCTGTCATGCGCGCAGCGCGGCCGGCGCCTCGGGATCGGGCTCGCCACATCCGGGTCGACGATCTTGTGCTGTACGAACCGCGAAGCCGCAGCTGAGGAGCGAGATCAAGTCCTTTGGTGGGGCCTGCGGGGCCACGGTCGCGGGTTGCTGATCCATCTAGCGACGGCCCCGATGCCGGCAGGCGAGGACCGCGCCCACCACACCGTGGGGTCTCCACGGGTCGCCCCCGGAACCTGTCCGGCGTCAGCCTGGTTTACGAACTGATTCGAGAAGGACTCGAGCGGGTATTGCTCTTCGATGCCCCAGACTCCCAGCGACGCGGTGGCGCCGGCCGGCACCAGCACCGGCCAACCTGCCAAAGCCGCCGGCAAGCGCTCGCGCCGCAGGACGTGGCGGGTGGGCGGCCTGGCCGTGCTGCTGGTCATGTGCGGTGGCGGGGCGGCGATCGGCGCGCTCTACGTCGACACCGTGCCGCCGCCCGACGAGTTGGTGCTGCCCGAGTCGACGACGCTCTACTACGCCGACGGGAAGACGCCGATGGCGAAGCTCGGCACGGAGAACCGCACGATCCTGGCGTACGAGCAGATGAACGACGCCGTCAAACAAGCCATCGTGGCGGCCGAGGACCGGACGTTCTGGACGAACGAAGGCATCGACTTCCGCGGTGTAATGCGCGCCGCGTGGAACAACGTCACCGGCGGTGACCGGCAGGGCGCCTCGACGATCACCCAGCAGTACGCCAGGATCGCCGCTGACCTGAAGGGGGTCACGTACTCCCGCAAGCTGCGCGAGGCCGTCATGGCCTGGAAGCTGGACGACGAGCACAGCAAAGAGGAGATCCTCGGCTTCTATCTCAACACCGTGCCGTTCGGCCGCGGCGCGTACGGCATCGAGGCGGCGGCGCAGGCGTTCTTCGGCAAGACGGCCCGCAAGGACGCCTCACGCGAGAGCCAGCTGATGCCCTCAGAGGCCGCGGTGCTGGCAGCGATGGTCAAGCAGCCGGAGGCGAACCCGGATGACCCCGAGGGACAGCCCGGCTACGACCCGAAGCGCAACGACAAGGCGCGCCAGAACTCGATCGATCGGTGGCGCTACATCCGCGACGGGATGGTCGCGCTCGGCTATCTGACGGCGGCCGAAGGCGCTGACCTCGCCTACCCGGATACGGTCCGGGACTACGATCCCCGGGCCGGTCAGTCCGGCCTCGACCGGCCCACCGGGCTGGTCGTCAACCACGTGCTGAGCGAGTTGCGGGGCACCGAGCCGTTCAAGGATCGCCCGTTCGACTACGTCCGCAACGGCGGCTTCCGGATCGTGACGACGGTCGACAAGCGGGCGCAGGACGCGGCCGAGGCCGCCGCGAACATCCGCGGCGAGAAGGCACCGGAGGTGGTCCGGGGACAGCCCAAGAACTGGCAGTCCGCTCTGGTGGCGGTGGAACCCGGCAGCGGTCGGGTGCTTGCGTACTACGGCGGCGACGACGGCCTCGGGGCCGACTACGCGGGGTGGTACTTCGACGACGAGGGAAACGCCGCCGGGTTCGGGCAGCACCCGCCGGGCTCGTCCTTCAAGGTATACGACCTAGCGGAGGCGGTGCGGCAGGACATCTCGCCGAAGCAGCGGTTCGACTCCCCGGCGACCAAGGAGTTTCCGAAGAGCGGCCGCACCCGTGACACCGCGGCCGGGCCGATCCGCAACTCCGGCAGTGCGGCGTGCCAACCGGAGTGCACGCTCTGGGAGGCGACCGTCGCGTCGCTGAACACCACATACTTCGCGCTCACCGAGCAGCTCGGCGTGCCCGCCGTCATCGACATGGCCCGCAAGGCCGGCGTCGAGTCGATGTGGGCCAACGAGCGGGGCAAGCCCGAACCTGTTCGGGTCGCCCTGGGCGAAACGGACGCGGCGTCCCGGTTCTCCACCGAAGTCGGCATCGGCCAGTACGGCATCACAGTGCAGGACCACGCGAACGGCATGGCGACGTTCGCGGCCGGCGGCGAGCGCGCACAATCGCACTTCGTCCGGTCGGTGTCCAAAGGGGACGACAAGATCTACGAAGAGCAGCTCACACGGACGGACGTGGGACTGAACGCGGAGCAGGCCAACCAGCTCAACTGGACCCTGCGCCGGGTCGAGGCCGCGAAGGTCCCGGGCTGGGACGCGGCGGGCAAGACCGGCACCTGGCAGGCGGGAAAGAGCACCACCCAGAACCAGCACGCATGGATGGTCGGCTACACCGGCGCGATCGCCGCGGCCGTGTGGCTGGGCACCAAGGACGGCAAGCCGCTGCGCACAAAAGACGGCAGCTACGACGTGTTCGGTGCGAGCCATCCGGGGCGGATCTGGCAGCAGTTCATGACGGATGCGGCCAAGGCGATGGAGCTCAACCCCGACGACTACCGGTTCGGGGAGCCCAAGTTCCCCGGGGAGACGCCGTCCGCGCCGCCCAGCGCGGAAACGCCAGCTCCACCGACCGCCAGCCCCGAGCCGGCGGACACGCCGCGACCGACGCCGTCGACCGAGCCCACACCCGAGCCTGAGCCGACCAGGACGCCGAAGCCGACGCCATCCACGCGTCCGACCACCCCGCCGGCACCCCGGGAAGTCGCCCCTAGAGCATGACCCGTCAAGTGGGCTGAGTCGCCTTCCAGCCCAGCGCGAACCTCACCACCAAACCGTGGACCCGATGTGGCCCGACTCAAACCGGCGGTTATAGCGCGATCGAATCCGCCCGCAGCGGGCCAACCCGCCAACACGACCGCGAAATGGTCCAGAACAGCCGTCTCTACGGCGTCGGCAACGCCGGAGGCGTCTACCTCCTGTCCGTCGGCAACGCCACGGCGTCGAAAGTCAGCCAGCTCACGGTCGGGCTGTCCGGCACGTCCTTCGGCGTCGACTTCAACCCGGCCGCCGACCGGCTCCGCGTGATCAGCAACACCGGTCAGAACCTGCGCCACGACGTGGTCGGCGGAACGACCACCAACGACACCACCCTGACCTACCCGCCTACCCCCGGCGCGGCCGCCGGCCTGACCGGCGCCGCCTACACCAACAACGACCTCAACCCCGACACCGGCACCGTCCTGTACGACATCGACACCAACCTCGACCAGGTCGCCCTGCAGTCTCCCGCGAACTCGGGACAACTCGCCTTCGTCGGCAAGCTCGGCGTCAACGCCGGCATCCACGCCGGATTCGACATCTACTCGACCCTGCACGGCGGCAAGGCCGTCGACCTGCGCGGCTTCGCCGCCTTGAACACCCAAGGTCGAAGCTCGCTGTACGCCATCTCTCTGACGAACGGAGCAGCCTGGCGCCTCGGATCCTTCTCCAACGGCTGGACCGTCACCGACCTCGCGCTGCCCCTTAACCAGTAACAGCTCACAGCAGGACGGAGGGGTCCGCGCACCAAACCGCCGGCACGCGGGCCCCCTCGCACACCGCAAATGGTTGATCTCCCGACTTACGCGAGCCCTATTCGAGATCGCCTTGACCGCTGAGTAGGCCGGGCGCAAGGGCTACCTCACCTTCGAAACGGTTGCGCGCTGTCCGCCCCCGCGAAAACGCCCATCTCGTTGCGCTGAATCCAGCAGGAGGATCCGGCATTCCCCTGCGAGGGTTGGCCCGCAGCGGCGCGTGAATCCCGAACGCAGGCAAGGGCTGACCGATACTCGGCTGATGACGCTTCCGAACCTTGACCCCGACCGGTACCCACCGATCGACCCCCGCGAACCCGCACCCGACGACGCGGCAGAGCTCCTACCGGACTCTGCTCGTGACTTGCCAGCAGCGCCCATCGAGCCGTTACCGGACGATGGCGACGGTACTGCCGGGGTCCGCGAGCCAGCGTGACAGCGAGTTCGGTGCTGCTGACGACCTGGTGAGGCGCGACGTGTCTTCGTATGGGATGCGTCAAGACTGTGGCGCGTAGGGCCTTGATGCGCTGCCATGGAGGGGAGCGCCCCTGCCCTCCTCGCCCTTGGAAATGGGTCCGATGTCCGCCCACGAGAACGAGCACATATCGATCATCTCAGCCGCGTTCGCGGGAGGTGTCGCCGTCGCCGCCGTCGGTTTCGCAGCCACGGTCGCCGTGCCTACCACCGTCGGGCGGCTGCTGGCCGTAGCCGCCGCTGTCGCCGTCGTGTCGGCCCTGGTGCCCGATCTGCGGGCGTGGCTGGCGGTGACCGCCGTCGGCGCCGCGACATTTCTGCTGGCCGTCGACGGCCGTAACGACGGCGTGCCATACCTGGCGTTTCTGGGGCTTGCCGCCGTGCTCGGTCGCGGCCAGCGGTGGATGCGACATCTCGGGACGCGAACGAGGACGTCGTCGCCCGTCGATCGCTAGGTCGGACCTGCCTGCTCGGATGCCGTAGACTGACAAACGGAGCGCCGGGAAGCCTGGTCGGCAACGTTATTGCCGACCGACGAAGGGCTTCCGCCTATGCCGAAAACCACTCAGAACTGGCTTTTCAGGCGCGGCAGTTGGGCCGAGACGACCCGGGTCGGCAACATCCTCCGCACCGAGACCGCTGGCGGTCTGCTCCTGTTGGCCGCCGCCGTCGTGGCCTTGGTGTGGGCCAACTCCCCTTGGTCCGGCGGATATCGCACGTTGTCGGCGACCGAGATCGGCCCGGCCGCGTGGCACCTGAACCTGTCGCTGGCCGCATGGGCCGCCGACGGCCTGCTTGCCATCTTCTTCTTCGTCGCGGGACTCGAGCTCAAACGCGAGTTCGTCGCCGGCGACCTGCGGGATCCGCGCCGAGCCGCGCTACCGGTGGCGGCGGCCATCGGCGGCGTCGCCATACCCGCGGTCATCTACTTCGTCGTCAACCAGCTCGGCACCGACGGTGCCCCGATCGGATGGGCGGTGCCGACGGCCACCGACATCGCCTTCGCGCTCGCCGTCCTCGGACTGATCAGCACCCATCTACCCGCGGCACTGCGCACGTTCCTGCTCACCCTCGCCGTCGTCGACGACCTCATCGCGATCACCATCATCGCGATCTTCTACTCCAGCTCCTTCGCCTGGGCTCCGCTCCTGCTCGCGCTGGTCCCGCTGACCGCCTTCGCGCTGCTCGTGCAGCGCCGGGTCCGGTCGTGGTGGCTGCTGCTCCCGCTCGCCGCCGCCACCTGGATCCTGGTCCACGCCTCAGGGATCCACGCCACCGTCGCCGGCGTCCTGCTCGCGTTCGTGGTGCCGGTCGTCCGTCGCTCACCCGGCGCCGGTCCCGGCCTCGCGGAGCACTTCGAACATCGGTGGCGGCCGCTGTCGGCGGGAGTAGCCGTGCCGTTGTTCGCGTTTTTCGCGGCTGGGGTTTCCATCGCCGGGGGTGGAGGGCTGGCGGCCAGCCTGCGCGATCCGGTCACCATCGGCATCGTGCTCGCTCTGGTCGTCGGCAAGACCATCGGCATCACGGCGTCCACCTGGCTGGTCCAGCGGTTCACCCGCGCCCAGTTGGCCGACGGGCTCTCGTGGTGGGACGTGTTCGGCCTGGCCATGTTGGGCGGCGTCGGCTTCACCGTCTCGCTGCTGATCAGCGAGCTCGCGTTCGGCGTCGGGACTACGCGCGACGACCATGCCAAGCTTGGCATCCTGCTCGGTTCGGTGGTGGCGGCCGCGCTGGCGGCCGTCGTGCTGCGCACTCGCAACCGCCACTACCGGCGCTTGTGCGCCGAGGAGGAGCGCGACCGAGACGCCGACGGCATACCCGACGTGTACGAAGAAGAGACGTCGCGGTGAGGCGGCACCGGCCCGAACGCACCGGCGTGATGTCGACGGTCTACAAAAACGCAGGCGGTCAGCACGCAGTGCGGCGATGGTGTTCGGAGGTGCTGGCGCGAGCTGACTTCCCGTTGACCAAGGCGATCGTGGACACCAGCGCCGGCCTGGTGCACCTGACGTCTGCCGGCAGCGGGCGACCGCAGGTCGTCATGGTGCCAGGAACAGGCTCCAACGCTGCGGTCGCTCTGCCGTGGCTGCGGGTGCTGTCGGCTCGCTGGGCCACCATCGTGGTCGATCTTCCCGGTCAGCCCGGACTCAGCGATGCTCATCGGCCGCGCCGGGCCCGGCTTGCCTGGTACGGCCGGGTCCTAGACGAGATTCTGGACGCCACGTGTGACGACCGGGTCGTGATGGTGGGCAACTCCCTGGGTGCCGCTGTGGCTTTGTCCGCGGACTCGTCCCGCATCGCGGCGCGGGCGTTGATCTCTCCGGCCGGCTTCATCCGGCTGCGGGTCGACCCGCAGATGGCGCTGGCTTCGGCCGCCTGGTTGTCGCGCCCCACCGCCGAACACAGCCGTCGCATGCTTCGGCTGTTCGTCGGTCCCGGCACCGAACCGCCGGAGACCGAAGTGGAATGGATGACGCTGATGGCGACCTCTTGCCGCCCGACTCTGGCTCCCCCGCCCCTGCCCGCCGGGCTGCTGTCACGTCGCGCCGAGCGGCCGTGCGTGGTCGGGGTCGGCGAACATGACCGGTTCCTGCCACCCCAGCGGCTGGCGCCCGCGGTGCGCGCGGCCATGAACCTTGACGTTCGTGTGTTCGCCGGCGCGGGCCACCTGACCACCCCGGCTCACCTGGACGAGGTGATGGCGCTGGTGTCAGACGCGATCGATCCACCCACGAACTGAGTCGCACGCTCCGGTGCGCCGACGCGGGGCTGGCCACCGACCGGCAGACCTGCTGCCACCCGACCGACGACGCGCGCGAAGTCGGTCTCAGGAATGAGCCCAGCCACAGCTCGGGCGGCTGACCAGTCGTCGACTGCTGCCGATCAGCTGAACCGAACTGGCGCAGCCAGAGATAGAAATCGGTACCGCTACGGTGACCACCGTGACGATCAAGCCGTACTCGGCGCGGCGTGCCGGCTGGTACGGTTCCCCGTCTCGCGGCAGCCGTGCGGCGTTGATCGGCGGCGTGGCCCCGGAAGCGGTAGCTTCCTCGCAAGGCCGCACTCGTCGCCCGCGTAAGGACCGCATGAGCCGCAAGGCGCCAGAACGCCTGGACCCGGGTGGACCGGAGCAGCGACGCGTCGGCCACAGCGCGCCCGCTCCGGTCGATGCCCGTGTGGCACTGCTGGCTGCATGGCGTGAAACTACCCTGAGGGGACGCGTCGATCACTGCATCCACCTGCGTCCGTCGGCACCCGCGGCGCAACACTGGCTGACCTGGCTGCCTGGCGGCCTGTTCTGCGGTCCGTGTGCGCGACAGCTCGGGCCGGCCATCAAGATTACCTGCGACCTGTGCGGCCGCGGACCGAGCACCGCGTACTGGCTCCTCGTCCCATCGACGATCGAAACCGGCGCCAACGATCGCGCGGCGACGACCATCGTCGCCATGCTGTGTCAAACCTGTCTTATGAGTTGAGGTCTATCGCGGTCGCCGTCAAGCGGCCACTCTGTCGCACGGCTATTCTGCAAACAGCATTTAGCCGGTGACTGAGCGGGCTAGATGGATCTCTCGCCGCCCTGGCCCCCGGTGGTGTCACAACCGCCGGGAGGATCGATGTTGGACGAGCGAACGCCGATATCCGCAGGCTTGGGTGTTGACCGGTCGCCAGAGCCGGCCGAAGCCGAGCACTCGGCGCTGCTCGGCCAGATCGCCCGCGGCGAGCTATCCGTGACCCCCCAAAAGTCGAGCAACGGTCAACGTTCGCCAGGTCCGGGTATCCAGGAGCAACCGCTGTTGTCCGCACGGTTCGGCGCGGACAGGATCCGCGATATCCGGCGCCAGATCGGCGTACTCGCTCGCCGCGCCGGCCTGAGCACGCACCGCGCCGACGACTTCACCGTGGCAGTCAACGAGATCATGACCAACGCGATCCGACACGGAGGCGGCGTCGGCAGGCTCTATGTCTGGCGGACGGCGGCACTTGAATGCGAGGTACGCGACGATGGTCCCGGGTTCGATGTTGTCCCCCACCTCACCCGGACCTCGCCCCCTGAGCCGACGTCCGTTGGCGGGATGGGACTGTGGGTTGCCCGACGACTATGCGACACCATGTCGATATCGAGCGGCTCGTCCGGGACAGTGACCCGGGTCTCCATCTCCGTTCCGTTGGCAGCGCCCCCTACTGGCTAGGGATCGTCCGATCCCGGTGCGCTGGTCGCCGGTTTCACCGTGTGGTGATCAGGCCGCCGTCGATGACGAAGTCGGCGCCGGCGGTGTTGCCCGCGCGTTCGCTGGCCAGGACGAGGACCAGGTCCGCCACCTCGTCGGGTCGGGTGAAGCGGCCGGTTACCGAGCCGCTGGCCGCCTCCTTGGCAACCGCCTCCGGGGTGCTGCCGGTGGCGGTGGCTACGGTGGCGGCGACACCGTCACCCCCGAGCCAGAGCGCGGTCGCGACCGGTCCGGGGCTGACTGTGTTGACCCTTACCCCGCGTGGTCCCGCCTCTTTGGACAATGCCTTACAAAAGTTGGCCAGTGCGCCCTTGGCGGCGCTGTAATCGATGACCAGCGGGTCGGGCAGTGTCGCGTTGACCGAGGAGATCGTCACGATCGAGCCACCACCTCGGGCGTAGAGGTGGGGCAGCGCGGCCCTGGTGGTTCGTACCGCGGCGAGGAAGTTGATCGTCAGGGTCGAGAGCCAGTCCTCGTCGGTGACCGACAGGAATCCGTCCACGCGTGGTCGCGCGGCGCCGACGTTGTTGACCACGATGTCGAGGCCACCGAAAGCGGCGACCGCTTCGTCGACGAGCCGGGCCGGGCCGTCGGGAGTGCCAAGGTCCACGGTCACCGGGTGGACCTGGTACGTGCTTGCCAGTTGCGTCAGTTCATCGGTCGGTTGCCGGGCGCCGGCCGTGACGCGGACGCCTTCCGCGGCCAGTGCCCGGGTTACGGCCAGGCCGATTCCTCTGCTGGCGCCGGTGACGACCGCGACCTTGCCCGACAGTTGTAGGTCCATCACGCACTCCTCGGCGAATTGGTGCCGGGGCCTCCCCGGTCGCCCGTCGACCGCGAACCGCGGCCGGCAGGCGACCGGTGAGGCGGTCAGGCGGTCGCGCGTGCCGCGGTGGTGATGAGCTTGGCGACGGCGCCGGGGTGGGAGACCGGGGTCAGGTGGCCGCCTCGTACCTGCACCGTGTGGGCGCCGGCGCGTTGGGCCATGAACCGTTGCTGCGCCGGGGTGATGATCTTGTCTTGGGTGCCGACCAGGTACCAGGACGGGATCGTGTTCCAGGCCGGGGTGCCGGAGGGCTCGTTGCCCGCGCTGAAGGCGATCGGGCGTTGGGTGGCGTAGAGCAGCGCGGCGGTGTCGGGCGCGACACCGTTGGCGAAGGACGTCAGGAACACGCTGCGCTTGAGATAGAGGTCGACGTCGCCGGCCGGTGCGCCAGGGTAGGGCACGAAGTCGAACACAGTCGTCGGGTCGACGGCCAGGGCGGAGTCGGCGCCGCTGAGCGGGAAGATGGTCTCGCCTGCGGCCGGTGCGAACGCGTCCACGTACACCAGCGCCTTGACGTTGGTGTTGCCGGTGGCGCTGTTGCTGATGACGGCGCCGCCGTAGGAGTGTCCAACAAGGATGATCGGTCCGGTGATGGTGGACAGGAAGCTGGCTACCGTGGCGGAGTCGCCGGGCAGGCTCCGTAGCGGGTTGGGTGGCACGCGGACCGGGTAGCCGGCGCGGTGCAAGCGTTGCACGACGGCGTTCCAAGAGGAGCCGTCGGCCCAGGCGCCGTGTACGAGTACGACGGTCGGCTTGGTTTGATGGCTTGCCGCGCTGGTGTCCGCCGACGCGGCCTGGCCGGGGACGACGGCGGTGACAACCGTCAAGATGGCGACGAGGGCGAGCGATCGCAGTCGGGAACGGCGGACGGTTCGATCAGTCGGCACGGGGTTCCTTTCAAAGAGCGGCTGGAGCCGTTGAACCCAAAGGGCAGCCCCGTCACGACCGTCGAAAATCGAGTCGCCCGCTCATGAGACCTCAACCGCTGGAAGGGTGCGGTCCGCGGGTTGGCGGATCGGCACGCCACCGGGGACTAGGGCGACGAGGCAGACGTTACGCCTCCTTGGGCGACCACGCACCTGTGGTGATGGTGGAGGACTTGAAGCCCTTGACGACCAGGTAGACGCCGAGCGAGAACTCCCACAGCGCGATCGGGATGGCGAACAGCGGTACCGGCCCGGACAGATCGCCGGCGGTGAACCGGGTGATGGCGACCGAGATGACGAGCAGGGCCGCGCCGGCGAAGCCGAGCAGCGGAAGGCCGCGCGGCACGAGGCGGGAGCGGTAGAGCAGGGTGCCCAGCAGCAGGGCGTTCACGGCGGGGATGAAGCCCGGTCCGAGCACGAAGATCCAGTCGTGCAAGGCGACCAGGGCCTGGGTGGTGACCAGTGCGTCGGCTCCGGCTCCGTCCCTGCGCAGGGTCACGAGGTGTCCGAGCCCGGACCGAGGACGAAGTTCGCTTCCTTCACCGGGCCGTACAGGAAAAGGATCGGGATCGAGACGAAGGTGAGCAGGTAGAGGACCCCCGCGGCCAGCGCGGTTCGCCTCAGCGAGGTCATCGGGGCTGGTGGCGTTGCGGTGGGGGGTCGAGCGGCGGTCATGGTCATGTCGGTCTCCGATCTGAGCGTGCGACGGCGTTACTTGACCTCGGACCGGACGACGAACCTGAGCCCGATCGTCAGCGGGATGAGGAGCCAGATCGCGCCGGTGACGGCGATGTTGGCCCATTGCTCACCGGTGAGGGGGCCGTCGAACAGGTGCAGGCGGCTTTGGGCGTACTGCAGGTCGATCCAGGGTTGGAGGTCCTGGAACCAGTTCTGGCTGGAGGCGAGCAGGCCCAGGATGCCGGGCAGCAGGAACTGGTAGAGGAAGTACGCCACGACCGCGCCGATCGAGGCGCGGATGAGCACGCCGAGCATGAACCCGATCATCAGGTTCAGGATGCTGCCGACGACGAAGTGCAGGCATTCGAGAGGCGATGCGTTCCACACCAATGGGGTGCCGGTGATTCCGGCGCCGGCCAGGTTGCCCAGAGCTCCGATCGCCAGGGCGACCAGGACGGCGAGGACGCCGATGGCGACCGATGAGATCGCCTTCGCCGCGATGATTCGGCGCCGGCGCGGCACGAGGGTGAAGGTGGTCAGCCCGGTGCGCTGGCTCCACTCGCTGGTGACCGACAGGATCGCGATGATCGGCAGGATCACAGCGATCGGGAGACGGATCGCCTGGATGTACGTCGAGTAGGTCAGCTCGCTGTCTGGGGCGAACAGGATGACCGCGATGGTCGCGAGCGCGGTCGCGATGACGATGCTGGCGATCAGCCAGAAGCCGGAGCGGGTGTTGAACATCTTGCGCCGCTCGACCCGGATCAGTCGGGACAGAGGCGCCGGGTGTACGGCAGGGCGGGGTGGCCGTACGTACGGGATCGCGGTGGTGGTCATGCCGCTGCCCCTTCGCGCTGGGTGCCGGCGGTGAGCTCAAGGAACATCTCCTCGAGGCCTGCGCCGTGGGCGGCCCGCAGTTCGGTGAGGGCGATGCCGGCGTTCAAGGCGACTTTCCCGACGAGTACGGCGTCGGCATCGGTATGCAGTGCACCGTCCTCGGACGGGCGCACCTCCAGACCCCACGCGGCCAGGGCCCGATCGAGTGCGTTCAGGTCCTCGGCGCGCACGACGGTGCCCGCGGCGTGCAGGAGATCGGTCTTCGCGCCCTGCGAGACGATCCGGCCGTTGCCGATCATCACGATGTCGTCGGCGATGACCTCGATCTCGTTGAGCAGGTGTGAGGAGAGCAGGACAGTGCCGCCCCGGTCCGCGTGGCCGCGCAGCAGGTCCCGCATCCAGCGGATGCCGGCCGGGTCGAGGCCGTTGGCGGGCTCGTCGAGGATCAGCACTTCCGGGTCGCCGATCAGGGCGGTGGCGATGCCGAGCCGCTGTCGCATGCCGAGCGAGTAGTTGCCGACGCGTCGGTCCGCCTCGGCGTCGGTGAGGCTGACCAGGTCGGTCATCTCGCGCAGGCGGGCGACCGGCAGCCCGAGCGTCTGTTGCGCGATGGCGAGGATCTCCCGGCCGGTGCGACCGGCGTGCTGTGCGGAGGCGTCCAGGAGCACGCCGACCTCGAGCCCGGGGTTGGGCAGGTCCGCGAACCGGCGTCCGAGGACGGTGGCGCTTCCCGAGGTGGGTGCGGTGAGGGCGACCATCATCCGCATCGTGGTCGACTTGCCGGCGCCGTTCGGACCGAGGAAACCGGTCACCCGACCGGGCCTCGCGACGAAGCTGACGTCGTCGACCGCAGTGAACCCGCCGTATTTCTTCGTGAGCCGCTCGACGATGATCATAAGAGCTTGGCCGCTGCGCGGTGTTGGGTTGGCGGACCCCGATCGATCTGCTCGGCGTCAATGCCGCTTTTAGGTTGGGCGTGCATGGGCACGGTCGTTCTCCTCTGCTGAGCTAGCGTCGCGTCAGTGCACAGTGGGCACACGCTGAATCCCGCGACGCGTTGGCGCGTCGGGAAAGTAGCTCGAAACTTTGAAGCCGACCGGGGATGGAACTCTCGACCTCCGTGGGCGCGTCCGCTGACAGCGGACTATCACGCCATCGGGGATCCGGGCGACGGCCGCAGCCTACGCCTCTGGTCAGTGGAAGTGACTCGTCGGCGCCCGCATTGCCGCTGAACCGTAGTTACCCCCGTCGGATTACCCGTGACCGCGCCGATTGCGCGTAGGGTCGTTCCCGGATCAGTTCGTCAGTTCGTTGGCGGGCCAGCGCCCACCGGGCGTGCTGCCCAGAACCTCGGCAGTCCCATAGGGACCACCTCCAGTTTGAGGGCCGAGCGTTGGCAGGCGATCCGTTCCCAGGATCGTCATCGATGTCACCCATCGGGTGACCGGTCTTACGCCGTGCCCATACCTGGCGACGACAGCCGCCGGTGGAAGGCGAACCATCATGGCCGCAGCAATCAGTTATCCGGTACGCGTGGACGCGCGTATGGATCCACATCTGTCACGTTGGCTGTGGCTGGTGAAATGGGTACTGATCATCCCGCATTACGTCACCCTCGTCTTCCTGTGGATCGCGTTCGTCGTGCTCTCCGTGGTGGCGTTCTTCGCGATCCTGTTCACCGGCCGCTACCCCCGGCCGCTCTTCGACTTCAATCTCGGCGTCATGCGGTGGACCTGGCGCGCCAACTACTACGCCTACAGTGCCCTGGGCACCGACCGGTATCCGCCGTTCACACTGGCTGAGGTACCCGACTACCCCGCCCAACTGCACGTGCCCTACCCCGAACATCTCTCCCGCGGCCTGGTCCTGGTCAAGTGGTGGCTGCTGGCCATCCCGCATTACCTGATCGTCGCGTTCTTCGCCGGCGGCGGCACCTGGCTCGCCACCCGCTCCGACACGCAGAACTACACGTGGGCCAGCAGCGGCCTCATCGGGCTCCTGGTCCTCATCGCCGCGATCGCGCTGGCGGTGACCGGACGCTATCCCGCCGGCCTGTACAGCTTGATCCTTGGCCTCAACCGGTGGGTGCTGCGGGTGGCCGCGTACACGTCGCTCATGACCGACGTCTACCCGCCGTTCCGGCTCGACACCGGAGGTACTGATCCGGGCGAGCAGCCCGTGATCGTTTCGACGCGATGAGCGCACCGACGCCGGCGCCCGCGACCTTCCTTACCGAAACCCTGGAAGCGCGAGGAGCGAAGACATGAAGGACTTGAAGATCTGCATCGTCGGGGCGTCCGGAAAGCTCGGCCAGTACATGGTCAAGCACGCCCTCGATCGCGGGTACGAGGTTGTCGGTGTGTGCCGAGAAGCCAGCGTGGCCAAGCTCGACGCGTTCAAGGGGCGCATCACCGTCCTCGCGGGAGCGACCGACGACCGAGAGGTCATCAAGCGCGCAGTTGCCGGGTGCGACGGCGTTTTAACCGTGTTGGTCCCGCGCGGCGTGCACGGTTACTCGACGGGAACGGCCCAGGCCGTGCTCGACCATGCTCCGCCCGCAGCACGCCTCGTGTTCTCGTCCGGATGGCATATCACCTGCGACGGCCGGGATCGGTACTCCTGGAAACTCAAAGCGCTCGTGAAGATCGCCGGCCCGCTCGCGAAACTCGCCCGTTTCGCCGACCTCGACGATCAGGTCGAAGCCTGCCGACGGATCTTCGCCAGCGATACCAGATGGACCGTCGTGCGCGGCAGCGACCTGGAGGAGGGCGAAAGCCAGGGCCTGCCTGTGTGGAGCCGACACGTAGGTGACCCCATCCTCAAGACCAACCTGACCCGCCGGGTGGACTTCGCCCTGTTCATGGTGGACGCCCTCACGAACGACGAGCTCGTGCGTGAAGCACCGGCGATCGTCGGCCGCCGGTCGCCGTCGGCCGTCGCGAACGGTTTGCAGTCGGACCTGGTGGAACGGTCCGTCGGGTCGCCGCCTAGCAGACGACGAGCCGTCGGTCGGCATAGATAATCACGGTGAATTCCCTGCGTGAAGCTCGTCGATGGCGGCCGTCGCGATTGCCTCAAACGGTTAGGGTCATCGGCCTGCAGCAGACGTCACGGCAAAGAAATCCGTGTCGAAGCCGCGGCGGGTGCCGTCGTCGCTCGAGAGACAGACCATGACGGCTTACTCGGTCAGCTCGCGCAACTCATCGCCGGGAGAGTCGGGCCGTCGATTTTGGCGAGCGCGGCCTCCTGCATCTCGCCCCCGTGATCGCTCAAGCGATCGTGGGGTTCGCTGCGGCGCCACACCATCCATTTAGGCGGGTTGGTGTTTCCACCGCTTGGGCTGTGACCGACCGGACCGCATTGCCGTCGGACACCGACCCCGCCGCGACGACAGCTACCCGCATGAGCGAACGCGACTTCCCGGAAAGCGGCCACCACCCCGACGACCGGACCGCCGGCTGAAGGCTCCGCACCGGTAGGGCTCGATCGTGGCGCGCAGGTTCGATCCACCCCGGTCGAGGCAGACGCGCCCGCAAACGCGGCCCGCCTGCTTAGGTATCTGCTGGTCAGCTGACTGTCGCGATCGAGCTCGTGCAGGCTCGAATCGAGGGCGGGTCACGCCAAGCATGGGAACGGAATCCGATCAACGCTGACCTGGCGATCGTCAGCGCGTCCTGGCGGTTGCCCAGCTAGCGGTTGTAGCCCCTGCGCTCGAGCTGCTCGTTCCGGTGAGAGAACTCGTGCGCAGTTTGGAGCTGTACCCCTAGCGGGATACAGCTCTCAACTGCGCACCGTCTGGGCGGTTGCCCCTGCTCACGGACGTCTACGTCGGGGCTGACAACATGACCCCGGCTCTACGACCGGCCACGCACCGGCGCCCCGGCAACAGGGACGAGTCCGTCGCCAGGTCGGTGCCGGTGGAACCCAGCTTTGGGCAGAGAACTCAGCTCGTCGGTGGTGCATTGGCGTCGTTGTCCTGTGGGGCCGGGACGAATGCGCGGAGGGCGTGTGCCACGAGCGTGTGGAGCTGCTCGGCGTTGGGCATGCCGAGGTGAAAGACGAGCCGGTGATAGAGGGGCCCGTAGACCAGATCGACGGCGACGTCCAGATCGGCGTCGGCGGCGAGCTGACCGTCACGCTGCGCCTGGTGCATGCGCCTGTTGAATGCGTCGATGCGTGGCCGGACCAGCCGCTCTCGTAGATCGTCTCCCAGCGCGTCGTCGTGCAGGGCCTCGGCGATCAGACCGACGACGGCGGACGTGCTCGCTGGCGTGAGTAGAGCGATGACCGCCGCCATCTGTGTGCGGAGGTCCGCGGCGAGGTCGCCGGTGTATGGGTGGTCGGCGACCGTCGATGCCAGGTCGTCGACGGCGTCCAGGACGACGGCTCCCTTGGAGGGCCACCATCGGTAGATCGTCTTCTTGCTGACGCCGGCGCCGGCCGCGATGGCCTCGATCGTGAGCCGTCCGTAGCCATTCTCGGCGCATAGCCGCAGCGCCGCGTCCAGGATGGCCCGGCGACTGGCCTCGTTGCGGCGCAGGGGGTTCGGCGTGGTGGGCACGTCAGCGACTCTAGCAGGAAACGGCACGTGTCGTGTTGACAGTCAAACTGCACGGCACGTAGCGTGTCGCCACAAGCGGCCGAGCAACATTTCGCGCCGCACCGGCAGCGTTCGACGTAGAAGGGAAACGATGAAATGTCAGACAGGGTCTGGTTCGTCACCGGGGCCAGCCGTGGCCTCGGCCGCGCGTTCACGGAGGGCGCGCTCGCCGCCGGAGACCGGGTCGTCGGGGCGGCCCGGGACGTGTCACCGCTGGGCGATCTCGCGGCCCAACACCCGGATCGGCTGTTGGCGTTGCCGCTCGACGTCACCGACCGTTCGGCGGTCTTCGACGTGGTCGACCGAGCGGTCGCGGAGTTCGGCCGGCTCGACGTCGTGGTGAACAACGCCGGGGCGCTGTTCACCGGCATGGTGGAGGAGTTCACCGAGGCCGAGGCCCGCGCGCAGCTCGACCTCAACTTCTTCGGCGCGCTGTGGGTGAGCCAGGCCGTCCTGCCGCGTCTGCGGGACCAGGGCAGCGGGCACATCGTGCAGATCTCCAGCATCGGCGCGCTCGGAGGCTTTCCCAGCACGGGGCTCTACAGCGCGAGCAAGTTCGCGCTGGAGGGCCTCAGCGAGGCACTGGCCGCCGAGGCCGCCGAGTTCGGCGTCAAGGTCACCATCGTCCAGCCCGGCGGGTACTGGACCGACCTCTACACGAACAGCCGAGCGACCACGCCGAACTCGGTGTACGACCCGCTGCGCGCGGAGTTGGCCAAGCAGTGGGCCGAAGGATCCATCGACAGCGAACCCCGGTTGGCCGCGGATGCGCTGATGACGCTGGTCGACAGTGATACCCCGCCGCTACGTCTGCTTCTCGGCAGCATGGTCTATGACCTGGCCTTCGACATCTCCAGGCGACGCATGGACACCTGGGCCGGCTGGGAAGCGGTCAGTCGCGCCGCCGAGAAGGCTGTGCCGGCCCCGGGCACCGGTCCGGCGTGACCGGTTGCGCCCGTACGACGAACACTTGGTTGATTGGGTGATTGATGTTTGACGTGATCGTTGCCGGCGGCGGACCGACCGGCTTGATGCTGGCCAGTGAGTTGCGACTGCACGGCGTACGCGTGGTCGTGATCGAGAAGGAGCCGGAGCCGACCCGGCAGGTTCGCGCGCTCGGTCTGCACGTGCGCAGCATCGAGGTGATGGACCAGCGCGGACTGCTGGACCGGTTCCTGACGCACGGTCAGCAGTACCCCGTGGGCGGCCTGTTCGCCGGCATCCTCAAGCCGTCGCCCGACCTGCCGGACACCGCACATGCGTACATCCTCGGTATTCCACAAACGACGATCGACCGCCTGCTGGCCGAACGCGCCGGCGAGCTCGGCGCCGAGATCCGGCGCGGCAGTGCGGTGGTCGGGCTGAGCCAGGACGACCAAGGGGTAAGCGCCGAGCTGGCCGACGGCACGCAGCTTCGGGCGCGCTACCTGGTGGGTTGTGACGGTGGCCGCAGCACGATTCGCAAGCTGCTCGGCGTCGGCTTTCCTGGTGAGCCCGCCAGGGTGCAGACGCTGCTGGGCCACATGGAGGTGGCCGTGCCGGCGGAGGAGGTGGCTGCCGTGGTGGCGCAGGTCCGCCAGACCCACACGCGGTTCGGCGTCACGCCTTTCGGCGAAGGGGTGTACCGCGTTGTGGTGCCCGCCGAGGGGGTGGTCGAGGATCGCACGGTTCCGCCGACCCTTGAGGAGGTCCGGCAACGGCTGCGGGCGCTGGCCGGCACCGACTTCGGCGTGCACTCGCCGCGGTTCCTGTCCCGGTTCGGTGACGCCACCCGGCTGGCCGAGCAATACCGGGTCGGCCGGGTGCTGCTCGCCGGCGACGCGGCACACATCCACCCGCCGACCGGCGGCCAGGGCCTCAACCTCGGCATCCAGGACGCGTTCAACCTCGGCTGGAAACTGGCCGCCGCGCTGGGCGGCTGGGCGCCGGACGGGCTGCTGGACAGCTACCACACCGAACGGCACCCGGTGGCCGCCGCCGTGCTCGACAACACCCGCGCCCAGATCCAGCTGATGTCCACCGAACCAGGCCCCCAGGCCGTGCGCCGGCTGGTGTCCGAACTGATGGACTTCGACGAGGTGAACAGGCACCTGATCGAGAAAGTCACCGCGATCGGGGTTCGCTACGACTTCGGCGTCGGCCACGACCTGCTCGGCCGACGGCTGCGGAACGTGCGTCTCAAGCGCGGGCACCTCTACGACCTGATGCACACCGGTCGTGGGCTGCTGCTCGACCAGACCGGGCAGTTGTCAGCCGCGGGGTGGACGGATCGGGTCGACCACGTCGTCGACCTCAGCGAGGGCCTGGATGCCCCGGCCGTGCTGCTGCGACCGGACGGCCACGTGGCCTGGGTCGGCCACGACCAGCAAAACCTGCGCGAACACCTGCCACGGTGGTTCGGCGCAGCCAACTATCAAGGAGAGTCGTGACAAGTAGGTTCACCGAGTTGGCCGTCGACTGCCACGATCCGGAGAGGCTCGCCGCGTTCTGGTGCGAGGTCCTGGACTTCAAGGTGATCGAGCGAAGCGGGGGCAAGGTCGAGATCGGCTCCTGGGTGCCGACCGTCGAAGAGGTCCGGGCCCGCCAGTTGGCGCCCACAGTGCTGTTCGTCCGCGTGCCCGAGGGCAAGGCAGTGAAGAACCGGCTTCACCTCGACATCAGCCCGATCGACCGCAGCACCCAGAACGAGGTGACCAGATTGCTCGGTCTCGGCGCCACCATGGCGAACGTGGGCCAGGGCTCCGACCAGAACTGGGAGGTCATGGCAGATCCGGAAGGCAACGAGTTCTGCGTCCTGCGTACCCTCGCGCCGTGAGACTAGGCCGCGAACGGGCGTCGCGGGCGACTGACACATCGCGCGCTGGTGGCGGGGGTAGGCAGCGAGCGGTCCGCGGGCAGCGGCCGCACGGCGTGGGGGCACGGCCCACCGCTGAGCGGCCGAGCGGCTGCGCATCGGCACCGCGCTGCTGCACCCACCTGAACCGATTCTGGTGTCCGAGCTTGGCATCCATTCAGGATGATTCGATCAGATTTTGGGCGGCGGCGCGACCACGGGCGAGGTTCATTGCTAGGCGCGGCCACGCGTGCGCGCCGTCGCCGGCGCCGATCGCCGGTCCTGTCGCGATCGGCGCGAGAAGCCGCGTTGATCGCGGCGACACCGCGGCAGAGCCGGCCAGCGCCGGGTTTCCTAGGCGACCTATGCCGAGCCACGGAGCGCGCAGGTTCGAATCACCCGGACCGCCGGAGACGCGCCCTGCACGCGACTCGGCTCGTTCCCACAAGCTGCGCACCGTCTAGGCGGTTGTCCTTGTCCACGGACGTGCAGGTGGGCGATTGACTGCGCCGTAGGGGGTTGCTGGGTGGGCAGCTGGTGGAAATTCTGCGCTCCCGTTGAGCTAGGCCGGCCTTACCTCAGCAGCCGCAGGAGCCGTCGCCTTCGCCGTGGTGTCCTGCCAGGGAAGGTTCATGGAGATTGTGGCGTCGATGCAACCGGCCCACGGTTCCTGCTCGGTGCGGCGGGTTTCACGCGTGTCCGTCAGGTGATACTCGGGCATGGCACCTAATGACCGTGACGCGTTCGCGTTGGCCCTGTTGCTCGGGGTGGCGGGCCTGACCCACTTCGCCGCGCCGCGACCGTACGACAGCATCGTCCCGCGCCGGCTTCCCGGGCCGGCGCGGGCGTGGACCTATGCGAGCGGCGCCGCCGAACTGGCGGTCGCGGGCGCGGTCGCCTGCCGGCCGTCCCGCGCGGTAGGCGGGCTGGCCGCTGCGGCGCTGTTCGTCGCCGTGTTCCCGGCCAACGTCAAGATGGCGATCGACTGGCGGCGGCGTCGGCCGCTCCCGCGCGCGGTCGCCTACGCCAGGCTGCCGCTTCAGGCGCCGCTGGTGTGGTGGTCAGTGCGAGTCGCGCGCTCTGCGGGCCGGGCTCCGAGCAATATGACCGAAGGTCGTAAGTAGACCCCTCCGATCACGGGTGCAGCCGTCGCGTGGGGCAGCGAAGCCGCGGTTCAGCTTGATGATTTATACATATTTGCGCGTTATGACTGTTTTACGTGATTCATGATGCCTAGGAGATGGGCAGATGGCCCGCTCCAAACGCGATAGAGGCCGTCCCGAACGGGCCGCGTCGATCGGTCGGGTACGGGGCCTGCAAGGCGACAACCGCCTGATCGGCATCGACTACCGGGTCCAGAACAGCCGTCTCTACGGCGTCGGCAACGCCGGAGGCGTCTACCTCCTGTCCGTCGGCAACGCCACGGCGTCGAAAGTCAGCCAGCTCACGGTCGGGCTGTCCGGCACGTCCTTCGGCGTCGACTTCAACCCGGCCGCCGACCGGCTCCGCGTGATCAGCAACACCGGTCAGAACCTGCGCCACGACGTGGTCGGCGGAACGACCACCAACGACACCACCCTGACCTACCCGCCTACCCCCGGCGCGGCCGCCGGCCTGACCGGCGCCGCCTACACCAACAACGACCTCAACCCCGACACCGGCACCGTCCTGTACGACATCGACACCAACCTCGACCAGGTCGCCCTGCAGTCTCCCGCGAACTCGGGACAACTCGCCTTCGTCGGCAAGCTCGGCGTCGACGCCGGCATCCACGCCGGATTCGACATCTACTCGACCCTGCGCGGCGGCAAGGCCGTCGACCTGCGCGGCTTCGCCGCCTTGAACACCCAAGGTCGAAGCTCGCTGTACGCCATCTCTCTGACGAACGGAGCAGCCTGGCGCCTCGGATCCTTCGCCAACGGCTGGACCGTCACCGACCTCGCTCTTCCTCTCAACCAGTAACAGACCGACAGCAGGCATGGGGTCCGCGCGCCAACCGGCGGCACGCGGACCCCATGCACGACCAATTCGCTAGATTTTCAGGCTTGGGCAAGCATTACGTGGCATGGCATCGACCGCTGAATAGGGCGGCGGAAGGCGCCACTTCGTTCCTCGGATGCCGCGGGAAGGTCCGGCAATCAACTTGCAAGGGTTGGCCCGCACCGGCGCGTGAATCCTGAACGCGGGCCAGGGCTGACCGATACTCGGCTGATGACGCTGCCGAACCTTGACCCCGACCGGTACCCACCGATCGACCCAGGCGAACCCGCACCCGACGACGCGGCAGAGCTCTTACCCGACGCCGCTCGTGACCTGCCCGCAGCGCCCATCGAGCCGTTACCGGATGATGGCGACGGCACTGCCGGGGTCCGCGAGCCAGCGTGACGACGGGATCGTGGCGAGGCCGATGCCTATGACGAAGTGCGTTGCGGGCCTGCGTCTTGCAGAGAGCGTCGAGTCGCTGATCAGCTCCAGGTGACCTTGGCCCGTGCCCGCCAGAGGTCCAGGACGGTTTCGTCGCCGCTAAGTTCGACATCTTCGGTCCCGGTGCGGTTCCACAGCAGCAGGTACAACTCGGAAGCCGGCCCCGCGATCGTCAACTCGGCTGGTTGAGCGCCAGTGGCCAGGCGGCGTCCCGACGGCTCGATGTGGAAGGTCCGGCCCGTACGCGGCAGCCGCGGAAGCCCGCATGGTGGAAATGGGGATGGGTCGGTGTCGGGCGACTCGGAGTGGCAACCGACTAGGACCACCGCTACGGCGGCGGACCACGCCACCCGGCCTGGATTGCGCACCTTGACAACGGTTCCGGACATCGCCGACGCACCGCCACGTCGAGACCACTTCGCCGCGGGTGATCGAGGCCCGCGACTTTCCGGCACACCTCTGTCATTTTCTCGCTCGCGCCGGGAAGCCGCACCCAGGCTGGCAGGCCATCCGCCGGAGT
Organism: Asanoa ishikariensis; assembly: GCF_900107455.1. Lineage (GTDB taxonomy): Bacteria > Actinomycetota > Actinomycetes > Mycobacteriales > Micromonosporaceae > Asanoa > Asanoa ishikariensis. The sequence continues at coordinate 2,271,243 of NZ_FNQB01000001.1, read as the reverse complement.
GTGGTCGCTGGATTGCTGGGGTGCGTAGCGTCTTGGAGGCTCGGGCCCATCCGAACACGGGAAAGTAGCCGACGGCTTAACACGAGGTTCAGGTTGGGCGCGGGTCACCAGGGGACAACCCCTCGGGCGTCGAAGAACCCGCCGCTGGGACCGTCCGGACCGATCTGGGCCATCCGTACGATGATCTCCGCGCCCTGCTCAATGGACTGGTGGCCGGCGTGGAAATTGAGATCGGTGGCGGTGAAGCCGGGATCTACGGCGTTGATCCGCATGCCAGGGTACGCCTTGGCATACTGGACGGTCAGCGTAGTGACGGCGGCTTTGGACGCCGGATAGGTGATGTCCGGATAGAGGTGCGCCGGATTTTCGGGGTCACTAAGTTCGCGTAACAGCGACGCGCCGCTGCTGACATTGACCACAACCGGGGCGGCGGAACGTTCCAGCAGGGGCAGGAACGCGTGCATCATCCGAATGTGCCCGAACACGTTGGTTTCGAAGACACGGCGGGCGAGGTCAGCGGTGACCTCGGCGGCCGGAATGAAGCCACCGTCGGCTTGGCGCGGTTCGATGCCGGCGTTGTTTACCAAGACGTCCAGCCCGCCGTCGGCATCCACTTTCTCGGCGGCCGCCGCCACGGAGGCATCGTCGGTCACGTCGAGCAGCATGAAGCTTGCATTGAGTTCGTCGGCGGCTCGGCGCCCACGTTCGGCGTCGCGTGCGCAGGCGTACACCTGGTGCCCGGCGGCCACGAGCTGTAGGGCGGTCTGGAAGCCCAGGCCCTTGTTGGCACCGGTGATAAGGATGGTGGCCACCGTGAACTCCCGCGGTTGCAGTGACGGCTGAAGTGATGCCTCGGCAACTAGGTGCTGGTTCGATCGTCCCATCCACGAGGGCGCCGGACGGCAGTTCTCCGAGACCGCCGGTCGATGGCTCAGCGTGCCACCGGAAGGCCATGCCGGTGCGCGATCGCAACGGCTTCTGTCCGGCTGGACGCGCGCAGTTTGGCGAGGATATGGGTGATGTGGTTGCTGGTCGTCTTCTGCGAGATGTAGAGCTCGTTCGCGATGCGTAGGTTGCTGTAGCCGCGCGCGACCAGTCGCAGCACATCGACCTCGCGGGCGGTGAGGCCGAAGGACGCCAGGTCACCGGGCGGTGGCTCGGACGATGGCAGCGCCGGGATGCCCGTTCCGCCGGTGAGTGCGGCGATGTCGGCGACGAGCGGCGCGGCGCCCAACGAGCTGGCGATGGCGTACGCGCGCGCCAACCGGGTGTCGTCCACCTGACGCCCCTGATCGCTCGTTAGCAGGGCCCTGCCTTGCCCCAGCAACGCGACAGCGAGCTCGTAGGGACGGTTCAAGGGCTCGAACGCCGCGACGGCGGCCGCCCATGGCTGGGGATCGTCCAGCCCGCCCGCCCGCCCCAGCTCGGCCCGCAACAGCGAGGCGAACGCGCGGGAGACCGGGAACACGGTCTCAAGCTGATCGGCGGCGCGCCGCACGGCCTCCAGAACGGGCGTTGATCGCCCGCCTGCCGGTGCCGCCTCCGCCTCGATCCGGGCGGCGGTGCAGAGCATCGGCAACGCGTACCGCACCGGCCCCGTCGTCAATCCGTCGGCGTCAGCACGGAGGAACTCCGCCCGAGCCACGTCGAGGTGGTTGCGCCCGGCCTCGACCGCGATGCCGTAGTGCGTGAGGGGGATCAGCAGCTGCGGCTGGAGGTCCCGGCTGCCCAGCAGCTCGCGGGCGAGTGCCACCTGCTCCGCGGCCGGTTCGGGATGTCCCCGCAGCAGCAGGCTGTACGCGCGCCGGCTCATGACGGTGCCGAGGGGCTTGTGCGACCGGGCCACCACCGCCGCCCGGTCGAGCTCCGCCTCGGACTCCACCCAGTCGCCCACCGCGAACAGGGACACCGCAAGGTTGATGCGTACCCACGCCTCGGCGTCGGCCATGCCGCGTTCCCGGCATACCTCGATGCCGTGGCGCGCCGCGGTGATGGCCTCGGCCGATCTGCCCATTCCCTCCACGACCCAGGGCAGGTTCTGGTTGGCGCGCCCGATGATGTCGGTCAGGCCGAGTGTCTCAGCCCGCTGCCGCACCTCGTACAGTTCGGCGACGCTCGTACCGTCCAGATCGGACTCGGCGCGCAGCCAGGATCGGATGATCCTGGCGCGTAACTCCGTCTTCTCCGTGCCGATCTCGGTAGCAACGTCGACGGCCCGCTCGGCGATCGCGAGGCTCTCCGGCCCCGGTTGATGCCGTCCACTCCAGTTCGCGATGTAGGTAAGCAACGATGCGTGCAGGAACGATGGTGGCAGGTCGCGGAGGGCCTCTTGCGCCTGCTGCAGCTCCTGCCAACCGTCGCCGAGATTCAGGTCCTGGATCACTTGGGAACGGCGGACCCAGAACCACGCGGCCCGGTTGGACGGTGACCCAGGGCTGGCCGACATCGACTCCAGCGCGGTCCCGGTCAGGTGCAGGGCCCGCTCGAGGTTTCCGCCGCAGCGGGCGGCGTCGACCGCGGTGGCCAGCAGGTCCAAGCGGTCCGGACCGGCTTCGGCGGGCTTGCGGTTCTCGCGCCACAGCCTGTCGGCGACGTGCACCGCTGGCAGGCTCGACCGTACGTCGTCCGGCACCTGGTCCCATAGTTCGAGCGCGCGTTCCAGCATCCGCTGCTGCTCGATGTGGGCGTAGCGGCTTCCCGCGACGTCCGCGGCGGCCACGCTCATCCGCAGTGCCTTGACGGCGTCGTGTGCGGCGTACCAGTGCTGGGCGAGGCGGCCGGTGAGCTCGTCGCCCGGCACGAACGTAGGGTCGGCCTCCAGCACCTCGGCGAACCGCCGGTTGATCCGGGCCCGTTCCCCCGGTAACAGGCTTTCGCCGACCGCCTGGCGCACCAGCGAGTGCCGGAACCGGTAGGACGAGCCGTCGGGTTCAGGTACGAGGATCTGCGGGATCATGATCGCCCGGAGCCCGTCGGTCAGCTCGTCCTCGGAGAGCCCGGCCACCGCCCGCAGCAACGGATATCCGATCACGGCGCCGCTCTGTGACGTCACCTGGGCGATCCGTTGGCTCGGCTCAGGGAGCGCGTCCAGCCGGGCGAGCAGGACGTCGCGCAGGTCGTCCAATCCCAGGCCCGCCTGTTCCCGGTGCAGCCGGGCGAGTTCCTCGACGAAGAACGCGTTGCCGTCCGACCGGTGGAAGATCTCGTCGAGCACGGCCGGTTCCGGTAGGCCGCCGAGCAGCCCGACGAGTTGGTTCGCCACCTCCACCCGGTCGAACCGGGCGACCTCGATCCGGTGGACCGTCCGCAGCCGGTCCATCTCGGCCAGGAACGGCCGCAGCGGATGCCGGCGATGGATGTCGTCGGTGCGGTAGGTCGCGATGATCAGGAGCCGCCCGGAACGCGGGGTACGGACGAGGTACTCGAGCAGTTGCCGCGACGCCGCGTCCGCCCAGTGCAGGTCCTCGATGATCACCACGAGCAGCCGGTGGAACGCTAGCCGTTCCAGTAGTCGCGCGACGATCTCGTAGAGGTGGGCAGCCTCATCCCCGTGCCGGTCGAGCTCGGTGCCGTTCGTCACCAACTCCGGCACGATCCGTGCCAGTAGGGCCTCCTGGCCCTGGATCGCGGCGTCGACCTCGTCGGGGAGCCGTCGGCGGAACGCCCGCAGGACCGCGGTGAACGGTGCGAAGGGGAAGCTGTCTCCGTCGATCTCGACACCGCGCCCGCGTGCGGTCACCGCTTGCTCGGGATCCAGGCCGTTGACGAACTCCTCGACCAGCCGACTCTTTCCGACCCCAGCCTCGCCCCGCACGAGGATGAACTGGCCGTCGCCCTGCTCCACCGCCGACGCGGCCCGCCGCAGCTCGCCCAGCTCCTTTGCCCGACCGACGAATACCGGGCTGACGAGGGCGCTTTCCACGCCTCAAGGTTGGCATGGCCCGCGGTGACTCCGCCTCTGAACCGGGTCGACGCCGAGGGGCCGAAACCTCGCGTCGGGGCCGATACCGGCCACTGCGGCCACTCGTATGGGGAGTAGGTCCCACGCCGGTCGGAGCCGTGGGGAGCCGTCCGTCACGGACGCCTGGGGATTCCTGCTGATGTCGCGGTGCGACCTGCTGGCGACGCTCGATCCAGCGTCATGAAACCCGACCGTTTCCGCCTCCCGAAGGAGGGCTCTCCCTTGTCCGCCGACGTGAACATCGCCGTCATCTACTACTCATCCACCGGGACTGTGCACCAACTCGCCGAGGCCGTCGGCGCCGGCGCCGCCACGGCCGGAGCGACCGTGCGGCTGCTGCGGGTCGCCGAGCTGGCGCCCGACGAGGCGGTAGCGAGCAGCCGCCCGTGGGCCACCCACGCCGCGGCCACCGCTCACGTGCCGCTGGCGACGCCGGACGACGTTCATTGGGCCGACGGCGTCATCTTCGGAAGCCCCACCCGCTTCGGGAACGTCGCCAGCCAGCTCAAGCAGTTCCTCGACACCCTCGGCGGCCTGTGGGTCAGGGGAATGCTGGCCGACAAGATCTATAGCGGGTTCACCTCGACCTCGCAGCTCCACGGCGGCCAGGAATCGACTCTGCTGGCGCTCTACAACTCCGTCTACCACTTCGGCGGGATCGTCGTCCCGCCCGGGTTCACCGACGCCGTCAAGTTCGACGACGGCAACCCCTACGGCACCTCGCACGTCGTCGGCAACCAGGGAGACATCCCGGTCGATGCCACCGCCCGCGCCGCCGGTCTTTACCAGGGCCGGCGCGTCGCGACGGTCACCGCCCAGTTGAAGGCGGGCCGACGGAACCTCCCTGGCGCGATCGCGTGATCCGCGACCGGTCAATTCGGCAAAGAAAGGCAATCCAGTGACCACCACTTTTCAGACACACGCGGGCCGGGTCGCCGTCGTCACCGGCGCCGGCCGTGGCATCGGTCAGGCCGTTGCCCTCGGCCTAGGCGAACGGGGGGCGACCGTCGTCGCCGTCGACCTGCAACACCCGCAGGAGACCATCGAACACCTCACCGCGGCCGGCCGTACGGCGATCGGGCTGACCGCCGACGTGTCCGACCCGGAGCAGACGGCCGCCGTCGGCACCGAGATCGAACGCCGGCTCGGCCGCGCCGACATCCTCGTCAACAACGCCGGCATCTTCCCGTTCCGCGACATCGACGAGCTCGACTACGAGACGTGGCGGCGGGTGCTCGCGGTCAACCTCGACTCGCAATTCCTCATGGTTAAGGCCGTGCTGCCCAACATGAAGCCAAGCGGCTGGGGACGAATCGTCAACCTGACGTCGAACTCCATCGTCACCGCCGCACCGGGCCTGTCCCACTACATGGCCAGCAAGATGGGCAACATCGGGTTCAGCCGAGGCCTGGCCAACGACCTCGCCCCGTACGGCATCACCGTCAACGCGGTCGGCCCCACCCTCACCATCACCCCGGGCGTGTTGCAGGCCCACCCACCGGAGGCCCTTGCAGCGGCCGCCCAGGCTCAGGCGATCAAGCGCAACGGCCTGCCGGCGGACCTCGTCGGCACCATCGCATTCCTGACCAGCGACGACGCCGCCTTCATCACCGGACAAACGGTGATGGCCGACGGCGGCTACGCCCGCTGAACGATCGATTGGAGAATCATGCGTACCGTCAAACGCGCCGTCCTCGTCAAGCCCGGGGCGCCGCTGGAGATATGGGAGCGTCCCACGCCGTCGGCGTCTGGCCGCGAGGTCATCGTGTCGGTGGAGATGTCCGGCGTCTGCGGCACCGACCACCACCTGCAGTCCGGTGACATCACCCTGCCCAACCCGATGGTCCTCGGCCACGAGGCCATTGGCCGCATCGCGGAACTCGGCCCCGAGGTGACCACCGACAGCGCCGGCGAACCGGTGGCGGTAGGCGACCTCGTCTACTGGCAGCCGGCGCAACCCTGCTACCGCTGCTACTACTGCACCGTCGTCGAAGACGTGTCGATGTGCCCCAACCTGGTGACCTTCCAGCTGCACCAACACGCGGACAAGCCACCGGTGGGTACGTACGCCCAGTACGCCTGGCTGCCGGACCGCACGGCGTTCTTCAAGGTGCCCGCGGACGTCCCCGCCGAGGCCCTGATCGCGTTCGGCTGCGCCATGCCGACGGTGCTGCACGCCCTGAACCGCCTCGGTGGCATCCGGTACGGGCAACACGTGCTCGTGCAGGGCTCCGGCCCGGTCGGCCTCGCCGCCACGCTCCTGGCGCACCTCGCCGGCGCGAGCAGCGTCACGGTTCTCGGCGCACCGCCCAACCGGCTGGAAATGGCCACGAAGCTGGGCGCCACCACCACGATCGACGTGACCCGGACCGACGAGCGCTCGCGGGCCGAGGCGGTCAAGGAGATCACGGACGGCCGCGGCGCCGACGTCATCATCGAGGCCGCCGGCCGGGTGCCCGCGTTCACCGAAGGTCTGCCGCTGGTCGCACCCGACGGCTCGTACGTGATCATCGGCCTGTGGTCCGCGCCCGGGACGTCGCCGGTCGAGCCGCGGTACCTGAACAACCACAACATCCGCGTGATCGGCTCGGCCTACACGACACCGCGGCATATGTACGAGACGCTCCAGGTCACCCGCGCCGTCCACCGGCGATACCCACTCGCCGAGATGGTCACGCACCGCTTCGCGCTCGACGAGGCGCAGGCCGCGATCGACGCCGTCGGTCGCGGCGAGCCGTTGAAGGCCGTGATCCTGCCCTGACCACGACCTCGCCGGCTCGGGCGCGACCAGGATGTCGCGCCCGAGCCGGTGCAACGCCGCGCAGCCGTCACCGAATGCCGGCGAGCAGGACAGTCCCTGCCGATGACGTGGACGATTCGATGGCGGATCCATCGACGCTGTGATCGGTCACTGACGGTCGTGGCCCAATGGTCGCCGTCTGTCCTTCACACATGACGATGCCAGATCGTCGTCCGGGTCGAGATCCTCAAGATGAAGTTGTCTGGAGATCCTCGTCCCCCGCAACCTCGGACATGTTGAGCTCGACGGCCGCGGATGGAGCGCCTACGTGATTGCAGCGGTCATCGTTGCTGTGCTGGCGCGCGGCCATCGCCTTGTCGATTCGTCGTGCGCAGGTTCGAGCCCCACCTCGACGGGCCGAGACGCGCCCCTAAACGCATCGAGACCCACCCATTGAGCTGGCAAATTCGGCGGACGCGCAGGTCTATCTCGATGGCGGGTCACGCCAAGCATGGGAACGGGGTTCGATCAACGCCGACGTGGTGATCGTCAGTGCGTCATGGTGTTTGCCCAGATAGACCTGAGGCGCGCAGGCGGAAGGCGCCTCTAACCGGTGTCCGAGGGCTACGCGAACCATGTCCCAATGCCAGCTGAGGTGACGCTGGCGCCGGGCTCCCGCACACCGAGTTGCATCAGCGGTCACGCCTGCGAGGCAATATGGGTAAAACAGACGCAGATATCAGGAAGACAATTCCTAGCATGGACAGCGGACGAATCACGATAAAGGTGTAAGCAGTCCACGGTGCCGGCGGTGAGACCATCGCGGACTGGATCAGTTGGGCGTAAATGATGTCGCCGCTACTGAGCACTGTGGCGGGCAACAGCAGGAGCGTTCCAACGCTGGCCAACGCCGCAGCGACCGGCCCTGACGCTTTCCGTGTAGACGGTCGGCGGGCGACCGCGAGGACCATCAGTCCGCCAAGAAGAAGTCCAACCAGCCAACCAACCAAGGTCAGTGGCAGAACGGCTGCCGGCTGGGGGCGTACGAACTCTATTCCCAGCTGCGCTTTCGGTGTCAGTTCGGGAAGGACCGCTCCATCGCTGACCGGCACGACCATGAGGGCCAGGTCGTCACGCGTCGCGCTCAGCTCGCGGGCTGAGGATGTGGGCACAACTTTCCAGCCTTGCTGCCGCAGATTGGCCTCGACTCCTGTCAGCACCGAACTGTAGGAACCGTTGGGCAGGTCCATGCTGAGCAGAACGTAGCCGCCGTTGTAATTGTCTGAGCCAAAAATCTGAGTGGCCAGCCCCGTTGAGTGCTGGTAGCTGAAGACCGGATCTAGGCGGTCGACCTTAGCGATGGACAAGCCTGGAGCGGCAGACATCGCCAGGCCGCCGGCTTCGACGTCATCCGGTAGTTCCGCGGCCCACCTCCAGCCGAGCCACGCGCCGCCGGCTGCGAACAATGCCGCGACCGTCAGCGCGACCACACAGGCCAACGCGCGAACCCCAATCCTGACTGGACGGCTTCCGACGTTGGCGCGCGACCCTGCGCGTTGAATAACGGTCGTCATACCGCCCGCCCCGACGCGATGGGTCGACGCGGCGCCGCGCGCAGCCCGACAGCAAGCGAAACCGCCACCGAACCCAACCCAGCCACTGACTGACCGCCCACCTGTGCCTCCCCATTGACGCAGTCAAAGTGCCGGCCAACTGTGGATCAAAGGAATCACGGCGTCAACAGGTACCTCAGCCCACGAGCGATCTTCGTCCCTATCGGCGGCATTGTCCGGGGAAGCGACGTCGCGCATTGGATGATCTTGGCGCTCTAAGCAGTCCGAACCATGGGGTCTGACGTGCGCAGGTTCGAATCACCCAGACCGAAGCAGACGCGCCCCCCACGCCACGTGGATCGTTCTAAACATGCAGCTCAGCGGCTGTTGGTGGACAGAGTCGCGCCGGTCGTTGTCGAGGGCGGGTCACGCCAAGCATGGGAACGGGATTGGAACAGCCCGGACCTGATCGTCGTAGCGGCATCGTGGCGTTTGCCCAGCTAGCCGTGTCCGGCTTAGTTGCTCAGAGGGTTAGTGGGGCGTCCCGGCAGCGTGCTCGGCGACAAGTTCGAAAGAGCGCGTTCGATCGTGAACGTCGTAAACGATTGTGGTGAGCATCAGTTCGTCCGCTGCGGTGTCTTGTTGTAGTCGGGCGAGCGTCCGGTGGACTGTTTCGGGTGAGCCGATCGCCTGGCTGGCTTTGGAGGTCTCCACCAGCACCGTTTGTAGGTCAGTGCTGACACCACCCGGACCAGGAGGGCACCCTAGTGTTGGTGGGAGTGGACACCACCCTGGCGGGCGCGCAAGCGGAGCTCGTAGAGCAGGCCAAGTGGCGGGAGCACCCCAATCGGGACAGGCGCGCACCGAACTGGAGTGGGCGAAGAGCCTGAGCAAACGACTGTCTGAGGGCGCCTACGCCATGGCCGATGATCCGGGTTCGTGGCGAACGGTCCCCGATCACCTCAAGATGCGCGCCTAATCAACCTTGACTAGACGTTTCGTCCTCGTGTACTTTGGCCAAGTAGTCAAACTGGACTAGTCTCTACCAATCCGTTCGCAACACGGGAGAAGGAATCGAACCCATGGGAAAGCTCGCGATCGACACGAGAGGGTTGAGCGGAGGTGGGCGCATGTCGGCGACGAAGCTCCTGGTACTCGGTATCGTGCACCTCTCCGGCGGCGCGCATGGCTACCAGGTGCGGTCCGAACTGCAGAGCTGGGGTGCGGAGAGTTGGGCCAAGATCAAGCCCGGCTCGATTTATCACGCGCTGAAGAAGGCGGCGGCTGATGGCCTCCTCACCGAACACGCCGAGCCGGGCAACTCCGGGCCGGAGCGCGTTCTGTACCGCGCGACAGCTCGGGGACGTGACGAGATGGTCGAACTGGTCCGCGACGGCCTGCGGCGCACCCACGACCCGGACATGCTCAACGCGTCCATCGCCATGTTGCCCATGCTGACCAGGACAGATGCCATCGCGCAGGTTAACGAGCGGGTCGCGCGCCTGGAAGCGGAGCTCGTAGTGCAGGCCGAGTGGCGGGAGCACCCCAATCGGGACACCCCCGAGCACGTCCGCGATCAGGCCGAACTGTGGGCGGGGCAGGCGCGCACCGAACTGGAGTGGGCGAAGAGCCTGAGCAAACGACTGTCTGAGGGCGCCTACGCCATGGCCGATGATCCGGGTTCGTGGCGAACGGTCCCCGATCACCTCAAGATGCGCGCCTAATCAACCTTGACTAGACGTTTCGTCCTCGTGTACTTTGGCTAAGTAGTCAAACTTGACTAGCTCACCAGTCCGTTCGCAACGCCGAGGGAAGGAATCGAACCCATGGGAAAGCTCGCGATCGAGACGAGAGGGTTGAAGAAGAGCTTCGGCACGACCCACGCGGTCGCCGGTGTGGACCTGGCCGTGAGCGCCGGGGGCGTGTACGGCGTGCTCGGTCCGAACGGGGCGGGCAAGACCACCACGATCCGCATGCTGGCCACGCTCCTGCGCCCCGACGCCGGAGAGGCGCAAGTGCTCGGCTACGACGTCGTGCGTGACGCCCAGGCGGTGCGGAGCAGGGTGGGCCTCACCGGGCAGTTCGCGTCGGTCGACGAGGACCTCACCGGGGTGGAGAACCTGTTGCTGCTCGCCAGACTGCTCGGCTACTCACGCCGCCGAGGCAGGGAGCGGGCGACCGACCTGCTCGACGCGTTCGGCCTCGCCAAGGCCGCCGATCGGCAGGTGAAGAAGTACTCCGGCGGGATGCGCCGGCGCATCGACATCGCGGCGAGCCTGGTCGTCACCCCCGAACTGATCTTCCTCGACGAGCCCACGACCGGGCTCGACCCGCGCAGCAGGAACCAGGTGTGGGAGATCGTCAGGGGCATGGTCGCCGAGGGCGCCACCGTGTTGCTGACCACGCAGTACCTCGACGAGGCCGACCAGCTGGCCGACCGGATAGCGGTGATCGACCACGGGAAGGTCATCGCCGAGGGCTCGAGCGGCCAGCTCAAGGCATCGGTCGGCGCGGGCTCGCTGCATGTACGCCTGCGTGCGCCCGAGCAGCGGGCCGAGGCCGAACGGGTCCTCGCCGCTGCGCTCGACGTGCCGATCGAGCTCTCCGCTGACCCGGCCGCGCTGTCCGCGCGGATCTCCGACCCCGAGCGGGTCGCCCGTTCCGTGGCCGAGCTGTCCCGCGGCGGCATCGACGTCACCGAGTTCGCGCTCGGTCAGCCGAGCCTGGACGAGGTGTTCCTCACCCTGACCGGACACGCCGCCGAGGAGACACCCGAGGAGGATGCCGCATGAATGCCACGACCGCGGAGCAGGCGTCGGCGCCGGTCACCGAGGACGCGCTGCGCAGTGTGCTGTTGGCCGGTGAGCGGCCGTCTCGCCCCGGCCCGGTGCTCACCTCGTTGACATTCGGCTGGCGGGCGCTGCTGAAGATCAAACACGTGCCCGAGCAGCTCGTCGACGTGACCATGTTCCCGATCATGTTCACGCTGATGTTCACCTACTTGTTCGGCGGCGCGCTCGCCGGGTCGACACAGGCGTACCTACAGTTCCTGCTGCCCGGCATCCTGGTGCAGGCGAACGTCATGACCACCATGAACACCGGCATAACGCTGAACACCGACATTCAAAAGGGCGTGTTCGACAGGTTCAGGGCGCTCCCGGTGTGGCGACCATCCCCGCTGGTCGGCGCCCTGCTCGGCGATGTGATGCGCTACTCGATCGGGTCGGCCATCGTGATCACGCTCGGCCTGGTCCTCGGGTTCCGGCCGGAGGGTGGCGCGGTCGGCGTGGTGCTGTCGGTGGCGCTGCTGCTGGTGTTCTCGTTCTGCCTGTCGTGGCTGTGGACGATGCTCAGCCTGATCCTGCGCACGCCGAACTCGGTGGCGGGGGTCAGCATGATGCTGATGTTCCCGCTGACGTTCGGGAGCAACATCTTCGTGGACCCGAAGACGATGCCCGGATGGCTGCAGGCGGTCGTCGAGGTCAACCCGATCACCCACCTGGCGACCGTGGTACGCGGCCTGATGCACGGCTCGGTGCCCGCCGGGGAAATCGGCTGGGTGCTCGTCTCGTCCGTACTTCTCGTCGCGGTCTTCGGCCCCATCACCATGGTCCTCTACCGCAACAAGAAGTAGATGCCGCTACCGCGAGCACTTGGTCGAAATCAACTCCGACAACCCGGCCCACTCGGCCAACGCCATCACCGGTACCAGACCCGGACACGACAAGGAGAGCCGAATGAGCACCATCCCCAAGAACAACTCGGAAACCGTTGCGCACACGCCCGGGCGGGCGAGCAGCATCGGGGTCTGGATTCTGCAAGTCGTGCTGGCGGCGATAATCGCCGGCGGCGGAATCTCGAAGCTCGCCGGCGACCCGGTCATGGTGGACATGTTCGCCGACATCGGGGCTGGCCAGTGGCTCCGGTACCTGGTCGGAGCGCTGGAGGTCGCGGGAGGGGTTGGACTTCTGATCCCGGCTCTGGCGGGCCTGGCCAGTCTCGGGTTGGCGGCATTGCTGACCGGTGCTGTCATCACCGATCAGTTCGTGCTCGAGCAGAGCCCTTGGCTGCCGCTCGCCTTTCTCGTCGTGGCGGCCGTGATCGCAAGGGCGCGGTGGTCGCGCACCGAGGCCGTCGTCGGCACGCTGCTCAGGCGCTGAGACAAACCTCTCGAACGGAGATGTGAGATGAACGAGATGGCCTTTCGCGTGACATCAAACGATGGCACCACCATCGCCTACGACAGGGAAGGAAGCGGTCCGGCCGTCATTCTGGTGGGCGGGGCACTCGACGAGGGGGTGGAGAACGCTCCCTTGGCGCCAGCTCTCGCCGAGCACTTCACGGTCTACAACTATGCCCGTCGGGGACGCGGCGCGAGCGGCTTCACCGAGCCGTACGCCGTGGAAAGGGAGATCGAGGACCTGGATGCGTTGATCGCGGAGGCGGGCGGCTCGGCACACCTGTTCGGGGCGTCTTCAGGCGGCGCGCTGGCGCTGGAAGCCGCCGCGGCAGGGTCAGCCATCGACACGATCGCCGTCTGGGAGGTGCCCTACGCGGTCGGAGACGACATACGCCCGCGATTCGAGGAGTACATCGCAGACACCCGACGCGCCTTCGACGCCGGGCGAGACGAGGAGGTTCTCGAACTGTTCATGCGCATGACCGGCGCCTCCGACGACAACATCGCGGCCAGGAAAGCGGCAGGCAAGCAGACGGCGCATTGGGCGCATTCGGTCGCCCTCGCGCCCACGCTGGTCCACGACAGCGTCTTCCTCAACCGCTACCAATTGCCGGCCGATCGACTGGCAACGGTCACCCAACCGGTCCTGGTCACCACCGGAGGACCGATCACGGCCCCCTATATGGCAGGCCTGCCCTCGGACTTCTTCGACCGCGCAGCCGACGAGCTCGCAGACCTACTACCCCACGCTCAACGGGAGACCCTCGAGGTGCCGGATCACGTCGTCGACCCACAGACCGTCGGCCCGCTGTTGCTACGGTTCTTCAGCACCGAACACTGAGGTGCCCGCGAGGTGTTGCGGGAAGACCGATTAGGCACCGCGCAAGCAGATCTTCGTCGCAGGCCTGATCCTGGGCGGTGCTCGTCACCAACGTCTTCGTCACCACGCGCAGGCGTCTGCTCGTCGTTCCTACCGCACGCTGAGATCGCGGCCGAGAGATACAACGTCGATGTCCGCGAGCTCCTGATGGAGTGCGGCCGTCGCGGCCTCGTTGGCGGCCAAGAAGACATGATTTACGACATCGCGCTTACCTCAGCCCGCGCGGTTGCCTATACAACGCGGTGATAAAACCCCTGAGCGACTTCACGGCCCCGTCGCACCGCTCGTAATAGCTGCGCCAGTGCGCCCTTCCTGCAGCGCGGCCAAACCGGTGCGCGCAGGTTCGGCCCACCTGGTCGAGGCAGACGCGCCCCAAGCGCAGCCCATGCGACTCTGCAACCGCAGGTCAACCATGTGCCGCAGTCGAGTTCGGGCAGGCTCGAATCGAGGGCGGGTCACGCCAAACATGGGAACGTGATTCGATCAACCCTGACCTGGCGATCGTTACGGCATCATGGCGGCTGGCCAGCTAGCGGTCCGACGCACCTTATCGACGGCTGCCACTGCGGCGGTGCGAGAGAGAGAGAGAGAGAGAGCCTGCATCGCGGTTCGAGCCTGGTGCGCCGCCGGGAACCCGCAGAACATCCCAAACCCATGATCAGAAGTTGGGCAAGGTCGTGATCGAACAGCGCGTTGCGCTGTCATCAGGGTAGCCCCGCGAACGATCACCGACTGTCGGCGTCCCAGTCGACCCGGTAGAGCGACCCGGCGGCTCCTTTTCGGACGAGGTCGGCGCATCGGCGTAGCGCGGCAGGGGCATGCCGGAGGCGCGCAAGATGATGCAGACGGTGAGCCAGTCCACGTCATCCTGGGTGTAGAGGCGGCGCCCGCCAGGTACGCGTCGCACAGGGTTGACGAAGAGGCCCTCGTGCTCGTAGAAGCGCAGCGCGTGGACGCTCAAGCCGGTGCGTTCTGCGACCTGCCCGATGCTCAGCGTTCAGGCCAGCGGCTTGACCTAGAGCCGACTCTAGATCCTACGGTCCCGTGCAATCGACGCGTCTGTCGCTCTGTAATCACGGCTGAATAAGTAAGGGACGCATCACCATGCGCTACCGCACCCTCGGTGGAACTGGTATTCAAGTCAGTGCCTACTGCCTCGGGACCATGATGTTCCAGGATGGCTGCAACTCCGACCACGACGATTGTGTCCGTATCATCCATGCCGCCCTGGATCAGGGGATCAACTTCGTCGATACCGCCGACATGTACGGGCAGGGAGAGTCCGAGGAGATCGTGGGCAGGGCGCTGCGGGGGCGCCGTGATGACGTTGTATTGGCCACCAAGGTGCACTTCCAGATGGGCGAGGGCCGCAACCGCAGTGGCAACTCGCGGCGTTGGATCCTCAAGGCGGTTGAGGACAGCCTCAGGCGCTTGAACACCGACTGGATCGACCTCTACCAGGTCCACCGCCCCGACTACGCGACCGACATCGAGGAGACGCTCTCGGTGCTCAGCGACCTCGTGCGCCAGGGGAAAATCCGCGCTTTCGGCTGCTCGACGTTCCCGGCTGAGGAGATCGTCGAGGCGCATCACGTCTCCGAGCGTCGTGGCCTCGGACGCTTCCGCACCGAGCAGCCGCCGTATTCGATCCTGGCCCGCGGGATCGAAGCCTCGGTCCTGCCCGTCTGCCAGCGCTACAGGATGGGTGTGCTGGTCTGGAGCCCACTGGCCTTCGGGTTCCTCACCGGCAAGTACCGCAAGAACCAGCCCATCGACCTGGCAACCGGCCGTCCCGCAATCCGGCCGGAACGATTCGATCCCACGATCGCGGAAAACGCCGCCAAGCTCGACGTCGTCGAGCAGCTCGTCGAACTCGCGGAAAACATCGGCTGCACCCTTCCGCAGCTCGCCATCGCGTTCACCGTGGCCCACCCGGCCGTCACCTCGGCGATCATCGGCCCGCGGACCATGCCGCAGCTAGAGGATCTCCTCAAGGGCGCCGCGCTAGCCCTGGACGATGCGGCCCTCGACCGGATCGACGAGATCGTGCCGCCCGGGACTAACCTGTACAACCCCAACGCTCCCTTGCCCCCGCGTTCACTGACCGACACCGCACTGCGTCGCCGCCCCCTCACCGACCGCGCCGCGGCCTGAGCGAGCTGATAGTGGTGGGCCGCCGCAGGACACCGACGAACCGCTCCCGTACCGGAAGCGGCCGACAGCAGCCTCCTCCGTGCATTTCAGACGGAAGTCGCGGCGTGGCGGTGTTCGTGGGTCTGTGGTTGGAGGTCGATGACGCGGTCGGCCCATCGGGTGAGCAGAGGTTGGTCGTGGCTGACGACGAGGATGCCTGCACCGCTTTCGAGTTGGTAATCGGTGAGGACCCGGGCGACGTGGGCCTGGGTGGAGGCGTCGAGCATCGCGGTCGCCTCGTCGCAGAGCAGGTAGCCCGGGCGATGGGCGAGGGCACGGGCCAGACAGGCGCGTTGGAGCTGGCCGTCGCTGATCGCGTGCGGGCGACGGATGAGCAGGTCGGGGGTCAACCCGACCAGGTCGGCCAGCTCACTGACCCGCTCCCGGACTGCGGCATCCGGGTAACCGGTGGCGCGGAGCGGTTCGGCGACGATGTCGTCGAGCCGCAGCCGTGGGTCGGTGGCCCCGCGTGGGCTCTGGAACAGCACGCCGATCCGGGTCCGGGCGGCGGCCGGAACGTGATGGCGTGCGCCCGTGATCCGCACACCGTCGAGACTGACGTGGCCGGCGTCGGCCGCCTGTACCAGGGCGAGCACCCGCACAAGCGTGGACTTACCGCCTCCGGAGGCACCGCGTAGCCCGACCGTCTCGCCCGCTCCGATGTGGAGGGACAGTTGGTCGAGCACCCGCTGCCGGCCGTAGGCGACGCTGACGCCGTGTGCCGCGAGCTCGCTCACGCCGCGACCTCCTGTTCGATGAGCGGATGGTGACACCGGGCCGGGCCGGATAGGTTCGGCATGGTCGCGCAGGCGTCGTTCGCGCGGGTGCAGCGTGGTGCGAACGCGCAGCCTGCCGGGAGCGCGGTGAGCATGGGCGGATGCCCGGGGACAGCGCGGAAGCCGCGGTCGGGCAGCGCGTCGAGCAGACCTGCGGTGTACGGGTGCGCGGGCGTGGCGAACAAGGCGTTGGTGGGTTGGTCCTCGACGATTCGGCTGGCGTACATGACGGCCACGCGGTCGGCGACCCGCTGCGCTGCGGTGAGGTCGTGGGTGATCAGGATGACCGTGTTGCCGGCGTCGCAGCGTCGGCGCAGCAGGTCGAGGGTGTGGTCGACGAGTGGCCGGTCCAGGCCGGTAGTGGGTTCGTCGGCGATCAGCAGCGGCGGCTCGGGTGCCAGCGCGAGCGCCGTGCACAGCCGTTGCGCCATGCCGCCGGAAAGCTCGTGCGGATAACGGTCGAGGTCGATCGGGTCGAACCCGACGTCGGCGGCGACCCGATCGGCGTCGGTGCGTGGCCGGCCGTGCGCCCGCAGCGTCTCCTCGAGCAGCCGCCGCCCGGTGCGCACCGGGTTGAGGGCGGTGGCCGGGCTCTGCGGCACGAGCCCGACCCGCCGGCCACGCACCCCCGTCAGCCGTCCGGTCAACAACGACGTGTCCTCGTCGAGAACGGCACGGCCGGACACGGTGGCGTTGCGGGGCAGCAGACCCAGCAGCGTGTGCGCGAGCACCGACTTGCCGCACCCGGACTCACCGACGACGGCGAGCAGCTCTCCAGGTTGGACGGTCAGAGACAGATCGGTGACGGCGTGTACGACCGCCGTCCGCAGCCGGAACCTGACGGTGAGCCCGTCGACCGAAAGGCGTGGCGTGGTCACAGTTCCAGCTCCGCTCGTACCCGTGGATCGAGGTGTTCGCGCCACCGCGCGGCCAGGGCGGCGATGGCGAGGGTGACCACGACGATGACGGCACCGGGGGCGATGCTGGCCCACCAGGCGCCGGTGAGCAGCGAGCCCTGACCGTCGTTGATCATGTTGCCGAGTGAGGCCAGGTGCGGTGGCAGGCCGAGCCCGAGGAACGACAACGCGGTCTCGTGCCAGACGGCGTGCGGGATCATCAGGGTGGTCGCCAGGGCCAGCCGGGGCAGTACGTGCGGCAACAGGTGGCGGGTCAGGATGCGCCGGCGACCGGCCCCGCCGCTGATGGCCGCGTCGATGAACGGCCGGTTGCGCAGGCTCAGCAGTTCCGAGCGGACGATCCGCGCCGTCGACAGCCAATGCGTCACCCCGATCGAGGCGATGACCGCACCCAGGCTGGGCCGCAGCATCGCGACGATGAAGATGCCCAGCAGCAGGTGCGGCAGGGCGGCGACGGTGTCGACGACCCGCATGAGGAGCCGGTCGACGCGGCCTCCCAGGGTGCCGGCGATGCCGCCGACGATTCCACCGATCACGGTGGCGACCAGCGCCGCGACGGCGCCAACCAGCAGAGAGACGCGCAGGCCGTAGAGAGCCCGCAGGGCGACGTCGCGGCCGAGGTCGTCGGTGCCGGCCGGATGTGCCCACGATGGTGGCAGGCGGGTCTGGTCCAGGGAGATGGCGCTCTGGTCGAGGGGCCACAGCACCGGGGCGAGAACGCAGGCGACGATCGCGGCCGTAAGGACCGTGGCGGCCACGAGAGTGCCCGCATGGCCGGGCCGCAGGCGCAAGATACGGCGGCCGGGGAGGGCGTCAAGCATCGAGGCGGATCCTGGGGTCGGCGGCGGCATAAGCGAGATCCGTCGCGAGGTTGGCGGTCAGCACAGCGGCCGTGGTGAGCAGGGTGATCGCGGCCAGGAGCGGGAAGTCGCTGCCAAGCGCGGCCTGGACGGTGACGCCGCCGAGTCCGGGCAGTGAGAACACTGTCTCGACCAGGATCGCCCCGCCGACGAGCTCCGGCAGGTGCGTGCCGATCAGGGTGATGAACGGCAGCAGCGCGGTGCGCAGCGCATGTCCGAACAGGACAGTCCGGCCGGGTAGGCCGCGGGCGCGGGCGGCCAGGACGTGGTCGTCGCGGAGGCTGTCGGCGACGCCGTCGCGGACGAACAGCACGAACCAGGGTGCCTGCGAGACGGCCAGCACCAGCACCGGCAGCACGAGGTGGTGAGCCACGTCCCCGAAGCCGGTGCCGCTGGCGGTTATGTCGGTCAGGCCGCCGGCGGGTAGCCAGCCCAGCGCGAGGGCGAACACGGCGATCGAGGCCAGGCCGATCCAGAACACGGGCATGGACTCGATGGCGTACGCGGCGGCGCGCAGCGCACGGTCGAAGATGCCATTGCGCCGGTACGCGGCCAGCGCACCGAGCAGCAGGCTGGCCAACAGGACGATGGCCAGGGCGAGCGAGACCAGCAGCAGAGTCCACCCGGCCCGGGCGGCGATCACCGACGCCACCGGCTCGTGGCGGCTGGTCGACCAGCCCAGGTCGCCGCGCAGCAGGTTGCCGATCCACCGGAAATACTGCACCGGCAGTGGGTCGTCGACGCCCCAGTTGGCGCGGATCTGCGCGAGGACGTCGGGGTTGGCGGTGAACGCGGCCGAGCCCGCGTACTGCTTGGCCGGGTCGATCGGGGACGCCGCGCCGAGGGCGAACATGCCGATGCTGGTGAGCACCAGGATGGGCACGGCGACGAGCAGCCGGCGCCGGACGACTCGTCCAGCGCCGACGAAGCGACGACTCACTTACGCGTCCAGGTGTGGATGTTCCACCAGATGCTGTTGGCGACGTCGTGCTCGTGGGCCTCGACCCGCGGCTGCACACCCGCGACAGCATCCTTCACGACGTACGTGTGCTCGAGGTAGGCCAGGAACAGCCAGGGCAGGTCGGTGGCGAGCTGCTTCTGGAAGGTGCTGTAGGCGGCCTTGCGCGCGGCCGGGTCGGCGAGATCGCGGCCGTCCTGGAGCGCCTCGTCCACGACAGGCGACTTGTAGTGGCCCGGGTTGAAGTAGCCCTGCCCCGCGAACTGCGAGCTGAACAGCTTGTACGAGGTGAAGTCCGGGTCGTACGGCGTGCCGAAGCCCATCAGCAGCGCGTCCTTGCTGATCCGAGTGTCGATCGCGTCCCAGGTCAGGCCTTCGGGCTTGATCTCGATGCCGACCTTCTTCGCGTCGGCGGTGACCGCCAGAGCGAGCTCCTTGCGCAGGCTGTCGGTGGCCGGGTACATCAGGGTGAACGACGCCCGTTGAGCACCCTTGGCCCGGATCCCGTCGCCACCGGCGGCCCAGCCGCCGGCGTCGAGCGCGGCGGTCGCAGCGGCGGCATCGGAGCCCGGCCGGCCCGCGGCGGTGGGCTCGGCGAACTCGGAGGTCGGTGGCACCGGCCCGTACGCCGGCTCGCCCGCACCACCGAGGACCCCGCCGATCATCGCGGTGCGGTCGACGGCGGAGTTGAGCGCCTTCCGGATCGCGAGATCGCCGGTGACGGGGTTACCCATCGGCAGCATCACGCCGCGGTAGTCGGCGGTGTCGACCTTGTGCACCTGGTAGCCGCCGACGGAGTCGAACCCGGCCGCCAGCTTCGGTGCGAGTTCGGCGGCGTCGAACTCGCCGGCCCGCATCCGCTGTGCGCGGACGTTGTCGTCGGCGACGAACGCGACGACCACCTTCGCATTGGCGGGCTTGCCGCCGAAGTACGTGTTGTTGGCCGTGAGCACGAGCCGGTCGCCCGGCGTCCACGACTCGACCCGGTAGGGGCCGGTGCCGATCGGCTTGCGGTTGAAGTCGGCCTGGTTGACGTCCTTGCCCCGCAGCGCGGCCGCCGGCACGATGCCGAGCGCGAGACGCTGCAGGAACGGCGCGTACGCGTACCTGAGCGTGAACACCACGGTCTTCGGGTCGGGAGCGGTGACCGACGCGAGCATGTCCAGGTCTGACCGGATCACCGAGTCGACCTTGGGATCGAGGATCGCCTGGTACGTGAACACGACGTCGGCGGAGGTCAGCGGGGTGCCGTCGTGGAAGGTGACCCCGTCGCGCAGCGTCGCGGTCACGGTCTTGCCGTCGGGCGAGACGGTCGGCAGCGCGGCGGCCAGGCCCGGCACGAGGGCATTGCCGGCGTCGCGGGCGACGAGCCCGTCGAAGATCAGCGAGGCGCCGTCGACGCCGTAGTTGAGCACAGGGTTCAGGGTGTCCGGCTCGCCGGCGGTGGCGACGACGAACGTCCCGGCGCTGGAGGCGGCGGCGCCGCTGGTGGTCGGGCTCGTCGAGCATGCGGCGAGCGCGAGGGCGCAGGCGACGAGGACGGCGGGGACACGGCGGATCACAGGGCACTCCGGGGTTCGAGGGGCGTGCGGTGCTCCTGCATCATCCTGGTTGTTGCAAAGTCTTGGCAATAACGGGATAGTGAACGTCGTGGAACGACCCGATCGGCCCGGCGTGCCGCTCACACCGATCGCCTCCTCAGGGGACCTGCAAGGTTGGGTCGTTCCACACCGACTGCCCTGCCGCCGGACTCCGCCGCAGGGTCGGGCGGCGCCCACCGCGATGGTCCTCAACCTTGTGGGCGCCGCCACTTCCACGCTTGGCAGCCCATGAGCAACCGGTCGACGGCCATCGAGGCGGTGCCGGCCACCGCCTTCGTCACCCTGGCCGAGGACCTCACCCGGGTTTACGCCGCGGTGTTCTCCCGCCCGCCGTGGAACGAGGACAGCGCCGCGATCGCCGCCTTCACCGCTCGCTTGCCTGACGAGTCAAGCCGCCCGGACTTCACCGCCGCCGTGACGCGGGACCGGTCCGGCGCGTTGACCGGCTTCGCCTACGGCTACCCAACCGCCGCACCATTTCCGACCGGACGGTCGTACCCCAAGGCCAGTGCCGCGCTCGGCGCTGGAGTGAACGACCTGTGCGGGTGCTTCGAAGTCCTCGAGCTCGCCGTGCGCCCGGATGCCGAAGGCGTCGGTAACGGCCGGACCCTGCTCGACGCGGTCGTCGCCGGCCGATCAGCCTGGCTGCTGACCTCCGCGTCCGCGACCCGCGCAGTCGGCTTCTATCGTCGCCGCGGCTGGCGACCCCTCGGCATGGCCGCCGGGGCGATCGTCTTCGCCAGCCCGCCGCGCCCCCCGACCACGCCATGACGGCGCTCGTCGTCCGCCCGGCCGCCCTGGCCGACGCCCCACTCCTCGCGGTGCTGAATCGACACCTGATCGAGGACCAACGCCATCACAGCACCGCCACCAACGCCGACCTCGAAGCGCGGATGCGGCGCTGGATCTCCGGCGATCGGTACGCCGTCGCGATCGTCGACCGTGACGGGCTGCCGGTCGCGTACGCGGTATGGCGCAATGACGAGGACGGCATCTACGTGCGCCAGTTCTTCGTCGGCCGCGACCACCGCCGCAAAGGCCTCGGCCGCGCCGGTTTCACCGCGCTGCTCGAACGCTGGGGCGACAAGCCCGTCAAGCTCGACGCCCTGGTCCACAACGAGCGCGGCCTCGCGTTCTGGCGCGCGCTGGGATTCCGCGACTACAGCCTGATCCTCAGCCTCGACGCCGCGTCAAACGGTCGTGAGATGGACCGCCGCGACGGCGACCAGGCCGGCGCCGAAGATGGTGACAGCGCCGGCGGCCAGGATCGGAGTGACCCGGCTGGCGAGCGTGAGAGCTTTGATCGAACGAGCACTCCGGCTGATGATGCTGCTGCCCGCGACGGCAAGAACGCCAACCCCGAAGAGCACGACGGCCATGCCAATCCCGAACATGATGACCAGCAGCAGGGCGAACGCGCCACGACCGAGAAACAGCCCGCTGGCCAGGACCAGGAACGCGGCCGGTGAAGGCGTGAGGCCGCCCGAGACGCCGAGCAGCAACAGGCCGGGCCGCTTCGATGGCTCGTGCTGGTGGTCATGCGTGTGGCCATGACTGTGCCCGTGGTCATGGTCATGGTCATGCTCGTGAGAGTGGCTGTGGCCGCGCAGGTGGCGCCGCAGCATCCAGATGCCGATGCACACCACGAGCACGCCCGCGGCGACCTGGAGCCAGGCGGTGAGCTGTTCCATCCGAACGACGTCCGACAGCGACAGGAACGTCCAGGCGACGCCAATGACCAGGACCGAGATGGTGTGCATGACCGCGACGGAGCCACCGAGCCAGGCGGCGTCTCGGACGCGTCCCTTGGAGCCGGCCAGGTAGGCGGCGGCCAGGGTCTTGCCGTGGCCGGGTGTGACGGCGTGCCAGGCGCCGGCGAGGAAGGCGACCACGAACGCCACGGCCGGCACACCGGGAGTCTGAATCAGGTCCTGGAGGCGGTCCGAGACGGAGGTGGCCGACAGTGCGATCACGCTCATGCCAGCACCTTCTGACGAAGCAGGCGGCGCATCGTGAACAGGACGCCTGCCGCGATCGCCAGGATCAGCCCGATCACAGCGGCGAGCTGCGGGGCACGGCTACAGGGGAGATCACGCGAACACACTCCGGGTGGGGCGGGCCTTACGAACGGTCCAGTCTCTCCACCGCCCCTGACCTGCGGAGGCACTCGAAGGTGATCTTCAAGGGTCGCTGACGTGAACATTCGAGCGCCGGCCGTAGCGGGGCGGCGGATGGCGGCCCGCCACCCCGCTACGGGGCATCAGACCGGCTTGTTCCCGGCCTTCGCGGCGGCGTACCGGGCAGCCACGTCCGGCCAGTTGACGACCTCCCACATGGCCTTCACGAAGTCCGGGCGCACGTTGCGGTACTGGAGGTAGTACGCGTGCTCCCAGGCGTCGAAGGCGAGCAGCGGTACGGACGTCTGCGCGACGTTGCCGTGGTGGTCGTAGACCTGCTCGACGATCAGCCGGCCGGAGAGTGGCTCGTAGGACAGCACGCCCCAACCGGAGCCCTGCACCAGGGTGGTGGCCGCGGAGAGCTGGCCGTGGAAGCCCTCGAACGAGCCGAAGAACTCGTTGATCGCCTCACCGAAGTCGCCGTCAGGCCGGTCGCCGCCGTCCGGGGTCATGTTGGCCCAGTACAGCGAGTGCAGCACGTGCCCGGACAGGTTGAACGCGAGCGTCTTCTCCAGGCCGACGATGCTGGCGAAGTTCCCGGCGTTGCGCGCCTCCTCGATCCGTTCGAGGGCGTCGTTGGCGCCTTTGACGTACGCGGCGTGGTGCTTGTCGTGGTGCAGTTCGAGGATCTGCCCGTTGATGTGCGGCTCGAGCGCCGCGTAGTCGTAAGGCAGGTCCGGCAACGTGTAAACAGCCATCTGGTGTTGTCCTCCAAGCGATGGATCGCCACTGCTGCAACTCTTACGCTGTTGCCAACAATGTGCAACAACCCTACGTGGAGGGTTTACTCAGGACTCCGACGGCCGGGACGCCACGTTCGCCGACCAGCGCTCCTCGACCCGCGCGAAGCGCCAGATCGCGATCGCGACCAGCCAGGACACGACGAAGAGGGCCACGATGACGTACCCGGCGTAGTCGAGCGGAATCGAGGCGATGGCGGCGATCGGACCCTGTGTGCCTGGTCGGCGATGACGCCGATGAGCTCGATCGTGCCGATGATCCGAGAACCTCTGCAAGCGATCATGGGCGTGTACTGGCCGCGAGAGCATGTCAATTGGCGCAGGTTCGAATCGTTCAGGGCGAGGCAGACGCGCCCCCACACGCGACTCGACTCTTTCTAAACACGCAGCTCAACGGCCGTAGGCGGACAAAGCCGCGCCGGTTCTAATCGAGGGCAGGATTCGAACCTGCGCACCCGTCGCGATCGACGGCCGACCCACCGATCCGGACCAGATCGTCGTGGCGGCGTCGTGGCGCTCCACCAGATCCCACGCGGCGCGACGGGATCTTGAAACGCCGAACCGGCGAGCTCGGACCCAACGGCAACGTTGGGTCCGACCTCGCATACCGCGAACCGCGCCCACCACACCGTGGGGTCTCCGGGGGTCGCCCCCGGAATCGGGATGACAAATGGCTTCCTAAGCCGTGACCGCGAAGCGGACACAGCTTAGGAAGCCATTTGTGGGGCCGGCGGGGCTCGAACCCGCGACCGAGGGATTATGAGTCCCCTGCTCTAACCGGCTGAGCTACGGCCCCGTGCCGGCGGGACCGGCGCCGGGATCGTATCCCGTGTGTGGTGTTCGCGACCACCTGAGGCGGGTGCGACCCGCCGACGGTGGTGGTGCCCAGGAGGCTGCCGTCGCGGTTGATCTAGACGTGCCTGACCCCACCCCGGGCGCTGCGCTGCGGGTCTGCACCTAGATCGTCGCCTGGGTGGTCGCGCCATGGGCGTTGTGAGGCTCGACCGCGCGATCGCTGCGGGCCGCCCGGTTCGCTTCCGACTTGGACGCTCTCGACGCGTTGATCGACGAGCGACCGGTCTTCACGAGGCCGGACGGCCGGCTCTGCGGCAAGCACGACGGCGGCTGGTCGCAGTGCGCTTCAGCGCGGTGCGCGCAACGTCTGCGGGCCGTCGGGCCAGCCGGGACGCGTCGTGCCGGCGGAATTCAAGAACAGGGTCATTGGAGACGCCTCCCTTCTGTGAAAGCTGAAAAAGTGCATGCTGAATAGCGCCGTGCCACCGGCACGTGCGAAAAAAGAGAAATGGAAACGGAAAAGCCGCCCGTCCCGGGTCGGGATAGGCGGCGTCAGCGCTGGCCAGAGCTAGCTGGTCCACCTATCCAGGGCGAGTCGGCACAGCAACCAGCCACTCGCGTCTGCGTCTCTGTAGACCGCGGGCCGCATCATGGTGTCGTCCTGTCCGTCGTTGTCTGGGGTCGCTCTTACGTCAATAAATGTAGATCGAAATCGGCGCGCCGGGAAGCGAATTATTCGTCGTCGTCTTCTTCTGGGTCCTGGGCGCGGGCGATGACCTCTTCGACGGTGAGCGGGCTGGCCGGGTGGTGGCTCAGGCACAGCGGCGCCCGCAGCTTGGCGAAGCCGGCACCGTCGACGGCGGCGTAGAAGACGCCCGGGCGCAGCCGGGCCACGTCGGAGATGTCGCTGCCCTTGGCCCGCGCCATCTCCTTCGCCGCCTCGATCTGGGTCGGGCTGTTGAGCAGGCCGAACAGCTGCGTCGCCGCGTTGCCGGGTATCCGGTTGTGCAGCCCCTTGGGCGCCTGCGTCGCGAACACCAGCCCGAGCCCGTACTTGCGGGCCTGCGACGCCAGCGCCAGCGTGCTCTGCGTGCACGCGGTCATCGCGCCGGACGGGGCCAGGGTCTGCGCCTCGTCCATCACGAACAGGCCACCGAGCGGGCGGTCGCCGGCCGGGTTGCGCTTGATCCAGGCGAACAGCGCGAGCTGGAGCTGGTTGACGAAGCTCTGCCGCTGACCGTCGTCGGGCAGGCCGATGAAGCTGATCACCGAGACCCGGGCACGGAAGCCCGGCGCGGGGCGCAGCAGCTCACCGGGGTCGAGCGGCGCGCCGTCACCGCCGAAGAGCGGGTCGCTGACCATCGTCGCGCGCAGGAGCTGGCCGATGTCGTTGGCGACCTTCGGGGCGTTGTCGAGCTGGCTGGCGCGGGCCGGCAACCGGGTGAGATAGAGGACGAACTCGCGAAGGTCACTTCCACCACCGCGGGCGTACGCGGTCAGCGCCTCCCGCAACACCGCATTGCCGATGCGGGCCTTCGCGGAGGCGCCGTCGACGTTGGCCCGCGGCGCGAGCGACGCCACGGCGGCGTCGACGCCGGCGGCGAACGCGTCCGGGTCGTCGAGGATGCCGGCGAAGTCGGGCAGCGGCCGGAAGCTCAGCGGCCGACCCGCGGTCCGCCGCGGGGTCCAGACCACGACGTCGGTGTTCCGGTGGTACGCCTCCGCCCGGGCCGTCTCGAGCTCGTCCCAGGCGGCCGGCGGCTGGGGCCACGGGTCACCGAGCCGCGCGAGGTCGTTGTTGGGGTCCAGCACGATCGACGACACGCCACGCAGCGCGCACTCCTCGACCAGCCGCCGGATCAGCACGGTCTTGCCCGACCCGGAGCCGGCGAAGATCGCCGCATGCCGGCGCAGGGCCGCCAGCTCGACCGACACCGACCGGCCGTCCTGAACCGACTGCCCGAGCATCACCGAACCAGGATCCCGATCATCGCGGGGTACGCGCACCGGCAGCCTTCGGACAGTCGCGAGCGTCGGTGCAGCCGGGCTGACGGGCCCGACCGCCGGAGTCGCAGCGTCCCGGCCACCAGGCACTGCCGAGCCGTCCCGCGCGGCCCAACCGCTTGGGGCCGCCGGCCCACCGGGCGAGACTGAGCCGTCGCGCACCGCGGAGCCGCCGGACGCGGCGGCACCGTCCCGCGCGGCCCAACTGCCGGGAGCCGCCGGCCCACCCGGCGAAGCCGAAGCGTCGCGCACCGAGCCACCCGACGCGGCCGCACCTTCCCGCGCCGCCCAACTACCCGGAACCACAGGCCCACCCGGTGAAGCCGAGCCATCGCGCACCGCCGGACCACCCGCCGCGGCCGCACCATCGCGCACCGCCGGACCACCCGAGGCGGCCGCACCATCCCGAGCGGCCCAACCACCTGGACCCGCCGGCCCGCCCGACGAAGCCGCGCCATCGCGCACCGCCGAACCACCCGCGGCGGCAGCACCATCCCGAGCCGCCCAACTACCCGGAACCGCCGGCCCGCCCGACGAAGCCGAGCCACCGCGCACCGCCGGACCAGCCGACTCGGCCGCACCCTTTTGCCCCGCAGGGCCACCCGGGGCAGCGGGCTCGCTCGGGACCGCCGCGCCCGACGCATCCGGGACCGCCGAGACGGCGCGCACCGCTGGGCCGCCCTCGGCCCCAGCACCGCCTGCCATCGCCGAGCCGCCCACCACGGACAGCCCCGCCTGCCTGGCCCGACTGACCGCCGCAGGCGGAGCCGCCGGCAGCTCCGGACCGGCGGGACCAACCGGCACCGGCGCATCAACCGCCGCCGCAGGAGGGACCGAGTCCGCCCCCGCCAGTGCCTCGCGCAGGAACGCGACCCGATCCGCCGGCTGGCGGCTGACGAACCACGGCCGCAGCGTCTCGTACCCGCGCTCGCGGAGAAGCTGTCGCAGCGCGACCAGGGCGACCACGTCGCTCTCCGGGAACGCCAGCGTGCGCCCACCGGCCCGGCTGAACGTCTCGATCACCTCGGTCGTCCGCGCGCCGCCGGACCACGGCTCGTTGCGGAGGAAGAACAGCTTGCGCTTGGCTACGCCCTCGGTCAGGCCGGCGGCCGTGCTGGCGTTGCGGATCCTGTTGAGCGCCGCGATCGGGTGCCGGGCACCGATGACGCGGAACGCCCAGTGCTCCTCGTCCTCGGTGCGCTCGTCGAGGCTGCGCCGCAGCCGCGCGTGCAGTGCCGGCTTGCTGCCCGGGTGCGGGTCGAGCCCGAACAGCTCCCCCGCACCACCCCGCGAGCCGATCCAGGCGGTCAGGCCGGCCTCGAGCAACTCGGGCACGACCACGTCCTCGGTCGCCGGGTCGAGCGCCGCCGAAGCGTCCGCTGCCCCGAGCAGCGCCGCGAACCGGGCGTCGACAGCGGCCAACTCGTCGTCGGTGGTCGGTTCCTCTGTGACCACCGCCGGACCCGCCACGGAGTCGTGCACCAGGCGCAGCATCTCGCGCACGGTCTCGTCGCGCAGGCAGCCCCGCACGTGGGTGTCGATCGTGCGCAGCAGCTCGCGCGGCGTGAACTGGACCGCCTCGACGAAAGCGGAGGCCCGCACGGGCCAGGTGGCGTACGCCGGCACGAAGCCCTGGTCGTTGAACGGCTCCGCGAAGCGCCGGGCGATCAGCTCCCGGCCGAGTTCGGCACTGCCGATCTGACGGAGCTGCACCGCCTCCCGGAACCGGTCCTGGACGGTGTCGGTGGCCTGGGTCTTGACCAGCGACCACGACTCGTCGAGGCAGGCAACGACCGACAGCGTGCGGCGGGTGGTCTCGCGGAGTGCCATCAGCCCGCCGGCGATCTGCTCCAGCAGCAGCGCGGCGCGCCACTCCAGGCGGGTCTCGCCGTCGAGCGACTTCGCCGCCTGGTTGATCAGCAGGTCGATCTGGTCGACCGCGATGACGGTCGGGCCGGTCAGGGCCAGCAGTCGCGAGATGTCGCGGACGATCTCCTGCGCGGACCGCCGCGCCCGGCGCATCCCCCACGCGGCCCGCTGACCGGGCTCGAGCTCGTCGTTGGAGCACAGGAACTCGTAGCCGACGTCCTGGTCACCGAGCTTGTCGGCGGCCTGGAGCACCATCGCCCGCGCCGTGTCCTGGCAGTCGATGCCGACCTGCCTGTTGTGCTTGCGCAGCAGGTCGACGAACGCGTCCAGGATCGGCCGGGTCAGCTCGGCCTCGCCGGTCACCGCCCGCCGCACCGCCCGCGGCGCGCCGATCAGGTCGGCCAGCCGGCGCAGGAAGGTCCGCAACTGGCTCTCCCGCTCGGCCGTCTCACGGTTGAGGCCGTCCAGGATGGACAGTGCGGTGCTGCGCCAGAACGCGCTGGCCTCCAACAGGCTGACCAGGAAGAAATAGCCACCACCGGCCTGTACGTGCTGGCGCACCGAGCCGAGCAGATGGGTCTTGCCGCTGCCGCGCTGGCCGAGCACGGCGACGCCGACGGGGCTCGAGTCGGCGCTGCGGTCGGCGTCTTCGACGCCGTCGAGGATCACCCGGAGGGCGTCCCGGTGCAGCCCCTCGACGTGGAACGACGGCTGCCGCCACACGTCGTCGGGCGTCGGCGCCCAGTTGAACCGGAGTGCCTTGAGTGCCCGGCGCTCGACCTCGTCCATCGTTGTCCTACCCGTCCTCAGGCACCGAGCCGCCTCGCGTCACTCACACACCGATAGCGATCAAGTGCCTGTCCTGGTTGCCGATCCGCACGGCGGCGTCGCGCTGTTCCGCCGAGAGCGTCTTCTGGTTGGACTCCGGGACGATCCGCACGTCGGGAGCGGTGCTCAGCGCGACGAGGGCGGCGTCGACGCCGGCCCGCTCCGCGCCGGTCACACGTGGGCGGAGGGCCGCGAGCGACACCAGCTCACCGGCGCTGACGGCGATCTCCGCGTACGCCTTGCGGATGCGCACGTCGATGTCGCTCTCGGCCGGGGCGAAGAGCTCGGACGCCGCCAGGTCGGACCGGTCGAGGAAACCACGCAGCCGATTGAGCACGGTATAAAGTGCCGCACCCCCGGCCCCGGCACCCGCCGGCGGGTCGGCGGACAGTTGCCCGATCGCCTCGGCCCAGCCGGCCTCCGTGAGCTCGAGGCTGTATCCCCGGCCGACCTTGCGCACCGTGATCCAGCCCCGGCTGACCAGGCGGTCCCGGTATTCCTTCTTCAGGTCCAGACCCCGGTCGGCGATCCGCGCGTTGGGCAGCTCGCGGGCTTCGGCCATCAGGATGACCAGCATGCAGCGCATGGCGAAGGTGACCGGCTTCTCGTCGGACATGCCGATGCTCCTGTCAGGGTGGGCGCGAACCGTGCCGATTCTCCCCAGCTACCCAACGTGGTAGCAAGGTCCACTCCGGGTTTTCCGATATCCGACATCACTGTCGGGTGTGGATCTCCATAAGCCCTGGCCAAAAGCAAGGTCACGGCAACCGTTCGGACGAGTCGGCAGGGGCCGATATTGCCTAGCAACGGCCAGGCCGGGCACGATAGCCATTCGGTCAGCTGAGCTAGCACGGGGAGGAGCGATGAGGGCCGCACCGCCGAGCTTCCCCTGGGTCGTGGCGATCCACGGGTCGGCGGAGAGCCCCACGCCGATCGGTGCCGGCGTGGTCGTCGCGCCCGACCGGGTGCTCACCTGCGCGCAACTGGTTCGGTCCGGTGGCCGGCCGCGCGACGAGCTCTGGGTCGGCTTTCCGCTGGCCGGGCTCGGTCGCACGCGGGTCCGCCAGGTGGTCCAGGGCAGCGACTCCGACCTCGCCCTGCTCGCGCTCGACGGCCCGGTGCCCGACCCGGTGCGGCCCGCCCGGGTAAGGCTCGCGCCGCTCGCCAAGCTCGCCGGCCGACCGTGGTGGTCGTTCGGCTTCCCGGACCACGACCCGGCCGGCCGCCCGGCACAGGGCACCGTCGGCGACCCGTTCGACACCGGCCAGGTCCGCCTCGTCAGCACCGGTCTGGCGCCCGGGTTCGCGGGCGCGCCGCTGTGGTCCCCCGACTATCAGGCGGTGGTCGGGCTGGTCGTCCAGGCGGCCACCGCGGGTCCGGCCGGTGGTGACGGTCGCGCCACCGGCCTCGGCGACGCGCTGCCGGACCTCAAGCTCGGCGCGCTGGCCGGCTGGCGGCTCGACGCGGCCGGCGAACAGGCCGTCGCCGCCTGGGGCTGGACCCGGACAGACGGGTTCCGCGGCCGCGCCGCCGTGCTGCGGGTGGTCGGCGACTGGCTCGACCGGCCCGGTCCGGACGGCCGCCTGCTGGTGGTCACCGGTGCTCCGGGGGTCGGCAAGTCGGCCGTGCTCGGCCGGATCGTGACCGCCGCCGACGCCGCCGCGGCCCGGCTCGATCCCGGCGACACCGCCGCGCGGGGCAGCGTCGCCTGCGCCGTGCACGCCGCCGGCAAGGACGCCCTGGCGGTGGCCACCGAGATCGCCGTCGCGGCGTCGGCGGCGCTGCCCGCCGTACCCGGCGACCTCCTGCCCCACCTGCGCGACCGGCTCGCCACCCGGCCGGACCGGTTCAACCTGGTGATCGACGCGCTCGACGAGGCGGCCTCCCCCACGCAGGCCCGGGAGCTCATCCGCACGGTGCTCGTGCCGCTGGCGGAACAGGGCGACCTGCTCGGCGTGCGGGTCGTCGTCGGCACCCGGCCGACCGACGAGCAGGGCGACCTGCTGGGCGCGTTCGGGGCCGCCGCGGACGTGGTCGACCTCGACTCGGCCGAGCACGTCAACATGGCCGACCTCGCCACGCACGCGATGGCCACCCTGCGGCTGGAGAGCAAGGGTCGCGCCGACAACCCGTACGCCGACGCCGAGCGGGCCGAGCCGGTCTCCCGCCGGATCGCCACGCTGGCCGGCGGCAACTTCCTCGTCGCCGGCCTGGTCGCCGGGGCGCACGGCCGCAACGACGCCGTGCCGGTCGACCCGCACCGGGTCGCGTCCACCGCGTCCGTCGCCGAGGCGCTCGACGCCTACCTGGGCGGCGTCTCCCCCGCCGGCGCCACCTCGGCCCGGCTGGCGCTGACCGCGCTGTCCTTCGCCGAGCCGCCCGGGCTGCCGCTGCGGCTCTGGCGGGTCGCGATCGAGGCGCTCGGCGGCCGCGTCACCGACGACGACCTGGCCGCCTTCGCCCAGGCCACCACATCCCTGGTCGAGCACGGACAGGTCGAGCACGGCAGCAGCGAACACGGGCCATCCGGCGTCTACCGGCTGCGGCACCGGGCGCTCGACGACGCGCTGCTGGCCGCGCGCGCGACGGTGGCGGCCCGCGCCGACGACGAGCGCGACCTGCTCTACGCCTGGGTCCGGCACGGCCACGCGGCCGGCTGGGCCTCGGCGCCCGACTACCTGCTCGGCATGCTGCCCCGGCACGCCGACCGGGCCGGCCTGGTCGACACCTTGCTCAACGACGACGCGTACGTGCTGCACGCCCATCTCGCCGGTCTGCTCTCCGCCGCCGAGGTGGCCGACACCCGCGAAGGGCTGGCCCGCGTCCAGTTGCTGCGCCGGACGCCGCTGGCCGCGCACGCCGCACCGGCCGAGCGGGCGGCGCTGTTCTCGGTCGTCGACCGGCTCGACCGGCTGGGCAGCGCGCCCGTCACGGAGGACGCCGCCTACCGGGCGCGCTGGGCGCACACCCCGCCGCGACTCGAACGGACCGTCCTAGAAGGACATTCCGACGCCGTGTACGACGTCTGCGCCGTGCCCATGGACGGGCGCGACTTCCTCGCCTCCGCCGGCGCGGACGGCACCGTCCGGATCTGGGACCCGCTGACCGGCCGGGTGGAGCGGGTGCTGGCCGGGCATGCCGACGGGGTACGCGGCGTGTGGGCGGTCGAGGTCGAGGACGGCACGCTGCTCGCCACCGCCGGCCACGACGGCACCATCGGCGTCTGGCACGCGGGCACGGGCGCGCACCTGCGTACCCTGACCGGTCATTCCGACTGGGTCCGCAACCTCTGCGCGGTGCCGGTCCCCGGCGCGGCGACGCTGCTGGCGTCCGCGAGCGACGACCGCACCGTGCGGATCTGGAACCCCGCCGACGGCACGCTCGTGCACTCGCTGACCGGGTTCGGCGGCTGGGCCACGGCGGTCACCCACCTGCCGGTCGGGCCGCACGGCCTCGTCGCGGCGACCGGCTTCGACGGCGTGATCGCACTCTGGGACCCGGTGACCGGCGCCTGCACCACCGCGGTGGTCGCGCACGACGGCTGGGCCACCACGCTCTGCGCGGTGCGGGCCGGCGGCGGCGTGGCGTTGGCGTCGGCCGGTTACGACGGCGTGGTGCGGCTCTGGAACCCGCTGACCGGCGACCTGCTCAGCGCGATCGACCCGCAGGCCGGTCCGCTGACGGACCTGTGCACGGTCGAGGTCGACGGCACCGTCCTGCTCACCGCCACGGACGAGAGCGGCGTGCTGCACCTCTGGGACGCCCGCAGCGGCACGCCCCGGCCGAGCCTGCGCGGCGACGTGAGCTGGATCCGCGCCGTGTGCACACTGCGGGTCCGCGACCGCGACCTGCTCGCGACCGCGGGCGACGACGGCACGGTCCGGCTCTGGGACCCGGTGACCCGGCAGGCCGAGTCGGTGCTGGCCGGCGGCCGGCTGGGTCCGGTGGCCGCCGTACGTGCGGTGCCGTTCCGCGGCGGCACGGCGGTGGTGTCCACCGGCACCGACGGCACCGTGCGCATCTGGGACCCGGCCAACGGCGCCGCACTGGCCCGCCTGCCGGTCCGGGAGGGCGCGGTCACGTCGGTCTGCGCGGTGCCCGACGCCGACGCGCCGCTGCTGGCCACCGGCGGCGACGACCACGTGGTGCGGCTCTGGGACCTGCGCGACGGCAGCGCCGGTCCGGAGCTCGCCGACCACCACGAGCGGGTCAACGCGATCTGCGCGGTCAACGCCGGCGGGCTGGTGCTGGTCGCGACCGGCGCCGACGACGACACGGTGCGGCTGTGGAACCCGCGCGACGGATCGCCCTACGGAGTGCTACTCGGCCACCGAAGCTGGGTGACCGCGCTGACCACGGTGCGGCTCGGCGGCCGCGAGCTGCTGGCCTCCGCCGACAAGGACGGCACGGTCCGGCTCTGGGACCTCGACGGCGGCACCCGCTGGCAGCAGCTCGCGCACACCGACGCCGTCGACGCGCTCGGCACGGTCACCGCCGACGACCGCGACCTGCTGGTCTCCGGTGGCGCGGACGGCACGGTCCGGCTCTGGCATCCGGCCGACGGGCGCCCGCACCACGTGCTGGCCGGGCACACGGCCGCGGTGACGGGGGTCTGCGCGTTGCCGGTGCCCGGCGGGCGGCAGTTGGTCGCCTCGACCAGCCTGGACCGGACGGTGCGGCTCTGGGATCCGGTCACCGGCCGCTGCGTCCGCGCGATCCCGGTGCACCATCGCGCGCTGTCCTGCGCGTACGCCGCCGGCACCCTGGTCATCGGTCTTGACCGCGGGCTACTGGGTCTGGCCGTCTAGAACCGCTCGGCGAGGAAGTCCTCGAAGGTCAGGCCCGCGTGCGCGTGGTCGGGGGTCAGGTGCGCGCCGGCGTGGAAGGCGGAGTAGATCCGGCCAGGCAGGGCGACGCCGACGACCCGGCGGTGCCGGCCGGACACGGTCAGGTAGGACTGGGCCAGCGAGCGGGCCGAGCGGACCTCGGGGCCGCCGATGTCCGGCACCCGCTCCCGCGGCCCCGCGTCGACGTGCTCGACCAGGCGGTCGGCGACGTCGTGCACGTCGATCGGCTGGAAGTCGCAGTTGGGCGCGAACACCATCGGGACCGGGATCCGGCGCTGCAGGTGGAACCCGCGGAGCAGCAGGCTGTGGAACTGGGTGGCCCGCTGGATCGTGAACGGCAGCCCGGAGGTCTCGATCAGCCGCTCGCACTCGGCCTTGGCGGTGTAGTAGGCGAGCGGGATCTGGTCGACGCCGACGACCGAGGTGAAGACCAGGTGGGTGTCGCCGGGGCCGATCGCCGCGATCAGCCGCGAGGTCGCCTCGACGTCGCCGCGCGGTGCGGTGGCCAGGTGGAAGACCGTCCGGATTCCCTCGACGGCGGCCGGTATGCCCTCGCCGGTGCGCAGGTCGCCCCGGACGGACTGGCCCGGCTGCGGCCGCCGGCTGAGCACCCGCACCTCGTGACCCGACTCCCGCAGCTTGTCGCACACCACCCGGCCCAGGTTTCCGGTGCCCCCGGTGACCAGAACGTCGCTCATAACCGAATTGTCCCCCATCTCCGCGCGAACATTCCGGGTTCACGCTCCGTCACCGGGTGTCAGCCGACGGCTCCGCCTGCTGGTCCCGGCCACGGACGATCATCGGCCCGGTCGGCCGGGTCGGTCCATGCCCGCCGCGCCGGCCGGCGGCGAGACTGGCGCGATGTCCTACCCTCCCCCGCCAGTGGCGTCCAACTGGTTCACCAGGCTCTCCCCGCTCCGCCGGGTCGGCGTGATTCTCGGCGCCTGCCTGCTGCTCTGCTGCGGGGGCGCCGCCGGATTCGTCGCTCTGCTGCCCGGCGACGACGGCCCCTCGGCCGAGCGCCAGGCGGCCGTGGTCGCGCCGAACACCGCCGCTGCCACTGACCCGGCGCCGACGACCGCCGACCCGACACCCCCGGCCGACCCGACCAGCGACCCCGAACCCACGGCACCGGCCGAACCCACCACCGAGCCCAGCCCCGCACCGGTCAGCTACGCCAACTGTGCCGCCGTCCGGGCCGCCGGCAAGGCGCCGCTGCGCAAGGGCCGACCGGGCTACCGGGCCGGCCTGGACGCCGACCGCGACGGCGTCGCCTGCGAGAGCGCGACCAGGGCGAACGGCGGCGACGCACCGAACCCGCCACCGAAGCCGAAACCCAAGGTCGAACAGCCGACCACCGACCCGCGCTTCGACACCTGCAAGGACGCGATCGCGCACGGCTACGGCCCGTATCGGCGCGGCGAGACCGAGTACGGCTGGTATCGCGATGGCGACAACGACGGGGTGGTCTGCGAATAGGGTCGAAGGGAGCGAACCCGCCCGGAGAGGAGCATGGCCATGGAGCTCACGCTGACCACGCTCCTCTCGGTGGACGGGGTCATGCAGGCGCCGGGGGCGCCGACCGAGGACACCACCGGGGGCTTCGCCCGGGGCGGCTGGATGGTCCCGTACGCCGACGAGGGCATGAACACGTTCATGGGCGAGGTGTACGACCGGGCGGAGGCGTTCCTGCTCGGCCGCCGCACGTACGAGATCTTCGCCTCGTACTGGCCGACGGTGACCGACGCCGACCACCCGATCGCCGGCCGGCTCAACGCGCTGCACAAGTACGTCGCCTCGCGCTCGCTGACCACGGCGGAGTGGGAGCCGGTCACGGTGATCGTCGACGAGGTCGCGGACGCGGTGGCCGCGCTCAAGGAACGGCCGGGCCGCGAGCTGCAGGTGCACGGCAGCGGCGAGCTCGCGCGCTACCTGATGTCGCACGACCTGGTCGACGAGTACCGGCTGCTGACCCTGCCGGTGGTGGTCGGCGACGGTGCGCGGCTGTTCGACGTGCTGGGCCTGCCCACGGGGCTGGAGCTGGTGCACCACCGGACCACCGACACCGGCATCGTGATCAACGTCTACCGGCCGACGGGCCGGGCCGTCTACGGCTCGTTCGACCTGCCGGACTGAGCGAGGGTCAGCGCGTCAGCCAGCGCCGGGAGGGCGGTGCCGAGCGGGGCATCGACCTTGACGGCCGCGTACGCGTCGCCCCGGGTCGGTCCCTGGTTGACGATCGCGACCGGGATGCCCAGCTTGGCCGCGCGCAGCACGAAACGGCGCCCGGACATCACCGTCAACGACGAGCCGAGCACGAGCAGCAGCCGGGCGCCGGCCACCGAGGCGAAGCAGCGGTCGACCCGCGCGGCCGGCACGGTCTCGCCGAAGAAGACCACGTCGGGCTTGAGCACCCCGGTCCGACAGCGGGCGCAGTCGACGGGCCGGAACGCGTCGACGGAGGCGTCGTCGAGGTCGGCGTCGCCGTCCGGGTTGACGGCCGCGGCGAGCGCGGCGAACGCCGGGTTGGCCGCCCGCAGCCGCGCGTCGAGCTCGGCCCGGCCGGTGGTCTGGCCGCAGTCGAGGCAGACGACCCGGTCGATGCTGCCGTGCAGCTCGATCACGTCGCGGGCGCCGGCCGCCTGGTGGAGGCCGTCGACGTTCTGGGTGAGCACCGCCGAGACCAGCCCGGCGCTCTGGAGCCCGGCGACGGCGCGGTGGCCGGCGTTGGGCTCCGCCCGGCCGATCACCTGCCAGCCGACGTAGCTGCGTGCCCAGTAGCGCTGCCGGGCCGCCGTGTCGCGGGTGAAGGTCTGGTAGGTCATCGGCGCGAACTTCCGTGCTGACCCGGTCGGGCCGCGGTAGTCGGGAATGCCGGATTCGGTGGACAGGCCGGCGCCGCTCAGCACGGCGACGCCACCTTCGGCCACCAGGTCGATCAAGGCGGACAGCGGGTCGGGCACGCGTCAATGGTGCCCTAAGGAACGAAGGCGCAGAACTCGTTGCCCTCGCGGTCGGCCATGATCCACCAGGAGATCACGTCGTCGGGCTCGCGGAGCACGCGGGCGCCGGCCGCCACGAGCTCACCCGGGTCGGCCGCGGTGAGGTTGACGTCCCAGTGCATCCGGTTCTTCACCGTCTTGCGCTCGGGGACCGGGCAGAAGACCCAGCGCTCCCACTCCACGCCGGCGGCGCCGACCACCGAGGAGGACCCGCTTGCACCGACATCGACCCGCCCGCCGGTGATCGACGCCCACCAGGCCGCCTGGGCGGCCGAATCGACGCAGTCGACCACGAGCTCGTAGACCTCGACGGCCGCCGGCGCGGCGTCGGGCCGGGGCGGGAACGCGCAGAACTGGTTGCCGTCCGGGTCGGCCAGCACCCACCAGGAGATCTCGTCGTCGGGCGCGCGCACCACGGTCGCGCCGGCCGCGACCAGCGGTGCCGGGTCGGCGGTGGGCAGCCGCAGGTCGAGGTGGACCCGGGTCCTGCCGGTCCGCGGCTCGGGCACGGGGTCGACCCAGATGCTCAGGTCGCCGGGCCGGACCTGCTCGATCCGCGCGGACTTGTCGCCGTTGTCGTGGAAGCTCGCGCCGAGCGCGGCCGACCAGAAGCGGGCGAGCATCAGCGCGTCGGTGGCGTCGAGACAGACGTCCCGCAGAGCGGCGATGGGCACGCCGGTCATTGTGCCCTCGGAGCGGCTTTGCTCTGCACACGGGATGGCAACAGTTCCCACGGTTGGTGCGGCATGATCGGAACGGCATTCGCGCAGCTCCGGACTGCGCCTACCCGCCACCCAGGTCATTGAGGTGGAGGCGTGGCCGCCTCGCCTCCCCTCCGACGGTTGGCGCCGAGGCGGGCCGCAGCTACGAGCGCGCCGCACGCCACGGATCTGCGGCGGGCGGCGCACGTCATCAGGAAAGGGCCATGTCGCTGTAGTAGTAGCCAGCGCGTTTCCCAGCGAAGGGTGGTGCTCTGCACCCAGACCGCCAATGACCGTTCGATGCGCCTGGCCGCGGAGCTCGGGTTCACCGACGTGGAGAGCTACGAGAAGTGGGTGCCCGAGCAATGGTTCGCCACACGGCCCTGGTCAGGGCCGGGGCTGACAGTTCGAAAAGGACTACTCAAACTCGTCCGCGAAGGTCTGGATTGTTGTTGGGTCAATCCAAGCCAGTGCCTGCAAAGGAATCGTCCACCGCCCGAGCGTGAATGCATCAGCGATCAGAGTTCGATTCCGCTCGGGATTAACCACTGCAGCCAGGTCGGCCAGCGCTTCCGCCTGCACGTTCGGGTTGCTAATGGATCGGACGATCTGTTCGGCTCGGTCGTAGTCGCCGGTGGCGGCGACCGCGGTGGCCAGACCGGTCAACACCCACTCTTAGGAGCCTCGACTGGCGATCGAAATGGCGATTTCTTCCACTCGGGTATGCAGGGCCTTCGCTCGTTGGACGTCGCCCGCGATGCCGTACTCGGTCAACACCTGCAAACCCATCCACGCGTCGTCAACGTGGTAGAACCAGCTGAGACCTGCAGGGCCGCCGACCCGAGCCTCGACCTGGCATGGGGAGCCAGCCCGAGTGATTGTGGCCGATGGCGTCGAGGACTTCGTCGCAGGTGTCCTGGCTCTCCTGCGCTGGTCGCACCTGACGCAGTTGCCGGATCGCGGCCATAACCACGGCAGGATCAGCGCGGTGGTTGGCCCAGTCCACGGCCCGCAGCGTTTACTCGATCTCATCGTCGACGTGTTCCAGCATCGGGTGAGTATGAGAGCCGCGACAGCGAACGATGTCTGCGTCGTAGGACTCACAAACTGGCAACCGCTCCATGGTCAGCTCCGGCCTCGGCTCGTCCAGCGCGTACCGCACGAAGTGGACGATCGACAACCTGGGCAACCGCACGGAACAGATCGGCTACGCGATCCCGTCGGTGTTGTATGCCTGCCTGGCTGTCTCGTGTTCGGCCTCGATCGGCGCTGCGGTCGTAGCCGGAGGCGATCTCGCGTAGTTGGTCGGCGATGGTCAGGACTCGCCACGATGGGCTGGCCACGGTGATGGCCGCTCTGACGATGCCGGTGTGGTCCGTGTGGCTACCCGAGGCTTGCTGGGAGGTCGACCGCCTCGTCGTGACAGGGCCGCCCCGCATTCCCGGCGGTGGTGGCCCTGGAAATGATGGCCTCGAGTCGGTCGCGGGCACCCACGAGCCCGCTGATCTCCGTGTCGATGCGTTTGTGCTCGGCCGACAGTTGGTCGAGCATCGCCGGCACCACCTTGCCCGTCTCGAAAGACGGCAGCAGGCCCACAATCGTCCTGCTCGTCATTCCTGCCACGTACAGCTGCTGAATCAGTCGAACGCGGTCGACCGCGCTGTCCGGATAATGCCGCTGACCGCTGGAGCTGCGTTCGGAAGCGAGCAGGTTCTGCTCCTCGTAGTAGCGCAGTGCCCGCACGCTCACGCCGGTACGAGCGGCGAGTTCACCGATCCGCATCAACGCCTCCTTCGTGACCCCTGTCACGTCACTTGCCTCTGAC
Organism: Asanoa ishikariensis; assembly: GCF_900107455.1. Taxonomy (GTDB): domain Bacteria; phylum Actinomycetota; class Actinomycetes; order Mycobacteriales; family Micromonosporaceae; genus Asanoa; species Asanoa ishikariensis. Next base: position 2,231,836 of record NZ_FNQB01000001.1, on the reverse strand, counting down.
GTCAACGTCAGCTTTTAGCTTTGCGCCGCAACCGTATCTCGTGTCATCGCAGGTCGGACAACGTGCGGTTGCAACGGCCCACGACCGCCCGCGCATCGCGCGAAGGCGCGAACAAGGAGTTTTTCTGTGATCCCGTCCAATGCTGCTCTCCGCACAAGCCAGATCTTCCAGCGCCCCATGACCGTCGGCAGCCTCACCGTGGAGAACCGCATCGTCATGGCGCCGATGACTCGTGAATTCTCGCCCGGCGGTGTCCCAGGTACCGACGTGGCGCAGTACTACGCACGCCGGGCGGCCGGCGGAGTGGGTCTGATCATCACCGAGGGCACTTACATCGACCACCCCTCCGCGGGTGACAGCGACCGAGTACCGCGATTCCACGGCGAGAAAGCCCTGGCGGCCTGGGAACATGTGGCGGCGGAAGTCCACCGTGCGGGTGGAAAAATCCTTCCCCAGCTCTGGCACGTCGGCATGGTCCGTCCCGCCGGCGCTCCGCCGTTCCCCGAAGCCGTCCCGATGGGCCCCTCCGGGATCGGCCTGGACGGCAGCCGGTCAGGCAAGGCGATGACCCAGGACGACGTGGACGCGGTGGTCGGTGCCTACGCCGCCGCTGCCGGCACTGCCGAACGCCTCGGCTTCGACGGCATCGAACTACACGCCGGTCACGGCTACCTGATCGACCAGTTCCTCTGGGCACACACCAACCACCGCAGCGACCGGTACGGCGGCGACCTGGCCTCCAGAGCCCGTTTCGCCGCTGAAGTCGTGGCCGCCTGCCGCAAGGCCGTCGCCCCTGACTTCCCGATCGTGTTCCGGTTCTCACAGTGGAAGGCCGACAACTATGGCGCCCGGCTCGCCGAGACCCCTGAGCAACTCGAAGCCATCCTGACGCCGCTCGTGGAAGCCGGGGTGGACGCCTTCCACGCCTCCACCCGGCGTTACTGGCTCCCGGAGTTCGACGGCTCCGACCTCAACATGGCCGGGTGGGCGAAGAAACTCACCGGCAAGCCGACCATCACCGTCGGTTCCGTGGGTCTCAGCGAAGATGTCATCGCGACACAGCAAGGCGGGAAGGACGCTCGGGTCGCCAGCATCGAGAAGCTGCTGGACCGCCTCGAACGCGACGAATTCGATCTCGTCGCCGTCGGTCGTGCCCTCCTCGCCGACCCGGAATGGGTTCAGAAAATCCTCGCCGGGCACATCGACGCGCTCGTGCCCCACACCTTCGAACAGCTCGGCGTCTTGCGCTGACAAGCACTCAGCCAGAACGAGTCATTGTCCGCGCTGCTGCTCGACCGGCCGACCGCAGTGCGTTGTACTGACTTCGCTGCGCCACCTGCCTGCGGGCACACGGACATGGCCGCCCGGCCCGTACGGGCCGGGCGGCCCTTCGCAGGACAGGCGGCCTACCGCCTGGCACTCGCCCTCCCAAGGTCGTCTGGACCGTGTGGAGGACGACCGGTCGGTGCGTGACACCATCCAGCGGCTGCTTGACTGGTCGCATCGGTAGACGGCTTGCCGTCCTGCGAACGTTTCGGCTGTGGAGCAACGCCGGTTCCCGAGTCGGACGCTCCATATCCGGATCTGCCGCGGCCCGGGCGCATCGGCGCCAGTCGGCGCGGACGGGGGCGTGACCGTTCCCTTCCCAAATACGCACCACGGCGAACCGCGGGTGGTGCGTATGTGGGTGCAGAGCAAGAGAGCCGCCGGACTTGCGGCATTCGTCCGGCTACGGTGGTCAAATGGCGAACGCGATCATCGCCGAACAGTTGGGGAAGACCTACGGCTCCGTCACGGCCGTCGTCGGCCTCGACCTCGTCGTGCCCGAGGGCACCGTGCTCGGTCTGCTCGGGCCGAACGGCGCGGGCAAGACCACGACCGTGCGCATGCTGACCACCCTGATCACCCCGACCTCGGGGCGGTGCGAGGTCGGGGGCATCGACGTGTGCGCCCACCCCGACCGGGTGCGCCGGATCATCGGCGTCTCTGGGCAGTACGCGGCGGTCGACGACTACCTGACCGGCCAGGAGAACCTGGAGATGGTCGGCCGGCTCTACCACCTGGGCAAGAAGCGGGCCCGGAAGCGGGCCAAGGAGCTGCTGGAGCAGTTCGAGCTCACCGACGCCGCGGACCGGCCGGCCAAGACGTACTCCGGCGGCATGCGGCGGCGGCTCGACCTCGCGGGTGCCCTGGTCGTACAACCGCCGGTGATCTTCCTGGACGAGCCGACGACGGGACTCGACCCGCGCAGCCGCCTCGGCATGTGGGGCGTGATCAGCGATCTGGTCAAGGCCGGCTCGACGCTGCTGCTCACCACCCAGTACCTCGAGGAGGCCGACCGGCTCTGCGACGACATCGTGGTGATCGACCACGGCCGGGCCATCGCGCAGGGCACGGCGACGGAGCTGAAGTCGCAGATGGGCGGCGAGAAGCTGGCGGTCGCCGTCGGCGACCGCGGCGAGCTGGTCACCGCGGCCGACGTGCTGCGCTCGGTCGGCGTCGACGAGCCCGAGGTCGACGACCAGGCCCGCGAGGTCACGGTGCACATCGAACGCGGCACTGCGGCGCTGGTCGAGGCCGTCCGCAAGCTGGACGCCGCCGACATCACCCCGACCAACCTGGAGATCCGCAAGCCCACGCTGGACGACGTGTTCCTCACGCTCACCGGCCAACCCGCGCAGGAGCAGACCGAGACCGGGGGTACGCCGTGACCATGGTGCTCGAGGCCGCCAGCGACGGCTGGGTCGTCACCAAGCGCAACCTGCTCAAGATCAAGCGGGTCCCGGACCTGGTGATCTTCTCGACCATCCAGCCGATCATGTTCGTGCTGCTGTTCGCGTACGTGTTCGGCGGCGCGATCGCCACGCCGGGCATCAACTACCGCGAGTTCCTGATCCCCGGCATCTTCGTGCAGACGGTCGCGTTCGGCGCCGGCATCACCGCCATCGGGCTCGCCGACGACCTCCAGAAGGGCATCGTCGACCGGTTCCGCTCGCTGCCCATGTCGCGCGGCGCGGTGCTGTTCGGGCGCACCTCGTCCGACCTGATCAACAACGTGTTCACCGTGATCGTCATGTCGATCACCGGCGTGATCGTCGGCTGGCGGATCAACGAGGGCTTCCTGCGGGGCGTGGCGGGGTTCGCGATCCTGTTCCTCTTCGCGTACGCGATGAGCTGGATCTCGGCCGTGATCGGGCTGTCGGTGAAGTCGGTCGAGGTCGCACAGAGCGCCGGCTTCATCTGGATGTTCCCGCTGACCTTCCTGTCCAACGCGTTCGTGCCGACCTCGTCACTGCCGTCGGCGCTGAGACCGATCGCCGAGTGGAACCCGATCTCGTCGGTCGTGCTCTCCCTGCGGGAGCTGTGGGGCAACGCGCCGGCCGGCGCGGCCAACGGCACCGGCTTCCCGGCCGCGCACCCGATCTGGCTGGCGATCGCCTGGTGCCTGCTGATCCTGGCGATCTTCGTGCCGATGTCGATCGCCCGCTACCGCCGCGCGGCGAGCCGCTAGCGGGACACGCCCCCGACCGGCCAGCGCAGGATCTCGCGCGCCTTGTCGCGGGCGTGGTCGCGGATCTGCCGGGCGATCGCCTCCCGCGCACGCCGGTCCGGCGCCGTCAGCAGCGCCTGCCCGTTGCGCCAGGCCAGCTCCCGCCAGGCGAAGATGTCGACGTCGGCCGTGGCCGGCACCGTCTCGCCGAACAGGCCCGGGCAGAGGTCGCGCTGGATCTCCGGGTAGACCACCGGCCGCGTCCGGAACACCAGCACGTCGTCGACGTGCTTGTGGTCGGCGTACGTGTAGCGGGGTCCCATGTCCTCGATCATGAACGCCAGGTCGTTGTTGATGTGCGCGCTGATGCCCAGATAGATCATCTGGGTGCAGGTGATCCGCTCCGGCGAGGTGCGGAAGGCGATCCGCCAGGCCGGGTCGACGTCCCGGAGACGATGCCGGTCCCAGGCGGCGTACGCGTCGAGGTAGTAGGCGGCGAAGGTCGGGATCACCTCCCGGTCCCAGAACTCCGGCGCCGAGAACTCACCTTCGGCGTTGGCGTCCCGCATCCCCTCGGTCGTGCGCAGATAGAGCAGCGCGAACGGCTTGTTCTGCGGCTCCAGTCCGGGATCGTGGTAGTGCGCGGTCATCCGCGCGATCGTGTGCGCGGTGCCGTGGTCGGCCCGCGCCGGACCGGCCCCGGCGAGCACACCCAACGTGGCGACCGTGACGACGGCGGCGGCTCTGCGAAACATCGAAGCTCCCCCCTACGACGACCCGATGTTCGCACCGTCGACGCCGCGCGGCAGACGCCAAGCCGACAACGCCGAAAACCCGTCGCGGGCCCGCGGCGGGTGGGGGCACCATCGCGGGATGGCGTTCCTGACCACCGAGCGGCTCGTGCTGCGCGACTTCGTCGAGGACGACGCCGAGGCGGTGTTCGCGCTCGTCGACGACCCCGAGGTGATGCGCCACATCAACGGCGGCAAGCCCGCCAGCCGCGCGGCCGTCCGGGAACGGACGCTCCCGGAGCTGCTGCGCGGTGTTCCCGCGTTCGGCGGCGGACGGGCCGTGTGGGCCGCCGAGGAGCGGGCCGGTGGGCGGTTCGTGGGCTGGTTCGCGTTGCGGCCGACCGATCCGGACCAGCCGGACGTCGCCGACCTCGGCTACCGGCTGCGCCGCGACGCGTGGGGTCGCGGCTACGCCACCGAAGGAGCCCGGGCGGTGGTCGACAAGGGCTTCGGGGAGCTCGGCGTGCGGCTGGTCGTGGCCGACACGATGACCGTCAACACCGGGTCGCGGCGGGTGCTGGAGAAGGTCGGGCTGAGCTTCGTCAACCAGTTCCACACCGTCTGGCCCGAGGTCATCGAGGGATCCGAGCAGGGCGACGTGGCGTACGAGCTGACCCGCGACGCCTGGGCTGCGGCCCGCCGCGGGCCGGGTTAGGGTCCCTCGATGGACCGTCCGAACCTGCGTCCGAACGGGATGGTGCTCGGCGCCCCCGATCCGCGCGCGCTGCGCGACTTCTACGAGCGCCTGCTCGGCTGGGAGCGCGGCTCCGACGAGCCGACGTGGGCGACCCTGCGGGCGCCGGGCGGCGGCATCGGGTTGTCGTTCCAGCTCGAGACCGACCACGTCCCACCGGTCTGGCCGGCCGGCGACGGCGACCAGCAGATGCAGGTCCACCTCGACGTCGCGGTACGCGACCTGTCCGCCGGCGTGGCGTGGGCGCAGCGGCAGGGCGCGAAGGTCGCCGCGTTCCAGCCGCAGGAGGAGGTCCGAGTCATGATCGACCCGGTCGGACACCCCTTCTGCCTCTGGCTGGACGAAGAGCCCTAAGCGGCGAGCTCGGCCCAGACGATCTTGCCGGTCTGGCCCTTGCGGGCCAGGGTGCCCCAGCCGCGGGCGACCGCGGCGACGATGGACAGGCCCCGACCGCCCGTGCGGGCCGGGTCGGGCGCCCGCACCGTGGGCTTGGCGACGCTGGTGTCGGCGACCTCGATGCGCAGCGCGTCGCCGCTGCGGCGCACCAGCAGCTCTCCGCCGTTGCCGGTGTGCCGGACGACGTTCTGCATGAGCTCGGTGGTCACCAGCATGGCGTCATCGGCCAGATGGGCCAGCTTCCAGCCGTCGAGCGCCTCCCGCACCGCCCGCCGGGCGATACCGGCGGCGGTGCCCCGCTCGAACCTCAACCACACGACGTCCACGAGGGTGTTATACCCACCACCTGATGGACACATGCCAAACTCGGTGGGATGCCGGAGATCGTCGAACTGCTGGCCTCGCCCGTACACCGGTTCGAAGGCCGCCCCGCCGACGGGCCGGCCCCCGCGCCGCCCGGCGAGCTGGTCGGGCAGGTCGAGATCCGGGCCGGGCTGGGCATCGTCGGTGATCGCTATTTCGGCCGGCCCGCGCACCGGGACGCCGTGGTGACCGTGATCGCCAGCGAGAGCCTGCCGCCCGGCATCGGCCTGACCCAGGTCCGGCGCAACATCCTGGTGGCCGGCATCGCCGTGGACGACCTGGTCGGCTCGGTCCTGCACCTCGACTCCGGCAGCGGGCCGGTCCGACTCGCGGTCCGCCGCCGGGCGAACCCCTGCGCCTGGATGGACGTGACTGTCGGGCCGGGCGCCTTCAAGGCCCTGCGCGGGCACGGCGGGATCCGCTGCAGCCCGCTCGACGACGGGACGCTGCGCGTCGGTCCGGTGACGGTCATGATCGAGTAATCCCCATATATCCTGAAAAATGGACTGGGATGGGGTGATTCGGTGCCGTCGGACGATCAGCCGGTGATCCTCACGCCGGACCAGCGGGTCCGGGTCTTCGTCAGCTCCACCATGACCGAACTGGCCCCGGAACGCGGCGCCGTCCGCGACGCCGTGCTGCGGTTGCGCCTGGTGCCGGTGATGTTCGACCAGGGCGCCCGGCCGCACCCGCCGAGCGACGTCTACCGCGCCTACCTGCGACAGAGCCAGATCTTCGTCGGCGTGTACGGCGAGAGCTACGGCTGGATCGCACCCGGCGAGCAGGTCTCCGGGCTGGCCGACGAGCTCCGGCTCGCCGACGAGCTGCCCCGGCTGATCTACGTGAAGGAGCCGGTTCGCGACCGCGACCCGCGGCTGGCCGCCCTGCTCGACGGGATCCACGCGGCCTCGTACCACACCTTCCGCACGCCTGGCGAGCTGCGCGGGCAGGTCGAGCACGACCTGGCCGTGCTGCTGTCGGAGCGCTTCGCCGGGTCCGCACCGCCCCAACCGCCAGCCGTCGAGTTCGGCCGGCTGCCGAGCTTCCGCACCCCGCTGATCGGCCGGGACGTCGAGCTCGCGAACCTGACGGAGCTGGTGACCGAGGGCGCCCCGCTGGTCACCGTCGTCGGCCCGGGCGGCATCGGCAAGACCCGGCTCGCGGTCGCCGCCGCCGAGCGGGTCGCGGACCACTTCCGGGACGGCGTCCGCTTCGTCGACCTCTCCCCCGTCACCTCGCCGCGTCTGGTGGGCGAGGCGGTCGCGCGCGGTCTCGGGTTGCGCACGTCCGGCGCGGTGCCGGCCGCCACCGACGTCGCGGCCTGGCTGCGCACCCGGCGCCTGCTGCTCGTGGTCGACAACTTCGAGCACCTCGCCGACGCCGCACCGGTGATCGGCGAGCTGCTGCGGACCGCGCACCACGTCGCGGCGCTGGTCACCAGCCGGGCGCCGCTGCGCCTGGCCGGCGAGCGGGTCTACGACGTGCCGCCCCTGTCCGAAGAGGCCACCGACCCGGCGGGCTCCGCGACCGTGCGGCTGTTCGTCGACACGGCCCGCGCGGCCTCGCCCAGGTTCGCGCTGACCCCGGAGAACACCGCCGCCGTCGTCGAGCTCACCCGGCGGCTGCACGGGCTGCCCCTGGCCATCATTCTCGCCGCGGCCAAGGTGCGGGTGCTGTCGCCGGCGGCCATCGTGGACCACCTCGGGGACCAGCTCGGGCTGCTCACCGGCGGCGCCCGCGACCTGCCCGACCGGCAGCGCACGCTGCGCGACACGATCACCTGGAGCTACCGCCTGCTGCGGCCCGCCGAGCGCGCGCTGTTCGACCGGCTCGGCGTCTTCGCCAGCGGATGGGACCTCGACGCCCTCACGGCGGTCGCCGAGCCCGGCGGCGACCCGCTGACCCTGCTGGAAGCGCTGGTCGAGTCCACCCTGGTGCGCCATGACGCCATGCCCGACGGCGAGCCACGCTTCTCGATGCTCGACACGATCCGGACGTACGCCCTCGAGCGGATGCGCGACGGCGGCCAGTGGGAGGTGGCGCACGAGGCGCACGCGACGCACTACCTGAGCATGGCCCAGGCAGCCGAACCGCACCTCAACCGCGCCGGCGGGCCGCTCTGGCTGCGCCGGCTGGAGCTGGACCGGCAGAACGTCATCGCGGCGCTGGACTGGCTCCTCGACGGCGAGGACACGCCGCGGGCGCTGCGGATGATCTGGTCCACCTGGGCGTTCTGGTGGCGCCGCGGGCACATCGAGGAGGCGACCCGGCAGCTCGACCGGATCCTCGGACAGGACCACCGGCTGACCGAGGCGCAGACCGGCCGGGCGCTCCTCGCCGCCGGCATCATGGCGTTCGTCTCCGGGCAGTACGACCGGGCCGAGGACCTCTTCCTGCGGGCGCTGCCGCTGCTGCGGGCGGCCGGCGACGGCCCCGGTGCGTCGTTCGCCCTGGGTCCGCTCGGCCAGTTCGCCGCGCTGCGCGGCGAGTTCGAGCAGGCCAGGGCCTTCCTGGACGAGGCCAGGGAGAAGGGCGAGAACTGGCAGGAGGGTCTGTACCACAGCCGGGTGGCGCGGCTGAAGATCGCCGAAGGCGACTACGACGAAGCGCTGACGCATCTGCGCGACGCGGTGGAGGTCGCGCGCGCGGTGCCGGACCAGTTCGTCGAGCTCATCGCCCACTACACGTGGGCGGTCTGGTCGGTCGACCGGGGCGAGCAGGCCGAGGCCCGCCGGCACCTCGTCGACGGGTTGGCGTTGGGGGCCGCCGCGGGCGACGAAGCCGCCGTCGCCCAGTTCCTGGTCGCGCTGGCCGACCTCGACAGCCACGGCGAACCGGAGCTGGCCGTGCGGCTGGACGCGGCGGCGCAGGCGCTGCGTACCCCGTCGAACGAGATGTGGATGCGCGCCTTCGTGGCGCCCTGGCCGGCGACCGGGCTCGACCGGGCGGCGACCCGGTCCCGGCTCGGCCCCGAGGCCTACGACCGGGCCTGGCAGTCCGGCGAGGAACTGGGCATCGAGCGGGCCGTCGCCGCGGCGACGGCGCGGAGGTGACCCGGTGCGGCCGACGATCCTCACCCCCGACCAGCGGGTCCGGGTGTTCATCAGCTCCACACTGGACGAGCTGGCGGCCGAACGGGTCGCCGTCCGGGACGCGGTGGACCGGATGCGGCTGGTCCCGGTGATGTTCGAGCAGGGTGCCCGACCCCACCCGCCCCGCGACCTGTACCGCGCGTACGTGGAGCAGAGCCAGATCTTCGTCGGCGTGTACGGCGAGAGCTACGGCTGGATCGCACCCGGCGAACGGATCTCCGGACTCGAGGACGAGCTCGGATTGGCCGAGGCGCTCCCCCGGCTGATCTACGTCCGGGAGCCGGCGGACCACCGCGACCCCCGGCTGACGGCCATGCTCGACGCGATCGGGTCCGATGCCGTCTCCTACCGCCGTTTCCGGACGGCCGCCGAACTGCGCGAGAAGGTCGAGCACGACCTCGCCGGGCTGCTCTCCGCGCGTTTCGAACGGGCCGCGCGCCCGCCGGCGCAGCCGACCGCCGGGCGGCTGCCCGCGTTCCGGACCGCGCTCGTCGGCCGCGACGACGACCTGGCCGCGCTCGAGGCGTTGCTGACCGACGAGACCGTCCCGCTGGTCACCCTCACCGGCACCGGTGGGATCGGCAAGACCCGGCTCGCGGTGGCAGCGGCCGGGCGGGCGGCGGACCGGTTCCGGGACGGTGCGCGCTTCGTCGACCTGTCCGCGGCCCGGTCGCCGGACCTGGTCGGTGAGGCGCTCGCGCGCGGGCTCGGCGTGCGCACGTCCGGTGCCACGCCGGCCGCCACCGACGTCGGGTCCTGGCTGCGCACCAAGCACCTGCTGCTGGTGATCGACAACTTCGAACAGCTCGCCGACGCCGCGCCGGTGATCGCCGAGCTGCTGCGCACGGCGCCCCAGGTGACCGCGCTGGTCACCAGCCGGTCGTCGCTGCGGCTGGGCGAGGAACAGGTGTACCCGGTGCCGCCGCTGTCCGGCCCGATCGACTCCACCGACCCGGCGGCCGTCGCCGCGAGCTCGGCGGCCGTGCGGCTCTTCGTCGAGACCGCCCGCGCCTCGTCACCCGGCTTCACGCTGACCCCGGACAACCTCGACGCCGTGGTCGAGATCAGCCGCCGGTTGGCCGGGCTGCCACTGGCCATCGTGCTGGCCGCGGCGAAGGTGCGGGTGCTGCCGCCGGCCGCCATCGTGGAGCATCTCGGCGACGAGCTCGGCCTGCTCACCGGTGGCCCCCGCGACCTGCCCGACCGGCAGCGCACGCTGCGCGCCACCATCACCTGGAGCTACCGCCTGCTGCGCGCCGACGAGCGGGCGATGTTCGACCGGTTGGCCGTGTTCGCCGGCGGCTGGGACCTCGAAGCCGCTGAAGCGGTCACCCGCCCGGATGGCGACGTGCTGGACCTGCTGGAGGCGTTGATCGAGTCCACGCTCGTCCGGCGGGACACCACCCCCGACGGTCAGCCGCGGTTCTCGATGCTCGACACGATCCGGGGGTACGCGCTGGAGCGGCTGCGGGCCGGAGCCGACTGGACGGCCGCGCACCAGGTGCACGCGGACCACTACCTGCGGCTGGGGCAGGAGGCGCAGGCGCACCTCAACCGGGCGGACGGGACGGGCTGGCTGCACCGTCTGGAGCGGGAGCACGACAACCTCGACGCCGCGGTGGACTGGTTCCTCGACCAGGACGACCCGGGCTCCAGTCTGCGCCTGCTGTGGGACACCTGGACGTTCTGGTGGCGGCGCGGGCACGTCGACGAGGCCGGCCGGCACCTGACGCGGATCCTCGACCGGCAGCACCTGCTGAGCCATTGGGGCCTCGGCCGGGCGTTGCTGGCCGTCGGCGGCACGGCGATCGTCTCCGGTCTGCCCGAGCGGGCCGAGGAGCTGCTGAGCCGCGCCCTGGCGGTGGTGCGCGCGGGCGGCGACGACGCCACCCTCACCGTCGTACTGGGCACCTACGGCCAGTTCCTCGCGCAGCAAGGCGAGCGGGAGCGGGCGCGCCGCTATCTGATCGAGGCCGGCGAGCTGTCGATCACGGCGGGCGAAGGGTGGCAGAACAGCCTGGTACACAGCCGGCTCGCGCTGCTCGCGCTCGAAGCCGGCGAGGCGGAGGAGGCCTGGGACAACGTGCGCGTCGCGCTCGACCTGGCGAGCCGGGGGCAGCAGCAGTTCACCGCGCTCATCGCCCACTACACGTGGGCACTGTGCGCGAACGCCGCAGGCGATCCCATCGACGCCCGCCAGCACCTGGTCGACGGGCTCGGGCTGGCGGCCGATGCCGGCGACGAGGCCGCGCTCAGCACCTTCCTCGGGGCACTGGGCGACATCGACAGCCGCGACGGCGACCTGACCGCCGCAGTCCGGCTGGCTGCCGCCGCGCAGGCCCTGCGTACCCCCTCCAACGAGATGTGGATGCGGGCGTTCACGCCGTCCTGGCCGCCGATGGGGTTGGACCCGGCGGCCGCGCGGGCCGAGCTGGGCGGCGACCGCTACGACGCGGCCTGGCGGGCCGGCGAGGCGCTCGGAGTCGATCGGGCGATCGCGCTGGCGACCTAGCGCAGGGACGCGACGATGGCGCCGGCGGCGCGCCAGCCGCTGGCCAGGGCGCCCTGGATGGACGGGCTGTCGCGGTGGTCGCCGGCCACGAACAGGCCGTCGCCGAGGGCCACCGGCGCGCGGAGCCGGCCCTGCGGCGGTGGCGCGGCCGGCAGTGCGGCCGGGATCGACACGGTCCGCAGGTGCTCCCAGTCGTCGACCGCGACGCCGTAGAGACGGGCCAGCTCGGCGCGGACCACCGGTTCGGGCGGGGCGCTCGGCCCGACCACCGAGGTGGCGACCAGCGCCCGCCCGGGCGGTGCGTAGCCCGGCGCCGCCGCGGACACCACCACCGTGTTGGCCACGATCTCGCGGCGGTCGCCGTCGAGCAGCAGGGTCGGCTCGGACAGGGGTGCGTCGGCGCTGGAGTGGTAGTAGGTGGTCAGCGCGTGCATCCGGGGCATCGGCACGGCCGGCAGCAGGGTGGTCGCGGCGGCGACCAGCACGGCGCGGCAGCGCACGACCGGACCGTCCACGAGCGACACGCTGCCCGGTGCCACCGCGCCGACCGGCGTGCCGTGATGCAGCCGTCCGGCAGGGAGCGGCGCGGCCACGGCGGCGGGCAGGGCGGCCATCCCGGTCGCGGGCACCGCGATGCGGCCTCGGGCGAACGAACGGATGATCATCGCCAGGACGTGGCTGGAGGTCTCCAGCGAGCGATCCGCGAGCACTCCGGACAGGAACGGCCGGGCCAGCTCCTCGATGAACGCGTGGGAGAGGCCGGCCTGGCGCAGCGCCGCCTCGGCGGTGGTCTCCGGCGCGTCGAGCAACCTTGCCGGCGGCAGCGAGGCGTAGCGGGCCACCAGGGCCGCGAACCGCACCAGGTCGAGGCGGGAGCCGAGCCGGCTGGCCGCGCCCAGCGACGCGCCGAGCACGCCGGGGCGCAGCGACGCCGCCAGCCGCACCAGGTCCGGACCGCGCCGGACCAGCACGCCGGGTGTGAACGGGCACAGGTCGAGGGCGGCCAGGTCGACGAGCGCGGACAGCCTCGGATAGGCGGTGTTGAGCACCTGGAAGCCGCGGTCGAGCCGGTAGCCGTCGACCTCGTCGGTGGCGACCCGTCCGCCGAGCCGGTCGGCCGCCTCCACCAGCACCCAGTCCAGGCCCGCACGGTCGAGCCGGCGCGCGGCGGCAAGGCCGGCGAGGCCGCCGCCGACGATCACCACGTCCGCGGACGCGGGCAGACTGGCGGGCATCGGCCTCCCTGGATCGACGCGTTCAATCGACGCAACGGCAGCTTACCGGCGCGCGACTGGCCGCGCAGCGTTTCCGTCCGTCGTGGACGGTCGTACCCGAAGATGGGGTGATGCGGATTTCAGGTGCGGTCGCCCTGGTCACCGGCGCGTCCTCGGGCATCGGGCGGGCCACCGCGCTCGCCCTCGCCGCCGAGGGCGCCAACGTCATCGTCCACGGCCGCGACCGGCCGGCCGTGGAGGCGTTGGCCGCCCGGCTCGACGGGCACGCGCTGGTCGCCGACCTGAGCATCCCCGGCGAGGCGGAACGGCTGGGCCGCGGGGCGCTGGACCGCACCGGTCGGGTCGACATCCTCGTCGCCAGCGCCGGCTCCGGCTGGGCCGGCCCGTTCGAGGAGATGACCGACGCCGACCGCGACCGGCTGCTCGTGCTCAACCTGGCCGCACCCATCGCGCTGACCCGGACGCTGCTGCCGGGCATGCGGCAGCGGAGCACCGGCTACCTCGCCTACGTCACGTCGATCGCCGGCCGCACCGGCGTCGCCGGCGAGGCGGTCTACGCGGCGACCAAGGCCGGCCTGGACGGCTTCGCCGAGAGCCTGCGGCTGGAGCTGAAGGGCACCGGCGTGGACGTCGGTGTGCTCGTGCCCGGTGTGGTGAACACCCGGTTCTTCGAGCGCCGGGGCCGCCCCTACGGCCGGCAGCGACCGGCACCACTCGACCCGGGGCCGGTCGGCCGGGACCTCGTCGGGCTGATCATGGCCGGCGGCGCGGAGCTCTACCGGCCCGCCTGGCTCCGGCTGCCGGTGGCTGTCCGAAACACCCTGCCCGGCGCGTACCGGGCCCTGGCCAGCCGGTTCGGCGGCAGTTAGGCCGGCCATCGGTCGATGCTGTGCGAAGCTCGACCTAGGAACCGGTACGGAGAAAGTCGGTGCAGAGGACGTAGGGATCAAGTGTGGTCTGGGCGGTAACTTTCGCGGTGTTCGGGGCATTCCTCTTCGGCACCTCGGCCGCTCTCCAACAACACGCGGCACGCCAGTCCGACTACGCACCGGCCCACCCCGGCGAGGCCGACACCCCCAAGCACGGCGTGGTCGTGATCTCGCTGCTCCGGCTGATCCGGAAGCTGTTCCGCCAACCGCTCTGGTTGATCGGCTGGTGCGCCAACCTGCTCGGCTTCGGCGCCCAGGCCGTCGCGCTGCACTTCGGCTCGGTCGCGCTGGTCCAGCCGCTGCTCGTCACCCAACTGCTGTTCGCGCTGCCGCTGTCCCTTTCGCTGCGGCACCGCCGGCCGGACTGGCGCGACCTGGTGTCGGCCGCGCTGATCTGCGGCGGGCTGGCGCTGTTCCTCAGCGTCCGGGGCGTCGCACCCCGGGCCGACCAGGCCAACCGCGGCTGGGCGATCCTGGCCGGCCTCATCACGGCCGTCGCGGTGGTGCTGATCATCGGCGCCGCCACCGGCCGCCGGCCCGCGGTGCACTCCTTCCTGATCGCGATCGCGGCGGGCCTCTGCTTCGCGTACAGCGCGCTGGCGCTCAGCCTGACCGTCGAGGACCTGGTCAGCCGGGGCATCGCCGCCACCGCGACCGACTGGCCGGGGTACGCGCTGGCCGTCTCGACGATCACCGGCCTGCTGCTCGAACAGGGTGCGTTCGCGGCCGGTTCGCTCCCTCCGGCGGTCGCCGCGATGAACATCACGAATCCGGTGGCGAGCTACCTGATCGGCATCTTCGCGTTCAACGTCACACTTCCCGACACTGCGACGCAGCTCACAGCGCTCGTCATCGCGGCCGTGTTGATATCGGCGGGAGCGATCGGTCTCGCGCACTCCCCGAGCGTGCGGGACGACGAGGACGAACAGTCCGGGGTGCGGTCCGGCCGGTCCCACGGCCCCCCGAAGCCCCAGACGAGCCACTGATCCAGCGGAAGCACGAGCCGAGCTTGGCGTTTCCGCACGGGAAACGGGGGCGGCGACGCAACCTGGAAGCGTGCACCTGAGGAAGGGGCCTGAGCCGCCCGCGTGGACCGACCCGGACGGCGTGGCTGACGTGCGCGTCCTGCGCCCGCCGCCGAGGTTGGTGCGCGAGCTGGCGATCGTGGCCGCTGTGGTGGTGCTCTACGTCGGCATCTCGCGCGGTGGCGGCATGTTCCGCGAGTCGATCGCCATGGGGCACGGCCGGGACCTGCTCGACCTCGAACGCTTCCTGCACATCGACGTCGAGCGCACGCTCAACCAATGGCTGACGTCGCACGACACGCTGTCGGTGGTGGCCAACTACGAGTACGCGTTCGGGTACGTGGCCAGCTCGTTCGGGCTGTTGATCATCCTGTACCTGACCCGGTCGCCCTGGTACCGCTGGGCGCGCAGCACGTTCGTCATGGTCAACCTGATCGCCATCTCGATCTTCGCGATCTACCCGGCCGCGCCTCCCCGCCTGCTGCCCGGCGAGGGCTTCGTCGACACCGTCACCGACGGCGGCACGTTCGGCTCATGGGGCTCGCCGTACACCGCGGACGCCAACCACCTGGCCGCCATGCCGTCGCTGCACGTCGGGTGGGCGGTCTGGGTGACCATCGTGGTCAGCTCGATCTTCAGCGGCCGCTGGTGGGTGAAGGCGCTCTGCCTGTTGTACGTCTCGCTCACGACGTTCGTGATCATGGCCACCGCCAACCACTACGTGCTGGACGCCGTCGGCGGCGCCCTGGTCACGCTGGTGTGCGTCGGCCTGATGATGCTGGTCAGCGACAGGCCGAACCAGAAGCGACCGCGGCTGGCGCCGACCGACGCGTTCTTCCTGAACGCCGAGACCACCAGCGGTGCCGCCCAGCACGCCGCCGACGTGGTCGTGCTGCGCGACGGCCGCAGCGGACCGGCCGTGCAGGCGGACCTGCGGGCCAGGTTCCAGGGCGTCATCGACCGCATGCCGCGGTACCGGCACAAGGTGGCCGAGGGCTCGTTCTGGCGACGGCCGCGCTGGGTGCGCGTGCGCGACCTCGACTGGGACTGGCACCTGCCGGTCCGGGACCTGAGCGGGCCGGACGGCGGCCCGGGCGGGCCGGCCGCACTGGCGTCGTTCGTCGCCGGCCTGGAGCGCACCCCGCTGCCCAGGGACCGCCCACTGTGGCGCTGCTGGACGGTCACCGGCGTGACGCCGGGCGAGGTGGCCGTGGTGCTGACCGTGCACCGCGTGGTCTCCGCCGGGTCGGCCCCGGTCGTCTCGGCCAGCCGGCTGTTCGACCCGGTGCTCGAACCACCGGCCGCAGACCTGCCCACGCTCGGCGTGTTCGCCCGCGTCCGCGCCGTGGCCGGCGGGATCGGCGAGCTCGTCCGCGACGGGCGGGCCAAGCGCCGGCTGCCGTCGGGCGCGCCGCGGGACCGCGACTACGGCATGTCCCGCGTGCCCACCGCGGTGGTGCGCGAGACGGCCAGGGCGCACGGTGTGCAGGTCGGCGACGTGCTGCTGGCGGCGACCGCCGGTGCGCTGCGGCGGGTGCTGCCGACCGTGGCGGCCACCACCGACGTGCGGGTGAGCGTGCCGCTGACCCTGCCCTGCCCCGGCGACCGTTTGGCCGGCACCGTCACCTCGGCGGTGCTGATGGACCTGCCGCTCGGCCCGGACGACGAGGTCGAGCGCCTGCTGGAGACCGGACGGCGCACCGGCCGGCTGCACTCCGGCACCCGCGCGATGGGCGCCAGCTTCCTCATCGGCACCGCCACCGGGGTCCTGCCGCCACCAGCGCAGCGGTGGTTTGCCCGGGTGGTTTACGGGAAGCGGTTCTTCGAGGGCATCGTCTCCACGATGGTCGGCCCCACCGGCGAGCACCGGCTGGCCGGCGGGGCCGTCCACTGGGTGCACCCCGTGGTGCCGCTCGCGCCCGGCGCTCCGCTGGCCGTCGGCATCACCGGCTGGGACCGGTGCCTGGACATCGGGGTCACCGTCGACCCCGCTCTCGGTGCGGACGCGCATCGCCTCGCCACCGCGATGGTGGTGGTCATCGACGAGCTGTCCCAGCGGTCGGATCCGCCCGGGGCACGCGCGCTTAGTAGATCAAGCGAGGAATTTGGACCGTTCTGGCCTGTTTTCCGCGAAGAGGGCATACCTGTCCGTAAAGATATGAGCTAACCGGCGCACCAGACCCACGAGCCGGCGATACGAGTCCTGATCGATGGCAGTCGCCGCGCGTGGCCTGGGCACCGCGGACGAAGGGGGCAGCACCAAAAGATGGGCTCGATACAGGGCGAGCAATCGAGCGAGGTCGCGACCGTCATGGTCGCCCGCCGGGTCGTGACGCGACCAGGCAGCATTGCGGGCATGACCTCCCTCCCTGACCCGGCCGGCGCCGGCGACGCGTACCTGCGCGCCAAGGAGCAAGCCGAGAACTTCCCGGTGGCACTGCGGATCCTCCCGCGCCGTCACCGGGAGCACCTGCTCGCCGTGTACGACGTGGCCCGGGTGATCGACGACCTCGGCGACCGGGGCCACGGCGACCGCCGCCCCGCGCTGCACGAGTTCGACGCCGACCTGGACACCTTGTTCAGCGGTGGCACCCCACGCCATCCGGTGCTCCAACGGTTGCGCCCGACGATGCTGACCTGCGGGCTCGACGCCAAGCCGTTCCACGATCTGGTCGCGGCCAACCTCCAGGACCAGGAGCAGACGGCGTACGGCACGTTCGACGACCTGGTCGGCTACTGCCGGCTGTCGGCCGACCCGGTCGGCCGGATCGTGCTGCGGGTCTTCGGCGCAGCCGGGCCGCGGCGGGAAGAGCTGTCCGACAAGGTGTGCACCGCGCTCCAGATCGTCGAGCACTGCCAGGACGTGGCCGAGGACCGCCGCAACGGCCGGATCTACCTGCCGATGGCGGACCTCGACCGGTTCGACGTGCGCCCCACCGACCTCGACGCGCCACGCGCCACCCCGGCCGTGCGCCAACTGGTGGCTTTCAACGCCGAGCGGGCCGGCTCGCTGCTCGACGAGGGCCTGCCCCTGCTGCGGCAACTGCGCGGCTGGGGCCGGCTCGCGGTCACCGGCTACCTCGCCGGCGGCCGGGCGACGCTCTACGCGCTGCGCCGCGCCGAATGGGACGTGCTCGCCAGACCTCCACGGCCAGCGAAACGCGACATCCTCGCCCAGGCCGTCGCGGCGACGTTCGGCTCGGCGGTGATGTCGCGATGACCACGCTGACCACCGCGTACGAGACCTGCGAGGCCATCACCCGCACCGAGGCCCGCAACTTCTACTACGGCATCCGGCTGCTGCCGCCGGCCAAGCGGACCAGCCTCTGCGCGGTCTACGCACTGGCCCGGCGGATCGACGACATCGGCGACGGCGACCTGGCCCTGCCCGACAAGACCACCGCGCTGAACGGGCTCAAGCTCGAACTGTCCGACATCGACGGCAGCACCGACCCGGTGCTGGTCGCGGTCGCCGACACCGCGCGGCGGTTCCCGTTGCCGGTCGGCGCGTTCAGCGAGCTCGTCGACGGCGTGCAGATGGACCTCAACGGCACCCGGTACGACACGTTCGAACAGCTCGTCGACTACTGCCGCTGCGTCGCCGGCTCGGTGGGCCGGCTCTGCCTGGGCGTGTTCGGCTCCCGGGCGGACCCGCGGGCCAGCGAGTACGCCGACGCGCTGGGCATCGCTTTGCAACAGGTCAACATCCTGCGCGACATCCGCGAGGACCTGACCAACAACCGCATCTACCTGCCGAGCGAGGACCTGCACCGGTTCGGGGTGCGGCTCGCGCTGGACGCCAACGGCAACCTGGTCGACCGCGACGGCGGCCTGGCCCGGTTCATCTCGTTCGCCGCCGAGCGGGCCCGGCTCTGGTACGAGCGCGGGCTGCGCCTGCTGCCCCTGCTCGACCGCCGCAGCGCCGCGAGCGCGGCGGCCATGTCCGGCATCTACCGCCGGCTCCTGGACCAGATCGCCACCAACCCTCGGCTGGTGTACGACCGGCGGCTGTCGCTGTCCGGCTGGCAGAAGGCGTCCGTGGCGGTCCGCGCGCTGGCGGGTGTGTCATCGTGACCAACACCGACATCGCGGTCGTCGGAGGCGGGCTCGCCGGGATCACCGCCGCGCTGCGGCTGGCCGACGCGGGCCGGCGGGTGACGCTGATCGAGACCAAGCCGTGGCTGGGTGGGCTGACCCACTCGTTCCGCCGCGGGGAGCTCGACGTCGACAACGGACAGCACGTGTTCCTGCGCTGCTGCACGGCCTATCGCGCGCTGCTCGACCGGCTCGGCGTGACCGGGCAGACCAACCTGCAGGACCGGCTCGACTTCGCCGTGCACCAGCCCGGCGTCGGCACCGCCCGGCTGCGCCGCAACAACCTGCCCGCACCGCTGCACCTCGGCGGAGCGCTGCTCGGCTACCGGCTGCTCAGCCCGGTCCAGCGGCTCAAGTTCACCAAGGCGGCACTGGCGATGAAGGCGCTGGACCGCGGCGACCCGGCGCTGGACGCGCGTTCGTTCGGCGACTGGCTGCGCGAGCAGGGGCAGGACGCGCAGACCATCCGGGCGATGTGGGACCTGGTCGGCCTGGCCACTCTCAACGTGCGGGCCGACGATGCGTCACTGGCCCTGGCGGCGATGGTGTTCCAGGTCGGGCTGCTGACCGACAACGACGCGGCCGACATCGGCTGGGCCACCGTCCCGCTGCGCGAGCTGCACGGCGACGCGGCGGCGCGGGCGCTGGCCGAGGCCGGCGCGACGGTGCTGACCAGCACGAAGGTCGACGCGATCGAGCGGGGCGAGGACTGCTTCACGCTGCGCCTGCGCGATGCCGAGGAGCTCGTCGCCGGGCAGGTGGTGCTGGCGGTGCCACCGCCGGTCGCGCACCGGTTGGCGCCGGACCTCGACCTGGACCCGGACGGGCTGGGCACCTCGCCGATCGTCAACGTGCACCTGGTGCTCGACCGCCCGGTGTCGACCGAGCCGTTCGTCGCGGGCGTCGGCACGCCGATCCAGTGGGTCTTCGACCGGACGGCCTCCGCCGGCCTGGCCGAGGGTCAATATCTGGCGGTCTCGCTGTCGGCTGCCGACGACCTGGTCGACATGCCGGTCGCCGAGCTGCGCGAGCTGCTGATGCCCGACCTGGAGGCGCTGTTCCCCGCGCTGTCCGGGGCGGGGGTCGTCGACTTCTTCGTGACCCGGGAGCGGACCGCGACGTTCCGCGCCGCACCCGGCTCGCGGCGGTTCCGGCCGTCCGCGGTGACCGCCGTACCGGGCCTTTTCCTGGCCGGGGCATGGACGGACACCGGGTGGCCGGCCACGATGGAGGGTGCCGCGCGGAGCGGTGACACGGCTGCGGACGCCGCCCTCAATGCCTCCACTGTAGACAAGAGGGCCGGGCGCCCCGCCGGCGCCGGCCCGCAGAGGTGTCAGGGGGTGCCGGCATGACACAGACGCTGCCCGCGTTGGACCGCAGCCGCGAGCATCTGCTCCCGGCTTTGCGGACCGCGATCGCTCGACTCGACCCGGCCAGCCGATTGGCCGCCTCGTACCACCTGGGCTGGTGCGCGCCCGACGGCACGCCGAGCCAGGGCAACGGCGGCAAGGCGATCCGGCCCGCGCTGGCGTTGCTGTCCGCCGAGGCGGTCGGCGCACCGGCCGCGGTCGGGCTGCCCGGCGCGGTCGCCGTCGAGCTCGTGCACAACTTCTCGCTGCTGCACGACGACCTGATGGACGGCGACGTCGAACGCCGGCACCGGCGGACGGTCTGGGCCATCTGGGGCGGTGACACGGCGATCCTGACCGGCGACGCGCTGCTCGCGCTCGCGCAGGAGGTGGTGCTCGAGGCCGGCACGCCGGCCGCGGCGCGCGCGGGGCTGCTGCTGGCCACGACCACCCGCGAGCTGACCCGCGGCCAGGTGCAGGACGTGGCGTTCGAGACGCGCGACGACGTGACGCTCGACGAGTGCATCGAGATGGCCAGCGGCAAGACCGGCTCGCTGCTCGCGGCCAGCGCCGCGATCGGGGCCGTGCTGGCCGGCGCGGCCGAGCCGGTGGAGACCGCGCTGAAGACGTTCGGTGCGCAGGTCGGGCTGGCCTTCCAGCTCGTCGACGACGTGCTGGGCATCTGGGGCGACCCGGTGGTGACCGGCAAGCCGGTCTTCTCCGACCTGCGCTCGCGCAAGAAGACGCTGCCGGTCAGCTACACGCTCGGCGACCCTCGGCACGGCCCGGAGCTGGCCGCCTGGCTGGCCGCGCCGGGCGAGCCCGACGACGCCGCGCTGCGCCGGGCCGCCGACCTGGTGGAGAACGCCGGAGGGCGGGACTGGGCGCTCTCCGAGGCACGGGAACGGATGTCGCTGGCGGAGAAGGCGCTGTCCACCGTCGACATCGACGAGGAAGCACGGACCGAACTGACGGCTCTCGGGAGGTTCATCGTGGACCGGGACTCATGAGCGGGGCAACGGGATGACCACCACGGTCGCCGGGACCCGGGCGCTCGACCAGCCGCCGCGGTCGGTCGCGGCGGCGCTGACGGCTGCCGTCGGCCACCTGCGGGCCCGGCA
The DNA here is from genome assembly GCF_900107455.1 of Asanoa ishikariensis. Classification (GTDB taxonomy): domain Bacteria; phylum Actinomycetota; class Actinomycetes; order Mycobacteriales; family Micromonosporaceae; genus Asanoa; species Asanoa ishikariensis. The sequence goes on along the minus strand of NZ_FNQB01000001.1, from coordinate 2,210,744 downwards.
GGATCCGGCCGGCTGGTGGAAGGGCGAGCTGGCGACCAACGTCACGATGGACGCCGAGGACCTGCTGCTCCGGCAGTTCCTCGGCATCCGCACCGAGCGGGAGACCGACGAGGCCGCCCGGTGGATCCGCTCGCAGCAGCGGGACGACGGCACCTGGGCCAACTTCCACGGCGGCCCCGGCGACCTGTCGACGACGGTCGAGGCGTACGTGGTGCTCAAGCTGGCCGGCGACGACCCGGACGCGCCGCACCTGGCCCGCGCCCGCGCGTTCATCCTGGAGATGGGCGGGCTGGAGCGGACGCGGGTGTTCACCCGGATCTGGATGGCGCTGTTCGGCCTCTGGTCGTGGGACGACCTGCCCGAGCTGCCACCCGAGATGATCTTCCTGCCGCGCTGGTTCCCGCTCAACGTCTACGACTGGGCGTGCTGGGCCCGGCAGACCGTGGTGCCGTTGACCATCGTCGGCAGCCTGCGGCCTGTGCGCCCGCTCCCGATCGACATCGACGAGCTGCGCACCGGCGCGCCGGGCGCCCCGGCCGCACCACTGTGGACGTGGACGGGCTTCTTCCAGCGCACCGACCGCATCCTCAAGCTCTACGGCCGGCACGCGGTCAAGCCGTTGCGCGAGTTGGCCCAGCGGCGGGGCGCCGAGTGGATCCTGGCCCGGCAGGAGTCCGACGGGTCGTGGGGCGGCATCCAGCCGCCGTGGGTCTACTCGCTGCTCGCCCTGCACCTGCTCGGCTACCAGCTCGACCATCCCGCCCTCAAGGCCGGCTTCGCCGGTCTGGACGCCTTCACCATCCGCGAGGAGACCGAGGCGGGCTGGGTGCGCCGGCTGGAGGCGTGCCAGTCACCCGTCTGGGACACCGCCCTGGCCCTGGTCGCGATGCTCGACGCCGGGGTGCCGGCCGCTGACGAGGCGGTCCGCCGCGCGTCGGCCTGGCTGCTCCAGGAGGAGATCGCGGTGCCCGGCGACTGGGCGGTGCGCCGGCCGGGGCTGGCACCGGGCGGCTGGGCGTTCGAGTTCGCCAACGACCTCTACCCGGACACCGACGACACCGCAGAGATCGTGCTGGCGCTGCGCCGGGTCGCCGCCGGCCTGCCGGCCGACGACCCGCTGCGCACCGGCATCGAGGGCGCGGTCAGCCGCGGTGTCGGTTGGACGGTGGGCATGCAGTCCGCCGACGGCGGGTGGGGCGCGTTCGACGCCGACAACACCCGCACGCTGGCCAACAAGCTGCCGTTCTGCGACTTCGGCGAGGTCATCGACCCGCCGTCGGCCGACGTCACCGCCCACGTGGTGGAGATGCTCGCGCTCGAGGGACGCGCCGGCGATCAGGTGACCCAGCGGGGGGTTACCTGGCTGCTGCGCAACCAGGAGTCGGACGGCTCGTGGTTCGGGCGCTGGGGCGCCAACTACGTCTACGGCACCGGCGCCGCCGTGCCGGCACTGGTCGAGGCCGGTGTCGACGCGGGCGCACCGGCCATCCGGGCGGCGGTGCACTGGCTGGTCGCCCACCAGAACACGGACGGCGGCTGGGGCGAGGACCTGCGCTCCTACCGCGACCCGGAGAACTGGGCCGGCAAGGGCGCGTCGACGCCTTCGCAGACCGCGTGGGCGCTGCTCGCGCTGCTCGCCGCCGGCGAGACCGACCACCCGGCGACCCGGGCCGGCGTCGACCACCTGATCAGCACGCAGCGCGCCGACGGTGGCTGGGACGAGGACCACTTCACGGGTACGGGCTTCCCCGGCGACTTCTACATCAACTACCACCTCTACCGGCTGGTCTTCCCGATCACGGCGCTCGGCCGCTACCTGGACGTCACGCCATGACCACCGGACCCCGCCGGCACGCACCGGTCATCTGTGTCGCCCTCGGCATCGAGCGGCGGGCGCTGCGCGACGCGCACACCGCCGTGCTGCGGGTCGGCATGGGTCCAAAGCGGGCGGCGGCGGCGTTCCGCGCCTCCGGCGGTCTCGGCGGGCGTCCGGTGCTGGTGGCCGGCGTCGGTGGTGGGGTCGGCCCGGGCGTGCGCCCCGGCGACGTGGTGGTGGCCACCGAGGTGCGCGGCCCGGACGGCAGCGTCCGGCAGTGCCCCTCGGCCCCGTTGCTCGCCGCCGATCTGCGCCGCCACGGCCTGGTCGTGCACCTCGGCCCGATCGCGTCCGAACACCGCGTCGCCGGCCGGGCGGCCCGCGCGCGGCTGGCCGCCACCGGCGCGCTGGCCGTCGACACCGAGTCGATCTGGCTGGCGCCCACCGAGTCGCCGTTCGCCGTGGTCCGGGTCGTGGTCGACACCGCCGACGAGCCGCTGCTGCGCCCCGGCACCGCCGGCCGCGGGATCCGCGCGCTGCGGCGGCTGCGGCAGGCCGCACCGGCGCTGGACGCCTGGGCCGACGCGACCGGTGCCCGCGACGTGCGACTGGCCAACCCACGCTCGTTCTGCGCCGGTGTCGAGCGGGCGATCGACGTGGTCGACCGGGCACTGGCGAAGTTCGGCGGACCGGTCTACGTACGCCGGCAGATCGTGCACAACACCCACGTCGTGCGTGACCTCGAGGACCGGGGTGCGGTCTTCGTCGAAGAGGTCGACGAGGTGCCGCCCGGCAGCGTGCTGGTGTTCGCCGCACACGGGGTCTCCCCCGCCGTGCGGGCCGAGGCGGAGGCGCGCGGCCTGCGGGTCGTCGACGCCACCTGCCCGCTGGTCACCAAGGTGCACACCGAGGTGCGCCGGCACAGCTCCCGGGAGGCGACCGTCTTCCTGATCGGGCACGCCGACCACGAAGAGGTCGAGGGCACCCTGGGCGAGGCGCCGGCCGACGTGGTCGTCGTCGAGGACGTCGCCGCCGCCGCGCGGGTGGTGCCGCGGGACGCGGGCAACGTCGCCTATGCCATGCAGACCACGCTCGCCGTCGACGAGGCCACCGCGATCGCCGACGTGCTGCGCGAGCGGTTCCCCGCGATCGCGGCGCCCAAGAGCGACGACATCTGCTACGCCACCACGAACCGCCAGCGCGCCGTGCGCGAGATCGCCGAGGGCTGCGACCTGTTGCTCGTGGTCGGCTCGACCAACTCGTCGAACTCGCTCCGCCTGGTCGAGGTCGCACAGCGGGAAGGCGTGCCGGCCCGGCTCGTCGACTCCGCCGCCGACGTCGACCTCCGCCTGCTCGCCGGGGTACGCCGCATCGGCGTCACCGCCGGCGCGTCCGCGCCGCCCACCCTGGTCGACGAACTGGTCGACTGCCTTGGCGGACTCGGACCCCTCACCGTGGCGGAGCCGGCCACGGATCCGGAAGTCCTGCGTTTCACATTGCCCAAGGAGGTGAGCTGAACGATGGCCATGCCATTTCGGCAGTCCGTTCGGCTGGGCCGCTACCTGCTCAAGCAGAAGCTGCTCCGCAGGGACAAGTTCCCGCTGCTCGTCGAGCTCGAGCCGCTGTTCGCGTGCAACCTGAAGTGCGCGGGTTGCGGCAAGATCGAGCAGCCCGCGGCGTTGCTCAAGAAGCGCATGCCCGTCGAGCAGGCGGTCGCCGCGATCGAGGAGAGCGGCGCGCCGATGGTCTCCATCGCGGGCGGTGAACCGCTGATGCACAAGGAGATCGACGAGATCGTCCGGCAGCTACTGGCGCGCAACAAGATCGTCTTCTTGTGCACCAACGCGCTGCTGATGCCCAAGCACATCCACAAGTTCAAGCCGCACCGCAACTTCGCGTGGATGGTGCACGTCGACGGGCTCAAGGAACGGCACGACCTGTCGGTCAGCCACGAAGGCGGCTTCGAGGGCGCGATCGACGCCATCAAGCTGGCCAAGGCGGCCGGCTTCAAGGTGATGACCAACACGACGTTCTTCAGCAACGACTCGCCGCAGAACGTGATCGGCGTCCTCGACTACCTCAACGACGTGGTCGAGGTCGACAACATGCAGATCTCACCGGCGTACGCCTATCAGAAGGCACCCGACCAGGAGCACTGGCTCGGCGTCAACGAGACCCGCGAGCTGTTCGCCAAGGCCTTCGCCAACGGCCGCCGGCGCAAGTGGCGGCTCAACCACTCGCCCATCTTCCTGGACTTCCTGGAGGGCAAGCGGGACCTGGCCTGCACCGCGTGGGGCATTCCGTCCTACTCGCTGCTCGGCTGGCAGCGGCCCTGCTACCTGCTCGACGACGGCTACGCGGCGACCTACAAGGAACTCATCGAAGAGACCGACTGGGACGCGTTCGGCCGCGGCAAGGACCCTCGCTGCGCCAACTGCATGGCCCACTGCGGGTACGAGCCCACGGCGGTGATCGCCACACTCGGATCCCTCAAGGAGTCCATGCGGGCGGCCGTCGGGCGGTGACGCGATGGACCTCCTTTCGCGCATTCAGTGCCCGGCGGATCTGCGGGCGTTGCCTGAGTCGGCGCTGCCCGACCTGGCTCTCGAGATCCGATCGCTGTTGATCGAGACGGTCTCGCGGACCGGCGGGCACCTCGGGCCGAACCTGGGCGTGGTCGAGCTGACCATCGCCCTGCACCGGGTGTTCGACTCGCCGCACGACGCGGTCGTCTGGGACACCGGGCACCAGGCGTACGTGCACAAGATGCTCACCGGCCGCTGGGCCGCGCTCGACAGCCTGCGCCAGGAGGGCGGGCTGTCGGGCTACCCGTCGCGGTCGGAGAGCGCGCACGACATCGTCGAGAACTCGCACGCCTCGACCGCCCTGTCGTACGCGGACGGGCTGGCCAAGGCGTTCGCGATCGGCGGCCGGCCGGACCGCGCGGTGGTCGCGGTGGTCGGCGACGGCTCGCTCACGGGCGGCATGGCCTGGGAGGCGCTCAACAACATCGGTGCCGCGCCGCACCGGCCGCTGGTGGTCGTGCTCAACGACAACGGCCGGTCGTACGCACCGACCGCCGGAGCCGTCGGCCGGCACCTGGCCTCGTTGCGCGACGGAGCCGCGGCGTCGGTGTTCGAGCAACTCGGGTTGGCGTACCTCGGCCCGGTCGACGGACACGACACGGCGGCGCTCGAGGTCGCGCTGCGCAAGGCGCGGACCCTGGGCACGCCGACAGTGGTGCACTGCCTGACCCGCAAGGGCCTCGGCCACGCGCCGGCCGAGCAGGACGAGGCCGACCGGATGCACACGGTCGGCCCGGCCGGACCGCCCTCGACGTCGCAGAGCTGGACCTCGGTGTTCAGCGACGAGATGGTGGCTCTCGGCGCCTCTCGACCGGACGTGGTGGCGATCAGCGCGGCGATGCTCGGGCCGACGGGGCTCCAGGCGTTCGCCGACCGCTACCCGGACCGGGCGTTCGACGTGGGCATCGCCGAGCAGCACGCCGTGACGTCGGCGGCCGGGCTGGCCACCGGCGGCCTGCACCCGGTGGTCTGCGTCTACTCGACGTTCCTCAACCGGGCGCTCGACCAGGTGCTGATGGACGTCGCGCTGCACCGGCTGCCGGTCACCTTCGTGCTCGACCGGGCCGGCATCACGGGCAGCGACGGCCCGTCCCACCACGGCATGTGGGACCTGTCGGTGCTCGGCATGGTGCCCGGGATGCGGGTGGCGGCACCCCGCGACGGCGACCAACTCCGGCTGCTGCTGCGCGAGGCCGTGGCGCACCGGGGCGGTCCGGCGGCGCTGCGCTTCCCGAAGGCCGACGTCGGGCCGGCACTGGCCGCCGTGGGGCGGCTGGGCAGCGCGGACGTGCTGCGCTGGGGCCTGGCCGGTGCCCAGCGTTCGGCTTCGGCGCCGGGCGGCACGTGGCAGAGCGGCTCCGGGCTGGACGGCGCCAGCGGGTGGCGGGTCTCCGGACAGATTCCCGCGTCCGGGTGTGCCGGGCGGCCTGATCCGACGCCGGACGGCGTACTCCTGCTGGCTGTCGGTCCGCTAGGTGCTGCGGCGGTGGCGGCGGCCGACCGGCTGGACGTGCCGGTGACCGTGGCCGACCCCCGCTGGCTGCTGCCGGTGGACCCGGAGCTGGTCGCGGCCGCGGCGGCGTACCGGCTGGTGGTGACGGTCGAGGACGGCGGCGCGCACGGCGGCTACGGCGACGCGGTGTCGCGGGCGTTGCGGTCCGCCGGGGTGCACGTGCCGGTGCGCTCGCTGGCGCTGCCGCAGCACTTCCTGGCACACGGCTCGCGGGGTGCGATCTTGAAGGCGCGCGGACTGGACGCGGAGAGCATCGCGGGCGCGGTGCGGCGGGAGCGGCCGCTGATCGAATGAGGTGGCTCCCCCGTTTGGACTCGAACCAAAAACCTGCCGGTTAACAGCCGGCTGCTCTGCCAATTGAGCTACGGGGGAAAGCTGGTCTGACCTCGCAGGTTTCCCTGCGCTGCGCGACCGGTACGAGACTACAGGATGCGTGCTGTTTCAGGGGCATCGGGTGGGGGTACGACACGCTCTGCCGTTGGGTTCGCGGGCGTTCCGCCCCGCCGGCATCGAAAACAGGGCAAATTAGTCAGATGGTGCTTCCGACGCATGGCTCGGTAGCACGATGGGTAGGTAACCGGGGACAGCAACGTCGCCGTGCACGCGGATCGACGCGTCCGGCACACGGAAGGAGCCGCAATGCGCGGAAAGCTTTGGTTCATCGGCGGACTCGCCGCCGGCTTCGTCCTGGGCGCCCGCGCGGGCCGGGAGAAGTACGAGGAGATCGTCCAGCAGGCCCGCAAGCTGGCGGACCACCCGACGGTTCAGGAGGCCAAGGGCACTGCCCAGGCCCAGGCCAACCGCCTCATGTCCGAGGGCAAGGACCGGCTGAGCCAGTCCAAGCTCGGCGAGAAGATGAGCTCGGGCAGCAGCCACGAGGGGCACAGCCACTCGGGTGCGAACGGCCTCACCTCGTCGTCGGCGTCGTCCTCATCGGCGTCACCGACCAAGCCCATGCCCTGAGTGCGTGGGTAGCGGCAAGGGCCCCTCGCCATCGCGGCGAAGGGCCCTTTCGCCGTTAGCTCTCAGTCCTTGCTGGAGAACGCGGCGTCGAAGGCCGCGCTAGGTGCGTCGAAGGCCAGCCGGCGGACGAACTCGAGCGCCTCGGGGGCGCCGATGAGCCGGTCCATGCCCGCGTCCTCCCACTCGATCGAGATCGGACCGTCGTACCCGATCGCGTTCAGGGCCCGGAAGCTGTCCTCCCAGGGCACGTCGCCGTGCCCGGTCGACACGAAGTCCCAGCCGCGGCGCAGGTCGGCCCACGGCAGGTGCGAGCTGAGCCGGCCACGGCGGCCGTCGCCGGTGCGGACCTTCGCGTCCTTGCAGTCGACGTGGTAGATCCGGTCCTGGAAGTCGAAGATGAAGTTCACCGGGTCGAGCTCCTGCCACACGAAGTGCGACGGGTCCCAGTTGAGGCCGAACGCCGGCCGGTTGCCGATCGCCTCGAGGGTGCGCTTGGTGGTCCAGTAGTCGTACGCGATCTCGCTGGGGTGCACCTCGTGCGCGAACCGGACGCCAACCTCGTCGAACACGTCGAGGATGGGGTTGAACCGGTTGGCGAAGTCCTCGTAGCCCTTGTCGATCATGCTGGCCGGCACGGGCGGGAACATGGCCACGGTGTGCCAGATCGAGGAGCCGGTGAACCCGACGACGGTCTTGACGCCAAGCTTGGCGGCCGCGCGGGCGGTGTCCTTGATCTCGTCGGCGGCCCGCTGGCGTACCCCCTCGGGCTCGCCGTCACCCCAGATCCGCGCCGGCAGGATGTCCTGGTGGCGCTCGTCGATCGGGTGGTCGCAGACCGCCTGGCCGACGAGGTGGTTGGAGATCGCGAAAACCTGGAGGTTGTACTTGGCCAGGGTCTCCCGCTTGCGGTCGACGTAGCCGTCCTCGTTGAGCGCCTTGTCGACGTCGAAGTGGTCGCCCCAGCAGGCGATCTCGAGGCCGTCATAGCCCCAGTCGGAAGCGAGCTGACACACCTCTTCGAACGGCAGATCGGCCCACTGGCCGGTGAAGAGCGTGATGGGTCGCGCCATTGTCCTTCTTCTCCCTGTGAGTGACCCGGGATCCTGATGGTGGACAGGCGCGAGGAGACCGTCCGACGAGCTTTCGCCGCCACGATCTGCCAGGCCGGTGGTCACGTCCGAGCGGGTTGCGCCTCCCGCCCGGCCGCCGGCCGCATCCGCGGCTGCGGGTCTCACTCTAGATCGACCTTCCATCACACGGAAGGGCCAACAACCTGGGTGACGGTGAAGACCAGGTCGTCGAAGTTCGGTGGGTTCGAGGCGTAGTGGCTGCACCGATAGCGCCGGGTTTCCGGGGCGATCGCGTCCACCAGCATGCCGGCGTTCTCGCTCCAGCGGTCGATCCGCGACCATCTCGCGCCGCCGACCTCGTACACGTTGGTCACCCGCAGCGCCGCGTTCTCGACGTCGGCCTCGGCCGCGACGGTGGTGGCACCGGGTTCCGGCCAGAGCACGGCCTCGGGCAGCGACACCCAGACGCCGTGGCGCAGGTCCGGGTTCCAGCTCTCGAACTCGACCGTCAGCAGTTGGCGACCGGACACGGGCTTCCAGATGTCACCCTGCACGACGTTGTGGCCGTTCCAGCGCACCCCCGGCGCACCCGCCGGCTGACGGCGCTTCACCCGGTCGAGCATCGCGTTGGTGATGGACAGCCCGGTCAGCGCGTAGTCGACCTCGATCTCCGCGGACGGCCTAGGCTCGCCGAGCGCCTGCTTCGTGGTGAAACGCAGCAGAAGCTGATGCGCCAGCAGGAGGTCCACCGCGTCCGCGGAGCCGTCGCGCCATCTCACGTCGAACCGGCGCGCGTCGACCGCCCGCACGCTCACGAGGCGTCCGGGAGCATCCGGGTCCTCGATCGTCACGCTCTCGCCCGGCCGGTCGGTGAGCCCGTCGAGCAGCACGAAGAGGCTGTTGGCGTCGGGCTGGAAGTCGCTGAGCTCCAGCGCACCCGTCACGTCGTAGCTCACCCGAACTCCACCCGGATCCGGGGTCGTTCGAGCTCGTCGAACCAGGGCACGATCTTGGTTATGACCGCTCCGTCCGGGGCCGGTTCGACCCCCAGGGCGATGTCACCGCCGATGACCATCGCCAGGTACGCGCTCATCGGCATCAGGTTGGTCAGGTCCTCCGGCCCGCCGAGGGCCAGCGACGGTGTGTAGACCCAGTTGTTCTCCGGATCGATCGGACCCAGCCGGGCGATCGCCTCGACCAGCACCGGGTCGTACGGGTCCTCGGCGTTGCCGACGAGCTCGAGCGCCACGAACTCGGCGAACGAGGCCGCGATGACCTCTGGCCGCAGGAAGTTCGGCTCCAGCAGGTAGATCTCGGGCGCGTAGCCGTCCGGTCCGCGGCGAAGGGCGTACTGCTCTCCGAACGCCGTCTGACCGATGCAGAGGAACGGCTCGACCCGCTCGTCCCAGGCGAAGCGCCACCCGTCGGGCGCGTTCCAGGCCCGCAGGTCGAGATGCCGTTCGGGGCGGAGGCCGAACAGTCGGACGGCACCCGCGTTGACGGTGAAGCCGTTGAGCCTTGTCAGCAGTGCGGCATATTCGTCCGGCAGAGCGGCGCGGGCGAGGTCTGGTGCGTCGACCGATGGTCCGACGTGCGCCACCCCGACGGCCATCAGCCGATCGATCATCGCGTCCAACACCGGCGCATGCTCCCACAACGCCGGCTGTGGATCAGCCCGCTAGGCTGGAGTGCGGCATTTGGGGGCGATATGCGCATTCTGGTCATCGGCGCCGGCGCGGTCGGCGGCTACTTCGGCGCCCGGCTGGCGCAGGCCGGCAAGGACGTGACCTTCCTGGTCCGGCCAGGACGCGCGGCGGATCTCGCCGCGCGCGGCCTGCGGATCCGCGAGCCGGACAGCCAGCCGGAACGCATCGACGTGGCGACGGTCGAGCGGGTCGCCGAGCCGTACGACATCGTGCTGTTGGCGGTGAAGGCTTTCGCCCTGGACGCCGCGATCAGCGACTTCTCCCCCGCCGTCGGCCCACGGACCACGATCGTGCCGTTCCTCAACGGGCTCGCGCACATCGACCGGCTCGTCAACGCGTTCGGCATCAAGGTGTACGGCGGGGTCTGTTACGTCGCCACCACGCTCACGGACGACGGCGAGATCGTGCGCCTGGGCGGCCCGCGGCAGTTGCGCTACGGCCCACTGTCGGACGCGCCGACGCAGGGCGCCGACGAGGTGCACGAGGCACTCACCGGCGCCGGCTTCGACTCGGACCTGTCCGACACCATCGAGACGGAGATGTGGGAGAAGTGGGTCTTCCTCGCCTCGGTCACGGCGGTGAACTGCCTCGCCCGCGGCACGGTCGGCGACGTCAACGCGGTGCCGGGCGGCAGGGACCTCGCCACCGCGATCGCCGACGAGGCCGGCCGGGTCGCGGCAGCGGCCGGCTTCCCACCACGCCCCGAAGCAACCCGGAACCTGCTCGCCACCCTTACGGAAGCTGGGGCGTCGACGACGTCGTCGGTCTACCGCGACCTGCGCGCCGGCCGCCGGGTCGAGAACGACGCCATCATCAGCGACCTGGTGAACCGCGCCCGCGACCTGGCAGTGCCCACGCCACTCTTCGCGGCCGTCGACGTCAACCTCGCTGTGTACCAGCGGAACCTGGACAGTTGAGAGGTCCATCCGCAGCGCCAGGCCAGAGGTCGACGTGAAGGTCGCGAACGGCGGCTCGACGATGCTCAATCCGTCATCCCGAAACAGTGCGCGGGCTGGTCAAGGTGTCCACGACGGACACGTCCCAACTGAGCTCGGCGCCGTCCGGTACGCCGGCCACGCGGCGGGCGAAGCCACCCCAGTAGTTCATCGCCGCGGCGGCGTCGACCTCGACCAGGTTGCCCGCCGCGAACTCGCCGCCGACGACGAACGGGATGCGGGCCGTGAGCCGGTGGCCGACGCGTAAGGCGCCGTGAGCGATCTGCCACTCGTGCCCGGCCGAGTATCCCGTCTGGTAGTTGTAGTCGGCGAGCACGAGCGCGACCCACTCCGCGACAGAAGTGGCGGCTCGCGTCTGCCGGCCGGTCTCGTGGTCGAACCGGTCCACAGTCCCGTCGACCGCCAGCACGAACTGACCGCCGAAGATGTCCTCGGCGAAGCAGATGCCGACCGGGGCCAGTTCGCCGTAGGCCGCCTTCCACAGGTCGGGCGCGTTCCATTCCGCGAGGCTGCGGCCGGGGACGCCGACCGGCGCCGCGGGATAGACGTGCAACGCCGACTCGAAGGCGTAGAAACCGTTCTTGCGGGCCAGCAACGCCGACAAGCCGTCGGCGCCGGGCACGTCGAACGTGGGGTCCGCGTCGCTGAGCGGCGGGCTGGCAGCGGCGATGAGTCTGTCCACGCTAGGCGGACGTGTAGAGCGACTTGACCGCGTCCACCAGCGGTGTGAGCTCCGGGTTCGCCGCTGCCTCGCCGAGTGCCTCGTGCAGGGCCGCGTCGTTAGTGGGGCGCGCCTCGGCCAGCAGCCGAACGCCGGCCGGAGTGACGTTGGTGTAGATGCCGCGCCGGTCTGTCGGGCACAGGTAGCGCTCCAGGAGGCCGCGGTTCTCCAAGCGGGTGACCAGCCGGGTGGTGGCGCTCTGGCTCAGGACGACCGCGTCGGCGACCTGCTTCATCTGCAGGTGACCGCCGACACCGTCGTGCTGTCGGCTGAGTACGTCGAGCAGCGAGTACTCGCGGACGCTCAGGTCGTGCCCCTCCTGCAGGGCGCGCTCGATGTGCGCCTCGATCTTGTCGTGCAGCAGGGAGAGCGAGCACCAGCCTTGGGCCAGGGCCGTGAGCGCGGGGTCTTTCGCCGTCACCCCGACATACTACAACATCGCGAAATACCGCGTTTGCAGATAGCCCGCGCCTGCAACTATGGTCGTGCGCATGCAAAGTGCGCCACAACGTTCCATGCCTCTAGCGCTCCTCGCCCTCGCGATAGGGGCATTCGGGATCGGCACCACCGAGTTCGTGATCATGGGGTTGCTGCCAGAGATCTCGCACGACTTCGGCGTCGACATCCCCACCGGCGGGCTGCTCGTGACCGGTTACGCCCTCGGTGTCGTGGTCGGCGCGCCGCTCATGACGGTGCTCGGGACCAAGATCCCCCGCAAGCGGATGCTCATGGTGCTGATGGGACTGTTCATCGCCGGCAACCTCGTCTCGGCCTTCGCACCGTCCTTCGCCGTCATGTTGATCGGGCGCGTGGTCGCGTCCCTCGCGCACGGTGCGTTCTTCGGCATCGGCTCGGTCGTCGCCGCATCGCTGGTCGCACCGCAGAAGAAGGCCGGCGCCATCGCCATGATGTTCACCGGGCTCACCGTCGCGAACGTCGTCGGTGTGCCGCTCGGCACCCTGATCGGGCAGTCCGCCGGGTGGCGCGTCACCTTCGGCATCGTCGCCGCGGTCGGTGTGGTCGGCCTGGCCGGTGTCGCACGCCTCGTTCCCGACGTGCCCAAGCCCGAGGGCGTACGCCTGCGTCACGAAGTGTCGGCCCTCAAGAACCCCCAGGTCCTGCTGGCCATGGCGATGACCGTGCTCGGCTTCGGCGGCGTCTTCGCGGCGGTCACCTACATCGCGCCGATGATGACGCGGGTCGCCGGGTACTCCGACGGGTCCGTCACCTGGCTGCTGGTCCTGTTCGGGCTCGGGATGGTCGGCGGCAACCTGATCGGCGGCAGGTTCGCCGACCGCGCGCTGATGCGCATGCTCTACGTGTCGCTGGGCGGCCTCGCCGTCGTGCTCGGCCTGTTCACCTTCACCGCGCACGACAAGGTCGCCGCCGCGGTGACCATCGTGCTGATCGGAGCCCTCGGCTTCGCCACCGTGCCGCCCCTGCAGAAGCGCGTCCTCGACCAGGCACACGGCGCACCTACGCTGGCCTCGGCCGTCAACATCGGCGCCTTCAACCTCGGCAACGCGCTGGCCGCCTGGCTCGGCGGACTGGTCATCACCGCCGGCCTCGGCTACACGGCGCCCAACTGGGTCGGCGCCGCCCTCGCCGCGAGTGCCCTCGGGCTCGCGGTGGTGTCGGCCGCCCTGGAGCGCCAAGCGAACAAGCCCGTGACAGTGCGCGAGGTCGTACCCGTCTGACACACAGCGACGCACCCTCCGCAGGGCAGAAGCGGAGGGTGCGTCGGGTGGAGGCGGTGGCCGGCACGGGTTGTGGGCGTCCCGTACCGGCCCCCGCGGTCCAGGAACTACGGGAGCGTCCACCTCTGGTTCGCGGCCCCGTTGCAGGCCCACAGGTGGACGATGGTGCTGTCCGCGGAGTTGTTGCCGCTCACGTCCAGGCACTTGGCCGAGGTGGCGTTGACCAGCGACGAGTTGGCGCCGGCCGACCAGTTCTGTGCCCCGCTTCCGTTGCAGGTCCAGAGCTGGATCTTCGTGCCGTTGGCCGTGCCGCTGCCGCTGACGTCCAGGCACTTGCCCAGCGCCCGCAGCGTGTTGCCGTTGCGGGTCCAGGTCTGCGCCGTCGACCCGTTGCAGGTGTAGAGCTGGATCTGCGTGCCGTCCGCCGTGGCGCCGCTGCGGACGTCGAGACACTTGTTGGCCAAGCCCACGATCGGGCCCGTGCCGGTGGGCGGCGTGGAGCTCTTCACGAAGGTGAAGTCGTCCACATCGAACAGTCCGGTGCCCGAACCGGTGAAGGTCAGGTACACGTTGGCCGTGCCGGACGGCACACCGGAGAGAGCCGCCGAGACGTTGGCGTACGTGTCCCACGAACCCGTGTTCGGCACCGCGACCGTGCCCAGCACCGTCCCGGTGGCCGAGCCGTTGCGGACCTGGATCGCGCCGCCCGCACCGCCGGAGACCACCCGGGCCCGGAAGGACGTCGCGCCGGAGACGTTGACGCCGTTGTACGCGGCCCAGTCGCCCGGCTCGATGTAGCCCAGCGTCTGCCCGTTGTTGGCGCCCGCCTTGGTGAACGCCTGCACTCCGGACGCCGACGAGAACGACTCGGCCTGCACGGTCACGTCGCCGGTCGGGGGCTGGCTGCCCAGCTCCTTGATCCGGACGTTCCGGAACGACACGTCGTCACCGGTGCCGTGGTTCTGGAGGCCGATGTGCCCGGCCAGCGAGCGCGCCGCGACCGTGTTGGTGAAGTCGTTGATCTTCACGCCGTTCAGGAAGATCTGCAGCCGCTCACCTTCGACCAGAAGCTCGTAGGTGTTCCACTCCCCCGGCGGGTTGAGGGCCGCGTCGCGCGCCGTGATGTCGGCCGACTTGAACGTGTAGACCGATCCCGTCGTGCGGTCGGCCGCGTCCGTGGAGTCGATCTGGATCTCGTAGCCGTTGTCGACCGCGGACCACGGGTCGGTTGACGGCGGGAAGCCGATGAAGATGCCGGAGTTGTCGTCGCCGTCCATCTTCCAGTCGAGCTTCAGCGAGTACGACGTGTACTGCTTGGCGCTGTACCAGTAGAGACCCATGCCGCCGGTCGACTTGAGCGTGGCGTCGCTGTTGGTGAACGAACCCGGGCCGGCCTGCGACCAACCCGTCGTCGATCCATTGTAGATAGTGGTGTAGCCGGTCTCCGGCCGGCAGTCGGCATCGGTCCGCGCCGCCGCGTAGCGGATGCCACCCAACAGCATCGAGCGGAAGTTCGCCTCCGCGTACGAGGCCTGGGTGTGCCCGAGACCGGTGTAGAACGAGCGCCCGCCGTCGTACGCCTTGCACCAGATGATCGGGTGATCGGCGCCCATGCCACCGCCGGTGTACGACGACTCGTCGAGAGTGGCCAGCACCCGCGCGGTGGATCGGGGGTTGGTGCGGTAGTTGTACAGCTCGTCGGTGCGGGTCCAGGTCTGCGGCAGGTGTGCGGTCGCCGCCGTGCCCCGGTTCTCCACCTTGATGTTGGCCTGCTGGATCGCCGGGTGCGAGTTGAAGTACGCCCCGACGAGGTTGCCGTACCAGGCCCAGTCGTACTCGGTGTCGGCCGCCGCGTGCACGCCGACGTAGCCGCGCCCGGAACGGATGTAGTTCTCGAACGCCGTCTGCTGCGACGCGTTGAGCACGTCACCGGTGGTCGAGAGGAACACCACCACCTCGTACGGCGAGAGGCCGCTGGCGGTGAACGTGTTCGCGTCCTCGGTGGCGGTGACGGTGAAGTTGTTGGCCGCACCCAGGTCACGGATGGCCTGTATGCCGGCCGGGATCGCGTCGTGCCGGAACCCGGCGGTTTTCGAGAAGACCAGGACGTCGTACGCGGCGTCGGCGGCGCTCGCGGGGCCCGCCTGTGCCGTACAGGCGATCACGGCCAACGTGGCGGCAACCGCGCCGATGGCGGTCCGGATGAGTCTGCGCATCTGCACTCCCAGGGACGAGCGGGGGCGCCTGGGCGGACGCCCCCGCATTCAGGGTTAAGGCAGGGTCCACCGCTGGTTCGCGGCTCCGTTGCAGGTCCACAGGTGGACCACCGTGCTGTCGGCCGAGTTGTTGCCACTCACGTCGGCGCACTTGTTCGACGCGGCGTTGACCAGCGAGCTGTTGGCGCCGGCCGACCAGTTCTGGGCCGCCGTGCCGTTGCAGGTGTAAAGCTGGATCTTCGTGCCGTCGGCCGAACCGCCGCCGCTGACGTCCAGGCACTTGCCCAGTGCGCGCAGCGTCGATCCGGTGCGGGTCCAGCTCTGCGAGGCGGTGCCGTTGCAGGTGTAGAGCTGGATCTGGGTGCCGTCAGCGGTCGCGCCGCTGCGGACGTCCAGGCACTTGCCGGCCAGGCCGACGACCGGCCCGGTGCCGGTGCCGCCAGTGGAGGTGTTGAACGTGAAGGCATCCAGGTCGAACAGCGCCCCGGTGCCGCCGGCGAAGGTCAGGTAGAGCGTGGTGGTGCCGCTCGGCAGCCCGGACAGGTTGGCGGTGACGTTGGTGAACGTCTCCCAACTGCCCGTGTTGGCCACCGCGACGGAGCCGAGGACCGTGCCGGTCGCCGAGCCCGCCCGCACCTGGAGGGTGCCGCCGGAGCCGCCGGAGGAGACCCGAGCGGTCACCGAGGTGGCGTTATTGATCTTGTACGGGTCGAACGAGATCCAGTCGCCGTTGTTGATGTCGCCGACCGTCCGGCCGCCCTCGGCACCGGTCTTGGTGATCAGCGAGACGCCGGACGCGGTCTTGTAGTGCTCCGCCTGGCGACGCTTGGGCTGGAGGGTGAACTGCTTGTGCGTGGTCAGCCCGCCGTTGTCGGTGTACTCGGCGTCGAAGATCGCGAAGATGTTCGCCGCCGCGTCGTGCTCCCCGTCGGTCGGGACGGTGATCGACCCGGAGCATCCGTTGACGGACGTGATCTGGTGCCCGTGCTGGTCGTGCCCGAGGACGTAGGTCATCTTGGCTCGCGCGCAGTTGACCGTGCCGTCTTCGGGGTCGCTCGCGCTGATCGTGAACGGGATCGTGTCGCCGAAGTTGAAGAGCTGGCCGTTGCCCGGAAGGGTGATGTTGACGGTCGGCGCGGTGTTGCCGACGCCGATCTGCACGCTCGCCGTGCCGGTCGCGCCCTGCGGGTCACGCACGGTCAGCGTCGCGGTGTACGTGCCGTTGCTGGTGTACGTCTTCGACGGGTTCGCGGCCGTCGACGTGGTGCCGTCGCCGAACGCCCACGAGTAGGTCAGCGCGCCGCCGTCAGGGTCCGTGGAGCCGGCAGACGAGAACGCGACGGTGAGCGGTGCCTGGCCCGACGTGGGCTGGGCGGTGGCCACGGCGGTCGGCGCACGGTTGCCGCCGGCCACGTAGTCGAAGCGGTAGAGGGCGGAGTTGGCGTCACCGTTGAAGTAGCCGGTGCCGTAGTCGAGCACGTAGTACGCGCCGTCCGGCCCGAACGCCGAGTCCATCACCTGCTTGCCGACCCAGGGGAAGGTGTCGATCGTGCCGCGGGTGCCGTCGGAGTTGACGTGGATCGGCTTGATCCACCCCCGGCCGAACTCGGTGGCGAAGAACTGGCCGTCGAACGCCTGCGGGAACTTCGTGGTGGACGTGTTCGACGCGTTGTAGCGGTAGACCGGGCCACCCATCGGCGACTCGGACCCACCACCGAACTCCGTCGGGGTGCCGCTGTCGCCGGCGTACTTGATCCAGGCGGGCCGGGCGGCGGGCAGCGTGCCCTGGCCGGTGTTGCGGAACGAGTTGTTCGTCGCCCCGCCGCTGCAGTTGAACTTGGCGCCGGTGGTGCCGGTCGCGAAGTTCCACTCGTTGTAGGTCTCGGTGCTGGTGTTGGTGCCGGTGCAGTACGGCCAGCCGTAGTTGCCCGCCGAGGTGACCCGGTTGAACTCGACCTGGCCGGACGGGCCGCGGTTGGCGTCCGTGGAGCCGGCGTCCGGGCCGTAGTCGCCGACGTAGACCACGCCGGTGCCCTTGTCGACGCTGATCCGGAACGGGTTCCGGAAGCCCATCGCGTAGATCTCGGGCCGGGTGTTGGCCGTGCCCGCCGCGAACAGGTTGCCCGATGGGACCGAGTAGCTGCCGTTGGCGTTCACCTTGATCCGCAGCAGCTTGCCGCGCAGGTCGTTGGTGTTGCCCGCGGAGCGCTGCGCGTCGTACGCCGGGTTGCGGTTGGTGCGCTCGTCGATCGGCGAGTAACCGGCCGAGTCGAACGGGTTGCTGTCGTCACCGGTCGACAGGTAGAGGTTGCCGGCCGCGTCGAAGTCGATGTCGCCGCCGACGTGGCAGCAGATGCCGCGGTCGGCCGGCACGTCGAGGACGGTGACCTGGCTGCCCGTGTTGAGCGTCCAGTCGGCGTTGAGGGTGAACCGGGCCAGCCGGTTGACGCCCTGCCAGGCAGTCCAGCTCGTGCCCGTCGCGGGCGCGTCACCGGACGGTGTGGACAGCGGCGGAGCGAAGTAGAGGTAGATGAAGCGGTTGCTGGCGAAGCCCGGGTCGACACCGACGCCCTGCAGGCCCTCCTCGTCGTGGGTGTAGACGGGGAGCGTGCCGATGACCGTGGTGGTGCCGTTGGCGTCGGTGCGGCGGAGCTGGCCGCCGCGGGCGGTGTGCAGGACCGAGCGGTCCGGCAGCACCGCGAGCGACATGGGCTCGCCCATCTCGGCGACGCCCTTGGCCAGGGTCACCTGCTGGAAGTCGGTGGCGTTGATGGTGTGGGCCTGCGCGGCTGGCGCGCTGGCCAGGGTTGCGTGCAGTGTGGCGGCGACAAGCAGCAACGCGGAGCCAGCGGCTCGACGGCGCAGCCTGCGACGATTGTCCATTGAAGACATGGACAGTCCCTTCCTGACGTTTCTTGCCAGGCAGGGCGCGCGCCGTCGCGCCTGGTGCCGTAGCGGATTCCAATTCTGTAAACCGCGGTGGTCGACACAGTAAATTAGTTCAGGGACATGTGTCTATAGCTTCTGTCGCAGATGGCTCCACTTTTGACCGTGCGACTAAAAGTGGGTCTAGAGCTGCCGGTCGACGGCCTCTGCCGCCAGCGCGGTGAGCACGGGAAGGGCCTCCGCCGAGACCGGGGCGTCCGCGAGGGCACCCAGCGCCGCATCCGTGCGCACCTTGATCATCTGCTCGATCCGGTTGAGCGCGCCGGTGTCGATGATGACCTGCCGCAGCTCTGCGGCACCCTCTGGATCTAGGTCCGGGTTGCCGAACAGCTCCTTGAGCCGGCGCTGCTGGTCCCGGTCGGCACTGCCCCGGGCCAGCGCCATCATCACGGTCGGCTTGCCCTCACGCAGGTCGTCGAGGATCGACTTGCCGGTCACGGCCGGGTCGCCGAACACGCCGAGCACGTCGTCGCGGAGCTGGAACGCGTCGCCGAGCGGGTCGCCGAACGCCGCCAGGGCGGCCAGCGACTCCTCGCCGGCACCGGCCAGCGCGGCGCCGATCTGCAGCGGCCGGGTCACCGTGTAGCGGGCGGCCTTCATCCGGATCACCGTCAGGGCGCTGGCCACCGAGCCGTCACCGACTCCGGACACGAGGTCCAGGTACTGACCCGCGATCACCTCGGTACGCATGATGGCGAACACGCCGTAGCCCTGGTGCACCTGCTCTGGGAGGAGGCCGCACTCGTGGAACATCTGGTCGGCCCAGGCCGCGCACAGGTCGCCGCAGAGCAGCGCGGTGTTGCGCCCGTAGGAGGCCGGGTCGCCGCGCCAGGACGAGCGGGTGTGCAGGTCGGCGAAGAGCCGGTGCACCGACGGCTCACCGCGCCGGCGGTCGCTGCCGTCCATGATGTCGTCGTGGATCAGGGCGAACGCGTGGAAGAGCTCGAGCGCCGCCGCGGCCGCGATGATCGGTGCGCCGTCGGTGCCCCCGGCCGAACGCCAACCCCAGTAGCAGAACAGCGGCCGCAGCCGCTTGCCGCCAGCGAGCA
The DNA here is from genome assembly GCF_900107455.1 of Asanoa ishikariensis. Classification (GTDB taxonomy): domain Bacteria; phylum Actinomycetota; class Actinomycetes; order Mycobacteriales; family Micromonosporaceae; genus Asanoa; species Asanoa ishikariensis. The sequence goes on along the minus strand of NZ_FNQB01000001.1, from coordinate 2,191,506 downwards.
CGAAGCGGTGCAGCGTCGTGAAGACGCCACGCGGCGCGCCGTCGGGCCAGTCCGGATCCTGGCGTTCCAGGAAAGCGGCCAGCTCGGCGTCGAACCGCGCGCGCAGCTCCGCGGCGTCCATGGGGCGGACGTCGACCGTCATCACTCCTCCTCGGCGGCCCCTACGGGCCGACTTCAGTCGTTCGCCGGCCCCGGGCCGGCCGTAGCGTCGGCGGGCAAGAGCCCGGCCAGACGCAGCAACAGGTCTTTCACTTCGGTCGCACCGAACCGCTCACGCGCCGCGGCCGGATCGGTGCACAGCAGCACGGGCGCGTCGGCGGCGTCCGCCGGCAACCGGCCGTGCGAGCCACGCACCGCGCGGGCGCCCGCGTCGAGCCCCACCACGCTCATCAGGTAACGCATGCCGAGCTTCTTGCGGGCCAACGCGAGCGCGGCGCGGCCCTTGGCCTTCCCTGGGTTCTCCGGGTCGAAGAGCAGCTCCGCCGGGTCGTACCCCGGCTTGCGGTGAATCTCCACCAGCCGCGCGAAGTCGGGCGCGCGGCTGTCGTCGAGCCAGTAGTAGTAGGTGAACCAGGCGTCCGGCTCGGCGACCAGCACGAGCTCGCCGGCCCGCTCGTGGTCGAGTCCCGCGGCCGCCTTTCCTTCCGCGTCCAGCACCTCGGCCACCCCGGGCAGCCCTTCGCACAGCTTGCGTACGGCGGCCAGGTCGGCCTTGTCCTTGACGTACACGTGCGCCACCTGGTGGTCGACGACCGCGAACGCCCGCGAGGTCCACGGGTCCAGGTATTCCATGCCGTCCTGGGTGTAGACCCGCAGCAGGCCCTCGGCCCGCAACAGCCGGTTGACGTCGACCGGGCGGGACACGTCGGTGATGCCGTACTCCGAGAGGACCACCACGGTCGCACCGCGCCGGTCGGCGGCGTCCAGCAGCGGGCCGATCTCGGCGTCGAGGGCCGCGGCCGCAGCGGCCGCCTGCGGTGCACCCGGACCGAACCGCTGCAGGTCGTAGTCCAGGTGCGGCAGGTAGACCAGTGTCAGGTCGGGCAGATGGGTGGCCAGCAACTGCTCGGCGGCCCGGCGGATCCAGCGCGACGAGGCGATGCCCGCGTTCGGGCCCCAGTAGGTGAACAGCGGGAAGTCGCCGAGCGTGCTGGTGAGCTCCTCGTGCAGCTCCGGCGGGTCGGTGTAGCAGTCGGGCTCCTTGCGCCCGTCCGCGTAGTAGATCGGCCGGGGCGTGACCGTCCAGTCGACGTCGGCGCCCATCGCGTACCACCAGCAGACGTTGGCCACGGTGTAGCCGGGATGCGTGCGGCGGGCGGCCTGCCAGACCTTCTCGCCGCCCATCAGGGCGTGGTGCTGCCGCCAGAGGAACACCTCGCCGAGGTCGCGGAAGTACCAGCCGTTGCCGACGATGCCGTGCCCGGACGGCAGTTCGCCGGTCAGGAACGTGGCCTGCGCCGAGCACGTGACGGCGGGCAGCACGGTGCCGAGCTCGGCCTGGAAGCCGCGCTCGGCGACCCCGCACAGGCGGGGCATCCGGGCGAGCAGCCGCGGGGTCAGCCCCACGACGTTGATGACGACCAAGGGTGTGGGGCTCATGCCGCGACCTCGCTTCGGTGCTCGGAAAGGCCCAGGCCCACGAGGGTGTCCCGGGCGAAGGCCAGCTCGGCGGCGATGCCGTCGGCCAGCGCCGCGTCGCCCTCCGGCCGACGGGCGGGCGGCAGCACGCCCCACGTGTACGTCTCGACGTCCAAGTGGTCGCAGAGCGCCTTGGGGCCGCCGACGAGCTCGCCCAGCGCCGCTTTCAGCACCGGCACGGTCGAGGTCAGCGGCGGTACGGGTTCGGCGTGCAGGGGCACGTGGTAGTGCACCCGCCAGGCGCCGCCCGACAGTCCCCGGTCGAGGGCCTCGTCGAGGTCGTCGGCCGCGTTCGCCGGGTCGGCCGGGTCGGCGGCCGTGGCCGTGGTCGCACAGCGGGTCTGGTGCAGGAAGCGCGGTTCCACGTACTCCCGCAAGGTGTCGGCGGCGGCGACCGGGTCGGCGGCCTCCAACGCGGCGGACACCTGCACCTTGACCACCGGGATTCCGGCATCACGCAGCCGGCCCACCGCCGCGGCCGGCTCCTCCCAGGCACAGGCCAGATGGGCCAGGTCGAGGCAGACGCCGATCCGGTCGGTGTCGATCGGGGCCAGGTGGCGCACCGCCTGTTCGGTGGACTCCACCACGCAGCCGGGCTCCGGCTCGAACGCCACCCGGACCGCGCGCCCGGTCTCCCAGGCCATCCGGGTCAGGCCCGTGGCCAGCCGTTCCAGCACCCGCTCGGCGGCGCCGGACTGCCCCTGGTCCCAGGGCTCGCGCCAGGCGAACGGCAGCGTGGAGATGGAGCCGCGGGTGGCGTCGTCGGGCATCAGGTCGAGCAGCACCCGCGCCAGGTCCAGCGTGTAGTCGAGGCGCTCCGGCGTGGTCCAGTCCGGGTGGTAGACGGCCTGCTTGACCACGGGGGCATGGAACGACTGGTACGGGAAGCCGTTGAGCGTGACGACCTCCAGGCCGCGGGCGTCGAGCTCGGCGCGGAGCTGGCGGCGCAGCCGGGCCGAGCCGGCCAACTCGGCGGCGACCGGCGCGGGCAGCCACAGTCCGAGGCCGAGCAGGTCGGCGCCGAGGCGCTCACGCACCTTGACCGCGTACGTGTCGAGCTGCGCGACGATGCCCGCGAAGTCCTCCGCCGGGTGCACGTTCGTGCAGTAGCTGAGATGGACGGTCGATCCGTCGCGGTGGCGCAGCCTCATCAGCTGCCCCCGCGCAGGATCGAGTTGCCCTCGAACAGCGCGCCCGGCTCGTTGTCGCCGAGGTCGAGCTTGCCGGACTGCCCGTAGAAGGCCACCGGGTTGCGCCAGAACACCAGGTCGACGTCGTCCTCGCTGAACCCGCTCGCCAGCATCAGGTCGGCGGTCTCGCGGGTCAGCAACGGGTCCGACTTGCCCCAGTCGGCCGCGGAGTTGACCAGTACCCGCTCTGTGCCGAACTGCTTGAGGATCTCCACCATCCGCGGCGGCGACATCTTGGTGTCGGGGTAGATGGAGAAGCCCGCCCAGCTCCCCGAGTCCTTGACGGCGGCCACCGTCACCTCGTTGAGGTGGTCGACGACCACCCGGCCGGGATCGATGCCGGACTCGGCGACCACCTTGATGGTGCGCTCGGTGCCGCGCGCCTTGTCCCGGTGCGGGGTGTGCACCAGCGCCGGCAGCTCGTGCTCGATGGCCAGGGCGAGCTGCGCGGCGAACGCGTGGTCCTCCTCGGGCGTCATCGAGTCGTAGCCGATCTCGCCGACCGCCACCACGCCGTCCTTCTCGAGGTAGCGCGGCAGCACGTCGAGCACGCCGGCGCAGCGCGGGTCGTTGGCCTCTTTCGGGTTCAGCGCGATCGTGGCGTGGTGGCGGATGCCGAACTGGCCGGCCCGGAACGGCTCCCAGCCGACGAGCGAGTCGAAGTAGTCGGTGAACGAGGCGACCGAGGTGCGCGGCTGACCGAGCCAGAACGCCGGCTCGACCAGCGCACGCACGCCGGCGGCGGCCATCCGCTCGTAGTCGTCGGTGGTACGCGAGGTCATGTGGATGTGTGGGTCGAAGATTCGCATCACGCCTCTTTCCGCAACGCAGTGCCGGCCAACCGGTTGAGCAGCCCGGTGGCGTCGGCCGCCATCGGCCGCCCGGCGGCGGCCCGTTCCTCCGCCAGCCCGGCGAGCATCACCCGTAGCTCCTCGTCGGCCCGCTCGTCGAGCCGGTCCACGATGGACAACGGGAGACCCATGAAGACGCACTTGAGCACCGCCTGACGCCAGGTCGCGGCGTCCAGGTGCGCGGCGTACGTGCCGAGCGCGGCGCCGACCAGGCGGGTGTCGTTGGTGCGGATCGCGTCGTGCAGCAGGGGCACGCCCGCCTCGCCGACGGGCAGCAGCGGCAGCGCGCGCAGCACGGCCCGTTTCTCGCTGGCGTCGCCGTAGCGGTAGAGCCGGTCCGCCTCGGCGGCGACCCGGTCTGCGGGCAGCGCGGCCAGCAGCAGGGCGCGGGCCGCCTCGTCGGCGGACCACCCCCCGGCGATGGGCGCTCGTCCGCAGGCGCGGGCCGCCCGCGGGAACAGGCGGGCGATCGCGCCGGGGTCGGCCGACACCTGGCGGACGGCCTCGTCGACCCAGTCCACCGCGGCCCGGTCCAGTGCGGCGCGCAACTCGTCGGGTTTCATCGCGTCTCCTCTCCCGCTTCGGCGGCCTTGCGGAGGAAGTCGATGGAGCGCGCGGCGACGTCCGGTGCCGCGTGCGAGTGCCGGGGCAGCTCGACCGCGACGAGACCGGTGTAGCCGGCGTCGTCCAGGGCACGCAGCACCGGCGGGAAGTCGATCTCGCCGGTGCCGAACTCGAGGTGTTCGTGCGTACCACGGCGCATGTCGTCGATCTGGACGTTGACCAGGTGGTCGGCGACCGCGGTGACGCAGTCCGACACCGGCTCGGACTCGAGGCAGCGGCAGTGTCCGATGTCGAGGGTGATGCCGAACGAGGCGGGCGCGCCGAGCGCGGCGTGCAGCCGGCGCCACCCGGCGATGTCCTCCACGAACATGCCGGGCTCCGGCTCGAAGCCGAGCGTGACGCCCCGATCCTCGGCCGCCTTGACGGTGGCCGCGCAGCCGTCGACCAGCCGTTGCCAGGCCGTGTCCGCGTCGACTCCGGGCGGGCGGATGCCGCTCCAGAACGAGACCGCCTCGGCGCCCAGGTCGGCACCGACGGCGACGGCCCGGCGGAGGAACTCGATCCGCAGCGCCGGGTCGTCGTGCAGCAGCGTCGGCGCGTGCTTGTGCCAGGGGTCGAGCAGGAAGCGGGCGCCGGTCTCGATCACCACGCCCAGGCCCAGGTCGGCGAGGCGCCGGGCCACGGCGCCGGTGCGCGCGGCCAGTCCCGGCGCGAACGGGTCGAGGTGGTCGTGGTCGAGGGTGAGGGCGACGCCCACGTAACCGAGCTCGGCGATCACCGCGAGGGCGTCGTCCAGCCGGTGGTTGGCGAAACCGTTGGTGCCGTAGCCGAACCTCATGTCGCGGCCACCTTCCGGGTCAGCCGCCGGGCCAGCGGCATGGCGGCGGCGACCAGGGCGCCCGGTGCCGGGGCACCCGCGCCCGCGGCGAGCGCTCCCTGCAGGGCGGGCAACGAGGTGATGCCGGCGCCGACGGCCGCGCGGACCACGGGCGCCGACGGGTCGGCCGCCGCCCGGATCTGCGCGGCGCCGTAACGCGCCGCGTACCAGCCGGCCAGCGCCGCCGGCACCAGGGCACGCCAGCCCCGCTGCCGGCCCGGCCGGACCGCGGCCGCGGCCACCAGCGCCGTGCCGGCCAGGGTGACGACCGGAAGCAGGGGGTCGGCGCCGGAGACCTCCCGGCGGGACAGCGCGGTGACGGTGTACGTGTGCGCGGCGACCAGCAGCGCCGCCGGCACCGCGCGGGCCGTCCGGCCGCCGGTGGCGCCGAGCAGCACGTCCAACCCCCGGCAGGCGGCCATCACCGCCGGGCCGGCCGGGGTGTTCTTCGCCTTGACGTCGTACGCCCAGACCGCTGCCGCCAGTGGCACCGCGACCGTGAGCGCCCGGCGGCCGCCGGCGGCCCGGGCCACGGCGAGGCTGGCCGCGGTCAGCCCGGCCGCGACCGCCAGCGCGTGGCCGGGAGCGATCCGGCCGCTGGGTATCGGTCGCTCCGGGCGTTCCGTGGCGTCGAGCTCGCGGTCGGCCCAGTCGTTGGCGGCCATGCCGGCCCAGTAGAGCAGCACCGAGGCGCCGGCCAGGGCGGGCGTGCGGGCGCTGAGCGCGCCCGCCGCCGCCGCGCCGGCCACCACGTCGCCGGGCACCGAGAGCCCGGCCGGTGCCCGGACCAGCTCCGCGTAATCCTGGATCGTCGGCATTACTTCAGGCCGGCGACGAAGGTGCGCAGCAGGCTCCACTGTTCGCTCAGCCCGTGCGGCACGTCGCCGATCGGGTCCTTGAAGAAGAAGGCCAGCTCGGTCAGGGGTCCTTGCCGGCCGGCCCGGTGTGCGGCGCTGGTCAGCCGGGCCAGGTCGAGGATCAGCGGCGCGGCCAGCGCGGAGTCGCAGCCGTGCCAGGAGAACTCCATCCGCATCCGGACGCCGAGGAAGCCGGCGAAGCTGACCAGGTCCCACGCGGTCTTGAAGTCGCCCAGGTCGTCGACGTACTCGATGCGGGTGTTGCCTTCGGGCTCGTATCCGAGGGTCTCCGCGAGCACCCGCTGCTTGCTGGCGGACTTCGCGGCGTTGGGCCCGGGCGCGGCCAGGTTGGCGCCGTCGCCGCCGCCCAGCAGGTTGAGCCCGCTCCAGCTACGCACGTTCAGGTTGCGCTGCGCGAACATCGGCGCGAGCACGGACTTGACCAGCGTCTCGCCGGTCTTGCCGTCGTGGCCCGCGTACGGCAGGCCGGTCTCGCGGGCCAGCGCGTCCAGCGCCGGCAACCGGGCACCGGTCGACGGTGTGAAGTCCACGTAGGACGCACCCGCGGTGAACGCCGCGTAGGCGGCCAGCGAGCTGCCCGGCAGCGGCGAACCGCCGCCGGCCAGCTCGGCACGGAGCAGGTCGAGGTCGCCGTGCGCCGGGAGCGGCTCGGGCAATGACTCGGTGGTGGAGACGTTGACGACCACGACCCGATCGAGGCCCAGCCGGTCGCGGAACCCGGTGATGTCGGCGGCCAGCGCGGCCGCCGTCTCGGCCTGGGTCCCGCCGACGGGTACGGTCCGCAGGTTCTCCTCGACGGCGGCCAGGTCGTCGGCGACGGCGGCGACCAGCCGAGGCGGCACGACACCCGCCTCTCCGAGCGTCTCCGCCTTCTTGGCCAGGCATGTGGTGACGACATCGTGGCCGCCGAACACCAGATCGGCGATCGGTGGCAGCGCTGAACCGCGCAGATCCGGATGCTCAGTCACGCACCCGGTCGGCTCGGCGAGCCCGGCGCGCAGCGCCAAGGCCCCGACCATGCTGGTGGTCGCGACGGATCCGCGCGCGCCTACCAACCAGACACCCGTTTTCATGGTGTCCCCTCCTGCTCGCTGTGCTTTGGTAGTCCCCCGTGGTAGATGCGACCGGCGGAAAGCCGGTCGCTGGCATGGGCCCCGCCCGCCCGCTCCGCCTCGGGATGGCACCCCGGAAACGGCGTCGGAGTCGGCGGCAACGACGCCGGACCCGGACCCGGGCCGGATCGGGCGGACGGGGCTTGGTAGGCAGGGCCGGTCGGCGTCGCGGCCCTGCCTCCCCCGCGTCATGCCGGGGTCAAAGGTGTGGCGGCCGCGGAACACCGGCGGCAGCGCCGGGAGGAAGGAGGGGTGGATGTGGCGGACGGCTCATAGTGCCCTCCGGGGTCATGGGGCGGGCGCCTAAGGCACCAGCTCGTGGGCGCGAACGGGTGTGACGCGGAGAGTGCCTGACCCCTGGCGAGATGCCTGCTTCGCCAAGGTTGTTGCGGTATCGGTCTCGTGGAGTGCGGTGCGGACCTTGCTGGTGGTGCCGGTCGGCGTCCGGTGCGACCGGGGAATCCCGGTCCGGTCGCACCGGACGACCGGATACCTCCGGACGACCCGTCCCGCCGCGGGGCGCAACCGCGGCGGGACCCTCGCGGGTCGGCCCGAGGGGTCGGGCGACTATTCAGCGAGCGCCGGTTCGACGTCGGTCCAGACCGTGCCCTGGTCCGCCGACCGCGCCACCGCGTCCAGCACGAGCTGGACCTGGAGGGCGTCGAGGAACGAGGGTGCCGGGTCCACGCCGGTGGCGATGGCCTCGATGAAGTCGCGCATCTCGTGGGTGAAGGAGTGCTCGTAGCCGATGATGTGGCCGGGCGGCCACCAGGCGGCCATGTACGGGTGGTCGGCCTCGGTGATCAGGATCCGGTTGAAGCCCTGTTCCGCGGTGGGTGCTGCGGAGTCGTAGAACTCCAGCTCGTTGAGCCGCTCCAGGTCGAAGACCAGCGAGCCGAGCGACCCGTTGATCTCGACCCGGAGGCCGTTCTTGCGCCCGATCGCGAAGCGGCTCGCCTCGTAGGTGGCGATGGCGCCGCCGTCGAGCCGGGCCAGGAACAGCGCGGCGTCGTCGACCGTGACCTGGCCAGTGGCCGGAGCCTCCGCGTCGCCGGACGAGGCGGCCAGGCCGCTGGACTCGCTCGGCAACGGGCGCTCCTTGACGAACGTCTCGGTCAGCGCGCTGACCCCGGTGATCTTCTGGCCGGTGACGTACTGGGTCAGGTCGATGATGTGCGCCCCGATGTCACCGAGGGCACCGGAGCCTGCCTTGTCCTTCTGGAGTCGCCAGACCAGCGGGAACTGCGGGTCGACGATCCAGTCCTGCAGATAGACCGCGCGGACGTGGCGGATCACTCCGATCCGGCCGGACGCGATGAGCTGTCGCATCATCGCGACGGCCGGAACGCGGCGGTAGTTGAACCCGCACATCGACCGGATGCCGCTGGCTTGCGCCTTGGCCGCCGCGGCGACCATGGCGCGGGCTTCGTCGACCGAGTTCGCCAGCGGCTTCTCGCACAGTACGTGCTTGCCTGCCGCCAGCGCCGCGATCGCGATCTCGGCGTGGCTGTCACCTGGCGTGCACACGTCGACCACGTCGATGTCGTCGCGTTCGATGACCTCGCGCCAGTCGGTCGTGTACGCGTCCCAGCCGAGCTTCGCGGCCGCACCGGCGACCTTCGACTCGTCACGGCCGCAGATCAGGGCCATACGGGCTTGTGTCGCCAGGTCGAACGCCGAGTTCACGGTGCGCCACGCGGTGGAGTGCGCGGCGCCCATGAACGAGTAGCCGACCATGCCGACCCGCAGCTCGTGGTCCTTACGGGAACGTGAATCAGTGGACAAGGTGGGTCTCCCCCTTTTAGCTGAACCCGAGCGGGAGGTAGGTGCTCGCGTTCTCCTTGGTAATCGTCTCCGAGGCCAGGATGATCTCCTTAGGCACCTGGAGCTCGACCAGGTCGGACATGCCCTTGCCCTGCGCGATGAGGCGAGCGAGCGAGATGGCCGACGAGGCCATCGAGGGGCTGTACGTGACGGTGCACTTCAGGACCGAGTTGTCGGCCTGGATGGCCTCGATCGCGGCCTTCGAGCCGGCCCCGCCGACCATCAGGAACTCTTTGCGGTTGGCCTGGGTGGCGGCGGCCAGGACACCGATGCCCTGGTCGTCGTCGTGGTTCCAGAGCGCGTCCATCTTCGGCAGCGCCTGGAGGAGCTGGCTCATCTCGGCCTGACCGGTGTCGACCGTGAAGCCCGCCGCCCGCCGGTTGGCGACCGTCAGGCCGGCCGCGGCCAGCGCGGCCTTGAAGCCCGCCGAACGCTCCTGGGTCAGCTCCAGGTTGTCGATACCGGCGATCTCGCCGATGATCGGGTTGCTGACGCCCTTGGCCTTCATCTGCGCGGCGATGTAGTTGCCGGCCGCGACGCCCATGCCGTAGTTGTCGCCCTTGATCTGCAGGCGGTAGGCGAGCGCGTCGGGGAAGGCGCGGTCGAGGTTGACGACCGGGATGCCGGCCTTCATCGCCTCGAGGCCGAAGGCGTTGAGCTCCTTGCCGTCGTGCGGCAGCAGGACGATCACGTCCGGCTTCTGGGAGATCATCGTCGACAGCGCGGACCGCTGCGCGGCGGCGTCCGCGCCGGCCTCGACCGTGGTGAAGGTGACGTCCGAGTACTCGGCCGCCTGTGCCTTCGCGTTGCTGGTGATGGCCGCGATCCAGCCGTGGTCGGCCGCGGGGGCGGAGAAGCCGATGGTGACCTTCTTGCCGGGCGCCGAGTTGGCGTTCGGCGAGGCGTTGTTGTTGCCCTGGGTCTGCGCGTTGGTGTTGTCGCCACCCTTGTCGTTGCTGGTGCAGGCGGCGAGGAGAGCACCGGCGCCGAGCGCGGCGCCGCCGAGCAGGAACCGCCGGCGGACCGGATCGTGCTGGGTCATTGACGACCTCCTGGAATCTCTACTTGCGGGGGTATCAGGGTGTGTGCTGCCAAGCGACCGTCCGGATCGGACGACCACCATGGATGGTGCGTGTCAGTTTCAGCTAGCTGTAGTGATCCGGTTCCGTTTGAAGAACTGGCTCACGGAGTTGAAACGGAACTGCTGGATGAGCACGGCGACCACGATGATGCCGCCCTTGACCATGTTCTGAACCTCGGTCGACAAAGCGTTGAGGGTGAACAGGTTGGTGATGGTGGAGAAGATGACGACGCCGAGCAGCGATCCGACGATGGTGCCCCGGCCGCCGCTGAGCAGCGTGCCGCCGATGATCACAGCGGCGATCGCGTCGAGCTCGTAGTTGGTGGCCATGGCCGCCTGCGCCGACGTGCCGATCGAGGTCAGCATGATGGCGCCGATCCCGCAGCAGAGCCCGGCCAGCGCGTACAACATCATGGTGTGCAGCCGGACGTTGATGCCGGCCAGGCGGGCGGCCTCGACGTTGCCGCCGATCGCGACCGTGCGCCGACCGAACGTCGTGCGGTTGAGCAGGATCCAGCCGAGGAGCACGACGACACCGAGGATCCAGACCAGGATCGGCACGCCGAGGAAGCTGTCCGCGGCGATGCTGTTGATCGTCTGGTTGCTGGTCTGCTGGGTCTGCTTGTTGGACATCTGCGCGGCCAGGCCGCGGGCGGCCACGAGCATCGCGAGCGTCGCGATGAACGGGACCAGCTTCCCGTACGAGATGAGGAAGCCGTTGACCAACCCGACCCCGAGGCCGACCAGCAGCGCCGTGAAGATCATGCCGCCGGCGCCGAACTCCTGGGTCGCCACCGTCGTGCACCAGACGCCGGCGAGCGCGATGATCGCGCCGACCGAGAGGTCGATGCCGCCGCCGATGATCACGAAGGTCATGCCGACCGCGACCACACCGACCGTCGAACCCAGCTTGAGGATCGCCCAGACGTTGTCGATCCACCAGCCGTCGCGGCCGTAGAGGTCGGGGCGGGTGATGATGCCGATCACGATGAGCCCGACCAGCACGCCGATCAGGCCGAGGTTGCGGCGGGTCGACTCGCCGGCGTCACTGCTCCACCAGCCGTTGCCGCCCTTGCCCTGCTCCTCCGGGCCGCCGCCCAGTGCCTCCTTGACGGCCGGCGCCGTCTGAGCGGGAAGCCCGGTCATCGCTGGTCTCCGCTCGCTCCGCTGATCATGTCGGTCATGCGGGCGCACCTTCCATCAAGGACCCCGCCATGACGAGGTCGAGCACAGTCTCTTCGTCGAGCTCCTCGGCACGCGCCTGGCGGACGACCCGGCCTTCGCGCATGACCACCACCCGGTCGCTGAGACCGAGGACCTCCGGAACTTCGCTGGAAACCAGCAGCACTCCGACGCCTTGCGCCGCGAGCGCGTGAATTACCTGGTAGAGCTCGGCCCGGGCGCCGACGTCGACGCCGCGGGTGGGTTCGTCGAGCAGCAGCAACTCGGTGCCGCCGAGCAGCCAGCGCCCGACCACGACCTTCTGCTGGTTGCCGCCGGAGAGGGTGCGCACCGGCCGGCGCACGTCGCGCGGGCGCAACTCGAGCTGGTCGGCGACCTTCGCCGCCTCCTCCCGCTCCTTGCCCGTGTCGGTGAAGCCGAACTTCGCGATCTTGCTGAACGTCGAGAGGGTCATGTTGCGGTAGATCGGCTCGCCGAGCAGCAGGGCCTGCGCCTTGCGCTCCTCGGGCGCCATCCCCAGACCGGCACGCACCGCGGCACCGACCGCACCGGGCCGCAATGCCTTGCCCTTGACGTAGATCCGGCCCTGCTCGGGCTGGCGCGCGCCGAAGATGGTCTCCAGCAACTCCGAGCGTCCGGAGCCGACGAGCCCGGCGATGCCCACGATCTCGCCCTTGCCGACGGTCAGCGAGATGTCCTCGAACTCGCCCTGGCGGGCGAGCCCCTCGACCCGGAGCAGTTCCTCCGGCTCGGTGGGCGCGTTGACGCGCTCCGGGAAGACGTACTCGATGGTCCGTCCGGTCATCCGGCTGACCAGGTCGCGGGTCGGGGTGCTGCGGGCCGGCAGGCTCGCCGCGGTGGTCCGGCCGTCCTTCAGAACCGTGACCCGGTCACCGATCTCGCGGATCTCCTCGAGCCGGTGCGAGATGTAGATGACGGCGATGCCCTGCGCGGTCAGCTCCCGGATGATCCGGAAGAGGTTGCCGACCTCGTCGTGCGCGAGCACGGCACTCGGCTCGTCCATGATGATCAGCTTCGCCTCGTGCGACAGCGCACGGGCCATGCTGACCACCTGCTTGCCTGCGGCGGGCAACGTGCGCACCATCCGGGTCGGCGTGATCTCACCGTGCCCGAGCCGGGACAGGATCTCCCGGGTACGCCGGTTGATCGTGCCGCGCTTGACGAACCCGGCGATCTTGGGCTCGTGCCCGAGGAACGCGTTCTCGGCGATCGACAGGTCGTCGACGAGGTCGAGCTCCTGGTAGATGGTGGCGATGCCGGCCTTGTTGGCGGCCTGCGGGTTGGCGAACCTGACCTGCTCGCCCAGCCACTCGACGACACCGGAGTCGGGCTGGTGCGCCCCGGACAGCACCTTGATCAGGGTCGACTTGCCGGCGCCGTTCTGACCGAGGAGGCAGTGCACCTCGCCGGCGCGGACCTCAAGCTGGACACCGTCGAGGGCCCGCACGCCGGGGAACGTCTTGACCACGTCGGTGAGGCGCAGGACGACCGGGCGCTCGGCACCGTCGTCGGCTTCCCCGCTGGGTCCGATCTTGTCGGGCGTCACGGCGGAGCTGTCCACATCATCGGCAGCGTCACCCGCGACGTCTTCCGCATCAGTGGAAGCGGCACTGTCTACTTCGTCCGGTGCGGCATGGCGGGCCTGCGGGATGCTCGCGTTGCCAGGCTGTTCTGGGCTCGCGCCCGGCCCAGCCGCGGCGACCGGTTCGGGCTCGGCGGTCGCGGAAATTCCGGTTTCCGCCTCGCCCGTAGACGTCGCGGCTGCCGGCGCGACCTCGGCCACCGGTGCGGCATCCGAGCCAGCCGCTCCGTTCGCGGAGTCGGTCGCCGACGACGCTGCTGCCGGCGCGACCTCGGCCACCGGTGCGGCATCCGAGCCAGCCGCTCCGTTCGCGGAGTCGGTCGCCGACGACGCTGCCGCCGGCGCGACCTCGGCCACCGGTGCGGCATCCGAGCCAGCCGCTCCGTTCGCGGAGTCGGTCGCCGACGACGCTGCCGCCGGCGCGACCTCGGCCACCGGTGCGGCATCCGAGCCAGCCGCTCCGTTCGCGGAGTCGGTCGCCGACGACGCTGCCGCCGGCGCGACCTCGGCCGCCGGTGCGGCGTCCGAGCCAGCCGTTCCGTTCGCGGAACCGGAGTCGGAGTCGGCCGGCGACGACGCTGCCGCCGCCTTCGACTCGGCGGTTCCGTTGGCCGGCTTGGCCGCGGCCGGCGTGCGGGAGGTGGTGCGAGGGGCGCGTTTGCGCGGCGGAGTAGTCGCGCCGGCGATCCCGGCTTCGCCGGCCGCCGGTGCGGCGTCGGAGCCAGCGGTTCCGTTCGTGGAACCGGAGTCCGCAGACGTCGCCGCCGACTCGGTGGCACCGTCGGCGGGCTTGGCCGCGGCCCGGGCGCGCGGAGCGCGCTTGCGGGGCGGCGTGGCCGCGCCGGCAGTCCCGGCTTCGCCGGCCGCCGCCGCGTGCGCCGTGGTGTCGGCCGGCTGCGGAGTCGCGCCGTTCGGGGTCGGTTCCTGGTCGCCGGCGGCGCCCGATGGCGTGCCGGTCTCCGGGGCGGTGCTCTCGGTCATGACGCCTCCATGAAGGCCATGTCACTGGCCAGCACCGCCGCGCCGGTCACGCCTGCGCGGCTGCCGAGTTCGGACAGGACCACCGGTAGGTTGCCGGTGGCGAGCGGGAGCGAGCGCCGGTAGACGACGCTGCGGATCTCGGCCAGCAGGATGTGGCCGAGTTGTGCGAGGCCGCCGCCGATCACGATCATCGACGGGTTGGCGAAGCTGACCAGGCCCGCGAGGACACCGCCGACGCGGCGGCCGCCGTCGCGGATCAGGCGGATGCAGACCACGTCGCCCTCGATGGCGCCCTCGGCGACGTCGACCGCGGTGACCGAGCCGTTGGCGGCGAGTCGTTCGGCCAGCGCGGGCGAGCCACCGGCGCGGGCGGCGGCGGTCGCGTCCTTGGCGATCGCGGCGCCGCTGAACAACGCTTCGAGGCAGCCGACGTTGCCGCAGGAGCACATCGGACCGTGCGAGTCGACCTGGATGTGGCCGATGTCGCCGGCGCAGCCGTCGGTGCCGCGGTATACCTCTCCGCCGAGATAGATGCCGCAGCCGACGCCCGTGCCGATCTTGACGAACAGGAAGTCGTCGACCGAGTGGGCGACGCCGCCGTGGCGTTCGCCGATGGCCATGATGTTGACGTCGTTGTCGACGACCGCGGGGCAGCCGTGCTCGCGGGTCAGCAGCTCGCGGACCGGGAAGCGGTCCCAGCCGGGCATGATCGGCGGTGACACCGGCACGCCGTCGCGGAAGCTGACCGGGCCCGGGACGCCAATGCCGACCGCGTCGAGGCGCTCGTAGGCACCGTCCACCTTGGCCTTGTGCAACAGCTCGTTGACCCGCAACAGGGTGCCCTTGGGGCCGCTGCGGATGTCGGCGGGCTCCGCGTACGCCACGACCGGCTCCAGCCGGCCGTTGACGATCTCGACGTCGATCGAGCTGGCGCCCAGGTCGACGGCGGCGAAGCGCAGGTTGGGGCTGAGCTCGACCAAAGTGGAACGACGACCGCCGCGGGAGGCGGCCAGCCCGGCCTCGGCGACGTAGCCCAGCGATACAAGGCGTTCGAGCTCGGCGAGCAGCCGCGGTCGAGGCATCTCCAGCCGGTCAGCGAGCTCGGCGCGGGAAACCGCACCGTTGTCTCGCAGCAGCCGCAGCAGCCGCAGGTGCAGAGGCTCAACAGCCCGCACGGCACCCATCCTTTGGTCGACCCGTTCACACCGGCGCAACGTCCGGGGTGTTGTGGACGACACAGTATGAGCTTCCGTCGTAGGTGTAAAGAGCTTCGGATCTCTTGGCGATAACTTTTGCTGGGAGCAACAAAAGCTGTGGCCCTGCCTAATGAATCTTCGCGGCACTGCGGCGGAGATGCCGGTTTCGTCCGGCCAAAACGCCCTGACGTGCGGTGATGCGCTACTTACATAGCAGAGTTGTCATGCGCCGACCGGCGATGGCGAGGCCGGCCACGGTGACGAGCAGAAGATAACCGACGTCTATCAATCCGCCTAGGACTTCGTCGGTGCCGGTCGATATGCCCCGGATCAGGTCGACGGCGCGGTAGAGCGGGGTGACCTCGACCAGCCAGCGCAGCACCGGGTGGTAGCTCTCCGCCGGCACGAACGTGCCCGAGAACAGGAACAGCGTGAACTGGACCGAGCCCATCAGGTCGAAGTCCTGCCAACTGCGGACCCAGGTGGTCAGCGCCATGCCGAGCGCGCCGAACGCGAAGCCGACCAGCACGGCGGCCGGGAACGCGAGCAGCGCGCGGCCGGCGGTGGTGAGGTCGAGCGCCACCATCACGCCCAGGAACGCGGCCGAGTAGACCGAGCCGCGGACCATCGCCCAGGCCAGCTCACCGAGGGCGATCTCGAACGGCCGCACGGGGGTCGCGAGCATGCCCTCGTAGAGGCGCATGTACTTCATCTTGCCGAAGAAGTTGAACGTCGTTTCGGACAGCGCACCCGACATCGCCGCCGACGCGAGCATCGCCGGCGCCACGAACGCCGCGTAGCCGATCACCTCGCCGCTCGGCAACGTCAGGTCGCCGACCAGCGCACCGACACCGACCCCGATGGACAGCAGGTAGACCAGCGGTTCGACGAAACCCGAGATCATCACCAGCCAGTAGGCGGACCGCAGCGCGACAGCGTTGCGCTCCGCGACCGACGCGGACCGCCGGGCGGAACCCTCGAAGCTGACCAGCCGAGGCAGAACCAGCGAAACCATCAACCTCTCCCTCGCCTCGTCAGACCACCACCCGGGCACGGACCCGCCCGGACCAACCACCAACCGCCGCCAACGCAGAGACGGAGCCGTGCTCCACGAGCCACCCGCGCCACCACCACCCGGGACCACGCGGGCACAGAGCTGGGTCCCGCCGAGCGACCCGCCACCACCCCGGACCACGCGGCCACAGAGCTGGGTCCCGCCGAGCGACCCGCCACCACCCCGGACCACGCGGCCACAGAGCTGGGTCCCGCCGAGCGACCCGCCACCACCCCGGACCACGCGGCCACAGAGCTGGGTCCCGCCGAGCGACCCACCGCTGTCTCAGCGCACACGGGTGCAGAGCCTGGCCAAGCCACCCGCCGCCAGCGAACACCAGCACGACCATGACCCCTCCCCGTCTCGTCAGAGCACCAGGCGCTTGCGGAACCGGGCCCGGGCCAGCCACCAACCGCCAGCGACCCAGAGCGCGAGATATGCCAGGTGGCCCGGCACCGACCAGTCCGGTGCGACACCGAGCGTGGCCGCCCGGCACAGGTCGACGCCGTGCCACAGCGGTGTCGCATAGGCCGCCACGCGCAACCCGAGCGGTAGCTGGTCGACCGGGAAGAAGACGCCCGAGAACAGTGACATCGGCAGCAGGGCGAAGCGGAACAGCAGCGCGAGGTAGCTGTCGGTGGTGATGCTCGCCGTGAAGGCGAAGACCGGTGCGGCCACCGCGGCGCCGAACAGCACGACGACCGGCAGCGTGGCCAGCGCCCAGAACGAGTGCACCGTGCCGAACAGCGTCGCCACCAGCAGGAACGCGCCGGCGGAGAGGACCACCCGGAACAGC
Organism: Asanoa ishikariensis; assembly: GCF_900107455.1. Taxonomy (GTDB): domain Bacteria; phylum Actinomycetota; class Actinomycetes; order Mycobacteriales; family Micromonosporaceae; genus Asanoa; species Asanoa ishikariensis. The sequence continues at coordinate 2,174,679 of NZ_FNQB01000001.1, read as the reverse complement.
ACGAAGAGCAGGTGGCCGCCGAGGATGTCGGCGACCCGCAACGGAGCGGCGGCCTGGGCGAAGTAGATCTTGTGCCACTCGAAGCTGCCGAGCACCGGCCAACTGCTCTCGCCCGCGGCGACCTGGAACGCCGTGGAGACCATCAGGCCGGGCACGAGGTAGTCCACGTAGGACACCCCGTCGACCCCGCCGGTGATGTAGGCGCCAAGGCCAACACCGAAGCCGAGCAGGGTGAGCACCGGCAGCAGGAACGTGCCGAAGACCGTGCCCCGCCAGGTGCGCCGGTAGCCCACGAAGTGATATTCAAAAACGGCCAAGGCGGTCATCAGTCCACCAGCGTCCGGCCGGTCAGGTGCAGGAAGACGTCTTCGAGCGAGCTGCGCCGGACCAGCACGCTGGCCGGCTGCAGGGCGCGGTCGTGCACGGTGGCCACCGCCGCGTCGCCGTCGTCGACGTAGAGCAGGACGCGGTCCGGCAGCGCCTCGACGCGGGAGCCGATGCCGGCCAGCTTGTCGACGAACAGCTCCTGCGACTCGGCCGCGAAGCGCAGCTCGACCACCTCGCGGGTCGAGTGCCGGGCGATCAGGTCGCGCGGCGAGCCCTCGGCGACGATCCGCCCGGCGTCCATCACCACCAGCCGGTCGCAGAGCTGCTCGGCCTCGTCCATGTAGTGGGTGGTCAGCACCAACGTCACGCCCCGCTGCTTGAGCCGGAACAGCCGCTCCCAGACCAGGTGGCGGGCCTGCGGGTCGAGGCCGGTGGTCGGCTCGTCGAGCAGCACCAGCTCAGGCTCGTTGATCAGCGCGCGGGCGATCGTCAGCCGCCGCTTCATGCCGCCCGAGAGCGGGTCGACCTTCATGCCCGCCCGCTCGCCGAGCTGCACGAAGTCGAGCAGCTCGGCCGCCCGGGCGCGGGCCACCTTGCGCGGGATGCCGAAGAACCGCGCGTAGGTCGTCAGGTTCTCGGCGACCGTCAGCTCTGGGTCGAGGTTGTCGGTCTGCGGGCAGACGCCGAGCCGGGCGCGGATCGCCGGGCCGTCGCGCGCCGGGTCGAGGCCCAGGATGCGCAGCCGGCCCGAGGTCACCGGCGACACGCAGCCGATCATGCGCATGGTCGAGCTCTTGCCCGCGCCGTTGGGACCGAGGAAACCGAACGCCTCGCCCGCCCGCACGGACAGGTCGATGCCGTCGACCGCGGTGAACCCGCCGAACCGTTTGACCAGCCCCGTCGCCTCGATGAGAGGCCTGCCCTCAGTCACAGGCGGACCCTAACCACGGGGTACGACAAGGGACAGCGGATATCGGCGTCCGCTGATGAATTTCGGTCAGAGATCCCGAGGCGTGGTGGCGACCCGGGCCTCGGCCACGAGCGCGCCGGTCGCCGACAGGACGTCCGGTGTGGAGGTTTCCGCACCCGGGTCATAGCGGACCGACCAGGCCAGGCCGTCGTGGCCGCGGACCTTCCGGGCGACGACCCGCACCCCGACGCCATCGTCGACGACATGGTGCGAGGTGTACGAGACCGAGCCCGTCACCCGGGCCCGCACCTGCTGCGGCACCTCGCGCGGCTCGAGCAGCAGCACCGACACCGGCGTCGCGTCGGCCATGACGTCGTAGCCCTCGCGCTGCTCGACCACCGACGCCGGGGTCACCGTCAGCTCGCGCCCGGACCAGACCGCCTTGTGGATCTGGTGCCAGTCGAGCCGGTCCCGGTCGGGCAGCCGCAGGCCGCGGTCGGTGGCCACCACATAAGCGCCGGCCTCCGTGCGCGACCAGGCGATCACCCGCTCGTCGGAGTCGAGCGTGACGCCGGAGTCGGCCGGCAGCTTCGGTGCTCGGCGGAACAGGTCCCACATGCTCATCGCGTCGTCCTCACAGCCCGCCGGCCGCCTGCTCGCGCAGGGCCCGGGCGTGCTGCTCCAGGGAGAACAGCTCGCCGGCCAGGGCCAGATATTGATCCTTGCTGGTCACCGGGTTGATCCGCTGCACCTTCGACTTGAGCTCGCGGATCCGGGTGTCGGTGGCGCCCCACTGCAGGCGGGCCAGCAGCACCGAGACGTAGTGCGGGTCGGGGTCGCCGTCGCGGAGCATCGGCTCGACGGCGAGCTCGCCGACCAGCGCCTTGCCGGTCAGGTCGCCGCAGGCGTCGCGTACCCGCTCGATCCAGACCACCCCGCTGGTGCCGCTGACCGCGCCGCCGGCCTCGGCGATCGCGGCGCGCACGCTACGCAGCTCGACGGTCGAGTACGCCTCTTCGTCGATGGCGTCGAACATCGGCCCGGCCAGCACCGGCACCTGGATCGCCAGCTTGAGCGCCTCGCGCTCGACCCGGGCCTGGGGCGAGTCGGCGCGCACCGCAGCGGCATTCGCGGCAGCCGTCGCCGTGGCAGAAGGAGCCGCCGCGTTGGCCACGGCCCGCTGCACCGGCTCGATCTCCATGCCGAGGTCACCGGCGAGCTTGCGGACGTACTCGGGACGCTTCTCGCGGTCTTTGAGCTTGGCGACCAGCGGCGCGGCCCGGCGCATCGCCTCGACCCGGCCGTCGACGGTGTCGAGGTCGAACTTCCCCAGGATCTGCCGCAGCGCGAAGTCGACCATCGGCTCGCGGCGCGCGACCAGGTCACGCACGGCGAGATCGCCCTTGGCCAGGCGGAGGTCGCACGGGTCCATGTTGTCGGGGCTGACCGCGATGAACGTACGCCCGACGAAGCGCTGGTCTTCTTCGAACGCGCGCAGCGCCGCCTTCTGCCCCGCCGCATCGCCGTCGAAGGTGAAGATGATCTCCCCGGCGAACGCGTCGGTGTCCATCAGCAACCGGCGCAGCGCGCTGATGTGGTCGCTGCCGAACGCGGTGCCGCAGGTCGCGACCGCGGTCTTGACGCCGGCCAGGTGGCAGGCCATCACGTCGGTGTAGCCCTCGACGATGACCGCCCGCCCCTGCCGCGCGATCTCCCGCTTGGCGTGCTCGATGCCGTAGAGCACGTGGGACTTCTTGTAGAGCGTCGTCTCGGGCGTATTCAGGTATTTCGGGCCGTCATCGTCGTCGAACAGCTTGCGCGCGCCGAACCCGATGATGTCGCCGGACAGCTCGCGGATGGGCCAGACCAGCCGGCGCCGGAAGCGGTCGATCAGGGAACCGGAACGCGCCTCCCGGGCCAGCCCGGCGGCGACCAGCTCCTGCCCGGTGAACCCCTGTTGGCGCAGGTGCTTGGTCAGCGGGTCCCAGCCCTCGGGCGCGAAACCGCAGCCGAAGTCCTGTGCGGCGGCGCGGTTGAAGCCGCGCTGGGCGAGGAACTCGCGGGCCAGCCGGGCGCCCGGGGTGCTCAACTGCCCGGCGTAGAAATCGGCGGCGGCGGCGTGCGCGGCGACCAGGCGTTGCTTCTGCCCCTGCTGCTGGGCCCGGACGGGCGAGGGACCGCCCTCGACGTAGCGCAACTGGATGCCGGCCCGGGACGCGAGCCGCTCGACCGACTCGACGAACGTCAGGTGGTCGACGTCCATCAGGAACGAGAGCGCGTCGCCGCCCTTGCCACAACCGTGACAAAAGAAGACGTTCCGACCAGGCGCGACGGTGAATGAAGGGGTCTTCTCGTCATGAAACGGGCAGAGCCCTTTGAGGTTGCCGCCACCCGCGCTCTTGAGCGTCACGTGCTCCGAGATGACGTCGGCGATCGCGGTCCGCTCGCGAACCAGCGCGATGTCTTCCTCGCGGATCCGGCCTGCCATGCGCTCCCCTCACCCTGTCGTCCTCCATCCTGCCCTGCCATGCGGATCTTGGTGGGGGTGGGTGTGACGCGTATCCCGAGCAGGGGGCGTGACCGTCGGGGGGTCGGTCACGTCCCCTGTGTCTCCCACCACCGCAGCCCCTTGGCGGTACGTCGGCGAGGACTTCACGCTCGGTTGCTAACGAGCCTGCCTCCGAATCGCCACCCGGACATCCGCCAGGTGGCGCATGTCTGGAAGGCCAATTGCATACGTACGCCATTTCAGGGGTCCGTGTGACACCCGCATCTCAGTGCGCTGGCCGTTATCTCAGCCAAGCGTTCCGACGAAGCTTTTGGTCAAGCGCTGGGACCGCCGGCGCCGGAAACGGCGGAGAAGGTGTCTTCATTGAGCATTCTTGGTCGTGGTGACGAGCATCTGCACTACAGCGACAGCTCACATCGCTGGGTGTCGCCACCACACATCGAGCAGAGCGTCTGGGAGGCGAGCCTCCGCGCCCACCTGGGCCGCCATCTGCTCACCATGGGCGGACGGGACGAGATCGATCAGATCGACCTTCCGCGCGCCTACATCCCGCGACAGCGAGGTGCCTCCAAGCCGACCCCCGAGGCACGCGCCACCAGGTCATGCCGCGCCGGCTGACTCTGGGTCGCGGGTACGGATCGGTGCCGGTCGGGCGATGGCTCGGCCGGCGCCGCTCCACCACGGCGGGTCGTGCGTGCCGCCGCTGCGGATGCGGGTCCAACCCACCCCGCCTCGGCGCCCTACGCACCCGCCGCCGCTTCGGCGGCTGGTCCTGCACCTGCCGCCCAGGCTGGCCAGGCATTCCTGACCAGCGCGGCGCGCCGCCGCTGTAAGTCGCACCGACTCCACGGACACGGAACTGACGCCACATCGGGCCGCCTCCACCCGATGTGGCGTCTCCTTATTCAGGAACCTTGCTTTGCTCGGGTTCGCGGTGGTCCGGATCGTTCCTCCCGCGAGGGACCGCTTCGCTGCCAGGTCCGCGGTGGCTATGCCTTAGACCTCTTTGGTTGCGCGCCGTTTGGGTGGAGCTCCTCGTCGGGCTGCGCCGTTAGGGCATCAGGATCTCCGGATGGGGACAAGGTCGTTCGTCCGGTGGGGCGCTCCACCTTGTCCCCATCCGGAGATCCTGATTCATGCGGGCTCCGCCCGACGAGGAGCTCCACCCCCTGCCCCCCGGGGGGTGGGTTGGGCATCAGGTCTTCAGGAGGGCGAGGTGGTCAGGCCGCTTGCGAGGTGACCGGCACGAGCGCCCGACCTTCATTCCTGCGGCGGCCCGGTCGCGGCCGCGCGGCTCGACCGACACGACCGGCGGCCCGATCGCGGCCCGCGCGGCTCGACCGACACGACCCGCTCTGGATCGTGTTGGTCGCCCCGTCCCCTGGCGCGACAACCTCGGGCTGGAGACTGCCTCACGCCCCAACCACCCCCGGAGGGAACGGGGGTGGAGCTCCTCGTCGGGCGTAGCCCGATGAACCAGGATCTCCGGACGGCGACAAGGTGGAGCGCCCAACCGGACGAACGACCTTGTCGCCGTCCGGAGATCCTGGTGCCCTAAGGCGAAGCCCGACGAGGAGCTCCACCCAAACGGCGCGCAACCAAACGATCTCAGCTAACGACGTGCGTGGTCTCGCGTTGGCCGGCCTCGCGGGCGATGTCGATGCGGGACGAGAGCTCCAGCTTCGCCAGGATGTGTGAGACGTGGGTCTGCACGGTCCGGCGGGAGAGGAACAACTGCGCCGCGATCTGAGGGTTGGACATTCCCTGGGCGACCATCGCCGCGATTTTGATCTCGGTTGGCGTCAGGGCTTCCCAGCCTCGGCGGGCCTGGCGGTGGCGGACCCGGGGGCCGCGGCGGATGCCGTAGTTGCGGAAGGTCGCCTGGGTGCGGGAGAGGTCCCACTCGGCGCCCATCTTCGAGTAGAGGGCGAAGGCGTCGGTGAACAGGTTGCGGGCCTCGGACATGTCGCCGCGGTCGGCGAAGATCAGGGCTGCTGCTTCGAGCGCCTGGGCTCGGGGCAGTGGGCGGCCGGAGGCGCGGTAGCCGTTGGCCGCTTCGATCAGGCCCGCCGGGTCGGCCGCCAGCAGGCTCTCGCAGTGTTGTGCGACCGCTCGGCGATGTGGGCCGGTCGAGTCCTGTGCCATCGCCGCGGAGCGTTGGACGACCGCTTCCGCCGCTGAGGTGTCGCCGAGGGTGGTGGCTAGTCGGACGGCGTCGGCGAGCATGTTGACCGTGTCTTCCGACTCCTGGACGCGGTCGGACAGGCCGTCCAGCAGGATCTCGAGTGCGGCCGCGGGAGCGTCCGACTGTTCCTTCTGGAGCGCGCGGGCCATGGCGAACGGGCGACAGATGCGGGCGCCGAGCTTTTCCGCGTAGCGGTCGGCCGCCTTCAGGTGGCGTTCGCTGTCGGGGTCGCCGCGGTGGAGCTGGATCGTGGCGGCCAGGCCGTGTTGGAAGCAGTCGACCATCGGGTCTTTGGAGACGTCGAGCGCCAAGTCGATCTCGACCAGGGCGTCGTCCCATTTGCCGACGTCGAAGAGCAACTCGCCGAGTACGCAGTGCGCCTGGGCCAGGCGGAAGACGTTGCCCGCGCGTTGGGCGCCGTCGCGGACCCGTTCGGCCAGGCGGACGGCGTCGTCGTAGCGGTCCAGGACGCCGAAGGCCACCGCCTGGTTGATCTGCAGGATCAGGCGGAGGTCGGCGAGCGCGGGGTCGCCCTCGGCGACCGCCAGCGCGCGGTCGAACAGGGGCAGCGCCAGCTCGGACTCGCCGCGCATGCCGTGCACGATGGTGCGCACGAACAGCGCCCAGCCCATGCCGAAGCGGTCGCCGGCCTCGGTGGCGGTTTCCAACGCCTCCTCGGCGACCCGGCCGGCCGCGTCGACGCGGCCGAGGGAACGGTAGGCCCGGGCGATCAGGACCAGCAGCCTGGCCCGCTGGCGTGGGCCGACGCCCGGCGCGTTCAGTGCCCGGCGCAGCGGGTCGAGCGACTCCTGCGAGCGGCCCGCCAGCGCCTGGCACTGGGTCAGGGTCCAGTGCAGGTCGACCAGCGAGTCAGGGCGCTTGACGTGCAACAACGCGGTGGCGGCGACGTCGGCCGCGTTGGTCGGGTCGCCCACGCGGAAGAGGGCGTCGGCGAGCCGGCAGGACAACACGTCGTAGACGTCGTTGCCGGGTGCGGTGCCGTTGAGCGCCCATCGCAACATCGGGATGGCGACCTGGGGCGCCTGGCCGACGAGCTGCGGCGCCGAGTCGGACAGCCACCTGACGACCCAGGCGTCGACCACCTTGCCCGCGGAGTCTTCCTCGACGGTGGGACGAAGCTGCCGGGCCACCCGCTCGGCGGACGCGCCGTTGTCGGCGAGCGCCCGGGCGGCGTCGCGATGCCAGGCCGCGCGGACGCCCGCGGGCATCGCGTCGTAGAGGCACTGGCGGATCAGCGGGTGGCGGAACGCCATCTCCGAGCCGTTTTCCAGGAGTACGCCGGCGAGGATCGCCTCGTCGAGCACGGGCAGCAGGTCCTGGAGGCGGCTGCCGGAGACGACGGCCAGCTCGCTGACCGAGAAGTCGATCCCGAGCAGGGCCGCTACACGCAGCGTGTCGCGCGTCGGTGTCGAGATGAACTCGAGGCGGTCGGAGATCGCGGCGGCCAGCGAGCTCGGGGTGGCCGTTGCCCGCGCCTCGACATGTTCGTCGGTGCGTTCCAGGGCCTTCGCGCGGACCAGGACGTCGACGAGCTCGGTCAGGTAGAGCGGGTTGCCGCCCGCGCCGCCGGCCAGTTCGAGCAGCTCGGGACCGGGCACGCCGTCGACGAGCTGCGCGACGAACGCCTCGACCTGCTCGGGGTCGAGGCTCTCGATGCGGAACACGTTGGGCTCGATCGCCCGGCGCAGTGCGAGCAGGTCGTCGCGACGCGGAACGGTGCGGTTGAGCGCCACCACCAGCAGGCGCATCTGGTCGATGCCGCGCAGGAGCCGGCCCAGCGTCATGACGGTGGCGGCGTCGGCCCATTGGAGGTCGTCGACGACGAGCATCGTGGGCGCCTTGGCGCAGACGTCGTCGACCAGGGAGAGCAACTGCTCGGTCGCGGCCGGGATCACGTCCATCCGGTTGCCGATGCCGGGATCGGCGCGGAGCAGGTCGCAGATGCGGGCGTGCTCATCGGCCGGGACGTCGGGGTGGGCGCGCAGCGCCTCCAGCAGCGGCAGGAACGGGAACGCCTGGCTGAGCTCGTCGCACACGGCCCAGATGACCTGGACCCGCGTGCCGTGGGCGGTCGCGACGGCGGCCCGCGCGAGGGAGGTTTTGCCGATACCGGGCTCACCCTCGATCATCGCCGCCGAACCGTGACCGGTGGCTAGCTCTTCTACGAGGCGTCGGAGGGCGTCGACCTGCCGCTCACGGCCGATCGGGGTTGCGGCCATAGGCGAGACTGCCACCGATCCACTCCCTCCGGAGCGTCTGATCGTGCGACGCTTTAACCCAATATGCGGTCATTACGGAAACACGTTTTTGCTGTCATTGCGGGCAAGCAATTGCAGATTGCACGTCGTTGCGCACGCGAAAACCGTTCACATCGGTCAAAATCCGCCATCCATGTTCCGAACGGCCAGGTTGCATATCGACAACTGGCTGTAGTCGCGCCATTACGTCCCGTTGAACCAATCCGGTTCTGCTTGCAATACTCAGTCACCTGGCCAGGGTGATTCTGTAAATGTCCTATTAGGAGCCCGCCATGAACACATCGCGCAGACTCCCCGCCTGGACCACTCGGACCCTGGCCGCGGGAGCAGCGGTCGTCGGCATCCTGGCCGCGACCCTCACCGGCTCGTTCATGACTTCTGCGCATGCGGCATCCCACTTTTCGGCTGCGGCTGCCTCCAGTGTCATTCACACGAGCAACGTATGGCTTGACATCTAATAATGCCCCGCGCCGTCTCTTCCCTGGAAGGGTCGAGCGCTATCTAATTCGATGGTGCCAGCCATCGAATCCGCTTCGACGCAGGGTGCTGGCCGGCCAACCCTCGCGAACCATGGGCGGCGGCAACCTCGATCGGATCGGCGCCTGCGGAGGCCGATCGTTCGGAGGTTACCGCCGCTCATAGCTGTGTGGGGCGGCCGGTTGGCACGAGAACCAGCCTCTACGCACATCGCCACCGAGACATCAGCCACCTGGCGGATATGAAAGTGTCTGAGCTGTGAGGCGCACCCTGACCGTCCCAGAGATCAACCGGACCGTTCTGCACCGCCAGCTGCTGCTGGAGCGCTCCCAGGACGATCTCCCCCAGGTTCTGGAGCGAATGGCCGGACTTCAGGCCCAGTACGCGCCCGCGATCTACATCGGCCTGTGGTCCCGTGCCGAGCCCGTCGAACGCGAAGCCGTTACTCGACTGCTGCATGACGGCGAGATCATCCAGGGCACCCTGCTGCGTTCGACCATCCACGTGGTCAGCCGACGCGACTACTGGCCATGGGCCCTCGCCGTCCGCGAGGACCGCCGGGTCCAAGCCCTGCGCGCGTGGCGCGGCACCTTGTCCCATGACGAGATGGAAGCGGCCGCCACCACCCTGCGCACCGCGCTCGCCGACGGGCCGCTCAAGCAGGCCGAGATCGACAAGCTGATCGGCGCCGACCGGCGGCGCGGCATCGGTCTCTGGCTCGATCTCGTCCGCCAACCGCCCAGCGGCACCTGGGAGCGGCGCCGCGCCGACCTCTACTCCCTCGCCGACGACTGGGTCGGTCCGCCGGACAGCACGGTCGAGGAGGGCCGGGTCCAGCTCGTGCGGCGCTACCTCACCGGGTTCGGCCCGGCCACCCGCAAGGAGATCGCCACCTGGGCGGGCCTGCCGGTCGCCACCGTCGGCGCGGTGCTGGCCGAGCTCGACACCACCACGTACCGGGACGAGCAGGGCACCGAGCTCGTCGACCTCGCCGGCGGACCGATCGTCGACGGCGACGCGGACGCGCCACCCCGCTTCCTGCCCAACTGGGACGCGGCACTGCTGGTCCACGCGCGACGGTCGGGCCTGCTCCCGGAGGAGTTCCGCAAGCGGATCTTCCACGTACGCGCGCCGCAGTCGTTCCCGGTGTTCCTCGTCGACGGCGCGGTCGCCGGCACGTGGAAGGCCACGGACGGCACACTCAGCTATGACGAGTTCCGCCCGCTCACCGCGACCGAGCGCGAGCGGCTGCACGCGGAAGGCGAACGGCTCGCGGATTTCCACGCTTAAGCCCTAAGGTCGTGCGGGTGCGAATGATCCGCGCGACCGCCGTACCCCTGCTGCTGGTGGCTCTGTTGGCCTCGGCCTGTGGCCAGGCCGGCCAACCGGCTCCGACCGGAACCGCGTCCCAGGACCAGGCGGCGCCGACAACGACGACCACCGCGCCGCCCGGCAAGGGTGCCATCGGCCGCGGGCCGACCCCGAAGCCACCGGCCAAGCCGGCCAGTTTCGGCAACCCGGGCGGCAAGGCGACGATCCCGGCCGAAGGACGTGCGGAGAACACGAGCAAACCGACCCGCAGGATCGGCACGGGTACGAAGGCGAGCTGCACCTCGGCAGCCGTGGTCAAGGCGGTGGCGGCCGGCGGAGTGATCACCTTCAACTGCGGCCCCGACCCGGTGACCATCACGATGACCGCGACCGCGAAGGTGAAGAACGCCAACGGTCCGAAGATCGTGCTCGACGGCGGCGGGAAGGTCACGCTCAGCGGTGGCGGCAAGCGCCGCATCCTCTACATGAACACGTGCGACGAGGCACAGGGCTTCACCACCTCGCACTGCCAGGACCAGGACCACCCGCGGCTGACCGTGCAGAACCTGGCGTTCACCGGCGGCAACTCGACCGGCGAGACGACCGAGGGCGGCGGCGGTGGCGCGATCTTCGTACGCGGTGGCCGGTTCAAGGCGGTCAACACGAAGTTCACGGACAACCGCTGCGACTCCTCCGGCCCCGACCTCGGCGGCGCGGCGATCAGGGTCCTGAGCCAGTTCAACGGCCAGCCGGTGTACGTCGTCGGCAGCACGTTCACGGGCGGTGTCTGCTCCAACGGTGCGGCGCTGTCCAGCATCGGCGTCTCCTGGGTCGTGCTCAACAGCGTGTTCACGAACAACAAGGCGATCGGCAGCGGCGCCAACCCGGCCCGCTCCGGCAGCCCGGGCGGCGGCAGCGGCGGGGCTATCTACCTGGACGGCAACCTGTTCACGCTGCGCATCGCCGGCTCGAAACTGCAGGGCAACACCGCCAAGGAAGGCGGCGGCGGCGTCTTCTTCGTGAGCAACGACCGCTCCGGCACGATGCGGGTGGAGAACACCACCTGGAAGGGCAACCGCAGCGACGGCTTCGAAACGAGCGGCTTCCCGGGCATCTTCTTCCTCGGCGCCCGGCCGCCCACGGTGACCGGACCGTCGTTGAAGCGATGAAGGTCCCGTTCGACGAGGCGGCCTACGAGCGGCGGGTCCGCACCGGGCCGTGCTTCGTCTGCGCCACCCTGCGCGGGGACCCGGACTACCGACACCACATCGTGCACGAGGACGACACCTGTGTGGCGTTCCTGAATCGCTATCCCCCGTTGGTCGGCTACACGCTGGTGGTGCCACGCGCGCACGTGGCCGACGTTACCGGCGACCGCGCCCTGTTCCGGCACGTCACCGACGTCGTGCACGACGTGGCCGAGGCGCTCAAGCAGGTCGTGCCGACCGAGCGGATCTATCTGATGTCACTCGGCTCGCACCAGGGCAACGCGCACGTGCACTGGCATGTCGCACCGCTGCCGCCGGGAGTGCCGTACGCGGAGCAGCAGTTCGCCGCGGTCATGAGCAGCCGCGGCGTCCTGGCCATCAGCGACGCGGACCAGGCCGCCCTGGCAACGCGGTTGCGGGCGGCGATCGTCGCCACCCGGACCGCCTAGCCGTCAATCGCCGAGCGCGGGAACCGTCATGCCGACATCCGGCTCTTCGTGGTGTGAGAACTCTGCTGTCCGTTGGACTGTCCGTCTCGACTCTTGTCCTCCTTGCCGCGTGCACCGCCAGCGCGGCGCCGGCGGGTGCGGCGTCGCCGGCCGCGAGCGCGACTCGGACCGGCTGCGTCTCTCCCGTCGAGACTGGGCCGCTGCCGGAATGGGCCAGAGCTGGGTTCTCCGGCGACTCGAGCATGCCCCACGTCATGGGTGACCGGGCTGAGGTCGTCGCTGCCATCTTTGGGTATCCGCTTGCCCTATCAAAAAAGGACGGCTCTTCCAACAAGATTCTTTGGGTGTCCAAGGAACCCGCACCGCCTGGCGATCTCGTTATCGAGGCGCGGCTCGACGGCTCGGACGTCTCCGCGACGCGGCGCGTTCCCGGCGGGCCGGGGCCTTCCATCATCGATCTTCCACAGCCTGGGTGTTGGCACCTGACTCTCACCTGGCCCGGCCATACCGATGCCGTGGGACTGGTCTACCGCTCTGAGGTGTAACGCGAGACGGCCGGTGGCAAGCTGAACGGATGAACCGGCTTGCGGTCGAGCCCATCGTGAAGATGCCCAAGAAGGAGGCCATCGAGCGCCTCGAAGCGGCGCAACTGCGGCTGCTCCGGCTGCGGCTGATGTTGGGCGGTCAGCTCGAGGGTCATGAGATCGGGCCGCCGCTGTGCATCGTCTTCGAGGGTTGGGACGCGTCCGGTAAGGGCGGGGCCATCAAGCGACTGGTTGGCCCGCTCGATCCCCGTCACGTTCGGGTGGCCCAGTTCGCCGCACCCACGTACGACGAAAAGCGTCACCATTTCTTGTGGCGCTTCTGGCCGGTGCTGCCGGGGTGGGGCGGCATGGCCGTGCTCGACCGCTCCTGGTACGGCCGGGTCCTGGTCGAGAGGGTCGAGGGTTTCGCGTCCGACGAGCAGTGGAAGCGCGCGTACCAGGAGATTGTCGAGTTCGAACGAACCCTCGCCGCCGAAGGCACGATCCTGGTCAAGTTCTGGATGCACGTGTCCGAGGACGAACAGCTCAGGCGCTTCGAGAGTCGGGCCGACGACCCCCTTCGGTCATGGAAGCTGACCGCGGAGGACTGGCGCAACCGCGAGAAGCGCCCACAGTACGAGGCGGCAGTGGAGGAGATGCTGGAGCGCACCCACCACCCGAAGGCACCCTGGTACGTGGTCCCGGCCGACGACAAGCGCCAGGCCAGGGTCATGGTGGTGGAGACGGCCTGCGCCACGGTCGAAGAGGCGCTGGTGGCCCGTGGTCATGACATCGGCGATCAACCGGCGGCACCGACCCCCGAGACGTGACCACGACTTGAGCGTGGGGGCCAATAGGTCAGAATCAATGGCCGTTCGTGGCTCGGGCCATCCGGTCGATCGCCGCTTCGAGGATCTCCGCGCTCGTGCCGAAGTTGAGGCGGACATGTCCGCTGCCCTGGGCGCCGAAGCGCGGGCCGGGTTCGAGCGCCACCCGGCCCTTCTCGAAGAAGAGGTCGCGAGGGGCGGCACTGATCGCGGAGCAGTCGAGCCAGGCCAGGAACGTCGCATCCGGCGGCCGCCAGGACACCATCGGCAGGCGCTTCGCCAGCAACCGGCCGAGCAGTGCCCGGCGGGCGTCGAGGGTGGCGAGGAGCTGGTCCAGCCACGGGACGCCTTCGGTGTACGCGGCCACGCTGGCCAGCACGCCGAAGTGGCCGATCCGCCACGGGGTGTCCGGTGGGAGGCGATCCGTCAGGGCGGCCATCTGTGGCGACGCGGTGACGATGGTGGCGCATTTCAGGCCCGCCAGGTTCCAGGCCTTGCTCGTCGAGACCAGGCTGACCGCCACGGCGGCCGCGCCCGGGACCGTGAGGATCGGGGTGAAGGTCGCACCCGGCAGCACCAGCGGCGCGTGGATCTCGTCGCTGACGATCGGCACGCCGTGCGCCGTGGCCAGGCGCACGACCTCGGTGAGCTCGTCGCGGGTGTGCACCCGGCCGACCGGGTTGTGCGGGTTGCACAGCACGAACGCCGCCGGATGTGTGGCGAACGCGCGCTCCAGGCCCGGCAGGTCGAGGCGCCCGTCCGCCAGTGGCACCTCGTGTACCCGGCCGCCCGCCTCCGGCACCCAGTCGAAGAACGGCGGGTAGACCGGTGGGCAGATCACCACGGGGTCGCCCGGCCGCGCCAGGACCCGCAGCAGTTCCACGACGCCCACGCCGACGTCGGCCACCGCGGTCACCGACGCCGGGTCGATCTCCCAGCCCCATCGCTCGCCGGCGAAGCCCGCCAGGGCGTCGGACAGCGTCGGGACCGGTGCCGGATAGCCCGTGTCGGACCGCTCGATCGCCGATCGCAGCGCGGCCTGGATCGGCGGCGCGAGGTCGAAGTCCATCTCGGCCACCGGCAGCGGCAACACGTCCGACGGATGGAAGCGCCACTTCGCGCTGCGGCGTTGGCGCAGGGTTTCGATCGGAGCGACCGGCAGCAGGTCCATGTCGGTCAGCCTGCCAGGAACTGCTCGATCGCCTCGACCACGAGCGCGTGGTCGTCGCCCTGGGGCAGGCCGGAGACCGTCACGGTGCCCACGACGCCGACGTCGGTGATCCGCACCGGGAACGAGCCGCCGTGCGGTGCGTAGTCGGCCGGGACGATGCCCTCGTCCGGGCCGAGCGTGCGGCCTGCCCGGGCCAACCGCCGGCCGACCAGGTACGAGGCGGCGTTGAAGCGCTCGACGACCCGGATCTTGCGTTCGATCCAGCGGTCGTTGTCCGGCGCGGTGCCGGGCAGCGCCGCGTGGAAGAGCTGGTGGCCGTTCCGCCGGATGTCCACCGTGATGGGCAGGTTCCGCTCGCGCCCCAACGACACGATCAGGGACCCGAGCCGCCAGGCATCGTCGTTGTCGAACCTCGCGAACCGCAGTCGCTGCTCCTGGTCCTCGAGCTCGGCGACGAGGGCGTCCAGATCGGTCATGGTTTCTCCTTTTGATCGTCCAGCAGTCCGGCGAGGATGCGGGACAGGGTGTCCTCGAAGCGTCCCGGCACCGGCGAAGGCCCCAGGGCGGCGATGTGCGGATGCGCGCCGGCGGCGATCGCGTGGGCGAGGTAGGCGCCCTGCCGCATGCGGGTGCCGGAGGCGGCGCCTAGCTCGTTCAGGACGAACGCGGCCGTCATGGTGTTCAGCACCGCGAACGCCTCCAGCTTGCGGGCCGGGTCGGCCGGGTGCCCGTCGAGCACCGCCAGGACGTGTTCGAGCAGGTCGACGCCGTGCGGTCCGAGGGGCGCGCGGGTGAGGACGAGCTCGGGCAGCCACGGATGGCCCAGCATGAGCGTGCGACCCTGCCGGCCCACCTCGAGCAATCCAGCCAGCCAGGGGCCGCCGGGCGCCGGCAGGTCGTAGCCGGCCGCGACCTCGTCGGCCATGAGGTCCAGGAGGTCGTCTCGGGAGGACACGTAGCGGTAGAGCGAGGCCGCTCCGGTGTCCAACGACGCGGCGACGCGGCGCATGGAGACTGCGGCCAGACCCTCCCGGTCGGCCAGGGCAATCGCCGCCGCGGTCACCTCCGCCACGGAGCGCTCCGGCGGACGACCGACGCCGGCGCGACGGGATCGCAGCCATACCGGGACGTCCATGCTCCCTCTCTGACGGTCGACGGTTCGAGATCACCGTACTATCGTCGTTCGCGAACACTGTTCTCGAATGGAGTCCCGCATGATCGAAGCGCACAATGGCGACGTGACCCTCGCGGTCGACGACCTCGGCGGCACCGGTGAGCCGCTCCTGCTGGTGATGGGCCTCGGCGTGTCCCGCTACTGGTGGCCCGACGGGCTCGTCGACGCGTTCAAGGACGCCGGGTTCCACGTCGCCGCCTTCGACGGCCGCGACTCCGGCGGCTCGACGCACTTCCTCGACGCGCCCGCCGGCAACCCGCTCGCCGCGCTGCTGCGCCGGCGGCCGCCGGCCTACACCGCCGAGGACATGGCCGACGACACCGCCGCGGTGCTCGACGCCCTCGGCTGGCCGAGCGCCCACCTCTTCGGCATCTCGCAGGGCGGCCTCGTGGCGCAACGCACCGCGCTGCGCCATCCGACGAGGGTGCGCACGCTGACCTCGTTCGCCTCGGTGCCGAGCGACGCCAGCGGTGCCGCCGTCCTCCGCTACGTGCGCCTGCCCTTCCTGGCTCGCCTCGCGCGCCTGCGTTTTCCGGACGGCCGGGCCGGTGACGTGGCGGCCGGGCTGGCCCTGGCCCGGTTGGTCGCCTCCCCCGGCTATCCCTTCGACGAGCAGGACGCCCGGTCCAGGGTGGAGCGTGAGCTCGACGCAGGACTGTCCAGCGGCGTGCGCGACACCGCCGCGCAGGCCCGACAGACCGGCGCGTCCTGGCACGGCCCTCGACTGAAGACTCTCCGAGTGCCCACCCTCGTGCTGCACGGCGCCCGGGACCCGCTGGCCCGCCCGTCCGCCGGCCGGCACATCGCCGCCGCCGTTCCCGACGCTCGCTACGTGGAGCTGGCAGGCGTCGGACACGACCTCCCACGCGAGATCTGGCCGACGGTCACCAAAGCGATGGCTCAGCTGTAGCGGGCGGCCAGGTCGACGGTGCGCTGCGCAGCGGCGACCATCGCGCGGTCGGCGAACCGGCCGTCCGGGAGCACCGCGGTCCCCGACTCCCGGCTCGACGCCTCGGCCACGGCCGCCAACAGCTCGGCTGCCCGGTCGACCTCGGCGGCCGACGGTCTGAAGGCCGAGACGATCACGGGGAGCTGGCGCGGGTGGATCGCCGACCGGCCGAGGAAGCCGAGCCGTCGGCCGCGCGCGCACGACGCGGCCAGTCCGTCGGTGTCCGCGAGGTCGACAAAAACCGACATCGCCGGCGGTGGCAGGCCGGCGGCGCGGGCCGCCACCACGACCCGGCCGCGTGCCCAGAGCAGTCCGTCGTCGTCGCTCACGCCCAGGTCCGAGCGCAGGTCGGCCTCGCCGAGACCGAGAGACGCGACCGCCGGATGGGCGGACGCGATGGCGAAAGCGTTCTCCAGCCCGACCGCCGACTCGATCAGCGGGTGCAGCGGCACGTCGACCCGCGAAGCCAACGACGTGACCGCGCTCGACGATTCCACTTTGGGCAGCCGCAGCCCGCCGAGCCCGGGGAGGCCGGCCACCGCCGCCAGGTCGGCATCCACGTCTTCGCTGACCCGCACCTGCACCGGCACCGGGTGCGGTGCGGCGAGGAACTCCGCGACCGCCGACCGGGCGTACGCCTTGCGGCCGAGAACGACGGCGTCCTCCAGGTCGAGGATCACCGCGTCCGCGCCCGACGCCACCGCCTTGGCGAACCTGTCCGGTCGGTCGCCGGGCACGTAGAGCCAGGTCAGCAGCATCAGATCACCCCACGCGCGCGGAACGCGGCCAGCTCGTCAGGGTCGTAGCCGAGGGCCGCCAGGACCGCATCGGTGTCCTGGCCGTGCCGCCGGCCGGCGTGCCGGATCTCCCCCGGCGTCTCGGACAGCCGGAACGGCACGTTCTGCATCCGCACCGAGCCCAGCTCCTCGTCGGGCACCGCGAGCACGGTCCCCAGCGCCGAGTACTGCGGGTCCGCGAGGATGTCCCGCACGTCGTAGACGGGCGCCACCGCGGCCTGCGCCTCCTCGAACGCGGCCACCACCTCGTCCCGATCGCGGCGCGCCACCCAGGAGCCCACCGCGGCGTCGAGCTCGTCGGCGTGCGCGGCCCGGCCGCTGCCGGTGCTGAACCACGGCTCGTCGACCAGCTCGGGCCGGCCGACCAGCGCCATCACGCGCTCGGCGATGCTCTGGGCACTGGTCGAGACCGCCACCCAACGACCGTCGGCACACTGGTACGTGTTGCGCGGCGCGTTGTTGTTCGACCGGTTGCCGAGCCGGGGCTGGACGTAGCCGAGCTGGTCGTACCAGGTGATCTGCGGTCCGAGCATCGCCATGATCGGCTCGATGATGGCCAGGTCGACCACCTGCCCGGTGCCGCTGACGTCCCGGGAGCGCAGGGCCAGCATCACCGCGTACGCCGTGGCCAGCGCCGCGATCGAGTCCGCCAACCCGAACGGCGGCAGCGTCGGCGGACCGTCCGGTTCACCGGTCGCGGCGGCGAACCCGCTCATCGCCTCCGCCAGTGTGCCGAAGCCGGGCCGGCGCGCGTAGGGCCCGACCTGGCCGAACCCGCTGATCCGGGCGACCACCAACCGAGGGTTGACGGCGTGCAACTCCGCCGGCCCGAGGCCCCACCGCTCCAGCGTGCCGGGGCGGAAGTTCTCCACGAGCACGTCGGCGTCCGCGAGCAGCGTCCGTAGCACCGCCGCG
This sequence comes from Asanoa ishikariensis, assembly GCF_900107455.1. Taxonomy (GTDB): domain Bacteria; phylum Actinomycetota; class Actinomycetes; order Mycobacteriales; family Micromonosporaceae; genus Asanoa; species Asanoa ishikariensis. Next base: position 2,156,667 of record NZ_FNQB01000001.1, on the reverse strand, counting down.
CCGTCCGGGTCGGAGAGGTTGACCGTGACCGTGCGCTTGTTGCGGCCCAGCACCTTCCACCACAGACCGACGCCGTCCTTGGCGGGGCCGTGGCCGCGGGCCGGGTCCGGCTTGGCCGGGTGCTCGACCTTGACCACGTCGGCGCCGAAGTCACCGAGGAAGGCCGCCGCGAGCGGGCCGGCGAAGAGCGTCGCCAGGTCGACGACCTTTACGCCCTCCAAGGGCTGGGTCGTCATGGCGTCCCCTTGGCGGGGTCGACGGACGCGAGGAAGACGTCGCCGTTGCCGAGCGCCCCGCCGCCGACCGGTGACCCCGCGGTCAGACCGGTGACCAGCAGCCGGCCGTCCGCGGCCCGGGTCGCGTAGACGTTCTCCTCGCCGAACGCGTCGGCCGCGTCGTCGCGGGCGGTGCCGTACTGGGCCACGCCGACCTGGCGCCCGCGCGCGTCCAGCCGCAGGGTCAGCACGTCGGCGCCGCCGACCGGCAGCCCGAGCGTGCTGCCGGTGAAGCCGACCACCGCGACGCCGCCGTCGGGCAGCGGCACCACGTCCGCGCCGGCCTCGGCGCCACGGCCGCCGGTGACCACGCGCCACTTCTGCTTGCCGGCCTTCGTGTACGCGACCGTCAGGACGTCTCCGTCGCTCGACCCGGTGGCCACCGCCGTGCCGTTCGTGGCGATCGCGACACCACCGAGCAGGTCGTCGCCGGTGCCGCCGACGGCGGTCACCCAGTCGCGCGCGCCGTCCGGTGTGAACCGGGCGAGCCAGCCGTCGGTGCCGCCGAGCGGCGTGGTGCCGGCCAGGGCGGCCGAGGTGCTGCCGGCGACGTAGACGCCCTGGGCGTCCGCGGCCACCGCGTACGCCTTGTCCTCACCGGGTCCGCCGAACTGTCGGCTCCAGACGACCTTTCCGGCAGGGTCGAGCCGCGCCAGCACCGCGTCCTTGTCGCCGGCCGCCGCGCCGCCCGCGAACGAGCCGCTCGAGTAGCCCGCCACGTAGGCGCCGCCGTCCGGGGCCGCCGCCAACGCGTAGAACCGGTCCGCCTTGGCCGGATCGCCGGCCTGGGTGAGCCAGGTGCGCTGGCCGGCAGCGGTCAGCCGGGTCACGAAACCGTCGTCGGCCGGGCTGCCCGGATGCGCGCCGTCCAGGTCGCCGCGGGTGTAGCCCGCCGCGAGCACGCCGCCGTCGGCCGTCGGCACCACGCCGTAGAGGCGGTCGTTGGCCGGCGTGCCGAACTGCGTGGTCCAGCCGCCGACGCGGCTCACGACCGCGTCCAGCCCGCCGGCGTACGGCTGCCCGGCCACCGGACCCGAGGCCGCGTACCCGATGGTGGTGGTGCCGTCGGGGTGCGCCGCGACGCCGCCCGCCCAGTCGGCGCCCGCGGTGCCGTGCACCGGTCCGGGCAGGCCGGCCGGCGGCGTGGCACTGAGCGTGGGTGCGAGGTGCTTGAGACCGTCCACGAAGGCCGGTCGCCAGACGTCCCAGTCGTGCCCGCCGTCGATGACCCGGAACTCGGCGGCCACGCCGTCGGCGCGCCGCACGGAGTTGTAGAGCGTCGCGGCCTCGTAGTCGAGGTCGTGTGCCGCGTCGGCCGGGTCGGGGTTGGCCCACTCGTCGTCGCCGACCGCGATGTACATCCGCACCGGCGTGTCCGCGTCCCGGCCGGACAGCAGGGCCGGGTAGTTGAGCCGTTGGTAGACCTCGTCGGAGAAACGCTCGTCGCCCGACCCGAAGGCCCCGAACTCCCGCGCCGACGAGTCCGCCGGCGGCAGTGGCTTGTAGACGGCCGGGCTGAGCACCAGCGCGTTCGCGAAGAGGTCGGAGTGCGCGAGGGAGTAGCGCAGGGCACCGGCCCCGCCCATCGAGTAGCCGCCGATCAGCCGGGCACCCCGGTGAGCGGCGGTGCGGTAGGTGGCGTCGACGTGGGCGACCAGGTCGCGGGTGAACGCCGTCTCCACGGGCCGGCCGGGGTCGTCGGCGCCGGTGTAGGCCGAGTCCACGTAGTAGTTGCCGCGGTCGCTCCAGGGCGCGTCCGGCAGCACCGCGATCACCGGCGGCACCTCTTTGTCGGCGATCAGCTTGTCCAGGTCGTCCTTCACCCGGGTCCAGGCCGCCATGGTGTCGCCGCGCCCGTGCAGCAGGTAGAGCACCGGGTAGCGGGTGGCGGCAGCCGCGTCGTAGCCGTACGGCAGGTAGACGGTGTAGTCGATGTCGCCGCCCAGTGCCGGCGACGGCGCGGCCGCGGTGGTCAGCGTGCCCGCGCGGAGGCGTTCCGCACCGGCCGGGCCGGGCAGCGCGCCGGCCAGGCCGAGCGCGAGGAGGATGACGGCCACGCCGCCGACGATTCGCCAGAGTCTGCTCATCAGGTCACTCCTCGGTGGTGGGAAGGTCGGCCGCGCAACGGAAGCCGATCTGGTCGGAGCGGGTCATTCCGGCGCCGGTCAGCAGCAGCTTCACCGAGACCTCGGCCGGCTGCGGTCCGCCGTCGAAGTACCAATCGGAGCCCTGCGCCTCGTACGCGGCGCCGCCCTTGAGGATCACGAAGCGGGTGCGCCCGTCCGAGTGCTCGCTCTCGGTCAGGTTCCACACCAGCGGGTCCCGGCGGGCGAGCAGCCCCGCCTCGGCGGCCACCTGCCACTCGTCCTCGGTGGGCAGCCGGAGACCGGCCCAGGCGGCGTACGCCCGGGCATCGGCCAGGTCGACACCGGTGACCGGCGCGTCGGCCGGACCCTGCCCGGCGGTGAAGCGTTCCGCCCGGATCGGCGCGTAGCCGGTGGCCTTCCGGAACTCGGCGTACTCGGCGTGGGTCACCTCGTGCGTGGCGATTCCGAAACGTCCTAGGTGGACGCTGCGGCGCACCGTGGCGGTGTGGTGCAGGCGGGGCGGCAGCGGCTTCCACTCGTCGACGTAGGGTGCCTCGCCGTAGAGGCCGGTCTCCCGCACCCGGTGCCGGACGACCAGGTCCCGCCGGACGGCATCGACGGCGACCAGACCTGAAGGCACGTCCGCCAGCGGCGCCCACGGCGTGCGGGTGCGGACGGCGGAACGGGCCGGGAACGACGGATCGCCGACCGGGGACTCGTGCGACTCCACCGAGGCGTCGGTGCGCAGCACAGCGGCGATCGCGCCCGCCGGCAGCGGCCCGCCGACCGCGATCCGGCCGTCACCCACCGACGTGACGGTCAACTCAGCGCCGGTGACCAGGTCGACGAACCGCCCGCCGGCGCCGTCGAGCACCAACCACGGCCCGTCGTGGTCGCCGCCCCGGTTCGCCACCGTCCACAGCGGAACGTCGTCGTGCGTCCAGCGGGACGCGTACACCTGACCGGTGCCGGGGTGGTCGGCGAGCGGCACCCAGTCCTCGGAGCGCAACCACGCCGGGTGGCTCGTCTGGACGCGGCGCATCGCCCGCAGCACCGCGCGGTCGCGCTCGTTCCAGCCGACCCAGACGCCGAAGACGCTCTCCCAGACCAGCAGGCCGACGCCGTTGAGCCAGGCGGAGTGCAGCTCGTCCAGGTGGTCGCGGTGCCAGCGACGGGTGTGGTGCAGCACGTGCCGCCGCTCGAACCACTTGGCGCGCAGCACGCCCGGCACCTCGGAGTCGGCGAACCACTGCGCCCACGACATCGCGTGATCCTCGATCCGGGCGAGCGGGACGCGGCTCTCCCCCTCCAGCACCAGGCCGGGGCGGACCTTGTCGAGCGTCGCGCGCAGCTCGCCGGCGCCCTCCTTGAGGGTGTCCAGGAAGACGCCGTCGACGCCGAGCAGGTCGGCCAGGGCGGCGACCTCCGCGGCGTCGGTGCCCGGCTCACGGCGGGTCCCGGTGTCCCACGGGTTGTAGTCGACGAACACCCGGACGCCCCGGTCCTGGAAAGCGCGCACCACGTCAGGCAGTTCGGGCACGTCCCGGTACCAGTCGAACTGGTTGCGGTCGTCCAGACCGATCACCGGGTACGCGTGCCAGAGCACCACGCCGTCGAACCCGCCGAAGTCCGTGGCGGCACCGTCGAGGAACGCGTCGACGGTGAAGACGCCGCGTTCGTGGTCGTAGAGCGTCTCGTCCCACAGCCAGGCCAGGCAGACCGTGAAGCAGTCGCCGGCGATCTCGTCGTAGTGGCTGCCGGTATAGCCGAGCCGGCTGCGCGCACCCGCCCGCCACCGGGTGAGCTGCGCCCGCCAGGCCGGCCAGTCGGCCGGGTCGGACGGCGCGGCGAAGATCTTCGCCTCGTCGAGCTCGGTGAGGTCCGCGTGGCCGGCCAGCGGCACCTCGGTCGGCAGGTCGATGGGCCGCGGGACGTACGGGTTGAAGCTCACGGAGTTCCTCGGTAGGTCGCGTCGTGCAGGGCGTCGATGGTGGCCCGGTCGGGCAGGGCGGAGGAGGCGCCGGCGCGCTGGGCGCAGGCGGCACCGGCGGCGCAGGCCCAGCGCAGGGTGCGCTCGACCGCCGCCTCCCCGCGCTCGGCCCAGCTCACCGCGAGGGCGCCGGTGAAGGCGTCGCCGGCCGCGGTGGTGTCGACGGCCTCGATGCGCGGTGCGGGCACGGCGAGCCGGAGACCGGAACGGTCGGCGTAGGCGGCGCCGCGCGCGCCCAGCGTCAGCACCACCCGGGGCACGAGCTCCAGGAGGGCGTCGACCGGCTCGTCTCGTCCGGCCACGACGGCTGCCTCGTGTTCGTTGACCACCAGCAGGTCTACCAGGTCCAGCAGCTCCGCCGGCAGCGACGCGGCCGGTGCGGCGTTGAGCACCACGGTGGTGCCGGCCGCCCGGGCGGCGCCGGCCGCGGCGACCACAGTGGGCAGCGGCACCTCGAGCTGGAGCAGCAGCACGTCGGCGGCGGCGATCGCGGACCGGTCGTCGTCGGTCAGGTCGGTGAGCGCGCTGTTGGCACCGGGCGCGACCACGATGAAGTTCTCGGCGGCCCGGTCGACCGCGATCAGCGCCACCCCGGACGGGCCGGGAACCGTGCGCAGGCCTCGGACGCCGACCTCGGCCGCGACCAGGCTGTCGCGCAGCCGCACTCCGAAGTCGTCGGAGCCGATCGCGCCCACGAACTCGCACGTGGCGCCGGCCCGGGCGGCGGCGACGGCCTGGTTGGCGCCCTTGCCGCCGGGCACGGTGCGGAAGTCCGCGCCGAGCACGGTCTCCCCCGGCCGGGGAAGCTGCGGCGTCGTCACGACCAGGTCCAGGTTGGTGCTGCCGACCACCACGACGCGCGCGTTCATGAAGCCACCGCCAGAGTCCGGGCGGCGAGCTCGTCGAAGCCGATTCCGTCGAACCCCGCGATGCTGCTGGCCAGCCGGTTGTGCAGCGGACCGACCCAGCGCTCCGGCAGTGCGGCGGCGCCGGTCAAGGCGCCGGTGACCGCGCCGACGGTGGCGCCGGTCGAGTCGGTGTCCCACCCGCCGCTGACCACCGCGCAGATCGACCGTTCGAGGTCGCCCCGGCCGTACGCGAGCGCGGCGGCCACCAGGGCGGCGTTGTTGCGCACGTGCACCCAGTGCAGGTGGCCGTGCCGGGCGTAGAGCGCGTCGACCACCGCCTCCCAGTCGTCGGTGCCGGCGCCGAGCACCCGCGCCTCGCGGACGGTGGCGGCGAACCGGCTGCGCGGCGGCAGCACGGCCTCGGCGGCGTCCAGCACCTCGTCGACGTCGCGGGCGACCGTCGCGGCAGCGGCCAGGGCGGCGGCCCACAGCGCGCCGTGCACCCCGCCGCGGACGTGGCTGACCACGGCGTCCCGCCAGGCCAGCTCGGCCGCCAGGTCGGGCCGACCCGGGTTGACCCAGCCGTACACGTCGGTGCGGATCTGGGCGCCGATCCACTCCCGGAACGGGTTGTGCCGCCGCGCGCTGAGCGGAGGCGGGTAGCCCAACAGAAGATTTCGGTAGGCGACGCGCTCGGCGGTGAAGACCCGCCCGCCGGGCAGCCAGTCGAGCCACGCCTGCGCCACGTCGGCGCTGGTGAAGCCGCGTCCGTGCGTCTCCAGCACCCGCAGGGCCAGGAGCGCGAAGTTCAGGTCGTCGTCCTCGGGCATGCCGTCGATGTTCTCGGCGAGGCTGGTCGGGGCGCTGCGCCGGTTCCACGGAAAGCGCTGCGCGACCTCGGCCGGCAGCCCCCGCGCGGTGAAGTAACCACGCAGGGGCCACCCGCCGGTGGCGGTGAGGATCTCCCGGATCCCGTGTCGGGAGATCTTCTCCACCGGCTTGCCGAGCAGGCAGCCGACCGCCCGGCCCAGCCAGGCACCGTGCATCCGGTCGACCGACACGGTGGTCGGCAGCGACCACGTCGCGGGCCAGGTCGCCCGCAGGCCGGCCAGGTCGTCGGGCTCGTCCGCGGCGGCGACGGGCGGCAGCGCGTCGGCCGCGTCGAGCAGTTCCACGGCGAGCGCCCGCATTGCCGGCGACGCCGGCTCCGGCGACGCACCGCTGACCGGCGGGGTGAGATCCCCACCGGCAGCCGTCCACAGTGCAGCCAGCGCGGTCACGTCGCGGCCCTCGTCCCGGCTGGCCGCTAGCTCGTGCGGCAGCAGGTCCTCGGGCTGCACCCAGGTGATCCTCACCGGGCGCCGCCGGCGAGCTCGGCGAACCGCTCGGCGCGCCGGGCGAACCGGGCGCGGTCCCGTTCGAAGACCTCGGTGGCCACGGTCGCGAGGACGCGGGCCGGCTCCACCAGGTCGGTCTTCGAGGCGGTGCCGACCACGTCGGACCACTCGGCGGGCACCGCGTCGGCGCCACCGAGCGCACCGGCGATCGCGCCGGCCATGGTGGCGGTCGAGTCGGCGTCCCGGCCGTAGTTGACCGAGCCCAGCACCGCCGGGCGGAACTCGCCGCGGGCCACGACGAGCATGCCGATGGCGACCGGCAGCTCCTCGATGGCGTGCAGCCGGCTCGGCCGACGGGCGCCCAGACCCGGCCGGCGGTAGTCCTCGCCGACCGTGTCGAAGGGCGCCACGGCGGCGCGCAGCGCGGGGATCGCCACGCGCCAGTCGTCGTGCCCCCGGGCCTCCTTGACCACGGCGTCGATGGCCCCCCTCGTGCCGTCGCGCGCCAGGTCGAGCGCCGCCGCCACCACGTCCTCGACGCTCGCGCCGGGTGCCGCCGCCGCCGCGACCGCGGCGGCGAAGACCGCCGCGGCCTCCCGGCCGTAGCTGTGCTGGTGCGCCCCGGTGAGCTCCACCGCTTCGAGATACGCCCCGGCCGGGTCGCCCGCGTTGACGATGCCGACCGGTGCCATGTACATGGCCGCGCCACAGTTGACGATGTTGCCGACCCCGGCCTCGCGCGGGTCCGCGTGTGCGTGGTGCAGGCGGGTGACCAGCCACCGCTCGGCGGCCGCGAGCCGATGGAAGGTCACCCCGTCCCGCTCCAGGTCGGGGATGTGCACCACCCGCTCGATCAGGTCAGGCACCAACAGTTCCGCCACGTCGTACGCGTCGAGGTGGTCCCGTTTGGCCGCGTACGCGCGTACCAGGGCATGGGTCATCAATGTGTCGTCGGTGATGTGCCCGTCGCCCTTGTGGTACGGCGCGAGTGGCCGCGCGGTGGCCCAGTCGGCGTGGTACGGGGGCACGATGCCCTCGACCCAGCCGCCGAAGCGGGCTCGGATCTGCTCCGGCAACGCGGTTTCGGTGGCGCCACCCAGGGCGTCTCCGACCGCGGCGCCGACCAGGCAACCGACCGATGTGTCGAGCAAGAGTGACATTGTTACCTCAGAACCTGCTTGCCACCGTCGACCAGCTGACTCGCGAGCTGGTCCAGGGTGATCTTGTTGGCGAAGTACTGCTGAAGGGCCGGGGTGGCGTACTTGGTCTTCCACTCCGGGTAGCCGTCGGCCTGCTGGAACGGTGCGACGGTCAGGTCGGCGGCGCTGTTCGCGGCGACGTCCCAACCCTGCTTGCCCTCGGTGAGCTTCACGAGCTCCTCGTTGGCCTGCTTGCCGGTCGGGACCAGCCAGTCACCCTTGGCCAGCGTGGCCATGTTGGTGGGGTTGAGGAAGTAGGACAGGAACTGCGCGGCCTGCTCCTTGTGCTTGGAGTCCGCGGAGACCGACAGCGTCTGCGGGTTGGCCGCCTGGTTGGCGGACAGGCCCTTGACCGGCGGCAGCGTGACCCACTCGAAGTCCTTCGGAGCCTGCTCGACCATCTGCTGGCGCAGCGAGACCGAGCCGGGCAGCATCGCGTACTTGCCACCGAAGAAGCCCGGCAGCGTGTCGGCGCCGCTCATGCCCAGCGCCTCCGGCGAGGCCGTCTTCGAGGTGTAGAGCATGTCGTGGATCCGCTTCGGGATCTCCTTCTCCGCGTCACCGATCTTGACCTCGGTCTTGCCGCCGTCGGAGTAGAAGAACTTGCCGTCGTAGTTGAGCGCCAGGTTCAGCACCCGGTTGGTCGGCGACTTCAGCGCCCACGCCACGCCGTACTGGCCGGACTTGGTCAGCTTCTGGGCGTTGGCCTGGAACTCGTCCCAGGTCCAGCCGCCGTCGGCCGGCGGCACCGTGACACCGGCGGCGTCGAGCAGCTTCTTGTTGGCGATGACGACCTGCGACTCCAGCAGGAACGGAACGCCGGTGACCTGGCCGTCGAAGGTGACGGTGTCCCAGACGCCCTGGTCGATCTGGCCCTTGAGGTCGGCCGGGATCAGGTCCTTCAGGTCGGCCAGGTAGCCCTGCTTGCTGAACTCGCCGATCGACGAGGCCTCGTAGTGCACGATGTCGGGGGCGTCGCCGCCCTCGAACGAGGTGAGCAACTGGTCGTGCACCGAGTTCCAGTCACCCTGGACGTACTCGACCTGGATGTCGGGGTGCTCGGAGTTCCACTTGGCGACCAGGTCCTTGTTGGCCTGGAGCGACTCCTTCTGCCACGCGAGGCTGAGGAAGCGCAGCTTGACGGGGCCGGCCGAGGCCTCGTCGTCGCCGCCGTTGCCACACGCGGCGAGCGCGCCGACGCCGACGACCGCGATAGCCGCGGCCGCGGCCAGTCGACGGAATCTGATGGGGAGCATGGGTTCTTACCTCCTTGGGGGTGGGGTAGAGAGATCAGCCCTTGACCGCGCCGGCTAGTGACCCGGACGAGAGCCGGCGTTGCATGAACGCGAAAAAGATCAGGCTGGGCAGGGTGGCCAGCAGTGCGCCGGCGGCCAGCGGGCCGAGCCGGGCGGTGCCCTCGATGCCGACGAACCGCGCCAGCGCGACGGGCAACGTCTGCAGCTCGGGCGTCTTGATCAGGACCAGGGCGAAGAAGAACTCGTTCCAGGCGGAGATGAACGAGAACAGCGCGGTCGCCACCAGGCCCGGCGCGAGCAGCGGGAAGACCACTCGACGCAGGGTCTGCAGCCGGCTCGCGCCGTCGACCGACGCCGCCTCCTCCAGCTCACGCGGGATGTTGCGGACGAAGCCCTGGAGCATCCAGAGCGCGAACGGCAGCGCCCAGACCACGTAGATCAGCACGAGCCCGGCGTGCGAGTTGGCCAGGCCGGCCTGCCGCAGCACCAGGAAGATCGGGATGATCAGCAGGACGAACGGGAAGAGCTGGGACAGCAGCACCCAGCCCAGCGCCAGCGTGCCGAGCTTGGACTTGAACCTGGCGAGGGCGTACGACGCCGGCATGGCGACCAGCACGGTCAGCACCGCCGACGCGAGCGAGACCTGGAGGCTGTTCCACGCCGCCCGCCCCAGCTCCTGCTCGGTGAAGGCCTGGACGAAGTTCTGGACCGTAGGGTTGCTCGGAATCAGGGTCGGGTGCAGTTGCACCAGCTCGCGCGGTGGCTTGAAGGCCGTCGAGAGCAGCCAGACCAGCGGGAACCCGAGGAAGATCAGGTATGCCGCGAGGGCCAGGTACTGCAAGGTCCGACCGGTGCGGCTCGGTTTGCCCAGCATGTCAGTTCGCCTCCCGCAGCCGGCGACGGAGATAGATGGCGAGCAGCGCCACGATGATCACGACCATCACGTTGCCGAGGGCGGCGGCGTATCCGTAGTTGCCGTAGCGGAACGCCTCCTCGTACGCGAAGAGCATCGGCAACATCGTCTTGCCGCCCGGACCGCCGGCGGTCAGCACGTAGACCAGGCCGAACGAGTTGAAGTTCCAGATGAAGTCCAGCGACGTGATCGCCACGATGACCGGCGCCAGCGCGGGCAGCGTGACGTGCCGGAACCGGTGCCACGCGCTGGCCCCGTCCACGGCCGCCGCCTCGTGCAGCTCGGGCGCGACCCCTTGGAGGCCGGCGAGCAGCACCACGGTGGTCTGCGGCATGCCGGCCCAGACGCCCACGATGATGACCGCGGGCAGTGCGGTGCTGAAGTCGCCGAGCCAGTTGGCGCGCAGGCCGTCGGCGCCGATCCGGTGGAAGAACTCGTTGAGCAGCCCGGCGTCCGGGTGGTAGACGAGCTTCCAGAGGATGCCGACCACGACCGGCGGCATCGCCCACGGCACGACGGACAGCACCCGGGCCACGCCTCGGAACCGGAGCTGCTGGTTGAGCAGCAGCGCGAGCCCGAGGGCGAGCACGAACTGGAGCACGGTGACGCCGAGCGCCCAGATCAGGCCGATCTTGAATGAGTTCCAGAACATCTCGTCGCCGAGCAGCTCCTTGTAGTTCTCGAAGCCGGTGAAGGTGACGTCGACGTTGCGGCCGGCGCGGGCGTCGGTGAAGCCGAGGTAGATGCCCCGCAGCAGCGGGAACACCGAGAGCAGGAGGACCGGCAGCAGCGAGGGAAGCAGCAGCAGGTAGATGGTGAGCTTGTCGGAGCGGGCCTTGTGCGGCTTCCCGACGCGCAGCGTCGTCATGACGTCACCTCTTCCCGGGACGGTTGGGCCGGGACCTGGGCCTGCGCGCTGGAGGCCCGCACGGCGAGACTGGGCTCGACCGACGCGCGGCGCGGCGGCAGGCTCGGGTCGGCGATGCGTTGCAGGAGCAGCTCGGCGGCGCGGCGTCCACGCTCGGCCGAGCCGAGGGAGACGCTGGAGAGCTGGGGAAACATCATCCGGGCCAGCTCGGTGTCGTCCATGCCGACCAGGGCGACGTCGATCGGCACGCGCCGGCCCCGGGCCAGCAGGGTGTGCAGCGCGCCGGCGGCGATCAGGTCGTTGGCGCAGACCAGGGCGTCCGGCTCGGCGCGGGCGAGCAGCCGTTCGGTGGCGTCCCGGCCGGCGGCGTACTGGAAGTCGCCGATCTCGATCAGGTTCTCGTCCAGCGCGATGCCGTGTGCGGCCAGCGCGGCGCGGAACCCGGCGTCACGGGCCGCGCCCGGGACCGTGTCGAGCGGGCCGTTGACGAAACCGATCCGGCGCCGGCCGGTGGCGACGAGATGGTCCACCGCCATCGCGATGCCCCGGCGCGAGTCGGTGCGGACGTTGTCGACCGGTGCGTCCGCGGCTAGCTGACCGACCACGACCACCGGCACCGGGCTGTCCTGGAGCGCGGTCAGATGGTCGGCGGTGACGCGGATCGGCGAGACGATCATCCCGTCGACGTAGCGGTTGGCGAGCCGGCGCAGCAGGGCGGTCTCGTTGTCGATCCGCCCGCCGGTGGCGTGCACCAGCAGTTGCCGCCCGGAGGAGGCGACGACGGCCTCGATGGCCCGCATCATCTCGACGTAGACCGGGTTGCCGATGTCCTCGACGGCCAGCGCGATGAGCTCGGTGCGCTGCGACTGCAGCGAACGGGCGATCGCGTTGGGCACGTAACCGACCTCGGCCGCCGCCTCGCGCACCTTGCGGACGGTCTCCGGACTGCCACCGACCCCGTTCAACACCCGGGACGCGGACGCGATGGAGACACCGGCACGAGCGGCCACGGTGTGCACCGTCGGCCGAACGTCCGCGGACTCCTGTAAACGTTTACGACCCACGTCCTGCACCTCCACCCGGTAGCTGTAAACGTTTCCGGGAGTTTGCGCCGTGATCAGCTAGGGGGTCAAGACCTCGTTACGAATACGTTTCCTATGGGAGCGCGCTCGCCGCGATCGGTGTCCGCGCGGACACGCTCCGTCGAGCGAACATCGAGGTCCGCGACGGTTATGGTGACCGCATGACCCGGGATGATTTGGTGGCCTACTGCCTGGCCAAGCCGGGTGCGTGGCCGGACGAGCCGTGGGAGGGCGACCAGGTCGCCAAGGTGGGTGGCAAGATTTTCGCGTTCCTCGGCGCCGGACCGCCGCCCACCGTCGGGCTCAAGTGCGGCGCGAACCGGGAGATGGCCGACGAGTGGTTGGCCCGCTACCCCGACTCGGCCGCCGTGATGGCCTACATCGGACGGTCGGGGTGGAACACGCTCCAGGTCGGCACCGGCATCCCTGACGACGAGATCCTGGAGGCGATCGACGCCTCGTACGACGCCGTCGTGGCCAAGCTCCCCAAGCGGGAGCGGCCCTCAGGGTAGGTCGCGGGCGAAGGGCCATCGGCGGCCGACGGCGACGTGCGTAATCACCGAGAAGGCGACCGCGTTGAGGCTGCCGTGCACCACGAACTCGCTCGGTTCCAGGCGGCCGAAGTCGACGGTTCGGGCATAGGCCGTCAGCACCACGTACAGCGCCGTCGCCAGCGCGGACACCGTCAGCACCGACAGCCACTTGTCCATCACCGCGGTGATGTGCGGGCGCACCGCGTTCTCGAACAGCATCGAGACCACCAGGCCGGCCGCGATGAAGGCCGCCGCCCCGGCGATGATCTTCCCCGGGCTCACCGCCAGGTGAATCAGGGTGTACGTGGCCCAGCCGCCCAGGATCACCGTCCCGTTGGCCACCAGCAGCCGCAGCCAGCGGCGCTTGATCAGGTTGAACGGCCAGCCCCGCCACGTCACGTAGAGCCACGTCTGCCACGCGCCGATGGTCACCGTCAGGGCGCCGAGCGCGGCGCCGGACATCGGCCCGGTCTGGCTGTGCAGGCCGGTCGACGGCGGTGGGTGCACGTCGACGACGAAGTAGTAGACGAGCAGCGCGGCGCCCCAGGCTACGGCGGCGGCCAGCAGCCCGGCCGGCACCCGGGGCAGCTTGCGCAGCGGCCAGCCCTCGTTGACCAGGGTGAACTGGAGCATCGCGGTGAACGCGGTGCCGGCGATGGGCAGCGTGGCCGGGAAGGTCGGCAGCTGGCCGGGTCCCGGGTTCGGGTCGAAGACGCCGCGTGGGTCGACCCCGCCGGCTATGAGCTGGCCGAGGAAGGTCAGCCCGACACCGAACGCGACGATGAACAGGGTGTTGAGCCACCCGGACAGCCAGCGGGGTGCGAGCGCGGTGCCCGGCCAGTCGTTCCACCAGAAGGCCACGACCGCGACCGGGACGAGCGAGAACGTGACCAGCGGGCCGATCACCACGACCGAGCGGACCGGGCCGTCGAGCGCGAACGCCAACGCCACCGCGATCGGCACCACGAACAGCAACCCGGCCAGGCCGAGCCACGGTTGGCGGGCGACGCTCCGCTGTTGTGCGGCGCGGACGGCCGGTTTCAGCTCACTAGTCGGAGTGCTGATGACCGGCCGTTCGGGTAGGGCGGCGGCCGCGCTCACCTCACCCGGCGCCGCCACCGTTCATCACAACCTCGGCCGTCATCGGCAGTTCGCTCATCCGGCGCCCGGTGGCGTGGAAGACCGCGTTGGCGATCGCCGCGGCGGCGCCGACCTGGCCGACCTCGCCGACGCCCTTGACGCCGAGCGGGCCCACCACGTCGTCCTCGACCTCCACGAACTCGACCTGGATGTCCGGGATGTCGGCGTGCACCGGCACGAGATATTCGCCCAGGTTGTTCAGCGCCCACCGCCCGGATTGGCGGTCGATCTGGTTGCCCTCCAGCAGGGCCTGGCCGAGGCCCCAGAGCATCCCGCCGAGCAGTTGGCTGCGGGCCAGCTTGGGGTTGAGCACCCGGCCCGGCGCGAACACGCCGGCCATCCGGCGCACCCGGACCAGGCCGAGGTCCTTGTCGACGGCCACCTCGGCGAACTGCGCGCCGAAGGTGAGCAGGCCGTGCGGCGTGGTGAACGGCGGCGGGGTCCAGCTACCCAGTGCCTCCAGGTCGAGGAGCCGGTTGCGCTGCAACATGTCCGCGTACGACTCGCTGATCGACGGGTCCAGAGTGGACGTCATGCGCCCGTCCGCGACCCGCACCGAGCTCGGTGACAGCCCGTGCAACGGTGACTTGTCGTCGGCGACGGCGTGCGCGATGAGCTCGTTGCGCAGCGTCCTGGCCGCGTTGTGCACCGCGGACGACTGCATCGTCGCGCCCATGGAGCCCACCGCCGAGGTGGTGTTCGGCAGATCGGTGTCGCCGGCCTCGAACCGCAGCACGTCCATGTCGACGCCGAGCCCGTCGGCACCGACCTGGGACATCGACGTGGTCACGCCGATGCCGAACTCCTGCGCGCTGGTCTGGATGACGACGCTGCCGTCGTTGAAGATCCGGGCGCGGGCGTGCTGCACCGGCATCATGAACGCGACCGGATAGCCGGCGCCGGCCACACCGGTGCCGATCAGGTTGTCGCCCTCCTGGCGTACGCCCGGCGTCGGGTCCCGATCGGCCCAGCCGATCAACTCGGCGCCGCGGCGCAGGCAGTCGGCCATGCCGTCGCTGGACCACGGGTTGCCGTGGTTGTCGACCGGCGGGTGGTTCATGATCCGCAGCTCGACCGGGTCCATCCCGAGCTCGTACGCGAGCCGGTCCATCGCCGTCTCCAACGAGAACGACCCGAGCGACTCGCCCGGCGCCCGGGTGAACGTCGGCGTCATCGTGTTGCCCTTGATCAGGCTGTGCGAGCCCAGGTAGTTGTCGCAGCCGTAGATCTGCGTCGAGACGCCGGTCGCCGGTTCGGCCCAGTCGTCGAACGACGAGGTGATCGACAGCTTCTGGTGGCGGATCGCGGTCAGCCGGCCGTCGCGGCCCGCGCCCAGCGTGATCCGTTGCTCCTGCTCCTCGCGGTGCCCGTTGGAGGTGAAGCTCTGCGGCCGGGTCAGCGTGAGCCGCACCGGGCGCCCGACGTGCCGGGCGGCCATCGCGGCCAGCGTGACGTGCGGCCAGACCATCGCCTTGGAGCCGAACCCGCCGCCCACGAAGTGGGTGATCACCCGGACGTCGGACAGCGGGATGCCGAGCAGCGACGCGACGGTGAGCTGGCTGGCCCGTACGCCCATCGTGGAGTCCCAGAGCGTGAGCCGGTCGCCGTCCCACTGCGCCGTGGTCACCGAGGTCTCCAGCGGGTTGTGGTGGTTCGCCGCGTACCGGTAGGAGGCG
This sequence comes from Asanoa ishikariensis, assembly GCF_900107455.1. Lineage (GTDB taxonomy): Bacteria > Actinomycetota > Actinomycetes > Mycobacteriales > Micromonosporaceae > Asanoa > Asanoa ishikariensis. Next base: position 2,141,463 of record NZ_FNQB01000001.1, on the reverse strand, counting down.
TCGACCGTCACCTCCGCCGCGGCCAGGGCCGCCGTCACGTCACCGCGCTCGTCGCGGGCCGGCATCAGCCCGCCGAAGAGCGTCTCCGCCTCGTACGCCGACTTCCGCCCGTCCTCGATCGTGGCGACCGCGGGGCTCTCCTCGTACGTGATGTCGAGCAGCGCGGCCGCGTGCGCCGCGCTTTCCAACGAGTCCGCGACCACCAGCGCGACCGGCTGTCCCCAGTAGTGCACGACGTCGTCCTGCATCGGGAAGAAGCTCTCCCCCGGCGCCGGCTGGCCCGCCAGCGAGGGGATCAGGTGCGGTGCGTTGGCCACCTTGGGCGTGTTCCGGTGGGTCAGGATGCCGTAGACGCCGCCGGCCGCGCGGGCGGCCGACTCGTCGATCGACACCACCCGCCCCTTGGCCACGTCGGCGCCGACGATCAGCCCGTACGCGAGGCCGGGCAACACGATCTCGCCGCAGTAGCGGCCGGTCCCGGTGACCTTGTCGGGGCCGTCGACGCGATTGACAGGCTTGCCGAGTACCGGACTCATGAGGTCACCACCTGGCTCAGCTCGCGGACGATCGCGCGCTTGGCGAACGTCACCTTGAACGCGTTCATCGGCCGGGTGTCGGCGTCGGCCAGTTCCGCGTCGGCGGCGGCCGCGAAGTTCTCCGGCGTCGCCGGCCGGCCGATCAGTGCCTCCTCGGCCCGGTGCGCCCGCCAGGGAACCGTGCCGACGCCGCCGAGGGCCAGCCGCAGTTCGGCGACGTTGCCCTTGTCGTCGACCCGCATCGCGGAGAAGACCGAGACCAGCGCGAACTCGTACGAGGCCCGGTCGCGGTGCTTGACGTAGCGCGACGCGCGGGCGACCGGCAGATCCGGCACGTCGATCGCGACGATGAGCTCGCCGTGCTCCAGCGGGTGCTCGACGCTCGGTGTGTCCTCCGGGCGCAGGAAGAACTGCTCGATCGGGATCGTCCGGATGCCGTCCGGTCCCATCGTGCGGACCGTCGCGTCCAGCGCCACCAACGCCACCGCCACGTCGGACGGGTGGGTCGCGATGCACTGGTCCGAGGTGCCCAGAATGGCGTGGCCGCGGTTGACCCCGTTCAGCGCCGAGCAGCCGCTGCCGGGCTCGCGCTTGTTGCACGGCGACCGGCCGTCGCGGAAGTAGGCACAGCGGGTGCGCTGGCACATGTTGCCGCCCATCGACGCCATGTTGCGCAACTGTTCCGAGGCGCCCAGCAGCAGCGCCTGCGACATGCCGGGATAGCGCTCGACGATGCGCGGCGCCCGGGCCACGTCGCTCATCCGGGCCATCGCGCCGATCCGTACGCCGCCGCTCTCGGTGTCCTCGAGATAGGTCAGCGGGAGCTCGTTGACGTCGACCAGCAGCGTCGGCTGGATCACGCCCAGCCGCAGCAGGTCGATCTCGGTCGTGCCGCCGGCCAGGAACGCGCTGTCCGGGTTGGCGCTGACCGCGGCGACCGCGTCGTCGATCGAGCCGGCCCGGAAGAACGTGATCGGTCGCATCGTCATCAACCCCCGTCGTCAGCGTCACGCACCTCGCGGATCGCCGCGTGGATGTTCGGGTACGCCTGGCACCGGCAGATGTTGCCGCTCATGTGCTCGGCGATGTCCGCGTCGGTGGTGGCGTTGCCCTCCCGGAGCAGCGCGATCGCCGACATGATCTGCCCCGGCGTGCAGTAGCCGCACTGGAAGGCGTCGTGGTCGACGAACGCCTGCTGCATCGGGTGCAGCTCGCCGTCCTGGGCGATGCCCTCGATCGTGGAGACCTGGTGCCCTTCGCAGGACATCGCCAGGGTCAGGCAGGACAGCACGCGGCGGCCGTCGACCCACACCGTGCACGCGCCGCAGGTGCCCTGGTCGCAGCCCTTCTTGGTGCCCGTGAGGTCGAGATGCTCGCGCAGGGCGTCGAGCAGGCTTACGCGCGGTTCCAGCTCGATCGGGAAGGTCGAACCGTTGACGTCGAGGGTGACCGGTTCGCGCTCCGGCCCCCGCACACCCGTGACCGCGGGCGCGGTCGATTGGTTGATTGCCATCGCTCGCTCCTCGGCTCTCGCCAGAGCTTCAGCATTGCCAACCGCGTGCGCGACCTGCGGGCGATCAGGGAATCCGGCGTGCTATCCGGCCAGAAGCGTGTCGAGGGGCACGCTGGGGTCGGCGAGCCGGTCGAGGTCGACATCCTTGCCGGTGTAGCCGCCTCGCACGAGTTTCTGAATATCGTCCTGTACGTCCCATACGTTGACGTTCATCCCAGCGAGGACGTGCCCGTGCCGGGTCCAGAAGGCCATGAACTCGGGTGCCTTGCCGTCCACGATGGACGGGTCGCCGCGGAACACCACCCGGTCGTAGCCGCCGCGCGGGAACCACCCGGCCAGCTCCATGCCCAGGTCGTATTGATCTGTGAAGAAGTAGGGAACGCGGTCGTACGAGACGTCCTGGCCGAGCATCGACCGGGCCGCGGCCGGCCCGCTGTTGAGCGCGTTGGCCCAGTGCTCGACGCGGAGGTGCTGGTGCAGCAGCGGGTGGTAGGCCGACATGACGTCGCCGCACGCGTAGATGTCGGGATCGCTGGTGCGCAGCGCCGCGTCGGTCACCACGCCGTCGTCGACCCGCAGCCCGGCGGCCCGGGCGAGCTCGACGTTGGGGGTGATGCCGACCGCGATCAGGGCCGCGGACGCGGGCACCTCGACGTTGTCGTCGAGCACCGCGTGGGTGATCCGGTCGCCGATGCCGCCCAGCTCGCGCACCTGGGTCTCGAAGTGGAAGTCGACACCGTGCGCCCGGTGCAGGTCGCGGAAGATGTCACTGACCTCGTCGCCGAGCACCTGGCGCAGCGGCCCGCGGTCGGTCTCCACGACGGTGACGTCACAGCCGTAGTGGCGCGCGGCGGCGGCGATCTCGAGCCCGATCCAGCCGGCACCGATCACCACCAGCGGCCCGCCGGCGCGCAGCGTCGCGCCGAGGGCCTCGGACTCCTCGATCGTGCGCAGGTGGTGGATCCGCGGCCCCTCGCCGCCCGGCAGGTCGAGCGTGCGCGGGGACGAGCCGGTGGCCAGCAGCAGCTTGTCGTAGGCCACCTGCTCACCGTCGTCGAGGGTCACCCGGCGCGCGGCGGGGTCGACCGCGGTGACCCGGGTGCCCATGCGCAGGTCGATCCGCTGGTCGGCGTACCACTTCTCGTCGTGCTGGAATGCCTTGCCGCGCTCTTCCTTGCCGAGCAGGTAGCCCTTCGACAGCGGCGGCCGCTCGTAAGGAAGCTGCTGCTCCAGGCCGATCAGCACGATCCGCCCGTCGAAGCCCTCGGCGCGCAACGTCTCGGCGGCGCGTGAGCCGGCCAGGGACGCACCCACGATCACGAACACCCGCTCGCTCATTCGGACAGTCAACCAGAAACCACGTTCTGTCGTGTTTTACGCGGTGTGGTGTCCTCGGGATGGCTAGCGTCCGACGGATGACACAGACCACGGAAGAGTTCGCCGACCGCCTGTTCCGCTCCGCGCTCGGCACGGCGGAGCTGCTGTCGGTCTACCTCGGCGACCGGCTCGGCTGGTACCGGGCGCTGGCCGACGGCGGCCCGGCGGACGCGGCGGCGCTGGTCGAGCGGGCCGGGGGCATCCAGCGGTACGCGCGGGAGTGGCTGGAGCAGCAGGCCTCGGTCGGCATCCTGACCACCACCGGGGACGGCCGGTTCGCGCTGCCGCCCGGAGCCGCCGAGGTGCTCACCGACACCCGGAGCCTGAACTACCTCGCACCGCTGGCCCGCACCTTCGCCGCGGCCGCGATCCAGCTCCCGGCGCTGGTCGGTGCCTACCGCGACGGCGGCGGGGTGGGTTGGGCGACGTACGGCACCGAGATGCGCGAGGCGCAGGCCGACGCCAACCGACCCTGGTTCGAGCACGCGCTGCCGGCCGCGCTGGCCGGCGTGCCGGAGCTCGACGACGTGCTGCGCCGCCCGGGTGCCCGGATCGCCGACATCGGCTGCGGGGGAGGCTGGTCGTCCATCGCGCTCGCCCGTGCGTACCCGCAGGCCCGGGTCGACGGTTTCGACGTGGACCAACCGTCGGTGGCGCTGGCCACCGCCAACGCGCGGGAGGTGAAGCTGCGCGATCGAGTGACGTTCCACCACGTCGACGCGAGCGGGCTGCCCGGCTCCGGGGACTACGACGCGGCGTTCGCCTTCGAGTGCATGCACGACCTGCCCCGGCCGGTCGAGGTGCTGACGGCGATCCGCGGCGCGGTCCGGCCCGGCGCACCGGTGGTGGTGATGGACGAGGCGGTGGGCGAGACGTTCCACGCGCCGGGCGACGACGTCGAGCGGCTGATGTACGGCTTCAGCACGCTGGTCTGCCTGCCGGACAGCCTGACGGACCCGGAGTCGGTCGGCACCGGCACCGTGATGCGTCCGGAGACCTTGCGCGGGTACGCCCAGGCGGCCGGCTTCAGCGACGTCGACGTGCTGCCGATCTCCGACTTCGGCTTCTTCCGCTTCTACTCGCTGCGGCACTAGGTATGCCTAGACGGCGACTCGGGGCGGCGTAAGGAGGGTCCGCGCGGGAAGTTAGGGAGTCGCTGCCGATGTCGTGGAGTGCCCGTCCGAACAGGATGGACACATCACCTCGACATTGGGAGTCATGCGATGTACCAGCACCCCGAACTGATGCTCACCCTGGCGCACGACCACCAGCGCGAGCTGATCGCCGACGCCGATCGCAAGCGGCTGTTCAACCAGGTCAACCGGCGTCGGGGCGACCGTCTCCGGTCCGCCCGGACCACCCGGTGACCGGGTTGACGGTCAGCGGGTCAGCCGATAGTGCCAGTCCACCGCGGCCGGGTCGGTCAGCGAGGCGACCTGGTCGACGACCACCCGCAGCCGGGCCTGGTCGTCGTGGGCCGCCTTCCACTCGGCCGCGAACGCCGGGTCGAGCCCGTCCGGCGCACGGTCGGCCAGCACCTCCACGAGCTCGGTCAGCACCGCGCGCTGCTGCTCGTAGCGGCCGTGCGCGCCCGGCCGGCGCATCACGTAGCGCAGCGCGATGCCCTTGAGCAGCGCGCACTGCGCGCGGATCCGGGCCGGCACGACCAGGTCGGCGGCATAACGGCGCAGCGGGCCGGCGCCGTGCGCGACGCGCGTGCTCTCCACCGCGGCCGCGACGAACCGGCCGGTCACCGCGCTGGTCAGGCCCTTGAGCGCGGCCTGGGCCCGCTGGCTCCCGTCGTGGTCGGCGACGGCGACCAGCGCCGGGTCGGCGAGCAGCTCGTCGAGCACCGGGGCGAGGGCGTCGACCGGCTCCGCCGAGTAGGCCTCGGCCGCGGCCCGGCAGACCGCCGCCCGCTCGTCCGCGTCGTCGATCAGCAGGCGCACCCGCACATAACCGCCGTGGATGGCGTCCTCCACGTCGTGCACCGAATAGGCGACGTCGTCGGCCCAGTCCATCACCTGGGCCTCCAGGCAGCGCCGCTCCGGCTCGGGCGCCGCCGCGCGCAGCCAGTCGAAGACCGGCAGGTCGTCGGCGTACACGCCGAACTTGCGCGTCTCGGATTTCCGGGGCCAGGGATATTTGCAGGTCGCGTCCAGCGCCGCCCTGGTCAGGTTGAGGCCGGCGCCGAGCACCTTGGCCTCCAGGCGGGTCAGCACCCGCAGCGTCTGCGCGTTGCCCTCGAAGCCGCCGCACTCCTTCGCGAGCTCGTTGAGCGCGGCCTCCCCGTTGTGGCCGAACGGCGGATGACCGAGGTCGTGCGCCAGCCCGGCCACGTCGACCACGTCGGGGTCGCAGCCGAGCCGGGCGCCCATCTCGCGACCGATCTGGGCGACCTCCAGCGAGTGGGTGAGCCGGGTGCGCAGGAAGTCGTCCGTGCCCGCCAGGTGCACCTGGGTCTTGGCCGCGAGCCGCCGGAACGCGGCCGAGTGCAACACCCGGGCGCGATCCCGCTCGTACGGGCCGCGCCCCGCACCGGTGTCCTTGGGCGGCTCGGGCGCCCAGCGCTCCGCGTCGCCAGTGGTGCTCACATGGTCAAACTACTGCCTGGGTGAGAGCACACAGAACTCGTTGCCCTCAGGATCGGCCAGCACGATCCAGCGCGCGCTCGGTGCCTGTCCTACGTCGACGTGCCGGGCGCCCATGTCGACCAGGCGCTCGACCTCGGCCTCCTGGTCGTCGGGCCGCAGGTCGATGTGCAGCCGGTTCTTGACCTCTTTGGTCTCCGGCACGGGCACGAACACCAGGCCGGGCAACTCGTCGGGCAACCGCCGGATCTCCACCTCGTCGGGCTTCTCGTAGGTGATCTGGTAGTTGAGCGCTTCGGCCCACCACCGGGCTAGCCGGGCCGGGTCGCGCGCGTCGACAACCAGGTTCTCCCAGCGATTGCCCATGAGCTACCTCCGATGCGGACGCACGGACGGACGGAAACGAGAAGGTGTCCGCCAGGTTACGCCCACGATCGCCGGTGCGCCCGTTCGGTCGTCCTGAGCACCGCGCGGGGCACATGCCCATCTGCGTCCCTTTTGCAACCTCCGATCAGTCGAGAGTTGCTAGCCAATCGCCAAGGGTGAGACTGCTGCGGACGATCTTCGCCCGGGAGTAGCGTCGCGGAAGCACATCGTCATGGCCGGCCACGCCGGCCCCGACCCGTTTACCCGGGATTCTCGCGCGCCCTCTGGCCGGAGTGGACGCGAAAGGCTCCGCCCGGGTGGAGGAGCACGTGTGTCCGGCATAGACGACTGCCTCCGGCAGGCGATGACCATCCCTGGCGCCATCGGGGCGAGCGTGGTCGATTACACGACCGGTTTCGCGCTCGCGTGGGCGGGCAACGCGCCCACCGGCGACCCCGACGCGTCCGCCGCCGGCTCGTCCGACGTCATCCACGCGGCGATCAATCGCGCCCCGTTCGCGTCGACGCGCCCCAACGACCTGGTCGAAGACGTGGTCATCACCACGCACGGCGGCTATCACCTCCTACGCATGATCCGCACCGACTTCGACAGTCGGTTGCTGCTCTACGTGTGGCTCGACCGCCATGAAGGCAACCTGGCCGTCGCCCAGCGGCGGATCCGCATCCTCGCCGACGACCTCGTCGCGGCCTGAGGCACCGGCACCCGTGACCAACCACCCTCGCGCGGCCACCGTCGCCCGGGACATGTCTCCTAGATCCGGAACGCCTGGAGCAATCGAGTCGTCAGGAGGAGCGTTGGCGAAGTCCGTACGGATCCCCCGCACGGGCTCGCCGCGGCGGGCCCTGACCCAGTTGACCTCGGCCGGCGCGACGGGTGCGCTGCACATCGGCACCGAGGACTGCATCTACCTGGTCAACGGTTCCGTCGTGTTCGCCGAGTCGGGCAGCTCCCCCAGCATCGGCGACCTGCTCACCGCGTCCGACCGGCTGGCGCCGCAGACCTGGCTGGCGGCGCTGGCCACCGGCGGCGCCGTCGGCAAGGCGGACGTGCGACCGCCCGCCTGGCTCGTCCAGCAGGGCCACCTCACGCACGGCGAGCTAGAGCTGTGCGTGCTCGGCGCGATCTACGACGCCGCCTACTTCGCGCTCGGCTCGGCCAGCGCGCTGCTCCGCTTCATCGACGGCGAGACGCACGGGATGGGCTCGGTCACCTCGGTCGACCCGGCCGTGCTGGCCCGCGAGGTGGCCCGGCGGCGCAAGCTGCTCGACGAGATCTACCACGAGCCGGGCGTCGACCACGCCGTCATCGTGCCGGTCCGCCGGCCGCCGGTGCCGCGGGTCGTGCTGTCGGCCCTCCAGTGGGAGATCGTGGGCCGCGCCGACGGCACGCTCAACCCGATCGGCCTGGCCAAAGAGCTCGGCCGGGCCGGCTACGCGGTGCTGACCGAGGTGCGCCGACTAGCCGCGGCCGGCCTGATCGCCCTGCCGGCCGGCGCCATTCCGCTGGTTGTCCGGAACGCACCGATCGCGCAGCGGCCGGCCCCCTTGATCCCGTGGACCGAGCAGATGGAGCGGTCCGACGTCGCGACCGGCCTGGCCCGGGTCGACCCGGCGGCCGCCCTGAACAAACCGGCCGTGGCACTGGGCAACCCCGCCGCGGCGTTACGAAGTCCCTCCGCGTCGTTGGGCAATCCCGGAGCCTCGTTGGGCAATCCCGCAGCGTCGTTGGGCAACCCAGCCGCGTCGTTGGGCAACCCCGCGGCGTCGTTGGGCAACCCGGCCGCCGCGTTGGGCGACGCGGGCATGCCTCGGCGGCGCACCCCGGTCGCGCCGGAACGCTCCGAGGCGTTCGACGACGCCGCCCTACCTATCCGTGCGGCAGTGCCGGCGCCGGCCCCGCCCGGCTCGCTGCCCGCTCTGCCCCGGCGCGCACCGGGTGAGCGACTCCCGGAGATGACCGAGGAGCCGCTCGATGTCGCAGCGCCCGTCCCGGCCGACGAGGCGCTGCTCAAGCGCATCCGCACCGCGTTGAAGGCACTGCGATGAGCCGCGGACCGCCGGTCAGCGGCCGGATGCAGTCATCCCAACCAAAGGAGAGAAACCGCCAGTGGACACCGATCGCGCCATCGCCGCCGCGCTCCGCGCGCTGCGCGAGGTCCCGGACGTGATCGGGTCGGTTCTGGCCGGCCCGGACGGCCTGCTCATCTCGAGCGATGTCGACCGGGTCGAACCCGACACCGTCGCCGCGATGGCGGCGGCCACCGTCGGCCTCGGCCGGCGGTTCGCCGAGACCGTGGGTCTCGGCCTCCACCGCGAGACGGTCATCCAGGCCGACGGTGGATGCCTGGTCAGCTACGCGGCGGGTGCCGCACTGCTGACGGTCGTCGCCATGCCCCAGGCCAACCTGGCCCTGGTGCACCACACCTCCCGCACGGTGGCGCACCGACTCGGCGTACTCGTCGAGGAGCTAGCCGCCCAACCCCCGGGGCGCGCCCCCGGTGGCAACCCGCCGCCGGCGCCGCCGGCGCGTGATCCGCTGCCCCGCCGCAACACCCGCCCCACCGGATCGGGCCGACCCAGCGCTGCCCGGTCCTGAAACACCGGCCCGTCCCGTCGTTCGGCTTCGACGGTCCGGGCCGCAGGCCCGAACACAACGGAGGACACAGGCTCATGACTGACATGGACACCGCACTCAAGGAATGCATGACGATCGAAGGCGCGATCGGTGTCGCGCTCGTCGACTACACCAGCGGCATGTCGCTGGGCGTGGTCGGCGGAGGCAAGGACCTCGACCTGACGGTCGCCGCGGCCGGCAACACCGACGTGGTGCGGGCGAAGCTGCGCACGCTCGAGATGCTCGGGCTCAAGGAGGGGATCGAGGACATCCTGATCACCCTCGACTCGCAGTACCACCTGATCCGGCTGCTCACCGGCCGGGCCGGCAAGGGCCTGTTCCTCTACATCGCGCTCCAGCGCAACCGGGCGAACCTCGCGATGGCCCGCCACCAGCTCCGCAAGATCGAATCGGAGATGGAGCTCTAGGAACACGGGAGGGGGTCCCGGTCCGGGACCCCCTCTTTCCTACCTGCTGTCGGAGCCGCGCGACTCGCAGGCGGCGCGGCCTGCCTCGAGCCGGGCGATCGGCACCCGGAACGGCGAGCAGGACACGTAGTCCAGCCCGACGTCGTGGAAGAAGTGCACGGAGTCCGGGTCACCGCCGTGCTCACCGCACACGCCCAGCTTGAGGTCCGGGCGGGCGCGGCGGCCCTCGTCGACCGCGATCCGCACCAGCCGGCCGACGCCGTCGCGGTCGATCGACTCGAACGGCGAGATCCCGAAGATGCCCAGTTCCAGATAGCGCCAGAAGAACGCGCCCTCGACGTCGTCGCGGCTGAAGCCCCACGACATCTGGGTGAGGTCGTTGGTGCCGAAGGAGAAGAACTGTGCGGCCTCGGCGATCTGGCCGGCGGTCAACGCTGCCCGCGGCACCTCGATCATCGTGCCGATCAGCACCTCGACGCCGCTGTCCGCGACCACCTCGGCGATGATCCGCTCGGCCTCCGTGCGTACCGTCTCCAACTCCTGCACGGCACCGACGAGCGGCACCATGATCTCGGGTTTGGGTGTGCCGCCCTCGCCGGCCCGCAGCACGGCGGCCTCGACGATGGCCCGCACCTGCATCGCGAACAGGCCGGGGATGACGAGGCCGAGCCGGACGCCGCGCAGGCCCAGCATCGGGTTCTGCTCATGCATCCGGCGGACCGCGGCGAGCAGCTTCTCGTCGCGGCCGACGTCCTGGCCGCGCTCGTGCGCGACCGCCACGTGCACGGCGAGCTCCTCCAGCGACGGCAGGAACTCGTGCAGCGGCGGGTCGATCAGCCGGATGGTCACCGGCAGCCCGTCCATCTCCCGGAAGATCTCCGCGAAGTCGGCCCGCTGCAACGGAAGCAGCTCGGCCAGCGCGGCCTCACGCTCGTCCGGCGTGGCCGCCAGGATCAGCCGCTCGACCAACTCCCGCCGGTCGCCGAGGAACATGTGCTCGGTGCGGCACAGCCCGATGCCCTGGGCGCCGAAGCGCCGGGCGCGCGCCGAGTCGACGCCGGTGTCGCTGTTGGCCCGCACCGCGAGCCGGCGCCGCGAGTCGGCATGCGACATGACCCGGTGCACGGCCTTGACCAGCGCGTCGCCGGCCTGCGCGGGGTCGAGCGTGCCCTCGAAGTAGCGGACCACCTCGGACGGCTGCACCGGCACCTCACCGAGGTAGATCTTGCCGGTGGTGCCGTCGACGGAGATCACGTCGCCTTCCGCGATCGTCTTCCCGGCGACGGTGAACCGCTTGCCCTTGACGTCGACCTCGATCTCGTCGGCGCCGCAGACACAGGTCTTGCCCATCCCCCGGGCGACCACCGCGGCGTGGCTGGTCTTGCCGCCCCGGGAGGTCAGGATGCCCTGCGCGGCGATCATGCCCGGCAGGTCGTCGGGGTTGGTCTCCCGGCGGACCAGGATCACGTCGTCGCCGGCGGCCGCCTTCTCCTTGGCCGTGAGCGCGTCGAACACCACCCGGCCGACCGCCGCGCCCGGTGAGGCGCCGACACCCTTGGTGAGCTGGCTGGGCCTCCCGGACAGGTCGAAGCGGGGGAACATGAGCTGGCCGAGCTGCGCGCCGTTGACCCGGTGCAGCGCCTCGTCGAGGTCGATCACGCCCTCGTCGACGAGCTGGCCGGCGATGATGAACGCGGCCGCCGCGGTGCGCTTGCCGACCCGGGTCTGGAGCATCCAGAGCTTGCCGCGCTCGATGGTGAACTCGATGTCGCAGAGGTCCTTGTAGTGCTCCTCCAGCGTGGCCATGATCCGAATCAGGTCGTCGTACGACGCCTTGTCGAGCCGCTCCAGGTCCTGCAACGGCACCGTGTTGCGGATGCCGGCGACCACGTCCTCGCCCTGCGCGTTGGCCAGGTAGTCGCCGTAGACGCCCTGCGCGCCGGAGGCCGGGTCGCGGGTGAACGCGACGCCGGTGCCGGAGTCTGAGCCGAGGTTGCCGAACACCATCGCCACCACGTTGACCGCCGTGCCCAGGTCGGTCGGGATCCGCTCCTGACGGCGGTAGAGCACCGCACGGTCCGCGTTCCACGACTCGAACACCGCGCGGATGGCCAGGTCGAGTTGCTCCTTCGGGTCCTGCGGGAACTCGCGGCCGGTGTGCTTGGCGAAGATCGCCTTGTACTCGTCGACCAGCCCACGCAGGTCGCCGGCGTCCAGGTCGAGGTCGTCTTCGCTGCCCTTGGCCCGCTTGGCCGCGTCGATCGCGTGCTCGAACTCGTCGCCCGGCACGTCACAGACGGTCTTGCCGAACATCTGGATCAGCCGGCGGTACGAGTCCCAGGCGAACCGGTCGTTGCCGCCGGCCTGCCGGGAAAGCCCGTCCACCGACGCGTCGTTCAGCCCGACGTTGAGCACCGTCTCCATCATGCCGGGCATCGAGAAGGCGGCGCCGGAGCGCACCGAGACCAGCAGCGGGTCGCCGGGCTCCCCCAGCTTGCGACCCATCGACGCCTCCAGCGCGTCGAGATGGGTCGCGATCTCCTCGGCGAGCCCCTCCGGCTGGTGGCCGGAGTCGAGGTACGCCCGGCAGGCTTCTGTGGTGATCGTGAAGCCGGGTGGCACCGGCAGCCCGATGTTGGTCATCTCCGCCAGGTTCGCGCCCTTGCCGCCGAGCAGATCGCGAAGATCCTTGTTCCCTTCCGAGAAGCCATAGACGAACTTTGTCACCGGAGCCCTCCCAGGCGCTCAACACTGAACGACCACTGCGTTAACCATTCCCACCGTGGGCGCAGGTTAAGCGAGGTTTCAGGCCGGTTGGGAGCCCTCGGTGACTATTGGCACAACGCTACGCACACAGGCGAGTTTGGGAGCGTTCTTCCGTGCAATACCGCGCACGGTATGGCCGTCTCGTCTGCTAACTATTCGCAGATTGCCACAACCCGATGAGGTTGCCCTCGGTGTCCGAGAAGTAGCCCGTGAACCCCATGTCACCGACGGCCTGGCGCCCCATCTTGGTCGTGCCACCGTGCTGTTCGACCGTGGCGAGCGCCTCGTCGATGTCGTCGACGTCGATCGTGACGACTGGAGCCGTGAACATGCCGCTGCGCTTCATCATCCCGCCGTTGATCGCACCAGGGTCCTTCGGCCGGCCGTCTTTCCCGCTCGGCGTGGTGCTCAGCATGGCGTACGACATCTCAGGCATGTCCTGGATGTTCCATCCGAACGACTCCGCGTAGAAGCGCTCGGCCCGCTCGACGTTGTCGGCCGGAATCTCGAAATGGGTGACGCTGCCGCTCTTCATCGCGCGACCTCCCGTGCGGTCGGGCGGCGCGGTCTCCCTCCCCGCCTTCGAGCCTACGACCCGCCGAGCAGTTCGCGGACCCGGTCGGCCCCGGTGGCCAGGAGCAGCGTGGGCAGCCGCGGGCCGGTCTCCTTGCCGATCAACAGGCGGTAGAGCAGTGCGAAGAACGACCGCTGCGCGACCTTGAGCTCCGGGGTCGGCTTGACGTCCGCGGGCAGGCCGAGGAGCTGCTTGGGTACGCCGTAGACGAGCGTGGTCAGCCCGGCGAGCGACCAGTTGTCGGCGAGCCCGTCGCGGAGCATCCGGAGCGCGGTGCGCTGGTCGTCGTCGAGGCCCTGGAGCAGGACGTCGTCGGCCTCCTCGCGGACCCGGGTGCGCTCGTCCGGGGTGAGCTGGGTGCGCACCCAGTTGCTGGCGCAGTCGAGCCGGGGCCGGGTCTCGTCGAGGTCCTTCACCGGGTCGGCCGGGTCCAGGTCGCGCAGGATCCGCAGCGTCTGGTCGTCGTTGCCGGTGGTGATGTCGACGATGGACGCGAGCGTGCGGTAGGGCACTGCTCTCGGTGTCAACGGGAGCGGCCCGGCGGCGGTGGCGGCGCTTCGCCCGTAGGCGGCCAGGTCGCCGCTGGAGGCCGTGCCGTTCTCGACGCGGGCGGTCAGCCCGTCCCACTCGTCGTACAGCCGCTGGATCTCCTGGTCGAACGCGATGTCGAAGGACTGGTTCGGCCGGCGGCGCGCGTACAGCCAGCGCAGCAACGGCGGCTCCATGATCTGCAGAGCGTCGGCCGCGGTCGGCACCCCGCCCCGGGAGCTGCTCATCTTGGCCATGCCCTTGATGCCGACGAAGGCGTACATGGGACCGATCGGCGGCTCGGCGTCGAAGATGTCACGCACGAGCTGGCTGCCGACCACGAAGCTGGAGCCGGGCGAGCTGTGGTCGACCCCGCTGGGTTCGAAGACCACGCCCTCGTACGCCCAGCGCATCGGCCAGTCGACCTTCCAGACCAGCTTGCCGTTGTTGAACTCACTCAGCAGAACGGTCTCTGAGTGGCCGCACGCGCAGGTGTAGGTCAACGCGGTGGTCGCATCGTCGTACGCGGTGACGGTCGTGGTGTCCTTGCCGCAGTCCTGGCAGTAGGGCTTGTAGGGGTAGTAACCGGACGCGGTGCCGCCGTCGTCCTCACTGGCCGCCCCGGACCCCTCGGCGGCCGCCACCTCGTCGGGGTCGGTGAGCGCCTTGCCGGACTTCTTCTTGGTCCGGTAGCGCCCCAACACCTCGTCGATCTTCGCCCGCCGACTCATCGCGTGCAGGATCTGCGCACGGTACGCACCGGAGGTGTACATGGCGGTCTGGCTGATCGCCGTGACCTCGATGCCGAGCTCAGCCATGGCCGCGATCAGAGGCGCCTTGAAGTGCTCGGCCCAGTTGGGGTACGCACTGCCCGCGGGCGCCGGGACGGCGGTCAGCGGCTTGCCGATGTGCTCGGCCCAGGACGGGTCGACGTCGCCGGGCACCTTGCCGAACCGGTCGAAGTCGTCCCAGGACAGGATGTGCTTCACTTCGCGCCCACGCCGCCGAATCTCGTCGGCGACGAGGTGGGGGGTCATCAGCTCGCGCTGGTTGCCGAGGTGCACAGGCCCGGAGGGGCTAAGGCCACTCGCGCAGACGATGGGCTTACCAGGCGCCCTGCGGTCGGCCTCGGCGATCACCTCATCGGCAAACCGCGCCACCCAGTCCGCTTCGATTGCCTGCGCCACTCTCGTAACCCCTCAACGCTGTTTGCCGGCCGCTCGTGCCTATCCGGCGGCTGCCCGAACGAAGTTACCGCACTGCCCCAGGCGTCAGCTTTCGAGTATTCGCCAAGGCGCCCCGGGGCTGGCCCGCGTCCGTGTCGCGTGTCGACCTAGCCGCCGGAGTTCTCGACTTCCGCTCCCTCGGGGACGACGTCCGTGTCGCGGGAGGCGAGCCAGCCGTCCGGGAGGTGGACCTTGCCCGGGGCGTTGGTGCGGCCGCGCGGTTGGCCCAGGGTGTCCAGCGGGAACGGCTCGTCGGCGTCGAGCTTGCCCAGCAGGTCGTCGAGCTCGGTCAGTGACGAGACCATGGCCAGGCTGCGGCGCAGTTCGGCGCCCACCGGGAAGCCCTTGAGATACCAGGCGACGTGCTTGCGGATGTCGACGCAGGCGTCGCGCTCGCTGCCGAACGTGTCCGTGAGCAGCTCCGCGTGCCGGCGCAGGACGCCGGCCACCTCGCCCAGGCTCGGCAGTTTGCGAGCCGGGCGGCCGGCGAACGCGGCCTCCAGGTCGGCGAACAGCCACGGGCGGCCCAGGCAGCCCCGGCCGACGACCACGCCGTCGGCGCCGGTCTCGGCGACCATCCGCAGGGCGTCCTCGGCCTCCCAGATGTCGCCGTTGCCGAGTACCGGCACGTCGAGCGCCTGCTTGAGGGTGGCGATCGCTTCCCAGTCCGCGGTGCCCGAGTAGCGCTGCGCGGCCGTGCGGGCGTGCAGGGCCACCGCCGCCACGCCGGCGTCCTGGGCGGCCAGGCCGGCTTCCACGTACGTCAGGTGATCGTCGTCGATGCCCTTGCGCATCTTGATCGTGACCGGGACGGCGCCCTCGGCGGCGTCGACGGCTGCGCGGACCAGGCGGGCGAAGAGGCGCCGGCGCCAGGGCAGGGCGGCGCCGCCACCCTTGCGGGTGACCTTGGGTACCGGGCAGCCGAAGTTGAGGTCCACGTGGTCGGCGAGGTTCTCCTGGACGACCATCCGCACGGCGGCCGCGGTCACGTCCGGGTCGACGCCGTAGAGCTGGAGGCTGCGGGGGCGCTCGTCACCGGCGAAGGCGATCATCTTGAAGGTCTTGGGGTTACGCTCGACCAGGGCCCGCGTGGTGATCATTTCGCAGACGTAGAGGCCGCCACCCTGCTCGCGGCAGAGTTGGCGGAACGCCACGTTGGTGATCCCGGCCATGGGTGCCAGGACCACCGGCGGGTCGACCCTGTGGGGTCCGATGAGCAGCGGCGTCACGCATCGAGCGTACGTTGTCGTACCCGTGCGGCATCCTGCCCATATGGCCCTCCGCCTGACCGACGCCGAGGTCCGCGCCCACCGCGTGGCGACGCATCTCGGTGGGATCGACGTCCTCGACACGGGCATCCAGGACACGCCGCCGGGCTCGACTGCCCGGCTCGCCCTGGCCGCCCGGGGCGACGGCGACCTGTCCGATTCCGCTCTGGTGCACGGTGCCCGGGGCACGATGCACCTGCACCGGGCGGCCGACCTGCCGGCACTGGCCGCCGCCCTGCGCCCTGACGATCCCTCTGACCTGCGGAAACAGCACTTCGGGCCGTTCTTCGCGGCGCTGGACCGGCCCATCGGCGGCGCGCTCGACGAGGTCGCCGGCGCGATGGCGGCGGCGCTGGCGTCCGGTGCCCGGTGCGGCAAGGGCGAGCTGTCCACCGCACTCCAGGAAACCGTCGACGAGCGCCTGCGGCCGTGGTGCGCGGGCTGCGCGGCCCACCACGTCGACGACGCGCTGTTCCGGCTCGCCTCGCTGCCCGCCGGCCTGCGCCTCGTGCCCAACGGCGACGGCTCCGCCGACTTCGTCGCCGGCCCACCGCTGCCACGCGGAGACCCGGAGACGGCCCGCCGCGAGCTGGTCCGGCGGTTCCTCCGCTACGCCGGCCCGACGGACCGCGACGGCCTGGCCACGTGGCTGGCCCTCTCCCCCGCCGCCGCTCGACGCTGGTGGGCGCTGGCCGAGGTGGTGCCGGTCGAGGTCGACGGGCGCCGCCTCTTCCTGCACCCGGACGAGCTCGACGCCGCCCGCGCCGCACCGCCCGCCCGGGGCGTCCGGCTCCTACCGCCGTACGACCCGGTGCTCGAACTAGGCGACCGCCAGTTGCTGGTGCCCGACCCGGCCCGCCGCAAGCAGGTCTGGCGACCCACCGCCAACCCGGGCGTCGTGCTCGCCGACGGCGCCGTGGCCGGCACCTGGCGGCGGCGCAAAGGCACGATCACGGTTACGCCTTTCGCGCCCGCCCTGGACCTGCGCGCGCTCGCGGAGGCCGCCGGCGAGGAGGTGGTCGTGGCAGAGTCATAGGCGTGACCGACCACGTGCATGACGCCTCCTGTGCCGTCGCCCACGGCGACGCGCCGGCACCGCGCGACGAGCCCAAGACGCTGGTCGCCATCTTCGCCTCACCGATGTCCGCGCAGTTGCTGCGCTACGCGCTGGACCTCGGCTACCGCACCGTGCTGGTCGAGCCCGACCCGACGAAGCTGGGACCGACGAACGCCGACGGTGCCGTGTCCACGTTGGATGCCGCTGGCCTCGACGGCAACACCGACGTCGTGGTCTGCGATCACCACCGGGGCGAGCTGGGCACGCTGATCCGCGACGCGTTGACCGCGAAGACCCGCTGGATCGGCCTGATGGGCAACCCCCACCACGAGGGCCCGCACGTCAAGGCCCTGCGCGACCTCGGGGTCGCCGACGACGAGATCGCCCGCGTCCACCGCCCGATCGGCCTCAACATCGGCTCCCGCACCCCGGCGGAGATCGCGATCGCCACCCTGGCGGGCCTGATCGCGGACCGCAACACCCGCCCGGGCGGCTTCGAGTTCTAAGCAAGGGTCCCTTGTTAACGCTTTCCGCATAGGAAGGGCCCCTTACTAACGCGCACTTATCCACAGGGGTCAGCGACGCGTGACTGACCGACGGCAAGCTGCGGAAATGACCGCGACCTCGCGAACGACTCGCGTCGACATCTCCGACCTGGCCGAACGACAGCAGCAGATCGTGACCCGAGCCCAGCTGCTCGTTGCCGGATACGACGACATGGCGATCTACCGCCGCACCAGGTCGGCGCGCTGGCAGCGCGTCCTCCCCGGCGTCTATGTGTTGACCACCGGACATCTCAGCGACGAGCAACGGCGAATCGCTGCTGCCCTGTACGCCGGCGAGAACGCGCAGATCACCAGCCTCGCCGCGTTGGCCTGGCACGGATTTCGATACGCGCCCATCTCCGACCGAGTCCAGCTCCTGGTGCCTCATGAGGCTCGCCGCAGATCGGCCGGCCACGTGATCGTGGCTCGTGCCATGGAGTTGGACCCCAACGCCCGCGACGCCGGCCTTTATCGCGTCTGCTCACCCGCCCGCGCAGTGGTGGACGCCGGACGCGAACTCCGCGAGCTACGCCCGATCAGGGCGATCACGGCCGAGGCGGTGCAACGCGGCTTCACCGATCCTCCGGCGTTGGTCGACGAGATCCGTCGGGCGAAGCGCAGTCGTACAGCATTGATCAGGCGGGTTGTCGACGAGATCCTGGCGGGCGTTCGGTCGGCGCCGGAAGCAGAGTTGCGCGAGTGCCTGGCCGGCAGCGCCCTCGCGCCGCTGCTGCGCTGGAATCCGCCGCTTCACGAAAAGGACGGCACACGACTCCCGACGCCGGATGCCTGGATAGCCGATTCAGCCCTCGCGATCGAGGTCGACTCGCAGGAGTTCCATTACTCGGCCGACGGGTGGCGCCGCACGATGGACCGGCACAACGAACTGGGCCGCGTGGGCGTGCTGGTGCTCCACTTCACCCCGGCCGAGATTCGCACGAACCCCCGACGCGTACGCCGCCTCATCGAGCAGACGCACGACGCACGCCTCGGCTCTGTCACCTGCGACGTGTTAACAAGGGACCCTTCCTATGCGGAAAGCGTTAAGAAGGGTCCCTTGCTTCGCTAGAGGCGGTCCAGCAGGTAGCGCTCGATCGCTTCCAGGGAGACTCGTTCCTGGGTCATTGTGTCTCGGTCCCGGACCGTGACCGCGTCGTCGGTGAGCGTGTCGAAGTCGACCGTCACGCAGTAGGGCGTGCCGATCTCGTCCTGGCGCCGGTAGCGGCGGCCGATCGCCTGGGAGTCGTCGAACTCGACCACCCAGCGCTTGCGCAGCCGGGCCGCCAGGTCCTTGGCCTTCGGCGACAGCTCCGGGTTGCGCGACAGCGGCAGCACCGCGACCTTGACCGGAGCCAGGCGCTTGTCGAAGCGCAGCACCGTGCGCTTGTCGACGCCGCCCTTCGTGTTCGGGGCCTCGTCCTCGTCGTACGCCTCGAGCAGGAACGCCAGCACCGCGCGGGTGAGGCCGGCGGCCGGCTCGATCACGTAGGGGACCCAGCGCTCCTTCTTGTCGGGGTCGAAGTAGGACAGGTCGACGCCCGAGTGCTTGGAGTGGGTGGTCAGGTCGAAGTCGGTGCGGTTGGCGATGCCCTCGAGCTCCGCGAACTCCGTGCCGCCGAAGCGGAAGCGGTATTCGATGTCAACCGTGCGCTTCGAGTAGTGCGAGAGCTTCTCTTTCGGGTGCTCGTAGAAGCGCATGTTGGCCTCGGCCAGGCCCAGGTCGCGGTACCAGTTCCAGCGCTCCTGCAGCCAGTACTCGTGCCACTTCTCGTCCGACCCGAGCTCGACGAAGAACTCCATCTCCATCTGCTCGAACTCGCGCGTACGGAAGATGAAGTTGCCGGGCGTGATCTCGTTGCGGAACGACTTGCCGACCTGGGCGACACCGAACGGCGGCTTCTTGCGGGCCGCGGTCGCGACGTTGTTGTAGTTGACGAAGATGCCCTGGGCGGTCTCGGGCCGCAGGTAGTGCATGCCCTCTTCGTTCTCCACCGGGCCGAGGTAGGTCTTCATCAACCCGTTGAACATGCGAGGCTCGGTGAACGCGCCCTTGACGCCGCAGTTCGGGCAGTTGATCTCCGAGAGGCCCGTCGGCGGGCGCTCGTGCTTGGCCTCGAAGGCCTCTTCGAGGTGGTCCGCCCGGAACCGCTTGTGACACGACTGGCACTCGGTCAGCGGGTCGACGAACTCACCGATGTGGCCGGACGCGGTCCACACCTCACGTGCCAGGACCACCGCGGAGTCGAGGCCGACGATGTCGTCGCGCTCCTGCACCATGGTCTTCCACCACTGCCGGCGGACGTTCTCCTTGAGCTCCACGCCGAGCGGACCGTAGTCCCACGCCGACCGGGTGCCTCCGTAGATCTCGCTCGAGGGGAAGACGAAGCCCCGGCGCTTGGCAAGGCTGACGATGGCGTCAATGCGATCGGCTGGCATGGTTCCTCCTACGCCGGCTGGCGGTCGGCTGAGGCTTTCAAAAAGGGACAGACAACGCACCGAGATTAGTCGGTGACGCCGCAGACCTCTAACCCGCCCGTCCCGCGGTCCTGCGCCATGGTGAAGCTCAGCGTCGACGACGACCCGGTCGCGTAGGTGACGTCGACCGGCACGATGATGCCGTTGGTGCTGCCGGTCGAGATGGAACCCACCTGGAACCGGTCGATCCGTGGGGCCAGCGACTCGGTGGCGGCGAAGTCGGTCGGCGACTGCGCCCGTTGCCGGGAGTCGCAGAGCAGGGCGTACGCGTCCGCATATTCCGCATGCTGGAGTGCCTCGACGTAGTCGGTGACCACCACGCGGGCCTGCTCCTCGATCGCCCGGACACCGAAGACGGTCAGCCCGGCGACCGAGGCGATGCCGCCGCCGCAGCAGAGCAGTGCGAACACCCCGGCCACGCCGAGCCCCAGCCAGAGCCGCTTGGTGCGGCCCTCGGTGGGCGGTGCGGCGAACGGGGGTACGACTCCCGGACCTTGCGGCGGCACAGGCGGCACGGGCGGCCCGACCGGATGCGGGGCCGGCGCGGGCGCGGGCGAGGTCGGCGCGGTGAGGAAGCCCGACGGCGGGCCGGGTGGGATCTCCGGCGGGCCGGGCGTCGGGTTCATGTCAGCCAGCGTAGTGCGACCGGGCTCACCGCCCGGGGCCTACCGACCGGTCGCTGGCCCGGGTCTCCACGGAACCGCCGGGCTCGGCGCTGGCCAGCGGCTCGAACGCCGACGGCTCGTCGAGCGACTCGGCCAGCAGCGGCGTCGCGTGCACCTTGACGTCGAACCCGCCGAGCGCACGCCGGTACGTGCCCACCGACTCCCAGTCGGTGACCAGGCACCAGGCGGTCGGGTCGTCGAGCCCGCGGACGAGTTGCCCGGACCGGTAGCCGGGGCGAGCGGCCAGCGCCTCGAGGGCGGCGTGGGCCCGTTCGGTGAACCCGTCGGCGGCCTCCTCGGCCACCACGAACCGGTTGACGACCAGCACGGACGAACCTCCTCGTAGAGTGTCGGCATGCAGCCTACGCAGCGCGCTCTGCCGGAGCGTCTGGCCCGGGTCAACCCGACGCGGGCGTTCCTCCTCGCGCTGGCGTTCATCCTGGCCGGGCTCCTGCTGCCGGGGATCATCGGCGGCCTGGTGCTGCTGATCCTGGCCGGCGGCATGATCGCGCTGGCCCGGCTGACCTGGTCGGTCCAGGCGCCGCAGACCCGCCTCGTACGCCTCGTGCTGCTCACCGCCCTCATCGGCATTGCGATCCTCAAGATCCTCTAGCGCCGTCACCCGCCAACACCCGCCACGACTCATGCGTTTTTGACAATCAATTTCATTGTCGGCGACAGTTGAGGGCATGCGTCGCCGCCGTACCCTCGCCGCGGTCTTCGCCGGTCTCGCCGTCTTCGCCGCGACCGGCCTGGCGGCCTGCACCACCGACTCGGCGGCCGCGCCCGGCAAGGTCGACGTGGTGGCCGCCTTCTACCCCCTCCAGTTCGTCTCCGAGCAGGTCGGCGGCGGCCACGTCGCGGTGACAAACCTGGCCAAGCCCGGCGCCGAACCGCACGACCTGGAGCTCAGCGCCCGCCAGGTGGGCCGCGTCTCGGACGCCGAGGTGATCGTCTACCTCAAGGGCTTCCAGCCGGCGATGGACGACGCGGTCGAGCAGGTCGGCGGCGACCGGGCGTTCGACGTGAGCACGGCGGTGCCGCTGCTCAAGGCCGGTGAGAGCGACCACGTGCACGAGGGCGAAGAAGCCGAGCACGCCGACGCGAGCAGCACCGACCCCCACGTCTGGCTGGACCCGACCCGGCTCGCCACGATCGGGCAGCAGGTGGCCGACCGGCTCGCAGCCCAAGATCCGGATCACGCCGCGGACTACCAGGCCAACGCGGCCCGGTTGCGCACCGAGCTGACCGGACTCGACCAGGAGTACGCGGCCGGCCTCGCGACCTGCCAGCGGCGCGAGCTCGTGACCGGGCACGCCGCGTTCGGCTACCTCGCCGACCGCTACCACCTGGAGCAGGTCGGGCTGACCGGGGTGACACCGGACACCGAGCCGGCGCCGCAGCGGCTGGCCGCCGTCGCCGCCGAGGCCCGCGAGCACGGCGCCACCACGATCTTCTTCGAGACGCTGGTCAGCCCGAAGGTCGCCGACACCATCGCGGCCGAGGTCGGCGCCCGGACCGCGGTGCTCGACCCGATCGAGGGGCTCCAGCCCGGCGCGACCGGCGACTACTTTTCGATCATGCGCACGAACCTGACCGCCATCCGCACCGCCCTGGACTGCTCATGACCAACCCTGTCGTCGAGGTCAGCAACGCCGTCGTCGGCTACGACGACAAGATCGTGCTGCGCGGGGTCTCGCTGAGCGTCCAGCGCGGCGACGTGGTCGCGATCCTCGGCGCCAACGGCTCCGGCAAGTCCACGCTGGTGCGGTCGATCCTGCGGCTGGTGCCGCTGAGCGCCGGCGAGATCACCCTGTTCGGCGACCGACGCTTCAAGAAATGGCAGCGCATCGGGTACGTGCCGCAGCGCATCGGCGCCGGTTCCGGTGTGCCGGCGACCGTCGCCGAGGTGGTCGGCTCGGGCCTGGTCGCCCGCCGGGGCATCTTCCGCCCGCCGGGCGCCGCCGACCGGGCCGCCGTGACGACCGCGCTGGACGCCGTCGGGCTGGCCGACCGCGCCGGTGACCCGGTCAGCAGCCTCTCCGGCGGCCAGCAGCAGCGCACGCTGATCGCCCGCGCCCTGGCCGGCCGCCCCGAACTGCTGGTCCTCGACGAGCCGACGGCCGGCGTCGACTCCGCCAGCCAGGCCGCCTTCGCGGGCGCGCTGGGCGAGTTCGTCACCGGCGGGGGCACCGTGCTGCTGGTCGCGCACGAGCTCGGCCCGCTGCAACCGTTGATCACCCGCTGCGTCGTGGTGCACCACGGCGAGATCGCGCACGAGGGCTCCGTGCCGGCGCCCGCCGGCCACCACGCCGACCCCGACCACGACCACGTGCACCCGCACGCGCCGCACGAGACACGGGGGATGTGGGGAGCATGAGTATTTTCGCGAACGAGTTCATGATCCGGGCGTTCGTCGGCGCTGTCGTGATCGGCCTGACCGCACCCGCGCTGGGCATCTACCTCGTGCAGCGGCGGATGTCCCTGATCGGCGACGGGGTCGGCCACGTCGCGCTGACCGGTGTCGGCGTCGGCCTGCTGCTGAACACCTCGCCTGTCTGGACGGCGGTGGTCGTCTCGGCGGTCGGCGCGATCGCCATCGAGCTGATCCGGGAACGCGGTCGTACCTCCGGCGACCTGGCCCTCGCCCTGCTCTTCTACGGCGGCATCGCGGGCGGTGTGATGCTGGTCGGCCTCTCGGGGAGCCGCAGCAACGCCAACCTGATGACGTACCTCTTCGGATCCTTGGCCACCACCTCCCGGTCGGACCTGGTGCTGATCCTGGTGCTCGGCGCCGTCGTGCTCGGGCTGGCCATCGGCCTGCGCCCGGCGCTGTTCGCGGCCAGCCACGACGAGGAGTACGCCCGGGTCTCCGGCCTGCCGGTGCGCGCGCTCAACCTGCTCGTCGCGGTCATGACCGCGGTCACCGTGACGATCTCCATGCGCGCGGTCGGCCTGCTGCTGGTCAGCGCGCTGATGGTGGTGCCGGTGGCGACCGCGCAACAGGTGGCCCGCGGCTTCCTGGCCACGATGGGCCTGGCGATGGTGCTCGGCGTCGCCGCCGCGGGCTCCGGCGTCTGGCTGGCCTGGGAGATCGACACCGCGCTCGGCGCGACCATCGTGGTGCTCGCGATCGCCGGCTTCCTGGTCGTCGCCGTGGCCCTGGCGGCACTGCGGGCCGTCCGCAGACGGACGGCCCTACGCGCGAGCCAGGCCCCAGGTCGGCCCGCCACCGCCGAGCCGGAGCCACACGAGGTCGTCCTGGATTCCCGCTGAGCTACCGTTCCGGTATGACGGAGGGCAACGGGTACGAGTCGTACGAGCGCGCGGGTGAACTCCTGCGCGCCCTGGCGGCGCCGATCCGGGTCGCCATCGTCACGGAGCTCGGCGGCGGCGAACGCTGCGTGCACGAGCTGGTCGAGTCGCTGCGCGCGCCGCAGCCCCTGGTGTCCCAGCACCTGCGGGTGCTGCGCGGCGCAGGCCTCGTACGCGGCAACCGGCGGGGCCGGGAGATCGCGTACTCCCTTGTCGACGAGCACATCGCGCACATCGTGGCCGACGCGGTCAGCCACGCCCGGGAGGCATCATGAGCGGCGAGGCCGGCACCCTGCGCAATACCCACCAGCGGCGCGCGGTGAGTTCGTTGCTCGGGTCGGTCGAGGGCTTCCACAGCGCCCAGGAACTGCACTCGATGCTCCGCGATCGGGGCGAGCGGGTCGGGCTGACCACCGTCTACCGCACCCTGCAGAGCCTTGCCGACGCCGGTGAGATCGACGTGATGCGCCCGCCCGGCGGCGAGCACCTCTACCGCCGGTGCAGCCAGGGCCACCATCACCACCTGGTCTGCCGGTCCTGCGGTTCGACCGTCGAGGTAGAGGGCCCGGCGGTCGAGAACTGGGCGGACCGCGTGGCGGAGAAGCACGGCTTCACCGACGTGAGCCACACCCTGGAGATCTTCGGAACCTGCCAGGGCTGCTGCCGGGCCTGACCCGTGCGGCGGACCCGCTTGTACGGGACGCTGTGGGCGTGAAGATTTACGCCGACCGCTTTCCCCGGTTCCTCCTCCAGGTCCTCACCGACCTGTTCGTGATCGCGTGGGTCTACTTCTGGATCCGCGGTGCGCTCTGGTTGCAGGACCAGGTCCAGAAGCTGGGCGTACCAGGGCAGAAGCTCGAAGGCGCCGGCAGCGCGCTGGCCGAGAACCTGGCCGAGGCGAGCAGCAAGGTGGGCCGCGTGCCACTTGTCGGCGACGAGCTCACCGCGCCGTTCGAGAAGGCGGCCGGCGCGGCCCGCTCGGTCGCCGAGGCGGGCCAGTCCCAGCAGGACGTGGTCGGCGACCTCGCGCTCGCGCTCGCGGTGATCACCGCCGTGCTGCCGATCCTGTTCGTGCTGCTGTTCTGGCTGCCGCTGCGGGTCCGCTGGGTCCGCCGGGCCAGCGCCGCCTCGCGCGTACGGAAGTCGGCGGCCGGCCGCGACCTGCTCGCCCTGCGGGCCCTGGCCACCCAGCCGCTGAGCAAGCTCGCCAAGCTCGGCCCGGACGTCGCCGAGTCCTGGCGGCGCTCCGACGACTCCACAGTGGAAGCCCTGGCCGCCCTCGAGCTCAAGTCCCTTGGCCTGCGACAACGATGATCACCGCGACTGGGTGAACGGCAAAACCGAGGCTAGGCTTTGAAGATCACTGTCAACGCGATCTTCATTCCATGGATGGCTTCCTAGACTTCCTTGACCCCTTCATCACGTCGCCGTGGGTCTACGGCGTCGTTTTCGCGTTGGCGGCTCTGGACGCGTTCCTCCCGATCGTGCCCAGTGAGGCCACGCTGATCACCGCTGGGGTGTTCGCGGCCAGCGGCGAGCCCAACGTCCTGCTGATCATCCTGACCGGGGCCGTCGGTGCCATGGTCGGTGACCACATCTCGTACTTCATCGGCCGGGCCGGCGGCGAGAACGTGATCAACCGGATACCGGAGGGCAGCCGCCGGGCCAAGACCTTCGCATGGGTACGCCAGCTCCTCTACTCGCACGGCGGCATCGCCCTGGTGATCGCCCGGTACATCCCGGGCGGGCGGACCGCGATCACGCTGACCACCGGCGCGATCCGATATCCACGCCGCCGGTTCACCGCGTTCGACGCGCTGGCCTGCTTCTCCTGGGCCGCGTACACGACGCTGCTGGGCTTCGTGGGTGGCTCTGCCTTCCAGGACCACCCGATCCAGGGCCTCGCGCTCGGCTTCGGCATCGCCCTGGCCCTGGCCGGGGTGGCCGAGCTGATCCAGTGGCTGCGGCACCGCCGCCGGCCACCGCCCGAGAAGCCCAAGCCCCAAGAGGTGGGTGTCGGAGGCGACGGGAAATAGCGAAGTGGCCCGGGCCGAAGCCCGGGCCACCGCCGCGTGGAGTCAGGAAACGGGTGGAATCCGCCGGCGTACGTCCTCGGCCGTCGACGGCCCCGGCTTCCAGGTCGCCACCCAGGGCAGATCGTCGTCGGGGTGCACGACGCCCTCCTCGAGCCAGGCGTAGCGCCCGTCGAGGATGCGCTTGGCCGCCTTGACGTCGACCGCGTCCGTGTTGTCCCAGAGTGCGGTGAACAGCGCGTCGGCGCGTACCTTGGCCTGCCGGCAGAACAGATCGGCCAGTTCCACACCCTCCGGGCGGGTCTCCCGCTCGGAGGTGGCCCGGACGCAGACCGACGCCATCGCGAACAACTCGGCGCCGATGTCGACGACCCGGCCCAGGAAGACCTCGCGGTCCTCCATCCGGGCCTGCCAGCGGGACATGCCGTAGAAGGTCGACCGGGCCATCTTGCGGGCCGCTCGCTCGACGTACCGCAGGTGCTGGGCCAGCGGGCCGTACTCGTTGAAGGCGGACGGGTTCTGACCCTTGCCCACCGCCAGACCCGGCAGCCACTTGGCGTAGAAGGCGGTCGCCCGGGCGCCGGCCTTCGCCTTGCGGCCCAGGTCGGCCTTCGGGTCGATGATGTCGCCGGCCACCGCGAGGTGTGCGTCGACCGCCTCACGGGCGATCAGCAGGTGCATGATCTCGGTCGAGCCCTCGAAGATCCGGTTGATCCGCAGGTCGCGGAGGATCTGCTCGGTCGCCACGGCGCGCTCGCCGCGGGCCGCCATCGAGTCCGCCGTCTCGTAGCCACGGCCGCCCCGGATCTGCACCAGCTCGTCGGCGATCTTCCAGGCCATCTCGCTCGCGTAGAGCTTGACCAGCGCCGCCTCGATGCGGATGTCGTTGCGGTCGTCGTCGGCCAGCATGCAGCACAGGTTGAGCATGGTCTCCATGCCGTACGTGGTCGCGGCCATGAAGGACAGCTTCTGGGCGATCGCCTCGTGGTCGCCGACGGGCCGACCCCACTGCACCCGCTCCGCGGACCACTGCCGGGCCACGTTGAGGCACCACTTGCCGGCGCCGACACACATCGCGGGCAGCGACAGCCGGCCGGTGTTGAGCGTGGTCAGCGCGATCTTCAGGCCGCGCCCCTCGCCACCGATCATCTGGTCGGTCGGCACGAACACGTCGTGGAAGCGGGTCACGCTGTTTTCCAGGCCACGCAGGCCGACGAAGCTGTTGCGCCGCTCGATGGTGATGCCCGGCGAGTCGCCCTCGACGACGAACGCGGTGATGCCGCCGCGGCGGCCCTCCGCCTTGGGCACCCGGGCCATCACCACGAGCAGCGTGGCGACGGTGCCGTTGGTGGCCCAGAGCTTGACGCCGTTGAGCCGGTAGCCGCCCTCGACCGGCTCGGCGATGGTGCCGAGGCGGGCCGGGTCGGAGCCGACGTCGGGCTCGGTGAGCAGGAACGCCGACACCTCGCCGCCGGCCAGCCGGGGCAGGTAGCGGCGCTTCTGCTCGGCGGTGCCGAACAGCTTGAGCGGCTGCGGGACGCCGATGGACTGGTGTGCGGAGAGCAGCGCGCCGATCGCCGGGCTGGCCGAGCCGGCCAGCATCAGGCTCCGCGCGTAGTCGAGGTTGGTCAGCCCGAGGCCGCCGTACTTCTCGTCGATCTTCATGCCGAACGCGCCCAGCCGGGCCAGGCCGTGGAAGACGTCGTCCGGGATGCGGTCCTCACGCTCGATCAGGGCGCCGTCGACATCGCTGCGGATGTACGCGTTGAGCTTCTTGACGAACTCTTCGCCCTTGGCGGAGCGGATCGGGTCGGGCTGCGGCCACGGGTCGATCAGGTCGAGCCGGAGCCGGCCGAGGAAGAGCTCCTTGCCGAAGCTCGGTTTGGTCCAGTTGGTCTCGCGGGACGCCTCGGCGACCTCGCGGGATTCCTGATAGGAAACCGTGCCGGCCTCCTGCGGCAGAGCACCGGCACCGTCGGTGCCGCCGGCCTCCGGCGGCCTGTTCTGCGTAGTCGTCACGGCTTCCCCCTTTTGTCCGGGCTTGGCAGTGCTGGCTCTGACGGTACCCCGCTTTGTTACCCGCCGGTAGGCTTCTGCTATTCCTTGGGGTTCTCGCGACGCTCTTCGATCTCTTCCTCGGTCTCGTCCGCCTCGAACCAGTCGCGGCGCGACCACGGCAGGATCGCCCAGAACGTGGTGAAGAACAGGGCAGTCACCACGCTGAGCATGATCGCCACCATGCGCGACAGGATGAAGTCGGTGATCAACAGGACCGCGGCGGACATCGAGATGAGCATGAAGAACAGACCGCCGGTGGCCATCTTGTGGCCGAACTTGACCAACTCCGGCTTGCGCCCCTGCCGAAAGAGCGCACGGTGGAACGCCACGGGCGCGATGATCATCGCGGTGGCGGCGGCCGCGGACAGCAGGGCGACGAGGTAGATGTCGCGCTGGAACTCGGTGGTCTTCGGAAAGCCGTTGCTGAACGGCAGGGTCAGCAGGAAGGCGAACAGGATCTGGACGCCCGTCTGCGCGACCCGCAACTCCTGAAGGAGATCGGCGAAGTTGCGGTCCCACCGCTGCTTCGGGCTCTCCCTGGAATGCTCCTGGGCCATGCGGGCTCCTTCGTCCAGCCGGAATGAATTGCCGGCTAGCCCTCATGGTCGTCGCTGCGGGCGCCGGTCCGCCGTCAATTCCCCCAGCGGCCCAGCGCGAAACGCGAGATCCGATCAGCTTGGCTGATCTCCCCCAGGATGAGTCTGCTTGCGGTTTTCGGACATCCAGCGCTCGGCGAAGTCGACTGCCGCGCGTTGGGGCATCAGGCGGGCCAGGGCGCCGCCCACGCGGCCCGTGCGGACCTTGCCCGTCGCGTCGAAGTCGGCTCCCAGCAGTTCGAAGTCGCTTTCGTCCAGGTCGATGTCGTCCCACCAGACCCATTCCCGGCCGCCGTCCGCGGTCTGGACCGCCGCGCCCAGTCGGGCGGCCGGCGCGTCCTGCTGGCGGTACTCGGCCAGATGGAGCGAGGTGTTGGAGTCGTGCCCGACGCCGAGCAGCAGGACGTCGCCGTCCAGGCCGTAGATCTTGCCGAGGGGCGAGTCGGCGCCCAGCATGCCGGCGCGCGGCTGGCCGTAGACCACCTCGGCCGCCAGCCGGCCCAGCGCCGCGAACGAGACCTGCGGGTGGTCGCTGCGTTGCCCGCCCGGCCACGTGCGGACCACCTCGGCGATCGCGCCCATCCAGCGGCTCGGCGTTACCTGCGGGTCGAAGCCGGGCGTGTGCGCGCGGATCACGGGCCACCAGTCCGCCGGTACGGGCGGGTTCTGCCAGCCGGCCGGGTCCGAGTTGTCGGGAGTGTGGGTGGGCACGACCAGCGTCCCGTCCGGGCCGATCGCGTCCCGCAGCGCCAGCACCAGCGCGTGCGGCCCACCGGCCACGTAACCGACCGGTTTGAGCGACGCGTGTACGAGCAGCGTCGAGCCCGGCCGGACGCCGAGCTCGGCCAGGTCGGCGGCGAGCGATTCGCGGGTGTGCGGCAGCCGTTCGGCCGCCTCCGCGGGGTGGTTGCTCACGACGCGTCCGCGATCCGCGCGAGGATCGCCTGGGCCAGCACCTCGGGCTGCCGCTCGGGGACCCAGTGGTCGACGCCCGGCAGCGGCAGGAAGCGGTAGTCGCCGGTCACGTGCTCGCCGGCCGTGCTCGCCGCGACCAGGCCGACGGCAGTGTCCCGATCGCCCCACACGAAGGTCGTCGGTCGTTCCACCGGGCCCACCTTGGCCAGTTCCTCGATCGCCAGCGCGCGGTACCAGTTGAGGGCCGGCGTGAGCGCACCCGGCTCGAGCAGCGGCGCCGCATCGCCCACGCCGTCGAGCATCGTGCGCAGCCTGGCCCCGTCGTCGCTGGTGAGCACCGCCTCGGCCTTGCCGACCATGAGGAAGAGCTGGATGTACGACGAGCGGCGTTGCTGGTCCGGGTCGGTGAAGACGGCCTGCGCGAACGCGGCCGGGTGCGGCACGCTGACCGCGGTCAGCGAGCGGACCCGATCCGGGTGCGCCGCGGCGAGCTGCCAGCCGACCAGGGCGCCGAAGTCGTGGCCGACCACGTCGGCGCGGCCACCGGCGAGCTCGTCGACGAACGCGGCCGCGTCGGCCACGCACTCGGCCTGCCGGTAGGCGTCGACACCGCTCGGACGCGCGCCCGGCGAGTAGCCGCGCTGGTCGATCGCGAAGGTGCGCAACCCCGCGGCGTTGAGGTGTGCGGTCACGCCGGCCCAGCTACCCCGGTTCTGCGGGAAGCCGTGCAGGAGGATCACCGGCGGCCCGCCGGGCGGGCCACCCTCCGTCACGTCGAAGGTCAGCCCGCGTGTCTCGATCCGCATGCGCGCGAGCGTACCTGCCAGCACCGGTGTTAACCTGGCGAGACAACTTCACATCCGACAGGGGAGCGCGCAGCGCTGAGAGTGCGGAGAAATCCGCTGACCCTCGAACCTGATCTGGGTAATGCCAGCGCAGGGAGTTCGGTCTTTCTCCAGCCGCGCCATGTCCGATCGTTCGGCGATTCCGCCGATCCTTTCGGGCATGGCGTGCGTCTTCTCCTGGTTCAGCGAACTGGGAGGAAAGCACTATGAGCAACAATCGCTGGCGTACGGTCGACATCGTCGTCGCCGCCGTCCTGGGTGTCGCGTTCGGCGTTGTCTTCTGGGCCTGGGGTCTGCTCTACAACGGACCCGCCGACGCGATCCCCATGCCCGCGCGCACGCTGCTCTACGGCGTCTGGCTGCTGCCCGCCGTGCTCGGCGCGCTGGTCATCCGCAAACCGGGCGCGGCGCTGTTCACCGAGACGGTCGCCGCGCTGGTCTCGGTCGCCTTCGGCACCTCCTGGGGCTGGACCCTGGTGCTCCAGGGCCCGCTCGAAGGGCTCGGCGCGGAGCTCGTCTTCGCCCTGTTCGCCTACCGCGTCTACCGGCTGCCGGTGGCCGCGCTGGCCGGCGCCGCGGCCGGCCTGGTGGCGGCGCTCTACGACGTCCTCTACTGGTATCCCGGCAACTCGTGGGCCAGCTTCGGTGTCCCCTACCTGGCGCTCACCGCGGCCAGCTCGCTGGTGATCGCCGGCGTCGGTGGCTGGGCCCTGACGCGTGCGCTGGTCAACACCGGCGTGCTCGAGCGCTTCCCGGCCGGCCGGGAACGCGCGGCGGTCTGACCCGTCGTGAGTGCCGTCGAACTGCGCGGCTTCGGCTGGCGGCATGCCGGTCGCAAGGCGTGGGCCGTGCGCGGGGTCGACCTGCGCGTCGAGCGCGGCGAGCGGGTGCTGCTGCTGGGGCCGTCCGGCGCCGGCAAGAGCACGCTGCTGGCCGCGCTGGCCGGCCTCCTCGCCGACGACTCCGGCGAGCGGGAGGGCACGGTCGAGATCGACGGGCTGGACACCCGCAAGGCGCGCGAGCGGGTCGGCATCGTGTTCCAGGACCCGGCGACCCAGCTCGTGATGTCCCGGGTCGGCGACGACGTGGCCTTCGGCCTGGAGAACCGCGGCGTGCCCCGGGCGGAGCTCTGGCCGCGCGTGGCCGGGGCGCTCGACGCCGTCGGTCTCGCTCACCCGCTGGACCGGCCGACCCACGCGCTGTCGGGCGGCGAGCAGCAGCGGCTGGCCCTGGCCGGCGTCCTCGCGCTGCGACCGGACCTGCTGCTGCTCGACGAGCCGACCGCCAACCTCGACCCGGCCGGCGCCGAGCTTGTGCGGTCGTCGCTGCGTGCGGCCGTGTCGCGGGAGACGACGGTGATCATGGTTGAGCACCGGCTGGCCGAGGTCGTCCCGTTCGTCGACCGCGTCGTCGTCCTGGCGCCCGGCGCCGGTGTCGTCGCGGAAGGGCCGCCGGAACGCGTCTTCGGCGCGCACGGCGCCGCCCTGGCCGCGGACGGCATCTGGGTGCCCGGGCAGCCGCTGCCACCGCCCCGGCGGGCGGTCGCCGCACCGGGCGAGGTGCTGGTCACCGCCGACCGGGTGGCGCTGGCGCCGCGGTTGGCACCGACCGACCTGGCGGTACGCGCCGGCGAGGCGCTCGCGGTGCTCGGGCCCAACGGCGTCGGCAAGTCCACCCTCGCGCTCATGCTCGGCGGCCTCCTGAAGCCGGCCGCCGGCCGGGTGGTGGCGTCCGCGGTGCTAGCCGGCGGCGACGCGGCCCGACCACCGCACCGGTGGCGGGCCGCCGACCTGACCGCCCGGATCGGCTCGGTGTTCCAGAACCCCGAGCACCAGTTCGTGGCCTCGACCGTGCACGCCGAGCTGGCCGTCGGCCCACGCCGGCTGGGCCGGTCGCTCGCGGTCGTCGACGAGTTGCTGACCCGGCTGCACCTCGACCACCTGGCGCGGGCCAACCCGTACACCCTCTCCGGTGGTGAGGCACGGCGGCTCAGCGTCGCGACGGCGCTGGCGTCGGCGCCCCGCCTGCTGGTGCTCGACGAGCCGACCTTCGGCCAGGACCGGCGCACCTGGGTCGAGCTGGTCGCGCTGCTGGCCGACCTGCGCGACGACGGGCACGGCGTGCTCACCGTGACCCACGATCCGGCGTTCGTCGAGGCGCTGGCCGACCGGCGGCTGGAGCTGGCGCCATGACGCTGTCCGCGGTGATGGTCCGCTCGTCCGCACCCCTGGCCCGGCGCAACCCGGTCGCCAAGCTGGTGGCCGCCACCGTGTTCGCGGTCGGCGTGCTCGCCACCCTCGACCCGCTGACCCCGGCGTTGGCCATCGCCGCGGAACTGGTCCTGCTGCCGTTGTTCGGCGTCCGCTACGGCACCGTGCTGCGCCGAGGTTGGCCGGTGCTGCTCTCGGTGTTCGGCGTCGTGCTGACCACGATCCTGTTCGGCGCCAACCGCGACGGGTCGTCCGTCTTCGCGCTCGGCCCCCTCGACGTCACCACCGGCGTGCTGACTGTCGCATTAGGACTCGCGCTGCGCCTGGTCGCGCTCGCGCTGCCCGGCATCATGGTGTTCAGCACCACGGACCCGACCGACCTCGCCGACGCGCTGGTGCAGAACGCCAAGGCGCCGGCCCGGTTCGCGATCGGCACGCTGGCCGCGTTCCGGCTCGTGCCCCTGCTCGGCCAGGAGTGGCAGGCGCTGCGCATGGCCCGGCGGGCCCGCGGCGTCGACTCCGGCGGCAACCCGGTGGCGGCGGCCCGGCTGTTCGCGTCGACGGTGTTCGCGCTGCTGGTCGGCGCGATCCGGCGGGGCACCCGGCTGGCCACCGCGATGGACGCGCGGGGCTTCGACAGCGGCACGCCGCGTACGCACGCCCGGGAGCAGCATTTCACCCGGGCCGACTGGCTGTTCCTGCTCGGCGCGGCGCTGCTCACGGCGGCCATCCTCACGGTGAGCATCGCTACAGGTACGTTCCGCCCCGTTCTCGGCTAGTCTCTGCCACACGTTTTCGAGGCGGTGGCGAATGAGCGTTGTGCTGAAAGAAGTGACGGACGCGGCGGAGATCGAGGCGTTGGTACCGCACGTCTATCGGATCTTCCAGATGGTGTCGCGGGGTGCGGCGCTGGGTTGGGCGGTGCCGCCCGGCCCGGACGAGGTGCGTGAGCTGTTGACCGGCGTGGTCGAGGGCGCCGTGACGGGCGAGGCGGCGCTGCTGATCGCGTACGCGTCGGGCGGCGACGTCCCGCCGCCGGCCGGACTGGACCCGTTGACGACCCGGCTCGCCGACGGCAGCACGGTCGCCGGGCTCGGCTACTGGCGCAGGTACAGCCGGCAGACCCATCGACCGCATGCCGACCTGGAACGCGTGGCGGTCGCCGAGGCCCACCAGGGACGCGGGATCGGGCGCGCGCTGACCGAGGGTCTGGTGGCCAGCGCCCGCAAGGCCGGCATCGAGGTGCTGACCCTCGACGCGCGCGGCGACAACGAGCGCGCGTTGGCGCTC
This sequence comes from Asanoa ishikariensis, assembly GCF_900107455.1. Lineage (GTDB taxonomy): Bacteria > Actinomycetota > Actinomycetes > Mycobacteriales > Micromonosporaceae > Asanoa > Asanoa ishikariensis. The sequence continues at coordinate 2,107,652 of NZ_FNQB01000001.1, read as the reverse complement.
TACCGCACGCTGGGCTTCAACGAGTACGGGCGGCTGGTCGACTTCGTGGCCGTCGGGCACCTGCGCTACGACAAGGTGTTCTACGCGATCGACCTGCGGCGGCCCTGGCCCCGGTTGTGAAACGGGGCCAGGACCGCATCTGCTCTTAGGCGCGGCGGAAGGCGTAGCGCTTCGGTTGCGCCGCCGGCTTTCCGCGACCGCCCTTTGTGGACTGCGCGGCCCGGTCGAGGCCGCGCTGCGGCGTCGACTTGGACCGTCGCGACGCGCGGTTGCCGCCGAGGTCGAGGTCCGGGACCCCGCCCGGGGACAGGTCGACGGTGAACTTTTCGGATGCAGGCATACGAAGGCCTCCAGAAAACTGGAAGTGACAGACGGATGCCCGGCGGCGCGCATTGATCAGAGAAAAGGAATGACGCCCCGGGCGCTCGATGACCGCCGACGAAGGGCGGACCGGCACACAGAAATCCCTGAGGGCATCAGTAACGCATGCGACGACGGTACACCGCCCTCGCAGGCGTTGGCTAGGTCATTCCGGGGCGGGCGGCGCGATCGGGTTCGGGATCGCCCCACCGAAGCGGCGGTCGCGCTTGGCGAACAGCTCGCAGGCGTACCAGAGGTGGCGCCGGTCGAAGTCGGGCCAGAGCGTGTCGAGGAAGACCAGCTCGGCGTACGCGGACTGCCAGAGCATGAAGTTCGAGATGCGCTCCTCCCCCGACGGCCGCAGGAACATGTCCACTTCGGGCACTTCGGGGTGGTAGAGGTAGCGCTGGATGGTCTTCTCGGAGATCCGGTCCGGATCGATCTTCCCGGCCATCGCGTCCCGCGCGATCGCGGCCGCGGCGTCGGCGATCTCCGCCTGGCCGCCGTAGTTGACGCAGAACTGCAGGGTCAGCTTCGAGTTGCCCTGCGACATCTCCTCGGCGGTCTGCAGCTCGGAGATGACGCTCTTCCACAGCCGCCCGGCCCGGCCGGACCAGACCACCCGCACGCCGAGGTCGACGAGCTGGTCGCGGCGGCGCCGGATGACGTCGCGGTTGAAGCCCATCAGGAAGCGGACCTCCTCGGGCGACCGGCGCCAGTTCTCCGTGGAGAAGGCGTACGCGGTCAGGTAAGGGATCCCGATCTCGATGGCGCCTTCGATCGTGTCGAAGAGCGAGTGCTCTCCGCGCTCGTGCCCGGCCGTGCGGGCCAGCCCGCGGTCCTTGGCCCAGCGGCCATTGCCGTCCATCACGATCGCCACGTGCTTCGGCAGGGCCCCTGCGGGCAGCTCCGGCGGGCGGGCGCCCGACACGTGCGGCGTAGGCGGCCGCACCTCGCGGCGCGCACTGCGTGACCTGATCATTTCTGTTCTTCCCCCGTTGTGCGATCAACCAGCGGCAGCGAGCGTAACCCGCGTTCCAGGTGCCACTGGAGGTGTGCGGCGACCAGCCCGCTGCACTCCCGGCGCGGGCCGGCGTCGGCCGCGTCGGCGACCTGCCAGTTGCCGGACGAGAGGGCGACCATCAGGTCGAGCGTCGCGGGCGCCGGATGGGCGGCACCCGGAGGCCGGCAATCCGGACAGACCGCCCCACCGGCCGGCACGGAGAATGCCTTGTGCGGCCCCTTGGTGCCACAAACCGCGCACTCGACCAGCGCCGGTGCCCAGCCGGCCACCCCCATGCCCCGCAGCAGGTAGGCATCGAGCACGAGCGTTCCGGCATGCTCGCGGGCGGCCAACGCCCGGAACGCGCCGAGTGTGAGCTGGAACAACCGCAGCGAAGGCTCCTGCTCGACGGGCGAGAGCCGCTCCGCGGTCTCCGCGATCGCGCTGGCCGCCGTGTAGCGGGGGTAGTCGTCGAGGACCCGCTTCCCGTAGAGCTCGATCGCCTCGACCTGGCTGACCGTGTGCAGGCCGTCGCCGCCGTTGGGGTCACCGGCGAGCTGGAGGTCGACGTGGCCGAACGGCTCCAGCCGGGCACCGAACCGCGACATGGTCCGCCGGACTCCCCGGGCCACCGCGCGCAGCCGACCATGCCGGCGGCTGAGCAGCGTGATGATCCGATCGGACTCGCCCAGCTTCTGCACACGCAGCACCACCGCGTCGTCGCGGTAGAGCTGTCGGCGATATCCGGGCATCCGCCAATTGTGGTCCCTGTTTTCCGGGTACGTCTCGGCGGGTTCTGTGAAGATCGATATGCGTTAGTGTGCGGACATGAGTCGCCGTCCCCGGATCGACCCGGTCGTCTGGCAACCACCGGTCCCGTCACCCCGCGCGCGCCTGCACGCCAGCGACCCGCCGATGCCGCTGCCGGAGTTCCGGCCGGTCGGCGCGGCCGGCCCGGAAGACGTAGTGATCCACCCCGACGGCCACCTCTACACGGGCGTGGCCGACGGCCGGATCCTGCGCCTCGGTCTGGCCGGCGGCCCACCGAAAGAGGTCGCGTCGACGGGCGGGCGCCCCCTCGGCGTCGAGGTCGGCCCGGACGGCGACCTGGTGGTCAGCGACGCGTACCGGGGCGTGCTCCGGATCGACCCCACCAGCGGCGCCGTCGACGTGCTGGCCGACGGCTTCCGGCTGTGCGACAACGCCGCGGTAGCCCGCGACGGCACGATCTGGTTCAGCGACTCCTCGCAGCGGCACGACCTGGCCCACTGGCGGGCGGACATCCTGGAGCACACGGGCACGGGCCGCCTGCTCCGCCGCGACCCGTCCGGCTCCGTGGAGGTCGTGCTGGAGGGCCTGCAGTTCGCGAACGGGGTCGCGCTCGCGGCCGACGAGTCGTTCGTCGCGGTGGCGGAGACGGGCGCCTACCGGATCAGCCGGGTGTGGCTCACCGGACCGCGGGCCGGGCAGCACGACATCCTGGTCGACAACCTGCCGGGCTTCCCGGACAACCTGTCGACCGGCACCGACGGCCGCATCTGGATCGCCCTGGCGACGCCACGCAACCCGCAGTTGGACCGGCTGCTCCCCCGACCGCCGGCGCTGCGCAAGGTGGTCTGGGCACTCCCGCTGGCCCTGCAACCGGCGCCGGCCCGCACCATCTGGGTGCAGGCGGTGGACAAGACCGGCACAGTGGTAACGGACCTACAACGCGACGGCGCCGACTACCACATGGTGACCGGCGTACGCGAACACGACGGCCGCCTCTACCTGGGCAGCCTCACCGAATCCACGGTCGCGGTCGTGCCCCTACCGCGAGCCGACCGTCAGGAACAGAGCGCGTAGCCACCCCCCTATGTAGGATTCCGACATGGCTCCGGATGTACGGGTGACCGCCGCGGTCGCCACAGTGCTGGCCGCGTTCCTCGAGGATCCGTCCGCTGATCGGTACGGGCTCGACCTCATGCGCGCGACCGACCAGCCCAGCGGCACGCTGTATCCGATCCTCGCCCGACTTCAACGCGCGGGATGGGTTGTGGCCGAGTGGGAGGAGCTCGACCCGGTGGCGGCCGGCCGGCCACCGCGTCGCTATTACCGGCTGACGCCCAGCGGCTTGACGGAAGCACGTGCGGCGGTCGCTGAGCTCTACGGCCGGCTGTCGAGGGCCCAACGTGGTGGCGCGGCGAAGCCGAGGATCGCGTGAACGCAGCGCTGGCGATCGCTCGATGGTGTCTGAGGGTCGCCGTCCGTCGGTGGCCGGCGGAGGTGCGCGACGAGCACGCACGCGAGTGGGCCGCGGAGTTGGACGCCATCGCGCGTGAGTCGCACCAGACGCGCCTTGCCCGGGTGATCGGGCCGCTGCGTTTCGCTGTCAGTCTCGCGATCTCGCCGCCGGTACTCGACGAGCACGGCGTTCCACGTGGCTGGCGGGAACTGTTGCCCGGCCTCGGGAAAACCGTGGGGCCGTACGCGCTCCTGTTCGTCGTCGCATTGGTCGTGTCCGGTCCACTCTCGTCGTACGCCGACGGGATTGTCAGGTGGATCGCGAGCGTCGTCGGTGTGACGGACCCGTCCGGCTTCGGTGGCGGTTTCGGTTTCGCCGACGTCTTCACCGCGTTGGTCATGGTCGGCGCCGGATGGTGGCTTGGCCGGCGGGCCGCACGCGCGCCACGTTTCGGGGTCGTCGGTCTGGTGTCGGCCGCCTCCTTGTCGCTCACGGCGGCATTCACCCTGCAGCAGACGGCTTTCGCCGCCCAGGTCGGCGAGATGTACGCGCTGCGCGTCGGATCGGCCGTCACGGGCGGGTTGAGCTGGGCGATCCTCTCGGCGGTCTGCACGCTGGCGGTCGTGCGAATGACGATGTCCCGGCACCGAGTCGCCCGGCGAAGTGCCTGGGTGTTGGCCGTGTTCGGCGTCCTCGTGACGGTCGAGCTTGCGACGGCGATCGCCGCCGTGCCATCGATCCTCCACATCGGAGGCGATCTAGGCATGGCCTTCGAGTGGGCGCCGGCCATCCTGTCTGGGCAGACCTCGGGCACAGAGGTGAACCGGTACGTGGCTGAAGAGAACTGGGTGGTGTCCAATATCCTCGGACCTTATCCGGAGATGTTCGTCCTCCTCTCCGTGCTCGTCATCGTCTACGGGGTCGCGGGGAGTCGTGCGCGCGTCGACGCTTCGTCTACCGAACCCGTCCTGCCGACATCAGCGGACCCCGCCAGGCCTGTGTCGCTGTCGAGGGGCCTGTTCGCCTGCGCGCTGACGAGCATGTCGCTCGCTTTGATCGCGTGGGCCTATTCGGTCGCGGTGCTCACGCCGGCGATGACGAAGGTCAGCCAGACCGCACCGATGCCGGGCGGTGACGGAGAGCTCTTTGTCTGGGTTGCCGAGCTCCGCTGGGGCGCCATCCTGCTCGCCGCGGCCAGCTTGCTGCTGGCGGCGGCCGACCGGCACGCCTCACCGCTCGCGGCCTTCGTTCTCGTACTCCTCCTCATCGGTGGCGATTCGGTTCTGGGGCGCGACGCGAGTCCTGACCTTCGCGTGGCTCTGGTGGTCGCGGCCCTCTCGGCTGCCGTCGCGTGGTGGATCAGCAGCGAGCCCGGGATGGGGGGCGGTCGTGCCGACGTGGTGCGGGCACGGCGGCGGCTTGCTGTCGTCGCGATAACGGGAGCGTGCTGTGGGCCGCTCCTGCTGTTTCAGGGCACGCCAACGGTCAACCACCCGTTCCTGCCGCCGGGCCTCGTCGTCGCCACGGCGATGGTTCCCGCACTGTTCGCTGTCCTGTCAGGGCTTGCGGCGGCCGCGGCGGTCGACCGACGGCTCTCCCGGTGGTGGGTTGCCGTGCTCATTGGCGTACCCACCGTGCTCCTCGGCCTCGGTGGTGCGGCTACCGGCAGCGGCATAGATCTCGCGGTGACACAGCTTGTGCCCATCGCGCTCGCGGGGCCTTTCGCGGCCGCGGTCGTGGCCGTGTTGTTCAACCCTCGGTCGCGTCGTAGGGGCCGCAACGCGGCGGTCCGGACGGCCATCCTCGTCGCGGGCCTGCCCGTCTCGGTCGTTGTCTTCTTCGTTTCGATCGTGCTGTCCCAGTTCGCGGCGTCAATTCTGTTCGCGTTGGGGGGCACCAGCTATCCCGCCGACGGCATCACGTTCCTGCCGGGTGCGGTGCTGCTCGTCGTGCCGGCAGCGTGGGCGCTCAGCCTGCTGGTGGCAGGGCCAGGACCGGCACGTCACGTGTCGGTCGATGCCGCCCGGGGCCTGCCCGCCCCAGAGGCGGGCTGACGGCCGGAAGCGCACCACCCCCGCGACGAGGTGGTGCGCTAGGCGAAGCCGGTCAGAACATGGCTCGTTCCTGGCGGCGAACCCGGAGGGTCAGGACGATCACCAGCGCCAGGCCGATCAGGGCGTCCACGGCCGGGAGGGCGAAGCTCAGGACCGCGTCGAGGTGGAGTTGGGCCGGGGTCGCGGTTACCGCGATCCCCTGCCGCGCCTGGGTCCACTGCTGCGGCGTGCCGGTCAGGTGCAGGGTGAGCCACGCCGCCGCCAGGCCGGCCGCGTCCCACAGCGCGTGCAGCGCCGTCACCGCCAGGTAGGCCAACGCGACCGGGCGGGCCCACAGCGTCGCCCGGCCGCGGCGGGCGGCCACCGCGAACAGGGCCGCACCGGCGATCGCGGTCCACAGGCCGTGGCCGAACGGGGTCAGGATGCCGCGCAGCAGCTCCGTCTCGACCACGCCGAGCAGGGACAGGCCGTGCTGGCCGTTGAACAGGGCCTGGAACGCGTACCCGGCGCTCTCGAAGGCGGCGAAGCCGAAGCCGACCGTGGCACCGAGCACCAGGCCGTCGCGCATCGTCCAGCGGCCCAGGTGGCGGGCCATCAGGAACAGGACGAGCAGCTTGACGCCCTCTTCGATGAGGCCCACGCCCACGAAGCCGGTCATCGAGGTGTTGTGCACGAAGGCCGCTTCCAGGACCGAGGCGCCGAGGACGCCCAGCACGCCGCCGTACAGGAAGGCGGTGAAGATCTTCGACGGGGTCAGGATCGCGTCCGCGCGGTTGAAGGCCCACGCCACGAACGCGACCGGGACCAGGAACGCGCCGACCAGGATGATGGTCGGCACCAGGTTGACGTTGCCCGTGACGAACGTGATGACCACGGTGGCCAGCCACAGCGCGCCGCCGCCGAGCAGGATCCGGGCCCACGGGGGCACCTCGCGGTGACGTCGGGCAGTCGATGCGATGGGGTACGGGAGCGTCTGCGTCGTCATGGATAGAGCGTCCCGCCGATGGCCCCCTCGACGCTTCGACGCCAGCCGCCATCCGCGTTACCGGCTAGCCGGTAGCGGGTCCACCCCGCTGGCCAGGCATCGTCGCGGTCAGCGTCGTGCCCTCGCCCGGCGGACTGACCAGCGTGAATCGCCCGCCGAGGGCCTCGATCCGGTCCGCCAGGCCGACCAGGCCCGTGCCGGCCGACCGATCCGCACCCCCGACACCGTCGTCACGGACGACCACCTCCAGCAGGCCGGCGACCACGGTCACCGAGACCTCCACATAGGACGCGGAGGCGTGCTTCGTCGCGTTGGTCAAGGCTTCCGAGACGAAGTAGTACGCGGCCGACTCCACGTCGGCCGGCAACCTGTCGGCCAGGTCGGCGCGCACCTCGACCGGTAGGGCGGCCCGGCGGGCCAGCGTCCGCAGCGCCGCGCCGAGGCCGCTGTCGGTCAGCGCGGCGGGCTGGATGCCGTGCACGAAGTCGCGCAGTTCCTCGGTCGCCTCGACGAGCCCCTCGGTCACCTCGTCGACCTGCGGCCGCAACGCCGACGGCGTGTCGGCGCTCAGCGCCCGCAGGTCCAGTGCCAGCGCCACCAGCCGCTGCTGGAGACCGTCGTGCAGGTCGCGCTCGATCGACCTCCGCGCCCGGAAGTCGGCGGCGACGATGCGGGTCCGTGAGGCGGTGAGCTCCGCGCGGGCCGAGGCGAGCCCGGCGGCCATCGCGTTGAGTGCGCGTTGCAGGTCGCCGACCTCGCCCACGCCGGTCACGCGGAGCCGGGCGTCGAGGTCTCCCCCGGCGAAGCGGCCGGCCACCACGCCGGCGCGGCGGATCGGCAGCGAGACGGTACGCGTCAGGTAGATGGCGACCAGCAGCAACGCGACCAGCGACGCGGCCAGCCCGATGCCGGCGGCGGTGACAGCGCGGGCGGTCGCGGCCGAGGCCTCGCGCTCCTGTTCGGCCGCGACCGCCCGCTCCTGGGCGAGGAATGCGTCGAGCCGGTGGTCGACGGCGGCGAGCAGCACCGCCGCCGGGTCCGCACCGCGCTGCGAACGGCGGAGGTACGCGTCGGACGCGGCGGTCAGGTCGGCGACCCGGCTCTGCTCCCCCGGGCCCTCGAGCGCCAACTCCGCGAGCGCCGATGCCTGTGCGCGCACCCGGTCGGCGGCGGCCAGCTCGGCCGACGCGCTGTCCGCGACGCCGAGCAGCCGGCCGCGTTGGGCCAGCGCGACGTCGCCGACCGCTCGAGACAGCCCCTCAGCCGCGATCACCGCCTCCTGCGAGGTGGCGACCCGGCCCTGCGCGTCGCGCACGTCGGAGATCGAGCCGAGCATCGTCACGAACGCGGCGGCGGCGACCAGCGTGGGCACACCGGCGCCCACGAGCACGCGCCCGAGCAGTCCCATTCGCACGCGTACCATGGTGCGGCCTGTACGCGGTCCGACAACAGGGGCAATCATGGTGATCCGGGCGGTGCTCGCCGACGACGACGTGCTGCTCCGGGAAGGGCTGGCCGGGCTGCTGGAGCGGGCCGGCATCGAGGTCGCGGGCACGGCCGGCGACGGACCCGGCGCCGTCGACCTCGTGGCCGAGACCAAGCCCGACATCGCCATCCTCGACGTCCGGATGCCGCCCGACCGCACCGCCGGCCTGACCGCGGCCGAGACGATCCGCGCCCGGCACCCCGGCACCGGCGTCCTCGTGCTGTCGGCGCACGTCGCCGTCGAGCACGCCCTCCAGTTGCTCAGCGCCGAGGGCGGCGTCGGCTATCTGCTCAAGAACCGGGTGACCGACGTGGCGAGCTTCGTCGAGGCGGTGCAGCGGGTGGCCGCCGGCGGCTCGGTCGTCGACCCCGACCTGGTCCGCGAGCTCGTCAACACCCGACGCCGGGTCGACCCGCTGGCGCCGCTGAGCCCGCGCGAGCGCGAGGTGCTCGCGTTGATGGCCGAGGGGCGGTCCAACGCCGGCATCGCGGAGCGGCTCTGGCTGGCCGAGGGGACCGTCGAGAAGCACGTGCGCAGCATCCTGACCAAGCTCGAGCTGCCGGAGACCACGGCCGACCACCGGCGGGTGCTGGCCGTGGTCCGCTACCTCCAGGCCTGAGCGCGGATCGCGGCCACCGACAGGTCCGACTTCGGCACGAAGCCCACCGCCGCGGAACCGGCCAGCAGATCGGCCAGGTCGTCGGCGCCACGGGTCGAGATGAGCAGGATCCGGCCGCCCAGGCCTCGGGCGGCCAGCGCGTCGGCGACCCGGGGGCCGCTTTCGGTGCCGAGCTGGACGTCGACCAAGGAGACATCGACTGAAAGGGCCGCAGCGACCGCGATCGCCTCGGCGCCCGTCGCCGCCGTCGCGACCACCGCGCCCTCCCGCTCCAGCAGCCGCCGAGCGGACCGGACGAAGCGTTCGCTGTCGTCAACGATGAGCAGGTTCACCCCACCACCATGACCCCGCCGAGCGACGGTGGCATCCCTGCTAGCCGGCATTCCTCAGACGTGCGGGCCGGACGCCGAGGTCCACCGGGAGACCACCGCGACGTGGCGGCGCTCCTCGAGTGTGTCGGTCTGCTCCCAGCGCCAGACCAACACCGGGCGGTCGGCGAGGGCCGCTGCCTGGGCCGGTGCCGGCGAGACCGGGATCGGGAGCGGAGGACGGCGGCGGGCGCCGGGCAGGAGCACCGGGCTGCGCCGCGCGGCCAGGTCCTCGACCCAGCCGAACGCCGCCACCGCGACGGCGACCAACAGCACCACGAAGACCAGCCGGACTGCCACCCGGTCCGCCTGCAGGCCCTCGTACCCCAGCGGCGCCGCGACCGCGGCGACCAGGATGACCACTGGCATGTGCCACAGGTAGATGGTCAGCGCGCGAGAGTTGAGCAGCGTCACCAACCGGTCGAACCAGGCCCAGCGGGTGATCCAGTCGGCCGTCGCGGGCAGGAAGCCCAGCGCCACCAGGATCACGCCCGCTGACCACAGCGCGTTGCCGAGCGGGATGTCGTTGAGGTCGTACCCCCGGAAGCCCGGGTGGGTCAGGATCCAGGCCAGGCCCACGCCGCAGAACACCGCCGCCGCGACCATCAGCGTCCGGCGCGACCAGCGGCGCAGCAGGCCGTCGTGGTGTGCGAAGCCGAGCAGCCAGGCGCCCAGGTAGAGGCCGAAGTCGCGCAGCACCGGCGGGCCCGACAGCAGGCCGAGCTCGAAGACGAGCAGCAGCAGGTACGGCGCGATCAGCATCGGCACCGGCGAGCGGCGGAACAGCCACAGCGCGAGCGGGGAGACGAGCACGAACCACAGGTAGTCGCGCAGGTACCAGATCGTGCTCAGGGCCAGCGCGCCCCAGTGGTTGGCCGGCGGGTCGGCCAGCGGCACCACCCACAGCAGCAGCTTCCAGTGCGCGTCCAGGCCGGTCAGCCACATCGCCGGCACGAAGATGGCGGACACCACCCACAGCGACGGCAGCAGGCGGCGGAGCCGGCGACCGACCGCGCGTACCCCTGCCCGGTCCAGTGAGGACGCCATCAGCGAACCGCCGAGGGCGAACATCAACGACATCGCGGGTACGAACGAGAGCAGCGTCCAGCCGGACGTGTGGTAGACGACGACCCGCGCGATGGCCACCGCGCGCAGCAGGTCTATGTAACGGTTCCGCATCGGGTCAAGCCGTACCCCAAGGCCTTTCACGATCAAACCTCAGGCACCGGTGAGCAATCCCACATCACCAGAGTGGCTTGCCGAGCGGGACAGCGCAGAACACCCCACCGAGGTGTGCGTGCGCGGCATCGTCGCTGGGTGCGGCCAGGTGGGCGACGGTGTCGGAGTCGTCCGTGGGCGCGTAGCCGACCTCAGCGTCGAGCTCCAGCCAGCCCGTGGAGTTGGCGCTCACGCCCCAGACCACCCGGAAGCCGGTGACGGGCGTGTCGACCAGGGCGCGGAACAGCCGCACGCAGTCGTCGGGCGACAGCCAGATCGGCACGTCGACCTCCGACCAGGGTGTCTGCTGGAACGCGCCGATCCGGACCGCGAACACGGTCAGGTCGTACCGGTCGCTGTAGAGGCTGCCGAGCGACTCCATGGCCGCCTTGGTCCAGCCGTAGTAGGTGTCCGGCCGGGGCGCGGACGTCGCCGGCAGCGGCGTCGTGGTGGGCGGCTGGAAGCCGGACGCGTGGATCGAGGAGGCCAGGACCACCTTGGGTACGCCGGCCAACCGCGCGGCCTCCAGCACGGTGCGCGTGCCGTCGAGGTTGACCCGGACCAGGTCCTCCCAGAGCGCCTCGCTCGCGATGCCGGCCAGGTGGATCACCACGTCGACGCCGGCGCACGCCTCGACCAGCGCGTCCAGGTCGCCGACCACGCCGCGGATCGCCTCGACGCCCGGCACCGGCTCCTGGACGGCGACATCGAACGAGCGCACCGCGTAGTCGCCGGCCAACCGGGTCTTGAGCAACCCGCCGATGCGGCCGGCGCCTCCCGTGATCAGCACCCGCCGCATCGGACCTCCCAGCTCAGAACCCCAGCTTGCGCAGCTGCTTGGGGTCGCGCTGCCATTCCTTGGCGACGCGGACGTGCAGGTCGAGGTAGACCCGGCGACCCAGGAGTGCCTCGATCTCCTGGCGCGAGCGGATGCCGATGTCCTTGAGCCGGCTCGCCTGCGCCCCGATCACGATAGCTTTCTGGCTCTGCCGCTCGACGTAGACGTCGGCAAAGATCTTGGTCAGGGAGCCTTCGTCGAACATCTCCTCGACCACGACCGCGATCGAGTGGGGCAGCTCGTCGCGGACGCCTTCCAGGGCGGCCTCGCGGACCAGCTCGGCGATCAGGATCGCCTCCGGCTCGTCGGTGATCATGTCGTCGGGGTAGAGCTGCGGCGACTCCGGCAGGAAGTCGGTCATCACCTCGACCAGGGTGTCGATCTGAGCACCGGTGGTGGCGCTGACCGGCACCACCGCGGCGAAGTCGGCCAGCTCGCCGACCGCGGCCAACTGCCGGGCCAGCGTGGCCTTGTCGACCAGGTCGGTCTTGGTGACCACGGCCAGCACGGTGGCCTTCAGCTCGGCCAGCTCGCCGGTGATGAACCGGTCGCCGCGGCCGACCTCCTCGTTGGCCGGGATGCAGAGGCCGATCACGTCGACCTCGCTCCAGGTCGACCGGACCAGGTCGTTGAGCCGCTCGCCGAGCAGGGTCCGCGGCCGGTGCAGGCCCGGGGTGTCGACCAGGACGAGCTGGGAGTCCGGGCGGTGCAGGACGGCCCGGATCACGTGCCGGGTGGTCTGCGGCTTGCTCGACGTGATCGCGATCTTCTGGCCGACGATCGCGTTGGTCAGCGTCGACTTGCCGGCGTTGGGACGGCCGACGAAGCAGCCGAACCCGGCGCGGTACACGGGGCTCATGCGGCGACCGTGCCGAGCACGGTGCCGTCCGGGGCGGCGACGTGGATCGGCGCGTCGGCGGACAGGTCGCGGACCACGGCGTGGCCAGGGCCGTCGAGCGTGCTGGCCTCGGTGACCACCGCGGCCGCCTCGAGCTTGGTGGCGCCGGCGGCGGCCGCCGAGGCGACCGCCAACTGGAGCGCGGTCATGGTCAGCGACGGCAGGGCGACGGTCGCGGCAGCGTACGTGCGGCCGTCCTGGTCGCGCACCGCGGCGCCCTCCACCGCACCGGCCCGCGCCCGGGCACCACGCGCCAGCGTGACCAGCTTGGTGTCCTCGGCGTCTAGGTGGGCGGGGGGCCCGAGGTCGGGCGACTCAAACATCCGCGTGTTGCCTCTCGTCACTGTCATCGTTGGCTCCGTCCGGGTCCTGGTGGGCCCGTCGGACCAGTACGGTATCGATCCGGTTGCGGCGGCCGACCACGCCCTCGGCCACCATGTGCAGGCCATCGACGGTCGCCTCGGCGCCCGGGATCGGCACCCGGCCGAGCGCCTGGGCGAGCAGGCCACCGACCGTCTCCACCTCGTCGGTGGGCAGGTCGACGTCGAACAGCTCGCTGAGGTCCTCGACCGGCACGCGGGCGGCGACCCGGACCGCGCCGTCGTCGAGGTGCTCGATCGGGGGGCGCTCGTTGTCGTACTCGTCGGTGATCTCGCCGACGATCTCTTCCAGGATGTCTTCGATGGTGACCAGGCCGGCGGTGCCGCCGTACTCGTCGACCACGACCACGAGGTGGGTACGCGCCGCCTGCATCTCGGAGAGCAGGTCGTCGACCGGCTTGGACTCGGGCACGAAGGTGGCGTCGCGCATCACGTCCGCGACCGGGACGTCCTCCTCGTCCTCGCCGTCCAGCCGCCGGATCACGTCCTTGAGATAGAGGATGCCGAGCACGTCGTCGACGTTCTCGCCGATCACCGGGATGCGCGAGAAGCCGGAGCGCAGGAACAGCGCCAGCGCCTGGCTCAGCGTCTTGGTGCCCTCTATCCAGACCATGTCCGTGCGCGGGACCATCACCTCGCGGGCGATGGTGTCGCCGAGCGCGAACACCGAGTGGATCATCTGGCGCTCGCCGCTCTCCACGACGCCACGTTGCTCGGCCAGGTCGACCAGCTCGCGCAGCTCGACCTGGGTGGCGAACGGGCCTTCCCGGAAGCCGCGCCCCGGCGTCACCGCGTTGCCGATCAGGATCAGCAGCGAGGCGAGCGGGTTGAGCGCCCGGCCGAGCCAGCGCACCAGGGGCGCGGTGGCCCGACCGACGGCGTACGCGTTCTGCCGCCCGATGGTGCGTGGCGCGACGCCGACCACGACGAAGCTGACCACGGTCATCGCGCTGGCGGTGACCAGCGCCGCCCGCCAGCCGGCACCCCAGGTGTCGACCGCGACCAGTGCGGCCAGTGTGGTGGCGGTCAGCTCGCAGAGCAGCCGCAGGAGCAGCAGGAGGTTGATGTGGCGCACCGCGTCGGAGGCGACGATCTGGAGGGTGCGCGCACCGCGCACGCCCTCCCGCGCCAGCTCACCGGCCCGGGCCGGGGACACCGCGCCGAGCGCGGCGTCCGTCATCGCGAAGAACCCGCCCAGGACGACCAACCCCGCGGCGATCAGGAGGAGCTGAATGTCGGGCAGCCCCGGTTGGATCGCGGCAGCGGTGGCGGCTAAGTGGATCACCGTGCCCGCGCCGCCCGCCAGCCGGTCAGGAGCCGCGCCTGCAGCTCGAACATCTCCCGCTCCTCGTCGGGCTCCGCGTGGTCGTAGCCCAGCAGGTGGAGGACCCCGTGCACGGTGAGCAGGTGCAGCTCGTCGGCCGACGTGTGGCCGGCGGTCGTCGCCTGCTTGGCCGCCACCTCGGGGCAGAGCACGATGTCGCCGAGCAGCGCCGGCTCGTTGCCGCTGACCTCGCCCGGCCCGTGGTCGACACTGCCCTCGTCCATGGGGAAGGCGAGCACGTCGGTGGGACCGTCGCCGCCCATCCACCGGTGGTTGAGCTCGGTCATGTAGTCGACGTCGACGAGCAGCACGGACAGCTCGGCGAGCGGGTTGACACCCATCTCGTCGAGGGCGTGACGGGCTACGGCGAGCACCGCGTCGGTGTCGACGGTGACGCCGGACTCGTTGGCGATCTCGATGGACAACACTGCCTCTTTCGGAAGAAAAGCTATCGGCGCCGGCCGGCTCGGCCGCCGGTCGCCTGTGCGGCACCCCGGCCGGGGACCGCGTGCACACCCTGGGCCTGGCGAGCTTCGCGCTCTTCGTCCCACTTGCCGTAGGCGTCGACGATCTCGCCGACGAGCCGGTGGCGCACCACGTCACTGCTGCTCAGCAGCGCGAAGTGGATGTCGTCGAGCCCGTCGAGGATCTCCCGCACGAGGCGGAGACCGCTGGTCGTGCCGCCGGGCAGGTCGACCTGGGTGATGTCGCCGGTGACGACCACCTTGGAGCCGAAGCCGAGCCGGGTGAGGAACATCTTCATCTGCTCGGGCGTCGTGTTCTGCGCCTCGTCGAGGATGATGAACGCGTCGTTGAGCGTGCGGCCGCGCATGTAGGCCAGTGGCGCGACCTCGATCGTGCCCGCCGCCATCAGCTTCGGGATCGACTCGGGGTCGAGCATGTCGTGCAGCGCGTCGTAGAGCGGGCGCAGGTAAGGGTCGATCTTCTCGTAGAGCGTGCCGGGCAGGAAGCCCAGCCGCTCGCCGGCCTCGACCGCGGGGCGGGTCAGGATGATCCGGCTGACCTGCTTGGCCTGCAGCGCCTGGACCGCCTTGGCCATGGCCAGGTAGGTCTTGCCGGTGCCGGCGGGGCCGATGCCGAAGACGATGGTGTTCTCGTCGATCGAGTCGACGTAGCGCCGCTGGCCCAGCGTCTTCGGGCGGATGGTGCGCCCGCGCCGGGACAGGATGTTGAGCGTGAGCACCTCGGCGGGCCGCTCGGCGGTGCCCTGCTCGAGCATGCCGACGGTGCGGCGGACGGCGTCGGTGGTCAACGTCTCGCCCTTCTGGATC
The DNA here is from genome assembly GCF_900107455.1 of Asanoa ishikariensis. GTDB lineage: Bacteria > Actinomycetota > Actinomycetes > Mycobacteriales > Micromonosporaceae > Asanoa > Asanoa ishikariensis. The sequence goes on along the minus strand of NZ_FNQB01000001.1, from coordinate 2,092,603 downwards.
AGCTCCAGAAGCTCGGTGAACAGGCGCTCGGCCTGCGCGTTCTCGGCAGGGGCACCGGTGATGGTGATCTCGTTGCCACGCACGTGGACGTCGCTGGCGACCGAGCGCTCGACGAGCCGCAGGATCTCGTCTCCTGCGCCAAGGAGATTGACCATGATCTGCGGGTCAGGGACCGTGATCTTGGTCTGCACCCGGGGCTGTCCGGGGGGTGGAGTGCCGGTCATAAGTCGGACCCGTGGGCCCTGCGCCACCTGCTCTCATCTCGCGCGGTCGTTAGGCGTCAATCGTATCGGTTCAACCCCGTGGCCACCGCGTGCATTTCTGCCGCGTCACACAGGGCACGTGCTCACACGGTGAACGACTGCCCCTCGAACGTCTGCTGGTCCCGGGTGAACCGGTAGGTGGCCCAGTGCATCCGGACCACGCGCCCGTCGGCGTCGCGGGTCAACCGGAGCAACTCCCCGACCTCACGACCGGACACGGTACGGAGAATGTCCGGATTGTCGGCCGACGGCCGGAACGCCGCCGACGGCCGGCCGACCGGGTCACCGGCGCCGCGGGCGCGCAGCGCACCGTCGTGCCAACTGAAGATGTGCTCGAAGCCCTCGCCCCACCACCGGCCGAGCACCGACCGGTACTGCTCCGGGGCCGGCTCGCCCGGCGTCCACGGCGCGATCTCCGCCGGGTCGCCGTCGGCGGCGGCCGTGAGCAACTGGTGCGGCAGCTCGACGGTCTCCAGGGCCGTGCCCGACGCGCCCAGCACCGCGGCGCCGAAGCCCGCCGGGCCGGACTGGCCGGCCAGGGCCCGGGGCCGCCCGTAGACGCCGGCCAGGAAGCCGGGCATCGCGCCGTCGTGCCCCACGTGCACCACGCGGTCGCCGCGCGGCACAAGGATGAGCCCGAGCCCGAAGCCGACCGCCCAGAGCCCCTGGTCGGTGGTGGTCACCGGCCAGCTCATCTCGTCGATCGTCGCGGGCCGCAGCACCGCGCCCGCCGGGTCGACGGTGGCCGGGTCGGCCAGGAACGCCGCCCACTTGGCCATGTCTGCGGCGGTGCTCCAGAGCTGCGCGGCCGGGCCGACGGCACCGAAGTCCAGCGGCGACTCGGGCCGGGCCGCGTCGGAGTAGGCGTCGACCAGGTAGCCGGTGGTCGCGCTGACCGGACGGGCGACCGAGGTGCCGGAGAGGCCGAGCGGCCGGAGCACCTCGGCGGCGAGCACCTCGCCCCAGGTGCCGCCGCGCAGCCGGGCCACCATCAGGCCGAGCAGGGCCACACCCAGGTTGGAGTAGTGGTAGCGGCGGGCCGGCGGCAGCACCCGCTCGGCCCGCTCCAGGTCGGCGACGAGCCGAGAGGCGTCCGGGGCGACCAGGGTGTCCCAGACGTCGCCGTACGGCTCGCGCTGGATGCCGCTGGTGTGCGAGAGCAGCCGGCGGATGGTCAGGTCGCCGTGCGCGGGCACGTCGAGGTGCCGGCCGATCGGGTCGTCGAGGTCGAGCAGGCCGTCGTCGCGGGCCCGCATGACCAGCACCGCGGTGAACGTCTTGGTGACCGAGCCGATCCGGAAGGCGGCCTCGGGCTCCGCGCCGACCGCGAGGGTCCACAGCGGACGGTCGGCGCGGTGCACGGCGGCCGACAGCGCCGGGATGCGGCCGCGCACCTGCGCCTGGCGGACCAGTCGGTCGAGCGCCTTCACTTGCAGACCATCGGGCCGAGCGGTTCGCCGCCCAGCACGTGCGCGTGCACGTGGTCGACCTCCTGGCCGCCGTACGCGCCGGTGTTGAAGATCAGTCGGAAGCCGTCGGCGAGCAGGCCCTCGGTCTCGGCGACGACCGCGGCCGTCTCCATCAGGTCACCGGTGAGCTCGGGGTCGGCCTGCGCGAGGCTGGCGATGTCGACGAAGTGCTCCTTGGTCACGACGAGCACGTGCACCGCGGCCTTCGGGTCGATGTCGCGGAAGGCCAGGGTGGTGTCCGTCTCGCGGACCACGGTCGCGGGGATGTCACCGGCCACGATGCGGCAGAACAGGCAGTCAGTCACGAGGGCGATCGTAGGGCGCGAGGGATAGGGCATGATGTCCGGCGTGGTGGACACGACGCATCGGGCCGCGATAGAGAGCGCTCTCGCGACCCTCGACCTCGAGACCAAAGTCCGACTTCTCACTGGTCAGGACTATTGGCGACTGCCGGCCGTGCCCGAGATCGGCCTGGCCAACCTCACGATGTCGGACGGCCCGATCGGCGTCCGCGGCGTGCGCTGGTCGCCGGATCACCCATCGATCGCGCTGCCCAGCCCGACCGCGCTCGCCGCGACCTGGGATCCCGCGCTGTCCCTGCTGGCCGGCCGGGTGCTCGGCCAGGAGTGCCGCGCCCGGGGCATCCACATCCTGCTCGCGCCGACCGTCAACCTGCACCGCAGCCCGCTGGCCGGCCGGCACTTCGAGTGCTACTCGGAGGATCCGCTGCTGACCGCCGAGATCGGCCTCGGCTACGTGGCCGGGCTCCAGCAGCAGGGCGTCGGCGCGCAGGTCAAGCACTACGTCGCCAACGACTCCGAGACCGAGCGGTTCACCGTCGACGTCCGGGTCTCGGAGCGCGCGCTGCGTGAGCTCTACCTCGTGCCGTTCGAGCGGATCGTCGCCGCCGGCGTGTGGAGCCTGATGGCCGCCTACAACGGCGTCAACGGCGCACCGATGACCGAGCAGGACGACCTGGTCAACGGGTTGCTCAAGGGCGAGTGGGGCTTCGACGGCGCGGTCGTCTCCGACTGGACCGCCGCGCGCACCACGGTGCCGACCGCGAACGGCGGCCTCGACGTGGTGATGCCGGCGTTCGCCGCGCCGTGGGGCGACAAGCTGCTCGCGGCCGTCCGCGCCGGAGACGTGGCGGAGGAGCTGATCGACGACAAGGTCCGCCGGATCCTGCTGCTCGCCGGCCGCGTCGGCGCCTGGGACCGGGTGGCGCCGGCCGTGCCGGACTCGGAGGTGACCACCGGCCTCGACCTCGACGGCGCGGCCCGGGAGATCGCCACCCGCTCGTTCGTGCTGGCCCGCAACGCCGACGTGCTCCCGCTGGACGCCGGTGCGCTGCGCCGGGTCGCGGTGTTCGGCGCCCTCGCCGACGACGCCCGGATCCAGGGCGGCGGCTCGGCCCGGGTGCTGCCGAGGCACATCATCTCCCCGCTGGCGGGGCTGACCGCCGCGCTGCCGGACACCGAGGTGGTCTACGCCGTCGGCGCCGACCCGCGCCCGGAGCTCGCCGCCGCCACCGGTCTGGAGTGGACCCCGGTCACCACCACGCTGCGCGACGCCGCCGGCACCGCGCTCTACGAGTCGTCGATCGACGCCGCCGACGTGCGCTGGATGGGCGAGTTGCCGGACGGCGTCGACCCGGCCGCGGCCGCCACCGTCGAGATCTCCGCGACGTTCACCCCGTCGGTCACCGGCACCCACCAGCTCGCCGCCAACGGCTTCGGCGACCTGGTGTTCCAGGTCGGCGGCGAGACGCTCCTGGACGAGCCCGTCTACTGGACCGGCGACGACCCGCTGACGACGGCGTTCCTCACCCCGGTGGAGCGGCGCTTCCCGATCGAGGCGGTCGCCGGCAAGCCGGTCGAGGTCGTGCTGACGCACCGGATCTACCCGGGCCGGCACGGCTTCGTGACGCTGACCCTCGGACACGGTCGCCCGGTCGCCGACGACGAGACGCTGCTGGCCGAGGCGGCCCGCGTCGCGGCGGAGGCCGACGTCGCGGTCGTGGTCGTCGGCACCACGGAGGAGGTCGAGTCGGAAGGCTTCGACCGCACCACGCTGGCCCTGCCCGGTCGGCAGGACGAGCTCGTCGCCCGGGTCGCGGCGGCCAACCCGCGCACGGTGGTCGTGGTCAACGCCGGCTCGCCGGTGCTGATGCCCTGGGTCGACGACGTGGCCGCGGTGCTGCTCACCTGGTTCCCCGGGCAGGAGGCCGGTGCCGCGTTGGCAGACGTGCTGCTCGGGGTCGCCGAGCCGGGCGGCCGGCTGCCCACCACCTGGCCGCGGGCGATGGCCGACCTGCCGGTGCTGTCCACCACGCCGACCGACGGCACGCTGACCTATGCCGAGGACGTGCTGATCGGCTACCGCGGCTGGACCGCCGAGCCACTCTTCCCGTTCGGCCACGGGCTCGGCTACACCACCTGGTCCTGGGACTCGCTGACGGTCGAGGACGGCTCCGCGGTGGTCACCGTCCGCAACACGGGAGCGCGGGCGGGCCGCGAGGTCGTCCAGGTGTACGTGGGCCCGACCACCGCCGGCGGCCCGGTGCGGCCGGCCCGCTGGCTCGCCGGCTTCGCGGGCGTGACCGCCGAGCCTGGCGAGGCCGTGACCGTGCGGATCCCGTTGCCGGAGCGCACGTTCCAGGTCTGGGCGGACGGCGGCTGGCAGACCGTCCCGGGCGGATACCGGGTGGAGGCGGCGGCCTCGGTGACCGATCCGAAGTTGACCGCCACGGTCGATCTGTGAGCTAAGGACGATCTTGCCCTGGTCGGCAAATGGCGCACGTTCGACGTTCGCCCGAACGGGGAGGGCGGACTTGCTGAAGACCGGGTGATGTGGTCTCGTATATGGGACGGCCGGCGCCTTCCCCCGTGGGTGCCGGCCGTCAACTCATATCTATGGACCCCATCGGCCGAGTCGGGCGCTCAGCACCGACAACGCGGCCACGCCGGCCGTCGAGGTGCGCAGCACCGTCGGCCCGAGCCGCACCGGTGTCGCACCCGCTTCCTCGAACGCGGCGACCTCTTCCGGCGCGATGCCACCCTCGGGCCCGACCACGAGCAGCACGTCGCCGCGCGCCGGCAGCGCGGCCGTCGCCAGCGCGGTGGCGGCCTCCTCGTGCAGCACGAACGCGGCCGCGGCGGCACCCAGCCGGGCGGCGACGGTGCGGGTCGACTCGTCGGGGTCGCCGGCGATCGCCGGGCACCAGGCGCGCCGGGACTGCTTGGCCGCCTCGCGAGCGGTCGCGATCCACCGGTCGCGGGCCTTGTCGCCGCGCTCGGACCGCCACCGGCTCACCGATCGGGTCGCGGCCCAGGGCACGATCTCGTCGACGCCGACCTCGGTCATGGCCTGCACGGCCAGCTCGCCCCGGTCGCCCTTCGCGATGCCCTGCACCACGACGAGGCGGGGGTCGGGGGCCGGCTCGTACGCCCGGGATCGGATCGTCAGGGTCAGCGCGTTCTTGCCCGCGGCCGTGACCACCGCTTCGGCCGTCGCGCCCCGACCGTCGGCGAGAAGCAACTCCTCGCCTGGGCCGATCCGCTGCACGGCGGCGGCATGCCGCCCCTCGGGGCCGTCAAGCAGGAACTCGTCGCCCGCAGGGAGCGCGTCCACCAAAAACTGAGATCGGCTCACTGCAACGCCGGACGCAAAGCGTCAGTGCCCGTTGAACGCGTCGCGCACGCGCGAGAAGAAGCCGCCCTGCTTGGTCAGCTCGGCCACCTCTTCGCCCCGGGACCGGGAGAACTCGCGCAGCACGCGCTCCTGGTCGGCGGTCAGCTTGGCCGGGGTGCGCACGTCGAGGTGCACGTAGAGGTCGCCGCGCCCGGCGCCGCGCAGGTGCGGCACGCCGCGGGCGCGCAGGCGCAGGGTCGAGTTGGGCTGGGTGCCCGGCTTGACGTCGACCGTCTCCTCGCTGTCGAGCGTCTTGATGGTCAGCCGGGTGCCGAGCGCCGCCGCCGTCATCGGCACCGTCACCCGGCAGTGCAGGTCGTCGGCCTTGCGGGAGTAGACGTCGTGCGGACGCTCGTGGATCTCGACGTAGAGGTCGCCGGCCGTGCCGCCACCGGGGCCGACCTCGCCCTGCTGGGCCAGCCGGATCCGCATGCCGTCCTCGACGCCGGCCGGGATCTTCACGGTCAGCGAGCGGCGGGTGCGGACGCGGCCGTCACCGGCGCAGGTCGGGCACGCGTGCGGGATGACCGTGCCGTAGCCCTGGCAGACCGTGCACGGGCGGGACGAGACGACCTGGCCGAGGAAGGTGCGCTGGACCGACTGCACCTCACCACGGCCGCCACAGGTCTCGCAGGTGGCCAGGTGGGTGCCGGCCGCGGTGCCGGCGCCGGCACAGGTGGTGCAGAGCACCGCGGTGTCGACGGTGATCGGCGCCTCGACGCCGAACGCGGTCTCCAGCAGGTCGAGCTCGAGCCGCAGGATCGCGTCGGCGCCCGGCCGGGTGCGCGGGCGTGGGCCACGCGCGCCGCCGCCGGCCGCGCCGAAGAACGCGTCCATGATGTCCTGGAACCCGACGAACGGGCTGCCGCCCGCGCCACCGCCCGGCCCGCCGCCGCCCGGCGCGAGCGGGTCGCCGCCCAGGTCGACCATCTGGCGCTTCTGGTCGTCGGAGAGCACCTCGTACGCGGCGTTGATCTCCTTGAACCGCTCGGCCGCCGCGGGATCGGGGTTGACGTCCGGGTGGAACTGACGCGCCAGCTTGCGGTAGGCGCGCTTGATCTCGTCGTCGCTGGCGTCTCGGGCGACGCCGAGAATCCCGTAGTAATCCCTGGCCACTGTGTTCTGAGTCCTCATGTCGTCTCGCTTGTGCCGGCCGCCGGTGATCAGGTGGGGGGTGGTGTCAGTTCTGGGCCAGCATCTCGCCTACGTAGCGTGCCACGGCGCGCACGGTCGCGATGGTGCCGGGGTAGTCCATCCGGGTGGGTCCGAGCACACCAAGACCACCGACAATGGTGACACCGGGGCCGTAACCGGCGCTCACGATCGACGTGGCGCGCAGGTTGTCGATCTCGTTCTCGTCACCGATCCGGACCCGCGTGATCGGCTCCACCTCGCCGATCAGCTTGAGCAGGATGACCTCTTCCTCCAGCGCCTCGAGGATCGGGCGCAGCGAGCCCTGGAAGTCGAGCAGCCCACCGCGGGTCAGGTTGGCCGTGCCGGCCAGCGCCACCCGCTCCTCGTGCCGCTCGACCAGCGTCTCCAGCAGCGTCGTGGAGAGCGCCACGGTGGCCGCGCGCAGCTCCACCGGAGCCTCGTCGACCAGCGCCTGCACCAGCGGCGGAGTGTCGGAGAGCTTGCTGCCGCAGAGCTTCTCGTTGGTCAGCCGGCGCAGGGTGGTGACCTGCGTCTCGTCGAGCGGTGTCGGCAACTCCACCTGGCGCTGCTCGACCCGACCGGTGTTGGCGATCATCACCACCATCACCCGGGTGGTGGAGATCGGCACCAGCTCCAGGTGGCGGACCGTCGAGCGGGCCAGGCTGGGGTATTGCACGACCGCGACCTGGCGGGTGATCTGCGCGAGCAGCCGCACTGTGCGGTGCACCACGTCGTCGAGGTCGACCGCGCCGACCAGGAACCGCTCGATCGCCCGGCGCTCGGCCGGACTCAGCGGCTTGACCGTCGACAGGCGGTCGACGAACAGCCGGTAGCCCCGGTCGGTCGGCACCCGCCCGGCGCTGGTGTGCGGCTGCCGGATGTAGCCCTCTTCCTCGAGCACCGCCATGTCGTTGCGCACGGTGGCGGGGGAAACGCCCAGCTGGTGGCGCTCGACGAGGGCTTTGCTGCCGACCGGTTCCTGGGTGGCGACGTAGTCCTCGACGATCGCCCGCAGCACATCGAGCTTGCGGTCATCGAGAGTCATGCGTCACCCCCTCCAGCCCTTTGGCACTCGACTGTAGCGAGTGCCAGTCTACGACGCACCCGCCTACCTGGCGATGATCGGTGTTTGCCGTGGCCAAGCTGTCCAGAACAAGTCAGAACTCCCATCTGGCGCGGGTTGATCGATACCCCTACGGTGCAGGCATGACTGAGCCACCCCGGCCGCCCGGCGAGGGCTACCCGGATCCCAACTCCGCACCGCCCCCCACCTCGGGCGGCGGCGCTTACCCGCCGCCCACCTCCGGTGGCGGCGCCTACCCGCCCGCCGGTGGTTACCCGCCGCCGGGTGGTGGCTACCCACCCCAGGGCGGTGGCTATCCCCCGCAGGGTGGTGGCTACCCGCCGCAGCAGGGCGGCTACCCGCCCCAGGGCGGGGGCTACCCGCCCCAGCAGGGCGGCTACTACGGTGGCGCGGCCCCCGCGGGCTTCGCCAACAGTGAAGAGAAGACCTGGGCACTGGTCGCGCACCTCGGCGGCGCGCTCGGCGCTTTCGTCAGCCTCGGCGTCCTCGGTTTCGTGGGCCCGCTGGTCGCCTACCTGGCGAAGGGCCAGCAGTCGCCGGCCGTTCGGGCGCACGCCGTCGCGGCGCTCAACTTCCAGTTGCTGTGGTCGATCATCGCGTTCGTGCTGGTTTTCGTGAGCTGGTGCCTGCTCTTCATCCCGAGCGTCATCGTGCTGGTGCTCCAGGTGATCTTCGGCATCGTGGCGGGTGTCAAGGCCAACGAGGGTCACCTCTACCGCTACCCGATGTCCGTCAACATGATCAAGTAGTACCCGGTTTCGTGACCTGCTCGGCGCGTTCTAGCCGAGCAGGTCACGGACCACGGCGTCGGCGAGCAGGCGGCCGCGCAGGGTCAGCACCGCGACCCCGCCGTCGAGCTCCAGCAGGCCGTCGGCCTGGGCCCGCTCCGCGGCCAGCCGGCCGGCCGGGTCGAGCACGTCCAGCGGCAACCCCGAGGCCAGTCGCAGCCGCAGCATGACGTCTTCCGTGTGCTGGTCCTGCGCGGTCAGCATCTCCCGGCCGGCGCCTGGCGAGTGGCCCTCGGCCAGGCGCTGCGCGTACCCGGCGGGATGTTTGACGTTCCACCACCGCACGCCGCCGACGTGGCTGTGCGCGCCCGGGCCGACGCCCCACCAGTCGCCGCCGGTCCAGTAGAGCAGGTTGTGCCGGCATCGCCCGGCCGCCGTGGTGGCCCAGTTCGACACCTCGTACCAGCCGAATCCGGCCGCGCTCAGTGCCGCCTCCGCGGCCAGGTAGCGGTCCGCGGCCACGTCGTCGGACGGCTGCGACAGCTCGCCACGACGGATCCGGGTGGCCAGCCGGGTGCCGTCCTCGACGATCAGGGCGTACGCGCTGACGTGGTCGACACCAGCACCGATCGCGGTGGCCAGCGAGGCCGCGAAGTCATCGGCGGTCTCACCCGGCGTCCCGTAGATCAGGTCCAGGTTGACGTGGTCGAAGCCGGCCGCGCGCGCCTCCGTGGCGGCCTGGGCCGCCCGCCCCGGCGAGTGCTTGCGGTCGAGGACGCGCAGCACCCCCGGCGCCACCGACTGCATGCCCAGCGAGATCCGGGTGTAGCCGGCGGCCCGCAGCGCGCGCAGGCTCTCCGGCGTGACCGACTCCGGGTTGGCCTCGGTGGTCACCTCGGCGTCCGGCGCGAGCCCCCAGGTCTTGTCGATCGCCTCCAGGATGCGGGCCAGGTCGTCGGTGGGCAGCAGGGTGGGTGTGCCACCTCCGACGAAGACCGTGTCGACCGCGGGTGCGGTGCCCAGCGTCCGGGCCGCGAGCTCGAGCTCCGCCAGCACGGTGTCGGCGTAGCCGTCGGTGCGCCAGCCCGGCAGGTCACCCGGCGCGTACGTGTTGAAGTCGCAGTAGCCGCACCGCGAGGTGCAGAACGGGACGTGCACGTAGACGCCGAAGCCGCGCGCGCCGACCGCACGCAACGCGGAGTCGGGCAGCGCGCCGTCGGACGGCACGGCTTCGCCGTCGGGAAGTGGACCGGGCATTCCACTAGTGTGCGCCACATGACTCTCGTCCGGGTCGACACCGACCGTGGGGTAACCACCCTCACCCTCGACAGCCCGCACAACCGCAACGCGCTCTCCACGCCGTTGATGACCGAGCTGCTGGACGCCCTGGCGGCGGCCGTGGCCGACCCCGCGGTGCGGGTGGTGGTGCTGTCGCACACCGGGCCGGTGTTCTGCTCAGGTGCCGACCTCAAGGAGACCGCGGCCGCGTACGCGTCCGGACAGGTCCCGGTCGGGATGCTCGGCGACGTGCTGGCCGCCGTGGTCGAGTGCCCGAAGCCGGTCGTCGCCCGGATCGGCGGCCCCGCCCGGGCCGGCGGGCTCGGCCTGGTCGCCGCGGCCGACATCGCGATCTGCGCGACGGAGGCGACGTTCGCCTTCACGGAGGTCCGGCTCGGGGTGATCCCGGCGGTGATCTCGTCGACGGTGCTCCGCCGGCTCTCTCCGCGGGCCGCACAGGCGCTCTACCTGACGGGCGAGCTGTTCGACGGCGCACGGGCGGTCGAGATCGGGCTGGCCACCGCCGCCGTGGGCGCCGAGGAGCTGGACGCCACGGTGCGCTCGTACTGCGCCGCCCTGGTGCGCGGCGCGCCCGGAGCTCTCGCCGGCACGAAAGAGCTGCTGACCCGCGCGCCCCTGGCCTCGGTCCGGGAGGACGCGGCGGAGCTCGGCGCGCGCTCCGTCGGTTACTTCCTCTCCGAAGAAGGCCGCGAGGGCGTGGCCGCCTTCCGGGAGAAGCGCGACCCCGCCTGGATCCCCGGTTAAGGCCACATAGCCGCGTCGTCGTTTCCCGGTTTCGCGCTGTCGTCGTAACCTTTGCCACAACAGGAGCGCGGAGGTGTCGGTGCGAGGTCGTGGCGTTGTTGTCGGGATCGTCGCGCTCTTCCTGGTCGCGGCGTTCGCAGTCTGGCTGAGCAAGCAGGACTTCAAGGCGCCTGACATCTCGCTGCCCGCGCCGTCCCGCGACTGCACCGTGCGCGCCGGCGACGACAGCCCGCCGGTCACCCTCGACGCCGCCCAGATGGCCAACGCCGCCACGATCACCGCGGTGGGCGTACGCCGGAAGGTCCCGGAGCGCGGCGTCGTGGTGGCGCTGGCGACGGCCCTCCAGGAGTCGAAGCTGGAGAACCTGCCCGGCGGCGACCGTGACTCGCTCGGGCTCTTCCAGCAACGGCCGAGCCAGGGCTGGGGCAAGCCGGAGCAGATCCGCGATCCGCGGTACGCGGCGGGCAAGTTCTACACCGGCCTCAAGAAGGTGCGCGGCTGGCAGGACATGCGGGTCACCGACGCGGCCCAGGCGGTGCAGCGGTCGGCGTACCCGGAGGCCTACGAGAAGTGGTCCGACGAGGCCGGCGTGCTGGCCGCGGCGCTGCTCGGCCGGGCGACCGGCGCGGTCGCCTGCACGGTCCCCGGCGAGCCGCTGATGCGCGGCGTACTGGCCGCGACCTCACTGACCAAGGTGCTCAACCTGGACTGGGGCAGGGTCGAGACGGTGCCCGAGGGCGCCGGGTTCGCGGTGGCCGCCGTTGACGCGACCGCAGGCTGGCGCTACGCGCACTGGCTGGTCTCGCACGCCACCGACCACGGGGTCAAGACGGTCCGGTTCGCCGGCCTGGAATGGTCAGCCGACGGCGGCCGCTGGTCGAAGGTCGACGGCGCGGGCACGAGCCAGGTCCAGGCCGAGGTCTTCGCGGACGCCTGACCGCGAATCGCCGATCGTTCACCACGTGCGAACTGAGTTCTATCTCACTTTCCGTACGATCTTGCGCCTGATTTACGCGCATTTAGGGTGACCTACCATCGCCCGCCGTAATGACGCCCCTCCATATCGTGCCGATCCGCCGATCGCCGTGAATCTCCGGCCGAGAGAAGTGTTGTCGGCGTGACGGACCCCTCTAGCATCGCCGGGGTGCGCGAAATCTCTTCAGATTTTGCGTTATGCAGGGCCGAAGACGGCCCGAACGACCGGTCGAGGTGACGGCCCGAGCGACGTCACGAGGAGGAAATCACGTGTTCGACTACGGAGGCCGCACCGGCTATGAGCCGATCAGCGAGGTCGACCGCAAGGAGTTCCACGAGCAGGGCTTCATGCTCCTGCGCAACGTCCTGACCGAGGACCACCGGGCCGCGCTCGAAGAGGCGGTCGACCGGGTGTACGCCGAGGAGAAGGCCGCCGGCAACACCACCAAGGACGGCACCCTCCACCTGCTCGGCTTCCTCGACCGCGACGAACTGTTCGGTGAGCTGCTGACCCACCCGGTCGCGTTCCCGTACATGTGGGGCCTCGCGGGCTGGAACATCTACACGCACCACAACCACCTCGACGTCACTCCGCCGGCGCTCGAGCCGGAGAAGCCGTACTGGGGCTGGCACCAGGACGGGTACCGCCAGAACTCCGACCCGGAGACGATGGACCCGAACCTCCCGCGCCCGATGTTCTCGCTGAAGGTGGCGTACGTCCTCTCCGACCTCTCGGAGAACGGCCGCGGCGCGACCAAGGTCATCCCGGGCAGCCACCTGCTGAACTCGCTGCCGCGCCCGGCCGACCTGACGGTGCAGAACCCGGACCCTGAGGGCACGGTCGAGATCACCGCGAACCCCGGCGACGCGTTCATCTTCGACCGCCGCCAGTGGCACTCGCGCTCGACGAACCTGTCGACCATCACGCGGAAGATGCTGTTCGTCGGCTACACGTACCGGTGGATCCGCCCGCTGGACGAACTGCACCCCGACCTGGCGTCGCAGTGGTGGCAGAACCGCACGCCGGTGCAGCGCCAGCTGCTGGGCGAGGGCACCCACACGGCGAACTACTGGGGCATCAACTGGGACGGCTACATCGACGACGAGATCCCGCTGCGCAAGGAGCTCAAGACGCGCGGCCTCCTCGACCGCAACGTCCCCTGGCTCCGCTAGTTCATTAGGAACATCAACCTGGCCCGGGTCCGCCGGGGGCACGACCGTTGCTCCCGCCGGACACCGGGCCAGGCCCTTGGGGGCCCGGCCCTGCCACGTCCGCGGTGGGCCGGCGCAGAGCGTTGGAGCGCCGATCAGGCGCCGACGCGGCGGCGGATCCTCGACAGCAGGGGTTCCGGGATGTCTGTCGCGGCCAGCAGGCTCGGCAGCAGCTCCGGGTGGCCGTTGAAGGCGCGGAACATCTGGCCGATGGTGACGTCGTGGTCGGGCCGGTGGACCACCTCGACGGTGTCATCGACACCGACCTGACCGGGCGTCAGCACCCGTAGATAAGCGCCAGGCGCGCCGTGGTTGCTGAAGCGCTTGATCAGGTCAGGCACACCCCAAAAACCAGCGAACGTCATGCAGGGCTCGCGCGGCTTGGTCACCTGGAGGACCGCGGACCCGATCGCCCAGCGCTCCCCGATCAGCGCGTCGGTGACGTCAACGCCTTCGGTGGTGAGGTTTTCCCCAAACGCACCGGCCCACAACTCACGCCCGAGCTCGTCGGCCCACCAACGAGCATCCTCGACGGCATAGGCATAAACGGCCTGGTCCGGACCCCCGTGCACACGGCGATTGCCGATGTAGTCACCATCGACCCCAGCATCCGACACCGTGACCCGGTCGATGGTCGGCTGCTTGTTGATGCCGGTCTGCCCACCAGGCCCGTCGGCGTAGTCCGTGATCTTGCGGCTACCGGTGTTGACCGAGAGAAGGCGCCCTGTCATGCGCCCACGCTACGTTGCCGGCGCTGGCCTGCCGACCCCGGCCGGAAACGCCGCGAGGGCCGGACCGCTAGCGCGGCCGACCCTCGGCGAAAGCTGATCCGACAGCTCAGGCGGCAGCCGGGGTGGCCTTCTTGGCGATGGCCGACTTGCGGTTCGCCGCCTGGTTCTTGTGGATGACGCCCTTGCTGACAGCCTTGTCCAGCTTGCGCGTTGCGTCACGCATCAGCACAGCGGCCTTCTCGGTGTCGCCGGCCGCGGTCGCCTCGTGGAACTTGCGGATCGCGGTCTTCAGCGACGACTTGACCGACTTGTTACGCAGACGGCGCTTCTCGTTCTGCCGGTTGCGCTTGATCTGGGACTTGATGTTCGCCACGCGACAGCCTCGTCCTTGCTTCTCTGAATGAATGGGGCGCAGGCGAACGTCGCCACACGCGAAAAGCCAGCCTACCAGCAACCCATTGACGGGCCAAAACGCCCCTTGGCCGGCCACTGCCCCCACGAACCCCACAACAGTACGCAACCACGTGCCCACAGCCCACGCCCGAGCCCGCCGCCGGCCACCAATCGGCACATATCCCCTCGGGTGGGTTACGTCCAGCCCTGCCGGGCGTAGAGCCAGTCCAGCGCCACCTCGCCATGCCAGGTCTGGTGGGCGCGGACCGTGGGCGCCGCGTCGTTGGGTGGGGCGGCCCCACGCGTCAGGAAGTAGCCGGACAGCGCCGCCAACGCCGCGTCCAGGGCGCCCTCAGGGGCGTCGGCCGACGTCGGGTGGTCGGACCAGAGCTTGTCGGCGTCGAGGCCGCCCGCGTGGGCGGTGATCAGCAGGACGGCCGTGTCGAACCAGGCGGGTCCGTGGCAGAGCCAGTTCCAGTCGCACAGCCAGGCCCGGCCGGCGCCGTCGATGATGACGTTGTCGAGGCGCAGGTCGCAGTGCATCAACTCGCGGCCGACGGGAGCGGCCAACGCCGGCGCCTCCGCCTCCAGGGCGGCCAGCGCGGGCATGCGGTCACGGGCCGGCTCGGCCGACGGCGGCAACGGCACCCGGCCCTCGACCATCCAGCGCCAGCCGCCGAACTCGTCGGCGAGCATCGTCGCCAGCGCGGGCAGGCGCAGGTCGAGCAGGGCCTGGGGCGGGTCGGCCAGGGCGGCGGCCGCCTCGGCCCACGTGTCCAGGGTCGCCGTGAGCTCCGCGGGCGACCAGGGCAGCGCCGGGGTGTGGCCCGGGACCGCCTCCGCGCACAGCACGAAGAAGTCCGACGTCGCCAGGGTCCAGAGCGGCCGGGGTGCCCGCACGGCCGCCGGGAGGACGGCCGAGACCAGCACCTCGTGGGCGTACCAGTCGCAAAGATGCCGCTGGTCGGCGGAGCGAGCGGCCTTGACGAATACCCGGTCCCCCGCGGCCGTTTCGAGCAGCGCGGCGAAGCCGCTGGTGAAGCCGGCCCCGGCCGGCCAGTCGGCGACCACTGGCGCGCCGAGCCGGCCCTCGATCGCGGCACGCAGGTCGGCGGACAGCGCCGCCCAGGACGGCCGGCGGGCGGTCTCGTCGTAGGCGAACGGCGGTGGCGCGAGCATGGCCAGCATGCTGCCGGACCGCGCCCTGCCGGCCAACCCAATTGGACATGGGAGCATAGAGAGCGACCTTGACCGCTGCCGACCAGAACGGACCACCGTGCCACCGACGCTCGACCCCGGCGCCAACCAGCCTGGCTCCTCCGACCCGGCGCGCATCCGCAACTTCTGCATCATCGCCCACATCGACCATGGCAAGTCGACGCTGGCCGACCGGATGCTGCAGTTGACCGAGGTGGTCGACCCGCGCCAGATGCGTGCCCAGTACCTGGACCGCATGGACATCGAGCGCGAGCGCGGCATCACGATCAAGTCGCAGGCGGTCCGGATGCCGTGGACCGTGCGCCAGGGTGAGCAGACCGGCGAGCAGGCCGTCCTCAACATGATCGACACTCCGGGGCACGTCGACTTCACGTACGAGGTGTCGCGCAGCCTGGCCGCCTGCGAGGGCGCCGTGCTGCTGGTCGACGCCGCGCAGGGCATCGAGGCGCAGACGCTCGCCAACCTCTACCTGGCGCTCGAGAACGACCTGCACATCATCCCGGTGCTCAACAAGATCGACCTGCCGGCGGCGCAGCCCGACAAGTACGCCGAGGAGCTCGCCCACCTGATCGGCGGCCGGCCGGAGGACTGCCTGCGGGTCTCCGGCAAGACCGGCGAGGGCGTGGCGCACCTGCTCGACGAGATCGTCCGGCAGTTCACCCCGCCGGTCGGCGACGCGGCGGCGCCCGCCCGAGCGATGATCTTCGACTCCGTGTACGACATCTACCGCGGCGTGATCACGTACGTCCGGGTGATCGACGGAAAGATCGAAGCCCGCGACCGGATCAAGATGATGTCCACCGGTGCCGTGCACGAGCTCCTGGAGATCGGCGTCATCTCGCCCGAGATGGTCAAGTCGCCGGCGCTCGGTGTCGGCGAGGTGGGCTACCTGATCACCGGCGTGAAGGACGTCCGGCAGTCCCGGGTCGGTGACACCGTCACGATCAACGGTCGGGCGGCCACGAAGGCGCTGGGTGGCTACAAGGACCCGCGGCCGATGGTCTACTCGGGTCTCTACCCGATCGACGGCTCCGACTACCCGGCGCTGCGCGACGCCCTCGACCGGCTCAAGCTCAACGACGCCGCGCTGGTCTACGAGCCCGAGACGAGTGCCGCGCTCGGCTTCGGCTTCCGTGTCGGCTTCCTCGGCCTGCTCCACCTGGAGATCATCCGCGAGCGGCTGGAGCGCGAGTTCGCGCTCGACCTGATCTCCACCGCGCCCAACGTGGTCTACCGGGTCACGATGGACGACGCCTCCGAGCTCACGGTGACCAACCCGAGCGAGTTCCCGGTCGGCCGGGTCGCCGAGATCTACGAGCCGGTGGTACGGGCGACGGTCCTGACGCCCAACGACTACGTCGGCGCGGTCATGGAGCTGTGCCAGGGCCGCCGGGGCTCGCTGCTCGGCATGGACTACCTCTCGACCGACCGCGTCGAGCTGCGTTACACGCTGCCGCTGGCCGAGATCATCTACGACTTCTTCGACCAGCTCAAGAGCCGCACGAAGGGCTACGCGAGCCTCGACTACGAGCCCTCCGGCGAGCAGCACTCCGACCTTGTCAAGGTCGACATCCTGCTGCACGGCGAGGCGGTCGACGCGTTCAGCGCGATCGTCCACAAGGACAAGGCCTACAACTACGGCGTCAACATCGCGTCGAAGCTGCAGAAGCTGATCCCCCGGCAGCAGTTCGAGGTGCCGATCCAGGCCGCGATCGGCAGCCGGGTGATCGCCCGCGAGACGATCAGGGCGATCCGCAAGGACGTGCTGGCCAAGTGCTACGGCGGTGACATCACCCGTAAGCGCAAGCTGCTGGAGAAGCAGAAGGAAGGCAAGAAGCGGATGAAGATGGTCGGCCGCGTGGAGGTGCCGCAGGAGGCCTTCATCGCCGCCCTGTCCACCTCGGACTCGCCCGCCGAGATCAAGGCCGCGAAGAAGTGACCGCCGAGTCCTCGGACTCGGCACTCGCGCCGCATTTGTCGAACTCGGCAGCCGCGCCTTCGGTGACCGGCTCGGCGGCCGCGCCTTCGGTGACCGGCTCGGCGGCCGCGCCGCCGGTTTCCGGTTCGGCGCCCGCGCCGCTCGCGTCCGGGCCGTCCGCCGGTTTCTGCGCACGGTGTGGCTCGCCGCTGGCCGGCCGCCCGCCGACCGCGTGCCCGTCCTGCGGCTACCAGCTCTACGTCAACGCGCGCCCGACGGCGAGCCTGATCGTGGTCGACGACGCGGGCCGGTTCCTGGCGTTGCGCCGGGCGATCGACCCGATGGCCGGGCTGTGGGAGGTGCCGGGCGGGTTCTGCGACGGCTTCGAGCACCCACTGGCCGCGGCGGTCCGCGAAGGGCGCGAGGAACTCGGTGTCGAGGTCCAGATCACGGGCTTCATCGGCATGTACGTCGGCGCGTACGAGTTCCAGAACGAGCTCCTGCCGGTGTTGGACTGCTTCTACTTCGCGACCCTGGACGTGTCGGCGATCCGGCTCGACCCGGCCGAGTCGACCGACCTGACCTGGTTCGATCTGGCCGACCCGCCGAAGATGGCGTTCTCGACAATGGACGCTGCCCTGGTCGACGCGGCCCGGCTCCGGCGCGCTGCCGCACCCGAATCTTTGCCGTCGGTGAAATAAACCTTCCGTCAGGAGGATGGATCCGGTTTGGCGTTCGACCGCCTCGGGAATTCACGGGTTGTCACACACCCCCCGAGGAGGAGGAAGGGCCATGACCCCAGGTGGAATCATCACCGCAATCATCGTCGGTCTGATCATCGGTGCGCTGGGCCGACTGGTCGTGCCCGGCCGCCAGAACATCCCGATCTGGCTGACGCTGGTCATCGGTGTCGTAGCCGCACTGCTGGGCTCCGCGATCGCCCGCGCCGGCGGCTTCGCCGACACCGGGGGCTTCATCGACTGGCGCGAGCTGCTCCTGCAGATCGCTCTCGCCGCCGTCGGCGTGCTGCTGACCGTGAGCATGTACGGCCGTGGCCGCCGTCGGGTCCGCCACTGACGCACGGTAACTGAAGACGGGCGCCCTTCGGGGCGCCCGTTTCGTGTGTGCGACCTTGGTGACCAGGAAACGACGTACACCACTGTCGTAAAAGAAATTTTCGTACTAGTCTGCCGCGAAGAAGGTTACCTACATCCCCCGAACCCCCATCGCGGAAGGGAATGCGTCGTGAAGACGAGGCGGAAACCGTTCCAGGTTGTCACGGTGATCCTGACGGCCGCGATGCTCGCGAGCGCTTGCGGCAGCGACGATAGCGGCAATGATGACAAGGCGGCAGACCCGGCCAAGCTCACCGTCTGGATGATGGGTGAGGGCGGCGACGCGCAGAACACCTTCCTCGACGGCGTCGAGCAGGAGTTCAAGCAGAAGCACCCGAGCACCGACGTGGTCGTGCAGTACATCCCGTGGCTCGAGGCACCGAAGAAGTTCCAGGCGGCGCTCGCCGGCGGCGAAGGCCCCGACGTCACAGAGCTCGGCAACACCGAGACGCAGGGCTGGGCGCAGCAAGAGGCACTCAGCGACGTGACCGACCGGCTCGCCGGCTGGGCACCGGGCAAGGACATCCTGCCGGACCTGGTGAAGAACGCCCAGCTCGACGGCAAGCAGTACGGCATTCCCTGGTACGCCGGCGTGCGCGCGATCTACTACCGGACCGACTGGTTCCAGGCGGCGGGCGTACAGCCGCCGAAGACCTGGGACGAGCTCGTGACGGTGGCCAAGGCCGTGCAGGCGAAGAAGCCGGGCACCTACGGCATCGCCGTGCCGGGCAACTCCGAGCTGCCGTTCTACTCGTTCCTCTGGGGAGCGGGCGGCGAGATCGCGACCGACAACGGCGGCACGTGGAAGTCCGGCTACACCTCGGCGGAGGCGCGCCAGGCGGTCAAGTTCTGGACCGACCTGGTCACCGTGCACAAGGTGGCGCCCTCCGCGGCGGCGGCCTGGAACGAGGTCGACGCGCGTACCCAGTTCGCCACCGGCAAGGCGGCCATGGCGTTCGGCGGAAGCTGGCAGCAGGCGGCGATGCTGGAGGCCGACCCCAACCTGGACAAGGTCTGGGGCACGTTCCCGATCCCCGGGCCGACCGGTGGTGAGTCGCCCGCGTTCGCCGGCGGGTCCGACATCGCGATCTGGGAGGACAGCAAGGTCAAGGACGTGGCCTGGGACTACATGACGGTGCTGCTCGACAAGCAGAACAACAAGAAGTACGCCGACAGCCTGAAGTTCTTCCCCGTCTACTCCGACCTGGTCGGCAGCGGCTACAACGACGACAAGATCATGGCGGCCTTCGCGGCGAGCATGAAGAGCACCAAGCTCACGCCGATGACGCCGAAGTGGGTCGAGGTCAGCCGCACCAAGACGGTGACACAGGCGATGAACAGCGCGGTCATGAAGGGCCAGAAGACGGTCGACCAGGCGACGACCGACGCGGCCGCCGAGATCGAGAGCATTCTCAACGCCAAGTGACGACGTCGACCCGCGTCGCCCCTGACGCACCGGCCCGGCCCGCTCCCCCGGCTCGCTCCTTCCGCCGGGGGGCGGGCCGGGTTCCGTACCTCCTGCTGCTCCCCTGTCTGGTGGTCATCGCCGCGCTGTTGCTCTGGCCGCTGGGCCAGGTCGTGGTGATGTCGCTGTACGACCTCGACAGCGTGCGCCAGGTGCGCGGCCAGCGACCGTGGCCGTTCGCCGGGCTCGCGAACTACCGCGAGATCCTGACAGACCCGTTCTTCCATACCGTCCTGCGCAATACGGTGTTGTTCGCGGTGGCCAATGTGGTCCTGACCATGGTGCTGGGGACGCTCGTCGGGTTGTTGCTGCATCGGCTGGGTCGCCGGATGGCTTCTTTCGTCGGCGGTTGCGTCCTGTTGGCCTGGGCGACGCCCGCGCTGACCGGCACGATCACCTGGAAGTGGATCTTCGACGACACGAACGGGCTTGTTACGTGGCTGTTCAACGCGCTGCCTGACGGTCTGTCGTCTGCTCTGTTCGGACGGTCCGACTGGACCGGCTACGGGTGGTTCAACGCGCCGCTGTCGTTCTTCTCCATCTTGACCTTGGTAATCGTCTGGCACTCGTTCCCGTTCATCGCGGTGTCGGTGCTGGCGGGTCTGAAGAGCCTGCCCGGTGAGCTGCTGGAGGCCGCCCGGGTGGACGGCGCCGGACCGTGGCGGTCGTTCTGGTCGATCACGTTCCCGCTGCTGCGGCCGGTGTTCGGGATCCTGGTGGTGCTCTCGACGATCTGGGACTTCAAGGTCTTCACGCAGCAGTACGTGCTGGCCGGGGGCACGCAGGACCGCCCGACCTTCATGCTCTCCATCTACTCGTACGCGACGGCCTTCTCGCCACCCCCGAAGTACGGCCTGGGCGCGACGATCGCGGTCGTGCTGACGGCGATCCTGTTGATCGTGACCGGCGTGTACGTGCGGTCCCTGCTCAAGCAGGAGGAACTGTGAGACGGTCGACGGTCAACCTGCTCGGTCTGCTCGTCGCGGCGTTCGCCGTGTTCCCCGTCGTGTGGATGGTCGCGACCTCGTTCAAGTCAACACCGGAGATCTTCTCCGGCGGCCCGGTGCCGTTCCCCCGGCATCCGACGCTGGTCCACTACCGAACGATCCTGACGGGCGACCTCATCCCCGGCGTGACCTTCGTGGACTTCTTCCGCAACAGCGTCCTGGTGGCTTTCGCGACGGTCGTGATCAGCGGCCTGATCGCCCTGCTGGCGGCGACGGCGGTGGCCCGGTTCAAGTTCCGTTTCCGTACCAGCATCCTGGTGATGCTGTTGGTCGTGCAGATGATCCCGCTGGAGGCGCTGGTCATCCCGTTGTTCCTGATGATCCAGCGGCTGGGGCTCTACGACACGCTGGCCAGCCTGGTGCTGACCTATGTGGGATTCTCGCTACCGTTCGCGGTCTGGATGCTGCGCGGTTTCGTGGCCGCCGTGCCCGTCGAGCTGGAGGAAGCGGCGGCGATCGACGGCGCCAGCCGGGCACAGATCTTCCGCCGGATCCTGCTGCCGCTGGTAGCACCTGGTCTGGCGGCGACGAGCATCTTCTCGTTCATCGTGGCCTGGAACGAATTGATCTTCGCGCTGACGTTCCTCAATGACCAGACGCGGTACACGTTGCCGGTCGCGATGACCTTCTTCTTCGGCCGCGACGACACGGCCTGGGGCCCGGTGATGGCCGCGTCGACGATCCTGACGATCCCGGTGCTGATCTTCTTCCTTGTGGTTCAGCGACGGATGGTCAGTGGGTTGGCCGCGGGGGCGATCAAGGGCTGAGCCGTCGGGGTACGCGGCTGGTGGGTTCAGCCACGCTTTTCGGCACGCTGACGTGTATGCCGGACCTTGGGTCGCCAGGCGGTATCTACGTCAGGCCTCGCGGCCGGCGTTATTCGTAGCGGCGGGTCGCGGAGTGGCGGGCGCGTTGGGTTGGCGTGTCGAAGACGTCTGCCGCCCACTCGCGGGCCGTGGCGGTGCGGGCCGCCTTGCCGTGGTCGAGGTCGACGGGTGGCGAGTTGACGGCCGCGGCCGGGTTGGCGGGGCGGGCCGCGGGGATGACGCCGCCGTGCGGCCGGCGACGGGCTTCCGTGGGCTCGGGTTCGTCGTCCCAGTCGTCATCGTCGTCAAAAGGGGCCGGGCGGCTTCGGCTCTCCTTGCTGGCGGTTGCCGCGTCGGGGGTGGCTGCGGTCTCCGGCACAGTGGAGCGGTAGACGCGGCCGACGTTATCGGTGCCCGCACCGCCCGGGACGGTGGCGCGGCCGATCGTGCGGAAGGGGCGCATCGGGCGCCGGGTGGACGCGCCGCCGGTGCGGGTCGCCGCGGCCTTGACCGCGGCGCCGGCGACCAGGTCGTTGATTTTGACCATCGCGGCGATGCAGATCGGCAGCAGGACGACGCCCCACATCGGGATCAGCTCGGCCAGCGCCAGGATGACCGCGAACGCGGTCGCGCCCTCCAGGAAGACGAAGCACACCGTGGAACTCGGGTTGAGGTGCCGCAGGCGCAACGCGCGGGCGTAGAACGGGCGCCCGCTCTCCCCACCGGCCGGCGCGAACTGGGCCGTGAGCCGCCGCGCGATCATCGGCCACCGCCCGGCCGTCGGCCGTCCGCCACGGAACCGCCCCGACCCGCGGCCACCGCGCGGGCGGCGGCGCGACCGTCCATCGGCCGCCCCGAGTCTCCGCCTGACCGGCCCGAGTCTCCGCCTGACCGGCCCGAGTCTCCGCCTGACCGGCCCGACGGGTCGGGTCGGCGGCCTGGGCCGCCCTCGGCGTCGAACCCGGAGCCGCTGCCGCTGCCGCCGGATTCCGCGGACCGGGCGGCGACCACGGCGAAGACAGCGCGTTCCAGCGCGTACCCCCGGTCGTCGGCGCCACCCTTGACCGCGGCGTTGCAGTCGGCGGCGGCGCGCATGGCGACGACCAGGCCCTCCGGGGTCCAGCCGCGGCCCTGGCGCTGCGCGCGTTCGATCTTCCACGCGGGCATGCCCAGCGTGCTCGCCATCTGGTAAGAGTTGCCACGCCCCGCCGAGGCGACCCGCGCGACCGTGCGAATGCCGTCGGCGATGGCGTCGGCGATCGGCACGGGATCGACGCCGACGTGCAGCGCCCAGCGCAGCGCCTCGAGCGCGCCGGGCACGTCGCCGACCATCGCGGCGTCTGCCACCGTGAAGCCGCTCACCTCGGCCCGCCCGCGGTAGTAACGGGCCACGGTCGCGGCGTCGATCCGGCCTTCGACGTCGGCCAGCAACTGCGAACAGGCGGCCGACAGGTCCCGCAGGTCGTTGCCGACGGAGGCGAGCAACGCCTCGGCCGCTTCCTCGGAGCCGCGCGTGCTGCCCCGCCGAAGCTCCTCGCGGACGAACGCCACCCGGTCGCGATGTGACTTGAGCTTGGCCGCGGTCACCACGTCGGCGCCGGCGCTGCGAAGCCCCTCGGCGAGCGCCTTCGCCCGGCCGCCACCGGTGTGGGTGACGACGAGGGTCACCTCGGGATCCGGGTGCTTCACGTAGTCGAGAAGCGCCGCCACGACGTCCTTGCGGGCGTCCTGGCCGCCCCGCACGATCAGGAGGCGGCGGCCGCCGAACAACGACGGGCTGATCATCTCGTCCAGCTCACCGGCTGCGAGCGCGTTGGCCTCGTACTGCCGGACATCGGTCGACGCGTCAGCCGCCCGGGCGGCTTCGATCGCCTTCTCGACGGCACGCGTCACCAGCAGTTCCTCGTCGCCGAGCACGAGTTGAGTTGAGGGAAGGCCGCCGGTCACCGGGCCATACTCGCATGCGCCCCTGACGGACCGAACGTCCTCACCCATATGAGTTGTCGATCACTCATCAACCGCAAATCACGACAAATTACTGTGCGACATGAGCTGTGCCACCTTGCGCCGATCATCCCGTACACGGGATCAGTGCTTCCCGCGAGGCCCACCGGATGCCACGACCGCCAGACCACCTCCCCTCCGGACGACTGCCAGGTCACCGGCCAGGTCGGTACGCATTACCCGAGCGCCACCACGCGTCAGCCGGGCCAGCAGCGCCGGGTTTGGATGGCCGTAACCGTTGTCGACGCCGACCGACACGAGGGCCACCACCGGATCGACCGCGTCGACGAACGACGCCTCCTGGTAGGCGGATCCATGGTGGGCGACCTTGAGCACCTGCGCGCGCAGCGCGGCACCGCCCAAGTGGTCGATGATCACCCGCTGCTCCTCCTCTTCGGCGTCGCCGGGAAGCATGACGCCCACCCCGTCGACGGTCGCCCGGAGAACGAGTGAGTTGTTGTTGGGGTCGGACCGTGTTCCGGCCATCTCCACCGGCGGCCCGAACACCACGAGGTCCACGGCGCCCACCGATAGTCGCCGCCCCGCGTCGACGACGGTGACGGTCGCACCGGCCTCCGCCGCGGCGCTAAGGACCTGGTCCCGCCCGGCGGCCGGTTCCGCGTGCCGTGGCGTGGCGACTGCCTCGATCCGCCGGCCCCGACCGATCCCCTCGATGCCACCGATGTGGTCCGCGTGGAAGTGACTGACGACGAACAGGCGCACCGTGCGCACGCCGAGCCGGTCGAGGCAGCCGTCGGCCGACGCCGGATCCGGCCCGGCGTCGATCACCACGGCCGTGGCCGAACCCGCGGCCAGCACCGCCATGTCGCCCTGACCGATGTCGCACGCCACGATCACCCAGCCGGCGGGCGGCCAGGTGCTGGTGAGCACCCGCACCGGCAGAGCGCCGACGACGGCCGCGACCACCGCGACGGCGACCAGCCGCCGGGCCAGGCGGCGACGCAGGGCGATCAGCAAGACAACGGTCAAGGCACCCAGCAGCAGCCCGCCGCCCACGCCACCCGGCCAGGGCAGGCTGCCCATCGGAGTGCTCGCACCGTGACGGGCGATCAGCACCAGCCACCGCGCGGGCCAGTGCGCGACCCAGGCGAGGAAGCCGGCACCCGCCGGCCACACCGCCGAGCAGATGGTGGCGAAGACGCCGAGGACGGTCGCCGGCGCCACGGCCGGGGCGGCGAGAAGGTTGGCCGGGATCGACACCAGGCTGACCGCGCTGGACAGCCCGGCGACGACCGGACCGCACGTCACCTGGGCGGCGGCGGGGATCGCGAGCGCCTCCGCGAAGCCCGGCGGCACCCGCCGGCGCCGTAGCCAGTCGCGCATCTTCGGCGCGAGCAGGAGCAGGCCGCCGGTGGCGAGGACCGACAGCGCGAAGCCGGCGTCGCCGGCGAGCTCGGGGTCGACCACGACCAGCACGACGATCGCGGCCGCCAGCGCCGGCACCGCCGCACGGGACCGTCCGCTCGCCAACGCCATCAGCCCGATCGCGCCCATGGTCGCAGCCCGCACCACGCTCGGCGACGGACGTACCAGGATCACGAAGCCCACCAGCGCGACTCCGCACAGGATCGCGGAGGTCCACCGACCGGCACGGCACCAGCGGGTGACGAGCAGCACGAAGCCGATGATGATCGCGACGTTGGCACCTGAAACGGCGGTCAGATGCGTAAGGCCCGTGGTCTTGAAGGCGTCAGCCACCGCGGGGTCGAGTCGGCTGGTGTCGCCGAGGACCAGGCCAGGTAGGAGACCGCCCGCTTCGGCCGGCAGGGTGGCGCAGGCGCGTTGAAGACCGGCCCGCAGGGAACCCGCTGCCCGCTGCGCCCACGACGGTCGCCCGACCAGCTCGGGGGCGGCACCGCTGGAGATGACCGCCGCGGTCAGGTCACCGCCTCGTGGGCGGTCGAGTCTGCCCTCGACGCGTACCCGCTGACCCGGCAACGGCTCACCCCACGCCCCGTTGGTGGCGAGCACGAGCACGTGGGCGCGGACCTCGACCTGGCGTTGGTCGTCGGTGATCGGCCGCAGCCGACGTAGCTCCGCGGCGACGACGTACATCGGTCTGTTCGCCCCACCGACGAGCCGCGGATCGTCGCGCACGACGACTTCGGCGACCACCGACGTCCGCTCGTCGGCGAGCGCCGTGAGGGCCGGCGCGTCACGGACGGCAACGCGCGCCGCGGTCGAGCCCGCCCCACAGACGGCTCCCAGTAGGACAGCGATCGCGATCCGCCGCCGCACCGGCCCGTCCCCCGCACCGCGCAACGGACGCCCAAGCCGGCCAGCCCTCGACGCAGCGGTCGCCCGATCCACCGACCCCTTCACCGCGCCGCGTGGCCTCCGCGAGAACCGCTTGGGCCAGGAGGCACTCAGCACAGCGGTCGACCGATCCACCGACCCGTCCCCCGCGACGCCTAGCTGCCGCGAGAACCGCCCACGCCGGCCCGCACCCACCGCAGCGGTCGACCGATCCACCGACCCTTCTCCCGCGACGCGTAGCAGCCCCGAGAGTCGCTCAAGCCAGTCGGCTCTCCCTGCCGACGTCGACCGCAGACCGGTCCCGAGCCGCCAAGGCCCGGCGCCCGCTCCGGCGCGCGCGGCAGCCTCCGCCGGGTCGTCGCGGCCGTCCGCCGAGTAGCCAGAGCTGACGCCGCGGTCGCTGCCACGGATCCACGGGCGGTGAAAGCCGCCCCGAGTTAGGTACAACAACGCCGCGAGCACCGCCGCTGCGACCGCGACGAGAGCGCCGGTCCGCGCGCTCAGGTAAAGCGCGGCGAGGGCCGTCAGCCACGTCCCCAGGGCCATACCGGCCAGGCGCAGGTCCGGAGGCGGGCGCTCGTCCCGGGCCCGCGGGTCATCCGGGCGGCTGGTCACACCGTCACCAGCTCTTTGAGGTCCTCGTAGCGGCTGGCTCCGATGCCGTCGACATTGCGTAGGTCGCCGACCGACTTGAAGCCGCCTTTGGCCGTGCGGTGGTCGAGGATGCGTTGGGCCAGGACGGGACCTACGCCGGGCAGGCCGTCCAGTTCGGCCAGCGTCGCGGTGTTGAGGTTGACCTTGCCGTCTGCCGCGCTGTCGGAGCTGGTGCCGCCGGCGGGCGCGGCGCCCACCACGCCGGGTGGCGGCGTGACCCCGATGAGGACGAGCTCGCCGTCGGTCAGGTGGCGGGCGAGGTTGATTGAAGCCAGGTCGGTGCCGGGCGTCGTGCCGCCGGCCGCCTCCACCGCGTCGGCCACTCTCGCGCCGGCCGGTAGGCGCACGAGGCCCGGATTTCGGACCTTGCCCGCCACCGAGACCACGATCTCGGTGGCGCCGCTGGTCGCCGCGGCGACGACATCGGCCGCCGGCGGCTGGGAGACGGATGCGACGGGCTCGACCTTGGGGCGCGCTCGGTAGGCGAAGAAGGCCGCCACCAGCGCCACCACCGCGGCCACGACGGCCAAGGCCTTGACGCCGCGCCGGCCGGGGTCGAAGTGACCAGCGCCGCCGAGCACCCGCGGCTGTGGGTCCGGACCAAATCCCTCCGGCCGTGGACTCTCCGGCTGCGGGCTCGGCGGCGGCGCGGGGTGCGGGAACGTGGTCTCGAACGTCGCCGGGTCGTCGAGGCCCTCGAACGGCGACCGTAGCGGCCGGGTCAGTGCCGTGTAGGGGTCGGCAGGGTTCGGCTCGGCACGGAGCCGTGCCAACCGTTGGCGTACGAGCGTCTCGTCATCGGACACGCGGGCGACGCTAGGACGATCGAGTCACCCGATGTGTGCCATCCATCGCAGCCTGTGGATAACTCCGTCCTGTGGACAACCAAAAAATCTTGGTCGGCTTCGTCGACACTGGGTCTCCAGTGCGAACGAGAGGGAGGAGCCAGGTCATGGTCTCGATCGATACCGCAGGGCCGGCTGACCGGCGACCGCGGGGCGGCGGCTACGGGCGGCGGTGCACGACCACGGAGGCCAGGCCGGGGCCGACGTGCGCGGCCACCGCGGCGCCGACCTCCGTCACATAGCAGTCGTGCAGGCGGTCGCCGAGCCGCTCCGTGAGGGTCGCGGCGAGCTCTTCGGCGCGCTCGGCCCGGTCGAGGTGGTGCACGGCCAGGTCTACATCGGCGTCGCCGGCGGCTTCTACAGCCAGGTCGATCAGGCGGGCGAGCCCGCGGCTGGCGGTGCGGACCTTGTCGCGCAGCACGATGCTGCCGTCGACCATGTGGAGGATCGGCTTCACCGACAGAGCGGTGCCGAGCAACGCCGACGCGGCGTTGATGCGACCGCCTCGACGGAGGAACTCCAGGGTGTCGACGTAGAACAGCGTCGAGGTGCGTTCCGCGGTCTCGACGGCGGCGCGAGCGACCTCGTCGGCGCCGGCGCCGGCGTCAGCCGCCGCGCTCGCCGCCAGGGCGGGGAAGCCCAGGCCCATGCCGGTCGACTTCGCGTCGACGACCGATACGGCGGGTCCGAGCTCGGCCGCGGCCAGCCGGGCGGCCTCGATCGTGCCGGACAGGTGTGCCGAGAGGTGCACCGAGACCACGGCGGAGGCGCCGTGGTCGAGCAGACGCTGATACACGGCGGCAAAGGCGGCCGGTGACGGACGGGAGGTGCTGACCGAGACCCGGCGGCCGCCGAGGGCGCGGGCCACCTGGGCGGGCGTGACGTCCACGCCTTCCGAACCCTCGACGCCATTGATCACGACGGTCAACGGCACCACCGACAACGCCGCCTTCACGGACGGTGGCAGGTAGGCGGTGGAGTCGGTGACGACCGCTACGGACATGCCGGCACGTTAGCCGAGATCAGCCGGCCACGCCGACGATGCCAGGAAGAAGGTTCAGCTGTGACCGAAGACGAATCCGACAAAGCTCAACCACCCTGACTAACCGCAGACGCGGACGCCGAGCACGTGCCCGGCGGGCGGTCAGTTCTGGCTCGGGACGCCCACGTTGTGCGCGGTCAACTGCCAACCGGTTCCGCCTACGCGGCGTGAGCGGTCGGTCAGCTCCGTCCAATGACAGTTGCGCAGCGATCCCAGCGTCCGGGTCGCCTCGTTGGGCCAACCGAGCAGCGCTCCGCAACCCTGCCGGGCCGCACCGCCGTGCGTGGTCACCACGACCGTCCCGCCGGGCGCGAGGTCGGCGGCGTCCTGGAGGGCCTCGACGACCCGCTTGGCCAGGTCGTCCAGGCTCTCGATGCCGCAGCCGGGTGATGGGTTGCCGGCGCGCCAGCGGGCGTACTCGGTGGGGTGCCGCGACTCGATGTCGGTCAGCAGGGCGCCCTGCCACTCGCCGAAGTGGCGTTCACGCAGGCGCGGATCCGGCGTGATCGACAGACCCGTCAGCGACGCGAGCGCCGATGCCGTGTCGTGCGCCCGCGACAGATCACTGCTGACCAGGACATCGGGATGAAAGGAGGCCAACAGGGCGGCCGCCGCCGCGGCCTGGTCGCGGCCACGGGCGTTCAACGGCGCGTCCGTCTGACCCTGGACGCGGCCGCCCGCGTTGTAATCGGTGTTGCCGTGCCGCCAGACGAGCAGTCTGGTCATTCGGCCGGGCTCGCCTCGTCGCCGGTAGCGGCGGCGGGGGCGGCCGGCACCAGATCGCGGTCGACGAACGGGATGGTCGGGCAGTCCTTCCACAACCGGTCGAGCGAGTAGAACTCGCGCTCCTCGGTGTGTTGGACGTGCACTACCAGGTCGATGTAGTCGAGCAGCACCCAGCGGCCGGCCCGCTCACCCTCGCGGCGGACGGGCTTGGCCTTCTCGGGCAGGTTGAGCAGCTGCTCCTCGATCGCGTCCACGATGGCAAGAACCTGGCGCTCGTTGGGCGCGGAGGCGATGAGGAAGGCATCTGTGATCACCAACTGGTCGGCGACATCGATGATGACGATGTCTTGCGCCTTCTTGTCGGCTGCGGCCTGCGCGGCGGCGAGCGCCAACTCGCGCGTGCGGTCGGAAGCGGTCACCGTGCTCCTCTGGTTGACGACATTCCCTTCAAGCCTCTCACATGCCGCACCGTGGTCCGCTCAAGCGTCCTCGGCCGGGGCAACACCCCCGCACCGCGGCACCTATCGACGGTCCAGCCAGCCACAATCGTCACGCCCGACACCACCGCCCCGACGGCCTTACGACCCCGACTTCGAGGTGCTCAACCGACGCTCAAGGGCCGGGTCAGGCGACGCGGTAAAGGTGCCTTTTGGCGATGTACTGGACGACTCCGTCCGGCACCAGGTACCAAACGGGCTTGTCGGCGGCCACCCGGGTGCGGCAGTCCGTGGAGGAGATCGCCATCGCCGGCACCTGGATCATCGACACCGCGTCGGCCGGCAGATGGTCGGTGCGGAGGGTGAAACCGGGCCGGGTGACCGCGACGAAGTGCGCGAGCTCGAACATCTGGTCGGTGTCTTTCCACGACAGGATGCGCTGGAGCGCGTCAGCGCCGGTGATGAAGAAGAGCTGTGTCTTGGGTCCGTACATGGCACGGATGTCGCGCAAGGTGTCGACGGTGTAGGTGGGGCCCTCGCGGTCGATGTCGACCCGGCTGACGTGGAACCGCGGGTTGGACGCCGTCGCGATCACCGTCATCAGGTAGCGGTCCTCGGCCGGCGACACCTCACGGCGGTCCTTCTGCCAGGGGTTGCCGGTGGGTACGAAGACCACCTCGTCGAGCGCGAAATTGTCCGCGACCTCGCTCGCCGCGACGAGGTGGCCGTGGTGGATCGGATCGAACGTGCCACCCATGATCCCGACCCGGCGGACACCGAGATCGTCGTCAGCGTTCATGACCGGATCGTATGCCTGTCACCTCGCCCGGGCAGCCAGGGCGAGACGAAGGTCATCATCGTTGTCGATCACTATCCGGCGCAGCGCCGGCGGCAGGTCGTCGCGGGTGAGCATCTTCGCCGCCAGCTCCCGGGTGCGGGCTTCGACGGCGTACCGGGGAAATGTCAGGTCCGAGAGCCGTTCGGCGGCGTACGGGGTGCGCCGCATGGCGGCCCCCGGCATCTCCAGGAAATACCGCTCGACGTACGGCGCGGTCAGCTCCACCTGCTCCGGCTGGAACAGACCCCGGCCGTTGGCTTCCAGCAGCCGGTTGGAGAGCTGATCGTCGTTGATCACCGCGTGCCAGGCGACCGCCTTGGCCGCCGGGTCTGGGCGTGCCGCCCGGGCCCGGGCCGCCCACTCGGCCCCCGTCGCGCTGCGGTCGGCGTCGAGCTCGGCCGCGATCCGGTCGACGTCGATCGCGCCGAGCACGGCCAGCCGGAGGACGATCCGCCACCGCAGCTCCCGGTCGACCTCGATCGCGTCGGGCACGCCCGCACCGTCGAGCCAGCCGAGCAGCCGCATCTCGTCGACACTGGAGTCGACCAGCGACCGCATCGCGGCCAGCCGCCGCGACGCATCGGCATCGGGCGCGGCGACCAACTCCTCACACACCGACGCCACGCGGGCCATCGCCGCGACCCGCTCGGCCGGCGGCAGGTAGCGGTTGATCAGCGCCCGCCCCTGCAGCAACGCGTCCTGGACCACGATCACCTCGGACTCCGCCGGCAGTGCCGCCACCAGCAGGTCGACGAGGTCGGTGACGGGGCGCTCCGCATCGCGTACGGCGTCGATCATGGACGTCCAGACGACGGCCCGGCTGAGCGGATCGCGCAGCCCGGGCAACACGGCAGGCACCGCCGCAGCCGACGTCTCGTCGAGCCGGACCTTGGCGAAGGTCAGGTCACCGTCGTTGAGCAGCAGCAGGTCGGCGGCCGGTTCGTCGCGCAGCTCCGGCACCTCGGTGCGGGGGCCGGCCACATCGACCTCGACCCGGCGGCGCAGGGTGGCCGCACCGCCCTCGCCCCGGTCGTAGAGACCGAAAGCGACCCGGTGCGGGCGCAGCACGTCGCCGGACTGCAACACGGCGACGCCGCCGCCGGCAGGCGCGGAAACCCGCAGGGTGTTGACGCCGGCCTCACGCAGCCACACCGCAGCCCACGCCGACAGGTCGCGGCCACTCGCCGAGGTCAGCGCGGCCAGCAGGTCGGCCAGCGTCGCATTGCCGAACGCGTGCGTCTGGAAATGCGCCCGGATGCCGGCCAGGAACGCCTCGTCGCCCACCCAGGCGACGAGCTGGCGCAGGGCGGAGGCGCCCTTCGCGTACGAGATGCCGTCGAAGTTGACCAGCGCGTCAGCGGAGTTCGGCACGCTCGTCGGCGCGACCGGATGGGTCGACGGCCGCTGGTCGGTCTCGTACCCCCAGGCCTTGCGCCGCATGCCGAAGCTGGTCCACGCGGTGCGGAAGCGGGTCGCCTCGGCGGTCACCCGGATGCCCATGTATTCCGCGAAGGACTCGTTGAGCCACAGGTCGTCCCACCAGCGCATCGTGACCAGGTCGCCGAACCACATGTGGGCCATCTCGTGCGCGATCGTGATGGCGCGCAGCTCGCGCTCGGAGTCGGTCACCGCGGACCGGAAGACGTATTCGTCGCGGATCACCACGAGACCCGGGTTCTCCATCGCACCCGCGTTGAACTCGGGCACGAAGGCCTGCTCGTATTTTCCGAACGGGTAGCGGTAGCCGAACAGCTCGTGGAACTTGTCGAGACACTGCCGGGTGATCTCGAAGATCTCCTCGGCGTCCTTGTCGAGGTGCTCGGCCGAGGAGGCCTTGCAGTAGAGCGCCAGCGGGATGCCGTCGTGCGCCGAGCGGACCACGTGGTACGGGCCGGCAATCACCGTGACGAAGTAGGTCGCCAGCGGCTCACTGGTGGCGAACTCCCACGTGGTGGTCGCGCCCTTCGGCGTCGAGGACGCGACTGCGGCGTTGGCTGCCACAGTCCACCCGGTCGGCGCCGTCACCCGCATGTTCACCGGCGCCTTGAGGTCGGTCTGGTCGAAACACGCGAAGATGCGCTGCGCCTCGTCCAGAAAGGACGTCGCGTGCAGGTAGACGCCGCCGTCGGCCGGGTCGACGAACCGGTGCAGACCCTCGGAGCTGTTGGAGTACGCCATGTCGGCCTCGACCGTGAGCACGTTGTCGGCCCGCAGGTCGGCCAGCGCCAGCCGGTTGCCGTCGAGCGTGGCCGGGTCAAGGGTCGCGCCGTTGAGCGTCGCCGCGTGCAGACGCACGGGCTTGACCTCGGCGAACGTCGAGGAGCCGGGCTCGGTCGCGCGGAACCGCACCGTGGTGGTCGACCGGAAATGGTCGTCGGTCGTCACATCGAGGTCGATCGTGTATGACTCGACGGTGATCGCGGCCGCTCGGTCGGTCGCTTCCTGCTGCGTCAGGCTGCGCATCCGCCTATCGTGCACGAACGTGTGCGGACCGGGCGACCCCACCCTGCTGCGGTATAGCCTAACTGTCCGCCCCCGCGGCCCGAGCAACCGAGGAGCAGCGTGATGGCACACCATCCCAAGGGAGACTTCGACCTGACGCGCGCCAACTGGCAACGCTACGGCGACGCCTCGGCGGAGCGCGGCGCGGTCGAGGTCGCGTTCGTCGACGACCTCATCGGGTTGCGCAACTCGGCCGACCCGCAGGGCGCGGTGCTGGTCTTCACGCAGGCCGAGTGGGACGCGTTCGTCGCCGGTGCCCGCGACGGCGAGTTCGACCTGGCCTGACGACGCCGGCCTGACGACACTGGGCCGACGACGAACAATGCTCATGCCGCGGCCAGCAGGTCGCGGATGAGCCGCATGTCGCGGATCCGGGGCGCCAGCGCGCGCAGTTGCAACGCCAGGTTGGTGGCCGCCAGGATCGGCTCGTCGTCGGGCAGGTCGTAGCCCATCCGCTCGCGCAGCCACGGCGACACCTGCGCCCAGCTGTAGTAGCTGGTGTCCCGGTCGGGTTCGAGCGGCGCCGGGAACCCGCCCGGACCACGCCGGCCCAGCGCCCAGAGCCGGACGATCTCGCGGGAGCGACCGATCCGCGCCCCGATCTCGGCCAGCGTCAGCCAGTCGCGGTCGGCCACCCGTACCACGTGGAGATCGGTCCTGGTCTCGACCTCGTTGATCGCGGTCGCGATGGCGTCGGCCAGCGCGTCGGCGGGACGGTCGAAGGCCAGCCGGTGCGTGCCGTCGTCGCCGGCCTGGGGCAGCGGCGGCGCCGGCAGCGTGGCCAACCCGCGCCGTTGGGTGAGGCCGGGCGCCCGGTCGACCACCAGAAGGAAATGTTGGACCCGCATCGCCGCCTCCCCCGCCGGATGCCCCGTGCACCCGCTCGTGGTCGACTCTGGCCGCCATCCGGCTCCCGGGGAGGAGCCAGCGGAGGGGGCCAGCGACCGCGCCTCGGCGGTACCGTCGGCCGCGTACCGGCTGCTAGTCTCAAGGGATGCGGACGCTGAGTTTCCTCGGCTGGTGGTCGCCCTAAGGGCGGCCCCGCATCCGCGTGCCCACGTCAACGGCCGCCCGAGTTCGGGTGGCCGTTTCTTTATGCCTTCACCCGGCTCGCGCGGCTCCTCTCGAACCATGGAGGCAGCCATGACCACCACCGTCGCGACCCGTCGCCTCACCGGCCTCCAACCCACCGGTGAGCTGCATCTGGGCAACCTGCTCGGCGCCATCGCGCCGATGATCCGCGACCAGTACACGACCGACTCGACCGTCTTCCTCGCCGACCTGCACGCACTGACCGTCGCGCACGAGCCGCGCACGCTGCGGGAGACCACCCTGCGCCAGGCGACCGTCCTGCTCGCGGCAGGTCTCGACCCCGACCGCACGCTGTTCTACGTGCAGTCCCAGGTGCCCGACCACTCCGAACTGCACTACCTGCTGGAATGCACGACGGCGTACGGCGAGGCGCATCGGATGATCCAGTTCCGGGAGAAGGCGGTCGACCGGCAGAACGTCCGGCTGAGCCTGCTGACGTACCCGGTGATGCAGGCGTCCGACATCCTGTTGCACGACGCGACCGAGGTGCCCGTCGGCGACGACCAGCGGCAGCACGTCGAGCTCACCCGCGACATCGCGAACCGCT
This sequence comes from Asanoa ishikariensis, assembly GCF_900107455.1. Lineage (GTDB taxonomy): Bacteria > Actinomycetota > Actinomycetes > Mycobacteriales > Micromonosporaceae > Asanoa > Asanoa ishikariensis. The sequence goes on along the minus strand of NZ_FNQB01000001.1, from coordinate 2,058,364 downwards.
TCAACCGGCGGTACGGGCCGACCTTCGTCGTGCCCGAGGTGGTCACGCCGACGGTCGCGGCACGGGTGATGGACCTCGCCAACCCGACGGCCAAGATGGGCAAGACGACGTCGTCGGCGTCCGGCGCGATCGGCCTACTCGACCCGCCTGACCTGGTCGCCCGCAAGATAAGCCGAGCGGTCACGGACTCGGACGGGATCATCGCGTACGACCCGGCGGTGCGACCCGGTGTCAGCAACCTGCTGGAGATCATGGCGGCGTGCGTCGGCGGATCGCCGGCGGAGGTCGGATCGGGACTGCACGGGTACGGCGAGCTCAAGAGCGCCACCACCGAGGCGGTGCTGGGTCTGCTGCGGCCGCTGCGGTCACGCTTCGCGACGTTGGCCCGCGACCCCGGGTACGTCCGCCAGGTGCTCGCCGAGGGGGCCGATCGGGCGCGGACCCGGACCGCTGAGACGGTCTTCCGTGCGAAGCGCGCGATCGGAGTACTGACGTGACCAACGTGTCGTACGCACGTGTTAGACCTATGGACGCACATCCACGTCCGAGGGGGTCATGTGATGACCGCACCGACCGGCACGCCGCAGCAGGAACGCCCCGCCAAACCCTGGCTGATCCTGGCAATACTCTGCCTGGGCTTCTTCATGATCTTGCTCGATACCACTGTGGTCAACATAGCCATCCCGGACATGAGCACGAGCCTCGACGCGTCACTGGACCAGATCCTCTGGATCATCAACGCGTACGTGCTGGTCTACGCGGTCCTCCTGATCACCGCCGGGCGGCTGGGTGACATCTTCGGACCCAAGCGGCTGTTCATCCTCGGGTTGGTGGTCTTCACGGCCGCGTCGGCCGCGTGCGGTCTGGCCAGCACACCCGAGCAGCTGATCGTCTTCCGCGTGATCCAGGGCGTGGGTGGCGCCCTGCTCACACCGCAGACGCTGTCCACGATCACGGTGATCTTCCCGGCCGACAAGCGCGGCGTCGCGTTCGGAGTGTGGGGTTCGGTGGCCGGCATCGCCACGGTCGCCGGCCCTACTCTGGGCGGCTACCTGGTCACCGACTTCGGGTGGGAGTGGATCTTCTTCGTCAACGTGCCGGTCGGCATCGTGACCGTCGTACTCGCTGTGGTCGCGATGCCCGACCTGCGACTCAACCGCCGTCATCGGCTCGACTGGACCGGCACCGCCCTGGCCAGCGTGGGCCTGTTCCTCCTGGTCTACGGCCTGATCGAGGGCGAGCCACACGACTGGGGCCGCGTCTGGGGTCCGATCACGATCGTCGAGGTGATCGGCGCCGGCGTGGTGGTGCTGGCCGTGTTCCTCTACCACCAATACCTGAGCCGGGCCGGCGAGCCGCTGATCCCCTTCACCATCTTCAAGGACCGCAACTTCGCCGTGATGAGCTGGGTGAGCGCGGCGATCGCGTTCAGCATGCTGGGCCTGTTCCTACCCCTGGTGATCTACCTACAGTCGGTCCTCGGGCTGACCGCGCTCCAGGCCGGCATCGCGGTCGCGCCGCTGTCGCTGCTGTCGATGGTGATCGCACCCTTCGCGGGCCGGCTCTCCGACCGCGCGGCCGGGAAGTGGGTGCTCGTAGCCGGGCTGAGCCTCTGGTGCGCCGGCAACGCGACGGTCGTCGCGCTGGCAGAGGTCGGCACCGGGCAGTGGGGGCTGCTACCCGGCCTGCTGATCGCGGGAGCCGGCCTCGGCATGGTCTTCGCTCCACTCCAGACGATCGCGATGCGCCACGTGCCACCACAACAGGCCGGTGCCGCGTCCGGCCTGATCAACACCGCCCGGCAACTCGGCGCGGTGATCGGCTCGGCCGCAGTGGGCGCGCTGCTACAGGCCCAACTGACCGACAAGCTGACCGCGGCGGCGCGGACCAACGCCGCCGACCTGCCACCCGACGTCCGGCAGCCGTTCGTCGACGCGGTCGCGGGAGCGACCGGCGGCAGCCTGCACATCGGCGCCGGGCAGTCGGGAGCGGCGCTACCGGCGGATGTGCCCGAGCAATACCGGCAGGCGTTGACCGACATCGCCACCCGCACGTTCCACGAGGGCTTCACGAACGCGATGAAGGCGACCCTGCTGTTGCCGCTGATCGTGCTGGCTGTCGCGGCGGTCAGCTGCCTGTTCGTGCGCACCGGTCGGACCCCGACCGCACCACCGACCGACCCGCTGCGAGCAGAGGAGCCGGCTCAAGCCTGACGTGAGCCTTGCCGCGGGCCGGGGCCGGGCTTGGCTGGGTCAGGCCGGAGCTGAGGCCTTGAGGGCTTTCTCGAAGCAGCGGCTGTACGGGTTGGTGACGTACTCGCCGTAGGTCGGGATCTCGCGGTAGCCGGCCTTGCGGTAGAGACCGAGCGCCGCCGGCAGATAACTGCCGGTCTCCAGCCGCGCGACGGTAAAGCCGTCAGCCGCCGCGCGCTCCTCGAGCACGGCGAGCATCGTCCGGCCGAAGCCGTCGCCTCGGCGCTCAGGACGCACGAACATGCGCTTGATCTCGACGGCTCGCAGGTCGATGGCCTGGAGAGCGCCGCAGGCGACGACCTCGTCGTCGACGACGACCACGAGATACCGGATGTCGTCGTGCAGAGGAAACGACCCGTCGATCGCGGCGCTGGCCCGCTCCGCGGCACGTAGCTCCGCCTGTTGGGCGGTGACCAGCGCGACCAGGTCCGGCTCGTCGCCCCGCCGGCTTTCGACCTTCACCGGCCGAACGCTAGCGAGGTCCGATTTCCGGGCTGTTACGACTCGTCGTCGTCCTTGGAGCCGCTGCCGTCGTCATCGAAGTCGCTGCCGTAGTCAGGCAGGTCGGGCGTCGGCTGCCGGCGCGCCTTGCGGGCGGCCAACCGGTCCGACGCACGGGGCCGGGTCGAGCGCTCGGTGATCCGCGGGTCCGTGCCGCGCAGGCCGGCGGTCGGGTCGATGCCCGTGCCCAGGGTCGGCTCCCAGTCGAACTCGCGGTCGCCGATCCGCACCAGGCTGCCCTGGACTGCGCCGGCCTTGGCGAGCTTCTCCTCGACGCCGAGCCGGTTGAGCCGGTCCGCCAGGTAGCCCACGGCTTCGTCGTTGTCGAAGTTCGTCTGGCGGACCCAGCGCTCGGGCTGCGCGCCGCTGACGACGAACGTGCCGTCCGGCGTCTCCTCGATGGCGAAGCCGGCGTCGTCGACCGCCCGGGGCCGCAGGATGATCCGGGTCGCCTCGGGGTCCGGGACCGTCACCCGCACCTGCCTGACGAGCTCGGCCATCGCGTAGGTGAGCTCGCGCAGTCCTTCGCGGGTGGCGGCGCTGACCTCGAACACGCGGTAGCCGCGCTCCTCCAGGTCCGGCCGCACGATCTCCGCGAGGTCGCGCCCGTCCGGCACGTCGATCTTGTTGATCGCGACCAGGCGGGGGCGGTCCTCGAGGCCGCCGTACGCGCTCAGCTCCGCCTCGATCGCGTCGATGTCGGAGACCGGGTCACGCCCGGGCTCCAGCGTGGCCGCGTCGACCACGTGCACCAGCACGGCGGTCCGCTCGATGTGCCGGAGGAACTCCAGCCCGAGCCCCTTGCCAGTGGCCGCGCCCGGGATCAGGCCCGGCACGTCGGCGATCGTGAACGTGTGCTCGTCGAGCCGCACCACGCCCAGGTTCGGCACCAGCGTGGTGAACGGGTAATCGGCGATCTTCGGCTTGGCCGCGGAGAGCACCGAGATCAGCGACGACTTGCCGGCCGACGGGAAACCCACGAGCCCGACGTCCGCGACGCTCTTGAGCTCGAGTACGACGTCGAGGCGCTCCCCGGGCTCACCGAGCTCGGCGAAGCCGGGCGCCTTGCGGCGCGAGTTGGCCAGCGACGCGTTGCCCCGGCCGCCACGGCCGCCACGGGCCACCTCGATGGTCGTGCCCGCGCCGACCAGGTCGGCCAGCACCTCGCCGTCGGGGCTGAGCACCACGGTGCCGTCCGGCACCTTCAGCACCAGGTCGTCGCCCTGGGCGCCGTCCCGGTTCGAACCGGCGCCGCCCACCCCGTTGGGCGCGTTCACGTGCGGCCGGAAGTGGAAGTCGAGCAGGGTGTGGATCTGCGGGTCGACGGTGAACGAGACGCCGCCGCCGTGCCCGCCATTGCCGCCGTCGGGGCCGCCGAGCGGCTTGAACTTCTCCCGATGGATCGACACGCAGCCGTGCCCGCCGTCGCCGGCCCGCAGATGCAGGACGACCCGGTCAACGAACGTCGCCACGACTCCTCATTTCCGACTAGCTCAGTGCTTCATCGATCACATTGCTCGGGCCCGCCGTGGGCGCGACCGTCGCTCCCGCCAGGGAGCGCTCGCTGCGCTTCGCTGCCAGGTCCGCCGACGGTCACCGATCTCTTCCATTGTGACCGACCGATCTGGCCGAAACGGACGCCCGAGGCCCGCCACGGACGTGACGTGCATCAGGTCGGACGTCGCCGCCGGCAGGTTCGCAGCAACGCGAAGCGGGCCGGGACACCTGGTCCGCGGCCCGCTTCGGCGACTGCTGGTGTGGGGGTTACCCCGTCTCAGTGCTCGCTCGGCACGATGCTGACGGTCTTGCGACCGCGCTTGGTGCCGAACAGGACCGCACCGTGGGCGAGCGCGAACAGCGTGTCGTCGCCGCCGCGGCCGACCAGGTCACCCGGGTGGAACTTGGTGCCGCGCTGGCGGATCAGAATCTCGCCGGCGCTGACCACCTGGCCACCGAACCGCTTCACGCCCAGGCGCTGAGCCGCGGAGTCGCGACCGTTGCGCGAGCTGGACGCACCCTTTTTGTGAGCCATGGCTAACGCCTACTTCCCGCTGGTGATGCCGGTGACCTTCACCTGGGTCAGCTTCTGGCGGTGACCCTGGCGCTTGTGGTAGCCGGTCTTGTTCTTGAACTTGTGGATCCGGATCTTCGGTCCCTTGGTGTGCGCGGCGATCTCACCGGACACCGAAACCTTGGCAAGCTGCGCCGCATCGGTCACCAGGTCGGCGCCGTCAACGAGGAGCACCGCGGCGAGCGATACCGCGTCGCCGGGCTCGCCGACGAGCTTCTCGACCTCGATGACGTCACCCTCGGCGACCTTGTACTGCTTGCCGCCGGTCTTGACGATCGCGTACATGGGACGCGGACTCCTGTCGTTGCGTGGCGGGTCGTTCGGCGTTGCACGCGGCGCCGGATCAATCGGCGGGCACACATGAACGCGACGCACGGGAGTGCGCCACAGGCAAGCGTACGGCATCCCCGCCCGGCTCCCCAAACCAGCCCCGGGGACCACGCTCACCCCATCGGGGGCCGCCCCAACCCTACCGAGGTGTCGGGCCGGGGTCAGCCGTCGATGGCCACCTCGGCCTCGATCTCGACCGGAATGCTGAACGGCAGCTCAGCCTGCCCAACCGCGGATCGGGCGTGACTGCCGGCACTTTCACCCCACAACTCCAGGATGAGGTCGGAGAACCCGTTGATCACCATCGGCGTGCCCGTGAAGCCCGGTGCGGTGTTCACCATGCCGAAGACCCGGAGCCAGGCCGTGATGCGATCAAGATCTCCGAGCTCGCGGCGCAGGCTGGCCAGAACGGCCAACGCGGTCAGCCGGGCCGCCTGATACGCCTGCTCGGGCGTCACCTGGTCACCGACCTTGCCGAACGGCCCGGCCAACGACCCGTCGGCCAGCAACGGCCCGTGGCCCGACACGAAGACCCGCCCACCGTGCACCCGCACCCACGGGAAGGGCAACGTCACACCCGGCGGCAACTGCATGGGCTCCGGAAGCCGCAACCCGAGTTCGGCCAGTCGACTCTCGATCTCACTCACGCCGCCCAGCCTAAGACCGACCGCCCCCACCACAACGACCTCACCCAACCCACGACGTCCCAACCCAAAGCCGCCAAAACGCGCGGCGAGCCGCGGAAGCAGGCCCGGGCGCAGACCGCCAGGATCCCAGCGCGGCGCGGGTGTGGCGCGGCGCGAGGTGGGCGGCGCGGGTGGCGCGGCGCGAGGTGGGCGGCGCGGGTGGCGCGGCGCGAGGTGGGCGGCGCGGGTGGCGCGGCGCGAGGTGGGCGGCGCGGGTGGCGCGGCGCGAGGTGGGCGGCGCGGGTGGCGCGGCGCGAGGTGGGCGGCGCGGGTGGCGCGGCGCGAGGTGGGCGGCGCGGGTGGCGCGGCGCGAGGTGGGCGGCGCGGGTGCGGCGCGGCGCGGGGTCGCGCGCGGCCCGAGGCGGCGCGCGGCCCGAGGCGGCGCGCGGCCCGAGGCGGCGCGCGGCCCGAGGCGGCGAAAGCCGCCACAGGTGACAGCACATTCGCGTCGCGCGGGCAGGCATGGCGCGCGCCACTACCGCTAGCGGCCGAGAACGGCCCGCTCGCGCGCGCCGATGGCCGGCTTCCGCAGGGCGGCCAGAAAGCCGCGGCCGGCGAAGCGGAGGCGACCCCCACAGCCCGCTTCACCGGGCGGCGCATCGATTCAGGGCCGCACGGAGCGCGCTCCTGCCTGAACGCGCGGTAGCGCCGCCTGGCCTTTGCGGACCGGCGCGGGTCCGGGCCGAACGGGCAGCCGTCGGACGGTGCCGGACGGGTCGGGTCGGCGGCGGAGCCGACCCGGCCGGCCGGGTTGCTAGGCGGCGCCGATGGGTTCGGGCTTGGCTTCCGCGATTCTTAGGGCCTCTACCAGCTTGCGGTAGAGGGCGTCTGTGGCCAGTAGCTCCGTGTGGGTGCCGCGGGCTCGGATGCCGCCCTCGTCCAGCACCACGATGGTGTCGGCGTCCAGGACCGTTGATAGTCGGTGGGCGATCGTGACTACCGCGCCGACGGCCGCTCGCTCTCGGATGCAGTCGTGCAGTGCTGCTTCGGTCAGACCGTCCACCTGGGCTGTGGCTTCGTCGAGGAGTAGGACTTCCGGTGTGCGCAGGATCGCGCGGGCCAGGGCTATCCGTTGTCGTTGGCCGCCGCTCACCTCGTTTTCCGTCAGCGACGTGTCCAGCCCGTCCGCCAGCGAATCGATTTTGTCGTCCAGGCGGACCGCGGCCAGGACCGAGAGGACCTCGGCCTCTGTGGCGTCGGGGTGGGTGAAGAGCAGGTTGTCGCGGATCGTGCCGGGGACGACGGGGGTCTCCTGCTCCACGTACGCCAGGCGGGCTCGCACCTCGTCGTGTGTGAAGGACTGGTAGGGCCGCCCGTCGAGCAGCAGCTCTCCGCTCTCCGGCTCCAGGAAGCGCAGGATCAGCGAGAACAGCGTCGTCTTGCCCGCGCCGGACGGGCCGACGATGGCCGTGTGGCCGCGGCGTGGGACCGCCAGGTCGATGCCGCGCACCGCTGGCTCTGTGCCGGGCGCGTAGCGGGCGGTCACGCCGCGGAACTCCAGCACCGGAGCCAGGTCGGAGGAGCCCGATTCCGGGGAAGGGACGGCGGGGTGCAGGGGCTCGATCTCCATGGCTTCGACCTGGCGGATCCGGGCCGCGGCGGCCATGCCGGCCTGCAGGTTGGTGACGTTCTGCGTGAGCTCGGTGACCGGGCCCATCAACTGGAACGCGTAGAGGAGGAACGCGATCAGGCTGGACACCTCGATCAGGCCTCGGTCGGCCCGCCAGGCACCGACGCCCAGGATCACGATGATCGCGAGTTGGATGCCCGTCCACGAGATGGTCCAGACCGTGGCGGTGCGCCGGGCCGCGCGGATGGCGTGTGCGGCCGAGTCGCGGGCGTCGGCGACGATCCGGTCGGTCTGCCGTCGCTCGGCGCGGCTCGCCTTGACCGTGCGGATCGCGCGCAGGGTGCCTTCGAGCGCGCCGCCCAGCCGGCCGACCGACTCCTGGGCCGCTTCCTGCGCTCGGGCGATCGCCGGCATCAGCGCGGTCATCACGGCGGCGATCAGCACCACCGAGGCCAGGGTCAGGCCGAGTAGGACCATGTCGAGCACGCCCATCAGGATCAGCGTGGCGATCAGGGCGAGGGTGCTGTTGAGCAGGCCGACGATGCTGGCCGAGGCGTTGTGCAGCAGGCCAGCGTCTGAGGTCACCCGGGTGACCAGCTCACCGCTCGGGCGCCCGGTGATCTCGCGGACCCGGGCGGCGAAGTAGCGGCTGATCATCGACACCCGGGCGTCGAGGACCACCTTCTCGGAGACCGTGCCCATGATGACCCACTGCCACATTGAGATGGCGGCCCCGACCACCACCAGGGCGAGCAGCACCCCGACGGGACGCCACAGCGAGGTGTCGGCCGGGCCGAGGGTGTCGATCACCCACTTGGTCACCAGGGGTAGGGCCAGGCCGACCGCGCTGCCGAGCAGGCCCAGCAGGAACCCTGCGATCAGGACGCGCCGGTGCGGTGCCACGAACGAGACGAGGGTGCGGAGCCGGGCCAGGCGCGGGGGCGGGGGCGGGTCGGTCATGCGCTCTAGTGGAACGGAGGTGTTCCACTTCAGTCAAGCGATAATCCGATTTGAGACTGCTAACCTCACGATGTGCCGGAAAATGAACGGGGTGCGCGGGCCCGCACCCGGCAGGCGATCCTGTCTGCCGCGATCGACGTGCTGGGGCAGAACCCGGCGGCCGCGCTGAGCGAGATCGCCGCGGCGGCCGAGGTCGGCCGCACGACGCTGCACCGCTACTTCCCGGAACGGTCCGACCTGCTCCGGGCCGTGGCCGCCGAGGGTTCCTCCCGGCTCGACCGGGCCACCGCCAGTGCCAAGCTCAGCGAGGGCTCGGGTGCCGACGCGCTGCTGCGCCTCTGCCGGGAATACTTCGACCTCGGCAGCCTGCTGTCGCTGATCTTCACCGACCCGGACTGCCTGGGCGGCGCCACGCCGATCCTTGACGACGGCTGCGACGACCGCTTCACCGCGATGATCGACCGGGGCCACCGCGACGGCACGATCGACATCGCCCTGCCCGCGCCGTGGCTGTCCAGTCTGATGTGGTCACAGCTCTACGCCGGGTGGAGCTACGTCTCCCAGCAGGGCGCGTCCCGGCACGAGGTCCTGGAGCTGGTGGTCCGCACCGTCGACGGCGCGGTCGCACCCCGCGCGGTGAGCTAGGACGTCGGGCAGACGCACTCCGCGCGGTGAGCTAGGACGTCGGGCAGACGCACTCCGCGCGGTGAGCTAGGACGTCGGGCAGACGCACTCCGCGCGGTGAGCAAAGACGTCGGGCAGACGCACTCCGCGCGGCGAGCTAGGACGTCGGGCAGAGGGTTTCGAGGCGATCCTGGATGGCGCCCAGCGCGGCGTCGTCGATGGTCGCCACGTTGGAGGTCATCTTGGCGATCTGGCCGGCCATCTGCGACAGCGTCGTCTTGAGCTGCTGATCCGTCGCCGTCGCCGACGCTCGGCGCAGGTCGAGGGCCCAGGTTGCCATCACCGCGCCGAGGCGCTTCTCCGCCGCCTGCTCGCCGGGCTTGTCGTTCTTACCCTGCGCCTGGAGGACGGCGGTGAGCTGCTGCACGTACGCCGCCGTGCCCTTCTCGGTGGCCTTCGTGACATCGGCGCAGACCTGCGTCGCGTTGCCGCCCGCCCTCCCGGTCGGCACGGGACCCAGGGAAAGCTGCGGTGCCGCGGAGGAGTCAGGCAAGGCCGCACCCGTGGAAGAAGAGGGAGCGACACCGGACGCCGACGGCGCTCCCGGGGTGCCCAGAGTCGGGTCGCCACGGCCTTGCACATCCGCGGAGCAACCGGCCACCGCGACAAACGCGACGGATACGGCGAGCACGGCGAGCTGACGGCGCAGGCGCATGGGGGGTGTCCTCCGGGGGTGGCGGCGGAACGCTGTCGCGACCCTAACGCGCATTCACAAACACCGCTCGGCCGACCCCGGACCCGCCGCCGACCCCGGACGCGCCCCGACCCCCGGACACGACGCTGCCCGGCCTCCACAAAGGTGGCCGGGCAGCGCGAAACGGAAAACTACGGCCTGGTGCGCCGGCGGGTGCCACCCCGGCGGCCACGCCGACGGCTGGTGCTGGCCTCGGCCAGCTCGCCGTCTTCGTCGTCGCCGGCCGCGTCCGGGTCGTCGGTGCCAGCCAGCCGGCCGTTGGTGCCCGGCGCGATGTCGGTCGGTGCCTCGACCTCGTCCACCGGGTCGAGCACGACGTCGTCGTAGCGGGACAGGTCGTACCCCATGGTGTCGTCTTCCGAGACCACCGTGGGCTCGACCGTGTCCGGAGCCGAGGCCTGCGCGGGCGCCGCCTTGCGGCCGCGCCGCCGCGACGACGCCGAGGTGGTAGCGGCCGGCGCGGACGCCACCGCCTTGACCTTGTCGCCGCCACCGCCGCCACCGCTGCTGCCAGCGTTCGCGGCGTTGCCGCCACTCGAGCCGTTGGCGCCATGGGTATGCCCGGCGCCACCGCCAGCCACGCCACCCTTAACCGGCACCGGCTCCGTGTGGATGATCAGGCCGCGACCCTTGCAGGTCTCGCAGGTCTCGGAGAACGCCTCGAGCAGGCCCGCACCGATCCGCTTGCGGGTCATCTGCACCAGACCCAGCGAGGTGATCTCGGTGACCTGGTGCTTGGTGCGGTCCCGGCCCAGGCACTCGGTGAGCCGGCGCAGCACCAGCTCGCGGTTGCTCTCCAGGACCATGTCGATGAAGTCGATGACGACGATGCCGCCGAGGTCGCGCAACCGGAGCTGGCGGACGATCTCCTCGGCCGCCTCCAGGTTGTTGCGGGTGACCGTCTCTTCGAGGTTGCCGCCCGCACCGGTGTACTTGCCGGTGTTGACGTCGACCACGGTCATCGCCTCGGTGCGGTCGATGACCAGGTGGCCGCCCGAGGGCAGGAACACCTTGCGGTCGAGACCCTTGAGGATCTGCTCGTCGATCCGCTTCTCGGCGAACAGGTCGACCGTCGAGGTGTGCCGGTGCAGGCGAGGCACGAGGTCCGGCGAGACGTGGCCGAGATAGGTGTCGACCATCTCGTACGCGTCGTTGCCCTGCACGATGATCTCGCGGAAGTCCTCGTTGAACAGGTCGCGGACGACCCGGATCAGCAGGTCGGGCTCCTCGTAGAGAAGTGTCGGCGCGCCACCGGCGGCCGCCTTCTCCTGGATGTCCTCCCACTGCGCCTGGAGTCGCTTGACGTCGCGGGCGAGCTCGTCCTCGGAGGCGCCCTCGGCCGCGGTCCGGACGATCACGCCGGCGCCCTCGGGGATGAGCTTCTTCAGCACGTCGCGGAGCCGCTTGCGCTCGGTGTCGGGCAGCTTGCGGCTGATCCCGGACGCGTTGCCGCCGGGCACGTAGACCAGGTGCCGGCCGGAGAGCGCGATGTGGCTGGTCAGCCGGGCGCCCTTGTGGCCAATCGGGTCCTTGGTGACCTGCACCAGCACCGAGTCGCCGGAGCGCAGCGCCTGCTCGATCGAGCGGGCCCGGCCCTCCAGGCCGGAGGCGTCCCAGTTGACCTCGCCGGCGTAGAGCACCGCGTTGCGGCCCCGGCCGACGTCGACGAACGCCGCCTCCATCGAAGGCAGCACGTTCTGGACCTTGCCGAGGTAGACGTTGCCGGCCATCGCGCCGGACGACGCCCGCGTCACGTAGTGCTCGACCAGCACGTCGTCTTCGAGCACCGCGATCTGGGTGCGGTCGCCGCGCTGGCGGACCACCATCACGCGGTCGACGGCCTCGCGGCGTGCCAGGAACTCCGACTCGCTCAGGATCGGCGGCCGGGTGCGGCGCTGCTCGCGGCCGTCGCGGCGGCGCTGCCGCTTGGCCTCCAGCCGGGTCGAACCGGAGACGCCCTGCACCTCGTCCGAGGTGGTACGCGGCTCGCGGATCCGGACCACGGTGTGCACGCCATCGTCGGCGCTCGTGTCGGTGTCGCCCTTGCGGCGGCGTCGCCGGCGCCGGCGGGTCACCCCGTCGCCGTCGCCGTCGTCGTCCTGACCGTCCTCGTCCACAGCGGCGGCCGCGGGCTCCTCGGCCTCGTCCGCCTCGTCGATCGGGCCCTTGCCCCGACCCCGGCCTCGGCGGCCGCGGCGCCGACGGCGGCGGCCGTTCTCGTCGAGCTCGTCGTCGTCCGATTCGTCGGACTCGTCGCTCGCGGTCTGCTCGGCCTCGTCGGTGTCCTCGACCTCGACCACGGCCGGTTCCTCACCGGTACGCCGCCCGCGCCGGCGCCGTCGACTGGTGGTCTCCGCGACCTCGGTCTCCGCCTCAGCCTCAACAGCGGGCGCGGCGGTCGGCTCTTCCACGGCCGGAGCCTCGACGCCCTCAGCGGCAGCGCCTCGGGTGCGCCGCGTGCGCCGGATCGGCGCAACCGGCTCGTCGTCGGGCTGCGGTGCCATGAACAGCAGCGGGGCCGCCACGACACGCCGGCGCCGGCTCGGTGCCGGCTCCTCGACAGCCGCGCCGGTGTCGAGCGGCTCGGTGGTGGCCTCTTCGGTCTCTTCCTCGTCGGCCGGCTCGCCGGGCGCGCCCGGCGCCTGGCTGTCGACCAGGCCACGGTCCGCGTCGCGCGGGCCGGCGCCAGCGGCACCGGGCTCGACGTCGCCGAGGCCGGCGGCCGGCTCAGCGGCAGGGTCGTCGGACTCAGCGGCGACCACGCGCCGGGTGGAACGGCGGCGCGCCGGAGCGGGCTCCACGTCGCCCAGGCCGGCGGCCGGCTCAGCGGCCGGATCATCAGACTCGGCGGCGACCACGGCGTCAGCGGCGCGGGCGGCCGGGGCGGCGTCCTCGGTCGCGGCCTTGCGGCGCCGGGTCCGCTTGACGGGCGCCTCGTTCGTACCCTCTGCCGGGGACTCGCCCTCAGTGTCGGGTTTGGCAGCGGTTGTGGCCTTACGCCGCCGCCGCGTCGGAGCGGCTTCCTCTCCGGAAGCCGCAGAAGCCCCAGAAGCCGCAGCACCAGAAGCGGCAGCACCAGAGGCCGGAGCCTCCGGAGCGGCCGCCGAGGCGGTCGACTTACGGGCGCGGGTGCGCTTGACGGGTGTGGCCGGGGCCTCGGCGCCGGGCTCGTTGCCCTGCACCTCGCCGCCCGTTGGCTCGTTCTCGAGCATGGACGTTCTCCAGTTCTGGCAACCCCGGGCGCGGGTGAGCGCTGCCACGCAGGGTCGCCGCAAAGTGTTTCCGGCCACGCCCGCTGCTGGAAGCGGCGGGCAGACCGAAGTCTGGCGGACTAAACGCCGATCGCGTTTCCGCGGTCAGTGTTCACCGACAACAGCCCCGTCGCGGTCCGCCTCCAACGGATCCGCGATCGCCCCCTGCGCGGTCAGTCGGCCCTGTGCCAGCCGGATGGCCCTTGGCGGGACCGGCGGCTCCAGGTCGGCCACCACACGGAGGCCGGCAAGGACGTCATCGGGTCGTACGGACGGGGTGACCTGCCGCACGACTACGTCGAGTATCGCACACGGCACGTCGGGGGCTCCGGAAGCGGCCGGACCGGAAGTGATCACCTCGATGGACACCACGGCGCCCCGCGTGTCGAAAGTGCGCCGGCCCTGCTTCGTCTGGCGCTCTACCAGCACTTCGGATGAATCCCAAAATCTCGTGGCAGCGTCGGATGCGGCGGCGTCGGTCACGCCCGGCAGTTCCAGCCGCCACCGCGACGCGTCGATCCGATCCGCGAGGCTCTCTCCGGAAGCCTCCACCGCGTCCAGCACGTCGAGACCCGGTGAGAGCGCCGCGTCCAGTGCGGTGACGACCCAGGCCGGGTCGACCACCTGCTGCAGGCCGATCTCGAGGTACTCGGCCTCGCTCCCGGTGCCGGTCGGCGCCGCGCTGGCGTACGAAATCTTGGGGTGCGGTGTGAATCCCTGCGAGAAGGCGATGGGTACGCCGGCCCGCCTCAACGCCCGCTCGAAGGCGCGCGCGAAGTCACGGTGCGAGGTGAACCGCAACGGCCCCCGCTTGGCGTACCTGATCCGGATGCGCTGGACGACGGGCGCCTGCCCGCCTTCCGGCTGTGGCTTCCTGCTGATCGCTGTGCTCCTCGCCTGGTCGGCCCCTTCGGCTCCATCCTCCCACCTATTAATCTGCCGCCATGACGGACGTCGACCCCAAGGCGGGAGCGGGAGGCCCGGGCTGCGGTGGCCGAGGTGCTGGACCGGCACCTGCGCCAGCCGGACGGGGGCTACGCCAAGGAGTCCAGCATGCGGATCACGGTCGCCCGAACACCGAGTCCAGATATCCGTCGAGTGCCCCGAGCGCGGTAGCCGCCGAGTAGGTGTCCGTGAGCAGGTAGAGCGCGAGCCCCTCGACCAGCGCCAGCAGGGTGGTCGCGGCGGGCTCCGGCATCATCGTCGCGAAGAAGTCGCGCAGCCCCTGGGACCCTCGCCGCTGCACCTCGGCGACGTCGGGCCGGGTGGCGGCGTACGCGAAGAAGGCCAGCCCCACCCGGCCGTCGGCCCGCCGCTGCTCGTCGAGCGGCAGGAGTTGGACGGCCAACGCGCGGATGAGGTCCCTCGGCGCCGGCGAAGGGCCGAGCGCGTTGACCGCCGCCTCCATCCGCTGGCCGATGTGCCCGCTCACCACCTCGAGCGCGAACAGCATCATCTCGTCCTTGGTGCCGAAGTAGTGCTGCACCAGCCCGGTGGTCGCGCCGGCCTCGGCCGCCACGTGCCGCAGGCTCACCGCTTCGAGGCCGCGCTCCGCCGCGACCCGCATCAGGGCGTCGGCGATCTGGGTGCGCCGCTCGGTGGGGTCGACCCGTTTCGGCATGCGGCCATGCTTTCACATTGCGGTCGTATTGACGCGGACCGGCGACACGTTTTACATTACAGTCGTGATGCAAAAACTGGCGATCGAGGCGTACGGCCTGGTCAAGCGCTACGGCGACGTGACCGCGCTGAACGGCGTCGACCTCACCGTCGAGGCCGGCACCGTGCTCGGGCTGCTCGGCCCCAACGGTGCCGGCAAGACCACGGCCGTGCGCGTCCTGGCCACCCTGACCCGACCCGACGCGGGCTCGGCTGCCGTGCTGGGCCACGACGTGACGCGCGACGGCCACCGGGTACGCCAGTTCATCGGCCTGGCCGGCCAGCACGCCTCGGTCGACGAGGACCTGACCGGCCGGCACAACCTCCGCCTGGTCGGCCGCCTGCTCGGTCTGTCCCGCCGGGACACCGCGGCCCGCGCCGCCACACTGCTCGACGAGTTCGGCCTCGCCGACGCCGGCGACCGACCGGTCAAGACCTACTCGGGCGGCATGCGCCGGCGCATCGACCTCGCCGCGAGCCTGGTCAACCACCCGCGCGTGGTGTTCCTCGACGAGCCGACCACCGGGCTCGACCCGGTCGCCCGCGGCGCGCTCTGGGACCGCATCCGCGCGCTGGTCGCCGCCGGCACCACCGTGCTGCTGACCACGCAATATCTGGAAGAGGCCGATGCGCTGGCCGACGAGATCGTGCTCGTCGACCACGGCCGGGTGGCTGCCCGGGGCACCCCAACCGCGCTCAAGCGCCGGCTCGGCACCCAGACGCTCGACTTGCGACTGGCCGACCCGGCCCGGGTCGACGACGCGGCCGCGCTGGTCGCCGCCGTGGTCGGCGCGGTGCCCACCCGGCTCGGCGAGCGGCTGAGCGTGCCCGTAACCGATGGCGCGATGATGCCGGCCGTGGTCCGCCGGCTCGACGAGGCCGGCGCCGAGATCGCCGAGATCGCCCTGCACCTGCCCAGCCTGGACGACGTGTTCCGGGCGCTGACGACGACCGAAGCGAGCGTGGCCGCATGACCGTGAGCCTGGCCGTCACCCAGTGCGCGACGCTGGCCTGGCGCGGCATCGTGAAGATCCGCCGGCACCCCGCGACGCTGGCCGACGTCATCTTCGGGCCGGCCATCTTCCTCGTGCTGTTCGTCTACGTCTTCGGCGGCGCGATCTCCGGCAGCACCCGCGAATACCTGCAGTTCGTGCTGCCCGGCATGCTCGGCCTGATGACCCTGCTGGCCACCATGGGCGTCGGCGTCGCACTCAACCAGGACATCGAGAAGGGCATCTTCGACCGGATCCGCAGCCTGCCCACGCTGCGGATCGCCCCGCTGGTCGGCGCGATCGGCGGCGACATCGTCCGCCAGGTCGTCGCCATCGCCGCACTGCTTGGCTTCGGCCTCGCGCTCGGGTTCCGGTTCAGCACCGGTCCCCTCCCGGTGCTCGCGGCCTGCGCCCTGGCGCTCGGCTTCGCGCTCGCCCTGTCCTGGGTCTGGGTGCTGCTGGGCCTGCTCCTGCCCAACGCCCAGGCCGTGCAGGGCCTCGGCGCGGTGATCATCTTCCCGCTCTCGTTCGCCAGCAACATCTTCGTGCCGACCGAGACGATGCCCGGCTGGTTGGCGGCCTTCGCCGAGGCCAACCCGGTGGGACACCTGATGGAGGCGCTACGCGGGCTGATGCTCGGCGGCCCGGTCGCCCGGCCGGTGCTGATCACCCTGCTCTGGATGGCCGGCTTCGTCGCGGTTTTCGCGCCACTCGCCCTGCGGATCTACCGCAGGCGCAGCCTGACCTCGTGAGCGCCGTCGACGGCGTAACGCTCGACCTCGGCGTACCCGTGCCGCTGGGCGAACCGCAACCCGTCGACGTTGGCCGCCAGCACCAGGGTCTCGATCGCCGCGGGTTCAAGGGCGCGGGCCGAGGCCAGCGCGCGCTCGTGGATCAGCGTGCCGAACCCGCGGCCGCGTTGGGGCGGGAGCACCCGGACGATCACGGTGGCGACGCCGTCGGCATCGAGCGGGCGCACGGTCGAGTTGCCGACCGCCACCTCACCTAGGTACGCGAGCTCCAACCGGTTCCGCCCGGCCCGCTCCCGCGTGTCTTCGAGCGAGAGCGGCCAGGGCGGCACGACCGTGTTGTGGATCTGGCGCCACTGTTCGAGCGCCGCGTCGTCAGCGGGCGCGACGAAATGGAGCTCAGGCATTCCCGCTGCCGACCGGCGTCAACGGCAGCAGCTTGCGGCCGGTCGGGCCGATCTGGATCTCGGTGTCCATGGACGGGCAGACGCCGCAGTCGAAGCACGGGGTCCAGCGGCAGTCGTCCTGCTCGAACTCGCTCTTCGAGTCCTGCCAGTCCTGCCAGAGCCAGTCCTTGTCGAGCCCGGAGTCGAGGTGGTCCCAGGGCAGCACCTCGAGCTCGTCGCGCTCGCGCGTGGTGAACCAGTCGAGGTCGAGACCGAAACCGGGCAGCACGGCACCTGCCGCGTCGACCCAGCGCTGGAACGAGAAGTGCTCGCTCCAGCCGTCGAAGCGCTGGCCGTCGGCCCACACCTGCCGAATCACCGCGCCGACCCGGCGGTCACCGCGGGACAGCAGCGCTTCGATCAGCGAGGGCTGGCCGTCGTGGTAGCGGAGGCCGATCGCCCGGCCCAGCGAACGGTCGCTGTTGATCTCCTGCTTGAGCATCTTGAGCCGGTTGTCGATCACCTCGGGCGTCGCGACCGGGGCCCACTGGAACGGGGTGTGCGGCTTGGGCACGAACCCGCCGATGGAGACCGTGCAGCGGATGTCCTTGGAACCGGTGGCCGCGCGACCGGCCTTGATCACCTCGTGCGCGAGGCGGGCGATCTGGAGCACGTCCTCGTCGGTCTCGGTGGGCAGCCCGCACATGAAGTAGAGCTTCACCTGGCGCCAGCCGTTGGTGTACGCGGTGACCACGGTGCGGATGAGGTCTTCCTCCGACACCATCTTGTTGATCACCTTGCGGATCCGCTCGGAGCCACCCTCGGGCGCGAAGGTCAGACCGGTCCGCCGGCCGTTGCGGGACAGCTCCTGGGCGAGCTCGATGTTGAACGCGTCGACCCGGGTGGACGGCAGCGACAGCGAGACGTTGGTGCCCTCGTACTGCTCGGCTAGGCCGGAGCAGATGTCACCGATCTCGGAGTGGTCGGCGCTGGACAGCGAGAGCAGGCCGACCTCGGAGAAGCCCGAGAACTCCAGCCCCTCCTTGACCATCTGGCCGACCGTGGTGATCGACCGCTCGCGTACCGGCCGGGTGATCATGCCGGCCTGGCAGAACCGGCAGCCGCGGGTGCAGCCCCGGAAGATCTCCACGGCATAGCGCTCGTGCACGCTCTCGGCCAACGGCACGAGGGGCTTCTTCGGGTACGGCCACGCGTCGAGGTCCATCGTGGTGCGCTTGTGCACCCGGAACGGGACGCCGGCCCGGTTGGGCACGACCCGCTGGATGCGCCCGTCGGGCAGGTAGTCGACGTCGTAGAAGCGCGGCACGTAGACGCTCTCGGTCTTGGCCAGGCGCAGCAGCAGCTCGTCCCGGCCGCCCGGGGAGCCCTCTTCCTTCCAGGCCCGGACCAGCGCGGTGACCTCGAGGACCGCCTCTTCGCCGTCGCCGAGCACGGCCGCGTCGATGAAGTCGGCGATCGGCTCCGGGTTGAACGCGGCGTGCCCGCCGGCCAGGACGATCGGGTCCTCGTCGGTGCGGTCCTTCGCCTCGAGCGGGATGCCGGCCAGATCGAGCGCCGTCAGCAGGTTCGTGTAGCCGAGCTCCGTGGCGAAGGAGACGCCGAGCAGGTCGAAGGCGCGGACCGGGCGGTGCGCGTCGACCGTGAACTGCGGGACACGGTGCTCGCGCATCAGCGCCTCAAGGTCAGGCCAGACCGCGTACGTGCGCTCCGCCAGGACGTCGGGCTGCTCGTTGAGCACCTCGTAGAGGATCTGCACGCCCTGGTTGGGCACGCCCACCTCGTACGCGTCGGGGTACATCAGGGCCCAGCGCACGGTGGTGGTGTCCCACTCCTTGCGCACACCGCCCAGCTCGCCGCCGACGTACTGGATCGGCTTGCTGACCAGCGGCAGCAGCTCCTCGAGCCGCGGCCACACGGATGCGACGGTCATAGACCCCCTCCTTCATTCCAATCAACCAGGGTACGCGGCGTCTTCGCGCGCTCTTTAGCGCGTGCGGCGCCCGAGTTGAACGAGTTCAAGATCGGCGTAACATCGACGGTGTGACCACCCTCAGCGTTGCCGACCGGCTGTCGGCCTGGCGATACGCGTTCGCCACCACGAATCCGCCCGAGCAGGGCATCGTCGACCCGGTCACGCGCTGGCTGGTCGTCACCCGCGCGGGCGTACTCCCGATGACCTTCGTCTCGGGTCTGATCGCTGTTCTGCTGGCCGCCGTCGCCACTGTTTCCGTCGACTGGCTCAACATCGCGCTGGCCGTGGTCGGCATCGTCGTCGCCCACCTGGCCAACAACCTGATGAACGACCTGACCGACACCGACGTCGGCAACGACACCGAGGACTACCCCCGCGCGCTCTACGCGCCGCACCCGATCCTCGCCGGCCTGGTCACCCGCCGGCAGTTGCTCGTCGGCATCCTGCTCTGCCAGGTGGTCGACCTGGCCATCATGATCACGCTGATCGTCCGGCAGGACTGGTGGGTCGCCGCGTTCGCGCTCGGCGGGCTGTTCCTCTCCTGGGCCTACACCGCGCCGCCGCTGCGGCTCAAGAAGGTCGGGCTCGGCGAGGCGGACGTGCTGGTCACCTGGGGTCCGCTGATGGTCGGCGGGGTCTACTACGCCGGCACCGGCACGCTGCCCTGGGCCGTCGTGGTCACCGCGCTCGTCTACGCGCTGCTGCCGACCACGGTGCTGATGGGCAAGCACATCGACAAGCTGCCGTACGACGCGCGCAGCGGGACCCGGACGCTGCCGGTGCTGCTCGGTGAGCCGTTGGCCAAGACGGCCACCGTCGGCATGATGCTGCTCTACTACGTGGGCGTGGTGGTCCTGGTCGTGCTCGGCGAGCTGCCGTGGCCGGCCCTGCTCACCTTGGGCGGGCTGCCGACGCTGGTCTGGGTGTGGCGACGGTTCCGCGAGCCGAAGCCGGTGGACCCGCCGCCGAACAACCCGGTGTGGCCACTGTGGTGGGCACCGCTGGCGTTCATCCACACCCGCCGGGCCGGCGCCCTGCTGATCCTCGGCCTGGCGGGCTGGGCTGTCTATCGGGCCTTCTAGGGCCTTGGGCCCAGCAGGTCCCACTTGTTGCCGGCGACGTCCTCGAAGACCACGACGCTGCCGTACGGCTCGTGCCGTGGTTCGCCGTGGAAGGTGACACCCGCTTCGCGCATCCGGGCGTACGCGGCCTCGAAGTCGTCGACGCGCAGGAAGAAGCCGACGCGCCCGGCGAGCTGGTTGCCGACTGTCTTTCGCTGGTCCTCGCCGTCGGCCTGGGCCAGCAGAAGGCCGGTCGCCGCACCCGGCGGGCGGACCACCACCCAGCGCTTCGGCCGGCCGTCGTTCGTGGTCGACGGGCTGTCCTCGACCAGGTCGAATCCGAGGGCGTCGACGAAGAACCCGATCGCCTCGTCGTAGTCGTCGACGACGACCGCTGCCAGTTCGATGTGCATGGTGGGGAAGACTAGCCCGGCTCGTCTAACCTCGGGTCGGGCTGGGAGAGGAGCGCCGCGATGGCGGAGCAGGGGCGGGAGCGCCAGGGCGACGCGACCGAGCCGGCCACACCGGTCGACCCGGTCGAGCCGAAGTGGAGCGGCGCCGCACCGGTGCCGCCGCCCACGCCCAAGCGCAAACGTTGGCTCGAGGACGAGTCGGGCTTCCCGCCGGCACCGCCTCCACCGCCTCCGGCTGAGCGGCGTGATCCGACGCTGAGCCTGCCGACGTCGTACGAGCCGGATACGCCGGTGGACCCTTGGGGCGACGTCGACCCGCTGCCGTCGTACCCGGTGGAGCTCTCCTATCCGCCCACGCGGGTGGAGCCGGCGGTGCCACCGCCTCCCCCTGTGTCGCACGTGCCGCCGCCCTTGCCCGTGCCTGTGCCCGCGCCCGTCGAGGTGCGCAAGCCGCGCAAGGCGAAGCGGCCCGAGCCGGCCGGACCGCCGCCGGGCTGGCGGCCGCCGCCCGGCTACGTCGCGGTCCCGGTGCGCCGGCGCCGTCGCTGGCCCTGGTTCGCGTTGCTCTCGCTGCTCTGCTGTTGCGGCTGCCCGGCGTGGTTCGGCCAGCCGATCTTCGCGCAGTATCCGGCCAACTCGGTGACGCCCAGCATCGTCGGTGGCCTGACGCTGCGGGACGACCAGCAGAGCCGCAACACCGCGAAGCGCCTCAAGGACGAGCTCAACAAGGCCTACTGGGCGCGCGAGTCGACGTTCGCCGGCGTCTACGTGGACAGTGACAACAAGCGCGCCACCGTGTACGGGACGACAGGCTTCCATTTCTCCCCCGACGGCGACGTGGTCGACGAGATCACCCGGGTGACCGGGAACTACAAACTGCGTGACGTCCGCACAGTCGACGCGACCGAACGCGGCGAGAGCCGCCGCTGCGGTGTGGGCGTCGACAACGGCGCCGACGTCGTGGTCTGCTCGTGGGCCGACCACGGCAGCCTCGGCACGGGCGTCTTCACCCGACTCGGCATCGACGACAGCAACGCCAGGCTGAGTCAACTACGCGACACGATCGTGACCCGCAAATCGGACGGTTGATTTGATTGATTTAACCGTTAGAGGGGCACAATGATCGGATGATCCGTCGGTGGTTGTTCGCCGATCAATTGGGGCCACACTTCCTGGACGCGCCCCGACAACCGGTGCTGCTCGTCGAGTCGAAGGCCGTCTTCCGACGCCGGGCATTCCACCGACAAAAGGCCCACCTCGTACTTTCTGCGTTGCGGCACCGCGCGGCCGAGCTAGGCGACCAGGCGATCTTCCTACGCACGGAGACCTACAGCGAGGCACTACGCAAGGTCAGCGGCGAACCACTCGACGTATGCCATCCGACCTCTCGCCGCGCCCGCTCTTTCGTGCAGAGCCTCGACGGAGTGACGGTGCTGCCGCCCCGCGGCTTCACCACTTCCCCGTCCGAGTTCGTCACCTGGGCCGACGGCAGACACGGCCGGCTGCGCATGGAGGACTTCTACCGCGACGCCCGCCGCCGCCTCGACGTGCTGATGGACGGCGACACCCCCGCCGGCGGCAAGTGGAACCTGGACGCCGAGAACCGCCAACCGCCGCCGTCGTCGGGCGTGGAGGTGCCGGCACCGCCGATGCCGGTCGAGGACGAGATCGACGAGGGCGTACGCGCCGATCTAGATCGTTGGGAGCGGGAGGGCATCCGCTTCGTCGGCCGGGACGGCCCGCGCCTGTTCCCGGCAACCCGGCGCGAGGCCCTGGCCCGCCTACGGCACTTCGTGGAACACCGACTACCGGCGTTCGGCCCGTACGAGGACGCGATGCTCGCCGAGGACCCATGGATGGCCCACAGCCTCCTGTCGGCGCCGTTGAACCTGGGCTTGATCGATCCCCTGGACGCGGTGCACCGTGCGGAGGCCGCCTATCGTTCGGGTTCCGCGCCCCTGTCGTCGGCGGAGGGCTTCATCCGGCAGTTGATCGGCTGGCGCGACTACATCTGGCATCTGTACTGGTACTTCGGCTCGGGCTACACCGCCGCCGACGGTTTGCGCGCGACTCGCGCCGTCCCGTCGTGGTTTCGGGACCTGGACGCTGACGCTCTGGAGGCCCGCTGCTTGTCGGACGTGCTGGCCGGCGTCCGGGACCGGGGCTGGGTGCACCACATCCCCCGCCTGATGGTGCTGGGTAACTATGCGTTGCAGCGCGGCTGGCGCCCGGCGGAGATCGTGGACTGGTTCCACCGCAGCTTCGTGGACGGCTACGAGTGGGTGATGACGGCGAACGTCATCGGCATGAGCCAGTACGCGGACCTGGGTGCGATGACCACGAAGCCGTATGCGGCTGGCGGTGCGTACATCAACCGGATGAGCGACTACTGCCGAGGCTGTCGTTACGACCCACGTTCGCGGCTGGGCGTGAACGCGTGCCCGTACACGGCTGGCTATTGGTCGTTCCTGGACCGCAACCGGGGCCGTCTGCTCGGCAACGCGCGCATCGGCCAGGCGATGCGGCAGTTGGACCGGCTGGAGGACCTGGGCGCGGTCCGCGACCAGGAACGCGAACGGGGTGACGCCGCTCCGTGACGGTGTCCTATGTGGTCACGGGTGGTGCCGGAGGGGTCGGCCGCGCGATCGCCGAACGGTTGCTCCTCGTCGACGGCGCCACGGTGGTGGTGCTTGACCTGGCCGCGCCGACCTGGTCGCACCCGCGCATGCTGTCGGTGATCGGCGACGCCAGCGACGAGTCAGCCGCGTCGGCCGCAGCCGACCAGGCTTGCGCAGCGGCGCCGCTGGCGGGTTGGGTCAACAACGCCGCGGTCTTCCGAGATCTGTCGTTGGATGCGGCCCCGGCGGCTGAGGTGGTCGCCCTGATCACCCTCAACCTGGCGCCGGCAGTGGTGGGCTCGTCGGTGGCGGTGCGTCGGTTCCTCACGGCCGGGACGGGCGGCGCGATCGTCAACGTCTCATCGCACCAGGCACAACGCGCGGTCCGCGGCGCACTCCCCTACGCAACGGCGAAGGCCGCGATCGAGAGTTTGACCCGGTCTTTGGCGGTCGACTACGGGCCGTCTGGCATCCGCACGAACGCGGTGGCGCTGGGGTCGATCGAGACGGAGCGGTATGCGGGCTATCTGGCCGGGCTGCCTGCGGCGGTGGTGAGCCAGGTCGAGGCCGAGATGGCCCGCCTGCACCCGATCGGGCGAGTCGGCCGAGCGGACGAGGTAGCGGAGGCGGTCGCCTTCCTGCTCTCCCCCGGCGCCAGCCTGATCACGGGCACGGTCATCCCGGT
The DNA here is from genome assembly GCF_900107455.1 of Asanoa ishikariensis. Taxonomy (GTDB): domain Bacteria; phylum Actinomycetota; class Actinomycetes; order Mycobacteriales; family Micromonosporaceae; genus Asanoa; species Asanoa ishikariensis. Next base: position 2,034,809 of record NZ_FNQB01000001.1, on the reverse strand, counting down.
CGACGGCGGACGCGCGGCCCAGGGCCAGGACCCGGAGTCCCGCTGACACGGGTCGGCAGCGGCGATGATGCGAGCCTCGCCGGGCTGACCGCGTGGCCGCTGGCGTGGTCGCCGGGAATCGATGACTATGGACGGCGTGAAGTTGGCAGGCCGTGCAGCGGTGGTCGCATTCCTGCTTGCGGCGACGGCCGGCGTCGTATGGATGTTCCTGGGACCGGGGGCCAAGAACGCCCTCGTCAGCAACGCTAACGTGATCGGCGGACTCAGCGGTGTCTGCACGTTGGCCTTTTCGATTATGACGTTGTGGCCAGACGTCGCACGGAGGCGGACGGCCGATGCCTTCACGACGCAGGCGATGCAGGTGGCGGTCGACTACCTTTCTTCAGAAACGTTGCATTACTGGTGCGCGGAGGCCAAGGGTCGGAAAATCACTATGCCCTCACCGGCGGTAGTGCGCTGGCGATGGAGTTCGTCAAGCTACGCAGCCACAGTTCACGAGATTGAGCCCACCTTGCTGACGGAGGGCGTCGTCAACAAGTTGCGCGAGCTGCTGTACGAGCCGTTGGGCGCTCAGGCGCGCATCGTTCTGGTCGGCGGGCCGGGCTCGGGCAAGACGACCGCCATGATGCTGCTTCTCATCGACATTTTAAAGTCGCGGTCGTCGTCTCCGACCTCGCCGGTCCCGTTGTGGCTCACGCTAGGGAGCTGGAATCCCGATACGACAGCGCTGCACGAGTGGGCGGCGGCAACGCTCAGTCGCGATCATCCTGGCCTTGTCACAGCGTGTGGGCACCGTTCGGCGGCGAAAGAACTGATACGCGCCGGGAAGGTGGCACTCTTTCTCGACGGTCTGGACGAGATGCCGCCAGAGCGACAGGGTCGAGCGTTAGATGTGATCGACCGCGAATCCGTCGGGCTCCCCTTGGTGATCACCAGCCGGCCGGAGCAGTATGGGGACGCGGTGGCAGAAGGCCGCCTCTGGGGGGCCGCGGTCATCGAGATGCTGCCGATCGACCCGGACCAGGCCCGCGACTTCTTGCTCACCGAACAACTCGGCGACCGTCGTTCGGCTTGGGAGGCGGTGGCGGCGAACCTCAAGGATCGGCCGGATGATCCGATCGCACGCACCTTGACGACGCCGTTGGCGCTGTGCCTGGCCCGGGACGCTTATGCGAATGCGGATCCCATGACCCTGCTCGGGTCCGACGTCCACCCGACATCGGAGGCGCTCCTCCAGCACTTGCTCTTCAGATCGCTCACCATCGCCTATCCCGATCAGGGCGAGCGAGAACACGCCGTCTACTGGCTTTCGTGGATCGCCCGGCACCTCGGGCCGGAGCGAGACCTGCGCTGGTGGGAGATCCACACCTGGGTTTCCTTCAAAAAGCAGCAGCTCATCATGAGTTTACAGGTCGGCGTTTGGCTCGGGATCCTGGTCGGCCTCGCCGCTGGCATATCGGTTGGGCGTGCGACCGACCGTGTGTCCGGGCTCGTTGTAGGGATCGTCTTGGGGACCATCGTCGGGGTCTTGAGGGGACTCGTCTCTGCCCTGCGGTTGCCAGAGGTGGTGCCGCCGACGACCCCTGTGGGCGATCCCGCCGCGATTCACCGCGCGGAGCAACTGCGAGGCCTAAAAGTCGGTCTCGCGCCTGGGGTGGTCGGCGGTGCAGGTTCGGGGCTCGTGGTCGGTCTGCCTTTTGGCTTCGCGTCAGGTTTGACCGTCGGATTGATCCTCGGGTTCGCATACTGGCTCACGTCGGGGCTTTCCAACGATGCGGCTTCCCGGCTGCAAATCGCTGAACTGGCGTTGGGCCGCGGAGTAAAGCTCATGCCCTTCTTGGAGTCAGCCTGGCACAAGCAGGTCCTCCGCCGAGCGGGAACTGTTTACCAGTTTCGCCATGCAGCGCTGCAGGATCTCCTTGCCGATCCGTCCCGGGATGCACCGCATCCGCGCCGCCCCAGGAACGCCGCCCCCGCGGGCGCGACGCCCAGCGCACGGGCGTGACCTGCTGGCCAAGCTCGCGCGGCGGCTATTCGGCTTGTGGGGTTCCGACTCGGAGCATCGGGGCGTATTTGGGGACGTACTCCTGGCCCGTCATTTCCTGGATCGCGACCATGACCTCGTCGGTGATCTGGCGCAGGGAGGAGCTGTCGCTGCCGCGGCCTGTGACCTCGATCGGCTTGCCGAACTTGACCGTGGCTGTGCCGCGCTTGAAGCGGGGCACGCGGTGGCCGATCGGCTGGAGCTCGTCCGTGCCGATGAAGCCGACCGGGATGATCGGCACGTCGGCGGCCAGGGCCAGCCGGGCCACGCCCGTGCGACCGCGATAGAGGCGGCCGTCCGGGGACCGGGTGCCCTCCGGGTAGATCGCGACCAGGTCGCCCGACTTGAGCACCGGGATCGCGCCGTCGAAGGCGCTCAGGGCCGCTCGGCCGCCGGCGCGCTCCACGCGGATCGCTCCGATGCCCGTCATCACCGAGCGGGTGAACCAGCCTCGGAAGCCCGTCCCGGTGAAGTATTCCGCTTTCGCCCAGAATGCGATGTGGCGCGGGATGACCGAGCCCAGGAACAGCTCGTCGGCGACCGACAGGTGGTTGCCGGCGAGGATCGCACCACCGCTCGGGGGTACGTTCTCCAGCCCCTCGACCTTCGGCGCCCACCCCCACCGCATGCTCACGCCAATGGTGAGCTGGCCGATCGTGTAGAGCAGCGGCACGGGTCCTCCGGATCTCGCGGCGTGGGCGGTGTCACCGTAACCGACACCGCCCGCCGCCGCGAGTGGACGAACAGGCTCTAACTACGCGTCACCGTCACCCGGACGGGTTCGCCGTCGCCGACCTCGCCCTCGAAACCCGTGGCGCCCGCACCGAACGTCAGCGCGTCGGCCAGGACCTCCCGGGCCACGAAGTCACGGTGCGCTTCGACCGCGGCACGCATCCCGTCAGATCCGTCGAGAACCAACGAGATCCGGTCCGAGACGTCCAGGTCAGCGTCACGCCGCGCCTGCTGGACCACCCGGACCACGTCGCGGGCGACGCCCTCGGCTGCCAACTCCGGGGTCACCGCGCTGTCCAGCACGACCACGCCCTCACCGCCCGGCAGGGTGGCCGAATTGTCCGGGTCCGCGGCCACCAGCTTGAGGTCGTACTCGCCCTCCTGGAGGGTGACCCCGGCGGCGACCGGCTGGCCCTCGACCAGCGACCAGTTGCCGGCCTTGACGGCCTTGATCACCTGTTGCACCTGACCACCGATCCGCGGGCCGAGCGCCCGCGGTACGACCGAGAGCACCCGCTCGCAGTGTGCGGCCACGTCGTCGGTGAACTCCACCGACTTGACGTTGACCTCGTCGGTGACCAGATCAGCGAACGGACGAAGCAGGGCAGCGTCCGGCGTCGCCACGGTCAGCGACGGCAGCGGCAGCCGCACCCGCAGGCCCTTGGCCTTGCGCACCGACAGCGCCGACGACACGAGGTCGCGGACGGCGTCCATCGCGGCCACCAGCGAGTGGTCCGCCGGGAACTCATCAGCCGCAGGCCAGTCGGTCAGGTGCACCGACCGCTCGCCGGTCAACCCGCGCCACACCTCCTCGGCCGTCAGCGGCGCCAGCGGGGCCATCAGCCGCGTCAGCGTCTCCAGCACCGTGTAGAGCGTGTCGAAGGCGTCCCGGTCTCCGGCCCAGAACCGGTCGCGCGACCGCCGCACGTACCAGTTGGTCAGCGCGTCCAGGAAGGCCCGCACGGAGACGCACGCACCCGAGATGTCGTACGCGTCCATCTGCCGGGTCACGGCCCCGACCAGCTCGCCCGTCTTGGCCAGCACGTAGCGGTCGAGCAGGTGCGTGGAGTCGACCCGGCGCACCGCCTCGTAGCCGTCGGCGTTGGCGTAGAGCGAGAAAAAGTACCAGACGTTCCACAGTGGAAGCAGCACCTGCCGCACGGAGTCGCGGATCGCCGGCTCGGTGACCGGCATGTCGCCACCGCGCAGCACCGGCGAGGACATCAGCATCCAGCGCATCGCGTCGGAGCCGTACGAGTCGAACACCTCGTACACGTCGGGGTAGTTCTGCAGGCTCTTGCTCATCTTGCGGCCGTCGGAGCCCTGCAGGATGCCGTGGCTCACGCAGGTGCGGAACGCCGGTCGGTCGAACAGCGCCGTGGCCAGCACGTGCATGGTGTAGAACCAGCCGCGGGTCTGTCCGATGTATTCGACGATGAAGTCACCCGGGTAGTGGTGCTCGAACCAGTCCGCGTTCTCGAACGGGTAGTGCACCTGGGCGAACGGCATCGACCCGGACTCGAACCAACAGTCGAGCACCTCGGGTACGCGACGCATCGTCGACTGACCGGTCGGGTCGTCCGGGTTGGGCCGGGTCAGGTCGTCGACGAAGGGCCGGTGGAGATCGGTGACCTGCACGCCGAAGTCCCGCTGGAGCTCTTCGAGCGAGCCGTAGACGTCCAGCCGCGGATAGTTCGGATCGTCGGACTTCCAGACCGGGATCGGCGAGCCCCAGAACCGGTTGCGGCTGATCGACCAGTCGCGGGCGTTGGCCAGCCACTTGCCGAACGAGCCGTCCTTGACGTGCCCCGGCGTCCAGTCGATCTGCTGGTTGAGCTCGACCATCCGGTCCTTGAACTTGGTCACCTGCACGAACCAGGACGACACCGCCTTGTAGACCAGCGGGGTGTCGCACCGCCAGCAGTGCGGGTAGGAGTGCGTGTAGGTCTCCTGCCGCACCACGACGCCGCGCTCCTTGAGGTCGCGCGTCACCGGCTTGTTGGCCTCGAAGACCTGCATTCCCTGGTACGGGGGAACGAGCGCGGTGAACCGGGTGTGGTCGTCGACCGTCACGATGGTCGGGATGCCGGCCGCGTTGCAGGCGTTCTGGTCCTCCTCACCGAAGGCGGGCGCCATGTGCACGGCGCCGGTGCCGTCTTCGGTGGTGACGAACTCGCCACCGAGGATCTGGTACGCGTTGGGCCCGGCCTTCTCGACCAGGAAGTCGAACAGCGGCGTGTAGCGCTTGCCGACCAGGTCCGCGCCGCGCCGGCTGCCGGTGCGGGTGAACCCTTCCAGCTCCTTGGCGTAGTAGTCGGTGCGGGCGGCACCCATCAGGTAGACCTGGCCCGTGTCGTCGGTGAACTCGGCGTACTCGATGTCGGGGCCGACCGCGACCGCCAGGTTGGACGGCAGCGTCCACGGCGTGGTGGTCCAGACCGCGAGCTTCTCGCCGCTGTCGAGGGTGAACCAGACGGTCAGCGACGGGTCGTGCCGGTCGCGGTAGACGTCGTCCATCCGGGTCTCGGTGTTGGACAGCGGGGTCTCACAGCGCCAGCAGTAGGCCAGCACCTTGAAGCCCTCGTACACCAGGCCCTTGTCGTGCAGGCTCTTGAACGCCCACATGACACTTTCCATGTAGGACAGATCGAGCGTCTTGTAGTCGTTGGTGAAGTCGACCCAGCGGGCCTGGCGGGTGACGTAGCGCTCCCAGTCCTGGGTGTACTGGAGGACCGAGGTGCGGCACACGTCGTTGAACCGCTCCACACCCAGGTCGACGATCTCGGCCTTGGTGGTGATCCCGAGCTGCTTCTCGGCGACGACCTCGGCGGGGAGGCCGTGGGTGTCCCAGCCGAACCGGCGCTCCACGCGCTTGCCGCGCATGGTCTGGTAGCGCGGGACGACGTCCTTCACGTAACCCGTGAAGAGGTGGCCGTAGTGCGGAAGGCCGTTGGCGAACGGGGGGCCGTCGTAGAAGACGAACTCGTTGTCGCCGTTCTTGCCTGCGTCACGGAGCTCCACGGAGGCTTCGAACGTCTTGTCGGCCGTCCAGTGCTCCAGCACACGCCGCTCGACCGCGGGCAGGTCGGGGCTCGCCGGGACGCCCGGCTTGCTCTCGTGCTTGGGATAGGCCATCGGTGGTCAATCTCCTCGAACAGCTCACACACGTCGTGGACTGCGAGGACGACCCAAAGGGCCGCGGTACCACCCCGCTTGGTGATCAAAGAACGACCACCCGCTCGTTGACGGCTGTGACGGGCCGAACCCGTCCGGTTCTACTGAGATCCGAAGATCCGTTCTTCCGGAGGCTCACCGGTGATGGCCGGGTCATCGCCAATTGCACACAAGGCTACCTGACCGGCAACAACGTCCGCGCGCGACTTATTCTGGCCGCGTGATCCGGATCGAGCTCGACGCACCGACGCTCGACCGCACCCGGATCGCGATCAGCCCGCTCTGGGAGACCGTCGACGCGTTCTATCTGCTGGACCGCAACCCGGACGGCGTCCCCTGGCCCTACCAGCAATGGGCGGCGCGGGCCCGCGAGGTGATCCGGGACGTGCCGGAGGCGGCCCGGGTGGCGTGGTTGATGCGTGAGTCCGGCTCGCGGTCGCCCGACTTCCTGTCGCCGATCCCGTCCACTCCGGCGCCGACGATCGAGGAAGAGCTGCACGCCCTGGCCACGACGCCACGCAGCGTGGTCGAGGAGCAGCTACCGGACTACTACGACGATCCGCCCGCCTGGATCCGGCCCTTCCGCGACGACCCGGCCCGGGCCTTCGCGGAGCTCGCCGAGGGCCTCGCCGCCTTCTGGAAGGGCGCGATGGCACCCCACTGGCCGGCGATGCGGGCCGCGCTCGACGAGGAGGTGCTGCACCGCGCCCGGGCGCTGGCCGCCGACGGACCTGACGCGCTGCTGGCCGACCTGCACCAACGGGTGATCTGGGAACGGCCGGTGCTGACCCTGGTCAAGCCGCTGGAGCAGTCGTTCTCGGCGGTCGACAAGCGGCTCCTGCTGATCCCGTTGATCTTCTCCCGGGGCGCGCTGATGTGCTCCACCGACCATCCCGAGGTCGTCGCCGTCTCCTACCAGGCACGCGGCGCCGCGGTCCTCGCCGAGGGCCGCCCGGAACCGGCCCCGGACCGCCTGGCCGTCCTGATCGGCCGCGGCCGGGCCGCCGTACTCGAGGCGCTGTCTCGGCCGGCGACCACCGCGGGCCTGGCGGCGACCCTCCGCCTGGCGCCGAGCACGGTGTCCGAGCACCTGACCGCGCTCACCGCGGCCGGCGTGGTCAACCGGCGCCGGGCCGGCCGGCGGGTGCTCTACTCGCTGGAGCCGGCGGGGACGGCGCTACTGCACCTGCTGGCCGACGACCCGAGCCGCCGCCAGCATTCGGCGTAAGCCGAATTCATTTCCCGGGCCGCCGTGGCTACCTAGCGTCCCTGGCATGGCTCTCGCGATCGAGGCGCGTGATCTGCGCCGGACCTACCGCACCCGCACCGGATGGCTCAACCCGCGCCGGGTGGAGATCGACGCCGTCCGCGGCGTCGACCTGGACGTCCGCCGGGGCGAGCTGTTCGGGCTGCTCGGCCCGAACGGCGCCGGCAAGACCACGACGATCAAGATGCTCAACACCCTGCTCATCCCGAGCTCGGGCAGCGCGCGGGTGTGCGGCTTCGACGTGGTCTCGCAGACGAGGGAGGTACGCAGGCGGATCGGGTACGTCTTCGGCGGCGACCGGGGCCTCTACGACCGGCTCTCGGCGCTGGACAACCTGCGCTACTTCGCGGAGCTGTACGGGGTGCCGGCGGCCCGGCAGAAGCGGCGGATCGGTGAGCTGCTGGAGCTGGTCGGGCTGACCGGTCGCGAGCGCGAGCGGGTCGAGGGCTACTCGCGCGGCATGCGGCAACGGCTGCACATCGCCCGCGGGCTGCTGCACGAGCCCGAGGTGCTGTTCCTCGACGAGCCGTCGATCGGCGTCGACCCGGTCGCCGCCCGGGAGTTGCGCAACACGGTCGCCGGCTTGGCCGCGACGGGGACGACCGTGTTGCTCACCACCCACTACATGGCCGAGGCGGAGGAGCTGTGCGACCGGATCGCGGTGATCGCCGGCGGTGAGATCCAGGCGCTGGGCACCGCCGACGAGCTCAAGCACCACGCCGAGGGCCGCCGGGTGCTCGAGGTGCAGGCGTTCGGGGTCAGCGACTCGCAACTCGCGGGAATCGACGTGCTTCCGGGTGTACGCGAGTCGAGCGTCGACATCGTCGGCACGGCACAGGTGTTGACCGTCCAATCGGACGCCACGGTCGACGTGCAGGCGGACGTGCTCCGGTTGTTGGACGGGGTGCGCCTCGGCCGGGTGACCGCGCGGCAACCGACGCTGGAGGACGCGTACGTCGCGATCGTGGGCCGGTCTCCCGTCGAGGTGGCCGCGTGAGCGTGCTGCGGTTGATCGGGCGCGGGACGCTGCTGCACGTCAAGCAGCTCAGCCGGTCCCAGTTCGAGATCGCCACCGCGCTGTTCGTCCCGCTGGTCCAGGCCACCCTGGCGGTCTACCTGTTCCGCGCGGGCAGCGAGCCGCACCGGCTGCTGGAGGCGGCGGTCGGCGCGGGAATGATGGCCGTCTGGAGCTCGGTCCTGTTCGGCTCCGGCGGCGCCATTCAGAATCAGCGCTGGCAGGGCACGCTGGAGATGCTGATGCTGGCCCCTCGGCCGCCGGCGCTGCTGGTCTTCCCGATCACGCTGGCGACCGCGGTCACCGGCACGTACGCGATGATCGCCACTCTGCTCTGGGGTGGCCTGGTCTACCGGATCCCGCTGGACGTGGCCGACCCACTGGCATTCGCGGTGTCCGTGCCGGCCGCGATCCTGGGCCTTGGCATGTTCGGCCTGCTGCTGGCGTCGACGTTCGTGCTGCTGCCCAACGCCAACGCCATCAACAACACCCTCGAGTACCCGATCTGGCTGGTCTCGGGGATGCTCGTGCCGATCACGGTGCTGCCCGGCTGGACCGGCCCCATCGGCGCTGTGCTGCCGACGACGTGGGCCGCCCGCGCGGTGCGCGAGTCGGTCACGGGCTCCGGGCCGGTCTGGCCGTCGCTGGGCGTCTGCCTGGCTCTCAGCTTCGTGTGCCTGGTCGCCGGCGCGCTCGTCATGTCCTACGTGGAGCGTCGCGCCCGCGCGAACGCGACCCTCGCCCTAGCCTAGAGATTGGTCCGCTCGTGCGCCTGCTCACCGTCGGAGGCGTGATCGCCTACCGCGCCCTGTTCAACTGGACGACACCGTCGATGTTCGTCGGGACCCTGCTGGTCGGGCCGCTGTTTCAGTTGCTGTTCTTCGCGTTCCTGGGCCGCCAGTTGGGCGTGGCCTCCGATTCGTTCTACATCGTGGGCAACGCCGTCCTGGCCGCGTCGGTGGCCTGCGTCTTCGGAGGCACGATGGCGGTGTCCAACGAGCGCCGCTACGGAACGCTCGGGCATGTGCTGCTCTCGCCGCGCCCGCGGACGCTGGTCTTCCTCGGGCGGGCCGTCCCGTACGCGGGGAACGGGTTGTTGATCGCCGCTTTCACGTTGACTGTCGGGTCGTTGGTGCTCGGTCTGCGCGTGCCTCTTGGTGCCATCCCCGGGCTGGCGGTGACGCTGGCGGTGGGGTCGTTGTCGTGCGCCTTCTTCGGGCTGACGCTGGGCGCGCTCGGGCTGCGGTTCCGGGACGTGTGGCTGGTCTCGAACGTGTCGATCTCATTGCTGCTGCTGCTGACCGGCGTCAACGTGCCGGCCGACCACCTGCCGGCGTGGATGCGGGTCGTGGGCGGTGGGCTGCCGATCACCCACTCCGCCGAGGCGGCTCGGCGGTTGGTGGCCGGGGACGGCTTTGGTGCGGCGATGCCCGCGCTGGGCAAGGAGTTCGCGGTCGGCGTCGCGTACGCGGTGGTCGCGGCCGCACTCCTCAAGGTCTTCGAGGCCGAGTCCCGCCGCCGCGCGTCCTTGGACACCCTCTGATACGGGCATTGATTCTGACCTATTGGCCCCCTACGCTAAGCGGGTCGGCGAACGCACAGCGTTATCCCCACCGTCCCCTGCCTCGGGAGCGCCCGCATGCGCCGTCCTCGTCTGTCCGTGCGCCGTCATCACGGTGTGCGCCGAGCCATCGCCCTCGTCGCCGCGCTCACGCTCGCGGTGACCACCGCGATCGTTGGCCCCGCCAGTCCCGCCAGCGCCGCACCGCGGTTCCGGGTGCTGGTGTTCTCCAAGGTCACGAACTTCTATCACGACTCGATCCCGGCCGGGATCGCCGCTGTGCAGCAGCTCGGCGCGGCACACAACTTCGAGGTGGAGGCGACCACCGACGCCGCCGCGTTCACCGACGCCAACCTGGCGAGGTTCGACGCGCTGGTGTTCAACAACACCAACTCGACGCCGGAAGCGGGCGCGCTGCTCAACGCCGCCCAGCGCACCGCCCTGCAGAACTTCGTCCGGGCGGGCGGCGGCTGGGCCGGACTGCACGCGGCATCGGCGAGCGAGCGAGACTGGGCCTGGTACGACGGCCTGGTCGGCACGATCTTCGACGTACACCCTGATTTCACCTCGACCGGCGGCGTGTTCCCCGGGCGCATCAAGGTGCTCGACCGGGCGCACCCCTCGACGAAGAATCTGCCGGAGCTCTGGGAGCGCAGCGAGGAGTGGTACAACTGGCGCACCAATCCGACCGGCCGGGTGCACACGCTCGCGCAGATCAAGGTGCGCGACGGCATCAACGGGCTGGACGAGGGCGTCGACCACGCCTACTCGTGGTGCCAGAACTACGACGGCGGCCGGTCCTGGTTCACCGCCGGCGGACACTCGATCTCGTCATTCAGTGAGCCGTACTTCCTCGACCACCTTCGCTACGGGATCGAGTGGGCGGCCGGCGCGGTCGCCGGTGACTGCAGCGCCACGCAGAACAACAAGTTCCAGCGGGTGCCGCTGGTGACGCAGAACCTCGCCGACCCCTTCGAGTTGGCGGTCGCACCGGACCGTCGGGTCTTCTACATCCAGCGGACCGGCGCCGTGAAGGTGATCGACCAGAGCACGCTCGCGGTGACCACACTGATCGACTTCGCCTACACCCCGGCGCAGACCAGCCAGTCCGACGGGTTGCTCGGGCTCACCATCGACAACAACTTCGCGACCAACAACTGGCTCTATCTACTGTGGTCTGACAAGACACTCAACCAGCTCAACCTCTCCCGGTTCACGGTGACCGGGTCGACGATCGCGCTCAGCTCGGAGAAACGGCTGCTCACCATCCCGACGCTGCGCGGCGAGGCACGGGCCAACTCGCACATGGGCGGCTCGATCGCGATGGGCAAGGACGGCAACCTCTACGCGGGGATCGGCGACAACACCGACCCGTTCGAGTCGAGCGGGTACGCCCCGATCGACGAGCGCTCCGGGCGCCGGGCCTTCGACGCGCAGGGCACCTCCGGCAACACCAACGACCTGCGCGGCAAGATCCTGCGAATCCGGCCGCAGGCGGACGGCACCTACACGGTGCCGTCGGGCAACCTGTTCGCGCCGGGTACGGCCCGTACCCGCTCCGAGATCTACGCGATGGGGATGCGCAACCCCTTCCGGATCACCGTCGACCCGCACACCAACGCGGTGCTGGTCGCCGACTACGGACCCGACGCGACGGCGGCCAACGCCAACCGCGGCCCCGAGGGGACGGTCGAGTTCAACCGGATCACCAGCGCCGGCAACCACGGCTGGCCGTACTGCGTCGGCAACAACACCCCGTTCAACGACTACAACTTCGCGACCTCGACGTCCGGCCCGGTCTTCAACTGCGCCGCGCTGGTCAACAACTCGCCCAACAACACCGGCCTGACGAACCTGCCGGCCGCGCGCCCGGCGCTGGTCTGGTACGCCTACTCCGCCTCGACCCAGTTCCCCGAGGTGGGCACCGGCGGTGGCGGTCCGATGGGCGGCCCGGTCTACGACTACGACCCCGCCAACCCGCGCCTGACGAAGTTCCCCGAGTACTTCGAGAACAAATGGATCGCGTACGAGCTGACCCGCAAGTGGTGGAAGACCCTGTCGATCAACCAGACCGCACAGACGTTCAGCAACTCGCGGTTCGGCCCGACCAGCGTCGGCGGGCTCCAGTCGATCAACACGATCTTCACCGGCATGAGCTGGATCCAGCCGTTCGAGGCGGAGTTCGGGCCGGACGGCTCGCTCTACGTCATGGACTTCGGCGCCGGCTCGGGCAGCGGACGCGGCGGCACCAACGAGGGTGCCGGCATCTACCGCATCGACTACGTCGCCAACGGCGTGCCACCGGTCGCGGTCATGACCGCGAACCGCGACTCGGGCGCCGCGCCACTGGCGGTGACGTTCTCCAGCGCGGGCTCGTCCGGGGCCATCAGCTACGCCTGGGACTTCGACGGCAACGGCACCACCGACTCGACCGCCGCCAACCCGTCGTTCACCTACCCGACCAGGGGCCGCTACAACGCGCGTCTCACGGTCACCGGCGCCGGCGGGCTCACCGCGCTCGCCACCACGGAGATCACCGTCGGCAACACCCGGCCCACCGTCACGATCAACATCCCTGCCGGCGGTTTCTTCGAGTTCGGCGACCGGATCCCGTACACGGTCACGGTCACCGATCCCGAGGACACGACCATCGACTGCAACCGCGTCGTCGTGCAGACACTGCTCGGGCACGACGCGCACGCCCACCCGCTGGACAACTACGTCGGCTGCTCCGGCACGCTGATCACGGAGTCGGGCGGCGGCGACGGGCACGGCCCAGGCGCGAACCTCTACCAGTTGGTCAGCGCGCAATACACCGACGCGGGCGCGACCGGCGGCATTCCGGCGTTGACCGGCTCGACCCAGATCGCGTTGCAGCCACGCAGCATGGAGGCCGAGAACTTCGACGGACAGTCCGGGGTGAGCATCCTGGACCGACCCGCGGCCCAGGCCGGCCGGCGACTCGGCGACCTCGACAACGGCGACTGGATCAACCTGGGCCCGGTCAACCTGACCGCCATCAGCGGGGTCACCGTGGGCGCGTCCTCGGGCGGAACGGGCGGCACGATCGAGTTCCGCGCCGGGTCACCGACGGGCACGCTGATCGGCACGGCAACGATCAATCCCACTGGTGGGTACGACAACCTGATCTCGCCCACGATCACCTTGACCAACCCCGGTGGAACGTTCCCGCTCTATCTGCGGTTCGTGAAGGCCGGCCAGACGGGCGACCCGGACATCATGGCGCTGGACTGGCTGCGGTTCAACGGGCGAGGTGTCAAGGCCGAGACCGGGGCGACGCTCAGCATTGGCGCCACTCCGGCGACCGGTGCGCGACCGCTTACGGTGGCGTTCACGAGCACGTCAACACCACCACCGGGCCGCACCATCGTGGACCGGGAGTGGAAATTCGGCGACAACACCACGTCCGTACATGCTGCGACGGCCAGCCACGTCTACTCCCGCGCAGGCACCTACACGGCCTGGATGACCCTGACCGACAGCGCCGGCGCCACCCACTCGAGCAGCGTGACGATCACGGTGACCTGAGGGAGCCAGGGCCCGGGCTGACCTGACGGTCAACCGGGCCCTGGTAGCGGCCCTGCGCGCCCGGTCGACCATGAATCACGCTGGCGGCCATCTGCAAGAGTGGTCGCGAATGGGGGTGGCATATGGACAAAGAAGGAGTGGCCGAGGAGGCAATTGCCGCAGCCGCTGCTCGCGTTGCCTCGATCGTCGAGCACAGGTCTGGGTCATCGTTTGTCCTCCTTCTTCAGTTAGCCGACCGCCACTTCGCTGATCCAGGGTTCGAGGATGTGCTCGGCCGGTATCTCCGCGAGAACCAAGACTTGGTCGAGCGCTGGGACACCTGGAGCGGGGACCAGCGGTGGACTCCTAGCGTGTACATAGAAGGAACTGAAGTGGGCTGGTACAGCGGGGTGCGGAGCAACGTGCGAGTTCACCCGGACCGTGGGACCGCGGCAGCCGACTTCATTTCGCGGCTGGCTCGATGGTTGTCGAGGCGCGAGGTGGTCAAGGTCGAGGCATAGCCTCGGCAGCATGCTGACATTGGGCGGTCGATGCGCGATGCTGTCGCTACCTTTCGATCGTTGCGGTGGGAGCTTGCTTTGGCGTGGTGGAAGAAGCAGGAGAAGTCCGAGCGCGTCCATGTGATGTATGTCCGCGACAAGGACAAATATCCGCCCTTCTTCTGGGCTGCTTGCGATTGCGGCTGGTCCGGAGAGCAGCGGCCCGACGAGCCGAACGCCCAGGAAGCCGCCTTCGCCGACGCGCACGCGCACGCGGCGGTCCATGCGGAGATCTTGCCCATCGAGATCGTTCCGGACGTCATGTATCCCATCGACAAACCATGAGGCGTGCTCGTTCAGCCGCCGGCTAGTTCGGCGAAGATCTCCAGCAGTTCAGGTCGGTCGAATACGTGCGGGGAATCCGGCCCCAGGTGTCCGCGTCGCCGCGGGCATCCGCCAAGGGAATGCTGGCGGGCTCGTCGGGCTCGAGCATGTTGAGCTGCCGCCGCGCCGCCTCGTCGGTGAAGTCGCCGGCCAGGCACTGCCTGATGCCGTCGAACACGGATTGGTCTGCCGAGCGCCAGTTGATCCGGGCCACCCCCAGGACCGCCGGGTCGGCGACCAGGGCCCGGGTCACCAGCAGGAGACTGGCGTGACGCTCGAAGGATGGCGACTCGCACAACAGAACCAGATCCTCGACAGTGGACGGTGTCCGCTGCTGGCGACGATTCCGGCGGAGACGGCGGCAGACCTGGACGGACTGTTCGAGTACGGTCTCGCCCGCCATCTCGACGGCTTCGCCGTGTTGGTGGAACACTCCTAGCTCCGCGAGTCGCGCGCTTTGGAGGTCACGTCGTTGCACACCGCCGTCGAACAGCGACTGATCGCGGCCGTCGGCGCGGGCGACCTGCTGGATCTGGCGGGCGACGGGCCGGTCGACGAGGCGGCGATGCACTCGTGGGGCGCGGAACGCACGATCTCCGCCGAGGTGATCCGCGAGCTCGTCCGCGGCCGCCTGGCGGGCGATCCGGACCCACACGGCATAAGGCTGCGCGGAGCGCGGATCGCCGGCCGGATCGACCTGGAGAACATCACCAGCGACGTCGCCGTCGAACTGCGGGACTGTCTGCTGCCGGACGGCCTGACTCTCCAGAACGCCCAACTGCGGGCGGTCGCCCTGGTCGGATGCCGCATCGAGCAGACGGTCGAGGCCACCCGGCTCACCGCGCGGACGTCGTTCTCGTTGAGCGGGAGCACCGTGACCGGCGCGGTGCGACTGCTCGCTGCCCACGTCGGCACCCTGGACTGCGGTGGTGCGCGGCTGGAGAGCGACGAGGGGCCGGCCCTCGACGCCGACGGTCTCCGCACCGACCAGAGTGTGTTCCTGCGCAACGGTTTCAGCGCGGTCAGCGGCAGCGAGCGCGGCACGGTCCGGTTGCTCGGTGCCGAGATCGCCGGCCAGCTCAACTGTCGCGGGGCGCGGATGGAGAACAGCGCCGGCGCGGCACTGGACATCGGCAATGCCAGAGTCTCGCGGGAGGTGCTGCTCAGCGACGGCTTCACCGCCGTCGCCGCCGCCGCGGAGGGTGCTATCCGGCTGATCGGCGCCCAGCTCGGCGCGTTGAGCTGTGGCGGGGCGCGGATCGCGAACGACAGCGGCCCGGCGATCGTCGGTGACGGCCTCCACATCGACCGGGACCTGGCCCTGGACTGGGGCTTCCGCGCCACCGGCGCTGGCGACCGGGCCGTGGTCGAGCTGCCCTTCGTGCGCGTCGGTGGGTCGCTCGCCCTGGAAATCGACGGGATCACGAGCGTCGACCTGGACGGCCTGACCTACACCGGGCTGCCGTGGCCGACGTCGGCGCGGCGCTGGCTGACCCTGCTCCGCGATCACACCCCCGGTTACAGCGCGCAGGCCTACCAGCAGCTCGCCGGCGCGTACCGCACCGCCGGGCACGACCGCGACGCCCGCGCCATTCTCATCGCCCAACGGCGTGACCAGATCCAGCGGGCCGGGCTGTCGCGCTCGGAACGGGCCTGGAGTCGGGTCACCGGCTTCACCCTGGGCTACGGCTACCAGCCCTGGCGGGCCCTGCTCCTGCTGCTCGCCACGCTCGCCGCCGCGGTCGTGCTCAGCGTCGTCGGCGGCCACCACGGCGGCCTCGCCCAGAAGCCGGGGACCGCCGCCTGCTCGACCGTCGACCAGATCGGCGTCGGCCTCGACCTGGGCACCCCGCTGCTCAAGACCGGCGCCCGCGACCGCTGCCAACCCACCGCCACCGCCACCGGCCAGACCCTCACTGTCGCAGGCTGGTTGCTCCAGTTGTTCGCGTGGACCTTCGCGACCCTGTTCATCGCGGGCTTCACCAGCGCGGTACGCAAGACCTGACCACTGGCCACATGAGACACCCCTGGTAATCAACCCCTTGGTCCGGTACACCTTTGGCCATGACGCCAGCGCTGGAGATCGACGGGTTGACCAAGCGGTTCGGCGAAAAGCTCGCCGTCGACGCGATCGATCTGCGCGTTCCTCAAGGATCCTTCTTCGGGCTCGTCGGCCAGAACGGCGCCGGCAAGACGACGACGCTGTCGATGGCGGTCGGGCTGTTGCGCCCCGACAGCGGCAGTGCCCGGATCTTCGGCGAAGACGTCTGGTCCGCGCCCGACCGGGCCAAGGCGCTGGTCGGGGTGCTGCCCGACGGGCTGGCGATGCCGGAGCGGCTGACCGGGCGCGAGGTGCTCACGTACCTGGGCCTGCTGCGTGGCCTGCCCCGTGACGTCGTGGTCGGGCGCACCGACGAGCTGTTGGCCGTGCTCGAGCTCGACGGCGCCGACCAGACGCTGGTCATCGAGTACTCGACGGGCATGCGCAAGAAGATCGGCCTGGCCACCGCGCTGCTGCACGCGCCGCGGCTGCTGGTTCTCGACGAGCCGTTCGAGGCCGTCGACCCGGTGTCCGCCGCCACGATAAAGACGATTCTCCGCGGTTTCGTC
Organism: Asanoa ishikariensis; assembly: GCF_900107455.1. Classification (GTDB taxonomy): domain Bacteria; phylum Actinomycetota; class Actinomycetes; order Mycobacteriales; family Micromonosporaceae; genus Asanoa; species Asanoa ishikariensis. The sequence continues at coordinate 2,017,994 of NZ_FNQB01000001.1, read as the reverse complement.
GTGGGTGGCGGCTCGGTCGTGCTGTCCAGCCACGTGATGGCGCTGGTGGAGCAGCTCTGCGACCACGTGGCGGTGATCGACCAGGGCACGGTGGCCGCCGCCGGCACGCTGGACGAGGTGCGCGGCGAGCGCTCGCTCGAGGACACCTTCGTCGCGCTGGTCGGCGACGAGGACGGCGGCGTGAAGGAGCTGTCATGGCTGTCGCGGTGACGATGGCCGCGATGAAGGTCGCGGCGCTCCGGCACTCCCTGCGCGGGACGCGGGCCCAGCTTGCCGGCACCGGCGCGGCTCTGGGCGCGGTGCTCGCCGGCGGCACGCTCTACCTTGCCTTCGGCGACCTCGACCTGCTGGCCGCGGCGTACGCGGTGTGGTTGCTCGGTTGGCTCCTCGGCCCGGTCTTCATGGGCGGGGGCGACGAGACCCTGCGGCCGGAGTACTTCTCCCTGCTCGGCCTGAAACCCCGCGAGCTGGCCACCGGCCTCCTGTTCGCCGCGTTCGTGGGCCTCGCCCCGCTCGTCAGCATCGTCGCGCTGACCGGGCTGGTGATCGCCGGCGTCCGGCTCGGTCCCGGCAACGCGCTGGTCGCGGTGCCGGCGATGCTGCTCCAGCTCGCGGTGTTCGTCCTACTGTCCAAAGTGGGCGTCGCACTGGTGGGCCTGGGCCTGCGCAGCCGGCTCGGCGCGATCGGGACCGGCCTGGTCAACGGGACGATCCTGGCCGGCCTCGGCCAGATCTGGGTGGTCTTCTGGGCCCTGGGTCAGACCGGCATCCCGACGGCGGTCGCCTATCTGCCGTCCGGCTGGGGGCTGCTGGCCGTACGCGGCGTGTGGTGGGCCATTCCCGCCCTGGTCGCCCTGGTGCTGGTGCTGTTGGGTGCGTGGGCCGCGCTGCTGACGAGGCGGCTGGGCGCCACCCGGACGTCCGGCAGCGGCCGCCGCCCGATCCGGGCCGCCTCTCCCGGCGGCGCGATCGTCGCCAAGGAGCTGCGCACCTGGTCACGCGACCTGGTCCGGAACTACCAACTCACCTTCGCGCTGGCGTACGGCGTCGGCTTCGCGGCCAGCCCCCTGCTGATCGGGTGGAACGGCATGCTGCCGTACGCGGGGCCGATCTTCGTCGTGATGGCCGCGGGGCTGGCCGCCAACATGTACGGCACCGACGGCACCGCCCTCTGGCTGACCCTGATGACCCCGGGCGCCCGCGACGTGCGCGGCCGGCAGCTCGCGTGGCTTTCGGTGCACGCGCCGATCGCGATCGTGCTGACCGTGGTGTGCACCGCGATCACGGGTGGTCCCTGGCCGCTGATCCTGGCTCTGCTGCCGGCCCTGCTGGGCGGCGCGGTCGGCCTCGTGCCGTTGATCTCCGTGTACGGTCTGGTGCCCGGCACCGACCCGCACCGCCGGGCCAACAACCCGCTGCGGACGAGCGAGGACGACGGCGGGCTGACCGGTCAGGCGTACGCGGCCCTCGCCGCCGTGGCCGCCACCGCCGTGCCCGCGGCGCTGGCCGCACAGTGGTTCGGCTGGGCCGGCCCGGCGATCGGCGTCGCGACCGGGCTGCTGAGCTGGTGGGGTTTCGGCGCCCTGGCCGAGCGACGGCTGCACAGCCACGGGCCGGAGCTGCTCAACGAGATGCGCACGGGCCGCAAGGCGACCGGCGCCAGGTCCATCCAGACGCGCTTCGACCAGCTACCCACCGGGCGCAAGGCGATCGCCTGGTGGTGCTTCGGTTTCGGCGCGATCCCGCTGTTCCCACAGGGCGTCGTCGCGGCCGTCTTCGTGGCCAACGGCATGACGCGGCAGTCGTGGTTCCTGGCCACCTACGTGTCGCCGGGGCTGCGCTATCCGGTCGCGATCGGCTTCGCCGTGCTCGGGGTGGCGATGTACGCCGGCGGCACCTGGCTGGTCCTGCCGAAGCGCACGAAGCGTCAGGGCAGCCGGCCGACGCCTCCGACCGAGGCGCTCTGAGACGGAGTGTCCTCGAAGTTGCTCGGGTCCGCCGGATCCGGGCGCCACTGCGGCACCCACACCACGCCCGGCGAAGCGAGCTCGAGGCCCTCGAAGAACCGCGTGACCTCGTCGCGCGTACGCGGGAAGAGCTGGCTCGAGGTGTTGCGCTTGTAGAGGTCCTTGGCGTCTTCGAGTTGCGTCGCGCGCTCGGGCATGCCCTCGATCGAACCGTGTGACACCACCAGGTGGCTGCCGGACGGCAGGGCTTCGAGCAGGGTGCGGACGACGCCGAACGCGACCTCGTCGTCGGGCACGAAGTGCAGCACCGCGCACAACAGCAGGCCGACCGGCCGGTCGAAGTCGATCGTCTCCCGCACCTGCGGGTGGTCGAGGATCGATTTCGGGTCGCGCAGGTCGGCGTTGATCGCCGTGGCGTCGGCGTTGTTCCTCAGCAGGTCGAGGCTCTCCGACACCGCCACCGGGTCGATGTCGACGTAGACCACTTTGGCGCCGGGGGTGACCTGCTGCACCACGTCGTGGACGTTGCCCTCGGTGGGGATGCCCGAACCGATGTCGAGGAACTGGGTCAACCCGGCGTTGGCGACGTGCCGCGCCGCCCGGCGCAGGAAGGCCCGGTTGTCGCGGGCAGCGGACCGCACCATCGGGAACATCTCGATCATCTTCTGGCCGGCCTGCTGGTCGGCCGGGAAGTTGAAGGTGCCGCCCAGGATGTAGTCGTAGATCCGGGCCGCTGTGGCCGGCTTCGATCCACGATCTGGTGGAGCCTCGACCACGTCACATCCTCCGCTCGGACCCGCAACGCCGTAGGCGTCCACTATGCACTAACGGTGCATCATTGCGCTGCCCCGAGGAGTCGTATACGACTGGATGGCGGTGACCGCGGCACCCCTGGCCCACTCGTCGAACCCGCCGGGGTGGATCTCCACCCGCACCGGGTCGGCGGCCGGGTCGCGGTCAGCGGCCAGACCCGCGGCGAGCGCGTCCGACGCCACCGACGCCAACTCGACCCCGTCGCCGGAGAGCACCACCGTCGGCACCATGGTCAGGTTGGCGATCATCGCGACCAGTCGCCCCAGCGCCCGCCCGGCGTCGTCGACCACGCGCACGGCCACGGGGTCACCCGCGGAGGCCAGGTCCAGGCATTCGGCGTACGTGCTGACACCGCCCCGGCCGACCGCGACCGCGTCCCGGATCTTGCCGCTGGCCAGCATCGCCTCGGCGCAGCCCCGGTGGCCGCGGGCACAGAGCGGGCCGAGCGGGTCGAGGCAGAGGTGGGCGACGAGGCCGACGCCGGCGTCGTCGCTGTCCACCAGGCGGTCGTGCACGACCAGGCCGTAGCCGATCCCCACGCCGACCGTGACCAGCGCGAACCGGTCGGCGCCGCGGGCCGCGCCGAACCAGTGCGTCGCCCGGGCCAGGGCCAGCACGTCGTTGTCGACCACGGTGGGCGCACCCGTCGCGGCGGTGACCAGCCCGCCGAGGTCGACCGGACCGGCCCAGCCCAGATAGGGGGCCGCGGTCACGATCCGGTGGTCGGCGGCCCGGCCTCCGAGGCTGACCCCGACGCCGGCCAGCGGCGCGTCGCCGGCGACGCGGGAGACCAGGTCGGCCACGCTGGCCACGACCTCGGCCGGCGACTTGCCCCGCAGCGGACCGTCCACCTTGGCCAGCACCGTGGAACGCAGATCGGCCAGCACGGCGTACCCGTGTGATGCGGTGAGTTTGACCCCGGCGAAGCGGTGACCGGCGGCGACCACGTCGAGCGGGGTGGACGGCCGGCCGATGCCGCCGTCGCGGCCCGGCCCGACCGGCACGACCAGGCCGCCGGCCAGCAGGGGCGTGACCAGCCGGGTCACGCTGCCGGCGGAGAGGCCGAGCCGGCGGGCCAATGCGGAACGCGACAGGGGGCCGTGCCGGAGCAACTCGACGGCGGCGGTGCGGGTCGCGGGCGTCAGCGACGGCCAGCCGGTTGAACCGTTGAGCACCCGGTCATGATGCCAGCCGGTCAGTTATTTGTGCATTCAAACTTATGAGCCCGCCTGATCCGCCACTTCCGGCATATCGACAGGGGTTGACCCCGGAGTTACTTGCAGCGTAGAAGTAACTCAATGGTGACGCCCGTCACTATCCCGGAGGTGGTGTGCCCATGGCCCGCCGCATCAACCGCGCCGTCGCCTGTCTCGTCACCGTCGCCCTGCTCGGCGGTTGCGGCGTGTTCGGCGACGACGACGGCCGCACCTCGCTCGACTTCTTCCAGTTCAAGCCCGAGGCGATCCAGACGTTCGACAAGCTGATCGCCGACTTCGAGCGGCTGCACCCCGACATCCACGTCGTGCAGAACCACGTGCCCGACGCCGACACCGCGATCCGCACCCGGCTGGTCCGTGACGACATCCCCGACGTCCTGACGCTCAACGCCAACGCGTCGTTCGGCGAGCTCGCCCGCGCCGGCGTGTTCTACGACTTCTCCGGCGAAGCGGTCACCGGCACCGTCACGCCGGCCATCCTCGACATCATCAACGCGCTCGGCACCGGCGGGCCGGGCGAGGTCAACGGACTGCCGTTCGCCAACAACGCCAACGGCGTGATCTACAACAAGGACCTCTTCGCGCGGTACGACGTGCGGGTCCCGACCACCTGGCCGGAGCTGATCACCGCCGCGGAGACGTTCAAGGCGGCCGGGGTCACCCCGTTCTACGCGACCCTCAAGGACTCCTGGACGGCGCTGCCCTCGTTCAACGTGCTCGCGGCCAACCTGCCGCCGGACGACTTCTGGGAGCGGCTGCGGGCCGGCGACACGAGCTTCGCCGCCGGCTACGGCACGGTCGCGGAACGGTTCCAACAGCTCTTCTCGTACGCGCAGCAGGACAAGCTGTCGCGCGGCTACAACGACGGCAACCAGGCGTTCGCCGAGGGCAAGACGGCCATGTACCTCCAGGGAAGCTGGGCCATCCCGACGATCCGCACGTTCAAGCCGGCGTTCGACATCGGCGTCTTCCCCATGCCGATGGACTCGGCGGGCGACACCCGGCTCGTGTCCGGTGTGGACGTCGCGATCACGCTCGGGCGCGACCCGGCGAAGAAGGACGCCGCGATGACGTTCGTCAACTACCTGATGCAGCCTTCGGTCGTCGAGGCGTACGCGGCCGAACAGAGTGCGGTCCCGACGCTCAAGGGCCTGGAGCCGGCCGACGACGCGCTCAAGGACCTCGTGCCCGTGTTCGCCGCGGGCCAGGTCACCGGGTTCGCCGACCACCAGGTCCCGCCGGCGATCCCCCTGCCGCAGATCTGCCAACAGTTCCTGATCGACGGCAACCGGGCGGCGTTCCTGGCGTCGCTGGACGACGAGTGGGACAAGTTCGCGCGGCGGCGCAACTGAGGAGGCGACATGCAGCGCACCAACCGCACCTTCTACTGGATGGTCGTACCCGCCTTCGTGCTGTTCTTCGTGTTCCACACGATCCCGGTGCTCCAGGGCGTCTTCTACAGCTTCACCGACTATGCCGGCTACGGCGACTGGAGCTTCATCGGGTTCGAGAACTACGCCAACATCTTCGCCGACGAGCGGATCCGCGACTCGTACCTGTTCACGTTCCAGTTCGCGCTCCTGTCGACCGTGCTGGTCAACATCATCGCGCTGGCGATCGCGGTCGGGCTCAACGCGCGGATCAAGTTCCGCACCACGCTGCGCGGGATCTTCTTCCTGCCCAACGTGATGGCCATCCTCGTGGTGGGCTACATCTTCAACTACCTGTTCAGCTACACGGTCCCCTACCTCGGGCAGAAGCTGGGCAGTGCGACGTTCTCGACCAGCATCCTGGCCAACGAGGACCTGGCGTGGCTCGCGATCGTGCTGTTCGCGGTGTGGAACGCCACCGCGTTCGCGGTGATCCTCTACCTGGCCGGCCTGCAGACCATCCCGACCGAGTTGTACGAGGCGGCGTCGATCGACGGCGCCGGCTCCTGGCGGAAGTTCCGGCAGATCACGTTCCCGCTGATCGCCGCCTTCTTCACGATCAACATGGTGCTGTCGCTGAAGAACTTCCTGAACGTGTTCGACCACATCATCCCGCTGACCAACGGCGGGCCGGGCACCGCGACAGAGTCGATCTCCCTGGTCATCTACCGGGGCGGCTTCCAGGGCGGCGACTTCGCGTACCAGACCGCCAATGCCGTGGTGTTCTTCATCGTCATCGTGGCGTTCTCGCTGTTCCAGCTCCGCATCCTGATGCGCCGGGAGGTGCAGGCCTGATGGCTGTGTTCGGTCTCGCGCGCCGGGAAACCTTCAAGGTCAACTGGTGGTTGACCGCGCTGATGTGCGTGCTGTCTTTGACGGTGCTGATCCCGCTCTACTTCGCTGTGGTCACGGCTTTGAAGACCCCCGACGAGCTTTCCGGGTCGGGTTTCGGGTTGCCCGCCGATCCGCGGTGGGCCAACTTCGCCGAGGCCTGGGACCTGACCAACTTCCCGCGGGCGGCCCTCAACAGCGCGCTGATCACCGTGGGCGCGGTGGTGCTGACGCTGGTGACCAACTCGATGGTGGCGTACGCGATCAGCCGCAACATGCACCGGCGCCGCTTCAAAATCCTGTTCTTCTACTTCGTCTCGGCGCTGTTCGTGCCGTTCCCGATCATCATGCTGCCCGTGGTGAAGCAGACCTCGCTGCTGTTCATGGACAACCAGGTCGGATTGATCTTCTTGTACGTGGTGTACGGGCTCGCGCTCAACGTCTTCATCTACGTCGGCTACCTCAACTCGATACCGCGGGAGCTGGAAGAGGCGGCGATGACCGAGGGGGCGAGCGTCTGGACGACGTTCTGGCGGATCATCTTCCCGCTGCTAGCGCCGATCAACGCCACGGTCGGCATTCTGACCTGCCTGTGGGCCTGGAACGACTTCCTGCTGCCGCTGGTGGTGCTGTCGTCGCCGTCGGCGCAGACGCTGCCGCTGGTCCAGTACGTCTTCCAGGGTCAGTTCAGCACGAACTACACCCTGGCGTTCGCGTCGTACCTGATGGCCCTGGCCCCCATGGTCCTGGTCTACCTGGTAGCCCAACGCTGGGTGATCTCCGGAGTGATGCGCGGCTCGGTGAAGTAAGCGGACCGATGCGCAGGTCGCGCCGCAGGTGACGGCCGGTGTGCGAGAGTGGGTCATGCCCGACGGGAGCCCCGTGCTCGCCGAGGACGCGTTGCTCGGAATGCTCGTCTCGTTCTGGCAACTGGTCATCGGCCTCTGTGTCCTGCTCGCGCTGGGCGCCGCCGCCTACCGCCTGGCGGCGCGCGGCCCGTCGCGCATGACCACGGCCATGCTCGTCACCGGCGCCGCGGTCGTCGGCATCGCGGTCCTGAGCTACCTGGCCGGCGGCTTCTGACCGACCACCGTGGGCACGGCCTCTGCCGCAGGCGGGTCAGCCTACGAACGCGAACCCGCAGCCTCCGCCGCGGGCCTGGCGTCAGCCAACGGCACATCGCGCCTTCACCCGGACACCAACGTCGAGCCGCATCGTCGGACAGGCAGGTGGCAGGTCCACCAACCTCGGCCGCAGGCCGCCTTGGCCGGGGCCGCCTTACCCGCAAGCCGACAAGCACATCGCGCCGAGCGGCGGACCGGTCAAGCCACCCGTCCGGACACAAGCACCGCCGCAGTCGGCAGCGCCAGTCGCCCGTCGGCCTCCGTGAACGGTGCCGTGAGCCGGTCGAACTCCGACCGCACCCGTGCCCGTGTCGACGCGTCCTGCGCGGCCAGCACCGCCCCGGTCGCGCCTATCCCAGCCGCCGGACCGTTCCACCACGCCTCGGGATCGGTCGTGTGGATCCACGAGATCTCCGTCCCCTCGACGTCCGCGAATCCACCGCGGCGGAGCATAGAGCTCAACCCCTCGACACTCCGCGGGAAGTCGGCGGCAGCATCGACGCGCGGCAGGTCAGGCGGCCGCACCACCGAGGCGGCGGCGAAGATGTCGGCCCAGAGGCGTTGCGCGACCGGCTGCGGATGCGGCCAGATCGTCACCGCGACCCTCCCACCCGGCCGCACCACCCGGCCCAGCTCCGCCACCGCCGCCAGCGGATCGCCCACGTGGTTGACCACGAAGTTGGCCACAGCAGCGTCAAACCTGTCGGCCTCGAAGGGCAGCCCAGGCAGAGAAGCCAAACGGACATCCGGCAGCCGGCCAGCAGCCAACGCGACCATGCTCGGCTCGGCGTCGACGGCGACTACGACCGCCCCGCGCGAGACCGCCAACGACGCGACCGTCCCGGACCCCGTGCCGACATCGAGGACAGCGACACCGGACGCCACCCCAGCAGCGTCCAACAAGGCGACAGCCGGCCCCGCGCACAGCGCCGCAAGGGTGTCCCGGTAAACCTCAGCCCGGCCGGCCCACTGAGCGCGCTCGTGCGCGTCGAAGCTCAACCGACGCTGAACGGCCGCGTGTTCGCCAACGACGGCAACTCACGCCGGATCCGCGCCAACCGGGACAGGTCGAGATCAGCCACGACCACCGTCACCTCGTCGGGTGCCTGCGCCACCACGGTGCCCCACGGATCAATGATCATCGAGCGGCCGAAGCACGAACGACCGGGCTCGTGGTCGCCGATCTGGCTCGCCGCGACGACGTAGCACTGGTTCTCGATCGCCCGGGCGCGCAGCAGCACTTCCCAGTGATCACGCCCCGTGTGCAGCATGAACGCCGCCGGCACCACGAGGACCTGGGCCGCGCTTTCGACCGCCAGCGACTGGTACAAAGACGGGAACCGCAGGTCGTAGCAGATCGTCAGGCCGAACGGCACGCCTTCGACGGTGGCTACCGACGTGGTCGACCCAGGCGCGATCGTCGCCGACTCCAGATAGGAGACGCGACCCGGGATGTCCACGTCGTACAGGTGGATCTTCCGGTAGGTCGCCGCCAGCGTGCCGGAGCGGTCGAACAGCAGAGACGTGTTGTACGAATGGGAAGGCGTAGGCCCGACCTCGTGGAACGACCCCGCGTGCACCCACATCCCGAGGTCCCGCGCGGCGGCCGCGAAGAACGACCCGTACTCACCGTCGACGGGCTCAGGCGGCGGGACCGACGGCCCGAGGTAATCGGTGTATTCCGGCAGCACGGCGACGTCGGCGCCGAGCGCGGCGGCCCGCTCCAGCAGGGAACGGGCCACCTTCAGGTTGTCGGCGCGGTTGTCCCGCGCGTTGAGCTGGCAGACCGCGACGCGCATCGCGTCAGGCCGACTTTTCCTCGCGGTCCCGCCGGCGCCGGCCGGCGAACTCGCGGGGCACGATCGTCGGGTTGACCCGTTCCATGACCACCGCGCGGGTGATCAGGACGCGGGCGGCGTCGGGGTTGCTGGGCACCTCGTACATCACCGAGAGGAGGACCTCTTCGAGGATGGCCCGCAGGCCGCGGGCGCCGGTGCCGCGGAGCATGGCCTGGTCGGCGATGGCCTCCAGGGCAGGCGGGTCGAACTCGAGCTCGACGCCGTCGAGCTCGAAGAGCCGTTGGTATTGCCGGACCAGCGCGTTGCGCGGCTCGGTGAGGATCTTGACCAGCGCCTCGCGGTCGAGTGACCGGACGTTGGTGATCACCGGGAGTCGGCCGATGAACTCGGGGATCAGCCCGAACTTGAGCATGTCTTCGGGCATGACCTGGCTGAACACGTCGTCCGTCGACCGCTCGGACACCGCGCGTAGTCGGGCGCCGAAGCCGGTGCCGCCCTGGCCGGTGCGGGACTCGATGATCCGGTCGAGCCCGGCGAACGCGCCACCGCAGATGAACAGCACGTTGGTGGTGTCGATCTGGATGAACTCCTGGTGCGGGTGCTTGCGACCGCCCTGGGGCGGAACGTTGGCGACCGTACCTTCGAGGATCTTGAGCAGGGCCTGCTGGACACCCTCGCCGGAGACGTCGCGGGTGATCGACGGGTTCTCCGACTTGCGCGCGATCTTGTCGACCTCATCGATGTAGATGATGCCGGTCTCGGCGCGCTTGATGTCGTAGTCGGCCGCCTGGATCAGCTTGAGGAGGATGTTCTCGACATCCTCACCGACGTAGCCGGCCTCGGTCAGCGCGGTGGCGTCGGCGATCGCGAACGGCACGTTGAGCATCCGGGCCAGGGTCTGCGCCAGGTGGGTCTTACCGCAGCCCGTGGGGCCGATGAGCATGATGTTGGACTTGGCCACCTCGACCTGGTCGTTGCCCGACCCGGAGTGTGACTCGGCCTGGATCCGCTTGTAGTGGTTGTAGACCGCGACCGACAGGGCCTTCTTCGCCTGGTCCTGGCCCACCACGTAGCCGTTGAGGAACTGGTAGATCTCCATCGGCTTGGGAAGCTCTTCCCACTTCACCTCGCCGGACTCAGCCAGCTCCTCTTCGATGATCTCGTTGCAGAGGTCGATGCACTCGTCGCAGATATAGACCCCTGGGCCCGCGATGAGCTTCTTGACCTGCTTCTGCGACTTGCCACAGAAGGAGCACTTGAGTAGGTCGCCACCGTCGCCGATCCGTGCCACCTACGTTCTCCCTGCGCTCGTCGGCCGCGGCGGAACCGCCTCCGGGTTGTGTGCAAACTCGACGTTACCCGCTAGGGGCGTTATCTCCGACCCCCAAAATGGGTGTGTCAGGGAACGGCCACTGTAACCAAGCTGGCCGATCCCCGACACTCTGCCATCTCAGCCAGCGGCAGCGGCCGCCAGCAGGCCCTTCTTGCGGCTGGTGAGAATCGTGTCGACCAGCCCGTACTCGCGCGCTTCCTCGGCCGTCATGATCTTGTCACGATCGACGTCGCGGGAAACCTGCTCGCGCGCCCGGCCGGAGTGCCGGGAGATGATCTCCTCCATCTGGGACCGCATGCGCAGGATCTCGCGCGCCTGGATCTCGATGTCGGAGCCCTGCCCGTAACCGCCCTCGGTGGCCGGCTGGTGGATGATGATCCGCGAGTTCGGGAGCGCCATCCGCTTGCCCGGCGTGCCGGCACCCAGCAGCACGGCGGCGGCCGAGGCCGCCTGACCGAGGCAGACCGTCTGGATGTCCGGACGGACGTATTGCATGGTGTCGTAGATCGCCGTCATCGCCGTGAACGAGCCACCGGGCGAGTTGATGTACATGATGATGTCGCGGTCCGGGTCGGTGCCCTCGAGCGTCAGCAACTGCGCCATCACGTCGTTGGCCGACGCGTCGTCGACCTGGACGCCGAGGAAGATGATCCGGTCCTCGAACAACTTGTTGTACGGGTTCGACTCCTTGATCCCGTACGAGGTGCGCTCGACGAACGAGGGCAGCACGTAGCGGTTGTGCACCGGAGCGAACTGCGGAGGCAGCGTCAGATCAGTCATGGTGGCCTCCTCAGCCCAGAGTCCCGGCGCCTTCCGGAACCTGTGCGGCTCCGGTGATCACCTTGTCGATGAATCCGTAGTCCTTGGCCTCCTGGGCCGTGAACCAACGGTCACGGTCGGAGTCGGCCTCGATCTGGTCCTGGCCCTGGCCGGTGTGGTGCGCGACCCGCTCCTGGAACATCCGCTTGGTGTAGAGCATCTGCTCGGCCTGGATCGCGATGTCGGACGCGGTGCCGCCCATGCCGCCGGACGGCTGGTGCATCATGATCCGCGCGTGCGGCAGGGCGTAGCGCTTGCCCTTGGTGCCCGCGCAGAGCAGGAGCTGGCCCATCGACGCGGCCATGCCCATGGCGACCGTGGACACGTCGTTGTCGATGAACTGCATCGTGTCGTAGATCGCCATGCCGGAGTAGACCGAGCCACCCGGCGAGTTGATCCACAGGTTGATGTCGCGGCTCGGGTCCTCCGCGGCCAGCAGCAGCAACTGTGCACAGATGCGGTTGGCCACCTGGTCGGTAACCTCACTGCCGAGGAAGATGATGCGTTCCTTGAGCAGCCGGTTGTAGACCGAGTCGTCGAGCCCGCCGGCGAGCTGGTCGCCGCGCGCCTCGTGCGCCCGGATGGGCGTCGCTGGAATATGCAGATCGGTCATGGCAGCCTCTCGCTCGTTTCCGTTCTACGCCCGACATTAACCGCAACCTGAGGCACTGACTTCCCGCCTGAGACGGTGTTCGCTCAGAGCGCAGGCGGGCCTCAGTGGTTGTGCTCGGTGACCTCGCGCACCGCGTCCAGGCTGATCGCGTTGCCGGCGGTGTCGGAGATCTTGACCCGCTCCATCACCAGGGTGAGCGCCTTGCCCCGCCGCACGTCGCCGAACACCGCACCCGCGGCGCCCGAGCGGACGAGCTGGTCGTAGTACTGCTGCGGCTGCATCCCGGCCCGCTGCGCGCGGTGCATGATCTCGTGACCGAACTCGTCGTCGGAGACCTGCACGTCCTCGGCGTCCGCCAGGGTGTCGAGCACGAGCTGGATCTTGACGCCCTCGGTGGCCGCCTCGGTCAGCTCGGTGTCGATCTGCTCCTCGGTCTTGTCCTCGGCCGCGAGGTACTCCTCGAACGAGGCGCCGATCCGCTCGAGCTGGTCGGCCATCGCCTGCTTGCGGTGGTCGACCTCCTCCTTGACGACGCCCTCGGGCGCCGGCACCTCGGCGGAAGCCACGAGCTGCTCCAGCGCCTTGTCACGGGCGGCGTAGATCTGCTCGGCCTGCTTGGCCTGGGTGACCCGCTTGCGCAGGTCCTCGCGCAGCTCGTCGAGGGTGTCGAACTCGCTGGCGAGCTGGGCGAACTCGTCGTCCAACTCGGGAAGCTGCTTCTCCTTGACGGTGCGCACGGTGACCGCCACGTCGGCGTCGCGACCGGCGAAGTCACCGCCGACCAACTGCGTGCTGAACGAGGTGTCCGCGTCGGCGGCCAGGCCGACCAGGACCTCGTCGAGCCCGGGGAGGAGCTGCTTGCTGCCGACCTCGTGCGAGATGTTGGTCGCGGAACCGCCCGGCACCTCTTCGCCGTCGACGGTGGCCTTCATGTCGATCTGCACGTAGTCGCCCTCCTGGGCGGCCCGCTCGACCGTCTTGAGCGTCGCGAACCGCTCGCGCAGCGCCTTGATCTGGTCGTCGATCTCGTTGTCGCCGATCGCCAGCTCGTCGACCGTGACCTCGATGGTCGTCAGGTCGGGCAGGTTGATCTCCGGACGGACGTCGATCTCCGCGGTGAACTTCAGCGGCTCTCCGTCACCGAACTCGGTGATCTCCACCTCGGGGCGACCGAGCGTCTTGACCTCGTGCTCGCGGACCGCGGCGACGATGTTCTCGGGGATCGCCTCCTGCACGGCCTCGTTGAGCACGGCGCCCCGGCCGACCCGCTGGTCGATCACCGCGGACGGCACTTTGCCCTTGCGGAAGCCTGGCACGGTCACCTGCTGGGCGATCTCCCGGTACGCCTTGCGCAGGCTCGGCTCGAGCTCGACGAACGGCACCTCGATGGCGAGCCGCACCCGGGTCGGGCTCAGGGTCTCCACGGTGCTCTTCACAGGCGTACTCCTCGACATGTCTTTATGGGGTGATCAGCCCCGAGTGTAGGCGCGCGCGCGCCGGCCGCCGCAGGCACCGGCCTCGGTGATCACAGTCGGGGTGGCGGGATTTGAACCCACGGCCCCTCGCTCCCAAAGCGAGTGCGCTACCAAGCTGCGCCACACCCCGTGGCGAACCGAAGTCTATGCGGTACCGGCGCACCGTCCGCGCCCGGCGTCCCATTCCCGCACGGTGGGTGACGGATAAACCGGACAAAGCATATTGCCCGGGTCCGCGACGGTCCAGACCGTCGCTCCCGCCGGGCACCGCTCGCTTCGCTTCACTGCCAGGGTGACCGCAAGGCGTTTGGCTGCGCCAGCAGCCAGACGGCTGAGGACGGGCGGGAATCTGGCGTCACTTCGGCGACCTTTTCTGCCGGGTAACCCGGTTAGGATGCGCGGAAATAGGCCGGGAGGAGGCGGAGCCATGCGCATTTTGCTCGTCGAGGACGACCTACGGGTGGCGTCCGTCATGAAGTCGATGCTGGTCCGCCGCGGCTACCAGGTCGAGCACGCGGCCACCGCCAAGGCCGCGGTCGAGGCCGCACCCTGTGACCTGGTGCTGCTCGACCTCAGCCTGCCCGACGGCGACGGCATCGACGTGTGCCGTGCGTTGCGCACCCGCGACGACAACCTGGCGATCATCGCCGTGACCGCCCGGTCCGACGAGCGCGACAAGGTCAACGGCTTCCGGGTCGGCGCCGACGACTACGTGGTCAAGCCGTTCTCGATGGCCGAGCTCCAGCTCCGCATCGAGGCCCTGCTGCGCCGGGCCGCCCGCGGGGTGGCCGCGCGCCAGACCCGCGAGATCGGCCCGCTGCGGATCGACTTCACCGCGCGCGAGGTCAGCATCGACGCCAAGCCGATCGCGCTGACCCGCAAGGAGTTCGACATCCTGGCCTCGTTGGCCCGCCAGCCCGGCGTGGCGGTCACCCGCGAGCGGATCCTGCTCGACGTCTGGCAGACCACCTGGTCGGGCCGGCACACGCTGGAGGTGCACGTGGCCTCGCTGCGGGCCAAGCTCGGCCAGCCCGACCTGGTCCGCACCGTGCGCGGCGTCGGCTACCGGCTACAGGCCGAGTGACGTGCGGCGCCGGCTCGTCACGACGTACCTGCTGCTGCTCTGTCTGGTGCTGTTGGCACTGGAGGTGCCGCTGGCGCTGGTGATGAGCGGGCGCACCACCCAGGCGCTGCTGGCCGACCGGCTGGCCGACGCGACCCGGTTCGCGGCGCTGGCCGCGCCGGCGATCCGCGGCGGCGATCTCGCCCCGGTCGCGGCGGAGCTGGGGCGCTACCACGAGCTCTACGGGATCGACGTGATCGTCGTCGACCAGAACCGGCACGTGGTGAACGCGGCCGGACCACATCCCGGCCCGGACGCCGACCCGGTCATCCGCGGCGCGCTGGCCGGCCGGCAGATGAGCTCGCCGACCAACGTCTGGCCCTGGCAGGAGAGCCAACTCCTGGTCGCGGTGCCGATCTACGAAGGCGGCGCGGTGCTCGGCGGGATCCTGACGGTCTCGTCGACCGAGCGGGCGCGCGGCTCGATGCTGTTCGCCTGGGCCATGCTCGGCATCGTCGGGCTGGTCGCGCTGGTGGGCTCGTTGGTGGCCGCGGTCCGGCTGGCCCGCTGGGTGCTCCGGCCCGTCTTCTCGCTGGACACCGCCGTACACGAGATCACCGCCGGCGACAGCACCGCGCGGGTGCCGCACGCGCTCGGGCCACCGGAGCTGCGCCGGTTGACCACCAGCTTCAACGAGATGGCCGACACGGTCACCGACGCCCTCGAACGGCAGCGGCTGTTCGTCGCGCACGCCAGCCACCAGCTCCGCAACCCGTTGACCGTGCTGCGGCTGCGGGTCGAGGGCCTGGGCGACATGCTGCCGACCGAGGCCCGCCCCGAGCACCATCTGGCCCTGGAGGAGTCCGACCGGCTGGCCCGGGTGCTCGACAGCCTCCTGGCGCTGGCCCGCGCGGAGTGGGACGGCCGGCCGCCGGTCATCGTCGACGCGGGCGAGCTCGTGGCGGCGCGGGTCGAGGCCTGGCTGCCGCTCGCGGTGCAACGCGGCGTGGCCCTGACAGCGTCGGTGCCCGTCTCCCGCGTTTTCGCCGAGGCGGCGGACACGGCGCTCGACCAGGCACTCGACGCGCTGATCGACAACGGGCTGAAGTTCGCCGGCGCGGGCGGGCACGTGGAGGTGTCGGTCAGCACGCTGCCCGGCCGGGTCGTGGTCACCGTCCGCGACAACGGCCCCGGGATGACCGCCGCGGAGTGCCGGCTGGCGACCCGACGGTTCTGGCGCGCGCCCAACACCCAGAACGTCGATGGTGCCGGCCTCGGCCTGTCGATCGCCACGGTGCTGATCGAGGCGTCGGGCGGGTCGCTGGTGCTGGCCCCGCTCGAACCGCACGGCCTGGAGGCCCGGGTGCGGCTACGGCTTCACCGAGCGGAAGTAGCGGGCGGCGCCCGGGTGTAGGGGCACCGGCATCGTGCCGATCGCCGAGCGGACGTCGAACCGCTCCCCCGCCGGGTGCGCGCGGGCCAGCGCCTCGTGCCGCTCCATCAGGAGTCTCGTCAGCTCGTACGCGATGTCGTCGGGCATCTCGGTCGGCACCACGAGGAAGTTCGGCACCGCGAGGGTGCTGACCGCCGGCAGGTCGTAGACGGAGTCGTTGACCTCGCGCCGGACGTACACGGCCGAATGGGCCTTTCTCATCGGCTCGACCCATTTGCCGAGGTCGACGATCCGGATGCCCAGGCTGTTGTTGAGATCCTCGATCGCCTTGACGGGCAGCCCGCCGGAGAAGAAGAACGCGTCGATCCGCCCGTCGGCCAGCGCGGCGGCCGATTCGTCGAGACCCCATTTCTGCGGCTGGATCGCGTGTTTCAGGCCGGCAACCTCGAGCAGCCGCCCGACTGTGATCTCGGTGCCGGAGCCCGACGCACCGGTGGCGACCCTCCGGCCTTTCAGGTCCTCGAGCGTCTTGATGGTCGAGTTGGTCGGCACGACCAGATGCAGCAGGTCCTCGTAGACACGGGCCAGCGCCCGCACCCGCGGGTCCGGGGGCGCGTCACCGGTGACCAGGATGTCGGCCTGGGTGAACCCGATCTCGGCGCCCCCGTTCTCGACGAGCCGCACGTTCTCCGCCGAAGCAGCGGTGACCAGCACCTGAGCGTCGGTGTCGGCGAGGTTGTCGTCGACGAGCTGACCGAGCGCGCGCCCGAAGGCGTAGTAGACGGCGGTCGGGCTGCCGGTCGCGATCCGGATGTGCGTGACCGAGGGGTTGCCCTCCGCATAGACACCGGTGGCGACGAGCAGCAGCACGAGCACGGCCAGCCCGGCCGTCTCGACTCTCGTTCGCCTCCGCCTCCGCACGGAGCGCAAGTTTTCCTCAAGTAAGGGGCCAGCGCATCCCCCTGAAAGGCCGGACCGGCCACCCTGAACCTGGGAGGCGATGACGATGGCCATACAGCGGGACAGCACCGGGGACGCGGCCATGCGCTCACTGCCCTCGATCTTCGAGGCGGCCTGCCTGATCCGGTGCACAGGGGTAGGTCGATCCCCAGGAGCACGGCCGCTCGGCCACGATTTCGGACCTGGGTCCGGGCCGGCACCCGGACCCACGTCCGGCAGCGCCATCGGGACGCTGACACCAGGAGCGTCCTTCCTGTCGGGGGGCGACACGGCGCTGCCGGGCCCGAGCGCCGCGCCGGCTTACACCGGCGCGGCGCTCCGGGCAGGCGGGGTCGCCGTCCTGGCCGAGTTCAACCAGCCGGAGGCCGCGGAACGGCTCTCCCGCCTGCTGGCGGACCTGGGCGTTGCCGCTTCCTGGGCGACGCTGGTGGGTGGCGGGCGGCGGCAGTACTTCGTGCACCGGGTGACCATCCCGGGCTCGTCGTGGGTGTCTACCGTCGGTCAGCTCGCGGCGGGGTGGCGGCAGGGGCGGCACTTCCTGCTCCGGACCGATCCGGTGGGTGCTTCGTCACCGCACAACGCGCGCCGGGAGGCATTGGCCCGCCGAGCGTGGCAGGCAGCGTCGCTGGCCGCCGGACGTCAACGCCGGGGCGGCCTGTTCGGGGTGCGGCTGGCTGACCAGGAGATGGCAGCGGTGCTGGTTCGAAGCGCACGCCTGCTGGGGGCGACGGCATCGATCCGGTCGCGGCCCGGGTGCCTACAGGTGTCGGTCACATCGGTGACGTCCGAGGCGGCCTTGCTGGAGATCACCACACCCCCACTCCGCGTGGCGTCGTGAGGTAGCCAGTACGCTGTCGGAGGTATCCGCGCGGGCGTAGCTCAATGGTAGAGCTTCAGTCTTCCAAACTGACGGTGCGGGTTCGATTCCCGTCGCCCGCTCTCCGCGCTTTTTGCCAGGTCAGACCTGTTGCTCGCGATCTATCGCTGGACCTCTTCTAAGACTTTTCGATCTTGCGTGCCATTGGCGTGCCAGTAGACCCGGCCTTGCGCCGTTGGCGTCTGATCCTCTTGTCCATGGCGTCGGCGATCTCGCGGTCCCGTTCACTGGCCGCGTGTTGGTAGCCGAGGGCCGCGCGCATGCTCGACTGGCCGAGCCTGGTCATCAGTTCCTTCGTGCTCGCGCCGGCCGCCGCCGCGAGGGTGTTGCCGGTATGGCGGAGATCGTGGAAGTGGAAGTCGTCGCCGAGGCCGGCCGCACGGGTCGACTCGGCCCAGCGGGTCGTGCGACGGAAGTTGCCGGAACGGAGCAGGGCACCCTTGTCGCCGGTGAAGATCAGCGCTTCCGGGTCGTCGGGGACGTATCCCGCCGCAAAGTGATCTTTGAGAGCGTCCGTGGCGACCCCCGGGAGAGCGACCGAGCGGATGCCGGCGACGGTCTTCGGTGGCCCAAACTCCAACCCCGTCCTGAGCGCCGCTAGCTTCCGGTGGACCTTGACCGTTCTGGCATCGAGGTCGACGTCGCAGCGGCGCAGCGCGGCGAGCTCGCCCCAGCGGAGTCCGGAGAACGCGGCGACCAGGATGAAGGCCGAGAAGCGCTTCGGCATGACGGCCGCGAGCGCGTGGACCTGGTCGACGGTCGCGGTTGGTCGCTCGGGCGTGTGATAGGTGTCGTAGCCGCGGATTCGGCACGGGTTCTTCGACAGGATCTCGTCATCCTTGACCGCCGTGTTGAAGATCGCTCTCAAGAGCGTGTACGCCTTGACCGCTTGCGGCTCACGACATCTCGTGGCGAGCAACGTTGACCGCCACGAGCGGATCGTCGCCGGTTGGACGGAGCCGAGTTCGAGCTTGCCGAGATGCGGGTCGACGTAGAGCCGGAAGAGATCTCCGTAGAGCTCGCGCGTACGCGGAGCGAGCTTCCGGTCGGCGATCCAGCGGTGCCCGTACTCCCGGACCGTGATCTCCGCTCCCTCCGGAGGCGACCACTCCCCTTTGATCATCTGCGACTCGGTCAGGGTGAGCCACTTCTCCGCATCGCGCGGCTTCGCGAACGTCTCCGGGGCGTTGCGCATGAGCCCATCGGAACCCAGGTACCTCGCCTGGTAGCGACCCGAGCGCAGCTTCCGCACGCTGCCGAAGCGTCGGCGACCCTTGCCGGCCATCACGCCACCCGGCCGAGGATCGAGGCGCGCAGTTGGGCTCTGGAGAGCGTGCCGACGCGGTTCTGTTCGACGTACGCGACGACGGCACTCGGTTCGAACCGCACGGCGCGGCCGACCTTGACGTAGACGATGCGTCTCTCGGCGACCAACCGCCGGACGAGCCGCTCTGAGGTGTGGAGCACTTTCGCGACCTCCTCTGTGGTCATCAGGTCATCCATGGGCGGCTCCCCCACCGGCCGGTGCCAGACCGGGTGGCCCGGTGCCAGCGCGTTGCCGAGCGGCGTCGAGCTGCTGTCTTCGCTGGACGCGTTGGGCGACCGCGCGGAGGAGTCGGTGTTCTACGGGCGGCACGTCCGGGTCGTCAGGTCGGGCGATCTCCCAGGCGACCGGTGCTCGTTCATCGGACGCTGCGTCGACCGGGTCGGCGGTTGCCGAATCGGCGGAGATGCCGAGGAGGGCTTTGACCCAGGCGTGCGCGTCCGCGCGGTGGTCGGCGAGGGTCTTGCCGGACCAGTCGCGGGAGATGAGAATGCGCCGGCCCCCAATGCCCAATGTGGAGCGTTGGTGGACCTTTCCCTTGCAGTTGCCCGGTCGCAGCTTGCCTTGGGCATTCTTCGGCTGGACGCCGTAGAGGAGCCAGTTGGCGCAGCGGTCAGAGCAAGGAGTGACGCGGAGCTGTCGCCAGAGTCGGTCGGCGTGTGCGCGCTGCGCGTCAGTGATCCCCGCATGGCAGTCGGCGACGCTCTTGGTCAGGTACTTCGTGATGTAGCCGATCGTGCGGTCGGTGTCGCGGCTCCCGGCGATGACGCCCTTGGCCTTGACCTGCTCGCCGAACGCGATGACGTGCGCAGGTTCGTCGTCGAGGGTGTCGAGCACGTCTGCCCAGGTCGCCAGAGGTAGGCCGGTGTCCGGGTCGACCCAGGCGCCACGGTCGGCGTTCCACGCCGGTGGGTTGTCCGGCCGGTAGGCGAGCTTGTCCGCAGGTGGCCACCAGACCTGGTGGTAGGTCGCTCTGGCGACCTTGGCGAGCAGAGCGCGCGGGATGGTGCCGCGGATCGCGAAGTGCGCGTGGGGCGCAAGTCGGCGTTGCGGCTCGACGCAGCCGGCGTACTGGATGTTCCAGCCTTCGGCGCGGCGAAGGTTCTGCCAGAACCGGTCGAGCAGACGCGGGAAGTGCACGGCGTCCCAGGCCGCACGGCGGTAGTCGTACGCGGCCGGATCGACCGGTGTGCCGATGACCGGGTCGTCGTCGGCGTGGAGCCGGCGGCAGACGCATGGGATGGCCTTGCCGCTGGACGCACGGCGGACGCCGTGGATCGGACCGTAGGAGTCGAGGGTGAGCGTCAGCCACATCGAGGGTTGAAAGGTGGCACCGTCCGGCGCGGCGTAGACGCGGCCAACCGTGCGCGGCTCGACACGGCGCCGGGGAAGGTCAGGCACATCCTGACGCCGCCTGGTCGACCGGATGCGGCGCGCCGGACCTTCGTCGCTCTGGTCGTCGTTGTGGTGGGGCGGCGCGATCCGTCCGCGCAGGCCCTCAGCCGCGATGACTTCTTCGACTTCGGCGATGGCCTGTTCGAGGTCGGCGACCTGGTCCCATTGGCTGGCGAGTTCGGCTTGGGCGCGGCCGAGCTCGTAGTGTGCGCGGAGCTCGATCAGCGCGCGTTGCGCGTCGGTCGCGGGTTCTGGGCCGGGTGTCGGTTCGTCGCTGCGGTGCCAGCCTTCGCGGATCTGGACCTGCCGCAGTCGTTTTGCGCGCTTGGCGCAGGCCGGGCATTTGTCGTCGCGGGTGGCGCCGCAGGGTAGGTCGATGACCTCGGTTTGCCCGGTGGCCAGGTCGGTGCGGCGCAGCAGGACGGGGCGCGTGCAGACGCCATACTCGGTGGCGAGTTGCTTGAGTGCGTCGATCGCGCGGGGCAACGCCATCCGTGCGGCGCGGGAGCCGGGCCGCAGCTCATGGAGCGTTGTTGTCTCGGTCATCAGCGGACCGCCTGTCCACCGTTGCGGCGCGCGAATGCGTCCGGCCGCAGGGGCACGAGGGCCGTGGGGCGCACGTCCGTGAGCGCCTGGTCGTCGACGACAGGGGCGTCGGGGCGGTGCCCGGCCGGCTTGGTCGTCAAGACGAGCTTCGTGAGGGCGAGAAACGCCAGAGCCGGCACGGCGGACAGCAGCCAGCCAGACGGGCCAGGCTTGCCCACGGCGAGCTGCGCGGCAAGTGACAGAGCGACGGCGCCTGCAACGACGCAGACCGGGTACACGATTGGTTGCCCGGTCCGTCGACGGCGCCGGATGTCGAGTGCGGCAGCGGTCGGCAGGAGTTCGCTGATAACGGCGTTGGCCCAGCCGTACCAAGCGCCGGTGCCTGGCGGCGAGTTGGCGAGGGTCCAGTCTTTGACGTGGGTGAACGACGCGGCGCCGGCGAATGCGGCGACGGTGAGGAGGATGGCGACGAGGGCGACCCCTTCCAGGCGGATGGTTGCGGTTGGTGTGGTCATGCGGCGCTCCCCTCTGTGAGGCGGAGCCGGCCGTACTCGGCGGCGAGAGCGCGGATGTCGGCGTCGGCGTGGTAGGCGAACCGGACGCGCATCGGCGTGGGCTCGCCGTCGAGCAGGACGTAGGCGACGCCGGGCAGGCTTTTGGGGATCTGGTCGCAGAGGGCGCCCCGGTCGCGGCTTCCGTCGTTGAGGACCAGGTCGACTTCTTTGTCCTCTGTCAGTCGCAGGGCGACGCGGGTGGGGAACAGGTTGCGGAAGGGCAGGATCTCTTTGCGCGGATCCTGCAAGCACGCCAGGACGTGCACGCCGACCGCGCGGCCTTGGGAGAGCAGGACGCCGAGGGCGTTCTTAATGCGCTCTTTGAGTTGCCGGTCGGTTAGGTACGCGGTCAGTGCGGCGAGTTCGTCGATGATGATCAGGATCAATGGCTCATCGACCGTGGGGATGTGCTGGCGGGTCTTCCCGCGGAGCCGGGCGGTGCGACGCCGCATGGTGCCTACGGCTTCTTCGAGCATGTCGGCCATAGCCGGGTAGTCGTCACAGGCGAACCGGGCGAACAGCGGCCTACCGATGGCCAGCTCCATGCCGCCTTTGGGATCGAACGCCCACACCTCGACGAGCCCAGCCCGGATGCCGCCAGAGACCGCACGGACGGTCGACCAGATGACCGAGCCCTTTCCCGCATCAGTGGCGCCGGCAACGAGCACCTGCGTGCCGAACAGCTTGAGCGTCAACGGGCGCCCGTCTTCGCGCCGGCCTAGCGGAAGCGCGGTGAAGTCGGGGACGTACGGCACTGGCATCGGCGTGACGATCGCGGTGAGCGGGTCGCCACGTAGCAAGGTCAGGGTGATCGTGTCGGGACGCCGGCCGGGAGCGACTTTGACTTGGCGGACACCGAAGGTGTGGGCGAGGCGGACAGCGGCGAGAGCGAAGTCGTCTGGTGTCTGACCGGAGACCATCCGCACGATGACTCGGTCAACGCCATGACCGCAGCGCACGCGTCGTAGGACCGGCAGGACGGTATGGGTATCCCAGGTGACAGCCAGGCGTGCGGTGGCCATGGCGGGATGCCAGACGCGCCGGTACTGCCAGCGCCGGATCTGTGCTTTGACCGGCCACCAGCCGAACCGAAGCCAAGACGGCCGGTGCGAGAACGCCCAGACCGTCGCGACCAGGCCGACGCCGGCGACTGTCGTGGCGAGCGGGAGCCAGCCGCGCTCGAGGTAGAGCCAGGCGAGCCCGGTGATGGGCAGGGTGACCCACCAGTAGCGCAGATAGGCACGCAGCAACCGGCCGACGCCCCGCAGACACCACCAGGCGAGCGCCATCCAGAGCGGGATGCGAACGACCGGGGTACGCAGGTTCAGCGGCGCTTCCGGGATCTCTTGTCCCCTGATGACGTTCACGAACGGCATGCCGCGACCTCCCTCGCCGAGGCGACCGGGAACAGCGGCGATTGACCCGGTGTGGCCCGGCGCGAGCTCCGCCGACGGACCGACCGCGACACCACGACAGGGCGTGCCACCGCGGATAGGTCAGGTCCGACCGAGGGCGGCAGCGCCACGTGGCGCGTCATAGTCGGCAGCCATCGACCCCGCCCCAGCACCGCTCGCAGGTCGACACGGTCAGCGACATGCGGTGCGATCAGGTCCGGATCGAGATGACGGAGTTTGACCACGGTGCGGGCAAGCGCGGCGGCAGCGGCCGAGATCTCGACGAGTGCGGCAACCCGTACCGCGTCACCAGGAGTCGTCAGATAGACCGCCCGCGCGGCGGCGATGCCAGGCCCGGCGAGGAGAGCGACGGTGCGACGGTGGGTGCGGCTCATGGGCGCCACACCTCCCGGGCGAGGGTGGCCTTGCACCGGGTGCAGGCGTTGGCGAGGGTGTCGAACCGCCGCGGCTTGCGCCACTGGAAGCAGCGCGGGCAGCAGATCTCGACGACGGTCGTAGTGGAACCGGCCAGGGCGCGGCAGAACGCGACGACGCGCATCACGACCACCCCGCACACGCCGGGCACAGCGAGTCGGCCGGGCTGGCGGGAAACAACCGGCCGCAGCCGGTGCACGCACGCCACAGGACCCGGGAAACGTGGGCAGCACGAACCAAGGGCATGAGAGCCCTCCCCTTCTCAACGGGTGTGATTTGAGGTCGCCGAGGCGGAGGCGCGCCCGTTGGTGGGCGACCTCCGTCCCGACGTGACAGCCGCTAGATCAGGCGGCAGCGCTGCGGCGCGGCGATGGCATCGGCGCCGTGAACCCGCTCGCGCGGACAGACCAGGCCAGACGCGCCCGGCAGCGGTGCGCTCCCTTATCGGAGCCCTTGCAGCGCTGCGAGTCGACGTAAGGCGTCAGAACCAGGTCGGCGAACTCGATCCGAGGCGGGTAGCCCGGAACCGGAGACTCGGGCAGCACCGGCTGATGCGGTGCCGCGATCTTGACCTTGACTTCGGTGGAGCGACCGAACGAGCCGGCTTCGGGGTCGAGATCCATCACGACCACCTGCCAGAGACGTTCCCCGGACGCTTTGTCGCGGGCTTGGTCGTCGCCCTGCCCGCGCTTGTCGAAGTCGGTGACCGCCTCGACGCGCAGACCGAGAACCCCATAGGCGAACACGTAATCCATCGGTACGGGTACCTGGAACGCGTTCGGAACCGACACGGTTTCTCCCTTCCTGAACTTGACTGGTCATGTCAGTCAAGTGTGTCTATGGCCAACATGGCTAGTCAAGTTAACATTCAAGAAAGACCATGTCCGAATTCCACAATGGTGCGATCAGCCGGTTGCACAGCGTCAACCGCAGCAAGCGGCCTGCCGTCAACGTCGAGCACGACCAACGTCGAGACCAGCAGACACCGCCCGCGATGCACGCTCAGAAGCTCCGCTTCACGGGCGTTCGCCGGCCGGACGGTGAGCCGTTCGGTAACGCGCCGCGGATTGTGACCAGTGCGGCCGAGGCGAGAGACCACGTCTTCAGAGATGGGCGCGTTCATCACAAGAGCCGATCGCCGAGCGATGGCGTCGGGCACGTGGACGACGGCGAAAGCGGGAGGCATGGCGCCGCTGTCCGCGAACAGTCGTCGACGCGCGACCACCCGGGCAGGAGTCGTCAGGCCGAGCAAATCGGCAGTCCGGTCGGTGGCCGGTACCGGTGCGGCCCGCAGCAGCGTTACGCGAGTCGAGTCCTCGCCAGCGAGCAACCGCAGGACCCGCGCCGGTGCCGGCATTCGTTCGGTGTGCGGGCGCCCCAGAACAATCCGGCCCCGGCCCTGCTGAGCTTCGAGCCAGCCTTCGAGTCGGAGGAATTCCAGTGCCCGCACCACGGTCGCGCGCGCGGTGCCGAACTCGCGGACGAGGTCGGCCTCACTCGGGAGCAACGAGCGGACCGGGTAGCGGCCGGAGATGATCCGGTCCTGGATCGTGCTGGCGATCAGCGCGTACTTCGGTGTCGATTCCAGTGCCATCACACACCGCCGTCGAGACGCGTTGTTTCGCCGAGCGCGTCGACATGAATGAGCGCCTGAACCCATGCGAGCGCGTCGCCCTGGGCGTCGAGCTGCACACCCTCGATCCACACCCAGACCCCGCCGTACCAAAGGGAGATGTCCTCGCGGACCTCGGTGAGCCGGACAACGAACCCCGCGCGTTCGTACTGGACCAGGTCAGGCGGGATGTAGTAAGTCCGTCCAACGAGATCGGCCGCCGGCCGAGGAAGCCGAGGAGGCGTGGTCAGCGGATCGCGCCTCATGACCGCACCTGCCGCCAACGGTTGTCCGTAGCCCGCCACGGCGCACCGTGTGGCCGCGTGAAGGCGGACACAAGCCCGAGGTCAGCGAGCTGCCGCGCGACGCACGGGTAGTAGCTGTACGGGCGGCACGCCACACACCAGCCGTCCGGACCTGGTTGATGGTCCGCGAACAGCCGCCGCGACACCTGCCACATCAGCCGGTTGACGCACCCGGCAGGCGGGTCCATCGGCGGGTCATTCGGATCGAAGGGAAGAATCCCTGCCGGTCGCACCACGCACCTCCACCGCAAGCGTGGAAGGCACCGGAGCGGACGGAGGGACCTCAACGCCCACCCCGGTGCCAAACAACGGCCCGCCGCGCCGCACCACCACAAGCGCCAACTCGGAAGCGAGCCACGCGACGGACCTGTCCAGGTGAACCACTTGACTAGCTTGGCTAGTCAAATTGAAGGTAGAAGATGCGACAGCCAGGCACAAGGTGCCCAGCCCGACTATTCCTAACTTGGCTAGTCAGGTTCTAATCTGAGCCCGTGAACCTCACCGCGGCCGATCTCGACGACCTGGAGCCCGACGACCACCGCCCGGCATCCCAGCAGATTGCCAACGTCCTACGCGCCGTGATCCTGACCAAGCGCATCGGCCCAGGTGAACGCCTACCATCCCAACTCGACCTCGCCGACCGCTACGGCGTGGCCCGCGAGACGATCAAGACCGCGCTACGCATCCTCCGCGACGAACGCCTCATCGTCACGCGTCAGGGCACGGGCGCGTTCGTGCGTACAAGTACCGAGAAGCCGGTCGGTCTGCGGCCCCACATCGAGGCCGCGTTCGAGCGCCCGCACGTGTCTATCGACTTCGCCGGCTTCTCGGGCGAGACTCTCCACGGTGCGATGACGGAGCCCCTCGACAAGATCCGCGCAGGCCGCCTCTCACCAGAGTCCATTACGGTGCGGATCCTGATCCCCGACCTGAGTCAGACGGCGTCCGTGCCGGCGGCTGCGTCCGCCGAAGTAGACGATGGAGCGGTTCGGCGTCGCGCCGAGCGCATCATGCGCAGACACGCCGAGTCGATCGTGGATGAGGTCAACGAGCTCGCAGACCTAGGACTCATACGCACAGCCACCGCCGAGATTCGGCACCACCGCACGGCGGTCTTGTTCAAGCTTTACGTCATCAACGGCGATCAAGCATTTTTCGGCTTCTACCCAGTCGTGAAGCACATCGTCACGATCGACAGGTCCCCCGCGGCGATCTACGACGTGATGGGTAAAGACGTTCCACTCTTTCCGTACGTTGCCGGCGACAGCGACGACCCAGCAAGTCTCTACGTAGAACAGGCCCGCGGTTGGTTCGACAGTGTTTGGACCACCATCGCTAAGACGCATCACCAGTGACGGACGCGCGCGCTCATCTTGCCGAGCTGCTGGGAAATCGACACACTCTGCTGCTCGACTTTGATGGTCCAATTTGCTCGGTTTTCGCCGGACTTCCAGCACCGACTGTTGCCGCCGATCTCAGGGAGAAACTCTTCCTCGAATTCGGTCCGAGCGTCAAGATCCCTGAGGGCAGCGATCCACTGAAGTTGCTACGCGAGTTCGCAGTGGACGTGCATCCAACAAGGGTCCGTTTCGCGGAAAATGTGCTTAGACAGATGGAGCTGGTGGCGGTAGGAACTGCGCGCGCGACGCCGGGTGCAGCGCAGCTAGTCCTCGGGGCGCTCGGCGCTGGACGGCAGGTTGCCGTTGTTAGCAACAACTCGGATGCTTCGGTCGAGAAGTACCTCGACCAAGAAAACCTGCGTAGCAACTTCACCTTCGTTAGTGCCCGATACAGCGCGATGGATCCGGCCCTCCTCAAACCCGACCCACATTTGCTGCATCGCGCCCTCGACTGGCTGAACACAGCTCCTTCCGACGCCGTGATTGTCGGCGACTCGATCGCTGACATCGAGGCTGGACGGGTTGCCGGCGTGATGACGATCGGATTTTCCACGAGACAGGCGAAGCGGGATGACCTCCTGGAAGCAGGCGCCGATGCCGTGTGCGACGACCTGTTTCGGATCGTGGACGCCCTAGCACCCAAGCCGGAGGACCGGACATAACCGGATGTTACAGGCAGTTGGTTCGCCCGATCGTCGACGATCTCAGGCGTGGATCATCGGCTTGGCCGGTTCCCATCGCTGACTTCCCACCGGTACCGTTAGTCCCCTCTCGACCCCTTACACGCTCGGAGAAGGGCAACCGCGTGGCGGCCAACGACCGGTACCGGATGATCCACTCTCTCGGCGAGGGCAACTACGCGCAAGTGTTCAAAGCCGCACATCGCGCAAGCACCGCCGAGGTGGCCTTCAAGCGGGCAAAGCAATTCAGAGACGCCAGAGACCGAATAAAGCGCGAGATCGAGGCCCAAAAACAGCTGGCCCACCCAAACATCATGCCGATATCGGACCACGACGAGACCTACAATTGGTATGCAATGCCGTTGGCATTGGGTTCCCTCGCCGACCTCCGATCGACTCTAGCCGACGACGATTTAGAAACAATCTTGCTGGATGTCGCATCCGGCCTAAAAGTCGCACACGAACAACGACTAATACACAGAGATATTTCGCCAGGGAACATCTTCGCAATGCCAACGGGGACAGGTAGCCGCAAACGATGGCTTGTTGGCGACTGGGGCATGGTAAAGCAACCGCCTGACGTCGCGTCGAGGCCTTTGACGAAAACGGGTGCCCGTATGGGCACCCCAGGCTTCGATGCACCTGAGCTCGACGTTGACCCGAGCGCCGCAACGCCAGCAGCCGACGTTTTCAGCTTGGGACGGATCGCGGCCTGGTTTGTCTCCGGGAAGCCAGCACACTCGGCCTTCCCCCCACTACCCGACGGCGATTTCATCCACTGGCGACCCTTCGTACGCGCCTGCACTGACCCCGAGGTCGGTCTTCGAGTCCAAACGATGGACGCTCTTCACGAATTGCTTATCCAGGTTCCCGAAAATCGCGATGTCCCGCTACTCTTGCAGGCCGCGCGACTGATCGAAGAACTATTGTACGGAGAGAGCGAGAACCTCGGGGCTCTCATTTCTCTCGCCGAGACATACCCTAACGACCTCGCACTTTACATCGACTATGTCGCGCGGATCCCAAGCAGCCAGTTGCCCGCTTGGACGGTGAAGAATCCGGAACGAGCAGCCAGCGTCGCGTCGGTGATGGCGAGACATCTACTTGCAGGACCCTGGGATGACCGTGACCCGGAGTACGCCAGCACACCCCTGACATTCGTCCTGACCGTGATGCGATCCCTGGTCGACATGCAGGCCCTCGGGCCCGCGCAGGACGTGGCGAGCTACTACTTCCCGGCAGATGCCCACAGAGGCGACACCGGCCAGAGGGCTCGGACCCTGGAGTGGCTCGCGGAACTGGACGATGCCGCGGCGCGCCCGATCAGCCGTATGATCGCGCCGAAACCAGAGCTAGTGGAGTACTACCGGGAACCCGGCTGGCACCCCGCAAGCGTCGTCCTTCAAGCCGTCTTGACGCCGCCGCCCCCAAGCGCGGACGCTGCGGGCAACGCAGGGCCCCTAGCGAACCGAACAACCGCCGTGGTGGAATAGGCTGTGCAGCAGACCACCGACGAGTCCGGAACCGAGCCGACGACGCCCCTTGACTCCGCGGTGCCCCAGGAGCCTGGTTCCGGCAGAGGCCGAAGTCACGGCACCAGCAGCAGCGAACCGTTTGACCGCTGGTTTCGGTACCCTGCCGGCTTCGCGTCTGACTACGCATCCCTACTGCTCGGGCAGCTTGGGCTTGAGCCGGGAAGCCTCATCGTCGACCCATTTGCCGGCTCGGCGGTAACTGGGACGTCAGCCCGAAGCTTGGGACACTCCTTCGTCGGAATTGAAGCACATCCAGCGATTGCTGAGCTCGCGACGATCAAGCTCCAGCAGCCACCAGGCGACCCCGCTCTCCTCTTGGAAACAGGACGTCTTTTGGTGGAAAAGGTGCGGGCAGACCAAACGGACCACGTCACGGACGACTTGCCCGAGTTAGTAAGGCGGTGCTTCACCGCAGAAGTCCTCTCAATCCTCATCGGCCTACGAGAGGGGATAGTCGCTAGCGGTAGCCCATGGACCACTTATCTAAAGTGGGGGTTGCTCGCGACACTCCGAGACGTTGCGTCTGTCCGCGTCGGTTGGCCATACCAGAATCCCGGAATGCAACGGAAGCCCAGGCACTCCGATCCTTTTTCGCGATTCGTACGCCGACTCGAATGGATGGCCGAGGACATCCATAATTGGGACTGGGCCGACCGACAGCAAAGTCACGCCGTGGTTGCCGGCGACTCGACGCGCCGCTCCAGCTGGGAGTTAATCGCACCGGCATCGGCCGCCGGGTGCGTATCTTCTCCGCCTTACCTAAACAATTTCGATTACGCCGATGCGACGAGGCTGGAGCTCTACTTTTGGGGGGAAGTGAGAACTTGGGCAGAAATGTGCTCAACGGTCCGGGCAGGCATGGTCACGGCCACCACTCAGCAAAGTAGCGTGGCTGCTGCAAGATCGGCCGAGGCTTTTCTCGCGCAACACGGCACGGTGGCAGACGAGGTCGCGGACCTGGCCACCAAACTTCGGGACGAACGAAAACAACGCCCGCGGGGGAAAGAGTACGATCGAGTCGTTCCGGAATACTTCGCATCAATGAGCCAGATCCTGGCCAATCTATCCTTAGCTCTGGCGACTAACTCCTGCGCCGTCTGGTTGGTGGGTGATAGCGCGCCCTACGGCGTTTACATCGACACGCCCGGCATCATCGGCAGGTTGGCGCGAGAACACGGCTTTGGCGTTAAGCAAGACGTCAAGTTGCGGAAGCGGGGCCAGCGGTGGTCGGGCAACGCAGCCCGACACAACCTGGAACTCTCAGAGAGGCTCATCTTGCTGCATCGCGAATGAGTCATGGCCCGGTCAAGCAAAGGAAGCCAATTCTTCTCGCGATTTGTCGAACGCATCCAGCAATTGTCCGCGGAGCGCATGCGTATCCGCTGGGCGGTCGAACGCAACCGACTCGTATGCTAGCTGTCCCGCAGACGCCCTGAACGCTGCCACAAGTTGATCAAACGCGGAAGCTAACCTGTCGTGGTTGAGACTCGGACGTCTAGCAAGATCACGACCCAAGAAAGCTACAACGTCGTGACGATACTTTTGGGGTATGTACAGGCGGCCCTTCTCGTGATCTCGCTTCTCAATAACTAGTCTGTGCGCCAACCGCCGGCGGGCCTCTGTTAACGCGTAGCCGCTTATTAACTGCTGCTGGTGCTGCGATCTTCCACGACGATTCCCGGAAACCAACTCTGCGAATCGCTCAGCTCCAGCGAATATGGCACGGTTAAGAGGGCCGCCCTCTGGGTCGCGGTTATCCCACTGAGGAACCGCCCGCTCTGGTGAATCCGATCGGTTTACAAGAATGGAAATTGCAAGGCCGACGGCAATTGCCTGCATTACCTCGCGGCCTTGGCCGGTACGAAGCTCGACCACCTGCACTAGTCGCCCGCTACTCCAGTCCCGGTAGAGGTTCAAGGCTTCACGTTCGGCAGCGCTGGTTACTGATTGCGACAAGACGACGTGACCGTCCGACAGATCTTCTTGCTTTAGGATCTCAAATACGAGCCTACCTTCCACACCAATGATTAGCGCACCCTCGCCCACATCGGTCACTAAGGGACTTCCGAATCTGCTCAGGCGCCGGAACAGATCATGCGGGGTTGGCGGAAGGCTCGCCAGCCTATCTCGTAAGCTCTGACCGCGCACAAGTGGATCAAAGAATCTTCGGCAAACCTCTTTGTCGCCAATCAGGGCACCCGGCAGCGAACCATAGGTAAGCAGCCACATTTGTGCGAGGTCGCGCGTTAATACCGATACCTCTGCTGAGGTTAGAACCACTGGGACGCCGAAAATTGCGCGCGGCCCGTCGGTCTTGGACCTCACGACAAAACCGATTCCGCTATGTAACCGCGCTTCTGAAGCTCTTCGACCCTTTGATGATCTCGCTCGCTGGAGTCGGGTGTTAACTGAGGCGTTCTTTCGAGAGGAAGCACTACTACGATTTGGTCATATGGGTTCGCGCGGGCGCGGGAAGCCAGGTAACCGAGTAGATCATTCATTCGGTCGGCATCGAGATATGACCCGAATTCATCCAGAGCAATGAGTCTGTTCTCGGATGCTGGCCCTTGGTCCAGTTGGGCGACCCTCGCATGCGTATATGCGAAGGCCTGCTGTCCGCTCGAAAACGCTGCGAGTGGAATTTCGTTCGGCCCTTCGGCTCCGGTCCAAGCGACGGTAAGGCTCGATGAATCAAGTCGAATATCTCTGGCGCCATCGAACAACGCTGCACTGAGAAAGTCGTCGTTGAACCAGCGACGAACCTGGTCGGCAAGCCATGTCCGCGCCGCCAGGTCCCAGCGCGACGTTCGAACTTGCCCCGTCGACGGCGAGCGAAGCTCGCCATGAAGTCGCTGGAAGGCCTGAGCAACCGAAGACGTCCCTCGATAGCTAGCTTCAAGTCGATTTCGGGCCACAGCAAGCTTGGTGGAAAGACCGTCCAAAACTTCGGCGTATCCGGACGCATCGCGTTGGCGGATTTGGTTTAGCTCGCGGTGAGCAGCCCGGAGCCATTCGTACCGTGGATCGGTCGCAAGTTCCTTTCCGACCTCCAAGATTTGAGTGGTCCGCGCGTCCGCTAAACGACTCGCCTTTTCAAACTGCTGCTGTATTGCGATCTGCCGGCGAGTCAGGTCGTCGATCTCGGCGAGATGACGCTCCCGCCGGCCGCGAACGCGTCCAGGGTCGACCCGCGCCTCTTGGCATAGACTGTGCAGCTCTGCGGCTAGTGCCGCTTCGTCGAGGCCTCCGCCCAATAGGTCACGCGCCTGGCTGAAGCGCGCCTCGTCACCTTGCAACGATCGGCTCTCATCATCGAGGGTATTACGGTTGGCCATGAGTTCTTCGACGGTACGCGCTGCTTGCTCTGGCAAACCTTCGACGGCGTTGCGCAGCCGCTCCTCTGCGCGGTGAAGGTTACCTTCGGCGATGTCAAGTTCATCGAGCTTCTCAGCCATCTGCGAAAGAGCGTCGAGCTGATTGCGCACACTGTCTATCTGCGACTCGAGCTTCTCCGCTTGGGCAGACGGCGTCCGTCGGGACAGCTTCTCAGCTTGAATTTGGCACAAGTCACGCAGTTGCGAAACCGTCAATCCAGGAAATGCGTCGCTCGCCTCGATCAGAACGCTTCCTGCGAGGTCGTGGCGTTCTCCATCCTCAAGTCGATCTGCAAGATCAGTCAAGACCGAAATGAGCATTGGTGTTGCATTGACTTGAGGAAGAAGGTCAACCATCTCCGCAAGCTGCCCGCTCAAGTCGGCGATGCGACTAGAAACGGGTGCCCTCTCGGGTGCAACACCTGCTGCGGCCGCGACCTTCTCGAGGGATGTCTTCGCGAGTCGGAAAGATTTGTCCTGTCGCACAAGGTGTTTTTGCGCTAAGTCAAACTCATGCTCAGCTGCTTGGTTGGCCGTCTGAGAGGCGCTTGCGCCTTCGATTTGCTCATCGAGAGTTCGCTTTCGATCGTCTAAATCCGCAAGCCGACGCCGTATCTCGCCAAGTTTTGCGTCGAGCTCTGGTCCTCGACCGCGGACCTGGTCCAAGCGATCTGCGACCTCAACAGCCTTCTCTAACAGGCCCGCTAGTCTCTTAGCCTCGTCAAGTTCCGATGTTGCACCACTCAAAAGCCTGCGAGCCGACTCGGCAGCGTGCAACTCCTGCGGTAACTGAGCGGGAAGGCAATCGCTGATTCTTACCTGGACCGCGCCAATTATCTTGTCCAGGTCATTCTGGCGCGGTTCTGCCTCATATTCGAGCCAAGATCTTAGATCGCGCTCCGCTCTCAGTGCCCTTTTAGCTAAGATTTCGAGTGGAGTCTCGGTCGTCAGGATGTGGAACACTCGCAGAACGTCCGGAATGTCAGCTGGCAACGCCAGCGTTCCGTCTATCCTGACGGATCCCAACAGGTCGCCCAGGGGTTCTGGTTTTGTGGGCCAGCGTTCGGGGTCTAGGTTGATGTCAATCGTTCGACCGCCGTAGAGACCCGTCACCTGCACACGCGCAGCCGCGAGGTGCCGGCGGAAGGTCCGCCACGCAGAAAGATCGTTCTCGAACGGTTGATCTCCTGTGCAAAGGCGAAGCAGCTTTATGGCATTGGTTTTGCCGATCCCATTATACCCTTCGATCTTGGAAATCGGAAAGTCAGGGATCTCCTCTATGATCCGGAGACCGTGGCCCGTCTCTGCTTCAATTCTGATGTGCACGAGCCACAACTTTCTCCGCCGCTTCAGGCAGTTCGAACGGCTCGGACGCAAGTACCCGGATTAGCTCGACGTCTATAGTGGTCGGCTCGGATTCGGCTTCGTCTTGGTGATCGTTGTCGATTCGTGCCAACGCGGCCGTCAACTCCGCGACGACCTGCACGGCGCGCTGTCCCAGCTCAGTCATCCAGTAGCCCCATATGTCGTACTCGCCGAGGCCATGGATACTACCTGGGTTTCGGTCGACAGTACCTGCCCGAAAGTAGCGACTAGGCGGACCGAGATGGCCGCCAGCGGATGCGTCTGCCGATTCCACCTCTAATGAATCAAGGCGCCGCGCGAGCGCGGCGCGCCGGCCCGGCACTGCGCTCTGGACCTCCGGCCCGCCGCGCGCGCCGGCCGGCTCTCTGGCTCTGGCAGCCTGTCATGCGTGGAGTACGCGTCACAGCATCAGTGGACCTACGGCGGCAAGGTCTTCGAGGTCAACAACTTCTATGATGGCGACCATGACGCCTGGTGCTACGAGCTGTACCAGACCGAACAGAATCCGGGCCGGAACGACTACATCGAGATCCGCATTCCGGATCTAACGCCCGACGGTCCGTTCACCCCCGCCGCCGCGAGCGAAGCCATCTTCCTGGCACACGGTGAGCCGCGGATTCCCCACCGCTCCTCCTACGTCTGTTGGACCTCGCACGCGACTACGGCGACCTACAGACGGCCGGGCCAACCGAGGCGTCAGACCCACAGAAGTGACTCGGGCTATGCCCCGGACCCCGGCCCTCCTCGGAGATCAGCGTTCCGGAAGGGATCTCCTCAGCCGCGCACCGAGACGGCTGCACAGGAACCTCTGGCCGTGCCAAGGCCAAGCCGCTTCGCGGTCGCCTTTGGCGAGCCTTGACCCGACCGGAGAACCCTGCGCAGGGTTGAACCTGCCCGACCGAGGAGATCCAGCCGCCGGGATGAGGGGTAGGTAAGAACCAAGATCGCCGTGCCATCCACGTGCCAGTAGACGGTGCCGCAAGGGGTCATCTGGGGTACCCCACGGACATGACGGCCAGGTCGCTGAGCTGCACTTTCGCGCTCAGCGACCTGGCCGGTTGACGTCTTCCAAACTGACGGTGCGGGTTCGATTCCCGTCGCCCGCTCAAATCGCTCATGAGCAGGCTCATGCGCGATTTGAGCCATTCTGGCTCCGGGGCCGAGCCCCGGACACCCCACGTTCCGGTGATCGCTGTTCTCGGCGAGAGCTAAGTCGCCAGGGATGGAGCGCGTGTCGCTCCAGCGGCCGTTTGGGGCGGCGGGTCTGCCGGGCGGGCACCGGCCGGCTCGGGGATGGGCTCGCCTCAGTCTGGCAATCCATCGACGATGTGGACGTGCTCCCCGCCTGACGAGAATCCCGCGATGTGGCCCGGCGATCCGTGATGCGGCTTGGTCGGTCTGAACGTGGCCGTCCGGACGGCCACGTCATAACAGCCGTCTCCGACGAGGTACTCGGTCAGTTGTCCAGTCACGCCGTGTCGCTGTGCCCAGGCGACACCCTCGGCTCTGGACACGAAGACGCCCGCGGCGAAGGGCGCGCCTTCCCCATGGAAGATCCATACCGTCGGGACCGGTGACGACGTCTGATCAGGAGACACGCGCCGAGTTTGTCAGCGGAGCACCGGGGCGCCGCTCCGGACCCCGGCCCTCATCGGAGATCAGCGTTCTCGTGGGATCTCTTCGGTCGTGCGCCAGGACCGACTCGGGAACCTCCGGCCGCGCCCAGGCCGAGCCGGTTCGTGTGCGCCTTCGGCGAGCCTTGACCCGACCGGAGAACCCCGCGCAGGGATGGACCTGCCCCTCCGACCGCGTCTTCAGGACCAGGCCGGCGTCCTCGAGAACGCGGACGTGGTGTGCCACCCAGGTTTGTCGGCAGGCCGAGCGACTGCGCCAACTCTCCCGGCGATGCGAAGCCTGTCGACCATCGCGAGCCGTGCCGGGTCACCCAGCGCCGCATGGGTGCGGGCCCGCAGAGATAGCTCAGCAAACATTGAGGCAATGATTGCTGAGCTATCTCCGGTCCGTCAAATGCGGGACAGGGCGCGGTCGCTGACGAAGCAGGACAGGCCGAACTGGCCCGCGCGCCGGTGGGCGAACTCCGTGAGGCCCTCCGTGTCCGCGTAGTCGAGCGCGTACAGGTCGACGTCGTACTGCAGGAGTTGCTCCGCGATCTGGGCGTTGTACTCGAGCACGTCCGGCGGCCAGGCGTCGTAGCCGTTGTCCGTCCAGCGGGCCGAGAACGACTCGAACAGGATGCCGTCGACGAACTCCGTCATGCGCGGCAGCAGGCCGAAGCCGCGGTTCGCGAGCATGTACGACGGCTTGGCCTCCTCACGAATCGCGGCGATCAGGGCCAGCAGATGGGGCAGGTCCTCCGGATACGTCAGCTCGACGTTGAGTGTGTCGAGGAACAGCCCGGTGAACCCGGCCGTCATCTCCGCCTTGGCCTGGCCGACGATGTGCTCAACCCAGCCTGGGTGTCCGACGTGGACGAAAGCCCCGCCCCAGTCCGGGTTGCGTTCCTCGCGCTGCCACGCTGCCGGCGGGCCCTGGTCCTCCGAGAGCGACAGGTAGCCCATCGGCTCCGTGCCACCGTCACGCAGAACAGTGAGCTCCGCCGTGCTGTAGAACTCGGACTGCAGGACCACCCGCGGGTAGCGGCGGAGCGCGTCCAGGCGGCCGGCGCCGTAGTAGAAGCCGATCGCCTCGTCGTGGGGGATCATCGCGGCTGCCAGTCCCGGTACCACGCGATTGTGCGGCGGACACCTTCCTCCAGGTCGACCGCCGGCTGGTAGCCGGTGAGAGACCGCAACAGAGTCAGATCAGGGCAGCGTCGCGCGACCGAGCCCGCCGGGGCCGGTGCGGGATCCAGAACAGCGTCGCGATCGGTGAGGCGCAGTACCAGCTTCGCCAGGTCGGCGATGTTGGTCTCCTGGCTGTCGTCGCCGATGTGCACCACCTGCCCAAACGCCTCAGGAGAAGCCATCAGCCGGAGCATCGCCTCGACCGCGTCGTCGACATGGCAGAAGGCCCGGTACTGGTCCGCACCCCACACCCGGAACGGGTCCTCCCCCGCCAGCGAGCGCATCGCCATCTCGGGGATGACGTGGTCGGCGCCCATCCGCGGCCCATAGACGTTGTGGAAGCGACCCACCACCGCCGAGAAGCCGCGCGCCTGGGAAGCATGCAGGAAGCCGGCTTCGCCGAGGAGCTTGCTGATCGCGTACGCGAACCGTGGCTCAGAGACGTCGCGCACCATGACCGGGGCGTCCTCCGCCGTCGGCACCGCCACGACGCCGGCGTCGACCCCGCCCGCGTACACCTCGCTGGTCGACGAGAAGAAGACCTTGTCGCCGGGTGCCAGCCAATCCAGCGCGTGCATGGCCACCAGGGTGTTGACCCGGACGGTGCGCCACGGGTCGTTCGAGACGTTGCGGACGCCGACCACGGCGGCCAGCACATAGATCTGGTCCCAGCCGTGCTGCAGCGAATCCCACGTGGCCGGAGACGTCAGGTCCGCCGACAGGATGGAAGCCCCAGCGTGGGCACGGAGAGAGTCCAGGTCCTTGTCGTCGCGACCCCGGGAGAAGTCGTCGACGATCGTCACGGAGTGGCCGTCGGCGAGCAACCGCCGGGCCAGGTGCAGGCCGATGAAGCCCGCGCCGCCGAGCAGCAGCACGTTCACGCCGGCACCCCCGCACCGCCGCGGCCGACGTAGCCGATGCCCCCGTATTGCACCCCGGCCGCCGCGATCGCTGATTCGTCGAGGATCCGCCACGAGTCGTAGATGATCGCCGGGCGGTTGGCGCCCAGCACCGAGTCGATGTTCAGCGCCCGGTAGTCCGGGTGGTCGTTGATGACCAGCACCGCGTCCGACTCGCTGAACGCCTTGTCGAGGCTGACCGGCAGGCCGCCGTACTGCCGGATGACGTCGTCGGTGACCATCGGGTCGTGGCCGAGCACGGTCAGCCCGGCCTCGGCGAAGACCGGCATCATCGTGGCGATCGGGGTGCCGCGCATGTCGTCGGTGGGCGGCCAGCCCTTGTAGGCCCAGCCGAGCACGGACAGCCGTGCGCCCTGCGTCGAGCCGCGGACCGCGCGGATGCGGTCGACGACGGTCGTCGCGACGTGGGTCGGCAGGAACTCGTTGAGCGCGCGGGCGCGGCCGACCAGGAACGGCTCGCGGTCGCCGGCCGAGTCGATCATGATGTACGGGTCCTTGGACAGGCAGCCGCCGCCGACGTAACCCGGCTTGGCGAGGTCGGGCCGCGGGTAGTTCAGGTTGGCCGCGCGGATCACCTCGAGCGGGTCGAGGCCGTGCCGCTCGGAGATCAACGCGATCTCGTTGCCGTACGAGTAGATGAGGTCGGTGTGGCAGTTGTTGGACAGCTTCACCATCTCGGCGGTCTCCAGGTTGGACACCGGCACCAGCTCGTGGGCCAGCCCACCGAAGAACGCCAGGCCCGCGTCGCGGCTGGCATCGTCGAGCCCGCCGACCACCTGCGGCAGCTCGACTAGCTCGCGCAGCGCCTGACCCTGGATCGTGCGCTCGGGCGCCATCACCAGGCGCACGTTGTCGCCCCAGGCCTCGCGCAGGGCCGGCAGCACGACCCGCCGGGTGGTGCCGACCGGCACCGTGCTGCGGACGACCACCAGCGTGCCCGGCGCGCACTGCTCGGCGACGAACCGGGCCGAGGCGGCCAGGTTGGTGAGGTTCGGCCGGTACGTGTGCTCGTCGACCGGCGTCGAGACGCAGATGACGGCGACGTCCACACCGGACTTCGGCAGGTCGGCGGCGACGAAGATGGAGCTGCCCACGTGCTCGCGGAAAGCCTCGGCCACGCCGGGTTCGAAGATGTGCGGCTTGCCGTGGTTGAGCTGGTCGATAACGGTGGGCTGGACGTCGACCCCGTGGACGACGAAGCCCTTGCGGGCGAGCGCGGCGGTCAGGGTGAGGCCGACATAGCCCATCCCGACGACACCAACAGACGTGGGCATAACGGAGCGACTCCTTCGAACGAGCTACTAGGGGCGGTCGAGCTCACGGACGGTCACGCAGCCGGCGAATCCCTCGGTGGCGTACCTGTCGCGCGCGGTGCGGATGTTGTCGCGGTCGACGGCGTAGTCGACGGCGAGCACGAGCTTGCCGGCGGCGCGCAGGGCGCGCGTCTCGGCGAGGTTCTCCGCGCACCAGCTCTCGGTGCACGGCTTGTCGGTCGCGAGGAAGAACAGCTCCTCCATGCCGATCCCGTCGATCGCGGCGGTGTAGCCGCGCTGGTGGCGCAGTTCCGGTGAGTTCTGCGGGAACACCCCAAAACCGGGCGAGCGCTCTTTGGCGTACGCGCTGATGCGCACGATCAACGCGGCCATCCCGGCGGCCAGGCTGTCCCGGGTGGCTCCGGGAACCAGATCAAGGTCGATCTCCTCGTACGCGAGGGGCGTGTCGAGGTACATCCCGTCGAAGCCGGCCCGCAGCGCCTGGTCGATCCGGGGCCGGATGGCGATCTCCCACCAGGGCTCTTCCCAGAAGCACACGAAGTGCTCCTCCGGCCAGTCGTCCCAGCGGTTGAGCACCAGGCCACTGTCGACGACGGCGCGGTGCTCGGGCCGGAAGTCCTCGATGCTGCCGATCTCGAAGTAGGCCAGCACCCGCTTGCCCGAGGCGCGGACGGCCTCGACCTCTTCCTTCCGGAAGAAGTCCGACTTGGCGTCGCGCGCCAGGTCGATGACCGCGAGGTCCGCCCGCGCACCGGCGATCGCGTCCAGCCCGCCTCCCTCGTACCCCTGGAGCTGGTAGAGCCAGGTCTTGACCGAAGTCCAAGGAGCACCGTCGAGGCGACCCGCCGACACGACCTGGGTGTCGGGGTGCGAGCACGCCGATGGTGGTGCGGGGTCGCCGGAGCACGCCGGCACGACCGCGGTGACCACCACGGCCGTCCCGAGCAAGGCCAGCATGCGACGAACCCCCATCGGTCAGTTACCGCCGGCGCCGGTCCAGACGTCCCACAGCGAGTCGCCGAGGGAGTGCACCGGTTGCCAGTCGAGGACGGCCCGCGTCAGCGAGATGTCGCCGAGCATCCAGTTGACGGCGGCCGAGCGGGCCGGGCCGAGGCCGCGTTCGCGGATCTCACCCGACCAGCCGGACACCTTCGCGAGCAGCTCCACGGCCTCCCGGCTGGTCACCGCCATCCCGCTGGCGACGTTGAACACCCGGGCCGCCGGGTCGGTCACGGTCACCGCGGCCGTCACCGCCGCCGCGGCGTCGCGGACGTCGACGAAGTCGCGGTACGCACCGAGCGCCGCCAGCGTCACGTGGTCGGCGTCGTCGCGCGCGGCACCCTGGATCAGGGCGGCCGCCCGGCCGAGCAGGTTGTCCGGGTGCATGCCGGCGCCGACCGGGTTGAACACCCGCATCGTCACGCCGTCGACCCGGCCCGCGGCGGTGGCCAGGTCGAGCAGCCGGGTCGCGGCCAGGTGGCTCACGCCGTACTCGCTGACGGGTTCGCACGGGTCCGTCTCGCTGACCGCGACGCCGTCGGGCACGACGCCGTATTCGGCGGCCGACCCGAGCCGGACCAGCCGCGCGCCGGGCGCCGCCGTGGCGACGGCCTCGACCAGTTTCGCCGTGACCAGCGTGTTGGCCAGCGCGAGGTCGTAACCGGTGCCGCTGAGCCGGCCGGTGCAGTTCACCACCGCGTCCGGCGCCGCCGCCCGCACCAGGTCGGTCAGCTCGTCGACACCCGAGGCGACCAGGTCGCAGCGTGCGCGGCCCGGGCAGTCGACCGAGGTCACCCTCGGTGCGGCCGCCAAGGCCTCGCGGACCCGGCCGCCGAGGAAGCCCGACGCGCCGAAGAGCAGGACCTTCATGCGGCCACCCCGGCCCGCGCCGGCAGCAGTATCGGCTCGAGCTCGTTGAAGTTGCGGTTGGCCTCGTCGTAGTCCTCGGGCCGGCCGATGTCGAGCCAGAATCCGTCGAACGCGTACGTGGACGGATAGGAGCCCTGGCCGACCAGGTCGAGGATGAGCTCGTCGAAGCCGAACGAGAGCCCCGCCGGGTAGGGAGCGAGCGTCTCGCGGGACATGCCGTAGACGCCCATGCTCACGGGGTAGTGGTAGCTCGGCTTCTCGGTGAACCCGACGATCCGGCCGCTCTCCAGCCCCAGCACCCCGAAGTCGATCTTCACGGTGCGGGTGAACGTCGCCACGGTCAGCGGCGCACCCGACAGGGCGTGGTGCTCCAGCAGGTCGCTGTAGCGCAAGTCGGTGAGCACGTCGCCGTTCATCACCAGGAACCGTTCCGGCAGGCGGTCGGTCAGCCCGAACAGCGGCCCGACCGTCGACAGTGGAACGGTCTCCTCGACGTAGTCCACGCGCAGGCCCCATCGGCGTCCGTCGGCGACGAACGCCCGGATCAGGTGGCCCAGGTGGTTGATCGCGATGGTCACCGACCGGAAGCCCTGGTCGGAGAGTTGTTGCAGGATGATCTCCAGGATCGCGTAGCGTTCGCCGATCGGGACCAAGGGCTTCGGCAACGCCGTCGTGTACGGCCTCAGCCGCACACCCTTTCCACCGGCGAGGATCACCGCATGCATGTTGAACCCCCAGTTCGTCAGCGGTAGCGCGAGACCTGGCTCAGCACCGGAGAAAGACCCACCAGCAGGAGGATCTGCAGCAGCACGGCACTGCCCAGGTAGAAGACGGTCGCGGGTACGTCGGGTGACGCCCCGATCAGGTGCGGCGTGCCGAGGCTCGCCGCGATGGCCACCGTGAGGCAGCCGCAGAGCCAGCCGTAGCGCAGGTGGCCGGCGAGCACGAACGCCGTCAAGTAGGCGCCCGCCATCGCGACCTGCGCGCCGGCCATGGCCAGAGCGTCGGGGCTGAGCCGGCCCAGCGACCACAGCCCCCAGCAGATGGCCGCCGCGAACACGGCCGTCGTCAGCCAGCACGCGACCAG
This sequence comes from Asanoa ishikariensis, assembly GCF_900107455.1. GTDB lineage: Bacteria > Actinomycetota > Actinomycetes > Mycobacteriales > Micromonosporaceae > Asanoa > Asanoa ishikariensis. The sequence goes on along the minus strand of NZ_FNQB01000001.1, from coordinate 1,976,407 downwards.
GTTGCCGACGAGCAGCACCCAGACCCGACGCTGGAACTCCTTCGGGTAGCGGACCCGGGTAAGTAGGCGTCGCGCCTCTTCCGTGAAGCGCCGGGACCGCCACTCCACCACACCCATGGTCACGATCAGTGCGAGGACGACCAGGACTACGTCCACATTCGACAGCAGGTAGGGAACCTGCGCGTGTAGCAGGAACGTGGCGGCGAGCGCGCTGTAGAGCAGGACCCAGGCCAGCGGCCCGATCCGGCCGCGGAACAGCCCGCGCGGTCCGCCGATCGCCGAGACGGTGCGTCCCTTGCCGGCCCACAGCGCCCGCCAGACACCGGCGACGAGGGCGGCGGCGACGCACGCCGTCACGGTGCCCAGGGCCCAGACGAGCTGGATCTCCCCCAGGAGATAGCCGACGCCGAGCACCGCGGCGGGCGCCGTCAGCAGCGCGAGCCACAGCTCCAGGCGGTAGAAGACAAGTGCGGTGCTGGCCATCTGGTACGCCATGACGCCCGGCACCAGGGCCGCGGCGGTGACGCCGCCGCCGACCGCCATCGTCACTCCGACGCCGGCGAGGACGGCCACCACCATCCCGGCCGCCGTCGACCAGGCCAGCACGCGGCCGGCGGTCAGCTCGTCGTCGACGTTGAGGCATTGGAAGGCGAGCCAGCTCGCGCCGGCCGCCCAGACCCAGCCCAGCACACCGGCCACCAGCAGGGCGACCAGCAGCGGCCGGGGCGAGATGACCGCCGCGACGGCCGGGAACAGCGCACCCGGCAGCAGGTAGAGCGCGCCGTGCGCGATCTCCCGGGCGGCCCGCGCGGGGTCGCGCAGCGGCGGGGCCACGGGCCGCAGGCGGCGCACGCCGCCCCCGGCCCGGCGGAACACGTCTTCGGCGAGGTAGAACACGTCGGTGAAGCCGTACACGGCGCGGGCCACCCGGTCGGTGACGCCGTCGGCCTCGAGCAGCGCGGCCACCTGGAGGGCGTCGACCGCCCGGCCGGCCGACTCCCGGACCCGGTCGACGAGCGCGTCCAGCGGGTCGCCGGAGAACCTCGCGCCCTCGACCACCGGTGGCGTGACCACCATGCCGGCCGTGATCGCGATGGTGGCGTCGGCCGCCACCTCGCGGGCCGCGGCCATGATGGGCGCGCGTGGCTGCCCCGACGTGAGGGTCATGCGGCCTGCTCCGCGGACTCGACGTCGGACTGTGCGACCCGGCCGACGTAGCGGTTGACCGTGGCGCGGCCGACGTGCGGCTCGGCCGGCGCTTCCGGCACCGCCGGCTCGGCGGTGATCTCGCGGGCGACCCGGCCGACGTAGCGCGAGATGGCCACGCGGCCCACGTACACCATGTCGGGCGCGGGAGGCGCCGGCTCGGCGGTGAGCTCGGGGTTGGACAGCCGCTCGTAGAGGTTGCGGTAGGCGTCGAGCGACTGGGCCAGCGTGAACCGCTCGAGCACCCGGTTGCGCGCCTTCGCGGCCAGCTCGTGGCGTAGCTCGGCGTCGTCGAGCAGCCGCACGCAGGCTTCGGCCACGGCGGCCGAGTCGCGCGGTGCGACCACGAACCCGGCGTCGCCGACGGCCTCCGAGACTCCGCCGACGTTGGTGCAGACGACGGTGCGCCCGCAGGCCATCGCCTCGACCACCGTGTACGGGAAACCCTCCGAGATGCTGGTCAGCGCCACGATGCTGCCGCTGTGGTAGGCCTCGACCATGTCCTCGATGCGGCCTTCCAGCACGGCGGCGCCGGTCAGGCCGAGCTCCTCGATGAGGGCCACGCAACTGTCGTGGTAGACCTCGTTGCCGGCCGGGGTGCCACCGAACATCCGCAGCCGTGCGTCCGGCAGCTTCTCCCGGACGATGGCGAACGCCCGGATCAGCGTGTGCAGGTCCTTGAGCGGGTCGACCCGGCCGGCGAACACGATCGTCGGCTCCGGCGGCTCCTCCAGCGCGGGCGGGAAGGACTCGGGGGCGACGCCGTTGTACATCGTCCACATGCGATCCGGCTCGGCGCCGTTGCGTAGCTGCCAGCGCCGGTTGTAGCCGGAGTGCGGTGCCAGCGCGTCACAGGCCAGGTAGGCGCCGCCGGCGAGGCACCGGAAGAAGTTGAGGATCAGCACCTTCACCGGGTGCGGCGTGTCCTCGTCGAGGTATGAGATGTAGCGCTCGCGCAGGTAGATGCCGTGCTCGGAGAGCAGCAGCGGGGTGCCGTGCGTCCACTTGGCGACCAGGCCGACCAGCATCGACAGGCCGTTCATCGAGGCGTGCACGACGTCGGCCTCCACGGCGGGCACCGACAACGGCCGCAGCATGTGCTCCAGCGACCAGGCGCCCTGCGTGGCGTCGGCCAGGGTCAGCCCGTCCGCCTGGATCGTGTGCCAGGCGTCCATCATCATCGCCAGCGCGCGGTTGGACATCATCGCCGCCGACAGGTCGCCGCCGGAGGCCGCGTACTCGTGCAGCCCGCGCAGTGCGGCGATGAACCGCACGTTCTCGCGGACGGCGCGCTCCGGCCGAGGGTCCAACGGCGTGACCAGGCTGAGCAGGAACTCCTGGTACGGCTCGGTGAACTCCTTCGGGGGGACGCCCCGGCGGCGGTCGCCGCCGGGGCCCCACAACGGAATCGCGGTCACCCGGTCGAGGTTCTCGGGCAGCCGCCACACGGGGCGTTCCGAGTTGTCGACGGTGAGTGCCACCATCTCCCACCGGTAGTCGGAGAGCCCGCGCATCAGCTGGTCACACCAGACACTGACACCGCCCATGGCGTACGGGTAGGTGCCCTCCGACACCAGCGCTACTTTCATGACCGAGGACTCGCGATGACGGTCGTCGTGCCGCCTGCGGCCATGGTCAGGGTCGAGGTGCGCTCGGCACCGTAGGTGGTGTAGCCGGCGGCGCTGGCACCAGTGACGATCAGCGGGCCGGCCGTCGGCGAGCTGACCTCGATGGTGCCGGTCGACGGGTCGTAGACAGCTTTGGCGCCGGCGGCCTTCACCGCCATGTGCCGCGTGCGGTTCTTGACGTTGGTGGCCAGGGTCGCCCAGTCGAGGCAGAGCAGCGGCACCTTGTAGAGGGCCGAGTACTTCTGCATCACCATGTGCGCCCAGTCGGTGACCAGCGTCTCGCCGCCGCCGTAGTCCTTGACGTTGGCGATGTGGAACGTGTGCGTGTAGATCGAGCCGGTGGCCACGTGACTCAGGGCCACGTTGGTCTCGTAGTCCTTCATCTGCGCGTACGTCTGGTCGACCGGGAAGAACGGGAACCGACCGTTGGGGCCGTAGAACCCGTTGTAGAAGTGGGTCTGCTCATCCGGCGTGGTCGTGTGGTACGCGATGTTCGTCGGCCAGTCCGGCACGATCATGATGCTCGGCTCGAGCGGGTGGTCGATGCCGCAGTTGAAGCACGACGGCACGTGGCTCGCGAACGACATGTTGCCGTGCACGTACTGGACGCCGTTGTCACGTGCGGCTTGGAGGAAGTTGAGGTTCGACGCGCCCAGCCCGTAGTCGGTGGGCGGGTTGACGTCGTCGTTCGGGTCGGGGTTGTAGACGCCCAGACCGGAGTATTCACCGGTCTTGAGCACGGTGTTGGGCTGCGACATCGAGAACGTCGTGGCCAGCGTGCGGTTCTGGGTGATCTCGGCCGCGCTCTCGGCGTACGTGGTGAAGTTCAACTCCGGATGCGTGTACGTGTGGTTCAGCCACCGGAAGTAGGTGCGCAGACACCGGCTCGTCGCGGTCAGCGTCTCGATGCCGCCGTTGGGGCTGCAGCCGGACACGGCGGTCAGGTCCGCGTCGGCGCCGTTGTAGGCCAGGCTGAAGGTGAAGCCGTTGGCCAACGGGAACCACGAACGCAGGTTGTTCATCCGCTGTCGCAGGTTGTAGGCGTCGTGACCCGAGACCTGGTAGGGCGGATCGGTGACGATGGTGCCGTTCGGCAGGGTGTAGTGGTCCGCCGAGTTGAACCAGTCGTCGATGTCGACCTGGAGGTAGTGCTTCTGGTCGCCGAGGTACATGCCGCGGCTGGCCCAGCGGAACAGGCCGTACGCGAGCAGGTTGCTCTGCATCAGGTACTGGTTCGAGGTGAACGTCAGGGCGGCCCGTTCGCGGCCGTCGGTGGACGTGGTCTGCACGCCGAGGATGTCGGCGCCGCTCTGCAGGATCGAGCTCGCGGCACAACCGGCGGCGATGCGGGTCTTGTAGACGTACGACTGCTGGATCTTGACGACCGCGGTGGTCTTGAGGTCGTCGAACAGCGCCTGCCCGGCGGCGGGAAGGGTGGCCGACAGCGGGGTGTCACCGACCGAGACCTCGGACGACGCGGTGAGGCAGTAGTCCTCGGGCCAGGCGCCGTAGCTCGTGTACAGCACGGCCTGCCGGACGGCGAAGTCGCGCTCGTACGCCCAGAGCGTGTTCCACTCGGTCGCGTCGAGGCCACTGACGAAACTGCCGCCGCCGGCGTCGTAGAGCAATGAACTGCTGGTCAACAGGATCGCGTTGTATTTGCCGACTCCGTCAACCCCCACGAGGTCAGCGGCGGTGAGCGGGGCGGTCTTCGAATAGAGGACGTCGTACGCGGCACCGACCCGGTCGACGGTCTGCTTCCAGGTGGCCACGCCCCAGTCGGCGGCATCGACACCGACGATCAGCGCCCGTAGCTGCAACTTCGGCGGGACGAGGAGGGCGGTGGAGGTGCGGGTCGGGCCCGTGAGCCCCCTGGGCGCCGGGAGGAGGGGCAGCGAGGGCCTGACCGCCACCGTGCCGCTGACTTTGGGCAAAGGCTTGCCTGGCACGGCTTTCGGCGCCGCGACGGCACCGCGGAGGACCGCGTGCTGGTGGTCTCCGTCGGCCTTGACCGACGTGCCGGCGCTCGCGGGGGTCGCACCCGCGATGAGGAGCAGCGGCACGCAGAGCGCAGACGCCAGGCGCACCGACCGACTATGGATGAATTTTCCCGCAACCCCACTCATGCTGACTCCAAGCAATTTTTCGACAGCGGCGGTCGCAAAAGCGCGGCCATTTCCGGATGTGAATTCCGCGGCGCGAATAGCGTTGCACCCGGAACGGGATGATCCGCGAACCAAAGTCGGAATCCCGACGCTTCGACTGGCCGTTCGGCGGGCGATCCACTCCGAGCGCCCCGCCGCCATCCCCTTTCGGGGCTGAGCTTCGCGAATGATCCGGTAGGGGGATCATCCACACCGGACTCACGGAAGCCGTTGTCGCCGCAATCTGACTGCCGTCGCGTGAAGCGATCCACATCGGACTTAATCAGGTCAGGTCGGACGAAAAACGAGTGACACCGGATAAACAGAAAAGTCCGGCTTTGCACTAGAGCAAAGAAATTGTCGACGTTTGTGGAAGCAGCAGCACGTCGATTTCCGGCTCGCATTCACCGATCGAAGATCACGATACCTCGCGATCCCGATCATGCATAGCCGCACGCAGATACCCGATTTTCCTCGATCAACAGAAGCGCCCACGGACAGGGCCGGTCAGGAGCAGATCGAAGACCCAGACTTACCCGCTTGATCACATTCCGAGACCACGGCGAGGATTCGCTCGGCAGCCTCGGCCGGGAGCGCCGGGTTCGCGGCAGCCGACGACGCGACCAGGTGATCGTCGTGGTCGAGCAGCGCCGCGACGGTGGCGGGCGCGGCGTTCGGATGCGCGGCGACCGCGCGCAGCAGCCGGCGACCGGCCTCCGTGCCGAGCAGGTCGTCGAGCAGGTCGCGCGGGCAGTTCGGGTTGCGCACCACACCCGCGGCAACGGCTCCACCGTGCCGAGCCGTCATCCGGCGCAGTTGGTCGGCCGTCACCAACGGATTCGACGCGACGGCCCTGGCCACGCGAGGGTCAGGGTCGTCGGGCATGGTGGCGGCGACGTCCGCCGGCAGGTCCGGGTGCTGGGCCAGCAGCGCGCGCAGCGGTCCAGCCGCGAACCGGCGGATCTCCACCTGGGTAGCCGAGGCGATGCGCGGCAGCGGGGCAGGGCCGATGCGGATGCCCGCCGCCAGATCGGCCAGCACGTCGAGCGGCAGGGCCGGGTTGCGCGAGATCCACCGCCGCAGGTCGTTGGTAGCCAACTCGCGGATCAACGGCTCACCGACCGCCGGATTGGCCGCCAGCTCCCGTCGGACCTCGACGTCGCGCGCCAGTGCGCGATAGCTGTCCGGATCCAGGTCGGACCGCTCCGCGAGGGCAAGCCGGACGAGCCGGGACGGGTGCCCGACCAGGGCCGTCACGGGGGCTACCGGGGCAGCGGGGTTGCCGGCGACGGCTAGCTGGAGCTCGTAGGCGGCTTCCGTGCGGTCGCCGATATCGGCAGCCAGGTCCGCGAGCACCGAGGCGGGCGCGTCTCGGTTGGCGGCGACCGCCCGGCGCACGACGACGTCCGGATGGCGGGCGAACTCCTCGGCGAGTGCGGGCGTGAGCGCCGCCGAGGCAGCGACGGAGCTGACGAGATCCGGGTCCTGGGCCAGCAGCCGCAGCAGGTCGGGCGGGCAGGCCGCGGCCAGCGCCAGCTCGGCCCTAAGCTCGCTGTCCCGCTCGGCGGCTACCCGCCACAGCCATGCCTCGGGGATGTCGTGGTCATCGAGCAAGGCGACGATCGCCCACGGCCGGTGCTCGACTGCCGCCAATGGCACGCGCCGGCGGCGGACCAGCGTCACCAGCGCGGAGATGGAGCCGTGCCTGGCGAGCTGTTCGACGTGGCGGTCCGTCAGGTCAGCGCGTGCGGCGAGCTCATCGTCGACAGCCCACCCTCCGACCGCCACAAGCCGATCCAGCGCGGCCGGGGTGAGCGCGGGGTTGGCCGCCAGCCCACCCAACACCCAGACGACGTCCATCCACCAGATGATCCCTCAGCGCTCGGGCGGCTGGTGTTTGCGGGCGTGGCAGAGCAGGACACCGCCGTAGCCGTGTGTGGCGTCCTGGTTCGTGGAGTGGACTTCGATCACTTCGTTCGAGCGGTCGAAGTCCGGGCGCAGGGCTGCTCGTAGGTCGTCCTCGCTGACGTTCGCGCTCGGGAAGCGGCGGTCACCGACCGTATAGCCGGCGCACTGGTGTAGCGCGGCGGTGACGAACAGGCCGCCGGGTTCGACCAGGTCCGTGATGTTGCGCATGAGCTGTCGCCACGTCGTCAGGTTGTCCGTGGCCGAGTCCGCGCAGTACGGGCTGATCACCGTCGCGTATCGGCGGTTCACCGGGTGGCGGTGGTGGGCGTCCACCTGGATCAGGTCCGTGATCTTCTTGCGGGTGAGGTCCTCGCGGAGGGTCACTTCGTCCTCGGTCGGCTCGCTGACTCCCTCGCAGCGCAGCGTGTACGACACGAACGGGCGCCAGTCGTGTGCGTCCGGCGCGCGGTCGATCCAGCGTTGCAGCTCAGCCAGGTTCGAAGGCAGGTAATCGCCCAGGTGGATCTCGGAGGCCACGTCCGCGGCCGCGAAGACGTGGTGCATCGTGGGGCCGACGCCGAAGAACAGGATCGGTTGGTCGCGGTCCGCGTGGCGCAGGGCGTCGACCAGGAAGGCGATCGTCGCCAGTTCGTCCGGCTCGACCGTGCTGTAGTAGTCGGTCAGGTAGCGACCCGGCACCCAGTCGCGCTCGAACGACGCGAACCGGCGCCGGAGGAACCACGACGTGAGGCGGCCCAGGCCGTACTCGTACACGGCGGCCCCGAGGTTGGCTCCCGCCAGGAAGACCAGCGCGTCCGCCCCGGTGATCGCCTCCGTGGCGGCCGCGGCACCGAACGCCGCCGCGTAGTACGGCAGTTCCTTGATGACCTCCGTGCCGGCGTAGCCCACGGCCGCCGCCACGCGCGGTGCACGCTCGCTGCGCGCGAAGCGCCGGGTCAGGTCGTACGCGGCCTTCGACAGGACGTTCGTGCTCGTGCCCGTCGCCGCGAGCAGTGCGCCGTTCGCGCGCAGGTTCGTGCGCAGTCCCAGCGCCCAGAGGACGTAGCTGCCGACGAGAACGACCACCACCCAGCCGTGCGAGAGCCCGGCGAGTACGCCCGACATCACGACCAGAGCACCCGCCGCGGCGGCGAACGCGTCCAGCGCGTAGGTCGACGCGACGGTGGCGGCGGCGCTGACAGTCCATCTCATGGTGTGCAGGGTCGGCCCGACCGCCGCTCACCCACCACGTCAGATAGTGGCTAATCGCTGTCCAATGAGCGCCGCGCGGCGGAGAGTGGGGCAACCGAAGGAGAGGGCGTGACCACGAGCCTGGGCGACCTGCTGGACACCGCACGGCGCGAGCGATTTGTCGGGCGCCGCCGGGAGCTCGCCTGCTTCGACGACGCCGTCGCCGGGCGTGCGCCGCAACGGGTGCTGTTCGTGCACGGCCACGGTGGCATCGGCAAGACGACGCTGCTGGCCGAGTTCCGCGCCCGCGCCCGCGCCGTCGGCCGCACCGTCGTGCAGGTGGACGGTCGTGAGGTCGACCCGTCGCCCGACGGGCTGACCGCCGCCGTCAGCCACCACGACCTGGCCGACGCGGTCCTGCTCGTCGACGGCTACGAGGAGCTCAGTCCGATCGACGACTGGCTGCGCGACGAGTTCGTGCCGGGCCTGTCCGCCGACACCGTCGTCGTGCTGGCCGGCTGTGACCCGCCCGCCGCGCCCTGGCGCACCGATGCCGGGTGGCGGCGGCTCGTGGCCGTACACCAGCTCGATCATTTCGACTCCGCGGAGAGCACGGACCTGCTCGCCCATGCCGGCGTCGCACCGGAGATCCGGTCGCACCTGGCGGAGCTCGGCCAGGGGCATCCGCTGACCATCGCGCTGCTGGCCGATCTCGCGGCGACCGGCACGGTGCCCGCCGCCCTCGCCGACGCGCCGGACCTGATCTCCGCGCTGCTCGGTTCGTTCCTGCGCGACGTGCCGGGCGACGCGCACCTGACCGGCCTCGCGACGTGCGCCATCGCCTGGCTGACCACCGAGGACCTGCTCGAACGCATGGTCGGCGCCGACGCGCCCGAGGTGTGGCGCTGGCTGGCGCGACGGCCGTTCGTCACCCGTGGCCCGCGCGGGCTGTTCGTCCACGACCTGGCCCGCGCCGTGCTGGACGCCGAGTTCGAGCGCCGGATGCCCGAGCGGTACCACGCGCACCGCCGGGTGATCCACGCCCACACGGTCACCGGTCTGCGCGCCACCACCGGCCCGGACCGGCAGCGGCACGCCCAGCAGCTCCTGTTCCTCCAGCGCAACAGCCCGTACGCGACCGCCTTCTCGGCCCTGCGGACGCTGGGCTCCGCCGCTGTCGTGCCGGGCCGCGCCGACGACCACGACCAGGTCTGCCAGATCGTCGAACGGTTCGAGGGACCGGCCGGCGCCGAGCTGACCCGGGCGTGGCTGCACGAGCAGCCCGAACACCTTTACGTCGTGCGTACGCCCGACGGTGTCGCCGGTTTCGCCCTGCACCTGTTCTGTCCCAGCGGGTCCGCGCTGGAGGACCGCGACCCGGCGGTCCGGGCCGTCCTCGACCACGTCGCGCGGCACGGACCCACGCGGCCCGGTGAGCTGGTCAACATCGTCCGGGTCGTCGCGGGCGCCAACGAGTACGAACGCGACCCGTACGCCGTGCTCGCCGCGCCGGTCTCCAGCGTGATCGAATGGCTGACCCGGCCGCTCGCCTGGTCGATCGGGATCACCTCCGACCCGGACTTCTGGGCGCCCCGGTTCGAGCACGTGGCGTTCGCACCGCTGGTCACCGTCGAGCTGGACGGGCAACGGCACGTCGGCTTCGGCATCGACTGGCGCCGCCTCCCGGTCGACAGTTGGCTCGACCTGATGCGCGAACGCGGGCACTCCGGCGAGACCGGACCACCGCCGGCCGAGCTGCTCCGCCCACCGCCGTTGGGCCGCGACCGGTTCGGCGCGGCGGTCAAGGCGGTGCTGCCGGTGCTGCACCGCCCTGACCAGCTCGCCGCCAGCCCGCTGATGGGCTCGGCGCTGGCGTCGACCGACGCCGGGCCGACCGCGGCGCAGCTACGCGCCACGATCGAGGCCGCGGTCGTGCGCCTGGCCGACGAGCCCAAGGGCGAGCAGCTACGGGCCGTCCTGCATCGCACGTACCTGCGCCCCGCGCCGACGCAGGAGGCCGCCGCCCAGGTCCTCGACCTGCCGCTGAGCACGTACCGCCGCTATCTGGCCCGCGCTCTCGAACACCTCACCGATCTGCTGTGGACGATCGAGATCGGCGACGTGCGCCTCTAGTCTCCGATCGCCACGAGCAGTTCCCGGCGGCTGGGGCCTGGCAGTGGATAGTTGGGCGCGCCTCCACCCAGCCTCATGATCTTCTCGGGCAGGCCGGGTCGGGCGCGGAGATCGTCGGGGGTGGCCAACAACGAGGTCAGCGACTGGTACGCGCGGGCGATCTCCGGGTCGCCCAGGCTCGCGGCGAACGTGGCCAGGGCGAACGCCCACCTCGGGTCGCCGTGCTGGTACGGCACACCTTCCGCGTCGGCGTCGAGCTCGGCCAGCCGGTGGGCGTCGAACCAGAGGGTGCCCCGGTACAGCGGCTCCACGTTGGCCATCGTCCAGTCGTGGAAGCCGTGCACCAGCTTGTCGTGCTCGCCGGCGTCGGTGTCGCGCAGCACGTCACGCAGCCCGATGGCGTGCAGCAGGCCGATCGCGGCGCCGCGCCCGAGCGACGGGTTCGTGCACGCCCACGCGTCACCCACCGCGACGACGCCGGTCGCCACCGGATCGCCGTCGACGACGAACGTGCGATGGCGGTCCTCGATGCCGGCCATCACGTCCACTCCGGGCGCCGGGTCACCGTCACACCAATGAGCCGCCAGGGGGTACGTGGCCACGGCGGCATCCCACCGCGCCGGGTCACGCAGGCCACGCATCGCCCGGTCCCGGCCGCTGGTGATCAGGGCGACGCTCCACGTGCCGTTGTCGCCGGGCAGCGTCAGGATCGACGCCGACTCGTGCCGTTGCAGGACGTTCGCGCGACCCTCGGGCAGGACGCCCGTGCGGCTGCGGAAATGCCGGCCGTAGTAGACGAACCCACAGTCGGCCCGCTCCTCGACCGGGCGCCGCGCACCGGCGGCGACCAGCCAGGACGCGAGCGCCGAGCGGCGACCGCCGCAGTCGACCACCAGGTCGGCCCGCAACGTGTGGCCACCCTCGGCGAGCACACCGGTGACGCGGGTCCCTTCGGTGAGCAGGCCGCTGACCGTGATACCCCGCCGGATCGTGACGCCCGCCGTACCCGCGGCGGCCTTTGCGAGCACCGCTTCCAGAACGGGCCGGCGGGCGGTGACGGTCTCGAAGATCTCGTCGCCGGCGCGCCAGTCGCCGCGCTGGGCGGCCGGCAGCAGCGCGAGCAGGTTCGCCCGGAGCCCGCCGACGGACACCAGGTCGTCGAGCACGCCGGGCAGTTCGCGGGCCATCTCGACCCGCCAGCGGGCCGCCATCAGGTGAGGCAGGCGGAACTGGTTGACCCCGGGCCGCTGCCACTCCTCCCAGGCGTCCGCGACCGGCGGTGGTTCGGCCGGGTCGCGTTCCAGCACGGTGACGTCGTGGCCGTCACGGGCGAGCAACATCGCGGTCGACAGCCCACACAGGCCGGCGCCGAGAACAAGAATTCTGGACACTGTGCACCTCCGAACCTGAGGATCGCCCCCGCAGGTGCTCACTCGACAGGTCAATCGCTGTCCAATCCCGGCGCCGGCTCCAGCGGTCACCGGCCGAGGAGAACCGCGAGCCGTACCTCTCACGCACCTTGTTGCCGGCCCACCGGCGCCTGGTCGTACCGCAGCGCACCCGCGCGACGCACGTCGTCGACGCGACCCGGCCGCCCGACGAGGTGGCCGACGAGGTCGCCGGCATCATCCGTCCGCCTCGGCCTAGATCGACGTCGTGAGACCGCCGTCGATGATGTGGTCGGTGCCCGTGACGTTGCCGGGTAGGGCGCTGGCCAGGAAGACCACCAGGTCCGCCACCTCCTGCGGGTGGGTGAAGCGGTTCGTCGCCGACTGGCCGGCCGCCGCGTCCCGGACGTCGCCCGGCTTCGCGCCGGTGGCCGCGCCCACGGTCTGCGCCATGCCGTGCTCGCCGAGCCACAGGTCGGTCTCCACCGGGCCGGGGCTGACCGTGTTGACCCGCACGCCGCGCGGACCGACCTCCTTGGACAGCGCCTTGCAGAAGTTGAGCAGGGCGGCCTTGGCCACGCTGTAGTCCATCACCAGCGGGTCGGGCAGCGTCGCGTTGACCGAGCAGACCGTCACGATCACCCCGCGCCGGTCGAGCAGCTGCGGCAAGGCCGCACGCGTCGCGCGTACCGCCGCCAGGAAGTTGATCGTGATGGTCTGCAGCCAGTCGTCGTCGGTGATCGACACGAACCCGTTCGGGCGGGGCCGGGTCGCGCCGACGTTGTTGACCAGGATGTCGGCGCCGCCGAGCTTCTGCGCCTCGGCGAGAAGCTGGACGGGTCCGTCCGGCGTCGCGAGGTCGAGCGCGAACGGGTGCACCCCCGCAAGCTCGGACAGCTCGGGCGTGATCGTGCGCGAACCGGCTATCACGCGTACGCCCTCGCGAGCGAGCGTTTGGGTGACCGCGAGCCCGATGCCCTTGCCGGCACCGGTGACCACGGCTGTCTTGCCAGCCAGACCCAGATCCACAGCCCATCTTCTCCCCGGCGTTCGGGGCGAAAGGCAGCTTCTGGCGAATCTGGCTGACATTTGGTCCGTCGTCGCGCGGTGGTGGCGCGCGTTAATCGGGCTCGTGCCGAATTCATGGTCGGAATGGTTTCGCCGCGGCGGTGAGACCGACTCGGTCGTTGGACTGGATGACCGGATTGGGAGTATTGCCGTGGTCTCACGTCGCGTACAACGGGTGCTGTTGCTGTCCAACGGGTTCGGCGGTGCCACGATGGCGGCCTACTGCTGGCTGCGGGACCACGGGATCCAGACCGCCTTCCAGCCGGCCGGCTCGCCCGAGGCCATGGTCGAGGCCCACCGGTGGTACGGGCCGGACCTGGTCTTCGCGCCGACGCTGACGACCCGGGTGCCGGACGACCTGCTCGGCCGGGTCGTCATCAACCACCCCGGCCGGCTCGGTGACCGCGGTGCCTCGTCGATCGACTGGGGACGGTGCCGCCGCGAGCCGTTCGGCGGCACGACGCTGCTGCTCGCCGCGGCCGGCTGGGACACCGGCGACGTCGTGCACACGAGCACGTTCCGCTATCCGGCCGGGCCGGCCACCAAGAGCTGGATCTACGCGTACCAGAACCGGGCCGCCATGCTGAACGGCCTGGAGCGGGTGGTGGCCGACCCGCTGCCGGACCCGCGCCCCCTCGACTACGAGCACTCGGACGTCCTCGGCCGGTGGAACGACGTGCTGCGACAGGACGACTGCGCGGTCGACTGGTCGCTTCCCGCCGAGGAGCTCGTCTGGCGGGTGGCCGCCCGGGACGGCGCACCCGGCGTCCGCACCGGGCTGCTCGGCCACCCGATCCACGTCTTCGACGCGCACCCCGCCGGCCCGTGCCGAGGCGACCAGGGCGAGGTCGTCGGCTGGCTAGCGGACAGCGCCATCCAGGTCGCGACGGGCCCGGTGCACGGAGACGGCCGGCGCGACAGCGTGTGGATCGGCTACGTCAAGACCGACTTCAAACAGCCGGCCGCCTGGTGGCTGCGCGACGCACTCGGCTACCTGCCGGCATGGCAGGGCGACCCGACGTCGTACCGCCCGGTCACCACCCGCCGGCGCGGCCCGGTCGCGGTGATCACCGCGGCCGCGTACAACGGAGCCTGGTCGACGGGCTTCTGCCACGCGGTCGCCAGCAGCATCGCCGCCGCGGCCCGCCGCACCGACGTCGACCAGATCGTGCTGCGCGGCGGGGGTGGCGGCCCGTTCGGCAACGGCATCAACCTCAATCACGTGTACGCCGCCCGCGCCGGCATTCCGACCGAAGCCTCGGCCAACATCCGAGCGATCAACGAGGTAGCCCTGGCCATGTTCCAGGCCCGCCGCGACGGCGTCTCGGTCATCGCCCTGCTGGACGGCGACGCCGGCGCGGGCGGCGCTTTCCTGTCCCTGTGCGCGGACGTCGTGGTCGCGGTGCCGGGCCGAACGTTCAACTACCACTACGTGGGCATGGGCGGCCTGACCGGTTCGGAGTTCCACACCCTGACATTGCCGGCGCGGCTGCCGGACGAACAGTCCCGGGCCGACCTGCTCCTGGACTGCCTGCCGCTGAGCGCCTACCAGGCGCACAGGCAGGGCCTGGTCGACTACCTGGCGCCGTCCGGCCTGGCCGGAGACGACCTGCTGGAGTGGGTGCACGAGTTCGCCCTGAACCACCGGGAGGCGGGCAAACGGGCCGGGCGCGCACGGTGGCGTCCTTTGCCGACGGAGGCCGAGCTGGCCGCGACGCAGGCGCGCGAGCTCGCCAGGATCGACCGTGACTTCGCGAGCCCGGAGTTCCAGTCAGCGGTGGCCAACTTCGTCCGCAAACGCGGCACCGCCCCACCGACAGCAGCCATCGAATACCGCGGGGCTTACGCCTGACCTCGCGTCCTGCGAGACTGCCGGACCATGCGCCGACGCTTCTCGGTCACTGACGACTCCGGCCTGATCGCCCTGGTCGACCACCACGCCTATCCGACGTTCGTGAGCAACGAATGGACGTACGAGACGCTGTTCGGTCGTTTCCGGTCCGCGATGGCGGACCGGTCGCTGCTGGTGTGGGGAACGGGCCGCGAGGACACCTGGGTCGTCGACGTGGTGGTCGACGACGTGTCACCGCGGCAGGGCTTCCGGCGAGTCCGCGGACCGATCCGGGTGACCGTGGGACAGCTCCACGTGGCGAGCTACGACTCGCTGGCGATGGCCGCCCAGTTCGACGACGTGCGGCTGCCCGAACCACATTGCGCGGACCGGGTCCTCGACCTCCCGACCGGAATGTACGGCTGCGAGATCGTGCAACTCGTCGACCCGGACGCCGACCACGACCGCACCGAACCCGACTTCATCCTGACGCTCACGACGTCCCAAGAGATCGGCCCATGGCGTGACCCACCCTGGCACGAGAAATAGGCCCGCTCGAATACCCGTGCCGTGGCTGGTCTCGACAAGCGCCGCGGAGGCCAGGCCGTTCGCTGGGCCTCCCGCGGCGTTCGAGTCGACGGTCAGGACTCCGAGGCGGCGATGTCGCGGAGGCGGGCGCGCAGGGCGCGTTCGGTCGTGTCGCGGCCCTCCGCGACCAGGCGTCGCAGCGCCGACGGGAGGCCGCTCTGCGACAGCCACGCGTCCGCGGAAGCGACGACCTCGTCCGTGATCGTGTACGTCGGGTACCCGTACACGACGAACTCCTGGGCCGGCTCCGAGTCGCGCATCGCCCACACGGCCGCCGCTGACTCGAAGAACTTCGCGGCGTACGGGGCCGTCAGCTCGACCTGGGTCGGGTGCTGGAAGCCGACCAGCAGCGCCCGGTTGCGCCAGTTCGGCAGCTCCGTCGACTCGGTCAGGGCTCGCCACACCGACGCCTTGTTGTCCGCCGTCGGGATCAGGGCGTGCGTTTCCGCGGCCTCGCGCTCGCCGCTCGACGTGCGGTCGCGGGCCAGTTCCGCCTCGATCTCGGTGGCGTCCGCGGCGCCGTTGGCGACCAGGGCGCGCAGGAGCGACCAGCGGAACTCCGTGTCGATCGGCAGGCCCGCCGGGATGTTGTCGCCGGAGAGCCAGCCGCGCAGGACGGCCAGGTGCTCGTCGGACCGGGCCGCCGCGGCGAACGCGCGGGCCCAGGCGAGCTGGAAGCCGCTGCCCGGCGCGGCCGCGAGCATCGCGGTGCGGGCCGTGTCGGCGAGCTGGGACCAACCGGTGGGCGCCCATTCCGGGTCGGCGTAGTAGGACAGGGCGCCGGCGGCCTGGCGCAGCGTCGCGGTCACCAGGTTGATGTCCGACTCGGCGGGCAGGCCCGTCAGGGCCAGCGCTACGTAGTCGCGGGCTGCGAGCTCGGCGTCGCGCAGCATGTCCCAGGCGGCGGCCCAGCACAGCGCGCGGGCCAGCGACGAGTCGAAGCCGTCGATGTGTTGCACCACTGTGGCCATCGAGCGCTCGTCGAGGCGCAGCTTGGCGTAGGTCAGGTCGTCGTCGTTGAGCAGCAGCACGTCGGGCGCGCGGACACCGACGAGCTGCTCGACGGCAGTGCGCTCGCCGGTCACGTCGATCTCCAGCAGCTCCCGCCGGACCAGCGATCCCTCGGGCGTCAGGTCGTAGAGGCCGACCCCGATCCGGTGCGTACGCAGCGTCGGGTAGTCAGTGGGCGCCTCCTGGAGCACCACGACCGACTCGTACAGGCCGGCATCGTCGATCGAGACCTGCGGGCGCAGCGTGTTGACCTGTGCCGTCTCCAGCCACTGGGCGGCGAACTTGCGCAGCTCGCGGCCGGACGCCGACTCGAGCTCGCCGAGCAGGTCGTCGAAGGTGGCGTTGCCCCAGGCGTGCCGGGCGAAGTAGGCGCGCAGGCCGGCCAGGAACGGCTCGATCCCCACGTACGCGACGAGCTGTTTGATGACCGAGGCGCCCTTGGCGTACGTGATGCCGTCGAAGTTGACCTCGACCGCTTCCAGGTCGGGCATCTCGCAGTAGACCGGGTGGGTGGAGCTGAGCTGGTCCTGCCGGTAGCCCCAGTTCTTGCGGATCGACAGGAACGTCGTCCAGGCGTCGGTGAACCGGGTGGCGTTGGTGTTGCACCAGTGGCTGGCCCACTCGGCGAACGACTCGTTGAGCCACAGGTCGTTCCACCAGCGCATGGTGACCAGGTCGCCGAACCACATGTGGGCGAGCTCGTGCAGGATCGTGTTGGCCCGCTGCTCGTACTCGTAGTCGGTGACCTGCGAGCGGAACACGTACGCCGACTCGGCGTGGGTGACGCAGGCGAAGTTCTCCATCGCGCCGGCGTTGAAGTCGGGCACCCAGAGCTGGTCGTACTTCGGCAACGGGTAACGGACGCCGAACTGGGCGTGGTAGAAGTCGAAGCCCTGCGTGGTGATCAGGTTGAGGTCGTCCGGGTCGAAGTACTGCGCCATGGTGGCCCGGCAGAAGTAGCCCAGGTCGATGCCGTCGTGCTCGAAGCGCACCTCGTGGTACGGCCCGGCGCACAGTGCGGTGACGTAGGTCGACATCCGTGCGGACTGTGCGAAGTGGACGGTCTTGACCTCGCCGGAGTCAGCCGTCTCGACGTCGGCGACCGGCGAGTTGGAGATGACCTTCCAGTGGGCCGGCACCGTCGCGTGCCAGGTGTAGACCGACTTGAGGTCGGGCTGGTCGAACGACGCGTACACGCGCTGGGCGTCGGCGGTCTCGAACTGGCTGTAGAGATAGGTCTCGCCGTCGACGGGGTCGATGCTGCGGTGCAGGCCCTGGCCCGAGGTCGAGTAGTTGAAGTCGGCCTCGACCACGAGCTCGTTGGCGGCGGCCAGGCCGGTGATCGTGAGGCCCTTGTCGGCGGCCCAGCCGCTGATGTCGACCGGCGTGCCGTTGAGCGTGGCCGAGTGCACGGACGCGGCCGCGAGCTCGATGAAGGTGGCGGCGCCCGGCTCGACGCAGTCGAACACGATCGTGGTGGTGGAACGGAACGTGCGCGCGTCACCCTGCCCGGCGGAGGCCAGGTCCAGGCTGATGTCGTACGAGGTGACGTCGAGCAGACGCGCTCGTTCGGCCGCCTCCGCCTGGGTCAGGTTGCGCACACCAGCCACGGTTCGTTCTCCCATTCGCATTGTGCCGACGACACCGGCGACATCTTTTTCGAGTGTTCCATGCCCGCCGCGGCCAACCACGGTAACCCACGTCACGGTGCCCCACCGGTGGCAGAAGGGTTGGGCGAGGGTGAATATCAGGGTACGTACCCCCGATCCCCCCAAGGACGTGCCGTGTCCGATAGCAATGACCGTCAGAACGTCGACATGTGGTTCGATCCCGCCTGCCCCTGGGCCTGGGTGACCTCCCGCTGGCTGCTCGAGACCGAGAAGGTCCGCCCTTTGGACGTGAGCTTCCACGTGATGAGCCTCGCGGTCCTCAATGCCGGCCGTGACGAGCTCGACGAGAACTACAAGAACTTCCTGCGTACGGCCTGGGCGCCGGTGCGGATCTGCATCGCGGCCGAGCAGAAGTACGGCAACGCCGTGCTGCGTGACCTCTACACCGCGCTGGGCACCCGGATCCACCCGGGCAAGCAGGAGCGCGGCCCGGAGCTCTACGCGGCCGCCCTCGCCGAGGTCGGCCTCGACCCCGCGCTGATCGAGGCCGGCGAGAGCACCGAGTACGACGACGCGTTGCGGGCCAGCCACGACGCCGGCATGAAGCCGGTCGGCATGGACGTGGGCACCCCGGTGATCCACGCGCCCGGCCCGGACGGTGGCCGCGTCGCCATCTTCGGCCCGGTCGTCACGCCGGCGCCGAAGGGTGAGGCCGCCGGCCGGCTCTGGGACGGCGTCGTCCTGGTCGCGGGCACGCCGGGCTTCTTCGAGCTCAAGCGGACCCGCGACGTGGGTCCGATTTTCGACTGATCGGACCCTTTCCGGCTGGTTGATCGATTCGTTGCGTAGGGTGTCGAAAGGCACCCTCGCATCGAAGGATCGCCCATGTCGCAGCACACTCCCCACGAGGTCGCCGAGAGCATCGGCGCCGCCTACTGGTCGGTCGACGAAGGCCGCTGGGAAACCATCGCGCCGGCGCTGCCCGACCACGTCGTCGACCTGCTGGCGCCGCCGATCCTGGTCGGAGCGGCGCCCTGCGGCATGGACGTGGTCGCGGCGCTGCCGGCCCCGATCGCGCCACCGACGGGTGACCCGACCGCCCTGGACCGGCTCGACATGCTGGTGCCGGCGGCCCGGGATCCGCGTGTCGTGGCCATAGCCTGAGACGGACGCCTGGGTGTCGGCCGTCACTCGCACGCCCATCGGTAGCGTTTCGGACATGACGATCGTGCACCCGATCGCCCGGGCCTGGATCACCACCGGCGGCACCGGCGCGCAGAACTACGACGAGTTCGCCGACGACAACGAGATCACCGCGATCATCGCCGACAACCCGCGCAGCGCGCTCGCGATCGAGATGCCGCACCGCGCCCCGGACGCGGGCGGACGCTCCTTCCTCGACTCGCTGCCGACGGCCGCCCAGCGGCTCACCGACGCCAAGGCCGACGACAGCTACACGCCGGCCGACCAGGCGATGGTGCTCTACCGGATCACCGCGCCCGGCGAGGAGCCCGCGTACGGCCTGTGGGCCATGGTCGACACCGACCAGATCTCGACCAGCGCCGACGAGCCGGGCCTCGTGATCCGCAACGAGGACGTGTTCATCGAGAAGGTGCGCGAGCGGGTCGCCCTCGCCGAGGCGGTCGGCCACCTGCTCTCCCCCGTGCTCCTGCTGCAGACCGGGCGGGGCGCGGAGCTGCACGCGGCGCTCGCCGAGGCCTGCGACGCGGCCGGCGCGCCCGCCGCGACCGACCTCGACCAGGCGGGCCGCACCCACGCGATCTGGCCGCTCGGCCCCGGCGAGACCCAGGACCGGCTGGCCGCACTGGCCGGCGGCGGCGAGCTCGTCGTCGCCGACGGCAACCACCGCAGCCTGGCCGCGCAGACCGGCGGACTGCCGCGCTTCCTCGCCGTGATCACCACGCCCGGCTCGGTCGCGATCCAGCCCTACAACCGGCTGATCAGCGAGCTGACCAGCACCCCGGCGGAGCTGCTCGACGCGTTGCGCGCCGCGGGCGCGCAGGTCACACCGGTGACCGATCCACAACCGACCTCGGTCGTCCTGTACGCCGCCGGCGCGGCGCACGCGGTGACGCTGCCGCACGACCCCGCGGTGAGCCGGGTCGAGAACCTCGACCACGCGCTGGTCGAGCGGATCATCCTGCGCGACGCGCTGGGCCTGGAGCCCGGCGACAAGCGGATCACCTACGTCGGCGGCGACTACCCGGCGCAGTGGCTGACCGGCGAGGTCGACGCCGGCCGGGCTGAGCTGGCGATCCTGGTCGCGCCGGTGACCGTCGACGACTTCGTGGCGGTCAACCTGGCCCGGGCCAAGATGCCGCGCAAGAGCACCTGGTTCACCCCGAAGGCGCGAGGTGGCCTGGTGCTCGCAGAGCTCGGCGACCACTGAGAGACTGCTGACCATGCGCGTCTACCTCGGCTCCGACCACGCCGGCTTCGAACTCAAGTCCCACCTTGTCACCCACCTCGCCGCAACCGGCTACGACGTGGTCGACGTCGGTGCGCACAGCTACGACGCCGAGGACGACTACCCGGCGTTCTGCCTGCACACCGGCGCCAAGGTGGTGGCCGACGAGGGCAGCCTCGGCGTGGTGATCGGCGGTTCCGGCAACGGCGAGCAGATCGCCGCCAACAAGATCAGAGGGGTACGCGCCGCGCTGATCTGGAACCTCGACACGGCGCGGCTCAGCCGCCAGCACAACGACGCCAACGTGGCCGGTGTCGGTGCGCGCCAGCACTCGCTCGACGAGGCGACCGCGCTGGTCGAGGCGTTCCTCTCGACCGAGTTCTCGGGCGCCGAGCGGCACTCCCGCCGGATCGCCGAGGTCGCCGACTACGAGGTCGCCCAGGAACTGCCGGCGCTGCCCGCCTAGGTCTTGGGGCGTGGGCCGGTGCTCCCGCGGGGCAGGTCCTCGCGGGGCACCCAGTTGCGGCGGACGACGACCAGGCGCTCCATCGCCTGTGCCTCTTCCGCCGCGCTGGGCCGGGACGCGTCGCGGGCCCGCATCGCCGCGGTGATGCCGACCTGGGACGCGCCTGAGCCGACCAACCCGCGCAGCCCGCGCTCGGCCTCGCGTTCCTCCGACGGTGGCAACCCACCCATCGGGCGCGGGCCGGCCGGGCGGCGCGGCCGGCTCTCGCTGGGATCGGGGCGGCGGGGAGCGGGTGGTGGCGCGGGGTCGTGCACCTCGGGGGTGGTCGCCGAGGGCAGGCCGTCGTCGGGATCGGACGGTGGCGGTGCCGGCACGGGCCGGTCCGCCGGGTGGCGCTGGCGCCGCCGACGCCGTTCGTTGTCACCCATCGCGCCTCCTCCCATTGTCGAGCACCGTACCCGTTCCCCCCGTCAGAACACCTCCGCTCCGCCGGGAGCCTGGTGCCAGTGGAAGGCGGCGTCGGCGGCGGCCAACGCGCCGGGGCGCCACTCATGGACCCGGCCGGCCCGGCCGAGCGCGGCCAACGAGGTGCCGCCGAGGTAGGCGGCGCCCAGCTCCAACACGTCGCAGGCCAGGTCCGCGGGGTCGGTCGTGCGCTCGCAGGTCGTCGTGTTGCCGTCCGTGGAGAGCCGCCAGCGGCCGGCGTTGCCGGGCAGGATCGCGTCGGTCAGCTCGACGACCACGTCGAGGGGGGCGCTGTAGGCCCGCCCGCGCAGCGCCGCCGCTACGTCTACGAGCCGCACCCACAGCCCGTCGGCCGTGGTGGCGCCGAGCCGGCGCGGCTCCGGCACCAGGTGGAACAGGGGCTCGTCGGGCGTCGCGAACGAGTAGGTCAGTCGCCGGGTCAGGTCGAGCGAGAACAAGAAGCGCCAGAGCGCGCGGTACGCGTCCGGGCCGGCGGCGACCACCTCGTCGACGCGGACCTCGGCCGCCGGGCCGCCCTCGTTCCACTCGTTCTTGACCCGCCACAGCGCGAAGCCGTCGACCGTGCCGTCGGCGTTCTCGTGCACGATCGCCTGCCGCTCCGTCGCGCCGTCGCGCTCGGAGGGCACGTCCGCGAGCAAGTAGCTCCACCAGTTCTCGTCGCGGCTCGACCAGCCCGGCCGGCGATGCCGGACCTCGTCGTAGACCTTGACCAACTCGGGGCGCAGCGCGTCCGGCGAGCCGGCGCGGAGTCGGCCGGGCGCTGGCGCGGGCAGCCCGGTGCTGGTGAGGTCGGCCTGGAAACGGATCCGGGCGCCGGCCTCGCCGTAGCCGAACCTCGGGTAGATCGCCGTCTCGCTGGCCCAGAGCGCGGCGATCGGCTCGCGCCCGGCAGCGGAGACCTCGCGGAGCTGGCGCTCCATCAGCCGGCGCAGGATGCCCTGCCGCCGGTGGGTCGGCAGGACGCCGACGCCGGTGACGTGCGCGCACGGCAGCGCACCGCCGGGTACGGCGATCTCGCGGTCGAACGAGGCCGCGTTGCCGACGATCGTGTCACCGTCGACCGCGACCAGCCCGCGCGTCGGGTCCACCAGGGGCCGTTCGACGGCCAGCACCGCGGGGTCCTGCGTGTGGTGGAACACCACACCTAGCATCGTGGCGATGGGTTCGAAGTCGTCGGCGGTAGCCGGCCGCAGCACCACGTCGGGGGAAGTCATGCGTTCTGCGTACCGGATTGCCGGCCCGGGGGCGACCGGTTTGTCGGCTCGCTACCCTGGCGTCAGGAAGGGGGCGTGATGACCGACCAACGCGAGCCGTGGGCCGAGCGCACCGTCGAGATGCCGCCCGAGGGCCAGAATCCGTTCCGGAGCGGGCGGGCGCAGGTGGGTCCGGCCAGACGCGCCGAGCCGACGGGACCGCACATTCCGACCGGCACCGGCTGGCCCGGCGAGACAGGCTCGATCCCGCGCCCGGTGTTCTCCGAAGAGCTCCGGCTGTTCCGCCGCGGCGCCCGGTTGATGCTCACCGGCGCGCTGTTCGCCTTCGTCTGCTGGGGCCTGTGGGCCATCTCCGACGGCGGCAACCTCGGCACCCCGTTCGCCCTCTTCGTGCTGACCGGCCTGGTCGCGCTCGGCCTGTACGCGCTGGCGCGGGTGGTCGGCCGGGTCGTGTGGGAGAAACAGCTCGGCCGGGTACGCCGGTCCGCGCGCGGCGCCCACCTCGTCACCGCCGTCTTCCTGGCCGGCGTGGGCATCGCGTACCTGCGCCAGATCGACTGGGTCGTCAGCGCCTGGAGTTGGTTCGCGGGCCTGTTCTGACGGGGCTGCCGGGGCTTGACCACCCGCCCTAGACTTCACCCATTTCCCGCGAAGGAAGGCAGCACGGGATGGCGCTGCTCAGTGTGGTGGTCCCGGTCTACCGGGTCGAGGAATACCTGGCCGAGTGTCTCGACTCGATCCTCGGTCAGAGCTTTGTTGACCTCGAGCTGATCGCCGTCGACGACGCGTCCGACGACGGGTGCGCGGCGATCCTGGCCGACTACGCCGCCCGCGACAGCCGCGTCCGGGTGCTCAGCTTTCCGACCAACCGCGGGCTCGGCGCGGCGCGCAACGCCGGCCTCGCCGCCGCGACGGGTGACTACGTCTGGTTCGTCGACAGTGACGACTGGCTCACCGAGGGGGCGGTCCAGGAGGTCGCCGACCGACTGGCGAAGACCGAGGCCGACCTGCTGATCACCGGCTTCGCCAAGGTCTGGGACACCGGGCGCGTCTCGGAGTCCACGGTCGGCAAGGCCGGCCCGGCGCCCGACACATTCCGCCTCGCCGAGGTGCCAGGGCTGGTCAAGCTCCTGCACATCGCCTGCAACAAGGTGATCCGCCGCCAGTTGCTCGTCGACCTGGGCCTGGTGTTCCGTCCCGGCTGGTACGAGGACGTCGCGTTCTCGGTGCCCCTGATGATCGCCGCCGAGCGGATCACCCTGCTGGACTTCACCGCGTACGCCTACCGCCAGCGGCCGACGGGCTCGATCACCCGTACCGTCAGCCCGCGGCACATGGACGTCATCGGGCAGTGGGAGTTCGTGTTCCAGTTCCTGAACGGCCGTGGCCCGGCCGACGCGGCGCTGCGCTCACCGATCTTCGAACGGGCGATCTGGCACGTGCTCCGGGTGCTCAACCACAGCGCGCGCCTGCCGCAGCACCTGCGCCGCGAGTTCTTCGCCCGCGTCGTGGCCTTCTACCGGGCCGAGCGGCCGGCGGGCGGCTACCCCCTGCCGGCCGGCGACGAGGGCGTCAAGCACCGCCTGGTCGCGCGCAACGCATTCCTGCTCTTCGAGGCGTTGCGGGCGGGGCGCCGGATGCAGGTCCGGATGGTCCGCCGGGCAACCCGGCCGGCCAGGGCTGAACCGCGCGTGCCGGACGCCGTACCCTAGCCGCGTGTCGTCATATTGGTCCCTGCTCGACTGCCCCCGGCCGCGCGGCCGCCTCAACCGGATCAAGCGCCTGATCGGTCTGCGGGTCATCCGGCTGCCCCGGCAACGGGTCCTGATCCTCGCGGCCAGCCCGGGTCACCTGCGTGAGCTGATGGCGGCGCCGGAGTCGGTGGCACCCGCCCGCGCCGTCCGGATCATGACGATCTGGCAGACCATCCGGCCCGGTTGGGCCGGCGCCGTCGACCCGCTGCCCAGGCTGCGCCGGCACCAGGTGTCTCTGCCGCTGCGCTGGCGCGGTGTGGCTTCGGTCACGTTCCGCCTGCACGAGCCGCTGCCGCTGCGCGACATCGTGCGCAGCGCGCTCAACGCGCTGCTCCCGGTGCGCCGGATGCCGATGCCGGCCAGCGCCGACATCGCCGCGACCGGCACACCTCCGGCGTTCCTGCCGCCGAGCGCACGCGTCGGCAAGCTGCCGAAGCCCGACGAGATCCGGCCGACGGACGTGCTGCTGACGGCCGACCCGGCCGCCGACCCGAGCGCGGCCGGTGTCGTGCTGACCAGCGACGCGGCCCAGGCCGGCGGCGCGGTGCTGCTCGACGCGATCCGGATCAACCCGCGGGGCCGCCCCGACCGCACGGTCAAGGGCACCCAGCGACTGGTCTTCGGCGACGCCCAGTCGGGGCCGACCGTGCGCTCCGGCCGGCTCGACGGGATCGGCCTCGACCAGCTCACCATCGAGATGGTCCGCCGCCGGGCCACCATCGACGTCGGCGACCTCGCCGGCTACCAGGGCGACCCCGCCCAGGCGGCCGCGCTGCTGGTGCAGGTGGCGGCGACCGGCGCGGTGCTGCTGGCGCCCGACCTGCAGCCCGCGGTGGCGAAGCTGCTCGCGCCGGAGCTCGCCGCGATCCTGGCCGAGCCGGCGCCCGACGTCACCGACTCCGTGGCGCTGGAAGTGCACAGCATCCGGCAGCGCCGGGCCGCGCTGCGCGGCCACTCGTCCGAGCTGGTGCTCCCCCGCCTCGCCGCGGAGGGCTTCCCGCTGCTGCGCCAGCTCCCGAGCGTCAGCGCGATCCTCATGACGCGGCGGCCGGAGATCCTCGGTCCGGTGCTCGACGCGCTGGAGAAGCAGTCGTACCCCGAGCTGGAGATCGTGGTCGGCCTGCACGGCTGCCCGGCTCCGGACGCGCTCACCGCCTGGGTGGCCCGGTCCGCGCGGCCGGTCACCGTGGTCGAGGTGCCGGCCCACGTCGACTTCGGCACCGGGCTCGGCCTCGTGACCGCGCGCTCCAACGGCAGCCTGGTGACCAAGGTCGACGACGACGACACGTACGGCCCCGAGCACCTGTGGGACCTGGTCCTGGGCCGGCACTACTCCGGCGCGACGATGGTCGGCAAGGGCGCCGAGTTCGTCCACCTCGAGGACCGCAACGAGACGATCCGCCGCAAGTTCGGCAACCCGGAGTCGTTCGCGGAGTCGGTGGCCGGCGGCACGATCATGATCGGCCGGGGCGACCTGGAGAACGCGGGCGGCTGGCGGCCGGTGCCGCGCTCGGTCGACCTGGGCATCATCACCCGCGTCAAGGCAGACGGTGGCCTGATCTACCGGACGCACCCGTTCGGCTACATCTACCACCGCCGGGCGAAGGGCCACACCTGGGACCCGGGCCAGCAATACTTCATCGACTCGGCCCAGGTGACCTGGCAGGGGCTGCCGCCGTACTCCGAGTTCGGAGTGCTGGCGACCGCCTCAGCCTGACTTA
Source organism: Asanoa ishikariensis (assembly GCF_900107455.1). Classification (GTDB taxonomy): domain Bacteria; phylum Actinomycetota; class Actinomycetes; order Mycobacteriales; family Micromonosporaceae; genus Asanoa; species Asanoa ishikariensis. Next base: position 1,950,632 of record NZ_FNQB01000001.1, on the reverse strand, counting down.
CTGTCACGAAGGGCCCGGCTCGCGTTCATGGGCTGGGCCTTTCGCGTTTGTCACGCGTGGCTGGGTTGGCGGCGGCGGGAGCTGAGGCTGATCAGCACCGCCGCGGCCAGGAGCGCGACCACGAGGGTGAAGATGCCGCCCGCCCAGCGCAGGCCGGCGTACTCGATGACGATGCCGACGCCGATCGCCGGCAGGGCGAGCAGCGTGTAGAGGATCGCGAACAGGGCCGAGAAGGCCCCACCGCGGCGTTCCGGCGGCACACCGGTCGCGATTGCCCGCAGGCCGGCACTGACCGCGCTGCCGGTGCCGAGGCCGACCACCACCGCGGCGGCCAGCAGGGGCGGCAGTGCGGCGCCGAGCACCGCGGAAGCGATCAACGCCGCGCCGACGATCAGGGCCACGCAGGCGAGCGGCAATGACAGCCGGGGCGGCAACCGGCGGTCGATGAGCTGCCCCGCGGCCGTGGAGACGAACCCGAGGAACACCACGAACCCGGTCAGCGCCGGGTCGTGCTTGCCGAGCTCCACGCCGAGCAGGATGCCGGTGACCGACGTGAGCACGCCGAGCACGCCGAATCCGGCACCGCCGGTGGCCGCCGCCCGGATGAAGTCGCCCCGGATCTCGTGCGGGATCCGGAGCCGTTCGAGGTGGAACGTGGCGCGGCCGCGGCGGACCGTCTCCGCGACCAGGGTGAGCCCGATCAGGCTGGCCGCGATGAGCGCGAGGTCGACCACCCAGCTCAGCCGCAGCGGGTGGGGCGCCCACTGGGCCAGCAGGCCGGAGAGCATCGTGCCCGAGGCCAGGCCGCCCATGTTGGCCAGCAGGGCGAGCACGGGACCGAGCCACTTGCGGCGTTCGGGTAGCTGCTCGGCGATCGCGGCGGTGCCGGCGCCGGTGGCCAGGGCGGCCGAGAAGCCGGAGATCACCCGGGCGGCGAGCAGCATGCCGAGGCTGTCGGAGACGAGGAACAGTGCCGCGGCGGCGGCGGAGAGCAGCAGCGCGATGGCCAGCACGGGTTTGCGGCCGATCTGGTCGGAGAGCCGGCCGAGGGTCAGCAGGCCGACGACGACGCCGAGCGCGTACACGCCGAAAAGGACCGTGATCTCGACCGGAACGATGCCGAACGACTGCTCGTAGAGCGGATAGAGCGGCGTGGGTACCGTCGTGCCGAGCATGACGGTCCAGAAGACGAAGGCCGTGATTACGACATTACGCACGACGGCCAGCCTATCCAGTTTTCGATCTTGGCCGGATGTGCTCTTGCTTACGGGGCTCGGACGAGCTGCCGGAACAACGGCTCCAGCAGCCCGCGAAGGTCAGCGGGGTCGGCGTCGGTCAGCGCGGACAGCGCGAGCACCTGTCGCATGACCTGGATGCCGGACACGAGGGCCAGCACGATCGCGGCACGCTGGGGCGCGAGGTCGCCGGCCAGTGCCTCGGTCAGCACACGGTGGTAGTGCGCCTCGATCTGCGCGCGCCCGATCTCGGCGGCCTGGTCGCTCGACGACGAGCGCAGCATGATCAGGAAGCCGTCCAACGGGGTGGCGCCGCCGGCCGTGATGTCGACGAGGTTCGCGGCGATCCGGTCGGCGAAGTCGGGCGCCTCGATGTTGGCCCGGGTCAGGATCGTCGGCTCGGCCATGATCTGGGCGACGACCTCGGCGAAGAGCTGCTCCTTGGACCCGAAGTAGCGGTTGACCATCATCGCCGTCACGCCGGCTCCCTCGGCGATCTCGCGCACACCGACACCGTCGTAGCCGCCGCGCGCGAACCCCACCCTGGCCGAGGCCAGGATCGCCGCCCGGGTGGCCGCCGCGTCCCGGCGGCGGGCTTCCGCCATGCTCGCTCCCCTGTCGTAAGTCTACGACCGTAGACGTGGCCTGTCGTGCGCGTTAGTCTACAACCGTAGACAAGGAGATGATCACGATGAAACGCGTACTGGTGACCGGCGGGACCGGGTTCGTCGCCGGCTGGTGCATCGCCGGCCTGTTGGACCGTGGTTTCGCGGTCCGGACGACGGTCCGCGACCCGGGGCGGACGGCGCACGGCGACCAGGTCGAGGTCGTGAGCGCCGACCTGACCCGGGACGACGGCTGGGACGCGGCCGTGGCCGGCTGCGATTACGTGCTGCACGTCGCCTCACCCTTGGGCGGCACGGACCGTCGCGCCGACCTGATCGGCCCGGCCCGCGACGGCGCGCTGCGGGTCCTGCGCGCGGCGACCCGGGCGGGCGTGCGGCGGGTGGTGCTGACGTCGTCGACCGCCGCCACGACGCCCGCGGACCCGCACGGCGTCAGCGACGAGACCGTCTGGACGGACCCGGACGACCCGAGCCTGAACCCGTACCGCCGCTCGAAGCTCCTGGCCGAACGCGCGGCGTGGAATTTCATGGCCACGCAGGGCGGCGACACGGAGCTCACCACAGTGCTGCCGGCGGCCGTCTTCGGCCCGCTGCGCTCCCCTGGCAACGCCGGCTCGGTCGACGTGATCGCCCGCCTGCTGGCCCGCCGCCCACCGGTGCTGCCCCGGTTCGGCTTTAGCATCGTGGACGTACGCGACCTGGCCGACCTGCACATCCGCGCGATGACCGCACCGGCCGCCGCGGGCGAACGCTTCATCGGCGCGGGCGAGTTCCGGTGGTTGGCCGAGATCGCCGCCGTGCTGCGAAGCCACCTGGGCGCGCACGCCGCCAAGGTGCCGACCCGCGGGGTCCCGGACGGCGTGGTCCGCACACTGGCCCGGGTGGTGCCGCCGCTGCGGCCGCTGACCCCGCTGCTCGGACGCGACCTGACCTTCAGCTCGGCCAAGGCCCAACAACTGCTGGGCTTCACCCCACGCCCAGCAACGGACACCATCGTCGACTGTGCGACCAGCCTCCTGCCGACCGCCGCCGCAAGGCGCCCCTGACGGTCAGACCTCGGACAGGAGCCGAAGCTGGCGCGCCTGGCTGGCGTCGACCACGCCGTCCCCGCGCCGGTCCTCGGGCCAGATCTCGGCGGCGTCCCAATGCGCGGCCCGTACGCTGCTCGCCGTGCCGATCCGGACCCCGGCCGCCCTCAACTGCTGCAGTAGCCGTTCGGCATCGAAAAGGTAGACCGCGGTGACGCACCACGGCCGGACGGTGCCGCGTGAACTGACCGCCGGACCGGGCGGGCCGGCCAGCACCAGGTAATAGTCCAGGTCGGCGGACTCGGTCACGTCGACCAGACCTTCGCGTTTCAAATACCACTTCACGTTGACTGTGCGGCCCGCCAACGCCCCGGATCGGAATCGCCCGTCGACCGCGGCTTTCGCCGCCGAGGGTTCGAGGTCGATGTCAAAGATCTGGCTCGCGATCCACTCGCCCAAATGACCGGAGGTCATCGGTCTGTCGGTGATCGCCGCGATCCGCGCGTCGATGCCGTTACGGACACGCAGCAGTTCGGCGATTCGGGCCAAGTCCATGGCATCCACAGACGACATCGTGGCGGGCCGCCCGCAGTGGTGTCCAGACCGGCAGGCGATGCCTACGGTTGGGCGTGGGCCGGGCGGGGGCTGGAGGGGCCGCGTTGGGCCGGCGGGCGTTCCTCCGCGTCCGGGTGGGACTTGGCGGCTTCCGCGATCGCTACGTCGAACTGGTGGGTGTTCGGCCAACTGCTGGCCATGAACAGCATCAGCGCGACCCCGCCGATGCTCCAGACCCCGACCACCAGCGGGATCTCGAAGTGTTCGGCCAGGACGCCGGTGATCAGGACCGCGGCGCCCTGCATGAGTTGGACGCCGGTGGCCATCACGCCGAAGGCGCGGGCTCGGTAGCCGTGCGGCAGGGCCTGGACGAAGAGGCCGTTGGCCACCGGCATCAGGCCGGCCACCGCGAACCCGGAGATCGCCGCCAGCACCGCCACCCAGACGGGTGACGGGTTGAGCAGTGACGGCACCAGGATCAGCGGGGAGATCACCGCGAACGGGCGCACCAGCCGGCGGCGGACGTGTGGCGGCACCAGGCGGGCCATCGCCAGGCCGCCGATGATGAAGCCGAGCGGGTTGGCCGCCATGATCAGGGCCTGGTAGGCGCCGGCCGCGGTGCCTTCGGCCTTCTCCTGGGCCCAGGCGGCGGCCAGGCCCTCCGGGACGATCGAGAAGAGCATCGCGGAGAAGACGAGCAGCGCGATGCCGCGCAGCACCGGGCGGCCGAAGACCAGGCGGAAGCCCTCGGCGGTCTCGCGGAACAGGTTGGACCGGTGGTGTTCGGGCATCGCCGGCGGCCGGTGCTTCGTGCCGAACCAGATCAGTAGCGCCGAGGCGAGGAACGTGCACGAGTCGACGACGATCGCCGCGCGGGGGTTGAAGGCCGCGATGCCCGCGCCGACGGCGTAGCCCGCGACCTGGGCCGCCTGGCTCACACTGTTGTTGAGCGACAGGCCGACGACCAGTTTGTCGCCGGGCAGGATCACCGCCAGCAGCGCCGACCGGGCCGCCTGACTGGGCGGGTTGGCCAGCGTCGCGACGAACAGGATGACCAGCATGACCGGCACCGGCACGCCGGGGATCACGATCAGCGCGATGAGTGCCATCCGCGCCAGGTCGCAGCAGACCATGACGTTGCGGTACGGGTAGCGCTCGGCCAGCGTGGCCAGCAGCGGGCCGCCGACCAACCAGGGCAGGTAGCTGATCGCGAACGCGGCGGCCGACAGGGCGACGGACTGCGACTGCTGATAGACGATGACCGTGACCGCGGCTTTGGAGATGTAGTCGCCGAGCCAGGAGAGCAGACTCGCCGCAAAGACCGCCCGGTATTCGCGCTCGCCGAAAACCTCGCTAAAGGTTGCCGGCCGGTTGGACGGTCGTGTCTCATCGGACACTGCGTAAGCCTCCATCGCCCTCGGCAGCCCACTTGTGGCGGTGCGACCGAGCAACGTTGTCAGACGTCGGGGGTGAAGTGAGCTTGGGACGGATTCTGCCCGATCGTCTGACAACTGGCTAGGGCGAACGGGCAGGGGGTCGCTTGTCCGACTGAACGATCGGACGATACCCGACCGTTCAACTGGCGCGCGACCCCGGCCGGCACGACCTTCAATGTGCGGGATGGGTGAAGAGAGCCGCTAAGAACCACCCTCCGGTGTGGCCGGACGGGGGAACACCCGGTTCGCCGCGAGCTGCGCGGTGATGCCCGCGCTGGCCAGGGCCTCGGTCAGCCGGCGGCGCAGCTCCCGGCCGACCAGGTACTGACCGTCCGCAGTGGTCTTCGCGATGGTGCGGATGACGGTGCCCTCGACGGTCACCGTCTCGACGCCGAGCACCTCCGGCGCATCGACGAAGTGCTCGGCGAGGTCCGGGTCGGCATAGACGTTGGCGACCGCCGCCCGCAGCACCTCGGTCGCCTCCTCGGCGTCGGCGAAACCGATCGGCATATCGATCATGAGCATGGCCCAGCCCTGGCTCTTGTTGCCGACCCGGATGATCTCGCCGTTGCGGATGTACCAGAGCACTCCGCGGGCGTCCCGGACGGTGGTGATCCGGAGCCCGACCGACTCGACCACACCGGTCGCCTCGCCCAGGTCGACCGTGTCGCCGACCCCGTACTGGTCCTCCAGCAGCATGAACAGGCCGCCGAGCAGGTCCTTGACCAGGCTCTGCGCGCCGAAGCCGACCGCCAGACCGAGGATGCCGGCGCTGGCCAGCAGCGGTGCGAGATTGAAGCTCAACTCCTCGAGCACCATCAACAGCGCGATCGAGAAGACGAACGCGGTCACCAGGCTGCGCAGGACGGAGCCGATCGCCTCGGCCCGCTGGCGGCGCCGCTCGGGCACGACGGAGGCCGGGTCCGCGACCGCCGCGGTGGGGGTTCGCTGGCGCAGCGGCTTGAGGATGGCCGGCACGGAGCTCTGGGAGGTGGTCCGGACCAGCCGGCTGATCAGCTTGTGCAGGAGGTACCGGGCGACCACCGCGAGCAGCAGGATCGCGACGATCCGCAGCGGTTTGACGAGGAAGTAGTAGCTTCCTTCGGCCGCCCAGGCCGAACCGGTCACGTCGTACATCCAGCCGCAGAAAGCGTCATTCTTCGCGCAGCTCGCGGTCGGCGCTGGGGACGGGGATGCCTCGGCGAGGTTCATGATCATGTCGATGGCAGTCACACGTGTGTTCGTACCGCATGGGCCGTTCGGCTAATGAGGCGGCCTGAGCCGGGCCGCAACCGGACGGAACCGACCATCTCACCACACGAAACAAAACTTCACTTCCCGGGCCCCGATTAGTACGTGCAATCGGGTCCCCCATCAGGGACGATTGCTGCACGGGCGAAGGCACCTCGCCGGCGCCGGTCGTGGCGCTGCGCACCACGGCCACACATCGCGGACCTGTGGAGCGGGCGACAGAACGACCGAGAGGTGAGCGGGATGCCTGACATACGACCAACTGTGGGCTCTGGGGTATTAGTCCTGAACGCTACCTACGAGCCCCTGTGCGTCGTGTCAGTGCGAAGAGCCGCGATCCTCGTGCTATCCGCCAAGGCAGTCTGCGTCGCCGACGGCGATGGTTTCCTGCACAGCGTCCGCCACGAGCTTCCGGTGCCGTCGGTGGTCCGGCTGACCCGCTACGTCCGGGTCCCCTTCCGCGCCACCGTGGGGCTTTCCCGGCGAGCCATATTCGCTCGCGACAGTTGGCGGTGCGCCTACTGCAAGGGTCCGGCCGAGACCATCGACCACGTGTTCCCGCGGAGCCGCGGTGGCCGGCACGCCTGGGAGAACGTCGTCGCCGCGTGCGCGCGCTGCAACCACAGCAAGGGCGACAAGACCCCGGCCGAGCTCGGCTGGCGGCTGCACACCAAGCCGGCGGCGCCCAAAGGAGTCGCGTGGCGCGTGCTCGGCCACCGGGCACCCGACCCGCGCTGGGCGAGTTGGCTCGACCTGCCCGCCGAGGCGGCCGAGGCCGCGGCTTAGCTGCGGTCGCGCGCTGACACCAGCGACGCGAACACCACGATGTTGTCGGCGTAGCCGGTCGCACCACCCACCCAGCGCCCGCCGCAGGTGATCAACCGCAGTGCGGGCCGGGTGAAGTCGCCGTGCACCCGGTCGGCCGGCATGTCCCCCTTGTCGAAGCGCTCGACCGAGTTGACCTCGAACACCGCCACCGAACCGTCGCGCCGGCTCACCTCGACCCGGTCGCCCGGGTCCAGGGTGGACAGCTTGGCGAACACCGCCGGTCCGGTCTTCGTGTCGACGTGCCCGACGACCACCGCGGGACCGAACTCGCCCGGCGTCGGTCCGGCGTCGTACCAACCGGTCTCGTTCGGCTCGTCGACCGGCGGCACCGCGATCGTGCCGTCGTCGGCCAGGCCCACGTCGTTGACGGGCGCGTCCACGCCGATCGACGCGATGGTGATCCGGGTCGGCCGGCTCGGCTCGAGCACCGGGAAGTCGCGGGGCGGCGGCTCGTCGCGCGAGCCGAACCAGTTCGGCATCGAGATCGAGAACCCCCCGGTCGCCTGGCCGAGCCCGAGCCCGGACAGGAACACCCCGAGCAGGACCAGGACGAGCACGCCGGGTACGCCCAACAGGCGGCGCTTGGGCGCGGGTGGGCGCTCGGACAGCCCGAGCAGCCGGGCCGAGGTGGCAGGTCCGGCCGAGATGGCAGGTCCGGCCGAGGCCGGCGGGGACACCGGGTCGGGCGCGGAGGTGGTGCCCGGGGGCGGCGCGACCGGTGGGGGTGCGCCTGCCCCCGGCAGTCGGAGCAGGTCCCGGATGACCGGGATCGACTCCTGGTCATCGGACATGGCGGCTAGACCAGTCGCCGACGCCGGCGGAGCGCCACGGCCAGGCCGGCGCCCGCGGTCACCGTGGCCAGCCCGCTGACCAGCGCGAGGGTCCCGTCACCGTCGGAACCGGCCAGGCCGCCACCGCCGGTGTGCGGGCCGTGCGTCGGGCGGGACCGCGCGATCACCTTGAGGTTGGTGTCCGCGTGGCCGCTCTTGACGCAGGTCAGCTTGACCTCGTAGTCGCCCGCGCGGGTGTTCTCCGGCACGGTCGCGTCGCCGGTCAGGAAGCCCCACTTCGGCACGAGGACGATCTCGCCGAAGGCCTTCGAGTGCGCCTTGGCCTCGTCGACCTTCTCCTTGCAGCTCGCCTTGATCTGGACCTGGTCGCCGGCCTGGACGGTGCTGGGGCTGACCTCGATCCACGTGCCCTCGGCCTGAGCCTGCCCGCCACCGGGCCGCTCATCTCCGCCGGGCTCACCGCCACCAGGTTGCTCGCCATAGGCGGGCGCGGCGGGTGACGGCGGTTCGGCGTGCGCCGGCACGCCAACGATCAGCACAGTCCCAGCGGCCGCGGCAGCCCCAGCCACCACGATCCGGCTAAGTGCGGCAAACGAAACGACAGACACGAAAGCCCCCCTCCGCATGGGGAGACGATAACCCCGCCTAACGGCGTAAAGACCCGAAATCGGTCAGGTAACCCGAGAACGATTCGCGGAAAACCGCCGCCAGGACTCGGCCTCCATGATCGTGCGGAGGCGGTCGAAGCCCTCGTACACGTCGACGAACCGGGTGTAGAGCGGCGCGAAGCCCAGCCGGAGCCGGTCCGGGGTGCGGTAGTCCGGGATCACCGAGGCGTCCCGCAACGCCTGGCTGATCTGCCACGCGGCCGGGTGGTGCAGGGTCACGTGCGCGCCGCGTCCGGAGCGCGGCGACGCCAGCGCGAAGCCGTGCGGCGTGAGCCACTCGTCGTAGAGGTCGACAGCGAAGTCGCCCAACGCGGTGCCCTTGGCGAAGATCCGGTCGATGCCGGCCGCCGCGGAGAGCTGGACACCGCACAGCGCCGCGTAGCCGCCGAGCACCGGCGGCGTGCCGACCAGGAAGCGGTCCACCGACGGCGCCGGGTCGTACGCCGGACCCATCGCGAACTGGTCCTGCTGCCCGAACCAGCCCCAGATCGGCTGCCGCAGCGAGGTCTGCAGCGATTGCCGGACGTACAGGAACGACGGCGCGCCCGGCCCGGCGTTGAGGTGCTTGTAGGTGCACCCGACCGCCAGGTCGACCCCCGCCGAGCGCAACGGCACCGGCACCGCGCCCGCCGAGTGGCACAGGTCCCACAGGACGAGCGCCCCGGCCGCGTGGGCGGCGGCGGTGATGCCGGCCAGGTCGGCGATCGCGCCCGAGCGGTAGGCCACGTGCGACAGCGAGACCAGCGCGACGTCGTCGTCGAGCGCCTCTCGCACCGAAGCCAGCGTCACGCCGATGTCCGGATCGGACGGCAGCACCCGGAGCGTCATGCTGCGCGCCGCTGCTACACCCTCCAGCACGTACCGGTCGGTCGGAAAGTTGTCGTCGTCGGTGAGGATGACACGACGGCCGGGCCGTGCGTCGCACGCCGCGACCGCCAGCTTGTAGAGGTTGACGCTGGTCGAGTCACCCAGCGTGACCTCCCCTGGCGAGGCCTCCAGCACGGCGCCGGCCAGCAGGTCGCCGACCTCGCGGGCCAGCCCGATCCAGCGGTCCCAGCCGCGCACCAGGTCGACGCCCCACTCCTGGTCGACGGCAGTCCGCAACCGCGACCGGGTGGCCCGGGGGAGGCGGCCCAGCGAGTTGCCGTCGAAGTACACCAAATCGGGCTCGTCGATGACGAACTCGTCGCGGAAGGCGGCCAGCGGGTCCTCGGCGTCGAGTCGCTGGGCCTGGGTGAGGCGATCAACGGGCACGCCGACACCGTAGCCGGGCAGGATGAGAGGCATGGCGGACCTCCACGACCTGACCGCGCTCGAACAGGGTGCCGCGATCGCCGGCGGCGAGCTGACCAGCGCCGACCTGGTCGAGCACTACCTGGCCCGGGTGGCCGCGTTCGGCGACCGGGTCGGCGCCTTCGTGACCGTGACCGCCGACCAGGCCCGCGCCGAGGCGGCCGAGCTGGACCAGGCACCGCAACGCGGTCCGCTGCACGGCGTGCCGACCGCGATCAAAGACCTGACCCTGACCGCTGGCGTACGCACGACGTTCGGCTCCGCGGCTTTCGCCGACTACGTGCCGCCGGTCGACGCCGACGTGGTGACCTACCTGCGAGCGGCCGGCACGGTGTCGCTGGGCAAGACGACCACATCGGAGCTGGGCACGTCCTGCCACGCGGAGAGCCTGGTCGCACCGCCGGCCCGCAACCCCTGGGCGCTGGGCAACACGGCCGGCGGTTCCAGCGGCGGCGCGGCGGCCGCGGTCGCCGCCGGGCTGGTGGCGGTCGCGCAGGGCTCCGACGGCGGCGGCTCGGTGCGGATCCCGGCGGCGATCTGCGGCCTGGTCGGCTACAAGCCGAGCCGGGGCGTCGTCTCCGGAGGCCCGCTGGGCTCCACCGGGTTCGGCCTGCCCACCCACGGCGCGATCGCCCGCACGGTGACCGACGCCGCCGCCTTCCTCGACGCGATGGCGGTGCCGACGGTCGGCGAGCCCTACCTGGCGCCGCCCGCGCCGGGCGGCGGCTACCTGGGTGCCGCGCGCACGGCTGCACCGGGCCGGTTGCGGATCGGCCGGTTCACCACGCCGATGCTGGTCGACACTCCGGTGGATCCCGCCTGTGTGAAAGCTGTCGACGACGCCGCCACAGCGCTGGCCGACGCCGGGCATCACGTCGAGGAGGTCGCGGCGCCGCTCACGCCCGACATCTGGCCGCTGTTCGAGACGCTCTGGTACGTGCTGTCGTTGGCGCCGATACCCCCGGCGGCGGAACCGTCGCTGCTGCCGCTGACCCGCTACCTGCGCGCCCGGGGCGACACGGTCGGCGCCGGCCAACTCATCACGGTGCTGGCCGAGCTGCAGACCCAGGTGCGCCAGGGCCTGGCCCGGCTGGCCGGCTACGACCTGTTGCTCAGCCCGACACTGGCGGTGCCGCAGGCCGAGGTCGGCTGGTTCACCTCGGCGGACGAACCAGGTGAGGATTTCGACCGCCAGCGGCGCTTCTCGCCATTCTGTGCGATCTTCAACGTGACCGGCCAGCCGTCGGTGAGCGTGCCGATCGGCGCGACCGCGGACGGCCTTCCGGTCGGTGTCCTGTGCAGCGGGCGCTACGGTGACGACGCGCGGCTACTGGCCGCCGCGGCGCAGCTGGAGCGGATCGCCGGGCGTGTTGATCGCCACCCGGCGATCTGGACGGACGCGCCCTCCGCTACCGTGAACGGCGTCTGAGCCGGACGGCTTTGAAAGGGCGTTGGCGTTGTCAGTTACCGAGACGGTGCTCTACTTCGTCGTCATTCCGGCGGCCGCCGTGCTGGTGATCGCGGGGCTGGCGGCCGCGGGCGGCGGACCCCGCCCCAAGCGTTACCGGCCCGGGCGGCCGTACGATTTCCGGCCGGTCTGGTTCCTGTCCGCTCCGGAGCTGCTCTCCCACGCGCCGGAAGAGGCGGACTCCCACATGATCGAGGCGGGCGAGACCCGCGCGCTCTCCACGGCGGCGACGCCGTACGGCGGCCCGGTGGGCGCGATCGAGCCGGTGCCCTCCGCGGCGTCGGCCGGCAAGGTTGGAGGCGCAAGTGACCGCTGGTGAAACCGGCCCTCTGCTCGCGCAGCACCCCGAGGCCGAGCAGCGCGCCGAGCTGATCGAAGAGCACAACTACGGCCAGCCCGAGGTGCTCGAGGGTCCGTTCAGCACCCGCCAGTTGCTCCGTCTCGACGAGGCGCTGCGCACCGCGGACCGGGCGACCGGGCTCGTCTTCTCCGTCTACGTCGGAGAGTTGGAGGAGCCGGTCCGCGGCCACGCGGAGCGGATGCACCAGCAGCTACCCGACGTCGCGTCGGCCGTACTGATCGCGGTCAGCCCCAACCAGCGGGTGCTCGAGGTCGTCACCGGCGGTGACGCCCGCCGGCGCATCCCGGACCGCGACGCCAAGCTGGCCGCGCTGTCGATGGTGGCCGCCTTCGGCGGCGGCGACCTGGCCGGCGGCATCATCAGCGGCCTCGACCAGCTCGCCACCCGCGCGGGTCGCGGCGAGTAGTTCTTCTTCCCGAAGGCCCGGCACCCACGGTGCCGGGCCTTCGTCTATCCGCTAGCTGTGGCGGCAGGCACAGTCCCACGTGAATGGGTCTCGGATCCCGGCCTGGCAGGATGGAAGGCGTGACTGCACAAGGCAAGGACGAGCCGACCTTCTACGAGCTCGTCGGGGGTGAGCCGACCTTCCGCAAGCTGGTGGCCCGCTTCTACGAGGGAGTGGCGGACGACACGCTGTTGCGCCCGCTCTACCCCGAGGAAGACCTGGGCCCGGCAACCGAGCGACTCACGTTGTTCCTGATGCAGTACTGGGGCGGCCCGAACACCTACTCCGCCACCCGCGGCCACCCCCGGCTGCGGATGCGGCACGCCCCGTTCCGGGTCGGCCCGGAGGAGCGGGACGCCTGGCTGCGGCACATGCGCGACGCCGTCGACTCGCTCGACCTGCCGGCCGACCAGGAACGCACGCTCTGGGAATACCTGGAGCGCGCCGCGTACTTCATGGTCAATACGATGGACGGACCAGGCGCTACAAATCCGACATAATCGCATCGCAGGGCACTTCTCGGTCGTTGATCCGCACGACCGCCGCCGCGGAAGGATCGCGGGGGCCGCACGCCGAGGAGCCCCTCCCGAATGCGCCGCCGACTCATCGCCGCAGCCGTGGTCATCGCCGCCGGAATCGCCGGTGCGCTGCCTGCCGTCGCGGACGTGGCCCAACCGACCGTCGTGACGGCGGACCCGGTCGACTTCACCCCGCACGCGCTGGACGGCACTGTCCGCGCGATCGCGGTGGTCGGCAACACCGTGGTGGTGGGCGGCACGTTCAGCAGCGTCGCCAACGAGGGCGGCTTCCGGTCCGTCCGCCGCCCGTACCTGTTCGCGTTCGACGCGAAGACCGGCGTGGTCCGCACCGCGTTCGCACCGGCGGTCGACGGCGCCGTCTACGCGCTCGCCGCGGGCCCGGACAACACGGTCTACGTCGGCGGCGCGTTCCGCACGGTCAACGGCGCCTCGGCGCGCGGCCTGACCCGCCTGTCGGTGTCCTCCGGCGCCCGTGTGGCCCCGTTCAAGGCGGAGATCAATTGGGGCGACGTGCGTACCCTCGCCGTCAACGGCAAGCGGCTCTACGCGGGCGGCCCGTTCTCGGCGATCAACGGTGTCAACCGGGCCGGCCTGGCCCGGCTCGACGGGGTCAGCGGCGCGGTCGACACCGGCTTCGACGCCAAGCTCACGGCCACCGAGATGGCCCGCGTCCGGGTCGAGGACATGGCCCTGTCGCCCGACGGCCGCCGCCTGGTCGCGGTCGGCGCGATCACCCACGCCGGCGGCCAGCCCCGCAACCAGCTCGCGCTGCTCGACGTGTCCGGCCCGAAGGCGTTGGTCGCCAACTGGTACACGGACGCGTTCCGCTCGCAGTGCGACACGTCGCTGGACACATACCTGCGCGGCGTCGACTACTCCCCCGACGGCGCGTACTTCGTCACCGTCACCACCGGCGCCCTGACCGGCCCGGGCAAGATGTGCGACTCGGCGGCCCGCTTCGAAAGCGCCGGCACCGGCGCCCACAAGCCGACCTGGGTCAACCACACGGGCGGCAACACCCTGTTCTCGGTGTCGGTGACCGGCCCGGCGGTCTACGTCGGCGGCCACCAGCAGTGGCTCGACAACCCGCAGGGCAAGAAGACCAAGGGCCCGGGCGCCGTCGACCGCCCCGGCATCGGCGCGATCAACCCGAAGACCGGCAAGGCCCTGCCCTGGAACCCGACCCGCAGCCGCGGCATCGGCGCCCGCGCCATCGTCGCCACCAAAACCGGCCTCTACGTAGGCTCCGACACCGACAAACTCGCCAAGGAGTACCACGGCAGGATCGGGATGTTCCCCCTGCCGTAAGGCTTGTCGAAGAACAAGGCGATCAAGAGCAAATGCCAGGAGCGGTCCCGGGCCCGCGGTGGTCCGGACCGTCGCTCCCGCCGGGGACCGCTCGCTTCGCTTCGCTGCCAGCTTCGCGGTGGGTAGATCGTTCCGGGTCCGCAGTGGACAGTCGTCCGCGGCTGTCCGGATCGGTTGTGTGCCGCGAGCCTGGCAGGGACGGGCCCCCTGGGGCCCGGCCCGGTCTCCGGCGGGAGCAACGGTCAGCACCTGCGCGGACCCGGGCGAAGAACCAGATTTTGCTGATTTAGAGCAACGCGCCTTCGTCGTGTAGCCAGTCGACGAAGGTGCTGGAGACGGCGGCGCCGCAGTCGAGCATCTCGACGAGCAGGGCGTCGTGGGAACCGGCACCCAGGGGCACCTGGATCTCCGCGTAGATGGGGAGTTGGCCGCGTTCCGTTGGATCCCCCACATAGGCCTTGCAGAAGCGGCGCGTGTGGTTCCACTCGTTGACGACGCGGTAGGCGCGGTCGGCCCAGTCCGGTGGGACCGTCGAGTGTGGACGGGCGCGGATCACCAGGATCTCGTCTTCCGGACCCTCCAGGGTGAACAGCACCGCGTGGCGTTCCCACATCGCCAGCAGACTGCCGTCGCCGTCGGCGAGGTAGCGGATGTCGAGCAGGTCGAGCGCGTCGCCGAGGCGGCGGAGTGTCACCTGCTCGACCGACGCGGGCCGGTCGGGGGTCTCCCGGGGCACGGGCACCGGCACGGCGAGAGCGGCCAATGGTTCTAGCACGACAGCGTTGGGATCACGTTGCGGAGGCACTCCCAATCGGACGTTGCCGTCCTCCGCTCGAAGCTCGGACTCAACCCCACCGGCGTGGCCGGGACGCCATGACCACCAAGGCATCGCTCGCGCACCTCACTCCCCAGCGAATCCGTCCGCGTACGTTGCGTTGGACCCGGGGTGACGGTACCCGGAAGGTCGGCGGAGGGCACCCCCCCAACGGCAGGCCGGACCCGAACGGCCGGCTGCGTATCATCCGAAAGTACGAGGCGATGTCGGTTTTAGGGAGAGTTGCTGAACGGGCGGTAGCCAGGCGACCCCGTACGGTGCAGAGAGGCCTATCCATCTCCCTGATACACGCACATCAATGGATGATGTCGGCGATACGTCCGGCTGACCCAGAAAACCCATCCGGACTACTGCCTGGATCAACCGTTGTGAGACATCGACCGACGACTGGCCATCGCTGACGACGATCGGTACATGGTCGAGCAGGGCGTCGCGGAGGGCCCGTTGGCCGACCGCGCGACCGCCCACGCCCTCCGCCGTGGCGGTGCGCAACGTGCCCGCGGCGGCCGTGGCCACCCGGCGCACCTCGTCGCCCGGCACGGACTCCACGACCCGGCCACCGGCGACCGGCGGCAGCGGCCAGCGCCAGTCCGCGTCCCGTCGCGGCGGCAGCGCCAGACCGCCCCGGGCGACCTCTTCGAACAGCGCGGCGGCCGACACCGTGGCGTCGCCGGCGGCACTGCCGGGCACCGTGCGACCGACCAGCACACCCCACGGCAGCGGCGCCCAGAGCTGGACCCGGCCGTCCACCGGGCGCAGCCGGACCACCGTCGCCGCGTCGAGGCGGATCAGGCGACTCAGGAACGCGCCCGCGTCCGAACGGGACGCCAGCCCGTGTGCGGCGGTCATGCCGGCACGCTGGCAGAGGGCTCCAGGCCGCCGCCCTTAGCCGGCGGCGCCGGCGGGCCGTAGGGAGCCAGGAACGCCCGTTCCTCCGCCGAGAGCCGACGGGGCCGGCCTGCGGTCAGGTCGTACGGCACGCACACCGAACGGGCCCGGCTCGCCACCGCACCGTCGTCGAACAGCTCGTAGCCGATCACGAACCGGGACGGCCGGATCTCCTCGACCCACATCTCGATCCGCACGGTGTCGCCGTAGTCGACCGGGCGCAGGTAGTCGACCTCATGCCGGGAGATGACGACGCCCTCTTCGAGCGACGTCAGCCCGTGCTTGCGCGCCGCGACGAACATGAGCGCAACGCGCGCCTCCTCGTACAGCGTGAGGAAGCGCGCGTTGTTGACATGCCCGTAGACGTCCATGTCGGACCACCGCAGGGCGGCCTCGTAGACGAACCTGGCCACGATGTCAGTCGCGGGTCAGCTTGCGGTACGTCACCCGGTGCGGCCGGGCGGCTTCGGCGCCGAGACGGTCGATCTTGTTCTTCTCGTACGCGTCGTAGTTGCCCTCGAACCAGAACCACTTCGCCGGGTTCTCCTCGTCGCCCTCCCAGGCGAGGATGTGCGTCGCCACCCGGTCGAGGAACATCCGGTCGTGGGAGATGACCACGGCGCAGCCGGGGAACTCGAGCAGCGCGTTCTCCAGCGACGAGAGCGTCTCGACGTCGAGGTCGTTCGTCGGCTCGTCGAGCAGGATCACGTTGCCGCCGATCTTCAGCGTCAGCGCCAGGTTGAGCCGGTTGCGCTCGCCGCCGGACAGCACCTTGGTCGGCTTCTGCTGGTCGGGGCCCTTGAAGCCGAACGCCGCGACGTACGCCCGGGACGGCATCTCGACCTTGCCCACCATCAGGTAGTCGAGCCCGTCGGACACGACCTCCCAGACGGTCTTGTCGCCGTCGAGGCCGGAGCGGTTCTGGTCGACGTAGGACAGGGACACGGTCTCGCCGACCTTGACCCCGCCGTCGGTCGGCTGCTCGAAGCCCACGATGGTCTTGAACAGCGTGGTCTTGCCGACGCCGTTCGGGCCGATGATGCCGACGATGCCGTTGCGCGGCAGCGAGAACGACAGGTTCTCGATCAGCGTGCGGTCGCCGAAGCCCTTGGTCAGCTTGTTGGCCTCGATCACCGTGTTGCCCAGGCGCGGGCCCGGCGGGATCTGGATCTCCTCGAAGTCGAGCTTGCGGGTCTTCTCGGCCTCGGTGGCCATCTCCTCGTAGCGGTCGAGGCGGGCACGCGACTTGGTCTGCCGCGCCTTGGCGTTGGACCGCACCCACTCGAGCTCTTCGGACAGACGCCGCTTCATCTTGGCGTCCTTGCGACCCTCGACGGCGAGGCGGGCGGCCTTCTTCTCCAGGTACGTGGAGTAGTTGCCCTCGTAGCCGATCGCTCGACCGCGGTCGAGCTCGAGGATCCAGCCGGCCACGTTGTCGAGGAAGTACCGGTCGTGCGTGATCGCCAGGACGGTGCCGGCGTACTTGGCCAGGTGCTGCTCCAGCCACTGCACGCTCTCGGCGTCCAGGTGGTTGGTGGGCTCGTCGAGCAGCAGCAGGTCGGGCGCCTCGAGCAGCAGCTTGCACAGCGCGACCCGGCGGCGCTCACCACCGGAGAGGCTGGTCACGTCGGCGTCCGGGGGCGGGCAGCGCAACGCGTCCATGGCGAGCTCGAGTGCGGAGTCGATGTCCCACGCGTCGAGGTGGTCGAGCTCCTCCTGGAGCTTGCCCATCTCTTCCATGAGCTCGTCGGAGTAGTCGGTCGCCATCTGCTCGGCGATCTTGTTGAACCGCTCGAGCTTGTTCTTGGTCTCGGCGACCGCCTCTTCGATGTTGCCGAGCACGGTCTTCGCTTCGTTCAGCGGCGGCTCCTGCGCGAGCATGCCGACGGTGTAGCCCGGCATCAGCCGAGCCTCGCCGTTGCTCGCGTGGTCAAGCCCTGCCATGATCTTGAGCAGGCTCGACTTGCCAGCGCCGTTGGGACCGACCACCCCGATCTTGGCGCCCGGCAGGAAACTGAGCGTCACGTTGTCGAGCACGACCTTGTCGCCGTGCGCCTTGCGCGCCTTTTCCAGGACGTAGATGTACTGGGCCACGGTGCGGCCTACCTCCGAGTAATTGTCGATACCGGCAGAACGCCGTCGTCAATCCTGACAGGTAGCGAGCCGAACGCCCACATCACCCCGTCGCTCTCAGTCCGGGCGGCGCTCCGAGACCGGGAACGTGGACTCCTTGTCGTTGGTCTTCTGGGTCAGGCGGTACGGGGTGACGCTGTAGGTGGTCGTGCCCTCGTCCGTCTGGTTCGTGGCCAGATAGCCGCCGCCCGTCTCCTCGACAGTCGTCAGGAAAAGGGCGTTCTCCCCCTGGATGAAATCGCCGTCGGCCGGGCCGATGTAGCCCTGGTAGAAGAGCGTCCCCGCCGTGTCCCGGCAGATCCACACCTGGCGGTCGTCCTCGGTGCGGATGAACAGGACCTCCGTCAGCCCACCGGGCGAGCCGGCCCCTTCCGCCGCCACCTGGGTCGCCCGCGGGCAGTCCTCGCCGCGTGGCGGCTCCTGCGTCTCCGGCGTGTCGGGAGACTCCGGCGTGTCCTGCGTGTCGTTCGTCTCCTGGACCTGCGGGTTCGATGCCCGCTGGTCCGCGATCCGGGCACCGTAGATCCAGCCGCCGGCGCCGCCGATCACAGCCAGCAGCGCCAGGGCGGCCAGAAAAGCCACCACGCGTGGTTTCGGCCCCGGTGTCGACACGCCTATGAGCCTGACATCCAACAGCAACCGAACGGAAGGATCATTACCTCGGGTGTACGGGTATCCCGTCCATCGGGGGCCAGCCAGGCCCGTTAGGTCCGCAACGCCACGCAGGTAGGCTCGACGGCGGACCCGTGATCACCGGAGGTGTGCGGAGCGTGACGGTTCGTAGCTCTTTTGTCGTGGTAGCGAACCGACTACCGGTTGACGAGGTCACCACCGACGAGGGGCGCCAATGGCGCCGCAGCCCCGGCGGTCTGGTGACGGCGCTGCACCCGGTGCTGGCCGAGCACAAGGGCACCTGGGTCGGTTGGGCCGGGGGCACCAGCGAGGAGGCACCCGAGCCGTTCGACCTCGAGGGCATCCACATCCACCCTGTGCCACTGACCGCGAACGACCTCGAGCGCTACTACGAGGGCATGTCCAACGCGACCATCTGGCCGCTCTACCACGACGCGGTCGAGACGCCGGTGTTCAAGCGTCGCTGGCGGGAGTCGTACCGGCTGGTCAACGCCCGGTTCGCCGAGGCCGCCGCCGAGGTGGCGGCCGAGGGCGCGACGGTCTGGATCCAGGACTACCAGCTCCAGCTCGTGCCGGCGATGCTGCGTGAGCGGAGGCCCGACCTCAAGATCGGGTTCTTCCTGCACATCCCGTTCCCGCCGATCGAGCTGTTCATGCAGATGCCGTTCCGCGCCGAGATCCTGCGCGGGCTGCTCGGCGCCGACCTGATCGGCTTCCAGCAGCGCCTGGCCGCGCAGAACTTCGTCCGGCTGGCCCGGCACCTGCTCGGGCTGCGCTACGAGGGCCAGGTCATCGACGTCGACGGCCGGCCGGTCAAGGCGGGCGCCTTCCCGATCTCGATCGACGTGGCCGAGATGGAGCGGATGGCCGCCGACCCGGCGGTGCAGGCGCGGGCCAAGCAGATCCGCGCCGAGCTGGGCGACCCTCGGATGGTCATCCTGGGCGTCGACCGCCTCGACTACACGAAGGGCATCGAGCTGCGCCTCAAGGCGTTCCGCGAGCTGCTCTCCGACGGCAAGCTGAGCGTGCCCGAGGCCGTGATGGTGCAGGTCGCCACGCCGAGCCGGGAACGTGTCGAGCACTACCAGACCCTGCGGGTCAAGGTCGAACGTGAGGTCGGCCGGATCAACGGCGAGTTCGGTCGCGTCGGCGTACCCGCCGTCCACTACCTTCACCAGTCGTACAGTCGCACCGAGTTGGCCGCGCTCTATTGCGCGGCCGACGTCATGATGGTGACCCCGCTGCGAGACGGGATGAATTTAGTGGCAAAGGAATACGTGGCGGCGCGCGCCGACACCGGAGGAGCGCTGGTGCTCAGCGAGTTCGCCGGCGCCGCGACGGAACTACGACAGTCGTTCCTGTGTAACCCGCACGACCCCGACGGAGTCAAGGAGGCGCTGCTGCGCGCGGTACATGTCGAACATCCGGAGGCCCGCCGCCGGATGCGCCTGATGCAGCGACACCTCCGCACCCACGACGTCGGCCATTGGGCCCGGTCGTTCCTCAACGAGCTGGGCGTGCCTGACGTGGAGGCAGCGTGACCAACGTGATGGAGGTCGATCAGAAGGCCGCCGGCCAGATCGACCCGGAACTTCGGGCGGCGATCGGTCGCATCGCCCGGGTTCCCCAGCTCCTCATCGCGTGCGACTACGACGGCACGCTGGCTCCGATCGTGGAAGACCCGACCCTGGCCGTACCCCTGCCCGAGAGTGTGGCGGCGGTGCGCGCCCTGGCGGCGCTGCCGCAGACCACCGTGGCGGTCGTGTCCGGGCGCGCGCTGCGCGACCTGGCGACGCTGTCCCGCCTGCCGAGCGAGGTGCACCTGGTCGGCAGCCACGGCTCCGAGTTCGACATCGGCTTCGTCGAGCGACTCACGCCCGAGCTGGTCGAGGTCCGCACCCGGCTCCAGGTGGCACTGCGGGACATCGTCTCGGACAAGCCGGGCGTACGCCTGGAGAACAAGCCGGCCAGCGTCGCGGTGCACTACCGCACGGCGGAGCGGCCGGTGGCCGAAGAGGTCAAGGCGATGGTGGCGGCCGGACCGGCCACCTGGCCCGAGGTCACCGTCACGCACGGCAAAGAGGTCATCGAGATCTCCGTCGTGCCGACCCACAAGGGCACGGCGGTCGACCAGCTCCGCACCTCGATGTCGGCCAGCGCCGTGCTCTTCATCGGCGACGACATCACCGACGAGAACGCCTTCGGCAACCTGCACGGCCCCGACGTGGGCGTGAAGATCGGCCCGGGCGAGACGAAGGCCGGTCACCGGGTCGGCGAGCCGATCGACGCCGCCCGGCTGCTCGGGCTGCTGCTCCAGACGCGGCGGCACTGGCTGTTCGGCGAGGCGGCGGTGCCGATCGAGCGGCACTCGATGCTCTCCAACGGCGAGACGGTCGCGCTGGTCACCCCCGAGGCCAAGGTCACGTGGCTGTGCCACCCGCGGCCGGACTCGTCGGCGATCTTCGCCGACCTGCTCGGCGGCGGCCCGGCCGGGCACTTCGCGGTCGCGCCGGAACGCGGCGGCCTGCCGCTCGGCCAGCGCTACCGGCCCGGCACGATGACCGTCGAGACCCGCTGGTCGGGCCTGACCGTCACGGACTGGCTCGACCGCGCGCCCACCGGCGACGCGGCCCTGGTCCGCCGGCTCACCGGCAACGCCAGAGTCGGTCTGGAGTTCGCGCCACGGCCCGAGTTCGGGCAGGTCCAGGTGCGGCTGCAGGCGCTCGGCGACGGGCTGCTGGTGCTCGGCTCCAACGAGCCGGTCGCGCTGTACTCCCCCGGCGTCGCCTGGGAGATCAGCGAGGACGGCGGCTACGACACGGCACGCGCCACCGTCGACCTGTCCGAGCTCGACGGCGAGCAGCTCCTGGAGCTGCGGTTCGGCACGCACAGCCTGCACGCGCACCCGACCGTGGCACAGGACCGGCAGGAGTCGGCCGAGCAGCCGTGGAAGGACTGGGTGCGCGGGCTGCACCTGCCCAGCGAGGGCCGCGAACTGGTCGCCCGCAGCGCGCTCACGCTCAAGGGCCTGGCCCACGAGCCGACCGGCGCGATCCTGGCGGCCGCGACCACCTCGCTGCCCGAGGAGCTGGGCGGGGTCCGCAACTGGGACTACCGCTACTGCTGGCTGCGCGACGCGGCGATGACCGCACGGGCGCTGGTCGACCTGGGCTCGCTCGACGAGGCGGAGGGCTTCCTGCGCTGGGTCGACGGCTGCGTCGAGCGCACCGGCGGCCACCCGGAGCGGCTGCACCCGCTCTACACGGTCGAGGGCTACGAGCTGGGTGCCGAGGCGGTAATCGACACGCTGCCCGGCTACGCGGGCTCCCGCCCGGTGCGGGTCGGCAACCTCGCCAACCACCAGCTCCAGCTCGACGTCTTCGGCCCGGTCGCGGACCTGCTGGCCGCCGTCGCCGACGCCCGCGGCTCCGTCCGTGACGAGGAGTGGCGGGTGCTGGAGGCGATGGTGCAGGCGGTCGAGCGCCGCTGGCACGAGCCGGACCACGGGCTCTGGGAGGCCCGGCTCCAGCCGCGGCACCACGTCTACTCCAAGGTCATGTGCTGGATGACCGTCGACCGGGCGCTGCACGTGGTGCGCAAGCACGCCGGGCAGGACCGGCCGGACTGGGTCGCCCTGCGCGACCGGATCGGGCACAACGTGCTCGAGCACGGTTGGCACGAGGAGGCCGGCGCCTACACCGTGGCGTACGGCGACGAGGAGATGGACGCGTCCTCGCTGTGGATCGGCCTGTCCGGGCTGCTCCCCGACGACGACCCGCGGTTCCTGGCGACCGTCCTCAAGGTCGAGGCCGACCTGCGCAGCGGCCCGGTGGTCTACCGGTACCGCTGGGACGACGGCCTGCCCGGCCGCGAGGGCGGCTTCCACATCTGCACGTCCTGGCTGGTCGAGGCCTACCTGCGCACCGGGCGCCGGGCCGACGCCGAGGAGCTGTTCGAGCAGATGATCGCCACGGCGGGCCCGACCGGCCTGCTGCCGGAGCAGTACGACCCGCTGGCCGAACGCGGACTGGGCAACCACCCGCAGGCGTACAGCCACCTCGGCCTGGTCCGCTGCGCCCTGCTGCTCTCGGGGTTGCTCAAGCCGTAAGGAGCAAGGAAGGGGCCCTTGTTATCGCTTCCGCGATGACAAGGGCCCCTTCCTAACGGTTGAGGGCGCCGACGACCTCGCCGATGACCGTGATCGCGGGGGCACGCAGGCCCGCCTCCGCCACCGCCGCCGCGATCGTGTCCAGCGTGCCGGTCACCGTCCGCTCGGACGCGGTCGTGCCTTCCTGGATCACCGCCGTCGGGGTCGTGCCCGGCCGCCCGTGGGCGATCAGCGTGGCGGCGATGGTCGGCAGGTGCCGCAGTCCCATCAGGACCACGACCGTGCCGGCCTGCTGGGCCACCGCGGGCCAGTTGACCAGCGACTCCGGGTCGTCCGGCGACAGGTGCCCGGAGACCACCGTGAACTCGTGCGCGACACCCCGGTGGGTCACCGGGATGCCGGCCGTTGCGGGCACCGCCACCGCGCTGGTCACCCCGGGCACGACGACGACCGGCACGCCGGCCTCGGCGCACGCGATGACCTCTTCGCCGCCACGGCCGAAGACGAACGGGTCGCCGCCCTTGAGCCGGACGACCGAGAGGCCCTGCCGGGCGCGGTCGACCAGGATCTGGTTGATCTCGTCCTGCGTACGGGCCGGTCCGTACGGGTTCTTCGCCGCGTCCACGAGCTCGGCGTCCGGCCGCAGCTCGTCGAGCAACAGGCCGGGTGCGAGCCGGTCGGCGACCACCACGTCGGCCTCGGCCAGCAGCCGGCGGCCCTTGACGGTGATCAGCTCGGGGTCGCCCGGGCCGGCGCCGACGAGCGCGACCTGGCCGCCCTTCGTCGTCGGTGGCGCACCGACCGCGGTGGCGCTGGCCGCGGCGCCGGTCCAGCCCGACAGGAACGCCGCGATCGCGTCCCGGGTCGCGACGGCCCGGCGCGGGTCGCCGCCACCGAGCACCGCGACCGTGACCGGGCCGCGCCGGGTCACCGCCGGAGTCCAGGCGGTCGCGGCCGTCCGGTCGTCGGCCCGGACGCAGAAGATTCTGTGTGCCTCCGCTGCCTCGGACACCTGAGCGGCCGCCGTGGGGTCGTCGACGGCGACGTGGACGAGCCAGGCGCCGTCAACATCGGACGGCTCGAACCGCCTTTGTCGCCAGCGGACCCGGCCGGCGTCGGCCAGGCCGTGCAGCGTGGGGGTCAGCTCCGGGGCGACCACGGTGACGTCCGCTCCGGCGGTCAGCAGGGCGGGCACGCGCCGGCTGGCCACCGCACCGCCGCCGACGACCAGCACGGACCGGCCGTCGAGGCGCAGCGCCAAGGGGTAGAGATCGCTCATTTCTCGGCCACTCCGGCCGAGTCGAAGGTCGCGACGTCGTGCAGCACCCGCGCCGCGCTGGCCACGATCGGCCAGGCCAGCACCGCACCGGTGCCCTCGCCGAGGCGCAGGCCCAGGTCGACCAGCGGGCCGAGGCCGAGGTGCCGCAGCGCGATCGCCGCGCCGGGCTCGGCGGAGCGGTGCCCGGCGACCATCGCGCCGACCGCGTCGGGCGCCAGCGCCGCCGCGGCGAGCGCGGCCGAGTCGGCGATAACTCCATCCAGGATCACGGGTACGCGGCGCGCCGCCGCACCGAGCACGAAGCCGGCCAGGGCGGCGTGCTCCAGCCCACCGACCGAGGCGAGCACGCCGACCGGGTCGGCCGGGTCGGGCCGGTGCAGGGCTAGCGCCCGCTGCACCACGGCGACCTTGCGACCGTGCGTCTCGTCGTCGATGCCGGTGCCGCGCCCGGTCACGTCCGCCGCCGCGGCGCCGGTGAACGCGGCGATCAGCGCGGCGGCGGGCGTCGTGTTGCCGATGCCCATGTCACCGGTGAGCAGGCAGCGCGCGCCGCCGTCGACCAGGTCGTTGGCCACCCGGATGCCGACCTCGACGGCGGCGACCGCCTCGTCGCGGGTCATCGCCGCCTGGACGCTGAGGTCCTGGGTGCCAGTGCGGACCTTCGCGTGGACGAGCAGCGGCTCCACCGATCGGCCCGGCGTCGGGACGGCCCGACCCGCGCTCGGCGGCTCGCCCGTCGCGACGCCCGCGGCGCCCGCGGCGTCCACGGCGCCCACGGCGCCCACGGCGCCCACGGCGCCCACGGCGCCCACGGCGCCCACGGCGTCCGCAGCGCCCGCAGCGCCCGCGGCGCCCGGGATGATCAGCGGGGTCGCGACGCCCACGTCGACCACGACGACGCCGGCTCCGGCCTGCCGGGCGAACGCGTTGACCACCGCGCCGCCGGCCAGGAAGTTGGCGACCATCTGCGCGGTCACCTCCTGCGGCCACGGGCTGACCCGCTGCGCGTGCACGCCGTGGTCGCCGGCGAACACCGCGACCACGGCCGGCTCCGGGAGCGGCGGCGGGCTCGTGCCGGCCAGCCCCGCGAGGCGTACGCCCAACTCCTCCAACGCCCCCAACGAGCCCGGCGGTTTGGTCAGCGTCGCGTGCCGCGCGTCGGCGGCCGCCATGGCGGCGGCGTCGAGCGGCCCGATCGCGGCCACGGTATCGGCTAGGAGGGTCATGTGCCCATGATCCCGTCCGACGTGAAAAGGGCCCCCGGTGGGGGCCCTTTCCTCATTTGACGATCGCTGGTGACGGTGCGGGGAAGTTCTGGATCGGTTGGCCCTTCAGCGCGTCGCGCAGCGTCTGCGCGGCCGAGTCGATCGGCTTCTGCGACTGCGCGTCACCCACCGCGTTGAACGGGTTGTCGGGGTCGGCGATGAAGCTCGCCGCCGCCAGCTCCCGGGTGAAGCCGACGAACCAGGCCGACCGGGTGCTGTCCGTGGTACCCGTCTTGCCGCCGACCGGACGCCCCACCGTCGGGGTCACGCTCGGCGCGGTCGACCACTCCTGGCAGGAGCCGGTCTGCGCCTTTCCGCCGGTCGGGCAGCGGGCGGCGTCGGCGGCGGCGCGGGCCACGTCCGGGGTGACCTCCTGGCGGCAGCGCGGCTTGGCCACGTCCACCACGTCGCCGTTCGGGTTCTTCCAGGTGACCTGCTTGCCGTCGGGCGACTGGATCGAGGTCACCGGCAGCGGCTCACAGAAGACGCCGTCGGCGGCCACGGTGGCGTACGCGCCGGCCATCTCCAGCGGGGTCACGTCGGAGACGCCGAGGGTGAACGCGCCCCAGGTCTTGGATCGCGGCGGCTTGGCCATCATCTGGTCGACGTCGGTGCGCCAGGTCAGGCCGAGCCGCTCGGCCATCCGGACCGCCTTGTCCGCGCCGACCTTCTGCTCGAGCTGGACGAAGTACGTGTTGACGGACTTGCCGAAGCCGGACCACATGGCGTGCCGGCCGGTCATCGCGCCCGAGGCGTTCGACGGGCACCAGCGGCCGCCGCAGGAGCCGGGCCCTTCGCCCAGGTACTGCGAGACCAGCCGCTGCGGCGAGTCGAACGCGGTGGACAGCGGCATCCCGGCGTCCAGCGCGGCCAGCATGGTGAACATCTTGAACGTCGAACCGGCCTGGTAGCCCGGCATGTCTCCGCCGCCGAGCAACGGCACCACCGTGTTCGGGTAGTTGCCCTTGATCTTCGCGGCCTTGGCCGGGTCCGAGTGGGTGCCGTTCTTGGTCTGGTCCAGCGAGTACACGCGGTTGACGGCCATCGCCTTGACCAGGCCGGTGCCGGGCTGGACGACCACGAGGCCGTGCGCGAACTTGCTGGACGCCTTCTCCTTCGCCATGACGTTGGTCTCGGCGATGTTCTGGATGTTCGGGTCGAGCGAGGTGACGATCTTGTAGCCGCCGCGGCGCAGGTTGTCCTCGCGCATCGAGGCGTTGTCACCGAACGCGGTCTGCTCCACCCACCAGGCCTTGAGGTAGTCGCAGAAGAAGCCCCAACTGTTGAGGTTCTTCGGCACCGAGATGCAGTCGTTGGCCGGGGTGCTCAGGTTGAGCTGGATCGGCAACTGCTTGGTGGCCGCGTTGTCCTGCGGGCTCAGGTAGCCCATCTTCTGCATGTTGTCGAGCACGTAGTTGCGCCGGGCGGTCGCCGCGAGCTTGTCCTGCGTCGCCGGGTCGTACTCGGTGGGCGCCTTGACCAGACCCGCGAGCGTGGCCGCCTCGACCAGCGACAGGTCCTTGGGCGACTTGGAGAAGAACACCTCGGACGCGGCGTAGATGCCGTACGCCCGGTGTCCGAAGTAGGCCGAGTTCAGGTAGCGCTCGAGGATCTCCTGCTTCGAGTACTGCTTCTCGACCGCGAGCGCCAGACGCATCTCGCGCAGCTTGCGGGCGCTGGTCTGCTCGGTCGCCTGCTGCACCTCGAGGGGGGTGGTGGCGCCGTCGCGCTGGGCCATCCGGACGTACTGCATCGTCAGGGTCGACGCACCCTGCTGGACGCCGTCGCTCTGGTGGTTGGCCACGAACGCGCGGGCGATGCCCTTCGGGTCGACGCCGTTGTGCTCGTAGAAGCGCTGGTCCTCACTCGCGACGATGGCCTGCTGGATGTACGGCGACATGTCGGCGATCGGGACATACTTGCGATGCTCCTCGTAGAACATCGTCAGCAGCGTCTTGCCGTCGGCCGCGTACACGTAGCTGGTCTGCGCGGGGGGTTTGACGTTGAGCTGGTTCGGCATGTTGTTGAACGCGTCGGCGCCCTTCTTGGCGCCGAGACCGCCGACGGCCACCAGCGGATAGGCCACCGCCGCCACGACGACGCCGGCGATGAGCCCGGCCCGCAGCAGCGGAGCGAACCGACTGGTCGCGGAGAGGGTGCGCTTAATCACCAACTAAAACTAGGACATAAGCTGATATGTCCGTACCCGAAAGCGAGCAACGTCTACGTCTCATGTTCCCGGGTACGGTTCTGCGCGTGGTCGAGTTGGGACATCACGGTGACGCCGAGGTCGGTCCGGGTCTGGTGGACCTGGCGGTGAACGTCCGTCAGGCGCCACTGCCGCCGTGGCTGCTCGGGCCGGTGACGTCGTCGCTGGCTTCGCTGGCGGCCTACCCGTCGCCCGAGCCCGCGCGGGCCGCGGTCGCCGCCCGGCACGGCCGGTCGCCGTCGTCGGTGCTGCTCACCGCGGGGGCCGCGCAGGCGTTCGTGCTGATCGCCCAGGCCTATCGGTCCGCGGTGTCGCCCGTGGTGGTGCATCCGCAGTTCACCGAGCCCGAGGCCGCTCTGCTCGCGGCCGGCCACCAGGTGGGTCGGGTCGTGCTGCCGCCGCCGTACACCCTGGATCCGGCCCTTGTCCCGGCGTCAGCCGATCTGGTCTTCATCGGCAACCCGACGAACCCGACGTCGGTGCTGCACCCCGCGTCGTCTCTCGCCGCTCTGGCCCGGCCCGGCCGCATCCTCGTGGTCGACGAGGCGTTCGCGGACACGACTCTCGGGCCGTCGGGTGCCGCTGAGCCGTCGTCGCTCTCCGGCCGCGAGGATCTTCCCGGGCTGATCGTGCTGCGGAGCCTGACCAAGACGTGGGCGCTGGCGGGACTGCGGATCGGGTACGCGCTGGCCGCGCCCGACATCGTCGCCCGGCTGGCGTCGGTGCAGCCGTTGTGGCCGGTCTCGACGCCCGCGCTGGCGGCGGCGATCGCCTGCGCCAGCCCGGTCGCGGTGGCGGCGGAACACGCGATCGCCATCTCCCTGGCCGCCGACCGCGACCACCTGGTGGGCCGGCTGTCCCAGATCCCGGGGGTGGAGGTCGCGGTGCCGCCGGCGAGCTCGTTCGTGCTGCTACGCATCCCGAACGCGGACAAGGTCCGGCTGGCGCTGCGCGATCGTGGTTACGCGGTCCGCCGCGGGGACACCTTCCCGGGGCTAGGCACGGACTTCCTCCGGGTGGCGGTCCGCGACCGATCCACGACGGACGCGTTCACGCGGGAGCTCGCCGCCGTGCTGAAAGCAAGGGTCCCTTCCTAACGCTTTCCGCAGCGCAAGGGACCCTTGTTAACGGTCGCCCGTTTGGTGGTCAGTTCAGGTCGGGTGGACCTGGGGCGGCGAAGCGGGCGACGAAGCGCTTCTGCCAGGGCGTCTCGACCGCCCGGCGGTCGTAGTTCTGGCGGACGTAGGTCACCGCCTCCGCGGCGGGCACGCCGTCGATGATCGCGAGGCAGGCCAGCGCCGTGCCGGTGCGCCCGCGGCCGCCGCGGCAGGCGAGCTCGACCCGCTCGGTGGCGGCCCGCTCCCACGCCTCCCGCAGGGCGAGCCCAGCGTCGGCCGGATCGCTCGGAAGCCACAGGTCGGGCCAGCGGACCCAGCGGCTCTCCCAGGCGACCACCGAGGCGGGCTTGCCGAGCAGATACAACCCGAACATCGGCGGCGGACCCATCGGGTACGCCCGCAGCAACCCCCGCCCCCGGACCAGCCGCCCCGAGGGCAGCCGCAGCACACCCGCGCCGGCTGGATCCCACGAGTCGATCATGAGCCCACCATAATGGCCACCCACCCTTTCGAGACAGATTCGGTCGTTTTACAGACCGTTGACCGCCCTTCCGCTAAGCCTCCTCCTCGCCGGCCGCGCCGTGGGGCCGCCATGATCCAGACCGCGTGCCCGCTGTGGCACGATCGGGCCGTGTCCATTCGTGATCTTCTGCGGGGTCTTCCCGTCTTCGCTCGGCCGCTGCCCCGGTTCGCGCCGGCCGACACGCCCGGGAGTCCCGACGCGCTGTTCGTGAGCTGGCTGGCCGAGGCGGTCGACGCGGGCGTGGTGGAGCCGCACGCGATGACCCTCAGCACGGTCGACGGCGACGGGTTGCCCGACACCCGCGTACTCCTGCTCAAAGAGGTCGACGACCGCGGCTGGCAGTTCGCGACCTCGGCCGGCAGCGCCAAGGGACGGCAGGTCGCGGGCACGGCGGCCGCCGCCCTGGGCTTCTACTGGCGGGAGCAGGGCCGGCAGGTGCGGGTCCGGGGCACGGTCGCCGCGCTCGACCCGCAGACCTCCGCCGCCGACTTCCGGGCCCGCCCGGTGTCCTCGCGGGTGGCCAGCCTGGCCAGCGAGCAGAGCGCGGTGCTGGCCGACCCGCCCGACCTCGAGCGCGCCCTGGCCACGGCCGAGGCCGCCGTCGCCGCCGACCCCGACACCCCGTGCGCGGACCACACGGTCTACGCCGTCACCCCCACGAGCGTGGAGTTCTGGCAGGGCGACGCCGACCGCCGCCACGTACGCCTGCGGTACCGCCGCTCCGGCGACACCTGGCACAAGGAACTGCTCTGGCCGTAGGCCCTGTTTCGTATCTGGGGTCGAGGCGAGGCGGAGTTCAGCTGTCGTCTGGGTGTGCGGCCAGGTGGCACCTGGGCCCGCCGCAGCCCGGCTCCAGATACGAAGCAGGGTCTAGCGCGCCGCTGACCTCCGGCTCCGGAGGAAGGCCCAGTTGACCGCCCACAGTGCCACGCCGCCCAGCAGCAGCCACAGGGCCAGGACGTAGATCGACGCCTCGCGGACCATCGGCAGCAGGAAGATCAGCGACACCACCGCGCCGAGGACCAGGACCGCGGTCGGGGCGCGGAAGTGCGGGTGGTCGACCGGGTCGCGGCGCAGGTACAGGGCCGAGACGTTGACCAGCAGGAAGACCGCGGTCAGCAGGAGGACCGTGGTGTCCGACAGATCGCCGAGGTCGTCCACGAAGAACAGCAGGACGATCGAGATCACAGTCGTGAAGGCGATCGACACCCACGGTGTACGGCGCGGGCCGAGCCGACCGAACACGCCGGGCAGGACGTCGCGCTGGGCCATGCCGTACAGGAGTCTGCTCGCCATGAGCATGTTGATCAGCATGGTGTTCGTCACCGCGATGATCGAGACCGCGGAGAAGATCTCGGTGACCGGCAGGTCCGGGGCGCCCAGCCGGACCACCTCGAGCAGCGGGGCGGTCGACTCGGTGAGCACGTCGAGCGGCACGGTCATCGCCGCTGTGAACGCGACCAGCAGGTAGACCACGCCGGCCAGGACCAGACCGGTGATCATCGCGGGCGGGAACGAGCGGCTGGGCTCCTCGGTCTCCTCGGCCAGGTTGACCGAGTCCTCGAAGCCCAGGAAGGCGTAGAACGCGGTCGCCGCACCGGTCAGGAGGCCGGTGACCACGCCGAAGCCCGTACCCGAGAAGGTGAATGCCTGCCCTGGGTCGCCGTCGCCGCCGCCGAGCACGACGATGCCGACTCCGATGATGAACAGCAGGCCGGCGAGCTCGATGCAGGTGATCACGACGTTGACCCGGACCGACTCGGCCACACCCCACAGGTTGACCGCCGCGACCAGCAGGATCGCGATGATTCCGATGAGGACCATCGGCGGGTCCTCGACGCCGAACAGGCCGGTGAAGTAGTCGCCGCCGACCCGGCTGGCGGCGAACGTCGCCGACGTGACGCCGGACGCCATGATGGCGAAGGTGACCAGGAAGCTCAGGAACTTGATCCGGAACGCCCGGTCGCAGTAGAGCGCACCCCCGGCGGCCTGCGGATATTTGGTGACCAACTCCATGTACGCGAACGCGGTCAGGAACGCCAGCGCGAACGCGACCAGGAACGACGCCCAGATCGCACCACCGACCTCGCCGCCGACCTCACCCGTCAGCGAGTAGATGCCCGCACCGAGGATGTCGCCGACGATGAAGAACGTCAGCATCGGGCGCGAGATCACCCGGCGCAGACCTTCACCGGCGGGCCGGGTCGGCTCTGCCGTGTTCGTATCGATGGTCATGCCGAGCGCCATACCCAAAGAAGCGGTGTGGCATGCCTCACAAAGCGGCGAGCGCCCGCACGTAGTTGACCTGCTGGTGCAGGTACTGCACCTGCTCCTGGTTGGTCACCGCGTTGCGCGCGACATATTGATGTCGACCGTTGCTCACGGTGACCTGCACCGTTCCGCGGTGGACGGTCTCCTTGACCAGCAGGAACAGCAGACTGAACACGGTCAGCACACAGAAACCGAAGATCGCCGTGAGCACCGCCCAGGTCGGCGTCTTCTGCTCGGTGTGCCAGAAGTCGTTGACCTGCCAGGTGGACCCGGCGAGCGGGAAACTGCCGGCCGGCGTGTGCACCAGCTTCGAGGTCACCTGAATCTCACCGATCTGCGCGACGACCGTCGCGTCACCACCGGGCGGGAACGGCCCAGGCGGGGGCCCGGGCGGCGACACCGGCGGACCGCTGGTGGGCTGGGGCGGCCCGCTCACGGGCTGCGGTGGCGGGGCGTAGACAGGCCCGGGATCAGAGGTCGGGTCCGGCATCGGCCCGAGGTCAGGCGTCGACCACGGGTCGGTCGGCGGCGGGAACTGGCCTGGCTCCCCCGCTCCGGGAAGCGGCAGCGTCGGCTCCGTGCCCATCACGCACCCCCTCGTCGCGCGGCTACTCCCCCGGCACCTTACTGCCCAGCGCCGACAACCACGCGCCACGACATCAGGCGCTCCGGTCAAGTTCCCATCGTGGATGCCCAACGCAACCAAGCCCGCGCCGCGACATGCCGGCGCCGCCGACAGGTTCCCTCTCGGTGGACGTCGGGCAGCAACAAGCCCAGGCCCGCGACATGCCAGCGCCGCCGACAAGTTCCCGTCCGTAACGGCTGACCGCGACAAGCTCGCGCGGCGAGGTCAGGTGGTGCTGGCGAGTTCTGGCTCTGTGGCTGCGCGGTCGCCGCGGTCGCGGGGTCCGCGGGCCTCACGACGGGCGGCCCAGCCGAACGCGAACAGCGTCATCACGCCGAATAGCCACCACTGGACCGTGTAGCCGAGGTTGAGCCAGTCGTTCTCGTAGTTCGGCGGGACCGCCGTGAAACCCGCGTCGGCCGTCGGCACCTGGTGGTCGAGCTGCACGAACGCGCCGCGCACCGGGTAGGGCAGCTCAGCCGCGATCGGTGGCACCGCGATGCGCCGGGTCTCCAGCTTGCCCTCGGCGCGGTCGACCGCCGTGCCGCGGCTCTCGGAGAGCTTGACCGCGCCGGTCACGGTGACCTGGCCGGTCGGGATCGGCGGCACGGTGGGCTGTGCGTAGGCGCCGCCACCCGGCACCGCCGGCACCCAGCCCAGGTCGACCAGCACCGCCGACCCGTCGGATAGTCGGAGCGGGGTGACGATCTCGAAGCCGACCTTGTTGTCGACGGTGCGGCCACGGACGAGGACCACGTTGGCCGGGTCGTAGCGCCCCGTGACCGTCACCCGGGTCCACTCGGACGTGGAGCGCGGCCCCGGACCCGGAGTGCCGGTGGTGCCACCCGGCGTGACCACCGTGTCCAGCGCCACCGGCGTAGCGGTGCCCGTCACGTCGATCCGGTGGTTGACGCTTTTGCGCAGCTCGTAACGCCCGTGCTGCCAGTTGCCGAGCAGCACCATCACCGTGGCGGCGACCAGCGCGAGCGCGAGGAAGCCCAGCCAGCGGGGGGTCAGCAGGAACCGGTACACGCCAAGAGGCTACTGCGGGGGTATGACGGGATTTCTGGGCGGTCACCCCGCGTACCAGATTCGTCGATGTGTCGTCAGCCTGATGTTGTCGGGCGCATTAGGTATCGTCGGACGGCTCACCTTTTTCCGCCGAGGAGTCGCCGATGTCCGCCGTGCCCCGGGTGGTGGTCAGCGCGCCGTCGTCCGGCCACGGCAAGACCGCGCTGGCGGTCGGGCTGCTCGCCGCGTTCGCCGGCCGCGGCCTGTCCGCCGTCGGGTTCAAGGTCGGCCCCGACCACACCGACGCGGCCTATCTCGGCGCCGCCGCCGGCACCCCCGGGCGCAACCTGGACCCCCGGCTGGTCGGCGCGCACCGGGTGGCCCCGCTGTTCGCGCACGCGGCGCAAGGCGCCGACATCGCCGTCGTCGAGGGCACGATGGGCCTCTTCGACAGCCTCGCCGGCCGGGTCGAGACCGACTCCACCGCCGGCGTCGCCGCCGCCCTCCGCGCCCCCGTGATCATGGTCGTCGACGTCGGCGCCATGGGCCAGTCGGTGGCGGCGCTGGTGCACGGCTTCCGCGCGTACGACGAGTTGACCTGGCTCGGGGGTGTGATCCTCAACCGGGTCGCCTCCGACCGCCACGAGCAACTGCTCCGCGAGGCGCTCGACGACATCGGCGTGCCGGTCTACGGTGCGCTGCGCCGCCGCGACCTGCCGTCCACGCTGCCCCCGCGGCACGAGGGCGTGGTCCCGGTGCTGCACCGTGAGGTCGAGGCGCTGCGCGGCATCCGCCGCCTCGGCGAGTCGATCGCCGGCGCCGTCGACCTCGACGGCCTGCTCGCGCTCGCCCACTCCGCGCCCAACCTGCCGGCGACGCCCTGGTCACCGGCCAGTGAGCTGGCGCTCGCCCCGGACGACACCGCCGCCGTCCTGGTCGGCCGCCGCCCGATCGTCGCGCTCGCGGGCGGCTCCGGGCTGTCCTTCACGTACGCGGAGACGCGCGAACTGTTGGAAGCCGCCGGCGCCACGGTCGTCCCCGTCGACCCACTCCGCGACGAACTGCTGCCCGAGGGCACCGACGCCCTGGTCATCGGGGGTGCACTTCCGGAGGCGTACGCGGAGGAGCTGTCCGCCAACCGCCGGCTCTGCGCGGACGTGGCCGACCTCGCCCGTTCCGGCCGCCCGGTGGTCGCCGAAGGCGCCGGCCTGCTCTGGCTCGCCCAGTCGTTCGACGGGCGCCCGATGTGCGGCGTGCTCGACGCGACCGGCAGCACCGGCGACCAGATGATCGTCGGCTACCGCGACGCGACCGCGCGCTCGACCACCGCGGTGGCCGAGGTCGGCGCCCGGGTGGTCGGCTACAAGCAGCACCGCGGGGTGGTCAACCCGCGGGCCGGCCAGACACCCGCATGGACCTGGAACAACGGCACGCCCGAGGGCTTCGTCTGGCGCCGGGTCCACGCGTCGCAGCTCAGCCTGCACTGGGCCGGCTTCCCGGAGATCGCCCGCCGGCTGGTGCTGGCGGCCCGGCCCGGCGACGGGCCGACGCCCGCCGGCTCCTGGGCGCAGCCGACCGGTCCCGTGCCGGTGGTCGGCGGGCCGCGGGACGAGGTCGGCGCGCTCGACTACGGCACTTCCCCCGCGGAGGGTGCACCGCGGCTGCGGGCCGTGCCGGCTAGCGTTTCGGCCGCCGAGACCAACGAGGCGCCGTCCGCTTCCAATCCGCCCCGCCTGCGGGTCGTGCCACCGCTGACCGAGGCCGGCGACGACCCGACCGATGGACGCGGGTTCGACGCTGTCGAGCAGGTGACCGACGGTTTCGGGTTCGCCGGAGTTCCGGGCGCGCGGGCCGGCGCGTCGATGGGCGACGGCTACGTGATGCCGCCCGGCGAGCCCGTGCCGCCGGCGGACGCGGTCGAACCGCGTCGGCCGGGTGGTGCCGAGTTCGGGTTCCCGGTGGGTCGGGGCGGCCGGCCTGAGGTCGGCAGTGGGTTCGGTTCGCCGGTGCGGGCGGGTGGTGGGCCGACGCCGGTTCCGGGCGACGGGGGCGGTTCGAGCGCTCCGGCGTCCGCGGGCGGTTTCGGTCCTGGCCCGGCTTCGGGCTTGCCGGCGTACGGCTCCGCGTCTCCTGGATCGCCGCCGCCCTTCGCCGCGCGTGGTGGCGGGTCGGCCGGTCAACCGTCGGGGATGCCTGCCCTCGATGGCGGCTTCGACCAGCGCGGGGCTCCGGGAGCGGTCTCGAGCGTCCCCGCGTACGGGGGCGAGTTCGGTGAGGGTGACCCAGCAGGGTCCGAGTGGGCTGGCGGCGGCTTCGCTCCGAACGGACCGGCCGCGTCCGAGTGGCCGGGCGGCGGGTTCGGCCCGCCGGTGTCCCCAGGGCAGCCGCCGACAAACTCCGCTCATGGCGACGGCTACGGGCCAGCCGTTACCGATGCCCGCGGCCAGGCGGCACCCTTCCCGGCGCCGGGCGGCGGGTTCGGCCCGCCGGTGTCCCCAGGGCAGCCGCCGACAAACTCCGCTCATGGCGACGGCTACGGGCCAGCCGTTACCGATGCCCGCGGCCAGGCGGCACCGTTCCCGTCGCCTGGCGGCGGCTACGGACCTGCGGGTCAGCCCTCCCCGTTCCCGGCGCCGGCCGCGCCGAGCCACGGCGGTTTCGGCTCGCCGAACGACGGCGGTGGGCCGCAGCAACTAGCGGGCGGTCGGCACCCTGCTGACGGCCGGCCGACTGGCCAGTGGGTAGTGGCGCCGGTCACGGGTGGGCAGCCCGGACCCGGTGGCAGCGACCAGACGTTGTCGGGACGGGCATCGGTCGACGGGGCGCTGGACGGTGGCACGGCCGAGGTGCCGGCGGTGCAGGTGCGGGCGCCACAACCGCCGCGTCAGGGCGGCGGCGGGCGGATGCGGGACGAAGACGGGGGGATCGTGTGAGGGGCCAACTTCCGCTGCGCAAGTTTCCGGTGCTGCGGGTCTCGACGCCGCGGGTGCACGTGCGCCAGCTCGCCGACGACGACGCCAAGCCGGTCACGGAGATCTTCGCGGACAAGCAGACCCAGCGTTGGCTGCCCTTTCCACGCGACTTCGGCCAGATCGACGGCACCTCGTGGTGCACGGAGATGGCCCAGGAACGGCGCGACAGCGGCGCGGGCGACCACTACGGCATCGTCCGGCGTGAGGACGACCGGTTGGTCGGCTGCCTCTGGACCAAACGCACCGACTGGGGTGCCAAGGTCACCGAGATCTCGTACGCGGTCGCACCCGAGGCCCGTGGCTTCGGCGTCGCGCCGGAGGCGGTCGACGCGCTCGCGATCGCGCTGATCCTGGAGCACGGCTTCCAGCGCATCGAGCTCCGCGTCGCACCGGGCAACACGGCGTCGCGGCGGGTGGCGGAGAAGGCCGGCTTCAGCTACGAGGGGCTGCTGCGCAACGCCGGCCACGTACACAGCGACCGGGTCGACCTGGAGGTCTGGTCGTTCGTCGCCGCCGACCTGCACTGACCCGTCGGCGGTCACGGCGTGATCGGCCGCCCGGCGTGGATGGCCAGCACGGTGTCGATCGTGTCGGCCTCGTCGGCCGTCTTGTCGTCGCGGTAGCGCAGCACACGCGCGAACCGCAACGCCACGCCGCCCGGGTAGCGCGGGCTGGTCTGCACCCCGTCGAAGGCGATCTCGACGACCTGCTCGGGCCGGACCCGGACCACCCAGTCGCCCTTGTCGACGGCCAGTTCCTGGAACCGCTCGGTCTGCCAGCGCAACAACTCGTCGGTCAACCCCTTGAAGGTCTTGCCGAGCATGACGAACCCGCCGGTACGCGGATCGCGCGCGCCGAGGTGCAAGTTGGACAACCAGCCCGTGCGCCGCCCGCTGCCCCACTCGACCGCCAGCACGACCAGGTCGAGCGTGTGCCGCGGCTTGACCTTGACCCAGGCGGCACCACGCCGCCCGGCGTCGTAGGCGGCGGTCGCCGCCTTCACCACCACGCCCTCGTGGCCGGCGTCGAGCGCCTTCGCGTAGAACTCCTGCGCCTGCTCAGGCCGCTCGACCATGGTCCGCGGCACCCGCAGCGACTCCGGCAGGGCCGCCTCGAGCGCCGCCCAACGCTCGACACCCGGTGCGTCGAGCAGGTCCGCGCCGTCGATGTGCAGGACGTCGAAGAAGTACGGCGTCAGCGTCACCCCGTCAGCGGCCGGCGCCGTGGGAGCGCCGCGCCGCGCCCCCCGGGTCGCCGCCCGACTCGCGGTCTCCTGGAAGGGCCTCGGCCGCCCGTCGGCGTCGATCCCGATCGCCTCACCGTCGAGCACGATGTCCCGCGCGGACAGCGAACGCACCGCCGCCACCACCTCGGGCAGCCGCGGCGTGATCTCGTCGAGGCTGCGGGTGAACACCGCCACGTCGTCGCCGGAGCGGTGCACCTGGATGCGAATCCCGTCGAGCTTCACGTCGACGGCGGCCGGCACCCCGGTGGCACCGAGCGCCTCGTCGACACTCGGCGCGCTGGACGCCAACATCGGCGCGAGCGGCCGCCCCACCCGCAGGGTGAACTCGGAGAGCGCGCCCACCCCGCCCTCGAGCGCCGCGACCGCGACGGTCTTGAAGTCACCGACCAGCAGCAGCGCCCGCCGCACAGTCGGCCCCGGCACGTCGGCGGCCCGCGCGATCGCGTCGGCGAGCAGCCCCGCCTGCGCACCCTGCCGCAGCTCACCGCTGAACAGGCCACGCAACATCCGCTGCTCGTCGACGGTGGCGGCGGCGAACAACGCACCCAGCAGGCCCTTGCGCCGCGCCTGCGAGCCGCTCCCGCTGACCGCGGAGATCTCCGCGATGGCCGCGTCGACCGCCCCGACAGTCAACGACGGCTGCTCCGCCGGTGGCGGCAGGTCGCGTAGGCCCGCATAGCCCACCCCCGTCTGCCGCTGCCGCAACTCACCCGCGAGGTAGGCCGACCCCGCCTCGACCTCGGAGGGCTCGAGCGCACGGAGAGCGGCCGCGAGCAGATCGACCTTGGCGAGCCGCTTCGAGGTGGCCGCCACCCCTGCGGAGGTCGCGGCAAGATCTGCGAACAGCATCTCCACATCCTGACACCCGGGTACGACAACCGTCGGCCACCGAACCCGACCGACCTCGCCGACACCGACGGACCGAGACCTTCGAGGCCCGCACCGATCAACGCAACACCGCCCGCCGGCGGCAGCCACGGGGATGCCGGCCCACGGGCCGGCATCCCGCAGCTACAAGCCTGCTGGACAGCCCCATTGCCCACCCGCCCACGCTGCGCCGGACGCACGCGCGGTCGCCTCGCCACAAGCGCGCCGCCATGGTCCGCAAAACGACCGCCCCGCCGACGACCGCTCGCGGCCACCGCACCGCACGCACATCGACCGCCTGCGCCCGAATGCGGCCACGGCCACACCCCACTGCAGACCGCAGGCGGCCACGGCCACACCGGCCACAGACCGCGCGCTGCCGACGAGGCACGGGCCCGCCACGGCGCTCAACGCGGCCGACTCACCACAAACCCGCCGCCGCGCGTACCCATGCCGCGCGCCCGCCCCTGGGCAGGCGCCAGCAGCGGCGCCGCGGGCGCGCGTCGTGCGTCCAGCGGGCAGACACCGCCAGCCCGCGGACACCAACCCCCGCGGTCTCGCCCAGGCCCGGCAACTACGCAGGCGGTGCCGATCAGCCCCGGGGTGGCATCTGCTGGAGCGACCAGGTGTTGCCGTCCGGGTCGGCGAAGTAGACGAAGTGGCCCCACGCCTGGATGTCGACCTCGCTCGCGTCGACGCCCTTGCTGAGGAGCTCCTCGCGGGCCTTGGCGGCGTCGGCCACGACCACCTGCAGGCCCTTCTGGGAGCCGGGCGCCATCTCGGTGACGCCGGTGCCCAGGACGACGGAGCAGGCAGAGCCGGGTGGGGTCAGCTGCACGAAGCGCAGGTCAGGGTTGACCTGGTGGTCGTGGTCGGCGTTGAAGCCGCACTGGTCGACGTAGAACGACTTGGCTCTGTCGACGTCGGTCACAGGGATGGCTACGAGCTCAATCTTCCAATCCATGGGCCGACGTTAGCGAGCGGGTGCGACAGATTTCCCGATCGTCGGGGGTCGGCCAGGGCCGACCCCCGAACGGGTCAGGCGGCGACCGGCTCTTCGATCCGTAGGCCGCGGGCGCGAACGCCGTCGGCGACCTTGGCGAGCAGGGCGTCGAGGGCGCATAGGTTCACCGACAGCTCGCCGAGCTGTTCGCGGAGGGCCTCCTCCGACCACGCGGAGACATCAAGGTCTCCCAGTGCACTGACCGCGGCGCCGAGCCGCGTGATGGCCTCGTTCGTACTCATGTTCGATAGCGTAGGGCATACCTCTGACAAAAGAGGCCCAGAGATCGAAGAGTCACCCAGCCGTGCCGCGCGCGGCCTCCGCCACGTTGGCGAACAGCAGCGCCTCCGCCAGGCAGACCCGCTGGAACTCGGCCAGGTGCAGGCTCTCGTTGGGGCCGTGCGCCTTCGAGTTGGGGTCCTCGACGCCCGTGACCAGGATGGCCGCCTCCGGGAACATCTCCTGGAACGTGGCGATGAACGGGATCGAGCCGCCGACGCCCATGTCGACCGGCTCGACGCCGTCCCAGGCGGCCCGGAACGCCGAGCGGCCGGCGGCGAACATCGGCCCGCTGGTGTCGATCTCGCACGGCAGGCCGTCGGACTCCAGCACCACCGACGCGACCGCGCCCCAAGGGGTGTGCTTCTCGACGTGCTCGATGATCGCCGCGTACGCGTGCTTCGGGTCCTCACCCGGTGCCAGCCGCACGCTGACCTTGGCCTTGGCGGTGGGAATCAGCGCGTTGGGCGCGCCCGCGGTCGGCGGCGCGTCGATGCCGAGGATGGAGACCGTCGGGTGGTTCCAGATCCGGTCGGTGAGCCGCCCGGTGCCGATGAAGGTAACCCCGTCGATCAACCCGGCCTCTTCCCGCAGCCGGTCCTCGGGGTAGTCGACGACCGCCGTGTCACGGGATGCCAGGCCGGCGATCGCCACGTCGCCCGCCGCGTCGTGGAAGGTGGCGATCAGCCGCGACAGCACGGTCAGCGCGTCGGGCACCGCGCCGCCGAACATGCCGCTGTGCACGGCCGCCTCCAGCACGCGTACCTCGACGAAGCAGTTGACCAGCCCGCGCAGCGAGGTGGTGAGCGACGGCACCCCGATGTCCCAGTTGCCCGAGTCCGCGATCACGATGACGTCGGAGCGCAGCGTGTCGCGGTACTGCTCCAGCATCCCGCCCAGCGACTCCGAGCCGAACTCCTCCTCGCCCTCCACGAACACGACGACGCCGACCGGCAGCGCGTCGCCGAACGCCCGCAGCGCGGCGACGTGCGCCATCACGCCGGCCTTGTCGTCGGCCGCACCGCGGCCGTAGAGCCGCCCGTCGCGCTCGGTGGGCTCGAACGGCTCGGACTTCCAGAGCGAGAGGTCACCGACCGGCTGGACGTCGTGGTGCGCGTACAACAGCACGGTCGGCGCGCCCTCGGGAGCCGGGCGGTGACCGATCACCGCGGGCTGCCCGCCGTTGCGCACGATCGATACGTCGAGGCCACAGCCGCGCAGCAGCTCGG
Source organism: Asanoa ishikariensis (assembly GCF_900107455.1). Taxonomy (GTDB): domain Bacteria; phylum Actinomycetota; class Actinomycetes; order Mycobacteriales; family Micromonosporaceae; genus Asanoa; species Asanoa ishikariensis. The sequence continues at coordinate 1,910,306 of NZ_FNQB01000001.1, read as the reverse complement.
CCACCGCCTCGGCGGAGCGCTCGACCTGACTGAAGTCGAAGCCATCGAAGGCGATGCCGGGGATGCGGATCAGCCGTTCGAGGTCGGCACGGACGCCGGGCATCTCGCGCTCGATCGCAGCGCGCAGCTCGGACTCGGTGGGGATGGCAGCCGTCATCCCGTGATCGTAAGCCGCCCCAGATCAGGCGCTCACCCGCCGTTCGGAGTCGGGTCCTCGGGGCGGGCCTGCGGCCCTCGGGCGGCCCGCCCGGCGGCGTCGGCGGCGTTGGACACCCAGGTGCGTGCCCGGGCCGCGCCGGTGCCGGCCCAGTCGCCCAGGTCACTGGCACCGTCGCCGAGCCGGCGGAGCAGGCCGACCAGTGGGTCCTGGGTGCGACCGAACGCGTCACGGTAGGACGCGGCGGCGGCCTTGATCTCTTCGCTGACGCTGGCGTCGCGGTCGTCGTCGCGCCGCGGGTATTCGCCGCCGAGGATCCGGGCGTATTCGCCGGAGTCGATCCAGCGGCGCAGATCGGCGGCGCGGGCGACCGGGACCGGGTGGCTGCTCCACGCGGTCATCCGGATCTTGTGGAAGCTGTCACGCAGGTCGCCGCCGCCGTCGTAGTCGGCCGCCTGTTCCAGGAACGCCGCCGTGTCGATCTGGCTGAGGTCGCCGCCGCCGGCGAGCTTCATCAGCAGCCGCAGCGCGGCCGCCGGGTCCTGGTTGGCTAGCAGGCCGGCGCGGTCGGCGGAAAGCTCGGCCTTGCGCCACCACTCCAGCATCGCCGCGATGATCGCCCGCAGCGCGATCGCGCCGACCGGCAGCCAGCTCAGGTTGGCCGCCCACCGGGTCAGGATCATCAGGATCGTCTTGTAGACGGCGTGCCCGCTGCGCACGTGGCCGATCTCGTGCCCGAGCAGGGTCCGTAGCTCTTCGTCGTCGAGCTGTTGGATCGCGCCCGAGTTGAGCACGATGAACGGCTTGTCGAGCCCGATCGCTTGGCCCCCGATCATCGGCGACTGCCGCACGAACAACTCGGGTAGCTCAGGAAGGTCGAGCGTCTGGGCGGCCTCGGTGTAGAGCGTGTAGACCCGGGGATATTGCCGGTGGTCGACCCGGATCGACGATGCCAGGTAGGTCAGCCGGAACCCGCGCTCGTTCCACATGCCGAAGAACGCCTTGACCACGTCATCGAAGCCGCGTAGCTCGCGTAACGCGGTCAGCGCGCCCCGGTCGGCCGGATGCTCCCAGGCGCGTGAGCTGATGCCGGTCAGCACCACGCGGCGGCGCACGGGAAGCGCGTCACCCTGCTCGGAACTGGTCATGGGCTCCCCCGGGTCGCCGCTGCCTGTCGTTCAACCAGCGTGCACCACGGCACGGCGTGCGTCTATGCCTGTGGATAACCACTGACCGGTCGGATATCCACATCCCGACGACTAGATCAGACCCCGCGAGCCCAAGATCAGCAAAGCCTCCCAGGGGATACGCGCGACCGTGCGACCGACGCACGAAGGAGCACGCGGGTCAACCCCTGTGGACGACACCGCACCGATCACCGGTCGAGCAGGACTGGCTCCTTGTGCCAGACACCGGACACCACGACGTCCGCGTGCGCCGCGGTCCGGTCCTCGGCGAAATGGCGGTTCTCGCGGCGACGCCAGCGCAGCAGGTCGGGACGGGTCCCGGCACCGTCGCGCTCCAGGGACCGCCGAAGACGCAACCGGCCGGGCGCGGTCACGAAGATGGCGAACGTCAGCTCAGACCCGGCCCGCATCGACCCGAAACCCTCCAGCACGACCACGGGCGCCGCCGGCACCGGAACCCACGGACCGACGAACGCACCCCGTTCCCAGTCGTAGCGGCGATGCCGGCCCGCCCGACCCGACCGCAACGGCGCCAGCACCAACTCGTCGAGCCGTTCCCAATAGGCGAACTGGTCGTCCCACCCGTCGAGGAAGTCGTCGGTGTGAACCAAGGGAACGTCGCCGAGAGCGGCCCGGAGCCGTTCGGCGAACACGGTCTTGCCCGCACCGCTCGGGCCATCGACCGCGACCAGCCGGGTCTGCCCCAGCCTCGGCCGCCGCCGCAGGATCCGCCGCGCGACACCGTCGAAAGTGGACGCCCTCACGGTGCGCCGGGCGGCACGAACGGCAGCCCGTCCGGCGCTCCCCGCTCGACCAGCCGCCACAGCGCGTCCGTGTCGAGGTGTTCCTCGACCAGGTCGCCGAGCAGGTCCAGGGTGCGCTCCCGGACAGCGGCGAACACCGTGTCAGGAGCCGGTGCGAAGCCGGTCCGGCCCGCCAGCCGCGCCGCCTCGGCGAGGAAACCGCGGCGGAACGCGTCGGACTCGAAGGCGCCGTGCCAGTGCGTACCGAACACCGCACCGTCCCGGGCGCCCTCCGGCCGACCGTCCAGATAGGTCAGCAGCGGTGCCGGGGGCGCGCCCGCGGACACGTACCCGTGATGGATCTCGTAACCGCGCACCGGCACGCCGCCCTCGGCCGTGCCCGACGCGAGCGTCACGGTCTTGCGGGGGTCGAAGGTGACCTCGATGGGCAGCAGGCCGAGCCCGTCGACGGTGCCCCGGCCGCTCTCGACGTCGTCGTGGATGGCGCGCGCCAGCATCTGGTAGCCACCGCAGATGCCGAGCACGGGCCGTCCCGTCGCGGCCCGGCGACTGATCACGTCGGCCAACCCGGTCTCCCGCAGCCAGCGCAGGTCGTCCACGGTGGACTTGCTGCCCGGCAGCACGACCAGGTCGGCCGCGGCGACGTCGGCCGGCTCGATGGTCAGCCGCACCCGCACGCCGGGTTCGGTCGCCAGCGCCTCGGCGTCAGTCGCGTTGGAGACGCGCGGCAGCCGCACCACGGCCACGTCGAGCCATTCGCTGCCGTGCGGCGCCGCCGGTCGCCCGAGCGTGCTGCCGTAGGCGAGCGAGTCCTCGGCGTCCAACCAGAGATCGAGATGCCACGGGAGCACGCCGTACGTCGGCCGACCGGTGACCCGCTCCAGCATGTCGATGCCCGGCTGGAGCAGCCCGCGGTCGCCGCGGAACTTGTTGACGACGAACCCGGCGACGAGGTCCTGGTCGGCCTTGTCGAGCAGCGCGACCGTGCCGAACATGGCGGCGAAGACACCGCCGCGGTCGATGTCGCCGACCACCACGGTGGGCAGGCGGCCGTGCCGGGCGAGGCCGAGGTTGACGAAGTCGCTGTCCCGCAGGTTGATCTCCGCAGGGCTCCCGGCGCCTTCGCACACGATCACGTCGTACTCGGTGCGCAGTTGGTCGAAGGTCGCGAAGACCGTGCCGGCGAGCCGGGACTTGAGCGCGCGGAAGTTGCCGGCGTCGACCCGGTCCACCGCCTCGCCGAGCACGACGACCTGACTGGAGTGGTCGCTGCCGGGCTTGAGCAGCACCGGGTTGAAGCGCACGTCGGCCGGTATCCCACAGGCGGCGGCCTGCATCGCCTGCGCCCGCCCGATCTCGCCGCCGCGCCCGTCCGGCCCGACCACGACGGCCGAGTTGTTGGACATGTTCTGGGCCTTGAACGGCGCCACGCGTACGCCCTGCCGGCGCAACCAGCGGCAGATGCCGGCGGTGACGACGCTCTTGCCGGCGTCGGAGGTGGTGCCGGCGACCAGCAGGCCGCCGTTCATCGGCCGACCACCGCTCGGGGTCGACGTCGAGGACGGGCGAAGGCGGCGGCCGCCGCGAGCGCGACCGAGGCGAGCCCGACCGTCCCCGACAGCTTCGCGGCCCGGCTGATGTGGCGGAAGTCGGGACGCGGCCCGTCACCGAGGTACGGCCTGGTCTCGCTGCGTCCGAAGTAGACGTTGCGCCCGCCGAGCCGGACCCCGAGCGCGCCGGCCATCGCAGACTCGCACTGGCCGGCGTTGGGGCTCGGGTGGTCGGCCCGGTCGCGCCGCCAGACCCGCAGGGCTTCCGCACGCCGACCCCGCACCTGCGGCGCGGCCGCGACGGTCAGCAGCGCGGTCAGCCGGGCGGGGCCGAGGTTGAGCACGTCGTCGAGCCTTGCCGCCGGGGTGCCGAACCGGGCGTACCGCGCCGACCGGTGACCCACCATCGCGTCCAGGGTGTTCGCCGCGCGGTAGGCCAGCAGCCCCGGCACGCCCGCGACCGCACCCCACCAGAGCGGCGCGACGACCGCGTCGGAGGTGTTCTCGGCAACCGATTCGACGGTCGCCCGGGCCAGTTCCGCCTCGTCGAGCGCGGCCGGATCGCGGCCGCACAGGTAGTTCAGCCGCCCGCGCGCACCCGGCAGGTCGCCGCCGCGCAGATAGCCGGCCATCCGTCGCCCCTCGGCACGCAGCGTCCGCCCGCCGAGGACGGTCCAGGTCGCCGCCGCGGTCACGACGAAACGGGACACGGGGTGCCCGCGTGTGGCGAGCGCCGCCGCCACACCGAGCGCCGCGGGCGCACCGACGGCAATCAGCGTGTACGCGGCCCCCGCGCGCCGGTTGTCGCGGTAGACCCGGCGTTCCAGGCGCTGCGCGAGGGTGCCGAACCCGGCAACCGGATGGAACCGGCGCGGGTCACCGAGCAACGCGTCCAGCCCGTACCCGGCCAACAGCCCGGCGGCGTCTGCCACCCGCCCGCCGAGCGCCACCCGATCCACCGCCAGCCATCCCACATGATCACCCTAGCGGCCGGCTCGTGGCCGCCTCGGGGACCGCCTCAGGCGGCCTTCGCGGTGAACCGACCCGGCGCGAACTGGTCGATGTTGTGCAGCGTGTGGCCGGTCTGGACCAGGTCGGCGAGGATCTCGCCGATGACCGGGGCGAACTTGAAGCCGTGCCCGGAGAAGCCGGCCGCGAGGGTCACCGTGGAGGCCTCCGGGTGCGGGCCGAGGATGAAGTCGCTGTCCGGTGTCATCGTGTAGAGGCAGGGCTTGGCCTCGAGGTATTTGGCGTCGGCCAGCGCCGGCAGCCGCCCGGCCAGCCACGACAGCATCGTCGACAGGTCGTCGGGTGTCGCCGAGGGTGCGCCGAGCTCGGCGTCCGCCGGCCGCTCGCCGGTGTGGAACGCGGCCTTGACCACGGCACCCACCCCCGGCCCCAGGTCGTGCAGGTCGGCGGGCGGCGCGAACGCGGGTATGCCGTACCCCACCTGGTCGTCGGACGGTTCCCAGATCCAGACCGGGCACCGCCCGATGGCGAAGACGTCCGACGGCAGCCAGTAGTGCTGCAAGCGGCTCTCCAGCGTGACCGGCGTGCCGCGCATCTGGAGCAGGTCGGCCGCCCACGGCCCAGGGCAGACGACGAGCCGGTCGGCCTCGATCGTGTCGCCGTCGACCCGCACGCTCACCCCGTCGGCGGTGGCGTCCCAGCCGCTGGCGGTCGCGCCGTAGCGCAACTCGGCGCCGGACAGCTCGGCCAGTCGCAGGTGTGCGCTGATCGCGGCCTCGGGGCGGATGATGCCGGCGGCCCGCTCGTAGAGCCCGACCTCGTCGTCCGCCGGATTGAAGGCCGGAAACCGCCGCCGGATCGTCTCGGCGTCGAGCACTTCGTGGTCCAGGAAATGGGCGCGCGCGGACGCCAACGCACCGGACACCTGAGTGGAGTCCTCACGGCCCACCATCAGCCCGCCGGTTTGCGTCATCAGCTCGACGCCGGCCAACTCGCCGAGCTGATCCCAGAGCTCGTAGGCGCGCAGCACGAGGGGCACATAGGCATGACCCTCGGCGTACGCCTGACGAATGATCCGCGAACCGCCGGCGTGCTCACCGCGCCCGTGCGGCGGCGTGAACCGGTCGATTCCCAACACCCGAATTCCACGGCTCGCCAGGTGGTATGCGGCCGCCGCGCCCATCGTGCCGAGCCCGACGACGATGACCTCGGGCCGGCTGCGGGTCGTTTCCATTCCGGCAGCCTAGACGCAACCGCACGTTCGGAAGCGGACAGGAGATGCGTAATCCACCCTGACGCGTCGCCCATTTCGGAGCACAACATGGCTGGTCACCCCCGGTTCTCCCTCGCGGGTAGCGCCGGCGCCGCTTTCGGGTGGTCTGGCGCCGCTTGAGCCGAGGCCGGCCTGACACGCCGACGCTTTATCTGGGCAGCGCGGACCGGTCGCCGGCACAGCCGGCGCCCGACGCCGGTGCTGAGCCGGCCGAGCACGTTTCCGGCGCGCAGGTACTCGTCGTAGCGGTCGGCCCCGGCCAGCACGCTGAGGAAGCGCGTGGTCTCCGCCGGGTCGTCGGCGATCGCGGCCAGCAGCAGCCGCTGCGCGGCCGAGACCCGCAGCGTGGCCAGGGACCTGGTCATCTGGTAGATCGGCAGTGCGGCGGCATCGCGCTCCCGCTGGTAGCCGGCGAGCGCGTCGTCGAGCCGGCCGCCGGACCCGAGGCCCCGCACGATCGCCGCCGCGAGGATCTCGGCATCCCGGAAGGCGTTGCTGATGCCCTGACCCGCGACCGGGTCCATCACCACGCCGGCATCGCCGACCAGTGCCCACCCCGGGCCGTGCGCCGCCCGGAACTGGTTCGGCACGTCGGGCGCCAGCCGGAACGGCTCGGCCCGGACCCCTGACCGGACGCGGTCGCCGAGGTCACCGCCGCAGCGGTCGAGCGCGGCCTGGTAGCTCGCCCCCGGATCGGCCCGGAACCGGTCGAAGTCGGCCAGCGGCGCGAACAGCGCGACCATCGCGAGCCCGTCGTTGGTGGGGAACGCCGGAACGGTCAGCCCGGGCCGGACGTGGATCTCGCCAACCGGCAGGTCGACCCCGGACCAGTAGGTGTAGCACGCGAACGTCGCCGGCGGCCGCACGTGGTAGCTGGTCGCGCCGACCGCCTCGGCGATCGTGGATCGCTTGCCGTCGGCACCGATCACCAGCCGGGCCGTTGCGGTGATCCGGCTGGTTGAGGGGGCCCTCCCCCTCCCCTCCCCGCGTTCTCTGCCGCGGATGCCGGTTATCCGGCCGTTGGCCTCGCGGGTCAACTCCTCGACCGCGAAGCCTTCGCGGACCTCGGCGCCCGCCTCTCGGGCGGCGTCGACCAGGGCCGCGTCGAGCAGCGTGCGGCGCGGCCCATAGAGCGCACCGACCCCGTCGACCGCCGGATAGTGCCCGTGCAGCACCGCCCGGCGGCCGGCGTCGACCCGGACCGTCGGCACCGCCGGCGTCACTGCCGCGATCCGGTCGAGCACGCCCCACCGCCGCAGCCGGGCGATGCCGGGCACCTGCACCTGGTGCGTCGAGAGGGTGTCGCTCGGGAAGCGCGCGCGGTCGACGGCCAGCACGCGCAGCCCCGCCCGGGCCAGCAGCATCGCGGTCGCGGCACCGGCTGCCCGGGTGCCGACGACGATCACGTCATGGTCCATGAGGCCTCCTCCATACGGAACCGTATGGAGAGACCATACGGTAGCGTATGGCTGTGCGTAAACCCCGTCTTGGACGCGATGACTGGACCGCCGCGGCGCTCACCGCGATCGGCGAGCAGGGCCTGGCCGGCGTGGCGGTCGAGCCCCTCGCCGCCCGGCTCGGCACCACCAAGGGCAGCTTCTACTGGCACTTCGCCAACCGGGACGCCCTGCTCGCGGCCGCCCTGAGTAGCTGGGACGAGACGTACACCGACGCGATCCTGCGCACCGTCGACGCGGAAGCCGATCCGACCGCCCGCCTGCGCGCGCTGTTCGTCGCGGTGACCGCCTCGGAGCGGGCGCCGGTCGAGGTGCATCTGCACGCCGCGGCCGACCACCCGGCGGTGGCGCCGGCGATGCGCCGGGCCGTGGCCCGGCGGACCGCCTACATCACCGCGCAGCTCACCGCGCTCGGCTTCGACCAGGCCGAGGCCGAACGCCGGGCGCTGTTCGCGTACGCCACCTATCTCGGCCACATCCAGCTCGTCGTCCGAATCCCGGAAGCGGTGCCGCAGGGTCCCGCGCTCGAGGCCTACCTCGGCACGGTGTTGGCCGCCGTGCTGGGCAACAGCAAGACGGCGGCCAACAGCAGTCAGGCCGGCACCGGCTCCTCCTCAGGTATGGCGGCGGGCAGGTCGGCCAACTCCGAGTCGTCGAACAGCTCGGCACTGTCGCCGTAGCGGGCCGGCACGTCGTCGTCGGCGACCTCCTCGGTCGGCTCGCCGCGGGCCCGCATCGCGCCCTCGTCGTCATCGAGCTCGCTGGTCGCGCCGGCGCCACGGGTGCGGATGAACCGGGCCTTGCCCCGGGACAGGTCATGGCCGACGGCGACGGCCTCCACCTCGTACGACGTGCGGTTGTTGCCCTCGCCGTCGGCCCAGTCGCGCGTGTAGAGGCGGCCGACCACCACGACCGGATCGCCGGTCATCACCGAGGACGCGATCCCCTCCGCGAGCCGCCTCCAGCAGGTCACGCGTACCCGAAGGCTGTTTCCGTCGACCCAGCGGTCGTTGTCACGGTCGAAGCGGCGAGCCGTCGACGCGACCCGGAAGCTGGCCACGAGCGTGTTGGTCTTGGTGGTGCGGCGCCACTCGGGCGCGGTCAAGACATTCCCGACTAAAGTTACATAAGTATCGAACATCATCATCTCCACAAGACGGCTGAACAGCGGGCGAGTCGACTCGGAGCACCAGCCTCGCGGAGAGGCAAGGCAGACGCCACGGGACGGACTGACGGCTGTGGATAACTGGCCGACTGTGGAAAACCGAACGATCAAGTTCGGATGTGCTACGCGAGCGGTAAATTCGGGGCGTGACAGACGTGGAGATAGACGTCCTCGGCAAGCCGTACGAGCGCCGGGTCATCGACCTCGGTCACGACGACGAGGGACCACTGATCGCGACGCTGGTCAGCCGGCGCACCGAGCGCTCGACCGGCCGTGCCGTCCTCTACGTGCACGGCTTCGTCGACTACTTCTTCCAGACCCACCTCGCCGACTTTTACGTCGACCGCGGCTGGGACTTCCACGCCATCGACCTGCGCCGCTACGGCCGCAGCCTGCTGCCGCACCAGACCCCGAACTTCACCACCGACCTCAGCGAGTACTTCACCGAGCTAGACATCGCCGCCAAGTTGATCGGCGCCGACACGCTGTTGGTCAACGGCCACTCCACCGGTGGCCTGGTCGCGTCGCTGTGGGCACATGCCCGGCGTGACCGAAAAATGATCGATGGTCTCTTCTTGAACAGTCCGTTCTTCGAGTTCAACATGCCCTGGCTGATGCGCGGCCCCGCGCTCGCCGGCGTCGCCCGCCTGGGCCGACGCCGCCCGCGCCGACCCGTACCCCGTGGGCTCGAAAGCCTCTATGGGCAGAGCCTGCACATCAACTATCGCGGCGAGTGGGACTACAACCTGGCCTGGAAGCCGATCGAGGCATTCCCGATCTACGCCGGTTGGGTCGGTGCGATCCGCTCCGCGCACCGCCAGCTCTGGGCCGGCCTCGAGATCCCGGCACCGATCCTCGTGGCCTGCTCGACGCGCACGTTCCGCGGCGCGAAATGGCACGAAAGCATCAACGTGGCCGATGCCGTCCTCGACGTCGAGCACATCGTCCGCTACGCGCCGCGGCTCGGCCAGCACGTCACCCTGGTCCGCATCGACGGCGGGCTCCACGACCTCACGCTCTCCGGACCCAAGCCCCGCGAGCACCTGTTCACTGAGGTGGGGCGTTGGATCGACGCGTACGTGACTCCCACTGACGGGGGTCCGGCGGTGGGCGCCGGCGGGGCGGATAGTCCGGATCTTGATAGTCGGGTTCCGGGCGCTGGCGCGGCGGCTGCCACCGGGGCGGCGCAGGATCAGGTGCCGAGCTGACCGGCCGAGGCCCCGACCAGCCCTGAGCGGCGCGCGGATCCCCTCTCCAGCCGGGTTCCGGCGGTCGGGGGCCGGGCCGCCGGCCGGCGAGCAGCGGCTGCCACTCCCCCTGGCGCCACACCAGCAGCTCACGGCTGAGCGGATGCCGGTCGCCGGCCATGAAGACCCGCTCGATCGCCCGCCGCGCCTTGTTAAGCCCGGGCGGTGACTCGCTGCCGGTGATAATCACGACATCCCGGGCCGGAACCCCGACGACCAACTCACCGGGTACGCGCGGCGCGATCTCTTCCCAGAACTCCTCGGCGAGCAGCACGCTGGACTCCAGGCCCTCGAACGAGAGCATCAGCGCTGGTGGCCGGCCGTGAATCTGCGCCCTGCGCAGGTTGTCGTAGAGGTGGTCGATGGCCACCCGCCGCAGCGTGCGCCGGTTGATGGCCAACCGATCAAGATCCGACCAGCTGACCAATCTCTCCCCGAACGGAGGACCGAACGAGTAGGCGACGGCGATACCCTCCGTGAACTCGTCGAGCACGTGCCCCTCGTCGACCGAGCGATCAGCGGTCGACACCAGGAGCGGTAGAAAGCGGGTGCTCGTCACCTGCACGCGTGGAAACCTAATATGTGCAGGCGAGATCGTCACGCCCTGGCTGTCCGTCAATTCGACCGACACGGGGTGCGACATCCGCCAAGCGCTCGTAGCTCAGTGGATAGAGCAGGGGTCTTCTAAGCCCAGGGTCGCAGGTTCGAATCCTGCCGAGCGCACCAACGGTCCCCGTCCGAGCAGGTCGGGCCCGGCGATGGACGACGACCCAGGATCGCGGCCGTCCAGCTTGACCGAGGTCGGCCGGGAGGATCCACAAACCTCTCTTGACCCGTCAGCTCGCGCGAAAAGCGACACCCAGGTGTCGTCTTACGTCCCTGGTGAGGGCAACCGTCCGCGTACGCGAGCGGGAGCACCGCCGGTAAGCCCCTGAGTCCGGCGGCCGCGGTGAGCCCGCGGCCGCCGGAGACGCTCATCCGCGCACCCACGGCCAGTCGGCGTCGCGACCCGCCGAAAGCAGCGGGATCATCCGGAACGCCTGGTCGGTCAGACCGCCTAAGGTGTGCCGGTTGCCCGACCCGGACGGCGCGTGCCCCATGCGGTACCCGGCCAGGTTCCACGTGAACATCGGCACCGACGCCGGGACCGCGCGGTCGACGTTGCCGCCGGCCGCCGCCTGCTCGTCGGTGACCACCACGACCCGGTCGTGGCGGGCGAAGTGCCGCCGGAGCGCACCGGAGGTGTCCGTGCCGTTGCCCATGAAGAACCCGCCGGCCTGCCACCGCTCGATCGAGCGCAGCAACGACTCCCCCGCGACGAGCGGGAAGACCTTCGTCGACGTGGAGAACGAGACCACGTCGGCGGCCGCGCACCGCTGGGCGAGCGCGACGCCGAAGATGACCGCCGCGTCCCACCGCCGCAGCGTCCCGTCCTTACTGAAACCGGCATTCATCGAGTACGAGGTGTCGACCAACACCAGCGTGCGGCCGGGCAACGCCGGGACCGACGCGAGCGAGTGCCCGATCGCCTGCTCGAGCGGGTAAGCCCAACGAAGCGACGGCACGGCCCGGTAGGCCGACAGGAACCGCATCGGAAGCTGCCGCGACGCCGCGACCTGGGTCGGGTCGGCCAGCCGCGCGGCCACGACGCCCGCGACCTCGTCGGAAACGCCCGCCTGGTCGAGGTTGCGCAGGTTCCGCAGGCAGTTTCCCGTTACGACGCCGTTGGCGACGAATGCCGAGGACTGATCGACCGCCACGCAATAGACCTGGGCGGCGAAGGGCTCGCTGATGCCGACGATGCGGTCCTGTTCCACGTTCTCGACAGGCGTAGCCGGCATTAGAGCTGCTGCCTCCGCGAGCCGGTCTGCCTTCACTGTGTGCCGAAGCGCGAGGACGTCGTTGGCTCGCCGGATTGAGGCCGCCCGGTTGACCGACACGATGTGGATGTCATTCGCCCGAACGCCGGCTTTGGAGAAGCGGCCAGGGCGGGCCCGGTGGGCGCGCACGTTGCTCTGCATGCCGAGCCGCTGAAGGGCGTCGGCCACCTGGTAAGCCATTGTCTCCGAGATCGTGGCGTACTCGATGGAGGCGTGGAGGGTGCCCTTCGGGTTGGTACGGATGCGAACGTGCCCATCGGTGTCGATGAGACCAGAAAGTGCGCCGATCCAGAACTCCCGGGACAGCGGCCGGTTAGGAAAACGCTTCTCGCCAGACTTCAGGCCCCACACTCCGTAGCGCCGCAACACGTCAGTGGCTGGGTTCATCTTCCGGACCAGCGGGTACGTGATCCTCCATTTGCGCTCACCGCACTTGGCGAACACGCAGCCGAGCTTCCCGGCGTAGTCGGAAAAGAACTGAAACATGTTCGCCCGCGACGGCTCGTCGACCTGAGCGAACTCTGGTGTGCCGAAGTTGGTCATGCAGCCGTCGCCGAGCATCGCCCCAACGAAGTATCCGTCTGCCGAGTCGCCGTCGTCGCCCCAAGCGTTGACACCGATCGGGGCCGGTATGCCATCTCCGACCTCGAGGTCCGCAGTCGTCACCCACTCCCACGACTCCCGGCGATCGTTGCGGCGCCGCTTTACCCAGCGGTGATCGAGAGTCGCCGACACCGAGCGGCCCGAGACGAAGTCGATCCGAACGACCGGATGCTCGCCCATCGACAACCACGCGGAAGGGAGGGCGGGCACGATGTCGCCCATCGTCCGGTCGCGGACGGGTCGGCCTGGGCCGTGCCGCACAGCCGAAGTGTCGAACGGGCGGGACGGGGCCAGGACGGGCAGGCGGCGAGCCACCACCTGCTCGATGGGCTTCGTGGTTCCGTCGGGCATCCAGATCTCGGTGCCTTCCGCGAGGCACGCCATGTAGCCCATGCCCGGAACGAGCGCGGACCACAGCGCCGCCTTGTCGAGGCGGTCTCCGGCCAGCGACAGCATGTCCTCCCAGGTCATGCCCGCGGCCCGCAGCCGCTCGGCGTCGAGCAGCACGCGTGGGTCAGCCGCCGCGGCCTGCCGGAGCTCGCTGTTCGCGGCGAGCATCGGCAGCGACTCCCGACGTACCGCGTCGCGGTGGTGGCGTCGCTCGAGCGCGGCCTGGAACAGGTCCCCCTGCCAGGGCGCAGCCGGGGCCGGGTGGACGAGGTCGATGACGTCGGCGAACCGGAAGCCCTTGCCGGCGGTGTCGTACTTGAGGAGCCCGTACTCCGTGTAAAGGCGCGCGATCGCGTCGGCCACACCGCGCTTGACCGGCTTCGGGATCGCCCGGCCGTAGCGGGACGTCCAGTACGCCAGGGCCTCGCCCGGCTCGTCCGGCCGCTTCAGCACCGCGGCGACGAGCTGACGGCCACCCGGCACACCGGCGTCGACGAGCGCGCGGGTCGCCTCGAGCGCGCCGACCAGCGACGCGGAACGCATGTTCGCGTCGGAGCGCAGCCAGCCCAGGAAGCCGGCCACCCACGGCGGGTCGGCGACGGCGACTTCGCGGACGAGCCGCACGAAGCGGCTGTCGCGGTCGCTCGCCGACTCGTAGAACGTGGCCTCGCCGACCATGTTGGTCACGGCGAGCAGGAAGAGCTCGGACTTCTGGTCGCGGGCGAAACCCGGAGCGCCCTCGTACGTCCGGCCGGTCGACACGGTCGCGGTCGTGACCGGACTCGAACCGGTCGCCGTACGCGTCGCCGTGCTGTTGAACTTCGACATGGGTTCGGTCCCTCCGCCGCAGGGAGCCGCGTTCAGATGGGGGTGCCCGAGATCAAGTCGGTCCGGCGGTCATTAGGTGCTCTGCCGATTGAGCTACGCCGGCCCAGAACCGACGACGGGAATCGAACCCGCAACCACCCCATTAGGATTGGAAGAACTCCGAACCTACGCACCGGGCACCGCATCTGAAGTTGAGCTCCCCGAGATCACATTGGCGACGGCGTTAGCGGGGGTCGAACCCGCCGACCTTTTACAGGGTCGCGTTACCAAGAAGTAGCCGTCGCGAGCGCACCGGGGAGGTGCGTTTCCAGCGGGGCCGTTTGGCCCCACCGTCGCAGGCCCCGGTGTCGAACCGGGCGGACCGCCGTTATGAGCAGCGGCTGAACAGCCAACGTCCTCCTGCGCTTGTTTCCACAGTGGATGGCATTGAGCAGCGCGGACGGGACTCGAACCCGCACATGTCCCGGGTGAAAGCCGGGCGACTCTACCTATTCGTCCACCGCGCCACGGTGGTGTTCCGGGAGGGGTTCGAACCCCCGAACCTCCCGCATGTCGAGCGGGCGCTCTACCAGGCTGAGCTACCGGAACGTGGTAGCGGGAGCGGGATTCGAACCCGCGATCTCAGGCTTATGAGGCCTGCGAGGACGACCGACTCCTCTATCCCGCAAGTACGCCGGGAGGGACTAACGGCGCAAAGCTTGCGTGTCGTCGGGTGGGCTCGAACCACCGATCTCTGCGTTATCAGCGCAGCGCCTTCACCAACTTGGCCACGACGACGTGGCGGAGAGTGCCGGAGTCGAACCGGCCCACGAGTTTCCCCGCGACGGGTTAGCAACCCGCTTGCCTCACCTAGGGCGGACTCTCCATTGCGGCGTCGACGGGACTCGAACCCGCGACCTCTGCCGTGACAGGGCAGCGCTCTGACCTACTGAGCTACGACACCAAGTGCCGAGGGCGGGACTCGAACCCGCAACAACGGAATTTTGAGTTCCGCGCCTCTCCCGTTGGGCTACCTCGGCGAAACGACAATGCGAGCGGTAGCGGGGACTTGAACCCCGCCCTGCTGTGTGGAAGACAGCTGCTCTGCCAGATGAGCTACTACCGCATGAAAGACGTGCCCCCGGCTGGATTCGAACCAGCGGCCTCGGCCTTCGGAGAGCCGCGCTCTTCCGCTGAGCTACGAGGGCATCGTGAGAGCGGAGGGATTCGAACCCCCTGATCCCGAAGGCAACTGGGTTACAGCCAGTCCCACCTCACCATCGGTGGCGCACTCTCGTGGGGTGATCGCGGGGACTCGAACCCCCGGACCTCCGGATCCACAGTCCGGCGCTCTGCCTACTGAGCTACGACCACCACGCTTCATCTCGGTCTTGCAGTGTGCGAACGACCCTTCCCGATGCGGTTTCGCCCGCCGAAGGTCTCCGTCTGGGCGTGACAGTTTGCGCACAAGAGGCGGAGGTTCTTCAGCCGATTGTCGTTATTAACTCCGTTTGTGTGGTCGAGCTGCAACGGTGCGGGTAGGCCACACCATTCCGTGATGCCGCATATGGCGCATGCACGGCCACTTTCCAGCCGGAGGTATCGGGTTCGAAGAAGAGACGGGCTGGCGGTTGAGTGCTCGACGAAGATGTCGTCGTCCGCGACCCGCGGGGTGTGTTCGCCCCCCTTCCATGCCCTGCCTGAGAAATGCGCGTAGCTAATGCCGCACACGTCAGCATGACGACGGAGGTGTATCGAGTTAGACGTGATTCCGAGCCTGGCGGCGACCTCCTTCCATGTCTTCGACTCAGCAACAGCGACGATCAACTGAGCTTGAGTCCATCTTGGAATCCGCGCCATTGGTTTAATGTACATCGCAGGTGTGACAAAACCTCGCGTGCTCGGACCTGGGATCGAACCAGGGACCCCTGCTGTGTGAAAGCAGTGCTCTCCCGCTGAGCTACCCGAGCGTTGTCGCTTCCCCGGCTGGATTCGAACCAGCAGCCTTGCGATTAACAGTCGCCTGCTCCGCCGATTGAGCTACGGGGAAATGGAAGCGTGCGCCGTGAAGGACTCGAACCCCCGACCGTTGGCTTAAGAGGCCACTGCTCTACCAGCTGAGCTAACGGCGCATTGCGGAGGACCCAGGAGTTGAACCCGCGGCCTTTCGGCCGGCTCCGGTTTTCGAGACCGGCTGCGGCACCGCGCCGCGCTGTCCTCCTTGGTCGGGCTGGCCGGATTTGAACCGACGACCTCTGCTTCCCGAAAGCAGCGCGCTACCAAGCTGCGCCACAGCCCGTTGTGTGCCCTCGGCAGGACTCGAACCTGCCGCCTCCGGCTTCGTAGACCGGCGCTCTCTCCAGATGAGCTACGAGGGCGTGTTACCCGTACCCGCGAAGGGATTCGAACCCCTAACCTCCTGGCCCTGAACCAGGCGCCTCTGCCAATTGGGCTACGCGGGCATTGACGTGCACGAGCGTTCGAGAGTGTACGAAGACGTTCGAGAGCGTTCGTACACTGTGGACGCGATTGGGTCCGCTGCTCGACGATCGTCGATGACGACCACTCGGGTCGTCACTTCAGGGGGTGGTCGAGCATGAACCGAAACAGTTCGGTCGTACGGTGGACCGGCCGCACGGTGCTGGCGCTGGCGTTGGCGGTCGGTGGCCTCGTGGTCGCGCCCGGCGCGGCCTTCGCCGACTGGGCGTACAACGCGACGTCAGCGACGAGCTCCAAGGGCGGCTACGCCTCGGCGTACTACACGGGCGCCGGGGGTTACTACAACGAGCTCACCGTGTGTGATCTCGGCTCGGCGGACGGACTGCGGGCGCGGGTCGAGTTCTGGTACGGATCCAGCGGACAAGGCGTCAACATCGAGGCCTCGGGTGGCAGTGGCAGTTGCGTGACGCGCGACTATCCCCTCAACCGCAACACCCGCTTCTACATGCGGGCCTGCCTGCGCAACGGGTCGGTGTCGGGCAGCCTTCCGACGCACTGCGGACCCGTCACACAAGGCATCGTGCCGTAACCGCACCCCCGTCTCCGGAGGCCGGGCCGCCGATCAGAGCGGCCCGGCCAACGGCCACGTGGAGTGACGCGGTATCGAACCGCGCACGCGTAGCTTGCAAGGCAACGCTGTGCACCTGCACTCACCCCAAAACCACAGAGCCACCGCTCGGGTTCGAACCGAGGACCTCCGCTTTACGAGAGCGGCGCTGCTACCAACTGAGCTACGGCGGCAAGGAGAAGAAACGTGCCCTCGGCGCGATTCGAACGCGCAACCTACGGCCCCTCAGACCGTCGCCTCTGCCGTTGGGCTACGAGGGCAAAGCTGGGAGCGGAGGATTCGAACCTCCACGAGCTGCTTCAGAGGCAACCATGCTGCCGGGTTACATCAGCTCCCATTGGTGCGGCCGGCGGTCGGGAGCTCCGCCGGCCGCGGTCAGCGCCGGGTGAGCGACGCCCACGACGGGGTCGTCGGCTCGGACCGCAACGTCATCCCGGCTTCGGCCGGAGTGCGGTCGCCCTTGCGCTGGTTGCAGCCTTCGCAGGCTGCGATGGTGTTGGACCAGGTGTTCCGGCCGCCGCGTGAGCGGGGCAGGACGTGGTCGACGGTGCTCGCGTGCCCGCCGCAGTAGCCGCAGGCGCGGCCGTCGCGGACCAGGACGCCGGCCCGGGACCAGCCCGGCACCGCCGCATAGCGCCAACGAGTGACCACGTACCGCACGAGTCGCACGACGGTCGGCACCGGGTAGACGCCGATCAGGCCGTCGGGCCGCGACTCGTGGACCTCGGCGACCTGGCGGACCAGCATCCGCACGGCGTGCCTGAGACTGACCCGGTGGAGCGGGCCGAGGTCGGCGTTGATGACCAGCACGTCCACCGGATCCTCCTTTCCTGACTAGAAAACGAGCGGATGACCGGGATCGAACCGGCGACCTGCACCTTGGCAAGGTGCCGCGCTACCAACTGCGCTACATCCGCGTGCGAATACCACGCAGGCCGTAGGGGACTCGAACCCCTGATCTTCGCGCTGAGAACGCGACGAGCTATCCATCTGCTCCAACGGCCCAAAAATGCCATCCACTGTGGAATTTTCAAATCACAAACCCAACCGTGCCCATGGGTACGGTAGGAAAGCAGGGGCGACAGGACTCGAACCTGCAACAACCGGATTTGGAGGCCGGTGCGCTACCAGTTGCGCCACGCCCCTACGGATAAAGAAAACGCCGCCCGATCCCTTGCGGGTGGGCGGCGTCAGCGCTTTGTGAATAGCGCTACGTCAGCCACCGACCCGCGTAGGTCGAGTGCTCACTGGGCTTGCGGTAATCGGATAGCCCGGCGTTGGGCATGCCCGCGATGCCGCGCGGCGTAAGCCACTGCGGTCGCGTAACTCGCTGCCTCAACATCTCGGGGTTCTCCTTGTTCGTCGTTGTCTGTATCAAAGGTAGAGCGCGTGATCCTTCGAAGGCAACAGAAATAACGAGGATCATTCGTTGTGCAGTACGGAGGCGATCGTGAGTCGGGCCGCACCGCGAGCCGGAATCAGCGCTCCGAGCAGGGCGATCACCACTCCGGCCAGGGCCAGCAGCAGCAACGTCGGCGCGTGCCAAACTTCCATGACGGCCTGCGGAAGGGACACCCGGGCGGAGTCCGCGGCCAACGGCACGACGAAGCGGTGCGCCAGCACGCCGAGCGGGATCCCCAGCACCCCACCGACGACGCCGACCAGGGCCATGGACGTCAGCACCATCGTGACCACCTGGCGTGGTGTCATCCCGATCGACTTGAGCATGCCGAGGTCGCGGCGCCGCTCGCGGACGTTGAGCACGACCGTGTTGAAGACCCCGAGCGCCGCCACGGTGGACAGCAGCAGCGACAGCACCGACGAGAAGCTGACGACGGTCACCAGGAAGTCGCTGACCTGCATGGTGTTCCAGACGTCGATCGCCGGGTCGGCGGCGCCCACCGCGGCGACGTAGCCGGCGATGTCGCCGCCCGGCACGAGTTGGACCTGGTAGAAGACGTCCCACGGCGGGACCACCCGCTCCGGCTCCATGGTGGTGAGCACGTTCCAGTCCACGAAGAGGGCCGGCGGCCCGAACGGACCGTCCATCGTCTCGCCGACGATGGTCAGCACCGCCTGCCCGCCGCCGAGCCGCAGCGTGACCTGGTCCCCGATCGCCAGTCCCCGGCCGCGCATGACCTCCGTCGGCACGACGGTCTCCGACGGTCCGGTCATCCAGCGTCCGTCCGTGAGCTCTGCCGCGTAGCCCATCGCGGAGTAGTCGCCGCGCACGAAGTTCACGGGCAGCGGCTCGGTCTGCCCGGCCGCCGACATGGGCAGGCGGTGGATGGCCGTCACCCGGGCGGCCTGCGGAAGGCCACGAAGCAGCTCCTCGACCTGCTCGTTGGTGCGGGTGGTGGTGGCCGGCGGCCCGGCGGGTGGTGGTCCGTTGTCGGGCGCGATCCGGAAACGACCGTTCGACGGTTGTACGCCGATCTGCCCGGCCGCCGTGTCCTCGATGGTGGAGATCCGCACCAGGGTGTCGGCGAGCCCCGTCGCGAACGTCACCGTGGTCACGCCGAGCAGGACCGCCGCGACGGTGAACGCGGTGCGGCCCGGCCGGGCGAACGGCAGGCCGAGTCCCAGCGACACCGAGCGCGGCAACCGGGTGCTGGCGAGACGGTGCTGGATCCGGGTGCCGCGGCCCTGCCGGGGCGCGCTGCCGGCGCTGATCGCCTCGGCGGCCGACAGGCGGTGGGCCCGGACCGCCGGCACGAACGCGGCGAGCAGGACCGTCGCCGGCACCCCGACCAGCCCGGCGAGCCAGATCCACGGGCCGACGCCGATGCCGACGTCGAGTCCGAGACCCTGGAAGCCCTCCGACAGCAGCGGTTGGGCGGCCAGCGCGCCGGCGACGGTGCCGAGGACGCAGCCGACGGCGGCCGGCACCGACACCATGACGAGGTAGACGGCGACCACCTGGGACGGCGTGAAGCCGAGCGCCTTGAGAATGCCGATGTGCCGGTACCCGGAGACGACCGCGCCGCTGACCACGTTGCCGACGATCACGACGCCGACGACCAGTCCGAGTACGCCGAACGTCGCGAGGAAGGGCACGTACACGCCGACGTCAGCGGAGATCTCCTCCTTGACCACGAGGTAGGTCTGCGAAGCGGTCAACGGCAGCCCCGCGGTGACGGCGGCCAGGTCGGCCTCGACCGCCGCCTTGGTCGACACGTCGCCGCTGAACCGGTAGAGCATCTGCGTCGCGGTGGGCCGCAGCTCCGCGACCTGCGCGGGCGTCACCCAGGCGTCGGCGGAGCCGGCGAGGCTGTGCGCCAGGCCGACGATCGTGAAGCGTTGGTCGTCCAGGGTCAGCGCGGTCGGCCGGGGCCGAAGGTCGTCCGGGTCCTGCACCGGCTCGTTGAGCACGATCTCGCCCGGTGCGGACGGCCAGCGCCCCTGCCACAGGTCGAGCTTGTCCACCGGGCCGCCCGGGTCAGCACGGCCGACGACGGTGAGCGGCCCCGGAGGACCGAACTCGGCGCTGTCCCGGAGCTCGAGCGTGACCACGCCGAACGGTCCCGCCGCGGCGGCCACGCCGGTTCGCTGCCCGGTGAGTTGATCGGCCGGGACGGTGGGGTCGAACAGCGCGACGGCGTGCGGTCCGGCCTGCCGGGCGAAGGCCCGGTCGAACGGCGCCGACGTGGCCGACAGCAACGCCAGCGCGACCACGATGGTGGTGGTGGACAGCAGCACCACGAGACCGATGACGAACGTCTGCATCCTGCGCCGCCGCACCGCCGCGCGGGCGGCGCGCCAGACCGCATTCATGCGCGTTCCAGGGTGCGCTCGTGGGTGACGCGGCCGTCGGTGAGCTCGACGACGCGGCTCGCGCAGCGGGTGGCGAGCCGTTCGTCGTGGGTGACGATCAGCAGCGTCTGCCCGATCTGGTTGAGGTCCAGCAACAGGTCCATCACCTGCTCGCCGGCGCGGCTGTCCAGCGCGCCGGTCGGCTCGTCAGCGAGCAGCAGCGCGGGTCGGTTCATCAGGGCCCGGGCCACCGCGACCCGCTGCCGTTCGCCGCCGCTGAGGGCCGCCGGGTAGACGTTGCGCCGGTCGGCGATGCCGAGCTCGTCGAGCAGTTCCAGGGCCCGCTGCCGGGCCGCGCCGACGCGGCTGCCGGTGAGCTGGGCGGCCAGCGCGACGTTGTCGAGCGCCGGCAGGTCGTCGAGCAGGTTGAAGAACTGGAAGATCATGCCGATCCGGTGCCGGCGGAACAGGGCCAGCTTCGTCTCGTTGAGCCGGCCGAGCTCCTCGTCGTGCACCCGGACGGAGCCGGAGGTCGGGCGGTCCAGCCCGGCGATCATGTTGAGCATGGTGGACTTGCCGCAACCCGAGGGACCCATCACCGCCACCGCCTCGCCGGCCTGGATCTCCAGCGACACCCCGTCCAAGGCGGTCGTGTCTCCGTACTCTTTGCGGACGTTCTCCAACCGCACGACAGTGGTCATGGCAGCAAGGTAGCCAGCGTGCGGGCGGCGGCACGTCGGCCGGGAGATGCAACCCGGCGACGCGGTCATCCCCGGGATGTAGCCGGCTGGACCTCACGGATGACGCCACCGGGCCCGCCGTCTGCCATGGTGGACCTCGTGGGTTGGCTTGTTGCGGCGCTCGCGGGCGGGATCGCGGCGGGCCTGGGTGTGGCGTGGCTGCGTGCCCGCCGCCGGCACCGGCAGGCCCTGGAGGAACGCGGCTGGCTGCTCGAACGCGAGCGGGAGAGCGCGGGCCGGTCCGCGGTCGAGGAGGAACGGGCGCGGATCGCGCGGGAGCTGCACGACATCGTCAGCCACAACGTGAGCCTGATGATCGTGCAGGCGACCGCCGCCCGCGAGGTGCTCACGACGCTGCCCGACGACGCCGCCGCGGCGCTGGCCGCGGTCGAAACAGCCGGCCGCACCACGATGACCGAGCTACGGCACCTGCTCGGGCTGCTGGCACCGGCCGCGGACGGTGGGGAGGAAGATGCCCCGCAACCCAGCCTGAGCCGGCTCAGCCCGCTGGTCGACCGGATCGCGTTCGCCGGCCTGCCGGTCGAGGTGCGGATCGCCGGCGAGCCGCGGCCGCTGCCATCCGGTGTCGACGTCACCGCGTACCGGATCGTGCAGGAGGCGCTGACCAACGCGCTCAGGCACGGCACGGCCGGCAAGGCCGAGGTGACGGTCCGGTACGCCGAGCGTTCACTCCGCGTCGAGGTGCTGACCAGCGGCCCGAGCGTGCTCACCGGTGACCGGCCCGTGCCGGCCGACGCGAACGGTGCCGGGCGCGGGCTGCTGGGACTCAAACAACGGGTCGCGGTGTACGGCGGGGACCTCGACGCGCGACGGCGGCTGGGCGGCGGCTACCGGGTCCGGGCCCGCATCCCGGTGGACGGCCCGTGACCGCGCCCCGGGTGGTGATCGCCGACGACCAGGAGCTGATCCGGACCGGCTTCCGGCTGATCCTGACCGCGCGCGGCATCGACGTGGTCGGTGAGGCCGGCGACGGCGCCGAGGCGGTGACGGAAACGCGGCGGCTGCGGCCGGACGTCGTGCTGATGGACATCCGCATGCCGACGATGAACGGGCTCGACGCGGCCCGGCGCATCCTGGACGACGGTGCGGGATGCCGGGTGCTGATGCTGACCACGTTCGACCTCGACCGGTACGTCTACGCCGCCCTGTCGATCGGCGCGAGCGGCTTCCTGCTCAAGGACGTCACCGCCGACCACCTGGCCGCCGCGGTGCGCCTGGTCGACACGGGCGATGCCCTGCTCGCGCCGTCGATCACCCGACGGCTGGTGCAGCGGTTCGCGGTCGAGGACCGGCAGGGCGGGCAGCCGCGGGTGCATCAGGACCTGTCGGCGCTGACGCCGCGCGAGCGCGAGGTGCTGGCCCTGCTCGGCCGGGGCCTGTCCAACACCGAGCTGGCCCACGCGCTGACCCTGAGCGAGGCGACGGTGAAGACGCACGTCGCGCGGATCTTCGCGAAGCTGGCGTTGCGCGACCGCGCGCAGGCGGTGGTGCTGGCCTACGAGACCGGCCTGGTCACACCGGGCGAGGACTGACTCAGAGGAACGCGAGCCGCACGCGACGGAGCCAGGCCTCGACCGGCGCCACGTCCGGCGCGTCGGGCAGCGGCGTGGTCGCGGCGGCGAAGCCGGCCTCGTGCTCGGCCAGCATCGCGCGGGCGGCGCCGAGGTCGCCCGCCGCGACCCGCTCGCCGAAGTCCCGGAACGCCTGCGGGTCGTCGAGCTCGACCTTGATCTCGCCGGTCCGATAGGCGCGCAGGCCCTGGTGGCAGAGCCGCATCAGGTGCCGCGCGTGCTTGGCGACCCGCGGGTCGTACCCGCCGTCGCGGTTGGCCAGGAGCCTGAACTGTTTGGTCGCGTAGCCGAGGTAGGCGTCACGCACCCGGCGGGCGGACAGGAAACCGCCGCGCAGTGCGATCAGTTCGACACCCAGCGGCGTACGCGTCTCGTAGAGCCGTTCGGGGAGCCACAGCAGTTCGGTGACGGTGGGGTTGCCGGCCAGCGCCAGTCGGCAGAACTTGGCGGCCTCGTGCAGCGTCACGTCGGGCTCATAGGTCACCGTGCTCTCGGGCGGCCGTTCCAGGCCGTGCAGCTCGACTGTCGGCACCGCGAAGACGCCCAGCCGGTCGACGTCGGAGGCGGGACCCGCCAGGCCGTACGCGGTGGAGCCGATGACACCCATGAGCAGGACGGACAATGATTTTTCCTCGGATGATGCAACCGGAACGCGGCCCAGCGCATCTATTCCAATGTGGACGAAGGCGTGGTCAGCGCAGTGCGGACAGCGGCGCGTTGTCGAGGAACGGGTCCTCGTCCTTGCGCGCGGCCAGCGAGTGGCTCGTCACGGTGTCGACGCTGGTGCCCCGCCCCTGCGCCGGCCGGTAACGCACGGTCGCCGCGTGCGGCGACGAGTGCAGCACGATCCCGGGTCGCCAACTGCCCAATGTGTGCACCCAGACCCACGAGCCGGGCTGAAAACCATCGCTGGGAACGGTGGGGGCTTCCATGCGGAGGTTGGGATCGAGCAGCGGCGCAGCCATGTGGATCATCTCCGTCGCGATGTCGGTGCTGGGGGGCGCGAAGGGTTGGTGCACATGAGCATCGCAGCCGACTCATCAGCGTGCAAGATTTCACGGCGATCTTTAACATCCTGAGGACATCCATCGCAGCGGCTTTCAGTTACGCTTTGTACGCCACGGTTTCATGGTGAAAGAGGCAAAGCGCGAGCCGTAAGCCAAATATCGGTCTCTACCAGGAGCAAGTGCGGCGAGGGAAAGGCGAAAGGGGCACGCGGTGCCGATCTTCGACTACCGAGAGCAACTTCTGGGTTTGGACCGAGCGGATGTCCGGTTCGCCGGAAACCGTGGCGGGCGCCAGTTTCCACGTCAAATGACCAGAAGGGACTAACCCCATGCCGGACAGCACGGGATGGATCATGTCCAGCCGATCCACGGGCAACGGTGGCAGCTGCGTCGAGGCGCGCCGCCACGAGGGCTGGATCGAGGTGCGCAACAGCAAGAACCGGTCTGGTGGCCTGGTGCGGTTCACGACCGAGGAGTGGGACTCGTTCCTCTTCGGAGCCAGGCGCGGCGAGTTCGACCAACTGCTGACGGACTAGGACAGGCCCTAAGCCGGAAACAACAGAGCGCCGGGCCGGTCAGACCGGCCCGGCGCACGTGACGTCGGATCAGCGCAGGATGCCCACGGCGCACACGCCGCCGCTCTCGGTGGGGCGGTCGATGAAGTCCTGCGGGTCGCCGGGCGCGGGGTGCCACTCGGGCAGCCACACGACGCCGGGCTCGACCAGCTCGAGCCCCTCGAAGTACGTCGACACCTGGGCCTTGGACCGCAGCACGAACGGCGTCGCCGTGTCGCGCTTGTAGACCGCCTGGGCGGTGTCGAGGTCGCTCAGGTCGCGCTGCATACCTTCTGCGGACCCGTGCGAGATGACCAGGTAGCTGCCCTGCGGCAGCGGCGCCAGCAGCTCGCGGACGGACTGGCTGGCCACCTCGTCGTCGGCGACGAAGTGCAGCACGGCCACCATCAACAGCCCGACCGGCTGGTCGAAGTCAATGATCTTGCGGACCTGCGGATTGTCCAGGATGGACTGCGGGTCGCGCAGGTCCGCCCGGATCGCCGTCGCGTTGTCGTTGCCGGCGAGCAGGTCGAGACTCTCCGACACGGCCACCGGGTCGATGTCGACGTAGACGACCCGCGCCTCGGGGATGATCTCCTGGGCGATCTCGTGCACGTTGCCCTCGGTCGGGATGCCGGAGCCGACGTCGAGGAACTGCGTGATGCCCTGGCTCGCCAGGTGTCGCACCGCGCGCCGCAGGAAGGCCCGGTTGTTGCGGGCGAGCAGCGGAACGAACGGGAACATCTTGGTGATCTGCATGGCCGCTTCGCGGTCGGCCGTGAAGTTGTGTGTTCCGCCTAGGTGGAAGTCGTAGATCCGAGCCGCCGTCGCGGGTTTGGAATTGCCATCATTCGCAACACCGGCCACGAATCCCTCCCCAGGGTTCAAGGTCGACAAGCCGACGCGTCCACTATGCACGAGGGCGCGGGCCAAGGTCACCCCGGGAGTGATCAGAAGTTCTCGAGCGGCACCGACGCGCGGGAGACCAGGTCGAAGACCCGGCGGTACTCCGCGACCTCGTGCTCTTCCTCCAGATAGAGGGCGCCGACGTGGGACTCGAGGTAGACGACGTCCGGGTCGTCCGGGTCGTCGAAGTCGAGGATGCGGAACGCGCCGGCCATCGCCGCGTGCGCGCCGACCGTGAACGGCAGCACCCGGATCTCGACGTTGTCGCGCTTGGCGGTGCGCCGCAGGTGCTCGATCTGGCCGTCGAGCACCGTCTTGCCGCCGACCGGGCGGGTCAACGCTCCCTCGCCCAACACGGTGACGAGCTGGGGCGCCCGGGCCAGCAGCGCGCGCTGCCGCTGCATCCGCAGCTTCACCTGGCGGTGCACGGCCTCGTCGTCACGCGGCTGCTCGGCGCCGAAGACGGCCAGCGCGTACTGCTCCGTCTGCAACTCGCCCGGGATGATCTCGCCGTCGTAGGTGCAGATCTTCGAGGCGCTGGCCTCCAGGCCGACGTAGAGCTTGAACCAGTCGGGGATGACCGGGCTGCCGTCCCACCACTCCTCGCGCGACGTGCCGAGGGCGAGCTCGGCGAGCGCGTCGGTGACGCTCTGGTCGGCGCCGTAGAGCCAGCACAACGCCCGCACGTTGGCGCCGGTGACCGGGACCTTGCCGGTCTCGATGCGATGCAACGTCGGCTCCGAGATGCCGAGTTTCGCCTCGGCTACCTCGCGGCGCGACTTGCCGTTGGCGACGCGCAGTTTGGTCAGACGTCGCCCAAGCGCACGCCGCACCACCCGCTGGCCAGTGACCGGCACTTCCCGACCTCCCGTGCGCTGCGCCCCCGCGACGCCTCTCATGTCAACGCCGACACCTTACCGGCCGTACCAGTCCAGTTACACCACCCGAAGGATCAAATCCATGAGATCGATCCGGACGGCCGCCGGTACACCGCGCGCCACCCTATCGGGGGATACTGCGGTCATGCCGCTCCCTACCGGCTATGCCGACCTGGTCCAGCACGCATCCACCGAAGCGCGGGCCGGTGCCACCGAAACGGTGGTGCTGCGCCAGCTACGCGACGGCGGGCTGCAAATGCTTCCCTCCGCCCGCGCGCTGTGCGACATCTACGACATCGACCTCGGCGAGGCGCAACGCCGCATCGACGCCAGCGGCGTCTGGTCCGACGTCCGCGACGACCGCGCACCGTTCGGAGTGGTGGCCGCTTAGGGGCGCTATTCCTCCGCGGCGTAGAAGGCGATGGTGTTGGCGACCGCGGCCGTCACGGCCTCCGGTGCCGCGCCGTCGGAGAGCTGAGCCGCGCCCCAGCTCTCGGCGCTGGCCACCATGAAGGCCTGTGCCTCGGGCGACTCCTCCCAGCCCTCGGCGTCGTCGAGGCCGCCGCCGGACAGGTGCAGGCCGAGGCCGAGGAACGCGAGATCCCAGCCGACGCCGGTGGCGCCCGGGCCGTACTGCTCCCAGAGCGCTGGGTCGACCACCGCGACGTGGCGCAGCAACAACTCCGTGCCGCCGTCCGGCTCCGGCGACAGGGTCACGTGCACCTCGCTGCCGGTGGTCGTGGCGATGTCGGCGCCGAAGATCCAGGTGATCACCAGCTCGGTCGGCCGCTCGCAGCGCAGGATCCGGCCGCCGGCGTTGCCTTCCATCTGGAACTGGCCGCCCGCCCGCAGGTCGCCGGTGATCGGCAGGAACCAGCGGGCGAGGCGGTCCGGGTTCGTCAGGGCGTCCCAGACGTCGTCGGCCGGCACCGGAAGGCTGCGCCGCAGGACCACCGAACGGGCCGGGCCCTCGGGCAGGTTCTGCCGGCCCACCTCGCGGGTGGCGGCCTTGATCGCGTCCAGAAAGTCCATGTTCGACACTTTATCTTGGCGTACGCGTCACCCTTGCTTGGCCAGGTCGGCACAGTCGCTCTCGTCGGGCAGCACCGGGCGGAGCAGCAACGACCATTGCTCGCCGCCGGAGGCCCAGGGCGTCGCGGCGTTGGCCTTGGCGGCCGCGGCGAGCACAGCCTGGGCCTGGTCGCCGGTCGCGGTCACGCAACCCACCTCGAGGTTCGGGTTGAGCTTGGCACCGGGCAGCGTCGGCCCGGGCCAGTCGACCGGCACCGGCTGCTCGAGCTCGAGCGGCTGCTCCGGCTTCACGTATGGCGTGGCGATGGCCGCGACCGACTTCGGCTGGTAGCCGCCCTCCTCGCGCACCGCGGCGGTCCCGAGGGTCGCCGGCAGGTCCTGGAGCGAAGCCAGCAGGTCGGCCAGCTTCTTGCGGGCCGCCGTCTGCGTCGGGTTGAGCAGCCCGCCGACGTCGGCCATCCCCAGCGCGTACGCGTCGGTCTGCTTGACGCCGTTTTCCGTGGTCACCACGAACCGGGTCGTGGACGCGTCCGCGACGCCGGGCTGGCCCAGGTCGGTGCCCGACCCCACGCCCGCCGCCACCGCGCGCTCGACCAGCGCGTCGACATCGGCCTCGGAGATCCGGGCCTGCTGGAGGTTGGGCAGCGCGGGACCCGGGTAGATCGCCGCCACCGGACCCTCGGTGATCACCCGTCCGTCGCCGTAGATCGACACCGCTGGCACCCGCCCCGGAATCGACTGCGGCGTCACGAAACCGCCGGTGTAGGTGACTCGCAGCGCCACCTCGTCAGCACCCAACGACGCGGCGGCCGGCGGAGCCGGTGATGCGGCGTCAGCGGCCCCGCAAGCGGAGACCAGCACAAGCAGCGGAGCGGCGGCCAAGGCCGCCCACGTCGAACGTTCCATACTCCCTCTGACGATCCGGAGGCCGGTTGCGTTCCGGGCAAAAGTCGCTTCCTTCCCGTGGCACCATCGGGGGCATGGTGCGTGATGAAGGGCTGGTCACCCAGGTCCGGGAGCTGGTCGGGGCCGACCCCGGAGTCGAGGAGCGCCGGATGTTCGGCAGTCTCATCTTCATGATCGACGGGAACATGGCCTGTGGCGTACGCCACGACGGCCTGCTGGTCCGGGTCGGCCGGGAGGCGAGCGAGGCGGCGCTGGCGGAGCCGCACGTCACGCCGTTCGAGATGGGTGGCGGCCGCCGCCCCGCCGGCTGGGTCGTGGTCGATCCCGGCGGACTCGCCGGCGACGCCGCGGTGCGCGACTGGGTCGAGCGGGGCGTCGCGTACGCGCGCACGCTGCCCGCCAAATGAGCACGACTCCGGCCCGCGAGGCCGGCCGCAGCCAGGCACCGGGCCCCGGCGTGCTCGCGGTGACCGGGTCGACCGGCGCGCTCGGCTCCCGCGTGGCCGCCCTGCTCGCCGACGCCGGCCGGCCGCAACGGCTCGTGGTCCGCTCCCCCGAGCGCGCGCCGAAGCTGCCCGGCGCGACCGTCGCCGTGGCCGACTACGGCGACGCCGCGGCAGCCGAGGCAGCCCTGTCCGGCGTGGACACCCTGTTCATGGTGTCCGCCGCCGAAAGCGTCGACCGGGTCACCCACCACCTCACGTTCATCGACGCGGCCATCGCGGCGGGCGTGCGGCACCTGGTCTACACCTCGTTCCTGGGCGCCGCGCCGGACTCGACCTTCACCCTCGGCCGCCACCACTACGCCACCGAGCAGCACATCCACGCGAGCGGCATCTCGCACACCATCCTGCGCGACAACCTCTACCTCGACTTCCTGCCGCACCTCGCGGTCGACGGGGTGATCCGCGGCCCGGCCGGTGAGGGCCGGGTGGCCGCGGTCGCCCGGGACGACGTCGCCGACGTGGCGGTCGCGGTCCTCGGCGCGCCGGGGCGGCACGCGGGGCAGGCGTACGCGCTGACCGGGCCGTTCGCGATCACCATGGAGGAGGCCGCGGCCACGATGACCGCGGTACTCAACCGCCCGTACTCGTATGAGGAGGAGACGGTCGAGGAGGCGTACGCGTCGCGCGCCCACTACGGCGCGCCGGCCTGGCAGGTCGACGGCTGGGTCAGCACCTACACGGCGATCGCCCACGGCGACCTGGCCGGGGTGACCGACGACGTCGAGCGGATCGCCGGGCACCCGCCGATCGACTTCGCCGAGGTGCTCCGCCGGGCCGCCCGTGTCTGAGCAGGACATCGTGGCCCGGCTGCGGGCCGCGGGGTGTGTGTTCGCCGAGGACGAGGCGCGGCTGCTGATCGGCTCCGCGCCGGACCCGGAGCGGCTGGCCGAGATGGTCGCCGAGCGGGTCCGCGGTGTGCCGCTGGAGCACGTGGTCGGCTGGGCCGAGTTCTGCGGGATTCGGATCGCGATCGGCCCCGGGGTCTTCGTGCCCCGGCACCGCACCGAACTGCTGGTCCGGCTCGCCGCCACGGCGATCCAGGACGGACGGGCGCTCGTCGACCTGGCCTGCGGCTCGGGCGCGATCGCCGCCGCGGTGGCCGACCGGGTCCCGGGCCTGTCCGTGCACGCGGCCGACATCGAGCCCGCCGCCGTCGAGGTGGCCCGGCGGAACCTGGCGCCGATCGGCGGCCACGTCTACGCCGGTGACCTGTTCGACGCGCTGCCGGAATCCCTGCGCGGCCGGGTGGACGTGCTGGTGGCCAACGTCCCGTACGTGCCCAGCGGCGCCGTCGGCCTGTTGCCGCCGGAGGCCCGCGACTACGAGCCGCGGCGCGCCCTGGACGGCGGCGCCGACGGGCTCGACGTGCTGCGCCGGGTGGCCGCCGGCGCGCCGGGCTGGCTGCGCCCGGGCGGCACCCTGCTCAGCGAGATCGGCGTCGACCAGATCGACCCCGCCAAGGCGGCCCTGAGCTCGGCCGGGCTGGCCCCGGACGTGGTCTCCGACGACGACCTGGACGCCACGGTGATCTTGGGTCGCAGGTGAACGCCACCACAGCGTGGGAAACCCGATCAACCTGAGGCCCTGGGCTCGGTAGATTCGCGGGCATGAGGATCGGAATCGTGGGTGCCACCGGCCAGGTCGGCGGTGTGATGCGGCGCATCCTGGCGGAGCGCGCCTTCCCGGCCACGCAGGTGCGGCTGTTCGCCAGCGCCCGCTCGGCGGGGCGCACGCTGCCGTGGCAGGGCACCGAGATCACCGTCGAGGACGCCGACACCGCTGACTACCGCGGTCTCGACATCGTGCTGTTCTCGGCCGGCAAGGGCGCCTCGAAGACGCTCGCGCCGAAGGTGGCCGAGGCCGGCGCCGTGGTGATCGACAACTCGTCGGCCTGGCGGATGGACCCGTCGGTCCCGCTGGTCGTCGCCGAGGTCAACCCGCACGCGATCGCCAACCGACCCCGCGGCATCATCGCCAACCCCAACTGCACCACGATGGCCGTGATGCCCGTGCTGCGCCCGTTGCACAACGAGGCTGGTCTGGTGGCCATGGTGGTGGCGACCTATCAGGCCGTGTCCGGCGCCGGGCTGTCCGGCGTCGCGGAGCTCGACGAGCAGGTCCGCAAGGTCGCCGAGCGGGCCACTGAGCTGACCCACGACGGCGCCGCGGTCGAGTTCCCCGAGCCGCACCAGTTCAGATCGCCGATCGCGTTCAACGTGCTGCCGCTGGCCGGCTCGGTCGTCGACGACGGTTCGGCCGAGACCGACGAGGAGCAGAAGCTCCGCAACGAGAGCCGCAAGATCCTCGAGATCCCGGGCCTGCGGGTCTCCGGCACGTGCGTGCGGGTGCCCGTCTTCACCGGTCACTCGATGCAGGTCAACGCCCGCTTCGCCAACCCGCTGAGCCCGGCCCGGGCCGCCGAGCTGCTGGCCGGCGCGCCCGGCGTCGAGCTCGACGAGGTGCCGACCCCGCTCAAGGCGGCCGGCCGCGACCCGTCCTACGTGGGCCGGCTGCGGACCGACGAGACCGCCGACAACGGCCTGGCCTTCTTCGTCTCCAACGACAACCTCCGCAAGGGCGCGGCGCTCAACGCGGTGCAGATCGCCGAACTGGTGGCGGCGGAAGCGTGAGCTTCCACGAGCTGCTCAGCAGCCGGGACGCGGGCGTTCTCGCGACGATCAAGCGCGACGGACGCCCGCACCTGTCCAACGTCAACTACACGTACGACCGGGCGGCCGGCACCATCCGCGTCTCGGTGACCGACCACCGGCAGAAGACGGTGAACCTGCGCCGGGACCCGCGGGCCAGCTTCGAGGTCACCACGCCCGACCTCGGCCGCTTCGTCGTGGCCGAGTGCCGGGCCGAGCTCTCCGAGGTGGCCGCTGACCCGCACGACGCCGCGGTCGACGAACTGGTCGACATCTACCGCCGCATCGCCGGCGAGCACCCCGACTGGGCCGAGTACCGCGATGCGATGGTCACCGACCACCGCATCGCGCTGACCCTGCACGTCGAGCGCCTCTACGGCTGGCCCCGGGGCTAGATCGCGGCCGTCACGACCTCGCCGAGGCCTGTGGCCTCGAGCTCGGAGCGGATCGCGGCCGCGTCACCCTCGACGACCAGGGTGATGCCCTCGGCGTTGAGGTGCGCCGCGGTCGCCGCGGACACCTCGTCGACGGTGGCGTGCAGCAGCGACTCGCGCAGCCGGGCGTGGTAGTCGTCCGGCAGGTCGTGCACCACGAGCGTCGACAAGGCGCTGGCGTACGCCCGCGGCGTCTGGAGGCCCACCGAGAGCTGCCCGGCCCGCCAGTCCCGGGCCACGGCGAGCTCCGGCTCGGTGACCCCCTCGGACTGGGTGCGGGCGATCTCGCCGACCGCGTCGACCAGGGCCGGCGCGGTCACCGCGGTCTGCACGCCGGCGCTGGTCACGAACCGGCCGAACCGGCGGGACAAACCGTATTCCGAGCGGATGCCGTAGGTGTAGCCGCGGACCTCGCGCAGCAGGTGGTTGAGGCGCGAGGTGAACGCGCCGCCGAGCACGATGGCGCCCAGCGTCATCGGCACGTAGTCCGGGTGCGAACGGTGCGGCGCGGTGTGGCCGAGCCGCAGCGTCGACTGCACGGAGCCGGGCCGGTCGACCAGCACGATCCGCCGGGTCGTCCGGCCGCCGGCCGGGAACGGCTCGCCGACCACCGGCGAGGACTCGTCGGCGCCGGCGAAGGCCGCCCGGCCCAGCGCGTCCAGGTCGATCCGGGACAGGTCGCCGGCCACCAGCAGCGTGCCGGGTGCCATGAACCAGGACCGGTGGAACCCGACCACGTCGTCGACGGACAGCGCGCCCACGGTCCGCGGGTCGCCGGACAGCGGACGGCCGTGCCGCACCTCGGCGCCGAACAGGTCGCTGCGCAGCACCGCGTCGGCGCGCGGGCCGGGGTTGGCCCAGTAGAGGCGCAGGGACTCGGCCTCGTCGTCGCGTACGCGCTCGATGTCGGCCGGGTCCAACTTGGGCCGGCGGACGGCCTCGGCCAGCAGCTCGACCGCGGCCGGCAGCGCCGCGACCGGGACCTGGACGGTCGCCGCGAACGAGTCCCAGTCGATCGACAGGGACAGGTCGGTGCCGAGCGACTCGAGCGCGACGGCGTAGTCGGCCGCCGAACGCGACGCGGTGCCCTCTTCGAGGGCCTTGGCCAGCACCTCGGCGACGCCCTCGACACCGATCGTCTCCCGCCCGCCGCCCGCGTCGAGCAGCAGCGACGCGACCGCCAGGTTGTGACCGGGCAGGTCGGCGGCGACCACAGATCCGCCGGCCACCGAACGCCGGACCACGGCCGGGAAGCGGTAGGGGCGCGGCGTCCCGGGCTCCGGGCGCTGCGCGATGAGCTGCGTCATGCCACTGCCTCCATCGGCTCGTACACGAGCGTCACTCGGTCTTCGGGTCGGAGCACTTCGCGGGCCACCTCCGCCAGGGCGGACGTGGTCACCGCGCGCCAGCCGGGCAGCCGCGAGCCGACCCGGGCCGGGTCGCCGAACAGGGTGGTGTAGCGGCTGAGCAGGTCCGCGCGGCCGTCCACGGTGGCGACCGCGGTCCACCACTCGGTCTCCAGCAGCGCCTGGGCGCGGGCCAGCTCCTGCTCGGTAACCTCGCCGGTAACGAGCTCGTCGACCACCTCCGCCAGGGCCGCGCCGAGCCGCGCGGCGGTGACGCCGGGGCGGGCGGTGGCGGAGGCGATCAGCGGCGCGGGCGCGTACGCGAGGTCGACACCGTACGCGCCGACCGTGTCGGGCTGGGCGAGCCGGGCGCCGTCGGCGAGCAGCCGGTAGAGCCGGCTCCCCCGGCCCTGGCCGAGCACGGTGGCCAGCACCGTCACGGCGTCGTGCTCGGTCGAGCCGTAGGGGTAGGTGCGGTGTGCCAGGTAGACCCGGGGCGCCGGCACCTCGGCCGCGACCACCGAGGAGACGGGCCCGGCCCAGCCGGCCAGCGACCCGGTGGGCGCCGGCGGTCGCTGTCCACCGGCGGTCAGCCCGCCGAAGTACTTGGCGGCCAGCGCGAACACCTCGGCCGGCGCGGCGTCGCCGGCCACCGTGAGCACCGCGTTGTCGGGCACGTAGTAGCTGCGGTGGAACGCCTGGAACGTGGCGAGCTCGGCCGCGTTGAGGTCCTCCATCGACCCGATGGTCGGGTGGTGGTAGGGATGGCCCTCCGGGTAGAGCAGCGGGAGCAGCCGCAGCCAGGCGTCCCCGTAGGGCACGTTCTCGTAGCGCTGCCGCCGCTCGTTCTTGACCACGTCACGCTGGTTGTCGAGGGTCTCCTGGACCAGCGCCGGCACCAGGCCGCCCATCCGGTCGGCCTCCAGCCACAGCGCGAGCTCCAGATGCTCGGCGGGCAGCGTCTCGAAGTAGTTGGTGCGGTCCGGGTTGGTGGTCGCGTTGAGCGAGCCGCCGTTGCCCTGCACGAGTCGCATGTGCTCGGTCTTGGGCACGTTGACCGAGCCTTCGAACATCAGGTGCTCGAAGAGGTGCGCGAAGCCGGTCTGCCCGTCGGGCTCGTGCCGCGACCCCACGTCGTACCAGAGGTTGACCGCCACGACCGGTGCGCTGCGGTCCTCGCTGACCACGACGCGCATGCCGTTGGCGAGCCGGGTGGTCTCGATCGGCCAGGGATAACCCGTCTCGGACATGGAGTGACGTTATCGGATGAGCACACCGGGATACTTGCCCGGTGCACAGCGAGCCGTATCTTCTCGACCCTTCCGCCGACGGGGTGCACGTCATCTGGCACACCGACGCGCCGGCATCCGGCGCGGTGCTGCTCGACGACGGACGGCGCGTCGAAGCGACCAGCTCCGCGCTGGTCGCCCTTCATGACGACGATGGGGTACGCGCGACGGTGTACCGCCACTGGTCGGAGGTACGCGGTCTCGGCGCGGGTCGCACCTCGTACCGCGTGGTCTCGGTCTTCGAAGACGGTGCGGCGGCGGAGTCGGGCACCTACACGCTGGCTCCCGCGGTGCCGCCAGGCCAACCGGTGCGATTGCTGCTCTCCAGCGATCACCAGCTTTGGCGGATGACCCCGGCCAACCTGGCGAAGGTGGCCGAGACGGTCGGCGTCGAGCTCGACGGGGTGCTGTTCGCCGGCGACATGGTCGGCGTGCCGGCGCGGGCCACGGACTGGTTCGACCATCCGAACGGGCGGGGCTTCTTCGCGGGGCTGACGGGCCGGGCCGACACGGTGATCGCCGGGCGGCACTACCGGGGCGCGCCGCTGCTCCAGCACGCCCCGCTGTTCCCCGCGATCGGCAACCACGAGGTGATGGGCCGCACGCAGGGACATCGCACGCTCCAGGAGCGGTTCGACGACCCGGCACCGGACGGCTGGGACACCGCGGCCTACGAGGAGCTGTTCCCGGTGCCGCGCGGCCCGGCCGGGCCGCGCTGGTGGTCCCGGACGGTGGGCGACGTGTTCGTCGTGTCGCTGTTCGTCACCCGGGCGTGGCGGGACGCGGTGGCGACCTACGACCGGCGCGGCGGGCAGTTCCTGTTCGAACGGGTCGACGCCGGCTCGCCCCAGCACTCCTGGCTGACGGCCGAGCTCGCGTCGGCGGCGGCGCGCACGGCCCGGTTCCGGGTCGTTGTGTTCCACCACGCCAGCCACGGGCTGGGTGCGCACGTCGTGCCGGCCTACACGGACCCGGTGCTGGCGGACGGCCGCTATGCGTACCCGATCGAGAACGATGTCGTCCTGCGGGATCTGGCACCGCTGTTCGGCGCGTCCGGGGTCGACCTGGTCCTCAACGGGCACAACCACCTGTGGAACCGGTTCCGCGACGCGTCCGGGGTCAACTGGCTGGAGAGCTCGAACGTCGGCAACTCCTACGGCGCCTTTCCCGGGCGCGGCGACCCCGGCGGCCTGACACCGGTGCTACCGACGGTCGCGCCGCTGACCGACCCGGCCGGCACGCCGCTGCCCTATGTGGCGGACGACGACGTGACCGTGTTCTCCGTGCTCGACTCGGCCGCGGGCGCCGTCCACTCGTACCGGTTCGACACCCGCGACCCGGACGGGCCGGTCGTGCTGTTCGACGAGCTAGCGCTCCACTGATCGCTTTTCCGCGTCGCGGCTGGCCAGGCGGGTGAACACCCAGACGAAGAGGATCGCCAGGCCGATCTGGATGCCGTGCCGGATCCAGTCGATGCCGCGGGTCTCACCCACGCCCAGGAAGTCGGCGATCACCCCGCCGACCAGGGCGGCGATGAAGCCGATGCTGATGGTGGCGACCATCGAGATGTTCTGTCGTCCGGGCAGGATCAGCCGGGCGAGTACCCCGATGATCACGCCGCCGATGAGCGCCCAGAGCAGTGTGGCGATCATGCGTGGTCCTCTCTCGGTTCGGGTTCGCCCAGGAGACCGGGCCCCTTCAAAACGTGCGTAAACGCGTCCTGGAGCGTGGTGGCGTCGGGCAGCACGCCGCCGGGGCTGGCCCGGTCGACGACTTGGGGCAGCAGTTCGGCAAGCGTGTCGCCGGCCTCGTCCGGCGTCATCCCGGCGGCCTCGGCCGCCGCGTCGAGGTTGGCCGCACCCAGCGCGTCGCTGATCTGGGCGCCGGTGACCTCCCGGCCCGGGGAGGTGTGGATCCAGGACTGCACCTGCTGTTGGAGTCCACCCTGCTGGAGCTGGTCGAGCAGGCGGTTGAGATCGATGCCGTCGCCCGCCCGGTTCAGCACGCTGAGCAGGAGTCGGCGGACCCGTTCGTTCTGGGTCAGTTTCGTAATCTCGTCCAGATCCATCCCCGCTCCATATCCGGCATTTGCCCCTTTTCCTTGGAGGCTATGCCGCGTGTCGTCGCAGAGGTGACGGGTTTCACGCAACCCAACCCGCAACCGGGAGGGTCTTTGGCGCGTCTGGTCCAATACACGCCAAACATCCCGGGGGTCCGATGCACGTCCACGAGAACAGCCGGTTTCGCAACATCGCCACGCTGGCCCTGGTCGGTGTGTTATCCGGTGTGATCGTGGCCGCCGCGGCCTTCCCCCTCGCCGCCGCATCCGGGCTGATCGCGAAGGCCGGTGCGATCTCCTTCGACGAGCTTCCGGCGAGCTTCACCGTCAAGCAGGCGCCGCAGGCGACCCAGGTGCTGGCCCGTGACGGCAAGACTCCGCTGGCCACCTTCTTCGACGAGAACCGCAAGGACGTGCCGCTCACGGCGATCGCGCCGACCGTGGCCCAGGCCCTGGTGGCCGCCGAGGACCAGGCGTTCTACCGGCACAACGGGGTCGACGTGCGGGGCCTGGCCCGAGCCGTCGTGGTCAACAAGGCGACCGGCGCGCAGCAGGGCGGCTCGACGCTGACCATGCAGCTCGTCCGGATGTTGGCGACGTACTCGGCGACCGACCCGCAGCAGGTGGTCGAGGCGACCGAGAAGAGCACCAGCCGCAAGATCAAGGAGAGCCGGCAGGCCCTCGCGCTCGACAAGGAGCTCGGCAAGAAGGGCGTCATCGAGCGCTACCTCAACCTGGCGCCGTACGGGCACAGCACCTACGGCATCTACGCCGCCTCCATGTACTACTTCGGCAAGACGCCCGACAAGCTCAGCCTGTCGGAGTCGGCCCTGCTGGCCGGTGTCATCCGCGCGCCGAGCGTCTACGACCCGATGGACGAGGGTCAGCGGCCGCAGACCATGGAACGGCGCGACTGGGTGCTCGACCAGATGGTCAAGACCGGCGCGATCACTACGGCGCAGGCCACTGCGGCCAAGGCCGTGGAGCTCAAGTTCGTCGGCAAGACGCCGAGCAACGGCTGCACCGCGACCAAGCCCAACAACTACGGCTTCTTCTGCGACTACTTCCAGCGCTGGTGGCTCCAGCAGGAGGCGTTCGGCAGCACGACCTACGACCGTGAGCGGCGCCTGCGTGGCGGCGGCTACCGGGTGATCACCTCGCTCGACCCGGTCGCGCAGAACGCCGCCTTCAAGAACGTCACCGACCAGCTCGGCGTCAACCACAAGGAAGCCCTGATGGTGGCCGCCGTGGAGCCGGGCACCGGGAAGGTGCGGGCGCTGGCCACCAACCGGACCTTCGGCATCGACGGTGGGTCGAAGCCGAAGAACAAGCCGCACAGCAACCCGGCCGAGGCCGAGCGTGGCGTACGCGGCACGTACCCGATCACCACGAACCCGTTGATCACCGGCGGCGGCGGGGTCCAGGGCTACCAGGCCGGCTCGACCTTCAAGATCTTCGCGGCGGTGGCGGCCCTCCAGAAGGGCATGCCGCTGGCCACCGAGATGAACGCGCCGCAGGTCTACCGGTCCGGCTACTACGCGCCGCAGGGCGAGCCCGGTAGCTGCAGCGACATCCCGCGGTACTGCCCGACCAACGACAACTCCAGCATGGCCGGACAGCACGACATGTGGAGCGCGTTCGGCGCCTCGGTGAACACGTACTTCGTGCCGCTGGAGGAGCAGGCCGGCGCGTACAACACGATCCAGGCGGCGAAGGCGCTCGGCATCCGGTTCCTGGCGCCGTCGGAGGCGGAGCACGCCGCCAACAAGGAGCAGGCTGACACCTGGGGCTCGTTCGTCCTGGGCGTCTCGGCGACCACGCCGCTGGACCTGGCCAACGCGTACGCGACGCTGGCGGCCGACGGCTCCCATTGCGACCCGACCCCGGTCGAGCAGATCTTCGACTTCGAAGGCGGCAAGATCGACGCGGGCGCGCCGCACTGCGACAAGGCCGTCAGCACCGAGGTGGCCCGGGGCGCGATCGACATGGCCCGGTGCCCGGTCGGCGACCAGTCCGCGTTCGACCAGTGCCGTGGCGCGACCGCCCGCACCGTGCGCGACGAGGTCGGCCACCCGGTGGCCGGCAAGACCGGCACGACTGACAGCAACCGCACCGCCTCGCTGGTGGTCACCACCACGACGCTGGCGGTGGCCGGCATCATGGCGGACCCGGACTGGCCGGAGACGCCGGAGAACATGGACCACAACAAGATCAACCCGGCGGTGTACGAGACGCTGGCGGACGCGATGAAGGGCAAGCCCAAGGTCGACTTCCCGGCGCCGGCCCGCAGCACCGCGTACGGCGACCAGAAGACGATCCCGAACGTGTCCTGCCGCTCCGTCGAGGACGCGCGGAACACGCTCGAAGAGGCCGGCTTCAACGTCAAGGTCGACGACATCCAGGTGTCGTCGAACTGCCCCCAGGGCTCGGTCGCCTACAGCGAGCCGAACCGCCGCAGCGTCGAGGGCGCGACGATCACGCTGAAGATCAGCGCTGGCTCGCCGCCGCCCAACCGGCCCAGCAACGGACCCGACGGCCAGGACGACGGGGATCAGCCGAACAACGACATCAGCCCGGACAACGTCATAGACCGGATCTTCAACTAGGTCCCGGCCTGTCGCGGCCCGCGACGAGCCAGCTCGGCCAGCGATGGTCGACGGGTCAGGTTCTAGCCGAACGTGAAGGCGTAGGCCTCGGCGCCCGGTTCGTTGAACCTGATCTCCAGGATCCGTTCGGCGACCGCGCCCGGCTGGCGCACGAGCTGGTAGAGGCGGCCCTCCCGGAGCACCCCCGCACCGTCGGCGTCGATGTCGACCCCGTGCGCCTCACCCGGCACCGCGCCGTCGAGGAAGACCTGGAACGGGATCGGTCGGCCGGTCGCGTTGGACAGCACGAGGTGGGCGTCGCGCGCCTGGAATCGGAACACGATCCCGCCCTCGGCACCGGTCAGCTCGACCTTCTCCCGGCCGAGGAGCCACTCGCCGTCCAGCCCCCACTCGTTGAACGGCAGGAAGCCCGGGAAGACGTACCCGCGGCGCTCGTCCGGTGCCGCGTCCTTCGAGGCGAAGCCGCCGCCGCGCGCGTACCCGAGATAGCTCTCGGGCGTCCGCAGCGTGTCCCAGTCGGCCTCGGCCTCCACACCGCGCCCGACGACCGTGCCGGCCACCGGCTCCCGCGACACGCCGAGCAGACGCTGGATGAGCCGCTCCGACTCGACGTAGCGCCCCTCGCCGAAGTGGGCGTCCCGGATCACGCCCTCCCGGTCGACGAAGTAGAGCGCCGGCCAGAAGTGGTTGTCGTAGGCGGTCCAGACCGCGTAGTCGTTGTCCACCACGACCGGGTACGTGATCTCCCGCCCCGCCGTCGCCTGCCGCACGAGGTCGACGTTGTGCTCGAAGGAGAACTCCGGCGTGTGCGCACCGACGACGACCAGCCCGTCGGCTTCGTACGCCTGGGACCAGGCCCGGATGTACGGCTCGGTGCGGAGCCAGTTGATGCAGGTCAGCGTCCAGAAGTCGACGAGGACGACGCGTCCGCGCAGGTCATCGGGCCCAAGCGGCCCAGAGTTGATCCACTCGGTCGCCCCGGCGAACGTGGGCATGGCGGTCACGCCCTCACGGTAGAACGCCCTGTGCGGCCCTACATACGAAACACCGCCCCCGGCGCTGGGCCAGGGGCGGTGCTCGTTGCGTCGGTGTGCAGGTCGCCTCTCGGCGAGTGGCACAACGCGGCTCCAGCCGAACGGTATTCCGCGAAGGCAATGGGTGAGGCCCGGGGACACTGGACACACCGACAGTCAGCTCAACTGCGGTCTCGGCGGGATCATTCCCCGCTGGCCGGATCAGTTTCCGGAGCGGTCGTGTTCTTCCAGGCCGGCCCAACCGCGCGGGCTCTCGGACTCGCCGCTGTCGCGGCCATCGATGATCGACTTGTCGACCGCGGTGTCCTCGTGCTCGACGGCGAAGTCGTCGTCCGCACCCATGTCGGCGGGGTCGGTGTCGCCGGGCGACCGCCCGAGCGGCTCACGCGTACCCACGATCACTCCAGCCCCGCGCCGTCCCGCAGCCGGTGCGGGTCGACCTCGCGGCCCGGGTGCCGGGCCAGGTACTCGGTCTCCAACTCGGCGGTCCGCCGCAGGTGGTTGGCCAGCGCCGGGTCGGAACCGTGCCGGAGGGTGTCGAGTCGCGTCCGGTGCAGGCTGTGCAGCTCGCGCATCAGGTCGTCGCCAGACAGTTCACTCGGGTCGACACCCACATCCTCCACAGATTCGGTCATGGTTCGATACTGCCCATTTCCGGCGCGAGGTAACCAAGATTCGCGCTCACTACGACGCGCTGTAAGAGTGCCCAGCGGGCGCCGGTACCCTCGTTGGACATGAGGCGTCTGGTCACCCCACCGATGCTCGGGAAGCATGTGCTGGCGATCGCGCTGATCGGCGGTTTCCTGGCGCTGGGCTGGTGGCAGATCTCCCGGGCGTCCGCGGGCAACACGCTGAGCTGGGCGTACGCGATCGAGTGGCCGGTGTTCGCCGGCTTCGTCGGATTCCTCTGGTACCGGGAGATCCGCGAGGCGCTGGGCTTCCCCGCGGTCCGGCCGGCCGCCGACGCCACTGACTCCGCTGACGCCGCTGACTCCCCTGACGCCTCCGGGGCCGAGCCGGTGCCCACCCCGGCGCTGCCGCCGGTGCTCGGCACCCGGGCGCCCAAGATCGGTTCTGGCTTCCGGCGGCCGGTGCTGGTGCCGCGTCAGCCGGTCGCCGCCGCGTCGGCCGCCGGCGCCGCCGACCCGGAACTCGACGAGTACAACGACTATCTCGCGTGGCTCAACGCCAACCCGGGCGCCAAGGCGTCCGCATATCCGGGCCGCCGCCGCGGTCCTGGTTGACCAGGAAGGATCCCCCCGCATCATGCGCGCAGCCCTCACCCGGTACCGGATCATCGCGTACGTCGTCGGCGTCGTGCTCGTCGTTCTCATGGCGATCGGCATGCCGCTGAAGTACCTCGGCGACAACTCGACGGTGGTCGAGACCGTCGGTCCGGCGCACGGCTTCCTCTACATGATCTACCTGATCGCCGTGTTCGACCTCGGCCGGCGTGCGCAGTGGCCGATCGGGCGCATGCTGCTGGTCATGTTGGCGGGCACGATCCCGTTCGTCTCGTTCTACGCCGAGCGGAAGGTCGCGCAGTGGTTCCGCCCCGCGACCGAGCCGGTGGAGCCGGTCGCCGTCACCTCTTGAGTGCCGCGCACAGCGCGCGCCACGCTTCCGGGGGAAAACGCAACACCGGCCCACCGGGGTTCCCCCGAACGAGCACGACGTCGCCCGTAACCGCCACGTCGACACACTGGTTTGATTCGCAGTGACTGCTGCGATGCCAGACAAGAGTCACACCCATCAATACAATCTCGCACAGCACGGTCACACTGCGAAGAGTGACCGTCACCATGAGCGTGCTCACTCACGGTGATTCCGTTTTCATCTCGCGTGATCTTCATTCCAATGGGATAAAAATCGCAGCATCTGAGCGCTTCGGCTTCCAATGTGGACGCTCGACCGCTAGGTTCCTATCCTGGCGCGGCCCTTTGTGGCAATCCCGCATGCCGCGTCTTTTTGGTGCCCTAGAGAAGCCCCGAGCCTGCGGAGATTTTGATGTCCGGAAGCAACACTGCCATGCCCGTTTTCCGTCGCAGCTCACGCTGTGAAGCGACCAACTGCGTCGAGGTCGCTACCGTCAGTGAGGGCGCGATCCTGCGCAACTCCACCACGCCCGACACCCGTATCGCGTTCGACACCGCGTCGTGGCGTGGCTTCATCGCTGGTGTGGCGGCCGGCGAGTTCGACCTGCGCTGAAGTTCTACCTCGAATCGGCACGCCGGCCGTTCGAGCCGGCGTGCCGCATATATACAAACGGATGGCCGAACGTCTATCGACAGGTGTAAGCTTGGCTTAGTGCAACCTGGCTAATCGCAATGTGCCAGATGGCCAACCTGAGACCACATCTCCTCACCGGAGGCGGAGGCGTGACGACGGTCCAAGGGCCCACTGCCGGCCGGCGCCGACTGCGCACGGCTCTGAGGGCGGCTCGGGAACACGCAAAGTTGACCCAGGAACACGTTGCTGAGGCGATGGACTGGTCGCTCAGCAAGCTGATTCGCATCGAGACCGGTCGCGTCAGCGTGTCGACCAATGACGTCCGTGCGCTGCTCAACCTCTACCGCATCGACGGCACGACCGAGGCCGAAGAGCTGATCGCGCTCGCCCGGCTGGCCCGGCAGAAGCCTTGGTGGCAAGAGGCCCGCTCGGCGATCCCCGCGCACTACGCGCAATACATCGGCCTCGAGTCCGAGGCATCCGCCATGAGCTGTTTCCAGTCGAGCGTGATGCCGGGCCTTGCCCAGACCCCCGACTACGCGCGCGCGGTGATCACCCACCGCACCCCGGGCCAGGTCCGCCCCGAGGAAGTCGACGCCCGCATCGAAGTCCGGATGCGCCGCAAGTCCGAGATCCTGGGCCGCGAAGACCCGCCGCAGTTCGACATCATCCTCGACGAGGCCGTCCTGCGCCGCGTGATCGGCGGCACCAAGGTCCACCGCGAGCAACTCGAGCACCTGGTCTCGCTGGCGGCCGCACCCAACATCACCATCCAGATAGTCCCGTTCTCCGCGGGCGCCACCACGTCCGCAGGCTCCTTCGTGATCCTGGGCTTCCCCGACGAAGCCGACGGCGACGTGGTCTATCTGGAGAGCGCGCTGCTGGAGAACTTCCTGGAGCGCCCGATGGAAACCGCGCCGTACCACGAAGAGTTCGCCTGGCTGCGATCCGGCGCCCTGAGCGAGCTCGACTCGATCGCCTTCATCGAAAAGGTCGCGGGCGAGCTCTAGGTCTTGCGGGCACAGGCGATCCTTGAAGGATGACGTCGGATTCGCCGACCAGTCCGGTCATCGCCGGCCGTCGTTTGCGCGCGCTGCTACGCGAGGCACGCGAGGTCAACGTGACGACTCAGGCCGAGGCCGTGCGTCAGCTCGGCTGGTCGATCTCGAAGCTGCAACGGATCGAGAATGGCACCGTGGCGGTCAGCTCTGCCGACGTCGCCACACTGGCCGCCCTCTACCGTGTCGGACCCGAGTTGGAGGCCGAACTGGCTGCTCTGTCCGCATCCGCGCGTCAACGCGGATGGTGGTGGGATCTCTTCCACAGGAGAGAGTTCAGCACCAATTTTCGCGTCTATGCCGGCCTCGAATGGGGGGCTGCCACCATCAGCTCCTATCAGACGACGCTGGTTCCCGGCATATTTCAGTCTCGCCGTTACATCGATGAGGTCCTCAACGGCCACTTGCCAACAGGCTCAGACGAGCAGCGCCTGGCGACGACCTCCATACGGCGAGCACGACAGCAGGAGCTCCTCGAACGTCCATCGCCACCCCAGATCTTCGTCCTCCTTGACGAGTCAATCGTCCGC
Source organism: Asanoa ishikariensis (assembly GCF_900107455.1). Taxonomy (GTDB): domain Bacteria; phylum Actinomycetota; class Actinomycetes; order Mycobacteriales; family Micromonosporaceae; genus Asanoa; species Asanoa ishikariensis. Next base: position 1,866,683 of record NZ_FNQB01000001.1, on the reverse strand, counting down.
CGTCCTGTCGGGGACTCGGAGACTATGTGCGAGCAGCTTCGTTGGCTCGTCGAGCTGACACGACGCCCCAACATCGAGATCAGAGTTCGGCCATTCGACGCCGGGATTCCGCATTACCTGACCTCTTTCACGCTCCTAGGTTTCGAGCAGGACCCCGGAGTCCTCTATGTCGAGAACGTCCACAGCGACACGCTCAGTGAAGTCGCCGACGAGGTCGCGCGGGCACGGACAGCATTCGAGCAGATGTGGACTGAGGCGTTGACGACCGCACAGACGCGGGCCCTACTCCGCCGGGCGGCCGACGGCTACGCGTCCGGCGTGGGCTCAGGCCTTGTCCAGCGCGCTCGACAATGATCGGCTCCGACCTCGTCGAGCGTCGCCGTTGTGCAACCTCAACTCCAAGGCGCCGGCGTTCGGCTCGACAGTCAACGTCTCGTCGAGCCGGTCCCACGACTCGGCCGGCACCACCGCCCACCACAGCCTCGCCAACCCACGCACGTGCGGCTCGGCCAACGGGAATCCCCCTGCCGCTGCGGCGAGCAACACCAGGTTGATCGTGTAGAGGGCGGCGCGGTCGACGACGTCGAAGACCGTGGGGCGATAGTCCGACGGCACGTAGCCAGAGCGGGCACCGGCGACCAAATACCGCGCTGACTCGACGATCTGCTGCTGAAAGGTCTCGTCGCGGGCCAGCAGTAACTGCCGGGCGAACTCCAGGGCCGGACGACGTTCGACGAGCGGCTGGTGTGACAGCAACGCCCGCAGCATGCTGTCGTCCGGCTTCGGATGCGCCGACGGGTCGCCGCGGTGGATCGCGTGCTGCCGCGCATACCCCTCGAGCAGGCGGATCGCCCGGTCCGCGAGCAGGAACTCGCCGAAGGTGGCATGCAGGAACTCGTAGCTCTGCCGGCCAGGGCCGCCACCCTCGTCGGCGTGCGAGACGTGCACGAAGAAGAAGTTGCCCATCGTCTGCCGGGCTCGGCCCAGCCGCGCGCCGAAGCCCCTCTGCCGGTGCGGCTCGCTCTGCCCGAGCAGCGCTTCAAGGTCACGGTCCAGGTCCCCCTCGGTCGCGTACTGCCGGCCGCGGTTGAACATGGCGTACGCGGCGATGCTGAGCGCCCAACGTTCGGTGGCCATCAGTGTCGGCACTTCCTCGGGCGCCGGCGGCCGCTCCGGCTTCTCGATGACCTGCCGGCGGATGAAACTCTCCAACAGGCGTTGGTAGAGCGCCGCAGTCGACAGGTCGCCCGCGTCCAGACGGTCGGCGTCCGGATCGGCGGCGTAGATCGCCAACATCGTCAGCAGCAGCGGCTGCCTGGCCAACGTTCCATGATGGAGGACCTCGTCGACCGTCAACGGCCGGAAGCCCTCCGAGGCCGCGTTGGCAGCGTTCCACGCCGACAGCCAGGAACCGAGCTGAGCGTCGTCGAAGTCCTCGAGCTTGACCAGCAGGCAGCCGGGCGGGATACGGGCGCGGTCGACGACCAGCGTCCGCGAGGTGACGACGACGGCGACGGGCCGGCCGAGGTCGTACTCGTGCTCCTGGAAGGCCTTGACCTCGCTCAGGTAGCTCGACTGTGCGGCACCCGTCGCCTGCATCAGCTCGTCGAACCCGTCGAGGAGGACCACCCGCACCGCGTCGTGACCCTCGTCGGCGATCCGTGCCCAGGAGACCTGCTCGTGGAGCAGGTCTTGGAGCGCCGTCTCGATCTGCGCGTGCACGGAGTCGTCGGCGTTGACGCGCCGAAGCTGCACCGGCACGACGGTGAACGACTCCGACGGCAGGCGGGCCGCGAGGACTGAGGTGAGCATGGACTTCCCCGCGCCCGGATGGCCGAGCACGACCAACGGCGCACGGACCGACTGCGGGTGCGCCAGAAAGGCGGCGAGGAACTCGTCGAGTCCGTCGTGCACCGGCTGGTCGGCCCACCAGGCTTCCTGCGAGGCGTTGGCACCAGGACCGGACAGGGCGGTGCGGAATCGCGGGGTGACGAAGCCCTGGGTCACGGTCGGCAGGGACAGGCCCGACGGCACGCTTCCGGTCCGCAGCAAAGGCTTGTGGAGTGCCGCGGCGTTCACGCGGGCCAGGCGCGATCGGTACAGGTCGACCTCCGGTCGCCCGCGGGTGTTCGCCGACGCGAGCAGGTCGTGCAGCTTGCCCATCGCCTCCGACTGGCCGGCGAGGATCTCCGCCATCGCCTCGTTGAGTGTGGTCAGCCGGTCGCGGGTCGCGGCGTGTTCGCCGATCGAGGCCCAGACGAAGAACTCCGGCACCTCGGCCGCCATTCGCGTGTACCGCTCCCGGTAGAGGCTGACGGCGAGGTCGCTGACCTCCGCGCGCAATGCCCCGGCGTCAACATCGAGCTCCCGCCACGCGCGCAGACCCTCGAAGAACGCCACCGCCTTGTTCGCCAAGGCCGTGAAGCGGGGCGCCAACTCCTCGTCCAGGTTCTCCTGGAAGCCCCGGGTAGGACCAGGCATCGGGATGTCGGCTGCCAACAGGGCCGCGGTCCACTCCTGCTGCTTCACCAGGTGTCCTGGCGCGGAGGCGAGCTGCAACTTCTCGTCCTCGGTGACCTCCAGCCGGGCGAAGCTCGGGCCGACGCGCTGCGCGATCGCGTCGAAGATCGCGGACAGCGCGACCGTCGTGTGCGCCGCTGCGATCAGCTCCAGCCGGTCGCGACCACCGGCGCTGCCGAGCCGCTCCGTGGCGCGCCCGAGACCGTCACGGAGCACGCCGGTCAACTCCTGCTTGGCATCGACCAGCGCCAGCACCGGCGGGAACACCACAGCACCGAGCAGCAGCCCGGCGTCGGCGAGCCGGTCGAGGACACGGAGGATGCGGTGCTGGCGGCCGTGGATGATCTGGAGTGCACCCGCGTAGGTAAGCGGTGAGGAGTCCCGCATGCACGCAGGGTACTCACAGCGGCCAAAAGAAAGGTCGCCGGCGAACCCTAGGGAGTTCGCCGGCGACCCGCGCCCGCCCGCCGTGCGAGCGCTCTATTCGGGAAAGTCTTACCAGGGGTAGACGTTGACCAGTGGCGGCGAGGCCATGCCGCCCATGCGGTAGACCTCCTGGGCTCGGAGCAGGGCCCGGGTCACCTGGCCGTATTCGCGCTCTTCGTCGGAGCTGAACAGCAGCACCGTCATGCCTCGGTAGTCGCCCCAGAGCTCGTAGGCCCGCGGCCGCATCCGGTGGCCGAAGGAGACGAGGGCGATCGGCACGAACGCCGCCGCGCCCAGCAGGAGGAACGCCGTCGGGCTCAGGGTCGCGCCGCTGAAGCTCATCGCGATGCCGACGCTGCCCAGGACCGCGCCGGTGACCAGCACCGACCGCATGGTGAGGCGGTCGTGCGGGCCCCGCGCGGTGCGCAGGTTGGACAGGTCGCGCACCGGGAACCGCCGGCCGGCCACCACAAACGCCTCGCTCGTGACGAGGATGCCGGGCTGCCGGTAGAGCGGTGTCGGCGATGGGCTGGCCGAGGTGATGGGTTGCGGGCGGGTTGCGTTCACGGGGTGCCTCCAGCAGCTCCGTGTTGCGGGCTGTGCTGTGACGTGCCGTTCCCGATCGGCCCTCCGGAGAAGCGAAGGCAGGTCGCGTTGATCCGCGGGGAGCCCGCCCTGTGAGCGGCGGAAAAGCTCTGCTGCCATTGTGCGAAACGCAAGCTAGTTGAGGGAAGTGCCGCAATCGGCCACCTGGCACTTCGGGATGCGGCGGGCGGCGGTGTAGCCGGGTGTTTGCCCAGGTTGGAGGGGCTATGCCCCCTCACTCCCGTGGGTGGGACCCGAAAATTGCGACAAAGCGGCCGCCGCGCCCGGGGGACACGGCGGCCGCCGAGTCGATCTCAGAGCTGTTCGAAGCAGGGCTTGTCGAGAGTGAACGCCTTCGCGGTCGGGCCCTCGAAGAGCGGGCGGACCGGGGAGACGCCGGTCGGCGCCGCCGCGTCCACCTTGGAGATCTGGGTCTGGCGGAACGTGCCCTGCGCACCACCGGCGTAGTTGCCGGCGCCCGTCGGCAGCATGCCCTCGTAGTCCACCGAGCTGAGCTGCTTGACGGCGGCCAGCATGCCGGCCCGGGTCAGGTCACCGTTGGAGTTCGCCTTCTCCAGTGCGGCCTTCATCGGGTACGACCAGATCCAGCCGGACGTGTAGCCATCGGAGGGCGTCTTGCCCGGCAACGCGTCGCGCATCGCCTTGTGGCCGGGCGTATCGGTGCCCCACGAGCCCCACGGTCCGCTCTGCTCGTAGAGCGCGGTCAGCGCCGGCCCGGCCGGGCTCTGCAACAGGGCCGGATTCCAGGTCGGGCTCGTACCGATGAACCGCCCCTTGAAGCCCCGGGCCGCCGCACCACCGACGACCGCGGCCGCGTCGGCCGGGCCCATCGTCAGGATCACGACGTCCGGCTGTTGCGACAGCAGCGCCCCGATCGCGCCGGCCTGCTTGTCGGTGCCGGTGTCGGTCTTCACGTCGCTGAACGTGAAGCCGAGCTTCTCCGACGCCAGCTTCGCGCCGGCCGCCGCGTCGTCGCCGTAGTCACCGGCGAGGTGCACGGCCATGACCTTCTTCGGCTTGTACGTCTCGGCCGCGTAGTCGAGCGCGTTCATCGACTCGATGCAGTAGTTGGCACCGGACTCGATGATCACGTCTTCGAACGCGTACGCCGAGGTCCACGCCGCCGGCGAACCGACCACGTTGTTGGACTTCATGTCGGGCAGGATGGCCGCGGTGGTCGGCGAGCCGAGGGTCTGCGCCAGCGCCAGGATGTTGGGCTTGATCTCCTGGTACACCTGGTTGGTCACCTGCGGGTTGTATTTGTTGTCGCGGATGTATTTGGTGACGTCGACCTCGTAGTCGCCGATGCCGCCGTTGTTGTTGACGCGCTTCCAGAACGCCTTCTGCGCGTCGGTGATCGGGACCGCCAGCGCCCGGAACGGGCCCTCGGTCAGATCCGACAGGATGCCGAGGTAGATGCAGCCCTTTTCTTTGTTGACGGCCTCGGGGCAGGGCTCGGACGTCACACCGACGTCGACCTTGACGCCGGACTCCCCGGTTTCCGCATCGCTGCCCCTGCAGCCGCCGAGGGCGACCGCGAGGAGGACGACGACGGCACCGGATGCCAGTCGCTTCATGCGCACCTCTTAGTAGGAGAAGGGCCAGGACTTCCAGTAGTTGCGCGCACGGACCCACAGGCCGAAGAGCCCGCGCGGTTCGAAAATCAGGAACACGATGATCAAGACGCCGTAGAGGATCGACTCGACCTGGAGCACGTTGGGAACCTCGTTGGCGTCCGTGCTGATGAACGGGAGGAACGCCTGCAGCTCGCGGATGATCCGGGGCAGCAGGGTGATGAAGAACGCCCCCGCGATCGCACCGGAGATGGTGCCGGCACCGCCGATCAGCACCATCGCGATGTACTGGACCGACAGCAGCAGGCTGAACGACGTCGGCTCGATGTAGCCCGTCACCGTGAACAGCAGCGCACCCGCACAGCCGGCGTAGAAGGACGAGACCGCGAACGCGATCGTCTTGTAGCGGGCCAGGTTGACGCCGATCACGCCGGCCGCGATGTCGCGGTCCCGGATCGCCGTGAACGCCCGGCCGACCCGGGACCGGGCCAGGTTGCGGGCCGCCAGTGCGAACACCAGCAGCAGCGCGGCCATCAGCCAGAACAGCTTCTGGTCACGGGTGACCGAAGCCGTGGTGGTGAAGAGCGAGTAGCCGAAGATCTCCAGCGTCGGCGCGGGCCGTCCCACGCCGACGCCACCGGTCACGCTGGACCACTCGTTGAAGATGTGCTGGCCGATGAAGACCAGGCCGAGCGTGACGATCGCCAGGTAGAGGCCCCGCAGCCGGGTGGCCAGCGGTGCCACGATGACGCCGAACAGCCCGGCGACCAGGCCGGCGGCGGGCAGCCAGACGAGGATGTTGGTGACGCCGAGCCCGACGGTGCGGCCGTCCGGGTCGCCGCTGATCACCGACGCGGTGTACGCGCCGATGCCGAGGAAGAACGCGTGCCCGAGGGAGACCTGGCCCGCGTACCCGGTGACCAGGCCCAGCCCGATCGCGCCGATCGCGGCGATGCAACAGGTCGCCAACAGTTGCAGCTCGGCGTCGGCGAGCATGAACGGCAGGATCGCGGTCACCGCGAGCAGCAGGCCGAACGCCACCTTGCGGGTGGTCGTGGGGAACAGGCTCATCTCGCTGGGGTACGAGGTGAACAGCAGCGGCCGTCCGCGCGGAGCCTTGGTGGCGACGGTCATACCCGCTCTACCTCCCGCGTGCCGAACAGCCCGTAGGGGCGGACGAGCAGGACCAGCAGCATCAGCACGTACGGCGTGATCACCGAGACGTTGCCGCCGAGCCAGGGCATGTCGTTCTGGTACGTGGCGACCAGCTCCTGTGCCACGCCGACCCCCAGCCCGCCGAGCACCGCGCCGGGCAGCGAGTCGAGTCCACCGAGGATGATCACCGGAAGGGCGACCAGCGCGGTGAGCCAGAGGTTGCCGTCGAAGCTGACGCCGGCCGTCGCGAACGTGCCGCCGACCGCGGCCAGCGCGCCGGCCAGCGCCCAGCTCAGGGCGAACACCGCGCCGACCGAGACGCCTTGGGCCAGCGCCGCTTCCTGGTCGTCGGCGGCCGCCCGCATGGCGAGGCCCATCCGGGTGAACCGGAAGAACGCGAACAGTGCGGCGACGAGCAGCGCCGTGGCCAGGAAGGCGGCGACGTGGCGCTGCTGCACCTGGAGCGCACCGATCCGCCAGCTGTCCAGGCCCCAGGGGTCGTGCACGTTGCGCACGTCGAGGCCGATGAAGATGTTGACCACGACGCGGATGGCGACGTCGACGCCGAGCGTGATGATCGCGACGACGAACGCCGGGCGGCCGACCATCGGGCGCACCGCGCCGCGCTCGATGCCCAGCGCCAGCACGGCGGTCAGCAGCGCGGCCAGCGGCAGCGCGACCCAGAAGCCGAGCGGGCCGGCCAGGTGGCTGACCAGCACGACGCCGGCGAGCATCAGCGCGGGCTGGGCGAAGCTGATCACCCGGGTCGCCTTGTAGATGATGACGAAACCGAGCGCCAGCAACGCGTACACGCTGCCCACGCCCAGGCCCCGGACTATCCCTTCAAGCAGAGCGATCATGCCGAGACCCGGGCGGTGTAGATGTCGTCGACCAGGTCGCCGAACAGGTCGGCCACCGCGGAGCGGCGGACCTTCTGGGTCGCGGTCAGCTCGCCGTCCTCGTGGTCGAGCTCCTTGGGCAGCATGCGGAACTCGCGCACCTGCTCGACCGGCGCGTGCCGGCGGTTGACGTCGTCGACCACGGACTGCACCAGCGCGCGCACCTCGTCCTTGTCGGACAGGTCGCGATAGGTGGTGTAGCCGATCCCGCGGCGCTGCGCCCACTCGCCGACGGTGTCCCACTCGATGCCGATCAGCGCGGCGAGGAACGGCCGGCGGTCGCCGACCAGGATCGCCTCTTTGACGTACGGCGAAGCCTTGAGCGCGTTCTCGATCTCGCTGGGCGCGATGTTCTTGCCGCCCGACGTGATCATGATGTCCTTGGCGCGGTCCGTGATGCGCAGATGGTCGGGGCCGTCCCACTCCCCCACGTCGCCGGTGCGCAGCCAGCCGTCCCCGGACTTCGCCCGCGCGGTGGCCGCCGGGTCGTTGAAGTAGCCGACGAACACGCCGGCGTGCCGAAGCTCGATCTCGCCGGTGGTCGGGTCCAGGCGCAGTTCCACGTCGTCCTCGGGCTCGCCGACCGTGCCGAGACGGACCCGCCTGGGCCGGTTGCCGGTCGCGATCGCCGAGCTCTCGGTCATGCCGTAGACCTCGTACATCGGCACGCCGATGCCCATGAAGAAGCGCAGCACGTCGGGTGCGATCGGGGCCGCGCCGGACGCCGCGAACCGGACCCGGCCGATGCCGACCCGTTCGCGCAGGGCGCGATAGAAGAAGAGCCAGCCGACCGCGTACGCCAGCCGGGTCCCCGTGGTGTGCACCCCGCCGGTGCGCACGAGCGTCGCGCCGATCCGGTCGGCCACCCGCAGCCAGAGCCGGGCGTTGAGCCGCTTGACGGGCGACGCGTTGGCCAGCTTGATCTGGACCGTCGCGAGCATCTTCTCCCAGATGCGGGGCACCCCGAACAGGATCGTCGGCTGCACCTCGCGCAGGTTGGCCTGCACGGTGGCGATCGACTCGGCGAAGTTGACCTGGATGCCGGCACCGGCGTTGAACCAGATCGTGAAGATCCGCTCCGCGACGTGGCACAGCGGCAGATAGGAGACCGACAGGTCCCCCGGCCCCGGCGGCGAGCCGGCGAATCCCCGGCCCCGGCTGATCGTGCGGACCGCGAAGTCCACATTGGCCACGGAGAGCATCGCGCCTTTCGGCGGCCCGGTGGTGCCCGACGTGTAGATCAGTGTGGCGATGTCGTCGGGGGTCGCGGCGGCCATCAGGTCGGCGACGGCGTCCGCGTGCGCGGCCCGGTGCTCGCGACCGAGCGCCAGCAGGTCGTCCCAGGCGAGCAGCGCCGGGTGGTCGTAGCGGTGCCGGATGCCGCGGGGCTCCAGGTAGATCACCCGTTCCAGGTCGGGGCAGGTGCCGATCACCTCGAGCGCCTTGTCGACCTGCTCCTGGTCTTCGGCGACCAGCACCTTGGCGCCGGAGTGGGACAGCAGGTAGCCGACCTCGGACGCGGGGTTGGTCGGGTAGAGGCCGACCGTCATCGCCCGCACCGCGACCGTGGCCACGTCGGTGAACAGCCACTCGGGCCGGTTGTCGGCGTGCACCGCGACCCGGTCGCCGGGCTCGACGCCGAGGGCGAGCAGGCCGTGCGCCACGGTCAGGGCTTGGTCCCAGTAGTCGGACCACGAGTACTGCCGCCAGATGCCGTGGTGTTTCTCGCGCATCGCGACGCCGTGCGGCGTGGCCGCGGCCCGGTCGCGGATCCGGGACGCGATCGTGGTCACCGTGTCGGTGCGGGCCGGCGCCAGAGTCATGCCCGTTCCACCTCCCCCAGGTAGGCGCGGATCACGTCGGGGTCGTGCTGGATCTCGGCGGGGACACCGGTGGCCACCGGGCGGCCGAAGTCGACCACCATCACCCGGTCGGCGAGGTCCATCACCAGCCCCATGTCGTGCTCGACCAGCACGATCGGGATGTCCAGCTCGTCGCGGATGTCGAGGATGTAGCGGGCCATGTCCTCGGTCTCCTCGACGTTCATGCCGCCGACCGGCTCGTCGAGCAGGAGCAGCTTGGGCTCCATGGCCAGCGCCCGGCCCAGCTCGACGCGCTTCTGCACGCCGTAGGGCAGCAGCCCGACAGGCAGCCGGCGCCACTGTTCGAGCTCGAGGAAGTCGATGATGTCCTCGACCTTGGCGCGGGCGGCGACCTCGGCCCGGCGGGCGCGACCCAGCCAGGCCAGGGCGGCCAGCGTCCCGTACCCGATGTGGTGGTGGCGGCCCAGCATCAGGTTGTCGAGGACGGTGAGGTTCGCGAACAGCTCGACGTTCTGGAAGGTGCGCGCCATGCCGCGGGCGGCGATCTGGTGCGGCCGGCGGCCGATCAGGTCGGCGCCGTCGAAGACCACCCGCCCGTGCTGCGGGCGGTAGACGCCGGAGAGCACGTTGAAGATCGAGGTCTTGCCCGCGCCGTTGGGGCCGATGATGGCGAACAGCTCCCGCTCGCCGACGGTGAAGCTGATCCCGTCGATCGCCTTGACCCCGGCGAAGCTCAACCGCACGTCGTCGAAGACCAGGATCTCGCCACTGAGCTGGCCGCGCTCGCTGCGCTCGCTCATGACAACCACCGCTTGCGCCGCTTGTAGTGCTTGACGTCGCGGAACGAGCGACGCGCGGCTCCGGTGTCGGCGGCGCCGAGGCCGAGGTAGAACTCGCGTACGTCGTCGTCGGCGAGCAGCCGGTCGGCCGGTTTGTCGAGGACCACCTTGCCGGTCTCCAGCACGTAGCCGTGGCTGGCGATGCTCAGGGCCATCGCCGCGTTCTGCTCGACCAGCAGCACGGCCGTGCCCAGCCTGTTGATCTCGATGATGATCTCGCGGACCTGGTCGACCAGGCGGGGTGCGAGCCCGAGGCTCGGCTCGTCGAGCAACAGGTAACGCGGTTTGGCCATCAGCGCCCGCCCCATCGCGAGCATCTGCTGCTCACCCCCGGACAGGTAGCCGGCCGTCTTGCGGCGCCGATCCTTGAGCACCGGGAACAGCCCGTAGACGTGGTCGAGCCGGTCGCCGACCGCGCCCGCGTTGGTGTGGCCGCCGACGCGGAGGTTGTCCTCCACGCTGAGCTCGGCGAAGATCCGGCGCCCTTCCATCACCTGGCTGATGCCCCGCCGCACGATGGCGGCCGGCCGCAGGCCATGGACAGGTTGGTCGTCGAGGGTGACCGAGCCCTTCGTCACCGCGCCGTCGTGCACGTCGAGCAGCCCGGTCAGCGCGCGCAGCAGGGTCGTCTTGCCCGCGCCGTTGGCGCCGAGCAGGGCGACGACGGCGCCGCTGGGCAGATCGAGCGAGACGCCGCGCAGCACAAGCATCACGTCGTCGTAGACGACCTCGAGATTTCTGACTCGCAGCACCGCGGAGCCCCAGTTATGTGGTCAGGTGTGTCGTGGGTCACAAGGTGGAAACATTTAACTACGTGATCACCCCCCGTCGCTAGGGCCGCCTTGCGGATTTTGCACTGCCACTGAAATTTCTTTGCTGGTCACCTGTGAGGTGTCCCGCTTTCGGCGCGGACCATTCAGCCGAATAGGCGCAGTTCGCCCCCGCTGCACTTGTGCTGGTGGGGCGCGGGGTTACGGTGGGTCGGCCGGTGTGGTCCACAGCCATCCCCCCGGGTGGCCCCGCGCCGGTGCCGCCGAATCGCCGGCCCGCGCCGCGCCCGTCCCCCGGGCGCCACGACGACCCGGGCCATCACGGCGAATCGGGGACCCACCGAGCACTGGGGTGAATCCGCGCGGTACGCGCGGTAGGGCGTCCTTCCCGTCCGAATCCGACAGCTAACCCGGTAGGCGGCCGCGGGAGAAGGGTCTGCCTTTGTCGTCAGCACGGATGTCGCTGCGTGCGCTCGTGCTGGTCGCGATGGCGGTCGTCGTCGCCGTGCCTGCGGGCGCTGCGTCGGCCGAACCGTCGGCCAGCGAGCTCACCACCAAAATCAACAAGTCGTCTGCCGAGCTTGAGAAGGTCGTCGAGGCCTACAACAAGCTCAACGAGGAGACCAAGGCGACGAAGACCCAGGCGGGCAAGGTGGCCTACCGCCTCGCCCCGCTGCAGAAGAAACTGGACGAGGCCCAGGCCGATGTCGGTGACATCGCCGTAGCGGCCTATCAGTCGGGCCGCTTGGGCACCGCGACCGCGCTGCTGGGCGACAGTGACGGGCTGTTGTCACGGATGTCGGCGCTGGACTCGTTGGCCCGGGAACGCCAGACCTCGATCGACGCGTTCCAGGACACCCGCGAGCAGCTCACCGCCGACCAGCAACGGCTGGCCGCGGTGCGGGCCCAGCAGGACGCGCAGGCCAAGGAGTTGCAGGCCCGCAAGAAGAAGATCGAAGCGGACATCGACAAGCTGTCAGCCCTGCGCAAGCAGGCCTACGGTTCGGCGACGTCCGGCGGGTCCTCCTATTCCGGGAAGATTCCGTCGGTGTCCGGCAAGGCCGGTGTCGCGGTCCGGTACGCGTACAACGCGATCGGCACTCCGTATGTCTGGGCGGCCGAAGGGCCGAACGGCTACGACTGTTCCGGTTTGACGCTGGCCGCGTGGAAGGCGGCGGGCAAGTCGCTGCCACACAACGCGGCGATGCAGTGGGACGCGGTCGCCCACATCTCCCGAAGTCAGCTCTCCGCCGGGGACCTGGTCTTCTATTCAGGGCTGGGTCACGTGGCGCTCTACGTCGGTGGTGGTCAGGTCATCCACGCGCCCACGTTCGGCGAGTCGGTGAAGCTGGCGTCCGTCGACATGATGTCGCCCTATGGCTATGGCCGGGTGCGCTGAGCCGATCCTGAAGCCCACGTGTTCCGGCAGGTCACGCACCTGCCGGAACACGTCGGCTCGTTAGACGGGTGTCGGGACCGGCGCCTGCGTCCAGGTCAGCGCCGTGCGGGTCACGTAGGACCACCAGCCGATGTGCGGGCCGTAGCGGGCCCGTAGGTCGGCCGGACTCGGTGCCGGAGTGCCGTAGAGCTGCTCGGCGGCCAGGCGGAACTGGCGCATCTCCAGCGGGACCTCGTCGGCCCGGCCCAGACCGCGCAGGAGCAGCGCCTCGGCCGTGAAGGTGCCCACGCCGGGCAGGGCCAGCAGAGCTTGGCGGACGTCGCAGTAGGGCGCTGCCCGCAGCCATCGCTCGCCGAGCTGGGCCACGCCGGCGGCCACCTCACGGACGCGGGTGGCCCGTTGCGGGTTGCCCGTGTAGGCGAGCAGACGCTCGTCCGGGAGAGCGGCGACCACCTCCAACGCCGGGAACGCGCGGTAGACCACGTCGTCGACGACCAGCGACGGGCCGAGGTCGGCCGCCATGCGTCGGCGACGGGCACCGGCGAACCACTGGGTGCTGCGCTGGGTCAGGGTGAAGTAGACCGTCGCCTCGGCCAGCGAAGGAAAGCGGACCTGGTGCAGGCCGCGCGCCACCCGCAGCAGCGGTGCCATCGCCGGGTCGGCATCAGCCACGGCGTGGAAGCCACGCAGGTCGTCACGAAGACCGAGCCACTCGGAGACGGTGCGCTCGACGGCGGTGGCCTCGCCGAAGGTCAGCGCCGACTCGGCGAAGACGGCTAGTCGCACACCGCCGGACTCGGCCTCGCCGACCTCGGCCACCAAGGCCGCCCCCGCGGCGGCCTTGGTGAAGTCGGGATGGGCGAACGCCCGGCGCACGACGCCGCCTGCGACCCGGTGCTCGCCCGCCATCGGCGCGAATCCTTCGAGCGCACGAACGCTCAGCGCGAACTCGTATGGTTGGGCGGCCTCCAGGACCGCCCGATGAACCACGGTAGGTGTCATGGGACCAAACTCCCGCATGGGTACGACACTTTCCAGCCGGGCCGACGCAGCACACACGAACAGTGACCGACCCCACGGGACACCAAAACGGCCGGTGTCCCCGAGGGGAACACCGGCCGTCCGTTCGCGCAGTCTTACGCCGCCTGCAGACCCTCGGCCCGGGCCAGCTCGCGGAGCCGGCCGAGCGCCTGGATCTCGAGCTGGCGGATCCGCTCGCGGGAGAGCGAGAACCGCGACGCCACCTCGGTCAGCGAGTGCTCGCGACCGTCCTCGAGGCCGTACCGCGCCCGCATGATGCCGGCCGACCGGTCGTCGAGGTGGTTGAGCAGGCTCTCGATGCGCTGCCGCTCGAGCGTCGAGAGCACCACGTCTTCCGGGGAAGGGGCGTCCTGGTCGGCGACCAGGTCGCCGAGGTTGGTGTCACCGTCGTCGCCGACCGGCGTGTCCAGCGAGACCGTGTCCTGCGACCAGCGGACCAGCTCGTGCACCCGCTCGACCGGCACGCCGAGGGCGTTCGCGATCTGCTCCGGCTCCGGGTCGGAACCGAGCTCGCGGGTGAGCTGGCGGGCCACGTTGCGCATCCGGTTGACGTCTTCGACGAGGTGCACCGGCAGTCGCACGGTGCGCTCCTGCTGGGCAATGGCCCGGCTGATCGCCTGGCGGATCCACCACGTGGCGTACGTGGAGAACTTGAAGCCGCGCTCGTAGTCGAACTTCTCGACGGCGCGCACCAGACCGGTGTTGCCTTCCTGAATCAGGTCGAGCATCGGCATGCCGGACCGCACGTAGCGCCGTGCGATCGAGACGACGAGCCGCAGGTTGGCGCGGATGAAGAGGTCCTTGGCCCGGTCACCGTCGACGACCACGGCCTTGAGCTCGTCCTGCTCGACCCCATCGGGAATCGTGTTCTCGTCGAGGAGATGTTGCGCGTAGAGGCCGCCCTCGATCGCTTTGGAGAGCTCGACCTCCCTGGCCGCGTCGAGCAACGGCGTCCGGGAGATCTCGTGCAGGTAGACGCCAACCAGATCGCGCTCTTCAGCGACCTGGTCCGTGCGCATCACGATGTTGTTCTCCACGTTGCCCACTGTCCCCTCGGTAACCCCAACGTTCTCGTGCTTCACACCGACCTGCCCCTCCCCGGTAACCCGCGAGGTGCCCCATCGGTGCTGACACCTACACAACAGTTGAGACGCTCCGGGGATTCCGTCTTGCGAGTCGAAACTGTCACGAATGCCTGAGTGGTTCCTGAGAGTGAGTGTCATATTCACTCGGCTAGCTCTCAGGGTCTGAAGATCGGGTCGCGGGTCTGCCGCCGTTGGCTCATCCGCGCGCCCTATTTATCACACCATTTCCGGCTGTTCTTCCGCAGCGACGTAGGCCACTGCTCCGATGGGATTCGCATCACTGCGTAGTGATACGCACCACAGAGCGCCACGGTTCACTGCAGAAACGCCGTCTCCGGCCCGGAACGCGTTAGTTGACGGCTGCTCAGGAGAGCAGTGTCAGTGCTTCTCGTACCTGTTGGTCAGAACGCACGAGGGCCGCGCGGGCTTCCCCGGCCGGTGCGCCTGAGACGAGAGACACCAATGCGATCTTCAGATCGCCGTCGGCGGCGGTCAGCGCGCGCGTGCAGTCGGCCTCCGGACAGCCGGTGGCCTCCATCAGGATCGAGATCATCCGACCGCGCAGCTTCGCGTTGGTCGCCGACAGGTCGATCATGAGGTTCGAGTAGACCCGGCCGAGCCGCACCATCACGGTCGTCGAGAACGCGTGCAACACCAGTTTCTGCGCGCTGGCCGCCTTCATCCGGGTCGAGCCGGTGACCACCTCGGGACCGGTGTCGAGGCCGATGAACAGGTCGACCTCGGCGCGGGCGGCGGCGTGCGGGTCGGCCGCGACCAACGCGGTGCGCGCACCGAGAGCGCGGGCCGCACGCAGGGCACCGAGCACATAGGGCGTACGCCCGGAGGCGGCGAGGCCGATCACCAGGTCCGCCGGTCGCACGCAGGTGCGCGCCTCGTCGGTGCCGGCGACGCTGTCGTCCTCGGCGTCCTCGATCGCGCCGAACATGGCGTCCCGGCCGCCGGCCAGGTGCGGGCAGAACCAGCCGACCGGCGACCCGAAGGTCGGCGGGAGCTCGGCGGCGTCGACCACACCGACCCGGCCCGAAGTGCCGGCTCCGAAGTAGTGCACCCGGCGGCCCGCCCGCAGCGCCTCGACCGCCAGGTCGACGGCGACGACGACAGCGTCGAGCACGTCGGCCACCGCGCCGGGCACGGTCCGGTCGGCGTCGTTGATCAGTTGCAGCACGTCCCGCGTCGGCAGCAGGTCGAGGTCGTACGAGGCCGGGTTGCGGCGCTCGGTCGGCGCCGCGACGCGGACCACCTCGGGACCACTCACCCGCGCCGCCGCGTGACCCGGCGGGACCGCACCGCCTCCGCGGTGACCTCCAACGCCTTTCTGGCCTTGGCCCGGTTGCGTGCGGCGACCCCGACGAAGAGGCAGTCGACGACGGTGAGCTGGGCCAACCGGCTGGCGGTGGCGCCGGAACGGTACGTGGTCTCGCGGGCGGCCGTGGTCAGCATGTGGTCGGCGACGTCGGCGATCGGCGACCTCGGGAAGTTGGTCAGCGCGACCGTGGTCGCACCCCGGGACCGGGCCACCTCGAGCACGTCGAGCACGTCGCCGGTGGTGCCCGTGTGCGAGATGCCGATCGCGACGTCGCCCCGACTGAGCAGCGCGGCCGAGGTCAGCGCCGAGTGCACGTCGGGCCAGTAGTAGGCGGTGCGGCCGATCCGGTGCAGCTTCTGCTGGAAGTCGGAGGCGACGAAACCGCTCGCGCCGGCGCCGTAGATCTCGATGCGGCTGGCCGCGTTGAGCGCCTCGACGACCGCCTCGCAGACCTCGGGGTCGAGTTGCTGTGCGGTCTCCTCGACGGCACGGGCGTCGTTGAACGCGATCGTGGCGATGATCTGGGCGAAGTCGGCGCCGGGCGGGATGTCGCCGCCGACCACTCGGGCGTCGACCGGCTCGACCCGCCGCGCGGCCTCGGCGGCGAGCCGGATCCGCAACTGGGGGTAGCCTTCGAGGCCGACGGACCGGCAGAACCGGATGACCGTCGCCTCGGAGGTCTCGGCCGCCGTCGCCAGGTCGGTGATGGTCCGCCGGGACGCGTCGGCCGGATCGGCCACCACCAACCGGGCCACCCGCTGCTCGGCCGGAGACAGCGCCGGGAGCAGACCGCTGATCGCAACGATCAGGCCCGCCTCGGGCATCGCAGAAACCTTCGCTGTCTTCGCCACGCATGAAACTTACTTTCACGCGCCGAGCGGCGTCAACTACCCACGGCGCGCGGTCAGGCCGACCGTGTGTGCCACTCCCGCAGGACGAACGCCTCGTCTCGCTCGGCCAACCCGCCAGCCTTGACGTCCTGCGGCGTGGACTCCATCCAGTGGGCGGTACGCAGGGCGGTGTCGGCAATCGGACGCGCCGGCAGACCGGCCTCCACCGAGCGGGTCACGTCCCTGGTCATGAACCCGGCGTATTCGGGCAACGGCAGCCAGAGCGGCAGCGCCCGCTCCCCCGACCAGGGCCGCACGTCCTGCTCGACCAGGAACTCCTGATCGACCCAGGTGAGCGTCGTGCCGGGCGGAGCGAGCGCGTCCCGCAGCTCTGTAAGGAACCGCGAACGCGGCATCGCGGGGCCCATGCCGTCGAACGCTCCGACGAGCCCGGTCCGGCCGGCCAGCAGGACCCAGTCGGCGAGGTCGTCGACGTCGACGAACGACACCGAGTCGTTCGGCGAGCCCGGCGCCAGCACCTCGCCACCACGCCGCATCCGCGCCACCCAGTAGGGGAACCGGTCGCTGCGGTCCTCAGGCCCGACGATCAGCCCTGCCCGAAGGATGAACACCCGGTCGGCACCGATCCCGTCGCGGATCGCGTTCTCGCAGCTCACCTTGCACGGCCCGTACATCTCCATCTGGCCGTCGCGCGGGTTGTCGACCTCCGGCGGCGCGGGGTCGTGCAGCTTGGCGGTGTCCGCGCGCTGGCCCGGGGTTGCGTCGTCGGGATAGACGTTGCAGGTCGAGACGAACGAGTAGTGGCCCACCCGGCCCGCCAGCGCCGCCGCCGCGTGCCGGGCGTGGCTGGGCCGCAGCGTCACGTCGAACACCGCGTCGAACGTCTCACCATCCACTGCGGACAGTCCGTCGGGCCGGTCACGGTCGCCGGTGACGAACCGCACGCCGTCGACCGCGCCGCCGGACTCGCCGCGGGCCAGGCAGGTCACGTCGTGGCCGGCCGCGTGCGCGGTCCGGGCCACGGCCCGGCCGAGGAAGGCGGTTCCACCGAGTACGAGTAGTCGCATCGCCCGATCATCCGCAAGGCGTGGCGTGCTTGCACAGAGGCTTTCACTGACAGCGGAACGGTTACGGTGAGGCAATGACAGGTCGAACCGTGCTGGTGTCCGGTGCGCACGGCGGGCTCGGCGGCGCCGTCGTCGACGAGTTCGTCAATGCCGGCTGGCGGGTGGTCGCCCCGGTCCGCCGGCCCACGGCGAGCCGCCCGGGGGTGCTCGAGGTCGCGACGGATCTCACCGACCCGGCCGCCGTGTCCGCGGCGGTCGAGGCGGCCGCGGCCGACCCCGACGCGCCGTTGCGCGCGGTGGTCAACCTGGTCGGCGGCTACGGCGGCGGCACGCTTGTCCACGAGACGTCCGTCGAAGAGGTCGAGCGCCTGCTGGCGATCAACGTGCGCCCGACCTTCCTGCTGACCTCCGCCGCCCTGCCGCACCTGCTCCGCGAGGGCGGGGCGGTCGTCTGCATGTCGGCCCGGGCGGCGCTCGCGCCGTTCGCCACCGGCAGCGCGTACGCCCTGTCGAAGGCGGCCGTGCTCGCGTTCGCCAACGGGGTCGCGGCCGACTACAAGCAGCGCGGCGTGCGCTGCAACACCGTGCTGCCGAGCGTCATCGACACCCCGCAGAACCGCCGCGAACAGCCCGACGCCGACTTCAGCAAATGGGTGCCGCCGGCCGAGATCGCCGGGGTGATCAAGTTCCTGGCGAGTGATGAGTCGGCGCCGACGAGCGGGGCCGCGGTTCCGGTGTACGGGCGGGCGTAGCGCCGTCCAGATCAGGCGGCAGGTGCACCGGTGGCAGCCACGGCCGCAGCACGGCCAGCACCGCACTGGTCACCTCGTCCGGTGCGCCGCCGGCGTCGACGACGATGAACCCGGGCGACTCGGGCAGCGACCGGTACGCCGCGTCGGCCGTCGTCAGGTACTCCAGGCTCTCGTGGTCGGTGCCGCGGGCCTCGATCCTGCGGTACGCGTCACGCGGGTCGATGGCCAGCAGCACGGTGACGTCCGGCGGGCGGAGCCGCTCGTAGAACAACCGGGCCAGCCGCTCGCCCCGGCCACCGGCGTGCGCGCGGATGCTCACGTACTGGCAGACGGCGTGTCGGTCCATCACCGCGATGTCCGTCCTGACCGCCGTGCGGACCTGGGTGCGGGCGATGGAGAGCCAGCGCAGCACGGACTCGACCAGCAGCATCCCGACGCGGCCGACCAGGCTGGGGCCGTCGGGCCGGCCGAACCGGCGCGCGAAATGGCCGAACCAGGCCCGGCCCCCGGCGTTCTGCCGGTAGAGCGCCGGCACACCGGCGTCGGCGAGCACGACAGCCACCCGGTTCGCCTGGGTGGTCTTGCCGGACCCGTCAATACCTACCAGCGCGACCGTGCGCAGCCGCCTGTCTCCCGCCATGCCGGACAACGGTAGCGGTCGAGGGCCCGCCGGGCGTACTAACGGGATGAACTGGATGAAATCACCCTCGTTAAAGGTGTGAGGCCCCGGACCCACGGGTACGGGGATGTTTCCTGACACGACGGGAGAGCCGATATGGCATCGCAAGGGGACGATTCACTGCTGCTGACCCTCAAGCGGGTCGCCGCCGTCCTCAAGCAGTCGGAGATACCGTTCGCGCTGGCCGGGAGCTTCGCCGTGTACGCGCACGGCGGTCACTCCAGCGACCACGACGTCGACTTCCTGATCAAGGAAGAGGACACCGAGCGAGCGCTTGCCGCGCTGGTGGAGGCCGGCTTCAACGCGGAGCGGCCACCGGAGGACTGGCTGGTCAAGGTCTACGACGAGGACGGTCATCTGGTCGACCTGATCCACCGGCCGATCGAGAGCCCGGTGACCGACGAGACGTTCGGCGACACGGTGACCCGCACCGTCGACGCGATCCAGATGCCGGTGCTCTCGGCGACCGGGCTGATGGTGCACAAACTGCTCAGCTTCTCCCAGCACTACTGCGACTTCGCCCGCGGCCTGCCGCTGGCCCGCTCCCTGCGCGAGCAGATCGACTGGGACCGGGTCCGGAAGGAGACCGCGCAGTCCCCCTACGCGGAGGCGTTCCTCGTGCTGCTCGACCGGCTCGACGTCGTGCCCTACCCCGGTTACCGGAGGGACTGATGAACGACTACACGGAGGCCGAGGTGCAGCGCGCCATGGCCGAGGACCTCGACATCGCCGAGCAGGGCATCACCGTGGTCCGCTCCGACGTCGGGCTCGTGCTCCGCGGCGAGGTGGAGAGCCCGCACCGCCGGGACGAGATCGTGCGCATGGTGCACGGACGGTTCCCGGGCATCGAGATCGCGGCCGACATCGGGGTGACCCGGGCGGCCGCGCCGACCGAGGCGGAGGAACTCGCGTGATCAGGATCGCTGCCGTCGGAGACGTGCACATCGACCGCGACGTCCTGGGCCGGTTCCGGCCGGCGCTGGAGGAACTGCCGGACCGCGCCGACGTGCTGCTGCTCGCCGGCGACCTCACCCGGCACGGCACGGAGGAGGAGGCCAAGTGCGTGGCCACCGAGTTCGGCGGGTTGGGCGTACCCGTGATCGCCGTGCTCGGCAACCACGACCACCACTGCGACGAGGTGCCGGGCGTGCTCGCCGCGCTGACCGACGCCGGCATCACGGTGCTCGAAGGTGACAGCACCGTGCTCGACATCGACGGGACGCGGCTCGGCGTGGCCGGGGTCAAGGGCTTCGGCGGCGGCTTCGCCGGCCGGTGCGCGAGCGAGTTCGGCGAGCCGGAGATGAAGGCGTTCGTGCGCACCACGGGTACGGTCGCCGAACAGCTCGGCGCGGCGCTGCGCGACCTGGACTGCGACGTCCGGGTGGCCCTGACGCACTACGCGCCAGTGCCCGACACGCTGGCCGGGGAACCGCTGGAGATCTACCCGTTCCTCGGTTCCTACCTGCTCGGCCAGGCGATCGACTCGGCGCCGACCGACCTGGCGGTGCACGGCCACGCGCACCACGGCACCGAGCGCGGACGCACGCCCGGCGGGGTCCGGGTGCGCAACGTGGCCCACCCCGTCATCAAACAGGCGTACAGCGTGTTCAACCTCGCTCGCGAGCACGTTTCCCCGTCGGCGGCGTCGGGTATTTGATCTGCATGGACACACTCCTTTGGATCCTCGCAGTGATCCTCGTCGTCGCCGGCATCTTCGCGCTGTTCCGGCGGCAGCTCCTGTGGGGCATCGTGCTGATCATCGTCGGCCTGTTGGTCGGCCCCGGCGGCGTCAGCATCTTCAATTGACGCCGGACCACCCAGGCCGGTGAATACCGGCCGACCCACCCCCATCCCTTCGACCCGCCCGGGGTCGTCATCGCGGTCCACCCACCGGTGGGCCGAGATGGCGACCCCGGTCGCGTTCGCCTGTTCCGGCAGGTGTTCGGCGCCGCGTGATTAGCCGGACACTCTGTGCGTTAGTTTTCTGAGGGCCCGTGCGGGGATTGCCAGGTGGCCGAGATTCATCACTTCGCACATGGCGCCTTCAACCCGGTGGCAGCGTTCCTGCTGTCCTTCATCGGTTGCCTGCTCGGGCTGGTCTGCACCGCGCGGGCACGGGCGACCCGCCAGCGGGCCCGTCGAACCCGCTGGCTCGTGCTCGCCTCCATCGCGATCGGCGGCGCCGGCATCTGGCTGATGCACTTCATGGCGATGCTCGGGTTCGCCGTCCCCGCGAGCCCGCTGCGCTTCGATCCCTACCTCACGATGTCGAGCCTCGCGCTCTCGGTGATCACCGTGGGCGGCGGGCTGTTCATCGTCGGCTTCGGCCGGCGCCGCTTCCTGCGGGTGATCGGCGGCGGCCTGCTGACCGGCCTGGGCGTGGTCGCCATGCACTACACGGGCATGTTGGCGATGCGCGTCTACGGCGACATCACCTACAACCCGCGGCTGGTCCTCGCCTCCATCGGCGTCGCCGTGGTGGCCGCGACGGTCGCCCTCTGGTTCACCGTCACGGTCGGAAGCTGGAGCCGGATCGCCATCGCCTCGACCGTGATGGCGCTGGCGGTGTGCGGCATGCACTACACGGGCATGGCCGCGATCCAGGTCCGGCTGCACGAGTCGGGCATACACCACGTTCAGGGCGTCAGCCCGATGGAACTGCTCGTGCCCATCGTCCTGATCACGTCGGCGGCGCTGATCGGCATGGCCTTCAGCGGCCTCAAGGCGATGACCGAGGAGGAGTTCGCCGCGCCACCGCCCAACACCGGCGGCCGGCACGGAGAGACACCCTTCACCGTCGCCCTGCGTCCCGGCAGCGAGACCTTCTAACCCCTTCTATTGACCGCACGGCCAAATGCCCGCCTGGAGCGTTTCCAGACGGGCATGCCGTATTTGTCGGGGTCACAACGGTGCATTTCTTTCTGTAAGTTTCTCGATTGTTACAGCGTCGTGCCTTCCACGATCTGGACGGGCTTCCGTGCAAGCGCTTGCATGTGTGCACGCCCACATTCGACACCGGCAACCGGGCAGTCCGCCCGCGATCGTCGGCAAGGAAGGAGGACGGCATGGCGGTCTCCACCAGACCTCGCCAGGCCCTCGTGCTCGCCACCACCCTGGCGCTGGCCCTCAGCGCCGCCGCGTGCAGCGGCGACAGCGGTGACAGCGACAGCGGCAGCACCTCGGCAGAGTGCGCTGCGTTCGACGCATACACAGGCAATGACGGCACGACCGTTTCGATTTACTCGTCCATCCGTGACGCCGAGGCCGACCTCCTCGAGGAGTCCTGGAAGCAGTTCGAGGACTGCACCGGCATCACCATCAAATATGAGGGCAGCGGCGAGTTCGAAGCTCAGCTGCCGGTGAAGGTCGACGGCGGCAACGCCCCCGACATCGCGTTCGTCCCGCAGCCTGGCCTGCTCAAGCGCTTCGCCGACGCCGGCAAGCTCAAGGAGGCCTCCGCCGAGACCAAGACGATGGCCGAAGCCAACTACCCCAAGGAGTGGCTGGACTACGCGACCGTCGGCGGCAAGTTCTACGGCGCGCCGTTCGGCTCCAACGTGAAGTCCTTCGTCTGGTACTCGCCGAAGCTCTTCGCCGAGAAGGGCTGGAAGGTCCCCACCACGTGGGACGAGATGACGGCGCTGAGCGACACCATCGCGGGCGCGGGCATCAAGCCGTGGTGCGCGGGCATCGAGTCCGGTGACGCGACCGGTTGGCCGGCCACCGACTGGATCGAAGACGTGATGCTCCGCGACGCGGGCGCCGACGTCTACGACCAGTGGGTCGAGCACACCATCCCGTTCAACGACCCCAAGGTCGCCTCGGCGGTCGACCGGGTCGGCAAGATCCTGAAGGACCCGAAGTA
This sequence comes from Asanoa ishikariensis, assembly GCF_900107455.1. Lineage (GTDB taxonomy): Bacteria > Actinomycetota > Actinomycetes > Mycobacteriales > Micromonosporaceae > Asanoa > Asanoa ishikariensis. The sequence continues at coordinate 1,844,005 of NZ_FNQB01000001.1, read as the reverse complement.
CGTCAACGGCGGCTTCGGTGACGTCAAGAGCATCACCTCGACGTCGTTCCAGGAGGCGGGCACGCCGATCCTGGAGAACAAGTGCACGATGTACCGGATGGCGTCGTTCTACGCCAACCAGTGGCCCGAGGGCACCAAGGTCGCGGAAGACGGCGACGTGTTCGCCTTCTACCTGCCGGCCGTGGACCCGGCCAAGGGCAAGCCGGTCCTCGGCGGTGGCGAGTTCACCGTCGCGTTCGCCGACCGTCCCGAGGTCCAGAAGGTGCAGACCTACCTGGCTTCCGGCGAGGCCGCCAACACCCGCGCCAAGCTCGGCAACTGGGTGTCGGCGAACAACAAGCTGGACATCGCCAACGTCGAGAACCCGATCGACAAGTTGGCCGTGGAGATCCTCCAGGACAAGAGCGCCGTCTTCCGCTTCGACGGTTCCGACCTGATGCCCGCCGCCGTCGGCGCCGGGACGTTCTGGAAGGGCATGGTCGAGTGGATCAACGGCAAGAGCACCACTGAGGTGCTCAACCAGATCGAGGGCTCCTGGCCCAAGTAATCCGCTGACGGTGGCCGGCCCGCAAGGGCCGGCCACCGCTTCGGTTCACCCCCCGTTTGTACCAAGCTCACATCCCTGGAGGGCGGATGGAGTTCGAAGACTTCGCGCCGAAGCTGTCGATGCTGCTGTACGGCGTGATCGCGTTCGTGGTGGTCATCGGCGGACTGCTGCTGCTGCTCGACGTCGTGCCCAACTACTTCGCCCGACGCCGGGAGGCGGCCCTCATCGCCGCCTCGGTCAGCACGTCCGACGGGCCCGCGCCGCCGGTGAGCCGCCGCCTGCGCAAGCCCGGTGAAGGCCTGCTCGGCATCGCGTTCCTGATCCCCGCCCTCCTGCTGCTGCTCATCGGCCTGGTCATCCCGGCGATCCGCACGATCATCCTGTCGCTGTTCAACGGCGACAGCACCGAGTTCGTGGGGCTGAGCAACTACGGCTGGATCTTCCAAGAGAACGACATCATCCGGGTACTGACCAACACGCTCGGCTGGGTCATCCTGGTGCCGCTGTTGGCGACCGGCGTCGGCCTGCTCTACGCGGTGATGGTCGACCGGGCCAGGTTCGAGGCGGTCGCCAAGTCGCTGATCTTCCTGCCGATGGCGATCTCGTTCGTCGGCGCCGGCATCATCTGGAAGTTCGTCTACGCGTACCGCGGTGAGGGCGACCAGATCGGCCTGCTCAACTGGCTCTGGACCACCCTAGGCGGCGAGCCGCAGCAGTTCCTGAACAACGCGCCGTGGAACACGTTCCTGCTGATCGTCGTGATGGTCTGGATCCAGGCCGGTTTCGCGATGGTCATCCTGTCGGCGGCCATCAAGGCGATCCCGGCCGACATCGTCGAAGCCGCCCGCCTCGACGGGGTCACGCCGTGGCAGATGTTCTGGCGCGTCACGCTGCCGAGCATCCGGCCCTCGCTGATCGTCGTGGTGGTCACCATCACGATCGCGACGCTGAAGGTCTTCGACATCGTCCGGACGATGACCAACGGCAACTTCGACACCAACGTGGTCGCGCTCGAGATGTACAACCAGGCGTTCCGCTACCAGGAGAACGGCCAGGGCTCCGCGCTCGCCGTCTTCCTGTTCATCCTGGTCATCCCGATCGTCATCTTCCAGATCCGTAACCTGCGCCGCCAGCGGGAGGTTTGAGAATGACTACTACGACCCCCGTGCTCGCCGGCGAGGCCGTCGAGGAGCAGCCGCCGCGCACCGCGGCCGGCCGGGTGCGCAAGCGCCTCAACAGCCGCACGGCGACGACCGTCTCGATCGTCATCGCGCTGCTGTGGACCGTGCCGACCTTCGGACTGCTGCTCTCGTCGTTCCGGCCGGAAGACGACATCAAGCAGACGGGCTGGTGGACCTTCTTCACCAACCCGCAGCTCACGTTCGAGAACTACAACGAGGTCCTCTTCGGACGGTCGTCGTCGTCGGGACAGTTGGCGCAGTACTTCGTCAACTCGATCGTGATCACGATCCCCTCGGTGCTGTTCCCGATCGCGCTCGCCGCGCTCGCCGCGTACGCGCTGTCCTGGATCAAGTTCCGTGGGCGCGACTGGCTCTACATCGGCATCTTCGCTCTGCAGATCGTGCCGCTGCAGATGGCGCTCGTGCCGCTGCTCAGCTTCTTCTCCCGGGGCGTCTCGGTGGGCGGCGTCACCCTGATGCCCGCCTGGGATCTCGCCGACGAGCAGAAGTTCATCCAGGTCTGGTTCGCACACACCTGTTTCGCACTGCCGTTCGCGATCTTCCTGCTCCACAACTTCGTCTCCCAGCTCCCGAACGAGCTGATGGAGGCGGCCCGGGTCGACGGCGCGGGCCACTCGAAGATCTTCCGGAGCATCGTGCTGCCGCTGATCACCCCGGCGCTCGCGTCGCTGGCGATCTTCCAGTTCCTCTGGGTCTGGAACGACCTGCTGGTCGCGCTGATCTTCGCGGGTGGCACACGAGATACGGCGCCACTGACGGTGCGGTTGGCCGAGTTGGCCGGCACCCGGGGCGGCGAATGGCAACGGTTGACGTCCGGCGCGTTCGTGTCGATCGTCGTACCACTGATCGTCTTCCTGTCCCTGCAGCGCTACTTCGTCCGGGGACTGTTGACCGGCAGCGTAAAGGGCTGATTCTTGCCGCGACCGTCCTTCGACGCGCGAGGTGACGGACCATGACGAGGATCGACGACGTGGCCCGGCTGGCGGGCGTCTCCACCGCCACCGTGTCCCGGGCACTGCGCGGCCTACCCACGGTCTCGCAGACGACCCGGGAGCGGGTGCTGGAGGCGGCCGCCAAGCTGGGCTACATCGCCTCACCCAGCGCCTCCCGGCTGGCCGGCGGCAAGACCCGGGCGGTCGCCGTGGTGGTTCCCCGGATCACGCCATGGTTCTTCAGCACCGTCGTCGAAGCCGCCGAGGAACGGCTGCACCGGGCCGGCTACGACCTGCTGCTGTTCAACCTCGGCGGCAGCGAGCACGCCCGGCAGCGGCTGCTCTACACGAGCACGCTGCACAAGCGGGTCGACGCGTTGATGCTGGTGGCGACGCCGCTGGCCGAGCGCGACTTCGCCGCCGTGATCGGGCTCGCGCTGCCCGGCGTGACGGTCAGCGCCGGCACACCCGTGCCGGGCTGGCCGAGCGTGCGGATCGACGACGTGCGAACGGCCCAGGCGGCGACGGAGTACCTGCTCTCGCTCGGCCACCGGCGGATCGCCCACATCTCCGGTGACCCGTCCGACGAGCTGGCCATCTCCACCCACCTCGACCGCCGGCAGGGCTATCAGCAGCGGCTGCGGGCGCACGGCGTCGATCCCGACCCGGCGCTCGACATCGAGGCCACCTTCACCATCGCGGGCGGCACCCGGGCCACCGCCGAGCTCTTGCGTCGCGGGGAGCCGCCGACGGCGATCTTCGCCGCGTCCGACGAGATGGCGATGGGCGCGATCGCGGCCCTGCGCTCGGCGGGGCTGCGGGTCCCTCAGGACGTCAGCGTGATCGGGGTCGACGACCACGACGTCTCCGGTGTGGTCGGGCTCACGACGGTCGCGCAGCCGGCCGCCGACCAGGGCCGGATCGCGGCGGAAACACTGCTCGGCCCGCTGCGCGGCAACGTCAACGGCTATGGTGACCGCTCCGTGGTGCTGCCCACGAAGCTGGTGGTCCGCGACTCGACCGCGCCGCCCCGGGCACACTAGGAATTCCTGCAGGTACGAGTCCCTTTGGAGCACCCCGTGAAGTGGTGGCGCGATGCCGTCATCTACCAGGTCTACCCCCGGTCGTTCGCCGACTCCGACGGGGACGGCATCGGTGACCTGCCGGGCGTCGTCAGCCGCCTCGACCACCTCGCCGAGCTCGGTGTCGACGCGGTCTGGTTGTCGCCGTTCTACCCCTCGCCGCAGGCCGACGCGGGCTACGACGTGGCTGACTACCGCGACGTCGACCCGATCTTCGGCCGGCTCGCCGACGCCGACAAGCTGATCACCGAGGCGCACGCCCGCCGCCTGCGGGTGATCGTCGACCTCGTGCCGAACCACACCTCGTCGCGGCACGTGTGGTTCGCGGCCGCCCTGGCCGCCGCGCCGGGCAGCCGGGAGCGAGACCGCTACATCTTCCGCGACGGCAAGGCCGACGGTGGGCCGCCGAACAGTTGGCAGAGCGTGTTCGGCGGTGGGGCGTGGACCCAGGTCGCCGACGGCCAGTGGTACCTGCACCTGTTCGACACCGGGCAGCCGGACCTCAACTGGGACAACCCTGAGGTACGCGCCGAGTTCGAGGACATCCTGCGGTTCTGGCTCGACCGCGGCGTCGACGGCTTCCGGGTCGACGTGGCGCACGGGCTGGTCAAGCAGGCCGACCTGGCCGACTGGCACCTGCCGATGGTGCCGCTGACCGGGCCGGGCACCGAGGGCGCGCCGCGTCCGCCGATGTGGGACCAGGACGGCGTGCACGAGATCTACCGCCGCTGGCGCAAGATCCTGGACGGCTACGAGGGCGAGCGGATCCTGGTCGCCGAGGCGTGGGTGCAGCCGGCCGAGCGCCTGGCCGCCTATGTCCGGCCCGACGAGATGCACCAGGCGTTCAACTTCGAGTACCTGGAAGCCTCGTGGACCGCGGCCGACCAACGGTCGGTGATCGAGCGGTCGCTGGCGGCCGGCGCGGCCGTCGACGCACCCACCACCTGGGTGTTGTCGAACCACGACGTGGTCCGGCACGCCTCCCGGCTCGCCCTGCCGGTCGGCGCGCCCCGGCCGAACGGCATCGCCGCCGGCGACCCGCAGCCCGATGCCGCGCTGGGCCTGCGCCGGGCCCGGGCGGCCAGCCTGCTGATGCTGGCGCTGCCCGGCTCGGCCTACGTCTACCAGGGCGAGGAGCTCGGCCTTCCCGAGCACACCACGCTGCCCAACGAGGCCCGCCAGGACCCGACCTGGTTCCGCACCGGCGGCGAGTCGGTCGGGCGGGACGGCTGCCGGGTGCCGATCCCGTGGGAGGCGGACGCGCCCTCGTACGGCTTCGGCCCGTCGGACAAGAGCTGGCTGCCGCAGCCGCCGGTCTTCGGGGAGCTCGCGCTGGACCGCCAGCGCGGCGTGCCGGGTTCGACTTACGAGCTCTACCGATCGGCCCTGCGGCTGCGCCGCGAACACGGCCTGGGGTACGGCGCTCTGTCGTGGGTGCCCGGCGCGGCCGACGTGGTGGCCTTCCAGACCGACAACCTGCTGGTCCTGACCAACTTCGGCCCGAACCCGGCCGAGCTGCCGGCCGGCGCCGAGGTCCTGCTGGCCAGCGAGCCGGTCGCGGGCCGCGAGGTCCCGACGGACGTCACTGTCTGGGCCCGCCTGCCGTAACGGTCCACGACCTCCGGGCGGCCACCGTCTCGTCGAGATGGTGGCCGCACCACCGGCCTGTCCCCCGGCCACCGCCGTGCGAGTCGCGTCGTACGTGGTTTGGCGTGTGCCTACATGCCAAAGCACGTATGCGTTTGGGGGGTAGGCGCGGCCAGCCGCGGACCTGGCAGCGCAGCGAAGCGGAGCGGTCTCTGGCGGGAGCGACGGTCGCGCCCCACGCGAGCCCGAGTCAGCGGGATCGTGCTTCAGATTTAGCGCCGCGTGTGGTCCGGGCTGTCGTCGATGGGGGTTTTGGCGGTTACTTCGGCCCGGTCGGCGAGCAGTTTGTGCAGGCCCTTGATGTCCTTCGGTGAGGTGCGGGAGGCCAGCCAGTACATGATGCCGGTGGGGACGAAGAAGAGCTGGAACGCGGCGAGGCCGACGGAGTAGTTCAGCGGCGACGGATAGCGCGACGCCAGCAGTGCGAACGCCACCGGGATCAGGCCGTTGCCGGCCGCCCGGCCGATTCCGTTGGTCAGGTTGCCGAGGCTGTAAACGGTGCCGCGGTACTCCGGCGGGTTGATGTCCGCGATCAGTGCGAACCAGTTCGGCGAGTTGGCCGAGGTCAGCGCCAGCGCGATGATCGCGATCAGGAAGGTGATCCCGACGCTGGGCTCGGTGACCACGCTGCCCAGGGCCGAGAGCACCACCTGGCCGGTGCCGGCGTCGGTGGGCACATCGATCTTGAACGGCAGGAAGAACAGGACCACGTAGAGCGGCACCGCGGCCAGGACGCCGACCGAGGCCACCAGCGCCCGGCCGCGCAGGGTGCGCCGTTGCAGCTTGTCGCCGAGCAGGCCGCCGAGGATCGACAGCGCGCCGCCGAGCTGGAACATCGTGGCGAAGATGCTGCCCACGACGATCGCGGTGTTCTCCGGGTAGCCCTGGTCGATCGCGCGCTCCCGGAACAGCACCGGCAGCCAGACCAGTGAGCCGAACGCGATCTGGGCGGGCAGGCCCTGGAGGATCAGCCAGACGTTGGTACGCCGATGGATGATCGCGGGCAGGCTCTTGAGGCTGATCCGGTAGTCGTACTCGTGGCCCTCGGCGATCGTTCCGGCGAGCTCGGGATCGCTCTGGCCGCGCCGGATGTCGTAGGTGAAGAAGTAGGCGACGGTGGCTACCAGGCCGACCACGCTCAGCACGATGAACGGGCGGCGCCAGTCGGCCGCGCCGAGGATGCCGCCGAGCGCGGTGCCGAAGAACGTGCCGATGCCCTGGGAGAGCCCCCAGAGGCTCATCACCAGGCCCCGGCGCCTGGGCTTGATCAGGTCGCTGACCACCGAGAAGCCGACCGAGCTGACCGCGCCGAGGCCGACCGCGGCGGCGATCTGGGACACGAAGAAGAGCAGGTACGTGCCGGCCACCGCGCTGCCGGTCATGCCTGCCGCCCAGAGCAGCGTGCCGATCATCAGGAGCGGCTTGCGGTTGCCGCGGTCGCCGTAGTACGCCCAGGCGACCGAGGCGATGGCGCTGACCAGGAACGACGTCGCCGTCACGGTGCCGACCAGGCCCAGCGGGACGTCGAACGAGTCCGCGATCGACCCGTAGAGCGGCGGCACCAGGCCGACCGCCACGTTGTCGAGCGAGGCCAGAACGATGAACACCACGACGCTGTAGATCCGGTGCACCCGGCCCCCGGTGGTGGTCACTCCGGGAGGCTACATCGGTGGCCTGTCCCAGCGATCTAGCTTCGTTGGGTCGGGATGGGTGTGGCGGATGTGAGGGGCGCGCCGGAGATCCGGTGCGCGCCGCGGTCGAGGTGGGCGACACCGGCCCGGAGCGCCTCGATCACCGGGCGCAGCTCGGACTGATGCGCGTCGCGCACGGTCACGCAGGTCTCCATCCGCAGCGGGGCGGTGCCGGCCTGGATCGGGACCCACTTGAACCGGTCGGCGTCGCCACCGCCGAACATCATGCCGGCCTTGTACGGCAGCGCGACGTCGGAGGGCACCACCAGGATCCGGCCACGGCGGCGGCCCGGCCGGTGGTGCTCACTGCGCAGCCGGATCACGCTCGTGGCGGTCTCGTAGGTCTCCATGGCGACCCGCCGGGCCGGGTCCGGGTCGGGGATGCCGGCCGCGGTGATCGCGTCTTCGAGCACCCGCCGGGCCCGCACGTCGCGGGGCTGGAGGAACGCCTCGTAGTCACTGACGAGCTCGGCCAGGGTGAGCCGGTCGTCCGGGAAGTCGCGGTCGATCATCGCCTCGAGGCGCGCCTCGTAGAGCCGGGTCGACCGCAACCCGGGCCGCCGCACCGACGGGCCGATGATCAGGTGGAACTCGTTGCGCAGCAGGCGGTCGACCGGGTCGCCGTAGAACTGGTGCTCGGCCCGGTTGTGCTGGGGCAGATATTCGACCCGGAGCTTGTCGGCGGCGTCTGCCGCACGCAGGCGGTCCTCGGCGAGCGCGACGAACTGGGTGTGGTGCGGCCCGCAGGCCAGTGTCCAGATGGTCGGTGCGGCGGCCGCCGCGCCGATCCGCTCGTGGAGCGCGACGACCTGGCGGGCGATCTGCAGCACGCGTTCGCCGGCCGTGGTCAGCAGGTAGCGGCGGTCGACGTTGCGGCGCACCACGGGCTCGCCGACGTGTCCCTCGATCTTGGCGATCCGGTGCTGGACCGACTGACGGCTGTATCCACCGTGGAACCCGGCCATCCGGCGGGCGGCGTCCTCATAGGAACGCTCCTCGGCGAGCGCGATGAACGCCCGGAAGTCCCACTCGTCCAGTGGTTTCGGGCGTTGTTTTGACATCCGTTCAACGTAACGTCGCTCGACGGAGACCAAAAGTGTCACATTGACGATACCGACTGCACATGGTGGTCGCGGACGACTCGTCACGCAGGGAAATCGCTCTCCTGCTAAACTATGATCTGCGTCACTAGCTGCACTATTACTGCTTCAACTTTATGCGGATTTATCGGGCGCAGACCACGTTACGTTCCGTCGAACATTACCCAGCGCGAATCTCATGCAAGCGCACGTTGCAGTTGCCCAGAGACCTGCCGGTCGGGGTACGCCGTCCGACGGTCCAAAAGGGAGTAGAAAGACAGAGCGGCTGCTCCGCTGGTGTCGGAGCAGCCGCGACTTGTCCGACCGGTCGAGGAGCCGACATGTCCCGGGTCAGCGAGAGCGTTGCGAAATGCCCTCCCCTGCTTCGACGTTGGCGCCGTGCGCTCCGCGCTCCCTACGGAGCCTCACACAACGACGCGGCGGGCAACGCACTTCGCGTACGTCGTCCGTGGGCACTGCGGGTCGCGCCCGAGCCGGTGCCGGCGCCCCCGGCTCATCTCGACAGCGCGATCTCCGAAGTGCACGCGGCCCGGGTCGCGATGCGCAACGCCCTGCTCGCGCTCGACCAGGCACTCGGCGACGGTGAGCAGTTCGACGCGGCGTTCCGGCGGCTCGTCGACACCGAGATCAGCGGCACTCGCGAAGAGGCGGCCATCCTCAGCGCGCTGTTGGCCACCGCGGATCAGACGGGCCCGCCCGCCGCCGCCTGAACGGGCCGGACGGGTGCGAGGCCGAGCTCTTCGGCGCGGACCCAGACCGCTTCCATCGCCTGATCCGGGTCGCGGTGGAAGAGGCTCGCCCGCAGGCGGACGAAGACGCAGTTGCCGACCCGCTCCAGCACCGCCTGCCGGCGCAGCTCGGCCGCGAACGCCGGCGCGCCGCGGTAACGGTCGTCGCAGGCGATCGCCAGGCGCCGGCCGTCGGGGGCGTTGACCACGAAGTCGATCTCGTACGCGCCGAGCCGGAACCGCGGAACCGGGTGCAACCCCGCGGCGGTCAGGCGGCTCCACACCTCGCGAGTGAACTCGGTTTCGAGCACCCGCGCGTCCGCCGGCTCCGGTGCGGGCGCCGGGCGGGTCGCGTAGGAGAGCAGCAGCGCCCGGGCGTCGTCCGGGTTGAGCTCGCCGGCGCGCACCGAGTGGAAGACGAAGAGCTGGTCCCGGGCCCGGGACGCGGCGACGTTGACGCGGCGGTGGTAGTCGCGCTTGGTGAACGCGCCGATCGTGCCGTCGGCCCCGGCGACCACCGTGGACACGAGCACCACGTCGCGCTCGTCGCCCTGGAACGTGTAGGCGTCGCCGACCCGCAGCGACCGCCGTTCGAGCTCGTCGGTGCCGAGCTCCGCGCGCAGCCGGTGTTGCAGGTAGTCGGCCTGGCCGCTGGTGGAGAGCAGGCTGACCACGCCGATCGTCTTGCCCCGGTACGCCGGGTCGGCCACGATCTGCGTCACCCTGGCCACCAGCGCCTCGGCCTCGGCGACGTTGACCTCGCCGTACTCCGGCAGGCTCTGGCGACGGCCGTCCGGCACGTAGTGGGCGCTGACCGCCACGCCCAGCCCGGCCGGCCGGTCGGCGCGCAGCGGCTGGATCTTCCCGTCGTAGTAGGTCTCGCTGGAGAACCGGATGATCGCCGGCACGCTGCGGAAGTGCTCGGTGAGCAGGATCCGCTGCGGCGAGCGGCGCACCGCGTGGTCGTAGAGGCTGCTCTCGGTGTCGAAGTGCACCGCGGACGGCATGCCGGCCGGTGTCAGGTGCGTGCCGATCAGCGCGTTGACCCGGTCGGCGGGCAGGCCGACCAACTGCGGGCCGATCTGCTGGTCGTCGCCGACGACCACGGCGCGGTGGGCCAGGCTGAGCACCGGCAGCGCGAAGATGTCGGCCTGCGAGGCCTCGTCGACGACCACCACGTCGAAGATCGGACCGGCGCCGGGGAACTGCTCCAACGCCCGGTCGACCGACATGATCCACACCGGCACGGCGGTGGCCGCCTCGGCCATCGCCCGCTGCGCGGCGGCCTGCCAGTGTGCGGCGGTCTTGCCGGTGCCCTTGCCGATCTTGCGGAGTGCGGCGGTCCAGTCGGCCAGCGCCGCCTTGCGCCGGTCGTCGAGGGTGCGGGCCACCTCGAGCCAGGCCGAGCCGACCACCAGCTCGCCGGTCAGCCGGCGCTCCTGGTCGCGGGCGCGCTCCAGGCGCCGGGAGAGCTCACCGTCGCCGACGCCGCCGGTCACCTCGTCGAACCAGGTCTGCGCCTGCCGCCACGACCAGGCCCGCAGCGCCGCCTCGCCGCCGTCGGGAGCCACGCCGCGCTCGTACGCGCCGGCCCAGCCGGGTGCGAGCTCGGCCAGCCGGGCGTGCAGGGCGGCGTAGCGGGTGGCATCCGGCCGGAGGCTCCACAACCGACGGATCTCCGCGACCGCGCCGTTCCAGGCCACGGCGTCTTCCGCGGCCCAGGCGGCGGCCAGTGCACGGAGCACCGGCGGCGCGCCGGGCGCGGCGGTGGCCTGGGCCAGCCATCCGGCCATCGCTTGGTGCGACGCCTCGATCCGGTCGACGGTGAACACCGCCGAAGCCGCCTCGGCCAGGTCGGCGAGCTCGGCCAGCTCCGCCGGGTCGACGGCGCGGGGACAGGCCGGCACGAGCACGGCCAGGTTGGCGCGCAAGGCTGGCCAGCGGCGGCTCTCCCAGTCGAGCGCGTCTAGGGCCTCGGCGAGGAGTTGGCCGGCCCACAGCTCCGGCTCGCCACCGTGCTGCCCCGGCGTCGGCGCACCCAGGCGGGTGGACCATTCGGCCCAGCGGCCGGCGAGCCGCGCCCGCAGTTGCTCCCGCTCCACCCAGGCGACCAGCAGGTCGACGTCGGCGACCGTGCGCGGCTGCTCGTCGTCGACCCGGCAGTCGGCGAGCAGCTTGGCCAGGTCGCCGTGGGTGAGCCGGCGGACCGGCTTGCCTGCGGCGAACCGCTCACGGACCTGGCCGAGTTGGGCGAGCAGCCGGCGGGGTTGGCCGGCGTGCTCGGCGCCGAGCTCCAGGTGGTGGCCGGACAGTGCCGCGGTGCGCCGGCCCAGCTCGCCCAGCATCGAGCGGCTCGCCGTCACCTGCTCGTCCCAGACCGTCTGCCAGCTCGGCTCGCGGATCAGTTGGCCGAGCCGGTCGGTCCAACTGCCGGCCCGCCGGGCCAGCGTCTCGGCCGCCGCGCGCAGCGCCCCGGCCAGCTCGTCGACACCGTCCGGGCCGAGCCGGCGGGCACCGTCGGCGTCGACGCCCCGGTCGCGGGCCTGCTCGACCACCTTGCCGGCGTCGCCGAGCGCCGCCCGCTGGGCCGCCACCGCCTCGCCGGAGGGCAGCGTGCCGTCGGCCGGCAGGTCGGCCAGCGCGTGTGCCCGGTCAGCGGGCGAGATCGCCCGCGCCAGGTCGCCGAGCAGGCCGAACTCCCCCGCTGTCAGCGGCGCCGGCAGGCTCGGCGGCACCGGGTCGGGCACGATGCCGTCGGCGCGCGTGCGGCGCAGCCACTCACCGACCTCGGCGGGTGAGGAGAGCACGCCGCGGATCGGGTACGTGGTCGCCTCCCGCTCGGCCACCGCCAGCAGCTCGTCGCGGGCCGCCGCGAACCGGCCGTGCGCGGCGTCGATCTCGTCGGTGGTGCGGGCGACCTCGGCGGCCGCCACCGGGCGGTCCAGCGTGGCGGCGCGGTCGGAGAGCTCGCGGGCCGCGATCTGCAACTGGACGAGCTGGTCGGCCGAACGCCCGAGGACGGCCAGGCACAGCGGCTGGATCTCGGCGGGGAGCCCGTCCCGGAGCACCCGCAGCGGGTCTTCCTTCTGCGCGAGGACCAGCACCCGCTTGCCGTGCGCGACCAGGTGGCAGATCAGGTTGCGGATGGTGTGCGTCTTGCCGGTGCCGGGCGGGCCCTGCACGGCCACCGTCCGGTGCGCGGCCAGCCGCGCCGCGATCGACTCCTGCGCGTCGTTGGTCGCCATCGGCATGAGCAGCCGCTCGCCGGTGCGCACCCAGGCGTCCGGGTCGTCGTCGGGCATCCGCAGCACGCTCGGCTCGTGCGCCAGGATGCCGGCCAGCGCGCCGACCGCGCCGCCGCCCGGCGCGGCCAGGCGGTCGCGCTCGGCCTCCAGGAACCGGCGGACCATCCGCTGGCGCGGGCGCAGGAAGAGCACGCCGGTGTCGTGCACGTGCGGCTCGTCCAGCGGGTCGGGGCCGAACCGCAGCGTCGGCTCGAAACCCAGCCGGCGCAGCGCCCGGCCGGCGAACTCCTGGCGCTCGGCCGCGTCCCACGGGTCGATCTCCACCTGGCCACCCGGCGCGGCGAGGTCGAGCAGGTCACCGACCCGGCGGTTGTCGAGGCCGCCGAGCGCGTCGACCTGGAGCCGCGCCGGACCCTGCGGGTGCACGGTGACCGTCGTGGTCTCCGGGTCGTAGTCGATCGCGACCGGGGTGGCCAACAGCGGGTAGCGGACCGGCTCGCCGCCGACCGGGGCGTCGAGGATCGCGTGCCCCCAGACCAGCTCGACCCGTGCCGAGTCGACGTCGACGCGGTAGCGCAGGTCGTAGAGGCGGTCGTGCAGCGCCCGGGCGGCGACGGCGCCGCGGTGGGAGGTCGCCCACGGTCGCCACTGCTCGTCGAGCCACGTCGTGAACACGGCCGTGCGGGTCTCGTCGTGGTCGCCCGGGAGGGTCGGCGGGTGGTCGGGCGTGAGGTCCCAGGCCAGGTGGCGCAGCAGCGCGTTCGGGATCGACGGCGCGGCCGGCAGGACCGGACGACCGACCCGCAGCCAGCCGCCGCCGGGTTGCCGCGGGCCGAGCTCCACCGCCGGGTGCGTGGGCAGGTCGTGCTGCCAGAACGCGTCGCCGGCCGGCACCGCGCGGACCGGCTTGTCCAGCAGCGCCCGCACGGCGAGCAGGTACTCCGCGAGCGCTACGGCACGCTCGCGGATCTCGTGTGGCGCGTCGGCGCCCTCCTGCTGCTCCATCGCTGTCCGACGGTAACGCGGTGGGGCCAGTGTGACTATTTAAGCCACGGGACGATCGTGCACCAGTTCGCGGACGGCGGCGTACTGCTCACGGATCGCCGGCACCGGACGGGCGCCGTAGCTCTCGCTCCGGCCGGTCGCCCAGGCGGGCGGTGCCGGCTGATCCGAGATGGCCCACGCGGCCTGGCGGGCGGCGCCGTCGGCGACGTACTCGCCGGGCTCGGGCACCACGACGCCGCAGCCGAAGACCTCGGGAGCGATCCGCCGGACCGCCTCGCTGCGCGCGCCGCCGCCGATCAGGATCACCCGATTGACCGCGGCGCCCTCGGCGATGAGTGCGTCGAGGCCGTCGGCGAGTGCGCAGAGCATGCCTTCGACCGCGGCCCGGGCGAAGTGCGCCGGCGTCGAGGTCTTCAGGGTCAGCCCGTGCACCGCACCGGTCGACAGCGGCCGGTTCGGGGTCCGCTCGCCCTCCAGGTAGGGCACCATGACCAGGCCGTCGGCACCGGACGGCACCTGGCCGGCCAGTTCGGCGAGTTGGCTGTGCGTCACGCCGAGCATCGCCGCCGCGGCGTCGAGCACCCGGGCGGCGTTGAGCGTGCAGACCAGCGGCAGGAAGCGGCCCGTGGCGTCGGCGAAGCCGGCCACGATGCCACTCGGGTCGGCGGCGGGCAGGTCGGCCACGCTGAACACCGTGCCGGACGTGCCGATCGAGACGACCACGTCGCCGGGCTGGGCGCCGACGCCGAGTGCGGCCGCCGCGTTGTCGCCGGTGCCCGGGCCGAGCACGGCTCCGCTGGGCAGCCGGCCGGCGTGGCCGGTGGGCGCCAGCACGGTCGGCACCTGGGGCTCCCGGCCGAACGCGAGCGACAGCAGGTCGGGGCGGTAGACGCCGGTGGCCGGCGACCAGTAGCCGGTGCCGCTGGCGTCACCGCGGTCGGTGCGCAGGTCGGCGATGGCGCCGGTGCCGCCCAGCCGCCAAGTCAGCCAGTCGTGCGGTAGGCAGACGGCGGCCGTGCGGTCGGCGTTGGCCGGCTCGTGCTCGGCCAGCCAGCGCAGCTTGGTGATGGTAAAGCTGGCCACCGGGACCGAGCCGACCGCGTCGGCCCAGGCCTTCGGGCCACCGAGCTCGGTGGTCAGGTCGGAAGCGGCCTGCGCCGAGCGGGTGTCGTTCCACAGCAGGGCGGGGCGGACCACCTCGCCCTGCTCGTCGAGACAGACCATGCCGTGCTGCTGGCCGCCGACCGCGACCGCGGCCACGTCGTCGAGCCCGCCGGCCTGGCGGCTGGCCTCGCTCAGGGCGCGCCACCACGCGTCCGGATGCACCTCGGTGCCCTCCGGATGCGTGGCGCGCCCCTCGCGGACCAGCGCGCCGGTGTCGGCATCGCGGATCACTACCTTGCACGACTGCGTGGACGAGTCGATGCCGGCGACCAGCGGCATGGTCAGTCTCCCTTAGCCCCGGGCGCCGAGCAGGTGCTCGACGGCCAACTGGTTGAGGCGGACAAAGCCGAAGCCCTTCTCGGCGACGGCGTCGGCGTCGAAGTCCTCGTACGACGCGCGGTCGGCCAGGAAGTCGGTGTAGCTCTCGCCGGTGCCCAGTGTCGGCTGGCTGAGCTCGCCGACCTTGCTGGCGGCCAGCGCCTCCTGGACCTCGGGGTCGGCCCGGAAGGCCTGCGCCCGCTCCTTGAGCAGCAGGTACATCCGCATGTTGGCGGCCGCCGAGGCCCACACGCCGTCGAAGTCCTCGGTGCGCGAGGGCTTGTAGTCGAAGTGCCGGGGGCCGGTGTAGCTCGGGCCGCCGCCGGGCGCGCCGTGCTCGATCAGGTCGACCAGGGAGAACGCGTTGGTCAGGTCACCGTGGCCGAAGACCAGGTCCTGGTCGTACTTGATGCCGCGCTGGCCGTTGAGGTCGAGGTGGAAGAGCTTGCCGTGCCACAGCGCCTGGGCGATGCCGTGCGCGTAGTTGAGCCCGGCCATCTGCTCGTGCCCGACCTCGGGGTTGAGACCGACCAGGTCGGCGTGCTCGAGGCTGGAGATGAAGGCGATCGCGTGGCCGACCGTCGGCAGCAGGATGTCGCCGCGCGGCTCGTTGGGCTTGGGCTCCAGGGCGAAGCGGAGGCCGAAACCGCGGTCGATCGAGTACTGCGCCAGGAAGTCGACGCTCTCGCGGTAGCGGTCGAGGGCCGCCTGCACGTCCTTGGCCGAGTCGTATTCGGAACCCTCGCGGCCGCCCCACATCACGTAGGTCTCCGCGCCGAGCTCGGCAGCCAGCTCCATGTTGCGCATGACCTTGCGCAGCGCGAACCGGCGTACGTCGCGGTCGTTGCTCGTGAAGCCGCCGTCCTTGAACACCGGGTGGGTGAACAGGTTCGTGGTCACCATCGGCACCACGATGCCGGTCTCGTCGAGCGCCTTGCGGAACCGGGCGATGTGCTCGGCGCGGCTGGCGTCGTCGGAGCCGAACGGGATCACGTCGTCGTCGTGGAACGTCACACCGTAGGCGCCGAGGTCGGAGAGCCGGTGAACGGACTCCACCGGGTCCAGCGGCGGCCGGGTGGCGTCGCCGAACGGGTCGCGGGCCTGCCAGCCGACGGTCCAGAGACCAAACGAGAACTTGTCGGCGCGGGTGGGATCGGCTGCCATCCTGGGCCTCCTCCGAAAGTGCGCACCATAGGCGCGGAATTTGTTTAGCGGTTGAATTATTTGACTGAGTCGTGGCAGTGTCAAGGGTGTGAACGGCGGATCACCGGTACGCCAGGCCAGCGTGCGGGCGCACAACCTGGCCCTGGTGCTCGGTCAGGTGGCCGCCGCGCATCGACCTCCGTCGCGCGCTGACCTGGCCGCGAGCACCGGGCTGACCCGGGCCACCGTCTCCGCGCTGGTCGACGATCTGGTCGTCGGCGGCCTGCTGGCCGAGGTGGGTCCCGCGCCGCGGGCCGGCGCCGGGCGACCGGCGGCCGGGCTGGTCCTGCACGCGTACGGCCCGGCCGGGCTCGGCTTGGAGATCAACGTCGACTACCTGGCCGGCTGCGTCGTCGACCTCACCGGCACGGTGCGGCACCGGGCTGTGCTGCATGGTGACCAGCGCCCGGTCTCCCCGACCGAGGTGCTCACGGCGGTGGCGGGCCTCGGCGCGCGGTTACGGGCCGAAGCTTTGGCGGCGGGACGCGTCGTCGCCGGCGCCGCGCTCGCCGTGCCGGGGCTGGTCTCCGGCACCGGCCTGGTGCACCGCGCCCCCAACCTGGCCTGGCACGACGTCGACGCGGCGGGGACGCTGGCCGGCGGACCCCTGGGCGACCTGCCGGTGACCATCGACAACGAGGCCAACCTGGCCGCCCTGGCCGAGCTGCACGCCGGCGGGCAGGGCCTGGACAGCTTCGTCTACGTCTCCGGCGAGATCGGCATCGGCGCGGGCATCGTGCTGCACCGCGACCTGTTCCGCGGCGCCCGGGGCTGGAGCGGCGAGCTCGGCCACGTCTGCGTCCACCCCGACGGCCCACGCTGCCGGTGCGGCGCGCTCGGTTGCCTGGAGCAGTACGCCGGTCAGGAGGCGCTGCTGCGCGACCTGCCCGCCGGCGAGGCGGGCCTGGCCCGGCTGCGCGCCGACACGGACCTGGCCGCGCACCGGCTGCCCGCGGCGGGCACGTCGCTCGGCGTCGCGCTGGCCGGTGTGGTCAACATGCTCGACGTCGACACGGTGGTGCTGGGCGGGATCTTCGGACCGCTGGCGCCCTGGCTGGCACCGGCCGTCGAGGCTGAGCTGTCCCGGCGGGTGCTCACCTCGGCCTGGTCACCGATGACGGTGCGGGCGTCGGCTTTGGGACCGGCCGCGGCCGCGGTCGGTGCCGCCGGTGCGGTGGTCCGCGACATCCTCGCCGAGCCCGCGGAGTGGGTCCGGACCTAGGCGGTCAACGACTCCGACGCGGGCTTGGCCATCGCGTCGCTGAACTCGCTCAGGCCGCGCAGCAGTGCCTGCCGGGCGGCCGGGCTCATCTGGGCCAGTGCCTCGCTGAGCCGGCGGCGGCGTTCGGCGCGGAGCTCCTCCAGCAGCCGGTGGCCGACCTTGGTGAGGTGCAACGCGATCTCGCGGCGGTCGGTGCGCCCGGGGAAGCGCTCGATCATGCCGGCGGCGACCAACCGGTCGCAGAGCCGACTGGCCGAAGAAAGGATCATGCCCAGGCTTCCCGCGAGACCACGCAAATTGATGCCGTCTAACTCCTCGACCACGAGCATCGCGCGTAACTGTGACCCCGAGACGCGATCAGCGGCACCTTCGCGAGCCGCGTCCCACACGGACAGCAACGCCTCTGCCGCGCTGTCGACAGCGGCAGCCTGAGCGGCTACGTCGGAGGACGCATGGTGATCGGCCATGGTGGGAAAACCCTACCCCGACGGCAGGCGCCGCCACCTCGCCGAGGGGACCAGCGATGAACGAACGGTTAGTCGATGTCGAACGCGCGCTGTCGCAATCCGAAGCCGACGCGATCGTGGAACGGCTCGGCGACCAGCTCGAAAAGCACTACGGGATCACAGAGGTGGACCTCCTGCTGGTCGACTACCGGCTCGCCGCCCTGCTGCCGCTGGACGGCGGCGAGGCGGTGACCCGGCCCGGCGACCCGGCCTGGCGGAGCTTCGACCACCAGTCGGAGGTTTACGACGACCCAGTCCTGTTCCTGCCGGTAACCATGCGCGGTGACCGGATCGGGGTCCTGCGGCTGGCGCCGGTGGCCGACGACGACGACTCGGCCCGGGCCGAGCTCGCGGACCTGGCCAACCATGTCGCGCACGAGGTCGCGGCGGTGCGCGGCAGCACCGACCGCTACCTGGTCGCCGCCCGCGCCCGCCGGCTGACCCTGGCCGCCGAGATGCAGTGGGAGCTGCTGCCCGGACGCAGCCGGTCCCGTCCGTCGTTCGCGCTGGCCGGGCAACTCGAACCGGCGTACGCGGTGCGTGGCGACAGCTTCGACTGGGCCGACGACGGGCACCGGCTCTGGCTGTCCGCGGTGAACGGCTCCGGCGAGGGCGTCGCCGCCGCGACGCTGACCACTCTGGCGACCTTCGCCCTGCGCAACGCCCGCCGCGGCGGGTTGGACCTGGCCGACCAGGCCGCGCTGGCCGACCAGGCGGTCTACGCGCACTACCGGGGCGAGCAGCACCTGGCCGCGCTGCTGCTGGAGGTCGACCTGGCCAGCGGGGTGGTCACCGCGGTGGACGCCGGCTCACCTCAGCTCCTGTTGCTGCGGGGCGACGAGGTCAGCGACGTCGAGCTCGAGGCCCAGCTCCCGCTCGGCATGTTCGACGGCACCATCTACCGGCCGCAGACCTTCGAGCTGGAGGTCGGCGACCGGATGTTCGTGATCAGCGACGGCGTGTACGACGCGCTGGACCAGGCCGGCAGCCGGTACGGCGAGAGCGCGCTGACCAAGTTCGTCCGGCGCAGCCGCCACCGGTCTCCGTTGGACGCCGTGCGCGCGCTGCTCGGCGAGCTGCGCGCGCACGTGTCGTCCGATTTGGCCGACGACGCGGTGGTCGTCTGCCTCGACTGGAACGGCCCGAAGGCTCAGTAAGCGCCCCGACTGGCGATGACCGCTCCGACCGTCTTCCACAGGATGGCCAGGTCGGCGGTCAGGCTCCAGTTCTCCACGTAGTAGAGGTCGAGCCGGATGCCGTCCTCCCACGTCAGGTCGGAGCGCCCGCTGACCTGCCAGAGCCCCGTGATGCCCGGCTTGACCAGCAGCCGGCGGGCCACGTCGCCGTCGTAACGGGCGACCTCACGGGGCAGCGGCGGGCGCGGCCCGACCAGGCTCATCTGGCCGAGCAGCACGTTGGCCAACTGGGGCAGCTCGTCGAGCGAGAAGCGCCGGAGGAACCGGCCGACCCGGGTCACCCGCGGGTCGTCGCGCATCTTGAACATCAGCCCGTCGGTCTCGTTGCGGGCCTTGAGCTGCGCGAGGACCTCTTCGGCGTTGACCACCATGGTGCGGAACTTGAAGACGGAGAACTCCTTGCCGGACATGCCCACCCGGGTCTGCCGGAAGAACACCGGGCCGCGGCCGTCGAGCTTGATGGCGATCGCGATGGCCAACAGCAGCGGTGCGGCCAGGGTCAGCGCGACCAGCGCGGCGGCCCGGTCGAAGAAGCCCTTGACCAGCTTGCGGCCGCCACGGAACTCGGGCGCCTCGACGTGGATCAGCGGCAGACCCGCGACCGGCCTGGTGTGGATCCGCGGGCCGGCCACGTCGGTCAGCGCGGGCGCCAGCACCATGTCGACGCCGGTGCCCTCGAGCTGCCAGCCGAGCCGGCGCAGCCGGATCGCGGTCAGCTCGACCGAGGTGGTGACCGCCACGGTGTCGACGCCGGTCGACTCGACCGCCTCCAGCACGGTGCGGAACGACCCGACCACCGGCACGTCACCGAGCCGTTGCGGCACCGGCGCGATCAACGCGTCGGGAATGCACGCCCCGACCACGTGGTAACCGGCGTAGGGCTCGCGGCGCAGCGTGGCGACGAGCTCGTTGATGTGCACGGCGTCGCCGACCACGAGCACCTGGCGGGACCAGGACGCGTCCCGCCGGCGGGCGTGGTGCAGCCACTTGCGCGCGGCGTAGCGGCCCAGCACCAGGCCGACGAGGCCCAGCGAGAAGGTCAGCGCCAGGAACCAGCGTGCGACGCCGAGGTCGACCACGTAGCCGACGATGGCGATGGCGCCGGCCAGCCGGATGGTCGCGGCGGCGACCCGCCGGTATTCGTCGACGCCGTAGCCCATCAGCCGGGCGTCGTAGCTGCGCATCAACTTGAGCGAGAGCAGCCAGACCAGGCCGAGGCCGACCATGATGATGGCGTACGGCACGGAGTCGCGAGGTGCGCCGCCGCCGAAGCCCTTGGACAGCTCACCGAACCGCACCATGTAGCCGCCGACCATCGCCAGGGTGACCATCGCGATGTCGACCAGAAAAACGGCGCGCACGTATGCGCGTAAACGGGCCCGCACCAACGCCGCGTCGACGGCGTGGCGCCCGTTGTCCGGGCGCGTGGAAGCGGGGTTAACCAGCGTCGCCGACGGCACCAAGCCCTCCCCAGCTCATGGGTGTCGACGCACCGGAGAGCGGTGCCTGGACATCTTCACCCATCCCCCGCCCTGGGGTGGAGCTGGGACGGAAAACCGTCACTTACTTGACGGCAGCCGTTAGCCAGGCTAACGACTGCCGGCTCGTCAGTTGGTGTTGGGCCGCCTGGAGATGGCCTGCAGGAAGATCTCGCCGATCTTCGCCGGGTCCTTCGCGACGAACACGCCGCCGCCGGTGACCTTGGTGATCTGGTCCAGCGGACCGCGGTTCACCTCGTCACCGAGCCCGATGATGATCAGCTGCACCGGCTTCGACTTATCCTTGATCGAGTTGAGCTCTCTGAGCAGCCCGGCCTGGCTGATGCCACCGTCCGGGTCGTCGTTGCCGATGCCGTCGGTCAGCATGACGATCGAGTTGACCCGACCGCTCTGCCAGCCCTTCTGCACGTTCTTGTAGGCGGCGAGGATCGTGTCGTACAGACCGGTGTCGCCGCCCTTCTTGGGCTGGATCGCACCGAGCTGGCCGAGCAGCGCGGACCGGCCGCTGGACACCGGCTGGATCGGCACCAGCTCCTTGTAGTCCTTGCCGCCGCCCAGGTTGCTGGAGAAGACCCAGAGGCCGACCGCCCAGTCGTCGCTGAACAGCCCGAGACCACGGGTCGCCGCCTGTTGGGTGAGCTTCATCCGGGTGGCGTTGCCGGCGCTGGGCACCTTGCCGCCCATCGTGCCGGAGATGTCGATGACGGCAAGCATCCGGGCGGGCAGCGTGACCGCTGTCCAGGTGGCGAGCGTCGTGTTGACCACGGCCGGGTCGGCGCTGCCGGCCGCCGTGCCGCCGGAGTCGGCGGACTTGGTCACCTGCGGGGTGCCGGCCGGGCTCGGCGCGCCGGCCGGAGCCTCGAAGCCGTCGCCCCAGGTGCCGTCGGCGGCACGCAGGTGCTGGGCACCGAGGTCGTTCTTGAAGTCCTTGGCGGTCAGCACGCGGAACAGGCCCTCGGCCGCCTTGGCCTTCATCGGGTCGGTGCCGGGCATCACCGCGTACGGGTAGTCCAGCGACGTCGGCGCCGGCTCGAGGTAAAGAGCGGCCAGCGGGATCGGCGGCTTCGTCGAGTTGTACTGGACGACGTCTTCCTCGGACAGCGGCGCGACGGACAGCGCCTGCGCGATGCTGGCGGGGTCGGTCGAACGCGGGAACTTGGCCAGCAGGTCCTCGCGGAGCGCCGACTTGCCGGAGGCGAGCGCGCGGAGCACCGCGGTCTGCGCCGACTGCGCCTGGGCGCCCAGCGTGCCCGCCTGGGCGCCGAGCGCCAGCAGGCCGGACAGGCCGGCGGCGTCGCGCGTCGGCTCGACGATGCCGGGCTTGATCGAGGTGCCAGTGGTGAGCTGGCCGAGCAGGTCGAGCCAACTGATCTTCTTCTGCGGCCAGCCGATCTGCTGTGCCACCGGCTCGGGCATGGCGACGACCACCGGGCTGCGGGCGATCGACTGACCGTTGCTCGGCGAGAAGCCCTGAGCCGCGCTCGTCAGCCGCAGCAGCCAGGTCGACGAGTCCGGCACCCAGACGTCCGGCATCGTGGCGGTGCCGTTGGCGAGCCCGACGCCCGCCAGTGCGACGCCGTGCTTACCGGCGACCACCGCGGCGACGTCGACGGGCTCCTGCTGGACCACGTTGACCGCGACGCAGACGCCGTCGGCTTGAGCGCCGCCGTCGACCCACGCCTTCGCGGCTTTCTCGATGGCGGGCGCTATCTCGCTCGCCGCCGCGACGTTCAACTTCGCCTCACCCGAACATCCGGGTTGGGATACCTGTCGGTAACCGAAGTAAACGCCAACGGAAACGAGCACTAGCGCCATCGCGGCAGCGATGACGCCAGCGCCGCGGAGCTTCATTCGCATGCGATGCCGGCCAGACACCCGACCATCTTGCGTACAGGAAGGCATCTGCGACAGGTACGTTCGGCTTAAAGTTACGCAGGAGCAACGAACTTATCGGTTATCGTCACTTCCTGTGATCGCAATACTCCGCCGAGTTCGCTAAATCGCTTAGTCAGCAACCTTTTTCGCGGATCCCGAAATGACGGTCTCGCGTGGAGGTAACACACAAGTCGGACTTGGGACCGGAACAGGCGAGTCGACCATCGTCGGCACACCGGTCCGCGGATCGACCGCGAACACCGACACAGAGTCACCGAGTTGGTTCGCGATGTAGAGGTGATCGCCGGCCAGCGCCAGATGCCGCGGCCAACGACCGCCGCAGTCGATCTCGGTGACCAACCTCGGCGCGGCACCGTCCAACGCGAACACCGACACCGTGTCGACGCCGCGGGTCGCGACGTAGAGGTAGCGCCCGTCGCTGCGGCAGGCGATCTCCGAAGGGAACTTCTCGCCGGAGCGGGTGCTCGCCTCCAGCCGGTTGCGCTGGCGCCACTCCGTGCCGTCAAGTTCGAAGCTCGTGACCATCGCGTCCAGCTCACCGGTCAGATAGGCCCGGCGGCCGTCCGGGTGACGGGCGATGTGCCGCGGCCCGGTAGCCGGTGCGAGCCGCATCGGGTCGCCGGCGGGCACCAGCCGCTCGCCGTCGATCCGATAGGGATAGAGGCCGTCGGTGCCCAGGTCGACCGCGACGAGCGGTCCACCCGTCGGGTCGATCGAGATCATGTGCAGGTGCGGCCCGGCCTGCCGGTCCCGATCGGGTCCGTGCCCTTCGTGGACGACCAGGTCGGTCCGCTCGCCGACGACACCGGTCATCGGGTCCAGCGGGTGCAGTGAGATCGAGCCGCTCGCGTAGTTGGCGGCGAGCAGGTGCCAGCCGTCGGTGGTGACCGCGACGTGGCACGGCTCGGCGCCGCCGGTTTCCGCCCGCCCGTGCGGCCGCAGCGGGCCGGCACCGTCGACCGCCCAGCCGGTGACCTCGCCCTCGGCGAGCTCGTTGGCGGCGTAGAGCACGGGCAGGGTCGGATGCCAGGTCAGGAACGACGGCGACGGGGTACGCGCGACCACGTCACCCGGCGTCAACCGGCCCGAGCCCGGGTCGCGGGTGGCCGCGATGATCCCCTCGCCCGTACCGCCGGATTCCTTCGTGTAGCAGCCGAGGTAGACGATCTCGTCGGTCACGCGTTGATCCAATCACCGCGACCGGCATGCTGCGGCCCGCCTGCAAATCCTATAGGATCTTTGATCGTGCAGCCCGCCCGACGGATCACCCTCACCGACGACGTCTACGCCGCCGTGCAGGCGCTGATCATGGACCACGAGGTGCAGCCCGGCGCCCGGATCAACATCGACGCGCTGGCTCGCCGGTTGGCCGTCTCGCCGACCCCGGTTCGCGAGGCGCTGGCCCGCCTCGAGTCCGACGGCCTGGTCAGCAAGACGCCGCTGGTCGGCTACGCGGCGACGCCGCTGCTGACCCGCGCCCAGTTCGAGGAGTTGGTCGAGATGCGGCTGGTCCTCGAACCCGCCGCCGCCGCCAAGGCCGCCGGCGCCGGCCTCGACGCTGTTGAGCTGGCCGGCCTGCGCGGCGCGGCGGACCTGCCCGGGCCGGATGGCCCCGACGCGATCGCGGCGTTCACCGCGCAGGATGCCCGCTTCCACCACACCCTGGCCGAGCTGTCCGGCAACCGGATGCTGCACGACGCGGTCGTCCGGCTGCGCGCCCACCTGCACCTGTTCCGCCTGCACTTCCCCACCGCGCACTACGGCGTCAGCGCGAGCGAGCACCACCGGATCGTCGACGCGGTCGGTGCCGCCGACGCCGACGCGGCCGCCGAAGCGACGCGCGCCCACCTCACGGCGGCACGCGACCGCCACCTGCCCTTCTTCGAGAGCCGGTAACCCCCGATGCGGATCGCCCTCTTCGTCACCTGCGTCAACGACCTGATGTTCCCGGACACCGGCAAGGCGGTGGTGACCGTGCTCGAACGGCTCGGGCACCAGGTGGAGTTCCCGCTCGACCAGACCTGCTGCGGCCAGATGCACGCCAACAGCGGCTACCGCGCCGAGACCCTGCCGCTGGTGGACAACTTCGTGCGGACCTTCTCGGCGTACGACGCGATCGTGGCCCCTTCGGCGTCCTGCGTGGCCATGGTCCGGGAGAGCTATCCGCGGCTGGCGCCGTCGCCGGCACTGGAGTCGGTCGCCTCCCGCACCTTTGAACTGTCCGAGTTCCTCGTCGACCGGTTGGGGGTGACCGACGTGGGCGCGCGCTTTCCGCACCGGGTGACCTACCACCCGACCTGTCACGGCCTGCGCATGCTGCGGCTGGGCGATCGGCCCAGGCAGTTGCTGGAGGCCGTCGAAGGGCTGACGCTCTCGCCGCTGTCGGGCGCCGAGGAGTGCTGCGGCTTCGGGGGGACGTTCGCCCTTAAGAACCCGGGGGTCTCCGGAGCGATGCTGGCCGACAAGTGCGCGGCGGTGTGCGACACCGGCGCCGAGTATCTGGCGGCGGCCGACAACTCATGCCTGACCCACATCGGAGGCGGGTTGTCCCGCTCTTCGGCGCCGGTGACACCTATCCACTACGCACAGATCCTGGCTTCCCGATGAGCGGCACAGGGAACATCGTCACGCCGCTGCCGTTCCCCACGTTGGCCCGGCGGGAGCTGGGCGACCAGCAACTCCGGCACAACCTGCGCAAGGCGACTCACACGATCCGCGACAAGCGGCTGCGGGTGGTCGGCGAGGTGCCGGACTGGGAGCAGCTCCGGATGGCCGGCGCCGCGATCAAGGACGACGTGCTGGCCCGGCTGCCGTCGCTGCTGGAGCAGTTCGAGGCGGCGGCGACGGCGGCCGGCGCGACGGTGCACTGGGCGCGTGACGCTGCCGAGGCGTGCGCGGTGGTCGCCGATCTGGTTCTCGCCACAGGCACCGCCGAGGTCGTCAAGGTCAAGTCGATGGCCACCCAGGAGATCGGGCTCAACGAGGCGCTGGAGGCGGTCGGCATCCACGCCGTGGAGACCGACCTGGCCGAGCTCATCGTGCAACTGGCCGACGACACCCCGTCGCACATCCTGGTGCCGGCGATCCACTACAACCGCACGCAGATCCGGGACATCTTCTTGGAGCGGATGCCCGGGGTCGACGCTTCTTCCTTGACGGACGACCCACCGGCCCTGGCGGAGGCGGCCCGACGCCACCTGCGTGCCCGCTTCCTGTCCACCAAGGTGGGCATCTCGGGCGCCAACTTCGCGATCGCGGACACGGGGACGCTCACGGTGGTGGAGTCCGAAGGCAACGGGCGGATGTGCCTGACCCTGCCGGAGACGCTGATCTCGGTGGTGGGCATCGAGAAGCTGCTGCCGACGTTCGCCGACCTGGAGGTGTTCCTCCAACTCCTGCCGCGGTCGTCCACCGGCGAGCGGATGAACCCGTACACGTCGCTGTGGACCGGTGTGACGCCCGGCGACGGCCCGCAGACGGTGCACATCGTGCTGGTCGACAACGGCCGCACCGACACGCTGGCGGACCCGGTCGGCCGGCAGGCGCTGCGCTGCATCCGTTGCTCGGCGTGCCTCAACGTGTGCCCGGTGTACGAGCGGGTGGGCGGGCACGCGTACGGGTCGGTCTACCCGGGGCCGATCGGCGCGATCCTGTCGCCACAGATGAGTGGTGAGGGTGCCAACCGCACCCTGCCGTACGCGTCGACCCTGTGCGGAGCCTGCTTCGACGCCTGCCCGGTCCGGATCGACATCCCGCAGGTACTGGTTCACCTGCGACAGTCCGGCGTGGACGCTTCCCGCGGCCGTCCCTCGGCGGAGCGCACGGCGATGCGCACCATGTCGTACGTGATGCGCGACCGCCGTCGTTACGCCGCCGCCCTGCGCGCCGCCCGCCGAGGCGCCGCCCCGCTGCGTCTGGTCGCCGGCCGCAGGGGCGCCTTGCGGCGGCTGCCATGGCCGCTGTCGGCCTGGACCTCGGTGCGCGACGCCCCGCTGCCGCCCAAGCAGACCTTCCGCGAATGGTGGACCCGTGAGCACTCCTCCTGACGCCCGCACCGAGATCCTGCGCCGGGTCCGCGCGGCCCAGCCGTCGTCCTCGGCGCCGGTGCCACGCGACTACGCGGCGGACGACGGACCGGCCGGCGTCGCCCTGGTCGACCTGCTGGTCGACCGCCTGGAGGACTACAAGGCCACGGTCCGCCGCTGCGCCGCCGCTTCCCTGCCCGCCACGGTGGCCTCGTTGCTGACCGGCGTGCCTTCGGTGGCAGTGCCGCCCGGGCTACCGGCGGAGTGGCTGTCTGCTTATCCGGGCACGGTCTCCCGCGACGAGGCGGACGCGCTGACGGTCGCGGACCTGGACGCACCGGGCGTGGCGGTGGTGACCGGGTGCGCGGTGGCGGTAGCCCAGACCGGCACCCTGATCCTGGACGCGAGCCCGGACCAGGGGCGCCGCCTGCTGACCCTCGTGCCCGACCACCACATCTGCGTCGTCCACACGAGCCAGATCGTCGAACGCCTGCCGGCCGCCCTGCGGCGCCTGCCGGACCCGACCCGTCCGCTGACGATGATCTCGGGTCCGTCGGCCACCAGCGACATCGAGCTCAACCGCGTGGAGGGCGTACACGGCCCCCGCCGCCTGGACGTCGTCATCGTCGCCTGAGTTCGGATCCTCGATCGCGTACGCATAGAGCGCTTGTGATGGAAGCGCTCCCATGACAGAATCCTCATCGAGCCGCATCTACGTGGGTCACACGCAATGGTCGCCGAGGGCACCGGGGTTCGTCTACTCCGGACGGCGGGTGTGACGCCGCGCGCTGGCGCCTGACCGGGCCGGGCCGAGCAATCGCACTGCCAACCCCCATCCCCGGGTACGGACCCGGTCTGGCCAAGGAGAAGACACGGCAATGACACTGTCGATAAGACGGCGGCTGCTCGCCGTCGCCGGGGCCGGCCTGCTCGCCGCCGCCGGCCTCGTCGCCACCTCGACGGCGGCTCAGGCGGCCGTCGCCTGCGACGTCACTTACACCACCAACGACTGGCCCGGCGGGTTCACCGCCAACGTCACCCTGAAGAACACCGGTGACGCATTGACCAGTTGGACGCTCGGCTTCACCTTCCCGAACTCCAGCCAGCGCGTGCAGCAGGGCTGGTCGGCCACCTGGACCCAGTCCGGCCAGAACGTGACCGCGCAGAGCATGTCCTACAACGGTGCCCTCGCCACGGGCGCTTCCACCACGATCGGCTTCAACGGCGCGTGGAGCGGCAGCAACCCCAAGCCGACCTCGTTCACCGTCAACGGCACCACCTGTGGCGGCACGACGCCGGGCAACACCGCTCCGACCGTGACGCTGACCAGCCCGTCCAGCGGCGCGAACTTCGCCGCCGGGGCCGCCGTCTCGCTCGCCGCTACCGCCAGCGACGTCGAGGGCGCGATCAGCCGGGTCGAGTTCCTGATCGACGGCACGGTGGTCAACAGCGACACCAGTTCCCCGTACGCGTACAGCGCCACCTCCGTCGCCTCCGGCAGCCACACCGCGGCCGCCCGGGCCTACGACAGCGCTGGTCTGACCACCACCACCTCGGCCGTGCCGTTCACCGTCGGCGGCGGGTCGACGACTCCCACGTTGCAGGCCAGCACCGGTGCGGTCAGCGTTCCCGAGGGTGGCTCCGCGACCGTCACCTACCGACTCAGCTCCGCGCCGACCAGCTCGGTCGCCGTGTCGCTGGCCAAGTCCGGTGACTCCGACATCACCATCTCGCCGACCAGCCTCACGCTGACCAGCTCCAACTGGAGCAGCGGCGTCCCGGTCACCGTCAGCGCCGCCGAGGACAGCGACCAGACCAACGGCAGTGCGACGATCGCGGCGACCAGCTCCGCCGGCAACGTCAGCGTGACCGCGACCGAGTCCGACAACGACCAGCCCAGCAACGGTTCGAAGGTGGACAACCCGTACTCGGGTGCCCGCGGCTACGTCAACCCGGAGTGGTCGGCCAAGGCTGCGGCCGAGCCGGGCGGTACCCGCGTGTCCAACCAGCCGACCGCGGTGTGGCTGGACCGGATCGCCGCCATCGAGGGCACCCCGGACAGCCAGTCCAACGGCCCGATGGGCGTCGAGGACCACTTGGACGCCGCGCTCGCGCAGGGCGCCGGCTACATCCAGTTCGTCATCTACAACCTCCCCGGCCGGGACTGCTCGGCGCTGGCCTCCAACGGCGAGCTCGGCGTCGACGAGCTGGCGAAGTACCAGAGCCAGTACATCGACCCGATCGCGGCGATCATGAGCAACAGCAAGTACCGCAGCCTGCGGATCATCACGATCATCGAGATCGACTCGCTGCCGAACCTGGTCACCAACCTTGGCATCGCCAAGTGCGCGACCATGAACAGCAACGGTGGGTACGTCAACGGCGTGGGCTACGCGCTCAACAAGCTCGGCGCGATCCCCAACGTCTACAACTACATCGACGCCGCCCACCACGGCTGGATCGGCTGGGACAGCAACTTCCGCCCGACCGCCCAGAAGCTCAAGCAGGCCGCCGTGGCGTCCGGCTCGACCGTGGACAAGGTGCACGGCTTCATCGTCAACACCGCCAACTACTCGGCGTTGCGTGAGCCGTACTTCAACATCAACACGACCGTCAACGGCCAGCAGATCCGGCAGTCAAGCTGGGTCGACTGGAACTTCTACGTCGACGAGCTGACCTTCGCCCAGGCGTTCCGGACCGAGCTCGTCAGCCAGGGCTTCGGCTCCAGCATCGGCATGTTGATCGACACGTCCCGCAACGGCTGGGGCGGTTCGGCGCGGCCCACCGCGGCGAGCACGTCGACCGACCTGAACACCTTCGTCAACCAGTCCCGCATCGACCGGCGGATCCACGCCGGCAACTGGTGCAACCAGAGCGGGGCGGGCCTCGGCGAGCGGCCGACCGCAGCGCCCGCGTCGGGCATCGACGCGTACGTGTGGGTCAAGCCGCCGGGTGAGTCCGACGGTTCGAGCACGGAGATCCCGAACAACGACGGCAAGGGCTTCGACCGGATGTGCGACCCGACCTACGGCGGCAACTCGCTCAACGGCAACAACCCGACCGGCGCACTGGCCAACGCTCCGATCTCCGGCGCGTGGTTCTCGGCGCAGTTCCGCCAGCTCATGTCCAACGCCTATCCCCCGCTTTCCTAACTAGTTGAGCCGCGGGTCCCCGTTCCGGTCACGACAGCCGGGGCGGGGACCCGTTCCCATGCTCCGCCGCCCGGGCCAGCAGATACGCCCGCTCCGCCGCGTTGCCGGCCAACTCGGCCGCCCGCGCGTACTCCTGCGCCGACTCCACGGACCGGCCCAGCCGGCGGAGCAGGTCGGCCCGGGCGGCGGGCAGCACGTGGTACCCGGCCAACCGCGAGTCGGCGGCCAGCAGGTCGACGGCCGCGAGGCCCGCCGACGGTCCGGCCACCTCGGCGTACGCCATCGTCCGCGCCAACGCCGCCACCGGAGACGGGTGCACGGCCAGCAGGTCGTCGTACAACCGCACGATCGCCGCCCAGTCGGTGTCGGCGGCCCGCGGCGCCAGCGCGTGCACCGCGGCGATCGCCGCCTGGATGGCGTACGGGCCGCGCGGCTCGGGCCGCACCAGCGCGAGGCCCTCCACGATCAGGCGCCGGTCCCACCGCGCCCGGTCCTGGTCGGCGAGCAGCACCGGAGCGCCGCTCGGGTCCACCCGGGCCGGCCGGCGCGCCTCGGTCAGCAGCAGCAACGCCAGCAGGCCGCGCACCTCCGGCTCCCCCGGCAGCAGCGCCGCCAGCACCCGGGACAGGTCGAGCGCCCGGGCCGTGACCCCGGCCGCGGTCAACTCCTCGCCGCGCGGTGGCGTGTGCCCCTGCACGAAGAACAGGTAGATGGTGGCCAGGACGCTCGGCAGCCGGTCGGCGATCTCGTCCGGCGCCGGCACCCGGTACGGAATGCCGGCCGCCCGGATCTTCCGCTTGGCCCTGGTGACCCGGGCGGCCATCGTCGACTCGGGCACCAGGAAGATCCGCCCGATGTCGGCCGTCGGCAGTCCACAGACCACGTTGAGCGTGAGTGCTACCCGCGCGGCCAGGTCCAGCGCGGGGTGGCAACAGGTGAACAGCAGGCGCAGCCGGTCGTCCGGGAACGGGTCGGCGGGGCCTGGCTCGTCGACCATCAGCAGCGGCAGCCGGCTCTGGACGGCGTCCACGTGGCGGCGGGCGGAGACCGCCTTGCGCCGGGCGGTGGTGGTCAGCCACGCGCCCGGGTTCGCGGGCACCCCGTTGGCGCGCCATGCTGGCACAGCCGCCGCGAACGCCTCCTGCACCGCGTCCTGCGCGGCGTCCAGATCGCGGGTCAGGCGCACCACCGTGGCGAGCACCTGGGCCCACTCACGGCGGTACGCCCGCGCCAGCGCGTCGTCGACGTCAGGTGAAATCGGTCATGTCCCAGAGTGGCCGGATCTCCGTCACGGTGCCCGTCGGGCAACGCCGGGCCGCCTCGATCGCCTCGTCGAGATCCTTGGCGTCGATGATGTAGAAACCGCCGAGGTGCTCCTTGAGCTCGGCGAACGGCCCGTCGGTGACCACCATCTCGTCGCCGACCTTGCGCAGGGTGGTGGCCGTGCTTGGCCCCCGCAGCGCCTCGCCGCCCACCTCGGCGATGCCGCGTTCCTTGAGCCAGGCCGAGAACACGTCGTGCTCGGCCAGGTTCGCCGCCAAGTCGTCGGGCCGTGCTTCCCAGTCGGTCTCGGGTTCGAAGAGCATGAGCATGTATTTCATGACTTCCTCCTTCACCGGACCGACGCGTCGCCTCCTCCATTTTCGACATCTTCGCCAGAAGATCCAGTGGGCTCGGGCGCGTCCGCCGGGGAAAGCCACTGCCACAGCAGGAACAGCAGGCCCACCGTCAGCATCGCCAACCCGGCCCACAGGTTGATCCGTACACCTTGGGCCTTGTCGATCGCGGCGGAGCCGTCGAAGGCGCCGACCAGGGTGACGATCACGCCGTACACCACGAACAAACCGCCGATCACCCGGCGGATGTCGAACATCCGCGCGGCCGCCGAACGGCGCTCTTCCTCGTTGTCGCTGAGCAGGTCTTCGTCACTCATCGCCCTCACCAGACCGGGATGTAGAAGAGCAGGGACAGAGCCAGCGCGATGCCGCCGAGCAGCAACGGCGAGCGGTACCAGGCCGCGTCGCCGGCGACGACGTCACCCTTGAGGTCGATGCCGCCGAGCCCGCGGACCAGGCCACGCAGCTCGTTCTCGGGCTTGGGCGCGGTGAACTTGCTGATCACGAACGCCGCCACGAGGACGGTCACGAACGCGAGGCCGGCACCCCAGAAGCTCTCCTCCAGGTCGGTGTCGAACGGCAGGGCACCACCCAGATAGAGGAGGTACGTCGCCAGGGCCACGACCGTGCCCGACAGCAGCGACCAGAAGCCGGCCGCCGCGGTCATCCGCTTCCAGAACATGCCGACGATGAACGTGGCGAACAGCGGGGCGTTGAACACGGAGAACAGCGCCTGGATGTAGTTCATGATGTTGCTGAACCCGGCGGCGATGAACGCGGTGCCGATGCCGACCACGATGCCGCCGACCGTCGCGATCCGACCGACCCTGATGTAGTACTCGTCCGAGCGCTCTTTCCGCACGTACGTCTGCCAGATGTCGTAGGTGAAGACGGTGTTGAAGCCGCTGACGTTGGCCGCCATGCCGGCCATGAACGAGGCCATCAGACCGGTGACCGCGATCCCGAGCACGCCGTTGGGCAGCAGGTCACGCATCAGCAGCGGGATCGCGTTGTTGTAGACCAGGTCGCCCTCGTCGGCGCCGAGCCCCTGCACCGTGACGACCGCGATCATGCCCGGGATGATGGTCACGAGCGGGATGAACAGCTTCGGGTACGCGGCGATCAGCGGCGTACGCCGCGCGGCGCTCATGTTGCGGGCGGAGAGCGCGCGCTGCACCTCGGCGAAGTTGGTGGTCCAGTAGCCGAACGAGAGCACGAAGCCCAGTCCGAAGACGATGCCGAGCCAGTGCGCGCCGAGCGGGTTGTCCGACGACCCGGTGTTGGCCCAGGCGTGCAGGCCGGCCTCGCCGAGGTCGCTGTCCCGCACCTTGTCGAACAGCCCGTTGATGCCACCGACCTTGACCAGGCCGATCACGGTGATCGGGATGAGCCCGGCCAGGATGACGAAGAACTGGAGCACCTCGTTGTAGATCGCCGAGGTCAGCCCGCCGATGCTGATGTAGGTGAGCACGATCGCGGCGCCCGCGATGATCGAGATCCACAGCGGCCAGCCGAGGAGCGCGTCGAGCACGAGGGCGAGCGCGTACAGGTTGACGCCGGCGATCAGCACCTGTGCCACCGCGAAGCTGAGCGCGTTGAGCAGGTGGGTCGGGCGGTTGAACCGCAGCCGGAGATACTCCGGGACCGAGCGGACCTTGGAGCCGTAGTAGAACGGCATCATCACGATGCCGAGGAAGACCATCGCCGGCACGGCGCCGACCCAGTAGTAATGCGTGGTCATGATGCCGTACTGGGCGCCGTTGGCGGCCATCCCGATGATCTCCAGGGCGCCGAGGTTGGCGGAGACGAACGCGAGCCCGGTCACCCAGGCCGGCAGCGAACGCCCGGAGAGGAAGAAGTCGACGCTGGTCCTGATCGCGCGGCGGGCGGCGAAACCCACCCCGAGCACGGTCACGAAGTAGAGCGTCAGCAGCACGTAGTCCAGCCAGTTCAGATCCAGCCGCAGCCCACCGTCCACACCGTCCCCCTCGCGCACGCCGGTCCGATCGGCTCGGATCGATCCGTCGGCGGACGTACCCGGGTGGGTGTTCCCGAAAACTTCTCTAATAACGCGGCTCGGCGAACTGTCACATTCCGCGGTGCGTAGTTGTACACAGACGCGATGGCACGAGACCCTGTGTCCTGTAGGGAACCCCCGGAACGGGAGTGATCATGAAGCGCTTGGGAACCGTCATCACGCTGGTGGTCGGCCTCGCCGCCGGCGGCGGGCTGTTCGCCGCCAACAACGCGCTCACCGTCGCCCCGAAGCCGGCCGCGGCGAGTGAGAACAAGGCCGCTCCGGCGGCACCGTCACCGACAGCGGAGCCGCCGGCCGCTCCCGCGGTCACGCAGCCCCCGGCCCGCGCCCAGGCGCAGGAGAAGGTCACCGTGACCTGGGGTGGCTCGGTGCGCGGCGGAGAGGCCAGCATCGCGATCGCGGTCAAGGACGGGGTGGCGATCGCCTACGTCTGTGACGGCGACAAGGTCGAGGCCTGGTTCCAGGGCACCGCCGTCGACGAGCGGCTGGCCCTGGCCGGGGACAAGGGAAAGATCACCGGCTCGTTCGACGAGAAGCGGGCCAAGGGCACGGTCACCGCCGGACGCGAGACCTTCACGTTCGACATCGGCGCGGTACGCAAGCCGTCCGGCCTCTACCGGGCCACCGCCCAGGTCCGCAACGCCAAGGTGCGTGGCGGCTGGATCGTGGTCGAGGGACGGCAGGTCGGAATCCTCGAGGTCGACGGCGTCGCGCGACCGGCACCGGCCCTCGACCTGACGACCGGCACGGTGACCGTCGACGGTGAACAGGTCACGCCCACGCCACTCGGTTGAGCACGAAGGGGCCCTCGCTGACGCGAGGGCCCCTTCGTCGGCTCAGCTCTGGAGCATCCGGTCCAGGAAGTCGCGGTAGCGGCGGACCACCACGCGCAGGTGCTCGGTGTCAGCGGCCTCGGATGCCTCCCAGCCGCCCAGGTCGTTGCGCAGCGAGTCGAGCGCGGCGACCAGTGCGTCGGCCGCCTCCTCGGCCAGCCCCTGCGCCTCGGCCGCGGCACCCCGCGGGTCGTCGACGAAGCGAAGCTGCACCTCGCGCCAGCGGTCCCGGAAGCCCTGTGCGGACTCGACCGCGACCAGGGCGGTCACCGGCTCGGCGTCGACCTCGCCCGGCATGAGCTCGGTCGGCTCGTCGTCGTCTGTTGCCACCACTGCCACGTCGTCCGGGGTGCGGTCGTCGCCGATGCCGTCGGCCTCGACGTGCTCGGTGTCGGTGCGGTCGTCGGTGCGGTTGGCGGCCAGTGCCGCCGCGCCGCCCGCTGCTGCCGCGCCGAACGCGACCGGCGTCATCGCGCTGTCGGGGAACGTCGGGCCGTCGTACGTACGGTCGTCGTCGTCCGCCGCCCGGTCCCGGTCGAACTCGGCGCCGTCGACGCCGTTGCGCTCGACCTCGGTGTCCACCGGAGAGGCGATCACCGGCTCGTCGTACCCGGTGCGCTCGTCCTCGGTCTCTTCGTCGGCGTCGGTCTCGCCGTCTTCCACGCGGTCGTCCACACCGTCCCGGTCCACGTCGGTGTCCGTTTCCGTGTCCGTGTTCGTGTCCGCTGTGACGTTGTCCTGGTAGCCGTCTTCGTGACCGGGCTCGGGCTCGTCCGTCGCGTTCTCGTGGAAGCCCCGCTCGGCATCGGTCCGGTCGTCGACGCCGTCGCCGTCGGCGTCGTAGCCGTCCCGGTCCGTGTCGGTGGTGAGCTCGTCGTCCGGAGCGCTGCGCTGCACCGGCACCGGGTCGGAGCGCACTGCCTCGGGGTGCTCTTCGTTGCGTTGGTCCTGGTAGGTCATGGGGGGTCTCCTCGAAGTCAGCGGGCGTCGGTTACCGGGTCGTCGGCGTGCACGGGCTGGTCGCCGAGCAGCTCGGAGACGAGGGCGCGGTAGTGCACGACCGCTTGGCGCAACTGCTCGGTGCTGGCCTCGCCACGCTCGTTGGCGAGATGGATGTCATGCGCGTCGCGATAGTTGCCGAGCGTGCGCGCGTGTTCGACGGACAGGTGGGCGAGTTGGTCGTCGTAGTCGTCGGTGGGGTAGCCGCGCTCCGCGACCAGCCGGGTGACCAGCTCGTCCGCCGCACCGACCGCGCGGGCCGGATCGTCGACGAACATGACCTGCAGCTCTTCCCAAGCCTCCGCGTAGCGGTCCCGTGACTCCGGGCTCAGCGGCGTGAGGGCCAGCTCGGCGTGCTTGCGCTCGCGGTCGCGAAGCTCGCGCTCGGCGGCCGCCCGGCTCTCCTGCTCTCCGACTACCCGGTCGTACTCCGGACCGAACTTGTCGCGCAGCGCCCGACGGCGCATGGCTGTCCAGGCGAATATCCCGACCGCGACGAGTACCACGATGACGATGACGAGAACGACAATCTGAGTGGGCGACATGGCGTCCCTCCTTCACCGGGTTATTTCCCAGATGGCAACGGTCGCCAATCCCGGTTCGCGAGACTTTGTTCGCGGAACTTTCG
The DNA here is from genome assembly GCF_900107455.1 of Asanoa ishikariensis. Lineage (GTDB taxonomy): Bacteria > Actinomycetota > Actinomycetes > Mycobacteriales > Micromonosporaceae > Asanoa > Asanoa ishikariensis. The sequence continues at coordinate 1,808,531 of NZ_FNQB01000001.1, read as the reverse complement.
GCAACGGGCGACCAGCGGGCGGGACATCGACGTCCGGCGGTAGTGCGGCGGGGCGCGTTTGCGTATCCTGCCCAAGGCGCACGCGTCACCGGCGGTGTCGGCTTTCTGGCGGGAGCTGACAGGACGCGTGTCGTCGATCCTGCCAACCCTCGGGCGAGGACTGATGAATACGCGCAGCTGGTCGATCCGTTCGAAGATCATTTCTTTGGTCGCCGTGCCGATCGCCGCGCTCACGGCATTGTGGATCTTCGCGACCACGTTGACGCTTGGGCCGGCGCTCAGCCTGCTGTCCGCGCAGGGCCTGCTTGACGACATCGGCAAGCCCGGTGAAACCGTCGTGTCGGCACTCCAGCAGGAGCGCCGACTGTCGCTTGTCTATCTGGCCGGCAAGAGCAGCCCCGAGCGGCTCGCCACCCAGCGCACCGCGACGGACAACGCGATCTCCGAGTTCCGGCGCCGATCCGCCGAAGCCGACACCAGCGACCTGCTGGCCGGCCGGCTGGCCCAGCTCGACCAGGCGTTCGCGGTGCTGCCCTCGGGCCGGGACTTCATCGACCGTCGCGACATGGACAAGGCCGGCGCGCTGGGCCTCTACAACGGCGTGATCGACTCGGCGTTCCGGGCGTTCTCCGTGCTGATCGCCCTGCCCGACGAGCAACTCGGCCGGGAGGCGCGAGCGGTCACGTCGCTCGGCCGCGCACGCGAGGTGCTGGCCCGCGCCGACGCGCTGGTGGGTGGGGTGTTCGCGGGCGGCCGCTTCGGCGCCGACGAGCACGGCCAACTGGTGCAGATCATCGGCACCCAGCGCTACCTGTACGAGAACGCCGTCGCCGACCTGCCCGACGAGGACCGTGCCGAGTACACCCGGCTCACCGAGGGCGCCGCGTTCTCCCAGCTCAACGACATGCTCAACACGCTGGTGACCAAGGGCAGCGAGAACGGCACCCCGCCGATCTCGGCGACGGCCTGGCAGTCCTCGTACGACCAGGTCCAGCACGACCTGCGCGATTTCGAGCTGGACGCGTCGGAGCGGCTCACCGACCGCACCATCCCGGTCGCCACCGGCATCCTGATCCGGCTCGGGCTCGCCGGCTTCCTCGGCCTGGTCGCGGTCACCGTCGCGCTCTACGTCTCGGTGCGCGTCGGCCGTGAGCTGATCCGCCGGCTGGTCGGCCTGCGTACCGCCGCGCTGTCGCTGGCCGACGAACGACTGCCCGCCCTGGTCGGCCGGTTGCGCCACGGCCAGGAGGTCGACGTCGAGGCCGAGTCGCCTTCGCTCGAGTTCGGGTCCGACGAGCTGGGGCAGGTCGGCCACGCGTTCGCCGCCGTCCAGCGCACCGCGGTCACCTCGGCGGTCGACGAGGCGGTGCTGCGCCGCGGGCTCAGCGAGGTCTTCCTCAACATCGCCCGGCGCAGCCAGACGCTGCTGCACCGCCAGCTCGCCCTGCTCGACAAGATGGAGCGGCGCACCACCGACCCGGACGAGCTGGGCGATCTCTTCCGGATCGACCACCTGGCTACCCGCATGCGCCGCCACGCCGAAGACCTGGTCGTGCTGGCCGGCGCCGCACCCGGCCGGGGCTGGCGGGTGCCGGTCCCGATGATCGACGTGATCCGCGGCGCGGTGTCCGAGGTGGAGGACTACCCCCGGGTCACGATCATGGCGATCGAGCCGGCGGCGGTCGCCGGCCGCGCTGTCGCCGACGTCATCCACCTGCTGGCCGAACTGATCGAGAACGCGACGTCGTTCTCGCCGCCGCACACGAAGGTGCGGGTCGCCGGGCAGGCCGTTCCCAACGGGTACGCCATCGAGATCGAGGACCGTGGCCTGGGCATGCCTCCCGAGGCGATCGTCGAGGCCAACCAGCGGCTCAGCGAGCCGCCGGAGTTCGACCCGGGCAACTCCGCGCGGCTGGGCCTGTTCGTCGTGGCCCAGCTAGGAGCCCGCCACGGGGTACGCGTGCAGCTGCGCTCTTCCCCCTACGGCGGCGTGACGGCCGTGGCCCTGCTGCCCACCGCGCTGATCGCCGCGGGCACGGGCGCCCTGGCGCTGCCCGGCCGCACTCCGGCCGAGGTCGGTGCGCCGACTGACACCGCACTGCCGCCCGGTGTGGACGAGGCGGTGCTGGTCGGCGCCGACGACTCTCCGGTGTGGACGGTTCCGGAGGTCGGTGCGACGGCCGGCGGCGACGGCACCTCGGCCGGCGCGTGGTCGTCGTCGCCCGGTGCGACCTGGCCGACCGCGCTGTCCGGCGGTGTGACCGCGCCGGCGTACTCCCCCCGCGAACCGATCGCGACCCCGCCCCCGGTCGCGTCCCCGTTCGCACCGGTGGCCACGACATCGTCGGCCGAGGCCGCCGCACAGCCGACGCCGGTGCTCGGCCTGCCGGTGCAACGACGCCGGCGCCCACCGGAGGAGGCGACCACGGAACTGGTCATCGGCGACGACGGCCTGCCCCGCCGCAATCGCCAACGGCACCTGGCGCCGCAGTTGCGCCGCTCGGACGACGAGACCTCGGGCGCAGCGCCCGCACCGATCTCGGCGCCGCCGGCCGCGCGTGACCCGGAGGACGTACGCGCCCGCATGTCCGCCCTTCAGGCCGGCACCACTCGGGGCCGCCAGGAGAGCGGCACGACGACCACCGGCGACCTGACCGCCAAGGCGGCCGAGCGCCCGATGTGGACACCGCCGACGGCGGACGGCAACGCCGGCCCGGCCCTCAGTGACGCGACCCGCGCACTGCGGATCAGCCGTTACACCTCGCCGACCACGCCGGCCCCGGGCACACCCGGCAACGGGGTTGGCTCCCCTGACCCGGACTCCGCGGCGGCCGGGAACGACGCGGTCACGCGCAACGGCGCCGATGCCCCGCCTTTGGAGCGGCGCCGGCCCGCAACCGAGACCGGTGCGTCGGGTGAACTTCCCGACCGGACGGAGGGAGTTCGCTCCGTGACACCACCCGTACCCTCTGAGCAACATCCGGCACCGCCCACCGCGGGCGACCGGTCCGCGCACCCGGCACCCGAGGGCGCGCAGGTCAAGGATCCATCCGGAGAGGACGCGTAAGTGACGCAGACGACCAGGCCGCAGTCCAACCTCGACTGGCTGCTCCAAGACCTCGTCGCCCGCGTGCCCGGGGCGGAGCAGGCGATCGTGCTCTCGGCCGACGGGCTGCTGATGGGCCTGACCGCAGGGCTGGAGCGCGACGACGCGGAGCACCTGGCCGCGATGGCAGCCGGCTTCCAGAGTCTCGCCAAGGGCGCCAGCCGGCACTTCGCGGCCGGTGCCGTCCGGCAGACGATGGTCGAGATGGAGCAGGCCTACCTGTTCGTGACCGCCGCCGGCCAGGGCGCCTGCCTGGCGCTGCTGGCCACCTCGGAGACCGACATCGGCCTCGTCGCGTACGAGATGGCCATGCTGGTCACCCGGGTCGGGCAGAACCTGACCTCGCCGGCCCGGATACCACCAGAGCTGCCGTCGGAGAGCAGCGATGGCGGCTGACACCCCCGGCCACGACTGGCTCGACATGGACGCCGGGCCGGTCGTCCGTCCGTACACCGTGACCGGTGGTCGGGTCCGTCCGGCCACCGGCTTCGACCTGGTGGCGTTCGTCGTGGCGGCACCGCTCGACCGCGTCGACCTGGCGCCGCTGCAACCCGAGCACCGCGCGATCATCGAGGTCGCGCAGCGCCCGGTGGCGGTGGCCGAGCTCGCCGCCCGGGTCGACCTCGCGCTCGGCGTGGTCCGGGTCCTGCTCGGCGACCTGCTCGGCGCCGGGCTCGTGGTTTCCTACGAGCCGCAGCCCGCGGCCGCACTTCCCAATTACGACATCCTCCAGGCGGTGGTCAATGGACTCCGTGCGCTCTGAGCGTCCAGGCGCGGGGCAACGCATCCCGATGGCGCTCAAGATTCTGATCGCGGGCGGCTTCGGGGTCGGCAAGACCACGCTGGTCGGCGCGGTCAGCGAGATTCGCCCGTTGCAGACCGAGGAGGTGCTCAGCTCGGCGGGCGAGGACACCGACGACGTCTCCGGCGTCGAGGCCAAGACCACGACCACGGTCGCCATGGACTTCGGCCGGATCACCATCAACGAGGACCTGCAGGTCTACCTGTTCGGTACGCCCGGCCAGGACCGCTTCTGGTTTCTCTGGGACGAGCTCGCGTTCGGTGCCCTGGGCGCGGTGGTGCTGGCCGACACGCGGCGGCTGGCCGACTGCTTTCCGTCGGTCGACTACTTCGAGACCCGCCGCACTCCGTTCGTGGTGGGCGTGAACTGCTTCGACGGGAAGCAGCTACACAGCCCGGCCTCGGTCCGCAACGCGCTCGACCTGGACCCGGACGTGCCCGTCGTGCTCTGCGACGCCCGCGACCGGCAGTCCGGCAAGGACCTGTTGATCGCGCTGGTCGAGCACGTCGCGAAGCGACGGGTCGTCGCCGCCTGATTTTTGTCGTACGTGTGGTCGAACATGGACCCCATGACGTTTCAAATAACCATCGACTGCGCGGCTCCGGCCGAGTTGGCGAAGTTCTGGGCGACGGCGTTGCACTACGACCTGGCACCGCCGCCGCCCGGCTTCGAGAGCTGGCACGGGTGGTACCGCAGCGTTGGCGTCCCCGAGGAGGAGTTGGCCGGCGAGCCTGACTCCCCAGACCGCATCGTCGACCCGGCCGGCGTCGGGCCGAAGTTCTGGTTCCAGCAGGTTCCCGAGACCAAATCGGTCAAAAACCGTCTCCACCTGGACCTCGACGTGAGCGGCGGCCGCGCCCAGCCGTTGCCGGAGCGCCGCGCCGTGGTCGAGGCCGAGGTGGCCCGACTATGCGCGGCCGGCGCCTCGATCTTTCGCGTCAACGACGACGCGGCCAACGGCCAGTTCGGCGTGGTGATGCGGGACCCGGAAGGCAACGAGTTCTGCGTCTCGTGATTTTCGGCCCTTAGTGGGCACAAAAGGGACGGCAGACGCTGTTCCCGCGTGATCGGTGGCCGGGGTCGGCCCGGCGTGTCAGTCTTAGGTGCGGGTCGACCCGGTTTCTGACGGGGGTGGATCAATGTCGGATGGAGCCTCTAGCGGGCCGCGTGGCGACGCCGAGACCGTCGAGGTGCTCGGTGGACGCCTAGTGATCAACGACGGTCCGGCGATCATCGTCGCCGCGCGGGAAACCCGGGTGCGGCTGCTCAGCGGCGGCTACTTCCCGCCGCCTGTGCAGGACGTGCGCTACTGGCTGGACACCGCGAGCATCGACGGTGCCGCGACGCATCAGATGTCCGCCGACGTGAGCGTCCGGGGCGGGCCGAGCGCCCGCACGATGTTCGACGCCGCCATGCTGGGCGCCGCCGCGCCGCTCGGCGCGATGCTCGCCAAGCGGTTCGGCAACGACGGGCCGGTGGCGAGCAAGATCGCGCAGGGCGCCGAGGTGATCGGGTCCGTGCCGAGCCGCCTGGTCCGCACCATCTGGCCGCCCGACGACTACGGCGAGAAGGTCGACCCCCTGGCCGCGGCCAACGCCGCGGGGCTCAAGGCGACCATCACCTATCAAGGGCCGACGGCCAACGGTTCGGCCGGCGCCAACCCGTTCTCGGCCGACGGACCGCTGCGCGCCGGGCCGCGGACGGTCTCGATCCGGGCCAGCGTGCCCAGCACGGACATGACGACCGACCTGCTCCGCGAGATGACACTGCTCGTGCTGCGCGTGGTCGGCGAGTTCGTGGGCGGCGAAGCGCCGCTACGCGGCCGCACCTACGTGGTCGGCAAGCGCGAGTCCCAGCCGGCGCCGGGCAGCGCTCCGCCCTCGGCCGCCTCGCCGGGCCCGACCCGCACCGAAAACGTCACCCTCGACCACGTCGGCGGGCTGGACACGATCGTCGGCCAGTTCCGCGAGATCGCGGTCAGCTTCCGGCACCCCGACATCATGGCCCGCTGGGGCGCCCGCCGACCGCAGGGCATCCTGCTCTACGGGCCGCCCGGCACCGGCAAGACCATGCTCGCGCGGGCGCTGGCCAACGAGATCGGCGCGACGTTCCGCGAGATCCGCACGCCGGAGATCCTCGACAAGTGGCTCGGCGGCTCCGAACGCAACATCAAGACGATCTTCCAGGAGGCCCGCCGCTACCGGCACCCGACGGTGATGCTCTTCGACGAGTTCGACAGCATCATCAGCTACGCGGGCACAGGCGGCGACGCGGCCAGCCAGGCGGTCAACGCCGTCGCCGGCATCTTCAAGCAGGAAATGAACAACCTGATCGAAGACAACCAGAACGTGATCGTCGTAGCGACGACCAACTTCCCGCACCGCGTCGACGACTCCCTGATCCGCTCGGGCCGCTTCGACATCAAGCTCTCGATCCCGCTGCCCGACGAGGCCGGCCGAGCCGAGATCTTCAAGATGAAGATCCGCGACCTGACCGAACGCCACGAATACGCGGGCTTCACGATGTTCGCCGCCGACGTCGACCCGGCCGCCCTGGCCGCAGCCAGCCACGGCTTCAGCGGCGCCGACGTCGGCGAGGTCCTACGCCGAGCCCAACTCGCCAAGGCGATGCAAGAGGCCCGAGGCGGCAAGGGCGAACCCATCACCCACACGGACCTGATGCGCATCACCACCGCGCTGCGGCACTAACCACCAACCCGGCCGGGCCGGCCGGGCCGCCGACGCGGGCGGGCCCGCCGGCAATGTGGGCGGGCGTGCATCCCAACCCGAGGCCGCGCCCCCCGACGAGGGCCGGCCCGCGGTCAATGCGGACGGGCGCGGACCAACGCGGGCCTGCGCCCCCAAACGAGGGCCGGCCTGCGGTCAATGCGGACGGCTGCGCCCCACACCGGGCCACCGCGAGGCACCCTCGTCGCAGGCCGCCGTACCCACACCGGGCACCGCGCGCGGCACCACCACAGCAGGCCGCCGCCTCCACACCCGGGCCGCTGCGCGCCTCACGGCCGCAGCAGGGCGCCGCGCCCATACCGGGCCGGCGCGCGGCAAGCCGGCGCGTCCACAACCACTGCGGCGCGGTACAAGACCGCGCTGCCGAGTCTGAGCACCCGGGCATCCATCGACCGAGGCCGGTCGGGGCTGTCGCTTCCGCGAGCCGCCGCGTGGGCGACCCGGGCTGGTCTGGTGGCTGTTCGTGTTGTGACCTCTAGCGGCGGTGCGTTGCGGTCGCGGCGGGGCGCGCTCAGAATCGGGCAATGATCAGTGGTGGGACGGCGCTGGTTCGGGCGCCTAGTTCGCGGTTGGCCGAAGGCATCGTCACGCACATCGAGCGCACGCCCGTCGACGTCGATCTTGCCCGGCGGCAGCACGACGACTACCGGGCCGCTCTTGCGGGTGCTGGCTGGTCCGTGGTCGAGCTGACACCGGCCGACGACTGCCCGGACAGCGTCTTCGTCGAGGACACGCTCGTGGTCTGTGGCGACCTCGCCGTGCTCACCCGCCCGGGAGCGCCCGAACGACGCCCCGAGATCGCCGGCGCTCGGGCCGCCGCTGAGGCGTTGCTGCTCGATGTGGTCGAGATCGAGGCCCCGGGCACCCTCGACGGCGGTGACGTGCTTCAGGTCGGCGACCACGTCTACGTCGGTGTGGGCGGCCGGACCAACGAAGCCGGCTTCGCACAGCTCCGCGACCACCTGGCCACCAGAGGACGGACCACGACCGCGGTCGGGCTGCACGGCGTGCTGCACCTGAAGTCGGCCGTCACCGCCCTCCCCGACGGGACGCTGGTCGCCCTGCCGGGTCTGCTCGACATCCAAGCCCTGCCGCAGTTGCTCCCCGTCGAAGAAGAAGCCGGCTGCCACCTCGTGCCGCTCGGCGACGAACGCGTCCTCATCGCCGCCTCCGCGCCGCATACCGCGACCCTGATCCACCAGCTCGGGTTCGCACCTGTCGTCGTCGATATCAGCGAGTACGAGAAGCTCGAAGGTTGCGTAACCTGCCTCAGCGTCCTGGTGCCGCCCGTACGCTGAAGATCCAGCGTACGGGGGTGCGAGCGCGTGACGGTCATGGAAAAGTCACCGGACGACGACGTGCGCCGACCCGAACTGTCCCGGCGCCAGATCAACGTCATCTACGGCACGGTCGCGCTCGGGCTGTTGCTCGCCGCGATGGACCAGACCGTGGTCGCGACGGCGTTGCCCACCATCGTCGGTGACCTCGGCGGCGCCAACCATCTGTCCTGGGTGGTCACCGCGTACCTGTTGACCCAGACCATCGCCGCCGCGCTCGCCGGGAAGTTCGGCGATCAGTTCGGCCGCAAGCGGATCTTCCAGGTCAGCGCCCTGATCTTCATCGTCGGCTCGTTGCTGTGCGGCGCCTCGCAGAGCCTGATCTGGCTGGTCTCCTCGCGCGCCGTGCAGGGCATCGGCGCCGGCGGCCTGCTGGTCACCGCCACCGCACTGATCGGCGACGTGATCCCGCTCCGCGACCGCGGGCGCTACCAGGGCGGCCTAGGCGCGATCTTCGGCCTCGCCACGGTGGTCGGTCCGCTGATCGGCGGGCTGTTCACCGACAGCAGCCTCGGCTGGCGCTGGGTGTTCTACATCAACGTGCCGCTGGCCGTCGTGGTGATCCTGGTCGCCGCCCGGACCATTCCGGCGATCACGAACCGCGGCCGACCGGTGATCGACTATCTCGGCATCGTGCTGATCGGCTCGGGCGCGGCCGGCCTGACGCTGGCGACGAGTTGGGGCGGCACGGAGTACGCGTGGAGCTCCCCCGTCATCATCGTGCTGTTCGCCGTGTCGGCGGCGCTGCTGGTGGCGTTCGGGTTCGCCGAGCGCCGGGCCCGCGAGCCGGTGCTGCCGATCCGGTTGTTCCAGTCGCGCGTGTTCGTGGTGTCGTCGGCGCTCAGCTTCTTCGTCGGCTTCACACTGCTCGGGGCGTTCACCTTCCTGCCGACGTACCTGCAATGGGTGCAGGGCGTCTCCGCGACGGTCTCCGGCGTACGCACGCTGCCGCTCGTGTTCGGTCTCCTGGTCACGGCCGTGCTGGCCGGCACCACCGTCAGCCGCACGGGCCGCTACAAGATGTTCCCGATCGCCGGCGGCCTGGTCATGGCGCTCGGGCTCTTCCTGATGTCCCGGATGGGCTCCGGCACGTCGGTGCTGCTCACGTCCGTCTACATGTTCGTGTTCGGCGTCGGCATCGGGCTCTCCATGCAGATCCTGATCATCATCGTGCAGAACACGGTCGCCTACCGCGACCTCGGCGTGGCCACCTCGGGCGTGACGTTCCTGCGTACCCTGGGCAGCTCTTTCGGCGCGGCGGTGTTCGGCACGATCTTCGCCAATCAGCTCAACCACCACCTGACCGACGCGCTGCGGCAGACCGGCTTCATCCCACCGCACGTGCTCGGCGTGCCGACGGCGGTGCACAGCCTGCCGCCGGCCCAGTCCGGACCGATCATCGAGGCGTACGCGCAATCGGTGCACAGCCTGTTCCTCTATGCGGTCCCGGTCCCGTTGATCGCTTTCGCGATCGCCCTGTTCCTCAAGGAGGTCCCGCTGCGCGACATGGCCCGGGCCGCCGCACCGGACCTGGGCGAGGGCTTCGGCATGCCGGAGGCGCAAAGCTCGAACGCCGAGCTCGAGCAGGCGATCTCCCGCGTCTTCCGCAGCGAGGGCCCGGCCGCCGCACCGAGCGTCCTGGCCGCCTCGGGCACCAAGCTGGGTGCCGCGGACGCCTGGTGCCTGGCCCAGATCCACCTGCGCACCCAGTACGCGGGCCCGATCGACCTGGCCGGCATCGGCCGGGCGTACCAGCTTCCCGGCGCCGTGCTGCGCCCCGCGTTCGCCGCGGCCGCCTGGCGAGGGCTGGTCGCCATCGACGACGACGAGTGCCTGAGCCTGACGGGGCCGGGCGAAGAGGCGTACACGAAGCTCGCCGAAGCCTGGAAGACCTGGCTGTTGACCAAGCTCCCGGAACGCGACGGCCAACGCCCCACGCGGGCCGACCTGGACACCGCCCTCAGCCACATCGCCACCCGCCTGGCCGACACCGAAGCCACCCACCCGGACCAGGCGGCCGTCGGCCCGAGCCCGGAACGCGGGCCCCGGGCCGGTGCGAGGATGGGGTGATGAGCGAGTCGACACGGGTGGCGATCATCGGCACCGGGCACATGGGTGGCGCGATGGTGGTGCGGCTGCGCGCCGCCGGCTATCCGGTGACGATCTGGAACCGCACCCGGGAACGGGCCGATGACATCGCCGCCCGCACCGGGGCGACCGTCGCCGGCACGCCGAGGGAGGCCGCCGGCACGTCCGACGTCGTGCTCGTCGCGCTGGCCAACGACGCCGCCGATCTGGGGGCGCACGAGGGTCGCGACGGGATCGTCGCCGGCCTGCGTCGTGGCACGGCGGTCGTCGACACGAGCACCATCGACCCACGCACGACGCTACGGCTCGCCGAGATGGTGCGCGGCGCAGGCGGGGTGCACGTCGACTGCCCGGTGTCCGGCAGCGTGTCCAGCGTCGAGGCCGGCACGCTCGCGGTGCTCGCGGGTGGGGAAGCCGTCGACATCGACCAGGTCCGGCCCGTCCTCGACCACCTCGGCAAGGTGTTCCACATCGGACCGACGGGCACCGGGGCGACCATGAAGGTCGCGATCAACACCTTGCTGATCGCGATCAACCAGGGGCTTTCCGAGGCGTACGTGCTGGCGGAGGCGGCCGGCATCGACCCCGCCACGGCGTACGACGTGTTCCTGGCCGGTGCCACTGGTGCGCCGTACCTCAAGTACAAGCGGAACGTCTTCGAGCACCCCGAAAACGCCGAGGTCGCGTTCTCGCTCGACCTGGTCCACAAGGACGCCGGTCTGGTGCTGGCGTTGGCCGAGCGGACCGGCGTGCCCGTGCCGCAGGCGCAGGCCAACAAGGCCGCACTCGCCGCCGCGCTGGACGACGGCTACGCCGACCGGGACATCAGCGCGATCGCCACCCACCTGCGAGAGCTGCGGACAAGGTCGAGTCGGGGCTAGCTTTGCCGGCATGACGGTCAAGCAGATGCGGTTGGTGGTCGAGGTCGAGGACTACGACGCGGCGGTGGCGTTCTTCCGGGACGCGCTCGGGCTCACCGAAGAGGCGGCGTTCAGCGGCGGCGACGGCGCTCAGGTGATGATCCTGGAGGCGGGTCGGGCCACGCTGGAGCTGGCCAACCCGAAACACCACCGCTACATCGACGAGGTCGAGGTCGGGCGACCCGTGGCACCCCGGTTCCGGATCGCGTTCGAGGTCGACGACGCCGCGGCGGACACCGACAAGCTGGCCGCGGCGGGAGCCGAGACCGTGGCACCGCCGACCGAGACGCCGTGGCGGTCACTCAACGCCCGCCTCGACGTGCCCGGCGACCTGCACGTCACGCTGTTCCAGGAGCTGGACGCACAGCCACCGCACAGCCCGCCGAAAGCGACAGGGCAGTAACGCGACAGAAGGTTGGGCCACCGAACCCAAGGAGGCCACCGATGCACCAGCACGACCAGGGACTCTCGCTCGACCTGCCGACGCTGCTGAGCCGCCGCCGGGTGCTCGGGCTGTTCACCGCGGCCGGTGCGGTCGCGGTCGCCGGCTGCGCGCCCGAGGAACAGGCCACGAGTACCGCGCCACCCGGGCCAGGACAGCCCCCGGGCCAGAGCCAGACCCAGACCGCCGAGGGCGAGATCCCCGTAGAGACCGCCGGTCCGTTCCCTGGCGACGGTTCCAACGGGGTCAACGTCCTCACCGAGAGTGGCATCGTGCGCAGCGACCTCACCCGCAGCTTCGGCACGGCGTCCGGGGTGGCGACCGGCGTGCCGTTGACCATCGCGCTGGCGGTGGTCGACACGAGCGGCAGCCCACGCCCCGGCGCGGCGGTCTACCTGTGGCACTGCGACCAGCAGGGCCGCTACTCGCTCTACTCGAACGGCGTCGAGCAGGAGAACTACCTGCGCGGCGTCCAGGTCGCCGACGCCGCCGGCAAGATCACCTTCACCAGCGTCTACCCGGCCGCGTACGACGGGCGCTGGCCGCACATCCATTTCGAGGTCTACGCGACCCTGGCGAAGGCCACCGGCGCCAGCGACAAGCTGCGCACCAGCCAACTCGCCCTGCCCGAGGACGCCAGCGCGAAGGTGTACGCCACCAGCGGCTACGAACAGAGCGTGCGCAACATGGGCAACACGTCGCTCGAGACGGACATGGTGTTCAGCGACGGCTACTCGCTGCAACTGGGCACCGTCACCGGCGACGTCGAGCAAGGGCTGACCGTCACTCTTTCGGTACCGGTCTAGAAAGTTCTCGCCGCGATGTCGATTGCGGTGGAGTCGTTCGTCGTCAGGATGAGAGGTGGTCACCGACCACCGCCTGCTCAAGGGAGAGAACCCCATGCGCTACCTGTTGCTGATCTACAGCGAGGAGAACCGCGGGACGCCGGACCCGGCCGAGGCGGAGAAGGTCATGAACGAGTACTGGGCCTACTCCGAGGCGATCGAGAAGGCCGGCATCGGCAAGGGCGGCGACGCGCTGCAGGAGTCCGCGACCGCGACCACCGTGCGTGTCAAGGAAGGCCAGCGGACGGTCACCGACGGCCCCTTCGCCGAGACCCGCGAGGTGCTCGGCGGCTTCTACCTGATCGACGTGCCCGACCTGGACTCCGCGATCGAGTGGGCCGAGCGCTGCCCCGGCTCCAAGTACGGCTCGGTCGAGGTCAGGCCGGTCATGGAGTTCGGCGAATAGACGGTCCGCCGATGGGTACGGGCGCCGCCTCCGTCGAGGCCGTCTTCCGCGAAGAGTGGGGGCGGCTGCTGGCGGGGCTCGTCCGTACCCTCGGCGATCTCGACCTGGCCGAGGAGGTCGCGGCCGACGCGGTCGCCTCCGCCGTGGCCCGCTGGCCGAAGGACGGCGTACCCGATCGCCCTGGTGCGTGGCTCCTCACCGTGGCCCGGCACCGTGCCGTCGACCTGCTGCGGCGCGACAAGGTGTTCGCGGCGAAGTTGGCCCTGCTCCAGGTCGAGGCCGATCGCCGCGACAGCCCACCGCCGATCGACCCGGTGTGGAGCGACGACGCGCCCGACGAGCGGCTGCGGCTCTTCTTCACCTGCTGCCACCCGGCGCTGGGGCTCGACGCCCAACTCGCGTTGACCCTTACCTGCCTGGCCGGCCTGACCACCCCCGAGGCCGCCCGGGCGTTCCTGGTGCCGCCGGCCACCATGGCGCAGCGGGTGGTGCGCGCCAAACGCAAGATTCGGGACGCGCGGATCCCGTTCCGGGTGCCGTCCGCGACAGAGCTCCCCGACCGGTTGCCGGCCGTGCTCCAGGTGGTCTACCTGATCTTCACCGAGGGGTACGCGGCGACGGGCGGCAACAAGCTGGTCCGCGCGGACCTGACCGACGAGGCGGTCCGGCTGGGCCGGATCCTGCACCGGCTGCTGCCGGCCGAGCGCGAGGTGACCGGGCTGCTCGCGCTGATGCTGCTGGTCGACGCGCGCCGGCCGGCCCGGGTCGACGGGAACGGCGACCTCGTGCTCCTGGAGGACCAGGACCGGGAGTTGTGGACGGTCGACAAGATCACCGAGGGGCGGCGGCTCGTCGTCGAGGCACTGACCGGTGGGCCACCCGGCCCGTACGCGCTCCAGGCCGCCATCGCCGCCGTGCACGACGACGCCGCGTCGGTCGCGACCACCGACTGGCCGCAGGTGGTCGCGCTCTACGACGTGCTCCGCACGGTGGCGCCGTCGCCGCTGGTCGAGCTCAACCGCGCGGTCGCGGTGGCCATGGTGGACGGTCCGGAGGCGGGGCTGGTGCTGCTGGACGAGCTCGCCGCCGACCGCCACCTGTCCTCTTACCACCTGCTACCGGCCGCCCGCGCCGACCTGTTGCGCCGCCTGGGCCGCACCGCCGAGGCGGCCGAGGCCTACCGGGCGGCGCTCGCGCTGGTCGGCAACGAGCCGGAGCGCGACTACCTCGCTCGCCGCCTCGCGTCCCTAGGATCGCCAGATGTTTGAGCTCTCGCCCATCGGGGTCGTCTCCTCCGCACTCACCGACGCCGCGTCCGCACCGAAACAGGGCGACGAGGGCGCACCGGACGCCTGGCTGCACTTCGACCCGGCGGTCGCCGACGGTCTCGCCGACCTGGCGCCCGGCCAGGAGGTCCTGCTGCTCACCTGGTTCGACCGGGCCGACCGAGGGGTGCTGAGCGTGCGCCCGCGCGGGGCCGCCGACCGGCCGTTGACCGGCGTGTTCAGCACCCGCTCCCCCGACCGCCCCAACCCGATCGGCCTGCACCGGGTCACCGTGCTCGAAGTCGACGGCCGGCGAGTCAAGGTCAACAACCTGGAAGCGCTCGACGGTACGCCGATCGTCGACGTCAAGCCGGTCCTCGGCGGTGTCGGCGAGCGTTGACCTCAACCCACGTTGAGGTGTGATCCTTCGTCGTATGCGAGTCGTGTGGTTGACCCGGTTCGGCGACCCATCCGTCCTGGTGCCCGGTGAGGCACCTGACCCCGAGCCCGCGGCCGGCCAGGTCCTGGTGGACGTGGCCTACGCCAACATCACCTTCATCGAGACGATGTTCCGGGCGAAGGGCTTCGGCCCGTTCAAGGGCGAGTTCCCGATGGTGCCCGGCAACGGAGTCGGCGGTGTGGTCACCGCGGTCGGCCCGGGCGCGGACCCGGCGCTGGTCGGCACCCGCGTGGTCACCTCGACCGGCGGCTCCGGCGGATACGCGTCGCGAGTGGCGGTCGACGCGGAAGGCCTGGTGCCCGTGCCCGACGGGCTCGGCCTGGACACGGCGGTGGCCCTGCTCGCCGACGGCCGCACCGCGCTGCTGCTGCTCCGCAAGGCGGCACCGAAGCCCGGCGAGCGGGTGCTGGTCGAGGCGGCCGCCGGCGGGGTCGGCACGCTGCTGGTCCAGCTCGCGAAGGCGGCCGGCGCGACGGTCACGGGCGCGGCCAGCACCGCCAAGCTCGGCCACGTCGGCGCGGACCGGGCCGTCGACTACACCGCACCCGGCTGGGCGCACGGCGTCGGCCCGCTGGACGTCGTCTTCGACGGCGTCGGCGGCGAGGTCGCCCGCGCGGCCTTCGCGCAGCTCGCACCGGGCGGCCGGATGCTCAGCTACGGTCTGTCCAGCGGCGCCTGGTCCGACGTCACAGACGACGAGGCCGCAGCGCGCGGCGTGACACTGATCCGCGGCGTGACGGGCACACCCGAAGAGCTGCGCGCGCTGTCCGCGGAGGCGCTCCGGCTCAGCGCCCAAGGCCAACTTCGCCCGGTGATCGGGCAGCGCTTCCCCTTGGAGCGCGCCGCCGACGCCCACACGGCGATCGAGGCGCGCTCCACAGTCGGCAAGACGCTATTGGTCCCTTAACCACTCGGCGAAGGTCGGGCCGCGCAGGACGGCGCCGGGTCCTGGCAACTGGCCCGAGCCGCGCATGGCCCGACCCGCCTTGCCGGGCAGCCACAGCGGGACCACCGTGCGGCCCAGGCCGCGGTGCCGCACCAGTTGCCGGGCCAGGTCGGGCAGCCGCTCGACGCGGGGTCCGCCGATGTCCGGGACCCGGCCGCGCGGCCCGTCCTCGACCACCTCGGCCAGCGCCGCGCCGACCTCGGCGGCCGCGATCGGCTGCGTCACCATCTGCGGCACGAGCGCGAACCGCCCGACCGCCAACTGGCCCATGACCTGGCCGGCGAACTCGTGGAACTGGGTCGCCCGCAGGACCGTGGCCGGCACCGGCCCGCCCAGGACCGCCTCCTCCTGGGCCAGCTTGCCGCTGAAGTAGCCCTGGGGCACCTTGTCGATGCCGACGATGCTCAGCACCACGTGGTGCTTGACGCCGGCCGCCTCGGCGCGCCGGCCCAGCAGCGTGGTGGTGTCGGTGAAGTAGCGAACCGCCGCCGCTCGGGACATGGTCGCGACGTTGGCGCAGTCGACCACGCAGTCGACGCCGGCCAACGCCTGGTCGAGTCCGGCTCCGGTGGTGAGGTCGCCCTGGAACGCCTCGGTGCCGGCCGGGCCGGCCGTGCCGCCGCGGCTGAGCACCGCGACCTGGTGGCCGCGCTGGAACAGTGTGCTCGCGGTGGGTCGCCCGACCACGCCCGAGCCTCCGATGACTAGTACGCGCATGAACTCACGACGAGGCGGCCACCCGGAAACGTGACGGCGGGAACCGGCCGACCGGTGTGCGGCTCGTCACCACCGGAGGTGGCGAACATGTCGAACACTTTGCGCCGCGCCCTCGCGGCTATGACGGCGGCTCTGCTCGCGGCGATGGTCGGCGCGATCGCCGCGCCGGGCCCGGCCCATGCCGGTGGCTGGGCGGCGACCGTCCTTGAGCCCATGCCGGCCCAGCTTCAGGCGCACCAGACGTACACCGTGGGCACGTGGGTGCTCCAGCACGGCTTCCATCCGTACGAAGGTGATCTCAGCGAGGTCGCGTTGCAGCTCATCGACAGCAAGGGCACGGCGACGAAGTTCGCGGCCGTGAAGCTCAAGGAGCCGGCGCACTACGCGGTCTCCCTCGTGCTGCCACACGACGGTCCGTTCACCGTCGTCGGGATCCAGGGCTGGTTCGCCCCGTACGAGGTCGGCACGATCAGCGCGAAAGCCGGCCTCAGGCAGCTACCGGGCGTCGTCGCGCCGACGAAGGACCAGCTCGCCGAGTACTGGCCTGGACCGGTCAAGCCGCCGGTTCTGCCGGTCGACCAGAACCGCGACCCGTTCACCGCGGCCGCGCCCGCGGCGGTCACCGACGTCGACCCACCGGTCGCCATCGACGCGGAGCCGGTCGCCAACACCGCGCCGTCCGGACCGCAGCCCTGGCTGCTCGCGCTGGCGGCCGTAGCGGCGCTCTTCGTCGCCGGCACGGTCCTGTTCGGGCGGTGGCGGATCCGCGTCACCCGGCGCGGCACCGCGTAAACCGGATCGCCGACGCTTGCCTCCGTGGGGGATCATGATCCATATCCCCCACGGACAGGAGCCGCGACCATGATCCTCGACTGGCCGGACTGCACCAACGTGCGCGATCTCGGCGGCCTCGCCACGACCGACGGCCGCCGGGTGCGACCCGAGGCACTGCTCCGTTCCGACGGCCACCACAAGCTGACCGCCGACACGGTCGCGGCCATCCGCGCCGGTGGCGTGCGGCGGATCGTCGACCTGCGCTGGGCACACGAGAACGCCAGGTGGCCGAGCCCGTTCGCCGCGGACCCGTTCTACCTCAACGTCCCGCTGCTCGGCGACGCCGACTACGAGATCGTGCCGGACAGCTACTCGGCCCTGCTCGACCACAACCGGCCCCAGGTCGGCGCCGCCTTCCGTGCCGTGGCCGAGGCACCGCCGGGCGGCGTCGTGGTGCACTGCCACGAGGGCAAGGACCGCACGGGCGTGCTGGTCGCGCTCCTGCTGCTGGTCGCCGGCGTGGCCGAGGACGACATCGCCGACGACTACGCGCTGACCGCGGACGTCCAGCGGATACTCATGGTCAACACCCTCGACCACCTGCGGCAGGCGTACGGCGGCGTGGCGAAGTACCTGGCCGACTGCGGCGTCGACGGCGCCGCGCTCGCGGCGGCCCGGTCGCGCCTGCTGGAGTAGGCCCGGTCGCGCCTGCGGGAGTAGGCCCGCCGCGCCGGCCGGCCCGGTAGCCTGACCCGCATGGAGACCGCCGCCCTGACCAGCGCTTTCCTCGTCGGTGTCGCCTCCGGCGGCCGCAGCATGACCGGTCTCGCGGCGGTCGCCCTGACCACCCGCCCGGGCACGTCGTCGATCTACCTGGACCGCGCGGCCAGCAATCCCGGCCGCGCGCTGCTGACCGCGGGTGCCGCCGCCGAACTCGTCGGCGACAAGCTGCCCGGCACCCCGAGCCGGCTGATGCCGCGGTCGTTGGCCATCCGGATCACCAGCGGCGCGCTCGGCGGGGCGGCGTTGGCGCTGCGGACCCGCGGCAACCCGGCGCTCGGCGCGCTGTGCGGCGGTGTGGGCGCCGTGGTCGGCAGCTATGGGGGCGCGTACTGGCGGCGCTGGGCCGGCACCGAGCGGGTCACGGCATTCGTCGCCGCGGTCGCCGAGGACCTCCTCACCGCCGCCACCGCGGTGGCCGCCTCCGCCCTGGCTCCGCAGCGGCAACCCGAGCGGCGTTAGCAAGGGTCCCTTCCGCTGCGGAAAGCGTTAACAAGGGACCCTTGCTTCAGCTCAGGTCGCGGCGGGCCAGTTCGCCGAAGAGGGTCATCGCCGCGTCCACCTCGGCGCGGTCGCCGCTCATCAGCAGGTCGAGCCCGAGGCCTCGGGTCACCGCGAGCCCGAGCCGGGCGTGCGCCCGCGCCCGGTCACCATCGGCCCCCGCGCGCCGGAACAGCGAGATCAGCGGCTCCTCCCAGGCCCGGATCACGGACTCGCGGAAGGCCGCCGTCCATTCCCGGCCGTACAGCGCCTGCACGTAGATCTCGAAGAACAGCCGTTGCGCGGGCAGCACCTCCGGGCTGGTCAGGTGGGCCCAGAAGGCCGCGGACACGGTGAAGATGTCGGCGTCGCCGGTGACCAGGTCGGCGAGCAGCGCCCGCTGCTCCGCCTCCATCCGGCCGACCACCTCGGCCAGGAGCCCGTCCCGGGAGCCGAAGTGGTAGATCAGCATCCGGTGGCTGGTGCCGGCCTCCGCGGCGATCTCGCGCAGGCTCAGGTGGCTGAACCCGTGCCGGCGCACGACCTCGAAGCAGCGGTCGAGCAGCGCGTCGCGGGAGGCACTCACGCGGCTTCGCTCGCCGCCTTGAGGCCGGCCGCCTCCAGCTCGAGATAACGCCGGTTGCGCCGGCCGAAGACCAGGTTCAGCAGCCCGGCCAGGGGTCCGGTCTGGTGCAGCTCCAGCGTGATCCGGGTCGAGCCGTCCGGGTTGGCGTCGATCACGTGACGGCCGACCGTGCGTACCCCCGGCGAGTGGTTCGTCCAGGAGAACTCCGTCTCGTCGGCGAAGGTCGTGACCTCCCACACGAGGGGCGCCATGCCCGGCTGTTTGATCCGGGCCCGGCTGCCGAGCCGCAGCGGGCCGTCGTCGAGGCGTTCGACCGACGTCATCGACCGCGTCCAGCGTGGCCAATCGGTCACATCACGCAATGCCGTCCAGGTCGCGGCCCGGGAAGCCCGCGCCTCGGTGCTCGTCGTCAGCATCATGTACCAGATGGTACATGCGCGTCAGCATCGCGTAAGGTGCCCGCATGACCGTGGACATCTGGACGGACGGCGCCTGCAGCGGCAACCCTGGGCCGGGCGGCTGGGGCGCGTTGCTGCGCTACGGCACGGTCGAGAAGGAGATGTGCGGCGGCGAGGCGACGGCTACCACCAACAACCGGATGGAGCTCATGGCGCCGATCAGCGCGCTGGAGAGCCTGACCCGGCCGTCAGTGGTCCGGCTGCACACCGACAGCGTCTACGTGCGCGACGGCATCACGAAATGGCTGCCGAAGTGGAAGGCCAACGGCTGGCTGACCTCGGCGAAGACGCCGGTGAAGAACGTGGACCTGTGGCAGCGCCTGGAAGCGGCACTGGTGCCGCACGAGGTGAGCTGGTTCTGGGTGAAGGGCCACTCCGGCCACCCCGAGAATGAGCGCGCCGACGGCCTGGCCGGCCGCGGCCTCCGCGAGGCCCGCGACGGCGCCGCCAGCCGGCCGGCCCCGTAGGGCGCGACCGGCCGGCGACAGCGGTCACGTCGCGGAGACGTGCCTGACCGCGTCGAGGATGACCTCGGTGACCTCGTCGGGCTTGGTGATCAGCGACAGGTGGCCGGCGTCGACCTTGGTGACCGCCGAACCAGCCCGCTTGGCCATGAAGAGTTGCTGGGCCTTCGGGATCACCTGGTCCTGCGTGCCGACCACGTACCAGGACGGAATGGTCTTCCAGGCGGCCGGCCCCGACTCCTGGTTGCTGGCGGTGGCCACCAACGGTCGTTGGCTGGCCCACAGCACCCGGGCCTGCTCCACCGGCACGCCGTTGGCGAAGCCGGTCAGGAAGACCTCCTCCTTCAGGTAGAGGTCGGCGTCGCCCTCGGGCGCATCCGGGAACGGCACGAAGTCGAAGACCAGCGCCGGGTCACCGGCGAGGACCGAGTCGGGGCCGACCAGGTCCACCACCTTCTCGCCCTCGTCGGGTGCGAACGCGTCCACGTAGACCAGTGCACGAACGTTCGTGTTCCCCTCGGCGGCGTTCGTGATCACCGCACCGCCGTACGAGTGTCCGACCAGGACGATCGGACCCGCGATGGTGGAAAGGAAGTCGGCGATCGTCTCGCTGTCACCGGGCAGGCTGCGCAACGGGTTCGGCGGCACGCGGACCGGGTAGCCGGCCGCCTGCAACCGGGCGGTCACGCCGTCCCACGAGGAGCCGTCGGCCCAGGCTCCGTGGACCAGCACGATCGTCGGCTTCAGCGGATAGGCGTCCTCGGCGGGCTGGGCCACGACGGCCGCCGGCCAGGCGAGCAGGGCGACCGCGACGACCGCGAACAACAGGGGGAACCGTCGCCGCAGGGCGACCAGGATTCTCTTCAACAAAGCCTCCGTGGGTTCAGGGCACGGGCACCGGCCCGCATTCAATAACGCGGCTTATGCCCTAAATGTCACGGAGACCCTCGCGCCTTACCGACCTCCGCCGACCGCCCACTCCACGACCGGCATCACCGGCACCGGCGAGTAGTCGGCCACCACCGGCAGCCGCCCCAGCACCCCACCAGCGGTCATCCCCAACAGCGCCAGCAGCAGCAGGCCCGCCATCCTGATGCCCACTGTGGATCGTGCACCCATCACCGCTCCCCCAGTCGAACGCGCGGAACCCTCGACAACCACTCTTCCGGCCCGGCCACGCTGGGTCACTGCCACAGGTACCCCAACCCGGGGTAGTGCCCGCCCTACCATCCCCCGGCGGTAGGTGCCTGCCGGGATGGTCATCAAATCGATGCAGCTCGATAGGATGAGTGCCACCGATCCGTTCCGCTCCCACGAGGAGGCCCCCCGATGGCCCTACGCCGCAGACTGTCCACTCTCGTCCTGATAGCCGCCGCGCTGGTCGGCGTGCAGCTCGCCACCGCCGGCGTCGCCCAGGCCGCGGTCCGGGTGCTGTACTACGACGCCAGCCAGTCTCAGGAGTTCGTGTCCGTGGTGCGCCAGGGCGCGGCCAACTGGAACAGCCGGGTCACCAACGTGCGCCTGGAGCCGGTGCCCGCCGGCCGCACGCCCAACATCCGGGTCTACGCCGACAACGGCTGGCCGCGCACCTACACGACCTCGCTCGGCAACGGCTACTGGTACATGGGCCGCCAGGCCGTCAACCAGGGCTACTACCAGCCGCGAATCTCCACACACGAGTTCGGCCACATCCTGGGGCTGCCGGACCGCCGAACCGGGCTGTGCGCCGACCTCATGTCGGGCAGCAGCGCACCGGTCTCGTGCACCAACGCGTTCCCGAACAGCACCGAAGCGGCCACAGTCAACAACCGCTTCCGCAGTTTGACCACAGTCCCGGCGCGAGAGTTTGTCTGGCAACCCGGGGTTTAGAAGAGCAGAGAACCTTGGTCCCGG
Organism: Asanoa ishikariensis; assembly: GCF_900107455.1. Lineage (GTDB taxonomy): Bacteria > Actinomycetota > Actinomycetes > Mycobacteriales > Micromonosporaceae > Asanoa > Asanoa ishikariensis. The sequence continues at coordinate 1,787,015 of NZ_FNQB01000001.1, read as the reverse complement.
GTCCGCCGGGGGCGCGACCGTTGCTCCCGCCGGACACCGGGCCGGGCCCTAGGGGGCCCGACCCTGCCACGTTCGCGGTGGCAAGACCTAAAGAACGACACTCTCCCGGCGCATGAGCAGGTCGTGGAGCTCCGCGCGGGCCGCCACTACCTGGTCCAGTTGGGCCGTGCGGCCCAGGGAGCGCGGGCGCGGGATGTCGATGTCGAGGACGTCGACGATCTGGCCCGGCCGCGGGCTCAGCACGACCACCCGGTCGGCGAGGAGGACGGCCTCGTCGATCGAGTGGGTGACGAACATGATGGTCGCTCGGTTCTCCATGTGGATGCGCTGCAACTCGGTGGAAAGGTCTTCGCGGGTGAGCGCGTCGAGAGCGGAGAACGGCTCGTCCATCAGCAGGACCCGCGGGCCGGACAGCAGCGAACGGCAGAGCGCCACCCGTTGCTGCATGCCGCCCGACAGCTCGTGCGGCAGCCGCTTCTCGAAACCCGCCAGCCCGACCATCTCCAGCAAACCGAGCGCGCGCTCGCGCAGCGCCGCCCGCCCCAGCTTGAAGATCTCCGCCGGCAGCAGCACGTTGTCGAGCACCGTGCGCCACGGCAGCAGCGCCGGACGCTGGAAGAGCATCGCGATGTCCTGCCGCGGCTTGGTGACCCGCTCGTCGGCGACCTGGATCTCGCCGTAGGTCGGCGGGAGCAGCCCGGCCACCAGCCGCAGCAGCGTCGACTTGCCGCAGCCCGACCGGCCGACCACCGCGACGAACTCGCCCTCGGCGATCTTCAGGTCGATGTCGCGCAGCGCCTCGACCGAGCCGGAGCGGCCGGTGAACACCTGCGACACACCGAAGAGCTGGATCATCCCGCCACCTGCGGCATGACCTCACCGGCGATCAGGTCGAGATGGTCGAGGTCGGCCAGGTCGGCGATCCGCAGGTAGGCGCGCTCGGCACCGAGGGCGGCGAACTGACCGAGATAGTCGACCACCTCGTCGACCGACCCGTACGCGCCGGACGCGGCAGCCCGCACCGGCGGGCGCAGGATGGCCGCCCGCCGCTCGACCGTCGCCGCGTCCCGCCCGCACGCCACGGACACACACACCGAGCGCCGCACGGTCCGGCCCTGCTTCGCCGACTCGGCGTCGAGCCGGTTGAACAGCTCCTTGGTGTCGGCGGGGCTGGCGAACTGCACGTTGTATTCATCCGCGTAGCGGGCGGCCAGCCGCGGGGTGCGGCGTGGCCCCTTGCCTCCGACGATCACCGGTGGATGGGGCCGCTGGGTGGTGTGCAGGGCCGGTGCCCCGGTCAGCGTGTAGTGCTTACCCGCGTGGTCGAACCGATCCGGCGCGGTCCATAGCCCGGTGACGATCGCCAACTGTTCGGCCAGGCGCTCGAACCGCTCGCCGACCGGTGGCAGCGGGATGCCGAACGCCGCGTGCTCCGCTTCGTACCACCCGGTGCCGAGCCCGAGCTCGACCCGCCCCGCGCTCATCTCGTCGACCTGGCTCACGACCACCGCGAGCGCGCCCGGCGACCGGAAGGTGGCCGCGCTCATCAGCGAGCCGAGCCGGATCCGGGTGGTGTCGCGGGCCAGACCGGCCACTGTGGTCCATACGTCGGTCGGGGTGTGGTCAGGCGGCCCACCGAGCGGCAGATAGTGGTCGGGCCGGAAGAAGCCGTCGAAGCCGCAGGCCTCGGCATGCCTTGCCAGGCCAAGGATGTCGGCGTAGCTCGTGCCTCCCTTGGTGGAGGCGAAGATCCGGAGAAACATCGACGCCAGGTTATCCCTTGGTGCCTCGGATGGATAGATGTACGGGCTGTTGCCAAACGCCGGGTTTCCCCTAGGGTGATGCGTCGTCCCCCGCCCAATGTGTGTCAATCCTTCGATGCCACGAAAGGGACCTCACGTTATGCGAACCCTCCGCGCGGTGGCCGCCGTAGGTGCAGCGGCGTTGCTGCTGACCATGGCCGCCTGCTCCGGCTCCGACGACAAAGCGCCCGCCAGCAACTCCCAGGACGCCGCCGACAAGCCACTGGACAAGGTGGTCTACATGAGCGGCTTCGGCCTCTTCGGCCGAGAGTCCTATGTCTACGCCGCCATCGACAAGGGCTACTTCCGAGAGGCCGGCCTGGACGTCGAGGTCAAGCCCGGCCTGGGCACCAACGGCAACCTCAAGGCACTCAGCGCCGGCGCGGTCCAGTACGCCTCGATCGACCTGACCGGCGCGTTCCTCGAGTACGGCCGCCCCGGCGGCATCAACGACTTCACCATCGTCGGCGCCGTGCAGCAGCGCTCCCTGACCGCGCTGATGGCGCTGGAGGAGAGCGGCATCAGCACGCCCCGCGACCTGGAGAACAAGACGATCGGCGCCCAGCCCGGCTCGGTCAACCAGGTGCTGTTCCCGACGTACGCCCGACTCGCCGGCATCGACGCGGCGAAGGTGAAGTTCCAGAACGTCGCGCCGCAGCAGCAACCGCAGCTACTGGCGTCCAAGCAGGTCGACGTGATCACCCAGTTCCCGGTCGGCAAGCCGGGCGTGGAGCGCGCCGCCGGCGGCAAGAAGGCGGTCGTGCTGCCGTACACCGACGTGATCACCGACCTGTTCGGTGGCGCGATCGGCGTCTCGAAGAAGACCGCACAGGAGAAGCCCGACCAGGTCAAGCGGTTCATGTCCGCGCTGCTCAAGGGCCTCTCGGACACGATCAGCAACCCGCAGGAAGCGGGCCAGATCTACGCCAAGTTCGAGAAGACCCAGCCGGCGCCGGTCGCCGCGGCCGAGATGACGCTGATGCGGCCGTACGTCGACCTCGGCACCGGTCTCGGCCAGATCGACCAGGCCCGGGCCGCCCGCAGCATCGCGATCCTCCAGGGCGCCGGCGCGATCCCGGACGGCCTCAAGCCGGAAGACGTGATCTCGTTCAACCTGATTCCGAAGCCGTTCGCCTGACCACTGTGGAGTCTCGATGACCGCGAACACCCTGCCCGACCTCGAACGACCCGCGCCCGACCGTCCCGGGCGCCGGCGGGCGAGCAACGGTCGGGTGCTCGCGGTTGTCCTCCCGGTGGCCGGCACCCTGGCCGCCGTCGCGCTGTGGTGGCTGGCCGTGGTCGCGTTCGAGATCCAGCCCTACCTCGTGCCGACCCCGCCCGAGGTGCTCCGGGTGTTCGCCGAGATGCCCGGCGACCTGTTCGTCGAGGCCAGGGTGACGCTCTGGGAAACCGTCGCCGGATATGGCATCTCGGTGGTCGGCGGGGTGCTGATCGGCGCGTTGATCGCCGGTTCACGCACGGTCGAGCGAGCGGTCTACCCGATGCTGGTCGCCCTCAACGCCGCGCCGAAGGTGGCGATCGTGCCGCTGCTGATCGTCTGGTTCGGCTTCGACAGCGCACCGAAGATCGTGATGGCCGTGCTGTTCTGCTTCTTCCCGATCACCCTGGCCACCGCGGCCGGCCTGAGCAGCACGCCGGCCGACCTGGTCGAGCTGACCCGCTCGCTGGACGCCTCCCGCGTGCAGACCTTCGTGAAGATCCGGTTCCCGGCGGCACTGCCGCAGATCTTCGTCGGGCTGAAGGTCGCGCTGCCGCTGGCCCTGGTCGGCGCGGTCGTAGGCGAGCTGTTCGCGTCCGACGCGGGACTGGGCTACCTGATCAGCTCATCCGGCGGCAGCGGCAACACCGCGCTGGCCTTCGCCTGCGTGGCCCTGCTCTCGTTGATGAGCATCGTGCTCTTCTACGCGCTGGTCGCGATCGAACGGGTCACCCTGCCTTGGGTGCGCGGCACCACGGGCTAACTCGCCAGGCGCCAGCGGCCGCCGCGGGCGACCAGCATCGTCAGTGACTGACGCATCAGGCCCGAGTGGTTGTCCGGCGTGAGCCGGATCGGTCCGGAGAGACCGTCCATCTGCGACATCTCGAGCTGGTCCCGGATCGCCGAGCGGTCCGGCGTGGCCGGGTCGGCCCCGGCCCGCACCGCGGCGTCGGTGACCAACTGCAACGCGTCGGCGGCGAACGAGGCGATCCCGTGGTAGCTGCCCCAGCGGGCGGTGTAGTCCCGGAACCACTGCTTGCGGGCAGCCTTCGCCGGCGTCGTCGCGATGACGTCGTCGATCACCATCGTCTGGGTGAACACCATCGTCGTGCCGTCCGGTGTCGTGCCGTCGCGGCCACCGAGGAACAGGTCACCGGCCGCGGCCGCGTCGAGGAACAGCCGGCCGCGGTACTCGGCCTCGGCCGCCGCCGCGCTGGCCTTCGTGGCCTGCTCCGCGCCGGTCCACACCAGGATCCCGTCCGGCGCTTCGGCGGCGAGCTGCTCGACGGGATCGTCGAGGTTGTCCTCGGTCGGCTTCACCTCGGTCTTGGCCGCCAGCTTCAGCCCGACCTTGCCCAACTCGCGATCCAGAGCCGTGACCCCTTCGGCGCCGTAGCCGTCGGCCGTGTAGAGCAGGCCGATCTTGCGCAGCGTGGGAGTCCGGCGCACCTCGGCGGCGAGCGCGGCGGCGTTGTCGTTGGCGTTGGGGCCGACCTTGAACATGAAGCGCCGCTCGGCGATCGGGCTGGCCACGGCACTGGCGGCGGCCAGCGAGATGGCCGGGATCGCCTTGTCGTTCAGCGTTCTGGCGGCGTTGACCGCGCACGGCGCGCAGGCGCCCATGATGATCGCGTTGACCGCGCGGTCGGCGCTGAAGTCCTGGATGTTGCGCAGGCTCTCGCCGGGGTCGGACCGGTTGTCCTTGACCACCAGCCGGACCGTGCGGCCGCCGGTCAACCCGGAGCCGTTGAGCTGGTCGACCCGCAGCTCCAGCGCGCGCTGGAAGGCCTGGCCGGCGGCCGCGTCGGCGCCGGAGAGCTCGAGGTCGGCGGCGACCACGATCGGGCCGCCGCTCGCGACCACGCCGGCGTCGTCCTCCCCACCACAGCCGGCCACGGTCACGGCGAGCGCCGTCGCGGTGATGACGGCGAGCGAGCGGGTCAAGGAATTGACGGACGTCACGGGATGCCTCCTGGACGGTGTTCCTCAGTGGAGAGACAACGACCGGCTGCGGTCGGCAAGCGTTGAGAAACCTTGCCAAGCTCATCAGCTCTGGTCAAGCTGAGGAATTCCCATATCTGATTGTCTCAATGTTTGAGATTCGTGTCCGCACAATGGACATTACTTTCCGTGTCCACGCGAACACGGAGGTCATGACCAAGCAGCTCAGCGCGTTGTCCGAATGGACAGCTTGAGGCACCGAGTGTCTGTTGCGTACGCGACGACCGTTTGCTAGTTCGATGCCCCTTCCGTACACCCGCAGAACCTGATGAAATCGCCGCCGTGCCGCGTGAGCCGCGGGGGCGCCGTGACGACCGGTGGCGGACCCGCCACGTAACCCACCACGGAGGCGATGGCGTGACCACCGGACGGATGACGCTATCGGCGCGCAGCCCGAGGACACCCGGGCTGGAAAGGCGCGGGCTGCCGCGCCTCGCCGACGCACGCATCCGCTCGAAGCTCGGCCTCCTGTTGCTGGTGCCGTTGGTCGCCGTGATCGCGCTCGCCGCGGTCCGGCTGGTCGACGTCTCCCGCCAGGCCTCCGACGCGACGCTCATCCGCTCCCTGTCAGAGCTCTCGATCGACGTCTCGGCGTTGACGCAGAACCTGCACAAGGAGCGGATGGCCGCCGCCGCGTTCCTGGCCACGCCGGAGGCCAAGGCAGACGCGTACAACCTGCGGGTGCGCAGCACCGACGCGCTCGTGACCACCTATCAGAACCGCCGGGCCAACCTGCCCGACCTGCCGGGCTCGGTGCGCAACCGGCTCGCCGCGATCGACGACCACCTGACCGGGCTCCCCGGCATCCGGGAGGAGACGCTGGCCCGCGGCGAGATGTCGGTCGCCGAGGCGACGCTGCGCTACGGCGTCGTGCTGGGCGACCTGGTGGCCTACGGCGAGGCACTCGGCCAGGTGTCCGGCGAGGGCGACCTCGCGGACAGCCTGCGCGCGATGGCCGCGTTCGCGCGCGCCAAGGCCGCCACCGCCGAGGAGGAGGCGGTGGTCTTCGTCGCGCTGTCCTCGGGCGGCCTGAGCCAGGAACAGTTCTCCGCCTTCGTCGCGACGCTGACCAGCCAGCAGGAGGCGTTCGCCGCCTTCGCCGGTTCGGCCTCGGCGGCCCAGCAGGGTGCGGTCGACCGGACCGTCACGGGCGACGCGTCGCTGCTCGCCGATCAGGTGTCCGCCCAGCTCACCCGCTCGGTCGGCGAGGCGGCCCCGTTCCCGGCCTCCGTCGGCAGCCCGGCCATCGGCGCGGTCAACGACCTGATGCGCTACGCCGAGACCAAGCTGGAACGGGACCTGCTCGGCCAGGCCGACGACGCGCGTGGCGCCGCCGTGCGGCAGGCCACCGTCGAGGGCACGCTGGTGCTCTCCGTGCTGCTGATCGCACTGCTCCTCGCGATCGTCATCGCCCGTTCGCTCAACCGCTCGCTGTTCCGCCTCCGGGACGGCGCGCTCACCGTGGCCAACTACGGCCTGCCCGAGGCGGTCGGCCGGCTGCGCGAGCTCGAGAAGCTCGGCGAGGGCGGCGTCGAGGAGATCGTCAACGAGGTACGCGACCCGATCCGCCTGACCAACCGCGACGAGGTGGGCGAGGTCGCCGCCGCCTTCAACGTGGTCCACCGCGAGGCGGTCCGGATCGCGGCCGAGCAGGCGGCGCTGCGCACCAGCGTCTCCGCGATGTTCCTCACCCTGGCGCGGCGCAGCCAGACTCTGGTCGACCGGATCATCGGCGAGCTCGACTCGATCGAGCGCGGCGAGGAGGACCCGAAGCGGCTGGCCAAGCTGTTCGTGCTCGACCACCTCGCCACCCGGATGCGGCGCAACGACGAGAACCTGTTGGTGCTCGCCGGTGCCGACACCGCACCACCGCGCCGCGAGGACGCGTTGCTGATCGACGCGTTGCGCGCCGCACAGTCCGAAGTGGAGTTCTACAACCGGATCGAGTTCGGCACGGTCGACCCGGACATCTCCGTGTCCGCCAAGGCCGTCAACGATGTCGTCCGGATCCTCTCGGAGCTGCTCGACAACGCCACCCGCTTCTCGCCGCCGAACACCGTGGTGGTGGCCGACGCCCGGCGGATCCGCGACTACGTGGTGGTCCAGGTCGAAGACCGCGGCCTCGGCCTCGACGACGACCAGATCGAGGCGCTCAACCAGCGGTTGCAGGCACCGTCACCGGTCGACGTCTCGGCGTTCCGGCTGATGGGCCTCGCGGTCGTCGCCCGCCTCGCGGCCCGCTACCGGATCCAGGTCGAGCTGCGCCGCACGCTCGACGCGGGCACGGTCGCCCTCGTCACGCTGCCGGCCGAGATCGTGGTCGTGCCGCAGCACGCGGGACACCCGCCGACCCTGCTGCCCCGCAAGCGGGTGCCGGCGTCGGCCGAGCTGGGCTCGCTGGCCGCCGGCAACGGCCACGCGCGCGGCGGCAGCGCATGGGCCAACCGCGCGTCGGCGACGACGCTGGCCGAACCGCCGACCACACCGGCCCAGTGGGACGTGTCGCTGCCGCAGCGGCCCGCGTTCGGCACCGAGGTGCCGCCCACCGCCGCACCCGTCGCCGGCCCCGGCTACGCCACCGCGCCGCCTGTCCCACCCGCACCGAGCGCGGCCGCGCCGCCCGTCCCACCTGTCGCGGGCAGCGAGGCCGCGCTGCTCGCCGAGCCCAGCCGGGAGGCGACCACCGAAATGCCGATCTTCCGGGAGATGGAAGCCGTCTGGTTCCAGTCACACGGCCACAGCTCCACGCAGATCCTGCACCTGCCCGACAACTACCTCGCGCCGGCCGCCCGCCCGGCGGCGGCACCCGGCCCTCCCCCGCCGGCGCCCGCACCCACCCCGCCCACCATCCCCGTGCAGCCCGCGGTGACCACCGCCGCTCCGGCCGGCCGGAGCGCGCCGCCGCCGGCCGACGACGAGCTCTGGCGGACCGCCGCCGACGAAGGCTGGGACCGGGCCACCCGGGCCGCCACGCCGGCGACCGACGGCACCACCCGGTCCGGGCTGCCCAAGCGGGTGCCGCAGGCGCAGCTCGTACCCGGCGGCGTGGAGACCCGTCCCAAGGAGGGCGTCAAGCGTGCGCCCGAAGAGGTCCGTGGCCTGTTGTCCGCCTACCACCGGGGCGTCCAACGGGGCCGCACGGCCGGCGCTGAGCCGGGCCTACCCGACCCGAGCAAGGAGAGCCGATGAACAGGGCACCGACCATGCAGGACATGGCCTGGCTGCTGAGCAACTTCGCCGACAGCGTCGCCGGCATCGCGCACGTGGTCGCTGTCTCCGCTGACGGTCTCCTGCTCGCGTCGTCGCGGGACCTGCCCCCGGACCGGGCCGACCAGCTTTCCGCGATCACGGCCGGCGTGGTCAGCCTGACCAGCGGTGCCGCGCGGATGTTCGACGGCGGCAACGTGCTCCAGACCGTGATCGAGATGCACAGCGGTTACCTGTTCCTGATGTCGATCAGCGACGGCTCGTCGATGGCCGTGCTGGCCGGCCGCAACAGCGACGTCGGCCAGGTCGGCTACGAGATGGCCCTGCTGGTCGAACGCGTCGGCAAGGCCCTCTCGCCGGAGCGCCGCGAAGCCGCGATAGGCCGTCGGTCGTAACACAGTGGACGAGAACGTGCCGCCCCCGCACAACCGTGAGGAGGTAACCGCGCATGGAACCGCCGCACAGCGATCCCAGGGGCGCGCTGGTGCGCCCGTACGCGGTTACCCGCGGCCGCACCGAACCGTCGCGGCACATCGCCCTCGAGGCCGTGCTCACGGCCAGCGTGCAGGCGGTCACCGAGGCCAGGTTCGCCGGCCACGACAAGTACCGGATCGCGCAGATCTGCCAGTCCACGCCCCAGTCGCTGGCCGAGATCGCCGCGTACACCCGTCTGCCGCTCGGTGTCGCCCGGGTGATCGTGGCCGACATGGTCGGCGAAGGGCTGCTGACGCTGCACAGCGCCGCACCCGCCCAGCGCTTTGAGGAACGGATGGAAATGTTGGAGAGGGTGCTAAGTGGACTACGCAGGCTTTGACCGCGAGCGGGGCATCATCTCGGCGAAGATCGTCGTCGCCGGAGGCTTCGGCGTGGGCAAGACCACGATGGTCGGCGCGGTCTCCGAGATCACTCCCCTGACCACCGAGGCGCTGTTGACCACGGCCGGCTCGGGCATCGACGATCGGTCGAAGGTGCCGGAGAAGGAGACCACCACGGTGGCGATGGACTTCGGCCGGATCACGATGGCCGAGGACCTGATCCTCTACCTGTTCGGCACGCCCGGGCAGACCCGGTTCTGGTTCATGTGGGACGAGCTCGTCCGCGGCGCGGTCGGTGCGGTGGTGCTGGTCGACACCAGGCGGATCACCGACGCGTTCGCGCCGCTCGACTACTTCGAGAAGCACAACCTGCCGTACCTGGTGGCGCTCAACTGCTTCGACGGCGCACCGACGTACGAGGTCGACGAGGTGCGCGAGGCGCTCGCCATCCCGGCCAGCGTGCCGCTGCTGATGACCGACGCCCGCCGCCGTGAGGCCGTCAAGCAGACGCTCATCGAGGTCGTCGAGCACGCGATGCGGGCGCTACGGGAGGAGTTCGGCCGCGGTTCGCCCGCACCTGTCGGCTGAGGCGAACCGCGACCGTCCTCTTTAGAATCGCAAGTTCGCGAGGTAGTTGTAGCCGACGCGGGCCGTGTCGATCGCCTGCGCCGGTGTGCGCGGTGACGTGCCGGCGTCGTCGCGCTCGACGATGTACTCGTCGATGCCGGCCTCTCGGCCGTGCTGGAAGATGCGTGCGAAGTCGATGAGGCCGTCACCGACGTCCGCGAACGAGCCGCTGTCGCCCAGGTCCTTGACGTGGAACTGCTTGATCCGGCCGCGGTTGGCGCGGATCACGTCGACCGGGTCGTGCGCTCCCCGGGTGACCCAGAACAGGTCGACCTCGAGGTGCACCAGGTCGGGATCGGTCTCACCGGTGAGGATGTCCCAGCCGGTGGTGGTGCCACCATCGAGGCGGAAGAACTCGAAGTGGTGGTTGTGATAGCCGAAGCGCAGCCCGGCCTTCTTGGCCAGCGCGCCGGCCTTGTTGAGGTCGCGGGCGAACGCCCGGTAGGTCGCCGAGTCGCGGATGACGCCGTTGGCGCCGACGCCGAAGAACGGGTGGACGATGTAGCGCTGGCGGAGCAGCCGCGCGTCGGCCAGTGCGGCCTGCCACGACGCGGCGTCGAACGGCTGCGGTATGCCGACGTGCCCGGAGGTCGCCCGCAGGCCGACCGCGTCCAGCGCGGCCTTGAACTGGGCAGCGGTGCGGCCGACGAAACCGGCGTGCTCGACCCGGGTGTAGCCGATGTCGGCGAGTGCGCGCAGCGTGCCCGGCAGGTCGGCGGCGAGCTGGTCACGCAACGTGTACAGCTGCACGCTGATCTGGTCGCGGGGCACCCGGCCGTGGCTTGTGCCGCCGCGCCCGCCCGCGCTCGCCGGAGACGCCGCAGCCAGGCCGCCAGCGGCGCCGACGGCCCCCGCCGCCGCGGCGACGGTCGCCGCCCTCAGCGCGCCGCGCCGGGTCAGGGTGATCCGTTGCTCCTCGGTCAGTGCAGGAGCGCTCTCGTGAGCTTCTTGGTCGTTGACGCACATGGATGAATGCCTCCTGGCGTTCGGGACGGAAAACTCGACCAGCATCGATGCTTGGTCAAGCTACCCCGCGGCGCAACCCGGCGGGAAGATCTGGACGGGCGGTCGGCCGGTTCGCGAGGCACTATGGGACGCATGCCCGACACCACGACCGAGCAGGGTGTCTACCTCAACCCCGCCGGCGAGTTCACCCGTGACCAGCGCTACATCGCCTCCCGGATCACCCGGGACGGGCGCGACGGCTACCCGGTCGAACCCGGCCGCTACCGGCTGGTCGTGAGCCGGGCCTGTCCCTGGGCCAGCCGCGCGGTGATCGTCCGTCGGCTGCTCGGGCTGGAGGACGCGATCTCGATGGCCATCGCCGGGCCCACGCACGACAAGCGGAGCTGGACGTTCGACCTCGCTCCCGGCGGGATCGACCCGGTGCTCGGCTACGAGCGGCTCCAGCAGGCGTTCTTCAAGCGCTTCCCCGACTACGAGCGGGGCATCACGGTGCCGGCGATCGTCGACGTCACCACCGGCCAGGTGGTCACGAACGACTACCCGCAGATCACCATCGACATGTCGCTGGAGTGGCGCGACCACCAACGCCCGGGCGCGCCGGAGCTCTACCCGGAGGCGCTCCGCCCGGAGATCGACGCGGTCAACGAGGTGGTCTTCAAGGACGTCAACAACGGCGTCTACCGGGCCGGCTTCGCGGGCACCCAGGAGGCGTACGAAAAGGCGTACACCCGGCTCTTCGATCGGCTCGACTGGCTCTCGGACCGACTCGAAGGCCAGCGCTACCTCGTCGGTGACACGATCACCGAGGCCGACGTCCGGCTGTTCACCACGCTGGTCCGCTTCGACGCCGTCTACCACGGACACTTCAAGTGCAACCGGCAGAAGCTGACCGAGATGCCGGTGCTCTGGGCGTACGCGCGGGATCTGTTCGTCACTCCGGGCTTCGGCGACACCGTCGACTTCGACCACATCAAGCGCCACTACTACGAGGTGCACCGCGACATCAACCCGACCGGGATCGTGCCGGCGGGTCCGGACCTGTCGGGCTGGCTCACGCCGCACGGCCGGGAGGTGCTCGGCGGGCGCCCGTTCGGCGACGGCACCCCGCCCGGACCGGTGCGCGACGACGAAGCGGTGCCGCTGGAGCACACGCCGGAGGGCTGAAACCCGGTTGACCTCAAGCCCGCTTGAGGTCCCATCATCGTGCGGTGACCGTCACCGCAGTCGAACCCGACACCCAGCTCTTCAGCCGCCGGTACGCGCTGGCCACCGCCGGCTCGACCAGCCTGGTCTTCCTGGCCGCGTTCGAGGCCCTCGCGGTCACCACCGTGATGCCCACCATCACGGCCGAGCTCGACGGTCGCGCGCTCTACTCGCTGGCCTTCGTGTCGACCACCGCGGCCAGCGTGGTCGGCAGCGTGGTCGCCGGCGCCTGGGCCGACCGGCATGGCCCGCGGCGGGCGCTGCTGGTGGCGATCGTCGTCTTCGCTCTCGGCCTGGCGGTCGCCGGCACGGCCGGCACCATGGGTGTCTTCGTCGGCGGCCGGTTCCTACAGGGGCTCGGCGCCGGCGGCATCACGGTCGCGCTGTACGTGCTCGTCGCCGCCGTCTACCCCGCCGCGCTGCACCCGCGCATCTTCGGGCTGTTCGCCGCCGCCTGGGTGGTGCCGTCGATGGTCGGCCCGTTCGTCGCCGGTCTGGTCGCCGACGCGTGGAGCTGGCACTGGGTGTTCCTCGGCGTGCTGGTGCTGGTCGCCGCCGCGACGCTGGTGATCGTGCCCGTGCTCCGGGCCACGGTCGTCGCGCCCGGCAAGGTCACGGCCGGCGCCGGCCGGCGGATCGCAGCGGCGGCGGTGGTGGCCTCCGCGGCGGTGGCGGCCGGGTTGTCCAGTGAGCTGCCGGACGCCCGTGGGTGGGTCGTCGTGGCGGTCGCCGGCGCGCTCGTGCTGGCCACCGTCCGCACGCTGCTGCCGCCCGGCACGCTGCGCGCCCGACCGGGCCTGCCCGGCGCGGTGCTGCTCAGCGCCGCCGCCGGTGGCACCTTCTTCAGCACCGAGGTCTACCTGCCGCTGCTCCTGCACGACCGGTACGGGCTGCCCGGTTGGCTGTCCGGCTTCACGCTGACCGTCGGGGCGATCGCCTGGGCGGCCGGCTCACACGTGCAGGGCCGGATCGGCGACCGGTGGACGGACTCGGCGGTGCTCCGGCTCGGCGCGCTGTTCCTCGCCACCGGCGCCGCCGCCGAACTGGTGACCGCCCTGGTCAGCCCTCACTGGCTGTTCGTCGGCGCCGGCTGGCTGCTGGCCGGCGGCGGCATGGGCCTGATGTATCCCCGGGTCAGCACGCTGGTGCTGGCCGCCTCGGCACCGGGCACCCAGGGCTTCAACACGGCCGCCAAGAGCATCGCCGACGTGGTCGGCGGCAGCCTCGCCCTCGCGCTGGCCGGCCTGCTGTTCCAGTCGCTGGCCGGCATCGGCGCCTGGTGGTCCTTCGCCGGCACCCTCACGCTCTCGACCCTGCTCGGCGCGGCCGCCGTCGCCGTCGCCCGCCGGGTCTAGATCGCCTTCGCGCGGTAGGACTCGAGGACCTGGGTCCAGCCACCGTCCTGCGCGAAGCGGGCGTGGTCGGCGGTCTGGTCGGCGTGCCAGCCGCTGTGCTCCAGGCGCACGTCGGTGACCGAGCCGTCCGGCGTGAAGCTCACGTCGACCAGGGTGGCCCCCGGCGTGCGCAGGCCGTGCGTCCAGCTCAGCGCGACCCGGGCCGACAGCTCCCAGATCCCGACCTCGCCCCACTCCTGCTCGGCGCCGTCGGCGGCCCGCTCGTAGACGCGGCCGCCGACCCGGGGCTCCAGGACCACGGCGGCGAGCGCGTCGCCGCTGGCGGTGAACGCCCTCGGCCACCAGTCGCCGATCCGGCCGGTGAACAGGTCGAAGGCCTCGGTCGGCCCCACCGGCACCACCAGCTCCCGGACGATCGGCGGCAGCGCAGAGTCCTCGTACCCCCGGCTTGTCATGATCGGTTTCTCCCCTGCTTTCGGCTTTACCCAGCCTGCCAGTCCGGGCCGTGCGACGCTGGCCAGAGGCCAGCCCAGGTGGAGGTTCCGATGACCAGAATCGGCGCCAAGGACGAGCTGTTCGGCGCACAGACGTTGCGGACCATGGGCCATGCCCCGTACGGGGGCGCCGATATCGGCGAGTGCCTGTCGACGCTGGCCCGGGTCCAGGGCACGGACCTGGACAGTTGGTACGGCGAATGGACGCTGACCGCCAACCGGCTCCAGGCGCTGGCCGAGGCCGAGGAGGCCGCCGGGCACGTGGAGAGCGCCCGGCTGGCGTACTGGCGGGCGTCGAACTACTTCCGCAACGCCGGCACGATGCTGCTCGGCGCGCCCCTGGACCGGCGGGTGGTCGAAGCCAACCTGCGGCAGACCGACGCGTTCCGGCGCGGATGCGCCCTGTTGCCGCTGCCGCCCAAGCAGGTGGAGATCCCGTTCCCGGACGGCTCGCTGCCCGGCTATCTCTTCCGCGCCGGAGACTCGCGGGACCGGCCGATGCTGATCTGCCTGGGCGGCTACGACAGCACGGCCGAGGAGGGCTACTTCTTCAACGGCGCCGCGGCGCTGGCCCGCGGCTACGACGTGCTGACCTTCGACGGCCCGGGGCAGGGCACGGCCCTGCTCCAGCGCGGCATGGTCATGCGGCCGGACTACGAGAACGTGGTCACCCCCGTGGTCGACTTCGTGCTCGGGCTGCCCGACGTCGACGTCAACCGGATCGCGCTGATCGGGCTCAGCCTCGGCGGGTACCTCGCACCACGGGCGGCCTCGGGCGAGCACCGGCTGGCGGCGTGCATCGCCGACGGCGCCCAGTACGACCTGTTCGACGCGGTGCTGCAGCGGATGCCGGCGTCGATCGCGCGCGGCTTCGCCGAGGGGCGCTCGTCATCGGCGGCGCTGCTGCGCCGGGTGCTCCGCGGCATGGATCGCCGTCCGACCGCCGGCTGGTCGCTGCGCCGGGGTCAGCTCGTGCACGGCGCGGCCGACTCGATGACCTATCTGGACATGCTCCGGGACTACACGCTCAAGGGCCGCGCCGGGCGGATCACCTGCCCGACCCTGGTCTGCCACGCGGAGTCCGACCCCCTGGGTGCCCAGGCGCCCGAGCTCTACGACGCGCTGACCACCCGCAAGGAGCTGATCACGTTCACCGTGGCGGAGGGTGCCGGCGACCATTGCGAGGCGGGTGCCCGGACGCTGTTCCACGCACGGGCGCTGGGCTGGCTGGACTCGATCCTGCGCCCGACGGCCGTGCTGAGCGGGACTCGACACTAGGGTCCGGCCTCGTGGCCGGGACGGCCCTTGGTCCGCCGGCGTTCCTTCATCTCCGCCTCGAAGAGGTGGCGGCGCCCGCCCGCCAGCCGGTCGCGCGCCCTCGACTCGAGGTCGCGGAACGCCGCGTAGTAGCCGGCGTCGTAGTCCTCGACGATCTGGTAGGTCCACCGGCCCTCGATGACGTTGCGGCCGATCAGCTCGTCCCGCACCGCGTCCGCGAAGTCGTCGTGGCCCGCCCGGCGGAGCAGGTCGACCGCCTCGTCGAGCATCAGGTCGGCGTGCCCGGTGAGCTGGTGCATCGAGTACAGGTGGCCCCGTACCCGCTCGACGGTCTCCAATGCCTCGCTGAGCTTGCCGAGGGCGGCAACCGTGTCGTCGTCGAGCCCGGGCGGGCGTTCGTGCTGGTCGGTCACGATCTCGTCCTTACCCCGCCGCGACCTGGACAAAGCCGAAGGTGGAGCCGCCCGCGACCGCGGGCGACTCCACCTCGGGTGTGGGCACCTAGGCCGCGTGCTTCCCGCGACGGCGGGTGCGGGTCGCGGCGATGACGATGGCGCCGCCGGCGAGCAGCACCAGGCCGCCCGCGACGACCGGAACCGGGTCGGGACCCGGCGTGACCGGCAGCGCGCCGCCGGGCACCGTGAGGTTGTCGACGGAGGAGACCTCGTTGCCGCCGCCCGGGATGCTCTGCCGCGCGACTACCCGGTAGGTCCCCGGCCGCAGGCGCGGCGAGATCGTGCACGACCAGTAACCGTTCTGGCCGACCGTGGTGTTGCAGGTGCCGGCCGCGGCAGCGTCGCTCTCTGTCGGCCGTTCGTTATTCCACTGGTTGCCGTTGTTGCCGGGCTGGTTGTTACCCGGACCGTTGCTGGCACCGTTGCCGGGCTGGTTGTTGCCCGGACCGTTGTTGCCCGGACCGTTGTTGCCCGGACCGTTGCCCGGCTGGTTGTTGCCCGGACCGTTGTTGCCAGGCTGGCCGTTGCCGTTGTTCCAGTGGTTGTTGTCGTTGTTCCGCTGGCTGAGCGCTTCGACCGCGACCCGGGCGCCAGGCTGCCCGATGCCCCTCACGGTCGGCGTGTTCGAGATGGTCGAGCCGGTCTGCGGACTGGTGATCTGAAAGCGAGCACCGTCCGCGAACGCCGGCGAGCTCAGCGCCAGCGCGAACCCGACCACCGCCGCGCCCAAGCCCACCCTCGTGCGCAGTTTCCCCATTGGTTTCTCCCTTCACAACACTCCCAGGGCCGAATATATGCAGAGAAACTTCGCATAAAAGGCGAATCACGGAACTTGGTCGGATTCGGCGCGAAAGCCTGGCGTGTCGCGCTTAGCTTTCTAAGAGAGAGGTGATCGCGATGGCAATCGACACCCGACCGCAGTCGCTGAGCCGGCGCCGGGCCGCGGAGGTGGCCGCGGCGGAGCTACGCGCCTTCGGCGCCGCGCTGGCGTCCCTCGACGACACCGACTGGGCCAGGCCCACAGACTGCCCGGACTGGACGGTCAAGGACGTCGTCGCCCACGTCTGCGGGCAGTACGAGGAGCTCAGCAAGCCGACGGTGCTGCTGCACCGGCTGCGGGTCGCGCGCCGCCGCTACCCGGACAAGATCGCCCTAGACGGGCACAACCAGGTGCAGATCGACGAGCTGGGTGGGCTGCCGCCCGCCGAGCTCTTCGCCCACCTGCAGCGGAACGGCCCGGTGGCGCTCAAGCGGATCCGGCTGATGCCGGGGCTGTTCCGGCGGATCTCGACCCTGCGGTTCTTCCCGGAGTCCCCACTGCAGGAGTCGAACCTCGGCTACCTGGCCGACGTGATCCTGCCGCGCGACACCTGGATGCACCGCATGGAACTGACCCGGGCGTCCGGCGGGGTGTTCGACGTGGACGACCACGACCACGAGATCGTCAGCCAGGTGGTCCGCGAGCTGGACCAGGGCTGGCAGCGTCCGCCGCTGCGGCTCGAGCTGACCGGGCCGGCCGGCGGCGTCTGGGCGATCGGGCGCGGCGCACCGGTCGAGTCGGTAACCGCCGACACGATGGCGATGATGCTGCACCTCTCGGGTCGCGACGGTGTCGAACTCCCGAAGGACAGCCCGCTCTCAGCGGCCCGCGTGGTCTTCTAGCTGACCATTCGGAGCAACTGCTGGATCTGGGTGCGGACGGTCTCGTCGGTGCGGGTCGCCAGCTCCCGCGTCGGCGGGTCGACGCCGGACGCGGTCTCCATGCGGGCAAGCTCCACCGCGCCGTGCTGATGTCCGATCAGCATCGTGAGGAAGGTGGTGTCGAACTCGCCCCCGGTCAGTCCGGCCAGCCGCAGCAGCTCCGCGTCGTCGAGCAGTGGCAGACCGCCGTGCGCCTCGTGCAGGCCGGCGTGCGCGGTGGAGACCAGCGGCTCGTCCCAGCTCGCGAGCCGGTCCCGGATGGTGGCCGCCTCGGCCGCCTGCGTGGTCGCGATCTCCGTCGCCACGGCCGTGACCTCAGGCGCGCTGGCCTGCTTCTCCCCCAGCGCCAGCAGCTTCGCGGCCGGCTCGTGGTGGGCCAGCATCATCTGCAGGAACATCACGTCAGTGTCGTTGTAGGACGGTGGTTGCGCGGCGGGCGTCGGGCCGGCACAGCCCGCCACGAGCAGCACCACCGCCGCGAGGAACACGCGTCGTCCGTACACCCAGGGCTCCTTCCCGGTGGCCTTTGCTCTGCACCCACATACGCACCACCCAGCCCGACAGGTGGTGCGTATGTGGGTGCGGAGCAAGCAGCCCGCGCCGAGACGGCGCGGGCCACTCCATTTCTTAGGAGCAGGCGCCCTGGTCGCGCCAGACGCCCCACTCGCCGGTGGTGCCGGGCGTCTCGCCCTGCGTCCACCACTGGGCCTGCCAGCGGCGGCCGTTGTAGGAGACGATCGCGCCGCCGTTGTAGACCGCGCTCGCGCTCCAGGCGGTGCCGCAGTTCGTCGGGGGCGGCGGAGGCGGCGGGTTGGTCCCACCGCCGCCACCGCTGCCGACCTGGAGGTCGACGCAGGCGTAGAACGCCATGGCGGTGTCGGCGACGTTCCACCGGGCCAGCACGGTGAGCCGGCCGGTGCGGCCGCCGAGGCTGACGTTGTGCGACTTGGTCGCGCCGGGCTGGGCGCCGTGGTCGTCGAAGACGGCGATCCGGCTGCCGCCGACGAAGTACTCCCAGGTGCTGGTGGCGTGCCGGGCCGTGATGACCCAGTTGAACGTCACGCTCTGGCCGACCGAGGTCGCGGGCCAGGCGCGGCTGTTGTCGTTGAGGACGGAGAACCTGCTGCCCCCGCCGTTGCACTGCATGGAGCCCTTGGGCGCTTCGACGCTCTGCGGCTCGTACACGATGTCGCCGCAGTTGGCGACCCGGCCCTGCGCGCAGTTGGCCTGTCGGCTGGGTGGTGAGGAGATGTAGCCGTGCGCCTGAGCCGGCGCGGCCAGGAACATCGAGACCAGCAGGGCGGTGACCGTCAGCACCGGAAGCATGATGCGTCTACGCATGAAGTCCTCCTCACTTCATAGAGCGATACCGATCCCTTCTTGGCCCAAAGAGTAAGGTAAACAAACCTAACAGTAAATAGACCTAACGAAATTTTTCGATGTCTGGTCCGCGGTCGGCCTCAACGCCGGGACTTGTCCTCCGGGTACGAGGCTCCGCCGTCGGACTCGCGGCTGAACGGCTTGGCGCCACCCTCCGGCGGACCGGCGATCGACTGTGGACCGGCGGCGAGCTCCGGGAACTTCTCGTCGAACGCGGGGCGCTCGGAGCGGATCCGCGGCATCCGGTCGAAGTTGCGCAACGGCGGGGGCGAGGAGGTCGCCCACTCCAGCGAGTTGCCGTGCCCCCACGGGTCGTCGGCCAACACCACGGGACCGGCCTTGTACGCCTTCCAGCAGTTGTAGATGAACGGCAGCGTCGAAGCGCCCAGGATGAACGCGCCGATCGTGGAGATCTCGTTGAGCGTGGTGAAGCCGTCGCTCGGCCGGTAGTCCGCGTACCGCCGGGGCATGCCCTCGTTGCCCAGCCAGTGCTGCACCAGGAACGTGGTGTGGAACCCGATGAACGTCAGCCAGAAGTGAATCTTGCCCAGCCGGTCGTCGAGCATGCGGCCGAACATCTTCGGGAACCAGAAGTACACACCGGAGTAGACGGCGAACACGATCGTCCCGAATAGCACGTAGTGGAAGTGCGCCACCACGAAGTACGAGTCGGAGACGTGCCAGTCGACGGGCGGACTGGCCAGCAGCACACCGGTCAGCCCACCGAGCAGGAAGGTGACCAGGAAGCCGATGGAGAACAGCATCGGCGTCTCGAACGTGATCTGGCCGCGCCACATGCTGCCGATCCAGTTGAAGAACTTCACCCCGGTCGGCACCGCGATCAGATAACTGAGGAAGCTGAAGAACGGCAGCAGCACCTGGCCCGTGGCGAACATGTGGTGCGCCCACACGCTCATCGACAGCGCCGCGATCGCGATCGTCGCGCCGACCAGACCCTTGTAGCCGAACAGCGGCTTGCGAGAGAAGACCGGGATGACCTCGGTGACGATGCCGAAGAACGGCAGCGCGACGATGTAGACCTCGGGATGGCCGAAGAACCAGAACAGGTGCTGCCAGAGCAGTGGACCGCCGTGTGACGGCTCGAACACCTTCGCGTCCAGGATCCGGTCCGCGCCGAGCGCTAACAACGTCGCAGCCAGCAGCGGGAAGACCATGATGACCAGCAGGCTGGTGACCAGGATGTTCCAGGTGAAGATCGGCATCCGGAACATGGTCATGCCCGGCGCCCGCAGCGTCACGATCGTGGTGATCATGTTGACGGCGCCGAGGATCGTGCCCAGACCGGAGATGACCAGGCCGATCACCCACATGTTCGGGCCGATGCCCGGCGAGTTCTCCACGTCACTGAGCGGCGTGTACGCGAACCAGCCGAAGTCGGCGGCCCCGCTCGGGGTGAAGAACCCGAGCAGCACCAGCGAGCCGCCGAACAGGTAGAGCCAGTACGCGAACGCGTTGAGTCGCGGGAACGCGACGTCCGGCGCGCCGATCTGCAACGGCACGACGAAGTTCGCGAACGCGAACAGGATCGGGGTCGCGAACAGCAGCAGCATGATCGTGCCGTGCATCGTGAAGAGCTGGTTGTACTGCTCCGGCGACAGGAATTGCATGCCGGGCCGGGCGAGCTCGGCGCGCATCAACAGCGCCATGATCCCGCCGGCGACGAAGAACCCGAAGCTCGTCGTGAGGTACAGGATCCCGATCTGCTTCGCGTCGGTGGTGCGGATCAGCCGCGAGAGGGCATTCCCGTGCGGCTGGTCCCGCACCGGCCATGGACGCGTCACGATGGGCTTTGGAACTACGGACGTCAAAACGGGCCCCCGGGGTCGTCTGCCAACCAGCCTTGGGCCTAACGACGTTGGCCGGCCGGCAGACGTGCCCCCGAACGGGGGACCCGCGTGTCAGTCCTCCGGAAGGATGTCGACCTGGAGGTCGAGCCCGCTGATGTCCTCGAACATCTTCTGGAACCGCGGCCCGTCCCAGGCCGGGATCGGCTCGCCCGGCACGGGCTCGTCACCACCCACCACGAACGACTCCTCCGCGCCGCCGGGGCTGAACAGGAAAAGCAGCTTGGCGGTGTGCACGCCCTTGTTCTTGAACCGGTGGCGGACGCCCGGCGGCACGAAGACGAAGTCTCCGGTGTGCGCGGTGTGGGTCTCGTCCCCGTCGAGGAACTCGAGCTCGCCGTCGAGGAGGTAGAACGCCTCACTCTCGCGGTTGTGGACGTGCGCGACCGGTCCACCGCCGGGCGGCACCGATGCCTCGACAAAGCCGAGGAGGCCGTTGGTGGTCTTGGCGCTGGCCTTGACCGAGTACATGTCGCCGGCGACCCAGCGCTGGATGCCCTGACCGGCCGGCACGAACATGGCACCGCGCTTGGTGTAGCGCGGGTCGTCGGCGACCGCGTCCTGGAAGGGAAGGCTCATTGTCGTACCCCGTTCTGAGCTTTCTGACAGCCGTCAGATCTGACAGCCGTCAGAAACGCTAACGCGAGCGGGGCGCTGGGTGCGCTGTGATCCGCGCCTCAGGGGTAGTCCGGCAGGTCGGACGCGCTGGCCAGGGCCGTCGAACTACTGACCAGTAGCCGCCTGACCGCCGCCCGGCGGAACATCGTGTTGCGCAGCCACAGCCCGGTGCGGCTCGCCGGGGCGAGGAAATGACCTGGGCTCGCGCCCTTCTGCCAGCGCCCCGCGTACGACCGCATCCGCTTCTCGTAGGCCGCGAACGCGGCCGTGACGTCGCCGCCGGCGCGGGCCAACTCGCCGGCCAGCACGTACGCACCGACCACGCCTGTGCCGACCCCCATGCCGCCGAGGGTCACGCCCCACGCGGCGTCGCCGAGCAGCGCGATCCGTCCTTTGTGCAGCGTCGGCACGGAGACCCGGCTGATCGCGTCGAAGTAGAGGTCCGGCGCATCGGCCAGCCCCGACAGCAACCGCGGAACGTGCCAGCCGAGCCCGTCGAACGTGGCGTGCACCGCGCGCTTCTGCGCGTCGAGATCCTGCCAGCCGATGCCGAGGGGCTTGGACGCCCAGACCACCAGCGCTCCGGCCCGGGTCGGGTCGCGGTCGTCGGCGGCGACGCTGGCCATCCGCCCAGGCACGTTGTACTGCTGCGCGACGGTCAACGCACCCAGGTCGTTGGGCACGTCCCAACCGGCGATGTGGTAGCCGAGGTGCTTCACGAACCGCTCCTCCGGCCCCATGGCCAGCCGCCGGACCGTCGAGTGGATGCCGTCGGCGCCGACCACCGCGTCGTACGTGCCGCTGTTGCCGCTCCTGAACTGGACCTCGACCCCGGCACGGCCGTCGTGCAGCGCGACGATCGAGTCGCCGAAGACGTAACGGGTGCGGTCGGCACTGCGCCGGTGCAGCACCGCGGTCAGGTCCCGGCGGCGGATCTCGACGTCGCCTCCCGCGAACTCGGCCGGAAGCTCGAAGATCGTCTTTCCCGCCGCGTCGACTGTCCGCATCGCGCCGCCGTGGGTCTGGACGGCCTTGATGTCGTCGAGCACGCCGAGCCGCTCCAGCACCCGCAGGTGTGTCGGACCCCGGAAGTCGACGGCGAAGCCACTGGTGCGCAGCCTCGGCGCCACCTCCACCACGGTGGTCTCGGCACCGGCGTCGGCGAGGCAGCCGGCCAGCGCCGGCCCGGCGATGCCCGCGCCGGAGATCAGAACCCTCATTTTTGTCCTCTCCTTACTGTGTCCATCGGATGCTGTTTACGATAGACGCAGTTTCGCTCGGCGGCAAACCCTTAAGGTGGCGACGATGGAGAAGCTGTTGTGGGGCCCCCCGGCGGGGCCAAGGCGGGGCCCTCGGCCGGCCTTCACGCTGGACGACATCGCCCGCGCGGGCATCGCGATCGCCGACTCGGACGGCCTCGCGGCCGTCACCATGCAGCGGGTCGCCGACCAGCTCGGCGTGACCAAGATGGCGCTCTACCGCTACGTGCCGGGCAAGGCCGAGCTGGTCGCGCTGATGCTCGACATCGGGATCGGCGGCCCACCGGCCCGGGATGGCGACGACTGGCGTACCGCGCTGGATGCCTGGTCCCATGCGCTCTTCGCGGCGTTGGCCGCCCACCCTTGGGCGCTGGAGGCGGCGGTCGGAGCCCGTGTCATCGGGCCCAACGAGCTCGGCTGGATGGAGGCGGCGGTCGCCGCTCTGGGCGGCACCGGGTTGCGGGGAGCGGAGATGCTCGACGTGGCGGCCACCCTGGCCGGCCACGTGCGGAGCCTGGCGCAGCAGACGGCGGGCATGCCCGCCGATGCCGAGGGCGCCCTGGAAGAAGGGATCGCCGCGCTGGTCGCGGGCCGAGAGGATCGGTTTCCGGCGCTGAGCGCGGCGGTGTCGGCCGCGCGCGCGGGCGGCCAGCAGAACCAGGCGCTCGACTTCGGCCTCGCCCGGATCCTCGACGGCGTGGCGACGCTAATCGCCGAACGGGCCGCGGACGCCACATCCACCCATCCCGTCCCGTAAAGCGGCGGACCCTGGCCAGCGGCTCCGACCCAGTGGAATAGTCGGAATTGCGCACGTCTGACGAGGGGATCGCAATGACCGACGCTGACCCGCGCACGCCTTCTGCCCGACTTTCCGCCGGCGAAGCCGAACCTCGAGCCGGCGGAGTCGTGGACGCCGTACCCATGGGGCTGGCCGCGTTCGCGCTGTCGACCTTCTTGTTCTCGGTGTTCAACGCCGGCTGGACCAGTGGCACGACCGCGTGGCTGAGCTTCGGCTTCGTGGCCGGCGGCCTCGTACAACTGCTGGCCGGGATGTGGTCCTTCCGCAACCGCAACCTGTTCGGGACGGTCACGTTCTCGATGTACGCCGCGTTCTACTTCGGACTGTCGCTGTATTTCACCCTGGTCGCACCAGGCGCGGACGCGGCGGCACAACGCAACGACCTCGCCTGGATCCTGTTGGCGTTCGCGTTGTTCAACTTCTATCTGCTGCTGTGGTCGAGCCAAATCAACGAGACGTGGTTCGCGCTGTTCTTCTTCCTCGGCGTCACGGAGGTCGTGCTCTGCATCGGTTTCTTCGTCGACAACAGCACGGCGGTTCGGGTCGGCGGCTATCTGGGCGTCATCACCGCACTGATCGCCTGGTACGGGTCGTCCGCCGCGCTCATCAACGGGCTGCTGGGCCGGGACGTGGTCAAGGTGGGCGGCCCGATCAGGTTCGACCTCGAGCGACGGCTGGCCCGCCGCACACCCGCCGCTAGCGCGCGCTGAGCAGCTCTCGGGACACTTCCCACAGGCGGGCGGCGTCCTCGGGGTCGAGGGCGTGCGGGCGTACGCCGTTCTGTGCGTCCGGGTCCATAGTGAGCACCGCCGGCGCGCAGTCCTCGTAATAGCGGCCGGTGACCCCATCGACCAGCGGCGAGGCGGCCAGCAGCACCGAGGTGGCCGCGCCCTGCTCGACCGTCTTCCACGGATAGCTGTCGAAGACCGCCTGGATCTCGGGGGTGACGTTGGCGAGCTGCGGTGCCTGCAGATTGCTCCGCACACCGCCGGGCATCAGGGCGTTCGCCACGACGCCGTCGTCCGCCCAACGGCTCGCGGCCTCGACGGCGAACAGCACGTTGGCCGTCTTCGACTGGCCGTAGGCCAGCCACGGGTCGTACGCCCGGCTGGTGAAGTTGATGTCGCCGAAGACCACCGGCGAGGTGCGGTGGCCGTTGGAGCTCACCGCGACAACCCGCGCCCCGCCGGCTGCGGCGAGCGCCCGATGAAGGCCGGTGGCCAGGGCGAAGTGGCCGAGATGGTTGGTCGCGAACTGCAGCTCCCAGCCCTCGGCGGTGCGGTGCAGCTCGGGCAGGGCCATGATGCCGGCGTTGTTGATCAGGATGTGCAAGGGTCCCGTCCAGCCTGCGACGAGGCCGGCGACTGAGGCGCCGTCGGTGAGCTCCAGCGACGTCCCGCGTACCGCTGGATTGCCCGTCTTCGCCGCGATCTCGGCGGCCGCGGCAGTCGCGGCGCTACGGCCCCGAGCCGTGAGCAGAACCTCGGCACCGGCGGCCGCCAGCGCGCGGGCGGTCTCGAACCCGATGCCCTGACCACCACCGGTGACGATCGCCCGCTTGGCGCTCAGGTCGATGCCCGCGAGGATCTCGTTGGTGGTCGATGACGCGTTCATGGCGTGCTCCCGTCGGGACTACGGTGGAACCGGAACGCATTCCGGTTCGCCCAGGCTAATCGGAATGCGTTCCGGTTAGCACCTGTTTCTCAGTGAGGGGGGCCACATGCCGTCTGCCGCCGACGAACGGCCGCTGCGTGCGGACGCCCGGCGAAACCGCGACCGGGTGCTCGCCGCCGCGGTCCGCGCCTTCGCCGGTGCCGGGCCGGGCGCCACCATCGAGGCGATCGCCCGGGACGCCGGTGTCGGGGTAGGGACGGTCTACCGGCACTTCCCCACCCGGGAGGCGCTGATCGAGGCGGCCTACCGCAGCGAGCTCGTCGCGGTCTGCGCGGCCGCCCCGGTGCTCCTGACGGAGCAACCGCCGGCTGCGGCGCTCCGGGCGTGGATGGCTCGGTTCGTCGACTACATGACCACGAAGATCGGGATGACCGATGCACTGCGGACGGTGATCGCGGCGGGCACCAACCCTTATGCGCAGAGCCGGGACATGCTCGACGACGCGCTCGACCTGTTCCTGGCCGCGGGCGGGGCCGACGGCAGCCTTCGCACCGACGTACCCGCCGACGATGTGTTGATCAGTCTGTCCGGCATCGCCCTCGCGGCCGGCGCGCCGGACCAGCGCGCCCAGGCCGGCCGACTGCTCGACCTGCTGATGGACGCCCTGGTGGCGGGGTCGACGTCGCTCGCAGAGAATGCCGGGTAACCCGTTTCCAACGACGAAGCGAGCGCCGATGGCTGATGAACCGATCCGGGTGACGGTGTGGGGCGAGGGTCGCCACGAAAAACGCGACGTCAACGTCGCTTCCCACTATCCCGACGGCATGCACGCGACGATCGCTTCGGGCATCACCGAGTACGCGGGGGCGGCGGTCGCCGTCCGCTGCGTCACGCTCGACGATCCGGACCAGGGTCTGCCGGCGTCGCTGCTGGCTTCGACCGACGTGCTGACCTGGTGGGGGCACATCGCCCACGACGAGGTGAGCGACGACCTGGTCGACCGGGTGCAGGAGGCGGTGCTCGCCGGGATGGGCCTGGTCGTGCTGCACTCCGGCCACTGGTCCAAGATCTTCAAACGGCTCATGGGTACGAGCTGCGCGCTGCGCTGGCGCAACGGCGACGACCGGGAGCTGGTGTGGACGGTGGATCCGGCGCATCCGGTCGCTGCTGGCGTCCCGAGCCCGATCGAGATACCCAGCCAGGAGATGTACGGCGAGTTCTTCGACATCCCCGCGCCCGACGAGCTCGTCTTCGTCAGCTCGTTCACCGGGGGCGAGGTGTTCCGCAGCGGGTGCGCGTGGCGCCGCGGCCGCGGCCGGATCTTCTACTTCAGCCCTGGTGACCAGGACTATCCGGTCTACCACCATCCGGACGTACGCCGGGTGCTCGCCAACGCGGCCGTCTGGGCGGCGCCGGCCGGGCCGCGCTCCACGACACCGATCGCGTACGCGGCGCCCGACTGGTTCGTGACGCCGTGAGTCCTCTTCGGGCAGTGGTGGTCGGTGCTGGGGCGATGGGCACCGAGTGGCTGGCCGCGATCGCGGCCAGCCCTGATGTGTCGCTGGCCGCGGTGGTCGATCTCGACTTGGCGGCCGCGGCGCGCGCGGCTCAGGGTGTTCCGTCGGCGACCACCCTGTCGGAGGTCGCCTCCGGTGCGGACTTCGTCGTGAACGCCACGGTGCCCTCGGCGCATTTCGACGTCACTCGCTCGGCGTTGCGGTTGGGTCTGCCGGTGCTGGGCGAGAAGCCGCTGACCTCGACGCTGCCTGAGGCGTTGACGTTGGCCGCGTTGTCGTCGTTGACGGGGTCGCTGTTCGTGGTGAGCCAGTCGCGGCGCTTCGAGCGGAATCTTTTTGGGTTCAAGTCGCGGCTCTCTGCTCTGGGGCCGGTCGGTTCATTGACCACGGAGTTCTATCGAGGTGCCCGGTTCGGCGGCTTCCGCGAGACGATGGCGCATCCGCTTCTGTTGGACATGGCCATCCACGCCTTCGACACGGCGCGCTACCTGCTGGACGACGAGCCGGTCTCGGTCTACTGCGACGCGTACAACCCGTCGTGGAGCTGGTACGCCGGTGACGCGTCGGCCAACGCGCTGTTCCGTTTCGCGTCCGGCGCCCGCTACTCGTACCTGGCTTCCTGGTGCGCCGACGGCGGCGACACATCGTGGAACGGAAACTGGCGCGCGGTGGCCTCTTCTGGAACGGCGTTCTGGGACGGCGACCGCTCTCCGGCCGACGCCAACACGTTGCTGGAGACCATCAGTGCGTCGTTGTCGGTCTTCGTCGAGGCGCTGCGCACGGGCCGGCGGCCAGCAACGGCCGTGCATGCGAACGTGATGAGCCTGGCGATGGTCCTATGCGCGGTCGCCTCGGCGGACACGGGCGCCGTGGTCGCGGTCGACGACGTCCTGGCGCGGGCTCATGCATCGGCAATCGGGTCGGCGGACCCCGACGTGGCTGAGGTACTCCGCTCGTGGCCCTCGGTCCGCTCGGCCCTCGAAATGTCGTAGGTGTGTGGTTGTCTTCCGGACATGAGTGAGTCAACGGTGGACAACGATCCGCTCGCGCTGTTGGAACGTGCGCTGGACCAGGTGGGCAAGGTGCTCTCGGACGTCCGCGCCGACCAGGAAACCCTGCCGAGCCCGTGCCGTTCGTGGACGGTCGCGCAGCTCGGCGATCACGTGGTGCACGACCTACGCCAGTTCAGCGTTGCGGCTGCCGGTGGCACAGCCGACTGGTCAACCGCCGCCAGCCCGGCGCCGGCTGCTGACCGGCCCGCCTTGTTCCGGTCGGGGGCCGCCGACCTGCTCGACGTGTGGCGCCAGGCAGGCGACCTGTCGGGCACCGTCACGTTGCCGGGGATGGGTGAGGTGCCGGCCCGGTTCCCGGTCGACCTACAGACAGCCGAGTTCGCCGTGCACGCGTGGGATCTGGCCCGGGCAACAGCCCAATCGACAGACCTGGACCCGGAGGTAGGCCAACTAGCCCTCGACTGGATGCGCGGCACAATGCTCCCCCAGTTCCGCGGCTCAGAAAGCGAAGGCAAGTCCTTCGGGCCCGAGGTCACGATCTCCGCCGAAGCCCACCTATACGACCGCCTAGCAGCCTTCGCCGGCCGCGACATCGCCGGCGCATAGCAGCCTTCTCAAACGCCTGACCACGCCGCGGGCGCGCCGTCTCCTGGGCTTGGCCTCCATTGGCGATCCCGGACGCCGGCTTGGCCGGGACAGTGGCGCTGGACGGCCTTGGGCGCGCCGAACCTCGGCGCAGACTCAAACCACGGCACACGGGCTTTCGCGTCGCTTTGCCGTCGGGCGCGGGTGGGGTTGACGCGTGGCCGTTGTCCGCAGCTCAGGTTCGAGGCACAACCCGGCGCGGCATTGACCCGCGGATCTGGGTTCGCCAACCGCGGACCTGGCAGGGTCGGGCCCCCAAGGGCCCGACCCGGTCTCCGGCGGGAGCAACGGTCCGCACCACCGCGGACCCGGGAAAGCTACTGGTCAGAAAGGGGGATGGCGCTGAGCTCCGCGTACTCCGCGAAGGTCATGTTCCAGTCCGTCCAGCCGTTTCCGTTTTGCAGCTTGCGTTCGGTGCCCTTGACTGTGATCGGGTCACCGATGCGGGTCTGGCCGAAGAGCCACTCGCCGTCCTTCATCGAGACGTTGACGCAGCCGTGGGAGACGTTGGTGGTGCCCTGTTGGCCCTCGGACCACGGCGCCGCGTGGATGAACTCGCCGCCCCAGGTCAGGCGTTGGGCGAAGTCGATGTCGGTGCGGTAGCCCTCTTCCGGGCCGAGCTCTTCGAAGGTGTCGAAGACCGTCTTGCGCTTCTTCTCGATCACGATCATCGTGCCGGTCGACGACGGGGTGCTCTTCTTGCCCAGGCTGACCTTGATGGTCTTGATGACCTTGCCGTCCTTGGTGACCGTCATTCGCTTGGTGCTGTTGTTGACCGTCATGACCAGGGCCGGACCGATCTTCAGATCCACCGTGAGGTCGTTGCGGAGGAACGAGCCGTTGCCCAGCGGGAGGCCGCCGGTCTGGAGCTTGTAGTGGACCTTGGTGTTGGCCTGCCAGAACTCCTTGGGGCGGAAGTGGATCTCAGTCGGGCTGATCCACGCCCAGGTGCCCTCCTGCGCCGGCGTCGCGGTGACCTTCATTCGTCGCTGCACGTCGTCGCGGTAGTCCTGCGGGATCGCCTTGCCGAACTTGACGATCATCGGCATGCCGACGCCGACCACGGCGCCGTCGCCGAGGAAGCTGCTCACCGCGACCGTGTTGCCCGGCTTGGCCATGACCTTGAAAGTGCTCTCGGCCGTCGCGGCCTTGCCGTCGTCGCCGGTCGCGGTCACCGTCGCGGTGTAGCTCGCGCCCCACTCGAGGGCGCCCGTCGGCAGCCAGCTCTTCTTGTCCGCGGAGAGGGTGCCCTTGACGCTCTCGCCGTCCGACGACTTCAGCTCGACCGCGGTCTCGACCGCGTCGGTGGTGTCGAACGCGATGGCGGTCGAGGCCGGCACGTCGCTCGCGTCGGCGGCGGGCTCGGTGATCGCCGCCTTGGCCTTGGTGTCAGGCTCGGCCGACTGCGACGAACCCGGCTTCGCTCCGTCCGACCACGCCGCGTTGCCACTCTTGGTGCAACCCGCGGTGACGGACAGCAACCCGGCCATGGCGACTGCCGCCAGCATGACGCCACGTCGGCGAGTGGGACGCCACCCTCGGCTGCTCAACATGAGATCCCCTCACAGGTCCGTGTACCGCAGTCATGTTGCCCGAAAGACGCTTCGGAACACCTCACGGTTTCGTGCCGTGTGCGGTAACACGCAGACGAGTGTACGAACGATCGAGCTGAGCAACGGTACCCGAAAGAGGTTTAATCGGTAGGCGTCGGTGTCGGCGTGGCGTTACCGGTCGAACCCGGCGACTTCAGACTGTCCGGAACCGGCAACGCGCTGCCCTTGACGAAGTCGGCCCACGACAGGTTCCAGGCGGTCCAGCCGTTGCCGGGCTCGAGCTTGCGTTCGGTGCCCTTGATGGTGATCGGGTCGCCCACCTTGGTCTGGCCGAACAACCAGCTCGCGTTCTGCGGGGCGAGGTTGACGCAGCCGTGCGAGACGTTGCGTACGCCCTGGTCGCCCACCGACCACGGCGCCGAGTGGATGAACTCGCCACCCCAGGTCAGCCGCTGCGCGAAGTCGATGTCGGTGCGGTAACCCTCTTCCGGGCCGAGCTCCGCGAAGGTGTCGAAGACCGTGTGCTCCTGCTTGTCCATCACGATCAGCGTGCCGCTGGACGAGGGCGTGCTGGGCTTACCAAGGCTGACCGGGAACGTTTTGACCAATTTGTCGTTCTTGAAGACCTGCATCTTCTTGGTCTTGTTCTCGACCTTCATTACGAACTTGTCGCCGATCTTGGCCGTCGCCCTGCGGTCCTGGTCGCCGAAGCGGCCGTTGGACAGCGGGATTCCCTCGAGCGCCGCCCGCACCGTGATCTTCGTGCCGGCCTGCCAGTAGTCGGGCCCGCGGTAGTACGCCTGCGTGCCGCTGCTGACCCAGTGCCAGACACCCGGCTGCGGTGGGTCGGTCTGCACGAACAGCCGGCGCTGCACGGCGGCCCGGTCCCTCTTCGGGATGCCCGGACTGAACTCCATCACGACTGGCATGGCGACGCCGTACGTCTTGCCGTTGAACAGGTACATGCCGGAGCCGATGTCGTTGCCCGACTTGCCCCGCGTGGAGAACGAGACCTTCTTCGTCTCGGCCTGCCCGGCCGCGCTGGTGGCGACCACGGTCGCGGTGTAGTCGGTGTCGTACTTGAGCGGCGCGCTCGGCACCCACGACGACTTGTCCTCGCGCAGGGTGCCCTTGACCGCCTTGCCCGCCTTGTCGGTCAGCGCGACGCTGGTGATCTCGCCGCCCTTGACGCTGGTGCCGATCTCGGTGCTGACCGGCAGGTTCTTCTTCTTGTCGGCCGGCGTGACCGCGAACTCGAACGGAACCGGTGGCGCGGTCGGCGAGGCGGACGGCGCCGCCGCCTGGTTGTTGTTGACGAACGTGGGCGCCTTCGGCTGGTCGTTGCCGCAGGCAGTGACGAGGGTGAGTGCGAGAGCCCCGGCCGCCGCGGCGGCAAGGATCTTCCCGATGGCTGCTTTACGTGTCACGAACCGGCCCATTAGATGTCCCCGTTCCTTCGCAACCTTGGGGTCATCGTGCCCCAGCCACACCCGCTATGTACCTCGATCCGGCAGGGTGCCAGATGGCGTCCACTCCGCGCCTCAGCCACATGGGTAACCCTGGGGCGCGAACCGGTCGGAACCTCGCAGTAGCGGCTATTTCTCCGAAGTAATCCCAGGTCAGCGCCCCTTTGTGCATGCTGAGGGTGGATTTGGTGGCATTCGGGGGAATCATGGCACTCTATCTACTGGCGATGGATCACCGGGACTCGTTCGCCACCCAGGTGTACAAGATCAAGGGTGATCCGAACCCCGCCGAGACCAAGCGGATCGTCGATGGAAAGAACCTGATCTACCAGGGCCTGGTCGATGCCCTCAGCCGGGGCGCCGACCGGTCGAAAGCCGCGGTCCTGGTCGACGAACGCTACGGCGAGCAGGTGGCCCGAGCGGCCAAGGCGACGGGCATCACCCTGGCCATGCCGATCGAAAAATCGGACCAGGAATGGTTCACCCTGGAGTACGGCAACCTGGGCGACGGCCGCTGGCTGGAACACGTGGAGGCGTTCGACCCGCGCTACGTCAAGATCCTGGTGCGCGACAACCCGTCATTCGAGGTACGGGCCCGCACGCGCCAGATGGACGACCTGGCGACCGTCTCGTCGGTGCTCACCAGTGCGGGTCGGGACCTCCTGCTGGAGCTCTTGGTCCCACCGACCCCGGCCGAGGAGTCGGCGGGATACGACGACGATCTTCGACCCGAGCTGACGGTACGGATCATCGGCGAGATGCAGGCCGCCGGCGTGGAGCCGGCCATCTGGAAGATCGAGGGCCTGAACACGACCGCGGACGCCACCCAGGTGCTGGCAACGGCCCGGCAGGGCGGTCGCAACAACGTGCAGTGCGTGGTGCTGGGCCGAGACGCGCCGCCGGAGGACCTGGACCGCTGGTTGCGGGCAGCGGCACCGGCGGGGTTTCTCTGGGCTTCGCGATCGGCCGCAGCATCTGGCAGGACCCGCTCCAGGCCCTCCTGGCAAGGGAGATGACCGAGGCCGAGGTGATCGGCCTGATCGCCGACAACTACCGACACTACGTGGAGATATATGAGGGTGTTTGAGGCGTTCGGCCGGTCGTTCACCACCAGTTGGAAGATCCCTCTGGGCGCGTGCTAACGTACGTGTCGTTGCCGATCGAGCGCCGCTAGCTCAACTGGCAGAGCAGCGGACTCTTAATCCGCGGGTTCGGGGTTCGAGTCCCTGGCGGCGCACCAAAAGCATTCCAAACCTGTTGGGCGGGAACCGAAACCTGAGTTTCGGTCTCCGCCCTTCTTGGTCTCGGAATGTGGCCGGTCTCCCCCGTCCCCCGCAGCAAGCATCGCGGCAGTGCCGCTGGTGACCGTGACGCGAATCGTGGCCTCGTTGCGGATCGTGTTGTAGCGGAGCTCCAGCTGGAACGCCTCGTAGACCTGACGTTGCTGGTCGTCGGAGAGTCGCGTTATGTCGATGTCGCCCTGGGGGATGTCGGCGAAGACACTGACGTCGCGTCGCGTTGAGGTTGACCGCTCTCGGCCAGCCTGTTCGAGAAGCTGTTTCTCCTTGCGCTGCTCGGCCACAGTCGACGCGAACCTGCGTTGGATGGCTTCGCGCCACGCTCGTGCGAGTGTCCACCGAGTCATCGCTGCGATCGGCGTCGGCCGCCGCAGCGAGGAAGATCTCGCGGCCGGTGCCGAAGATGCGTTGAGCGAAGAACCGGGCCAACGGTTCGACGAGCCGGTCTTCCGCGATCATCGCGGCGGGTGGATGGTCTTTGAACCACGGCAAGTGACCATGGTTCGTCGGGTTCGGGCTGCACCGGTAGTAGGTGTATCGAGAATGCGACCGTGGAAGCAGCTACCGTGACGCAACGCAGGCCGCCCCGGGCGCCAGCCGCGGAGTAGTAGCCGGCTAGCCGCTTTTCGCGGCCTTTCGAGGCGCCGTCTTCTTGGCCGCCTTGGTCGCGGTCCTGGCTGACTTTCGAGGCGCCGTCTTCTTGGCCGCCTTGGTCGCGGTCCTGGCTGACTTTCGAGGCGCCGTCTTCTTCGCCGCCTTGGTCGCCGTCCTGGCTGACTTTCGAGGCGCCGTCTTCTTCGCCGCCTTGGTCGCCGTCCTGGCTGACTTTCGAGGCGCCGTCTTCTTCGCCGCCTCGGTCGCCGTCCTAGTTGACTTTCGAGGCGCCGTCTTCTTCGCCGCCTCGGTCGCGGTCTTCGCTGACTCTCGGGCCGCGGTCTTCTTCGCCACCTCGGTCGCGGTCTCCTTCGCCACCTCGGTCGCGGTCTTCTTCGCCGCCTTGGTCGCGGTCTTCGCTGACTCTCGGTTCGCGGTCTTCTTCGCCACCTCGGTCGCGGTCTTCGCTGACTCTCGGGCCGCGGTCTTCTTCGCCACCTCAGTCGCGGTCTTCGCTGACTCTCGGGCCGCGGTCTTCCTCGCCACCTCAGTCGCGGTCTTCGCTGACTCTCGGGCCGCGGTCTTCCTCGCCACCTCGGTCGCGGTCTCCTTCGCCACCTCGGTCGCGGTCTTCTTCGCCGCCTTGGTCGCGGTCCTGGTTGACTCTCGGGTCGCGGTCTTCCTCGCCACCTCGGTCGCGGTCTCCTTCGCCACCTCGGTCGCGGTCCTGGTTGACTCTCGGACCGCGGTCTCCTTCGCCACCTCGGTCGCGGTCCTCGCTGACTCTCGGGTCGCGGTCTCCTTCGCCACCTCGGTCGCGGTCTCCTTCGCCACCTCGGTCGCGGTCCTGGTTGACTCTCGGACCGCGGTCTCCTTCGCCACCTCGGTCGCGGTCCTGGTTAACTCTCGAGCCGCGGTCTCCTTCGCCACCTCGGTCGCGGTCTCCCTCGCCACCTCGGTCGCGGTCCTGGTTAACTCTCGGACCGCGGTCTCCTTCGCCACCTCGGTCGCGGTCCTCGCTGACTCTCGAGCCGCGGTCTCCTTCGCCACCTCAGTCGCGGTCTTGGTAGCCACCTTGGCTGGTTCCTCGTCGGGCGACTCGTCCTCCACGGTCTGGTCGTCCCGAGCTGGCTCGTTCTTGGCCTTCTCACCCTTGGCCTGGCCGCCCTCTTCCGAATTCTGGTCGTCCGCGCGGTCGTCCTGGGAGACCACCTCGCTGTCGCGGATCACGCCGTCGTCCGTAACCGCATTTGCCGGCGAGCTGCCCTCATTGATCGACTCCCTGCCATGGCGGGAACCGTCGTCGCCGCGGGATTCACCCATTCGCTCATTCACGGCGGACACAGCATGGTCGACGAGCGCGCCCACGTAGTCCCGCAGACCCTCCACCAACTTGCCGCTGGTTGAACCGTTTCCGTTACCGCTCGTACCCTGACTCACCTGTCGTCCCCTCCGGAACCCCGCATCGACGCCGCCCGTTCGGTGAGGCGGTCACCGCCTGCCGGCGGAGCGCGCGAAGACGCCGATCGCGGCAGACTTCCCAGCGCGACCGAGCTGCTCACGAGGCCTCGGCCCGACGCCGGTGAGTGGTGCCCCGACGGTTGCCGGGGCTCCCCGCGCTGGCCGCGCGCCCATTCGACCGCCCGCCGCTTCGACCGAGCATGAGCGCGGCGCGAAGCTTGTGCTGCCTTCCGAGCAGGCACACCACGCTTACCGCCAGCGCTGTGCTCCCACCAGGATTTCATGACACTTCCGCCCTGATGGAGCCCACGTTGGCCGCTTACCCGCGGTCGGCGCAGCGAAACGCGGCTTACGTCACGATGAGAAGGTTTGGTCGGCGGCATGCTCTTCGCCACTTCGGTCGTCAACAACGTCAGAGCCCGACCGGGGCGGGTCGGCAAATGACGGTGCTCACCGACTCTGCACGATCACGATGCTTACCATCCCGGCAATGCACGATGGTGTCCCGCCGCCGCTTGTCGAACGGCGGCGGCCGATTGCGTCGGCAGGTGACTGGTTCCGATCACTCCGCGCAAAGGTGCACCGGACCCCCGCGACGGCGCAAGCCATGTCCTTGGCGCCGCCTCCCGACGCTAGCGAAGCCGAGCCGCTAGCTGGGCAAACGCCACGACACGGCGACAACGACCAGGTCAGCGTTGATCAAATCCCGTTCCCAAGCTTGGCGTGACCCGCCGAGGGTTCGAGCCTGCTCCATGATCGCGCTACAACCGTCGCCCCTTCCGGCATCTTCGATGCGGACAGATCGAATCCGCGAGTCCGGCTCACGCGCCGGTGGAGTTCGACTGGTCCGCCGCTCGTCGGCGTGATCGGGTCCCGCCGTTCTACCTGGATGACAGCGTGACGCGTTGTTCAATCACGATCTTGCCCAGTTGCTGATCATCGGTTTGGGATGTTCTGCGGGTTCTCGGCGGCGCACTAGTAGCAACCCTCAGGGACAGCCCACATGGGACTGTCCCTGAACCCTTTCCGACCCCTACGTCGGGCATCGAAGATGCTCGCGCCTGAGTGACGTAGGTCATGGAAGCGAGTGCGGCGGATGCCCGCCTGCTCCAGGAGCCCGCCGCGCGCCAGCGCGGGCACCGTTGCCAGATCAATCGCGTCCACACTGGAGGGCGGCGGCTCCACCCGGCGATTGTGAGCGCGGCATCAAGCGACGGTGCGGAGATGATCCACGATGCTGGCCAGGATGAGCCGCTGACCGGCGAGGGTCGGATGGACGCCGTCGGGTTCCAGTAGGTCCTCTGTGCCGCGGGCGTGAATGGCCTTGTGCAGGTCGAGGGCGCCCGGTGCCGTCTGGTGGGCGACTCCGGCCACTTCGGCCACCGCGGCGGCCTGCCAGTGCAGCGGGGCGTCGTTGAAGAAGGTGTCGATGCGTTGTTGGTTGACGGCCGGTGGCGTGATGATCGTGACGACTGCGTTCAGGTCTTGGGTGATGAGGTTCACCAGTGCGCGCAGGTTGCGTCCGGTCTCCGCCGTGGTGGCCATCCGGTAGCGGCCGGTCCGGCCGTGTGCGCGGGCGTCGTTGGTGCCGAGCATCAGCAGCACCCGGGTCGGCCGCACCGCTTCCAGCAGATCGAAGCGTTCGAGCACGTCCGCCGTGGTGTTGCCGCTGATCCCGAGATTGATCAAGGTTGCCTTGGGTACGCCGGTCAGGTCGATCGAGGCCGCGAGGAGCTCGAACCAGCCGAGGCGGTCAGCCGTGATCGAGTCGCCGACGGCGGCGATCCGGTCTTCCGGCCCGAACGGCAGGGCGGCGACGGCGTTGCGAAAGTGGTCGTCGGCCAGCATCTGGGTCGCCGCTGCGCGGGTTTCGTCGCGCAGCGAATGAAGCAGTGCGCGGATGGTCTCCGGCGTGCTGGCCAGCATCTGGGCGAGCAACTCGGCGTGCAGGTCGTCGTCGACCGGGAAGCGTTGCAGCATCGGCCACGACTGGGTGCGGGTGTAGCGCAGGAAGTGCCGGCGTTCGTCGTCCGTATAGCTTCGATCGGTGATCACGTGGGCCACCGCTCGATCCGGTTTGGTGCGTTCATGTATCAGCCCTTGATCGAACCTTGCAGCAGCGCCGCGACGAAGCGGCGCTGGAAGATGAGGAAGACGGTCAGCGTGGGCACCAGAATCAGCAGCGCGCCGGCGCAGAGCAGCGGAATGTCCGTGCCCCACTGCCCCTGGAACGCGCCGAGCGCACCGGCCATGGTCCGCTTCGCGGGATCGTCGACCAGGACGATGGCGAGGAGGAACTGGTTCCACGTCCACAGGAACAGCAGGATGGCCAACGACGAGAGGGCGGGCATGGCCAGCGGTACGTGCACCCGCCAGAAGAGCTGCCACGTGCTGGCGCCGTCGATGCGCGCGGCCTCCGAGAGATCGTCGGGCATGGTGACGAAGTGGGCTCGCATCCAGATCACGGAGAAGGGCATGAACAGCCCGAT
Source organism: Asanoa ishikariensis (assembly GCF_900107455.1). GTDB lineage: Bacteria > Actinomycetota > Actinomycetes > Mycobacteriales > Micromonosporaceae > Asanoa > Asanoa ishikariensis. Next base: position 1,750,321 of record NZ_FNQB01000001.1, on the reverse strand, counting down.
GAGCGGCAGGATGATCGCCCAGCGGGTGTTGAGCAGCCCCATGTCGCGGACCTGGTAGTACAGCGGTGTGATGATGCCTTCGAACGGCAGGGTGAGGCCCAGCACGAAGACGAGGAAGCCGATCCGGTGACCGGGCATCCGCAGGTGCCCGAAGGCGAAGCCGGCCAGGGTGCCGAACAGCAGCGAGGCCGGGACGACCCCGAGCACGATGAGGCTGCTGGACAGCAGGAGCTTGCCCATGTTCGCGGCCCGGAAGGCGTCGAGGAAGTTGCCCCATTGCGGGCTGTCCGGCCAGGAGAGTCCCGACGGGTACGTCCCGGAGGGGTGCAGGGCCGTGACGAACAGACTGATGAACGGCACGATGGTGATCGCCATCAGCAGGACGAGCAGGAGTCGCCCGATCAGGGTCTCGCGACGTGTGGCGATCATCGGGATCCGTCCCTGGTGAGGCGCTGAATCGGAAGGACGACGGCGAGGACGAGCAGGACCAGTGCGACCGCGAGTGCCGATGCCATGCCGACCTCGCGCTCGGAGAAGGCCAGGTAGTAGATCTCCAGGCCGGGGACCATGGTGGAGTTGCCCGGCCCGCCCTGCGTGGCGATGTAGACGATGTCGAAGCTGGCGAGCGCGGCGATCACGGTCACCGTCACGCACACGCCGATCTCCTGGCGCAGGCTGGGCAGCGTGATCGAGAAGAACTCGCGGATCGGCCCGGCGCCGTCCAGGCGGGCCGCCTCGTACAACGCCGGGTCGATCTTGCTCATCCCGGCGAGCAGCAGCAGCGTGCACAGGCCGACGAGGACCCAGGCACCGATCACCCCGACCGCGGGCAGCGCGGTGTCGAACTCGCCGAGCCAGGCGCGGGTGATGCTGTCGAGGCCGACGGCCGACAGCAACTCGTTGGCCAGGCCGGTCGAGGAGAGCAGCCAGCTCCACATGATGCCGGCCGCGACCAGCGGGATGACCTGGGGCAGGAACAGCACCGTGCGGGCCACGGTGGCCAGCCGGCTCGCGGCGATGTTCCGGATGGTGGCCGCCACGAACAGGCCCAGCAGCACCGGGACGAAGCTGAAGAACACGATCAGCTCGAAGGCGTGCACGATCGTGGCGAACAGCTCCGAGTCGGTCAGCAGCCGCCGGTAGTTGTCGAGACCGACCCAGGTCGACGGGCCGATGCCGTTCCAGTCGTACAGCGAGTACTGCACCGTCAGCAGGAGCGGGCGGAGGACGAACGTGCCGTACATGACAATGGCCGGCGCCGCGAAGAGCCAGCCGAGCCACACCGCCCGAGGGCGGCGCGCGCGTCGCGCACGCCGCCCCGTGACCGGTGCCGACATTAGTTCTTGACCTGGGTCTCGTAGTCCTTCTGCACCGACTTGAGCAAGCCGTCCGGTGTCTGCTGACCGGCCGCCAGCTTCTGCAACTGCGGCGTCCAGCCCTTCGCGTAGATGGCGCCGGTCGCGTTGGCGATGAAGTCCATGGCGCCGTTGTCCTTGCCGATGGTCGCGCCGGCGGCGAGCGTGCTCGCCGTGACGGTGCCCTCCTGGACGGCCGGCATGTAGGCGTCCGCCGGACCCATCGGGTGCGATCCGCCGACCTTCACCGCGATATCGCGGGCCTGCTGGTTGGTGGCCACCCAGTTCAGGAAGAACGCGGCACAGTCGGCGTTCTTGGCCTTGCTGCTGATGCCGTACGTCAGCGGCGCCGACATCGCGGCCTGCTTGCCGCCGGCCTGCGCGGGCGGCATCAGCAGGAAGCCGGCGTTTCCGGCCATCTGCTTGTCGAGATTGCCCGACTCCCAGTCGCCGTTGAACATGAACAGGGCCTTGCCGCCGATGAAGCGGCTCATCATCGTCGCGTAGTCCTGCGAGTTGATGTCCTTGGCGAAGTAGCCCGCCTTGATCCACTTATCCAGGTGCTGCACGGCCTGGAGGTTGGTCGGCGTGTCGATGGTGGCGCCGGGCTTCTGGAAGATCCAGTCGTTGATCGGTCCAGGCTCGCCGTACGCGGTCATCAGGTTCTGCAGCGGGAACGCCAGACCGCCGGTGGCGCCACCGTTGAACTGGTCGATCGGCGTGATGCCGGCGTCCTTCGCCTTCTGCAGCGCGGCATCGAGGTCGGCCAGCGTGGCCGGCTGCTGCGTCATGCCGATCTGCGACGCCAGCTTCTTGTTGTAGAACAGGCCGGTCATGCTGAAGTTCAGGCCCATCGCGTAGAGCGGACCGTCGCCCCGCTGGCCGCTCGCGCCGACCCGCATCTGCTCGAGCTGCGAGGCCGGCCACTTGTCCCAGCCGGTGCCCTGCGCGTACCCGTCGAGGTTCTTCAGCAAGCCATCCTTGACGAGCTCGGACACCTGCGGGAGGCGCATCAGATCCGGCGGGTCGTCGGCGAGGACGCGCGGAGCGTTCTGGGTGATCACCGCGAACTGGTCCTCGCGGATGTCCCATTTGACGTTCGGGAACTGCTTGGTGAACTCGGCGGAAAGGTCCTTCGGCAGCGGGAAGCCCGTCTCGAAGTAGCCCTTCAGGGTGACCGGCGCGGTGCCGCAGGTCGCGGCGGCGACGGCGGGTGCGCTGGCATTCGCGCCGGTCGTGTCGGAGTTGCCGCCGGGTGCGCTGCACGCGGCGGTGGCCGCCAGTGCGGCAAGGGTGAGCGCGGCCAATAGGGGTCGGCCGGTGGGTCCGTGAGCCATGTCAGGCCTCCAGGATCGCGGAACTTCCGGCGGCGAGGATCACCGCCGGTTGAGGGGTGTGGGGATAGGTGGGTTCAGGCGTGCGAAGGAAAGTGCGCGTCGCGCAGGCACTGCAGAAGGTCGTCCTGCCAGGTGCGTGCGGCGGGCCAGGTGCCGGTGAGAGCGAGCGACCCGTGTACGGCACCGAGGTAGCAGCTGTAGGAGACCGGGACGCCGGCCGCCCGCAGCCGATCCGCGTACTGTTCGCCGTCGTGGCGCAGCGGATCGAACTGAGCCGTCATGATCCTGGTGTTCGGCAACCCGGTGAGGTCTTGCGCCCGCAGCGGTGACGCGAGCGGGCTCCAGGCGTCCTCGGGGGACGGCAGGTAGAGCTGCTGGCACAACCTCATGTCGTCGACGGTGATGCCGAAGTCATCGCCGACGCCGGATGCGCGCATGCTGTCGAGGGTCAGGTCCAGCGCCGGTACTTCGAGCAGTTGCAGACGCAAGTCCGCCGTCCCGCGCTCGCGGACCAGCAACGCGACCGCCGCGGCCAGGGTCGCGCCCGCGGAGACCCCGCCGACTGACACGTTCGCCGGGTCACCGCCGATCTCGACGGCGTGCTCCACGGCCCAACGAAGACCCGCGTAGCAGTCCTCCGCCGGGACCGGAAAGCGGTGCTCAGGGGCCAGCCGGTAATCCACCGCGACCACTACACAGCCGGCGCCCGTGCAGCGGTCCCGGCACATCGCCTGGTTGACGTCCTCGTCAATGGAACCCAGCCAGAAACCGCCGCCGTGCAGGAAGACGTGGATCGGCAGGCCGATCTCGTCGCTCGGGCGATACACCCGCAGGCGGATCTGGCCACCAGCCACGGCGATCTCGACGTCCTGCTCGCTGTGCGCCGCCGCGACCGGCCGGCCGAACATCGCGAACAGCGTGTCGGTCCCGGCGTGGATGGCCTTGCGCCGCTGGACGATCGGCGCGTCCGGGTCGCCGGAGTCCGGCTTGGTGGACAGGAACGTCCGCACCGCCTCGTCCAGCTCCATCGACGCCTCCCGCGCTCGTGTTACAAGCACGAAACCTCATCGCAGAAGGCCTGTCAAGTGTTTCCATTAAAGCACTTTTATTGAGTGCTCGCGCAGCTCAGGGGCCAAAGTACCCGATCAAGGTCAGGTGGTGGAGCGCTCGACCAGGCGAACGTCGAGCACGGTCGTCGAACGCAGATCCGAGCCATCGATGTGGCCGAGCAGCACACCGAGCGCCGTGCTGCCGGACTCCTCGAACGGCTGCCGCACCGTCGTCAGGTCGGCCGCCGTCGCCGCCTCGCCGTCGTCGAAGCCCATCACCGCGACATCGCCGGGAACCCGCAGCTCCCGGTCCCGGGCAGCCAGGAGCACGCCGACGGCGAGTGCGTCGTGGTGCGCCATGACGGCACTCGGGCGATCCACCACGTCGAGCAGGAGCGCCGCCGCCCGCCGCGCGTCGGCGACGGAGTTGTCGCTGGTCGCGATCACCACCTCGCCGCCGGCCGCCTCCATGACCTGCTTGAATCCGGACAAGCGCCGGATCGCCTGGGACTCGTAGTCGGAGACCTGCCGCTCGACGAGATACCCGACGCGGCGGTGCCCACGCTCCACCAGATGCGCGGCCGCCAGTCGGCCGCCTTCGTTGTCGTCGATCACGACTCGGCTGAACAACGCGCTGTCGGCGTCGACCGCCACCGTCGGCAGACTCCGCTCTCGAAGCCGGGCCGCGATGGCATCCTCGATCCGCAGGCCCATCACGATCAGCCCGTCCAGCCGCCCATGGATGGGCATGCTGGCCAACACCGGCGAAGAAGCCAGCGCGGCCGACTCGTGATCGAAGACCACGACGTCGATCTCCAACTCGGCCGCCGCGGTCAGCACGCCCGACAAGCGACGCAGGTACGACCCGTAGGACGTGAACGGGGCCATGACGCCGACCCGCCCCGTCCCGCGCCGGGCCAAGGTCACCGCTTGCACCTTCGGCACGAACCCGAGCTCGTCGGCCGCCGCCAGCACCCGTTGGCGAGTGGCCTGACTGACCCGATCGGGCTTGTTCATGACGTTGGACACCGTCGCGATGCTCACCTTGGCGCGATCGGCGACCTCGTAGATGGTGACTCGATGATCCGCCGCCACGTCCCCGCCTCGCTCCAGCGTCCCCGCTCCGCCGCTTCGAAGACCTCGAAAGCGCTTTACAAGAAGCACTCTATCCAGCTTGACTCCGGTAACCCAGAGCGAGAACCACATACTGCCTGCCCGGACGCGGGCAACGCCACAGCCGCGCGGGGCGAGACTTACAACCGGCGATCGAGTTTGTCGCGGGCGACGATCCCGTCCAGTGGTACGCCCGGCGCCAGCTCGGCCGGATCGAACCAGAAGATCACCACCTGGGGGTCCTCGCTCCACCTGGCCAGTTGGGCCTTGACGTTCCGGCCGTCGACCGTACCCACGATTCGCTGGGCCGGGCCGACAAAATAGCCGAAGGTCGGCACGGCCGGTGTCGCGCCCGACTCGTCACGCCCGATCTCGTGGAAGCCCGCGCTGCGGTCGGTGCCCTCGACGTCGTTCACCAGGTAGTCCGTGGTCAGCGCGCCGCTCGGCAGGCGACGACCGCCCGCCAGGCCGATCGTCACCTTGGGCAGACCTGGCACGTCGACCGCGACGAAGTAATAGACGCGCTGCTCGGCACCGTAATGGATGCCGGTGTCGACCACCGCGCCGACCGGCTTGCGCGACTCAGAGGTGGCCGTCGGTGTCGGCGCGACCGCGGCCGGCCTTGGATGGTGCTCGACCACGGGCGGGCCGTCCCGGCCGACGGCGACCACCGCGACCGCGGCGACCAACGAGGCGGCCAGCGTCGCCCCTCCGGTGCGCCCGATTCGGCGGCGCTGGCGCAGCCGTCGCCCGTCGCGCATGATGGCGGCCAGGTCGAGGGTGCTGGGCTGCTCGGTCACGCGCATGGCGTCGCGCAGCCGCTGTAGCTCGCTCATGGTCTCGTTTCCTGCGTCTCTCGCGCTCGGATGCCGGCCGCCCGCAGCTTCTCCAGGGCACGAGAGCTGGTGCTCTTGACGGTGCCCAGCGAGACTCCGAGCTCCTCGGCCACCTTCGCCTCCGCGAGGTCGAAGTAGTAGCGCAGCACGACGATGGCCCGCTCTCGCGGGCTGAGCGCGCCGAGCACCGCTACCAACCAGCGGCGCGTGGTGACCTCGTCGGCCACGTCACCGCGGTGCTGCTCCGGCAGGTCCTCGGTCGGGTACTCCCGGATCGGTCGCCGCCAGCCGTCGACCAGGTGGTTGACCAGGACGCTGCGCGCGTACCCGTAGGCGTCGCCCTCGCGGATGCGCGACCAGGACGCGTAGGTGCGGACCAGTGCCGTCTGCGCCGCGTCCTCGGCCCGGTGGTGGTCGCCGGTCATGAGGAACGCGGCGTGCACCAGCCGCGCGGACGCCGCCCGCGCGAACTCGACGAACTCCGCGTCACCCGCGGTCACCGCGACCCCCTTCCCGTCTCACGCAGGAAAGGACGGGTGGGGACGGTAATAGGTTGAGTCTCACAGAGATCAACTTTTCGGCCCGGTCACCCGTCTCTTCTCCCGCGCGGCCGCAGAACGGCGGCGCGAAGGGAGAGACATGCTGACGAAGGGTACGCACTGGCGCCGGACCGCCGGAGCGGTGCTGGTGTCGCTGCTGCTCGGCGGTTGTGGCGCTCCGGCCGCCGGGCACACCACGCAGGCAGCCGGTGCGGACGCCGCCCCAGGGGGACGGCGAGGATGTCCCGGGCGCCGGTCGCCCCCGTCAGCTACCCCGCCACCGGACGCGACCGCTGGTCGACCGCGGCTGCCGAGACACCAGCTAGAGGAGGCACCGGCCAGCTACTGCGCTACCGCGTGGCGGTGGAGCGCGACATCACCGGCTTGCCGGTGGCCGGCGTGGCCGCGGCGATCACCGCGACGCTGAACGACCCGCGGGGGTGGACCGCCGGCGGGAACTGGCGACTGCGCCGGGTCGGCCCGGACCAGTCGGCCGATTTCACCATCTACCTGGCCACCCCCGGCACTCGAGACGAGTTGTGCCAGGACGTTCCGGACGGCTACACCTCGTGCCGCAACGGCGACCGGGTGGTGCTCAACGTGGCGCGCTGGGTGAAGGGAGTGCCGGGCTACGGAGCCGGTTTGAGCACCTACCGGCAGTACATGGTCAACCACGAGGTCGGGCACCGGCTCGGCCTGGGTCACGAGCGGTGCCCGAGGCGGGGCCAGCCGGCGCCGGTCATGCAGCAGCAGACGCTGGGCCTGCACGGGTGCACGGCCAACGCGTGGCCGTACCGCGACGGTCAGCGCTATTCGGGTCCGATCGGCGCGTACGACGACGAGTTGCCACCACGCGAAGGCGCGCGCCGGGCTGGCTGAGTCACCCCTCGATGGGTACGCCGGTGTCGGCGTCGGTCACGGCGATCGCCTCCATGGGGCAGGATGCGGCCGCTCCGAGCACCGCCTCGTCCGCGTCGACGGACGCCGCGAGTGGTCGGGAGCGACCGTCGGGCCCGAGCGCGAAATGCCGCGGAGCGGTGCCGGCGCACACGCCGGTCCCGATGCAGGCGGGCGACACCTCGACCTTCCACATCGGACGGCGGCCTACCAGGTCACCGGGAGAGTCTGCAAACTCCGCACGATCATGCCGGTCTTGAACCGCAGCTCCGAGTCGGGCACCGCGATGCGCAGGCCGGGCAGGTGCCGCAACAGACCGCGCAGTGCCTCTTGCAGCTCCATCCGCGCGAGCTGAGCGCCCAGGCAGTGATGCGCGCCCGCGCCGAAGCCGAGGTGCTGGGTGATCTCGCGGGACAGGTCGAGGCGGTCGGCGTCGGTGAAGACCGACTCGTCACGGTTGGCGGCCACCATCGAGGTCATCACGATCGAGCCCGCCGGGATCGTGACGCCGCTCAGCTCCACCGCCTCGGTCGTGACGCGGGGCAGACCGGAGCCCTCGCCGAGCTGGACGAAGCGCATCAGCTCTTCCACGGCCTGCGGGACCAGCTCCGGCGACCCGGCCAGGCGTTGGTATTCCTCCGGGAAGTGCAGCAGCGTCAGCAGGAACATGTTGATCTGGTTGGCGGTCGTCTCGTGGCCGGCGATGAGCAGGCCGAAGCACAGGTTGACGAGTTCCTTCTCGCTCAGCCGGTCCTGGTCGTCGCGCGCCCCGATGAGGGCGGTCATGAGATCGTCGGCCGGGGCGGCCCGCTTGTCGGCGATCAGCTTGCCGAAATAGACGCCGAGGTTGCCCATGGCCGCCCGGATCTCGGCGGGATCGGCGCCCGCGTCCGACAAGATCGTGTCCGACCAGGCGTGGAAGATGTGCTGGTCCTCGGGCGGGACGCCGAGCAACTCGCAGATGACGCGCACCGGCAGCGGCAGCGAGAAGTGCTCGACCAGGTCGACCGGGCGTGGTCCCGCGACGATGTCGCCGAGCAGCCCGTCGATCAGCGCCGTGACCTTCGGTCGCAGCTCCTCGACCCGGCGCGCGGTGAACGCACCGGCGACGAGGCGCCGCAGGCGCGTGTGCTCCGGCGGGTCCATGCCGAGGATCGAGTCGGTGGCCACCATGGCGAGGCCCGAGTCCGAGGCGGCCGAGCCCGCGGCGGCGGCCCGGCTGAAACGCGGGTCGATGAGCACTTGACGCACGTCCGCGTATCTGGTGACCAGAAACCCCTTTGATCCATTGTGGAACGTGACCTCGGCGACCGGCCGGTTGGCCCGCAGCTCCGCGAGCCGCGGCGTCGGATGGTAGATGCTGGGTGCGGGCGGGAGCGGGAGCTCCACCGCCGTAGCGTCGTCCAGCGCAGTCATGTCAACCTCCCCGATGGCCTGACGGAATCAATTTAGACCAAGACAAACATCAATACGAGGGGGTGCGCGAGAAAGGTGCGACGCCAGGCCAGCCAACTTTCCTGACGGCACTTGTTGACCCCCAGGTACAGAACGCGCTACGGTTGCCGGCATGGGAAGGCCCATGCAGTTCGACGCGGACGCCGCGATCGAGACGGCGATGGGGGTTTTCTGGCGCAATGGCTATGGGGCCACGACGCCGCAAACGTTGACCTCCGAGCTTCAAATCGGTAAGGGAAGTCTCTACAACACCTTCAAGAGCAAACACCACCTCTTCGTGCTCTCACTGGCGAGATACAGCACGTGGCGGATGGGTTTCCTCGCCGACAACTTCGCGAGCCCCGATCCCGTGCGCCTCCAGTTGCGGGAAGCGGTGGAGGTTCTCACGGGATACGGCGACCACGATCGAGGGTGCCTTCTCGTCAACGCCACGGCCGAGCTCGGCAGCAGCGATCAGTCGGTGACGGAGGTCACCGAGGATCTGTTCGCCGGCATCGAGGATGCCTTCCGAGTGGCCATCCAACGTGGACAGCGCAACGGAGAGCTGGACCCCGCGAACGATCCCGGGGCGGCGGCGGGCGCCCTGCTGACGACCGTCGTCGGCACGAGTCTGCTGCTGAAGTCTCGAACAGGTCAGGGCCGAGTGCTCAGGACGATCGACGCGACGATCAACGGCCTTTAGTAAAACCGCGAGCCCTAACCGGTCACGGACTCTGTCCGTGAACGGGCGATGTGGCGCGCGCGAAAACAGTGCAGAAAGAGTGACCCCCGTGTCGACAGGAACAATCGGAACCCCGCTGACGGGCGCGGCGAAGCGTCTGGCGCTAAACATGGACGCCAGTCTCACGATCCCCACCGCGACAAGCGTCCGGACGGTCCCGGCCAAACTGATGGTCGACAACCGCATCGTCATCAACGACCACCTTCGTCACCCGGGCCGCAGCACGGTCTCCTTCACCCACCTGATCGCGTGGGCGGTCCTACGGTCGATCGGGAACCTGCCGAGCCAGAACGTGTCCTACCGAGAGGTCGACGGACGGCCCGCGATCGTCGCCCCCGCACACACGGGCCTCGGCATCGCCATCGACGTCCCGAAACCGGACGGCGGCCGAGCCCTGGTCGTCCCCGTCGTCAAGCGGGCCGACGAGAAGAGCTTCGACGAGTTCGTCGCGGCCTACGACGACCTGGTGTCCAGGGCCCGAGCGCACCAGCTCACCACGGACGATTTCGACGGAGCCACCATCTCGCTCACCAACCCCGGCGGGATCGGGACGAAGCACTCCGTCCCCCGCCTGATGCGTGGCCAAGGCTCGATCATCGCTGTCGGGGCGCTCGATCTTCCGGCCGAGTTTCAGGGAGTGTCACCGGCCCGGCTGGCCGAGCTCGGCGTGGGAAAGACCCTGACTCTCACGAGCACCTACGATCACCGCGTCATCCAGGGCGCCGGATCCGGCGAGTTCCTCAAGCTGGTCGGCGAGCGCCTGACCGGCGGCCACGGGTTCTACGACGAGATCTTCACCGCGCTCCGCATCCCGTACGAGCCGATCCGCTGGGTCGCGGACCTCGGAGGCGGACCGGAGCTCGGCGCGCGGGTGCGGGAGCTCGTCAACTCCTACCGGGTACGCGGCCACCTGATCGCGGACGTCGACCCGCTCGAATATCGCCAACGGTCGCACCCCGACCTCGACCTGGCCAGCCACGGACTGAGCCTGTGGGACCTCGACCGTGAGGTCGCGACGGGCGGGGTGGGCGAACGCCCGTCGGCGCCGCTCCGCGACATCCTCGCGGTCCTCCACGAGGCCTACTGCCGCACCGTCGGCGTCGAGTACATGCACATCGCGGATCCGGCGCAACGGCAGTGGATCCAGGAGCGGATGGAGCGGCCGTACGCCATGCCGCCCACCGCCGAACAGCTTCGAGTTCTCGGCAAGCTCCATGAGGCCGAGGCGTTCGAGACCTTCCTGCACACGAAGTACGTGGGCCAGACGCGCTTCAGCCTGGAGGGTGCCGAGTCACTCATCCCGTTGCTGGACGCGATCCTGCGGCAGTCGGTGCGCGCCGGGCTGCACGAGGTGGCGATCGGCATGGCACACCGCGGCCGGCTCAACGTGCTCACCAACATCGCCGGGATGACGTACGAGCGACTCTTCCGCGAGTTCGAGGGAACCGACGGCGACGACGACGGCTCCGGCGACGTCAAGTACCACCTCGGCAGCGCGGGCACCTACCGCACTGTCGAAGGTGGACACATCCGGGTGTCCCTCGCGGCCAACCCCTCCCATCTCGAGGCGGTCGACGGTGTGTTGGAAGGAGTCGTGCGCGGCAAGCAGGATCGTGACGGAGACGGTGTTCTCCCGATCCTGATTCACGGAGATGCCGCGCTGGCCGGCCAGGGCGTCGTGGCCGAGACCCTCCAGATGTCGCAGCTCCCCGCGTACCACACCGGCGGCACCGTCCGGATCAACATCAACAATCAGGTCGGCTTCACGACGCTCCCGACCGCCGGCCGGAGCTCGACGTACTCCACGGACGTGGCGAAGACCGTTCAAGCGCCCGTTTTCCACGTCAACGGCGACGATCCGGAGGCGGTCGTGCGGGTCGCGGAGCTGGCTTTCGCCTACCGTCGGCGGTTCCGCCGGGACGTCGTCATCGACCTGGTGTGCTACCGCAGGCGGGGCCACAACGAAGCCGACGAGCCGTCGATGACCCAACCACGGATGTACGACCGCATCAACGCGAAGCGCTCGGTGCACGACCTCTACACCGAAACGCTGCTGCGGCGCGGGGACCTCGGCCCGGAGGACTGGGAGCCATCCACGAAGGACTTCCTGGAGCGACTGGAGCACGCTTTCGCCGAAGCCAAGACGGCGCCGATCGTGACGCCCGCGCACATCCGCACCGCGGAACCGTCGACGACCGGGATCTCGACCGCGACGATCGAGCTGATCGGCGACGCGACCGTGCGACGGCCCGAGGGGTTCTCGGTCCATCCGAAGCTGCGGGCGCTGCTCGACAAGCGACGGGACATGAGCCGGACCGGTCCGGTCGACTGGGCCTTCGCCGAGGCGCTCGCGCTCGGCTCGTTGCTCACCGAGGGCACGAGCGTGCGGATGGCCGGGCAGGACACGCGGCGCGGCACCTTCGCCCAGCGGCACGCCGTGCTGCACGACCGCGACACCGGCGAGGAGTGGTCGCCGCTCGCGGGTCTCACGCCGGAGCAGGGCCGTTTCTGGGCGTACGACTCTCTCCTCAGCGAGTACGCGGCGCTCGCGTTCGAGTACGGCTACTCCGCCGAGCGGGCGGACACCCTGGTGCTGTGGGAGGCACAGTTCGGCGACTTCGTGAACGGCGCGCAGATCGTGCTCGACGAGTTCGTCGCGAGCGCCGAGCAGAAGTGGGGGCAGCACTCGGGTGTCGTACTCCTGCTTCCCCATGGTTATGAAGGCCAGGGACCGGATCATTCGTCCGCGCGGATCGAGCGCTTCCTCGCCCTCTGCGCGGAGAACAACATGACGGTCGCCCAACCGTCGAGTCCCGCGTCGTACTTCCACCTCCTGCGCCGGCACGCCCACACACGGCCGCGCAGACCGCTCGTGGTGATTACGCCGAAGTCGATGCTGCGCATGCGCGCGGCCACGAGCGGCCTCGCCGAGTTCACGGATGGCCGGTTCGAGCCGGTCATCGACCATCGGCCGGCGGGAGATCCTGCCGCGGTCCGCCGAGTCGTCCTGGTCTCGGGCAAGCTCTACTACGACCTCATGGCCGAGCTTGCGAAGCAGCCTGATCCCGGTATCGCGATCGTGCGCATCGAGCAGCTCTACCCGCTTCCCGTCGACGAGCTCAACCAGCGCCTGGCGGCGTACCCGAACGCTGAGCTCGTCTGGGCGCAGGAAGAGCCGAAGAACCAGGGCGCCTGGACCTTCCTGCTCTCCGAACTCGCGCCGAGCCTCCCCCGGCCGCTCCGGCTGATGTCCCGGCCCGCGTCGGCTGCCCCGGCGACAGGCTCGACATCGCGACACGCGCGCGAGCAGCGGGCCCTGGTCGACCACACCCTCCGCATCGATCGGTAGAAACTTGAGCTCCTCGAGCCACCCCGTCCCGACCGGGACGGGCATCAGCCCGCGCCGTCTTCGGGCGCTCACCTTCATCCTCGCCACCGCTTCCGGCCTCTCCGTGGCCAACATCTTCTACTCCCAGCCGCTCCTTGACCTGATCGCGCAGGCGTTCCACACCACCGAGAGCTCGGCCGCGATCGTGGTGACCGTGACCCAACTCGGCTACGCGGCCGGGATCATCGTGCTGATGCCCCTCGGGGACCTCATCGAGAACCGCGCCCTGGCGTCGCGAGTCCTGGTCGTGACCGCGATCGCGGCCGGGCTGGCGGCGGTCGCCCCGAACCTGCCGATCTTCCTTGTCTGCTCGGTGCTGCTCGGTTTCACCGCGGTCGTCGCGCAGATCGTGGTCCCGTTCGCGGCGCACCTGGCGCCGGAGGCCGCACGCGGGCGGTTCGTCGGACAGGTCATGAGCGGCCTGCTGCTGGGAATCATGCTGGCCCGCACCGTCTCCAGCCTGCTGGCCGACCTCTGGGGCTGGCGATCCGTCTACATCGTCTCGGCCGGCCTGATGCTGATCATGGCGGTGGTGCTGGCGACGACGCTGCCCAGCCGCAGGCCGGACCACACCGACGGCTACCGCAGCCTGATGCTCTCGATCGGGCGGCTGATCAGGACCGAGCCGGCGTTGCGTCGACGCGCCGCGCTCCAGGCCCTGATGTTCGCGACGTTCTCCGCCTTCTGGACCTCCATCGCGTACGAGCTGATCAAGGTCCACCATCTTTCCCAGACCGAGATCGCGATCTTCGCGCTGGTGGGCGCCGCCGGCGCGGCCGCCGCCCCGGTCGCGGGGCGCCTCGGCGACCGGGGTCTCGGCCGCCCGGCCACGGGTGTGGTGTTCGCGTTGGCCGCGGTCGCCATGGCGGTTGGCGGGATCGGCTCGCACCACCTCGTCGGCCTGGCCGTCGCCGCTGTCCTGCTCGACCTCGCGGTCCAGGGCAACCTGGTCCTCAGCCAACAGGAGATCTACCAGCTCAGACCGGACGCCCGATCGCGAATCAACACGGTCTTCATCGGCAGCGTCTTCTTCGGCGGCGCGATCGGATCGGCCCTGTCGGGGCTGTTGTACGACCACCTGGGCTGGTCCGGAGTCAGCGTCCTGGGCATCGCCCTGTCGGTCATCGGCTTCGCACTGTGGTGCGGATCGGAGCTCCTGCGCCGCCCGCTGAGGGCTAGATCGCGGCCAGTTGGTTGAGCTGTTCGGTGCGGAGTCGCTTGAGGCGCACGGCGAAGGCCCTCGTCTCATCGCTTCCGCCAGCCGTCTGCTCACCGGTGGCGAGCACCTCGCACTGCTCCAGATGTCCCCGAAGCAGCGTTATCGCCTGGGCGTCGCGGGCGGCTTCGGGCGCGCTGCGTAGCTCGGCCACCTGGTCGTCGAAGATCATGCCGGGCATCCGGTGGCCCTCGTGGAGGTTCTGCTCAGCCGTCCCGCCCGCGGCCAGCAAGGCCCGCAGCTCTTTCAGCTCCGTCTGGTGCGAGTCGGCCAACTGAGCGGTCAGGGCGCGCAGGGCCGGAGACTGGGCGATGCCCTGAGCCTCCTTCAGGAAGACCAGGGCGCTCTCGTCGATCGGGATCATGAGCTGGAGGAAGGCGTCATCGGTGGCGTTGAGAACGATGGACGCGGGCGCGGTCGGGGCGGGCTGCGCCGAGGCGGTGCTGTTCGACCCCCGGCCGGCCAACTGCACTCCGGCGATCACCAGGGCCGTCACGACCAGGGCGGCGGCGACGCCGGCCAGCCGATAACCACGTCCCTTCTCAGGCGGCATGATGACCTTCCGTGGTCAGCCGCAACGCGAGCGCCGGGCACATCCGTACCGCCCGGCGGGCCTGGCCTTGCAGCCACACCGGCACCGGCGACTGCGGGAGCGCCGGAAACCCGTTGCCGTCCAGGCGGACGAGCTCCGGCAGGACGTGGGCGCAGAGCCCGTGCCCGTCGCACCGGGACCAGTCCACGCTCAGCTTGGTGCTCGTGTCGGCCGGTCCGGGCGGCACGAGGAGCTGACCCTTGGTGGGCCGGCCGCACCCGTGCCTGGTGCCGTGGGTGGCGATGTCCTCGGCGAACACCGTCATGGCCGACGCGGACATGCGGGCGGTCGCGTCCGGGTGGGCGCACGCGCCTCGACCGCGCACCGCGTCGACCGCGGCATCGACCAGCGTGGTCGACGCGGTCCCGGCCACGATGAGGTCCACGGTGCGAGCGAGATCCGGCAGGCCGAGGCGGCAGGGGCCGCACTGGCCGCTGGACCCGGCCGCCAGGAAGTGCACCACCTGGGCCACCTCGCCGAGCGGGCACGTGTCCGGGCCGATCGGGGCGATGACGCCGGGGCCCAACGTGCCGCCGACCGCGGCGAACCCTGCCCGGGAGATCGTCGCTCGGCGCGCCGATTCAGGGTCGATCCAGGTGCCCTCGTAGCCGCCGGTGAGCGTGGGGGCGTTGACCGGTGCCTCGCACAGCTCCAGCACTCGCCACAGCGGTGTTCCGGTCGGGCATTCCACCACCGCCGGCCGGACCGCCGCGCCGGTCACCGTGAGCAGCACCGTGCCCGGCTCGTCGACCGTGCCGAGCGAGGTGTACCCGTACGGCCCGCGCCTTGCGGCGATGGCCAGTTGCGCGTAGGTCTCCGCGTTGGACAGCAGCGTTGGCAGCGACTTGACACCCGCGTCGCTGGTCCGCTGGTCGGTCGTCGGCGGAAGGTGCTTCTTTCCGTTGATGCCGTTGACCAGCGCGCCGCTCTGACCGGAGACAATCCTGTGTGGAACGTTGAACACGCTTGTCGGCACCGGCATCTGCCGTTCCGCCAGCGCGGCACGCAGCGACCGCTCGGCCACCCCGTCGTCAGCCACCGCGACCACGATCTCCGCGGCGCCGATGGCGTCGGCCACCAGGGCGGCACCATCGAGGACCAGATGGGGCGCACGGGCGAGCAGCACCTTGTCCTTGAAGGACAGTGGCTCGCTTTCCGCCGCGTTGACCGTGACCACGGGTGGCCGCTGCTGGCGCCGGGCCGACTCCAGGACGGCCCGCACCTTGCGTGCGAACGGAAAGCCCGCGCCACCCCGGCCCGTGAGCTGGATGTCCTCGACGAGCTGGACCAGGACCTCGGTGGGCAGCGGCCGCAGCGGGCCGTGCACGCGGCGATGGGTCGCCGCGTCCAATCGGCCGTGCTCGTCCAGCCCGGCGGTCAACCGTGGTGTCGCGAGGTGGGTCACTGGGGGAAGAGTCACGGTGCCGTGCCTCGCAACTGGGCCCAGTACTCGCCTTCGTCGGAGACCTCGTCCACGACCGGGCTGTCCGGCGTGCGAGCGGTCGGGCCACGGCCGTGTCGCATGGCCGGAGCACTGGCGCGCCGACGGGAGCGGGACCCGGCCCGTGCCGGACGGTGTGCGGCGGGCGGCTCGGCGGGTGGCGACACGGCGGAGCGGAGGCCGAGTCGGCCCTGCGCGGGTTCGTCGAGCATCCGCACGTACCCGGTGGTCCGGCCATTTCGTTTGCGCGCGAGCAGGCCGGCGAGCCGGGCGAGCAGCGTGGCTACGACGGCCAGGGCGCAGGCGAGGTAGCCGAGCTTCACCCAGGCAGCGGCCGTGCGGCCCGCCTCGAGACCGTGGAAGAGGGCGACCAGCCAGGCCAGGTACGCCCCGCTGTGCAGGACCCGCCAGAGCCACGGCCGGCCGGAACCCGCGAACCGGGCCCGGATCAGGCCGGTCCAGAACACGCTCACCATCAGGTACGTCGCCAGGGTGCCCATCCCGACCTCGAAGCTCCGCCCGCCGAGGAACGGCAGCAGCACATCGAGCGTCGACGCGTACCCCTTGGCGATCATGCTCACGACGTGCAGCACCACCGCACCGACGGCAAGCACGCTCAAGGCGCTGTGTACGGGCTGAAGCAACACTCGGTGCCGAACCTGCAACACCGTGCGGTCGGTCGCCAGCACGCCGGCCATGACGGCCAGCGTGAGCAGGACGAGGGTGAGCACGCCGGCGGCGTACTCGACCAGACCGAACGTGTGGGCCGAAACCCACCCGCCGATGGGGGTGAACAGGGAAAGCACCCAACACAGCACCAGCACCGCGGCGACGGCGATGGCGGCGGGCAACCGCTGCTCGATCTGCCTCGTCCGGACCATTCATCCTCAGTCTGTTGCCGCGCTGGTTCGTCGCCGGACAAAGATCGTCTCAGCAACGGCCAGCTTCGCCCGCAGAGAAGCCGCAGGTCAACACGCTGGCGACAACTTCGGGGCGAGTGGTGAGAAGCATCAACACGATCGGTTCGATCGGCCACTGCTTCGGCTCGAATCCGGAAAGTTCTGTTATCCGCCGAGCGCCGCGGACTCGCCGCAGTCGTTTCGAAAACTCGTGCTCGTCGGCCGACCCGGGCCTAAGCTGCGCACGGGAGCCGATATGGGCCGCGGTGGTGTGCGGCCATTCGCCATCTGCCGGGGGCAACGGCAGGGCTCGAGCGCGGGCCGATCCCGCGCGCATCCCGCGTGAGGAGCGAGATGAGGCTTCCCAAGGCATTGCATGCCCTCTGGATCGTGCTGGCCACCGCCGTCGTGGCGGCGACCTTGCTCGTGGCGTCGCCGGCCAAGGCCGCCACGCTGACCGAGGTCACGAACTTCGGCGCCAACCCCGGCAACCTACGGATGTACGTGTACGTCCCGGACCGCGTCGCCGCCCGGCCCGGCCTCCTGGTGGCGGTGCACTACTGCACCGGCAACGGACCCGCCTTCTACAACGGCACCGAGTTCGCCCGCCTGGCCGACCAGTACGGCTACGTCGTGGTCTATCCCTCGGTCACCGCCAGTGACGGCTGCTTCGACGTCGCCTCGACCGCCACGTTGACCCACAACGGCGGCAGCGACTCGCTGAGCATCGTCTCGATGACGCGGTACGCGCAGCAGACCTACAACGCCGATCCCTCGCGTACGTTCGTGACCGGTGTCTCGTCCGGGGCGATGATGACCAACGTGTTGCTGGGCGCGTACCCGGACGTGTTCCGCGCCGGCGCCGCGTTCGCCGGCGTGCCGTTCGGCTGCTTCGCCGGGTCGGGCAAGTGGAACAGCCAGTGCGCGCAGGGTCAGCTCACCCGCACCCCACAACAGTGGGGCGACCTGGTCCGCAACGCCTATCCCGGATACACCGGCGCGCGACCGCGCATGCAGCTATGGCACGGGACCAACGACGAGACGCTGTCGTACGTGAACTTCGGCGAAGCCATCAAGCAGTGGACCAACGTGCACGGGCTGAGCCAGACCCCCACGTCGACGGACAGCCCGCAGTCGGGCTGGACCCGCACCCGCTACGCCAACAGCGGCGGCCAGGTGCAGGTGGAAGCGGTCAGCATGGCCAACACGTCACACAACCTGCCCGTGCAGGCGTCGGCGGCGATCGCGTTCTTCGGCCTGAACAGCAGCGGGCCGACGAACCCGCCGACGAGCAACCCGCCGACCACTCCGCCTCCCGGGAATGGTGGCTGCACCGCGGTGTTCCGGGTGACAAGCTCTTGGCAGGCCGGGTACGTGGCGTCGGTGCGGGTCACCGCCGGCAGCGCAGGTGTCAACGGCTGGCGGGTCGGGCTCCCGCTGCCGTCCGGCACCACCGTCGTCAACTCGTGGAGCGGCCAGTTCAGCGGGTCGGGCAGCGCGACGCAGGTGTCCAATGTGTCCTACAACGGCCGGCTGACAGCGGGCGCGGCCACCGAGTTCGGCTTCCAGGCCAACGGTGCGGCGCCGAACCCGGTGCCGAGCCTGAGCTGCACCGCGCTCTGATCCTCGTGTGCGGCGGGGGCCCGTGCGGTCCCCGCCGCTTTAGAGTGAGGGCCGCCGGCCGAGATAGACCGTGTTGGTGGACGTGCGCCGCTGGAGTGGGTTGGCGAACGTGACCACCTCCGCGCGGACGTCATCGAAGGCGTCGGCCATGACCGCGCTGAAGGCGTCGTCGGGCGGGTCGTTGGACCACAGGCCGAATACGCCACCCGGGTGCAGGTGGCCGGCCAGTCGCCGCAACCCGTCCGCGGTGTAGAAGGCCGCGTGGCTGGGGTGCAGCAGGTGGCTCGGGCTGTGGTCGACGTCGAGCAGCACGGCATGGAACTGACGGCCTGGCTGCTGCGGGTCGAAGCCGGCTGGGTCGGCGGTCATCGCGAAGAAGTCGCCGTGCTGCAGCCGGCTGCGCGGGTCGGCGACGACAGCCGAGGCGAAAGGCAGCAGACCACCCTGATGCCAGGCGATGACCTCGTCCAGCGCGTCGACGACGACCATCGAGCGCACGCGTGAGTCCTCGAGCACGGTGCGGGCGGTGTAGCCGAGGCCAAGCCCACCGACCACCACGTCGAGCTCCTCGCCCGCCAACTCAGCGAGCCCAAGCCGAGCCAACTCAATCTCGGCGACGGTGAAGAGGCTGGACATGAGGAACTCGTCGCCGAGCTTGACCTCGTACACGTCCTCGTTGACCGTCGCGTCGAAACGCCGCCGCAGGCTGATCTCGCCCATCGGCGTCTCACGCCAGGCCAGTTCTTCGAATCGCAGACTCATGTGGCACGCCTGACGTCGGAGAGGGACGGTCCTATGTAGGCCGTCCAGGCTGATGCCCGGCCGGGCTCCCCGACGAGCGATGAACAGCCTACTGACCTGCGGCGGCGGCCTTCTCCGCAGGTGCGCCGGGTCGCGGCGGGGTCCCGCTGCACGGAAAAAGTTGGCCTTGACGCCGGGGACCGTCGCAGCAATAGTAGCCATTGTAACCAGTGACGGGAGGGCGTGATGGGCCACCAGCCGAGCTACCTGGACATCGTCGACGACATCCGCCGACAGATCACCAACGGCGACCTAGCCCCCGGCGCCACCCTCCCGACCTGTCGCGAGATGTGCCAGAGCTACCAGGTCAGCCGCCAGACCATCGGCAGCGCCATGATCGTCCTACGAACCCAGGGCCTGATCGTCGGCCAACAGGGCCGGGCGGTCTACGTCAGCGCCGATCCCCGCAACCTTCCAGCAGCGGGAGCTTCAGACCCACAAGGATCCGGCTAGCAAAGACCGTTGTCGCTCCCACGAAGTCGGTGCCGGTGCAGGGCGGCCTCATCCCGGTGAGGTCTGTCTCGTGAATCAACGTGGTGCTGCGGCGAGGTCGAGGCGGCGTCCGGGCGGGCGCGGAGAGCGATCAGATACCGGCGTCGCATCCGGCCGCTCTTCGCGTGGGGTCGGTCGTCGTCCAGGCCCGGGTGTCGCACTCGGGCGTGCGCGGAGAGCCGTCGGATGCCCGCGTCGCATCCGGCCGCTCTTCGCGTGGGGTCGGTCGTCGTCCAGGCCCGGGTGTCTCACCCGGGCGTGCGCGGAGAGCGGTCGGGTACCGGCGTCGCATGCGGCCGCTCTTCGCGTGCGGCCGGTCTTCGTCCAGGCCCGGCGGAGTGCCGCCTGATCCACGAGACGGACCCTAGGGGGTTCCTTGTTGATCAGGGCCGCGCTGCGCCGGGCTGGCCAGTTACGCCCTGCCTGAGCAAGATCGGGTGAGGCTTGTTGGCTAAGCGTTCAGCGGGCGGGCGTGATCATGCGTGGTGAGTCCGTATGGCGGGGGGATTCCGCGTGATCGTGTGTGCCGGGTCTGGTCGACACGCCGTGGGAGAACTCGACCAGCCACACATGATCGTGGCTCGATGGTGTCGGTTTGTCGATTAGCCGCACAGGATCATGGACCAGCGCGCTGGTCGGCGCCGGTGCCGCAGCTAACCCGCGTCGGTGGCGTCGGATTCGCGCCATGACGGATGACCCGACTGTCGAATTCGGTCGCCACGACGCGGGTCCGGTGACGCCAGTGCGGATCGCCGCGGATGGAGGTGGCGATTCCGCGCCCGTACGTGTTCTGGCACGTGCGCACATGCCGGAACACGTAGGCCGCGCG
This sequence comes from Asanoa ishikariensis, assembly GCF_900107455.1. Lineage (GTDB taxonomy): Bacteria > Actinomycetota > Actinomycetes > Mycobacteriales > Micromonosporaceae > Asanoa > Asanoa ishikariensis. The sequence continues at coordinate 1,729,738 of NZ_FNQB01000001.1, read as the reverse complement.
GTAACACCAGGCCCCGTCCCGAGGTCGGCCGCAGCCACGGCCTTTTCCCGCTGCGACGGCGGCCGCCCCACCGCCTCAGAAACAGCCACCTCCGCCTCAGCGGCCACCACCGCCGTGTCCGCTGCGCGGCGGCCGCCCGACCGCTTCAGAAACGGCCGCCTCCGCCTCAGCGGCCGCCAAGACCGTCTCCGCTGCGCGGCGGCCGCCCGACCGCTTCAGAAACGGCCGCCTCCGCCTCAGCGGCCGCCAAGACCGTCTCCGCTGCGCGGCGGCCGCTCCACCGCTTCAGAAACAGCCACCTCCGCCTCAGCGGCCGCCAAGACCGTCTCCGCTGCGCGGCGGCCGCTCCACCGCTTCAGAAACAGCCACCTCCGCCTCAGCGGCCACCACCGCCGTGTCCGCTGCGCGGCGGCCGCCTCACCGCCTCAGAAACGGCTGCCGCCACAGCGGCCCGCCACCGCCGCGTCCGCTGGGCGGCGCTGCTCGACCGCTTCAGAAGCGGCCGCCTCCGCCTCGGCGGCCGCCGCCGAAGCCGCCGCCGCCCGATCGGCGGCCTCGGCTCGTGCTGCCGCCGAAACCGCCACCGAAGCCGCCACCGAAGCCGCCGCCCCATCCGCCGCGCGAGCGTCGGTAGCGCGAGCCGCCACCGCCCGCGAGGATTCCGCCGAGCATGGCACCCAGCAGCGCCTCGCCGCCGACGCCGCCGCGTCCGTAGCCGGGTTGGCCCCAGCCGCCTGATTGCCAGGCGTCGACGTCCGAGTACGCGGCCTGGCTGGCCGCACCCGCCAAGCGCCCGGCCTCCTGGGCCGCCGTCAGTGCCGCCACCGGGTCGTCGGCCGCCAGCGCCTCCGCGCGGGCCAGTTGCCGGCTGGCTTCCGCCAGTAGCGTTCGGGGCTGCGTGCCCACCGCGGCCCGGCGGGTCATCAGGTATTGGTCTGCGGCCGCTACCTCGCTTCGGGCGACCGGCAGCGCCTGGCTCAACAGCCCGCGTGCCCGTGCCACCCGCTCCGCCTCGTCCCGCGACGCGGCCAGCGCCCGGTCGAGCCGCGCATCCGCCTCCTGCAACCGTCGCAGGTCGGTCATGGGGTCCGTCGGCGCTCCGGTCAGCCCCGAGCGCACCGACGCCGTCACCGCCTCGCCGGCCTCGGCCGCCGCGGCCAACTCACCGTCGGAACGGGCGGCCCGCGCGGCGGCGACCTCCCCGTCTATCTCGACCAGCAATCCGTCGGCCGCTGCCCGGGCCGCGGCGAGATCGGTGCCGGCCTTGTCCACGCCGTCCAGCAACGTCTCGGCCTGACGCAGCGCCTCCTCCGCCGCCCGCACCGCCAACGCGGCCTCGGGGCGCCGGCCGGCGGCGACCGCCGACGACGCGCGGGACAGCGCGGTAGTCACGAAGCCGAGCCGTTCGCGGGCCTGCTCCGGGTTCGCGAGGACCGTCGACACCGCCGGCCCTGTGTAGCTGCTGCCGAGCGACGCCGCCGCCGCCGAAACAGCCGGTAGCCGGGCCGAGAGTGCACTCGAGCGTTCGCCCAGCGCGGCCGACAGTTCTTCGACCCGCGGTTCGATCTCGCGGAGTCGGTCGAAGTCCTCGGCCGTGGCGTCCAGGCGCTCGTCGGCGGCCGCGCACCGCTGGATGATCTCGGTGAGGACGGCGCGGGTCGCGGCCTCGTCCCCTGGCTGTTCGTCGAGCGTCATGCGCAGCCGGAAGGCCTCAGCGACCTCGGTCCGCGCACTCTCCAGCGCTGCGGTGAACTCTGCGGTCGCCGACGCACCGTACTGGCCCGTGGCGATCGCGAGCTCCTGCTCGCTCGACCGCAGCTCGTTGTCCAGCTCGATCAGCAGGGTGTTGGCCCGGTCCTGGAGCTTGGCGATCGGCTCGCCCGCGGACGGCGGCGAGGAAAGGGCCGGAGCACGGCGGCGGCGCCGGTAGACGAGGTAGGCACCGATGAGCACGACCACGACCCCGGCCACCACCAGCCCGCCGATCAGGGCGCCCCGGCCGCCGCTACTGGAGACGTTGTCGGGCGGGCCGGGCTGGATCACCGGAGCCGGGATCGGTTGGCCGGCCAGCGCGGCCGCGTAGCCGTTCGACGCGCCGACGACCGCGCCCGCCCAGTCGTTCTGGGCCAGCGCCGGCTCGATGGCGGTCGCGGCCACGGCGGCCAGCGTCGCGTCGCTCAGCGGGAAGTTCTGTGGGAACGAGTACGCGAACTCCCGGTCGTGGGTGGCCACCGCGAGCAGTCCGTCGCGATCGCCCAGGCCGCTGCGCACGGCCGTCTCGTCGGTCCACCGCTGGGCCGGTACGCCGGAGAAGGTGTGCACGAAGACCACGAAGAGCTGGAGACCGGTGTTGGCACGCAGCCCCTGCAACGCGGCGGCCGCCGTGCCCGCGCGTGAGCCGAGCACATCGGACCGGTCGGTGAGCTGCGAGTTGAGCCGCAGCGGGTCGTCGGCCCGGGCCGGACCGGCCAACAGGACCACGGCGAGCAGGGCGAGAAGGGCAGCGGTGGCCCGGTGCGGGCGTGGCATCGGCACACGGCCAGGCTAGTACCGAAATCCTGTGGTTTATGCCGCTAGGAGCTGGAGTTTCTCGGCCGTGCCGGTGCCGGGGACCGGGGTGAAGACCTGGAGGGCCTGGGAGTGGTCGGGGTCCAGGAGGATCTGGCAGTGCAGGTCCAGCGGGCCGAGCGCGGGATGCTCGATGCGCTTGGTGCCGCAGTTCGCGACCGCGATCGGGTGCTCCCGCCAGATGTCGGCGAACTCCGGGCTGCGCGCCAGCAGGGCGCGGACAACAGCACCGACTCGGGAGTCCGGACCTGATCGGGTGTACGTGCGACGCAGGTCCGCCGCGAGCAGGCGCCCGTGTCGCGCGTGCGTCGCGGCCGGGTAGAGCTTCCGCGCGGCCGGATCGGTGAACCAGCGGTAGTGCAGGCTGCGCGACAGTCCCTTGTGCTCAGTCTGGTCGCCGAACAGGGCCGCGGCCAACGGGGTCTGCGTCAGTGTCTCGCCGAGCTCGCTGACCACCTGCGCGGCCCCGCCCGCGAGGCCCGCGAAGACCTCCAGCATCCCGGGGTTGACCTGGTCGTCGGTGGCCGGCCGGGCGGGTGACGGATAACCACCGAGCTGAAACAGGTGGTCCCGCTCCTCGCCGGAGAGCCGCAGCCCGCCGGCGATCGCGCCGAGCACCTGCCGCGACGGATGCGGGCCGCGCCGCTGCTCGATCCGGCTGTAGTAGTCGGTCGACATGCCGCTCAGCGCCGCGATCTCCTCGCGGCGCAGACCGCCGGTGCGGCGGCGCCGGCCGCGGGGCAGCCCCACGTCCTCCGGCTGCACTGCCGCCCGCCGGGTCCGTAGGAACTCGGCGAGTCCGGTGCGGTCCATGTTTCCTCCCGTGACACGGATCACCCCGGGAGAAGGGACCCTGCCAGCAGCAAGAACAACCAAAATGCCGGAGCTGTTCCACGGATCAGTTGTCCCTGGTTAGGCACCGCGCCCCGACCAAGACTCGGTCACATGAACAACTCGCACTGGATCGACGGCGTGGCCGTGCCCTCCGCGGACGCCGCGACGATCGACGTCATCAACCCGGCCGATGGGAGCGTGGCCGGCGTGGTCCCGGCCGGGACCGCCGCCGACGTGGACCGCGCCGTCGGCGCCGCCCGGGCCGCCTTCCCCGGCTGGGCGGCGACGAGCCCCGCCGAGCGGGCGGCAACGGTCCGGCGGATCGGCACCGGCCTCGCTGCCCGGCGGGCCGACCTGGCCGCCGCGATCACCGCCGAGATGGGCGCGCCGCTTAGCCTGTCCAGCACCGCACACGTCGACTTCCCGGTCGCGGTCGCCACCTCGATGGCCGACCTCGCGGCGGACTTCGCCTGGACCGAGGAGCTCGGCAACTCGCTGGTCGTACACGAGCCGATCGGTGTCGTCGGCGCGATCACTCCGTGGAACTTCCCGCTCCAGCAGGTGGTCGCCAAGCTGGCGCCGGCCCTGGTCGCCGGCAACACCGTGGTGCTCAAGCCCTCGGAGGTCGCGCCGCTGACCGCGCGGATCCTGGCCGAGATCACCGTCGAGGCGGGCCTGCCGGCCGGTGTCTTCAACGTGGTGCACGGCACCGGGGAGGTCGTCGGCGAGGCGATCTCGGCGCACCCGGACATCGACATGATCTCGTTCACCGGCTCCACCCGGGCCGGCCGGCGGATCGCCTCCGTCGCCGCCGGGACGGTCAAGCGGGTCGCGCTGGAGCTCGGCGGCAAGGGCGCCAACGTGATCCTCCCCGGCGCCGACCTGGCCGGCGCGATCCAGGCCGGGCTCGGCATGGCGTTCATCAACGGTGGCCAGGTCTGCGGCTCGTGGCCGCGGCTGCTGGTCCCCGCGGAACTCCACGACGAGGCGATCGAGCTCGCGGTCGCGGCCGCGGCGGCCTACACCGTGGGCGACCCGAACGACCCGGCCACCCGGATCGGCCCGCTGGCCTCCGAGGCACACCGCCAGAAGGTCGACGGGTACATCCGGCGCGGCATCGCCGACGGCGCCAAGCTGGTCTTCGGCGGTCCGGGCCACCCGGAGGGCCTGACCGGCGGCGCGTACGCCCGACCGACGATCTTCGCCGCCGTCGACCCGTACTCGGCGATCGCCCAGGAAGAGATCTTCGGCCCAGTCCTGACGATCATCCCGTACGCGGACGAGGACGCGGCCGTGTCCATCGCCAACAGCACGGTGTACGGGCTGACCAGCGGTGTCTTCGGCCCACCCGAGCAGGCCCTGGCGGTGGCCCGTCGGCTGCGCGCCGGTCAGGTCGACGTCAACGGCGGCCACTGGAACGCGCTGGCGCCGTTCGGCGGCTACAAGCAGTCCGGCAACGGTCGCGAGTTCGGCCGCTACGGTCTGGCGGAGTTCCTGGAGACGAAGTCCATCCAGCGCTGACCTACGGTAGAGCCCATGCGTCTGGCGGTCGGTTGCGCGATGTGGTCGCTCAAGTCGTGGCAAGGGCGCTTCCTGCCTCAGCAGTCGGCGGAGCGCCTGCGCCACTACGCCGGCTGGTGCGACGCGGTGGAGGGCAACACCACCTTCTACGCGACGCCGGCCCGCGCGACGGTCGAGTCGTGGGCAGCGCAGACGGATCCGGACTTCCGTCTCGTGGTCAAGCTGCCGAAGGTGATCACGCACGAGCGGCGGCTCGTCGATGCCGACGAGCCGCTGCGCGCGTTCCTGCACGCGATCGAGCCGCTCGGCGCGCGGGCGCATGCCCTGTGGATCCAGCTTCCGGGCTCGTTCACGCCCGCCGACCTGGGCGCGCTGCGGGTCCTCCTGCGCCGTCTGCCGCCCGCCTACCGGTGCGCCGTCGAGGTCCGCGACCCGGCGTTCTTCACCGACCGGCGGGCGGCCGAGGCACTGGAGCGGGTGCTGGACGGCGCGGAGTGGGTGCCGTTCGACACCACCGCGTTCTTCCGGCGCCCGCCGACCAGTGCCGCCGAGCGCGAGGCGTGGACGAAGAAGCCGCGCATGCCGCTGCGTACGCGGGCGTTGACCGAGTTTCCGATCGTCCGCTATCTCGGCCGCGACGCCACCGACGCGACGGTCGAGGGCTGGCAGCGCTGGGTCGAGGTCACCGCCGGCTGGCTGCGCGAGGGCCGCTCCCCCACCGTCTTCGTGCACACCCCGGACAACGCCGACGCACCGGCCCTGGCCCGCCGCTTCCACGACGAGGTGCGAGCCAAGGTGCCCGGCCTGCGGCCGCTGCCCGAACCCGAGCCCGTCGAGCCGTTGACACTCTTCTAGAGGTCTCCCTCGGCGCCTTCCGGTAGCTTGCCGAACCAGCCCTCGGCCAGGCCCAGCCGGCCCGCGAAGGCGTCGACGTCGGCCGGGTAGGTGATGCCCAGCCGGCGCCAGAAGTCGACGAAGACCCACGCGTCCTCCAGCGTGAACCGGTCGTCGGGGAACGCCTTGACCTCCACCGGGTCTTCTTCTTCGTCGTCGCCCAGCGCGATGTGGACCAGATAGGGGCGTAGGTCGTCGACCGGTCGGCCGATCGCCGAGGCGACCACCGCCGGGTCGCCCGACCACCCGCGCTTGAGGTCGGCGACCACGGCGGGGTCGTCGGTGAAGTAGTCCACCATGGACGCGAACCGGTCGAGAATCGTGCCGTCACGCAGCAGCGTGTGTGCCCAGTAGTCGCCGTCGTGGATGTGTGCCGTGCTCGCCAACACACCCAGCTCCCCGGACACGAACGCCGCCGCCGGCACGTCGGTGAAGTAGGTCGGCCACAGCAACACGGTCCAGCCGTCGACGGGCGCGTATTGGAGCACGTGGTTCTTGTAGTCGTAGGCAGAGCCGCCGACGACCTCCTCGGTGCGCCAGCCGTGCGTGCGCACATATCGCTCGACGCTGCCCATCACCTGGTCGGCGTGCTCGGTCCGGAACGCCGACACCGCAAGGAACTCACCCATGACCGGGACGCTAGCGGAGCCCTCCGACAATTCCGATCCGGATGCCGAGCCACGGGTACGTGTGCTCGAAGAACGAGTTGTCCTGTGGCTGGAGCCCGACCGCCGACGGCCACATCTGGAAGGCCGGCGCGTTGGAGATGCCGCCGTGCAGCCGTCGCCAGACCCGCTCGCCGCTCTGCCCCGCCGGCGGTGGGGTGACGGTGTCGGTCCATTCGACCGCGTTGCCGCCCTGGTCGAGGGTGCCCCACGGTGAGAGCGTGCGCGCCTGCCCGACCGTCGAAAGGCTGCCCTGGTAGACCGAGGCGTACGTCTGCGGATCGAGCCCCATCGGGTTGACCGTGGTGCAGAGCTCGTCCGGCACCTGTCCCGGGCACCAGGCCGGCGCCGGCGTCCCGCTGGCGTGGAAGGAGGCCAGCGGCTGGGTCGCCCCGTTGGTGACGTCGCCCGTCGACGGGTTGAGCACGGTCTGCTTGGGCGCCGTGTCGTCGCCGTCTCCGAAGACGCCCGGGTTCGTCGGGTACTTCCAATAGGTGCGGTTCCGCGGCTCGTAGTAGGCCGCCTTGATCCACTCGTTCTGGCTCGGGACCACGAACCCGGCGGCACTGGTACGCGTCGGCACGCGGCGCGCCATGTCGTACATGCCGGTCTCGGTGCGGGGTGAGAGCCGGATCTCGTAGCTGGTGTAGCGGAAGGCACCGGCGTCCCGGGTCTTCGTCCCGATCACCCGACCGTTGTGCAGCGAGTTGACGAAGCGGGCCGCCCGCAGGAACGTCGCGAAGCCGTAGGGCTTGTCCGCCCACTGTGGATAGGCCACCGAGTAGTGGTGTCCCCGCCCCGCGCGCGGCGCGAAGTCGATCTGCCCGTACCGGGGCCAGGCCGTCGCGCTCTCGGTGAGGTCGTAGAGGTTGTGCGGGTCACGCCCGTCCGCGTCGGCGGTGTTGAGGAACGCCACCCACTGCTTGACGGTGACCTCGAGTCGACCGATCTGGTACGGGTATCCGACGCGGCCGACCATGAGGCAGCCGCGCGAGGACACCGGCGCGTCGGCGCACGTGCGGTAGACGGCGTCGGTGAAGGGTACGACGGCGACGGCCGGGTTGTTCGGTGCCCCGATGGCCGCGGTCGTGATCGTGACGACGGAGCCGTCGTAGCCCGGCGGCGCTGCGACCGCGGCGCCCGGGGCGGCCAGCAGCCCAGCGGAAAGGAAGATGCCGACCGCACTGAATAATCTGCGCATAGTGGACACATGGTAATCCGGCCATCACCGCTTTTCGGGTACGAAATGCCAGCCGGAATCCCGGTACATTGACGCCTTTCCCGTCCAAGGAGGTCGACGTGCCGCCTGGCGAGCTGGTCAAGCGTTGGAGCACCGGGGACGGGGTCGCCCGCGCCCGCGAGGTTCTGGAGCGGCTCGCGAACGGAACCTCGCTGGAAGGACTGCCCACCGTGGACGGCCTGGTCGACCTGCGCGGGTTGCCGGCCGGTGGTGTGGACGCGCAGGGAGGTGAGATCACCGGCGCGGACCTCAGCCATGCCTGGTTGTCCGGGGCGCACCTCACCGGCGTCCGGTGGCGACGGTGCCGATTCGACGACGCCAACCTGTCCGCCACGGTGTTCAGCGGTGGGGCCGTCGCGGAGTCCACCATGCGGCGGGCCGACCTCCGGGAGGCGATAGTCGCCGGCGGCATCTGGTCATCGGTCGACCTGGCCGGGATCAAGTCGAACCACCTCAGCGCCGAGCGCACGACCTTCACGGGTACGACGTTCCCGGCCCTGCGCCGCGTCGAGTTCACGGCGTGTTCCTTCGTCGGCTGCCGGTTCACCGGCCGGCTGTCGGACGTGCGGTTCCTGGGCCGCGGCCAGCCAGCACCGATGCTCCTGCGGAACGTGACCTTCGCGTCCAGCGACTTCCGCTACGCCGAGTTCGACGGCATGGACTTCGACAACGTCGTGTTCCCGGACGACGACGCGCTGATCGTCGTACCCCGGAGCTTTCCCGCCGTGGCGGAACGCGCGGGGATGATCTCGTTACGCCGCCGCGACGAGGTCGGCAAGGAACTCCGCATGTTCCTGTCCCGGGAGTCCCTGCGGCCAGGTCTGAGCGCCACGGCCGGCTGGGCGGTGAGCCGACGCGACCTGGATCCCGAGGTGGCCGAGTTCGCCGCCGTCGCCCTCGGCCAAGCGCAATTGGAGCTCCGGGCCGAGGGCGTCATCCAGTAAGCGGATCAGGCCTGCTGGAAGAGCTGGCGCTGCCGGCCGAGACCGTCGATCTCCAGCTCGACCACGTCGCCCGCGGTCAGATAGGGGAAGCGGCCCGAGAGCGCGACGCCCTCGGGAGTGCCGGTGTTGATCAGGTCACCGGGCTCCAGCACGGTGACCTGGCTGAGCTGGTAGATCAGCGTGGCCACGTTGAAGACCATGTCGGCGGTCGACGAGTCCTGGCGCGGCTCGCCGTTGACCCAGGAGCGCAGCCGAAGTGCCTGCGGGTCGGCCACCTCGTCGGCGGTGACCAGCCACGGGCCGAGCGGGTTGAAGGTCTCGCTGCTCTTGCCCTTCGACCACTGGCCGCCGCTCTGCCGGAGCTGGAACTCCCGCTCCGACACGTCGTTGGCGATCACATAGCCGGCCACGTAGGAGAGCGCCTCGTCGGGCGACGAGAGGTAGCGGACACGGCGGCCGACCACCACCGCGAGCTCGACCTCCCAGTCGGTCTCCTTCGAGCCGCGCGGGATCAGCACATCGTCGTCCGGACCGACCACCGTGTTCGGGGCCTTGTAGAACATCACCGGCTGCTCCGGCGGCTGGGCGCCCGACTCGACGGCGTGCGCCGCGTAGTTCATCCCGATGCAGAGCACCACGCTGGGCCGGGCGATCGGCGCACCGATCCGCTGGCCGGCCGCGTCGAACACCGGCAGCGAACCGGCGGCGTGCGCCGCGCGGACCCGCTCGATGCCGTCGCCGGCGAAGAACGCCGGGTCGATGTCGGAGGTGACCCCGCCGAGGTCGAAATACTGACCAGACCCGTCGAGCAAAACGGGACGCTCGGCGCCGGCTGGCCCGATCCGCATCAGTCGCATGCCGCTTCTCCTTCACTCAGGCGGCGACCGGGCCGCCGTCGAGTCGAAGGTACTCGGGCACACGCGAACGCCCTTCACCCCAGGTGCCAGCGTCCCGGGGTACGGGCTAGCCGTCGACGGCCTCAGCGGCGGTGAGGATGTCGGCGACCTCGTCGGCCACCGCCTCCGCGTCCGGCCCGGTGACCGTCAGTGTCACTTCGGTGCCGGTCACCGCGCCCATCGCCATCACCGCGAGCACGCCGCGGGCGTTGGCCTTCTTCGCACCCGCGACGAGCTGGATGGTGGTCTCCTTGTGCCGGCCGGCGAGCCGGGCGAGTTGGCCGGCCGGCCGGGCGTGCAGCGGTTTGGGCAGCACCACCACCCGCTCCACGGCACCGTCAGAACTTGGTGGCATCGCGCGCCTCCTCGGCGGCCGCGGCTACCGCGTCCAGGTCGGCGCCACTGCCGGCGGCCACCGCCGCGGCGACCGCGCCCTCGACGAACGGTGCGTCCACGAGCCGCGCGGTGGTCTCGCCCGCCAGGTCGGCCAGCACCGCCCGCGCGCTCAGCACCGCGCTGCCGAGGTCGGGGATGATCAGCACTCCCGATCCGGTCTCGGCGTCGTCGATGGCGGCCTCGATCCGGGCGGTGCTGGTGCCCAGACCGCCGTCGTCGGTGCCGCCGGCCGGCACCACCGTCGCCCCGCCGGAGATCTGCTGGACGAGCTCCGCCGCGCCTTCGGCGAGGGCGGCGCTGTGCGAGACGAGCACGATCCCCACGAGTCCCAGGCCTTCGGTCATGGCATGGCCACCTCAATCCGTTCCTCGACCAACGCGGCGACCTCGCCGGCGCCGCCCAGCCGCAACGCGTCGGTGAACAGTGTGCGGCACTCGGCGGCGTCCAACCGGCGCAGCCTCCACCGGGTCTCGTCGATCCGGGCCACCGCCACGCTGACCGACCGCACACCGGCGCCGAGCAGCAACGGGAGTGTCGTCGGATGCGAGCCGGCGTCGCCGCAGACGGTCAGCGGTGGCAGCCCGGCGGCGTTGGACGCCGCGACCACCCGACCGATCAGCGACAGCACCCGCGGATGTGCGGCGAGCTCGGTGCGCGCCCGCGGGTCGATCCGGTCCAGGTCGAGCACCTCGGAGGTCAGGTCGTTGCTGCCGATCGAGACGAAGTCGACCACCTGACAGAGGGCGTCGATGTCGCGCACCGCCGCGATCGTCTCGACCATCGCGCCGACCGGCGGCGCCGGCACACCGAAGGTGACCGAGGCCGCGTTGACGATGGCCCGCACCGGCGCCACCTGGTCGGGGCTGGTGACCATCGGCACCATGATCCGCAGCCCCACGCCACGGCCCAGGTCGACGATCGCGCGGATCTGGGCGGTCAGTGCCGCGGGGTTGGCGAGCAGCGACGGCAGCCCGGCCGGTGGGGAGAGGAACGGGGGGATCTTGTCGTTGGCGAAGTCGAGCAGCCGGACCGTGACGGGCCGGCCGTGCGCCTCGGCCAGCAGCGGCGCCAGCGTCCGCCGGTGGTCGGCCTCGCCGGGCCACCGGTCGGCCTCGAGGAACCCGAGCTCGGTGCGGACCAGGCCGCTGCCGATGGCGCCGCTCTCCAGCGCCAGGCGGACCTCGACGTCCGAGGCCACGTTGGCGTACAGGCCGAACGGCTGGCCGTCCGCGGTGACGTGCGGCAGGCCGCGTTCGGCGGCGAGTCGGCCCCGGCGCTCGAGCTCGTGCGCCGATGCCGCCTCGGTGCGCGCCACCTCCGTCGCGGACGGCTCGGCGACGACGGTCCCGGCGTCGGCGTCGACGAGCAGGTCGGTCGCGTCGGGCAGGTCGAGCACCTCCGGGTCGATGCCGGTCACCAGCGGCAGCCCGACCGAGCGGGCGACGATGGCGGCGTGCGAGTTGGCCCCGCCGCGCACCGCGACCGCGCCGACCAGGCCCCCACCCAGATGGTCGATCAGGTCGGCCGGTCCGATGTCGGTGGCGATCAGGACGAACCGGTCCCCCGCCGGTGCGTCGCGGCCACCGTCCGGGTAGGCCAGCCGCTCCAGCACCCGTCGGCCGACCTGGCGCACGTCGGCGGCCCGTTGGCTGAGCGCTTCGTCGGGCAGCGAGTCGAGAACGGTGGCGTAGCTTTCCACGGCGTCGCGCACGGCCGGCAGCGGCTGCTCGGCGCCGGCCGCCTGCTTGGCCGAGTCGACGAGATCCGGGTCCGCGGCGATCAGCGCACCGACCTCGACGATGTCGGCCGCCGCGGAGCGGCCCTGCTGGCGTTGCCGCTCGGCGGCCTGTTCGAGCTCAGCCGCGACGGCTGCGAACGCCGCCTCCACCTCGTTCGGACCGATGTGGACGGTGCCGGCCGGGATCGGTCGGTCCGCCCGCCAGGAGCCGGCGACAGCCGCGCCCGGTGCGACCCCCTGCCCGGTCCACCGGTGCGCGACCGCCGTCACGATGCCTCGCCGGCGGCCACGGTCGCCAGCGCTCGCATGATCAGCGCGGTCGACGCCGCACCGGGATCCTCGTGGCCGATGGTGCGCTCACCGAGGTAGCTGGCCCGGCCCTTGCGGGCCAGCATCGGAATGGTCTCCGCCAGCCCGCGTTCGGCCGCGTCCGCGGCGGCCCGGGTGGCGGCGACGATGTCGCCACCGTCCTCGACCGCCACCTGGTACGCGGTGACCGCCGGGCCCAGCGCGTCCAGCAGCGTCTTGTCGCCCAGGTGGGCGGCGCCGAGCTGCTGGATCCCGTTGAACGCGGCCTCCAGGGCGCTGCCCAGCAGCACCGCGTCGACGTCGGTCACGTCGCCCAGCGCCTTGCCGGCCTGGCGGAACCCGGTCCCGTAGATCGGTCCGGAGGCGCCGCCGGTCTTGCTGATCAGTGCCCGACCGACCGTGCGGAGCACCGCGCCGGGCGTGTCCGTCTCGGACTCCGACTTCTCGATCATCTCGTCCGCCGCCTGGAAGCCACGGCGCAGGTTGATGCCGTGGTCGCCATCCCCGATCGCCGCGTCGAGGTCGGTCAGCCGAGAGGCGTGTTCGGTGATCAGCAGCGACGCCTCGTGCACCCACGCCTGGAAAGCGCTGGTGTCCATCAACGACCCCAGCGCAGCGCCGGCGTCTGCACCGGTGCGTCCCACAGCTCGGTGAGCTCGGGGGTCATCCTGGCCACGGTGATCGAGCAACCGGCCATCTCCAGGCTGGTGATGTAGTTGCCGACCAGGTTGCGGGTGATCGTGGCGCCGTGACCCTCCAGCCATTCGGAGACGGCGGCGTAGACCACGTACAACTCGATCAGCGGTGTGCCGCCCAGGCCGTTGACCATCACCAGCACGTCGCCGGAGAGCGGCATGTCGGAGTGGATGGCGTCGAGCGCCACACCGGCGAGCTCCCGGGCGGTGCTGACCTGCCCGCGCGCCCGGCCGGGCTCGCCGTGGATGCCGACGCCGAGCTCGATCTCGGTGTCGCCGAGCTCGAAACCGGGCTTGCCGGTGGCCGGGATGACGTTGGCGCTGAGCGCGATGCCGAACGAGCGCGAACGGTCGTTGACCTCGCGGGCCACCGCCGCGGTGGCGGCCAGGTCGGCACCGCGCTCGGCCGCCGCGCCGGCGATCTTCTCGACGAAGACCGTGCCGCCGGTGCCCCGTCGGCCCGCCGTGTAGGTGCTGTTCTCCACCGCGACGTCGTCGTTGACGAGCACCGACTCGACCTGGAGACCGTCGTCGCCGGCCAGCTCGGCCGCCATCTGGAAGTTCAGCACGTCACCGGTGTAGTTCTTGACCACGTGCAGCACGCCCGCACCGCCGTCGACGGCCTTGGTCGCGGCCAGCATCTGGTCCGGCACCGGCGAGGTGAACACCTCACCCGGACAGGCGGCGTCGAGCATCCCGTAGCCGACGAATCCGCCGTGCAGCGGCTCGTGGCCGGATCCGCCACCGGAGACCAGCGCGACCTTGCCCGCTGTCGGGCCTCGGCTGATGTAGCGGTCCTCCAGGTTGACGACGAGGTCCGGGTTCGCGGCCGCGAATCCCACCAGTGCGTCGTTGAGCACGCCCTCTGGCTCGTTGATCAGCTTCTTCACGACTCCGACTCCTTATCCGGCTGTGCCGCGGGTGCCCTTATCGAGCGAGGGGGAAAAACCGCGAAAGGTCGCGCCGGGCACATGGCCGCGCAATGCGCGCGTCAAGGCCACCCCTGCCAATATCAGCCTAGCCGTCGTTAAGGAGGGAGTCCTCCAGCTTGAGAACTTGAGGCGTGGCGATGAAGATCAAACATATGACCGATCCACGGGTACGGCTGGTGCTGGTGCGGCACGGCGAGTCACGTTGGAATGTCGAGGACCGTTACCAGGGCCAGGAGGACTCTGGACTGACCGAGGCCGGCGTGGCCCAGGCCGAGGTCGTGGCCGAGGTACTCACCGGACGGTTCGGCTCGGCCGGCCTGGTGCTGAGCAGCGACCTGCCCCGGGCCCGCGACACCGCCGAGCCCTATCTCCGCCGGATCGGCGGCACGGTACGCGAGGACGCCCGGCTACGCGAGATCAACGTCGGCACCTGGGGCGGCCGCACCCGGGCCGAGGTGGCCGCCGCCCACCCGGACGACCTGGCCGCGGTCGACGGCGGTGTCGACATCGCCCGCGGCGGCGGCGAGACCTACCGTCAGCTGCGCAAGCGCGTCTGGGCGGTGCTGGACGAGGCGGCCGCCGAAGCGACCGGCACCGTCGTCGTGTTCACGCACGGCGGGCCGATCCGGGTGGCGACGGCGGAGGCGCTCGGTGTGCCCGGTCCCGGCGAGCGTGCCTTCGCACCCGTGCTGAACTGCTCGTACACCGTCATCGACCACGGTGGTCCGGACGGGCCGCACCTGCTCGTCGCCTACAACGCACCGACGACGGCCGGCAGCCGATCGACACGGGTGGAGTGACCTGATGCTGTTCGCCGGGGTCGACGTGGGCACGCAGAGCCTGCGGGTGCTGCTCGCCGACGAACACGGCACCGTGGTGGCACGCGCGGGGGTGCCGCTGACCGGCCGGCGCACCGGCGACCGACACGAGCAGGACCCGGCGGACTGGTGGGCGGCGCTGGGCTCGGCGTTCCGCCAGGTGCTGCGCGACGTCTCGCCGGACCAGGTCGCCGCGCTCGCCATCTGCGCCACCTCCGGCACGTTCCTCCTCGCCGACCGCGACGGGACACCACACACCCCGGCCCTGATGTACGACGACGCCCGCGCCCCGGCCGACGCCGGCATGCAGCGGACCTGGGCCCTGCCGAAGCTGCTGTGGCTGCTCCGGCACGGGCCGGCCGAGGTACGCAGCGGCCTGGCCGCCGGCCGGCTCGTGGTGCGGCACTGCGGCGACCACCTCGCGGACCGGCTGACCGGCGAGCTGGTCGCCACCGACTGGACCAGTGCGCTGAAGACCGGCTACGACGACGGTTGGGCCGCGTCCGAGGTCCCGGCCGCCGCGCTGCCCGAGGTGGTCCGCCCGGGCACCCTGATCGGCACGGTCGGGCCGGCCGGCGCGGCGCACACGGGGCTGCCGGTCGGCGTGCCGGTGCGCGCCGGGCTGACCGACGGCTGCGCCGCGCAGGTCGCCGCCGGTGCGCTCGCCGCCGGAAGCTGGAACTCCGTGCTGGGCACGACGCTGGTGGTCAAGGGCGTCACCACGGCCCGGCTCGCCGACCCGTCCGGTGCGGTCTACTCGCACCGGCACCCCGACGGCGGCTGGCTGCCCGGCGGCGCGTCCAATGTGGGCGCTGCCGTCGTCGACGACCAGTTTCCCGGCGCCGACCGCGCGGCGCTGGAACTGAAGGCTGTCAAGCACGAGCCCGCTGGCGCGGTGGTCTACCCGCTGCGCGGCCGGGGCGAGCGTTTCCCGTTCGTGCGGCCGGAGGCGGAGGCGTTCACGCTCGGCGAGTTCGCTAGCCCTGCCGACCACTACGCCGGCCTGTTGCAGGGCGTCGCCTACGTCGAGCGGCTCTGCTACGCCCACCTGCGCCGGCTCGGCGCCGACACCACCGGCTCGCTGGCGCTGACCGGCGGTGCCACCCGCAGCCGCTACTGGTCGCAGTTGCGCGCTGACGTCCTCGGCCGCCCGGCCCTCATCCCCGCGACCCCGGAACCGGCGCTCGGCATGGCCGTGGTCGCCGCGGCCGGCGACGGCGGGTTGACCGCGACCGCGGCGCAGATGGTCCGAATCGCCGACATAGTGGTACCGCGACCAGGTGACCGGTTCGCCGAGCCGTTCGCCCGCTTCGTCGACGCGCTGGCCGACCGCGGCCACGTCGACGCCGCCCTCGCCGCCTACGCCAAGGAGCCGGCATGACGACCACGACGGTGGTGCTGGCCCGCCACGGGCGCACGGCCTGGCACCAGCCGACCCGCTACACCGGCCGCAGCGACGTGCCGCTCGACGAGGTCGGCGTGACGCAGGCGGCCGAGTTGGCCCGGTGGGCCGGCGGTCAGGGGTTCGCCGCGCTTGCCTGCTCGCACCTCGTGCGGGCACGGCAGACCGCGGCCGCGGTCGACGGCCTGACCGCGTTGGTCGACCCTCGGCTGCGGGAGCTCGACTTCGGCGTCGCCGAGGGACACACCCTGGCCGAGCTGCGCGCGACCGACGAGGCGATGGTGGCCCGGTTCGAGGCGGACCCGGTGGCCGGGCACTTCCCCGGTGGGGAGCCGCCGGGCGAGGCGGCCGAGCGCGGGCTGGCGGCGTTGCACGAGCTGGCCGCGGCGCACGGCGGGCAGCGGATCCTGGTCGTCGCGCACAGCACGCTGATCCGGCTGGTCGTCTGCGCGGTGCTCGGCGTGCCGCTGTCCGAGTACCGGCGCCGGCTGCCCGTGCTGGACCCGGCCGCGACGGTCACGCTCCGCTTCCCCGAGCCGGTCGGCCTCCTCTCGTACAACGTGTCCCGATGATCGTCATCGGTGTCGACGCCGGAACGACGGTGACCAAGGCGGTCGCCTTCGACGCCGACGGGGTGGCGCTGGCTCGCGCGGCGCGACCGACGGTGCTCGACCGGGTCAGCGACGGCCGCTACGAGCAGGACGCCGACGCGGTCTTCGGCTCGGTGGTGGCGGTGCTGCGCGAGCTGCGGGAACTGCTGCCCGGCGCGGTCACGGCGGTCGGCGTCACCGCACAGGGCGACGGGCTGTGGCTGCTCGACGGCGACGGCCGGCCGGTCCGGCACGCCATCTCCTGGTTGGACGCCCGCTCGACACCGATCCTCGAGCGCTGGACCGCGGACGGCATCGCGGCGCTCGCGTACCGGCGGACCGGCAACTACCCCTTCCCCGGCGGCGCCGGGCCGCTGCTGGCCTGGCTCGACGTCCACGAGCCGCACCATCTCGACCGGGCGGCCACCGCCGGCTACTGCAAGGACATGGTGGTGCAGCGGCTCACCGGGCTGCGGGCGACCGACCCGTCCGACGCGTCGGCGCCGTTCCTCGACCCGCGCACCAGGCGGTACGACGAGGAGCTGATCGCCGCCTGCGGGCTCACCCACCGGGCGGGCCTGCTCGCACCGGTGCACGACGCGCCGCACGCGCCGCTGAGCGCGGCCGCCGCCGAGGCCACCGGGCTGCCGGTCGGGCTGCCGATCGTGGGCGCGCCCTACGACCTGCCCGCCTCCGCCTGGGGTGCCGGCGTCCGCGCGCCGGGCGACGGACTGCTCACCGTCGGGACCACGCTGGCCTGCCAGGTGCTCCGGGACACCGTGGACACCGGTGGCGAGCCGGCCGGCCTGACGCTGAGCACCTGGCAGCCGAACCGCTGGCTGCGGGCCCTGCCGGCGATGGTCGGCACCGCTGCCCTCGACTGGGTGCTGCGGCTGGTCGGCGCCACGGTGGCCGACCTGCCGGCGCTGCTGGCCTCCGGCCGGTCCGGGGAGCTCACGGTGTTGCCGTTCTTCGCCGAGGCCGGCGAGCGGGCGCCGTTCGTCGCCCCCCGCGCCCGTGCCCGGATCGACGGGCTGCACCTGGGCCACGCGCCCGCCGACCTGGTCCGGGCGACCTGCGAGGCGATCGCCTACAGCGCCCGACACTGCCTGACCGCGGCGGAGCTGACCGGCGAGCTGACCGCGTGCGGCGGTGGGGTCGGCTCTTCGGAGTGGGCGCAGATCTTCGCCGACGTGCTGGACCGGCCGGTGCGGGTGCTGGCCGGTGAGGAGATCGGTGCCCGCGGCGCCGCGCTCGCGGCACTGTCCACGGTGGCGTCCGAGCCATCGGGGTGGACGCCGGAAGGCCGGGTCTTCGAGCCCGCCGGAGGCGACCGCTACCGGGCGGGCTACGACCGGTATCTGGCGGGCATCGCGGCGGCCCGACCGAACTGGAGCTGAGCATGCGCGTACTCGTCGCCGGAGATCATTTCGTCACCAACGACCTGCTCACTGCCGCGCTGCGTGACCGGGTCGGCCCGCACGTCGACCCGCGAACGCTGCTGCTGCCCTGGCCGCTCACGCCGTACGGCCGGGTGGCGGAGGTCGACGAGGCGTCCGGCGACGAGGCCGAGCTGATCGCGGCGCTGTCCGGGGTCGAGGTCGCCGTCACGCAGATGGCGCCGTTCACGGCCCGGGTCTTCGCCGCCGCCGCCGGCACGCTGCGACTGCTGGTGGTCTGTCGTGGCGGGCCGGTCAACGTCAACCTCGAGGCGGCCGAGGCGGCGGGGGTCACGGTGCGGACCACGCCGGGACGCAACGCGGTCGCCGCCGCCGAGCACACGATCGCGCTGATGCTGGCCGCGCTGCGACAGATCCCGGAACGGGACGCGGGCGTACGCGCGGGAGCCTGGCGCAGCGACCTCTACGCCCTCGACCAGGTCGGCGGCGAGCTGGCCGGCAGCACGGTCGGGCTGGTCGGCTACGGCGCGATCGGTCGGCGGGTGGGCCGGATCCTGGCTGCCTTCGACGCCGAGGTGCTGGTGCACGACCCCTGGGCGGACGTCGCCTCCGTGGAGCTGACGGAGCTGCTCGACCGGTCCACCGTGGTCAGCCTGCACGCTCGACTGACGGCTGAGACCGCACGGATGATCGGCGCGCGTGAGCTGGCCCGCCTGCCGGCCGGAGCCGTGCTGGTCAACACCGCCCGCGGCGGGCTGCTCGACTATGCCGCGGTGGTCGACGCGCTGGAGTCCGGGCACCTCGGCGCCGCGGCCTTCGACGTGTTCGACGCCGAGCCGCTGCCGGCCGACTCCCGGCTGCGCACCGCACCCCGGGTCGTCCTCACCCCGCACCTCGCGGGCGCGACCCGCCAGACCGCCCAACGCGCCGCGACCCAGGCAGCCGACGCCGTGGCGGCGTTCAGGGACAGTTGGCGCTGACCCGCTCGAGCTCGACCTCTTCGTCGTCGGTAGTGATGCCGGAGGGTTCGCCGCCGAACCAGGTCTCCATCTTCTCGCCGGCCCGGCGTTGCTCGTGGTGCAGGTGCGGGGCGCCGGAGTTGCCGGTGCTGCCGACCTTGCCGATCTGCTGCCCGGGCGCGACCTGGTCACCGACCTTGACCAGCGGCGGCTCCAGCATGTGCAGGTACTGCGTCTCCCACCGGCCACCGTGGTCGATCTTCACCCAGTAGCCGCCGCCGCGACCCTTGGGTCCGTTCGGCTTCTTCTTGGTGCGCCCGCCGAGCTCGCCGTTGATGCCCGACACCGTGACCGTGCCGCCGGCGGACGCCAGCACCGGACGGCCCCACGAGTCGCCCTCGGTGGGGAACAGGTCGACGTCGAAGTCGTCGTGGCCCGGATAGGTGGACAGCCGCCACGTCTCACCACAGGCCACGGGCATCTGGAACAGCGGGCGCGGGCCGGGGCGGCGGAGCCGATCAACCACGAGAATGCCGAGCAGGGTGGTCAGAACGATGGCGACGCCGGCACCGATCGCGGTGCCCCGGCGCGTCGTGTTGTTCATCGGCCGGCCAGGAACGTCTCGACCGCGTCGGCGAACGAGTTGGGCGCGTTCGGGTGCACGACGTGGCCGACCGGGATGGTGGTGAACTCACCGGCCGGGATCCGCTCCGCCATCTCGGCCATCTTGTCCTGCGGCAGGAAGCTGTCGGGGCCTCCGGCGACGACCAGCACCGGCACGTTGATCCCGGCCAGGCCCTGCCACCACGCGGGGTCCGGGGAGTTGAGCGTCGCCCACACCGAGGGGCGGACCTCGCGGTCGTAGAAGGGCGCGGACTCCGGCAGGTCGGTCGGCACCGGCATGCCCAACGGCACGGGCGGCGGGCACTCCTCCAGGACCAGGGCGGCGACCCGCTCGGGCGCGGCCAGCGTGGTCAGCAGGGCGACGATGCCGCCGAGCGAATGACCAACCAACACGACCCGATCCAGGCCGAGCCGGTCGAGCATGGCCAGCAGGTCGTCGCGGAAGACCGTCGGCCCGTACGGGCCGGAGCGTTCACTAGCGCCCATGCCACGCAGGTCGGGCACGTACACCGGGCGGTCCTTGGCGAAGCGGGGTGCCAACTGGTCCCAGCTGGTGCCGTCGCCCCCGCCGCCGTGCAGCAGCACCATCGGCACGGCGCCGGGCGGCCCGGCCAGCGTGCGACAGGCGAGCTTGACCCGGCCGGTGTCCACGTACTCGGTCATGGCCCGAACCCTATGCCCGGCGCGCCACCGGGGTATCAGACGTGGTTGCCCGAACGGCCGAGCTCCAGGGCGACCACGCCGGCGATGATCAGCAGCAGGCCGCCGATCTGCAGCGGCGAAAGCGACTCGTGCAGGAACAGCACTCCGATGATGGCGATCAGCGCCACACCGACGGCCGACCAGACGGCGTACGCGACGCTGACGTTCATGCCCAGCTTCAGCGCCTGGGAGAGGCCGTAGAAGGCGAAGCCGTAGCCGACCACCAGGATCGCCGTCGGCACCAGCCGGGTGAACCCGGCCGAAGCGCGCAGCGACAGCGTGGCCACGACCTCGGACACGATCGCGCCGGCCAACCAGAACCACACGTGCACAAGCCCCTCTCAGCAGGCCGTCACTTCGACGCGGATGTCGTGGAACGTCGGTGCGCCGCCGAGGTCGGCGTCCCGCACGGCCGTGACCGCGTTGACAGTGTTCCCGCCGGGGCTGCGCTTGGCCCAATAGGCCTTGAAGGTGAACGCGACGCCGGGCCGGGTAGTCTCGTCGACCGCGACGGCCGCGTCGAAGGAGCCGTTGGCGTTGTGAACCTTGACCGCCGCGCCGTCGGCGAGCCCACGGGCGGCCGCGTCGGCCGGGTGCAGGTGGATCCGCGGCTGGCCCATCTTCTTCTCGTGCCACGGCAGCGACGCGAAGGTGGAGTTGAGGAAGAACCGACCGGCGGGCGCGATCAACACCAGCCCGACGGTGTCCTTCTCGGCCGGCGGGGTGTAGCCGACGAGCGGGTCGACGCCGACGGCGCGCAGCGCCGGGTCGTGCAGCCGGGCGCGCCCGGTCGGGGTCGGGAAGCCGCCCTTGGCGAACGGCGCGCTGCCGACCGGAACCCCGGTGGTGCGGGCCCAGGTGCGCTCGGTCAGCTCCTCGAACGTCACCGGGCCGCCGGCCAGGTGCTGACGGACGATTTCCTCGTCGCTCTCGCGCAACCTCGGGTGGGTCAGGCCCATCGCCGCGGCGATCCGGCGGAAGATCTCGGTGTTGGGCAGTGCCTCGCCCGGCGCCGTCGTGGCCGGCAGGTTGAGTGCCGTGTAGTGGTGTCCGTACGAGCTGACCAGGTCGAGGTGCTCGGGCTGCATCGTGGCCGGCAGCACCACGTCGGCGTAGTCGCAGGTGTCGGTCCAGCGCTGCTCCAGCACGACGGTGAACAGGTCCGCGCGCAGCAGGCCGGTGCGCAGCCGGTTCTGGTCCGGCGCGGTCGCCGCCGGGTTGGTGTCGAAGACCACCAGCGAGGTCACCGGCGGGTCAGCCTCACCGGTGAGCACGGCGGCCAGGCGGCTCATGTTGATCCCGCGGGCGGACGGTTGTGGCAGGTCGGCCGGGCGCGCGACGTCGATCTCGCTGTCCGGGAAGTGCCCGGAGGTCATGCACAGCGCACCGCCTCCCGGATAGCGGAAGTCGCCGGTGACCAGCGGCAACGCGCAGATCGCCCGGATCGCCTGGCCGGCGCCGGCGTGCCGTTGCAGGCCGAGGCCGACCTTGATCGCGGTCGGCCGGCTGGTGGCGATCCGGTCGCCGAGGTCACGCAGCACCGCCGGGTCCAGCCCGCACTCGGCGGCGGCCCGCTCCACCGGCCAGTCGGCGAGCCGCTCCGCGAGCGCCGGCCAGCCGTCGACGTGGGCATCGAGCCACTCGTGGTCGACCGCGCCGGCGTCGACCACGTGCCGCATCAAGCCGAGCGCCAACGCGCCGTCGGTGCCGGGCAGCGGCGCGACATGCGCGTCGCACCGGCCGGCGGTGTCGGTGCGCAGCGGGTCGACGGCCACCACATAGGCGCCGCGCCGCTGCGCCTCCTGCACAAACGGCCACAGGTGCAAGTGCGTGGAGAGCAGGTTGGCACCCCACAGCAGGATCAGCTTGGCCTCCACGATGGACTCGGGCTCGAAGCCGACCATCCCGCCGTAGAGCGAGTCGAGCGCCGCACCGGCAGCGGCCGTGCAGATCGTGGTGCGCAGCCGGCTGGCGCCGAGGTGGGCGAACAGCCGCTGGCCCATCGTGTAGCCCTGGACCGCGCCCATCGTGCCGGCGAAGTAGTACGGCAGGACCGACTCCGGCCCGTGCCGGTCGATGCTGGCGGACAGGCCCTGCGCGACCCGGCCGAGCGCCTCGTCCCAGGTGGCCGGGCGGAAGGCGATCTGGCCGGCGCCCTTGGGGCCGACCCGGACCATCGGCTGGGTGAGCCGGTCCGGTCCGTTGACGGCGTCGAGGTAGCGGTTGACCTTGCCGCAGAGCGCGCCCCTGGTGAACGGGTGATCGGCGTCGCCGCGGATCTCGACCGCTTTGCCGTCTTCGACGGTGAGCTGCCAGACACAGGTGTCCGGGCAGTCCAGCGGGCACGCGCCGCGGTGGGTGGTTCGGGCCATGCCCGGATGCTACGTGAGCCCCAGTCGCATCATCTCTCGCATTTTTCCGCAGGTCACGGTGGGCGCCGGTTTGGCCCGCACGGGCCGGGGAAGACGGCCGGCATGGGATTCATGGACCGCATCAAGGACATGATGGGCAAGCACGACGACAAGGTTGACAAGGGCCTGGACAAGGGCGGTGACAAGCTCGACGAGCGCACCGGCGGCAAGTACAGCGACAAGACCGACAAGGGCGTCGACGAGGCACAGCGCCGCACCGGCGGCGGCGACACCATGCCCTAAGGGGCGCGCTGTCGCTCAGGGTTGCCGTACCGTTCGCGCATGGTGACCCTGGACGACGTGGCCCAACTCGCGGCGCGGCTGCCGGAGACCACCGTGGTCGACAGGCGGGGCAACCGCGCCTGGTCGGTGGCGGGCAAGGTGTTCGCCTGGGAGCGGCCGTTCAGCAAGGCCGACCTCAAGCGTTACGGCGACGAGCCGGTGCCCGAGGGCCCGATCGTCGCGACGGCGGTGGGTGACCTGGCCGAGAAGGACGCGGTGCTCGCCGCGGGCACGCCCGGCATCTTCACCATCACGCACTTCGACGGGTACGCGGCGGTGCTG
The DNA here is from genome assembly GCF_900107455.1 of Asanoa ishikariensis. Taxonomy (GTDB): domain Bacteria; phylum Actinomycetota; class Actinomycetes; order Mycobacteriales; family Micromonosporaceae; genus Asanoa; species Asanoa ishikariensis. Next base: position 1,706,636 of record NZ_FNQB01000001.1, on the reverse strand, counting down.
ATCCAGCTCTCCGAGGTCGACCTGGCCACGGTCGAGACGGCGCTGGTCGACGCCTGGTTGGCCAAGGCACCGAGCCGGCTGACCGAGGCCTACCTGGCCGGCTGACCGCCGTAGAGCGCCGCCACGGCGTGGAAGGCGAGCTTGGGCTCCCAGCCGCCGTCCGGGCGCATGGCGACCAGTCCGTACGACGCCAGGTCCAGGTCGTGCGCGGGGTCGTCGGGCCGGTGCGGCAGCTCGAAGCCGGCGAAGGTGAACCAGAACGAGCCGGCCATCCCCTCCGCCTCGAACACGGCGTCCAGCTCGTGCAGGTAGAGGACCTGCTCGGCCTCGTGCCGTTCGTAGTCCGCGGGGATCGTCCGGTCCTCGGTGACGATCGTCCAACCCAGACCGCCGCGGTCGGCCGCGCCCCGATAGGTGCAGCAGCCGAACTCGGTGACCACCACCGGACGCCCGAAGCGGTGGTACGCGCGCAGCTCCTCGGCGTACCGCGCGGCGTTGCCCTCATCGCGGTAGGCGTCGACCGAGACGATGTCGAACTGGTCCCAGTCGACCTGCTCCCAGGCACCCGACGCGTACGTGAGCCGGCCACCGAACAGCTTCCGGGCGGCGGCGACCGTCTCGCGCTGGGTGTCGCGGGCGCGCTGGAAGCCGGCCAGCAGCGGCGCCCGGCCCTCCTCGGTCGCCCAGGTCCGTGGGTCGGTCATCGTCGCCGTGCGGCCGGGCAGCCCCTCGCCCGGCACGAAACCCTTGCAGAACAACGTCATCTCACAGCCGAGCACCAGGACCACCTCGCGCTCGGTCTCGCGGCGCAGCAGTTCGGCCCGCTCGGCCGCGCCGGTCAGGTAGTCGACGAGCTCGTCGGCGCCGAGGTCGTACGGGAACGGTGAGAACCAGACGTCGAGGCCGGCCGCCGCCGCGTGCCGGCCGGCGGCGAGGATCCGGTCCGGGTCGTCGCCGGAGATCCGCACCGCCGTGGCATGCAGGTCGCCGGCGATGGCCGCCATGTCCCGGCGCACCGCGTCCTCGTCGAACACCGGCCGGGTGTGGAAGTCGTCGAGCGCCATCCCGGTGTCGTAGTTCATCCCGCGAATGTCCATGATTTCGAAGTTACGCCGCCTGGAGAGTCCAGCCGCCCTGCGCGTCGACCTCGATGACCTGTGTGTCCGCTGGGAAGGGCTGCTTGCCGCGGTAGCGGCCGATCTCGTTGACGAACAGGCCCGGCCGGTCGTCGTCGCCGTAGCCGCGGACGACGAAGTTGTCCCGGCCGGAGTGGGTGGCGGTGATCTGCCGCCCGAGTGCCTCCGCGTCGGTGACGCGGAACACGGCGGGCTTGCGCCCGGACGCCTCGCCGGTGAACGCCGGTGCCTTGCTCAGGTCGCGCAGCACGATCTTCCAGGTGCCGGTCGCGCGCACCTTGAAGCCCGCCGTGGGCCGGCGTCCTCCGCCCAGGCCGACCGGGCGGTCACCGGCGTAGTCGCCGATCGCGTTGACGATCAGGTCGACCGAGCGGCCGGCCGCGTCGACCCCTTCGACCATGAAGTTGGACGTGCCGTCGTGGGTGATCGTGGCGACATAGGCGGCGTCGGGTTCCAGCGCGACCTCGACAGTCTTGTTGCCCCGCCCACTGACCGTCACGTCACGCCCGATCACCCGGGGCGGTTCCGGCAGGCTCGGCTCCGGGGTCATCCGGGGCATCGGCTCGGCCGACTCCCACCGGTCGGACGCCGGTGCGGGCGCCGTCGCGGACGGGCGGCCGTCGCGGAAGACCAGCACGAGGCCGCCCGCGACGAGGCAGAGGACCACGACGAACACAGCCGCCGCGCCGACGAGCCACGGCCAGACCGGGGGCTGCTTCGGCGGGACGGGGCCGTAGCCGGGCGGGGGGCCGTAGCCGGGTGCGGGCGTGCCCGGCGGTGGGGGTGGCTGGGTCACCGCCGAACGGTATGACGGACCGCCCATCGGCGCTGTCCCGGAGCGATCACCGCTTGATCACAAACGAAACGGCCCGGCCGGGAAACCCGGTCGGGCCGTCGCACGAATTGGGGTGACTGACGGGATTCGAACCCGCGGCCACCGGGACCACAACCCGGTGCTCTACCAGCTGAGCTACAGCCACCATGTCGACCCGCTCCGGCAATCCGCCGGATCAGGCGCCGACTAATGATAGCCATAGCCCACCCGGTCACGTCGACAGGGTGCCGTCAGAGCTCCGCGGCGATCGCCTTCGCGGTCTCGACGTCCGGGCCGGGCAGCGGGACGAAGACCGTCCGGCGGTAGTACTCCAGCTCGCGGATGCTTTCCCGGATGTCGGCGAGCGCGCGGTGGGCCAGGCCCTTGGCCGGCTGGCCGAAGTAGACCCGCGGGTACCAGCGCCGGCACAGCTCCTTGATCGAGGAGACGTCGATCATGCGGTAGTGCAGGTGCGCGTCGAGCCGGGGCATGTCGCGGGCGAGGAAGCCGCGGTCGGTGGCGATCGAGTTGCCGCACAGCGGCGCCGTGCGCGGGTCCTTCACGTAGGTCGTGATGTAGGACAGGAGTTGGTCCTCGGCCTGTTCGAGGGTGACCGCCGACCGGCGTACCTCCTCGGTCAGCCCGGACTTGCCGTGCATCTCCCGGACCACGTCGGGCATGCCGTCGAGCTGCGCGTCGGAGGCGTGGATGACCAGATCCACCCCCTCACCCAAAACGTTCAGGTTGGGGTCGGTCACCAACGCCGCGACCTCGATCAGCGCGTCCTTGCCGAGGTCAAGCCCGGTCATCTCACAGTCGATCCAGACCAGAAGATCAGCCACGATCGACAGCCTACGCGCAGGCAAGGGCCGGTGAGCCTCCACTAGGCTGCCGGGCGTGCAGGCAGCGGCCCCACCTATGAAGATCAACCCCAGCACCGCGCGGCGGATCGCCGTGGTGATCGCGCTCACCGCCGCGGCGGTGGCGTTCATCTGGGTGTACGCGGCCCGCCGCGACTTCTTCGACCTGCGCATCTACGTGAGCGCTATGCACTGGTGGGCCGACGGCCACCCGCTCTACGACTACGCCCAGCCGGACCGGGTCCAGGGTGAGCTGTACTTCACCTATCCGCCCTTCGCCGCGCTGCTGCTCCGACCGTTCGCTCTTGTGCCGGTCGGGTTCACGATCGGGTTCTTCTGCGTCTTCACCGTCGCCGCCGTGGCGGTGGCCGCCTGGTGGCTGACCGCGCCGGTCGCCGACCGCCGCGGCCTGCCCCGCTGGCTGCTCGCCGGCCTGCTCTTCCCCGTGGCGCTGGCGGTGGAGCCGAGCCGCGAGACGTTCTTCTTCGGTCAGATCAACATGGTGCTCGTGCTGCTGATCCTGGCCGACTTCTGCCACGCCGTGCCCCGGAAGTGGTTTTGGGCCGGCGCCGGGGTCGGCCTCGCCACGGCGATCAAGCTGTTCCCGGGCATCTTCATCCTGTATTTCCTGGTCACCCGCCGCTGGCGGGAAGCGGCCGTGTCGGCCGGCACCGCGGTCGTGGCCACCCTGCTGGCGGCGGCGGTGGCCCCGCACGACTCGTGGCAGTTCTGGACGTCGTCGCTGTTCTCGACCGAGCGGGTCGGCCGCACGGATTACACGGGCAACCAGTCCTTGCAGGGTTTGCTGGCCAGGTTGGTCGCGCCCGACGAGCCCGCGAAGATCTGGTGGCTGCTGCTGGCCCTGGCGGTCACCGGATTCGGCATGTGGCGGGCGGCCCGGGCGTTCCGGGCCGGGGACGACCTCTCCGGGCTGACGCTGACCGGCCTGGTGGGGGCGCTGGTCAGCCCGATCACCTGGCCGCACCACGTGTTCTGGTTCGTGCCCGCGCTGGTCGTCCTGGTCGACTCCGGGCGGCGGCGGGACCTGGCGCTGGCCGGCGGGACCCTGGCGGTCGCCCTGTACGGCGTGAACACGTTCATCGACTGGGGCATAGACCCGGTCCCGACCCGCTCGGTCGGCGACTTCCTGCTGCGGAACCTGTACGTGCTGGCCGCGCTCGCCCTGGTAGCTCTGTTGCCGGCGCGCAGCCCAGCACCAGATACGCCCAGAATCGGACAGACCTAGCTAGTTGGCACCGGAAGGGCTAAACTGGCACTAACAGATCAAGTTCTCCCAGTTACACCGTTCCCCCGGTGAGAGCGTCCCTTCGCGTCGGCAGCGCGAAGGGACGCTCTGTTTTTCCGGGTTCTCCTTAGCTCGCCTGGTCGGTCGGGCGAGTGTTAGGCCGGCGCCGGGTCGTGGTGGGGCGCTTGGCCGCCAGTGCGGCGACCGCGGTGTGCGCCGGTCCCGCGTCGGTCGTCTCGGGCGCCGGCAACCCGGCTGCGGTCTTCCGCCGCCGCGCCTTGGCCGGCGCGGTGGTGCCGATCATTCCCCCGAAAGGAGTACCCGTCGCTGCCGGTTCAGGCTTGGCCTCGGCGACGGGCACCTCGACCGCGGCCTCCGTCTTCCGGCTCGGCGTGCGGGTCGCCTTGGCCGGCTGGGCCGTGGCTTCCGTGTCTGCGGCCTTCTTCGTGCGGGTCGTGCGGCGGGCGGGCTTGGCCGCCGCCGCCGCGTCCGGTGCCGGGTCGCCGGTCGTGCCGACAAGGGCGCCGGTCCCGACCGGAGCGCCGGCCGAGGCCGCGCCGTGCTCGGCGTCCGTCTGGTCCGCATCCGAGCCGGTCGACTCGATGACCTCCGTGCCGACCGTGGTCGGCTCCGCGCCGGCGTCGGCGACGCGCTTCTTGGCCCTCGTCGGTTTGGCGGCCTTCGGTGCGGCTGTCGCGCCGCCTGCCACCTCGGCCTCGGTCAGCAGGGCCGGTGCGGTGCCGGCGGTCGCCGCCGTCCGGCGCGGCTTGCGCTTCGCCGGCTTGGCCACCGCGGGCTCGGCCGCGGTGGCCGGCAACTCGAGGCCGGCCAACACATCGCCGGAAACCTGAGCGTCACCGGCGCTGAACGCTTGCGGCTCCACCACGTCAGCCATTCGCGGCCGCTCCGTGTCGGTCGCCGCCCCCGCGGTGGTCACCCGCCGCTCGACCACGTCCGCGATCCCCGACCGCTCCGCTTCGTCGGTCGCCGACCTGGCGGTGGTCCTGCGCCGCTCGACCATATCCGCCATCGCCGACCGCTCCGCGTCGTCGGAGGCCGGTTCGGCGATGGTCGCCTGCGGCTCGGCTACGTCCGCCGTCGCCGGTTCCTTCGCTTCTTCGGTCGCCGGTTCGGCGATGGTTGCCCGCTGCTCGGCCAGGTCCGCGATTCCCGGCTGCTCGGTGTCGTTCGATGCGGGCGTGGGCGCCTGCGTCGTCGTGGTCTGCGGGCTGGCGGCGTCCCGCGGCTGTGGTGCCGACTTGGTGCGGGTGCGGGTCGCGACGACCGGGCGGTCCGGGCTCTCCCCGGTCGGCTCGACCGCCGTGTCGACGAAGACGACCGGGCGCTTCTTCGTGGCCGTCCGCGACCCACGCTTGCCGGCCGGGCGCTCGGTGCCGTCGGTCTTGACCGAGCGCAGGTGGGCCACGCCCGGAGTCGGCGAGCCGTCCTGGTCGGCGTCCGCCTCGGCGCGGGGTGCTGGTGTGCGCGGGCCCGACTCGTTTTCGGCCTGCGTGGACCGGGTCGTCGGGATCGCGGTCGCCGCACCGGCGGGCGCGCCCGAGGTCGGCACCGACTCGACCGAAAGTTGCGCCGCCGCGGCGGTGACCGCGGGCAGACCCGCGAGCCGGGCCGCTTCGGCGCGGCGCCACGCGTTCGGTGGCGCGGGGACCTGGGCGCCGTCCGCGTCCGGAGACCAGGCCGACGGGCCGGGCTGGGCCGGCGGCCACGCGGGGCCGGGCGGCGGCGGCACGGTCTTGCCGGCGCCGGCGAGCGCGTCGGCCAGCGTCGCCGGGCGACCCGGCGTGCTGTCGGAGGGCCACTCGGGCCAGGAACCGTCGGCCGGGCGGGGCTCGTCGCCGGCCAGCACCGGGAGCGGTTCGGACACCTCGGCCGCGGGCAGCGCCGGCCAGACCGGCGGCGGACCGGCCGGGCCCTCGAGCCCACTGAGCCGGGCGGAGACTTCCGGGACCTGGCTCGGGTCGACCACGAAGACCACCTCGCGCGACCGGACCGGCCAGGCCAGCGCGACGATCCCGGAGGCGAGCAGCAGTGCGCCGAGGGCGACCAGGGTCCAGGTGGCGGGTACGAGCCAACCGGGTGTCGCGGACGCCCGCACGTCGACGGTCAGGCCGGGTGTCGCGTCGACCCGCATGATGACCAGGCTGACCTCGCGCCCGTCGACCTCGTCGGCGGTCCATTCGAGCGTGCCGCTGCCCTGACGGGTCCAGAACGACTGGCTGCCGGGCGCCACGTCGGACGCGGCGGGGCCGGCCAGCCCCTGTGCGTCGACCGGCGCGATCCGCACCGGCAGGTCGCCGCGGGCGACGGTGACCGCGTCGACCCGGGAGTACGCCGCACCGGCCAGGTACGCGCGCACCTCGGCGGCGGGCGCGAGGCCGAGGAAGGTCTCCCCCGGGACGGTCAACCGCATCCGGGTGTCGCCGGCGCGGACGAACGCGGCGTCCTCACGGAGCAGGGTGTCGACGTCGGGCACGACGATCGCGCGCCCGGCCGTGGATACCTGTTCCAGGGAGCCACTGAACGCGCCGCCCGCGTCCCGATGTTGCATGAGTGTCCACAGTGCACCGCCGACCAGCAGCACCGGCAGTCCGATGGTCAGCAACACCAGACCGGCGACCGTGCGTACGACCCGCATCAGCGTCTCCCCCTTGATCGCGTTACCGGACAAACTGTACCCAACGTGACGATCCGAACACACGACGCAGATGGCGCGGCACGCGGACAAAGAAAAACCCGCCGGTCCGGGGACAAGCCCAGGACCGGCGGGTTTCGCCGGAAAACGAGTTACGAGGCGGACGACGACCGCGCGCGCATGAACGCGAGACCACCGAGCACCAGCCCGAGCACACCGGCGACCAGACCGGCGATGCCGAGGCCGGTCGCCGTGCCCGACGAAGAGTCGTCGGACGACGAGGCGACGGCGGCAACGGTCGGCCCGGTGGTCGGAGCGGCCTCGTCGGCCGCAGCAGCCAGCTTCAGCACCGGCGCCGGGTGCTCCGGCTCCTCGCCACCCTCGACCGGCTCGTCGATCCAGCGGGAGATCTCGCCGTCCGAGTACGTCTGGAGGACCTTGAAGATCATCTGGTCCTTCTCGGGCAGCGGGCCCATCGAGACCGGGAACTCCTGGAACTCACCCGGCTTGACCCCGCCACCGGCCGCCGCGGTGAAGGTCAGCTTCCCGACCACCTCGGTCACCTGGCTGCCGTGCACCGTCAGCGGCGTCGCGAGCGTGCGCTTCTCGACGGCCACCGTCCAACCCGGAACCGGCATCGTCGACACCGAGGCCACCGGCGCGTCCTCGGGCAGGTTCACCTCGAGCTTCACGGTCGACGCCGTGTCGCTCTCGTTGGGCACCCGGAAAGCCACGCGGCCGTACCCGCCCTGCGTGGCTTCCTTCGGGTTGACGGTGACGTGCGCGAACGCGGGTCCGGCGACGCCGAGGGCGACCACGACGGCGCCGACGCTGAGGGCGGCGGCCTTGGCCAGCCGGCTGCGAATCATTGGTGAGCCTTCCTACGTGACAGGCACGGTGGCGGTCACCGTGCCCTGGTCGATGTCGGATATCCGGACGGTGAACTTGAGCTCCCACTGCCCGGTTCGGGGAAGCTGGATCGCACCGCTGGCGTGGGTGGGCGCGAGGCCCAGCAACGGGATGTCGATGGCCTCGATGCCCGCCGAGGGCAACGACGCGGTGCCCGTCCACTCGACGACCACCTGCGGCTGGTTGTCCTTCGTGTACGCGTACAGGTGGATGTCGTTGTTGCCCTGCTTGGCGGGATCGACCTCGACCTGGAGGTTGAACTTCGGGCTGGTCGTGATCATGGCCGAGTAGTAGCCGGGCTGTTCCGCGCCCGCGGTGGCCGTGGCCGACGCGGTGCGGGCCGGCGTGGTCTGCACCAGCACCGAGGTCAGCGCGAGCACGACGGCGATGCCGGCGATCTCGATCAGGACGGCCTTGCGCAACGGGCGCGGGTCGTCCGGCTCCGCGTGCTTGCGGACCTGGTTGCGGGAGAACGCGGCCACGCCGAGCACCACGGCGAAGAGCACGACCTTGGCGATGATCAGTTGCCCGTACGTCGTCGAGTACAGCGCCTTGATCGTCGAGACCTCGACCAAAGCCTGCACGACCCCCGCGAGGAAGAGCGCGGTCACCGCGAGCGTCGCCCAGCGCGACCAGACCGGCAGGATCGCGCCGAGCTCGCGTGGCGCCGCCTGGCGGAAGAGGAAGGCGAACAGCATGACCAGCCCGCCCAGCCAGACCGCCATGCCGGCGAGGTGGGCCATGTCGACCACGACCGAGACCGCCGGCACCGGGGACGCACCCGGGTGGCCGGAGATGGGCCAGGTGGCCAGCCCGATCACGCCGAGCACGACGAGCAGCGCGCGGTCCGCGACCCCGCTGCGGCCGGACAGCAGCGGGCGGAGCAGGAAGGCCGCGGCCGCCAGCACGCCGAGCCGGATCAGGTGCGCGGTGCCGTACGTGCTGCCGAGCACGTCCCGCAACGCGCTGCCGTCGAAGTAGCTGCCACCCGTCGTGTAGGGCGCCTGGAGGAACAGCTCACCTACCGTGGAAAGCCCGACGAGCCCGAGTCCGAGCCAGGCGAGCCGGCTCGGTGCGGCGCGGGACAGTCGGCGCGGCCAGAGCAGTGCGAGCACCATGGCCGGGCCGACCAGCAGCACCAGGCCGGCGTACCCGAGGTATTTGACGATCGGGAACGCGATCTTGAGGAAGGTGCTCTCCTCGATCGCGGGTGCGTTGCTGTCGGTCGGCGCGGCCGACGGCTCGCCGACCGAGTACGTGAAGGCACCGGCGATCGGGTGGCTGTCCGCCGAGATCACCCGGTAGTTGACCAGGTAGGTGCCGTTGGCGCCGCCCGACTTCAGCGGGATCCGGACAGAGGCGTCGGCGAACACCGGCGCACCGGTGTCGGCGCGCGAACCGTCCGGCGCCACCACGTGGATCTTGTCCGGTACCTGCCGGACACCCTCGCTGAAGGTCAGCACGACCTCGGGCGGAGCGGCCGGGACGATCGAGTTGGCGGCGGGGCTGGTGCTCTCCAGCACCGCGTGCGCGCTGGCCGGTGCCGCGGGGGCGAGGAAGAGTGCCGCCCAGCCGACGACCAGCGCGGCGACGATGACGAGCCGCGAGACGACCTTGCTCACCCGCGACCTGCCGCGGCCGCGGTGGTCAGCGGGGTGTTCCGGTAGGCGCCGCGGCCCAGTGCCCACAGCGCGGCGGCCTGCACGACGGCGGCCAGGTGGCCGATCTCGTGGACGGCGGCGGCGCGCCCACCCGCCACGTCGACGGCGCTGGTGACGGCCAGGCAGAGGGCCAGGACGATGGCGATGGGCAGCAGCGCGCGGGCCCGCTCGGGGCGCAGCGCGGCGAGCGCGAAGCCGACGGCGAGCGCGATGTCGAAGCACGCCATCTCCCGGGTGGCGTGTGCGCCGACCGCGCCCTCGGCGCCGAACAGCGCCGGCGCGGCGGAGACGAGCTGGGCGAGGGCGAGCACGCCGACCGCGATCCGCAGCACCTGGCGGCGACCGGCGGGTTCGTCGGACCGCCGGCGCTCGTCGGCCGCGACCGCGGCGAGCACGCTCGCGGTCAGGTCCGGAGCCGTCGCCGGGGTGGCGCTGACCAGGCGGTCGAGCCGCTGCGCGCTGGTCAGCCAGGCCCGGCACCCGGCACAGGTGGCGGTATGCGCGTCGATCTCCGCGGTGGGGATCGACACCGCCTCCCCATCGAGGCGCGCTGACAGCGCTCCCCGGACGTGCTCGCACATCATGGTCAGGTAGTCGTTCGCGAGCAGTGATTGGTTCCCGGCAATCTCCCAGGTTGGGGTGGTGCTCGACACGGCGTCCGTGGCGCAGCCGCGAGAAGGGGTCGGGCGCGTACATTGGGTTGCCGTGATACCCGCCCAGCGCGCGCCCGAGGCCGTGCCCTCCGCGAGCGTCGGCATCGATCTTGACGCCGCTACCCGCTGGGCGCTCGCCGCGCGAGGCGGTGACCCGGTGGCACAGGCCGCGTTCGTCCGCGCGACGCAGACCGAGGTCTGGCGGCTCGCCGCGGCTCTGGTCGATCCGGACGCCGCGGACGACCTGGCACAGGAGACCTATCTGCGGGCGTTCCGGGCACTGCCCGACTTCGAGGGACGATCCAGCGTCCGCACCTGGCTGCTCGGCATCACCCGCCGGGCCTGCGCCGACCACCTGCGCTCGGTCGTCCGCCGCCGGCGGCTGCGGTCGCGACTGGAGGCGCATCCGGAGCCCGAGCGCTCGGTGATGGCCAGCGCGGAGCCGGACCCGGCCCAGCGCTTCGCCAGCACGGAACTGCTGCGCAAGCTGCCCGCCGACCGCCGGAGCGCGTTCATCCTCACCCAGCTCATCGGCCTCTCCTACACCGAGGCGGCAGAGGTGGAAGGGGTGCCGGTCGGCACGATCCGGTCGCGGGTCGCGCGTGCCCGGGCGGAGCTCGTAGCTGTGCTGGACGAGGCGGGCACAAGCTGAGTCCCAGCTATCAGAAAACTGGGAAAAAGCTGAGCATTGGAACCTTTGCACGATACGGGGCGACTATATGAGCGTGACGACGTTGACTAGTGGCGTGACCTGGCCGGGCCTGCGGCCGTGGTTAGGCACTCTCGTGCGGCTCGGCCTGGCGGCCGTCTGGCTGTTCGCCGGCGCCGCCAAAGTGGGTGACCTAGCCGGCTCGGGGCGCGCGGTCAACGCGTACCAGGTGATGCCCTTTGAAGTTGCCAAGGTCATCGGGGCCGCCCTGCCGTTCGTCGAGATCGCCCTCGGCGTGCTGCTCGTGGTCGGTCTCGCCACCCGCGCGGCCGCCGCCATCTCGTCCGCGCTGCTCCTGGTCTTCATCGCCGGCATCTCGTCCGCGTGGGCACGCGGACTGTCCATCGACTGCGGCTGCTTCGGCTCGGGGGGCCAACTCGCCGCGGGTCAGAGTCCCAGTTACGCGCCTGAGATCGCGCGCGACATCGGCTTCCTGGTCCTAGCCGCATTCCTTCTCGTCTGGCCCCGCACCCGGTTGTCCATCGACAGGTGGCTGGAGGGCACGACATGAGCAAACGTCGACAAGACAAGAGCGCCGCCAAGGTCGTCCGCAAACAGCTCGCGGCCGAACGTCGCCGCAAGCGCACGTTGTGGGTCTCGATCGCGGCGGTGGCCATCCTGGTGATCGCCGGGCTGATCGGGTGGGGGGTCTACCAGAGCCAGCGCTCCGACGCCGGCCCGCTGGTCGCGCCCGCCTCGGCCACCACCACCAGCGGGGAGACGCTCGGCAACGGCCCGGTGCAGGTCCAGCTCTACGAGGACTTCATCTGCCCGCACTGCAAGGACTTCGAGGCCACCAGCGGTTCGGCGATCACCGACCTGGTCAACGACGGCAAGATCAAGGTCACCTACAACACGGTGGCGTACCTGGACCCGGCGTCGACCACCGAGTACTCGACCCGTTCGGCCGCGGCCGCCGCGTGTGCCGCCGACGGCGGGAAGTTCAAGGAGTACCACGACGCCCTGTACGCCCAGCAGCCCGCCGAGGGCAGCGCGGGCCTGTCCAACAGCCAGTTGATCTCGATCGGCACCGGCATGGGCCTCAACCAGGGCAGCTTCGGTCAGTGCATCGACTCGGGCCGCTACAAGCCATGGGTCGCCTCGATCACCGACGCGGCGGCGAAGGCCGGCGTCACCGGCACACCGACCGTCGTGGTCAACAACCAGGTGATCCCGAACCCGACGCCGGACGCGATCGTCGCTGCCGTGAACGCGGCGTAGGGTCTCCACGGTGCGGGTGCTGGCTTTTGCTCTTGCTCTTGGCGGGGCTGCGGTGATGGTGTCCGCTTCGCCGGCCTGGGCGCACGGCGCGGACGCACCGGACGGCACCGACTACCGCACGGTGGTGACGGCGGTCAGCCCGGCGGCGACGGGACTTCGCGTCCGCGCGGTCGAGGCCGGCGCCCGGTTGGAGCTCACCAACGACACGGGTACGACGGTCGAGGTGCTCGGCTACCAGAACGAGCCTTACCTGGAGGTACGGCCGGACGGGGTGTACGAGAACGTGCACTCCCCGGCCGTCTACCTCAACGCCACGCTGACCGGTGAGGCCACGCTGCCACCCATGGCCGACCCGACACTGCCCCCGACCTGGCGCCAGGCGTCGACGGTGCCGGTGGTCCGCTGGCACGACCACCGCTCGCACTGGATGCTCTCGACCCCGCCGCCGTCGGTGGCCGCCGCCCCGACCCGACCGCAGCGGGTCCGGGACTGGGTGGTGCCGCTGCGCGTGGACGGGGTCCACACGCTCGAGGTGCGCGGCACACTCGACTGGGTGCCGCCGCCGTCGGGCGCGCTCTGGTGGACCTGGGTGGTCGTGGCCGCCTTGGCGGTGGCCTTCCTAGGGCTCATCGGTCGGCTGCGCCGGTTGGCCTCTTCTCTGACTGTGCGCTCTGCTCCTTTGCCTGGCGCGCCGGCCCGGTGGGTGCTCCCTGCGCTGGCATCGGTGGCGGTCGTCGGCGGCGTGGCCGCGGTGGTCTACTCGGTCGGCCGGGAGGTCGACGCCGGCAACTCCGGTTTCGGCACGGTGCTCGGCGGGCTGTTCGCGGGCCAGATCTGGCCGGTGCTGACGGGCCTGGCGGCGGTGGCCGCGGCGGTGTTCGCTTTGACGCGCCGGCCGGCCGCCGACTTCGCACTGGCGCTGGCCGGAGTGTGCGTGGCCATCTTCGCCGGGGTCAGCAACGCGGCGGCGTTCACCAACGGAGTCGTACCCGTGCCGTGGTCGGGCTTCTTCGGCCGGCTCCTGGTAGCAGTGGTCATCGCCGCCGGCGCCGGTGTGGCCGGCGCGGCCGCGCTCCGGATGCGGGCGTCGGCGGAGCGCCCACCGCTGCCCGCGGCCCGCCGCCCCGCGCACGACGAGACCTCCGGGTCGCCGGCGGTAGAGTCGGGCGCATGACCGAACGCCTGAGCCCCGGCGACGAGGCACCGAACTTCGCCCTGCCCACCGACACCGGCGACACGCTCACGCTCGCCGACCTGCGCGGCAAGAAGGTGGTCCTCTACGCGTACCCGGCGGCGATGACACCCGGTTGCACCAAGCAGGCGTGCGACTTCCGTGACTCGCTGGCGTCGCTGCAGGCCGCGGGCTACGAGGTCGTCGGCATCTCCCCGGACAAGCCGGCAAAACTGGCGAAGTTCCGCGAACACGACGCGCTCACCTTCCCGCTGGTGTCCGACGAGGACAAGAAGGTGCTGACCGCGTACGGGGCCTGGGGCGAGAAGCAGTCCTACGGCCGCACCATCACCGGCGTGATCCGGTCGACCTTCGTGATCGACGAGAAGGGTCGCATCGAGCACGCCCTGTACAACGTCAAAGCCACGGGCCACGTCGCCAAGCTGCGCCGCGACCTGGGACTCGACTAGCAAGCCGTACGTTCGTACGCCAGAATGTCGTGGGCGCACGCGCTGGTGCGCGCCCCGGGGTCGTAGCCCAATTGGCAGGAGGCAAACGGTTTAGGTCCGTTTCAGTGCGGGTTCGAGTCCCGCCGACCCCACAAATCCCTGCCCAAACCCTGTCCGCTGCGCGGCCAGGGTTTGGGTGGGGATTTGTCATTCCTATTCCGGGGGCGACCCCCGGACGCCCCACGGTTTGGTGGGCGCGGTGCGTGTGGGCGCGAGGCAGACCCAACGCCCGCGTTGGGTCTGCCTCGCCGGCCGGCATCGGGGCCGTCGGTCGATAGATCAACAGCCCTCGAAGGCGGGTTCGAGCCCCGCTGGCTCCACCCAATGACTTGATCTCGCTCTTAACCTGCGGATACGTGGTTCGCATGACAGGAAATCGTCGCTCGTATGTGGCGGTGTGCGAACCGGGGTGCGGTCCACCACCGCCTCCGCCGTGCGCGGCCCGCGCGAGGTCAGACCCGCGCTGTGCCGACGGCACGGGTGGAAGTCGGGCAGAAGCGGATGCCGCCGGACCGTCAAAGTCGGCGCTGCCCGCACCAACGCCCTCCGCTCACCGGCTCGGGACAGCAGCGGCCTCGACGGCACGAGAGTCTCGTTACAGAGAGACTTTCGCCTTAACGGCTAATAATTCAGCCGAATGCTCGATCTTTCGTGGAGCGATCGAACGCTGGCGTTTGCCACCCTCGACCAACTGCGTGGCCACCAGAGTGGTGAAACCTCTAGGGACAACACCAGCGATGCTCGTAATTATACGAGTCTCTTTCACTAATTCTCGGAGCAACACGCATATAAAGCGCAAAATGGACATGGCGGATGCGGCGGTTGCCGAGGTGATAGAACCGATCTCGCTTTATGTGACGTAAGCAAAGGGGCCGAAGACGTTGTTCGAGCGCGGGACCGAGTGGCGGATGTGGGATCTTCATGTGCATACGCCGGAATCCCTCCATCATCGCTACAGTGGCGCTGACCCCTGGGATCGATTTCTCACCGAACTCGCGGCACTCCCGCCCGATCTCAGCGTCATCGGGATCAACGACTATTGGTTTCTCGACGGCTACGAACGCGTTCGTCGGGAGTTCGAATCAGGCCACCTGCCGAATTTGGCGGCGGTTTTCCCCGTACTGGAGATTCGGTGCGACAATTTCGGTGGCACCGAGGGAAAACTTCGAAGGATCAACCTCCACTTCATCTGCGATCCGGGACTGCAGGTTGAGGTGATCAAGACTCAGTTGATTGGGCCGCTGCGGCCGACCTACCGGCTCCACGACGACGACCCGTATCAGGAGTGGAGTCAAGCGGTAAGCCTTGAGTCCATGGAGGACCTCGGCGCAAAGATCAAAGGGCAAGTGCCGAAATCGGAATTGTCACGCTTCGGAAGCAATAGGCAGGAAGGGTTCAACAGCATCTGTGTGCCGTTCGATCGAGCCGTGGATGCGGTCAGGCATAACACATTGCTTGAATCCCGCGTAATTCTCGCCGTCGGAAAGACCGAATGGGCTTCCATCAAATGGAATGATCAGTCGATCGCCACCAAAAAGACACTCCTGAACACGGCGGACGCCGTCTTCACAGCAGCAGCCAGTCGAGATGAATTTGTGGCGAGCCGTCTTGCCCTCACGGAGAAGCGTGTGAACAGCAAACTAATCGATTGCAGCGACGCTCACACATGGACGGCCAGCTCGGAAAAGGATCGCCTCGGGAACTGCCTGACGTGGATCAACGCCGACCCAACCTTCAAGGGTCTTCGCCACGCGCTACGTGAATACGACGATCGCGTGACAGTCGCTCCGCGGCCGACGGTCCTCGACCGCCTAGCCACTAAGCCTGACTCGATCATCGATCGAGTCAGCATTCGAAAGAGGGGCAACCGGGCCGAAGGCCATTCGCTGTTTGGCTGCGAAGTCCCACTCAACCCCGGTTTCACCGTCGTACTTGGCAACAAAGGCCAGGGCAAGTCAGCGTTGCTAGATGTCATAGCTGCCTCAGCCAACAGCGATCGGCACGACGACTTTTCCTTCCTGACGGACACACGGTTCCTACGCAACCGTGGCCGGGAAGCACGCGAGTACGAGGCCGTCCTGGAATGGCAAGATGGCACGTCACGCGAGATCCTGCTCGACCAGGCGTTTGTTCCGAGCGAGCCAGTTCGCGTCGACTACCTGCCACAGTCTCTCATCGAGCGCGTCTGCTCGGCCGACCCGGACAGCGTCGAAAAGCGGCAGTTCGAGCGCGAGATCGAGCAGGTCGTCTTTCGGCATGTGCCTGCCACTGACCGCGGAGATGCAGTGTCCCTCCGCGACTTCGTCGACCGACAATCAAAGTATTCGCGGGAGAAGCTTGCAACCGCCCGGGGGCGTCTGCATGCGGCGGCCACGACGGTGATCGATTTGGAAACCGACCAGGGTCGGCTGCTGGCGCTGGATCTCGACAGTCGACTAGCCGTTGTTCAGGAGCAGATAGCTGCCGTCGAGGCGCAGATCGGAATCCTGAAGACCTCGCTAGACGAACGGCATCGACTCGCTGGAACAGTCACCGAAGATCTCTCGAAGCGCCGTGACGAGTCTGTGCGTCGGCGTGACGGTCTGCAAATTGCACAGAAGAAGCTCACGAAGCTAATCGCCGAGTCCACCAGCCGGTTGCGAAGTATCAATGATGTTCGTAGGCGACTGGTGGACGCTGTTAAGGTTGCGGAAGGGCATGCCAACAGTCTGGCGCCTCTCCTTGACGTTGATGTTGCAGCTTTCTTCCAGTCGACGATCAGCCACGATTTGCTCGACCGGTCGGTTCGAGATATCGAGGAACAACGTCGAACACGGCAGTCGGAGCTAGGGGATCCGACGGTCGGGATCATCGTGCAAACCACAACGGCGAGTCGAGAGATCGCAGAAATTGACGAGAAGCTCCGGGAACACGCTGCTGGGACCGAAGCGGACCTCGCCGTGCTGGCTGACTTAGACGAACGGCGGCTGCACTTGATCGGAGACGCAAGCAAGGCCGATTCGATGCTCGGGTTACAAGCTCTCGTGGCGCAGCGCGACACGATCCCGCAGCAGTATGCTGCCGCACGCGCCCAGCTTCGGGCCTCGTTTCAGGAGGTACACGACGCCTTCATGGAGATCTTTGGCGCCCAACGCGAGGCGTATGCCGGTGCAACCGAGTTTGTTGCCGGTAGTGAACTGTGTCAGCAGGTAGGTTTGGAGTTTGGAGTTGAGCTTAGACCTCGCGACTTCTTGATCTCATGGATCGAAATGGTGAACAGGCAAAGGCTCGGCGAGTTCCCTGAGGTCGCCGATGCTGGTGATCGCGACGTCCTCCTTGACGGAGCCGATCTGAGTTCTGCCGATGGGCTCTTTAGCGCTCTCCACAGGATCGAAGCCCGGCTTGCATCTGAGAAGGGCGCAAACGACGGATCCTCGAGAACGCTTTCGTCGATCATGCGCTCTGCGCACAAGGCCGATGACCTGCTCTCAGCGCTCTACGGGCTGCGCTGGCTGGACGGCCAGTACGTGATCCGGTCCTCGGGACGCGAACTGTCTGAACTTTCACCAGGCCAGCGGGGTCTTGTACTTCTCATGTTCTACCTGCTGGTCGACGCCTCGGATCGCCCGCTCCTGCTCGACCAGCCAGAGGAAAATCTTGACAACCAGACTGTGCGTCACCTCCTCATCCCGGCCCTCCGGAGTGCGATTGCACGCAGGCAAGTGGTGGCAGTTACGCACAACCCAAACCTGGCCATCGTTGGCGACGCTGATCAGTTGATCACGGCGACCTTTGCAGAAGGATCCTTCAGATACTCGTCGGGATCGCTGGCTCACCACGGCATCGGCATGCAAACGATTGACGTGTTGGAAGGGACCCGCGAGGCGTTCGATAATCGCGAACTGAAATACGATCACGTCGTCGGCCACGCAGACGATACATAGTTTACTGATCGAACCCGGACGCCTGCGGTCACGTGCTGCGTTCAGCGGGTGTTGCTTGGTTATTTGCCAGCGAGCACCCACATCGGCATGAGAGTGCGTTGCGGCTAAGGCCTGCGGAGCGACATGAAGCGTCGCGGCTCACCGTCACAGACCAAGCCAGTGAGCCATGCCGCGGCCGCGACCACTAGATCACCGCCTGCGGCAACCCATCCCAGACTTGGCGGGCGACCGAGGGTTCGTACTTGCGCCGCGATCGGCTACAAAGCGCCGGCTCCGGACGGGAGCGACGGTCACGAACTGGCCGTGAGCTGCTGGAATGCGGTTCGGATTCCGCCACATTGGGTCCACAAATCCCTGCCCAAAACCCTGTCCGCCGCGCGGCCAGGGATTGGGTGGGGATTTGTCATTCCTGTTCCAGGGGCGACCCCCGGACGCCCCACGGTTTGGTGGGCGCGGTCCGCCTGGGCGCGAGGCAGACCCAACGCCCGCGTTGGGTCTAACTCGCGTGCCGGCATCGGGGCCGTCGGTCGATGGATCAGCGACGCGGGGCTGGCGTTCGGGCGCGGGCAAGGATGCCGGCGGCGGCGATGACGCACGCGACGCCGATGGCCGCCAGCAGGGGCGGGTAGCCACCGGTTGCGGCGAGCAGGGCGGCGGCGCCGAGGGGCGCTGCCGCTTTCGCGAGGGTTACGGGGGCGGCGAGGGTTCCGGCGATCGTGGCGTACGCGCTGGTGCCGTAGCGGTCGGCGAGCAGGGCGGGTGCGGCGAGGCTGGCCACGCCGAAACCGATGCCGAAGGCGGTCACGCCGGCGGCTGCGCCCAGGCGGGTGCCGGCCAGGAGCGGCAGGGTGATCGCGGCGACGGCCTGGATGGTGAAGATGGCCGCGACCAGGGCCGTGAGCGAGATCCGGCGCTGGGCGCCGGTCAGGAGCAGGCGGCCGGTGACGGACAGGACGCCGAGCAGGCCGGCGATGGTGGCTGCGAAGGTGGCGGGGTGGCCGGCGTCGGTGAGGAAGCCGACGAGGTGGACGGTCATGGTGCTCATCGCGGCGCTGTGTGCGATGAACGCGACGGCGAGGAACCAGAATCGGGGATCGCGGCGGGCGGCTCGGACGATGTCTGCTCGGGCCTTGTCGGCTGCGGGTCGCGCGCTCGGACGGGCGTGGGGTGGGCGGCGGACGACCGTGGCGTGCAGCGGGATGGCGGTGGCCGCGTACACGGCGGCGAGGATGAGCAGGGTGGTGCGCCAGCCGTGACGGCTTTCGAGGTATCCGGTCAGGGGCATGAATATCGTGCTGGCGAACCCGGCTACGACGATCATGGCTAGCAGGGCGCGTGACCGGCGCGCGGGGTCGAACCAGGACACGATGACCGCGGTCGCCGGCTCGTAGAGGGCCATCGCCATCGCGACACCTAGGCCTGCGAACACGAGGTAGAGCTGGGTGACGCTGTGGACCTGGGACCAGGCGACGAGCAGCAGGGCACCGGCGGCCGCTCCGGTGGTCATGATGGCGCGGCCGCCGTGGCGGTCGAGCCATCGTCCGACGGGTACGGCAGCCGCGGCCCAGGCCAGGATCGCGGTGGTGAGGGCGCCGGTGACGGCTGCGGGTGACGCGTGCAGGTCGACGGCTATCGGGTGGAGCAGGACGGCGAAGGCGTAGTAGAGGGTGCCGTAGCCGATGGTCTGGGTGATGGCGAAGACGGCGACGATCCGCCAGCCGTGGAAGGCCAGCCCCGGGCCGCCGACCGTGGGGTCGGCGGCCGTGCGGGTTGGTGTAGCCATCGGTTCAGTCGCAGCAGCCGCCGGCCTGGTCTGAGCCGCCGGTCTCGGTTACCGAGATGAGCGTCAGCGGCGCGCGGCGCCGGCCGGCCGGTTCGGCCTCTGCCGCAGCGGTGGTGCCGCAGCATCCTCCGCTGCTGGTGATGGTGTCGCTGTCCAGGACGGGGTCGCTGTTGCAGACGCCGGTCTCGGGCAGGTCGAGCTGGACGTCGCGGGCGGCGGCCCAGTCACCGGCCAGTGCGGCGACGACGGAGCGGGCCTGTTCGTACCCGGTGGCCAGAAGGAAGGTAGGCGCGCGTCCGTAGCTCTTGACGCCGATGGCGTAGAAGCCGGGCTCGGGGTGAGCGAGCTCGTCGGCGCCGTGCGGCGGGACGGTGCCGCAGGAGTGCTCGTTGGGGTCGATCAGCGGCGCGAGGGCCCGGGTCGAGCCCAGGATCGGGTCCAGGTCGAGTCGCAGCTCGGAGACGAACGTGTGGTCGGGGCGGAAGCCGGTGGCGGACACGATGCGGTCCGCGGTGATCGTCCCAACGCCTCCGGACACCCGCACCCGGCCGGCGGTCGCCTCCACGCTCTGCACGGCGAAGCCGGTGACGAGCTCGATGGTGCCGTCGTCCACATGGGAGCGCAGCCGCGACCCGAGCGCGCCGCGGGCCGGCAGGGCGTCGGCCGCCTCGCCTCCGTAGGTGCGGGCCGCGCTCGTCGACCGGATCGCCCACACCACGCTGGTGCCGGGCGCCTGACCGGCCAGCTCCGCGAGCGCGAGCAGGGTGTTGGCGGCGGAGTGACCGGCGCCGACGACCACGGTCCGCTTGCCGGCGAACCGGTCACGGTCGGCACCCAACACATCAGGCAGGGCGTGCTCCACGTACGCGGCCGCCTGGGTTTCGCCGTGTGCGGGGATGCCGGACGCGCCCAGGACATTGGGGGTGGCCCAGGTGCCCGACGCGTCGATGACGGCGCGCGCCAACAGGTCGTCGCCGTCCGCGAGGCGGACCAGCAGCGGGGTGGAGGCGCGGTCGGCGGTCCGGACACGGTCCATGCCCAGCCGGGTCACGGCGACCACTCGGGAGTCGTAGCGGATGTGTGGCTTGAGCGTGGGCACGTCCGCCAGCGGACGCAGATAGTCGTCGGCGAGCTGTGCACCCATCGGCAGCACGTCCGGGTCCGGTTCGACCCAGCCGGCTTCAGCGAGCAGCCGGCGGGCGGCGGCGTCCACGTTGTACCGCCACGGCGAGAACAGCCGCACGTGGCCCCACTGGCGAACCATCGCGGCCGGACCGTCCCCGGCCTCCAGGACGACGAACGGGATCTCGCGCTCGGCGAGGTGCGCGGCGGCGGCCAGTCCGACCGGTCCACCGCCGATGACGGCGACGGGCAGCTCGTCGAATGACGTACTCACGATGTCTCCTTGTCTTGAAACTAATCGAATCAACTGGTCAGAGTTCGGCGCTGGGCTTGGCATCGCGGGGTCTAGCTGATGGCGGGGCTGCGGCGTTCGAGCAGGATCACGTCGCGCCACCGGCCGTGGTGGCGGCCGACACGCTCTCGGGTGCCGATGGTGCGGAACCCGGCCGAGCGGTGCAGGGCCAGACTCGCGGCGTTCTCGGGGAAGATCCCGGACTGGATGGTCCAGATGCCGGCGGCTTCGGTCGAGGCGATGAGGGCGGACAGCAGCGAGCGTGCGACACCTCGTCCCGCGGCGGTGGGCTCGACGTAGACGGAGTGCTCGACGACTCCCTTGTAGACCGGTCGGCTCGAGACCGCGGACACCGCGATCCAGCCGACCACGGTTCCCTCGTCGTCGACGGCGACGTGCCGGTGCTCGGGCAGCCGTGCGGCGTCGAAGGTCGCCCAGGTCGGCGCGGTCACCTCGAAGCTGGCGTGACCGGTGTCGAGGCCGGCCTGGTAGATGCGCAGGACCGCGTCGGCGTCGCCGACGTCCATCGAGCGGATCAGCATTCGCAGCCTCCCGTCGGGATCGGGGCGGGCCGGCCCATGACGACGTCGGCCGCCGACGGGAAGCAGTCCACGCAGTTCTGGTTGATCCGGTAGTGACGCGCGTTGCCGACCGGCTCGACCCGCACGAACCCGACCTCGGTGAGCACCTTGAGGTGCTGCGACACCGTCGACTGGGCCAACCCCACCGCTTCGACGATCTCGCCGACCGGCATCGGGCGCGCTTGGCGCGCCAGGTACTCCACGATCTGGACCCGGGTCGGATCCGCCAGGACGCGGAACCACGAGGCGTACTCCGTGGCGACGGCCCGGTCGAGTAGTTCGGCCACGATCCACCATCTTCATCGTCTATCGCCGATCAACGATGAAAGTTTAGTCGCATCCGCCCCGGCCAGCCACCCGGTAGCGACGACGAGCCGGCAGATCGCGACCATCGTCGCGGGTTCCACGCGGTCCGCAGTGTCGGCCGGGCTGTGATAGCCGGCCATGCCCGCGCCGATGCCGATTGCGGCCAGCCCGGCGGCGGCATAGCGGCGGTTGTCGGAGGCGACCGGCCCGGCGGTCAGCGGCAGCCCGGTGTGCCTCGCGGCCTGGTCGAGCACGGCGAGGATGCCGTGTGCCGGGCCGCCCGCCTCGATGGCGGCGGCCTCGTGCAGGCAGCCGGCGCCGTCGACGTTGATCACCAGCGGTCGGTCGTTCCTCGTGCTGAGCTGCGCCGCGTGATGCGCCGAGCCGAGGGCGCCGGTCTCCTCGCCGTCGACGAGCGCGACCGAGAGCCCGACCTCTGCCGGGAGCCCGGCGGCAATAATTCGCGCTGCCTCGCAGACCACGGCTACGCCGCTGCCGTTGTCGGCCGCCGCACTCTGACGTAGACCCGGGTAATCGCCCACGCCGTCGTAATGCGCGGTCAACAACAGGTCCGCACCACCCGGTGCGGCCGTGCGCAGGCGGCCGTGGATGTTCGTGCCGGTCACGTCGATCCTGCGGATCGGCGTGTTCGCCGAGAAGCTCTCACCGGCCGCGTCGAACAGCCGCTCCCACAACCCGGTGGCGACACTGAGCAACGGAAGCGGACCAGGGTTCGGACCGGCCAGCATCGTGAAGTGCCAGCCGTCCCCGTCGACGGCCCTACCGACCAACAGCCCGAGCGCGCCGTCGGCGTGCAGGTAGGCCTCGGAAAGGGTCATCGCGGCCGGCACCAGCAGCCATCGTCCGGCCGGGTCGTCGGCGCCGGCCACGCCCAGGGAGCCTCGCCTCGACTGACCGGTGTCGGCCGAGGCGAGATGGAGCGTGAAGTCGCGGCCGAAGGCCAACGGGCCGTCGTTCCATTCGGCCGTCGGCACGGCGTAGATCTCGGGGACCGCCCGCACCGAGAAGGTCTCGGTCGCCACGGTCGCGCCGATGCCCTGCAGGTGGCGGCTCAGCCAGGCGCGGGCGGCGGCACCGCCCAGGGTGCCGACCCGCCGGCCGGCGAAGGCGTCACCGGCCAGGGTCGCGACCGTGGCGCCCATCCGTTCGCCTGACACCTCGGCCAGGAGTTGGTCGAGCGCGGTCATCCGCAGCAACCTGATCCACTCGCGACCGCGTCAGCCCTGGCCGCACTGCCGCAACACGCGTTCTCCGCCTTCGCTTCGGTTGCGCTGCCGCAGCAGTTAGTGGCCGCTCCGTCGGGCTCCGGCAGGGACAGGTTCGCCTGGGGCGGGTTGCCGCAGCAACCGCCGGTGCCAGCCACGGACAGTGCGGCGGCAGGGTTGCCAGTGAATCCGCCGGCGCTCTTGGTCTCGGTCATGATCGGTCTCCTTCTCGGTGTTTGGGTCGGTGGTCTCAGCGCGGTCCGATGACCGCGGCGATGTGGGCCCGGCTTTCACTCCTTCACCAGGCTGTCTTGAATACTCTCGAAGTAGATGGGTCTCTAAACAGAGACTTGCACGCTGATTCGATATCTGTCAACCTAGAGGCATGTCTAAGCAAGCGGCGCTGCCGGTGATCGACCTCAACGCGGACACGCCGTGCTGCCCACCCCTGGCTGTGAGCCGGATACCGGCCGAGACGGCCGCCGTCCTCGCGCCCGCCTTCAAAGCACTCGGCGATCCGGTCCGGCTTCAGTTGATGTCGATGATCGCCTCGGCCGACGGCGGCGAGGCGTGCGTGTGTGACCTGACGCCGGCGTTCGAGCTGTCCGGGCCGACGATCTCGCACCATCTCAAGACGCTGCGCGAGGCGGGCCTCATCGACGGCGAACGCCGCGGTACGTGGGTCTACTACCGCGCTCGGCCAGGCATCATGCGCCAGCTCGCCGCGCTGCTCGCGTTCGACGAGGCGGCGGCCGTCCAGCCGGTGTGACCGGCCGCGAACCGTCTTTACGATGAGCGGGTGACGGCACCGCCGGACGTCCTGGTGGTCGGTGGCGGACCCACCGGGCTGGCGATGGCCGCCCAACTGGTCGCCCACGGCGCCCGACCGCGCATCGTCGACCGCAACCAGGACCGGGCACGTGAGTCACGAGTTCCTGTCCCAGGCCCACACGGAGCAGATCCTCACCGACCACCTCCACGCCCGGGGCGTCGAGGTCGAACGCGGGGTCGAGCTGACCGAGCTCAGCCAGGACGCGGCATCCGTGAAGGCAACGTTGCGGCACCACGACGGCCCCGTTGAGCATGTCCAGGCGCCGTACGTCGTCGGCTGCGACGGTGGCCGCAGCACAGTCCGTGAGTTGGCGGGCATCGCGTTCGAGGGAAGCTCGTACCCGCAGACGTTCGTCCTGGCCGACACCGACGCCGACGGCCTCGACCCCGGCACAGCCCACGTCTTCGTCTCTCCCGACGGGATGCTGTTCTTCTTCCCTCTCGTCTCACCGGCGGCCTGGCGGGTGCTCGCGATGCGACCGCTCAGCGATCCCGGCGCCTCGGTGACGCTGGCGGACGTCCAGATATTGGCGGACCGCTACACCAACGGCGTCGTCCGCCTTCGGGATCCCGTCTGGATGACGAACTTCCGCCTCCACCACCGCGCCGCCGCTCGATACCGGGCCGCACGGATCTTTCTCGCCGGCGACGCCGCCCACATCCACTCGCCGGCCGGAGCGCAGGGCATGAACACCGGCATCCAGGACGCCGTGAACCTTGCCTGGAAGCTCGCCCACACCCTCACTGGGGACTCTCCAGAGTCCATCCTGGACACATACGCGGCAGAACGCGCCCCCATCGGGCGAACCGTTCTGCGGATGTCGGACCGGGCGTTCACCATCGCGACCTCGACCAACCCCGTCGTCCGGATCGCGCGCGCCCGCGTCGCGCCGACGCTGCTTCCGGTCGCAGCGAAGATCGCCGGCGGGCGAGGCGCCATCTTCCGAACGGTCTCCCAGTTGAACATCGGCTACCCCCGCAGCCCGCTGTCGGCGACGGGGCCAGCGGGATCCTCCCGCCGGGTTGGCGCCGGAGACCGCCTTCCCGACGCGCCACTCGCAGCAGACGGCGCGGCCCGCACGCTGCACGAGCTCACCGCTGGCCCGGGATGGCACCTGCTCCTATGCGGCAGTGGTTGGCCGGTCGACGCCGAACTCGCCAGGGCCAGTCGCCTCCGCGTCCACCGGCTCGACCACCCGACCGCAACCACCGCACTCGTTCGGCTTCGGGTCGGCGGACCAACTGCCATCCTGGTGCGACCTGACGGGTACATCGGCTACCGCGGTGGCGCTGACCTCCTTGCACTTCGTGCCTATGTCGGTCGGTGGCTGCCTCGGCACCAATGAGAGTTGGCTGCGGCGCTGTTGAGTCGCCAACAGCCTGTCGCTCGCATTCTCGATTCGCGCGACGCTCGTTGCCTTTGCCCGCTGCAGCCGTGACTGCGGCTTGCGCTTATCGCTGAGCGGGCACGTTCAGCTCGGCGAGGAGCGCTCGTACGCGGCGTTCGATCTCGTCCCGGACCGGGCGAACGTCCTCGACGGTCAGGCCGGCCGGGTCGTCGAGGACCCAGTCCTCGTAGCGCTTGCCGGGGAAGATCGGGCAGGCGTCGCCGCAGCCCATGCTGACCACGACATCGGCGGCGCGGACGACTTCGTCGGTCCACGGCTTGGGGTATTCGCCCGAGATGTCGATGCCACGCTCGCCCATGGCGGCGATAGCGGCCGGGTTGACGGCGAACCCCGGCTCCGAGCCGCCCGACCACGCCACGGCCTGGTCGCCGGCGAGGTGCTGGAAGACGCCCAGCGCCATCTGGCTGCGCCCGGCATTGTGGACGCACAGGAACAGCACGACGGGCCGGCCGTCGGTGCGCAGGCCTTCAACCCGGGCCAGGGCGGTCAGGCGCTGCCGGGCGAACCGCTCGGCGAGCAGTGGCAGGAAGTGCGGCACGGTGCTGGCGCTGGCGCTGGCGAACTGGTCGTAGCTGGAGTGCAGGAACCGTTCGATGGTCTCGGCGCCGTAGACGCCGGCGAAGTCGTCGGCGAGGCGGACGGTCGCAGTGCGCAGGGCAAGCCGTTGGTCGACCGGGATGCTGGCGCGGAGACAGATGCTCGTGTCGGTCATCGGTCGTCTCCCGGAACGATGGGTGCCAGCCGCGCGACGCGGTCGGCGATTTCGGTGAAGGCTGACTCGAACGCCGCGTCCGTGTCGGCCGGCGCGGGGTCGGGAACCGACCAGTGCAGCCGTGGCCCGCCTGCTGGCGTCAGGTGTTCGTGGGCGTTGTCGCAGACCGAGACCACGAGGTCGCCGTCCTGGACGACATCGGAGACGTGCGCGGTCTGGCGGGGATCGATTCTCAACCCGTGACGCCGGGCGACCGAGACGGCCCGCGGGTGCACCCGCTCGGCCGGCTCGGTGCCGGCAGAGGCGGTCGGGACGGCGCTGGCCGTGGCCCACAGCGCTGCCGCGAGTTGGGAGCGGGCGGAGTTGTGGGTGCACACGAAGACCACCCGTCGCGCGGTCGGCACGGACGGGGTCGCGATCGCGGCGAGGGTTTCCGGCACGAGCCGCAGGTAGGTGCGGCGCCGGTCGCCCTCTGACCGGGACCGGCCGACGAGGTGCGCGTCTCGCAGCACCTTGAGGTGGTGGGCGACCAGGTTGGTCGGCATGTCGAGGGCCTCGGCGAGCTCACCGGGTGAGGCGTCGCCGAGGACCAGCGTGTCGACGATCGCGAGGCGGGCCGGGTCACCGAGCGCGGCATGCACCCGGGCCCGCGCAGCAACATCCATCTGCTCAGCATTCATTGACTCAATGATTACTGAGCTATCTTGGTGATGTCAACCCAGGCCCGGCGCTGATCCCGGCGTCGCTGCCACCGACGATGACGAGCCGGGTCATCGGCCTGGTGCGAGCTCGTCGACCAGTTGCGCCACCCGGGTGCGGATCTCGTCGCGGATCGGGCGTACCGACTCGATGCCCTGCCCCGCCGGATCGTCCAGCTTCCAGTCCTCGTAACGCTTCCCGGGGAAGACCGGGCAGGCGTCACCGCAGCCCATCGTCACGATCACGTCGGACGCGTACGCGGTGTCGTGGTCCAACAGGGTCGGGATGTTGCCGGTGATGTCGATGCCGACCTCCCGCATCGCCTCGACAGCGACCGGGTTGATCTGCTCAGTCGGCGCCGAACCCGCCGACCGCACCAGCACCTGGTCGCCGGCGAGATGCCGCAGCCACCCGGCGGCCATCTGCGACCTGCCGGCGTTGTGCACGCACACGAACAACACGCTCGGCTTGCTATCGGTCATCGCGTTCATCCGTTCCCTCGACCGGCCGGCGCCGGTTCCTCCTCACGCGGAAGCACCACCTGCTCCGCACCCTGACCAGGCCGCGGATACAACAGCGCCAGCAACCCGACGCCGACGACCAACCCCACCAGCTCAGCCACCACGAACCCCGGCAACGAGGCGGGAGCGATCCCGGCGAACGTGTCGGTGAACGCCCGCCCGACCGCCACAGCCGGGTTCGCGAAGCTCGTCGACGAGGTGAACCAGTACGCGGCGCCGATATAGGCACCCACCGCCGGCGCCGCCACGGCCGCTCGACCTGAGCGCGCCAGCGAGAAGATCAGCAGGATCAGGCCCGCCGTAGCGACCACCTCGCCGACCCACAGGTGGGGCTCGTCGCGCGCGGTCTGCGACCACGAGACCGGCGACAGGTCGAACATCACGTTCGCGACCACCGCACCCACGATGGCACCGGCCACCTGAGCCAACGCGTAGCCGCCGACGTCCGAAGCAGTCAAGCCCGATCCGTTGCGCCGTCCCAGCCACCAGTCGGCGAGTGAGACCAGCGGGTTCAGATGAGCTCCGGACACCGGCCCCACGGTCAAGATGATCACGGCCAGCCCGAACGCCGTCGCGATCGAGTTGGCGAGCAACTCGATGCCGATATCGGGTGACAGGGTCGCCGCCATGATCCCTGAGCCCACCACCACGATCACGAGCGCAGCGGTGCCGACCAGCTCGGCGACCGCCCGGCGCCACAACGCCATCAGCACTCCCGCCGCGCGTCCACAGTCGCCCGCGCCCGCGCCGCCAACGCACCCAACTGCTCCGCGGCGGCCTCGATCACGTCGGCCTGAAGCCGGTAGTACGTGAACCGCCCCCACGGCTCCGCGGCCACCACACCCGCATGCCGCAACGCCCGAAGATGGTTCGACACGTTCGACTGCGTCGCGCCGGTGTCAGCCACCAGATGACACGTGCAAGCCGGGCCCTCGGCGAGCAGTCGCACGATGTGCGCGCGGAGCGGATCCGCCAACAGCTTCATTACATCATCCGCAACTGATATCACCACAGCCTGATCTCAGCCCCCCGACGACGTTCTCGTCAACCTGAGCACCAGATGTTCATCTGGCCGTCGAGGTTAGGCGAGACCTGCCTGCTGAAATGGCTTCGGGTTCTGCCACATACGAAAGAGGGCCTCGACGATCCGGTCGAGGCCCTCTTTGGTGTCGTCAGTCGTCAGGAGGCCAAGCTGAACGCGAGGCCGGCGGAGATCGAGCGGGTCGGTTGGAGGCCGGTGGTCACCGCCTGAGCCCGGTTGACCGACCCGGATCCCCCGATGCCGAGTTGACCCCTGTTGTTCTCGCCCCACGCCATCACGCTGCCACGGGTGATCGCGAGGCTGTGTCCGTTGCTGGCGGAGCCGTCTTCACCCGCGGAGACGGCTGTCACCCCGGTCAGACCGAGCACGTCCACCGGGGTCAACTGCCGCGTGTTCGTGCCGTCGCCAAGCTGGCCAGCCGCGTTGCTGCCCCACGCCTTGACCCGGCCGTTGGTCAGCAGGGCCAGGGTGTGGCCAAATCCGCCAGATACGGACTTGACGCGTACGCCGCTCAGGCCGAGCACGGCGACCGGGCTGGGCTGCGGGCTGACCCTGTCGCCGATTCCCAACTGACCCGAAACGTTCAAACCCCAACCGCTGACAGAGCCGTCGGCCAACACCGCCAAGCTGTGGAACGAGCCCGCGCCGATGCTCGTCACCCGCTGCGGCAGGCGCACCGCGAGCGGGACAGGGTGCGGCTGGCTGTCGGCTTGGCCCTGGCCGAGCTGTCCATCGAAATTGTCGCCCCAGGCCATGACGGTGCCATTGGCCAGCAGGGCCAGAACGAAATTCTGTCCGGCGGCGATCGCGGTCACGCGGCCGGGCAGCCCTTCCACCCGTACCGGAAGGCTCCGGTTCGATGTGGTCCCGTCGCCCAACTGCCCGGAGAAGTTGAAGCCCCACGTTCGGAGCGTCCCGTCGTGCAGGAGCGCGACGCTGAGATTGCCGCCGGCGGCGACTGCTTTGACTTCGCTCAGTCCTGCCACGGTGCCGGGGATCGGACGCGAGGTTTCGGTGCCGTCACCGAGCTGTCCGAACTCGTTGGATCCCCACGCTTTGACCGTGCCGTTGGACAGCAGCGCGAGGCCGTGGCTGAAACCGGCCGAGACCGAACGCACGGTATGCGGACCCGCCACCGTCACGGCCGTCGGCCACGTCGCCGTTTCCCCGACCGTCCCGATGCCAAGCTGGCCCGCGGCGTTGGTTCCCCAGGCTTCAGCCTGGCTGCCGCCGCTGCTGCTCGGCGCTGCCAAGGATGGCGCGCCGAGCACACTGGACAGGGTGATCAACGCCCCGACAACCACGACGGCGAGCTGTCGCCGCCGCACGAACATTGCTCGCATCTGGTTCCCCTCGTGAATTCGAACGCCGGCTGACCGCGCCCACTCCTGCGCCGCGAACCTCTCCGGGTGGCGGAGGCGAGCCAGCCATCCTGGATCCAACGCACGCTGGATCTGTCGCCGTGGTGCGTCAACGACTCGCTCGGCGACCGCAGCACGGTTCGCCGGACGCGTGGCCTGCGAAAGAGGGCCCCGCCTGATCCGGTCGAGGCCCTCTTCGGTTTCGTCAGGATGCCAAGCTGAACTGGGAGCCGCCCGAGATCGAGCGGGTCGGGTGGAGGCCGGTGGTTACCGCCTCAGCCCGGTTGATCGACTCGGTTCCCCCGATCCCGAGTTGACCCCTCTGGTTCGCGCCCCACGCCAGCACGTCGCCGCGGGCGATCGCGAGGCTGTGTCCGTCGGCGCTGTTGCCGTCGTACCCGGCCGCGATGGCTGTCGCACCGGCCACGCCGAGCACGTCGACCGGGACGAGTCGCACCGTGTTCGTGCCGTCGCCGAGTTGACCGGTCGCGTTGCTGCCCCAGGCTTTGACCCCGCCGTTGGTCAGCAGGGCCAGAGTGTGGCCGAACCCGCCATCCACGGACTTGACCCGTACGCCGGTGAGGCCCACGGCGGCGACCGGGCTGGGCTGCGGGCTGACGGAGTTGCCGATCCCGAGCTGCCCGGTGAAGTTCGCACCCCAACCGCGGACCGAGCCGTCGGACAGCACCGCCAAGCTGTGGAGCAGGCCCGAGCCGATGCTCGTCGCCCGCTTCGGCAGGGACACCGCAACCGGAACGGGGTGCGGCTGGTTGTCGGCCTGGCCCTGGCCGAGCTGACCACGAGTGTTGCTGCCCCAGGCCATGACGCTGCCGTTGGCCAGCAACGCCAGGGCAGTACCTTCCCCGGCGGCGATCGCGGTCACGCGCCCGGGCAGGCCCTCCACCTGGACCGGAAGGCTCCGGTGCGATGTGGTGCCGTCGCCCAGTTCACCAGAGAAGTTCCCACCCCACGCGCGGAGCGTGCCGTCCTGAAGGAGGGCAAGGCTGAAGTGGCCGCCGGCGGCGACGGCCGTGACCTTGCCCAAGCCCGCCACGCTGCCAGGGACCGGCCGCGAGGTCTCGGTGCCGTCACCGAGCTGTCCAAACTCGTTGGATCCCCACGCTTTCACCGTGCCGTTGGACAGCAGTGCGAGGCCGTGATCGCCACCCGCGGAGACCGAGCGCACCGTGTGCGGGCCCGCCACCGTCACCGCAGTCGGTCGAAACTCCGCTGCCCCGACCGTCCCGATGCCGAGCTGGCCCTCGGCGTTGGATCCCCAGGCTTCGGCCTGGCCGTCTCGGTCGTGGCCACCGCCTCCGTCATGGCCACCCCCACCACCGTGGCTACCGCCACTGGTCGGCGCAGCCATCGATGGCGTGCCCAACACAGTCGGCAGGGCGATCAACGCCCCGACAACCAAAACGGCAAGCTGTCGCCGCCGTATGAACATTGCTCGCATGTGGTTTCCCCCCGTGAATGCGAACGCGGGCTGGCCGCGTGAAACCGCAGCTCAGCCACCCTGCGTCACACTACGCACTCACGCCCCTCCCGACTCACGAAACTCATGGCGGGACGCCGAGGGCGCTCAATTCCCCGATGACGATCAGCGCCGCCACGCGCGTGTCCAGTTGCGGGCAGCCAGCACCGACAGTTCGAAGCTGCGCCATGATCGCGCTACACCCCACGAATGCGGATCAGATTCCGCCACGTTTGGTCCACAAATCCCTGCCCAGACTCTGTCCGCTGCGCGGCCAGGGTCCGGGTGGGGATTTGTCATTCCTATTCCGGGGGCGACCCCCGGAGACCCACGGTTTGGTGGGCGCGGTCCGCGTGGGCGCGAGGCAGGCCCAACGCCCGCGTTGGGTCTGCCTCGCCAGCCGGCATCGGGGCCGTCGGTCGATGGATCATTAACCCGCGACCGCGGGTTCGACGCCCGCCGGCTCCGCCCATTGCATGTGAGCTGGGAAAAACGCGAAACCTGACGGGCAGTACGACTATCGGTCCGGGGCGGGTGCCCGGTCGGGTGCCGCCCCGGACCGCGAGTGATCGGTTATGTCGTTGGAGGGTCGAGGCGGGTGATCTGCCAGGTTGCCGTCTGTGCGGCGGTTTCCAGCAGGACCGTCAACGGGCCCTCCGGCAGCGTGCAGGGCAGGGTGAAGTCAGCCGATGGCGCGGGGCTCGAGCAATAGCGGATGCCGTCCGCGCTGAAGACCGAGAGCGACCCGCTGCCGCCACCCGACGTCCGCTGATAGCGGAGGTCCTCGCGGGCCGCGTGCGCGTCCGCCGGGATCGTGAAGCAGAACCCGAACCGGTTGGCGCCGCTGGTGGCCGTCGCGCCCGTTGTGTCCTTCGGTAGAAGGGCGCACGACGGCGGTGGCGAGACCGTGGGCAGGCCCAACTGGTAGCCGCCGGTCGCCGCGCCGACTTCGAGGTTGTCGATCAGTGCGAAGAACGGGCCCGCGCCCCGCAGCTCGCACGAGAACTGGTCGAGATAGTTGGAATCGCAGTGGAAGGCGCCGGTCGAGTCGACGAGCGCGACGTATGGCCGGCCTGCGCCCGTCGCACCCGCCGGGCGCACGCTGGCCACCTTCGCACCGGCGGGCGCGGTCAGCGCGAGACAGTCCACCTGCCCGACGGCTCGGAACTCCCCCGCCATCGGCTCACCGTTCCCCGGAGCGGTCGGGCACGACGGCGGTGCGGCCGGCAGGAACGTCGTCGCGTACGCGAAATCGTTCTGCACGATCGAGTCCGGAGTCGCTGACAGGATCATCGTGTAGCGGCCGGCTGCGGGGAACGGGCAGGTGAGGAGGCCGCACCCCACTGACCTGAACTCGGCGTCGTGGATGCTGGGGAAGCTGTCGTAGTTTTCCGCGGACCTTGCCCGGACCAGATAGGCGCCGGCGGTCGGCACATCGAGGATCCGGCAGCGGACGCCGGCCAGCGCCGGGGCCGCACCGTAAGCGCCTGGCCTCACCGTCGGGCAGCCGACCGGGTCGTTGAGTCGGCGCACCTGCAGCTCGTACGGTGCCTCAGGGTTTTCCGTGCTCGTGTTGCCGAGATACGAGATGACCCGGTAGGTGCCGGTGGCCGGCAGTAGGCACCCGGCCTGCTCGTCATGATCCACGCACAGCCGCGTGCCGGTGCCGTCGACGATCCACTTGAACAGCTCGTTGTAGACAGTCGGCGCCCCGAACAGCAGGATCCGGTCGCCGTCCTGCCCGCGGAACAGCTGGCAGTGGGTGCCGACCAGCGAGGGCTGGGTCACCGAGATGGTCGGCTCGGTCCACGTGGTGCCCGTCGCGGGCGCGCAACCGGCGTTGCGGGCGAGGTTGGTGGCGGCCACCTGGTAGGTGACCAGTTCCGGGAACGTGTTCAACATCAGCAGCGTGTAGTCGCCCGCGGCGGGAAGCACGCACCCGCGCGAGTGCTCGTACTCGTCGCAGACGCGCTGGGCGGCCTGGTCGTAGAGGGCCCAGTTGAGGTGCTGTCCGTTGTGGATCCGGAACAGCGCCGTGCCCGCCGCATTCGCGCGGACGTTGTGGCACGTGAAGTCGTCGCCGTCGACCTTGACTGTGTTGGTGTTGGCGCCCGGGTCGCCGAACCCGCTCAGGCGCAGCAGGGTGCAACCGGTGGGTGCGGTCAGGCGCGGCATCCGCAGTCGGTACGTCGCCTCGTTGCCGCTGTATTCGGTCATGAACAGGCGATACGGACCGGGCGTGCCCAGCATGCACTGCGCCGCCCCGTTGTCGAGCTGGCAGATCGGCGCGAACGCCCCGTCGACGATCGTGCCCGCCACGGAGCCCAGCGGCCGCGTCAGTTGCAGCACGCTGCCGACGGGTTGGTTGAACCGGTAACAGTGGCCCGGGGATCCCTTGGGGAGCGTCGCGGACAGGCCCGCCGACCCGAAGGAAAAGAACGCGTTG
This sequence comes from Asanoa ishikariensis, assembly GCF_900107455.1. Lineage (GTDB taxonomy): Bacteria > Actinomycetota > Actinomycetes > Mycobacteriales > Micromonosporaceae > Asanoa > Asanoa ishikariensis. The sequence goes on along the minus strand of NZ_FNQB01000001.1, from coordinate 1,673,363 downwards.
TTGAGCGCAGTGCAGGACGACGGCGTCTTGAACGAGTCGACCGCGAGCGTATAGGCGCCCGGACCCCACCTCGAGGAAATCGTGATCGTGTACGTGCCGGCGGCGCCAAGTTGGCATTTCGTGGTGCCGCCGGACGAGAAGGAACAGGCCCGGTGGCCGGTGCTGTTCGTGATCTCGCCGCTGACGTATTCACCGCTGACATAGGCACTCGTCACGACGAGGGTGTCGTCGCGTCTGGTCGTGGTGACCGCGTAAACGTGCGTCTCGCCGGCCTCGACGGACGGGCACTCCACGATCTTGCCGAAGGTGAGGAGAACGCCGCAGTCGGCGAACGTGGCCCGCGCCGGGGCACTGGTCGCGGACGGTGTCGCGGAGGCGGTGGATGGGACGGCGACCGCTGCCGGCAACAGCGCGAGAAGGATCGCGAGCACAGACCAACATCTGTTCTTGATACTCATGTGGAACTCCCCCGTTGAATGCCCCGCCGATTGGCGAAGCCAGGGAAAGAGTGACATGCACATGTGTCGCTTGATAATCCACCGATCGGCGATGTTAACCACGACGTGGACGCGCGCCGATATCCGTCAGTGATTACGCCTATGCCAGCGGGCCACTGGGGATCTTCATAAGCCGAGTGTGATCGGGTGGGAGGGTATCCCGGACGTGAGCAAGTCGGTCAGTGGTGTGGCGAGGTCGCGAGGCGAGAACAAGTCGGGCCCTCGGTAGTTGGCGATCTCAGAAAGTCCCCACCAGCGAAAGCCGGCGAGGTGCTCGTCAACGGCGAGTTGGTCGTCGGTGAACTCGCCGTGGGGCTTGAAGTGGGTGGCGCGGATGAGGAAGTAGTCGTTGACCATGCCGTCCAAGCCGGACGGCGCATGATCTGCGGCAAGGACCTGGTGCCAGACGTGCGGCGGATCGGCGGTGGTCACCAAGCCCGTTTCCTCGCGCAGCTCACGGCGCAGTGCCGACAGCACGTCCTCACCTGGTTCTATGCCGCCACCAGGAGCAGCCCAGACGGCCGGTGCTCCGTTCGGGACCGCCGGATGGGGGAAGAGGAAGCGGCATAACAGGATCTGATCGGCCTCGTCGAGGATGATCGCGCGGGCAGAGGCTCGAACAGCCGTCACCGGTCGAGCACCCGCTGGATCAACTGGGTGGTTGAGATTCCTCCCGTGCGCCGAACGTACGTGAGTTTGCCGGCTCTTACAGCGGGCCCATACACGAACTCAGCCCCCTCGGGCGACAGGTCGTCGCCGTGCACCACAGTGGTGATCCCGTGCTCGGCCAGAAACTCTTCGGTCACCTGGAACGGGGCGTCCTCGACCACCTCGTCGACGTACCTGCACGACTCGATCACGGCGACCCGCTCCGCAAGAGTCATGATGGGACGACGCTTGTAGGAGGCCGCGGTGTCGTCGGCCAGCACGCCGACGACCAGCCAGTCACCATGACGGCGCGCCTCCCGCAGGAGCGAAACGTGGCCCGCGTGGAACAGGTCCCCAACCATGTCGACGTAAACCCGCGATATGGCGGCCGCACCCTCGTCTGGGTTATCCACAACAACTCACCTGCTCCTTCGCCCACACCACCATGACTTGGGTTAATCAGAGGCAGCACCAGCAGTACAGGTCTTCGCCCGCGTCTCGCGCGCGCCCTTCTTGCTCGTCACCGCTCCAAAGCAGCCTGAGATCGACCAGGTTCACCTCCCAGTCGACGCCTCGAACGAAACTCACGAGCTTGCCGAGGGTCACTGCTGGCTCGATGCCCTTGAGGTCAATCGCATCGACAGTCCCGCCGCCGCTGACGGCGACAGGCCCGCCATCGAGGTCCTCCATCAGACCGATAGCCGAGGCGTCATCCTTTGCCCGGAAGTAGTCATGCAGCACGCCCATGGCAAGGATCCCACCATGGACGTACGACATCGCACGATCCCTGCCTCACGACGTTCGCGCAGGATCAGCCGAGACCTCGAGCAGGAGCTCCACTGCCCGATGTGTTCCGCCTTCGGAGCGCACCAGCTCTCCCATTTCGGCCGCCGTACGCGGCATCGTGGTGTCGGATCTCGTCGCTTCGACTGCGTTGATGAGGCGTTCGGCGGTGATGTGCCGCTGTGGAATGGGGTCCGGGGCGACCCCGATGGATCGCATTCGCTCGGACCAGAACGGCTGGTCACCGGTGAAGGGGCAGATCACCTGTGGGCGTCCGGCGAGTAGGGCGGCGGCTGTCGTTCCTGCTCCACCGTGGTGGATGATCGCTGCGGTGCGGGGGAAGAGCCAGTCGTGCGGAGCTTCATCGACGACATGGACGGAGTCGGTGCTCGCGCCTGCCATTGCGATCCCGCCAGCGCCGGTTGCGACAACGGCTCGCAGTCCGGTTGCGTGGACCATCTGTTGGACCATCTCGCCGATGGCATCGGGGTTCTGGCCTCGCATGCTGCCGAAGCCGACGTAGACAGGCGGTGTGCCGCTGTCGAGGAACATGGCTAGGGCGGGCGACGGACACTGGTCCTGGCCGGCGCGGGTCCAATATCCCGTAACAGGCGCGTACCCGGGCCAGTCGGCCGGCTGCGGCAGGACGTGGCGACTGAACGCCTGGAGTACGAATGCCCTGCCTCCGTCGGGGCGGCGGAACGGGTCACCGGATCCGCGCCTGGTCCTCAGCCCGAGTCGTGCGCGCCAGTGCTTCCCTACCGCTCCCAGGAGCATCGCAGGTGCGAGCGCGGCCGGTCGGTAGCTCAGCCGGTTGAAAGATCTGGGCAACCACGACGGGGCGAACATCGGGCACGGAAAAGCGCTGGTCGGAACCCAGTTCGGCTGCAGTGCCACCGGGACCGCGGGGACGCCGAGGGCCTCGGCGAGGTGCTGGCCGGGAAGCAGAGTGTGGTGCACGACGACATCGGTTTGGGCGGGGACGGCTGCCGTGATGTCGTCGAGCGCGGCGGCGATGTACTGCCGGGTCCGGCGCACGACCTCGATGGCTGTCCGTTTCGCCTTCAGCCCGCGGTAGTTCGTCGCGAGTGCCTCTTGGATATGGGGCTCGTCGGTGAGCCGGTTCCACCGGTCGTTGATGGGCGCGAACGGAACGTCTTCGGCAGCGGCGAGCGGCTCGTAACATGCCGGCCCGGCCACCAGCACCTCGTGGCCGGCGTCGGACAGCGCGCGTCCCAGGGCAACGAACGGCTGCACGTCGCCACGCGTCCCGAACGCGAGCACGAATGCCTTCATCCTGCGCAGACCCCCTCGACTCGACCGCTCCCCGAGGATCTCTGAGACCGGCAGCCTGCCTTCTGACCTGGCTGAAATTTCAGTTTGAGCATGTCTGTCGTGGCCAGGGCGGTCAACTCGGCTTCGCGCAGAGTGGGCGATATCACGCGGGATCGGAAATGTTGGGCGGGCTAGGGTTCCGTCTTGTGACCGACCAGGGTGCGACGGGGGAGGCTTCGCTGACGCAGCAGGCCTACGCCGACCTGCGTACCCGCATCGTGGCCTGTGAGCTCCCACCGGGGTCGTCGCTCACTGAGCGGGGACTAGCCCGCTCGACTCCGTTCGGGCTAACGCCGATTCGTCGGGCGCTCGCCCGTCTGGACCGCGAGGGACTGGTCATCACGCTGCCCCGGGCCGGTTACGTTGTGAGCCCCCTCGACGCTCAGGACGTGGCGGAGCTGGTCGAGGCGTGGGATCTCATCGGCCCCGGGCTTGTCCGTCTGGGCTTGGAGCGCCTTTCCGACGTCGAGGCACAAGAGCTTGCCCGGCTGCTGAGTGATTGGTCCCTGCCCGATACCGACGGTGCGTATCCGTTGGAGGCGGTCCTGCGCTTCTCCGAGCTGTCGAGGCGGGTTTTCCAGCTCCTGGCCATCGCGAGCGCGAACCGCTGGTTGCGGTCAGCGTTCGACCAGCTCTCGGACCAGATGTCGCGCCTGTGGGTGACCCTGCTCAAGGGCCGCGAAGTCCCGGAGCAGTTACAGCAGCTCATCGTCCGCTGGAACCAACACATCGTTGGCCGGCAGCCCGAAGAGATTGCCCAGTACCTACCGGTCTTGATCAAAGACAGTGGCCGAGCGGCACGTGACCTGTTCCACCTCGCGAACACACCCTCATCGACAGAGGCGGACGCTGCCGGCTAAGCCTGTTATGGCAGCAGCGCCAGTCTGCCGACGGTGGTCCGCGCTCCCAGCTCCATCAATGCTTTCGGGCCTTCGGCGAGCGGGTAGCAGGTGGGCTGGCCGGGGCCGATCACTCCGGCCGCTAGGAGGCCGAACAGTTCGCCCATCACCTCGCCGAAGGTCGACGGTGCGGCCTGGATCAAGGTCCCGATGTTGAGGCCGATGAGGTGAATCTGGTGTTTGTAGACCAGGTCACAATTGGTGATCGTTGCTTCCCCTCCGGCCAGGCCGTAGACAACGACTCGGCCGGTGACCCGTTTGGTCGAGGCCAGGCTGGCGTCCAGGGTGGGGCCGCCGACCGACTCCAGGACAAGGTCGACGCCTGTGTCGCCGGTCAGCCGCATGATTTCGCCGGCGAGATCGGTGCCGCGGGAGTTGATGACGTGGTCGGCGCCCAGGCTCAGTACCAAGTCGTGCTTCTCCGGCGAGGCGGCGGCGATCACGGTCGCGCCGTAGTGCTTGGCCAACGTCAGCGCGGCCTGACCCGTCGCTCCCGCTGCGGCGTGGATCAGGACGGTCTGCCCTGCGGCGATGTGACCCAGTGGCTTGAGGGCGGCCAGCGCGGTCGGCCAGCTCACAACCAGGCCGAGTGCCTGCTCGTCGGTCCAGCCAGCGGGCACGCGGATCACCGAAGCCGCGGACAGCAGCATGTACTCGGCGAAGGCGCCGCCGGTGGTATCGACGCCGATGACATGAGTGCCCGGCTCCAGGTCGGCCACCCCTTCGCCGACGGACATGATCTCGCCGGCGGCCTCGATGCCCGCCAGGTACGGCGGCTGCGGGCCGCCTGCGAATGTGCCCGTTGCCTGCTGGATGTCGACGAAGTTGACGCCTGCCGCGGTTACCCGGATCAGGACCTCACCGACGCCCGGAACCGGTACCGCAACGTCGTGGATCAGACGAAGGTCCTGGGGGCCGTTGAGGGACGTCTGCTGCAGGGCGCGCATGGTGGAGGAGATGCTCATGTCGGCTTTGCTTCCTTCGGTTGGTGACAAGGCTGGCTACCTACACCCAGGAAGACCCGGCGAGGGCGGCAAAGGAATCGCTCACCGGCTCGTCTTGCCGAAACTGCTGTTGCGCTAAGCGCGCTGTGCCTGCGGCAGATGCGGCGCGAACCCGAACGTGGCCAACAGGCTCGGATCGCCGAAGGAGGAGATGCGGTGGATGCCCGCACCCCTGAGGGTCAGCACGCAGATTCCATACGCCTGGTAGTTCCCGTGCCGGTCACGCGTGTACGCCGCTGCGGCGGGCTGCCCGTTGGCGCTGGTAGGCAGCATGCGCCAGTCACCAGGCGAACCCAGCAAGTGGCGCTGCAGGAAAGGAATGCAGACACTTCGGCCGGCGAACCAGGTGCGCAGCGGTGTCGCCTCCAAGGTGGCGTCCGCTAGCAGGAGTCGCTCCAGCGCTGCGGCGTCGGCGTTCTCGAAAGCCGCGATGTACCGATCGAGAAGCTCGCGGGCGTCGGGCGCGGCAGGCTCCGTGATCTGGCCATCGGTCAGCGCAAGCTCTTCCAGCCGCCCCCGGGCGCGTTGCAGCGCACTCTTGACCGACGCTGTCGTGGTGCCGAGCATGACCGCGACGTCCGTGGCCGGAAACGCCAGCACGTCCCGCAGGATCAGCACCGCCCGCTGCCTCGGCGGGAGGTATTGCAGGCTGGCGATTAGCGCCAACCGCACTGCCGCACGCGCCGCGACGATCGTCCCGGGATCAGCCGACTCTGGCAGAACCTTCGCATCTGGCGCCGGCCGCAGCCAGTTCACGTCAGTACCGCCGACCTGCAGGACCGCATCGGGATCCGGCTCCGGTTCAGCGATTCCAGAGGGGAGCACTCGGCGGCTCTGCTTGGCCAGCTCGGTCAGACAACGGTTGGTCGCGATCTGGTAGAGCCAGGTACGAATCGAGGACCGACCCTCAAACCCACCATAAGATCGCCACGCCCGCAGGTACGTCTCCTGGACCACATCCTCCGCGTCCTGGATCGAGCCAAGCATGCGATAGCAGTGGGCGATAAGCTCACGCCGGAACGGCTCGACATCCTCGACGAAGCCACCCCTATCCACAACGCCCATTCAACACCGCCAGGACGGCCGTTCGGATCTTTCGTGGCTGTGGCGAGCCGGGAGACCAGGTCGGGTCTACGGTTGACCCCGAGCCATGATCGGCTGCGGTACGCCGACGGCGTGATCGTTCGGCGAGATTCGCCGGGCGACCACGCGGCCGCGACCGGAAAGGTGTGGGCCGGGCACCTTCGACGACGGAGGAGAAACATATCGGGTCCTCGCAAAAGGTTGCCGATTCGTCCCCGGGCGAGCATGGTTCGAGAAGACTCGTCTCTCCGTAAAGGGAATGCCACTGTGCCTGCTGGAAACGTTGTGCCCGTTCGTACCGATGTGAGCCTATTGACGGAAATGACGCACGACGCGATGCTGGCGCGGTGGCAGCAAGGCCTTGTCACGCCGATGTCCTCGACGATCAACACCTTCGCCAAGACCGACGGCAGTTGGTGGACCGCGAGCCAAGGCGCTTGGCAGCGGATTCCGCAGACCGAGCGCAATGAGCGGCTCGACTACCACCACGCGCGCTTCGAGTCGGGTGGCCAGGCCAAGGGTCCGCTCGGGGCGAACTCACAGTGGGTTGTCGTCAGCTAGAGCGCTTGACCGGAGGACTTCGCTTGGGCCGGGTCAGCGGTGCTGGAGCCGGACGCTCGGCTCCCGGTCGATGACCGGCTCGGTGGCCGGTCCGCTCGCTGGTGGTGCGTCGGCGTCGAGGGGTTGCTCCCGCAGATACTGCCGCAGCCGGTCGGCGAGCTGGCTGCGGCGCACGGCGCGGCGCCGATGGTTCGCCAGGACGCCACGGGCGGTGCCCAGCAGCCAGGCCCGCGCCTGGAGCGGTTCGGCGGGTACGGCGTCGAGGCGGCGCCAAGCGACGACGAAGACCTCGGCCATGAGATCCGCCGCGTCCTGCACGGGCTCGGTGCGCCGGGTCAGGTATCCCAGCACCGCTCGACCGTGCTCGGTCATCAGCCGGGTGAACTGAGTCTCGGCGGCCCCGCTCACCGGATTCCGCCGAGCGGCAGGCCGACACAGTTGCCGTCGCCACCACACGACGGTGCCGGCCGCACCCGCCGGCTGCTTCCCGATGACGTCGACGGCCAGCCGGCGCAGCAGCCCGTTGATCTCCCCGTCCTCGCTCGGACGTGCGGCGGGCATCGCGTTCCTGACCAGTTCGTCGATCCGGTCGCTGTCTTCCACCCTCATCATGATCTCCGTCCTCGTGGTCACACCTAGGAAATGTCCGGCACGACCCCCGTTGTGACGGCGGGTTCCATGGAGCGGGCCTGACTCACCCCACTCCGGCCAACAGGTCACCGAGATCGGAGCGGCGATAGAGCACGGCTCGGCCGTGTCTGGCGCTGACGAGTAGTCCGCCTGTGCGCAACGCTCGCAGGTGCTGGTTGACGGCTGTGGTGGTGACACCGAGGCGGGCTGCCAGTTCGGTCGAGGAGCTGGGCGTGCCCAACTGGACGAGGAGGCCGGCCCGAGTGGCGCCGAGGAGACCGCTCAGGGCGTCGGGGGCCGGCAGGGACTGTGGCTCCCAGAGGGTGGCCACTCCGCGCGCGCTGTAGAGGATCATCGGCGCTTCAGCGGCTGAGATCGGCGTTGAGGCGTTGGTTGTCCACAGTGTCGGCACGAGCGTGAGTCCGCCTGTGGTCGTTGTCGTGTAGTCGAGATTTGATCGCAGTTGGACCTCAACGGCGTTGCCGACGAGCCTGACCGTGCTCGACAGCTCGGAGAACATCGCCGCGAGCCCATGTTGGGCGATTTGCCGGCCGCGGAAGGTGACGTCGCCTTCCAGTAGCGCGCGCATCCGTGCCCAATGCGGTTCAAAACAGCGCCGCCAGTACTCGGTGAGTGCGTCGATGATCCGGGCCAGGACCCGTGGCGCCGGGCCACGCAGCGGTTCGGGCAGAGGCGCGCCGTGAACTGCTTGCAGGTCTCGCCGGACAACGGCCGGGTCAGTGTCGGCCAGGCCCGCCAACTCCTCGTCGATGCGGGTCAAAGGCGAGAAGGGGCGCGGGTTGAGGAAGTCGGGCGTCCAAAGCCGGGCGTTGGTCAGTGCGAGCAGCACGGAGCCGTCGAGGCTGTCGCGGATGTCCTCCAACGCCCGCAGCCAACGCAGGTGCAGCGGATATCGGCCTGGATCGCGCCAGGCGCGCAGGGACAGAACCAGTTCGTTCAACGGGGATACGGCGAACCGGACATCAGCCAGGTCCAACCCCACCAGCTCGTACCGGACGACCATGAAGCAAAATGCTACATCGGTGGCGTCGGTGCCCGGCCGCTGAGTCAACTGTCGGCGTGTACCTTGCCGAAAAAAGCCGCGTGGCCAAAGGGATCCGCCGCTACCTGGGTCCGGTCGACCCGGTCGCCCGCGCGCTGACCTGGGCGACCGTGGCCGCCTCCCTGTCCAAGGGGGTCTTCTTCAGCGTCAGCGTGCTGTTCTTCACCCGGGTCGCCGGCTTCACCGCGACCACCGTCGGATACGGCCTGACGATCGCCGGCGCCGCCGCCGTCGGCGCCGCGCTGGGCGCAGGCTACCTAGCCCGTACATTCGGCGCCCGCAGGGTGTTGTTGGCCGTGACCGTCGGCCAGGGCTTGGCGCTGGCTTCATATCTTCTTGTCCGCACGCCATCGGCCTTCGTGATCGTCGCGTGCGCCGCGGTTGGCCAGCAGGCCATGCAGCGCACCGCGCTGGCGACGATGATCGCGGAGTCCTTCACCGGGCGGGACCGCGTCGAGGTACGCGCTCGGCTGCGCGTGGTCACCAACGTCTCCATCGCCGCGGGAACCGCGCTAGCGGCCGTCGCCCTCGCGATCGGCACGACACCGGCGTACGTGCTGGCGATGCTCACCACATCCGCGCTGCTGCTCGTTTCCGCGTTCCCGCTGAGTCGAGTACGCGGCATCGCCGAGCCCGTCGACGGCCCCCAGAGACGGGCTCGGGGCCGGTCGCCGTTCCTCGACCGCACCTATCTGGTGGCGACCTGCCTCTATGCCGTCATGACCATGCAGTTCGGCATGCTGACGGTGGGGGTACCGCTGTGGGTCGCTGGTTGGACCAAGGCCCCAACGGTGACCGTGCCCGCGCTCCTGGCGTTGAACACCGTCATCGTTTCCCTGCTGCAAGTCCGGGCGGCGCGCGGTGCGAACACCCTCCACTCGGCGGGACGGGCGGTCGCCCAAGCCGGCACGTTGCTCGCGGTGGCCTGTGGGCTCTACGCGGCGGCCGCCCACGGCGCTGTCGCAGCCATGGTTGTGGCGTTGACGCTCGCGACCATCGCGCACAGCTTCGCCGAGATCCTCGCCGAGGCCGGCGGTTGGACGCTCGCCTTCGAGCTCGCCGACCCGGCCAACGCCGGCGCCTACCAAGGTGTCAACCAGACCGGCATGGCCGTGGGCAGCATGCTCGCACCATTGGTCGTAACCACCACGGCGATCGAGCACGGAACGGCCGGATGGGCGGCGCTGGCCGCGCTCTTTCTGGTCACCGGCCTGGCAACCCTGAGGCTCGTCCGCCGTCAGGCGGGTTTGCGGTGCATGCGGTAGTGGAGGACCAGGAACGGTAGGCCGAAGACGCTGAAGGCGTGCTCCGCGACCAGGTCCCCGTCCGCGGTGACGAAGACGTCTAGCCGCTCCGCGAAACCGTGGACGCTCAATGCCGTCAGCCGTCGGGTGGTCGCGTCCACATAGGTCAGATAGTGGCCAGGCTGGTCGCCCTGCCCTCGGCTGCTCAACGTCAGCCCGCCGTCGGGACGGGGCCGGGGCTCCAGCGTCGCCGTGAAGCTCGCTTGGGGCAACGGAAAGCCGACGCTCACGTACCCCCTGTCTTCGTGTCGATAGGTGGTGTAGATGCCGACGTAGATCGGCTCGTCGGTGTCCGCGAACGAACGGATCCACCCCCGGACGCTGACCGTCGCGTCCTCCGGGCGCGTGATCGTGTCGATCCGGCTCAGGATGCCGCGTTGGGTTTCGCGCTGGTTCATCGGCACGTTGGCCTGGCCGAGCGGCCGCGCGACCAGCGTGCGGTAGAGCAGGTAGCCGGGGCGCACCCACAGCCGCCACTCCGGCACGATGTCGAGAGTGAAGCGGGTCGTGTGCTCGTAGAACTCCCGTACCCGCGGATCCACCTCGCCCGGAGCGAACGCCGGGCCGGCCAGATCGTCGAGGCTGGCGACGATGCCGATGTCGGGGGTGGCGGGGTGGTATTCGCCGCCGATGACGGTTGCCAGCTCGCGCACGTAGCCGGTGCCGACGTAGCGGGTGCGGGCCTCGAGCGGCACGACGAACGGCAGGTCCGCCGGATCGACGTCCTCGGCGAGCAGGCTCACCTGGGCGTTGCGGAAGATCAGAGCCGACGCGGTACGGAAGACGACCACCGTCACGGCGGCCACCACCGCGGCCGGCACGTCGCCCCAGATCGCACCCAGGGCCCAACCGATGCCGGCACCGAGCAGCGGGCCGAGTACGACCTTGTGCGGACGGATGCCGAGCAGTCCGACGAGCGCCCCGGCGAGCACGCCGACGACGATCGGGCCTAGCCCGGTCAGCCGTCCCACCAGCCAGCCGAGCGGCGCGACGAGCGCGGCGCTCATGACGATGCGGGACCAGAGCGCCGGAATCTCGCCGGGCTTCTGGAGGGTCCGGGCGACCACGTCGGCGGCCGCGAGCGCGACGGCGCCGACCACCGTGCCGATGACGATCGCGGTGGTGCCCCAACCAGCCGTGAGCGCCGCGCCGCCGAGCGCGCCGATCGCACCGGCGAAGACGGCCGAGCCGCGCCGGTCCGGGCCCTTACGCCCACCCTCGGTTTCCATGCCCAAGGTCTACCTCACGCCACCACGGCGGCAGCGGTTTGTAGACCATGGTTGACAAACTGTGGGCGGGTGCCGTTAGTTTGTAGATGGGGTTCTACGAACCTGCGGGAGGGAACCGGCATGGTGAAAGAGATGCTCAGCGTCGGCGATATCGCGGCGATGTTCGGAGTCGAGGCCAAGACCGTCAGCATGTGGCGGTTGCGGTACGCGGAGTTTCCCGAGCCGGACGTCCTGGTCGGCGGCATGGCGGGCTGGGATCCCGACCGGGCTCAGGAGCTCCGGGTCTGGGAGAGCCGCCGGCCCGGGCAGGGTCGGCGCGCGCTGCTGGCCGAGCACGTGCAGGAAGTGCTGCGCCGGACGTTCGTCTTTCAGTTCATGCGTCCCGCCGACTTCGCGTGGGCTCCGATCGACTTTCCCGGCATCGTGTACGACGACGGAGTGCTCGCCGACGGCATGGAGGCCAAGGCGGCGCAGCACCTGATCGACGTTCTTCGCGACCAGGGCTACGAGATCGTCTTCCAGGACCCGGCCACCGATGCCGTGGAGGCGGTGCGGCGCGTGCTCTGGGACCGGTGGACCGCCGACGAGGTCGGCGAGCGCGAGTTCATCGGCCGGCTGTTCGACGACCACGGCCGGATCTATCACGGCTGCACCGCCTTCGACGCCGCCGATTACACGCTGCGCAGGCTCGCGGCGCTCGGTGGCGAGCTTCGCCCCCGTCAATCCTGAGAGGCTGGAGACTTCGTGGAGAAACGCATCGCGCCTGCCGCGGGCAGGTTGGGCGTGCTGACCGTCGGGCTCGGCGCCGTGGCGTCGACGTTCATCGCCGGCGTCGAGCTGATCCGGCAGGGCCTCGCCCAGCCCATCGGTTCGCTCAGCCAGCTCAGCAGGATCCGCCTCGACGAGGCGGCAGACCCGGAGCTCATTCGTGACGTCGTGCCGCTGGCCGGCCTCGACCAACTCGTCTTCGGCGCCTGGGATCCGTTCTCGGACAACGCCTACGAGGCCGCGCTCAGATGTGGGGTGCTCGACCGGTACGTCCACATTGAACCTATCGCCGCCGCGCTCAAAGAGATCGAGCCCATGCCGGCCGTCTTCGACCAGGCGTACGTGCGGCGGCTCGACGGCACGAACGTCAAACCGGCGGCGACCAGACGCGAGCTGGCCGAGGCCCTCCGCAAGGACATCCGCGACTTCAAGGCGGAGCGCACGTGCGACCGGCTGGTCGTGATCTGGTGCGCGTCCACCGAGGTCTACCTCGAACCGGGTGCGGCCCACCACGACCTGGCTGCGCTCGAAACGGCGCTGGACGCCAACGACCCGAGCGTCCCGCCCTCGATGCTGTACGCGTACGCGGCCCTCAAAGAGGGTGTGCCCTTCCTCAACGGCGCGCCCAACCTCACCACCGACGTGCCGGCGATGGTGGAGCTCGCGAACACGGCCGGTGTGCCGATCGCCGGCAAGGACTTCAAGACGGGGCAGACGCTCCTGAAGACCGTGCTCGCGCCGATGCTGAGAACCCGCATGCTCGGGCTCGCCGGCTGGTACTCGACCAACATCCTCGGCAACCGCGACGGCGAGGTGCTGGACGATCCCGACAGCTTCCGGACCAAGGAGAAATCCAAGCTCGGCGTGCTCGAGCACATCCTGGAACCGGAGCGGCACCCCGAGTTGTACGGCGACTTCCACCACCAGGTCCGCATCAACTACTACCCGCCGCGCGGCGACCAGAAGGAGGGCTGGGACAACGTCGACATCGTCGGTTGGCTCGGCTATCCGATGCAGATCAAGGTCGACTTCCTGTGCCGGGACTCGATCCTGGCGGCGCCGCTCGTGCTCGATCTCGTGCTCTTCACCGATCTGGCCCAGCGGGCCGGCCTGTCCGGCGTGCAGGACTGGCTGTCGTTCTACTTCAAGGACCCGCAACACGCTCTCGACGTCCGCCCTGAGCACGACCTTTTCGTGCAGCGGACCACGCTCGAGAACACGCTCCGGACGCTTGCTTCGTCCTAATAGTGCGGATGGCACGAAGCTAAGGTCACGAGACCGTCACGACGAAAAACCTGGTAGTGACAGCAATCGCTCGAAGAGCGAAAGATGCGTCACACGCCCCCTGCGTTGCAGGGCGTTCTCCCCCTCGGAGGAACCAGACGTGACCTACCCCCAGAACCAGAGACGGCGAGTGTTCGCCGGACTCCTAGCGACCGTGTTGGCGACCGGCCTGTCGACGCTCGCCGTCGGCACGCCGGCCGCCAGCGCCGATCCCGGCGCCGACGGCCACGCTCTCAAGCAGAGCAGCGTGGACACACTCGGCGCCCACGACCTCGAGCTGTTGGCAGAGGCAAAAGCCAAGCGCGCGAGGTCCGTGATGCTGATCGTCGCCACCGACAAGGGCGAATCGGCGGATGTGGCCGCCGGCCTGAAGAAGCTCGGTGCGACGGTCGCGAAGCGGGTCGACTCGGTCGGCTACGTCCGGGCCAGCGTGCCCACCAACTCGGTTCTCAACGCCGCCAGGTTGCCGGGTGTCGCGGCGGTCGATCTCGACGAGATCATCCCGATGCCCGAGCCGGAGCCCACGGCCGCACGCGCCCAGATCGCGGCGCAGGCGGTGACGGTCGGGCCGCCCGGTGCCGACACGCCCGCCGCCAACCCGTACATGCCGACCGCCGAGACCGGGTCGGTCGCGTTCAAGGAAGCGCACCCGCAGTGGGACGGCCGCGGGGTCACGATCGGCATCATGGACGCCGGCGTCGACCTCGACAACCCGGCGCTGCAGACCACGTCCACCGGCGAGCGGAAGATCGTCGACTGGTTCACCGCGACCGACCCGGTCTTCGACGGTGACGGCACCTGGCGGGCGATGGTGACAAACGTCGCGGGCCCGTCGTTCACCTACCAGGGCCAGCAGTGGACGGCGCCCCGGGCCGGCGCCTTCAAGGTCAACCGGTTCAACGAGAACATCACGGCCGCAAGTGCGCCCGGCGGCGACGTCAACCGCGACGGTGACAGGGCCGATCTGTTCGGCGTGCTCTACGACCCGGTGAGCCACGACGTCTGGGTCGACGCCAACCAGGACCGCGACTTCACCAACGACGGCGGCGCGATGCGGCCGTACGGTGAGAACTTCCAGGTCGGACACTTCGGCACCGACAACCCCGCCACCGCGGTGCGGGAGCAGATGCCGTTCGTCGTCGAATACCGCGAGGACGTCGACGCCACCCCGATTGGCGGGCCCGCGGCGACCGACTTCGTCAACATCGGCATCATCGAGGACCAGCACGGTTCGCACGTCGCGGGCATCACGGCCGCCAACAACATGTTCGGCAACGACAACCTCGACGGGCAGGCGCCCGGCGCGAAGCTGGTGTCGGCCCGCGCCTGCACCTGGGGCGGCGGCTGCAGCGCGGCGGCGTTGACCGACGGCATGGTCGATCTCGTCGTCAACCGGCACGTCGACGTCGTCAACATGTCGATCGGCGGCCTGCCGTCGCTCAACGACGGCAACAACGCCCGTGGTCAGCTCTACCAGCGGTTGATCAACGACTACGGCGTTCAGCTCGTCTTCTCGGCCGGCAACAGCGGCCCTGGCGTCAACACCGTCGGCGACCCCAGCGTCGCGGACGATGTGATCAGCGTGGCTGCGAGCATCAGCAAGGAGACCTGGCTGGCCAACTACGGGTCCGTCACGCGCACCCCGAACCAGCTGTTCAACTTCTCGTCCCGCGGACCGAGTGAGGATGGTGGCCTCAAGCCGACCATCTCCGCGCCCGGCTCCGCGATCTCCACCACTCCGCTGTGGCAGCCGGGCATTCCGGTGGCGGACGCGGGCTACCCGTTGCCGCCGGGCTACCAGATGATCAACGGTACGTCGATGGCGTCGCCGCAGACGGCCGGCGGTGTCGCGCTGCTGCTGTCCGCGGCGAAGGCGACCGGTCAAACGGTGACCCCCGCCGCGCTGCGCCGGGCGGTCTCGTCCTCCGCGGCGTGGATCGACGGCGTTCCCGCGTACGCGCAGGGCAACGGCCAGCTCGACGTGCCGGGCGCGTGGGACCTGCTGGCCCAGGGCCCGCTGGAGACACGGACGTACGACGTGCACGCACCCGTGTGCACGCCGCTCTCCGACTCCCTGGCCACGCCGGACAAGGGCGATGGCATCTACAACCGGTGCGCGCCCAGCGAGGGCGGGCAGCGGCCCAACGACAAGAAGTCGTACACGGTGAAGGTCACCCGCACCTCCGGCCCGAAGGGCGACATCAAGCACGCCGTCCGCTGGGTCGGTGACGACGGGTTCTTCCGCAACGCGCCGAAGAACCTGATCCTGCCGCTCAACAAGACGGCGACGTTCACCGTCGAGACCCGCGGTGGCGAGGGCGTGCACAGCGCGATCATGCAGGTCGACGACCCGAAGACGCCGGTCGTCGACTTCGAGTTCCTCAACACCGTGGTGATCGCCAACGTGCCGACGAAGAAGGAGTTCCGCTACTCCACGAGCGGGTCGGTCGACCGGAACGGCTACACGTCCTACTTCGTCGCCGTGCCCGAGGGCACGAAGGCGTTGCAGGTCAACCTCTCGGGCATCGCGACGGGATCGCAGACCCGGTTCATCGCGATCAACCCGTGGGGTGTGCCGGCGGAAGACACCGGCAGTCCCTTCTGCTACACCAACTTCTCCGATCCCAATGTCTGCAAGCCGGAGGAGCGGTCCTACGAGAACCCGATCCCGGGGATCTGGGAGCTCGAGGTCGAGGCCCGTCGGACGTCACCGACGCTGGAGAACCCGTTCCAGCTCACCGCGCGCATCCAGGGTGTCGCGGTGGACCCGGCCGATGTCGAGCTGCCGTCCGTGGCGGCCGGAGTGGCCACCCCGGTCACGTGGCAGGTCCAGAACGTGTTCGGGCCGGTTCGGGTCTCGGGTCAGGGAGGTCCGCTCGGCAGCGCGATGGTGAGCCGGCCGAGCATCGCCGAGAACGAGCTCCAGACGTACGAGGTGACCGTGCCCGCCGGGGCGTCCCGGCTCGACGTCGCGATCGGCAATCCGAGTGACCAGGGTGCCGACCTCGACCTCACGGTCCGGCTCAACGGTGCGGTCGTCGGCCAGGACGCCGACGGCGACTCGGAGGAGGCGGTCTCGATCGTCGACCCGGAGCCCGGCGTCTACGAGGTAGAGGTGGCCGGCTACGCGGTTCCTGCCGGAACCACGGAGTACGACTACCGCGACGTGTTCTACGCCGCGTCGCTCGGAGCGGTGTCCGCCCCGGACACCGTGGTCGACCTCGTGTACGGCGGCTCCACGTCGATCAGCGGCACGGTCACGGCGCAGTCCGTTCCGCCCGCCGGCCGGCAACTCCTGGGCGAGCTGCGGATCGTCACCGACGAGGGCTCGGTCGTCGGGCGCAGCAACGTGCTGATCGGTGCGGTAACCGGCTGAGTTCCCACAGAATGGCGAAAGCCCGTCCCCATCCGGGGGCGGGCTTTCGCCGTTCAGGCGACCTCACGGCTGTTCCGCGGTCCAGCGGACGACGGCCTCCGTGCGGCTGCGCACGCCGAGCTTGGCGAAGATGTGGTTCAGGTGGTTCTTCACCGTCTTCTCGGTGAGCCAGAGCTCTTGCGCGATCGCGGCGTTGGACAGGCCCTGACACAGCAGGTTCACCACTTGCAGCTCACGCTCGGTGAGGCTGTTGTATGCCGGGTTGACGCGCCGGGGGGTCTGCGCGCGGGTCATCGACACGGCCACGGACGCGGCGATCGGGGAGAGCCAGCCACGACCACCGACGACCTCGTGCACGGCGCGCAGCAGGTCGCCTGGCTCGAACTCGCCATGCACCAGGTAGCCCCGCGCTCCTCCCTGCAGCATGTCGCCGATGGTCTGCGGATCGTCGGAGCTGGTAAGGGCCAGCACGGCGGAATGTTGGCCCAGCTCGCCGACGACCGACAACCCGTCGGCGATCGGCATTCGATGGTCCAGCAACGTGACCGCGGGCCGCAGCCGCTTGGCCAGGGCCAACGCCTCACGGCCGTTCGCGGCCTCCCCCACGACCCGGATCCGGTCGTCGGCCGCGAGGATCCCGCGCAGGGCGCTCCGCATGATCGGGTTGTCGTCGACGACCAGGACGTCGATCGTGGCTGCCGGGGCTTGTGTCATCACGCTCTCCCCGATCGGACGGACACGTCCTCGGGCACGCGCACCGTGATCCTGGTGCCGGCACCGGGCGCGGAAGCGATGTGCAGGACGCCACCGGCCGTCCTCGCTCGCTCGTTCATGCCGACGATGCCGAAGTGGCCGGCGGTCTGGAGACCGGCGAGGTCGGCCGGCACGACGAAACCGACCCCGTCGTCGGAGATCTCGAGCAGGAGGCCGTGCGGCTCCCGGGCGAGCCGGACGGCGACCCGCCGGGCGCGGCCGTGCCGGGCGACGTTGGCGAGTGCCTCGCGCAGGATCCGGGTCAGCTCGTACGACACCGAGTCGAGCGAGTCGACCGTGGCCGCCGAGACCCGGATGGGGACGCCGGTCGACGCGCTCCAGGCCTGGCACAGCTCGTAGACACCCGCGGCGAGGTTGCCGACGTCGAACCGCATCTCCTCCAGCAGCTCCCGGGCCTGTTGGGCGGCCGCCGTGGTTCCCGCGACGACCGTGCCGGCCAGGTGCTCGGCCAACGCGGGCTGGCGCCGCAGCACCGACGGCAGGGCGAGCGCGGCGAGGGAGACGCCCCGCAGGGTCTTGGTGACCGAGTCGTGCAGCTCCCGCGCCAGCCGCGCGCGCTCGGACGCGACGGCCGAGCGTTGCGCGGAGGCGACGAGCTGGGTGGAGAGCTCAAGCTGGTTGGTCAACACGGTGGTGGCCAGCGCCGCGCCGACGCCGGCGACGGCTCCGGCCATCGGGAATGCGACCACGAAGGCCACGAGTTCGACCGGCGCCTCGGTGCGGCGCAGCACACCGGCGATGACGACGTAGCCCAACGCGGCGTGGGCGGCCCACACCGGCAGGGCGCGCAGACCAAGGAGGACCCCCGCCACGGCACCTGCCCCGGCGGCATAGCAGAAATAGGCGACGCTCCCGTTGCTGACGGCGAGCACCCCGAGCACCAGCGCCGAGTCGACGGCGATCACGGCGAACGGCCGGGTGACCAGGCCCGGCCACCGGCCGAGGGCGGCGAGCTGCGCGGCCGTCGCCGCCACGACCAGAAGGATGACCGCGATGACCGGCATGCGGTCGTGCACGAGTAGGAGGCCGGCCGCGGCAGCGGTGATCGTGGCCGCCGCGCGGCCGATCAGCACGGCCCGGGCCAGCGCCGCAGCGGCGACCTCGCGCCCGACACCCATCACTGCCCGCTCCGCCCCTCGCCCGCAGCCGCACGCTATAGGAATCGATTCTGAAGTGCTAGGAGATGACGACCTGGTCGACATCGGGGGCAGGGGTGTCGTCGTTGAAGAGCGACACCCGCACCGGGCCGGCCGGTAGCTCGGCGGTGAACCGGAACGAACGCGGAGTCGTCCAGTCGGTGCCGCCGACCTGGAAGGTGCGGGCCGGGTCGTTGTTGACCTTCACCTTGAGTGCTCGGTAGCCGTCGGACTCGTAGACGACGGTGATGGTGCGCTTTCCGGCGACCGGCACGGTGGCGCGGACGACCACCTGACACGAGACGCACAGGTACCGGACTCGGGCGCCGCCGCGGCAGGTGGCGCACTCGGTCGGCGCCGCGCCGCCGGTCAAGGTGTTATCGAGGTCCTCCGCCTCGACAGTGATCGGCACGAATCGGGCTGACGGGCTGACATCGGCCGTGGGGGCGGCGGCGCTCGGGCTCGGGCTCGGGGAAGTGGCCGCGATCACGGCGGCTTGCGGGGAGGACGACGAGGGCGCCGCCGGCCGGGGCTCGTGGTGCGGAGTGATCAGCGGCGGGACGGTGACAGTTGCGACGGCGACAGCGACGATCACCACAGCGAGCCCCAGCCACTGACGGCGGCGGGGGCGCTGGTGACTCGGCAGGGTGTCCGGCGCAATGCCGTTGGCCACGCGCACTCCTCGGTGGGGCTTGGTCAATCCCGGCAGCGTCGACAATACGACGAGGGGTGGAGCGGCCACGGCAGCCGCCCCACCCCTAGTGCCCTGTGGAACAGTTACGGCAGCAGGTAGTCCTTGTTCAGCACGTACGGCGCGGGCTGCTGGTCGTCCCGGCCGTCGTGGCCCTGGGGGTCACACTGCCGGGCCGCCACGATGCACCCGTTGATCATCGCCGCGAGGGTCCGGTCGTCCCAGTTGTTGATGAAGTCGTAGTGGAACGTCGGGCCGGCGCCGCTGGAGAACTTCACCTTCGACATGTCGCCGTTGACCGGCCACGCCATCTTGAACTCCAGCTTCGGCACCGCGACCGGGTGGCTGTCCGGGCAGACCACGCCCGAGGCGCTGTGGGTGTCGATCGGGTACGCCATGTGGCTCTGGTGGTCCGGCGAGTCCAGGTGGAGGCCGTCCCAGCAGCTCGGCGCCTGGTAGCGGATGTTGAGCTTCACGCTGCGCTCAGTGGGGCAGGTCAGCGGGATGTTCTTGTTCTTGTAGCTGTCGCCGCACTCGAAGCCTTCCTCGGTGGCGGCGAGGAACTTGTTGGCGTCGGTGTTCTTGGCGTTGCCGACGACGAAGCGGAGACCCTTGGGGAACGGCCGCACGCTGCGGTAGTCGTACACGCCGCTCTTGTAGTAGATGGTCTGCAGACCCTCGGGGTTGACCGCGGTGTCGCCGTTGTAGAGCGTCGGCATCCAGTACGCGGACAGGTCGCCCTTGGCCTTGCACGTGGTCTGGCCCTTGGAAAGGGACTCGATGGTGCTGTTCGCGTTCGTGGTGGTGTTACCCATGAACGTGTGCATGTGCGCCGCACCCGGCAGCTTCGGGAAGACGATCGGGTCGTCGCCGAGGTTGGTCCGGCTCACCGAGCAGTTCGCCTGGAACTCGTGGAAGCCGCCCTTGTTCGGCGGAACCGCGCGCGACGGCTTGACGTTGGTCACCGGGTTCGGCGCCATGATCCAGCCGGCCTGGTTGTTGCCACCGGAGTTGTCCGGCGTGCCGGTCGTCGGGCTGGTCGAGGTGCTCGGCTTCGTGGTGGGCGACGCGCTCGACGACGGGTCGTTGGGCGCGGTGGTGGTCGGCGC
The DNA here is from genome assembly GCF_900107455.1 of Asanoa ishikariensis. Lineage (GTDB taxonomy): Bacteria > Actinomycetota > Actinomycetes > Mycobacteriales > Micromonosporaceae > Asanoa > Asanoa ishikariensis. Next base: position 1,653,189 of record NZ_FNQB01000001.1, on the reverse strand, counting down.
GGTGCTGGGCTGCGTGCCCGAACCGGCCGCCTTGCCGAACACCTGGAACTCGAACAGCGAGTACCCGTAGCCCCCGGACCGGACAGTGCCGTACATCCGCACGAAACGGCCGGTGCCGCTCACGCTGTGGGTCTCGTTGCCGCCAGGACCCGTGGCGGTCTTGTAGACCGTGGTCCAGGTCTTCGCGTCGTTCGAGAGCTGGAGTTCGTACGCCTTGGCCGACGCCCGTTCCCAGTTCAGCACGATCTTCTCGACGGCCGCCGGCGCACCAAGGTCGACCTGGAGCCACTGCGGGTCGGAGAAGGTGCTCGACCAACGCGTCTTGGTGTCACCGTCGACCGCCGCCTCGGCGGGGAAGGCGCGTCCCTCACTGGAGGAGGCGAGCACCGGCTTGCCCTGGGAAAGAACTGTCTCCTCGGCGCCGGCGAGGTGCAGCTGCCCGACGGCGAACCAACCGACGAGACCGGCGAGTGCGAGACCGATGCCGGCCTTGGTGAGGCGGCGCGATCGCGACGAGCGATGGGCGGAAGGGGGACGGGATCTCATCGGGATTTCTCCATTGCTGGCAAGAAGATCGAGTAACCCGCCGAACGTTAGTCATGCGGAGAGCCCGGGTCTTGAGCCCAAAGACCCAGAACTGAAGCGTCGAAAATCGCAGAGAAAAACTGTTATCGCCGTCATACGGGCAACAGTTCTTTAGGAGATTCTTAAGTGTACGGCGGCTTGACCTCAAGCCGCGTTGACGTTTGAAGATGGTGCCATGCGCACCGTCAAGTCATCAACACCAAGGGTCGCGGTCATCGGCACGGGAGCCATCGGCAGCGCGGTCGTCCACCGTCTTCTCGGAGGTGGTCACGACGTCGCGGTGTGGAACCGCACCGCTGGTCGGACAACGGATCTGGCCGCGGCCGGGGCGGTGCCGCAGGAGTCCGTCCGCGACGCACTGTCGTACGGCACGCTCGTGTTCCTGACTCTCAAGGACTACGCGGCGACGCGGCATTGTCTCGCGGAAATCGACGCGGACCTGTCAGCCCAGACGATTGTCGGCCTGTACACGGGCACGGCCGAGGAAGCGCGACTGACCGCGCAGCGGGTGCACGACTTCGGCGCGCGATACCTCGACGCCGGAATTCAGGCATCGCCGGAGATGATCGGCGCCGGCACCGCCGCGATCCTTTACAGCGGCTCCCGCGACGGGTTCGAGCGACACGAGCCGACGCTGGAGCTACTGGGCAGGCCGCGCCTGGTCGGCGAAGCGCCAGACGCGGCCGCGATGTGGGACCTAGCCCTGTTCGGAGTCTGGTACGACGCCCAACTCGGCCTCCTCAGAGCCCTCGACACCGCGCGCGCGGCCGGCATCGACGTCGCCGATTTCGCCCAGACAGCGACCGCACAACTCGGGCACGTGGTCACGGCGGCGGACGCCGCCGTTTCGGAGGTACGGCAGGCGTCGTACCCGCCGGGCCCGGCGGACCTCACCGAACACCTGACGGTCATTCGCCATCTCATCGAAATGCGGACCGGTCACCGTCTTGGCGATGGCGGCCTGCCGGAGGTCGCGGCGCGAATCGAATCGCTCATCGCGGACGGCCGCGGAGGCGAAGGCCTGACCGCGACAGTGGGGTAGAGATTGGTCCAGTTTCTCGACTGAGTTTCGGCTCTCATCAGGGGATCGATTCGCTCCTACGGTCAGCTCGTGACCACGATGACGATGACCGCGGCAACCCGGCCCCCCTGGCCACGCGCCCCCTGATGCTGGTGTCCGCCGCGGTGCGCACGCCCACCCTCGCCCGCCCTTCGATCGTCTTCGCCGGCGCCGCCATGCTCAGCGGCATCGTCGCCACCTTCCTGCCGGCGGCGCTGCCACACACCGGTGACGGGTTCATCGCGATCGCCCTGCTCGTCCACGCCGTCACCGGCACCGCAGCGCGGTGGTGGGCCGGGCTGTTCGGCGATCGGCACGGTGCGCACCGGCTGCTGGTGCCCGGCGTGGTCGCCGGCGCCACCGGGCTCTCGGCCCTCGTCGTCACCACCCACCCCGTGGCTGTCCTGATAGGAATGGCCGTCTTCGGCGCCGGTTTCGGCGCGGGCGCGCTCGGCTTCGGCCTGCTCGCCACGACCACCGGATACCCCGTCGGGTTCGCAGCGGCCGCCGCCCTGTCGGTCGTCGCGCTGGTCGCCCTGCACCCCCGCCGGATCAGGTGAAGTTCGCGCCTCCGTCGACGAGCAGCGACTGGCCGTTGACGTACGCGGCGTCGTCCGAGAAGAGGAAGGCCACCATGGCGGCCAGGTCCTCAGGGTGGCCCAGGCGCGGCGATCGGACCGAGGCGAGGATCTCGTCGCGGAACTCTTGAGTGGTTCTGGCGTACGCGGTGCCGGTGAGGATCACGCCCGGGGAGAGAAGGTTGGTGCGCACACCGTGCTTCCCGCCGAGGGTCGCGGTGTGCCGGGTGAGCCCGACCAGCCCGGACTTCGCGGCCTGGTACGCGACGTGCACCGGCTCTCCCATCCAGACCGCGCTGGACATGGTGTTGACGATGGAGCCGCCGCCCTGCTTGATCATGATCGGCAGCGCGTGCCGGATGCCGTAGAGGTAGCCGGTGAGGGTGACGTCGATGGTGTGGCGCCAGACCTCGATTGGCACCGACAGGGCGTCGCTGTCGCGCCCGAAGCTCTCGGCGGACAGGTCAGCGGCCACGTTGAGCAGGCCGTCCAGCCGCCCGTACGCCCGGGTGGTGCTCTCGATCAGATCGCGGTACGACTCCTCGTCGGTGATGTCGAAGCCCCGCCCGACCGCTTTGCCACCGGCCGCCCGGATTTCCTCGGCGACCGCCTCCGCCGCCGCAGCGGACAGGTCCGCCGCCACGACCGTCATGCCCTCCTCCGCGAGCCTGACCGCGGTGGCGCCGCCGATGTTCTTCGGCGCCGCGCCGGCCACGATCGCGACCTTGTCCTTCAGCCCACGCATCTCGCATCCCCCTTGATCGATAACTATTTGCTCGCGCAAGCAATCGAACCGCCGACCAACCAGCTTGACCAGGGAACGTGGCCAATCTGACATCTGTCAGATGTCGTGTCAGATGCCGTGTCAGGGCCGTGTCAGGGCCGTGGCGGGAAGGGCGGCGAACCTGGTCCACATGACGAGCTCAGCGATCACCGCTTCCGGGTTGCGGAAGGCGTACAAGGACAAGGTCGTCCTCGACGGCATCGACCTCGACGTCCCGACCGGGACGATCTTCTCCCTGCTCGGCCCGAACGGGGCCGGCAAGACCACCGCGGTCAACGTGCTGACCACCCTGATGACCGCCGACGCCGGCACCATCCGCGTGGCCGGCCACGACGTCGCCACCGACACCAAGGCCGTGCGTGCGGCCATCGGTGTCACCGGCCAGTTCGCCGCGGTCGACGACCTGCTGAGCGGCCGCGAGAACCTCCAGCTCATCGCCGACCTCAAGCGGCTCCGCCCGGCCGAGAGCAAGCAGATCGTCACCGACCTGCTGGAGCGCTTCGACCTGACCGAGTCGGCGCAGAAGTTGGCCTCGACCTACTCCGGTGGCATGCGCCGCAAGCTCGACCTGGCGATGACCCTGGTCGGCAAGCCCAGCATCATCTTCCTCGACGAGCCCACCACCGGCCTGGACCCGCGCAGCCGCCGCACGATGTGGGAGATCATCCGCCAGCTCGTGGCCGACGGCGTCACGATCTTCCTGACCACCCAGTACCTGGAAGAAGCCGACCGCCTGGCCGACAAGATCGCTGTCCTCGACGGCGGGAAGATCGTCGCCCAGGGCACGCCGGCCGAGCTCAAGCGGCAGATCCCCGGCAGCCACGTCCGGCTCCGCTTCGCCACCGACCTCGACCTCGACACCGCCGCCCGGATTCTGACCGACGCCACCCGCGACGACGAGGACGACCTGGTCCTGCGCGCACCCAGCGACGGCAGCGCGAAATCCGTCCGCGACCTGCTGACCCAACTCGACACCAACTCGCTGGACGTCGAGGAGTTCTCCGTGCACACCCCCGACCTCGACGACGTCTTCCTCGCCCTGACCGGCAAGACCAACACGAAGGTGAGCGCATAATGCCCAGCTCGACGACGACCATGCTCGGTCGCAACTTCAAGCACACCCTCCGCAACCCCGTCGCGGTGTTCAACGCGATCCTGTTCCCGATCGTGCTCCTGCTGATGTTCGTCTACGTCATCGGCGGCGCGTTCGACATACCCGGCAACTACATCGACTACGCGACACCAGGCATGCTCATCCTGACCATCTGTTATGGACTGTCGGCCACCGCGTTGTCCGTGAACACGGACATGACCAAGGGCATCATCAACCGGTTCAAGGTCATGGACATCTCACGCAGTGCCGTCCTCAGCGCACACGTCGCGGCCAGCATGCTGCGTACCGTGATCGCTCTGGCCGCCGTCACGGGTGTGGCCCTGGCCTTCGGGTTCCGGTCGCCGGGCAGCTTCACCGACTGGCTCGGTGCGATCGGCCTGCTCGTCCTGGTCGCCTTCGCGACCACCTGGATCACGGTCGCACTCGGCCTGGCCGCCAAGACTCCGGAGTCGGCCGGCATGATCACCGTCCCGCTGGTCATGCTGCCGTTCCTCAGCAGCGCGATCGTCCCGGCCGAGACGATGGCACCGGGTGTCCGCCAGTTCGCCGAGTACCAGCCCTTCACGCCCATCATCGAGACCCTGCGTGGCCTGCTCATCGGCGAACCGTCGGGGAGCAAGGCGCTCGTCGCCGCGAGCTGGTGCGTGGGAATCGCACTGGTCGGCTACGTCTGGTCGCTGTCCACCTTCAAGAAGCGCGCCTGACAGCCGGCACCGTCAGGACGCGAATGCGACCTCGACCAGTTCGACATAGCTCGTCCGCGCACCTTCCGACGTCACCTCGGCGAACCGTTCCTCGCCGAGGTGACGTCGCGTCGCGTGCTCGATCCGGGCCGCGTCGGGCTGGGAGCGGTCCGGCATGCCGCGCACGGCGTCGCCGGCCGCGAGCAGCCGGGCCGCTTGCTCGTACTGTTCACGCCGCAGCGCCAGGTCCGCGACGCCGACGAGGATCTGGCCGACCAGGAAGGGGGGATGCCCCCCTGTGGACGCCGCCTCCCAGGCCGCCACGCGATGGGTGCGGGCCTCACGGACGTCGTCGGCCAGATAGCCGAGCAGGTCGTGGATGCCCGCGCTGATGTGCGCGTGCTCCGCCTCGTCCCTCAGCACGGCGGTCGCGATGCCGAGCTGGCGGCGGGCCTCCGCGACGTCGCCGCCCCACCGCGCGAGCTCCGCCTTGGCCAGGGCCAGTTCGAACAGCGCGTGCGGCCAGGTAACTCCTTCGGCACACCGCTGCGCCTCGGCGATGGCGGCCGCGCTGGCGTCCCGATCGCCGTTCAGCCAGTGCAGGCGGGCCAACTGGGTGCGCACCCGGATGACGTCCTCGACGGCGCCGACCTCGGCGACCGCCACGCTCGCCTGCTCGTAGTGGACGCAGGCGCCGGCGAAGTCACCGCGCATCGCGAGCAGGGCCGCCAGCTCGGACAGGGCCAGGGACATCCCGAACCGTTCGCCCAGGGTACGGAACTCGGCGAGCGCCAGCTCCACATTGGTCTGCGCTTCCGGGCCGCCCTGGCCGAGCATGATGCGCATCTTGCCGGCCTGCCAACGGGCCAGCGCGCGCACCCACGGATCCTCGTTGTCCAACACCGACTCGAACGCGGACACCGCCGTCTCCGGCGCCTCCAGAATGCGTTCCAGCGCGGCGACCAGGCCCAGCAACGGATTGCGCTGCTGCGACTGCTGGCTGAACCGGTAGGCCTTGTGGATCCACTCGGCACCCAGGTGCTCGTCGCCCCGGCCGGAGGTCACGAACAGCACGACCATCCCGTACGCCAGGGCCCGGACCTCGTCGGTCACCTCGCCGTCGAGGGCAGCGGCCGCGATCATCAGCTCGAGGCCCTCGGAGCGGCGCCCGCCGAGCCACCAGTACCAGGCGGCCGACGCGGAGAGCCGCATGGCCGACTGCGCATCACCCGCCGCGATCGCCGCCCGCATCGCGGCGGTGATGTTGTCGTGGTCGGCCGCGAGCGTGGCCAGCCACTCCAGTTGCTCCGCACGGCGCAGGTGGGGCTCCGCGGTCTCGAGGAGCTCGACGAAGTACGCGAGATGCGCCTCGCGAGCGGAGTCGGCCTCCCCCGCTTCGGCGAGCCGCTCCGCGGCGTACTCCTTGATCGTGCCGAGCATCCGATAGCGCGGGTCGCCGTCGCCCTCGGTGACCAGCAGCGATTTCTCGGCCAGCGAGGTGAGCAGCTCCAGGACCTCGTCCGCGTCGCCGCCGCAGACCCGCTCGGCCGCCCCGAGGCTCGCGCCGCCCGAGAAGACCGCGAGCCGGCGCAGGACGGTCCGCTCGGCGTCGGTGAGCAGCTCCCAGCTCCAGTCGACCACCGCGCGCAGCGTCTTGTGCCTGGGCAACGCGGTGCGGCTGCCGCTGGTCAGCAGGCGGAACCGGTCGTCGAGCCGGTTAGCGAGCTGGTCGATGGTCATGGTGCGCAGCCTGGCCGCGGCCAGTTCGATCGCCAGCGGCATCCCGTCGAGCGCCCGGCAGACGCGCACCATGGTCGCCAGGGTGTGCTCGTCGACCCCGAGGTCCTTGCGCACCGCACCGGCCCGGTCACGCAGCAGGCGGACGGCCGGCGAGTCGGCGCCGGCTTCGGTCGGCACCGCCAGCGGCTCGACCTGCCACAGGGCCTCGCCGGTGATGCCCAGCGGCTCCCGGCTGGTCGCGAGGATCCGCAGCCGCCGGCACTCCCCGAGCACCCGGTCGGCGAACCGCGCCGCCGCCTCGATCACGTGCTCGCAGTTGTCCAGGATCAGCAGCGCCTCCCGGTCGCGAATCGCGGCGATGAGCCCGTCCGTCAGGTCCGCGCTGCCGCCGGCGCCGAGCAGGGTGTCCCGGAGCCCGAGACCGGTGAGCGTCGCCTGCGCGACGTCGCCGTCGGCGCCGATGGCGGCCAGCTCCACCAGCCAGACCCCGTCCGGCAGATCGTCGACCATCGTGCGCGCGGTTTCCGTGGCCAGCCTGGTCTTGCCCGAGCCGCCCGGCCCGATCAACGTGGTCAGCCGGTGGCCGGCGACGAGCCCCCGGACCGCGGCGACGTCGGCGTCCCGGCCGACGAAGCTCGTGAGCTCGGCCCGCACGTTGGTCTTCCGGTTCTCCTCCCGCCGCCCGACCTCGCCGCGCAGCATCGCGACGTGCAGCGCCGACAGCTCAGCCGACGGGTCGACACCCAGCGCCTCGGACAAGGCCTCCCGGGTCCGTTCGTAGACGAGCAGTGCCTCGGAGTCGCGGCCGGCCGCGACCAGCGCCCGCATCAGCGAGGCGACCAGCGGTTCCCGCAACGGGTGGGCGGTCACGACGTCCGTCAGCTCCGCGACCACGTCCGCGCCGTTGCCGAGGGTGACCTCGGCTTCGAAGCGGTCCTCCAGCGCCGTCAGGCGCAGGGCCTCGAGCCGCGTCACCGCCGCGTCGAACGCTTCGCTGTCTTCCAGGCCGACGTCCCGCATGGCCGCACCGCGCCAGAGGCCGAGGGCCTCGCGGAGTAGCCCGAGCCGCTGGAGGCCCTCCTCCTGGCGGGCCTGGCCGACGAGGCGCTCGAACCGCAGGGCGTCGACGGCGTCGGGCTCGACCATGAGCCGGTAGCCGCCCGGCTGCCCTTCGACCACCCCGCCCGGCAGCACCTTGCGCAGCCGGGAAGCCAGGCGCTGAAGGGCGTTCGCCGCGTCGGCGGGCGGGTTCTTGCCCCAGATCCAGTCGACGAGGATCGACTTCGGGACGGTGCGCCCGGGCCCGAGGGCGAGGATGACCAGCAGCGCGCGCAGCCGGGCGCCCGGCACGTCGGCCACCACGCCGTCGTCCGTGCGAACTTCGAATGACCCAAGTATCCCGACCTGCACCTGGAGATTCTTTCACGACTGCCGGAGGCGGCCTCGGCCACGAGGCTCTAGCGTCGAGACATGCGATCCGCTCTCTGGCTGCCCATCTTCAACCAGCTCGCCGACCCCCGGACGGTGGCGGCCCTGGCCGCGCAGGCGGAGGAGCACGGCTGGCACGCTCTGTTCGTCTGGGACCACGTGCGGTGGCACGCCCCCGTCCGCGAGGTGGCCGACCCGTGGGTCACCCTGACCGCGGCCGCCATGGTGACCGAGCGGCTCCGGATCGGCCCGATGATCACGCCGCTGGCCCGGCGGCGCCCGGTCAAGGTGGCCCGCGAGACGGCGTCCCTCGACCTGCTGAGCGGCGGGCGGCTCACGCTCGGGGTCGGAGTCGGCAGCGACCGGTTCGGGGCGGAGTACTCGGCGACCGGCGAGGGCGGCGACGAGAAGACCCGCGGCGTGATGCTCGACGAGGCGCTCGCGGTGCTGACCGCGGCCTGGTCGGGCGAGCCGGTCCGGCACCACGGCGCCCACTACACAGTGGACGACGTAGCGTTCCTCCCGCGACCGGTGCAGCGCCCCGGCATTCCCGTGTGGGTGGGCGGGTTTCCCGGCAAGCGGAGGCCGATGCAGCGGGCGGCGCGGCACGACGGGTACGTCCCGGTCAACCTCGAGCACCCGGACCAGCTCGCGGAGGCGGCCGCCATGATCGCCGGACTGCGCGCGCCGGGGCCGTTCGACATCGCGGTGGAACTGGCGCCAGGCAACGACCTTGCGCCGTACGCGGCAGCCGGCGCGACCTGGTGGCTGACGGCCTTCGACCCGGAGTCGGTGACGGTGGACGAGGTGCGCGGCGTCGTCAGGGCCGGGCCGCCTATGGGCTAATATGTCCGCACATGCGTCCCAAGCAACAGCCGCGTCTGGATGCTGTTGATGGTCATCGGGTTCCTGCCGTTCAGCACGTCGCTGCTCGCCGGCGCGCTGCGGGCCGAGGCGGGCCTGAGCACGGCGGTCGTCTTCTACGGCAGCACGCTGTGGACGGCGGCCGCCCTGTTCAACGTCATCTGGGCCCACCTCCGGCACGCCGAGCTGCTGGACCCCGGCCTCGAACCGGCCGCGATAAAGGCGATCGGGCGCAGGTTCGCGCTCGCGCTGGGCTGGATCGGGTCCGGCGTCATCGTCGGCGCGTTCGTGCCGGTCGCCGGAGTGGTCATCATCGCCGCCTTCCTGCCCGCCTACTACCTGCCCATTCGCGGCGAGTACGGGCGCCGGCCGACAACCGGGTAGCGCGAACTCCGTTCGTGTAGCACCGTGACACCGGTCGCGAACCGACACGGACGGGGATGGTGCGCGTGGCTGAGCCGGTGATCGAGGTCGAGGAACTAGCCCGAACATTCCACACCAGAAGGGGTCTCTTCCGGCGGCCCGGCAAGGAGATCGAGGCCGTCAAGGGCGTCAGCTTCGCGGTCGAGCGCGGCGAGCTGTTCGGCCTGCTCGGTCCGAACGGCGCGGGCAAGACGACGACCATCAAGATGCTGATCACCCTGCTGCTGCCGACCGGCGGCCGGGCGCGGGTCCTGGGCCACGACGTCGTCAAGGACGCGCGGGACGTACGCGGCAAGGTCGGTTATGTGTTCGGTGGCGACCGGGGCCTCTACGAGCGACTGTCCGGGCTCGACAACCTGCGCTACTTCGCCGAGTTGTACGGCGTGCCGCCGCGAGAGTCCAAGCAGCGCGTTGGCGAGTTGCTGGAGCTCGTCGGGTTGGTCGGCCGCGAGAAGGAGCGGGTCGAGGGCTACTCGCGCGGCATGCGCCAGCGGTTGCACATCGCCCGCGGGCTGCTCCACCGGCCGCAGGTGCTGTTCCTCGACGAACCCAGCATCGGCATCGACCCCGTCGGTGCCCGCGAGCTGCGCGTGACGGTGAAGAACCTCGTCGAGTCCGGCACGACGGTCCTGCTGACCACGCACTACATGTTCGAGGCCGACGAGCTGTGCGACCGGATCGCGGTGATCGCGCAGGGCCGGATCGTCGCGCAGGGCACACCCGACGACCTCAAGCAGCAGGTGACCACCGGCACGGTCGTCGAGATCGAGGTCTTCGGCCTGCCCGACGGCGTGCTGGAGAAGGTCCGGGCCGAGCCCGACGTGCAGTCGGTCGCCGTCGACGTGCAGGGCCAGGCGCAGTTGCTGACGGTGCACGCCCAGCCCGGCGCCGACGTGACCCAGGCGGTGATGGCGCACCTGGAGGGCAGCCGCTTCGGTCGGGTGATCACTCGGCAGCCCACGCTCGAGGACGCGTACATCGAGCTGGTGAACGCCGCGTGAGGCTGCTCCGGCTGGTCGCCGTCGCCTGGTGGCTCCAGCTCAAGATGCGCAGCCGGTCGGCCTTCGACGGCCTGCTGTCGCTGCTCTGGCCAGGCTTCTTCGCCACGACCATCTTCATGATGTTCCGGCAGGGTGACGCCTCCGGGCCGGCGCTGCTGTCGGCCGCCGTCGGATCCAGCGCGATGGGCATCTGGTCGGCGGTGAGCACGACCGCCGCCTTCGCGCTCCAGATGGAGCGGCGGCAGGGGACGCTCGAGCTGCTGGTGCTCGCACCGCAGCCGTTCGCGCTCCTGCTCGTGCCGCTGACCCTGTCGATGGCGACGATCGGCGCGTACAGCATGGTCGCGACCCTGCTCTGGGGCCGCATCGCCTTCGGCATCGACATCTCGATCGCCGACCCGGCCGCGTTCGTCCTCGCTGTGATCGTCACCGTGTTCGCGATCGGCATGCTGGGGATGCTGATCGCCATCTCCTCGATCAGGTACCGCACCGCCTGGGCACTGGGTTCCGCGATCGAGATGCCCGTCTGGCTGATCTGCGGTTTCCTGGTGGCGATCAACGACCTGCCCGCCTGGGTACGCCCGTTGTCAGCGGTGCTGGCACCGACCTGGGGCGTGGCGGCGATGCGGGCGGCGGCCACCGGGCACAGCCCATGGGCGAACCTCGGCTGGTGCCTGCTGACCGCCGCGAGCTACGGAGTGATCGCGGTGCTGGTGTCCCGCTGGATGGTGCACTCGGCCCGCGCCAACGCGACCCTGGCGCTGAGCTGATGAACAGTCTCCGGCTCTTCTTCGTGGGCGGCCTGATCAGCTACCGCGCGCTGTTCGGCTGGCTGTCGCCGTGGATTCTCGTGCCCACGTTCCTGTTCGCACCGCTGTTCCAGATCTTCCTGTTCGTCTATATCGGACGGACGGCCGGCGTCAACGACGACCGGTTCTTCCTCATCGGCAACGCGGTCGTCAACGCGGCGGTGCCGTGCCTGTTCGCCATGGGCAACACGATCGGTGGCGAGCGCAACGCCGGCACGCTGCCGTTGCTGATCGCGTCACCGGCCAAGCGCGTGCCGCTGTTCCTGGGCCGCGCGCTGCCGGTCATCCTCAACGGCTTCCTCGTCGCCGTCTTCGCCCTGGTCGTCGGCGCGCTGCTGCTCCGGGTCGACCTGCCGCCGGCCACCTGGGGTGGCATCGCCGTCGCGATCGCCGCCTGCTCGATCTCCTGCACCGGCCTGGGCCTGCTCGGCGCCGCGGTCGCCCTGCGGGTCCGGGAAACGGCCGTGATGTCGAACATCGTGCTCGGCACCCTGATCGTCTTCGCGGGCGTCAACGTGCCGGTCACCGCGATGCCCGGCTGGATGCAGGGCGTGGCCCAGTGGCTGCCGATGACGCACGGCATCCACGCCACCCACGACCTGGCGGCCGGTCGCAGCCTGGGTTCGGTGAGTGGAGCGCTGCTGACGGAGCTCCTGCTGGGCGCCTTCTACGCGACCCTCGGGCTGACCCTGCTGCGCTGGCTCGAATGGGAGAGCCGCGCCCGGGCGACGCTCGACACCGCCTAGGTGTGACCGATCCGGTGGTTCAGGCAGTCAACACGGGTGAGAGTCCACCGTGACGAGGGAGACAGCCTTGGACCCGAACCTGCGCGTGCTCTTCGACCAGGCCCTGGCCGACGAGCCCGATCCGCCCGAAGGCGACCTCGCCGCGGCCGTGGTCGCGATCGGCCGGGGGCGCCGCCGCCGCCGGCTGGTGGTGGCCGGCGGTGCGGCGTTCGCCCTGGTCATCGCGCTCGGCGCGGTCAACCTGGCCAGTGGGCCGGCTCCGCTGGAGACAGTGCCGGCGCGGTTCGCGGCACAACTGAACCCGGCTTGCGAGTCGCCGGCGCGCGACCAACCGACGGACGTTTCGGTCTTCCTCACGATGGATGTCACCGACGCCCAGCGCGAGCAGGTGGACGTGCTGTTGCAGTCGGTCGAGGCGGTGCACGAGGTGCGGTACGAGAGCCGCGACCAGGCGTACCTCAGCTTCATGAAGATGTTCGGCGACAACCCGGACCTGGTCGCCCCGGTCGCGGTCGAGCAGATGCCGGAGTCCTTCCGGGTCAAGGTGACCGTGTCGGCGGGATACCAGGAGCTCGTGCTGCGGATCCGGAACACGCCCGGGGTCGACCAGGTGATCGACAGCGCCTGCCCCCGCGGTGTCAGCGCCGGGTCGGCCGGATGATCGGCCCGTGGGGTGCGGCCCGGCGGCGCGAGCAGGAGGCCGAGTTCACCGCGTTCGTCGAGGCCGCCGCACCTCGGCTGCGCCGCACCGCGTACCTCATGTGCCGGGACTGGCATCTCGCGCAGGACCTGACCCAGACCACGTTCGTCAGCATGTACGAGGTCTGGGGCCGGATCCGGCACACCGCCAACCTCGAGGCGTACAGCCGCCGGGTCCTGATGAACGCCGTTTTCGACCAGCGCAAGCGGCGCAGCGCCGGCGAGGTGGTGCTGGCCGACCTGCCGGAGGCGGCTTTGGAGCGGCCTGCCGACACTGCCGAGACGCACGTCGTCCTGCTCCGGGCGCTGGCGACGCTGCCGGTCCGCGACCAGGCGATCGTGGTGCTGCGGCACTGGGAGGACCTGAGCGTCGAGACGGTGGCCGGGATCCTGGACGTCTCCGTGTCGGTGGTCAAGACCCAGAACGGCCGGGCGCTGGGCCGGCTGCGGGCGGCGCTCGGAGAGGACTTCGCGCGGACCTAGCGGCTCTCGGGGAGCCAGCGGCTCTCGTGGAGCTGCGCGAGCAGGGGTCCGATCGCGAGGTCGGTCGCGGTGTGCCAGGCCGTCGCGGCGAAGGTGACCGGGGCGATGTCACCCCAGGCGTCTTCGAAATCAGCCGCCGCCAGCGCGCTGTCGTACGCCGTACGGCGCGCCTCGTCGAGCCAGAACACAGCCTTCATGCCAGCCGCCCCGATGTTGAGTGACAACCGAATCTAATTTTCTTCGGCCGTCGTGTCGATCCTCGGCGGAGCCGCTCGACCTTGGCGTGAAAGGGTCGAGACGCGACCCGGACTTTTCCCAGGGAGAACGATCATGGCGAAGTACATGCTGATCATGCGGGGTACGGAAGAGACCACCGCCGCGATGATGGCGACGCCGTTCGACGAGATGATGGCGAAGATGGGCCGGGTCAACGAGGAGATGATCCGGGCCGGCGTGCTCCTCACGGGCGAGGGCCTGGACGACCCGGGGCAGGGCGTCGTCGTCGACCTCAGCAACGAGACGCCGGTGGTGACCGACGGCCCCTACGGGGAGACCAAGGAGCTGTTCGGCGGCTTCTGGATGCTCGACGTGGCGTCGAAGGACGAGGCGGTCGAGTGGGCCAAGCGCCTGCCGCGGATGCCGGGTGCCAAGTGCGAGATCCGCCGGGTGCCGACGATCGACGAGTTCCCGCAGGACAACGAGTGGGTCGTCAAGGAGCGCGCGTTCCGCGAGCGGACCGGCCAGCTCTGATGGCCCGGACTGCCGACGGCCCGCCGACCGCCGAGTCGGCGCGGCGGGCCGTCGAGGCGGTCTGGCGAATCGAGTCGGCACGGATCGTCTCCGCGCTGGCCCGCTACACGGGGGACTTCTCGCTCGCCGAGGACGTCGCCCAGGAGGCCGTGGCGGAGGCGCTGGTGAGCTGGGCCCGCGACGGCGCGCCGGACTCGCCGGTCGGTTGGCTGCTGGCCACAGCTCGGCGGCGGGCGATCGACGGCTTCCGGCGGCGGTCGGCGCTCGAGGACCGCTATTCGGCGCTGCCTGTCGCTTCGCCCGTGTCCGCCTCCGACGAGGATCTGCTCTGGGACCCCGACCGGGTCGACGACGACATCCTCGCGCTGATGTTCATCGCCTGCCATCCGGTGCTCTCTCCCGAGGCCCGGGTGGCGCTGACCTTGCGTACCGTCGGCGGACTGTCCAGTGAGGAGATAGCCCGCGCGTTCCTGGTGCCGGCGCCCACGATCCAGGCCCGGATCACCCGGGCGAAGAAGACGATCGCCGCCGCCGGTGTGCCGTTCGCTCTGCCGCCGGCGGCAGAGCGCCGCGACCGCCTGAGCGGTATGCTGAGCGTGCTCTACGTGATCTTCACGGAAGGCTCGACGGCGACGGCCGGCGACCGGTTGTTGCGCACGGACCTGGCGTACGAGGCGATCCGGCTCTCCCGCATGCTGACCGCGCTGCTGCCGATGGAGCCGGAGGCGTTCGGCCTGCAGGCGTTGTGCGAGCTGACGGCGGCCCGATTCCCGGCGCGGACCGGCCCGGACGGCGCGGCGGTCCTACTGGAGGACCAGGACCGGCGACTGTGGGACCGGTCGGCGATCCGGCGGGGGCGGGCCGCGCTCGACCGGGCGTCCGCGCTGGGCCGCGGCTTGGGCCCGTACGGCCTACAGGCCGCGATCGCCGCCTGCCACGCCGCGGCGCCGTCGGTGGCGGAGACGGACTGGGACCGAATCGTGCTGCTCTACGAGGCGCTCGGCCGGGTGGCCCCGTCCCCGATCGTCGACCTGAACCGAGCGGTGGCGGTCGCGATGGCCCACGGACCCGAGTCGGCTCTATCCATTGTGGATGAACTGGTGGCGACGGATCGACTGTCGGGCTCGCACCTGCTCCCGAGCGTGCGCGGCGAGTTGTTGCGCCGGCTGGGCCGCACGCGAGAGGCCCGGGCGGAGCTGGAGCTAGCGGCGCGCCTGTGCACGAACACCCGCGAGCGCGACGTCCTCCTCCTCAAGGCCGCTGGCCTGAGCTGACCGAAATCACCCGATCGAGGCGGGGTTCCGATCACCGAACCCGGCTGGTATACCGGACGGCAGCCCACGAAGGGGTCGTAGCCCAATTGGCATGAGGCAAACGGCTTAGGTCCGTAAAAGTGCGGGTTCGAGTCCCGTCGACCCTACATCAACTTTCATAAGTATTGGCAGGTCAGAAGCGAGCACTAGGAGGTCGCGCACATTCCGCTTGGGCAACCCGCGCCGGCGAGGTACATTTTTCTGTACATACTCGGAGGTGCTCATGCGAACCGTGAACTTCACTCAGCTACGCCAGAACCTCGCTGCCGAGCTAGACAGCGTGATCAACGACGCTGAGGAAGTAGTCGTCACCCGGTCCGGGCATGAGCCTGTCGTCATCGTGCCGCTGGCCGAGTACGAGTCGATGAAGGAGACGGAGTATCTGCTCCGGAACCCGAGCAACGCCGCCGCCCTGCGCCGGTCGATGGCCGAGCTGGAAGGCGGGGATGTGCAGGAGCACGACCTCGTCGATCCAGATTCCGTCCAGGAGGTCGCGTGAGGATCGTCTTCACCACCACCGCCTGGAACCAATACGTGGGCCACACCGACCGCAAGCTGGTCAAGCGGGTCAACGACCTGATCGCGGACGTGGCGCGAAACGGACATGAAGGCGTCGGCAAGCCTGAACCACTTCGCGGCGAGCTGGCCGGGTTCTGGTCGAGACGGATAGATCGCGAGCACCGCCTCGTCTACCGGATAAAGGGCGATGACGTCGAGATTCTGGCGTGCCGTTATCACTATGGGGAACGCTAGAGCTGGTCCGGGGCCTCGATGCCCAGCAAGGTCAGCCCCGTGTGGAGGGTGTCGCCCGTCAGGTGGCAGAGGGCCAGCCGGTTCGTGCGGGTCGGGCCCGTGGCGCGTAGGACCGGGCACTGGTCGTAGAACGCGGTGAACGTCTGGGCCAGCCGGTGCAGGTAGGCGCACAGGCGGTGGGGCTCGTAGCTCGCCACCACCTCCGACAACGTCTCCGCGAAACCGTCCAGGTCCAGGATCAGCGCCCGCTCCGCCGCGTGCAGCGGCGCGGTCGCGTCGACCTGGGTGCGGGCGCTGCCGGCCCGGGCCAGGATCGAGCGGATCCGGGCGTGCGCGTACTGCAGGTAGACCCCCGTGTCGCCGGTCAGCGCGAGCATCCGGTCCGGGTCGTAGACGTAGTCGCGCGAGCGGCCCGTTGCCAGGTCGGCGTACTTGACCGCCCCGATGCCGACCGCCTGCGCCCGTTCGTCGAGGGCCGCGCCGGTCAGGTCCGGGTTCTTCGCCGCGACCACCGTGCGGGCCCGGTCGACCGCGTCCGTGAGCAGGTCGATCAGGCGGATGGTGCCGCCGCTGCGGGTCCGGAACGGGCGGCCGTCGCGGCCGAGGACCGAGCCGAACGCGACGTGGGTCGCGGACACCGTCGCCTGCAGCCAACCCGCCCGCGTCGCGGCGGCGAACACCAGCCGGAAGTGCAGCGACTGCCGGGCGTCGACCACGTAGAGGAGCCGGTCGGCGTGCAGGTCGCCGACCCGCTGCCGCAGTGCGGCCAAGTCCGTCGCCGCGTAGCCGAAACCGCCGTCGCTCTTGCGGACGATCAGCGGTGTCGAGCTGAAGTCGGCGAACACGCAGAGCGCGCCGTCGCTGATCACCGCGATGCCGGCCCGCTCCAACTCGTCGGCGATGCCGGGCAGGGCAGCGTTGTACGCGCTTTCGCCGACCGCGTCGGCCGGGGTGAGCCGTACACCCAGGCGGTCGTAGACCTCGGTGAAGTAACGCTCCGACTCGTCGACCAGCTCCCGCCACACGGCCACCGTCGCCCGGTCGCCGCTCTGCAGCGCGACCACCCGCTGCCGGGCGCGGTCGGCGAACGCCGGGTCGGCCTCGAACTGGGCCTGCGCCGTCCGGTAGATCTCCAGCAGGCGACCCATCGAGGCGGGCGGCTCGGGATGCTCGACCAGCCGCTGGATGAGCATGCCGAACTGGGTGCCCCAGTCGCCGAGGTGGTTGCGCCGGATGACGTCTCCACCGAGATGTTCGAGGGTACGCACCAGCGCGTCACCGATGATCGTCGAGCGCAGGTGGCCGACGTGCATCTCCTTGGCCACGTTGGGCTGCGAGTAGTCGACGACCGTGGTGACGCCCGACTCCGGTGTGCCGACCCCGAGCCGTGGGTCGGCGAGCCGGGCGGCGAGCTGGTCGAGGAGCGCGCCGTCGGTGAGGTCGAGGTTGACGAAACCCGGGCCGGCGACGGACGCGGCGGCCAGCCGGTCGCCGGTCGGCAACGCCGCGGCGACCTCGGCCGCCAGCGCGCGCGGGTCGCGGCGCAGCGCTCCGGCCGACGCGAGCACCCCGTCGGCCTGGAAGTCGGCGTGCTGGGAACGGCGGATCCGCGGCGCGACCTCGAAGACACCCGCGGTCGCCAGGGCGGCGGACACGGCGTCGGACAGGGACGCGGCAAGCGGCGGAACGGCCATGCATGGATGATCCGGGTCGAGCCCCAGGGTCGCCACCGAGATTCTGTCGGCATCGCCCCCTGCTGTTCGTCCACGAGGACGGGGACCTCCAAGGAGCTCGTGGAGATCCCCCCTCGCGTTATTTGTTGATCTCCGCGAGCCGGCGGCTCTCCCTGTCGCGGAAGGCCGCGCCGAACGACACCTTGCCGTTGGTACGCAGCAGCGAGCCCTCGTAGACCCGGGCACCGACTGCGATCAGCGCGAGCGCCGCGAGCACCATGATGCCCAGCGAGAGCAGCGGCTCCCAGCCCTCCGCGTCGCCGGTGAACAGCCGGACCGGCATCGCGGTCGGCGCGGAGAACGGGATGTAGGAGAGCAGCGTCATCACCGGCTTGTTGTCGCTCATGAAGATCACGAGGAAGAACGGCAGCATCACCACGATCTGCAGCGGCATCGAGACGCCTTGCAGGTCCTCCACGCGATTGACCAACGCGCCGGCCGCCGCCCACAGGGCCGCGAGCATCACGAAGCCGACCACGAAGAACGGCACGAACCAACCGATCGACGGGCCGATCAACGACAGCAACCCATCGCTGTCGGTGAACTGGATGCCGGCCACGGTGACCGCGGCGATCAGTGCGACCTGGGACAGCGCGAGCACGCCGCCGGCGAGGACCTTGCCGGCCAGCAGCGCCCGGGTCGGCACGCTGGCGACCAGGATCTCGACGATCCGGGTCTGCTTCTCCTCCACGACGCTCTGCGCGATCTGCAGGCCGAACGTCAACGACGTGAAGAAGAAGACGACCGCGAAACCGAACGGCACGAAGTACGCCAGCAGCGGGTCGACCGCGTCCGGGTTTAGGAGCTGGACCTGAGGCTCGACGCTGAGCGCCGACACGACGTCGCCGGGCGCGTCGTCCATCGCGAGGACCTTCGGGTCGCCACCCCCCGTTACCACGGCGGCGTCCACGTCGCCGTCACGTACCGCCTGCTCGGCGGCCGCCTCGTCGCTGACCTGGGTCACCTCCAGGCCCGCGGCGCGCAGGGTGGTCGCGGTGGCCGCGTCGGCGACCGCGACGCTCGACGCGCCCCCGCCCAGCATCGCCGGCAGCACGGTGCCGCCGACCGCGAACAGCAGGAAGAAGATCGTACTGATGAGGAACGTCTTGTCCTTCATCTTGACCTTCAGCTCACGGGCCGCGACCAGCCTGATGGCGGACGACGTGTTCATCGGGCAACCTCTCGGAAGATCTCGGCGAGCGACGGCGTGACGGGGCCGAACGAGCGAACCGGGCCGCGCTCCAGCGCCGCGCGGAGCACCACCTGGTCGTCGGCGTCGTCGGCGAGGTCGAAGACGGCGCGCGCGCCGTCGAGGTCGACCAGCGACACACCGGGCAGGTCGCGAACCCAACCGGCGTCGCCGGCTACGCGCAGGGAGAAACGACGCTGGGCGTACGCCTCGCGCAGGCTGTCCCGGCTGCCAGCGGCACGGATCACGCCGTCGGCGATGATCACCAGGTCGTCACAGAGCCGCTCGACCACGTCGAGCTGGTGGCTGGAGAAGAGCACCGGAACGCCGCGGTGGGTGTGCTCGCGCAGCACGGAGACGACCGTGTCGACGGCCATCGGGTCGAGACCGGAGAACGGCTCGTCGAGCACCAGCACATCGGGCTCGTGAACCAGCGCGGCGGCGATCTGGGCGCGCTGCTGGTTGCCGAGCGACAGGTTCTCGACCGGGTCGTTGGCCCGCTCGCCGAGGCTCAGCCATTCGAGCAGCTCATCCACCTTGCGGCGGACGGCATCCAGCGTCATCCCGTGCAGGCGGCCGAGATAGACGAGCTGGTCGCGTACGGTCATCTTGGGATAGAGACCGCGCTCCTCAGGCATGTAACCGAACCGGCGCCGGTCCTCGCGGGTCAGCTTCGAGCCCTGCCAGGTCACCTCACCCGAATCCGGGGCGAGCACACCCAGGATGATCCGCATGCTGGTCGTCTTGCCGGCACCGTTGGCGCCGACGAACCCCGTCATCCGGCCTGCGGTGACGTCGAACGTCACGTCGCGGAGCACTTGGCGATCGCCGAAGCTCCGGTTGATCGCTTCGAGATGAAGCACCTTCGTCATGCCCTAAAGGCTATGGAAGGGCGGTTTCGCCGTCGTCCGGCGCTAGATCGACTCTCCGGGTCCCCCGCGCGACGGACCCTGGTCCCCCGCGCGGCGACGTCCGACCGCTGCGGCCCAGGTCGCAGCGGTCCCCCGCGCGGCGACGTCCGCCGGCAGCGGCCCAGGTCGCAGCGGTCCCCCGCGCGGCGACGTCCGCCGGCAGCGGCCCAGGTCGCAGCGGTCCCCCGCGCGGCGACGTCCGCCGGCAGCGGCCCAGGTCGCAGCGGTCCCCCGCGCGGCGACGTCCGCCGGCAGCGGCCCAGGTCGCAGCGGTCCCCCGCGCGGCGACGTCCGCCGGCAGCGGCCCAGGTCGCAGCGGTCCCCCGCGCGGCGACGTCCGCCGGCAGCGGCCCAGGTCGCAGCGGTCCCCCGCGCGGCGCTGACCGAGCCGGCCCTCAGCCCGACCCACGCCGGCGCGAGATCGCCCTCCTCGGGCCGCCCGACCCGACGAGCCGGGACGGCTCGTCCAGGTGGTCGCGCAGGCGGAGGTCGTGTCCCCGCGAGCGTGTCGCGCGCGGAGCGGGGTGTGCTCGAGGAGCCCACATGTTCTTTCACGTGCGCACATCAAAGAAAATGTGGGCTCCCAGGAGATGCGACCGCCAGGCGGCCGCAACGCCCAGGTGATGACACGCCAACAAGGACGGGCCGCGGAACCGCGGACGGCGATGAGCGCAGCGCCGAACACGGCCTGGCCGGGGCGCACCCCGCCGTCCGGGGTGGCGCGCCAGCGCGGGTAGATCCTGGCCAGCAGCCGCTGCCACCCCACCGGCCGGGGTGGCGCGTCAGCGCGGGTAGATCGTGGCCAGCAACGGTTGCCAGGCCACCATGTCGGTGGCGTGCGGGCGGTTGCCGGTTGGCTGGTCGAGGATGGCGTCCGGCCAGAAGACGGTCAGCCAGTCGCGCTCTACCTTGCCCAGGCGGGCCAGGTTGGTGCGGATCAGGGTCGCTAGCTCGTCTTCCTGCTCGCCGCTCTGGGCGTGGCGGACCAGGTAGGTCACCGCCGGAATGGACATGTATTGCATCGCGAACGGCAGGCGCTGCCGTTCGTCGTCGGCGAGGTCGAGGGCGAGTAGGGCGTGTACGTGGTCGACGGCGCGGTCGTCACCCACGCAGGAGAGGGCGACCAGCGCGTAGTTCCGGACGCTGTCGTCGCTGTCGTAAAGGGCTTCGGCCAGCAGGTCGGAGGCCTCGGCACCGGACCGTTTCGCCAGGGCTACCAGGCCCGCGCAACGTAGGTCGGGCTCCATGGCGAGGTCGGCCACCAGACCGCGCAGGAACGGAACGCCGTCGGGGCCGGTGGCCTCGCCCAGAGCGGCGACTACGGCGACGGTCGGCACGGCCGCCAGCAGGGACGCCTCACCCGCCGGGCCGCCGTGCACGGCCGCGGCGAGTTGTTCCTCGGACTCCCAGTCGATCAGCATGGTCAGCCGCCCGGGGTGACGACGCCGTGCTCGTACGCGAAGACGACCGCCTGGGTGCGGTCGCGCAGGCCGAGCTTGGTGAGCACCCGGCTGACGTGGGTCTTCACCGTGGCCTCGCCCAGGTGCATCGAGGCGGCGATCTCGGCGTTGGTGGCGCCGCTGGCCATCGCGACCAGCACCTCGTGCTCGCGGGCCGTGAGCTCGGCGAGTTGCTCGCCGCTGGTGCGCGGGTTGCCGCCCGGACGGGCGAAGGTGGCGATCACCCGGCGGGTGAGCTCGGGTGCCAGCAGGGCGTCGCCGCGGGCCAGCACGCGGACCGCGTCGATCAGGGCCTCCGGCGTGCCGTTCTTGAGCAGGAAGCCGCTGGCACCCGCCTCGAGTGCCGCGAAGAGGTAGTCGTCGCGGTCGAAGGTGGTCAGGATCAGCACCGCGGGGCCGTCGGGAGTCGCGGTGATGCGGCGGGTGGCGGCCAGGCCGTCGAGGCCCGGCATCTCCACATCCATCAGCACCACGTCGGGCTGGAGCGCGCTCACCAGCCGGACGGCCTGCTCGCCGTCGGACGCCTCGCCGATCACCTCGAAGTCGTCTTCGGTCTCCAGGATCACCCGGAAGCCGGTGCGGACCAGGTGATGGTCGTCGGCGAGCAAGACCCGGATGGCGGTCACGCCGCGTCCCCACTGCGTGGTGACGCGCCCTGCCCGGACGGGCTCTGCCGATGATGCCCTCGCCAAGGCTCGATCATGCCGCGCCCCCACTGCGTAGCGACGCGCCCTGCCCGGACGGGCTCTGCCGATGATGCCCTCGCCAAGGCTCGATCATGCCGCGCCCCCACTGCGTAGCGACGCGCCCTGCCCGGGCGGGCTCTGCCGATGATGTCCTCGCCAAGGCTCGGTCATGCCTCGACCGCCACTCGGGTCAGTGGGAAGCGGGCCCGGACGCGGAACCCGCGGCGGCCGGGGCCGTCGACCGCCGGCCCGGTCTCCAGGACGCCGTCGTGTGCCGAGACGCGCTCGCGCATGCCGATCAGGCCCATGCCGCCGGTGCGCTGGCCGACCAGCACCGAACGTCCGTCGTCGGTCACGTCGATCTCCACTTCGTGGGCCAGGTAGCGGATGCGGACGTCGACGGTGGTCGCGCCCGCGTGCTTGAGGGTGTTGGTCAACGCTTCCTGGACGATCCGGTAGATCGCCTGGGACAGCGACTCGGCTAGCTCCACCGGATCGCCGTAGACGCCGAGCTCGGCCCGTAGGCCCGCCTCGCGGGCGTTGCCCAGCAGCTCGTCGAGCCGGTCGACGCCGCCGGCTGTCACGTCGACCGCGTCGCCGGACTGGCGGAGCAGGCCCAGCATGCGACGCAGCTCGTCGACCGCGGTGCGGGCGCTCTGCTCGACCGACTCCAGCGCGACGCGGGCCTTGGCCGGGTCCTTGTCGAGCACCCGTCGGCCCGCGGACGCCTGAACGCCCATCACCGAGACGTGGTGGGCGACCACGTCGTGCAGCTCGCGCGCGATCCGTAGTCGTTCGTCGGAGACCGCCAACTCACGCGCCTCGGCTTGGGACGCCCGCAACTGCTCGGCCCGCAGCTCGAGCTCGTGCTCGCGGCGGGCCGACGTCCAGGCGATCTCGCCGAAGAAGTAGGCGAAACCGAAGATCAGCACGTTGACCAGGATGCCGTTGACGACCACCGCGAACAGCGGCGGCAGGACCCCGCTGGCGTGCTCGAACTCGTTCGGCTGAGCGCGCCCGAGAAAGATCGCCAGGCTGATGAAGAGCCACACGAACATCGCGACGGTGATCGCGATGCGGATCCACTTGGCCCGCCACCGGTCGCGGCCCCACGCGCCGAGCGCGTAGATCGCCCCGAACAGCACCCAGGACGTGAGCTGCTGCTCGGGCGCGGCGCGGACCTGCGCGGCGATGAACGCGGCCGAGACGACGAGCGCGACGGCCTCAGGCCAGCGCCGCCGCCAGCACAGCGGTAGGCAGATCGCCAAGGTCCAGAACACCTGCTCGGGCAGGATGGGCATGCGGCCGCCGAACACCGAGACACCGGCCGACGTCGTGAGCGTCATGTTGAGCAGCACCAGCACCGTGACCGCCAACCCGATCAGCACGTCGGCACGCCGCTGCTCCGGCGTCGGGCCGGGGCGGCGCCACTGGGCGGCGAGCGAAGGTGCGGTCACGGGAGCCAGTTTAGGGAAGGGGTCCGACAACGACCCCTTCCCCAAACCTGAGCTCACGACGCGTACGCCTCCAGCTCGTAAATTCGCGCCGCCCGGTCCGTGTCGCTGGTCGGGGTGATCACGTTGACCCGGAGATATCGCGCTGATCGGGGCGTGAACGTGTGCGTCGTCACGTTCGCCGTGTTGGCCCGCGGCGACGCCACCGTGGTCCAGGTCACTCCGTCGGTGCTGACCTGCACGTCGAAGTCGCGGGTGTTCCAGACCGGCTTCTCGTTGCCGGCGCCCGAGTGCCGCAGCACCACCCGGCCGACCTGGCGCGCCGCCTGGAGGTCGACCCGGATCCACTTCGACGTGCCCAGCGAGCACCACTTGTCGGTGTTGCCACCCGACACCGATCCGTTCACGGCCTTGGCCGGCGCCTCGACGGCCGCGCACTGGCTGTCGGCGGTCGCGGGCCGGTTCAGAGCCAGGTTCGCGGGTGCCGCCGACGGCACGTAGAGCCGCACGTCGGTCAGGCTCGCGCTGCCCTCGTACACATTCGTGTAAAGGTCGCCGATCACGAACCAGTCCGGGTACGCGGACCCGGCCGGCCACTGGTTGGGCCAGGTCGTGCTGCCGTTGTAGTCGTTCTGCACGAGGTTGCCGTTGAACTGGCCGTTGTACTCGCTCGCCTTGACGTTGTAGTGCCAGATCGGGTTGTTGTTGACCACGAACGGCCGGTGGAAGCGCAGCGTCTTCTGGCCCACCCGGGCGAAGTTGCCGCTGGCCTCCAGCACGTAGCCGGTCGCGTCCCGCTCGATCGCGAACGTGTAGAACGTGTTCGGCATCAGCTCCGGCTGCAGTTCGGCGGCCGACGAAAGCTGCTGCTCCGCCACGCCGCCCGAGCACGAGGTCATGAACCACTGCGAGTTGCCGGCCAGCCCGCCGCGACCCGGGTTCCAGTTGGGCATCCCGCTGATCCACATGTTGACCGTGTTGAAGTTGCCGTCGCGGTAGTTGTAGTAGCTGTTCGTGTTGGAGTCGCACACCCGCCCGCCGGTGCCCGAGCCGACCCGGTCCGGATGCTGCGAGAACGAGTCCATCAGAACCTTGCGGCGATAGTGCCAGAAGTGATTGTTGCGCGGGGCCGGATTCGCGAAGTCCACGATGGACATGAAATGGAACCCGTTGTAACCGAAGTTTCCAGCCCGCACGTCCTGCCACTGGCAGTAGGGCACGGACGCGTCGCCGGTCCAGCCGGGGCTGTCGGACCCCTCACCCCAAGGGTGCTGGGTCTTGCAACCGGTCGTCGAGTAGCCGTTGACGCGCCCGCCGTAGTTGATCGACCCGTTGCGCTTGCCACCGAAGTCGATGGTCTTCAGCTTGTATTCGACCCGATAAGCGTCAGGAAGCTGCTGCGACGGGCGCAAGATGACCCCACCGGTGTGGTCGGGCACGTTCATCTTCGCCACGAACTCACTGCCCAACGGCTCACGGGTCAGCGACGGCGGCGATTCGATGACACCGTCGGCGTTCCAGTCGCGCGCCGACAGCGAGGCGGTCAGCCAGCCGTTCTGACCGACGGGAAACTCCTTGCGGTACGTACGAAACGAGTTCATCGCTGTCGTCCACGCTGGACCGTAGTCGTTGCGGTACCACTGCCCGTTGTCGTCCATGATCGTGTCGAACGGTTGGGCGTACGTCTCGCGTACCCATGGCGCGTTTCCGGTGTCGATCGCGTTGGTGAAGCTCTCGTTGTAGAGCAGCGTCCAGCCGGGCCGGGTGGGGTCGTCGGCTGCGGCCGGATCCGGCAAACCGACCAGCGAACTGAGCCCGACGATCCCCACCACGGCGAGGGAGAGCGATCGGCGACGGATGGATGGTGTGCTGCGTCTGAGCATGGTCACTCCTTATCCATTCGGGTGGCGACGCCGACCGCCACTGTTCAACCCTTCTTAGAACGCGCCCTTGTCCATGTACTGCTTCGCGTTGTCCTTCGTCACCATCGGTGAGTCGACGACGGTGTCCTTCTCCGCAGTCGCGCCGCCCAGGATCTCGACGGCCCGGTCCAGCCCCTTGGCGCCGATGATGTCGGCGTCGTTGAGCCCGGTGACCAGGTAGTTCGTGCCGTCGGAGATGGCCTTCAGCGCCTCGGTCTGCCCGTCGACACCCGCGATGACGATCTGCTCGGTCTTCTTCGCGTCCGCGATCGCCCGCTGCGCGCCGAGGCACATCGCGTCGTTCTCGCAGAACACCGCGACCAGGTCCGGGTTGCTGGCGAGCAGGCTCTCCATGACGGTCAGCCCGCCGTCGGAGCTCCAGCCGCCGAAGTCGGGCGCCTCGACCAGCGTGATGTTGGCCTTGCCCTGCAGTGCGGCCTTGACGCCGTTGGTACGCGCGAGCCCGATGCTGTTGTCCGCCGGGCCGCCCTTGATGATGGCCACCTTGCCGCCGCTGGTCAGCCGCTGCGCCAGGAACTCGCCATTCTGCTTGCCGATCGCCTCGTTGTCGGGCCCGATCCAGCTCGTGTACTCACCCGTCTGGAACTTGCGGTCGACCAGCACGACCGGCTTGCCGGCGGCCTTGATGGCGGCGAGCGCGGCCGGCGCCGACTCCAGCGGCCCGCCGGAGATGATGATCGCGTCGACGTTCTTGCTCAGCAGGTCCTCGACGTTGGAGGCGAGCTTGGCGGCGTCACCGTTGGCGTCCGTGGTGAGGATCTCGATGTTGCCCTTCTTCTTCGCCTGGTTGGCGATCGCCTTGTCCATGCCGCTGAAGTACGGGCCGCTGAGCATGAAGTTCGCGACCCCGATCTTGTACGAGTCCTTCGCCGCCGTCGAATCGCCGCCCTCGGAATCGGAGCCGCAGGCGGTGACGCCGACCGCGAGCGCGGCGACCAGGAACAGACTTGCGAGCCGTTTCATGATGCGTGGCCTCCTGGGTTGGTTTCAGGTGCGCCGGCGGCTGGCCCGGTGTACGAGGATGACCGCGATGATGATCAGTCCCTTGAGGACCTGCTGCCAGAAGCTCTGCACGTTGTAGAGGTTGAGCAGGTTGTTGATGAGCACGAGGACGAGCACTCCGCCGAGGGTGGCCAGGGTGGAGCCCTTGCCGCCGGCCAGGCTGGCACCGCCGATCACGCAGGCGGCGATCGCGTCCAGCTCGAACGCGACACCGACACTGGGCTGGGCGATGCCGACCCGGCTGGCCAGGATCACGCCGGCCAGACCGGCGCAGAAACCGCTGATCGTGTACGCGAGGAGCACGTGCTTGCGCACGCTGATGCCGGCCAGCCGCACGGTCTCGGCGTTGCCGCCGATAGCGACGATCGACCGCCCGGCCGGCGTGCGGCTCAGGAACACCCCACCGGCCAGGAAGACCGCGAGCATGATGACCGTGGTCAGTGGGATCGGGCCGAGCATCGCCGAGCCGAGCCAGAAGAACGACTCGTCCTCGGGCGCGATCGGCACGTCGGAGTAGACGAACGCCAGCCCGCGGATCGTCGTCAGCGCCGCGAGCGTGACCACGAACGGCGCCAACTCGAAACGGGAGACCAGCGCGCCGTTGACGAGTCCGAAAAGGACTCCGCTGGCGATGCCGACGAGCATGGCCACCGGCAGCGGCAGGCCCGACGAGAGGCCGGCGGTGAGGATGCCGGCGAACGCGACGACCGAGCCCACGGACAGGTCGATCCCGCCGGTCAGGATCACCACCAGCATGCCGTACGCCAGCAGCCCGGTGGTCACCATCTGTTTGAGCAGGTTGGTCAGGTTGGTCTGGGTGAGGAACGCGTCCGTGGTGACCGCCGCGACCGCGAGCGCCAGCACGACGAGAGCGATCGCGGCGTGCGCGAGGGTGACCGGACGCCCGGCGATCTCCCGCGGTGCTTCTTTGGTGAGAGTCATGCCGCCCGCCCGATCGAGTACGCGAGAACCTGGTCTTCGGTGGCGCCTTCCGACCTGAGCCCGCCGGCGATGCGGCCCTCCCGCATCACCAGCACCCGGTCGGTGGCGCCGAGCACCTCGGTGAGGTCCGACGAGATCAGCAGCACGGCCACCCCGGCCCGGGCGAGGTCGTCGATCATCCGGTAGATCGAGACCCGGGTGGCCATGTCGACGCCGCGGGTGGGCTCGTCGAGGATCAGCACCCGCGGCTGCTTCAACAGCCATTTCGCGAGTACGGCCTTCTGCTGATTGCCGCCGCTGAGCCGGACGACGGGCATCGTGGCGCAGTGCGCGGGGCGGATGTCCAGCCGTTCGATCATGGTTTCGACGTCGCGCCGCTGGGCGGTGGTGTCGACCAGTCCGGCCCGCGTGGTCGCGTGCAACGTGGTCAGCGCGATGTTCTCGCGTACCGTCAGACCCGGCACGATGCCGCTGCCCTTCCGGTCCTCGGTGACCAGGGCGAGGCCCGCGGCGATCGCGTCCTGTGGTGTCTTGAAGGCGCGCGGCGTTCCGTCGACGGCGATCCCGCCGCTGTCGGGTCGGGTGGCGCCGAACAGGCAGTGTGCGAGCTCCGTGCGCCCGGAGCCGACCAGGCCGAAGAGCCCGACTATCTCGCCTTTGTGGACGGTGAGGTCGATGTCGGCGAACTCGCCTTTCCGGGTGAGGCTCTCCACGCTGAGGGCTGGCTTCTCGGTGCCGGGTCTGCGGTCCGGGTAGATCTGCTCCAGCCGGCGGCCGGCCATCAGGCGGATCAGCTCGTCCTCGTCGGTGTTCGCCGGCGTGGTGGTAGCGATGATCACGCCGTCCTTCATCACAACGATTTGCGTCGCGAGGTCGAGCACCTCCACCAGGCGGTGAGAGATGTAGACGACCAGCACGCCGCGGTCCTGGAGTCTTCGGACCAGGGCGAAGAGCGCGTCGAGGTCACTGCCGGCGAGGACCGCGCTCGGCTCGTCGAGGACCAGCACGCGTGGTTCGACGACCAGGGCCTTGGCGATCTCCACCATCTGCTGCCGCGCGACGGACAGCCGGCCAGCGATCTTGCGGGGGTTGATCGCTCCGAACCCGATCTCACCCAGCAGCGTCCCGGCCTGTTCGTGCGCCGCGCGCCAGTCGATCAGCCCGTGCCGGCGCGGGAACCGGCCGAGCAGCAGGTTCTCGGTGACGGTGAGCTGGGGTGCGAGGGTCAGCTCCTGGTAGACGGTGCGGATGCCGCGCTGGTGCGCGTCATGCGGGTTGGCCAGGGTGACCGGCTCACCGTCGACCCGAAGCTGGCCGGAACTCATCGGCTCGGCGCCGGCCAGAATCTTGATCAGGGTGGACTTGCCAGCACCGTTGGCGCCGACGACACCGATCACCTCGCCCCGATCGGCGGTGAGGTCGACACCGTGCAGGACCTCGACGCCGGCGTACGCCTTGTGGACGTCCTTGAGCTCCAACAGCGGCACTGGCACCGTCACTGGAAGGCGTCCATGACGACGATGGTCTTCTGGCTCGTCAGGTCGGTGACCGTGTCGTGGATGCCCTCGCGGTAGCCGCCGGTGTCCTTGGTGCCGCCGAACGGCAGGTTCTCGGCCCGGAGAGCGGTGGAACCGTTGACGATGACCGAGCCGACGTCGAGCTGGCGGGCCATCGTGAAGGCGCGCGAGATGTCCCTGGTCCACACGGCGGCCTGGAGTCCATAGGGCGACTCGCTGGCCATCCGGGTCGCGTCCTCGGGTTCCGCGAAGCGGGCGACGGGCGCGACCGGCCCGAAGATCTCCTCGGCGAACGCCCTGCTGCTGGTCGGCACGTCGGTGAGAACCACGGGGTCGAAGAACGCACCATGCCTGTTGTTCCGCGTGCGCGGCTTGGCGCCGTCGGCAACGAGCCGCGCGACCGCCTGCTCGACCTCGGCGGCGGCTTCCTTGGCGATCAGCGGGCCGACGTCGGTGCGCTCGTCGAGTTGGTCGCCGACCGTCAGCTTGCTGGTCTGGGCCAGGAGGGCGTCGACGAACTCGTCGTGTACGGGGTCCTGCACGTACACCCGCTTGACCGCGCAACAGATCTGGCCGTTGCCGCGAGCGAGGCGCCCGAGCACGACGGCCTCGGCGGCCTTCTCGATGTCGGCGTCCTCGCACACGATCAGCGCGTCGTTGCCGCCGAGCTCGAGCAGCACCTTCTTCAGGGTTCTGCTGGCCCGGGCGGCGATCTCCTTGCCGGCGCGGGTGCTGCCGGTGAGCGAGACGGCGGCGATGCCCTCGGCTTCGGCGAGGCCCTGGGAGATCTCTGGGCCGCCGTTCACGAGTTGGTGTGCGTGCTCGGGCGCACTGTCCGCCACGATCTCGGCGATCCGGTGCAGGGCGAGCGGGCAGCGGCGGGGTGGCTGGACGATCACCGCGTTGCCGGCGGCGAGGGCGGCGCCGGCCTTATGCGCGTACAGCTCGACCGGGTAGTTGAACGGAACCAGCGCCGCGACGACGCCGAGGGGCTCGCGGATGGTGACGGCGAGGTGCTTTTCCAGGCCGGGTACGGCGTCGAGCGGAATCTGCCGGCCGAAGATCCGGGTGGCCTCGCCGGCCAGTCCTCGGAAGATCCGGATGGCGGCGGCCACCTCGCCGCGGGTCTGCGTGATGGGCTTGCCGTTCTCCTGGGCGAGCAGGTAGGCGAGCTGCTCCTGCTCCTTTTCTATCCCGGCGGCGATGCGGTGCAACAGTTGTGCCCGCTCGTGGGCGGGCAGCTTCGCCATGGCGCGCTGGCCGCGTTGCGCTGCTTCGATCGCGGCGTTGAGCCCGTCTCCGGTGGTGACCGGAACCTCGCCGAGCCGCTCCCCCGTTCCCGGATTGTGGACAGCGATGACCGCATCGGCCGCTAACATCCGATCACTCCAAACCGGCGACGCCGTCCGCTTTGCCCGGCACCACGCACTCGACCTGCACTAATGGAGACATTCAGGGTTGCGAGAGTTTCGATGTCGTGACGGAATGGTCACAGACCCCGCCGATCACCGTCAATACTCATCCCATCATTGATGCACCGTCCACTTTGTGCGTCACAGTTATCGCATCAACGCCCTACAGTGCGTAACGTGACCGATCCATCAGACTTGATCAATCTGTTGTCAGAGACGGCGTCCGCGCTGTCGGCAGCACGCGGCTCGTCCGTCGGCGGCGAAGGCGTCGGCGCCGACGGGCTGATCGTGGTGCGGACCACGTCGCCGGGCCGGGTCACCGGCATCCATCTCGATCCGGCGGTCTCCGGGTTGCCCCTCGAAGAGCTGGCTTCGGAGCTGACGTCTGCCGTCAACGCGGCCTTGGCCGATCTCCAGTCGCAGACCGTCGACGCGGTCGACCTAGACGTTCTGGGCGACCAGCTAGCCGAGCTCCAGGAGCGCACCTCCCGCCAGTTCACCGCGTTCACCGACACGCTCGTCGAGGCACAGGCGGCGCTGGTCCGCCGGGCGGGTGAGCCGCGATGAGCAGCCCGGGCTTCCGCGTAGACCCGCACACTCTCAGCTCGTCAGGCCTGGAACTGTCCGGCGTGGCCGGCGAGTTCGCCTCCGCGCTGCGCGCTTTCCAGGCGGAACTGTCCGGCTTCGGCGCGCCATGGGGCGCTGACGAGATCGGCTCACTGATCGGCGCGGCCCACGACGAGGTGGCGCAGTGGGCTTTCGAGTGCTTCGAGGTAGCGGCCGAGGAGCTCGAAGCGGCCGGCTTCGACGTGGGCGCCATGGCAACCAACTACCGCGAGATAGAGGACCAGATCCGCGGCGCCTTCGACGCCTTCGGAGGATGAGATGTCGCTGGAGATCCCCGGGGAGTTGCGGTCGCTGCTGGGCGTACTGGGCTACACGTGGCCCGAGGCCGACGAGGACAAACTGCTGGAGATGGGCCAGGCGTGGCTCCGTTTCGCGACGACGCTAGACACCCTGACGGCATCGGCCCAATCCACCGCGGCGCCGGTATGGTCCACGAACACCGGCGCCGACATCACGGCGTTCCAGGAGTGGTGGGCCAACGAGAACAGCCCGCTCGCCTCAATGCGCGACGGCATGCCGGCAGCAGTCCTGACGGGCACAGGCTTGGTCATCTGCGGCACGATCGTGTTGGCGTTGAAGGTCGCGGTCATCGTCCAACTGACCATCCTGGCGATCCAGATCGCCCAGGCAATAGCCACGGCCCCAGTCACGTTCGGCGCGTCCCTGGCCGAAATCCCAATCTTCCAACAACTCGCCCGCATTGCCGTAGGCGCGCTGATCGACCAGGTCATCGCCACGCTCCTCGAGGCCTGACCGATGGCGGCGCGACGGACGGGCGGCAGCGGCAAGCTGCTTCGCGCGGCGCTGGCTTACTTGCGCCGTGCCAAGAAGCGATCCCGTCCTGGCCGGATGGGTCCACGCGGTCTCGACCACGTCTTCCGTGGCGATGTCCGACCGAGCAAGCCGACCGGGTCCGGCTACCACTACCGTCCCGGCGGCCAAGACATTCCAGGTCGCCGCCTACGGCCGGGCTCGGTCACCCGCGACACCCGCACCGGCGTCTACACCGGGCGACCCGAATACTTCGATCCCGCACTCGATCCGCCGCAGGGCAGATGGAAGCCCAAGGGAGGTAACGATGGCGTCAGTTCCTTCTTTCCTGACCATTGGACTCCGGCCCAGGTCGACGCCGCGATCGCGGGTGCTTTCCGCAACCACACCCATGTCGCCGGCACCACTAACATGTGGGAAGGCAGGTACTCCGGGATTGTCATCCAGGGCTACTTTGACCCGGCGAGTGGCGCCCTGAGACATGGCTGGCCAGTGCTCCCCTGACCCTCACGAAGGACCGCATGAGCTTCATCCGGTTCCACCTCAGCGACCTCGGCACCGCCCGCTTCGTAGTCGACGACCAGCGCTATCGCGCGCTCGGCGCGTGGGCCATCATCGACATCTCGTTGATAATGGGTGTCTGCCTCGACGCGCTCGCGATGGTCGACGACGTCGCGGCTGGCCGTCCGGTCGAGCCTTGGAGCAGCGAGCACTACGACCTGACGCTGACACAGCAGGGCGTGACTTTCAGCAACTACTGGGCCGACGACGAACGCGGACGCTACAACCTGGCCGAGTTTCGCGAGACGGTGGAGCTGTACTGGGCCTTCCTCGCGAACCGGCCAGAGAGCGCCAGCATCGTGCGCGACTTTTGGCCGGATCTGCCCAGGCCACAGGCCGAGGTGCTGCTGTGGGAGCAGACCTGGCAGCGACCACACCCGTACCGCGGGAGGCTGTTCTAGCCGCACCTCCGGCTCCTATGGTGGGCCGATGGAATTGGTGTTCGACGGCGAGATCTGGTTTTGGAAGGGGCCGGCACCGTGGCATTTCGTTACGGTGCCTGAGGCGCAGTGTGTGGAGTTGGCGGCCAACGCCGACCTGGTCAGCTATGGCTGGGGCATGATTCCCGTCGGGGTGCGGATCGGCGCCACCGGGTTCACTACCTCGTTGTGGCCCAAGAACGGCGGCTATATCGTGCCGCTCAAGACCGCTGTGCGTAAGGCTGAGCGGATCGACATCGGTGACACCGTGACGGTTCGGTTGACCTTGGACGTCTGACTTCGACCTCACCGCGGGACGTAGGTGTGCAGCACTGTGCGGCCGTCCAGGGTTCGGGAGTCGACCAGGTCCAGGTTGACCCGGGCCTTGTCGAGGGGCAGTACCCGCTTGCCACCACCGAGCACGACGGGGTGGACCATCACCTGGATCTCGTCCAGCAGGCCGTGTTCGGCGAGTACCCCGGCCAACTGCGAGCCGCCGTTGAGCAGCAAGTCCTTGCCAGGCGCGGCCTTCAGAGCCGTCAGCTCGGTCACCGCGCTGATCACGCGGGCGCCGTGGTCGAGCGGGCCGCGGAGCGTACGCGAAAAGACGATCTTCGGGGTTGATCGCCAGAGTGGGGCGAACTCGATGTCGTGCGGGTGGTCCGAGACCTGGTCGGCGGTCGGCCAGTAACTGGACATCATCTCCCAGACCACGCGGCCATACAGGAAGGTGTCGACGCGGTCGTGGACCTCCTTCCCGTACGCGGACAGCTCCGGCCCCATCGACGCCCAGTCGAACTCGCCGTTCGGGCCGTCGACGAAACCGTCGACCGACGTGTGCACCCAGTAGATGACCTTGCGCATCGCAACCGCTCCTTCGCGAGAGTGTTCCTTCACCTCGTACGTCGGAGCGGAGATCGGCTCTTCGACAACCCGCGCTAGAGAACTGCCACCTCGTCACCGAGGGAGATGCGGCCCGGCTGCGTCGGCACCAGGTTAAGGCCGAACATCAGGCCCTTGTCGATGTTGCGGTGCTGGCCCAGCGCGCGCAGCGGCTGCTTGCCCTTCTCGGCCGTCTCCTGGTCGATCGTGGTCACCACGCAGCGGTCGCACAGGCTGATCGCTTGGAAGACGACCTCGCCTACCCGCAGCCGGCCACCGGCCCAACCGTCTTCGGCCCACGGCGCCGCGCCCTCGACGACGATGTTCGGGCGGAACCGGGTGATCGGCACCGGTTCGTCGCCCTCGTCCAGCAGCCAGTCGTTGAGCGCTCCGAGCGACGCCTTGTTGGCGAGCAGCAGCGGGTAGCCGTCCGCGAACGACATCGTGCCCAGCGTCGCGCTGGCGCCGGGCACGTGCGCGGTCGGGTCGTGCAGGAACATCAACCGAACCGGCCGCTCGAGGAACTCGCTGAGCCAGGCGTCCGCCTCGGGGCCGGCTGGTCGCGTCGGCACGGGTGCGCGGCGGCTTTTGAAGATCTTGACGCCCACGTCGTACGCCGGTGGCGGCTCCTGGATCGTGATCTCGTCACGTCCGGGCGCGGTCAGCCGCAGCGCGCCCGGTCGGACCGCCGCGCCCAGGAAGACGAGCGCGGCGGTCTCCCGCTGGGTCACTCCGACGCCGTCGGCATCGACGATCATCCAGCGGCGGTCGCCGGCCAGGCCCCACGGCTCGACGCGTGCGTCGTCGTGGGTGACGCGGTGACAACCCTTCACGGGGTACGTGTAGATGGCGCCCAATCGCATCGCTTCAGGGTGCCACCCGCCACCGTCACCAGGCGAGGCCTATTCCGTCGCCCGGGAACCAGTGCTTGGACGGAGTCTCCCGATAGGCCAGAAACTTCCGGCCTGTGCGTTCGGCGTGCTCGGCCAGCACGTTGGTCATCGTCACGTTGTCGGTCAGCAGCATGCCGCCCGGTGCCAGCTTGGCCTCGACGGCCTCGAACTCGCGCCGTTCGTGGGCCACGCTGTGGTCGCTGTCGTGCAGGAACATGTCGACCTTGCGGTCCAGCGCGCCGATCGAGGCGATCGAGTCGCCGATCACCAGGTCGACCACGTCGGCCCACGGCGTGCTGCGGGCCAGGTAACCGGCCTCGGGGTTGATGTCGAGCGAGGTGACCCGGCCCGGCGAGCCCTCCGCGGTGTTACGGAGCAGGGCGGCCGCGATCACGCAGGTGCCGAGTCCTTTGTCGACACCGGTCTCCACGACGTGGGAGGGGCGGCGGGCGCGCACGATCGCGTACCAGCCGATGCGCCTGGCGTATCTGACCTGCTTGTCGGCCAGGCCACGGCGCGCGGACGCCGTCGTGGCCGCGGTGATGTGGTCGCGCAGGTCCGCGTCGTCGTCGATCTCGCCGAAATAGCCGCGAACCGTGGCGACCGGCACCGCGCAGGTGATGCTGACGAACCAGGCCAGGTGTTCGCGGGACAGCTTGGTCAACTCGTAGGTGTAGTTGTGATGTTCACGGGAGGTGAAGAGCCACCGCACCGAGGTGCCGATGACTCTCGCGTCGTGGCGGGCAACCCGACGCAGCCGGTGCGGGAACGCCGCCACCGGTGCGAGTGGTGTGCGGGCGATGGCTCTGCGAAGTCTCGTCCGGTTCACGCGGCAGTTGTACCAGACGGTGTTACCTGCGTCACACAGCTAACCGTCACCGCAGAATCGCCGCACGTGCTTGTTTCCTGAATGGTTCTATGCATACTCTGCCTTCGTGAATGAAGGCGTTCGTGTGGTGGATCTGTTCCGTGGGGTTCGGCTGACGCCGACCCAGCGGCGGATCGCGCACTGCCTCGTGCAGAACGCCTCGTCCGCGGCCTACCTCTCGGCCTCCGAGGTCGCCGAGCTCGCGCAGGTCAGCCAGCCGAGCGTGACCCGGCTGGCGATGGCACTGGGCTACGACGGCTATCCGGCGCTGCGCCGCAAGCTGCGCGAGCTGGTCAGCCCCTCGATCGACGTGGCCTGGGCCGGCGACAACGAGCTCCAGGTCGCGCTGCGGGCCGAGGCCGACAACCTGCACGACCTGGCTGCGCGCTTGGGTGATCCTGATCGACTCAGCCAGGCCGGCGCCCTGTTGGCCGCCAGCCGTCCGTTGCCGGTGCTGGGTCTGCGCTCGGCGGCGCCCTTGGCGTCGTACTTCTCCTATTTCGCGGCGAAGGTGCATCCCGACGTCCGACTGCTCGAAACCGGCGGCAGCATGCTGGCCGACCGGGTCGACCAGGCTCGCGAGGCCGGGGCGACCGCGCTGCTGGCGATGGTCCTACCCCGCTATCCGCGCGAGGCGATCGAGGCTCTGCGGGCAGCCCGCGCCGACGGCCTGTCGGTCGTGCTGATCACCGACTCCGCGGTCGGCCCGGCCGCCGACCACGCCGACATCGTGTTGACCGCCGCCGTCGGCGCTCAGCTCGTCTTCGACCTGCACGCTGCTCCGATGGCGCTGGCCATGGTGCTGCTGCAGGCACTTTGCGACGCGGCCCCGACCGAGTCGCAGCGCCGGCTCGAAGAGTTCGAACGTTCCGCGTCCCGTCGTCAGTTGTTCGTGAGCTAGGAGGCCCTCTCGTGCGCGCACCTCGTGGCAGCACCATCACCGCCCTTGGCTGGCAGCAAGAGGCCGCCAAGCGGATGCTGATCAACAACCTCGACCCCGAGGTGGCCGAGCGGCCTGACGACCTGGTGGTCTACGGCGGCACGGGCAAGGCGGCGCGCGACTGGCCGTCGTTCCACGCCATCGTGCGTACGCTCGACACCCTGCGCGACGACGAGACGATGCTGGTGCAGTCCGGCCGGCCGGTCGGCGTCTTCCGCACCCACGAGTGGGCGCCGCGGGTGCTGCTGGCCAACTCCAACCTGGTGGGCGACTGGGCGACCTGGCCCGAGTTCCGCCGCCTGGAGAAGCTCGGCCTGACCATGTACGGGCAGATGACCGCCGGCTCCTGGATCTACATCGGCACGCAGGGCATCCTGCAAGGGACCTACGAGACCTTCGCGGCCGTCGCGGCCAAGCGGTTCGGTGGGTCGCTGGCCGGCACGCTGACCCTGACCGCCGGGTGCGGCGGGATGGGTGGGGCGCAGCCGCTCGCGGTCACCATGAACGACGGGGTCTGCCTGATCGTCGACATCGACCAGTCCCGGCTCGAACGGCGGGTGGCGGCGCGCTACCTCGACGTGGTCGCCTCGTCGTTGGACGAGGCGGTCTCGCTGGCCCTGGCCGCCAAGACCGAGCGGCGGGCGCTGTCGGTCGGCGTCGTCGGCAACGCGGCTTCGGTTTTCCCCGAGCTGCTGCGTCGAGGCGTCGAGATCGACATCGTCACCGACCAGACCAGCGCGCACGACCCGCTGTCCTACATCCCGGAGGGCGTCGACCTTGCCGACGCGCCCTCCTATGCGGCGTCGAAGCCCGAGGAGTTCACGGATCGCGCACGAGCCTCGATGGCCGCGCACGTGGCCGCGATGGTCGGCTTCATGGACGCGGGCGCCGAGGTGTTCGACTACGGCAACTCCATCCGCGGCGAGGCGCAGCTAGGCGGCTTCGAGCGGGCGTTCGCCTTCCCTGGCTTCGTCCCGGCCTACATCCGTCCGCTGTTCGCCGAGGGCAAGGGCCCGTTCCGCTGGGCGGCGCTGTCCGGCGACCCGGCCGACATCGCGGCGACCGACCGGGCGGTGCTCGACCTGTTCCCCGAGAACGAGTCGCTGGCCCGGTGGATCAAGCTGGCCGGCGAGCGGGTGGCCTTCCAGGGGCTACCGGCCCGGATCTGCTGGCTGGGCTACGGCGAGCGTGACAAGGCCGGCGTCCGGTTCAACGACATGGTGGCCTCCGGCGAGCTGTCGGCGCCGCTCGTGATCGGCCGCGACCACCTCGACGCGGGCTCGGTCGCCTCTCCCTACCGCGAGACCGAGGCGATGGCCGACGGCTCCGACGCGATCGCCGACTGGCCGCTCCTCAACGCCCTGGTCAACACCGCCAGCGGCGCCTCCTGGGTGTCCATCCACCACGGCGGCGGCGTCGGCATCGGCCGCTCCATCCACGCCGGCCAGGTCTGCGTCGCCGACGGCACGGCGCTGGCCGGGCAGAAGATCGAGCGCGTCCTCACCAACGACCCGGGGATGGGCGTCATCCGCCACGTCGACGCGGGCTACGACCGGGCCACCGAGGTGGCCACCGAGCGCGGCGTGCGCATCCCGATGGCGGAGTGAAGACCTTGTCCACCGATCCTGCCCTGGTGCACACCTTCCGCGAGGTGTGGGCGGAGCTGTCGGGCATCGGCCGCGCCCCGGACGGCGGCTACCTGCGGTTCGCTTGGTCGCCGGCCGAGGTCGCGCTGCGCGATTGGTTCCGCGTCCAGGCCGCTCGGCGCGGGATGCCGGTCACCGACGACGGCAACGGCAACCTCTTCGCCGTTTGGTCGCCCACGTCGGACGAGCGGCTTTCTGGTGCGGCGCCGGGCGGGGTGCTGACCGGGAGTCATTTCGATTCCGTGCCGCACGGTGGGGCGTTTGACGGGCCGTTGGGCATCGTGTCCGCGTTCCTTGCTGTGGATCTTCTGCGCGAGCGCGGTTTCCAGCCCACGCGGCCGATCACGGTGGCCGCCTTCGCGGAGGAGGAGGGGTCGCGGTTCGGCGTGGCCTGCCTCGGTTCGCGGCTGCTGACCGGGGCGATCGACCCGCAACGAGCCGCCGCCTTGACCGACCGCGACGGGATTAGCCTGGGCGACGTGCTCGGTGCCACCCCGGCCGGTGCACGACCCGAACTGGTCGCTCGCTTCGACGCCTATGTCGAGCTCCACGTCGAGCAGGGCCGCGCGCTGGCCGGCCCGATCGGCGTGGCCAGCGCGATCTGGCCGCACGGGCGGTGGCGCTTCGACGTCGAGGGCGAGGGCAACCACGCCGGCACCACGCTGATGACCGACCGGCGCGACCCGATGCTGACCTACGCGTTCACGGTGCTGGCCGCCAACAAGGAGGCCCGGCTGCGCGGCGCGCACGCGACGGTCGGCCGGGTCGAGGTCACCCCGAACGCGACCAACGCGATCCCCGCCGCCGTGCGCGGCTGGCTCGACGCCCGGGCCGCCGACGACGAGACCCTGGCAGGGCTGGTCGAAGCGGTTGCCAAGAAGGCGACCGAGCGAGCCGGCCGCGACGGCACCGCCATCCGGTTCACCGCCGAGTCGACCACGGGCGAGGTCCGCTTCGACCCGACGCTGGCCTCGAACCTGGCCGGGTTGCTCGGCGGCGCACCGATCCTGCCGACCGGCGCCGGGCACGACGCCGGCGTGCTCTCCGCCCACCTACCCACAGCGATGCTCTTCGTCCGCAACCCCACCGGTGTCAGCCACGCCCCCGCCGAGTCGGCCAGCGACGCCGACTGCGCGGAAGGCGTCAAGGCCCTGGCCCGCGTACTGGAGGAACTGTCCGCCCAGCCACTCGTTGATCATGACGAGGGGGTGGCGCGATGACCGAGCGACCAAGCCAGCTCAGTGACTGGAGCTCCTGCCTCTCCACGCGCAGCGGGGAGAGCGCATGAGCGACGGGCTTTGGTATGCCGACTGGGCTTGGTTGGGGTCTGACGAGGCGCCGACCGGCCGGGTGCTGATCGAGGTGGTGGACTCGCGGTTCTCGGCGATCACCGTCGGGGTCGCGACGCCGCCGCCCGACGCGATCCGGCTGCCTGGGCTCACCCTGCCCGGGCTCGCCAACGCGCACTCGCACGCGTTCCACCGCGCCCTGCGCGGGCGCACCACCGACGACCGGGGCAGTTTCTGGACCTGGCGCGACCGGATGTACGCGCTGGCCGGCCGGCTCGATCCGGACGATTACCTGGCGCTGGCCCGGGCCACGTACGCCGAGATGGCCTTGGCCGGGATCACCACCGTCGGCGAGTTCCACTACCTGCACCACGATGTCGACGGCGAGCCCTACCCCGATCCCAACGTGATGGGCGCGGTGCTGATCGAGGCCGCGGCGCAGGCCGGCATCCGGATCACGCTGCTCGACGCGCTCTACCTGACCGCGACCGTCGACGGCGAGCCGCTCGAGGGTGTCCAGCGCCGGTTCGGGGACCAGGACCTCGACGCCTACCTGGCCCGGCTCGACCGCCTCGACGCCGCCAACAGCGACAACGCCGACAGCGTGCGGATCGGCGCCGCGCTGCACTCCGTTCGTGCCGTGCCGGCTGCCTTGCTTCCTGAGTTCGCCGAGCGCACCGCCGGCCGTCCGCTGCATTTCCACCTCTCCGAGCAGCGCGCCGAGAACGAGGCCTGCGTGGCCGCGCACGGGCGCACCCCGACCGAGTTGCTCTCCGACAGCGGCGTCCTCAGCGCGCGGTCGACCGCGGTGCACGCCACGCACCTCACCGACCTCGACCGCACCCTGCTCGGCGACACCGGCACCGGCGTCTGCTTCTGCCCGACGACCGAACGCGACCTCGCCGACGGCATCGGCCCCGCCCGGGCGTTGGCCGACGCCGGCAGCCCGCTCTCCCTGGGCAGCGACAGCCAGACCGTGATCGACCTGTTCGAGGAGGCGCGCGCGCTCGAGGCCGACGAGCGGCTGCGCACCGAGCGACGCGGCCACTTCACGCCGGCCGAGCTCATCCGAGCCGCGGCGGTGGCCGGGCACAACGCGCTGGGCTGGACCGATGTCGGGCGGATCGCGGCCGGCGAGCGGGCCGACCTGGTCACGATCAACCTGGAGAGCCCGCGTACGGCCGGCGCCCCGCCGGTCGGCGCGCCCCTGACCGCGAGTGCCGCCGATGTCACCACCGTGGTGGTCGACGGGCGGGTCACCGTCCGCGACGGGCACCATGTGCGGATAGACGTGCCGGCGGCGCTCGAAGAGGCGGTGCACAGCCTGTGGTGAGTTTCGTGATCGACAACATCGGCGAGCTGGTGACCAACATTCCGGGCACCGGCGAGGGCGGCCTGCTCGGGATCCGGCGCAAGGCGGCGGTACTGGTCGAAGAGGGCGACATCGCCTGGATCGGCCCGAGCCGCTACGCGCCCGCCGCCGACCGGCGCATCGACGCGCAGGGCGGCGCCGTCCTGCCAGGTTTCGTCGACAGCCATGCCCACCTGGTCTTCGCGGGCGACCGGGCCGCCGAGTTCGCCGCCCGGATGGCCGGCGAGCCCTACACCGGCGGCGGCATCCGCACCACGGTCGCCGCGACCCGCGCCGCCGACGACGACCTCCTGCGCGACAACGTCGACCGCCTGCGGTCCGAGGCGCTGCGGCAGGGCACGACGACCATCGAGATCAAGAGTGGGTACGGGCTGACGGTCGCCGACGAGGCCCGCTCGCTGCGGATCGCGGCCGAGTTCACCTCGGAGACGACCTTCCTCGGCGCACACGTGGTCCCGCCGGAATACGCCAACCGCGCGGACGACTACGTGGGGCTGGTCTGCGGTCCGATGCTGCGCGCCGCCCGGCCCCACGCCAAGTGGATCGACGTGTTCTGCGAGAAGGGCGCCTTCGACGCCGACCACGCGCGGGCGATCCTGACCGTGGGCAAGGACGCCGGCCTGGGCGTACGCGTGCACGCCAACCAACTCGGCCCCGGCGAGGGCGTGCAGCTCGCGGTCGAGCTCGGCGCGGCCAGCGCCGACCACTGCACCCACCTGTCCCGCGCCGACATCGACGCGCTCGCGGGGTCGCACACCGTCGCGACGCTGCTGCCCGGCGCCGAGTTCTCCACCCGGTCGCCTTATCCCGACGCCCGCCGGCTGCTCGACGCCGGCGCTACCGTCGCGCTGGCGACCGACTGCAACCCCGGCTCGTCGTACACCTCCTCGATGCCGTTCTGTGTCGCGCTCGCGGTCCGCGAGATGGGCATGACGCCGGCCGAGGCGGTCTGGTCGGCGACCGCGGGCGGCGCCCGGGCGCTGCGCCGCGACGACGTGGGCGTGATCCGCCCCGGCGCGCGGGCCGACATCATGCTGCTCGACGCGCCCACCCATCTGCACCTGGCCTACCGGCCGGGCGTACCGCTGGTCACCAAGGTTCTGCACAACGGAGCACCCCAATGACGACTGTCACCGTCCTGCCCACCGGCATCACGCCCGCCGACGTCCACGCTGTGGCCCGCGGGGCCGCCCTGGTCGAGCTGCACCCCACCGCCGTCGAGGCGATGGCGGCGTCGCGCGCCCACGTCGACCGCATCGAAGCGTCCGGCCGCCCGGTCTACGGCGTGTCCACCGGCTTCGGCTCGCTGGCCAGCACGTTCGTGGCCAGCGAACGCCGGGCCGAGCTACAGCACGCGCTCATCCGCTCCCACGCCGCCGGCATCGGCGCCCCGATGCCACGCGAGGTGGTCCGGGCGATGATGCTGCTGCGGATCCGGTCGCTGGCGCTGGGTCACTCCGGCGTCCGCCCGCTGGTCGCCCAGTCGCTGGTCGACCTGCTCAACGCCGACGTCACGCCGTGGGTGCCGGAGCACGGCTCGCTCGGCGCCTCCGGCGACCTGGCCCCGCTGGCGCACTGTGCGCTCGTGCTGCTCGGCGAGGGTTGGGTGCTCGACAAGTCCGGCACCCGCATCGACGGCGGCGAGGCGCTGCGCCGGGCCGGCCTGCGCCCGATCGAGCTGGCCGCCAAGGAGGGCCTGGCGCTGGTCAACGGCACCGACGGCATGCTCGGCATGCTGCTGCTGGCGATCGGCGACGCCGCGCACCTGTTCGCGATGGCTGACCTGACCGCCGCCCTCTCGATCGAGGCGATGCTGGGCTCCGACCGCCCGTTCATGCCGGAGCTGCACGCGATCCGGCCGCACCCCGGCCAGGCGACGTCGGCGGCCAACATCCACCGCCTGCTCCAGGGCTCCGCGATCATGGATTCGCACCGCGACGACCTGGACCACGCGGTGCAGGACGCGTACTCGATGCGCTGCGCACCCCAGGTCGCCGGCGCCGCGCGCGACACGCTCGAGTTCGCCACCCAGGTGGCCGGCCGCGAGCTCCGCTCGATCGTCGACAACCCGGTCGTCCTCCCAGACGGCCGAGTCGAGTCCACGGGCAACTTCCACGGTGCGCCGCTCGGCTTCGCCGCCGACTTCCTGGCGATCGCCGCCGCCGAGGTGGGTGCCATCGCCGAACGCCGGGTCGACCGCCTGCTCGACGTCTGCCGCTCCCGCGAGCTCCCGCCGTTCCTGTCCCCCGACGCGGGCGTCAACTCGGGCCTGATGATCGCGCAGTACACCGCGGCCGGCATCGTCGCGGAGAACCGCCGCCTGGCGTCCCCGGCGTCGGTCGACTCGCTGCCGACCAGTGGCATGCAGGAAGACCATGTCTCGATGGGTTGGGCCGCGACGCGCAAACTGCGCACGGTGCTCGACAACCTGACCAGCCTGCTGGCGGTCGAGCTGCTGGCGGGGGTCCGCGGCATCCAGCTACGGGGGCCGCTGGCGCCGTCGCCGGCCGGCACGATCGCTACGGCCGCGGTCGCCCGCTTCGCCGGCACCCCGGGGCCTGATGTCTTCCTGGCTCCGATCATCGAGTCGGCACGGGAGCTGGTCAGCGGCACCGAACTACGCAACGCCGTCGAAGCGGAGGTCGGCCCGCTCCCCTGACCCGACCGGCCAGCCGAACGTCGGCTGCCGCCGCGTACCCGACCGACCTGTCGGGCGTTGGCTGCCGCCGCATGCCCGGACCGACCTGTCAGGCGTTGGCTGCCTCCGCATGCCCGACCGGCCCGGTCAGGCGGTGTTTGCCGCCGCAGGGACGGCGGCAGCCAAGCCAGCAGATACGCCTCTGCGGGAGACGGCAGGCGGGCCGGTCAGGCCTGGCTAGCCCGCGGGTTCAAGCCCGCTGGGCGCGCGGCTAAGCGCGTTCGATTCGGCGGTCGCCGCT
The DNA here is from genome assembly GCF_900107455.1 of Asanoa ishikariensis. Taxonomy (GTDB): domain Bacteria; phylum Actinomycetota; class Actinomycetes; order Mycobacteriales; family Micromonosporaceae; genus Asanoa; species Asanoa ishikariensis. The sequence goes on along the minus strand of NZ_FNQB01000001.1, from coordinate 1,609,920 downwards.
GGCGAGCGCGTCAGCTCTCGCTCGTGGCATACCGCTGGGCGAATACCAACAGCTCCACGGACCGCGACCCCTCGGGCCGGGCCGAGGCGTCGCGCAACCGGTCGTCATAGCGGCTCAGCACCGCTCGGATGTCCGTGACCATCTCCCGGACCTCGTCCACGGTGCCGTACACGACCGTGCCCGAGCCTCCAAGCACGTCCTGCCATTCGGCGGGCTCCGCATAGCGGCTCGCCTGCGCCGACTGCACCCGCTCAAGCCAGTGCCGGACCAGCACGTCCGACAGCGCCCGGGCCGCGGCGCGGGACTGTTCGTCGTCCTGGACGTCCGAGAACGCCAGGGGTACGTCCAGCGCCCGCCAGGGCCGACGCCGGCCCGGCCCCGTGCCGACCTCTTCCACGAACCCGAAGCGGGACAACGCGCGCAGATGGAAGGCGCAGTTCGTCGGGGTCTGGCCGATCAGCGCGCTCGCTTCGGTCGCGGTCAACGTGTCGTGCACACGGAGGACCTCCATCAGCGCGATCCGGGTCGGATGCGCCAGAGCGCGCATCGCCGCCGCTCCCTGCAGTCGTGCAGCCATCGCGCAAAATCCTCTCTTGTTTCGAGCCCTGCGTTTCGAGAATATCGTCTCGAAAGAATTCTCTCGAACCCAGGAGGCGACCGATGGCGAGCCGGCGGCAGAGCGACCCCGTGATCACGGCACTCTCGGCGTTGGCGCCCGACGCCCAGCTCAGCTGGGGTGAGCTTGTCCGGGACGACGGCCGCCACCTCCGCTGGATCGAGACGAACAGCACCGGACCGACCATCCTGCTGGTCGGCGGCGCGGGCGACACCGTGCTCGACTGGGGGCCGATCCTCCCAGCGCTGGCCACCGACTTCCGCGTCATCGCCTACGACCGGGCCGGCCTCGGTGCCAGCGATCCGGTTCGTGGTCGGCTCACCATCGAGTCCCAGGTCGACGACATGGTCGCCCTCCTCGACGCCCACGGGCCGACCCTGCTGGTCGGACATAGCTGGGGCGGCCTGCTCGCCCAGTTCGCCGCCGCCGCCCGGCCGGCCCAGGTGACCGGGCTGGTGCTCATCGACCCCACCCACGAAGGCGTGATGGCCGTCGTACCCACCCGGCTGCGGATCACCTCCGACCTGTCGTTGGCCTGGATGGTGCTGCTCAAGTACGCCGGCCTGTTCGACAAGCAGCTCGACAGGTTCGCCGAGGGGCTGATGAAGGTCTGCAGCGACGACCCGGCCACCCAGCAACTCGTCCTGGCCGCCTACCGCGCCGAGTACGCCGAGCGCTACCAGGTCGCCTCCGTGCGCACCGAGAACCGGCTCGCCGGCGGCGTCGAGGCCGCCCGCCGCGCCCGCGCCGCCAATCCCCCGGCCGACGTGCCGATGACCGTCCTGACGGCGACCCGGGGCAAGCTACCTGTGCTCCAGGTGCGCGCCGCCGAGCTGGCCGAAGAGACCGCCGCCGCGTACCCCCAGGGTCAGCACATCGTCGTCGACGACGCCGGCCACTACATCCACCACGACCAGCCCGCCGCGGCCGCCGCCGCGATCAAGGCCGCTGCCGGCTGAGCAAGGCGCAAGCTGATCACGAGCCACCCTGGGTGGTCCCGCAACACCTGTCGCGACGTCATGGGCCCTGAGCGGCAACTCACTCGCGAATGAGCATCGCGACACCGGTGATCGACGGCAGACTGTCCGCATGGTGGAGTCGCGACAACGTGAGGAGACCGCCAGCCGTCCCCTCCTCCTCAACAGGTACGCCGCCCTGGTCGTGTTCATCGCGGGTTACGCACTGCTCGCCGCGGTCGCCCGCCCACTGACCCTGCCGGCGTCGTTCACCGTGCTCGTCCCAGGGCTGGCCATCATCGTCTGGGGCGCCCGACGCACACCCAAGCGGACCGTGAAGACCACCCGGTCGACGGTCGTCACCTGGTTCGTGCTGCTCGGCCTCTTCTGCGTCTGGGAGCTGGTCGCCTTCGGCTGGGGCAACGACCCGGCCCACCCCACGCTGAGCCTCGCGTTCGACCCGGTGCTGGAGAACTATCCGGCCCGGGTGTTCGGCTACGTGATCTGGCTGAGCACCGGAGCCTGGGCGGCGAGCCGGTGAGCCCTCGTCTCGTCCTCATCACGGGCTTCATCGTCATCTTCGCGGCGATGCTGGTCGTCGACATCACCAGCCGCCGCCGAGGCAAGGGCCCCGAGCCGGTCGCCACCGCGCTGACCGCCGCGATGCGTACCCCGCTCGGCCGCGTCCTGGTCCTCGGCTGGTGGTGCTGGATCGGCTACCACTTCCTGGCCCGCTGACAAGCCAGCCGAGCCAGCCGAGCCAGCCGAGCCAGCCGAGCCAGCCGAGCCGGCCGAGCCAGGCAAGCCAGCCGCGCCCGAAGAGCCACCCGCAGACCGCTTCCGATGCTCCTGCGGGCTGACCCCGTGCACCCGCTTGAAGGCCGTACTCAGCGCGAACGCGCTCCCGTACCCCACCTGCCGAGCCACCGCCGCCACCGTCGCGTCGGGCTCCAGCAGCAGATCGGCGGCGAGCGCCAACCGCCACGAGGTCAGGTACGACATCGGTGGCTCACCGACCAGATCAGCGAACCGCCGGGCCAGTGCCGCCCGCGACAGCCCACTGCGCGCCGCCAGCGAGGCCACCGTCCACGGATGCGCCGGGTTGTTGTGCAGCATGCGCAAGGCGCGCCCGACGACGGGATCGGTCTGCGCCTGGTACCACGCCGGTGCCTCCGCCTCCGGCCTCGAGAACCAGGCCCGCAGCACCGCGATCAGCAGCAGGTCCAGCAGCCGGTCGAGCACCGCCGACTGCCCCTGCTCGTCCCGCACGATCTCCGAGCCGAGCAACCCGACCAACGGTGAGTCCCAGTCGCCGGCGCGCAGCACCACCAGCGTCGGCAGCGCCCGCAGCAGTCGGTCGCTGATCTCGCCGTTGACCTGGTAGGTGCCGGTCAACATCACCGACTCGCCGTCCGCACTCGTACCCCAGGTGCGTACCCCAAGATCCATCTCGTCGTGCAGGTCGTCCCCGTCGGGCGTGGTGCACCGTTGCCCAGGGTGGATGACGATCTGCGGCGCGGTCCCAGGATCGTCCGCGACGGTGTAGTGGTCCGGCCCCCGCATCACCGCGACATCACCCGGATGCAGACAAACGGGCGCGGCACCATCGAAGGTCACCCAGGCATCACCGCGCACGACGGACACGATCGACAGCGGCGCCTCGTCGCGGATCCGCAGCGACCACGGCGGATCCAGCACACATCGGAGCAAAAACGCCGCTCGCGCCCGCGGCCCGTCCAGCAGCCCGGCTAGAGCATCCATCGACCCATGCTAACGAGACCAGTGCTCATTACAGGCCACGATGACTCGGGCTCGCGGTGGGCACGACCGTTGCTCCCGCCAGAGACCGCTTCGCTGCCAGGCCCGGGGTGGCTCACCGCCACCCCAAAGCCGCACGAGCCCCACAAACCCCACGAGCCCCACGTACCAATTAGCGGATCTGCTCTTTCGCGATGACCTTGGCCAGGGCCCGCAGCGCCTTGCCCCGGTGGCTGATCGCGTCCTTCTCCGCGGGTGCGAGCTCGGCGTTGGTCCGCTCCTGGCCCTCGCCGATGAAGAGCGGGTCGTAGCCGAAGCCGCCGGAACCCCGCGGAGCCCGCAGCAGGTGGCCCGGCTGCCGCCCCTCGACCAGGTGCTCGCGCCCGCCCGGCGTGACCAGGGCGACCGCGCAGACGAAGGCCGCACCGCGGTTCTCGTCGGCGAAGTCGCTGATCTGGGCCAGCAGAAGCTCGTTGTTGGCCGTGTCGTCGCCGTGCTTCCCGGCCCAGCGGGCACTGAGCACGCCCGGCATGCCGTTGAGCGCCTCGACCGTGATGCCCGAGTCGTCGGCGATCGCCGGCAGGCCCGTGCGGCTCGCGCCCTCGCGGGCCTTGAGCAGCGCGTTCTCGGCGAAGGTCAGGCCGGTCTCCGCCGGCTCCGGGTACTGGTCGACGTCACGCAGGCTGACCAGCTCGATCGCTCCGCCGCCGAGCGCGCCGTCCAGGATGCGCTGCAGCTCGACGAGCTTCTTCGCGTTGTTGGTGGCGAGCAGCATCCGGCGGCTCACGACGCCAACGCCTTCCGCTGGGCGTCGGCCAGCGAATCGCAACCGGTCACGGCCAGGTTGAGCAACGCGTCGAGCTCGGCGCGGTTGAAGACCGCCGCTTCACCGGTGCCCTGCACCTCGACGAAGTCGCCGTCGCCGGTGCAGACCACGTTCATGTCGACGTCGGCCGCGGCGTCCTCGAGGTACATCAGGTCGAGCCGGGGCTCACCCTTGATGACGCCGACGCTGACGGCGGACACCGAGCGCGGCACCGCTTCCTCGATCTTGCCCGCCAGGATCTTCTTGCCGGCCATCCAGGTCACCGCGTCGTGCAGCGCCACGTACGCGCCGGTGATCGCGGCCGTCCGGGTGCCGCCGTCGGCCTGGAGCACGTCGCAGTCGAGCACGACCGAGTTCTCGCCCAGGGACTTCAGGTCGACGCAGGCCCGCAGGCTGCGCCCGATCAGGCGGGAGATCTCCTGCGTACGCCCGCCGACCTTGCCCTTGACGCTCTCGCGGTCGGAGCGGGTCGTGGTCGCGCGCGGCAACATCGCATATTCGGCGGTCACCCAGCCGAGCCCGCTGCCCTTGCGCCAGCGCGGCACCCCCTCGGTGACGCTGGCCGTGCACAGAACCCGGGTGTCGCCGAACTCGACCAGCACCGAGCCCTCTGGGTGCATGCTCCACTGTCGAGTGATCGTCACCGGTCGCAGTTGGTCGGGCCGCCGCCCGTCTGGTCGAGCCATGGGGGCCAGCCTAGGCGGCGTCCGCGTCGGCCCGCGCGCGCCCCGCTGTCACCGCCGCCCGGTGCGCGCCGAGGAAGGCCGCGGTCGCCGCCGGCCAACTGAACTCCTCGGCCCTCGACCGGGCCTGTGACCGGCGCAGATCCTCGTCGAGCCCGAGCAGCCCGGTGACCGCCGAGGCCATCGCGGGACCGCTGCCGGGCGCCGCCGCACCGGCCGGGCCGATCACCTCGGGCAGCGCGCTGGCCGCGTTGACGACCACCGGCGTGCCGCAGGCCATCGCCTCCAGCGCCGCGAGACCGAAGGTCTCCACCGGGCCGGGCGCGATCACCACGTCGGCGCTGGCCAACAGCGCGGCCACGGCGGCCTGGTCGGGCAGGAAGCCGGCGAAGGTCACGGGCAGCCCGGCGGCCCGGGACTCGAGCACCGGCCGGCGCGGGCCGTCGCCGAGCACCACGAGGCGGGCCGGCACACCGGCGCGGACCAGCGCGGCCAGGGCGTCGACGGCGAGCTCCGGCTTCTTCTCCGGTGACAGCCTGGTGCAGGTGACCAGCAGTACCTCGCCTGGCCGGACGTATCGGGCGCGCACCTCTGGGTCGTGCCGGCCGGGATGGAACGTGTCGAGGTCTACGCCGAGCGGCGCCCGCCGCACGGGGGCACCGATCCGGACGAACTCCTCCGCCGCCCAACCGGTGGTGCAGACGATCGTGTCGTACGCGTCGGCGCTGCGCGCGTTGAGCGCGTCCGCCGTCTTCCGCCCGGCCGCGCCCGGCAGCCCGGAGATCCGCAGCAGCCCGGCCAGGCTCTCGTGGGAGACCATCACGCTGGGCACGCCGGCGTCCCGGGCCCAGCGCCCGGTCCAACGCAGCGTGCTGCGGTCGGAGACCTCCAGCCGGTCCGGCGCCAGGCGGTCCAGCAGCCGGGCCAGTGGGCGGCGGCCGACCAGCACCCGGTAGCCGCCGGTCAGCGGCACCATCGGGCCGGGCAGCGTGATCACCCGGCCCTGGTCGGTCTCCTCGTCCGCGTACTTCTCACCCGGCATCACCAGGATCGGCTGGTGCCCGTTGGCCAGGTATCCCGCACCCAGGCTGCGCAGCGCCGTCCGGAGACCACCCGACCTGGGCATGATGAAGTTCGCGAGCCGCACGATCCGCAGCCCAGAAGCCCCCGAGCTCATGCGGCGACGGCCAGCCGCGGCCGGACCGAGCGCCCTTGCAGCACCTCCGCGTAGTGGCCGATCAGTTCGTCCCCGATCGCCGCCCACGTGCGTCCGGCGACCGAGTCGCGCGCGGCCAGGCCGTACCGCTGGCGCAGTTCCGGGTCCTTGACCAACGCGCCGACCGCGTCCGCGATGGCGCCGCCGTCGCCGGGTGGCACCAGCGTGCCGGTCAGGTTGGGGCGGACCAGGTCGATCGGGCCGCCGGCGGCCGGCGCGACGACCGGCACGCCGCTGGCCATCGCCTCCTGCACGCTCTGGCAGAACGTCTCGTGCGGCCCGGCGTGCACGAACACGTCCAGGCTCGCGTAGATCCGGGCCAACTGCTCGCCACCGCGCTGACCCAGGAAGACCGCGTGCGGCAGGGCCTTCTCGGCCTCCTTGCGACCGGGGCCGTCACCGACCACGACCAGCCGCACGCCAGGCATCCGGGACACCCGGGCCAGCAGGTCGAGCCGTTTCTCCGCGGCCAGCCGACCCACGTACCCGATGAGCAGTTGACCGTCCGGCGCCAACGCCCGGCGCACTCCGGCGCTGCGCTTGCTCGGGTGGAACCGGACGGTGTCGACGCCGCGGCCCCAGCGGTGCACGCGGCGGATGCCCTGCTCGGCCAGGTCGGACACCGAGGTCGACGACGGCGCGAGCGTCCGGTCGGCACCATTGTGGATGGTGCGGATCCAGTGCCAGGTGATGTCCTCGCCCCAGGCCAGGCGGTAGTTGCGCAGGTACGCCGCGATGTCGGTCTGGTAGACGGCGACGGTCGGCAGGTTGCGCTGGTTGGCCAGGGCCACACCACGGGCACCGAGGAAGAAGGGGCTGGCCAGGTGTACGACGTCCGGGGCGTGCGCGATGAGCGCGTCAGTGAGCCGGGCGCTGGGCATCCCGAACCGGAAGCCCCGGTAGCGAGGCAGCGGCACGCTCGGGATGCGGACCACCGGATACGACCGGGCACCGGTCACGCCACGGGCCGACGACGACGGCGCGGGCGCGATGACCATCGGCTGGTGGCCGCGGGCGACCAGGTGCTCGGCGACGCGGACGACGGAGTTCGCTACACCGTTGACGTCCGGCGGGAAGGACTCCGTGATGAGCGCGATACGCATGGGCACACCGTCTGTGCCGGTGCGGTGCGGGGGGCGACACCCGGTTGTCGGGCCGGCAAACAGTGCCTGAAGGGTCAGATCTCGTAGCGCGCGCCGGGCCGGACGATCTCCATCGGCCCCGCATAGGTCGCCTGCGCCGCCTCGAAGGTCAATGCCTCGCTGCCCCAGGCGGTCACCAGGTGCGTCAGCAGTAACCGGCCGACGCCGGCCTTGGTGGCGACCTCCCCCGCCTCGCCACCGGTGAGGTGGATGTCGGGCGGGTTGTCGGCGCCGTCGAGGTAGCTCGCCTCGCACAGGAACACGTCGGCGCCGTGCGCCAGGCGCAGCAGGGCGTCGCAGGGTGCGGTGTCCGACGAGTAGGCCAGAACCCGGCCCTGGTGCTCGATCCGCACGCCGTAGGTCTCGACCGGATGGTTGACCCGGTCGACGACGACCTGGAACGGCCCGATCGGGAACGAACCCGGTTGCAGGCCGTAAAAGGTGTAGACGTCGTCGAGCGGGTCCTCGACCTCGTTGTTGTAGCCGGCGGCGATCCGGGCCGGCGCGCCGGCCGGTGCGTAGACCGGGATCGCCGGGTAGGCGCCTTCAGGCGCGTAGCGCCGGACCACGATGTAGTCGCACGCGTCCGACATATGGTCGCAGTGCAGGTGGGTCAACAGGATCGCGTCGATGCCGTGCAGGCTCGAATAGCGCTGGAGCGCTGACAATGACCCGGTGCCGAAGTCGACAAGGAGGCGGAAATCGTCTGCCTCGACGAGGTATGCGGAACAGGCCGACTCGGGGCCGGGAAAACTGCCGGCACAGCCGAGGATCGTCAGGCGCATCCGAACGTTCCCGGCATGTTGACAGGCCCGCCGACCTTTCGGAGGCACAAGATCGGAGTCGACGAGATTGTCACGCTGCGCAGCCTACGCCGTGGCCCGGAACCTCATGAAAGAACTGATCGAACTTGTCGCGAAGGTGACACCGCAGCGTCGGGTACATTCCGGCAATTCTGGATGATCGCGGTTGGAGATCATGCCGTTACGCGTAGTCACATTCTGCCGTTGAATCCATGGCGGGCCCGCCGGGAGGCGGTGGGCCGACGGAGGCGCAGGACGGTGACGTGTGTCGAACCAGGCAGAGACCCCTTCGGCAGACAAATCAGACAACAGTAAGGCGGAGCCTTCGTCGCCCCGGCACGCCATGGGCACGGACGGAACCGCGGCCACCGGCGTGATCGCCGACCCGGCACCTGGCGAGGGGGTCGAGACCCTGCCGATCGTCCCATCGACCGGACCAAATCCGGCCCCGAGCCAGACCGGCGGCGTCGTCGGGACCTCGGAACGGCAGATCACGACGCCGGGGGTACCGATCATCACCGGCCTAGACACGGTGGCCGGGCCGGAGACGGCCGTTGGCAACGCCCTCAGCGGCGTGTCGACCGGGAACGGCGCCGCGGGAACGCTCACCTCACCCGTGTCGAACGGCGCGACGGGGACGCTCATCGAGCCTGCGCCACAGGTCGGCGATGGCGAGAGTCCAGCGGGTACGGAGCCCGTGAGCGTCGAGCGCCTGCCCACCCGGTTGAGCCTCAACAAGGCCAAACACGCGGCGGCCGCACAGAACGGCATCTTCCGGCTCGGCGACCTGGTGCACTCGGACGCCAGGCCCACACCGGAAAGCGCCCACATGCTCGGCGTCTGCGCGTGGGGCACGGCGTTGGCGCTGGCGGGCGTCGGCGTCGGCATCCGCGGGCTGGCCGCGATCATCGGCGGCATCGCACCTGGCTGGTACCAGCCGGCTCTGATCGCCGTCGGCCTGATCGGCGTGCTGCTCACCGTGGGCGCCTTCGTGACGATCCAGCGCCGCTACACACCCTGGCTGATGCTCGCGTTCGCCACGATCCCGCTCGCCGTGTCGATAGCCCTGACCATCATCGCCCTCTGACGCTGCCGTCGGCTCTACGCGCACCACCTCCTCGGAGCCGGTGCGCGTAGACGGTCATCGGCCCTCCGTTTGCTCTGCACCCGTATACGCACCACGCTCGTCGGTAGGTGGTGCGTATACGGGTGCAGAGCAAACGGGGTTGGCGGTGACCCGCGGCGGACCTGGCAGCGGAGCGAAGCGGAGCGGTCTCCGGCGGGAGCAACGGCGCGCAGCCACCGCGGACCCGGGAAATCTCGCTATTGGCCCAGGGCACTTTGATGATCTGCTTATCGATCGAAGGCGGCGAGATGGCTGAGACCGCGCTTTCCGGGGATGGCACCGCGATCGCGTTCGAGCGGGTCGGTTCTGGCCCCGCCGTGGTGTGTGTGGACGCGGCCGGCGCCTATCGCGAACACGGCCCGATGCGTCCGATCGCGGCCGCGCTGGCCAAAAGCTTCACCGTGTTCACCTATGACCGGCGCGGGCGCGGCGAGAGCGGCGACACGTTGCCCTACGCGGTCGAGCGCGAGATCGACGACCTGGCCGCGGTGATCGCCGCCGCGGGCGGGACGGCGCACGTCTACGCCTTCTCGTCCGGTGGGCTGGTCGCGTTGCACGCCGCGGCCGCCGGGGTGCCGATCGAGCGGATGGCGTTGCTCGAGCCGCCGCTGGGCGAGCCCGGCGGGTCGCCGCTCACCGACGAGATGCGCACCCTGGTCGGCGCGGGCAAGCATGCCGAGGCGGCCGCACACTTCCTGGCCGCGATCGGAGTGCCGGAGGAGTACGCGACGCCGGACGCCGGCTTGATCGCGGTCGCCCCGACGCTCGTCTACGACTGTGTGCTCGGGGACAGCACTTCACTGGAGCTGATCGGCCGCGTCCGCACGCCCACGCTGGTCATCGACAGCGAAGGCACCACCGGGCCGCTGCCGGGCTGGGCGGTGACGATCGTCGGGGCATTGCCCGACGGTCGCCACCTGAGCCTGCCCGGCAGTTGGCACGGGGTCGACGACGCCGATCTGACCGGCGCTTTGCGCGAGTTCTACGCCCAGAGCTGACCGTCGAGCGCCTCTTCGGCCTCCGCGAGGGTGCCGCCGTAGGCGCCGGTGGAGAGGTATTTCCAGCCGCCGTCGGCGATCACGAAGGCGACGTCGGCGCGGATGCCCTCCTTGACCGCCTGGTGGGCGACGGCCAGCGCCGCGTGCAGGATCGCGCCGCTGGAGAAGCCGGCGAAGATGCCTTCGACCTCGACTAGTTGCCGGGTACGCAGCACCGCGTCCTGAGTGCCGACGGAGAACCGGCGGGTCAGGACCGAGGCGTCGTAGAGCTCCGGCACGTAGCCCTCGTCGATGTTGCGCAGCCCGTAGACGATCTCGCCGTAGCGCGGCTCGGCAGCGATGACCTCGATGCCGGGCACCTTCTCGCGCAGGTAGCGACCGGTGCCCATGAGCGTGCCCGTGGTGCCCAGACCCGCGACGAAGTGCGTGATCGTCGGCAGGTCGCGGAGCAGCTCGGGGCCGGTCGTCTCGTAGTGCGCGCGGGCGTTGTCGGGGTTGCCGTACTGAAAGAGCATCACCCAGTCCGGGTGCTCGGCGGCGATCTGCTTCGCCTTCGCCACCGCCTGGTTGGAACCGCCGGCGGCCGGCGAGAAGATGATCTCAGCGCCGTACATCCGGAGCAGTTGGGTGCGCTCCGTGGAGACGTTCTCCGGCATCACGCAGACCAGGCGGTAGCCGCGCAGCTTGGCGACCATGGCCAGGGAGATGCCGGTGTTCCCGCTGGTCGGCTCCAGGATCGTGTCGCCCGGGCGGAGCCGGCCGGCGCGTTCGGCCTCGCGGACCATGAACAGCGCCGCCCGGTCCTTGATGCTCCCGGTCGGGTTGCGATCTTCGAGCTTGGCCCACAGCCGCACCGGCGGCGCGCCTTCCGGCACCGCCGGGGACAGCCTGGGTAGGCCGACCAGCGGGGTGTCACCCGCCGCATCGAGCAGGCTCTCGTACCGCGACATGGCGGCGTCCCTTAGCTGACGGGCGCCGTGGAGCGGCCGAGGAGCGCGGCCGCGGCGGCGAAGCCGAAGGCACCACCGGCGACGGCCGGCAGGATCGTCACGTTGTCGCCGTCATTGAGCTTGGCGTCGAGCGAGCCGAGGAAGCGGACGTCTTCGTCGTTGACGTAGATGTTGACGAAGCGGTGCAGGCCGCCCTGCTCGGTGATCAGCCGGCCGCGCAGGCCGGAGTACTTGCTGTCGAGATCGGTGAGCAGCGCGCTCAGCGTGTCGCCGGCGCCCTCGACGGACTTCGCGCCGCCGGTGTACGTGCGCAGGATGGTGGGGATGCGAACTTCGATAGCCATGATCATTGCTCCTGGGAAGAACGAGAAGAACGACGGACGGTGGTCGGTTGGCAGCGGGGGGTCAGCGGCCGGGCGAACACTCGTAGTCGACCGTCGTCGGGCTCTGCCCGAACATGTATGACTGAACGGCGTGCGGATCCACGGTGGGCTCAACGATCCGGACCGGCTCTTCGGTTACGACACCGTCGACGATGCGGTAGGAGCGGATCTCTTCGGACTCCGGCTCGCGGGTCGACACCAGCAGGTAGTGGGCGCCCGGCTCGCCGGCGAAGGAGACGTCGGTGCGGGACGGGTAGGCCTCGGTCGCCGTGTGCGAGTGGTAGATGACCACCGGCTCTTCGTCGAGGTCGTCCATCTCGCGCCAGACCCGGAGCTGCTCCATCGAGTCGAACTCGTAGAACGTCATCGACCGGGCGGCGTTGTCCATGGGGATGTGGCGGGCCGGCTTGTCACTGCCGACCGGGCCGGCGACCACGCCGCACGCCTCGTCGGGATGGTCGCGGCGTGCGTGGGCGATGATCGCGTCGATGATCGACCGGTCGATGCTCAGCACGTACCCAAGCTTACCGTCTGCGCGGCCTGTGCCGGGACGTGGCCGCGGTCACGATGGTCACTCCGTGAGTGCGGTGAGCAACGATTCCTGAAGATATCCCAGGTACGCGTAAACGGAGAGCTGGAAGACCCGGGACGACGAGGGGTCGGACAGCACGGCGTCGTCGAGCTCGTCGCCGAGGTCGGTCTCGGCGCTGATGTCGAGCCGGACGCCCATCGCCAGCCGGGCGTCGTTGAGCGCTCGCAGCCAGGCCTCGGCGGCCTCCTCGTCGAGCCGGACCTCACCGCCGGAGCTGCTGGGCAGCGCGGCCAGGATGGCACCGGCCGCGTCGATCTTGCCGGTCTTGAGGTCGCCCTCGGTGAAGCGGCGGAACTCGGCCGAGTCGTCGCTGTTGGTCGGGTAGACGTCGGGGAAGAGCCGGTCGACGACGGGGTCGCCGTGGTCGAACCCGTCAGTGAGCAGCCCGACGACCTCGGTCGCGACCTTCCGCAACACCCGAACCTCGTCGGGGGCGAAGGTCGCCACACACTGTTTTCCATAGCGCCGGAACATGGGTCAGGGCTGCTCGACCGTCGCCCAGAGGCCGTAACCGTGCAGGCACGACGCGTCGTATTCCATCCGCTCGCGGGCACCGTGCGAGACGGCGGCGCGGCCCTTGTTGTGCACGTCGAGCATGAGTGACTGCGCCTTGTCGAAGGTGTAGCCGAACTGCTTCTGGAACACCCAGGTCACGTAGGTCATCAGATTGACCGGGTCATCGTGGACAACCGTGATCCACGGACGGTCGGTTGCCGGCAGGGTCTCGACGTCCGGCGACTGCACGGGAGTCGTCTGCGGGGCTGCCACACCGCCATCGTACGAGCAAATCGACGCACCGACGACCGCCACATGCGTCCCAGTAGCCCTCACTTGTCGTGGGCTGGGGAAAGGCGCTGTTTCATGGCTGGGGTCGGGCTGCGGCGGGCCCAGGTGCCGCCTGGCCGCACGGCACCTTTACCCGGATACAACACCGGTATCCGGGCAAAGCCGCCGCACACCCAGACAACACCTGAACTCCGCCTCGCCTCGATCCCAGCCATGAAACAGCGCCTATGCCAGAAGGATCCCGTGGTCGACCGCTTCCGCGAGCACTCCGTTGAGCGCCCGGTGGGTCGCCTCGAGGCGGCGGGAGACCTCGCGGAGGAGCTCGAGCTCGACGCCGCGGATCGACCGCTGCGCCCACGAGCGGGCCCGGTTGGTGTCGGCGGCGCCGGCGTTGCGCCACTGCCCGTAGCAGCCGCCGGCCAGCCCGACGCCGACCGACGGGAGGATCGTGCGGCCCACCTCCACCGGGTAGGCGGCCAGCCCGGCCACCGCGCCGCCCCCGGCGACCGTGGCCACCCCGGCGGTGCTCGTGATCAGGAGGACCTTGTCGAGGTCACGAGCGTTGCGGTCGTCGGCGAGCGCACGGCGCACGCCCGCCGCCACCCGGCGGCGGACACCCTCGTCGGGCGCCTCGCCGAAGACCTGGGTGGCCGAGTCGGTCAACAGTTGGTCGACGGTCTGGTCACACTCGGCGACGGCCTTCAGCGACAGCGCGTGCATCTCGCGGTCGAGCGTCTCGGCCAGGCCGGCCGGACCGGTGCCGAAGACGATCTCCTGGACGCAGCGCAGGTGGATGTTGGCGAGCTCGATGGCCAGGCGCTGCCGGACGATCTGCGTCTCGGTGCGGGCGGACGCCTCTAGTCGCTCGGCCCAGTCGGACTCGTGGATGCCCTCGGCGACCCGGACGGTGCGCATCGCGTTCGGCGGCACCGGCGGGTTGCTGCTGGCCCGGTTCATGCCCTCGTCGGCCGCCCACTCGGTGAGCGCGCGGCGCAGGAACGCGGTGTCGCCGGCGGCCGGGTCGACCGCGAACCAGGGCGCGTCGGCCAGCGCCGGGATGGCGGTGGCGATCGCCATCCGCTGCGCCTCGACCGCACCCGCGGCCGGGTCGTCGTCGTCGAGGCCGGGCGCGATCTCGCCGAGCGCGAGCAGGTCGAGCTCGTCGACCGCGTCGATGGACAGGGCGGGTGCCGGTGCGAACCAGGTGCCGTCGGCGCGGGGTGTGACGACGAAGAAGACCGCGGCGTTGGTGTGCGCGACTTCGCCGAGGATGTCGAGCTCGAAGCGACCGGGAAGCTGGCCGGCACTCAGCACGTACATCACCGCGCCGCCGCGCTCGACCGCGTCGTGCAGGACCCGGCCGCCGGCGACGCCGAGGGTCTCGGTGTCGGGCGCGTCGACCAGGGCGAAATGGCGCAGCAACGGGTCGGGCAGGGTGAGCTCGACCCGGCGCGGCGGGCGGGCCGCGGCCGGCTCGTCGACTGGTGCGACGGCGGAGCGGAACGGGTGTGCCTTGCGGGCGCCGGGCAGGTAGGAGCAGATGTCCTTGCCGTGGCCGTGGTTGACCACGAGGTAGCTGGCGGACGGCACGTCGAGCAGCGGACCGACGGAGCCGACCAACGCGGCGATCACGTCGCTGCGGCCGCTGCCGCGGGCGCCGAGGGCCACGACGGCCATCGGCTCGTCCGGAATCGGCTCGAGCTCGGGACCACCCATCCGGCCGGCGCGCCGCTGTAGCGGCAGAGAGATGACCTCTGCCCCGGTTAGCCGATCGAGCGTGTCTGAGCCCATGCCTGCGCCTCCTGGTTCGACTGCGCGCGGGCGATCACCGTCCGCGTTCCACTGAGCACCGGAACGCTATGCGAACCGCCACCTAACATGACAGGTGCGGCACTACTCAATGCCGACTTCGCTGGCTACTCAACTTCAACCCGTTACGGGGAGTACCCATCGCCATTACTCTCTATATGCTGCGGTGATGAGTCCGTGGAGATTTGTCGGGCGTGCCGCAGAACTCAACCGTCTCATCTCGACCGCCACTGGCGGAAGTGGAAGAGGGCTCATATTTAGTGGCAGTGCGGGCATCGGCAAGAGCCGACTACTGCGCGAGGGAGTCGCCGCTCTTCCCACCGACCGACTGGCCGTCTGGACCGCCTCGGCCAACATCGCGACCGCGTCCCTTCCGTTCGGCGGGATGGCCCAGGTGCTGCCCACCGACCAGCCGCCGGGTCTGACCGCGGCCGGGTTGCTGCGCTGGGCCGTCGAGGCGCTCAACCAGCAGGCCGCGGGCCGCCCGATCGTGTTGGCGATCGACGACGCACACCTGCTCGATCCGTCGTCGGCCGCGTTGACCTACCTGATGGCCCGCGACGAGGGCGCGACCGTGCTGGCCACCCTGCGCAGCGGTGAGCAGTTCCCGCACCCCATCCGCGCACTGTGGACCGACGACCTGGTCGAGCTGGTCGAGATCGAGCCGATGTCGGTCGACGACACCAGCCGCCTGCTCGTGCAGATGCTCGAGGGCGACGTCGACAACGCCAGCGCCGAGCGGCTGTGGCGGCTTTCCGAGGGCAACGCCCTGCTGCTCCGCGAGTTGGTCCTGGCGGCCAAGCAGGCGGGCGAGTTCACCAAGTCGTTCGGTGTGCACCGGTGGACGGGCCGGCTGGAGCTCGCGCCCAGCCTGACCGACCTGATCGACACCCGGATCGGCCAGCTCACGCCGGGCGTACGCACGGTGGTCGAGCTGGCCTCGCTCGGCGAACCGATCGGCATCGACCTGCTGATCAAGGCGACCGACGCGGCCGACGTCGAGATCGCGGAGGAACGCCAGCTCATCCGGGTGGTGGAGAGCGACCGGCGGTCCAACGCCCGGCTGGCCCACCCGCTCTACGGCGAGGTGGTCCGCCGGCGGTGCCCCGTGACGCGCAAGCGCCGGCTCGAGGCGCAGCTCGCCGACCTGGTCGAGGCGGCCGGCGCCCGGCGCCGCGACGACCTGCTGCGGGTCGCGGTCTGGCGGCTCGACTCGGGCACCGCGCAAGACCCGCTGCAGTTGCTGATGGCGGGCGGGCAGGCGTTCGCCGGCTTCGACGTGCCGCTGGCCACCCGGCTGGCCCGGGCCGCACTCGACTCCGGCGGCGGGTTCGGCGCGGCCGAGCTGCTCTCGACGATGATGATGTTCGGCGACCAGCCGGCCGAGGCGCTGCACGTGCTCGACACCGTCGAGGAGCAGGCCACCTCCAACCACTTCCGCGCGCGCTGGCTGGTGGTCCGCGGCCTCGTCAGAAACTGGGGGCTCAGCCGCGAGTCGACACCCGACGAGCTGGCCGTCGAGGCCAAGGCCCTGCCCGATCCGGCCGACCAGGCCCGGGTCCGCTCGTTCGAGGCGATCATGCGGTTGCACAAGCTGGAGACGGCCGAGGCGCTGCGGATCGCCCGCTCGATCCTCGACCGCCCGGCCGCACCCGTCTCGGCCCGCGGCCTGGCGCAGTGCATGATCGCCCACCTACAGGCGGCGCAGGGTGAGGCCCGGGCCAGCGAGCGCGCGGTGGCCAGCGTGCAGGCCGACGCACCGCTGTGGCGCACGGACATGCCCTATCTCCAGCTCGCTCTGGAGCTCGCCCGCGGCACCCGGCTGGCGATCGCCGGTGACCTGGCCGGCATCGACGCGATCGTCGCCGACGAGTTCGCCGACCTGGCCGACGCCGGCGACTTCCGGCTCGGCGCCGGCTACCTGGCGATCCTGCGTGCCCAGGCGGCCCGCCTGCGCGGCCAGACCAGCGAGGCGCTGCGGACGAGCCTGCAGGCGTGCGCGGTGCTGGCGACCAGCCGGATCTACGCGAGCCTGGCGCACGCCGAGCGCGCCCAGGCACACGCGCTGCGCGGCGAGGTCGACGAGGCCCGCGCGGCGATGGCCGACTCCGACGAGGCGCACTCGCCGATCATGGCGATCCTCTATCCGTGGCGCGAGCAGGCCCGGGCCGCCGTCTTCGCCGTCGCCGACGATCTGCCGGGCGCCGCCGACGTGCTCCGCAAGCTGGTCTGGCGGCTGCGCGGCGACGGCTTCGCCGGTCACGAGGTGCTGGCGCTGCACGACCTGGTCCGGCTGGGCCGGGCGGGCGAGGCGCTCGACTGGCCCGACGACCTCGATCCGGGCCAGACCGTCGCGGAACGGCTTGCCGTGCTGGCCAACACGCTCGACGGCGACCTGCCGGGCATCATGTCGGCGCACGCCCAGGCGGCCGCCCGCAGATCCGGCCCCGACCTGATGATCGCCGCCGACTTCTTCAAGGCCAAAGGCCTCTGGGTGTACGCGGCCGAGGCGGCCGCCGGCGCCGCGGGCCGATTCCGCGAGTCGCGAGCGGCCGAGCCCACCACCAACGCCAACCGGCTGATGGGCGAGCTGCTCAGTCATTGCGACATGCTGCGTACCCCCGCGTTGGGGTTGTCCCGACCGGCCCTGACCGATCGCGAACGGCAGATCGCCCGGCTGGCCGCCTCCGGCGTGTCGAGCCGGGACATCGCCGCCCAGTTCTACCTGTCCACCCGCACGGTCGAAAACCATCTCCAGCGCGTGTACGCCAAGCTCGGCGTCGCCGGGCGGGGCGAGCTCGGCGCCGCATTGCGGATGGTTCCCGACAGCTGAGCGTCGGCGCCTAGGGTGGGTGGATGACCAAGGGCCACCCCGCCTTACTGACCGACCACTACGAGCTGACCATGGTCAGTGCCGCGCTCAAGGACGGCACCGCCGACCGGCAGTCCGTCTTCGAGGTGTTCGCCCGGCGGCTGCCGCCGGGCCGGCGCTACGGCGTGGTCGCCGGCACCGGGCGGCTGATCGACCTGATCCGCGAGTTCCGGTTCTCCGCCGAGGAGATCGACTACCTGTTGGAACGGTCGGTCGTGGACGAGCAGACGGCCGCCTGGCTGGCTGATTTCGAGTTCCACGGCGACATCGAGGGGTACGCCGAGGGCGAGCTGTTCTTCCCCGGCTCACCCATCCTCACCGTGTCCGGGACGTTCACCGAGTGCGTGCTGTTGGAGACGCTGGCACTGTCGGTGCTCAACCACGACAGCGCGATCGCGGCGGCGGCCGCCCGCATGGTCACCGCCGCCCGCGGCCGTGGGCTGATCGAGATGGGCTCGCGCCGGGCCCACGAGGAGGCGGCGGTCGCCGCGACGCGGGCCGCGTACCTCGCCGGCTTCTCCTCCACGTCCAACTTGGCCGCCGGCATGCGGTACGGGATCCCGACGGCGGGCACCGCGGCCCACGCGTTCACGCTGCTGCACGACGACGAGGCCACCGCGTTCGCCGCACAGGTCGCGGCACTGGGCAAGAGCACCACGCTGCTCGTGGACACCTATGACATCGCGCAGGGCATTCGCACCGCGATCGCGGTCGCCGGGCCGGACCTGCGCGCGATCCGGATCGACTCGGGCGACCTGTCCGTGCTGGCCCACCACTCCCGCGAGCTGCTCGACTCGCTGGGCGCCACCGAGACCAAGATCATCGTTTCCGGCGACCTCGACGAGTACTCGATCGCCGCGCTCGCCGCGGAGCCGGTCGACATCTACGGCGCCGGCACCTCCGTCGTCACCGGCTCCGGTGCGCCGACCGCCGGCCTGGTCTACAAGCTGGTCGAGGTCGACGGGCGGCCGGTGGTGAAGCGCTCGGAACACAAGGCCACGATCGGCGGACGCAAGATCGCGGTACGCCGCCACAAGCCGACCGGCACGGCGACCGAGGAGATCGTGGTCTCCCAGGGCGCGCCCGAGCAGCGCACCGGCGACCGGCTGCTCCAACGCCCGTACGTGGTCGCCGGCCAGCCCGTCGACCTGCCCTCGCTGGCGGACTCCCGGGAGCACCTGCGGCAGGGATTGATCTCGATCCCGTGGGAGGGGCTCAAGCTGTCGGCGGGCGATCCCGCGGTCCCGGTCACTGTCGTACCCGCGCGTTAGTGTTCTCAGCATGACCCGCGCTCTGATCATCGTCGACACGCAGAACGACTTCTGCGAGGGTGGCTCGCTGGCCGTTGCCGGCGGGGCGGGCGTGGCGTCCGAGATCTCGCGAGCGCTGGCCGGTTCACCCGAGCGGTGGGCGCACGTGGTCGCCACCAAGGACTTCCACGTCGACCCGGGCGCCCACTTCAGCGGCCACCCTGACTTCAAGACCACCTGGCCCCCGCACACGGTGGCCGGCACGCCGGGCTCCGACTTCCACCCCAACCTGGCGACCGACCGCATCGAGGCCGTCTTCAAGAAGGGCCAGCACGCGGCCGCCTACAGCGGTTTCGAGGGCCACACCGACGAGGGTGCCGGCATGGCGACCTGGCTTCACGACCACGACGTCGACGAGGTCGAGGTGGTCGGCATCGCCACCGACCATTGCGTCCGGGCGACCAGCCTCGACGCGGCCCGCCTGGGCTTCAAGACCACCGTGCTGCTCGACCTCACCGCCGGCGTCCTGCCGGACACCACCGAGGTCGCGCTCGAGCGACTACGCGAGGCGGGCGTCACGCTCGTCGGCAGTCCCGTGCTCAAACCCGCGTGAGGCTCGCGCCCTACCGGTCTGTCCTCGCGCTGCCCGGTGTCCGCCCGCTGATCATCGTCGCCATCCTGGCCCGCATCCCGTCGGTCGCGGCCGCGGTGACGCTGACCCTGCACGTGGTCCAGGATCTGGACCGGGGCTATTTCGCCGCCGGCCTGGTCGCCACCGCATCCACGATCGGCGCGGCGTTCGGCGCCCCGCTGCTGGGCCGCATGGTCGACCGGCGGGGCCTGCGCCCGGTGCTGGCGGTCTGCACTGTCGCCGAGGGCGTGTTCTGGTCGGTGGCCGGCTCACTGCCCTACCCGCTGCTGCTGGTGCTGGCGCTGATCGCCGGTGTGCTGACCCTCCCGGTGTTCTCGGTGGTCCGGCAGTCACTGGCGGCCCTGGTGCCGCCGGAGCAGCGCCGCCCGGCGTACGCCCTCGACTCGATGTCCGTCGAGCTGTCCTTCATGATCGGCCCCGCGCTGGCGGTCCTGATGGCCACCACGGTCTCACCCCGGGCCACGATGTGGGCGATCGGCGCGGGCGTGGTCATCGCCGGCAGCGCGCTGTTCGTCTTCAACCCACCGGTCCGCGCCGAGTCCGAGGTCGCTGTCGGCCCCGCGCCACCGCGGCGGTCCTGGCTATCGGCGCGCATGGTCGCGATCCTGGCCATCGCGGCGGCGACGACCCTGATGCTGGGCGGCACCGACGTAACGGTGGTAGCCGTCCTCCGGGAGGCGGACCAGATCAGCTGGACCGGTTTGGTCCTGGCCCTCTGGGGCGTCTACTCGCTGATCGGCGGCTTCATCTACGGGTCGCTGAGCCGGGTCCCGTCACTGGTGGTGCTGCTCGGCGTGCTGGCGCTGGGTACGGCGCTGGTAGCGCTGGCCGGTGCACAGTGGTTCCTGCTGGCGTTGGCTCTCGTGCCCGCCGGGGCACTGTGCGCACCAACGCTGGCGGCCGCGGCCGACGAGGTCTCCCATCTGGCGCCGCCGTCGGTCCGCGGCGAGGCGATGGGCCTGCATGGTTCGGCCATAACCGTGGGGTTGGCGCTGGGTGCTCCCCTTGCGGGGTGGGTCATCGACATTTCCTCGCCACGATGGGGATTCGTGGCCACGGGGGTCGCGGGGTTGCTGGTCACGCTGGCGGTGCTGCCGATCTATCTGTCGCGGCGACAGCCGCCGGAGGCCGCGGTGCCCGCGCAACGAGCGACCGAACCCGCGCTGGCCGTCTCGGACTAGGCCCGCGCCGCGTCGCTCGGTGGCCGGTTGTGACCTGAGCTCGTCCCGGTCGACTGACGCGGTCACCGTGCTGCGGCCGGAAGAGACCTAGCTGGCCAACGTTCAAGCCGCGCCCTGATCAGGGATGCGCTCTTGCCAGATCACCACGGACCACGTCGCACGGGAGACGTTCGCGGTCGGAGGACAAGTCGTTCGGCCAGGCGATGCTGCCTGACCGGCTGGCCGTCGAAACACCTGGCGCCGACGTGTCCCGGTCCGGATCATGGACGCGTGCCTGACCTGGTCTGGAACGACGTTGCCCACTACTTCGAGGTGGATGGATCGCTGCGGGACGCCTACGTGTTCGGCGTCAGCATGGTCGACTGGCAGCACGTTGTCGACGTCGCCCGGGCACGGGGATGGCGGCTCGACTACACCGCCGACGGGTTGCCACTGCCCCTGCCGCAGAAGGTCAGCGACATCTTCACGGGCCGCGAGGAAACGGGCACGACCCTGTCCATCTGGCCGGTGGCCGACATCGCGGTCAACACACATTTCTTCGCGGACGATGAGATCGAGTTCGACTTCGACCCCCAAGAGCTCCAGGGACAGGACCGGCTCGACGTCCTGTGCGCGTTCCTGCGAGCCATGGGCAGCGCGCTCAACAAGCCCGTCGTCTTCACGCCGGAGAACAACCCCAATCGACCGCTGCTCACCTACATACCGTCCAGCGACCGCGTCACCGCCATGCCAGGCAGCACCGCCGAGCAGGGCACCGCCCTACACGCCTGAGCGTGCAGTGTCGGTGCGCTGGCGTGTGGCGAATCGACCGCTGCTCATCTACGCACCGTCCGCCGACCGCGTCACCGCCACGCCGGGCGACACCGGCCGTCGCCGCCGGCAGGTCCGACCGCCACAGCCGGTCCGGTCCGACTTCACCTCGTCGTTGCGAGCAGGGCGTGTCGCGGTCGGACGGGGATGTGTTCCGGGACCCGACGTGTTTTTGCATGTGCGTACATGGAAAAACATGTTGGCTCCCGGAGATGTCACCGCCCGGTGGATGACACGCCCGAGGTGGCGCGTCGGCGCTGAGGTCGGGTGAGATCCCGGATGCCGCAGGCGCCGGGCAAGACTTCGATTCAGCCGGCCATCGCCCGGTCTTGGTCCGGGCGGTCCGGCTCGGGGCGGCGGGAGACGGCGCGGAACTTGGCCGGTGGCATGCGAAACCGCGCCACGAAGGCCTGTCGCAACGCCTCCGCCGAGCCGAAGCCGGTGCGGGTGGCTACCTCGGGCATCGGGAGGTCGGTCGAGTCCAGCAGTCGGGCCGCCGCGTCGACGCGGGCCGAGCGGACGAAACGGGCCGGTGGGTCACCGAGTTCGCGGAGGAACAGGCGGGTCAGGTGGCGGGGGCTCACCCCGACCGCGTCGGCCAGGCGGGCGGTCGACAGGTCCGTGTCCAGGTGGCTGAGGACGTGGTCGACGGCGCGGCGGACCACGTCGTTGTCGGGGGCGGGTGGGGCCACGTACACGCTCATCTGCGCCTGGTTGCCCGGTCTTTGCAGGTACGTGACCAGGTCCCGGGCGACCTGGCGGGACAACTCGGGGCCGTGGTCCTCCTCGACGAACGCAAGTGTCAGGTCGAGGCCGCTGGTGACGCCGGCGGCCGTGGCCATTCGGCCCTCGCGGATGAAGATCGGCGCGGAGTCGACGTGGACGTCGCGGTATCGGCTGGCCAGCCGTGGCGCGAACCGCCAGTGGGTGGTCGCGCGGTGGCCGTCGAGCAGGCCCGTGGCGGCGAGCACCGTGGCACCGGTGCAGACCGACGCGACCCGGCGGCTCTCGCGGGCCAGCCGGCGCACGTGCGCGACCACCAGCGCGTTGTCGGCGGCCACCTCGTGGCCGAAACCGCCCGAGACGATCAGGGTGTCGATCGGGCCGGTCAGTCGCTCCAGCGTGAGCTGCGCCTGCACCACCAGGCCGCTGTCGCAGCGGATCGGCTGGCCGCCGGGTGTGGCCAGCGAGACCCGGTAGCCCGGGTGGAGCTGGCCGATCGCGTTGGCCAGCCCGAAGGTCGACGTGACGCAGGCGATGTCGAGCAGCTCGGCACCGTCGTACCCGACCATCACGATGTGGCGAGGCTCCATATCCCTGACCTTAGGCCGCCGATCCCAGGGAATCGGACCTGCTGTTCGCGGATCGTTTCGGCCGCGCGGGCTCGCTGGCACGGTCAGAGCCATGACTTCCACGACGACCGACCAGAGTCCGTCGCTGCTGCGGTGGCTCGCCCGACGTTGGCCCACCCTGGCCGCGATCCCGTTGGTCGCGGTGTCGCTGTACGGCCTCGATGACGTACGCGGCCTCGCTTTCCTGCTTGTCCTGTGCCCGCTCGCCTACCTGGTGCCCGCATCGTTCAACCGGCCGGGCATCACCTGGCCGGCCGTGCTGATCGGCGCCGTCGCCGTCGGGCCGCTGCGGATCTTCGACCTGAACCCGGCGTACGCGCTGCTGGTCGCGTCCGTCGTCTTCGTCGTGCTCGGCACCGTGCGGCGGGCGCCCGGCTTCGGTGTTCAGGTGATCGCGGCCGTGCTGTTCGCCGCCGTGGCGGTGATCGCCATCGAGGCCGGCTCGCGCGTCCTCGGTGGGGTGCTGGTCGCGATCGGGCTGCTCGCGCACGCGGCGTGGGACGCCTATCACCACCGGGTCAACAGAGTCGTGCCGCGTTCGTACGCCGAGTGGTGCTTCGTCGTGGACGTGATCCTCGGTGTGGCGGCGATCGTGCTGATCTTCTGAACGAGAAAGGCGGCGCGTCGACCCGTGTTCCGGATCGTCGCGCCGCCCTTTTCGGTCGGCTAGTGGTCGACGTTGCTCGCGGTGTCTTCCTTATAGCTGGCACCGCCGTCGGACTCGCTGGTCAGCGGCTTGGCGCCGCCTTCCGGCGGGCCGGCCACCGAACGGCCGGCGGCTAGCTCCGGGAACTTCAGGTCGAACGCGGGGCGCTCGGAGCGAATCCGCGGCATCCGGTCGAAGTTACGCAGCGGCGGCGGGGACGAGGTCGCCCACTCCAGCGAGTTGCCGTAGCCCCACGGGTCGTCGGCCAGTACGACCGGGCCGGCCTTGTAGGACTTCCAGATGTTGTAGAGGAACGGCAGCGTCGAGATGCCCAGAATGAAGGCGCCGATCGTGGAGATCTCGTTGAGCGTGGTGAAGCCGTCGCTCGGCCGGTAGTCCGCGTACCGCCGGGGCATGCCCTCGTTGCCCAGCCAGTGCTGCACCAGGAACGTGGTGTGGAACCCGATGAACGTCAGCCAGAAGTGAATCTTGCCAAGGCGCTCGTCGAGCATGCGTCCGAACATCTTCGGGAACCAGAAGTAGATACCCGAGTACACGGCGAACACGATCGTGCCGAAGAGCACGTAGTGGAAGTGGGCCACCACGAAGTACGAGTCGGAGACGTGGAAGTCGACCGGCGGGCTGGCCAGCAGGACACCGGTGAGGCCGCCGAAGAGGAACGTCACCAGGAAGCCGACCGCGAACAGCATCGGTGTCTCGAAGCTGATCTGGCCGCGCCACATCGTGCCGATCCAGTTGAAGAACTTCATGCCCGTGGGTACGGCGATCAGGAAGCTCAGGAAGCTGAAGAACGGCAGCAGCACCTGGCCCGTGGCGAACATGTGGTGCGCCCATACGCTCATCGACAGCGCCGCGATCGCGATCGTCGCGCCGACCAGACCCTTGTAGCCGAAGACCGGCTTGCGGGAGAAGACCGGGATGACCTCGCTGATGATGCCGAAGAACGGCAGCGCGACGATATAGACCTCTGGATGGCCGAAGAACCAGAACAGATGCTGCCAGAGCATCGGTCCACCGGTGGCCGCGTCGTATACGTGTGCGCCGAGGATGCGGTCGGCCGCGAGGGCGAACAGCGCCGCCGCGAGCAGCGGGAAGACCATGATGACCAGCAGGCTGGTGACCAGGATGTTCCAGGTGAAGATCGGCATCCGGAACATCGTCATGCCCGGCGCCCGCAGCGTCAGGATCGTGGTGATCATGTTGACACCACCGAGGATCGTGCCCAGACCGGAGATGGCCAGACCGACGATCCACATGTTGGCGCCGACACCCGGCGTGTGCTCGACGCTGCTCAGCGGCGCGTAGGCGAACCAGCCGAAGTCAGCGGCGCCGCCCGGGGTGAAGAAGCCGCCGAGGGCGATCGAGCCGCCGAAGGCGTACAGCCAGTAAGCGAAGCTGTTCAGTCGCGGGAACGAGACGTCCGGCGCGCCGATCTGCAACGGCACGACGAAGTTCGCGAACGCGAACACGATCGGCGTCGCGAAGAACAGCAGCATGATCGTGCCGTGCATCGTGAAGAGCTGGTTGTACTGCTCCGGCGACAGGAACTGCATGCCGGGCCGGGCGAGCTCGGCGCGCATCAGCAGCGCCATCAACCCACCGATAAGGAAGAACGCGAAGCTCGTGACCATGTACATGATCCCGATCTGCTTCGCATCGGTCGTGCGCAGCAGGCGCGCGAAGGCCGAGCCCTTCACCGGCTGGCGGACCGGCCAGGGCCGGGTCACGATCGGCTTCGGTGCAACGGTGGTCACCACAGGCCTCCGCAATCGTCGTTTGTGTCGGACGCAGAATAGTCCTCGCATCTGCGGCTTCCCGCGCTGGGTCGCGAGAACCCCTCTTGACACCCGCGCTGGCCGGAGCGGGTCGGGGCTCCGTTAGGGACGCTTCCCGGGTTGCCGGGAAAGTCGGTCACGGAACGCGGGCGAAAGATCACAGATCCGAGCCATCGGGGTGTACGACCTTGGAGCGGCGAGCAGCAAACGGCGTGACGCGGGCCGGAGTCCGCGTTCCGCACTGCCCGCGGCGGCGGGCCACCATTGCCTCTCGGTCCTGCCGTCAGCGTGGTCTCGCTTGCGCTGTTGTCACCGACGGGCGCCCGGTCTTCCGCCGTCACGACGGGTTCGGCCGGATCGCTCGCCCATAGGCCGGGTCGACGCGGGGGCGACCGGTCTTCCGCCGTCACGACGGGTTCGGCCGCGTCGCGTACCCCTTAGCCCCCGGCGACGCGGGGCGACCGGCCTCACACCTGTGCGCATTCGGCCGAGTCGCCCACGCTTTGGACCGGTCGACGCAGGGCGACAAATCCGACCGGTTGGTTACGCCGTAGTCCAGGTCCACGCGGAGCGACCGGCCGCACGCGGAGTGGCGCGTCCGGCTAGGTCATTTAGTCCTCAGACCGGATCGACGAGGAGGCGGTAGTGCTCCCGGAAGATGCGGTCGCCACGGCCGCGCAGGAGCGGGTCGCGTAGAGCCGGTGAGACGTCGCGGGTGCGGTCGCGGTCGCGGGTGCGGTCCAGGACCCACTTGGTGCGTGGGCGGCGGCGGGTTTCGTAGCGGCGGAGTGCCTCCGGCACCGAGCCCGCGTTGGTGAGCGCCTCGGCCAGGACCACCGCGTCTTCGAGCGCCATGGCAGCGCCCTCCGACAGCGTCGGTGACGTGGCGTGGGCGGCATCGCCGACCAGGAGCGCCGGGCCGCGCGACCAGCACGCGATCTCGACCTCGTCGGTCAGGGCGACCTGCACCTTGTCGACCGCGTCAAGGATGTCCGGCACGGGCGGCCCGAAGTCGGCGAAGACCTCGCGGAGCCGCGCGAGCGGGTCGGCCGGCGCGCTCGTGCCGGGCTCGTCGGCGTAGACGTAGAGGCGTCCGTCACCCATCGGCATGACGATGAAGGCCGAGCGCAGGCCCAACAGGGCGGTCCACTCGGAGATCGCCGGGCCGCCGGAGACGACGCTGCGGTAGACCACCTGGCCGACCGGGCGGGCCGGGCCACCCAGCGCGGCGAGGGCGCGCACCGACGATTTGCGCCCGTCGGCGCCGACCACCAGGTCGTACGACGAGATCGAACCGTCACCGAAGGTGGCCTCGGCGGAGCCGTCGGTGTCGACGTCGAGCCGGGCCAGCGAGGTGTCGTAGCGGACGTCACCGTCAACCGACGTGAGCAGCACGCGCTGCAGTTCGCCGCGGGACAGGGCACGGCACTCGCCCACGCCGGACCAGAGCTTGCCGAGGTCGACCTCGCACAGTTCGCTGCCGCTCTCATCGAGAAAGCGTTGTCGCTCGACCACGTCGCCGAGTGGCTGGACCGGGTCTTCGAGGCCGAGGTCACGCAGAGCCCGCGCGGCGTTACCCGGGAGGAAGATTCCGGCGCCGGGAACGGTGGTGGCGGGCAGCTTCTCGACGACTTCGGGGTGGTAGCCAGCGAGGCGGAGTGCCCGGGCCACAGCGAGACCAGCGATGCCGGCGCCGACGACGAGGACGCGCAGCGTAGACGGGAGCATGTGGACGAAGCCTCCGAGGCGGTCGAGGGGCCACGCAATGAAGCCAGAACATTACTCGCTGTCGGGACCTCTATCCAGGGCAAGATGCGTAGACTACTGTCGATGGAAGCGCTCCCATCTCCTGCCTTGACTTCGGAAGGAGCAGCATGCGCCGACTTGTCCGCGCCGCCGTGACCGCCGTCCTGGTCGCGACCGCCGCGCTGGTCGTGGCGTCCCCGGCCCAGGCCGACACGCTGATTTGCGAGCAGTACGGCTCGACCACCATCCAGGGCCGGTACGTGGTGCAGAACAACCGCTGGGGCTCGAGCGCGCAGCAGTGCGTCAACGTCACCGACAGCGGCTTCAGCATCACCGCGCAGCAGGGCTCGGCCGCCACCAATGGCGCGCCGCTGTCGTACCCGTCGGTTTTCCTGGGCTGCCACTACACCAACTGCTCGCCCGGAACGAACCTGCCGATGCAGGTCAGCCGGATCAGCAGCGCCACCTCGTCGATCAACTACGTGTTCGCCGGCGGCACCTACAACGCGTCGTACGACATCTGGCTCGACCCCTCCCCGCGCACCGACGGGGTCAACCAGATGGAAATAATGATCTGGTTCAACCGGCAGGGCTCGATCCAACCGATCGGCGGGCCGGTGGGTAACGCGACGGTGGGCGGCCGGACCTGGGAGGTCTGGCAAGGCAGCAACGGTGCCAACAACGTCCTGTCGTACGTGGCACCGTCGCCGATCAGCTCCTGGAACTTCAGCGTGCTGGACTTCATCGCCAACGTGCGGTCGCGCGGAGCGATCACCAACTCGTGGTACCTGACCAGCATCCAGGCGGGCTTCGAACCGTGGAACGGCGGCGTCGGCCTCGGCGTGAGCGCGTTCTCGGCCGCGGTCAACGGCGGCGGCAGCGGCTCCCAGGACACGCAGGCCCCGTCGACGCCAGGCCAGCCGAACGCCGGCACCGTCACCGCGTCGAGCGTCGCGCTCTCGTGGGCCGCCTCGACTGACAACGTCGGAGTGACCGGGTATGACGTCTATCGCCAGCAGGGAAGTGGTTCCGCCACGCTGGTCGGCAGCACGGCCGGCACGTCGTTCACCGCGAGTGGGCTCGCCGCGGCCACGGTGTACACCTTCTCGGTGCGCGCCCGCGACGCCGCCGGCAATCTCTCCACAGCCTCGGCGGGCCGGACCGTGACCACCTCCACGGGATCCGGCGGAGGCGGGTCCGGTTGCCGCGTGCGATACGTGGCCAACCCGTGGAGCAACGGCTTCACCGCGGACGTGACGGTGACCAACACCGGCACAGGCACCCTCAACGGATGGACGCTGACCTACAGCCTTCCGTCCGGTCAGGCGATCACCAGTAGCTGGAACGCCACCGTGACCACGAGCGGGTCGGCGGTGACCGCACGCAACCTGTCGTGGAACGGGACGCTTGCCGCCGATGCCAGCACCGCGTTCGGATATCAGGGCACGCACAGCGGGGGCTATGTGTCTCCGTCTTCGTTCGCGCTCAACGGCTCGGCTTGCACCGTGGGTTAGCCGATCGATCGCGCCGGTCGCGGGCGCGCCGTCGTGGTGAACGTCGCCGCGACGACCTCCGCCCGGGACCGGCGCGACGCGCATCCCGAAGACAACCCGTGTATGCCAGACCCGAATCACCGCAGCCTCCCGTCCAATTCCCCCGAGGTTGCGGACCCCGCTGTTCCTGGTTCCGAGCAGCACGCATGGCCACAGCGCGCGGCCTTAGGCCGGCACATGCCCCGCGCCGGTCCGCCGAGATCACCGCGCCCGCGACGCCGGACTCCACGTGGCCGCGCCGCCCGGCCGGGTCGGTAAAGCGCAGGCCTTCAGCGCGCGGCCCATAGGGCGCCGGGCACAGAGACACAACGCACGCGGCGACCCGCACCCGCAGCGCCAGCGAGCACCCGCGTCGGTCGATGCGGCCGTGCGGGCCAGAACGACGATCAGCCGGCCGCGCCGCGGCTGCGACGCACGGGCTTAGCCCGTCGCCGCGTGGTATGCCTCGGTAAGCCAGGCCCGGACCTGGTCGTCGACGTCGCGCACGTCGGTCAGGGCCACCACGTTCGCCACCAGGTCGGCGGATTTCGGCAATGTGCGACGTATCCGTTCGTCGTCGATCGGGTGCGGTAGCACCAGCATCAGGTCGACGGCCCGGGCTCGTGGGCGGACCTCGGCCAACGTGCGCTCGGTCTTGAGGAAGACGCCGACCTTTACGGCGTCGGTGTGGATCGGCCCGAGCTCTTCCGTGTGCGCCAGGATGGCGTCGAAGATCAGCCGCCATTCGGGCCGGTGGAGCGCGAAGGTCTCCTCGATCGTGCCGGCCGGCACACAGACGTGCGACTGGTTGGCGCGGCCGAACTCGCGTTCACACGACGGACAGGTCCACCTGCTCATCGCCGTTCACCTCCCGGCGGGCCAAGGCCACCGCGACGCCGTCGAGTAGTAGGCGTAGGCCGGACTCGAAGACCGCCTCGATGTCGTAGTCGAAGCCGTGCTCGGCCACGTAACGCAGGCCCGCAGACCGCTCCGGCGCACCCGTGTTCAGGACGGCCTCGATCTCGTCTCCGTGAATGTCAGCCCACTCGTCGTTGGTGACGCCGGTGTCAGCGCGGGCGCGTAGCTCGGAATCGAGGCTCATGGCAGTGGATCGCACGTGGCCGAAGATCGAGAGGTGGATGTGCATCATCTCGTCGACGCCGAACCCGAGTGTGTGCAAGGTGTCGAGACTCCAGCCCGAATAGGGCAGCAGGTTGGGCAGCAGCTGCGGACGGGTGAGTGACAGCGGATCGGCGGCCCACGGGTGCGCGACGAACGACCGCCACATCTGCCGCGCCGCTGCCTCCAGCCGGTCTCGCCAGTGCGCGGGTCGGTCCGCTGGCAGCGGGGCCTCGCCGAAGACGGCGTCAATCATGGCGAGGATCAGCTCGTCCTTGCCCGGGACGTGCCGGTAAAGAGACATCGTCGCCACGCCCAGGTCGGCGGCCACCCGTCGCATCGTCAGCATCGACAGACCCTCGGCGTCGGCGATCGCGACGGCCGACCGGACCACCCGGTCGCGGCTGAGCTCCCCGTCGGGTGACCGGCGAAGTCGTGGTGTCGCTGGACCATGGAAACCGCCGGCGTGCGCCGGGACCTCGGGCTCGACAACCATCTCGACCGGCGGAGCACTCCGTTCGATGACGACACTGCCGGCGCCCGAGCGCGTCTCCACCAGCCCGGCGTCGCGTAGCGCGCTGATCACCTTGGTCGCCGTCGCCATCGCGACACCCCAGTCGCGCGTGATGTCACGGGTCGACGGGATGCGGTCGCCCGGCGCGAGGTCGCCGCGCGCGATGCGTTCCCGGATCTCCGCCGCGATCCGCCGGTAGGGCGCTTCCTCCACCATGACCGTCAAGCCTCCTTTGCACTAGTGCGTGATGAGCGTACCACGCCGTGAACTAGTGCGCTATACAACGTACGCGCCACTGATGTACGTTGTACGCGGCACACAGCGACCGGGAGGCACCGACATGAACGTCCTCATCTCTGGAGCAGGCATCGGCGGGCTCGCACTGGCCCATTGGCTCGGCCGGCACGACATCGACGCGACGGTCGTCGAGCGCGCGCCCGCCCTTCGCCCCGGCGGCCAGGCCATCGACATTCGCGGCGCCGCACGCACAGTCGTGGAGCGGATGGGCATTCTCGATGCGATCAGGGCCAAACACACCGGCACCCACGGCATCATGTACGTCGATCGTCGCGGCGCCCCGGTCGCGCGCATGTCGGGCGAGGACTTCGGCGACTCCGGCGGCGTGGTGGCCGAGATCGAGATCCTCCGCGACGACCTGGTGCGCATCCTGCACGACGCCGCACCCACGGCCGAATATCTCTTCGACGACCACATCACCGCACTGCACGACGGGGCTGACGGCATCACCGCCACCTTCCACCGCGCGCCGCCGCGCACCTTCGACGCGGTGGTCGGCGCCGACGGTTTGCGCTCAGGGGTGCGCGCACTCGCCTTCCGCGGCGCCCGGCAACCGGTGCGCGACCTGGGGATGTACGTGTCGTATTTCCCGGCACACACTTCGCTCGACCTAGCCGGCTGGGAGGTGATGTACAACCTGCCGGCCGGCAACGGCGTCGGCGGTCGCGTGCTGTTGCTCTATCCCGTCGGCAACGACGGCGAGGTCCGCGCGATGTTCTCCTGGTGGGCGCCGGCGCTGGGCCACGACCGCCGCGACGCTGCGGAGCAGAAGGCGCTGCTCGCCCAGGTGTTCGCCGACGAGGGCTGGGAGATCCCGCACCTGCTCGACCAGATGTGGCGCGCCGACGACTTCTACTTCAGCCGCTCCGCCGCCACCCAGCTCGACCACTGGTCACACGGACGCGCGACGCTGCTCGGCGACGCGGCGTTCGCCGGCTCGCTCGGGATGGGCACGAGCATGGCCGTGGTCGGCGCCTACGTGCTGGCCGGCGAGCTCGCCGCGGCACCCGACCCCATCTCGGCGTTCCGCGCCTATGAGTCGGGCATGCGCGACTACGTGACCCGCAACCTCAAGCGCCCTCCGGGCGGTGACCGTGGCTTCGCACCGGCCTCGCGCGCCGGCATCTGGATGCGCAACCAGGTCATCCGCACGATGACGAAACTGCCGGGAAAGGGCGCCCTCACGGGAAACCTTCAGGCCGCAGCCAACGCCATCACGCTGAACGACTACCCCGTGGCCCGCGATCCGATGAAGACGCCGTGACGCGCGACCGATGGCGCGGACGCCGATGCGAGGCCCGCTTTGTCAGGCAACGAGCAGCGCGCAACGAGCACCACCCTGAAGTTGCCACGCTGGGACGTCGAGGACCCCCTGGCCGGCGCGGGCGCGGTGCGGCGCGGGCGCGGTGCGGCGCGGGCGCGGTGCGGCGCGGGCGCGGTGCGGCGCGGCGCGGTGCGGCGCGGGCGTTGCCACGCTGGAATGGCGAGGACGCCAGGCGGGCACGGGCGTGGCGCGGCGCCACTCCGGGAAGGTGAGGACCCCTCGCCGTCGCGACGCTCGAGCGGTAAGAAGCGCGCCCCGCGGTCGCGGTGTCTAGACGACCGCCAACGACGCGCTGGCACCCGAAACGCGCAGTGTGCTGCGTGGATCGGGTGGGGTGTCTGGGTATCGCGCGCGGTCAGTTGCCCATCGCGTCGATGGCGGCGATCTCCTCGTCGGAGAGCTCGAAGCCGAAGACGTCTCCGTTGGAGCGGATGCGGGCGGGCGTGACCGACTTCGGGATGACCACGATTCCATGTTGGATGTGCCAGCGGACGACTACCTGGGCCGGGGAGACGCGGTGGGTTTCGGCGATGCGGTTGAGTACCGGGTCGCCGAGGCGGGTGGTCTTGAAGGGGCTGTAGCCCTCGAGGACTACACCGCGCTCGTGGTGGCCTTGGACCTCCGGGGCGTTCCAGAGGCGCGGGCCCCACTTGATCTGGTTGACCGCCGGGGCTTCGCCCGTTTCGGCGATCAGCTCGTCGATCTGGGCGAGTGAGTAGTTGCTGACCCCGATCGCGCGGGTCTGGCCGGCGTCGCGGATCTCGATCATGCGCCGCCAGGTGTCGACCAGGCTGCCTCGCGTTGGCGGCCAGTGGATGAGCCAGAGGTCGAGTTGGTCGACGCCCAGCATCTGTCGGCTCTCGTCGATGGTGCGCTGTTCTCGACCGACCCGCTCGGCGGGGAGTTTGGTGGTGATGAAGATGTCTTCGCGTGGCACGCCGCTGTCGGCGACCGCTCGGCCGACCAGGTCCTCGTTGCCGTACGCGGTGGCTGTGTCGATCATCCGGTATCCGGACTCGAGCGCCACGGTCACGGCCCGGTGCGCGCTTTCTCCGTGCGCCTGCCACGTGCCGAAGCCGAGCAGCGGCATCCGCACGTCGGCTGGCAGCGTGACGGTTGGTTGCGCGGTCGATGAGCTCATGAGCTTCCCTACCCGTTCATCAGGTTGGCATGCCGTCCGCGGCGATGCGCGGCGCCGGGTCATCCCCGACAATATGACCATGGCCGACCGGCTGGACGAATACCGGCGCAAGCGTGATGCGGGACGCACCCCTGAACCGGTGCCGGCGACACCACCACCACAGCGGTCGGGTGCCGGCGACCGGTTCGTCATCCAGCAGCACCACGCCCGCGCGTTGCACTGGGACCTGCGGCTGGAGCGCGACGGCGTGCTGGTCTCGTGGGCCGTGCCCCGCGGTCTCCCCCGCGACCAGGTGCGCAACCACCTCGCGGTGCACACCGAGGACCACCCGATGGAGTACCTCACGTTCCACGGTGACATCCCGGCCGGCGAGTACGGCGGTGGGCGGATGACCGTGTTCGACACCGGCACGTACGAGACGGAGAAATGGAAGCCGGACGAGGTCATGTTCACGTTGCACGGCTCGCGGGCGTCGGGGCGCTACGTGCTGTTCCGCACCGCGCGACCAGAGCCGGGCAAGCGCGAAGAGTGGATGATCCGCCGCATGTCGCCGCCCGCGGACGGGTGGGAGCCGTTGCCAGACCTCGTCCGGCCCTCACGGCCGACGCCCGCCGACGCACTGCCGAAGAATGACGACGACTGGGCGTTCGAGATGCGGTGGGACGGCACGCGGGCGGTCGCCTATGTCTCCGGCGGTCGGGTCCGCCTCATGTCGATGTCCGACCAGGAGATCAGCGGCAGCTACCCGGCGGTCCGCGAGCTCGGCCCGGCCCTGGCACCCACCGAGGCGGTGCTCGACGGCGAGATCGTCGCGTTCGACCGGCAGGGCCGGGTCCGGCCCGCCCCGGCCACCGTCAACGGCCGCCGACTACCGCCGGGGCTGGTCGTCAGCTACCTCGTCTACGACCTGCTCTGGCTGGAGGGCCGACACACGACCGACCTGCCGTACGCCCAGCGTCGCGAACTGCTCGACGGCCTCGCGCTGTCCGGACCGGCCTGGCAGACACCTCCTACGTTCCTTGGCGGCGGCGAGTTCGCCCTCGCCGCCGCCAAGGAACAGGGGCTGCCCGGTGTGGTCGCCAAGCGACTAGACGGCGGCTACACACCGGGCCGCCGCACGAACAACTGGCTACGCGTCGACACCAACTAAGGCAGGGGCGACGCGGGGGGAGCCGCTACGCCGGTGGCTCGTCCTGGCCGCTCTCCTCCAGCCGGTCCGCCTCCTCCTTCGTCTTGTGCACCGCGTCCGCCGCGTGCTCCGGCGGGCCGTACACCGTGTAGAGCACCAGCGGGTTGGGGCCGGTGTTGACGAAGTTGTGTTTGGTGCCGGCGGGCACGAAGACGAGATCTCCGGGGTTGACCGCCTTCTTCTCTCCGGCCACCCGGGCCTCGCCCACGCCGCTGACGAAGGTCAACAGCTGATCGGTGGTCTCGTGCACCTCCTCACCGATCTCCCCCTTCGGCGGGATGGTCATGATGACGAGCTGCGTGTGTTTGCCCGTGGCCAGTACCCGGCGGAAGTCGGGGCTCTTGTCGGCGACCGCGGCGATCGTGAAGTGCTCCATGCCCCCATCCATACCCGGTCGATTAATGGCGCGAACGAGGTTTGGCACATCCATTCACCGGGCAGTCGACTGCGTAACCAGGTCCCCGTCGATGTACCGCTCGCGGGCTGCGTCGATGGGAGACGGCCAAGACTCCCGACCGCGGCGGGCATCGGCGCCGCGGTGCGGGAGTTTTAACGTCCGCCGTTCGGCTCATGGACCTTCGTCGTTCGCCGCGCTTAACTGCATCGCAGGGGCGGCATTGACGCGATGACCAGCAGCAGCGGGGTCGGCAACTGGCCGGCGGCGGGCACCGGCCCGGCCGGCCGGCACGCGCGCGTCATCGAGATCGAGCAAAACGCCGACTGGCAGCCGCCCGAACCACGCCCGTGGCGCACCCGCACCCGAGTGGCCGCCGCCGCAGTGGCGTGCGCTGTCGCCGCGACCGTCTACTTCGCCGGCATCGCGCGGCCCGACTCGCTCGACCCGATCTTCATGCGGGTGGGTACGGCCGAGGCGATGGCGCTGGACAGCGGCCGCGCCTACGTCTCCGGCAACAACACCGTGCGCGCTTACCGACTCAGCGACGGCACGCAACTCTGGGCAAGACGGGTAGTCGGCCTCGCCTCGCTCTTCGTCATCGCCGGCGACCGGCTCGGCGTCGCCACCGTCGACGTCGGTCAGCGTCCCTCGGTCGAGGTGCTCGACGCGGCGACCGGCGAAGTCCGCTGGCACCGGCAGACCCGCTTCGTCGGCCGCACCGGCGACGTGCTCGTCGTCAACGGGCCCATGGAAGGCGACGCGATACCGCTGCACGGGCTGGCGGTCGCCGACGGCATTCCACGCTGGACGGTCGAGCTGGAGCCGACCGCGATCGTCGCCGGAGCGGCCGGGCCGCTGCACTCCGACCAGGTCGAGGTGGTCGCGGACCTGCTGCGGGTACGCGACCTGAACAGCGGCCGGATCGTCGCCCAGGTGCCCCGGCAGACCACCGCGGCTCCCGTCAGCGCCACCGTCGCCGGCAACACCGCGCTCGTCGTGGACGAGACAAACATGATCTCCGCGTACGACACAGGAGATGGTCGCTGGCTCTGGCGCCGGCCCATCCCCCTGATCGGAATCCTCTCCGCGTTCGGCGACTGCGGTCGCTACATCTGCCACCTCAACGACCGGGGCACGGTCGCGCTGGACCGGCTGACCGGACGGCAGGCCTGGAAGGTCGCCGAGCGCTACCTGTCCGCGCCGGTCGACGACGAGCACATGTTCGTCGCGAAGACGTTCGAGGGCTTCGACGGACCGGGCACGGTGGTCGTCGACCCTCGCAACGGCCAGGTCCGCGCCGACCCGGCACCGTGGCGAGCCCTCGGCGTCATCGATGGTTCGGAACTGCTGGTCTGGCGGTACGACAGCTCGCGCCAACAGCTGATCGGGCTGTTCGACGCCATCAGCGCGCGTACCCGTGTCATCGGTCGATCCGAGACCTGGACCGCTCCACCGACGTGCGTGACGAGCGTCGCACATGTGCTGTGCGCCGACTCCTTCAGCTTCGGCGTCTGGCCGCGCTGACCCACGAAAAGGTGAAAACGCCGCGACCCGGGGTAGTCCCTCAAAGGAAGGACAAAGTGGAGACACCGGGCTCCTGCCTGCAATTATCGCATTTCCTGTGTCTTCCCCTCTGGAGCGTCATGAACAGCCAGTCGCTGGCGGCCGAGTTCGCGAACCGTACATCCGGCTTCTGGTCCTACATGACCCGCGAGGCGCTGGCCGACTGGGTGGTCCGGGCCGACGGCGAACCGCAGCCGTTCGGCGCGCTCCCGTCCGCGGGACCGCGCCTGCCGGGGCTGATCCGCGCGATCAACGATGCCGACGCGAAGAGCCTGCGCGAGGTCGCACTGGGCATCGCCGGCATCGTCATCCGCACCACGATCCCGGCCGCCGCCGAGTCCGCGGGCCAGCACTGGCTGCTCACCCCGTACGCGAACGGCGCCGAACGCTGGTTCCGGCTGACCGTCGGCATGTGCTGGGCGGCCGAGATCAGCTACTTCGACGACGGCCGGATCACCACCATCTTCCGAATGGCCGACACGCCGGTCAGCCGGGCCCTCGCCGAGGGCTCGCTGCGCGCCGAGGACCTCACCAAGTTCGGCATCACCCGGCGCACCGACGGTTTGCGCACGTTCGCCGAGGACGCGACCGTCTACCACTGCCCCGACATCGACGGCCTGCTGTGGTTCCTGGACCAGCCCGCGGTCGGCGAGGCGATCCGGCTGATGAACGCCCGCCTGGTCGCCACCGGCCAGTTCGCGTGGCAGAGAAGCTACGACCCGGACCTGGCCGAGGAAGCCTGGGCCGCCGCCGAGGCCCTGTCCCTGCCCGACCCGGCGAACCTGCCGATTCCCCCGCTGGACGAGACGCACGGACACCCGGGCCGCCCGATCCCAGGCGCCTTCCCCGAATGGCAGGCCATTGACCCGGAGGCCCAGGAGGCCGCCCGCGACGAGCACGACCGCCTGATGGTGCTGCTGATGACCCGACTCAACGACTTCGGCATCAAGCCGTTCCAGCCCACCGATCCCGACGTCGGCCTGGCCTGGCGCACCCCGGACGGCCGACTGCACATCGCGGAGGCGAAGAGCGCCCTCGGCCCGAGCGAGGCCGACCGGCTGCGCCTCGGCCTCGGCCAACTCCTCGACCACCGGCACCGGCTGGAGAGCGACGGGCGCCCGCAGGCCT
Source organism: Asanoa ishikariensis (assembly GCF_900107455.1). Taxonomy (GTDB): domain Bacteria; phylum Actinomycetota; class Actinomycetes; order Mycobacteriales; family Micromonosporaceae; genus Asanoa; species Asanoa ishikariensis. The sequence continues at coordinate 1,572,767 of NZ_FNQB01000001.1, read as the reverse complement.
ACCTGCTCGTCAGCGGGATCGAGGACGACACCTGGCCAGCCATCTGCGCATCCGCGGACGTCCGCCTCCTGGTCGCCACCGAAAGCGAAGCCTGGCGGCTCGACTAGCGTCACGGCTCATGGACCACGACCTGGCGGCGCTGACCGCCCGTCTCGCCGCGTTCGCTGACGAACGGGACTGGGACCAGTTCCACACGCCGAAGAACCTGGTCATGGCGCTGGCCGGCGAGGTCGGTGAGCTGACCGCCGAGTTTCAGTGGCTGACGGCAGCCGAGTCGGCGACAGTTCTGACCGACGAACAACGCGCCGACCGGGTACGAGCCGAGATCGGCGACGTCATGATCTACCTGACCCGGCTGGCGGGCGTCCTCGGCATCGACCTGGTCGCCGCAGCGCACGCCAAGCTGGACGACTCGGCCCGCCGCTATCCGGCCGAACGGGTTCGCGGCTCGGCCGACAAGGCGACCGATCAGCCCGCCGAGTAATAGTCACCCTTCGGTCGGCCCGGTTACAGTCGGCGGAACCAACGAGCGGTCCGACGGGCTTCCGCGTAACGGATATGCCCCCCATCCGCACGATTACTTCGTGCTGCCTGGGGGCAATTTCCGATGTCGACGTTCCGCGCGTCCGCCGCGAGCGTCCTGCGCCAGGCGACCACCGGCGTCCTGGTCAACGCGATCACCGACCATATCGGGATGCGAGTGAGCCCTGCCGAACACAAGGCGTGGACGAACAGTCTCGGGGCGCTCGCGCAGGATCTCAACGACGCTGGGCTCGCGCAGGTCGAAATGCTCTGCGAATACCAACTGCCGCTGACCAGCAGGCGGGTCGATGCCGTGCTCGCCGGCGTGCACCCGCGCACCGGAGCGGACTCCTACGTCGTAATCGAGCTCAAGCAGTGGTCTTGGGCTAAGGCTGCCGACGACTCCGCGCACCTCGTCATGGTGAGGCACATGTCGGAACCGCAACTGCACCCTGGGGTGCAGGTCGCCGACTACTGCGACTACCTCACCGGCTTCCTGGGGGTGCTCGCGCAGACGCCGGACGCCGTACGGGGCGCGGCCTATCTCCACAACGCCGCCGACGATGACGTGCGCGACCTCTTCGCCCTGCCTCCGACGGAACGGAGCCGCGTCTTCACCCAGCAGCGACGCGGTGAGTTTCTCGAGTACCTCCAGACGCATCTCGCTCCGGCAAGCGGAGCCGGCGCCGCGGACCGGTTCCTCACGAGCGCGGTGCGTCCGAGCCGGCTTCTCCTCCAGCACGCGGCCGAGGAGATCCAGCAGCGGTCGCATTTCACGTTGCTGGACGAACAGCACGTCGCCTACGAGCTCGTCATGCGTGCCGTCGAGAGGGCGCGAGTGGCCAACAGCAAACGGGTGGTCGTGGTCGAAGGCGGTCCGGGAAGCGGCAAGAGCGTGATCGCGCTTTCGATCATGGGCGAGCTGGCCCGTCAGGGACGTGCGGTTGTGCATGCCACCGGGTCCCGTTCGTTCACGCAGACCCTGCGCAAGTACGCCGGACGCGGTTCGACGCACCATCAGAAGCTGTTCAAATACTTCAACAGCTTCATGGCGGCCACGCCGAACGACCTCGACGTCCTGCTGTGCGACGAGGCGCATCGGGTGCGGGAGACGTCCGCCAACCGCTGGACATCGAGGGCACTGCGCGCCGGGCGACCGCAGGTCGACGAGCTGATGGCCGCTGCGCGCGTGCCCGTCTTCCTGCTCGACGAACATCAGGTGGTCCGCCCGGGCGAGCAGGGCACGATCGACGTGATCTCCGCACACGCCGAACAACTTGGCATCAAGGTGGATCTCGTCTCGCTGCACGACCAGTTCCGTTGCGGCGGCTCGCAGGCCTACGAGGAGTGGGTGCTCGCCCTCCTGGGCCTGGAGGGAGAGAAGCCGCACGTCTGGGAGGGTGACGGCCGCTTCGACCTCCGGGTCGCCGCCTCTCCGGCCGAGATGGAGGCGTTCCTCGCGGAGCAGAACGCACGGGGTCTCACCGCCCGGATGTCGGCCGGATACTGCTGGCGGTGGAGCAAACCGCAGCCCGACGACTCGCTGGTCGACGACGTGCGGATCGGCGACTGGGCCCGGCCGTGGAACGCCAACAGCGAACGCAACGTCGGCGGCGCACCAGGCAGTGCCTTCTGGGCGACCGATCCAGCCGGGTTCGGGCAGGTGGGTTGCGTCTACACCGCGCAAGGATTTGAGTACGAGTGGTCCGGCGTCATCCTCGGCCCCGACCTCGTCGCCCGCGACGGCCGGTTGACCACTGTCCCGAGTGCCTCGAAGGACCCGGCACTCACCAAGGGCACCGATGCCGACCGGCTGATCCGCAACACCTACAAGGTGCTGCTGACCCGGGGCATGCGCGGCACGTTGATCTACTCGACGGACGCCGAGACCCGCGAATACTTCGCGGGTCTCGTGCGAACCGTACGGTCAGCCGACGTGCGTTACGCGTCTGGCGTGCAGTCGCCGCGGCTGGTGGCGTCCACGAAGGACTGCCAGGCCGTGCGGCTGAAGGTGAGAACGGGGCCGGTCTTGTCTTTCGAGTCGCGGACGCCGATCTCGCTGTCCAGCGTTGCCCATTCGACGCACCCGCCGTTGGCACCGCTATAAGTCGACTTCGTCCAGGTGACTGCTTCGTCACTCATTGTACAACTCCTCCGAGAGCGCCCGGATTGCGCGAGTCGATTGTGCACGGTCATCCGCTCGCTCGGAAGCGCTTCGCCAGATTGACTCGTACATATCCACCTCTCGGGTCTTGTCGAGGTAGAGAGCGCCGGTGGGGCCGTCGCTGTAGACCGTCGGTGGCTCGGGATCGCGGCCGCGCTGTTCGGGGAAGTCGAGAATCGCGAAACCGCCGGTCGATGCCCAATGGTGGAGACCGACGGAGAGCGGGAGATAACGCACGGTGACATTCGGACGATCATTCGACTCAGCCAGATAGCGCAACTGCCCGGCCATGGCCGCGCGGTCCCGGATGGGACGACGCAGCACCGCCTCGCTCAGGATCACCTCCAGCGACGGCGCCGCGGGCACCCGGCGGACCAGCAGGTTCTGCCGCTCCATCCGGACCGCGAGGCGCCGCTCCTGCTCCTCCTCAGCCAACTCCGGATGGTCCAGGGCGATCACCTCTCGGGTGTACGCCTTCGTCTGCAAAAGACCCGGCACGATGTCCGTCTGCAGATACCGAATCCGACTCGCCGCCGACTCCAGGCCCACATACAACTCGAACCAGCTCGGCAGTGCGTCCCCGTACGACTGCCACCAGCCCTTCGCTTTGGTTTCGCGGGCGAGCGCCATCAGGGCTGTCGTCAGATCGGCGGACGCGGCGTAAAGCTCGCACATCGCCTTGACGTCGAGGGCGCGCATGCCTACTGTTCCATTTTCGATCCGCCAGATCCTTGGCGTCGACCATTCCAGCGCATCCGCCGCCGCTTTTACCGTGACCTGGGCGTCTTCGCGAGCCCTTCTCAGATATCGGCCGAGCTGTCGGCGCGGAACAGTCGAACCGTGGTCTTCGGTCGGCATGTTCGTTCCTCCCCGAACAGCGATTCCGTAGTGGACACCAGCAGATCATTGCGTCTTCGTACCGCGTGGGCGGAATTCTGCTCCGCAACATTGCGTTTGGGAAGGCTCAAGCCCAACATTCAACACATGACCAGTCGGAAGCGGCGAAATCCACCGGCGGGCCGGGGGCGGCAATCATGATCGACGCTGGCAATGTGATCGAATGCCCGCCCGGCAGTTGGAAGTTCACCGGATCGCCGCACACCTTGTTCCTCCGCGTGGAAAAGGTGCGCGACGACCTGTCCGGCTTCTACGAGGGTGAGGTCTGGCTCGAAGGCCAGCAGTTGGCCCGCGACGGCACGCCGCTCGGCCGGCTTCAGGCGCTGGTCACCGTGGAACGGATCCGGGTGCTCCAGCCATAGCCGGTGTGAACGCGACCGTGCGGCGGCGGAACAGCATCAGCGACAGACCGGCGGCGCCGATCGCCAGCAGCCCAGCCACGTACCAGGCCAGGTCGTAGTTGCCGAGTTGGTCGCGCACGATGCCGGCCGCCGATGCCGCCACCGCGGCGCCGATCTGGTGTGACGCGAACACCCAGCCGAACACGACGGCGCCGCGATCGCCGAAGTACTCGCGGCACAGCGCGACCGTCGGCGGCACCGTCGCGACCCAGTCCAGGCCGTAGAACAGGATGAACACCACCATCGACGGGCGCACGGCGTCGCCGAACAGCGCCGGCAGCAGCAACAGCGAGCCGCCCCGCAGCGCGTAGTAGCCACCGAGCAGGATCCGGCTGTCGAACCGGTCGGTCAGCCAACCCGAGGCGATCGTGCCGGCGATGTCGAACAATCCGACCAGCGCGAGCAGCGACGCCGCCGTCGTCTCGGTCATGCCGTGGTCGTGCGCCGCCGGGATGAAGTGCGTGCCGACCAGGCCGTTGGTGGTCGCGCCGCAGATCGCGAAGCCGCCGGCGAGCAGCCAGAAGGCCCGCGTCTTCGCGGCGTCCCGCAGCGCACCGAGCGCGCGCCGGGCGGCGCCGCCGGCCGGCACCGGCGGCACGACCTCGGTCGCGCCGTAGGCGGGCAGGCCGAGGTCGCTCGGGTGGTCGCGCAAGAGCCACAGCACCAGGGGTACGACCGTCAGGGCGGCGCCGGCGACCACCAGCGACGCGGCCCGCCAGCTCGACTGCTCGATCAGGTACGCGAGGACCGGAAGGAAGATCAATTGGCCGGTCGCGCCGCCGGCGGTGAGCACCCCGGTCACCAGTCCGCGGCGCTTGACGAACCAGCGGCCGGTAACCGTCGCGACGAACGCCAGCGCCATCGAGCCGGTGCCGACGCCGACCAGCACGCCCCACAGGAGGATCAGCTCGACGCTGGTGCGCATGAAGACCGTCAGCCCGCTGCCCAGGGAGACCAGCACCAGCGCGGCCGCGACCACCCGGCGGATGCCGAACCGGTCCATCAGCGCGGCGGCGAACGGCGCGGTGAGTCCGAAGAGCAGGAGGTTGACCGACACGGCGGCCGAGATCGTCGCCAGCGGCCACCCGAACTCGGCGTGCAGTGGGTGGAGCATGACGCTCGGCGTGGCACGGAACCCGGCCGCGCCGATCAGCGCGACGAAGGCGACAGCGGCCACGAGCCAGGCAGGATGAACGAGACGGCGCACGTCAAGAAGAATGAGCGATTCCGGGTACGCTCCGCGAGTGGCCCGACAGCCATCATGCGCAATAATCCGGCCATGACCCATCGCATCGCCGTCCTCGCCGTCGACCACGTGGTCGGCCTGGACCTCGGCACGCCCGCGCAGGTCTTCGGCACCGCCCGCGACGCCGACAACCGGGACTTCTACGAGGTCGGCACGTGCACCGCGGGCGGGCGGCCGGTCCGCTGCACCGCCGGCTACACCGTGCACCCCGACCACGACCTGGCGCTGACCGAGACGGCCGACACGGTGATCGTGCCCGGCATCCACGACGGGCCGGCGCTCACCGAGGGCACGCTCGACCCGGCGGTCGCCGACGCACTCCGCAGAGCACACGCCCGTGGTGCCCGGCTGATGTCGATCTGCACAGGTTCGTTCGTGCTGGCCGCCGCCGGACTCCTCGACGGGCGACGGGCCACCACGCACTGGGCGTACGCGGATCGGTTCCGCCGCTTCCACCCCGCCGTCGACCTCGATCCGGACGTGCTCTTCGTCGACGACGGCGACATCCTCACCTCGGCGGGGGTGGCCGCCGGGATCGACCTCTGCCTCCACGTGATCCGCCGGGACCACGGCGCGGCGGTGGCCAACACGGCTGCCCGGCGCTGCGTGGTGCCGCCCTGGCGGGACGGCGGTCAGGCGCAGTTCATCGAGCGGGCGCTGCCGGCCGGCGACGGCGCGGCGTCCACGGCGGCGACCCGGTCCTGGACGCTCGAACGGCTCGACGAATCCGTGACGCTGGCCGCGATGGCCACGCACGCCAACATGAGCGTGCGGACGTTCACCCGCCGGTTCCGCGAGGAGACCGGGGTGAGCCCGGCCCGCTGGCTGTTGCAGCAGCGCACCGACCACGCGCGCCGGCTGCTTGAGACCACGGTGCTCGCCGTCGACCAGGTCGCCCGGCACGCCGGCTTCGGCACGGCGGCGGCGTTGAGGCAACAGTTGCACGCCGCGATCGGTGTGTCGCCGACCACGTACCGTCGCACGTTCCGCCCTCCCACTGGCGAGAGAGTGCCGGGATAGGCGACTATGCCTGCCATGCAACCGCAGGAGCGACCGGACGGCCGGGTGTACGGCGGCCCCGGCTACGGCGACCCGACCGCGCCAGCCAGTGGAGGTCCCGGCCGCGCCGAACCGACCAGCGGCGGCGCCGTCTACGGCGGCCCGACCAGCGGCGGGCCTACGAGTGGCGGCCCCACGAGCGGCGGCCCCACTTACGGCAGCCCGACCAGCGGCGCGCCGACCTACGGCAGCCCGACCAGCGGCGGACCCACCTACGGCAGCCCGACCGGCGGCGCGCCGACTTACGGCAACCCGACCAGTGGCGAGCCAACCTATGGCGAGCCAACCTATGGCAACCCGACCAGTGGCGGTCCCACCAGCGGCGGGCCGACGTATGGCAGCCCCACCAGCGGCGGACCGACTTACGGCAGCCCCACAAGCGGCGGACCGACCTACGGCAACCCCACAAGCGGCGGACCCACCTACGGCAACCCCACCAGCGGCGGCCCTACATACGGCAGCCCCACAAGCGGCGGACCGACCTACGGCAACCCCACCAGCGGCGGGCCCGGCTACGGCGGCCCGGGCCCGACCTATGGCGGGCCCCCGACCGGCGGCCCGGTCTACGGCGGAGGCGGCAGCGGCACGGGCACCGGGCGGCCCACCCGCGGCGGCCGCCCCGGCACCCCGCCACCCGCCCGCGACCCGATGATGATCGGCGCCGTGGCGATCGGCGCCATCGGAGTCCTCCTCGGCATCCTGTTCGCGACCGGAGTCTTCGCCGGCGACGACGCGCCGCCGCCCGCGACCCCACCGGCCACCGCTCCGGCCTCGCCGCCCCCGACCACCGCCGGAGGCTAAGCGGCCCGGCTCCCTCGCCGCCCGCGCCGGGCGCGGATGTAGTCCGAGACCACGTACGCGCCGAGGTCGCCGGAGGACGGGGTGAACACCCGGCCGCCGCTGCGCCGGGCCACCGCGTCCACGAACCGGCGCAGCCCGGCGTCCTCGCCGAGCATGAACAGGTTGAGCGTGGCGCCGTACCTGGTCAGCCGGTCGACCTCCTGCACGGTCGCGGTGATCGTCTCGCGGGTCGGCGGCCACATGAAGACCGGATAGCCGTCCTCGTCGACGTGGGCGGTCGGCTCGCCGTCGGTGACCACCAGCACGACCGGCTCGGCCCCGGGATGCTTGCGCAGGTGCCGGCCGGCCTTGCGGAGCGCGTCGTGCAGGTTGGTGCCCTGCTCGTAGTCCGGCTCGATGGCGGCGAGCTCCGCCTGTGACAGCGACGCCGCCGAGCGGCCGAAGCCGATGATCTGCAGGGCGTCCTGTGGGAACCGGGTCGCGACCAGATGCGACAGGGCCAGCGCGGTCTGCTTCATCGGACCCCACCGGCCCTCGGACACCATCGAGAACGACAGGTCGACGCAGAGCGCCACGGCCGCCGAGGCACGCCGCTCGGTCTCCACGACCTCGAAGTCCTCGACCTCCAGCTTGACCGGCACGCCCGCGCCGCCCCGGGCCACCGCCCGAGTCAAAGTGCGGACGACGTCCAGCGGCTGCTCGTCGCCGTACTCCCAGGCCCGGGAAGCCCCCGTCACCTCGCCCGCCGCGCCCGCGTCGCGCAGGTCGTGCTGCCCGCGCCGGCCCGCGGTGAGGTCCGCGAACACCCGGCGCAGGGCGGTGCCACCAAGCCGGCGCAGCGCCTTCGGCGACAGAGTGAGGCCCTCGGCAGTGCGAGTCACCCAACCCTGCCGGCGCATCTCCCGCTCCAGCTCCTGCAGCCGACGGACGTCGTCAGCCGCCGAGCGCCCAAGGGCACGCGCGACCGCCTCCACGTCGACGTCGTCCAGGGTCGCGCCGGGGTGCTCCTGGCCGAGTTGGTCGATCAGGTCGTCCAGCTCGCCGATCTCTTCCAGTGCGCCCGTCGCCTCGCCGTACCCGAGCGGCTCCTCCCCACGCATCCGCTCCCGGCGGTCCCAGGCCAGGTCGGGGCGCAGCGCGCGCAGGTTGTCGTTGAGCGCGCCCATCTCCCGGGCCAGGTCACCGTTGCCGAGTGCCTGCTGCATCAGCGAGGCCAACTCGTCGCGCTGCTGCGGCGAGAGCGACCGCATGAGCCGCTCGCCGGCCGCCGCCCGCCGGGCCAGGGCGTCGACCAGCTCGTCAACGGTCGACGGCTGCTCCGGGAAGTACTCGCCGTGCCGCCGCATGAACTCGGCGAACTGGTCGGTGGTGTCCTCGCCACGGGCGTGCGAGGCGAGCAGCGCGTTGAGGTCGCGCATCATCTCCGCGACGGCCTGCTGGGCGGCCGGGTCCTGGAGCGACTCCCGCATGCCGCGGAACCGCTGCTCGACCACCTCGCGCCGGAGCCCGTCGAGGATCTCCTGATAACGCTGCCGACCCTCCTCGCTGGCCCACTCGTAGTCGGACAGCTCCTCGACGGCACGCGCGGTCGACCGAGGCAAGTTGTCCAGAACCGCCTCGTTGAAGCGGGCGGTGTCGTCGTCCTGCGCAGCCAGGGCCTCTCGTTCGGCAGCGAGGGCCTGGTCGAGAAGCTGCTGCGCCCGGGTCACCGCGCCGTCGAGCTGCCCGCGGCGCATCGCGTCCCGGCGCATCCGGCGGGCGCGGGCCTGGAGGTCATCGAGGCCACCCCGATCCCCAGGGCCGCGGCGCAGCAGGTTGCGCAAAGCGTCCCGCAGCGAGCCGCCCTCCAGCACCTCGGCGCCGACGTCGTCGACCGCGCCGCGGACGTCGTACGGTGGCGCCAGCGGGTCGGGCCCGCCCGACCAGACGCCGTAGCGGTTGCGCTTCATTCCCGGCTGCCGTACATCGTGCGTCCGTCGCCGCTGACCTTGGACATCCGCCGGGTCAGGTGCAGTCCTTCGAGCACGAACTCGACGCCGGCGGCCGCCTCGCCACGGGTCGGCGCGTCGCCCAGGCCCAGCCGGTCAAGCACCTTGGCCAGTCCTGGCAGGGTGCCGACCTGGCGGAGGATCTCGTCGGCCGGCACGAGTTCGCCGGTCTCCACGATGTCGCCCTCGGCGACCAGGTTGACGAAGCTCGACAGGTCGAGCCCGGCCAGCCGGGCACGGAAGGTCTCGGCCGTCGCGGTGCGCAGCAGGTGGCCGAGGATCTCGACCTCGCGGCCCTCCTCCCCGCTCTCGAACTCGACCTTGCCCCGGAGGGTGCTGGTCACCGACTCGGCGTCGCCGATCCGGGCCACCGCCTCGGCCTCGTCGAGCAGGCCGGACCGGCGCAGCGCGGAGGCGGCGACGGTCTCAGCCGCCGCGATCGGGAACCGCGCGGAGACCCCGGAGCGGGCGTCGACCGAGGGCGACTCGCGGACCAGGCGGGCGAACCGCGCCAGGACCTCTAGTACGTGATCGGGTACGGCGGCCACCAACGCGGCCTCCTGGCGGACCAGGTCGAGCTCGAGGTCGAGCTCCAGCGGGTAGTGGGTGCGGATCTCGGCACCGAACCGGTCCTTGAGCGGCGTGATGATCCGCCCGCGGTTGGTGTAGTCCTCGGGGTTGGCGCTGGCCACCAACAGCACGTCGAGCGGCAGCCGGAGCTGGTAGCCGCGGATCTGGATGTCCCGCTCCTCCAGCACGTTGAGCAGGCTGACCTGGATCCGCTCGGCGAGGTCGGGCAGCTCGTTGACGGCGAAAATGCCACGGTTGGTGCGCGGCACGAGTCCGAAATGGATGGTCTCCGGGTCGCCGAGGGTGCGGCCCTGCGCGACCCGGATCGGGTCGACGTCGCCGACCAGGTCGCCGACGCTGGTGTCCGGCGTGGCCAGCTTCTCGCCGTAGCGCATCGAGCGGTGCAGCCAGGCGACCGGCTGATCGTCGCCCTTCTCCTCGGCAAGACGGCGCGACGACGGGGTCAGCGGGTGCAACGGGTGTTCGTTGATCTCGGAGCCGGGGATCACCGGTGTCCACTCGTCGAGCAGGTCCACCAGCGACCGGATCAGCCGGGTCTTGCCCTGGCCGCGCTCACCGAGCAGCACCATGTCGTGACCGGCCAGAATGGCCCGCTCGACCTCGGGCAGCACCGTCTGGTCGTAGCCGACGATGCCGGGAAAACGGGGTTGGTTGGTGCGCATCCGCTCCAACAGGTTGGCCCGGAGTTCCTCCTTGACCGTCCGATAGGTGTAGCCGGCGGCCCGCAACTCCCCGACCGTACGAGGCAGGTTCTCTGTCACCCGACCGACGCTATCTCGCGATCGTGTCGCCGCGTTTCGCTCGGAGCGAACAACCGCTGGACACCCCGCGACGCATGTAACTAGTGTGACTGCTATGAGTCCTTACCTTGACGCGTCCGCCTGGCAGGAGAGTTGGGACCGCCAGCAGGAGGCGTTCCTCCCGGACCGCGAGGAGCGGTTCACCGCGATGCTGGACATCGTCGAGGCCGTCGCCGGCCCGGCGCCCCGGGTGCTCGACCTGGCCGGCGGCACGGGTTCGATCTCGCTGCGGACCCTGCGCCGCTTCCCCCGCGGCACCACCACCCTGGTCGACGTCGACCCGGTGCTGCTCACCATCGCCCGCGCCAGCCTCGACGACCGCACCGCGATCGTCACCACCGACCTGCGCTCGCCGTCGTGGACCGCCGACCTGCCCCACGACGGCTACGACGCGGTGCTCAGCGCCACCGCGCTGCACTGGCTCGACCAGGACCGACTGGCTGCCCTCTACGGCGAGGTCGCCCACCTGATCCGGCCCGGCGGCGTGTTGATCAACGCCGACCACATGCCGGACGAAGGCCTGCCGGTGCTGAGCAGCACCCTCCGTGACCGGGCCCGCGGCCGCCGCAACGCCCGCTACGCCGCCGGCGCCGCGATGTCCTGGCCGGGCTGGTGGGAGCTGGTCAGCCGGGACGAGATCCTGGCGGCCCCGTACACGGAGCGTAAGAAGATCTTCTCCAGCTCGGAGCACAACGACTGGACTCCCCCGGCCACCTGGCACGAGGCGGCCCTGCGCAAGGCCGGCTTCCAGGAGGTCGGCCTGGCCTGGCGCGGCGGCACCGACGCCGCGGTGGTGGGAGTGCGCTAAGCGGAGACCCGGTAGCGACCCAGGGAGAGGCCGAGCCCGATCATCCCGACCGCGCCCGCGCACAGCATCATTCCGACCATGCGCAGGGCCTGCTCGCCGCCCAGCGGCACCACGGCGGCGAGGCCGAACGCGATGCCGCCCGCGACCGCCGGGCCGGCAATCCCCTCGCGCAACCTCGGCCGCCGGTTCGCGTTGTAAGCCAACACGGTGATCGTTGCCGCGAACACGAACGCGATCACGGCCAGGGCGACCACGAACGGGCGCAACGCTGGTCCGATGTCGCTCGCGTCGGGGGACGAGACGACCACGATCAGGAAGAACAGCGGAACTGACGCGATCAGGCCCCACGTGTTGGCCGCCTCGTCCGGTTTGACGCGCGGCCAGGGTTTCACGGTGTGGGCGGGCTCCCAGAGCGCCACGGCCAGTCCGACCAGCCCCACCACCGCGACGGCGAACCCGAGCACAAGGTACGGGTTGGGCAACGCGACGACCGCCTGGATCAGCAACGGCACCGCCGTCACCGCCGTGACGCCGGCCATCCCCCGGCGCAACCGGTCGTCGATGGCGAACCGTGCGGCCACCACCGCACCGCCGGCGACCGCCAGGGCGGCGAACGCGATCTGCGGCGTCACCTCGCCGAGCTGCCCGGTCAGGGCTGAGTCCGGAGGGGCGAAGCCCTCGAACAGCGCCGCCCGGCCGGTGCCGAAAAGCGCGGCGGTGCCGAGCCAACCGCGGGCCCGCTCAGAGATCACGGCCAGCAGGATAGACGGCTATGGCTCGCGTCGGGTGCGCTGCCGGGACGCCTCGTAGAGCACGATCGTGGCCGCGGCCGCCGCGTTGAGCGACGACGCCGCTCCCCCGATCGGGATGCGGACCATCTCGTCGGCGGCCTGCCGCCAGGCGCTGCTCAGGCCCTGCGTCTCGTTGCCGACGAGGAGCAGCGTCGGTCCGCGCAGGTCCGCGTCCGCGACGTCGACGGTGGCCCGTTCGTCGGTCCCGACCAGGCGCAGCGGCGCCGCCCACTCCAGCACCTCGGCGGCCGCGCCCATCCGCACCACCGGCAACGCGAAGATCGATCCGGTGCTGGCCCGCACGGCCCTCGGGTCGTACGGGTCGGCCGCGTGCCCGCTGACGATCAGCCCTTCGGCGCCGAAGGCGTCCGCCGACCGGATCAGCGTGCCCAGGTTGCCGGGTGAGGTCGGCCGGTCGAAGACCACGTAGAGCGGCGCCCCCGCCCGGTCCGGGACGTGGTGGCCCAGCCGGTCGAGCCGGTCCGGCGGCAGCCCGACCACGGCGACAAGCTCGGCCTCTTCCTTCTCCCCCAGCTCGGCCAGCAGCTCAGGGTCCATCTCCACCGGCTCGGGAACCTTCTCGAGCAGCGACGCGGCCCAGTCTGAGAGCCGCCGCCCGGCCGGGAAGATCAACTGTCGGACCTCCCAGCCGTGCTCGACCGCGAGGCTGATCGGGCGTACCCCCTGCACCAGGAACTCGCCCGCCCGGTGCCGTTTGCTCCGGTTGGTCAACAGCGCCTGCCACTGCTGGAACGTCGCATTCCGCGTCGTGATCTTCACGGCTCCACCTCATTCCGCACGGCGCTGTGTTTACCATCGTCGGACTCGGAGAGGTGGCGAAGTGGGTATTCCGGAGCGTGCGCGCGTCGTGGTAATCGGCGGTGGGGTGATCGGCACGTCGGTCGCGTACCACCTGGCCGCACTCGGCTGGACCGACATCGTGCTGCTCGAACGGGACAAACTGACCTCGGGCACCACCTGGCACGCGGCCGGGCTCATGGTCACCTTCGGCTCGCTGTCCGAGACCTCGACCGAGATGCGCAAGTACACCCGTGATCTGTACGCCCGGCTGGAGGCGGAGACCGGCCAGGCGACCGGGCTCAAGCAGGTCGGCTTCATCGAGGTGGCCGCCGACGCGGACCGGCTGGAGGAATATCGCCGGGTCTCGGCGTTCAACCGCTACTGCGGCATCGACGTGCAGGAGATCAGTCCCGGCGAGATCAAGGAGCTGTTCCCGCTCGCCAAGACCGACGACCTGCTGGCCGGCTTCTACGTCGCCGACGACGGCCGGGCCAACCCGGTCGACGTGACGATGGCGCTGGCCAAGGGAGCCCGGCTGCGCGGCGCGACGATCATCGAGGGAGTGCCGGTCACCGGCGTTCTGCGGAACGGCCAAACCGTGACGGGTGTACGCACACCGCAGGGCGACATCGAGGCCGAGTACGTCGTCAACTGCGCCGGCATGTGGGCGCGCCAGCTCGGCGAACAGGCCGGGGTGAGCATCCCGCTGCAGGCCGCCGAGCACTACTACCTGATCACCGAACCGATCGACGGCGTGTCCGGCGACCTGCCGGTGCTGGAGGACCCGTCGTCGTACGGCTACTACCGCGAGGAGGGCGCCGGCCTGATGGTCGGGCTCTTCGAGGCGGAGTGCGCGCCCTGGCATGTCGACCGGGTGCCGGAGTCGTTCTCGTTCGGCACGATCCCGCCGGACTGGGACCGGATGGCGCCGTACCTCGAAAAGGCGATGGCCCGCGTGCCGATCACCGGCGAGGTGGGCGTGCGCACCTTCTTCTGCGGCCCCGAGTCGTTCACCCCGGACCTGTCGCCCGTCTTCGGCGAGGCGCCGGAGCTGCGCAACTACTTCGTCGCGGCCGGGCTCAACTCGATCGGCATCCTGACCGGCGGCGGGATCGGCCGGGCGCTGGCCCAGTGGATCGTCGACGGGCAGCCGGACGTCGACGTGACGGGCATGAACATCGACCGGCTGGAGCGCTACCAGTCCACACCGGACTATCGCGCGACGCGTACCGTCGAGTCGTTGGGCAAGGTCTACGCCACCCACTTCCCGGGCCTGTCGATGAAGACCGCGCGCGGCGCGAAGCTCTCGCCGGTCCATTCGCGCCTGGTCGAGCAGCGCGCCTACTTCCGCGACGTGAGTGGTTGGGAAGGCGCCGACTGGTACGCCCCAGAGGGCGTGCGGCCCGAGGTGGAACGCCTGTCCTGGGGCCGGCAGAACTGGTTCCCCTACTGGGCCGACGAGCACCGGGCCGCCCGCGAGGGCGTGATCCTGATGGACATGTCGTTCATGTCGAAATACGTCGTGCGCGGCGACGAGGCGGGTGCCGCACTCGACCACCTGTCGGCCGGCGTGGTGGACGGCGAGGCCGGGCGGATCACGTACACCCAATGGCTCAACGAGGCCGGCACGCTGGAGGCCGACCTCACCGTCACGAAGCTGGCCGACGACGAGTTCTGGGTGGTCGCCTCGGACACGGCACACCGGCATGCACTCAAAATGATGGAACGTTCGTTCGCTAACAGGCACGCGTTCGTCACCGACGTCACCGGCGGCTACGCGCAGCTCAACATCCAGGGTCCGCGCTCGCGCGAGCTGCTCCAGTCCGTGACCAGCGCCGACCTGTCCAACGAGGCGTTCCCGTTCCGCACGGCCCGCGAGATCGACCTGGGCTTCGCCCGCGTGCTCTGCGTCCGGATCACCTACCTGGGTGAGCTCGGCTACGAGCTCTACATCCCTGCGGAGCAGGCGATCCACGTGTACGACCGGCTGACCGCGGCCGGTGCGGCCGTCGGTTTGCGGCACGCCGGCCTGAAGGCGTTGTCCAGCCTGCGGATGGAGAAGGGCTACCGGGACTACGGCCACGACATCGACAACACGGACTCGGTGCTGGAGGCCGGCCTCGGCTTCGCGGTCGCGCTGGACAAGCCGGGCGGCTTCGTCGGCCGCGACGCGGTGCTGGCCCGCAAGGCCGCCGGGCCGCTGAGCCGCCGCCTGGTCCAGGTCCTGCTGACCGACCCGGACCCGCTGCTCTTCCACGGCGAGGTCGTCCGCCGCGACGGCGTGCCGGTGGGCTACATCCGCGCGGCCTCCTACGGCTTCACGCTGGGCGGCGCGGTCGGCCTGGCGATGCTGGCTCGCGAGGACGGCGCCGCCCTGGACCAGACCTGGCTGGACAGCGGCGAGTGGACAGTCGAGGTCGCCGAGCGCATCGCGCCGGCCCGCTGCTCCCTACGCCCCCTCTACGACCCCAAGAACACCCGCATCCACCTGTAAGCAAGGGACCCTTCTTAACGCTTCCTGCATAGGAAGGGCCCCTTGTTAACGCCTCGCCACCGCCCACAGCGGCAGGTTGTTAAGAGGGGACCCTTCCTATGCGAAAAGCGTTAAGAAGGGGCCCTTGCTTCGCTTTGGGCGGCGGCTAGGCGGGCGGCGGCCTCGGCGGCGTCGCCGGCCAGGAGGGGCGTGCGGCCGGTGGCCGCGTGGAGGCGGGACTCGACGGCTTCGCGTAGTTCGGGGACGGCCGTGAGGAGGCCGCCGGCCAGGACGATCGGGCCCTCGGTCGGTGGGAGGGCCAGCAGGGTCGCGGTCAGACGGTCCGCGCCGGACGCGACGATCGCGGTGGCGGCGGGGTCGCCGAGCCGGACCGCCTCGAAGACCAAGGGCGCCAGGGCCGCCATCTTGTCGCGGGGCAGGGCGTAGAAGGCGCTGACGAAGCCCTCCGGGCCGGCGCCGCCGACCGTGGCGTGCACTGCCGAGACCAGGGCGCCGTCGGTGCCGGCGTGCAACGCGTGTGCCGTGTGTCGGGCCGCGGCGACGCCGAACCAGAAGCCCGAGCCCTCGTCACCGAGCAGCCAGCCGATGCCGTCGACCCGCCGGCCGACGGTCCAGTCGACGATCTCGCAGGCGATCGCGCCCGTGCCGGCGATCAGCACGGAACCCGTCGGCGAGTCGTGGCCGCCGGCCGCGTAGGCCACCACCGCGTCGCCCACCGTGCGCAGGGGCGCCGGCACACCGGTGGTCGCCCACGCCGACGCGTAGGCCGCCGCACCCGCAGGCGTGGTCAGTCGGCTGTAGCCGGCCACACCGACCACCGCACCGACCACGTCAGCCGGGTCGAGGTCACCCAAGGCCTCGCGGACCGCGCCGACGAGCGCGGCCGCGGTCGAAGCCGGTGGGCGCGCGACCGGGTTGCCCGGCCCGCCGCGGCCTCGGCCGACGACCGCACCGTCGAGTGTGGTCACTACGACGCGGGTGCTGGTGCCGCCGCAGTCCCCGCCGATCACCAACGTCACGAGACACATGCTGCGCGTCCCGCGTCGTCAAGACAAGAGTCTATGTCAAACATCTTGACGGGAGTGCCTCAATGACAATAATTTTGTTCACCACCGAGTACGAACGAAAGGAATGACCGCATGGCCGAGACCGGGCTGTTGGGCCGGGTGCGCACCGAGCTGCCGACGCTCCCCGATGCCCTCCAGCGGGTCGCCGAGCAGATCCTCGGCGAGCCCGAGGAGACGGCGCGGACGACGATCGTCGACCTCGCCGAGCGTGCCGGCACGTCGACCGCGACCATCACCCGGTTCTGCCGGTTGTTCGGCTACCGCGGCTACGCGGAGCTGCGGGTCGCGGTCGCCACCGAGACCGGCCGTGCCGCGCAGGCCCGCTGGGACACCGACATCGACCACGACATCACCCCGGACGCACCGCTGGACCGGGTGCTCGACGTGGTCGCCAGCGCCGACGCCCGGGCCATCCAGGACACCGCCGGCCGGGTCGACCTGGCCGCGGTCGAGCGGGTGTCGGCCGCGGTCGCCACGGCGCAGCGGGTCGAGCTGTTCGGCCTGGGCAGCTCCGGCAACGCCGCCCGGGAGATGGCGTTCCGGCTCGAGCGGATCCGGGTGCCCTGCTGGCACCGCTCCGACCCGCACACCGCCCTGACCAACGCCGCGCTGCTCGGGCCGGGCGACGTCGCGATCGGGCTGTCGCACAGCGGCCGGACCCGGGAGGTGATCGAGGTGCTCAGCGAGGCGGCCGACCACGGCGCGCTGACGGTGGCCATCACGTCGTTCCCGCGTTCGCCGCTGTCCGAGATCGCCGACGTGGTGATGACCACCGCCGTGCAGGAGACCACCTTCCGGCTCGCCGCGCTGTCGGCTCTGCACAGCCAGCTTCTCGTGCTCGACCTGATCTACGTCGCCGTCGCGCAGCGCACCTACGAACGCACCACCGAGGCGTTCGAGGTGACCGCCCGCGCCGTCGACGCGCATCGCCTGCCCCGCAAGCGCACCCGAACACCGGAGGGATCATGACGATCGGCGCCGAAAGCTATCTCGCGGCCGTCACGGCCGCGATCGACCAGGTCGCGAAAACCCAGGGCGACGCGGTTCGCCGTGCCGCCGACCTGGTCACCACGGCGTTGCGCGCCGGCGGTGTGGTGCAGGCGTTCGGCGCCGGCCATTCCGAGGCGCTGGCGATGGAGATCGCCGGCCGGGCCGGCGGCCTGGTGCCCAGCAACAAGATCGCACTGCGTGACCTGGTGCTGTTCGGCGGCGCCGACCGTGAGGTGCTCGACGATCCGTTCCTGGAGCGCGACCCCACGGTGGCGCACCGGCTCTACGAGCTCGCGCCGGTCAAGCCCGACGACGTCTTCGTGATCGCCTCGAACTCGGGCGTCAACGGCGTCGTGGTCGAGCTGGCCCGGCTGGCCAAGGAGAACGGCCACGGCCTGATCGCGGTCACCTCGGTGGCGCACACCCGGGCGGTCCCGGCCAGGCACCCGTCCGGCGCGAAGCTGGCCGACCTGGCCGACGTCGTGCTCGACAACGGCGCGCCCTACGGCGACGCGGCGCTCAACGTCGGAGGCGACGACGGAGCGAAGATCGGCGCGATCTCCTCGGTCACCGGCGCTCTGCTCGCCCAACAGCTCGTGTGCGAGGTGGTGGCCCGGATCGTCGCGGCGGGTGAGACGCCACCGATCTACATCTCGTACAACGTGCCCGGCGGCGACGAACACAACCGACAACTTGAAGCGCGGTACGCCGGGCGCATCCGGCGTACCGCCTCTTAACCAGGAAGGCGAGGACACGCTAATGAACCCCTCTTCCCAGCTCAGACGTTACCCGACCAGACGTGCCGTGCTCGGTGCGGCGGTGGCCGGTGCGGCCCTGCCGGTGCTCGGCGGCTGCGTCACCGGCGGCGAGGACGACACCGCCGAAGCAGCCTCCGGCGCGAAGACGGCGGAGAACCCGCTCGGCGTGCCCGACAAGACCCCGCTCGAGGTGGTCATCTTCAAGGGCGGCTACGGCGACGAGTACGCGGTCAACGCGGAGTCGCTCTACAAACAGCGCTACCCGGGCGCCACCGTCGACCACAAGGGCATCCAGAAGGTCGGTGAGGCGCTCCAGCCGAGGTTCGTCGCCGACACCCCGCCCGACGTCGTCGACAACACCGGCGCCGGCCGGCTGGACCTGGCCACGCTGGTCGGGGCCGGCAAGCTGAGCGACCTGGCCGACCTGCTCGACGCGCCGTCGCTCGACGACCCGGCGAAGAAGGTCCGTGACACGCTGCTGCCCGGCGTGGTCGACGACGGCACGTTCGACAACAAGGTCCAGACGCTCAACTTCACGTACACCGTCTGGGGTCTCTGGTATTCGAAGCCCTTGTTCGACAAGCACGGCTGGACCTTCCCGACCACCTGGGACGCGATGCTGGCGCTCTGCGAGCAGATCAAGAAGGCCGGCGTCGCGCCGTGGACCTACCAGGGGAAATACCCGGAATATCTCAACGACCCGCTGCTCGCGATGGCGGCCAAGGCCGGCGGGCCGGATCTGGTCAAGGCGGTCGACAACCTGGAGCCCAACGCCTGGAAGCAGCCGGGCCTGGTCGACGCGGCCTCGGCGATCGCCGAGCTGGCCGGCAAGGGCTACATCCTGTCGGGCAGCGAGGCGCTCTCGCACACCGAGGCGCAGGCGGCGTGGTCGCAGAGCCAGGTCGCGATCATCCCTTGTGGATCGTGGCTGGAGGCCGAGCAGAAGGGCATCACGCCCGACGGGTTCGACATGGTGATGGCACCGGCACCGGCGCTCTCTTCGGGCGACAAGCTGCCGCAGACCGCGCTCCAGGGGGCCAGCAGCGAGTCGTTCATCGTGCCGGCCAAGGCGAAGAACCCGCGCGGCGGCCTCGAGTTCCTGCGCATCCTGTTCTCCACCACCGCGGCCAAGCGGTTCGCCGAGCTCAACAGCACGATGCCGAGCGTGGCCGGTGCGCTGGAGGGGCTGACCCTGAGCAGCGGCCTCGGCTCGGTGAAGACGGCGGTCGACGCGGCCGGTCCCAACACCTTCACCTACCGGTTCCGGACCTGGTACGCACCGCTGGCCAAGGCGGTCGACGACGCCACCGGTGAGCTCGCCACCCGGCGGATCACCCCGGCGCAATGGTCCGACCGGGTGCAGAAGGCGGCCGACGCCGTCGCCACCGACACCGCGGTCAAGAAGTACCAGCGGTAGCGATGACCCAGGACCGGCATGGCCGATACCGCTTCCTCGCGGGCGCGATCCTTCCCGCGCTGGCGTTGTACGCGGTGTTCGTGCTCTCCCCGTACGCGCAGGCGTTCTACCTGTCGCTGACCGACTGGACCGGCGTGTCCGGCCAGGTGAACTTCGTCGGTCTCGACAACTTCACCCGCCTGTTCGGCGACCCGCTGTTCCTGGCGGCGTTGCGCAACAACGGGTTGATGCTCCTCGTCGTGCCGGTGGTCACCATCGCGCTCGGGCTGCTGCTAGCGGTCCTGGTCACGTTCGGCGGGCGCCGCGGGTCGGCGATCCGTGGCGCCTCGACGTACCAGACCGCGTACTTCTTCCCGCAGCTTCTGTCCTTGCCGATCATCGCGTTGCTCTGGCAGTTCGTGTACCACCCCAACGACGGCCTGCTCAACGGGCTGCTCCGGGGCATCGGGCTGGACGGCCTGGCCCGCACCTGGCTCGGCGACCCGCACCTCGCGCTGTGGGCGGTGATGGCGGTGCTGGTCTGGTCGTCGGTCGGCTTCTACATGGTGCTGTTCGCGGCCGCGATGGGCTCGATACCCGCGGAGCTCATCGAGGCGGCGACGCTGGACGGCGCCGGGCGGCTGACCACCCTGTGGCGGATCGTGCTGCCGTTGCTGCGCGACACCGTGCAGGTGGCGTTCGTCTACCTCGGCGTGCTGGCGCTCGACGGGTTCGCGGTCGTGCAGGTGATGACCGTGGGACCCGGCGGCCCCGACAACGCCACCGAGGTGATGGGGCTCGGCCTCTATCGCAACGCGTTCACATTCTCCAAGTTCGGCTACGCGGCCGCGATGGGCGTGACGCTCTTCTTCCTCACCCTCACGCTGGCTGTGCTGGCGATGCGGGCGGGCCGGCGCGAACGGGTGGAGCTGGCATGAGACGAGCACATGCTTTTCTGGTGGCCTGGGCGGCGGTCGTCACCTTGCCGTTGCTGTGGGCGGTGGTCAGCTCGCTCAAGACCGACCGGGAGATCCTCACCTCGCCCTGGTCGCTCCCGTCGACACCGCACTTCGACAACTGGTCGCGGGCCTGGAACCAGGCGGAGATCGGGCGGTACTTCGGCAACAGCGCGCTCGTGGTCGGCTGCGCCCTGCTGCTCACCATGCTGTTCGGTGCCACCACCGCGTACGCCCTGGCTCGCTATCCGTTCCGCGGCAACCGATTGCTCTACTTCGGCTTCGTCGCCGGCATGCTGTTCCCGGTGTTCCTGGCCCTCGTGCCGCTGTTCTTCGTGGTCAAGCAGCTCGGCCTGCTCGGCACGTACCCCGGGCTGATCCTGGTCTACACCGCGTACGCGCTGCCGTTCACCATCTTCTTCCTGCACGCGTTCTTCCGCACGCTGCCGACGGCGCTCGCCGAGGCCGCGTTCCTGGACGGCTGCTCGCACTGGGGCGTGTTCTTCCGGGTGATGCTCCCGCTCGCCCGCCCCGGCCTCGTCACCGTCGCCATCTTCAACTTCCTGGGCCTGTGGAACCAGTACCTGCTGCCGCTCGTGCTCAACCCGGACCCGGACCGCTACGTGCTCGCACAAGGGCTCGCCGCGCTGTCGGTGAGCCAGGGCTATCGCTCCGACTGGAGCGGCCTGTTCGCCGGCCTCACGATCGCGATGCTGCCGGTGCTGGCCGCCTACGTCATCTTCCAACGGCAAATCAGATCCGGCCTGACCGCGGGGGCGGTCAGGTAAACGCCCCGGCTCCATCACGCGCGCAGAGAGGCGTGCGTGTACCCCCTTGTTCGCTTCTGTCCTTTGAGGAGGAAGCTCATGTCCCGTGTTCCCAAGCTCTTAGGAGGGGCGGCGGCCGCCGGCCTGCTGGCCGCCGTCGCCGGCATCGCCGTGGTGAGCGCCGCCGGCCCTGCCTCGGCCGCCCCGTGCGGCGCACTGTTCGACGACTTCACCTACTCGTCGTCGAGTGACCCGGCGATCGCCGCGCGCAACTGGACCGTCCGCACCAACTCGGGCGGCCCCGGGGTGCCCGGCGCGTCCTGGCCGGCATCCAACGTCACGTTCCCGACCGTCGACGGCCAGAAGGTGCTCCAGTTGGCCGCCGCCACCGACGGCACGGCCGGCGGCACGTCGCACGCCGAGATGCTGCACCACCGCAAGTTCTTCGAAGGCACGTACGCCGCCCGCGTGAAGTTCGCGGACGCACCGGTGTCCGGCAACGACGGCGACCACCTGGTAGAGACGTTCTTCACCATCACTCCGCTGGACCGGCCGCTCGACCCGAACTACGGCGAGATCGACTTCGAGTACCTACCCAACGGTGGGTGGGGCGAGCAGGGCCCGATCTTCTACCAGACCACCTGGGAGACCTACCAGAACGAGCCCTGGCAGGCCGTCAACACCCACACCGAGCAGCGGCAGAGCTTCAACGGCTGGCACAACCTCCAGTTCAACGTGTCGGCCGGGCGGGTCAAGTACTACGTCGACGGCGTGCAGGTGGCCGACCACGGTGACCAGTACTACCCCGAGACCAACATGTCGATCAACTTCAACCTGTGGTTCATCGACCTGGCCACCCACACCGGCGGCCGCGCGGTCTACAACCAGCAGGTCGACTGGCTCTACTACGCGGGCAGCGAGGCGTTGACGCCGGCGCAGGTCGCCACCCGGGTGTCCGGGCTGCGCTCGGCCGGGACGGCGCACACCGACACGGTCGGCAACGGCAACTGCCCGACCAACCCGCCGACCCAGAACCCCACCAACCCACCCACGCAGAACCCGACCAACCCGCCGACGCAGAACCCGACCAACCCGCCTGCCAACTGCGCCGGCGCGCCCGCCTGGAACTGGGGAACCGTCTACCTCGAGGGCCAGCGGGTGAAGCACCCGAACCGGCAGGGCCAGCCGCACCTGTGGCAGGCCAACTGGTGGACGCAGGGCTCCGAGCCCGGCTGGACCGCGCAATGGCGGGACGTCGGCGCCTGCTAAATGCGCGATCATGGTGGTCATGACGACTGCCACGGTGTACGCGAAGTTCGCGGCGGGTGAGGCGCACGGCGTCTCACCCGCCTACGAACGGTTGGCGGAAACAGTGTCCGCGGATGAGGAGTTGCTCGCGCTGCTCGAACGGCTCCCCGAGGGCAAGCGCCAGCCCAACCTGCTCTTCGGCGTCGTGCGCTGGCTCGGCGGCCCCGTCGAGGAACCGGACACCTTCCGGGCGTACGTGCTGGCGAACTGGCCGACGATCGAGGCGGCGATGCGCTCCCGGGCGACGCAGACGAACGAGGCCGGCCGGTGTGCCGTGCTGCTGCCCGTGCTGGCCGCCCTGCCCCAGCCGCTCGCCCTGCTGGAGGTGGGTGCGTCGGCCGGACTCTGCCTGCACCCGGACCGCTACGCGTACCGCTACGGCGACCAGGTGGTCGGTTCCGGAGAGCCGCTGTTGGAGTGCGACGCCGCCGGCATCACCGTGCCGGCCGCGCTGCCGGAGGTGGTCTGGCGGGCCGGCCTCGACCTCAACCCGCTCGACGTGACGGAGCCGGCCGACGTGGCCTGGCTCGACGCGCTGATCTGGCCGGAGCACCAGCACCGGCGCGACCGGCTGCGGGCCGCCGTCGCGGTGGCCGCCGCCGACCCGCCGCTGCTCGTCCGCGGCGACCTGGTCGACGACCTGCCGGCACTGGCCGCCCAGGCGCCGGCGGACGCGACGTTGGTGGTCGTCCACAGCGCCGTTCTCTACCAGGTGCCCCAGCCGCGCCGGGACGCGTTCGTCGAGGTGGTGCGCGGGCTGCCCGGTCATTGGCTGGCCGTGGAGGAGCCCTGGGTGCTGGGATTCGACGACCTGCCCGCGCCACCGACCGACGGATTCCACAACGTGCTCGCCCTGGACGGCACGCCGCTGGCGTACACCCGCGCGCACGGCCAGGCGATGACCTGGTTCGGAGTCACACCCTGATCCGTACCCCCTGCGCGAACGCACCGCTGTGCAGTTCCAGCGTGGTCGGGTCGACGCCGGCGGGCAACGACCAGGAAAGCTGGGCCAACAGGCGATGCCCGGGCACCACCGGCGCGTCGAACACGTCACGGCCGCCGTTGGCCGCCCTGGTCGCCATCACGTCGGTCGCCACCAGCTCGCTGCCCGCGAACGCGAGCCGTTGCAGGTGCGGATGCCAGAACTCCGGCGCCGCGCTGTGGTTGGTCATTCCGACGACCGCGGTGCAGCGTTGCCCGCCACCTTGCGGAGTGCAGGCGAAGCGGTACGCGGTGAACTCGAACGTGCTCTCCCGCAGGGGTGTGCCGAGCGAGCCGGTGACCACCGGGCCCAGCCAACCGGACGCGGGCGTGCGTTGCGCCCCTGCGGCCGTTGACGCCAGTCTCGGAACCGCCAACGCCGCCGCCAGCACACCGAGGCCGACCAGCAGGACGATCGCGGTCAGCACGGCGACGCCGGCCCGGCCTTTGTCGGTGAGCGCCGCGACCCGCCGCGCCGCGCGTGGCCAGCCGTACCGGGCGAACAGGACGGACGCGACGACCAGCAGTGTGGCGAGTGCCGGCAGCCACCAGAGCTGCCACCGGTTCTCCTGACTCGCCGTCGGGCCGACGTCCGCGGGCGTCCAGACCGACGCCGAGCAGTCGACCGGCTGATCGGCCAGGCCGACGTAGGCGCACGCCGCTCCGGAGATCGACGCGGCGCGTTCCGGCGTGAACGTCGCGGTCAGTGTCGTGCTCTCGAACGGTCCGAGATGGACGGGCCACGCGAGGTCGCTCGGCGACCCCGGACCGGGCGAACCGCCCGGCCCGGGTGCCGGGCTCGTGGCCGTCACGCGGGCACCGTCCGGCACACTCTGCCGGACCGTCAGGTCAGTGTGCGCCTCGGTGCGGTTGCGCACCACGACGCGATACTCGGCTTCCTGGCTTCCGTCGCTGGTCATCGCCACGTCCACCTGGCTGGCGTCGGGCTGGGCCGCGGCGGGCGCCGCCGTGAAAGGCAACGCTGGTGCCAGGAGCGCGAGGGACAAGGCAGTACGAAGCATGGCCGATCTCCCCCCGTTATCCACGGTAGGAAGATCACCAGGCCCTCCGGCGCGAACCCCGGATCCGGGCCCGCGCCGCCGGGCCCGGGTTACTCTGCCAGCGTCTTGACAGCCGAGCGCTCGACGCCGATCGGCTTGTAGCCGAGCCACTCGTTGATCGCCAGCATCGGCTTGTTGACCTCGTCGTTTCCGGTGTATCCCGCTGTGAAACCGGCGTCCCGTGCTGCCCGGAATGCGACCGATTTGGCGATCTTCGCGAGGCCACGGCCCCGGTAGGCGCGTCGGGTGCCGGTGCCGGTCGACATGAAGCGCCCGGATTCCCGATCGGCGTAGAGGTAAGTCATCGTCGCCGGCTCGCCGTCGACCAGGACGACGATGCTCAGGTCGCGGTCGACGTTGGGGCCCTGCCAGACGTCTTCGAACCAGTCATCATATTCGACCTTGTCGAACGGGGTGTCGGAGGGCTCGTCGAGCATCGCCTCGACGTCGATGGCGAACACCGCCTCCGGGCCGACCTCGGCGGCCGTGGCGATGGTGACACCAGGCGGGATCGGCGGTGCCGGCGGCAGATCCGCGAGGAGCAGCCGCTGGTAGCGCCCTTCCTGGCTGAGCGTGTAGCCGTGCTTCTCGACGAACCGCAGCGTGTCGGGCTCGTCGACGGCATAGCCGACCACCTTGCGCCCGCCGACCGAGCGCAGGTGCTCCTCGGCCGCGGCCAACAACGCGGTGCCGATCCCCCGGCCGCGCGCGTCGGGCCGGACGATGACCGCCGTGCCGGCCGCGCCTTCTTCCGAGGTCCAGATATTGAGGTCGGCACGGGCGAAGCCGGCCAGGCCGTGCTCGTCGTCGACCGCGAACAGGGCGCCCTTCGCGTTGCGCGCCGAGAGCTGCCAGCCGTGCCGCAGCCCGCCGACGGTGTTGACCTGCCAGGGGAAAACCTGGGCGCGAATGGCGAGAAGGGGACCCGCGTCGTCGGGTGTGCCCGGCCGGATGGTCGTCATGCGACCTGTCTAACAGGGTGCGCAACCGGATTTCATTGATGGCACGATCGCCGGCATGGACATCTCCGTCACCCTCGCACCGGTCGACGCCGACAACTGGCGCGCCGTCGCGGGTCTCACCGTGAGCCCGGAACAGCGCGCCTGGGTCGCCGAGCCGGCGTACTACCTGGCGCTGTGCCACTACAGCCCGGTCGGCTGGCAGCCGTTGGCCGTCACCACCACGGACGGCGGCGTCGTCGGCTTCCTGATGTGGGCGATCGACCCGGAGGACGGCGCCGCCTGGCTCGGCGGCATCACTGTCGACACCGCGCACCAAGGCAAGGGCTACGGCCGGGCGGCGGTCAGCGCGGCCCTCGCCGAGATCGACGCGCCCAGCTTCGCGCTCTCCTACCAACCCGAGAACACGACCGCCCGCGCGCTGTACGCCAGCCTGGGTTTTGTGGAGAACGGGGAGAAGGAGGACGACGAGGTGGTCGCCAGACGGCCTAAGTAGCCTCGTCGGCGTCGTGGGCCAACAGCGCCAACTGAATGCGGTTCGTCAGGTCGAGCTTGGTCAGCGCGCTAGACAGGTGGGCCTTGACGGTGCCGACCGACATGTAGAGCCGCTCGGCGATGTCGCCGTTGGAGAGGCCCTCGGCGACGGCCGCGGCCACCGCCCGCTCCCGTTCGGAGAGCACCGCCAGCCGGGCCCGCGCCCGGTCCCGGCGCGTGCTGGCGGCCCGGTCGCCGCCGGCCGCGACGTGGTCGATCAACGTGCGCGCGACGCTCGGCGACAGCACGGGCTCGCCGGCGGCGGCGCGGCGCACCGCCTCGACGATCTGCTCCGGGGGCGTGTGCTTGAGCAGGAAGCCCGCCGCGCCCGCGCGCAGCGCTTCGACCACGGTGGCGTCGGCGTCGAAGGTGGTGAGCACGATGACCGCCGGGCCGGGGCCGAGCGCCCGGGTCGCCGTGATCCCGTCGACCACCGGCATCCGCACGTCCATCAGCACGACGTCCGGCTGGGTGCGGCGCACCTGGTCCGGCACCGACGAGCCGTCGACCGCCTCACCGACCACCTCGATGTCGTCAGCGCCACCGAGCATCAACCGCAGCCCGGCGCGCACCAGCGCGTCGTCGTCGACGAGCAGGACCCGCACCGGTCGGCTCATACGGGCCACGGTAGCCGGGTGATTAGACGGAAGCAGCCCTCGTCGGGGCCGTGCTCCAGCGTGCCTCCGTCGAGGGCGACCCGCTCGGCGAGCCCGGCCAGCCCGACACCGGCGCCGGGTATGGCGCTGACCGGCGCACCGCCGACCGGCAACGGGTTGCGCACCGTGGCCACCACACCGTTGCCGGGCGTCCCGGTGACCGATACTTCGACCGCCGTACCCGGTGCGTGCTTCCGGGCGTTCGTGAGTCCTTCTTGGACGGTGCGGTAGACCGTGCGCTGCACCGCACTGCGCAGGGTCTCGGTCGGCTCGCACTCGACGGTGACGGTGACGCGTTGCCCCACGGCCTCGGCGTCCGCGACCAGGCGCTTGATGTCGCCGATCTGTGGCTGCGGTGGTCCGGCGTCCGCCGGATCCGGTGCCTCGTCGCCGGTGCGCAGCACCGCCAGCACGTCGCCGAGCTCGACCAGCGCGCGCCGGGCGTTGCCGTGGATGACGTCGATGGCGGCGCCGACGTCGGAGGCCCCCAGCGGCCGCCCGGCGCCGGCCTCGGCCTGTGCACTCCGGTAGGACAGCGCCCCGGCGTGCACGGAGATCAGCGAGATGCGGTGCGCGAGGGTGTCGTGCATCTCCCGGGCGATCCGCTCCCGTTCGGCCCGGCGCGCGTCGGCCAGCCGCCGCTCGTGGTCGCGCGCCGCCCATTCGGCATCGCGGCGCAGGCTGGCCATCACCTGCCGGCGGAACCGGACGGCCATCCCCCAGGCCAGCGGCGTGACGAACATCAGGAACACGATCACGACCATCGCCTGCCACGCCACGTTCGGCGGCGGATGCGCGAAGCTGAACCAGAGCGACGGCACCAGAAAGGCGTCTGCCACGAGCACCGCGGCCAGCCAGCCCCGGTGCACGGCGACGGTGAGTACGACCACCAGCGCGGCACCCAGCGTGCTGTCGCCGATCAGGTAGGCCACGAGCACCAATCCGGCCACCACGAAGGGGACCCGCCGCCGCCACCACAGCGCGATGCAGGCCGCGAAGCTGACGAACGGGTCGACCGTGTGGAACCACTGCGGGACCGCGTCGCCGTAGTAAGGAGCCCCGCCGGAATCGAGCACCAGGAAGCTGAGCGCGAAGAGGAAAAGCGCCGCGTCGGCCACCCAGTCCCGGGCGGTGCGGCGCCGGCGCGGCTCGTCGACCGAGACCCCCGCCAGCTCCGCGGGCAGCAGCCACCGCGGCGAACGGAAGGGCTTGGGCCGGGTCGCGCTCATGCCGCGAGGGTACGACGCACACCGCACGTCGCTCGACCAGTAATCCTGGCCGACCGGCCAGGCCCGCTAGCCGATGGATAGCTGCGCGGGTGGCGATCGTGCCCCACCCTGTGCGCATGGGGGAACTCGGACTGTATCCACCTCGTCACCGCGTCGCGCGCAAGGCCGTGCTCTGGTGGACCCTGCGCGAGGTGATCGGCGCCGTCGTGCCGCTCGCCGCCGGGCTCGTCGTCTTCGCCTTCGTCGAGTCGTCGCGATCCTGGCTCGGCCCACTGCTGATAGCGCTGGCAATCATCGATGTCGTGCACGCCGCCGTCGTGCCCTCCCTGCGCTACCGGGTGCACCGGTGGGAGGCGACCGACGATGCGGTCTACGCGCTGTCCGGATGGTTGGTCCGCGAGTGGCGCGTCGCGCCGCTGTCCCGGATCCAGACCGTCGACGCCACCCGCGGCCCGCTGCAACGTTTGCTCGGGCTGGCGACCGTGACTGTCACCACCGCGTCGGCGAGCGGCCCGGTCGAGCTGGTCGCCCTCCCCGACGCGGAGGCGACCGAGGTGGCGGCCCGGCTCACCGCGATCGTGGGCCGCACGGCTGGTGACGCGACATGACCTGGCAGCGGCTCGATCGCAAGGTGATCGCGGTCGACCTCGTGCGGGCCGCGGTCTCCCTGGTGCCCACCGCCATCGCGGCGGGCGTGCTCGGACTGGAGCCGGGCGATGCCTGGCCGGCGATCGTGGTGGCGGTGATCGGCGTTCTGCGGGCGGCGGCCGACCTGGCCAGATGGGCCACCACCCGATACCGGATCACCCCTGACCGCGTCGAGGTGCGCAGCGGCCTGTTCGTCCGCAACGAGCGGTGGATCGCCCGCGACCGGATCCGCAGCGTCGGCAGTGACGCCCGCCTGACCAACCGGCTGTTCGGTCTGCGGGTCGTCACGGTCGGCGCCGGGTTGACCGGAGTCGCCGGCGCGACCGCGGCCCTGCGCATCGACGCGGTGTCGGCCGCGACCGCCCTGCGGCTGCACGAGATGCTGGACGCGACCGCCGAGCAGGCCGAGCCGGGACAGCCGGGGCAGCCGGCACCGCCCGCCGGCCAACTGCTGGCCAAGTTCGAGCCGAGCTGGATCTTCTACAACGTGCTCAGCATCTGGGTCGTCTTCGCCGGTGCGGGCCTGTCCTGGGGCGGCTACTGGCTGGGCCGGCTGTTCGGCTACGACGCGCTCGAGCACGCCCGCGACCTGGCCGGGGGCGCGCCCATCGGGTGGGTCATCGCGCTCGGCGCGCTCGGTTTCCTCCTCGTCGGCAGCGCCGGCCTCGTCGTCGGGTTCGTCACCAGCCACTGGAACTTCCGGCTGACCCGCAATCCTGGCGTCCTGCGCACCACGCAGGGCCTGTTGCGCACCGCTTCGGTGGACCGCGAGAAGCACCGGGTACGCGGCTTCCAGATCCGTGAGCCGCAGATCTGGCGGTGGCTCGGCGTCGCCGAGAGCAGCCTGATCACCACCGGCGTCAGCCTGTGGAGCCCCACTGCCGGTGCGACCATCCTGCCCCGCGGCCCGGTCTCCGTCGCCCGGGCGGTCGCCGCCGACATCCTGCGAACCGACGCACTGACCCGGCCGTTGCGCCCGGCGCCGCCCGCCGCGCTGCGCCGCCGGCTCGTGCGGGCGCTGTTCTGGGCCGCGGCCGCGACGGCCGTCGTGATTGTCGCGGGCGGACCCTCCCTCGCCTGGGTCTTCCCCGCCCTGCTGGTGGTCACCACGGCCGGCGCGGTGCTGGCGTACCGCAGCCTCGGTCACGCCGTGCACGACGGCTTCCTGGTGGTCCGCTCGGGCGTCGCCACGCGGCAAACGGCCATGCTGCGCCGACGTGCGGTGATCGGCTGGCGGGTCAAGCAGTCGTTCTTCCAGCGCCGGCTCGGGCTGGCCACGGTGATCGCGACGACGGCGGCCGGGCAGGGCGCCTACACCGCGTACGACATCGCCGCCTCCGACGTCGCCGACCTGGTCCTAGTGGAGAGCGGCGGCCAGCAGGGCGAGCCCTTCCTCGATCGCGGGCGGGTCGAGGGTGGCGTACCCGAAGATCAGTCCGGCGGGACCGGGACTGAGCCGGTAGCGGCCGACGCCGCCCACACCGACCCCGGCGGCGCGGCCGGCGACGATGACCTCGTCCTCGGTGAGCCCCGACGGGAGCCAGGCGACCAGGTGCAGGCCGGCCGCCACTCCGGCGGGCCGGAACCCGGGTAGGTGCCGCGCCAGACCGGCCAGCAGGGCGTCCCGGCGGCGCCGGTAGACCGGACGCATCCGGCGCAGGTGCCGGTCGAACTCGCCGTTCGCGAAGAAGTCGGCGAGCGCGAGCTGGTCCACGGCCGACGAGCCACGGTCGGCCTTCACCTTGGCCGTGGCGAGCTCGTCGACCAGGCCGGCCGGCGTGACCAGCCAGCCGATCCGCAGCCCGGGCGCCAGCGTCTTGCTCGCCGTGCCCGCGTAGATCACCCGGTCCGGGTCGAGGCCCTGCAGAGCGCCGACCGGCGCGCGGTCGTAGCGGTGCTCGGCGTCGTAGTCGTCCTCCACCACGACCGCGTCGTTCTCCCGCGCCCAACGCTGCACCGCCGCCCGGGCCGGCGGCGGCAACACGCCACCGGTCGGCCACTGGTGGGACGGAGTCAGCACCAGCGCGTCGGCCGACACCCGGGCCAGGGCCGACACGTCGACGCCGTCGGGGCCGACCGGCACGCCGACCACCTCGAGGCCGGCGGCCCGCGCATGCTCCCGGGCATCGTCGTCGGGTGACGGGTCCTCCACGGCGATCCGGCGGGCGCCGCGCCGGGCGAGCACCTGCACGACCAGCGCGATGCCCTGCGCGAACCCGTTGGTGACGACCACATCGGACGGTGTCGCGTTGGTGCCACGGACGCGGTTGAGATAGTCGGCCAGCGCGAGCCGAAGCTCCGGCACGCCCCCGCCGCTGGCGTAGCCGAACCGGTCGTCGGGCGCGTGGGTCAGCACCCGCCGCAGCGAACGCAGCCAGGCCGCCCGCGGGAAGTGCGCGACGTCCGCCCGGCCGTACCCGAAGTCGATCCGGACCTCCGCTGCCTGCCGCACCGGCGCCCGGGGCGGCACCGGCGACGGGCCCGCCGCGACCCGGGTGTATCCGCCGGGCCGACTGCTCAGGTAGCCCTCGGCGACAAGCTGCTGGTACGCCTCGACGACGATGCCACGGGACACCCCGAGGTCGGCCGCGAGCGCCCGGGTGGGCGGCACGGACGCACCCAACGGCAGTCGGCCCGAGCGGACACTCTCGCGGATCGCCGCCTCGATCTGGCGATGCAGCGCGACGGGGGCGGCCCGGTCGAGCGGAATCATCAGGTCGCTCGCGGCTCCGGAATTGGTCCAGGATCCCACCATGGAATCGGAGCTTATTCTCAGTACCGATTCTTGACACGGTGAGTGACATGACGACGACATCCCTCACCGGCCAGGTCCTCCACCCCACCGACGCCGGCTACGACGAGGCGCGTTCCGTCTGGAACGCGATGGTCGACCGCCGGCCCGCCCTGATCGTGCGCTGCGGCACGGTCACCGACGTGGTCAACGCCATCCGCCACGCCCGCGAGCACGACCTGGAGATCGGCGTCCGGTGCGGCGGCCACAGCGTGCTCGGGCTCGCGGTGCCGGCCGGTGGCCTGATGATCGACCTGACCCCGATGGGCGGCGTGACGGTGGACCCGCGTACCCGCCGAGCCCGGGTCCAGGGCGGCGCCCTGCTCGGCGCCCTCGACCGGGCGGCGCAGCGCCACGGCCTGGCCACCACGGCCGGCAACGTCTCGCACACGGGCGTCGGCGGTCTCACCCTCGGCGGCGGCATGGGCTGGCTGGCCCGGCGGTTCGGGCTGTCGTGCGACAACGTCGTGTCCTTCGAGGTGGTCACCGCCGACGGAGCCTTGGTCACCGCGAGCCGCACCGAGCACCCGGAGCTGTTCTGGGGCCTGCGTGGCGGCGGTGGCAACTTCGGCATCGTGACCTCGTTCGAGTTCCAGCTCCACGAGATCGGCACCCGCGCCCTGCTGGCCAGCTACCTGTTCGACCCCGCCGACGGGGTCGCCGTGTTGGAGGGCTGGCGGGAGCTCAACGCGGTCGCACCACGGGAGGCCACGTACTTCGCCTCGATCGGCGCCGACGGGGTCGACGTCGGCTTCGTCTGGGTCGGTGACCCGGAGCGGGGGCGTCGGCTCACCCGGGACCTCGCCGGCCTCGGCCGGACCCGCCGCGAGACCGTCCGTGAGATGTCCTATCTGGACCTTCAGACGATCGACGACGCCGTCGACGGCCACCACTTCCGCCGCTACTGGAAGGGGCTCTACCTAGACCGGCTGCCCGCCGAGGCGGCGGCCGCGCTGGTCGAGCGCGGCGACGGCGCCGAAGCGCTGCGGCCCACGATGTCATTGCAGGCCTACGGCGGCGCGATCCAGGACGTGCCGGAGGACGAGGCCGCGTACGGGCAACGGGGCACGCTTTTCGAACTTGTCGCGGCAGCGCGCTGGGACGACCCGGCCGAGGACGCCGACCGGATGGCGGCTGCCCGCAGCGCGGTCGCACCACTGACGGCGTACTCCAGTGGGATGTACCTCAACACCCTCAGCGACGAGGGCGCCGCCGGCGTCCGGCGGGCCTTCCCACCAGCGAAGCTGGCCAGGCTGGCGGCCCTGAAGCGGAGCTACGACCCGGCCAACGTCTTCCACCTGAACCAGAACATCGCTCCGGCCTGACGCATAACCATCACTTGGCACTACCCGTCAAATCGGGATGACCGATCATCGATCGAAGCCGGTAGATTCCCCGGAAACTCACAAGGTTCGATGGGGAGGATCACTTGTCCCGACTACGACGGATGACGCTGGGCGTCGTCGCCGCCCTCGCGATGGTGGCCGGGGGCGGGGCACTCGCCGCACCGGCCAGCGCGGCACCCGACCCGACACCAAGCCCTTTGATCGTCGGCGGCACGCTGGCCGCGCAGGGCGAGTTCCCGTGGATGGTGCGGCTGTCCATGGGCTGCGGCGGCGCGATGTACACGCCCAGCCTGGTGCTCACGGCCGCGCACTGCGTCGGCGCCACCGGCAACAACTCGTCGATCACGGCGACCTGGGGCGTCGTCGACCTCCAGGACTCGAGCCGCACGACGCGCACCTCCAACTACGTCTACCGGGCGCCCGGCTACAACGGCGACGGCAAGGACTGGGCACTGATCCGGCTGTCCAGCCCCATCAGCGCCAGCCCGCTGCTGAAGATCGCCACCGACACCTCCCTGCACAGCGGCTCGTTCACCGTGGCCGGCTGGGGCGCGACCACGCAGGGCGGCGGCCAGTCCCGCTACCTGCGCAAGGCCACCGTGCCGTTCATCAGCGACGCCACCTGCGCGGCGCAGGGCGGCAGCTACAGCGGGCTGATCGCCAACGAGGAGATCTGCGCCGGCATCCTCCCCGGCGGTGGCATCGACACCTGCCAGGGTGACTCGGGTGGCCCGATGTTCAAGCAGAACTCGAGCGGCGAGTGGGTGCAGGTCGGCATCACGTCGTGGGGCATCGGCTGCGCCCAGCCGAACGCGCCCGGCGTCTACACCGAGGTGCGCTACTTCGCGGCCGACATCCTCGCGGCCGCGGTCTCCCTGGGCGGCGGCCCGCCCGGTGGCGGCGTCGCGGTCGGCAACCCCGGCAACCGGTCCTCGACGATCGGCACGGCGGTCTCCGCGACGCACGGCGCCTCCGGCGGCACCGCGCCGTACACGTGGTCCGCGACCGGTCTTCCCCCGGGCCTGTCGATCTCGTCGTCCACCGGCACCGTCACCGGCACGCCGACGACGGCCGGCTCCTACGGCGTCACCGTCACCGCGACCGCCTCGGCCGGCGGATCGGGTAGCACCTCCTACACCTGGACGGTCAACCCGGTCGGAAGCTGTGGCGCGATCACCAACGGCACCGACCTGAGCATCCCGGACGTGTCCACCGTGGAGAGCACGATCACCGTCTCCGGGTGCGCGGGCAACGCGTCGAGCACCTCGACGGCCGAGGTGCACATCGTGCACACGTACCGCGGTGACCTGGTCGTCACCCTGGTCGCCCCGGACGGCAGCCTCTACACGCTGGCCAACCGGACGGGTGGCAGCGCCGACAACATCGACCAGACCTTCACGGTCAACCTGTCGAGCGAGGCTCGCAACGGCGCATGGAAGCTGCGGGTACGCGACGCCGCGTCCGCCGACACCGGCTACCTCAACTCGTGGACGCTGACCCTCTGATCCACCGATGATGGCCGGGTGACCGCCGAGTCGGCCCTTACGGGCCCTACTTCGATCGGTTACCCGGCCATCTCTTGACCGGCGTGCGGGAACTGCCCCGCCAGGTCGTCGGCCACCTTGATGATCGTGTCCCGGCCTTCCACGCGAAGCACCCAGTCCGCGGGCAGCGCCGCTTCGCCGTGCCACGCGCCGAGCAGGTTGCCGGCGATGGCCGCGGTCGAGTCGCTGTCGCCGGAGTGGTTGGCCGCGACCAGCAGCGCCCGCCGCACGTCGGTGGGGTGGGCCAGCGCCGCGTAGACGCCGATCGCCAACGCCTCCTCGGCCACCCAGCCGCCACCGAGCGTCTCCACCCGTTCCGGGGTCGCCGCCCGGTCCAGCGTCAGCGCCTGCTCCAGGGCCGCGGTGACCTCGTCGTGCTTCGGCCGTTGCCGGAGCAGTCCGAGCGCGCCTTCGACCGCCTCCACCAGCCCCCGTTCGGCAAGCACCATTTCGTGCGTGATCGCGGCGAACGCGCCCGCCGCGAGATAGCCGGACGGATGCCCGTGGGTCTGCACCGCGCACTCGACCGCGGCGGCGAACGCTTCCTCCACCGTCCATCGTGGATCCAGACCGAACGGCGCCGACCGCATCACCGCGCCACAGCCCTTGGAGTCCGGGTTCGCCGGGTCGGCCAGCGTGCCCATCCGCCCCGACTCCAGGCCGGAGAGGCAGGCATTGCCGGGCGCGCGGCGCGCGTAGAGAAAGGCGTGGCCGGCCAGCCCGCCATCGGCGTCCGGCGGCGGTGCGGGCCGGCGCTGGGTGTCCAGCCAGCGCAGATGGGCCCGATGGACGGCAGGGGCGACGTCCTCGCCGCGTACGCCCGCCCGGATCAGTCCTTCGGCGGTGAACAGCGTCATCTGGGTGTCGTCGGTGATCAGAGCCGGATCGCCGAGCAGTTCGGTCAACCCGTCTGGGCCAAATCGTGCCCGAATTCGGTGCATCGAGAGGAATTCGACCGGATTGCCCAGTGCGTCCCCGATCGCGCCGCCCAGCAGACAACCGCGTACCCGTGACCGATATGACATCCGAATGATCCTAGATCGCAAGGTAGTTGCTGCCAGGCACGGAATTGACGCGGCGGTGGTAGCGTCTGCCCGGCTGCCGCCCTCAGAGCGGCCGGCTCGTTTACCGGGGAGGGTACGGATGGGGCTCACCGCGGAGGAGAGCAGCCGCCTCGCGGCGCTGCTCGACACCAACGCCGAGAAGTTGACGGCGAGCTGGACCGACACGGTCACGGCCTCCCTGCGCGGCCGGCTGACCAGGGCCGAGCTGCTCAGGCAGGTGAACGATCTGCACGGGGCGATCGTCGAGGCACTGCGCTCCGCCGACTTCGACCTGACCGCCGGCGGCTCGGGCTCCCTGCGCGCCGCCCTAGTCGACCTGTCCCGCAGCCGAGCCCGGCAGGGGTTCAGCGCATCCGAGACCGCGGTCACCGTGTTCGCGCTCAAGAGGGCGCTCTTCGACGTGGTCGACGTGCGCAGCGCCGACCCGCAGGTG
Organism: Asanoa ishikariensis; assembly: GCF_900107455.1. Taxonomy (GTDB): domain Bacteria; phylum Actinomycetota; class Actinomycetes; order Mycobacteriales; family Micromonosporaceae; genus Asanoa; species Asanoa ishikariensis. The sequence goes on along the minus strand of NZ_FNQB01000001.1, from coordinate 1,536,916 downwards.
CTCGGCGACCTGATCGCGGCCGGCCTGATGATCGACGACCTCGGTCTGTTCACCTTCGAGAACTACGCCAAGACCCGCGAGGAGTTGATCGCCGACCAGGCCGAGCAGCTCCTGGAGCTGGCCACCCCGGTGGTCAAGCTGTGGGAGGGCGTGGTCGCGATCCCGCTGGTCGGCACCCTCGACTCGGCCCGCGCGCAGGTGGTCATGGAACGGCTGCTGGAGACGCTGGTCGACACGAGCTCGCCGTACGCGATCATCGACATCACCGGCGTGCCCGCCGTCGACACGCAGGTCGCACAGCACATCCTGAAGACCGTGGTGGCAGCCCGGCTGATGGGCGCCGAGTGCATCATCTCCGGCATCCGCCCACAGATCGCCCAGACGATCGTCGCTCTCGGCATCGAGTTCGGCGACATCGCCACGAAGGCGACGCTAGCCGACGCGCTGCGCCACGCCCTGCGCATGATCGAGGCGAGCCGCAAGGGCCGGAGCAACTGATGGAACGCGTCCCGGTTCTCAAGATCGGTGACATCCTGCTCGTCTCGATCCAGGTCGACATGCAGGATCAGACCGCGCTGGCGCTGCAGGAAGACCTCGCCGACCGGATCGTCACGACCGGCTGCCACGGCGTGATCATCGACATCACCGGGCTCGACATCGTCGACTCGTTCGTCGGCCGGATGCTCTCCTCGATCGCCTCGATCTCCCGGGTGCTCGACGCCGAGACGGTGGTGGTCGGGATGCGCCCGGCCGTGGCCATCACGCTGGTCGAGCTCGGCCTCTCGCTGGACGGCATCCGCACCGCGCTCAATGTCGAGCTGGGCATGGAGCTGCTGGCCCGGGCCCGCGCCGCCGAGTCCGACGATTTCGATCTCGATCTCGACCTCGACGGCTTCGGCTCGTCGGCGACACCGTGACCACGGACCTCGGGCTCGGCGAGCCGCAGGTCCTCACCATCGCCGCCGACCAAGACGTGGTCCGCGTGCGCCAGTTGGTGCGCACCCTCGCGGTCGCGACGAAGCTGTCGCTGGTCGACCAGACCAAGCTGGTCACCGCCGCGAGCGAACTGGCCCGCAACACCCTCGTCTACGGCGGCGGTGGCGGCGCCGAGGTGACCGTGATCGACGGTGGCCGGCGTAAGGGCATCCGGATCGTGTTCAGTGACGACGGCCCCGGCATCGCCGACCTCGACCTGGCGCTGACCGACGGATACACCACCGGTGGCGGGCTCGGCCTCGGGCTCAGCGGCGCCCGCCGGCTCGTCGACGAGTTCGACATCGACACGGCGGCCGGCCAGGGCACCCGGATCACCGTCACGAAATGGGCGCGGTAACGGTGACCCGCGACAGCGGGCTCGTCGACGGCGGACTCTGGTTCCGGCTCGAGGAGCCCAGCGCGGTCAGCGCGGTCCGCCGGGGCGCACAGGATCTCGGCACCGAGGTCGGTCTCGACGCCAAGCACCTCAACGGGCTCGGGATCCTCGCCACGGAGCTGGCCAGCAACCTGGTGAAGCACGCCGACGAGGGCCGGTTGCTGGTGCGACCGGTGCGCACCGACGACGTCGCGGGCATCGAGCTCGTCGCGATCGACGCGGGGCCCGGAATGGGCGACGTCGCGCGGTCGGCGCGGGACGGGCACTCCACCGCCGGCACGCTCGGCATCGGTCTCGGCGCGATCGCCCGCCAGGCAAGCTGGCTCGACATGATCTCGTTCGCGGGCCGCGGCACGGTCTCCGTCGCGCAGGTCTGGCCCGGCCCCGCGCCGGCACCCGCCCGAGCGACCGGGATCAGCCGGGCGATGAGCGGTGAGGAGGTCTGCGGCGACGGCTACGCGGTGCGCGTCGTGGACGGCCACACCCAGGTGCTGGTCTGCGACGGGCTCGGGCACGGGCCGTTGGCGGCGGCCGCGACCGCGGCGGTGGTGCAGGCGTTCCACACCGCTCCCGCCGGACCGCCCGCGGCAGTGGTCGAACACCTGCACCGTGGCGTCGGGCACACCCGGGGCGCGGCCGTCGCGGTCGCCCAACTTGGCGACGAGCAGGTGCGGTACGCCGGACTCGGCAACATCGCCGGGTTCCTCGTCGACGACACCACCCGGCGCGGCCTCGTCTCGCTCCCCGGCATCGCCGGCCACCAACGCCGCACCGTCCGCGAGTTCGGCTATCCGGCCGGTCCGGGCGCGCTGCTGGTCATGCACTCCGACGGCGTGGTCGACCGGTGGAACCTCGACGACTACCCGGGCCTGCGGGGACGTTCGCCGCAGGTGGTCGCCGCCACCCTGGTGCGCGATGCGGGCGTGCGCCGGGACGACGCGTGCGTGCTGGTGGCCAGGGCCGGCTGATGAACAACCGCCTGCTGCACCTGGTGCTGCGTACCGAATCCGATGTGTTCGTGGCCCGGCAGCGGGCCCGCGAGGTGGCCGCGGCGGTCGGCCTGGAGCACCAGGACCAGGTGCGGCTGGCGACCGCCCTCAGCGAGATCGGCCGGAGCCTGTTCACCACCCGGGGCGGACCGCCAGCCACCGGCGCCGAAGTGTGGTTCGCCGTCAACAGTGGGAAACTTGAGGTGGAGGTCGTCGCGGTCGGCCCGAGTCAAGCGGCCCAGCTGCCCAGCCTCGGCCGCCTGGTCGACAGCCTGACGATCGACGACGGACCGACGACGACGGTGGTGCGGATGAGCCGGCGGATCCCGGGCGGGGTTGACCTGACGCCCGATGACCTCGACCGCATTCGCGCCGCCCTGGCCGCATCGGCGCCACGCACGCCGCTCGACGAGATGGCGGAGCAGAACGAGCAACTGCTCGCCGCGCTCGAGGAGACCCGCGCCCACCGCGACGACCTGGCCCGGCTCAACGCCGAGCTGGAGGAGACCAACCGCGGCGTGATGGCGCTCTACAGCCAGCTTTCCGACGAGCTGGAGGAGACCAACCGCGGCGTGGTCGCGCTCTACGCCGAGCTCGACGAGCGGTCCGCCCAGCTACGCGCGGCGAGCGAGGCGAAGACCCGGTTCCTGGCCAACGTCAGCCACGAGCTCCGGGCGCCGGTGACCGCGGTGATCGGCCTCGCCCGGCTGCTCGACGACCCGGAGTCCGACCCGCTGACCGACGACCAGACCCAACAGGTGTCGCTGATCCGCGGTTCCGCCGACGACCTGCTGCGCCTGGTCAACGACCTGCTCGACCTGGCCAAGGCCGAGTCGGGCACGATCGAGCCGGACTGGTCCGAAGTGGACCTACGTGTGCTGTTCAGCCAGCTTCGCGGCACCGTGCGGGCGATGGCGACCGGCGCGGTCGAGCTGGTGGTGACCGACCCGGAGCAGCCCGCGACGATCCGCTCCGACGAGGTGCTGATCGCCCAGGTGCTGCGCAACCTGCTGCACAACGGGCTCAAGTTCACGGCCGCCGGCGAGGTGCGGATGACCGCGACGCGCGACGGCGACGGCTGGCTGATCCGGGTCGCCGACACCGGCATCGGCATATCGGCGGAGCTGCACGACCGGATCTTCGAGGAGTTCTACCAGGTGCCCGGCCGCTCACCGTCCGGGATGAAGGGCACGGGACTCGGCCTGCCGTACGCCCGGCGCCTGGTCACCCTGCTCGGCGGCACGCTGACCGTGGCCAGCGAGCCCGGCGCGGGCAGCACGTTCACCGTCCGGCTGCCGGCGGCGGGACACGATGGAGCATCCTGAGTCCGCCACGGTGCTGGTCGTCGACGACAGCGACGCCAAGCGCTACCTGCTCGTCCGCTGGTTGACCCGGGCCGGGCTCACCGTGGTCGAGGCCGACAGCGGCACGGCCGCGCTGGAGCGGGTCGGGCAGGGCGACATCGACCTGGTCGTGCTCGACGTGCGGCTCGGCGACATGAGCGGCTTCGAGGTGGCCGAGCAGATCAAGTCGCGTCCGACGCTGGCGGCGATCCCGGTCATCCATGTGTCGGCGCACGCGGTCGACGTCGCCGACCGGGCGCAGGGGCTGACCCGGGGCGCCGACGCCTACCTGGCCGAGCCGATCGAGCCCGACGAGCTGGTGGCGACCGCGCACGCGGTGCTGCGGTACTACCGGGCCCGTCGGCAGGCCGAGACGCTGGCCGTGGGGCTGACCCGGTTGGCCGAGACGACGGTCGCGGTCAACTCCGCGCGTACGCTCACCGAACTGTTGACGGCGGCCGCACTCGGGGCGGCCGAGATCTTCGGCAGCGGCGCAGTGGTCGCGGCGGACACGGTCACCGCGGGCAGCTCCGCCGGCGACCGCCTGGTGGCCGCGGTCAACGGTCCGACCGGTCCGCCGGTCGTCCGGGAATGGCCCGCCGTGGCGACCATAGTGCCGGTCGGCGCACTGGTCCACAGCGACCCGCGCGAGCAGTGGCCGCAGCTCGATTGGCCGGGCGACGAGGTGGCGGTCGGCACCGCCCGGCTGCGCGACGACCGCCCGCCGCTGCACGTGGCCGTCCCCGCGGCCGTGCTGCGCGACCAGGCCGACGTACTGCGGCTGCTGGTCCAGGCGGTCGCGGCCGCGGTCGAGGCGCAGCGGACCTACGACGAGGAACACCGGATCGCGCTCACCCTCCAGCGCAGCCTGTTGCCGCAACGGATTCCGAAGGTGCCGGGCTACGACCTGGCGGTCCGGTACGTGCCGGCCAGCGCGCAAACCGAGGTCGGCGGCGACTTCTACGAGCTGACGATGATCGACGGGAAGCTGTTGGCCGCGATTGGCGACGTCACCGGCCACTCCCTCTACGCCGCGACGGTGATGGCCGAACTGCGGCACGCGGTCCGGGCGTACGCGGTCGAAGGCCACCAGCCGGCGGCTTTGCTGGCGCTGACCGATCGGTTGCTCCGCAAGCTGCTGCCGGGCGAGCTTGCCACCATCTGCGTGCTGATGCTCGACCCGGCGACGGGCCGGATCCGCCTGGCGAACGCGGGTCACCTGCCACCCGTGCTGGTCGTCGACGGCAAGGCGACCTTCGTCGAACACCCGGCACCGCTGCTCGGCATCGACGCGCCCCGCCCCGGCGACCTCGACCTGGTCCTCCCACCGGGCGGCACCCTCGTCCTCTACACCGACGGCCTGATCGAACGCCGGACCCACGACATCGACCACGGCCTGGCGGCGCTCGCCGTGGCCGCGGTCGACGTCGGCCCGGACCTGGAGGCCTACGCCGACCACCTGCTGGCCCTGGCCACTCCCCCGGTCGGCGACGACATCGCCGTAGTCGCCCTGCACCGCCGCTGAAGCAAGGGCCCCTTGTTAACGCTTTTCGCAGGGCAAGGGACCCTTGCTAACCAGCGAGGTGGTGTCAGCGCAGGCCGTTGCGGGTCGCGACCTCGATCAGCAGCCGCGGGTTGTCGGTGATGATGCCGTCGACACCCAGGTCGATCACCCGCTGCATGACGGCCGGGTCGTCCACGGTGTACGGCACGACCTTGAGCTTGTCGCGGGTCTGCAGCACCGGGACGTCGGGGCCGAAGTAGTAGCTCGGGTCCTGGCGCAGGTACCAGTCGGAGTTGACGACCGTGCCCTGCGTCGGGTCGTGCACCTGCCAGTTGGCGGAGACCGTGCCGGCGCCCGCCGCGCGGACGAGCTTGCCGAGGTCGCGGTACTTCCACCAGTCGAGACCGCCGGTCCACCGGCTCTTGACCGACTTGTCGCCGTAGACCGCCTGCAGCGAGCACTCGTCAGCCGGCGACGCGCACTCCGCCGGGCCGTACTGCCAGACCAGCGCGACCGTCTCGATCTTCCTGTTGAGCTCCCTGGCCCGGATGATCGTGCGCCAGTCGAACGACTGGATCGTGACCCGGTCCTCGAAGCGCGCCTTCTCGATCGCCTTGACCAGCTTGGCGGTGAACGGACCGAACGCCTCGGTGTCGTTCGCGGTCGGGCTGATCTTGGTCTCGATGTTCATCCGGACGTCCGGCCGGTCGCTGCCCTTGACGAGCGAGAACACCTCGTCGAGGGTCGGTATCCGGGCGCCGGGCACGGCCACCTGGTCGGGCAGCTCGGCCGGCGTCTTCGTGCCGCAGTCGATGGTCTTGATCCGGGCCAGGGTCAGGTCGTGCACGAGCTTGCCGACGTACGGGAACATCCGGTCCTTGGGCCGCACCGGCGCGGTGTCGATGCAGTGCGAGCCGTTGATCGCCCGGTCGTGCAGCACGACCAGCTTGCCGTCCTTGGTGACGCCCGTGTCCAGCTCCAAGGTGGAGATGGCGGGGTTGGCCAGGGCGCGCGCGAACGCCGGCAGGGTGTTCTCCGGCAGGTCCGCCCGGCCGCCGCGGTGGGCCTGCACGTCGAACGGCGACGCGTACGCCTTGGGCAGCCTGAACCGTAGTTGGCCCAGCAGGGTGCGCAGCCGGTCCGGATAGTCGGTGATCATGCCGTCGACACCGTCGTTGATCAGCTTGGTCATCGTCGGTACGTCGTCGACGGTCCACGGGACGACCTTGATGCCGTTCTTGTGCGCGTGGTCGACCATCGCCCTGGTCACGTACGGCACGTAGTTGGCATCGCTGACGGTGCCGTTCTGCGGCGTGCCGTGCACCGGCGAGAAGGTCTTCACGCCGAAGCTCTTGATCGCCTTGATCGGGTCGCCTGCGAAGTCGTCGATGTCGATCCCGCCCAGCCACGGCGACTTGCCCGGCTTGCCGGTCTGCAGGAAGTCGATGTTGGTCAGCGCGACCAGCGGCAGGCGCGGCTCGACCTGGCGCATCCGCATCAGCGCGCCCCAGTCGAACGACTGGATGGTGACCTGCTTGAGCAGGCCGGCCTCGCGCACCTCGCGGGCGGTCACCTGGACGAACTGCTCGCGCGGCGCGGTCTCGGTCGGCGCGCCGGCCTCGACCTTCGTCTCGACGTTGAGCTTGACGTCCCGCGCCTGGTAGCGGTTGACCAGCGCGAAGACCTCGCTCAGCATGGGCATCTTCGCACCCGGCACGGCGAGCTGGCCCGGCTTGTCGGCCAGCGTCAGGCTGCCGCAGTCGAGCGTGCGCACCTGCGCCAGCGAGAGCGTGTTGATGTACTTGCCGATGTACGGAAACTCCGGGTCACCGGCGAACGCCGGTGCGGTGTCCTTGCACTTCGACCCGGTGGTCCGCCGGTCGTGGGTGACCACGGCCCGGCCGTCCTCGGTGATCTGCACGTCGAGCTCCAGCGTGGAGACGCCAAGCTGGAGCGCGTTGCCGAAGGACGCGAGCGTGTTCTCCACCCGCAGCCCGAGGCCACCGCGGTGCGCCTGCAGGTCAAAGGTCTTTGGTGCGGCCGAGGCGGGGCTGCTGCCGGCGGTCAGGCCGGCCAGCCCACTCAGGGCCACGGTGGCGGCGAGTGCCGTCACGGCACGTCGTTGCCAACGGGACATGGTGAGTTCCTCCTAGGATCGGTGGTCCCGCCGATCCTGGAGTTCCGTTACGGCCCGTGCGCGTGCAACAGATGAACTTATGGAAATGTCTGGCGGATGAGTCGCCTCAGGTCCTCCATCGGGTCGTCCTTGCCCGCGGAGAGCAGGTTCTTGGTCGCGGCGACGGTCAACCCCAGGTCTGGGAACGCGTACGCGATGCTGCCGCCGTTGCCGCTGGCGCCGAAGAACTCGTCGTCGAGCTGGTAACCGAGGCCGCGCGGAGCCGGGAAGCCGGTCGCCCAGTCGTCGCCCGTCATCGCCAGCGTGGTCGCCGTCCGTAGTCGCTCGGGCGAGATCAGCCGCACGCCGTCGACCTCACCGATGAGCGCCGCGAACATCCGTGCCGCCGCCCGCGCGGTGATGGTGCCGACCGCCGGAATCTCGGCGCGCAGCACGGCGGGGTCGTTGCCGAGATCCACGTCGGGCCGCACGCCCGGTGGCGCGATCCGGTCGAAGTTGACCAGGAACTGGCTCGCGGAAGCCATCGCCGCCGACAGGTTCCGATCCTCGAGGACGGCCAACCGCGGCAGGTCCGCGTCGGGTACGGCGAGGAACAGCTCGCCTGTCACGCCCAGCGGTGCGGCGATGTCGTCGGCGAGCACCTGGGACAACGTGCGCCCGGTGGCCCGGCGGACCGTCTCGCCGACCAGGTAGCCGAACGTCCACGCGTGATAGCCGTAGCGCTCCCCGGCTGTCCACAGTGGCGTCGTGTCCGCCAGCAGCGCGCACATGTGGTCCCAGTCGGTCAGGTCGGCCCGGATGATGTCGGCCGGCAGCGCGGGCACACCGGCGCTGTGCGTCAGCGCGTGGCGCAGGGTGGTGTCGCCCTTGCCGTGTGCCGCGTACTCCGCCCAGACGTCGGCGATCCGCAGGTCGTAGTCGATCTCGCCGCGCTCGGCCAGCACGTGCACCGCCGTCGCGGTCAGCCCCTTGCCGGTCGAGAAGCTGAAGATCGGAGTGTCGTGTCCGACGCCGAACGCCTCGTCGACGAGCACCTCGCCGTTCCAGTAGGCGCAGACCTGCACACCGCGCTCGCGGCCGTCGGCGATCAGGCCGCCCACCGTCGCGCGCACCTGTTCGCGCAGCTCATCCTTCTTGATCACACGACCACGCTACGCACGGACACAACCGGATTAGTGGGGCTTTCCCCACCGTCGATACGCCAGCCCACGGCAATGACCCCGGCCCGGCGCTCGGGCCATCGTGAAGGCACCACACAAACGCGAAGGGGTGCCAGCCATGCAGCGCAGCAACTTCTCCCGTCGTTCGGTGCTCGCCGGTGCGGTCGGTCTGGCCGCCGGGGCGGCGGTCGGGGGCGGCCGGGCCAGCGCGACGCCGCGGGTGCCGTCCGCCGCCGACCGGGTGACCGCCATCACGCACGTGACCGTCATCGACGCGACCGGCGCGCCGGCGAATCGGGACATGACGGTGTTGCTGCGCGACGGGCGCGTCCTCGCGGTCGAGCCGAGCCGCCGGGTCGGTGTGCCGGTGGGCGCCGACGTGATCGACGGGCGCGGCAAGTTCCTCATCCCGGGCCTGGCCAACATGCACAACCACACCTTCGACGGCGAGGCGATCGAGCCTCCGCTGAACATCGCCAACGGCATCACCACGGTCCGCGAGATGAGCGCCAACGCGGACGTCACCCGCTGGAATCGCGAGGTGGAGGCGGGCACCCGGCTCGGACCCCGGTGGACCGTCGGCAGCCCGATCGTCGACGGCGAGCCGTCGCTGTGGGAGGGGCTCGGTGCGCCGTACGTCGCGGTCGCCACGCCCGAGGAAGCGCGGGCCACGGTCCGCGCGCAGAAGGCCGCGGGCGCCGACTTCGTGAAGGTCTACACACGACTGTCGCGCGCGTCGTTCTATGCGATCGCCGACGAGGCCCGCCGGCAGCGGATCCCTTTCCTGGGACACGTTTCCGACTTCGTCCAGCTTACCGAGGCCAGTGACGCCGGCCTGGCCAGCGTCGAGCATCTCTTCCAGGTCTGGTACGACACGTCGAGCCGCGAGGACGAGCTGCGCCGGGCCATCACCTCGGTGCCGATCGCGGGCGGCGAGTACAACGGCTGGCTCAACAAGATGCACCCGTACGAGTACGCGGCCGCCCGCAGTTTCGACCGGCACAAGGCGGCCGGAGTGTTCGCACGGTTGGCCCGCAACGGCACCCGGGTCACGCCGACGCTGGTGCTGCACACGTTCACGGACCTGCCAGGCGACACACCCATGAACGACCCGCGCTATGCCTACGTCCCGGCCGCCACGCAGGAGTTCTGGCAGTACGCCCTGGACCTGATCTACCTGGACGGGCGTACGCCGGAGCAGGACGCCCGTGGCCGGGAGATCTTCGAACGTCGCCTCCGCCTGGTCCACGACCTCGACTGCGCCGGAGTCCCGCTCATGGCCGGCACCGACAACGGCACCGCGTACCTGGTGCCGGGCTTCAGCCTCCACGACGAGCTGGCCCGCCTCTCCCAGGCGGGACTGTCGAACATGCGGGTGCTGCAGACCGCCACGCTGGAGCCGGCCCGCTATCTCGGCGCCCACGACCGCGGCACGATCGAGCGCGGCAAGGTCGCCGACCTGGTGCTGCTCGACGCCGACCCGTTGCGCGACATCCGCAACACGACCCGCATCAACTCGGTCGTCGTCCGCGGCCAGGTGATCGACCCGGCCGCCCGCCAACTGATGCTCGACGACGTGCGGAAGGCAGCCGCCGCCGTACCGCCCGCAACGGCACCGCTTGCCGCGCGCTGCCCCTGCTAGACCGCGACAGCCTGGGGTCATCCGGCCATTCGGATGACCCCGCGCTTGTGCGCCCATGTCATCATCCTGAGGAACATTCACGGGGGTGGTTTCGACAGGTGGGCGACTTCATCGACACGGCTCTGGGCTTTCCGTCCGTGGTGTTCACCGTCCTGCTCGCGGTCGTCGTCTGCTACTGGATCGTCGTGCTGGCGGGCGCGCTCGACACCGAGACCGACGGCGGGCTGGACGGCCTTCTCGACCGGCTCGGGCTCGGTGGCACACCGGCCACCGTGGTGCTGTCCATTGTGGTCGCCGTCGCCTGGTTCGCCAGTCTCGTCGGCACGGTTCTCCTGCCTGACAACGCCTTCCTCGACATCCTGGTGCTGATCGCCAGCCTGGTGGTCGCCTGGGCGGTCGCCAACCAGCTCCGCCGCCCGCTGCGTCGGTTCTTCCCCACCGCGCCCGAGGCGTCCCGGCATGACTTCGTCGGCCGCGAGTGCGTGATTCGCACCGGCCGGGTCGAGGTCGACTTCGGTCAGGCCGAGGTGCACGCCGCCGACGGCTCGTCGGCCATCGTGCAAGTTCGCCAGACGGGCGTCGACACGTTCACCGTGGGCACCCGCGCGGTCATCTACGACTACGACTCCGCCGGCGAGTTCTTCTGGGTCGTGCCGGCCGACCTCTCGAATCAATCGAAGGACCGTTGATGGACGTCATCTCGCTCGGGTTCCTCGTCCTCGTCGTGGTGCTCATCCTCGTACTCCTTGGCATGCTGCTGTTGGTCAGCCGGCTGTTCAAGAAGGTCGAGCAGGGCAAGGCGCTGATCATCTCGAAGACCCGCAAGGTGGACGTCACGTTCACCGGTGCCGTGGTGATGCCGGTGTTCCACAAGTCCGAGATCATGGACATCTCGGTGAAGACCATCGACATCGAGCGGTTCGGCAACGACGGGCTGATCTGCCAGGACAACATCCGGGCCGACATCAAAATCACCTTCTTCGTGCGCGTCAACAAGACCGCCGAAGACGTGGTGAAGGTGGCCCAGGCGATCGGCACCGCGCGCGCCAGCGATCAGGAGACGCTCCAGGAGCTGTTCAGCGCCAAGTTCTCCGAAGCGCTCAAGACGGTCGGCAAGCAGCTCGACTTCGTCGACCTCTACACCAAGCGCAACGAGTTCCGCGACCGCATCATCGCCGTCATCGGCACCGACCTCAATGGATACTCGCTCGAGGACGCGGCGATCGACGTGCTGGAGCAGACTCCGCTCGACCAGCTCGACCCGCGCAACATCCTCGACGCGCAGGGCATCCGGAAGATCACCGAGCTGACGGCCCACGAGAACGTGCGCACCAACGAGTTCCGGCGCAACGAGGAGAAGGAGATCACCCGGCAGAACGTCGACGCCAAGGAGGCCATCCTCGAACTGGAGCGCCGCCAGGCCGACGCCGAGATCAAGCAGCGCCGCGAGATCGACACCATTCGGGCCCGCGAGGAGGCCGAGACCGAGCTGGTCCGGGCCGAGCAGCGGCTGCGCTACAACTCCGCGAACCTGCGCACCGACGAGCAGCTCGGCGTCCAGCGGGAGAACCAGGCCCGCGAGATCGCCGTCGCCGAGAAGAACCGCGAACGCGTCATCGCGATCGAGACCGAGCGGATCGAGAAGGACCGCATGCTCGAGGTGATCGGCCGCGAGCGGGAGACCGAGCTGTCGACGATCGCCAAGAACAAAGAGGTCGAGGTCGAGAAGCGGGCGATCGCCGAGGTCGTGCGTGAGCGGATCGCGGTGGAGAAGACGGTCGCCGAGCAGGAAGAGATCATCAAGCGCCTGCGGGTGGTCGAGGAGGCCGAGCGGCTGCGCCAGTCGACGATCATCCAGGCCGAGGCGATGGCCCAGGAGAACCTGGTCAAGGACATCAAGGCGGCCGAGGCGGCGGAGGCCGCGGCCAAGCACCGCGCCCGCGAGCAGCTCGTCCTCGCCGAGGCCCGGCAGCAGACCGCCGAGCTGGACACCCGGGCCAAGATCCGACTGGCCGAGGGTACGCAGGCCGAGGCGGCCGCCGCCGGTCTGGCCGACGTGCAGGTGCGCGAGCGCGACGCCGAGGCGATCGAAAAGGTCGGCCGGGCCGAAGCGGTGGTCGAGCGGGAGAAGGCGATCGCGGCGGCCGAGGGCATGCGCGAGAAGCTCAAGGGCGAGGCCGAGGGTCTTGTCGAGAAGGCAGCCGCAATGGCCGCGCTCGACGACGCGACCCGCGAGCACGAGGAGTTCCGGCTGCGCCTGGAGGCCGAGAAGGAGATCCGGCTGGCCGGCATCGACGTGCAGCGGCAGGTGGCCGAGGCGCAGGCGGAGCTCATCGGCAAGGGTCTGGAGAAGGCCGACATCGACATCGTCGGCGGCGACAGCATCTTCTTCGACAAGCTGATCGGCGCGATCTCGACCGGCAAGAGCGTCGACGGCTTCGTCAGCAACTCGACGGTGGCCACCTCGTTGGCCGGGCCTTGGCTGGACGGCTCGTCCAGCTTCGCCGACGACCTCGGCAAGTTGCTCGGCAAGGTGAGCACGGCCGACATCACCAACCTGACGCTGTCCGCGTTCCTGCTCCAGCAGATCAAGGCGGGCGGGTCCGACTCCGGGAAGCTGCGCGAGCTGCTGACCGCGGCGGAGAAGCTGGGTGTCGCCGACGCGCCGCTGGCGGCGCTCAACTCCAAGCACTCGGCCGCCCGTGGCTGAGGCGACGACCGCGGAACCCAGTCTCGACGCGGGCACCTATGAGGTGCTGCGCGACCGGCTGGCGGCGCGGTCCGCCGAGCTGGCCGGCCGGGCGGAGGAGCTCAACACCCGGCGGCTGGCCGAGTTCGGCAGCACCGAGCTACGCCTGGTCTGCACCGACCGAGTCCGCACCGAGCACAACTGCGTGCCGCGCGACATCGTGCCGGCCGCCGGCGTGATGCTGTTCGGCTACAACGTGTTCCTGGGCCTCAAACCCGAGACCTCGGCCGGCGACGTGTTCTCGCTGCACCGGTTCCTGCGTGACGGCGACGCGTTCCGGTTCGACGACGTGCCCTCGGCCGAGGTGCCCGGGCTGCTCGACGACGAGGCGTTCCAGCGCGACTTCGCCGAGCTCTACCGCTACTACCGGGAGACCCGGCTGGCCACGCTGCGCGAGGTCGACGGGAAGCTGCTCGCCGTCTTCCAGACCGGCCCCCGGGCCGAGGACATCCGCGTGCTGCGCTGGGCCACGGCGCCGGACGGCAGCGTCGCGTACGTCGACAACCGGGGCGAGCGCGACCATGTCTTCCCGCCCAGCCACGACCTGGAGTGGGTGGAGACCACCCGCGACGACCACGTGCTGGGCCGGCACCCGCACATCTCGATCGCCGGCGAGCTGTTCGTGGAGACGGTCGGCGGCGACCTCACCCTCAAGGTCGAGGACAACACCGAGTCCGGTGAGGGCATCTACGCGGAGCCCGTCGAGCAGCCCCTGCAGAGCCTGGCCGACGCGGACGTGCACTGGGCCCGGGTCGGCCCGCTGATCCTGCTGCGCATCCGGCCGTACAAGGAAGACGCCTGGCGCCATCTGGTCTTCAACACGCGCACCAAGGGCGTGGTCCGGCTCGACGGCATCGGTCAGTCCTGCCAACGGCTGCCGGAGGACCACGGCATCATCTTCCCGGGCGGCTACTACCTGACCACCGGCGTGGTGAAGACGTTCGAGACCGACACCTCCGACCTGGTCTTCGAGCGGTTGATCCGCTCACCCAACGGCGAGGACGTCCTCTACGTCTTCCACGCCGTCGTCGAGGGACGCAGCCTGCTGCTGCCTTACAACGTGATCCGCAAAGAGGTCGCGACCCCGCTCGCGTGCCACGGCTACTCGCTGTTCGACGACGGCACGCTGGTGGTCTTCCGGGCCACCTCCGACGAGCCGACCCGCGTACACCCCATGCAGGTCTGGCAGACGCCGTTCCGGTCCGACGCGTACGCAGCCAGCCAGCCGGCCGGCACCGGCCCGCTGGCCCGGGTGGGCAACGCCGATCTCGTCCGCGGCATCTCCGACGCGCTCTCGGTGGCCCGGATGGTCGGCGAGATGAGCCCGTCGGTGCCGGTGTTCGAAGCGCTCATCGCCGCATGCGTGCGGGTCTTCGACCACTACCACTGGCTGGGCGAGGCGGAGCTGTGCGACCTGCGCACCCCGCTCGCCGAGGTACGCGCGACCGCCGAACAGGTGCTCGACGAGTACGAGCGGGTCCAGGCCCTCACCGCCGCCGCCGGCACCGCCCTGGACACCGCCGCAGCCGACCTCGCCTCGCTCCTGCGCCGGGTCAACGGCGAGCCGCCGGCCAGCACCGACGGCTGGATCAGCCAGCTCGCCGACCTGCGCCGCGCCCAGGGCCACCTGGAGACACTGCGCGAGCTGCGCTACGTCGACCTGGCCCGGATCGACACACTGGGCACGGAACTGTCGGCCCAGCTCGACAGCACGGCCCATCGGGCGGTCGGTTTCCTCGAGCGCGACGACGCGTTCGCCGGCTACCGGGCCGAGGTCGAACGGCTCACCGCCGAGGGTGCCGAGGTGCCGACCGTCGCGGCCGCCACACCGGTCGGCGAACGGCTCACCGAGCAGGCCGACGCGCTGCGCCTGGTGACCGACGTGGTCGGCACGCTGGACATCGCCGACGCGACCGTGCGCACCGCCATCCTGGAACGGATCGGCGAGGTGCTCGGCGCGGTCAACCGCGCCAGGGCCACCCTCGACGCCCGCCGCCGCGAGCTGGCCGCGGTCGAGGGCCGGGCCGGCTTCGCCGCCGAGTTCGCGCTGCTCAACCAGGCGGTGACCGGCGCGCTCGCGGCCTGCGACACCCCCGAGGCGTGCGACGACCAGCTCGGCCGTCTCCTGCTCCAGGTCGAGGTCCTGGAGTCCCGGTACGGCGAGTTCGACGACTTCCTGACCGAGCTGTCGACCAAGCGCACCGACGTGTACGAGGCGTTCTCGGCCCGCAAGCAGGCGCTGGTCGACGACCGCTCGCGGCGCGCC
Source organism: Asanoa ishikariensis (assembly GCF_900107455.1). Lineage (GTDB taxonomy): Bacteria > Actinomycetota > Actinomycetes > Mycobacteriales > Micromonosporaceae > Asanoa > Asanoa ishikariensis. The sequence continues at coordinate 1,521,754 of NZ_FNQB01000001.1, read as the reverse complement.
GACCGGCTGGTCGACTCGGCGGACCGGATCCTCACCAGCGTCCGTCGGCGCGCGTCCACGATGGACACGCTCGACGACGTCAACACCTACTTCGCCGGCGATCCGATGGTGGCCAAGCTCCGGTCGGTCGCCGACGAGCTGCGCGCGCTCGGCGACGCGGTCCGGGGCGAGGAGCTCGACGGCCGGGTCAAGGCGACCCGGCAGGAGGCCGGCCGGGCCCTGCGCGACCGGATCGACCTGTTCCGCGACGGCGGCGACACCATCCAGCTCGGCCGGCACCGGTTCGCCGTCAACACCCAGGCGATCGACCTGGCGCTGGTGCCGCACGACGGCGCCATGGCGGTCGCGGTCACCGGCACCGACTTCCGCGCGCCGGTCGACGACCCGCAGTTCCTCACCACCAGGGAGTTCTGGGACCAGCCGCTGGTCTCCGAGTCCCCCGAGGTCAGCCGCGCGGAGTTCCTCGCCACCTCGATCCTGGCCACCGCCGACCTGGACGTGCTGCACACGGCCGCGGCCGGCGGCACGCTGGCGGACCTGGTGCGGCGGGCCGCCGAGGAGCGCATCGACGAGGGCTACGAGCGCGGCATCCACGACGCCGACGCGACCGCGATCCTCGAGGCGCTGCTGCGCCTGCACGCCGGCGCGGGCCTGCTGCGGTACCCGCCGGTCGCCCGCGCGGCGGCCCAGCTCTTCTGGGCTCACGGCGCCGACGATCTGGCGAAGCCACTGTGGACCCGGCGCGCCGCCTCGCTCGCCCGCGCCCGCGCGGTCTTCGGCGGCTCACCGGCGATCGACGAGCTCCAGGCGGAGCTGTCGGCCGCGGTCACCGCCTTCACCGCCGCGCCCGGGCTGCCGGACCACCCGCTGGCCGGCGAATACCTGTTCGAGGAACTGGCCGCGGGCAACGGCTTCGGCTCCAGCGCGGGCGCCCGGTCCCTGCTGGCCGGCTTCCGCAAGGCGCTGGGCCGCCCGCGCGCCCGCGAGCTCGACGAGGACCTGCGCGCGCTCGGCACCGACCTGGCCGCGCGGCACCAACTCGTCGAGGCCTGGCTGGCCGCGTACGCGGGGCAGAGCGAGTTTCTGGCCGAAGCGGTGGCCATCGAGCTGTGTGACGTCCCGCGGTACGACTCGTCGGCCGAGCTGACGGCGACCGTCGAGGGCCTGCTCGGCACCCATCCCCGGATCGCCGAGCGCCGGCTGACGCTGCGGCTGGACGAGGCGCTGGCCCGCACGACGGCGTTCCGCGACACCCGGGTGCCGGCGTACCGCGCGTACCAAAAGCTCCGGGCGCAGGTCGCGGAATCCGCCGGGCGTCGTTTGCGGATCGACGAGCACAAGCCGCGGGTGATGTCCGGCTTCGTGCGCAACCGTCTGCTCGACGAGGTCTACCTGCCGCTGATCGCCGACAACCTGGCCCGCCAGGTCGGCGCGGCCGGCGACGCCAAGCGCGTCGACCAGTCCGGCCTGCTGCTGCTGATCTCCCCACCGGGCTACGGCAAGACCACGCTCATGGAATACGTGGCCAGCCGCCTTGGCCTGGTCTTCGTGAAGATCAACGGCCCGTCGCTGGGCACCGCGGTGACGTCGGTCGACCCGGCGTCGGCCCCTGACGCGACCGCGCGCCAGGAGGTCGAGAAGATCTCGTTCGCGCTGGAGATGGGCAGCAACGTGCTGCTCTATCTCGACGACATCCAGCACACGTCCCCCGAGCTGCTGCAGAAGTTCATCTCGCTGTGCGACGGCCAGCGCCGCATGGAGGGCGTCTGGGACGGGCGCACCCGCACGTACGACCTGCGCGGCAAGCGGTTCGCGGTGTGCATGGCCGGCAACCCGTACACCGAGTCCGGCAAACGGTTCCGGGTGCCCGACATGCTCGCCAACCGCGCCGACGTGTGGAACCTGGGCGACGTGCTGTCGGGCCGGGACGAGCTGTTCGCACTGAGCTACGTCGAGAACGCGCTGACCACCAACCCGGTGCTGGCCCCACTGTCCACACGGGATAGAGGCGACGTCGAGCTGCTGGTCCGGATGGCCCGGGGCGACAGCTCGGTGCTGCCCGACCAGCTCGCACACCCGTACCCGGCGGTCGAGCTCACCCAGATCCGCTCCGTGCTGGCCAAACTCCTGCGGGTGCGCGACGTGGTGCTGTCCGTCAACCGGGCCTACATCGCCTCCGCCGGCCAGGACGACGCGGCCCGCACCGAGCCGGCCTTCCTGCTCCAGGGCTCGTACCGCAACATGAACAAACTCGCCGAACGCATCCTGCCGGTGATGAACGACGAGGAGCTGGAGGCGGTCCTCGACGACCACTACGTCGGGGAGGCACAGACCCTGGCCGCGGCGGCGGAGGCCAACCTGCTCAAGCTGGCCGAGCTACGGGGCCGGCTGACCCCGTCGCAGGAAGCCCGGTGGTCGGAGGTCAAGGCGGCCTACCTGCGCCAACGCGCCCTCGGCGGGGCGGACGACGACCCGATGAGCCGCGCGGTCGGCGCGGTCGGCCTGGTCGCCGACCGCATCGGCGAAGTCGAAGCAACGCTCAGAAGATCAATTTCTAAGGATTGACTCGGGCCGCGGTGATCCCCGACCAGCGACGGAACCGAGCGGTCGCCCAGCGGTGCGGCGCGTTCCTGGCGACAGCTTCAGCGGCGACGTCCCTCTTTACCGGGTGCATCGCGCACGGGCGGACATGCGAAAGCATGTACGCACATGCTTTCGCATGTACGCCGGCGCGCCAGGACCCATGCCAGCGCGCGGCGACCGACCGGCGTCAAGATTGACCACGGCGGGCCTGGCAGCGCAGCGAAGCGGAGCGGTCCCTCGCGGGAGGAACGGTCCGGACCATCGCGGACCCGAGTCAAGCCCTCGAATTTGATCTTCCGCCCAAGGATGACGCGCTAGCCGATCGGTTTCCAGACCTGTTCCGCTACCCGGCGGAAGTTGCCGCCGAGGATGCCGGCCACCGCCTCCCCCGGGTAGCCGCGGTCGAGCAGTGCCTGTTCCACCCGGAGCAGATCCTCCGGCGGCATGATCTTGATCGGGCCGTAGCGGCGGTACGGCTCCGGGAACAGTTCCGGGTTCGTGGCCATCTCGCGGTTGAGGTCTTCGAGGTCGAAGGAGTAGTCCGAGGCGACGCCGACGTGATCGGGGCCGATCAGCTCCACCGCGTAGTCGATGTGTCGCACCATCGCCTCGACGCTCGCGTCGTTCGGGCCCAGGAAGACACCGACGCCGGTGATGCCCACGACGCCGCCGGTCTCCGCGCAGGCCCGCGCCTGGTCGTCGGTGATGTTGCGCTCGTGCTCCCAGAGCGCCCGCATGCAGGAGTGGCTGTAGACCATCGGGGCCTGCGTCACCGAGGCCAGGTCGAGGCCCGTGCGGATGCTGCAGTGCGAACCGTCGACCACCATCCCGACCGCGTTCATCTCGCGGACCAGATCCTGCCCGTACGCGGTGAGCCCCCCGTCGAATTCGTCCATGCAGCCGGAGCCGGCGGCGTTGCGCAGGTTGTAGGTCGGCAGCATCGTGCGTACGCCCAGGTCGTAGAACTCCTTGACCCGCTCCAGCCGCCCGCCGAGCGGCCCGGAGTCCTCCAGGTCGAAGGCCACGCCGATCTGGCCCGCGCGGGTCGCGGCGTCGATGTCGGCCACCCCGTCGACCAGCGTGAGCTGGTCGTGCGCGGTCACCCCGCGGCGCCAGGTGTGCAGGAGCTCGAAGACCAGCTCCGTCGAGTGCGGCGAGAAGCCGACATTGACCGACACGTACGCGCCGCCGGGCCGGGCGTACCGGGTCAGCTCGTCCAGGTCGGCCGTGGGCACCAGCGGGAGGCAGCAGTGCTGCTCCCAGAGCAGCCGTTGATCCATCTGCGCATCATGCCTCAGCTCGAACCGCCGTCCAGGTGTGCGCCGGAAATGCCGGGGAATGAGCAGTTTTAGCAGCGCTGGAGGAGGCATGTCATGCAAGCCGAGGTAGGAGACCGACTCGTCGTCGAGGGCATCCACGTGGGTGATCCGCGGCGGCTCGGTGAGATCGTCGAGGTGCGGCACTCCGACGGGAGCCCGCCATACCTGGTCCGCTGGCCGGACGGCACCGAAGGCCTGGTGTTCCCGGGCACCGAGGCGCACGTGGAGCGCCACGACGAGTGATCAAGCGGCCGCCGGCTCGACGGCGGCCGGCAGCTCGTCGCGGTCGAGCTCGCGCCAGGTCCGCCGGAAGACCAGCGGGAGCAGGGTGACGCCGAGATAGAGCGACGCCGAGAGCAACAGCCCCGGCGTGCGACCCAGCGTGTCCAGAACCAGGCCGCCGAGCAGCCCGCCCAGCGGAATCCCGGCCCAGGCCAGCGACCCCGTGAAGCCGAACACCCGGGCGTGCAGGTCGGGCGGCACCCGCTCGAACATCGCGCTGCTGATGATCGGGTTGATCGACGCCGACATCGCGCCGGCCCAGACGCAGATGCCGAGCAGCAGGGGCAGGCTGGTGGTCAGGGCCATGCCGAACAGCAGTGGCGACCCGGCCAGCAGCAGCGACACCGCGAAGGTGGCGTAGCGCGGCAGGCGCGGACCCAGCCAGGCGAAGGCCATCGAACCGAGCACCGCGCCGAGGCCGTACGCGCCGGCGATCGTCCCCAGCAACGACGGGTTGTCGAAGACCTGCTTGATCCAGGCCGGCACGTAGACCGCCATAGTCGCCTGGTCGATCAGGTTGGCGAACAGCAGCAGCGCGGAGATGGACAGCAGCAGCCGGTCGGTGCGGACGTAGCGCAGCCCGACCCGCAGCGACTCCAGGTAGCCGTCGGTGCTCTCCGGCCGGGGCGCCGCCGGCACCGCGACCGCGATCAGCAGGGCCGCCAACAGTGCGGCCACGGCGTCCAGGAGCAGCACGTTCACCGCGCCCAGGAAGGTGATCAGCAGGCCGGCGGCGGGCGTGCCGAGCAGGAACGAGAGCCGCTCGACGCCGGCGTACAACGAGGTCACCCGCTCCAGCGGTGCACCGCTGGCGGCGACCAGGTCGGGCACCATGAGCCGCTTGGCCGCGTCGGTGATGCTCTGGACCGCCCCGAGCGCGGCGACGATCACCAACAGCGCGGCGAACGGCAACCCGGCCGAATGGCTGAGCACGGGCGCGGCGGCCAGCACCACGGCGCTGGCCAACCCGCCGGCGACCGCGCAGCGCTTGCGGCCCAGCCGGTCGATCCACGGTGCGCCCGCGATCTTCACCAGCACGTAGCAGCCGGTCTGCGCGAACGCGACCAGGCCGACCCGGGTCAGCGAGCCGCTGGTGTCGAGCACCAGCCAGGGCAGCGCCAGCATGGTCATCTTGTTGCCGGCCAGCGACGCGCCCTCGGCGACCAGGAACGCCACCAACGGTCGCCGTCGCACCTGCCCCATGGGTAACGACCCAACAGCCATCCATCGCCGTACGCAACCGCTCAGATTTCATTAGTTGACTCTGACTATTCAGTAATGGATAGTTGGAGTTGACTGAAGGAGGTGCGCGGTGGCCAAGAAGCGGAAGGTCGGCAACCTGCTGGCCCTGGCGGTGCTGTCCTACCTGACGATGGGGCCGAAGCACCCCTACGAGCTGTCGCGGACGCTGCGCGACAACGGCGACGACCGGAGCATCCGGTTCAACCACGGCTCGCTCTACATGGTGATCCAGCAGCTCGACAAGGCCGGCTTCGTCGCGGAGCAGGAGACCACCCGCGAGGGGCAGCGCCCCGAGCGCACGGTCTACGCGATCACCGACGCCGGCCGTTCGGAGCTGCACGACTGGCTGCGCGAGCTCGTCGGCGAGCCCGACCACGAGTACCCGCACTTCGTCGCCGCGCTCTCCCTGATCGCGGCGCTGCCGCCCGACGAGGCGGTCGCCCTGCTGCGCCAGCGCCTGCTGCGCCTCGGCGAGCTGCGGGAGCAGACCCGCACGATGGTCGCCGGCGCGCTCACCAACGGGCTGCATCCGCTGTTCCTCGTCGAAGAGGACTACCGGGCGACGCTGCTCGACGCCGAGGCCGCCTTCGTCGAGCGGTTCATCGGCCAGATCACCGATCCGGACACGGGCTGGGGCCCGCAGTGGGCCGCCTTCCACACAGGACAGAAGGGGTACGAGTCATGATTCGCACCGCACTGGTCATCGGTGGTGGCATCGCCGGGCCGGCGACCGCCATGGCGCTCCGCAAGGCCGGCATCGACGCCACCGTCTACGAGGCGTCCACCACGCCCCGCGGCGGCGCGTTCCTCACCCTGGCACCCAACGGCGTCGACGCGCTCCGGGTGCTCGACGCCGACGCGTCCGCCCTGGCCAATGCCTTCCCGACGCCGGGCATCACGCTGCGCAGCACCACCGGCAAGGTGCTCGGCGAGTCCAGCACCGGCGGGTCCCGCAGCTTCACGCTCCGCCGCGCCGACCTCTACCGGGGCATGCACGACGAGGCCACCGGGCGCGACATCCCGGTGCTGACCGGCAAGCGGTTCGTGGGCCTGTCCGAGACCGCGACCGGCGTGCGGGCCGAGTTCGCCGACGGCAGCACCGCGTCGGCCGACGTGCTGATCGGCGCCGACGGCATCCACTCCGCCGTCCGCCGGGCCATCGACCCGACCGCACCGCCGCCGGTCTATGCCGGGCTGGTCGGAAACGGCGGCTTCGCCCCTCCGGTCTCGGCGGTCTCCGCGGCACCCGGCCACTACGAGATGATCTTCGGCCGCCGGGCGTTCTTCGGCTACCTGGTCGCGCCGGGCGACGAGATCTGGTGGTTCGCCAACGTGCCGCACCGCTCCGAGCCGGCCCGCGGCGAGCTGGCTTCGGTCGACTGGCGGTCCCGGCTGCGCGAGCTGTTCGCCGACGACGCCGGCCCGGCGCTCGACGTCATCGCCGCGACGCCTGAGCTGGTGCCGATGGACCCGATCGCCTCCGTGCGCGGCCTGCGCTCCTGGCACTCCCGCCGCGTGGTGCTGGTCGGCGACGCCGCACACGCACCCACACCGACGTCGGGCCAGGGCGCCTCACTGTCCATCGAGGATGGTCTGGTGCTGGCCAAGTGCCTGCGCGACCACGCGGAGCCGGCGGACGCCTTCGCCCGCTACGAGGCGGCCCGCCGCCCACGCGTCGAAGCCATCATCAAGGCCGCCGCCCGCAACAACAGCAGCAAGGCGGCCGGCCCGGTCGGCCGGGTGATCCGCGACGCGGTGCTACCCACGATCCTGCGCCTGTCCGCGACAAGCACGGCCCAACGCAAGGTCTTCGACTACCACGTCGACTGGGCGACAGCGGCCTAGGGGGTGTCTCGTGGATCAGGGTGGTGCTCCGGCGAGGTCCAGGCGGCGTCCGGGCGTGCGCGGAGAGCGGTCGGATACCGGTGTTGTATCTGGCCGCTCTTCGCGTGCGGTCGGTCGTCGTCTGGGCCCGGCGGAGTGCCGCCTTGATCCACGAGACGCCCCCTAGTCCATCGCGGCGAGAAGGTCTCGGCAGGCCTGCTCGCAGGACCGGCACGCGTCGGCGCAGATGCCGCAGTGTTCGTGCATCTCGGCGTGCAGGCCGCACTCGTGCGCACAGGCGGAGCAGGCGATGACACAGGCCTGGAGCATGGCCCGGCCAATCGTGGCGTCGTAGCCGGTGTGCCGCGACAACACCCGGGCGGTCGTCGCGCAGACGTCCGCGCAGTCGAGGTTGGTCCGGATGCACCTGACCAGCGCGGCCACGTCGGGCTCGCTCAGGCAGGCGTCCGCACACGCGGTGCAGGCCTCCGCGCAGTCGTCGAGGATGTCGATGGTGGCCGCGAGCTGGATGCGGTCCAGGCTGATCGCCTGCGGGTAGTTCTCCAGCATGGGCAGCGTGGACGTCGTCATGATTGCCTCCTTGTCGCCACGAGCCGCATTCCCGCATCCGCGCAGCTCATGCCTTGACAAGCAGGTTCGATACGATGCGGGCATGGGTGACGACGTGCGTCAATGCCAGCCGATCCACCGTCTCGCCGAACTGCCGACCGCCGCCTGGTTGAGCATCCACGTCCTGCTCTACCTCTGCCTGAGCGCGGTGGTCTTCCTCCTCTGGGACACGCCGATCTCATCCCTCACCGACATACTTCTGGCGATAGTCGTCGGGGTCGCGTGGCTCGCCCCGCTGTGGGTGTTCTTGAGCGTCGCGGCCACCTTCTGCCTGGGAGTGCTGCGGCTGCTGACCGACGCTCGTTGGTACTGGTTCAGGCTGGCCGCGGTTCTGCTTTTCGCCGTACCGTTTCCGTTGCTCGTGCTCAGCGTCGCCGGTCCGGCGATGGCTCTGCCCGTAGCCGGTGCGCAGTTGGCGACGGCATTGCTCATCGTTCAGCCTCGGCGGAAGCCGGGCTTATGGGCGGACCGGGCTCCCGCCATGGGTGACTGCGGCTGACAGCGGACCGCGTCGCGATCATCGGGTCGCGGCGGCCGCGCGCTCCATCAGTAGGTTGCGTTCCTGGCGGGTGGGTGCCAGGCCGGCCGCCCGCTCCAGCTCTTCGGCGGCCTCGACCCGCCGGCCCAGGCGGAGCAGGAGGTCGCCGCGGACCGCGCCGTACAGGTGGTAGCGGCCCAGCCGGGGATCAGCGCCGAGCTCGTCGACCGCGTCCAGGGCCGCCTGCGGACCGTCCACCTGCAACAGGATCACCGCCCGGTTGAGCCGGACGACGGGTGACGGTGCGAGCTGGGACAGGGCGTCGTAGAGCGCCAGGATCGCCGCCCAGTCGGTGTCCGCGAAGCGCGGCGCTCGGGCATGGCAGGCGGCGATCGCGGCCTGCACCGTGTACGGCCCGAGTGGCTTGCGCAGGTGGCGGGCGCGGGCCAGGGCGGTCAGGCCGTGCGCGATCAGTGTGCGGTCCCAGCGCGTGCGGTCCTGGTCCTCCAGCAGCACCGCCTGCCCGTCCGGGCCGCTACGGGCGGCGAACCGCGACGCCTGCAGCTCCATCAGCGCGACCAGTCCGTGGACCTCGGGCTCGGCGGGCATCAACGCGGCCAGGACGCGGCCGAGGCGCATCGCCTGCTCGGCCAGGTCGCGGCGGATCCAGTCGTCGCCGGAGGTCGCCGCGTGGCCCTCGGTGAAGATCAGGTAGACGACCTCCAGCACGGCGCTGAGCCGGGCCGGCAGTTCGTCGGGGTCGGGCAGGGCGAACGGGACCTCGGCCTCGGCCAGCGTGCGCTTGGCCCGGGAGATCCGCTGCCCGATGGTGGCCGACGGCACCAGGAACGCGCGGCCGATCTCGTCGGTGCTCAACCCGCCGACCATCCGCAGGGTCAGCGCCGCCCGGGACTCCTGCGCCAGCAACGGGTGGCAGGCCACGAACACCAGCGACAGCAGGTCCCCGTCGGTCGCGGGGGCTACTTCCTCGATGGCCAGCAGGGCGTACTTCTGGTCGCGTACCCCCTCTCGCCGAATCATGTCGATCGCCCGGCGGCGGGCCGTGGTGAGCAACCACCCGGCCGGCTCGTCCGGCACGCCGTCGCGTGGCCACTGCTCGAGCGCCGCCAGGTAGGCGTCCTGCGCGAAGTCCTCGGCCAGCCCGACGTCGTTGACGAGCCGGGTGAGGGAGGCGACCAGCCGCCCGGAATGCATCCGCCACACCGCTTCGACGGTCCGCCGTGCGTCCATGTCGCCCCTCCCCTCCCCTCGGGCCGCTCTTAGCTCAGGTCCGCGAAGTCGGCCTCGTCGTAGTACGGCCGGATCTCCAGCACCGAGCGCACCCCCAGGTTCGGGTCGCTCGGGCACTGCCGGGCCCACTCCACGGCCTCTTCGATCGAGCTGACCTGCCAGACCCAGTAGCCGGCGATGATCTCCTTGGACTCGGTGAACGGGCCGTCGACGACCGAGGTCGTGCCGCCCTCGAAGACGATCTGGCGGCCGTCGGAGCTGGGGCGCAGCCCGCCGCCGTCCAGCATGATGCCCGCCTTGATCAGCTTGTCGTTGTACTCACCCATCGTCGCCAGCATCTCGGCGGTCGGGGCGATCTTGCCCTCGTCGGCGCCGGTCCCCTTGATCATGACCATGACCTTCACGATGTTTCCTCCTGTGTCTCGGGCCGCCCTCGGCGACCTCCTTCTACCCGGTGGTCGAACGGGGAGGCACCGGTTTCGACAGCACCCCAGATTAATTTCGCGCTCGCTCCTGAGAGGGAGGCGCGGGCCGCCGGGCGCGGCGGATACTGCCAGCGTGGTCGAGCAGGCGCGCCGGGCCGTCCGGCAGGTGACCGACGCGGCATACCGGCTGCCGCCGCTGGTTTTCGACTCGATCATCGCGCTGCTCTGCTATCTCGCGACGATCGCCTCACCGGTGGTCGACGGCGAGGACACCCTGACGATGTACGCCTTCGCCGCGCTCAGCTCCCTGCCGCTCGCGTGGCGCCGGCGCTGGCCCGTCCCGGTCACCCTCGTCACCGGCTGCGCCACGGCCTTCCTCGCTGTCAACGACCTGATCAAAGAGGTGCCGTTCGGGCAGCTCGTGGCCACCTACACGTTCGCCTCGCTGGCGAACCCGGCCTGGCGGGCGTTCGGCATCGTCGGCACGGTGGTCGGGTTGTCCATCTCGCTGACGCCGAAGAACAGCATCCTGCCGGTGAGCGCCTCGGTGATCCTGTTCGGCGGTGCGTACGCATTGGGCGCCATCGCCCGCTCCCGGCGTGGGCTGATCGCCAACCTGGAGGCCCGCGCGGAGCAGTTGGCCGCCGACTACGCCCAGGCGGCGGCCCGCGAGCGCGAACGGATCGCCCGCGACATGCACGACATCGTGGCCCACTCGGTGAGCCTGATCGTCGTGCAGGCCGAGGCCGGCCCGGTGGTGGTGCGAAGCGACCCGGCCCGCGCGGTGCAGGTGTTCGACGCGATCGCCGACGCCGGCCGCGACGCGCTCACCCAGCTTCGCCGCACGCTGGGCGTGCTGCGCTCGGAACCGGCGACCCGCTCACCACAGCCCGGGCTCGACGGCATCGCGCCGCTGGTCGAGCAGGCCCGGGTGGCCGGCCTCGCGGTCACCCTCGACGAGACCGGCGACCGGCGTCCGATCCCGGCGGACACCGCCGTCGCCGCGTACCGGGTGGTGCAGGAGGCACTGACCAATGTGGTCCGGCACGCCCGCGCCGCCCAGGTCGAGGTGCTGTTGCGCTGGTCCGACGACGCGCTCGTGCTGGAGGTCCGCGACGACGGCCGCGGCCCGAGCCGGCGGCCGGGCGGCACCGGCGGGCACGGCCTGATCGGCATGCGGGAGCGGGTGGCCGCGTGCGGCGGGACCCTGCGAACCGGGGCCGCGACGGATGGCCCCGGGTTCCTGGTGCACGCTACGCTGCCCGTCGTGGAGTCGGTGGTACCCGCGCGGCCGCATGGCTGACCAGATTCGCGTGCTCGTCGCCGACGACCAGGAGCTGGTCCGGGGCGGGTTCGCGCTCATCCTCGACGCCCAACCCGACATCACCGTGGTCGGCGAGGCTGCCGACGGCGCGCAGGCGATCGACGCGGCCGAGCGGCTGCGACCGGACGTGGTGCTGATGGACGTACGGATGCCGCACGTCGACGGCATCGCGGCCACCGCCCGGATCTGCGCCACCTCCGACACCCGGGTGCTCGTGCTGACCACCTTCGACCTCGACGAGTACGTCTACGACGCGCTGCGGGCCGGCGCGAGCGGCTTCCTGCTCAAGGACATGCGGCGCGACGACCTGGTCAACGCGGTGCGGGTGGTGGCCGGCGGCGAGGCCCTGCTGGCACCGACCGTGACCCGGCGGTTGATCGCCGACGTGGTGTCCCGCGCCGCCGCCCCGCGCCGGACCGACACCCGGTTGTCCACGCTCACCGGCCGGGAGACCGAGACGCTCAAGGCCGTCGCCCGCGGGCTGTCCAACGCCGAGATCGCCGCCGAGCTCTACGTCACCGAGCACACCGTCAAGACGCACGTCAGCAACCTGCTCACCAAGCTCGGGCTGCGCGACCGGGTGCAGGCGGTAGTCCTCGCGTACGAGGCCGGACTGGTCGTTCCTCGCTCCGGCGAGTGAGTCAGGGTCCACTCCGGACGGCGATCCTTCGGGGCCCCGAACCGCGTTGGATTCTGGGCATGACAACCTCACTCGCACGCTTCTCCGTACGCCGCCCGGTCATCGTGCTGGTGATCTGGCTGGCCGTCGTCGTTGGCGGCTTCACCGTCGGCATCGGCGTCTTCGAGCGCCTGGTCGGCGACGTCGGCCTGGTGCCCGGCAGCGAGTCGGACCGCGCCTCCGAGCGCCGCGACGCCCTGGAAGCCGCGCCCGAGGAGATCACCGCCATCGTCAGCGGGATCGACGCGACCGACCCGGTCGTCACGGCCGCCATCGACCGGATCAGTGCCGACGTGCGGTCCCTGCCTGGCGTGGCCGAGGTGAGCCCGCCGGTGCCGGCACCAGACACGGGACGAGCGCTGCTGTTCACCGTCACGATGGACGTCAGCGACGACGCGGACGACGTGGCGGCTATGGTGGCCGAGCGGATCCGCGCCGGCACTTCCTCGGCCGGCGGCAACCTGGTCGTCTCCGGCGGCTCGCTCAGCGAGGACGAGTTCAGCGAACAGGCGGCCAGCGACGTGGCCCGCGCTGAGATCCTCAGCATGCCGGTCATGCTGCTGCTCCTGCTGATCGTCTTCGGTGGCCTACTCGCTGCCGGGCTGCCGCTGCTGATCGCGATCGTCGGGGTCGGTGGCACGTTCGGGGTGCTGTTCGCGTTCAGCCAGGTCACCGACGTGTCCGTGTACTCGATCCAGATCGTCTCGATGCTCGCCGTCGGCCTGGCCGTCGACTACGCGCTGCTGATCGTCTACCGGTTCCGCGAGGAGCGGGCGGTGGACCCCGAGGTGCGCGCGGCCGTGCTGCGTACCGCCGCCACTGCCGGTCGTACCGTGCTGTTCTCCGGCCTGACCGTCGCGGTCGCGCTGGCCGGGCTGACCGTCTTCGCGGACCCGTTCCTGCGTTCGATGGGCATCGCCGGCACCGCCGTTGTCCTGCTCGACCTGCTGGCCGCGCTGACCCTGCTGCCCGCCCTGCTCGCGTTGTTCGGCAAGCGGATCAAGCCCCGGGCGCCGCGCCCGGCCGGCGTCGGTGTGTTCGCCCGACTGGCGCGGTGGGTGCAGCGACGGCCCGCCCTGACCGCACTCCTCGTGCTGGTTCCAATGCTGATCATCGCCATCCCGGTGCTCGACATGCGGCTGTCCGCGGGCGACGCCCGCCTGCTGCCGGCGAGCACGCAGACCCGCGCGCTCTACGACGAGCTGGCCGTCCACTACCCCGACGAGGTCGGGCCGGACGAGGTCTCCGCGGTCGTCGCCGCCGCCCCTGACAGCCCCGCCGTGACGACGCTGCGCGACCGGATCCAGACCATGCCGGGCGTACGCGAGGTCGAAGTGGGACCTATCGGCGACCACTCGCTGGTCCAGGCCAGCGTCGACGAGGCGCACCAGAACGCGGTCGTGACCGCCGTGCGTGACCTGCCGGTCCCGGTCGAGACCCTGGTCGGCGGCGACACGGCCCAACTGGTCGACTACCGGGCCATGCTCGCCGAACGGATGCCGTGGGCGATCGCGCTGGTGCTGCTCGGCACGCTGGTGCTGCTGTTCCTGTTCACCGGCTCGATCATCCTGCCGATCAAGGCGGTGCTGACCAACCTGCTCAGCATCGGCGCCGCCCTCGGCGCGGTGGTCTGGGTCTTCCAGCAGGGCAACCTGGGCCTGACGGCGCTGGACGGCACGAACCTCACGGTGCCGGTACTGGTCGCGGCGATCGCGTTCGGCCTGTCGATCGACTACGAGGTGTTCCTGCTGTCCCGGATGCGCGAGCGCTGGCTCGCCGGCGCCTCGCCGGAGGCAGCGGTCGCGGAGGGCCTACAACTCACGGGCCGGATCGTCACAGCGGCGGCCCTGCTGCTGGCGATCGTCTTCGCGGGTTTCGTGGCCGGCGGCTTCGTGCCGATCCGCTCCATCGGCCTGGGCCTCGTCCTGGCCGTGCTGCTCGACGCGACGATCGTCCGCATGCTCCTGGTCCCGGCGACGATGACCCTGCTGGGCCGCTACAACTGGTGGGCGCCGGCCTGGCTGGCCCGCATCCACGCCCGGTTCGGCCTCACCGAGACCACGCCCGCACCCGCGCCTGAGCTGGCGCTGACCCGCTGATCGTCCACACGACGGGGTGCCCGCGCACGGGGGCGGGCACCCCGTTTTCCCGGCTGTCCCGGGACCGGTGACTCTGCCGCCCGGGTCATGGTCCGGCGGACGCTCGTGTCCTCCTACCGCACGAAGGGACACGATCGTGGACACCCGCAGACTTTCCCGCATCATCGGCGCCGCCGTTCTGGTGCTCGCCCCGCTCGGCCTGGTCGCCGGCACGCTGACCGAGCCGCACTTCGACCAGGACGCGCCCGCGGTCGACCAGCTCGCCGAGGTCGCCGAGGTCGCTGTTCCGGCAGCCGCCGCGCGTACCCTCGTCGCGCTGTTGATCCTGCTCATGCCCATCGCGGTGCTCTTCGCGGCGCGGCTGGCCCGGCGCGGCGCACCCCGGCTGGCGGCGATCGGCGGTGCACTGTCGTTCCTGGCCTGGTCTGCGGGGATCGCCAGCATCGGCGGCGTCGAGGCCGCCTACTGGTTCGGCTCGCGTCTGCAGGACCGCGCCACCGTCGCCGCCCTGCTCGACTCGGTCAGCGCCGACCCCGTCTACAACACCCAGTTGCTCGTGTTCGTGCTCGGCCACCTGATCGGCATGCTGGTCCTCGGCATCGGGCTGTGGCGGTCCCGCGCCGTGCCGGCCTGGGTGGGCATCCTGTTCGGACTGAGCCCGTTCCTGCACGCGGTCGCGATGGGCATGGGTCCCGCGGTCGACGCGGTCGCCTACGGCCTGCTGCTGGTCGCGACGACCGGCTGCGCGGTGGCCCTGTACCGCACGCCCGACGCGGAGTGGGACCTGCCGGCCCGCACCGCCGTGACGCCGGCACCCGAACGGGTGGCGGCCTGACATGCTCACCGATCGGGCCGATTCCCTGGCCACGGCGAGCACCGGACAATCGGTGTCGATGGGCCGTGCGTGGATCAGCCGGGCGGCGGTCGTGGTGGCGGTGGCCGCCGCGGCCGCCGGTGTGCTGCTCGCGATCCGCGGCCCGGTCTCGGCGCTCGACGCCTGGCTGACCGCCAGCGCCGCGCTTTACCTGCCGGTGGTCCTCGTCGGTGCCGCCATGGCCCGCCGCGCGCCGGCCAACCCGGTCGGCTGGATCTTCCTGGTCTCGGCGGTCGCGCTGCCGGTGGGCAACCTGCTGCACCTGATCGGCGGCATCGCCAACGAGCTCGTGTCCTCGGTGCTCTTCGTGCTCGGCGTCCCGCTGGCCGCGCTGTTCGGAGTGCTGCTGTTCCCGGACGGCCAGCTCGGATCGCGTCGACGTCGGGTGCTCGCCCGGGCGTACGCGGTGGCCCTGGTGCTGCTCGTGGTCTACACCCTCGGCTCGCCGACCGTGCTCGACACGGAGACGCCCAACCCGCTGTCCCTGGGATCGTGGGTCTCCGCGCTGCTGATCGTGGTGCTGCTGCTGGGTCCGTTGATCGCGCTGGCCGCCTGGGCGTTGCTGCGCAAAGCGCGGGCCATCGGCGGCGACCAGGGCGCGGCGATGCGACTGGCCGCGTACGCCGGATTCGGTTGCTCCGCAACGTTCTTCGCCTGCCTGGCCGTCGGCATGACCACCGGCGACACGGAGCAGATCGCGGTGCTGGAGAACTGCGGCCCGGTCGTGCTCGGGATCGCCGCCTGGGTCGGCATCGTGCGCTACGGCCTGTTCGACACGCGGGTCGTGGTCAGCCGCACGCTCGTCTACGGCGTGCTGACCGCGGTGGTGCTGGCGGTCTACGCCGGGGCGGCGTTCCTGGTCGGCCACCTCTGGGGCGGCGCGGTCGCCACCGTCGTCGCGGTGCTCGCCGCGCTCCCGCTGCGCGACGCGTTGCAAAGGCGGATCAACCATCTGGTGTACGGCCTGCGCGACGAGCCGGCGTCAGCGCTGGCCCGGCTCGGCGAGCGCCTGGACGCGGCTGGTGCTCCCGCGGACGCGCTCGGCGCCGCGGCACGGACGGTGTCCGACGCGCTGCGCCTGTCCTATGTGGTCGTCGAGGTGGCCGGTGCCGAGGTGGCTTCGTACGGCCGGCGCGGCCCGGAGCCGGTCCGCGAGTTGCCATTGCTGTTCGCCGGCGAGACGATCGGCCGCCTGATCCTGCAGAGCCGGCACCCGGAGTTCACCGGGGCGGACGAGACGCTGCTGGCCAACCTGGCGCGGCAGGTCGCGGTCGTGGCGCACGCGGTGACACTGGCCGACGCCCTCCGCCAGTCCAGGGAACGCCTGGTCACCGCCCGCGAGGAGGAGCGGCGCCGGCTCCGCCGCGACCTGCACGACGGCCTGGGCCCGACGCTGGCCGGCATCGCCCTGGGCATCGACACGGTCCGCCGCGGACTGCCCACGGGCGCCTCCGCCGACCACCTGGATGTCCTCCGCGGCGAGGCCCAGCGCGCGGTCACCGACATCCGGCGCATCGTGTACGACCTGCGCCCACCGGTCCTCGACGAGCTAGGCCTGGCCGGCGCGGTCCGCGAACAGGCGCTGCGCCTGGGCTGCACAGCGGTGTCGGTGCCCGACCTGCCACCCCTGCCGGCCGCGGTCGAGGTGGCCGCGTACCGGATCGCCCTGGAAGCCCTGGCCAACGCCAGCCGCCACGCCCCCGGCGCGCCGATCACGGTCACCGTGTCGTCGGCCGACCGCCTGGTCCTGCGCATCGCCGACGAGGGCAACGGCATCCCGACGGGCTACCGGGCCGGCGTGGGCATCGCGTCGATGCGCGAACGGGCGGCCGAGGTGGGCGGCTCCTTCGCGATCGGCCCGGGCGCCGGCGGCGGCACCCTGGTCGTCGCCGACCTGCCGCTGACGGCACCATGACCGTCCGCGTCGTGGTCGCCGACGACCACCCGCTGTTCCGCGAGGGCCTGCGCGCCCTGATCCAGGACGCCGCTGGGCTGACTTTGGCCGGCGTGGCCGGAGACGGCGACGAGGTGGTCGCGGTGGCCCTGGCCGAGCGCCCGGACGTGGTCGTGATGGACCTGCGCATGCCGGGCCGCAGCGGGGTCGAGGCCACCCGTCACATCCTGCGCACCGCACCGTCGACAGCCATCCTGGTGGTCACGATGGTCGACGAGGACGACTCGGTCTTCGCCGCGATGCGCGCAGGCGCCCGGGGCTACGTCCTCAAGGGCGCCGACCCGGCCGAGATCCTGCGCGCGATCCAGGCGGTCGCGAACGGCGAGGCCATCTTCGGCCCGGCCATCGCCGCCCGCATGACCCGCTTCTTCAGCGCTGGGGCCGCGGCGCCGGCCCCCTTTCCTGAGCTGACCGCCCGGGAGCGGGAGATCCTGACCCTGATGGCGACCGGGGCCCCGAACGCGGTGATCGCGGGTCGGCTGGGCCTGACCGAGAAGACGGTCCGCAACAACGTCTCGAACGTGTTCGCCAAGCTCCGGGTCGCCGACCGGGCGGCCGCCGTCGCCCGAGCCAGGGACGCCGGCCTCGGAGGATCGTAGACGGACTGTCGGTCCTGTAGCATACAAATCTATGACAGGTCCGCGGTTCGAGGCGGTCGCTGCTGAGTTGCGTGAGCGCATCGCGCTCGGTGACTTCGCGGCTTCCGGTGCGCTGGAGAGCGAGGCCGAACTCGGCCGCCGCTACGAGGTCAGCCGGGTCACCGTGCGCAAGGCGCTGGAGCGGCTGCGCGACGAGGGACTGATCGCCGCCCGCCGTGGTGCCGGGTGGTACGTGCGGTCCGGCACCTCGTTCGGCCAGACCCTGGCGCTGGGCAGCTTCCGGCACGCCCGGTCCGCGGTCACCGACGCCGGCCTCGCGCTGACCCGCACGGTGACCGGCTACGAGTACCGGCCCGTGCCGCCCGACGTGGCGACCCTGCTGCGCACCAACGGCGAGGCGCTGCGGGTGCGGGCCGTCCGACTCGCCGGCGGGAACCCGCTCGACGTCGTCACCGAGTGGGTGCCGTTGGCCTTCGCCAGCCCGGTCAGCCGCGCCGACGCCGAGGAGCCCGGGGTCTGGGAGACCCTGCGCCGACAGGGCCACGACATCGACGTGGTCCGGCAGAGCATCGCCGCGACGGCCGCCACCGAGTCGGTCGCGCAGGGGCTCGACACCACCACTGGGGCGCCCGTGCTGCTGGTCCGTCGGCTCGCGGTGCGCGCCGACGGCACTCCGCTCGCGCTCTCCGAGCACCGCTATCTCGGGCACCGGTTCCGGCTGGAGGTCGAGTTTCGCGGCGGCCCCGGCACCGAGCCACCCGGCGTCACACCCGTCTGAAGGAGGTCCTCCGTGCAGCTACTGGTCACCGGCGCCGCCGGGTTCATCGGCAGCAACTTCGTGCGCTACTTGTCGCGGCATCACCCGGGCGACAGGGTCGTGGCGCTCGACGCGCTCACCTACGCCGGCAACCGCGCCAGCCTGCCTTCCGAGGTCGAGTTCGTGCACGCCGACATCGCCGATGCCGCGCATGCGCTCACCGGGGTCGACGTGGTCGTCAACTTCGCCGCCGAGTCGCACAACAGCCGGGCGGTGCACGACCCGCAGGCGTTCTTCACCACCAACGTGCTGGGCACGCAACGCCTCCTGGAGGCCTCCCGGCGGGCCGGCATCGCACGCTTCCACCACGTCTCGACCTGCGAGGTGTACGGGGATCTGGCGCTCGACGACCCCGGCGCGTTCACGGAGGAGTCGCCGTACCGGCCGCGCACCCCGTACAACGCAAGCAAGGCCGGTGCCGACCACGCGGTGCGCGCGTACCACGAGACCTACGGGCTGCCGGTCACCATCACGGTCTGCGCAAACAACTACGGGCCGCGCCAGTTCCCGGAGAAGGTGATCCCGCTCTTCGCCACCCGGGCGCTGCGCGGACAGCCGCTGCCGGTCTACCGCTCCAGCGCCAACCGCCGCGAGTGGCTGCACGTCGACGACCACTGCGCGGCGATCGACCGGGTGCTCCACGACGGCCGCCTCGGCACGACGTACCACGTGGGATCGGGTGTCGAGGTCAGCGTCGCCGACCTGGCGGCGTCGATCCTTTCGCGCCTCGGACTTCCCCTCTCGCTGATCGAAACCGTGCCGGACCGGCCGGGCCACGACCGCCGCTATCTCCTCGACTCGACCCTGATCCGCAGCGAACTCGGCTGGTCACCGACGATCGCCTTCGAGCAGGGTCTTGAGCAAACCATCACCTGGTACGCCGAGAATCGCGCCTGGTGGGAGCCGCTGCTGGACCGTGCGGCGGTGGACGAAGCCGCCTGGGCCTAGTTCCGCTTCAACACGTCGGCGATTTCGCCGCTGCCGAGTTCGGAGAGGAGCGCCAGCGCGGCGTGCCATTGCTCGCGGGCGATCGTGCCGAGGCCGTTCGCGCGGGCGATGTCGCCGAGCAGCCGCAGGGAGCGCGCCTCGCCGAGCCGGTGCCCGGTCTGCCGGTGCAGGGTGAGCGCCCGCTGTCCACTGTCGACAGCCCGGTCGATGTCGCCGTTTCGCAAGTGGATGCTGCCGAGCAACAGGTGGGCGTTGCCCGCCGGCACGCGGTGTCCGGCCCGCCACGCGTCGGCCAGCGCGGCGGAAGCGACCTCGGTCGCAGAGCCCAGATCGCCGGTGTCGCGCAGCGCCGCGGCGAGGCTGATGTTGGTCCGCGTGCGGACGTACTCGCTGCCGGCGCCCAGCATGGCCAACCCCCGGCGGTGCTCCTCGATGGCCCGCCGCGGGTCGCCGAGCCAGTGGTGCACGGTGCCGAGCAGCGAGAGGATGTCGCCCTCGACCATCGGGTCAGCCGCCTCCTGGGCCTTGACCAGGGCGGCCTCCGCGTTGGCCCGGGCCTCGGTCAGCTCACCGCGGTCCCTTTGCACGGCCGCCAGCCCACCCAGCAGATGGGCCTGCGAGTAGACCTTCGCCACGTCCGACTGGAGCTCCATCGCGGCCCGGAACCGGTCGGCGGCGGTCGCCTCGCCGAGCAGGTGCTCGACCGCGCCGAGGTTGTTCAGCGCGATCAGTTGCCCGATCGGGGAACCGATCTCCTCGTGCATGGCCAGGGCCGTCACGCAGTAGTCGGCGGCGCGGTGCAGCTCGCCCAGGTCGTGGTAGAGCCCACCGAGCGTGATCAGTGTGGCTGCCTCACCGGGCGGGTACTCGTTGGCCCGGTGCAGCTCCAGCGCCCGTTCACTGCTGCGCGCCGAACCCGCGAAGTCACCCATGTTCTTGAGGACCACGCCGAGGTTGCCGGCCGCCGCGGCCTGCCCGCGCGACCAGCCGGCCCTGGCCGAGAGGTCGGCGGCCGTCTCGAACTCGGCCGCCGCCCCGGCGAGGTCGAGCTGGTTCTGCCGGGCCAGCGCGATGCTGGTCCGCATCGCGGCCTGGGCCTGCAGGTCACCCTCGGCCTCGGCGGCCGCGAGGCTGGCGTTGACCGCCGCGAGCCAGTCGACGGTGTGGCTGGTCTGCCAGAAGTAGCCGCGCAGCG
The DNA here is from genome assembly GCF_900107455.1 of Asanoa ishikariensis. Lineage (GTDB taxonomy): Bacteria > Actinomycetota > Actinomycetes > Mycobacteriales > Micromonosporaceae > Asanoa > Asanoa ishikariensis. Next base: position 1,501,231 of record NZ_FNQB01000001.1, on the reverse strand, counting down.
CGTCGGTGAGCTGCCAGGACCCTTTCTTCGGCCCGGCGGTGGCAGCGTGGCCGATCGCGGCGAGCAGGTTGCGGTGCTCGGCGTCCAGCCAGGCCAGCGCGGCCGGGTTGGTCTCGAAGCCCGCGACGTCGGGTAGCTCGTGAAGCGGCAGTCGGATCATGTGCGGGTAAAGCCGCCTGGCCGCCGCGTCGGCGGTTCCCAGGTAGTGGGCGTGCAGGCGGCCGACCGCCAGCGCCGCCTCGTCGTCTGGGGTCAACTCGCGGGCGTACGTGCGGAGCAGGTCATGCAGACCGAACCGGCCGGGCCGGGGCGTGGTGACGAGGTGGGCCTTGCGCAGGCCGTCGAGCGCCCCGGCGGCCGTGGCCCGGGACAGCCCGGCGAGCGCGGCGGCCCCGGCGGCGTCGACGTCGGTGCCGGGCACTGCGCCGAGCAGCCGGAACACGTCGCGCTCCAGCGGACCGAGGCGGTCGTAGGAGGCGCGGAAGGTCGCCCGTACACCTGACAGCTCGTCGCCTTCGATCGTCAGGCGGTCGAGCGGCCCTTTGTCGAGCACGCGGAGGTAGTCGCCGAGCATGGTCGACGGTTCGGCGTCGAGCTGCGCGGCCGCGATCCGCACGGCAAGCGGCAGGAGACCGCACGCGCGCACGAGCTCCGTCGCGGCGGCCGGCTCGGCGTCCACCCGCCGCGCGCCGATGATGGTCCGCAGCAGCAACAGGGCTTCCGGCTCGCTGAGCAGGTCGACGGTCAGCCGGCGGGCGCCGTGGCTGGCCGTCAGCCCGCCGAGCTGTGACCGGCTGGTCACCACCACCACGCAGGTCGGCGACCCGGGCAGCAGCGGCCGGACCTGGTCGGCGGTGGCCGCGTTGTCGAGCACCATCAGCACCCGGCGCCCGGCGATCTCGCTGCGGAACAGCGCGCCGGCCTCGTCGGGGTCGGGGGGAATGCGATCACCGGGTACGCCGAGCGCGCGCAGGAACCGGGCCAGCGCGTCGACGGGCCGCACGGGCGGCGCGGCCTCGTACCCCCGAAGGTTGACGAAGAGCTGCCCGTCGGGGAACCGGTCCGCGACGCGATGCCCCCAGCGGACCGCGAGGGCGGTCTTGCCGACCCCGCCGGCGCCGTCGATCGCCGAGATGACCACGGGCGTGCGGCCGCCGCGCAGGAGCTCGTCGAGCTCGTCGAGCAGCGCGGCCCGCCCGACGAAATCGGGCACGGTGGCCGGAAGCTGTGCGGGCAGCTTGCCGGCCGGCGCCGGACGCAGTGCCGGGTCGTCGCGCAGGATCCGGGTGTGTAGCTGGCGCAGCTCGTCGCCGGGCTCCAGGCCGAGCTCCGTGCGGACCCGATCGCGGATCCACCCGTACGCGGCCAGCGCGTCGGGCCGCCGCCCGTCCCGGAACAACGCCGTCATCAGGTGCCCGGCAAGCCGCTCGTCCAGCGGCGCTCCGGCACAAAGCTCGGTCAGCTCACCGATGAGCTCACCGTGCTGCCCGGCCTCGAGGTCGGCGACGATCCGCAGGTCAAGCGCGGTCTTGCGAGCCTCCTCCAGCCGGGCGGCGAGCCGCTCCCGCCCAGGCCCGACGTCTTCGAGCGCCGGCCCGCGCCAGAGCGCGAGCGCGTCCCGGAGCAGCCCACCGCGGTGGTGGGGGTCGTCGCTCTCCCTCGCCTCAGCCACGAGCGCGGCGAACTGGTGTGCGTCGACCTTCTGCGGGTCGACGTCGATCCGGTAGGCGCCGTTGTGCAGCACGATCCGCGCCGCGTCACCGAGCAGGGCCCGCAACCGGGAGATGTACGTCTGGACGACGCCCCGCGCCCCACGCGGCGGCTCGCCGGACCAGATGAGCTCGACCAACCGGCCGACGGGCACGGCCTGGCCGGCCTCGAGCAGCAGGATGGCCAGGACCCACCGCTCCTGCCGCCGCCCGATTCCGACACGACCGCCACAAGCGCTGACCTCGACCGGACCGAGCAGGCGGAACTCCACGCCGACCGACCTTATAGAGCTGCACAACCGGACGAAACCCCAGACGGTAAGTGATCCGGTATGCGCGGTGCGCCAGTCTGGTTCCCAACGGGGGCGGCGAGGGTCGGTGACTCACCGCAAAGCGGCACCGACTGTGGGGGCGGTGCCGCTTCGTCGTGACCTCAGCTCGTCCGCGTGGCGTCGTCGACGCTTGGCCCCGGCCGTGGAACGCGCACCGGTTCCGGTCCGTCCTGCGACGAGATCGCCGTCGCGATCAAGCTCGATGGCACCGGCTCCGCCGAGGCGGGTTCATCGGTGGAACGCAGCCGTGGCGGGGCCGGGATCCAGGGCTTGAGCGACTGCAGAACCTGTTCGTAGAACTCGTCGATCGCGGCCAGAACGGATTCGATGAACGAGCCTCGACCGGCACCCCGCTTCGTTCCTGCCGCGCTCACCTGAGCGATGCGGAACGCGCGAAGCTCCCTGGTCGGATCCGCGATGAGCCGAGTTGGGTCGTCGCGCACCAGCCGCAAGGGATCAACAGTCCCCTGACCCCGCGCGTGCATCGCGAACGCCTCGACCGTCACGGTCTCAGGTGCGTTCTTCAACTGGCGGACCAACCAGTTGACCCGCGTCGTCGGCCGGCCCTCTTTTGGCGCGTCGATGTCGACCGAGCAGATCACCTTCGCGGCCCGCAGATCGGCGACGACCTGTAGCGAGCCGACCGCCCCGGGGATTCGCAGCGCGGCGGTCATCGTGCCGCCTGTCGTGAGTTGAGCGGTCAACGCCTGCGTTCGCGACGCGGGCTCCGACAGCTCGCGTCGGCTGAGCGCCGGCACCACCTCGGTGCCGAGGCGGCGGCCAAGTCGCAGACTCGCGTAGCGGATCAGCGCGTCGAAGCGGCTCGCGATCTCGGGGACGACGGGATCGGTCGGTCGGAGCGTGCCGGACGCCACCGCCTCCCGCACTGTCACCCAGCCTGGACCCATGTCCGTGAACTCCATCGCGCCCGAGCGCGGGTGTTCGAGATAGCGGATCAGCTCACCGAGAATCCACGCCTGGTCGGCGTCGGCGACGCCCCGATATTCCTTCTGCATGACGGCTGCCGTCAGGATTTCGGTCCACGGAATGTGATGTAGCGCGACTTTGCGCAGCTTGCGCTTGTCGATCGGCGTCGGGTGCTGCCCGGGCACGGGCGGCATCTGGTTGGAGATCGTGATGAGGGCGTCGAAGCCTTCGTCCCGCGCGATGTCGAGATACGACTCCAACTGCTCGGTCTGCAACTCGTTGTTGCCGGTCTTGACCTCGACCAGCGCCGTCCATTGACGCTGCCCACGGGTAATCCGGAGCAACCCGTCGGGGAAATGCTTCTTCCCGCCCAGTTCGAATGGAACTTCGATGAACGTCTGCACAGCCCCGGCCGGAGCACCGAGTGGTGCGGTCAGCGCCCGTCCGAACTCACGTACGGCGCTCATGACCGCCAGCAGCGCCGACGTTGCCCGACGCTCCTGCTCATCGGGCCCATTGATGCCGGACGTAGGAATCAGCCGAGCTTCCTGCCACGTTTCCTCGGTCATCGGTCACCCTCTCGACTTTGGCTGTCGGAAAGTTACACCGGCGTTAAAGCAGAAAATCGCTCGAATAGACGGACGAGCGATCAGTCCCACTCACCCATCCGGACCGACCCGGGACTAGCCGTGCTCGCCGAAAAGCCTTTCGCTGTTGCCCGTTCGGGCAGCGTGGCCTCCCGGACCTGCAACAACCGCGCGGCGGCGCGGCGTCAACCGTTCGACGATCTAGCGCGAGGTCCGTTCGGCTGGTCGAATGGGAGGCTACTTCGGGCGTGACGACCTAAGGAGTTCAAGGCATGGCGACAGATGCCCTCGACGGACCGGTTTCCGAAGAAGCTGGACGTGGGCAGCGAGTCCTCGACCTCCTGAATAAAGCAATCGACATCCAGAGCCCGCTGGTGCGCAAGAACATCGCTCGGGCGCGGCAGCGGAACCCTGAGGCGACACCGGCAGACGTAATCCACAATCTGGAGCGGATGTATGTCAGTGCGTTAGCCGGGACTGGTGCCGCGGTTGGCGCAACCGCGGCCGCGCCCGGTGTCGGCACCGGCGTCGCACTGGCGCTGTCGGCGGGCGAGGCTCTCTCATCCCTCGAACTGAGCGCTCTCTTCGCGCTCTCCCTCGCCGAGGTGCACGGAGTCCCGATCGACGAACTCGAGCGCCGCCGAACGATCGTGATGGGCATCATGCTGGGCGGGGGCGGTTCGGCCACCATTGCCAAGGTCGCCGAGCGTACGGGGCAACACTGGGCGCGTCAGATTGTCGCCAAGGTGCCCGTCGCCACTTTGCGCCAGATCAACGGCGTCCTGGGTAGGAACTTCGTCGTGAAGTACGGGACCAAGCAGGGAATCATCGTCCTCGGTCGAGTGGCACCATTCGGCATCGGCGCTGTGATTGGTGGTGCCGCCAACGCTGCCCTCGCCGCTCTGGCTGTGAAGGCCGGTCGTCACGCATTTGGGCCGCCCCCGACCTCATGGCCGGACATCGCCTGATTCGCCGTACGGTGTATTCGTGAGCGCGTTACAGGTGGTGGTCGAGCGCCCGGTCATGTTTCAGACCTGGCGCGACCTGACTTTTCTGCACTGGCGTTATCCGGCGACGGCGGTGCAGGAGTTGCTGCCGCCCGGGCTGACCGTCGACACGCACGACGGGGACGCCTGGGTCGGGCTCGTGCCGTTCGTGATGGCCGGCATCCGGGCGCCCTATGTGCCCGCGCTCCCCTGGCTGTCCCGCTTTCCGGAGACCAACGTCCGCACGTACGTCATCGGTCCCGATGGGCGCGCCGGCATCTGGTTCTTCTCCCTCGACGCGGCGCGGTTGGCTCCGGTCGTGGTCGCTCGTCTGACGTACTCGCTGCCGTACGTGTGGTCGGACATGTCTGTGCGGGTCGACGGGCCGACGCAGCACTACCTCTGCCGCCGGCACCGCACGCCCGATCAGCGTTGCGACGCGACCGTGCGGGTCGGTCCGCCCATCCCCGAGCCGTCGCCGCTGGAGGAGTTCCTGACCGCGCGGCACCGGCTCTACAGCGTGCGGTCCGGCCGGATGGTGGCCGCTGACGCCGAGCACGGCCCGTGGCCGCTGCGCCGGGGTGAGCTCCTCGACCTCGACCAGAACCTGCTGGAGGCCGGCGGGCTGCCCGCGCCGGTGGGTGATCCGCTCGTGCACGCCTCGGCGGGCGTGCTGGTGCGGGTCAGCGGCTGGCGCGAGGTCAGCTCCGGTTCGTGATCTGCTGCACCGCCCACGCGTTGCCGTCCGGGTCGGCGAAGTTGACGAAGCCGACGTTGTTGAGGTCGTCGCCCTCCTCGCGCGGCCGCGGGCCGTTCGCGCCGTAGACGACGATCTCGCTGACCTCGACGCCGCGCCCGACGAGCTGCGCCCGGGCCGCATCCAGGTCGTTGACGACGAGTTGCAGACCCTTGAGCGATCCGGCCGGCATGTCGGGCACCGCGCCGTAGCCGATCACCACCGAGCAGCCGGAGCCCGGCGGTGTGAGCTGGACGATCCGGAAACCCGGACCGGCCGTGTCGTGGTCGACCGCGAACCCGAGCTTCGAAGCGTAGAACTCCTTGGCCCGGTCCACATCGGAAACCGGAACGATGACGACTTCCAGGGTCCAGTTCATCGGATCAGGCTAGTCGCCACTGGTCGACGTCGCCGTCCGATCGGCGCACGGCACCTCGGCGTGCGAGGTGCTCCAGGTGGGCGTAGGTCTCACCTACGGCCGAGCGCCGGATCATGCCCTGGACCTGCGACCAGGGGCGCGACCAGGTGAGCCGTTCGGCCAGCTCCCAGGTGGTGGCTCCGGGTTCGGCGGCGACCAGCCTGGTCACTTCAGCCAGCCTGTCCGCGTGGTGAGCATGCAGTGCGGCGACGCGGTCGCGCAGGCCGGCGAACCGGTACTCGTGTGCGGGCAGCACCTCGTCGGCCTCCAGTTCACCCGTGCGGGTGAGGGACTCGAGGAAGTCGCCCAGCGGGTCGGCGGTCTGTCCTGGGTGGAGGGTGATGTTCGGGCTGATCCGAGGGAGCACGTGGTCGCCCGAGAGCAGCAGCCGCCGCTCCTCGTCGTAGAAGCAGAGATGGCCGGCCGTGTGCCCGGGTGTCCACACCGCCCGGATGCCCTCCAGCGGCCGCTCGCCGTCCTCGATCAGGCGGTCGGGCTCGGCCAGTGAACGGAACCGCCGGGCGGCGTCCTCGACCGAGCCGACCGTCTCGGCGACATCGGCGTCGGTGCCGCCGCGGTTGCGTACCCAGGCGGAGATATTGCTGACGAACGCGCCCGGGTCGCTGCGGCCCTTGATCGCCGCGGCGTCCAGGGCGTGCATGCCGATCCACGCGCCCGAGGCCTCGCGCACCGAACCGGCCAGGCCGTGGTGGTCGGCGTGCCAGTGGGTGACCAGCACGGCACGCACGTCGGTGAGCGCGTAGCCGCACGCCGCTAGCCCGTCGACCAGCGCCGTCCAGGCGTCGTCGGTCGGCCAGCCCGCGTCGACCAGGGCCACGCCGTCGGGCAGGGCCAGCGCGTACACCAGGACGTAGCGCAGCGGACTGCCGGTCATCGGCACCGGGATCGACCACAGGCCGGGCCGGACGAGCTCCACCGGCGGCAGTGTCTTGCGCTGCCAGGCGGCGCGCTGCTCGGTGCCGGTGACCTCGACCATGCGTCGATCAGACCGCGACCGGCCGGTGAGGACAATCGGCGGTGACCAATTTCATTCCGGGCGCCTACCGTCGAGCAGCGGCCGGGTCGGGTCCCAGGTGCCGCCGCCGCGCCGGAACGCGATCGCGGACAGCGCCTCCAGCACGACCCGGTTGGCCAGGAACGCGGTCACTTCGGCATGGTCGTACGGCGGCGACACCTCGACCACGTCGACGCCGACGACCGGCAGCTCCAGGCAGACCCGGCGCACCGCGTCGAGGAGCTGGCGCGAGGTGAGGCCGCCGGGCTCGGGTGTGCCGGTGCCGGGCGCCATGCCCGGGTCGACCACGTCGACGTCGACGGAGAGGAACACCCCGTCGCAGTCGTCGACGGCGATCTCGAACGCCTCGGTCAGGCACGTGTCGAGGCCGCGGGACACGATCTCGCTCATCTCGTACGCGCGCATGCCCTGCCCGGCCATCCAGTCGAGCGTCTCCGGGCCGGGCCAGTAGCCGCGCAGGCCGATCTGGAGGAAACGATCGCCACGGGCGGCACCCGACTCGATCAGGCGGCGCATCGGCTGGCCGTGCCCGAGCAGCGAACCGAACTCACTGTTGCCGGTGTCGGCGTGCGCGTCGAAGTGCACCACCGAGACGCGGCCGAAGCCCTTGGCGCGCGCGACGCCGGTCACGTCGGGCAGAGCGATCGTGTGGTCGCCGCCGAGCACGACCGGGATCGCGCCGGTGCCCGCGATCGTCGCCACCGCCGCCTCGATCACCCGGACGCTGCGTTCGATGTCGCCGGAGAAGCACTCGACGTCGCCGGCGTCGTACACCCGGAGGTCCTTGAGCCCGTCGGTGCGCAGGGCGAGCGCCGGCCGCGACCCGTCGTGCGGCAGATAGCAGGCCTGGCGCATGGCCGACGGGCCGAAACGGGTGCCGGGCCGGTGCGAGGTGCCGCCGTCGAACGGCGCGCCCAGGATGACCACGTCGGCGTCCGCCCACTCACCAGGAACGTCCAGGTCACAAGGGGGTACGCCGAGGAAGGTGATGTCGGGTCCGTACATCGCGCCGTACCGGGTCATGGTCAGCCACGCTAGCGGGTCCGGTGGTGCGGGTGGGACCACAAGATCGCAGAGGGACGAACGGGTTCAGCCGTTCCCCTTTACAGCGCCGTGTGACCGCCGTCACTATCGGTGCAGAGGTCGCTTCAGACCAGGAGGTGTGCGGTGGGCGGCACACAACCGAGCTCTACCGACGCGTGGTCGCTGCAGGTGGCGCGGCGGCACCGGGCCGCACTGCTCCACGAGATCCATCTCTTCGAGCATGCGATCGCGTCGCCGAGCGCCGATCCCGGGTGGCGGCAGCGGGTGGGCACCCGGCTGCGGACGCTGCGCGGTGCGTTCGCCGAACACATCGTGGTGACCGAGGGCGAGGACGGGCTCTACGCCGAACTGCTCGCGCACGCGCCGCGGCTGCACCGCCGGGTCCAGATGCTCACCCGTGAGCACGCGGCGATCGCGGTGTCGATGTCGGCGATGCAACGCCGTGCCGACCTGCCGGGGTCGCGGGTGGACGAGCTGCGCAGGTGCGGTGGCGAGGTGCTGCGCGCACTGTCGAGGCACCGGCAGCGGGGTGCCGATCTGGTCTACGACGCGTACGAGACCGACATCGGGGGAGAAACCTGACCCGATCGGGTGATCTCGCGGAACCGGGGTGCCTCCTTCGCCGTCACATCCACATGGGTCTCGTACGCGCGGGTCGTCATCTTGCCGCCGTTGCCGGTGCTGTTCTCGTCGTGGCGCTGTCGGCGTGCGCCTCGACGGGTGGTGTCGGCGACGGCGGCGGGCCAGCGGTCTCGGACCGGCACGAGGCGATCGAGCAGTGGGCCGGTGAGGTGGCCGACGCCTGGTCGCCGACGTCCACGGCGTGGAAACAGGGGTACGTGCCGTTGCAGGAGCCGGTTTTCGTGGAGGGCTCGCTGACCGGGGCGGAGAAGCAGGCACTGGCGGCCGGCTGGTGGACGACGAAGGTCGCCTTGCCCACTGACCGGCCTTCGCCGGGGACGGTGGTGTTCCGCGACGGCTCGTTGAAAGCGCCGCTGCTGAGCGCCGCGTCGTCGTACCAGAAAATGGATATGGGTGATCCGCCTCCATGCGGTGTCACGCCTTCTCCAGTTGTGGTCCCCTCCGGTCCTGATGGCTCCGTGTCCGAGCCCGGCGGTGGTGACTGCGTCGGGCTGACCGTCTCCGGGGTGTCGCTGAGCACGATGGAGCTCCGCACCAGCCGCGGCGTCGCCACCGTGCCGGCGTGGCGGTTCGAGATCGACGGCGGGCGGGCGGTGCTGCACGCCGCGGTCGCCGACCCCGCACCGCTGCCTTCGCCGGCGGCGACGCCGACCAACCGCGAGGTGCCCGCCGGGATGGTCGCGGCCCAGAGCGTCACCGGGGCCGACAATCTGGACCTGCACTATTCGCTCGGTGTCGGTGCGTGCGACCACGACATCACCCCGATCGTCGTCGAGCGGCCGCACGTGGTCGTCGTCACCGGTGGCGTCACCCGGGATGACGGGACGTGCACGGACCAGCTCGTGATCTCGCCGGTGACGGCCTCCCTCACCGAGCCGCTGGGCGACCGGCCTGTGCTCGATGGTTTGAACGGGACGTTGTTGCCGATGGGCTCCTGACGTTCCGTGGGTCCTACGGCAGCTCGATCGGGAGCTTCAGGCCGTCGAGCGCGTGGCCGCACGGGCAGTCGCGGTCCAGGGGGATCGTTTTCAGGGCGTCCATCAGTACGCCACGCAGCTTCTCGGTGTTCTCGCCGAAGACGCGGAACACCTCCTCCTGGGTGACACCGTGGTCGCCCTCGACGCCGGCGTCGAGATCGGTGACCAGCGCGATCGTCGTGTAACAGAGGGCCAGCTCGCGGGCCAGCACGGCCTCCGGGTAGCCGGTCATGTTGACGACAGCGCCACCGATCTCGGTGAACCAACGGGATTCCGCGCGGGTCGAGAAGCGCGGACCCTCGATGACGACCATGGCGCCGCCGTCGGTGGCCGTGATCTGGTTCTTGCTGGTCGCCTGTTGGAGTGTTGCGCGGCCGACCGGGCAGTAGGGGTCGGCGAAGTTCACGTGCACCGCGCCTTCGTCGTAGTACGTCGCCACCCGGCTCGTCGTGCGGTCGACGAGTTGGTCGGGGATCACGAAACTGCCGGGGCCGAGCTCAGGACGCAGGCCGCCGACCGCGCACGGCGCGAGGATCTGGCGCACGCCGAGCGCGCGCAGGGCCCACAGGTTGGCGCGGTACGGGATCCGATGTGGCGGAAAGCGGTGGTCGCGACCGTGCCGGGGCAGGAAGGCCACTGTCCGGTCCCCGACGGTGGCCACTGTGATCGGGTCGGAGGGAGGCCCGTACGGGGTGTCCATCTCGTGTTCCGTGGCGTCGTCCAGAAGGGCGTAGAGACCCGAACCGCCGATTACCGCAAGCTCCGCACGTGCTGTCACTTTCATCCCTCTCGCCGAGGCTGTCAGCCTTAACCATGGCCGTAGGTCAGGCTAGGGTGCGATGCATGGCAACGACTCCCCGGATGTGTTGCGCGTGGATGGTCGACCCTGATGTCCTATCCAGGTGCGGCGGCGACGGGTCGTGGCCGCCCGCCGGTGGGTTCGGAGGGTAGGCGCGTGCAAGGCGAAGGGCAGGCGATCGGGGGCCGATCGATGGAGTCGATGACCGGTCGGCTCCTGGTGGCAACGCCAGCGCTCAAAGACCCCAACTTCGACCGCACGGTCGTCCTGCTGGTCGCCCACGAGCCCGGCGGGGCGCTGGGCGTCGTGCTCAACCGGGCCACCGAAGTGCCGGTCTCCGAGGTCCTGGGCGCCTGGGGCACCCTGGCCCGCGACCCCGCGGTGCTCTTCGAGGGCGGCCCGGTGCAACCCGAGTCGGCGATCTGCCTGGCCCGCATGCGGGCGCAGCGCCCCCGGATGCGCGGCTTCCACCCGGTGTCGGGCTCCATCGGCACGCTGGACCTGTCCATCGACCCGGACGCGATGCGGGAGAAACTGACCTGCATACGCGTTTTCGCCGGATACTCGGGCTGGTCGCCGGGCCAGCTCGAGGAAGAGATCCAGAGCGGCTCGTGGTTCGTCTTCGACGCCCTCCCGGGGGACGCCTTCGTAGACCGCCCGGACGACCTGTGGCCGATGGTCCTACGCCGCCAGGGCGGCATCCTGTCGGCGGTCGCCCACTTCCCGGCAGACGTAGCCCTCAACTGACCCACCCCCTGCGAGATGACCCACGGGTGGGGCATGTGTAATATTGCGCGAGTGCCCGGGACACCGGGTGCGATTTGGGGCCGTGGCGCAGCTGGTAGCGCACCACACTGGCAGTGTGGGGGTCAGGGGTTCGAGTCCCCTCGGCTCCACAAGTGGCCGGTGGATTTTGTTCGCTGATCGCGAACAAGATCCACCGGCCATTTGTGTCGCATCTTCCTATTCCGGGGGCGACCCCCGGACCCCACGGTGTGGTGGTCGCTCATCACGCGGACACCTGAGATCAGATCCGCCCAGGTTGGACTTAGTTCCCATTAAGGGCATTCTTCGTTTCTGGGGTTCGATCTCGCGGCTTCCGTGCTGGCGCAGGAAACCAGCGACATCGACCCAATCGAGACACGACTGCCACTAGGATTATTAGGCCACCTCCATGATCGGCTTCTACCACGCGTGTGGGACGAGTCAAACTGCTAGCTTGGTGCGCTACCAGCTGACGGTCGCAGGCATAAGGCCTCGCCTATCGTTAGGCATCGCGAGACCAGCGCATGGCGGTGCACATACTCTCCATACGCGGGAAGACAGTTGCCGCCATTGGGACCACTGATCACGATGGCGGACACTTGCCCTGTGTGGACGATGGACATAAGGTGATCGGCCCCAAGCGCTCGGGGAAGTTGCCGGTGTTTTCTAACGCAACGTTCTTCTGGGCGCGGGCATCTGCTCCAGCACGGGAGGCAACACAGCCGCAGCGGGCACCGTCTGCGTTGCGGACTACGCCGAGAAAATCCCGGCGCCTGGCGTGAGCTGCCAGCGGCATGCTCACGCGGGCCAAACACCACCGACTACCTAGTGAGGGTGTCCAGATGGCAGACACACAACGTGGGATGGGCCGCCGGGCCGCGGGGATTGGAGTCGGCCTGCTCCTGACTGGCTTGGGCGTCGGTGCGGCGGTCTGGGACCTCGATCGCGCAGACAAGATCGCAAGCATCGTCGGGGCGGCCGCCGGAACCTTCGGGCTGGCTTTGGCTGGATACAGCCTATGGGGAATGCGTCAGTCTCGTCCTGACCAGTCGATAGCCAGTACGACGATCGCTGGCGGTGTAACCCAGGTCCGCGGGACTACCGGAAATGTCCGCATCACGAGGATGACAGGGGACGTTGAAACGCGGCTGAAACCCATTAATCGACAGCCTACGCAGATCCCTCCGTTAGCTGAGCCTATCGGCGGTCAAACGATCTCCCAGTCTCAGATTGACGGTACTGTGACTCAAGTCGACGGAACTGGCGGCGATGTGGAGATCGAGCGATGACGTCCGATGCAACCACGCCAGCAGCCGGCCAGAACGTCATTAAGAGCATCGTAATTGGAGACCTTACTCAAGTAAGCGATGTCGGCGGAAACGTAATAATCTCAGGTCGTCGGCCGCCTTATCGCCTACACCGAAATGCCAGCTCCGATGTGACTCTGTCTCAGGATGCCGTTCGACGGCAGCCGAGCAAACTGCTGCTCGCGCGCAATCGCGTGATGCCGTTTGCAGGTCGTCAGAATGAACTGGAGGCGTTGGCTGAGTGGCTTGCGGAGAAATCGCACATGCTCGCGCGCCTTATACATGCCCCTGGCGGGCAGGGTAAGACCCGGCTCGCGATGGAGTTTGCTGACAGGTCATCCTTAGATGGCTGGGAGGTGTGGTGGGCAAGCCAAAACTCCGTGCGCTCCGCACCCACAACGATCCCCTTTGGCGCCAAGGGTCTTGTCGTCATAGTCGATTACGCCGACCGATGGATCGCGACGGATATCGTCGAATTGTGCAGCGACCTGAGTCAAGTCGCGATCCAAACATCGGCCAACGTTCGGCTCCTGCTACTCGCGCGCTCGGGCGGATTCTGGTGGGCGGCCTTGAGCGATCGACTCGAATCGAATCTCTACATTCAGGTCGACACTAAGGACCTTGCACCGCTCGACAGTGCGGTGGATGCCACCGCGATATATCGACAAGCGCAAACGGCTTTCGCGGAGACGATGGGTATTGACCTGCGGGATAACTACATCGAGTCTCCTGGTCTACTAGCCGACTCCGACAGTCGTGTTCTATCAATTCACATGGCGGCACTCGCCGCCCTTGACGCGAAGCGTCGCGAGCAGAGCCTCCCCACGACTCCCGAATCCGCCTCGTTGTACCTGCTCAGACGTGAATTTGCATACTGGACCGATTTGGGCAAAGACCTCGACGCCGCCGATCGGCAGAGCCCAATTACGATGCGCCGGGCAGTCTTCCTGGCTGGACTGGTCGGGGCGCTCGGCCGGCCTGCCGCTCGGCGGGCTATAGCGCGCTCGGAACTTACAGCAGGCGGGACGTCGCCCGACGCTATTATTGATGAGCATAAACGTTGCTATCCCCCAGGCGACCCGGCCGATGTGTTTGAGCCTCTGCGCCCGGAGCGACTGGTAGAAGACTTTGTTGCACTAACGGTGCCAGGTCACCATGTTCCTGACATCGAATCGGATGATTGGTGTCTGACTGCTGCCAGCAATCTGCTTCAACCGTCCGGTGAACCTGCGGATTATGCTCTTGCGGCGTCAGCATTGACGACGCTTGTGGAAACTAGCTTGCGCTGGCCTCATGTGGCAGATGCCGTACTTTGGCCGCTGCTTGAAGACCATCCCGAGCTGGCATTTGCGGCCGGCGGTCCCGTCCTCGCCACCATTGCCGACGTCTCAAAATCAGATGACATGCTTTTGAAGATCGCCAGCGCCGCGCCACCTGCTCCGTCATTCGACCTCGAGCCAGGTCTAGCAGCGTTGTCTTCGCGCACGATACAAGCTCGACTAGCGGCCGCCCAGGACGCACCTGCACGCGCGTCGCTTCTGTTAGAACATGGTCGACGACTAGCGAAGGCGGGCCAACGTGTTGAGGCCCACGATGCCAAGGCGGAGGCTACGGCCATTGCCCGGATCCTCTATGAGGAAGCTCCGGATGACCATGGCGTCCAATTCGCCGTTTCCCTCTCGAGCGTAGCGGAGGAGGCATCCGAGCTAGGCCGAAGTGTCGAGGCGTTACAAGCTAAATTAGAGGCCTTAGAAGTAATCCGTGCGCTTGCATCGCGAGGCGTTACTGTGCCCGCGACAGTTGCCGCGATGGTGATGTTGAACTTGAGCGTTGAGCACTCGAGGCTAGGTAATGCGGGAGAGGCCGCCAAATGGGCTGCAGAAGGGGTTAATGTTCAGCGGGCAGTTGTTGCAACCTCACAGGCTCCGGAGGAAGTAGGCACACTGGCTGGCGGGTTGCTCAATCTATCAATCGAGTTGACTGGGATTGGCGACGATGTGGGGTCGTTAGCTGCAGCTCGCGAGGCTATCGAGATTCTGGAGAAGCTTGCTGAATCCGATCGGCTGAGATGGCTTCCGGAACTCGCCCGAGCGTCAGACCGGATCTCCACTGTTCATTCCAATATGGGTAATCTCGACGAGTCTTGTAGCGCCGGGGAAGCGGCCGTTAGACTGTGTCGCGAGCTCGTTGGATTCAATCGGCGCTTGTTCCAGCACGCGCTAGCCGGATGCCTTGACAACCTGGCAATGGTTTATCAGGCAAGCGGGCGCTACCTCGATGCGCTTAATCTATCTGGCGAGGCGGTAGAGATTTATCGTCAGCTCGCCGCCTCGGATCGGATGGCATACGGCGTAGATCTTGCAATCGCATTGGACACGGTTGGGACTCTGCTGCGGGATGTTGGGCTCCCTCGAGAGTCAATCGATGTTCTTAGAGAGGCTTTAGGAGAATTAAGTGCGCTCGGCGCCACCGGGACAGGCCGATCAATTGACCTTTATGTCACCTCGTCGCTGTTAAACATGACCTTTAGCCTCTTGGCTTCCGGCTCGTCCGCCGAGGCCGCTACGGTGGCTGCCCACTCTGTTGTACTCTACGACCAACTTGTCGAGAAGCAACCAAAGTACACGTACCGCCTTGCCCAGGCATGCCTCCTCCACGCCGATGCGTTGATGGCATCTTCTCGTTATCTCGAAGCGCTGATCCCAGCGAGGCGTGCTGTGTCTATCTACGGCACCCTTTCCGAACAGCAACCAGGAAAATTTGCTAAGAGCCATTTAGAGGCACTGAATACCTATGCGATCTTGCACGCAAATCTCGATTTCTTCGATCAGTCGAAGGAGGCAGGCGAGGTTGCTGTCCGTCGATGGGATAACCGTCGCAGCGGCTGATAAAGATGCACGGGGTCAGCGGTTCGATCCCGGCGGCCTCCTCGCAGGACGCCAACTCGTTGTTGACCTGCGCCTGCGCAGTCCGGGTGGTCTTGTCACGTTAATGCGATCGGTGGGCGAACGGGCTAGCTACCGATCGCCCGCCTGGCCGGTCCCTGTTTGACCACGACCCGGTCGGCGTAGGCAGCCCGCAGAGCCGTCATCACGGCGTCGGTGATGTCGCCCTCCACCAGCACCGCGCACTCGGCCGGCTCGACGGTGACCGCATAGGCCTTCGAGGCGCGTAGGTCCGCGCGTTGGCCGATCTCGACGGCTAGCCGCGAGAGTTCCGCCCAGGTCGTCGTGCACCGCACGACGCGGTGTTTGCGGCCCGCCAGAGCCGGCTCTAGCCGGCGCAACGCTGCTGTGCCGGCTGGGCCGGCAATGACTCCGATGACGAACGTGCCGTCGGGATCGGCGGTGAGGCCGACGAAGTTGCGCCGGTCGGCGGCGACGAGTTCGTCGAGCGTGCCGCCGGGTTTGCCGGCCACCGCCACCTCGATCGTGTCGCCGAGGGCCACCGCGGTGCCCGGGGGCGGGTCGACTCGGACCACTGTGCCGAGTTGGCCCGTCGCGCCGGGGTCATAGGAGATCATCGGGACCACGCCTGCCTGGGCGGCGAGTTTGTCGACTGCGGCGGCATCTTGGCCGATCAGGTCGGGCACCGTTTGGGTCGATGAGGTGCTGGGCGCTGTCCGGTCGCCGAGGGCGGTCTCTTCGCTGTCGGCGCTGGGTGTCGCACAGGCCGCCAACAGCACGACGGTCGTCGCGACCAGCGTCAACGCGGCGAGGGCGCCGCCCGAACGACCGGACATCGTCAATCTCCTGTCATCGTCAGCGAAACGGGGATTGGACGGCCCAACTGCATCGGTCGGTTCCTCACGACGTCAGCACTGTCACCCCGAGGTGGGTTTCGATGCTGTTGAGCTTCTCGCCCAGCAGGTTGCGACCGCCGTCGTTGAAACCGATGATCATACCTAGGGCTACCGCGTTGCTCGCGCCGCTGCGTTGGTAGACCGGTCCCCCGGAGTCGCCTCCTCGGACCGTGATGTCGTTGGCTCGCCGCGCTCGCATGAGGCCGGTCGTGCAGCCGGCAGCGTCGCAGAGCTCGGCGTTGAGGTTGTTGACGATCAGGCCGCATACCGCACGCGTCACCATGCCGCTGAGGCACACGTTGTCGTTGATCGCGGGGATCTTGCGGGCCGTGACGTTGCGAACCGCGGGGCAGCACGGGTCGACGTGGATCGAGTTGTCGTAGGTCTCAGACGCGGAGCTGACGCCGATCATGTCCCAGGTCGGGTAGCCGGCCTCGCCCCAGGCAGCGCCCCAGAATTGGGTTGAGGACCAGACCTGGTTGCCGTTGTTGAAGCAGTGCCCGGCGCTCAGGCCGCCTCGTTGACCGTCGGCGTTGCGGCGCACGACGAAGCTCGTCGTGCAGATGTTGGAGTTGAGCGCGCCGGAGCCGGACCGCACGCCGGCACCGCCGTAGTGGGCCTCGCCGTCGTCGAGACGGCCGGCGCGGCTGCTGCCGCCGAGCGTCACCACCGCGAGCTCGCCAAGTTGCGTGCGGGCGGCCCCAGCCGCCGCGGCGGACCCGGGGTCGAATGACACGTGCAGGCGCGAGTCGTTGGCCTCGATGGCGAAGCTGAACGACGCCTGCGCGGCTTGCGGATGCCAGGCGCGGCCGTGGAGCAGATCCGCCGCTGCCGCGAGTCGCTTGCCGGAATAGCAACCCACGATCAGCGCCGTGCGGTACGCCCTGGTCAGCGGCGCCGCGTCGATCTTGGCCTGCAATGCAGCGGCCTTTGCGCGATATTCCGGTGTCACCACCGTGACGATCGTGCGGGTGTTGTGGTCGACCGTTGAGCCGATGTAGCCGCGACGCGCCAACTCCGCCGCGGTTTCCTTGCCGTCGGTCAGCCCGAACTGGGCCTGGACGGCCTTCTGAATGGCGTCGTTCGCCGCGGAAACGTGCGCCTGCCCCAGCCATTGGGCGTACGCGGGCGTGCCGTCGGCATTGGGCGTCATGCTGACGCGCGCCGGATCCGGACCCCGCACGGTGCAACTCGCGGCGGCCGCCGCGGTTGGCTGGACGACAAAGGCGACACCGAGCATGAGCCCGATGACGCCTATGTGGACTACCTTCCTCATGAGATCCCCCGATCAGGAATAGAAGGTTGCCCATACCGTATGGCGCCCGCCAGGCGTCGTTGGTCGGCTATTCGGTTGGCATGTACGGTCGTCAATCCGACCAGGACGGGGATTGCACCGGCGACCGGGTCGACAGTGCCCGGAGAGGGCCACAAAGCATGACAGGAGCCATGCTGACAGGTCCCGATCGAAGGTCCGATGCGAGCCGATCGAGTGGATTCAGATCAGCTGATCCGCGACCTGGGTCGACGCGCTTGGTGCCTTGGGGACCAGTTGGGCGAGGACCATGGCCGTCACTTCGTCCGGCTCGATGTGGGCTGTGCGGACCTCGTAGGTGCCCGGCTCGACGGTGATGGCCAATCGTGGTGCGGCCTCGCGATCGGTGCCGACCAGGGTTGAGTCGAACATCTCGACCGGCTCCGTGAGGAGCCACTCGCCGACCGTCTCCCAAGCGGCTGATTCGATGGCCTGTGGGACGAGGCTGATCAGGTCCGCTTCGGATCGGGCCGAGATCCAGCGCACGAAGGTACGGCTGTCCGCCAGGTACGTGGTGGCCGCCGGCTCGTCGGCCAGCACCAGTGCCTTGGTCTCACCCACGGGGATCAGGCCGGCATAGCCGTCCACGCCGCACGCGCGGCCGTAGTCGCCCCAGTCGTCCGAATCCGAGTTCGCCCTGAAGAGGTCGCCCGTGCCGTGCCAGTGCGGCAGCGCCGACGCCGGGACCACGACGAGCGGACCGCCGGTCGAGTCGATCCAGGGCAACTCGTTACGGCGCAACCGGGTGGTGGAGATGGCGTGCGCGAGGTCGTGCAACGCGTCGATGACCACCTGCGCTCCGGCGTCAGTCAGGCGCTCGGCCGCGCCTGGCTTGGTCGCGTACCCGATGGCGGTGATCCCTGCTTGCCTGGCCGCTGCCACGCCGGTGGCCGTCGCGCTTACGAACAGACAGTCGGTCCCCAACGCCTCGACGGCTCGCGCGAGCGCCGTCGGGAGGGCGGGATCGGCACCGTCACGGCCGATGACGGGGGCGAAGTACCGCTCTCGGTCGCGGCGCCGCAGATAGGCGTGGATCGCCTCAGTCGAGGTGTCACTCACGATGGCGAGCCCGCGTTCGGTATGGACGCACGCCCGCACGACGTCGAACGCGCCCAGCGTCGTCTCGGCGCCGGTCGCCGCCTCGAGCTCAACGACCCGCAGCGCGGCCTCGACCTCTCCGGCCAGGTGCGGTGCGAGCCGCGTGGTGGCCTCCAGCAGGGCGAGCGGAGCTAACTCCCCGGCGACATCGACACCATGGCCGGCGAGCATCCGCCGCAAGTCGGAGCCGACCCGCGCCGCCGTCCGAGTGTTGAAGACATTGCAGATAGGCCCGTCGAAATCCAGCAGAATGATCGCGGCCGCCTCGGTAAGCGCGGCCAGCCTGCCCGTCGGACCCGTCATGATCGGCAAGCTATCACCGCGCATGCGAGTCCGACGGCGGCGAGAGACAAGCGGTCAGACTGCCGCGCAGGCGGTGTTCAGTTCCTTGACTGCGGCTTCCAGGTCTTTCTTGCTGGGCTTGGCGTTAGCGGATTTGTTCGTCTCCTCGCCCAGGTTCATCATTTCCTGCTGAACCTTGTCGGCGGCGGCGCTGACGGCCTCGTTGGCGCCGATGGAGTGCGCGATGATCGCGGCCGAACCGGCGATCCACTGTGCACTGACCGCGATGTGGCCCGCCGGAGGTCCGATCTTCTCGGCCTTGGCGATCTTATCCGCGTTGTCTTCGAGGTCTTTTTTGATGTCGGTGCAGGCTTTCGCGGTGACAGCGTCGTCGGCCGCGCTGTTGGGCGGAAGCGCGCTCGATGTGTCCGACGGCGCCGCGGTCGGGGCCGGCGAGTTCGTGGGCTCCTCCGACTTGGGCTGCGGATCGCAACCTGACATCGCGATCAACGCCACGACGGCCACGCTGCTCAAGAAAAGCTGGGTTCGACGCATTGGTATTTCCCCCGTGTTCTTCATGTCGGGCGGCACGCTACCAGTCGCTGTCAACGAGCTTGAATCAATTAATGGGACGCCTGTCGTCGCTCGCCAAGGCTGGCCAGTTCTGCGGCCCACGGTCAGCCGCCTTTGCCGGCCACTGGCGCGACAGTCATCCTCAACAGCTCAGGCACCTATGGGAAGGGCCACGGCCCCAACCAGCGGAGGAACGTCGAACGGGTGCAGCGTGGGTCGGCCTGCGCCCAAATGTCGGGCATCAGTGTTTACCCTGGGACGCGTTCCGCTCGCGAGGAAAGCAGAAATGGGGATCCGTGGATCAACGAGACGAGCAGTATCTGCGCCGCGCTATCGCGTTGGCGGCGGCCGCACCCGGGGTCGGCGGGCGGCCGTTCGGGTCACTGCTGGTGGGGCCCGACGGCAGTGTCCTCGCCGAGTCGCACAACACCGTGCCTGGTGACGGCGACATCACGGCTCATCCCGAGCTCAAGCTCGCCCGTTGGGCCGCCCGCGAGCTCGAACCGTCGACGGCAGCCGGGACCACTATGTACACGAGCTGTGAACCCTGCGACATGTGCTCGTACGCGATCGATCGTGCCGGGCTTGGCCGCGTGGTGTTCGCCCTGTCGGGCGAGCAGTTCCTGGAACTTTCCCGGGTCGCGAACCCGAAACGAGTGGAGCGCGACGGTCCCGCGCTGTTCGACGAGGCACGCGCCCCGATCGACGCGTTCTTCAGCTGATCTGTTTGCGGGCGTGGATGCGCTCGACCGAGCCCGCCTTGCCTCGCTCGTCCTCCACGATCTCGAATCCGGCGGCCTCGACCAGAGGTAACTGCCGCCGGGTGAAGTGTTCGCCCGCTACCGGGACCGTGATTCGCTCCAGGAGCCATTGCCCGGCGTGGATGGGTGGCCAGGTGCTGCCGATGTGGTCCACCAGCAGGAGGGTGCCGCCGGGTACGAGTACCCGGCGCATCTCCGCGATGGCCGCGCGCGGGTCCGGGATCGAGCACAGCGCGAACGCGCACACGACCGTGTCGAACGACGCGTCGGCGAAGGGCAGGTGTTCGGCGTCGCCCTCGCGCAGGGCGGCGGGATGGCCCAGGTCGGCGGCGCGGCGGCGGGCGATGGCCAGCATCTCCGGGCTGAGCTCGATGCCGGTGACCGTGGTGTCGGGTCCGTAGTGGGACAGGTTCAGGCCGGTGCCGATCGCGACCTCCAGGACCCGGCCGTGCGCGCGTTGGCCGAGCCACTCACGCCCGCCGGCGAACCAGATCCGCTCGAGGAACGCGATCTGCCGGTCGTACGTGGATGCGTTCCTGTCCCACACCCGCTTCTGTTTGTCCGTCGCCGAGCTCATGTGGATCCGTCCAGGGCGTTCAGGATGCGGATGTCGCGTTCGGCGCCGTCACCCAACTCGGTCAGCGCCGCCTGATAAGCCTCGCTGTGATAGGCCGCGACCGCGGCTTCGGCGCTGTCGAAGCGGATGACCGTGGTGCGCAGCGCTGACGTCCCCTCCAGCACGTGGACCGGGTTGCCGCGGGCAAGGAACACCCCGCCCGCTGCCCGCATCGCCGGGCCCGCCAGCTCGATGTAGCGCGCGAGCTTGGTTTCGTCGTGTATGGCGCTGAATGTGTTGATCCAGTAGGCGGTCACCCATCAATCATGCTGCGGGCCGCACCTATCCAAGCCAGAACGAGCGTGGTGATGCCGATTTCACCGGCACCGCACACCAGCGGTCACGGCGACGCAACGGACGAGCACGACAGTGACCGCCATGACGACCGCTGTCACCCAGGTCCGGCCCGCCGAGCAGCGTGGCTGGATAACCGACTGGCATCCCGACGACGAACACTTCTGGGCCTCGACCGGCCGCTGGGTCGCCCGGCGCAATTTGGTCTGGTCGATCGTCGTTGAGCATCTGGGCTTCTCGGTCTGGCTGCTCTGGAGCGCGGTCGCCGTCAGCCTGCCGGCCGCCGGGTTCGCGTTCTCCGTCGACCAGCTCTTCTGGCTCGTCGCCCTGCCCAACCTGGTCGGCGCCGCGATGCGGATCCCGTACACGGCGGCGGTGGCGCGGTTCGGCGGGCGGAACTGGACGACCGTCTCCGCCGCGCTCCTGCTGATTCCGATCGGGCTGATGCTCGCCTGCGTGACCAACCCCGGCACGCCCTACTGGGCGTTCGCCGTAGCCGCAGCCACCGCGGGGCTCGGCGGCGGGAACTTCGCCTCGTCGATGGCGAACATCTCCTACTTCTATCCGGAGCGCCACAAGGGCCTCGCGCTCGGCGTCAACGCGGCCGGCGGGAACCTGGGCGTGGCCGTCGTGCAGTTCGCGGTGCCGCTGGTGGTCGTCGCCGGGATCGGCTACGCCCCGCTGTTGTGGCTGGTGCCGGTGCTGCTGGCCACCGGCTTCGCCTGGCTGCGGATGGACAACCTGGCCGTCTCCCGGGCTCCACTGCGGCAGCAGGCCGTCGTGCTCCGGGACAGGCACACGTGGGTGATGTCGTTCCTCTACATCGGAACGTTCGGAAGCTTCATCGGGTATTCGGCGGCGCTGCCGTTGCTGATCAAGGCCGAGTTCCCCGCCGTGGCCGGCGTGCACTTCGCCGCGCTCGGCCCGCTGGTCGGCTCGGCGGCGCGACCGGTCGGCGGCTGGCTCGCGGACCGGTTCGGCGGCGCCCGGGTCACCGTCGCGGCCTTCGTCGTGATGGCCGCCGGCGTGGGCGCGGTGCTGGTCGGTCTGCGCGCCAACAGCTTCGCCCCGTTCCTCGCCGCGTTCCTGCTGCTCTTCGTGGCCAGCGGGATCGGCAACGGTTCGACGTACCGGATGATTCCGGCGATCTTCCGCGATCGGGACGGCGCCGCCGCGGCGGTCATCGGGATCGCGGCCGCGGTCGGCGCGTTCGGGGGGTTCCTGATCCCGCGTGGGTTCGGCATGTCGATCGCCCGGACCGGGTCGATCGAATCCGCGCTGCTGGTCTTCCTGGCCGGCTACGCCGTCTGCGTGGTAGTGACCTGGTGGTACTACCTGCGCCGGCCGACCGAGGTCTGATCTCACCGCCGCACGGAGGTCGATGTGATGCGCGATTTTCAACCCGGTAACAGCCGGGAGTCGACCCCGAAACGGCAGCTCGGGAGGGTGGCAAGCATGTCCGACACCCACTGCCCCTACTGCGCGCTCCAGTGCGCGATGAGGTTGCGGGCCAGTGCGGACGGGGTCGTCGTCGAGGCGCGCGACTTCCCCACCAACCGGGGTGGCCTGTGCCAGAAGGGCTGGACGTCGGCCGACCTGCTGCGCCACCCCGACAGGCTCACCACACCCTTGGTCCGGCACGGCGAGACGTTGCGGTCGGCGACGTGGGCGGAGGCGCTCGATCGGGTGGTCAACGGCATCGGCGCGATCCAGGAGCGGCACGGGCGCGACGCCGTCGCGGTCTTCGGCGGGGGTGGGCTGACCAACGAGAAGGCGTACGCACTCGGCCGGTTCGCCCGGGTCGCCCTGCGTACGCGCACGATCGACTACAACGGGCGGTTCTGCATGTCGTCGGCCGCCGCGGCCGGCAACCGGGCGTTCGGCCTCGACCGTGGGCTGCCGTTCCCGGTCGAGGACATCGCCGCGGCCGACGCGGTGCTGCTGGTCGGCGCGAACCCCGCCGAGACGATGCCGCCGTTCGTGCGCCACCTGGGCGGCGACGGGCTGATCGTCGTCGACCCTCGGCGCACCGCCACCGCCCGGTTGGGCGCGCTGCACCTCCAACCGACTCCCGGCACCGACCTGGCGCTCGCCAACGGGCTCCTGCACATCGCGATCACCGAGGGACACGTCGACCGGGGGTACGTGGACGCGCGCACCAACGGCTTCGACGAGGTGCGCGCCGCGGTGGCCCAGTGGTGGCCGGCCCGGGTCGAGCGGCTGACCGGAGTGCCGGTGGCCGACCTGTACGCGGCCGTCGAACGCCTCGCCGGCGCCCGGCGGGCGATGGTGCTCACCGCCCGCGGCGCGGAGCAGCACGCCAAGGGCACGGACACCGTCACCGCGTTCGTCAACCTCGCGCTCGCCCTCGGGCTGCCCGGGCGGCCCGGCTCCGGCTACGGCTGCCTGACCGGGCAGGGCAACGGGCAGGGCGGACGCGAGCACGGGCAGAAGGCCGACCAGCTCCCCGGCTACCGGCGCATCGACGACCCGGCCGCCCGCGCGCACGTGGCCAAGGTGTGGGGCGTCGCCCCCGAGGACATCCCGGGTCCCGGTCCGTCGGCGTACGAGCTGCTCAGCTCGGATGCCGTCCGGGCCCTGCTGGTGTTCGGGTCCAACCCGGCGATCTCCGCGCCCCGGGCGGCCGGCGTGCGGCGCTGGCTGGGCGACCTCGACCTGCTGGTGGTCGCGGACTTCGTGCTCTCCGAGACGGCCGCGCTGGCCGACGTGGTGCTGCCGACCGCGCAGTGGGCCGAGGAGGACGGCACGATGACCAACCTCGAGGGTCGGGTGATCCGCCGCCGCCGGCTGTCGGAGCCACCAGAAGGCGTGCGGACCGACCTCGCCGTGCTGGCCGAGCTGTCCGGCCGGTTGGGCGCGCCGACCTCGGACGACCCGCGGAGAGTCTTCGACGAGCTGCGCCGCGCCAGCGCCGGCGGGGTGGCCGACTATGCCGGGATCACCTACGAGCGGATCGACGCCGAGGGTGGGGTCTTCTGGCCCTGCCCCGACGAGTCGCACCCCGGCACGCCGCGCCTGTTCCTCGACCGGTTCGCCACGCCGGACGGCCGCGCCCGGTTCGTGCCGGTCGAGCACCGGCCGGCGGCCGAGGAGCCCGACGCCGACTTCCCGCTATACCTGACGACCGGGCGGGTGCTGACCCAGTACCAGTCCGGCGCGCAGACCCGGCGGATCACCGCGCTGCCCGGCGACCCGTACGTGGAGCTCCACCCCGACCTCGCGGCCCGGATCGGGATCGACGACGGCGCTTCGGTCACGGTCGCCACGCGGCGCGGGAGCACGACGGCGCCGGCCCGGGTGAGCGCGACGATCCGGGCCGACACGGTCTTCATGCCGTTCCACTACGGCGGCGCGAACCTGCTCACCAACCCCGCGCTCGACCCGATCTCCCGCATGCCGGAGTTCAAGGTCTGTGCGGCGAAGGTGACGCCGGCATGAGGGTGCTGGTGGTGGGCTACGGGATGGCGGGCTCGCGCGCGGTCGCGGAACTGCGGGCGCGCGACACCGACGTCAAGGTCACCGCCCTGGGTGCTGAGCCGCATCGGCCGTACAACCGGATCCTGTTGTCTTCCCTGCTCGCTGGGAAGGTCGGCGAGGACGACCTGGCCATCGCGGCCGCGCCGGCCGGCGCCGACGTGCGGCTGGGCGAGCCGGTGGTCGCCGTCGACCCCGGGCGCCGGATCGTGCGTACGACCCAAGAGGAGCACGAGTACGACGCGCTGGTGCTCGCCACCGGTGCCGTGCCGGTGATTCCACCGCTGAACGGGCTCGACGCGGCCAACGTGCACGCCTTTCGCACCCTCGACGACTGCCGGCGGATCGCGGCCAGTGCCCGAGACGCACAAAGGGCCGTGGTCCTCGGCGGCGGGCTGCTCGGGTTGGAGGCGGCCCGCGGGCTGGCCGGACGCGGCCTGGCCGTCGACGTCGTCCACCTGGGCGCGCATCTCATGGAACGGCAGTTGGACGGCGACGGCGGCCGGGTGTTGGCCCGCACGTTGGCCGGGCTAGGGATCCGGGCGCACCTGGGCGCCGGCGCCCGCGAGTGGACGGGCGACGCGCTGCACCTGTCCGACGGCAACCGGATCCCGGCCGACCTGCTCGTGCTCGCCTGCGGTGTGCGGCCGGACACCCGGCTCGCCGCCGCGGCCGGGCTCGCCGTCGGCCGCGGCATCCTCGTCGACGACGCGATGCGGACCAGCGACCCGCACGTGTACGCGATCGGCGACTGCGCCGAGCATCGCGGCACGGTCTACGGCCTCGTCGCACCGGCCTGGGACCACGCGGCGACCGTCGCCGACCGGATAACCGGTGGCCGCGCGGCGTACCGGGGATCGCGGGTGCTCACCCGGCTCAAGGCGAGCGGCGTCGACCTCGCCGCCATGGGCTCGCCGGAGGCCGGCGCCGACGCCGAGGTGGTCAGCTTCGCGGACCCGGCCCGCGGCACGTACGCCCGCCTGGTCATCCACGAGAACCGGATCACCGGCGCCGTGCTGCTCGGCGACAACCCGGCGGTCGGCACCGTGGTGCAGCTCTTCGACCGCGACGCCGAGGCGCCGGCCGACCGGCGGTCGCTGTTGCTCGGCCGTTCCTACGGCGCCGACCCGCCGGCCGCGACCGACTCCCCCGCGCTGATGCCGGACGCCGCCGTCGTCTGCCGCTGCAACACGGTGCGGAAGGCGGCCATCACGGCGGTGTGGCGGGCCGGCGGGCGGACCGTCGCCGACGTCGTCGCGGCGACCCGGGCCACGACCGGCTGCGGAGGTTGCCGGGACGCGGTGTGTGGACTCGTCGACTGGCTGTCCACGGTGGATCCAGACACGGAGGTCGCGGCATGAGACTGGTCGTCGTCGGCAACGGAATGGTCGGGCAGCGGCTCATCGAGGCGCTCGCCGCCCGCGACACGGACGGCCGCTGGTCGGTGACCGTGCTGGCCGAGGAGCATCGGCGGGCGTACGACCGGGTGCGGTTGTCGGCCTATTTCGAGGGTGCGACGGCCGAGGACCTCACCCTCGCCCCCGCCGGCGTGCCGTCCGGCACCGACATCCGGCTGGGCGAGCCCGTGCTGGCGGTGGACCGCGCGGCGCGGGTGGTGCGGACGGCGGCCGGGTCGTACCCGTACGACGCGCTGGTTCTCGCGACCGGATCGTTCCCGTTCGTGCCGCCGGCGCCGGGCCGCGACGCCCGCGGTTGCTTCGTCTACCGCACGCTCGACGACCTGGAAGCTTTGCGGGAGTACGCGAACGGCCGGTCGGACGGCATCGTCGTCGGTGGCGGCCTGCTCGGGCTCGAAGCGGCCAACGCCCTGCGATTACTGGGATTGCGGACCTCGGTGGTCGAGTTCGCGCCCCACCTCATGCCCATGCAGCTCGACCCGGCCGGTGGGGCGATGCTGCGCCGCCGGATCGAGGAGCTCGACATCGCGGTGCACACCGGCACGGGGGTGACCGCGATCGCCACCGACGGGGACCGGCTGCGCGTCGACACGGCCGGAGAGCTGGCCCTGGAGGCGGATCTGGTGGTCTTCGCGGCCGGCGTGCGCCCGCGCGACGACCTGGCTCGGACCGCAGGCCTCGCGGTCGCCGAACGCGGCGGGATCCTGGTCGACTCCTCGTTGCGGACCAACGACCCCGCCGTGTTCGCGATCGGCGAGTGTGCCGCCGTCGAGGGGCGCTGCTACGGGCTGGTCGCGCCCGGCTACGCGATGGCCGACGTCGTCGTCGACCGGCTGCTGGGCGGGGCCGCGGCCTTCGGTGGGGCCGACACGTCGACCAAGCTCAAGCTGCTCGGGGTCGACGTGGCCAGCTTCGGCCGGACGGCGGGTGCGCTCGACGTCGTGTACGCCGACCCGGCCAACGGCCTCTACGCGAAGCTGGCGTTGACCGACGACGCCGGGACACTGCTCGGCGGGATCCTGGTCGGGGACGCGACCGCCTACGGCGCGCTGCGGGCCGCCGTCGGTGGGCCGGTGCCGGGCAAGCTGGCCGACTTCCTCTCCGCCGGTGCACCGGACGTGGCCTTGCCGGGTCACGCGCAGGTGTGTAGCTGCAACAACGTGACCAAGGACGCCGTGTTGGCCGCGATCGGCGACGGGTGCGGCGACGTGCCGGCGGTCAAGGCGTGCACCCGGGCCGGCACCACCTGCGGGTCGTGCGTGCCGCTGCTCAAGTCGCTGCTCGCCGAGGCCGGGGTCGCGCAGTCGACGGCGTTGTGCGAGCACTTCGCGTACACGCGTCAGGAGCTCTTCGATCTGGTCCGGGTACGCGGGATCCGCACGTTCTCGGCCCTGGTCGCCGGGTACGGCACCGGACGCGGCTGTGACATCTGCAAGCCCACGGTGGCCTCGATCCTGGCCTCGCTCGGCAACGGGCATATCCTCGACGGTGAGCAGGCCGCGCTGCAGGACACGAACGACCATTTCCTGGCCAACATCCAGCGCGACGGGACCTATTCGGTGGTGCCGCGGATTCCCGGCGGCGAGATCACGCCCGAGCGGCTGATCGTGATCGGCGAGGTCGCCCGCGACTTCGGGCTCTATACGAAGATCACTGGAGGGCAACGGATCGACCTGCTCGGGGCGCGGGTCGAGCAGCTTCCGGACATCTGGCGGCGGCTGGTCGCGGCCGGGTTCGAGTCGGGCCACGCGTACGGGAAGGCGTTGCGCACGGTGAAGTCGTGTGTCGGCTCGACGTGGTGCCGCTACGGGGTGCAGGACTCGGTCGGGCTGGCCGTGGCGCTGGAGCTGCGCTACCGGGGTCTACGGGCGCCACACAAGATCAAGTCGGCAGTGTCCGGCTGTGCCCGCGAGTGCGCGGAGGCCAGGAGCAAGGACTTCGGGATCATCGCGACGGAACAGGGCTGGAACCTCTATCTCGGCGGCAATGGCGGCTTCCGGCCTCGGCACGCCGACCTGTTCCTGTCTGATGTGGACACCGACACGCTGGTCCGGACGGTCGACCGCTTCCTCATGTACTACATCCGCACGGCCGACCGCCTGCAACGCACCGCGGCCTGGATCGAGGGCCTCGACGGCGGCCTGGACCACCTGCGCGCCGTCATCGTCGACGACCGCCTGGGGCTGTGCGCCGACCTCGACGCGGCGATGGCCCGCCACGTCGCCGCACACACCGACGAGTGGCGGGACGTGCTGGAGGACCCGGTGAAACTGCGGCGCTTCGTCTCGTTCGTCAACGCGCCGTCGACGCCGGACCCGTCGATCTCCGTCGGCCGTGAGCGGGGCCAGCCCGTGCCGCTGCGCCTCCCGGCGGTGCGGCGATGACCGTCGGCCGTGAGCGGGGCCAGCCCGTGCCGCTGCGCCTCCCGGCGGTGCGGCGATGACCGTCGTCTGGACGCCGGTGTGCCGGTTCGCGGACCTGCTCGCGGAGCGCGGCGTGGCCGCCCTGATCGGCGACGCGCAGGTGGCGGTGTTCCGGCTGCATGACGACCGCCTGCGGGCGATCGGCAACCGCGACCCGGTCAGCGGGGCGCACGTGCTGTCCCGGGGCGTCGTCGGCAGCCGCGGGGACCGTGCGGTGGTCGCGTCGCCGATGCACAAGCAGGCGTACGACCTGGACACCGGCGAGTGCCTGGACGCTGACGCGCGCGTGCCGGTGTTCCCGATCCGGGTACGCGGCGGCGTCGTCGAGGTAGGCACGGCGTGACGCCGCTGCTGGGCTTCACCGTCGCGATCACCGCGGAACGGCGGCGCGACGAGCTCGGCGCGCTGCTGGAACGCCGCGGCGCCCGGGTGGTTTCGGCCCCCGCCATCACCATCATCCCGTTGCTGGACGACGCCGCGCTGCGCACCGCCACGGTCGCCTGCGTCGAGCACGCCCCGGACATCGTCGTCGCGACCACCGGCATCGGCTTCCGCGGCTGGCTGGAGGCGGCCGAGGGCTGGGGCGTCGGCGAGGCGCTGCGCGGCGGCCTGGGAACGGCCCGGCTCATCGCGCGGGGCGCCAAGCCCTGCGGCGCGATCCGGGCCGCCGGGCTCACCGAGCAGTGGTCGGCGCCGACCGAGTCGTGCGCGGAGATCCTCGACAAGCTGCTGGCCGAGGGCGTGGCGGGCAGGCGGATCGCGGTGCAGCTTCACGGCGGGCCGCAGGACGAGTTCACCACGGCGCTCCGGGCGGCCGGCGCGGACGTCGTCGAGGTGCCCGTCTACCGCTGGACGGCCCGGGAGGACCAGGAGCCGCTGCGCCGCCTGGTCGACCAGATCGTCGCCGGGCAGGTCGACGCGGTCACGTTCACCAGCGCGCCGGCGGTCATCGCGCTGCTCGACGCCGCCGGCGATCGGGCGCCGGCCGTGCTCGACGCGTTCGGGGATCGGGTCCTGGCCGCCTGCGTCGGGCCGGTCACCGCGGCGCCGCTGCGGGAGCGGGGCGTGCCGACGCTGGTGCCCGACCGGGCGCGGCTGGGGGCGCTCGTCCGAGCCGTCACCGACGCGCTGCCCGCCCGCGCCCGCCGGCTGGTGGTCGCCGGCCGGGAGGTCGAGCTGCGCGGCCATGCGGCGATCGTCGACGGGGAATACCTCCCGCTGGCGCCGGCCTCGATGGCCGTGCTGCGAGCGCTCGCCGCCCAGCCCGGCACGGTCGTCTCCCGGGCGCGGCTCGCCTCGGCCCTGCCCAGCGGCACCCAGGGAGCCATCGACATGGCCGTGGCCCGACTGCGGTCGTCGCTAGGTGCCGCCAACCTGGTCGAAACCGTGATCAAGCGCGGCTACCGCCTGCGAGTGCCGGCATGACCCTGACCCGCCCCGCGCACGGGCGGACCGCTCGACCACGCCTTGGCCCGCGACCTCACCCGCCGGCTCGCGCGGCGCTGGGCCGCGTGCCACCTGCCGGCGCCGGCACGACCCTGACCCGCCCCGCGCACGGGCGGACCGCTCGACCACGCCTTGGCCCGCGACCTCACCCGCCGGCTCGCGCGGCGCTGGGCCGCGTGCCACCTGCCGGCGCCGGCATATCCCTGGCGCTCGCCCACGGCGCCCGCGTGCCGGCCGACCATGCCATGCGGCGTCGGACCGTGTGCCGCCTACGGGCGTCGGCATGACCCTGGTGCTCGTCGCCCACGGCACTCGCGTGCCGGCTGGCCAGGCGCAGGTCCGTGACCTGGCCCGGCGGGTGGCGCGGCGCTACGACGGGGCTGTGCGGCTGGCTTACGTGGATGTCCAGGAGCCGCACGTGCGCGACGTCGCGGCCGGTCCGGCGGTGGTCGTTCCCTTGCTGTTGACTACCGGCCACCATGTCCGGGTCGACATCGCCGAGGCCTTCGCGGGCCTCGGCGCGGCCGTCGCGCCGCCGCTCGGCACCGCTGGGCGTCTCCTCGGTGTGCTGGCCGACCGGCTCGCCGCGGCCGGGCCGGCGGACGCGGTCGTCCTGGCCGCCGCCGGGTCGAGCGACCCCTGGTCCCGGGCCGAGGTCGACGCCACGGCCGCGGCCCTGCCGGTCCCGGCGACCGTCGGCTACGCCGCGTCCGCGGCCCCCACGGTGCCCGACGCCGTCCGGGCGCTGCGGGCCGACGGGGCCGACCGCGTCCTGATCTTGACCTATCTGCTGGCCGACGGCCGCTTCCACCAGGCACTACACCGAGCCGGCGCCGACGTGGTCACCCCGCCGCTGGCAGACCACCCGGCGGTCGTCGACGTCGTCCTGGATCTCGCCCGCGAACCCGTCGGGACATCTCCCGCCTGACCCGCGTTGGACATCAGCTATTGACGCCGCCGTAACACGTGACTTACGGTCCCATCGAACCGGTTAGTCGAAACGCTTCGACGATCGGACGGGAGCGATCCCACTGCAGGCCAAAGGAGGTGCGCGGTGGCTACCATGCATGACGTCGCCCGCCTTGCGCGCGTCTCCGTCAGCACGGTGTCTTACGTGCTCACCGGCACCCGGCCGATCTCCGACGCCACCCGCGCGCGGGTGCTCGAGGCCATGGCCGAGCTCGACTACCAGCCCAACGCGATGGCCCGCGGCCTGGCCACCCGGCGCAGCCGGATAGTCGGCCTGTTGATGCCCATGAGCGAGCGCGGTTTCGGTGCCACCGAGACCGCTTTCGTGACCGGAGCGGCGGCCGCCGCCAGCGACGCGGGCTACCACCTGGTGCTCTCGCCCATCGGCGCCGGCGACCTCGACGACCTGCGCCGGCTCGCCAGCCAGCGGATGGTCGACGGAGTGGCGCTGATGGAGGTCCAGATCGAGGACGGCCGGGTCGGCGTCCTCCAGGAAACCGGCGTCCCGCTGGTGCTGATCGGCCGGACCAGCGACACCACCGGCCTTTCGTACGTGGACATCGACTTCGACCAGACCGTCCGCGAGGCCGTCGACCACCTGGTCGGCCTCGGCCACCGCCGGATCGTCTACGTGAACCACTCGGCCGCGACCATCGCGGCCGGTTACGGGCCGGCCCTGCGCACCCGGGACTCGTTCGTCGCGGCGATGACCGGCTACGGCCTGGAGCCCCTGATGATCCCGGCCGAGGACAGCGCCGCCGGCGGCCGGGCCGCGCTCGCCCAGGCGATGACGCAAGCCCCCGACCTCACCGCCGTCCTGGCCATGAACGAGAACGCCATCTTCGGCATCCTGGCCGAGCTCGCCGTGCGCCGCCGGGCCGTACCCGGTGATGTCTCGGTGGTCTCGATGGTGACCTCGCCGGCGGTGGCCGAACTGGCCTATCCCGCCCTGACCGCGATGACCTCGCCCGGCTCGGCGCTGGGCCGGATCGCGGTGGAGGCGCTGCTGCGCCAGCTCGACGGCACCGGCGCCCACCATCAACAGCTGTTGCCGTGCGCATTGGAGGTCCGGGGCTCGACGTGCCCGGCCGCACGGCCCGACAACGAACTGACCGGCACGGGGTTGCCGGGCGGTTGACAGGCGACGGCCCGCCGCCGCGCTGCCACGCAACGGCGGGCCAGTAAGTACCGGGCTCGATACTCATCAGGAGGATAGCAATGGGGCGATTCCGCAAGCTGGGCGTCGCGGTCGCGTTGGCCGCGATAGCCGGCACGACGCTGGCCGCGTGCGGCAGCGACGGAGGCGGCAGCAGCAGCGAAGGCAGTGACGCGAAGGTTCTCAAGCTCTGGCACTACGAGAGTGAGAACAGCGCCATGGGTATCGCCTGGGACAAGGCGATCGAGATCTTCAAGACCGAGCACCCCGGTGTGCAGGTGACGTTCGAGCGCAAGGCGTTCGAGCAGATCCAGCAGAACGCCGGCATGATCATTAACTCGGACGAAGGTCCGGACATCATGGAGTACAACAAGGGCAACGCCACCGCGGGCCTGCTGTCCTCCCAGGGTCTGTTGACCGACCTGACCGAAGAGGCCACCAAGCGTGGCTGGGACAAGGAGCTCAGCTCCAGCCTGCAGACCACCGCCCGCTACAGCGACAAGGGCGTGATGGGCGAGGGCAACTGGTACGGCGTGCCGAACTACGGCGAGTACGTGATGGTCTATTACAACAAGGACCTGTTCGACAAGAACGGCGTCACCGTGCCCACCACGTACGACGAGTTCACCCAGGCGATGGACAAGTTCGTCAGCAAGGGCATCACGCCGCTGGCCGAGGCCGGTGCCGAGTACCCCGCCGGGCAGCTCTTCTACCAGCTCGCGCTGAGCAAGGCGGACCGCAAGTTCGTCGACGACTACCAGCTCTACAAGAACCCGGTCGACTTCAAGGCCGACCCGCTGAAGTACGGCGCGGAGACCTTCGCGGACTGGGTGAGCAAGGGCTACGTCTCCAAGGAGTCGGCGAGCCTCAAGGCCGAGGACATGGGCACCGCGTTCATCTCCGGCAAGGCTCCGATGATCGTCTCCGGTAGCTGGTGGTACGGCCGCTTCAAGGACGAGATGAAGGCGAACTGGGACTCGTTCCTGTTCCCCGGCAACAAGTTCAGCGCCGGCTCGTCGGGCAACCTCTGGGTCGTTCCGACCAGCAGCAAGGCCAAGGGCCTCGCGTACGACTTCATCGACATCACCATGCGCCCGGAGATCCAGGCGCTGATCGGCAACAACGGTGGTGTTCCGGTGGCGGCCGACGCGTCGCAGATCACCGACCCGAAGAACAAGAAGCTGATCGAGAACTTCAACACCGTCAGCTCGCAGGACGGTCTGGCCTTCTACCCGGACTGGCCGGTCCCCGGCTACTACGACGTGCTGGTCTCGGGCTTCCAGAGCCTGATCAACGGGTCCAAGACGCCCGACCAGGTGCTCGACGCGATCGCCAAGCCGTACGACGACGGCGTCAAGGAGATCACCGGTAAGTAAGTCGGCATAGGGCGCACCGGCTACGGCCGGTGCGCCCGTCCCGCCGGGAAGGATCTCCCATGGCACTCACCGAGACCTCGGCCGCCCAGCAAAGGCCGGCCGCCCCCGCCGCACCGAAGCCGCCAAAGCGCAAGCGAAGCGGCGCCGGTTACTGGCTCTACCTGCTGCCCGGCGCACTGCTGTTCCTGGTCGTCATCGGCGGCCCGCTGATCGCCACGGTCTACCTGTCGCTGACCAAGTGGTCCGGCATCGGCGACCCGACGTTCATCGGCTTCGACAACTACACGCGGCTCTTCCAGGACGAGGTGTTCTGGCAGTCGTTCAAGAACACCGTCGCCATGATCATCGCGATGGTGGTCGTACCCACGCTGGCCGGTCTGGTGCTCGCGTCCGTCCTCTTCGACGTGATCGGGCGCAAGTTCAAACCCCGCACCGCCTCCGCCCTGCGCGCCGCGTTCTACCTGCCGCAGGTGCTCCCGGTCGTGGTGGCCGGCATCGTCTGGGGCTGGATCCTGCGGCCCGACGGCGCGTTCAACGGCCTGCTCGACGTGATCGGTCTGGGCGCGCTGCGGCACGACTGGCTCGGTGACCCGGACACCGCCCTGCCGAGCGTCATGGGCGTGATGATCTGGGTGCAGATCGGCTATCCGGTCGTCGTCTTCATGGCGGCGCTGCAACGCGTCGACCCGGAACTGCACGAGGCCGCCGAGGTCGACGGGGCCAACTGGTGGCACCGCTTCCGGGCCATCACCCTGCCGCAGATCCGGCCCGAGACCTTCGTGGTCGCGCTGACCTGCACGATCGCCGCGCTGAAGGTGTTCGGCCCGGTGTTCGCGCTGACCCGCGGCGGTCCGGAGAACGCGACCAACGTGCCCTCGTACTTCGCTTACTACACGTTCTTCAAGAAGCTCCAGGTCGGCTACGGCTCGGCGATCTCCACCGTGTTGACGCTGATCATCATCATCGTGGCCGCGGTGTTCATCTACCTGCAGTACCGCAACGAGCGCCAGGACCGGGAGGTCTGACATGGCAGTCACCACCATCCCGGCAAGGCCCCCGGCGTCCCGCGACCGGCACCGCCGCGGAAAGAGCCGCTGGATCGTCCTGGCCGTGGTCACCATCGCCGCACTGGTGATGCTCGTGCCCTTCGTGTTCATGCTGCTCAACGCGTTCAAGTCGCCCGGGGACTACTCCACGGGCGGCCCGCTGAGCTGGCCGTCGGAGTTCTA
Source organism: Asanoa ishikariensis (assembly GCF_900107455.1). GTDB lineage: Bacteria > Actinomycetota > Actinomycetes > Mycobacteriales > Micromonosporaceae > Asanoa > Asanoa ishikariensis. The sequence continues at coordinate 1,466,716 of NZ_FNQB01000001.1, read as the reverse complement.
CACCAAGGGCCTGAGCAACTACTGGAACCAGGTCAACTTCCCGCTGAAGCTCTGGAACTCGCTGCTCATCGCCGGCTCGGTCGCGGTGCTCGGCGTGGTCGTCTCGCTGCTCAACGCGTACGCGCTGGGCATCGGTCGGGTCAAGGGCCGGCTCTGGATCGTCGGTCTGTTCCTGCTGGCCAACATGCTGCCGCAGGAAGCGCTGATCTACCCGCTGTACTACGCGGCCAAGCAGGTCGGCCTCTACAACACGCAGCTCTCGGTGATCATCATCTTCACCGTCATCCAGAGCGCGTTCGGCACCTACCTGCTCGCCTCCGTGCTCAGCACCTTCCCCAAGTCGGTGCTCGAGGCAGCGTCGCTGGACGGTGCCGGCAAGTGGACCGTGCTGTGGCGGGTGATCTTCCCCAACCTGCGGCCCACCCTCGCGGTGCTGCTCATCTTCTTCTTCATCTGGACCTGGAACGAGTTCCTGATCCCCCTGGTCATGCTCATCGACAACAGCACACAGACCATCCCGGTCGCGCTGGCCTCGTTGCAGGGCGACCGGCTGATGGACGCACCGACCACGAACGCGGGCGCGCTGATCAGCCTCATTCCGGCTGTCCTCTTCTTCATCATTTTCCAGCGCACGCTTTCGCGCGGCATCACGGCAGGAGCCGAGAAGTGAAGTTCACCGACGGGTACTGGCAACTGCGACCGGGGGTCAGCGTGCTGCGCCCCGGCGCGGTCGAGTCGGTCGAGCTCGAAGAGCGCGGTTTCACCGCGTACGCACCCACCGGTCGCGTCGTCACCCGCGGCGACACCCTCAACCGCCCGGTCGTCACCGCACGGTTCTTCTCCCCCGCCGACGGCGTCATCGGCGTGACCGTGGCCCACCACCTCGGCGGGGTGCCGCGCACTCCGGTGTTCGAGGTGGCCAGCAGCGACGAGCACCCGGTCACGGTGGACGTGTCGGGCCTGTCAGCCACGATCACCGCCGGCGAGCTGACCGCCCGGGTCGCGCTCGTCGACGGGTGGCGGGTCGACTTCCTGCACGGCGACCGGGTGCTCACCTCGTCCACGGCGCGCAGCGTCGGCCTGGTCACCGACGCGGACGGCAAGGCGCACGTGCACGACCGGCTGGCACTCGGTGTCGGTGAGACGGTCTACGGGCTGGGCGAGCGGTTCGGCGCGTTCGTCAAGAACGGCCAGACCGTCGACATCTGGAACGCCGACGGTGGCACCGCGAGCGAGCAGGCGTACAAGAACGTTCCGTTCTATCTCAGCAACCGCGGCTACGGCGTCTTCGTCGACCACCCCGAGCACGTCTCCTTCGAGATCGGCTCGGAAGTGGTGTCGGAGACCCAGTTCAGCGTCGAGGGCCAGACCCTCACCTACTACCTGATCGACGGTCCCACCCCGAAGGACGTGCTGCGCCGTTACACCGCGCTGACCGGCCGCCCGGCCCGCGTACCCGCGTGGTCCTATGGGCTCTGGCTCTCGACCTCGTTCACCACGTCGTACGACGAGAAGACCGTCACCGAGTTCATCGACGGGATGGCCGAGCGGGACCTGCCGCTGTCGGTGTTCCACTTCGACTGCTTCTGGATGCGGCAGTTCCACTGGGTCGACTTCGTCTGGGACCCGGCGACCTTCCCGGACCCTGCGGGCATGCTGCGCCGGCTGCACGAGCGCGGCCTCAAGGTGTGCGTGTGGATCAACCCGTACATCGCCCAGCGCTCGTACCTGTTCGAGGAGGGCCGTGCCAACGGCTACCTGGTGAAGCGCGCGGACGGCTCGGTCTGGCAGTGGGACAAGTGGCAGGCCGGCATGGCGCTGGTCGACTTCACCAACCCGGACGCGGTCGCCTGGTACCAGAGCAAGCTCAAGGTGCTGCTCGACATGGGCGTGGACGCCTTCAAGACGGACTTCGGCGAGCGCATCCCGACCGACGTGGTCTGGCACGACGGCTCGGACCCGCAGCGGATGCACAACTACTACGCGCAGGCGTACAACAAGGCGGTCTTCGAGCTGTTGGAGACCGAGCGCGGTAAGGGCGAGGCCGTGGTCTTCGCCCGCTCCGCCACCGCCGGCGGCCAGATGTTCCCGGTGCACTGGGGCGGCGACTGCGAGTCGACGTTCGCCGCGATGGCCGAGTCGCTGCGCGGCGGGCTGTCACTGGCCGCGTCCGGCTTCGGCTACTGGAGCCACGACATCGGCGGTTTCGAGGGCACGCCCGACCCGGCGGTGTTCAAGCGCTGGGTCGCCTTCGGCCTGCTCTCGTCGCACTCCCGGTTGCACGGCTCCGGCTCGTACCGGGTCCCGTGGGCGTTCGACAGCGAGGCGGTCGACGTGCTGCGGCACTTCACCAAGCTCAAGCTGTCGCTGATGCCCTACCTGGCCGCCGTGGCCGACGAGGCGCACCGCGAAGGCCTGCCGATGATGCGCCCGATGGTGCTCGAGTTCCCGGACGACCCGACCTCGGCGTACCTGGACCGGCAGTACATGCTCGGCCCGGACGTCCTGGTCGCGCCGGTGATGAGCGCCGACGGGGAGGTCACGTTCTACGTGCCCGCCGGCACGTGGACCCACCTGGTGACCGGCGCTCAGCTCACCGGCCCGGCGTGGGTAACCGAGAAGCACGAGTTCGACAGCGTGCCGGTGCTGGCGAGGCCGGGCGCCGTGATCCCGTTCGGTTCGCGCGACGACAAGCCGGACTACGAATGGGCCGACGGCGTGCGCCTGCGGCTGTACGCGCCGGCGGAGGGACAGCGGACCAGGGTGCGCGTGCCGTCGCCCGGTGAGGGCCCCGGTGCCGAGTTCGAGGTGCGATACGACAATGGGACGGTCACCGCGGAACTGGTCGCGGGATCGTCGTCGGGTTACGAGGTGGGGCTGTGACGGAGTACGAATTTCCGAAGAGTTTCGTGTGGGGCTCGGCCACGGCCGCGTACCAGATCGAGGGTGCCGCGACCGAGGACGGCCGTGGTCCGTCCATCTGGGACACCTACAGCCACACGCCGGGGCGCACGCTGAACGGCGACACCGGTGACGTGGCCGCGGACCACTACCACCGGTGGCAGGAGGACCTCGATCACATCAAGGACCTGGGCCTGGACGCGTACCGGTTCTCGATCTCGTGGCCGCGGGTGCAGCCGGGTGGCTCCGGGCAGTTCAACCAGGCCGGGATCGACTTCTACCAGCGGCTCGTCGACGGCCTGCTGGAGCGCGGCGTCAAGCCGGTGGCCACGATGTACCACTGGGACCTGCCGCAGGAGCTCGAGGACGCCGACGGATGGGCGTCGCGGGAGACCGCGCTGCGCTTCCGGGACTACGCGGCCGGCATCGTCGAGGCGCTCGGCGACCGGGTGCACACCTGGACCACGTTCAACGAGCCGTGGTGCTCGGCCTACCTGGGCTATGCCTCTGGCGTGCACGCGCCTGGTCGCACTTCGCCGGCGGCTGCGCTAGCGGCCGTTCACCACCTCAACCTGGCGCACGGCCTGGCCGGCCGGGTCGTCCGCGAGCTGGCGCCAGCGTCCGAGCTGTCGGTGACGTTGAACCTGCACGTGATTCGTCCGGCGTCGGACTCGGCGGCCGACCACGACGCGGTGCGGCGGATCGACGCGCTGGCCAACCGGGCGTTCCTCGGCCCGATGCTGGACGGTGCCTACCCGGCCGACCTGCTGGCCGACACCGCCTCGGTCACCGACTGGTCGTTCGTCCACGACGGTGACGAGAAGCTGATCGCGGTCCCGCTGGACGTGCTCGGCGTGAACTACTACTCCAGCACGCTGGTCCGCGCCTGGGACGGGGTCTCGGAGCGGTCCTCCGCCGACGGCCACGGTGCGTCCACGGCGTCGCCGTGGGTCGCCGCGCACGACGTGGAGTTCCTGCCGCAGCCCGGCCCGCACACGGCGATGGGTTGGAACATCGACCCGCCGGCGCTGACCGAGCTGCTGCTGAGCCTGCGCGACCGCTACCCGAACCAGCCGCTGATGATCACCGAGAACGGCGCCGCGTTCGACGACGTCGTCTCGCCCGACGGCACGATCCAGGACGACCGGCGGATCGACTACCTGCACCGGCACATCGGCGCGGTCGCCGACGCCCGGGAGCAGGGCGCGGACGTACGCGGCTATTTCCTGTGGTCCCTTTTGGACAACTTCGAGTGGGGCTACGGCTACGACCGCCGGTTCGGGATCATCCGGGTGGACTACGACACCCAGGTGCGCACCTGGAAGCAGAGCGCGCACTGGTACCAGCGGCTCGCCGCCTCCGGCCGACTCGGCTGACGTCCGCTCACCGAACCCACCGCGCCGGCACCTGACCGGCGCGGTGGGTTCGTCGGCATCAGGAGAGGATTTGCGGCGCCTTGGCGCGGATCTTCGCCGGTCCAGACGCGGACAGGTCGCTGACGAGGTACGCGGTCGCGGTGCCGTTCGAGGCGACCGACCAGAGGTCCGGCACGCCGTCGGTGTTGATGTCGGTGGCCTGGAGGGTCGATGGCGTCGTGCCGGTGTTCCAGCCGGTGGCGACCAGGTATGCGGTGAAGTCGAGCGAGCCCGTCATGTCGCCGTTGTCGGTGAACGCCAGGTTCTCCCAGAGGTAGAGGTCGCCGGTCTGGCGGTTCCAGAGGTACATCGCGGTGCCCGTGGGCAGGACCGTGGACGCGATCGTCCAGTTCGGCCAGTCGGTGCCCCCGGTGGGTGTCGGGGTGTCGAGCTGGACGGTGAACAAGTAGTTGCCGAGCCCGTTGGCGTTCGGGTAGTAGGTGAGGTAGTCGCCGCTGATGCCGATCAGGTCCGGGTAGTAGAGACCGTTGCCCGAAGCGTCGTACGCGTTGGCGAGCTGGCTCGGGTTGTTGCCGTTGAGGTCCGTCAGCACGCCTCCCGGCAGATAGTGCATGCTGCCGCTGCGGACGTCGAGGGGCGAGCCGTCGCCGGTGCCGTCGAGGATGAAGGTGTCGCCGATCTCGGGGCGGTAGACCAGCACGTCCTGGAAGTTGTCGCCCGTGAATCGTCCGGTCAGCGCCTGGGCGCCGTCGTACGCCTCGGGTCCGCTGCCGATGTCAACGCCATTGACGCCGATGTTCGTGGCCGGCACCCGCACCCGGCCGTTGCGCTTCGGGCCACCGGCAGCGAGCCAGAGCCCGGACGCCAGCGCGTCCGTGTGGCCGACAGTCAACAGGTCCGCAACGCCGTCGCCGTTGAGATCGTGCTCCGCGGCCGGGTCGGCAAGCTGCGAGAGCAGCGTGCGGTGGACGGTCGGGCTGGCAACGCCGCCGGCCCCGATCGCCTGGACGGTGAGGTCCGTCGTGCGACCCGCCGGCGTCAACGTGATCGTCGCGCTGCCGGCCGTCGCCACGACCGACCGGGTACGCCCGTTGACGACGTACCGGTAGCGCTTCGGCAGGGTCGTCCCGCCGGGCGAGAGCTCGAAGGTGATCGGTGTGCCGACCCAGTGGGCGACCCCCGGCGTGGTGACGACGGGCGTCTCGATCGAGTCGGGCGGCGCGGCGACCGCGGGCGCCGCTGTCGCGAGGACCGACAGAGCCGTTGCGGCTGCGACACCCAGCGACCGTCTCGCGTTGAACAGAACCATTCTCGTTCCTCCCGTGTTGCCCCCCGGGAGGGACGATAGTTGATCATCGCCACAGCTAGCGCAGGAGACGTGTCGGCGATTGAGGTGGCGGAGGGCGGGTATGGCAGTCGTTTAGTCGATTGTCGGGGGAGATTCGGACATGCGGACCGATTCGGCGCCTAGTGCGGTCTACGTCCAGAGCAATGAGCGTGACGGCAACCAAGTGGTGGTCTTCCGGACCAGTCCGAACGGTGCGCTGTCGGACCCTGGTCCCATCGCGACCGGTGGGGACGGGGACGGCGTGCCGCATCTCGCGTCACAGGGTTCCACGACGCTGACCGGCGACGCGCGGGCGCTGCTCGTCACCAACGCGGGCAGCGACGACGTGTCGCTCTTCGCGGTCGACGGCGACGGGCCTCGGGCGAGAGGAACGACCGCGGTCGGATCGGCGCCGAAGAGCGCGGCCGAGCATGACGGACTGGTGTACGTGCTCAACACCGGTGACCCGTCCGTGTGCGGGCTCCGGCTGACCGGCGGCGGCCTGGAGCCGATCGCCGGGTCGACGCGGGCGTTGGAGGCGGGCGCCGACCCGGCCCAGGTCGGGTTCAGCCCGGACGGCTCGGCGCTGGTGGTCACCGAACGGGCGACCAACGCGATCGTCAGCTACCCGGTGGGCTCCGACGGTCAGCTCGGCGACCCGCGGACGTGGTCGTCGTCCGGGCAGACGCCGTACGGCTTTGCGTTCACCGACGACGGCACCCTCCTGGTCGTCGAGGCGTTCGGCGCGGCCAAGGGGAAGGCGGCGACCTCCTCGTACGCCACCACGGGAGGCGATCTGACCCCGGTGTCGGCATCGGTCGGCAACGGGCGCAGCGAAATCTGCTGGGCTGTGGTGTCCGACGACAACCGCTTCCTCTATACGACAAACTTCGCCGACAGCGGGATCTCGCGGTACGCCATCGGTGACGACGGCAGCCTCACGCTCGACGATGCGGCCGCCGGCGTCGGCATCGCGGGCCACACCGGGCTGCGCGACGAGGACCTCACCACCGACGGACGGTTCCTCTACGCACTGGATGCCGAGTCCTGCCAGGTCTTCGGCTGGTCCGTCGGCGCCAGCGGCAGCCTGTCGCCGATCGGGTCCTGGGGCGGGCTCCCGGCAACGGTGGCCGGACTCGCCGCGGACTGACGACGCGAAGGCAGCAGCAACGGGCTCGCGAGGATCAGCACGCCCGCCACGGCGATGGCCGTGCGCGGGCTGGTGGCGGCCGCGAGCACGCCGCCCAGCGCGCTCAGCACGGCGATGGCGACGCCGCTGCTGACCGACCAGGCGGAGAGCGTACGCGCGACGCGGTCGTCCGGGGTGTGCTCCAGCCGGTAGGTCGCGAGCACCGGGTTGTAGAGGCTCATGCTGATGATGATCGCGATCTCCACCGCGATCACGGTCACGAGACCGACGAACCCGGGCCGCACGAACGCGAGGCCGATCAGCCAGACCGCGCGCAGCGTGCCGACGGTACGCAGGATCCGGTGTTGGCCGTGGCGCGCCACGACCCGGCGGGCGAGGCGGGAGCCGACGAGCCCGCCGAGGCAGGGCACGGCGAACGCGAGGCCGTACTGCCAGGGCGCGAAGCCCAGGTCCTGGAGCAGGAGGACGGCCAGCAGCGGCTCGGTGGCCATGATCAGCCCGGCGACGACCAGGTGGTTGAGGTAGAGCGACCGCAGCCCCGGGTGGTGGAGGATGTGTCGCCACCCGTCGAGCAGCTCGCCGCCCCGGAGCCGGCGCGGCGCGGTGCGCTCTTCCCGGCCGCCACCCAGCGCCGTGATCCCCAGCGCGGAGAGCAGGTAGCTCAGCGCGTCGGCGACCACGGTGGTCACCGGCCCGAACAGGCCGATCGCGGCCCCGCCGAGCGGTGGTCCGACCGCGATCGAGCTCCACGTCGTCGACTCGAACCGCGAGTTCGCCACGAGCAGGTCGGCCGGCGGGACGAGGGCCTTGAGGTAGGCACCGCTGGCCGCGCTGAAAGCGATCTTGGCTGCGGCGACCACGGCCGAGACGACCAGCAACTGCCCAAAGCTGAGCTTCCCGAAGGCGTACGCCACCGGGATCGTCATCATCGCCGCGAAGCGGGTCAGGTCCATCGCGATCATGACCGGCCGTTTCGGGCGGAACTCCACCCACGGCCCGAGCGGCACCGCGATCAGCGCGCCCACCGCCGGACCCACCGCGGCCAGCGCCGACACCTGGGCGGGGCCGGCGTCCAGCACCAGCAGGGCGATCAGCGGCAACGCACCGAAGCCCAGCCCGGAGCCATAGGCACTGACGGCGTACGCCGCCCACAACAACCGGAACTGCCGGCTCAGAGATCGTCCCGCCATGGCGTCGAATCCAAGCAAGGCCGGGTGGCCAGCATCAAACAACGCCACCGGCGGCGAGCCACAACGGTTGGTTGTGGCTCTAAGGTCGCGGGGTGGATCTCGAAGCCGTGCGTACGTTCGTCGCCGCTGCCGACGCCGGCCAGTTCCAGGAGGCCGCCGCCGCGCTGGCGATCACCCAGCAGGGGGTCTCCAAGCGCGTCGCCGCCCTGGAGCAGGACCTGTCCGTGCGGCTGTTCACCCGGTCGGCGCGCGGGGTCCAGCTCACCGTCGACGGCCAGGCCTTCCTGCCCCACGCCCGCGAGCTGCTCCGCGTCGCGGACCGGGCCGACGCGTCCGTGCGACCCGGCCGGCGGGCGCTGCGCATCGACGTCCACAGCCGGCGGACCGCGCCGGCCGTGCTGTTGCAGGACTTCCACCGCGCGCATCCCGAGCTCCCGCTGGACGTGGTGACCCTGGACGTCGACGGCAAAGGCGCGATCGCCGCCGTGGAGGCCGGCGCGGTCGACGCCACCTTCCACGCGGTCACCGTGCGCCGCCTGCCGGCCGCGATCAGGACCGCCCGGGTGCTCGACGAGCGGCACGAGCTGCTGGTCGGCCCGCGCCACCCGCTGGCCGACGCCGAGGCGGTCACGCCGGCCCAGCTAGCCGCGCACCGGATCTGGATGCCCGGCATGGCACCTGGCAGCGAGTGGGCCGACTACTACGTCGAGCTCGCCGCCGCGTTCGGGCTCACCATCGACGTCGTCGGGCCGGTCTTCGGGAACGAGGCCCTGCTGGCCGAGCTCGCGGACTCCGCATCGCTGTCGACCCTGGTCGGAGAGCATTCGCGTTATCTGTGGCCGGATAGCTGGGACCTGCGCCGCATTCCGGTGCGCGACCCGGCGCCGGTCTACCCGATGTCACTGATCTGGCGCGCCGACAACCCCCATCCCGCGCTCGGCAAGCTCCGCCGGCACTTGCGCTCGCGGCGGGCGACCACGCCCGACATCGAGGTGTGGCTGCCGAAAGTTTCCGGAACATATTGACGTTCCCCACCGCGCCGACCGAATGTTGAGCCTGTCTGGGCATCCATGTTCATCGATCACCCGGAAGGAGAGCCCAGTGCTCACCCGCTCTCGCCTTCGCATGGCGCTCGTCCTGTTGTCGGTCGCGGTGCTGGCGGTCGCCGGCGTCGCGGTGACGCGCACAGCCGGCCTGGCGGCCGCGGCCGCGGTCGAGGACGACGGCACCGACTGCCCGGTGCCCGGCTCGGGATCGACCGCCGCCAGCTCCCGGCTTCCGGATCCGTTCCGGACGGTGGCCGGCACCCGGATCTCGTCGAAGTCCGACTGGCGCTGCCGCCGTGCCGAGATCAAAGAGCTCGCCGAACGCCACGTGTACGGCGACAAGCCCGGCAAGCCGGCCGGCGTCACCGGCACGGTGTCCAGCGGCAACATCACCGTCTCCGTGACCCACAACGGCCGCACCGCCAGCTTCTCGGCCGGCGTCCAGCTTCCCACCAGCGGCAGCGGGCCGTTCCCGGCCGTGATCGTGGTGGGTGGGTTCGGCGCTGATACGGCCACCATCCGGGCCGCGGGTGCGGCGGTCATCTCGTACGACCCGCTCGCCGTGGGTCGGGAAGGCACGCCGCGCAACAACAAGCAGGGCGCGTTCTACAGCATCTACGGCGCGACGAGCACCACCGGCCTGCTCGCCGCCTGGGCGTGGGGGGCCAGCCGGATCATCGACGTGGTCGAGCAGTCCGGCGGCAGCGTCCTGCGGGCCGACGCGATGGGCGTGACCGGGTGCTCGCGGTACGGGAAGGGCGCGTTCGCGGTCGGTGCGTTCGACCAGCGGATCGCGCTCACGATGCCGATCGAGTCGGGCAGTGCGGGTGTGCCGATCCTGCGCGGGATTCCGGGTGAGTCCGGTGCGCAGCCGCTCAGCAGCGCGTACGGGGAGCAGCCCTGGCTGGGCGACGCGTTCAGCGCGTTCACCGGCAACCCGGGCTCGCTGCCGATCGACACGCACGAGGTCGTGGCGATGGTCGCGCCGCGCGGCCTGTTCATCATGGAGAACCCGCACATCGACTGGCTGGCGGCCCGCTCCGGCAGCGTGGCGGCGCTGGCGGGCGCGGAGGTCTACAAGGCGCTCGGCGCGGGCGACAACATCACGTACTGGTCCGACGTGTCGGACGGCACCCACTGCGCGGCGCGGTCCGAATGGCGCGCCCCGTTGCAGCAGCACATCCAGAAGTTCCTGCTGAGGACCGGGAACGCCGCCGGTACGTTCCGGGTCTCCAGCCGGAAGGCGGGCAACCTGGCCGAGTGGCGGGACTGGCAGACACCGACCCTGACCGACGGCCCGACCACGCCGCCACCGTCGTCTCCGCCGCCGACCTCCCCGCCACCGACCACCCCTCCCCCGGCGGGTGCGGGCTGCACGGCGTCGGCGGCGGTCAACCAGTGGACGGGCGGCTTCGTCGCCACGATCCGGGTCACCGCCGGAGCGCAACCGGTCAACGGCTGGACGGTCACGGTGTCCCTGCCGGCCGGAGCGGCGATCACCAGCGTCTGGAACGCGAACCGGAACGGCAACAGCTTCACCAACGTCGCCTACAACGGGTCACTCGCATCAGGACAGTCGACCGAGTTCGGCTTCCAGGGCACCGGCAACGGCCCTGGTGCCGCACTGACCTGCGCGGCGCGCTAGGCCACACCCCGGGGACGGGCGGCGTGGGCCAGGATGCCGCGCCGCCCGCCGCCCGTCAGCGGGTCTCGACGGCCGCGCGGCTGGGGTGCTCGCGGCCCTCGGCGCGTTCCCAGGTGGTCAGCTCACCGCGCCGCTCGTCGAGGCCGGGCAGCAGGAAACGCAGGTATTCGAGCAGGACGGCGCGGGTCTCGGCCAGCGTGTGCGTGCCGGTCCAGTCGTCGGAGTGGAGGTCCTGGAGGTGGACGCCGGCCTTGCTGATCTCGACCTGCCACGAGTTGCCCTGCCAGGTCTCGGTGGCGCTGCGCCCGGCCGCGACGTCGTCGACGTAGGCCAGCAGCCGCAGCGCCCAGGTCGCGACGTTCTGCACGTCGCCGGTCATCAGCGAGCCGATCGCGCTCCACGAGTCGTCGCGGGGACGGAAGGCGGGGCCGCCGTACTCGTCGCGGTAGAAGGTCACCCCGCTCATGACACGATCGGCCATCCTGAGTTCCACGTCCTTCCGTTGCGGTGGTACGAGCCCTCGATGAGCACGCCGTCGGCCATGCCGCGCCAGCGCCGGCCGCCGGTGCCGGGGATCGTACCGCCGCTGTCGAAGGCGTCGTTGATCGCGCGGTCGACCCGCTGCGGCGTCCAATTATCCGGGAAGAACGAGCTGCCGGCGGGCTTGGGGTACCACGCGCCGGCCGGCCCGCCGCGCATCTCCACGTCGGCCGCGTAGGTGCCGTCGACGCCCTGCCGGGTCACCCGTACCACCCGGCGGTCCGGCGGGTCCTGGCCCATGAACCGGTGGTGCCAGCCGCTGCCTTGCGGGCCACGGGGGGCGGTGCCGCGCACCTCGCCGCGGAAGACGTGGTGGTGCCGCCGGCTGGTCTGCACCTTCTTGCGCATCCAGCGCAGCGCCGGCTCGAACAGGCCGGCACTGCCACCGCTGCCCGCGCGGCCCGCCCTAGCCACGATCATCCATTGAGGACCGCTTGCAGCGCGAGATCGATGAGCTGGTCGAGGATCAGCCCGGTGATCTCCTTGAAGATGGGTATCTCCAGCAGGGAGGCGCCGAACGTGACCGCGGCCGTGGCGATCGCCTGCGCGATCTGGATCGCCAGCATGATGAGCTGGACGATGACGTTGATTTTCAACGCGAGCACGATGCCGGCGCAGGCCATCAGGGCCGCGCCGACGATCGTCGAGGCGACGCCCGCGTCGTCGAGGTTGGCGCTGAACGACTCCGGGTCCGACCACGCGGCCTGGAACGCCTGCACCGCCTGGCCTTCGTTGTTGGTCCAGACCTGCTGTGCGTACGCGTGTGCGGCCGCAAGGTCCGCCGGCAGCCCGCCGCCGAACGTCACCCAGCTCTGCGCCATCTCGAAGAGCTTCTGCTCGTCGGCCTCGGGCCAGGTGTAGCCCAGCATCGCGAGCAGTCCCGTGAGCTCGCCGGGAAGCTGGAGCCCCATCAGCCGAGCCGGCCGTCGAACGCCTGGCTGCCCGCCACGTTCTCCTGCTCGACGGCGTCGTAGGAGTCGGCCATGCCGACCAGCCCGGCGCCGTCCTCGGCGAGGCCACCGAGGTTCTCGGTGATGCAGTCCATCGCCACGTCCAGCACCGTCTCGTACGCCATGCCGATCAGCGAGCCGAGGTCGTCGTTGCCCCAGGGCTGCCCGTACGAGGCCAGCTCGGACTGGAATGCCGCCAGCCGTTGCGACATGTCCTCGGCCGTGTTCCGCACACCGCCGCCCGAGTAGCGCAATGCCGCCGAATCGACGCCCAGGTCAGCCATCGTCGCTCCGTTCACGGGTGGTTGGCTCGGGCCCGCCGACGCTGCCCAGCAGCGCGCGCAGGGCACCGGTGTAGGCACGCATGTGTGCCAGGCTGGCGTCCTGGACGTCGCGGATCCGTTCGGCCGCCACGGGTCCGGCCGGCTCCGCCGCGGTCGCCTCCCCGAGCCGGTCGAGGCCGTCGTTGACCGCCGTGACGATCTCCTCGGCCAGCGCGTAGGCGCCCAGCCGCAGCGCGCGAGCGGCGATGCCGATCTCCACCACGCGCGGCCCGGCCCGCACCGTCGCGATCACCGCACCCGCGGCGCCCTCGCCCGTCTGCTCGCCCGGCGCGGTCGTGTCGTCGCGACTGGCCATGCGCAGCAGGTCGCCGGCCTCGTCGAGCACAGAGGACAGCCCCTGCGTGCCCGGGTCGCCGCTCATCCCGGTGCGCTCGCGCAGCTTGAACATGACGTCGCCGAGCGACTCGGAGATGGTGCGCATCATCGCGGAGCCGGACTCCATGGCCGTGCGCAACGCGGCGTCGAGCACGACCGGATCGACCGGCGCGGTCTCGTCCGCGGCGACGTCGGCGAGGGCGGCGTTGGCGGCGTCGACGACGTAGGCGCCCAGCTCGTCGGGGTGCAACCGGAGGAGCGCGGGCTCGAGCTCGATCTGGTCGAGCCGGCCGGCGGTCGCGAACACCCGCACCTGGCCGGCGAAGGCCGTGCCCTGCCCCGAGCCGGTCGCGGGGGTCGCACCCCGGGCTCGCGCGGCCCGCAGCCGGGCCGCGAAGTCTTCCGGTGCGTCCGTCGACATCGGCCGAACTCTATCAGCCGAGCTCCGATCAGGAGTCCCGCCAGGTCAGCGCGGGGCGGTCACCAGAGCGGCCAGGCCCGTGGTCACCGGGACCGCGGCGATCAGGCCGATGGTGCCGACGACGCTGCGGACGATCTCGTCCACGATGAACTCGCTGGTGAGCACCGTGGACGCCGGCTGGCCGCCGATGATGACCAGCAGGAGCAACGGCAACGACGCCCCGGCGTACGCCAGGACGATGGTGTTGACCGTCGAGGCGATGTGCGCCCGGCCGATGCGGGTGGCGGAGCGGTAAAGGGCGCGGGCGCCGAGGGTCCGGTTCGCCGCGGCGAGTTCGCCGACCGTGGCCGCCTGCGTCACCGTGACGTCGTCGAGCACGCCGAGGGTGCCGATCACGATGCCGGCCAGCAACAGGCCGCGCGGGTCGATCTCGCCGAGGAAGACGGCGAGCAGGCCGGTGTCCTCGCTGCCGAAGCCGGTCAGGTGCAGCGCTTCGGTGGCCGCGACCGCCAACCCGCCGGTCAGCGCCAGGCTGATCAGCGTGCCGAGCACGGCCACCGAGGTCTGCACGCTGAAGCCGTGCGTCAGGTACAGGACCATGAACATGATCGCCGCGGCGCCGACGATGGCGATCAGCAGCGGCGGCTTGCCGACCGCGATCGCCGGCAGGATGAAGGTCAGCAGGATCGCGAAGCTGACGCCCAGCCCGATCAGGGCCGCCAGCCCCTGCCAGCGTCCGAAGGCGACGACCACGAGTGCGAAGAGCCCGATCAACACCGCCAGGGGTACGCCGCGCTGATGGTCGAGCACCGCGTACTGCGTCGGACCGCCCGGTGCGGCGTTCTCCCCCACGATGATCTTGTCGCCGACCGACACCACCGGGGAGCCGGGTCCCTCCGGGATCGTCGCGGTCACCGTCTGGCCGGACTGCGGCCCACTGGTCAGCCGCACCGTCACGGACCCGCACTGGCGGGCCGCGCGCTGCTGGCACGGCTGCGGCCGCACGGCGGTCACGGTCGCGTCGACGCGCGGCGGCTGGTCGGTGGCGATGGTCTGCGGCCCCGTGTACGGCCAGAGCACGGCGAGCCCGATCACGGTGAGCAGCGCGAGCGGAACCAGGATCGCCGCCATCACCATCCGCGTGCGCCGGGGCGCCGGGCCGACCGGTCCGTGCGCATGCGCCATGCCGTCGAGGCTATATGTCTGGTTTATCCGAGCGTCGTGAATGCCGTGCGACGGGTTGACCCGTGGCGGGCCAGCATGTGGCCATAAGGCATGAGCGCCGACGTCGTCAGCCTGGCCGGCGTCGCCGCAGTCGGCTTCGCATCGGCGTTCCAACCGTTCACCCCGGTCGAGGCGTACCTGATCGGCCTCACGGCGACCACCGACGCCGCACCGCTCCTGGCCGGCGTAGCCGCCGCGATCGGCCAGACCGCCGGCAAGGTGGTCATCTTCCTCGCCACGCGCGGCCTGCTCCAGGGCTCACTGCTGCGCCGGATCGTCGACAAGCCGAAGAAGGCGGCCCGCCCGTCGGCGTTCCGCGACAGGATGACGGCGCTGGTCGCGCTGCTGGACAAGCCCCGGTATTCCGCGGCCCTGCTGTTCGTCAGCGCCACCGCCGGCATACCACCCCTGATCGCAGCAACGGTCTACGTCGCCCGTACACCCATGGCCCTGCCGGTCTTCGCGATCCTCTGCCTCACGGGCCGCATCGTCCGCTTCGTAGCGGTGGCCTACGCACCGGGCCTGGTGGGCCTCCATTGACTGTCATGCATACGTCATGGCACCCTGAGCGCGCCGCGGGAGCGACGTAGCGAACGGAAGCGAGGGGCAGCTTCCGTCTACGACTCGTGGAGCTCTCATGCGCATCGCCCGACTACTGGCCGTCCCGCTCATCGCGCTGGCAGCCGCAATCGTCGTCCTCCTACCCACCTCGCCAGCGTCAGCCCACGGCAGCGTGATCAACCCAGCGTCCCGCAACTACGGCTGCTGGGAACGCTGGGGCTCGCGCTTCCAAGCGCCAGAAATGGCCACGGAAGACCCCATGTGCTGGCAGGCCTGGCAGGCCAACCCCAACGCCATGTGGAACTGGAACGGCCTGTACCGAGAAAACCTGGCCGGCAACCACCAAGCCAACGTCCCCGACGGCCAACTCTGCAGCGGAGGCCACGCCGAGGGAGGCCGCTACAACGCCATGGACACAGTAGGCAACTGGCGAGCAGCCTCAGTAAGCACCAGCTTCTCCCTACGCCTACAAGACCAAGCCAGCCACGGAGCGGACTACATCCGCGTCTACGTGACCCGATCGGGATACGACCCAACAACCCAGCCCTTGCGCTGGAGCGACCTGACCCTGGTAAGCCAGATCGGCTACACCCCGGCCTCCCAGTGGCAACCGGCCAGCCAAGGCGTCCAGATCGACATCCCAGTCTCGGTCCCAGCCCGCAGCGGCCGAGCCATGTTCTACACAATCTGGCAAGCCAGCCACATGGACCAGTCCTACTACTTCTGCAGCGACGTAAATTTCGGCGGCAGCAACCCCACCACGCCACCCACCAACAACCCCACGACGCCGCCAACCACCCAGCCCACGACCCCACCGACAACTCCGCCAGCCGGCTCAGCCAGCTGCACCGCCGCCTACACCCAGGCCGGCGCATGGACGGGCGGCTTCCAAGCAGACGTACGAGTAACCGCCGGCTCCAGAGCCATCACCGCCTGGACAGTCACGCTGACCTACGCCAACGGCCAACAGGTAACCCAGGTCTGGAACGGCACAGCCACAACGAGTGGTAGCACAGCGACAGTAAGAAATGCAGGCTACAACGGCTCCGTGGCAGCCGGAGCCAGCACAACCTTCGGCCTACTCGGCTCAGGCACAAGTGCCACACCCACAGTCACCTGCGCAGCCACGTGACCTGAACCGTAGGGGTTTTCCGGGGGCTCGGCCCCCGGAGCCGGAATAACGAGTGGGCGAGGTCTGTCGCTGTAAAGCAGACAGACCTCGCCCACCCTCTCGTGGAGGTGCCGGGAATCGAACCCGGGTCCTTCGGCGCCTTGTCAGGGCTTCTCCGAGCGCAGCTCGCTATGTCCTTACTCGGCCCCACCGATCACACGAGCGAGTCGGTGAGACGGGCCCAGTCGCTGATTAATCTCGCCGTGCGGTCCCCGCGACCGGGACCGGTTGGCCAGCCTTCTAGCTGATGCCGGCAATCTGGGCCGAAGGCACTCCCAGGCCGACAAGTTCGCTAACCCGCCGTCAGGCGGCGAGGGCGAACTGAGCGCGATTCTGCTTGGCGCTTATAAGTTTCCAACGACCGATTTTCGAGACGACGTTGGCTTCCTCGGCTCGCTTCCCCTGTCGCAACGGACGAAGTCGAAACCAGTCACCCCCTCGTGCTGCGACTGCCGCAGCCACTACAGATTAACGTGTCGCGCTAGTCGTTTCTTCCCGAGGTTAGAATCGCCCACCAGGGGACGAATCACTCCATGCCCTTGCTGCGGCGGCCGGCGGCCTTCTGGATCTCCCGGTCGGCGTCGCGCTTGGCCAGGTCCTGGCGCTTGTCGTAGGCCTTCTTGCCGCGCGCCAACCCGAGCTCGACCTTGGCCCAGCCGTCGTTGAAGTAGACCGACAGCGGCACCAGGGTCAGCCCGCTCTCCTTGAGCTTGCCCTGGAGCTTGTCGATCTCGACCCGGTTGAGCAGCAGCTTGCGCGTGCGCCGGGGCTCGTGGTTGGTCCAGGTGCCCTGGCTGTATTCCGGGATGTGCATCCCGTAGAGATAGAACTCGCCGCCCTTTTCCTGGGCGAACGCGTCGACCAGGGACGCCCGGCCCGCACGCAGCGACTTGACCTCGGTGCCGGTCAGCGCCATCCCCGCCTCGTAGGTATCGGTGATGGCGTAGTCGTGCCAGGCCCGGCGGTTGGACGTGACGTTCTTGCGGCCTTTTTCCCGCGGCACGACCTTGACCTCTTTCGCTCGGACAACTGTGCAATGCTACCCGCCACCCGCGCCGCCGACACCTGGGTTCCGGTCCGGGGTGCACACGGCAAGGCCCGCGTCACAGGGACGCGGGCCCGCCGGTTCGAGGATCCGGTCAGCAGAGGCAGGGTGGCAGGAAGCCCAGTGGCTGCACCGGGTCGCCGTTCATCCGGACCTCGAAGTGCAGGTGGTCGCCGGTCGACGCGCCGGTCGTGCCGACCCGGCCGATGGTCTGGCCGCGCTTCACCTTCTGTCCCTCGTGGACGAGGATCTTGGACTGGTGCCCGTAGCAGGTCGACATCGACTTGCCCCGGTACTTGCCGTGGCTGATGCACGTGTAGTTGCCGTAGCCGCCGTTCCAGCCCGCCATGATCACTGTGCCGGCCGACGCGGCGTGGATCGGTGTGCCGCCGTCGGCGGCCAGGTCCACGCCCGCGTGTAGCTGCCAGACGTGGTAGTACGGGTCGAACCGGCTGCCGTAGTCGCTCGACTTGTAGCCGCGCACCGGCACGAACAACCGCCCGGCCGACAGCTTCGCCTCGGCCGCCGCCCGCTGCTTCGCCTCCCAGGCCCGCAGCGCCGCCGCGATCCGGGCCTCCTCGGCCTTGGCCTCCTTGTATTTCTGGAGGCTCGCGGCCCGCTCCTCCTGGGCGACGGTCAGCGCCTCTTCCTTCTGCCGCACGAGTTGGGCGACCTCGCGTACCGCGTCCTCGGCCTGGTCCTCGGCGACCGACGCGTCGTCGAGGGCCGTGTCCGCGCTGAGCATCGCCTCGTCGGCCGCGGCGCGGGCCAGGGTGGCGTCGTTCTCCTCGCGACGCGCGATGGCGAGCGCGTCGATGTAGCCGCGAATCGTCCGCCGCTGCTCGGTGACCACCCGGTCGACGTAGGTGAACCGGTAGAGCGTGTCGGATGCGTTCTCCGCCCGCATCAGCACGTTGAGGTTGGCCAGCGGGCCACCCTTGTACGCCGCGGCGGCGAGCTCCCCGATCTGCTCCTGACCGGCCCGGCGTTCCTGGTCGGCGACCGCGAACCGTTTCTGCGCGGCGGACACGGCCACTTGGGCATCGTCCGCCTTGCGCTGTGCCGTTTCCGCCTGAACCTGGGCGGCGACGACCTGACCTTGGCTCTGGATCACCAGCTCCTGTGCGGCGGGGAGCTTCCCGCTCGCGAGTACGAGTTGGCGGGCCGCCTGCTGAGCGCGCTCGGTGGCGCCCTCCAAGATCGAAGACGCCCGGGCGACCTCGGCGTCGATCCGTTTCTTGTCGCCTCTCGGGTCGCCTCGGGCGGCCCCCGCCGGCGCGATCGTGGCGAGCACGACCAGGGCCAACAGTGCCGCTAATTTTGGACTCTTCCTGCGATAGGAGTACATCTTGCACCCTTCACCCGCACGTGGGCTTGACGCTACCTACGGCGCAGAGGGCACAAAGGCGAAACGGAGTAACAAGCGGTATATAGCACAACGCCCGCCCCGCCGCTCTCGCGACAGGACGGGCGCCTCAGCAGACCCCAGACCCTTAGACCCGCAGGTAGAAGCGGAGGGTGACCCAGGCGGTGATCGAGCTGACCAGGGTGCCGGCCAGCGCCATCAGCGGCAGCATGACCAGGACCTTGCTCCAGGACAGCGGCGTCAGCAGGTCGGTGAGCTCCGACAGCGAACCGTCCAGGAGCAGCACCTTGCCGAGGGCCAGCGCTCCGAAGCCGATGATCGAACCCAAGACGCCGGCGACCACCGCCTCCAGCACGAATGGTGCCTGGATGAACCAGTTGGACGCACCGACCAGCTTCATCACCGCGACTTCTCGGCGTTTGCTGTAGGCCGCGACCTGGATCGTGTTGCCGACCAGCAACAGGGCCGCGATCGCCATTACGCTGGCCGCCACCAGCGCCATAGTCTGCACCGAGCCGAGGATATTGAAGATCTTTTCCAGCAGGTTGCGCTGGTCGATGATCTGGTCGACACCGTCCTTGCCCACGTACGCCTCGCGTACCGCCTGATATTGCTCAGGGTTCTTGAGGCCGACCCGGAAGGACTCGGGCAACTGGCCGGGCTTGACCGCGTCGACGACCGCCGGCACGTCGGAGAACATCGTCTGGAACTTCTTGAACGCCTCGTCCTTGGACTCGTAGATGACCTCACGAACCAAGGGGTCGGACTTCAGCGAGCCTTCGAGCGTGGTGCGCTGGTCGTCGGTGATCTCGGGCTTCAGGAAGATGGCGACTTCGATTTTGTCGTAGTAGTACGCCTTCATGTCCTTGACCTGCGCGTAGATCAGGCCACTGGCGCCCAGCATCGTCAACGAAACTGCCATCGTGATGATCATGGCGACGGTCATCGTCACGTTGCGCCACAGTCCGACCATCACCTCGGACATGACGTACTTCAACCGCATCGGGGGGATTCCTTCCGGAGCTCCACTGGACTAACGACTGCCGGGTAGCAAAGGCGCGACGGGGGACCGCACCTCAGCCGTAAACGCCCCGGGCCTGGTCGCGCACGATGCGACCACTCTCGATCTCGATGACGCGCCGGCGCATCTGGTTAACGATGTTGGAGTCGTGGGTGACCATCACGACCGTCGTGCCCGTGCGGTTGATCCGGTCGAGCAACCGCATGATCTCGATCGACGTGTCGGGGTCGAGGTTTCCCGTCGGCTCGTCGGCCAGGAGGATCAGCGGCCGGTTGACGAACGCGCGCGCCACGGCGACACGCTGCTGCTCACCACCGGACAGCTCGTGGGGGTAGCGGTGCTCCTTGCCGCCGAGGCCGACCAGCTCGAGCACCTCGGGGACCACGCGCCGGGCAACGGCCTTGGTCTTCCCGATGACCTCCAGGGCGAAGGCCACGTTCTCGTACGCGGTGCGGTTGGGCAGCAGCCGGAAGTCCTGGAACACGCAGCCGATCTGCCGGCGGAAGGCCGGGATCTTCCACGACCGCATCGCCGTGACGTCGCGGCCGTTGACGTGCACCCTGCCCTTGTTGGGCTGGACCTCGTGCAGCAGCAGCTTGATGATCGTCGACTTGCCGGATCCCGACGGGCCGATGAAGAAGACGAACTCGCCCTTCTCGATCCCGACGGAGACCTCGTCAAGCGAGGGCCGCGAAGCCTTCGGATAGGTCTTGGTCACGTGCTCGAGCTGAATCACGGGTCGTGAGTCTACGCGGTGTAACGAAAACTCCAAGCCTCAAGGCATCCATCGTGCCCGGTTTGCCGGAAAGGCCGAAATTTATTCCACACATTAGACGGATGCACACACAGACAGTCACCGTAGATAACGGGTTACGCGGGGTCTGTCTCCAACTCGCGCTGCTTCCGCCAACGGATCCCGGCCTCGATGAACTCATCGATCTCGCCATCGAAGACCGAAGACGGATTGCCCGTCTCCTCCTCAGTTCGAAGGTCTTTCACCATCTGATAAGGGTGGAGGACGTAGGAGCGCATCTGGTCGCCCCAGGAGCCGGAGGAGTCGGTCTTCAGACCGTCGAGCTTGGCCTGCTCCTCCTGGCGCTTGCGCTCGAGCAGCCGGGCCTGGAGCACGCGCAGCGCCGACGCCTTGTTCTGAAGCTGCGACTTCTCGTTCTGGCAGGTGACCACGATGCCGGTCGGGATGTGCGTGATCCGGACCGCGGAGTCGGTGGTGTTGACGCTCTGGCCGCCCGGACCCGACGACCGGTAGACGTCGACCCGCATGTCGTTCTCGGGGATGTCGATGTGGTCGGTCGTCTCGGTCACCGGCAGCACCTCGACGCCGGCGAAGCTGGTCTGGCGACGGCCCTGGTTGTCGAACGGGCTGATCCGGACCAGCCGGTGGGTGCCGGACTCGACGCTGAGCGTCCCGTAGGCATAGGGCGCCTTCACGGCGAAGGTCGCGGACTTGAGACCGGCCTCTTCCGCGTACGAGGTGTCGTAGACCTCGGTCGGGTAGTTGTGCCGCTCGGCCCAGCGCAGGTACATCCGCAGCAGCATCTCGGCGAAGTCGGCGGCGTCCACCCCGCCCGCGCCGGCCCGGATCGCGACCAGCGCCTCCCGCGAGTCGTACTCGCCGGAGAGCAGGGTCCGGACCTCCATCTCCTCGATGGCCTTGTGCAGGGAGGTCAGCTCCGAGCCGACCTCGACGAGGGTGCCCGGGTCGTCCTCGCCCTCGGCCAGCTCCAGGAGCACGTGCGCGTCGTCGAGCCGGCCGCGCAGGCTCCCAAGCCGGTCGATCTCGCTGTTGACGTGCGAAAGCTTCGAGGTGACCGCCTGCGCCTTCGCCTGGTCGTCCCACAGATCGGGTGCCGACGCCTGCTCCTCCAGGTCAGCCTTGTCCCGGCGCAGCCTGTCGAGGTCGAGCACGGCCTCGATGTTGCGCAGGGTGGCATCGAGAGTCTTGAGCTGGTCGGAGTAATCGGCAGCGGTCACAACATAAAAGAGTAGCGCTGTTGTACACGGTCCCTCGCTCAGCGGGGTCGCCCGCCGAGCGAGGGATCAGGTTCGCGTACTACTTGGCCGGTGCTGCCTTGAGCCAGCTGAGAGCGGCCTTGTGGTAGTTGATCGCGAAGTCGAGGGCGGCGGCACCGTAGGAGTCGCCTTCCTTCTTCGCCTCGCGGGCCTGCTCGCGGGCCGATGCCAACTGCTCGCTGTGGTAGGCGTTCGCGTTGGCGTAGAGCTCCTTGAGCTGGCCGCCGGAGTGCTGCTGGCCGAAGGCCACCCGAAGGGCCGTCGGGTTGCGCACGGCATCGCGGCCGGGCGTCTCGCTGAGCCAGCGGGAGAAGGCCCGCTTGCCCGACGCGGTGATCGCGTAGGGCTGGCTGGAACGGGGACCCGGCTTGCCGAGACGTACGTAGCCCTGCTCGGCCAGCGCCGGCAGCTCGCGGTAGACCTGGCTGCGGGTCATCGACCAGTAAGGGCCGAGCCGACGCTCGGCGGACGCCATCAGCTGCCCGCCGGTCATCGGTCCTTCGTGGAGCAGACCGAGCAGTGCGGCCGCCGTGGGGTTGATGTCAGTTTCCGCCATAACTCAAAGGTCGCACGCAGGCGGCCCCTCGTCCAGGATTTCGACTGATCAAAAACTAGGCGTCTCCACAATGCACTGTCTGTGACAGACAGTCTGCTAAGGACAATGAAGCCAGGCGGGCGGTATCGGCTGCAAAAGCCTTGATCATGTCGTCGGAGGCATGGAAGGCATGAGTTCTCCGATACCGGGCACAGGCCCCAGGTCGGGTGGCACGAGTAGCTCGCCGACCACCGGCGACGGGCTTCCGGTGCTGGTGGGAGCGTTGGGACCCCCGGGAACCGTGGTGTCGCTCACCCCAGGTGGCGAGCCCGCCTCGGGTTGCCAGGAAGGTCCCAGGTCCGGCCCGGCACCTCTGCCACCACTCAGGATCGCCAGCGCGGCGACCACCACGAGCGTGACCACCGCCACCCCCGCACCAAACAACGCGACACGCCGATGTCGACCCGAACGGGGCGGTCGCCCCGGATCCACAGGGGGCGGTCCTGCCTCCGGGAGTCCCGCGAGCGGGATGGCGACCAGAGCGCCGGCGTAAGCGGAGGCCGGCGAGACCGGCGCGGCCCGCAGCGGCACCCAGGCGACCGGCGCACGGGCCACAGTGGCGCCACCCGGTCGGGGCCACCAGGTGACCTGTTCTCCGTGCAGGGGTGCCAGCGTGGGTGCGCCGTCGAGGGCCGGCTCCAGCCCGCGCAGCCGGGCGGCGAGCAGTCGGGCGGCCGGGCGCCGGTCGGGCTGGGCGGCCACGCAGTCCTCGATCACCGGCCAGACCACCGCGGGCAGCCCGGGCGGCGGTACGGGAGTGCACGTCGTGTGCCGGGCGATCACCTGGGTCGGTTGGCCACCACGGTAGGGGCTGCGACCGGTGAGCAGTTCGTAGAGGACGATCCCGAGCGCGTACACGTCGGCCGCCGGCCCGGCCGGTGCGCCACCGACCACCTCGGGTGCGACGTACTCCGGCGTGGCGTGGAGGACCGCCGCGCGGCGCGCCCCCATCCGCCGCGCCACGCCGAAGTCCGTCAGTCGGACCCGCCCCCCGTTGGCGGGCACGAGAAGGTTGGCCGGCTTGACGTCCCCGTGCACGATCCCCCGGCCGTGCAAATAGGCCAGCGCGTCGGCGACCTGGGCCGCGATGTGCGCGGCGACGGCCGGCGGCACCGGGCCGTCCCGCCGTACCCGGCGGCGCAGGTCTTCGCCATCGACCAGGTCGAGCACGAGCGCCGGGGCACCGTCGAACGTGGTCGTGCCGCGCAGCCCGACGACGCCGGGATGATCGAGCCCCGCCAGGATCTGCGCCTCGGCCGCGAAGCCGGCGACCAACTCGGGCTCCGCGGCCGCCTCCGGCCGGAGCACCTTGATCGCCACCGGCTCGTCGGTCTCCCCGTCGACCGCGCGCCATACGGTGCCGACCGCTCCCCGGGCGATCTCGTCGCCGCGCTCGTACCGCTCCATCTCCGACCTCCCGCGCCCAAGTTAGGTGCGCGGAAACGGCCGGCGGCCGGCCCGAATCCGGGATGGCACGAACCTGGGGTCAGAGTCGGCTGCGGAGCTCCCAGAGCTCAGGATAGAAACGCATTTCGATGCGGGAGCGCAGGTACGCGCCGCCGGCCGAGCCGCCCGTGCCCGGCTTCGTGCCGATCTGTCGCTCGGCCATCAGGACGTGCCGCGCCCGCCACAGCGAGAACGCCTGGTCGTGCGCGATCAGCGCCTCGGCCAGGTCCCAGAGCTGCCCGTACCGCTCCCGGTCGTTGGCGATCGCCGCGTACGCCGTGAACCGCGCGTCGGAGGTCGACACGTCGAAGCCGGCCTTGGCCAGCACGGCCAGGAAGCCGTCCCAGATGCTCGGTTCGTCGAGCCGGGACTGGAGCCGCGCCCGGTCGTCGTCGGCCAGCCCCTTGAACCGCCGCAGGTAGCCGGGGTCCTTGGCGCCGGACAGGAACTCGATCTCGCGGAACTGGGCGGACTGGAAGCCCGACGCGGGTGAGAGCTTGTTGCGGAAGGCGAGGAAGTCCTGCGGCGTCATCGTGTCGATCACGTCGACCTGGTTGACCAGGACCCGCTCGACCACCAGGCAGCGCTCCAGCCGCACCCGGGGCAGGTAGCTCTCCCCGGCCAGCATCCGGTTGCGGGCGTCGGTCAGCTCCGAGAGCAGCAGCTTGAACCAGAGCTCGTACACCTGGTGGATCGTGATGAACAACAGCTCGTCATGGGCGGGCGGCGACGACTCCGGCACCTGCTGGTCGAGCAGATCGGGCAGGCGGAGGTAGGCGCCATAGGTGAGGCGGCCACCCTGCTCGCCGAAATGGGCGTCATGAAGGATCTCTTCGGTCACCCTCCGCACGTTAAACCCCTGGTTGTTTGACCTGCGCGAGTGGGTGCAGCAGGCTGACTTGCCGTGGCGTCCGCGTTGCTGAGCTGGTTGGCCCTCCGCTCACCCGGCGAGCTCGCCGCGATCATCGAGCGGCGGCCTGACGCGCTGCCGGCGGCCGACCTCGACACCCTCGCGGAACGGCTGGAAAGGGACGGTTCGACCGCCGCCGCGTTGTCCACCGTGCCGCTCCCGCAGGCCCAGGTGGTCGAAGCGCTGGCCGGGCTGGGCGCCCCGAGCGTCGGGCCGGACCGGCTCGCCCGGCTACTGGGCCGTCCGGAGCACGACCCGGACCTCGCCGAGGCGCTGGCAGGCCTCGCCGAGCTCGCCCTGGTGTGGCCCGACGAGACCGGCGCGCTGCGGATGGCCGCACCGCTGCTGTCGTCCTTCGAGTTCCCGCTCGGTCTCGGCCCCGCGGCCGGCACGCTGCTGGAGACGGTCGACCGGGACCGGCTGGCCGGCGTCGCGGCGACCTGGCGCGTGCGCACCGACCGGCCGAGGCAGTTGGCCGGTGCGGTCGCGGCGGTGCTGGCCGATGCGCAGCGGGTCCGCGCCGCCGTCGACGCGGCGCCGGCGGACACCCGTGAGCTGCTCGACCGGCTGGCACACGACGGGCCGGTGGCGGACCAGCCCGAGCCGGCGCTCGCCTGGGCCCTCGACCGGGGTCTGGTGTTCCCCGACGGGTGGCGGCGGGCGACGATGCCGCGCGAGGTCGCGGTCGCGCTGCGCGGCCCCGACTGGCACGCGCCGTTCGACCCCCGACCGCCGGCGCTCGCGGTCAACCTGGCCCCGGCCGCCGCGGTCGAGCGGGAGGCGGTGGCCGCCGGCACGCTCGCGGTGCAGCGGGTCGGCGCGCTGCTGGACCTGGCCGAGCAGAGCCCGCTCGCGTTCCTGCGGTCCGGCGGTGTCGGCCCCCGCGAGCTACGCCGCGCGGCCAAGCTGACCGGCGCCGACGAGACCGAGATGCGGCTCTGGCTGGAGCTCGGGTACGCGGCCGGGCTGCTCGGCCTGGTCGACGAGACGGTCGCACCGACGGCCGCGTACGACGAGTGGCGCGCGGCCACCCCCGCCGAGCGGCTGGCGACCCTGCTGACCACCTGGCTGACCCTGCCGACCGTGCCGACTGCCGACCGCCGACCCGGTGGCGGGCCGCCGCTGGCCGCCCTGCTGCCCGACCTGGCCTGGGCGCCGGTGCTGGACGGCCGGCCCGGCCTGCTGCGGCTGCTCGGCACGCTGCCGCCGGGCCGGGGTGCGGCGGCCGACGGGATCCCGGCCGCGCTGCGCTGGCGGTTGCCGGTCGTGCTGCCCGCGCCGCATCCGGTGGTCGAGGGCACCCTGCACGAGGCCGGGCTGCTCGGCGTCGTCGCGCACGGCGCGCTCAGCCCGCTCGGCCGCGCGCTGGCCGAGGCACCCGACACGCTGGTCGCGGTCGGTGCCGGGTTGCTGCCGGACACGGTCGCGGAGGCGATCTTCGAGGCCGACCTGACCGCGCTCGTGCCCGGGCTGCCGGCGGCGCCGCTGGCCACACTGCTCGACACGGCGGCCGAGCGGACGGCGGCCGACGGCAACGCCTCGACGTGGCGGTTCACCGCCGGCTCGGTGCGGGCGGCGCTGGACGCCGGGTTCACGGCGGAGACGCTCCTGGCGGCACTGCGGATCGTCGCCGCCGACGGTGCGCTGCCGCAGGTGCTGGCGTACCTGGTCGAGGATGTCGGCCGCCAGCACGGCCAGGTCCGGGTCCGGGCGGTCGGCTGCGTCCTGCGCACCGACTCCGCGGCGCTGGCCACGGAGCTACTCGGCACCCGGTCGCTGCGGGCGCTCGGCCTGGTCGCGCTGGCACCGACGATCCTGAGCAGTCCGCGCTCGGCGGACGAGACGCTCGACGCGCTGCGCGCCGCGGGCTACTCCCCGGCGGGCGAGGACGCGACCGGCGCGAGCGTCATCCGTCGGGCACCCCGGGTCCGTGCCACGCCCCGACGGCGGCCTGGGCAGGTCCCCACGGCCCGGCCCGCGCCGGTCGGCGACCTGGTCGGGTTGGCGGAGCGCCTGCTTGACCGGCCGGCCCGGCCCCGGCTGGTGGCCGCCGGCTCTTCCGACGGCGGCGGCCCGCCCACCGAGCGCCCGATGTTGTGGCTGGTGCCGGACAACGTCGAGCCTGACCCGGGTGAGCCGGCCGAGGTGGTGGCCGCCGAGGTCCGGCGGCACACCCCACAGCTCGACGCCCGCCAACGCGACCTGCTGGTCTACGCGATCGTGGTCGGCGGGCCGGTCACCATCGACTACCGCGCGGCCGGCGGCGACTTCTCCAGCCGCGTCGTCGAGCCACTGGAGCTCGACGGCAACCGGATGGTCGCCTGGTGCCGGCTGCGCGAGGACGAACGCGTCTTCGGCCTCAACCGAATCGAACAGGTCCGACCCGCTTAGCCCATGTGCGGGTAGCGGTGGTCCGTCGCCGGAACGAAGGTCTCCTTGATCGTCCGCGGGGAGGTCCAGCGGATCAGGTTGTGCCAGGAGCCCGCCTTGTCGTTGGTGCCGCTGGCCCGCGCGCCACCGAACGGCTGCTGGCCGACCACGGCACCGGTCGGCTTGTCGTTGATGTAGAAGTTGCCGGCCGCGTACCGCATGACCTCGGAGACCTGGTCGACGACCCGGCGGTCGTTCGCGAAGATCGACCCGGTCAGCGCGTACGGGGCGATGCCCTCCGCCTGCCGCACCACGTCGTCGAAGCGGGCGTCGTCGAAGACGTGCACGCCGAGGATCGGGCCGAAGTACTCGGTCGTGAACACCTCGTTGGTGGGGTCGGAGCACTCGACCACCGTCGGGCGGACGAACCAGCCCTCGCTGTCGTCGGCGGTGCCACCGGCGAGCACGGTGCTGGACGCCGAGTTCTTGATCCGGTCCAGGGCACCGGCGTGCTTGGCGAACGCCCGGGCGTCGATCACCGCGCCACCGAAGTTGTGGAAGTCGGCGACGTCGCCGTAGGTCAGGCTGTCGGCGGTCGCGGCCAGCCGGTCACGCAGGCCACCCTCCCAGATCGACCGGGGGATGTACGCGCGGGACGCGGCCGAGCACTTCTGGCCCTGGAACTCGAAGGCGCCGCGGATCAGCGCGGTGTGCAGCGCGTCGACGTCGGCACTGGTGTGCGCGACCACGAAGTCCTTGCCGCCGGTCTCGCCGACCAGCCGCGGGTAGCCCCGGTAGCGGTCCAGGTTGGTGCCGACCTCGTGCCAGAGGTGCCGGAAGGTCGGGGTCGAGCCGGTGAAGTGGATGCCGGCCAGGTCGGGGTCCTTCAGCGCCACCTCGGAGACGGCCAGGCCGTCGCCGGTCACCATGTTGATCACGCCGGGCGGCAGGCCGGCCGCCTCGAACAGGCGCATCGTGAAGTGCGCGGCGAGCTGCTGGGTCGGCGACGGCTTCCAGACCACCGTGTTGCCCATCAGCGCCGGAGCGCTGGGCAGGTTGCCGGCGATCGCGGTGAAGTTGAACGGCGTGATCGCGTAGACGAAGCCCTCCAGCGGGCGGTGGTCGAACCGGTTCCACACACCGTTCGACGAGCGCGGCTGGTCGGCCAGCAGGTCGTGGCCGAACGTGACGTTGAAGCGAAGGAAGTCGATCAGCTCGCAGGCCGCGTCGATCTCCGCCTGGTAGGCGGTCTTCGACTGGCCGAGCATGGTCGCCGCGTTGAGGGTGTCCCGCCACGGACCAGCCAAAAGGTCGGCTGCGCGGAGGAAGACGGCCGCCCGATCCTCGTACGACAGGCTCCGCCACATGGGTGCCGCCGCCTTCGCGGCCGTCACCGCCGCCTGCGCATCGGCGTTGGACGCGTTATGGGTGACTCCCAGCACATGCCGGTGCCGGTGTGGCTGGACCACGTCGATGGCGTCCCCGCCACCCATGCGCTGCGCGCCGTCGATGGTCATGGTCAGCTCAACCCGCTCGCCGGCAAGCTCGGCGACTCGGCGCTGGAGACTGTCGCGCTCGGCGCTGCCGGGCGCGTAGTCGCGCACCGGCTCGTTGCGCGGCTCGGGGGTGGTGAACACGGCGTCCATCTACGGCTCCTGACCGATCTTGACGGCTTTGGCGGCATCCGGCCCGCCGGCGCCGGGCGGTCAACCGGGCGCGCTCCCGTGACAACCGGCGGGTGCCAGCGCCACGGTGGTGGGACCTCAAGCCATATTCGCACGTCCGACCGCATGGCCACCGCTGTGCGCCCGCGCCCGGGCCCGGTCAGGGGGCCCGCGTACCCTGGGGCGTCGAGCGGACCGGGGTCGAGCCGACCGAAGGGGACACGATGAGCGAGCGCACCGGGGCTGTGGGCACCGAACCCGACTCGCCCCCTGCCGGCGACACGGCCGCGGCCGTGATCGCGCAGCGCGTACCCGAGACTGAATCCCCCGTTGACGCCGCGCCTGAAGAACCGATCGCGCCTCACGAGCCGGTCGCCACTGGGGAGCCGGTCGCTGACGAGGAGCCGGTCGCTGACGAGGCCGTCTCGGAGGAATCGGACGACGAGGTCGACGACGCGCCGGTACGGATCTCGACCCGGCCGACCACGCGTACCACCGGGCTGGTTCCCGGTCCGGGCGCCGGCCTGCTGGCGCTGCTCGCGCTGGCCTGGTTCGGCACCACGCTGTGGGTCCTCCAGCGGGAGATCTCGACCTCGGTGACCGACGCGGTGGCGATCGCCTCGGCGGCCATCTCGCTGCCCACGGTGGTCTCGGCGAGCCTGGTCGCGGGCGCCGCCTCGGCACTGGTCGCGGTCAACCTGATCGCCCGCGCCGGGTGGACCCCGGCGGCCTCGACCCGGTGGGCCGGCGCGCTGGTGACCAGCGTCGCGGTCGGCCTGCTCGGCGCGCTCGGCGTGATCGTCGGGTACGACGGCCCGGGCAGCCGGGTGCTGGCGGCCACGGTCGCGGCGGCGGCGGTGGTCGGCGGTGCGCTGGCCGGCCTGCGCCCCACGTCGCTGGTGGCCGCGGTGCTCTCCGGGTCGCTGGCGGTGTTCGCGGTGCAGTTCGCGCTCAACTACCTCGGTGCCGGCCCGATCTCCGGATCGAGCACCCTGGCCGCAGTGGTCGCGGGCCTGGTCGCGGGCATCGTGCCGTACGTCTACCTGCGCCGGGTGACCAAGCGCGAGACCACCGAGGGCGGCGCGCTGAGCTGGCCGCTCTACATGGTGACCGGCGCCGGCGTGGGCATCACGCTGCTGGTCACCGAGGTGGTCACCCGGGTCGGCGGCGCGCAGGTACTCGACGCGGTGGCGTCGCTGAGCGAGTTCGACCGAGCCTTCCGTGCCCATGTCGACGCGGACCGGCTGACGTACACGCTGATCGTGTTCTTCGTTGGTGCGTTGGCCACCACGATCGCGTTCGGTCGCACGCTGCCGTCAAAGAAGCGTGTCTAGCTCCGAGACGTCGTACCACTCGAGCTCGTGGTCCTCGGCACTGTCGACGGCGAACTGCGCGTCCTGGTCGCCGGCCAGCGCCTCTTCGACCTGACCGGCCGCGGCCTCGACGTCTTCCTCGGCGTCCGCGCTGTCGATATGCACGGCGGCGACGGCCTGCAGCGGCACGGGGCCGGTCAGCTTGACCATGCTGGAGCCGAGCTCCGCGTCGACCCGCTGCACGGCCGCGCGGCCCAGGTCGGCCGAGACCACGACGCGCCGGCGCGGTGCCGTCGGGTCCTGGCGCAGGAGCCGCAGGGCGCTCTGGGCGGCGCGGGTGAAGGCGACGTACTCGAGCTCCTCCTCGTCGCCCTCCGCGTACCACTCCCTCAGGTCGGCGGTCACCGCGTGCGCGGCGGCGGCGGTCAGGCCCTCGTTGCGGAGGGCGGCGAGCATCGGCAGCGTCGCCGGCAGGTAGACCCGGATCAGAGCGTCTGGCACCGCACGTTCATACACTGCGAGCGGGTACGGCCGCCAGCGGCGCGGTCAACGGGTCTGCCTGGCGGGTGACTAGTCCGTCCTCGGTGAGCACGGGAAAGCCTTCGCGGATCCAGTACTCGATGCCGCCGATCATCTCTTTCACGTCGTAGCCGAGGCGGGCGAGCTCGTGCGCGGCCTTGGTGGCGCCGTCGCAGCCGGGGCCCCAGCAGTGGACGACGACGGGTGTGGCCTTGTCCAGCAGCTTGGCCGCACGCATCGGGATCATCCTTCGCGGAAGGTGGATCGCCTGTGGGATGTGGGCCTGCCTCCAGGAGGCGAGGTCACGGGTGTCGACGAGGGTGAAAGTGCTTTCTGTCGCGTGTACGTCGGAGACGTCGGTCTGGAAGGCCAGCTTGGCGGCGAAGAACTCCTGTGCGTTCATGCCTGTTGACGCTATTGCCGTCGGTGCTTTTGTTGAATGGCCTCTCAACGGCACTTCTGTTGATTGAGCGTTGGTCGCACGGTAGTTTGCTGGCGTGGCCGTTGATTCCCCGGTGCTTGACTCGACCGACTGGCGATTGCTCGCGGAGCTTCAGTCCTCGGGTCGTTCGTCGTTCGCGGAGTTGGCCCGCGCGGTGGCGATGTCGCCGAGCGCGGTCGCTGAGCGGGTGCGGCGGCTGGAGGAGGCCGGGGTGGTCGCCGGCTACCGCGCGGTGGTGCCGCCCGCGGTCGTCGGCCTGGAGATCATGGCCTTCGTCCGGCTGCGCTACCCGACGGGCAACTACAAGCCGTTCTACGCGCTGCTGGACACGACGCCGGAGATCATCGAGGCGCACCACGTCACGGGCGAGGACTGTTTCGTGCTCAAGGTGGTCGCCCGCTCGATGCGCCACCTGGAGTCGGTGTCGGGGCGGATAGCCGGGCTGGGTGCGGTGACAACCAGCGTCGTCTACTCGAGCCCGCTGCCGGGCCGAGACGTGTCCGCCGCTGCGGCGCTGGCCCCCGGGGCCGAGACATAGGTGCTGTCCGCAGGCAGTCGATGGCAAACTGAGGCAACCGCACTTGGTTGAGGAGTGATCCGGGTGGAGCCGAGGTTCCTGCGTTTGTCCGAGGTGGCTGAGGAACTCGCCACCACGGACTCGCAGATCTACCACATGGTCCGCAGCGGAGAACTCCCGGCAATCAAGATCGGCGGGCGCGGCCAGTGGCGCGTCGAGCGTTCGAAGCTCGAGGAATACATCACCGGCAAATACGCGGAAACCGCGGACTGGGTGGCTTCGAACCCGCTGGTCGACAAAGAGCCCGAGTCCTAGCCACGACTTCTCCACAAACGGGGTGCCTGCCGAAAGCAGACACCCCGTTTCCATGCCTGCCATTGACGAAGGCCGAAGTCTCGTCTCAAGATGGTCTGGTCGAAGGCAAACGAAAGCAAACGCAAGATTCTTTGTCTGGTGATCAGCCCACCGGGGAGGCTGCTCCATGTCGACCGCCACCGCTCCACCTACTGTCCTGACCCGCGAACCGGTCACCCGCGGCCCCACTGCCCGAGCATCGACCGGTCCGCCGTTGGGCGGCGGGCCTGCGTCGGTTCCGCTGTCCGTGACGCCAACCGGCACCGGATGGCCGAGCGCGCCAACCGTCTCGAGCCCGGCGGCTCGGGCCGCCGCACCGCACCGGGTTGCCGTTGGCAGCGGGCGCGGGCGTGCGGACGTTCCGCCGCCGTCGACCCGACATCGCCAGGCAACGGTCCGATCCGATCTCCCGCCACCGGCCGGCCACGTGGCAGTAGGCGCTGAGCCCGCGCCGGCGACTAAGGGCGACGGTCGCGCCCTAGCTCCGCCGTCGACCCATCAAGGACGCCATGGCTCGCCGCCTGCGCCGACGCCGGTTCGCGTCGCGCACGATGCGGGGGCGTCGCTGATCCGTCGGTCTCCGCGGCAGAAGCGCACCGTGACGCGGGGCTACTACCCGCCCATCACCATCCGGCCGGCGCCGTCGTTCGATCCGCCGTATGTCGACGAGCCCGGCGCGGACGAGTGGTATCGCGAGGCGGCCGGGCAGCTCGCCTTCGACTTCTCTGCCCTGACCCGTCGGCCTGTGCCCGCTCCACCGACCACCCCGCCGGCCCTGACGCCGAGCCTCACCGCGTCGCCAGAGGCGCGGCATGCCGCGGGCCGCTTCGCGCGGGCGTGCTTGGAGATCCTCAACGGCTACCGCCCGGCGGCCCACGTCCGCTCGCTGTCTCGACCGACCAGCGCACACGCGTTGGTCGAGCAACTCTTGGACGCACTGCGCCGCATGCCGGTCACTCCGGCCAGCCCGCGACGTCAGCAGCAGCCGGAACTGGTGCGGCTACGCCGCCTACGGATCAGCGAACCCGCACCCGGCGTCGTCGAAGCCGCCGCCGCACTGGGCACCGACGCCCGCACCTGGGCGATGGCCTTCCGCCTGGAACACACCAGCACGCGCTGGCTGGGCACCGTGCTCCAGGTCCTATGACTCCCGGAGCGCCCACCTGGCCAGGGCACGCCGGTGGGCGCTCCGGGCTCCACCACCTGAACCCAACATTCGGCACACAGCATCGCCGGCCCAGGTGATCGATCCGCTCCGCGTCGCTGTAGCTGGCTGATCCCGCCCATGATCGTGTGCATCGCACCAACAGTCGAGGCGCGTCTCGTCATGATCGTGTGTAGCTGGTCGAGACCTTCGACGGCGTGTCACCCAGATCAGGCGCACATGATCAAGGACGAGCCAGGCCATCACCTCGATGTGATGCACACGATCACCACCGGCGGCCTTGGCAATGATCAAGGCGGGGGGTGAGCAGCACGTTCTCGGCCAGGCCCGCGTCGCACGCCAACTGCAAGCCCCGGAGCGGGCCCTGGACGCCGCTCAGCCCCCGCAGGGACCGCGGTGGCGAGCGGCGGTGACCCAACCATCGCAGCGGAGAGGAGGAGCGCACGAGAAAGCCCGCCCCCCAACAAGGGGGGCGGGCTTTCTCAGAGCACTTCAGATCACGGAGTCGGTGCCCCGTGGCAGCGCTTGTACTTCTTGCCCGAGCCGCACGGGCACGGGGCGTTGCGGGACGGGCCGTTGCTCGGCTGGGCCGCGGCGCGGCCCGGTGACGGGCGACGACCGGGCGACGGACGCGGGCGGTCGCCGTCGCCGCCGGCCGGGGCCGGGTTGCCGACGCCGAGGGCCGGCGCATGCTGCATCGGAGGCTGCGGCTGGGTGTGCTGGACCGCTACCCCACCGCCGCCGGCGGCGCCGTCGATCGTGGGGGCCGAGTACTGCAGGCCGCCCTGTGGGCGGGAGGCTCGGCCCAGGCCCTTGGCCTTGATCTCGATCGTGGCGTCGTCGGGCATCGGCAGGGCGCCACCGCCGGTGGCTGCCGGCTCGGCCGCGGGGGCCTCCTCGACCTGGACGTCCAGGTTGTAGAGGAAGCCGACCGTCTCCTCCTTGATGCCGTCCATCATCGTGGCGAACATCTCGAAGCCCTCGCGCTGGTATTCGACCACCGGGTCGCGTTGCGCGTAGGCCCGCAGGCTGATGCCCTCCTGCAGGTAGTCCATCTCGTAGAGGTGCTCGCGCCACTTGCGGTCGATGACCTGGAGCAGGACCATCCGCTCGAGCTGGCGGGTCGCCTCGATGCCGAGCTCTTGCTCACGGGTGTCGTACGCGTTGTGCGCGTCGTCCTTCATCCGGGCGACCAGGAACTCGCCGTCGATGCTGTTGCGCTCGCCGCCGGCCTCTTCCTCGACGTCGTCGACGGTCACGCCGACCGGGTAGAGCTGCTTCAGCGAGGACCAGAGCTGGTCTAGGTCCCAGTCCTCGGCGTAGCCGTCGGAGGTGGCGCCTTCGACATAGGCACCGACCACGTCGTCGATCATGTGCCGGACCTGCTCGTGCAGGTCTTCACCGTCGAGCACGCGCTTGCGCTCGGCGTAGATGACCTGGCGCTGCTTGTTGAGCACCTCGTCGTACTTGAGGACGTTCTTGCGGATCTCGGCGTTCTGGCCCTCGATCTGGGCCTGCGCGCTGCGGATCTGCCGGGTCACCATCTTGGACTCGATCGGCACATCCTCGGGGATGTTGAACCGCTCCATGACGGCCTCGACCGCACCCGCGCGGAAGCGGCGCATCAGCTCGTCCTGCAGCGACAGGTAGAACCGGGACTCGCCCGGGTCGCCCTGCCGGCCGGAACGACCGCGCAACTGGTTGTCGATGCGGCGGGACTCGTGCCGCTCAGTGCCCAGCACGTAGAGCCCGCCCGCCTCGACGACCTCGGCGGCCTCGGCGTCGCAGTGCTGCTTCCAGCGGGGCAGGATCTCCTCGAACGCCTTGGCGTAGTCGTCCTCGTGCTCGACCGGGTCTAGGCCGCGCTGGTGAAGCTCGGCTGCCGCGAGGTTGTCGGCGCTGCCGCCGAGCAGGATGTCGGTGCCTCGGCCGGCCATGTTCGTGGCGACCGTGACCGCGCCCCGGCGACCGGCCTGCGCGATGATCTCGGCCTCTTGCGCGTGGTACTTCGCGTTGAGGACCGAGTGCGGGATGCCCCGGCGGCGCAGGAGCTGCGAGAGGATCTCGGAGTTCTCGACCGAGACCGTGCCGACCAGGATCGGCTGGCCCAGCGCGTGCCGCTCCGCGATGTCTTCGACGACCGCGTTGAACTTGGCCTTCTCGGTCTTGTAGATGACGTCGGGGCGGTCGAAGCGGACCATCGGCCGGTGCGTCGGGATGCTGACCACGCCGACGTTGTAGACCTTGTTGAACTCGCCGGCCTCGGTCTGCGCCGTGCCCGTCATGCCGGACAGCTTCTCGTACAGCCGGAAGTAGTTCTGGAGCGTGATCGTGGCAAGAGTTTGGTTCTCCTGCTTGATCTCGACGCCTTCCTTGGCCTCGATCGCCTGGTGCATGCCCTCGTTGTAGCGGCGGCCGTGCAGGATGCGACCGGTGAACTCGTCGACGATCAGGACCTCGCCGTCGTTGACGATGTAGTCCTTGTCGCGCTTGTAGAGCTCTTTCGCCTTGATCGCGTTGTTGAGGTAGCCGACCAGGGGCGTGTTGACCGACTCGTAGAGGTTGTCGATGCCCAGCCGGTCTTCGACCTTGGCGACGCCGCGCTCGGTGATCGCGATCGTGCGCTTGGCGTAGTCGACCTCGTAGTCGCCCTCGCCGTCCTTGCCGACCTGGAGCCGGGCGACGACGGCGGAGAACTCCGAGTACCACCGGGCGGAGTGCTCGGCCGGGCCGGAGATGATCAGCGGCGTGCGCGCCTCGTCGATCAGGATCGAGTCGACCTCGTCGACGATCGCGAAGTTGTGGCCCCGCTGCACCAACTCGTCCTTCGACCACGCCATGTTGTCGCGCAGGTAGTCGAAGCCGAACTCGTTGTTGGTGCCGTAGGTGATGTCGCACTCATAAGCCGCACGGTGCTCGGTCGACGGCCGGTTGGGCAGCACCACGCCCACGCTCAGCCCGAGGAAGCCGTGCACCTGCCCGACCCACTCGGCGTCACGTTGCGCCAGGTAGTCGTTGACGGTGATGACGTGCACACCCTTGCCGGAGAGCCCGTTGAGATAGGCCGGGAAGACGCCGGTCAGGGTCTTGCCCTCACCGGTCTTCATCTCCGAGATGTTGCCGAAGTGCAACGCCGCGCCGCCCATGAGCTGCACGTCGTAGGCCCGTTGGCCCAACACCCGGTGCGCCGCCTCACGGGCGGTCGCGAACGCTTCCGGCAGCAGGTCGTCGAGGGTTTCCCCCTCGGCGAGCCGCTCCCGGTATTGGAAGGTCAGGTCGCGGAGCTCTTCATCGGTGAGGTTGACGTAGTCGTCCTCGATCGAGTTGACCGCATTTGCGATGGCCTTGAGCCGGCGCAACATGCGTCCTTCGCCCGCACGAAGGAACTTTTCCAGAATCGACACGGATCAACGCTCCCCTAGACGGTCTGCCGAACTATCGTAGGCGCTCCTCCGGGCTGACTGTCAGGGGCGGTTCCCGACGAGCAGCTTATAACGGACATAACGAAGCTAACGCCAGGCGAAATCCCGTTATGCCCGGGGTGATGTGTCCGGCAGGATGACCGCGTGGAGCCCCCGAAGATCATCACAGATGGCTTGGTCATCCGGGCGTGGCAGCCAGAAGACGCGGCCGAGGTGGCGCGGGCGTGCCAAGATCCGGACATCCAGCGCTGGACCTCCGTCCCGGTGCCGTACCGCCGCGAGCACGCCGACTTCTTCGTGGCGCAACTCTCTCCCACGAAGTGGCAGGACGGCACCGGCGCCCCGCTCGGCGTGTTCGACGAGAAAACCGGCGAACTGCTCGGCTCGACCGGGTTGATCTCGATCAGCGACGACCGCACGGTCGGTGAGATCGGCTACTGGACCGCACCCTGGGCGCGCGGCCGCGGGTCGGCCACCGCCGCCACCCGCGCGGTGGCCCGGTGGGCGATCGACGAACTGGGTGTACGCCGGATCGTCTGGCGCGCCGAGGTCGGCAACCACCTCTCGCGGCTGGTCGCGCTGCGCTCCGGCTTCACCATGGAGGGCATCGCCCGGCACGACATCGAGGACCGCGACGGCACCCGCCGCGACACCTGGGTCGGCTCGCTGCTGCCCGGCGACCCGACCGACCCTGAGCTCGCCGGCCCCGAGGCCCGCCGCGCGATCGCGTTCAGCCGCCCGCAGCCCGACCTGTTCGCCGCCACCCGCGGCGGCGAGATCAAGCTGCGCGCCCTCGAGGAACGCGACATCGACCCCATCACCGACAGCTCCAACGACCCGGAGACGGTCCGCTGGACCACGGTCCCGCATCCCTACCGCCGCGAGCACGCCGAGGCCTTCGTGCGCGACATCGCACCCGGCAACTGGCTGCGCGGCGTCGGTGCCGTGTTCGCGATCGGAGACCCGGAAGCCGACGCGTACGCCGGTCTGATGGAACTGCGCCTGCACCCCACCCGCCTCGCGCTCGCCGACGTCGGTTTCGTGGTGCCCCCGCAGGCGCGCGGTCGCGGTTTCGCGCCGGCCGCGCTCTCCGCCGTCTGCGCGTGGGGCTTCACCGCACTCGGCGTCGACCGGATCGGCTGGTGGGCCAACGTCGGCAACGAGGCGTCCCGACGGGTCGCGGAGAAGGCCGGCTTCACGTTCGAGGGCACCAACCGTCGCTACCTCGACCACCGTGGTGAGCGGATCGACGCCTGGGCCGGTGCGCTGTTAGCGTCCGATGAGCCGTTCAACGGGAGGACACCGGGATGAAACCGGAACCCATCGAGACGCCGACTGTACGGCTGCGCCTCCTTCGCGCCGACGACGCCGCTGACGTCGAGGCCGCCTGCAACGATCCGCAGATCCAGCGCTTCCTGCCGTCCATGCCCCGCCCGTACACCCGTGACCATGCCCTGACCTGGATCAACGACGAGGCGCAGTGGGCGGCCGGCGGCGCGAGTTACGCGATCGCCGACCCGGCGACCGACCGGCTGCTCGGCACGGTCGGCGTGCACCACGTCGACACGGACCGCGCGCAGGGCGAGATCGGCTACTGGGCGGCGCCGTGGGCGCGTGGCAAGGGCGTCATCACGGCCGCGACCAAGGCGGTCGCCGAGCGTGCCTTCGCCCAAGGCTTCGACCGGATCGAGGTGCTGGTCGACCTGGCCAACCCGAAGAGCGTCCGGGTGGCGCTGGCGGCGGGCTTCCACCCCGAGGGCACCCGGCGCGGCGCGGCCCGCAACGCCGACGGTTCCCGGCGCGACGTCACGGTGTTCGCCCGGCTGGCCGGTGACCCGGCCACGCCGGTCGTGCGAGCACTGCCCGACCTGCCCGGCGGTGAGCTCACCGACGGAGTGGTGACCCTGCGTCCGCTCGGTCCCGGCGACGAGGACTTCTACCACGAGCTGTTCAGCACCCCCGACATCGTCGCGTCGCACGTGCCGCCGGTGCCACCGGACCTCGAGGAGATCCGGCTGCGCTGCGCGCGGTCCGAGAGCCGCTGGTTGCTCGGCGAGCGCGCCGACCTGGTGATGGTCGACGCGGCCACCGGGGCGCCGGCCGGCGACATCGGCCTCTACTACCAGGAGCCGGTGACCGGGCAGGCGATGATCGGGTACTGCGTGCTGCCGGCCTTCCGCGGCCGGGCCTTCTCCAGGCGGGCCAGCGTGCTCCTGTGCCGGTGGGCGTTCGCCAACACCGCGATCGCGCGGATGATCGCCGGCACCAACCCGGCCAACGGGGGCTCGCAGCGGGTCCTGGAGGCGGCCGGCTTCCTGCGCGAGGGCTACCAGCGCAACCGCCTGCCGGGCCTGGCCGGCGGCCGCATCGACGACATCCTCTGGGCACTCCTACCCGGTGATCTCCGCGAGAAGGACTGAACGGATCATCGCCGTCGTTGCGGCGGTCTATTAGTGTGAGCCCACTTGCAGCGGGAACTCGGGAGATGATGATGACTGCTCGGCGGCGCAACACCACGCGCGTCGTGCTGGGCGCCGCGTTCCTCGGCCTTGCCGCCGGCGGCACCGCGGCGTGCGACTCGGCCGACGACGACCACACCTTCTACTGCGTCGACCAGAACGACACGATCGTCAACGAGGACGACTGCGATGACGACGGCGACGGCCGCGGCGGCTTCTTCTTCTGGGCGCATTCGCCGCGCTACGCCAAGGGCCTCAAGGCCGGCGCGAAGCTGCCCGGCGGTGGCTCGAAGTTCGCCTACAACGACACGACGCAGCGCAGCGCCTGGGGCCTGCCCGCGACCGGCCGGGTCAGCAACGGCACGGTGAAGTCGAACGTGGTCGGGAGCGGCGGCGACAGCAGCAGCAGCAAGTCGTCCGGCGGCTGAGGTGCGACGGGTCGCGCATGGTGTTCAGCGGCAAGGCTGGGAGCAGACGAACGCGTCGCTCGGGCTGACCTACAACGCCACTCCCCTGGCCGACGGGCGGGTCCTCTCGTACTGGCGGGAGGGTCCGTTCTACGACTTCGACCTCGACGAGATCCTGGCGCTCGAGCAGGCGGCGGCCACCCTGCACCGGATGTGTGTCGCGGCCGGCGACCACATCGTCGCCGGTTGC
Source organism: Asanoa ishikariensis (assembly GCF_900107455.1). GTDB lineage: Bacteria > Actinomycetota > Actinomycetes > Mycobacteriales > Micromonosporaceae > Asanoa > Asanoa ishikariensis. The sequence goes on along the minus strand of NZ_FNQB01000001.1, from coordinate 1,427,259 downwards.
CCGCGCCGGGACCGCACTGTGCGCCGGGAGTCCTACCTGTCCGCCGAGTGCTGGCCGGACACCTGCCTGCTGGCGAAGATCGGCGTTCCGGAATACGCGCACGAGCAGGTGATCCGCACCTGGTTCGACGGCGACAAGGACGCCTGGACGCACGCCGACAAGGACCTGTTCGGCGCCCACACGCACGCGCCGCAGACTCCGGACTACTCGCCGAGTGTCTACGGACGGTTCGACCTCTGGTACGCGGGCAAGGGCAGCACGCCGAAGTTGCTCGAGTTCAACGCGCAGACGCCGACCGCCCTGCTGGAGAGCGCGGTGATCCAGTGGTCGTGGCTGGAGCAGACCGGCCAGACGCACCACCACGAGCGGCAGTGGAACGGGGTGCACGAGGGGCTCGTCGAGGCGTGGCGGCGCAACATGGCCGAGCTACGCGCGGCGCGCCCGTGGCTGCCCGAGCGGCCGACCATCTACTTCGCGTACGAGACCAGCGAGACCTCCGGCGAAGACCGGATGAACGTGGCCTACCTGATGGAGACGGCGACCCAGGCCGGCTTTCCCACCGAGCTGATCGCGATGAGCCAGATCGGCGTCGACCAGGTCGACGGCAGCGTCCGGTTCCAGCAGGGGCAGTTCGAGGTCGGCCCGCAGATCGACGTGATCTTCATTCTCTACCCGTGGGAATGGCTCTGGAACGAGGAGGGCGGCCGGCCGATCTTCCGGAACATGGCCGACCCGACCAAGCGCGGCACCGTCTGGATCGAGCCGCCGTGGACCGCGGCGCTGTGGTCCAACAAGGGCCTGCTGCCGGTGCTCTGGGAGCTGTTCGGCGACAAGCCGGAGGGCGAGTTGTTGCTGCCGGCCTACTTCGAAAAACCCGCCACGATGACGTCGTACGCGAAGAAGCCGATCTGGTCCCGCGAGGGTGCCAACGTCGAGCTGGTCCGCGACAACGTGCCGCTGGTCGCCAACGCCGGCGAATACGGGCGTGAGGGCTTCGTCTATCAGGAGCTGCGCGAGCTGCCGTCATTTCCGGGTGCGGAAGGCGACTGCCATCCGGTGCTCGGCGTCTGGATGGTCGACGGCGAGCCGGCCGGTCTGGGGATCCGTGAGGGAGTGGGCGTCGACGGGCTGATCACCCGCAACGACGCCCACTTCGTCCCTCACACGATCGGCTCACACCTGTAGCGAGATGATCCCGTAGTCGTAGCCCTTACGGCGGTACACGACGCTCGGCTGGCCGCTTTCCTTGTCGTTGAAGAGATAGAAGTCGTGCCCGACGAGCTCCATCTGGAAGAGCGCGTCGTCGACGGTCATCGGCTCACCCGGGTGCTCCTTCACCCGCGCGACGTGCCAGGGCTGGTCGTCCTGCTCGTCCTGGTTGAGCACGGCGTACCGGTCGGCCGGGTCCTCGAGCACCGCGGTGCTCCGCCGCGCGCTGGGAACGACCGGTGCCGTCGCCGAGGGCAGCGAGGCGGTGTGCTCGGCCACGGAGACGGGCGTGCGACCCCGATGCACGCGACGCCGGTCGGCCGCCCGGCGCAGCCGGCTGTCGAGCCGGGTGATGGCCAGGTCGAGGGCGGCATAGAAGTCGGATGCGCAAGCCTCGGCGCGGACCACGGGCCCACGGGACGCGCAGGTGATCTCCACCCGTTGGCAGTGGTCCGTCTGACGCGGGTTGCGTTCGTGGAATAGCTCGACGTCGACCCGGATCAACTTCTGGTCGTATCGCTCGACCTTCGCCAGTTTGTCGGCGACATGGATCCGGAAATGATCGGGCACCTCAACGTTTCGGCCCTTGACGACGATGTCCACGCGTTACCTCCCACAACGATCTGTGCTGATGCGGTGGTGAATGAATGGCCGGCTACGCCGCGCGTCTTGACCCTGGGCGTCGACCGACCGAACGGTGCGCCTCCTTTCGGATGCGGGTCCCCCTCGGGGCTTGGACCACAGTCCTACCCCGGTGAACTTCACGCTAACGCCGCTCGGCGTCCCAGTCACCCCCTGTCAACCGGGGGGTTCGGAGAAGTTTCGCCCAGTGGGCGCGATCGGGTGAAAACGGATCTACTGAGGGTGACGCTTGCGTGTCGCTGCGATAAGAGCGGCCGCGTCGACGGCAATCTCGGCCCGCGCGAGCAACGCCGTCAACGCGGCGAGCGTGGCGCCGGTCGTGACGATGTCGTCGACCACGACCACCGCGCGACCGTGCGCGGCCCGTGCGGCGGCGCTGGTGTGTCGGGCCGACCTGAGCCCGAAGGCTGCCGCCGCGGCAATTGCCCGCTGCGCACTGTCGAGGTGAGTGGCGTCCGGTTTCGGCAACGCGCGCACCGGTTGTGCCACGACGGTAGGCCAACCCGCCCGGCCCAACGTCTTCGCGGCGCGGTCGGCGAGGCGGCGGACGTGGTCGCCGTGTCGTTCCCGGACGGCGGCCGTGGTCGACGGCACCGGCACCAGCAGGACCGGGCGGCGGGCGCCACCGGCGGCGGCGGCGACGGACTCGGCGAGCAGGGCGCTCAGTGGGGCCGCCAGCGAGACGCGGCCGCGCTCCTTGTAGGCGAGCAGGGCTTCACGCAGCGGGCCGGCGTACTCGCCGGCCGCGACACAGGCCGGCAGGCCGGGTGGAGCCGGGTCAGGGCGGACCACCCGCGGGCGCAGCGCGGCGAGGGTGGCGGCGCAGGACACGCAGGTGCCCTGGCGCAGCGGCACGTGCGCGCTCGCGCAGCCCGCGCACTCGGCCGGCAGCACCAGGTCGGCGAGCGCGGCGAGGACCACGGTTCTAGTAGACGAAGAACGGCGCGGTCGGCTGGCTCTCGCCGCCAGGGCCTGGCGAGGCGGAGGGTGGTGCGCCGTCGACCATCGAACGCTCCACCTGCGTCGACGTGCCCGCGGCCAGCCAGGCAGAGTTTTCGGCCTGATAGAGCATCGTGGTGGAGCGGTCGAGCACCTTGATCTCCGGGTAGGCGGCGATCATGGTGATCGGCCCCTCGCCGTCGTAGATCCGCGGGGTGCGCCGCACGCCGTCGACGCTGACGTCGACGATCGCCATGCGGTCCGCGTCCTTGCCGCTCACCGACACGGCGGTCTCGCCACTCCAGGCGACCGCTCTCAGGTCTGCGAGCTGCGGGTCCAGTTGCCGCGGGTCACCGAAGACCACCTCGCCGTCCTGCATGACCGAAACGGGCACGACGTAGAGGCGCCCGTCGGCGATCAGCGCGATCCGTTGCCCGTCGATCGCGGCCGCCACCGCGGTGATGTCCTTGAGGCCCTTCACCGAGACCAACGCCGCCTTGCGGTCCGGGCCGAACCTGTAGAGCCGCCCGTTCGCGGTGGGCACCAGGCCCGTCCGGGACCGGGGCAGCCAGACGGGGGCGGCCGTCGGCTTGACGCCCGGCACGGTGGCGAGCGCCTCGACCGGGATGTCGCCGGTGCCCGAACCCACGCGCAGGTCGGAGGCCGGCGTGACGACGGCCGCGTCCATCCCGCTGGAGTTCCGGTTGAAGGCGGCCCACTGCACGTCCTTGTTGACGGCGTCGGCGAGTGGGACGGGTGCCGCCGTGCCGACCGGCGCGCTCAACGCCCGGACCTTGTGGTCGAGCACCGCGTACGCGTGCGCCTGGAGCCCGATCGGGTACGGCGTGCGATTGATCAGGTCTCGCACCGGGTACGTGTCCTCGAGCTGGCCGTTGATCTTGAGCTGTAGCGACTCCGCGCCGAGCTCGCTCACCGTCCAGGCCACCTGCCGCACGAGATAGTCGCCGTTGGCGTCGTTGTCGATCGCGGTCGGCGACCAGTTCATCGTGAGCTGGCCGTTGACCAGGGGCGCGTTGATCAGCAGCTTGCTGTCCTTCGGCAGCCCCTCCGCCACCCCTTCGAGCCACGGCGACGGACCGCCTTCGATCATCGCCAGCAGCTCGGTCGGCACCCGGGACAGCGGGACCTCGCTGGGCAGCCAGCGCAGGTCGGGCAACAGCGCGGTGCGGTCGGTGTTCCAGAAGTAGACCGTGCGCTCGGTGTAGTAGAGCTGGAGCGCCTCGACGTCGAGCAGAACCTCGCTGGGCCCCTTGACGACGCGCCAGCCGCCGCCGGCGCCGGACTCGGCCCGGATCTGCAGGTCGTAGCCCTTGGCGGTCGAGGTCGGCGCGAGGAGCACGCCGGCGGAGTTGAGCGTGCCGACCTGTTCGACGTCGACGTGGACGTGGACGTTGTCCTCGGCGACCTTGATGTCGCCGACCCGTACCACCGTGACCGCGTCCTTGAGCGTGAAGTTGCGAGTGGCGTCGCCGGCCACGTAGTCCTGGAGGCGTTGGCTGGTCTTGCCGCCCGGGTCGAACTCGCCCGCCGCGGCGCGGAGGAAGTTGCGGACGAAATCCTTGGGGGTGCCCGCCGTCAGCCGGCCGCTGGGCGGCTGTGCGCTGGCGGCCTGTTGGTCCGAGCCGGCCACCGGCCCGGCCTGGTCGACCTGGACGTCGGTGTGGTCGGGTATCCCGCACCCGGCGACCAGGCCGGCGGACAGGCCAACGGCGGCGACCAGCGCGCCGATCCTGCGGATCACGGTGCCACCTCCGCCGGGGCCTGGGTGATCGCGCGGGGCTGCGGAGGCGCCGCCACCGCGGGGACGTCGGCGTCTTCGGGCACCAGCCGCACCGGCGAGCCGGCGAGCCGGTCGCCGGCCCGCACCGGGAGGGTCAGCCGGAACTGGGCGCCCTGACCGGGCGCGCCCCAGGCCTCCAGCCAACCGCCGTGCAGGCGGGCGTCTTCGAGGCTGATCGACAGGCCGAGCCCGGTGCCGCCGGTCTGCCTGGCCCGCGACGGGTCGGCCCGCCAGAACCGGTTGAAGACCAACTTCTCCTCGCCCGGCTTGAGCCCGAGGCCGTGGTCGCGCACCGCGACCGCCGCCGCCACACCGTCGGACACCAACCGCACCACGACCGGTCGGCCCTCGGCGTGCTCGACGGCGTTGCCGACCAGGTTGCGCAGGATCCGCTCGACCCGGCGCGGGTCGGCCTCGACGATCACCGGGCTGTCCGGCACGTCGACGCGGAGCTCGACCCCGCACCGTTCGGCCAGCGCGCGCAGGGGTTCGACCGCGCGGTGCACGATCGGCACCAGGTCGGTGGGCTCGGCGTCGAGCATGGCGAAGCCGGCGTCGTAGCGGCTGATCTCCAGCAGGTCGGTGAGCAGGCTCTCGAACCGGTCGAGCTCGGTCTGCAGGATCTCGGCGGTGCGGGACACGTCGGCCGGGAAGCGCTCGCGCTCGGCGAAGATCAGGTCGGCCGCCATCCGGACGGTGGTCAGCGGCGTGCGCAGCTCGTGCGAGACGTCGGACGTGAACCGGCGTTGCAGGCGGGACATGTCTTCCAGCCGGACGATCTGGCGCTGCAAGTTGGCGGCCATCTGGTTGAAGGAGGCGGCGAGCAACGCGAGGTCGTCTTCGCCGGAGACCACCATCCGTTGGTCGAGCAGGCCGGCGGAGAGCCGCTGCGCCGTGCGCGCGGCCACCCGGACGGGCCGGACGACCAGTCGCGTGACGAGCGCGGAGAGCAGGCCGAGCAGCAGCACCAGCGTGGCGCCGGTGGCCAGCACGGTGGCGTTGATCTGGGTCGCCGCCGAGTCCTGGGTGGTCAACGGCTCGATGTAGTAGAGCTCCACCTGGCCGAACTTGGTGCTGACCGGCGTGCCCTTGACCAGGTATTTCACCTGCCCGGCACCGAGGTTGCCGGAGCGGATGGCGGTCGCCCGGCCGCCGTCGCGGACCACTCGGGTGATGTCGCCGCCGAGCACACCGGAGATGTCGCCCGGGCGGGACTGCACGGCGGTGATCTCGTTGACGTTGTCGGCCCGCACCACGACCAGCCCCGAGCTCGGGTCCTGCGAGTCACCGCCGGCGAGGTTGGAGACGATGTCCTGGAGGGTGCCCCGCACGTTGGGCTCGTAGGGCTTGCCGAACACGATGAGCTGCTCGCGGGCGAAGGCCTGGCCGCTGTCGAGCTGGGCGTCGACGCTCTGCTTGGCCCGGTCGAGCAGGATCGTCGAGCTGCGGTAGGCCACGACGTAGGCGAAGACGGCGACCAGCAGGCTGGAGACCACGAGGGTCAGAGTGACGACCCGGACCTGCAGCGAGCGGCGCCAGGTGTGCTCGATCGTCACCAGGAAGAGCGTCACCTGCCGGACGACGAGACCCCAAAGGGCCCGGGCACGCGCCCGGGCCGTTCGGAAGACTTCGTCCAGTGACGCTCTGCTCACAGCGAAACCCAGATTATCCGGTGCCGGCCTTGTAGCCGACACCACGCACAGTGAGGATGATCTCCGGCCGCTCGGGGTCGGGCTCGATCTTGGCGCGCAGTCGCTGGACGTGCACGTTGACCAGGCGGGTGTCGGCCGCGTGCCGGTAGCCCCAGACCTGCTCCAGCAGCACCTCGCGGGTGAACACCTGCCGCGGCTTGCGGGCCAGCGCGACCAGCAGGTCGAACTCCAACGGGGTCAGCTTGACCTCTTCGTTGTCGCGGGTGACCGTGTGCGCCGGCACGTCGATGGTGATCTGGTTGCCGGGCGGGCCGATGGTCAACATCTCGGGCGCCGCGTCTTCGCCCCGGCGCAGCCGGGCCCGCATCCGGGCCACGAGCTCCTTGGGCTTGAACGGCTTGACCACGTAGTCGTCGGCGCCGGACTCGAGCCCGAGGACCACGTCGACGGTGTCGCTCTTGGCGGTCAGCATCACGATCGGGACGCCGGACTCCGACCGGATCGACCGGGCCACGTCGATGCCGCTCATGCCGGGGAGCATCAGGTCGAGCAGCACGATGTCGGGTCGGTTGTCACGGAACGCGGACAGGGCACGCTCACCGTCGGCCACGAACGAGGGCAGGAACCCCTCGCTGCGCAGCACGATGCCGAGCATCTCCGCCAACGCGGGATCGTCGTCCACCACCAGAACCCGGGCTCTCATGGCACCAATATTCCATCTGCGTTCATCGCGGTGTGACCGGCCGGCCGGGGGAATATCCGCGCTGACCCGGTGATCGGTCCCCACAATTCGGTCGTTGAGCGCTGATCCGGGCCACCAGGTGCGCAATATCCTCTGATCCGGTCCTCGGGCGTGACATGCGCCATGCCACGATGACCGCTATCCCACGCAGCCTCCCGGAGTCGACCCTGGACACGTCCGCCATCCCCCGGCGCCCTCTCACGATGGGCGAGCTGCTGGACGCCGCCCTCCTGGTGCTGCGCGGGCACGCGGCCGCGCTGTTGCCGCTGGCGGCGGTCCTGGCCGTGGGTGAGCAGTGGCTGCTGGGTCCGCTGCGCGCCTGGGTCGGCCTCGACCTGCTCGACCCGTTCCGGTCCGTGGACCACAACTTCGGCCCGCTCTGGACGACCCTCTGCGTCGGCGCCGGCTGCGAGGCGCTGATCATCGCGCTGGTCGCCGCGCCGGCGGCCCGCGCCGCCGGGGCCCTCCTGCTGGGCCGGCCGCTCGACAACCGGGCCGTGCTCGACCCGCGGGGTCTGCGCCCGATCGCCACCCTCTTCCTGGCGCTGTTCGCCGGCCTGGCCGTCGCGACCGTCTCGTTCGCCGGGCCGGCGTGGGCGATCGGCTTCGGGTTCTGCGCGCTGACCGTGCCGGTCCTGGTGACGGACCGGGTCAACCCGTTCCGGGCGATCGGGCGGGGCGCCGTGCTGGCCGGCCGGTCGGGCGCCCGCGGCGTGTGGGTCCTGCTCCTCGCGTACCTCACCTGGTGGCTCATCCGGCTCCTGGTCGGCACCGCCGGCGGCAACTTCCTCGCCCAGCTCGTGCCACTGCCGTCGGAGGCGCTCGGCGTGCTGCTCACCGCGATGCGGGTCGCGGTCAACACGCTGGCCTACGCCGCCCTCGCCTGCCTGGCCGCGACCCTGCACCTGGAGACCCGGTTCCGCACCGAGGGGCTGGACATCGCGCTCAGCCGTGGCCACGGTCCCGCCGCCGACCCGCTGGCGGTGCGCCGATGAGCGGCTTCGCCCGCTGGTGGACCGAGACGGCGGCGGCGGTCAGCGACGTCCTCGGGCTCGGCTGGCTCCTGCTCATCCTGGTGGTCCTCGCCACGGCGATAGCCCTGCTCTGGTCGCACTGGTCGCGCCTGCGCCGGCCCCAACTGCGGTTCCGTCGCAGGCGGCCCACCGCCGAGCCCGAGACGACCGTCGAGCCGCTGCTCGACGACGCCGAGCCGGACGCCCTGCCGGACCTGCCGGCGGCGACCTTCGTCTCCCGCGCGGACCGGTTCGCCGCGCAGGGCCAGTGGGCGGAGGCCGTCCGCGAACGGCTGCGGGCGGTGGTCCGGTTGCTGGTCGACCGCAAGGTGATCGAGCACCATCCAGGATGGACGGTCACCGAGCTGGCGTCCGCCGCCGGCCGGAACGCGCCGGCCACCGACCAGCCGCTAGCTGCGGCCGGCACGGTCTTCTCCGACATCTGGTACGGCGAGAAGGCGGCCAACGAGGACGACGACACCACCATGAAGCGGCTCGCGGCGGAGGTGGACCGGGCGGTGTCCGGCGGCCGGGTGCCCGCGAGCCGGCGGGGTGGGTCATGACCACCACGACCCGGGCCGGTGGCCGGCGTGCGGCGCTGCGCCGAGGTTGGCGGCGCGGCCGGCGCACCTTGATCCCCTTCGGCGTGGTCCTGCTGCTGCTGGTCGCCACGCTGGTCACCCGCGCCGTCGACACCCCCGACACCGGCGACGAGGACTTCCTCTCCCCGGTCAGCGACGCGGCGATCGGCTCGGCCCGGCTGGCCGACGCGCTGCGGGGCCAGGGCATCACCGTGGTGCGGCACACCGACCCGCGCGCCGCGCTCACCGACGCCGGTGGCGCGACCCTGTTCGTGCCCGCCGCCGAGTTCCTCGACGCGCAGAGCGTGAACGCGCTGCGGTCGCTTCCGGCGAGCACCCGGGTGGTGCTGGTCGACCCGCCGGCACGGACGCTGCGCGGCGCCGACGTGCCGCTGCTGCGTGGACAGCGCCGGTGGGCGACAGCCCCTGTTGCCTCCGACGGCTGTGCGATCCCGGGCATCGCCGGGGCGGGCGCCGCGGCGGCCCGGCGCCAGTCCTACGTGGTCGAAGAGACGTTCAACGGCGGCTACGACGCGTGCTACGACCGGGGCGTGCTGCGGTTCGGCTACCCGCAGGAAGTCGTGGTGGTCGGCGCGGCCGACCCGTTCCTGAACGGACGCCTCGACGAGCACGCCAACCGCACCTTCGCCTCGGGCCTGCTGTCGACCCGGCCCAAACTCGTCTGGCTCGACCTGCACGAGCCGTGGTTGCCGCCGAAAGAGCCGAAGCCGACCTACACACCGGACCCGTCCGAGCAGGAGACCTACGAACCGCCGACGGCCGAACCGCAGGACCAGTTCACCGCGCCGCCGGCCCGCGACGGGAACGGCTCGCCCGGCGACCGGCGCAGCAGCGGCGAGGGCGACGGCGACAGCGCCTCGATCACCGACGCGTTCCCGCCGTGGGTCTGGGCGATGCTGGCCACCCTGGCCGCCGCGCTGCTCCTGCTGCTCCTCTGGGCCGGTCGCCGACTCGGCCCCGCGGTCACCGAGCCGCTGCCGGTGGAGGTCCGCTCCGGCGAGACGGTGCTCGGTCGCGGCCGGCTCTACCAGCGCGCCAAGGCCCGCGGCCCGGCCGCCGAAGTGCTCCGCCACGCCGCGCGCAAGCGGATCGAGCCGGCCCTCGGGCTCGACAGCGAACACACCCCGGCCGACGTGGTCGCCGCCGTCGCCGCACGCACCGGGCGCGACCCGGCCCAGGTCGACGGGCTGCTCTACGGCCGCATTCCGGCGCACGACGACGAGCTTCTCGACCTGGCCCGGGGTCTGCACACCCTGGCCGACGAGGTCGGCGGCGTCGTACCCGCGGGGCAGTCCCGCGACACACAGCCCGGCAGCGCCGGGCCTGACCAAGGAGAACCACGGTGACCCTCGCCGCCGGACCGACCGCCGAGACCGATCCCCGGGTGGCCCTGCACCGGCTGCGCGCCGAGGTCGCCAAGGCGGTGGTCGGGCAGGACGCGGTCGTCACCGGGTTGCTGATCGGCCTGCTCTGCCGCGGCCACGTGCTGCTCGAAGGCGTACCCGGGGTAGCGAAGACCCTGTTGGTGCGGTCTTTCGCGGCGGCGCTGGACCTCGACATGAAGCGGCTCCAGTTCACCCCCGACCTGATGCCCGGCGACGTGACCGGCTCGCTGGTCTACGACCCGCACGGTGCCGCGTTCACCTTCCGTCGGGGTCCGGTGTTCACCAACCTGCTGCTGGCCGACGAGATCAACCGGACGCCGCCGAAGACCCAGTCGGCGCTGCTGGAGGTCATGGAGGAGCGCCAGGTGTCGGTCGAAGGCGTGCCTCGGCCGCTGCCGGAGCCGTTCCTGGTGATCGCGACCCAGAACCCGATCGAGTACGAGGGCACCTATCCGCTGCCCGAGGCCCAGCTCGACCGCTTCCTGCTCAAGCTCGCCGTCCCGCTGCCCACCCGCGACGAGGAGCTCGGCGTGCTGCGCGCGCACAACCAGGGCTTCAACCCGCGCGACCTGTCCGCTGCGGGGATCCGGCCGGTGGCCACCGCGGCCGATCTGGCCGCCGCGCGCGAGGCGGTCGGCCGGGTCGGGGTGGTCGACATGGTGCTCGGCTACGTCGTCGACCTGTGCCGGGCCACCCGGGTCTCCCCCTCGCTGGAACTGGGCGCGTCACCGCGTGGCGCCACCGGGCTGCTCGCCGCGGCCAAGGCCTGGGCGTGGATCTCCGGCCGGGAATACGTGACGCCCGACGACGTCAAGGCCGTCACCCGGTCGACGCTGCGGCACCGGGTGCGGCTGCGCCCCGAGGCCGAGCTCGAGGGCGTCACCGTCGACCAGATCCTCGACGCGGTGCTCGGCACCGTGCCGACCCCGCGCTGACCATGGTCACCTGGCGGACCGCCCTGCTGCTCGGCCTCGCCGCGCTCACCATGCCGCTGTGGGCGGCGCCGTGGTGGGCCGCCGCGGTCGCCGGCTGTGTCGTCCTGGCACTGTCCGCTGTGGACTTCGTGCTCGCCGCGGCGCTCCGGGACCTCGTCCTGGCCCGCGACGGTGACTCCGCGGTCCGGCTCGGCCAGTCCGCCACCGTCCGGCTGCGGGTGCGCAACAACGGCACGCGTACGCTCCGCGCCGACGTCCGCGACGCCTGGGTGCCCTCGGCCGGCGCGGTGACCCCGCGGGGACGCGTAGAGGTGCCGGCGGGCACCAGCGTGACGCTGGCGGCCGAGCTGACCCCGACCCGCCGGGGTGACCGACCCGCGATCGGGGTCACTGTGCGCTCGCACGGCCCGCTGGGCCTCGCGTTCCGGCAGCGTCGTGAACACCCGGCCACCCCGCCCTGGCGCCTGCGCGTGTTGCCGCGCTTCACGTCCCGCGTACTGCTGCCGGAGAAGACCGCGCGCCTGCGGGTGCTCGACGGCACCATCGTGACCCGCGGCCGGGGCCAGGGCACCGAGTTCGACGCGCTGCGGGAGTACGTGATCGGCGACGACGTCCGGTCGATCGACTGGCGGGCCAGCGCCCGCCGGTCCGACGTGATGGTCCGCACCTGGCGACCGGAACGCGACCGCCGCGTGGTGTGCGTGCTCGACACCGGCCGCACCTCGGCCGTCCGGATCGGCGACGAGCCCCGGCTGGACGCCGCGATGGACGCGGCCCTGCTGCTGGCCTCCCTCGCGGCCCGCGCCGGCGACCAGGTCGACCTGCTGGCCGTCGACACCGCGGTGCGCGCGTCGGTCTCCGGCGCCGGCCGCCAGGTGTTGCTGGCCAAGTTGGTCAACGCGCTCGCGCCGCTGCAACCGGCGCTGGTCGAGACCGACTTCGAGCTCGTCGTCGGCGAGGTGCTGCGGCGGGAACGCAAGCGCGCGCTGATCGTGCTGTTCACCGCGCTGGAGCCGGGCGCGCTGGGCGAGGGCCTGCTGCCGGTGCTGCCGAGGCTGGTCGCCCGGCACAAGGTCGTCGTGGCGGCCACGCACGACCCGGTGCTGCGCGACCTGACGACCCGCGAGCCGGCCACGGCGGCCGACGTCTACGCGGCGGCGGCCGGCCACCGGGCGCTGTCCGAACGCGCCCGGGTCGCGGCGGCGCTGCGGCGCGGCGGTGTCGAGGTGGTCGACGCACCCGCCACCGAGTTCGCGGGCGCGGTCGCCGACGCGTACCTGACCCTCAAGGCGCTGGCCCGGCTCTAGAAAGGCCGGGGTTGGTGCGCTGTCACCGGCCACGCCAGCGGTGGCGTGTCGTCGGAGTAGGGCACGCCTGGGCGCACCAATGGATCCACCGGGGCAGGGGCGGCTTTGGGTACCAGGTCCGGCCAGATCGCCGCGCTCACCGCGCGCGCCCGGGCGAGCCGCAGCCGGGCCCGCCGGTGCCGCTCGGCGATCACCGCGGCCAGGTAGGCCCAGCCCGGCACGTCCGGCGGGGGCGGTGGGGTGGTCACCGCGGCGACCTCGGCGGCCAGCGTGCGCCCGAGCTCGGTGCGGGCCGGCTCGCGTAGCTCGCGACCACGGGCCAGGAAGTGCCGGACGGCCAGCGCGAGCTCGTCGGAGACGCCGGTGAGGTCGAGGGTCAGCGCCCACTCGGCCAGCCGGGGCGGCATGCCGGGCACCCAGCCCCAACCCGCCGGCGTGCGCTCGTGGATCACCATGGTGCCGGCGACCAGGTCGCCGAGGCGCTTGCCGCGCGGGTTGCCCAGCATCGTCGCCAGTGCCGCGATCCAGGTCACCGGCGGCAGCAGCACGCCCGGCCACTCGGTGGCGACGCCGACCAGGCTGCGGGTCAGGGCGTGCCGCAGCCGCACCGGGCCACCGTCGTCGCGGACCACCCGCAGGCCCAGCGCGGCCTTGCCGAGCGTGCGGCCACGGAAGACGGTCTCGCAGGTGACCGGGTAGCCGACCAGCAACAGCACGGTGCCGACCACCGTGATGCCCTGGATGGTGGCGTTGTCGAGCTCGGTCGGAATCGTGGACAGGAACGCCGACACGATCACGAACAGCACGAGGCCCAGCGCCAGGATGACGATCAGGTCGATGAGCAGGGCGGTGACCCGCGAACCGGCCCTGGCGGCGCGCACCTCGAGCTCCACGGCCTCGCCGGTAACGACCCGGTCGGACGAGAGAGGTTGCGCGGTCACCCGCACAGTGAACACTATGAGCGCGTGGATCTCGACGCCTACGTAGCCGAGCACGATGCCGAGTGGCGCAAGCTGGAATATCTTTCCGGCAAGCGCCGGCTGGCCGCCGTCGAGGTCGACGAGCTCGTGACGCTCTACCAGCGCACGGCGACGCATCTGTCGGTGGTGCGCAGCCGTACCCCCGACCCGGCTCTGATCGCCCGCCTGTCCCGGCTCGTGCTGGCCAGCCGGGCGGCGATCTCGCCGGGTCGCCGGATGCGGCTCGCCGACGTCGGCCGGTTCTTCACGGTCGGGTTCCCGCTCGCCGCGTACCGCGCCTGGCCGTGGTGGTGCGCGGTCGCCACCGTGTTCACCGCGCTGACCTTCTTCCTCATCTTCTACACCGCCGGTCATCCCGAGGTGGCCAGCGCGCTGATCGGCGACGAGGCCGCGCGCCGGCTGGTCGAGACGGAGTTCGCCGCCTACTACTCCGAATACTCGCCGCAGACGTTCGCGTTCTCCCTGTGGACGCACAACGCCTGGCTGTCGGTGCAGTGCCTGGCGGCCGGCGTGCTGATCCTGCCGGTCCTCTGGCTACTGTGGAACAACGCGCTCAACATCGGCCTCAGCGGCGGCGTGATGGTCCAGTACGGCGAGGCGGAACAGTTCTTCAGCCTGATCACGCCGCACGGCCTGCTGGAGCTGACCGGCGTCTACGTGGCGGCCGGCGTGGGCCTGCGGATCGCCGGCGCCTGGATCCGCCCGCCCCGGCACCTGACCCGCACGCGGTCGGTGGCCGCCGCCGGCCGCGAGGGCCTGCTGGTCGCGATCGGCCTCGTGATCCTGTTCGCGGTGTCCGGCGTGATCGAAGCGTTCGTCACGCCGTCGTCGATGTCACCCGCGTTGAAAATCGCCATCGGAGCGCTCGCCTGGCTGGGCTTCATCGGCTACGTGATGCTGTTCGGGTCGGCGGCGGCACACGCGGCGAAGGCCGAACAGGCGTCGATCCTCGACATCGACCGGGACTCGGGTCCGTCGGCGGCACGACCGTCGCTCCCGCCAGAGACCGGGCCGGTCCCTGGCGGGCCCGTCCCTGCGGCGTCCGCGGCGGCAAGTGCGAGTTAAGGAAGGGCCCCTTCTTAACGCTTTCCGCATAGGAAGGGACCCTTGCTAACGCTTAGCCGAACAGCGCGCGGCCCCAGTAGTCGCCGCCGTCCTCCACACCGGGCGGGCAGGCGAACAGGGCGCTCGACACGTGCCGGATGTACTCGTTCATCACGTCGTGCCGGGCTAGCTGGAGCTGGATCGGCACGAACTGCTTGTGCGCGTCGCGCTGGAACGAGATGAAGAACAGGCCCGCGTTCAGCCGGCCGAGGCCGTCGGAGCCATCGACGAAGTTGTAGCCCCGGCGGAGAATCCGGGCGCCGCCGTTCTGGCTGTGGTGGGCCAGTTTCACGTGCGCGACCTCGCCGATCGCCGGCTCGCCGTCGGGGCCTTTGAGGGTGAAGTCCAGCTCGTCGAACTCGTCCTGCTGGCCGAGTGGCGCGCCGGTGCCCTTGGCCCGGCCGACGATCTCCTCCTGCTCGCCGAGCGACGTCCGGTCCCAGGTCTCGATGGTCATCCGGATCTTCCGGGCCACCAGGTAGGAGCCACCGTCCATCCAGGACGCTCCGTCGCCCGCGCGGACCCACAGGTGCTCGTCGAGCAGCGCCGTGTCCTCGGCCTTGAGGTTGGCCGTGCCGTCCTTGAAGCCGAACAGGTTGCGCGGGGTGACCTGGTCGCGCGACGTCGACGAGGTGCGGCCGAAGCCGAGCTGCGACCAGCGCACGCTGACCACGCCCATGCCGATCCGGGCGAGGTTGCGGATCGCGTGCACCGCCACCTGCGGGTCGTTGGCGCACGCCTGCACGCACAGGTCGCCACCGGAGATCTCCGGCTGGAGCGCGTCGGCGGGGAACTTCGGCAGGTCGGCCAGGGCCGCGGGGCGCTTGTCAGCGATGCCGAAGCGGTCCACACCGGACGCGTCGCGGAACAGCGTCGGGCCGAAGCCGACTGTCAGCGTCAGGCCGGCCGGCGGCAGGTCGAGCGCCTCCCCGGTGTCGTCCGGCGGCGCCTCCGGTATCCCGTTGACCGCGCCGATCGTGCCTGCGTCCTGGCCCTGGGTCATCCGGGCGGCCGCGGCCGTCCAGTCCTGGAGCATCGACACCAACCGGTCGCGGTCCTTCGTGACCACGTCGAAGGCGACGAAGTGCAGCCGATCCTGGGCCGGCGTGATGATGCCGGCCTGGTGGTCACCGTGGAACGGGACAGCACCACTGGCCGCCGACACCGGAACCGTGGGTTCCGAGTCAGCGGCCAGCACGGCCGTCGCGCCGGCAGCCGCTCCCGCGATGCCGGCAACACCGACACCCGCGATCGTCATCGCCTTACGACGCGTGATTCCCATCTTTAGCCGGCCACGACCGCGGCGACCTTGCTGATCGGCTCGGCCAGCGCGTTGATCGCGTCGGAGAGGGCCTTCAGGTCGTCCTGCGACAGCTCGTTGTGGAACTTCCAGCCGTCACCGTCGCGGTGCTTCGACAGCGCCGTGTCGACGTTGGCGAACTCGGTGTCGAGCTGCTTGACCAGGTCGGCGTTGCGCTGCTCGAGTGCGGGGCGCAGCGCGGAGATGGCCGCCTTGGAGCCTTCGACGTTGGCGTTGAAGTCCCACAGGTCGGTGTGCGAGTAGCGGTCCTCCTCGCCGGTGATCTTGCCCGTGGCGACCTCGTCGAGGAGCTCTTTGGCACCGTTGGCGAGCTGGAGCGGGGAGAGCTGCTCGGCGTTGGCCTTGGCGACGATCTCCTTGACGTTGACCATCAGCTCGTCGGCCATCGGACCGGACTTCGAGATGTCGCCGGTCTTCCACAGGTCGCGCTCGATCGCGTGGAACCCGGTGAACTTCATGCCCTCCTCGACGACCTCTTCCCGGCCGTCGATCTTCGGGTCGAGGTCACCGAAGATCTCGGCGACGGGCTCGATCCGCTCCCAGTACGTGCGGGCGACCGGGAACAGCGTCTTGGCCTTCGCGGCGTCGCCGGCCTTGACCGCGTCGACGAACTCCTGCGTCTTGGTCAGCAGGGCGTCGGTCTGGCTCTTCACGTAGCGCGAGTAGCTGTCGGTGGCGTCCTTGAGGGCGGCGTCCTCGGTGAGCGGCGCGGCGGAGCCGTTGACCTTCAGCGGCCCGCGGATGCCCTTGCCGATCATGCCGGGCTTGCAGGCCGTCTCGTACGTGCCCGCGGCCAACTCGACGTGCAGGTCCCGGCTCAGGCCCGGCACGATGTTCTCGACCTCACCCATCACCCGGTCGCCGGCGGCGTACACGTAGAACTCGGTGACCTTGGCGCCCTTGTTGGTGATTTTGAACTGCACGGTGCCCGCGTCGACGTCGGTGACGCCGACCTCGCAACCGGTGTCGCTCGCGTTGACGGCGATCGGGCCACCCTTGTCCGCGGCGGCGTCGGCACCCTTGTCGTCACTGCCGGAGCAGGCGGCCAGGCCACCCGCCAACAGGGCGACCGCGACGGTCGCCAGGTATCTGCTGCGCATACGAGGACTCCTGATCAGGCCTGCGGCGCGGACGCCGAGGTGGTGGTTTCGGTGGGCGCGGTGGCCGGCTTGGGCTTGCTCTTCGCCGGCTTGAGGAAGATCGCGAGGACCGGGATGCCGTACGCGGCCCAGGCGATCGTCTCCAGGACGGTCGGGGCCGGGGTGATGTTGAACATTCCGGCGAGCAGGCTGCCGTACCAGGAACCGGGGTCGAGGGTGCCGCTGATGTCGAAGGCCAGCGAGTTGAGCCCGGGCAGGACGCCGGACTCCTGGAAGTCGTGCACCGCGTACTTGAGGATGCCGGCGGCCACCAGGATCAGCAGCGCGCCGGTCCAGGTGAAGAACTTGCCGAGGTTGATCCGCACGGCCGTGCCGTACAGCAGGATGCCGATGACGATCGCCGTCGCGACGCCGCCGATCAGCGAGTAGAGCGGGCCGCCGTCGGTCGACACACCCTGCACCGCGGAGTAGAAGATCAGGGCGGTCTCGAGCCCCTCGCGGACCACGGCGAGGAACGCCATCACGGCGACCGCGATGGACCCGACCGCGAGCGCGTCGGTCATCCTCGTCCGCAGCTCACCCGCGATGGACCGGGCGGCCCGGCGCATCCAGAAGATCATCCAGGTGACGAATACGACCGCCGCGAGCGAGGTGATCGCCTCGAAGAGCTCACGGTCCTTGTAGTTGGCGAGCAGCGTGGTGCTCGTGTAGGTGAGCAGCCAGCCAAAGAGGACCGAGAGCGCGACCGCGAGCGCGACACCCACCCAGACCTGGATGAGCCGGTCTTTGCGCTGGGACTTGACCAGGAAGGCAACCAGAATGCTGACCACGAGGGTCGCTTCCAGTCCTTCGCGCAGGCCGATCAGGTACGTCGCGAACATGTCAGCGGACTCCGGTCACGCTAGGTGATAGGCGCACCTAAGTAAGGGCAGCCATACCTTCTCTCCGCTCGGACGGGAAAGTCAAGCCGCCTGTTGAACAGGTAACGTCCCGACCGTGAAGGCCTTCATCCCGTGGCTGACCGTGCTGGCGTTGGTCATCGCACTCAACGCACTGCGGCTGCGGCCGCTGGCGACGGCGCTCGCGGTGGGTTGGCTGATCTATTGCGTGTGGACCTGGGTGCGCCCAAAGCGCCCACAAGGCCGCCCTAATTAGAGCGGTTCGGCCAGGTTCCAACCCTTGTTCAGGAGACGCGTACAGGCGTCCCGCGCGGCCGCGAGCCGCTCCTCCAGCGACCCGGCCAACTCGACCACCGGGACGGGCGCACCGGCCAACGCGGCCCGGAACCGACCGGTCATCCACTCTCGAACGTGCTCTCCGTCACGCAGACCGTCCTGCTCGAAAGGCACCCCTTCGTGGTCGGTCAACAGGTAGAGGTCGGGCCAACGCGCCGCTGCTCGCACCTTTTCGGAGGATTTGCCGAGATAGCGCTCCTCCCAGATCTCGGTGGCACGCGCGTCGGTGTCGCAGATGAGCAGCGCGCCGCTGGCTCTGGCCGCTTCGTCGGCGGCGGCCTCCTGGCGGTGGGCCACCTCGACGAAGTCCGCCTCGTCCCAGGTGACGTCGTAGACGGTCGCGGCCGGGCCGAGGGCGGCCAGCTTGCGTTCGGTGAGCTCTCGGCCGTACTCGGGGACCCAGGTGGTGTCGAACCACTCGGCCAGGGCGCGGGCGACCGTGGTGGTGCCGGTCGACTCGGCGCCGACCACGACGACGCGACGCACGAACCAGGCACGCACCTGCGGGGTTAATGCGGACCAGTGGGCGGCCGGGTCGGCGCGGACCGCGGTGCCGGAGACGGGAACCCTTCCGCGGTCGGGGTCGAACGGCACGTGGGTGGCGTCGAACCTTCTTGCCAACTCCGGACCATAGGCCTCGGAAGAGAAGACCGCGTCGATCTCGGCGTCGCCGGCGGCTTCTCGGAACAGCGCGCAGTGCACGTCCCAGGCGGCCGGGTCGTCGTAGTCGATGGGATGGTCGTCATAGCGGCCGACGAAGCGGACGTGCGGCGTGGCTCCGTGTGCCTCTTCGAGCCAGCGGACCCGCAGGTCGAGCGGGATCGACTCGCGCCGGGACGGAGCGACCACGACCGTGACTGCGGCGCATCGGGCGGCCGCGTGGTCGATCAGCGCGTGGTGGCCGGCGTGGGGCGGGTAGAACTTGCCGACGACCAGGCCGTGCCGGTAGCTCATGCGATCGCCAGGCTTGGGCGCCGGGCCGCCCGCCATTGCTGGAGGCCGAAGACGCAGAGGGTGAGAAAGATCAGGTAGAGCCCCGCGGTGAGGTAGAGGCCCTTGTAGGCGTACAGCGGGATGTAGATCAGGTCGGCGGCGATCCACAGCCACCAGCTCTCCCAGCGCTTGCGGGTCTGGCCGTAGGTGGCGAGCAGCGACAACGCCGTGGTGACGGCGTCCGGGAACGGGACCGTGGAGTCCGTGGCCCGGTCGAGGAAAAGCGTGAGGGCGGCGGTGAGTGTGATGCCGGCGACGGCGAGTGCGACCCATTCCCTCGGGCTGGTGTCGGCGACCTGGAGGCGGCTGCGGTCCTGGCCGCCATAAAGCCACGACCACCAGCCGTAAAGACCGAGCACCACGTAGAGGATCTGCAGACCAGCGTCGGCGTAGAGGCCCGAGGTCCAGAAGACCAGCATCAGGAGGGCGACGTTCAGAATGCCGACCGGCCAGTTGCTGATCCGTTGGCGCGCGACGAGCCAGACGTTCAGCGCGCCGGTGAGAAACCCGAACACTTCGGCCCACGAGGTCGGCGTGCCGCCGAGTGTGAAGGCGGCATCCGTGAGCATGTGCGGTTCCTAGATAGACGATGGCCCTCCGCCGGGTGCACCGGCGAAGGGCCATCGTCCTTGATTTTGATCAGTAACGGTAGTGCTCGCGGACCTGGCAGCGGGCGGGCCCGGTCTTGGCCCGCCCGCGGTCTCCGGCGGGAGCGACGGTCGTGCCCCCGACGAACCCGGGACCAGATTTGTATCTAGTACCGGTAGTGGTCGGGCTTGTAGGGGCCTTCGACGGCGATGCCGAGGTATCCCGCCTGCTCCTTGCTGAGCTCGGTGAGGTGGACGCCGAGGGCGCCGAGGTGCAGGCGCGCGACCTTCTCGTCCAGGTGCTTCGGCAGGGTGTAGACGCCGATCGGGTACTCGTCGAGCTTGGTGAAGAGCTCGATCTGCGCGATCGTCTGGTTGCTGAAGCTGTTGGACATCACGAAGCTCGGGTGACCGGTCGCATTGCCCAGGTTCAGCAGGCGGCCCTCCGACAGCACGATGACCGAGTGGCCGTCGGCGAAGCGCCACTCGTCGACCTGCGGCTTGATGTTGATCCGCTCGGCGTCGCCGCGCTTGGCCAGGCCGGCCATGTCGATCTCGTTGTCGAAGTGCCCGATGTTGCCGACGATCGCCTGGTGCTTCATCCGCGCCATGTGCTCGTTCGTGATCACGTTGAAGCAGCCGGTCGCGGTCACGAAGATGTCGGCGGTCTCGACGACGTCCTCGAGGGTGGCGACCTGGTAGCCGTCCATCGCCGCCTGGAGCGCGCAGATCGGGTCGATCTCGGTGACGATGACCCGGGCGCCCTGGCCGCGGAGGCTCTCGGCGCAGCCCTTGCCGACGTCGCCGTAGCCGGCGACGACCGCGACCTTGCCGCCGATCAGCACGTCGGTGGCGCGGTTGATGCCGTCGATCAGCGAGTGCCGGCAGCCGTACTTGTTGTCGAACTTCGACTTGGTGACCGAGTCGTTGACGTTGATCGCCGGGAAGAGCAGGCCACCGGTCTGCTGCATCTCGTAGAGGCGGTGCACGCCGGTGGTGGTCTCCTCGGTGACGCCCTTGATGCCGGCGGCGACCCGGGTCCAGCGGCGGTTGTCCTCCTGGAGCGAGCGGTTGAGCACGCCGAGGATGACCGCGTACTCCTCTGAGTCGGCGGTGTCCACGCTCGGGACGGCGCCGAGACCCTCGAACTCGGCACCCTTGTGCACGAGCAGGGTGGCGTCGCCGCCGTCGTCGAGGATCATGTTCGGGCCCTCGCCGTCGGGCCAGAGGAGCACCTGCTCGGTGCACCACCAGTACTCCTCGAGGGTCTCGCCCTTCCACGCGTACACCGGGACACCGGCCGGCGCCTCAGGCGTGCCGTCGACGCCGACGACGATCGCCGCGGCGGCGTGGTCCTGGGTCGAGAAGATGTTGCAGGACGCCCAGCGGACCGTCGCGCCGAGCGCGGTCAGGGTCTCGATGAGCACCGCGGTCTGGATGGTCATGTGCAGCGACCCGGTGATGCGGGCGCCCTTCAGGGGCTGGGTCGCGGCGAACTCACGCCGGAGCGACATCAGGCCGGGCATCTCGTGCTCGGCGAGTTGGATCTCCTTGCGGCCGAAGGCGGCCAGGGACAGGTCGGCCACCTTGAAGTCGCCTTCGGCGAGGGTGCGCGGACGGTCCCCGGTCGACGCGCCGTGCGCCGGAAGGGTGCTGGTCATGAAAGCTCCTAGTCGGTCGCGTCCCTGCTGGGCTCTGCGGCTGATCGCGACCATCGAGCTTACGCGGGGGGCCTGTGAGAAGCAGCGTTACCCCGGCGGGCCCTCTCGTCTCGCGGGCTTCTCGGCCAAGCCGGCGGCCCCCGTCCGCACATAGCGCACGGGGCGGTGGGTGGTCTGCGGACTTAACCGCTCGACCCCACACCGCCCCGTGCATCCCCCCGGTTTGGTTCCCCCGCGCGTGACTCGGACCTTCGTCGCGATAACGCTGCGTGGTTATAGAGTCACACCACGCGATCGCCTCTGTCAAGAGAATGCGGATATTTCCTGATCTGTTCTGTCGGCTGCTGGCCTGGACCGGTGTGCCGGCGCCCGCTGACTGCTCGTGGCGCGGGTGGCGATTTTCGGCTCGTGTCCGGGTTCAGTCGCCCAGCGAGGCGACATAGACCTCACCGGCCCCGGCGATCATCAGCGGGCCGGCACCGGCCGGTCCTACTGCCGCTCGGCCGGGAGTGAGCGAGACCACGCCGGTCGCGTCCCCGATGGTGATCTCCCCGGCGGTGCAGAGGGCCAGAATCGGGCCGCTCAGGCTGAGTTGGGTCGGCCTGGTGACGCGGTGGAGGGCGAAATCGTCGACCGGTACGGGCCAGGTGTGCACCCCTTGGGCGATTTCGATCGGCTTGACCACTGGTTCGTCGAGGACGTCGAAGCGGAGCACCTGGAGGAGTTCTCCTACGTCCACCCGCTTCGGGGTGAGGCCGCCGCGTAGGACGTTGTCGCTGGCGGCCATGATCTCGATTCCGGAACCGCTCAGGTAGGAGTGGAGGTTGCCCGCCGGCATCCAGACCGCGTCGCCCGAGGTCAGGCGGACGTGGTTGAGCAGGAGGGCCACCAGGACGCCAGGATCGCTCGGGTAATCGGCCGCCAGCCGCCGTACCAACGCGAGATCGTCTGCGAATTCGTCGGCCATTGGTTCGCCGGCTTTGCCCGCGGTGATCAGCTTGATCAGGTCGGTGCGGTTGCCTGACCAGGTCAGGAGCAGCTCCACGGCGTCGGCGATCTCGCCTCGGCGGAGGTGCTCGACGATCGGTGCGAGGGGCGCGCCGCCGAGGGCTTCCAGGGCGTCGGCGGAGCGGCGCGGGTCGCGAAAGCCGCACAGGGCGTCGAACGGCTCGATCGCGACGAGAAGTTCCGGCTTGTGGTTGGCGTCGACGTAGTTCGGGTCGCCCGCGGTGAATCGTTCGCTGGCGCGTTCCAGGTCGGGGTGGGCCTGGAGCGACAGCGGGGCGTCGGCCGCCAGGAGCTTGAGCAGGAACGGCAGACGGGGACCGAAGCGGGCGACCGTGTCGGCGCCGAGCCAGCCGGTGGGTGCGGCCCCGATCGCGTCGGCCAGGCTCACCGGGCCGTCTTCGCCGTCCAACGTCGACGGTGCGGCGGGGTGGGCGCCCACCCAGAGCTCGGCTTCCGGGCCCGCGCTGGGCGCCGTGCGGCCCTGTAGTCGAGCGAGCACCGTGCGCGAACCCCAGGCGTAATCGCGGATGGGGCTGTCAAGTCGTTCCACAGTGGCCGGTCCCTGGGGTAGGCGCTGTCGCGCGAATCGTGTGCCTGCTCGGCGTCCGGACCCCCGGCAGAGCCATCCCGGACGCCGCGCGGGCAGTTGGCCGATCATCGCGTGCGGCGGATGCCCGGTCGACCGGGAGCGGGTGCCGCGGTGACCCGTACGACACCGTGAAAGCCCCGCAACCGACAGACCCGGCCGTCCGGGCACGAAGGCCGGATGACTGTCATGTCGGCTCACGTTGCCGTTGGACCTAGTGGTTGGTGATGCCTTCGGCCGTTTCCGCGGCGGCGCCGTCACCGGCCGCGGCGGCCCGAGTGCTGTAGATGTCCGGTTCCAGGTAGATCACGCGGGCGATCGGAACCGCCTCGCGTACCCGTGCTTCGGCCGCGTTGATCGCCCGCGCGACCTCGTCGGCATGGGCGTCGGGCGTGACCGCGATCTTCGCGGCCACCAGGAGCTCTTCGGGGCCGAGGTGCAGGGTCTTCATGTGGATGATCCGGTCGATGCCGTCGCCGACCAGCGACTTCTCGATCGCCTGGGTGTTCTCCGGACTGGCGCCCTCGCCCAAGAGCAGGCTCTTGGTCTCGATCGCGAGGATGATCGCGATCGCCACCAGCAGCACACCGATCATGGCGGTGCCGAGCGCGTCCCACTTGCCGTTGCCGGTGGCCAGCGTCATCGAGACACCGAAGAGCGCGAAGACCAGACCGAGCAGCGCGCCGACGTCTTCGAGCAGCACGACCGGTAGCTCCGGCGCCTTCGCGCGCCGGACGAACGCCACCCACGATGCCTTGCCGCGCAGCGGGTTGGACTCGTGGATCGCGGTGCGCAAGGAGAACGACTCGAGCCCGATCGCCACGATCAACACCGTGATGGGAACCCACTGCCACTCGGTGATGCCGTGCGGGTCCTGGTACTTGTGCCAGGCCTCGTAGAGCGCGAACAGGCCACCGACGCTGAACAGGATGATCGAGACGATGAACGCGTAGACGTAACGCTCACGCCCGTACCCGAACGGGTGTTGCGGTGTCGCCTTGCGGGTCGCCCGCCGCCCGCCGAGCAGCAACAGGACCTGGTTGCCCGAATCGGCGCACGAGTGGATCGCTTCCGCGAGCATCGACGACGAGCCGGTGAGTATGAATGCCAAGAACTTCGTGACCGCGATGCCCAGGTTGGCGGCAAGCGCCGCGATGATGGCACGCGTGCCGCCACCGGCACTCATGTCACTGCGCTCATGGGTTGGAAAGCTCCTTCATCTCGGACACGGCCGGCACCGCCATGGGGTCGAGACCGTGTGCGAGAGCGAGATAGACCGAGGCGAAGTCGGGAACCGCGACCAGGGAAGCCAACCGCTCCAGCGACGAGCCGCCCTCGGCGGTGAGGACGTCGCAACGTACCCCGCGACGCTCGGCCAGGGTCTGGATCGCGTCGGCGCGGCGTTCCTCGACGGCGAGGGGCTCGTCGGTGTCGTCGTCGGCGTTGAGGCCGCCGTCGCGCAGCAACACCACGCGCAGCCGGCTGGCCTGCGGGCCGTCTTCGTTGTCGAACGGGTCGGAGAAGACGTCACGGTCGGTCTCGACCAGACCGCCGAACACCCCGTCGAGCAGGCCGACGCGACCACGACCGGCCTCGCCGAGCGCCCCGGCGACCACCGGATAGCGGGCGTTGGCGGACAGCGTGTCGGCGAACCGCCGCGCGGCCACGGTCGCCAGCGGCGACGAACCCCAGACGATCGGCACGGAGCCGGCCAGGCCCAGCGCCAGGGACTTCGCCGGGTTGACGAACGACTCGGCACTCGGCCGGCAGCGCTCCGCGTCGGCGTCGAGCCGGGTCGCGGTCTCCGCGAAGTCAGCCTCGTTGACCTTGACCAGACCCAGCGTGCGGGCGGCGAGCAGCACCGGGACCGTCAGCGCCCAGAGGCTCGCGCGGGCCGGGGCGCGGCGCGGAACCGGGATGTACGGGGCACGGGCCCGCTCGACGACCGACTGAAGCTCGGAGTCGGGCGCGCCGATGCCGACCAGCCGGGCGCCACGACGGGCGGCGGCGTCGGCCGCGGCGAGGGCTTCCGGGCTGTGGCCGGACGCACTGATCGCGATCACCACGTCGGCGGCACCGACCCAGCCGGGCACGCCGGCGCTGCGGTGGATGATGACGGGCGCGCGGGACCGCGGACCCGCGGCCATCGCGAGGATCTCACCGGTGCGGGCGGCGGTGCCGGCGCCGGCGATCACCACGGCGCGGGGCAGGCCGTCGTCTTCGAGCGCGGAGAGGTTGGCCTCGGCGGCGAGGGCCGCGGACTCGCGCACCTGCGCGCCGGCGGAGGCCGCCATCCGCAGCATGCCGCCCGGGTCGTTCTGGGCCATCGCGTCCTGGTTGTCGAGCAGGGCCTCGTCGGCCACCCGCTGACCGCGCAGGCCGGCGGCACCGCCCACCGGGGTATCCATCAGCTTGCCTCCGGCGCCGGCGGGCGAGCCTCGTCGAGCAGGAGGATTGGGATGTCGTCGCGGATCTCGAACACTCGGTGACACTCGGTGCACGTCAGCGTCTGTGCTTCCGCGTCGTAGGTCAGCGGCGCGTGATGCGTGTCCGGGCACGCGAGAATGTCCAACAACTGCTGATCCAGGGCCATGGTGCGGCTCCTTCCAGATGCGGGCGGCGGGCCGTCCGGCGACGATCTTAGCGGCGGATGAGACCCAGGGCCTCGTCGCGCAGTTCCGCCATGCGCGTAGCGGTCGGCGCCTCGACGTTGAGCCGGAGGAGCGGCTCGGTGTTGGAGGCACGCAGGTTGATCCACGCGCCGTCCGGGAAGGTCAGCGTCAGACCGTCGAGCTCGTCGACCACCGAGTCCGGGTACGCCGCGCGTACCTCCTGCTGCTTGGCCTTCTGGTCCTGCACCGTCGAGTTGATCTCGCCGGACGCGACGTAGCGCTCGAACGCGGCGCCGAGCTCGGACAATGGCTCAGGCTGACCGCCCAGCGCGGCGAGCACGTGCATCGCGGCGAGCATGCCGGTGTCCGCGAACCAGAACTCGCGGAAGTAGTAGTGCGCCGAGTGCTCACCACCGAACACGGCGTTGGTGCGCGCCATGTCCGCCTTGATGAACGAATGCCCGACCCGGCTGCGTACGGGCGTGCCGCCGTTCTCCCTGATGATCTCGGGCACCGCACTCGAGGTGATCAGGTTGTGGATGACCGTGTCACCGGGGTGCTTGGCCAGCTCACGGACGGCGACCAGCGCGGTAACCGCGCTCGGGCTGACCGGCTCGCCGCGCTCGTCGATCACGAAGCACCGGTCGGCGTCGCCGTCGAACGCGAGCCCGAGGTCGGCGCCGTGCTGCACGACGGCGTGCTGGAGGTCGACCAGGTTCTTGGGCTCGAGCGGGTTGGCCTCGTGGTTGGGGAACGAGCCGTCGAGCTCGAAGTAAAGCGGGACGATCGTCAACGGCAGCGCCTCGAGCGCCTGGTCGCCGAGGACCGCCGGGACCGTGTAGCCGCCCATCCCGTTGCCGGCGTCGACGACCACCTTGAGCGGGCGGATGCCCCGCAGGTCGACGAGCTCGCGCAGGTAGCGGGCGTAGTCGGCGAGCACCTCACGGCGCTCTTTTCGGGCACCCGGCGCGGGGTCTGCGGTCGGGCCGTCGCCGCTCCGGTCGAGGATGCGCTGGGCGTTGTCCCGGATCTCGTTGAGGCCGGAATCCTGGCTGATCGGCTTGGCCCCGGCCAGGCACAGCTTGATGCCGTTGTATTGGGCCGGGTTGTGGCTGGCCGTGAACATCGCGCCGGGCAGGTCGAGCGTGCCGGCCGCGAAGTAGAGCATGTCGGTGGAGCCGAGACCCGCCTCGACCACCCCGAGGCCCTCGCTGAGCACGCCCCGCGCGAAGGCCGCGGACATGCCAGGGGAGGTCGCGCGCATGTCGTGGGCGATGACGACGCTCGTGGAGTGCGGGTGCTTGGACGCCAGGAACTGCGCGAAACCCGCGCCTAGCGCCTCGGCGACCCGCTCGTCCCATTGATCCGGGACGACACCGCGAATGTCGTAGGCCTTGACGATCTGGGACAGCTCGGACAACGCACTCGCTCCTTGGACGATGCCAGCGTTTCGCCGCCGAGCGTAACGGAGGGGTCCGGCTGGCTGCCGAAGGCACTCATGAGCTGTGGATAACCCCGGGCTGTGGATAACCCGATCTCAGTCCTCGATGCGAGGGAAAATCACCGTCTGCTGGTCGCTGCCGGGCCCGGTCGCCGGACGCATGGGAGGAAGGAACATGGTCTGTGACTCGGGCGCCGCCGTCTGCCCGGCTCCCCCTGTGTGCCTGCCGAGATCAGGGGTAGGCCGGCCGCCGGCCCGGTCGGCACGCATCTGGCGCACCAGGAACACGATCAGGGCGGCGCCGACGCCGACCAGCACGAGCCCGCCGAACATGACCAGCCCGCTCATCCCGAGGAAACCGCCGCTGCCCGAGTCGTGCGGCGGCACCGGCACGGCAACCGCGAGCGGGCTCTTGGCCGGGTCGTCGAACGGGTCAGCCGTCAGCGGCTCCTCGGTCTTCGTCGGGGTGGTCGGCGGCGCGGACTTAGGTGGCTTGGTGGCCTTCTTCGTCGGCGTCACCTTGGCCCCGTTGACCCGGGCCGCCGCCGACTCACTGCCGACGACCTGCCCGCGCCCGTTGAACACCTGGCCGATCAGCGTGACGCTGCCACCCGGAGTCCCATCGGCGAAGCTGACCCGATACCGACCGACAGCGGTCTGCCGCTCACAGATCGTCGACCGATCCGGCGCGGTCCGCTCGGTGACCACCACGCCGGGACCGGCGTCCGAGACAACAACGGGCCGCCACTGCCCGCGGCTCTCGAAGTCGACCCGCACCTGGCCACCGTTCATGCCGTTGGCGAGCCGGATACCGAGCGCGGTGCGCACGTTGATGCAGCCACGATCCCGCCGAGTGACGCTGACGGATGCGGAACCGGGGTTACCGCCGGCGTTGAAGGCGCGCGCCGCCCGCAGATCAATCCGCTCGTCCGCGGCGCTGGCCGAGCCGGCGGAAACCACGAGCCCAACGCCGATCGCGCCGACCAGCCCCACACCGATCGCGAACAGCGCCACCACCCGACGGCCACCGCGCCGACCCACCATCATCACCATCTCCCATGTCCCGCGCTCACGTCCGGCGGACACGCTACCCCTTGGCCCTTGACACCGGTGTCACAGAAGGTCGCCAGATAGACGGTACGTAGTGGACCCGCAACAACCAGCACTGTCATGTTCCTGACGCCACTCTCAGTCACCCTGAGGAGGCCGCCCCCGCCACCGAAACACCCAGCCAATCGTCTCCTCATCGGGCAGCTCCTCACCGCCCGTGATGTCTCGTGCGATCCGCTCGGCCGCCGCACGATCGACGCGTTCCTGGCGCTCGTCGTTGCGATAGTCGTCCAGAAACCCCACGGCGAGGTCGGGGTTATACGCCCACGCGCGCAACCTGTGGTCCCACAGAAGCGCATGCCCCGGTCCCGCGTCCATGACGATGAGGCCGGCCGGCTCGAGACGCTCGTCAGTCGCGAAGATCGCGTAATAGCTGTACATCAACGTCATCCAGTCTCAGTCCAGGAGCGATCGGAAAGTCCACGATGCCAAGATCAAATTCGGCGGCGATGTCGCGGAAGTGCACCTTGTTGAGGTCCAGCCACGCTTTGTACCCCTCCCACACGTCGGACTTTCGCAGGATCCACATCGCGAAGCTTGTGTCACGGGGCTCGCTGATACGGCGTAGGCCGGAAGGCACAGTATCCGGCAAACCCAGCCGTCTGTTGATTGAAAGCATCCGCAGGAACGCATGGACACGCCTGGCGCTCGACGCAGCATGATCATGCGGATCCTCCTTGCGCATCACTTCATACAGCCCGTGGGTGAGCTTTCCCGCCCTCCACGACGCGTCCGTTGGAAACTGCAGTTCAAACAGTTGCCCACCCGAAGAACGGACCGTCATATTCAGGCCGAAGTAGCGGTTTCCGCTCAACCAGAAATTCTTGATTGACCTCGGCTCGACCTCGTAGCCGTAATCGGGCAGACGGGCCAACACGTGCCCGACGGCTGACGCTAGATCGACGTCGTCCGAAACCAAGATTGAGAAGCGAAGGACGTCGTTCAGCGACTGGCTCGTCGCCTCGATTGAGGGCGCGAGCAGGCGGGCCTCACTCTCGAACTTTCGGATCAGCGAGGCCAGGTCCTTGACTCGATGGTCGGTGCCGACCAGCGTCAGTCCGAGCCCAGCAGAGTCGTTCGCGATCGACTCCAGGTCGGCTTGCACCCGATCCGCCGCGCCCAGTGCCAGACGCTGGATTTCGAGCAACAGGGAATACTCCCCATCGACAAGATCGACTTCGAGGTCGTGCGGGCTCCATGCTAGGAGCATGGGCACGGACTCCGTCCCAAATGGGCTCGCGGGCAAAAGACTGTGTTGCTGGGCCGCGCTGAACACAGCGGCCTCCGCGTAGGTCAGCGGAACGGCACCGCGGTCGTAGCGGACTTTTCCCTCGTCGCCACCAACAGCCCAGGTTCCGTCGGCGAGTTCGCGGATGCACTCCTCGAGCGGGTAGGTGGCTGGGCGGTTCATAGGCCAATCCGCAAGACGCTCGGACGGGGAGTGGACCACGACGGGTATGCGCTCCAGGCCGGCCTCGCGGGCGGCGCGAAGCCGTTGGTTGTCGAGGGTGACGTAGCTGCCGTCGCCCCAGCGGACGCAATGGATGGGAGGGCCGTGCCAGCCGTTGGCCTGGACTTGGGTTGATGGACCTTCATGGGCCGGGCTGACGCTGCGTTGCGTGAAGCGGATCTGGTCCGGGCGCAGCAGGGCCACCTTCGGCAACACACGCTCGTAGCTGGAGCGCTCCGCCGCACTCAAGGTGTCCGGGTCGACGCCAAGGTCGGCCAACGTCGCGGACCCAACACCGATCGCCCTCAACTGCCGGTCGGTCGGGTCGCCCAGCATCTCCGAAGGTCGTGGCGGCAGACTGCCGACTGACGCTCCACCGGCGACGACGGGTGGCGACAAAGGCTGTTGCGGAGGACCGGCAACAACTCCCGCATCCCCCGGGCTTGTCCGGCTGGGCGCACCGACGGCTTCGGCAGGAGGCGGACCAGCGAGCTGGTTTCCGCCCGGGGCGTCAGCCGAAGCCAGATCAACAGCGGCAGGCGCGTCAGGGCCGAGCAGGGCAGGTCGCAGAGGACCGCTCGCCGTGGCAGTAGTTGTCTCGGAGTCGCGTGGCGCAGCCGGGTTTTCTACAGACGCCAGATCAGCGACGCCTGCCTTCGATGCCGCCTCCGCGAGAGCCCCACCCGTGGAGACGCCTCCGAACGTGGGAATGCCAGCAACGCCGGCCTCGACGCCGCTTGGAGACGGCGATGCAATCGCCGAGTTGATCGCAGGTCCGAAGTCGCCAGGTGTCCCAGTTGATGCCGCCGAGCCGACCTCGATCTCCAGCGTCGCTAACCCATGGTCGACCGCGCCGCCCGTGGCTCCGGAGGTTGCGGCTCGGGCTGCGTCAGTCGGGTCGGGAAGGCCGCCGCCCGTTGCCAGGCTGGCCGCCGTCTCGGCCAGTGCTTCCGAGGCAGCCGACCGCCCCGCTTTCGAAGCCAACCCCGCCGCCGGGCTTGGGCCAAGGTGCACCGCCGAACCGGCCACTCCGCCCGCGAAACCGCCCACCGCCGACATCCCCACGGCCCGCAGGTCGAACGACTCGCGATGTCCGGCGGCACGTTGATAGGACTGGATGCCGGCGGAGGTCCCGGCCTCCTCGACAGCCTCCGCCGCGCCCGCCAGCAAGACGCGGCCAAAAGGACGGGACAGCCGGACCACCAACCGCCCGAAGATTCGGTGGATGGCCGCCCGCGTCGCCGCTGCCGCTGCCACGGCCGCCGGGCTTGCGGCGCCTGCGGTCAGGGCCATCGCCACCGCCAACGCCAGCAACTCGATGACCAGGAGGACGACCTCGATCCAGACTTCGATCTTCGCTGCCTCGATCTCGGCACCGCACGACTCCACGGCTGCGCCCAGGTCGGTGAAGGCGCCCGGTAGCTGAGCAAGCGTGGTTTCAAGCCCGTGCCACTCGTCCGCGAACGCCGTCGCGGCCGGGCCCGCGTAGCCCGCCGATACCGCGCTCGCCGCCACCGCCGACTCCGCGGACACCGTCGACAGGTCCGCCGACGCCGCGTACCAGGCGTCGGCCACGTTCCACACCGCGCGCTCGTCGCCATCCGGCCACTGCACGCCGATCACCCATTCGAGGCACTCGTGCGCCCAGCCCGGCACCTCCCACGGCAGCGTCTCCAGTGGGTGTGGGATCGGGCTCGGCAGCACCCTCACGAACGGAAGCGGCGCGCCGCCGCCTGGTCCGAGTCCATCGTGGACACGGCAGCAGCGAGCACCGCGTCACCGAGACGGCCGAGTCCGGACGCCACCGAGGACCACGCCGCCAGTGCGGCCGACGCGGCCGGGAGGTAGGCCGCCGCGAACGTCGTGCCCGCCTCGTCTGACCCCCACGGATCGCCGGAGGGGATCGCGACGACGGACGACCTGCCCACCGCGGTCAGGTCGCGGGCCGCGTTCAAAACCAACGACGGGTCGAGGTAGACCTCAGCCATGACGGCGCAGCAGGGCGTCGAACTGGCCGCTGCGCACGTAGTCGGCCACCCCGGACCCCGGCGGCAGATAGCCCGCCACCAGGTCCTGGACCGCCCGCGCGGCCGACGACGCGGCATCGCGGACCGTCGCAGTGGTCAATGCCGCCAACTGGTCGGGGCGGTGGGCGCGGTAGGCGCCCGGGTCCAGCACCAGCCGGACCAATTGACCGCGGGCGTCGACGGTCGCGATGACGAGGCCGTCGGGTGACTGCGCTGTCGACGAGAACGCGGACAGGCGTTCTCGCAGCTCAGCCATGCCCGCACGGAGGCGTTCGTATTGGCCGAGGACCTCGTCGGCGCGCCCGCGGAGGGCTTCGTTGACCGCGCGGTCCGCGCGCTGTGCCATTGCCGATTCTCCCAACCCCGCAGGCAGAGATCACCGTAAGTCACGCAGACGATACCTGGAGACATAGATCGATGTGACCCCGTCGACACGAAGTTTCCAGGGCCGGGCCATGTCCCGCGGCCATCGCCGCGCGTTGAGGAAGGAGCCGGCACACCTGACGAGTGAAACCCCAGGTCAAGCCCGCGTACGGGGTCTTGGCGTGCCTTGGGCGCAGTGATCTTATGTGCCAAAAGGCCGCCGGAGCCGAACCTGTACAGATTGGACGGTGCAGACGTGACTGTCACCCTGGGAAACCGGTCCACGATCCCGGCACCGCGCCGTGGGTCCGGGGTCTTCGAACGGGCTCGGACGGTCACCGAGCCGGCACTGCGGGCCGCTGTCGACAGCCTGCCGCCGACCACTCGGCGCGCTGTCGGCTACCACTTCGGGTGGTGGGACAGCACGGGCCAGGACCGCTCGGGTACGCCCGGCAAAGCGTTCCGCCCCGCACTGGTGCTGTTGGCCGCGGAAGCGGTCGGCGGCACGCCGGTCGGCATGGCGGCCGTGGCGGCCGTGCCCGCCGCGATCCCGGCCGCCGTCGCAGTGGAGCTGGTGCACCACTTCGCCCAGCTCCGCGAAAAGAACACCACCGTGTCAAGAAGGTTCGGCACCGGTGCGGCCGTCCTGGCCGGCGACGCGCTGCTCGCCCTCGCCTTCGACGTCCTCGCCACCACCGCCCACCCGCGCGCCGCGGCCGCCACCCACACGCTCGGCGCGACCGTCGCCCAGCTCGTCGAGGGACAGGCCGACGACCGCCGCGAGGACGTACGCCTCGACGAATGCTTCCGGATGGCCCGCCGCCGGACCGGCGCCCTGCTGGAGTGCAGCGCGGGGCTGGGCGGGCTGTTCGGGGGCGGCACGCCCGCCCAGGTCGCCGCCCTCCGCGCCTTCGGTGCCGAGCTCGGCCTCGCCATCCAGCTCACCGACGACCGACGGGGCATCTGGGGCACCGGACACCCCGACCTGCGGCACCGCGAGCGCTCCCTGCCCGTGGTCGCCGCGTTGGCCTCCAAGTCCGCCACCGCCGAGCGCATCGCGGACGCCTATAAGACGAAGCATGATCTGTGCAATGTAGAGGCTCACGAGCTGGCCGACGCCCTCGACGCCGATGGCTGGCGCGAGTGGTGTGTCACCGAGTCGGAGCGGCACCTGCGCGCGGCGCTCGACCAGCTCGAGCCCGGCATCACCGCGGAGCGGCGCCAGGATCTGCGTGCGATCGCCCGGCTGGTCGGTGACCGGGACCGGTGAGCCACCGCGTCGCCGCCGCGGTCTGCGCCGCGGCCTTCCTCAGCACCCCGGCACCGGTCTCGGCCGCGCCGAAGCAGCAGCCTACGGTCTGCTCCAACGCCACCTATCTGACTCGCGACCAGCGCCTGACAAGGCTGGACGGCGACGACACCGAGACCCCGATCGCCCGCTTCGACGCACCGTTGGACGCCGTCGCCTACGTGCCCGCCACCGGCGGATTCTGGGCCATCAGCGGCGACCGGGTGGTCAGCTTCGACCAGACCGGCCGGATCACGAAGCGCGCGCCGCTTCCCACCGCGCTTCGGGCGCGGAACGCGACCAGCGCTGCCGCGGGAACCAGCGACCGCTGGATCGTCCGGACCGACCGCGAGGTCGTCACGTACCGGATGCCCGCCCTGAAGGAGCTCGACCGCCACGAGCTCGACGGCCCGGGTGCGGACATCCTGCTAGCGCCTCGGATCGCCGACTGGGACCTCGATCACGGCAAGCTCTACACGATCGCGTCCGGCCAGCTCCTCAGGATCGATCCCCGCACCGGAGCGGCAACGCCGATCGCCACACCAGGCGGGCTGCCCACGACCGGCACCTTCGGCGCGATCGTCATCGATCCACAAGGGACCTTGCACGCGTGGCACGACCAGACGGGCCGCCGCTACGACGTCAAGCTGAGCGACCCGACAACGGCGAAGACCAAAGCCAGCAGCACACCGGCAGCCAGAGCAGACGCCGCAGCATGCCCCGAAGCCTGGGACTACGGCGACGCCAGGGCCCCGTACCCGACGAGCCGTGCGAAGAACGGCCCACGACACAGGATCACCGACGGGCTCACCCTCGGCCGGACCGTCACCGCGGAGACCGACGCCGCCCCGCAGGACCAGGACGACGCCCTCGCCAAGCCCGCGACGGTCGACCCTGACGGCAAACTGACCGTGGACATCACGGTCACGAACCAGACCGGGCACAACGCTCTGCTCGCCGCCTGGCACGACCTCGACGGCAACGGCCGCTTCGACGACCGCGACGTCGTCACCACAACCGTCGCCCCGGGCAAGAAACCCCGCACGGTCACGCTGAGATGGAACGCGAAACCAGGGACATCCACGCTCCGGATCCGCTTGTACGGCGGTCCGCGCGGCTACAACGCACCCTCCCCGAAACCCACCGGCCCAGCGGACAGCGGCGAGGTCGAGGACCACCCGATCATTGCGGAGCCGGCGCCAGCCAGCGAACCGAAGAAACAGAAGCTCGACATACAGAATCTCGCCGGCCCCGCTGCCGCCGCCCCAGCGGTGCCCGACCCCGGGGCCAAGCCCGAGCCCGTGCCGGTCCCCTTCCCCGAGCGCCGCCACCTGCCGGTCGCCGCCAATGCCAGGCCGCACGAGAAGGACCGTCTCCCGCTGACCTGGACGGTCTTCCTGGGGCTGCTGGTGCCAGCCGCGTCCGTCGCCGCGCGCGCGGCCGCCAAGAGAGGAAGTCGATGAACACGCTGCTCGCCGGGATCGCTGTGGTGCTCGCCGCGGCCCTCGCGTCCGTCATCGGGTTCACCATGGTGTCCCGCTGGGTGCCCCGGCGGTGGCGGGTCGCCGACGGCGACGCCGCCGGCACGGTCTATTCGACGATCGGCATGGTGTACGCGATCCTGATCGCGATCGCCGCCATCGCGGTCTGGGAGCCACGCGCCGACGCCGCCAGCAACACCGAGGCGGAGGCGAGCAGTCTGGTCGAGGCGTACTGGTCGGCCAACCGCCTGGCCCCCGCCGACCGCGACGACGTGCGCGGCCTGATCGTCGGCTACCTCCAGGTCGCGGGCGGCTCCGAATGGGAGCACCTGCGGGCCGCGCACAGCGGCACGATGGGTGCCGAGAACCTGTCGACGGAGTTGCGCGAGCGGGTCGACGCCGTGCGCCCCGCTACCGAGTCCGAGCAGGCCGCCCACCAGATGTTGGCGGGGCAGGTCAGCACCGCCGCCACGGCCCGCCGGGCCCGGATCGGCGACGCCGACTCCCGGATGCCGGCTCCGCTCTGGCCGATCCTGATCGGCGGCGCCCTGGTCAGCGTCGGGTTCCTCTACCTGTTCGGCCTGCGCCGCACAGTCCCCAACGGACTGATGTTCGCCACGCTCGGCGGCATGGTCGCGCTCATGCTGTTCGTGCTCTACCAGGTGGAACTGCCGTACAGCAGAGGGTTCGCGGTCGATCCGGGTGCGTTGCAGGCGGCTTTGGAGACGTTACGGGGCACCGACGGCGTCTAGCGACGCCGCCAGCACGTCCAGACCGCGTTCCAGGGTGCTGTCGTCGATCACCAGCGGCGGCAGGAAGCGCAGCACGTTGCCGTACGTGCCGCAGGTCAGCGTGAGCAGCCCGCGACGGTGACATTCCGCCGACACCGCCCCGGTGGTCACCGGATCGGGGGTCAGCGTGCCCGGCTGGGTGATCTCGATGGCCTGCATGGCGCCCCGGCCACGTACCTCGGCGATCCGCGGGTCCGCGGCGGCCAGGTCGCGGAGCCGGCCGCCCAACGTCAGGTCGATCCGCCGGGCCGAGGTGACCAGGTCAAGCTCGCGCATCGTCTCGATCGAGGCGAGCGCCGCCGCGCAGGCCAGCGGGTTTCCGCCGTACGTGCCGCCCAGGCCGCCCGGATGCACCGCGTCCATGATGTCGGCCCGGCCGGTCACCGCGCCCAGCGGCAACCCGCCGGCGATGCCCTTGGCCAGGGTCATCAGGTCGGGCACCACGCCCTCGTGCGACGACGCGAACCAGTCACCCGTACGGCAGAAGCCGGTCTGGATCTCGTCGGCGATGAACACCGCACCCGCGTCGCGGGCCCACGCGGACAACGCCGGCAGGAACCCCGGCGCCGGCACCACGAAGCCGCCCTCGCCCTGGATCGGCTCGACCAACACCGCCGCGACGTTGGTCGCGCCGATCTGCGACGCGACTAGCTCCAGCGCGCGGGCGGCGGCGTCGGCACCGGAGAGCCCGCCGTCGCGCAGCGGGTAGGACATCGGCACCCGGTAGACCTCGCCGGCGAAGGGGCCGAAGCGGTGCTTGTACGGCATGTTCTTCGCTGTCAGCGCCATCGTCAGGTTGGTCCGGCCGTGGTACGCGTGGTCGAACACCACCACCGCGGTGCGCCCGGTCGCGTGCCGGGCGATCTTCACCGCGTTCTCCACGGCCTCGGCGCCGGAGCTGACCAGCATCGACCGCTTCTCGACCTCGCCCGGAGTCAGCGCGTTGAGGGTCTCGCAGACCGACACGTAGAGCTCGTACGGCGCCACCATGAAGCAGGTGTGGGTGAACCGCTCGACCTGCTCGCGCACGGCCGCCACGACGCGCGGCGCCGAGTTGCCCACCGAGGTCACGGCGATCCCCGAGGCGAAGTCGATCCACTCGTTGCCGTCGACATCGGTCAGCGTCCCGCCGCTCGCGCGATCCACATAGGAGTTGATGACCGAGCTGACGCCGCGGGCCACCGCCCCGGTGCGCCGCTTGTGCAGGTCCGACGAGGCCATCAGCCCTCCAGGTTGTGCATCACGTGCTTGAGCCGGGTGTAGTCCTCCAGGCTGTAGACCGACAGGTCCTTGCCGTGGCCGGAGTGCTTGAACCCGCCGTGCGGCATCTCGGAGACGAACGGGATGTGCGTGTTGACCCAGACGCAGCCGAAGTCGAGCCGCCGGGTCATCCGCATCGCCCGACCGTGGTCGCGCGTCCAGACCGAGGCGGACAGGCCGTATTCGACGCCGTTGGCCCACCGGACGGCCTCGTCCTCGTCGGTGAACCGCTGCACGGTGATCACCGGCCCGAACACCTCGTCCTGGATGATCTCGTCCTGCTGGCGTACGCCGGAGACCACCGTCGGCGAGTAGAAGTAGCCCCGGTCGCCGACCCGCGCGCCACCGACCTCGAGCGAGGCGTGGTCGGGCAGCCGATCGACGAAGCCGGTGACCCGGCCGAGCTGGTTGGCGTTGTTGAGCGGGCCGTAGAGCACGTCCTCCTCGTCGGGCCCGCCGGTCTTCGTGGCGCGGGCCTGCTCGACGAGCGCGGCGAGGAAGTCGTCGTGGATGCCGGGACCGGCCAGCACCCGGGTCGCGGCGGTGCAGTCCTGGCCCGCGTTGAAGTAGCCGCCGATCGCGATCGCCTCGGCCGCCGCGGCCACGTCGGCGTCGTCGAACAGCACGACCGGCGCCTTCCCGCCCAGCTCCAGGTGGGTGCGCTTGAGATCCGGAGCGGCGGCCGCGGCCACCTCCTTGCCGGCGCGGGTCGAGCCGGTGATGGAGACGAGCTGCGGCACGGGGTGCGACACGACCGCACGGCCGGTGTCCCGGTCGCCGGTGACCACATTGAAGACGCCGGCCGGGAAGAACTCGGACGCGATCTCGGCGAGCAGCAGCGTGCTGACCGGCGTCGTGTCGCTCGGCTTGAGGACCACACAGTTGCCGGCCGCCAGCGCCGGGGCGATCTTCCAGATGGCCATCATCAGCGGGTAGTTCCACGGCGTCACCTGGCCGACGACGCCGAGCGGCTCGCGGCGCACGTACGACGTGTGTCCGGCCAGGTATTCGCCCGCCGACCGGCCCTCCAGCATGCGGGCGGCGCCGGCGAAGAACCGAAGCTCGTCGACCGCCGGCGGCAGCTCCTCCTCGGTGGTGAGCTGGCGGGGCTTGCCGGTGTTGCGCACCTCGGCGTCGACCAGCTCGGCGGCCCGGGACTCGACCGCGTCGGCGAACTTGAGCAGTGCGAGCTGCCGCTGCGCCGGGGTCACGTCACGCCAGCTCTCGAACGCCGTCGCGGCCGCCGTCATCGCCCGATCCACGTCAGCCGGGCCGGAGATCGGCGCCTGCGCGAAGACCTCGCCGGTGCACGGGTCGACCAGGTCGCTGAAGTTGCCGTCGACCGGGTCGACGTAGTCACCGTTGACGAAGTTGCGCAACTGCTGCTTGTCGCTCATGGTGGGCGTCTCCAGGCTGGGGGGCGGGCTTGGTCAAGGACGTTTTCGCAACCCACACGCCATCTTCGCGACCGAATCCGTTGCTTGCAAGGTCTATCGCCACCGTTTCCGCGAACCTAGCCGCTGAGTTACGCTGCCGCTGTGGACCAGCGCGCGTTCTACGTAGCAGGCCGGCCCGAGCACGGCACCGATCCGGTGACGGTCCGGCATCCTTTCGACGGCCATGCGGTCGGCACGACCACGGTTGCCACAGCCGAGCAGGTCGAACGCGCGGTCAGCGCGGCGTCGGCCGTCG
Organism: Asanoa ishikariensis; assembly: GCF_900107455.1. GTDB lineage: Bacteria > Actinomycetota > Actinomycetes > Mycobacteriales > Micromonosporaceae > Asanoa > Asanoa ishikariensis. Next base: position 1,388,942 of record NZ_FNQB01000001.1, on the reverse strand, counting down.
CGGCTGAGGCGGCGGCTCTTCCGGCACACGCCCGCGCCGCCGCGCTCGACCACGTCTCCGCCCGGCTCAAGGAGCGCGCCGACGAGGTCGCCCACCTGATCACCGCCGAGAACGGCAAGCCGCTGAAATGGGCACGCGCCGAGGCGGCCCGGGCCGTGTCGACGTTCCGCTGGGCGGCCGAGGAAGCCCGCCGGTTCGCCGGCGATCTGCAACGCCTCGACACCGACCCGGCCGCGACGGGCCGCCTGGCCGTGGTCCGCCGCTTCCCGCGCGGCCCGGTCCTCGGCATCGCACCGTTCAACTTCCCGCTCAACCTGGTCGCGCACAAGGTCGCCCCGGCGATCGCGGCGGGCGCGCCGATCATCGTCAAACCGGCGCCGGCCACCCCGCTCAGCGCGCTGCTGCTCGGCGAGATCCTGGCCGAGACCGCGCTGCCGGCGGGGATGTTCTCCGTGCTGCCCCTGCCCAACGAGCGCGCGGCGTCGTTGGTCGAGGACCCGCGCCTCCCGGTGGTCAGCTTCACCGGCTCGGGCCCGGTCGGCGCGTCGATCAGGCGCTCTGTGCCCGACAAACACGTCACGTTGGAACTCGGCGGCAACGCGGCAGTGCTGCTCTGCGAGGACTGGACCGCGGACGCCGACCTGAACTGGGCGGCCGAACGGATCGCGACGTTCTCCAACTACCAGGCGGGGCAGAGCTGCATCGCGGTGCAGCGGGTCTTCGTACACGAGTGGATCTATGACGGTTTCCTGCCCCGCTTGGTCGCGGCCGTCGCGGCGTTGCGCACCGGCGACCCGTCCGACGAGGCGACCGACGTCGGTCCGCTGATCTCCGAGGCGGCGGCGCAGCGGGTCGAGTCGTGGGTGGACGAGGCGGTCACGGCCGGCGCGACGATCGAGGTCGGCGGCTTGCGGGCAGGCGCGACCTATCCGCCGACCGTGCTGTCGCGGCCGCCGAAGGACGCCAAGGTCAGCCGCGAGGAGGTCTTCGGGCCGGTCCTCGTCGTGTCACCGGTCCCGTCCGACCAGGCGGGCTTCGAGGCGATCAACGACTCGGACTACGGCTTGCAGGCGGGCGTCTTCACGCGCAACATCCAGACGGCCTTCACGGCCCACCGCACCCTCGAGGTCGGCGGAATCATCATCGGCGACGTGCCGTCCTATCGCGCCGACCAGATGCCCTATGGCGGGGTCAAGGGGTCCGGCGTCGGGCGCGAGGGGTTGCGGAGCGCGATCGACGACTACACCGAACCCAGGGTCATGGTGCTGACGGATCTTGATCTTTAGAGCCTTGTTTACGCGCGTTCGTCGTAGGCGCGGCCGTTTGCTCCCACGCGCAACGGGCGAGGCCCGAAACCCGTGGCCCCGCCCTGCCGGGTCCGCGGTGGGTAAGGAAGGGCCCCTTGTTAACGCTTTCCGCAGCGCAAGGGACCCTTGTTAACGGCGGCCCTGGTTCGCGTCGCTGTGGGCACTCTGCGCACTCCGGGCGCGCGTTAGCAAGGGGCCCTTCCTATGCGGAAAGCGTTAACAAGGGGCCCTTCCTTGCTCTAGGCGTTCGGGCCGCGGCGGCGGAGTTCGTCTACCGCTCCCATGGCGTCGCGCAGTTCGCCCAACCACTCGTCCGCGTGCTGGCCGACCAGCCGCACGCACCAGGCCAGGGCCTCGGAGCGGCTGCGGGCTACGCCCGCTGCTACCAGGGTGTCCAGGACCTGGCGGTCCGACTGGCGTAGGCGGGTCATCACCGGCGCCGAGAACGTGGTGAACAGGGCCTCCGTCGAGCCGCAGGCCGCGCCCCAGCTGACCTTGCGGCGCCAGCGGTGTTCGATCTGCTGCGCGATCTTGATGCGTTGGTCTCGGGTGTCTTCGCGGTGCTGGGCGATCCGGCCCTGCTCGGCCGACCCGCGGTCGGCGTCGGACGCGTCCTCGCCTAGCTGCGGCGACGGCAGCCGCCCAATGATCATGACCTCGTCGCGGTCGATGGTGACCGCGGGCGGTTCAGTGAACCAGCCGTCCGGCACCGCGCCGGCGATCCAGGCCGCCAGCCCCTCTGCCGGTGGCGGCTCGGCTCGACCGCCACGTCCGCCGCCGCCTGCTTCCCATGGGCCTCGGAAACCCCTCATGGCGCACCTCCTGATTACTTGATTACAGCATTACACCGCTACAGGAGGACGCACAGAGCTAAGCGATCCGCTCTGAGCGAAACAAAAGGGGTCAGCGCATCGCCCACGGCGACCCGTAGGCCACCAGGAGCTCCAGGAACGGCGACGGCGGGAACGCCTCAGGACCGAGGACGCCCGCGCCGGACCAGCCCCCGCCAGACAGCAGCTCCAGCGCGATCACCGGGTTCACCGCGGTCTGCCAGACCACCGCCTGATGCCCGTACTCGCGCATCGACCACTCATTGTCGACCACGTGATAGAGGTAGACCTCGCGCGGCGAGCCAGAGAGATCCGTGCCCTTCACCCACGTGCCCGCGCACGTCTTGCCGCGCATCCGCGGCCCCAGACCAGCCGGGTCCGGCAGGCACGCGGCCACCACGTCGCGCGGCGCCACCGACACGTCGCCGACCTTGACCGGCACGGCCGAGTCGAGCCCGAGCCGGTGCAGCGTCCGCAGCACCGCGATGAAGTCAGCCCCTAGGCCGTACTTGAACGTCACCCGACCCGCGTCGACCCAGCGCGGAATCAACAAAACCTCTTCGTGCTCGACGTTGACGCACTCGACCGGCCCGATGCCCTCCGGGAAGTCGAACACCTCCGGCTCGGAGAACGGCTCCGTCGTGAACCAGCCACGCTCGCGCTCGAACACCACCGGCGGGTTCAGGCACTCCTCGATCGTCGTCCAGATCGAGAACGACGGCGCGAACGTGTGCCCGTCGACCACCAGGTTCGAGCCGTCGCGTACCCCGATCTCGTCGATCGACGTGAACAGCTCGTCGGCCGCGTACCGGGCGAAGATGTCCGACAACCCCGGCTCCACCCCGATGCCGACCAGCGCGAGCCGCCCCGACTCCTCCCACAACGAAGCCGTCGCGAACTGGGCCGCGCCGAGCACGACACCAGTTGACGAATAGGGAGAGACAGGGTGCGGCTGGGACAGCGACATCGCCATGTCGAGATAGTCGGCACCCGCCGCGAACGCACCGTCGAAGATGGACATCACGAACCGCGGGTCCACCGCGTTGAACACATGCGTCGCACCGGCGGCCAGGTCCCGCACCTCGGTCGACGACGACGCGTCAACCTGGGCGGCCGAGAAACGAGGGTCGTCGACCGAGGCCACCACCGCCTGCGCGCGTGCCAGCGAATAGTCGGCCACGACCCAGGACGAGAAGAACGAGCGGCGCGCGGCGATCGCGGCCGCGGCGGCGCCGACCCCGCCCGCGCCGATCTGTAGGACACGCATCAGGAATCGAACCCCAAACCGAGTCTGTCGAGGGTACGCAGCCACAGGTTGCGCCGGCCCTGGTGCGCGTCGGCGTAGGCCATCGACCAGCGGGTCGCGTTGATGACCAGGGAGCGCAAGGGTTCCGGCGGGAAGGGGACCGGGCGGCTGCGTACGAAGTCCAATGTGGTCAAAGGGGTGGAAGAGCCGGACAGCAGGTCCAACGCGACCCGCGCGCCGAACCGGGTGGCGCCTACACCCAGGCCGGTGAACCCGGTCGCATAAGCCAGCCGCCCGCCAAAAGCCGTGCCGAAGAAGGCGCAGAACCGCGTGCAGGTGTCGACCACCCCGCCCCAGCGATGGGTGAAGGTGACGTCCGCCAACTGCGGAAAGGTCTCGAAGAAGTGCTGGGCCAGCGTGTGGAACGTGGGTGCCTCACGGGCCAGCGACGGCGCCATCCGGTTGCCGTAGTGGTAGACGGCGTCGTACCCGCCGAACAGGATCCGGTTGTCGGCGGTCAGCCGGTAGTAGTGGAACTGGTTGCCGGAGTCGGCCAACCCCTGCCGCCGGAGCCAGCCGATCGACGAAAGCTCCGACGCGGTCAGCGGCCGAGTCACGAGCGCATAGTCATAGACCGGCACGACGAAGGCCCGGAGCCGGCGCAGCAACGGCGGGAACGCGTTGGCGGCCAACACGACACCGCCCGCCCGCACCGACCCGCCGCCGCAGCGGGCGACTACCCCCGCCCCGGAGGACGCCAGCCCGGTTACCCGGGTGTGCTCGTAGATGCGCACGCCAAGAGAGAGGCAAGCGTCGCGCAGCCCCCAGGCCAACCGGGCCGGGTCGAGCATGACGGTGCGGTCGCGGTGCCAGACGCCACCGAGGTACGTAGGCGAGGAGACCTCGGAACGCACCTCGTCCCGCCCGAGCACCACCACGTCGTGGCCGAACCGCCGGGCCAGCGCGGCGCCGGAAGCCAGATCCGCGACCTGGTGCGAAGCGGTAGCCAGCTCGATCTCGCCGGTGCGCTCGACGTCGCAACGGATGTCGAACAGCGAGATCGTGGCCAGCAGCCCATCCAGGTTGGCTTGGCCGAGCGTCTCCAAGATGGAGATCTCGTCCGGGAACCGGGCCGCGCCGTTGGCCAGGCCGTGGGTAAGCGACGTCGCACAGAACCCGCCGTTGCGGCCGGACGCCGCCCACCCGCAGGTGCCGGCCTCGACCAGCACGACATCGCGGCCGGGGTCGTCCTGCTTCGCTTGCAGCGCCGCCCAAAGGCCGGCGTAACCCCCGCCGACGACCAGCAGGTCGGCTTCCACAGAGCCAGAGAGCGGTGGCAGCGGGTCGGGGCGCTCGGGACGGTCGAGCCAGAAGACCCGGGGCTGCGCGTCCGCGAGCGCCCGACCGACGTTCATGCCACTCGCGCCCCCCGCCGCCGTCGCACGTTCGTCGCCAGCACCAGCAGCAGCGCGATCGCGAACATGGCCGTGCCGATCACGTTGACCTGCGGCGGGATGCCTCGCTGGTTGGCACCCCAAACGTACATGGGGAAGGTCACCGTGTTGCCCGAGTTGAAGTTCGTGATGATGAAGTCGTCGAAGGACAGCGAGAACGCGAGCAGGGCCGCGGCGACGATGCCGGGCAGCACCAGCGGCAGGGTGATCCGCCGGAAGGTCTGGAAGGGCGTCGCGTAGAGGTCCATCGCCGCCTCTTCCAACCGGGCGTCCATGCCGGCCAGCCGCGCCTTGACCGTGACCACCACGAACGAGACGCAGAACATCACGTGCGCGATCAGGATTGTCACGAAGCCGAGTTGGAGGCCGCCCGCGGTGAACAGCGCCAGCAGCGACGTGCCCATCACGAGCTCGGGGGTCGCCATCGGCAGGAAGATCAGCAGGTTGGTCAGGCTCCGGCCGCGGAACCGGTGCCGGGCCAGCGCGAACGCCATCAGCGTGCCGAGGATGGTCGCGAACAGCGTGGAAAGGAGGCCGATCCAGGCCGAGCGTCCGACGGCGTCGCAGAGGTCGGCCGGGCCGCACAGGTTGGTCCAGTTGTCGGTCGTGAACGCGTTGAAGTCGTACGACAGCCGGTTCGAGGGGCGGTTGAACGACAGGCCGGCGACGACCGCGATCGGCAGGAACAGGTAGAGCAGCACCATGAGGCCGACTGTCATCACCCAGTGGTCGGCGAGCCAACGCCTCATCTCAGACCACCTCGTCAGTGCCGGAGCGGCGTACGTAGGTGAAGACGATCACCAGGATGATCGCCATCAGGAGGAACGACAGCGCCGCGCCCTGGGGTGGCTCCTGCCGGGACAGGAACGCCGAGTTCACCACGTTGCCGACCATGTTGGTGTTGGTGTTGCCGAGCAGCGCGGCGTTGATGTAGTCGCCGACCGCCGGGATGAAGAACAGCAGCGTGCCCGCGACCAGGCCGGGCATCGACAGCGGCAGGGTGACCTTGACGAACGTGCGGGTCGGGCTGGCGTACAGGTCGCCGGCCGCCTCGAGCAGCCGGTAGTCGAGCCGTTCGAGGCTGGCGTAGAGGGGCAACACCAGGAACGGCAGGAAGTTGTACGTCAGGCCGAGGATCACCGCCGCCGGCGTCGCGAGCAGCCGGCCGTCGTCGCCGAGCAGGCCGATGTCGCGCAGGAAGCCGACGAGCCAGCCGTTGTCCGACAGGATCGTCTTCCAGGCCAGCGTGCGCACCAGGAAGCTGGTGAACATCGGCGCGACCACGCAGACCAGCAGCACGTTCTTCCAGCGGCCGGCCTTCTGGGCGATCGCGTACGCCAGCGGGTAACCGATGACGATGCCGATCACCGTGGCGATCGCGGCGTAGCCGAACGAGCGCACGATCTGCGGCCAGGCGTACTCGATGGCGTCCGGGTAGTTGCTGAACTCCCACGTCATCGCGTAGCCGGCGGTCACGGAGCCGGACGGGTCGTAGAGGCTGGTCGCGCCGAGCTGGATCGTCGGCACGACGAAGAACAGGAACAGCCAGGCGGCGCCGGGGAGCAGCAGCAGGTACGGCAGAGCGCGCCTGCGGTCTCGCCGTTCCGCGCCTCCTCCTTTTGCATCGACCGGGCGCGGGCCGACGCCGGTCAGCAGGGTCACGACCCGACCCCGACCGTGTCAGGTGAGTCCAGCAGCGGCGTGGTCTGGTCACCCTCGCCGGGCGCGCGCTCCAGCAGGAACGCGTGGTGCGGGTTCCAGTGCGCCGTCACCTGGGAGCCGACGGCCAACTGCGTCGCGTCACCGCCGTTGGGTGCGAAGACCGCGAGCTCGGTGCCCCAGCCGGTGCGCACGAGATACTGGGTGCTGACGCCCACATAGGACGAGTCGGTGACCACGCCGGCCACAAACTGGTGGCCGGCCGGCACGGCCGCGCCGGCGGGGACCAGGGCCAGCTTCTCCGGGCGTACGCCGAGGAAGACCGGACCCCGGTCGGTGCGGGACCGCACGGCCGGCACGGCGAACCGCTGCTCGTAGGCCGCGACCTGGACGACGTCGCCGGAGCGCCCAGCGGCCTCACCGGCCAGCAGGTTGGACTGGCCGAGGAAGTTCGCGACGAAGGCGGTCGCCGGGTACTCGTAGATCTCCGCGGGGCGGCCGAGCTGCTCGATCTTCCCGGCGTTCATCACAGCGACCGTGTCGGCCATCGTCATGGCCTCCTCCTGGTCGTGCGTGACGTGCACGAAGGTGATGCCGACCTCGGTCTGGATGCGCTTGAGCTCGATCTGCATCTGCCGGCGCAGCTTGAGGTCCAGTGCGCCGAGCGGCTCGTCGAGCAGCAGCACCTGCGGGTGGTTGATCAACGCCCGGGCCAGCGCGACCCGCTGCTGCTGGCCGCCGGAGAGCTCGGCCGGCTTGCGCTTGCCGAACCCGCCCAACTGGACGAGCTCCAGCATCTTGTCGACCTGTTCTTTGACCTGGCGAAGCTTGCGCCGGCGCAGCCCGAACGCCACGTTCTCGAACACGTCCAGGTGCGGGAACAGCGCGTAGCTCTGGAACACGGTGTTGACCGGTCGCTGGTACGGACGCAGCCGGGTGATATCGCGGTCGCCCAGCCGGATCTCGCCGGTGGTCGGCTCCTCCAGCCCGGCCACCATCCGCAACGTGGTGGTCTTGCCGCAGCCGGACGCACCGAGCAGCGCGAAGAACGCGCCCTGCGGGACGGTCAGGCTCAGGTCGTCGACGGCGGTGAACTCGCCGAACCGCTTGGTGACGTTGGTGATCCGCAGGTCGCCGGTCTCGGGGGTCGTCATCTCAGGCTCCGATGACCCGCTGGAACGCGGACTCGTACTCACGTTCCTCGGCCTCGGTCAGCGCCTTGAAGACCTTGGTCTTCGCGAGCAGCGCGTCGTCCGGGAAGATCAGCGGATTGGCCGCCAACTCCGGCTCGGTCTTCGCCATCTCTTCCTTGGCGCCGACGACCGGGCAGATGTAGTTGACGTACGCGGCCAGCTCGGCGGCCACCGCCGGGTCGTAGTAGTAGTCCAGGAACGCCTCGGCGTTGCCCTTGTGCGCGGCCTTGTTGGGCACCGACGAGTTGTCGGAGTAGAGCATCGCGCCGCTCTCCGGCGCCACGAACTTCACCTTCGGGTCCTCGAGGCCGAGCTGGATGATGTCGCCGGACCAGCCGATGCACGCCGCGATGTCGCCCTTGGCCAGATCCGGTGCGTAGTCGTTGCCCGTGAACCGGCGGATCTGCCCGGCGTCGACCGCCTTCTGCAGCTTGTTGATCGCGTCATCGAACTGCGCCTTGGTGAAGTCCGACGGGTTGTGCCCGTTGGACTGCAGGATCAGCCCCATCGTGTCGCGCATCTCGGTCAGCGCCGTCACCTTGCCCTTCAGATCGGGCCGGGTCAGCAGCTCGTCGACCGTCTTGATCTCCTTGGTGACGTTGCCGTTGTAGGCGAGGCCCGCCAGGCCCGACTGCCACGGCACCGCGTACTCGTTGTTCTTGTCGAACGGGCGGCCCTTCAGCGAGGGCAGCAGGTTCTTCTGGAAGTTCGGCATCTTCGCGGCGTCGAGCTTCTGCAACCAGCCGAGCCGGATCATCCGGGCCGTCATCCAGTCGGTGAGCACGATGACGTCGCGGTCGGTCGGCTGGCACTCGGTGAGCTGGTTCTGTACCTTGCCGAAGAACTCGTTGTTGTCGTTGATGTCTTCCGTGTAGCTGACGTTGATTCCGGTCTTCTGTTCGAAAGCGACGAGGGTCGGGCGCTTCGACTCGTCTTTATCGTCGACATCGATATATTGCGGCCAGTTAGAGACGGTGAGCGTCTTCTCCGAGCCGGAACTGTCTTCGCTGACGCAGCTCGACTCCGTCTGCTGCGCACCCTTGGTGCCGCAGGCGGCGAGCGCGCCACCGGAGACCGCCAGAGCTCCGGTAGCGAGCGCACCCCGCATCAGGGTGCGACGGGACAGGGAGAGCAGGGCCGCGGCCTCGGGGGACAGCGGCGGACGCGAGCGATTGCGCATCGGGGGCTCCCGGGTTCGGTCTAGTTGGGGGGATCTAGACGACGACCGATCCTGACATGCGATAACCCCTGTCACAAGGGATTCCGTTGCCACTCTCGTAGTTGACGACGAAATACGGAAGACTTGGCTCTGTAATGCACGTCCTTTACTGAGGAGGATCTCGAGATGGGCATGTCGGGCAACGGGGCGGGTCCCCGCCGGGCTTTGGTCCGCGATGGGGCCAGCCACGCACTGCTCGACGACGTCGCCAAACAGATCATCGAGCAACTTCAGGAAGACGGGCGGCGGCCGTACGCGTCGATCGGCAAGGCGGTCGGGCTTTCCGAGGCGGCGGTCCGGCAACGGGTGCAGCGCCTGCTCGACGCCGGGGTGATGCAGATCGTCGCGGTGACCGACCCGCTCCAGCTCGGCTTCCCACGCCAGGCGATGATCGGGCTGCGCGTCTCCGGCGACCTCGAGCAGGTGGCCGACCGGCTGGCCGAGTTCCACGAGGTCGACTACGTGGTGATCACCGCGGGCTCGTTCGACCTGCTGTGCGAGGTGGTGTGCCGCGACGACGACCACCTGCTGGAGATCCTCAAGCGGCTCCGGACGGTCGAGGGCGTGCTCTCGACGGAGGCTTTCGTCTATCTCAAGCTGCGCAAGCAGACCTATTCCTGGGGTACGGCCTAGCCTTTGCCGACTGCGGATTTCGTGGCGTTCTTGGCTTCCGACCTCCGTAAGCCTTGCCTGACGGTCGGTTTTTGTGCGATAACCGTTGTAGGTGCTGTGAGCTCACCAGCTCGCACGACGACGCGATGGGGATACCGATGGCCAACGCCACCGACCACCTGTGGATGCATTTCACCCGGATGTCCAGTTATCGCGACGGGGAGGTACCCACGATCGTCCGCGGCGACGGCGCGTACGTCTGGGACGACCAGGGCCGCCGTTACCTCGACGGGCTGTCCGGCCTGTTCGTGGTCAACGCCGGCCACGGCCGCACGGAGCTAGCCGACGCCGCCGCCAAGCAGGCGGCCGAGTTGGCGTTCTTCCCGCTCTGGTCCTACGCCCACCCGACCGCGGTCGAGCTGGCGGAGCGGATCGCGTCCCTGACGCCGGGTGATCTCAACCGGGTGTTCTTCACGACCGGTGGGTCCGAGGCGGTCGAAACGGCGTGGAAGCTGGCGCGCGCCTACTTCAAGCGGGTCGGCAAGCCGAACAAGCACAAGGTGGTCAGCCGGCACATCGCCTACCACGGCACCTCGATGGGCGCGCTGTCGATCACCGGCCTGCCCGGCATCAAGGCCGACTTCGAGCCGCTGGTGCCGGGCGGGATCAAGGTGCCGAACACGAACTTCTACCGGGCGCCGGAGCACGGTTCGTCCGAGGTTGATTTCGGGCGGTGGGCCGCCGAGGAGATCGCCCGGGCTATCGAGCGCGAGGGTCCGGACACGGTCGCAGCGGTCTTCCTGGAGCCGGTGCAGAACTCGGGTGGCTGCTTCCCGCCGCCGCCTGGGTATTTCGCGCGTGTCCGGGAGATCTGCGACGCCTATGACGTCCTGCTGGTCTCCGACGAGGTGATCTGCGCCTGGGGTCGGCTGGGCTACTACTTCGGCGCTGAGCGGTATGGCTACCAGCCGGACATCATCACCACGGCGAAGGGCCTGACCTCCGGGTACGCGCCGCTGGGCGCGATGATCGCGACGGACCGGCTGATCGAGCCGTTCCTCGCGTCGACGGAGATGTTCGCGCACGGCATCACGTTCGGCGGGCACCCGGTGTCGTGCGCGGTGGCGTTGGCCAACCTGGACGTGTTCGCGCGCGAGGACCTGACCGGTCACGTGCGGGCCACCGAAGCGGCCTTCCGGTCCACTCTGGAGAAGCTGCTCGACCTGCCGATCGTCGGTGACGTCCGGGGTGACGGCTACTTCTACGGGATCGAGCTCGTCAAGGACAAGGCGACCAAGGCGACGTTCGACGAGGCGGAGTCCGAGCGACTCCTGCGCGGCTTCCTGTCGTCGGCGCTGTTCCAGGCCGGTCTCTATTGCCGGGCCGACGACCGCGGAGACCCGGTGGTGCAGTTGGCGCCGCCGCTGATCTGCGAGCAGCAGCAGTTCGACGAGATGGAGCAGATCCTGCGCACGGTGCTGACGGAGGCGTGGCAGCGCCTGTGATCTCGTACTGGATGGGCCCGCCGCCGGAGTTGCGGCCTCCCCTACCGGGTTCCGTCTCGTGCGACGTGGCGATCGTGGGTGCGGGCTTCACCGGGCTGTGGACGGCGTACTACCTGAGCTTGTTGGATCCGTCGCTCCGGGTCGTGGTGCTGGAGAGCGCATACGCCGGCTTCGGCGCGTCCGGGCGCAACGGGGGTTGGTGTTCGGCGCTGCTGCCGTCGTCACTGCCCGCGTTGGCCCGGCGCCACGGCCGCTCGGCGGCGATAGCGTTCCAGCAGGCGATGAACGCGACCGTCGACGAGGTCGGCCGGGTGTGCGCGGCCGAGAACATCGCGTGCGACTTCCACAAGGGCGGGACGGTGTCGGTGGCCCGGTCACCGGCCCAGCTCTCCCGGGCGTCCGCGACTGTCTCGTCGTACGCCTCGTTCGGGTTCGACGAGGTGTCGCTGCTGTCGGCGGGCGACGCGTCGTCCCGGCTCGGGGCGACGTCGGTGCTGGGCGGGGTGTTCACGCCCCATTGCGCGGCCATCCAGCCGGCGGCGTTGGTGCGGGGGTTGGCGTCGGTGGTCGCGGCGCGCGGGGTCTCTCTTTACGAGGGCACGCCGGTGACCTCGTTGCGGCCGGGCGCTGCGGTCACGCCGTTCGGCACCGTGCGGGCCGAGGTCGTGGTCCGGGCGACGGAGGGTTACACGGCGGGGCTGCCCGGCTATCGGCGAGCGGTGGCGCCGGTCTACTCGCTGATGGTGGCGACGCCTCCGTTGCCCGAGTCGACCTGGGACGCGATCGGGTTGGCGGACCGGGAGACGTTCACGGACTTCCGCCACCTGATCATCTACGGCCAGCGCACGGCTGACGGGCGGCTGGCCTTCGGCGGGCGGGGCGCGCCGTACCACTTCGGCTCGTCGGTCTCTCCGTCGTTCGATCGGGAGCCTTCGGTTTTCACTGCTTTGCGCGAAACCTTGGGGGCGCTGTTTCCGGTGCTCGGGCCGGTCGCGGAGATCTCACACGCATGGGGCGGGCCGCTGGGGGTCACCCGCGACTGGACGGCATCGGTGGGCCTGGACCGGGCGTCGGGGCTGGCCTGGGCGGGCGGATACGTCGGGGACGGGGTGGGAACCAGCAACCTGGCGGGTCGGACGCTGGCTGACCTGATCCTCGGGGTGTCGTCGGACCTGGTCGAGCTGCCTTGGGTGGGGCATCGGTCGCGGTCTTGGGAGCCGGAGCCGTTGCGGTGGCTGGGCATCAACGCGGCCCTGCGAGCGACGGCCTCCGCCGACGCGGCCGAGGCCCGCACAGGCCGCGCCGCACGCCGAGCGGATCTGATCCACCGTTTGGTCAGCGGCTAGCCGAACCGCCAGACGGTGGTTCGTGGGCGGCGGCAGTCGGATTCTGCTGGTTATCGCCGGCACTGAGGTACCGGCGTGCGGCGGCCAGTCACGCCTGGCGGGGAGGGGTCCGTCTGCTGCCGTTCCGAAAACGGTGCCGGCAAGCACGGGCGCGTCATCTTCGTCTCGCGCGCCCGGCGGCACCGACCTCCATGATCAGGTGCACCAGACCAAGTGCCTGGCCGCACCTCGTCCATGATCATGCGCATCTGGCCGGGGAACCCGACGGCGTGTCGTGCCAGACCTGCTGCACCCGATCATGGGCTGACCGAATGCGGCGCACACGATCAAAATGCTCGGCCCGGTCGGCGGCTGAGGCCGCCTGCCAACCTGATGAGCTGCTGCCTGCCGCCCACTGGCGACGAGCAACGGGACATGCGCCCACTGCCGGTGATCTGCGCCGAAGAGCCGATCCTCGCGGAGCCGGCCGCTGGTCCTACTGGCTTGGCGGGATTACTCGGAGGTGACCGCGGCGGCCTTGTTGGTGGCCGGCGTGTGGGAGGTCGTCGTAGTCGTCGTAGCGGCCCGGGCGGGCTGCTTCGCGTACCGCGTCGGCCAGGGCGACCAGGTCGTCGGTCGTGGGGGGTGGTGGTTGGAACTCGCCCTCGTGGCGCACCACTTCCCAGCCGCGGGGGGCGGTGAGGGAGCGGGCGTGTTGCTCGCAGAGGTCATAGGTATGAGGCTCGGCGAAGGCGGCCAACGGCCCGACGACGGCGGTCGACTCGTGGTAAACGTAGGTCAGCGTGGCGACAGCCGGCCTGGGACAGCCGTTTCTGGAGCAACGCCGTGGAGACCTCACGGCGGCACGTTATCTCTCCCACCCGGGCGTTGCCCCGCCTTGCGCCGCGACACGCCGATCGCGGGGCTAGGCTGAGGCTGCTTTTCTCCAGGAGGTGCACGATGACCAGCCCCGCCAACCGCCGGCCGGCGTCCGGTCGGCGCCGTGACCGGCACGGTCGCGGGCTGCGCGGGCGTTTGGTGCCCGCGACGGTACCGCTGGCGCGTACCAAGGCAGAGATCTTCGATGATCTTGTCTTGGACACGGTCGAGACCCTGGAGCACCGGTTCGCCAAGGAGCTCGCCGGGGTGGAGTTCGCGGTGGAGGACGTGCCGCCAGAGCTCAACGTGTACGACACCGACGTGCTCGAGGACGGCGAGGTTCCGCTGGCCCGCCTGCTGCCCGGCCGCCCAGGCCGAGCCGACATGGCGCCGCGGATCGTCCTCTACCGGCGACCGCTGGAGTTCCGCGCGATGGACCACGACGATCTGGCCGACCTGGTCCACGACGTGATCATCGAGCAGGTCGCCAACCTCCTCGGCCTCGACCCGGACGAGCTGAGCTGAGCTGATCTGACCGCGCCAGGCTGATCTTGGCCGGTTGGGCTAACCCCACGGCGGCCCACCGCGAGGACGGCCTGGTCGCGATCCCCTGCGTCGCCGACTGGCCGTACCCCGGATGCGGTCGAGGGCCCGCATCGCAAGCGATGATGGCCCTCGGTCCCCGATATGTTCTTGTGCCGTCCTCAGCGCGGGTTCCCCCTCCGCGCTTGGTGCCGGCCGGCGTTCGTTGCCCGATCAGGCGACGACGCGCCGCTTCAGCTTGCGCCGCTCACGTTCCGACAGGCCACCCCAGATGCCGAACCGCTCGTCATGGCCGAGCGCGTATTCGAGGCATTCGGCCTTGACGTCGCAGCGCGAGCAGATCCGCTTGGCCTCGCGGGTCGAACCGCCCTTTTCCGGGAAGAACGCTTCGGGGTCGGTCTGGGAGCACAGTGCACGCTCCTGCCACTCCGGCGCGTTGCCCAGCAGGTCGGCGACCTCGACACGGCCACCATCCATAACGTTGCCTCCTTTCGCACGCCGGCCTGCGACCGGCGTAACCCCCTCGCGGAAGGCCCTACTTTTTCGCCCGTACGGTCCGATTTGTCATGTCCCGTTCGAACGACCCCAGTGAAATTACACGCGTGTAATGCGTGCGTCGTCAAGCGGAACCTGATAAATAGGCCCACGAACCGGCGTGCCGTGGGCGACTCGCGGATGGTGCCGTGGCCCTTCGGCTCCCTACCGATCCAGACCCCAGGCGGGTAACGCACGATCGACCACTTTCCCACCTGCTCAGACGCCGCAACCGCACATAAGAGATCAAACCACGACATCCCTAGCTTGATCCACCCGGCCTCCGCTAGTCCCCCGGTCGAGGGCACGAATCGGGCGGGTCATTACCCACCTCAGATGATCATGCAAACCTGGTGGTTCGCTGTAGGAAACGTCAGCTTTCGGACCGCTAGACCACCTCACCGCTCGACCGCCGGCTGTCCCGAGCGGGGTGTCGGACAGTCGGCGGCGCCATGACCGACTCGCCCGGAGGCAGCCAGGCACGTCGACCGGCTCCGGCGGACGCCGGGCGTCGCCCGTCAGGGCCAGGGCTGACTCCGCCTTGAGGCGGCCGGCACGTCGACCGGCTCCGGTCGACGCACGGGCGGCGTTCACCGCCCGACCAGCAGGGCACCGTCGCAGCAGACATCCCCCACCCACGCAGAACCTCGCGGCGAAAACGCCGCGCCCGGAGACCGCGGCGGCGCGGAGGTGACCCGCGGCGCGGCTGGATGCGGCGCTACGGTCGGCCGGTCCTCGTCGACCACCCCGCCCGGCCGGCCCGACACGCCTTCTCCCTTAGGCGTCTCCACATGATCGCTACGACCAAGGACAGACGAGAACACGCGCTGGCAGTCGCCGTCGGCGCACGGCCATCGATCACTCGACCAACGAGACTGCAGGCTTGGCCGACCCGGGTCAGTGGGATCCCGACAGCACGGCGAACCTGGTACCTACATCGCGCGACGATGTGCAAACGCGCGCTCAGACCCGCGACGCCCGTCCGAAATCTCCGGTCAAGCGAGTCCCGGGCCACCCACGGAGTCCCAACCGACGGCACGGCCACGGCCGCCAGGCCTCCCGCGCACCCAACCGAGCGCGCGTCCGGGCAGAACAGAGCCACCCGCGCACCCAACCGATCATGCGTCCGCGCCGACCAAGACCACCGGCGGAACCCG
Organism: Asanoa ishikariensis; assembly: GCF_900107455.1. Lineage (GTDB taxonomy): Bacteria > Actinomycetota > Actinomycetes > Mycobacteriales > Micromonosporaceae > Asanoa > Asanoa ishikariensis. The sequence goes on along the minus strand of NZ_FNQB01000001.1, from coordinate 1,373,479 downwards.
ACGGCACGGCCGCATAGGTCAGGACCACCCGCACAACCCAACCGATCGCGCGTCCGCACAGGCCAGAACCACCGCACAACCAACCGAGAGCACGTCCGCGCCGACCAAGACCACCCGCGGAACCCAACCGACGGCACGGCCGCGCAGGCCAGGACCACCCGCACAGCCCCAACCGATGGCGCGTTAGTGCAGGCCGTAGGCCGTGGTGCGTTCGCGGGCTGGGCGGCCGGCCGCTGTGGCTATGGCCTTGAGCTGCTCGACCGTGCGTGATGAGCCGTTGGCCGAGCCCGCCATGCGGGAGATGGTTTCCTCCATCAGCGTGCCGCCCAGGTCGTTGCAGCCGCCGTTGAGCATTGCGACCGTGCCCTCGTCGCCGAGTTTTACCCAGGAGCACTGGATGTTGGAGATGCGGCCGTGCAGGAGTAGTCGGGCCATCGCGTGGACTACTCGGTTTTCTCGCCAGGTTGGGCCCGGGCGGGCGATGCCGGCCAGGTAGATGGGGGCGTTGGTGTGGACGAACGGTAGGGCTACGAACTCGGTGAAGCCGCCCGTGCGGTCCTGCACCCCCGCCAGCACCCGGAAGTGGCCTAGCCATTGGCGGGGGTGGTCGACGTGCCCGTACATCATCGTGGAGCTTGATCGGATGCCTAGCTCGTGTGCCGTCGAAACCACGTCGACCCAGGTGGCGGCCGGGAGTTTGCCCTTGGTCAGGACCCAGCGCACGTCGTCGTCGAGGATCTCCGCCGCTGTGCCCGGGATCGTGTCCAGGCCGGCTTCGCGCAGGCTTTCCAGCCACTCGCGGACCGGCATGCCGCCCTTCGCGGCGCCGGTGACGATCTCCATGGGTGAGAAGGCGTGGACGTGCATGCCTGGCACCCGTTGTTTGATCGCGCGGACCATCTCGGCATATGCGGTCACCGGCAGCTTCGGGTCGATGCCGCCCTGCATGCAGATCTCGGTGGCGCCGGCCGCCCAGGCTTCTTCGGCGCGGTCGGCTACCTGGTCGACCGAGAGACGGAAGGCGTCGGCGTCGCGTTCGCGTTGGGCGAAGGCGCAGAAGCGGCAGCCCACGTAGCAGACGTTCGAGAAGTTGATGTTGCGGTTGACCACGTAGGTCACGTCGTCGCCTACGGTGTCGCGGCGGACGTCGTCGGCGATGCGGCACAGCTCGTCGAGCGCGGTGCCATCGGCGGTGAAGAGTGCCATGGTCGCCGCCTCGTGCCGCTCCTCCAACAGCGCTGCCGGGTCGGTGGCCGCGAGGCGCAGGCCTTCGAGGACGTCGGAGGGCTGCCGCTCAGCCAAAGCCCCGCGGCCCAGGTCGATGGCTTCGGGCGCGATGCGCTCGGCTACCTCGGACCAGCCACCGTAGACGGAGTCGAAGTCGCCTCGGCGGTCGCCGGTGCGGCCCGTGGTGTCGATCGTCGCGTGCAGGTCGGTGCGACCGCCGGGCACGAACGCCTCGTCGGGCTCCTGCCAGGGCCGGCCGACCGGCAGCGTGCCCTCGGCCGCCAGCCCGCTGACCGGCTCGGCCAGCGCCGCCACGTGGCCGGCGAGCCGCGGGTCTAGCCAGGGGTCGCCGCGGCGTACGTATTCTGGATAGATGGTCAGTCGTTCCCGCAGCGTGAAACCGGAGGCGGCCGATCGGGCGGCGAGGTCGTCGATCATCGGCCAGGGGCGTTCCGGGTTGACGTGGTCGGGGGTGACCGGCGAGACGCCGCCCCAGTCGTCGATGCCGGCGCGCAGCAGCAGGTCGTATTCGCCTTCGATCAGGTTGGGCGGTGCCTGGATGCGAGCGCCGGGGCCGAGGATGACCCGGCTGACCGCGATCGTCGCGGCTAGGTCGAGCAACTCGGCGTCGGGCATGCCGCGCATCGCTGTGTCGGGCTTGGCCCGGAAGTTTTGGATGATGACTTCCTGGATGTGGCCGTATTCGCGGGCCGAGCGGCGGATCGCGAACAACGAGTCGGCGCGCTCGACCAGGTTCTCGCCGATGCCGATCAGGATGCCGGTGGTGAACGGGACACCGACCCGGCCCGCGTCGTCGAGGACCCGCAGCCGAACCGCCGGCTCTTTGTCGGGTGAGCCGAAGTGCGGGCCGCTCTTGTCGGACCACAGCCGAGTCGCGGTGGTCTCGAGCATCATGCCCATGCTCGGCGCGACCGGCTTGAGGCGCTGAAGCTCGGCCCAGCTCAGCACGCCCGGGTTGAGGTGCGGCAACAGGCCGGTCTCTTCGAGCACCGCGATCGCGCTGGCCCGGACGTAGTCGAGGGTCGAGTCATAACCCCGCGCGTCGAGCCACTCGCGCGCCGCCGGCCAGCGCTCCTCGGGCCGGTCGCCGAGGGTGAACAGCGCTTCCTTGCAGCCCTGCGCGGCGCCTTCGCGGGCGATCGCGACGACCTCGTCGCGGTCGAGGAAGGCGGCCGGTAGCCGGTGCGGCACGGTGGCGAAGGTGCAGTAATGGCAACGGTCCCGGCACAGGCGGGTCAACGGGATGAAGACCTTGCGCGAGTACGTCACGACGCCCGGCCGCCCGGCGTCACGCAGGCCCGCGTCACGGATGGCCCCGGCGATGCCCAGCAGCTCGTCTAGTGCCTCACCGCGCGCGGCCATGAGGTCCGCCGCCTCGCCCTGGTCGAGCGCCTTGCCGTCCGCGGCACGCGCCAGTGCCCGCCGGATGCTCGCCGCGGTCGGCGGTGTGTGCGGGGTCGGGATCAGATCAGCCACCGTTGAAGCGTAGGCCGTGTCACCGACAGGATTCCGTGGCGACGGTCACCGCGAAAGAATCTTGGCTGATCGGGAACCATCCGACCGCCTCGATCCGATGAAGAGGTATGAGCGAACTCAACTCGGAGCGAGCGCCGCCTCAGCGGACAGTGACCACCACGTGTGGCCCGTGACCGTCCTCGGTGGTCTCCATCATGGAACCGAGCCCTTCGGCGGCCAGGGCGGCGCGCAGGCGCTGCACGTCGGCGCCCAACGACACCAGAGCAGCACCGGTGGAGTCCGCCGGCCGGCACACGACGCGGCAACGGCCCATGCGGTCGCCGTCGCCGGGGAGCAGGTCGGCGGCGAACGTCGCCGTCGATCCGGGAGTGATCGTCGCCAAGGCGCGGGTCAGCGCCTTCTCGAGGTTGAGCTCATCGAGCGCGGGGAAGGGGGGTTGGCCATGGTCGGACAGGCGGGCCGCGGCCCGGAGTCCCTCGGCGCGGGCTTCGGCCGTGCCGAGCGAGAACAGATCCTGATCAGCACCGCGGACCAGGACGGCCGCGCCGTCGCCGTCGGCCTCCGGCAGGGGTGGGTCCAGATATCCGCGTACGACCGCAACCGGCACCTGTGCGCACTTGCCCTTGACCAGTTCGCCGGCCGCGGCCAGCTCGTCCACGACGGCCATCTGGGTGATGGACAGCTCGTTGCCGTACGGGTCGACCTCGCCGCGGTGGTCGCGGATCGCCGGGATCCCTGCGGCGCCGAGTGCGACGTCGGTGAGCCCGTTGCGCCACGGTCGGCCCATCGTGTCGGAGATCACAACGGCGACATCGAGACCGTGCCGCTCGCGCAGGGTGGTGCGCAGGGCGCGGGCCGAGGCGTCCGGGTCCTTGGGCAGCAGCACCAGGTGGGCGCGGTCGACGTTCGAGGCGTCGATGCCGGCCGAGGCCATCACGAAGCCGTGATGGGTCTGCACGATCCGGGTCTGCCCACGGCGAGCCACCGGGCGGGCGGTCTCGGCTCGCAGCACCTCGTCGCGGGCCACCACGCGCTCGTCACCGTCGATCGGGACGTCGACCAGGCTGCCTTCCGCCTTCGACACGATCTTGCTCGTCACCACCAGCACGTCGCCGGCGCGCAGCCACGGCGCCGCGGCGGTGATCGCCGCCGCGAGGTCGTCGCCCGGGCGCACGTCGCCGATGCCCTCGACTGGCAACACTTCGAGTCGCATGCCCACTCCCCCGCCACCCGCTACCGCGTCAGCAGCAGTCATACCAGTTCGACGGCCGCGCGGACCATATCGGCCGTGGTCTGCTCGTCGGTCATCCAGAGCGGCACCGCCTTGACCGTGACCCCGGCCACCGAGGCGCCGGCGTCGGTGCTGTCGACCAGCCAGCCGTCGAGGATGCCGCCGTCGCCGCGTGCCCCGTACATCCCGCCGACTGCGGCCGCCGTGCACGCCACTCCCAGCACGGCCAGGCACTTGTCGGCCATGCCGCGCACCGGGCTGCCACCGATGATCGGCGAGAAGCCCACGACGGGAGCGGTCAGCGCGGCGCGCAGGCCTGGCACGGCCAGAATCGGGCCGATGCTGACCACGGGGTTGCTGGGCGCGACCAGCACGAGGTCGGCGGTCGCCAGCGCCTCGAGCACGCCGGCGGCCGGCTTCGCGGTGTCGGCACCGACGAACACGAAGCGCTTGGTCGGCACGTCGCCGCGGTGGCGCACCCACCATTCCTGGAAGTGGATCGCCTTTTCGCCGTCGAGGTCGACCACCACGTGCGTCTCGAACCGGTCATCGGTCGCCGGCAGCATGCGCACGCCCGGTTGCCAGCGCTGGCAGAGCGCCTCGGTGACGGCGGAGAGGGGGTAGCCGGCGTTCAGCATCTGACTGCGCACCAGGTGGGTGGCGATGTCCTTGTCACCAAGACCGAACCAGGTCGGCTCTGCGGCGTACGCGGCCAGTTCGTCCTTGACCGCCCAGGTCTCGCCGACGCGTCCCCAACCGCGTTCTGGGTCGGCGGCGCCACCCAGGGTATACATGACGCTGTCGAGGTCCGGACAAATCCGCAGGCCGTGCATGGTGACGTCATCGCCGACGTTGACGATCGCGGTCACCTCGGCACCGGTTTCTCGGGCATAAGCCCGGACGCCGGTCAAGAACCGAGCGCCGCCAATTCCACCAGCCAAAACGACGATGTGCATTCGGCAATCCTTACCTACACTGCCGGTTTCCCGGCGTCCGGGCGACTACGCTCACGAAAGCCATCTTCCGTCATCGCCCCAGGGGGAGCCGTGACCACCCAACCCGAGGCCGGGTCGACTGAACAGACCTCGGCCAATCAGATCACCAAACCCTGGCGCGAGTTGATCGCCCTGGTGCTGGTCGGCGCCAACGCTGTCCTGCTGTTCGTGGGGCTCATCGATCTGCTCGTGCCCTATTCGGCGAATGTCGGGTTCTCCAGCCGGGCCGGCGGAAGCTTCTTCGACTTCGCGGGCATCGAGGCGATCGTGCTGCCCCTGCTGGCGGTGCTCTTGGCCACACACCTCAAGCCCGCCGTGCCGCGCGCCAAGCTGGTCACGCAGGTGGCGCTGGCCGAATATGCCGTCTCCGCCGTGTTCGGCGTGATCGCGCTGCTGGCCTGGCTGTTCGGCTCGCTGGTCGACGGCGAGGTCCGGGCGGCGTTCACGGGCCTGCTGGTCCGCATCGCGTACGCGGGCATCTTCGCGGCCGCCGGGTTCCTGATCTACAAGGTCTGGCGGACCCTCTACTACGTGCCGCGCCCCAAGCCCCAACCCGGCATGTATGGCGCACCGGCTGGTTACCCGCAGCCCGGTCCTGGGCAGCCGGGTTACGGGCAGGGCCAGCCCGGTCAGCCCGGGTACGGCGCACCCGCCGCGTACGGTCAGCCCGGCTACCCGCCGCCGCCGGCCTACCCGGGTGCGGCTCCCGGCCTGGGCGGTCCCGCCACTCCGGGTGGCCAGCCCACGGCTGGTCCGGGCGCACCGGGTCAGCCCGGCGCATACCCGCCCGCTGGTCCGTCCGCGTCGTCGGCCGAGCCGGCGACCTGGCCGCCGGTGCCGGGTGCGGGCGCGCCGCAGGCGACCCAGACGATCACGGCTCCGCCGATCTCGGCCCCGCCGGTCCCGGGCTCGGGCGCGCCGCAAGCGACCCAGACGATCTCGGCACCGCCGGCACCGCCGGCACCGGCCAGCCAGCCGGCGCCCGTCGCCCAGGTGGACGAGCCCACCACAGCGATCCCCACGCCGGAGGACGAGCGCACGCAGGTGATCAACCCGGCCAGCCAGCAGCCGAGTGCCGGCTCCGCGCCCCCGCCGGCCGCTACCGGAGACGAGCCGACCCGGCCCAACATCCGCTGACACCGAACTCGGGGGCAGCAGGCCCGGCACCACGCCGGACCCGCTGCCCCCGATTCGTGTCCGCAACCAAATCCGACCGACGTCTGGGGGCTCGCGTCAACCAGAGCCGACGCTCTGACGCGACGAGCCAAGGTTCCGAACGCGCAGTCGGAGCCAGTAGCCAGAAGGGCCGGCCGGAGTCCGCAGGCGCAGCCAAGAGCCGGCATGCCAGCCCGCAGGCGCAGCCAAGACCCGGCATGCCAGCGAAGGCGGCATCCGGAGATCTGCAGACGGCCAAGGCCCACGATCCAAAGCTGGCACGCCAATACAGCCAGCCAAGGTCCGAGGGCAGGCAACCCCGAACCTCGCGCAACGGAGGGCGCCTGCGAAGGCCCGCGACCCGTGGCGGGACCCAGACGGGTCGCGGGCGGCTTGTGTCACCGCGGCGGTGCAACCCTCGCCACGGTCGACGAGGGTGTCGACCAGGCAGGCCATGGCGGCACCACCCGCCAGGCCCCCACGTCGTGGCGGGTGGTGCCGCAGTAGCGCGGACCCGGGAGGAAGGTCGACGCGCAGGCACGCCCGGCCGCCACCTCCACGACGTGCGGTCGCGGGCCCTCGTTGGTGGTCGGCCGGGCGGCAATGCCGCCCCGCTATGTGGGCGCTAACACGAGCATGGCCAAACCGCACGGCGAGTGCGAGGACTTTCAGCCAGAGCTGAAACATTGAGGTCAACCGGTACGCTCACATCCACGGAAGCCCGCCCGTCACCCCCTCCCGGAGCCCACGAGACCGTGCTGCGGATCCATTTCACCCGTGACGATGTCGCGCGCACCCGCGTCGCGCCGGGTGCGGATCCGGTCTGGGAACTGATTCTCAGCCTGCAGCTCTTCCAGGGCCGCCGGGCCGACCGGGACCCGCTGTTGGCCGGTTGGCGGCGCGAGGTCGCGGCAGGGCTCCGGCACGGCGACGACGGCGCCAGCGTCCGGCTGTTGTTCGCGCTCAACCCGCCGCAGGGCTACTTCCCGGACTTCCTCACCCCGTTCGAGAGCCGCGCCGGGCTGCTGCCGGGGCTGGACGCGATCCGGTCTACCCCGGCTGCCAACCTGCGGCGGGACCTGACCCTGTTGGCAGCCGGCAATCGGCTGCCGGCCAGCGCGGGAGACCTGGCCCGCGGTGACGTCGCCACCTTGCATCGGCTGACCGCGTCGATGGAGGACTACCGGGCGCTGGCGCTCGCTCCCTACTGGAGCCGGATCGAGAGCGCGGTCGAGGCCGACCGGAGCCAGCGGGCCCGGGCCATGCTCGCCGACGGGGCGGACGGGCTGTTGACCAGCCTGCGGCCGGCGATGCGGTGGGACGGGCAGGTGCTGGAGGTCCGCCACTATCCGGCCGACCGGGACCTCTACCTCGACGGCCGCGGGCTGCTGCTGGTGCCGGCGTTCTTCTGCGCGCGTACCCCGGTCAGTCTCGTCGACCCGAATCTGCCGCCGGTGCTCGTCTACCCGGTGGAGCGGCTCGGCGGCCTCGACCAGCCGGCGGAGCCCGGGCGGCCGGCCCTGGCCGCGTTGCTCGGCCGCACCCGGGCCAGGGTGCTCGAGGTCGTCGCCGGCGGCTGCTCGACCGGCGAGATCGCCCGCCGGCTCGAAGTCTCGGCTGCCGCCGCCAGCCAGCACGCCGCCGTGCTGCGCAACGCCGGTCTGCTGGTCAGCCGCCGCGACGGCAACACCATGGTGCACACCCTGACCCCGCTGGGCCGGGCGATGCTCGACTAAAACCTAGTCGTGCCAGAGCGCGATGCGGTGGTCCTCGTCCGTCACGTAGATCCGCTCACCGTCGACCACCGCGATTCCTTCGACGTTGTGGAACGGCGCCAGGTCGTCGACCACCTCGCCGGCCACCCGGCTGTTGGAGCCCAGGGCGAACCGCACGTGCGTACACGTGATGTCTCCGCCCGTCGGGTGGTCGTCGAGCAGCACCGAGCCCTTGCCGAGCGCGTCGATCGAACCGACGACCGCCTCGAAACCGCCGTCGACAGCGGTCAGGGCGCGGAAGCCCGTCAGGGTGCCGGGTGGGGTGACGCCGGTCAGCGCGTACGCCCGGACCACCGCGGGCCAGGTGCGCGGGTCGGCGTCGAACATCCCCTCGACACCGGAGATCTCGACCAGGATCGGCTCGCCGTCCTGGGTCACCGGGAAGCGCAGCCCGAGCAGCAGCGTGCCGGCCGGCGTGAACGCCGCCGCCTCGACGTTGACCGGCAGATCCCCGATGATCACCCGCGAGGTCCAGCTCTTCGCCTTCGCCGCGCCGCGGACCTGGGTTTCCCGGATGAACTGCCGCTGCACCCGCTCGCCGGGCGGCAGCGGGCTGATGTCGGCGTCCAGCAGCGCGTCGTTGATCGCCCGGTGCAGCCGCAACTGGTTGCGCACCACGTGCAGCTTCACCACCCCGCGGGCGGCGTCGGCCTCGCGGAACCGGGCGAAGAACGCGCGCTTCGGCCGCAGCGGGCCGCCCTTGGAGCCAAAGTGCGAGCCGACCACGTAGACCCAGCCGTCGCGGTGCGCCAGCGCCTCGCCGTCTTCGGTGCGGCCGGCTTCCGCCCCGGCGTCGAAGCCCTGGTGGTGTGCGGCCCAGCGGCCCTCGTGGTCCTGCACGAGCAGAGCCACGCACGCCTCGACCGGGCCCTCGTCCAGCACCGTCCACAGGCCACGACGCGCGCCGTGGGCTTCCAACAAAGATGGCGAGAGTACGGGCAGCAGGTCGCTGGCCTCGTTGCCGGCGACGGACAACTCCACATGGCGCAATGGCGCGGTCATGCGATCAGCCTAAAGAACCTCGGCTAGCAAAATCCCTCGTCGCCTCGGGCTTTCAACTCGTCCACTAGTTGCTTGACCTCTTGGGAGCGCGCGCGGGAGCAGACCAGCACCACGTCGGGCGTGTCGACAATCACCAGATCTTCGACGCCCAGCGCGGCCACCAGGCGGCCCGAGTGCGGCACGACGACCAGGCGGTCGGTGTCGCGCAGCAGCACGCCGGGCTTCTCACCCGGGTGGTCGGCGCCGCCGCCGAGCACCACGTTGCCGCGCGAGTCGCCGGGCAACACGTCGCCCAGGGTCTGGAAGTCGCCGACGTCGGTCCAGCCGAAGTCGCCGGGCACCGTGCCGACCTTGCCGGCCGCCGCGGCACCCTCCATCACCGCGTAGTCGACCGAGATCTTCGTCAGGGTCGGCCAGACGGCCGTGAGGACCTCGTCGCGGTCGGGCTGGTCCCAGGCGGCAGCGACCCGGCACAGGCCGTCGTGCAGGCTCGGTTGCTGGCGGGCGAGCTCCGCGAGGAACGCGTCGACCCGCCAGACGAACATGCCGGCGTTCCACAGGTAATCGCCGGACTCGACGTACTGCTTGGCCAGCTCGTACGCCGGTTTCTCGGCGAACGCCTCGACCATCCGCACCGGACCCGGGCCGACCTCGGCACCGCAGCGCAGATAGCCGTAGCCCGTCTCCGGGCGGGTCGGCTTGATCGCGATGGTCATCAGCAACCCGCGCTCGGCACCGGCCACCGCCTGGCGGACCACCTGGACGAACTGGGCCGGGTTGGTGATCAGGTGATCGGCGGCGAAAGCGCCCATGATCGCCGACGGGTCGTGCCGGGCGATCAACGCCGCCGCGAGCCCGATCGCCGCGCAGGAGTCCCGCGCGGACGGCTCGACCAGGATGTTCTCCTCGGGCAGCGCGGTGAGCTGCCGGGCCACGGATGCCGCGTGGGCCGCGCCGGTCACCACCATCGTCTGCTCCGGACCGGCCAGCGGCGCGACCCGCTCGACCGTCGCCTGCAACAGCGACATCGGGCTGCCGGACAGCGGATGGAGGAACTTGGGCTGGTGAAGTCGGGACAACGGCCACAGTCGAGTGCCGCTGCCACCGGCGAGGATCACGGCGTGCATCGGGACATCATGCCGGACCGCCGCAAACTGACCGGTCACGCGCGCGCCCGCTGCCAGGCCGCGATGTGCACCTCGGCGCTGGACTCCCAGGTGAACTCCTTGGCCCGGTCGAAGCCGGCCTTGCCCAACGCCATCCGGCGGGGTTCGTCGTCGAGCAGCGAGGCCAGGTCGATCGCGATCTGGTCAGGATCTTCGCTCGTGTACGCCACCGCGTCACCGCCGACCTCGGGCAGCGACAGCCGGGGCGTGGTCAGCACCGGCACGGCGCACGCCATGGCCTCGAGGATCGGCAGGCCGAAGCCCTCACCGAAGCTCGGGTACGCCGCGACCAGCGCGCCACCCAGGAACCCGGGCAGGTCGGCGTAGCGCAGGTAGCCGGGGCGGAGCAGACGCAGGTGGCCGGGCACGTCGGCGACCGCACGGTCGATGTCGTCGTCGTGGCCCTGGCCGCCGGCGACCACCAGCGCGGGCGGGTTGGGCCGGTCGTGCACCGCCTTGACCCACCCGCGGATCAGGCTCGGCACGTTCTTGCGGGGCTCCTTGGCACCCAGGAACGCGACGTAGTCGGTGCCGGCCAGGCCGAGGCGAGCGGCGACGCGGGCCTTCTCCTCGGCGGTCGGCGGGTGGAACGCGGTCGGGTCGACGCCGTGGTAGGCCACGTCGACCCGGGTCGGGTCGGCGTCGAGCAGCCGGATCAGCTCGTCACGGGTCGCCTTGCTCGGCACGATCACGCGGTGTGCGCGGCGCAGCGAGGTCTTGATCGCGCTGCGGAAGAAGGTGCGCCGGGACTTGTCGTAGTGCTCCGGCTCCGTGAAGAACGTGGCGTCGTGGACGGTCACCGTCACGGGGCAGCCGGCCCGCAGCGGGCAGGTGTAGAAGGGCGAGTGCAGCACGTCGGCGCCGACCTGCTGGGCCAGCAGCGGCAGGCCGGTCTGCTCCCAGGCGAGCCGGGCGGGGCGGTGCGCGACCGCGGCCGGCGCGGCGACCACCTCGGCCGCGGGCAGCATGCGGCTGTAACGCTCCGCGTCGGTGCGCAGGCCCACCACCGCGAGCTCCACCTCAGAGCCGATGACCTTGCCGAGCGCGCCTAGAAGCCCGTCGACGTAGCGGCCCACGCCGCCGCGGTCAGCGGGAACGCTGGTGGCGTCGACGAGTACGCGGGGCGGACCGGAAGTCACGGTGCGGGCTCCTCAAGGGTGCGGTGTGTGCCAGGCCACTTTGGTGCCAAGCCTACGCTGAGCCAGCGACGGGTCGGAGCCGGTGACACCGTGACGACACGGCGAACGATCGATGCCTAGCCGGTGAGGTGCGACCGATGGCCGAAGAGAGCGCGGACGAAATCGCCCGGATGTTCGCGGCGGCAATCCGCCGAGATCCGACAAGACCGCTTTTGACCTGGTACGACGATGCGACCGGCGAACGGACCGAACTGTCCGGCGCCACGCTCGACAACTGGGTCGAGAAAACCGCGAACCTGCTGGTCGACGGCGCCGGGCTGGGCGACGGCGACCGGGCCGGCGTGCTGCTGCCACCGCACTGGCAGACCGCCGCCGTGCTGCTCGGCTGCTGGGCGGCGGGCGTCGAGGTCACCACGACACCCGGACCCGTCGACGTCCTGTTCGCCACCGAGGCGCGGGTCGCCGAGGCCGACGACTGGTCGGCCGGCGATCGTTACGCGCTGTCACTGCACCCGCTCGCCCTGCCGATGCGCGAGGTGCCCTCGGGTTGGCAGGACTACACCGTGGCGGTCCGGGCCTACGGTGACGTCTTCGCCGCGTACCCCCGCGGCTCTTCCGAATGGTCGAGGAAAGACCCGTTCGGCTTGCAACCCGGCGACCGGGTGCTGATCGACGCGGCGACCCACCCCGAGCCGCGCGACTGGCTGCTGGCGCCGTTGGCCGCCGGAGCCAGCATCGTGCTCTGCGGCAACCTCGACCGCGCCAAGCTCGCCGGCCGGATCGCCAGCGAGCAGGTCACCCGCGACCTCAGCTGACGCCCTCGCGGGCCAGCTTCTCGAACGCGGCCAGCGACTCCGGGTTGGCCAGCGCGCCCTTGGCCGCCGCGCTCTCCGCCGGCGTGCCGGTGAGGATCTTCTTGACCGGCACCTCGAGCTTCTTGCCGGACAGGGTGCGGGGTACGCCCAGGATCCGGTAGACCGCGTCCGGGACGTGCCGCGGCGACAGGGCGGTCTTCAGCTCTTTCGCGATCTTGGCGGTCAGGTCGCCGTCGAGGTCGCGCTCGTCCGTGGTGACCACGAACAGCAGCAGCTCACCGGCGCCACCCTCGCTGTCCTCCAGGTGGATGACCAGCGAGTCGGCGATCTCCGGCAGCCCTTCGACCACGGAGTAGAACTCCGACGTGCCCAGCCGCACGCCGCCGCGGTTGAGGGTGGCGTCGGAGCGGCCGGTGATCACGCAGCCGCCGTGCTCGTTGATGGTGATCCAATCGCCGTGTCGCCAGACGCCCGGATAGACGTCGAAGTACGCCTCCCGGTAGCGGCTGCCGTCCGGGTCGTTCCAGAAGCCGACCGGCATGCTCGGCATCGGCTCGGTGATCACCAACTCGCCGAGCTGGTCGCGCACCGGCATGCCGTCCGGCCCGAACGCCTCGACCGCCGCGCCGAGCGCCCGGCAGGCGATCTCACCGGATCGCACCGGGAGCAGCGGCACCCCGCCGACGAAGCCGGTGCACACGTCGGTGCCACCGGACAGCGACTGGAGCTGGAGCGTGTCGCTGACGTCCGCGTACACCCAGGCGAAGCCTTCCGGCGGCAGCGGAGCGCCGGTCGAGCCGAGCCCGCGCAGCGCGGTCAGGTCGTGGTCGACACGCGGCACCAGGCCGGACTTGCGACAGGCGAGCAGGAACGGCGCGGACGTCCCGAAATAGGTCATCCGGGTCTCTTCCGCCATTGCCCACAGCGTGTCGAGGCTCGGCGCGCCGGGGTTGCCGTCGAACAGCACGATCGTGGCGCCGACCGCCGGGCCGGAGACGAGGAAGTTCCACATCATCCAGCCGGTGGTGGTGAACCAGAAGAACCGGTCCGCCGGGCCGAGGTCGTGGTGCAGCGCGAGCATCTTGAGGTGCTCGAGCAGGATGCCGCCGTGACCGTGGACGATCGGCTTCGGCAGCCCGGTGGTGCCCGACGAGTAGAGCACGTAGAGCGGGTGGTCGAACGGCAGCGCCGCGAAGGTCAGCGGCTCGTCGGTGGGAGCGGTGAGCTCGTCCCAACCGGAACCCGCCGCCGGGTCGAGGTAGTTGATCATCACGAGGTGCTCGACCGACGGCAGAGCCGCCCGGATCGCCTCGACCTCGGCCGCGCGGTCGACCGGCTTGTCGCCATAGCGGTAGCCGTCGACCGCGACCAGCACCTTGGGCTCGATCTGCTGCCAACGGTCGCAGACGCTGCGCGTGCCGAACTCGGGTGCGCAGGACGAGAAGATCGCGCCCAGACTGGCCGAGGCCAGCATCAGCACGTACGTCTCGGGGATGTTCGGCGCGTACGCCGCGACCCGGTCACCCGGCCCGACACCGAGCCGGCGCAGACCCGCGGCGCACCGCCGCACCGCGTCGCGTAGCTCGTCCTTGGTCAGGGTCTGTGGCGCCCGGGTCTGGCCGTGCGCGATCACGGCGGGGTCGTCGCCGGCCCGGCCGGGCATCCGCAGCACGTTCTCGGCGTAGTTGAGCGTCGCGCCCGGGAACCACCGCGTGCCGGGCATGTGCCGATCACCGATGGTCGCGGTCGGCGGTGTGTGGCTGACCACCTCGAAGTAGTCCCAGATCGAACTCCAGAAATCCGGGATGTTCTGGACAGACCACAGCCGCAACGCCTCGTAGTCGGCGAACGCCAGACCCCGCTCGCGTTCGAGCCATTGCAGGTAGTGGCCGATCCGACTGGTCTGGCGTACGTCGGACGGCGGCGTCCACAACACCTCGTTGCTCATTCGGCCATCCTCCCCTATGCGAGGGCGCTGACATGTGGGTGCCGCGCACACATTCACGGTCCGGAACGCGCTCCGGTACGGTGCTCGCGTGCGTCATCTGTGGAGCCTGCTCGCCGGCATCGTCGCCGCGCCGCTGGTCTGGATTCTGCTCGCGCTCGGCCAGGACGGATCGACTTCGACGATCACCACCTGGGCCGACACTTCCGCGTTCAACACCGCCCGGCTGATCGAGCCCGCGGTCTACCTCGCCGCCGCCGGGATCGCTCTCGGCGTGCTCGCCACGCTGCGCTGGTCGCCGCTTGGTCCGCTGATCGCCGGCCTGCTGCTGATGGCGCCGTACGTGGGCATGTTCATCGCCCCGCTGCGGGTGCGGTCCGCGGTGCCGGGCGGCTGGCGGCTGTTCGGCGACCCGCTGCAGCTTCGCCTGCCGCTCGACAACGGCACGCTGCTGTTCCTCGGCCTGCTGCTGGCCATGGCGGCGTTCAGCGTGCAGCGCTGGCGCCGCTGGCCGGTCGCCACCACCGCGACCGCGACGTCCGGTGTGGACGACACCGACCCGGACCTGTTCGCAGGCGGTTTCAGCACCGACCCGGACTCCCGCCCGCCGACGCTGGCCTACCCGCCGGCCGACGTGCCGGCGCCCCGGACGGAGTCGTTCGGCGGAACGCCCACCGCCGGGGGCTCACCGTGGTCGTCACCGCCGGTGCCGTACCGCCCGGACGGTAAGGCCGAATAGGCGACAGAGTTCGTCGCTCCCTCGGGGTACGGTGCGCTTCACCTGGGTCGATCCACCGGATCGACCGCAGCCCCGCGGGAGGCCCGATGCGCCATCTCGGTTCGCTGCTCTTGTCGTTGCTCCTGGCCCCGGCCATCTGGGTGCTGTCCGGCTACGGGATGAACGAGGTCTCGATCGGTGTCGGGCGCTTCGACCTGCGGATGGTCGGCGGCTACGCGGCACTCGCCGCGGCCGGGGTGCTACTCACCCTGCTCGTGCTGACCCGGCTCTCCCCGGTCGGTCCCGCGACGGCGGGGCTGGCGTTCATCGTGGTCAGCGTGTGGGCGGGCCAGGACCCGGGACTGTTCCGTGAGCTGTTCACGGCCTCCGTGTTCGGCCGCCCGGCCGGCCTGGTCAATCCGATCGTGGCGATCGGCCCGGTGGTCGGCACGCTGCTGCTGCTGACCGTGACCAGCCCGCGGCGCTGGCAGCGGCATCCGGCGCCGGCGTTGCCCACGCAGCCGATCTATCCAGGCGCCACGGTCGCCCCGCCACCCGGCTACCCGCCGGCCTATCCGACCTCGCCGGCGTTCGCCGCGGCTCCCGGATCGCCGGCCGGTCCCTACGCCACCGGTGCGCTCTACGGCCAGGGGTACGGAGTGCCGCCGGTCCCCGTGCCGACCTCGGCCGCGCCGGCCAGCGGGCCGCCCGGGCCGCCGCCACCCTCCGGGCAGAGCGCTCCGCCGCCACCCCGCCCGACGGCCGCCCCACCGCCAACGCCCGCCCCACCGCCGACGGCCGGGCCGGCGACCGCCGGGCCGACGATCGCCGGGGCCAGTGCCTGGACGACGCCGCCGCGCCCGCCGGCCAGCCAGCGCACGCCGCCCCGCCCGCCTGGCAGCGAACGGACGCCGCCACCACCGCCGCCGCGGTTCACCCCGCACGTGCCCCGCCAGCCGGGCGCCAGCGACGCGGCCGACGCCACGGACGCCACCACCCGGCTCGGCGGCACCGACGCCACGACCCGGTTGAGCCCGGCCACCGACGAGACCACCCGGCTCACGCCGCCGCCGGCCACGGACGAGACCACTCGACTCACGCCGCCCCCGGCGGCGGAGGACGAGACCACCCGGCTGACGGACGACGAGACGACCCGCCTCGACCCGGACGGCGACGAGCAGACGACGTTGCTGGGACCGTCGGCGAGGCCCGCCCCGGACAGCGAGGAACAGACCACGCTGCTGCGGCCGGCGACGAGCGACGACGCGGACGGCGACGAGCAGACGACCGTGCTGAAACCGGCCGAGGAGCCCGGTCCGGACAGCGACGAGTCGAGCGACCGGGCCGCGCCGGACGGCCGCACCCGGCCGCTGCACGGCACGCCGCCGCCACCGGCCGCCTATCCACCACCCGGCCATGCCACGCCGACCACGCCACCCAGCGACCCGGACGCCACCCGCCGCCTCTGAGTGCCGCGCACCCGGCCGAAGAGGGTCAGCCGACGCCGTTGAGGAGCTGGCGGGCCATCACGACCCGCTGGACCTGGTTGGTGCCCTCGTAGATCTGCGTGATCTTGGCGTCGCGCATCATCCGTTCGAGGGGGTAGTCACGGGTGTAGCCGTACCCCCCGAGCAGTTGGACCGCGTCGGTGGTGATCGCCATGGCGGCGTCGGACGCGAAGCACTTGGCGGCCGCCCCGAAGTAGGTCAGGTCGGCGTCGCCGCGCTCGGACCGCCCGGCCGCCGCGTAGGTGAGCTCGCGGGCGGCGGTGAGCTTCATGCCCATGTCCGCGAGCATGAACTGGATGCCCTGGAAGTCGGCGATCGGCTTGCCGAACTGGTGCCGCTCCTTCACGTATCCGAGGGCGTAGTCGAGCGCACCGGAGGCGATGCCGACCGCCTGTGCGGCGATGGTGACCCGGGTGTGGTCGAGCGTGCGCATCGCGGTGGCGAAGCCGGTGCCCGGCTCGCCAATCCGGCGCGAATCCGGAATATGCACATTGTCGAAGTAAACTTCGCGAGTCGGCGAGCCCTTGATGCCCAACTTCTTCTCCGGTGCGCCGAAGGACACACCGGCATCCGACTTGGACACGACGAACGCCGAGATGCCGCGGGACCGGGCGCCGGGCTCGGTGACCGCGAAGACCGTGTAGAACTCCGACACACCGGCGTTCGTGATCCAGCGCTTGACCCCGTTGAGCACCCAGCCGTCGCCGGACCGTTCCGCCCGGGTCGTCATCGACACGGCGTCGCTGCCCGCGTCGGGCTCGGACAGGCAGTACGAGAACATCGCCTCGCCCCGCGCGACCGGCGGGAGGAACTCGGCCTTGACCGCGTCGGAGCCGGCCAGCAACAGCGGCATCGTGCCCAGCTTGTTGACCGCCGGGATCAGCGACGACGACGCACAGGCGCGGGCCACCTCTTCGATCACGATCGCCGTGGCCAGGGCGTCGGCGCCGGCACCGCCGTATTCGACCGGGATGTGCGGCGCGTGGAAGTCGGCGGCACGCAACGCCTCGTAGGAGGCCTTGGGGAAGTCGCCGGTCTCGTCCGCGTGCGCGGCGTTGGGGGCGACGCGGGCATCACACAGTTCGCGTACCGCGGCCCTGATCGTGCTGTGCTCTTCTGGCAGTAGGTAAACGTCGAACGAACCCTGTGTCATGATTGCAGCCCTCCCCTGGCCGGCGGACTACGCCACCGGTAGCGTGCGTCGGGCATGTGTCTATCCGGCCCAGTGCTGAGGATACCGACCGGTAACGTTGGCTCGGATGCACAGTGGGTAGGCTCACGCACTATCCTCGCCTGCGCACGTAGGTGAACCCGCTCCGGCGGGACAGAAGAACAGATGTCCTAGCTGACGCGCCGTGCGGGCGCGGCCAGTCCCGGCAACCGACGTGGCGCACAGTGGCGCCGCCGAGCGTGAGCGGAGAACCAAGGCGTGACGATCCCGTACCCGAACACCCAGCCCATGCCGGCGATCGCGGCGGTGACGCCACCGTCCGGTGCCGCCCGCCCGCGGCTGACCTTCCTCGGCACCGGTTACCTGGGTGCGACGTACGCCATCTGCTACGCCGAGCTGGGCTACGAGGTGCTCGGCTTCGACGTCGACGAGGCGAAGATCGCCGGGCTGGCCGCCGGCGTGGTCCCGTTCCACGAGCCCGGCCTTGACGAGCTGCTGCGGCGCAACATCGCCGCCGGCCGGCTGCGCTTCTCGACCGACTACCAGGAAGCCGCCGAGTTCGGCGACGTCCACTTCATCTGCGTCGGCACCCCGCAGCGGGGCGACGGCATGGGCGCCGACCTGACCTACGTCGAGACCGCGGTCGTCAACCTCGCCCAGCACCTGAGCCGCAAGGCGCTGATCGTCGGCAAGTCCACCGTGCCGGTCGGCACCGCCGAGTGGATCGAGCAGTTGGTCGGCAAGCACGTCGCCCCGGAGCTCGGTGTCGAGGTCGCGTGGAGCCCCGAGTTCCTGCAGGAGGGCTTCGCCGTCGAAGACGTGCTGCGCCCCAACCGCATCGTGGTCGGTGTCAAGAGCGACTGGGCCAACGGCCTGCTCTACTCGGCCCACAAGGGCGTCTTCGACCTGGCGGCGACCGAGGACCGCGAGGTCCCGCTGGTCATCACCGACTTCGCCACCGCCGAGCTGGTCAAGGTCGCGGCCAACGCGTTCCTGGCCACCAAGATCTCGTTCATCAACGCGATGGCCGAGGTCTGCGAGGTCGCCGGCGGCGACGTCACCCAGCTCTCCCGGGCGATCGGCTACGACCCCCGGATCGGCAACCGGTTCCTCCAGGCCGGCGTCGGCTTCGGCGGTGGCTGCCTGCCCAAGGACATCCGCGCGTTCCAGGCCCGGGCCCAGGAGCTCGGCGCCGGCGAGGCGCTGCGCTTCCTGCACGAGGTCGACCTGATCAACCTGCGCCGCCGCACCCGGGTGCTCAACCTGGCCGCCGACCTGCTCGGCCGCCGCTCCGGCCCGGCCGGTCCGGACCTGTCCGGCGCCCGGATCGCGGTGCTCGGCGCGACCTTCAAGCCCAACTCCGACGACATCCGCGACGCGCCGTCGCTGGCGGTCGCCGGGCTGCTGCTAAAGGCCGGTGCCGACGTGCGGGTCTACGACCCGGAGGGCATGGACAACGCCAAGAAGGCGTCGCCCGACCTGACGTACGAGCCCACCCTCAACGACGCGGTGCGCGACGCCGACCTGGTCTGCGTGCTGACCGAGTGGGCCGACTTCCGCAACGCCGACCCGGTGGCCCTCGGCGACCTGGTCGCCGGCAAGAAGGTCATCGACGGCCGCAACTGCCTGGACCCGGCACTGTGGACCCAGGCCGGCTGGACGTACCGCGGGATGGGTCGCCCGTAACAGTCTGTTCTTTCGAAGGGCGCTCTTGGGGTTTCGCACCCCGGGGGCGCCCTTTCACATTGGAGGGACGTCACCGATTTCGGGTGTCGCGTCCGGACACGCCCAAAGGGACTGTTCAATCGACGTCCAGTATTGGCATGCTTCCGTATAGGCGTCACCGTCCTGCCGCGAAGAGGTGCGATGGAAAGGTATCCGTGTCCCTCCTGCGGCCGGGAGATCGATCCCGCTCCCCGCTGCCCCTACTGCAACGCTGAGCAGGGCCGATGGGCCGACGAGGTGCAACGCATCGAGCGCGAGATCGCCGAGATCCGACGCCAGGACATCCAGCTCGCGCGTGACCAGCGGCTGCTCGCGCAGCGCATGCAGGCCGCCCGGTTCCAGCGCGACATCCTCTCCGCGGCCAACCAGGAACGGCTCAAGGAGCAGATCAAGAAGCCGCGCCGGGTGCTGCGCCGCCGGGCCACCAAGCGTCCGCCGACCGCCGACCCAACCGGTCCCCGGATCCCTCGGCAGCAGCCGACCGGTGCGGGAGCACCCCCGGAACCGCCTCCGCCGCCTCGGGTGCAGGACCTTGACGACGAGGGGGTACGCCCGGAGGCGTCGCCCCGCGAGATCCAGAACGTCTACCTGGGCCTGGGCGCCCTTCTGCTCGGCGTCGCCGCGGTGGTCTTCGCCGGCGTGACGCCGTTCGCGATCCCCCGCCTGGCGATCCTGACCGGCGCGGCCGCGCTGATGTTGGGCGTCGCGCCGTTCGTCCGGGCCCGACAGCTCAGCTCGACCGCCGAGACCGTCTCCGCGGTCGGCCTGACCCTCGTGCCGCTCATCGGCTACGCGCTCTACCTCGTCCCGGCCGTCCGTTCCGGACCCGTGCCGGGTGAGGTGTTCGGCGGCATCGTGTTCGCCGTGACGGCCGCGATCGCGGCGGTCTACGCCAGCGCGACCGGCCTCAGCGTGCCCCGCTACGCCACGGTGCTCGCGCTGCAGCCGGTCATCCCCCTGCTCGCGCACGGCTCGATCAACGGACCGACCGGCTGGGCGTTCTCGCTGGCCGCGGTGGCCGCCATGGACGTCTGGCTGGGCCGGCAGTACGCCGCCTTCGGCTCCCTGGTCCCGCCCGCCTGGTCGGCCCGCCTGGCACCACCACGCCCGACCCCCGTCGACGAGCCCGCCGCCACCGCCAAGACCACCACCGCCGAGGACGACGCCGGCCCCAAGGTGTCCCGGATCGTGTCGAGCCCGGTGCCGGGCCAGCGCACCGAGGAAGAGGGCGCGGGTGACCCGGCAGCGGCCGGGATCCGCCGTCCCGAGGGTGCCGCAGAGGAAGCCGAGGTGCTGCTCGACGCCGGCCCCAGCGACGCCCCAGTGTCCGGCCCGCCGCCACAGACCGAGGTCACCGCCCGCTGGCTGCGCGAGATGTCGTGGGTGCTGTTCGGCATCGCCATCGGCGCCGCCCTGATCTACGCGGTGGCCGGTCTGGTCGAGGCCCGCACCCTGCCGGCGGCCACGGTGGCCGGCATCGCGCTGGTCCTGTCGGCCGGCATCGGGCTGGTCGGCTCGCTCCAGCTCCGCCGCCGGCCGTTGCCCGACGTGGCCGGCGCGGTCATGACGCTGGCCATCATCGGCGCGGCCGGCCGGGTCGCCTCGGTCGCGTTGCCGGGGCACGCGCTGGTCGTGGTCGCCGCGATCATCGCGCTGATCGGCTTCGCGGTCCGCGCCCTGCCCGACGAGTCCCGCCGAGGCCCGCAGCTCGCCTCGACGGCGGCCATGCTGGTGCTCGGCGTGGTGATCGCCGGCAACACCCTGCGCGCCGCGATCGCGCCGGTCGAGGCCGCGCTGCCGATGTGGCGGGCCGACCTGACCGCGTACGACGCGAAGCTCGACGCCGCCATCGGCTCCGCACAGTGGCAGCTCGCGGTCGCGGCCGCCCTGCTCACCATCGCCGCCGTGCTGGCCGCCCCGCAGGAGATCCGTCGTGAGCTGGCGGTCGCCGGCGCGGCCCTGACCGCGCTGGCCGCTCCCGCCTCGTTCGACCTCGGCTGGGCCGCCGCGCCGTGGCCGCCGGCGATCGCCGCGATCGCCATCGGCGTCGCCGGCCTCTGGGCCCGCACCAACCGCGCCGGTGTCGCACACGCCGTCGGCGCGGCCCTGGTCGGGCTGGCCGCGGCCGGTGCCTCCACCGCCCGGCCCGCGCTGACCGCCGCGGTGCTGCTCGTGATCGCCGCCAGCGGGGCACTGATCGCCGCGGCTGCCCGCTCCGCCACGATCCGCGACAACGCCGGCGCCGACGCGGTCGGTGAGTGGGCGGCCGGCGGTGCGGCGTTCGCCTTCCCGGGCGCCGTGGCCAGCTTCGTCGCCGCGACCGTGCCGGCCACCAACGCCACCGTGCCGATCCTGGCCACCGGCTTCCTCGCGGTCTGCGCGACGCTCAGCTTCGCGGCGCTCAACCAGGTGGCCGAGCGACACCTGAGCATCCCGCTGACGGTCGGCACCGGGCTGGGCGCGATGACCGTCGCCGCCGCCGCGTTCGCCGCTCCGCAGTCCATGGTCGCCGACAAGCTGGTCGGCGCGCTGATGCTGGTCGCCGCCGTGCTGCTGTTCCTGGCGCCGTCGATCGACCACGGCCGCCGGGCCGACCGGATGCTGGACGGTGCCGACTTCGCCTCGGCGGCCGCGACCACCGCGCTGATCGGCGCGCTGGCCCGGATCGCGGCGATCCTCGCACCCGGCGGTGAGATCGCGACCGTGGCCGCGATGATCCTGGTCGTCGCCATCGCCGTGCGGGCGCTGCCGGAGGGCTGGCGGCGCGGCCCGGCACTGGGCATCGCCGTAGGCGGTGGCGTGATCGCGGCCGTCGCCGGCTACCAGTCCCTCGCCGGGGGCCTGCGGATCCTCGCCACACCGGGCGCGCTCTGGGAGGCCGACCTCTCCCGGTGGCCCGGCAGCACCGACGCGATCGGCTCCTGGCAGGCGCCGGTGGCGCTGGTGCTGCTCGCGGGCGCCGCGGCCATCGTGCTGCCCCGCCCCTGGTCCTACGACGTCGCCGGGGTGTTCGTCGGCCTGGCCACGATCGGTGCCCCGGCCGCCCTCGGCCTGCCCTGGTACTCGCCGATCCTGGTCGGCGGCGCCGTCGCCACCATCTACGGCGTGGCCGCCGTGATGGCCGCCGACCCCCGGGCCGGCATCGCCCGGATCTGGGTCGCCGCCGCCGTCGCCCTGCACGCGGTCGGCGCCAGCGTCGTGCGCCCGTGGACCACCGCGGCGGCGCTCGGCATCATCGTGCTGATCGGCGCCGTCGTAGCCGGCCTGGCCGCCAACGCGGTGGCCGGCCCTGCGGATGAGGCCGGGCCGCGCTGGCCGCTGTTCTCCCGCCCAGGCACCGGCGCCACCACCGAGTCCGCCGGCTACCCCGACGCCGAGTCCGCCGGCCCGATCGGCGTCGACGCTCAGGCGCGGGCGGCGGGCGAGCGGGTCACGGTGCCCAACAGCCGGCCCGGCACCGAACGGATCACCGTGCCTGCCGGCGACGAAGACTTCGGCCCGTCAGCCGGCGGCAGCGCTCCGACCGGCGGTGGCGGCACCGCGACGATGACCCGGCCCCGCGCGGCCGCCACCGGCGAGCGGGCGGCCACCTCGGCCGACATCGCCGCGCCGCCGCACCTGAGCACCGTCGGCGGCCTCGCTCTCGGCGGCGCTCTGCTGGCGCTGCCCGGGGCCCTCGCCGGCTTCGCCGCGTCCGTGGGCAGCTCGGCGGTCGTAGTGCTGACGGCCGCCCTGGCCGGCTCCAGCCTCGGGATGGCGCTGCTGGCACTCACCCGCTCCCGGATGGCGCCGTTCCTCGCCTACGCCTCCGTCGGCCTGGCCGGCGGCGCCACGATCACCGCCGCCACGGCCCTGGGCACCGGCGTCTCACCCGGCGTGTACGCGGCCGCCGCGGCGATGCTCGGCATCCTCGCCGAACTGCTGCGGGCGACCGTCTCGCCGGGCGGCGAGGCGGAGCGGGTCCGCCGGTGGAGCGCGTTCGGCTCGGGTCCCTGGCGCCGCCAGCTCGCCGCGTCCGGCCGGCGCTGGTCGCTGGAGCCGGCGATGGGTGCGCTGCTGCTGGCCGTACCCGGCATCCTCTTCGCCCTCTATGCCCTCGGCCCCGCGCTGATCGCCGCCCTGATCGACCCGCTCCAGGTGGTCAACCGGGTGTGGGAAGGCCCGCCGGCGGCGCTGCTAGACCCGCCTGAGGCCGCGGTGGACCCGTCCAACGTGCTCTCCGCACTGCTGCTGACCGTGGCGGCCGGGCTCGCCGCACTGGCGTTCTCCGGCGGCCGGCCGGCCCGGGCGATCCCGGTGGTGCTGCCCGGCATCGCGGTGACCATCCTGATCACGCCGATGTCCCTCGGTCTCGGCTGGCCGCAGACCACCCAGGCGGCGCTGGCCGTCTTCGCGGTCACCATGCTCGCTCTGGCGCTGACCCCGCCGCCGCCGGAGTCGGAGCTGGCGCAGTCGCTGCGCTCGGCCCGGATCACCGCCTTCGTGATCGGGCTGGCCGCCGGCAACGCGGGCCTGTCCGGCAGCCTGGCCACCCGCGGCATGACCCTGTTCACGCTGGGCAGCGCGGTGCTGGTCGGCGCGGCGGCCGCCCTCTACGGCAAGACCGAGCGGGCCCGCATCCTCGGCTGGCTGTTCGCCGCGATCATGGCGCAGGCCTTCGTGCTGACCCTCGGCCTGGTCGGTGGCCTGCCGCGCACCACGTCGGCGTTCGGCGTGCTGGGGGTCGGCGCCGCGCTGCTGATCGGCGCCGCGCTGGTGCCCCGACTGCGCCATCCCCAGGCGCGACGCGAGGCGACCACGGTCGAGTGGAGCGGCTACGGGGCCGGCCTGATCGCGTTCGCGCTGGCCTTCGACTCGCTGCCGCACCTGGCCGGCCTGCTCGCCGCCTGGGGCGCCGTGCTCGGGATCGCGGCCGGTCGCCCCGGTCGCCGGGCCTCCCGCCGCCGGGTCATGTTCTACTCCGCCCTGGGCTGCGAGGTCGTCGCCTGGTGGCTGCTGATGGACCTGGGCGAGGTGCGGCTGCTCGAGGCCTACACGCTGCCGTTCGCCGCGGTGGCGCTGGTCGCCGGCCTGATCGAGCTGCGCCAGCGCCCGTCGCTGGGCAGTTGGGTGGCGTACGGCCCGGCCTTGGTGGCCGCGTTCCTGCCGACGACGGTCCTGGTGCTCACCCGCGACACCACCGACACCCGCGAACTGCTCCTGCTGGTCGGAGCGGCCGCGACCCTCATCTTCGGCGCGATGGTCAAGCAGCAGGCGCCGGTCATCGTGGGAGCGGTGGTCACCGGCATCTCGGCGATCCACTTCACCGTGACCCGGGTCGGCCCGTACTACGTCGTCCTGCCGATCGGCGTCATCCTGCTGGTCCTGGGCGCCAACAACGAGAACCGCCGCCGCGCCCAGGAGCGCATCCGCAGCCTGCGCGGGATGCGTTAGCGCGTGTAGCGCCGCAACTGGACCGGGCCGCCGTCGGGGCCGGTCCAGTCAGCCTGCGTGGTGTGGCTGTGCTGCCAGCCGGTGGCCGCGTAGAAGGCGACCGCGGCCGACCGCTGCTCGTCGGTGACCTCGAGGCTCAGCTCGACGTCGTGCGCGGCCGCCCAGGCCGTCGCCTCGCTGACCAACGCGGTGCCGACCGCGCGGCGCCGCGCGGCCGGGGTGACGAACAGCCGGGACAACTCGCCCGCCTGGATCGCCACGTGGCCGGCGATCGTGCCTTCCGGCAACTCGGCGACCCAGGCCCGCACGAGGCCCGGCGGGTCCAGCCAGCCGACCGGATCCAACGGCCAGTTCAGCGGGTACGCGTCGGCCTCGTGCACGGCACGCAGCGCGGCGACGCAGCCCGGCAGGTCAGCCGCTCGCCGCGGGCGGACAAGCGTCATGCCGACCGCAGGGACGCCTTGAGCGCGGCTTCCTTCTCGGCGACCAGCACCTCGAGGCCGGCCTGGAACTCCAGCATGCGCTGGCGCAGCGCCGGGTCGGCCGTGGCCAGGATCCGGACGGCCAGCAGGCCGGCGTTGCGCGCGCCGCCGATCGAGACCGTGGCCACCGGCACGCCGGCCGGCATCTGCACGATCGAGAGCAGCGAGTCCATGCCGTCGAGGTACTTCAGCGGGACCGGCACACCGATCACCGGCAGCGGAGTGGCCGAGGCGACCATGCCCGGCAGGTGTGCGGCACCGCCCGCACCGGCGATGATCACCCGAAGGCCACGATCGGCGGCGGTACGCGCGTACGCGATCATCTTGTCGGGTGTGCGGTGTGCGGACACGACGCCGACTTCGTAGTCGACACCGAACTCGTCGAGTGCTTCCGCCGCGGCGCGCATCGTCGCCCAGTCGGAGTCGCTGCCCATGATCAAGCCGACGGCCGTCACTCGTGGGTCCCTTCGCGTAGCCACCAGGCCGCGCGGGCAGCGCGGGCACGCAACGACGCCAGGTCGTCGCCGAGGACCGTCACGTGGCCGATCTTGCGGCCCGGACGGGTCTGCTTGCCGTAGAGATGCACCCGGGCGCCGGGGTCCTCCGCGAACAGGTGGTGCATCCGCTCGTCGATCGACATCCCGCCGGCCGGCCCGCCGAGCACGTTCGCGGACACCACGACCGGCGCGGCCAGTGCGGTGTCGCCGAGCGGATAGTCGAGCACCGCACGCAGGTGCTGCTCGAACTGCGACGTCCGCGCACCCTCGATCGTCCAGTGCCCCGAGTTGTGCGGCCGCATCGCGAGCTCGTTGACGACCAGCCCGCCGGATGTCTCGAACAGCTCCACCGCGAGCAGCCCGACCACATCCAGCGCGGTCGCCAGGTCGATCGCCAGCTTCTGCGCCTCGACGGCGAGGTCCTCCGGCAGCAGCGGCGCCGGCGCGAGCACCTCGACGTTGATCCCGTCGCGCTGCACCGTCTCCACCACCGGGTAGGCCGCGACCTGTCCGAACGGCGACCGGGCCACCTGCACCGCCAGCTCACGGCGCAGCGGCACCAGCTCCTCGGCGATCAGCTCCGTGCCACTTGCCAGCACCTCGGCGGCCGCCTCCGGCGAGTCGACGACCCACACGCCACGCCCGTCGTAGCCGCCCCGGGACGCCTTGAGCACCAGCGGCCAGCCGGCCCGCTCACCGAACGCGGCCAGGTCGGCGGGCGAGGCGATCGGCTGCCAACGCGGCACGGGCGCACCCAACTCCGACAGCCGCTCCCGCATCCGGCGCTTGTCCTGCGCGAACACCAGCGCGTCGGCAGACGGGAAGACCTTGACGCCGTCGGCGGCCAGCGCGCGGATGTGCGCCTCCGGCACGTGCTCGTGGTCGAAGGTGACCACGTCACAGCCCTTGGCGAAGGTACGCAACGCGGCCAGGTCGGTGTGCTCGCCGATCCGCACGTCGGCGGCGACCAGCGCGGCACCGTCGTCAGGATGGGCGGCGAGCACCCGCAGCGACTGGCCGAGGGCGATGGCGGCCTGGTGGGTCATCCGGGCCAACTGGCCACCACCCACCATGCCGACGATAGGCAGTCCGGTACGCGAATCCATGGCGCGCGAAGCCTATCCCGGCCCTATCGCCGCGCGAGCTGCGCGGTGAGGTCCGCCACCGCCGTCGTCGGGCGGTCACAGACAAAGCCGCGGCAGACGTACGCCGTAGGCGCGCCATCGACCAACGGACGATCAGCCAGCAGGGGTACGCCAGGCGCGTCCGGAGCACCGACCAGCACCACGGCCCCCGGCGGGGCCAACTCGTAAGCGGTCGCCACCAGCGGATCACCGGTCGGATCGTCGCGAGTGGCGATCACGATCTCGTACGGCCCGGAAAGCAACGCCTCCCCGGTAGCAGCCGCATACCCGCTGAACCGCGGATACTTCGAAACGATGGGCGCCACAGTCCCCAGCGCCGCCTCGGCCGCCTCCCGATAGCGCGTCTCACCACTTAAAGCCGTGTAACTGACCAACGCGGCCGCCAGCGCCGAGAGCCCAGACGGGGTGGCGTTGTCGGTCGGGTCCGCGGGCCGGGTAACCAACCGCTCGGCGTCGTCGGCGGTGTCGTAGTAGCCACCGTTGCCGGTCGGGAAGTGCGCCAGCGCGGCGTCCAACAGCCCACCGGCCAACTCCAACCACTTCCCGTCGAGCGTCGCCTGATGCACGGCGCAGAACGCCTCCGCGACAGCCCCGTAGTCGTCGAGCACCCCGGGCGGATCACCCACCACGCCATCGCGAGACACCCGACGCAGCCGGCCGTCCACCACGTGCCGTTCGGCCAACAGCGTCGCGGCCCGCACCGCGGCGTCCAGCGACTCCGCGCCACCGGTGGCGAAGTAGTGCTCGACCAGACCCACGATCGCCATCCCGTTCCAGGAGGCGACCACCTTGTCGTCACGGGCCGGCTGGGGCCGCTGGTCACGAGCGGCCAACAACCGCCGCCTGACCTCCGCCCACCGGTCCGCGACAGGCGGATTCGCGTCGTCGATGTCCCGGGCCAGCCGCAGCACGCTGGCACCCTTCTCGAACGTGCCGGCCGCGGTCACCCCGAAGATCCCCGCGGCGTACGCCCCGTCGTCGTCCCCAAGGGCATCAACCAACTGGCCAGGCGTCCACGCGTACGTGAGCCCCTCCACCCCGTCGGTGTCGGCGTCGAGCGACGAAGCGAAGCCACCTTCGGGCGTACCCAGGTCGCGCATGATGAACTGCGCCGTCTCGTCAGCGACCCGGCGTGCCAACGGATCCCCGGTCAACCGCCACAGGTGCGTGTAGACGCGCAGCAGCAACCCGTTGTCGTACAACATCTTCTCGAAATGCGGCACGATCCACCGAGCGTCCACCGAGTAGCGAGCGAACCCACCGGCGAGCTGGTCGTAGATCCCGCCGCGAGCCATCGCCTCAGACGTGTGCCGCACCACCTCCAACGACCGCGCATTGCCGGTCCGCTGGAAGTGCCGCAACAGGAAGAGCAGGTTCATCTGTGGCGGAAACTTGGGCGCGCCCCCAAAGCCGCCGTTCTCACCGTCGTACTCGCTCGCCAACTTGGCGGCCGCACCGTCCAACACCTCAGCGGTCAACGGCGCGCTGATCCCGCCGAGCGCCTGTGCCCCGCCGATAGCCTCGACCACCGCGGCACCCTGCCGAAGAACCTCGTCGCGCTGCTCGTGCCAGGCCTTCGTCACCGACTCCAACAGTCGAGAGAAGTTGGCCTTGGGAAAATAGGTGCCGCAGAAGAACGGAGTCCCATCAGGGGCCGCGAACACCGTCATCGGCCACCCACCCTGGCCAGTCATAGCCTGGGTAGCAGTCATGTAGACCGCATCGACGTCGGGCCGCTCCTCCCGGTCGACCTTGACGCTGACAAAGCTGTCATTCATCAACTTGGCCACACCGGCATCTTCAAAAGACTCGTGCGCCATCACATGACACCAGTGACAAGCGGCATACCCCACAGAGATCAACACCGGCACGTCCCGACGCCGAGCCTCCTCGAACGCCGCACTCCCCCAGGGCCACCAGTCGACCGGGTTGTCAGCGTGTTGGAGCAGGTATGGGGAGGTGGCATCACCTAGCCGGTTCACTGTTCCAGCCTGTCACACCCTTGGGGCTGTCGCTCTCAGCGCGCGCCGTCCCACGACCGGTCCCCGTCCGTCGTTCGGATGTCGCTGCGTCGCTGGTCGCGGTCTTGGCGGGGGAGGATGTTGCGCGTGCCGACAGGCCGCATAACCCGCGACCTCTATAGTCGGCACCCACAACATCCTCCCCCGCCCCGACTCAGCTCAGCGTCGGTCGACTCCGATTCCGGGCCGCGGGACACAGTCCATCGGCCGGCCTTCGCTTCGCGACTGCCGCGGGGGTCGAGGTTGCGGGGTAGGCGGCGGCATTGCGAGAGGACATCGCGCCCCGCCCCCTGCCACCCACAATGTCCCGTCGGTGGGTCGGGGCTTCCACTGTGCCTGACCGCCGTCGGACCTGATCGACATGGTGTGGCCGGGGATTCGGCCTGCGGCACGCAGTTGTCCTGGGGCACCGGTCGTGCGTGGTCGAGGTGAGCGGTCAGGTTCGTAGGGTTCGTACTGCGGTGGATGACATCGTTGCTAGCTCTGGTCGGGTGGGCAGGAACAACGTCGGCACGCCTAGGGCTTCGTTCATTGCGGCGAGTTCGTACTCGCGTTGGTAGTCGGTCGAGTCTCTGACTCCGCGGACAATCACATCGCATCCATGGCGTCGGCAATAGTTCACGACTAACCCATGCCAGGTGGCGACCGAGACGTCTGCCCAGTTTGCTGGGAGCGAGCGCTGGATCGCCTTCGCCCGTGCAGCAGTTGTCTGAGACGGGCGTTTGTCGTCGTTGACTGCCACCAGGACGGTGAGGTGGCCGAACATGCGACGCGACCGGTCGACTACGTCGAAGTGGCCCGGCGTGAAGGGGTCGAACGTCCCGGGATAGACCGCCCGAGTCAGGCCGAGACCGCTACCAGACGCACGTGTCACCGAGCCAGCCTAGGCAGCGCCCTCCTACTGAGGAAAGCCAACTGAACCGACTCGTAATCGACCTCACCGGCGAGCTGCGCCCGAGAAAGTCGACCAGTTCGACTCGCAATCGGGCTCGCTGGCAAGCCTGCGCGTGCCCGGGACCGCAACCGTGCGCATGTCGCGCGACGGAGATCAGCCGATCCACGGCCGGGCGGCGGAGTTGACCAGCGCTGGGCTGGGTTAGGGCGGGCTGCGACGGAGCGACATCCGGCGAGGCGAAGAGCGAGCGGTCGTGGTCTCAAGCGGGCCCATCGGCGTGAAGCGGAGAGACCGCGGCACGAGCCGCCAGACCACAAACGGGACGACCGATGATCTCCTTTGCCCACTCCCGAGCCAAAGCGTCGGCCGGCGCGCGACCGCGCACGTGGGCGCGACGGTCGGGTTCGTTGCCGGTCGTCGTGTAGGCGACCACGAGCCAACGGCCGCTCACGGCTCGCCAAGGCCAGACGAAAACAGTCGTCAGTAGCGCCGCTAACCAGTTGAGCAGCCAGAAGACGAACGGGAGGAGGTTCAGGGCGAGCAGGATCCCGGTCATGTCGACGGAATCGTTGAGGTTCCATCCCATGTAGACGGGTCGCCAAGCAAGCCGCCGCCGCCCAACCCGCCAAGCGTCCCACTCGCCAGACGCGCCCTTGGCCACCACCCGCACACAAACATTGTGTGCACCGACGACCACAAGACGGCATCGCCCGTGCCGGCAACCGCCAGCAACCCCGCGGCCTGAGCCCCCCACGAATCGCGCAGCGGAGACCAACCAATGGACTGTGGCCCGCGACCGGGAATCGGAGTCGACCAAGGCTGAACTAGGTCAGGGCGGGGGAGGATGTTGTGGGTGCCGACTATAGAGGTCGCGGTCTATGCGGCCTGTCGGCACGCACAACATCCTCCCCCGCCCTAGAGCGCGACCAACGACGCAGCGACATCCGATGAAACGAGCCGCTACCGGTCGTGGGACTCAGGCCGACCCATCGGCGCGAAGCGGAAAGACTTTGGCGCGAGCCGAATCGGTGAGCTGACTTAAAACGGCGACGATCTTGTCAGCGGGCATCGGCTTGAAGAAGTGGTAACCCTGGGCGGCCGCACAGCCGAGGTTCTCGAGGGCCGCGCGTTGGGCAGCCGTTTCGACACCTTCGGCCACGACGCGGAGACCCAACTCCTGGCCGAGGTTGATGGTGAAGCGGACGATCGCGGCGGCCTGGGGGGACTCGGCCATGCGCATCACGAAGGAGCGGTCCACTTTGACCTCGTCGACCGGTACGCGTTCGAGGAAGGCCAGCGACGAGTAGCCCGTGCCGAAGTCGTCGAGGGCGATCCGGATGCCCATGGCGCGCAGGGCCGCCAGGACCTCGTCGATGACCTCCTGGTCGCTCATCACGACCGTCTCGGTGATCTCGAAGACCAGGCGCTCGGGACCGACGGCGTGCTTGCGGAGCAGTTCGGCGACGGCGTTCGGGAGGTGCTGGTCGAGCAGGTTGTGTGCCGAGAGGTTGACGGCGATCGGGACGTCCATGTTGTGCGCGGCCACGTCGGCGGCGACGCGCAGGGCACGGTCGATCACGTACAGCGTGAAGGCTCCGAGCAGGTCGCTGTCCTCGGCCGCGCGGACGAAGTCGCCGGGCTTGAGGATGCCTCGGCGGGGGTGGCGCCAGCGGATCAGGGCCTCGACGCCGGTCGGGGCGCCCGTGGTCAGGTCGACCGCCGGCTGCAGCGCCAGCACGAGCTGGTCTTCGGCCTCGAGTGCCTCGCGGAGCTCGGACAGCAGGGTCAACTGGTCGGTGCTGCTCTCGTCGCGGCTCGGGTCGTAGCAGGCGGTGTTGCCGCCCCCACCCTCCTTCGCCTGCCGGAGCGCGATGTCGGCGCGGCGAAGCAACTCGCCCATGTTGGCACCACCGGCAGCCGCGACGACGACGCCGGCGGATGCCTCGACCGCCAGGGCGATGCCCTGCACCTCGGTGGTCTCGGCGACGGCGTCGACCATCTCGTCGGCCCGGTCCAGCGCGCGGGAGGTGGTCATCCGCTCGGGTCCGGCGATCAGCAGCGCGAACTGGTCACCGCCGAGTCGGCCGAGTAGTTCGCCGGGGCCGGTCAGGGTGTTCATGCGGGTCGCGGTGGCGGCGAGGAGCTCGTCGCCGGCGGCGTGGCCGAGGGTGTCGTTGACGGCGCGGAAGCGGTTGATGTCGACGACCAGCATCGCGATCGGGTGGTCGCGGCCGAGCTTGCGCAGGGCCGCGTCGCCCTGTGCGACCACGGCGGCCCGATTGAGCAGGCCGGTCGGTGCGTCGTGCACCGCGTCGTACGACGAGCGTTCCTGGAGCAGCGACCACGCCCGGTGGGTGACGGCGTCGTGCAGGGCGACCGCGAGGGTGTCGCCGAAGGACCGCAGGGCGAACTCGTCGCGGGCGGACGGCAGGGTGGGCCTCGGCAGCGCGACCCGGATCTGGCCGACGAGTTGGCCGCGGACGGTGAGCTCGCGGACGAGCGTGGAGTCGTCGCCCTCGGTGGCCGGGCGCTCGTCGACGTCCATGGTGCCGCTGCCGCCGTCGGCGTCGCCGTGGTGGCGCCGCCAGCCGCCGTCCATGCGGACCACGTCGAGGTCGACCCGCTCGGCGACCAGGAGGCGCAGCGCACCGGCGACGCCGGCCGTGGCCACCTCGTCTTCGTCGAGCTTCTTGAGGGCGCTGGTCGCACCCGCGAACTCTTCCCAGGCGCGGCGCTCGTCGGCGGCCCGCAGGCGCTGCCCGTAGGTCTGCTGGAGCAGCCAGAGCGCGGGCGGGAGCAGGAACAGCCAGGCCGGGTCGGAGTGGACCATGGCGACCACGGCGAGGCCGACGACGACGTTGCCGATGAACATCAGCAGCTTGTCGTTGAGCGCGCGGACCAGGGTCGCGAACACCGGGACGCCGTGGACGAGGCGCAGGAAGAGCACCGCGAGCAGTGCGCCGACCAGCAGGTACGTGAGCGCGCCCAGGATCAGGGCCGCGGCCAGCGGCGGGGTGAGCCGGGCGCCGATCGGGTCGGCGAGCAGGCAGGCGACCGTGACGGCGCCGGCGACCGCGACGGTCTGGCTGGCCGCGATGAACAGGACCTCGAGCGGCGTGCGGAGCTTCGCGAAGACCGACATGAGTAGCCAGGCGGCGAACGTGCCGGCGAAGGTGGCGGCCGGCAGCCAGCCGGACGGTGCGACGTAGAGGCCGATGATCAGCGCGGCCTCGCCCCAGGTGACGGATAGTCGCCCGGAGCCGATGCGTAGTCGGAGGCTCGCGAGTTGCGCCAGCGCCATCACGCCGCAGGCGATGCCGAACCGGGCGGCCGGCGGCAGCGAGTCGCCTTCCCGGAGGAACGCCGGCCAGAGCAGCCCACTGATCGTCGCGACGACCGCGAGCACCACGAGCAGGCCGGTGAAGGCGTGCGCGCGGACGGGTACCTCCGCCGCGCCGGAGCCCCGGGCGACGCGGTCGATGCCGGCACGCAGCGCGCTCATCGCCTGCTCCCGCCCACGGGACGGTTGACGGGAGCGGGGCAATGATCGGCAAAGGACAGATCATGCCGGGAGCGGCCGGCGATCGTCATCGGCGCCCCCTTCCGCGCACGCCACGGAAACCCACACGGGTCCCCACGGCGGAAGGCTAAGCCAATCCGAGTGGGCGCAACAGGGGTCAGACGTCTGGTTTGGCCGTCAATGGGTGCCGTCGTGCCTGGTCAGCACCGGATTGCCCAGTCTGGAACGAATCCAGTGGTAGTCAGGAACGGTCAATCGGGTCAGATGGTTTCGCCGCGACAGATTTCGTGGTGGTCGGATCCACGACATTGTCATCCGGTCCGGGGAACCGCTCGGGCAGCCGCTTGAGGCGGCTGTTCATGTTGCGGATCAACAGAACCGTCGCGGTGCCCAGCAGAATGATGAGCAGCAGCCCCATCGGGCCGGCCAGCCCGCCCTCGCGGGTGTCACCGAAGTTGTTGACGGCGAGCACGTCGACGACAGTCCGCATCGGCGGCACACTCCTTCTCGCCCGGGGGTCGGCAGCGGCCCTTCACGCTACGCCCGCGCGCTCAGTGGGCGCGCACCGCCTCCCGCACGCCGGTGAACAGGTCGGACTCGGGCACCGGGCTGTCGACCAGCGACTTGACCAGCTCGAAGTCTTCGGTCGGCCAGACCTTGCGCTGCAGGTCGAGCGGAACCCGGAACCAGGCGCCGTCGGGGTCGACCTGGGTGGCGTGTGCCCGCAGGGCGTCGTCGCGGGTCTCGAAGTATTCGCCGCACTCGACCCGGGTGGTGACCCGGTCGCCCTTGTCTTCGCGGGTGTCCCAGTCCTTGAGCCACTCGGTGTAGGGCGACTCCAGGCCGGCGGCCAGCATGGCCTCGTGCGTGGCCAGCAGCCGGCTGCGGCTCCAGCCGATGTTGTAGTAGAGCTTGAGGGGCTGCCACGGCTCACCGAGCTCGGGGTAGCGATCCGGGTCGCCGGCCGCGTCGAACGCCGCCACGCTGACCTTGTGGCACATGATGTGGTCGGGGTGCGGGTAGCCACCGTTCTCGTCGTAGGTGGTCACCACGTGCGGCCGGAACTCCCGCATCAGGCGCACCAGGGGCGCCGTGGCCACCTCGAGCGGCTCGAGCGCGAAACACCCCTCCGGCAGCGGCGGCAGCGGGTCGCCCTCGGGTAGGCCCGAGTCGACGAACCCCAGCCAGGCCTGCTTGACGCCGAGGATCGCCCGGGCGGCGTCCATCTCGGCGCGCCGGATCTCGGCGATGTTCTCCCAGACGTCGGGCCGGTCGAGCTTGGGGTTGAGCACGCTGCCGCGCTCGCCGCCCGTGCAGGTCGCGACCAACACGTCGACCCCTTCAGCCACATAGCGCGCGGCCGACGCGGCACCCTTGCTGGACTCGTCGTCCGGATGGGCGTGCACGGCCATCAGACGCAACTGCTCTGCCACGAACTGCTCCCCCTCGTCCCTGCCTCGGACCTGCTCATCCTCGGCTGCGAGGATGGAACCCTGCCATTCTGGCCGATCGCACCGACAAGATTTCGCCGGGACCTAGCCGCAGGGGTGCCCCCGTTGACCGAGACTCCGACATCAGCCACAGCAACCACGCCACGCGCGCCCGTGTTCCCGCCCGGCCGCTACGGCCGCCGGCGCGAGCCGCAGCGGCGCCGGCCCTGGGTGGTCGCCGGCCTGGCCCTGGTCGTCCTGGTGATCGGCGGGCTCGTGTCGGTCCGGCTATACAAAAACTACGGCGACCCGGCGTACGACGCCCAGGTAGTGACGTACACCGACATCAGCGACGCCGGGCTCACGCTGACGTTCCGGGTCACGATCCCAGAGGGTGGGCAGGCGAGCTGCGTCATGCGGGCGCGTTCCAAGGACGGCGCCGAGGTCGGCCGCCAGTCGGTCGTGGTCCAGGACCAGTCCGGCGACGGTGCCACGACAACGGTCACCCAACGCCTGGTCACGACGGCTGAGCCATTTATCGGAGAAGTGCTGCGCTGCGTGCCCGTGCAATAAACGGGTGTTTCGGGCGCGACACCCGTTGGTCGATCGCTGGTAAGTTGGAAGTTCGTACCTGTCAACCGCCACCCAAGGAGATCGTCTGTGTCCACGACCGACCGCGGGGCTCCCGTCACCTGGTTGTCCCAGGACGCGCATGACCGGCTCCAGGCGGAACTCGACGACCTGATCAAGGCCCGCCCGGTGATCGCCGCCGAGATCAACGCCCGCCGCGAGGAAGGCGACCTGCGCGAGAACGGCGGCTACCACGCCGCCCGCGAAGAGCAGGGCAAGCAGGAGCACCGGATCAGCTACCTCAAAGAGTTGCTGCGCACCGCGCAGGTCGGCGACGCCCCCACCGCCGACGCCGTCGCGCCGGGCACCGTGGTGACGATCCACTTCGACGACGACGCCAGCGACACCGAGACGTTCCTCCTCGGCTCGCGCGAGATCTCGGCGACCACCGACCTGACCGTCTACAGCCCGGAGTCGGCGCTCGGCAAGGCCATCCTCGGCGCGCACAACGGCGACACCGTGACCTACACGGCCCCCAGCGGCGCCGACATCAAGGTCACCGTGGTGAAGTTCGCGCCCTTCGAGGGCTGAGGACCAAACGGCATAACCCGCGGCGCACGGCTGGACGAACCCGGCTCGTGCGCCGCGCGTGTATCTACGCGAACGAGACGACGTATCCGCTCGCCCGCAGTGCGCCGACCACCTGGTCGGAATGTTCCGAGCCGCGGGTCTCCACGGACAGCGCGACCTCGACCTCGCCGAGCCGCAGGTGCGGGTTCTGCCGCTGGTGCGATACGTCGACCACGTTGCCGCGCTGGTCGGCGATCTGCCGCAGCAGGTTCGCGAGCTGACCCGGCCGGTCGACGCAGCGCACCGTGAACCGCAGGAACCGGTCCGCGGCGGCGAGGCCGTGCTCGATCACCCGCATCAGCAGCAGCGGGTCGATGTTGCCGCCGGAGAGCACCGCGACGGTCGGCGGCTCGGCCTCGACGACACCCGCGAGCAATGCCGCGACGCCGACCGCGCCGGCCGGCTCGACGACCAGCTTGCCGCGCTCGAGCAGCATCAGCAGCGCCCGTGAGATGTCTTCCTCGGTCACGGTGACGATCTCGTCGACCAGCTTCTCGACATGCGCGAAGGTGATCTCACCGGGGCAGCCGACCGCGATGCCGTCGGCGATCGTCGAGTAGTTCGTGAGCCGGGTCGGCTCCCCCGCGATCAGCGAGGGCGGGAACGCGGCGGCGTTGGCTGCCTGCACCCCGATCACGCGTACGTGCGGGTTGATCGCCTTCGCCGCCACGGCCAGACCCGAGACCAGGCCGCCGCCACCGACCCCGGTCACGATCGTGCGGACCTGCGGGCACTGTTCGAGGATCTCCAGGGCCACCGTGCCCTGCCCGGCGATCACGTCGGGGTGGTCGAAGGGATGGATGAAGACCGCGCCGGTACGGTCGGCGAACTCCTTGGCCGCGACCAGCGACTCGTCGACCGTGGCGCCGACGAGCTCGATGGCCGCGCCGTAGCCCTTGGTCGCCGCGACCTTCGGCAGCGGTGCGCCCTCGGGCATGAAGACGGTGGCGCTGGTGCCGAGCATCTCGGCGGCGAGCGCGACGCCCTGCGCGTGGTTGCCGGCGCTGGCCGCGACCACGCCGCGGGCACGCTCGGCGTCGGTGAGCCGGGCGATCCGGACATACGCTCCGCGGACCTTGTACGAGCCGGCGCGTTGCAGGTTCTCGCACTTGAGCCAGGCCGGGCCGCCGAGCCGGGCGCTCAATGGGCGGGAGGGTTCCATCGGCGTGGTGCGCACGACGCCGGCCAGCAGCTCGCGCGCCGCCTCGACGTCGGCCAGCCCGACAAGGTCCGTCATGCCCCGATGGTCGCACTTCCATCGCCGTCCGGCGCGGCGGCCCGTGGTGTTACGCCGATCACTGGGTCGGTGCCGGGCGAGCCCACCGGGTCCGGACCGGCGCCCACCAGGCCTGTCCCCTGGCCCGTTCCGCGCGAGGCCGTCGGGTCCGGACCGGCGCCCACCGGGCCTGTCCCCTGGCCCGTTCCGGGCGAGGCCGTCGGGTCCGGACCGGCGCCCACCGGGCGTGTCTCCTGGCCCGTTCCGGACGAGGCCGCCGGGTCCCATCGCTCCTGGGCCGGGCTGCCTACGAACGCCGTCGGCGCGTCGGCCGGCGCGGTCAGGGCGCGGTTCTGCGCCTCGTACCAGCCGCGGTAGATCCGGTCCTCCTGCGCCGCGGAGGTCCGGGATACGACGAAGGCGAAGGCGGCCGCGGCGATCAAGCCCGCCGCGGCGGCCACGGTGTTGGCCCGGGCCAGCTCGCGGTAGTAGTCCGACACGATCGCGATGTCGGAGATGTCGGAGTAGAGCGCGTTCTCGGCCCACACGTTCCCGAAGCGGTTGGCGACCATCGCGACCAGCAGCGCGATCCACCAGACGATGGCCACGCGGGTGACCCACCGGTTGCGGGTGCTCTCCCGGACCGCGTTCGCCATCATCCGGCCGGGCACGAAGAGGTTGGCGATCGGGAAGAACCAGCCGCCGATTGTCCAACCGGCCGCGAGAGACGGTTTCGTGTCCGGGAAGGCGTCGAGGTTCTTGCGCGCCCGCCACAGCCAGATGACGGTCAGCACCAGAGCCGGGAACTGCCCGACGGCGAAGGCGAGGTCGGCGACTTCGGCAAAGCGCTCCAGGTTCGAGGCGGTCTCCAGATCGCCGGCGTACCCGCCCTGGCCAATGCTGATCTTGATCGCCCAGAACAGCACCGCCGCGACCACCAGGGCCAGCGCGGTCAGGCCGACCACGATGATCGCGGCCACGCCGACGCCACGGTTCCGATAGGTCCGGTGGCCTTCGTAGACGAACTGGTTCATCGCTCATTCCCCGCGACCGGCTGCACGACGGACTCGTCGGGAGCCGTCATGGCGCGGTTCTGCTCCTCGTACCAGCCGCGGTGGATCCGCTCCTCCTGCGCCACTGAGATCCGCAGGACGGTGAACCCGAACGCCGCCGCGGCGACGAGACCGGTCGCGGCGGCCACGGTGTCGACGGCTCCCAACGAGCCGTAGTAGGTCGACACCGCTGTCGCGTCGACGGCATACACCGCCCCGAGCCGGTCCTGCGCCACCATGGGTCCGAAGCGGTAGGCGATCATCGAGACCACCAGCGCGATCCACCAGCCCCTGGCCGCGAGGGTGACCCACCGCTCCGTGCTGCTCTCGCGGGCGACGTTGGCCATCACCCGGCCGGGCACGAACATGTTGGAGAACGGCAGAAACCAGGCGCCGATGGTCCAGCCGGGAGTGAGGTAGGGGTCCGCGTCCGGAAAGGCGTCGAGGTTCTTCCGTGCCCGCCAGAGCCAGACGATGGTCAGGGCCAACGCCGCGATCTGTGCGGCGGTCAACCCCCTGGCAACCAGGACGGTCAGCCGCTCCAGTCGCTCGGGGGTTTCCAGGCTGCCGGTGGCGCCGGCCCGGTCGGTGGTGACTTTGACCGCCCAGTAGAGGGCCGTCAGGACCACCAACGTCACCGCCGCCACGGCGACAGCGACGGTCGTGACCACGCCGACGCTGCGAAGTCGATAGGTCCGGTGACCTTCGTAGACAGCCTGGCTCATCATCCATCCCCCGTTTTCGATCTTGAACGGAGGAGATTTTCCGCGCCGGGCTCAGCCGCGGAGATCAACCGGTTGGCTAGATATCGACGCCGATCAGGCGGTGCCCGCCGGGTCCTCGACCCGTGGCCACGAGCGGGCGTGCCGGGGCCAGGGCGCGGCCACCTCGAACTGGCCGGCGATCGACAGCAGCAGGGACTCGCTGCCGGGCGGGCCGACAAGCTGCACACCGAGCGGCAGCCCGTCGGGACGCATGCCGACCGGCACGACCAACGCCGGCAGACCGGCGATGTTCCACGGCGCGGCGTACGGCGCGTACCGCAGGCTGGTCGTCAGGTTGGCCCGCCACGATCGGGCGGACCACAGGTCGGCCGCTGGAGGCGCGGCGGCCAGGGCCGGGGTGACCAGCACGTCGACGTTGTTGTCGGTGAAGAAGTCGATCGAGCGCTGGCGCCAGGCCTCGCGGTCGCTCTGGCGGACGTAGCCGCGGCGGGTGACCCAGTCGCCCAGTTTCGCGTGCCGGCGGCTGCGCGGCTGCAGGGCGGCGCGGTCGAGCGAGTCGAAGTCGGCGTCGCTGGCCGCAGCGGCGAACCAGTGCGCCATGCCCTTCAGGCCGAGCGAGACCGGGTACACGGGGTCGACGCCGGTCACGTCGTGCCCGACGTCGACCAGGAGCTTCGACGCGGTCGCGACCGCCTCGCGGTTGGGTGCGTCCAGCCGGATGCCGCTCACCGGCGAGCGGGTCGACATCGCGACGCGCAGCCGGGTCGGCTCGACCAGCTTCTCCGGGTTGCGGCCGGCCAGCACCGCGAACACCAGGGCCGCGTCGGCCACGCTGGTGGCGAGCACGCCGTGCTCGCTGAGCCCGAACCACCCGTCGGCGCCGAGCTCGCGGGGCACCACGTCGCGCCCCGGCTTGAGGCCGACCAGCCCGCAGCAGGCCGCCGGGATGCGGATGGAGCCGAGCCCGTCGGTGCCGTGCGCGACCGGCACCATGCCGCTGGCCACCGCGGCCGCCGCGCCACCCGAGGACCCGCCCGGCGTGCGGTCGGTGCGCCACGGGTTGCGGGTCACCGCGGTCTCGTCGTCGGTCATCCCGAACAGCGCGAGCTCCGGCATCCGGGTGATGCCGACCGCCACCGCGCCCGCACCGCGCAGCCGCCGGACCACCTCGTGGTCCTCGGCCGCGACGGGGGTACGCGCGGCGGCCGAGCCGTTCCAGACCGGCACACCGGCGATCGCGGTGTTCTCCTTGATCGCCACCGGGACGCCGGCCAGCGGCAGGCTGGACAGGTCCTCGAGGACGTCGACCTCCTCCGCCTCGACGATCGCCGCGCCGGCCCGGACGGTCCGGAAAGCGGACACGACCGGGTCGGCGGCGGTGATGTGGTCGAGATGGTCGGCGACGACGCGGGTCGCGGTCGTGTCGCCACGGCGCACCGCGCGGGCGATCTGACGCGCGGTCGCACCGACCCAGCTGGGCACAGTCTCAGGCACGGGCCACCCTCCCCATCGGGCCGCACTGATCAGGCCGCTCCCGCGACCCTGCCCCGCAGTGTCTCAATAGGTCAGCCGAGCGCGCGCTCCAGGTCGGCCAGAAGGTCGTCACCAGTCTCGATGCCCACCGAAAGCCGCACCAGGTCGGCGGGTACCTCCAGCGGCGAACCGGCCGCGCTGGCGTGCGTCATGCGGCCCGGGTGCTCGATCAGCGACTCCACCCCACCCAGCGACTCGGCCAGGATGAACAGCTCGGTGCTCTCGCAGATGCGTACCGCCGCTTCCTCACCGCCCGCGGCGCGGAACGAGACCATGCCGCCGAACCGCTTCATCTGCTTGGCGGCCGTCTCGTGCCCCGGGTGGGTCGGCAGGCCCGGGTAGAGCACTTCGGACACGGCCTTGTGATGGCGCAGGTAGTCGACCACGCGCTCGGCGTTGTCGCAGTGCCGATCCATCCGTACACCCAGGGTCCGGATGCCCCGCATGGTGAGCCAGGCGTCGAAGGGCCCGTTGACCGAACCCATGGCGTTCTGGTGGTACGCGAGGCGCTCGCCGAGCTCGTCGTCGCTCACGATCAGCGCGCCGCCGACGACGTCGGAGTGGCCGCCGAGGTATTTCGTCGTCGAGTGGACGACGACGTCGGCGCCGAGGCCGAGCGGCTGCTGCAGGTAGGGCGAGGCGAACGTGTTGTCGACGACCAACAGCGCACCGGCGTCGTGGGCCAGGGCGGCGGTGGCGGCGATGTCGTTGACACCGAGCAGCGGGTTCGACGGCGTCTCGACCCAGATGACCTTGGTCTGGCCCGGCCGGATCGCGTTCCGCATCGTGTCGAGGTGGTGGATGCTGGCCGCGGTCCAGGTCAGCCCCCAGCGCTCGGCCACCTTGGCGAAGAGCCGGAACGTGCCGCCGTACGCGTCGTCGGGGATCACCACGTGGTCGCCCGGCTGGCAGACCGTGCGCAGCAGGGTGTCCTCGGCGGCGAGGCCGCTCGCGAAGGCCAGACCGCGCCGACCGCCCTCGAGCGCGCGCAGGACTTCCTGCAGGGCGTCGCGGGTGGGATTTCCGGACCGGCTGTACTCGTAGCCTTCCCGGGGCTGTCCCACCCCGTCCTGGGCGTACGTGCTGGTCTGGTATATCGGTGGCACGACCGACCCGGTGCGCGCCTCCGGGTCCTGGCCGGCGTGGATGGCGAGCGTCTCGAAACCGTAGGTCATTGGATGGAGGCTAGTCTTCGTCGGTGGCGGAGTGCGTGTTCTGCGGCATCGTGGCGGGTGAGGTGCCCGCATTCGTGGTCGGATCGACGCCCGAATGCGTGGCTTTCCTGGATACCCGGCCAGTGTTCAAAGGCCACACTTTGGTCGTACCCCGTGCGCATCTTGTGGTTTTGTCTGATTTGCCGGCTTCTGGCCTGTCCGGATATTTCGGGTTCGTGCAGGCTGTTGATCGCGCTGTGCAGACGGCCCTGGAGGCCGGCGGCTCGTTCGTGGCGCTGAACAACCGCGTCTCGCAGTCGGTGCCGCACCTGCACACGCACGTCGTACCCCGCACGAAGGGTGACGGTTTGCGGGGTTTCTTCTGGCCACGAACCAAATACGCCACCGACGACGAGGCCCGGGACTACGCGAAGCGAATCGGCGCGGCGCTGTAGTTTTCGTGAAATGACAACACGAGTCGTCGTCACAGGCGGCAGCGGCAAACTCGGCCGGGCCGTGGTGCGAGACCTGCTTTCGCACGGGTACGAGGTGCACAACATCGACCGGATCCCGTCGCCGGACCCGGTGGCCCCGTTCACGCGGATCGACCTGGGTGACTATGGACAGGTAATCGAAGCGCTGTCGGGCATCGAGGACCGGTACCCGTCGGTCGACGCGGTGGTCCACCTGGGCGCGATCCCGGCGCCGGGCCTGACCGCCAACGCGGCGACGTTCACGCACAACATCACCGCGACCCACAACGTCTTCGCGGCCGCCCGCGCGGCCGGCATCACGAACGTGGTGTGGGCGAGCAGCGAGACGTTGCTGGGCCTCCCGTTCGGCCAGGTGCCGCCGCCGTACCTGCCGGTGGACGAGGAGTATCCGGCCCGCCCGCAGTCTTCGTACGCGCTGGCCAAGCACTTGGAAGAACAGATGGCCGCCCAGTTCTGCCGCTGGAA
Organism: Asanoa ishikariensis; assembly: GCF_900107455.1. Taxonomy (GTDB): domain Bacteria; phylum Actinomycetota; class Actinomycetes; order Mycobacteriales; family Micromonosporaceae; genus Asanoa; species Asanoa ishikariensis. The sequence continues at coordinate 1,331,148 of NZ_FNQB01000001.1, read as the reverse complement.
CCCCGCCCTGAAGATGATCGGCCTACGCTTCTCGAACGTGATGGAGCCGCACGACTACGCGGCGTTCCCGTCCTATGCGGACGACCCTCGGTTGCGAAGCTGGAACGCCTGGTCCTACATCGACGCCCGCGACGGAGCCCAAGCGGTGCGGCTGTCGCTGGAGCTCGAAGCGACAGGCATGGACATCTTCATCATCGCCAACGCGGACTCGGTGATGCCGCAGAAGTCCGCCGACCTGGCGGCCGAGGTCTTCCCCGACATCCCGATCACCCACGACGTCGGAGAACACGGCACCTTCCTGTCGATCGAAAAGGCCCGCCGAGTCCTGGGCTACAACCCCCAACACACCTGGCGCTCCTGACCGCTATCCGCTGGGGTTCACGAGCATCAGCCCGTGGTGTTCGACGAAGTCGGCGTAGTCCTTGACGTTGTAGGTCGCGAGGGGCAGACCCTCAGTGAGACACGAGGCTGCGATCCAGGCGTCGTTGGTCGGGTGCATCCGACCACGGCGGCGACCGGCGGCCGACAAGCGGCCCCAAGTCTGTGCGGTTTCCCAACCAGCATCGAGCATGAGGCAGTGGGACATCCATCCGTCGAGCGCCGCGAGGTTGCGGTGGCTCCAGTCGCGTAGCGAAGCCCATTGCGTCAGCTCACCGACGCTGACAAAGGTCAGGCACCATGCCGTGCCGACGAGACGCGCCGACATGGCTCGGTCAACCTTGTTTCGGAAGATGCGGGACGCGACGTCAGTGTCGAGGACGACGTAGTTCACGATCACGCCAGATTGGCGTGGCGCTCCGCATCAACGTGAGACAGGAAGGCGGATAGCTCGGTGTCGCTTTCGAAGATGCCGAGGTCGGCCATGTCGGCGACGTCGCGGATGGGGACGATGCCACGACGTCGCGCCTGCTCGTCAAGAGACTCGCGACCGTGCGAGAACCGCCGCGAACCGTCGAAGCGCTGAGCTCCGGTAGACATGAGTCACACCTCCATTGCTCAGTGTGGCAGGTCTGGCGCGGGTCCGAAGACCCGCGCCAGCGTTACCGCGAGGTCAGGCCGTCTTCGCTACGCCGACTGGGCAGCTCATGCCGTTCGGGCCGTGGTTGCAGTAGCCGTACGGGTTCTTCGAGTCCGACAGGTACTGCTGGTGGTAGTCCTCGGCGTAGTAGAAATCGGTGAGCTTGCCGATCTCCGTCGTGATGTCGCTGCGGCCCGTCGCGCGCACGATCGGGGCGAACGCATCGCGCGAGGACTGGGCCGTGGCCAACTGCTCGTCGGTGGTCACGTAGATCGCCGACCGGTACTGGGTGCCTACGTCGTTGCCCTGGCGCATGCCCTGGGTCGGGTCGTGGTTCTCCCAGAAGACCTTGAGCAGGTCCTCGTAGTCAATCCTGCTCGGGTCGTAGACCACCTGGACCACCTCGGTGTGGCCGGTGCCGCCGGAGCAGACCTCTTCGTAGGTGGGGTTTCGGGTCTGGCCGCCGGCGTATCCGGATGCCGTCGAGATCACGCCCGGCAGCGTCCAGAACAACCGCTCGGCTCCCCAGAAACAGCCCATGCCGAAGACGGCGACCTGGGCGCCCTCCGGCCACGGTCCGACCATCGGCGTGCCGAGCACCACGTGCTTGTCGGCGATGGGCATCCCGAGCGGGCGGCCTGGGATGGCCTTGCCGGGGGCGGGCAGGTCGGACTTCATTCGACGCAGGAACACGGTGGAAACTCCTCTCGCTCCACCAGGTGTAACAGCGACGCACCCCCATCCCTTACCCGGGCGTACGCAGACGAAGGGGCCCACCCAGGACGGAAATGGGCCCCTTCATCCGAAGCGGTCGGGCGGGCAGCCTTAGCTGCGCGACCACTTCTGGTTGGCACCACCGCCGCAGTCCCAGATCTGCAGCCTGGTGCCGTTTGCCGAGCTGGCCCCGGTGGCGTCCAAACACTTGTTGGACTGGGGGTTCACGATGTCGTTGGCACCGCTGAACGTCCAGCGTTGAGCGCCACTGCCGTTGCAGTCCCAGAGCTGGAGCTTGGCACCGTTGGCGGTCGAGCCCGACGGCACGTCGAGGCACTTGCCCAGGGCCCGCACCGAACCGTCGGTCGCCCACGTCCAGGTCTGCGCGCCGGTGCCGTTGCAGTCCCACAACTGCACCGCGGTGCCGTTCGCGGTCGCAGCACCGGCCACGTCGACACACTTGCCGCCGATGCCGGTGATCCGGCCGCCGCCGGTCGGCGGGTTGGTGGTGCCGCCGGGCAGGGCGTACGCGCGGACATAGTCGACGGTCATCGACTGCGGGAACGTGGTCGAGCCGTCCGGGTAGCCGGGCCAGTAGCCACCGACCGCGACGTTCATGATCATGAAGAAGTTGTGGTCGAAGACCCAGCGGTCGCCACCCAGATCGGCGGGCGTACGGCGCTGGTACTCGTTGCCGTCCACGTACCAGATGATCAGGTTGGGTGACCAGTCGACGGCGAAGGTGTGGAAGCCGTCGGCGAACGCGCCACCGATCGAATACCCGGCGCCGATGCCCTCCGCGCCCGAGTAGCCCGGGCCGTGGATCGTGCCGTGCACCATGTTCGGCTCGCGGCCGATGTTCTCCATGATGTCGATCTCGCCGCTGGTCGGCCAGTTGACCGGGTTGCCGAGCATCCAGAACGCCGGCCAGATGCCCTGGCCGCGCGGGATCTTCATGCGGGCCTCGAACCGGCCGTACGTGCGGTTGAAGGTGGCCGCGGTGAGCAGCCGGGCGGACGTGTACTGGCAGGTGCCGTAGTGGCACTGGAAGTTGCTCGGGTTCTCCCGGCGCGCGGTGATCACCAGGTTGCCGGCGCCGTCCATGGCGGCGTTGCGCGTGCTGTTCGTGTAGTACTGCTGCTCGTTGTTGCCCCAGCCGCTGCCGCCGGTGTCGAAGCGCCACTTCGACTGGTCGACGGCGCTGCCGGCGGCTCCGTTGAACTCATCGGACCAGACGAGCGCGCCTGGCGGTGGTGCGGCACTGGCGGGGGCGGCGGCCAGCGGCACGACCAGCGCGGTCGCGACGAAGACGGCGCTCGCCGCGGCTGCGATCAGTGTGCGGGGACGGAGCACGACGATCACCTCATCAACGGAATCCAGTGATGGATGTAACTGTCTGGAAACCTTTCAGATAGATGAACGTCGTGTCAAGAGAGCGCTCTCAGAGATCCACGACTATTTTCCGATCAGCCGAGCCCGACACAGGATCAGCCGTGCAGCCCGCCGGCCGCGACGTGGATGAACACCGCCGACACCTCTTTGGCCGTCGCCAGCGTGTCGACATAGCCCTCGGCCGGCTCGAGCGCCTTCTCCAGAGCGGCCGACGACTCCTTGGTCGCCTCGGCGTCGCCGAAGACCACCACGCTCAAGCTCACCGGGCGCTCCTTGTCGGCCGCGGCCCGCAGGTCCGCCGTCAGCGCCGACAGGGTCAGCTTCGAGTCGGCGTCCTGGTTGCGGCCGTCGGTGAAGATCACGACCCGGTTGGGTACGTCCTTGCGGGCGTCATCCTGCGCGCTCTTGTACGCGGCGAGGATCGTCTCGTACAACCCGGTGCCGTTGGAATGGGTCTTGAGCCTGCCGCAGGCCTCGGCGGTCGCCTGCCGGTGCGACTCGGTCAGCGACTCGGCGGGCAGCAACTCGTGGTAGTCGTGTGGCGGGTCGAGCTGGTTGCCGAACTCCCAGAGGCCCAACCGGCTGTCGTCGGGCAGCAGGTTCTCCAGCTCCGCGCAGCCCTGCGCGACGAGCTGGATCAGCGACTGGTCGGAACCGGGCGCCGGGTCGTCCATCGAGCCCGAGACGTCGACCACCATCAGCAGGTCGGTCTGGCGGTCCTCGGCGTACCAGGTGGCCAGCACGTGGTCGACGTGGTGGGCACCGAGGAACGGCATCTCCTTGGTGGCCAGCGGCGGGAGCTGCCCGGCGCCCGGCGGCGGCTCGTCGGGCTCGGCCGATCGCGGAGTACGCAGGCCGGCCTCGGCGATCGCGGACACCCCGTCGGGGGACTCCAGCGCGTCGAGCAGCCGAGCGAGCGCGGCGGCGCTTTCCTCGTCGGCCAGGGCCGCCTTGGTCGGGAACCAGGTGTAGCGCAGCGCCACCCGCCAGTCCTTGCCGGCGAGCACCGCGCGGTCGCGGTTGAGCTTGCCGAGCTGCGGCACGAGCGCGTACTCGGCGACCAGGCCGACCTCGCCGGGCCGCTGCGGCAGCGCGACGCCACCGCCGCGCACGGTGCGGGTCTTCAGGTACGCCCGGGACAGCACCTGGGCGGACGCGTCCATGCCCTGCCCCTCCCAGACCGTCTCGGCCATCGAGCCCGCGCCGACCATGCCGTCGCCGGAGGTGCCGGGCTCGCGGACGGCCAGCTTCACGTCCGGGTCGGTGTCGAGGAGAGTGGCCAGCGCGAGCCACGAGTCGCCGGCTGAGCGCAGCTTCGCCGCGGTCGCCGCGTCGGTGACCATGTAGATCGGGCTGTCGGCGACCACCGTGCCGGCGCCGCCGGTGCCCACCGTGTTCTCCGGACCGAGCCGGGCCAGCTCGAGGTCGGGTGCGGTGCCGACCCACGAGGTGTCGTCGGGGATCCAGAGGTCGGCGCCGGTCTGCCGGACCGTGTCGGGCGCGGCCCGGCCGTCGGCAACGATGATGTCCATCCGCACGCACTTGTCGGACTTGCCGAGCTCGGGCGCCATGGCGGCGAGCACGGGCGCGAACGACGAGGCGGTGACCACCTTCAGCTTCCGCTCGCAGGCCGCGTCGCCGGACGACAGCGCCGACCAGCCGTCGCTGCGGACGAGGACGATGCCGGCGACCACCAGGGCCGGCAGACCGAGCAGCAGGAAGGTGAGCACCATCCACCGAACCACCCCTGTGCGGGCCGCGTGCTTACCCATCACGTCGTCCGATCCCCCCTCGACCGCCACGACCGTTCCCCAAACGGTCGGTTCCGCGGTTGCTGGTCAAAATTCGATCCATGGGCTCGCGCCAAAAGTGGCGTATGACCCAGAAAAAACCGTTGCTCGGCACCTCGTCGCGTGGATAGCGTGGCGATACACGGGAAAGGAGGTGGTCCAGCTTTGTATAGCACTGGGACTCGTGAGGTGGCTGCCCGCTAGCCGCTGTCCTTGACAGTTTTCGTTCGTCGAGACCGTGTGGCAGCGGTGCGGCGAAACACAAGCAGCCACCCGACCCCCGGGGCGCCGGCCCAGTCCAGCCGGCCCGTGTTCGCACGGTTGTCCCCGGGGGTCGAACCCTTTCTCGGGCTCCGCCGGGGCGAATACCTAGGATTGAAGGCGATCCGTACGGACGACCTGGTTCGATCCGATCAGACAATCGGCTGACAGCCGTTCTGGAGCCATTTCCGTGACGCTCTCGCTACGACCCGCACAGGCCGCCGACATCGACGCCGTTGGTGCACTCCATTACGACTCGCGCATTGCCGCCTATCGCGATTTCGTACCGCTTGCCGGGCTCAGTGCGCTCTCGCCAGAATCGCTCACCGCGTGGTGGCGAGAAAGATTCGCTTACGAGTCCGATACCCACCGGCTCACCGTGGCGGTCGACGACGGCCAGACGGTTGGCTTCAGCTATGTCGGGCCTGAGGAATACCACGAAGCCGACGTCGGCCAGTTGTACGCGATCCACCTCGACCCGGCCGCGCAGGGGCGCGGGATCGGCCGGGCGCTGATGGTCGACGCACTGGAGACGATGCGCCACAAGGGCTGGGACCGGGTCGTCCTCTGGGTGCTCGAGGGCAACGCGCACGCCCGGCGCTTCTACGAGCGCGGCGGTTGGCGGCCCGACGGCCGCGAACGCGAGGAACTGATGGGCGTGGCTCCCACCCGCCAACTCCGCTACGAACGTCGGAGTTGGCTGGGCGAGAGTGCGTGACCGAGATATGCGGGGGAACCGATTGGTCACGCACCCTCGCCCGCCGTACCCAACCGCTGCCCGCTGATGCCTGGCCGGAGGCATCGTGACCGACGGAGGCTAGTCGGTCCGGACCACGGGTGGGTGTTCGCGGGAATGCCGCTGTGCTGGCGGAGCACGCGGCGGTCACCGCTGGGGTTGAGGTCTTCAGTTAGCTGACAGCGACCCGGCTGCGGCTCGCGCGCACGCTGTTGAGGTCGTGCCGGGCTGTCCAGCCTTCACGCCAGGAGCGACGGGATGCCGCCAAGGCGTGCTCGGCGACGCGCCGGGAGTGGCAGGGCCAAGCCCCACCGCATCCGTCGCAGCCACCGTCGCGGCCGGGTCGTGCGTGCCGCCCGAGAATGTCCCGGGCGTCTTGCCAGAGGAGCCGGTCGACAACATCGTCCGGCGCGGTTTCGCGGTCCGAAGTGGTCCGCACGGTATGGTCGACGCTGACCATCGGTCCCCCTTGTTCGCGGCGGCCCGCCGGCCGCCGTACGCATATGGAACCGTCTCGCGGTCGCCCGCAATCGGACAGTCTGTGCGACTTCCCGGAATAATCCGGTTTGTAAGGGCTAGCGGGTCCCCGACAATCGCGTCCCCAAACCCGTAACGCGCTCGCATAATGAGCCATGAGCACGGCAGAGCCGCCGCTGCTGCGCCTGATCCGCGAGGGCGTCATCGGCGATGACCAGGTGATGTGGGGGCCTTACGGCGCCCGCCGGGTGACCTATGCCGACTACACCGCCTCGGGCCGGGCACTCGATTTCGTCGAGGATTTCATTCGCGCCGAGGTTCTCCCCCGTTACGCCAACACCCACACCGAGTCGTCGGGCACGGGCCGGCAAACCACCCGGCTGCGCGAGGACGCCCGCACGGTGATCCGCGACGCGGTCGGCGGCGACGCCGACACGGTGGTGATCTTCGCGGGCTCGGGTGCGACCGGCGCGATCGACAAGCTGGTCCGGATCCTGGGCATCCGGCTGCCGGCCGAGCTAGACGACGCCTACGGCCTCAAGGACAGGATCCCGCCCGATCAGCGACCCGTCGTCTTCATCGGGCCGTACGAGCACCATTCCAACGAGCTGCCCTGGCGGGAGTCGATCGCCGACGTGGTGGTCGTGCCCGAGGACGCCGACGGCCACGTGGACTGCGCGGCCCTGGCCGACGCGTTGGCCCGGCACGCCGACCGGCCACTAAAGATCGGGTCGTTCTCGGCCGCCTCCAACGTCACCGGGATCCTCACGGACGCCGCCGCCATCTCCGCCCTGCTGCACGAGCACGGCGCGCTGGCCTGCTGGGACTACGCCGCCGCCGGGCCGTACGTGGACATCGACATGGCCGGCAAGGACGCGATCTTCCTTTCGCCGCACAAGTTCGTCGGCGGCCCGGGCACGCCGGGCGTGCTCGTGGTGCGCCGGCACCTCCTGCTCAACCGGGTGCCGACCGTGCCCGGCGGCGGCACCGTCGACTACGTCAACGCGGTCGAGCACCACTATCTGAGCGACCCGGCCCACCGGGAGGAAGGCGGCACGCCGGCGATCGTCGAGTCGATCAGGGCCGGTCTGGTGTTCGCGCTCAAACGGGCCGTCGGCACCGAGGTGATCCACGACCAGGAGGAGCGGTTCCGCCGCACGGCGATGGACGCCTGGGCCGCGAACCCGGCGATCGAGGTGCTCGGCAACCCGCGCGCCGACCGGCTCTCGATCCTGTCCTTCGTCGTACGCCGGCCGGGTGACCGCTATCTGCACCACAACTTCGTCGTGGCTCTGCTCAATGACCTGTTCGGCATCCAGTCCCGGGGTGGCTGCTCGTGCGCCGGGCCGTACGGCCACCGGCTGCTCGGCATCGACCTCGAGCACTCCTACCGGTTCGAGCGCGAGGTGATGGCCGGCTGCGAGGGGATCAAGCCGGGCTGGGTGCGGGTCAGCTTCAACTACTTCCTGACCGACGCGGTCTGTCGCTACATCGTCGAGGCGGTCGACCTGATCGCCCGCGACGGCTGGAAGCTGCTCCCGGACTACCGGTTCGACCCGTACTCCGGCCTTTGGCGGCACCGCCTCGGCCTGTCCGAGCCGGCACTGCGGCTGACCGGGCTCACCTTCGACGGCGCCGGGGTGCGCTGGGCCGACGCGGTGCCCGCCGAACGGGCCACCGACGAGGCGCTGCCGGGTTACCTGGCCGAGGCCAAGATGATCTTCGGCCGGCAGGACGGCAGCGGCTGCGCCGAGGGCGACGGCGGCGCCTCGGTGTCGCCCGGTTTCGAGGCGCTGCGCTGGTTCGACCTGCCCGCCGTCTGCCTCGAGCCGATCGAGCCGGCGCCCGCACCCCTTTCGCTCTGAGCGAATATCGCAATCCCGTCTGGCCTCGCCGTGTTGTGGGATGCGTGGACACCGAACCGACCCAACCGGAGCGCGACGAGGCCGCCGCGCTCGACGTCTACTCGCAGGTCGTCACGACGGTCGCCGCACAGATCCTGCCCAGCGTGGCCGCGGTGGCGGTGCGCACCAGCCGGGGTGCCGGGGCGGGGTCGGCGGTGACCTTCACAGACGACGGCTTCCTGCTCACCAGCGCACACGTGGTCGAGGGCGCGGCCGGCGGCACCGCGACCTTCGGCGACGGTGCCGAGGCCGCCTTCGACGTCGTCGGCCGCGACCCGCTCTCCGACCTCGCGGTGCTCCGGGTCCGCAACCCCGGCGCCGCACCGGCCCCGCTGGGCGACGCCGACCGGCTGAAGATCGGCCAACTCGTCGTGGCCGTCGGCAACCCGATGGGCCTGGCCGGCTCGGTCACCGCGGGCGTGGTCTCCGGACTCGGGCGGTCGCTGCCGGCCCGCGAAGGGCGTGCCATCCGGCTGATCGACGACGTGATCCAGACCGATGCCGCGCTCAACCCGGGCAACTCCGGCGGCGCGCTGGTCGACTCCTCCGGCCACGTGATCGGCATCAACACCGCCGTGGCGGGCTACGGGCTCGGTCTCGCGGTGCCGATCAACCGCAACACCCGGCAGATCATCGGCGACCTGATCCGGGACGGGCGGGTACGCCGGGCCTGGCTCGGAGTCGCGGGTGTGCCGGTGCCGCTGCCGCCGCAGGTCACCGATCGCACCGGGCAACACAGCGGGCTGCGGGTGGTCGAGGTCGTGCCGGGCAGCCCGGCCGGGGTCGCCGGGATCTATCTGGGCGACATCCTGCTGACCGCGGGCGGCCAGCAGATCCAGAACGTGCAGGCCCTACAGCGGCTGATGCTCGGCCCGGCGATCGGCAACCGCCTGCCGGTGACCCTGCTGCGCCGCGGCGCGTACGTGGACGTCGTCACCGTTCCCGCGGAGTTGAGCACCCGCTAGACGTGGTCGAGCCGGCTCCCCCTGCCGTGGGGAGCCGGCTCGGCCGGGTGGTGCCGGGTCAGAGGGCGTGGCGGCGCCGGTTCTTGCGGCGGCGGCCGAGCAGCAGCAGTGCGGCGCTGACCACCAGGATCGACAGGCCCGCGATCACCAGGCGGACCGTCGACGGACGCGTGAGCTCCTCGCCGCCCTGCGCGCCGCCCTGGCCGGGCAGCGGGCCGTAGTTCGCGACCACGGCCGGCTCGGTGCTGCCCGTGGGCGTGGCGGTGGGGCCGGACGGGGTGGGCTCCGGACTCGCCGATCCGGCGTTCGGGAAGTACGGGAGGTTGTCGTCTCCCGGCTCCACCGCGCCGGCGTCGTCGGCCGGGTCGCCGTTCGCCGCGGGCTCGTCACCAGGCACCGGCTCGCTGGCCACCGGCTCACTGGGCAGCGGATCGCCGGGCAGCGCGGGAGCCTCGCCCGGCAGGACCGGGGCCGCGGCGGAGGCCTGGGCCGCCGGCCGGGAGGGCTCCACCGCGGACGGCTCGTCCTGCGGCAGGAACCGTGGGTCGGTCGGCCACACCCAGGGCAGCTTGCTGTCCATCGGCGCCGGATCGGTCGAGATGGCCGGGCTGGTCGGAAGTGCGGCATCGGTCGGAACCGCCGGATCGGTAGGGATCTCACCGATGACGGGCGGCTCCACGAACGAGGCGGTGGCGCCCGGCGTCGGAGACCAGGTCCGGACCGGAACGCTCTTAGTCGACCGCGTTGTTGCCGTGGCGACCGGCTCGGTCGTCGCCGGCGGTGCGGTCACGGGCGTGCGGGCCGTCGCCGCACCGCACTGGACCGTCGTGTTGAAGGGCAGATCGTGCGTCTCACCGCCGTTGGCCGCGGGCGTGCCGTGCGTGTAGCTGCGTACCACGAGGTTCCCTTCGTTGTTGGCGGAGTTGACGTCGGTGAACGCGGCGTTCGGCGCGTAGATGGTGCCCTCGGCGGTGTCCGCGCCGACCTGGGTGATCGTGGTGGCGTCCGGGAAGTTCATCAGGATGTACGGCGCCTGCTCGTCACTGATCCCGGCGAAGTTAGCGGTCCGCCACTCGTAGTCGGCGCCCGTGCCCACGTTGACCAGCAGCGGCGTCTCGGCACTGGGCTGCGTGTTGAAGGTCAGGTCGGACAGGTTGTTGAACTCGTCGCCGGTCAGGTTCAGGACGTTGGTCGAATTGGCCGTGAGCGACACGTACGCCCGGGTGCCGGGCGTGCTGATCGGCCGGTCCAGCGCACCGCCGCCGGAGTTGCGCAGCTTGACCGTCTCGGCGCAGGTGTCGAACTGCTGCGACCGTTCGCGGAAGGTGGCGAACACCCCTGCGAAGTCGAGCGCCTCCTGCGCGTCGAGGCTCGCCTTGCGGGCGCCCGGCACGGGAGTCGCGGCGTCCGCGCCGCGCAGCAGAACCCCGGGGCTGTCGTCCTTGGTGGACGTGCCGAAGACCTTGGCGTCGACGACCGGCGGCGCACCGATCAACGCCCGGTCGCCGATCACCAGCGGGCTGTCGCCCACGCCGACCCGTACGTTGCGCTCCGTAGCGATCCGGTAGGCCGAGCCGAACGTGAGGTCACCGCCGATCGCGACCGGGCCTTCGCTTTCGGTGCCGGTCAGCGACGCGTCGCGTTCGACGAGCACGAGGAAGCCGAGCCCGCCTTCGACCGGGTTGACCGGCCCGGTCGCGGACGCCGGCGTCAACATCCACAGCGAAGCGCCGGCCGCGACGGCTCCCACCGCCGTCGCGGCCAACCATCTGGCTTTCCTGGCCATGCGTAAACCGCCCCCCGAAGCGAATAAACCTCCAAGAGGTAGTATTCACCGCGAATGGGACAGAGTTCGCGTTTTGCCTTAACTAGCCGTTATGGGAGAAAAATTCAACGCGAGCCCAGGTGCGCCAGCAGGTCCTGCCGGGTGATCACGCCCTTGGGCTTGCCGTCGATCAGCACGAGCGCGGCGTCGGACTTCTCCATCAGTGCCACGGCCTCGCTGACCGGCTGGCCGCCACCGATCATCGGCAGGGGCGAGTGCATGTGCTTCTCGACCATGTCGTGCAGGTGCGCCTGGCCGGTGAACAGCGCGTCCAGCAGCTCCTTCTCGACGATCGAGCCGGCCACCTCGCCGGTCACCACCGGGGGCTCCGCCTTGAGCACGGGCACCTGCGACACGCCGTACTCCCGCATCCGGTCGATCGCCTCGCGGACCGGGTCGGTCGGGTGCACGTGCACGAGCTCCGGCATCTCGCCGCTCTTGCCGGCCAGCACGTCCCGCACGGTCGGCTCTTCGCCGCCCGTGGCCAGGAAGCCGTACCGGGCCATCCACTCGTCGTTGAAGATCTTCGACAGGTAGCCACGGCCGCCGTCGGGCAGCAGCACCACGATCACGTCGTCCGGGCCGGCGCGGTGCGCCACCTCGAGCGCGGCCGCGACCGCCATGCCGCACGAGCCGCCGACCAGCAGGCCCTCCTCGCGGGCGAGCCGGCGGGTGATGTCGAACGAGGTCTTGTCGGAGACCTCGACGATCTCGTCGCAGATGTCCCGGTCGTAGGTCTCGGGCCAGAAGTCCTCGCCGACGCCCTCGACCAGGTACGGCCGGCCGGTGCCGCCGGAGTAGACCGAGCCCTCCGGGTCCGCGCCGATCACCTTGACGGCGCCGCCGGAGACCTCCTTGAGGTAGCGGCCGACGCCGGAGATCGTGCCGCCGGTGCCGACGCCCGCCACGAAGTGGGTCACCCGGCCGGCGGTCTGCTCCCAGACCTCGGGACCCGTCGTCTCGTAGTGCGAGCGCGGGTTCTCCTTGTTGGCGTACTGGTTGGGCTTCCAGGCGCCCGGGATCTCGCTGGCGAGCCGGTCCGAGACGTTGTAGTACGACCGCGGGTCCTCCGGAGCGACGGCGGTCGGGCAGACCACCACCTCGGCGCCGTACGCGCGCAGCACGTCGCGCTTGTCCTCGCTGACCTTGTCGGGGCAGACGAAGACACAGCGGTAACCCTTGAGCTGGGCGACCAGGGCCAGCCCGACACCGGTGTTGCCGCTGGTCGGCTCCACGATCGTGCCGCCGGCCTGGAGCAGGCCGGCCTTCTCGGCGGCCTCGACCATCCGCAGCGCGATGCGGTCCTTGACCGAGCCACCGGGGTTGAAATATTCGACCTTGGCCAACACCGTCGCGTCGATGCCGGCGGCGACGGTGCGCAGCCGGACGAGCGGCGTGTTACCGATGAGGTCGACGACGTTGTCGTAGTAGCGCACGGCGTTGTGCCCTTCTGGTCCGCCCCGCCGGGTCGGCGAGTCGTTCCCAGCCTACGTGCGCAGGTCAGGACAACACGGTGCCGGGTATGACGGTGTCACGGCGGGCCTCCCAGGCCAGGAACCGGTCGGTCTCGGCGAGCACGCTGCCGGCCAGCCAGGTCACCATCACCACGTCGTCGACCAGCCCGAACAGCGCGAGGAACGCCTCCGGCACGAAGTCGAGCGGGGACACCACGTAGATCGTCGCGGCCGTCATCATCGCCAGGCGCAGGCCGCCGTCGTACTGTCCGCTCGCGGTTGCCTTGATCATCCGGGGTAGCGCCGCCAGTCGGGCGCCCAGACCGGGGCCGCCCCGGGCACCGGCGGTCAACGCCCGGCCCAGTGCGGCGAACGCCGCGGTGCGTTTCAACGTCTTCGCCATCGGCTATCGACCTCCTCCGCACCATGATGCCCAGAACGCGCCACCCCGAACCGCCGAGAGGTTTGATCCGCGAAACACCCCAGGGAGCGTGGAGCACCTTTTTGGGCGTCGCGGCGTTAGCCTCGTAGCCGGAAGCGAAGCATGGGGGGCACAGCCAATGGGGGCAGCCGAGGCAGCGGCCTGGCGCACCGCCGCCCGGACGGTCGCGCGTTTCACGGCCGTCGGAGCGGGTGTGACGGCGTTCGGAGCGGTGGCGGGAGCCGCGCTCATCGTCGGGCAGGCCGAGCAGGCCCGCCGGCGCATCCCGCAGGCCCAGGAGCCACCGCCGCGCGGTGACGGCGTCTACGGCACCCGGTTCCCGGGCGAGCCGATCGAGATGGTGGTGGTCGGCGACTCGTCGGCCGCGGGCTACGGCGTGCACAAGCCCCGCGAGACACCCGGCGCCCTGCTCGCCACCGGCGTCTCCCGCCGCCTTCAGCGGCCCGTCCGGCTGCACCGGCACGCCGTGGTCGGCGCCCTCTCGGCCGGCCTGCCGCACCAGGTCGAGGCCGCGCTGGAACGCACGCCGCGCCCCGACGTCGCGGTCATCATCATCGGCGGCAACGACGTCACCCACCGCACCAGCACCCACATCGCGGTGCGGCACCTGGTCAACGCCGTCCGCAAGTTCCGCGGCGCGGGCGCCCGGGTGATCGTCGGCACCTGCCCCGACCTGGGCACGATCCAGCCCATCCAGCCGCCGCTGCGCTGGCTCGCCGGCCGGTGGAGCCGCCAGCTCGCCGCCGCGCAGACCGTCGCCAGCGTCGAGGCCGGCGCCTGGACGGTCTCCCTCGGCGACCTGCTCGGCCCGCGGTTCGCGGCCGAGCCGGCACGGATGTTCGGCCTCGACCGGTTCCACCCGTCCGCCGACGGCTACGCGCTGGCCGCCGCGGCGATGCTGCCCAGCGTGCTGGCCGCGCTCGGCGCGCCCGAGGAGCGGGTGGCACTCGCGGCCGGCGAGGGCGTGCGTTCGCTGCCGCAGGCCGCGCAGGAGGCCGCCCGCCAGCCGGGCACCGAGGTCAGCGGCACGCAGGTCGCGGGCCGCGACCGTGGCCCCGCGGGACGCTGGGCGCAGCTCCGCCGTCGCCCGGCCGCGTGGTTCGGCCCCGGCCCGGGTGGTGCCCGTCGCCTGTTCGGGAACCTCCGCGGGACCGCGCCGACGTTACCCTTGGAGCCGGCCCGCGACGACGCGGAGCCGTCCACGGTGGAGGAGTTGGCATGACGTCACGCGGTCTGGTCGGCCGGTTGGGCCGCACGGCCGCCATGACGCTGCTGGCCGGCGGCCTCGCCGGCGCCGCACTGCTGGCCGGCGAGTTCGTCACCGCCCGCAACCGCCGCTACGCGCAGCCCCAGCTCGGGCTGGCCCTGCGCACGTCCGTGGGCCGCGAAGGCGCCCCGGAGGTGCGGCTGGTGCTGCTCGGCGACTCCACATCGCTCGGTGTGGGCGTCGACGACGTCGACGACACGGTCGGCGGCCAGCTCGCCCGGCTGCTCGCCGACGACGCCGGGCTGCGCGTGCACCTCTCGTCCGTCGGTGTGTCCGGCTCGCGCTCGACCGACCTCGCCACCCAGGTGGCCCGGGCGCTGCTCGGCGAACGGCCCGACCTGGCCGTGATCCTGATCGGTGCCAACGACGCGACCGCCCTGCGCCGGCCCGGCGAGTCCGCCGCCTACCTGGCGGCCGCGGTGCGCCGCCTGCGCGACGCCGGTGTCGAGGTCGTCGTCGGCACCTGCCCCGACCTCGGCGCTGCCCGCGCGATCGACCAGCCGCTGCGCGAGATCGCCGGCTGGTGGGGCAGGCAGACCGCGGCGGCGCAGGGCCGCGCGGTCCGGTCCGCCGGTGGCGCCGTGGTCGACCTCGCGGCGGAGACCGGCGCGGTGTTCCGGGCCGACGCGGGCACGCTGTGCTTCGACGGCTTCCACCCCTCGGCCGACGGCTACCGGGTGTGGGCGCATGCCCTGCTGCCAGCCGTATCCGCGCTGGCCGGGCTGGGTCGATCAGCCGCGCCCTGAGCCCTGTCGATTGAGAGGAATCACATCCTCACGCCCGGCGCGCGTCGGGTTAACGTGTGACATGGCCATCCTGTCGGACCGCGACGCCGTCATTGTCGCCACCGCTCGCTCACCCATCGGTCGGGCTGTCAAAGGGTCGCTGCGGGAGCTGCGGGCCGACGACCTGACGGCCACCATCGTGCGGGCGGCGCTCGACAAGGTGCCCGAGCTCGACCCGACCACGATCGACGACCTCTACCTCGGCTGCGGTCTGCCCGGCGGGGAGCAGGGCTTCAACATGGCGCGGGTGGTCGCGACCATGCTCGACCTGGACGGGCTGCCGGGCGCGACGATCACCCGCTACTGTTCGTCGTCGCTCCAGACCACCCGGATGGCCTTCCACGCGATCCGCGCCGGCGAGGGCGACGTGTTCATCTCGGCGGGCGTCGAGTGCGTGTCGCGGTTCGCCCGAGGCTCGTCGGACGGGCTGCCGCCCGAGGCGCAGGAGCTCGTCGGCGGCCCGTGGGACAACAACCGCTTCGCCCCGGCCCGCCTGCGCTCGAAGCGGGCGGCCGCCGGCGGCGAGGTCTGGCACGACCCGCGCGCCGACGGCGAGTTGCCCGACGTCTACCTCGCGATGGGCCAGACCGCCGAGAACCTGGCCCAGGTCAAGGGCGTGAGCCGCGAGGAGATGGACGAGTTCGGCGTACGCAGCCAGAACCTCGCGGAGAAGGCCATCGCCGACGGCTTCTGGGCGCGCGAGATCACCCCCGTCACGACGCCGAGCGGCACCGTGGTGTCGCAGGACGACGGCCCGCGGGCCGGGGTCACCCTCGAAGGCGTGTCGGGCCTCAAGCCGGTCTTCCGCCCCGACGGCCGGATCACCGCGGGCAACTGCTGCCCGCTCAACGACGGCGCCGCCGCCGTGATCGTGATGAGCGCCGCCCGCGCCCGCGACCTGGGCATCACCCCACTGGCCAGGGTCGTCTCGACCGGCGTGACCGCCCTGTCCCCGGAGATCATGGGCCTGGGCCCGGTCGGCGCGTCGCTGCAGGCCCTGAAGCGGGCCGGCATGACCGTCGACGACGTAGACCTGGTCGAGATCAACGAGGCGTTCGCGGCCCAGGTCATCCCGTCCTACCAGGACCTCGGCATCCCGATCGACAAGCTCAACGTGATGGGCGGAGCGATCGCGGTAGGCCACCCCTTCGGCATGACCGGCGCCCGCATCACCGGCACCCTGATCAACTCCCTGGACTGGAACGACAAGACCATCGGCCTGGAAACCATGTGCGTCGGCGGCGGCCAAGGCATGGCGATGGTGCTGGAGCGACTCAGCTAGTCCAAGTTCGGAATCAGCATTTCCCGGGTCCGTCGGGGGCGCGACCGTTGCTCCCGCCGGAGACCGGGCCGGGCCCTAGGGGGCCCGTCCCTGCCAGGTCCGCGGTCCACAACCAGGCGTTCGGGGCTACGCGACGCGGGTGATCTGGCCCGGTGGGGGTTGCTCGACGGCGTCCGGGTGCAGGATCGCGGCTAGGGCCTCGACTCCGTCGACCAGGCGCGGGCCTGGGCGGACGATCAGGGCGTCCGCGTCGATGGCCCAGACCGGGGTCGACGGGAAGTGCGGCAGGACCGTGCGGGCCTGGGCGGCGGCGCCGATCACGTCGTAGCCGCACGGGGCTACGACGACCACGTCCGGATCAGCCTCTTGGAAGGCGGCCCACGTGGTCGCCGCCGAACGGGCGCCCGGGTGCGCGACCACCGGGGTGCCGCCGGCGGCAGCCACCAGGTCGGGGATCCAGTGGCCCGCGCCGAAAGGTGGGTCGGTCCACTCGACGACCGCTACCCGTGGGCGGGGCCGCTCGACCACCGCGGTGGCGACCGCCGACAGTCGAGCCCGCAGCGAGGTGACCAGGGTGGCGGCAGCGGCGGCGGCGAAGGCCCGGTCGCCGACAGCGTTGATCGAGTCGAGTACCTCGGCCAAGGTGTGTGGGTCCAGCGTGAGGACGTCCGACTGGCAGCCCAGATGGGCGAGGGCGTCGGTGACCCGGCCGGACGGCAGCGCGCAGACCCGGCACAGGTCCTGGGTGAGGATCAGGTCCGGGCGTAGGTCAGCGAGGGCGTCGGCGTGCAGCGTGTAGAGGTCCGCGCCGGTGGCGGCGGCCGACCGGACGTACGCGTCGATCTCCCCAGGGGTCAGGTCCCGGGTGTCCCGACCACCGACCACGATCGCGGGGCTGAAGCCGGCAGGGATCGTGCACTCGAAGGTCACGCCGACCAGGTCGTCGCCCACGCCCAGGGCGTAGACGATCTCCGTCGCGGACGGGAGCAGGGAGACGAGGCGCAGCGTCAGCCGACCTTCCACGTGGTGACGTCGGCGATCCGCTTGCCGGGGCCGATGAGCTGCTCCAGCGTGGTGCGCAGCGTCGCCTCGTTGACCGTGCCGTCGGCCAGGACCACGCACTCCGCCTTCCAGAAGGCGAAGTCGGACTTGGCCTGTGCTCGCTGGAAGTCGCCGATGCCCGGCACGACGCCCTCGGTGGCGGCCTGGTTGATCAGCTGCGACGTGGGCTGCTTGAAGGTGCCCATCGAGGCGGTGCCGTTGGCGCCGTACGGCGCGATGAAAAAGCCCTCGGGCATCGCGAAGCCGGCGTCGGCCGCGGCGGCCCAGCGCATCGGCCAGGGCTCCTTCGGTGTCGCCGCCGGGACCGGCAGCATGACGCCGCCTGGTGAGACGCACTCGCGCCAGTAGCCCCCGCTGATGAACTCGGGGACCGGGGCGCGGTCGACGGTCGGCAGCGGCCTGGGGAAGACCGGCAGCAGGGCCAGCGCCACCAGGGCTGGGACCAGGACGCGGCCGGGCTGCCACTCCATCTTGAGCGCGGTGTCGACGGCGACCACGAGCACCGTGGCGATCAGCGGGATCAGGGCCAGCGCGAACCGCATCGGCAGGGCGCCGTCGACGACCGGGAGGCCGAGCAGCAGCCGGTACGGGCCGCTGATGTCACTGCGGGCGCCGTTGACGACCACCTCGGGGCCGAGCGAGAGCGCCGCCATCACGACCGCGGCGATCGTGCACGCGAGCACCAGCGGGCGGCGGATCAGCCAGGCCGCGCAGCCGATCGCCACCAGGATCAGCGGCCAGCCGAAGAACGTGTTGTATTCGGCCGCGCCGGTGCTCAGCCGGGCGTTCTCGTCCTTGCCGGCCCACGACAACGGTGAGAAGGTCTTGAAGCTGGCCAGGTCGGCCGAGAAGAAGTGCGGGCTGAACACGCCGTTGGGCACGCTCTGCGGCCCCTTGAACTGGAACCACAGCGGGTACGCCAGCGCCACCACGGAGAGCACGACGGCGACTCCGAGGCCACCGAGGGCACCGCGGAGGGCCCGGCGGCTGAACGCGGGCCGGGCGCCGACGTAGACCAGCGTCATGATCACGAGGGTGAGCGCGGTGAGGAACAGCACCTCTTCGCCGATGAACACCTGGATCGTGATCGTGAGCGCGAGGACGACGCCGAAGACCACGATCCGGCGCCAGTTGCGCCCGCCTTCGCGGCCGGCGTTGGTCGGGTCCTCCGGGTCGGCGGCACGGACGATGCTGATGACCGCCCAGACCAGCACCGGCACCAACCACAGCGCGGTCATGTGCAGGTGGCTGTTGTTCTGGGAGATCATGCCGGGCGCGAAGCCGCAGAACCCGCCGCCGATGGCCGCGGCCAGCCGGTGTGTGCCGAGCACCCGCCGGAAGAGCAGGTAGAACGCGACCGCGGTGAGACCGAGGGTCAGGGTTGCCAGCAACGCGAACGTGACCGGTGCGCCGAAGAGCAGGGTGACCGGCGAGAACAACACCCCGAGCGCGATGACCGTGGTGTTGGCCATCAGGTTGACCCCGTCCGGCGCGTTCAGCCGGTCGGTGACCAGCGAGAAGTCGCCGTGCAGCACCCGCGAGTCGACCGCGAGGAACCACTCGTAGAGCGTCTGGTCCTCGGGGTTGAGGCCGAGCACCTTCCCGGTCGGCGAGGGCCACAGCCCATGCATGATCCACGCCGCCAACAACAGGAAGCCGATGCAGATGGCCAGGTCCGCGAGATGTGGCCGGAGCCGGTCGGCCGACCAGCGCGCGGATCGCCCCGGCGCCGGTGGCGGGTCGGCGGGGTCGGCCTGCTGCGCGGCGCGGGCAGTGCTGGTCACGCGCTAGACCCTAGTATGCGAAGTGGCGTGGCAGGTGCCGCCTCCACCGTAGCCGCGGCCAACCGGTTACCGTGACAGGCGGTTACCGTGAGAGTGATCCGCCGCCCGGATGGTGGAACGGCAGACACGGCTGCCTTAAAAGCGGCTGCCGAAAGGCGTGCGGGTTCGAGTCCCGCTCCGGGCACGGCACACACGGTCCAGCCCAGACGATGAGCGCGTTGGCTGTCGACGTCAGGCGCGCCAGCGCCAGTTCTGCCGGGCGTAGCGGACCGTCAGACCGGCGCGCACCAGGTTGTCCATGGACGGGTTGCGCTCGCCCGGCGCGGGCTGCCCGGTCTCGGCCACCAACCACCGGCACCCGGCTGCCCGCGCCGCCTCGGCCCGAGCGGTGATCAGCGCCGACTGCGCGCCCTGGTTGCGGTGGTCCGGCAGCACGGTGCCGGCGCTGAGCGCCGCGACCGAGCCGTGGAAGTAGACGTTCCCCACGCCGACCAGTTCGGGTCCGTCCCAGACGCCGTACGGCCGGAACGCTGGGTTCCGCACCGCCCCCGAGATCATCTGGTCCAGGCCGTCAGCCGGCATGCCGAACCCCCGCAGCAGCACTTGGGCCCATTCGTCGAAGTCAGCGGCATCGACCGGGGCTACCCGCAGCCGCGTGCCGCCGGCCGGTCGGACCGCCTCGACGGGGGCCGCGAGCTTGATCCAGGACGACATCGGCTCCAGGCCGTACGCGGTCCGGATCTCTTCCCAGTCGTCCGGGAGCACCGCGGGCGCGATCTGGATGACCGCGCTCGGCGTGCCCTCAGACCGGTAGAACCCGATGATCCGGTCGACCAGGTCCCTGGTCACGGGTTCGGTGAACCCGAACCCGAGGGCCTTGCTCCAGTAGCCGGCGGGATCGTGGCGCACGGACAGCACCACCCCGCCCCCGATTCGGGCGGCGGCGAGCCCAAGGCGGTCCCGCAAGTCCGGCGAGCTCGAGCTCTCGTAGGCGAGCATCGCTTCCGCCTCGGCCCCCTCGATCGAGGCGACGAATTCTGTGGTCACACCGCCAAGATGCGCCAATCACCCCGGAAGTTCGACGCCGACACGGGTGTCCGTGGTCACCCGACCGGGCGCGGCAGGTGGAAGAGCCGCGCCCGCTGCACCAATCCACCCTCGCGGTGCTGGACCCAGACCGCGCCAGGCGGGCAGTGCGCCGGGTCGTCCGGCGGGCTGACCAGGTCGAACTCCCAGATGTCGAGGTCGCGGCTGGCCACCACGTTGGTCAGCCGGTGCGCCACGCCGTCGGCCAGGTCGTGGTCCATGCCCCGCACCAGGAAGTCGTGGCCGGTGGCCCGGATGCCCGGCGGCCAGAACGACTCGACGGTGGGCGACCAGTCCTCGGCCAGCACCGCGGCGAACTGACCCCGATCCGCCCCGGCGAAGGCCTCCTCGGCGGTCCGGCGGCGCGCGGCGGTGCGGGCGGTCACGTCGTCGTGGGCCGTGTCGGCAGTGGCCAACAGGGCCTCGCCCAGCTTCCGGCGGGCCTCGCTGAGCCGGCTGCGGACGGTCCCGACCGGCACACCGCAGGCGTCGGCGATGTCCTGGTACGAGGTGACGCCCGTGAAGTACCGCAGCATGACGACCAGCCGCAACGACGGGGAAAGCTCGTCAAGGGCGTGCCACACCCAGTCCCGGGCGGCGTGCTGTTCGAGCAGCTCGGCCGGGTCGGGCTCGGCCGACGGCAGCGTCTCGGCCAACCGCTCGTCCAGAGCGGCCGAGACAGGACCCCGCAGCCGCATCTTGCAGGCGTTCCGGACGATCATCCGCAGCCAGGGGCCGACCGCCGAGGGGTCGCGCAGGTCGCCGATCCGGCGCAGCGCGACCAGGGCCGCCTCCTGCACCGCGTCTTCGGCGTCGGGGCCGGCACCGAGAATGCCGTAGGCGACGGCGAGCTGGCCGGGCCGGTGCCGAGTGAGCAACGAACCGAGTGAGCTGACGTCGCCGGACTGCGCGGCGAGCACCAGGTCGATGTCGGTAGCTGGCATTCGCACCAAGGTACGCGCGAGCCGGAGCGTGGCGAACGTGATTCTCCACTTACTCGCGCATTACCAGTACCCTTTGGGCACCAAATTCTTCCCTCATGGAGGCGTGACTGTGAAGACGTCCAACCCGGTGCTGGCGGGGCTGGGCCAGGCGGCCGAGCGCGAACGCGCAGCCGGCCAGCCGGGCTACGCCCAGCCATACCCGGCGGGCGCGGGAGCCTATCCGGCCGCACCGCCCGCGGTACGACCGATGTCGATCGACGACGTCGTCATCAAGACTGTCGCGCTCCTCGCACTCGTGGGCGTCTCGGCCACGGTCGCGTGGAACGCGATCCCTGACTCGATGGTCTTCCCGGCCCTGATCGTCTCCCTGATCGGCGGCCTGGGCCTGGGCCTGGTCATCTCGTTCATGCGGATGGCCCACCCGGCACTGATCATCACGTACGCCGTGATCGAGGGCGTCTTCGTCGGTCTGATCAGCGAGTTCTACGAGAACATCGCCGGCTACCGGGGCATCGTGCTCCAGGCCGTGGTCGCCACCTTCGGCGTCTTCTTCCTGATGGCGATGCTCTACAAGGCCAAGGTCATCCGGGCGACGCCGCGGTTCATCAAGTTCATGGTGGCGGCGCTGGCCGGCGTCTTCGCGGTGATCATGATCAACCTGCTGCTGTCGCTGTTCGGCTTCAACACCGGCCTGCGCGACAACGGCGCGCTCGGCATCGGCTTCAGCCTGGTTTGCATCGTGATCGCGTCGCTGAGCTTCGTGCTCAGCTTCCACGAGGTCGAAGAGGGCGTCCGGATGGGCCTGCCCGAGCGTTACTCGTGGGTCGCCGCGTTCGGCATCCTGGTCAGCCTGATCTGGCTCTACCTCGAGGTGCTGCGCCTGCTCAGCTTCCTGCAAGGCGACGACTGACCCCTTTGCCAACCTGAGCGCCCCCGCCGTCGCGAGACGCGGGGGCGCTCCCATTTGCGGCCGGTATGGTCGAAACCGGGGGTAAGCAGCCATGCAAAGTTCGAACCCGGTCCTGACCCACCTCGACGACACCGCCCGCACCGAGCGCCAGGTGCTCGGCCAGGCTTCGGCCACCGGCGCGATGACCGTCGACGACGTGGTCATCCGCACGGTCGCGCTGCTCCTGCTGACCACGGCGGTCGCCGCGGTCTCCTGGTTCACCATCGAGAGCGGCCCGGCGCTGCGCTTCGGCCTCATCGGCGGCTCGATCGCCAGCCTCGCGCTCGTGCTGGTGATCAGCTTCCGGCGGATCACCAACCCGCTGGTCATCAGCCTGTACGCGATCCTCCAGGGCGTGCTGCTCGGCGTGGCCAGCCGGGGCTTCGAGGAGCTCTACCCGGGGATCGTGATCCAGGCGGTGGTCGGCACGCTCGGCGTCTTCCTCGGCATGGGCCTGCTCTACCGGGCCAAGATCATCCGCGCCACACCCCGGTTCACCCGCTTCGTGATCGGCGCGCTGATCGGGGTGGTGGTGCTCGGCTTCGCCAACCTGATCGTGTTCTGGGTCAGCGGCCGGCAGGGCCTGGAGGTCTACACCCGGACCGGCGAGGTCGGCTGGGTGCCGTACGTGTTCG
Organism: Asanoa ishikariensis; assembly: GCF_900107455.1. Classification (GTDB taxonomy): domain Bacteria; phylum Actinomycetota; class Actinomycetes; order Mycobacteriales; family Micromonosporaceae; genus Asanoa; species Asanoa ishikariensis. The sequence continues at coordinate 1,308,376 of NZ_FNQB01000001.1, read as the reverse complement.
CGATCGTCTGCATCGGCGTCGGCGCGCTCACCTTCATCCTCGACTTCAACGCCGTCGAGCAGGGCGTCCGCTACGGCCTGCCGCGCCGCTACGCCTGGTACTGCGCGTTCGGCATGCTCGTCGGCCTGATCTACCTCTACTGGCAGATCCTCCGCCTGCTGAGCTACATCCGGCGATAGGTTGTCGGTCGTGACGGATCAGGACCTTGGGCGGATCGTCGACCTGTTGACCCGGCAGGTCTCGCACTGGCAGGCGCCACGTTGGGCGGCACCGGCCGCGACCGGGGAAGGCACCCGGGGCGACGCGGTCTACCACCTGGTCCAGCGCCTCGCCGACCTCGCCGCCGACGTGGAGGGCCGGGTCCGCCAGGAGGTGCCCCGGCTCCCCAACGACACCACGCTGCCCGACCAGCTCCGCGTGGTCGCCGCCGACCTCGTGGCCGCCGACCCCGCACCGGAGATCCTGGTGGTGGCGGCCACCGACGCGGCCGCCGTCCGCGCCGTCCTCTAGGGCTTCTGGTAGCCGCCGGTCCACCACGAGGTCACCAGGTCGGCGTACGTGGTCGGGGCCTCTTCCCACGTGAAGTGCGCGGCGTCGATGATGTCGAGCTTGCTGTGCGGCAGCCGGTCGTGCAGGAACTCCGCGTTGGCCGTGGGCACCGCCCGGTCGTCCCGGCCCGCGATGATCTCGACCGGCGTCGCCAGCGAGCCAAGCAGGTCCCGGAGCACCGGCAGATCCTCCGGATACGCCCGCGCGTAGCTCATGGACTCGACGAACCTGTCGCCCTCGTACGACGAGAGGTAGTCCTCCCGGATCTTGCCCGGCAGGTCGTAGTCCTGGATCGTGCCCAGCGCCGCGTTGACGATCACCCGGCCGTCGACCGCGCGGTACTCGTCGACGCTCGGGCTCAGCACCCAGTCCCGCAGCGGCCCTTCGAGGGTGATCGGCACGCTGCTGGCTCCGCTGCCGACGACCAGGCTGCGCATCCGGCCGGGGTGGTTGGCCGCCGCGAACAGCGCGGTGCCGGTGCCGACGTCGGGGCCGACCATGTGTGGCTGCTCCAGCTCGAACTCGTCGGCGACGCGCACCACGAAGTCGCCCATCGCGTGCGGTGACATCATCGCGTCACGGCGCTCGGACCGGCCGAACCCGGGCAGGTCGATCGCGACCAGGTGGGTGTCCTCGGCGAGCTGCGACCACATCTGGTCGAACGCGTAGACGCTCTCCGGCCAAGGGCTGAGCAGCAGGGCGTCGACGTCGCGCGGCGCACTCTCGGCGTACCGGACGGCGAGCCCGTCGATGTGGCGGAACTGCGGCTTGATCTGCTGGGTCTTCGCCATTGATCTCTCCCCCTTTCGCCGGACTTACCCAGAAATGTGGGTTTAACCCATCAGGACTACCGCGTTCTTGACACTACCTCGCAATGCGAAGTAGCTTCTCCACCGTGGACACCACCCAGCTACTCAAAGGGGTGCTCGACCTCGCTGTGCTGGCCGTGCTCAAGGACGAGGACGGTTACGGCTACGACATCCTGCGCCGGCTCCGGACGGCCGGGCTCGACGAGGTCGGCGACGCCTCCGTCTATGGCACCTTGCGCCGGCTCTTCCAGGCCGGGCTCCTGACCACTTACGTCGTGCCGAGCGAGGAGGGGCCGCACCGCAAGTACTACGGCCTCAACGCCGCCGGTCGCGACCAGCTCAACCGCGCCGGCAAGACCTGGCGCACCTTCGCCTCCACGATGGACGGCCTGCTCGACGAACGGGGGGTGGCGGCATGAATGTCGCGACGGAGCAGGAGGCCTATCTCGAGGCGGTGCGGCGGGCGTTGGCCGATCTCGACCCCGCGGTCCGCGACGAGTTGCTGGAGGACCTCCCGGAGCACTTCGCGGAGGTCGCCGCCGAGGGCGACGCCACGCTGACCGAACGGCTCGGGCCGCCCGAGGCGTACGCGGCCGAGCTTCGGATGGCCGCCGGGCTCGACGTCGCGACCACACCCGCCGCCCGCGGCCTGGACGACCGGGTCTCGGCCGTGCTGCGCCGGGCCCGCGGCGTGGTCGGTGCCGCCGACCGCAGGACCGGTCCGCTGCTCGGCTACGGGCGGGCCAGCGAGTTCCTGCGCATGCTGGCGCCGGGCTGGTGGGTGCTGCGCGGCTATCTGGCGGCGATGGCGATCACCTGGCTGACCTCGGACGGCAACGAGGCGGGCCTGCTGCCCAGGCTCGGTGGCAGCACGCTGGCGGCCGCGCTCCTGCTCGCGGTCTGCCTGGTCGCGTCCATCTGGCTCGGTCGGCGCGAGCCCACGCTGGCGTCCGTGCCGCGCACCGGCCTCGCCATCGGCGGGGTGGCGCTCGTGCTCTTCGGCATGGTCGTCTTCGACAAGGCCGACCAGTACGGCGGCGGCTGGAACGAGCCCCAGAGCGTGTCGGGTAACCCGTACGAGTACATCCAGGACGTCTACGTCTACGACTCGAACGGCAACCCGCTGACCGACGTGAGCCTGTACGACCAGGGCGGCAACCCGATCCAGCTCGGCGACCCGTACCGCTGCCAGGAGGCGTTCTACCAGGCTCAGGCCGGCGCTCCCGCGTACCCGTACTGCCCGAACCAGCAGCCGTACGTGGTCGCGCCGCGCCCCGGGCTGGCACCGACCGAGGAGCCGCAGCGGACAGAGCTGCCGCTTTCGGAAGTACCGGTCGAGACGCCAGGGCCGACCAGCACACCGGCGCCGACCGCCACCCCGACCGCCACGGCGGTGCCGACGCCGACCAACTGACCATCCTATCGACCGTCATCGAGGGCGACGGGGCGTGCACCGAGCGCGAAAAGCGAGGTGTATGCCACGTCGCCGTCGTCTTTCGTTCGCCCCTACGGCATGGCAAAGTTTTGGCACCGCTACCCGCGGACCGCATTTACGGCAGCCGACGATGTCTGACCCGACAGGAGGACGGCCCATGGGTACGAAGGTCAGTTACTCGAGCCTCGAGGGCACCACGGACGGCTACCTCGCCGTGCCGGCCGGTGCCACCGACGGCGCGCCCGGCGTGATCGTGCTGCACGAGTGGTGGGGTCTCACCCCGCACATCACCGCGATCGCCGACCGCTTCGCCGAGGCCGGCTTCGTCGCCCTCGCGCCCGACCTCTACCAGGGCCGCTCCACGACCGACCGGGAGACCGCACGCCAACTGGTCGCCGACCTGTCGCGTGACCGGGTCGCACACGACCTGACCGGCGCGGCCGAGTTCCTCGCGGCCCGGCCCGAGGTCAGCGGCGACATCGGCGCGGTCGGCTTCAGCATCGGTGGCAGCCTTGCCCTCTGGGCACCGACGCTCTCCGAACGAGTGACGGCCGGCGTCGGCTTCTACCCGTCGCTGCCCTGGGAATGGGTCGCACCCGAGTGGTCCGGCTACGCCGGCAAGCACGCGGTGATCCACTGCACCGAGGAAGACGGCACCTCGACCGCGGCGGCCGTCCGGTCGGCAGCGGATGCCATCGCCGAGGGCGGCGGCACGGTGAAGCTCTACGACTACCCCGGCAGCCGGCACTCGTTCTTCAACGACGACCGGCCGGAGAGCTATGACCGGGTCGACGCGGTGACGGCCTGGGCACGCACTATCGAGACCGTGCGGAGACTGGCGCCCACGGTGGTGTAAGAACAAACGGTGGTGGTGCACTCCCCCGCCGAGGTCGCCGCTCGCGCGGCCGGCTCGGCCGACCTGTCCGCGCTGGATGCCGGCGTGGTCGACTGCTTCGCCTGCCCACGCCTGGTCGCGTGGCGGGAAGAGGTGGCAGCGACCCGCCGGGCGGCGTTCCGCGACCAGGTCTACTGGGGACGACCGGTGCCCGGTTTCGGCGTCGCCGACGCGCGGATCGCGATCCTCGGTCTGGCGCCGGCCGCACACGGCGGCAACCGCACCGGCCGGATCTTCACCGGAGACCGCTCCGGCGACGTGCTGTTCGCCGCCCTGCACCGGGCGGGCCTGGCCAACCAGCCGACGAGCGTCTCCGCGGACGACGGACTCGAACTGGAAGACCTACGGATCTTCGCGTCGGTGCGGTGCGCCCCGCCGGACAACAAGCCGACGCCGGTCGAGCGCGACACATGCGCGCCCTGGCTCTGGCGCGAGCTCGAACTGATAAAACCGACTGTGCGCGTCGTGGTCGCACTGGGTGCGTTCGCCTGGGCAGCGTGGTGGCCGGCCATGAGCAGGGTGTACGGCGGCGCGCCGCCCAGTCCGCGCCCGCGGTTCGGTCATGGGGCACACTGGACGAGCCCGGACGGTGGATATCCTCACCTGCTCGGGTGCTATCACGTCAGCCAGCAGAACACCTTCACCGGTCGGCTGACGCCCGCGATGCTCGACGACATCTTCGCTCGGGCCAAGGAGTTGGCCAGGGGGGCATAAGCATGGATCTCGCATCCCTGCGCCGCTGGTGGCCGCTCGCGCTGGTGGTCGGCCTCCTCGGCCTCGCCGCGCTCGCCGCCGGCCACTCGTCGCTGCAGATCGGCCAGGTCGAGGCCAAGCCGGCGGCCGAGCAGGCGCAGGGCGGGCAGGAAGACTTCAGCCAACCGATCCAACCGTCGTTCCCGCCAGAGGAAGAGGTCGCCGCGGCCGAACCCCGCGAGCTGCCCGGCTGGCTCGCGCCGGCCGCCGGCGTGCTCTGCGCGGCCGTCGTGCTCGTGGTGGTCGTGCTGGTGATCTGGATCCTGGTCCGCGACGGCCTGCGCCGGTTGCGGCGCCGCCCGGTCAAGTACGCCGACCCGGCCGCGCCGGCGCCCGACGCCGCCCAGGTGGTCGCGGCCGTCGAGGCCGGCCTGACGGATCTGTCCGACACCGACGGCGACCCGCGCCGGGCGGTGATCGCCTGTTGGCTGCGGCTGGAACAGGCGGCTGCCGCGGCCGGCACGCCCAAGCGGGTCGGCGACAGCCCGACCGACCTGGTCGCCCGGCTGCTGCACGCGCACCAGATCAGCGCCGACGTGCTGGCCGCTCTGGCCGACGTCTACCGCGAGGCCCGCTACGCCACCCACGCGGTCGACGACCGCATGCGCACCCAGGCCCGCTCGGCGCTCCAGCGGATCCGCACCGAGCTCACCGCGGCGGTGTCAGCATGACGACCTCCGCCGACTACGACGACGATCTCGACGAGCGGGTCGAGGACGAGACCCTGATCGACGACCTCTTCACGTTCGAGGATGACGACGAGCCCGCTCGACGGGGTGGCCGCTCCGGCACCGGCCTGCGCTGGTGGATCAAGGCGGTGTTCGCCGGGGCCGGGCTCGTCGCGGTCGCGATCTTCGGTCTGCGGGTGGCCGGCTACACGGTGCCGATCGTGGCCGTCGTCGGCGTCATCGTCGCGCTGATCGTGCTGCGCCGGGTCACCAGCGCACTCGTCCCACCCCAGGTGACCCGCCAACGCCGGCGCTCGGCGGGGGCGACCGAGGACGGCTCGTACAACTTCAGCGACCGCGACGCGCTCCGCACGGTGGTCGGCCGCTGGGAACGCCTGCTGCAACGGGCCGGCGGCGACGCCGGCTCTGCCCGCGCCGTGCAGCGTACGCTCGCCGAGATCGTCGACGAGCGGCTTCGCCAGCGACACGGCCTGACCCGTGCCGGCGACCCGGAGCGGGCGCGGGCATTGCTCGGCGAACCGCTGTGGACCTATCTCGCCACACCGCCCACCCGCAACCTGGCGCCGCGCGACGCGACGGCGTACGTCCAGTCATTGGAGAGGTTATGAAAGACCTGGTCCCGGTACCCGTCTACGACGTCGGCCGGATGGCGCGGGCGGTGCTCGACTCGGTCGGCAGTGTGGTGGTCGGCAAGCGTGACGCGCTGGAGCTAGTGCTGGCCGGCATCCTGGCCGGCGGCCACGTGCTGCTCGAAGACCTCCCTGGCCTGGGCAAGACGCTGACCGCCAGGTGCTTCGCGCAGGCCCTCGGGCTCGACTTCCGCCGGCTCCAGTTCACCCCCGACCTGCTGCCGGCCGACGTGACGGGTTCGTTCCTCTACGACCAGCGGCGCGCCGACTTCAGCTTCCGGGCCGGCCCGGTCTTCACCAACCTGCTGCTCGCCGACGAGATCAACCGGACGCCGCCGAAAACCCAGTCGGCGCTGCTCGAGGCCATGCAGGAGAAGCAGGTCTCCGTCGAGGGCGTCACGTACCGGCTGGACCCGCCGTTCCACGTGCTCGCGACCGCCAACCCGATCGAGTACGAGGGCACCTACCCGCTGCCCGAGGCCCAGCTCGACCGGTTCCTGCTGCGGGTCTCGTTCGGCTACCCGAACCGCGACGAGGAGTACGAGGTCCTCCAGCGGCGGATGTCCCGCCGGCAGGAAGAGACCGAGCTCCAGCCCGTCGTGGACGCCGGCACGTTGCGTGGCATGCAGGCCGCGATCGAGGACGTCGCCGTCGAGGACTCGATCGGTCGCTACATCGTCAACCTGACCGCGGCCACCCGCGAGCACGCGTCGGTGCTGGTCGGCGCCTCACCGCGTGGCTCGCTGGCGCTGCTGCTGCTGGCTCGGGCCAAGGCGGTGCTCGCCGGCCGCGACTACGTGGTGCCGGAGGACGTCAAGGAGGTGGCGGCGCCCGCGCTGGCCCACCGGATCACGCTGCGCCCCGAGATGTGGTTGCGCCGGGTCGACCCGTCGTTCGTCGTCGCCGAAGTGCTCGACCAGACGCCGGCACCGGCCAGCGGCGCGCTGCCCAGCTACAACGCTATGTCCGACACCGGTGTCCGCCTCGCCGAGGTACCGACGCCGTCCCGCCACGGGCAATGACTCTCGTTGACGCGGGGCCGGCGGTGCCTGAGGTGGTGGCGCCGGTCGAGGACGAGCAGGCCGAGCCGCAGTGGGTGCCGACCCGCGCGCTCGGGCGGGCGGTGCTGCTCACCGGCCTCCTGCTGATCGCCGGCGTGCTGCTCGGCCGGGTCGACCTGGTGGTGCTGGCCGCTCCGTTCGCGATCGGCACCGCCTTCGCGCTGCGCCGCCGGCCGGGCGCGGTGCCCCGGATCCGGTTGGGCACGGACGACAACCACCACGTCGAGGGTGCCCGGCTCACCGCCGGCGTCCAGGTGGTCAACCGCGACACGGTGGGCTACGACCTGGTCGTCGTGCGTACCCTCGTCTCGCCCTGGCTCGCGGTGGAGAAGGCCGACCGGCCGCACGTCATCACGGTCGCCCGCGGCGGGGCCAAGGAGATCGAGCTCGACGGCGAGGCGCTGCGCTGGGGCCGGCACCCACTCGGCCCGGCGTCCGCCCGGATCACCGCCTGCGACGGGCTGATCGCCGGCCGCCCGGTGGTCAGCGGCGCCCGCAACGTGCGGGTCTACCCGTCGACCGAACCGTTCGACGCCGACGAGGCGATGCCGCGCGCCGCCGGCCTGGTCGGCGGCCACCGCTCCCGGCGGCCCGGCGAGGGCGGTGAGCTGGCCGGCGTACGGATCTTCGGACCGGGTGACCGGCTGCGCCGGATCGACTGGCGGGTGTCGCTGCGCACCGAGCGCCTGCACGTGGCCGCGACGCTGTCCGACCGCGACGCCGAGGTCGTGCTGCTGCTCGACGTGCTCAACGAGGCCGGCCGCTCCGGCGGGGCCAAGGGCTCCGCCTCGGTGATCGACATGACGGTCCGCTCGGCGGCCGCGATCGCCGAGCACTACCTGCACCGGGGCGACCGGGTCTCGCTGCTGGAGTACGGCCCGGTCGCGCGCCGGCTCCGTCCGGCCACCGGCCGCCGGCAGTACCTGACGGTGCTGGAGTGGCTGCTGGACGTGAAGGTGTACCCGGCCGAGTTCCAGCCGTACGACACGGTGTTCGGCTCGCAGGTGCTCTCGCACAACGCGCTGGTCGTGGTGCTCACCCCGCTGATCGACAACCGCTCGGCGGAGATGCTGGCCCGGCTGGCCCGCTCCGGCCGCTACGTGGTCGCGGTCGACACGATGCCCGAGCAGGCCGCGCCGCCGGCCCGCGGGCCGTGGACGGAGATCGCCCACCGGGTCTGGCGACTGGAACGGGACAACATGATCGACCAGCTCCGTGAGCACGGCGTGCCCGTGGTCGCCTGGGCCGGCGCCGGCAGCCTCGACACGGTGCTGCGCGACGTGGCCCGACTGGCCTCCGCACCGAAGGCGGTGGGTCGATGATCGGGGCGCTCACGCAGAAGTTCCGGCGGCTGCACACCACCGTCACCCGCGCCACAATGGTCCCGCTGCTGATCCGGGTCGGCCTGTTCGCCGCCTTCCTGGCCGCGATGGGCTTCGCCTTCCCGCCCGCGCTGTTCTTCGGGCGCACCGTCGCCGCCCTGGTCGTCGTGGCCGTGCTCCCGGCCCTCGCACCGCGCGGAGTGACGACCACGCTGCTCATCGTGGCGATCGTGGTCGGCTGGGTGATCGTGACAGCCGAGGCGGTCGAGGGCATCCAGCTCTGGCGACTGCTCGGCCTGTCGGCCACGCTCTACCTGGCGCACACCCTGGCCGCGCTGGCCGCGGTGCTGCCCAGCGACGCCCTGGTCGCGACCGAGGTGCTGGCCCGCTGGGTCGCCCGAGCGGCAGCGGTGGTCCTGGCCGCAGCGGTCTGCGGCGTGCTCCTGGTGTCGATCGCCGGCATCGGCGGGGACACCTCGCTGACCCTGGCCGCGCTGGGAGGCTTGGTGGTGGCCGTCACAATCGCCGCGGTCCTGGGCTGGCTGGTCAAACGCCGAGCGTGAATGTCATGCAGGTCACAGGCTTGTCCTCCATCACAAACGGGCCTTCTGAGGCGGCGATCCGGGGCCGTTGAGGGGATCGTTGACGGCGTGAGACCTCAACGGATTCTCGTGGTCGGTGCCGGGCACGTCGGGCTTTACGCAGCCCTTCGCATGTCGAAGAAGCTGCGTGCCCGCGAGGCCGAGGTGACCGTTGTCGATCCCCAGCCGCACATGACGTACCAGCCGTTCCTGCCGGAGGCATCGGCGGGCAACATCTCCCCTCGGCACGCCGTTGTGCCGCTGCGTCGGGAACTCCGCAACTGTCACATCGTCGCCGGGACCGTCACCGACGTCTCCCACGACCGCAAGGTCGCCACGGTGCAGCCGATCGTCGGGCCGCCCCGCGAGATCGAGTACGACCACATCATCGTGGCGCCCGGCTCCGTCTCCCGTACCCTGCCGATTCCCGGCCTGCGCGAGCACGGCATCGGGTTCAAGACCATCGGTGAGGCCATCTACCTGCGCAACCACGTGCTCGACCAGCTCGACGTGGCTGCCTCGACCACCGACCCGGCCGTACGCGAGCGGGCGCTGACCTTCGTCTTCGTCGGCGGCGGCTACGCCGGCATCGAGGCCGTGGCCGAGATGGAAGACATGGCGCACGACGCGGTCAAGCGCTACTACCCGGAGCTGTCGATCGACGAGATGCACTGGGTGCTCGTCGAGGCGACCAACCGGGTGCTGCCCGAGGTCGACCGCGACATGGGCGCGTACACGGTGCAGGTGCTGCTCAAGCGCAAGCTCGACATCCGCCTCGGCACCCGCCTGGAGTCGTGCGTCGACGGCATCGTCAAGCTCTCCGACGGCGACAGCCTGCCGGCCGACACGATCGTCTGGACGGCGGGCGTCAAGCCGTCGCCGATGCTCGACTTCGTCGACCTGCCGAAGGACCAGCGCGGCCGGATCACCACGAACGCGAGCCTCCAGGTCGTCGACGGCGACGAGGTCGTCGAGGGCGCGTGGAGCGCCGGCGACTGCGCCGCGGTGCCCGACCTGACCGGTGCGCCGGGTGCGTTCTGCTCGCCGAGCGCGCAGCACGCGGTGCGCCAGGCCAACCAGCTCGCCGACAACATCCGCTCGGTGATCCGGGGACGCCAGCCGGCGCAGTACAAGCACAAGCACGTCGGCAGCGTGGCCAGCCTCGGCCTGCACAAGGGCGTGGCCCAGGTCTACGGCATCAAGCTCACCGGCATCGTGGCGTGGCTGATGCACCGGGCGTACCACCTGAGCCGAATCCCCTCCACCAACCGCAAGGTGCGGGTCCTGATCGACTGGATGCTGGCGCTGTTCCTGCGCCGCGAGACGGTCTCCCTGGGTCAGCTACACGACCCGAAGGAAGAGTTCACGGACGTCACGCCGCACATCCCCGCGCCGCCGGAGGTCCCGGCGCCGCCAACCGAACGGCAACCGGCGACAGCCGGCCGCAGATAGCGAAAGGGGCGCCCCCGAGAACCGGGGGCGCCCCTTTTTCTGCTCAGGCGTAAAGCTGGCGAAGACCACCGGCGATGGCCGGGACGTCGGTCAGCGAACCGCTCGCGACCGCCATCACGAGCGCCTCGGCCTCGTCCACGTCGACGTCCTGGATCGGCACCCCGTTGAGGGCGAGAAAGACCCGGGTGGCCACCCAGGCCAGGCGCTTGTTGCCGTCGATCAGGGCATGGTTCATGCACACGGAATGCAGCAGCGCGGCCGCCTTGCTCCACAGATCGGTATAGGCCTCCTGGCCGAACGCCACTGTGGCCGGCCGGACCGCGGCCGACGAGAGCAGGCCGAAGTCACGGATCTGCGGCGCCTCACCCAACATGATCGACGCGATCTCCACGAGATCGTCGACCTCGGCGTAGTGGATCACTGCGCCAACCGCCGCAACAGCTCGGCGTCGCGCTGGACCACCTCGCCGGCGAGCTCCCGGACCCGCGCGCCACGGCTCCGGGCCGAGACGTACTCCTCGAGCGCGACCACGATGGTGGCGTTCATCGAGCGGTGCTCTTCTTCGGCGAGCCGCTTGAGCTGCTCGTGAAGCGCGTCGGGCAGATTGACCGTGGTAACCATATGAAAATCATATGGCCCACCCGCACGCGGTTTTCTACGCCAGGCTGTACGCGATGCCGTCGAGGATGTCGTGTTCTGAGGCGATCACCGAGGACATGCCGGCGCGTTCCATGATGATCCGTAGGACCAGGGCGCCCGCGCCGATCACGTCCGCGCGGCCCGGGTGCATGATCGGGTTTTCGAGGCGCTCCGCCGGAGTCTTCGACAGCAGGTCGGCGGTCACCTTCGCCACGTCGTCGTAGGAGATGCGGGCATGGTGGATCCGCGTCGGGTCGTAGCCGGGCAGGTCCAGCGCGATGCCGACGACCGTCGTGACCGAGCCCGCCACGCCGATCAGCGTCGCCGCGTCCCGGCCCGGGACCGCCGCCAGCGCGCGGTCCACGGCCTCCGCGATGTCCGTCTCCGCCGCGGCCACCTCGGCCGCCGTCGGTGGGGTGCTGTGCAGGTGCCGCTCGGTCATCCGGACACAGCCGATGTCGACCGAGATCGCCGCCTCGGGGCCGGCCGCCGACGAGCCTGTGACGAACTCCGTGGACCCGCCGCCGATGTCGACGACCAGGAACGGCGCCGGAGCGACCAGACCGCGCACCGCGCCCGTGTACGACAGGCGCGCCTCCTCGTCACCGGTGACCACCTCGGGCGCCACGCCCAGGGTGGTCAGCACCATGTCGGTGAAGTCGGTGGCGTTGGCCGCGTCGCGGGACGCCGAGGTCGCGCACATCCGCACCCGAGACGCTCCGAGCGCACGGATCTGCGCCGTGTAGTCGGCCAGCGCCACCCGGGTCCGCTCGATCGCCTCCGGCGCCAGCCGGCCGGTCTGGTCGACGCCCTGGCCCAGCCGGACGATCTCCATCCGGCGGGTCACGTCGGTCAAGGCCCCGTCGGGGCCGACGTCGGCGACGAGCAGGCGGATGGAGTTGGTTCCACAGTCGATGGCAGCTACCCGGGTCACAAGGTCGACACTACGAGAGGTGCAGCAGCATCCGGGTGTTGCCCAGGGTGTTGGGTTTGACGCGTTCGAGGTCCAGGAACTCCGCGACACCTTCGTCGTACGAGCGCAGGAGCTGCTCGAACACCGCCTGCGGCACCGGGGCTCCGTCGATCTCCCGGAAGCCGAACCGGCCGAAGAAGTCGGTCTCGAAAGTGAGCACGAACACGCGGCGTACGCCGACATCGCGCGCCGCGGCGAGCAGTGCGGTCACCAGCTCGTGGCCGATCTTGCGCCCCTGGCGGGCCTTGTCGACCGCGACCGTGCGGATCTCGGCCAGGTCTTCCCACATCACGTGCAGCGCGCCGCAGCCGACGACGGTGTCGCCGTCGACCGCGACCCAGAACTCCAGCACGTCTTCGTACAGCGTGACAGTGGCCTTGCTGAGCAGCCGGCCGCCGGGGCTGAACGCGTCGATCAACCCACGGATCGCCCGCACGTCGCTGGTGCGGGCCCGCCGGACGACGATGTCGGCCATCAGTCGGCCACCTCGACGCAGGGACCGCCCTCCCACCACGGGCCGATCTGCTCCAGGGCCTCGTCGCCGAACGGGTTGACGCCCGGGCCGACGGCGAGCGCGTGCCCGACGAGCACGTGCAGGCACTTGACCCGGCCCGGCATGCCGCCGGCCGAGATGCCGTCGATCTCCTCGACGTGCGCGACCGCCTCGCGCCGCGCCAGATAGTCCTCGTGGGCGGCCCGGTAGCGGGAGGCGAGCTCCGGGTCCTCGGCGAGCCGGGCGGCCATCTCCTTCATCAGCCCCGCCGACTCCAGCCGGCTGCACGCGGCGGTCATGCGCGGGCAGGTGAGGTAGAACAGCGTCGGGAACGGCGTGCCGTCGGCGAGCCGCGGCGTTGTCTCGACGACGGAGGGCAGGCTGCACGGGCAGCGGTGCGCGACCGCGCGGATCGCCCTCGGCGGGCGGCCGAGCTGGGCGGCGACCGCGGCGCGGTCGCGTTCGGTGGCCTCTTCGCGCACCGGTGGCGGGGGGATCATCCTGCACTCTCCGCGTTGGCTGCTTCGACACTGGACCACAGCGTCCCGTACCAGGGATCGGGCTCGGGCGGCGTGGCTCCCGGCGGGGGCAACCCCGCGTCGCGAGCGGCGCCGTCCGGGTCCGAGAGCAGGATCAGCAGCTCTTCGCCGGGGAGGACCATGAAGAAGCGGCTCCTCGCCTGGGTCTTGATGTAGTTCGGGTCTTTCCAGAGCGCTGCCTCGTCCTGCAGCCGCTTGATGGTGTCGCGTTGGGCGGCCTGCGCCGACTCCATCTCCGCGATGTCCGACTGCTGGTTGAGATAGACCCGGATCGGGTAGGTGTACGCCAACGCCAGCGCGATCAACACCGCCACAAGCACGGTGGCCCGGCCCGTCAGCCGGCGCGGCTGTGGTGCCGCGGTGCGGCGTGCGGTGCCGGCGGTGGCGCCCGGTGCGGCCCGGCGAGCGGCGGCCGGCCGGTTGGGCGAGCGTGGTGTGCCGGCCGAGCGCGCGGCCACGACGGTCTCGCGATTGGACCTAGCGGTGCTGGCCCGCCCGGTGGCGGAACCGCGGCCGGCGCCGGTTGGGCGACGGGAGGGTCCCTGCCCGCTGGGCATGCGGCGCTGCGTCACTTCCCGACACCCCCTCCCCCGAGGTCCCGGCGTGCCGGGGCCTCAGCGGAGGCCCCGGACACACGCGGGGTCAGCTAGCCGAACGGTACCTCGGGAACGCCCCGGCACCCGCGTAGCGCGCCGCGTCCGCGAGTTCCTCTTCGATCCGGAGCAACTGGTTGTACTTGGCGACCCGGTCGGAGCGCGCCGGCGCGCCGGTCTTGATCTGGCCGGAGCCGACCGCGACGGCCAGGTCGGCGATCGTGGTGTCCTCGGTCTCGCCCGAACGGTGGCTCATCATCGTCGAGAAACCGGCGCGGTGCGCCAGGTCGACCGCGTCGAACGTCTCGGTCAGCGAGCCGATCTGGTTGACCTTCACGAGCACCGCGTTGGCCGAGCGCTCGGCGATGCCGCGGGCGATCCGCTGCGGGTTGGTGACGAACAGGTCGTCGCCGACGATCTGCACCCGGTCGCCGACCTGCGCGGTGAACGAGGTCCAGCCGGCCCAGTCGTCCTCGGCCAGCGGGTCCTCGATCGACACGATCGGGTAGTCCGCGACGAGCTTCTCGTAGTAGGCGCTCATCTCGTCGGCGCTGCGCTTCTCGCCCTCGAACGTGTAGACGCCGTCGGCGAAGAACTCCGTCGCGGCCACGTCGAGCGCGAGCACGATGTCGGTGCCCAACCGGTAGCCGGCCTTCTCGACCGCCTCGGCGATCAGGTCCAGCGCGGCGGCGTTGGTCGGCAGGTTCGGCGCGAAGCCGCCCTCGTCGCCCAGGCCGGTCGACAGGCCCTTGGCCTTCAGCACGGTCTTGAGCGCGTGGTAGACCTCGGCGCCCGAGCGGACCGCCTCGCGGAAGGTCGGCGCGCCGATCGGCGCGATCATGAACTCCTGCACGTCGACGTTCGAGTCCGCGTGCGCGCCGCCGTTGAGGATGTTCATCATCGGCACCGGCAGCAGGTGCGCGTTCGGGCCGCCCAGGTAGCGGAACAGGCTGAGCTCCGAGGCGCCGGCGGCGGCCTTGGCGACGGCGAGCGAGACGCCCAGGATGGCGTTCGCGCCGAGCTGCGACTTGTCCGGGGTGCCGTCGATGTCGAGCATCTTCTGGTCGATCAGGCGCTGCTCGCTGGCCTCGAAGCCGATGAGCTGGTCGACGATCCGGTCCTCGATGTTGGCGACGGCCTTCTCGACGCCCTTGCCGTTGTAACGGCTCTTGTCACCGTCGCGCAGCTCGATTGCCTCGAACGCCCCGGTCGACGCACCCGACGGCACCGCGGCCCGCGCGATCGTGCCGTCGTCGAGCCCGACCTCGACCTCGACGGTGGGGTTGCCGCGCGAGTCCAGGATCTCCCGGGCGACGATTCCCTCAATGGTGGCCACTGTTCCGACTCCTACCGTGTGTTGATGGTCGTGGTCTCGCGGCCGCGACGCTGCGTCCCCGTAGGAGCGTATCGGGCGCTACCCTCGGGTCCGTGAGCCGGTTCGTGCCCGACGCCGTTTCCGCGGCGCCGCCCAGCCCAGCTGACCACTGCGTGCTCGTCGCCGGTCGCCGGCTGTTGACCCCGTTCCCGCGCCGCGCCGACCTCGCCGAACTCCCTGATGACGTGGCCTGGGTGCCGCTCGGCGCGCTCGACGGGGTCCGGGTCTGGGCGGCCGGCCTGCCCGAGCGGATCGACACCCTGGGCCGCTGGCGGGGCTGGCCCTCGGTCGCGGCGTCGCTCGGCGAGCCGCTGGCCGCGCTGGCCGGCCGAGCGTTACAGATCGTCACCTGGCGGCACAGTCACCGGTTCTGCGGCGCCTGCGCGACGGAGCTGGTCGACGTGCCGGGCGAGCACGCGCGCCGCTGCCCCGGTTGCGACCTGTACGTCCCGATGCAACTCTCCCCCGCCGTGTTGACCGCGATCCGCCGTGGTGACGAGATCCTGCTGGTCAAGCACACGTACGGGCCGACCGAGCTGTGGGCGCTGGTCGCCGGCTTCGTCGAGGCGGGCGAGTCGCTGGAGGAGACGGTGCACCGCGAGGTCGGCGAGGAGGTCGGCCTGACCGTCTCCAACCTGCGCTACTTCGGCAGCCAGCCGTGGGCGATGTCCGGGCCGGGCGTGGTGCTGACCGGCTTCCTGGCCACCGCTGCACCGGGCGCCGAGCCGGTCGTCGACGGCAAGGAACTGGCGGAGGCCCGCTGGTTCCCGTTGAACGACCTGCCGGACGCGCTGCCGCCGACCTACTCGATCTCCCGCTGGCTGATCGACGCGGCCGTGGCCGAGTCGGCCCGATAGACCAACCGGAACCGTTGGGCGATGATCGGCGTGTCGTCGTCGACGGTGAAGCCCGGGTCGCCGAGCTCCGCGCGCAGCTCCGGGCTGTGCCAGAACTCCTCGTGCCCGGCCCGCCAGTCGGCCACCGACCGATAGCCCTCGCCCTCGTCGATGGCGTGCTGGAGGTCGACGTCGCCGATGCGGACCTCGCGTACCTCGGTCAGCTGAATCGCGGCGACCTTTCTGCCGGCGGAGTCGACCACCGCCGAGGTCCGGCCCACCACGGGCAACGGCTCGTCGCCGTAGCCGGCGAGCAGCGCCGACGTGCTGGTCTTCTGTCCGGAAAGGATCGCGCCGACCAGCTTGTCGCGCAGCGGGCCGGGAAAAGCGAACTCGGCCAGCGGCAGGTCGTCGAGGTTCACAGGCGAGGCTCCAGACCGAGCAGCAGGGGCAGGTGGCGCGGCGGCGGAGAGCCGTGCGCGATCATCGCGTCGTGCCAGGCGCGGGTCGAGGTGCCGGCCGGGCGGCGCAGGGCGGTGTCCAGGATCTCCTGGTAGCCGACGAAGTACGTGGAGAGCTGCGTCGAGGTGAGCAGCGCGCGCCGCCACTTGCCGGCCGCCTCGCCCTCCTCCTGGAAACCGGGGCCGGTCATCAGCGCCATCGCCTCGTCCTCGGTCATGCCGTCGCAGTGCACGGCCTGGTCGAGGATCGCGTTGATGGTCATCCGGAGCTGCATCTTGAGCTGCTGGAGGCGGATCGGCAGGCCGCCGAAGCGCAGGCCGGTCATCAGCTCCTCGGCGTAGACGGCCCAGCCCTCCGCGAACGAGCCGGACACGCCCAGCTTGCGCACCCGGGTGGTGCCCTGGAACCGGCGTGAGTGGGCGAGCTGGAGGTAGTGCCCCGGCATCGCCTCGTGCACGGTCAAGTTGCGGATCATGTGGTTGTTGTATTCGCGGTAGAACGACTCCACGCGCTCCGGCGACCAGTCGGCCGGCGTCGGCGAGATGCAGTAGAACGTCGGCAGCTCGGCGGTCTCGAGCTGGCCGGGCGAGTCGCAGTAGGCGACCGCGACGCCGCGGGCGAACTCCGGCATCTCCTGGATCACGCACGGGTCGTCGACGAGCGTGACCAGGTCATGCTCGCGTACGAAGTCGGTGGTCTCGACCATCGTCGCCTTGGCCAGCTCGACGATCGTGTCGTTGTCGGGGTGCTCCGCACCGAGCCGGCCGAGCGCCTCCCGCACGGTCTCGTCGGTGGCGGGGCCACCGGTCAGCTCGGCGGCGGCGCGGCGCAGGTCCCCGCCGACCCGCTCCAGGTTCTCCCGCGCCCGCTCGAGCACCTGGCCGGCGCTGAGCTCGGTGTCCAGGGTGTGCCAGAGCCGCGCCTCCCAGAGCCGACGGCCCAGCCGGGGGTCGCGCTCGGCGGTCGGAAGCCGCTCCCGCAGCCAGCCGGCGAACTCGTCGAGGGCGGCGACCGCGGCGTCCGCGGCCGGCTGCACGCTCGACCGCATCGGCGGCGCCTGCTCCAACATCGCCGGCACCTCGTCGCGCACCAACGCCGCCGTGCCCGCGAACTGCCCGATCGCGGTCTCGACGTGGATCCGCGGCAGGTCGGTGAGCACGGCGCGCGCGGTGGCCAGGGCGTCCGGCACCGCTTCCAGCCGCTGGGTCAGGCTTTCCAGTCGTACGTCAACCGGTGCGAACGGACGCGCGATCAGCTCGTGGATCAGGTCGCCCGGGTTGTGCACGAGCGGGTTCCACTCGTGTTCACGAACCTCGGACAACTCGAACATGCCGCGCTCGACCCGGGCGGTCAGGATCGCGTGGTCAACCTGCTCCTGAGCGTCGAGCGCGTCGCCGTCGACCTCGGCCAGCGCGCCGCTGGCGTCGCGCAACATCGCGAACCGCGCCTGGACCGCGTCGGCCGACAGGTTGGGCAGTTCGCCGTCGAGGCGGTGGTCGCCGGCCGAAGCGGCGAGGTGCGGGTCACTGTCGAGAAGCGCGTCGACGATCCGCTCTGCGAGGGGCACGAACTCGGGCATGCCGTCCAACCTAGACGATCAGATCAGCTCGCTCAGCCGGTAAACGCTCGCGGCGATCCGGTCCGGCGGCTGGCTGGCGTAGCCGATGACCAGACCCGGCGGGCCGCCCGGTGCGAGCCGGGTCGCGCTCAGTGGCACCGGGCCGAGGCCCGCGGCGTGTGCCTTCGCGGCCAGCGCGGCGTCGTCCGTGCCCGGCGGCAGCTCGACGACCAGGTGCAGGCCCGCGGCGACGCCGTGCACCCGGCACTGCGGCAGGTAGGCGGCGAGCGCTGCGACGAGGGCGTCCCGGCGCCGGCGGTAGGCCCGCCGGCCGTGTCTCAGGTGGCGGTCGTACGCGCCGGTCGCGAGCAGGTCCGCGAAGGCGAGCTGCTCCAGCGCCGGTCCACCGTGGTCGGCCGCGTCCTTGGCGGCGTGCACCGCACGTCGGCGGTCCCGCGGCGGGCAGAGCCAGCCGAGCCGCAGCGCCGGCGCCAGTGCCTTGCTGGCCGAGCCGAGGTGCGCGACCACGTCCGGCGCGAGCCCTTGCAGGCAGCCGACCGGGTCGCGGTCGTAGCGGAACTCGGCGTCGTAGTCGTCCTCGACGATGAGTCCACCCGTCTCCCGGGCCCACGCGATCAACTCCGCGCGCCGGTGCGGGGCCAGCACGACCCCGGTCGGGTACTGGTGCGCCGGCGTGACCATGACGGCCTGGACGTCGCTGGCCCGCAACGCCGCCACGTCGAGGCCGTCTTCGTCGACCGCGATCGGCACCAGCCGCAGCCCGTGCGCCGTCATGTGGGCCCGGATGCTCGGGCTGCCGGGTTCCTCGACGCCGAACCGGACCGCGCCGGCCTGGCGCAGGTGGTGCGCGACCAACGCGAAGGCCTGCGCGGCGCCGGTGGTGACGACCACGTCGTCGGCGGTGACCCGGGCGGCGCGGACCCGGCCCAGGTAGTCGGCCAACGTCTGCCGGACCCGGGGCGCACCGATGGCGTCGGTGTAGCCGAGGTCGGCCGCGGTCGCGGTGGCCAGCACCCGCTCGTAGGCACGGCGCCAGGCCGCTCGCGGGAAAGCGGCCAGGTCAGGGGTGCCCGGGCGCAGGTCAATCGGCAGGCTTTGCTCTGCACCCATATACGCAACACCCCCGACAGCGGGTGGTGCGTAGATGGGTGCAGAGCAAGCGACAGTCGTTTTCGAGCCCTGCTGCGAGATCAGCCGGCCCTCGGCGACCAACTGCTCGTAAGCCGTGACCACCACACCTCGGGACACTCTCAGGTCCGCGGCGAACTGGCGGCTGGACGGCAGCCGCGCACCGGGCGCCAGCCGGCCGTCGGCGATCGCGGCCCGCAGTGCGGCCGTGAGCTGCTCGCCGAGTCCCGGCCGCGAGTGGTCGAGCTGGACCAGCGCCTCCATGTGGTCTCCCCAAACACGCAGCAAGTGGACCTGTTGACCGGACCATTGTGCTCTTAGCGTCGAGGGCGTGACCATCTCCAAAGGCACCGCTGTGGCCCTCTGCGTGCTCGGCATGACGCTGGTCGGCAGCTCGGTGGCGGTGAGCGAGCTTCTGCTCGACTATCCGACCCTGACCGCTCAGGCCATCCGCTACACCGCCGCCGCGGCCGTGCTCTTCCTGATCGCCCACCGTTTCCCGCGTCTCGGTGGCGCGCGGCCCGGAGTCCGCCCGACCGGCCGCGAGCTCGGCATCCTGCTCGTGGTCGCGGCGACCGGCATGGCCGGCTTCAACGCGTGCATCATGCTCGCGTTGAAGCACGACACCGAGCCGGCCGTGGTCGGCACCGTCATCGGCGCCGCGCCGCTCGGATTGGCGTTGCTCGGCCCGCTGGTCGCCGGGCGGCGGGGCCGGCCCAGCGGTCGTCTCGTCGCGGCCGCCGTGGTCGTGGTCGCCGGCACCGCTCTCGTCGAGGGCACCGGCCAGGCCAGCCGGATCGGCCTGCTCGCCGCCGCCGGCGCGCTCGTCGGCGAGATCCTGTTCTCGCTGCTCGCCGCGGTGGTCCTGCCCCGCCTCGGCGCGGTCCGGGTGGCCGCGTACAGCTGCGCCCTGGCCGTGCCCCTGCTGTTCGGCGGTGCCCTGGCGGCCGGCGAAACCACCGCCTGGCGGCTCCCCACACCGACCGAGGCCGGCGCGCTGGTCTACCTGGCGTTGCTGATGACGGTCGCGGCGTTCGTCGTCTGGTTCATCGGCCTGGAGCGCCTAGGCGTCGAACAGGCCGGCATCCTGGTCGGTCTGATGCCGGTCGCCACCCTCGCCACCGCCGCCGTGATGGCGACCACCCTGCCCGGTGTGGGGCCGGCGCTCGGCGTGCTGACCGTCGCCGCCGGGCTGGCGTTCGGGCTGACCCGACCGCGCGCCAAGGATCAGGAGCGCTCGGCCGCCCTGACGGCGTCGGCGTAACGCAGGGCCGCCGCGCGAAGCTCGGCCTCCGGGTCCTCGCCCGCGGCCCGGGCGGCGGCGACCAGCCGGAGCAGGCGGGCGCCGAGGTCGTCGCCCTCGGGGAGCGGCACGCTGATGCCTGCCCGCTCCGCCCGTTGCAGGAACTTGGCGGCCAGTGCCAGCGCGGGCTGGGCCAGCGCGACCCCGTCCAGGACCGAGTCCCGGGACTTCTCGGCCTTCTTGATCTGCTCCCAGTTGTCGATGATCTCGTCGACCGAGCCGACCTCGGTGCCCGCGAAGACGTGCGGGTTGCGCCGGATCATCTTGTCCACCAGGCCGGCGGCGACGTCGTCGACCGTCCACCGGCGTCCCTCGGGGAGCTCCTCGGCCAGTCGGGCGTGCAGCACCACCTGGAGCAGCACGTCGCCGAGCTCCTCGCGCAGGCCGGTGAGGTCTTCGGCCTCGATCGCGTCGTAGGCCTCGTACGCCTCTTCCAGCAGGAACTGGGCCAGCGACCGGTGGGTTTGCGCCCGCTTCCACGGGTCGCCGCCGGGCGAGTAGAGGCGGTCCATCACGGCGACCGCGTCGAGCAGCCGGGCGCCGGCCGGGTCCCACGAACCGTAGGTCACCTCGAGCTCGGCCAGACCGGGTTGCCGGGCCAGGCGTACGCCCAGCTCACGGGCCAGATCCGGGTCGCCGGTCGGCCCGGCCAGCCAGACGATGTCGGTGTCCCGTGCCCGTTCCAGCAGGGTGTCGACCGTGGGAGGCACGATCGTCACGGTGCCGCCGGCCTCGCGCACCGCCGACGTCAACGGGCTCTCGGCGGCGGCCAGCACGGGCTGCGCGCGGACGGCGTCCCAGGCGGCGGCGGTCAACAGCCCGGCGGGCAGCCGCGGCGAGGTGACCAGCAGAAGGATCCGGGGCACGTACTTACGCGCGGTCGTTGACCGTGTCGCTGCCGACCAGGTACGGCAGGTCGTAGAAGATCGCACCGCCCTGCGAGGAGACCACCATCGGGGCGGCCAGCGGCAGGTAGCGCGGGTTGACCGTGGTGTCGTTGGCCGAAGCCGCCTTCTCCAGCAGACCGGTGAGCTGGTACGCGGCCGAGACGAACTCGCCGCCGCCGAAGGCCTGCTTGATCTGCGCCAGGTCGAAGCCCGCCTCGATCGCGCTGACCTTGACCAGTGCCTGGTAGACGCCCTGGAGCTGCTCGTCGGTCACGGCCGGCACGCTGGTGCCCATCTTGGCGAAGATGCCCTGCGAGAGGTTGACCCACTCGGTGTAGTCCACCGCGTACTGGCTCGTCGCCGGGACGCCGAGCTCGCCGGCGACCTGGTCGGCGGTGACCGCGTTGACCGGCTGCACGCCCTGCTCGGACGCGACCTGACGGCCCAGGCCGAGCGTGACCTCCAGGTCGACGACCTGCTGGCGGCTGACCGCCGGGCCGGGCACCTTGGTCGGCTCGGCGGCCGGCTGCTCTTCCGCTGCCGGCGTCGCCGAAGCGCCCGCTCCCGCACCGTTGAAGATCTGCGTCACCTGGTCTTCGGTGACCTTCCGGTCGCCGACGTAGGCAGCGACGGAGGGCTCGGAACGGCAGGCCGCCAGGCCACCCAGACCGAGGGCGGCGACGACCACGATCGACGCGATGCGGCGGGCACGAAGCATGGTCGACACTCTCTCACGAGTCCGTACCCGCCGCGTTTTCACCCCAGGACGTCCTTGACCAACTGCTCGCACCATTGCAGCAGGGCTTGGTCGCGCAGCGGCTCCCCGCCGATCCGGCGGGTGGTCGGGCGCGGGACGCTGACCTGGTCGGTCGCCGACTTGTAGACCGCGTCCGGGTGGTAGCGCTTGAGCCGCAACTGCCGCGAGTCGGGCAACGGCATCGGCGAGAACCGCAGGTGGCGACCCTGCACCGAGACGTCGGTGATCCCCTGCGCACGCATCACCAGGCGGAACCGGGCGATCGCCACCAGGTTCTGGACCGGCTCCGGCGGCTCGCCGTAGCGGTCGGTCAGCTCGGCGACGATCTCGTCGAGCTTCTCGGTGGTGCGGGCCTCGGCCAGCTTGCGGTACATCTCCAGGCGCAGCCGCTCGACCGCGATGTAGTCGTGCGGCAGGTTGGCGTCGACCGGCAGATCGATCTTGAAGTCGAAGTCCTCCTCGGGCTTCTCACCCTTGAACGCCGACACGGCCTCGCCGACCATCCGCACGTAGAGGTCGAACCCGACGCCCTCGATGTGCCCGGACTGCTCGCCACCGAGCAGGTTGCCGGCGCCGCGGATCTCCAGGTCCTTCATCGCCACGTACATGCCGGCGCCGAGCTCCGTGTGCTGGGCGATGGTGGCCAGCCGCTCGTGCGCGTGCTCGGTCAGCGGCTTGTCCGGCGGGTAGAGGAAGTAGGCGTACGCCCGCTCCCGGCCCCGGCCGACCCGGCCGCGGATCTGGTGCAACTGGGCCAGGCCGAGCAGGTCGGCCCGCTCCACGATCAGCGTGTTGGCGTTCGGGATGTCGATGCCGGACTCGACGATCGTGGTGCAGACCAGGACGTCGTATTCCTTCTCCCAGAAGCCGACCATGACCTTTTCCAGGGCGTCCTCGCCCATCTGGCCGTGCGCCACCGCGATCCGCGCCTCGGGCACCAGCTCACGCAGCCGGCGCGCCGCCCGGTCGATCGACTCGACCCGGTTGTGCAGGTAGAAGACCTGCCCGTCACGGAGCAGCTCACGGTGGATGGTCGCGGCGACCTGGCGGTCGTCCTGCGCGCCGACGAAGGTCAGCACCGGGTGCCGCTCCTCGGGCGGGGTGGCGATCGTCGACATCTCGCGGATGCCGGTGATGGCCATTTCGAGGGTACGAGGGATCGGCGTCGCCGACATCGTCAGCACGTCGACCGAGGTGCGCAGCGACTTGAGCCGCTCCTTGTGCTCGACACCGAAGCGCTGCTCCTCGTCGACCACGATCATGCCGAGGTTCTTGAAGCGGGTGGCCGACTGGATCAACCGGTGCGTGCCGATCACGATGTCGGCCGTGCCGGACGCCGCCATGTCGAGCGTCTCCTCGGCCTCCTTGGGCGTCTGGAACCGCGAGAGCTGCCGGATCTGGACGGGGAACTGGTTCATCCGCTCGGAGAACGTGTTGTAGTGCTGCTGCGCCAGCAGGGTCGTGGGCACGAGCACCGCGACCTGCTTGCCGTCCTGCACGGCCTTGAACGCCGCGCGTACCGCGATCTCGGTCTTGCCGTAACCCACGTCGCCACAGATCAGCCGGTCCATCGGGATCGCCTGCTCCATGTCGCGCTTGACCTCGTCGATCGCCGAGAGCTGGTCGGGCGTCTCGGTCCACGGGAACGCGTCTTCCAGCTCCCGCTGCCACGGCGTGTCCGGGCCGAACGAGTGCCCCTTCGACGCCTTGCGGGCCGCGTACAACTGGATCAGTTGGGCTGCGATCTCACGGACGGCCTTGCGGGCCCGGGTCTTGGCCTTCTGCCACTCGGACCCGCCCATCTTGTGCAGCGCCGGGGTCTCCCCGCCGACATAGCGCGACAACTGGTCGAGCTGGTCGGTCGGCACGTAGAGCCGGTCGCCGGGCTGGCCGCGCTTGGAAGCCGCGTATTCAATGACCAGGTATTCCCGGCTCGCGCCGTTGACCACGCGCTGCACGAGCTCGACGTATTTGCCGATGCCGTGCTGCTCGTGCACGACGAAGTCGCCGTTGCGCAACTCCAGCGGGTCGATCGTGTTGCGCCGCCGGCTGGGCATCTTGCGCATGTCGCGGGTGGTCGCGCCGCGCCCGCCGGTCACGTCGTTGCCGGTCAGCACGACCAGCTTGGACGCCTCGTCGACGAACCCGTGGTTGAGCCCGCCGCAGGTGACCAGCACCTCTCCCTTTGCCGGTGGCGTGTCGATGCCCTCGGTCAGGACCGCGCCCAGACCGGCGTCGCGCAGCACCTCGACGGCCCGCTGAGCCGGCCCGTGCCCCTCGAAGACCAGCGCGACCGCCCAGCCGGCGGCCCGCCACTCCTCGACGTCCTTGATCACCCGCGCGGTCTCACCGTGGTAGAGCGTGGTCGGCTGGGCGGACAGCGCGATCGCGTCACCGGCGTCGGGCGTGACGGTCACCGCCTCGACCGGGTCCTCCCACGGCTGCGGCCCCGCCTCGACGGCGCTCTCCACGAGGCCGAACGGAGAAACCGACCACCACGGCTGGCGCAACTCGGCGGCGGCGTGCCGCACCTCGGCCAACGTCTTGAACGCCGCGGCACCGAGGTCGATCGGCGCCTGACCACCGACGGCGGCCGCGGCCCAGGAGGCCTGGAGGAACTCGTCACTGGTGCGCACGAGGTCGTGCGCCCTGGTGCGGATCCGCTCGGGGTCGCAGAGCAGCACGTGGGTGTCCCTGGGCATGCAGTGCACCAGAAGCTCGAGCTCGTCGACCCCGACCAGCGCCGGCGCCAACGACTCCATGCCCTCGACCGGGATGCCCTCGGCCAGCTTGTCGAGGATCTCGAGCAGCTCCGGGTGCTTCTCGCTGAGGGCTCGCGCTTTCCTCTTGACCGCGTCGGTGAGCAGCAACTCGCGACACGGCGGGGCGAACATCGTCTCGACCTTGTCGATGGTCCGCTGGTCAGCGACGGCGAAGGTGCGGATCTCCTCGACCTGGTCGCCCCAGAACTCGACGCGGGAGGGGTGCTCGTCGGTGGGCGGGAAGACGTCGAGAATCCCACCGCGTACGGCGAACTCGCCGCGCTTGGTGACGAGGTCGACCCGGGCGTACGCCATGTCGTTGAGCCGGTGCGCGACCTCGTCGAGATCGGCGTCCGCTCCGGCGTTCAGGGCGACCGGCTCGAGGTCGCCGAGCCGCTTGAGCTGAGGCTGAAGCATGCTCCGCACCGGGGCCACGACGACCTTGACCGGGTTGCCCTCGGGGTGGGCCAACCTGCGCAGGACCGCGAGCCGACGCCCGACGGTGTCGGAACGGGGCGAGAGCCGCTCGTGGGGCAGCGTCTCCCAGGCGGGATAGCTGACGATCTGGTCCTCGGGAAGCAAACTGCCCAGCGCGGCGGCCAGGTCGTCGGCCTCGCGACTGGTGGCGGTGACAGCGAGCACGGGTCGATCGGCGCCGTCGGTGGCGGCCGCGACAGCGGCGACCACGAACGGGCGCAGGGCGGCGGGCGCGGTGAGATCGAGCCCGTCAGCGTCGGGGAAACCGGCCCGGGCAAGGTCGCGCGCACGGGCCAACCCCGCGTCACCCAGGGCCGCGGCCAGCAGACCTTGAAGCATGGATGATCCTTTCGGGCACGCAGGACGGCCCCCCGACCGGCAAGGACGGGGGGTGCGACGTGCGGTTCTAAGCGTACGCCGGGCGTACGACAACCCGCGTTTGCGTTTCCTGCCGCAGATAGAACGACGTACGTGTCCGATTTGTTCCCTACCGCAACGTGACCTTGGCTTTCGTGCCAATCGCGGCTTCGTCGAATGATGCTGGGCCGATCCCCCGGTTTTCTAGGCACAGCCGACCGAGGTGGGCAAGCCGCCCGATCGGCGACGGGTCGGACGGGGCAACGTAGTACGAGACGCGGAGCCGGCGAAGGTTCGTCAGCGCGGCGAGCGGCGCGAAGTCGTCGATGACCGCGCCGTTGATCTCCAGAGCCTGTAGATCCGGCAGCGCGGCCAGCACCGCGAACTCCGCCAGCGTCGGCCAGCCCGAGGTGGTCAGATCCCGCAGGGACGGATACCGCGCGACGAGGCCAAGATCCCGCACCTGCGCCGAGGTCGAAGGCCAGGCCAGCCGTACCAGGGGAAGCGCGGCGGGCAGGTCCGCGAGCGACCCAGATGCCTGAAGCTCGAGTTCGAGTTCGGCGGTGCACCCCGGCGGTATCGTCCGCAGGTCGACGGCGCAGTCGCGGACACACAGCCGCAGCAGCCTCGCGCCGTCCAGGACCGAGAGGTCCGTCAAGGCCGGGCAGTTCTCCAGGATCAACGTCGTCAGCCCGTCGAGGTGTGGACGCAGGTCGTCCGACGTCAGCACCGAGTTGTCCCGGATCTCGACCGTGTCCAACGCGGAGGGGCGGTCGAGCTTGCCGAGGTCGAGATCACCCGTGCATCGCAGCCTCGTCAGTTGCGTGAGGAAGCGCAGGTGGGGAAGCAGGACCTCGCTGTCGACCCGCAGCGACTGGGCGGCGAGAGCGGCCTCGGCGAGGACCTCCCGGGCGTAGGTCTCCGGATCGAACCTCGGCCAGCCACGGACCAACTCCGCCACCACCGATGGCCGGTCGTCCGAGCGGTGGCGACGGATCAGGTCGAGGGCGGCGGGACCGCCGATCAGGGCGGCCGTCCTGATCACCGCCGCCGATTGTGCTTCGGAAAGGTCTGGCAACGCGGCGAGCAACGGCAGAACGGCCGGACCGCACGCCGCGAGCACGCCCGCCTCGCTCGTGTCGGCCGGCGGAACAAGCCGGGCAACCGTTTGCTCGAAGGCGCCGGCCGGCGCGCGACCACCCATTTCGAGGGCAGCACCGAGCAGCCTCAGCAGATCCGGACGATCGGCCCCACCGTCCTGTGCTCGCGAGAGAAGGAGGTCGACCAGCGAGGGCTCCAAGGCGGTCGCCATCACGGTGGTCTGCTCCCATCGACCGTTCGGCGCGTCATTGGCGAGCATGCTGGCGTCTCCGCGGCCGAGGGCGCCGACCGCTGACAGGTAGTCCCGAATGGTGTCGTTCGAGAAACCGATCCGATCGTCGGCGACGCGGCCGACCAACCCGGACCTGACCAGCAGGAACCGCAGGACCCTTTCCGCCGCTTCCCGCTGGTCGGGACCGCTGCTACCCGCCTGCGGATAGACCCGGGGCAGCTCCTGGGCGATCTGATCGATGACGGCGGCGACCGGCGCCGATTCGAGCCCGTTGCGGGTCATCCACCAGGCGATGGAAGCCAGCAGATAGCGATGCTCGCGCACGTTGAGCCAGACGTCCTCGGTTGCCCAAAGGCCGCGTGCCATGTCCCGACGACTCACGAAGAGATTGACGCTCGCGTCACACAACGACATGACGTCTGCGGGAACGCTGCTACCCGAGCCGTGCGCGGCGAACCTCCACGCGAGTGCGCACAGAGCGGGATTACCCAGAAGGCGGGCCAGGTGCGGTCGTGACCCCGCCAGCTCCGTCAGCTCGTCGGTCGCCTCCCTCGCCCAAGGGTCCAGGTCGGCGACTTGTGACCAACTGCGGAGCATCGCCTGGACGTCGTCGGGTGACGCCGGCGTCAACTCGTAGCCCGCGAAGCCGGGAAGACTCGACCAGGCGGATTCGAGGGCGGCAGGCCGAGACGTCACGACGAATCGCGCGTTCTCGAACTCCTCCACCAAGCTCGCGACCCATTTCACCGCCGCCTGGCGGCGGGGCTTGGGTATCTCGTCGATGCCGTCGACGAGCACCGCCGCGCGCCCGCTGCGCAGGCAGTCGTGGACCCAGCCGTGCGGCATCGCTCCGGCGGAATGCGGAGCGATGGGCAGGAGAAAACTCTCGGGATCGGGGAACGCCTTCGCCTCGGTGAACGTCCTGATCGGCAGGAAGAAGGGCATCACGCCCCGCAATCTCGCGGACAGGGAGTTGTCCACGTGTCCCACGGCGGACAGCGCGAGCCACTGCATCGCCGTCGTCTTGCCCGTGCCCGCCGACCCGGTGATGATCAGACGCCGGTTGTCTCCCAGCACCTCTTCGAGCGGCGAAGCACCTGCCGACAGCGCGGACTCCGCCCTCCCGCCGGGCGTGGTCGGCGCGGCCCGCAACGGGACGTACGTCGAATCGAGCGGATGATCGCGCGACATCTCGTCCGGATAGCCGCCGCTGCGCAGGCCGTAGAAGCTGACCTTGTTCATGCGCCGTACGACCGAATCGGCGTACTGCCGCTCGAACGCGATGTAGTCGGCCGCCCGCGCCGACGTGGGGCCGGAACTGCTCGCCGGCGTGCCGGAGCGCCGGATCTGCTCCACCGCCGCACGACGCTCGAACTCCGGTCGGGTGGTGAAGAACTCGACGATGTGCACGCAGACCAGATCGAGGATTCGATCGAAGAACCGACCGCCGGAGCCCATGTCGGCGCGCCGCTCGGCGTTTCGCGGAACCTGCATGACCAGCTTCGCCAGCCGCTCGGGCCGCAGGTCCAGCTCGAACAGCTTGGTCGCGTCGAGCGGCGCGACGCGCTCGAGCGCCCGCCCGACCCGCTCGATCGCGACGGCGACATCCCCCTCGGCGAGATCGGGGAACTCCGCCTTTCGCATCTCGTCCAGCCGGCTCGCCAACTTGGTCGTCAGCCGGTCGAGATCGGCCCCGTCAAGGCTGGTCTTGGGCTTGGTGAACGGCAGCCTGCTGTCGAGTTTGGGAGTCTTGGTCGCCAGCCCGGCGCCCTGTGGTTGGGCGAAGAACTTGGTCCACAGCATTTTCGCGACGGGGCCGACAGCATTGAAAACGGCCTTCTCGATCGGCATGGCCGAGACTCCTCAGTTGACCAACGCAGCTGCGACGATCACTCAGGAGGCTATCAATTGATCACGGTCATAGTCGTCACGCGATTGGGCGAGACTCATGGCTCAATAGCGGACGGAGATCGTGCGCTCCTCGGCGTTGACGCGGACCTCGCCGCCGTACGGGAGGATTTGTTGCGGGTCCGTGTGGCCGATGTCGAGGTCGAGGACGACCACCGCGTCCGGGGCGTACTCGCCGACCGCTCGCAGGACCGCCGCGCGTTGGTCGTCGGCGTACGCGCGCTTCGCGTCAGGTGCCAGCCGGTTCCCGATGTCCCAGCACTTGGCCCGGCCGACCAGGATGGCCGGCACGTCGGTCAGCCAGCCACGCTCCCCGAGGTTGCGGAGCATGTAGTAGACCTCGGTCGCCGGCGGCATGTCTTCCGAGGTCTCCATGAAGAAGACCGCGCCCGGCGGCGGGGCGGCGACCACGTCGGCCGCGAGCAGCCAGGTCAGGACCTCGATGTTGCCGCCCCACAGCCGCCCGGTCACCGAGGCGCTCGTGCCGTGCCAGCGCCAGCCCGCCGAGGGAAACATGGTGTTCTGGGCGCTCTCGTAATCGGGAGTGCGCCAGTCGACCGGCTCGTCCGTGTAGTCCGGCGACGCGGCCAGGTCGAACCAACCCGAGTGGAACAGCGCCGCCGAGAGTGAGTCGCGGGTCAGCGGGTGGATGAAGCCCGCTCGGCCGAACTGCACCAGGACCGAGGCGCCGTGGTAGCCGACGATGCCGAGGCCGCTGAGGTAGTTGAGCAGGGTGGTGTTGTCGGAGTAGCCGAAGAACGGCTTCGGGTTGGCGCGCAGGACCGCCGGGTCCAGATAGCGCAGGATCCGTAGCTGGTCGTCGCCGCCGATGGTCGCCACGACCGCGTCGATCGTCGGGTCGGCGAACGCCGCCATGACGTCGCGGGCGCGGTCCGCCGGTGCTGCGCCCAGCACCCTGGTGGTGGGAAATTCCACCGGCTCCAGCTTGAACTCGTCGCGCATGCGGCGCAGCCCGAGCTCGAACACCTCGGGGAAGATCGCTGGCAGGCCGGCCGACGGGGAGATCACCGCGACGCGCGACCCGGGCCGAGGCTTCGGTGGGTACTCCATGAGGGCAGGTTAGTCACCCTCGCAAACGGGATTAACCACCCAGGAGGCAACGGCCACACCGCCCGCCGGTCCAGTTGGCGCAGGTAGCATCATCATGCACGGGACAGCGCTGTCCGCCCCGCACCGCCGTAAGGAGCGCACCCGTGTCCGACCCCGTTGTGCCGACCACTCCTGACGACCCAGATGCCGCGCTGCGAGCCGACATCCGCCGGCTCGGCACGCTGCTCGGTCACACCCTGGCCCGCCAGGAAGGGCGCCCGCTGCTCGACCTGGTCGAGGAGATCCGCGCCCTGGTCCGCAGTGACGCCGAGGCCGCCGCGACCCGGCTCTCGTCGATGGACGTCACGACCGGCACCAAGCTCGCCCGGGCCTTCTCCACCTACTTCCACCTGGCCAACATCACCGAGCAGGTGCACCGCGCCCGGGAGCTGCGGCGGCGGCGGGCGACCGCCGGTGGCTGGCTCGACCAGGCGGCCAAGTTGATCGCTGAGCGCGGCGTGCCGGCCGACGAGATCGCGGCGGCCGGGCGGCGGCTCGCCGTGCGGCCGGTGTTCACCGCGCACCCGACCGAGGCGGCCCGCCGGTCCATCCTGTCGAAGCTGCGCGGCATCGCCGACGAGCTCGACGCCGAGGCCGCCGAGAGCGTGCTCTACGGCGCCCCGCCGCACGCCGACGACCGGCGCCTGGCCGAGCTGCTCGACCTGCTCTGGCAGACCGACGAGCTGCGCCTCGACCGGCCCGATCCGACCGACGAAGCCCGCAACGCCATCTACTACCTGCGCGACCTCTACGCCGACGCCGCGCCGCAGGTGCTCGACGATCTCGCCGACACGCTGCGCCGGCTGGGCATCGAGACCTCGCCGACCGCGCGTCCGCTGACCTTCGGCACCTGGATCGGCGGCGACCGCGACGGCAACCCCTTCGTCACCCCGAAGGTCACCCGCGACGTGCTCCTCATCCAGTACGAGCACGGCATCCAGGCCACCGAGCAGGCTCTCGACGACCTGATCAACGAGGTCTCGGTGTCCCGGCGGCTGCGCGGCGTGTCCCTCGACCTGTCCGCGAGCCTGGCCCGCGACCTCGACAACCTGCCCGAGGTCGCCGAGCGGTTCCGCCGGGTCAACGCCGAGGAGCCGTACCGGCTGAAGGCCCGTTGCGTGAAGGCCAAGCTGGCCAACACCCGGCTCCGGCTGTCGCGGGGCACCGCCCACGTCCCGGGGCGCGACTATCGCGGCACCGTCGACCTGATCGCCGACCTGGAGCTGATGCGCGCCTCGCTGGCCCGCAACGCCGGTCAGCTCACGGCCGTAGGCAAGCTGGCGAGCGCGATCCGCACGGTGTCCTCGTTCGGGCTGCACCTGGCCACCATGGACATCCGCGAGCACGCCGAGGCGCACCACGCGGTGCTGGCCCAGCTCTACGGCCACGTCGGCGAGGTCACCGACTACCGCACGCTGCCCCGCGACGAGCGCACCAAGCTGCTCGCCACCGAGCTGTCCGGGCGTCGCCCGCTGGCGGGCGTGGGCACCGCGCTCACCGATGCCGCGCGCAAGACGTTCGACGTGTTCACCGCGATCCGCGAGGCACAGGACCGGTTCGGTCCCGAGGTCATCGAGTCGTACATCATCTCGATGACCCTCGGCGTCGACGACGTGCTCGCCGCGGCCGTGCTGGCCCGCGAGGCCGGCCTGGTCGACGTGCACAACAACCGCGCCGACGTCGGCTTCGTGCCGCTGCTGGAGACGCCCGCCGAGCTCACCGCCGGCGGCGAGATCCTTGACGAGCTGCTGTCGCTGCCGGCCTACCGGGCGCTGGTGCGGGCGCGCGGTGACGTGCAGGAGGTCATGCTCGGCTACTCCGACTCCAACAAGGAAGCCGGCATCACCACCTCGCAGTGGTCGATCCACCGGGCCCAGCGCGCGCTCCGCGACGTCGCAGCCCGGCATGGCGTACGCCTGACGCTCTTCCACGGTCGCGGCGGCACCGTCGGCCGGGGCGGCGGCCCGACCCACGAGGCGATCCTGGCCCAGCCCTACGGCACGCTGGACGGCTCGATCAAGGTCACCGAGCAGGGCGAGGTCATCTCCGACAAATACACCCTGCCCGCGCTGGCCCGGGAGAACCTGGAGCTGACCGTGGCGGCGGTGCTCCAGGCGACACTGCTGCACACCGAGCCGCGCCAGCCGCTGGAGATGCTGTCGAAGTGGGACGACGCGATGGACGAGGTGTCCGCCGCAGCGTTCTCCGCGTACCGCGCCCTGGTCGAAGATCCCGATCTGCCCGACTACTTCTGGGCCTCGACGCCGACCGAGCTGCTCGGCGCGCTCAACATCGGCTCCCGCCCGGCCAAGCGCCCCAACGCCAACGCCGGCCTCGGCGGGCTGCGGGCGATCCCGTGGGTGTTCGGCTGGACCCAGTCGCGGCAGATCGTGCCGGGTTGGTTCGGCGTCGGTTCGGGGCTGCAGGCCGCCCGGGCCGCCGGTCTCGCGCCGGTGCTCGCCGAGATGCACGGCGATTGGCACTTCTTCCGGACGTTCCTGTCCAACGTGGAGATGATGCTGACCAAGACCGACCTGTCGATCTCGCGGCGTTACGTCGACACACTGGTCCCGGAGCCGCTGCGGCGGATCTTCGAGGTCATCGAGCAGGAGTACGAGCTGACGAAGCGCGAGGTCCTGGCGATCACCGGTTCCCCCGCGCTGCTGGAGAACAACACGGTGCTCCAGCGCACGCTGGCGGTCCGGGACACCTACCTGGAGCCGTTGCACCACCTCCAGGTCGCCCTGCTGCGGCAGTACCGCGACTCGGGCGCGGCCGGCCGCGCGGTGGCCACGGCTCCGGGCGGTCGACGCGGCCCCGGCGACGGCCAGGCGTTGGAGCGGGCGTTGCTGACCACGGTCAACGGCATCGCGGCGGGGATGCGCAACACCGGCTGATTGAAAGCTGTCGCACCCTGCTGCGACCATCAGCGTCATGACGGTCGTAGATGCGGTGCGGGCCCCGTCACGGGTGTTCCCGGTGCTCCGGCTCGCCCTGGTCGGGCTCTGGGTGGTCTGGGCCGCCGCCGCGTGGTGGGTGGCGCCCCGGGCCGCCACGTTCGAGCGGGCCGAGGCCGACGCCGCGGCCGACAGGGTCGTCTCCTATCAATGGGCCGACTCGTTCGGCGACGCCAACGGCTCGTTGCTCTGGTTCACCGCGGTGCCGTTCACCTACAGCGGCGACGCGGCCCCACAGGTCTTCATCTGGCGCACGGGCTTCGGCCGGGTGCACTACGCGCAGGTCCCGGCCGGCGATCCTCGGTCGGGCTACTCGCTCGACGGTGTGCCGACGGAGCCTGGGCAGCTTCAACCCATCCAACCCGGGTCGGACTTCTCGGTCGTCAGTCCACCGACCCGGTCCGACGACCTGGCCCGGCTCCTGCCGACGGATCGCCAGGGCAATCCGGTGCCTTATTTCCCGCCCGTGCTGGCCACGATCCTCGCCCTGCTCTGCCTGGCGATCCTGATCCAGGGGCCGGCGCCGAAACTGGGCACCCGCTGGTTCTGGTTCTTCCTGGGCGGGCTCCCGTTCGGCCTCGGCATGCTGCTGTGGCTACGAGTCGAACGACCGTGGGCCGAGCCCGTGTCGCCCGCGCCGGACAAGAAGACCGGCCAGCCCAAGCGATACTCCGGGCTGACCGGTCTCGGTCTCATGTTCCTCACCGGGATCGTCATCTCGATCCTGGTCGCGCTCCTACGCTCACTACCTGAATGGCTGGTGCCGAGCGCGCTGCCTTAGCTGGTTTCCCCCGTCACCGAGAACGAGCTCAGCTTGCGGATGGCCAGCACCAGGAAGCCGATTGTCACCACGATGCTCATCACGACCGCCACCGCGAACGACACGTTGCCGTTCAGGAGGTCCGATGCCGAGGCCTTGTCGGCGATGGTCAGCGCGTACTGCTGAACCGACAACACCCGGGTCCCGCTGACCAGGTTCGACAGCAGGCCCTCCCAAATGATCACGTAGACCAGGCCGAGCAGCACCGGGCGCCGGGAGATCAGGCTCAGCGCGACGAAGATCGTCGAGTAGAGCACGGCGCCGACCGTGGAGCCGACCACCAGGCCGATGCCCAGCCGCGGGCCGGAGGCCAGCGCGCCGACGATGTAGAAGGGGACCGCCGCGCTGGCGGCCGTGACCGCGATCGCCACCAGCAGCTTCGGCACGACGATCCGCCAGCGCGCCAGCGGCTTGGACAGGATGTGCGTGATCGTGCCGTCGTCGATCTCCGCGCCGAGCACGCCGGTGCCGACGATCAGCGCGACGATCGGCAGCAACGTGGTGAAGCCCATCGCGACGAGGACGGGCTGGGCCCACTCCTGCGGGCTGACTCCTTCGAAACGCGGGATGAGCGCGACCCCGATCATCAGGATCGGCAGTGGCAGGAGCAGCAGGAACCGGCGCCGACCGAGCAGGCCGCGCGTGGTGATCCAGGCGACCGTGGACATCAGGCCTCCACCAGGTAAGAGAAGACGCTTTCGAGAGACTCGTCGGAGGGCAGCAGCCGGCGCACCCGGATGCCTTCCTTGAGCGCGATCCGGGGCAGTGCCCGGGTG
Organism: Asanoa ishikariensis; assembly: GCF_900107455.1. GTDB lineage: Bacteria > Actinomycetota > Actinomycetes > Mycobacteriales > Micromonosporaceae > Asanoa > Asanoa ishikariensis. Next base: position 1,274,137 of record NZ_FNQB01000001.1, on the reverse strand, counting down.
AAACTGCCGTAGTCGCCGGCCCGCACCGTGAGTCCTTCGCGGCCCAGGTCGACGCCGTTGACCGACGGCTGGTGCATGAGCGCCACCGCGAGCCGCCGGTCGTCGGTCGACTGCACCGCGAACACGTGCGGCCGGTTGGTCATCAGTCGCCGGATCGTGCGGAAGTCGCCGGACGCGGCGAGCCGGCCGGAGACCATCACCTGCACGGTGCCGGAGAGCTGCTCGACCTCTTCGAGGATGTGCGAGCTGAACAGGATGGTCCGGCCGGCGGTGCCGAGCCGGTGCAGCAGATCCATCATGTGCATCCGCTGCCGTGGGTCCATGCCGTTGAACGGCTCGTCGAGCAGCAGCACGTCGGGCTCGTGCACCAGCGCCGCCGCGACGCGGGTGCGCTGCCGCATGCCCTTGGAGTAGGTGCCGATGCGGCGGTCCTGGAACTCGGCCATCTCGACCAGGTCGAGCGCACGGGTGGCCGCCGCCGCGGGATCGGTCAGCCCGTGCAGCTTGGCGCTGACGAGCACGAACTCGTGGGCGGTGAGGTACGAGTGCACCGACTCGCGCTCGCTGACGAGGCCGAGCTTGCGGTAGACCGCCGGGTTGCGCCAGGTCGGCTCGCCGTCGACGGTCAGCGTGCCGCGCGAGGGTGCCAGAAAGCCGGCCATCATGTGCAGCAGCGTCGTCTTGCCGGCGCCGTTGGGGCCGAGCAGACCCGTCACCCCGGGGCCGAGCGTCATGGTCACGTCGTTGACGGCGACCACGTTGCCGTACCAGCGGGACACGCCCGTGACTTCGAGGGTCATGACTTCGACACCTTCCGGTAGCGGGCGATGAGCAGCGTCACGCACAGTGCGATCAGACCGAGCGCGACCAGTGCGTACAGCGGCCCGAAGGGACCGATTCCCAGCTCTTCGTTCGAGCTCGACGGCTCGAAGAGCCAGTCACCGACGCCGCCGACCAGGCTCGCCGGGTTGAACAACTGGGCCAGTTGGTGCGCCGTCTCGGACGGCAGGATGTAGAACATGGCCACGATCGGCCCGGTGATCAGGAACGAGCCGACGATCGCCGCCGCCGCGACCGCGCGTCGCTTCAGCAGGGACGCGACCAGAATCGCGATGCTGCCGAAGACGACCGCGTAGAGCGCCGTGTAGACCACGCCCAGGCCGGCGTCGGCCAACTCGTTCATCACGTTGCCGAAGCCCTTGACCGAGAACGCGGCCCCGATGAAGACCAGCACCTGCGCACCGCCCCACACCAGCACGATCGCGGTGACCAGGGCGGACAGCTTGGCCAGCGCGTAGTCGGCCGGGCGCAGCGGGCGCGAGAAATAGAGCGGGAGCACGCCGCTGTGCAGGTCGCGGGAGACGAGCTCCGGTGCGGCGATCGCCACGAACAGCACCATCAGGGTGCCCAGGACCTCAGGCAGCTCCGCGTACTTGATGACGACCTCGCCGGTCTGCGCCCGGATCGCCATGATGACGATGCCGACGATCGCGACCACGCCCACGATGATCCAGGGGAAGATCTTCGCCTTGAAGCTGCGGCCCAGTCCGAACGCGGTGCGCAGGCTGGCCGCGTAGAGCGCGAGGAACACGTCGCCACGACCGAGCCGCTCGCCCTCGTACCGCTGGTATCCGATGTCATGGATGACACCCGCGGGGCTAGACATGCGCGGCCTCCCGGTCGGCGAAGAGCTCGGCCACCCGGTGGCGGCGCTGGTCGAGGCGGTGCAGCGGCAGGTCGAGATCGGCCACCGCGGTCAGGATCCGGTCATAGGTCAGATCGTCTTCCAGGGGTACGAGCAGCGCGTGGCCGTCGCGGGTGACCGGCAGCCGCATCTCGAGCAGCCGCTGCTCGAGCTCTTCGCTGCCCTCGCTGACCTCGACGACCAGCACGTCGGTCGAGGTGGTCATCGCGGAGACGTTGTCGGAGCGCAGCAGCTTGCCGCCGTCGATCGCGATCAGGTGGTCGCAGATCCGCTCGACCTCGCCGAGCAGGTGCGAGCAGACGACCACGGAGATGCCGAACTCGGTGCCGATCCGCTGCACGAGCGCCAGCATGGCGTCGCGGCCGGCCGGGTCGAGGCCGTTGGTCGGCTCGTCGAGCAGCAGGAGATCGGGATCGTGGACGAGCGCCTGGGCCAGCTTCACCCGCTGCTTCATGCCGGTCGAGTAGCCGCCGACCTGGCGGTAGCGCTCCTCGTAGAGGCCGACGTGCCGCAGCGCCTCGGAGGCGCGCTCACGGGCAGTGGTCTTCGGCAGGCCGCTCATCCGGCCGAGGTGCGTGACCAGTTCGGCGGCGCTGAGGTCCGGCGGCAGCGAGTCATGTTCGGGCATGTAGCCGACCCGGGCCCGGACTCCCATCGGATCGACGGTCGGGTCCAGACCGAGCACGTGCACCCGGCCGGACGTCGGTGGCAGCAGCCCGAGCAGGATTTTGATCAAGGTCGACTTGCCCGCGCCGTTGGCGCCGACCAGCCCGATGATCCCCGGCTCGACGCTGACCGTTAGGTCGGACAGCGCGGTGACCCGGCCGCCGTACGTCTTGGTGAGCGACTCGGTCGCGATGAGTGTCACGCGGCTCAGCGTATGACCCAGCGTCACCTCCGTGGATCCGGCGCACCCCGGATCTCGCCTGAACTCTCCCTGAGACAAACCCTGAGACAGGCCCTAAAGGGATAGGTGGGTCCGACTCGACCCTTCGAGTGCCGGGCTGAGACACTTGGGCGCGGATTGACCGAGGGGGTTGGTTTGAGCGAGCGCGGTTGGCTGATGCCCGACGAGATGCTGCGCGACGCGCCGGCATACAACCCTCGGCCGGGCGAGCTCGCCGACCTGGAGTTGCTGCTCACCGGCGCCTACGCGCCGCTGACCGGTTTCCTCGGCCGAGCCGACCTGACCGCTCTCCAACGCCGCGGCCGGCTCGCCGACGGGACTCCCTGGCCGCTGCCGGTGACCCTGGAGATCCCCGAGTCGCTGGCCCTCGGCCTCGTCCTCGAGGACCCGACCCAACGCTCGGTGGTGCTCACCGACCAGGAGGGCGCCCCGATCGCGGCGATCGAGGTCGGTGACGCCTGGCCGACGCGCGAGGGCCGCTACGGCGTGGGTGGTGTGGTCCGGCAGATCGGCGACGGCCGGCACGGCCCGTTCCAACGGCTGCGCCGCACGCCCGCCGAGGTACGCGAGCTGCTGCCACCCGGCCGGGTCCTCGGCGTGGTCGCCGACCGCCCACTGCACCGGCCGCAACTGGCCCAGATCGCGCACGCCGCGCGTACGCTGGCCGCCCATGTCTTGATCTTGATCCCGGTCGGCGACGCCGGCCCCGGCGGTCTGTCGCCGGAGGTGCTGGTCCGCACGGTGTTCGCCGCCCGCGACCGGATGCCGCCCGCCACCCTGGTCGCGGTGCCGCTGGTCCGCCGCGGCGACGAGATCCGCGACGCGCTGCTGCGGGCACGGGTCGCCGCCGCCTACGGCGTCACCCACCTGCTCTCCACCGGCGACATGCTCTCCGGCGGCGGCCCGCGGGTGCTGGTCCCGCGGGAGCTCGCCTACGACAACCGCGACGGCCAGTGGCGCTGGCGCGACGACATCCCGCCCCGCAACCGCCGCCTGGCGCTGCGCAACGACGAGATCGACGACCTGCTCGACCGGGGCTTCCCGCTGCCCGAGTGGCACACCCCGCCGGCGGTGGCCAAGGAGTTGGCCCGCGCCCGCCCACCCCGCCGCCAGCGCGGCATCGTGGTGTTCCTGACGGGGCTGTCCGGCTCCGGCAAGTCGACGGTCGCCCGGGGCATCGCGGACCACCTGCGCGAGACCGGCGACCGCACGGTGACCCTGCTCGACGGCGATGTGGTGCGGCGGGAACTGTCCGCGGGCCTCGGCTTCAGCAAGGAAGACCGCGACCTGAACATCCGCCGGATCGGCTGGGTGGCGGCCGAGGTGGCCCGCCACCGCGGGATGGCGCTCTGCTGCCCGATCGCCCCGTATGCCGAGGCGCGCAAGACGGCCCGCGAGATGGCCACGCTGGCGGGTGCCGGTTTCGTGCTGGTGCACGTGGCGACGCCGCTGGAGGTCTGCGAGCAGCGCGACCGCAAGGGCCTCTACGCCAAGGCCCGAGCTGGGTTGATCAAGGGCATGACCGGGATCGACGACCCCTACGAGACCCCGCGCGACGCGGAGCTCACCATCGACACGAGCACGCTCAGCGTGGACGAAGCGGTGGGTACGGTCCTGGACTACCTGACCGAGACGGGCTGGGTAGAGCCCAAACACTGAACCCGGCGACGAAGGCCTCGGCCGTGAACTCCGGGCGGGGAGGTTCGGGGCAGCCGGGCAGCTCGACGGCGTCGGGCAGGATGCGCAGCAGGGCGTCGACGGTGCGCCGCTGGTGCATCGGGTTCTCCGGGACCGAGGGGAGCACGCCGACGGGTGCCTTGATCTCGGCCAGCTCGTCGTCGCTAAGGCCGCGCAGCGTCTGGCCCGCCAGCAGCGCGTCGGCTATCTGCGGTGCGGCACCGAGGTCTGCGAGGCCCTGGCGGGTGCGGGCGTCGACGTCCGGGTCGCCGGCGGTGGCCGGCCAGGCCAACAGCAGCCGCGCGACCCGTTCCGGCCACGCCAGGGCGAGGCGTACCGCGGTCGAGCAGCCGTTGGACCCCCCGACAAGGATGATCGGCCGGTCGGGCAGCACCGCCGCGAGCTGATCGGCCTCGGCCGCCCAACCCGGTGCCCGCGCTGGCCGATCGGGCGCCAGCACCTCGATGCCGTGCCGCTCCAGACCGGTCACGATCCCGGGCCGGCGCCAGAACCGGTCCGCGTTCATGTCGTCGTCCCAGAGCCCACCGTGGATCAGGACAACCGTGCTCATCAGCGCGGGGCCAGACCGGCGAAGGCGATGCGGAGAAGCTCGTCGACCTGCGCCGGCGATGGTGGGCGGGTGTGCAGCAGCGCGCGGTAGTAGATCGGGCCGTAGAGCAGCTCGACCACGTCGTCGAGGTCGGCGTCCGCGCGCAGTTGGCCCTGGTCCTGGGCCGCCCGCAGGCGTTCGCGGGCCGCGTTCACCCGTGGTTTGACCAGGCCGTCCAGGAACGACTTGGCCAGCTCCGGGTCGTCCTGGGCCGCCCCGATCAGGCTGAGGTAGGGCGCGAACAGCGGGCTCGACAGGATCGACGCCACGCCGGCCATCTGGGTGCGTAGGTCGGCGAGCAGGTCCCCGGTGTCCGGGAAGTCGGTCGCCGTGCCGGCCAGTTCGTTGATGCCCTCCTCGACCACCGCGGTCTTGGACGGCCACCAACGGTAGATCGTCTGCTTGCCGACGCCGGCCCGCTTGGCGATCTCCTCGACGGTCGTGCGGGCGAGCCCTTGCTCACGGCACAGGGCCATGGCCGCCTCGATGATCGCTTGGCGCGACCGCTCGTTGCGGCGGTCCAGGTTCGGGCTCATGCGCCGAAGTTTAGCAAGAAGACGAGACGGTCCGTCTTGACGGAGGGGCGAACCGGAGCCTAGCGTCGAAAGCGTGCGAGACGATACGTCTCGTCGCGGCTCGCCGCCGTGCGCGCCGCCGTGTTCGTACCCAACGAAAGGACTCGCCGTGAGCGAGGCAGCAACCCGCCGCACCGCCGGCACCTTCGGCATCCTGGCCAGCCTGTTCATCGTCGCGCAGGTGCCGCTCTATTTCCTCTACGAGACGCCGCCCGACTGGGACATCCTGACCCGCAGCCTGGTCGGGATCACCGGATGCACGCTCTACCTCGTGTTCTTCGCCGGGCTGCGGCAGCTCATCCGCACGGTCGACCCCCGCGCGGAGTGGCTGGCGAGCCTCATCCAGGTGGCCGGCGCGCTCTGGGTGGTCATGGTCTTCGTGACGCAGTCGATGGAGGCCGGCGCGGCCATCTCCGTCGACCGCGACATCGACACGACCACCGAGGGCCCGTTCGCCGCGGCCCAGTACCTGATGCAGGGCGGGATCTCCCGCCTGCTGATGGCGCTGCTGCTTGTCGCGCTGGGCATCGCGGTGGGCCGGCTGCGGTTCCTGCCGAAGTGGGTGGGCCGCTCCGCGTACGTCCTCGCGGTGATCAACCTGGCCTTCGTCCCCGCGGTGTTCTTCGGTGACGACGCCGCCGACTTCTACAGCGCGCAGGGCTGGGGAACCACCGCGAGCATGGGCGCGCTGTGGAGCCTGTGGACGCTGGCGATCAGCGTCAGCATTCTGCGCAGTGCGAGCCGAGCGGAGGCGGCGGCGCGACACACGAGCCGCCCCGAGGTGCCGGCCTACGCCTGACTGACACCCGCCGACGTGCCCGGGTTCGAGGGGGACCCGGGCACGCTCGCGCGGTCTATCGCAAGATCACGCCTCGCCTACCATCGGGGCGTGGATCGCATCGCTCTCATCTCTGACGTCCACGGCAATCTGACCGCGCTCGAGGCAGTCCTGGCCGACATCGACGCGCGTGGGATCGACCGGATCTTCAACCTCGGCGACTACGTGGGCAAAGGTCCGCGCGGCCGCGAGGTGGTCGAGATCTGCCAGCAGCGGTGCGAGGTCAACATCCTCGGCAACTGGGACGACTTCCTGCCCGACCCGGACCGGACGTACGACAACGAGGCGATGGCGTGGTGGCTGGCGCAACTCGCCGACGGCCAGGGCGCGTGGCTGCGCGGTCTGCCCTTCAGCCACGACTTCCTGCTCAGCGGCCGGCAGGTGCGGCTCTTCCACGCCTCCGCGGCCAGCGTGCACCGCCGCGTGCGGTTCGACCACGACGAGGACGAGTTCCTCGGGATGTTCGCGAACACCCCGGCGACCGGCGACGGCCCACCACCGACCATCGTCGGCTACGGCGACACGCACGACCCGTTCTACGAGGTGGACCGCAACCGCCGGACGCTGTTCAACACCGGCAGCGTCGGAAACGCGATGGACGACCCCACGCCGGTGTACGTGATCCTCGAAGGCGCCGTCGGCTCTGAGCGCGAGGCTCCGTTCGGCATCCAGTTCGTGCGCGTCCCCTACGACGTCGAGGCCGAGCTCGACACGGCCAGGCGGATGGGCATGCCCGAGCTGGAGGGCTACGTGTCCGAGCTGCGCCACGGCGTCTACCGGGGCGAGATGGGCGACGCGGACGGCCCGAAGTACCACCGCCGCCCCTAGGAAAACCCGCGAACGGCTTGACAGCGGTGGCCGTACGCAGCATATTCAACTTATGGGTTGATTAACCGAGTGGTTGAGGAAGGTAGGCGGGGTGGACCGGTTGAGCGAGGTGTTCAGCGCACTCGCTGACCCCACGCGGCGGGCGATTCTGGCTCGGCTCGCGGAGGGAGAGGCCACGGTCAACGAGCTCGCCGAGCCGTTTCCGATCAGCTTGCAGGCCGTGTCCAAGCACCTGAAGGTGCTCGAGCGGGCCGGGCTGATCACTCGGGGCATACACGCGCAGTGGCGGCCGTGTCGGTTGGACGCCGCGCCGTTGCGTGGGGTCGCCGAATGGGTGACTGAGTACCGGCGCTTCTGGGAGGAGCGCTATGACGAACTGGGCACGTATCTGACGAAGATCCAGAAGGAGAACTGAGATGTCGCAGAACCTGACCGTGACCACACCGTCCGACCTGGAAGTCAAGATGGTGCGGGTGTTCGACGCGCCGCTCGCCCTGGTCTTCGACGCGCATTCCTCGTGCGAACACGTCAAGCACTGGTGGGGGCGCGGCAATCCGCTCGACTGCGAGCTGGACTTCCGGGTCGGCGGCCGTTGGCGCTTCGTCGAGCACGCGCCCGACGGCGACTGGGCGTTCCGCGGCGAGTACCGGGAGATCCAGGCGCCGAACCGGATCGTGCAGACGTTCGAGTTCGAGGGCATGCCCGGCCAGATCTGCGTGGAGACGCTGGAGCTGACCGAGGACGACGGCAAGACCACCGTCACCAGCGTCACGCGCTTCGACACGAAGGAAGAGCGCGACGGCATGATCGAGTCCGGGATGTCCGAGGGCGCCGGTCAGTCCTACGACGCGCTGGCCGCGTACCTCGCGAAGCTCTCGTGACCACGGCGGGTGCCCCCCGAGGAGGGGGCACCCGCACCTGGTCACTTCAGGTCCACCTGGAAGTTCTGGTCCAGACCGAGCCGGCGGTACGCGGCCAGGCCGTCGGCGGTGCGGGTCACCCGCGAGTCCTTGCCGCTCTGGTCGGCCGGCGTGTCGAAGTAGACCATCGCCTTGAGCCTCGGGAACAGCGAGAGCTGTTTGGCCACCGAATCGAACACCTCGGCCTGGTGGTCGCGGTCCTGGGACGAGTACCAGACGCCCCACTCGGCCAGCATGAACGGCTTGTTCGGATGCCGCTGTGCCGCGTAGTTGTAGAAGCCCGGCCAGTCCGGCGCGCTGCTGGACGTGCGGTTCATCAACTCGCTGAAGTCGCCGTACCCGTGCTCGCCGGGAACGCTGTGCGCGTAGACGTCCCAGGCCAGCCAGTCGACCACGTCGTCACCGGGATACAGGTCCTCCCACCACGACTGCGTCAGCCATGGGATGTACGCCATGTGCACCATCACCGACACCAGGTTGGTCACGCCCTGCGCGCGGATGCGGTTGATGACGTAGCGGAACATGTTCCGGTAGTCGGTGGCCGTGTAGCCGGAACCGCTGCTCGCCCGGACGTCGTTCTCCGGCTCGTGGTGCACGGTGAAGTAGAACGGCTCGTTGAAGTTGTCGCGGATGTGCTCGGCCAGCCGGTCCAGGTAGTTGTCGGTGTCCTCGTCGCCACGGGCGATCTGGGCCCAGCTCGCGCCCGTCGGCTTCCAGTTGAGGAACAGCAGGCGGGGCTTGGCCGGGTCGCGGGCCAGCCGCATTTCCATCGAGGTCGGGAAGATCTCGGTGCCACGGTGATACGCGTGGTAGATCGCCTGCGTCCGGCCGGTGTCCGACTCGAAGTCGGCCAGCGCCTCGTCGCGTGACTGGTCGGTATGCGCACCAGGTGCGACACCCCAGAGCACCCCACACGTGGGTACGAGCTTCGCGCCCAACGTGCAGCGCGGGTCACCCGGCGTCGGGTCTGTGGTCGGGGTCGGCGTCGGCGTGGTCGGCCCGACGGTCGGGCTGGTCGTCGGAGCCGGCGTGGTCGGCCCAACGGTCGGAGTCGGGTCACTGGTCGGAGTCGGGTTGGTGGTCGGCGTCGGGTTGGTGGTCGGCGTCGGGTTCGTGGTCGGCGGAGGCGTGGTCGGATCCGTCGTCGGAGTCACGGTCGGAGTCGACGTAGGAGTCTGGGTCGGCGTCGGGGCCGGCGTCGTCGGGTCATCAGTCGGGTCCGGGTCGGGTAGGTCGGGCAGATCCGGCAGGTCGGGCAGCGGCGGCAGACTCGGCCGAGGGAACGAGGGCACGCCCGGCGCTCCGCCGCCCCCGGGCACCCCGGGCACGTCGTCAGGGTCGGGGATGCCGGGCGCACCGCCGCCACCGGGAATCCCCGGAGCACCGCCACCGCCCAACCACGGGAGCACAGCGTCCTGCCAGGACACCCGCAGTGTCGGCTCGGTCCGGCCCTGCGAAGGCCGCACGTCGTCGGCGTCGAAGAAGTCGGCCAGCCCACCGCCGGGAGCGGTCACCGCGAACGCGTACGTCCCCCGGCCCTTGATCGCCTTGGAGACGTCGAACCGGACCGACCTGTCGGAGCGCCCAGGACGTGCGGCGGCGATCACCGAGCCCAGGCGCGGCGCGCTCCGCCGGTCCAGCCGGTCCTCCAGCCACGAGGTCGCGGGCACCGCGCTGAGCTCGATCAGCGGTGGCAGCGCGCCCGCCCGCCGGGTCAGCGTGAGCTCCGCCGCGGCCGGTTTGCGCTTGGCCCGCTGGCTGGTCACGTCGAACTTGAGGTAGGTGACCGCGGCACCGCCACCCATGCCGCCGGCGACCAACTGGAGGCGGCCGCTGTTCGGCCCGTCGGCGACGGTCGTGGTGTAGCCGTCGGCACTGGCCGCCAGACGGAGGTCGGGATTGGACCCGAGGGCACCGCCGACGACGCCCGCCAGGATGGCGAAGCCGGTGAGGCCAGCCGCGATCGCGGCGCGTGCTCCGAATGGTCTGACCATCACTTTCCCTCCATCGTGACGCCTGTCTACCGGCGTGGCTGATGGTGCACACGTCCGACTTTATCCAAAATCAGCTACTTGGGAGCCTTAGCGGTTTTTATGGGTGACCGACCAGTACGCCCTATGTACTGATTCGTCCCCCCACGGGCGAGTTACGCGAGACCCGGCCCGCCCGTTGAACCACCCGTGGAAACCACCGGCCCCACCGCGCCCGACCTTTCGGACTACCTCGGCCTCCTCCGCAGGCAGTGGTGGCTCGTCGTACTCGGCTGCACGCTCGGAGTCGGCGCCGGCCTCGGCGCCACCCAGGTCATGCCGAAGACCTACGAGTCGGTCACCTCCGTCCTCGTACAGCCGGCCGGCCAGGACACGAACGTGGCCGGCGGCCGGACCAAGGGCGACATCAACCTCGACACCGAAGCGCAGCTAGTCGGCTCGACCCAGATCGCGGTCGGGGCGGCCGACCTGCTCCGCTCCGGCGACGCGCCGGACGTGCTGGCCAAGGGCGTCTCGGTCACCGTCCCGCCGAACACCGCGGTCCTGGAGATCACCTACAAGTCGGCCGATCCCGCCCGGGCACAGACCGGCTCGCACGCTTTCGCCGAGGCGTACCTGCGCAACCGCGAGGCCAGCGCGCAAGCCGGCATCGACGCGCAGATCTCCGCACTGAACAGCAAGGTCAAGCAGCTCAACACGAGCCTCACCCAGATCAACTCCAAGCTCGCCGACCTGCCCCGGGACAGCGCGTCGCGGCCGAGCCTGGAGAGCCAGCGCAGCACCAACCAGAGCCAGCTCAACTCGCTGAGCGGCAAGCTCAACGACCTGACCACCGAGACGGTCAGCGCAGGCAAGATCATCAGTGACGCGCAGTTGCCGACCACGCCGAGCAAGCCCAACCGGAAGCTCAACCTGGCCACCGGCGCGATGCTGGGACTGCTGCTCGGCCTGTCGGTCGCGGTGATCCGCGAGCGGCTCGACCGCCGGGTCCGAGCGGCCGCCGACGTGGAGCGGGCGTCCCGGGTGCCCGTGCTGGCCGAGCTCACGTTGGCCAGCGGTCCGCAGCTCGACGAGGTCTTCCAGCCGTACGCGACCGGCGGCCGCACCTTCAACCGCCTGCGCAACGAGGTGCTGGCCAGCCTGCGTCCCGAGGACCGGGTCGTGGTCGTCGCGGGCGCCAGCCGGGGGGTGGCGTCCACCCTGGTCGCCGCCAACCTGGCCGCCGCCATGGCGCGCAGCGGCAGTGAGGTGCTGCTGCTCGGTGCCCACCTGCCGGACAGCATGGTCGACGCCGCGCCACTGGCACGGCTGTTCGGAGTCGGCGCCACACCGGGCCTCGGCGACGTGCTGACCGGCAAGGTCCCGCTGCGCGCGGCCGTGCAGCGGGCACCCCGCGTGCCGTCGCTGCGGGTGATCACCACCGGCGGCACCGGCAGTGCCGGCGGACTGCTCCAGTCGCAGGCGCTGCGCCAGGCGCTCGGCCAGCTCCGCCGCCGGGACTGGTACGTGGTGATCGACGCACCCTCCACCGCCAGCAGCGCGGACGCGCAGAGCCTGGCCCGCCTCGCCGACGCGGCGATCCTCACGGTCGAGCTGCGGCGCACCCGCCGCCCCGAGGTGGTCGACGCCGTCGCCCAGCTCACCCGGGTCGGCACGCCGCTGCTCGGCACCGTGGTGATCCCCCGGCTCGTGCCGGCCGCGGAAAGCCAGTCCGGGCTCGGCGACGACGACGCCGACTTCAGCCACGACGAGGACACGCCGGACTTCGACGACCTGCGCGACCTGGACCCCTCCGGCGAGGTGCTGCGGGGCGAGGGCCGAGGCGACCAGCGGGCCGACAAGGGCCGCGACCTGCCCCGGGCCCGGCCCTCCGGTGCCGAGGACGACTCCGGCGACCTGAGCGTGGCCGGCGTCAACCTCTCCGGCAGTCAGCCCCGGCTGCGCAACCGGCCGACGGCGCCCCGGCGCCCCGGCCGCGCCAAGCCCGAGGACCCCGACACCGCGGTGCTGCGCCGGCTCGACGGCGAAACCCTCCGCGACATGGACCGCGCCGCCAACAATGGTCAGCACACCGCTTCGTGACCGTGGCCGCCCCGCTTCGGCGCGGCGGCCGCTGGCACCGGACGTCTGGCTTCCCGCCTGGCCGCTGACCGGAATCCTCCTGCTCTATCCACTGTGGTGGGCGCTCGGCCTCGGCGTCCTGATCTTCCCGATGGCCGCCGTGCCGATGGCCTGGTACCTGATCAAGGTGCACACGTCGGGGCGCGCCGTGCGGCTGCCACCCGGGTTCGCGTTCTGGGTCGTGTTCCTCGCCGTGCTGGTGATCGGTGTCGCCGTCCTCGGTGCCGACCCGATCGGCACGGTGCCCGAGCGCGGGATCGAACGGATCCCCGGGGTGCTGTTCCGGCTCGGCGAGTACGCCGCGCTGACCGTGCTCCTGCTCTACGCCGGCAACCTGACCGAGCGCGAGCTACCGATGGCCAAACTGGTCCGGCAGCTCGCCTGGCTGTTCGCCGTCACGGTCGCCGGCGGACTGCTCGGCGTCTTCGCCGGCACGTTCGAGTTCACCTCGCCGATCGAGCTCCTGTTGCCCGAACACATCCGCGACAAGGGCTTCATCCGGAGCCTGGTCCACCCGTACGCGGCCCAGATCCACGACATCCTCGGCGACGACCGGCCTCGCCCGGCGGCACCCTGGGGCTACACGAACACCTGGGGCAACAACTTCTGCCTGCTGATGGTCTGGTTCTGCGCCGCGGTCTTCGGCGCGGCCAGCCGTCGCCGGACCCGGGTGCTCGCCGTGGCCTGCCTCGCGGTGTCCGTCATCCCCGTGGTGATCTCGCTGAACCGGGGGCTGTGGATCGGCATCGGCGTCGCGGCGTTGTACGCGGCCATCCGCCTCGCCCTCGCCGGCCGGGTCTGGGTGATCGGCGTGCTGATCGCCGCACTCGCCGCGCTGGGCGCCGCCCTGGTGGTCACCCCGCTGGGCGACGTCGTCAACGCGCGGCTCGACAACGGCAAGTCCAACGGCGTCCGCTCGTACCTGGTCGAGCGGGCGGTGACCGGCGCGGTCGAGTCGCCGCTGATCGGCTTCGGGTCGACCCGGACCACGATCGGCGGCCGGAACTCGATCACCGTGGGCGAGAGCCACGACTGCGAGCGTTGCGGCAACTTCACCATCGGGGGCAACGGCCAGTTCTGGCAGCTCATCTTCGCGCACGGGCTGATCGGCACGCTGGGCTATCTGGGCTTCTTCGGCTACGGGCTCTGGCGGTTCCGGCGGGACCGCAGCCCGATCGGGATCGCCGGCGGCTGCGCGCTGGTCGGCTCGTTCGTCGCGATGTTCTGGTACAACACGCTGGTCACCCCGCTGGCGTTCATGTTCCTCGCGTACGCGCTGCTCTGGCGCAACGCGACTTCGCCCCAGGAGAAGAGCGGAGTGACCCCTTGAGCCCTGTCGCCACGGCGCCGGCCCACCTACGCGCGCGGGACGCCCAGTTACGTGCGGCCTACCTGCGCGAAGTGCTGGATCTGCTCTATCCGGCGCCCTGCTTCACCGACGGGGCTCCGGGCGACGACACCGACGGCCGGGTGGCCGGCACGGCGGTGGCCGACTACCTGGTCGTGCCGGATTTGCGGCGGCCACGGCTGTTGGTGCCGGCCCGGTCCCGGCGGATCGCCGCCGCCGCGGTCCGCCGCTACGCCGAGCCGCAGGGCCGGATCGCCAAGCTCAAGCGGGACGCAGTGGTCACCGCACTGCGCAGCGGGGCGAGCGGGCTGCTGCTGCGAGACCGGATCCGGGTCTACGGGCCGGATGCGGAGACCATCGACGGCTACCTGCACCGGGTGCTCGGTGCCGACGTCGCGTTGAGCATCCACATCGGACCGGCACGGGCCAACCGCAAACCCGTGCTCCAGCTCATCGCCCGGGACGGTCGCACGGTCGGCTTCGGCAAGATGGGCACCGGACCGTTGACCCGCCGGCTGGTGCGGGCCGAGACCTCGGCGCTGGAAGCGCTGTCACACGCCGTGGTCGACGACGTCACCATCCCCAGCGTGCTGCACAGCGGGCAGTGGCGGGGCCACCAGGTGCTGGTCCAGAGCGCGCTGCCGGTCTGGCAGCCACGGGCGCCGCTCAGCGCCGAGCGGTTGGCCGCCGCTCAGCGGGCGGTCGCGCTGTGCTGCGGCACGTCCAAGGGCTGGCTGTCGACCAGCCCGTACTGGTCGGAGCTGCGCGAGCGGCTGGCCGGCGTCGCCGACCGGCCGGACGGTGCCGCACTGGCCGCGGCCGCCCGCGACCTGGCCGCCCGGGCCGGCGACACCGACCTGCGGTACGGGGCCTGGCACGGCGACTGGGCGCCCTGGAACATGGCCACGCTGGCCGGATCGCTGCTGGTCTGGGACTGGGAACGGTTCACCCTGGGCGTGCCGATGGGATTCGACGCGCTGCACTACGAGCTACAGCGCCGGATCCAGACCGACCCCGACGCGGCGGCCGCCGTCGAGCGCACGGTCACCCGGGCGCCGCGGCTGCTCGCACCGTTCGAGGTGCCCAGGGCGGCGGCCGAGCTCACCGCCTTGCTCTACCTGATCGACCTGGCCGCCCGTTATCTCGCCGACCGGCAGGCCGAGGCCGGTGCCCGGCTCGGCGTGCTCGGCACCTGGCTGCTGCCCGTTCTCGTCCGCCGCGTGGAGGCGTTCCGGTGAAGTCGTCACATGTCCCGACCCCGGTCAAGCGGGTCGTCCACTTCGGATCCCGGTCGTACGGGCGGATCACCGCGCCGGCCCGGATGCTGCCGTCGTTCCTGATCTGCGGCGGCCAGCGGTGCGGCACGACCTCGCTGTACCGCGCGCTGGCCGCGCACCCGGTGGTGCTCAAGGCCGTGCTGCACAAAGGTGTGCACTACTTCGACACCTCATATCAGCACGGGCTGTCGTGGTATCGCGGGCACTTCCCGCTCCAGCGCACCGCCGCCAAGGTGGAAGAGCGGTTCGGGGTGCCGGCGCAGACCTTCGAGTCGAGCCCTTACTACATGTACCACCCGCACGCCGTCGCCCGGATCGCCCGCGACCTGCCCGGCGTCAAGCTGGTCACGCTGGTCCGCGACCCGGTCGAGCGCGCCTACTCGCAGCACGCGCACGAGCTGGCCCGGGGTTTCGAGGCGGAGCCGTCGTTCGCCCGGGCGCTCGCGCTCGAGCCGGGCCGGCTGCACGGCCAGGAGGAACGGCTCGCCGACGATCCGACCTACTACAGCTTCGCCCACCAGCACCACGCCTACCGGGCCCGCGGCGAGTACGCGACGTACCTCTCGGCGATGGCCGGCCGGATCGGCCGCGACCGGATGCTGGTGGTGGAGAGCGAACGGTTCTTCACCACGCCGGAAGAGGTCTACGACGAGGTGCTGGCCTTCCTGGGGCTGCCGAACCTCGGCTATCCCCCGTTCGAGCGGCACAACGCCCGACCGCGCGAGTCCGGCATGGACGAACAGACCCGGCGCGACCTCACCGGACATTTCGCGGCGCACGACGACCGCCTGACCGAATGGCTCGGCCACCCGCCGGTCTGGCGCCGATGACCGCGCCCCCGGCGCTCCCCGCGTTCGTCGCCGAGTCGCCCGAGGCCGCGGCGGAGACGAAGAAGGCGATCGGCGGTGTCGCCCGGGGCGGGGCGGCGGGGATCCTCGGCGCGGGCGTGGCCGGGCTGGCCGGACTGGCGGTCACCTGGCTGGTGGCGCACCGGCTCGGTCCCGAGCACGCGGGCGCGTTCTTCGCCGCCACGGCGGCATTCGTGCTCACCTCGACGCTGGCGAAGCTGGGCACCCAGACGGGGCTGGTCTACTGGCCGGCCCGGCTGCGCGCCCGGGGACACGGGTTCCTGCTCGGTGCCTGCCTGCGCAGTGCTTTCGCACCCGTGGTCTGCGCGGCGCTGGCGGTCGGGGTGGCGCTGTTCGTGGCCGCGCCCGAGCTGGCCCGGCTGACCGCCGGTGACGCACCGCCGCCGGTGCACGCGGAACTGGCCACCCAGCTCCGCCTGCTCGCCGCGTTCGTGCCGTTGGCCGTGCTGTCCGACACGCTGCTCGCGGCCACCCGCGGCTACCGCCTGATCCGGCCGACCGTGCTGCTCGACAAGCTGGTCCGGCCCGGACTCCAGACGGCCGGAGTCGCGGCGGTTGCGGTCAGCGGCGCGGCCAGCCCGAGCCTGTTCGCGCTCGCCTGGGCGCTGCCCTACGTCCCGACGGCCCTGCTCGCCGGCTACGCGCTGCACCGCGCGCACACCAAGACCATGGGCGACATCGTGCCGACCCGGGTGAAGCGCTCGCACCGGGCCAGCATGCGGCGGCAGTTCTGGCGGTTCACCGGCCCGCGCTCGATCGCCTCGGTCGCCCAACTCGCCCTGCAACGGGTCGACGTGCTGTTGGTCGCCGCGCTCGCCGGGCTCGGCGCCGCCGGCCTGTACGCGGTCGCGGGCCGGTTCGTCGTGCTGGGCCAGTTCGCGAACCAGGGCATCTCGCAGGCCGTGCAGCCCCGGCTGGCCGAGGCGCTCGCCCTGAAGGACCGCACCGCCGCCAACACCCTCTACCAGACCGCGACCGGCTGGCTCGTGCTGCTCACCTGGCCGCTCTACCTGCTGGTGATGACGTACGCGCCGGCGTACCTGAGCATCTTCGGCTCCGCCTACCGCGATGCGGCCACGATCGTCGTGGTGCTGGCGGCAGCGATGCTGGTGGCGACCGGCTGCGGGATGGTCGACATCGTGCTGTCCATGGCCGGACGGACTGCCTGGAACCTGGGCAACGTGCTGGTCGCACTCGGCCTGACGATCGCCCTCGACCTGGCCCTGATACCCAGGCTGGGCGCGCTCGGCGCCGCGATCGGGCTGGCCGCCGCCGTGGTGGCCAACAACGTGCTGCCGCTCGCCCAGGTCGGGTTCGGGCTGGGGCTGCACCCGTTCGGCGCCGGCTGGCTGTCCGCGGCCGGGGTCACGGTGCTCAGTTTCGGCGTCGCGCCGCGGATCGTCGGTCTCACCCTCGGGACCGGAGCCGTCGCCACGGTGACCGCCCTGGGTGTAGCGGTCACCACGTATCTGGCCGGTGTCCGCCTCCTGCGCGGGCCGCTCGCGTTGGACGCCTTGAAGGCGCTTCGCCCTGGTCGCCGCAAGAGCGGTTGACCGACGCCCGGGTTTACGGTCCGTCCGACGAAAGAGGAGAAACGTGGTCGCGCGTATCCCCGCCGCCGTTGTGTCCGTCATCGTTCTCGCCGCCGCACTGGCGGGCTGCACCGCGACCGACCCCTCACCGGCGCCGTCGGCCGATTTCGGCCGGCATCCCCCGGGGGTGGCGACCAGAACAGGACCGTTCGAGAGCGGACCGGTCAAGCCGCCCACGGACAGGGTCTGGGTCGGCGCCTGGGTCAAGCCGGCGGTGTGGGGGCAGGCGGGACGCCGCGACGCGGTGCTCGGTGTCGAGAAGAAGCTCGGTCGCCGGTTCGACGTGATCAACACCTACCGGACCTTCGACGAGAAGTTCTGGACCGAGACCGACAAGGAGTACGTGAAGCGCGGCAGCATCGTGATGGTCAGTTGGGCGTCCGGCGACACGCGATCCATGTTGGACGGTCAGCACGACGAGATGATCCGTGCGCAGGCGAAGCGGGTCGCGCGCGCGAAGCGGCCGGTGATGATGCGGTTCCGCTGGGAGATGGACCGACCCAACCTGCGGGCGACGATGTGGTCGCCGGAGGACTACATCGCGGCGTGGAAGTACACCCGGCAGATCTTCAAGGAGGAGGGCGCGACCAACGCGTCGTGGGTGTGGTGCCCGACCGCCGAGGGCTTCGACCGGGGTGACGCGCCGCTGTTCTACCCGGGCGACGACCAGGTCGACTGGACGTGCGTCGACGTCTACGCGAGCAGCTCGTACCGGCCGCTCGACGAGCTGATGGGCAACTTCCTGAAGTGGGCGGGCGAGCGGCCGAAGCCGATCATCGTGGGCGAGTTCGGGGTGGCCCGGGAGTGGGGGCCGGATCGCCGCGCGGAGTGGATGCGGGACGCGACGCGGGTGTTCCAGGCCAACCCGCAGATCCGCGCGGTCGCGTACTTCGACTCGGATCCGGACGACAACCCGTCGACCCTGCACTTCAAGATCTCCGACGACGAGCAGGCCTTCGCGGCGTTCAAGGAGTTGGCGGGGTCGTTGGCCAACGCTCCTTAGCGTCGGCTCGCGGTGGCCAACAGGCGCAGGGCGTACGGGGCGTCGTGGCGCAGGTAGCGGCGGGCCAGTCTCCTAGGTTCGGTCTTGAGCCGGTGCGCCCATTCCAGGCCGGCCCGCTGCATCCACGCCGGCGCACGGTGTTGGAGGCCGGCCACGAAGTTGACGGCCATGCCGCAGCCGAGGAACCAGGTGTCCGGCAGCTCGGCGCGCAGCCGGCCGATCAGCCGCTCCTGCCGGGGGAAGCCGATGCCGACGAAGACCAGGTCCGGTTTTGTCGCCCTGACGGTGGCGACGACCTCGTCGACCGCGGCGGGGTCAGCGTCGAAGCCGAAGGGTGGAGATTCGTGGCCGGCCACGCTCAGGCCCGGAAAGCGTTCGGCCAGCTTGTCGGCGGCCTGCTCGGCGAGCGCCGGTGAGTCGCCGCCGAGCACGAAGACCGAGCGGGCGTCCTCGGCCAGCCCCGCGGAGAGCGACCAGATGAGGTTGGAACCCGTGACCCGCTCCGGCAGCGGGTTGCGGGCCAGCCGGCTGGCCCAGACCAGCGGCATCCCGTCGGCGACGACCAGGGTGGCGTCGTCCAGGAAGGACCGCACCTCCGGGTCCAGCCTGGCCTGCCGGACGATGTCGACGTTGGGCGTGAGGATGCGCCCGCCGTGCCCGCGCGCCAGTGCCTGCCGAACCACGGTGACCACCCGGCGTTCGGTGATCATGTGGAGCCGAGAACCGTCCAGGTGAACTCGGGCAAATCCGTAATGAAGCGACACTTCGGCTCTCCCGCTCGTTATGTGTGTGAAACGAGCGAAGGTGGGTAAAAGTGGCACGGCTACTCTTCGTCGGCGGACTGGGCCGCAGCGGCACCACGCTGGTCGAACGGCTGCTCGGTGAGCTGCCCGGGGTCTGCGCGCTCGGGGAGGTCGTGCACCTCTGGCAACGCGACATCCGCGGCGACGAACGCTGCGGATGCGGCGACCGCTTCTCCGAATGCGAGTTCTGGACTCGGGTCGGCGAGCTCGCGTTCGGCGGCTGGTCCAACGTCGACGTCCACCGGGTGCTGGCGCTCCAAGCGACGGTGGAACGGACCCGGCACATCCCGCGGCTCGCCTCGACCCGGCTGCCCGACGACTACCGCGTGCGGGTGCGCGAGTACGCCGGCTACTACACCGCCGTCTACCAAGCGGCGGCCGAGGTGACCGGGGCGTCCGTGCTCGTCGACTCGTCCAAGCACAGCGCGCTGGCGCATTGCCTGCGCTGGTCCGCCGACCTCGACCTGCGGGTGGCGCACGTCGTACGCGATCCGCGCGGCGTCGCGCACAGTTGGACCAAGGTGGTGGCCCGGCCGGAGGCCGACGGCGAGAGCGAGATGACGCGCTACTCCCCCGGCCGCTCGGCCATGCTCTGGAACGCGCACAACGCCGCGTTCGGGTTGCTGGCCCGCCTTGGCGTGCCGTTGCTGCGAGTCCGCTACGAGCAGTTCGTCGCCGACCCGCGCGCGGGCCTGCACGCGCTGGCCTCCTTCGCCGGGCTCACCCTCGACGACTCCGATCTGGACTTCCTGACCGAGTCGCACGCCGACCTGACCACCGGGCACAGCGCCGCCGGCAACCCGATGCGGTTCTCGGTCGGCCGGATACCGCTGCGCCGCGACGACGGCTGGCTGCGCGGCCTGCCGGCCACCGACCGGCGGCTGGTCGGCGCGGTGTGCGCCCCGCTGCTGCGCGCCTACGGCTACCCGGTCATGGTCTCGCGCGGTGGTGCGCGGTGACCCCGTGGCCGTCGGTCGGTGTGGTCATCCCGACCCGCAACCGGCCGGAGTTGCTCCGGCGGGCGTTGGAAGCGGTGCGCCGGCAGGACTACCCGGGACAGTTGCGGGTCGTGGTGGCGTTCGACCAGACCGAGCCGGACCTGTTGCTGGCCACCACGGACGGCGTACCCGTGATGGTCATCTCGAACTGGCGCACGTCGGGTCTGGCCGGCACCCGCAACAGCGGGATCCTCGCCCTGGACACCGACCTGGTGGCCTTCTGCGACGACGATGACGAGTGGGCGCCGGACAAGCTGCGGGTCCAGGTGCCCGCGTTGCAGGCCTCCTCGGCCGAGTTCGCGACCTGCGCGATAGCCGTGTCGTACCAGGGAAAGGTCACTCCCCGGCTGGCCGGGATGGCGTCCGTCGGCGTGGCCGAGTTGGCCCGCTCGCGGATGGCGATGCTGCACTCGTCGACGTTCCTGATGTCGCGGTCCGCGCTGGTCGAGTCCGACCGGATCGGGCTGGTCGCGGAGGACGCGCCGGGCTCGCAGAACGAGGACTGGGACCTGCTGCTGCGGGCCGCCCGCCGGCATCCGATCGTGCACGTGGACGAGCCGCTGGTGCAGGTGCTCTGGGGGCGCAGTTCGCAATACGCGTACGAGTACCAGACGAAGATCTCCTCCCTGCGCTGGATGATGGACCGGCACCCGGAGATCCGCGGCTGCGCGCCTGGCGCGGCCCGGGTCTACGGCCAGCTCGCCTGCTGGAACGCGGCCTCCGGCAACCGCGCCGAGGCGTGGAAGTGGACCCGGCAGGCGGTGCGGGCCAACTGGCGCGAGCCGCGCACGGCGATCGCCATGGCCGCGCTGACCGGCGCCGTCAAGGTCGAGAACGTGCTTTCGACCCTGCACCGGTACGGCCGGGGGATCTGAAACTGTCACTGGGCGCGGCTACATTCACGCCGTGAAGGTGACAGTCGCCGAAGGCGTCGGGCTCAACGTGCTCCACACGGCGGGCCCGTCGGCGCCCGCGTTCGTGCTCGTCCACGGGTTGGCGTCCAACGCCCGGCTCTGGTCCGAGGTGGCTTCGGCGCTGGCCGCGGCCGGGCATCCGTCCTACGCCGTCGACCTGCGCGGGCATGGCGAGTCGGATCTGCCCTCCTCAGGCTTCTCCACCGCGGCCGCGGCGGCTGACCTGGCCGCCGTGATCGCTTCCCTGGGTCTCTCCCGACCGATCGTCGCGGGTCAGTCGTGGGGCGGCAACGTCGTCGTGCGGTTGGCGGCTGCCTTTCCCGGGGTCGTCGGAGCGCTGGCCCTGGTCGACGGCGGCTGGATCGACCTGCCCGCCACGTTCGGCTCCTGGTCCGCGTGCGCGGCCGCGTTGCGGCCGCCGGAGCTCGACGGCCTGCGAGCTTCCGATTTCCGCGCGCGGCTGCGGTCCGGGCACCCGGACTGGTCCGCCTCCGCCGTCGAGGCGACCCTGGCCAACCTGCGGGTCGACGCTGACGGGCTGGTGTCGCGGCGGTTGCCCGTCGCGCGGCATATGGAGATCCTGCGGAGCATGTACGACGAGCCGCCTGCGCAGTGGTATCCGGCGTTGACGATGCCTGTCCTGCTGATGCCGGCCGGTCGGGGTCTTCCGTCGCCTTCGGTCGCCGCGTCGATCCCTGACGCCGTTGTACGTCCTTACGCCGGTGGCGACCACGACCTGCACGCACAACACCCCGCCGAGGTGGCCGCCGATCTCCTCTCGCTGGTGCGGTCATGAGCCGGCTGCTGGTGGTGATGGGCTCCGGCGAGACGGCGCCGACGATGGTCAAGCCGCACCGGGCGGTGTTCGAGCGGGTGACCGGCCCCAGCGTGCTGCTCGACACGCCCTACGGCTTCCAGTCCAACGCCGACGACATCTCGGAGCGCGCGGTCCGCTACTTCGACCAGAGCGTCGGTCGCACGGTCTCGGTGGTCTCGTGGCGGAGGCCGCCGGTCGACGCGGTGGCCCAGGAGCTCGCGCTCGCGTCTTTACGTGCGGCTGGTTGGGTGTTCGCCGGTCCGGGCAGCCCGACCTACACGCTGCGGCAGTGGCGGGAGACCGCGATCCCCGAGCTTCTGGCCGACAAGCTGGCCCGTTCGGGCGTGGTGCTGTTCGCGTCCGCAGCAGCGTTGACCTTGGGCACGCACACGGTGCCGGTCTACGAGATCTACAAGGCCGGCATCGAGCCGCACTGGGAGCCGGGGCTCAACCTGATCGAGGGCGTGTTGGGTTTCCCGGCGGTGCTCATCCCGCACTACGACAACGCGGAGGGCGGCAACCACGACACCCGCTACTGCTACCTGGGCGCGCAGCGCCTGGCCGCTCTCGAGGCTTCGCTTCCACCGGGCCACCTGATCATCGGCGTCGACGAGCACACGGCGGTCGTCTTCGACCTCGACGCGAAGACGGCGACGGTGTCCGGCAACGGGGCGCTGACGCTGCGCCGGTCGGGCGTGAGCGCGGTCTTCCCTGCGGGCACAGTGCTGTCTTTCGCGGACCTCTCGGCTGGCCCGTCGGCCGCGGTGGTCCCGGTCCCCGTGGCGCTCCCGGCCCTCGACCTCGCCTCGCCGGCCGACCAGCCCTCGTTGCGGGGTGCGGCCGATGCCCTCGACGCCCGATTCACCACGGCCCTCGCGGCACGCGACGTCGACACCTGCGTGGCGGCGATGCTCGAGCTCGAGCAGGCCATCGTCGACTGGGCCGGCGACACCGAGACCAACGACGGCGCCGACCATCCACGGTCGGTGCTGCGCGGCATGGTGGTCCGGCTCGGCGAGCTAGCCCGGCGGGGCGCGGCCGACCCGGCCGAGACGGTCGGGCCGTTCGTCGAGGCCTTGGTAGAGCTACGCACGAGGGCCAGGGAAAACCGCGACTACGCCACCTCCGATGCGGTCCGCGACCGGCTGACAACGGCCGGCGTCGAACTGCGCGACACCCCCGACGGCCCGACCTGGCACCTCACGACCGAATAGCGATTGCCCGCTGGTCATACAATTCCAGTCTCGACCGTCTCGCGGGAAGGCCCGAGCTTCATGGAGGACCGGACCGTCTCGAAACTTCGGGTCCAGTACGAGTCGGACTGGCCGCGTTATCAACGGTTCGCGGACGCGTTGCGCATTCTGCTGGACAGCCTGTGCCGGGAGACCGACATAGAAATCGACTCGGTCGAGGCGCGGGCGAAAGACGGCAAGAGCGTGGCGGAGAAGCTGCGCCGCAAGACCTACAAAGACCTGGACTCGTTGACTGACAAGATCGGCGTACGGGTCATCACCCGCTACCTCGGCGACGTGGAAGAGGTCACCCAACTCGTCGAGCGCGAGTTCGAGATCGTCGAAGCGGTGCACCACGGCCGCGGCAACGTAGCCACCTTCGGATACAGCAGCGAGCACATGCTCATCCGGCTCCGCGAGCCGC
This sequence comes from Asanoa ishikariensis, assembly GCF_900107455.1. Taxonomy (GTDB): domain Bacteria; phylum Actinomycetota; class Actinomycetes; order Mycobacteriales; family Micromonosporaceae; genus Asanoa; species Asanoa ishikariensis. The sequence continues at coordinate 1,250,688 of NZ_FNQB01000001.1, read as the reverse complement.
GCAGTTCGCTGCCCGAATGGAGCGACTACAAGGACCTCGTCGCGGAGTTGCAGGTCAGGTCGATCCTGCAACACGCGTGGGCGCTGATCAGCCACAGTCTGGAATACAAAACCGAAAGCGAGGTCCCGGAAGACGGCCGGCGAAAGCTCTACCGCGTGGCCGCGATGCTGGAAACCAGCGACGAACTGTTCGACGACTTCCGCGAGAGCGTGACATCCACCCGCAAGCTGTACCGCTCAAAGGAAGGCCGCGCCGAGTGGCGACGCCTGCCGGTCGACCGGGACGCCCTCCGCGAGATGTGGTCCAAGCTACCGATCCGCCAACTCCACGACGCGGCCGAATCGGCCGGCTGGCGATCCGACTCGGACACGAAATCCATGATCGACCTATGGTCGACACCAGATCGACAAACAGACACCTCGGGGCTGTGGGAAAACAGCGTCTCCCGCCTGGTGACGGCCCTACGCCGCGGCGGCATCGAAACCCTGGGTGAACTCGCCGACCTCATGACGAGAGCAGCCAACGACAAGCAATGGTTGGCGGGCTTCCGCGAGGAAAGCTCTACCTACACCCCCTGGGCGGTAGCGCCAGACATCGTGCTGCTCTACCTGATATCCGAGGGCGGCGACGGCGAACTGGAACGGATAGCCCGCCGAAGCGGCTTGGCCGACGACCTGACGAACGCCGCCGACCGATACGGGAAACGCCAGGCGACCCAGCCCGACCGCTCGACAAGAGATCGGCGCCCGGCCAAGGCTTCTCAACCGCCGCGGCAGATCAAGCCACGCGACCAAGAACCGGCGACCCAGTCCGAAGACCCCTAGCGCACGTCCTACCGATCAAGCCGGCGTCACCGCCGGCCTTTAGCCGGGGTGGGGGCGATGGTGCGGCCGCCGGAAGCTCGCCGGTGGCCGCGACGGTCTGATCGCGGCCATGGCTGAGGCCGCCGCGACGTGCCAGCTCGCCTTACCGCTGCTGGGCATCGGCGATACCGAGGCGGTGGCGGGGTTGTTCCCCGGCGGCGCACATGTTCCGGCATGTGCCTACGTGCCAAAACACGTAGGCCCGCGCGAAGACTCCCGACCGCCGTCCGCGGGGATGGCGCCGGCCGACGATCCGCACTGACGTCCCGTCACCGGCGCCGAAACCGAACGCGGTCACCGCCTCCACGGCAGCGGCCGGCAAATCCCGCGACCCGCCAGGCAACCAGTCCACACCAGCGCCACAGCCGCCGGAACCACACGTGGTCACTGCCCCCACGACAGCGGCCGGCACACCCCACACCCCGCCCGACAACCAGCCCACACCAGCGTGCTCGGCCGCCAGCCAATCCGACGCAGGCAGCGCGAACCGGCCACGCCTTCGCAGGCGCCGCTGGAGGGCGGCGCCTTTAGTTCTCGACGAAGCCGTTCTCGCGGAGGATCGCGTCGATGCGGGCGTGATGCGCCGCTTCCCACTCGTCGAGCGTCTCCTCCGCCTCCGCGGCGAGTTTCGCTCGGGCGCCTTCGAGAACAGTGGTGCGGTGGTCGTGCGGGATCACCACGACGCCCTCCTCGTCGGCCACCACCAGGTCGCCCGGGTGCACCAGCACTCCTCCGCAGCGGGCCGGTTCGTCGAGCGGCGTCACCGCTGCCTTGGTGCCGGGTTTCGGGATCACGCCCCGGGCGAAGACCGGGAAGCCCATCTCGCGCACCTCGGCCAGGTCGCGGATCACACCGTCCACGACGAAGCCCGCGATCCCCCGCCGGTGCGCCACAGCGCAGACGTTCCCGCCCGCCACCGCGTAGTCGACGTCGCCGGTCTCGACCACCACCACCGAGCCGGCCGGCGCGCGGTAGATCGCCGCGTGCAGCATCAGGTTGTCGCCCGGCGGGCAGCGCACCGGATAGGCCGGGCCCGCGAACCGGGGCATCGGTGCCCACAGTGGGCGGACGCCGAAATCCATTACCTGGCTGCGGTCCAGCAGGTCGGCGAACGTCGTCGTGGGTACGGTCGCGAAGTCGTTAAGGAAGGGCACCTTGTTAACGCTTTCCGTTGTATAAGGGTCCCTTGCTAACGCGAGGGATGGCGGGCACTCGCTGGCGCAGGCCCCACCGCACGATGGGCGGGTAGGCCAGGCCGGCCACCGCGAACACCGCCGCCAGCACGACCCATCCCGGCCCGCCCCAGCCTATTACCAAGCCGGTGAGCAGTGGCGGCGCCAGCATGTTGCCTATTTGGCGTCCTGTTTGCAGTGCGCCCTGATATTGGCCCTGTGCCCAGTCCGGCGCCAGGTCGAAGGCCACCGCGAACGTCGCGCTGGAGAGCCAGAGCTCGCCCAGCACGTGCACCGCCGCGGCCGTCAGGACCAGCGCGCCGGCCAGTCGGGCCGAGCGGCCGGCGGTCAGCGCGAAGAGGACACAGGACGCGGCGACCACCAGTGCCCCGCGGCGGCTGACCGGCACCGCGTCGGCCGCGGTCGAGACGCCGCGCGACGCCCAGACCTGGAGCGTGACGCAGCCGATCGTGTTGACCAGCAACGCGGCCGAGACCAGGGTGGCCGGTGCGTGGGTGCGGGTCACCAGCCAGAGCGGCAGGGCCAGCGCCAACAGCCCGTTGTACAGGGAGGCGACCACTCCGTCGACCAACGCGAACGCCACGAACGGCCGGTCGCGGAGGGCCGCCAGCCTTGGTCCGCCGGGCGGCCGCGGTGCGCGCGTGACCTGGCCCGCGCGGCTGGCCACCACCGCCGCGAGCAGGTAGCTGGCCGTGTTGCCGAACAGCACCGCCAGGTAGCCGGCCCGGCTGTCGAGCAACAGCGGCACCGCGGCGGCGGCGGTTCCTAGGGCGATGCCGGCGTTGTTGGTCGAGCGGATGAACGCCCGCGTGCGGACCCGCTCGGCCGGCGGCACCGCGCCCGCGATCATCGCGCCGGTCGCCGCTTTGACCGTCGCGTCGCCCACCGCGATCACGCAGGCGAGCAGCGCGTACGACCACAGGTGGTGCACCCGGGTCAGCCCCGCGAAGCACCCCGCGAGCGCGAGCAGCGCCGCCACCTGCACCCCGCGCGGCCCCCACCGGTCGACCAACGCGCCCATCGGCGTGCTCAAAACGATCCCGGCGAACGCGGCGGCACTGAGCCCCAACGCGACCTGACCCGGCGTCAGGCCGACCGAGCGGGTGAGGAACAACGCCCCCGTGGCCAGGTACGCGCCATTGCCGACCGTGTTCACCAGCGTGGCGAACATCAGGACCCGCGGCGTACCCGGCGCCGGCAGCAGCTTGCCGATCATGGGTCGATCTAACAATACGTACGTACGGTTTGCAAGCGGTAGGGCCAGCACCCCACCAACCCGGCGGCTGGCCGGATCGACCCGACCCACTCCGGTGACCACGATGGACAGTGCCTGCATCCCGCGACCAGGAGCGGACCATGACCGTCACAGCCACCAAGCAGACAACGCAGTACACCCGCACCGGCGTGCTGGCCGTCTGGGCCGCCGCGGCGCTGCCGATGGCCGCGCTGGCCTGGGTCGTCGCGCCCGCGATAGCCGGACCGGACCCGAGCCCACGCCGGTTCGCCGAGGCCCTCATCGGCGCACTCACCGCCGGCCTGGTCTGGCAGTTCCTCCTGGCGTGGATCTTGGCAAACCGAGAAAGCCGAGAGACCCGCAGCATTCGGGACGCACTCTGGCTACGTGCACCCAAAACCGAGACCCGGCGCGGCGGCCGACTCTGGCTCTGGGCGATCCCGTTCGCCCTCGGCTTCGCCGCGCTCGAGTTCCTGCCGATCAACGTGCCACCCGTAGCCAGCCACGACTTCGGCGCCTTCCTGAGCTCCGAAGACGGCCAGGCCGCGCTGCGCGACAACTGGCCACTGTTCGCCGCCATCGTCATGATGCTGACGTTCAACACCGTCCTCGGCGAAGAGCTCCTGTTCCGCGGCCTGCTGCTGCCAAGGATGCGGGCGGCGTTCGGCAAGACCGACTGGATCGCCAACGCGGTCCTGTTCGGCGCGTACCACCTGCACCAGCCCTGGTCGATTCCCACCGCGACGCTGTCCGGCCTGCTCTTCGCCTACCCGACGAAGCGCTTCCGCAGCGCCTGGCTGGGCATCCTGATCCACTCCACCCAGTTGATCTTCTTCACCGCGCTGCTCCTAGGACTCGTCCTGGCCTAACACCCCGCCGCGCACCTGAGGTGCTCTCGGGTTAGATTGGCCCGGCCAATGATCAGCACGGAGGTCGGCATGCGCTACTGCAAGCTCGGGTCCACGGGAACCATCGTGTCGACGCTGTGCCTCGGCACGATGACGTTCGGCAACGAGACCGACGAGGCCGGCTCCCACGCCCAGCTCGACCGGTTCGTCGAGGCCGGCGGCACCTTCCTCGACACCGCCGACGTCTACTCGCGGGGCATCTCAGAGCAGATCATCGGGCGCTGGCTGCGCGACCGTCCCGACGTGCGCGACCGGCTGGTGATCGCGACCAAGGGCCGTTTCCCGATGGGCGACGGCGGCAACGACGCCGGGCTCTCCCGGGTGCACCTGTCCCGTGCGCTGGACGCGAGCCTGACCCGGCTCGGCGTCGAGACGATCGACCTCTACCAGGCGCACGCCTGGGACCCGCAGACCCCGATCGAAGAGACGCTGCGCTTCTTCGACGACGCCGTACGCGCGGGCAAGATCCGTTATGTCGGTGTCAGCAACTTCGTCGGCTGGCAGTTGCAGAAGGCGACGCTGCTGGCCCGGTTCGGCGGCCTCTCGCCGATCGTGACGGTGCAGCCGCAGTACAACCTGCTGGCCCGCGACATCGAGCACGAGGTCGTGCCGGTCTGCCTCAACGAGGGCATCGGCATCCTGCCCTGGTCGCCGCTCGGCGGCGGCTGGCTGACCGGTAAGTACCGCCGCGACGAACTGCCGACCGGCGCGACCCGGCTGGGCGAGAACCCCAACCGGGGCGTCGAGGCGTACGCCGGCCGCAACGCCTCCGAGCAGACCTGGCAGGTGGTCGACGCCGTGCGTGCGGTCGCCGAGGCGCGCGACGCGTCGATGGCGGCCGTCGCACTGGCCTGGCTCGCCGACGCGCCCGCTGTCACGTCGGTGATCCTCGGCGCCCGCACGACCGAGCAGCTCGACGACAACCTGACCGCCGGCGACCTAGTGCTCGACGCCGCCGAACGCGCCCGCCTCGACGAGGCCAGCGCACCGCGCGTCGCCGACTACCCCTACGGCCCGGCCGGCGTCGGCCAGCAGTCCCGCAAGATCCCCTAAGAGCACCCGACGAACTGCGCCGGCCCGAGGTCACAGTCGGTGCCGGCCACCACCGTGCCGGCCTGGTCGAAGAACCGCACGTTCCACCGAGGCGACAGGTCGCGCAGCACCGCGTACCCGAACTCGCGCCGGGTGATGAGCTGCCCCAGCGGCTCACCGTCGACGTCCTTGCCGATCATGTCGCCGTCGACCCAGTCCTGCCGGTCGAGTGTGGTGCCCGACGCGCCCACGGTGAGCTGCGGCGGCCGGCGGGCCGCGGTGGTGACGCCGAAGTCGAGCGCCTGGTACAGGTGCACGTGGCCCGACAGCACCACGGTGATCCGCTGGTCGAGCTGATGAGCGCCGGACGCCCGCACCGCGTCGTCGAGCAACTCGTCGATCCACCGTGGGTTGTTGCTGGCGGTGCGCCCGTGCACGGCCCACAGCGGCGTGTGGCTGAGCAGGAAGTTGTCGCCGCCGCGCACCAGGTTGTTGTTGATCTCGTTGAACTGCGCCGTATAGGTCGCCAGGCGAGCGCCGTGATCGCAGGTCGAGCCTTCGTCGGACGCGCACGACGTGTCCATCACGATCAGCCCGAGCGTCCCCGCGTCGATCCGCTCCGGCGGCGTGAAGTCCTCAGGGTGCGAACCGGAACACGCGGTCGTGCTCGGCGTGGTCGCCAGGTACCGGAACCACACCTCGCCGCTGCGTCCGCAGTTCTCGTGGTTGCCGCGGACGAACACGAACGGCGCCTGGCCGAGCAGGTTCTCCGCCGGCAGGAAGAAGTCGGTGACCAGACAGCCCCAGGTGTGTGCGTTGTTGCCGAGCCCCGTAGCACCGCACAGTGGCGTCGGCTGCCGGCTGGGCCTGGTCCGATAGAGGTAGTCGCCGACGTGGACGACCAGGTCGGGCGGCACCGGGCGGACGGCGGCGCTGTCCGTCACCGGCAACAGCGGCCAGCCCGGTGGCGTGCAGTCCTGCATCGGGCCGGCGTCCGGGATGCGGCACCCGGTGTCGCCGATGACGGCGATGTTCTCAGGCCGAGGCTTGGTCGCGTTGGGCCGCGTCCAGTCGGGCAACGGCACGACACCGAACGGATCGGGATGCACGGGTACGCCGACGCCGCCGGTGTCGATCCGCGCGGCGGTGACGGCCCGCTCGACCCGCAGGGCGCACAGGGTGGCCGAGGTCGGATAGCGATCCAGCCGGGACTCGAGCGCCATTTGCCGCTTCGAGGACTGACCGCCGACCGTGACCACCAGCGAAGGGCAGTCGGCTTCCGGGGTGGCGTACCTGACCTGGGTCCCGCCCGGCGTCAACTGTGTCCACGCGAAGGCCATCAGCGGCGGGTCCTGCGGCCCGTAGCCGCGGTCCTGTCCGGTATCGGGACGCGCCGCGGGCGCCGGTCCCGAGATGAGCGAGGCCACCAGCAGCACGCTGACCGCGACCGCGAACCGCACGACAGACCGACGTTTCACCCAGACCCCCACCGACGAGCAACCTCGGGGATCATTCCAGGATTAACCGAGCAAATAGGGCAGTGACACCCCAAGCGCGCTAGGCGATGACCTGGTGAAGCTCCGCGTAGTGGCAGGCGGACGGGTGCGGGTCGACGGCCCGCTGCGACAGTGGTGGTTCCTCGCTCGCGCAGCGCGGCTGCGCCTTCCAGCAACGGGTCCGGAAGCGGCAGCCGCTGGGCGGATCGGCCGGCGACGGCACGTCACCGGTCAGCCGGATGATCTGGCGGCGGGACCGGGCCGTCGGGTCCGGCACCGGGACCGCCGACAGCAGCGCCTGCGTGTACGGGTGGGTCGGGCGCAGGTAGACCTGGTCGGACGTGCCGGTCTCGACGATCCGGCCGAGGTACATCACGGCGATCCGGTCGCTGATGTGGCGGACCACCGACAGATCGTGCGCGATGAAGATGTACGCCAGCCCGAGCTCGTCCTGGAGCCGCTCCAGCAGGTTGACGACCTGCGCCTGCACCGACACGTCCAGGGCCGACACCGGCTCGTCGCAGATGATCACCTCGGGCCGCAGGGCGAGCGCGCGGGCGATGCCGATGCGCTGGCGCTGGCCGCCCGAGAACTGGTGCGGGTAGCGGTTGGCGTGCTCCGGCGAGAGGCCGACCTGGTCCAGGAGCTCCCGTACCGCCTGGTCGCGGTTGCCCTTCGGAGCCGCCTCCGGGTGGATGTCGAACGGCTCGCCGACGATGTCCGCGACGGTCATCCGAGGGTTCAGCGACGTGTACGGGTCCTGCATGACCATCTGCATCGAACGGCGCAGCCGGCGCAGGTCGCCGGCGCGCATCCGGAAGAGGTCGTGGCCCTTGAGGTACGCGCGGCCGGCGGTCGGCGTCTCTAGCCGCATCAGCAGCTTGGCCAGCGTCGACTTTCCGCAGCCGGACTCGCCGACCAGCCCGAGCGTCTCGCCGGGACGCAGCTCGAAGCTGACCCCGTCGACCGCCTTGACCGCGCCGACCTTCTTCGGCAGCAGCACGCCGCGGCTGATCGGGTAGTGCTTGACGGCGTTCTCGACCCGCAGGATCGGCTCAGGCAAGACGGGCATCGAGTGCCTCCGGCGGGAAGTGGCAGGCGCTGGCCCGGTCGAGCCGGCCGATCCGCACCAGCGTCGGCGCGGTCATCCGGCACACCTGCTGCGCCCACGGGCACCGCGGGTGGAAGGCACAGCCGTCGGGAATGGCCGCTGGGTTCGGTGGCGTCCCGCTGATCGAGTGCAGGCCGTGCCCGCGATGGTCCAGGCGGGGCACCGAGGCCAACAGACCCCGGGTGTACGGGTGCGCGGGCTGCGCGTACAACGTGTGCACGTCGGCGTGCTCGACGACCCGGCCGGCGTACATCACGGTGATCCGGTCCGCGACGTCGGCGACGACGCCGAGGTCGTGCGTGATCAGGATGAGCGCCATCTCGAGCTCGGCCCGCAACGTCGCCAGCAGGTCCATGATCTGGGCCTGCACCGTCACGTCCAGCGCGGTGGTCGGCTCGTCCGCGATCAGCACCTTCGGCCGCATGGCCAGCGCCATCGCGATCATGACGCGTTGCCGCATGCCGCCGGAGAACTGGTGCGGATAGTCGTCGACGCGCTCCGCCGCGGCCGGGATCTGCACCATGTCCATGAGCTCGATCGCGCGGCGCCGCGCGTCGGCCTTGTTGATCCCGCGCCGCGACCGGAGCGCCTCGCTGATCTGCCACCCGACCGGGAAGACGGGGTTGAGCGCGGACAGCGCGTCCTGGAAGACCATCGCGATCTCCTGGCCACGCACCTGCCGGCGACGGTCGGCGGACACCGTCAGCAGGTCCTCGCCGCCGAAGAGGACCTGGCCGCTGCGTACCACTGCCGGTGGGGTGTCCAGGATGCCCATCACGGCCTGCGCGGTGACCGACTTGCCGGACCCGGACTCACCGAGGATGGCCAGCGTCTCCCCGGGGTCGACGTGGAACGACACCCCGTTGACCACATGCGCGACGCCGTCCCGGGTGCCGAACTCGACCCGCAGGTCGCGCACGTCGAGCAGGTGCTCACCGGAGCGCGGCTGGTTGACCCGCGCCCGGCTCGGCGGCGTCGACCAGGCCGCGGTCGGCGTGTCCCAGCCACCCCGGTTCGGGTCGTCCCATCCGGCGACGACCGGTGCGGCGGGCGCGGGCTGGTTCGGCCATTGCTGCTGGTACGGATTCGAGTAGGTCATCAGCGCAGCTTCGGGTCGAAGGCGTCCCGGATGGCGTCGCCGAGCATGATGAAGGCGAGCACCGTCAGGGTGAGGAATACCGAGGGCGCGACCAGTGGCGTGGCCGACTCCCGGACGTGCTTGCCGGCGGTCGCGATGTCGATGCCCCAGGAGATCGCCGGCGGTCGCAACCCGATGTTGAGGAACGACAGGGTCGCCTCGGTCGCGATGAACGTGCCGAGCGCGATGGTCAGCACCACGATGAACGGCGCGAGCGCGTTCGGCAGGATGTGCCGCCACATGATCCGCAGCGGGCCGGCGCCGAGCATCCGGGCCGCGGCGACGTAGTCCTGGCTGCGCGCCGCGATCACCGACGAGCGCATCACCCGGGCCGCGGTGGTCCAGCCGAGGATGCCCAGCACGATGACCACGGTCGCGATGCCGGAGCCCTGTTGGTCGGCGGAGAGGCGCTTGCTCAGCACGATGGCGGCCAGCAGCAGCGGGATGCCGAGCACGACGTCGACCACCCGGGACAGCACGGCGTCGAGCCAGCCGCCGAAGTAGCCGGCCAGCATGCCGAAGACCAGGCCGATCACCCCGGTCATGAGTACGGCGAAGACGCCGACCAGCACCGACGCTCGGGCGCCGTGCACGGTGCGGGAGAAGACGTCACAACCCTGGAAGTCGTAGCCGAAGATCGCGCCACCGGACGGACCGGCGAACTGCCGGCGGGTGGTGCAGGCGGTCGGGTCGGCCGAGCTGAACAGTCCCGGCGCGACCGCCATCAGCACGACCAGCACGACCAGGGCCGAGGCCACCCAGAAGATCCAGTTGCGGCGGAGGTCGTACCAGGCGTCGGCGGTCAGGCTGCGTGTCCTGGCGGTCGACGCGGGGCCGGCGGACGGGTCGGCCGACGGGCGGACGCCGAGCTCGCTGGTGGCCGCCATCTCCAGGTCACTCATACCGGATCCTCGGGTCGAGTACGGCGTAGAGCAGGTCGACGAGCAGGTTCGTGACCAGGAAGACGACGACCAGCACGCTGACGAAGCCGACCACCAGCGGGCCGTCCTCGGTCTGGATGCCCAGGAGCAGCTTGGAGCCGACGCCCGGGATGTTGAACACGCCCTCGGTGATGATCGCGCCGGCCATCAGCGTGCCGAGGTCGACGCCGATCAGGGTGATCACCGGGATCATCGAGTTGCGCAGCACGTGCACGGCGACCACCCGGCGGGCCGAGAGCCCCTTCGCACGGGCGGTGCGCACGTAGTCGGCGCGGACGTTCTCGGCCACCGAGGCGCGGGTCAACCGCAGCATGGTCGCGGTCGAGGCCGCGCCGAGCACGAGCGCGGGCAGGATCAGCCCGTAGAGGCTGGGTCTGGCGCCGGCCGTGGTCGGGAACCAGCCGAGCTTGACGCCGAAGACGAGTTGGGCGATCGGGGCCAACACGATGATCGGCAGCCCGACGACGACCAGGGTGAGCGCGAGCGTGGTGTTGTCGAAGGCGCTCCCGCGCCGCAGGCCGGCGACCAGGCCGGCGCCGATGCCGAACAGCGTGGCGAAGAACAGCGCGAGCAGCGCGAGCTTGATCGTGTTGGGCCAGGCGTCGGACATCACGTCGCCGATCGGCCGGCCGGTGAGGGTCTTGCCGAAGTCGCCGGTCAGCAGGCCCCGCATGTAGTAGCCGTACTGCACCACGAACGGGTCGTTCAGGTGGTACTGCTCGGTCAGCACCTGCCGGACGTTGTCACTGACCGGCCGGTCGCCGGCGAGCGCCTGGATCGGGTCGTTCTGGTTCGCGAACATCAGCGCGTACACCACGAAGGTCGCCCCGATGAAGGTGACGACCATCTGGAGAAGACGCCTGATGATGTAGCGAGCCATGCGTGCCAGTCTCTGTGCGCCGGGTGCGGGGGGATGATCCGGAAGGTGAACTTACCCCGCGTCCCCTGACGGCCGACGACCGCCGGTCCCGAAAGAACCGGCGGTCGCGCGGTGCGTCAGGTCAGCCCAGCACCTCGATCTGGTTGAGGTCGATCCGGCTGAACAGGTCGACGACCACGTTCTGCACGCGGGTCGAGAACCCGAAGTTGTTCTGCGTGAAGCGCAGCGGGATGACCGGGAGCTGCTGGGCCAGAATGTTCTCGGCCTCCTGGTACTTCACGATCGATTCTTCCGGCGTCTTCGCCGCGGCGCCCTCGCCGACCAGTCGGTCGAAGTCGGCGTTGCTGAAGCCGTAGTAGTTGGACGAGCCCTTGGTCGTGTAGAGCGGGCCCAGGTAGCTCTCCATGGACGGGTAGTCCATGGTCCAGCCGAGCCGGAAGATGCCGACCGGCTTCTTCTCCTCGACCTTGGTCAGCAGGTCCGCGATCTTCGCTTCCGGCACGGTCACGCACTCGACGCCGAGGTTGGCGTTGAGCTGGTTGCAGGTCGCGTCGATCCAGTCCTTGTGCGGACCGTCCGAGTTGTAGGTCAGCGTCAGCCTGTTCGGGCCGTTGGCCGACTGGTAGAGGCTCTTGGCCTTGCCCGGGTCGAACTCGCAGGCCTCACCGCAGGTGTTCTCCCGGTAGCCGGCGACGACCGGCGAGACGAACGACCGGGCCGACTGCTGGGACCCCTTGAAGACCGACCGGACGATCTCGTCGCGGTCGATCGCCATCGAGATCGCCTTGCGCACGTCGGGGTTCTTGAACTCTTCCTCGAACGTCGGGAAGGCCAGGAACTGGAACTGCGACGCCGAGCTTCGCTGGAACCGGTCACCGAGGTCGTCCGGAGCGGTCACGATGCTCTCGGTCGGGATCTGCGGGATCACGTCGAGGTTGTCGGAGAGGACATCCGCGTACGCGGCGCTGGGCTGCAGGTAGATGCGGAACTCGACGCCGCCGACCTTGGGCTTGGTGCCCGGGAAGCCGTCGTACTTGGCCACCTCGACCTTGGCGTCGTGCTCCCACTTGCCGTTCATCTGGAACGGGCCGTTGCCGATCGGGGCGGCCTCGAAGTCTTCGTTGATCACGCCGGGAGAGGAGAACGCGGCGTTCGGCAGCGGGTAGAACGCGCTGTAGCCGAGCACCGTCTCGAACTCCGTGAACGGCTCGGCCAGCGTGACCTGGAAGGTCAGGTCGTCGATCTTCTTCAGGCCGCTCATCGTCTTGGCCGTCGGCGGATCGGCCTTCTTCGGACCGTCGGCGCCGTCCGGGTCCGTGCCGAGCTGGGTTGCCCCGAAGCCCTGGATCCGGCTGAAGAAGTAGCCGTTGTTCTGCGCGTTCGGACCGTACGCGGCGTAGTTCCAGGCGTTGATGTAGTTGTCGGCGGTGACCTTCTCGCCGTTGTGGAAGGTGTAGCCGTCCTTGAGCTTGATCGTCCAGACCCGGTGGTCGTCGGACGCCTCGATCGACTGGGCGGCGTCCGGCACGGGCTTGAAGCTCTGGTCGTAGCCGACCAGAGACGCGTACAGCGCGGACAGCACCTGGATGCCGCTCGCGTCATTGGTGTTGGACGGCAGGAGGTGCTGCGGTTCGGCGATCTGGATGCTGACCACACCGGTCGGATCGACCTTCGCGGAATCGCCACTGTTGCATCCGACCAGGCCGGCGGTGATGGCCAGGGGAACGAGGGTCCGGGCGATCAGCCTGCGAACCTGCATGGAGCCTCCTTGGTGGCACTTGCTCGCGCGCGCGGGTCGACGCGCCACCGGTCGGGTGACGCAGTGCAACGTCGGCAAAGGTAAGTCAACGGACTCCCTCAGCCAAACCGGCGGATCACGACGAGGTCACGACGCCGGTCGCCAGGTGTTGCGGATCAAGCTCTTCGTCTGTTGTGGAACGGCCACACAGTGCAAGGTCCACGAATGGGCCGGGGCAAATTATGCCTCAGGTCCAGGGGCAAAACGGCCCGTCCCTAAGACCGACATGTCGGACATGGAGCGCGGATCGCGGCGAGCAAGCGACTACCCACTGTGACCGGTGCCCGATCGAGCGGGCTCCACCTGCGGACGGGCTGCCCGGCGGTCGAGGCGGGCCACCGCGAAGGCCCCCGGCGGAGTCGCGTCGCCGCCCTGACCAACCTGGCCGACCGGGCCGAAAACCGTTGAGCCCGGATCGCCGTCGGCGTGGCGGCGTGACCGAGATGCCCTAATTTCCGATCATCGTATTATGCGACTCCGTATCGCAATAGCCGCATCTGCCGTCCTAACCGCACTGATCGGAACCGCCGGGGTCGCCAGCAGCGCCCAAGCCGGTCCGAAAGCCGACCTCACGGCTGCGGTGCGACAACTGTTGATCGCCCGCAGCAAGACGTCGACCGTCGCCGCGCCCGAGCCGCAAGTGAACATCGCCTCGCGCACCACCAAGACCTGGGGCTTCGGCACCGCGGTCCTGGTCGCCAAGGAAACGGCCGGAGCGTACCCGGAGGGTTGGCTGTTCATCGCCCACCGCGACAAGAACGGCTGGACCGCCGCCCTCGAAGGCGAGCCGGCGTTCGCCACCCTCGCCGGCAAGTCGCCGATCCTGAGCTCCGCGGAACGTCAGGCCTTCGGAGTCGACCGCCGAGCCGAGAAGTCACTCGACAAGCGCACCGGCCTCCGGCTGCCCTACGCCAACGGCCAGGCCTGGTTGCTGACCGGCGGTCCGCACCGCATGAGCAACACCGTCCGGAGCTCGATCGACCTGTCCGGCGGTGACGGCCGGGTGCTCGCGGCCCGCGCCGGGCTCGCGTACACGATGTGCTCGTCCGGCACTGGTTGGCTCCGGGTCATCCACGACCGCGGCTGGGCCACGGACTACTACCACCTGTCCGGCAACATCAAGGCGAGCGGCAAGAAGGTCGCCGACGGCGAGTTCCTCGGCAACATCGGCAACGACGTCTCCTGCGGCGGCTCGTCGACCGGCGCGCACGTGCACTTCTCCCTGCGCTACAGCAACAAGTACGTGGCGATCGACGGCACCGCGATCGGCAAGTGGGTGATCGAGGAGAACAAGGCCCTGTACGACGGGTTCGCGCTGCACGGCTCGACCCGGGCCGAGATCGGCGGCGAGCTGTACAACTACGGCCGACTCGGCTTCCGCCAGGGCATCGTCGACACCAACGGCGGCGGCAGCACGATCCACCGGTCAGGTCCGGGCGAAAGCTACTCACAGGTCGGTGAGACGGCCGACGGTGAGACGATCGACATCGTGTGCTCCAAGCGCGGCACGACGCACGTCGGGCGCAACGGGTTCACCACGAACCTGTGGAGCAAGCTCAAGGACGGCGGCTACATCAGCGACGCGTTCCTCTGGACCGGTCGCAGTGACCCGGTGAACGGCTGGTGCCCCTAGGTCCGGCGGCCCTGACCGGCGCTGATACGGTCGCGGGAAATCTGCCGGTAACAGGGAGTTGAGGCGACCATGGGCAAGAAGGTCACCGTCGTCGGTGCCGGTTTCTACGGCTCGACGACGGCGCAGCGGCTGGCCGAGTACGACGTCTTCGAGACCGTCGTGCTGACCGACATCATCGACGGCAAGCCCGAGGGTCTCGCCCTCGACATGAACCAGTCCCGGCCGATCGAGGGCTTCGAGACGGAGGTCGTCGGTGTCACCACGGGCACCGACGGCTCCGGCTACGAGAAGATCGCCGGTTCCGACATCGTCGTGATCACGGCCGGCCTGCCGCGCAAGCCGGGCATGAGCCGGATGGACCTGCTGGAGACCAACGCCAAGATCGTCCGTGGCGTCTCGGAGCAGGTGGCCCGGCACGCGCCGGACGCCGTCGTGATCGTCGTGTCGAACCCGCTCGACGAGATGACCGCGCTGGCCCAGATCGCCACCGGCTTCCCGAAGAACCAGGTGCTCGGCCAGGCCGGAATGCTCGACACCGCCCGGTTCAGCAACTTCGTCGCCGAGACGCTGGCCGTCCCGGTCGGCACCGTCAAGACCCTGACGCTGGGCTCGCACGGCGACACCATGGTGCCGGTGCCGTCGCAGTGCACGGTCAACGGCAAGCCGCTCTCCGAGCTCCTGCCCGCCGACAAGATCGACGAGCTGGTGGTCCGCACCCGCAACGGTGGCGCCGAGGTGGTCGCGCTGCTCAAGACGGGTTCGGCCTACTACGCCCCGTCGGCCGCCGCGGCCCGCATGGCGCGCGCGGTGGCCGAGGACAGCGGCACGGTGTTGCCGGTCTGCGCCTGGGTCGACGGTGAGTACGGGATCTCCGGCGTCTACCTCGGCGTCGAGGCCGAGATCGGCGCCGGCGGCGTGAAGCGGGTCGTCGAGACCGACCTCACCGAGTCGGAGCGCGCCGCCCTGAGCGAGGCCGCCGAGGCGGTCCGCGCCAAGCAGGGCGACATCGCCAACCTCTAGATCTTGATGAAGGGGTCGCCCAGGTGGGAAACCGCCAGGGTGGCCCCTTTTTCGCGCGCCTCGCGCAGCAACGCGACGCGGGTCGTGCGAGCCAGTTCGGGATCCATTTCGTGCGTGTACGCCGTCTCCGGCGCGACCACCTGGACGGCGTGCACGAACAGGTCGCCCGTGACCACCACCAGGTCGCCGCCGTCTTCGAGCAGCACGCACTGGTGGCCAGGGGTGTGGCCCGGAGTGTGGATGACCCGCAACCCCGGCGCCAGCCGGTGCTCGCCGTCGACCGCGTCGAGCAGACCGGCGGCCCGCAGCGGGTCCAGCGCGTACGGGCCGGCCGGGGCCGAGTGCTCCGCGATGGCCTCGATCTCGGTCTGCTGCATGACGTAGCGCGCGTTGGGGAAGAAGGGCTTGCCCGCCTGCATCGCCCAGCCGATGTGGTCGGTGTGCAGGTGGGTCAGGACGACCGTGTCGACATCGCCCGGGTCGATGCCGGCCTCCGCGAGCGAGGCGGGCAGCCGGCCGGGCACCGGTGCCCACGCGGCGGCGGGCGAGTCGGCCGGGCCGATGCCCGCGTCGACGATCACGGTGCGGCCGCCGAGGCGGATCGCGAAGCACCGGAAGCGGAGCAGCCAGTCGCCGCCCGCGGTCACCGAGGCCGGGTCGGTCTCGTCGGCTTTGCGCCAATCGTCTGCCGTTGCGGTGGGAAACGCCTTTGTGCGGGGTTCGAAAAAGGGACCTTCGCCGTCAGGCAGGACGATGATCGTGGCTTCTCCGACCTGGTGCTGGAGGGGCATCGCCCGATGCTCCCACGGTGAGGGGCGCGGCGAAGCCCCCCGAGCGGCTGCAGTACGCTCGTACTGCTAACGAGAAGTCCGAGAGGAGCGCCGGCGAATGGCCAAGATCAAGGTAGCGAATCCGGTCGTCGAGCTCGACGGCGACGAGATGACCCGGATCATCTGGAAGCAGATCCGGGAGCAGCTGGTCCAGCCGTATCTCGATGTCGACCTCGAGTACTACGACCTGTCGATCCAGCACCGCGACGCGACCGACGACCAGGTCACCATCGACGCGGCCAACGCCATCAAGCGGCACGGCGTCGGCGTCAAGTGCGCGACCATCACGCCCGACGAGGCCCGGGTCGAAGAGTTCGGCCTCAAGAAGATGTGGCGTTCGCCGAACGGCACGATCCGCAACATCCTCGGCGGCGTCGTGTTCCGCGAGCCGATCGTGATGTCCAACGTGCCGCGGCTGGTGCCCGGCTGGACCAAGCCGATCGTGATCGGCCGTCACGCGCACGGCGACCAGTACAAGGCGACCGACTTCGTGGTCCCCGGCCCGGGTCGCGTCACCATGACCTACACCCCCACCGACGGCTCCGCGCCGATGGAGTTCGAGATCGCCGACTTCGCCGGCGGCGGCGTCGCGATGGGCATGTACAACTTCGACGACTCGATCCGCGACTTCGCGCGGGCGTCGTTCCGGTACGGCCTCGAGCGCAGCTACCCGGTCTACCTGTCGACCAAGAACACGATCCTCAAGGCGTACGACGGCCGCTTCAAGGACCTGTTCCAGGAGGTCTTCGACGCCGAGTTCAAGGATAAGTTCGCGGCGGCCGGCATCACCTACGAGCACCGCCTGATCGACGACATGGTCGCGGCGGCGCTCAAGTGGGAGGGCGGCTTCGTCTGGGCCGCCAAGAACTACGACGGCGACGTGCAGTCGGACACCGTGGCGCAGGGCTTCGGCTCGCTGGGCCTGATGACCTCGGTGCTGATGACCCCGGACGGCAAGACCGTCGAGGCCGAGGCCGCGCACGGCACGGTCACCCGGCACTACCGCCAGTGGCAGAAGGGCGAGAAGACGTCGACGAACCCGATCGCGTCGATCTTCGCCTGGACCCGCGGTCTGGCCCACCGGGGCAAGGTCGACAACACCCCGGCGGTCACGGACTTCGCCAACAAGCTGGAGCAGGTCTGCATCGACACCGTCCAGGGCGGTCAGATGACCAAGGACCTGGCGCTGCTCATCTCCCGTGACGCGCCGTGGCTGACCACCGACGAGTTCATGAACGCGCTCGACGAGAACCTGGCCCGCAAGGTCGGCTGAGCTCTCGGTTCGTTCGGAGCCCGCCCACGCTAACCGTGGGCGGGCTTCCGCATGTACGGGTTGGCGCGGTGTGCTGGACCCATGTCGTATGCGTTGTCCGCCGAAGCGGCGGAGTTCTACGAGTCGACGTTCGTGCCCGCGCTGTTCGACTCGATGGCGCGGCGGGCGGTCGGGGCCGCCGGGTTGACGCCCGGGCGGGCCGTGCTCGACGTGGCCTGCGGAACGGGTGCGGTGGCCAGGGCCGCGTCCTCGGTGGTCGGCCCGACCGGCACGGTGGTAGGGGTGGACCGCAATCCGGCCATGCTGGCCGTGGCCCGCCGGCTGCGGCCGGACCTGCGCTGGCTGGAAGGTGACGCGTGCGCGTTGCCGTTCGCCGCGGGCACCTTCGACGTGGCCATCTCGCAGGCCGGGCTGATGTTCTTCGGCGACCCGGTGGCGGCGCTGCGGGAGCTGGGCCGCGTCGCCGGCCGCGTGGTGGTGCAGGTGCCGGGCCGGCTGTCCGAGAGTGCCGGCTACCGCGCGCTGGCTGAGGTGGTGTCCCGGCACGCCGGCCCGGCGACCGGTGACCTGCTGTCCGTCTACTTCAGCGCTGGGTCGCCGGCGTTCCTGGCGGACCTGATGGACCAGGCCGGGCTGTTGGTCGATCGTTTCGAGACGTGGACGGGTGCGACCCGGCTGGACTCGCTGGACACCTTCCTCGCGGTGGAGCTCCTGCCGTTCGGCGCTCTCGAACCCGACGTGCATGACCGGATCGTCGCCGACTGCCGCACAGCGCTGGCCTCCTTCGTCTCCCCGACGGGCGCGGTCGCGGCGCCCATCGAAGTCCAACTGGTCACCGCACGGGCGTTGCCGGGTGCGCGGGCCGGCGGGCCGGTTGGCATGCTGTCGGGGTGATCGAAGCGGGTGCGACGTACGTTGGTTCTCGGTTCACGGTCGAGGACTGGGCGCTGGACGAGCTCGACCGGGTCACCTTCGAACGCTGCGCGTTCGACGAGGTCGACCTGACCGAGGCCGTGCTGACCGGCTGCCGGTTCGACGAGTGCGACCTGTCGAGGGTGAAGCTGTCCAGCGCGGTGTTGACCCGCTGCGCCCTGCTGCGCTGCACGATCCGCAAGTCCGTCTTCTTCAATGCCCGGCTCGAGGACTGCAAGCTGACCGGCACCACGTTCGACGAGTGCGACCTGCGTCCGCTGACCGTGACCGGCGGCGACTGGTCCTTCGTCGTGGCCCGCGGCGCGAAGCTCAGCGGGGTCACCCTGGCCGGCGTCAAGCTGCGCGACGCCGACCTCAGCGACGCCGACCTGACCCGCTGCGACCTGCGCGGCGCCGACCTGGCCGGCGCCCAGCTCCGCCAGGCCGCGCTGAAGGGCGCCGACCTGCGCGGTGCGGACCTCGCCAACGTGGCGCTGAACGAGCTCGACCTGACCGGCGTACGCATGGACCTCGCGCAGGCAGCACTGGTGGCGATCAGCTACGGCGCCATCGTCGAGCCGTGATGGTCCCGGTGCCGGGCGGGGAGGTGACGCTGTCCGACCGCCGTACCCAGACCCGGTGGTCGGTCGCCGTCGAAGCCTTCCATCTGGGTGCGTTCCCGGTGACACAGGCCGAATACGCCGCGGTCACGGGCGACCGCCCGAGCGCCGCAACCGGTGACCGGCTGCCGGTCGAAACGGTCTCGTGGCTGGACGCGGTCCGGTATTGCAACCTTCGTTCGGTGGCCGAGGACCTGACACCGGCGTACGCGATCGCTGGCGAAGACGTGGACTGGGACCGGTCGGCCGACGGCTACCGGCTGCCGACGGAGGCCGAGTGGGAGCACGCCTGCCGCGCCGGCACGACCGGCCCGCGCTACGGCCCACTGGACGAGATCGCCTGGTACCGCGGCAACTCCGGCGAGCGGATCCACGAGGTCGGCAGCCGCGAGCCCAACGCCTGGGGCCTCCACGACATGCTCGGCAACGTCTGGGACTGGTGCTGGGACATCTACGACGCCGAGGTCTACGGCACGTACCGCGTCCTGCGCGGAGGCGGTTGGTGCGACGAACACTGGAGCTGCCGCGCCTCGGTGCGCCGCCGCAGCCACCCGACCTTCCGCGTCGAAGACCTGGGCTTCCGTGTCGCCCGCTCCGGATGAACCGACCACCCCGGCCGAGTTCCGGGCCGAGCTGATCCGCTGGGCGGCCCGGGACCAGGGCACGGACACCCGTGACGAGCTCCTGCGCCTGCGCGACCTGGTCGACCAGGCCCGCCGCGCCGGCGTCGACCTGACCCCGATCCTGGCGGAGGTGGCCGAGCTGTCCAGCACGGAAGACCGCTACGGCATGGGCTCGACCCGCGACATCCTGCGCCGCCACATCTAGGCGGGATGACGCGCCTGGTAGGCCAGCCGCTCGTCGGCGCCGGCCGCGATCGCGTCGAGGATGTCGTCGAGCCCGGCGAACGCCTCCCACCGCGCGACGCCGCAGTCGGCGGCGAGTCGCGCGATGACCAGATCTTCGAGGTCGGGCACCCGCTTGGCCTTCCAGACCTTGTCGGCCAGGCTGACCAGATGGTCGTCGACGGTCGTGCCCGGCGCCGTCCAACTGCCGTGCGTGCCGGCGAAACGCGCCAACCGCGGTGCCACGCCCCGGGCGATGAGCAGCGCCTCCCCGGCAGGCTCGTGCCGGGACCCCGGGCCGGTCAGCTCCTCCCGGTGGACGACCTTGCCGATGTCGTGAGTCGCCGCACCGTAAAGAACCGCCGCCCGATCGAAGTCCAGCGCCGGGTACCGGGCCGCCAGCGCACCGGTCAACTCAACCGCGACATCGTGTACGAGCCGCAGGTGCGCGACCAGCCGCGCGGGTGCGTCGAACTCCACCAACAGTTCACGGACCGCATCAGGCAGCGTCAGCACGGCACAACAGTAGCCACGGCCGGTTTGTGTATCGGGCGGCTGGGAACTCAGGCATCGTCAGGCTGGAAGGAGGCCGTGATGCCCGCAGGGTCGAACGCCAAGCGTGAGCGGCAGTACAAGCACATCAAGCAGAGCGTCAAGAAACGCGGCGCGTCGACCGGGTTGGCCGAGGAGATCGCCGCCCGGACGGTGAACAAGGAGCGCGCCCGCGCCGGTGAGTCGCGGACCGCCAGCCGCAGCTCGATCGACGACGTGTCGTCCGGGCACCGCGGCGGCAAGCGGTCGCACTCCGGCGCACAGGGCCGCACCAAGGAACAGCTCTACAACGAGGCCAAGCAGCGCAATCTCAAAGGCCGCTCCCGCATGACCAAGGCGGAGCTGGAACGGGCGCTCTCCCGCTGACCTCGCGGGAACCCGGGACCGCCATCGTGGCTCTGCCTAGGCATGGTCATGAGTGTGCGGCGTCTCGGTGTGGTGCTGGCCGGTCTCGTGCTGGTGCTCGCGGCGGGCTGTTCGGGGGATCGGGAAGCCGCACCCACACCATCGCCGCCGGCCGCCTGTGCCTCGCCGGTCAACAGCGAGATGCAGGGGACCGGCTCCCTCTGGGCGCTGTTCTTCCCCACCCAGGGGCATACCGCGCCTTGTCGCCGGCGCCGAAACGAAGATCGTCTGGAAGATCGGCGGTGCAGGCGACTTCACCGTCTCGGCGACCGGTCCCGACGGCTCCCAGGCGAAGCTGGCCTGGGGGCCGACGGGACACAGCGGCAGCACCTGGGAACGCCCCGGCACCGAATACGGCACCGGGTTCGTGTTCCCGGAACCGGGCTGCTGGACGATCACCGCGCAGCGCGCCAACGGCGAGCGCGGCGAACTCCGGCTGACCGTGGCCTAGTGGAAGAAGTGCCTGGCGCCGGTCAGGTACATGGTCACCCCGGCCGCCTCGGCTGCCGCGATCACCTCTTCGTCGCGCATCGAGCCGCCCGGTTGCACCACCGCGCGTACGCCCGCGTCCGCCAGGATCTGGAAGCCGTCGGCGAACGGGAAGAACGCGTCCGAAGCGGCGACCGCGCCGGCGGCGCGCTCGGCGCCTGCCCGGGAGACCGCCAGCCGCGCGCTGTCGACGCGGTTGACCTGGCCCATGCCGACGCCGACCGAGGCGCCGTCGTGGGCCAGCAGGATGGCGTTGGACTTGACCGAGCGGACCGCCCGCCAGGCGAACGCTAGGTCGGCCAGCACCTCGTCGGACACCGGGGTCCCGACCGCCAGGCGCCAGGCCGCCGGGTCGTCGCCGGGTGCGTCGATCGCGTCGCGCATCTGCACCAGGACGCCGCCGGTGATCGGCTTCCACTCGGCCGGCATCGGGTCGAAGGCGGGCGCCTTCAGCAACCGGATGCTCTTCTTGCGGCTCAGGATGTCCAGCGCACCGTCGGCGAAGGACGGCGCCACCAGCACCTCGGTGAAGACCTCCGCGACCTGCTCGGCCAGCTCGACGGTGACCTCGCGGTTGACCGCGATCACGCCGCCGAAGGCCGACACCGGGTCGCAGGCGTGCGCCTTGCGGTGTGCCTCGGCCACGTCGTCGCCCACTGCGATGCCGCACGGGTTGGCGTGCTTGATGATCGCGACGGCCGGCGCGTCGAAGTCGTGTGCCGAGCGCCAGGCGGCGTCCGCGTCCACGTAGTTGTTGTAGGACATCTCCTTGCCGTGCAACTGCTCGGCCTGCGCCAGCCCGGCCGGCGACGACGGGTTCGTGTAGAGCGCCGCCTGCTGGTGCGGGTTCTCGCCGTACCGCAGCGGCGTCTCGACGTGCAGGGTGAGCCCCGCGAAGGTCGGCCACTCGGCGGGCGCCACCGTGGTCGCGAAGAAGTCGGCCACCGCGACGTCGTAGTCCGCGATGTCGGCGAACGCCTTGGCCGCCAGCGTGCGGCGCTCCGCGAGGGTGAACCCACCACCGGAGACAGCGTTGAGCACCATCGGGTACGCCGTGGGCGAGGTCACCACCGCGACGGAGGCGTGGTTCTTCGCGGCCGCGCGGACCATCGCCGGGCCGCCGATGTCGATCTGCTCGATGGACTCGTCCACTGTGGCGCCGGAGGCGACCGTCTCCTGGAACGGGTACAGGTTGGACACCAGCAGCTCGAACGGCGCGATGTCGAGGTCGGTGAGCTGTTCGAGGTGTGCCGGCAGGCGGGTGTCGGCGAGCAGGCCGGCGTGCACCCGCGGGTGCAGCGTCTTGACCCGGCCGTCCAGCACCTCCGGAAAGCCGGTCAGGTCCTCGACCTTGGTGACCGGCACGCCCGCGGCGGCGATCGCCGCGGCCGTCGACCCGGTCGACACGATCTCCACGCCGCCGGCGTGCAGGGCGGTGGCGAGCTCGGTCAGCCCGGTCTTGTCGTACACGCTGACCAGGGCTCGTCGCAGCGGCCGCCGCGCGTCGTCGTTCATGGGATGGTGACCTTCCTTTCGGTGATGGTCCAGCCCTCGCGGACCAGGCGGCCGACGTTGTCGACGAGTTGCTTGCGCTCGGCGACCTTGATCCGCTCGGTGAGCGTCTCCTCGGTGTCGTCGGGCAGGACCGGCACGGCCGTCTGGGCCACGATCGGTCCGGTGTCGACACCCGCGTCGACGAAGAACAGCGTCGCGCCGGCGAGCTTGACCCCGTAGTCCAACGCGTCGCGCGGCCCGTGGATGCCGGGGAAAGCCGGCAGCAGCGCGTTGTGCGTGTTGAGGTAGCGGTCGCCGAAGGCGGTCAGGAAATGGTCGCCGACCAGCTTGAGGAAACCGGCGGAGATGACCAGGTCGGGCTTGTGCTCGGCGACGCGCTGCGTGAGCGCGACGTCCCAGGCGTCCCGGGACGGGTGGTCTTTCACCCGTTCGACGAAACTCGGCAGGCCGGCGGCGGCTGCCCGGTCGAGGCCGGCGATGCCGTCGCGGTCGGCACCGACCGCCACCACGGTCGCGCCGTAGCCGGGATCGGCACAGGCATCGAGAAGGGCGGCCAGGTTGCTGCCGGAGCCAGAGATCAGAACCACGATGCGAGCGGACACGGGCACGTAGGTAGACGATACCGGCCCACTTGGGCACCCCTCGCGACCGGCCTTGACGCAGTGATGATCTTCCAGGAATATTTGCAGGCCAACCACCCTGGAAGGACACTTCGTGACCAACCCATACCCGCCGCAGGGTTACGGCCCGCCGGCCCAACCGCAGAACAACACGATGGGCCTCGTGTCGCTGATCCTCGGCATCGCGTCGATCCCGCTCGTGTGCTGCGCGCCGCTCGGCATCGTGGCCGGCGCCGCTGCCGCCGTGCTCGGCCACCTGGGCAAGCAGAAGGTGGCACAGGGGCTGGCGAACAACCTCGGCCAGGCCAAGGCCGGCTTCATCTGTGGCCTCGTCGGCGGCGGCCTGTCCGTGCTGTCGCTCGTGCTCGGCCTGCTGAACGTCTTCAACTCGCCCGGCCTCTGACGGACTGACCGACCCTCGCCGGGGTTGTTACGGACCGGCGAGGGCTCGGGTCGCCGCCGCGCCCACAGTGGCGCCGATCGTCACCACGACCGCGCCGGCCAATGCGACCTGCCACGGCACCGGGCCCATCTCGGCCAGCCTCGGCCCGCCGACCGGCCCGCGCGAGACCAGCGCGGCCGCGCCGAGCAACAGACCGGCGATCGGCCCGCCGAGCGCGGCGGCACCGACCAGGGAACCCCACGAGCCCCGCCGGCCGCCGAGATGCCCAGCGGCCACGTCTCCCGCGCGCAGCCGGAGCACCCGGCGGGCCAGCAGCCAACCCGCGACCATTCCGGCCAGCACCGGCACCGCCAGCAGCAGCGCGCCGAGCCCGCCGACCGGTCCTTTGGGGATGCCCGCGGCCAGCGGCAGCGGCAGCAACGTGCCGACGTCGACCTCGGTGGTCCGCACGACGGTGTCCACCCCGACGGCGAAACCCGGACCCAGCAGGTACGCGGCCGCCCAGATCGCGGCGTTCGGCGCGTACGCCAGGCAGATCAGCGTGATGCCCACCTGCCCGGCGACGCCGGTGCGATAGGCGCCGAGCACGTCCGCCGCGTCACCACCGCTGAGCGCGACCGAGAGGCCGGCCATCGCGGCGCCGGTGCCGAGCACCAGGACCGCGCCGACCACGCCGGTGCGGATGCCGTCGCGCAGCACCGGGTTCATCCGCACCGCCATGACCCGCAGCGCTCCGGTCACCCGCAGCGCGCCGACCAACGCGGCCAGGAAGCCGAAGACGACGAAGTGCAGGAAGGCCCGCAGCGCGGAGGTCTCGAGCCCGGGCTGGTCGACCAGCAGGGCGGCGGCGGTGCCGACCACGCCGTAGCCGAGTGCGACGGTGCCGGCGACCGCGGCGGCCTGGAGCGGTGAGCCGCGCTGGGCGATGCCGTACGCCCGGCTGGTGTGCACGCCCGCCCGGCTGACCCGCCAGGCCGCGAAGACGCCGACGGCGAGCGGGGGCAGGCCGAGCGGGCCCAGCGAGGTGCCCAGCGGCACGCCGTGTGCGAGCAGCCAGGCGGCCAGCCCGGCCCGGGTGGCCCCGCCGAGTGTGTTGGCCCCCTCGGTGAGCTGCGCCAGGGTGAGCACGACGGCCACCGGCAGGAACGAGAACATCGCGGCGAACAGGGCCGCGACCGGGCCGGCGACCAGCAGCGGCGCGCGGCCGGCGGGCGGTGCCGTGCGCTGGCGTGGCAGGCGGACGGTCGGGCGGTTGCCCACATCCAGCCGCTCCGTCGGGCGGTTGCGAAGCTCCGCGTCGTCGGGCTCCGGCTCGGGTTCTGGCTCTGCGACGCGCTCGCGGGCCAGCGGTGGGTCGTCGTGGCGCGGAAGGTCCAGGCCGATCGCCTCGGCGTCCGAGCCCATGCCGGGGATGGGGCCCGTCGCCGGGTCCCGTCGGTCGTCGGCGGCCGGGGATTGGCCGTCGGGGGTCGGACTGCGCATCGCCGCCTACTTTTTCACGCCGGCCCCACTGGTTAGGCGCGACACCACGGACCTCGATCATCGCGTCAACCGGCGAAAGCGGACAAGCTTCGTAAAGTAGGGGATAACATACGTCGAACTACCTGATTCGGTCCCGAACGACCGGGAGGCGCCGCATGACCGCCGAGTATCCGCCCCGCGGGCAGGAGCCGGACGAGCCGCACCGATCCGCCGGCCCGCCGGCGCCCGGCGGCGCCGGCTCCGCGTCGGGTCCTCCCGATTCCGCCTGGGGACCGCCCGGAACACCGACGGGCCCGTCCTACCCGCCGGGTGGACCGGTGACGCCAGGGGCCAACCCGGACCCGCCGGGCGCGTACCCGCCGCCGACGTCCGGTCCGCCGTCGGGCTACCCCGGCTATCCGGGCCAGGACGCCAGCTACCCCTCGTATCCCCCGCCGCCCGGGCAGGAGCCGCCGCCGGGCGGTTACCCGCCGGGCCAGGAACCGCCGGGCTACGGTCCGCCGGTCGGCTACCCGCCGCCCGGACAGGGGCCAGGCTACCCACCGCCCCCCTACGGAGGCGGCGGCGGACCGGGCGGGCCAGGAGGGCCGGGCGGACCGGGCGGCCCAGGTGGTCCCGGCGGGCGCTTCCCGATGGGGCGCGGCTCTGGCTGGGGCGCGCAGGACCACTCCAAGTTCTGGGGCATCCTGGGCATCGTCATCGGCCTGATCTGCTGCGGCGTCCTCGGCATCATCTTCGGCGTCCTGTCGCTGCGCGACGCGCGCCGGTTCGGCCAGTCACAGCTGCTCGGCTGGCTGGCGATCGCGCTCAGCGTGATCAACATCGTGGCCAGCCTGGTACTCAACTTCACGCGGCAGTACCCGGGCGTCTACTACCACTAGACAAACGGAAGGGGGACGGCGCGAACGCCGTCCCCCGTACCGCCGAAAGCCTTATCGGCTCTGGATGATCTCCCGCATGAGGCGCGCGGTCTCGCTCGGCGTCTTGCCGACCTTGACCCCGGCCGCCTCCAGCGCCACCTTCTTCGCGTCGGCCGTGCCGGCCGAACCCGAGATGATCGCGCCCGCGTGGCCCATGGTCTTGCCGGGCGGAGCGGTGAAGCCGGCGATGTAGGCGACGACCGGCTTGGTCACGTGCTCCTTGATGAACGCCGCCGCGCGCTCCTCGGCGTCGCCACCGATCTCACCGATCATGACGATCGCGTCGGTGTCGGGGTCGTCCTGGAACGCGGCCAGCGCGTCGATGTGGGTCGTCCCGATCACCGGGTCGCCGCCGATGCCCACGCTGGTCGAGAAGCCGATGTCGCGCAGCTCGTACATGAGCTGGTAGGTCAGCGTGCCGCTCTTGCTGACCAGGCCGATCCGGCCGGCGGGGGTGATGTCGGCGGGGATGATGCCCGCGTTGGACGCGCCCGGCGAGGCGATGCCCGGGCAGTTCGGGCCGACGATCCGGGTCCGCTGACCCTTCTCGACGTTGTAGGCCCAGAACGCGGCGGTGTCGTGCACCGGCACGCCCTCGGTGATCACCACGGCCAGCGGGATCTCGGCGTCGATCGCCTCGACCACGGCGGCCTTGGTGAACTGCGGCGGCACGAAGATGACGGAGACGTCAGCCCCGGTCTCCTTCATCGCGTCGGCGACCGACGCGAACACCGGCAGCGACGTGCCGTCGAAGTCGACGGTGGTGCCTGCCTTGCGCGGGTTGACGCCACCGACCACGTGGGTGCCCGCCGCCAGCATCCGCCGGGTGTGCTTGGAACCCTCGGAGCCGGTCATCCCCTGGACGATGACCTTCGAGTCCTTGGTCAGCCAGATTGCCATGTCAGACCCCCGCAGCCGCGAGCTCGGCGGCACGTTCGGCCGCACCGTCCATCGTGTCCACCCGCTCGACGAGCGGGTTCGCCGCGCCGTCCAGGATCGCCCGGCCGGCCTCAGCGTTGTTGCCGTCCAAGCGGACGACCAGCGGCTTGGTGACCGCCTCGCCGCGCTGCTCGAGCAGCGCCAGCGCCTGGATGATGCCGTTGGCGACCTCGTCGCAGGCGGTGATGCCGCCGAAGACGTTGACGAACACGCTCTTGACGCTGGGGTCGGAGAGCACGATCTCCAGGCCGTTGGCCATCACGGCCGCGCTCGCGCCGCCGCCGATGTCGAGGAAGTTGGCCGGCTTGACGTTGCCGTGCCGCTCACCCGCGTACGCGACCACGTCGAGCGTCGACATGACCAGGCCCGCGCCGTTGCCGATGATGCCGACCTGGCCGTCGAGCTTGACGTAGTTGAGGTCCTTGGCCTTGGCGGCCTGCTCCAGCGGATCGACCGCGCTCTGGTCGACCAGAGCCTCGTGGTCGGGGTGCCGGAAGCCGGCGTTCTCGTCCAGAGTGATCTTGGCGTCGAGCAGGAGCACCCGGCCGCTGGCCACCTTGGCGAGGGGGTTGACCTCGACCAGCGTGGCGTCCTCGGCGACGAACGCCCGCCACAGCTTGATCGCGATCTCGATGATCTCGTCGGCCACCTCGGCGGGGAACTGCGCCTTGGCGACGATCTCCTTGGCGGTCGCGACGTCGACGCCCTTGTTGGCGTCGATGGCGACCTTGGCCACCCGCTCGGGGGTCTCGGCGGCGACCTGCTCGATGTCCATGCCGCCGGCCACGCTCGCGATGCACAGGAACGTGCGGTTCGCGCGGTCGAGCAGGTAGGAGAAGTAGTACTCCTCGAGGATGTCGGCCGTCTCGGCGAGCATCACCTTGTGGACCGTGTGGCCCTTGATGTCCATCCCGAGGATGTCGGTCGCCCGGGCCACCGTCTCCTCCGGCCCGTCGGCCAGCTTCACGCCGCCGGCCTTACCGCGGCCACCGACCTTGACCTGGGCCTTCACGACCACACGGCCGCCGAGGCGCTCCGCGATCGCGCGGGCCTCCTCCGGGGTCTCGGCGACACCGCCGGCGAGCACGGGGAGACCGTGTCGCTCGAAGAGATCGCGCCCCTGGTACTCGTACAGGTCCACGTCTACGCGTCCCGTCCTCGTCTCCGCGACGCACCCTTGCGCCGCGCCCATTCTGGTGTTTGAGGGGAGCCTATCCACGGTGGCGATGTCGGCAACCCGGCCGGGTCACCGGTGTGCGGCACTCCACAGGATCGGGCTTCCCGGAAATTTCTGAGATGGCGCGTAACCGCCGGATAAGGGCGTCGTTGACTTCAGTGTCGGCACGCAAGCGACAAAGCCGACGAAAAACGGCCGATGCCCTGTCGGTCGAGGGGTGGCGGCGGGGCATCGTGCATAGAGAGGCCGGGCGTGTGAGGGGTGCGTCCGGCCTCTCCCCTTAATTCGCTTTAGCCGACTGGCTGAGCGACGTTTTCGCGTACCCAGTCGACGATGCCCTGGGTGGTCGCACCCGGCGTGAAGATCTTGGCCACGCCAATACGCTGCAATTCGGGAATGTCGCCTTCGGGAATGATGCCCCCGCCGAAAACGACGATGTCGCCGGCGCCGCGGGATTCCAGCAGTTCGAGAACGCGCTTGAACAGCGTCATGTGCGCCCCGGAAAGGACGGACAGCCCGACGGCGTCGGCGTCTTCCTGGATGGCGGTCTCGACGATCTGCTCGGGGGTCTGGTGCAGCCCGGTGTAGACAACCTCCATGCCCGCGTCGCGCAACGCGCGCGCGACCACCTTGGCGCCCCGGTCGTGCCCGTCCAGGCCGGGCTTCGCGACCACAACCCGTATCCGTGCGCTCATCAGTCCTCCAGCGGGGCTACGTTGCCTTAACGAACGGTAACCCGATCACGCCCTTAAGGGCGACACCGGGTGCGGCGTGCCACATAACAATAAGTAATGCTCGATGTTACGGAGAGCTATTAACGAGGCTCCCCACAAAAGGTTACGAAATCAGGCATTCCACTGCGGACGGTCGGACTTAATGTCCGCGAAACACTCGCTCAGCTTGAGAGTCGCTTAAGGGACGGCTACCGTGTCCACGGCTGCCAAACCGATCCCCCCGGAATGGCACTGCGGATCACCGGCGTTCACCCCCCGTGACAAACGCCGCTTCCGCCCAACTGTTCCGACAACGGAGGGTGTGCGTGCGCCAGCGCTTGTCGTCTGAGAAGGACCGCTATCGCGGTCGCCGGCGCGTACCCACTCCGCCCCGCAGCCGTTACGCGATCGTCGTCACCGGAGCTTTCGTCGGTGCCGGTGTTGTCGCGATGGGCGCGAGCGCCATGCCGGACGCCAAGGCCGTCGACCCCCAGGTTCTCGCGGACCTGCACGGCGCCACCGTCAACAACGCCCTCCAAGATCGTGCTGACCAGGCCGGCAAGGCCTCGCGGTCCGAGCGCACCGACAAGATGGAGACGTCGCTCGCCGACTCTCCCGACGTCTGGCAGCTCCCGCTCTCCGGCTACACCTTCACCAACCCGTACGGCGTGCAGGGCAAGCAGCTCCACGCCGGCATCGACCTGGTCGCGCCCGAGGGCACCCCGTTCGCCGCGGTGCACGGTGGTGTCGTCAAGGAAGCCGGCTGGATCGGTGGATACGGGATGGCCGTGATCATCGACCACGGCGACGGCACCGACATCATCTACGCCCACGCGCGTCAGGTCCTCGTGAAGAAGGGCCAAGAGGTCAAAGCCGGCGACATGATCGGCCTGGTCGGCTCGACCGGGCACGCCTATGGATCGCAGCTTCACCTGGAGACGCAGGTCGACGGCGAGTCTACGGACCCGATCCCGTTCTTCCGCGAGCGTGGAGTGGACATCCAGCTACAAGTCGCCTCAATCTACGGCTGAGTAGCGAGCCCTACACGCACCGTACTGTCCGTCGAACCGCCCGTCGCCAACGCGATGGGCGGTTTTTCGTTGCCCGCTGTTCGCCAAAGTTTCCTGCGCCACAGCCGCCAATGTGACCCCGGCCACTCCCACAGGCGGAACGCGTACGGGGTGTAGCGGTCCAGATCGGGACATAGCCTCCCTCACTCAGCGTGGTCATAACCACGGCATACGCATGGCTGTCGCCGCGTTGAACACGGCTCGTACAACCATTTGCCGGTCCGTGCCGCTCAACCGCGGAGGTTCACCCCCGTGCAATCGAACTACCCGTACGACCAGCAGCCTGAGCAGGAGTTTCACGCTCAAAACGGGCCAGAGCAGCCGACGCCGCAGGCGCCGCTCGGCGTCCGCGACCGCGTGCGCTCGTCGCTCGTCGGGCGCGGTCGCGTCGCCGCGCTGGCCGCTGTCGGCCTGCTCGGCCTCGGCATCGCGGGTGGCGCCGTCGCTACTCTGGGTAACGATGACTCGACATCACCGACCACCATCGCGGTGGCCGACCAGCAGGCCCGCATCGACGCCGCCAGCCGCGCCGACCGCGCGCTGCGTTCCCCCATCGCGGTTCCGACCGTAAGCCCCACCACCGAGGCCGCCACCCCCAAGGCCGAGGTGAAGGAGCCCAAGTCGACCAAGAAGGCCCAGGCTACGAAGAAGGCCGCCCCCAAGGCCCCCGCGAAGCCCAAGCCCGCCGGTCCGAGCATCTCGAAGGCCGGCTGGACCTCCCCCATGCCGGGCTCTGAGATCACCTCCTGCTTCGGCATGCGCTGGGGTGTCCCGCACCAGGGCATCGACTTCGCGATGCCGGAGAACACGCCTGAGCGCGCCGCAGCGGCGGGCACCGTGATCGCCGCCGGCTGGGCGTACACCGGCTACGGCATCTCGGTGGTCATCGACCACGGCGACGGCTACTTCACGCACTACGCGCACCAGAACCGCACCGCGGTCGAGGTGGGCCAGACGGTGAAGGCCGGCCAGATCATCGGCTACGAAGGCTCCACCGGCGACTCCACCGGCCCCCACCTGCACTTCGAGGTGCACCAGGGCGCCATGTGGAACCAGATCGACCCCGCCCCGTTCCTGAAGGAGAAGGGCGTGCCGATCGTCGGCTGCTAAGGCTTACTTGCCCCCCGGTGACGATGGGCCCGACTCCACAAGGAGTCGGGCCCATCGTCAGTTCGCCGTCGCGCGGGACCTCATTCGCACGAGCCCCAACCCGGCGAACGGCGCGACCAGGAGACAAAGCACCACGAAGGTCGAGGGGTACGAGAGGCCCGCGTTGTGCACCAGGGCCAGCCCGACCACCGGCAGCGCCAGCACGACGACACGGCCGCGAACCGGACCGGGCAGCGCCAGAACGGTGAGCAGGACGGTGCTGACCGTCACCGCCGCGATGCCCAGCGCACCGGCCCCGTACTGCCAGTTCCCTTCGACGGGCAGCCAGGGCATCGTGTTGGAGAACGGCGCGCGCGGGATCCAACCGGTCACCGCGCCGACCACGCCGGCTCCGAGGGTCGGCCACAGAGCACGCCCGCGGAAGACCGGGCCATCGGTGATCGCCCACACGGCCAGGCAGCCAGCGGTCAGCAGCGCGGCGACGACCGCTATCGGCAGGTGATCGACACCGAACGCCAGGAAGCTGAACGTGGCCTGCATGACCAGTCCGACCGTGGCGGCGGTGACCGCGAGCACACGCCAGCCCGCGACCGAGCCGGCGGCCGCCAGCAGCCATCCCAGCACGGTCACGGCGAAGGTCCAGTCGGGCTGCACGAGGGTCGTGTGTAGGACGCCGGCCCCACGCAGCGCGCTGGCGGCCATCCCGATCGCACCGACGACACCGGCGGCCGCCGACCAGGTCGACCGGCCCGCGACGTGGGCGGTAAGCGCCGCCCGGGCCAGGTCGAGGACCTCGCCGGCGCGCGGTCGGCGTTGCCCCGGGCGGGCTCCGGCCAGCAGGGCGTCCAGCATCTCGGCCTCGTACGCCTGCCGGTGCCGGCGCGGGAAGAGCGCGAGCAGGCGGCGGTAGTGCCCCTCGAGCTCCGTCATGCCGGCTCAACTCCCAGCACCCTCAGCCGGGCGGTCGCCGCGGCGGCGTGCCGGGTCAACCGCTTGGTCTCGGCCGCCAGCCGCCGCGCACCGTCGCCGGTCAGGCGGTAGTAGCGGCGCAACCGGGAGTCGACGACCTCTTCCCGGTCGACCTCGATGAGCCCGTCGGCGTGCAGCCGGTCGATCGCGGTGTAGAGCGTGCCGACGCCGATCACGACCCGGCCGCCCGAGATCTGCTTGACGTCTTCGATCACGGCGTAGCCGTGCCTCGGCTCGGCCGCCAACGAGGTGAGGATGAGGTAGCTCGGCTCCCGCAGAGGTGCGTCGTCCTTATCGAAGGCTCCGTGCGCCCCAGGCAGGAGTCGAACCCGCTATCACCGCTTTAGAGGCGGCCGCCCGTCCGTCGGACCTCTGGGGCTTGGCGGTGGGCGGCCTACACCGCCCACCCATGGGTTAGGACGCCGCAGCGTCGGCTGAGGTTGCACGGAGTTCGTCCGCGGTCAGCGACCGACCGAGTTCGTCGAGCATGCGCAGGACGAACCGCTGGTTGACGACACGCTGGTTCAGCCGGTCAAGGGCGGCGGCCTGCCGCCAGACCTTCTGCTGCAGCCAGCGGGTCGCCTTCGGGAGGTCACCGGCGAGTTGCGCCTTGAGCGCGTCGCGCTCCGCTGCCAACTCGACCAGTTGGGCCCGCAGGTCCGTGGTCATGGTTTTTCACCTCCCTCCGCGAATGCCAGAGGAAGGTGCGCCACGAGCCGGCGCGAGGCCGACTCGAACGCGACAGCGGTGAGAGCCCCGTCGAGGTCGGGCTCATGAACGGCGACGGCGTCGACCGCGTCGGCATACAGCCGAGTCAGGGCAAGCTCGTCCGGTGCGGCGAGCAGCACGACGATGTCGGAGGCGCGGCCACAACGCGCGGTGAACTCGATCGCGGCGTGTGCCAGTTGGGCGGCCTGGTCACCGGGCGGGAGGTCGGCTCGGGTGACGAGGTAGAGGCGGCGGCCCTATGGGTGCGGCATGTCTTCAGGGTAGGTGGGTGAGTCAAGAGCCTTGCGGTAGCGGGGTTGCCGGTCGACGATCGCGTAGCCGGCGCGCTCGTAGAGCCCCACGCTGTTGTGCGGGTTCTCCTGGACGGTCCTCAGCCGAGCCCGCGTCACACCCGAATCGGCGAGGGTACGCAGCGTCTGGCTCATCAACGCGAGCCCGACCCCACGACGTCGCCAAGGCGGCCGAACCGCCACCCACGGCGTGCTCGCCGTGCCGTCGGGCTGGCGCTCGTTGACCACGACGGCCGCGACCGAGTCGCCGGCCCAGGCCACGGTCCAGAGCTCGACGTCCTGCACGTCGCGAAGGTATTCGTCGTACGTCTGTGTTTGGTGGCCGTGTCCGGAGTCGGCGAAGCACTCGTCGATTGCCGCGTAAATCAGGGGGTGATGCGCGGGTTCGACCGGCCGCAGGACGAGCCCGGGCGGGAGCGGGTGAGGCTCAAGGTTGTTGAGGTCGCGGGCCAGCTCCACGACGGTGAACGCGAGTCGGTAGCCGTGCGCGGTGATCATCGCGAGCTTGCCTGTTTCGTGCGGAGCCACGTTGACGCCGAAGGTGGATCCGGGCGTCCGGTCGACGCGTTCCTCCAGCCAGCGCAGGATCGCGGTGCCCACTCCCCGCCTGCGCCAGCGCGGGTCGACGCAGCCGGAGAGGAGGTGCAGGCGCGTGCCGTCGGCCTCGTCCCACGAGTCCATCCAGCCGCGGCCGACTATCTCGCCATGCTCTTCTGCTACTACGCCGAATGGTCGTGCGTCTTCGGTGTCGCGGTAGGGGCGCAAGAGGACGGTCACCGTCGTCATTGGACTGGTTGGAATGTCTTTGGCGCAATGCCTTTTCGCCGCGGTGGCGGCGCGAGGGTCTTTGGTTGCGCGCCGTTTGGGTGGAGCTCCTCGTCGGGGGGTGGGGTGGGCATCAGGTCTTCAGGAGGGCGAGGTGGTCGGGCCGCTTGCGAGGTGACCGGCACGAGCGCCCGAGCCTTTCGTGCAGCGGCCCGGTCGCGGCCCGCGCGGCTCGACCGCTCTGGATCGTGTTGGTCGCCGCGCGCCCCGGCGCGACAACCCAGCGCTGAAGACCACCCCACGCCCCAACCACCCCCCGGGGGGAACGGGGTGGAGCTCCTCGTCGGGCGTAGCCCGATGAACCAGGATCTCCGGACGGCGACAAGGTGGAGCGCCCAACCGGACGAACGACCTTGTCGCCGTCCGGAGATCCTGGTGCCCTAAGGCGAAGCCCGACGAGGAGCTCCACCCAAACGGCGCGCAACCAAAGTCAAATCTTCTCCACCGGCGCATGCCGAAGCACCAACCACATGGTCTGATCCCCAAAATCGATCTGAGCCCGCGCGCTAGGACCCTGACCCTCAACGGCCAGCACCCGCCCGAGCCCATACCGCTGATGGTTGACCCGATCCCCCACCGCAACCTTGGGCGCGGCCTGACGCAGCTCCGAAGCTGTCGACAGCTTGCTGCCGTCGATGCCCAACCGCTGCGCGAGGGCGGCAGCCTTGGGCGTGCCGCCGGAGAAGCCGCCACCACGTGCGGCCCCGCCGCTGGCACCGCTGCCACCGCGGTTGCCGACCCCACCGCCGGTGCCGGACCACGACGTATAGGACCCCTCGGTTCGCTCCCAGCGAACCAGCTCTTCCGGAAGCTCGGCGATGAAGCGCGAGGTCGGGTTGTAGGAAGGCGCGCCCCACGCCGACCGGGTCACGGCCCGCGACAGATAGAGCCGCTGCCGGGCGCGGGTGATGCCCACGTACGCCAGGCGGCGTTCCTCTTCCAGCTCGTTGTTGTCGCCGAGTGCGCGCATGTGCGGGAAGACGCCGTCTTCGAGGCCCGTCAGGAAGACGATCGGGAACTCCAGGCCCTTGGCCGTGTGCAGCGTCATCAGGGTGACCACGCCCTGGTGGTCGGGGTCGTCTGAAGGGATCTGGTCGGCGTCGGCGACCAGGGCGACCTGCTCCAGGAACCCGGCCAGGGTGGCCTGCTCGTCGTTGCCTTCCACCCGTTCGGTGAACTCGCGGGCGACGGAGACCAGCTCCTGGAGGTTTTCGACACGGCCGGCGTCCTGCGGGTCGGTGCTCTCCTCCAGCTCGGCCAGGTAGCCCGAGCGGGTCAGGGTCGCTTCCAGCACCTCTTCGGGGGGCGCGGTCTCGGACAGCTCGCGCAGGCCTTCGAGCAGCGCGACGAAATCACCGATGCCGTTGACCGCCCGGCTGGAGATGCCGGGTGCGTCGGCCGCCCGGCGCATCGCGGCGCCGAAGGAGATGCGGTCGCGGGACGACAAGGCCTCTACCGCGCCCTCGGCGCGGTCGCCGATGCCTCGGCGTGGGGTGTTCATGATGCGGCGGATGCTGACCGTGTCGTCGTCGTTGACGATGGCGCGCAGGTAGGCGAGCGCGTCGCGGACCTCGCGCCGCTCGTAGAAGCGGACGCCGCCGACCACCTTGTAGGGCAGGCCGACCCGGATGAACACCTCTTCGAAGACCCGGGACTGGGCGTTGGTGCGGTAGAAGACCGCGACGTCGCCGGGGCGGGCGTCCGTGTCGTCCGTGAGGCGGTCGATCTCGCGTGCGACCCAGTCGGCCTCGGCGTGCTCGGTGTCGGCGACGTAGCCCACGATGCTCTCGCCCGCGCCCTGGTCACTCCACAGGCGCTTGGGCTTGCGCGACGGGTTGCGGCTGATCACCGCGTTGGCGGCGTTGAGGATCGTCTGGGTGGATCGGTAGTTCTGCTCGAGCATGATCGTGCGGGCGTCTTTGTAGTCGCGCTCGAACTCGAGGATGTTGCGGATGGTCGCGCCGCGGAAGGCGTAGATGGACTGGTCGGCGTCGCCGACGACGCAGAGCTCGGCGGGCTCCAGGCCCTCGGTGCCCGAGACCAGCTCCTTGATGAGCTGGTATTGGGCGTGGTTGGTGTCCTGGTATTCGTCGACGAGGACGTGCCGGAAGCGCCGTCGGTAGTTCTCGGCGACGTGCGGGTGCGACTGGAACAGGTGCACCGTCGTCATGATCAGGTCGTCGAAGTCGAGCGCGTGTGCCTCTTTGAGGCGGCGCTGGTAGAGCGTGTAGGCCTCGGCGACGGCGCGCTCCATCGGGCCCTTGGCGCGGGCGGCGAAGGTCTCCGGGTCGACCAGCTCGTTCTTCAGGTTGGAGACTTGCGTGGCCAGGCCGCGGGCCGGGTGGCGCTTGGGGTCGAGGTCGAGCTCGCGGGCGACGAGCTGCATCAGCCGGCGTGAGTCGTCGGCGTCGTAGATCGAGAACGTCGACTTGAGGCCGGCGTGGTCGTGCTCGGCGCGCAGGATGCGTACGCAGGCGGAGTGGAAGGTCGACACCCACATCAGCCGGGCGCGGTTGCCGACCAGCGCGGCCACCCGCTCCTTCATCTCGCCGGCGGCCTTGTTGGTGAAGGTGATCGCGATGACCTGGCCGGGGTGCACGTCGCGAGCCGCCAGCAGGTAGGCGATGCGGTGGGTCAGCACCCGCGTCTTGCCGGAGCCGGCGCCGGCCACGATCAGCAGCGGTGAGCCCGCATGGGTCACCGCGTCGCGCTGTGGGCCGTTGAGGCCGGCCACCAACGCTTCGGGGTCGAGTTGGGGCCGCCTGGGCCGGCTGTCGGCGTCGGAGGCGAGCACGGCGGGCTGGCCGTCAGGGCTGGGGAGTTCGAAGAGAGCACGCATCGCACCGCGAAGTCTATTCCGACCGCCTGACAACTTCCGGAGGCGGCGCTGCGTCCGAACGGCCCGCTCGCACCCCTATCCGACACCCTCATGTCATCAATGCGGCCCTGGTGTCTTGTCGCCCGAAAGAGAACGATGACCTTTGTCGCGTCTCCCCGTCCGGGTGACGCCCCAATCGATCACACAGGATGTGACATGCCGATCACGAGTCGACCTAGCCGGTGGCTGCGCTACCTCGCGGCACCGGCCATCACCCTCGGGGTGATCGTCGCCCTGCCCGGGGCCGGCCCGTCCCCCGCGTCCGCGGCACCCGCGCTGACGCCGGTCTCGGTCACCTTTGGGCAATCGCACGGTGCCAAGCTGGCCCAGGGCAACCTGCTCGGGTTCAACGACTTCCACGGCTCCATCGACCCGCCGGTCGGCTCCGGCGCGGTCGTCGCGGGAGTCCCGGCCGGCGGTTCCGAATACCTGACCACCGCGGTCAAGAGGCTGCGCGCCGAGGCCAAGAGCGAGGGCCGCCTCAGCACCACCGTCGGCGCCGGTGACATGGTCGGCGCAACGCCGCTGGTCAGCGCCGCGTTCCACGACGAGCCGACGATCGAGATGCTCAACGTGATGGGCATGGAGATCACGTCGGTCGGCAACCACGAGTTCGACGAGGGCACCGACGAGCTCAAGCGCCTCCAGTACGGCGGCTGCCACCCGGTCGACGGCTGCCAGGACGGTGACCCGTTCCGCGGCGCCGACTTCACGTACCTCGCCGCCAACGTGGTGACCAAGCGCCTCGGTCTGCCGCTGCTGCTGCCGTTCAACATCCGGATCGTCGACGGCGTGCCGGTCGGCTTCGTGGGCATGACCCTCGAGGGCACCCCGAGCATCGTCAACCCCGCCGGGATCCAGGACGTCAACTTCAAGGACGAGATCGAGACCGCCA
Organism: Asanoa ishikariensis; assembly: GCF_900107455.1. GTDB lineage: Bacteria > Actinomycetota > Actinomycetes > Mycobacteriales > Micromonosporaceae > Asanoa > Asanoa ishikariensis. Next base: position 1,212,980 of record NZ_FNQB01000001.1, on the reverse strand, counting down.
ACAAGTACGCCACGCTGCTGCGCCTGCTGGGCGTCAAGTCGATGGTGCTGCTGCTGCACGAGGGCGGGGCGCAGTCCGGCACCCCGCAGCCGGTCGACGGCTGCAACAACTTCGCCGGGCCGATCGTCGACATCGTGAAGGGCCTGCGCCCGGAGTACGGCATCGTCGTCTCCGGTCACACCCACCGCTTCTACTCGTGCTCGCTGCCCAACTCGGCGGGCAACAACGTCGTGGTCACCAGCGCCGGCACCAACGGCCAGCTCGTCACCGACATCGACTACTCGCTCGACAAGAAGACGGGCAAGTTCGCCTCGATCACCGCGCGCAACGTGATCGCCGAGAACGGCGTCCGCAACGCGGACGGCACCTTCCAGACCAACCCCGACGGCACCTTCGTACGCAACCCGGCGCTGGTCGACGCGGCGGCGAAGCGGCTGGCCGACAAGTACCGCACCGCGGTCGCCCCGATCTCCAACCGGGTGGTCGGCGCGATCACCGCTGACATCGTCCGCGACAACCAGCCCAACCAGGAGAGCCCGCTCGGTGACGTGATCGCCGACGCGCAGCTCGCCTGGACGCAGGCCGACGGCGCCCAGATCGCCTTCATGAACCCCGGCGGCATCCGGGCCTCGTTCTCGTACGCCAACTCCCCCGGCGGCGAGGCGCCCGGCCAGGTGACCTACGGCGAGGCGTTCACCGTGCAGCCGTTCAACAACCTGGTGGTCACCCAGACGGTGACGGGCGCCCAGATCAAGAACGTGCTGGAGCAGCAGTTCGTCGGCTTCGGCGGGCAGACCGTCCAGCGCGTGCTCCAGGTCTCGGCCGGGTTCACGTACACCTACAACACCACGCTGCCGGCGGGTTCGCGGGTCAGCGCCCTGGCGCTGAACGGCACCCCGATCGACCCGGCCGCCACCTACCGGCTCACGACCAACGACTTCCTGGCCAACGGTGGCGACGGCTTCACCAACCTGACCGCGGGCACCAACCGCACCACGGCGCCCGGTTTCGACGTCGACGCGCTGGTCGGGTACCTCGGTGCGAACGCACCGGTGGCACCGGGACCGGCCAACCGCATCACCCGGCTCGGCTGATCCGGCGGTGGGCGCCCGTTCTGTCCCGCTGGTCGGGATGGGTCGGGCGCCACACCCCGGTGGCTCTTGCGCCGGTTTGGGAGCCGCGGGCATACTTGCCAACGTGATCCAGCGTCCGCGATTTTACTTTTACTACGGCACCGGGAGTCCGGCAGCTGTAGGTCGCGCCTGAGCACAAGACCTGCGAAAAGCCCCGGGCTCCTGGAGCCCGGGGCTTTTCTGCCTCCGGGGTCCGACCGGCGCCCACCAGCCAAAAGAGAACCGAGATGGCCCCCGAGGAGCACGACATGAGCACCAACGCCGTCGCCCAGCCGACCACCGGCACGGAAGACGAAGCCGCCGCACAGCGCATCCGCGCGATGCGCGAGCGGATCGACGCGATCGACACCGCGCTGATCGAGCTGTGGCAGGAGCGCGCGAACCTGTCTCAGCAGGTCGGTGCGACCCGGGTCGCCTCGGGTGGCACCCGCCTCGTGCTGTCCCGTGAGCGGGAGATCCTGGAGAAGTTCCGCACCGAGTTGGGAGCGGACGGCACCCAACTCGCGCTGCTGATCCTGCGCGCGGGCCGCGGAGCGCTGTAGAACCGGCGAACGCCCGCGCCGCGACGCGTACCCGGCGCAGCATGGGTCTATGCCCATCTACGACCGGACCACCATTCCCGCGTCGGTAGGCCGGGGCACGCTCGACCCGGAGTTGGCGCAGTGGCTGCCGCACGGACCCACTCTGGGCGCGGACGTGTCGATCGCGCAGGGCCGACGCGACCACGAGATGCTCGGCGCGGGGCCGTGGCCGGACATCGGCGCGGTCGACACGCTCGTGCTGCCCGGCCCGCACGGTTCGCTGACGGTGCGTCGGCACACGCCGGCCCGCCCGCCACGAGCCCCGTCCGGCGCGCTGGTGTACGTGCACGGCGGCGGGTTCAGCTACGGCACGCTCGACGAGTTCGAGGTGCCGATGCGGCTGATCGCCGAGCGGGCCGGCATCGCCACCTACACGATCGACTACCAGCTCGCGCCCGAGGCTAAGTTCCCGGTGCAGATCGACGAGATCGAGTACTTCGTGCGCTGGCTGTTCGACAACGCCGACGACCAGGGCGTCGACCCGGGCCGGATCGCCCTCGGCGGCGACTCGGCCGGCGGCAACATGACCTGCGTGGTGGCGCTGAAGCTGCGCGACGAGCGCGGGCCACGGCTCGCGCTGCAGGTGCCGCTCTTCCCCGAGGCAGCCTTCCCGGGTGACACGCTCGCCGGCAGCGAGAACCGGGCCGGGCTCTACCTGGAGACCAACGGGATCTACGAGATGGTCCGCAACTACCTCAAGAACACCGATGACGGGCGGCAGCCGTACGTCACGCCGATGAACGCGGAGTCGCACGCCGACCTGCCACCGGCGATCCTGGTCACCAACGGTTTCGACCCGCTGCGCGATGTCGGGCACGCGTACGCACAGCGGCTGGCGGAGGCCGGCAACGACCTGACGTACGTGCACAACCCCGACCTGACCCACGGGTTCCCGCAGTTCACCCGCTGGTCCGCGGCCTGCCACGAAGCCACGATGGAGCTGTCGGGCCTGATCGGCAGCCGGGTCGGCTGACGCTAGGCGGTGAAGACCGTCCAGGTCTCGGCGGTGTGGAAGCCCATCGCGGCGTAGAGCGGCTCGCCCAGCACGGAGGCGTTGAGGAACGCGGTCCGCGCGCCGTCCCGGTAGGCGTCGCCGAGCACGGCCGCCGTCGCCACGCGCCCGTAGCCCCGCCGCCGGTGCTCCGGTGGGACGGAGATGTTGTAGACGCCGATCATGTCGTCGACCCGGACACCGAACGAGGTGGCGACCACCGCACCGGCCACCTCGACGACGTATGGCGCCATGGCCGGGTTGTCCAGCAGCGCGGGCGCGCTGAACCCGGTGAAGATGAACTCCGGGGCCCCGAAACCGGCCGCCAGCGCCCGACGGTAGAGGTCGCTGTCGTCGCCCGAGACGCGGCGCACGGTGGGCTCGTCGGCGGTCGCGTCGGCGTCGGTGAGCTCCTTGACCATGAGCGGCAGCGGACTGCGCTGGTCGAGCTTGTGATCCGCCGCGATCGCCGCGACCCGGTCCGCCGCGTGGGCGTCACGCACCTGCAGGCTCCACGGCAGGTCGGCCAGCCGGGGCGACGCGGCGAACGCCGCGACCTCGTCGGCGTCGACCGCCGGCCCGATCTGGATCACGCCGTTCATGGTCGGCACCGGCAGGCCGGTGACCAGCTCCGCCGTCCCGTGCGGTCCGAGCCGCTCGAAGGAGCCTGGCAGGGCCTCCGTGCACAGCACGATCGCCCGCCGCCAAGCCTCGACCACCGCATCGATCTGTTCCCCCATGCGCCGACCGTACGAAACGGGTCGTCGGAGGGGTAGCTCTCGTGGTTCAGGTCATAGCGTTTGCATCTCCAGCGGGTGGAGGTCGGAGGGTGGTCGGCATGCGGTACTCGATAGGAGACCTGGCCCGCCGCACCGGGCTGCCAGTGCGCACGATCCGGTTCTACTCCGACGCCGGGCTCCTGCCGCCGACCGATCGCAGCGCCGCCAACCACCGCCGCTACGACATCGCGGCCGTCGCCCGCCTGGACCTCATCCGTACGCTCCGCGATCTCGGCCTGGACCTGGCCACGATCCGGCGGGTGTTGGCCGAGGACCTCACGGTGGCGCAGGCCGCGGGCCGGCACGCCGACGCGCTCGACGTGCAGATCCGGGTCCTGCGCCTGCGCCTGGCCGTGCTGCGGGCGGTGGCCCGGCGCGACACCGCACCAGAGGAGATGGCTTTCATGCACCGTGTCGTCCAACTGTCCGAGGCCGAACGACACCGCCTGATCGACGACTTCGTCGACCGCGCCTTCGGCGGGCTCGACGCCAACCAGGACTTCGTGGCCTGGCTTCGGTCGGCGTTGCCGTACCTGCCGGACGAGCCGACCACCGAGCAGGTCGACGCCTGGGTCGAGCTGGCGGAGCTGGTGCGTGACCCGGACTTCGTCGCGAGCGTGCGGCGGATGGCCGAGCACCAGGCGGCCGAGATCGCCGAGGGCGGCCGGATGGGCCTGCACCACAAGCTGACCATCGAGGTGCGCGACCAGGTCACCACGGCGATCGCGGCGGGCATCCAACCGACCGCGCCGGCGGCGGCCGCGGTGCTGTCCGATGTGGTCGCCCGCTATGCGGAAACCTTCGGGACGACCGACTCCGCCGCGTACCGGACGAGGCTGCTGGCCCGCCTGCGGACCGCGAACGACCCGCGGACCGAGCGGTACGTCCACCTGATCGGCGTGATCAACGACTGGCCGGCCACGCCGCCGCTGGGTCCGGTCTTCGACTGGCTGATCGCGGCCCTGGCGCGGTGAACGCGAAAGAGGCAGGTCGGCGACCTGCCTCTTTCCGTGCGGCGAGGGGTTACTTGATCGTGCCGTCTTCCGGGAAGTGGCACGCGGCGACGGTGCCGCTGGGCTTGATCGTGAGCGGCGGTTCCTCGGTCGCGCAGATGTCCTGTGCCTTCCAGCAACGGGTGCGGAAGCGGCAGCCGGACGGCGGGTTGAGCGGCGTCGGCACGTCGCCTTCGAGGCGGATGCGGCCCGAGGCGCCCATCTTGGTCACGTCCGGCACCGCCGACAGCAGCGCGCGGGTGTACGGGTGGGCCGGCCGCTCGTAGATCGAGTTGCGGTCGCCGATCTCGACGAGCTTGCCGAGGTACATGACGCCGATCCGCTGGCAGAAGTGCCGGACCACGGCCAGGTCGTGCGCGATGAAGACGAACGCCAGGTCGAGGTCGCGCTGGAGCCCACGCAGCAGGTTGATGACCTGCGCCTGGATCGACACGTCGAGCGCCGAGACCGGCTCGTCAGCGACGATGATCTTCGGCTTCAGGGCCAGCGCGCGGGCAACGCCGATGCGCTGGCGCTGGCCGCCGGAGAACTCGTGCGGGTAGCGGTTGTAGTGCTCCGGGTTGAGGCCGACCAGCTCGAGCAGCTCCTGGACGCGCTTCTTCACGCCGCCGGGCGGGTTGATCCCGTTGACCTGCAACGGCATGGCCACGATCCGGCCCACCGTGTGCCGCGGGTTCAGCGACGCGTACGGGTCCTGGAAGATGATCTGCATGTCCTGGCGGAGCTGACGCAGGCCACCGCCCTTGGCGTGGCTGATGTCCTTGCCCTCGAAGGTGATCTTCCCCGAGGTGGGCTCCAGCAGGCGCACCAGCATGCGGCCGGTGGTGGTCTTGCCACAGCCGGACTCGCCGACGAGGCCGAGCGTCTCGCCCGGCGCGACGGAGAAGCTGACCCCGTCGACGGCGCGCACCAGGCCGGTCTTGCCGAACAGGCCGGACCGCACCGGGAAGTGCTTGGTCAGGTTGTCGACCACCAGCAGCGGCTCGCCGGACGGGCGGGACGGCTTGACCGGCTCCGTGCCGGGCTCCTGGACCAGGGTCTCGGTCATTGCGCGACTCCAGCGGACGGTGCGATGTCCTCGGCGTAGAACTTCGTGCGGTCCGCCTCGGACAGATGACAGGCGACCAGGTGACCCCGTTCGTGGACCTGGTGAAGCTCGGGCACCTCGGTGAGCGACCGGTCGCCGTTGCGGCCGGCGTAGCGGCAACGCGGGTGGAAGGCGCAGCCGGTCGGCAGGTTGATCAGCGACGGCGGGTTGCCCTTGATCGGCACCAGGTCGGCGTCGGAGTCGCCGTGCAGGGACGGCACGCTGGCCAGCAGACCCCAGGTGTAGGGGTGCTGCGGCCGGCGCATGACCTGCTCGACGGTGCCGAACTCGACGGCCCGGCCGCCGTACATGACGAGCACCTCGTCGGCGACCTGGGCGACCACGCCGAGGTCGTGCGTGATCATGATGATCGCGGAGTTGAACTCGCGCTGGAGGTCCTCGAGCAGGTCGAGGATCTGCGCCTGCACGGTCACGTCGAGCGCGGTGGTCGGCTCGTCGGCGATCAGCAGGTCAGGGTCGTTGACCAGGGCCATCGCGATCATGGCGCGCTGCCGCATGCCGCCCGAGAACTCGTGGGGGTACGAGTCGGCCCGGCGCGCCGGCTGCGGGATGCCGACCCGGCCGAGCATGTCGACCGCGCGCTTCTTCGACTCGGCCCTCGACGCCTTGGGGTGGTGGACCTTGTATGCCTCGGCGATCTGCGAGCCCACCTTGTAATAGGGGTGCAGCGCGGACAGCGGGTCCTGGAAGATCATGGCCATGTCGCGGCCACGCAGGCGGCGGGTCTGCTCCTCGGACATGCCGACCACGTTGCGGCCGCCGACCAGGATCTCACCGGAGATGCGGGCGCGCTTCGTGTTGTGCAGACCCATGATGGTCAGTGAGGTGACGCTCTTGCCGGATCCGGACTCGCCGACGATGCCCAGGGTCTTGCCGCGCTCGACCGAGAAGGACACCCCGTCGACGGCCTTGACGACGCCGTCTTCGGTCGGGAACTGCACGCGCAGGTCGTTGACCCGCAGGTACGGATCCTTGTCGGTGGTCGTCGGGCTGTTCGGCGCCGAGGCTGGTGCAGTCACTGTTGTTCTCCCTCGCGCTTCAGCTCAGCCGGACCCGTGGGTCGATCACGGCGTACAGCAAGTCGACGATCAGGTTGGCGATGACGATGAACACCGCCGCCAGCAGGACCGTAGCGACGACGATCGGCAAGTTCAGGAAGTTGACCGCCTCGACGGTCTCCTTGCCGAGACCGCGCAGGCCGAAGATGGTCTCGGTGATGAAGGTGCCACCCAGCGACGCACCGATGTCGAGGCCGGCGATCGTCACGATCGGCGTGATCGCGGCGCGCAGCGCGTGCTTGGTGTAGACGCGGCTGAGCGGCAGGCCCTTGGCCCGGGCGGTGCGCACGTAGTCCTCGGAGAGAGTCTCGAGCATCTGTGCGCGCGACAGCCGGGCGTAGATCGCCGAGTTGAGGAAGCCGAGCGTGACCCAGGGCAGGATCAGGCCGGTCGCCCATTTCAGCGGATTCTCGGTGATCGGGGTGTAAGACGGGAATGGCAGCAGGCCGGTGGCGTACACGGTGCCGTAGAGCAGGATCAGGCCGAAGAAGAAGACCTGCATCGACGCGCCGGTCAGCGAGATGCCGATCGCGACCTTGTCGAACAGGGTGCCTCTTCGAAGTGCCGAGACCATGCCTAGCGAGACACCGATCAGCAGCCAGAGGACCGCGGCGCCGGCGACGATGCTCACGGTGACGGGCAGCGTCCGGCTGAGGATCGCGGTGACGGGCTCGTTGTTACGGAAGGAGTAGCCCAGGCAGGGCGCGTCGCAGCGCTGCTCGAAGGCGGTGCCCTCGGCGTACGTCCGGCCGACGAAGACGCCTTTCATGAAGCCGGTGTACTGCTCGACGATCGGCTCACGCAGGCCGAGGCGGGTCTCCACTGCGGCGATGCTGGCCGGGTCGCAGTTCTTCCCGCACATGACCTTCGCCGGCGACGACGGCACGGCGAAGAACAGCCCGAAGACGATGATGCTGATCGCGATGATCGTCGCGACGCCGACGAGCACGCGGCGGGTAATGAACCGGACCATGGAACGCACCTATCCGATGAAGACTGCCGGTCGGGTGCGGGTGGCCCTCCTTCTGGGAAGCCCACCCGCACCCGATCACAGCGGATCAGGAATAGCTAGGAGAAACCGTCGAGCTTGTTACGGCTTGACGTAGATCTTGTTCAGCTGAATGGCGCCGAAGGCGTCGCTCAGGTACACGTTGCCAACCTTCGAGCCGAAGAGCTCGTGGGTGGCGTCGTAGTACGCCGGGATCTCGGGAAGGAACTCGGTCATGATCTTCTTGTCGAGCGCCATCCACGCCGCGTCCTGCTCGGCCGCGGACAGAGTCTTGATGCGGTCGATCTCGGCGTCGATGCTCGGCTCGGCGAAGTAGGCCAGGTTCTGGTTGCCCTCGTCGACGATCTCGCGGCTGTCGTACAGCGGCGGGATGATGGTCGAACCGGTCGGCCAGTCCGAACCCCAACCGTGCAGGTAGAGGTCGAACGGCGTGGTCTTGCGGCCGACCTCGTCGTAGTAGCTGGTCGCCTCGATGGCCTTCAGGGTGACCTGGAAGCCCGCCTTGACCAGGCTGGCACGGATCGCCTCAGCCTGCGCGGTACGCAGCGGCGTGTTGCTGTGCGCCAGCACCAGCGGCGGCGGAGTGGTGCCGCCCAGGATCTCCTTGACCTTCGCCGGGTCGCCGGTCGCCGGAGCGTTGTAGGCGTCGTACGCCTCGAAGCCCGCAGTGGTCGGGGACATCAGCGTGCTGGCCGGAGTACCGGCCGAGGTGCCACCGATCGCCTTGAGCGCGGCGTCACGGTCGAGGCCGTAGTAGAGCGCCTCACGGATCTTCTTGTCCTTGATCCGCTGGTTGTTGATACCCAAGTACCAGACGTACTGCGTCGGGCCCTTGGCAACGCGCTCCGCCACACCGGCCCCGGTGGTACGCGGCAGAACGGCCGGCGGGGTGTCGCCCCAGGTGATCGAGGCCTTGTCGGCGTCCGCGTCAGCGACGAGCCGCTCAGCGATCTGCTGCTGGTCGAGACCGAACGTGAACTTGTAGGTGTCCGGGTACGCGGTGCGGATCGGGTCCGTGTTGGCGTCCCAGTTCGGGTTGCGCTCGAGCTCGAGCGCGTTGTCACGGGTGTAGGACTTGACCTTGTACGGACCCGAGGAGAACGGCTTCAGGTCGTACTGGCCCTTGGTGTCCTTCGCCTGCGGGACCGGCGCGGACGTCGGCAGCGCGGCCGCGTACGGCATGTCGCAGTGCGGAGCCGCGAACGTGAACTTGATGGTCTTGTCGTCCGGCGTCTCGATGCCGGCCGGCATCTGGCCACCCTCGTAGGGGCCCTTGTAGGAGGCGTTGTAGGCGCCGCCCGGGTAGAGCCACTGCTGGATGTACTTCGGGCCCTCGTTGAGCTCCGCCGCGAAGCTACGAGCGATGCCGTAGGCGACGTCCTTCGACGAGATCGCCGAGCCGTCCTCGTACTTCAGGCCGTCGCGGAGCTTGTACTCCCAGACCTTGCAGTCCTTGTTGACGTCGGTGCCCGGGTTCGTGGCCAGGTCGCCGACGAGCAGCATCTTGCCGCTGCCGTCCTCGACGTAACCGTTGAGCGACCGGTAGATCAGGTTGCCCGTCAGCTGCTGCACGTTCACGTAGTTACGAGCCGGGTCAAGGTGCTCGAAGTCGGCCTGCTGCATGACCGTCAGGACGCCGCCCTTGGTGGCGCCGTCGACGGCCTTCGCCGGCCCGGTGTTGTCGGCGGCCTCGTAAGAGATCGACCCGGACTGGGTCGTCGCCTGAGGCGCGTCGTCGCCTCCGCCATTGTTGGTGGTTTCACTACAACCCGCGGCGGCAAGCGCCACGGTCAGAGCGCCGGCAACCAGCGCTCCTCCCTTAAATCGCACGATCTTCTCCCTTCCCGCCCGGCTGGGGGCTCCCTCAGCTCCCGAAATTTCCGAACGAAACGTGCGTGTTGCAAAGTCTTTGGTGCTCCGCGGGCTTAGCGGGTGGACTTGGGGTCCAGAGCGTCACGCAGCGAGTCACCGAGCAGGTTGAACGCGAGCACCAGGATGAAGATCGTCAGACCGGGCCACAGCGTGTAGTACGGGTCGCTGGCCACGTAGGCGATCGAGTTGAAGATCATCCGACCGAGGTCGGGTGTCGGCTCGATGACGCCGATGTTGACGAAGGCCAGCGCGGCTTCGGTGGTGATGAAGGCCGGCACGTTGAGCGACAGCGTGACCAGGATGGGTGCCCAGATGTTGGGCAGCAGCTGCCGGAACAGGATGTGCCAGGTGCCCGCGCCGGCCGCCCGCGCGGCCTCGACGAACTCGCGTTCGCGCAGCGTGATGACCTGGCCGCGGACGAGCCGGGCGGTGTAGGTCCAGCTGAACATGGCGAACGTCGCGATGATCAGACCGACCCGGAAGCTGGCGGGGATCGCGTCGCGGGCACCGAAGAAGCGGTCCTCGACGATCGGGATGACGGCCAGTGCGAAGATCAGGAACGGGAACGCCAGCGTCAGGTCGATGACCCAGTTGATCGCGGTGTCGAGCCAGCCGCGGGCGTAGCCGGCGAGGATTCCGATCAGGACACCGATGGTCGAGGCGACGATCGCCGAGGCGAACGCGATCAGCAGCGAGGTGCGCATGCCGTAGACCAACTGCATCATGATGTCGCGCCCGTTGCCGGGCTCCAGACCGAGCCAGTGCGTGCTGTTCATGCCGCCCGCGTAGCCCAGGGGCATGGCGAAGTCGTTGAGCTTGTCGGTGAACGGCTGCGTCGGCGACATGCCGCGCAGCTTGCCGATCAGCGGGGCGAGAAGCGCGATGGCGCCGAGAATGGCGAGCGTAATCGCGCTGACCGCGGCCGTGCGGTCACGCTTGAGGCGCAGCCAGGCGAGCTGACCGGGCGAGCGACCGACGAACTCCTTCTTCTGCGCCTCAATGGGGGCGTCGACCGGGGAATTGACCTCCAACGCGACGGTCCCGCCAAGGCCGTCGGTTGTGCCGGCGGCAGGGACGTCATGCGCCGAGTCGGTCTTCCTCATGGACGGGGGCCTCCTAGATCGGACGAAGGGTCGCTTCGCCTGTTCGGCAAAAGCTAGCCGTCATGAAGCGACTTCGGAATAGTCGAATGCATCGTTCAGATAACAGTGATGTCAACGAACGGGCGGTCGGGTGTAACAGCCAGCCGACCGTGCACATCAGACGGAGGGCAGCGCAAATCGGACCAAATCGACCGCGCTCAACGCGATCGTTTGGGGGCGATTTGCACCGATCCACCAGTGTGTCCATTAGCCACCCGCCAGCGCTCCGACACGCTCCGTGCAGCTGACGAGACGCGCCAGCGGAGATTTTAGGTTGCACGGTTGGGCGAAGATTGTGATGGACCCTTGCGGCCACGCGGCGAGTTTGTGTCGCCCGGCGGCTCGCAGAAGACGGCCCGCCGCTCCTTGCCCAACCCACGTCCACCGCTCAGGCGAAGCGACCGGACAACCGGCGCGGCGTACGCAGCCGCTAGATCAACACATCTGGCCGCCGTACACAAGGGTTTGACCCGACCGTCTACGGGCTGGCAACAATTCGCCACGAACAGTCCCCGCGGCAATGCCCTCCGTCGACCCCGACCGAAGGTTTACGCAGGCGCGAAAGTGTTTCGTAACCGTTCCTGATCAGCGCCGGACGCGTTAAAGCGGCCCACGCAGTCAGCCATTTGGCCGGGCCCGCCTCATGCTCCGACCACGGCCCGCAGCGGCAACGGCGGCAGCGGACACAAGCCCCAGCGGCAATAACGGCGGCGGACACCGGCCCGCAGCGGCAGCAGCGATGGGGACGCCGGCCCGCACGGGGGCGGTGGCGGTGACGGCGGCGGACGCCGGCCCGCACGGGCGGCGCGGTGGCGGCCAGCAGCAACGGTGGCGGACGTCAGCCCGCAGCGGCACCAGTAGCGGTGACGGACGCCAGCCCAAACGGGCGGTGACGGCGACGGCCACGGCCACGGCCACGGCCAGCGGTAACGGTCGCGGCCCGCTGGCCCAACGGCGGCGGCGGGCCACGGCCAGCGGTAACGGTCGCGGCCCGCTGGCGCAACGGCGGTGGCGGGCGGTAGAGCCTGGACAAGGTCGACACGCCGCGCAGGACCGCGGTGAGACACGCGGCCGCTGCGTGGCGCAGGCAAGATCTAGGTAATTTGTTGCTGCCGGGGCAGCAACAAATTACCTAGATCTTGGGTGCGCGGCCCGGCGCGGGCCTGGCAGCGCAGCGCAGCGGAGCGGTCTCTGGCGGGAGCGACGGTCTGGACCGCCGCGGAACCGAGCAAATGTGGGTAAATCCGAATATTTACACGAGGCGTCGGTCGGCGGCCCAGCGGGAGAGCTCGTACCGGTTCGACATCTGGAGCTTGCGGAGAACGTTGGACACGTGCGTCTCCACCGTCTTGATGGAGATGAACAGCTCCTTCGCGATCTCCTTGTAGGCGTAGCCGCGGGCCAGCAGGCGCAGCACCTCGCGCTCGCGGTTCGTGAGCTGGTCGAGCTCCGGGTCGGCGACCGCGGTGTCGGAACGGCTCGCGAAGGCGTCCAGCACGAAGCCGGCCAGGCGCGGGCTGAACACGGCGTCGCCGTCGGCTACCCGGCGGATCGCGGCGGCGAGCTCCTCGGAGGAGATGGTCTTGGTGACGTAGCCGCGCGCGCCCGCTCGGATCAGGCCGATCACGTCTTCGGCGGCGTCGGAGACGCTCAGGGCCAGGAAGCGGACCTGCGGGTGGGTACGGCGGACGACCTCGAGCACCGCGCGGCCGCCGCCGTCGGGCATGTGTACGTCGAGCAGGACCACGTCGGGCTCGAGTGCTCCGATCCGGCTGACCGCCTCGGCCACGGTGCTGGCCTCGCCGATCACGTCGACGCGGCCGGCCAGTTCGGCGCGGACGCCGGCCCGGAACATGGCGTGGTCGTCGACGACGAACACCCGCAACGCCTGAGGCGCCTCGGTCGGCGTGGGGTTCTCGGTCATCTGACGCTCACCTGTCCTTGCTGGCGTTTGCTGGGGTCGACATCCGTGCGATCGGGAGGAACAGGCGCACCTCGGTGCCGGTGCCCGGCTCGCTGCGGATCTCCGACCGGCCGCCGTGGCGGGCCATCCGGCCGATGATCGAGCCGCGCACCCCGTGCCGGGTCTCTTCCACTGTAGAGGGGTCGAATCCCGCTCCGCGATCGCGAACGAAGACGCTCAGCTGGTCGGGTTCCGCCTCCGCGTAAAGAGAGACAGTCTGGACCTTGGCGTGCCGGGCGGCGTTGACCATGGCCTCGCGGGCGGCGGCTACCAGCGCGCCGACCCGTTCGTCGGTCTCCCGGTCGCCGACCACGACGGTCTCGACGGTGATTCCGAAGGTGTCCTCGACCTCGGCCGCCGCCTGCTCCAGCGCCGCCGCGAACCGCTCGGTCGGCGACGCCGTCGGCTTGTAGAGCCAGTTGCGCAGCGAGCGTTCCTGGCCGCGGGCCAGCCGCTGGACCACCTTGACGTCGCCAGCGTTGCGCTGGATCAGGGCGAGCGTGTGCAGCACCTGGTCGTGCACCATGGCGGCGACCTCGGCGCGCTCCTGCTCGCGGATCCGGCCCTCGCGCTCGGCGCGGAGCTGGTTGAACGTCCGCCACAGGGCCGGGCCGGCCACCACGGCGACGCCGAACAGGCCGACCAGCGCGAAGATCACGCCGTTGATCACGGCGCCGATGTCACCGGACGGCGCGTAGACCGCGACCACGCCGATGACGCCGGTCGCGACGAGTACGCCGCCGCCGATGAAGCGGAGCAGGAACGCGCGGCGGTCGCTCTCGTCGACCACCGCCGCGAGCCAGGGCATCGACGGCAGCGTCTCGCTCCACTGCCGGCGCCGTTCGGGGTCGGACTGGTGCCAGATCACGCCCGCGCCGACCGCGACCAGGGCGATCAGCCAGCCGCCGGTGGCCGCCGCGCCGACCGAGTTGAGCAGCAGGGCCTGGCTGATCAGCACCCCGATGCCGATCAGCAGGAAGGGCAGCACCTGGGGCAGGCCGCGGCGGGTCGTGTCACCCGAGGTGCGGGACCGCTGTGGCAGCACCGCCCACAACGCGGCGTAGAGCAGGAGCCCGAGACCGCTGAACCCCAGCAGCAACACGAACGCCACGCGCACCCGGGTGGGTGGCACGCCGAGGTGCTCGGCCAGGCCGGCAGCGACACCGGCGACCATGCGGCGGTCGCGGGCTCGGTACAGGCGTGGTGCGGCGGGTGCGGCGGGTGCGGTGATGGCGGGCCTCCGTTCGGGTGATTTCAAGGGTCACACGTGATGGCGTGCCACGACCATGGGGAGGCCCCCTAACCTGGGGCGCCGTATTTCTCAGGGTGCGCTCAGGGTCCGTGCCGGAGGTCGCTCGGGCACCGGCCCCGCCAATATTCACGGTATGACCGAGACCCCCGAGACACCGGCCGGCCAGCGCCCGGCGGGCGAGGCCGCCGCGCCGCCGCCCGGACCACCGCCGCCGCCCCCGCCCGGGGCCGGCACCGCGCCGGACACAGCCGGCTTCGCCACGCGGTACGGGCTGACCCGACCGTACAACGGGCGATACCTCGCCGGGGTCTGCGCGGCGATCGGCCGGGCCACCAACACCGACCCGATCCTGTGGCGCGTGCTGTTCGCCGTGCTCACCCTGTTCTTCGCGGTCGGCGTGTTGATCTACGTGACCGCATGGTTGCTCATCCCGGCCGAAGGCGACACCGCGTCGCCGATCGAGTCGGTACTCGGCAAGGGCCGGTCGAGCATGTCGCCGGTCACCGCGATCGTCCTCGGCGTCGGTTGCACGGTGTTGTTCGGCTTCCTGGTCACCGACGCGTTCCGCGCGGTCGTGCTGGGCGCCGCGATTCTGATAGGAGGCGCGTTGCTGCTCAACCGCAACCAGCGCGGGCCGCAGCCCGTGCCGGCCGGGCCGGGGGACGAGCGGTTCACCTGGTCGAACATCTCACCCTGGTCGGGATCGGCACCATGGGGCGGCGCCACACCGTGGCGGTCCGCTCCGGAACAGCCGACCCAGCCGTTCGCCGCCGCACCGGGCGCCGCTCCCGCCCCCGCGGGGCCGCCACCGGTCGCGGTCGACGAGCCGACCCGGACCTACGACGAGCCGACCCGGACGTACGACGAGCCGACCCGGGCGTACGACGCACCGCCGCAGTACCCGCAACCGACCGCGCAGTTCCCGCCCACCGCTGGGCCGTACCCGCCGCGGCAGCAGGGCTACCAGCCACCGTTCGCGCCCTACGGCCCGTACGGTGGGCCGCCGCCACCGCCCCCGCCGGCGCCACCGAAGCCGGCCAAACCGCCGAAGCCACCCAAGGAGCGCTCGGCGCTGGGCTTCGCCACGTTCTCGATGATCTTCGTGGCCATGGGCGTCGTGGCGATGCTCGACCTGCTCAACGTGATCCGGGTCCGCCCGACCACGTACTTCGCGGCAGCGCTGTTGACCATCGCGCTCGGCCTGCTGGTCGGCGCCTGGCTGGGCCGGGCCCGCTGGCTGATCGCACTCGGCCTGGCCGCCGCGGCGGCGCTGGGCATCTCCTCGATCGCCGAGTACCAGGTCGACCACGACAAGATCGGGCCGCGCGAGGCGATCTGGGAGCCGCGGTCGATGGACGAGCTCCGGACCAGCTACCGGCTGCCGTTCGGTGACGCCCGGCTCGACCTGACCAGCCTCGACTTCACCGGCCTGGACAGGGAGATCGACGTCAACATCAACGCGGGCGATCTCGAGGTACGGGTGCCCGAGAACGTCGACGTGATCGCCGATGTCAACGTCGACGCCGGTGACGCACAGGTCTTCGACCGGTCGACCAGCGGGCTGGGCCAGTCCGTGACCGTCGCGGACAACGGTGAAGACGGGGTCGGCGGCGGCACGCTGCGGCTGACCATCCATGCCAACGCCGGACGGGTGGAGGTGACCCGATGAAGGCCCATCGCACCGACGCGGTCTCATTGATCTTCGCGGTGATCTTCCTGGCGATCGTCGGCTGGTGGGTGTTCGCCCAGGTCGTCAACGTCAACGTGCCGGCCGCGGGCTGGTGGGTGGCGTTCGGGCTGATCCTGCTGGGCCTGCTCGGCCTGGTCGGGGCGGTCCGGTCGGCCCGCAACGCCAACGCGGCACAGCGGTCCGCGGTCCCGGTCAGCCCGGGCACCGATGCGTCCCCGTCGATCGACCCGGAGCCGGCGCTCACCGCCGACCTCGGCGACCCCGTCTCGGCTCCGCCGCGCGGTCAAAACCACGACTGAGCCCCGCGCCACCTATGCTGGCCGGTGGAGGTTTTCACCTCCGCCGGCCAGTGCGTTGTCCCGCCGGCATCACCGATTCGAACGCTGAGGAGCCAGCCCGACATGACCGCCTCCCCCGCGCACCCCGCCGACCGCGGCCGCGACAGCTTCGGCGAGCGCGCGGCGCGCACGCTCGCCGCCGAGCTCGCCCGTCACGCCGGCCCGAAGACCGCCCTGGTGGTCGGTGCGGCGCCGGGCTCGGCGGTGCTCCAGGCCGCGATCGACGCCCTGCTGCCGGGCGACGCGCTGGTCGTCACCCCGGGCGCGGGCACCACCAGCGCCGCGCTGCGGGCCCACGTCCACCAGCAGGGTCAGTGGGTCGGCGACCGCGTGCGGGTGGCCGAGTCCGTCGGCGAGTCCGACCCGGCCCAGATCGTGATCGTCGCCGAGGCGCTGACCGGCACCGCGGAAGACGCCCGCGCGACCATCGACGGGCTGGCCAAATACCTGGCCGACGGCGGCGTGCTGTCCGTCGGCGCACCGGCGCTGCCCGGCCTGACCGGTGGCGCCGCCGCCGAGCTCGACCGCCAGGCCGCGCTCTTCGGCGTCGGCTCCGACCTGGTGCTGGCCAACCGGCCGCCGGTGCGGGTGCACCGGCTCCGGTTCTCGCCCGCCGACGCGGCGCTGGCCGAGCGGCTCGCGCCGGCCTACCGGCCGTCGAGCGTCCCGCTGACCCGCTCGATGCACATCGACTCCAACGGTGTGGCCGCCGCGGGCATCGCCCTCGGCCTGGCCGCGCTGACCCGCCGCGCCCGCCCGTCGTCCAAGCTGTGGCTGGTGCCGGCGCTGGCCGCGCTGCCCGTCGCGGCCTTCTTCCGGGACCCCGAGCGGGACGTGCCGGAAGACCCGACCGCCGTGGTGGCGGCCTCCGACGGCAAGGTCCTCTCGGTCGAGCGGGTCACCGACGAGCGGTTCGGCGAGGGCGAGTTCCTCCGCGTCGCCGTCTTCCTGTCGGTCCTCGACGTGCACGTCAACCGCAGCCCGGTGGCCGGCAAGGTGGTCGACTACTTCGTCACCGACGGCGGCTACGCGGCCGCGATGAAGCCGGCGGCGGAGCACAACGTGGCGGCCTACACGGTGCTCGACACCCCGCGCGGCACCGTGGTGGTGGCCCAGCGGACCGGCCTGATCGCCCGCCGGATCGTGCAGCGCGCGCCGGTCGGTGCACTGCTGGCCCGCGGCGAGCGGTTCGGCCTGATCCGGTTCGGCTCGCGCACCGACGTCTACCTGCCCGCCGGCACCGCGGACGCGCTCGTGGCACCCGGCGACCGGGTCGTCGGCGGGGCGTCGGTGATCGCCCGCTGGCGGTCATAGGCAACTCGGTGATCGCCCGCTGGCGTTCCTAGCCTCTAGTCGATTCCGCGGGCGTTGAGGGCGTCGGCCAGGTCGTCCGAGTGCTTCAGCGCCATGATCAATAGAGGCACGACGAAGGCCAGCGGCGCCACGGGTACGCCCCGGGCGCGCTGTGCCTCCCGGATCTGACTGGCGAAACCGGCGATGACCGGGATCGTCGTGATGGTCATGGAGAGCATCAGCGCGACCCGGCTCGGATTGACACCCAGCCGCCGCAGCGGCGTCAGCGCGCGCTCGATCGCGTCGACCAACTGCTCGGTGCGGGTGGTCAGGGTGACCAGGTTGGCCAGCAGGATCACCACGACCACCCGCACGACGTTGGCCGCCATGGTCAACGGGGGCAGGAAGAAGACCTGGCTCAACACCATCACCAGCACCAACCAGCGCAGCTTGTACGCCTGGCGGGCGATCTCGATCGCGCCGAGTCCCGCCAGCACGTAGCAGGCGGCGACTGCCAGTGCGGTGCCGGTCAGCGTCCAGGGGCTCGCCGGTGCGAGCGAGACCCCCAGGGCGAGCGCCATCACGACGAGCAGCTTCGGACCGGCCGGGAGGCGGTGCAGCAGGCTGTCGCCGGGGCGGTACAGGGAGATCACGTCTGGTCCTGGTCGTGCTCGTACCGGGCGATGACGGGTGCCGGGTCGCCCTGGTCGACCACCTGGCCGTCCTCGAACCGCACCGCGATGTCGCACCGGGCGGCCAGCCGCAGGTCGTGGGTGGCCAGGACGAGCTGCTGGGGCATCTCGTCGAGCAGGAAGCGGGCGATCCGCCGGCCGTTGGCCGCGTCCAGGTAGGCGGTCGGCTCGTCGGCCACCACCAGGCTGGGCTCGCCGATCAGCACCGCGCACAAGGCGAGTAGCTGCTTCTGGCCGCCGGAGAGGCTGTGCGCCGGCGAGTCGGCGTACTCGGACAGGCCCACCCGGTCCAGCGCGGCCGCGACGCGCTCGCGGACCTCGGCGCGGGACAGCCCTCGGCCGCGCAGCGAGAAGGCCGCGTCCTCGGCGACCGTCGGCATGATGATCTGGATGTCCGGGTTGCTGAACACGAAGCCGACCCGGCGGCGAAGCTGTCGCGACTGCCGGACCGGGTCGATGCCGTGCACCCGCACCTCACCGGTGGTCGGGGTGACCAGGCCGTTGAGCGTACGAGCGAAGGTCGACTTGCCGGACCCATTGGAGCCGATCACGGCGATCCGGCGCTGGTGCAGGTGCACCGACACGTCCCGCAGCGCGGTCCGGCCGGGGAACTCGACCGTGACGGCGGACAACTCGATGTCGGTCACCGGACGACCTCGAACAGCGCGGCCACGCCGAGCCCACCGCCGACCGCCGCGGTGGCCAGACCTAGCGTGCCGGCCGGTGCGCCGGACCGGACCAGGCGGCTGAACAGGCGGACCACGCTGACGGCGGCGCTGGCGCCCCACGGGTGGCCGAGCGCCAGCGCGCCGCCGTCAGCGCAGACCCGCGAGTCTTGGTCGGTCAGACCCAGCCGGGTGAGCGCGGCCAGCGCCTGCGCGGCGAAGGCCTCGACAAGCTCGATGGCGGCGACGTCGGCGAGCGTGACGCCGGCGGTGGCCAGGAGGCGCTCGACCGCGGGCACCGGGCCGAGGCCGGGCAGTGCCGGGTCGCAGCCGACGGTGGCCGTCGCGATGAGGGCCAGGCCAGGAAGACCGGCGCCGGCGGGTACGAGTGCCACCGCCGCGGCGCCGTCGCTGTCCCGGCAGGAATTGCCCGCGGTGAGCGTGCCGCCGGCGCCCGGGAACAGCGGCGGGAAGCGGTCGAGCATCGTCGGCATGCGTTCGCGTGGACCGCTGTCGGCGGTCACCCCGGCCAGCGGCACGAGCTCGGCGTCGAACCCCCTATGGCCTTGGGTCAGCACGGCGAGGCGATGGCTGCGCGCGGCGTACGCGTCCTGGCGGTCGCGGTCGATCCCGTCGAAGACGGCGAGGTCCTGCGCGGCGCGGACCATGTCGGGGTCGGGATGCCCGGGCGGCGCGAACGGCGCCCGGTCGTAGGCGACGCCGTCGGCGATCCGGATCGGCGTGGTGGAGCAGCTCTCCACCCCGCCGGCGATGCGTAACCGGCCGTCGCCGGCCCGGATCGCCTCGGCGGCGGTGATGATCGCCGCGAGGCCGCTGCCGCACTGCCGGTCGATGGTCATCCCCGGCACGGTCACGTCCAGGCCGGCCGCCAGCGCGGCCACCCGCGCGATGTTGCCGCCCGGACCCATGACGTTGCCGAGGACGACGTCGCCGACCTCGGCCAGGCCGGTCTCGTCGACGCTGGCCCGGATCACCGGTGCGGCCAGCTCGGCGGCGGTCAGCCGGGCGAGCGCACCGCCCTTGGGCGCGATCGGTGTGCGCCGCGCGGCCACCACGACCGGCGTGTTCGGGTCAACCAATGCGGGTCATCCGTCCTTCGATCGCCGCGTGCCGGATCTGCTCGCGGGCCGGCTTGCCGGTGGCGGTCCGGGGCAGCTTGTCGGTCCAGAACCAGCGCCGCGGCCGGTGGGTGCCGGTCAGCAGTGTGCCGGCCTGGCTGCGCAGCTCGGCGGCAGTGGGCGGCCGCCGGCCCGGCTCGGTCTCGATCAGCGCGGCGACCAGCTCGCCGGCCCGCTCATGGGGCAGCGCGAAGACCACGGCGTCGGCGATCCCGTCGATGCCGAGCAGCGCGGCCTCGACGTCTTCCGGCACCACGGTCGCGGCGGCCGTCAGGATGGCACCGTCGCTGCGCCCGCGCAGCCGCAGCGGGCCGTCCGTGGCGGGGTCGACCAGGTCGCCGACCGTGCCCCAGCCGTTGTCGTCGCGGCGAAAGGGTCCGTCGGTCACGCCTGGGTAGCCGACCGCCGTTTCGAGGCGGCCGGGCCCACCGGCCGTACCGCTGTCGTCCTTGCCGCGACCAGGGCCGTCGGTCGCCGCCAGGTAGCCGGCGGCGAAGTAGGGGGAACGGACCCACAGGACGCCGTCGTCGACCCGCAGCTCGACGCCCTCGAACGGACGCAGGCCAGCGCCGTCGGGGTCGACCGCGACGAACGACAGCTCGGCCGCGCCGTAGTAGCTGACCACCCGGATCCCGGCCGCCTCGGCCCGGGCGCGCAGGTCCGGATCGAGCCGCGCGCCGCCGATCAGGGCGACCCGCAGGCGGTGTGCCGCACCGGTCTCGAGGATGTCGCGCAGGGCGTACGGGGTGCCGTGGAGCACGGTGGCATGGGCCAGGTCGGCGGCCGAGACGGTGTGCGTGCGGGGCAGCAGGACCGTGGCACCGAGCGCTCGGGCATGCGCGACCGAGAACATCGTCACCGAGGAGACCAGCGGGGAGGGCAGGTAGACGACGTCGTCGGCGGTGAGCCCGGTCAGGCGCTCGACGGCCGGATACGAGGCCGCCCAGGACGCGGCGGTCCGCACGATCATGCGCGGCGCTCCGGTGCTCCCGGACGTGAACGTGCCCCACCCCAGGCCCGGCACGGGTGCGGCCGACTCCACCCGGTGCCGCAGGCCGGCCCAGTAGGTGTCGTCCCACCGGTCGTCGCCGACCAGCGGCACGCCGCCCGCGTCGTGCACGGCGAGCGCGCTGATCAGGGCGGTGACCCGGTCCGGGTGGCGGATCGGCACCGTCATGCCGGCCACGTGGTCCATCGCCTGTGCGGCGATCTTGTCGCTGAGCTCGGCCGCCGACAGGACCGTGTCACCGCAGAGCAGTGCGGTCACGAAGGGACCCGCCCGAGTCGGGTGGGGTTGCCGAACGCGCGGGGGTAGGCCCGCCAGAGCGCCATCGTGATGACCGTGGCGGCGACCACCTTGAGCAGGTCACCGGGCAGGAAGGCGGCACTGGTGGTCGCGGTCTCCCGCAGCCCGAGCCCGGTCACCGCCGACTGCACCGGGATGCCGATCGCGTAGACCACGAGGGCGCCGCCGACGAAGCAGCCGACCGCGGTCCGCCACCAGACCGGCGGCCGGCCGGCGAAGCGGACGATCGCGCCGACCACGAAGGCGCCGAAGATCCAGCCGATCAGGAAGCCGGCGGATGGGCCCGCGAAGACGCCGGCGCCGCCGCGGCCACCGGACAGCAGCGGCAGGCCGGCCAGGACCAGCACCAGGAAGATGACCACGGCGGCCGCACCGCGCCAGGCGCCCAGCACCGCGCCCGCGAGCATGACGCCGAGGGTCTGCGCGGTGATCGGCACGGCTCCGCCGATGGGTATCGCGCCCGGGATGCCCAGCACCGCCAGGATGGCGGCGAAGGCCACGATTCTCGTAATGTCGCGCGTCTCGAGCCTGCGAGATCCGTCCATCGTCTCCCCCTCTTGAACGCCGTTCACCTGAACACTGTTCTCCTGAACGGCGTTCACTATAGTGGTGAGATGCCGAGATCGGATAGCTCCGGGTATGTCCGCAACAGCCGCGACGACGTCGTGAGCGCGGCCCTCGGGATTCTGGACCAGCAGGGCCTGCCCGACCTGACCATGCGGCACCTGGCCACCTCGCTCGGCGTCGCGCCCAGCGCGCTCTACTGGCATTTCCCCAACAAGCAGTCGCTGCTGGCCGCGGTGTCGGACCGGATCATCGCGGGGGCGCGCTCGGCCCAGGCCGCACCGGGCGACTGGCGGAGCGCGGTCCGCGCCGAGGCGGCGGCGCTGCACGACGCGCTGCTGGCGTTCAAGGACGGCGCCGAGGTGGTCTCGAGCACGCTCGCGCTGGGACTGGGCGCGGAAGACCTGCAACGGCGGCTCGCGGTGGCGCTCGGCGACGGCGGTTTCGACGACCGGACGGTCGCGCTGGCCGCGGAGACGATGGTGCATTTCGTCGTCGGCCACGCGTTCCACCGCCAGCAGCGCATGCAGGCCGACAGCCTGGGCGCGGTGGCCGAGCGGCACTCGCTGGACCACGAGAACCCGACCGACCAGCCTCACGAGCCACAGGCGTTCGACTTCGGCATCGCGCTGCTGGTCGACGGTCTGGAGGCGCACGCCCGTACCCGATGAGCAAAAAGGCCCCCACCGTTTCCGGTAGGGGCCGTTCTTGCTTGCTGCGGCTGGGTCAGGCGGTGCGGCGCTGGCGGAGCCAGAGCAGGGGGCCGCTGGCCAGGTACGCGATGACGATCGCGAAGAAGGTCGCGCGGATGTCGAGCAGGCCGCCGATCACCGGCACCAGCAGCAGCCACGGCGGCAGCTTCACCAGCCGGGCGAGCTTGGCGTACGGGAAGCTGGAGACCATCGTGAAGGCCAGGATGGCGACGCCGGCCACGACCAACGTGCCCGAGACGGGCAGGCCGATCAGGACCGCGAGCGCGAGAACCGCCGCGGCCATGGTGGTCGGCACTCCGCAGAAGAAGCGGCCGTCCTTGGGCGAGACGTTGAAGCGGGCGAGCCGGATCGCGGCGCAGCCGGCGACCAGGGCACAGGCCACCGCGGCCGCGGCCGTGGAGACCGTGCCGGCCAGCGACGCGTAGACCACGACCGGTGCGGCAAGGCCGAACGAGCACATGTCGGCCAGCGAGTCCATCTGGGCACCGAACGGGCTGGCCACGCCGAGGCGGCGGGCGAGCAGGCCGTCGAGACCGTCGAAGACGACGCAGGCGACGAGGCAGATCGCGGCGATGCGGACGTCGCCCTGCATCGCCAGGAAGATGGCCAGCAGGCCGAGCCCGAGGCTGGCCAGAGTGCAGCTGTTGACCAGGGTGAACTTCGCGCGCCGGGCGAGCGTACGCTCACCGGGCAGCAGCGGGATCGACATGCCGGCAGCGGGCGCGGGCTCGCTCGGGCCGACGGCGGGGCTGATCGGCGCGATCGCCTGGATCTCGCGGACGGCCAGCGGGTCGATGGAGTGGCTGTCCGGGTGCACCAGGGCGACTCGGGAGCGCCGGCCGACCCGCACGCGCAGGACCTGTCGGGCGAGCGTGCTGCCGCCGCGACGAAGGCCGTACCACCGGCGACCGCCGGGGCGCGGGCTGTCGAAAGCGAGACGCGGACTATCACTGCTGATACGCCGACGCCAAGGGGCTCTCGGCACGTGGTCCTCCAGGTCCAGGATCGGATCTCTCCGCCGCCAGATCGAACAACCGCCCGATCTTGCGGTTTACACCATCGCACAGATGGGGCTGGTTGGCGAGACTCGTACACGGTTCTATCGGATGAACCAGGCACGAACGCGACAGTTTTCATTTATGCGGCATAGCCGACGGTACGAGCTCTTGGCCCAACCACCGATTATAGGCCCTAGCCAGTCACATTGGTGATTTGTCGACGTCTGGGCAGCTCAGGCACGGTAGGCCGCGGTCGCGGTCGCGGCGACATCGGTGAGCGTCAGCCCGCCCAGCTCGTCTGGGGCGAACCAGCGCGCGTCGACCGTCGACCCGCCCACTTCGGCTACCCGGGGTTCGGTGGGCACCGGCACCGCGACGCGGTAGATCACCCGCACCGCGTGCCAGTCCATCGGATGGGGCTCTGGCCCGATCGCCCGCGGGTTGTGCCGGTCGGACACCGCGAGCAGCTCGACGACTTCGCCTAGCTGGCCGGACTCCTCCGCGATCTCCCGCAGCAGCCCCGCCGCCGGCTGTTCGCCGAAGTCGGTGCCGCCGCCGGGCAGGTGCCACTTGCCGGCACCGGGAAAACCCTGGGAGATCTTCGTCAGGAGTACCCCGCGCGGCGAGGTGACCAACCCGTACGCGGCGAACCGCTGGCCCTGGTCTTTTCGAAGCGGCGGTGGCGGCCGCCGGCGCCCGAGCGGGTGCGGTGCGGCGAAGTCCAGGGGAACGACGGGCTGACCGAGCAACTCGGCGGCGAACGGCATCAGGCGCAGGTCGGCCAGGTCGCGCTGGTCGACCCAGGCGACGTCGTCGCTGGTGCCGACCGCTTCGCGCCGGAGCGTGCCGCCCAGCACCCGGACCTCGTACACGATCAGGTCGAAATGCCAGGAGACGTCGATGTCCCAGAGCTCGCGCACGGACGCGAGCGCGGTCAGCGGGCGGCCGACCTCGATCTCCAGGCCGGTCTCCTCGCGGTACTCGCGGACCAGCGCGTGCACCGGCGCCTCACCGTGTTCGAGGCCGCCGCCGGGGATCTGCCAGACTCCGGGAAAATCGGACTTGTCCGACGTCCGGGTGAGTAGCACCCGATCCCCGTCCCGGCACAGCCCGTACGCACCGATTCGCCGCCGTCGCTCCATCGAGAACGATCTTACCGGCCGGTAGCCGGTGGCTGCTGGGTTGAGGTTCTACCCGGGGAACGCTGCCCGGACGGCTTCGGCGGTGACCTCGGTGATCGCCGACTCGGGCAGGTCGCGGAGTTCGTCTGCCGGGAACCACCGGGCCGCGTCGGTCGAGCCGCCGACGTCGGCGACCTGGGCCGCGACCGGGCTGTCGACGGCGACCCGGTAGAACGCCCGGACGCCGTGCCAGTCGATCGGGTAGCCCTCGGGGCCGAGCGACGCCGCGTCGCGGTGGCTGGCCACGCCGAGCAGGGAGACGAGGCGGCCGGCCTGGCCGGTCTCTTCCACGAGCTCGCGGAGCAGCGCCGCGCCGGGCTGCTCGCCGAAGTCGGTGCCGCCGCCCGGGAGGTGCCAGCAACCCGCGCCGGGGTAGCCGGCGGCGACCCGGGTCAGCAGCACGCGGTTGTCCGGGTCGGTGGCCACGGCGTACGCGGCGAAGCGCTGGGCGCGGTGCAGGCCGTCCGGGCCGGGTGCGGCGTAGAACGACGGGAAGTCGGGGGTCTCGTCCGGGCGCAGGTCGATCGAGCCGGGCGGCAGGCCGAGCGCGTTGGCCGTGAACGGGCGCAACGGCAGGCCCTTGGCCTCGTCGAGGGTGTGCCAGCGGGCGAGGTCGGTCGGCTGACCGACCCGGTCGACCAGGGTGCCGCCACGCACCGACGCCGCGTAGACGAGGCGGTCAGTGTGGATGGTGACGCCGCGGTGCGGCAGCGCGCGCATGTCGGCGAGGACGTCGTGCAGGCCGGTCACGGTGATCGACAGGCCGGTCTCGGCGGCGCTCTCGCGTACGACCGTGTGGTTGGGGTCCTCGCCATGGTCGACAGCGCCACCGGGCAGGGACCAGGCACCCGGGGTGCCGGACCTCGTGGACGCCCGGACCAACAGCACACGACCGCTGCCGTCGGTGCAGACGGCATAAGCGGCGATGCGGCGGACAGGCTCGAGCGCAGGGGTCACAGAGGGAGATTCTTCCCGAATCACTCGACACCTCCGGGGCTGGAGTCGGATTGCTGACACTTGATCACCCGCAGGGGTCAGGTTTCAGGGTACGGGTCCGGGCGGTACCCGAGGTAGAACCGTCCTGGCGGGTGGACCGTAGAAGCATGACGACGAGCGCGAACCCACCGTACAAACAACTACGCCGAACCACCGACGACAAGATCATCGCTGGGGTGTGCGGCGGCCTCGGCCGCTACTTCGGCGTCGACCCGGTCCTAATGCGAGTGATCTTCGCGGTCACCGTAGTCCTGACCGGCGGCCTGGCGCTGCTGGCGTACCCGGTGCTGTGGTTCCTCATGCCGGAAGACCGTCAGGCCGCAGGCGCGTGGGGTCCGGGCGGCGGTGCGCCCGCGGACTGGCAGGCACAGACCCGCGGCGGCAGCTACTACCAGCCGCCGACCTACCCGGGCCAGCAGCCTGGTCCGCAGGCGTCCTACGTGGAGCCGACCTACCCGACGCCGAACGCCCAGCCGCCGACGACGGGCACGGGATTCGGCACCGGGACGAACACGAACGAGGGCGACGACCCGAACACCACGCCCCGGGCGTGACGGCGGGGCCGGTCGTCGGCGGGAAGCCTGCCGGCCCGCACAACGCGGGCCGGCACGACCGAGGCCGATCTAGCGGGTGGTTTGGGTTACTCCCACTCGATGGTGCCCGGGGGCTTGCTGGTCACGTCGAGGACGACGCGGTTCACCTCGGGGACCTCGTTCGTGATGCGGGTCGAGATGCGGGCGATCACTTCGTAGGGCAGGCGGGACCAGTCGGCGGTCATCGCGTCCTCGCTGGACACCGGGCGCAGGACCACCGGGTGGCCGTAGGTGCGGCCGTCGCCCTGGACTCCGACGCTGCGTACGTCGGCCAGCAGGACCACCGGGAACTGCCAGACGTCGCGGTCGAAGCCGGCCGCGGTGAGTTCCTCGCGGGCGATCTGGTCCGCCGCGCGCAGGATGTCTAGCCGGTCGCGGCTGACCGCGCCGATGATGCGGATCGCCAGGCCCGGGCCCGGGAACGGGTGCCGCCAGACCATCGGGTCGGGCAGGCCGAGGGCCGTGCCCAGCGTGCGTACCTCGTCCTTGAACAGCGTGCGCAGCGGCTCGACCAGGCTGAACTTCAGGTCGTCGGGCAGGCCGCCCACGTTGTGGTGTGACTTGATGTTGGCCGTGCCGGTGCCGCCGCCGGACTCGACCACGTCCGGGTACAGCGTGCCTTGCACCAGGAACTCGACGTCGCCTTCGGCTGCCACCTCGCGGGCGGCCTGCTCGAAGACCCGGATGAACTCCCGGCCGATGATCTTGCGCTTCTGCTCCGGGTCGATCACGCCGTCCAGGGCCGAGAGGAACCGGTCCGCGGCGTCGACCACCCTGAGCTTGACCCCGGTGGCCTCGACGTAGTCCTGCTCCACCTGCTCGGCCTCGCCCGCCCGCAGCAGACCATGGTCGACGAACACGCACGTGAGCTGGTCACCGACCGCCTTGTGGACGAGCGCCGCCGCCACCGCGGAGTCGACGCCGCCGGAGAGGCCGCAGATGACCTCCTTGTCGCCGACGCGCTCGCGGATCGCGGCGACCTGGTCGTCGATGATGTTGTCAGGCGTCCAGCTCGGCTCGATGCCGGCGATGTCGTAGAGGAACCGGGTCAGCACGTCCTGCCCGTGCGCCGTGTGCATGACCTCGGGGTGGAACTGGGTGCCGGCCCGCCGACCGACCAGGTCTTCGAACGCGGCCACCTGAGCGCCCGGCGTCGCGGCGGTGACGGTGAAGCCGGCCGGCGCCGCGGTCACGCTGTCGCCGTGGCTCATCCACACCGGCAGCGCCGCAGGCAGGTCACGCAGCAGCACACCGGCCTCGGGCGCCACGGTGAGCTCGGTGCCACCGAACTCGCGGCGGCCGGTGTGTGCCACCGCGCCACCCAGGGCCTGGGCCATCGCCTGGAAGCCGTAGCAGATGCCGAACACCGGGACACCGGTCTCGAACAGGCCGCCGTCGACCTGCGGGGCGCCAACCTCGTAGACGCTGGACGGACCACCAGACAGGATGATCGCCACCGGGTCCTTGGCCAGCATGTCCTTGACCGGCATGGTGTGCGGCACGATCTCGGAGTAGACCTTCGCCTCCCGCACCCGGCGTGCGATGAGCTGTGCGTACTGCGCGCCGTAATCGACGACGAGAACCGGGCGTGGCGTGGTCATGCGTCCGGAGTTTACCGACCGTGCTCGGCCAGCCGTCGCTCGCTCACCCCCTCCCGGGCGTCGGCGGGACGCAACTCACGGCGGGCGACCACCCATCGGGTGACCACCAGCAACAGCACTGCCATGACCGCGAACACACCGTTGCCGATCCAGCGCAACCGGTCGTCCGGCCCGTAGAGCGAGGTCAGCACGAAGGCCAGCCAGGCATAGGTCAGCAATGCCCCGGCCAGCAACCCCAGCAGTTGCCGGTCGCCCCAGCCGGGCCGCCGGGCCAGCCATGCCACGGCGACGGCCGCCGTCGACGTGGTCACCACGTCGATCCCGAACCCGAGCCAGCTCTCCGGGACCGCGGCATGCACGCTCGCAGTAACGAAGGTCACGATGCCGATCACCCACGGCCGCGGCAACCACGACCGGCCGTCGGCAGGCGGCGATAGTCGGCGGCGCGGTATCAGGAAGCCCAGGGTGATCAGGGCGACCGCGGTCACCGCGGCCACCAGGAGTTGGTGTGGTGCGGCCAGGAAGTTCTCCTGGTCGCGCAGTTCCTTGAAGATCAGCCAGCACCCGAGCAGATAGCCCACCGCCGTGACGGAGAGGCCGACCGCGCCCAGCCACGGCCCCTCGCGCCGACTCGGGAACCAGAGCTCGACGAGCGCGATCGGCACCCCGATGCTCCACACCGCATGACCGATGAGGAACGCGGCCGCGTTGTAGGCGCTGATGCCCAGCCAGGGCACCGGGGTCACGCCGACCTGGTCCAGACCCTCGAAGGTCTGGTTGAACAGCGACTGGTCGACCAAACCCGCCTCGATCACCCCATAGGCGGTGGCCAACAGGAAGATCGTGGGCCAGCCACGGCCGGTGCGGCGGGCCAGCTCACGCACCAGCAGGGCTCCGCAGCCGTAGAGCGGCACCAGGAACGGCAGCAGCGGCAGGCGCTCGATCGAGATGTTGCCCAGCAGGTATTCGCCCACCCAGGGGGCGAGCAGGAGCAGGAGGAGCACGGACCAGAAGCGCATGGGGAAGAGCCTGGTGGGCGGGCGTGAGACGGCGGTGAGGCGCGATTAAGAATCTGATGAGAGCGGCAAGGTCACCGTGAACACCGCGCCGGTGACCGTGATCGTGCCGCCGTGCGCCGCCACCAAAGACCGGGCGATCGCCAGCCCGAGACCTACCCCACCAGGCGGTGCCGGATCACCCCGGAAGAACCGCTCGAACACCGCCGACTCCAGCCCGACCGGCACACCCGGGCCTTCGTCGGTCACCACCAACCGCGCGACGCCGGCGGAGACCGACACCGAGACCGAGACCGCGCCCGACCCGTGCCCGAGCGCGTTGTCGACCAGGATCCAGACCAGCCGCCGCAGCGCGTCCGCGTCGCCCGAGACCAACACCGACCCAGACCCGGAGCACGACACGGACGCCTGCCGGCACACCGAGCGGGCCACCGCCAGCAGGTCCACGGAGGACACCGACGGTGCGGCCCCGCCGTCGGACCGGGCCAGCAGCAACAGGTCGTCCAGCAACCGGGCCATCCGCGCGCTCTCCGCCTCGAGATCGCCCAGCGCATCCGAACGGTCGGAGGCCCGCGCGTCCGGATGCGCCGACAGGAACCCGACGTTGCCGCGGATCGTCGTCAACGGCGTACGCAGTTCGTGCGAAGCGTCCGCGGTGAACCGACGCTGCGCCGCCAGAGCGGACTCGGTCCGCGCGTACGCCGAGGCCAGCCGATCCATCATCGTGTTGAAGCTGACCGTCAGCCGCCCAAGGTCGTCCCGTTGCCGCACCGAAGGCAGCCGCCGGGTCAGGTCCGCCGAACCGCCCACCGAGTCGGCGAGCGAGGCGAGCACGCGCAACGGCCGCAGCGCACGCCCGACGGCGAACCAGGTCGCCGCGAAGGCCGCCACCAACCCCAGAAAGCCGACGATCGCCAACACGCCGATCATGCCCCGTCGCTCCACCTGGAGAGCCCGGATGGGCTGCGCGGCGACGACGTACCCCCGATCCCAGGGCACCACCCACACCCGGGTCGGCACACCAGCCACCGGCACCGTCTCGACCGCGAAGCCAGACCGCGACGAGGTGCCCAGC
Source organism: Asanoa ishikariensis (assembly GCF_900107455.1). Lineage (GTDB taxonomy): Bacteria > Actinomycetota > Actinomycetes > Mycobacteriales > Micromonosporaceae > Asanoa > Asanoa ishikariensis. The sequence continues at coordinate 1,183,219 of NZ_FNQB01000001.1, read as the reverse complement.
AGCTCAGCAGGAAAACGCAAAGGTCCCGCGCCGACGTGTCCGGTCGACGAGATCACCGAGCCCGAGGAGTCCAGCACCACCACGATCGCCTCACCGGTCGCCACCGCGTCGATAGGGATCAAGGGCGTGGCGCCCAACGAGGATGGGGGCAACTCGGCCAGCGCGCTAACGGCCGCCGAAGCCCGCGAGGCCAGCAGCCGATCCTGGTCCTCGGCGAACCCGTACGAGAGCAGCACGTAGATCAAAACGGCGACCACGGCGTAGATCACCGCCACCACGGCCACGCCGAACAGCGTGACCCGCGCCCGGATCGAGATCACCGCAGCACGTACCCCACGCCCCGCACGGTCTGCACCAGCCGCGCCTCGCCGCCCGCCTCCAGCTTCGCCCGCAGATATCCGATGTAGACGTCGACGACGTTGCTGGCCACCGGCTCGCCGCCCCAGACCGCGGACAGCAACTGCGAGCGGCGCAACACCTGGCGCGGATGCCGCACGAGGTACGCCAACAGGTCGAACTCCAGCGCGGTCAACTCCACCGGCCGCACACCGCGACGCACCTCGCGGGCCGACGGATCGACCACCAGGTCGGCGAACCGAAGCACCTCAGCGGGCGCCGGCGCCCGGCGCAGCAACGCCCGCACCCGGGCCAGCAGCTCCTCGGGCGCGAACGGCTTGACCAGGTAGTCGTCGGCCCCGGCGTCGAGCCCGGAGACCCGGTCGGCGGTCGCGTCCCGGGCGGTCAGCATCAGCACCAGCGCGGTCGCACCGGAGGCGCGCAAAGCCCGGCACACACCGAACCCGTCGAGCCCGGGCAGGTTGACGTCGAGCACCACGAGATCCGGCGCGGACCGGATCGCGGAAGCCAGCCCGGCCGGCCCGTCCGAAGCCAGCGTGACCGGATAGCCCGCGTACTCCAGCGACCGGCGCAAAGCAGCCGCCACCCGAGCGTCGTCTTCGACCACGAGCACGCGCGCCGCCGTCATGGCCGGCAGGCTAGCGCAGCGCGCCCGGCGCCGTGGGTGGCACGGCGGGTCGCGAGGGCCAGACGCGAGGGACCGCCGCGTAAGGCGCACCGAGCGAAGGCCGCGGATCGGCCGAGCCCTTGTTGGGCCAGAACGACAGCGCCCGCTCGGCCAGCGCGGTGATGGTCAGCGACGGGTTGACGCCCAGGTTCGCCGGCACCGCGGCGCCGTCGACCACGTGCAACCCCGCATGGCCGTACACCCGTTGATAGGGGTCGATCACGCCGGAGGAGGGCGACGCGCCGATCGCCGCGCCGCCCAGGATGTGCGCGGTGATCGGGATGTCGAACGCCTCGCTGAGCGACCCCCCGGCGACCCCGCCGATCTCCTCGGCGAGCAACCGGGCCGCCGTGTTGCCGGCCGGCACCCAGGTCGGGTTCGGCGCACCGTGGCCCGGTGTGGAGACCAGCCGCCCACGCCGCCAGGCCAGCGTCAACGAGTTGTCGACCGACTGCATCACCAGCGCGATCACCGTGCGCCGGGACCAGTCGCGCACCGACAGCGTGCGCAGGTAGGTCAGCGGCTGCCGGGCCAGCGTCGCCAGCAGCCGCCGGACCCGGTGCGGCCCGCCGTCGACCAGCGCCGACTGGAGCAGCCCCATGGAGTTGGAGCCGCGCCCGTAGCGGACCGGTTCGATGTGCGTACGCGCGTCGGGGTGAAAAGAGCTCGTGATCGCCGCGCCGGCTGAATAGTCGACCTTGCTGCGCCCTGGCACGGTCGCACCCAGGATCGACTCGGAGTTGGTGCGGACCAGCGCGCCAAGCCTGGAAGAGAGACCGGGCAGCGCGCGCGACGACGAGAACAGGAGCCGGACCGTCCCGAGCGCCCCGGCCGCGAACACCACCTGGTCGGCCTCGACGACACTCCGCCGCCGGCCGCCGGTGCGAACAGTGGAGACCGCGTACCCGGAGGAAAGCGGCCCCACCCCGGTCACCGTCGTCAGGGGCCGCACTTCCGCGCCCAGCCGCTCCGCCAGCCACAGGTAGTTCTTCACCAGGCTGTTCTTGGCGCCGTGCCGGCAGCCGGTCATGCAGGCTCCGCAGTGCAGGCAGCCCGTGCGCGCCGGCCCGGCCCCGCCGAAGTAGGGGTCGTCGACGGTCTCGCCCGGCCGCCCGAAGTGGATGCCGACCGGCGTCGGGTGGAACGTCGAACCGGCACCCATCCGGTCAGCCACCGCGCGCATCGCGCGGTCCGCGGCGGTCGTCAGCGGGTACGTCGCGACGCCCAGCATCCGTTTGGCCTGGTCGTAGTGGGGCGCCAGCTCGGCCTGCCAGTCGGCGATGCCCTGCCACTGCGGGTCGGTGTAGAAGTCCGGCAGCGGCTCGTAGAGCGTGTTGGCGTAGACCAGCGACCCGCCGCCGACCCCGGCGCCGGAGAGCACCAGGACCTTGTCGCCGGCGGCCCTCCGGCTGGCCGGGCGCAGCACGTCGATCCGCTGGATGCCGAAGCAGCGCAGCCGGGGTGCCCACAGGAAGCGCCGCAGCCGCCAGGAGGTCGCCGGCAGCTCGTCGTCGGCGAACCGCCGCCCGGCCTCCAGCACGAGGACCGAATAACCCTTCTCCACCAGGCGCAACGCGGCCACGCTGCCCCCGAAGCCGGAGCCGATGACGACCACGTCGTACCGCATGCCCTCATCATTACCGGCCGGTAGGTATTGCGCCATCGTGAAATCCCGTCATCATTTTCGCGTGACTGGCACGGGGAACGAAGCGCACAAATTCTGGCAGCGGCTGCGCGGGCGCAGGCCCGTGCTCCTGGTCGCGGCGGCGGTGGTCGCGGTGCTGCTGATCGGTGGCGCGGTGTTCGCGGCGACCCGAAGTGACGAGGCGACACCAAAAGCCGCGCCGTCCAATGCGCCGACCGAGAGCGCGCCGGCACCCGCCCCGAGCCCGACGCCGACCGTCCAACCCGGCGCCGATATGCGCGGGCCGCTCGACCTCCTGCTGGTCGGCGTCGACACCCGCGTCTCCGTCAAAGGCTGGGAGCCGCACGCCGACGCGGTCCTGATCCTGCACGTCAACGCGGACCTCGAGAGCGGCTACCTGTTCTCGCTGCCGCGTGACCTGGTCGTCGACATCCCGGCGTTCCCGAAGGCGGGTTACCGGGGCGGCACGACGAAGCTGACCCACGCGATGAGCTACGGGAGCCGGCGGGGCAAGGGCGAGCCCTCGGCCGCGCAGGGTTTTCAGCTCCTGAGCCAGACGGTCAGCAAGTACACCGGGATCAAGAAGTTCCAGGCCGGCGCGATCCTCAACTTCGGCGGCTTCGAAAAGCTGATCAACGAGCTCGGCGGCGTCGACCTGTACGTCGACCAGAAGGTGGTCTCGAAGCACCGGCAGCCCAACGGGAAGCCGCGGACGCTGCGCGGCGGCGACTACGTGGGGCCGCAGGCGACCTACAACCCGGGCAACCGGCACTTCGCCGGCTGGCAGGCGATCGACTACGCCCGGCAGCGCTACACCGCCGGTGGCGACTACGCCCGGCAGCGGCACCAGCAGCAACTGATCAAGGCGATCCTGGCGAAGGCGCTGTCGACGGGCCTGCCCACTGATGCCGACGCGATCCAACGCCTGTTCAAGGCGCTGGGCGGTTCGGTCGACGTGATCGCCGGCGAGCGCACCCCGGTCGAGTACGGCTTCGCCCTGTCCAAGCTGCGCCCGGAGACGCTGAAGCTGGTCTCGCTGCCGGGTGGCGGCGTGGGCAGCGGCGGCGGCTACCGCGGCGAGCAGCTCACCAAGGAAGGCCGGGACTTCATCAAGGCCCTCCGGACGGGCAAGGCGGACGCATACCTCAAGGCCCATCCGAAGCTGGTGGTGAAGCGCTAGTTCGCCGGCTTCGGCGGGGCGGTCTTCGAGGTCAGCCAGGTCATCAGGAAGTCGCGCAGCGGCTTGCCGGCGATCCGCTCGGCCAGCGCGATGAACTCGTCGGTGGTCGCGGTGGCGTTGCGCTTCTGGCTGGTCCACTCCTGGAGGATCCGGAAGAACGCGTCGTCGCCGACCTCGAGCCGCAGCGCGTGGACGGTCAGCCCGCCCCGGATGTAGACCGAGTTGCCGAACATCCCCGTCCGACCCGGGTCGTAGGTCGGGTCGGTCCAGGTGACGGTGTCGTACGCCTTGTCGAAGGAGGTCTGGACCGGCACCCCGGTGTCGTGCTCCGACCACAGCCACTCGGCGTAGGTGGCGAAGCCCTCGTTGAGCCAGATGTCCTTCCACGCCGCGATCGACACGCTGTCGCCGAACCACTGGTGTGCGAGCTCGTGCGCCACCACCCACTCGCTGGTCGAGCTGCCGAAGAAGGAGTCGCTGTAGACCGGGCGGGACTGGGTCTCCAGCGCGTACCGGATCCGGCCGTCGACGACCACGATGCCGCCGTACGCGTCGAAGGGGTACGGCCCGAACTGGGTGGCCAGGAAGTCGGCGACCTCGCCGGTGCGGGCCATCGCCTTGTCCGCGTTGGAATCGCGGGGCAGCCCGGCGTCGACAGCCGTCACGATCGGCTTGCCCTGGTGCGTGCCGGTGGTGACCCGGTAGTTGCCGATCACCACGGTGGACAGGTAGCTGGCCATCGGTTCGGTCTCGGTCCACCGCCAAGTGGTCCAGCCGTCCTTCTCGGTCTTCTCCCCCGGCACGCCGTTGCTCAGCGCGGAGATGGTGGAGGGGACGGTCATCTCCAGCGCCCAGGTCGCCTTGTCGCTGGGGTGGTCGTTGACCGGGTACCAACTGCTCGCCGACTCGGGCTGGCCCAGCGCGATCGCCCCGGTCGCGGTGGCCAGCCAGCCGCCGGTGCCCAGCTCCGGGCTGGTGATCGGCTGCGGCACACCCGCGTACGTCACCGCGGTGGTGAAGCTGCTGCCCTTGCGCAGCCCGCTCTTCGGCGTGACCACCAGTTCGTCGGTCTCGCGCTTCTGCTGCGCGGCGGCGCCGTCCACGGTGACCGCCGAGACCTCCGGACCACGGAAGTCCAGGTTGAACCGGGACAGGTTCTGCGTCGCCGTGGCGGTGATCTTCGCGGTGCCCTCGAGGCGGTCACTGGCCGGGTCGTAGCGCAGCGCCAGCGCGTAGTTGGTGACGTCGTAGCCGCCGTTGCCGTACGTCGGGAAGTAGGGGTCTCCGATGCCGGCGGCGCCGGGCGCGAAACCCTCGTCGGCCTGGCCGGAGTCGGTGCAGGCGGCAGCGCCGCCGATGGTCAGGACCGTCAGGACGGCGAGTGCCGATCGCCTGATCATCATCACCAGAGCCTAACTTTCGGGAGTCACGGGCGCGTCTCACGACGCGGTTGGCGGCGAGACGGTCGTACTTGCCGCTGAAACCGCTGCACCAGGACCAGCAGGACCAGGGACACCAGCCCGACTTCGCGGTTGACCAGCGTGAGCAGGATGGCCAGGGCGAACACCCCGGTGGTGCCGACGGTCGGCAGGAGCTGCTCCCGCAGCGAACGTCGGTCCCCGGCGTGCCGCAGCCTCGGGTGCACAGCGACGTACCAGGCCTCGAACAGCATCAGGAGCCCGATGCCCAGGAGCACGAGCAGGTAGAAGATCGCCGCGCCATCGTTCGTCGCCTCCTCGGTGAACAGCCGGGCGGTCGGGTACGGAAGGAAGACGATCAACAGCAGCCAGAAGGTGTTGATCGTGAGCAGCGTCTCGTCGTAGTCGACGAGGTACTCCCACAGCCTGCGGTGGGCGCCCCAGAACTGCGCGATCACCAGGAACGAGACGAGGAAGCCGAGGATCTCGGGCGAGAACCGGCCGAGCTGGTGGACGACCGGCTCTTCCGGATTGTCGGTGGCGATGTTGACCAGCGGCAGCACGAGCAGGGTGAGCGCGATCGACATGACCGCGTCGCTGAACGAGATGGCGCGGTCGAGTCCCCGACCGCGCCGCTCCCGCACGTCGTCCGCTGGTTCGGACATAAGCCCCAGTATGGGCCTTAGCGGTCGATGACCAGGCCGACCTTCTGGAACTCCTTGAGGTCGCGGTAGCCACACTTGGCCATCGCGCGCTTGAGACCGCCGAACAGGTTGAGCTGGCCGTCCGGGTCGTCGGCGGGGCCGTACAGCAACTGCTCCAGGCTCCCCAGCGGCGGGCCGGCGACGCCGAAGGCGCCCCGGGGCAGCTTCGGGTGGCTGGACACCGAGTGCCACCAGGCGCCGTTCGCCGGCGCCTCGGCCGCCTGGGTGAGCGGCTCGCCGAGCATCACCGCGTCGGCACCGCAGCCGAGCGCCTTGGCGATGTCGCCGGAGGTCTGCACGTCGCCGTCGGCGATCAGGTGCACGTAGCGGCCGCCGGTCTCGTCGAGGTAGTCACGGCGGGCCGCGGCCGCGTCGGCGATCGCGGTGGCCATCGGCACCCGGATGCCGAGCACGGTGTCCGTGGTCGACCACTCGTCGGCGCCCACCCCGACGATCACGCCGGCGGCGCCGGTGCGCATCAGGTGCAGCGCGGTCTTGTAGTCGGTGCAACCGCCCACGATGACCGGCAGGTCGAGGTCGGCGATGAACTCCTTGAGGTTGAGCGGCTCGTCGGTGGTCGAGACGTGCTCGGCCGAGACCAGCGTGCCCTGGATGACCAGCAGGTCGACGCCCGCGTCGAGGATCACCGGGGCCAGCGCGAGGGTGTGCTGCGGAGACACCCGGACCGCGACGGTGACACCGCCCTCACGGATCTCGCGGACCCGCTCGACGATCAACTCGGGCCGGATCGGCTCGGCGTAGACCTCTTGCAGCCGGCGGGTCGCCGGGGAGTCCTCGTCGAGGGCGGCCAGCTCGTCGAGGATCTTGCTCGGGTCCTCGTAGCGGGTCCACAGGCCCTCGACGTTGAGCACGCCGAGGCCGCCGAGCCGCCCAAGGGCCACGGCGGAGGCCGGGCTCATCGTGGCGTCGCTCGGGTGCCCCACGCAGGGGATCTTGAAGGGATAGGCGTCGAGCTGCCACGACGTCGACACGTCGTCGACGTCGCGGGTACGCCGGCTCGGCACGATAGCGATGTCGTCCAGGTGATAGCCGCGCTGCGCGGTCTTCCCCAAGCCGATCTCGACCACGTCACGCACGGGGGTCTCCTGTAAAGGTCAGCGGGTGTGGTAGTTGGGTGCCTCGACGGTCATCTGGATGTCGTGCGGGTGGCTCTCCTTGAGCCCGGCCGCGGTGATCCGGATGAGCTGGCCACGCCGGTGCATCTCGGTGATGTCCTCCGCGCCCACGTAGCCCATGGCCGCCCGCAGGCCGCCGATGAGCTGGTGCGCCACCTGGGACAGCGGGCCGCGGTAGGGCACCTGACCCTCGACGCCCTCCGGCACCAGCTTGTCCTCGGACAGCACGTCGTCCTGGAAGTAGCGGTCCTTGGAGTAGGACCGGCCCTGGCCACGCGACTGCATCGCGCCCAGCGAGCCCATTCCCCGGTACGACTTGAACTGCTTGCCGTTGATGAAGATCAGCTCGCCGGGGCTCTCCTCGCACCCGGCCAGCAGGCTGCCCAGCATCACCGAGTGGGCGCCGGCCACGATCGCCTTGGCGATGTCACCGGAGAACTGGATGCCGCCGTCGGCGATCACCGGCACGCCGGCCGGGCGGGCGGCCCGGGTGGCCTCCATGATCGCGGTGATCTGCGGGACGCCGACGCCGGCGACGACCCGCGTGGTGCAGATCGCGCCCGGACCGATGCCGACCTTGACCGCGTCGGCGCCGGCCTCGATGTGCGCCTTGGCACCCGCGTACGTCGCGACGTTGCCGCCCACGACCTCGACCTGGGTCTCGCGCTTGAGCCGCGCGACCATCTCCAGCACGTTGCGGCTGTGGCCGTGTGAGCTGTCGACCATCAGCACGTCGACACCGGCGTCGATGAGCAGCCGGGCGCGCTTGTAGGCCTCGTCACCGACGCCCACGGCGGCCGCGACCCGCAGCCGGCCGGCGTCGTCCTTGGTGGCGTTCGGGAACTGCTCGCTCTTGGTGAAGTCCTTGACGGTGATCAGCCCGCGCAGCCGGCCGCTGTCGTCGACCAGGGGCAGCTTCTCGATCTTGTGCTGGCGCAGGAGGTCGAGGGCCTCGGTCTTGGTCACACCGACCCCGGCGGTGATCAGGGGCATCCGGGTCATGACCTCGTGCACGGGGGTGTTGCCGTTGGTGACGAAGCGCATGTCGCGGTTGGTCACTATGCCCACCAGCGCACCGGCGTTGTCGACCACGGGAACGCCAGAGATGCGGTAGCGCCCGCAGAGCGCGTCGACGTCGCGGATGGTGTCGTCGGGGCTGCAGGTCACCGGGTTGGTGATCATGCCGGCCTCGGACCGCTTGACCAGGTCGACCTGGAGCGCCTGGTCTTCCATCGACAGGTTGCGGTGCAGCACGCCGATGCCGCCGTTGCGGGCCATCGCGATCGCCATGCGGGCCTCGGTCACGGTGTCCATCGCGCTGGACATGAGGGGAATGCCGAGACGCACGTTGCGGGTGAGGAAGGTGCCGGTCTCGACCTGACTCGGCACGACATCGCTCTCACCGGGCTGGAGCAGGACGTCGTCGAAGGTCAGACCAAGCGGCACGGTCGCCGCGGAGCCCGCTCCCGGGTCTCCGAAGGTGCCGACCGGCAGGTCGTTGACGGGCGAGTTGTCCATGGTTTGTCCCCTCAGCGGCGCGATACGCCATGCTACCCGCGCGGGCGCGCGGCCCGGCCGGCGCGCCCCGCTCCGGGCAGGCGCGATGGGCCGGAAAACGACTACGGTGGGAAGGGTGAACGACGAGCCCATCGATCCGTTCAAGGACGACCCCGCCGCGGGCCTGTCTGACGACGCGGGCGACGACGACCCGACTCTCGACCCATTGACCGAGGTCGAGCGGCAGGACGTGCTCGAAGACCTTGCCGATCTCGAGGTTTACCAGGCGCTGCTTGGTCCGGTCGGGATTCGTGGGCTGGTCATAGAGTGCGAAGACTGCCACGAACCCCACTATTTCGATTGGGACCTGCTCCGCGGCAACCTGCGTCACCTGCTGAGCTCAGGTCGGCCCAGGGTGCACGAGCCCGCCTACGATCCCGATCCCGACCATTACGTCACCTGGGAGTACGCCAAGGGTTACGCCGACGGCGTGCACGACACCCTGGCCGACGAAGCCGATGAAGCCGACGATCCCGAGCTACCCGGCGAACCGGGCAGCCCGGGATCGTAAGTCGCCTCACACCTGACCGGCCAAGGAGAGGGGTGCGGCCGGTCGGTGCGTGAGTCAGGCCACGAGGCCCGATCGGAAGCCGGCGGCAACGGCGTGCGCGCGGTCACGCGCGCCCAGCTTCCGGAACAGCCGCCGGGCGTGGGTCTTCACCGTGTCTTCCGACACGAACAACTCACGCCCGATCTCGGCATTGCTCTTGCCATCGGCCATGCCGCGAAGCACCTGGAGCTCCCGCTCGGTGAGCGCGGCTCGCCGGGTGACCGGCTCCTCACGCGCGCCGTAGCGGTTGACCGGGTCCGGCTGGCCGCCGAAGTAACGACCTTCCTCGGCGTTGTCGCGGACGTCCATGCCGGGGCCCACGTCTCCGCGCTGCACCGGGACGACGGCGGTCGACTCGGCGAGGCCGATCTGTGGATGTCCGGCACCCACGCCGGCCTGCATCCGCATCGGCCCGGCGTTGCGGGTGCCCGCGGCGCCGGCGAGACTGCCGACGGCGGCCGGCACCCGGCCGGCGACGCAGAGCAGCAGCACGGCCTTGGCTACGACGCTGACCAGATCCTGGTCACCGCCCTGGATCAAGGCTCGGGCTCCGGCGTTGACGGCGGCGGCCGCGATCCTCGGGTCCTCTGACCCGAAGAGCACGATCGTCGCCCCCGGTGCTCGGCCCAGCACGCGCTGGGTGAATCCGACGGTGTCCGGTCTGGTGACGGCTGTGTCCGCGAGCACCACATCAGCGGGGCGCTCGGCGAGACGGAGCAATACCTCGGGCTCGGATACCGCAGTTCTCACGGCGCCGGCTACTCCGAGCCGAGCCGCTGCCGCATTGACGTTCTGCGCGGCCTGCGATGTCCGAACGCAAACGAGGACAGTACGCACGGTGGTCCTCCTCTCCTCATAGAAGAGGACCACGCAGCGCTGAGATCATTACGGCGTTTCAGTGGAAAGAACAGGAAAGTTCCGGACAGTTCGCCACGCCGATGCGATAGGTGCGCCCAAGGAATCGATCAGGCACGTGTGAGTTCACATCGCCTGGGGTAGTGACTCCCCTAGTCCAGTACGGCGCGGAGGCGCGCGCGGAAGGAGGGGTGCCGATGTCCAACGTACGCAGGCTGCCCGGTCCCATCGACGAGCGTTGGGACTGGCAGCGACTCGGTTCCTGCCGGGGCCGCGACAGTGCCCAGTTCTTCCATCCCGACGGAGAACGCGGATCGTCCCGCAACCGTCGTGAGCTCAAGGCCAAGCAGGTGTGTGGCGCCTGCCCGGTGCGTGCCGAGTGCGCCGCGCATGCCCTCTCGGTGCGCGAGCCCTACGGCGTCTGGGGCGGTTTCAGCGAGTCCGAACGGCTCCGCCTGCTGGCGATGGGCTGGGAGGACCTGGCCGACCGCCGGCAGATCCGGGTCGACGTCGAACGGCTCGAGGCCCGTCTCGGCCGCCCACACAAGTCAGCGGTGCCGGCCGTGCTCCGGCCGTCCCCCGCGCCGGCGCAGCGCCGCGCGAGCTGACAGTTCCATTCTTCCGGTCCGGGACCCGTCGAGGTCCCGGACCGCTGTTCATCCGACGGTGACCGCGACGCTGTGGTAGCCGGTCGCCCCGTCCGGCACCACGTCGGCCGGTTGCGAGGTCTGCGTCGCTCCGGTCTTGTCGGTGGCCCGGACCCGTAGCTCGTGGTCGCCCGCCGTGGCCTCCCAGTTCCATGACCACTGCACCCAGGTGTCGTCGGAGACCGCGCTGGCCAGCCGGGCCTCCTGCCACAGCCCCTCGTCGACCTGCACCTCGACCTTGGCGACGCCACGGTGCTGCGCCCACGCGACTCCGGCGACGGTGACCGGGCCGGGCCGCAGTCCGTTGCGTCCGCGCGGGGTGTCGATCCGGGACTGTGTCTTGATCGGACCCTGGGCCGACCACCCGCGCGGCACCCAGTAGGCGTCGTAGTCGGCGAAGCTGGTCAGCTCGAGCTCGACGACCCATTTGGTCGCGGAGACGTAGCCGTACAGGCCGGGCACGACGACGCGTACGGGGAAGCCGTGTTCGATCGGCAGCGGCGCCCCGTTCATGCCGACGGCCAGCAGCGCGTCGCGGCCGTCGCGCATGACCGCGGTCGGCGTGCCACAGGTCCAGCCGTCGGCCGACCGACCGACCACCTGATCCGCGCCGTCGAGCGGCTGGGCCTCGTCCAAGAGCTGCTTAAGGGGTACGCCGAGCCAGCGCGCGTTGCCGATCAGGTCGCCGCCGACCTCGTTGGACACGCAGGCCAGGGTGACGTAGCGCTCGACCATCGGCCGGGCCAGCAGGTCCGCGTAGGTCAGCCGAAGCTCCTTGCGCACCCGGCCGTGGATCCGCAGCGTCCAGTCCGTCGGGTCGACCTGCGGCACCACGAGCGCGGTGTCGATGCGGTAGAACGCGTCGTTCGGAGTGACGTAGGACGCCAGGTCGGCCAGCCGCAGGTCCGCACCGGCCGGCACCTCGGGCGCGGGGGTGGCCGGAGCCGGCAACCGCACCTCGGCCCGGGCCGTGGAGACGCTGCGCCGGGTCGAGAGCCAGCGCCCGGCGAAACCGAGTGCGACCGCACCGGCGATGAACAGCAGGCCGCCCCGGAGGAACCGGCGCCGGCCGGCGAGCGCCTCTTCCTCTTCCTGGACGCTCGGCGCGACCAGCTCGGTCACCTCGGCCGGGGCCAGCGGACCCACCACGAGCAGCCAGAGTGTGGCGCCGGCGGCGGCCGCACCGAGCAGGGCCGGCAGGGCGGCCGCGGGTCCGGCGTCGGGGCGGGTCAGCGCGGCGGCGACACCCACCGCGGCGAACACGCCGATGCCGGCGAAGCCGGCCCACAGCCAACGGACGCAGAGCGCGCCGATCACCGCGGCGAACAGGCCGAGCAGGATCGCGGTGCCGACCAGCAGGGCGGTCTTGTCGTGTACGCCGAACAGGGTGATCGCGAACTGCTTGAGGGACTCCGGAACGTGGTCGACGACCACGCCGCCGACGGCGACCAGCGGGGCGCTGCGCGACCCGGTCACCACGGCGACCACCTCGGCCAGGCCGAGTGCGACGGCGGCGGCGGCGACTCCGGCCAGCGCACCGAACTTCCACGACTTGCGGGTCACGGCAGCAAGTGTGCTCCTACGACCGCGCGGCCGGGGATCCCCCCGGCCGCGCGGATCGTTCTTGGCTTGCTCGGGTCAGAAGCCCGGGCCGTGCTGGTGGCCGTGGCCGTGGCCGTGGCCGCCCTCGGAGGGCTCCGAACGCTCCGGCTTCTCGACCACCAGGCTCTCGGTGGTGAGCAGCAGGCCGGCGATCGACGCGGCGTTGAGCACCGCGTTGCGGGTCACCTTGACCGGGTCGATGATGCCGGCCTTGGCCAGGTCGACGAACTCGCCGGTCGCGGCGTTGAGGCCGTAGCCCCACTCCTTGCCGCGAACCTTCTCGACGACGACGTAGCCGTCGTGGCCGGCGTTCTCGGCGATCCAGCGCAGCGGCTCGTTGAGCGCCTTGCGGACGATCGAGACACCGGTCTTCTGGTCGCCGGTCAGGCCCAGGTCGCCGTCGAGCACGGAGACGATCTGCACCAGGGCGGCGCCGCCGCCGGGGACGGTGCCCTCCTCGACCGCGGCCTTGGTCGCCGCGATGGCGTCCTCGATGCGGTGCTTGCGCTCCTTGAGCTCCACCTCGGTGGCGCCGCCGGCCTTGATCACCGCGATGCCGCCGGACAGCTTGGCCAGCCGCTCGGCCAGCTTTTCCTTGTCCCAGTCGGAGTCGGAAGCCTCGATCTCCTTGCGGATCTGGGAGACCCGCTCGGCGACGTCGGTGCTGTTGCCGCCGCCGTCGATGACGGTGGTGTTGTCCTTGTCGATGACGATGCGCCGGGCCGAGCCGAGCTGGTCGAGACCGACCTGGTCGAGCTTGTAGCCAAGCTCGGGGGCGATCACCTCGCCGCCGGTCAGGATCGCCATGTCCTGGAGCATCGCCTTGCGGCGGTCACCGAAGCCCGGCGCCTTGACGGCGGCGATCTTCAGCGTCTTGCGCACCGCGTTGACCGCGAGCGTCGCGAGCGCCTGGCCCTCGACGTCCTCGGCCACGAGCAGCAGCGGCTTGCCGGTCTGGACGACCTTCTCCAGCAGCGGGAGCAGGTCCTCGACCGCGGAGATCTTCTGGGTGGTGATCAGGATGTACGGCTCGTCGAGCACCGCCTCCTGCGCCTCCGCGTCGGTCACGAAGTGCGGGGAGATGAAGCCCTTGTCGAACTGCAGACCCTCGGTCACCTCGAGCTCGGTGGCCAGCGTCGAGCCCTCCTCGACGGTGATGACACCGTCGCGGCCGACCTTCTCCATCGCCTCGGAGATCAGCTCGCCGATCGTGGCGTCCTGCGCCGAGATGGTGGCGACGTTGGCGATGGAGCCCTTGGTGTCGACGTCGGCGGCCTTGGCCAGCAGGGCCTCGGACACCGCGTTGGCGGCGGCGTCGATGCCACGCTTGAGGTCGCTCGGGCTCGCGCCGGCGGCGACGTTGCGCAGGCCCTCGCGGACCATGGCCTGGGCGAGCACCGTCGCGGTGGTGGTGCCGTCACCAGCTACGTCGTTGGTCTTGGTCGCCACCTCCTTGACGAGCTGGGCGCCCAGGTTCTCGTAGGGGTTGGAGAGCTCGATCTCCTTGGCGATGGTCACGCCATCGTTGGTGATCGTCGGAGCACCGAACTTCTTGTCGAGGACGACGTTGCGTCCGCGCGGGCCGAGGGTGACCTTGACCGTGTCCGCGAGGGCGTTGACGCCGTGCTCGAGCAGGTGTCGGGCGTCATCCGAGAAGCTCAGGATCTTCGCCATTTAAGTCCCTTCAAACGCACGACGCCCCGGCCCGGGCATAACCGGTCCGGGGCGCCACGCAGTTCAGCTTGTGATCAGTTACTTCTCGATGACCGCGAGGACGTCGCGGGCGGAGAGCACCAGGTACTCCTCGCCGGCGTACTTGACCTCGGTGCCGCCGTACTTGGAGTAGATCACCGTGTCGCCGACCTTGACGTCAACCGGAACGCGGTTGCCGTTGTCGTCGACGCGGCCCGGGCCGACGGCCTTGACGGTGCCCTCTTGCGGCTTCTCCTTGGCGGTGTCGGGGATCACGATGCCCGACGCCGTGGTCGTCTCAGCCTCGTTGGCCTGGACGAGAATCCGGTCCTCGAGCGGCTTGATCGCAACCTTGGTCGCGGTAGTCACGGGCATACCCTCCTGGGGTATCAGGTTCGTAGCCGGCCGAGGATCCGACCGGCGCCAATTAGCCTCATGCCACCAGGGCGGGACCGTCGTCGCGGGAGCCGGACCTGCCTGGCGTTGTTGGCACCCTCAGACTGAGAGTGCTAATCGCAGGTTATTCCGCGACTAGCACTCCGTCAAGGAGAGTGCCAGCTCGCCACACCCTGGAGAATCACTCCGTGGACCTGCAGGACCTGCGTACCCCCGATGGCGAAGCCGCCCTGGCAGCGGCGACCGACCTGGCCGGGGGCGACCCGCTCGCCGCCGCAGCGGCGCTGCGCTCGGCGGGCGTGCCGCCCGACCTCGCGGCCGCCGCGCTCACTCAGGCCACGCTACGCCGGCAAGCGGCGGCGAAGTTCGGCGCCGAGGCGAGTCGTCTGTTCTTCACCCGGGCCGGGCTGGAACAAGCGACCCGATCGGTGGTGGCAAGGCGGCGGGCCGACCGGCTGGTCGCGGCCGGAGTGCGGTCGCTGGCCGACCTGGGCTGCGGGATCGGCGCTGACGCGCTGGCCGCCGCCCGGGCCGGGATCCGGGTCGTCGGCGTCGAGATCGACGAGACCACCGCCACCGTCGCCGCCGCCAACGGCGCCGGCCTGTTCGAGGTGGTCCGCGCGGATGCCACGACCTTCGACGTCAGCGGCTTCGACGCGGTGTTCTGCGACCCCGCGCGACGTTCGACCGGTGGCCGGCGGGTGTTCGACCCGGCCGCGTACTCGCCGCCTTGGGACTTCGTCGAAGGGCTGGCGGCCCGGGTGCCGCGGTTGGCTGTCAAGGTGGCGCCCGGCTTCGACCACGCCCGGGTGCCGGCGGGCGCGGAGACCGAGCTCGTCAGCGTCGACCGCGACGTGGTCGAGGCAACGCTGTGGTGCGGCTCACTGGCGACGGTGCCCCGACGGGCCACGGTGCTGCGCGCCGGGGTGGCTTTCTCGCTGACCGGCTCGGGCGCTTCGGCGGCACCGGTCGGCCCGGCCGGCGGTTATCTCTACGACCCCGACGGCGCGGTGGTCCGCGCGGGTCTGGTCGCCGAGTTCGCCGCCACCGTCGGGGGCCGGATCGGGGACCCGACCATCGCGTACGTGTGGACCGACTCGCCGGTGCCGACCACCCTCGGCCGCTGCTTCGCGGTGACCGACGTGCTGCCGTTCTCGCTGAAGCGCCTCCGGGCCGAGCTCCGCGCCCGCGACGTGGGCACGGTGGAGATCCTCAAGCGCGGGTCGGCGCTGGACCCGGCGCAGTTCCGGCGCGACCTGCGGCTGCGCGGACGCACCTCGATCTCGCTGCTGCTGACCCGGGTGGCGGGTGCGCACGTGGCCGTGCTCGCGACACCGATAACCTTCGAAGGTGGCCAAACGAGCGCAGGGAACCCCCGCGACGGTGGTGTTGACCCGCGAGAAGGTCCCGTTCACGACGCATCCCTATGACGTCGACCCGAAGACCTCGGGCTACGGCGAGGCGGTCGCGGCGGCACTGGGCATCGACCCGCCGCGGGTCTTCAAGACCCTGATCGCGACCGTCGACGGCCAGTTGGGCGTGGGTGTGGTCCCGGTGG
This sequence comes from Asanoa ishikariensis, assembly GCF_900107455.1. GTDB lineage: Bacteria > Actinomycetota > Actinomycetes > Mycobacteriales > Micromonosporaceae > Asanoa > Asanoa ishikariensis. Next base: position 1,167,255 of record NZ_FNQB01000001.1, on the reverse strand, counting down.
CCCGCACCCTCGACCTCAAGGCACTGGCGGCCGCGCTGGGCGGCAAGCGCGCCGCGATGGCCGAACCGGCGGCGGCCGAACGCGCGACCGGCTACGTCACCGGCGGCATCTCCCCGCTCGGACAGCGCTCCAAGCTCCCGGTGGTGCTCGACGACTCGGCCCTGGCCTTCGAGACGATCTTCGTCTCGGCCGGCAAACGCGGCCTTCAGCTCGAGCTGTCCCCCACGGACCTGGTCCACCTCACCGGCGCCGCGGTCGCCGCCATCGCCACAAGCTAAGGCCCCCGACGGCCGTAGCCGTCAGGGGCCTTTCGCAGTGGATCGGTCAGACCCGACCGGTGGAGCGGGCACGCCGGCGCGAGATCGCGTCGACGCTGGCCGCCACCAGCAGGACCAGGCCGGTCACCATGTAGACAACGCTCGACGGCTGGTTGAGCAGACCCATGCCGTTGATGATGATCGCGATCACCAGGCCACCGAGGATCGCGTCGACGATCCGGCCCTTGCCACCGAAGAGGCTCGTGCCACCGATGACGGCCGCGCCCACCGCGTACAGCAGGGTCGAGGCGCCACCGGTCGAGGGCGAGATCGAGTTGTCGCGGCTGGCGAGCATGATGCCGCCGACCGCCGCCAACGTCGAGGCGATCACGAAGCAGGCCAGCTTGACCAGCCCCACGTTGATGCCGGCCCGTCGGGCCGCCTCAGCGTTGCCACCCGTCGCGTAGACGTGCCGGCCGAACGACGTCTTGGTCAGCACGAAGGTCAGGCCGACCAACAGGACCAGCAGCACCGCGACCACGATCGGAACACCCTTGATCGAGGTGATCGCGGGGTTCCGGCTGCGCTCGATGCTCAGCCAGTAGGTCATCAGGCCGAGCAGCACGGCCAACGCGGCGATCTTGGCCAGGGTCACCTGGATCGCCTCGTAGGTCAGGCCGCTGGACCGCCGCTTCGCACCGCGCCGGAGCACGATCGCCGCGTAGCCACCGACCACCAACGCGAACAGCGCCCAGCCCAACCAGACCGGCATGTCGTTGTTGTTGATCGCCCGCAGCGTGTCGTCGCGGATCGCGATCGTGCCGCCTTCGCCGATCAACTGAAGCAGCACGCCCTGCAGGGCGAGGAACGCCGCCAGCGTCACGACGAACGACGGGATGCCCAGCTTGGCTACCAGCAGACCGATCACCAGGCCGACGACGGCACCGGTGACCAGACAGGCCAGGAGGCCGACGGGCCAGGACCAACCCCAGCGGGTGACCACGACGCCCATCACCGCCGCCGCCGTGCCGGCCGTATAACCGGCGGAGAGGTCGATCTCGCCCAGCAGCAGGACGAAGACCAGGCCCATCGCGATGACGATGACGGCCGCCGCCTGGTGGATCAGGTTGGCGAAGTTGAACGCGTTGGTGAACGTGTTGGGGCGCAACGCCGCGAACACGATGACCAGCGCGACGATGCCGAGCAGCGCGGGCAGGGAGCCGGCGTCGCCGCCGCGGACCCGGGCCCACCAGTTGCCGAACGCGGCGACCAGCGGGTTGCTCGGGCCGGTCTCCTCGACGTGCTTTTCGGTCGTCTCGACCTTCGTCGGGGCGGTCATTTCAACTCCCCGTTGCCGTTGGTGATGCCACCGATGGCATCCGACCGTCCGGTCGTGATGACCTCGACGACCTGGTTGCTCTTGACGTCCTTGGTCTTCATCTGTGCCGCCAGCCGGCCCAGGTAGAGGACCGAGATCCGGTCGGCCACCTGGAACACGTCGTTGAGGTTGTGGCTGATCAGCACGACCGCGAGGCCGTTGTCGGCCAACTGGCGCACCAGCCGCAGCACCTGCTCGGTCTGCGCGACGCCGAGGGCGGCCGTCGGCTCGTCGAGCACCACGAGCTTGGAGTTCCAGATCACCGCGCGGGCGATCGCCACCGTCTGGCGCTGGCCACCGGAGAGGCTGGCGACCACCTGACGGATCGACTTGACCGTGCGGACCGACAGCCCCGCGAGCGTTTCCTGGGCCCGGCGTTCCATGGTCGCCTCGTCGAGGATGCCGTTCTTCGTGACCTCGCGGCCGAGGAACAGGTTGTCGACGATGTCCAGGTTGTCGCAGAGCGCCAGGTCCTGGTAGACGACCTCGATGCCGAGTTCGTTGGCGTGCTTGGGATTGGTCACCGAGACCTGCCGGCCGTCGAAGACGTACTCCCCGGAATCGAACGGCTGACTGCCGGCGATCCCCTTGATCAGGGTGCTTTTGCCCGCGCCGTTGTCGCCGACGAGCGCCGTCACCTGTCCCGCATATGCATCGAAGTCCACGTCCTGTAGAACGTGGACCGCGCCGAAGCTCTTGTTGATCCCGCGCAGCGACAGCAGCGGCGCGGCATCCTCCGTCGCCGTCGCCGCCCCCGCAGCACCCTCCGGCACCGTCATGGTCACCTCACTAGTTGTTTCCCGGCCCGGCAGTAACCGTGGCCGTAAGCGCCCAGAGGCCCGGCAGGTCTCGCCTGCCGGGCCCTTGGCGGTTAGTTACTGAACGCCTGCCGAGGTGCAGAGCGCGGCGTACTGGCCGGTGCAGATGTCACTGGCCTTCCAGAAGCCGTCGGCGATGACGTCCTTGACGGAGTCCTTGTAGATGGCCTTCGGGGTGGCGAGCGCCGAGGGGACGTCCTTGTTCAGGACGGTGTCCTTGACCGAGCCGTTGACCAGGTCGCTGCCCGGGGTCTGGCCGTTGATCAGCGCGATGGCCAGCTTGGAGGCGGTGTCGGCCTCGACCTTGATCGCCTTGTAGACGGTCATGCACTGGTTGCCGGACAGGATGGCCTGGAGGCCTTCCTTGCTGGCGTCCTGGCCGGTGACCGGCACCTTGCCGTTGAGGCCGTTGGCGGTCAGGCGGGCGATGATGCCCTGGGCCATGGTGTCGTTGGCCGAGACAACGCCGTCAACCTTGCCGCCGGCCTGGGTGTAGAGCTGCTCGAACGCGGTGCCCGCGACCGTGGCGTCCCACTTACCGGTCTGGTCACCGACGATGGTGTAGTCGCCGCTGTCCACCTTCGGCTTCAGCGCCTCGACGTAGCCCTGCTTGAACAGCGAGGCGTTGTTGTCGGTCGGGTCACCGTTGATCTGAACGATGTTGGCCTTGGTCTTGCCAGCGTCGGTGAGGCACTTGGTCAGGCCCTCGCCCATCAGCTTGCCGACCTGGACGTTGTCGAAGGAGACGTAGTAGGACGCCTCGCCACCCGGGGTCAGGCGGTCGTAGTCGATCGTCTTGATGCCGGCGCCCTGGGCCTTCTTCAGGCAGGCGCTGCCGGAGTCAGGGTCGAGGTTGACGATCAGGAGAACGGAGACGCCCTCGTTGATCATGCTGTCGCAGAGGGTGCCGAACTTGGCCTTGTCGCCGTCGGCGTTCTGGATGTTGGCCGTGATGCCGGCGCCGTCGAACGCTGCCTTGAGCAGCGGACGGTCGTTGGCCTCCCAGCGCGGAGAGGTGGCGGCGTCGGGCAGGATCACGCCGACCTTCTTGGCGGCGGTGCCGCCACCGGCCGCGTCGCCGCCGCCGTCGTCGGATCCACAACCCGCAAGTGCCAGCGCGCCGACCGCCATAGTGGCGACGGCGACCGACAAAAATCGGTTACGCATAACCTTGGACTCCTTCATGGCCGTTGAGCGGACCGCACGGGGGCGAACGGCGTTGTTAACCTCCCGGACCCTGGCGATCCGAAACACAAAATACTCGCGCATTTGACGCGCTACCTCGCGCGGTCGACACGCTGCCGTAACGATCCGGTCACGGCACTGGAACCGGCTTCTATGCGTTCGGGCGAGCCGAGAAAGCGCTCTCAGAGCGTACGCTTTCGCCCGCGGAGAGGGGATAGGTTGACTTTGGATACTCGTGCGTCAGACGACGATCGACAGCGCGTGGTCGAGCTGTTACAGCAGCACACGGCGGTCGGCCGATTGAGTCTCGACGAGTTCACGGATCGTGTCGGAAACGCCTACGCCGCCAGCACTCTGCGTGATCTATCGGTGGTGACCAGCGATCTTCCGCCGCTTCCTGAGAGCCCACACACAGGTCGCCGTGACCTACTTGTGCTCTTCGCGGTCGCAGCCGTGACCTTGCTGTTACTCGGCCTCTACATGGCCGTTACCCGTTGAGCGCCAGCGATTACGCCACTGTCGAATAAGGACTTTGACGCTGTTTCTGGGCTGAATGCCCTTCCTCTCCATGCCACGACCGCCAGAGCGCGGCGTACGAGCCCCCGGCGGCGACGAGTTCGGCGTGTGAACCGAGCTCCGTGATCCGACCGTCCTCCACCACCGCGACCCGATCGGCGTCGTGCGCCGAGAACAGCCGGTGGGCGATGGCGATCACGGTGCGCCCCTGTAGGACTGCGGCGAGTGACCGCTCCAGATGCCGGGCCGCGCGCGGGTCGATCAGCGAGGTGGCCTCGTCGAGCACCAGGGTGTGCGGGTCCGCCAGCACCAGCCGGGCCAACGCGAGCTGCTGGGCCTGGGCCGGCGGCACGGCATGGCCACCGGTGCCGACCACGGTGTCCAAATCGGACGGCAGCGTCGCGACCCAGTCGAGCGCGTCGACCGCCGCCAGCGCCGCCCGCACCTCGTCGTCGGTCGCGCCCGGCCGGGCCATCACGAGGTTGTCGCGGACCGTGCCGATGAACACGTGGTGCTCCTGGGTCACCAGCGCCACATGTGACCGGAGCTCGTCGAGCGGCAGCGACGCCAGCGGGACGCCGCCGACGGTGACCGTGCCGCCGGTGGGCGCGTGGATGCCGGCCAGCAGGCGGCCCAGCGTCGACTTGCCGGCACCGGACGGGCCGACCATCGCCAGCCGCTCCCCCGGCTCGACGGTCAGGTCGATGCCGTGCAGCACCTCGCGACCCTCCACATAGGCGTATCGGACGTCCTTCGCGACGAGGCGCTGGCCGCGGCCGGCCGGCTTTTCGGTGGTCGCCGCGGTCGGCGCGGGCCGGCCCGCGACACCGAGCAACCGGGCCAGCGACGCGCCGCCGACCTGAAGCTCGTCGAGCCAGGACAGCAGCCGGTCGATCGGGTCGACCAGCGCCTGCACGTAGAGGGTCGCGGCGGTCACCTGGCCCAGCGTCACCCAGCCCTCGAGGTAGAACCAGCCGCCGACGAGCAGCGTCGCCACGACCGGCACCACGTAGCCGACCTCGACGATCGGGAACCAGACGGTACGCAGCATCAGCGTGTATCTCTCTGCCGCGTACGACCGGGCGATGTCGCTGTCGGTGCGGGCCCGACGGCGGTCCTGGAGGCGCAGCGCCTCCGTCGTGCGGGAGCCCTCGACCGTTTCGCTGATGCCGTCGGTGATGTCGGAGTAGGCGGCGTTCTCCCGCAGGTAGCCGGCCGGGGCGCGGCGCAGGTACCACCGGGTGCCGAACCAGAGCATCGGCACCGCGATCAGGCAGGGCAGGGCCAGCAGCGGGCTGGTGAGCAGGATCGCGCCGACCACGAACACCGTGGTGACGATGGCGATCAGGGTCTCCGGCACCGCGAAGCGGACACTGTGCGACAACGCCGAGACGTCGCGCGAGGTGCGGGTGAGCAGGTCGCCGGTGCCAGCGCGTTCCACGGTGGACAGTGGGATGGCCAGGATCCGGTCGACGAACTCCTCGCGTAGCTCGGCCAGCACCCGCTCGCCGAGCCGGGCCGAGCAGAAGGCGGCGAACCGGGTCAGCAACGCCTGCGTCACCACGAACACCGCGATGGCCACGGCGACCCCGTCGACCGTGCGGGTCGTGGCGCCGTTGGAAAGGCCTTCCACCAGGTTGCCGAGCAGGCGCGGCGCGACCAGGCCGGCGACCGCGGCCAAACCGTGCAGGCCGAGGGCGAGTCCTAGCTGCCCAGGGTGGCGACGGACCAGTTTGCGGGCGTACCTGCGCACCTCGTCCGCGTCGGCCACCGGGAGTTGCCTGCTCATTCGTCTTCCTCCCGGGTGACGGCGGCCGCGTAGTCGGGGCGGCGGCGCAGCAGGTCGCGGTGGGTGCCGGCGGCCACCACCCGGCCGTCGGCGACGAACGCGACCTCGTCGGCCTGGTCGAGCACCAATGGGCTGGTCGTGCAGACGACCGTCGTGCGGCCGGCGCGCGCGGCGCCGAGCCGGGCCGCGATCCGGGCCTCGGTGTGGGCGTCGACGGCACTGGTCGGCTCGACCAGCACGAGCGCCTCCGGGTCGGCGACTAGTGCGCGGGCCAGCCGGAGCCGCTGCTGCTGGCCACCGGAGAACTCGCGGCCGCGCTCGGCGACCAGGGCGTCGAGCCCGTCCGGCAGCGCGTCGACCACGTCGGCCGCACTGGCCGCGTCGAGGGCGTCCGCCACGTGCCGGTCGCCCTTGCCCACCGGGTCGAGCTCGTCCCGCAGCGGGCCGGCGAACAGCCGGGCGTCGTTGTCGGCCAACAGGATCCGCTGCCGCACCTCGGCCAGGTCGAGATCGGCCAGGGGTACGCCGGACAGCGTCACCGGCCCGTCGGCGAACCGGCCGAGCCGGTCGGCGATCGCGGCCGCGTCAGCGGGCTCCCGGGCCGCGATGGCGGTCAACCGTCCGGGTTGGACGGTGAGCCCGGATTCGGCGTCGACCAGCGGGCCACGGGGTGCGGTCACCGGCGCGGCCGGCGACGTGAACTCCGGCACCAGGGTGAACATCCGCACCACCCGGCGGGCCGCCACGTGGCCCCGGGTCAGCCGGTCGATCGCCTCGGTGAGCTGGCGCAGGGGGCTGACCAGGAACGCCGCGTAGCCGTAGAGGGCGACCAGCTCGCCGGCGCTGATCTCGCCGCGCAGGGCGAACCGGGCGCCGAGCCAGGTGACCAGCACCAGGAACATGCCGGGCAGCAGGATCTCCGCCGCCGCGAGGAGTGCCTCGATCCGGGCGACCCGTACGCCGGCCGACCGCAGATCCTGCGACTCGGCGCGGTAGCGGCCGGCGAAGGTCGACTCGCCACCGACGCCGCGCAGCACCCGGAGGCCGGCGACCAGGTCGCCGGCCCGGGTGGTCAGCTTGCCCTCCTGGTCGCGGTAGACCTGCTGGCGGCGCTGGAGCGGTTTGATCAGGGCACCCGCGATCAGCATCATCACCGGCACGCCGACCACGACCACGAGGCCCAGCGGCACCGACGTGGTGAGCAGGATGACCCCAACGGTGATCACGGCGACCAGCGAGCCGGTGCCCCGGGCGGTGATGTCGAGCGCGCCGCCGATGTGGTTGATGTCCGAGGTGCCGATGCTGACCACCTCGCCCGTAGACAACCGTTTGGGCAGGGTGGCGCCGATCCGGTTGGCCTGCTGCACGGTGAGCTGGACGGTGCGGTAGATGGCGGACAGATAGTTGAACGCGGCCATCCGGTGGCGCAGGATGCCGCTCGCGCCGGTGACCAGGCCGAGGCCGAACAGCACCGCGCCCCAGCGCAGCAGTCCGTCGGGGTCGCGCGCGGACAGGCCCGCGTCGATGGCCCGGCCGACGGTGGCGGGAATCAGCGCCTGGCTGACCATCCAGAGGGTCGCGAACCCGATCGCGGCCAGCAGAGAAGGCCAGGTGCGAGCCGCCAGCCACAGGAGGTAGCGAGTGGCCGACCGGACGTCTGGGTTGCCGGGGTCGCCGACGGGTAGAGGCCGCATGACTAGGCCGAAGCTAGATGATCAACTTCGGGCGGCGCTACCGATTATCGGTCGACCAGGGTGAAGTCCCACTCGTGCGGTGGCCTGGCCACCAGCAGCGGAGGCGGGGCGGCCAGCCGCTCGGGGTCGCTGCGCCATCTGGAAATCACGACGCAGCGGTCGTCGGACGAGGAGAACACCTCGCTCGTGATGTGCAGCGGGTTGACCTCGATGCGCGGCAGGGCGGTGTCGCAGACCCACTCGACGAGGTCGGGCAGACGCCCTTTCTCGGCGCGGGCCTCCCACATGCGCACGATCACGGTGCCGGACATTACACACTCACGAGCGTCAACGGCATCGCAGAGTCGGCCGGCAGATCCAGCCGGCTGGGCCGGACTCCGGCCGCGACCAGGTGCGAACCGAGCGCGGCGACCATCGCGCCGTTGTCCGTGCACAGCTTGGGCCGCGGCACTCGGACCCTGATGCCGACCTTCGCCGCGCGCTCCTCGGCCAGGACGCGCAGCCGCGAGTTGGCCGCCACCCCGCCGCCGATCACCAGCGTGTCGACGCCGTGCTGCCGGCAGGCGTCGATCGCCTTGGCGGTGAGCACGTCACAGACCGCGTCCTGGAACGAGGCCGCCACGTCGTTGACCGGCACCGGCTCACCGGCCCGCTCGCGCGCCTCGACCCAGCGGGCCACGGCCGTCTTCAGGCCGGAGAAGGAGAAGTCGAACCGGTGCGCGGCCTGGTCCTTGGCGGCGGTGAGGCCGCGCGGGAAAGCGATCGTGGCCTGCCCGTCGCGGGCCGCGCGGTCGATCGGCGGCCCACCCGGGAACGGCATGCCGAGCAGCCGGGCCACCTTGTCGAAGGCCTCGCCGGCGGCATCGTCGATGGTCGAGCCGAGCGGGGTCACGCCGGTGGCCAGGTCGTCGACCAGCAGCAGCGACGAGTGCCCACCGGAGACCAGCAGGGCGATCGCCGGCTCGGGCAGGGGGCCGTGCTCCAGGGTGTCGACGGCGACGTGCGCGGCCAGGTGGTTGACGCCGTAGATCGGCTTCTCGGCGGCGACCGCGTAGCCCTTGGCGGCGGCGACACCGACCAGCAGCGCCCCGGCCAGGCCCGGGCCCGAGGTCACGGCGATCGCGTCGACGTCGGCGAGCGTCACGCCGGCCTCGTCGAGCGCCCGCTGCATCGTCGGCACCATGGCCTCGAGGTGCGCCCGGCTGGCGACCTCGGGCACCACGCCACCGAACCGCGCGTGCAGGTCCACACTGGACGCCAGCGCGTCGGCGAGCAACGTCGTGCCGCGGACGATGCCGACGCCCGTCTCGTCGCAGGACGTCTCGATGCCCAGAACTAGCGGTTCGTCAGTCACGTCTCATCACCAGTGCGTCAGTGTTGCTGGGTTGGTAATAGCCACGGCGTACGCCGATCGGCTCGAAACCGTAGGTGGCGTAGAGCTTCTGGGCCGGAGCGTTGTCGACCGCGACCTCGAGCAGCACGGCCGGGGCCTTGCGGCGGGCGGCCTCGGCGAGCAGCGCCTCCAGGATCGTGCGGCCGATGCCCTGGCGCTGCGCGTCGCGTACGACCGCGATGTTCTGGATCCACGCCTCGTCGCCGTTGACCGCGAGACCGCCGTACCCCAATATCCGGTTCTCGTCCTCCGCGACCAGGTAGTAATGGCCACTGGAGAGCTCGTTCCAGAACATGCCGGCCGACCACTTCTCGGCACCGAACAGGTCTTCCTCGATCGGCAGCAGCTTGGCGATGTGCCACCAGCGCAACCGCGTCAGCGTGCCGGTCGTCACGGGAGCACCGACTTGTGGCCTCCCGCCGCGACGGCGTCCGGGCGGCGGAGGTAGAGGGGGGTGAGCGGCTCGCTGGGCGCCCCGGCGAGGATCCGCTCGGCGGCCAGTCGCACGAACGTGTCGACCACGGGATAGCGGGGCTCGTCGAGCACCTTGACGCCGAGCCGGTCGGCGTACTTCAGGGCACCGTCGCCGACCGCTACCGCGACTGTCTTCGCCGCGACGACGTCGGGCAGGTCGACGTGCGGACCCTCGACGCGCGTGCCGGCCTGGTCGTAGATGGCCCAGTAGACCTCGCGGCGGCGTGCGTCGGTGGCGGCCAGGGTGACCTGGCCGGGCACGCCGCCGATGGCGTCCAGGGAGCAGACGCCGTACGTCGGGATGCCCAGCGCCTGACCCATGCTGGCCGCCGTGACCAGGCCCACGCGCAGCCCGGTGAACGGCCCTGGGCCGGTGCCCGCGACGATCGCCACGAGGTCGCGGACGGACGCGCCGGACTTTCGCAGCGCCTCGTCGATCTCGGGCGCCATCAGCTCGCCGTGTGCCCGCCCGTCGACCGTGCGCAGCTCGGCGGTCACGGTGTGACCGGTGGGAGTGACGTCGGCCAGCGCCGCGGTGACCGCGGGCGTCGACGTGTCGAGAACGAGAACGAGCACGATATGCACCTTATCCGGCGCGCTTGGGTGGGTGCCGCTCAGGCCGATGCGGAACGGCTCCAGTCGATCGGCGTCAGGCCCGCGTCGGCGAGGGCCTTGTTGGCGGCGCTGAACGGGCGGCTGCCCAGGAACCCGCGGGGGTTGAGCGGGCTCGGGTGGCCGGCCTCCAGCACGACGTGGGCAGGGTTGGTGACGAGGGCCGCCTTCTTGCGGGCGTAGCTGCCCCACAGCAGGAACACCACCCGGTCGGGTTGGTCCTGCAAGGCCGCGATGGTGGCGTCGGTGAACGCCTCCCAGCCCTTGTTGGCGTGCGACCCCGCGGCACCCTCGCGCACCGTCAGCACCGCGTTGAGCAGCAGCACCCCTTGCGTCGCCCAGCCACGCAGGTCACCGCCCTCGGGAGCGGCGGCGCCGAGGTCGGCGGCGAGCTCCTTGTAGACGTTGCGGAGCGAGGGCGGCACGCGTACGCCGGCCTGCACGCTGAAGCTGAGCCCGTGGGCCTGACCCGCCTTGTGGTACGGATCCTGACCGAGGATGACCACCCTGGTGTCGGCGGGCTTGCACAGCCGATAGGCGGTGAACAGGTCGGGCAGAGGAGGGAAAACCGGTGTGGCGGCGTATGCCGCGGCCACGAACGCGCCCAGGTCGGCGGTGGCGGCCGGGTCGAGGTGCGACTCCAGCGCGGTGCGCCACTCGTTCGGCAACAGGTCGGGCAGGTTCACCGGGCATCCTCCGTGAGCGTCGCGACGCGGGCGGCCCAGTCGCCGCCGGTCGCCTCCAGCTCGATCACCCTAGTGTCGTCGTCGCGCCGGTCTATGCGTACCCGGAGGTGGTCTTCGCGAAGCTGCTCGACGATGCCCTCGCCCCACTCGACCACGGTGACGGCGTCGTCCATGGACGCGTCGAGGTCGAGCCCGTCGATCTCGGCCAGAGGGTCGGCCGCGGCGCCGATCCGGTACGCGTCGGCGTGCACCAACGGCACTGTGCCGCCGTGTGCCGGGTCCGGCCGGTGCACCCGGGCGATCACGAACGTCGGCGAGGTGACGGCACCGAGCACGTGCAGCCCGGCGCCGATGCCCTGCACCAGCGCGGTCTTGCCGGCACCGAGTGGGCCGGTGAGCACGACCAGGTCGCCCGGGCGCAGCACGGCCGCCAGCCGGGCCCCGAACGCCCGCGTGTCGTCCACAGTGGTCAGCTCGATCATGCCGAGATCTTCTCCAGGAAGGTGGTGAGCGTCGCGTTGACCTCGTCGGCGTGCTCGAGCATGACGACGTGGCCGCTGTCGTTGACTTTGACGAACTCCGCGTCGGGCAGGTGCCGGAGGATCTCCTCGGAGTGCGCGACCGGTGTGATCATGTCTTTGTCGCCGACGATTATCACGGTCGGCGTGCGCTCCAGGGCGGCCAGCGCGGGATAACGGGCGTGGGTGTAGAGGGTGCGCAGGTAGCGCGCGACCGTGTCGACCGAGGTGCGCGAGTTCATCTTCTCCACATAGGACACCAGCGACGGGCTGGGCCGGGACTCACCGAAGCCGTACCGGCGGGTGAGCAGCCAGGCCAGGTCGGTGGCGGCGACCCGGGCCCGGTCGATGGTCGGGCCGGTGAGCCGGGTCGCGCTGTTGACCAGCGGCAGCAGCGGGCCGCCGACCCGGCCGATCAGCGCGGGCAGGCCCAGCCGGGTCTCGTCGATCAGGCCGCCGGAGGTGGCGATCAGCACGCAGCCCTTGACCCGGTCCTCGAAGAACTCCGGGTAGAGCTCGGCGAACGCCATGATGGTCATGCCGCCCATCGAGTGCCCGACCAGGATGAGCGGCCCGTCCGGGACGGTCTCGGACAGCACCGCGTGCAGCGTCTCGCCGAGCGCCGGAAGCTCGTATTCGCCGGTCTCCATCCGGCCCGAGCGGCCGTGGCCGGGCTGGTCGTAGAAGACCATGCGGTATTCGCCCCGGGCGGTCAGCGCGCTGCGCTGGAAGTGGAACGTGCCCATGTCGAGGCAGAAGCCGTGCACGAAGACGAGCGTCGGTTTCGCCCCTTCTGCGGCTGTCGGCTCGACCACCTCGACGTGGATGTCGGTGCCGTCGGCGGTGGTGACGACGAGCGACTCGTCATAGGGCAGCCGGTCGAACGGCTCGTCGACGTACGGGTCGGACACGCCCCGCTTCGAACGGCGGACGACCGCACGCTCGACGGCGATCCCGGTGGCGATTCCGGCCGCGGCCAGACCGACCACCGCACCGACGATTCCCGCGCGGCGTCGGGTACTCATTCACCGTCCTCTTTGTCGTACACCCTGTTCACTCTGGTGCTGCCGAAGCGGGTGACGATCTCATAGTTGATCGTGTCGATCGCGTCGGCCCAGTCGTCGGCGGTGGGGCCGCCGTTGTCGCCGGAGCCGAACAGCGTCGCCACGTCGCCCGGCGCGACCGGCTGGTCGCCGACGTCGAGCACGATCTGGTCCATGCAGACCCGGCCGGCGATGGTGTGCCGGACCCCGTCGATCGCGACCGGCCCGATGTTGGACGCGTGCCGCGGCACACCGTCGGCGTAGCCGAGCGGGACGACGGCGAGCGTGGTCTCGCGGTCGGTGGTGTAGGTGTGGCCGTAGGAGACGCCGGTGCCGGCCGGGACGCGCTTGGTGAGCATGATCCGGGCGCGCGCGGTCATCGCCGGGCGCAGGCCGTAGCGCTCGCCCGGGACCGGCGACAGCCCGTAGACCGCGATGCCGGGGCGGACCAAATCGAAGTGGGCGTCCGGCCGGGTCAGCGTGGCGGCCGAGTTGGCGATGTGTCGTAGCTGCGGGCGGACACCGAGCCGCTCGGCCACCGCCAGGGCGTCGCGGAAGGCGTCGAGCTGGCGGTCGATGGTCTCGTGGCCGGGCGCGTCCGCGTAGACGAAGTGGCTCCAGACACCGATGATCTCGATCGCGCCGTCGGCCTGGGCCTTGGCCGCCGCCTCGACCAGCGCCGGCCAGTCGTCGGCGGTGGCGCCACCCCGGGACAGGCCAGTGTCGATCTTGAGGTGCACTCGCGTGGGGCGCTGCGCTGTTTGCCCGGCGGTGATCATCTCGTCGAGCTGACCGAGGCTGGCGGCGCTCAGGTCGATGTCGTTGGCGACGCCCTCGTGCAGGGGCAGGCCGGGGGCGAGCAGCCAGGCCAGGACCGGCGCGGTGATGCCGGCGCGGCGCAGGCCGAGCGCTTCGTCGAGGGTGCAGACGCCGAGCCAGGTCGCGCCGCCGGCCAGGGCGGCGCGGGCGGCGGGGACCATGCCATGGCCGTAGCCGTCGCCCTTGACGACCGCCATCACCGCGGCACTGGTGCCGGCGCGCAGCCGGGCCACGTTGGCCCGGATGGCGTCGAGGTCGACGCGGACTTCGGCTTGCCACATGGTGCTTAGCCTACTTGGGGGTAACGACGTTTTCCTGGTCACCCGGGCGGAGGTCATTGACTACAGGGCGCAGAGCGGCGGCCACGTCGGACGCGCTGACGGGGCCTTGGCGGGCCGCCTCCCGGCCAGCGAGTCCGTGCAGGTAGGCGGCTGTGACGGCGGCCACTTCCGGCCGCAGGCCGCCGGCCAGCAGGGAACCCAGCAGGCCGGCCAGGACGTCGCCGGTGCCGCCGGTGGCCAGGGCCGCGCTGCCGGTCGGGTTCGCGTACGCCAGCCCGCTCGGGGTGGCCACGATCGTGCGGTCACCCTTGAGGAGGACCACCGCGTTGGTGTGTGCCGCCAGCTTCTGGGCCGCGGCGACCCGGTCTGGCCCGGGTTCCTCACCCGCCAGCCGGGCGAACTCGCGGTCGTGCGGGGTGAGCACGAGCGGGGCGCTGCGGCCGCGCATCAGGTCGGCCATCGTGCCGTCGACCAGCAGGTTGAGCGCGTCGGCGTCGAGGACCACCGGCAGGCTGCTGGCGAGCACCGTCCGTACCGCCGTCGCGGCCGCCTCGTCGGTGCCCAGGCCGCTGCCGACCACCCACGCCTGCACCCGACCCGCGTCGGTGATCCGGTCGGTCGCGACGACGCTGGGGTGCGCCTGCACGACGTACTCGCGGGCGCCCCCGGCGTAGCGGACCATGCCGGTCGGGCCGGCCAGCGCACCCCAGGTGGACAGGATCGCGGCGCCCGGGTACGTCGCGGAGCCGGTCGCGATGCCGACCACGCCGCGGGTGTACTTCTCGTCCGTCGGGCGGTGCTTCGGCAGCGCGTCGACGATGTCCGCCCGGTCGGGCACCAGGATCGCGGGGTCGGCCCGCAGCCATGGAGCCAGGCCGATGTCGACCAGCTCGACCTCGCCGGCCAGCGGGGCGGCCGGGCCGACCACGTGGGCGGGCTTGAGGCAGCCGAAGGTGACGGTGACGTCGGCCTGGACCGCTTTGCCGGGTACGTCGCCGGTGTCGACGTCGACGCCGCTGGGCACGTCGACGGCGACGACGGTCGGGCGCTGCCCGTGGCGGCCCCGGCGTTCCTTGGCCCTCTGCAGCGTGGCGGAGGCTCCGCTGCGCAGGCCGCCCTTGGCACCGATGCCGACGATGCCGTCGATGATGAGGTCCACTGTGCGGGGTGGCTGGGCGCTCTCTCGGCCGCCGCTCGCTTTCAAGGCCTTCAGACCGTCCTGGTGTACGCGGGCCGGGTCGAGCAGGATCGCGGTGACGGCGACGCCTCGGTTGGCCAGGATCGCGCCCGCGTAGAGGGCGTCGCCGCCGTTGTTGCCCGCGCCGACGAGGAGGGTGACGTGGGCGCCGTACACGTTGTGCAGGATCAGGGCACAGCGGCGGGCGAGGCCCGCGGCGGCGCGCTGCATCAGGGTGCCCTCCGGGAGGCGGGCCATCAGGGCTTCTTCTGCCGACCGGACGTCGGCGACGCGCCAGGCTTTCCTCATTGCTCGGCCACCACCATCGCTGAGGCGATGCCGCCGTCGTGGGAGAGCGACAGGTGCCAGCGGTTGACGCCACGTTCGGCCGCCGCCGCGGCGACCGTGCCGCTCACCGTGAGCCAGGGTCGGCCGTCCGGGTCGGT
Organism: Asanoa ishikariensis; assembly: GCF_900107455.1. Lineage (GTDB taxonomy): Bacteria > Actinomycetota > Actinomycetes > Mycobacteriales > Micromonosporaceae > Asanoa > Asanoa ishikariensis. The sequence goes on along the minus strand of NZ_FNQB01000001.1, from coordinate 1,152,169 downwards.
GACGACCTCGCAGTCGTGCCAGTGCAGGCCGCCGGGGGCGCCGAGGGCCTTGGCCACGGCCTCCTTGGCCGCGAACCGGGCCGCCAGGGACTCCGGCGGGCGCGGGTTGCCGGAGCCGGTGAACCGCTCCGCCTCGGTGAACAGCCGGTCGCCGAGCAGTGGTGTCCGGGTCAGCGCCCCGGTGAACCGTTCGACGAGGACCACATCGATCCCGACAGCGACGATCATCGGTCCACCCTATTAGCAACAGGTGTACGTGGTGCACAAGCCTTGTGGACAGCCTGCGTTGCGCGGCCCGCCCGCTTGTCCACAGCCTGGTCTTCGGGCCTTGCCGCCGTCCTAGCGTGACCTCCTGACTTTCTTTTGGGGAGGTTGACGTGGACGGTGACCTGCGGGTCGATCCCGGGCTGTTGCGCGACCGGGCGACCGAGCTCGACCTGGTGGCGCGCGCCCTGGCGGTCGGCCGCGACGACCTGTGCGTCCCGGCTTTGGAGTGGTCGGCGGGGGCCGCCCTGAGCGGTCTGACCCGCGACGCGTCCTCGGCGCTTGGTGCGGCGGCCGCGCGGGTGGCCCGCTCGGGCGGGCTACTACGGGATGCCGCGCGCTCTTACGAAGAGGCCGACCTGCGGGCCGCGATCCGGCTGCACCGGGTCGGGTGAGCGGGCCGTGGTGACCTATGCGCAGTTGTGGCGGGCCGACCCGGCTATGTGGCGGGCGGCGGGTGCGGCCTGGGCCCGGTTGGCGGTCGACGTCGGGCGGCGGGCTGTCGAGCTGGGCGCGGTGGCCGGGCGGGTCGCCGACGGGTGGCGGGGCGCGGCGGGTTCGGCGGCCGGCGGTCACGTCCGCGCGCTGCGCCCGCCGCTCGACGCGGCGCGGCTGGCGTTCGTCGAGACCGACCAGGTGTTGTCCGGGTTCGCGTCCGCGCTGACCCGGGCCCGCGGAATGCTCGCCGCGGCGGTGGCCGGGGCGGCGCCGGCGCACGTCGAGATCGACCGCACCGGGCGCACGGCGCCGGACGTCACGGTCACGGGGATCGACCGGGTCGCCGCACTGCACGCGGCCGACCGGGTCGGGACCGCGATCGTCGCGACGCTGCGTGCGGCGACCGACGCCGACCGGGAAACGTCCGCCCACCTCGACCGGCTCGCCGCGGCGGCCGGCGCGGGCTGGCCCACCGCACCGCCCCGGCAGCGCCCGCCGGCCGGTGCACCACCGAGCGCCGTCCGACAGTGGTGGGCCAGTCTGACCCCGGCGGAACGGCGGTGGCTGTTGGTCTACGAGCCGTTCCGCGTCGGTCGCCTCGACGGCGTGCCGGTCGCCGCCCGAGACCAAGCCAACCGGGCTCTCCTCGCGGTGTGGCGGGCCGGCCTGGTGCGAGAGCGGGCTGAGGCGGTCCGCACGGCGATGCCCCGGCACGCGGCGGTCTCCGCCAGCCTCCGGCTGGTCGGGCTGATGTCGGGCATCGACGCGGTCGAGGCGAGGTTGTCGGCCGAGACCGGCGAGCGGGCCTACCTGATGAGCCTCGTGCCCGAGGGCGACGGCCGGCTGGTGCTGGCCTTGGGCGACCCGGACCAAGCCGACAACGTCCTGGCCTACGTGCCCGGGATGACCGCCGACCTGACCGCGGTCCGCGACGACCTGACCCGCACGGAGGCGGTGTCCACCCGAGCAGCCGCGGTCGACCCGGGCCAACGCACGTCGACGGTGCTGTGGCTCGACTACGACGCGCCGTCCTATCTGGGCGAGGCCATGTTCGCGGCCAGGGCACACGACGCCGGGCCTGGCCTGCACCGCTTCGCGGAGGGTCTACGCGCCACCCACGAGGGCCCGCCGGCGCAGCAGACGCTGCTGGGTCTGAGCTACGGCTCACTGACGGTCGGCGCGACCGCCGCTTCCATGGGCCTGGCCGCCGACGACCTGATTTTCGTGGGCTCACCGGGCGTGGGCGCCGACCACGCGTCGGCGCTGGGCCTGCCACCGTCCCGAGTCTGGTCGACGACCGCGGCTGACGACCCGATCGCCTACCTCGCGCCCGGCTGGAAGGAACCGCTCAACCGACTGGGAGCCGAGCTGGCCAACCCGTTCCGGCCGGACCTACGACCACACCCCAACGAGGACCTGTGGTTCGGCCGCAACCCGAGCCACCCGGACTTCGGCGGCCAGGTCTTCACGAGCGACCCGGGAGGCCACAGCGGCTACTGGCGCGCGGACAACGACGCACTGACCGACATCGCCCGCATAGCCCTAGGCCCAGAACACCAACGACACGTCGAATGACGACACCCCCGACCGCGAACAACCCGGGACCATCACCTCCGCCTCGGGCGGGTACCGAGCGGGCCGGCGCCGCCACCCGCCAGGCCGGCGCCAGGGGGCCGAGCGCGGGCCAAACCAGTCCCCGCGAGGCCAAGCCACCCAGCGCGGCCAGCATGGCACTAAGCCGCGGCACCCGCGGACCAAGGCGGCCCGCGCGAGGCCACATAGCCCTAGGCCCAGAACAACAACGGCACGTCGAATGACGACGCCCCCGACCGCCCGACCGCGAACAGCTCGCATCAGGACCATCACCTCTGGCCCAGGGCGACGACAGAGCACGCCCGTGCCACCAGCGGCCAGGCCAGCGCCAGGCTGCCAACGCTGGCCAAAGCCGGCCAGCGCGGCACCTAGCCGGCCAGCGCGGCACCCAGCCGGCCAGCGCGGCACCCAGCCGGCCAGCGCGGCACCCAGCCGGCCAGCGCGGCACCTAGTCGGCTGTTGCCTCGCCTGGCGGGATCGGGCGGGCGTCGCGAGCCCAGCGAGTCCGACCTGGGCGAGGCCGATCACGCTGCCCCGGGCACCCGGGTGCGGAGCTGAGGGACGCCGCCGCTTTCGCGGCGGGTTGGTAGATCTAGGTAAATTTTTGCTGTTCTGGCAGCAGCGAATTACCTAGATCTCGAGTGCGCGACCCAGCGCGGACCTGGCAGCGCAGCGCAGCGGAGCGGTCCCCGGCGGGAGCGACGGTCGTCGCCACCGCGGACCCGGGAAAAGATCCGCGCTTATTCGACCGTGACCGACTTCGCCAGGTTGCGGGGCTGGTCGACGTCGTGGCCGCGGGCGGAGGCGATCTCGCAGGCGAGTACCTGGAGCGGGACCGTCGTGACCAGCGGGGCCAGCAGGGTCGGCGTGCGGGGCACGTAGATCAGGTGGTCGGCGTAGGGCACTACCGCCTCGTCGCCGTCTTCGGCGATCACGATCGTGCGGGCGCCGCGGGCGCGGACTTCCTGGATGTTCGAGACGATCTTGTCGTGGAGCATGCCTCGGCCCGCTGGGGAGGGGACCACGCAGACGACCGGGGTGCCGTGGTCGATCAGTGCGATCGGGCCGTGCTTGAGCTCGCCGGCCGCGAAGCCCTCCGCGTGGATGTAGGCGAGTTCCTTGAGCTTGAGCGCGCCCTCCAGGGCCACCGGGTAGCCCACGTGGCGGCCGATGAACAGGATCGTGCCGGCGCTCGCGAGGTCACGGGCCAGTTCGCGGACCGGGTCCATGCGGCCGAGCAGCGTACGCAGCTTGTCGGGCATCCCCTGCAACTGCTCGACGACGGCGCCCACCTCGTCGGCGTACTTGATGCCGCGGACCTGGGCCAGGTGCAGGCCGATCAGGTAGCAGGCCACGACCATGGTCAGGAACGCCTTGGTCGAGGCGACCGCGATCTCCGGGCCGCCGTGGGTGTAGAGCACCGCATCGGACTCGCGCGGGATGGTGGAGCCGTTGGTGTTGCAGATGGCGAGCACTCGGGCCTTCTGGTCCTTGGCGTGCCGGAGCGCCATCAGGGTGTCCATGGTTTCGCCGGACTGGGAGATCGCGACGACCAGGGTGGAGCGGTCGAGCACCGGGTCGCGGTAGCGGAACTCGCTGGCCAGCTCGACCTCGCACGGGATGCGGGTCCAGTGCTCGATCGCGTACTTGGCGACGAGCCCAGCGTGGTAGGCGGTGCCGCAGGCGACGATGAAGATCTTGTCGACGTCGCGCAGGTCCTGGTCGGTGAGGCGGACCTCGTCGAGGCGGATCTCGCCCTGCTCGGTCAGCCGGCCGAGCAGGGTCTCGGCGATCGCCTGGGGCTGCTCGGCGATCTCCTTGAGCATGAAGTAGTCGTAGCCGCCCTTTTCGGCCGCCGACGCGTCCCAGTCGATGTGGAAGTCGCGGCCGGCGGCGACCACGCCGCCGAAGTCGGTGATCTCGATGGCCTCGGGGGTGATCAGCACGACCTGGTCCTGGCCGAGCTCGATCGCCTCGCGGGTGTGCTCGATGAACGCCGAGACGTCGCTGGCCAGGAAGTTCTCGCCGACACCGCGACCGACCACGAGCGGTGAGTTGCGCCGGGCCGCGGCCACCGCGCCGGGCGTGCCGGCGTCGGTCGCGAGCAGCGTGAACGCGCCCTCGAGCCGCCGGCAGACGCGGCGCATCGCCTCCGCGAGCGCCTGCGGGCGGCCGATGCCGGGGCTCTCCAGGTGTACGGCGGCGAGTGCGATCTCCATCAGGTGCGCCGCGACCTCGGTGTCCGTGTCGCTGGCGAACTCGATGCCGGTCGCCTCCAACTCGGCCCGCAGCGCCGCGAAATTCTCGATGATGCCGTTATGGATGACCGCGACCCGGCCGTTGCGCGACAGGTGTGGGTGGGCGTTGCGGTCCGTCGGGCCGCCGTGGGTCGCCCAGCGGGTGTGGCCGATGGCGGTCGTGCCGCTGCCGATGTGGGTCTCGGCGGTGTCGACCGGGCGCTCGGACAGGGCCTTCTCGAGGTTGGCGAGCTTGCCCGCACGCTTCTCGGTCAGCAGGCAGTCGGCACCGACGACAGCGACACCGGCCGAGTCGTAGCCGCGGTATTCGAGGCGCCGCAGCCCGTCGAGCACGATGCCGAGCGCCGGGCGGGCGCCCACGTAACCCACGATTCCACACATGAGCCAGACTCTAGCCGAAATTCGCTCATGGTGCGTGCTCGAAAGTGTGCCTATCAATCATCTGACATGAGCGATGCACCGTGTACGTTCCGTGCCCGCCAAGCCGGCTCACCAGCCCGGTCGAGACCGCCCGTTGTGGACCGCAACCGGTACTGTCGGCCCGTATCGCCTCGGTCGGGCCCAACCGCCGTTTGACGGCTATCCGCTTGCCCGAGGCATCGGTTTCGGGGACGCTCGACGGCGTCCCGCGCCGTGGGTCGCCGCCCATGGCCGCCCCTCGCTTGGAGCGCAGATGAGCCGTCCCACCCCTCCTGAGCCCGACCAAACGGGAGACGGCGAGCACGCGTCGGATAGGACCCAGGCCTATCCGCCTCCGCCTCCGTTCCCGTCGACCACCCCGGCGCCGCCACCACCGGCCGCGGAGGCCGAGCCGACCGAACCCCTGAGCCCGGCCGGTCCGGCGGCTTCGGTGAGCCCGGCACCGTCCGAGCCGCCGGTCAGCCCTCCGCCACCTGCGCCCTCGAGCACGCCGGCGCCGCCCGCGCCCCCAGTCAGCTCCGCGCCGCCCGCGCCCGTGGCGCCCGCGCCCCGGGCTCCCGAGGCTGAGGCGACCGAGTCCCTGACTCTGGCCGGGCCCGCGGCTTCGGCCAGCCCCGCGCCATCCGCGCCCCCGGTCAGCTCGGCTCCGCCGGCGCCGTCGGCCAGCTCGGCTCCGCCGGCGCCGTCGGCCAGCCCGGCTTGGCCGGCGCCGCCGGTCAGTTCCGCGCCGCCGGTTAGCTCGGCACCGCCCGCGCCGCCGGTTAGCTCGGCCCCACCTGCGCCCTCGGCCAGCCCGGCTTGGCCGGCGCCGCCGGTCAACTCAGCGCCGCCCGCGCCCTCGGCAAGCCCGGCTTGGCCAGCACCGCCCGCCAGCTCCGCGCCTCCGGTCAGCTCGGCCCCGCCAGCGCCCTCAACGAGTTCGGCTCCGCCGACGGCTGGCGGAGCGGCGCCCGCGTCCGGATTCACCGTGCCGCCCGCGGTCCCAGGTGATGCGCCCCGCCCGCCGGCACCCGGCAGCGACGCGGGACCGACCACACCCCTCCCGCCCGCGCCCACCGGCGACGCGGACCCGACCGCGCCCCGACCGCCGTCCTTCGGCGGCCAGCCGACCACCCCGCTGCCCCCACCCACGGCCCCGCTCCCGAGCACCCCGCAGCGCGGGGCGACGCCGACCTTCACCCCCGGCTCCGCCCCGGTCTACCCCAGCGCGCCCGGCAGCCCGGTCGGTTACCCGTCCAGCGCCCCACCCGGCTACTCGACCGAGACCCCGCCCGGCGGCTCGTACCCGAAGACCTCACCCTTGCCAAGCGGCGAAGCTCCGAATCCCTACGAGCCGAGCCCCTATGCCCGGCCGCCGGGTACGCCGTCCGACGCCCCGTTCGCTCCCCCGGACGGCGCGGCTCCGAGTGGGCCCTACCCGCCCCCGGCCAACCCCTACGCCCCGCCGCCGGTGTCCGGTGCCGGCAGCCCCTACGGCTACCCGCAGCCGAACACGCCCGGCTACGGGCCTAGCGCGCCGTACAACCCGTACAACGCGGCTCCGGTCTATGACCAGCCCGTCAAGAAGAAGCGGGGCAACGGTCCGATCATCGCGCTGGTCGTCGTGCTCGCCCTGCTGTTCTGTGGCGGCGCGGCGACCGCGGGGGCGCTGCTGATCGCCAACGCCGGCGACGACGACCCCGTCGTCACCCAGCCGACCAACCCGGCCCTTCCCGACCCGGATCCGGTGGACCCGCTGCCGACTTTCGAGCCGGACGACGATCCGGGAGGCCTGCCGACCGAACTGCCCGGCCTGCCGGGGATCGCCGGCAAGACCGTCGTGTACGAGATCACCGGCACTGGCCGGGCGGACATCACGTACGTCGACGACCTCGCCGGCGACACCCGTCAACTGAAGAACCAGAAGCTGCCGTGGACGCACGAGTTCACCAGCGGCCAGGGTTCGTTGCTGTTGACCGTGAGCGCCACCCGGTCCAACGGCGACAACGAGGGCCTGGGCTGCCGGATCACGGTCAACGGCAAGGAGTCCGCTTCGGACGACGGCAGCCTCATCGGCGCCTTCTGCATCGGGACGATCTTCGACTAAGAAGGAGAACTAGGCAGTGCGGCGCCGGAAGAGCAGGGCCGCCCAGCTGAACGCCACCAGGGTGATGCCGCCGAACCAGATCAGCGCGATCCACCAGCTCGATCCGATCGGCGTACCCATCAGCAGGCCTCGGGTGGTCTCCACGATCGGCGTGATCGGTTGGTGCTCGGCGACGCCGCGCAGCCAGGACGGCAGCGTGTCGACGGGCACGAAGGCGCTCGAGACGTACGGCAGGAAGGTGATCGCGAAGGTCGCGCCGCCGGCCGCGTCGACGGTGCGCACCAACAGGCCCAGGCACGCCGCGAGCCATGAGATCGACAGCATGAACAGCGCCAGGAAGCCGATGGCCGCGAGCCACTCGGGGACGCCGGCCGCGGGTCGCCAGCCGATCAGCAGGCCGACCCCGACCACGATGGCCATCGCGACCAGGTTGCGGACCACGCTGGCGACGACGTGTCCCGTGAGGACGGCCGAGCTCGCCACCGGCATGGACCGGATGCGGTCGATCACGCCGCCGACCATGTCGTGGGTGACGCTGACCGCGGTGGTCGAGGCACCGAAACCGGCACACAGGATGATGATCCCGGGTACGACGTAGTTGACGTACGCCGTGCCCGAGTTGATCGCGCCGCCGAAGATGTAGACGAAGATCAGCATGAGCATGATCGGCAACATGACGGCCATCAGCAACGCCTCGACGTTGCGGGCGGAGATGCGCAGGCTGCGGCCGATCATGGCGAACGAGTTGTCGACGGCCCAGTAGACGCTGGTCATCGCGGGCTACCTCCGGTCAGGGCGAAGAACACGTCGTCGAGGGTGGGCCGGTGGATGGCGACCTTGTCGACGGTCGCGCCGATCTTGTCCATCCGGTCGAGCAGTTCGCGCACCTCGGCCGCGCTGCCGGTGGTCGCCACGGTCAGGGACGAAGGACTCGACGCGACGACCGCCTCACCAAGATCGGCAACCGCCAACTCGCACGACGACGGCGACTCGAACGAGAACTCCACCCGCTCCCCGCCGACCCGCACCTTGAGCGACTCCGCGGTCCCGTCGGCCACGGCCACGCCGTGGTCGATCAGCATGATGCGGTCGGCGAGCTGGTCGGCCTCCTCCAGGTACTGCGTGGTCAGGAAGATCGTCGACCCGGCGTCGGCGAGCTCCCGCACGAACGACCACATCTGCTGCCGGCTGCGCGGGTCGAGACCCGTCGTCGGCTCGTCCAGGAAGATCACCGGCGGCTCGGTGACCAGGCTCATCGCGAGGTCGAGCCGGCGCCGCATGCCGCCTGAGTAGGTCTTGACCAGCTTGCGGCCCGCCTCGGCGAGGTCGAACCGCTCCAACAGCACGTCCGCCCGCCGAGCAGCCGTGGACCGCCCGAGCCGCCGCAGTCGGCCGATCATGACCAGGTTCTCCCGGCCGGTCTGCAGCTCGTCGACCGCTGCGAACTGCCCGGTCAGGCTGATCTTCTGGCGCACCTCGAAGGCCGAGGTCACCACGTTGTGCCCCACCACGCTGGCGCGGCCGGCGTCCGGCCGGACCAGCGTCGCGAGGATCCGCACCAGCGTCGTCTTGCCGGCACCGTTCGGACCCAGCAGCCCGAACACGCTGCCCGCCGGCACCACGAGGTCGATGTCGGTCAACACCCGTTGCGCACCGTACGACTTCGAAACTCCCTGGACCTGGATCGCGTCCACGCCCTCCCCCAACTGTTTATGGCCTACGCTAATTTGTTTAGGCTATACGCAGTTCTAGGATGAAGCAATGCCCGACCTGCCACCCGGAGTCGACGTGCTGTGGGGACGCCGCGAACCCGCCAAGCGCGGCCCGCGCCCGAACCTCAGCATCGAGCAGATCGTCGACGCCGCCATCGAGATCGCCTCGGCCGAGGGGCTCGGACCCCTCTCGATGAACCGGGTGGCCGAGAAACTCGGCAAGTCGGCGATGTCGCTCTACCGCTACGTCCGCACCAAGGACGAGCTGCTCCAGCTCATGACCGACGTGAGCGCGGTCAAGCACCCGCCACCCGAGCCCGACGAAACCGAGGGCTGGCGACCCAATCTGGAACGCTGGGCGTACGCGTTGGTCGGTCTCTACCGCCAGTTCCCCTGGGTGCTGAACGTGCCACTCGGCCCGACCCCGCCAGTCGGCCCCGGCCAGCTCACCTGGCTCGACCGCGGCCTGGCCTCCTTCCGGAAGACACACGTGCCCTCCGAGCTCCGGCTCGGTGTGGTGATGCTCCTGCTGATCTTCATCCGCGGTCAGGTGCGCATGGCGCAGGAGGTCAACCAGGGCGCGGCCGGCGTGGCGCTGGGCTATCCCGCGTACGGCGAGATGCTGCGCCTGGTCGTCGACAAGGATCAGCTCCCCGACCTCGCCCGGCTCGTCGACGAAGGCTTGTTCGACGACCCCGAAGAGGGCATGAGCGAGCAGGAGTTCGACCTGGAGGTCCGGTTCGGCCTCACCATGATTTTCGACGGCATCGAGCGCCTGGTCGCCGGCTACGAGGAGGAACAGTGACGGACCCGTTGGTCGCGCGGATGCGCCCGTTCGGCACCACGATCTTCGCCGAGATGTCGGCGCTCGCCGTGCGGACCGGTGCCGTCAACCTGGGGCAGGGCTTCCCGGACACCGACGGTCCCAAGGAGATGCTCGACGCCGCGGCCGAGGCGATCCACAACGGAGCGAACCAGTACCCGCCCGGCCCCGGCATTCCGGCGCTGCGAGCCGCGATCGGCGCGCACCAGCAGCGGTTCTGGGGCCTCGACTACGACCCGGACGGCGAGGTGCTGGTCACGGCCGGCGCGACCGAGGCGGTGGCGGCGACGATCCTCGCCCTCTGCGAGCCCGGTGACGAGGTGGTCTGCTTCGAGCCCTACTACGACTCGTACGCGGCCGCGATCGCACTCGCCGGCGCGGTCCGCCGGCCGGTGACGCTGCGCCCGGACGCCGGCGGCCACTACGCGGTGGATCCCGACGAGCTGCGCGGCGCGTTCGGTCCGCGTACCCGGATGGTGTTGTTGAACTCGCCGCACAACCCGACCGGCAAGGTCTTCACCCGCGCGGAGCTCGCCCTGGTCGCGGAGCTGTGCCAGGCGCACGACGTCTACGCGGTCACCGACGAGGTCTACGAGCACCTGGTCTTCACCGACGCGGCGACCCCGCACGTGCCGTTGGCGACCCTGCCCGGCATGCGCGAGCGCACGCTGCGGATCTCGTCGGCCGGCAAGACGTTCTCCTGCACGGGATGGAAGATCGGTTGGGCCAGCGGGCCGCGCGAGCTCGTGTCGGCGGTCCTACGGGTCAAGCAGTTCCTGACGTTCGTCAACGGCTCGCCGTTCCAGCCGGCCATCGCGATCGCGCTCGGCCTGCCCGACGACTACTTCAGCGAGTTCCGCGCCGGCCTGCAGGCGCAGCGCGACCTGCTCGTGGCCGGGCTGCGGGACGCCGGCTTCGGCGTGCTGCTGCCGGAGGGCACGTACTTCGTGACGGCCGACATCACACCCTTGGGCGGCACCGACGGGGTGGAGTTCTGCCGGTCGCTGCCGGAGCGCTCCGGCGTCGTGGCGGTGCCGACCCAGGTGTTCTACGACCACGAGGACGCCGGCCGTCGGCTGGTCCGGTTCGCCTTCTGCAAACGGCCGGCCGTCCTCAACGAAGCGGTCGCCCGCCTACGGAAGAACTAGAAGGAGTACGGGCCGAAGCGGCCCCAGGCGACGACGGCGGCCAGCACGAGCAGGACGAGGTTGGCGATCACCATCGGCGTCTCGCGCCGGCGGCCGTGCACCACCACCGCGCCGATCATCAGCAGCACGATGCCCACCGCGGCGAGCGGCACGAGGATCTCGGCGATGCCGAACAGCGCCGGCAGGATCAGGCCGAGGCCGGCCAGGAAGTCCAGCGCGCCGATCGCCTTGATGGCGTTGGGCGAGAAGCCCTCGGTCCAACCCAGCCCGGTCTCGATCAACTTCTCTTTCGGCTGGAGCATCTTCATCAGACCGGCGGCGACGAAGGCACCGCCGAGCAGGATGGCGATGATCCAGAGAACGACATTCATGGGGGTGTCCGATCTCCTAAAAGTTGAATCGTCAACTAAAGGAGATCGGACGTCAAGATCTCAGGCAGGCGAAGCGGTACGCACAGCCGCCGCGAGCCGCTCCGCGACGTCCTGCGCGGCCTCGGCGGTGGCCGCCTCGACCATCACGCGCACCAGCGGCTCGGTGCCCGACGGCCGGAGCAGCACCCGGCCCGTGTCACCGAGCTCGGCCTCGGCCGCCTCGGCGGCCGCCCGCACCGCGGGGTCCTGGGCGCCGACGGTACGGTCGCCGACCGGCACGTTGATCAGCACCTGCGGCAGCTTGCTGACCACCGACGCCAGCTCGGCGAGCGGCTTGCCGGTCGTGGCCATCCGGGCCATCAGGTGCAGGCCGGCGAGCACACCGTCACCGGTGGTCGCGTACGCCGGCATGATGATGTGGCCGCTCTGCTCGCCGCCCAGCGAAAGGCCGGAGGCGCGCAGCTCGTCGAGCACGTAGCGGTCGCCCACCTTGGTCTCGACCAGCTTGACGCCCTCGCGGCGCATGGCCAGCTTCAGGCCGAGGTTGCTCATCACCGTCGTGACCAACGTGTCGGCGGTCAGCGTGCCGGCCTCGCGCATGGCCAGGGCCAGGATCGCCATGATCTGGTCGCCGTCGACCGTGTCGCCGGTGGCCGTGACCGCGAGGCACCGGTCGGCGTCGCCGTCGAGCGCGATGCCCAGGTCGGCGCCGTTGGCGAGGACCGCCTCGCGCACCGCGTCGAGGTGCGTCGAGCCGCACTCGTCGTTGATGTTGAGCCCGTCCGGCTCGGCGTGGATCGCGATCACCTCGGCGCCGACCTCGCGGTAGACCACCGGCGCGATGTCGGCGGCGGCGCCGTTGGCGCAGTCGACGACCACCTTGAGCCCGGCCAGCGGGTGGGTGACCGAGCCGATGAGGTGCTGCACGTAGTGGTCGGCGCCGTCGAGCAGGTCGTGCACGCGGCCGACACTGGCCCCGGTCGGCCGGGTCCAGCCGGCGGTGCCGGCCTCGATCGCCGCCTCGATCCGGTGCTCGATGTCGTCCGGCAGCTTCTGCCCGCCGGCCGCGAAGATCTTGATGCCGTTGTCGGGCATCGGGTTGTGCGAGGCGGAGAGCATCACGCCGAAGTCGGCCTTGGTCTCGGCGACCAGGTAGGCCACCGCCGGCGTGGGCAGCACGCCCACCCGCACCACGTTGGCGCCCGCGCTGGTCAGGCCCGCGACGGTGGCCGCCTCGAGCATTTCACCGGACGCCCGCGGATCGCGGCCCACGACGGCCAGCGGCGGGTGGGACCGGTCGACTTCGGCGAGGGTACGGGCGGCGGCGACCGCCACGGCGAGCGCGAGCTCCGGGGTGAGGTCGGCGTTCGCCTTACCGCGTACCCCGTCGGTGCCGAAGAGACGACCCATCTGATCCTCCGCTGTAATTCGGGTCCGGGAATGCCAACGGCCGGGCCGCCGTCGCCGTGGCGATGGCAGATCCCGGCCGTGTGGTCAGTGAATCAACGCTTGGAGTACTGCGGAGCCTTACGGGCCTTCTTGAGACCGTACTTCTTGCTTTCCTTGACCCGTGCGTCACGGGTGAGGAAGCCGGCCTTCTTGAGCGCCGGACGGTCGTCGGGCTCGTTGGTGATCAGCGCACGGGCGATGCCCAGGCGCAGCGCGCCGGCCTGCCCGGTGATGCCACCGCCGCGGAGGTTGGCGATGACGTCGAACGCCTCGGCCTTCTCCGTGGTGACCAGCGGCTCACGGATGAGCTGCTGGTGGACCTTGCTCGGGAAGTACTCCTCGAGCTCGCGCCCGTTGCAGGTGATCTTGCCGGTGCCCGGCACGATGCGCACCCGGACGATGGCTTCCTTGCGCCGGCCGACGGTCTGGATCGGACGGTCGCCGCGCGGGGCGCGGGTCGCCGCGGCGGGCGCCGGAGCGGTGACCGTCTCGGTCGGGGCCTCGGCGACGTCGACCGGGGTGGGCGCGCTGATGTCGGTCATGTTGGTGACTTCCTCGTCCGCGCTCACTGCGCGATCTGCTTGATCTCGAACGGCACCGGCTGCTGCGCGGCGTGCGGGTGCTCGGCGCCGGGGTAGACCTTCAGCTTCTTGATCAGCTGACGACCGAGCTTGTTGTGCGGGAGCATGCCCTTGACGGCGAGCTCGACCGCGTGGTCGGGGCGCTTCGCGAGCAGCTCCTCGTAAGAGACCTGCTTGAGGCCGCCCGGGTAACCGGAGTGCCGGTAGGCGACCTTGTTCTGGCGCTTGTTGCCGGTCAGGGCGACCTTGCCAGCGTTGACGATCACGACGAAATCGCCGGTGTCGACGTGGGGGGCGAAGGTCGGCTTGTGCTTGCCGCGCAGCAGCGTGGCCGCGTGGGTGGCCAACCGGCCCAGCACGACGTCAGACGCGTCGATGATGAGCCACTGACGCTCGATCTCACCCGGCTTCGGGCTGTACGTACGCACAGGTTTACCTTGTCTCGTCGTCGGTCTGGGGTCGCGCGCCAGAGATAGTCACACGTCGCGCACAACAGCAGACAACAATACCTGCTGCGAGCAGGCAGGGTCAAAACGGGGTTGTGGCCGGGGCCACCGTCAGTCTACAGCCAGACGGTAGCCGCGTTTCACCACGGTCTGCACCACTCTAGGGGTACCCAAACCGGCCCGCAGCCGGGCCACCGCCATCTCGACCGCGTGCTCGTCCGCGCCCCTCGGGAGGGTCCGCTGGAGGGCGCCCCGGGAGAACACCCGGCCGGGCTCCGCGGCCAGCGCCCGGAGCACCGCCATCGGGCCCGGAGCGAGCGGTTTGAGCGCGCCGTCGACCACTGCCGCGTGACCCCGGAGGGTGAGGTCGTGGCCGGCCGCCCGCACGCTGATCGCCCGCGGCGGCAGCTCCTTGATGATCGTCCGGACCAGGGCACCCAGCCGGGCCCGGGCGGGCGCGACCACCGGAATGCCGTGCCGGCGCAGCGGGGCCGCCGTGACCGGGCCCACGCAGGCGGCCAGCACGTCGTGCCGGAACGCCGCCAGCACGTCCTCGCTGCCCGGCCCGGCTGCCCGCAGCAGGGCGTTGACCGCGGGAGCGGAGGTGAAGGCGACCGCGTCGACCAGCCGGCCGGTGATCAGGTCCACCAGGCGGTGCAGCGGCGCGGGGTCGAGCGGCGGCGCCCAGCGGTACACCGGAATCTCGATCACGGTCGCCCCGGCGGCCTCCAGCGCGGAGGTCCACTCGGGCTGGCGCTCGCCGGGCAGTTGCATGGCCACCACCTGACCGCGTACGCCCCGGTCGCGGAGGTGGTCGATCAGCTCGGCGTAGCTCTCCTCCACCGGCGCCGCGTGGTCTGGACCACCGCGTACCCGGGGATCCCTGGTGACCAGATAGGCCTGCGCCAGGACCCCGCGCAGCGGCTCGGCCAGGCCCCAGCCCGCGGCCGCCTCCAGCCAGCCGCGCATGCCGATCGAGGTGTTGGCCACCACGATGTCCGGCGGGCGGTCCAGGCAGGCCCTGGTGGCCGCGCGCAGCTCCGTGTCGTCGGCGAGCGGGACGATCCGCAGTGCGGGGGCGAGTACGACCCGGGCGCCGCTGCCCTCGAGCAGACTGCCGAGGGTGTCGCGGCTCCGGTCCGCTGTGACGCCGACGGTGAAACCCGTCAGATCGCCGGACCGTGGGGCCATGTTCGGAAGCCTGCGGGTGTCCCGTTTCGGCGCGGCGTCCCGTTTGTTTCAAAAGTGCTAAGAGCTGCGGTGCGCTTGCTGGGCGTACCCAACGGATGCATCTTGGTATGGTCGTTGGTATGACCGCCAAGGTGACTCTCTCGTTCTCGGACGAGACCATCGAAGAGGCCCGCCGGTTCGCCAAGCGCGAGGGGATGTCCCTGTCCGCGTGGATGGACCAGGCCGCCCGGGAGAAAGCGGTCCGCGAGCTGTTCACGGCGCACGCGGCGGTGGTCGGCCGGGCGGGTGCGGAGCTCGAGGCCGCCGCGCTGGCCGACGAGCGCGAGGCGGCGATGGTCGACGAGGCCCTCTTCGGAGGCGACGGGCGTGCCGCGTAGGGGCGAGATCTGGCGCATCAACGGCGCCCGTGAACGCCTCGGCCTGGTGGTCAGTTCCGATCTCTACAACAGCACCGACGTACCGATCCTGATCGTGGTCGAAGTGGTCGAGTCCGATCTGTTGCGTGACTCACCGTTGGCCGTGCCGATGGGGTCCTATGTGGTCATGCCCGACCGGCTGTCGTCGCCGATGAAGAAGTGGTTCACCGAGGTCGTCGATGTCGCCGACAGTGACACGATGTTCCGCGTCTCGCGCGCCCTGCGTATCCTGCAGAACCTCTGACCCTGCGTAGTTATCCACAGTCTCCGATCGGCGGGTGGCGGTCCGCTTGCGTGGGCCGTACCGTGCCCGCATGGCCTATCGGACCTGGGGCAGGGTGCTGCTCGCGGCGCTCGGCGTCGGCCTGCTCGCTGGTGCCGGTCAACTCGGCTTCGCCTACGGGCTGGGCGTGGTGCGGTTCGCCCGTGACTTTGAGCAGTCGCCCGGGCAGTGGACGGCACACCTCGCCTGGGTCGCGTGGTTCGCGATGTTGGCCGCGGTCGCCGGCGCCCTGGCCGGCCATTGGCTGGCCGCTCGCGACGACCTACGACCGACGCTCGGTTCGCGCGTCGCGGTCGCCGTCGCCGGCGGTGTCGGCGCGATGGCCGTCGCCCCGCTGGCGATGTTGCCGTCCCGGGTGGCGACGATCAGCTCCGGCAGCGCGGTCACCATCGCCGGCCTGTCCGCCGTCCTGGGCGCCCTGGTCGGCGTCTTCGCCGCGGTGGCGGTGCTGTCGCAGCGGGTGGCCGGGCTAAACCTGGGCGCGGTCACCGTCGTGGTCTGGCTGGTCGCGCTCCTCTCGGTCGCTCCGTCGCTAGGACCTGACGACCCGCTGCCAGAGGTACGCCTCGGCGTGCTCGACGCGACCTGGCTCGGCGACGGCCTCGCCCAGCGGCTGGCCGTGATCGTGATGCCGGCTCTCGCGCTGGCCGCCGGCGCCGGCATCGGCGCCCTGGCCCGCTGGCGGGGGCTGCCCGTGATTCCGGTCGCGGTGTCCGGCGTGGTGGGTCCGGCGCTGCTGGCGCTGGCCTATCTGATCGCGGGCCCGGGCGACGACCCCGACCGCTACCAGGCGGCGCCCTACTGGGGCGCGCTGATCGCGGTGGCGGCGGGCGGTCTGGGATCGGTCCTGGCCGCGGTGGCGCGGCAACTCACCGGCGAACGGGCGGCGGCGAGCGCCCCCGGTCGGCACGGTGACCACACCGCTGAGGTCTTCCCCGGCCACGGCGCCGACGACACGATGGCGCGCGACGAGGAGCCCCGCACGTTCGATGCCTGGGGCACCACGAAGCCAGGCGACTCGGAGAGCCGTTGGGGCGACGACACGACCCCGACGAGCTCGTTCGACCGCGGCGACGTCGACCCGCCGCCCGCCAAGCGCGACGACGACCTGTTCGGCACCGGAACGATCCCGGGCCGCGACGACCCGCTCGGCGGGTCCGGGCTTGGTCGGGCACGAGACCTCGGCGACGTCGAGCGGTCCGTGCCACCACGGGTCGGCGACGGGCCGACTAGCGGCTCCCTGTTCAACCCGCCCACGCCGGTAGCGCCGCCGCGCCAGCCGGAGGTCGTCTCGCCGCCGCCTGGCCCCGAGCCGACGCCGATCCGGCCCTTCGACCGGCAGCCCGCGAGCGGCCCGGGCGACTGGCGCACCGACAAGACCTCGAGTTTCACGGCGGCGTCCGTGCCGGTGGTGCCGGCCAACGGCCCGCAGCGCCGCGACGACGGAGACCTTCACCAGCGACCCACGGCGATCCGACCGCAGCCCCCGACGCCGAGCCGGGTGCCCCGCCAGCCGGGCGCGGGCGACGCCGACGGCCTGGCACCGATCGACCTACCGACCGGCTCGGGGCGGCACGGCGGCCCCGTGCGCCTCGACGACCCGGCACAGACCAGCGGCGCAGGACACCTCGGCGGCTCCGGGCGGCTCGGCGGCCTTGACGACCTGGGCCAGACCAGCGGCGCCGGCCCGTTCGGTGGCGCCGGGCGACACGGCGGCCCTGGCCGGGTCGACGACCCGGCACGGACCAGCGGCGCCGGACACCTCGGTGGCGCCGGGCAGCGCGGCGGGCCTGGCCGGGTCGACAACTCGGCACAGACCAGCGGCGCCGGACACCTCGGCGGCGCCGGGCAGCGCGGCGGCGCTGGCCGGGTCGACGACCCGGCACAGACCAGCGGCGCGGGGTCGTCGGGTTGGAGCGGCCGACCTGACTGGCCGGGCGCATCGACGCCACCGGCCGGGCGGCCGACGGCGACCACCGCGCCGGCCCAGGCCGATGGGGAGATGCCGGACTGGCGGCTGGCGCCGCCGGCCTGGACGCCGCCGCCACCGATCACGCCGGGCCCTGGCCCCGACCTGACGGCGGGCGGGCCGGGCATGCCGCCCGCAGGGCCCAGCGCCCGCGTTGACGCAGCGCCGCCCGCCGAGGCGACCGCGCCGGCCAAGGCGCCGGAGCAGAAGCGCCGCGGCCTCTTCCGCCGCAAGAACAAGTCCGAGCCGGCGACACCCGCGCCGACGACCGACAGCGACTGGGTCGACGTGCCAACGGCAACGAGCTCGGCACCAGCCGACCCCGACGATGCGCCGGGAGGCAACGACCAAGCGCCTACGGGTCCGCGCGGCTTCGGCTTCGGTGGGCTGGTCAGCGGCCGCTTCGGCGGTGGCGACCAGGCCGCCGAGACCACCGGCGCCTGGGCGGGCCGAGACTCGGGCACGCCCGACTCACACGCCGGAAGCTTCGACGCCGACTCGGAAATCTCACGGCCGGGCCACGACGCCGACTCGATCCACCCACGCTTCGGCGGCGGGCCGGCCGAGGGACGGCCTCACCTCGGCTCGGTGCCTGACGCCGCGGACGAGGGCGGTCGCCGGTCCTGGGCCGACCGGGCGCGCGGCGCCGAAGACCAGACACCCGCCGAGTCGGCCGGCGACGGCGGCACCCGGGGCGGCCGGAGGGCCGGGCGCTCCGACCGCCACCTGCGCAGCGTCGACCTCGGCGGCGACGCGGGCAGTTGGGACATCGACGACCCGGAGCCGGCCAAGCCGGAAGAGGACGACGACGCCAAAGCAGACGCCGGCGAGCCGGCGCCGTCCCGCGGGCTGTTCCGCCGCAACCGCAACAACACCTCCGAGGTCGCCGAGACGCCCGCTGAGCCAGAGAGTGACCCGGCGCCGGAGTCGACCCGCGGCCGCCGTGGCAAGGGCAGCGACAAGCCGATCGGGGAGCGCGACGAGGAATACGTCGACTGGGTCACGGGCCTCGGCGCCCCCGAGCCGGTCAACGAACGCCGCCGCGACGACGTGCCGCGCCGCAGCCTGCGGTCGACTACCCAGAAGGACGACTAGCTCGCGGAGAACGCCGCGAAGGTCGACCAACCGAAGTGGTCGAGCGGTCCGCTGCCGTTGCCCAACTGCCAGTCGCGCGCGCCGGACAGGCCGCGCGACACGTATTCCTTGGCCGCGACCAGCGCCTCCAGGACCTCGTCGCCCTGGGCGAGGCGGCCGGCGATCGCTGCCGAGAAGGTGCAGCCGGTGCCGCGGTTGTTGCGGGTCTGCACCCTCGGGTAGCGCAGGAACCGGGCGCCGGCATCGGTCCAGACCGCGTCGACCGCCTCGTCTCCCGCGACCATGTCGCCGCCGGTCACGACGACGAACTTCGGGCCGTTGGAGGCGATCTGCGCCGCCGCGCCGGCCATGTCGGCCGGGGTGGAGACCTCCCACCCCACCAGGGCCGACGCCTCCTCCCGATTGGGTGTGGCCACCGTGGCGTACGGCAGCAGGCGTTCGAGGGCCGTGACGACGCCCCTGCGGCGGCCGGCGGCCGCCTCCAGGACCGGGTCGACGACCAGGTTCGGCAGGGCGCCGGACCGGGCCTTCGCGGTCACCGCCGCGGCCGCCTCCGCCGTCGCCAGCATGCCCACCTTGACCGCGGCGATCGACATGTCCTCGAGCACCGCGGAAAGCTGCGCCGAGACGACGTTGCCGGGTAGTTCGAACACGTCCTGCAAGCCGCGAGTGTTCTGGGCGGTCACTGAGGTCGCGACCGTCGCGCCGTAGAGCCGCATCGCCGCGAGCACCTTCAGATCAGCCTGCAACCCGGATCCGCCGCTGGAGTCCGAGCCGCCGATCGCGAGCACCGCGAGTGGTGTCATGGGTTCCTCCCGCCTCTCGTCCTACACCAGGTAGCACGAGGGGCGGGGCGCGCAACGGACTAAGTCGCACTAACGATCGACAGGCGGCTCACCCGAGAGCGCGCAACGCGGCCAGATCCTGCGCGGAGGGTTGCCACTCGACCGCGGCCGTGTTCTCGCGAATCTGGTCCGGCGTGGTGGCACCCGCGATCACCGAGGCGACCGCCGGCTGCGCGGCCAGGCCGCCGAGGGCGACGTCGAGCAGCGAACGCCCGCGTTCCTCCGCGTACGCCCGCAGCGCCTCGATCCGATCCCACGGCGCGTGGTCGAGCCGCTGCATGAACCGTTCCTGGGTCAACCGGGTGCCGGCCGGCGCCGCCTGCCCGCGCCGGTACTTGCCGGTCAGCAGGCCGCTCTCCAGCGGGAAGAATGGCAGGAGCCCGAGCCCGAACCGCTGACAGGCGGGCACCAACTCGGCCTCGACCTCGCGGTTGAGGAGGCTGTAGTGGTTCTGCGCGCTGACGAACGGCGCCCAGCCGCGGGTCCGGGACACCCAGGCAGCGTCGGCCACCTCCCAGGCCGCGAAGTTGGAACAACCGATGTAACGCACCTTTCCGGCGGTGACCAGGTCGTCGAGCGCCGACAGGGTCTCCTCGATCGGTGTCGCCGGGTCCGGCTCGTGCATCTGATAGAGGTCGATGTGGTCGGTCTCCAGCCGGCGCAGCGAGCTTTCGACGGCCCGCAACACGTACCGGCGGGCACCGCGCGCACCGAGGTCGGGACCGTTGACACCGGACATCGGCTTGCCGAACTTGGTCGCCACCACCACGTCGTCGCGGCGACCCTTGAGCGCCGCACCGAGGAAGCGCTCCGAGAGTTCGTGCCCGGGGCCGCCATATGTATCCGAGGTGTCGAAGAAGTTAATTCCGAGATCCAACGCCGCATCGACGACGGCGGCTGCGCCGCGCTGGTCGATATCCCGTCCGAAGGTGTTGCAGCCGACGCCGGCAATCGAGACGACAAGTCCCGAGTTGCCGAGCCGGCGATAGCTCATCGCGCTCACACCGCACTCCAGAAAGAGGGTTCTGTCACACCGCGCGCCCATTTCCATACAGCGGGCGACGGTGTCGGCCGATGACCCGCACAGCAACGCGTGGCACTATCCTTTGCGCGGGCATTGCTAGAGTCTGACACTTTGCGGCGGCCATTCGATTCGGTCGCCCCCCGATGGGAGCGTGGACCGGAATGACGGCACCTAACCGGTTCCTGCAGCGGTCTTCCGCTGCGGAACCAGCCGACGTCACGGCGCCGGAGCGGCTGGACGTGACGGTCGTGCTGCCGTGTTACAACGAGCAGGACCATGTGCTCAAGGAGATCGAGCGAATCTCCGCGGCGATGGACCGCAGTGGATACAGCTACGAGCTACTCGCGATCGATGACTGCTCGACCGACAACACGCTCGCCGTCCTTCGCGAAGCCGAGGTGCGCTTCCCGAGCCTGCGCGTGATGCCGTTCCACCGCAACGGTGGCTCGGGCACTGCCCGGCGGATCGGCACCCGGGAGGCGCGCGGCGAGATCGTCGTGTGGACCGACGCCGACATGACCTACCCCAACGAGCGCATCCCCGAGCTCGTGCAGTTGCTCGAGAAGGACCAGAACATCGACCAGGTGGTCGGTGCGCGGACCAGCGAGCAGGGCACGCACAAGATGCTGCGGGTGCCGGCCAAGTGGGTCATCCGCAAGATCGCTGAGCGGCTCGCCGGCCAGAAGATCCCCGACCTCAACTCGGGCCTGCGCGCGTTCCGCCGCGAGGTGTCACTGCCCTACCTGCGCCTGCTGCCGCCCGGGTTCTCCTGCGTGACGACCATCACGATGGCGTTCCTGCACAACCAGCACGACGTGCGATACGTGGCGATCGACTACGCGAAGCGCGCCGGCTCGTCGAAGTTCCACTTCGTCCGCGACGCCTACCGCTACATCCTCCAGGTCGTCCGCATGGTCATGTACTTCAACCCGCTCAAGGTGCTCATGCCGCCGGCGCTGTGGTTGATCGGCATCGGCCTCGTCAAGATCATCTACGACGTGATCGCGCACCCGGTGCGGGTCGCGAACAACACGACGATGATCCTGATGGCTGGCCTGATCATCGGGGCCGTGGCCCTGCTGGCCGACCTCATCGTGCGGTCGCGCTCCGAATAGAGGCTGCCCCCCGATGACCGCAACCGACGTTGCCACCCCTGAGAAGACCACGGAAGAGCCGCCCCGGCCCACCTCCGCCAAGGAGGATCGCTGGGGTTGGCTCGGCGTCGGTGCGATCACGCTGGTGCTCGCCGCGACCTGGATCCCCCGGCTCAACCTGCCCTTCGGCGACAACCACATGGGCCGGATCATCAGCCGGTACGCGCTGCACCTGGCGAACCTGCACGAGAAGGGCATCGTCGGCTCGGACTTCAGCGCCGACTGGGAGCCCTACTCCAACTCGGCCTACGCGCACCACCCGCCGCTGCTGAACATCCTGACCGCGCTGTTCGGCTCGTTCCCCGGCGACCAGCCGATCGAGGTCTGGCTCTCGCCGTACCTCCTGGCTTTGCTGATCGTCCCGGCCGGCGCGCTGCTGCTGCGCGGGCTCGGCCTGCGCTGGTCGGCCACGCTGCTCGCGGTGGGCCTGATGGCGTCGACGACGTTCTTCTGGGTCTACGCGCCGATCATGTTCGACCTCGGCCCGATCCTGCTGATCTCCGCTGTCGTCGTGATCGCCCGCCGCAAGGACTACCAGCCGTCGCGCGGGCTGCTGGCGGTCGGCGTGGTCGCGGCCCTGCTCTCGACGCTGGTCTCCTGGCCCGGCATCGGCTTCGCCGGGGCGATGGGCCTGTGGCTGCTGATCGGCCGCCGCCGGATCGACCGGGTGGTGCTCTGGATCGGCGGCGCCATGGTGGTCGGCCTGGCGATCAGCCTGACCTTCATCGTGGGCGTCAGCGGCATCGCGGACCTGACCAACCAGGCTGAGTTCCGCACGCAGGGCGGCACGTTCACGGCGCGCCAGTTCGCCGGCCGCCAGGTCCACTACCTCGACACGCTCCTGCCGATCTGGTACCTCGTGCTGCTCGTCGTGGGCACGGTGGCCGGCCTGCTCGACAAGCGCACGCGGCTCTTCATGGCCTTCGCGGTCGTGTTCCAGGGCTTCTGGACGATCATCCTCAACAACGGCGCCTACATCCACGAGTACTGGAACTACCCGGTGCTGATCCTCGGCCTGGTAGGGATGGGCACGCTGCTGGACCGGGTGATCACCTGGCTGGCCACCCGAATGCCGAGTCGTGCCACCCTGGCCGGCGTCGCGGCCGCCGGTTTGGCCTTGGTCGCCGCGCTCGCGGTGATCGTGACCGGCCGGGTCGACCGCACGTACGTCGAGCAGCCCACGGACGCCGGCGCGCTCGTCTCGGAGAACGGCCCCGGGCCGGGCCAGAAGGTCGCTTGGGTCGCTGGTGGTGGGCTGTCGACACCGCGTTGGTACGCCTACTACTGGAACCTCGAGCCCGAGGCCGTCACGCCCGAGGTTCTGGACGGCACGCAGGCCAACCCCACCGACCTGGTGCTGATGGACCTCCGCCGCGTCCCGAAGTGGCTGCAGCCGAACATCGGCGACCGCGCCGTCGCCAAGGACGGCACGTACGCGCTGGTCAAGATCTCCGACCTCAAGGCCGGCGAGATCACCCCTTAGCAAGCCATGAAAAAGCCGCCGCCTCGTCGAGGCGGCGGCTTTTTGGTTGTCAGGCGAGGGGGCGCTGGGCGACCGCGACCAGGCCCGGGCCCTTGCCCGGGCGGAGGCGCTGGAGGCCGATCCACGGCGCGACCGCTGCCTTGATCAGGGTGCCGGCGGCGGCACCGCTCGGCTGGAGGATGCGGCCCGAGCCGGAGGTGCGCTCCTCAGCGGTGTCGCCCTCGGCGGTCTTGCCGCCGGCCAGCCGGTCGCGGACCGAGTCGAGCAGGTAGCCGAGCGGCCAGCCGTAGTGGATCATCTGGACCTCGACCCCGCCGGCGTCGGTGAGGCGGGCGGTCAGCGACGCGGCGTCGTAGCGGCGGTAGTGGCCCACGAGCTCGTCCCACGCGCCGAACCGGTCAGGCTCGGACGGCACCGACAGCACGAGGTGCCCGCCGGGCTTGACCAGCGGCATCCAGCCGGCCAGCGCGCCCGCATCGTCGGCGATGTGCTCCAGGACCTCGAACGCGCACACCACGTCGTACGTCGTGCCCTCGGGGACCTTGTTGTGGTCGCCGTGGATCACCGTGCCGCCCAGCGGGGTGATCCGCGCGTGCGCGGTCTCGAAGCTCTCGTCGTCGGGCTCGGCGGCCAGGTAGGTGCCCATCCCGGCGAGCCGGCTGCCCATCGCGCCCTGCCCGCAGCCCAGCTCCAGGATGGTCGTCGGGTTCAGGTCGGCTACGACCCGGCGCACGACGTTCCAGCGCAGCGCGGCCCGAGGGGCCAGGGGCGGGATCTGCGGGGTTGTCATCGGGTCTCCTGCATGGCGGGTGGCTGGGTGGAGGTGCTGCCGACCCGCACGCGGATCGGCTCGACAACGGTGGCGGCGGCGAACTGGTCGACCGCGCGGGCGGCCGCCTTGGCCTGGTATGCGGCAAGCAGCGCGGGGTCGTCGGCCAGGGAACGCAGCGCGGCGGCCAGTGCCTGCGCGGAACCCGGCGGCACGAACAGCGCGTCGTCGCCGAGCGTGCGGCGCTGCGGCGCGGTGTCCGAGGTGATGATCGCGCACCCGGCGGCGGCGCCCTGGAAGACCTTGGTCGGCACGACGTTCTGCGCCTTGTCGGTGGTGCCGAAGATGCCGAGCGAGACGTCGTGCGCGGCGACCAGGCCGGGCAACTCCTCGGCGGTGACCCAGTCGATCCAGGTGACGCGCGGGTTGGCGGCCGCGGCGGCGCGGCAGGCCTCGTAGTCCTGCCCCTTGCCGACCATGGTCACGTCGATCCGGTCGTCGCCGGCCAGTTCGGCCAGCGCCTCGCCGAGATAAGAGGTGCCGTGCAACGGCGTGAACAAACCGACAAAAATCACCTTGAGCGGACCACCGGGACGCGCATCGGGGCGCGCGGCGAACCACTGCTGGCCGGCGCCGACCAGGGCCACGACGCCACGCGGGGCGGCATCGGCGGGCAGCGCGGCGAGGTGCTCGTCGGTGTCGACCACGACCACGTCGGCGGAGCCCAACGCGCCCCGGTCGATCCAGCGCATCAGCTTGGACTTGAGGCCACCGCCGCCCGAGGCCGTCAGGCTCCGGTCGCGGGCCGTGCCGGCCGCCGAGACCAGGTGGTCGAGCACGATCGGCGTGCGGCGGAACAGCCGCCGCGCCAACCGGACGTCGAAGTGCCCGAGATAGCCGACCAGGACGGCGTCGGCCGCCGGCGCGCGCCGGGCACGCACCGCGAGCAACGTCCAACAGCGCGCGAGCAGCCACGCCAGCTTGGGCAGCCGCCAGGGCTGGCGCAGCATGGCGACGCGCCCCGCGGTGTCGAGCTCAAGCGGGACGTTGACCTCGACGACCTCGTCACCGGCCGCCCGGAGACCTTCGATCAGGACGCCGACGCGGGGGTGGCGATGGACGTCGTAAGTACCGAAAGCGAGCCAGCGCACCGCGGTAGCGTAACGGACCCGCGCGACCAGGGCAGGTGGCGGTAGGCGCTATTCGCCTGCGACCGCGGTCGATGCGGCGGGTGCGGGGTCCGGCACCGTATCGATGTCGGGTGCGGTCACGATCGGACGCCGGCGCTTACGGTCGGTGAGCAGTGCCACCGCCGGCCAGGCGAGGTCGGCCACCGTCATGAGCAGGCGGGACACCAGCGCGGCGACCAGGGCCACCGGCTCGGTCACCGACCCGGCGAGCAGCACCACCAGCGCCGTCTCCCGGGGGCCGAGACCGGCGGGAGCGATCGCCAGCAGGAAACCGATCGACCAGGCGCCGGCGAACGCGGCGACCGACCGGATGATCAGGTCGGAGCCGCCCGCGCCGAAGTCGAGGAGCAGCGCCCACAGGTGCGCGCCGTAGCAGAGCCAGGTGGCCACCGCCCAGAACACCGCCAGCCCGATCCCCCGGGCGGACAGCGGCTTGGGCATCTGCTCGCGGCGGGCCAGCCGCATGGCCAACCCCAGCAGCCGGTTGAGCACCGGCGGCAGCAGCACCACGACGGCCACCGGCACGGTGAGCAGGGTCCACCAGTAGTTGCGCCACGCCTCGCCGCCGAGCAGCGGCAGCATCACGGCCGTGAGCAGCAGGCCGGTGCCGAGCGTGATGAACATGGTGATCAGCACGGCGGCGGCCGAGGAACGGCCCGGCACGTTGTACGCCTTGCCGAGCCGCATCTGGGTCAGCACGGGCCAGACCTTGCCCGGCAGGTACTTGCCGAGCTGGCCGACGAAGAAGATCCGCATCGCACCGGTGAGCGGCACGTGGCTGCCGAAGTCGGCGAGCAGCACCCGCCAGCCCAGGAACGAGCACCAGACCGCGGCCAGCGAGCCGACCAGGGACAGCGCGATCGCCGGCACCGACAGCTCGCCGAGCACGCCCTGCACCTCGGACCAGCGCTTGCTCACCGAGTACGCGACGTAGGCCACGAAGGCCGCCGTGATGGCGATCTCGACGACCCGGCGCAGGACGGACTTGCGCTTCTTCACCGGAGCCGGGGCGGAGGCGGGGGCGGACACAGGAGCACCCTACCCAGTCTCACGCATCGCCCCAGACCGGCTCCGGGGTCTCGGTGACCTCGCCGTCGCCGGCGAACCGGATGAACCGGTCGAAGGAGCGGGTGAACCAGCGGTCGTGGGTGACGGCGATGACCGTACCCGCGAATGCCGCCAGGCCCTGTTCGAGCGCCTCCGCCGAGGCCAGGTCGAGGTTGTCGGTCGGCTCGTCGAGCAGCAGCAGCGTGCAGCCGGACAGCTCCAGCAGCACCACCAGGAAGCGCGCCTGCTGGCCACCGGACAGCGTGCCGAACCGCTGGTCGCCCTGCCCGGCCAGCTCGTAGCGGCCCAGCACCTTCATCGCCTGCTGCCGGTCGAGCCCGTCGCGGTGCTCGTCACCGCGCCAGAGGATCTCGACCAGGGTCTTGGGCATCAACTCGGGCCGGTCGTGAGTCTGCGAGAAGTGCCCCGGCCGCACGCGGGCGCCGAGCCGGGCCACTCCGCCGTGCGCGACGGCGGCCAGCTTCTCGCCACCGTCGACGGGCAGGTTGGCCGGGTCCGGGTCGGTGCCACCGCGGGCCAGCAGCCGCAGGAAGTGTGACTTGCCGGTGCCGTTGGCGCCGAGCACCGCCAGCCGGTCGCCGTACCAGAGCTCCAGGTCGAACGGGTAGGTCAGCCCGTCGAGCTCGAGCCCTGAGCAGATCACCGCCCGCTTGCCGGTGCGCCCGCCGGTCAGCCGCATCCGGATGTCCTGGTCGCGCGGCGGAGTCGGCGGTGGGCCGGCCTCTTCGAACTTGCGCAGCCGGGTCTGTGCGGCCCGGTAGCGCGAGGCCATGTCGGAGTTGTAGGCGGCCTTCTGCTTGTACATCAGCATCTGCTCACGCAGCTTCTGATGCTCCTCTTCCCAACGCCGCCCGTCTTCCTCGAGCTTCTCGTGCCGGGCCAGCCGGGCGTCGTGCCACGACGCGAAGCCGCCGGGATGCACCCAGGCGCTGCCGCCCTCGACCGCGACCACCCGGTCGGCGGTCTGCGCCAGCAGCTCGCGGTCGTGGGAGACATAGAGGACCGACTTGGCCGACTCGCGCAGCCGGGCCTCCAACCAACGCTTCCCGGGTACGTCGAGGAAGTTGTCGGGCTCGTCGAGCAGCAGCACCTCGTCGGCGCCGCGCAGCAGCAGCTCGAGCGCGACCCGCTTCTGCTGGCCGCCGGAGAGCGTGCGCACCGGCCGCTGCCGGGTCTCCTCCCACGGCTTGTCGAGCACGATCGTCGACACCGTGTCGAACAGCACCTCGGCGTCGTAGCCACCGGCCTCGCCCCAGGCGGCCAGCGCGTCCGCGTACGCCACCTGCGCCTTGCCCGCCGACGTGCTGAACTTGCCGCGCAGCTCGGCCGCGTGCATGGCGGTCTCGGCTTTGCTCAGCCGCTCACCGGCCGCGCGCAGCGGCGGCGCCGCGAGCGAGAGCACGAGCTGCTGGAGCGTGGTCTCGTCGCCGACCATGCCGATGAACTGCCGCATGACGCCGAGCCCGCCGAAGCGGGCCACCACGCCGGTGTGCACCGGCAGGTCGCCGGCGACCATCCGCAGCAGCGTGGTCTTGCCGGCGCCGTTGGGGCCGACGAGGGCCACCTTGGCACCCTCGCCCACCCGGAACGAGACGTCAGCGAAAAGCTCGCGGCCGTCGGGCAGCACATGCCCGACGCCGGCAACATCGATGTAGCCCACGCCGAAATGGTGCAGTACAAAGCCGCCCTACGTCGCGTCAATTCCGCCCGGCGACGAGACCCGGAGCACCCGGAAGCCCTTCTGGCTCGCGTGCCGGGTCACCTGCCAGCCCTCGTCCTCCAGCCAGCGGTGCAGCGAGTCGCCACCCAGGTGCCGGCCCGCGACCAGCCAGGCGACGCCGTCGGGCGCGAGCCGGGGCAGCCAGCGGCCGAGCAGCGCGTGCAGCTCGGTCTTGCCGACCCGGAACGGCGGGTTCGTCCAGATCTGTGCGAACCCGACACTGTCGTCGACCCCCTCGGGGTCCGACACCCGCACGCCGAGCGGCGCGCCATTGGCCGCCGCCAGAGCGCGGGCGCGCGCGTTGACGTCGATCGCGTAGACGGTGGCCGACGGGGCGACGGTGGCGAGCACGCAGGCGATCGGCCCGTAGCCGCAGCCGAGGTCGAGCAGCGCGCCGCTCTCGGTGCGGTCGGGCAGGTCGGCCTTTCGCAGCAGCACCGCGGTGCCCGGGTCGAGCCGGCCGGCGGAGAACACCCCGCCGGAGGCGCGCAGGCGGAACTCGTGGCCGCCGGCGGCGAACTCGACGGTGCGCTCGGCACCCGCAGTGGCGGCGTCCGGCTCGGCGGTGAAGTAATGGTCCCCGGTCACGCCTCGCATTCTCGCCCACGAGGCGGTCACTCGAATGGGCGCCACCCGTTCGACGGGAGCCGACCGAATTCCGGCCGTCCGGCCGGTCCCACCGCCTAGCGTGGCCCGCGTGCTTCTCGGGCGCGTACTCGCGGCCTGGCGGTCACCGGACTGGCGGCCACCGCGGCAATGGCGGCCCACCTGCGTGCTCACCGCACTGGCGGTGCTCGCGCTGTGTGGCTATGGCACCTACCTGGTGGCCGGCGACGATCCGCCGGTCGCCGGGGCCGAGGCGACCGGGCAGCCGGCCGCCGCCACCGTGCTGCGCGAGCTGACCTCGCGGGCCGACGACCCTCGCCCGCTGACCGCGGGCGAGGTGTTCCCCGGCTCGGTGGTGGTCGCGGGGCCGACCGGCGCGCGCTACCGGGTGCTGCGGGTGCAGACGTTGGAGCGCTGTGCCGGTGCGGCCGAGGGCGAGGTCGTCCCGCTGCTCGAGGCGGCCGGCTGCAACCAGGTGGTGCGGGCGACGCTGCGCTCCCCCGACGGCGACTACGCGGTCACCGCCGGGCTGCTCAACCTGTCCGACGCGGACGGCGCCGAGACGGTGCGCGGCGGGATCAAGTCGCTGCTGGACGCCGAGAGCGGTCGACTGCGCGGTCTGCCGGCCGGCAGCGGCACCGGCGGCCTGGCCCGCGACACCGCCCAACTCGGCTGGCACGCCCGTGGGCATTTCCTGGCGTACGCGGTGATCGCCCGCACCGACGGCGGCAAGATCTACCCGGACGACCCGACCGCCCGGCAGGTCCTCTCCGACCTGATCGAGCAACACCTACGCACCCGCGTCCTGGACCGCCGGGCGGCGGGATCTTAAGAGGCAGGGCCTAAGAAGGCGGGGCCTAAGAGGCGGGCGTTCGGAGCCGGCGCGTCGCGTTGGCGCGGGCGGCCAGCGCGCCCGGCTCCTCGGGATAGCCCACCGCGACCAGGGCCAGGCCGTGCGGCGGAGCGACGGTCACCGCGCTGCTGCGCTCGCGCCGGGTGAGCTGGCTGGCCGGCCACTCCGGCGGGCGGCGGCCGTCGCCGGCGACCAGCATCGCGCCGACCAGGCTGCGCACCATCGCCTGGCAGAACGCGTCAGCCTGGACGGTCGCGACCAGCACGCCGTCGGCCACCACCCGGTGCCACTCCAGCCGCGTCACTTCCCGCACCGTGGTGGCGTTCTCCTTGCGCTTGCAGAACGCCGCGAAGTCGTGTTCGCCGTGCAGACCCTCGGCGGCCGCGTTGAGGCGCTCCAGGTCGAGGCTGCGGGGCCAGGCGAGGGTGTCGCGGCGGCGCAGCGGCTCGGCACCCCAGGGCGCGTCGGTGACCCGGTACTCGTACCGGCGGAACGTCGCGGAGAACCGGGCGTCGAACTCGGGCGGCGCCTCGGCCAGCGCGGTCACCCGCACGTCGCCCGGCAGCAGCCCCGCCAACCGGCGCAGCAGGGTCGGCCCGGTCGCCGCCCACACCGGGTCGGGCAGGTCGACGTGCGCGACCTGGCCGGTGGCGTGCACCCCGGCGTCGGTGCGGCCGGCCACCGTGAGTCCCGTCGCCACGCCCGCGCCGAGCACCTGCTCCAGGACCGCCAGGATCGAGCCCGCGACCGTACGCCGCTCCGGCTGCACCGCCCAGCCGGAGAAGTCGGTGCCGTCGTAGGCGATGTCCAGTCGCGCTCGCACGTCGTACCCCCTGATGAGACGAAGAAGGCGCCCCGCGAAGGGCGCCTTCATCGTCGTGCCGTGCTGCTGCTTACTTGTCGTCGTCCTTGGCCTCGGCCTCGGTGGAGACCGGTGCCTCGGTCGACGTGGCGGACGGGGGCTCTTCCTCGCGGGTGAGCGCCTCGACCTTGTCGCGCTGCGCGGTGGCCTTGCGGGCCGCCTTCTTCGCCGGGGCGGCGGGCGCCTCGGCGAGCTCTTCGACCAGCTCGATGATCGCCATCGGAGCGTTGTCGCCCTTGCGGGGGACGGTCTTGATGATCCGCGTGTAGCCGCCGCTGCGGTTGGCGTACCGCGGTGCGATGTCATCGAACAGGGCAAAGACCACGTCCTTGTCCCGGACGACGGTCAGCACCCGGCGCCGGGCGTGCAGGTCACCGCGCTTGGCCTTGGTGATCAGCTGCTCGGCGAGCGGACGCAGGCGCTTCGCCTTCGTCTCGGTCGTAGTGATCTTCCCGTGCCGGAACAGCGCAGTGGCCAGGTTGGCCAGCAACAGCCGTTCGTGCGCCGGGCTACCGCCGAGGCGGGGACCCTTGGTGGGCGTGGGCATCGTTGGTGCTCCTCAGGTGTCGCAGCGGGGTGTCAGAGCTGCTCGGTCTCGCGGTAGTCGTCGGTGTCGTAGTCAACCTCGCCGAAGGAGTCCACGACGTGCGCGGGGTCGAAGTTGGGCGCCGAGTCCTTCAGGCCCAGACCCATGCCGGCGAGCTTCATCTTGACCTCGTCGATCGACTTCTGACCGAAATTCCTTATATCGAGGAGGTCGGCCTCCGTGCGCCCGATGAGCTCACCGACGGTGTTGATGCCCTCGCGCTTGAGGCAGTTGTACGAGCGGACGGTGAGGTCCAGCTCCTCGATCGGCAAGGCCAGGTCGGCAGCGAGCTGCGCGTCCTGCGGCGACGGGCCGATGTCGATGCCCTCGGCGGTCTCGTCGAGCTCACGAGCCAGGCCGAAGAGCTCGACCAGGGTGGAGCCGGCGGACGCCAGGGCGGTGCGCGGGCCGATCGACGGCTTGGTCTCGACGTCGATGATCAGCCGGTCGAAGTCGGTGCGCTGCTCGACACGGGTCGCCTCGACCTTGTAGGTGACCTTCAGCACCGGCGAGTAGATCGAGTCGACCGGGATCCGGCCGATCTCGGCACCCGCGCTCTTGTTCTGGTTCGCGGTCACGTAACCACGACCCCGCTCGACGGTCAGCTCCATGTCGAGCCGGCCCTTGCTGTTGAGCGTCGCCAGCTTGAGGTCCGCGTTGTGCACCGAGACGCCGGCCGGGGGCTGGATATCGCCCGCGGTCACGTCGCCGGGGCCCTGCTTACGCAGGTACATGCTGACCGGCTCGTCGTGCTCGGAGCTGACGCACAGCTCCTTGACGTTCATGACCAGCTCGACGACGTCTTCCTTGACGCCCGGGATGGTGGTGAACTCGTGCAGGACGCCGTCGACCTTGATGCTGGTGACGGCCGCGCCCGGGATCGAGCTGAGCAGGGTCCGCCGGAGCGAGTTGCCGAGCGTGTAGCCGAAGCCGGGCTCGAGCGGCTCGATGGTGAACCGGGAACGGGTCTCGCTGATCGACTCCTCGGAGAGAGTCGGCCGCTGGGTGATGAGCACTTCGTTTCTTCCTTCGTTCGGGACCGCCCACTATTTGACGGTCGCCTGATGGTTGCTCCGCGCCGCCGCCGCGAAACGGCGGCGGCGCGGAGCCACCGAGCGCTACTTGGAGTAGAGCTCGACGATCAGCTGCTCCTGGACCTGGGTGTCGATCACCTGGCGGGCCGGGAGGGAGTGCACCAGCACCTTGTGCTGGGTGGGGATGGCCTCGAGCCACGCCGGCACGGTCTTCGAACCGGCTTCGGCCTGGGCCACGATGAACGGGGTGAGGTCCTGCGACTTCTCCCGCACCTGCACGATGTCGTGCTCCCGGACGCGGTACGACGGGATGTCGACCTTCTTGCCGTTGACCACGAAGTGGCCGTGCTTGACCAGCTGGCGCGCGTGGTCGCGGGACTTGGCCAGGCCAGCCCGGTAGACCACGTTGTCGAGGCGCGACTCGAGGATCTGGAGCAGGACCTCGCCGGTCTTGCCCTTCTTCGAGACGGCTTCCTCGTAGTAACCGCGGAACTGCTTCTCCAGCACGCCGTACACGCGGCGGGCCTTCTGCTTCTCACGAAGCTGGAGCAGGTACTCGGTCTCCTTCGTGCGGCCACGGCCGTGCTGTCCAGGCGGGAAGGGCCGGGACTCGAACGGGCACTTGGGGCCGTCGCACTTGCTGCCCTTGAGGAACAGCTTCATCTTCTCCCGCCGGCAACGGCGGCAGTCAGCACCGGTATAACGAGCCATTTTCCTCTAACCTCTCAGACCCGACGACGCTTCGGCGGACGGCACCCGTTGTGCGGCTGCGGGGTGACGTCGGCGATCTGGCCGACCTCGAGGCCCACGGCCTGCAGCGAACGGATCGCGGTCTCCCGGCCGGAACCGGGACCCTTCACGAACACGTCGACCTTGCGCATGCCGTGCTCCATGGCCCGACGAGCGGCGGCCTCGGCGGCCAGCTGCGCGGCGAACGGAGTCGACTTGCGGGAGCCCTTGAAGCCAACCTGGCCCGCGGAGGCCCAGGAGATGACCGCACCAGTCGGGTCGGTGATCGACACGATGGTGTTGTTGAAGGTGCTCTTGATGTGCGCCTGCCCGTGGGCGACGTTCTTGCGTTCCTTGCGCCGGACCTTCTTTACAGCGGCCCCGGCACGAGCCTTCGGTGGCATAAGTCTTCTGCGCTCCTAGTTACTTCTTGCCGGGCTTCTTCTTGCCGGCGACGGTCCGCTTCGGACCCTTCCGGGTACGTGCGTTGGTGCGAGTCCGCTGGCCACGAACGGGGAGACCCCGACGGTGCCGGATGCCCTCGTAGCAGCCGATCTCGACCTTGCGGCGGATGTCAGCGGCGACCTCGCGGCGCAGGTCGCCTTCAACCTTGAAGTTGGCCTCGATGTAGTCGCGGAGCTGAACAAGCTCCTCGTCCGAGAGGTCCTTCGCACGCTTGTCCAGGGAAACGCCGGTAGCGCCAAGGGCTTCCTTGGCGCGGGTCCGACCGACCCCGTAGATGTAAGTGAGCGCGATCTCCATGCGCTTGTCGCGCGGGAGGTCAACGCCGGCTAGACGTGCCATGTGCGGGCGTACTCCTCGTGTGTTCGCGGAGGTCTGTGCCCATCCCGCCCCGCGTGCCCGCGCGGGCCCTGGCCTCCGGCCAAGGGTGTGCCACGAGTCGCCTTGCTCCCGCGGCTGGGACGAGCTTGTTCGTTTGTATTGCCGCCCGGGACTTAGCCCTGGCGCTGCTTGTGGCGCGGGTCGTCACAGATGACCATGACCCGGCCGTGCCGGCGGATGACGCGGCACTTGTTGCAGATTCGCTTGACGCTCGGCTTGACCTTCACGGTTTGCCTTTACTTCCCATCAACGCCCGGCGGCGCCGCAATGGCATGCCGGACCGTCGTAACGGACGGGGACTGGATGTCCCGTCGCCAGGTGTTACTTGTAGCGGTAGACGATGCGCCCACGAGTCAGGTCATAGGGTGAGAGCTCCACCACAACCCGGTCTTCGGGCAGGATGCGGATGTAGTGCTGCCGCATCTTGCCGCTGATGTGAGCCAGTACCTTGTGGCCGTTGGCGAGCTCAACCCTGAACATGGCATTCGGCAATGGCTCGATGACCCGACCCTCGATCTCGATGGCCCCGTCTTTTTTCGGCATATCCTCCGCTGTCCTGACGTCGGTGTTCCGGAACGGTGCACAGAGTCTCCCGAGCGAGGGATCGCCCAGGCCAGCCGCGGGCCCTGTCGACCGCCGAAGCGCGATGGCGGGCATGACAGAGCGGACGCTGTGCGCCGACACTACATACTACGCGGGGGTACGCATCGACGCCAAACCGGCGTCGAACGGCAGCCGAAGTCAGTCTTCTTCGAGCTCGCGCTGTTCCTTGGCCCGCTTGCGCTTGTGCTCGCGGGCCTGCCCGGAGGCCCACTTCTGCGGCTCGCCGCTGGCCAGCCCGCCGATCGTGGAGACCAGCAGAACCGCGCCCCACGGCCCGGCCACCCACGCCGGCCAGAAGTAGAGCCACTCCGCTGTCATCAGGCAGATAACTGCCCATATCGCGACGACGATCGCGACCGTGGCGAAGTAGCCGTCCCAAGTATGCGCCAGCCACCGGGCGGTGGCGTTCGGGAACCGGCCGTCGACGTCCGGAACCAGCGCGTCGTTGCGCCTGGGCACGATGAGCTGCGAGTCGGCGGTGGGAGCGGAGGTGTCCGGGAGGTCGTCGAGCAGTCCGTCGAGGTCGCCGAAGGTCTTCGCCGCGTAGGTCTTCTGCAGCCGTTCGTCGTATTCGGGTAGGTCCAGGCGCCCGAGTTCCAGGGCCGTCCGGAGTTGGTCGGCAACGTGCTGCCGATCCGAGTCACCCGCCCGCATCTGGCGCCGGTCCATACCCCTGAGGATGCCACCGGCGGACCACTAACGTGCGGGCTCATGAATGTCTCCGCGAATTACGTCAACGACGAGAATCTCCGAACCCGTCAGGGAATCTGGGCGTACGGCACCAAAGCGCCGCTAGTCGGGCGGGTGCTGGAGCTCGTCGACGTCGCCGCGGATGCGACGGTCGTGGACGTGGGCTGCGGAAACGGTCGCTACCTGGGCGCGCTGCGGGACCGTGGGCACCGCGGGCCGCTGGTCGGACTCGATCTGTCGCCCGGCATGGCGGCAACCGCCCGATCGGCATCGGGAGCGGCGACGGCGGTCGCGGACGCACAGACCATCCCGATCCGGACGGGCGCCGCGCAGGTCACTCTCGCACCACACATGCTCTACCACGTCCCGGACATCCCGCTGGCCCTGGCCGAGCTGCGCCGGATCACCAGGCCCGGGGGCCGCGTGGTCGTCGTCACCAACAGCACGCGGCACGGATACGAGCTCGACACACTGCTCGCGGACGTCACGGGTGACCTGCTCGGCACACCGGTGCGCATGGCGTGGGACGGCCAGCGGTTCCGCACGAACCAGGCCGACCTGCTGCTGCCCACCGTCTTCGCCGAGGTCGACAAGCGCGACCTGGGCCAACTGGTGCCGGTGCCGGCGGCAGCCGTCGTCCGCGGCTACCTCGAGAGCCTGCCGGCCGAGGCGATCGCGGTGCCCGCCGGCCGCCGCGCGGAGGTCTTGGCCGAGGTGGAGAGGCGGGCCGACGCGCACATCACGGCGCACGGCAGCTTCCCGGTGACCGGTGGGGCCACCGCCTACCTCTGCCGCTGAAGCGCGTCGCGCAGGAAGTCCACCTCGATCTCCAGCACGTGCGCCGCCTCGTCTCCGGTGAACATGTGGCTGCTGGTCGGCAGCGTCAGCAACTGGTGCGGGCGGCCGGCGGTGAGCAGGGCCGCGGACAGCTTCAGCGTGTGTGCCGGATGCACGTTGTCGTCCAGCAGCCCGTGGATGAGCAGCAACGGCCGGGACAGCCCGGGTGCGTCGGCGATCAGCGAGTCACGGTCGTACGTGTCCGGGTTGTCGTCCGGGTGCCCGAAGAACCGCTCCTGCCAGTGGGTGTCGTAGAGCCGCATGTCCGTCGCCGGGGCGCTGGCGACGGCGGCGTGGAATACGTCCGGACGACGCAGCACGGCGCGGGCGGCGAGGTAGCCGCCGTACGAGCCGCCGCGGATGGCGACCTGGGTCAGGTCCAGGTCCGGATGCCTTTGCGCCGCGGCCCGCAGGCCGACGATCTGGTCCTCGAGTGCGGCGGCGCCGGCGTCACCGTGCACCGTCTTGTCCCAGCGCGGTCCGCGGCCCGGCGTGCCCCGCCCGTCGACCACCACGACGGCGAAGCCCTGGTCGGCGAACCACTGCGAGGTGAGGTACGCGGACTGGGCGGCGAGCACCCGCTGGGCGCCCGGGCCGCCGTAGGGGTCGAGCAGCACAGGCAGCCGCCGCCCGCCGGGTCGGTGGCCGGTCGGCAACAACACCGCGGTACGCAGGCCCAGCTCACCGGCCTCGAACAGGTCAGGGCGCGGCTCGACCGGCGCGGACAGTGCCAGGCCGGCCAGCGCAGTCGGCGTGCCCCCGTCGGCCCGGACGGTGACCTGGACGCCGGGCTCGGAAAGGTTCCGGCTGACCAGCACCGTGGTCCCGCCGGTCCGCAGTCCGTCGTGCACGCCGTCCACACCGGTCAGGCAGGTGACGCCGCTCGGGGCGGACCAGGACCAGACGTGTCGCCGCGTCGGCTCGGTCGACCCGGCGAACAGCACGGTGTCGCCCTCGACGGCCAGGATCGCGTCGACCTGGAGCCCCGCCGGCGTGACCGGCTCACCATCGACCAGCAGGTGCCGGGTCTCGTCGCGATCCACCGTCCAGACCAGCGCACCGCTCCCGGTGCGGGCCGGGGTGCCCGCCACCAGCTCGACCCACGCCGGGTCGTCCTGCTCGTGCTCGACGCTGGACGCACCGGTGTCCGGGTCGACGCGCAGCACACGGACGCTGGTCTGGGCCCGGTTCTGCACCGCGACAGTCAGGCCCGCGGGATCCCAGCAGACACCGGTGAGATATTCGAACGTCCGCCGGTCCCACTCGACCTCGACGCGGCCGCCGTCGAGGTCGACGACGTGCAGGCTGACGTCGGCGTTGGCGGTGCCCGCGGCCGGGTAGCGCAACGCGATCGGCGCGGCTGTCGGTTCGGCCAGGTTGGCGATGTGCCAGACCTGGACCTGGCTCTCGTCCACCCGGGCCACCGCCACCCGCCGACCGTCCGGCGCCCACCACCAGCCGCGGTACCGGTGCATCGACTCGCCCGCCACGTGCTCGGCCAGCCCGTAGCCGACCGCCGGCCCGTCCGGCGCGGCGAGCGTGCGCGCACCCGTGCCGTCCACGCCGATGAGGTGCAGACCGCCACCGCTGACGTAGCCCACCAGCCGGCCGTCCGGATCCGGCCAGGGGTCGACCACACCGCCGTCGGTGGGCAGGGTCCGGGCGACGCCGCTGTCCGGCTCCACGAGGACGAGCTCGCCGCCGAGGGCCAGCGAGACCACCGACTGCGTGCGGTCGCTGGCGAAGCCGGTCACGCCGCCGGCGGCCTGCCGGCTCCGCTGCCGGCGCCGCTGTTCGGCCGGGGGCAACGCGGACTCGTCGTGCCCGAGCTCACGCGGGTCGAGCAGAAGCCGCTCCCGTGCCGACGCGACGTCGTAGGCCCACAAGCAGGCGACCGGATCGTCGCCGGCGCGGCTGCGGGCGAAGAGCACTTGCCGCCCGTCGCCACGGATGGCGAACTGTCCTGGCAGACCTACCGTGAAGTTCCGTGTCCTGGCTCGCAGCGCCGGAAAATCCATGCCCCAAGATAGATCAACAGTAGGGCGGTGGTTGGCCCCGTGGTCAGGAGGGTGCGGACGCGGACGACGCGGAAGCTCGGGCGGAGAGCAGGTCGCCGAGCCGGGCCCGGCCGCCGTCGACCGCGGTCAGCACCCAGACGCCGTCGGCGAGCAGGGCGATCGAGTGCTCGACGTGCGCGGCCACCGAGTGGTCGCGGGTGATCACGGTCCAGCCGTCGTCGAGCTCGACCGAGCGTGGCGAGCCCATCGTGATCATCGGCTCGATCGCCAGGCACAGGCCCGGCGAGAGCTTGATCCCGCGGCCCGGTCGGCCGTGGTTGAGGACGTGCGGGTCCTGGTGCATCTCGGTGCCGATGCCATGCCCGCCGTAGCCGTCGACGATGCCGTAGTTGCCGCCGGCCCGCACCGCGGTCTCCACCGCGTGGCTGATGTCGGTCAGCCGGCCGCGTCCGGAGCGCACCCCACGGGCCGCGGCCGCGATGCCGGCCCACATGGAGTCCTCGGCGACCGAGGCCATCTTCAGCAGCTTCGGGTCGACGTCGCCGACCGGCACGGTGATCGCCGCGTCGCCGTGCCAGCCATCGAGGATGGCACCGCAGTCCAGCGAGATCAGGTCTCCCTCGCGCAACACCTGGCTCGGCGACGGGATGGCGTGCACGATCTGCTCGTTGACCGAGGAACAGATGGAGCCTGGGTAGCCGTGGTAGCCCTTGAACGACGGGGTCCCGCCCGCGTCGCGGATCACCCGCTCGGCGACCGCGTCCAGGTCGGCGGTGGTCACGCCCGGCGCCACCGCGGCCCGCATCGCGGCCAGAGCGCTGGCCACGACCAGGCCGGCCCGGCGCATCAGGTCGATCTGCTCAGGGGTTTTCAGCTGAATGTCCAGCTGGTGTCGGCGCATCAATCGAGATTAACCGCTAACCGCCGTACGACCGCAACGCGTCGATCGCCCGAACGGTGACGTCCTCGACAGGCCCAGTGGCGTCGATGCCGACCAGCTTGCCCTGCGCGCCGTAGTAGTCGACCAGGGGCGCGGTCTTCTCGGCGTACTCCACCAGCCGCTTGGCGATCGTCTCGGCCTTGTCGTCGTCGCGCTGGAAGAGCTTCGAGCCGCAGCGGTCGCAGATGCCTTCCCGCGTCGGCGCGTCGAACTCGACGTGCCAGATCTTGCCGCAGCCGCGACAGGTGCGCCGGCCGGACAGCCGCCGGATCACCTCGTCGTCGTCGACCACGAGTTCCATCACCAGGTCGAGCGCGGTGCCCAGGTCGGCCAGCAGCTTGTCGAGCGCGGCCGCCTGGGGCGTCGTACGCGGGAAACCGTCGAGCAGGAAGCCCTCGCCGGCGTCGGGTTCGGCAAGCCGCTCCCGGACCATGTTGATGGTCACCTCGTCGGGCACCAGCTTGCCGGCGTCCATGTAGCGCCTGGCCTCGACGCCGAGCGGCGTCCCCTGCGAGACGTTCGCGCGGAAGATGTCCCCGGTCGAGATCTTGGGCACGGCCAGGTGCGCGGCGATGAATTCGGCCTGCGTCCCCTTTCCCGCGCCCGGAGGACCTACGAGAACAATTCGCACTAGCGCAGGAACCCTTCGTAGTTCCGCTGCATGAGCTGGCTCTCGATCTGCTTCACCGTCTCCAGCCCGACGCCGACCATGATCAGCACGGCGGTGCCGCCGAACGGGAAGTTCATGTACTGCTGACGGTCGAGCCAGATGAAGAAGAAGCTCGGCAGGATCGAGATGACACCCAGGTAGAGCGCGCCGGGAAGGGTGATCCGGCTCAGGATGAAGTCGAGGTACTCCGCTGTCGGCTTGCCCGGCCGGATGCCCGGCACGAACCCGCCGTACTTCTTCATGTTGTCCGCAACCTCAGTCGGGTTGAACGTGATCGACACGTAGAAGTAGGTGAAGAAGATGATCAGCAGGAAGTACAGCGTGATGTAGATGTAGCTGGTGGGGTCGACCAGGTTGTTCTGGATCCACGACTGCCAGCCGTTGAGGTTGTTGCGGTCGTAGAACTGCAGCAGCAACGCGGGCAGGTAGAGCAACGACGACCCGAAGATGACCGGGATGACGC
Source organism: Asanoa ishikariensis (assembly GCF_900107455.1). Lineage (GTDB taxonomy): Bacteria > Actinomycetota > Actinomycetes > Mycobacteriales > Micromonosporaceae > Asanoa > Asanoa ishikariensis. The sequence continues at coordinate 1,112,639 of NZ_FNQB01000001.1, read as the reverse complement.
CGGCCTGGTTCACCTTGAGCGGGATGTAGGTGGACGTGCCGCCGTACATCCGCCGGCCGATCATCCGTTTGGCGTATTGCACCGGGATCCGGCGCTGGGCCTGTTCGATGAAGACCACGAAGAAGATGATCAGCAGGACGAGCGCGATCACCAGGAAGAACTTCCACCAGCCCTGGCTGATCTTGATCTGCCAGCCCTCGCTGGGGAGGCGAGCCATGATCGAGGTGAAGATCAGGACCGACATGCCGTTGCCGACGCCGCGGTCGGTGATCAGCTCGCCCAGCCACATGACCACGCCGGTGCCGGCGGTCATCGTCACGACCAGCGCCACCAGGGTGACCCAGGTCGGCAGCGCGGTGTTCGGGACGATCGGGAACTGGTCGCACTGGTTGTTGAAGAGCTGACCCGAGCGGGCGAGCGCCACGAAGGCCGACGCCTGGAGGATGCCCAGGCCCAGCGTCAGGTAGCGGGTGTACTGCGTGATCTTCGCCTGGCCGGCCTGACCCTCCTTGCGGAGCTGCTCCAGCCGTGGGATCACGACGGTCAACAGCTGCAAGATGATCGAGGCTGTGATGTACGGCATAATGCCGAGCGCGAAGACCGACAGCGACAGCAGCGCACCGCCGGAGAACAGGTTCAGCAGGTTGAAGACGCCACCTGCGTTGTTGTTCGCCATCAGGTCCATGCACTTCTGCACGTTTCCGTAGGAAACGCCCGGGCTGGGCAGCGTGGCGCCCAGTCGGTAGACCGCGATGATCCCGACTGTGAACAATAGTTTCTTGCGCAGGTCAGGCGTGCGGAACGCACTGATAAATGCGGAGAGCAACGTCTTCCTCCTGCGCGGGCGACCGCCGGGGACGTGGCGGCTCGGGGTGGCTGTCGGTAGTGGTCCGACACCCTGTCGGGAACGGACTCTAACTTATCTGGCTCGGGCGGTGACCGGCTGGCCGCGCCCATCCATCAAAAACGATATCCGGCCACCTAGCTCCGGATCAACGCCGGAGGGGCGCGGCACCTGACGGTCTTTGGACCGTCGGCGCCGCGCCCCTGTCCGCGCTACAGCTCGGTGGTGGCGCCACCAGCGGCGGCGATCTTCTCTTTCGCCGACGCACTGAACGCGTGCGCGGTGAGTCGGAGAGATACGCCACCCAGGTCGCCGCTGCCGAGCACCTTGACCGGGTGGCCCTTGCGGACCGCTCCGGCGTCGACGAGCTCGGCCGGGCCGACCTCGCCGCCGTTCGGGAACAGCTCGGCCAGCTTGTCCAGGTTGACGACCTGGAAGACGACCTTGTTCTGGTTGCGGAAGCCCTTCATCTTCGGCAGCCGCATGTGGATGGGCATCTGCCCGCCCTCAAACGACGCCGGGACGTTCTTCCGGGCCTTGGAGCCCTTGGTGCCGCGACCGGCGGTCTTGCCCTTGGAGCCTTCACCGCGACCCACCCGGGTCTTGTCGGTCTTGGCGCCGGGGGCCGGACGCAGGTGGTGAACCTTGATGGTCATTACTCGACCTCCTCGACCTTCACGAGGTGGTTGACCTTGAAGATCATGCCCCGAATCTCGGGCCGGTCTTCCTTGACCACCACGTCGTTGATCCGCTTCAGGCCGAGCGACCGCAGGGACTCCCGCTGGTTGTGCTTCGACCCGATCCCGGACCGGACCTGAGTGACCTTGAGCCGTGCCATCACACACTCACCCCAGCCCGGCTGGCCAGCATCGCGGCCGGAGCCACGTCCTCGACCGGCAGGCCACGACGGGCGGCGACAGCCTCCGGCGACTCGAGCGCCTTGAGCGCCGCCACGGTGGCGTGCACGATGTTGATCGGGTTGGACGACCCGAGGCTCTTGGAGAGCACGTCGTGGATGCCAGCGCACTCCAGCACCGCGCGGACCGGCCCACCGGCGATGACGCCCGTACCGGCCGAGGCCGGCTTGAGCAGCACCACGCCAGCGGCGTCTTCGCCCTGCACCGGGTGCGGGATCGACTGGGCGATCCGCGGCACCTTGAAGAAGTGCTTCTTGGCCTCCTCGACACCCTTGGCGATCGCCGCGGGCACCTCCTTGGCCTTGCCGTACCCGACGCCGACCGTGCCGTCGCCGTCGCCGACGATCACCAGGGCGGTGAAGCTGAAACGCCGACCACCCTTGACGACCTTGGCGACACGGTTGATCGCGACGACCCGCTCGAGGTGCGGAGTCTTCTCGACGGGCGCGTTTCCGCGGCCGCCCTCACGGCGGTTGTCGCGGCGACCACCCTCGTTGCCACCGGACCCGCCGCCACGGCGCTGTTGACCTGGCATCAGCAGCCTTCCTTTCTCAGATGTGACGGCATCAGAACTCGAGCCCGGCCTCGCGCGCGGCGGAGGCCAGCGCGGCGATGCGACCCGCATATTTGCTGCCACCGCGGTCGAAGACGACCTTCGACACGCCGGCGGCCTTGGCCCGCTCGGCGAGGAGCGCGCCGACCTTGCCGGCCAGAGCGCTCTTGTCGCCGTCGGTGCCTCGGATCGAGGCATCCAGGGTCGACGCCGACGCCAGGGTGTGACCCTTGGCATCGTCGACGATCTGGGCGTTGATGTGCCGCAGCGAGCGGGTGACGACCAGGCGCGGACGCTCGGCCGAACCCACCAGGTTCTTGCGGACCCGGAAGTGCCGACGCGCCCGGCCCACGGCCCGCTTCGCGGCAACGCCGCGACGGCGCTTGAGTAGCGTGGCGGTCACTTCTTACCTGCCTTTCCAGCCTTACGGCGAACGACCTCGCCCTGATACCGGACGCCCTTGCCCTTGTACGGCTCCGGCGGACGGATCTTCCGGATGTTGGCGGCCACCTCACCGACCTGCTGCTTGTCGATGCCAGCGATGTGGAACAGCGTGGGCCGCTCCACGGTGAAGGTGATGCCCTCCGGCGCCGGGACGACGACGGGGTGCGAGAACCCGAGCGCGAACTCGAGGTCCTTGCCCTTCGCGGTGACCCGGTAACCGGTGCCCGCGATCTCGAGGGTCTTGCGGTAACCGTCGGTCACCCCTACGACCATGTTCGCCACCAGCGTACGCGAGAGGCCGTGGAGCTCCTTGGCCTTCCGCTCGTCGTTGGGGCGCTTGACCACGAGCTCGTTCTCGGCGCGCTCGATGGTGATCGGCTCGGCCAGCGTGTGGCTGAGCGATCCCTTCGGGCCCTTCACCTGAACGTCCTGGCCGTTGATCGTGATGTCGACGCCGGTCGGCACCGGGATCGTCTTACGTCCAATTCGCGACATTTCTTTAAACTCCCCGGTTACCAGACGAAGGCGAGGACTTCCCCGCCCACGCTCCGCTTGCGGGCCTGCCGGTCGGTCAGCAGTCCCTGGGACGTCGAAATGATCGCCACGCCCAAACCGCCGAGCACCCGCGGGAGCCCGTCCGACTTGGCGTAAACCCGAAGACCGGGCTTGGACACGCGCTTGATCCCGGCCAGGCTCCGCTCACGGTTCTGGCCGTACTTGAGCTCGACGACCAGTCGCTTGCCGACGACGCCCTCGGCGGGCTCCTCGACAACCCAGGTGGCGATGTAACCCTCGCTCTTGAGGACCTCGGCGATGTTCGCCTTGATCTTCGAGTAGGGCATCGTCACCCGGTCGTGATACGCCTGGTTGGCGTTGCGCAGACGGGTGAGCATGTCTGCGATCGGGTCGGTCATCGTCATGAGTTCTCGTCAACCTTTCTCGCCGTGGTTCCCCGCCAAGGGCCTGCGGCGAAGTGGCATTTCGGGTGGTGGCTTACCACGAGGCCTTGGACACACCGGGAAGCTCACCGCGGTGAGCCATCTCCCGGATGCAGACCCGGCAGAGACCGAACTTGCGGTAGACCGCCTTGGGACGCCCGCAGCGCTGGCAACGGGTGTACGCGCGGACCGCGAACTTCGGCTTCGCGGCAGCCTTAATGATCAGCGCCTTCTTAGCCATGTACTCAGTTCTCCTTGAACGGGAAGCCCAGGAGCTTGAGCAGCGCCCGGCCCTCGTCGTCGGTCGTCGCGGTGGTTACCACCGTGATGTCCATGCCCCGCACGCGGTCGATCCGGTCCTGGTCGATCTCGTGGAACACCGACTGCTCGGTAAGCCCGAACGTGTAGTTGCCGTTGCCGTCGAGCTTGCGGGCGTCGAGGCCACGGAAGTCGCGGATACGCGGGAGGGCGATCGACAGCAGCCGGTCGAGGAACTCCCACATCCGGTCGCCGCGAAGGGTCACCTTCGCGCCGATCGGCATGCCCTCACGCAGCTTGAACTGCGCGATGGACTTGGTCGCCCGGCGGACCAGCGGCTTCTGGCCGGTGATCGTGGTCAGGTCACGGACGGCGCCGTCGATCAGCTTCGCGTCGCGAGCCGCCTCACCGACACCCATGTTGACAACGATCTTGACCAGGCCCGGGGTCTGCATCGGGTTGGCGTAGTTGTACTTCTCGCGAAGCTGCCCCACGACCTCGTCGCGGTAGCGCTGCTTCAAACGCGGCAGCGTCTTCTCGGCTGTCGTGGTCATCACAGGTCCTTACCGGTGCTGCGGGCGACGCGAACCTTGGTGCCGTTCTCGTCGACGCGGTAACCGACCCGGGTCGGCTTGCCGTCGGAGTCCAGGACCATCACGTTCGAGACGTGGATGGGTGCCTCCTGCGTGACGATGCCACCGGTCTTGGCGCCGCGCTGGGTGGTGCGGATGCGTTCGTGCTTCTTGACCCGGTTGACGCCTTCGACAATGAGCTTGTCCTGGCGCGGCATGGCCGAGATGACCTTGCCCTTGGCGCCCTTGTCCTTGCCGGCGATGACGACGACCGTGTCGCCCTTCTTCACCTTCATGGCTAGAGCACCTCCGGTGCCAAAGAAATGATCTTCATGAAACGCTTGTCCCGCAGCTCACGGCCGACGGGGCCGAAGATACGGGTGCCGCGGGGGTCGCCGCCATCTTTGATGATCACGGCGGCGTTCTCGTCGAAGCGGATGTACGAGCCGTCCGGACGCCGCTTCTCCTTCGCGGTGCGGACGACGACCGCCTTGACGACGTCGCCCTTCTTCACACCAGCGCCGGGAATGGCGTCCTTCACAGTGGCGACGATCACGTCGCCGATGCCCGCGTAGCGCCGACCCGAGCCACCGAGGACCCGGATGCACAGGATCTCCCGCGCACCCGTGTTGTCGGCGACACGCAGTCGCGACTCTTGCTGAATCACGTCTATCTCCTCTGTCTGCCAGTCCTCCGGCGTTGCCGGAGCTTGGAAGAACCGGTCGGCTTACTTACTTCGCGCGCTCGAGGATCTCCACGACTCGCCAGCGCTTGGTGGCGGACAGCGGACGGGTCTCCATGATCATGACCCGGTCGCCGATGCCACACGAGTTCTGCTCGTCGTGGACCTTGAGCTTGCGCGTACGCCGCAGAACCTTGCCGTAGAGCGGGTGCTTGACCCGGTCCTCGACCTCGACCACGACGGTCTTGTCCATCTTGTCGCTCACCACGAGACCCTCACGGGTCTTACGGCGGGCCCGCTCGGGAGCGGTGGTGTTCTCAGTCATCACGCAGTCACCTCAGTAGGCGCGACCGAGAGCCCCAGCTCACGTTCACGCATGATCGTGTAGATCCGGGCGATCTCCTTACGGATGACCTGCAGCCGACGGTTGTTGTCGAGCTGGCCCGTCGCGGACTGCACGCGGAGGTTGAACAGCTCCGCCTTGGCCTCGCGCAGCAACGAGATCAGTTCCTCTTCAGGAAGCTCTCGCAGCTCGGCGGCCTTGGTGCCCGCTGCCATCAGGATTCACCCACTTCGCGTGTCACGATGCGGCACTTCATCGGAAGCTTGTGGATCGCGCGACGCATCGCCTCTCGCGCAATCTGCTCGTTGGGGAAGGACATCTCGAACAGCACGCGGCCGGGCTTGATGTTGGCCACCCACCACTCGGGCGAACCCTTACCGGAACCCATTCGGGTCTCGGCGGGCTTCTTGGTCAGAGCCTGGTCCGGGAAGACCGTGATCCAGACCTTGCCACCGCGCTTGATGTGGCGGGTCATCGCGATACGAGCCGCCTCGATCTGCCGGTTGGTGAGGTACGCCGACTCGAGCGCCTGGATTCCGAACTCGCCGAAGACCACCCGGTTGCCGCCCTTGGACGCGCCATGGCGGTCCGGGTGGTGCGGCTTGCGGAAGCCCTTCGGGGGCTTACGCGGCATCAGCATGGTGGTCAGCCCTCCTGCTGTTCAGTCGCCGGCGCGGCAGGAGCCGCAGCGGCGGTGTCGTTCGTGGTGGGCTCGGCGGCCGGTGCCGCGGGCGCGCCACCGGTGGCCTCGGCCTGGGCGGCCTGCTGGGCTGCCCGACCCGCCTCGGTGCCGCCGGCGGTCGTGCCGGACGAACCGGACCGGCCACGGCGCGGACGCTCGGGACGGTCGCCGCGCTCACGGCGCGGACGCGGCGCACCGGCGTCGGCCGGAGCCTCCCGGCCCGGAACGGCGTCGCCCTTGTAGATCCAGACCTTCACACCGATGCGGCCGAACGTGGTGCGGGCCTCGAAGAACCCGTACTCGATGTTGGCGCGCAGCGTGTGCAGCGGGACCCGGCCCTCGCGGTAGAACTCGGTGCGGCTCATCTCAGCCCCGCCGAGGCGGCCGGAGACCTGCACCCGGATGCCCTTGACGACCGGGTTCTTCATCGCCGACTGCATGGCCTTGCGCATCGCGCGGCGGAAGCTGACCCGGCTCGACAGCTGCTCGGCCACGCCCTGCGCGACGAGCTGAGCGTCGGACTCGGGGTTCTTCACCTCGAGGATGTTGAGCTGCACCTGCTTGCCGGTCAGCTTCTCGAGCTCGCCGCGGATCCGGTCGGCCTCCGCACCCTTACGGCCGATGACGATGCCCGGCCGAGCGGTGTGGATGTCAACGCGGACCCGGTCGCGGGTGCGCTCGATGTCGACCTTGGAAATCCCGGCACGCTCCAGGCCCTTGGACATCATCCGGCGAATCTTGACGTCTTCGCCGATGTAGTCCTTGTAGAGCTTGTCCGCGAACCAGCGGGACTTCCAGTCGGTCGAGATGCCGAGCCGGAACCCGTGCGGGTGAACCTTCTGACCCATTACTCGGTCCCCTCCTCGGCGGTCTCGTCCGCCTTGGTCTCCGTCGCCTTGCTGGCCTTGGTGGCCTTGGTCGCCTTCTTGGCGGCGGCCTTCTTGGCCGGTGCCGGCTCAGCTGCGGCGGTTGCCTCGGTGGTGGTCTCGTCGGCCTCGGTCGCCGGAGCGGCCTTCGTGGCCTTGGCGGCCTGCTTGGCCGGCGCGGTCTTCTTGCCCGGGCGGTTGGCCGGAGCCACCGCCTCTACCGCCACGGTGATGTGGCAGGTGCGCTTGCGGATCCGGTAGGCCCGACCCTGTGCGCGCGGCCGGAACCGCTTCATGGTCGGACCCTCGTCGACGAACGCCTCGCTGACGAGCAACGCGTCGGGGTCCAGCCGCTCGTTGTTCTCCGCGTTGGCGATCGCGCTGGCGAGCACCTTGTAGACCTGCTCGCTCGCCGACTGCGGAGCGAACTGGAGCACCGTGAGCGCCTCTTTCGCGGGCAGACCGCGGACGAGGTTGACCACTCGGCGCGCCTTGTTCGGCGAGATGCGCACGTGGCGCGCAACCGCCCGTGCGCCCGGAAGCGCCGGAGCGTCGCCCTTGACTGGCATCGCTGTAACCCCTCTGATCCTCTATCTGCACCGCGTCAGCGGCGGCGGCTCTTCCGGTCGTCCTTCTCGTGACCCTTGAACGTGCGGGTCAACGCGAACTCGCCGAGCTTGTGCCCGACCATGGCCTCGCTGACGAACACCGGGACGTGCTTGCGACCGTCGTGTACGGCGATCGTGTGCCCCAGCATCTCGGGGATGATCGTCGAACGGCGCGACCACGTCTTGATGACGTTTTTCGAACCCTTGTCGTTCTGCGTCTCCACCTTCTTGATCAGGTGGTCGTCGACGAACGGGCCCTTCTTCAGGCTGCGTGGCATTTCGGGTTATCCCCGCTTCCGGTTGGCGTAACGACGGCGGACGATCAGCCGGTCGCTCGGCTGGCCCTTGCGGCGGGTGCGACCCTCCGGCTTACCCTGCGGGTTGACCGGGTGGCGACCACCGGAGGTCTTACCCTCACCACCACCGTGCGGGTGGTCGACCGGGTTCATCGCGACACCACGGACGGTCGGGCGCTTGCCCTTCCACCGCATCCGGCCGGCCTTGCCCCAGTTGATGTTGGACTGGTCGGCGTTGCCGATCTCTCCAACAGTCGCCCGGCAGCGCACGTCGACCCGGCGGATCTCGCCCGAGGGCATCCGCAGCGTCGCGTACTGGCCCTCGCGGCCCAGCAGCTGGATGCCGACGCCGGCCGAACGGGCCAGCTTGGCCCCGCCGCCCGGGCGCAGCTCCACGCCGTGCACCTGGGTGCCGACCGGGATGTTGCGCAGCGGCAGGTTGTTGCCGGGCTTGATGTCAGCGCCGGGGCCGGACTCGACCGCGTCGCCCTGCTTCAGGTCCTTCGGCGCGATGATGTAGCGCTTCTCGCCGTCGGCGTAGTGCAGCAGCGCGATGCGCGCCGTGCGGTTCGGGTCGTACTCGATGTGCGCGACCTTGGCCGGCACGCCGTCCTTGTCGACCCGCTTGAAGTCGATGATCCGGTACTGACGCTTGTGCCCGCCGCCGTGGTGCCGCGTGGTGATCCGGCCGTGCGCGTTGCGCCCGCCCTTCTTCGGCAGCGGAGCCAGCAGCGACTTCTCCGGCGTCGACCGGGTGATCTCAGCGAAGTCGGCGACGCTGGAGCCACGCCGGCCCGGCGTCGTCGGCTTGTACTTACGGATAGCCATTGTCTATACCCCTCAGCTGACCGGGCCGCCGAAGGCCTCGATGCGATCGCCCTCAGCCAGCTTCACCATCGCGCGCTTCGTGTCCTTGCGCTTGCCCCAGCCGCTGCGGGTGCGCTTGCGCTTGCCCTCACGGTTGAGCGTGTTGACGGTCAGGACGCGGACGTTGAAGATCTGCTGGATAGCGATCTTGATCTGCGTCTTGTTCGCATCCGGCGACACGAGGAACGTGTACCAGTTGCGGTTCAGCTCGCTGTAGCTCTTCTCCGAGACGATCGGCGCGACGATGATGTCGCGCGGATCCGCGATGGTCGCCATCAGTTCTCCTCCTGCGTGGCCTCAGCCGGCACACCCAGGAACTCGTCCAGGGCGTCCTTGGTGAAGACCACGTCGTCGGCGACCAGCACGTCGTACGTGTTGAGCTGGCCGGCCTCGATCAGGTGCACCCGCGGCTCGTTGCGCAGCGACACCCAGTTGTTCTCGTCGGTCTCCGGGAGCACGACGAGCACGCGCTTGGCCAGCGTGACCTTGGCCAGCGTGGCCAGGGCGCCCTTGGTGGACTTGGTGTCGCCGGTCACGAAGCTCTCGACCACGTGCACGTGCCCGCCGCGGGCCCGGTCGGAGAGGGCGCCACGCAGGGCGGCGGCCTTCATCTTCTTGGGCGTCCGCTGGCTGTAGTCACGCGGGACCGGGCCGTGCACCACGCCACCGCCGGCGAACTGCGGTGCGCGCAGCGAGCCCTGCCGCGCGCGGCCGGTGCCCTTCTGCTTGTACGGCTTCTTGCCGCCACCACGGACCTCGCCACGGGTCTTCACCTTGTGCGTGCCCTGGCGCGCGGCGGCCAGCTGGGCCACCACCACCTGGTGCATCAGCGGGATGTTGGCCTGCGCGTCGAAGATGTCACTAGGCAGCTCGACCGAGCCGTTCTTGCCACCGTCGACGGTGATCACGTCGACCGACGTCATCACTTACCACCCTTCGTGGCCAGCACCTTGGCCGCGGAGCGGACCAGGATGAGCGCGCCCTTGGGGCCGGGGATGGCACCCTTGACGAGCAGCAGGTTGTTTTCGGTGTCGACCGCCTGAACGGTCAGGTTCTGCACGGTGTAGCGGCGACCGCCCATGCGACCGGCCATCCGGACGCCCTTGAAGACGCGACCGGGGGTCGCGCAGGCGCCGATCGAGCCGGGCGAGCGGTGCTTGCGCTCGACACCGTGGCTGGCCTTGAGGCCGTGGAAGCCGTGACGCTTCATCACACCCGCGAAGCCCTTGCCCTTGGTGCGGCCGGTCACGTCGATCGACGCGCCGGGCGTGAACGCCTCGACGGTGACCTCCTGACCGAGCTCGTAGTTGTCGGCGTCCGCCGTGCGCAGCTCGACGATGTGCCGCCGCGGCGCCACACCCGCCTTCGCGTAGTGGCCCGACTTCGGCTTGTTGACCTTGCGCGGGTCGATCGCGCCGTAGGCCAGCTGAACCGCGGCGTAGCCGTCCTTGTCACCGGAGCGGACCTGGGTCACGACGCAGGGGCCGGCCTGGACCACGGTGACGGGGACGACGCGGTTGTTGTCCCAGACCTGGGTCATGCCGAGCTTGGCGCCCAGGATGCCCTTCACTTGCCTGTCCATGAGTTCGCGTCCCTACAGCTTGATCTCGATGTCGACGCCGGCCGGAAGGTCGAGGCGCATGAGCGAGTCGACAGTCTTCGGCGTCGGGTCGATGATGTCGATCAGCCGCTTGTGCGTGCGCATCTCGAAGTGCTCGCGCGAGTCCTTGTACTTGTGCGGCGAGCGGATGACGCAGAAACGGTTGATCTCCGTGGGCAGCGGCACCGGGCCCGCGACCTGCGCCCCGGTCCGGGTCACCGTCTCGACGATCTTGCGCGCCGACGAGTCGACGACCTCGTGGTCGTAGGCCTTGAGCCGGATGCGGATCTTCTGTCCCGCCATGGTGGCTTCTGTTCCTTCTCTCGATGCCGCTCTTGTCGTGGGTTGGCCCCACTCCTCCGACCCCCGCGGTCGGGCGTGTCGCGCCCTGTGGCCAGGCTCCGCCGCAAAGCGGCGGTGTCTTTCGGGGGCCGGGCACCTCTAGAAGAGGTGCCACGCGCGAAGGGTGGCTGTGAGCCAGGGGCAAACAGCCACCCGTCGCGTACGCAACCTGACTAGTATGCCGGATCGAGTCCAGCAGACCTAATCGGGGTTACCTGTTTACTTGATGATCTTCGTGACGCGACCCGCGCCGACCGTACGACCACCCTCGCGGATCGCGAACTTGAGGTTTTCCTCCATCGCGATGGGCTGGATGAGCTTCACGGACATCGTGGTGTTGTCGCCCGGCATGACCATCTCGGTGCCCTCAGGCAGCGTGACGACGCCGGTGACGTCCGTGGTACGGAAGTAGAACTGCGGGCGGTAGTTCTGGAAGAACGGGGTGTGCCGTCCACCCTCCTCCTTGGAGAGGATGTAGACGGTCGCCTCGAACTCGGTGTGCGGGGTGTTCGTACCCGGCTTCACCACGACCATGCCGCGCTCGACCTCGTCGCGCTTGGTGCCGCGCAGCAGAAGGCCGACGTTCTCACCGGCGCGAGCGTCCTCAAGGGTCTTGCGGAACATCTCGATCGCGGTGACCTTGGTCTTGAAGCCCTTCTCCTTGATACCGAGAAGCTCGACGTCCTCGTTCGGCAGGAGCACACCGCGCTCCACGCGACCGGTGACGACCGTGCCACGACCGGTGATCGTGAAGACGTCCTCGACGGGCATGAGGAACGGCTTCTCGACGTCGCGCTCGGGCTGCGGGATCGAGGTGTCGACCGCGTTCATGAGCTCCATGAGCTTGTCGGTCCACTCGGGGTCACCCTCGAGGGCCTTGAGCGCCGAGACGCGCACGACCGGCAGGTCGTCGCCCGGGTACTCCTGCGCCGACAGCAGCTCGCGGACCTCGAGCTCGACGAGCTCGAGCAGCTCCTCGTCATCGACCATGTCGCTCTTGTTGAGCGCCACGACGATGTAGGGAACGCCGACCTGGCGAGCCAGCAGAACGTGCTCGCGGGTCTGCGGCATCGGGCCGTCGGTCGCCGCGACCACCAGGATCGCGCCGTCCATCTGCGCGGCACCGGTGATCATGTTCTTGATGTAGTCGGCGTGACCGGGGCAGTCGACGTGCGCGTAGTGCCGCGACTCGGTCTGGTACTCGACGTGCGCGATCGAGATCGTGATACCGCGGGCCTTCTCCTCCGGCGCCTTGTCGATCTCGTCGAACGGCGTGTAGGGGTTCACGTCCGGGTACTTGTCGTGCAGCACCTTGGTGATGGCCGCGGTCAGCGTCGTCTTCCCGTGGTCGATGTGACCAATGGTGCCGATGTTGACGTGCGGCTTAGTCCGCTCGAACTTCGCCTTCGCCACTGGTGTCCTCCTCAAGGACTTCTTGTTCCGTACGTCCTCGGCGCCAGATGGCACCGACGACACTGTCCGATTGGTGGGTGCTGGGACGATGAAGCCCCAGCACCCTCACACAGCTATTCGCCAGTTGCCTTGGCGATGATTTCCTTCGCGACGTTCTGCGGAACCTCGGCGTAGGAGTCGAACTGCATGCTGTAGCTAGCCCGGCCCTGGGTCTTCGACCGCAGGTCACCGACGTAGCCGAACATCTCCGACAGCGGCACCAGGGCCCGGACGACGCGAGCGCCGCTGCGCTCCTCCATCGCCTGGATGATGCCGCGCCGGGAGTTCAGGTCGCCGATCACGTCGCCCATGTTCTCCTCGGGCGTCGTCACCTCGACCGCCATCATCGGCTCGAGCAGTGCCGGGTCGGCCTTGCGGGCCGCCTCCTTCAGCACCATCGAACCGGCGATCTTGAATGCCATTTCCGACGAGTCGACCTCGTGGTACTGACCGTCGAGCAGGGTCAGCTTGAGGCCCACCAACGGGTAGCCGGCGAGGATGCCGTACTGCATGGCGTCCTGTGCGCCCGCGTCCACGGACGGGATGAACTCCCGCGGGATGCGGCCGCCGCTGACGGCGTTGGCGAACTCGTAGGTCGGTGCGTCGTTGTCGAGCGGCAACGGCTCGAGGCTGACGATGACCCGCGCGTACTGGCCGGAGCCACCCGTCTGCTTCTTGTGGGTGTACTCGACCTTCTCCACCTTGCGGCGGATCGTCTCGCGGTACGCCACCTGCGGCTTGCCGACGTTGGCCTCGACGTTGAACTCACGCCGCATCCGGTCGACCAGGATGTCGAGGTGAAGCTCGCCCATGCCGGAGATGACCGTCTGGCCGGTCTCCTCGTCGTTGCGGACCCGGAACGTCGGGTCCTCCTCGGCGAGGCGCTGGATCGCGGTGCCCAGCTTCTCCTGGTCGGACTTGGTCTTCGGCTCGATCGCCACCGAGATGACCGGCTCCGGGAACGTCATCGACTCCAGGATGACCGGGTTGGCCGGGTCGCAGAGGGTGTCACCGGTGGTGGTCTGCTTGAGACCCTGCACGGCGATGATGTCACCCGCCTGCGCGGTCGACCGCTCCTCACGCTTGTTGGCGTGCATCTGGTAGATCTTGCCGATGCGCTCCTTGCGGTCCTTGGTCGAGTTGATGACCGGAGAACCGGAGTCGAGCGTGCCCGAGTAGACCCGGACGTAGGTGAGCTTGCCGAGGTGCTTGTCCGTCTGGATCTTGAACGCGAGGCCCGAGAAGGGCTCCGTGTTCGACGGCTTGCGCAGCAGCGGGGTCTCACCGTCGGTGGCCACGCCCTCGATCGCCGGAACGTCCAGCGGCGAGGGGAGGAAGTCGACGACCGCGTCCAGCATCGGCTGAACGCCCTTGTTCTTGAAGGCCGAACCGGTCAGGACCGGGTTGGCCTTGCCCGCGATCGTGGCGCGGCGGATGCCGGCCTTGATGTCCTCGATGGTGAGCTCTTCGCCTTCGAGGTACTTCTCGGTGATCACGTCGTCGACATCGGCGAGCGTCTCGATGAGCTTCTCGCGCCACTCGGCGGCCTGGTCGGCGAGGTCTGCCGGGATCTCTTCGATCGCGTAGTCCTCACCCTTCTGGGTCTCGCCGCGCCAGGTCAGCGCGCGCATCCCGATCAGGTCGACGACGCCGATGAAGTCGGCCTCGTTCCCGATCGGGATCTGCAGCACCAGCGGGGTCGCGTGCAGCCGGTCGATCATCATCTGCACGCAGCGGAAGAAGTCGGCACCGGTGCGGTCGAGCTTGTTGACGAAGCACATCCGCGGGACGTTGTACTTGTCAGCCTGCCGCCAGACGTTCTCGGTCTGGGGCTCCACGCCGGCGACACCGTCGTAGACGGCCACCGCGCCGTCGAGGACCCGCAGCGACCGCTCGACCTCGACCGTGAAGTCGACGTGGCCGGGCGTGTCGATGATCTGGATCGTGTGATCCTTCCACTCGCACTTGGTGGCGGCGGAAGTGATCGTGATGCCTCGCTCCTGCTCCTGCTCCATCCAGTCCATGACGGCAGCGCCTTCGTGGACCTCACCGATCTTGTACGTGATACCGGTGTAGAACAGGATCCGCTCGGTGGTCGTGGTCTTACCAGCGTCGATGTGCGCCATGATGCCAATGTTGCGAACCCTGGCGAGCGCGTCTGCGGCGGCCACTTCAATCCCTCTTCGTCGTCGTTCGGGTGGTGGTTACCACCGGTAGTGGGCGAAGGCCTTGTTGGACTCCGCCATCTTGTGCGTGTCCTCGCGTCGCTTCACCGCGGCACCGAGGCCGTTGCTCGCGTCGAGCAGCTCGTTCATGAGGCGCTCAACCATGGTCTTTTCGCGGCGGGCCTTCGAGTACTGCACCAGCCAGCGCAGACCAAGCGTGGTCTGGCGGGGCGCGCGCACCTCGATCGGCACCTGGTAGGTGGCGCCACCGACCCGGCGGCTCTTCACCTCGATGGCCGGCTTCACGTTGTCCATCGCCCGCTTGAGGATGACGACGGGGTCAGTGCCGCCGCTCTTCTCACGAGCGCCCTCGAGCGCGCCGTACACGATGCGCTCGGCGAGCTGACGCTTGCCGCGCATGAGGATCTTGTTGACCAGCTGGGTCACCAGCGGGGAGTTGTAAACCGGGTCCGCGACAAGCGGACGACGCGGAGCGGGTCCCTTACGCGGCATGTCAGCTCTTCTCCTTCTTGGCGCCGTAGCGGCTGCGGGCCTGCTTGCGGTTGCGGACACCCTGGGTGTCGAGCGAGCCACGCACGATCTTGTAACGCACGCCGGGAAGGTCCTTCACACGGCCGCCACGCACGAGCACGATCGAGTGCTCCTGCAGGTTGTGGCCGACGCCGGGGATGTAGGCGGTCACCTCGATCTGGCTGCTCAGCTTGACGCGGGCGACCTTGCGCAGCGCCGAGTTGGGCTTCTTCGGGGTGGTCGTGTAAACACGCGTGCACACGCCGCGACGCTGAGGGCTGCCCTTCAGCGCGGGGGTCTTGGTCTTGCTCGTCTTCGCCTGCCGGCCCTTTCGGACCAGCTGCTGAATCGTTGGCACCGGGTTTTCCGCTCCCTTCGGCCGCTTACCAGCGGCCGCGCCGTCGCCTTAACCGCCCGAGTGGACGGTTCTCCAACACTCCAACCGGGCCAGGTGCTCCCGGTACCCGCGGTCGGGCGTGTCGGCCTCTCCACGGTCCCCGTGCGCGCTGACGCGAGCCCGGGTTTCTTGCCATTGTTCGTGCTCACGCACTCGGCGGCTTGGCGCTGCCTGGCCAGAACGGTGCGCGCACGCACGGATTGCCCGGGCGAGCCCGGGCACGAAAGGAAAGAGTACCCATCGCGAGGGCGCAGGTCAAAAGCCCTGTGACGCGCGCGATCAGGCTCTATCTCCGTCAATTGTAGCGGCTGCCCCGGAGGACTGCCGAGCCAGGCACTTGGCCGTATTGGGCCGGTTTACGCCGCTACCTGGAGCCCGACCGCGGCGAAGAACGCGAGCAGGGCGATGACCAGGCCGACGATCCCGCAGATGAAGCCCGCCGAGGCCAGTCCCTTGCCCTGGAACCGCATCGAGGCGGCCGGCCCGACCTGCCGGATCTGCCGCCGCCCGAGGATCCCCAACGCCACACCGGCCACGCCGGCCGACACGGCCAACACGGTGAACGCGCCGGCGGCCCAGGCACCCCACCCGTCCTGGGCACCCACGAGCCCGAAACAGAGCACGACGAACGACACGACGATCGAGGCGATGCCCGCGATCAGCCCGCCGACGGCCAGACCCGAGGTCGCCGGCGGCACCTCCAGGTGCACGATCCCGAACGCGGTGCCCGGCACGGCCTCGACCCGCCGGGTGCGCTGCTGCGCGTCGGTAGGCGGCGGCACCGAAACGGGCCGCGGCTGATTCACCGGGTAGACCGGTCCCCCCTGCTGCGCCACGCCCACGAGCATGCCATGCCCCACCACATCACCCGACGGGGTACAGAATTCCGCGACCTTTCACGCCGGCGTCAGTCAACGCCAGGCGCGAAGTCCTGCACGCCACCAGGCCCGGCCGACTTCAGAATCCCGATCACGGTCGCGACCACCACAGTCGCCAGGCAGAGCATGATCCCGATCCAGGCCAACCGCTCCCCGCGCCGAATCCACACACTGCCGGTCAGATACCCACCGGAAGCGAACGCCTCCCGCCGAGCCTGCCGAGCGAGCAAAAGAGCGACGGTCGCGGGAACCACCCCACCGACCAAAACCCCGGTAACCACGGCCAACAACCCCAACCCGAAAACGGCCCCAGCCTTGGAAGACCGAACCGGATCCGGATCAAGCGGATGCCGAAGCGCCTCAACGGGTTGCACGCCCCGACCCTATCCGCCCACCCAACCCGACGGCACGATGATCGCGTGACCCACTGGCACCCAGTAACCACGGGCAAATCCACCGCCCAGGTCTGGCAGAACGCCGACGCCTACCGCAAGCAAGGCGACCAAGACGAGATCGCCGCAGAAGCCGCCCGCCTAACCTGGCTAGCCACCCAAAACTTCCCGTGCCCCGAAGTCCTGGACCACACCCCCGGCACCCTGACCACCAAAGCCCTACCAGGCCGCCCGGCAAATACCTGGCCCGCGGCCCAGCGCCCCAGCCTGTCGGCCGCGATCGGCGCCCTGCTCCACGACCTCCATCAACTGCCGACAGCCACCTGCCCATTCGACCGCCGATTGTCGACCGCTATCAGCGAGGCGGAGGCAGCGGCTCGCACGGCGGATGTCGACTTGGCCAACCTAGACGCCGCCCGAGCAGGCTGGTCAATCGAACGCCTACGGGCAGAACTGCAATCCACCCGCCCACGAGAACCGGAGGACTTGGTGGTCGGCCATGGCGACCCCTGCCTACCGAACATCCTCTTCACGGACGACGGACGACCCACCGGCGTCGTCGACGTAGCCCGCCTAGGCGTAGCCGACCGCCACAACGACCTGGCCATAGCCACGAGAAACATCACCGCGAACTGGTCCGAGACCGAGGCGACAAGCTTCCTGGCTGCCTACGGCCTCCCCGAGCCAGACCCAACCAAGATCGCCTTCTACCGCCTACTGGACGAGTTCTTCTAGCCGTTCACAAACGCCACAACAGCGTCGAGCTCATACCCGTCGGTCGTGTCCACCCAGAACTCAGGCACATCCAACGCGACCCGCTCGAACTCCCGCACGACCCACTGCCCGTCAGCATGAGCGGCCCGCCGACGCTCCCCCATCCGCCGCCGCGCGATGTCAGGTTCAACCTGACACTGCACAACCTTCACCCGAGCCAACGGCGCCAACTGCTCCAACCCAGGCCGCCAAAGCCGATCCTGAAAAGCCGCCTCAGCGACAACCGTCACGCCGGCCGAGAGCAACAGCCGCAGCACACCAAAGAACGTCTCCAACGTGCGGAAGGCAGACTCGTCGGCCAACGCGGGCACGTAGTCGTCGACCCCGTGAACCATGCCCTCTTTGATCTCGTCGCGACAAATGGCTGGACACCCCACAGCAGTCGCCAACGCGTGCGCCAACGTGGTCTTCCCAGCCCCCGGCGGCCCACTGACAACAACCAAAGTCGGAAGCCGCCCCATCAACCGTCCCCAATGGACTGTGACCCGCGACCAGGCACGGAGTCGACAAAGGCCGAACTGAGTCAGGGCGGGGGAGAATATTGTGAATGCCGACTATAGAGGTCGCGCCCTCTGCGGCCTGTCGGCACTCACAATATTCTCCCCCGCCCTAAACGGCGACCACCAACGGCGAAGGCGCCCAACCCCAGCAGGGGAAGGGCGCCTCCGACGAACGTACGACAAAGACTTAGCGGTAAGACCCAAAGTCGAAGTCGTCGAGCGGAACAGCCTGACCAGCGGCCGGACCAAACCCGTAGTCGGTCTCGGGGTACCCGGTCATCGAGTACACCTTGGCCTTCGCCTCCTCGGTCGGCTCGACCCGAACGTTGCGGTACTTGCTGATGCCAGTACCCGCCGGGATGAGCTTTCCGATGATCACGTTCTCCTTGAGGCCGATCAGCGAGTCGCTGCGGGCGTGGATCGCCGCGTCCGTCAGCACTCGGGTGGTCTCCTGGAAGGAGGCCGCCGACAGCCAAGAGTCCGTGGCCAGCGAGGCCTTGGTAATACCCATCAGCACCGGACGACCAGCCGCAGGCTCGCCACCCTCGGACACGAGGCGGCGGTTCTCCGACTCGAACAGCGCCCGATCGACCAGCACACCCGGCAGGAACTCAGTCGAGCCGGAGTCGATGACCGTGACCCGCTTGAGCATCTGGCGGATGATGATCTCGATGTGCTTGTCGTGGATGAGCACGCCCTGCGAGCGGTAGACCTCCTGGACCTCGTTGGTCAGGTGGACCTGGACCGCGCGCGGACCGAGGATGCGCAGGAGCTCGTGCGGGTCGATGGTGCCTTCGGTGAGCTTCTCGCCCACCTCGACGTGCGCACCGTCGCCGGCCCGGAGCTTGACACGGCGGGACACCTTGTCGTGGACGATCTCCTCGCTGCCGTCGTCCGGCACGATGATGATCTTCCGCGAGCGCTCGCCGTCCTCGATCCGGATGCGACCCGGAGACTCCGCGATCGGCGCCTTGCCCTTGGGGACACGGGCCTCGAAGATCTCCTGGACACGGGGCAGACCCTGGGTGATGTCCTCACCCGCGACGCCACCGGTGTGGAAGGTACGCATCGTGAGCTGCGTACCCGGCTCACCGATCGACTGGGCGGCGATGATGCCGACCGCCTCGCCGACGTCGACGGTCTTGCCGGTCGGCAGCGAACGGCCGTAGCAGGCCGCGCAGACGCCCAGCTTCGACTCGCAGGTCAGCACGCTGCGCACCCGCACGGTGTCGACACCGGCGGCCACGAGCTTGTCAACCATGATCGAGTTGAGGTCAGCGCCCCGCTCGACCACGAGCGAGCCGTCGGGACCCTTGATGTCGTCGGCCAGCGTCCGCGCGTGCACACCGGTCTCGGCGTGCTCGTGAACGATCAGCTTGCCTTCGGCGGTGTTGGTGCCGACCTGCATGGTGATCGCCCGGTCGGTGCCGCAGTCCTCCTCGCGGATGATCACGTCCTGCGAGACGTCGACCAGACGACGGGTCAGGTAACCCGAGTCGGCGGTACGCAGAGCGGTGTCAGCCAGACCCTTACGGGCACCGTGCGTGGAGATGAAGTACTCCAGCACGGACAGACCCTCCCGGTACGAGGCCTTGATCGGCCGCGGGATGATCTCGCCCTTCGGGTTGGCCACCAGACCACGGATCGCGGCGATCTGACGGAGCTGGAGGAGGTTACCGCGGGCACCCGAGTTGATCATCTTCCACAACGGGTTTTCCTGCGGCAGTGCGGTCTCCATCTCCTTGGCGACCTCGTTGGTCGCCTTGGTCCAGATCTCGATGAGCTCGCCGCGACGCTCCTCGGCGGTCATCAAACCACGCTGGTACTGCTTGTCGATCTGCTCGGCCTCGCGCTCGTAACGCTCGAGGATCTCCCACTTGCGCGGGGGCTGGATGACGTCTTCCATGCCGATCGTCACGCCGGACCAGGTGGCCCAGTGGAAACCGGCCTCCTTGAGCCCGTCGAGGGTCGCGGCCAGCGCCACCTTCGGGAACCGCTCGGCGAGGTCGTTGACGATCGCCGAGAGCTGGCCCCGCCGGATCTCGTAGTTCACGAAGCGGTAGCCCGGGGGCAGCGTCTCGTTGAACAGGATCCGGCCCAGGGTGGTGTCGACGGTCAGCTGCTCGCCGGCCGTCCACTCCTCCGGGACCTCCCACTTGGGCTGGCCCGCGCCGTTGTCGACCTCGACGATGTTCTGGAGGCGAACCTTGATCGGCGCCTGCAGGTGCAGCTCGCCGTTGTCGAACGCCATCCGCGCCTCGGCGTCCGAGCTGAACGCCCGGCCCGCGCCCTTCTCCTCCGGAGAGAAGTGGGTGAGGTGGTAGAGGCCGATGACCATGTCCTGGGTAGGCATGGTGACGGGCTTGCCGTCGGCCGGCTTGAGGATGTTGTTCGACGACAGCATCAGGATCCGCGCCTCGGCCTGGGCCTCGGCGGACAGCGGCACGTGCACCGCCATCTGGTCACCGTCGAAGTCGGCGTTGAAGGCGGTGCAGACCAGCGGGTGGATCTGGATCGCCTTGCCCTCGACCAGCTGCGGCTCGAACGCCTGGATGCCCAGTCGGTGCAGCGTCGGTGCGCGGTTGAGCAGCACCGGGTGCTCGCCGATGACCTCTTCGAGCACGTCCCACACCACCGGGCGCTGGCGCTCGACCATGCGCTTGGCGGACTTGATGTTCTGGGCGTGGTTGAGGTCGACGAGCCGCTTCATCACGAACGGCTTGAACAGCTCGAGCGCCATCTGCTTGGGCAGGCCGCACTGGTGGAGCTTGAGCTGCGGGCCGACGACGATGACCGAACGGCCGGAGTAGTCGACGCGCTTGCCGAGCAGGTTCTGGCGGAACCGGCCCTGCTTGCCCTTGAGCATGTCGGACAGCGACTTCAGCGGGCGGTTACCCGGGCCGGTGACCGGCCGGCCGCGGCGGCCGTTGTCGAACAGTGCGTCGACGGCCTCCTGCAGCATCCGCTTCTCGTTGTTGACGATGATCTCGGGAGCACCCAGGTCGATCAGGCGCTTGAGGCGGTTGTTCCGGTTGATCACCCGGCGGTACAGGTCGTTCAGGTCGCTGGTCGCGAACCGGCCACCGTCGAGCTGGACCATCGGCCGCAGGTCCGGCGGGATCACCGGGACGCAGTCGAGGACCATGCCGAGCGGCGAGTTGCGGGTGTTGAGGAACGCCGCGACAACCTTGAGCCGCTTGAGCGCACGGATCTTCCGCTGGCCCTTGCCGCTGCGGATGATCTCGCGCAGCAGGTCGGCCTCGGCGTCGAGGTCCATGTTCTGCAGCAGGGCCTTGATCGCCTCAGCGCCCATGCCACCGGTGAAGTACTCACCGAAGCGGTCGCGCAGCTCGCGGTAGAGCAGCTCGTCGGTGACCAACTGCTTGGAGTCGAGCTTGCGGAAGGTGTCGAGCACCTCGTCGAGGCGGTCGATCTCGCGCTGCGCCCGGTCGCGGATCTGGCGCATTTCGCGCTCTCCGCCCTCCTTGACCTTGCGGCGCACGTCGGCCTTGGCACCCTCGGCCTCGAGCTCGGCCAGGTCGGCCTCGAGCTTGGCGGCGCGACCCTCGACCGCGGAGTCCCGGCTGTTCTCGGACTGCCGCTTCTCGGCGAGGATCTCGTTCTCGATGGTGCTCAGGTCGCGGTGGCGGGCCTCGGCGTCCACGCTGGTGACAACGTAGGACGCGAAGTAGATGATCTTCTCGAGGTCCTTGGGCGCGAGGTCGAGCAGGTAGCCGAGGCGGCTCGGCACGCCCTTGAAGTACCAGATGTGCGTAACGGACGCGGCCAGCTCGATGTGGCCCATCCGCTCACGCCGGACCTTGGAGCGGGTCACCTCGACGCCGCAGCGCTCACAGATGATGCCCTTGAACCGGACGCGCTTGTACTTACCGCAGTAGCACTCCCAGTCGCGCTGAGGACCGAAGATCTTCTCGCAGAAGAGCCCGTCCTTTTCCGGCTTCAGGGTGCGGTAGTTGATCGTCTCGGGCTTCTTTACCTCGCCGTGCGACCACTGACGGATGTCGTCAGCCGTGGCAAGGCCAATGCGCAGCTCGTCGAAGAAGTTGACGTCGAGCAATTTATGTCCCTCGAGTCTGTCGTTTCTCGTACCTACCGGGCGGGGAGCCGGGGCCCTGGTTGGGGCCCCGGCTCCAACTCACACTTCCTCGACGCTGCTCGGCTCACGCCGGGACAGGTCGATGCCGAGTTCCTCCGCGGCGCGGAACACCTCGTCGTCGGTCTCGCGCATCTCGAGGGCCACGCCGTCGCTGGAGAGCACCTCTACGTTGAGGCACAGCGACTGCAGCTCCTTGAGCAGCACCTTGAACGACTCCGGGATGCCCGGCTCTGGAATGTTCTCGCCCTTGACGATCGCCTCGTAGACCTTCACGCGGCCCAGCACGTCGTCGGACTTGATCGTGAGCAGCTCCTGCAACGCGTACGCCGCGCCGTAGGCCTGCATCGCCCAGCACTCCATCTCGCCGAACCGCTGGCCACCGAACTGCGCCTTACCACCCAGCGGCTGCTGCGTGATCATCGAGTACGGGCCGGTCGAGCGAGCGTGGATCTTGTCGTCGACCAGGTGGTTCAGCTTCAGGATGTAGATGTATCCGACCGCGATCGGGTCGGGCAGCGGCTCGCCGGACCGTCCGTCGAACAGCTGCGCCTTACCCGAGCCACCGACCAGCTGCACTCCGTCCCGGTTGGGCAGGGTGCTGCTGAGCAGCCCGGTGATCTCTTCTTCCTTGGCACCGTCGAAGACCGGCGTGGCCACGTTGGTGTCGGGAACGGACTCCCCGGCACCGATGGACTTCAGCGCGGTCTTCCACTTGGTGTCGTCGCCCTCGATCTTCCAACCGGTCTTGGCGACCCAACCGAGGTGCGTCTCCAGCACCTGGCCGATGTTCATCCGGCTCGGCACACCGAGCGGGTTGAGCACGATGTCGACCGGGGTCCCGTCCTCGAGGAACGGCATGTCCTCGACCGGCAGGATCTTCGAGATGACGCCCTTGTTGCCGTGGCGGCCGGCGAGCTTGTCGCCGTCCTGGATCTTGCGCTTCTGTGCCACGTAAACACGGACCAGCTCGTTGACGCCCGGGGGCAGCTCGTCGCCGTCCTCGCGCGAGAAGGTGCGAACGCCGATGACCGTGCCGGTCTCGCCGTGCGGAACCTTCAGCGAGGTGTCCCGGACCTCACGCGCCTTCTCACCGAAGATCGCGCGGAGCAGTCGCTCCTCCGGGGTCAGCTCGGTCTCGCCCTTGGGCGTGACCTTGCCGACCAGGATGTCACCGGTGACCACCTCGGCGCCGATCCGGATGATCCCGCGCTCGTCGAGGTCGGCGAGCATTTCCTCGCTGACGTTCGGGATGTCGCGCGTGATCTCCTCCGGGCCCAGCTTGGTGTCGCGGGCGTCCACCTCGTGCTCCTCGATGTGAATCGAGGTGAGGGTGTCCTGCTGCACCAGCTTCTGGGACAGGATGATCGCGTCTTCGTAGTTGTGACCCTCCCAGGGCATGAACGCCACGAGCAGGTTTCGCCCGAGCGCCATCTCGCCCTCGTCGGTGCACGGACCGTCGGCGACGACCTGACCGGCCTCGACGCGGTCGCCCTCGAAGACCACCGGCTTCTGGTTGACGCAGGAGCCGGAGTTCGACCGACGGAACTTGTGCAGCAGGTACGTGCGGCGGTGGCCGTCGTCCTGGTGCACGGTCACGTAGTCGGCGCACAGGTCCTCGACCACGCCACCGACCTCGGCCACGACCACGTCGCCGGCGTCGACCGCGGCACGGTATTCCATGCCGGTGCCGACGAACGGGGACTCGGC
Organism: Asanoa ishikariensis; assembly: GCF_900107455.1. Taxonomy (GTDB): domain Bacteria; phylum Actinomycetota; class Actinomycetes; order Mycobacteriales; family Micromonosporaceae; genus Asanoa; species Asanoa ishikariensis. The sequence continues at coordinate 1,088,914 of NZ_FNQB01000001.1, read as the reverse complement.
CTTGACCAGCGGCACGGCCTGACGCTGCATGTTGGCGCCCATCAGGGCCCGGTTCGCGTCGTCGTGCTCGAGGAACGGGATCATCGCGGTCGCGACAGACACCATCTGGCGCGGCGAGACGTCCATGTAGTCGACTGCGGTGCCGGTCACGAAGTCGACCTCACCGCCCTTTCGGCGGACCAGGACGCGGTCCTCGGCGAAGGTGCCGTCAGCCTTCAGCACGGCGTTGGCCTGTGCCTTGACGTAACGGTCCTCTTCGTCGGCCGTCAGGTAGTCGATCTGGTCGGTGACCACACCGTTGTCGACCTTGCGGTACGGCGTCTCGATGAAGCCGAACGGGTTGACCCGCCCGAACGTCGAGAGCGCACCGATCAGGCCGATGTTCGGGCCTTCCGGCGTCTCGATCGGGCACATCCGGCCGTAGTGGGACGGGTGCACGTCGCGGACCTCGAAGCCCGCCCGCTCACGGGACAGACCGCCCGGGCCGAGCGCGCTCAGCCGGCGCCGGTGGGTGAGACCCGCCAGCGGGTTGGTCTGGTCCATGAACTGCGAGAGCTGCGAGGTGCCGAAGAACTCCTTGATCGCAGCCACCACAGGGCGGATGTTGATCAGGGTCTGCGGCGTGATCGCCTCGACGTCCTGGGTGGTCATCCGCTCACGGACGACCCGCTCCATGCGGGACAGGCCGACCCGAACCTGGTTCTGGATCAGCTCGCCGACCGTACGCAGGCGCCGGTTGCCGAAGTGGTCGATGTCGTCGGCCTCGTAGCCGTCCTCACCGGCGTGCAGCCGGCACAGGTACTCCACGGTGGCGACGATGTCGTCCTCGGTCAGCGTGCCCTTGTTGATCGGGACGTCGAGCTCGAGCTTCTTGTTGAACTTGTATCGACCGACCTTGGCTACGTCGTACCGCTTCGGGTTGAAGAAGAGGTTGTCGAGCAAGGTCTGGGCGTTCTCGCGCGTCGGCGGCTCGCCAGGGCGGAGCTTGCGGTAGATGTCGAGCAGTGCCTCGTCGGCACCGGCGATGTGGTCCTTCTCGAGCGTGGTCATCATGAGCTCGGACCAGCCGAACCGCTCGCGGATCTGCTCGTTGCTCCAACCGACAGCCTTCAGCAGGACCGTGACGGCCTGCCGACGCTTGCGGTCGATGCGGACGCCGACGGTGTCGCGCTTGTCGATGTCGAACTCCAGCCAGGCGCCCCGGCTCGGGATCACCTTGACGCTGGAGAGGTCGCGGTCGGAGGTCTTGTCCGGCTGCTTGTCGAAGTAGACGCCCGGGGACCGGACGAGCTGGCTCACCACGACGCGCTCGGTGCCGTTGATGATGAAGGTGCCCTTGGGCGTCATCATCGGGAAGTCACCCATGAACACGGTCTGGCTCTTGATCTCGCCAGTCGTGTTGTTGGTGAACTCCGCGGTCACGAAGAGCGGCGCGCAGTAGGTCAGGTCCTTCTCCTTGCACTCTTCGATCGAGGCCTTGACCTCGTCGAAGCGGGGCGCGGAGAAGGAAAGGGACATGGTGCCAGAGAAGTCTTCAATCGGACTGATCTCTTCGAGAATCTCTGCGAGACCCGAGCGAGCGTGCGGATCATCAGCCGACCGGCCCTGCCACGCCTCGTTGCCAACCAGCCAGTCAAATGACTCGGTCTGGATAGCGAGGAGGTTGGGGACCTCGAGGTGTTCCGTGATCCGGCCGAAGGAAATTCGGCGGGGAGCGAAAGCGCTCGACGTACGACTGGTCTTCGCAGGGCGGGAAGCTGCCAAGATGCGTCCTTCCGAGGACCGGTGTTGCTAAACGGCCGTTGTTCGTGCAGTCCGACGGGCCCTACCCGCAAACGCCCAGATGGACATTACGGACAGGGTCAAAGACGGAAGACACGGCAAACTAGCAGTGTAGCCGAACGGCTAACCGCTGTCCAGCCCGCAGCGCAGGAGATCGCGGAGCGTGTCTTGGGGCACCCGTAGGCGCCGCACTGGCCGCTCAGAACGCGTCTTCTGCACCTCAATCAGGTCTGGTGTCCCATACCCAACCGGTGGCTGTTGCAAGCGCGGAAGGTCTTGCTTGATGCCAGCGTGCCTGTCAGCACACTCCGCGTCAAGGGTTATGACGCGGGTCGGACCAGGTCTTTGAACTTGATCCGATTCGAGCGTACGCCGACGGGCGGCGATCCGTGGATCGCCGCCCGTTGGTTGGTTCGGTACTTACTTGAGGGTGACCTTGGCGCCTTCGGCCTCGAGCTTGGCCTTGGCCTTCTCCGCGGTCTCCTTGTTGGCCTTCTCGAGGACGGCCTTCGGCGCGGCCTCGACCAGGTCCTTGGCCTCCTTGAGGCCCAGGCCGGTCAGCTCGCGCACGACCTTGATGACCTGGATCTTCTTGCCACCGTCGGCGTCGAGGATGACGTCGAACTCGTCCTGCTCCACGGCCTCTTCGGCAGCGGCGCCACCGGCCGGGCCGGCAGCGGCGACCGCGACGGGCGCGGCGGCCTTGACGTCGAAGGTCTCCTCGAACTGCTTCACGAACTCAGAGAGCTCGATCAGCGTCATCTCCTTGAACGCGTCGAGCAGCTCGTCAGTGCTGAGCTTCGCCATGTTTCCTTACCTCTTTTGGTAGATCGTGGGTCGGTGATGCGCTCAGGCCGCGTCGGCGACCGGGGCGCTTTCCTGCTCGCGCTTGTCCTGCAGAGCGGCGACCGTACGGACGGTCTTCGACAGCGGCGCCTGGAACAGGGCCGCGGCCTTGGCCAGGTTGGCCTTCATGCCGCCGGCCAGCTTGGCCAGCAGCACCTCGCGGGACTCGAGGTCGGCGAGGCGGTTGACCTCTGCGGCCGTGATGGCCTTGCCCTCGAAAACGCCGCCCTTGATGACGAGAAGCGGGTTGGCCTTCGCGAACTCGCGCAGGCTCTTCGCTGCTTCCACGACGTCGCCGGAGACGAAGGTGAGCGCGGTAGGACCGGTGAACAGCTGCTCGATGCCGTCGATGCCCGCCTCAGAGGCTGCCCGCTTGGCCAGCGTGTTCTTGGCGACCGAGTAGGTGACTTCCTTGCCCAGCGTGCGCCGCAACTGAGTGAGCTGCGACACCGTCAGGCCCCGGTACTCGGTCAGCACGGTGGCGCCCGAGCTACGGAACTGCTCGGTGAGCTCGGCGACGGCGGTGGCCTTGTCGGCCCGAACCGGCTTGTCCGCCATGTCCCTCCTTCCAAATGCTCGAAGCTGGCTTGCTCGGCTCCGAGAATGGGAAACGCCCTGGCGCAGGGCGCACGGGGCGGGAGGGCGGCTGGGCCGCGGCTCACGAACCGTTCAACCTGCGCGGGCCGCTCCCGATGCGGAGCCTTCGATCACGCCTTGCGGCGCGATGACCAGCGGTCTCTGGTGGAACTTCGTGGGAAAGACTACGCGACGCGACGACACGCGCCAAATCAGCCCCGGGTACGACGCAACCGAGCGTAGATCGCACCCACCACACCAGCCCACAGCGCGGCCTGGATCGTGAGCGCCGGGATGGTCGCGCTGTCCGGGTGACCGGCCAGATGGCGGGCGGTGGCCATCAGCGGCGGGGCGAGCCAGGGCGCCACGGAGTTGTCGAGGCCGAGGACGATCGCCAGCACCGACCCGGTGACCAACACGGCGACCCCGTAGAGCGTCGACCGGGTGATCGGCCGGCTCGCCAGGGCGCCGAGGCCGACGGCCCCGACCAGGGCGGCGGCGTGCGCCCACAGCCCGGCCCCGATGCCACCCGGCCCCGTGATGCCGCCGACCAGCCAGGGCAGCACCATCGCCAGCGCGACGGTGACCAGCCCGACCACGCCGGCGGCGAGCAGCCCGGCGGTGACCTCCCGACGCAACCCGACGGCACTGACCGCCAGCCGGCGCTGCACGTCGGGCTCGGTGTCCAGCAGCAGCTTGGCCTGCCACGCGATCACCGGAAATAGCGCCACGGCGGAGAACCCGTACGCCTCAGCGGCATCGGACTTCCCACCGCCGTAGATGATGCTGACCACGACCAGGGTGCCGAGCAGACCGGGCAGCGCCCGCCCGCTGCGCAGGTAGGCGGTGAGCCGCATCCGTACCAGCGCGGTCATCCTCAGACCTCGGCCTTCGTGCGCACAGCGACCACATCGTGCCCATCGGCCCGCAGCGCGGCCGCGGTCTCCTCGGCATCGTCAGCGGGCACCGCGATCTCGATGATCGCGATCTCGCGCTCCTGCCGAGGCTCCCCCTGTGCCACGGTGCCATCGGCGACGGTCCAGGTGACGGCGCCAGGCAACCGCCCGGTCTCACCCCGATGATCACTGACGAGCACTGTGCCGCCGGCGGCGACCACCTCGGCAACGATCCCGGGCACGAGCTCGCGGGCGGCCGCGTCGAGCCCCTCCCAGGGCTCGTCGAGCACGAGCAGACCCGGCTTGGGGATCAATGCCTGCGCGAGGCCGACCTTCTGCGCGGTCCCCTTGGAAAGCTCACCCAACCGAGTGCCCCGATAGGACGCCAACCCGAGTCGGTCGACCCAGGCCTCGATGGCGTTCTGGTCGACGGCGCCGTGCAACCTCGCCATCGCGGTCAGGTAACCCACGACAGTGAACGGTTGGTCGGCCGGAAACCGCTCAGGCACCCAGCCGACCGGGGTGGGCCGCTCCTTGATCGCGCCGCTGCTGGGCCGCAACACACCCGCCGCCAGTTGCAGGAGGGTCGACTTTCCGGCGCCATTGCGCCCGAGCACGACGACGGTGCCGCCCGCGGGGATCTCGACGTCGACCTCCCGCAGAACCCACGGGCCGCGCCGGCCATAGCGGTAGGAAACGCCGTCCAGTCGCACGCCGGTGACTCTCCCACGTCGTCCTTGGAAACGGAACACGTGGTTGGCTGGTCGCGTCGCCGGGGCTTTGCCCCGGACCCCAGCCGAGCTGCGGGGACCCGCGGGTCGGGCGGGGCGGGTCCCGTTGTCGGACTTCGCAAGGGCATCAGGATCTCCGGGCGGTGACAAGGTCGTACGTCCGGTGGGGCGCTCCACCTTGTCACCGCCCGGAGATCCTGACTTCAGGGCTACGCCCGACAACGGGACCCGCCCCTAGGCTGCGGCTTTGGTTGGGGACGCGGCCTGGATCCACGAAGTCCGTCTTGGATGGCGGCTTCGACCTGGCTCGCAACCCCGAATCCAGCCGCGCCCGACCTGCCGGCTCGACGCGGTCTGTCTCGACTGCGGCCGCCTGAGCCGAGCCACGCCGGCGGCGCGCGGCGCGCGCCCGTCGCCGGTTACGCGCGGCGCTCGGTCGCGAGCGGCGTCCACCATGGACCGCAGCATGCCCACTACCTCGACCACCGGCCAAAGCGTCCGACGCGCCGTGACCAAAGGGACTGTGTCCCATCCACCGCAGGCGAAATCCCTGCGAATGAACTGGGTCAGGGCGGGAAAGATTGCCCCTTGCAGGGCGGGCAGTGCCCAAGAGCCACTAACCCACGACGGACCCGAGCAAAATGCGAATCGCCCGCCACCCCGAGGGGTGACGGGCGATCAAAAACCTGAAACTCAGGCCTCGGTCTCGCGCAGGTTCTTGACCACGTTCGGGTCGACCGGGACGCCCGGGCCCATGGTGGTCGTGAAGACGACCTTGCGGAGGTACTTGCCCTTGGAGGCCGACGGCTTGGCGCGCAGGACCTCGTCGAGGACCGCGGCGTAGTTGTCGACCAGCTGCTCCTCGCTGAAGGAGGCCTTGCCGATGATCAGGTGCAGGTTCGAGTGCTTGTCGACGCGGAAGGTGATCTTTCCGCCCTTGATCTCGTTGACGGCCTTGGTCACGTCCATGGTGACCGTGCCCGTCTTCGGGTTCGGCATCAGGCCGCGCGGGCCCAGGATCCGCGCGATCCGGCCGATTTTGGCCATCTGGTCCGGCGTGGCGATCGCCGCGTCGAAGTCGAGCCAGCCCTCTTGGATGCGGGCGACCAGCTCGTCGGTGCCGACGGCGTCGGCTCCGGCCGCGGTGGCTTCCTCGGCCTTGGCGCCGGCCGCGAACACGATGACGCGTGCGGTCTTGCCGGTGCCGTGCGGCAGGTTGACCGTGCCGCGGACCATCTGGTCAGCCTTGCGCGGGTCGACCCCGAGGCGCATGGCGACCTCAACGGTGGGGTCGAACTTGACGGCGGTGGCGCCCTTGGTGAGCTTTACGGCCTCGGCCGGGGTGTAGAGCTTGTCCCGGTCGATCTGCTCGGCCGCCTTGCGGTAACTCTTACTGCGCTGTGTCATTGCTGTCTATCTCCTGTGGTGAATGGCGGACCGCGTCAGCGGCGGCCCTCCCACGAACTGATTAGTCGCGGACCGTGATGCCCATCGACCGGGCGGTGCCGGCGATGATCTTCTCGGCCTGCTCTACGTCGTTGGCGTTGAGGTCCGACATCTTGCGCTCGGCGATCTCGCGCAGCTGGGCGCGGCTCACCGTGCCGACCTTCGCGGTGTGCGGCGTGCCGGAACCCTTGGGCACGCCGGCGGCCTTGATCAGGAGGCGCGCGGCCGGCGGGGTCTTCAGCACGAAGGTGAAGGTCCGGTCCTCGTAGACGCTGATCTCGGCCGGGACGATGTCACCCCGCTGAGCCTCGGTCTCCTTGTTGTACTGCTTGCAGAACTCCATGATGTTGACGCCGTGCTGACCGAGCGCGGGGCCAACCGGCGGCGCGGGGGTCGCCTGACCCGCCGGCAGCTGCAGCGTGAAGGTCTTGACGAGCTTCTTCTTCGGAGGCATGTCACTTCCTGGGCTTGGGTGGACTCACTTGGCCGGGGGGCCGGGCTCTGCTCGACCGGTCGGAGCAAAGCGCACGGTCGAGCGCGGCCCCGGCGGGCCGACGTACAAGCGTAACTCAGCGGTTTTAGATCTTCGCGACCTGGTTGAAGTTGAGCTCAACCGGGGTCTCGCGACCGAAGATCGAAACAAGCACCTTGAGCTTCTGCTGGTCGGCGTTGATCTCGCTGATGGTCGCGGGCAGCGACGCGAACGCGCCGTCGGTGACCGTGACCGAGTCGCCGACCTCGAAGTCGAGGACCTTGACCTCGATCTTGGCCTTCTTGGTCTGCTCGGTCTCGACCGCCGGCGCCAGCCACTTGAGCACCTCGTCGAGCGAGAGCGGCGCGGGGCGGTCGGCCCGGTCGGTGGCGCCGACGAAGCCGGTGACTCCAGGCGTGTTGCGCACGCAGGAGTATGACTCCGGGGTCAGCTCCAGCCGGACCAGGATGTAGCCCGGGAAGACCTTGTTCTGCACCTGGAGGCGCTTGCCGTTCTTGACCTCGACCTCTTCGCGGGTCGGCACCTCGACCTGGAAGATGTACTCCTCCATGTCGAGGCTCGTGATCCGGGTCTCGAGGTTGGTCTTGACCTTGTTCTCGTAGCCGGCGTAGGAGTGGACGACGTACCAGTCGCCGGGCGCGTAGCGCAGCTTCTGCCGAAGCTCGGCAACCGGGTCGTAGTCGTCGTCAGGCTCGACCAGCGCGGTCTCGCTGGCCTCCGCTTCGCTGGTCTCAGCGTCGCTGTTCGCGGCCTCGCTCGAACCGTCGGTGTCCGCCGTGGCCACTGACGACTGCTCGTCGATGGTCTCGCCGGTCTCGTCGTACTCAGGCACGCTCATTCACTTCCGTCTGTGTGTTGGCCGGCGCGGCCGGCCGTTCGGGGCCGCGGCGCCGCGCCATCAGTTGCCGAAGACCGCCAGGACGCCCTTGGCGAACCCGAAGTCGAGGACGGCCACGATCGCCAGCATCACCGCGACGAACACGACCACCACGGCCGTGTAGGTCAGCAGCTCCTTGCGGGTCGGCCAGATGACCTTACGCAGCTCTGCGACGACCTCGCGGAAGAACCGGGCGATCCGCCCGAAGAATCCCACGCGACCGGTTTCGGTGCGCTTGCTGGTGCTTTCACCGGCCTTGGCGACGCGGGAACGCGTTGCGGTGCCGCCGCGCGATACCGGTTCGTCTTCATCGGTGGCGTCGTCGTCGACAGCGTCGTCGAACGCCTCGTCCTCAAGGCGGTCGTCGGCGAACTCGTCGTCGCGCCGATTTTTTTCGGCCACTTCGCCCTCCGTCGCGGTCGTGGTGCTTCGGTAACGCCGACCTTAGCGGCTCAGTGGGTTTGGCCGATCACCGACAGGGGCCCTGCTCGGCGATACCAATCCCACGTCAAGCCGGTCAGGCCATAGGCGCAGGGGTGACAGGACTTGAACCTGCAGCCTGCGGTTTTGGAGACCGCTGCTCTGCCAATTGAGCTACACCCCTTTGCGAGGTGCAACCCCACGAGCGCAAGCAGCGTCGCAGGAGTCACGGACCCCACGGCGGACCAGTGTACGGGTACTGGACCTACTTTCCCAACCGGGAGGTTCGCACCGTCGCCCGTGCCTGGGAGAGCACCTTTTCGCCCCCGCAGACGGCCGTGATGGCGAGCACGGTGTGACCCTCTTCGGTGGTGTTCTTCACCTGTGCGGAAACCTCGATCTCGGTGCCGCTCTCGTCGTCGGGCACCGGGACCGGTCGGCTGAACCGGACAGAGAAGTCGAGAACGGCGTCCGGGGCGCCGGCCCACTCGGTGACCGCGCGGCCGACCAGAGCCATGGTGAGCATGCCGTGGGCGATCACGCCGGGCAGGCCCACCTTGGTGGCGAACCGCTCGTTCCAGTGGATCGGGTTGAAGTCGCCCGACGCGCCCGCGTAGCGAACCAGGTCGGCCCGGGTCACCGGGTATTTCTTCGTGGGTAGGTCCATGCGTCAGCCCTCCCCGCGGATGACGAGCTTCGACCACGCGATGGCGACGGATGCGCCGGACGCGTCGGTGATGTCGGTGCGCGTGGTGATGAAGTCGTGTCCACCGCGCGAGATGATCTCTTCGATGGTCTGCCGGCCGACGAGCTCGTCACCCGCGACGATCGGCCGCGTGTACTGGAAGCGCTGGTCGCCGTGCACCACGCGGGAGTAGTCGATCGCCAGGTCCGGGTCGTCGACGACCGCGTTGTTGGACGCGAACGAGACGACGGTCGGGAACGTCGGCGGCGCGATCACGTCGGCGTAGCCAAGCTCCCGGGCCGCGTCCGGGTCGTGGTAGGCGGCGTCGGTCGCGCCGATCGCCTTCGCGAACTCGCGGATCTTCTCGCGGCCGACCAGATAGGCCGGGGTCGGCGGGTAGCTGCGGCCGACGTGGGACGGGTCCAGGGGCATCTGCCTAGCCTAGAGCGCGGTGCGCCAGGTGCGGTGGAGGCCGGCGTTGCCTACGTGTTGACAGAGCAGCGTTGCCAACCTGCTCGATGGCAGCACAACGGCCGGCCCCGCCGATGGCGGTGCCGGCCGTGGAAGCTTGGGCTGCGGGTTAGCGCGTCTCGCGGTGCACGGTGTGGCGGCCGTCGCGCGGGCAGAACTTCTTCATCTCGATGCGGTCCGGGTCGTTACGCCGGTTCTTCCGCGTGATGTAGTTCCGCTCCTTGCATTCCGTGCACGCCAAAGTGATCTTGGGACGGACGTCGGTCGCCTTGGCCACGGCGGGGTGCCTTCCTCGAAACGGGTGTTGAACCTACCGGCCGACCAGACTACCTGGTGGCCCGGTCATCCAGCAAAACGGGCGCCAGCGGCGCCCGAATCAACAGTAGCGGTGGCCGGATTTGAACCGGCGACACAGCGATTATGAGCCGCTTGCTCTGCCAACTGAGCTACACCGCCGCGGGTGGAACAGAGCCCCCTTACGGAATCGAACCGTAGACCTTCTCCTTACCATGGAGACGCTCTGCCGACTGAGCTAAGGGGGCGCGCGATCTAGCTCGCTGATGCGCAGGGGTAAGAGTACACGGCTGTTGTCAGGCCAGGAAATCGGGATACCAGTGCCGTCCGGACCACTTTGTCACGTGACCGCACGCAGCCGCCGGACCTCGCCCGCGGCCGTCGACTCGGACTCGGTCTGCGCCGAGAACCAGGCCTCCAGCCGCTCGTAAGGCAGCGGCCGGCTGAACAGAAAGCCCTGCCCGACCTCGCAACCGATGTCCTGCAGGAGCTCGAGGGTGAGCTCGCTCTCCACGCCCTCGGCGACCACGGTAAGGCCGAACTGCTGGGACAGCGTCACGACCGCGTTGACGATCGCCAGGTCGGCCGGGTCGGTGGCCATGCCCTGCACGAACGAGCGGTCCACCTTGACCTCGTGCACCGGCAGCCGGCGCAGGTAGGACAGGGACGAGTAGCCGGTGCCGAAGTCGTCGACCGACAGCCGCACGCCGATGTCGCGCAGCCGGCGCAAGGTGGGCATCGGACGGTCGGTGCCGTCCAGGACGCCCTCCTCCTTGATCTCGAAGGTCAATCGGTGCGGCGCGACGCCGTACTCCCCGAGCAGTTCCTGCACCCGGGTGGGGAAATCGGCGTCGATCAGCGTACGCGCGGAGAGGTTGACCGAGATCGACAGCGGATGGTCGGTGGCCGACCAGTCACGGCACCGCTTGAGGCCTTCCTTGAGCACCGCCTCGGTCAAGCGGGCGAGCTGGCCCGTGTGCTCGGCGACCGCGACGAAGTCTTCCGGCGGCACGGCGCCGTGCGCGGGATGCTCCCAGCGGGCCAGGCACTCGACGCCGAGCAGCCGCCGGTCGGTCAACGTCACCTTCGGCTGGAAGTAGACCTCGATCTGGTCGTTGTCGAGGGCCCGCCGCAGGTCACCCGCTAGGGCGAGACGGCGCACCGAACGTGACTCGAGCCCGGCGTTGAACAGCTGGATGCTGCCGGGCACGGTCTTGGCCGCGGTGGCGGCCAGGTCGGCACGCTGGAGCAGGAGGGCGGCGTCACTGCCATGATCCGGGTGTACGACGATGCCGACCGCGGTCTCGACGTCGAGGGTGAGCGATCCGAAGACCATCTCGTCGCGGATCTGCTCCCGCATCAGCGCGGCGATCGCCTGCGCCGCGTCCGGACTCTCCACCCGCAGGGTGACCGCGAACTCGTCACTGCCCAGACGGCCGATCAGCGCTCCGGGCGGCGCGCAGGCACGCAGCCGCCGGCCGACCTCGGCGAGCACCTGGTCGCCGGCGCTATGGCCCATCGACTCGTTGACCTGCCGCAGGCCGTCGACATCGAACAACAGCACGGCGACCTGCTCACCCGGGGCACGTACGCCGACCGACTCGTCGATCGCGGCCGTGATCCGTCGCCGGTTGGGCAGGCCGGTGAGGCTGTCGTGGTAGGCGTCGTGCCTGAGCCGCTCGACCAGGCGGGAGTTCTCGACCGCGACGGCGGCGTGCGCGGCGATCGTCTCCAGCAGCCGCACGTCGCTCTCACCGAAGCTGTCGAGGTCGCTGAGTCGGTTGGCGACCTCGAGACAGCCGATCACGGCCGAGCCGGCGCGCAGCGCCACCACAATTCCGTCCTTGGCACGCGCCTCGCGCAGTTCCGCCCGCAGCTCGTCGGTGCCGAGCCGGTGCCCCACCGCGATCGTCGTGCCGGTGTCGCGTACCCGTTGCCGGATCGCCTCCGGGATGCGGGTCAGGTCCACCAGACCGGTGTCGTCAACGCGGGCGGAGAGCAGGATCTCCGGATAGCGGCCGAGCGCGGGCAACCACAGCGTGGCGTACTCGGCCTGGAGCAGGCCGCGGACCCGGTGCAGCAAGATATCGATCAACGTGCCGTCGTGCGGGGTGTCCGCGATCGACCTGGTCAGGTCGTAGATCTCACTGAGCGTGCGGTGCTGCCGCAGGAAGCGCGAGTAGGACCGATAGGCGGCAACGAAACAGGTGGCGAGCGCGGCCAGCAGCAGGATCGACCAGACGCCCTGCTGGAGCACGACGAGCGTGATCAAGCCGATCGTGATGTTGATGCCGGCGACCACGGTCACCGGCGTCGCGATCCGGATCAGGTCCCGGGTGGAGATCCGGCCCTGCACCAGCGTGATGACGCCGGCGGTCGTCGCCAGGGTCGAGAGGACCATCGCCGTGACCGCCGCGGCCAGCACCGCCCAGGCGTACGGCCCGACGCGCTCGTCGTCATTGACGTGCAGCGGGTGGGCGCTGAAGACAATCAGCGTCGCGAGCGCGGTCGACGCGGCGTTGCTGGCCACGTTGAACCAGAGCTTCACCGGCGGCACGTGTCGGCTGGTCTGGGCGATGATCGACGCGATGACCCGAGCCAAGATCACCGTCATTGGCGGCAGCCAGAACAGCGCCAGCAGGAACGGGATCTCGACAAGCGTGATCGTGAAGGTCTGCCGTCGAACCTGGACCATCAGGACCAGCAGATCCGCCAGCGCGAATAAGCCGAGAAAGAGCAGGCCAAGCAGCCACTCACCGTAAATGGTTCGCTGCGTCGTGCTGAGCACGAGCGCGACCAAAACAGTGAACAGGCCGAGTGGCCCGGTGATCAACCAGGCGTACTCCTGCGGCCGTGGAACATTACGGACGCTGACCATCGACGTCCCTCAGCGGACGCGGTCGAATGTGCTCGGTGGCGTCAGTTCCACTCGACGGCCAAGGAGGCCAGAGCGCCCTTGACCATGGCACCAGAGGTGGCTTCACCGACGGCCTGGACCTCAGCGTGGTCGATGTAGCTTTGCGCCGAGGCGACTCCACCAGCGACAAGGGCGCCGAGCCCGAGGACGGCGAAGATCGCAGCCCGACCAGCCCAGCGGCCGAACAAGCGTGCGCGCATCTGATTGCTCCTGTCACGGGGGTGGCACGGCGTTGGGTAAGAAGATGGTGCCACATCATGTATGGCGACGCACAGAGCATCGGGTGGGGCCCGAACCATCGGCAGATGAAAACCCAACCAATCGTACGAGCCTAACCTTAGGCGCGCCTTTGGCCGGTCGCATTTGTCCAGTCGGAAGCGACCCCCGAGGGCTTACCCGCGCGACAATGCGGCGATGACCGGCCAAGCCCGAGCGGTGGCCGCCCCGCCGCCGCGGACCAGGATCCTGGCCGAGTGCGACCGGCGCGGGCGGGACGCGGTGGTGGACGGCTGCATCGCCCTGCTGGCCGGCGCCGACGACCGGGACGCGCCCCTCATCGTCGTCCTTGGTGGTCCGGCCGCATCGTGGGCGCTCGATCCGGTGGACGGCGGTCCGGGATCTTCTCGCTGGTACTGGGTTCGCGTCTGGGCCGCGCGCGGTCTGCTCTGGGCGTGGGAGGACCGCGCCGCATCGACCACCGTACTAGCCCTGGGCGACACCGAGTGGCGGGTGCGCGAGCTGGCCGCGAAGGTGGTCGCCCGCCATCTGGTCGGCGACGCGTTGATGGCCGTCAGCGTGTTGCGGACCGATCCGGTCCCCCGGGTGCGCGCGGCGGCCGACCGTGCGGTGGTCGCGTTGACCGCTGCCGGCGCCTGACCAGCAAGTTGGCAGACTTTGATCTAGAAGATGGAGACATGCTTTTTCTTGCGAATGGCGCGAACGTCCGCCGAGGTAGATCCTCCGCCAGCGGCGTTGGCTCGGCGTTGGTTCCTTAGGCGGCGGGCGCGAGGGCTGGACGCCGTCATCCGGGCTGGTCTCCGCCCGCTCGGGCCGACGTGCGGTCCGGTCTGCTCGCCGTCCCAGCCGAGCGGTCGGTAGTACGCGACGCTAACGGCTCATCATGGCGGCGCGGCGCCTTTGGACGGGCTTGAGGTGACCGCCGGTACGGCGGAGGACCAGCCTTGGACGCTGTTCGCCAACGGCTGCTGTCGGCGTTTGACGGAATGTCGCTCGACCCGCCGCAAAAGGCGAACAAACAAAGGCCCAAAATGAAACGACCCCGGACCGCGTAATACCGGTCTGGGGTCGTTACTTGGTGCCTGGTGGCGGGTAGAGGATTCGAACCTCTGAAGCTTTCGCGACGGATTTACAGTCCGCTCCCATTGGCCGCTCGGGCAACCCGCCAGGGCGTGCCGCCACACTGGATGCGGCAGCGGAAGCAAGGATAGCGGTAGCACCGGCCCGGAATGCAACCGGGTACGGTCGGCATGTCCGCGCCGCCGTGCCGGCCGTGGACACCGCCAGAACACCGCACCGAGCAGGAGCATGATCATGGCAGCGAACCCGTCCTTCGACGTCGTCAGCAAGGTCGACCAGCAAGAGGTCGACAACGCCGTGCGGCAGACCGAGAAGGAGCTTGCGACCCGTTTCGACTTCCGCGGCACCGGGGCTGAGATCACCTGGGCCGGCGGCGAGGCCGCCGTCAACCTCAGTGCCGAGACCGAGGAGCGGGTGAAGGCCGCGCTCGACGTCTTCAAGGAGAAGCTGATCAAGCGGAACATCTCGCTGAAGTCGCTGGACGCCGGCGAGGCACGCGCCTCGGGCAAGACCTACAAGATCGACGCCAAGATCGTGCAGGGCATCGACACCGAGAAGGCCAAGGCGATCAGCAAGAAGATCCGCGAGGAAGGCCCGAAGGGCGTCCAGGCCCAGATCCAGGGCGACCAGCTCCGCGTGACCGGCAAGAAGAAGGACGACCTCCAGGCCGTCATCACGCTGCTCAAGGGCGGCGACTTCGGCCTCGCACTCCAGTTCACGAACTACCGCTAACCGCGAGCGGCGCGGCCTCCGGTCGCGAACTCGCCAGTCAGCCTCTCGGCCCGGCCGCGTCACCCGCAGCCGGGCCGAACTGCGCCGCCAGCAGATCGCAGGTCCAAGACCGCGCTTGAGCGGTGCCCCGCACTTTGGCCCGCGTGGGCCGCGGTCATGGTCCGCGGGCCAAAGGTGCGGGACCGTGGGCGCGCTCATGGTCCGCGGAATCGCCCGGCGCTCCGGCGGTCCTGGTCAGCAACCGCGGCACCAACGTCGAGGTGACCTGGATATCGAGGGAGGCTTCGCCGAGACCGGCGGTGCCGCCCTGACCACCGGCGCCGGATGGGACCAGCAACGGCCGACGAGGAACGACGACCCGCGGGTCCGCGCGTGTCGCCGGACGGGCCACGGTGCCGCCAAAGCCGCCCGGCATGCCGTCGCGCAGGCGACCGACTAGACCGAAGCTGGCGTGCCGCCGCCCGGGCGTGTCGTCCGCCCGGCAGGGCATCTCGCGGGCGCCGACATGTTTTTGCATGTACGTACATGCAAAAACATGTTGGCTCCCGGACACACCTGCGCCCCGCACCCGACACGCCCGCGGGAAGACACCACCACGGCACGCCGCAGTCAGCACAGCGCCGTATGCCCCTCTCGGCGCAAGCGATCGGGCTGGCGGAAGCCGCGATTAGCCGCCGCCAGTTCGCCTCGGGCTCCAACGCCACGTCCAGGCCAACCGCCAATCGCTACTCAGGCACGATCAGCCGTCCGCAGGCGCGACCAGCGCCCTCAGACCGCCTCGGGCTCAACGCCACGTCCACGCCAACCACCGATCGCTACTCAACCGACACGATCGACCGGCCGGAAGTGCGACCAACCGCCGCCAGACGGGCCTCGGGCTCCAAGGCCGCATCCAGGCCCACCGCCGATCGCTACTCAACCGGCACGATCGACCGGCCGCAGGCGCGAACAACCGCCGTCAGACGGCCTCGGGCTCCAAGGCCGCCTCCAGGCGTACCGCTGCGTGCTTTTCGGCGCGGGCGATCGGCCCTCCGGACGGGGCCGCGACCAGGGCGCCCACGGCGACCGCCATCCCCGCGAACACGAACGCCCACGGCGGGCCGGCCTTGTCGACGAGCCAGCCCGCGCCCGCGCCGCCGACTGCGGACGCTCCGACCGACACGGTGACCACCCAGGTATAGGCCTCGTTCAGCATCGACCCTGGAGCGATCCGGCCCACCATCGTGTTCTCGACGGTCAGCCCCGGCGCGATCACTACGCCGCCGAAGACCAGGGCGATGCCCAGCCACAGCGGTGAGGGCATGACCGCGAAGACCGCGAAGGTGCCGGCCAGCAGCGCCAGAAGCACCGTGAACTGACGGGTCAGGTTGGCCGCCGGGCGTCGGGTGCCGAACCAGAAACCGCCGGTGGCGCTGCCTACTGCCCAGACCGAGAGCAGTACGCCGGCCAAGGTGTCCGGGTCCGAGACGCCCTCCGCCGCGGCGAAGGCCGGCACCGTCACGCCGGTCGCGCCGAAAGCCGTGCCCAGGCCGAAGACGCAGACCAGCAGCGCGGGGAAGCCTGGGACCTTCAGCGGGCCCAGGCCCTTGGCGTGGGTCGACGGTGGGTGCGGCTGCCAACCCCGCATGACCTTGCCGAGGGCCACCACGACGGTGCCGACCAGGGTGACCACGCCGGCGCCGAGCAATGCCGCCGTGGCGTCGGCGAAGAGGAGGAAGGCGGCGACCAGCAGGGGGCCGAGCACGAATACGAGCTCGAACACCGCTGTCTCGGCGGCGAGCGCGAGGTTGCGCAGGTGGAAGCGGCCGGTGGCGGGCGCGGTGGCGTCGTTCAGGGCACCGCGGAGTGCGGCGCTAATCGGTGGGAAGGTCGCGCCGGCCGCCGCGCTGGCCGCGAAGATCACGGCCAGGCCCTTGTCGTGCGCTACCACCAGGGCGAGCAGGGCCAGTGGGTGCGCCACGCCGGTGACCAGCAGTACCCGGGTCGGGCCGATCCGGTCGGCCACCCGCCCGGCGAGTGGGCTGAGCAGCGCGCCGGCGACCGCGTAGATGCCGCCCGCGATGCCCGCCGTCGTGAAACGTCCGGTGACGTCCTCCACGACCAGCAGGAGGGCGAGCGGGGTCATGCCGATGCCGAGCCGGCCGATGATGCCGAAGATAAACAGCACAGGGGCGCCCGGAATCCGCCAGACCACCAGGTACTGACGCAGCGCTGCCATGACCAACCCACCCCTGTAACGACCGGAAGACCAGCCGAACCTAACGGTCGGCTGGTCTTCCGGCCTAACTCTTTACAGGGTGACGCAGATTACTGGAACTGCACTGGACCGACCTCGCGGTTGGCCATCTCCTCCAGCCGGCGGACCCGTTCGGCCATCGGCGGGTGGGTGGAGAACAGCTTGGCGAGGCCCGCACCGCGCAACGGGTTGGCGATCATGAGGTGCGCGGTGGTCGTGTACTGGTTGTCGGCCGGCAACGGGAGCTGCCGGGCGCCGGCGTCGATCTTGCGCAGCGCGCTGGCGAGCGCCAGCGGGTCGCGGCTGAGCGCGGCGCCGGAGGCGTCGGCCTGGAACTCGCGGTTGCGGCTGATCGCGAGCTGGATGATCGACGCCGCGAACGGGCCGAGGATCAGCATCGCGAAGAAGACGGCCGGGTTCTGGCCCTCGTCGTCGTCACCGCCGGCGGGCAGGAACCACGCTAGGTAGGCGAGGAACGTGATCATGCCGCCAATCGCCGCCGCCACGCTGGAGATCAGGATGTCGCGGTTGTAGACGTGCGACAGCTCGTGGCCGATCACCGCGCGCAGCTCGCGGTAGTCCAGGATCTGGGTGATCCCGGTGGTCACGCAGACCGCGGCGTGCTCGGGGTTGCGCCCCGTGGCGAACGCGTTGGGCTGCATCGTGGGGCTGACGTAGAGCCGGGGCATGGGCTGCCGAGCGTCCGCCGCGAGCTCCCGCACCATCTGGTAGAGCGCGGGGAACTCGGCCTCGCTGACCGGCCGGGCCCGCATCGACCGCAGCGCGATCTTGTCTGACCAGAAATAGCTGGTGCCGTTCAGCAGCAGCGAAATGACCAGAGCGATGACCAGGCCGGACGTGCCGGCGACCGCGAACCCGATGCCGAGAATGAGCGCTGTGAGCAGGCCTAGAAGCGCGGCCGTCTTGAGGCCGTTGAAATGCCTGTGCAACGCGTCCCTCCTTCAGAACGCGGGTGGGGTTAACCCGCTGAACAGTGCAACAACCCCGGTCCATCGACCATGCCCGCGCCGGCTGAGAGTTCCCTGAAGGCGAAGCCATCTATTGGGACGAAGGACGATCAAGGGCGGATAAAGGGCAGATTTTCCCGGGTCCGTTGGGGTCCGGACCGTTGCTCCCGCCGGGGACCGGGCCGGGCCTGGGGGGCCCGTCCCTGCCAGGTTCGCTGTGCACGGGCCTTTCGGGGCTTTGCCCCGGACCCCAGCCGAGCTGCGGGGACCCTCGGGTCGGGCGGGGCGGGTCCCGTTGTCGGACTTCGCAAGGGCATCAGGATCTCCGGGCGGTGACAAGGTCGTACGTCCGGTAGGGCGCTCCACCTTGTCACCGCCCGGAGATCCTGACTTGAGAGCTACGCCCGACAACGGGACCCGCCCCTACGCTGCGGCTTTGGTTTGGCGCGCGGGGTGAACCCCGAACGCCATGCATGCGTCGATCACCGCCGCGAGCGCCGGGAGTAGGGCGGGTTTGTCAGCCGGCTGCCCAGTCCAGGACCAGCTGTGGGGCGAAGCCCACGACCAGTGCGAAGACTGTTGCCGCTGCCAGGACCCCGGCCACCGGCCAGGGGACCGTGCGGGACGGGCGGTTCAGGGGGTCCGGGGCGTAGAGGAGTGCGGCCACGCGGACGTAGTAGGCCAGGCCGATCACTGCGTTGAGGGCGACGATCACTGCCAGCCAACCCGACGAGCCGGTCAGCAGGGATCGGACTACCGCGACCTTCGCGAACAGGCCCGCCAGGCCCGGTGGGAGGCCGGCCAGGCCGATCAGGGCCAGCGCCAACGCCGCTCCGACGAAACGGTTCCGGCGGGCCGCGCCCCGGTAGGAGTCGAGGCGGCCGCCGTCTGCGGTGGGCTCGCGCAGGGCTACCACGGCCGCGAACGCGCCGAGTTCGAGCACCACGAAGAAGATCGTGTAGGCCACGGCTGCCGTTACGGCCGTGTCGAAGGCCTCGCCCGTGCGGCCGGAAGCGAGCGCCAGCGCGCCCAGCGGTGCCAGGATGTAGCCCGCTTGGGCCACCGATGACCAGGCCAGCAGGCGGGTCATCCGGATCTGCCTGAGGGCGACCAGGTTGCCGACCGTCATGGTCAGCACCGCGAGCGCGGCCAGCACCGGACCCGTGACCGCGGGCGGCAACGCGACCGTGACCACCGCTAGGAGAGCCACCACGCCGCCCAGCTTCGATGCCGTCGACAGGTAGGCGGCGACCGGCAGCGGCGCGCCGTCGTACGTCGGTGGCGCCCAGGCGTGGAACGGCACCGCCGCGACCTTGAACGCCAGGCCGAGCACGAGCAGCGCGATGCCTGCCGAGGTGAGCGGGAGGTCGAGGGCGCGGACCGGGTCGCCGCCGGCCAGGGACACGTCGCCGGTCAGCGCCGGCGCCAGGGCGGACAGGTGCAGCCGACCGGTGACCGCGTAGAGCAGCGCCGCGCCGAGCAGCGAGACCGCCGTCGCCACGACGCTGACCACGAAGAAGGTGACCGCTGCGGCCGCACTCTCCATCGTCTGGCGGCGCATGCCTACCAACACGTACAAGGGAAGGGTCAAGGTCTCGAGGGCGACGATCAGGGTGATCAGGTCGCCTGCCGAGCCCAGCACGACGCCGCCGGTCATCGAGCAGGCGAGCAGGAAGCAGTACTCCCCCGCCGGTGCCACGCCGGCTCGCAGCAGCGGCGCCGACAGCAGCAGGACGCCCGCGGTCAGGAAACCGAACATGGCGGCGACCAGGGCGGACCGGCCGTCGGCCAGGTAGGAGCAACCCTCCGGCAGGCAGAACGTCGAGCGGGAGTTGCCAAGACCCACGACGATCGCGACCACCGCGGTCGCCACCGCCCCGCAGAAGGCGACCACCAACGTGACAGGGCGCCGGGCCACGAACAGGTCGGCCAACAGCACCAGCACCGCGGTGGCGGCGGCCAGATAGCCCGGCAGCAGTGCGACATGGTCGACGGCCTGCGTCACGGGGTCACCGCCTCGACCAGCGACTGCACCGGTGCCGCGGAGAGGCCGAGCACCACCGCCGGCACCAGGCCGACCAGCAGGGCCAGCACCACCAGCGGTGACCAGGCGACGAGCTCCATGCCGCTGACCCGCAGGGCCGGCAGTGGCGGAGCGGCGACCGCGGGCGAGGCCGCGCCGTGGGTGACCTTGCGCAGCATGCGCAGGAAGTACGCGGCGGTCAGCGCGCCGCCGATCGCGGCCAGGACGCCCAGCGTCACCCAGCCCGCGCCGCCGCGCTCGAATGCGGCCACGACCGCGAACGCCTCGCCCCAGAAACCGGCCAGGCCGGGGAGCCCGAGCGACGCGATCGCCGCGAACGCCAGCAGCCCGGACAGCCACGGCGAACGCTCGCGCAGCCCGCCGAGCACCGCGAGATCGCCGGTGTGGAACCGGTCCTTGACCGCGCCGGCCAGGAAGAACAGCAGGCCGGTGATGATGCCGTGCGCGACGTTGCCGATCAGTGCGGCCTGGATGCCGGTCGCCGTCAGCGTCGCGACGCCGAGCAGCACGAAGCCCATGTGGCCGACGCTGGAGTAGGCGATCAGGCGTTTGAGCTCGGTCTGCGCGAGACAGACCAGGCAGCCGACCAGGATCGCGGCGACCGCGAGCGCACCCAGCAGCGGCGAGGCCCACCGCGCGCCCTCGGGTGCCACGCCGACCGCCACCCGGATCAGGCCGTAGGTGCCCATCTTCAGCAGCACGCCGGCCAGCAGGACGCTGCCCACCGTCGGCGCCTGGGTGTGCGCGTCGGGCAGCCAGGTGTGCAGCGGCCAGAGCGGACTCTTGACCGCGAACGCGATCGCCAGCAGCGCGAACGCGGCCAACTGGGTGTTCCGCGTCAGGGAGACCGAGCCCGAGGTGAGCGTGACCAGGTCGGCGGTGCCGGCCGCGGCGACCACCGTGAACACGCCGACCAGCAGCAGCACCGAGCCGAACAGGGTGTAGAGGGCGAACTTGCGGGCCGCGTGCCGGCGCCGTTCGCCACCCCAGCCGGCGATCACCGCGTACATCGGCAGCAGCACGACCTCGAAGAACACGAAGAACAGCACGAGATCGAGGGCGAGGAAGGTGCCGAGCATCCCGACCTCGACCACCAGCAGCAGCGCGACCAGCGTCGAGCCACGGCCGCCGGTGGGCACATGCCACAGCGTGTAGAGGCAGCAGAGCAGCGTCAACAGCGTGGTCAACACGACCAGGGGGTACGAGACGCCGTCGACACCGAAGTGCAGCCGCAGGTCGAGCGCCGGCACCCAGGGCGTGTCGACCGAGGTCCACGGCACGATGGGCGGCGCGCCCTGTGCGGCGGGGGTGTAGGCGAACCAACTGGCTGGTTGGGAGTACGCGCCGAGTAACAGGCTCGCGACGAACGCCAGCGCGGCCAACACGGTGCCGAAGAGTCGGCCGGCACGGTCGGGAAAGAAAGCGGCGGCCGCGCCCACGGCAGGCAGGGCGAGCACCGCTATCAGCAACGCCTCGCTCATGTCGCACTCCCGTAGAGCGCCGCGGCGAACGCGAACAGCAGCACGCCGGCCAGCAGGGCGGTCGCGGCCCGGGGCAGCCCGGCCCGGTGCCAGGCGGCGAGCACGTCACCCGCGTCGGCGGTGCCCTGGCCGGTGCCCTCGACCGCGCCGTCGACCACGCGCTGGTCGGCGGTCGAGACCCGCCGGGCCAGCACCACCACCGGGCGGACCACGAGCCGGTCCTGCACGGTGTCGAGCCAGAACGCGTTGTCGAACGTGGACCGCAGTGGGCCGAGGAACCGGGCCGGGTCGCGCGCCGCGTCCCGGCGCCACAGCGCCCAGACCAGCACGAACCCGAGCACCAGGGCGGCCAGCGGGGCGGCCGTCTCGGCGCCGAGGTGCGACAGCTCCACCTCCGGCAGGTCGACCACGAACGGGGTCAGCCGGGCGCCGAAGCCGTCGGCGAACGCCAGCAGCCCGAGCAGCGCGCTGGGCACGGCCAGCACCACGACCGGCACCGTCATGGGCCAGGACGGCTCGTGGGCCGACGACGCGCCGGGCGAGCGCGGGGTGCCGAAGAACGTGCGCAGCCACAGGCGGCCCGCGTACCAGGCGGTGATCAGCACGCCGGCGAGGCCGACGCCGTAGACGAGACCCGGCAGCCAACCGGCCTCCGCCGAGGAGGCGGCGTGCAGCACCGCGTCCTTGCTCCAGAAGCCGGCCAGCGGCGGCAGCCCGATCAGCGCGCCGAGCCCGATGGTCATGGACCAGAACGTGGCCGGCATCCGTCGGCGCAGCCCGCCCATCGCGGACATCGAGTTGCTGCCCACCTCGTGGATGATCGAGCCGGCCCCGAGGAACAGCAGCGCCTTGAAGGCGGCGTGGGTGAGCAGGTGGAACAGCGCGACCGCCGGCGCACCGACGGCCAGCGCGGCCGCCATGTAGCCGATCTGCGAGACGGTCGACCAGGCCAGCACCCGTTTGATGTCGTCCTGCGCGGTCGCGGCGAGCGCGCCGATCAGCACGGTGATCACGGCCATGACGCCGAGCACGACCAGCGAGGGGTCGCCGAGCACGAACACCGGGTAGAGCCGGGTCACCACGTAGATGCCGGCGGCGACCATCGTGGCCGCGTGGATCAGGGCGGAGATCGGCGTCGGGCCGGCCATCGCGTCCGGCAACCAGGTGTGCAGCGGGAACTGCGCGCTCTTCCCGGCGACCCCGGCGAGCAGCAGCAGCGCCGCGGCGGTCACGGTGGCGGCCGGCAGGCCGGGCAGCGATGCCAGCACCTGAGTGATCCAGAAGCTGCCGGCGTTGACGCCCAGCAGCACGATGCCGAGCAGGAAGCCGATGTCACCCACCCGGGTGACGAGGAACGCCTTGACCGCCGCCGCGGGTGCCTCGGGCAGCCGCCGGTCATGGCCGATCAGGAGGTACGAGCAGATGCCCATGATCTCCCAGCCGACCAGCAGCAGTATCAGGTCGCCGGCGACCACGACCAGCAGCATCGCGGCGGTGAACAGGCTGACCTGCGCGGCGTACGGCGGATAGCGGTCGTCGTCGTGCAGGTAAGCGGTCGAGTAGACCTGGACGGCCAGCGCGACCACGCCGACCGCGACGGCCACCAGCGCCGCCGCCGAGTCGATCCGCACGCCCGCGGTGACCGACAGGTTGCCGATCTGGACCCACTCGACGACCGTCTCGAACGGCTCGTCGACCCGGACCGCGAGCAGGATCGCGACCACCAGCGCGCCGGTGGCGCCCGCGATGCCGAGCAGAGCCGCCGCGGTCCGGGACCGCAGCGGCAGGACAAAACCGGAAAGAGCCGCCACCAGGGGTACGACGGGAAGCAGCGGCCCCAGCACGTCAACGCTCATTCGCGCACCAGTCGAGGTTCGTCGAGCTCGCTGGCCGGCGCGGCGTCCAGTCGCACGGTGTCGACCGCGACGCTGGACCGCAGCCGGTAGAGCTGGAGGACGATGGCCAGGCCCACACCGACCTCGGCCGCGGCGAGCACGATCACGAACAGCGCGAAGACCTGCCCGCCGTGCGGCAGCGTGCCGCGCACCGTGGTGTCGGCGGTGACCAGGATCAGGTTGACGGCGTTGAGCATGAGCTCGACGGCCATCAACACCAGGACCGCGTTGCGCCTGCGCAGCACCCCGTAGACGCCGGCGCCGAAGAGCAGCGCGGCGACGACGTACGGGATGACCGGTCTCAAGGTCTGCTCCCGATGTCCGGCCGGGACACGATGATCGCTCCGACCAGCGCGGCCAGCAGCAGCACGGAGAGCACCTCGAACGGCAGCACCCAGGAGCGGAACAGCTCGGTGCCGATGGCCTCCGCGTTGCCCGGGCTCGGCAGGTCGACCTTGGTGAAGCGGAACGCGTCCGCGAACAGCACCGCGAGGCCGAGCCCGGCGCCGCCACCGATCAGCACGGCCGGCAGGCCAGGTCGGTTGAGGTCAGGCGAGCGGCCGATCGGCGCCCTGGTCAGCATCACCGCGAACAGCAGCAGCACGACGACCGCACCGACGTAGATCAGCACCTGGACCCAGGCGACCAGCTCGGCGGTGAGCACGAGGTAGAGGCCGGCGATGGCGCCGAGACAGACGACCAGGTAGAGGCCGGCCCGGACGAGCTGGTCGGTGGTCACCACGAGGACGCCGGAACCCACCGCCACCGCCCCGAGGGCCAGCAGCAGCACGTCGGCGCCCGTCACCTCGGCGCTCGCGGCGGCCGGGCCGGGCGGCCGGAGTCGGGCTCGCCGCCGGCGGCGCGCTTGGCCGCGGTCGACTCCTCCTTGGCCGGCTCGCCGTTGGGGTCGTGCGCGGGCGGCGGCGGCACGGTGTCCATCCACTCGCCCAACTGGTCCTTGTCGTGCAGGAGGTTCTTGATGTCGTATTCCGCGTACTCGAACTCGGGCGACCAGTAGAGCGCGTCGAACGGGCACACCTCGATGCAGATGCCGCAGTACATGCACAGCGAGAAGTCGATGTCGAACTTGTCGAGCACGTTGCGCTGGCGCGGCCGGGCCGCGCCGGGCACCACGACCTCTTCCTTGTGCGAGTCGATGTAGATGCACCAGTCGGGGCACTCGCGCGCGCACAACATGCACACCGTGCAGTTCTCGGCCAGCAGCGCGATCACTCCACGCGAGCGCGGCGGCAGGTCAGGGGCCACATCCGGGTACTGATGGGTGTGCGAACGACGCGTCATCGTCTTCAACGTGACGGCCAGGCCCTTCGCCAACCCTGCTCCGGGTACACCCATGACCCTTATCCTGCCGTGATTGGTTGTCTTGATTCAATCCGTGCGCCCAATGCGAACAGGACGCCCCTCGCGGGACGCCCTGTTTGCCGGGGAGGGATGGAAGCCGACGAGCCTAGGCGGGGCCGCCGCCAGCCAGGCCCCACTGTTGCTGGACCGGGGCCGGGTGGTAGTAGTCGTCACGGTTGACGAACTCGACCGGCAGGCCGCCCGGCAGGGCGACGCCACGCTGCGGGTCGGTCAACTCGTCGAGCAGCAGGGCCGAGCCGGCCCGCAGTTGCAGCGCGTCGCGGTCGCGCGGCGAGAGCTCGACGATGTCGGGGTTGGTCAGGCGGAACCGGGCGATCGAACGGCGCACCGTCAGCGCGAGCTCCCGACCGTCACTCGCCACGCCGCCGGCGAGCATCAGCGCCGGACGGCGGTTGGAGCGCATCGAGTCGCAGACGATCAGCACACCCTGCGGACCGGGCGCGGGCAGCAGGTGCAGCCGCCACGGCCACTGCCAGAGGATCTGGCCGGTGGCCACCCGGGTGCCGCCGCCCAGTGCGGGGCGGCGCCTCGGCCGGGGGCGGGCGAAGGACGGCGTCGAGCGGTGCCGGGGCGCACCGACCCGGGCGAGGTCCCAGTCGTCGCAGACGTACGCGAGCC
Organism: Asanoa ishikariensis; assembly: GCF_900107455.1. GTDB lineage: Bacteria > Actinomycetota > Actinomycetes > Mycobacteriales > Micromonosporaceae > Asanoa > Asanoa ishikariensis. The sequence continues at coordinate 1,063,806 of NZ_FNQB01000001.1, read as the reverse complement.
GGCGATCGGTGATCGTCACGTCGGCGTATCGGGGCAGCGTCCAGCGCCGCTCGGCTTGGCCGTTGCCGACGCTGCCGCCGGTCGGGCCGACGAGGTAGCCCGTGACGTTGACCTGCCCGCGCCAGAGCACCTCTTCACCCGGCTCGAGCACGACGGCGCGCTGGCGGTCGAGCATCGGGCTGGTGTCGTCGGCGGTCGGGTCGTCGAACCGGTATGGCTGGATGAAGAAGGGTGTGGCACTCATGGGGAGGGGCCTCCAGGGTGAGGAACCTGTCACCATGTTGGCCCTGCCGCCACGCAGTGTCATGACAGTCAACCGGGGGTCGTTCGATCGGCGGGTTAGGGCAATGGCCGATCGGTTGACGCGTATGACCGGTACGTCACAATCTCCTCGGGGCGGATCAACCCGTCCTCGATGGCCCGCGCGAGCAGCGCCGATTTCGTCGCCGCCGGGCGCCCGGCCCGGGCGTACTTGATCCGCGCCCGGTCGACGTATTGCTTCACGGTGTGCTCGCTGATCTGCATCCGCTTGGCCACCGACGCCTTCGACATCGACTGGAACCAGAGCAGCAGCGCCTCGCGCTCCTTGTCGGACAGTGCCGGCCGGGAGCTGCGCCGGTCACCGACCATCGCACCGGCCAGCGACGGTGGCACGTACGGGCGGTCGGCCGCGGCCGCCAACACCGTCTCGACACAGTGGTCGCGCCCCTCGTGCTTGGCCAGGAAGGCCACCGCGCCGGCGTCGAGGACGGCCAGGATCGTCGACGGCTCGTGGTGTTCGGAGTAGACCACCACGCGCTGCCCGGCCGCGCTCAGCTCGCTCACCTTGTCGATCGCCATCCGGCCGTGCAGCCGCAGGTCGAGCAGGATCACGTCGGTCGGTCCGGCGGCCAGCACGGCGTCGACGTTGTCGCCGGTCGCGACCACCTCGAGGCGCGGGTCGGCGGCCAGCCACGAGCGGACGCCCTCGAGCACCACGGGATGGTCGTCGACGATCGCGACCGTGGTGCGCGCGCCTCCCGACCCGTAGATCATGCCGCTCGCCACCGTGTCTGCGTCCATACCAGTTCCTCGTCCCGCTCGTACCAGTAGTCCACTACGCCGTCCATCGGCCAGGAATGCGACTCCTTGGCCGGCCCCGCCGTCGCCGGGGTGGTCAGGCTGACCACCACCTCGTCGGGCTGTGCCACCACCGTCACCCGGGCCCAATCCCGCGCGGTCGCCAACGTCGCCGCGAGCGGCTCGGCCAGCCGGCGCCGGATCGCGACGTCGAGCTCGGGCAGCTCGCCGACGGCGATGAGGTCGACCGGCACACCCTGCCGCTCGGCCACGTCGACGCAGGCGCGCAGCTCGTGCAGCAGCGGGTCGGGCACGTCGTCGGACTCGGCGATCAGCCGGCGGAGCTGGGCGGCGGCGAGCGCGCAGGCCCGTTGGACGTCGAGGTCGGCAGGATCGGCGCGGCCGGTGGCGAGGTCGTGCAGCAGCGCGCCGGCGGCCTCGGAGACGATGCCGAGGCGGTCCTGGCGCTCCTGCTGGGCGTGTGCCGCGCCGAGCCGCTCCGACTCCAGTGCCGCCCGGGCCGCCTCGCTCGCCGCCGTCGACAGAGCCGTCTCGCGCAGCACGCCCATGGCCGCCACCAGGGCGATCGGCAGCACGCCGGTGCCGTAGATGTACATGACGAAGCGGCTGAGGTCGGCCGCACCGCTCGCCTCGGTGCTCGCCGCGACCACGCCGACCAGGCCGAAGACGGCGTTGGCCACGAGTACGGCGACCAGCGCGCCGACGCCCCGGTCGTAGAGCAGCAGGAGCGCGAACCACCCGATCGTGCCCCACGCCCAGTTGAGGGTGTTGAAGATCTGGTCGTCCGGGGTGATCGCGATGACCAGCACGTCGACGATCAGCAGCACGCCCAGCAGCGGGAAGACCGGCACCGCGAAGCCGTAGAACAGGCGGGCGGTGGCCAGCACGCCGACCACGACGAACAGCACCCAGCCGGCCGCGGCGGCCCAGGGCACCCGGTATTCGCCCCAGCCGCCGGCGATCCCGGGCACGTTGACCGCGAAGTGCCAGCCGAAGGCGATGGCGACGGCCGCGATCCGGCCGCCACGGTCGGTGGTGGCCGCCACCGCGGCACCGGCGACCCGCAGGCGCTCAGCCGACATCGACCCACTCCAACTGGATGCGGGTGCCGTTGCCCGGTGCGGTGTCGATCCGGGCGGTGGCACCGACGGCGGCCATCCGAGCCATGATCGACTCACGGATGCCGTAGCGATAAGGCGGAATGGCCGCCATGTCGAAGCCCGGGCCGACGTCGATCACCTCGACCACGACGGCGCCCCGGGTGCGGTGCAGGCGCAGCCAGGCGACCGCGTTCTCGGCATGGCGGACCACATTGGACAGGGCGGCGTCGGCGCTCTCGGCGAGCGCGTCGGCCACCGCCGACGGCACGAGGCAGGGCTCCAGCGCCGCGGTCAGTGGATAGCCCTCGAAGCGCTCGACCACGACCCGGAGCCGCTCGTCGAGGGACACCTTGGCGGTCGGGTCGAGGGCGGGCCGGCGCGCCGGGTCGAAGAGCGTGCGCAGGTCGGACGAGGCGCGGGCGCGCAACATCGCCGACTGGCCGGCGACGCCGCCGAGGCCGACCATGGTCAACGTGGACAGCACGGTGTCGTGCAGGTCGCGGTTCTGCTTGCGCTCGGCCTCGCGCGCCGCCCGGGCGATCACCGTTTCGCGATGGGCGCGCTGGTAGGCGGAGAAGACGCTGTCGGCCGCGCGGGCGCTGCGCCGGGTCACGTAGACCAGCCCCGCGGCGAGGAAGGTCTGTGCGACCAGCACCGCCGAGTGGCTGATCGCCTCGTCCACGTCATGGGCCAGGATCGCGCCGACGCAGTACGCGGCCGCGATCGTCAGCCCGAGGAGCATGCCGTGCACGACCCGCAGCGCGAACTGCGCGGTGACGATCGAGGTGCTGGCCAGCACCGCGACCCAGCTCACGCCGCCGGGCATGACGGCGGGCGCGACGAGCACCTCCATCGCCAGGCAGGCGGTGATGGTCAGGGCGGCGTCGACCAGCACGACCCGGGCCCGGATGCCGTTGTCGATGGTCTGCCGATAGAAGACATAGGACCAGATGGTCAACACGACCACGGCCAGCGCCAACGGCACCGCCTGGACCGGTGGCTCGCGCACCGCGAGGGCGACCGCCGCGACGGCGATCCCACAGCTCAGCCGGATGGCGGCCGGGAACAGCGCGTAGACCCGGGCCAGGGCGACGCCGGCCGGGTTGGCGGTGGGCGGCGCGTCGGGTGCCGCGGGCACCGGCGCCATGGAGATCGGCTCCGGAGTTGACCACGGCCGGTCCGGCGGACCGGAAGGCGGTCGCCGGAGACTGGGAGTGGGCACCGACGCACCCAGACGCGTGTCGATGTCGGCATTCAACCACGCATTGCAAGCGTGCGGTCGCCCGCAGGGTTGGCTTTCGCTAAGCGGGGGGCAACATTTCGACACCTAGTTGCTGAAGGAGTTGGAACAGCTCGTTGACGCTCCAGATGTCGGAGATCAGCCCTTCGGGGTCGAAGCGCAGGAACGTGGCACCCGAATAGCTGACCAACGTGCCCGTTGGTGGCACCGGCCCGAATTGACCCGTCTGGGTGCCGGCGGCCCGCCAGTGCACGGCCGCCCGGTCGGCGCTGACGATCAGGTCGACGACCTTGTAGCGGAGGTCCGGAAAGGACGCTCGACGCTCGTGGTGCCAGGCGAGCACGCCGACCGGGCCGCTCGCGCCCAGGCCGGGGCAGTCGGGCGAGATCAGCTCGTACGCGGTGGCCTCGTTGGCGCCGTTCCACACGTCGGCGATCAACCGCCGGACGGCGGCCTCGCGGTCGCTCACAGGGCCACCCGCACGGCCGCGGTCAGCACGAGCTGGCCCAGTGACACCGGCACCAGGACCAGCCAGCACAGCCGCTGCAACTGGTCCTCGCGCAGCCGGGGGTAGGCGACCCGGAACCAGATCACGACGAACGCGACCGCGAAGATCTTGATCAGCGTCCACAGCCAGCCGAGCTGGTCGTCGAGCGGGCCTTTCCAGCCGCCGAGGAACAGCACGGTGGTCAGCGCCGCGATCACCACGATGCCCACGTACTCGGCGAGCAGGAAGAACGCGAAGCGCAGGCCGGTGTATTCGGTGAGGTAGCCGAACACGAGCTCGGAGTCGGCGATCGGCATGTCGAACGGCGGCCGGCGGATCTCGGCGAGGCCGGCCACGAAGAACACCACCAGCGCCGGGAGCTGCCAGATCAGCCACCACGGCCGCCACGCCTCGACGATGCCGGTCAGGCTCAGCGTGCCGGCCGCCATCGCGACGCTGGCCGCGGCGAGCACCATCGGCAGCTCGTAGCCGAGCAACTGCGCCGCGCCCCGCAGGCCACCGAGCAGGCTGTATTTGTTGGCCGAGGCCCAGGCCGACATGAGCACCGCGACCACGCCGACGCCGAGCACGGCGAGCACGAAGAACAGCCCGACGTCGAGGTTCTGCCCGACCAGGTCACCCGGGCCGAGCGGTATGACGAGCAGCACCAGCAGGTAGGGAACCAGGGCGACCATCGGCGCCAGCCGGAACACCGCCCGGTCCGCGGCGGCCGGCGTGACGTCTTCCTTCTGCACGAACTTGATGCCGTCGGCGATGAGCTGCGCCCAACCGTGGTAGGCGCCGGCGTACATCGGGCCGAGCCGGCCCTGCATGTGTGCCATCACCTTGTGCTCGGTCTGGCCGACGACCAGCGGGAGGACCAGGAACGCGGCGACGACGCCGACCACGCGGACGAGGACCTCCAGCCAGAGCGGCATCAGGCCGGTCCCCACTCGCCCGGCGCCGGCACGCCCGGCGGACGCATCGGCGCGCGCTTGGCGGTGCCGGCCTCGCTCTCCCCCGGCTCCTTGGCGCCCGGCCACGACTTGGCGACCCGGGCGGCGAGCACGAACTCCTTGCGCAGCGGATGACCCTCGAACTCCGGCGGCAGCAGCAGCGGCTTGAGGTCGGGGTGGCCGGCGAAGTCGATGCCGAACATCTCGTGGGTCTCGCGCTCGTGCCAGGCCGCGCCCGGGAAGATCGGCACGACCGTGTCGACCACCGGCTCGGGCCGCGGCACCCGCGTGCGCAGCAGCAAACCGTGGTGCTGACTGGTCGACCAGAGGTGCGCGACCACCGCGAAGCCGTCGTCGAGCTCGTCGACCGCGGACAGCCAGTCAAAGAAGTCGCAGGCCAGAGCGGTGTCGTCGCGGGCGACCCGGATCGCCTCGGCCCACCCGGCGGGCGGCACGTCGAACGTCGCCCGGGCGTGCGCGTTGCCGCCGGAGACGGAGGCCTCGCCGGCGATCAACTCGATCAGCCGCGCTCCGATCTCCTCCGGGGTCATGCGGAGATCCTAGGCTCTGCACATGGCGGAGACGAGGCTCCCGGTGATCGATGTCGGCCCACTGCGTACCGGCGACGACCCGGACGGGGTGGCTCGGGAGATCGAGTCCGCGTGCCGGGACACCGGGTTCTTCTACGTGACCGGGCACGGGATCCCGGCCGACCTGCTGGCGCGGTTGGACACGGCGGCCCGGGCGTTCTTCGCGCTGCCGGAGCCGCGGAAGCTGGCGATCGCGATGCGGCACGCCGGCCCGGCCTGGCGGGGCTACTTCCCCCTGGGCGGCGAGCTGACCGCCGGCCGGCCGGACCGCAAGGAAGGCATCTACTTCGGCGAGGAGCTTCCGGCGGGTGACCCGCGCACGGGGCTGCCGCTGCACGGGCGCAACCTGTTCCCGGCCGAGGTGCCTTCGCTGCGTGGCGCGGTACTCGACTACATCGCGGCGTTGACCGGGCTGGCCCAGGACGTGCTGCGCGGGGTCGCCCGCAGCCTGGACCTGCCCATCGACTACTTCGCGGCCGGCTACACCCGGGTGCCGACGGTGCTGTTCCGGATCTTCCACTACCCGCCGCAGCCGCCGGACACCGACGAGTGGGGCGTCGGCGAGCACACGGACTACGGCCTGCTCACGCTGCTGGCGCAGGACCCCAACGGCGGTCTGGCGGTACGTACGCCGGGTGGCTGGGTCGACGCTCCCCCGCTGCCGGGCACGTTCGTCTGCAACATCGGCGACATGCTCGAACGGCTGACCGGCGGGTGGTACCGGTCGACCCTGCACCGGGTGCGCAACGTGAGCGGCAACGAGCGGCTCTCGTACCCCTTCTTCTTCGACCCGGACTTCATGGCGGAGGTGCCGCCGCTGCCGGGCCGGGCGCGCACGACGGCGACCGGTGAGCCGCGCTGGGACGGCGCGGACCCGGTGGCGTTCACCGGCAGCTACGGGGACTACCTGACCGCCAAGGTGGCCAAGGTCTTCCCGGAGCTGAGGGGCTAGGGGTGTCTCGTGGATCAGGGTGGTGCTCCGGCGAGGTCCAGGCGGCGTCCGGGCGTGCGCGGAGAGTGGTCGGATACCGGTGTTGTATCTGGCCGCTCTTCGCGTGCGGTCGGGCGTCGTCTGGACCCGGCGGAGTGCCGCCCTGATCCACGAGACACCCCTTAATCCGTTTCGGGGCGTTCTTCTAGGCGGTGGTTGCGGTCGGGTAGCCGGCCGGCGCGACGCACGGCCGCTGCCTGCGCCGGGTCGCCGTAGCAGTTGGGGCAGCTCTCGTCGTCGCACGGGTCCTGGACCAGTCGACGGGATTGCGAGGCGTTGATTTGCCGCGATCGCGTCATGGCACTCAGTTTCACCCCAACACCGCCCCCGCGTCGGCCGAATTACGACAATAAGCACGGCTGCATCGACGGGATACTGTGTGGGTGCCGTCGACCCCGGGAGTGTTGTGCCCGACAAGCTCGACTTCGCGGAGTTCTACGCCGCGTGGTTCCGCACCCTGACGCATCAGCTGTTCGCCCACACGGGCGATCTGGCCGAGGCGCAGGACGTGGTGCAGGAGGCATTCTGCCGGGCATGGCCGCGCTGGTCCACATTGGATGACCCCGGCGCGTGGGTGCGCCGGGTCGCGTGGAACCTCGCGACCAGCCGCTGGCGGCGAGCCCGCCGGTTGCTGCACCTGACCCGCAACGTGCGCGAGGAGCACGCACCCGGGCCGGGCCCGGACGCGGTCGCGCTGCGGGCCGCGCTAGCCACCCTGCCCGAACGGCAGCGCCAGGCCGTGGTGTTGTTCTACCTGGCCGACGTGTCGATCGCCGAGATCGCCGAGCTCACCGGCGCGGCCGAGGGCACGGTCAAGTCCTGGTTGCACCGGGGCCGCGCGACGCTCGCGCTGCGGCTGACCGACGACGACGTCCACGCGAGTCCGGAGGTGCGCAGTGCGTGAGCCGCCGCCCGACCGCGTGCACCACGCGTTCGCCGAGCTGACCGAGTCGATCGACCCGTTGCTGCGCCCGCCGGGGGTCGAGTCGGTGCGGGAGACCGTCCGGCGCCGCCGGCAGCGCCGGGTCGGTGGCGTGGCGGCCGCCGCGATCGCCGTCGCCGGGGTGATCACGCTCGTCCGGCTGCCGCTGATGGAACAGCCGGCGGCCAACGTGGCCCAACCACCGACCGTGGGCGGCACCGCGGCGCACCCGAGCGTGCTCCTCCCGCCGTACGCACCGCCGACGTCCGCACCTACCGGGCCGGCGACGAGCCCACCGTCCACCACGGCGCCGGAGGACGACGCACCCGACGAGAGCATCCCGCCGACGCAGCCGGACGGGGCGGCGATCCCTCCGGCGAACTGCGTCTCGGAGGTGATCGCCGCCGCCACGGGCAGCCAACTGGTGATCTCGGCCGGGCCGGTCTGTCCCAACGCGGAGATCGTCGTGTCCTGGGTGACCTACGAGACGCAGCGCGACGGGTCGCAGACGCTGTTCGCCACCGAACGGCACACCTTGTCCGCGCGCGAGCCGCGGGTGACGACCACGCTGCGGGAGTCGTCGGTCTGCGTCGGCCCCTGGTACGTGCTGCGCTCCAACCCGTCGATTCCCCTGATCATCGCGGCCGGTGAGGTCGCGCCGTTCCCCGGCGACTCGGTGCTGGCCAGCGAGGACGGCGAGATCTGCCTGCGCTGACCCGGTTTCTGAGCGCGCGGCGGGCCTGGGCCGCAAGATGGTCCTATGCGGGCACTGACCGTCTCACCCGGCACCAAGGACTCGCTGCGGCTGGCCGAGGACTTCCCCGAGCCCGCCGAGAGCGAGGGCGGGCTGCTGGTGGAGGCGGTCGCGGTCGGCGTGTGCGGCACCGACCGGGAGATCATCGCCGGCGACTATGGCGAGGCCCCGCCCGGCGGCGACCGGCTGGTGATCGGGCACGAGTCGCTCGGCCGCGTGGTCCAGGACCCGACCGGCCGGCTGAAGTTCGGCGACCTGGTCGCCGGCATCGTCCGGCACCCCGACCCCGTGCCGTGTGCCAACTGCGCGGAGGGCCAGTGGGACATGTGTCGCAACGGCCAGTACACCGAGCACGGGATCAAGGCCCTGGACGGCTTCGCCCGGGACCGCTGGCGGATCGAGCCCGGGCACGCGGTCAAGCTGGACCGGTCGCTCGGCCTGCTCGGCGTGCTGCTCGAACCGACCAGCGTGGTCGCCAAGGCCTGGGAGCTGATCGACCGGTTCATCGAGCGGGACCCCTGGCAGCCGGAGAACGTGCTGATCACCGGGGCCGGGCCGATCGGCCTGCTGGCCGCCCTGCTGGGCAAGCAGCGCGACCTCGACGTGCACGTGCTCGACCTGGCCACCGACGGCCCCAAGCCGCAGCTCACCCATGACCTGGGTGCCACGTACCACAGCAAGCCCGTGCACGAGCTAGGTTTCGCGCCCGACCTGGTGCTGGAGTGCACGGGCGCCCCGCCGGTGGTGTTCGGCGTGATGGACGCGGTCGGCCCGTGCGGCGTGGTCTGCCTGACCGGCGTGTCCACCGGCGGCCACCAGATCCCGGTCGACGCGGGCGCGCTCAACCGGGCGCTGGTGCTGGAGAACAACGTGGTCTTCGGCTCGGTCAACGCCAACGCCCGGCACTGGAAGGCGGGCGCCGAGGCGCTGGCCGCCGCCAACCGGAAGTGGCTCAACCGGTTGATCACCCGCCGGGTGCCGGTCGAGAACTACCGCGAGGCGTACGGGCCGCCGCAGGCCGACGACATCAAGGTCGTCGTGGAGTTCCTAACCGCGTAGCTGGCCGTCGCCGGTGACCACGTATTTGGTCGAGGTCAGCTCGGGCAGGCCCATCGGGCCACGGGCGTGCAGCTTCTGCGTCGAGATGCCGATCTCGGCGCCGAACCCGAACTCGCCGCCGTCGGTGAACCGGGTCGACGCGTTGACCATCACCGCGGCCGCGTCGACCGCGGCGACGAACTCGCGCGACGCGGCCAGCGACTCGGTCACGATGGCCTCGGTGTGCTGCGTGCCGTAGCGCCGGATGTGGTCGACCGCGGCTGCCAGGGACGGGACCACGGCGGCCGAGATGTCGGCCGACAGGTATTCGGTGGCGAAGTCGTCGTCGGTGGCCGGGACCACGTCGGCCGAGTGCGCGGCCACCTCGGGCGAGCCGTGCACGGTCACGCCGGCCTCGGCGAAGGCGGCCAGCACGCGGGGCAGGAACGCGTCGGCGACGTCGGCGTGCACCAACAGCGACTCGGCGGTGTTGCAGGTCGACAGCCGCTGGGTCTTGGAGTTGAGGACGATCGCCACCGCCTTTTCGAGGTCGGCCGCCGCGTCGACGTAGACGTGGCAGTTGCCGACGCCGGTCTCGATCACCGGCACCGTGGACTCTTCGACCACGGCCCGGATCAACGACGCCCCGCCGCGCGGGATCAGCACGTCGACCAGGCCTCGGGCGCGCATCAGCTCCTTGACGGAGTCGCGGGTGGACGAGTCGAGCAACTGCACCGCGTCGGCCGGCAGCCCGGCCACCTCGAGCGCCTCGCGCAGGATCTCGACCAGCTTGGCGTTGGAGTTGGCGGCCGACGACGAGCCGCGGAGCAGCGCCGCGTTGCCGGACTTGAGGCAGATGCCGGCGGCGTCGACGGTGACGTTGGGCCGGCCTTCGTAGATCATGCCGACCACGCCGAACGGCACCCGGACCTGCCGCAGCTCCAGCCCGTTGGGCAGGGTCGAGCCGCGGACCACCTCGCCGACCGGGTCCGGCAGGCCGGCCATCTCGCGCAGCGCGGCGGCGATGGCGGTGACCCGGGCCGGGGTCAGCGCCAGCCGGTCGAGGATCGCGTCGGAGAGCCCGGCAGCGCGGCCGGCGGCCAGGTCGGCCGCATTGGCCTCGATGACCTCGGGCGAGCGGGCGACCAACGCGTCGGCCATGCCGAGCAGAGCGCGGTCCTTCTCCGCCCGCGGCGTCGCCGCGAGGGTGACCGCTGCCACCCGGGCCTGCTCCGCCTGCTCCCGCACGCTCATCCGGTCCTCCATCACAGTGACGAAATCACAACAGTACGAGGTCGTCGCGGTGGACGACCTCACGCTCGTAGCCGGGGCCGAGCTCGGCCGCCAGGTCGCCGGTCGAGCGGCCGAGCAGCGCCGGCAGCTCGACCGCGTCGTAGTTGACCAGGCCCCGGGCGACCGGCGCGCCCGACGTGTCGACCAGGTCGACCGGGTCGCCGGCGGTGAACACCCCGTCGACCGCGGTGATGCCGGCCGGCAGCAGCGACTTGCGCCTGGCCACCACCGCCTGCACGGCGCCCGGGTCCAGGTGCAGCCGGCCGCGTGGCGAGGTCGCGTGGGCCAGCCAGAACAACCGGGCCGTGGGCCGGTGGGACATCCGGTGGAACAGGGTGCCGACCGGCTCGCCGGCCAGCGCGTCGGCCGCGTTCGGCGCGGAGGTCAGCACCACCGGGATGCCGAAGCCGGTGGCGATCCGGGCCGCCTCCACCTTGGTCACCATGCCGCCGGTGCCGACGCCGGCCCGCCCGGCACCGCCGACCGCCACGCCGGCCAGGTCGGCCTCGGCGCGCACCTCGTCGACCCGGCTCGCGCCGGGCTTGCGCGGGTCACCGGTGTAGAGCGCGTCGACGTCGGAGAGCAGCACCAGCAGGTCGGCGTCGACCAGGGCGGCGACCAGCGCGGCGAGCCGGTCGTTGTCGCCGAACCGGATCTCGTCGGTGGCCACGGTGTCGTTCTCGTTGACGATCGGCACGGCGCCGAGGTCGAGCAGCTTGCGCAGCGTCCGGTACGCGTTGCGGTAGTGCGCCCGGCGGGTCACGTCGTCGGCGGTCAGCAACACCTGGCCGACGGTCAGGCCGTGCCGGGCGAACGCGGCCGCGTAACGCCCGATCAGCAGGCCCTGGCCGACGGACGCGGCGGCCTGTTGGGTGGCCAGGTCGCGCGGGCGACGGGGAATGCCCAGCGGGGCGAGGCCGGCGGCGATCGCGCCGGACGAGACCAGCACCACTTCGCGACCGGCCCGGGCCGCGGCGGCCAGCACGTCGGCGAGGGCGTCGACGCGGCCGGCGTCGAGCCCACCGTCGGCCGTGGTCAACGACGACGACCCGATCTTGACGACGATCCGGCGTGCCGTCGTTACTGCTTCGCGCACGGGTCCATTCTGCGCGGTCGGTCACTCAAGATCACTTTTAGATCCCATAGTGTGGCCGTCGTGGATCCGGAGGAGTACGTGGAGGAAGTGCTCGCCGTGGTCGAGCGCATCCCACCGGGGCGGGCGATGTCCTACGGCGCGATCGCGGACTACCTCTCCGACCGCTCGGGCCGAGCCTCCGCCCGGCTGGTCGGCGCGATCATGGCCCGGCACGGCGGCAGCGTCCCCTGGCACCGCGTCGTGGCCGCCAACGGCCGCGTCGTGCCCGGGCACGAAAAAGAGGCGCTGGCGCGCCTGGTCGGCGAAGCGACGCCGATGAGAAACGACCGCGTCGACTTGTCCCGCGCTGCCTGGTGGCCCGAGTGACGGGTGCTACAGGAGTTGGCCTGTGCCGCCTCGGCGGGGGTCGCCGCCGGCGCCCGCTACGCCTACCGCGCTGACGCCGCCGAAGAAGTGGTTGAGCTCCTCCCACTGCACGATCGTGTAGCCGGCCCGGGCCAGCTCGGCCAGCTCATCCTCCGGATAGCCGAGCTCCGCGTGCACCGCGTCGTCGACCACGTGGAACCTGGGCCGGGCCACCGCCGTCTCCGTGTCGAGGCCGTCGACCAGCACACCGAGCAGCGTGTCGACCAGCGCGGTGCGGATCCGCGAGGCACCGGCCGAACCCGCGGCCAACACCAGGTCGCCGTCGTCGCCGATCACCACCAGCGGGCACATCATCGACTGCATCCGCTGGCCGGGGGCCATGTCCTCGGTGATCAGCTCACCTTCGCCGAGCATCGAGTTGAGGTTGATGCCGAGGCCGGGCAGCCACACGCCGGCGCCGATGCCGAGCGTCGTGGTGATCACGCAGGCGTTGCCCTCCGCGTCGACGACCGAGACGTTGGTGGTGTCGCCCAGCCGGGGGCGGCCGTGCTCCCGCAACGCGTCGGCCACGGCCACCGCCCGCTTCGGGCGGGACAGGTCCTGGATCGGGTCGGGCAGGGCACGGATCGTGCGGATGGTGCCGTTGAGGTCGGTGCGCGCGAAGACGTGCTGCCCGGCCAGCCGGGCGTGCTCCACGGGCAGTTCGAGCACCTGGTACGCGGCCAGGTCGGCGGGACCGATCGCGCCACCGGCCGCCCGGACCGCGTCGACCAGCAGGTCGCCGTAGCGGCCGGTGTAGAAGATGTCCGGACCCTCGTCGGCCAGCCCGTCGAGGGCCTTGTCCAGACCGGGGTGGTGCAGCGTCTCGCCGCCGCGCAGCAATCGGCCGCCGGGCGCGTAGATGTCGCCGCCGTCGCTCGGGGTCAGCGCCGGCGCGACACTGACCAGCGTGCGGGCCTGCGCCTCGGGCAGCGCCACCCCGGCGCGGGCCAGCAGCACCGCCGGCTCGACGACCTCGTGCCACGGCAGGCGGCCCCAGCGGCGGTGCACCTCGCCGCAGCCGGCCGGCACGCCGGGGATGCCCACGCTCGGGCCGCCGATCGAGTACGGCATCGGCACCCCGCCGAAGGTCACCTCGATCGGCAGCATCGGCTGCGGTGCCACGTCGCCGTCCAGGCCCGGGATCGAGCAGAAGAAGTCGAGGCAGGTGACCGTGCGGTTGGCGGCGTCGTAGAACGTGGCGAAGCCACCGCCGCCTATCCCCGTCAGCACGCTCTCCGAGGCGGAGCAAGCCAGCACAGCGGCGACCGCCGCGTCGGCGGCCGAGCCGCCCGAGGCCAGCACCCGCAGGCCGACCTCGGTGGTTGCCGGATGCCCGGCTGCCACACCGGCTTTCACCGGCATCACCCCTTTTACGTCCGATAATCCCGCTCGGCCAGCAGGGTAAAGGTAAATCTCCCGTTCTCGCGTGCGGATCGCTAACATCCCGCCTCATGGACGCGCGGCGCAGCCTTTCGGCGATCACCCGATCGGGTACCCAGCTACCACGCCGGGTGCACGCCGGATACGCCCTGGGTTCGCTGGTCACCGGCGCGTTCGGCACCGTGCCGGGGCTGCTGCTGGCGCCCTACCTGACCGACACCCTCGGCGTGGCGGCCTGGCTGGCCGGCGTGCTGGTGTGGGCGCCGAAGGCCTGGGACGTGCTGGTCAACCCGGTCGCCGGGCGGATCTCCGACCGGACCCGCAGCCGCTGGGGCGCGCGCCGCCCGTACCTCCTGGTGGGCGGTCTGACCCTCGCCGTGCTGTTCGCGGCGATCTTCGCGGCCCCGTTCCAGTCCGGCCAAGGCGCTTACGTCGCCTTCGCGTTCCTGCTGGCCGCGACCGCGTACGCCTTCTTCCAGGTCCCCTACGTGGCCATGCCGGCCGAGCTCACGGACTCCTACAGCGAGCGGACCCGGCTGCTGACCTGGCGGGTGGCCGTCCTGGCGATCGCCATCCTGGTCTCCGGCGCGATCGCGCCGCTGGTGGTCAACGCGGGCGGCGACGGGATTCCCGGACACCGCTGGATGGGCGTGTTCGTCGCCGGCCTGATCGTCGTCGGCACGATCGCGGTCTTCGTCGGCACCTCGCGCGCACCGACCGGCACCGTCCGGGAGAGCGAGCCGACGCTGCGGGCACAGTTGGCGGTGGCGTCCCGCAACCGGCCCTTCCGGCTGCTGCTGATCTGCTTCGTCATCCAGGCGGTCGGCATCGCGATGATCCTGGCCGGTGTGCAGTACTTCGCCGACCACGTGCTGTTCTCCCCCGACACCGGGCCGACGGTGCTGTTCGCCTGCTTCGTCGGGCCGGCGCTGCTGGTCATGCCACTGTGGAGCCGGGTGGGCGCCCGGGTCGGCAAGGCCCGCGCGTTCGTCCTGGCGTCGCTGCTGTTCGCCGCCGGTGCGGTGCTGCTGGTGCTCGCACCGGTGCTGCCCGACGCGCTGATCTACCTGATCGTCGGGGTGCTCGGTGTCGCGTACGCCGGTCAACAGGTCTTCGGTCTGGCCATGCTGCCCGACTGCATCGCCTACGACACCGCCCGCACCGGCAAGCGGCAGGCCGGGGTGTTCACGGGTCTGTGGACCGCCGGTGAGACGTTCGGCCTGGCCCTCGGCCCCGGCATCTACCTGCTGGTGTTGCAGGCCTTCGGATACGTCTCGTCGTCGTCCGGTGCGTCCGCCGCGCAGGACGACACCGCGCGGCTGGGCGTGCTGCTCGGCTTCACCGTGCTGCCCGGGCTGATCGTGGGGCTGGCGGTGCTGTTGATGCGTGGTTACGACCTGACCGAGGCCAAGCTGAGCACGGCGGTCGGTGCGGCCGAAGCGGCGGCGATCAACTAGCGTCTCCGCCATGGTGGAGGCGTTGCCGCAACAAGGGGTGCCGGCCGAGCAGGTACTCGACGAACTGCGCGCGCTGCGCCGGGCCGACCAGCCCACGCACGGCGGCCGCCTGTTCGCCTACGTCTACGACCCGGGGGTTCCCGGGCTCGACGACCTGGCCAACGCGGCGTACGCCATCTCGGCCTCGGTCAACGGGCTGGACCCGACCGCCTTCCCGTCGCTGCTGGCGATGGAGAACGCGCTCGTCGGCGCGGCCGCCCGGCAGCTCGGTGGCGGACCGGGCACCACCGCCCCGGACGTCGTGGGCAGCGTGACCAGCGGTGGCACCGAGTCACTGATCCTGGCCGTCAAGGCGGCGCGGGACGCCCGGCCCGACGTCACCGCGCCGCGGATCGTGGTGCCGGTGAGCGGCCACGCCGCGTTCGCGAAGGCGACGCACTACCTCGGCATGGCGCTGGACGCGGTGCCCGTCTCACCTTCGACCCTGCAGCCGTCGGTCGCCGACATCGCGGCCGCGATCACCGACGACACCGTGCTGGTGGCCTGCTCGGCACCGTCGTACGCGCACGGCGTGATCGACCCGGTGGCGGAGATCGCCGCGGTGGCGGCGGCGGCCGGGGTGCGCTGCCACGTCGACGCGTGCTTCGGCGGCTGGACGCTGCCCTACCTGCGCCGGCTCGGCGCCGACCTGCCCGCCTTCGACTTCGCCGTGCCGGGTGTCACGTCGATCTCGGTGGACCTGCACAAGTACGCGTACGCGCCGAAGGGCACCTCGGTCCTGCTGCACCGCGACGCGTCGCTGCGGGCACCGCAGTACTTCGCCTTCGGCGACTGGCCCGGCTACACGATGATCAACCCGGGTGTCTCGTCGACCCGGTCGGGCGGCCCGATCGCGGCCGCGTACGCCACCCTGCGCCGGATCGGTGACGACGGCTACCTGAAGCTGGCCGAGGTAACCCGCGACGCGGTGCGCGGCCTGGCCGAGGCGGTCGAGTCGGTCGACGGCCTGCGGCTGATGGCGCCGCCCACCACCACCGTCGTCTGCTTCACCGGTCCGGACCTGTTCGTGCTGGCCGACGAGCTCACGGCGCGCGGCTTCCACACACAGCCGCAGATGCACTACGGCGACATCCCGGCCAGTATCCACCTGACCGTCACGGCGTCGGTGGCACCGCACGTGGCGGAGTTCGCCACCGCGCTGGCGGAGGCCGCCGCGGCGGCCAAGGCGCACGGCCCCGTCGACCTGCCGCCCGAGGTGCTGGCCCTCGTGACCGCGCTCGACCCGGCGGCGCTGACCGCCGAGGTGGTGGCGGGGCTGGCCGGTGCGCTCGGCCTCGGCGGCGACGGTGCACCGCTGCCCTCCCGGGTGGCCTCGGTCAACACCCTGCTCGACGCGGCACCCGTACCAGTGCGGGAGCGGTTGCTCGTGGAGTTCCTGGGCCTGCTGCAGCGGCCGACGTTCGACTAGCCTGGAGATCGTGGAACTGCCTGCCGTCCTAGGAGAGCCGATCCGGTTCGTGCTCAACTGGGGTCGGCGCTACTCGCTTTGGGTCTTCAACTTCGGCCTGGCCTGCTGCGCGATCGAGTTCATCGCCAGCAGCATGGGCCGGCACGACTTCATGCGGCTCGGCGTGATCCCGTTCGCGCACGGCCCTCGGCAGGCCGACCTGATGGTGGTCTCCGGCACGGTGACCGACAAGATGGCGCCGGCGATCAAGCGGCTGTACGACCAGATGCCCGAGCCCAAGTACGTCATCTCGTTCGGCGCCTGCTCCAACTGCGGCGGACCGTACTGGGACTCCTACTCGGTGACCAAGGGCGTCGACCAGATCATCCCGGTCGACGTGTACGTGCCCGGCTGCCCGCCCCGGCCCGAGGCGCTGATGCACGGCATCCTCCGCCTCCAGGACAAGATCGCCGGTGAGTCGGCCGGGCTTGGCGGCGTGCCCCGCCCCGACCCGCTGGCCGCCCGCACCGCGCTGACCGCGCCCCTGGTGCCCGCGCCCGACGGCACCAACCGGCCGGTGGCGCTGCCCGACAGCGTCAACTGGGCACACACCCCACCAGCCCCAATGGCCGCACTGCTCGGTCCCGACGGCACACTGCCGATCCGCGAGGCCACCGGCAACCGGGCCGGTGCCTCGGCGCCGTTCGGCGACGACGCGGTGCCGCTGGACGAGGGCGACGTCGACTACCACCACCCGACCGCCGACTGATGTCCCGCATCCTGATCACCGGTGCCTCCGACGGTCTCGGCCGCGCGCTGGCGCTGGCCCTGGCCGAGCGAGGGCACGAACTGGTGCTGCACGGGCGGCACGCCGACCGGTTGGCTGAGGTCGCCGGCGCGACCGGGGCCGTTGCGCTGCGCGCGGACCTGGCCGAGCAGGCATCGGTGCGACGCTTCGCGTCCGAGATCGGCGACCGCTACGACTCATTGGACGTGCTGGTCAACAACGCCGCCGTCGGCTTCGGGGCGCCCGGTGCACCGCGCGAACTGACCCGCGACGGCATCGAACTGCGGCTAGCGGTCAACTATCTGGCGCCTCACCTCCTCTCGCGTTTGCTGCTGCCCTTGCTGCGCAAACCAGCGACAGCGCGGATCGTCAACGTCGCGTCGATCGGACAGGCCGACATCGACCTCGACGATCTGATGATGGCGCATGGGTACGACGGAATCCGCGCGTACCGCCGGGCGAAGCTGGCCATGATCTGCGACACCTTCGACCTCGCGGAGCGACTGGCCGGCACCGGCATCACCGTCAATTGCCTGCACCCGGCGACGTTGATGCCGACCACGTTGGTGCGGGTCGCGGAGTTCGCCCCCGTGTCCACCCTCGAGCAGGGACTACGCGCCACGCTGCGGGTCGTCGACGATCCCGCTCTGGACGGCGTCACCGGCCGCTACTTCGACGGCGAGCGCGAGGAACGGGTCCGGGCGCAGGCGTACGACCCCGCGTTCCGGGCCGCGCTGGCCGCCCGGGCCGCCGAGTTGACGGAATCTTGACATGACCACGGTGGCACCGGCGGTCTAGCGTTCGGCGCATGACCAACGAACGGCGTGCCACCGCCCTGGTGGACGTGTTGACCACGGAGTTCGGCCAGTTGATGGCCCTCGACCCGGCCGCCTTCCGGCGCAAGTTCCGCAAGATGGCGGCGTCGCCGTTCGCGTTCTATCGCGGGAGTGCCGCGGTGTTCTACGCCGACCTGGCCGGCGAGTTCGCCGACGACCGGTTCCTCGACGAGCACACCAGCCGCGTCTGGATCCACGGCGACCTGCACGCGGAGAACTTCGGGACCTACATGAACGGGTCCGGCGAGCTGGTCTTCAACGTCAACGACTTCGACGAGGCGTACGTCGGGCCGTTCTCCTGGGACCTCAAGCGGTTCGCGGCGAGCGTGGCGCTGATCGGCTACGCGAAGGCCCTCTCCGACGACGTGATCGCGGACCTGGTCGGCCGGTTCGCCGGCGCCTACCTGACCGAGCTACGCGCGATCGCGGCCGGCGGCGACGACGCGATCGGCTCGATCACCCTGGCCAACGCCGACGGCGTGCTGCGCACCGTGCTCCAGCAGGCGCGACTGAGCACCCGGGTGGCGATGCTCGACACGCAGACGACGATCAACAACTACGAGCGCCGGTTCGCCGTCGGCGACGGCGTCTTCGAGATCGACGACGCCCGGCGCGACGCGGTGGTCGCGGCGTTCGGCGCGTACCTGGACACGCTGCCGGCGCACCGCCCGGTCGCGACGCGGATCAAGGACGTGGTGCTGCGCAAGGGCGTCGGGATCGGCTCGGCCGGCCTGCCCTCGTACAACCTCCTGCTGGAGGGGAACACCCAGGCGCTCGAGAACGACGTCGTGATCTACATGAAGCAGGCCCAGGTGCCGGCGGTGGCCCGGCACATCACCGACGGTCGCGTCCGGGGCTACTTCCACCACCAGGGTCACCGCACCGCCGAGTCCCAGCGGGCGCTCCAGGCGCACGCGGACCCGTGGCTGGGCTACACGGAGCTCGACGGGATCGGCCAGCTCGTCGCCGAGGTCTCGCCGTACGCCGCCGACCTGGACTGGGCCGACGTCAACGAACCCGACGAGCTCCTGGGCGTGGTCGGCGACCTGGGCCGCGCGGTGGCCCGGATGCACTCGGTCGCCGACGACGAGTCCAGCCACGACCTGGTCGACTTCTCGACGGAGGAGGCCATCGTCGCGGCGGTCGACAAGGACGAGCACGGTTTCGTCGCGCACCTGGTCGACTTCGCGCAGCGCTACGGCATCCGTGCCCGCGAGGACCACCAGATCTTCGTCGACCTCTTCCGCAACGGACGGGTGCCCGGGCTCACCTGAACGCGCGGATGGCGGCCAGCGTCGTGTGCACGTCGAACGCCTCGCCGTCGTCGCTGGCCCAGCCTCCGTCGCTGCGTTGGGTCTGGGCCAGGCGGCGGGAGGCGGCCGACAGCAGCGTGTCGTCGGCCGACAGGCCGACCCGGCGCAGGGCCGAGGCCATCGCGGTCACGTCGGACGGGGTCATGTCGCGGACCCGGTCGGTGAGCACCACCTGGATCCGGGCGGACTCGTAGTACATCTCTTGGCGGTACAGCACCGCGGCGCCGAGCCAACCGGCCGCCAGGAACGAGGGCCAGGTGCCGTCGGAGTGCATCGCGGCCGCGAACACGTGGGCCGCGCCCTGCACCACCCCGGCGTAGACGCCACCCACCCGCTGGTCGAACGGACCAGCGGCCCGGGCGTCGTGGCCCGCGACGGTGAGCCAGAAGCCGGCGTTGGCGGTCAGGTAGAGCGTCGCCTCCGGGTCGCCGGGTGTCGCCCACGGCGGCGCCCAGCCGGACAGCGACGGGTCTTCCTCCCAGGTGCCGTCCGGCCGCTGCCGGGTGGCCAGCCAGTCCAGCGCGCGCCGGGCCGCCGGGCGGCCCAGCGCACCGAGGTCGTCGAGTTCGGCGAGTCGGAAGCAGGTCGCGTCGACCGAGGCCATGTCGCCGCCCCAGATCGCGGGCCAACCGCCGTCGGCGGCCTGGCCCACCTCCGCGTCGTCGAGGATCGCGGGTTGCGGCGGCGCGCCCACCCGCAACCACGACAGGCGGGCGCGGTCGACCGCGTCGCCATGGGCGACCACGAATCCGATCGCCGCGTCCAGATCCACCACGGCCGAAACGGTACCGCCGGAAAGGCGAGTCCGCCTCAAGCGGTTGGCCAAGGTCAACGGCCCGTCGGCCTGGTTTAGAACTGAGAAAAGCCAGTCCCACCGAGCCGGTGGGACTGGCTTTTGTCGGTTTGCTCAGTAAGCGGGGAGGCTCGGATCGATCTGCTTGATCCAGGAGAGCACGCCGCCCTGGAGGTGCACGGCGTCCTTGAAGCCGGCCGCCTTCACCGCCGCCAGCGCCTCCGCGGAGCGGACGCCCGACTTGCAGTGCAGCACGATCTGCCGGTCCTGGGGCAGGTTGGCCAGCGCCTCGCCGTTGAGGATGTCGCCCTTGGGGATCAGGGTCGAGCCCGGGATCCGGACGATCTCGTATTCGGCGGGCTCACGGACGTCGACCAGGAAGAAGTCCTTGCCGGCGTCCTGCCACTCCTTGAGTTCCCGGGCGGTGATCGTCGCGTCGAGGGTCGCCTCCTGCGCCTCGACGGAGACCGCGCCGCAGAAGTCGTCGTAGTCCTCCATCAGGTCGGTCAGCGTCGGGTTCTCGCCGCACAGCACGCAGTCCGGGTCCTTGCGGACCTTGATCTTGCGGTACGACATCTCCAGCGCGTCGTAGACCGTCAGGCCACCGACCAGCGGCTCGCCGATCCCGGTCAGCAGCTTGATCGCCTCTGTCACCTGGATCGCGCCGATCGAGCCGCACAGGACGCCGAGCACGCCACCCTCGGCGCAGGACGGCACCATGCCGGGCGGCGGGGGCTCCGGGTAGAGGCAGCGGTAGCAGGGGCCGTGCTCGGCCCAGAACACCGACGCCTGGCCGTCGAAGCGGTAGATCGAGCCCCACACGTACGGCTTGCCGAGCAGCACCGCGGCGTCGTTGACCATGTAGCGGGTGGCGAAGTTGTCGGTGCCGTCCACGATCAGGTCGTACTCGGAGAAGATCTCCTTGACGTTGTCGCGGTCCAGCGCCGTGTTGTGGATGATCACGTTGACGTACGGGTTGATCTCCTTGACCGTCGCCGCGGCGGACTCGGCCTTCGACCGGCCGATGTCGGACTGGCCGTGGATGATCTGCCGCTGGAGGTTGCTCTCGTCGACGGTGTCGAAGTCGACGATGCCGAGCGTGCCGACCCCGGCGGCGGCGAGATACATCAACGCCGGCGAGCCGAGGCCGCCGGCGCCGACACAGAGCACCCGGGCGTTCTTGAGCCGCTTCTGCCCCGTCACCCCGACGTCCGGAATGATCAGGTGGCGCGAGTAGCGGCGGATCTCGTCGACGGAGAGCTCGGCGGCGGGCTCGACGAGCGGGGGCAATGACACGGTGGGTCTCCCCGGGTATCTGGTCGGATCGATGTGGTGGTGCCGAGCAATTGTTGCTCGGGACACGCCCCACTGCCATGACACGCGCCACGTCCCCTTGACTCGCGTCAGGGAATAGGCGGTCCGGTGTAGCGCCGGCCGTTGACGTAGGGCCAGCCGTTGGGCAGACAGCCCTGCATACCGTACGTCTGCTGCTGCATCACCGGCGCCGCCGCGCCCGGTGCCGGGCACGCCTCGTGCTGGTGGCCGAGCTGGTGGCCGACCTCGTGGTTCACCGCGTACGCCTGGTACTGCCCGAGCGGCGCCTCGAACCACGGCACGGCACTGACCCAACGGTCGGCGTTGATGATCACCTGTTCGCCGAGCTGGCACGAGGTGAAACGTTCGGTGTCCAGGCCGCCCTCCGCGCACATCCGCTCGGAAGTGCCCGCGCTGGCCAGATAGATCGTGAAATCGGCGGGCTGGCCGGCACCGACCCGGCGGAGCCGGAGCTTGCCGTCGGCGATCCAGCTCCGCTTGTCGCCGAGGATGGTGTCGACGGAGGCGACGAACGGCGCCAGGTCCAGGTTGATGCCCTTCTCCACCACGACGTGGAACCGGTGCAGGTCCGTGCCGCGACCGAGGGTGGGACCGTTGCCCCGCTCGGTGCTGAACACACCAGGCCCGTCGGGCGCCGGGCCGGCCTTGCCGGTCGGCGACGCGCTCGGCGCCGCGAAGGGCCCGATCTTCCCGGGGACCGGCGACCCGGCCTGGGTCTGGCTCGGGTGCGGTGCCGCGTCGGGCGAGCGGCGGGCGTGGTTGACGGCCATCAGCAGGGCCGCGCTCGCGATCAGCGCGAGGCCGACCGCCAGCATGCCGCGATGGCGGTCTGGTGTGGGCGGGGGTTCGGGTGTGCGTGGTGCGGGGAGCCGGTGGCCTGAGATCGGCGTCGCCATGAACCAACACGATGCCAGGTCATTTCGGACATTGCTCGCTTATTGGTTGGCTGGCGGGCCGGTGTTGAGCTTTCCGTTGACGTACGGAAACGGATTCGGCTTGCAGCCGTTGAGGCCCAGGGTCTGGGTCATCATCACCGGCGCCGGCTTGCCCCTGCCCGGACAGGCCACGTGATGGTTGCCGAGCTCGTGCCCGGTCTCGTGGTTGGCCACGTAGGTGCGGTAGACCGAGAGCGGGATCTTCGACTCGATGAACTGGGGAACGGACATGTTCCACCGGTCGAGGTTGATGATCACTTTCCCGACGGTCCGGCACGAGGTGTACGGGTCGCCGTCCACGTTGGTGTTCGTGCCGCCGCGGGCACACATGTCGTGCGAGGTGTCGGCGGTGGCCAGGTAGACGGTGAAGCTGTAGTCCTCGCCGTCCGCGACCCGCTGGAGCCGCAGGTCGCCGCTCGCGATCCAGCTCCGCTTGTCACTCAGCGCGGCGTCGACCTGGTCGCCGAACGCCTCGATGTCTTCCTTGGATCCGTTCTCCACCGCGATCCGGTAGCGGCGCAGCGTGCCGGACTTCCCGGCGACCTTCCCGGTGGTCTTCCCGTAACGGAAGGTGTTGTCACCCCGGCGCGGTGGAGTGCCCTTCAACCGGTAGACCGGCGGCGGCGCCTTCGTCGGCTTGACGGCCGGCGATGAGGACGGCGATCCGGTGTCGGCGGGGCCGGACGGCGGCGACTGCGCCACCCCGTCGGTCTGCCCGGCGCGCAACGGCAGGCCGAACAGCATCAAACCGATTCCGACCAGGAGCGACAGTCCGGCGACAATGAGTACGCGGGTCGGACCGCGACTGCGGCGCGACCGTCGATTGCGGGACCGGCCACGAGGTTGGGGGTGCCTCGCGTTGACCATGCTGGGGCTCAGAGTGCCACACGACCACCCGATCAGGTGACCCCGGCCCGGCCCCGCTCGTATTCGTCGAGGAGGGCGAGCACGCCGCGGGCCACGATCCGCGGCACCTCCATCTGCGCCACGTGACCGACGCCGTCGAGGATCAGCAGTCGGCTGTCCGGGATGACCTTGGCCACCTGTGGCGCCACCCGGATGTCGACGAGCCGGTCCTGACGGCCGCCGACGACCAGCGTCGGCGCGGTGATCTGTGACGCGATCTTCCACATCGAGTTGGCGCCGGGCAGGTAGGCGCGCAGGAAGCTGCTGACCAGGCCGCGCAGCGAACGCACGTAGGCGTCGAAGTAGTGCGCCGCCTCGTAGCGAATCTTGATCTCCTCGACCGCCTCTCGGCGGCGCTGCTCGCTGACCCGGGTGACGTCGTTGAAGCAGGCCTCGATGACCTGCGCGGCCAACTCCTCCGGCGCGTAGCGGCCCATCATCCAGGCGGCCACCCGGTCGGCGCGCGGCAGCGCGAGCAGCGGGACCACCGGGCCCTGCAGGGAGCGGCGCGGGTCGAGGAACGGCATCGCCGGCGAGACCAGGGTGAGCGTGCGGACCAGGTCGGGGCGCAGGCCGGCGACCCGGACCACCACCGCGCCGCCCAGCGAGTTGCCGAACAGGTGCACCGGGCCGCGGTCGCCGACCTCGATGAGGCGGATCATGCGATCGGCGAAGGCCTTGATCGTGTATTGCTTTGCCGGGCCGCTGCGGCCGAAGCCGGGCAGGTCGACCGCCTGGCCGTCGAGCCGGTCCGAGAGCAGGCCCGCGAGGTCTGTCCAGTTCTGCGAGGATCCGCCCAGGCCGTGCACGTAAAAGGCCGGTTGTGCCTCCGTGGTCGTGCCGGGGGTGTCCCGCACGAAGGTCTGCTCGCCGTCGACGACCGCGAGCCGACCGGGCCACGGCGGCGGCATCCGGTCGGGTCCGAAGACCTCGTCGGCGCCTAGCAGAGCGCGCTTCATGAATTTATTGTGCCCGGATCTGGCCCCGGTTTCAGTCGGAGAGCAGCGCTTCCAGACGACGATTTACGGCAGCAAGTGTCGCACGTACGACAGCTTGCCGCGGATCGCCCGAAACCAGCGCAGAGCCGGCAAGCTGCTCAACCCACCCACCGCAGACGAGGAACACGACAACCACCGCAACCTCGCAGTTGCCGAACGGTACGACCGCCGCGTGCTCGACGAAGCAACGGCCGCGGTCGTCGGCCCGCGAGGCGGTGCGCAGCAGCTCGTCGATCGCCGTCGCGGCGGAGACCGCGCAGAGCCGCAGCACGTAGCCGTCGACGGCCGGGCCGGTGGCCAGCCCGTTGGCCACCCGCTTCCCGGCGGCCAGCCGGGTCTCCACGGTCGCGTCCAACCCGAACGTGCTGACCTGCACGTGGTCGATCACCACGCGCGGGCCGGGGTTGGCGCCCGGGTTCAGCGGGCGGGACGGTGCCGACTCGGTGGTGGTGATCTGCCCACCCGAGTACGCCGTCGCGGCAGCCATCACCGGGTGGCCACCGACGTTGCCGATGATGCCGGCGGCGCTGCCCAACTCCGGGAAGGAGCCCGACGCCGGCTGGTCGGAGCCGGTGCGAGGGTCGGATTCGCGGGTGCCGCCGTAGAGGTGGCCGCGTTCCGCGCTGTCGGTCGCCGGCCGGTGCGCCGCCGGCTCGGTGCGCTGCGGCAGGCCGGACGCCGGTGCCGCGGACACCGGCGCTGCCGATGCGGCGGCGGCCGCCCGCTCGGCCAGGTCACGGGTGTCCACTCCGGACTGCGAGCCGACGTGGGCGCGGCCACGGTGCGAACCCGGCGCGTTCTGGTCCTGTTCGGCCGGTGGCTCGAAGCCCGGCGGTGCGGGTGCGGGCGAGATCTGCGCCGCGGGCACATCGGTCGGGCGGGTCGCCGGCCGCGTGGGCTCGGCCTCTCGGACTGCCGGCCGGGTGGGCTCGGCCGGTCGCGGCTTGGTCGCGTCGGCCGGGCGGGGCACCGGCCTGATCGCGTCGGCGGGGCGCGGTGCCGGCCGGGCCACGTCGGCGGGGCGGGGTGCCGGCCTGGTCGCGTCGGCGGGGCGCGGTGCCAGCCGCGGAGGCTCGGGCGGGCGCGGTGCCTGGCGGGCGGCCTCGACCGGGCGAGGCGCCGGCCGGGTGGCCTCGGGCGCCCGCTCCACCGGTGGTGGGGGCAGATAGCCGCCCGTGCGGCTGAACCCGGTCGGCGGGGTGTCACCGCCGAGCGGCGCCTCGGGCGGGGCCATGCCTGGCAGGTTCTGTGGCGCGGCGGCGAGGCCCATCCGCTCCTGGAGCAGCCGGGCCACGTGCCGGCTCACGTCGGCCGCGTCGGCGCCGTCGGCCAGGTCGAGGCGGAGGCTGTGCGCGCCCGCGGGGGTCTGGCGCAGCGAGGCGCCCTTCACCCCGGAGACGCCGCGGACGGCGTCGAGGATCGCGTCGACGTCGAAGCCGTCGGGACGCTCCCGCTCCTCGGGCAGGTCGGGCCGCCGCAGGTGGGTGGCGATCCTGGCCAGTTGCGGGGGGTCCGCGGGTGCGTCCGAGGGCGGTTCCGGCACGGTCGGCACGTCGGGCTCGGCCGGCACACGCTGCGGCAGGCCGGACAACTCGTCGATCATGTCGTCGACCACGGACCGCTGTTCGGGCGCCGGGCGGTCGATCGGCCGCTGGTGCAACGGGATCGGCGGCTCGTCGCCGAAACCACCGTTGGTGGTGCCGCCGGGTGCGCCGTTGGCGGGCTCGCCACCGAACCCGCCGTTGGCCCGCTCCGCGGCGAAGCCGCTGGCCGCGCGCGTGCCGCCGCCACCCTGGTCGCCGGCGAAACCACGGGCGAAGCCACCACCGGTGGGATCACCGTCGGAAGGATCACCGCCGCCGAAGCCGCGCCGGGCGCCGTCACCGGCGGGGAAACCACTCTGGTGCGCGCCGGCCGGCGGCCCGCTGGTCGGCTCGCCGGGGAAGCCACGCTGGCCACCCACATCGCCGGTCGCACCGTCGCGGAAGCGGTCGGCGGTCGGGCGCTCGGCCGGCTGCTCGGGCTGGCCGGGGAAGCCACGCTGGCCACCCACATCGCCGGTCGCACCGTCGCGGAAGCGGTCGGCGGTCGGGCGCTCGGCCGGCTGCTCGGGCTGGCCGGTGCGGTGCTCGGGTGGCACCGCCTCGTTGCCGATCGGGTCGCCGTTGCGGCTCGCGAGGCGCAGCGGCGGACGGACCTGGGCATCGTCGCGCGGGCCGGCGGCGGCCGGCGACACCGGCGCGGGCGGCTGGGCAGCGGCTTGGCGGCCGGACAGGTCGGTCGGACGGTTGGCTCCCGCGGGTGACACCGGCTCGGTGGGCGACACGCGGTCGCCGCCACCGGGGAACGCACCCGTCGAGGGCGTGGCCTGGGGTGCGGCGGGCGGACCGTCGCCGCCCGGGAACGCGCGGGTCAACCGGCCGGGCGTGACCGGCGGGTCGGTCTGCTCGCCGGCCGGGAAGCTGCGGCTCAGGCCGGCCGAGCGCCGGTCGACGACCGGGAAGCTGCCTGACGCGGTGCGTTCGACCCGACCCGGCGCGGACTCCACGACGGGAAAGCCGCCGGAGGCCGTCGCGGCGCCGCCGGTCGGCTCAGGGGCGGCCGGGCGCTGGACGGAGTGGGGCGCCACCGTCGGGTGGCTGCCCGTGATGAAGCGGTTCCCGTCGCCGGACGGTGCTTCGCCACCGCGGATGTAGCCGGGCAGCGTGTTGCGATGCGGCGGCTCGGTGGGCGGAGTGAAACCACGGCGGCTGGGCAGGCTGCCCTCTTCGGGCATCGGCCCAGCGGGCGACGGCTCGGCCGGCTGGTCCGGGCGCGGCGCGGGGACCTGGATGCGGCCGGCCGGCGAGGTCGGCGCCGGTGGTGCCGGAGACCACGGCCATTCCGGAGCCCAATCGGGGCGGGCGGCGGTGGGGCCGGCGGCACTGGGCCGGAAACCGGCTGGATAAGGGTCGGCCTCGGTCGGCGTGCCCGGCGGGACGTGCTCGGTCGGCGCACCGGCCGCGACCGCGCCGATCGGCGGGAAGCCCCCGGTCGCCGGGTCGGTGTCGTCGGGACGGCGGGTCTCGCCGTGCGGGGCCGGAGCAACTCTGCCGTCGGCGGGCGCCGGTTGCTGGCCGTCGCCGGCCGGACGTGGCGGCTCGTCCTGGCGCGGCCGGAACCGCACGGGCGGCGGCGCGGGCTCGTCGAACCGCGGCGGCGCGGGCGGGAAGGCCACCGCGAACGGACCGACAGCGCCGCCGGCCGGAGGGGCGGGCGGTGCGGGTGGCGCGACTTCGGGCACACCCCCGTCGGTCGGGGCCGGAGCCCAACCGGGTGCCCACGGTGACGGCGGCTCGGGCAGAGCCTCGTCGGCGCCGGGCGGTGGCGCCCAGCCACGCCAATCGGGATCGCCGTCGGCGGCCGGCGGCGCAGCCGCGGCCGGCCAGGGCGGCTGCTCCTCGCCGTGCGCCTGGGTCGGTATCGGGGAGTGCGCGGCGTCTTCCAGGTCACCCTCATATGGATAGGGCGGTGCGCTGGTGGAATGCACCTCGGAGGAGCCGTTGACCTGCTGGCGGGGCTGCCGGGACGCGGGCACGATCGGGGTCAGCAGGTTGGCGTAACGAGACCTGTGCCATGCGGACCGCGTGCCTGAGTCACGGTCGCGGTCGGCCCAGGCCTCGGGGTCACGAGAGGCCGGCGGGTTGCCCCCGCCGCCGCCCGGTGCGTCGCCGGGTTGACCTGAATCATCCACCGTGCACTCCTCGGTCGCCCTCGCTGAGGCTACCGTGTGGGCACGGTCGCGATAAGTTGCAATCGCGGTCCATTTCACCGACCGATGCGACAGGCACCGATCGGATGCGTCATCAGCGGTCGATGGATCAGGGATTTTCGGAGGTAAACCATGGTGGCGGCTTCGGGCGATGCCCAGCCGGACGGACGGCCGACGAGGCTGCCCCGGTCGGCACGCCGAAAGCAGCTGCTCGCGGCGGCCCAGGAGGTGTTCGTCGCACAGGGCTACCACGCAGCCGCGATGGACGACATCGCCGAGCGGGCCGGTGTCTCCAAGCCCGTGCTCTACCAGCACTTTCCCGGCAAGCTGGAGCTCTACCTGGCGCTGCTGGACAAGCACTGTGACGCGATCGTGGCGCACGTGCAGGCGGCCATGGAGGCGACGAGCGACAACAAGGAACGCGTACGCGGCGCGGTCGAGGCCTACTTCGACTTCGTCGACCACGAGAGTGAGGCGTTCCGCCTGGTCTTCGAGTCCGACCTGCGCAACGAGCCGGCCGTCCGCGAGCGGGTCGAGCGGGTCGAGCGCGGCTGCATCGCGGCGATCACCGACACGATCATCTCGGACACCGGCGTGAGCAAGTCCCGGGCCGAGTTGCTCGCCTCGGGCCTGGTCGGTGCCGCCGAGACGGCCGCGCAGTTCTGGCTGGCCGGTGGTCGCCAGGTGCCCAAGAGCGAGGCCGAGGCGCTGCTCGCGGCCCTCTCCTGGCGGGGCATCGCGAGCTTCCCGCTGCAGGGTGAGCCCCAGGAAGGTGCCTGGGCGGAAGGCGAACCCGTCTGACACGCAAGCCGCCGTCGTCGTTCACCCCACGGATCGGATAGCCTTCCCAGCGGTGCCGGTATCGACCGCGCGCCACGACGAGGAGGGCTTCCGTGGAGGTCAAGATCGGCGTGCAGTACGCGCCGCGCGAGCTGGTCATCGAGAGCTCGCAGTCGCCCGCCGAGGTGGAGAAGAGCGTCACCGAGGCGATCGCGAACGAGGGCACGCTGTCCTTGGTCGACGAGAAGGGCCGCCGGGTCATCATCCCGGTGAGCAAGTTGGCTTACGTGGAGATCGCCGAGGCGACCCGCGGCACCGTCGGCTTCAGCGCCCGCTGACCAACAGAGGGGTTCGGTTCACCCGAACCCCTTTCGCTGCCTAGTTGTTGAGGCCCAGTGCCGTCATGCGGGCGCTGTGCGCGTTGGTGATGCGGCGGAACAGCGCCTGGACGGCGGCCTGGTCGCCGCCGCTGGTGACGATCAAGGTGGTCAGGGCCGCGCGCTGGCCCGCCACCCGCGTCGCCTGCGAATAGACCTCGCCGACCAGTCGGCGGGCCCACATCGACAGGCGGGCGCGGGTCTTCGGGTCGGCCTCGATCGCCGCGCGGATCTCGGTGACGGCGAACTCCTCGTAGCGCTTGTCGTGGATGACGTCGAGGACGAGCTGGCGGTCGGGCTCCTCGATCAGCTTGGCCATCTCGTGGAAGAAGTCGTCGGCGACGCCGTCGCCGACGTGGGCCTTGGTCAGCGCCTCCAGCCAGTCCTTGGGCTCGGTCGAGTCGTGATAGGCCTGCACCACGCCCACGTAGGGGGTCATCGCCACGTCCGGGTCAGCGCCGATCTCGGTGAGCCGGGCGGCCAGGCGGCCGTAATTGGCGATCTCCACAGCTGCCATCTCGCTCAGTGCGGCACGGCGGTGCAGGTCAGGCGCGAGCCGGGCATCGGCCGCCATCCGTTCAAAGGCGGACAGCTCGCCGTATGCCACCATGCCGAGCAGGTCGACGAGCGCCTCAGTCGTAGGCGCGGCCATGTCAGCCAGCTCAGGAGTCACGCCCGCAGGTTACTCCGGACACCTGATCGGCGAGAGCTGCGCCACACGACCAGGCCCAGCTGGCGCATCCGCCTCACGTTCGGCACCGTCACGAGGTCAATCCGGTAACATGGTCACGTTAGCCGTGGGCGGGTTGATCCCCACGGCACGCGTGTGCGGCCCGCGAGTCACCTCGCGTGTGGCCCGCGCGATATCCGATATCGCGCCCTACGACACGACGGGGCGCACCACGAGAGGGCACCCCGAACACCACATGAGTGAACTAATCGAACCCACGGACGACGCGCTTGTCCCGACCGCGCCCGTCCGAAAAGACTCCCCCACCTTCGCCGAGCTAGGCGCCCGCCCCGAGACCGTTGAGGCCCTCGCCGCCGCCGGCATCACCAACTCCTTCGCCATCCAGGAATACGCGATCCCGATCGCGATGCGCGGCACCGACCTGATCGGCCAGGCGCCCACCGGCACCGGCAAGACCCTCGGCTTCGGCGTCCCGCTGCTCGAGCGGGTCTTCGCACCCGGCGAGGGCTCCGACGGCGTCCCGCAGGCACTGGTCGTCGTGCCCACCCGTGAGCTCGGCCTCCAGGTGGCCAAGGACCTCGCCGCCGCCGGGCGCACCCGCGGTGTCCGGGTCCTGCCGATCTATGGCGGCGTCGCCTACGAGCCGCAGACCGAAGCACTGCGCAACGGCGTCGAGATCCTGGTCGGCACGCCCGGCCGGCTGCTCGACCTCGCCAAGCAGAAGCAGATCCGGCTCGACCGGGTGCACGCGCTGGTGCTCGACGAGGCCGACCGGATGCTCGACCTGGGCTTCCTCGACGACGTCGAGAAGATCCTGGCGATGCTGCCCGAGGACCGGCAGACCATGCTGTTCTCGGCCACCATGCCGGACCCGATCGTCGCGCTGTCCCGCCGCTTCCTGCGCCACCCGGTCACGATCCACGCCGGGCACACGGCCGAGACCGGCCCGTCGCCGCAGACCCAGCAGTTGGTCTACCGCACCCACTCGCTCAACAAGGTCGAGGTCGTCGCGCGCATCCTCCAGGCGGAGGGCCGCGGCCTGACCATGATCTTCACCCGCACCAAGCGGGCCGCCGACCGGCTCGCCGAAGATCTCGACTTCCGCGGCTTCGCGGTGGCCGCGGTGCACGGCGACCTCGGCCAGGGCGCGCGCGAGCGGGCGCTGCGGGCGTTCCGGGCGGGCAAGATCGACATCCTGGTGGCCACCGACGTAGCGGCCCGCGGGCTCGACGTCTCGGGCGTCACGCACGTGATCAACTACGACTGCCCGGAAGACCAGGACACCTACACCCACCGGATCGGGCGCACGGGCCGGGCGGGCGCCACCGGCGTCGCGGTCACGTTCGTCGACTGGGACGACATGCCGCGCTGGCGGATCATCGACAAGACCCTCGGCCTGGACATGCCGGAGCCGCGGGAGACCTACCACACCTCGGCGTGGCTCTACGAGGAGCTGGCCATCCCGACCGACGTCTCCGGCACGCTGCCGACGGGCGAGCGCACCCGCGCGGGTCTTTCGGCGGAGAAGGAAGAAGACCTGGGCGGCGGCCGTCGCCGGGGTCCGGCTCGCGCCGAGCGCCCGGCCCGCAGCCGGTCACGCCGCCGCGGCGATACGCGCGACGGTGCGGAGCCGGCAACCTCGGACGCGGACCCGGTCGGCGCTTCCGACGGAGCCGAGCCCTCGGCGAGCAGCACCCGGCGCCCGCGCCGACGCCGCCGCGTCGGCGAGGTCGTCGCCGGTGAGACCACGGCCGACGCGACCGGCACCGAGCCGGCCGTGGTAGCGGTCGCCGACTCTGACGGGGAAGCACCCGCCAAGCCGCGCGCCCGCCGCCGTCGCCGCTCCCGCGGCGCGGGCGGTGCCGCCGCAGCCCCGACCGAGGCCTGACCTCCCCGCCGAAGAAACTCGATCAAGCAGCCGCCAGGTCTTCGAAGACCTGGCGGTTGTGCGTGAAGGCGCGCTTCACCTCGTCGATGAAGCGCGCCTGTTCGTCGGCGGACCACGGCGC
Organism: Asanoa ishikariensis; assembly: GCF_900107455.1. Lineage (GTDB taxonomy): Bacteria > Actinomycetota > Actinomycetes > Mycobacteriales > Micromonosporaceae > Asanoa > Asanoa ishikariensis. The sequence continues at coordinate 1,032,056 of NZ_FNQB01000001.1, read as the reverse complement.
GGCGTCCAGCAACTCGCGATAGCGGCGCTTGACCGCACCGGCCGCCACCCCCGGGAACTCGTAGAACCGGGTGCCCGCCGCACCGACGCCGTATTGCTCGCGCAGCGCCCGCTTCACCATCTGCCCGCCGGACAGGTCGCCCAGGTAGCGCGTGTAGTGGTGCGCCACGAACGCCGGCGGGTCGACGAACGCGACCGCCCGCAGCCGGGCCAGGTAGTCGCGGGTCGCCGGCAGCGGCGTGATCTCCGAGCGCCAGCGCGGCCCGCGCAGGTGGTGCAGGTCGGCGCCGAGCGCGGGCAGCCGGTCGAGCCCGAAGCCCACGAAGTCGCCGGCCACCGGATCCGCACGCATCGTGGCAGCGGCCCGCTCGAGGGTCTCGTAGATGAAGTAGTGCTGGCTGGCCAGTCGCGCGTACGCCGCGAGATCGAGCCGCCCGGCCATCAGATCGCCCACGAACGGGGTGGTCTCCGCCGCCTCGTGGTCGGCGCGGGTCAGGGAGCGGACCCGGGCCGCCAGACCCAGTTCCGTGTCGGCTGCGCTGACCATGTTGACCTCCCGCACCCGGCCGTGGGTTGTGCCGTGAGCTTAGGCGAGCCTTACTTGACGGTCCAGTGGTGTCGCGCGGACGGTGGGTGAGTGTTCGACCCCAGCCGAGTCCGCCGCCGTCTCGAGGAAGGCCGCCGGAACCACGGCGGCCGGGACTGGCCGCCGACCTTCGCAGACCGACTGACGGCACCGCTGCCCGGCGCCGGTGACATCGCGCGGATGATGCGCGAGCGGCGCCCGAACGCCGCGGACCGGGCCCGGGCCGGCCGGAGCGTGCCGCTGGAACCGCAGGCCACACTGCCACCGGTGGACCCGGCGACCACGGCCGTCACCTGGGTCGGGCATGCCAGCTTCGTGCTGCGGACCGGCGGGCTCACGGTGCTGACCGACCCCGTCTGGGCGCAGCGGATCCCGCCGTTCATCGCCCGCTACACCCCGCCCGGCGTGGCCTGGGCCGGCCTGCCCCGGATCGACGCGGTGGTGATCAGCCACAACCACTACGACCACCTCGACGCGCCGACCATCGACCGGTTGCCGCGGTCGACGCCGATGCTCGTACCCGCGAATCTGGCGTGGTGGTTCCGGCGCCGCGGCTTCCAGGACGTGACCGAGCTCGACTGGTGGGAGTCCCGGCGGATCGGCCCGGTGGACTTCACCTTCGTGCCCGCGCACCACTGGAGCCGGCGCAGCCTGGCCGACACCAACAAGAGCCTCTGGGGCGGATGGGTGCTGGCCACCGACGACGGCCCGAAGATCTACTTCGCCGGCGACACCGGCTACGGCGAGAGGTTCGCCGAGATCGCCGCCCGCTTCCCCGAGCTCGACCTGGCCCTGCTGCCGATCGGCGCGTACGAGCCGCGCTGGTTCATGCGCAACCAGCACCTGAACCCGGAGGACGCGGTCCAGGCGGCCACTGACCTGGGCGTCCGCCGGGTCGCGGGAATGCACTGGGGCACCTTCCCACTCAGCAGCGAGCCCCTGCTGGAGCCGCCGGAGCGGCTGCGCGCCGCCTGGACGGCCGCCGGCCGTGACCTCGCCGACCTCTGGGAGCTGCCGATCGGCGGAACGCGGACAATGTAGGTATGCCCGAAGACCTGACCGCCGTCCTCGCCGAGGTGCGCGACCTGCTGCTCGACCCCGCCCTGACCCGAGCGGTCGCCGCGGGCCGACGGCGCGGCGCGACCCCGTCGGTGGTCCGAGCCGAGCTGCGACCGGTCGCGCTCAAGGCCGGGCGGCGGCTCCAGATCGTCACGAGCGACGGCGCCCGCCCGCACACGACCAACGTGGCACCCGGGCCGGACGCGGAAGCCGCGGTCGACGCCCTGCTCACGGAGCCGTTCGGCAACTGGCACGTGGAAAGCGCCGGCGCGACCGTGCAGGTGCGGGTGACCAAGAAGGGCGACGCCCAGGTGCACCGGCAGGCGGCCGACGAGGCCGACGCGAAACCCGAGGCCCACGACCGGGTGCGTGAGCACCTGCTGGACCCGGGTGACCCGCTGTGGGAGGTGATCGGCGGCACCGCGGCCAAGCGGCGCCAGGTCGACGCGTTCCTGCGGGCGCTGGCCGCGACGCTGCCCGCCGAGGGGCTGCCGGCGCCGCTGCGGGTGGTCGACCTGGGTTGCGGCAACGCCTACCTGACCTTCGCCGCGTTCCGCTGGCTGACCGCGGTGCGCGGGCTGGACGTCGAGATGGCCGGCGTCGACGTGCGCGAGGACCAGCGGGAGCGGAACACCCGGCTGGCCGAACGGCTGGGCTACGCCGACCGGCTGCGGTTCGTCGCCGGCAGCATCCTGGACGCCGAGGTCGAGCCCGCCCCCGACCTGGTGCTCGCCCTGCACGCCTGCGACACGGCGACCGACGAGGCGCTGCACCGCGCCGTCGGCTGGGGCGCCGAATGGATCCTGGCCGCGCCCTGCTGCCACCACGACATCGCCGCACAGTTGCGCAAGCAGACCGCGCCCGGTCCGTACCACCTGATCACCGGGCAGGGGATCCTGCGGGAGCGCTTCGCGGACGTGCTGACCGACTCGCTGCGGGCGGCGTTGCTCCGATCGCAGGGCTACCGGGTCGACGTGACGGAGTTCATAGACTCCGCGCACACGCCGCGAAACCTGCTGCTGCGTGCGCGCCGAACCGGCCAACCGACGGCGCGCGCCGAGTACGACGAGCTCGTCACCACCTGGCAGGTGCGACCGCGCTTGGCCGAACTGCTGGGTTAGGGGGTGTCTCGTGGATCAAGGCGGCACTCCGCCGGGCCCAGACGACGACCGACCGTACGCGAAGAGCGGCCAGATACAACACCGGTGTCCGACCACTCTCCGCGCACGCCCGGACGCCGCCTGGACCTCGCCGGAGCACCACCTTGATCCACGAGACACCCCCTAGCGCCGGCGGTCGCCCTGGGTGGGCCAGCCGCCGGGTTCGTCCGGCACCGCGCTCGGGAAGCGCACGACGTTGTCGGTGTCGTCGTCGTCCTCGGCCTGATGCGCCGCGAACGCGGTGTTCCAGGAAATCTCGACGAGTGTTTTTCGAAACTCGGCGTGCCGGTCGGCGGCATTCGCCTGCAACGCCATCCGGATCGCCAACATCATGCCGACCAATGTGGTGGTAATCGCGCCGGAAGCGGCGAACACGTGCCATCCGGTGACCTGGCCACCTTGTATGGCGAGGACGAGCAGCCAGATCCAGAAGGCGAGCGCGAATATCGCGGCCTTCACGACGAAGAACAGGCTTATCGCGCCTGGTCGATTGGGAACCGGGCGGTCTTCTGGTGGGGCCATAGTCGCATCCCGTCGTTCTCCACTCTCGGGGCGTGAGCATAGACGACTGGTAACGGTCTGGTAAGTCACCGAACTGGGCGGACGCCGGTGGTGTGGTGTCCTGCCGACCCCCCGCCGGCGGGACACCACACCAGCACCACGGACCGCCGGCCCATGGCCACGGCGCGGACGGTGCGCGGATCGACACTGTGGGGAGGGTCCCGCGCACGGGTCCGGGTAAGACCTGTCGCGACTCTAGAGCAGTCCCACGGACGGGACTAGTCGGCCGAACGGCCCGTTGCAATCTGAGCCGCACGGGTTACCCTTTCCGGTGACGATTCACTACCGCGGGGAGGGCGACCGGCCGATGGCCACAGACGATTCGCCGCAGGCTGCGTTCGCGCGCTTCGTCCGGCGGGCCGTTGACGATGCCAAGAACGCCCGTGGATGGACGGTCAACGACTTGGCGTCCGAAACCGGTGTCGGTCGATCGACGCTTTTCCGCTGGCTGGCCGGCGACTGGCACGACTATCCCGAGCTAGCCAAGGTGCAAAACTTCTGCGCCGCACTCGACGTGCCGGTCTCGGCGGCGTTCCGGGCACTCAACATGCCCGGCCGCACCCCCGGCATGACCGCCCGGCCGAGCCGGGTCGACAAAGACCTTCAGGTCATTCTCGACCGGCTCACCGACCCGACGGTCTCCGCGGCCGAGAAGCGGCACATCCGCGAGGCGCTGCGCCGCCTGGCCACCCGGCCGATCCGCAAGACGGCCTAGTCGACCCGCACCGTGAACTCGGCGGTGTGCACCTTTCCGGCCACCTGGAAGTCGAAGAACGCCCGGTAGCTGCCAGGGCTCGGCGCGGCCAGCCAGAACTTGACGGTGCCCGGCGTGCGCTGCTCGTCGGGGTGCACGTGCAGATAACCCACGTCGCCCTGCCGGAGCACCACGAGATGCCCGTACGAGCCGAGGTAGGGCTCGAGGTCGGCGACCGGGTTGCCGTCGCGGAACACCCGGAACTGCAACGGCTGGGTCGCACCCACGGTCGGCGTGCCCTCGTAGGTGACGGTGAACTCGCCGGTGGTGGCCTCGCGGGCCGGGGCGGGCAGCGGCTTGGGCGCGTAGTCGCCGGCCACCACCAGGTCGGTGCCGAGCGTCGCGGCGATCTGCGCACCGGCCGCGTCGACCAGCGTGAAATCGGCGAACGCCCGCCAGAGCCCGGGCTGGCCCAGCGTCAGCGGGATGCTCCAGGTGCCGTCGGCGGCCATCGTCGGGTGCAGGTGCTGGTAGCCGGACAGGTCACGGCGGGCCACCACCAGGTGCATCTGCTTCTCGTGCACGACGGCGAACTGCTTGACCGGCTGCCGGTCCGGCCCGCGCACGGTGAACCGGAGGTCGGCCTTCTTGCCGGCGGTGAAGTCGGTGGCGGCCGGGACCAGCGTGTAGCCACTGCCGCTCAGGCTCAGCCCACCGAGGTCGGCGCCGGCCGTCGCGGTCATCCCGCTGCTGCCGTGGTCGTGTTCGGCGGTGCCGGGCGCGTGGGCGTGGTTGGCCGGGTCGGTCGACGGCATCGCCATCCCGCCGGCCGCGCTCGCACCGTCGGCCGGCTTTTCGCCGCCGGTCAGCTTGCCCAGGCCGAACCCGCCGACCAGCGCGAAGACGAGCCCGGCGACGAACAGGCCGAGCCGCAGCCCGGACCGGTCGGGTCCGTCGGTGGCCGGTGGCGTGACGCGGGTCTTGGTGCGCGCGGCCTCAGGCATCAGCGGCGGCGAGCTCGTAGCCGGCCTCGTCGACCGCGGCCCGCACGTCGCCCAGCGCCAGCGGCGCCTCGCTGGTCACCGCGACCGCGCCGTTGGCCAGGTCGATCCGCACGTCGGTGACACCGGGCAGGGCGGTGAGCTCGCTGGTCACCGCGCTCACGCAGTGGGCGCAGGTCATGCCGGTCACGGTGTAGGTCGCGGTGGACATTCGGGGGCTACCTCCGGGGTTCAGGAACGGACGAGCCGGGCGATGGCGTCGGTCGCCTCTTTGACCTTGGCGGACGGGTCGGTGCCGTTCTCGGCGGCCTCCATCACGCAGTGCGCGATGTGCCCCTCCAACAGGCCGACGGCGACTGCCTGGAGGGCCTTGGTCGCCGCGGAGATCTGGGTGAGGACATCGATGCAGTAAGTGTCCTCTTCGACCATCCGGTGCACGCCGCGGACCTGCCCCTCGATCCGGCGCAGACGACCGAGCAGAGCCGGCTTGTCGGCGGCGTACCAGTAAGGGCCTTGCTCCTCTGTGTCGTTGGCGGTCATGCGCTCGAATATACCCCCCGGGCGTATCCGTGCCTAGTCCGCTATGCCCGCATCGTGGCTTCTGCCCCTTGCGGCTCGTTAACCGACCGTGCCGATCATCACACTAGGGCCTGTCCTGCCGATCAACGTGAGCCGAGACGGAGTCCAGGCGGCGGCTGGGCCCGTCGCAGGCCGCGTTGATCGGCAGGACAGGCCCTCAGGCGCACGCCGCACGCTGATCGCGGCCGCCGCATTGCTGGCCCTGCTCGGTCCGCTGGCCGTGCCGGCCGCCGCCGATCCGTCCGCCGCCGAGGTCGAGAAGCGCCTCAAGAAGGCGTCCCATCAGCTCGAAGTGGTCGTCGAGCAGTACAACGACCTGCGGCTGGAGGTCAAGCGCGGGCGTGCCGAGGCGGACCGGCTGCAAGCCCGGATCGCGCCGCTGGAGGCCGTCGCCGAGGCGCGCAGCGCGGAGGTCGGCACGTTCGCGGCGGCCGCGTACCGGACCGGCCGGGCCGCCGGCGTGATCGGGCTGCTGCACTCGGGCTCGCCGCAGGCGCTCGGTGACCGGCTCGCCATGCTGGAGGCGCTCGGCACCCAGCGCGGCCGGGCGATCGAGGCGCTCGCCACGGCCAACAACGACGTGGCGGCGGTGCAGGAAAGCCTCAGCGCGCTCGCTGCCAAGGAGAAGCTGCAGGGCGCGAAGCTGCTTGCCAAGAAGCGGCACATCGAGGGCGAGATCGCCCGGCTCGACGCGCTGCGCTTCGACCTCGGCATCCCGGACGCCGAGCCGATCTTCGCCAACCCACCGGCACTGCCGCCCGGTGCCGCGAGCGCCGCGGTCCGGTTCGTCTACGCGCAGCTCGGCAAGCCGTACCAGTGGGGCGCCTCGGGTCCCGGCGGCTACGACTGCTCCGGTCTCACGGCCGCCGCCTGGCAGGCCGCCGGCGTCAGCCTGCCGCACAACGCGCGAGCCCAGTACGGCGCCGTCAGCCACGTCAGCCGTGGCCAACTCAGCCCGGGCGACCTGGTCTTCTACTACGGCAACATCCAGCACGTCGGCATGTACGTCGGCGGCGGCCGGATCATCCACGCGCCACAGCAGGGCGAACGGATCAGATTCGACCGGGTCGACTATCAACCCGTCCACGGGTACGGGCGACCTCGCCGCTAGCCGGAAACGCCCAGCGCGAGCGGCAGCACCGCCGGCGCACCGGCCCCACGCAGTTCGCGGGCGACGATCGTCATCGTCCAGCCCGAGTCGACCAGGTCGTCGACGAGCAGCACCGGGCCGTCCACCCCGGACAGTGCGGCGGCCAGGTCCGGCGGGAGCTCGAACGCGCCGTGCAGTGCGCGTACGCGCTGCGCGCTGTTGCCCCGGGCGCCGCCACCGGACGGCGGTGCCTGCGGGCCCGGCTCGACCTGGCCGAGCAGCGGGAGCCGGCCGATCTCGGCGATCCGGGCGGCCAGCGACCGGACCAGCTCGGGGCGCCGGCGGGACGCGATGCCGACCACCGCGACCGGCCGCACCGGCCACGGGTCGGCGCCGCGGGACCAGTCCTTGAGCACCTCGACGACCGCACCGGTCAGGTCGTCGGGCAGCGGACCGTCCGGGACGTCCGGGCCGAGCAGGTCGCGCAGCCGGCCGCCCCAGCCGAGGTCGGAGAGCCGGCCGACGGCCCGGCCGGGTGCCGCCTGGACGTCCGGGCCGAGCTTGCCGCGCACCTCGTCGAGCCCGGTCGGCCAGAGCTTCTTCGGCGCGATGGTGACACCGGCCTGGCCCAGGAACGCGTGCGCGGCGGCCAGCGCCGGTGCCGACACCTCGGCCGCGACGAACGGGCCGGTGCAGCGGTCGCACCGCCCGCACGGCGCCGCGGCCGGGTCGTCGAGGCTGCGCCGCAGGAACTCCATCCGGCAGCCGGTCGTCGTCACGTAGTCCCGCATGCTCTGCTGCTCGTCGGCGCGGGTCGCGGCGACCCGGCGCAACCGCGCGGTGTCGTAGACCCACGGCTCGCCGGTGGCGACCCAGCCGCCGCGGACCCGGCGCACCGCGCCGTCGACGTCGAGCACCTTGAGCATCATTTCGAGGCGGGTGCGGCGCAGGTCGACCATCGGCTCCAGCGCCTGCGTCGACAGGGGCCGGCCGGCCGCCTCCAGCGCGTGCAACACGTCGCGGACCTGCTGCTCCGGCGGGAACGCCAGGGAGGCGAAGTAGCGCCAGATCGCCGCGTCCTCACGGCCCGGCAGCAGCAGCACGTCGGCGTTGCGTACCGCCCGGCCGGCCCGGCCCACCTGCTGGTAGTAAGCGATCGGCGAGGGCGGAGCGCCGAGGTGCACGACGAAGCCGAGGTCGGGCTTGTCGAAGCCCATGCCCAGCGCCGAGGTGGCGACCAGCGCCTTGAGCTTGTTGTCGAGCAGGTCCTGCTCGGCCTGCTGGCGGGCGGCGTCGTCGGACTGGCCCGAGTAGCTGGCGACCGGGTAGCCGCGCTGGCGGAGGAACTCGGCGGTCTCGGTGGCCGCCGCCACGGTCAGCGTGTAGACGATGCCGGCGCCCGGCAGCACGTCGAGCTGGTCGGCCAACCAGGCCAGTCGCTCCGCGGGCGACTCCAGGGAAAGCACGCCGAGCCGCAGGGAGTCGCGCTCCAGCGAGCCGCGCAGCACCAGGGCGTCGCCGAGCTGGTCGGCGACGTCGTCGGTGACCCGCTGGTTGGCGGTCGCGGTGGTGGCCAGCACCGGCGTGCCCGGCGGCAGCTCCGCGAGGAAGGTGCGCAGCCGTCGGTAGTCGGGCCGGAAGTCGTGGCCCCAGTCGGAGACGCAGTGCGCCTCGTCGACCACCAGCAGCCCGGTGGTGGAGGCCAGCTTGGGCAGCACGTTGTCGCGGAAGTCGGGGTTGTTGAGGCGCTCGGGGCTGATCAGCAGCACGTCGACGGCCCCGGAGGCGATGTCAGCGTGGATGGCGTCCCAGTCGTCGAGGTTCGCGGAGTTGATCGTCCGGGCCCGGATGCCGGCCCGCTCGGCCGCCTCGACCTGGTTGCGCATCAGCGCCAGCAGCGGCGAGACGATCACCGTGGGCCCGGTGGCCCCGTCGGCCCGCAGCAGCGCGGTGGCGACGAAATAGACCGCGGACTTGCCCCAGCCGGTGCGCTGCACGCAGAGCACCCGGCGCTTCTCCTCGACCAGCGCCGAGATGGCAGTCCACTGGTCGTCGCGCAGCTTCGCGTGGTCTCCCGCGAGCCGGCGGAGAATCTCTTCAGCCCGGTCCCTCACCCGACATGTCTACCAGGGAGGGCCCGGGAAAGGGCCCTCCCCGTCATCCGTCAGTACGGCGCGCGGGCGCCGGTGAACCAGCGCAGCGCACCCGCGAAGTCCCGGGCGTGCTCCAGCAGCGTGTAGTCCTGTCGCACGGCCGACTCGCGGATCGCCGCGTCGAGGTCGTTGCCGCACTTGGTCAACACGTGATCGAAGTCGCGCCGGATCGGTTCGAGCAGGCCGTACCCGAACGCGTGGTGTGTCCGGGCATATCTGGCCTTGTAGAGCCGGGCCCGTTCGTGCAGCCCCGACGAGTACGACATCGGATTCTTCGGTCGTTGCCGGATGTAGTCGGGCAGGATGTCGGCGAACGCCTCCCGCACGATCCACTTCTCCTTGCCGTTGCGCATCTTCAGCGACAGCGGCATTCGCATAGCGAGCTCCACCAGGGCCAGGTCCAGGAACGGCACCCGCGCCTCGACGCCCTGACCCATGCTGGTGCGGTCGACCCGCTGCAACTCCGTACGACAGAGGTTGCGGATCTTGTGCAGGAACAGCCGGCGGGCCGCGGCCGGGCCGACCTCGTGATACATCGGGTAGCCGCCGAACAGCTCGTCGGAGCCGTCGCCGGTGAGCACCACCTTGACGCCGGTCTCGTGCACCCGGCGGAACAGCGGCACCGACACCACCGCGTTGATGATGTCCCCGTACTCGGAGAGCTCGCCCATCCGGATCGCTTCCCGGATCTCGCCCATCCGGATGTCCCGCGGCCGGAGCTCGACCACCTCGTGGTGCACACCGAGGTCGCGGGTGAGCCGCTTGGCGTAGTCGAGGTCCGGGCTGCCCGGCGCCCCGACCGTGAAGGCGACGCAGTCCGGGTGCATCTCGCGCACCTGGAGCAACGTCAGCGAGCTGTCCAGGCCGCCCGAGAGCACCACGCCGACGGTCAGGTCGGTGTCGACGCGCACCCGGATGCTGTCCTGGATGGCGGCGCGGACCAGCTTCGCCGCCTCGTCCGGGTCCTCGATCGGCACCTGGTCCTCGCCGAGCCGGAGCAGGTCGACGTACGGCGTCAGCCGCGGCCCGGTGACCGGTGTCGCCCAGCCGTGGTGGCCGGGCGGCACCTCGGTGACCCGGGCACCGACCGGCACCAACGCCTTGACCTCGGACGCGATGTGGATCCGCCCGCCCCGGCGCGACCAGTAGAGCGGCTTGACGCCGAGCGGGTCACGGGCCAGGAAGACCCGGCCGGTGGCCCGCTCGACGATCGCGAACGCGAACTCGCCGCGCAGCTTGCCGACCGCCGCCTCGCCCCACTCCAGGAAGGCCTCGAGCACGACCTCGGTGTCGCTCTCGCTGCGCAGCTCACGCCCCGCGGCGAGGAGCTCCGCCCGCAGCTCGCGGTAGTTGAAGACCTCGCCGTTGTAGCAGAGCACCCACGCCTCGTCGGGCGAGACCCACGGCTGCACAGCCCGGTCCCGGTCGACGATCCGCAGCCGCTGGGTGCCGGCGAGCAGTCCTGTCGCCGGCCCCCCGCCGATGGTCCGCAGCTCCGCCGGCAGCTCTTCCTGGACGTCACCGCGCGGCGTCAGGGATTCGAGCATCCGCCGGAAGAGCGCGGGGTCGGCTTCGTTGCCGACGATGAGCGCGATACCGCACAAAGTGTCGGGTCACCTTCTCCCGGTCTCGTACCTGGTGGCGAACTCCCGTTGCAGTTCGGCGACCGCGACCGGGCTGACGCACACGTGCCACGCCTGCCCTTCGTCGATCACGTTGACGTCCCCCGCGGTCTGGCGTTCGAGCAGCACCTTCTCCAGCGCCGTGCGCGCCGAGAACCGCTCGAACCAGGCCATCTCCACGTCGACCGCCCAGCCCACGCAGTGCGCGCTCGGCGACATGGCCGCGTACCCGAGGTCGCGGAGGTGCTGCTGGTGCCGGACGCTGCGGGTCATGCTGGTCACCCAGAGAGCCGGCGTGCCGTGCGGCGCCTGCCGCTGGAAGTCGGCCGCGACCTGCCCGAGCAGCGCGATCGTCTCCGGTCGGCTGTAGGTGAACCGCATCCCCGCCGTCCGTGGCCACCGATCCGGCGCGACCCGCCGGGCGACGGCCCGCATGGCGCGGGTAGCGAAGGTCTTCGGCTGGCGCCGGTACCGGAACGGCAACAGGCCTGCCCGCCGCAGCTTCTCGATGTCGATCAGGTCTGGTGAGGTGGTCACATCGGTGGTGGTGGCGAACGGTGTCGTCTGCCCCCACCACATCGCCTCGACCTGCGCGAGCAGGAAGATCCGCACCTGAGCCGCCAGGTCGGCGGCGGAGCTGCGGGTGCTGGGCTTGTAGTTGCGGACCTCTTTGAGCAACCATTCCATCGTTCCGGTGAGCCCTCGGGGCGTCACCGAAAGGACGGCGGTGAAGTTAGGCTCCACGAGCCTTTCGATCAGGACGGTCTCGGCCTTGGTGGTGTCACCGGGGTCGAACCCCTGTCCACTGTGGCCGGCCAGTTCGATGAGCAGGCTTTCCACGGCCTCGCGGTAGGCCACAAGATCAGGCCCGTTGTCCGCTGGCCGCGGCGTAGGCAACCGTTTTCGCTGCTCGTTCTTGACCGCGTTCGCGGGTATTCGAGTCGACATTGGGCCCCCCGTTCTTCCCCCGATAACAGGCGGGTATTCCGGATCCGAGCCTAATGACGCTTTCGTCCCCGAGGGCACGAATGACGCTTATGAGAGCCTTTCACTCTTTTTTAAACCATCTAAGATCAAAGTCCAGTTCCAGCCCATGTTCCGCTCCTTCTTCTCTCAGCTAGTTGGTGACCTCTTGAGAGCGGCGCGCAGCGGGGCGATGCGGGTGCGGAGGCTGGCCAGGCCGCCCGGGAAGAAGTAGACGGCCAGGATGAAGATGGCGCCCAGCACGAACAGGGGCTGGCCCAGCGGGCCTGGCAGGTCGGCGGACAGCGACGTCAGGCGGTGGTCCAGGTACATGTAGAGGATGCCGCCCAGGACCGGGCCCCAGCGCGTGCCCGGGCCGCCGAGCACGACCATCACCAGCAGCGACAGGGTCAGCTCCGAGCTTGTGACGTGCGGTGACGCGCCGCCGACGACCAGCAGGTAGACCACGCCGCCGAGGGCTGCCAGGCCGCCGGCCAGGGTGAAGGCGACCAGTTTGTAGCGGTACGGGTCCAGGCCCAGCACGCCGACCCGGCGCTCGTCGTCGCGTAGGCCCGCCAGCACTCGGCCCGTCGGTGACGCGGCCACCCGGGAGACCACCAGCACGACCACGGCGAGGTACGCCAGTGCCAGCCAGTACAGGTTGACCGTGTTGGCCACGCCGAGCAGGAAGTCCGGCAGGCCGTCGGAGGCCAGCGGGAGACCTTCCTCGCCACCGGTGAGCCCACCGAAGTCGCGGGCCACCAGGATCGCGCCGACCTGGGCGAAGGCCAGCGTCACCATGGCGAACGCGATGCCGGCCGTGCGCAGTGCGATCGCGCCCAGCAGCGCCGCCAGGATCGTGCTGCCCACGACGGCGAACACGGCCGCCTGCCAGAGCGGGAAGCCGGCGTGGGTGACCAGCACGTCGGTGCCGTAGACGCCGGCGGCGAAGTAGAGCGCGTGCCCGAACGAGAGCAGACCCGTCCGTCCGAACAGCAGGTCGTAGCTCGCCGCCAGGCCGCCGAAGACCAGGCAGACCGCGAGGATCTGGAGGTTGCCGGGCTTGTTGAGCGCGCCGTCGAAAAGACCGGGCAACGGCAGCGTGGAGTACGGCAACAGAACAGCCACCACCAGCACCACCAGCGGAGCGAACGCGGCGAGCCTTCGCCTCGGAGGGGCCAGTTCCGGCGGCGTCGCCGCAGGTGGCGCCTCGGCGCTCACAGCCTGGGTCATGCCGTGACCGCCCTTCCCGCGATGCCCTGTGGCCGGACCAGCAGCACGATCGCCAGCAGGGCGACCACGCAGATGTCGCCGAGTCCGGCGGTGCCGTAGTAGTTGACGAACTGTTGGAGCAGGCCGACCGCGACCGCCGCGTACGCCGAGCCGACCACCGAGCCCATTCCGCCGATCACCACGACGATGAAGGCGAAGATCAGCAGCGATCCGCCCTGCGCGGGTGACACGGATCCGAGGTAGACGCCGCCGAGCGCGCCGGCCAGTGCGGCCGCGGCGCCGCCGATCGCGAACACGAGCGTGAACGCCTTGCGCACGTCGATGCCGAGCGCGGTGACCATCTCCCGGTTCTCGACGCCGGCCCGGATCACCAGGCCGACGCGGGTGAACCGGAGGAACAGCAGAAGCAGCGTGAGTACGGCGGCCGCCGCGAGCACCAGCAGCAGCGACGCGTTCGGGATGTTGGCGCCGCCGATGCCGGTCACCCCGCGGGTCCACTCGGGACGTGGGAACGGGCGCGGGTCGGCGCCCCAGGTCGCCTGGAGCAATGCCACTCCGGCCAGCGACAAGCCGACGGTGACGAGCACCTGCTCGATCGTCCGCGAGTAGAGCGGCCGGATCAGGACGAGCTCGACCAGCGCCGCGACCGCCGCGCCGGCTACCACGCCGAACGCCGCCGCGAGCACGAAGCCGAACCCGGTCGGGCCGGCGCCGGGCAGGTGGCCGGCCGCCCACCAGGTCGCGTACGCGCCGACCGACAGGAACAGCCCGTGCGCGAAGTTGAGCACGTCGGCCAGCCCGAACACGAGCGACAGCCCAGAGGCGACCAGGAAGTACAGCGCAGCCAGGCCGAGCCCGGTCAGCGTCAACAGGATGAACGTCGACATCAGGCGTGCACCCCCGCGCTGCCGACCCCTAGCAACGCCTTCGTGAGCTCCGGCTCGCCGAGCAGGCGGGAAGCCGCGCCGGTCCAGGCCACCTTGCCGGCGGCCAGTACGACCGCGTCGCGGGCCAACCGGCGGACCACCGCCAGGTTCTGCTCGACCAGCAGCACCGGGACCTCCTCGGCGACCGCTTCGAGCGCCTCCGCCACCTCCGTCACCACCTTCGGCGCCAGGCCTTTCGTCGGTTCGTCGACCAGCAGCAGCGTGTTGTCGGCGAGCAGCACCCGGCCGATGGCGAGCATCTGCTGTTGCCCGCCGGAGAGCGTGCCGGCCCGCTGCTTGGCCCGCTTGGCCAGTTCGGGGAAGAGCGCGAACACGCGGTCGTACGCGGGGGCGGCCCCGGGCCGCTCGGCCAGCCGCAGGTTCTCCGCGACGGTCAGCCCCGCGAACACGCATCGGTCCTCGGGCACGTAGCCCAGCCCGGCCCGGACCAACCGGTGCGTCGGCGTGCGCAGGGTGTCGACGGTGCCGAACGACGCCGACCCCGAGACCTCGCCGCCGCGCGGCGTCAGGCCGACGATCGCGCGCAGCGTGGTGGTCTTGCCGACGCCGTTGCGGCCGAGTAGCGCGGTCACCCCGGTCGGCGCGACCGTGAACGACACGCCTTGGAGGATGTGCAGTCCGGCGATTCGTACGCTCAGGTCGTCGACCTTGAGAATCGGCTCGGTCATAGCCCCTCGCCCAGATAAGCCTCCTGGACGCCCCGGTGCGCCATCACGGCGTCCGGGGTGTCGCAGGCGAGCAGTGCGCCGTGGTGCATCACCGCGATCCGGTCGGCGAGGTCCAGAATCACGTCCATGTGGTGCTCCACCATGAGGACCGACCGCCCAGTGGCTTCCGCACCCCGGGTCAGGCCGCGGATCACCGCTACGAGCTCCGGCACGTCCTCGGCGCTGACGCCGGCCATCGGCTCGTCGAGCAACAGCACGGTCGGCTCACCGGCGAGGAGCAGCGCGATCTCCAGCTTGCGCTTCTCGCCGTGGGCGAGCGTGCCGGCCAGCGCCTCGCCGCGGTTGCCGAGGCCGACCGTTTCGAGCGCCTGGTCCGCCGCCGAGGCGACCGCCGCGAACGACGAAGCCCGGCGCCACAGGGAAAGCGAGCCGCCCTGGTGCGCCTGGACCGCCAGCCGGACGTTCTCCCGTACGGACAACGACCCGAACACCGACGACGACTGGAACGTCCGCCCGAGACCGCGCCGCGCGCGGCGGTGCGGCGGCAGCGCGGTCACGTCGTCCTCGCCCAGCCAGACCGTGCCCGAGGTCGGCTTGCGCAGCCCACTGACCAGGTTGAACAGCGAGGTCTTGCCGGCCCCGTTGGGCCCGATGACGCCCAGGAACTCGCCGGGGGCGAGGGCGATGTCGACACCGTCGACGATCGCTACCTCGCCCACCCGCCAGGTCAGCCCCTGTGTACGGAGCACGGCCAACTCGCTCAGCCCTTCATCGCGGCCGCCGGTGGGGCGACCTCCTCGGGGGTGAGCGCCTTCTCGAGCTTCGCGGTGAGCTGGTCACCGCTGCCGGTCAGGGTCGCCTGGTACATCGGCTGGAGCAGGGCGTGGTCCTCCGCGCGGACGGTCATCTTGCCCTTGACCCCGTCGAAGCTCCAGCCCTCCAGCGCGCCGATCATCTTGTCGACGTCGTCGCCGCCCTCCTGGACCGCCCGCACGACCATCTGGGCCGCGGTGAAGCCGTCCGGGTGGAACAGGTCGAGCGTGCCGCCGACCGCCTTCTTCGCCGCCTGGGCGGCCGGGTTGTCGCTGGCGCCGTCGAAGTAGTGCGACAGGAACGAGATCTTCGTGCCGGCCGCGCCGAAGGTCGGCCAGGAGGCCCGGATGTCCAGGCCGGTGACCACCGTCGTGGAGGCGAGGATGCCCTGCTGGTCGAGGGTCTGCCACATGGCCGGCGCGGTGGTGCCCGCCCATGCGACGAACAGCAGGTCCGGCTTGGCCGTCTTGAGCTGGCTGGCGAACGGCGTGAAGTCGGTCGCGCTGGCCGGGGCGAGCACGCTGCTCACCGTCGCGCCGGCGCCGCCGAGGACCGCCTTGACCGCGGTCTCGTTGCTCTTGCCGAACGCGCTGTCCTGACCGAACACCACGACCTTCTTGCCGGCCGCGTCGCCGATGAAGGACTTGGCGGTCATCACGTCCTGGTACGACTGCCGACCCGAGCGGAACGTGTACTTGTTGACGCCGGTGACCGCGTCGGTCGCGGCCGGACCGGAGATGAACAGCACCTTGTTCTGCGCGGCCAGCGGCGCGACCTGGAGCGCGACGCCCGAGGCGGTCGACCCCGCGATGATCTTCGTGCCCTTGCCGATCAGGTCCTTGGCCGCGGAGACCGCCTTGGCCGGATCACCGGCGTCGTCGACCTCGGTCACCTCGATCGCGCGCTCGCCGACCTTGTTGGTCCCATCCGTGGCGTACGCGAGACCGGCCTTGAAGCCGTCCAGGTACTGCTTGCCGTAGGACGCCAGCGCGCCCGTCTGGGAGTAAACGATGCCGACCTTGACCGGCGCCGTGGCGTCGCCGCCGCCGGTCGCCGTCTCCTGCGGGCTGCCGCAGGCCGTGGCTGATGCAGCCACCGCTATCACTGTGGCGGCGGTGACGAACGCCCGCCGCATCGCCTTAACCGTCATGGCGACAGACGCTAGGTGCATCGATGTGACCCCGGCCATGTGTCCGCCGGCCATATAAACGGCGATGAGATGTAAGGAAGGGCCTCTTATTAACACGCGCTGTTAAGAAGGGACCCTTCCTCTGCGGAAACCGTTAAGAAGGGGCCCTTCCTTAACGCGCCGGGCGGGCGGCGCGGGCGGCTACCGCGGTGTCGGGCTGGTCGCTGAAGACACCGTCCAGACCGAGCGAGAAGAACAGCTCGTACTCGGCCGTGATGTCGCCGCGGGCGTTCGGATCGGTGCCGATGCGGTGGTCGGCGGCCAGGAACTGGTTCTCCACGCGGAACGTCCAGGCGTGCACGTCCAGCCCGACGCGGTGCGCGTCGCGGATCACCTCGGTCGGCGCGAGCAGCTTGCCGGTCGCGTCCCGGGGCACCAGCAGGTTCTTGTTGGCGCCGATGCCGTCCGCGTACGACGAGATCCACTTGAGGTTGGCCGGCGAGACCAGGTCCTGGTAGGTGCGCGCGTCACCGGCGACGACGAAGTCGTACGGCTTGCCGGCCGCGTCGAGCAACTGGGCCAGCCGCACGTCGGTCATCCGGGCCAGCTTGCGCAGGTTGGCCGTCTCGAACGACTGGATGATCACCGGCGAGCTCTTCTTCGTGAGCCCGTTGGCGCGCAGGACGCGGACCAGCGGCTCCTCGAGCGCGAGCCCGATCGACTGGAAGTAGCTCGGGTGCTTGGTCTCCGGGTAGATGCCGGTCGTCCGGCCGGTCCGCTTGCTCTCGGCCTTGGCGAGGTCGATGACCTCCTGCAGGGTCGGGATCGGCAGCTTGCCGTCGAACGCGGTGTTGGTGACCCGCACCTGCGGCAGCCGCTCCTTGGCCCGCAGCGTCCGCAGCTCGGCCAGCGTGAAGTCCTCGGTGAACCAGCCCGTGATCGGGTTGCCGTCGATCGTCTTGGTGGTCCGGCGACCGGCGAACTCCGGGTGGGAGGCCACGTCGGTCGTACCGGAGATCTCGTTCTCGTGCCGGGCGACCAGGTGGCCGTCCTTGGTGGACACGAGGTCGGGCTCGATGAAGTCGGCACCCTGCCGGACGGCCAGGCGGTAGGACTCCAGCGTGTGCTCGGGCCGGTAGCCACTGGCGCCGCGGTGGCCGATGACCAGCGGTTCCTTGTCGCCGTGACGCTCCTTGGCGGCAGCGGCGGCGGGCAGGACGGCTGGTGCCACGATGGCACCCGCACCGGCGAGCGTGAGGGAAAGTGCAGTACGTCGTCGCATGCGCCGCAGTCAATCGATGTCCGACGACCGGGGCTTAGCCACGCGGTGAACGTGGTAAGAAATGCCTGATGCGCCGCACCCTGCAACACCCCGCCCGGCTCGTGCCGTTGGCGTTCCTCGGCGCCGTGGTGATCGGCACGCTGTTGATGATGCTGCCGGCGGCACGGGTGGAGCCCGGCGGGACACCGTTCGTCACGGCGCTGTTCACCGCGACCTCCGCCGTCTGCGTGACCGGCTTGGCGGTCGTCGACACCGCGACCTACTGGACCGGCTTCGGCCAGGTGCTGCTGACCGTGCTGACCCAGATCGGCGGCTTCGGCATCATGGCCATGGCCACGTTGCTCGCGCTGCTCGTGTCGCAGCGACTGGGGCTGCGCAGCCGCCTGATGGCCCAGGCCGAGGACTCGTCGCTCCGACTCGGCGACGTGAAGTCCGTGCTGGGCCGGATCGCGCTGACCATGGCGGGCTTCGAGGTGGTCATCGCGGTGATCGTCGGCGGGCGGTTCTGGCTGGGGTACGACTACTCGGTCGGCAAGGCCGCCTGGTACGGCGTGTTCCACTCGGTGCAGGCGTTCAACAACGCGGGCTTCGCGCTGTTCAGCGACTCACTGGTCGGCTTCGTCGGCGACCCCTGGATCTGCCTGCCGCTGACCATCGGGGTGATCGCCGGCGGGATCGGCTTCCCGGTCCTGTTCGAGCTGTTCCGCGAGATCGGCCGGCCGTCGACCTGGTCGACGCACACCCGGCTCACCGTGTGGGGCGGCATCAGCCTGCTCTGCTTCGGCTTCGTCTCGCTGCTCGGGCTGGAGTGGAACAACCCCGACACGCTCGGCCCGCTCGGGGTCGGCGAGAAGATGCTGGCCGCGTTCTTCCAGGACGCGATGACCCGGTCGGGCGGCTTCAACACCGTCGACGTGGGTGCCTTCCACAGCGAGTCGCTGGCGCTGTCGACCGCGCTCATGTTCATCGGCGGCGGCAGCGCCAGCACCGCCGGTGGCATCAAACTGACCACGTTCTTCCTGCTGGCGTACGTCATCCTGGCCGAACTGCGCGGCGAGCCGGACGTGGTGATCGGCAAGCGGCGGATCGCGGAGACCACGCAGCGCCAGGCGATCACGGTCGCCCTGCTCGGCGTCGGCCTGGTCGCGACCGGCACGTTCGCCCTGCTGGAGTCGACCACGAACGTATCGTTCGAAGCGGCGCTGTTCGAGGTGACGTCGGCCTTCGCCACGGTCGGGCTGTCCACCGGGATCACCCCGGGGCTGCCGACCAGCGGGCAGTTGATCCTGGTGGTGCTGATGTTCATCGGCCGGGTGGGGACGATCGCGGTAGGGTCGGCCATCGCCCTGAACACCCGGCGCCGGCTGTACCGATACGCGGAGGAGCGACCCATCGTTGGCTGACAACGGAGGCGGCAGCGACAACGTCGTCGTGATCGGACTCGGTCGGTTCGGCGGCGCGGTCGCCGGGTCGCTGCAGAAGCTGGGTCACGAGGTGCTCGGCATCGACAACGACCCCAAGCTCGTGCAGGAGTGGTCAGAGCGGCTGACCCACGTGGCCGAGGCCGACTCGACCGACGAGGAGGCGCTGCGCCAACTCGGCGTCGCCGACTTCACCCACGCGGTGGTCGGGATCGGCACGCACATGGAGCAGAGCATCCTGACCGTGCTGGCGCTCGTCGAGATCGGCGTGCCACACATCTGGGCCAAGGCCATCTCGGCCAAACACGGCAAGATCCTGTCCTCGGTCGGCGCGCACAAAGTGATCTACCCGGAGTCGGCGATGGGCGACCGGGTCGCTCACCTGATCACCAGCCGGATGATCGACTTCATCGAGTTCGACGACGACTTCGCGATCGCCAAGACCCGGGTGCCGCAGGCGGCCGTCGGCAAGACGCTGGCCGAGCTCGGCCTGCGCGGCAAGCACGGCGTCACCGTCGTGGGCGTCAAAGAGCCCGGCCGGGACTTCGAGTTCGCCACCCCGAACATGGCCATCCCGGCGAACGCGACCCTGATCGTCTCCGGCACGGTCGGCAAGGTCCAGAAGTTCGCCGCGACGACCTAGGGCTTGTGGGGGCCCTTGCCGCTCTTGGGACCAGGTCCCTTGCCGCCCGGCTCGTCCTTGGCCTTCGGCGGCTTCGGCTTGCTGGGAGCGGCCGGCTTCCGCACGGCGGTCTTCGCGGTCTGAGTCTTCGTGGTCGGGGTCGTCGTGGTGACCGTCGACAGCCTCGGCGCACAGAACTCGCCGTCGAGCCGGAACTCGACAGGGAACGCGTTCGACCGCGCATAGCTCCCCGTCAGCCGCATCCCCGCCGACCCGCCGACCGGCACCTCGGTCGACGCGGCCGGGCGCAGCACGACCGCGCTCCCCTGCTGGTCGACCTTCGCTGACCCGGCCCGGGTCAGCTTCTGGTCGCCGGGGAAGGTGAACGTCAGCGACCAGTCACTGACGGCCGCCGGACCCCCGTTGACGACCGTCAGGTCGGCGTCGAAGGCCTTGCCCGAGTCACGCCGCAGCGCGTACCGGACCTCGCAGGCCGGCTTGTCCGCCGCGGCCGCCGGTGCGGCCAGCGCCGTCGTCGTCGTGGCACCGGCCGGCTCGTCGCCGCCGCGGGTCGTCGCGAACGCCGCACCCCCGACACCGAGCGCCACCACGGCCGCCGCGGTGACGAGCACCTGGCGGCGCCGGCCGGCCAACAGGTCACCGGGTCGGGCCATCCCCGCGATGCCGGCGGCCGGAACCACGCCACGGGAGGCCGGCTCGTCCGTCCGCGGCAGGATCGTGGTGTTGCCGACGCTGTCACCGCCCGCGGGCGCCGGCGAGACGGGTCGCGGCAGGTGTCCAGTGATCCCGGCCAGCACGTCGACCACCTCGGCGCTCGTCGGCCGCTCGCCGGGCGCCTTGGCCAGGCAGCGCAGGCACAACTCGGCGACCTCGGTGGGCAGGCCGTCGAGGTCGGGCAGCGGCAACGGCTCCGCGTACAGGTGCGACCGCAGCAGCTCGGCGCTGGACCGGCCCGGCCACGGCAACCGGCCGGCCAGGCACCGGTAGAGCAGCAGACCGAGACCGTAGACGTCGGCGGCCGCCGCGACCTGTCCGCCGTCGAGGCGCTCCGGGGCGATGTACGCCGGTGTGCCGAGCAGCGAGCCGTCCGGGCCGACCTCCTGCTCGCCGACGACGGCCGAGATGCCGAAGTCGAGCACCTTGGCGCCGGCCGCGGTCAGCAGCACGTTGCTTGGCGTGACGTCGCGGTGGACCACGCCGCGGGCGTGCGCGGCGGCCAGTGCCGAGGCGACCTCGGCGCAGATCCCCACTGCGTCACGCCACGGCATCGGCGTCGCGCAGGCGGCCAGCGGCACGCCGTCGACAAGCTCCATCACGACGTACGGGACGCCGCCGGACTCGCCGTAGTCGTACACGTTGGTGATGTGGGGGTGGCTCAGCCGCGCGGCGGCCTGCGCCTCGGTGCGGATCCGTTCACGGAACGCCGGGTCGGCGGCGAGCGAGGGCGCCAACACCTTGACCGCGACCTGGCGGCCCAGCACCTCGTCGTAGCCGCGCCAGACCACGGACATCCCGCCCGCGCCCAGTCGCTCTACCAGCCGATAGCGGCCACCCACCGCACCCATGGCAAATGTGTTGCCCGGTGGACGGCGGTTCGAACCTGAAATCGGTCAGCCATTGGCGAGGAGTTGGTCGACCGGCGCGTACTCGTCGGTCAGCGGCTCGGCGTCGCCGACGAACGCGGACAGTTCCTCGCCGGTCACGATGGTGGTCTGGCCGCCGTCGTCGTCCTCGGTCAGCCGCTGCTTGAGCTGCTCCATCGGCAGCGGCGCGGGCGAGGCCACGATGACGAAGTTGGAACCCTGCTCGCCGGCCAGCGACCGCACCGGCGCGATCAGCGCGACGTGCGGGAACTCGGCCCGCACGGTCGCCACCTCGGCCTTGATGAAGCGCAGCGGCGGGTAGTCGATGACGTTCTGCGCGTAGATGCCGCCGGGCCGGACCACGCGGCGGATGTCCGCGGCCATCTCCCGGGTGGCCAGATGCCAGGGCACGACCAGGTGGCCGAACGCGTCGCCGATCACCAGGTCGGCGCTGGCCGTCGGGCGCTGCGCGAGCAGCATCCGGGCGTCGCCGACCTTCGTGGTCAGGTCCGGACCCTGGCGCACGCCGAGCTCCCGCTCGTCGAGGTCGACCAGCGCGCCGTCGATCTCGTACACCTCGTTGCTGGAGCCCGGTCGGGTGGCGGTGACGTAGCGCGGCATCGTGAACCCGCCGCCGCCGAGATGCACCGCGTCGATCCGCTGGGAGCCGGGCGCGACGACGGTGGTCACCGCGCCGAGCCAGCGGGTGTACGCGAACTCCAGGTAGGTGGGGTCGTCGAGGTCGACGAACGAGTGCCGGGCCGAGTTGAGGAACAACGTGCGGCCGCCGTCGCGAGCGGGGTCGGGCACGACCGCCGCGCAGTGGTACGCGGTCTCGATGTCACACGGCGTGGGCGCGGCCGCGGAGAGCCCGGCGCCGGCCAGGCCGACCACCGCGAGCAGCGCGCCGGCCCGGCTGATGCCGGCCAGCGCGAGCTTCTCGGTGCGCCGCAGGTACCAGCCGACGCCCAGGCCGGCCAGGCCGAGCGCGACGGCCAGCCCGATCAGGATGACCGAGGTGGGCAGCGCGGCGACCAGGATGAAACCGGTGACCAGTGTGGCGGTGACCGCGCCGAGCGTGCCGATGCTGGAGAGCTTGCCGACCACCTGCCCGGTGTTGCGCAGGTCGCCGAGCTGGAGCTTGACCACCAGCGGGGTGACCGCGGAGAGCAGGAACGCTGGGACGAACACCGCCAGCGCGGTGAGCAGCAGGATGCCGCTGACCGCGCCGCCGCGCAGTGCCTCGCCCGCGTAACGGACCACCGGCAGGGTCACCGCGGTCGCGATGCCGGCCAGCACCAGCGCGCCCGGCAGCAGCGTGCGCGGGTCGCGCTTGTCGGCGATCCGGCCGCCCGTCCAGGCACCGTAGGCGATCGCCGCCAGCGCCACGCCGATCACCGAGCTGGTGACCTGGAGCGTGACGCCGAGGTAGGGCCCGACCAGCCGCAACGCGACCGTCTCCAGGACGAGCACGGCGCCGCTGGCCAGGAACACCAGGAACGAGGCGAGGCCACCCGGAAGTGGGCGACGTTCGGGCACTTCGACCGCTGTCGCGGTGCTCTGGTCCATTGCGTCAGGGTACGGGGATCAAAGCATGGAAAGGTGCACGTGGTTGGTGTGGTCAGCGGCCGGACTGCCGGCACCGCTGTACGACTTCCAACCTGTGCCCGGCATCCAGATCTGGCGATACCAGATCACGTACATCACGCCGAGCGCGTTCGCGTTCTTGATGAAGTACGCCGCGAGGTTGTTGCCGTACGTTTTGTCGCCGCCGGTCGCGCTCTTGTCCTGGAAACCGCCGGCCGCCGCGGAGAAGTCGCAGGCCCGGCCCTTCGGGTGCTCGCCACCGCCACCGGAACGGTGACACGAGGCGTATCGCTTGAACCCGTCGGACTGCGCCTCCTTCAGCGCGTGCAGCGTGCGCGGCGTGATGCAGCCGCTGGCCGGCGTCGGGTCGTCGATCGTGCAGGACTCCGAAGGCCACGATCCGTCGGAGTTACGCGGTGCGGCTTTGGCCGCCGGCGAGTTCGCGTTGATGTAGCCAGCGGTGGTCACGCCACCGCCGATGCTGCGGAGGGCGCGCTCGGCGTCTTCCTTGCGCTTCTTGAGGGTCGCGACCTGCTTCTGCTGCTCGCGGATCTCTGCGTCGAGCTGGGCCTTGGCCTGCCGCGCCGCCTCGTGCGCCTCGTCGTAGCCGCGCAGGGCACCGGCGTCGCGCTGGGCCATCACCTCGAGGCTGCCGGCACGGGCCAGGAAGTCGTCCGGTGAGGCGCTGTTGAGCAGCGCGGACAAAGTGGTCAGCCGACCGGTGCGGTAGGACTCGACGGCCATCACACCGACCTGGGCGCGCATGACGTCGACCTGGGTGTCGAGCGCGTTGACCTCTTTGTTGAGGCGGAACGCCCGCTTCTTCGATTCGTCGAGCTTGCGTTGTGCCTCGACCTGGCCCTTGGCCGCGGCCTCGAGGTTGTCGCGAAGCTTCTTCTCGTCGTTTTCCTTAGGTGCGGTCGGCGCGGCGTACGCGCCGGTGACTGGAGCACCGGTAGCGACCACCACGGCCGCGAGCAGCGCGGCGAGTAGGACACTCCACCGCCGTCGCGTAACCGTCCGAGGCACTGGGATTCCCTTCCGTCACAATGGTTCCCCCGCTGGCCGCCGGACAGAGTACCCGATCAGGAGCGACCGGGCCGTCCCGTGAGATTTGCTCACAGACGGTCACGGAACGAGTGCGCCGGCCACCGTCCGCCAGGTCTGGTCGTCGATGGCCGCGAGCAGGCCCTCGCCGGGGTCGGCCGCGACCACGTACTCCGCGCCGTCGAGCCGGCGGACGACGCCGCCCGCCTCGCGCACGAGCAGGGCGCCCGGCGCGTGGTCCCAGGGCCAGGTGCGCCAGGACATCGCGAACTGCTGCCGACCGGCGAGCAGGTCCAGGTACTCCCGGCCGGCACAGCGCTGGCCGTTGGTGACCTCGCCCAACCGGTCGCCGCCACCCTCCACCCGCGCCCGCAGGTTCGCCGGGTAGTACGTGGCGGCCGCGACACCGCGCAGCCGGTCCGCCGGGAGCGGTGCGACCGGCTCGACCCGCACGTCGCCGAGGAAGGCACCGCCGCCGGCCACGGCGTACCCCATCAGGTCGTCGATCGGGTCGTAGATCCAGGCGGCCGCCAGGCCCTGCGCGTCGACCAGCGCGACCATCAGGCAGAACGGCCCGCTGCCGGCGGCGTAGTTGGCGGTGCCGTCGATCGGGTCGACGATCCACGTCGGGGCCGGTCCGCCGATGCGGGCGAGCACCGACTTGTCGGCGGCGTACGCCTCCTCGCCGACGACGACCGACCCGGGCAACAGATCGCTCAGGCCTGCGGTGAGGGCCTCCTCCGAACGGCGGTCGGCGACCGTGACCAGGTCGCCCGGGCCCTTCTCGCTGATCTCCGAATCCTGGAGGTGCTGGTAGGAGGGAAGGACGACGGTGGCGGCGGTGTGCCGCAGCAGCGCGCCGACCTGGCTGCCGAGTTGTGCGTCGATCACATTTGTCCTAGTTGCGTGGGGGGAGCTTGACCACACTGACGAAGAACTCGTCAATCTGGCGTACGACCGAGATGAAGCGTTCGAAATCCACGGGCTTGGTGACGTAGGCGTTGGCGTGGAGCTGGTAGCTGCGCAGGATGTCCTCGTCCGCGGCGGACGTCGTCAGCACCACCACCGGGATCCGGCAGAGCTCGTCGTCCTTCTTGATCTCTTCCAGCACCTCGCGGCCGTCCCGCCGCGGGAGGTTCAGGTCGAGCAGGATCAGGTCCGGGGCGACCGCGTCCGCGTACCGGCCCTGGCGGCGCAGGTAAGCCAGCGCCTCCGCGCCGTCGGAGACGACGGTCAGCCGGTTGCGCAGCTTGTGCTCCTCGAACGCCTCCTGCG
The DNA here is from genome assembly GCF_900107455.1 of Asanoa ishikariensis. Classification (GTDB taxonomy): domain Bacteria; phylum Actinomycetota; class Actinomycetes; order Mycobacteriales; family Micromonosporaceae; genus Asanoa; species Asanoa ishikariensis. The sequence continues at coordinate 1,006,961 of NZ_FNQB01000001.1, read as the reverse complement.
TCATGAGCACGTCGCCCGGGTCGTCTTCGACCAGGAGCACCTCGATCGGACTCCTGCCGTCAGCGGGAGCGGTCATGCCGCCACTTCCTTTACGCCGGTCGTGTCGTGCGTGGGTTCGGCCTGGGCCGGGGGCTGGTCCGCCTCGGGGGTGTCGTCGTCGGTGGGTGCGTCGGCGATCACCGGCAGGGTGAACCGGATGATCGTGCCCTCGGTCGCGTCGACGTCGACCCAGATCCGGCCGCCGTGGTACTCGACGATCTTCTTGGCGATGGCCAGCCCGATGCCGGTGCCGGGGTACGCGTCCTTGGAGTGCAACCGCTGGAAGATCACGAAGATCTTGTCGGCGAACTCGGGCTCCACGCCGATGCCGTTGTCGGCGCAGCTGATCTCCCACTCCTCGCCGATCTGGCGAGCGGAGACCTCGACCCGGGGCGCGACTCCCGGACGGCGGAACTTGATCGAGTTGCTGACCAGGTTGGTCAACAGGTTGGTCAGCAGCGCCTCTTCGCCGAGCACGGTCGGCAGGTCGTGGAAGACCAGCTCGCCGCCGGCGTACTCGCGTGCGCTCTCGGTCTGGCTGCTCACCTGGACCATCACGCGGTCGAGGTCGATCTCGGTGAAGCCGGCGGTGGCCCGGCCGATCCGGGAGAACGCGAGCAGGTCGTTGATCAGGCGCTGCATCCGCTGTGCGCCGTCGACCGCGAACGCGATGTACTGGTCGGCGCGCTCGTCGAGTTGGCCGGCGTAACGGCGTTGCAGGAGCTGGCAGAAGCTGGCCACCTTGCGCAGCGGCTCCTGGAGGTCGTGCGACGCGACGTAGGCGAACTGCTCCAGGTCACGGTTGGACCGGATCAGCTCCTCGGCCTGGCGCTGGAGCTGGCCGTTGACCCACTCGATGCGCTCGCGGGCCGCGCCGACCTCGCTCAGGTCCGCGGCGATCTGCTCTCGCATCGCGTCGATGTCGGCCGCGAGCCGGCTCAGCTCCGGCGGGCCGATCCCGGTGATCTTCCGCTGGTAGTCGCCGGCGCGCACGTCGCGCACCTGGTCGGCGAGGTCGGTGACCGGACCGATCACCACCCGGTTGAGCGACACCAGCAGCGCGACGCCGGCCACGATGATCACCGCTGCTGCGACCACCAGCAGAAACACGAGTGTGTTGCCGGTCTCCCGGGCCTTGCCGGCCACGGTGTCGCGCAGCTCGAGCATCTGCCGTTGCAACTCGTCTAGCGAGGCGCGCATCTCGTCGAAGCGCTGCCGCGCCTGATCGGTGATGAAGCTGCGGGCGGTCGCCACGTCGGGTGCGGACACCACGGGCTCGGCGACGCTCGACCGCCACGCGGCTGCCTGCTCCTCGATCCGGTCGAGCTGACGGGCTATGTCCGGCTCGTCGTCGAGCAGCGGGCGCATGACCGCCACCAGGCGCTGCTCGGCCGCGACACCCTCGGTGTAGGGCACCAGGTCGTTGCGGTCACCGCTGACGGCGTACCCGCGGACGCCGGTCTCCTGGTTGAGCAACGCTGTCTGCAGCCCCTGCGCGCTGGTGCGCAGTGGGCCGGTCTTGTCGAGCAGGGTGTCGAGGTGGTTGCGGTTCTGCGCGGCCACCGTGGCGGCGACCACCGCGATCAGCACGAGCACGACACCGACCAACGTCGTCAGCGTCACCAACCGGCGCCGCAGCGTCCAGGTCCTCATCGGCCACCGCCCGCGGTGACCAGCAGCATCGCCACATCGTCGGCGAGAGCGCCGCCGTTGCCGTCCTCGGCGCGGCCGACCAGCCAGCCGGGCAGGTCGGGGAGCGGCACGTCCCGTCCGGCTTCGACGAGCTCGACCAGGCCGGGCACGTCGAGGCGTTCGTCACCCGCGCCCACGCGCCCCTCAATAAGGCCGTCGGTGTACATCAGCAAGGACCAGTCATCGCTGTCGAACTCCAGGTCGTAGACGCGCGGCGGGCGCGGAGCGACACCGAGCAGGAGACCGTTGGGCGCCGGTACGGGAGCGACCTTACCGTTGCTCAAGAGCAAGGGTGTCGGATGACCGGCGAGCCGCACCGTCGCCCGGTTGGCTCGCAGGTCGATCCGGACGGTGGCGACCGTGGTGAACGTCTCCGGCAGCCGCCGCTCGCTGATCAACACCTGCTCCAGCGCCGGCAGCACGGCGTCGTCGGGCACCCGGGCCAGCACCAGCGCGCGCCAGGCGACCCGGAGCATCACGCCGAGCGCGGCCTCGTCGGCGCCGTGTCCGCAGACGTCACCGACGATCAGGTCGACCCGGTCGGGGGTGCTCTGCACGACGTCGTAGAAGTCGCCGCCGATCAGCGCCGCGTGCCGGCCGGGACGGTAGAAGGGGTGCACCCGGATCCGGTCGGTCTCCATCAGCGGCCGCGGCAGCAGGCCGCGCTCCAACCGCGCCGACTCGGCCTGGCGCAACTCGACCTCGCGCAACCGCAGCGCGTCCTCGTCGGCCCGTTTGCGTTCGACCGCGTACCGCAGCGCGCGCGTCAGCAGCACGCCGTCGACCTGGCCCTTGACCAGATAGTCCTGGGCGCCCTCGGCGACCGCGACCACGCCGAGGTGCTCGTCCTGCCGGCCGGTGAGCACGCAGACCGCGGCACCGCCGGACTGCGCGAGCACCTGGCGGAGCCCGTCGAGGCCCTGCGCATCGGGCAGGCCGAGGTCGAGCAGCACGCAGTCGGCGCCGGCCATCAGCGGGCGGGCGTCGGCGAGACTCTTCGCGTTGACCAGGTCGACGGCCGCGTCGGCCTCGTCGAGAAGCTCGCTGACCAGGAAAGCGTCAGCGTCGTCGTCTTCGATGAGCAGCACCCGCAGCCGCTGCACGGCGGACCGTTGCTGACCAGGCTGGGGCGGCACCGCGACGGCTGACACCCGGTGCTCGGCCACGCCACCCCCCTCTCGGCTTGATCGTTGTCCCCACTCAACTGACCCTGCGGTAGGCAACCGTATGGCACGGTGCACCCACCGTGCCAGGCAGACCCGCCCAGGGGCCACGCTGCGGATCTAAGGTGTTCTCACTTTGCGCGAAGGAGGCGTCGGTGTCCGCTGGAGTTCAGGAGTCGACCACCCCGGCCCAGGTGCCCGCCGACCGGGCGCTGGCCCGTCCTCCACGACGGGCGCTGACGGCTCTCGTCGCCGTCGTGGTGCTGGGCGCGATCGGTGCCATCTCGTTGCTCGACATCCGCCCGCCGGCGCCGAAGCCCGTATCGGCACCCGCCGGCGAGTTCAGCGCCGGGCGAGCGGCTGTGCACATCGACACCGTCGCCGCGCGGACGCACGTCGCGGGCAGCGCCGCCAACGACACCGTGCGTGACTACCTGGTGCGTACGCTGTCGGGATTCGGACTGCGCACGACAGTGCAGGACGCCATCGGTGGCGAGGCCGGCGACCTCAGCGGCAGTTCCGGTGCCGCCGCCGTCGCGCACGTCCGCAACGTGGTCGCGGAACTGCCCGGCAGCGACCCGACCGGCACGGTGTTCCTGGTCGCGCACTACGACTCGGTGCAGGTCGGCCCGGGCGGCAACGACGACGGTGCCGGCACCTCGTCGGTGGTCGAGGTGGCCCGAGCGCTGACCCAGGCCGGCCCGCCCCGCAACAACGTGGTGTTCGTGCTCACCGACGCCGAGGAGGCGTGCCTGTGCGGCGCGCTCGCGTTCGCCGCGAACCACCCGCTCGCGAAGGACGGCGGTGTCGCGCTCAACCTGGAGGCCCGCGGCAGCACCGGGCCGGTGATCATGTTCGAGACCTCGCGCGACAACGCGAAGCTCGTCGACGTGTTCGCGCGGTCGGCGCCGCACCCGGTCGGCACGTCGTTCGCGGTCGAGGTCTACCGGCTGCTGCCCAACGACACGGACTTCACCGCGTTCCTCGGCAATGACTTCGTCGGCCTCAACTCGGCCTACATCGACGGTGGCGCCCTCTACCACACCCCGCTGGACACCCCGGCCTCCGTCGACAAGCGCACGCTGCAACAGCACGGCGACAACGCACTCGGCTTGGTCCGCGCGTTCGGCGCCACCGACCTGGGCGCGCTGCGGGCCAGCGGCGACGCCACGTACTTCCCCGTGCCCGGCACCCTGATCGTCTATCCCGGCTGGCTGACCTGGCCGCTGGCCGGCGTCGCGCTGCTTTTGGTGGCAGCGTTGGCCGTGCTCACCGTCCGCAGCGGCCGCGCGACCTGGGGCCGGGTCGCGGGCGGGTTCGGCCTGGCCCTCGTGCCGATCATCGCCGCACCGCTGGCCGCCCAGTTGCTCTGGATGCTGGTCACCGCGCTGCGCCCCGGGTACGTGTCGCTGCTCGACCCTTACCGGCCCATGCTCTGGCGCCTTACCGTCGTGCTGCTGGCCACGGCCGTCCTGTTCACCTGGTACGCGCTGCTCCGTCGGCGGATGGGCCCGGCCGCGCTGGCGATCGGCGGCCTGGGCTGGCTGGCCGTGCTCGGCCTGGTCCTGGCCGCGCTCACCCCCGGCGGCTCCTACCTGGCCGCCCTGCCCGCGCTGGCCGGCGCGCTCGGCGCACTGGTGGCGCTGCGGCTGCGGGACGCGTGGACGGTGGTCCCGCTGACGGTGGCCGCGGCGGTCGGCGTGGTCATCCTCGCGCCGACCGTGGTGCTGCTCTTCCCGGCGCTCGGCATGGCGATGGGCGGGGTGGGCGCGCTGTTCGCGACACTGCTCGGCTTGGCCGCCCTGCCGGTGCTCGACCTGCTGCTGCCGGCGGCCGGTGGCCAGCGTGGGCTGACCGCACTGCGGGCCCGCCGGATCGGCCTCGGCGTCCCGGTGCTGGCGCTGGTGGCCACGCTGGCGGTCGGCGGAACCGCGTTCGCGGTCGACCGCTTCGACCCGGCCCACCCGGTGCCGACCCACCTCATGTACGCGCTCGACACCGACGACGGCCAGGCCAAGTGGGTCAGCTACGAGTCGTCGCCGCAGTCCTGGACGGCCGGCTACGTGTCGGCCACGGAAGACCTCGCGGCTACGTTCCCGGAGATCGGCGGCGCGGAGGTGCTGACCGGCCCGGCCGAGGCGGCGAGCCTTCCGGCCGCCGCGGTGACCGTGGTGGCCGACTCGGTCTCGGGCGGCAGCCGGACGATGCGCCTCAAGGTCGTGCCGCAACGCCCGGTCCGGCTGGCCGCGCTGCACGTCGACGGCGCGAGCGCGGCCGTGGAGAAGGCCAGCGTCGGCGGCTTCCCGGTGCCGGTGGACGCGTCCGAGCCGTGGTCGTTCGGCCTGATCTTCCACGCACCGCCGGCGGACGGCTTCGAGGTGGAGTTGGTCCTGCGGCCGACCGGCAGTGGACCGGTCCGGGTCCGGGTCGAGGACGGCAGCGACGGGCTCGAGAACATGCCGGGCTTCCGGCCCCGCCCGCCGGGCGTCGGCGTGATGGGCAGCCACAGCTCGGAGCTCGTGCTGGTCGCCAAGACGTACACCTTCTGAGCGCGCATCAGGCCCCGCGGCCGGCTTTCCGGCGGCGGGGCCCGATGCGGGACGGATCAGGCCGCTCGGTGGCGGCCGATCACGCGGCTGCGGCGGCGGAACATGGTCACCGCTAGCCCGGCCAGCACGAAGGCGGCGCCGGTCGCGGTCAGGCTCAGGACGGTCCCGCGCGTGGTGAGGCTGCCGTCCTCGGACCGCAGCGTGACCGCTGCGGGGCCGGGGCTGTCGAGCGGGCCCGGCTCGATCGAGGACAGCGCCTTGGGAAGGTTCTCGATGTCGGCCGTGGTGCTCGAACCGAAGCCGCTGTAGTTGAGGCCGGTCGTCGGCGAGATCTGCGAGTTGACGACGGGGCTGGCCGAGGGGCTGTCGCCAAGGCCGTTGTCCCCACCGGCGTCGCCGAGGCCGTTGTCGCCACCGCCGCTGTCACCGCTGTAGCCGCCGCCGTCGCTGTAGCCGCCGCCGTCGCTGTAGCTGCCGCCGTCGGTGTAGCTCCCGTTGTCGCTGAAGCCGCCGTCGTTGCCGAGGACCGCGCCGGGGTCGCTGAAGGTGCCGCTGCCGTCGCCGAGGACCGCGCCCGGGTCGTTCGGGACCGCGCCGCCGTCGTACCCGGATGGGCTGTTGTCGAGGACGGTGCCGTCCGTGTACGGGCCTCCGCTGTTCGGCAGGCCGTCGCTCGCGACCGTGCCGGGCACGTCGCTGTAGCCCGAGGAGATGCTGGTGTCGACAACGCCGCCGGCGGCCGGGGCCTCGGGAGCGACCGGCGCGGGGTTCGCGTCCGGCTCGACCGGGTCGACCGTCCCGTGTGGAACCTGATTGGCGGTCGGTGTCGGTGTCGGCGTGGGCGTCGGCGTCACCGTCGGGGTGGGTGTGGGTGTCGGTGTCGGGGTCACGCTCGGCGTCGGCTTCGGTGCCCGGAGGGCCGCCGGCTCGATCACCGGACCGACCGCCGCGGCCGGGCAGGTGTGCGCGATGGTGAAGTCGCGGGCCGTACCCGTGATGGCCGCGACCCCGTCGGTCAGCCGAGAGCCGCGCTCGACCGCGAGCCAGGCCTGGGTGCCGTCGACGCCACCGTCGGCGCTGGGCGCCTCGCGACCGACCTGCCGCTGGTCCAGGGTCGTGAACGTCCCGCTGAGCGAGACGAAGTCACCGGACCGGTCGCCCCGGAGGTCGAAGACCCAGACATCGCGGTCCGCGTACGGGCCTCCGCCCAGCCCCGGCACGCATCTCTGGTTGCCGAACTCGGCGGCCGTCGTGGGCACGCTCAGCGGAAGGACGTTCACGTACATCTCCGCGCTGGCGATCGTCGGCGCCGCGACGCCCAGCCCGGATCCCAGTACCGCCGCAAAAACCGCGCGCAGCGTTCGTCCCCTCATCCCGTTCCCCCGAATCAGACATGAGACGCACCCAGGTGCGATCGTGCCCGATTCAGGACCAGAATGTGGAGATTCCCCTTATTTGTGCTTGAAGTGTACGAACAGCCGCCCGAAGTTCTTCGAGTCCTTCTCGACCCGGTGGTAGAGCTGCTTGACGTCCTTCTGGTCGAGGAACCGCAGGACCTTCTTCTTGAGCGCGCCCGAGCCCTTGCCCGGGATGATCTCGACGAGGGTGACCTTCTTGGCCACCGCCTCGTCGATGATCCCGCGCAGCGCCCGATCGATGTCGTGGCCGCGGTTGTAGATCTCGTGCAGGTCCAGTTTCAGCTTCACCGGGGTTTGACCTTCGACTCGACCCGCACCAGCGCCTGCGCGTAGTCGGGGTGCTCGGCGTGCATCGCCGCGGCGATCCGCAGATGGGTCAACGCCTCGGACGTGCGGCCCTGGCGCTCCAACGTGCGGCCCAGCACGTGGTGGGCGTAGTGGTCGCTCGGGTCCCGGTCGACCAGCACCCGCAACTGCTCCTCCGCGCGGCCGAGTTGGGCCGTCTGGAAGTAGGCGCGGGCCAGCAACTGGCGCACCGACGCGTTGTCGGGCTCCACCGCGACGATCGGCTCGAGCAGCCGCACCGCCTCCGTCGGGTCACCGGCTTCGAAGAACAGGGTCGCCCGGCGGTACTCCTCCAGGAGATCCATTGCCACCTCCACCTTTCTCAGGGTCGCCGCAGCGACCACGCCCGCACACCACCGAGGATGCCGGCGGTATTCGGCACCACGACCACGTCGTCACCCATCCGAGCTAGCTGCTCCGGCCGGACCAGCCGGGAGTTGCCGCCGCCCAGGTACAGCCGGTCCCAGAGAAACACGGGCCGCAGGCCGTCGACCACGGTGCGGACCCGCCGGGACCAGAACGCGTCGCCCAGCCGGCGGCGCTCGTGCTCACCGATGTACGTGTCGTAACTCATGCCCCAACGCACCGGGGCCTGTGAGAATTCCAGGTGCGGCGCGAGCGCCCCGCCGTCGAAGAGGGCGCAGCCGAGCCCGGTGCCCAGGGTTATCACGAGCTCGAGTCCGGCACCCGCGACCACACCCGCACCATGCACCTCGGCGTCGTTCAGCACCAGCACCGGCGTGCCGAACGCCTCGGCCAGCCCCGCCTGCGCGTCGAACCCGTGCCAGTCGGCGACCAGATCCGGGTCGACCTTCGTACGCGGGCCCGATCTGGTCACATAGTGCGGAGTCGCCACGACCACGCCATGTCGCATCATTCCGGGCATGCCCACCGTGACCCGGTCCGCCGTGGGCAGCCGGGCGGCCAGGTCGAGCAGGGTCTTCACGAAAAGCGCGGTGGGCAGGGGGTACGGCGTCGGCACGCGCAACGGCCGGGCCCGCATCGTGCCCGCCTCGTCGAGCACCGAGGCCTTGATCCCACCGCCCCCGCAGTCGATGGCCAACGTCGTCACCACCCGCTCAGTCTGCCGGTCGGAGCGGCGTCGCACTAAACGGAGCGCAAGATCGACGAAGGGTTGGATACTCTTTTCTGGCCATGACCACGCTGATCGCCAAGGACCTCGCCGCCGGCCACGGCGACAAGGCCCTCTTCGCTGACCTCTCCTTCGTCGTCGCCCCAGGTGACGTGATCGGCCTTGTAGGGCCCAACGGAGCTGGCAAATCGACCCTGCTCCGCACGCTGGCCGGGCTGATCCCCGCCGAGCAGGGCAGCATCGCGCTCAACCCGCCCAGCGCGACGGTCGGCTACCTCCCGCAGGAGCCCGACCGGCGGCCCGGCGAGACCGTCCGGGCCTTCCTGGCCCGGCGCACCGGGGTGGCGGCCGCGCAGGCAGCGCTGGACTCAGCCACGGAGGCGCTCACCGAGGGGCGGCCGGGCGCCGACGACGCGTACACGACCGCTTTGGAGCGTTGGCTCGCGCTCGGTGGCGCCGACCTCGACGAGCGCCTCGACGAAATCGATCTTGGGTTCTCGGCCGACTTGCCGACGACCGCGCTCTCCGGTGGCCAGGCGGCCCGTGCGGGCCTCGCCTCGCTGTTGCTCAGCCGCTACGACATCTTCCTGCTCGACGAGCCGACCAACGACCTCGACCTGGCGGGCCTGCACCGCCTCGAGGAGTTCGTCACGGGGCTGCGCGCCGGCACCGTCCTGGTCAGCCACGACCGCGAGTTCCTGGCTCGCACCGTGACCAGCGTGCTCGAGCTCGACCTGCACCAGCAGCAGGTCAACCACTTCGGCGGTGGCTACCAGTCCTATCTGGACGAGCGCGAGGTGGCCCGCCAGCACGCCCGGGACGACTTCGAGGACTACGCGCAGACGAAGGCCAACCTGGAGGCGCGGGCGCGTACCCAGCGCGGCTGGATGGAGAACGGCGTCCGCAACGCCCGCCGCAAGGCCAAGGACAACGACAAGATCGGGCGGAAGTTCCGCGCCGAGGCGACCGAGAAGCAGGCCGCCAAGGCACGGCAGACCGAGCGCATGATCGAGCGCCTGGACGTGGTCGACGAGCCGCGCAAGGAGTGGGAGCTGCGGATGACCATCGCCGCCGCACCCCGGGCCGGCGCGGTCGTGGCCACCCTGCGCGGCGCCACCGTCCAACGTGGCTCGTTCACCCTCGGTCCCGTCGACCTCCAGATCGACTGGGCCGACCGGGTGGCGATCACCGGACCCAACGGCTCCGGCAAGTCGACGCTCCTGGCCTCGCTGCTGGGCCGGCTGGCGCTGGACGCCGGCGACGCACACCTTGGCCCCGGCGTCGTCGTCGGCGAGGTCGACCAGGCCCGCGGCGCCTTCGTCGGCGCCGAGCCACTGGTCGACGCGTTCCGGGCGGCCACGCCCGGGATGGCTCCGGAGGAGTCCCGCACCCTGCTGGCCAAGTTCGGCCTGCGCAGCGACCACGTCCTGCGGCCAGCCGCCACGCTGTCGCCGGGCGAGCGCACCCGGGCCGCGCTGGCGCTGCTCCAGGCCCGCGGGGTCAACCTGCTGGTGCTCGACGAGCCGACCAACCACCTCGACCTGCCGGCGATCGAGCAGCTCGAGTCGGCGCTCGACGGCTACCCCGGCACGCTGCTGCTGGTCACCCACGACCGCCGGATGCTCGAGGCGGTCCATGTCAACCGCCGCCTCGCGGTGGCCGCCGGGCGCGTGTCCGAGCTTTAGGCTTGACTTATATAACCGGCTGCTAGACAGTCGAGACGTGCACGCGTTCGACGTCCTGGGTGACCCGGTCCGGCGGCGGATCCTGGAGTTGCTGGCCGACGGGGAGCTCGCGGCCGGCGAGATCGGCGCGGTCGTCCAAGCGGAGTTCGGCATCTCGCAACCGGCCGTCTCGCAACACCTTCGAGTGCTCCGCGACAACGGCTTCACCACCGTCCGCGCGGCCGGCACCCGCCGCCTCTACGCGGTCGACGCCACCCCGTTGCGGGAGGTCGATGCCTGGTTGGAGCGCTACCGCCGGTTCTGGACCCAGCGGCTGGACGCCCTGGAGACGGAGCTGGCTCGCGGCCGCCGCGAGCGCCGCTAGTTCTCATCTAGCGGGCCGTCTCGCGCCTCTCCTGTGAGAGGGGAGGTGGTCACCATGACCGACGCGCCGCTGCGGTTGGCGGTGATCATCGGGAGCACCCGCGAAGGGCGGGTCGGCGACCGGATCGCACGCTGGTTCGTCGCCCAGGCCTCCGGGCGTGCCGGGCTCTCGGTCGCGATCGTCGACCTCGCGTCGTTCACCTTTCCCGCCGGCTATCCGGCACGGGCGACGCCGCAGATGTCGGCGTTCGCCGCCGAGGTCGACCGGGCCGACGCGTTCGTCGTGGTGACGCCCGAGTACAACCACAGCTTTCCCGCCTCGCTCAAACAGGCGATCGACTTCGCGTACGACGAGTGGCACGCGAAACCAGTCGGCTTCGTGTCGTACGGCTGCCGCTCGGCCGGGCAGCACGCGGTCGACCAGCTCCGCACGGTCTTCACCGCCCTGCACGCGGTCTCGGTCCGCGACTGGGTCGGCGTCGACCTGCTCGACGGCGGCGACGATCTCGAGGCTTTTCTGGCCGGGGAGTCTCCCGTACAGGCGGCTCAGGTCCTGCTCGATCAGCTCTCGTGGTGGGGCCGCACGCTGCGGTCCGGCCGCGCCGCGCACCCCTATGTCTCTTGATCTTTTGTCAACGGAGGGAACCATCATGAGTGACCGCCCAACCGGCCCCGCGATCGAGGCTGCGGGGTTGGTGAAGACGTTCGGCGAGACCCGCGCACTCGACGGCATCGACCTGTCAGTGCCTGCTGGCAGCGTCTACGGCCTGCTCGGCCCGAACGGCGCGGGCAAGACCACGGCCGTCCGGGTGCTGGCCACGCTGACCCGCCCCGACGGCGGCTCTGCCCGGGTGTTCGGGCACGACGTGGTGCGCGAGGCCAACGCCGTCCGCGGCAAGGTCAGCATGACCGGCCAGTACGCGTCGGTCGACGAGGATCTGACCGGCCTGGAGAACCTGATCCTGCTGGCCCGACTGCTCGGCCACCGCAAGCCGGCCGCGAAGGCCCGGGCCGAGGAGCTGTTGGCCGCGTTCGGCCTGACCGATGCCAGCGACCGCCAGGTGAAGAAGTACTCCGGTGGCATGCGGCGCCGGATCGACATCGCGGCGAGCATCCTCAACACCCCTGAGCTGCTGTTCCTCGACGAGCCGACCACCGGTCTCGATCCGCGCAGCCGCAGCCAGGTCTGGGAGATCATCCGGTCCGTCGTCGCGCACGGCACGACCGTCCTGCTGACCACCCAGTACCTCGACGAGGCCGACCGTCTGGCCTCCCGGATCGCGGTGATCGACCACGGCAAGGTGATCGCCGAGGGCACGCCCGGCGAGCTCAAGTCGTCGGTCGGCTCGGGCACCATCCACGTGCGACTGCGCGACGCCGGCGCCCGCCCGAAGGCGCTGGAGGTGCTGGCGCGGGCGCTCGGCGCGTCGGTCGAGCCGGATGCCGATCCGGTCTCGCTGTCGGCCCGGGTCGACGGATCGGACTTCGAAGCCAGCACCCAGGCCGCGCGGGCGCTGTCGGAGCTAGCCGCCTCGGGCATCGTCGTCGACGACTTCTCGCTCGGACAGCCCAGCCTGGACGAGGTGTTCCTGGCACTGACCGCTGCCCCCTCCGCTGAAATGGAGCCCGCCCGATGAGCACCGCCGCCACTTCCACTGACCTACAGACCGTCTTCGTACCGTCGCCCGAGACCCTAGGCGCGGTCCTCGCGCCCGGTGCCCGACCGCCAAGGCCGAGCGCCTGGTCGGCGTCGGTGACGTTCGGCTGGCGGGCGATGCTGAAGATCAAGCACGTACCCGAGCAGCTCTTCGACGTCACCGCCTTCCCGATCATCATGACCTTGATGTTCACCTACCTGTTCGGCGGCGCGCTGGCCGGCAGCACGGGCGCCTACCTGCAGTTCTTCCTGCCCGGCATCATGGTCACCAGCGTCGTGATGATCACGATGTACACCGGCGTAGGCCTCAACACCGATATTGAGAAGGGTGTCTTCGACCGCTTCCGTACGCTCCCGGTCTGGCGCCCCTCAGCCCTGGTCGGCATGATCTTCGGCGACGTCCTCCGCTACATCCTGGCGGCCCTGGTAATCCTGAGCGTGGGCCTGATCCTGGGCTTCCGCCCAGACGGCGGCGTGATGGGCGTAGCCGCCGGCATCGGCCTGCTGGTCGTCTTCTCGTTCGCGTTCTCGTGGGTCTGGACCATGTTCGGCCTGGTCCTGCGCAGCGAGAAGTCGGTGATGGGCGTCAGCATGCTGGTCCTGTTCCCGCTGACCTTCCTGAGCAACGTCTTCGTCGAGCCGTCCACGATGCCGGGCTGGCTACAGGCCTTCGTCAAGGTCAACCCGATCACGCACCTGGTCGACGCCATCCGCTCGGTGATGGCCGGCTCACCTGACGCCATGAGCATCATGTGGACGTTCGCCTGGAGCGCCGGCTTCGTGGCGGTGTTCGGCTTCCTCACGATGTACCGCTACAACCGGCGGTAGTCGGTTCGTTCGACGGCGGCCCCACGCTTCGGCGTGGGGCCGTTCTTTTCCGTTTGCTGCGAGCACGACTGTCCCCGACCGGTCGGCTGGGAACGCCCATCCGGACCGACGCAGCACTCGTTCGAGTGAATCGAAACTTCGCGATCTAGGCGCCAGTTCGAGTGATATGTAGCCTCCTCTTGTTGCCATGAAATATTTCATGCCTTCGAAAAATGAAAGGGCGATGATCTTCGTTCGCGGCCTGATGTCCTGCCCCAAGACGTCGGCAGCCGACCAGCCCTAGAGCACGTACGCCTGAGTCTCTTAAGCGCCCGACCGTCCGCGCCGGACAGTCGGTTCCACTGCCCTGCCCCAGAGAAAGGTCGTCTGATGTCGCAGCTGGAGGAGCAAAGCGCAGGCGAGAGTCACCATCGCCGGAGACCTCGTGGCAGCCGGCGTCGTCAGCGGCACAGCCAACAAGGGGCGGTCGGTGGAGCCCACAGCGCGCCCGATCCTGACGCTGCCGGACCCGAAGCGCAGCCGGACGAACCGGTGCCCAAATCAGAGGCTGCGTCCTTCCCACCGGTCCGACCTGCCACCGCCTTCATGGCGCTGGCCAACGCGGCAGCCCACGACCGAATCCTGATGTATATCTTCGCGATCGCCTTCCTTCTGACTGCGGCCGCGAAGTTGCTAGGAGCGATCTGACGGAGCTCAGAGCTTCGAGACCAGCAGGTCAAGCCGGCCTGGCGTGCGTGTTTGGCGCCAGGCCCGGGGCATCGCGGCAGGTCGAGTCGGTCAAGGCGGTCTGACGTGCTTGTTCGGCGCCAGGCCCGGGGCATCGCGGCAGGTCGAGTCGGTCAAGGCGGCCTGACGTGCTTGTTCGGCGCCACGCCGGGGGACCGCGGCAGGTCGAGTCGGTCAAGGCGGCCTGACGTGCTTGTTCGGCGCCACGCCGGGGGACCGCGGCAGGTCGAGTCGGTCAAGCCGGCCTGGCGTGCTCGTTCGGCGCCAGGCCGAAGGGACCGCGGCAGGTCGAGTCGGTCAAGCCGGCCCGAGGTGCCTATAGCCGCCAGGTGGTGGTGCTGGTCGGTGCGTAGCGGCAGGTAGCACCCGTCGAGACCGCTTCGCGAAGGTGAGCGGCCAGGTCCGGGTGTCGCTCGTCGATTTTGCGCAACGTGTCGCGGATTCGCGCCGTCACCGTCTTTCGCGCGCGTTCGGCCTCGTCGCCCAGCCGGCGGGTCCGGCCGCCAAGCCCGGCTGCCGCGCGGAGCTCGTCGATCAACGCGCGGCGCTCGGCGTCGAGCGTGGCCAGCTTGCTCTCGTCGCCCCGCTGGGCGACCAGGTCGATCGCGTCGTCCAGCTCGCTCAGCCGGCGCTTGTAGCGGGCCTTGGCCTCGTCGTCGAGCACCGGGTCGCCGCCCATCCGGCGCGCCGCCAACAACTCGGGGCCGGCCGTCGGGTCGAGCAGCACCGCGACGGCGATGTCGTCGCCAGGGTGGCTCAGCAGTTCATGGAGGTCGCGTAGTCCCTTGGCGTCCGGCAAATGCACCACGTGACCGGCGAACGCCAGACGCCACACGTCGCCCTCCCGGCGGAACTCGGCCGGCGATGCTCCGGCCGTATCACCCGGCGCAACGCCATGGTCGCCGCCGCCCGCGGGACGCACATGTCCGACCGGTGCGCCGCCAAGACCGCTGCCGCCCGTGGACCGAGCCCTGTCGACTGGTGCGCCGTCACGGCCGCTGCCGTCCGCGGGAAGAGCCCTGTCGACCGGTGCGCCGTCAAGACCGCCCCCGCCCGCCGAACGAGCGCGTTCGACCGCTGTGTCGGCTGGCAGCGTGTCCTCCCCTGCCAGCGGCGTGCCGCCGGTGCCCGGGGAGCGGTGTGCGACCGCAGATCCGGTGTTGGCGGCGGGAGCGCCCGCCTTCCCTGGACCGGCGGCGAAGCCGCCGGGGCCGTCCACCGTGGTATCCGCCCATGGCAGCGACCAGGCCGCCGGGCCATCACCGTCTCGACCCGCCCCAGTGCGCCCGGAGGAAGGCACGACGCCCGCCCGTGGCGCGGGCCGGTCGGAGACGCGCGGCGGCCGGGCTGCCAATGTGCGAGCCTCTTCGGCCACGTGCGGCATGTCGAGGTCCGTGGCCTCCCGCTCCACTTCGGACAGCAGCTCCGCCGCGTCCGCGCCCTGAGCTAGTCGGGCCGTCGCCAGGCCGAGGCGGGCCTGGACCGACCACGGCCGCGCGCCCAGCTCGTCGGCCGCTGCGTGTGCTCGGGCGAAACCCTCCGCCGCCTCGGCCCACCGTTCCTCGGCGGCGTCGACGCGGGCCAGCCAGAGCTCGACCGGGCCGCTCACATCGCAGCCGTAGAGGGACACCAGCCACTCGCCGGCATAAGGCTCGAACGCCTCCCGGGCTCGGGCGCACAGGTCCGGGTCGCGGGTCAGCACCGCTAGCTCCGCCACCAGCCGCAGGAACAGCGGCTGCATCCAGCGCTGGTAGCTGCGGTCTCCCGCGTCGGTCTCGGCCACGTGGCGCAGGCCGGGGCCGGGGTCGCCCTGGGCGACGGCGTTGAGGGCGGTGACCAGCGGGTAGTAAGGCGGGTGCGCGGCGACCCGCGTCCCGATCAGCTGGGCCGACTCGGTGAATCGGCCGCGCAGCATCAGCAGCGCCCAGCGGATGTGCTGGCCCATGTAGGCGTTTTCGTCCTGGTCGCCGTCGATGAAGCCGGCCAGGTCTCGGTGCAGGGCGGCCGCTTCGGTGAAGTCGCCGCGGAGGGTCGCGATGATGCTGCGGTCGATCGTCGACATGAGCCGGGCCATCGCGACGTCGAACCGCTCGGTCATCGCATGCAGCGCCTGCACCTGCGCGTAGTAGCCCGGGTCGCCCATCTCCAGCAACGCCACCCAGCGCAGCGACACTGCGAAGGCCGCTGTCTGCCAGTCGCCGGAGCGGGTGGCGACGGTCTCCATCTCGGTCATCAGGGCCGCGCGCTCCCGGGCCGAACCCGCGCCCCAGATCGCGTCGTGCCGGCTCCACAGGCTGAACGCCAGCGCCTCGTCGTTGTTGTCGGCGCGGGCATCCGCCTCGGTGCGGGCGATCAGGTTGCCGACCAACCGCTCGCGGGAAAGCTCGGAACCGTCGCCGCCCACGTAGCGGGCGTGTGCCTCGCGTAGCAACGCCTCGATCACGGCGGTGCGGCTGCTCTGGGGGCCGCGGTGGCGCTCGGCGACAAGTGCCACCCGGGCCAGCACCGAGGGCTCGTCGAGCGTGCGGGCGACCTCGGCGGCGGCCTCGATCTGCGCCCAGGCGTCGTCGCGGGAGCGGCCGTGGAACAGCTCCATCGAGAGGTCCAGGTGGAGCTTCACCCGCCGGGCCGGGTCCTCGACGCGTTCCAGCGCGCGCCGGAAGTGGTTGTGCGCCTCTTCGGGCGCGAGCCGGCCCGAGGCGTCGGTGGCGGCGGCCACCAGGTGGTCGACCGCCTGCGCCGACGGGATCTCGCCGCCGGCCGCGTACGCGTGGCGGGCCAGATCGGCCGGGAACAGTCGGCCGCGCAAACCCGGCGCCTCGTCGACCGCCCGCACCACCGCGGCGTGCCGGACCCGGCGGGCGTCGTCCGAGAGCCCGTCGTAAAGGGTCTCGCGGACCAGGTCGTGACTGAACGCGAACCGCCCGCCGCCCCGGCCGACCACCAGCCGCGCCGTGATCGCTTGGTCAAGCAGGCGGTCGACCTGCGGCACCGGCTCGGCGACGACCGCGGCCAGCAACTGCCGGTGGAACTCGTGGCCGAGCACCGAACCGGCGGTCAACAACTCGACCAACGAACCCGGCAGCAGGTCGAGCCGGCGGCGCACCGCGTCGCGTACACCTGGCGGTATTGCGGTCAACGAGCCGTCGGCCCGCCACAACCGGGCGGTCTGCTCGACGAAGAACGGGTTGCCGCCGGTGCGCCGGTGCACCTCGGCGACCACGTCGTCGGTCGGCGCCCGACCCGCCGCCCGCTCGATCAGCGCGCCCACATCGGCCGGCTCGAGCCCCGTCAGGGTGACCGTGGTCGCCTTGGCCTGCAACGGAAGCAGCAGCGGCCGAAGCGGGTGCGCGGCCGACTCGACCTCGACGTCACGGTAGGTGCCGACCAGCAGCAGCCGCTCGAACCACGTGTGCTGCGCCGCGAACTCCAGCAACCGCAGCGAGGCCGGGTCGGCCCAGTGCAGGTCGTCGAAGACAACCATGACCGGCGCGTGCTGGGACGCGGCGACCAACGCGGCGGTGACCCCGTCGTACAACGTGAATGCCTCGGTGTCAGGGTTTGAGGTCTTGCCGAGCAACACCGCGAGCGCGCCGCCGCCGGCCTCCTGGATCTCCGCCCACTGGTCTGGGGTGGCGTGCCGGCGCAGCCCGCGCAGCACCTGCACCCACGGCCAGTAGCCGGGTGCGCTCTCCGAATCCCAGCAGCGCCCACCGAGCACCGTCACCCCGCGCGCCCGGGCCTCGTCGACGGCGCCGGCCACCAGCGTGGTCTTGCCGATGCCGGCCTCGCCGGTGACCAGCACCAGCCCACCGTGGCTTTCCGTCACCCGGTCGACCTCGACGCGCAGCATCGAGGCGGGATGCTCCCGCCCGATGACCGTCTCCCCCACCCGGGTCCCCATGACCCATAGACGGTATCGGAACCCACCGACAGAATTTGTTACGCCAGCAGACCGGGATAAAGCAGTGCCAACTGGTGCGGATACGCCGCGATGAGGCGCAACTCGTCGTCGGTGAGCGGGCGGCCGGTCGAGGCGTTGCAGAGCTGCACCAGCTTGAAGGTCAGCTCCGGCTCCGCGACCGTGACCCCGAGCCCGTCCATGACGTGCCGGAAACCGGCCATGCCGCCGTATTCGCCGGTCAACACCACCCGACCGCGCCGCTCGTGCCAATCCGCCGGGAACGGGCCGAGCACATCCTCGTCGTACAACTCGTAATTCCGATGGTCCTTGAGCGCGCCGTCGGCGTGGATGCCCGACTCGTGCGCGAACGCGTTGCGCCCCACCCCCGGCTGGTTGATCGCCAAGGGCTGATTGAAGGCGTACGCGGCCCAGTAGGCGAACCGCCGTGCCCACGACAGGTCCAACGGATCGCCGATCTCCACCCGGTCCGCGACGCCGAACCCGTTCTGGAGCGCGAGGATCGTCGAGACCAGATCGGCGTTGCCGGAGCGCTCACCGATCCCGTTGACACAGGTGTTGATCCAGGCGTCCTGGCCGGCGTCGAGGTCACCGAGCGCGCCCGCGACCGAGTTGGCCACCGCCATGCCCAGGTCGTTGTGGCAGTGCGTCTCGACCGGCATGCCGACGGCGCTGGCCAGCTTGGCGAACCGCTCCCCGATCCGACCGGGTGTCTCGCCACCGATCGTGTCGCAGTAGCGCACCCGGTCGGCACCCGCCTCCTTCGCCGCCAACGCGAACTCGGTCAGGAACCCGAAATCGGTCCGCGAGCCGTCCTCCGCGTTGACGCCGACGGTCGCGACGCCGGCCTCCTTGGCCGCCCGCACCGCGCCGACCATCTCCGCGACCACGGCGGCCCGGTCGAACTTGCCCCGGAACTTGTTGCGCAACATCTGGTCGCTGGTCGAGATCGACAGGTTGTAGTGCTTGAGGCCGAGCGGCGTGGACGCTGTTACGTCTCCGGCCACCGCCCGGGTCCAGCCCGACAGCCGCAGGTCACCGAAAGCGCCCGCCTCGGCCAGCGCCACCTGCGCCCGCACATAGGGCACCTCGTGGAACAGGAACGGGAAGCCGATCTCGGACTGCGCGACCCCGAGCTTTCCCAGGTAGAAGTTGACCATCGTCTTGCCGAACTTGGACAGCCCGGTCCGGGCCGTCTGCACGCCGTCCCGGTTGGTGACGTCGAGGAAATGAATGCGTGGCATAACCTCAGGTTGACAGCATGGGTTGCGAGCAGTCAATGTTGACTAAAATCAACATCTGCGTGAGTACGGAGGCACGATGGAGCAGCTCACGGGCTGGTTGACGGCGGCCGAGGCGGCCGAGCGGCTGGGTGTGAAGCCAGCCACGCTGTACGCGTACGTCAGCCGCGGTGTGCTCGGCCGCCGCCAGTCCCCCTCGGGCCAGAGCCTGTTCGACCCGGCCGAGGTCGAGCGCCTGGCCCGGCGCGGCCGTCCCCGCCAGCGGCCCACCGGCGCCTCGGAAGTGGTGATCGAGTCCCGGATCACCGCGCTCGGCGCGGACCGGCCGTTCTATCGGGGTCATGACGCTCTCGACCTGGCCTCGTCGGCGTCGTTCGAGTCGGTCGCTGAGCTTTTGTGGACCGGGGAGCTCTCTTCGGGTCCGCGGGTGTGGCGGGCGGGCGAGGCGGCGCTGAGGGCGGGGCGGGCGGCTGGCGCGGCGCTGCCTGGCAAGGTGCTGCTGCTCGATCGGATCCAGGCCGTCGTGCCTGCGCTGGCGGTGACCGACCCGCTGCGGGGCAACCTGGATCCGGGTGCGGTGGTCGACATCGGGCGGGCGCTGGTAGCTGGCATCGTCGACTGCCTCCCAGCCCCGAGCGCGGGGGCGGGTTCTGCGGCTCGGGCCAGCGACGCAGTGGTCAGCGACGCGGGCTCCGCCGCCCAGACCGGCGGGGCGGGCTTCGCGGCCCACGGGGCTGACCCCAACGCTCCGGGCCAGGCCGTCGAGGACAGCATCGCGGGGCGGTTGGCGGCTCGGCTCGGGGCGGAGAACCGGTTCATCGACGGCATTCGGGCTGCGTTGGTGCTGCTCGCCGACCATGAGCTGGCCGCCTCGACGCTGGCAGCGCGGGTGGCCGCGTCGGTCCGGGCCGACCCCTATGCGGTGGTCGCCGCCGGGCTCGCCACGGTCAGCGGCACCCTGCACGGCGGCGCCTCGCTCGGCGCCGAGGCCCTGCTCGACGCGGTCGCGGACCCCGCCGACGCCGACGAGACGATCGGGCTGCTGCTGCGTCGTGGCGAGCGGATTCCCGGCTTCGGCCACGCGGTCTACAAGTCGGGCGACGGCCGCGCCGGCGCCCTGCTTAACCGGATCACCGCCGCAGCGCCGGACCATCCGGTGTTGCGCGGCGCCGAGGCGCTGATCGCGGCCGCCAGCCGGCGCCGGCTGCCCGAACCCAACATCGACTTCGCGCTCGCGACGCTGACCCGGGCGGCCGGGATGCCCACCGGCGCCGGTGAAGCGATCTTCGCGATCGCCCGTGTCGCCGGCTGGCTGGCGCACGCGATGGAAGAGTACGAGCGGCGGACTCCGCTTCGGCTTCGCGCCGTCTACATCGGACCGCAGAGCTAGCCGCGCGCCGCCTTCTGGACCGCTCCGCGGACGACTATCGCATTCGCGGTCTCGGCTGCCCGTTAATCGATTGATCGGACCGAAGAACTAGCCGCGCCGCCTTCTGGACCGCTCCGCGGACGGCTAGCCCGTTCGCGGACTCGGCTGCCCCGTTAATCGATTGAGTTGAGCGGTTGAGCCGCGCTAACGTAGTCGATCAACGGACAGAGAGGGGCAGGGCCGATGCGGATCTGAGGTTGTCGACGTTTCCGACAACCCTGGAGGACCGCCATGTCTCCTGCCATCCTGATATCCGACCTCACCTTCTCCTGGCCTGACGGCGAGCCCGTGTTCGACGGGCTCGACCTGGTCCTCGGCACCGGCCGCACCGCCCTCATCGGCACCAACGGCTCCGGCAAGTCCACGCTGCTGCGCCTGGTCGCCGGGGCGCTCACGCCGGCCCGGGGCACCGTCCGGGTCGAGGGCACGCTGGGCTACCTGCCGCAGGACCTGACGCTCGACGCCGGCCGCCCGGTCGACGACGTGCTCGGCATCGCCGCGACCCGGCGGGCACTGGCCGCGGTCGAGCGCGGCGACGCTGATCCGGTTCACTACACGACGATCGGTGACGACTGGGACGTCGACGATCGCGCCCGCGAGACGCTTGACCGGTTCGGCCTAGGCCACGTCGGCCTGGACCGGCCGGTGGGCGCGCTCTCCGGCGGCGAGGCGGTCCTGCTCGGGCTCGCGGGCCAACTGCTGCGCCGCCCGGGCGTACTCGTGCTCGACGAACCGACCAACAACCTCGACCGGGCCGCGCGGGAACGGCTGTACGCCACGGTGGCCGCGTGGTCCGGCGTCCTGCTGCTGGTCAGCCACGACCGCGAGCTGCTGGACCTGGCCGACCAGGTCGCGGAGCTGCACGACGGCGGCCTACGGCTGTTCGGCGGCTCGTTCAGCGAGTACGAGCACGCGCTGGCCGTCGAGCAGGAGGCCGCGCAGCGTGCCGTGCGGGCCGCCGAGAGCGACGTGCGGCGCCAGAAGCGGGAGCTGGCCGACGCGCACGTGACGCTGGCCCGACGGGTCCGCTTCGGCCAGAAGAAATGGGACACCAAGCGTGAGCCGAAGGCCATCATGAACCAGCGCAAACGCGAGGCGCAGGTGTCCGCCGGCAAGTACCGCGGCCTGCACGAGGACCGGCTCGCGAGCGCGCTTGACCGGTTGACCTCGGCCGAGGACGCGGTCCGCGACGACGCCACGATCCGGGTCGACCTCCCGGCGACGGCGGTGCCCGCGCTGCGCCGGGTGGCCGTTGTGCGTGACGCCGTGCTGCGCAACGGTGCGCGGATCGACCTGGACGTGTACGGGCCAGAGCGGATCGCCCTACTCGGCGCCAACGGCTCCGGCAAGACCACGTTGCTGTCCGCGCTCGCCGGACGGTTGCCGGCCGAACGCGGCGAGGTCGACGTGGCCGTGCCGGTGCGGTTGTTGCCGCAGCGACTCGACGTACTCGACGATGATCTGTCGATTGTGGCCAACGTGCACCGGCTCGCGCCGGAGGCGGGTGACAACGCGATCCGCGCGCGACTGGCCCGGTTCCTGTTCCGTGGGGCCCGGGCACAGCGGCCGGTCGGCTCGCTCTCCGGCGGCGAGCGGTTCCGGGCCACGCTGGCCGCGCTGATGCTGGCCGAACCGGCGCCGCAGTTGTTGCTGCTCGACGAGCCGACCAACAACCTCGACCTGGCCAGCACGCGCCAGCTCGGCGAGGCGCTGGCCGCGTACCAGGGCGCTCTGGTTGTCGCGAGTCACGACCTGGGCTTCCTGCACACCCTCGGGATCACGCGCTGGCTGCGGCTCGACGGCGCGCTGAGTGAGTCGGACCCGCCGGCTGCGTAGGGTGGCAGTGTGGTGCGGTTTCGAATCAGCGAGGCGGCTGAGCTGCTCGGCGTCAGCCCCGACACGGTGCGCCGGTGGATCGACGCCGGCAAGCTACCCGCCGAGCGCGACGAGCACGGGCACCGGCTGGTCGAGGGCACCGAGCTCGCGGCGTTCGCGCGGGCCCAGCACGAGCAGGCCGAGGGTGGCGAGACCTCGGCCCGCAACCGGCTGCGCGGGATCGTCACCGCGGTGGTCAAGGACGGGGTGATGGCGCAGGTCGACATCCAGGCCGGCCCGTTCCGGATCGTCTCGCTGATGAGCCGCGAAGCGGTCGACGAGCTCGACCTGCGGGTGGGCTCGGTGGCCACGGCCGTCATCAAGTCGACGACCGTCGTAGTGGAGAAGGCGCCCGGACGGCGTTAGAGTCATCGATGTACGAGCGGCGGCGCGCTCACCCCGATCCGGGAGGAGAGCTTCGTGCCGTCCATCTCTCGTCGTGGCCTGTTGCGCGTCGGCGGTCTTGCCGTCCTCGCCAGTGGCCTGTCTCCATCGGCGCTCGCCGCGCCGGTCGTATCCGCCGACCTCGTCGTCTACGGCGCCACCGCCGGTGGCCTGGTGGCCGCGATCCAGGCCCGCCGCATGGGCCGGACGGCGGTCGTGCTGGAGCCGTCGAACCATCTCGGCGGTCTGACGACCGGCGGGCTGGGCCAGACGGACAGCGGAACGGCCGCGTCCATCAAGGGAATCGCGGGCGAGTTCTACCGACGGATCCACGCGGCGTACGCGGGAACGCCGGTGACCCCGACCTCCCCCGCCCGGTTCACCTTCGAGCCGCACGTGGCGCGGACGGTGTTCGACGAGATGCTCGCCGCGGCTGGTGTCCCGGTCTATTTCGGACTGCGGCTGGCGACGGTCAGCAAGTCGGGCAACCGGCTGGTCTCGGTCATCGGCGATAACGGGCAGGCGTTCCAGGGTCTGATGTTCGTCGACGCGTCCTACGAGGGCGACCTGATGGATCGGGCCGGGGTGTCGTGGACTGTGGGTCGGGAGAGCAACGCCACCTACGGAGAGACCATCAACGGTGTGCAGGTCCGGAGTGGACACCAGTTCAACTTCCCGGTCTCGCCCTATGTCGTGGCGGGGAGCCCCTCGTCGGGCCTGCTGCCGGGCATCTCGTCCACGCCGGTCGCGCCGGCCGGCTCCGGTGACGGGCTGATCCAGGCCTACAACTACCGGATGTGCCTGACCCAGGCGGCGTCCCGTCTTCCGTTCCCTCGGCCGGCGGGCTACGACGCCGCGCGTTACGAGCTGCTGCTCCGCTACGTGCAGGCTGGCTGGAACGGTCCGTTCTTCACCACGCACGGCGTCGGCGCCGGCAAGACGGACTCGAACAACAACGGCGCGTTCTCCACCGACCTCATCGGTGGCAACTACGCGTATCCCACGGCCTCGTACGCGGTGCGCGACAGCATCGCCGCCGACCACCGCACCTATCAGCAGGGCTTGATGTGGTTCCTGGCCAACGATCCCCGCCTGCCCGCGTCGATCCGCTCGGCGACCGCGTCGTGGGGGTTGGCCGCGGACGAGTTCACCACCAGCGGTGGCTGGCCGCCGCAGCTCTACGTCCGCGAGGCCCGCAGGATGATTTCCGCGCACGTCATGACTGAGCTCAACTGCCGCGGGCAATCGCCGATTCCGGATCCAGTGGGGCTCGCCAGCTACACAATGGACTCCCACAACTGCCAGCGGGTGGTGGTGGGCGGGCTGGTCAAGAACGAAGGCGACGTGCAGATCGGCGTGCCCGGACCGTACGGGATCAGCTACCGCTCGATCGTGCCCGCCGAGGCGCAGTGTGCGAACCTGCTGGTCCCGGTGTGTCTGGCGGCTAGCCACGTCGCGTACGGCTCGATCCGTATGGAACCGGTCTTCATGATCCTCGGCCAGTCGGCGGCCACCGCGGCGATGCTGGCCCTGACCGCGTCGTCGTCGGTGCAGGCGGTCCCGTACGCCACGTTGCGCGCCCGCCTGCTGGCCGACGGTCAGCTCCTGCAATGGCCGCCACCCTCGGCGCCGGGCGAAGTGGTCGTGGACAGCCACGACCCGTCCGTGACGCGCGCCGGCACGTGGGTGTCGAGCACGTCGATCGGTGGCTATTGGGGGACCGACTATGAGCACGACGGCAACACGGCCAAGGGGGTTAACCGGTTACGCTTCCGGCCGTCGCTGCCGGAGGCCGGCACGTACACGGTCTACCTGCGCTGGACCGCAGACCCGAACCGGGCCAGCAACGTACCGATCGACATCGTCCACAGCGCCGGCGTGACCACGCGATCGGTCGACCAGCGGGGCAGTGGTGGGTCATGGGTGTCGCTGGGTTCCTATGCCTTTGCGGCTGGCACTGGCGGCAGCCTGCTGATCCGCACGGAGAACACCAACGGCTACGTCATCGCCGACGCCGCTCGGTGGCTCCGCACGGCATGACCTGACCAGGGCGACATAGCCGGCCCGGAGCCGCGCGTGGCCCGCTCCGCCTCGCGGTGCCTGGCCGCGCGTGGCCATGCCACCTTGCCGTGCCGCCGCCTGGCCGTGTCCGCCTGGCCGAACCCGGCGTGGCCGGAGCATGCCGCCGCCTAGCCGTGCCGCGCCTGCCCCTGGCCTGGGCCGGCCGTACCTGGCGTTGCCGTGCCGTGCCTCCACTCGCTCTGGCGTCGCCAACGCGCAGAACCGCCGCACTGGCCGAGGCGCTCAACCCCCGGCGGGCCACTCGCTCAAGCCAGCTCTGCCAGGCCGCGCTTAACCGTTCCAGTCGCCCGCACAAGGACATGCGAAAGGCCCCCTTCCGCACCGGCAAGGGGGCCTCACGCACTTTTTAGTGGACGGCGGTCGTCTCCGCGGCGAGCCGCTCGTCGCCGGTCAGCGTGGACAGGGGCTTCTCCTTGATGAAGACCACCGCGATCACGGCGAGGAAGGCGATCGGCGCGCCGATCAGGAACAGTTCGGCGGTGGCCGAGCCGTACACGTCGGCGATGATCTGGCGGATCGGTTCTGGGAGGTCCTTCAGGTCCGGGACCGCTGCGGTGCCGGAGCCGCCGCCGGCCTGCGCGCCCAGCTTTTCGGTGAGGCCGCTGGTGACCTTGCTCGCCAGGACCGCGCCCAGGGCGCTGACGCCGATGGCGCCGCCCATGCTGCGGAAGAACGTCAGCACCGAGGTGGCGGCGCCGAGCTCCCCGGCCGGTACGTCGTTCTGCGCGGCCAGCACCAGGTTCTGCATCAGCATGCCGACGCCGACGCCGAGGATCGCCATGAACACCGAGATCAGCACCACGCTGGTGTCAGCGCCGATCGTGCCGAGCAGCAGCATGCCAACGGTCATCACCAGCGCGCCGCTTACCAGGTAGATCTTCCACTTGCCGGTCTTGGTGATCAGCTGGCCGGCGACCGTCGACGAGACCAGCAGACCGAAGATCAGCGGAAGGCTCATCAGGCCGGCCACGGTCGGGGACTTGCCGAGGGCGACCTGGAAGTACTGGGCCAGGAACACCGTCCCGCCGAACATCGCCACGCCGACCAGGATCGAGGCGATGGTGGCAAGTGAAACGGTTCGGTTGCGGAAGATGTTCAGCGGGATGATCGGCTCGGGGGCGCGCGACTCGACCAGCACAGCCAGCGCCAGGATCACGATGCCGGCGGCCACCAGCACGGCGGTCTGCCAGGACGCCCACGCGAACTTGCTGCCCGCGAGGGTGGACCAGATCAGCAGGGTGGAGACGCCCGCGGTGATCAGCAGGGCGCCGAGCCAGTCGATCCGGACCTTGCGGCGTACGACCGGGAGGTGCAGCGTCCGCTGGAGCAGGAAGATCGAGAGCAGGGTGAACGGTACGCCCAGCAGGAAGCACCAGCGCCAGCCGAGCCAACTCGTGTCGACGAGTACGCCACCGATCAGCGGACCGGCGATCGTGCCGACGCCGAAGACGGCGCCGAAGATGCCGGAGTACCGACCCAGCTCCCGCGGCGGGATCATCGCTGCCATGACGATCATCGCGAGTGCGGTCATGCCGCCGGCGCCGACGCCTTGTACGACCCGGCTCAGGATCAGCACCTCCACGTTGGGCGTGAAGCCGGCGATCAGCGAGCCCGCCACGAACAGCGCCAGCGAAAGCTGGATCAGCAGCTTGCGGCTGTAAAGGTCGGCCATCTTGCCCCAGAGCGGCACGGTGGCGGTCATCGCGAGCAGCTCGGTGGTGACGATCCAGGTGTACACGGACTGGCTGCCGTTGAGGTCGGCAATGATGCGCGGCAGCGCGTTGCCGACGATCGTCGACGCGAGAATCGAGACGAAAAGCCCGACCATCAGGCCGGACAGGGCTTGGAGCACCTCACGCTGAGACATTCGCGCGGGCGCCTGGCCGCCGACCGGCGACTCGGGCGTAGCCGCCGCGGCCGGCTCGGGCGAGGTGGTGACGTCGGTCATTAACTGTCCTTAGTGGAGGGGTGTGCGCCGGCCCGGCGACTCAGAGGACGCGATTTCAGACCGGATTACTCGGGGTGGCTCAGCTTCTGGGGGGTTGGCCACCCTCACGGATGACCCAGCATCTCGGGATGGCCAACCTTGCGGTTGGCCCGGCATCTCGGGATGGGCCAACCACGCGGGTGGCTCAGCTTCTCGGGGTGAGCCCCCCTCGTGGGCGGCTCGACCTTCTCGACGTGGGTGGGCTTTCGGGAGGGATCTCGGCTTTCGGAGTGGCTCGTACTTTCCGGGGTGGTTCAGCCTTCTCGACGGTCGCTCGTGATCTTCGGTGGTGACTCGGGCTCGTCGGCGGTGGTTCAGGTTTTCGGCGCTCGCTCACGCCTGTCGGCAGTGGTTCAGCTTTCGCCGGTCGCTCTGGTTCCAGCGGCTTCGCTCTAGCGGTCGCTCAGCCTCGGGATGCGGTCCGCCCATCGGGATAGCCGAACTGTCGGGATGGTCAGCCTGCCCGAATGGATCTGCCTCCGCGGCACAGGCTCAGCTTGCCGCGAACCTCAGCCTGTGCAGGCAGCCCGGCCCTCCGGGACAGCTCCGCCTCCGGGGATTGCCAACGCCCCTGGGTGGCTAGTCCCGCCGGACCGGCTGCGCGTTCTCGGACTGCGCCCACTTCTCTCCGCTCACGCCTTCATCGCGACCCACCGTCTCGTGGTGGCTCGGCGAGTCCGCTGGCGACCATGTCGAACGCCTCGTCAACCAACTTGGCGAGAGTCGCCGGTCGCTCAACCGGTTCGGCATTGGCCCACCGCATGAGCGCGACCCGAAACGCAGCGCCAGCAACCGCGGCCGCAACCCCCGGGTAGCTGTGGCCGGCAGGCAGCCCGAGCCGATCACCGATCGCCGATGCCACCGCAAGCTCGGACTCAACGCTGGTGGCAAGCAGCCGCGGCAGCAACTGCGGATTGTCGCCGACCACCCGCATCCGCAGGCTGACCATCTCCCGGTGGTCCTCCATCTGGTGGATCACCGGGACGAACGCCAGCCGGAGCGCCTCGAACAGGCCGATGTCGGCCGGCAGTGAGCGGAACAGTTCGAGCGTGCCGCCGATTTCGCTGTCGCTGCCGAGCACCGCCTCGTCCTTGCTGGCGAAGTAGTTGAAGAACGTCCGCGAGGAGACGTCGCACGCCTCGCTGATCTGCTCGACCGTGACGTGCTCGAGCCCGTGCTCGGCCACCAGCCGCAGGGCTGCGGCAGAGAGCGCGGCCCTGGTGGCCAGCTTCTTCCTGTCGCGACGACCCAGTACTGGTGCGGTGTTCACGCCGCACACCATACCGGCCAATCTTGCACAACACGAAAAGTTTTAGTGTGTGAAGCAAGGCACAAATCAGGGGTACGTCAAGACACGCGCGACCCGCATAGCGAACCCGTCAAGATCGTGGATGCGTGATCGTACCCGCGCTGAGCTGGGCGCATGGCAATAACTCGGCACCCGACGACCCCCCGGGTGACCCCCGGACTCGAGCTTGGAATCGGCTCCGTCGCGGTCGTCGTACTCACGATCATGCTGGCCTCCGTGCCCCTCCCGCTCGGAATGGCCGGCCTGGCGATCGCGACGATCGTGGGCGCGGTCCTGATCCCCGACTGGCGCTACAGCCTCGGTCTGGCGGTCATCACGTACTTCCTGTTCGTCGGCTTCATCGCCGGAGACATGGGCGTGCTGTCCTGGCGGGGCCACGATGCCCTCTGGCAGTTCGTCGCGTTCGGCCTCGCGTATATCGCCGGGCTCGTCATGCGTTGGTTGATGCACGCCCCACCCCCCGACTGACGCAGGCGGGTTCGGCCAGCCGGCTGGCGCGGTTTGCCATTGTCCGGCCCCACCGGCGGCGCGGATGCTCCAGTCATGCGCTTCATGAACTGGTTCGTCCGCGCCGCCGGCCTGTACAACGCGAGCGCGGTGATCGTCTTCCTGACGCCGGGCGCCCTCGACGCGTTCGGCGTCGCACCGCCGTACTCCGACTTCTGGGTCTGGCTGCCCGCACTCATGGGCCTGTTCGCCGGCATCGTGCTGCTGCTGTCCGCGATGGACCTCCAGCAGTACGGCGCGTTCCCGTTCTGGAACGGCATTATCCGGTTCAGCTTCGTGATCGCGACGTTCACACTCGGCTTCGGCGACAGCGCCGGCACCTTCATCACGCTGCTCGCGGCTGGTGACCTCGTACTCGTGGCAGGCACTCTCATCGGCCTCCCCCTGGTGCTTGGCCGGACGCCGTGGCAGCTACTCACCAACCGCCCGGCCACGCCGCGCCCGGTGCCGGCATGAACCGGTTGAGCAGGGCACTCACGATCATCGCAGTCGTGGAGGCGGCGTACACGGTCGTCGCCCTTACCCCACCAAGCCTGGTCGAGCCGCTGTACGGGTTTCGCCTCAACGCCGACGGGCACTGGACGCTCAAGCTGCTCGGCGTCTCGCTGGCCGTTCAGGCGGCCATCGCATGGCTGCTACGCCACCAACCGCACCGGGGAATCGCAGCAGCCCTAGCCGCCTACCAGTTCGGCAGCGCCACCATCGACTGGATGATGTGGCTGACGCTTCGCGACGACGGCATCTTCGCCACGACGCAGGCCCGGGTCGCGATCATCGCCGCGATACCCAGCCACTACCTGCTCGGACTGCTGCTGACCGCAGCGATCGTGGCCGCCGGACGGCCGGTGACCAGTGACCTCCGAGCGCTGTGACCCGGTAGGCATGGCTCGCCGCAGCGCCCGGCGGGTGACCGGTGACGACGTCCGACCGCTGTCAGCCTGCGGGCAGGACTCGCCGCAACGGCCCGGCGGGTGACCAGTGACCTCCGACCGCTGTGAGCCCACGGGCAGGACTCGCCGCAGCGGCCCGGCGGGTGACCAGTGACGTCCGACCGCTGTCAGCCGGTAGGCATGGCTCGCCGCAGCGGCCCGGCGGGTGACCAGTGACGTCCGACCGCTGTCAGCCGGTAGGCATGGCTCGCCGTAGCAGCGCGGTGGGTGACCAGTGACGTCCGACCGCTGTCAGCCGGTAGGCAAGGCTCGCCGCAGCGCCTGGCGGGTGACAAAATGGCGTTCATCCGCGGTAAGCCACCGATCAGGCTCGCCGCCGCGCCGTCGGACGGTGAGCAATGACATCCGCGCGCTGCAAGCCGCCGGTTGGGCTCGCGGCGGCGCTGGCCGAGCAGGGCATCGCAGTGGCTGATGTGCTTGCCCTGGCCGGCCTGCCACCCCGCCTGCTCGACGTGCCCGGCGCCCGCCTGACAGTGCCGGACTACTTCGCGCTCTGGCAGGCGGTCGAGGACGCGAGCGGCGACCCGGCGATCGGCATCCGGCTGGCCCAGGCGCTGCGCGCCGACCACACCGAACCGCTCTTCCTCGCCATCCTCGGCGCCGCGACGGTGGGCGCTGCTCTCGCCACCGTGGCCGCGTACAAGCGCATCCTGACGCCGGAGACGCTGGATCTGTCCAATTCGGATGGGCTGGTCACGCTTGAATGGCGCTGGCCCGGTGAGCGTCCGCCCGGTGTGCTGGTCGACGCCGAGCTCGCCTTCCTGGTCGAGGTGGCGCGGCGCGCCACCCGGTGTCCGACCTCGCCCCGCGTCGGATCGAGCTCATTGCTGAAACGGTCAACCTGGCGCACCACGACTACTTCCGCTGCCCGATCCACCTCGGTCGGCCGGTCACCACGATCGCGTTCGGGGCGGTCGACGCCGCTCGCCCGTTCCTCAGCCACAATCCCGACCTGCTCCGCGCGCTCCTGCCGTACCTGGAGAAACGCACGCCGGCCACCACCGACGACGCGCTCACCCGCGTGCGCCGCGCCATCGCGGACCGGTTGCGCGGCCAGCGGCCGACCGTCAGTGCCGTCGGGCGGGACCTCGCGATGAGCGGGCGCGCGCTGCAACGATTGCTGCACGAGCAGGGCACGACCTTTCGCCGACTGCTCGACGAGGTGCGCAACGAGCACGCCCGCGCATACCTCGCTGATACCGGGTTCACCGACGGCGAGGTCGCGTTCCTACTCGGGTTCACCGACCCGACCTCGTTCCATCGCGCGTTCCGCGGTTGGAACGGGGTGTCACCGAGTGCGTACCGGCGCCGCTCGGTCGTGGAAACATAGGGCGCATGGCTGGTGAAGAGCGCGACGGAGTGCCGCTGACCAACCTCGACCAGGAGCTGTTCGACGGCGCCGGCGCGAGCAAGCGCGACCTGGTCGACTATCTGGATGCCGTACACGAGCGGATGGTTCCGGCGTTGCGGGATCGGCCGCTGTCGGTGATCCGGGTGCGGCCCGGGCAGCCGCCGTTCATGCAGAAGAACCTGCCCAAGTACACGCCCGACTGGGTCGCCCGGGCCGATGTCTGGGCCGACCGGTCCCGGCGGATGGTCAGCTACGGGCTATGCAACGACCGGCGGACGCTGATCTGGTTCGCCAACCAGCGGGCGGTCGAATACCACCCTGGCTTGGCGCTGCATAGCGACTGGACTCACCCGACGCACCTGATCATGGACCTCGACCCACCCGAAGGTGAACCGTTTCGGTTGGCCGCACAGGCAGCGCTGCTCGTGCGCGAGGTGCTCAGCGCGTGCGGGATGGCGGGCGCGGCCAAGACCAGCGGGGCCAAGGGCGCCCACGTGTTCGTACCCCTGGCGGATGGCCCGGCCCACGACGACGTGGCGGCGGCGACCCGGGCAATCGCGGCGCGGGCCGAGCGCCTCGACCCGGCGCTCGCGACCACCGCGTTCATCGTCGAACAGCGCGAGGGCAAGGTCTTCCTCGACTCCACGCGGGCCGGCGGCGCGACGGTGGTTTCCGCCTACAGCCCGCGCCTGCGCCCCGGAGTGCCGGTGTCGTTCCCAGTGCCGTGGGACGCGTTGGAGGCGGCCGTGCCCACCGATTACACGGTTCACACGGCCGCCGCGGCGCTGGCGTCCGGCGATCCGTGGGCGGAGCTGATGCCGCCGCCGCAACGGCTCGACCCCGGCTTGGTCGAGGAGGGGCACACCATCCCGATCGCCCGCGTGGTCGCGATGCACGAAGGCAAGCGCCGCGCGCGGGAGAAGCGGGCGGAGTCCTAACGGTCGATGGAGGTCATGTCGGCGTAGCGGTCACCGACCGGTGGGCGAATCGCGCTTAACCGGTTGAGCTGCTCGTCGGCCAGCACCAGCGACTCGGCGGCCGCGTTCTCCTCCAGTCGGAAGACCTGCGTCGTACCCGGGATCGGCACGATGTCCGGCCCCTGCGCCAGCAACCAGGCGATGGCGACCTGGGCCGGGGTGGCGCCGACCTCTTCGGCGACCGCGCGTACCTCGTCGACGATCCGCAGGTTGTCCGCGAAGTTGTCGGCACTGAACCGGGGAAGCGTGCTTCGGAAGTCGTCGCTCGGCAGATCCTGCGGGGTCGCGTAACGGCCGGTGAGAAAGCCTCGGCCGAGCGGGGAGTACGCGACCAGGCCGATGCCGAGCTCGCGGAGCAGCGGCAGCACCGCGTCCTCGATGTCGCGCGTCCACAGCGAGTACTCGGATTGCAGGGCGACTATCGGATGAGTCGCGTGCGCCCGACGGATCGTCTCGGCCGAGGCCTCGGAGAGTCCGATGTGGAGCACCTTGCCCTCGGCGACCAGCCGGGCCATCTCGCCGACGGTCTCCTCGATCGGCACGGAGGGGTCGACCCGGTGCTGGTAGAGCAGGTCGATCCGGTCGGTGCCGAGCCGGCGCAACGAGCCTTCGACGGCGACGCGGATGTTCTCCGGCGAGCTGTCGAGCTTGCGTACGACGGGCCCGTCGCGGTGGGTGAGCTGACCGAACTTGGTCGCGATCACATAGTCGTCGCGCCGGTTCGCGACCGCACGCGAGACCAGTTCTTCGTTGAGGAAGGGGCCGTAGACCTCGGCCGTGTCGAGCAGCGTGATGCCGATTTCGGCAGCCCGACGGATGGTGCGTACCGACTCCGCTTCGTCGCCGTAGCCCTCGTAGTAGGCGGACATGCCCATACAGCCCAGGCCGAGGCGGGAGACTTCGAGGTCGCCGCCAAGCGAAACGTTTCTCATTGCGGTTGTTCCTGTTCCGGGGCCGGCCTCCGCGGTCCCTTCCCCGACCCTAGCTCCGCGCGTGCGGCCGGAACTGTCGTAGCCCAGTGTGATGCTGGGCGGGTGAGGTTCTCTTTCGATGCCGAGCTGTGGGTCTGGGAGGCGCGGCGCGACGACAGTTGGGTGTTCGTCACGCTGCCGGCCGACGCGTCCGCCGAGATCCGTGACCGCACCGGCGGCACCCGGCGCGGGTTCGGCTCGGTGCGGGTTCAGGTCACCATCGGCTCCAGCGCGTGGCGCACGTCGGTCTTCCCGGACGGCGCGAGCGGGTGCTACGTGCTGCCGCTGAAACGGGCCGTCCGGCGGGCCGAAGGTCTCGATGCCGGCGACGTCGCGACGGTGAGCGTCGAGCTGGTCGACATCTGAACGGGGTGCCGGCCTCGGTCGGGCCGGCACCCCGGTTCGGTTCAGGCGCGGGTCAGGCTCGCGATCTCCGCCTGGGACAGCTTCAGGTCGAGGGCAGCGAGGTTGTCGTCCAGGTGCGCGAGGTCGCCCGTGCCCGGGATGGGCAGCATCGACGGCGAGCGGCCGAGCAGCCAGGCGAGTACGACCTGGCGCGCCGAAGCCGAGTGCCGCTCGGCGATCGCGTGGATGGTCGGGTTCTTGTCGAGATCCTGGATGGGCGCCCAGGGCAGGAACACCATCGACTCCTGCTCGCACAGATCGACGATGGT
Organism: Asanoa ishikariensis; assembly: GCF_900107455.1. GTDB lineage: Bacteria > Actinomycetota > Actinomycetes > Mycobacteriales > Micromonosporaceae > Asanoa > Asanoa ishikariensis. The sequence continues at coordinate 973,744 of NZ_FNQB01000001.1, read as the reverse complement.
CTCCGAGGCGCGGTCGTCGACGTTGTAGCGGTTCTGGATCGAGACGATCGGCGTCAGTCGCTGCGCGGCACGAATGTGCTCTTCGTTGACGTTCGACAGCCCGATGTGCCGGATCTTGCCCTCGTCCTTGAGCTTAACCAGTTCACCGATCGAGTCCTCGAACGGCACGTTGGGGTCGGGCCGGTGGAACTGGTAGAGCGGGATCTGCTCGAGCTTGAGGCGGCGCAGCGAGCCTTCGCAGACCTCGCGCAGGTGCTCCGGGCGCCCGTCGGCGGGCCAGCCCACGAACGGTTCGGGCCGGAGCAGGCCACCTTTGGTGGCGATGACCAGATCGTCCGCGTACGGGTAGAGCGCCTCAGCGATCAGCTCCTCGCTCACGTTGGGCCCGTAGGAGTCGGCCGTGTCGATGAAGTTGATGCCGGCGTCGACCACACGGCGTAGCACCGCGATGGCCTCATCCTTGTCTGCGGGCGGTCCCCAAATGCCCGGGCCGGTGATGCGCATGGCGCCGTAACCGAACCGGTTGACGGTGAGATCCCCGCCGACGTCGATGGTCCCCGCGGAACTGGCGTTGGGCATGGTGCAGACACTCCAATCCGATGTCGGAGGCGGACGCGACACGCACTCACCTCCGCGTACCTGCGAGCGTATCTCCGGTCGGTTGCCTGCGTACGGTGGCCGAATGGCGTTGGAGGTTGGCGACGAACGGACGCTGGCGGCGGAACTCTTCAACCGCGTCTGGGACCTGCTGGAACGCACCGACCGCAGCCCGGCGGACGACGACACGATGCTGCACATGGCGCACGCCACCCGACACCATTGGGGCCAGGTCGGTGAACCGGTCAACCTGGCGCGCGGTGAGTGGCAGTGCTCGCGCGTCTATTCGGTACGCGGCCGGGCGGAGCCCGCCACCCACCACGCTCAGCGATGTCTCGATCTTTGTATCGAGCACGGGATCGGGGACTTTGACCTGGCGTACGCGTACGAGGCCCTGGCCCGGGCAGCGCTCACGGGCGGCGACCAGGCCGCAGCCGCGTTGCTGGAGCAGGCACGCGGCGCGGCGGCTCGCATCGCGGAGGCGGACGATCGCGCACTGGTCGAGGCCGACCTACAGGCATTGACCGCTAAACGACCCATGCCGGCCGCTGACTAGCGGCGCGGGGCAAGTTCGCGCGGCTCTGAGCCGGACAAGGATGCGCCCGACGCGGCCATACGCAGTTCCGCCGAGGTCGCCTTGAGAAAACTCCGCACAGCGGGGCTTTGGCAGCTCGGCTGCCGACGTCCAGCACGGCTCCCATTTGCTCGCGCTATCGGCGCGGCCCACACGCCCGCGCCCGCACGCCTCGCGCCGTAGGCGCAGCCCACACGCGTCGCGCAGCCCGCGGCCCCACGCCATCGGCATAGCCCACAGCGCCTCCGCGCCGTCGAGCAGCCCGCACTCGCAGTGCGCAGCCCGCACGCCCGCGCCGCAGGCGCAGCCACACGCCGAACGCGGTAGACGCAGCTCACCGCGTTGCGCGACACCCCTTGCGTCGTAGGGACGCCCGGAAACGCCTTGCGCGGCCTGCACGGGCCGCGCGGCCCCCATGCTTCGGGCTGATCGCCGCGACCGTCCTGGCGCGAGGCTTCAGCTTCCGAGTTGGGTGAGGGCGCCGATCTCGGCGCGGGTGAGGTTGAGGTCCAGGGCGGCCAGGTTGTCGTCAAGGTGCTCTGGGTCGCCGGTGCCCGCGATCGGGAGCATTGACGGTGACCGGCCGAGTAGCCAGGCGAGCGCCACCTGGCGTGGGGTGGCCGAGTGTCGCTCGGCGATCTCCGCCACCGTCGGGTTGTCCCTGTTCTGGATCGGCGCATATGGGATGAAGACCATCTGCTCCTGCTCGCACAGGTCCACGATGGATTCCGAGCGGCGGTCATCGACGTTGTAGCGGTTCTGAATCGAGACGATCGGGACCATCTGTTGAGCGACGCGAATTTGCTCCTCGCTCACGTTTGACAGTCCAACGTGGAGGACTTTGCCTTCCTCCTTGAGTCGCACCACGCCGGTCATCGACTCTTCGAACGGCACCTTGGGGTCCGGCTTGTGGAACTGGAACAGCGGAATCTGTTCGAGCCTGAGCCGACGCAGCGATCCCTCGCAGGCCTCGACGATTCGCTCCGGACGGCCGTCCTTGGGCCAGAACCCGTCCGGCTCGCCGTCGTCGGGGCCTGTGCGGTACATGCCCGCCTTCGTCGCGATGACCAGGTCGTCCGGGTAAGGGTAGAGCGCCTCGGCGATCAGTTCCTCGCTCACGTTGGGTCCGTACGAGTCCGCCGTGTCGATGAAGTTGATTCCTTCCTCGACCGCTCGGCGCAGGACCGCCAGGGCGTCTTGCTTGTTTTCCGGTGGGCCCCAGATGCCGGGCCCGGTGATCCGCATTGCTCCGAAACCGAACCGGTTAACGGTGAGATCCCCGCCGAGGTCGATAGTCCCCGCGGCGCTGGCGTTCGGCATGGTGCGTCTCCAATCCCAGGCAAGCCGGAGGCGCCTGGTTCAACCGCCTCCTTCGGAGCCTAGCTCCGCCGCACCGGTACGCCCGGTTCGGGGATTTTGAGGTATATGAGGGCTTTGTGGCATTGTTGCCCCAACCGAAAGGCGCAGTGCGGGCGCGATCAGCACTGCCGAGCAGCCGCCCAGCCTGCCTCGGCAGTCCGCCGGCCGAGGATCTGCGTGCCGTTCTCCGCCGCAGCCAGGGACGGATGCGGGCGGTCAGGGCGGACCCGCCGGAACGTCTCCAGTGCGCCGACCGGCGCAGGGTGGCAGTCCGCCGGCTCCGGCGCCCTCAGCGTCGGGACACCCGGCGCGGCCTAAGGCTGCGAAACGCCGGCCACTCGACCGCCAGTCCACTCCCGACCGGCACTGCGCGCCATCGCTCCGCCACGACCCGCAGGGCTTCGACGGCGGCCACCACCGCCTCGTTCGGCGGAGCGTCCTCGGGCCGGGTCGCGAACCATTGCGCGGCCAGTCTTCGTAGGTCGGCGCCGGGCTTCGCTGCCGCCGCCTCGACAAAGCCACCAAGGAGCTCGGCATGCTGGATGCGATCCCGGTACTCCCGGATGAGCGCGGCCGACCGCTCCGCGGCATGCGGTGGCCGCCGCCCGGATTGGTGGGTCATGCTCTTGAAGACCACGCCGCCGGCGATGGCGCCCCAGATGCCGTCGCGGACTCGCATCGCGTCTTCGACGGTGAAGTGCACCAGGTCGTGCGGGAGTTCCGCGGTGATCGGTCCCGCGTTCATCCGATAGACGACGCCGTCGTCGCGCTCGATCAGGATCGAGCCCCAGACGTGGTCTTGCGGTCGCTCGAAGGTCACCCGCACCCCGTCAGCGTGGAGCACCAGGCGCGCGGGCATCAACCGGTTAACCGCCCGACCGGCAGAACAAGAAAGACGGAACGCGATCGCGGACCCAGAGCGGGGATCAACCGGTTGAGGGCCGCCGGCGGGTCAAGCCGCGGTCGCGAGCGAGACGGGACAGGACCGGGCGGATGCTCAGCCCCGTGCCGCCGAGGGCGACCATCCCGACGCCAAGGTCAACCGAGACACGGCCCTGGCTGGCCCAGTAGACGTCCTTGAGATCCAGCAGCAGCGCGAACTCATCGACGATCAAGGCGAGCCCCGACCCGTAGACCACGCCCGTCGCGGGATGGCGGCGGGCGTCTTCGCAGCCGGCCACTGCCAGCGCGCCGACCGCACTGACCATGCCGATCCCCCACATGTAGTGGTGGAGGTGGATGCCGCCGATGCTCACGTTGTGGAAACCGGTGCCGCCTCGGCGGATGCTGTACGTGATCGCCCGGACCGCCGCGAAGGTGACCGTGAAGCCGAGCCAGGACCAGAGCACCGAGCGTTCGTTGGGTGCTAGCTCTTCCCGGTACGCCTGGCGGAACTCGGCGGGCGTGGGCACGGCAGCCTTCGACGTCGGAGTGTCGTCGGAGGCGTCGGCCATGCGGTCAACGTACCTTCATATGTGTCTTTTTCGTGTTTAATCGCCCGAAGAAGACGTCGAGCTCGACCACAGCGCGGCCGCCGTGCCCTCGGCCAGGCGCTTCTCGTACACCCGGACCTTGTAACTGATCATGCTCAGGCCAACCGACAGCGCCTGCATCTGCGACTCGATGCGTTCCTGGTGCTCACGCAGCAGCGCCAGGCGCTCCGGCTCGTTGCCCACGCCGTCGCGGACCAGGTCGGCGTATTTCCGGATCACCTCCAGCGGCATCCCGGTCTCCCGCAGCCGGGCGCACAGCTCCACCCACCCGATGTCGCCGTCCGAGTAGACGCGCCGGCCGCCGGGGTCGCGGACGATCGGGCCGACGAACAAGCCCTCCCGCTCGTAGAACCGCAGTGCGTGCACGCTCAGCCCCGTGCGGGCGGCTACTTCTCCGATGCCGTACGCCATAACCGCAGGTTAGCGCTTGAGCTAGAGCCCGCTCTAAGTCCTATGGTCCGCCCATGACAGTCACCCTGATCACTGGCGGATCGGCCGGCATCGGCGCCGCGACCGCACGGCAACTGATGTCCCTCGGCCAGCACGTCGCCGTCACCGGCCGGCGGGCCGATCGACTTGACCGGTTCGGCACCGACAATCCCGACGCCTTGACTCTCGTCTCCGACAGCGCGGTGCCGGCCGAGGTGCAGGCCGCCGTCGACAGCACCGTGGCCAAGTTCGGGCGGCTCGACAACGTGGTCGCCAACGCCGGGTACGCGACACACGACGGCCTCGACGACGGCGACCCGGACGCCTGGCGCGACATGGTCCTCACCAACGTGCTCGGCCCGGCGGCGCTAATCCGCGCCGCGCTCCCCCACCTCGCCGCCGCCCGCGGCCGCATCGTGCTGGTCGGCAGCGTCGCCGGGCTGCTGCACACACCCGGCAACATCTACGGCGCCACGAAGTGGGCGCTGACGGGTCTCGCCGGCAACACCCGCCAACTGGTCAGCGCCCAGGGGGTAGGGGTCACGCTGGTCTCGCCGGGCGGCACCGACACGGACTTCTTCGACCCGATCGGCGGCGCACCGGCCGACCGGCCCGGCGGCTACCTCACGGCCGAACAGGTCGCGGCCAGCATCGTCTGGGCCCTGATCCAACCCGAAGGCGTCGACATCAGCACGATCACGATGCGCCGAGTCGGTTCACCTGTGTGATCAAGCCGACGGCTGCGATCGAGCGGACGACACGGCCACACGGGCCGAGCGGATACCGTTGTCGTCATGAATATCGGCGGGGTCGTGTTGGGCGTCGACTTCGGCACCTCCAACACCGCCGCCACACTGCGCTGGCCCGACGGCCGGGTTCGCTCCGTGCTTTTCGACGGCTCGCCGCTGCTGCCCTCCGCGGTCTGTGTGGAGGGTGACACCATCCTCGTCGGCACCGACGCTCTCCAGGCGTCGCGCGCCAACCCCAGCGGCGCCGAGCTACACCCCAAACAGCGCATCGACGACGGCACCGTCCTGTTGGGAGACTCGGAGTACCCGATCGCGGACCTGATCGGCGCGGTCCTGCGCCGCGCGGTGCAGGAAGCGACCCGGATCGCCGACCAAGCCTCCGTCAAGCTGATCCTCACCCACCCGGCGAGCTGGGGCCCCCACCGGCGGGAGACGTTGCTGGCGGCGGCAGCGGCGGCCGGCGTACCGCGATCTGAACTTGCGGTCGAACCTGTCGCCGCGGCCGGCTACTTCGTCGGCGTCGCCGGGGAAAGCCTTCCCCTCGGTGCCCGCACGTTGATCTACGACCTCGGCGCCGGCACCTTTGACGCGTCCGTGGTGCGCCGCACGGCCGACGGGTTCGAGGTGCTCGCCTCCGAGGGGCTGATCGGCGCCGGCGGGCTCGACATCGACGCGGCGATCGTCGCCCACCTGACCGTGGTGTACGGCGGCCGCGACGGCTGGAGTCGGCTCGTCGAACCCCGGTCGGACGCGGATCGGCGGCTCAACCGGCAACTGTGGGACGACGTGCGCCTCACCAAGGAGGCCCTGTCCCGGCGCACGTCGGCCCGCATCGCGCTGCCGATCCTCGACGAGGAAGCGCCGCTCGGCCGGGAACAGCTTGACGCGTTGGCCCGGCCGCTGCTCGACCGCACGGTCACCGCATGCCGGGCCGCGTTGGCCGCCGCCGGTGTCGGGCCGGCCGACCTCAGCAGCGTCTACCTGGTCGGTGGAGCAAGCCGGTACCCCCTGGTGAGCACCCTCCTGCACCAGGCACTGGGCAGCGCACCAACGGCGATCGAACAGCCCGAGTTGGCGGTGGCGGAGGGTGCGGTCCGGCCAGCCGCCGGGGCGGCCACAACGGGCCCGCAGTCCACACCCGAGCGTCGACAAAGCCAACAGGCCAGACGGATCGTTCCGCTCGCGGCCGGCCTCACGGTCGTCGTCATAGCCGCCGGAATGGCGCTGGCCATGCGGCCATCCGACGGCGACGGCACCACCGGCACACCGCACGTCATCGACGCATCCGTCACGCCGAGCGCGCGAGCGACACCGTCCCCCACGCCGATCACCGGCAGCGCCTGTCTGCTGGGCCGGTGGCAGGAGGTCAGCTACAACAAGCCGGGCGTGGACCTGTTCGGCACCACCGTCAACCTGACGCTGAGCGGCACGGGTGGCTTCGTGAGCTACCTACCTGACGGCAAGGGCTGGACCGACTACCGCAAGGGCCCCGTCAAGAGCGGGAAGGCCGGCGGTAAGACGTACCAGGTCATCCACAAAGGCACGCTCTCGTGGACCTACCAGACGATCAACGCCAAATTGTCGTACGCGCCCAGGGGTGCGACCGGCAAGACGACCTGGCGGGTCAACGGGTCAGTCCGGACCAGCGCGGCGTTGAGTCAGGACACCGAGGGTGGACCAGCCTCGGAGTACAGCTGCACCGGCGACGAGCTGAGGGTGGTCGGCAACAGCTCGGAGTCGATCTACAAACGAGTAGGACCCGCACAGCCACGACCGTGATCACGCAAAAACATGATGTGGCTTTGCAAGCGCACTACAAGATTCTGCAAATCATAGACAGACGCTTGTGCAATCGACATCGATGGCTCTAGGGTCAGGGTCCCCATTTCCCTACCTCGCCACAGAAACGAGTCCTTGATGTCACGGACACCATCTCGTTTGCTGGCCGTCGCGTCCGTCGCCGCCCTGGGCCTCGGCGTGATCGGCATCGCGGGTCCGGCCAGTGCCGGCACCGCGCCGGTCGTCACCCGCGCCGCGCTGGACCCGGCGCTGGTCGCCGGCCGGGGCGCTTCCGTCAACTTCCTCGAGCAGGAAGCCGAGAACGCGGCCACCAACGGCACCGTCATCGGCCCCGACCGCACCGCCTACACGCTGCCCGCCGAGGCGTCCGGCCGCAAAGCGGTGCGACTCCAACCTGGACAGTACGTCGAGTTCACGCTGCCCGCGGCGGCCAACGCGGTCACCGTGCGCTACAGCATCCCGGACTCACCCAACGGGGGCGGCATCCGCGCCCCGTTGAACGTCACCGTCAACGGCGGCGGCAAGAAGACCATGACGCTCACGTCCGAGTACGCATGGCTCTACAACCAGTACCCGTTCACCAACGACCCACAGGCCGACCTGCTGCACTCGGACTGGTGGATCACCGAGTGCGCGTGTGTCCCGGCGTTCACCACCCCCACTCCCGTCATCACCAAGCCGTTCCGCCCGATGCACTTCTACGACGAGGAGCGGCTGCTGCTCGGCCGCACGTACCAGGCCGGCGCGAAGGTGAGGCTGACGGCGCCCAAGGGCACCGCCGCGGCCTGGACCGTGGTCGACCTGCTCGACTCCGAGCTCGTCCAAGCGCCGCACGTCAACCTGCTCGCGTCCAACGTGCTGCTGTTCGGCGCCGACCCCACCGGTAAGAAGGACTCGGCGAAGGCCTTCGAGAAGGCGATCGCCATCGCGCGGCTGGCCCGGCTCAAGGTGTACGTCCCGCCGGGCACGTACCAGGTCAACCGGCACATCATCGTCGACAACGTGACGATCGAGGGCGCCGGCAACTGGTACACGAAGATCAAGGGCAAAGAAGTCGCGCTGAACCCGCCCGCGCCGGACGGTTCGGTGCACACCGGCGTCGGGTTCTACGGCAAGGACGCGGCCGACGGCGGCAGCCGCAACGTGCACCTGTCCGGCTTCTCGATCGAAGGCGACGTGCGCGAGCGGATCGACACCGACCAGGTCAACGCCATCGGTGGCGCGATGAGCGACTCGACCATCTCCGGGCTGCACATCCGGCACACCAAGGTCGGGCTCTGGTTCGACGGACCCATGACCAACACGAAGGTGACCGACAACATCGTCGTCGACCAGATCGCCGACGCGCTCAACTTCCACATCGGAGTCACCAACTCGTTGGTGCGCAACAACTTCATCCGCAACACCGGCGACGACGGGTTGGCCATGTGGTCGGAGACGACGGCCAACACGGGCAACACGTTCGACCGCAACACCGTGCAGACGCCCACGCTGGCCAACGGCATCGCCATCTACGGCGGCACCGACAACACCGTGTCCCGCAACCTGATCGCCGACCCGATCCGCGAAGGCAGCGGCATCCAGGTCGGTTCCCGGTTCGGCGCGGTGGCCTTCGGCGGCAAGTTGTCCATCACCGACAACACCGTCGTGCGGGCCGGCACGTACGAGCTCAACTGGAACATCGGGCTCGGGGCCATCTGGATCTACGCGTTGGAGAAGAACATCGACGCGGACATCCGGGTGACCGGCGACCACTACCTGGACAGCACCTACAACGCGATCATGATGGTCAGCGAGTGGACCGTGAAGGACCTCTACTCGATCACCAACGTGCACTTCAAGGACGTCCGGGTGGACGGCACCGGCACCTCGGTGCTCAGCGCCCGGGTCAAGGGCGGTGCGTCGTTCGAGAACGTCGACGCCCGCAACGTCGGTGCGGTCGGCATCAACAACTGCGGGTCGTTCAACTTCCCGCCGACCGGCTCCGAGTTCGGCGTGACCGACCTCGGCGGCAACGACGGCGGCGGCACGACCGGTCCGTGGCTGGCGGCCTGGGAGCTGCCCAACACGATCACCTGCGACGACCGGCCTCCGGTCGTGGTGCCTCCGGCGCCTTCGCAGTGGTGAGCTAGGTGAGCGGGCGGGCGTCCTCGGACGCCCGCCCGTTGACCGCGGCGAACGCGTTCACGACGCCGGCACGGTCATGGCCCGCGGCCAGCAAGAGATGGAGCAGGATCCGCGCCTTGTACGGGTCCAGCGCGCCAGCGGCGATCAGGCCTCGTCGAAGCAGGTCCGCTTCCGCACCCGGGTAGCCATACGTATGGGTCAGCACCGGCCCGGCGCCGATCCGCGAGGCGAGCACGACTGGCTTGGATCGTGCGAGATCGGTCAGGACGTCCACTGTGCTCACCGGCACGTGGCCGACCCCGAAGGCCGCGACGACCAGACCGTCCAGCACAACGCCGGCCTGGCGCAGGAGCTCACCGTCGTCACCGAGGACGACCGGGACCACGCCAGTGCGTACCGTCGCGATCGGCTCGTCGATCCTCAGACTGTGCCGGACGGGCCGGGTGAGGATGCGCGGCCGGCCCTCGGCGACCAGGCCGACCGGGCCGGTGTCCGGCGAGCGGAAGGCGGCCGGGCTGGTGGTGTGGGTCTTGCGCACCCAGCGGGCGGCGTGGATCTCGTCACCCAGCACGACCAGGCAGCCCATCCCACGTGCCTCCGGCGCGGCCGCGACCCGCACCGCCGCCAGCAGGTTGGCCGGCCCGTCCGCCCCCGCCAGCGTCGGGTTGCGCATCGCGCCGGTGACGACCAAGGGCGTGTCCAGCGTCCACAACAGATCGAGCGCGTACGCGGCCTCCTCGATCGTGTCGGTGCCCTGGGTGACGACGACGCCGTCAGCGCCGGTCCCGCTTGCCGCGGCGACGAGTGCGGCGAGGTCGGCGAACCCGAGCCCCGCGCCCGGCAACCGCCGGAAGTCGGTGACCTCGACGCTGATGCCGGTATCGGCCAGCCCCGGAACGGCGGCCACCAGGTCGGCGGCGCCGAGCGCGGGCACCACCCCGCCGTCCGGACCGGTGGTCATGGCGATCGTGCCGCCCAGCGAGAACACCGCGACGGTAGGCATGGTGCGTGACTCTATTGCAGGAGCTTGAGCAGCACGGCGGCGTGGCTGATCTCGACGTCCTTGGTCGCGGTGAGCAACGTGACCGGGCCGTTCTTCTGGAGGGTACGGAGCTGGTCCAGCGCCCCGGCCTGCTCCGGTTCCTTGAGCTCGGCGAGGTAGCGCCGGCGGAACTCGGAGAACTTGTCCGGATCGTGCCCGTACCAGTGCCGCAGTTCGGTGGACGGCGCCACCTCTTTGAGCCACTCGTCGAAGCTGCCCTTGTGCACCCCGCGTGGCCAGATCCGGTCGACCAGCACGCGCTTGCCGTCACCGGGCTCGATCTCGTCGTACACCCGTCGTAGCCGCATCTTTCTCAACCTATTGGAGCCAGGCGCGGTCTGTTTCGAAATCGGTCACTCGCGGGTGAGACCGGGTGGCAGCGCGTCCTCGTCGGGGCCGACGGGGCGGGCGTTGACGAGCGGGTCACGGCACAGGGCGGCGATCAGCGATGCCGGGCCACCCAGGTCGGTCCAACTGTCGTCCCAGAGCGCCGAGACGAGCCACGAGCGGTCCGTGGGGAAGAACAGGTCGGGCAGTGACCCATCGCCACGCATGTGGCCCGTGCGCCAGGTGAGGGCCTGCTCGGGGCCGGCCTCGACCAACACGTAGGGCCAGTCCCAGTAGAGCGGCACCCGCGGCGCTTCGGGGAAGACGACGTCGTGCGCGCCGGTCTCGAGAAAACCCAACCACCAGGGCTGTGCCGGGGTCTGCGCCGCCAGCACGTCGACCACGGCGCGTTCGTGTGCGGCGAAACTGACACCCTCGGGCAGGTGGAACGTGGCGTACCCCTCATAGACCGGCGGAATCGCCGTCGTGATGGACAAGCCGGCCGTGGCGCGGCCCTCGGCCAGCCAGCCGACGTCAGCGGCCGTGCCGATCCGCCAGCTCCGCCCGTCCTTCCTCGCTTCCATGCCCTCCATTGAACGGTTAAGGCCGTTCGATCCGCACGGGATTTCCGCGTACGAGCTCGTCGTGGATGTGCCGGCGCGCAGCGTCCCGAGCCCGGTCCGCCTCGTCGTCGGTGCGGGCCAGGCGCTCGCGCAGCAGATCGACGGCGAGGCGGCGATTCTGGCTGAGCTGGCGCTCGGTGTCGACCACGACGACGGTGCCGGAGGGGCGGTGGGTCGCGCGCACGGCCGTGCTCGCCTTGTTGCGGTGCTGTCCGCCTGGCCCGCCGGTGCGACAGGGTACGAAGTCGATGTCGGCTTCACGGAACGGCGTGTGGACGCTGTCCGGCGTGTGCGGGCTGGCGATGACGTACCAGTTCTTCCGGCCGGTGCTCGCCCGATAGGGGCTGGGCGCCTGCCAGCACAGGGTGCCCGTCCACGCCGCGACGAGCCGGTCCGCGTCCGGGCCGTCGATGCCGACGAGAATCGAGCGGTACGTGCCGGGGCGCTCGCCGGCGACGGTCTCGATCCGCTGGACTTTCGTTTTGAGCCGGGCCGCCTCGGCCTCCAGGCGGCTCGTCAGTCGGGCCACCGCCCAGGCACACTCCTGCGGGCCACGGCCGGCCGAGATGAGCAGGTGGTTCACGACCGCCCCCGCTCGGCGGTCTTGTAGGTCACCAGCGGGACCGTCGTGGCCACCGGAGTGGCCAGCCCATGGTCCGTGAGGTCGGCGATCACCTGCTCGATCCGCTTGTACGCCGTGGGCGCCTCTTCGAACAGCAACTGGCGGTCGCCACACACCACGATGGACCCGAGCGCGGTGCGGCGGAGCCCTTCGACCGTGTGCTTGGCCTTGCCGTGGCGCAGCGCGTCGGCACGGGACATCTTGCGGCCCGCGCCGTGGGCCACCGACCAGTTGGCCTCCGGCCCGGAGTGGGCGGCCACGAGGTAGGAATGGGTGCCTCGCGTGCCGGCGATGAGCACGTCCCGGCCGTCGCCGGGCGCGGCGCCCTTGCGGTGGAGGTATCCGCCGTCACGTACCTCGACCAGGTTGTGGCTCAGGTCGACGATCGGTTCGGCCATCCGCGCGCCCAAGGCCCGCAGCACGCGCGCGGCGATGAGCCGCCGGTTCAGCGAACCCCAGCGGACCGCCATGTCGTGCTGGGCCAGGTAGCCGACGTCCGGCGCCGGCCCGGCGCCGTGCACTTCGGTGTGCGCCCGCAGGATGCGCTCGCCGAGACCTCGCGAACCACTGTGGACGATAAGCACGAGGCTGTTCTTCGCGAGATCGAGTCTCGCCGACTCGAAGACCGTGCCGATGCGGGCGAGCTCGACGAAGTGGTTGCCCCGGCCGACGGTGCCGAGGCCGTCCAGGTGACCGCCCGGGACGTCCGTGGTCACCGCGTCCCAGGCCGGGTCGTCCGCGGTCAGCTCGTCGTCGAGGTTGGGGAACTTGCGGGCCAGCCGCTCGGGAACGGCCCGCTTGAGCCCGACCGGGAACACGGCAATGCCGCAGCCGATGTCGGAACCGACGAGGAGCGGGTAAAGCACTTTCGAGGCCATGGCCGCGCCGATGGGCGCGCCCTTGCCGGGATGCAGGTCGGGCATGCCCGCGACGTGAACCATCCCGTCGAGCGCGGCGACCTGATGGCACTGGTCAACGGCGGCGGACTCGATCCAACTGCGGGCGGAAGCGAACACGGTGACAGACAAGAGACGTTCTCTCTTCGAAGACGGGGCTCATATTGGGCTGGGTGTCTTCGTCAGAACGTCATGGGTCAAATATTGGCGAGGGCCGTGCCGTAGCGCAAATGATTAACCGGTCGCCCGCCCCGAGCCGCGGACGACCGGCCCAGGAGACCCCAGAGCCGGTCGGTCGCGTCGGCACCTGTCACCGGCCCACGGGTCGTCACCGTGACGCCGATGCCAGTGATCAGGACCTGGCGGTCCTGATTTGGTCGCAGTACTCCGTGGCCCCCTTCACCAGGCAGACCTGGATCCAGATCAGCGTGTCCTCGGCGATGTCGCCGCTGGCCCAACCGCTGCAGTAGGGCGAGTTGTTACCGCGCGTCGTCGCCGTCCGGTCCCAGCCGGTGCCCGGGTTGGTGTCGAGCCGAATCTCCATGCCCCAACCGTCGGCGAGCCAGTCACACGCCCGGATCGCGTCGCCGGGCGTGCCCGCGTACGGGTCCGCCTGGAACTTGCCGTCCCCAGGGGCCACGTCGTTGGGGTCGAAGAGGGTGACAGTCCGGTCGTACGACCCGCCGTCGCGCGGCGTCGTGTATGTCACGACGGTGTAGCCGGAGGGCAAAGCGGCTTGGGCAACCCCCGGGATGGCGACGACGACCACCATCGCCAGCAGTCCGGCCATCGCCAGACGGAGAGGTGAGAAAGCCTTACGCATCAAGATCTTCTGCTCCCTACTGGACCCGGACATGCCGAGTCCGGGCCCGTTGCGCTTCCAGCGGCACCGTCACGCCCGGCCAGACGTCGATTGGCCGACCACCGCGAACGGCTCGTGACAACGATAGAGGTGCATATATAAATGATCAAGGGCCGGCGCCCGATGCGCGGCACGGTCCGCAGCTCAGAGCGTCAGGATCGACGATCTTCGCTGTGCCGGTGCCCCGGCGGGTCCCGCCAAGCATGGGAACGGGATATGACGTTCCTCCGAGGCGCACGCGGACGGCCGTACTCCTGCCTGATGACTCGTTCCGTCAGGTCGGGGCGAGGAGCGCGATCCTCGACGGGCGGGCCGGTCGGGGGTCCGGGGGCAGAAGGCCCCACGGCGTGGGGTCTGGGGATCGGGCCCCAGGGGAGGAATCAGCACAATTTGTGCTCGCGCTCTGTGCGAGCGGAAATTGTGCCCCCGGCAGGATTCGAACCTGCGACACACGGTTTAGGAAACCGATGCTCTATCCCCTGAGCTACGAGGGCGCGAGTGAAGAGTGTACCGACTTGGGCGTTCGCTCGGACCGCAGGCGTGCCTCCCGGGAAGCGTCCAGGTCGCCGGGCTTTTAGAGCCCGGCCGTCAGCCCGAGGTCGTACGCCCCTGGGCCGACGCGCTCTCACCTGCGGATATCTACCATCGGCAGCATGGAAGCCACCGTTCCCCGCCCCGTCGATCCCCGGATCCCCTCGGCTGCCACGTCCTGGGTCCTGCTCGCCGCGTACCCGATCGCGCTCTCCCTCGCGGTCGCATTCGGCACGGGCGAGAACATCACCGGGCCCGAGACGGTGCTGCCGGTGCTCGTGCTCGCGTTGCCCGCTTTCCTGCTGACGCGCTGGCCGCTGGTCGGGTTCGTCGGTCTGCTGCTCGGTGTGGTCGGGCTGGCACCGCTCAACATCACGGGGCTCGTGGGCTTCCTGCAGGCCGTGGTCCTCGACGTCGCGGTCGTCTACATCGCGGCCACCAGGTCGCGGATCGCCACAGTCAGCGCGGTGCTCACCGCCATCGTTGCCGAGGGCGCCGCGGCCACGATCTACACCGGGGGCGGCGACACCTACGTCAACGTGCTGGTCGCTCTCCTGCTCGGCGTCCTCCTCGCCTGGCTGGCCGGCACCGCGCTGCGGCAACGCCGCGACTATCGCGCCGCCCTGCTCACCCGGGCTGCCGCCGACGCCGTGACCACCGAGCGGTTGCGGATCGCCCGCGATCTGCATGACCAGGTCGCGCACAGCATCGGCGTGATCGCGATCCAGGCCGGGGTCGGGCGCCGGGTGATCGACACGCAGCCCGAGGAGGCGCGTAAGGCGCTCGACACGATCGAGACCGCCAGCCGGGAGACGCTCGCCGGGCTGCGGCGCACGCTGGTCGCCCTGCGCCGCAGTGACGCCGAGCCCGCCGCGACCGCGACCACCGGGCTGGCCGAGCTCGACAGCCTCGTGGCGACAACAGAAGCCGCCGGCGTCCGCGCCAGGGTGAGCATCCAGGGCGAGCCACGGGTGCTGCCACCTGACGTCGATCTCGCCGCGTACCGGATCATCCAGGAAGCGCTCACCAACATCGTCCGGCACGCACAGACCGAGAACTGCACGATCATCATCGGGTACGCACTACCCGCACTCACCATCGTCGTTAGCGATGCGGGCCGGGGCGGCATCGACAGCGGCACCGGCTACGGCATCCCGGGCATGCGCGAACGGGCCGCTCTCCTGGGCGGCGAACTGACCGCCGGCCCGCTCCCCGAGGGCGGTTTCGAGGTCCGCGCCACCCTGCCGTTGCCGGCGGATCAGGCATGACCGTCCGGGTTCTCCTCGCCGACGACCAGCCGCTGGTCCGGGCCGGCCTGCGGGTGCTGATCGCCGATACGCCCGACCTCGAGGTGATCGGCGAGGCCGGCACCGGAGCCCAGGCCGTCGACCTCACCCGGGAGCTCGCACCCGACGTGGTGGTGATGGACATCCGGATGCCGGTCATGGACGGGATCACCGCCACCCGCAAGATCGTCGAGGCCGGCTCGGTCGCCCACGTGATCATGTTGACCACGTTCGATGACGACGACAACGTCTACGGCGCTCTGCGGGCCGGCGCCGGGGGGTTTCTCGTCAAGGACATGGCGCTCGACGACATCCTGGACGCCATCCGGGTCGTCGCGGCCGGCGATGGTCTGATCGCACCGAGCGTCACCCGCCGCTTGATCGCCGAGTTCGCCGGCCGGCCGCACCAAGCACAAACAGTGCGCCCCAAGGCGCTCGCCGCCGTCACCGAACGGGAACGCGAGGTGCTCACCCTCGTCGGCCAGGGCCTTTCCAACACGGAGATCGCCGAACGCCTGGTGATCAGCGTGGCCACGGCCAAGACCCACGTCGCGCGGCTCTTCACCAAACTCGACGCACGCGACCGCGTACACCTGGTGATCATGGCCTTTGAAATGGGGCTTGTGTCGCCGTCGCGGTGACGCGTTATGGTGGACGGGCCAGTCGAGAGGCGCTGCGACGGACAACGAGGTCCGCCACGCTCGACCAGGCCAAGTGATTCCCAAGGGCGCCTCCTGTCACAGGAGGTGCCCTTTGCACGTCCAAAACATCAACGGTGTCGAGTTCGCCGTGCGCGATCTCGACCTCGCCACCGCCGGTCGGCACCAGATCCGCCTCGCCGAGCACGAGATGCCGGGCCTGATGGCGCTGCGCCGCGAGTTCGCCGCCCAGCAGCCCCTGCGGGGTGCCCGGATCGCCGGTTCGCTGCACATGACCGTGCAGACGGCCGTGCTCATCGAGACGCTCGTCGCGCTCGGTGCCGACGTCCGCTGGGTGTCCTGCAACATCTTCTCCACACAGGACGAAGCCGCCGCCGCGGTCGTCGTGGGAACCGGCACGGTCGACGCGCCCAACGGCACCCCGGTGTTCGCCTGGAAGGGCGAGACGCTGGAGGAGTACTGGTGGTGCACGATGCGCCTCTTCGACTTCAGTGACGGCCAGGGCCCGAACCTGATCGTCGACGACGGTGGCGACGCCACGCTGCTGGTGCACAAGGGCGTCGAGTTCGAGGCGGCCGGCCAGGTTCCCGCGGCCACCGAGGACGACCACGAGGAGTACCGCCTGATCCTGGAGACGCTGCGGGCCAGCGTGAGCCAGGACGGTCAGCGCTTCACCCGGATCGCGGCCGGCATGCGCGGCGTCTCCGAGGAGACCACCACCGGCGTTACCCGGCTCTACGAGCTTGCTCGCGAGGGCACGCTGCTGTTCCCGGCGATCAACGTCAACGACTCGGTCACCAAGTCCAAGTTCGACAACAAGTACGGCATCCGTCACTCGCTGACGGACGGCCTCAACCGGGCCACCGACGTGATGCTCGGCGGCAAGCTGGCCGTGGTCTGCGGCTACGGCGACGTCGGCAAGGGCTCGGCCGAGGCGCTGCGGGGCCAGGGTGCCCGCGTCGTGGTGACCGAGATCGACCCGATCTGCGCGCTCCAGGCGGCGATGGACGGCCTCCAGGTCGTGCTGCTCGAGGACGTGGTCGGCCAGGCCGACATCTTCATCACCACGACCGGCGGCGTCGACATCATCACCGCGGACCACATGTCGCGGATGAAGCACAACGCGATCGTCGCCAACGTCGGTCACTTCGACAACGAGATCGACATGGCCGGCCTGGCCAAGGTCCCGGGCGTCGAGAAGATCGAGGTCAAGCCGCAGGTGCACGAGTGGCGATTCCCGGACGGGCACGCCATCCTCGTGCTCTCCGAGGGCCGGCTGATGAACCTGGGCAACGCGACCGGGCACCCGAGCTTCGTGATGTCGTGCTCGTTCGCCAACCAGGTGATGGCCCAGCTCGAGCTGTGGCAGGGCGAGTACGGCAACACCGTGTTCACGCTGCCGAAGCACCTCGACGAGAAGGTGGCCCGGCTGCACCTCGACTCGCTGGGCGTCCAGCTCACCGAGCTGAGCAAGAAGCAGGCGGAGTACCTCGGCCTGCACGTCGAAGGCCCGTACAAGCCGGAGCACTACCGCTACTGAGACACGAAGCGACCGCCCGGGTTCACATTGGACCCGGGCGGTCGTCCTTTGCCGGGCTGACCAACCGCAGCCAGCCCGCCGCCTGGTCCGGCGGCAACACGGCGTCGAGCCGGACCTCCGGCAGCATCAGCGGATAGACCCGACCGACATTCCACGTACGGTCGTACGGCGCCGGGTCGAGCACGATGATCCGACGGCCGGCGACCGGTTCGACGTCGACCGGACGGCCCTCGTTCCAGATCCATTTGCCGCCGGCGTCGACCAGGTTGAACTGCCCGTGGATCGGACCCTGCGGCTGGAGCGGCCCGTCGCTCGCCGCGGCCACCCACGAGGGCTCCGGCGGCTCGCCCGGCAGGTGCCCACCGCCGACCAGCGCGTCGGCGAGCAGGGTGTGAAGCTGGAAGTTGTCGCCGACGCCGCTGATCGTGAGCAGGAAAACGGCCTCGGACGCGCGATGCACCACGACCAGCGGCTCGTCGTCGAGCACCAGCAACAGCCCGAGCAGCCAGTGCGCGTCGGCGATCTCGTCGGGCACGACCGACGCGGCCTCGATCAGCCGCTGCCGGTGCGGCAACGCCGCCCGACCCGCCTTCTGCTGCAACGGCAGCAGCAGCGCCGGGATCCACTCGTTGACCGTGAACCACGCCTGGGTCACCTGCGACGCCTCGTCGACGTCGAACCCGCCGGCCTCGGCGACCCGCTCGACGATCGCCCGTGCGGACTCCCCGTCGGTGGGCGGTTCCACCTCGGTGCCGGCGAGCGCCGGGAACCGCGAAGCCTGCTCCAGGCCCTCCGCCACCCGCGAAGCCAGCACGTCGAGCGCCGCGGCCGGGTCGCCGCCCGCCTCGACCAGTCCGCCGGCCAGCGCGGCCAGCGGCGCGCCGTTGCCCAGTGGCACCTCCGCGAGCGCCGGCCGCAACGCGACCAGCGCCTCGGTGAGGGCGGCGGCGTCGGCGCGTTCCACCTCGCCGACGATCTCCTTGAAAGCCTTCTGCGCCGCGCCCTCGTCCTGTCGGTCGATCGCCTCGGCCAACTCCGTGCACAGCTCGGCAACGGATCTTCCCCGGTTCCACCGCATCGGCCGATCTTAGGGGCTCGGTCCGAACGGCGTGGGGCGCCCGCCCGAGGACGGCACGTCCAACGCTGCCTTCGTTGTGCTCATCCTGCTTCGGCTCGTCACCGATATGGCATCGCGTTCCACGTCGGTGTCTGATGAGTATGGACATACGCATCTGTCATTGCGATGATCCTTGGACGTCGATGTCCGTCGAAGAAGGGTCCCCCGTGCGCAGACGCTTGTTTCGTTCCGTTCTCGCCCTCGTCGTGCTCGTCACGGCGGCGGTCGTGCTGCCGCAGTCGCCTGCCGCGGCCGAGGTTCGCGGACCATGGCAGATCCAGGGCATCCAGTCGCGAAAGTGCGTCGATGTGCCGAACGGAACGTTCAACAACGTGCAGTTGACCATCTACACGTGCAAGGACAAGGGGAACCAGCTCTTCTACATCCAAGAGATCTACAACGGGGAGTACAACATCTGGAACATCCAGACCGGCAAGTGCCTCACGGTCCTGAATGCCGAGACGACAAACAACACGCCGGTCATCCAGTACGCGTGCAACATCGGCCTGAACGAGCTGTGGACGCTGCCCGCGGACCTGACGATCCGCAATGTGAAGAGCGGGAAGTGCCTGACCGTCCAGAACAACGGCACGGCCAACGGGGCCAAGCTGCTCCAGTTCACCTGCAACGGTGGGCAGAACCAGATCTTCACCTGGGCCAGGGGCATCGAGGGAAACTAACCCTGGGGACGATGCGACGCCCGACGCCCCTGACAGGCTGAGGTCTTCGCGGAGCGCTCGCGCCAGCACCGCCTGGACGTCGTCGAGCGGCTCCGCGAAGGCCGCGCGCAGCCGGACACCCCACAGCCCTCGGGCCCTCAGGCGCTCTTGCGCAGCGGACCGCGGTTTCCGCGCACCAGGGAGGCGAGGTGCTCACGCATTTCGCGACCGATCTCCCGCTTGATCGTCGGCGCCGGCCGCTCTCCCGTGATGAATCCCTGGACGTGCCGGATTCCGAGACCGTAGATCCGGTGCAGGCTGATCGGCGAATCGTCCTCGACGCCTTCTATGACCACACTCCGGCGAGCCGGCGATTGCCCGATCTTGACGGGGTGTCGGGCGACCTTGGCCACCAACTCGAGTTCCTGGTAGGCCAACGGATGGCGCAACAGCGCCCGGTCGACCTTGATCTGGGTGAGCGGCAGCTCCGCCATGCGTGACACCGAGGAGTGCTCGACACCGAAGTCGTCGACAGCGAACCGGATGTCCAAACGGTCCGCGATCGCCACGAGCCGTTCGTGGAAGTAGCCCAGTTTGTCGTCGCCCCAGAATTCGTACGGGCGCGGCTCGATCGGGTCCTGCTCGGAGATCTCCAGCGTGACCGAGCTCGGTCGCAACCCGGCGGCCGCGATCGTCCGCTCGACCGCGTCGACGTAGGGGTTGCTCAGCAACGAGCGCACGGCGACGTTGATGGAGACGGGACGCGGCGCACCCGCGTTGTCGCCGTAGCACTGCCGATGGGCTTCGGCGTACGACTGGATCGCTTTTCGCAGGATCGCCTCGTCGCGTTCGATCACGAACTCGTCGCCCCAGACGTGTGCGAGGCGGATCAGGTCGCGCGGAGCCCGCGGGTCGGCCGCGTTCAGCCGGGCGAGCGCCTCGTAGCTGTGGATGTCGACGTACTGCTGCATGCCGTCGATGGCGACGATCGGCTGGAAGACCATGGAGAAGGACCCGACCACCTGGCGGTACAACTCGAAGCAGCGGCTGTAGAGCCGCGGAGGTAGTCGGCCGAAGCTCTCGCGCAGGGCGGTGAGCACCGCGATCTCGCCCTCTTCCACGGGTCCGCTGAGATCGTTGGCCCAGATCGCCTCCAGGATCTTGGCCAGCGGCTCGCCGATGTCGAGCAGGGCCTGGGCCGGGTTGACCACGACCAGGACGAGCGAGGTCTCCAGGCCATGGCGCAGCGGGACGCACAGCACCCGACCGACAGAGGTTCCCTCCAGGACGTGGCTGCGCAGCGGGAACGACGTGTACTGCGCGGTACCGCGCAGCAGGTAATGCAGGTCGTCCTCGTGGAAGCGCCGCGTCGCGGATATCGTCACGAACCCCGAATTCGTGTATTCGAGCACCGCCGCGGCGTCGGCCTCCATCGCGGCCCGCACCAGCTCCGTCTTTTCCTGCTTGCGCGCGGGATGTGGGCCTTCGCTGGTCGCTCCGAACGCCCCTGTGGTGGAAGAAGTCGGCGACCGGACAGGCGAGGTGTGGCGCGGAAAAACCCGAACCAGCAGTTCGACGATCGCCGCGGCCGACCTTTCCAGCGGGTTCGCCAGGTCGACGATCCGCACATTGGCCGGCAGCGGGTCCACTACGGCGCCCACGGCGCCGGACGTCCGGATGCCCGGGCGCGTCAAGACCGTCGTCGTCCCGCGCGACTGCACGAACAGGTCCGGCTCGGGATCGATGTCCCGCTCGACCACATAATCCGTCATGGCGCCGAAGGTCACGAGTCCTTCGCCGTCGGCCGCCTTGCCGTCGAGGGCGTCGAGCACGTGCTTGGTCAGCAGGCCGTGGCCGAGCGGTTCCGGCTCCCGGGAGCCGCCCTTCCTGGGCGAGGCCATCAGCACGCTGTGCTGTTTCGAATGCCGCCCGCCGACCCGCATCATCTCGATCTGCTCGGCACCGGCACCGACGTACGACCCGGCGTGCTGCCAGTCGAGAACAAGAAACGCGTGGCCTTTGAATCTGTCGAGGACCTCACCCCGCAGGAATGCCATTCGCAGGCCCTCGTCCGGATGCTCGTTCAACGCGGCCCGCCGCAGATCCGGCGTAACCAGATAATCGTCGGCGATTCCGTGCCAGTCCGCGGTCAAAGCGTGGCCGGCGAAGTAAATGAAAAGCGTGTCGGAACTCGTGGACTCTTCGGTGATGGCCCGCAACTGAGTCCGAAGACCGCGGGCGTCCGCCTCGGCTCCCGTGCGCAGAAACACGTCAGCCGCAGCGAATCCGCCCGTGACGGGATCGGTCAGAGCCTTGTGCACGGCGCGCGCGTCACCCTCGGCGTAACGCAGGCTCGGCAACGCCGCATCCAAGCCACAATCGTTCACGCCGACAATTACCGCCACGCGTCGACCGCCCACGGGCTCCGCCTCCACGGCCATTAGCGACACGGGGCTACGCGCCGCTGCTATTTGGTTGCTCTCCGCATTGGCCATGGTTCCCAATGGCCAAGAGGTCATGGTGCAGTAAGCGTTGACACGAAAACAACTCGGCACACGTCAATCGCAACGGCACTTGGCAATGTGCCAGGTGGCTAAAGAACGGGTCGACCGCCCGTTACGCCGTTTTTGATCGCTTCCGAGCGCCCGAACCGCCCTAATTGGACGCTTAGTCCGCTTAGCCCGACATCTGGTCCTGCGCAGATGCTGACAACAACCCTGGCCAGGTATTACCGGTCCTGGCGCGGCTATTCGGAGCCGCGGGGCATCCGGATGGGTTGGTGACAGGAAGCCGACTCCGACCAATCCGGCACCCGGTCGTGTATCGAAGTCCTCCCGCAGGCATCCCCTGACGGGAGGACAGAGATGACCAGAAAACCCCGCGCGATCCTCGCGGCGCTCGCCGTAACCGGCATCGCGCTGGCCGCGCTCGGGCCGCAGCCGACGGTGGCGTCCAGCCACCGCGAGGCGCCGCTGATCGCCAGCGACCCGGCCGCCGACAACACCGACCTGTACGCGTTCGTCAGCCCCGAACGGCCCGACTACGTGACGCTGATCGCCAACTGGATCCCCTTCGAGGAGCCCAACGGCGGGCCGAACTTCTATCCGTTCGCGACCGACGCGGCGTACAACATCAACATCGACAACGACGGCGACGCGCGCGCCGACGCGGTGTTCCGCTACACGTTCAAGAACATCGACAAGCGCGGCGGCTCGACGTTCCTCTACAACAACGGGCCGGTCGACTCGTTCGACGACCCGAACCTGCTGTTCAAGCAGACCTACAAGCTGGAGACGTCGTTCAACGGCGGGCCGTTCAAGACCCGCGTCAGCAACGCACCGGTCGCGCCGTCCCGGATCGGCAACGCGTCGATGCCGGACTACCAGAAGCTCCGCGACGAGGCGACGATCAAGCTCGACGGTGGTTGGAAGCTGTTCGCCGGCCAGGCCGACGACCCGTTCTTCCTCGACCTGCGGGTCTTCGACCTGCTGTACGGCGGTGACCTGAGCGAGACCGGTCAGGACACGCTCGCCGGCTACAACGTCAACACGATCGCGCTCCAGGTGCCGTTCAAGGACGTGGCACTGCGCGGCGACGCCAACCGCAACCCCGTGGTCGGCATCTGGACCACCACCGACCGCGCCAAGGTGCGGGTCACCGGCCAGAGCACCAACGGCATCCGCGGCGAGCGCGTGCAGGTCTCGCGGCTCGGCAACCCGCTGGTCAACGAGGTCGTCGTGCCGGCGAACCTGAAGGACGCGTTCAACTCGATCTCACCGGACAAGGACGCCGGCATCCCGGCCGTCGTCAAGCGGGTCACCGACCCCGAGCTGCCCAAGCTGATCGAGGGCATCTACGGCGTGCCCGCGCCGGCCACACCCCGCAACGACCTGGTCGAGATCTTCCTGACCGGCATCACCACCAAGGCCGGCGGTCCGATCAAGGCCGACCTCAACTCGCAGCTCAACAACAAGGACGTCAACGCCAAGCGGTTCCAGCCCTCCGAGATGCTCCGGCTCAACCTGGGCGTGCCGGTCGCCGACCAGCCCAACCGGCTCGGTGTGCTCGGTGGCGACCTACAGGGCTTCCCGAACGGCCGGCGGCTGACCGACGACGCGGTTGACATCTCGATCCAGGCGGTCGAGGGCGCGGCGCAGACCGGCCAGCTCGTCGACGCGCTCGCCGCGGGCGACAAGGTGGACGCCAACGACAACCAGTTCGGCGGCCAGTTCCCGTACGTGGCACTGCCGAACGTGGGTGCGGTCAACGGTGGCCAGAGCAGCGCGGCCGCCGACCCGAACGCGCCGGCGATCGTGCCGCCAAGTGACGACGACTCTCCGGCGCCGTCCCTCTCGCCGGCCGCCGCCGCGGCGTCCGACGACATGGGCACCGGCTCGGTCCTCACCGTCGCCGTGCTCGGCACGCTCCTGCTGGCCCTGGTCCTGGTGACCTGGTGGTTCCGCCGACAGCGACCGGTGGCGGCAACGACCTCGGCAGCCGGCCCGGCTCCGGACGACACCGTAAAGCTCTGACAGGTGCACGGGGCGCGTCCCAAACCTGGGGCGCGCCCCGCCTTCCCGGAAGGACCCCGCTCATGCGTACTCCCCTTCGGACGGTCGTGGTGGTGGCCGTCGCCACCGTCGCCCTGCTCGGTGCCGGTGCGGTGTTCGGCCTTCGCAAGCCGGCGCCGTCGCTGTCGTCCACGGCCGCCCCCGCTGTGGCACCCGACCGGCTGGCCGCGAACATCGGCCGGGCCCAGGAACGGCTGCGCACCCTGCCCCGCGACCACCAGACCTGGGCCGCACTCGGGCTCGCCTACGTCGAGCAGGCCCGGGTGACCGCCGACCCCAGCCTCTACCCCAAGGCCGAAGGGGCGCTGAAGCGCTCACTGGCGGTGAAACCGAAGGAGAACCCGGCTGCCCTCGTCGGACTCGGCGCGCTCGCCAACGCCCGGCACGAGTTCGCGGCCGCGCGGAAGTTCGCCACCGACGCCTTGAAGGCCAACCCCTTCGACGCCGACGCGTACGGGGTGCTGGCCGACGCGCACACCCAGCTCGGCGACCCCGCCGCCGCGACGACCGCGATCCAGCGGATGCTCGACCTGCGGCCCGGGCTCGCCGCGTACGCCCGCGCCTCCTACGACCTCGAACAGCGCGGCGAGGCCGCCGAGGCCGCCGACCTGATGCGGCGGGCGCTGGACGCCGCCGTCGACCCGGCCGACATCGCCTTCTGCCGCAACCAGTTGGGCGACCTCGCCTGGTCGACCGGTGACCTCTCGACCGCGTCGCGCGAGTACGCGGCAGGACTGTCGGCCAACCCCGGCTATCTGGCGCTGCTCCGGGGCCGGGCCAGGGTCGCCGCCGCGCAGGGCGATCTGGCCGCCGCGGTCACCGCTGCGGGCACGGTCGCCGCCCGCACGCCCACCCCGGACACCCTGCTGGAGTACGCCACGCTGCTGAAGCTGGCCGGCCGGACCACCGAGTCGCAGCGCCAGCTCACGCTCGCCGAGGCGGCGCACACGCTGTTCGTCGCGAACGGCGGGCAGGACGACCTGACCGGCGCGCAGCTCGCACTCGCCCGGGGGGACGCCGCCGCGGCCGTGCGGCTGGCCCAGGCCGAGTGGCGCCGGCGGCCGTTCGCCGACGTGGCCGACGCGCTGGGCTGGTCACTGCATACGGCCGGGCGCGACTCCGAGGCGCTGCCGCTGCTGCGGCGGGCGGTCGCCGGGTCGCCGCGCAACGCCGGCTACGCGTACCACCTCGGCATGACGCTCCTGTCCCTGGGCGACCAGCCGGGTGCGCTGTCCGCCCTACGGCAGGTGCGCGCCGTCAACCCCTACTTCTCGCCCGCCGACGGGCCGACGGCCAGTCGGGCACTGTCCGCATTGGAGGCACGGTCGTGAGGCGTTTCCTGGCATTCGTGGGCTTGGCGGTCGTCGGGTTCCTGGCGCTGCCGTCGGCGCCTGCCGCGGCGCACCCGCTGGGCAACTTCTCGGTCAACCGGTACGCCGGGCTGACGCTGCATCCGGACCGGGTCGACGCCGTCGTGGTGGCCGACGTGGCCGAGCTTCCGACGTTGCAGGACCCGGCCCCGTCGTGCACGGAAGCGGCGGACGCGCTGGTGGTGACCGTCTCCGGCCGGCGTCTCCCATGGACGGTCGGATCGTCGGACCTGACGCTGTCCGACGGGGCCGGCGGGCTTCAGACGAGTCGGCTGGACTGCCGGCTGACCGCGCCCGCCTCGTTCTCCTCCCGTGCGGCCATCACTGTCGACAACGGCTTCCGGGCCGACCGGATCGGGTGGCGGGAGCTGACCGCGACGGGGGCCGGCGTGCGGTTGGAGGGTTCCACCGTGCCGGCCGCCACGGTCAGTGCCGAGCTGCGGGGGTACCCGGACGATCTGCTGTCGTCGCCGCCGGACGTACGCACGGCTATGTTCTCCGCCGTGGCGGACGGTGCCGCGGTGGCCGCGGGCGCTACGGCGTCGCAATCGTCGGGTGCGGCACCGCTCGGGTTGTCCGGGCCGTTGGCCGGTGCCGAACGGTGGCTGGACTCGGTGGTCGGCGGTGCGCGGCTGACGCCGTTGGTCGGGCTGCTGGCCGTGCTGTTGGCGCTGTTGCTCGGTGCGGCCCACGCGGCCCTGCCGGGGCACGGCAAGACGGTGATGGCGGCGTACCTGGCCGGGCGGGCGGGCCGGCCCCGGGACGCGGTGGCCGTCGGTGCGACGGTGACGCTTACCCACACCGGGGGTGTGCTGGCGCTCGGGTTGTTGCTGACCACGTTCGCGGGGATCGCCGGCGAGTCGGTGTTGGCGTGGTTGGGCGTGGTCAGCGGCGGGATCGTGGCGGCGATCGGCGTGGGCGCCCTGGTGTCCGCGCTGCGCCGACGCAGCCGCAACCGCCACGCAGCCACGCATGACCACCCCCACGACCACTCGCACAGCCACGACCACGACCACGGCCACCACCACGGACCTGGCCACTCGCATTCGCACGGGCCTGGCAAGTGGGGCATCGCCGGCATCGGGGTCGCCGGCGGGTTGGTGCCCAGCCCGTCCGCACTGGTGGTGTTGCTGGGTGCGATCGCGCTGGGACGTACCGCATTCGGTGTCCTGCTGGTCTTCGCCTACGGCCTGGGCATGGCGGCCACCCTGACCGCGGCGGGCCTTCTGCTCATCCGGGTCCGAGACCGGTTCGCCGGCCGGTTGCGGCTGCTGGAGAGATGGCAGTTGGCAGCGCCCTCGGCCACCGCGGCCCTGATCGTCGTGGTCGGCCTCGGCCTGGCCGGCCGAGCGTTATCCACAATCGCCTGACCGGGGTGGCGACCATGACCACGGGAGCGGAATCATTCCCCCTGCGAAGAGCGCGACACCAGCAGCGGCGAGGAGTCTTCATGCGCGAGCAGAGCCACGGCGACCCGCCGCGCGACCACCTGACCGCGGTGCCCGAGCCGGTCGATGACCGGTCCGTGGCCGACCGGCTACTGGTCGCGGTCGGTCGGGGCGACGAGGGCGCCTTCCGGCAGCTCTACGAGCTCGTCGCGGCCCGCGTCTACGGCCTGGCCCGACAGGTGCTGCGCGACCCCGCCCAGGCCGAGGAGGTGGCACAGGAGGTGCTGGTCGAGGTCTGGCGCACGGCCGCCCGCTTCGAGCCGGTCCGCGGCTCGGCCACCGCCTGGGTGTTCACCATCGCCCACCGGCGGGCGGTCGACCGGGTGCGCTCCGAGCAGGCCGCCAGCGACCGCGTGCAAAAGGCCGGCTCTTGGTCGGCGCAGACGCCCTACGACGAGGTGTCCGGCGAGGTCGAGGAACGGCTGGAGCGGCAACAGGTCCGGCGCTGCCTCGACGACCTCACGTCGTTGCAGCGGGAGTCCATCACGCTGGCTTACTACGGCGGCCGCAGCTACCGCGAGGTGGCCACGCTGCTCGACGTCAGCCTGCCCACCATCAAGACCCGCATGCGCGACGGCCTGATCCGCCTGCGCGACTGCCTGGGCGTGGAGGTGCCGTCATGACGAATGGCGACGTGCACGCGCTGTCCGGTGCCTACGTGCTCGACGCGCTGACCGACATCGAGCGCGCCACCTTCCGCCGCCACCTGGCGGGCTGCGCGACCTGCGCGATCGAGGTGGCCGAGCTCCAGGAGACGGCGGCCCGGCTGGCCGACGGCGCTTGGTCGGTGCCACCGCCCGCGCTGCGCGACCGGGTCTTCGCCGAGGTCTCCCGCACCCGCCAGGACGCGCCGACCCCGGCCAGACCGGTGCGCCCGCAACGCAACCGCCGCCTGTTCACGGTGGCCGCGGCCGTCGTGCTGGCCGCGGTGGCGGCGACCGGCACCTTCGTGGTCCAGGAACGCCGACTCGACCAGCAACGCACCACAGCCCAGGCCGAGTCCGCCCGCGTCACCGATGTCCTGTCGGCGCCCGACGCGGTCCTCCGCTCGGCCGGGTCCACCAGCGGCGTGCGCCTCACGGTGGTCGCCTCGGCGGCCCGCGGCGAGGCCGTCCTGACGATGACGGCCGACCGGCCGGCCGGCACCGACCGCACCTACCAGCTATGGATGCTCGACGGCACCACCCCGACCAACGCCGGCGTCCTACCGGTGGGCACCACGACGGCGACCCGCCTGATCCAGGGCACGGCGTCGGCCGACGTGTTCGCGGCCACCATCGAGCCCGAGGGCGGTTCACCGACCCCGACCCTGCCGATCGTCGGGCAGGTGGCCCTGACCTAAACCGCCTTGGCTGCGCGGCATTCCGCCAGCGATCATCATGGGATGACCTCGATCGACCCGCCCGTGACCAGACGACAGCGGGCCGTGCTGGTCGACGTCGACGGCACGCTGGCCATCCGTGGCAAGCGCTCGCCCTACGACTGGAGCCGGGTCGGTGAGGACCAACCGAACCCGGCCGTGATCGAGCTTGTCCAGACGGTCTCGGCCGCCGGCCGGCATCGGATCGTCGTGATGTCCGGGCGAAAGGAACAGTGCCGCCAGCAGACCGAGATGTGGCTCGACGCGCAGGGCATCGAGTTCGACGACCTGTTCCTGCGGGCCGACCACGACGACCGCCCGGACCACAAGACCAAGGCCGACCTCTACCGCCGCTTCGTCGCGCCCCGCTACGAGGTCGCGTTCGTCATCGACGACCGCGACAGCGTGGTCCGCATGTGGCGCACGGTCTTCAAGCTGACCGTCTGCCAGGTCGCCGACGGGGACTTCTAGACAGGTGTGCGAAACGCACCGCGCGCGGGTGACACCAGGTGGGCGGAACGGACGAACCGGGGCTCAACGCTCGCTAAGCTGCGAGTCGTGGGTTCGGCCGTGGGCGGCAATCACCGACCCGGCGGGTACGCCGTTGTAGCAACGAGCGCACCGACGTCGAAGGGGACGCGAATGAGGATCGGGATCAGCACCTGCCACCGGCGCGGCGGCGACGGCGGGACCCGACGCTAGAACCGCAACCCGGCCGTCAACAGCGCGACCAGCAGCGCCGACACGGTCAGTGACGCCGCCAGCAAGGCCGACGGGTTGCTCGTCAGCGCCCACCGGTTGCCGCCGTCACCACCTGTCCCGTCGGTCAGCTCGGGGCGAGGGAGCACGAAGCGCAAGTGCGGTAACCGGGTCGGCACGAAGTCCCTCCACATTGATCAATGGCGATCGCAGGCTCACCACAGCATGCGTTCGCCGTCACGGCGGGGCAATAGGCACCCGCCGGCATTCACCCGGTCAGTACCCGGTCGATCGTTACGCGCCGGTCGGGCGAGCCCGTTCGGGCGCGGTCGCCCGTTCGGGGGTTGGTCGACTTTGCCCTGTTTTGGAAAGCTGAGACGACCAGCCGATCCACGGGGATGAACCGACAGTGCGCATGCCGACCGAGGTCAAGGGGCTCGTCCTACGGGTCCTGAACTACACCGTGGTCGTCGTCGGCCTGGCGTCCGGCATCGCGCAGCTCGCGGACTTCCCCGCCGGCGTCGCCCGGATCATCCTGCGGGCCGTGCTGATCTCGTGCGTGCTCTACCTCGCCGCGCGGCTCTGGCTCGTGTACTTCCGCGCCCACGTCAAGCGGCTCCGCACCGAGCTCGAGAAGGTCACCCAGCTACTCGACATGCACCAGGCCGGCCATCAACGCTACCGGGACGCCATCGAGCGGATCAGTGACCGCGAGACGCCACTGTTCCGCGAGACGCTCGAGGTCACCGTCACAGTCGGCACCGACGACGACAGCGACCTGATCGTCGAGAAACGGCAGACGACACCCAATCCCCGGGTCACCCACCTGACCATGCGGCCGATCATCCCCTCCGACGACGAGCGCGTGGTCCGGCTGGAGGAGATCGACTTCAAGGCCGAGCTTCGCGACGGCGCCGGCAGCATCACCCCGCTGCCGCTCCGCGAGCGGATCGGGCTGCTGCGCGTCTGGCTCGTCTTCGACCCGGCTCTGACCCACGAGACCCGGTGGGAGGTGGAGTACCACCCCAAGGGTCTGTGGCGGCCGCTGCGCGAACGCGGCTGGGACCGGCTCGGCTGGGACGACCGCCTCCCCACGGCCAACGGCGCTCCCTCGGCGCTGACCTCGTTCGTGGTCCGGTTCGTCTTCCCGCGCAGCGACCAGCCACCGAGTGTCAAAGAGCGACGAGGGTACGGCGAGCTCGACGAACCGGCCCGCGACGAGCGCACCGAGGAATGGGTCATCGTGTGGCGGGACGAGAAGCCCGCCGGGCGGCATTACGAGTGGGACCTCAACCAGACACACCCGATCCCGTAGGAGCCCAGGGCAGCGGGTCGCCGGCGTACTTGTGCGCCCGCACGTCGCCGGATCGGGCGTGGCCTTCGAAGAGCTCCACCCGCGCCGCGCGGCCGCACAGGCGGCCCAGTTCGACGCTGGCCTCCCGGCTGGTGACCTCCTGGTACGTGACCGTCTTGAGGTACTTGCCCACCCACAGACCGCCCGTGTAGCGGGCCGCGCCCCGGGTCGGCAGCGTGTGGTTCGTGCCGATCACCTTGTCCCCATAGGACACACAGGTGCCCTCACCGAGGAACAGCGCGCCGTAGTTCCGCATCGCGGTCAGCGCGTCGCGGGGTGACTCGGTCAAAACCTGCACGTGCTCCGAGGCGTACGAGTCGGCCAGCGCGAACGCCTCCGCCAGATCGGCGACCACGGCCACCTCGCCGTGGTCGCGCCAGGCCGGCGCGGCGAAGTCACGGGTGGGCATGCCGGGCAGGATCTCCTCGATCAGCTCCAGCACCCGACGGGCCAGCGGCTCGGAGTCGGTGATCAGGATGGCCGGCGAGTCCGGGCCGTGTTCGGCCTGGCTGAGCAGGTCGACCGCGACCACGAAGGGGTCGGCCGCGCCGTCCGCGATGACCAGGATCTCGGTCGGCCCGGCGAACAGGTCGATGCCGACCTCACCGAAGAGCTGGCGCTTGGCCTCGGCGACGTAGGCGTTGCCCGGGCCGGCCAGCAGGTCGACCTTGCCGATCGTCTCGGTGCCCAGCGCCATCGCCGCCACCGCCTGGGTGCCGCCGAGCAGGTAGATCTCGTCGGCGCCGGCCAGGTGCAGCGCCGCGACCGTCGCCGCCGGGATCTCGCCCCGGATCGGCGGCGTGCACGAGGTGACGCGCGAGACGCCCGCGACCTTCGCGGTCACCACGGTCATGTGCGCCGACGCCACCAGCGGGTAGCGGCCGCCGGGCACGTACGCGCCGGCCGCCGTGACGGGGATGTTCTTCTGACCGAGGAACACACCCGGCGAGACCTCGTCCTCGAAGTCGCGCAGCGAGTCCTTCTGCCGTTGCGCGAAGTCGCGTACCCGCGCCTGCACCGTCTTGATGTCCGCGATGGCCTGTGCGGGCACAGTCGCCACGATCCGCTCGATCTCCTCGGGAGACAGGCGAAACGACGAAGGCGACCAGTTGTCGAACTTCTCCGAGTACTCCCGGACCGCGGCGTCACCGCGCGACCGCACGTCGGCGATCACCGTCGCCACCGTCTCCCGCACCCCGCGCGACTGCGCGTCGTCGTGGGCCGCCGCCGGAGCCGACTTCAGATATCGCGCCGCCATGACCAGAAACCTCCAGAAAGTCAGATCGGGTACGTCGCCCGCAGGTCGATCGTGCTGTACGTGATGTGCCGGGTCAGCACGTCGTCGCCGCGCGCGGCCTCGGTGACCGGCAGCAGCGTGTGGGTCTCGTTGTTCATGCGGTAGAACGCCTCGGCGAAGTTGACCCCCGCCACCCGGCCGCTCTCGCCGTTGTTGGCCTCGATCAGCTTGCGGGCGAACAACCCCGAGTAGCCCTGGCTGTCGAAGCAGTCCATCGCCGCGACCTTCTTGCCGACCACGTCCGTGATGTCGATGTAGACGTCGTTGCGCAACCCGTACAGGCTCAGCCCGTCACCGGCCATCACCGGCAGCGAGGTGAAGAAGACCTGCTTGACGTGGAACTCTGACTTGCCGTCGAGGTTGCGCAGGAACATGCCCGCACGGCCGAGGGCGGCCAGCACGCTCACCGTCGCGACCGTGTGCATGTTGGCGGCCATCACCGGATTGACCGGGTAGTCACAGATGACCACGTCGGGGCGCTCGATCGCGAGCTGCTCGGCGATCTGGTCGACGACCGCTTCCTGGAGGGCGGCGTAGTGGTCGTCGAGGTCGAGCGTGATCACCCGGGAGATACCGACGATCTCCGCGGCGCGCTTCAGCTCGTCCTTCTTGTGTGCCGCGATCGCCTCCAGGTCGGCGGAGACGATCGCCTCGTCCGGGCTCTCTTTACGCCATTCCTCCGCGTACCGGTTGGCGTGCATCCGGCCGCCGTGAGTGAGGATCAGCGCAACCACTTCGTCACCCGCGGCCGCGTGCCGGGCCAGGGTGCCGCCGCAGTTCGTGATGGTGTCCGCCGGGTGGGCGTAGATGGTCATGACCTTCATGGTTGTCCAGCGAACGTGAAACGTCGTTCCATGTCAATCAGTAGCGGGCCGAGATTTCCCACCGCTCGACCGCCATGTCGCCGCGCACCGCGTACAGGTGGCTCCACATGTTGGTCGTGCCGCAGGCGTGGTTGGGCACCAGCCGCACCAGGTCACCGACGGCCAAGCCGCTACCGAGCAGGAACCCGTGCTCCTCGTTGGCCTCCGGGAAGGTGACGTCCGGCCGGTCGAGCACCAGGCCCACCCCGCCCGCGGCCGCGATCGCGTCGGAGCTCATCGCCTTGATGCCGGCGTCGATGATCGGCCGGCCGGCGCGCTGCACGGACGCCACGGTGGCGAGCACGGTCTGCGCGCACTGGTCGAGCGTGCAGCTACCGAGCCGGGTCTGGTTCGCGTCGTAGTAGACGTAGGTGCCGGGCCGGCCCTCGGTCACCCCGGGCACGAACGGCGTCGACGTGGCACCGGGCGTCGAGCCGACGGAGACGACCTCGATCGGAAATCCGGCGGTACGCAGCGCGTCGGCGACCGACACCAGCAGCGCACCCGCCGCCCCGCCGGCCTGTTCCAGAGCCGAGCGGTCGGCCAGCGCGGAAATGTGCCCCTCGTGGGTCAGCACGCCGCGCAGCCGCAGACCCGGCAGCGACGCGATCGCGGTAGCCGTCGCGACCGCCGACGAAGGCTCGACGCCCAGCCGGGCGTGCCCGGTGTTGACCTCGAGCACGAACGGCACGGTGACGGCCGCGGCAGCGGCCGCGCGCGACAGCGGCCGCGCCGCCTCGACCGAGTCCAGCGAGACGGTCAGCCCGCCGCCGTGCTGGGCGATCGCGTCGACGACGAAGGCCACCTTGCGCGGCCCGATCGGGACGTGTGCCCACAGCAGGTCGCCGACGCCGCGCGACTGGAGCCAGGCCACCTCCGCCGCGGTCGAGCAGGTGAAGCCGATCGCGCCGGCGGCGAGCTGGCGGCGGGCGACCTCCCAGCACTTGGAGGTCTTGATGTGCGGGCGCAGCGCGACACCGGCGGCCGCGAACGCTCCGGCCATGGCGGCGATGTTGCGCTCCAGCCGGTCGAGGTCGACCAGCAGCGCGGGGGTCGGCAGCGCGGCGAGCGGGATCATGCCAGCCCCAGCGCCGCGCGCGGGTCGCCGTCGAGCAGCCATTCGAGCGTCTCAGGCTTGATCGCCGGCAGGCCGGAAGGCCGCATCTCGGCCAGGGAACGCAGCCCGGCGACCGCTTCGGCCGGAGTCCACATCGGATAATCGGAGCCGAACAGCAGCTTCTGCGTGACGCCCCACTCCTGCGCGCGTACCAGCGCCATGAAGCCGTCCAAGGGCCGGGCCCACGACGCGGACACGTCGCCGAACACGTTGCGCGCCTTGCGCAGCACCACGATCGTCTCGCGCTGCCACGGGTGGCCCAGGTGGGCGATGATCTGCTTGAGGTCGGGATGCCGCCGGGCCACGTCGTCGACCAGCAGCGGGTTCGTCAGTTCCAGCCGCCCTTCGGGGCTCGGGGTGGTGCCCATGTGCCAGAGCACGATCAGCCCAGCCTCCGTGGCCGCCCGGAAGAACGGGTCGTGTGCCTCGTCGCGCGGGTCGAAGTGGGCCAGCACCGGGTAGAGCTTGACGCCGCGCAGGCCGCGGGCGATGCCGTCGGCGAGCTGGTCCATGACGTCGGCGTCGGAGAGGTCGAGCGCCATGAAGCCGATCGTGTTGGTCGAGGTGTCAGCACAGAACTGCTCGACGTACTCGTTCGGGGTGATCACGCCGGCCCGGGTGGCCCGCATGCCGAACACGAACGCCAGGTCGACGCCGGCCGCGGCCATCGCCTCGTCGTACTGCTCGGGGGTGCGGTTCGCGTACTCGTGGCCGTAGACGGGCTGCCAGTTGCGATGCCACTCGCAACCCCAGTGTTCGGCGAGATGACAGTGGGTGTGTACGTCGATCATGCTGACCCTTTCAAGACGCTCCCGGCCCGCTGGCCGGTGTGCTCTCCCCCGTCGACGGTGACCACGCCGTTGACGAGCACGAGGTCGATGCCGGCGGCGAACTGGTGCGGATCGGTGAAGGTGGCCCGGTCGATCAACCGCGCGGGGTCGAAGACCACGACATCGGCCGGCGCGCCCGGGCGCAGCCAACCTCGGTCGCGCAGCCCGACGCGGGCCGCCGGCGCCGAGGTGCAGCGCCGCACCGCATCGGGCAGATCGGCGGCGTACGAGCGCAGGTAGCGCGGAAACGTGCCGTAGCTGCGCGGGTGCGGCACGCCAGCCCCGGTCACGCCGCTCGGGTCGAGCGCGAGCCCGTCCGAGGCGACCACCGCGGCCGGGTGGCCGAGCACGGCACGCAGGTCGTCCTCGCTGCGCCCGCCGGCCGTCATCAGCACGCCGTTGCCGAGCTCGGCGAGCAGGTCGAGCACGACATCAGCGGGATCGGCCGAGGCCGCGAGGTCCGCGATCGTTCGCCCGACCACCGGGTCCGGCGCCGGCCGGCTGGTCCAGCTCAACATCAGCTCGTCCCAGCCGGTCGGCCGGTCCACCCAGGCGGCGCGGACCTCGGCACGCACGTCAGGGTCACGCAGTCGGGGGCCCCACACCGAGGGGCCACCCTCCTGGACGTGCGCGGGCAGCAACTGCGACAGGGGTGCGTTGCCGTGCAGGTAGGGGTAGATGTCGACGCCGACGTCACAGCCGTCCGCGTTGGCGGCGTCGACCAGGTCGAGTGCCCGCCGGACCGCGCCCCAGTTGCGGCGGCCGACCGCGGCCAGGTGCGAGATCTGGGTGCGGGCGCCGGTCGCCCGCGCGACCGCGACCGCCTGCGCCACCGAGTCGAGCAGGTCGTCGTCGTAGTTCCGGACGTGCCAGGTGAAGATCCGGTCCCGGTCGGCGACCAGCGACGCCAGGGCCAGCAGTTCGGCGTCGCGCACGTAGGGCAACGGCGCGTAGACCAGCCCGGTGGACAGCCCGACCGCACCCGCGTCGAAGGCGTCGCCGAGCAGCCCGCACATCCGGTCGATCTCGGAAGGCGAGGCCGGCCGGTCCGTGAAGCCGACCACCGAGGCGTGCAGCGCGAGATGCCCGACCAGCGTGGCGACGTTGATGCCCGGGCCGGCTGCGGCCAGCACGTCGAGATAGCCGCCGAGATCCGGCCAGGACCAGTCAACGTCAGGATCGAGGTCGAGGTAGCCGACCGCCTGCCGGATCGGGCCGATGTCCGCGCCGGACGCCAACGGCGCCACGCCGAGGCCACAGTTGCCGACGACCTCGGTGGTCACGCCCTGGTGCACCTTGCTCAGCGCGCGCGGATCAGAGAGCAGCGTCAGGTCGGAATGGGTGTGCACGTCGACGAAACCCGGGCAGATCACGCGGCCGGTGACGTCGCGAACCTCGCCCGCGGTGAGCCCGGAGCCGATCGCGGCGATCCGGCCTTCGCGCACCAGCACGTCGGCGGTGACGGCGGGGCCGCCCGAGCCGTCGACCACCAGGCCGCCGGTCAACAGCAGTTCGTCAGGCATGGGCAGCTCGAATGGAATGTGGTTCCATGTGCCAATGATCGAGAGGTTCCACCCCGAGGGGCTCCCCGCACCGACCGTGCCGCTGTCCCCCGCCGTCAAGGCGGGCGACTTCGTCTTCGTCTCCGGCCAGATCGCCACCGACCACGAGAACAAGGTCTTCATCGGCGACTTCGCCCGCGAGGTGGAGAGCACATTGGACAACGTGGAGGCGGTGCTGGCCTCGGCCGGCGCGCGTCCCGACCAGATCGTCAAGATCGGCGCGTTCCTGTCCAACGCGATCCTGTTCGCGCCGTTCAACGAGATCTACCGGCGCCGCTTCCCGGAGGCGCCGCCGGCCCGCACGACGGTGGTGGTCGCGTTCGGCCACCCCGACGTACGCGTGGAGATCGAGGCGATCGCCTACGTGGGCTGAGCGGCTCATGGGCGACCGGCGACCCGGAGGGAACGGTGCACGATGCGCAGCGCCGTGACGAAGTCCGGGTCGTCGGTCACCGCCTTGGCGGCCTCATCCAACGCGGCGACGTAGACCTGCTGCTTGGCCGTGCTGAACTCGCCCGACGGGCCGGAGACGCTGATCGCGGCCAGGCAGTCACCGTCGATCCGCACCGGCACCGCGACGCACCGCAAGCCGACACTGCGCTCGCTGTCGTCGAGCGCGAAGCCGCGCCGGGCCACCTTCTTCAGGTCTTTGCGCAGGTCGGCCAGCGTGGTCATGGTGCTATCGGTGAAGGCCGCGAACGGCTCGGCCGGCACGGCCGCGGCGACCTGGTCGTCCGGCAGCGCGGAGAGCAGCACCTTGCCCAGACCGGTGGCGTACGTGTGGTCGCGCGCGCCCAGCGAGCTAGTGAACCGCAGCGGCCGGTCCGGCTCGGCGACACAGATGTGCAACACCTGGTCACCGTCGAGCACGCCGAGGTTGGCGGTCTGCCCGGTCTGCTCGGCGACCGGCTGAAGGTAGCGCTCGGCGACCACCGTCAGGTCCAGGTTGGACACGTACGCGGCGGCCAGCCGTTGAACCTTGTGGCCGAGCCGGTACGACGGTCGGTCGTCTACCCGGACGAGATATTCCATTTCGGACAACACCGCGAGCAGGCGCACGAGCGTGCTCTTCGGCAGCGCGGTCGCGTCGCTGAACTCGGTGAGCGTCAGTGGATCGGGTGCCGCCGCCAGCATCTCCAGCAGCGCGAGGCCGCGGGCGAGGGCGTTGGCGTGGTAGTTGGCCGACGCCGGCTTGGCGTCGTCGACGGAGATGCGGGTTGCTCTCGGCATTGTGGACTCTCCTACGCGCCGCCGACGGTGGCTGGAACCTCGGGGAAATGACACGCGCTGGGGTGGCCCACGCCGATCCGGTCGATCAGCGGGGGCGCCTCCTGCGCGCACACATCCTGAGCCTTCCAGCACCGCGTGCGGAACCGACAACCGGTCGGTGGGTTACTCGGACTGGGTACGTCTCCGGCCAGCGTGATCCGGTCACGCTCGTCGCGGCCGACAGGGTCGGGCACGGGGATGGCGGACAACAGCGCCTGCGTGTACGGGTGGGTCGGCGCGGTGAAGATGTCGGCGCGGCTGCCGACCTCCACGATGGAGCCCAGGTACATCACCGCGACCCGGTGCGAGATGTGCCGCACGACCGACAGGTTGTGCGAGATGAACACGTAGGCCAGCCCGAGCCGGTCCTGCAGCCCGCGAAGCTGGTTGATCACCTGGGCCTGTACCGACACGTCCAGCGCGCTGACCGGCTCGTCGAGCACCAGCAGCCGCGGGTTGAGCGCGAGCGCCCGGGCCAGCCCGATCCGCTGCCGCTGCCCGCCGGAGAACTCGTGCGCGTAGCGCCGGGAGTGCTCGGGCCGCAGCCCGACCAGCTCCAGCAGCTCGCGCACGCGGTCGGCGCCCGCATCGGCGTAACGGCCCTGCACCCGCAGTGGCTCGGCGACGATCTCCTGCACGGTCATCCGGGGCGACAGCGACGCGTACGGGTCCTGGAACATGATCTGGATCGCCTGCCGCTTGGCCCGCAGCTCCCGCTGGGACAGCGTGGCCAGGTCGGCCCCCTCGAAGAGGATCTTCCCGGCGGTCGGCTCCAGCAGCCGGACCAGCAGCCGGCCGGTGGTCGACTTTCCGCAGCCGGACTCGCCGACCAGGCTCAGCGTCTCGCCGGTCTCCAGCTCGAGGTCGACACCGTCGACGGCCCGGATCTCACCGACCTGCCGCCGCAGCACGCCACGCCGGATCGGAAAGTGCTTGTGCAGCCCCTCGACCTTCAACAGGCTCGTCATGCCAACTCCTCACTGAAGTGGCAGGCGCTCGTCCGTCCGGCACCGATCGCCAGCAACGGCGGCCGGTCGGTCAGGCACTTGTCGCGGGCCAGCGGGCAACGGGGATGGAACGCGCAGCCGGCGGGCGGGTCGGCCATGTTCGGCGGGTTGCCGGGGATCGGGTCGAGCTGGTCGACGTCGACGTCCATCCGGGGCAGGCTGGCCAGCAGACCCTTCGTGTACGGATGCCGGGGCGTCGCAAAGAGCTCACCCACGCCGGCCGTCTCGACCACGCGGCCGGCGTACATGACGACGACCCGGTCCGCGAGCTCGGCGACGATGCCCAGGTCGTGGGTGATCAGGATGGTCGCCGCGCCGGTCTCCGCCTGTGCCTTCTTGAGCAGCGCCAACACCTGCGCCTGGATCGTCACGTCGAGCGCGGTGGTCGGCTCGTCGGCGATGATCAGATCCGGGTCGTTGGCGATCGCCATCGCGATCATCGCCCGCTGGCGCATGCCACCGGAGAACTCGTGCGGGTACTGCTTGACCCGCTCGGCCGGGTCCGGCACCCCGACCAGCCGGAGCAGCTCGACGGCCCGCTGCCAGGCGGCCTTCTTGTCCGACCGGGCCTGGTGCAGCACCACCGCCTCGGCGACCTGGGCACCGATGGTCATCACCGGGTTCAACGCGGTCATCGGATCCTGGAAGATCATCCCGACCGGCCCACCACGGACCTTCCGAAGCTCAGAGCCGGACAGCGTCCGCAGATCCGTGCCCCGGAAGGCGATCGCGTCGGCACTGACCTCGGCGGCCTTAGGCAACAGCCGCAGCACGGACATCGCGGTCACGGTCTTCCCGGACCCGGACTCACCAACAATCGCAACGATCTCCCCGGCCACGACCTCGAGGCTGACGTCGGTTACGGCGTGCACCACCCCGTCGTCGGTGTGGAAGTCGACACTCAGCCCGTCGATGCGCAGCAACGGCGCCTCGCCGACCCGCTGCGCTGCCGCGGGCGCCGCCCCGGGCACGGACGCTGCCGCAGCCCCTGGCGCGGACGCCGCCCCGGGCACGGACGCCGCCGCAGCCCCGGGAATCTGCTCGGCCGTCATGACGATGACCTCGGGTCGACGGCGTCGCGCAGGCCGTCGCCGATGAAGTTGACCGCCAGCACTGTCAGGGCCACCGCGATGCCGGGTGACAGCCACAGCCAGGGCTCCGAGCGGATCACCGTGAGGCTTTGCGCGTCCGTGAGCATGTTGCCCCAGCTCGCCGCCGGGGGTTGCACACCGAGACCGAGGAAGGACAGGGTGGCCTCCAGTGCGATGGCCTGCGCGACGGCCAACGTGGCG
Organism: Asanoa ishikariensis; assembly: GCF_900107455.1. Lineage (GTDB taxonomy): Bacteria > Actinomycetota > Actinomycetes > Mycobacteriales > Micromonosporaceae > Asanoa > Asanoa ishikariensis. The sequence continues at coordinate 934,413 of NZ_FNQB01000001.1, read as the reverse complement.
ACCACGCTGACGGGCGGCAGGGCGGCCGGGATGATGTGTTTGCGCATCAGCCACAGTGGACCCGCGCCGGTCGCTCGGGAGGCCAGCACGAACTCCTGCTCGCGCAGGGAGAGCGTGACGCCGCGGACGATCCGGCCGCAGACCGGCCACTGGAACAGGCCGATCGCGATCACCATGGTGAGCACGCTGGGTCCGAGGATGCCGGCTACGACCACGATCACCACCAGCGACGGGAACGACATGAAGACGTCGGCCAGCCGCATCACCAGGCCGTCGACCCAGCCGCCGAGCAGGCCCGCGATGCTGCCGAGGACGGTGCCGATCACGACCGCGATCGCGGCGGACGCGATGCCGACGCCGAGGGAGATCCGGCCGGCGAACAGCAGCCGCGACAGCACGTCCCGGCCGGTCGAGTCGGTGCCGAGCAGGTGCCCACCCGATGGGCCGGACCGGGCGCTGAGCAGGTCGATCGCGTTAGGGTCATGCCCCGACAGCGGCCGCGCGAAGATCGCGGCGAGCACCACCAGCGCGATGAACACCACGCTGACCACGGCCGCCGGGTGCTTGCGGAAGCGGCGCAGGGCGGCTCCCGCGGGTGTTCGAACGGCCGGCGCGGACACCGTCATCGCAGCCTCACTCTCGGGTCGACGACCGTGTAGAGCACGTCGGCGAGCAGGTTGGACATCAGCACCAGGATCGCGATCAGGAGGGCGAAGCCGACGATCACGGAGTAGTCGTGCTGGTTGACCGAGCTGACCGCGAGCTGGCCCATGCCCGGCCAGGCGAAGACCTGCTCGATGACCACCGCGCCGGCGAGCAACTGCGGCAGGTTCGAGGCGATCACCGTGAGCACCGGGATCAGCGAGTTGCGGAACGCGTGCCGCAGCACGACCCGGCGCGGTGGGGCGCCCTTGGCGTTGGCGGTGCGCACGTAGTCCGCGCTCAGCTCGGTGATCATGCTGCTGCGCACGTACCGCATGAAGGGTCCGGAGTTGCCGAAGCCGAGGATCAGCGCTGGTAGGACCAGGTGGTGCAGGGTGTTCAGCAGGCTCGGGTTGGTCGGGTCGGAGATGCCCGACGAGGGGAACCACTGGAACTTGAGCGTGAACACGTAGATCACGATCAGCGCCACGAAGAACACCGGCACCGAGACCGAGCCGAGGCTGACCACGGTGGCGCCGTAGTCGAGCCAGGAGTTGCGGCGGCGGGCCGCGAGGATGCCCAGGGGGAACGCGATCAGCACGGAGACGAGCAGGCCGACGCCCATCAGCTCGACGGTCGGGCCGACCCGCTCGCCCAGCACCTCGGTCACCGGTCGCCCGTTGAGCAACGAGTAGCCGAGGTCGCCGTGCAGCGCGTTGGTCAACCAGTGCCAGTACTGCGTCAACAGCGAACCGTCGAGACCCAGCTCGGCCCGCTTCTGTGCGATGAACTCGGCACTGCCGGAGTTGAGCTGGTCGGCCGGGATCTGCATAGCGATCGGGTCGCCCGGTGTCTTGTGCACCAACGCGAAGATCGCGATGGTGATCAGGAAGAAGACCAGCACGTTGATCGACAGTCGCCGGACCAAGAATGCGCCCATACTCACTCCTTTCGGTGGTGCGGACCGCGGTCGGGCCGGGCGCCGTTGACCAGCCCGACCGCGGTGCTCGTGGTCAGCCCGTGATGCTCCAGCTCGCCGGGTCCCAGTAGAGGGCATCCTGCGAGCCCGACGCCTGGAAGCCCTGGACCTTCTTGTTGACGGCCCACAGACCGTACGGCGAGTACAGCCACATCAGGTCGGCCTGGTCGTTCTCCAACTTCGCCGCCTGGTCGTAGAGCGACTTGCGCTGGGCCTCGTCGGCCGTGGAGTTGGCCTGCGCCATCAGCTCGTCGAGCTGCGCGTTGCAGAAGTAGTTGATGTTGCCACCGGCCGGGTAGGCGTTGGCGCACGCGGTGATTCCGTTGATCGTGGACGAGTCCACCGCGTAGTTGCCGCCGCCGTAGAGCACCATGTCGTACGTCTTCTCGGCGTACGTCTTGGGGATCTCCGCGGCCTGGATGTTGACCAGCTTCACTTTGACGCCGATGGCGGCGAGCTGGCTCTGCACGATCGTCGAGGTGGCGTCGCGGTCACGCTGGCCGTGCACCCACTGGAGCTCGATCTCGCGGTTGTTGTCCCAGCCCGCCTCGGCCAGCAGCGCCTTGGCCTTGTTGACGTCCTGGGCGTACTCGTTGAGGCCCGCGGGCTCGTTGGCCTTGGCGAAGTTCGAGAGCCGGACCTCGGCCTTGCCCGCGAGTACGGTCTGCACGATCTGCTTGCGGTCGAGGGCGTACAGGAACGCCTGACGGACCTTGGCGTCCTTGAAGTACGGCTTCGCCTGGTTGACCGCGATCCGGACGAAACCGGCGCCCGGCTTCTCCTGCGTGGTGACGGTGCCGAAGCCGCTGACCGTCTCGATGTCGGTCGGCGAGTACGAGGCGATGTCGATGCCGCCGTTGCCGAGCTGCGCGGTGGCGTTGTCCGACGTCATCGGCTTGAGGTAGACGTCCTTGATCTTCGCCGGGCTGCGGTAGTTCGCGTTCGCCGTGACGTGCACGTACTGGTTCGTCTTGTACTCGACGAACGTGTACGGGCCCATGCCCACGGTCGGCTTGCGGAAGAACTCGTTCTTCGCGACGGCCTCGGGGCTGTCCTTGCCCAGGATGTGCTCGGGCAGGATCCACACGCTGCCGATCAGCGCCAGCAGGCCGAAGTTCGGCTTGGTCGCCTTGATGACGAAAGTGTTGTCGTCGGGCGCGGTGAAGCCCGAGATGCTGGTCGCCTTGCCGCCGACGAAGTCGGTGACGCCCGCGACGCCGCTGTAGTTGCCGGCCGTCGTGCTGGTGGTCTTCGGGTTCGCCATCAGGTTGTAGGTGAACAGCACGTCCTTGGACGTGAACGGCGTGCCGTCACTCCACTTGAGACCCTGACGGAGCTTGAAGGTGAACGTCGTCGCGTCGGTCGAGACCTCGTAGCTCTCGGCGAGCCGGGGCTGCAACTTGTAGCTGGGGTCGACGCCGAGCAGGCCTTCGTAGATGAACGACATGACCTGGCCGTCGGGACCACTGACCGGAGCCATGGGGTTGAACACCCCGGCCGGCTCCTGGTAGAGGTAGATGTTGAGAGCCTTGTTCGCGGCCGCGCCGCTGCCTTCGGGGGTGGTCGACGGCCCCGTGCATCCGGCGACCGCGAGAGTGGCGACGGTCAGACCTACGACCGCCGTCCGTATCCGGTTTCTGAACATGTTGGACCTCTCAGTGGGGGCGGTGCCTAAGCAACCGTGTTGCGGAGTTGGCCCAGCGGGCCGACGACGACGGTCATCACGTCACCGGCCTTCAGGAATTCACCCGTCGCGGCGCCCACGCCGGACGGCGTACCGGTGAGGATCACGTCACCGGGCTCGAGGGTCATCAGTCGTGACGCGTGCGCGACGAGCTCCGCCACGCTGAAAATCATGTCCTTTGTAGATCCGGTCTGTTTGGTGACCCCGTTGACGTCGAGGTGCACCGACAGCGCCTGCGGGTCCGGCACCTCGTCGGCGGTGACCAGCCAGGGCCCGAGCGGCGCGAAGCCGTCGAGCCACTTGCCGGCCAGCCAGTCGAAGAACCAGACCATCTTGTCGTCGGTGTCGCGCGGAAAGCCGTAGTCGACCGACCGGGCGGAGACGTCGTTGGAGGTCATGTAGCCGGCCACCGCGTCGAGCGCGTCCGCCTCGGCGATGTCGCGCACCCGGCGGCCGATCACGACCGCGAGCTCGGCCTCCCAGTCGACCTCAGAGCTGACCGCCGGCAGCGGGATCGTCGCGTCGGGGCCGACGATCGAGGTCGACGGCTTGAGAAACAGCCGAGGGCTCAGTCGCGTCTTGTCCAGCGGCTCGGCACCGGACTCCGTGACGTGGTCCTGGTAGTTCGCGGCCGCCGCCAACAGCTTGCCGGGACGCAGCAGCGGTGCGAGCAGCTCGACGTCCGCCACGGCGACCTCGAGCCGACCGGTCTCGCCGGTGCGGCCGTCGAGGTAGCCCTCCAGGTCACCGTCGCCGAACTCGACCACCCGGTCGTCGTCGGTCAGCCGGCCGTGGCGCACCTCGCCGGCGCGGCGGTAGGTGACGAGTCGCATCGTTGCTCACTCCCCTGTCTCGACCGGCTGGCCGGCCTCTATCGATCGCTGCGCGGCTTCGATCACGCGCTGCGCCTGCACCGCGTCGTGGGGGCCGATCGCCGCCCGGCCGGAGGCGACGCCCGCCGCCACCACGTCGAGCAGCGCGTCGACCGTTCCCGGTCCGGTCCACACCGGACCGTTGGTGTTCGTGGTGCGCACCTGGAGAGCCGGCTTACGGGCGTCGACCGCTAGCACGCCGTGCGAACCGCTGATCCGGTAGCGGTGCACCGCGAGCCCGCCGGGCGGTAGGTCGCGCAACGCCGGCACCCGGCCGCAGACGATCGTGCTCGTCACCCCGTGGTCGTGGTCGAGCAGCAGGGTGACCAGGTCCGGCGAGCCGGTCGCGTGCACCCGGCGCACCTCGAGGCCGAGCAGCGCACGCACCACGTCGACCGGGTAGAGACCGAAGTTGACGAGCTCGCCGGTGGGTGCGGGGTCGCCGCCGGCCACGACGAAGTCGCACTGCACGTTCCACGGCAGGCCGACGCGGCCCGCCCGGACCGCCGCGGTCGCCGACCGCAGGGCGGCGCCGAACCGCTGGTGGTGCGCCGGAACGACGACCACGCGGTGCTCGGCCGCGAGCCGTTCGATCTCCAGCGCTTCGGCCAGGGTGGCGGCCAGCGGCTTGTCGGCGAGCACGTGCTTGCCGGCGCGGATCGCGTCGGCGACAGCCTTACCGCGTTCCGCCAACGGCAGCGCGATGCTGAGCACCTCGGCCTCGTCGACGCTACCGACGACCTGAAAACCCGGGTGCCGCTCGAACGCCGGCCTGTACATGGAGTTCTGGTGGTCCTGGGTGCCGATGCCCCCGTTGCCGACCAGCGCGACGGTGATCGTCATGCCGTCACCGCCACGGGCTTGCCGGTCACGATGGACTCCTCGACCGCGACGCCGAGCACGACGGCCCGCACGGCGTCCGCGACCGGCATCAACGGTGGTGCGCCGCCGATCGCGTCGAGCCAGGCGCCGAGCTGCGCCGCGAAGCCGTTGCCACCGGCGGCCGGCAGCGTCGCCGTGCCGGCCTCACCGAACACGAGCGAGGACTCGCCGTCCCAACCCTGCTCGACGATCCCCTCGCTGCCGGCGACCAGCAGCTCGCGCTGCGCCAGCGAACCCGGGCGGTGTGCGCGGCTCATCTCGCAGACCGCGGTCGCGCCGTCGGCGTAGGTCACCACCATCTCCAGGTAGTCGTAGATGCGCAGTTCCGCCGCGGTCTGCTTGCGGCCGCGGGCGAAGATCTCGGTCGGTTCCTGGCCGAGCCACCAGGTGGCCAAATCCAGCAGGTGTACGCCGTTGTGCAGCGCGTGCCCGCCGGAGCGGTCCGGGTCGCCGACCCAGGCACTCCAGTCCGGCCAGATCCAGCCGCCGAGGATGGCCAGCCGGACCAGCCGCGGGCGGCCGATGCTGCCCGACTCGATGGTCTGCTTGACCGCTCGGCCGTAGTCGTAGAAGCGATGGGTGTGTGCCGCGACCAGCACCGTGTCGGCCGCGTCGAACGCCCGGGCCAGTCGCCGCGCGTCGGCGACCGTGGTGGCCAACGGCTTCTCCACCAGCAGGTGCTTGCCGGCGGCAGCGACCGCGAGCCCGATCGGCGCGTGCGTGTCGTTGGGAGTGCAGAGGATGACGGCGTCGACGCCGGGCCATTGCAGCGCGGTGTCGAGGTCGGGAGCGTGCCGGATGCCGCCTTGCTTGCGGGCGAACGCCGCGGCGCGGCCCGGGTCGGCATCCACGATCCCGATCAGGGTGGCCCGCGGGTCGGCGTCGATCGCGCCGCTGTGCGCGTCGGCGATGAAACCGGCGCCCACCAGCACGATTCCGATCCGATCCATCGACGCGACCTCCCCAGGCACGGAACGATGTTTCATGTTCGGTCATCCTGTGGTCGACAGAGAGCCCTGTCAAGGTCGCATGTATAAAACATGGAACGCCTTGCCATGTTGATGAGCATTGTTCTAGCGTCGGCTCCGCCAGCCCAACTGGATACGAGGTCGCACATGCCATCCCCTGAATCCCCGCGCGGCAAAGCCATCGCGGACGCTGCCGCGGCTGTCATCCCCGGCGGCGTCAACTCGTCGACCCGCTACATCGGCGCGCCCTACGCGTTCGTCGAGGCCAACGGCGCCTACCTGACCGACGCCGACGGCCGGCGCTACCTGGACTACCACGCCGCGTTCGGCGCGATCCTGCTCGGCCACAACGCGCCGGTCGTCAACGACGCGATCCGCGCCGCGCTCGGCGGCGTCGACCTGACCGGCATCGGCGTGACCGAGGCCGAGGTGCGCCTCGCGCAGCGGATCGTCGAGGTCATCCCGTCCGCTGAGTCGATGATCGCCACGATGAGCGGCTCGGAGGCGACCGCACAGGCGATCCGGCTGGCCCGCGGGGTCACCGAGCGAGACCTCATCATCAAGTTCCAGGGCGGTTTCCACGGCTGGCACGACGCGGTGGCCCGCAACGTCATCTCCACGCCGGAGAAGGCGTACGGCCGGGACCCGCTCTCGAAGGGCATCCTCGACCAGGCCGTCGACGCCACCCTGATCGCCGAGTTCAACGACCTGGACTCGGTCGTCGCGCTCTTCGACGCGCACCGCGACCGGATCGCGGCGGTCATCCTCGAACCGATCCCGCACAACGTGGGCGCGCTGCTGCCGACCACCGAGTTCGTCGACGGGCTGCGCAAGCTCACCGAGCAGCAGGGCGCGCTGCTCATCTTCGACGAGGTGATCACCGGCTTCCGGCACGCACTCGGCGGCTACCAGCAGGTGATCGGCGTGACGCCGGACCTGACCACCTTCGGCAAGGGGATGGCCAACGGCTTCCCGGTCGGTGGCCTGGCCGGCCGGCGCGACCTGATGGAGCACTTCAACGGCCAGACCGGCGACGTGCTGATGGCCGGCACGTTCAACGGCAACGCCCTGGGCTGCGCCGCCGCCCTGGCCACCATCGACTACCTGGCCGAGCACCCGGACTTCTACACCCGCACCCATGCCCTGGGCGAGCGGATGCGCACGGGCCTGCGGGGCATCCTCGCGGAGCTGGGCATCGAGGCCACGGTCGCCGGCTTCGGCGGCGTGTTCGCGGTCTACTTCCTGTCCGGGCCGGCCCTCGGCTACCGCGACCTGCTGCGCAACGACAACGCGGCGTACGTGGCCTTCCACCGCGGCATGACGGACCGGGGCTTCCTGATGCTCCCGATGTCACTCAAGCGCAACCACATCTCGGGCTCGCACACGGAGGAAGAGGTCGACCGCACCCTCGAGGCGGCCCGCGAGGTCCTCAAGACGCTGCGCTAACGCAGAACCGCCCGGGTCCGTCGCGGACCCGGGCGGCTCGTGGCGCGCGATCGTCAGTCGCAGGACGTGCCGTTCAGGCGGATGTTGCTCGGGCGGCCCGTGCCGCTTCCGTTGGCCAGGAACCCGAAGTTCGCGCTGTCGCCGGTGTCCAGGCCGCCGTTCCAGCTCTCGCTGCGGGCGGTCACCGAGCGGCCGGACTGGCTCACCCGAGCACCCCACGCGCTGCTGATCCGTTGGCTGCCGCCGAACGTCCAGGTCAGCGTCCACGAGCTGACCGCCGGGCCGTCGTTGCGCACCCGGACGTTGCCGATCAGCAGGCCGGCGATGCCGTTGGCGCTGTAGCTGACCGTGCACTCCGCTTCAGGATCGTTCGGCGTCTCGGTCGGGCTCGGAGTCTCCGTGGGCGTCGTCGTCGCCGTCGGCGTTGCCGTGGGCGTTGTCGTCGGCGTCGCGGTCGCCGTGGTGGTCGGGTTCGCCGTCGGCGACAGGGTGGGAGTGGGCGAGGCCGTCGGGCTCGTCGGCATCGTCACCGTGAACTTGAAGATGCGGTCGTCGCTCGTCGACGGGTTGCCTCGACTCTCGCGGTTGCTGGTGGCCACCCAGAGCGAGCCGTCCGGCGCCTTCTCGACCGTACGCAGCCGACCGAACCGGCCGTTGAGCGCGGCCACCGGTGTGCCGACCCCTCCCGAGCCGTTCAGCGGCACCACCCAGAGCCGGTTGCCGCGCAGGGACGCGACGAACAGCGAGTCGCCGATGATGGCCGCGCCGCTGGGTGAGGCCTCCATCGGGGTCCAGGTGAGGAGCGGGTTGCGGTACGCCGGGTTCGTGGAGTTGCCCTCCGCGTTCGGCCAGCCGTAGTTGCCGCCCGCCTCGATCCGGTTGACCTCGTCGTACGTGTCCTGGCCGAACTCGGTCGCGTAGAGGCGGCCCGCGGAGTCCCAGGCGAGGCCCTGCACGTTACGGTGGCCGAGGCTGTAGACCAGGGAGCCCACGGTCGGGTTGTCGCCCGGCACGCTGCCGTCGGGCCGCATCCGGAGGATCTTCCCGTTCGGGCTGGCGAGGTTCTGCGCCCGGCTGGGCACGCCGGCGTCGCCGACACCGGCGTAGAGCATGCCGTCCGGCCCGAACGCGATCCGGCCGCCGTTGTGCGAGTTGGCCTTGGCGATCCCCGTGATGATCGGAGTCTGTGCAGTCATGTCGGCCAACGTGAAGCGCATGATGCGGTTGTCCGTGGCCGACGTGTAGTAGGCGTAGACCAGGTTGTCGGTCGCGTACGTCGGCGACACCGTCAGGCCGAGCAGGCCACCCTCGCCGCCCGAGACGACGTTGGGCACCACACCGACAATCTGGGTCGGCAGGCCGGGCCGGACGCGCAGGATCTGTTTCCGGTCGCGTTCCGCGACGAGCCCGGAGCCGTCAGGCAGGTACGTCATTCCCCACGGCACCCGCAGGTTGCTCGCGGCCGTGGTCGGGTTGATGAAGTCGACGGTAGGCGTGGTGGCGGACAGCGCCGTCCGGGTCGCCGGCCGGTCCACCGCGACGGCGATGCCGGCGACGCTCAACGCGACGCCGGCCACGGCCGCGGCGGCGGCTATCGCGGGTTTGTGCATGGACATCTCCCGAAGCGAAGGGGGCTCTTGTGTTCGCCACGGTGCCAGTCGACATGAGAAGGTTACGGTCAGATGGGACATTTAACGCGAAAAGGTGAATTGCCTCGAACTAGCCACCTAATTGGACACACCCAGGTAAGAACCGTCCACCCAGTCGCTGATGATGCCGGCGTAGTTGCCCGGCTGTTCCTCCCACGCCGCGTGCCCACAGTCCAGCACGTCCAGGCGGCTGGCCGGCAGTTTCGCGTTGAGCACCTCGGCGTCGCGGGCGAGACCGTACGGGTCGTCCCGGCCGGCGATGATCTGCACCGGCGTCCGGATCGTCGCCAGCAACGGATCCAAGGCGGCCAACTCTGTCGGGTACGACCGCAGGTAGGCCAGCGAGCCCGCGAACCGGTCACCGGCGTACGAGGCGGCGTAGTCGTCCCGGATCGTGCGGGGCAGCCGGTCGTCGACGAAGCTGGCCACCACCCGCTGCCCGTCCGGAACGGGGCCATCGTCGTCCTCGACCAGCGGGCGCAGCTCGCCCTCCAGGGCCATCGGGTGGGTCGCTGCCCCGCCACCAACGACCACGCTGCGGAACAGGTCCGGCTGCGCGGCCGCGGCGAACAACAACGCGGCGGTGCCGACGTCGGGACCCACCGCGTGTGGCTGTTCGAGGCCGAAGTGGTCGACGAGGTGCGTGACGAACTCGCCCATCACCCGTGGTGACATCAGCTCCGCGCGCCCCTCTGAACGGCCGAACCCCGGCAGGTCGACGGCGATCACCGGGCGTTCGGCGGCCAGGGCGGTCCAGGTCGGCGTGTACGCGTACAAGCTCTCCGGCCACGGGCTGAGCAGCAGCAACGTCTCCGCATCGCGGTCGGACCGGCTGACCGGGCTGGAAACGTACCGGATGCCCAGGTCGTCGATCACTTCGAACCGTTCCTCGTCCATCCCGCCAGCAGAACGCGTCCGCCCATCCCCCGAATCACCTGAATACGTGAGCGCCGCTCGCTAGGTTGTGGAAGGTGGCACGGGTGGTTCTGCGTGGTCGCTCGGCGGCGATGTCGGCAGCGATGCCGGCGCTGCGCCGAGCGGCACGACACGGCCAGAGCGGCATCGTGGTGGTCACCGGCGAGGCCGGAATCGGAAAGACCGCCGTACTCGACGCGATCGGCGCACAGGCCACCGGAATGGGCTTCCGCACCGGGGTCGGCAAGGCCGACGAGATCGGCCGGATCTCGCCCGGCGCACCCGTGCTGCTGGCCCTGCGCAGTGGCCCTAGGCCGTTGCTGGACAGCGCGGCGCTGGCCGAGCTCACCCACCTCGCCGACCATCCACTGGTCCTCGTCGACCGGGTGTGCGCTCGGCTGGAACGGGTCGCCAGCATGGCACCGGTGCTGGTCGTGGTCGACGACGTGCAGTGGGCCGACCAGCTCAGCCGGTTGGCGCTGCGGGTGCTGCCGGACCGGCTGGCCGGCAACCCGGTGGTCTGGGCGTTCGCCACCCGCGATCCCGCCGACGAACTGACCTCCGCGCCGTCGGCGGCGGTCCCGGTGGAGACCATCGCGCTCGGCCCGCTCACCGACGCCGACGTCGCCGCGATCGCGCGGGACCGGCTGGGCCGCCCGGCCAGCCCGGCGACCCAACGGATGCTCGAGGGCGTCGGCGGCAACCCGTTCCTGGTCACCCAGATCCTCGACGAGCCCGACACCGACGGACGGCCGCCGGCCAGCTTCGTCCGGGCGGTCGAGGCGACGCTCGACACCCTGCCGGACAGGACGGTCGTGTTGCTGGCCGCGGTGCTCGGCCGACCGTTCCCGATCGACGAGGCGCAGCGGGTCGTGCCGTCGGTGAGCTCGGCCGACGTCGACCGCGCCGTGGCGGCCGGGCTGCTCACCCGCGACGGCCACCGGCTGCGCTTCCGGCACGACCTGGTCCGGGAGACCGTCTACGCGGGACTGTCGGACTCGGTGCGGCGGGACCTGCACCGGCGCTGCGCCCGCTATCTGCTGGCCTCCGGGCAGGACGCGCTGGCGGCGGCGCCACACGCCCGGGCGGCGGCGACGCCCGGCGACGAGGAGAGCGCCGCGATCCTGTGCGAGGCGGCGCACCAGGCGGTCCCGGCGATGCCGGGCACCGCCGGCGACCTGGTCGTCGAGGCGTTCGAGCTGGTCCGGCCGGCGCAGGGTTCGTGGGAGTCGACCGGCGAGCGGTGCGTCGACGTGCTGTACCGGGTCCAGCGCTGCGCGGACGCGGTGCGGATCGCCGACGCCGTGCTGGCTCGGGCCCGCGACGGTGAGACGTACGCCCGGGTCCAGGTGATCGCGGCCCAGGCGCTCTGGCGGATCGGCCGGCCCGCTGAGTCGGTCGCCCGGATCGACGACGCACTGGCGGCACCGGATGTCTCCGCCGCGCTGCGGGCCCGGTTGGCCGCCGCCCGCGCTCTGGCGCTGACCCGCAAGGAGCCCGCCTGGAAGGCCCGGGCGGCGGCCGAGCCGGCCCTGGCGGAGGCGCGATCCGTCCGCGACCACGACGCGACGATGCTAGCCCTGCGGGCGATGGGCGAGCTGGGTCGCAACAGCGGCCACCACGCCGAGTCGCTGGCCTACTTCCGTGAGCTGCGCGCGGTCAGCGAGACCAGCTACCTGGCCGAGGAGATCATCGAGCTACAGCTCCTTGACCGGTACGCGGACGCGGGCGCGCTGCTGGAGGCCGCGCACCAGGACGACCGGGGTGGCGTCGAGGCGACCCTGCCGTCGGTGACCGCCGCGCAGGTGTGGCAGGACTTCAACCTCGGTCGGCTGGACGAGGCCGAGGCCGGTGCGCGCACCCTGCTCACCATCGGCCGCGAGATCGGCGACCACGTGCACGAGCTCGACGCGGTGCTGGTGCTGAGCGCCATCGCGCTGCTGCGCGGCAACCTGGCCGAGGCCACCGACCGGCTGGCCCCGGCCGACAGCGACGGGCAGGTCGACGAGTCGGTGCGGCTGCCGGGCCTGCGGCTGATGGAGGGCTGGCTGGCCGCCAGCGACGGACGGGCCGACGACGCGCGGTCGATCCTCGCGCCGCTGCTGTTCGAGGCGCGCGACGCCCGGGCCGACTGGCCGTGGTGGCCGGGCTGGATGCGGGTCTTCGTGCGGGTCGGACGGGCCGCCGGCGACGAGCGGTTCATCGGCGAGGCGGTGTCGATCGCGGCCGAGGGCGCGGCCCGCAACCCCGGTGTGGCCAGTTTCGAAGGTGTGGCGCTGGCCCTGCGCGGCCTGGCCCACAAGAACCTCGACCTGCTGACTGCGGCGAACCGGGTGCTCGTCCGCAGCCCCCGGCCGATGCTGCGGGGCAACGCCGCCGAGGACCGCGGCCGGATGCTGCTCGCGTACGGCCGGCGCGAGGAGGGCATCGCCGAGCTGGACCGGGCCTGGGGGATCTACCACGGGATCGGGGCGCGGTCGGCGGTGGTCGGGGTGCAGCAGGTGATGCGCCGGGCCGGTGCGCGCCGCGCCAAGTGGGAGACCAACGGGGCCCGGCCGCAGCAGGGCTGGGCGGCGCTCACCGACGCGGAGGTCAAGGTGGCCGAGCTGATCAGCGCCGGGCACACCAACAAGGCCGCCGCGCGGCTGCTCAACCTCTCGCCCAACACGGTCAGCACGCACCTGCGGTCGGTCTTCACCAAGCTCGACGTGCAGTCGCGAGTGCAGCTCACCAACGCGGTGCACGAGCTCAAGCCGGAAAGCTGAGGGCCGCCCCACGCGGGACGGCCCTCAGAAAGACAACGGCTCAGGCGCCGATGTTCTTGTTCCAGACGCTCCAGGTGACCGCGATGCCGGGCTTGGCGAAGTCGCCGTCGGGCCAGTTGGAGGCCGGGTTGGCCACCGAGGCACCGGAGATCTCACCCGGGTGCTGCACCGCGACGAACACGCTCTTGTTGTCGTCGGTGATCCACGGGCCGCAGGTCTCGGCGCCGTAGGGGACGCTCAGGAACTGCTTGAGGTGACCCGCCTCGGGACCTTCCAGCGGCGTCGCGAACAGGCCGTCGTTGCTGCCCAGCGCGTTGCCGTCGGTGGAGATCCAGAGGTTGCCGGCACCGTCGAACGCGACGTTGTCCGGGCAGGAGATCGGCGAGACCTTGGTCTTGTCGTACCCCATGAAGTAGGTCGCGGGGTCCGTCGGGTCGCCGCAGACGAACGGCACGCGCCAGGTGAACGTCGTGCCGGTGTGGTCGTCGTTGTCCTCGGTGATCTCGAGGATGTGCCCGTGCTTGTTGGCGTTGCGCGGGTTGGCCTCGTCCGCCGCCGGGTTGCTGCCGACACCACGGTTGGTGTTGTTGGTCAGCGCGGCGTAGATCTTCCGGTTGACCAGGTTCGGCTCGACGTCCTCGGGGCGGTCCATCTTGGTCGCGCCCACCTTGTCACCGGCGAGCCGCGTGAAGACCAGCACCTCGTCGACGGTCATCCCGTCGACCATCGACGCACCGCCCTTGACCAGCGGGATCCAGGTGCCGGTGCCGTTGAAGGCGCCGTCGGTGGGCAGCTTGCCCGAGCCGTCGATCTCGGTGGCCGAGGTGTAGCCGAGCTTGGCGACGTAGAGCGTGCCGGACTCCAACACGGTCAGGTTGTGCTTGCGGGCCTCGGGCGTGTTGCGGCCGTCGACCTTCTTGTCGGAGACGAACTTGTAGAGGTAGTCGAACCGCTCGTCATCACCCATGTACGCGACCGCCTTGGCGTCGCGCGACTTGATGATGTTGGCACCCTCGTGCTTGAGACGGCCCATCGCGGTGTGCTTGCGCGGGGTCGAGCCCGGGGTGAACGGGTCGAACTCGACGACCCAGCCGAAGCGATTGGCCTCGTTGGGGTTCTTCGTCAGGTCGAAGCGCTCGTCGGCCCGCTCCCACTTGCGGCTGCCCGACGGGTAGCGGTTGACGGTGTCGATGCCGTACCGGTTGAACCGGGCCTTGGCGTCGCCCGTCGAGGTCTCCGCGCCGACGAAGTACTGATTGAAGTTCTCCTCGCCGGACAGGATCGTGCCCCACGGCGTGACGCCACCGGCACAGTTGTTCATCGTGCCGATCACGTCGGTGCCGGTCGGGTCGGCGGCGGTCTTCAGCAGCGCGGTGCCGGCGGCCGGGCCGGTCAGCCGGAAATGCGTCTGGAGCGCGGTCAAGCGCCGGTTGTACGGCCGCGACCCGCTCTTCACAAGCACGTACTGGCCGGTCTTGCCGACCCGCTCGATCTCGACGACCGACATGCCGTGCGCGGCAATGGCGATCTTGATCTGCTCGACGGTCAGCGCGTCCTGGCTCACGAAGTTCGGGAACATCAGGTCTTCGTTGGTGTACTCGTGGTTGCACACGAGCAGGGCGCGGTTGGCCTTCTTGTCGAGCGGCAGCACGGCGACGAAGTCGTTGTTGTAGCCGAACTGCTTGAGCTGAGCGGCCAGGCTCTGGTTGCGGACGTCGAACTCCGGCGCCCCGGGCACCACCGGGTCGCCCCAGCGGATCACCACGGAGTGGTCGTAGCCGTTGGGCACGACCAGCGCGTCGACCCGGTTGGGAGCGACCGCCTTGAAGGTGAGGTTCGTGGTCTGCTCGGTCATCGCGCTGAAGTCCTCGACCAGCGGCAGCGCCGGCGGGGGCTCAGTGGCGGCGAACGCCGGGGTGGCGCTCAGGACGCCGGCACCACCGAGGCCGAGTGCGACCCCGGCCACCGCTCCGGTGCGCAGCACGCCGCGGCGGGTGACCTCGTTCTTGACCAGGTCACCGAAGTATTGGTTGTCGGAACCGTTCGGCACCGCGTGGTCGCATGCGTTTCCGCAGCGGTAGAGGCAGGTCATGCGGTCACGACCGTGCGAAACCTTCGCCACGCCGACGATTGGCAACTGGCGGCGGATCTGGTCCGTCATTCGGGCTCTCCTAGAACCGTCGACAAATCTCTCCGTCAAGACAGCCGCACGCTAATCAGAGCAGGTAAACATGGAAAAGCCGCAATGTGAACCACGGACGTAGAACCCCTGCTTAGGGTGTCCTTACTAGACGACCCGGTGTGCGGCCATGATGATCCGCCCATGCTCAAAACCACCCTGCTCCATCCCGGCATCGCGGGCGCGCTCGGCCGCGCGGGACATGGATCGACGATCCTCATCTCAGACGGAAACTACCCCCATTCCACGGGTACGAAGCCGGGCGCGGACGTCGTTTTCCTGAATCTGCGGCCCGGTTTGGTGGCGGTCGACGACATCCTCACGACGGTGCTGACGGCTATACCGGTCGAGTCGGCATTCGTGATGCGGCCGGCGGACGGTCCGGAACCCGACATCTTCCCGGTGTTCCGCCAGCACCTCGATCCGGTGCCGCTGACCGCGCTCGACCGGTTCGCCTTCTACGACAAGGCCCGCGAGCCCGACCTGGCGCTGGCGATCGCCAGCGGCGACACCCGGCTGTACGCGAACATCATCCTGACCATCGGCGTCGTCAGCTAAGGAACTCCCCTATCACCCCGATCGCATGCTCGCCGGCCGAGAGCACGGCGCAGAAGTTGAGGAACGCGTGCGGCGTGTCCGCGTACTCCACATAGCTCGCGTCGAGCCGTTCGGCATAGCTCTCGGCGTCCTTGCGCAACGAATCCCGGCCGGCGGCGATCACCAACGTCGGCGGGAGCCCGGCCAGCGACGGCGCGCGCAACGGTGCCGCGTAGACCGGGGCGGGGCCGGTGAGATACAGCCGGTCCGCCCAGGTCGGCTCGGCGGGCACGTCGAGCACCGGGTAGCAGAGCACCTGCCGGTCCAGCACCGGGCCGCCCTGGTCGCGGGCACGCAGCGTGGCGCCGGCGACCAGGGCACCACCCGCGCTCTGGCCGCCGGCCGCGAGCCGCCCGTCGCCACCGAGCACCTGCCCGTGCTCGGCCAGCCAGCACATCGCGTCGTACGTGTCGTCCAGCGCGGCCGGGTACGGGTCCTCCGGCGCGAGCCGGTATTCCAGCGAGACCACCGTGCGGCCGGACCGGCGGGCCAGCCCGGAGCAGACGTGGTCGAGGTCGGCCACCGAGCCGCCGACGAACCCCCCGCCGTGCAGCCAGAGCAGCAGCGGCCGAGGCCCGGCGGCGGCCTGGTAGACCCGGACGAGGGTCGGCCCGCCGCCCAGCGGCAGCCGCAAGTCGGCGGCGTGCACGGCCGGGTCCAGCCGCCCGGCCAGCGCGGGATCGGGCGGCAGCGCGCGGTCGTCGAGCAGGGCGGCCACGTCTTCGAGGTCGTCGGCCGCGCCGACGATGGTGAACCCGTCGGCCTCCGCGGTGAACCGGGGCTCCGAGACGGTCCGGCGGTTCACCGCACACCCGCCGGCACGGCACGCAGGTGCAGGGCGGCGTGCCAGAACGGCTCCCGGCCGGGCACCGTGAACACCCGGGCGGCGAGCGGGCCGGCCCGGTCGCGCCAGTCGTCCTCGGCGTAGCCGGCGAACTGGTCGAGCAAGGCGGCGTGGGTGCTGGCCAGCCGGTCGAGCAGTAGGTCGGCGGCGAGCATCCGGCCGGACGCGACGCCGGCCTGGTTGAGCGCCCGCCCGGTCTCGGCGGTCTCGAAGGCCGGCGCCAGGCTCCAGTGGTCCCGGCCCCGGTCCGCCTCGGTGAGCACGGCCAGGTTGATCTCGTTCCACATGAGCACGTGGGCGACCAGGTCGTGCAGCGACGCGCAGAAGTCGCCGAGCGGCCCGGCATCGGTGGCGTAATCCGCCGCGAGCGCGTCGCCATCGAGTCCGTCGACCGTGGCGAGCAGCAGAGCGTGGTCGGTGCGCAGGCGGTCGACGGCTTGCGCGGGGGAAAGCGGGTCAGTCATGGCACCAAACCAAACAGCCGGTGGGACCCAGGCCGAGCGGGCTGACGGATTCAGTCAGCTCAGCGCAGCAGCAGTCCGAGCAGGTCGCCACCGAGGGCATCGACGGCGGACGCGTCGAGCTCGTACTGCACGAACCGGCCGCGCCGGGTGGCCCGCGCGAGGCCGGCGGCGGCCAGCGCGCGCAGGTGCCGGTTGACCAGCGTCGGGTCGACGTGCCAGAGGTCGGCGACCTCGCCGGCGGTACGCGGCTCGGTGGCGATCGCCCGGGCCACCTCCAGCCGTCCCGGGTTGGCCAGGGCGGCCAGCCGCCGCAGCAGGTCGCGGGTGGGCAACACCGGCGGCCCCGCGTCGACCGGATGGATCAGCACCAGCGGCCGGCCCGGCACGTCTGCGACGTAGAGGTGCGGCCGGATCAGCGTGCTCGGCACCACTACCAGGCCGCGGCGGGACACGTCGTGCCGGCGGTTGGCGACCTTGGCGATCGACACGCCCGCGCCGGCCACCGTGATCGACGGGTCCAGCGCGGCCAGCGCGGCGGCGGGACCGAGGGCGGCCAGGTCGTGCGCGAAGCGCCGGGCGCGGGCGGCCAGCACCGGCCGCACCGCGAGCCACCGAGTGGCGAACCAGGCATCCCAGCTCTCGGCCAGGAACTCCAGGAACTCCGTCACCGCCGGCCCAGGGCGCTCGACCAGCGCCGCGACCTGGTCGCCGAGCCCACGCGCCTGGGCGTAGCGGAGCGCCGCGGCTGTGTCGCCCGGCGGCGAGATCGGCCGGATGAGCTGGGTGGCGAGGCGGCGGGGCGGCAGAGCGCGGAGCTGGTCGAGTTGGGCCGCGAAACCGTCGTCGGAACCCCAGACCGTGACGAACGGCGTGGCCCGGATCGCCCGCGTCGTGAACGCCCAGCGCCGCACCCGGCGGCGCAGTGCCGCGCTCATCGGCGGCAGGTCGGCGCCATGGTGGCCCGGGTCACCGACCGCGTGCAGCGCGGAGCCCAGCTCGGACAGCGGGGACACCGCGGCCGAGACGCTGTTGAGACCGACAACCGCGACTGGCATGGCGAACAAAGATCATAGGCCCGGCGCTCGGGGCCGACCCAAGGGTACGTTGGGTCACGAGTCGGTCACGCGGGGGGACGGGCACGGAGCGGATGAGCGCGAACAGCGTGGGCGAGACGCAGAAGTCAGGCACGGTCCAGGGCTCGGGTATGTCCGAGGTCATCGACGCACTGCGGGTAGGGCCCTTCCGCCGGCTGTTCCTGGTGCTCGGCCTCTCCGCCCTGGGCGACTGGCTCGGCCTGCTGGCCGGCGCCGCGTTCGCCTCGTCACAGGTGTCCGGCGCGACCGCCAAGGGAGCCGCGTTCGGCTCGGTCATCGCGGTGCAGTTGCTGCCGGCGTTCATCCTCGGGCCGCTCTCCGGTGTGATCGCCGACCGGTTCGACCGTCGCCTCACGATGGTCGTCTCCGACGTGGTGCGGTTCGTGCTGTTCCTGTCGATCCCGCTCGTCGGTTTCCTCGAGGACAGTTCCGTGCGGGTGGTCACCTGGACCGCCATCGCACTGTTCCTGGCGCAGGTCGCGGCGCAGATCTGGACTCCGGCCAAGGAGGCGGCGGTGCCCAACCTGCTGCCCCGCTCCCGGCTGGAGGCGGCCAACCAGCTCACGCTGGCGACCACGTACGGCATCACGCCGATCCTGGCCGCCCTGCTGTTCAGCGGCATGGCCCGGCTGCCCCGCCCCGGCGGGGTCGGTCCGGCCGACTACGCCCTGATCTTCGACGCGATCACCTTCCTCGCGTCCGCCTTCGTGGTGCTGTTCTTCGCCAAGGAGATGTCGCAGCGCACGGCCCGGCCGAGCCCGGTGAAGAAGGAGGAGAACGAGGAGCACGCGGTGCCCGGGAAGCAGGCCATGCGCGACCTGCTCGACGGCGGCCGGTTCATCGTCCGTACGCGGCTGGTCCGGGGCATCGTGGTCGGTGTGCTGGGCGCGTTCGCCGGTGCCGGTGTGGTGATCGGCACCGCCAACTTCTACGCCCGGTCGCTGGGCGGGGGCGACGCGACGTTCGGCATCCTGTTCGCCGCGATCTTCGCCGGGTTCGGCGTCGGCATCGCCCTTGGGCCGGCCCTGATCGGCACCCTCTCCCGCCGCCGCTGGTTCGCCTTGTCGATCGTGCTGGCCGGCATCGCCGTGATCGGGCTGTCCGTGGCGCCCCGGCTGTCCCTGGCGGTGCTGGGCGCCGGGATCACCGGCGCCGCCGCCGGCATGGCCTTCCTGTCCGGTCTCACGCTGATCGGCGGCGAGATCACCGACGACGTACGCGGTCGGGTGGTCGCCTTCATCCAGTCGGCGGTGCGGATCACCCTGCTGCTCGCGATCGCGCTGTCGAGCGTGATCGTCGGCCTCGGCGCCGCGCGGGAGATCCACGTCGGCCCGATCGACTTCACCCTGTCCACCACCCGGCTGCTGCTGTTCGTGATCGGCCTCGCCGGCATCGGCGTGGGCATCCTGGCCTTCCGCCAGATCGACGACCGGCCCGGTGTGCCGGTCTGGAAGGACATCTGGCGAGGGGTACGCCGCCGCCCGCTCTCCGACACCGCCAAGAAGCGTCCCTGACCCGTGTCGAAGAAGCCATCCGCCGAGGTCACCGTGCAGCGCCGCTTCTCCGAGTGGTTCCTGCGCGGCGCCGACCACCGCACGCTGAACCCGCCGGCCCCGTTCGCCCGACCACCGCAGCAGGAGCGTCGGCATAGCTGGTGGCGGGTGATGTGCCTGTCCGGGCTCGACTACTTCTCCACCCTGGGCTACCAACCGGGCATCGCGGCGCTGGCCGCCGGCGTGCTGTCGCCGCTCGCGACCATCGTGCTGGTGCTGGTGACCCTGCTCGGCGCGCTGCCCGTCTATCGCCGGGTGGCCCGCGAGAGCCCGCACGGCGCGGGCTCGATCGCGATGCTCGGCAAGCTGCTCTCGTTCTGGCAGGGCAAGCTGGTAGTGCTCGTCCTACTCGGGTTCGCGGCGACCGACTTCATCATCACGATGACGCTGTCCGCGGCCGACGCCACCGCGCACATCAACGAGAACCCGTTCTGGCCGGACGGGCTGCGCGGCCACCAGGTGCTGATCACGCTCGTACTGCTGGCGCTGCTCGGTGCGGTGTTCCTCAAGGGCTTCACCGAGGCGATCGGCATCGCCGTGGTGCTGGTCGGGGTCTATCTGGCGCTCAACGTGGTGGTGGTCGTCGACGGCCTGATCCGGGTGATCAGCCATCCGACGCTGACCGACGACTGGTGGTCGGCGCTGACCACCATGCACGGCGGGCCGCTGGCGATCATCGGGATGTCGATCATCATCTTCCCGAGGCTGGCGCTGGGCCTGTCCGGCTTCGAGACGGGCGTGGCGGTGATGCCGCACATCAAGGGCGCGCCCGGCGACACCGAGCAGAACCCGGTCGGCCGCATCCGGGGCGCCCGCAAGCTGCTCACCACGGCGGCCATCACGATGAGCTGCTTCCTGATCACCACCAGCATCATCACCACCGTGCTGATCCCGGCGCCCGCCTTCGACCCGGGCGGCCCGGCCAACGGACGCGCGCTCGCGTTCCTGGCGCACGAGAACCTCGGCGCGATGTTCGGGACCGTGTACGACCTCTCGACGATCTTCATCCTCTGGTTCGCGGGCGCGTCGGCGATGGCCGGCCTGCTCAACCTGGTGCCGCGCTTCCTGCCGAGGTACGGCATGGCCCCGAACTGGGCCACGGCGGTCCGCCCGCTGGTCGTGGTCTTCACAGCGATCGCGTTCTTCATCACCTGGCTGTTCGACGCCGACGTGACCGCGCAGGGCGGCGCGTACGCGACCGGCGTGCTGGTGTTGATCACCTCGGCCGCGATCGCCGTGACGATCTCCAGCCGGCGGCATCGGCAGCGCAAGCAGACCATCGGGTTCGGGATCATCTCGCTGGTCTTCATCTACACGACGATCGACAACGTCATCGAGCGCCCGGACGGCGTGAAGATCGCGGGGAGCTTCATCGGTGCCATGATTCTCGTTTCGATTCTGTCCCGCCTCTACCGGGCCTTCGAGATCCGCTTCACCAGCGTCCAGTTCGACGAGTTGGGCCAGCAGTTGCTGGAGGACTGCAAGGGCACGGTCGTGCGGATCATCGCGAACCATCCGGACGCCCTGGACGCGGACGAGTACCGGGCCAAGCTACGCAAGATCGTCGACGAGGACGTGCTGCCCGAAGTGCACGACGTGATGTTCGCCGAGGTGACCATCACCGACCCGTCCGACTTCGAGTCGGACCTACAGGTGCGCGGCAAGATCCGGCACGGTCGCTACCGGGTCTTCACGATGGCCAGCCCCAACGTGGCGACCGCGCTGGCCGCCCTCCTCCTGGAGATCCAGCAGACGACGGGCCAGCGGCCACACATCTATTTCGAGTGGACGGAGGGCAACCCGGCGTCGAACTTCCTGCGCTACCTCGCCTTCGGCCAGGGCGAGGTAGCACCGGTGACCCGGGAGATCCTCCGCGAGCACGAACCGGACCGCATGAAGCGGCCGCACGTGCACGTTGGTTAAGCGCCGACCTTTTGCTTCGTGTACGTCAGGCAGCGCTTCGTGACCGTCTTCCAGTCGGCGCCGAGGATGACCGGGCTTTCCGCCTCGGACGGGCGTCCGTTGCGGAGCACCTGGTCGGCGAACTTCATCAGCTTCTTGTGGCCGTACTGGTCGGCGACGCACCGCGTGGCGTAGTAGGCGAGGCCGTAGGCGGCATCGATCTGCCAGTCCGGCGCGTCGTCGTCCGGGACGAGCCGCTCCAGGTTGCCCTTGTAGCTCTTCTCGCGCAGGAACTTCCGGGACGAGAGCTTGCGGTCGTACGAGCCGACCGAGCGGCCGTCCCATTCGATGTACTCGGCGATGCCCTCGGTCAGCCACCAGTTCTCGCCGTTGTAGTCGCGGTAGTCGCGTCCCGCCAGCGTCGCCACGTGGCCCATCTCGTGCTTCATGACCGACTCGGCGTACCCGCCGGAGATCTCCTCCGCCCGCAGCACGATGTCGGAGCGCTCCTCGCTGGCCGGGATGGCGAAGCCGATCGCCCAGTCCTCCGACCCGCCGAACCACTTCTTCCAGTCGCTCGGCCCGGCCAGGTAGATGACGTAACGGTCGGGCTTGCGGCCCAGCACGTACTTGTCGGCGATCTTCGCCGCCCGCTCGGCCGCCGGCAGGAAGGAGCGCGCCCGGCCGGCCAACGACTTGGGTGCCGCCACGATGGCCCGCGAGCCGACCGCCGCGGTCAGCGTGCTGACCTCCCAGGGCTGCGGCCCACGCAGGTCCTTGACTCGGGACCACTTCACCAGCCGGTAGCCGGACGGCGAGTCCCGCCAGGCCGTGTCGACCAGCATCTTGTCGGGCTCGCAGCTAGGCACCACGAAGCAGTGGTTGATGGCGACCGTCACGCCCCACTCGGAGTAGCCGCCGACCTTCTTGTCGTCGAACGGTCCACTGTCGGCGGTCAGCTTGAGGTTGGACACCTTCATCGCGCGCAGCGAGCGGAACCGCACCTCGAGCTCGCCGCGCAGCTTCTTGTCGGCGGCCGGCTTGACGAAGCCGGCCAGGCTCCCGGCCGCGTACGCCGTGCTCATGTCGGTCAGCGACTGAAGGATCGAGGCCTTCGCCCAGGCGAACGCGACGTACGGCGGGTCGCCCGGCTTGGGCGACGCGGGCGGGCCGGTGGGTGCCGCGGCCGCGCTGGCCGACGGCGAGGGTGCCGCCGCGGTGGCGGCCTCGTCCGCCCCGCCGGAGCCGAGCGCCAGGAACGCGGGCACCGCCAGCAGGACCAGCACCAGGGTGACCACGAGGCCGACCAGCAGGCCGCGCTTGCGCTTGGGCGCCGGTCCCACGGGTGGCACGTCCGCCTCGGTCGAGGCCGGGCTCTCCGTTGAGGGGCGCATTTCCGGCGACTCCACCGCCGGCGCGTCGGCCGCCGGCACTGCGGCCGCCAGGGAGGGCTCGGCGACCGTGGGCTCTGCCGCAAGCGGAGGCACGGCATCCGGCGGCGGCGCGAACGGAGACACCGCGACCGGCGGCGCGGCGAGCGGAGGCAACGCGAACGGGGGCAACGGCGCCGGCAGCGCGAGCGGAGGCTCGTCCGGCGCCTCGGCTGATGGCACCGCTAGCGGCGGCGGCTGCGCGGCCGGCGGAACGTTCGCCGGCTCGTCGGCGTTGATCGGATCGATATCCCCGTATGCCACAGCCGGACACGCTACGTGCCCGGCGCCCGTAAATGATCATCCGTTCGGCCGGGACCACGGCCGCCGACGAGGTCGGGCGACAATGGGTGCCGTGGATGCTCGACACGTACGCGTCAGCAAGCGGCTCTCGACGGTGTTGCGGCATCGCCCGGCCAGCCTCGGTTTGACGCTCGACCCGCAGGGCTGGGTCGAGGTCGACGTCCTGCTCGCCGCCTTCGCCGCGCACGGCACACCGCTCACCCGTTCCGATCTCGACGCGGTGGTGGCCGGCAACGACAAGCGCCGGTTCGCGCTGGCCATCGGCACCGACGGCCGCGAGCGAATCCGGGCCAGCCAGGGCCACTCGGTGCCGGTCGACCTCGGCCTGCCCGACAGCACGCCACCGGAGCGGCTCTTCCACGGCACCTCGGCCGCCGCGGTGCCGGCGATTCTGCGCGAAGGGCTGGTCAAGCGCGGCCGGCACGCCGTGCACCTGTCGGTCGACGTGCCCACGGCCCGCATCGTCGGCGCCCGGCGCCACGGCGCGGTGGCCCTGTTAGTGGTCGACGCGGCGGCGATGGCAGCCGCTGGACACCGTTTCCAGTGCAGCGCCAACGGGGTGTGGCTGACCGAACACGTTCCACCAGCGTTCATCCGCCGGCTGGAGCCGCGTCCACCGGAGTGACGGACCATCCGGGCGTGTTCCTCGTGTGGGGCGACAACACGCTGGCCCGCCGGTTGGCCAGCGAACTGATCAACACGTACGCCGTGCCGGTCACGGTCATCGTCCGGTCGGCCGACGCCGACCAGGCGCCCGACATCGCCGACCTCGAGCCGGACACCGGCGACCCCGACCTGCGCCCGGTGCTGGTGGCCGCCGCCCGGCTCACCCCGGACGTGCTGGTCCGGGCCGGCGTCGCGGAGGCGAACGCGGTCGCGCTGGTCGAGCGCGACGACGTGGCCAACGTGGACGCCGCCATGATGGTCCGCGAGCTCAACCCGACCGCCCGGATCGTGGTCCGGGTGTTCAACCCGATCCTCGCCCAGGGCGTGACCGCGATGCTCGGTGACTGCGACGTGCTCTCCGGCTCGGAGATCGCGGCGCCCGCGTTCGTCGCGGCGGCGCTCGGGGACGACGTGCCCACGTACGTCCGGCTGACCGACCAGTTCCTGGTCACCGCGCACCGTTCCGAGCAGCCCGACCCGGACGACGTGGTCTGCGGCCTGGCCGTGCTCGACGGCCGCGCCGAGCCGGAGACCCTGCCGGCCGACGACGCCGCGGCCGACCTGCTCCTGGTCCGTCGCTACGGCGAGCCGCCCCGACCGGCGGCCCGGCCCGCCAGGCTGCCGCTGCGGGTGACCCGGCTGGTGCTCGGCCGGCGGCGACTGCGCTACGCGCTGGCCGGGGTGGCCGCACTGCTCTTCGTCAGCACCGCGCTGCTGGCCCACCTGCGCGACCTCAACCTCTGGGAGGCCGGCTACCTGGCCGCAGTCACCGCGCTCGGCGGCATCGAAGGCGAGGTCACCGGTGGTGCGGTCGAACACGTCGTGCTGGTCACCCTCGGGCTGGCCGGGGTCGCGTTGGTCCCGTTCGTCACCGTCCTCGTCGTCGAGGCGGTGGTCACCGCCCGGCTCGCGCTCGCCTCGGGCGCGCTGACCCGGCCGGTCGCGGACCACGTGGTCATCGTGGGGCTCGGCAACGTCGGCACGCGGGTGCTGCGCGAGCTGCACGGGTTCGGCGTGGACGTGGTCTGCGTCGACCGTTCCCCCGACGCCCGGGGTGTCGCGGTCGCCCGCGAGCTCGGCGTCCCGGTGATCATCGCGAACGGCAACAGCGCCGAGACGCTACGGGCCGCGTCCGTGGCCACCGCCCGGGCCCTGCTCGTGCTCTCCACCGACGACGTCTCCAACCTGGAGACCGCGCTGCTCGGCCGGGCGCTGCACGGCGGCCGACTGCGGGTGGTGCTGCGCCTCTATGACGAGGGCTTCGCCCGCCGGGTCAAGCGCACCTTCGACATCGACCTGTCTCGCAGCGTCTCCTACCTGGCCGCACCCGCCTTCGCGGCGGCGCTGTTCGGCCGCGAGGTAATCGACGCGATCCCCGTCGGCCGCCGGGTGCTGCTGGTCGCCGAGCTTCCCGTCGGCGCCGGCTCGGAGCTGGAGGGCCGGTTGTGCCCAGAGGTCGACCGGCCCAACGAGGTGCGTCTCGTGGCCGTCCGCACGGGCCGGATCGGCCAGACGCTGTGGACGGTGCCCGAGCGCCGCCGGCTGGTCCGCACCGACCGGCTGATCGTCGTGGCCACCCGGGCCGGGCTGGCCGGCCTGCTCGCCCGCACCCGGCCGAACCCGGACGCCGCGCCACTGCCGGAACCACAGCCCCTGCGCCTGCTCGCCCGACCACACCCAGCGACCGGCAGTGACGCTCCGTAAGTGATTGTCAATAGAACAGGTGTTCGATAGCCTGTCGATCGTGGAACTGGTCGGACGATGGTGGAACGGTGACCGCGACAGCCGCACCCGGCGCGACATCTGGCTCCATCGCGACCCTGATGCCGGCTGGCTGGTGCGGGCCAGGGCCGGCGACAAGGACCGCGACGTGACCTGGCCGGCGTTCGACGAGGAGTGGGCGGCTCGGGCCTGGGTCGATCGGTTGATGGCCGCCTCGACCGGTGGTCGATCGATCTGGAAGGACTTGACCAAGGTCGTCCGAAAGCCACCGGAGGGCGGCTGGGCCGCGCGGATTTAACCCGTATGATCGCGCGGTGCGCGCGGCTGCCGAAGTCACCCGACGCCGCCTTGCGCGCTTCGAGCCGCGCGGCAGCGTCTCCTCCTGGTACGCGACCGGCTTCGTGGTGCTGGTCGCGGCCGTCCTGCGGTTCTCGGGCCTGGCCCAGCCGCAGGGCAAGCTGTTCGACGAGACCTACTACGCCAAAGACGGCTGGGGCCTGCTCACCAAGGGCGTCGAGTGGAACTACCGGGACAACGCGCCCGCGTACGTCGTGCACCCGCCGCTCGGCAAATGGCTGATCGCGCTCGGCGAGTGGGCGTTCGGCTACTACGACGTCGACGGCAACCAGCACCTGACCGGCCACCTCATCGACGCGGCGCCCGAGTTCGGCTGGCGTTTCTCGGCCGCCGTGGCCGGCACCGTGTCCGTGCTGCTGATGGTGCGGATCGCCCGGCGGATGTTCGGCTCGACCGTGCTCGGCTGCGCGGCGGGCCTGCTGCTCGCGCTGGACGGCTTCCACCTGGTGCTGTCCCGGGTCGCGATGCTCGACATCTTCCTGATGCTGTTCGTCCTCGCCGCCTTCGGCGCCCTGCTGATCGACCGCGACCAGCGGCGCCGGGTCTGGCTGGAGGCCCTCGCCGCCGGCACCGGGGCACCGACCGGTGTGCGCTGGTGGCGCCTGTTCGCCGCGTTCCTCTTCGGCTGCGCGGTCTCCACCAAGTGGAGCGCGCTGTTCTTCCTGCCCGTGTTCGCCCTGCTGGTGCTCTGGTGGGAGGCCGGCGCCCGGCGCTCGGCCGGCGTGCGCCACCCGTGGCAGGAGACGTTCCGCCAGGAGACCGGCGCTCTGGTGCTGTGCGGCTTCGTGATCGTCGCGGTCTACCTGACCTCCTGGTCCGGCTGGCTGCTCACCGACGACGGCTACTTCCGGCACTGGCGGGCCGACAGCGGCCAGTCCGAGCTTCCCGTCATCGGGGCGCTACAGAACCTGATCCACTACCACCAGCAGGCGTTCGGCTTCCACTCCACGCTCCAGGACAAGCACCCGAGCCAGTCCTGGCCGTGGCAGTGGCTCCTGCTGGGCAAGCCGGTGACGGTCCACCTGGCGTACCCGGGCGCGCCCTGGGGTCAGGCCCCGGTCTCCGAGATCATCCTGCTCGGCACCCCGTTGCTCTGGTGGTCGTTCCTGCCCGCCCTGGCGGGAACCACCTGGCTCGGCATCGCCCGCCGGGACTGGCGACCCGGCGCGATCCTGCTGATGGTGGCGGCCGGGTGGCTGCCCTGGTTCTACTACGCGGCCGACGCGCACCGGGTCATGTTCAACTTCTACACCGCGCCGATCCTTCCCTTCCTGGTGCTGGCCGTCGTCTACGTGCTCGGCGCCATGATCGGCCCGCCCGACCCGGTCGACACCGACCGCAGGCTGGTGGGCGCGGTCGCGGCCGGGGCGTACATGGTGCTCGTCGTGCTCTGCTTCGCCTACTTCCACAAGCTCTTCGTCGGGGACTTCCTCCCGTACGCCGACTGGGCCAACCGCATGTGGCTCGGCGACCGCTGGCATCCGTAACTGTCGGATCCATGGCGGAAGATGTCCGCAACCTTCCCGCGCGACGACGCGTGTAGTCGCCGATCGGCCGCCCACGAGGGACGGCCGCGATCGCGGAGGATGCGAGGACGGTGGTTTCCTTGCGAGACGGGGGCGATCTCGACGTGGTGCCCGGGCTCGGGCCGCCAGGTCAAACCAGCTTCGAAGAGTTCTACGCCGCCCATTTCCAGTCGCTGACCATCCAGTTGTACGCGTACACCAGGGATCTCCCGGGGGCGCAGGATGTCGTGCAGGAGGCGTTCTGCCGGGCGCTGTCCCGATGGAAACATGTGGTCGACTACGACGACCCTGCGGCGTGGGTGCGCCGGGTCGCCTGGAACCTGGCCACCAGCCGGTGGCGGCGGACCCGCACAGCGGCGCAGTTCCTCCGCCAGCAGAGGCCGGAGCACGTCGCGGAGCCGAGTCCCGATCGGGTCGCCCTGGCCCGTGCGCTGGCCGCGCTGAAGCCCGACCACCGCAAGGCGCTGATCCTGCACTATCTCGCGGACCTACCGATCGCCGAGATCGCCCGGCAGGAGGGCATTTCCGAGAACACGGTGAAGTCGTGGCTGCACCGAGGTCGTGCCGCGCTCGCCACCCAACTGAGCGAAGAGGAGGCGGACAGTGCGTGACTTCAACGACGACGATGCCCGCCTGAGCGAGCTGTTCAACGAGTTCCGCGACGAGGTGGCTCCCTACGTCACGCCTCCCGGGACCGCCGCGGCGCGCCACTGGCTCCGGCGCCGGCGCCGGGCTGGCGCGGCGGCCATCGCGACCTGCGCCGTGCTGTTCGTGGGCGGCCCCGTCGGTTTCGTGGCCGCGAACCACGACACTCCGACCCCGCCGCCGATCGGGCCGACCCTGCTGCCGACCCCGCGGCCGACGACGCCGGCGCCGACGCCCACCGTGACCACCCCGGCGCCGTCGACCAGCCCACCGTCGACCGAGCCCGGCCTGCCGAAGGTCCCGGGCAAGGTCTTCTACCTGGACCAACGCGGAAGGCTCTACCTGGACGGCCGCCAATACCCCGGTGGCGACGTCCTCAACGTGAACGTCTCCCCAGACGGCAAGCGGGTGACGTGGGTGGAGAACGGCACACTGATGATGTCCGACCTGGACGGTGGCGACCGGCGCACCGTGTACCCGGACGTGGAGAACATGTGCACGGAGCCGATCTGGAGCGCGGACGGCGAACTGCTGCTCTTCAACCCGTTGCCTAAGGACTACGGGCTGGTCACCCTACCCAGCACCGAGGGTGTTACAGAGATCTTCGACGAGGTCGACGGATGCCACGTCCGCTGGTCGGCCGACCGCAAGCGGATCGCGTTCCAGCACGGCGACATTCGCGGGGTCACCGTCCAGGACCTGTCCGGCGGCAACAAGGTGACCCTCGATCGCGACGACGTCGGCGGTCGGTTCTACGTCGGCCTCAACGGCATCTCCGCCGACGGTGACCGGATCTGCGCCTGGCTCGCTGGCCCGGACACCACGGGCGGCGACGCCGCGCGGGACCTCGGCTGCAACACGATCATCGACGTCTCGGCGAAGAAGGTGGTCGACATGCCGTTCGAGGGCGAGCTGACCAACGCGATCTTCCTGGCCGACGGCGGGATGCTCGCCCGGGTGGAGACCGACAAGGGTTCGGAGCTGTTGTTGCTGGACGCTGACGACCGGGTGATCGCCCGCAGCGTGGAGTCGACTGCCAACGCCAAGCGCCGGCTGCTGTCCTACACGCCATAGCCCGCTAGGGCGCGGTCACCACCAAGGGGACCGCGCCCTTGCGGGCCCAGTCGTGGCTGATGTCGGCGGCGCACCGGAGCAACCGCGGCAGGTGCTCCTCGGTGAGGCGCTCGACCGAGGTCTCGGCCGCGTGCACGGTCACGTTGATCGCCGCGACCACCTTGCCGTCGCCGTCGCGGACGCTGGTCGCCACCGAGCGGATGCCCAGCGCCAGGTCCTGGTCCGCCAGCGCCCAACCCTTGGCCCGCACCTCGCGGAGGTGGCGGTCGAGCTCGTCGCGGGCCGGCTGCCAGCGCGGCGTGATGCCGGACCGGCTCGGCTCGGCCAGCCTCGCGGCCAACTCGTCCGGCGACAGCGCGGCCAGCAGCACCTGGCCCATCGAGGTGGGCGGCGCCGGGAAGCGGGTGCCGATGCTGACCGCCAGGGTCACGATCTTCGGCACCGCCACCCGGGCCACGTAGACGATGTCGCCGCCGTCGAGCTGGGCCATCGAGGTGGACTCGTTGGTCTGGGCGACGAGGCGTTCCATGTGCGGCCGGGCGACGTCCCACATACTCAGCGAGTTGACGTACGCCATGCCGAGCTCGAGCACCCGCGGGGTCAGCGCGTATCCGCGCTCCGCCACCCGCACGTAGCCCAGCTCTTCGAGAGTGAGCAGGATCCGCCGCACCGTCGGCCGGGCCAGCCCGGTCACGCCGGCGAGATCGCTCAGCGTGCGCACGGGCTGGCCGGCCGGGAACGAACGGAGCACGTCGAGCCCACGGGCCAGCGCTTCGATGAAGTCAGGTCCGGACTCGCGCGCCATTCCTCAATGCTTCCATTGCGCCGAGCCGGCGTCGTAGTCGGAGTACTGGTAGGGGTTGTCGACGGACTTCGCCTCGGGGATGTCCGGGTTCATACCCTTCTGCCAGGCTTCAGCGCCCATTTCGCCGACGAGGTAGTCGATGGTCTCGGTGATCTTGCTCTTGGCCGCCGCGAGGTCGACGTCGACCAGCCGGCCGGCCCGCTTGACGACCCGGCCGTTGACGACGACCGCGTCGACGTCGGCCCGCTGCGCCTGGAACGCGATGTGCCCGTACACGTTGAGGATCGGGAACATCACCGGCGAGTTGTCGTTCTTGATCAGCACCACGTCGGCCTTCTTGCCCGGCTCGAGGCTGCCGACCACCGAGTCGAGCCCCAGCGCGCGGGCGCCGCCCATGGTGGCGTACTCGACGACCTGCTCGGCCCGCAGGTGGCAGTGGGTGACCGTCTCCGCGTTGGCGTGCGCCGCCATGTGCTCGCGGGACCGGTCGGCGCCGAGCGTGGTGCGCATCGCGGAGAACAGGTCGCCGCTCCACCAGACGCTGGTGTCGTTCGACAGCGAGACCGGGATGTCGTGGTGGCGAAGCTGCCAGGTGGGCGGGTAGCCCTGGCCGGCGCTCTGCTCGCTCTCCGTCGCGACCGACACCGAGCCGCCGGTCGCGGCGATCCGGTTGTACGAGTCAGCGGTCAGCGTCGCCGCGTGCACGTAGACGGTCTGCGGCGTCATGAAGCCGTTCTCGTACATCAGCCGGATGCCGTCGTCGTTGGTCGCGCCCCACACACCGGCGTGCGTGGTCACGGCCACGCCGAGATCGCGGGCCACCTCGAAGGCCGCCTTCTCCGGGAACGCCGGGTCGCCGGGCACGTCGAAGGCCATCTGGAACCCGAGCATGTCGCCCTTGCCGTGCAGCCGCCGGTTGACGAAGTCACGGAACTCGGGCGCGGCCGACCACTGCCAGGGTCCCTCCTGGATGTTGCCGTAGGCGAGCACGAACCGGCCGGGCACCGCCTCCAGCGCGTCGACCGCCGCGTCGGCGTGGTCGACGGTCCGCAGGCCGTGCGACCAGTCGACGGTGGTGGTCACGCCCGCGTCGATGGCCTCCAGCGCGCCGAGCAGGTTGCCGGCGTAGATGTCCTGCGGGCGGAACAACTTGCCCGACTCGAGGTAGTACCAGACGAAGTACTGGGTCAGCGTCCAGTCGGCACCGTAGCCGCGCATCGCGGTCTGCCACATGTGCCGGTGGGTGTCGATCATGCCCGGCATGATGATCCCGCCGCTGGCATCGATCTCCTCGGTGCCCTCGGGCGCGGTCAGGCCGATGCCTATCTCGGCGATCTTGTCGCCGACCACCAGCACGTCCGCGTCCCGCAGCACCGTATGGCTGTTGTCCATGGTCACTACGAGGCCGTTGCGAAACAGCACGCTCATTTGCCGTCACTCCAATCGGACAGTAGTCCGCCTAGCGGCCAACCGGTTGAACGTCGCGATTGTGAGCCCGTTCACAGTGAAACGTCAAGGTGCCAGTTGTTGCGCGGAGGGTCAACTCATGGCCAAGATGAAACCGTACGGACAACCGTCCGCTAGGCGGACACATTGAGAGGAGCTGGCGAGTGGCGGAGAACAACGGGCCACTGAAGGGCATCCTGGTGGCCGACTTCTCCCGGATCCTCGCCGGTCCCTACGCGACCATGCTGCTCGCGGACCTGGGCGCCGACGTGGTCAAGGTCGAGGGCCCGAGTGGAGACGACACCCGCACCTGGATGCCACCCGTGCGCGGCGGCGTCGCGACGTACTACCTCGGCATCAACCGCAACAAGCGGTCGATCGCCCTGGACCTGCGCGACCCTGACGACCTGACCGCCGCCCGCGAGCTGGCCCGGCGGGCCGACGTGATGATCGAGAACTTCAAGCCGGGCGGGCTCGCGCGGTTCGGCCTCGACTACGACACGGTGTCCACCGGCAACGCCGGCATCGTCTACGCGTCGATCAGCGGCTTCGGCTCGGGCGTCGGAGCGTCGATCCCGGGCTACGACCTGATGGTGCAGGCGATCTCCGGCCTGATGAGCCTGACCGGCGACGCGGACGGTCCGCCGTACCGGGCCGGCATCTCGGTCTTCGACGTGATGGCCGGACTGCACGCCAACATCGGCATCCTGGCCGCGCTGCACCACCGGGGCGAGTCCGGGCGCGGCCAGCACATCGAGGTCAACCTGCTGTCGTCCGCGCTGTCGGGCCTGGTCAACCACAGCAGTGCGGTGGTCGCCGGCGACACCGTGCCGTTCCGGATGGGCAACGCGCACCCCAGCCTGTTCCCGTACGAGCCGCTGCCCACCGCCGACGGCGACCTGATCGTCATCGCCGGCAACGACGGGCAGTTCCGCAAGCTCTGCCAGGTGCTCGGTGTCCCCGAGCTGACCGACGACCCGCGGTTCGCACGCAACCAGGACCGCACCGCCAACCGCGAGGCACTGCGCCCGCTGCTGGTCGCGAAGTTGCGCACCCGCACCAAGGACGAGTGGTTCCGCGACCTGATCGCGGCCGGCGTGCCCTGCGCGCCGATCAACACGCTCGACCGCGGGGTCGACTATGCCGAGGAGCTCGGCCTCGCGCCGGTGGTCGAGGTCGGCGAGGGCGCGGCGGCGGTGCCCAGCGTGCGCAACCCGATCACGTTTTCCGCGACGCCGCCCCGCTACGAACTGCCGCCCCCGGGGCTCGACGAACACGGTGAGGAGATCCGCGCATGGCTGAGGAGCTGAGTTTCGGCACCGCGATCGGCACGTCCGACGCGACCCACATCTCGCTGCTGGGGCAGGACCTGGCCGCCGACCTGATGGGCAAGGTCGGCTTCGGCGAGCTCGCCTTCTGGCTGGTTGCCCAGCGCCGCCCGACACCCGCGGAGACCCGGGTGTTCGAGACGGTGCTGGTCGCGCTGGCCGACCACGGCTTCACGCCGACGGCCATCGCCGCCCGGCTGACCTACCTGAGCGCACCCGAGTCGATCCAGGGCGCGCTGGCAGCCGGGCTGCTCGGCGGCGGCTCCCGCTTTCTCGGTGTGACCGAGGACTGTGGACGGTTTCTGGCTCTCACGCTCGCCTCGGCGGAGCTCCCTACCACTGACGCGGGCTTCGACGAGCTGGCCCGGGTCGCCGTCACCGAAGCCCGCGCGGCCAAGCGGTTCGTGCCGGGTCTCGGCCATCCGGTGCACAAGGAGCAGGACCCGCGCACGCCGGTGCTGATCGGCATCGCCCGTGAGGAAGGCCTGGAGGGCCCGCATCTGAGGCTGTTCCAGGCGATCGGCCGCGTGCATCCGGAGATCCTGGGGCGCACGCTGCCGCTCAACGGCGCGGGCGTGGCCGGCGCCGCGCTCGCCGACCTCGGGCTGCCGGTCGACCTGCTGCGCGGCTTCGCGCTGCTGGCCCGCGCCGCCGGCCTGCTCGGTCACCTCGCCGAGGAGCAGCGCAACCCCATCGGCATGGACGTCTACACCACGGTCGACCGGCACGCCCGGTACGAACCTCGATCCTGAGAGGAGCGGCATGGCCAACGTCGTCGCGGTCATCGCCTCCACCCATCACCCGTTCTACTACCGCGCGAGCAACGCGACCGGCGCTGACCGGCCTCCGTTCGCCGACGAGTGGGTGCGCAAGATCCTTGCGTTCCGGGAGACGCTGACCCGGGC
This sequence comes from Asanoa ishikariensis, assembly GCF_900107455.1. Lineage (GTDB taxonomy): Bacteria > Actinomycetota > Actinomycetes > Mycobacteriales > Micromonosporaceae > Asanoa > Asanoa ishikariensis. The sequence continues at coordinate 900,771 of NZ_FNQB01000001.1, read as the reverse complement.
CAACCCGGACGTGTTGGTGATGGTCGGCTCCGACCACTTCCACCAGCTCTGGCTCGACAACATGCCGCAGTTCCTGGTCGGCAAGGCGCCGTTCTACGACGCGAACTGGCACAACGAGGAACGCGAGTTCGGCCTGCCGAAGATGCTGCTGCGCGGGCAGGAAGACCTGTCCGGCCACATCCTGCGCGCCGGCCTCGACGCGGGCTTCGACCTGGCGTTCAGCAACGAGCTGCGGATCGACCACAGCATCACCTGCCCGATCATCACGCTGCGACCCGAGGCCGACCTGCCGATCGTGCCGATCTACACGAACATCTTCGCGCCGCCGCTGCCGCAGCCGAAGCGCTTCGTCCAACTCGGACAGACGATCCGCGAGCTGGTCGAGTCGTGGCCGAACGACCTGCGGGTCGCCATCATCGGCACCGGGCACCTGTCGCTGGAGCTCGGTGGTCCGCGCCAGTTCGGCCCGCACGGCCCGGATCCCGAGTTCGACCAGCGGGCGATCGAGTGGATCGCCAACGGCGACCTGGACGGCGCCCTGGCCGAGGTGACGCTGGAGAGCCTGCACAAGCCGGGCAACGCCACACATGGCTTCATGGACTTCATGCTGATGATGGGCGTAGCGGGCGCCGGGGTGCGGGCCGACTACGCCGACTCGCTGGACCTGTTCCACACGATGGAGGCCTACTTCACCTGGTACCCGAACGGAGCGCCGGCATGAGCAAATACTTGCTCGACAAGTTCCTGTTCACCGTCGACCGCGACCCCGACCTGGTGGAGCGCTACCGGGAGGACCCGGTCGGCACGGTCACCTGGTGGGAGGCGGAGATCGCCAACTCGCTGCTCAACAGCCACAGCGGGGAGGACAGCACCTGGCTGCGCTTCGACGAGGTCGAACGGGCAGCACTGTCCACACACGACTATGTACGACTGTTCGAGCTCGGCGCGCACCCGTTCCTCACGCTGACCTTGTTCATCGCGCTGTTCGAGCGCGACTACGCCGAACCGCTGGCCTTCCAGAAGGAGTACGCGGCCCGGCTCGCCCACTTCAACCTGCCCTACCCCGACATCGCGACATGAGCGTTCAGCGCGCTGCCGTCGTCGATCCTCCCGGGCGACCGCCGCGGGTGCTCGACCGTGCCGTGCCACTGGCCGGCGAGGGGCAGGTCCGCATCGCGGTCACCGCGGCGCCGATCACCCCGCTCGACCTGCTCTGCGCGTCCGGCACCTCGTACTTCGGCGTGCCGGCCAGCCCGTACGTGCCCGGTGTCCAGGGTGTCGGCCGGCTCGACGACGGCACGCCGGTCTGGTTCCCCACCGACGCGGGCATGAAGCCGGGCGACGGCAGCATGGCCGAGCACGCGGTGGTGCCGGCCACCGACGTGGCCATGCTGCCCGAAGCCGTCGACCACCACCTGGTCGCCGCGCTGGGGCTGTCGGCGGTGGCGGCCTGGCACGCGCTGACCGGCCGCGGCCAGTTGGTCGCCGGCGAGCAGGTGCTGGTGCTCGGCGCGGGCGGCGTGGTCGGCCAGGCGGCGATCCAGATCGCCAAGCTGCACGGCGCCCGCCGGGTGCTCGCCGCCGCCCGCTCGACCGCCGCGCAGGAGCGCGCACACCGGGCCGGCGCCGACGGGGTGGTCGCGGTCTACCCGGACGACGACGTCGACACGCTGGCTCGGCGCCTGGGCGACGCCGCCGACGGGCCGGTCGACCTGGTGCTCGACCCGATCTTCGGCGTCGCGGCCGCGGCGGCGCTGCGCGTGCTCGGCATCGGTGGCCGGCTGGTCAACCTGGGCAGCGCGGCGGCCGAAACGGCGCCGTTGCACTCGGCGACCATCCGCAGCCGGTCGCTGCGGGTGCTCGGCTACACCAACAGCGAACTGACCCCGGCGCAGCAGGCCCACACGGTCAGCGAGCTCGCGGGACACATCGCCGCCGGCCGACTCACCGTCGCATTCGAGGCGGTGCCGCTCGAAGCGGTGGCCGACGCTTGGCAACGCCAGGCCGCGGGCAATGTCCCGGGCCGGATCGTCCTGACGATCTAGGACCGGGGATACGGCCGGGCCGTCCCCCGTCGAGCCCGGCCGTATCCCCTCACTTGTCGAACGGGAACCCGGCCTCGAAGAGGTCGAGGGCCCGACCCATCCGGTCGAGCGAGAAGTCGTGCTCTTCGTCCAGGACGCCGAGGATGGTGCCGACCACCGCACCGGCGAACGCCCGGCTCTCGATGTCGCCCCGCGGCCGTCCCAGCCGCTCGGCGACGCCGTCCGCGAGCATCGCGATCGTCCGCTGCAACTCGTCGAGCTGGGCGGCGCGCAGCTCGGGCACCGACCGGATCAGCCTTTGCCTGGCCTGCTCCCGGTCGAACTGCTCCGGGCTCAGGTCGGCGAAGGCCTGCTCCATCGACCGGCGCAACGCGGTCAGCACGGGCAGCTCGGCCGGTTGCTCCTGGAACGACCGGATCATGATCGGGTCGAGGTCGTCGACCAGGACGAGCTGTTCCTTCGACGGGAAGTACCGGAAGAACGTGCTCGGCGAGATCTCGGCGGCTTCCGCGATCTGCTCGACGGTCGTCTCGCCGTAGCCCTTCTCGGCGAACAGCCGCATGGCCTGTTCGCGGATGGTGGCCCGGGTCCGCAGCTTCTTGCGCTCGCGGAGCCCGAGCCCCATCTCTTGTTCAGCCGGCATGCACTGATTCTGTCACCGGCGCCGGGCCGGGCACCGGCAGCCGCTCGGGCTGGGCCGGTGCGGCGGGGCGGCGGGGCAGCAGCCAGAACGCGATCACGGCGGCCAGCGCGCAGAACGCGACACAGACCCACAGCGTCTGGTTCATCCCGTTGACGAAGGCCGTGCGTACGGTGTCCAGCAACACCACGTCGCCCTTTTCCGAGGCCACTGCGACGCCGGCCGAGACGCTGTCGGAGATCGGCTTGGCCGCGGCACCGCCGAGTCCCGCCTGGTAGCCGGCGCTGAGCACCGTGCCGAGCACCGCGACGCCGATGGTGCCGCCGGCCTGGCGCAGCGCCTGGATCACGGCCGAGCCGGAACCGGCCCGCTCGACCGAGAGAGCGTCCATCGCGGCACCCATGCTCGCCGGCATCGCCAGCCCCATCCCCATGCCGAGCAACGCGATCCAGGTGGCGGTCCACCCGTACCCGGTGCCGACCGTTGTCATCGCACCCAGCCCCAGCGCCACCGTGAGCAGCACGAACCCCGTGCCGATCAGTGGCCCCGAGCCGAGCACGCGGCCCAGGCGACCACCGACGCGGGTGCCGACCAGCAGGCCGCCGATCATCGGCAGCAGCCGCACGCCGGTGCCCAGCGCGGTGGCGCCGCCGACGGCCTGGAGGAACTGCGGCACCAGGAAGAGCAGGCCGAACATCGCGAAGTTGATCACCGTGGCCAGACCCGATCCGAGGGTGAAGCCACGGCTGCGGAACAGGGCCAGGTCGATCAGCGGGTACGCCGCCCGGCGTTGCCGCACGACGAACAGCGCCAGCAGCGCGAACCCGGCGGCGACCAGCCCCCAGTCGCCGAGGTCGGACCACCCGTCCTGCCCGATCCGGATGAAGCCGTAGGTGAGCCCGAGCAGCCCGGCGGAGGAGAGCAGGATGCCCGGCAGGTCGGTCGGGCGGGAGTCGTTGCCCCGGGACTCGGGCACGAACAGCGCGACGGCGAGCACGCCGACCAGCACCAACGGCACGTTGATCAGGAAGATCGAACCCCACCAGAAGTGGTCGAGCAGCCAGCCGCCGAGGATCGGGCCGAGGGGCAGGCCGATCGCGGTCGAGGTGACCCAGATGGTCAGGGCTCGGCCACGCTCGCGGCTGTCCGGGAACAGCACCGGCAGCACGGCCATGGAGAGCGGCATCATGATCGCGGCGCCGAGCCCGAGGGCGGCGCGGGCGGCGATCAGGGTCTCGGCGCTGCCGGCGTAGGCACAGAGCACCGAAGCGGCGCCGAAGAGCACCAACGCGCCCAGCAGCAAGCGCTTGCGGCCGAAGCGGTCGCCGAGCGAGCCCGCCGGCAGCAACACGGCGGCGAGGACCAGCGTGTAGGCCGAGGCGAACCACTGGAGCTGCGCGTTCGACGCGTCGAGGTCGACCGCGAGGGTCGGCACCGCGACGGTGAGCACCGTGGTGTCGAGACCGATGGTGAGCATCGCGACGGACAGCGCCGCGAGCGCTAGCCATCGGCTGGAACGAGACGTCGGCAACCCGACCACCCCCGAATGTAGAAGTTTCTCTCAAGTGAGAGTAACTCCTACATTCGAGAGGCCGTCAAGTTGTATCGACTCTCAGCTTCTACTCAGGCTGGCGACACCCGCGGCGTCGTCCACTGCGCCTGCGAGTCCGGGATCTCGACAATCTGGCGACCGAGCGGCCAGAAGGCGGCCGGCACCAGCTTGAAGTTGGCGATGCCGAACGGGATGCCGATGATCGTCAGGCACAGCGCGATGCCCTGGACGATGTGCGTGAGCGCCAGCCACCAGCCGGCCACGATCGCCCAGATCACGTTGCCGACGTCGCTTGCCACACCAGACGTCGGCCGCGTGACCAGAGTGCGACCGAAGGGCCAGAGTGAGTAGTTGGCCAGGCGCAGCGCGGCGATGCCGAACGGAATCGTTACAATCAGCGCGAAACAGATCAGAGCCGCCAGTCCGTAGACCAGGGCCAGCACGATTCCGCTACCGAAGATCAGCCATAGGACGTTCAGAATAAAGCGGATCATCCTCACATCATGCGCCCCCGACACCGCCTCTCGGACGTGCATCGGAATCTGTAAATAGTTCGATGTCGTAGTAGGGTCCGGACATGTCGGATGCACAACCGCCGATCAAGCTCGCGTCCACTGTGGATAAGCCGGCCGACCTGCCGGCGTTCGACGACGAGGAGCGCCCCGCCCGGGTGCTCACCGGCTGGATCGGTTGGGGCGTCGCGGCCGTAGCGTTCGCGGTCGCCGTGCTCGTGCTCACCCAGGTCTTCCGCCCGTTGCCACAGGGCAGCCAGTACTACCTCATCATCTTCCTGGCCGGCACCCTGCCACTGGTCTTCCTGGCGTACCGCAGCGGTTGGCGAGACCGGCGCCACGACCGACCCACCGTCCTCGACTGGGTGCTGGCCGCGCTGACCGTCGGCGTGTGCCTCTATCCCGTGCTCGGCGGCTACAACGCGTTCCTGGACCGGCAGGGTCTGCTCGAACCCACCGACGTCGCGATGGGCGCGGTGCTGCTCGTGCTCGTCGTCGAGGCGTGCCGGCGGACCACCGGCTGGGTGCTGCCGTTGGTCTGCCTGCTGTTCCTCGGGTACGGCTACTACGGCGGGCTGCTGCCGCAGAGCTGGTCGATCGCGCACGCGGGCCTCGACTTCAGCCAGATCGTCGACGCGCTCTACAACTCCGGCAGCGGTTTCTACGGCACACCGCTCGACGTCGCCGCGTCCTACGTCGTGCTGTTCACCATCTACGGCGCGGTGCTCGACCTCTCCGGCGCCGGCCGGTTCTTCGTCAACCTCTCGGTCGCCGCGTTCCGGCGGTCCCGCAGCGCCGCCGGCCGCACCGCGGTGGCGTCCGGCTTCCTGCTCGGCACGGTGTCCGGCTCCGGCACCGCGACCGCGGTCAGCGTCGGCGCGGTCACCTGGCCGATCCTGCGCCGCGCGGGCTATCCACCGGAACAGGCGGGCGGCATGCTCGCGGCGGCCGGCGTCGGGGCGATCCTGTCACCACCGACCCTGGGCGCGGCCGCCTTCATCGTCGCCGAGTACCTCGAGGTCTCCTACCTGGTCGTGCTGGGCTGGGCGATGATCCCCACGGTCCTCTACTACCTCGGCATCCTGCTCGCGGTCGAGATCGACGCCCGCCGGTTCCGGGTCCGCCCGGTGGACCTGACCGTGCCGTCGGCGTGGCGGCTGCTGGCCCGCTTCGGCTACCACTTCTCCTCGCTGGTCGTCATCGTCGTGCTGCTCGCCATCGGCCTGTCCGCGACGAAGGCGGTGGTCTACGCGACCGCGCTGGCGTTCCTGCTGTCGTTCCTGGACCGCCCGAACGCCCTGACCCCGCGCCGGCTGTTCGAGGCACTGGCCAACGGCGTACGCGGCGTGCTGCCGGTGGCGGCGGTCTGCGCGGCGGCCGGCATCATCACCGCGATCACCACCAAGACCGGCCTGGGCGCCCAACTCGCGTCGCTGCTGGTGCGGGCGGCCGAGGCGATGGCCGACAACCGCACGGTGGTGCTGGCGCTGACGGTGGTGCTGGCGGCGGTGGCGCTCGCGCTGCTGGGCCTCGCGGTGCCGGTGACCGCCTCGTTCATCATCGGCTGGGTGATCATCGGCCCGGCGTTGCTGGCCCTCGACGTGCCGGCACCGGCCGCGGCGATGTTCGTCTTCTACTACTCGGTGCTCTCCGAGGTCACCCCGCCGACGGCGCTGGCCGCGGTGGGTGCGGCGGCGATCACCGGCGGGCGCACGGTGCCGACGATGTGGCAGGCGCTGAAGTACGCGCTGCCGGCGTTCCTCGTGCCGATCGCGTTCGTGCTGACCGAGCCAGGTGAATACCTGCTGGCCCGCGGCCCGTGGCTGGGCGTCGTGTGGACCACGTTGGCCGCGTGCGCCGCCGTGGCGGCCCTAGCCGTCGCCTCCGGCGGTTGGCTGCTCGGCGTCGGCCGGGCCACCGCGGTCCCGCGGGTGCTGGCCGGGCTCGCCGGCCTGCTGCTGCTCTACCTGCACCCGATTTCGATCAGCATCGCCGCCGTCCTGTTGCTCGGCACAGCCGCCCTGGTCGCCTGGCAGCGGCGGGCCGAGACCTCCACCGACGCAACACCTGTCGAACCGGCGCACCTGGAGAAGGAGTCCACATGAGACGCACGACCACGATCTGGTCCGCCGCCCTTGTCCTCGGCCTCGGTATCGCGTTGGCGGGCTGTGGTGGGCGGCAGGACGTCGCCGGCACCGACACCGGTGGCGACGTGAGCTGCGAGGTCACGACCGACACCCGGATCGGGATCGCGACCGGCAACTCGACCGGGGTCTACTTCGCGCTCGGCAACGCGTACGCGGAGCAGCTCTCGGTCGCGACCAACCAGAAGGTGAAGGGGACCGCGGCGGAGACCGGCGCGTCCGTGCAGAACATCCAGCAGTTGGTCGGCGGCACCTATCAGGTGGCGTTCTCGTTGGCCGACACGGCCGCCGACGCAGTGCAGGGCAAGGGCAGCTTCACGGCGCCGCAGCCGATCCAGGCGCTGGCCCGGATCTACACCAACTACACCCAGGTGGTCGTGCGCAAGGACGCCGGCATCACCACCGTCGCCGACCTGCGGGGCAAGTCCGTCTCCACCGGCTCGCCGAAGTCCGGCACCGAGGTCATCGCCAACCGGCTGCTCCAGTCGGCGGGTCTCGACCCGGCCAAGGACGTCAAGGCGCAGCGGCTCGACCTCCAGAAGACGGTCGACGGCATGAAGGACGGCTCGATCGACGCGATGTTCTGGTCCGGCGGGCTGCCCACGCCGGGCATCACCGACCTGTTCACGACGAGCCGGGACAAGGTGGCGTTCGTCGACATCACGCCGCTGCTGCCGGAGATGAACAAGGTCAGTCCGGCGTACGAGGCCGGCTCGATCCCGGCCGCCACCTACGCCCTGCCGGCCGACGCGAAGACGATCGTGGTGCCGAACCTGCTGCTGGTGAAGGACGACCTGGACGCCAACGTCGCCTGCGTGCTGACCAAGGCCCTGTTCGACCGCAAGCCGCAGCTCGAACAGGCCAACGCGGCCGCCAAGGAGATCAGCCTCGACACCGCGCGCGAGACCGACCCGGTCACCCTGCACCGCGGCGCGGACAAGGCGCTGGCCGACCTCGGCGCTCCCGCCTAGGCGGTGGCGCCGGTGCCGGCGAGGAAGCCGAAGACGCCGTCCGGGTCGTACGCCCGGACGGCGTCGCGCAACCGGTCGGCGTTGCTGCCGAAATACGCCCGGGCCGGATTGTCGAGCAAGGGGTCCGGGAAGTTCGGGTAGACGCCGCCCGTGCCGGCCGGGTGCGTGAGCTGCCATGACCGGTCGAGCCAGTCCCGGGCCGCCACCCGGTCGTCCGCCTCGGCGTCGGCCGCCACCGCCGCGCTCTGCTTGAGCAGGAACCGCTCGGATCGGTGCGGGAACGCCGTGGCGCTCGGCGCGACCCGGTTGTAAGCGCCGGCCCACGGCGTGAAGTCGAGCTCCCGCTCCTCCCCCGGCCGCCGGTCGCTGGTCAGCAGCGCGACGAGGGTCTCGAGGGTCTCGCCATCGAGCGGGCGGGCGAAGAACTCCGACCGGCTGTACGCGTGTGCGTCGGCCCGGCGCGGCACGCCGTGCACGTCGAGGTCGGCCAGCAGCCGCTTGGTCTCCCGGTGCGGCGCGCGCTGGTGGGTCTGGGTCGCGGCGGGCTCGCCGACCCGGTCGACGAACTCCTCGAGCAGCGCGACGTCGGCCTCCTCGGTGCCGTGCGCCGCACCGAAGAAGCTGGTGACGGGCATCAGCGCGGGGTCGGCCGGGGTGGACACCACCAGGCTGGCGGCCATCGTGTCGGGCGCGGCCGGCGCCCAGAGCTGCCACGCGGCCAGCACGGCCGGCAGGTGCTCGGGCTCCCAGGTGAAGTGGAACGAGGTCATCGACGGCGCGGGCAGCGAGGCGAAGACCAGCGAGGTGACCACGCCGATCGTGCCGTTGCCGCCGCCGCGCAGCGCCCAGAACAGCTCGGGCTCGAGCTCGGCGTCGCAGTCGACGATGCGGCCGTCGGCGAGCACCACCCGGGCCGCGCGCAGGGCGTCACAGGTCAACCCGTGCGCCCGGCCGAGCACCCCGAGCCCGCCGCCGAGAGTTAGCCCGGCGATGCCGACCCCCGGCCCGCAGCCGGCCGGAATGGTCACGGCGGCCGGCGCCAGCCTGTCGTAGATCGCACCGAGCCGCGCACCGGCGCCGACCCGGACGAGCCGGTCGGTGCTGCCGTTGCCGTTGGCCGCGCCGTCCAGGAAGGACACACCGTCGATCCGGCTCAGGTCGAGCACCATGCCTTCGGTCGACGAGGTGCCCTCGAACGAGTGCCCACCTCCCCGCACCGCGATGGGCAGCCCGGCCGAACGGGCGAAGGCGAGCGAGACCGCCACGTCGGCGTCGGCCGCGCACTGCACCACGGCCTGCGGCCGAAGATGATGGAAGCGGGCGATCGCGGGCCGGTGGACAGCCTCGTAACCGGCGTCCGTGGGCAGCACCACCTCGCCCCGAATGTGGTTGCGCAACGCCGACCAGTCGGGCTCCACGGTCACCTCCGGATGCGGCGGCACGTCAACTCAGCAGGGCCAGCGCGACCTTCACGGGTAGCTTTTCGATGAGTGCATCGAAGGTGGTCTCGCCACGGCACCACCGCCGGAACATACGCCAACCAGGCGGGCTCGCCAAGACCGCATGGAACGCCCAGGGGCGCTTGGTAAAAGTCGCCATCAACCGCCGTCCGGCCCGCATTTCGGCACCAAGCGCCGCTTCGATCGCCGTTTCGTAGCCGTCGAGGTCGCCGCTCCCGGCGTGCCGGCCGGCGATCGCGCCCGAACGGGTGGCGAAGCTGATCCCTTCGCGGGTCCACGGTTCGAGCAACCCGGCGGCGTCGCCCGCGACGATCACCCGGTCCCGCCGCAAAGGTGAGTCGGGCGCACGTACCCGGGTCAGATGCCCCGAGTCCTCGACCGGGGTGATCCCGCCGAGCCCGAACCGGTCGACGAGCGCCTTCAGGTACGTCCGGGTCCGATCGCCACTGCCGCGCGCGGCGATGACGCCGACGGTCAGCGTGTCGTCTTTCGGGAAGACCCAGCCGTACGAGCCGGGAATCGGGCCCCAGTCGAGCAGCACCCGGCCGCGCCACTGTGGACGAAGGTTGGCGGGGATCGGCAGCTCGACCTCCAGGCCGAGGTCCACCTGGCTGTACTCGACGCCGACGTGCCGCGCGGTGACGCCGGAGGACCCGTCCGCGCCGATCACGGTCCGCGCGGTCACCTCTTCGCCGTCGGCCAGGCGCAGGCGCACGCCGTCGGTGTCCTGCTCGATGCCGCGCACACCGACGCCCTGCCGCACCTGCGCACCCGCGTCGGCGGCCGCGGCCCGCAGCCGGTCGTCGAACTCCGTGCGCCGCACCAGTGCCAGCACCGGCCCGTCGACCGAGGTGCGGACGAACTCCCGCCGCCCGTCGAGGGTGACCGCCATCGTCGCGGTCCGGTCCGCGGCCGGGATCGTGATGCGCCCCTCGACCTGATCGATGCTGGTGCCGATCAGCCCACCGCCGCAGGTCTTGTAACGCGGGTGCACCGCCTTCTCGATGACCAGGGTGCGCGCCCCGGCCTGGGCCGCCTCGTACGCGGCCGAGAGGCCGGCCGGGCCGCCGCCGATGATCGCCACGTCCCATGCCGTCATGATCGAAAATTCTAACCGGCGGTCGCGCGGGCGATCCGCGCACCGACCCGGCGCAGGTGGTCGACCAGTTCGACGGGCTCGTGCACGGTGAAGTCGCAGCCGAGCGAGGTCAGCCGGAAGGCCAGCCAGTCGACCGTGTCGCCCGGGCTGGTCCATCGGCAGGAGTGCTCGTCCAGCGGCTCCAGCGTGCCGGCCGCGTCGCCGAGCCGGCTCGCCGCCTGCGCCGCGGGAAGCTGGATGACGGCCGACGCCGCGTACACCGGTGCGAGATCATGAAGCTGGCTCGTGACGAACGCCGCGGCGTCGTCGACCGGAAGCTCGCGCGGCGGCACGCGTACCCCCGTGGACTTGGTGTTGTCGATCCGGTCGGCGCGGAACGTGCGCCAGTCGTGGCGCTCGTTGTCGTAGCCGACCAGATACCACCGGCGCCCGGTCATCACCAGTCGGTGTGGCTCGACGAGCCGCTGGCTCGGGATGCCGTCCTGGTCGTGGTAGTCGAAGTTGACCCGCTCGTTGCTGGCCGCCGCGGCCGCCAGCGCGGTGAGCTGCTCGGGGTCGACCAGCGCGGTGTCGGTCGGCGCGGTCGCCGCGGTCAGCACCCCGACCCGTTGCCGCAACCGGGTGGGCAACACCTGCTGAAGCTTGGCCAGCGCCCGCACCGAGGCGTCGGCGATGCCGGCGACCGGCTGGCGGGCGGTGGTGCGCAACCCGACCGCGATCGCCACGGCCTCGTCGTCGTCGAGCAGCAGGGGTGGCATCGCGGCTCCCGCGGCGAGCCGGTAACCACCGCCGGCGCCCATCGTGGCCTCGACCGGGTAGCCGAGCTCGCGCAGCCGCTCGATGTCGCGGCGCACTGTGCGGTGGCTGACGCCGAGACGTTCGGCGAGCTCGCTCCCGGGCCACTCGCGCGGCATCTGGAGCAGGGACAACAGGCGGAGTAGTCGACCTGGCGTGTCCGTCACGGCACTCATCATGCCCTATGAACTAGGACCGTGGGTGACCTAGTTGGGTCGTAGCGTGAACGCATGACAAATGTCGTACCTGAGGGTTATCACACAATCACCCCTTGGCTCATCAACCGCGAGGCCGGAAAAGTCATCGATTTCCTCCTGGCGGTGTTCGACGGGAAAGAAATCGGCCGCATGGAGTTCGACGGCGTGATCGGCCACGCCGAGGTCCGGATCGGCGACTCGGTGGTGATGCTCTTCGACAGCCGCCCACATTGGCCAGCCACGCCGGGCTTCCTGCGGCTCTACGTCGCCGACGACGCGTCGGTGCTGCGGCGGGCGGTGGAACGCGGCGCCACGGTGGTGACGTCGCCGACGGAGCTCTTCTTCGGTGACCGGGTGAGCCGCTTCCGGGACCCGTTCGGAAACGTCTACTGGATCCACCAACACCTGCTCGACGTGACACCGGAACTGGCCGAACAACGACTGGCCGAACCCAGGTTCACCGAAGCGATGGCGTACGTGGCGAGCGCCGACCTGTTCGGACCCGGAGGCCAGTAGGCCCTTACCGTCGTCCGCCGTACGGCCGATGCCCCGGGGTTCTTGGGCCATGCGAACATGCCCTCGACTGTTGATCAACGGGGAGTTGTCGATGTCCAGTTCTCGAAGCGCCGGGCGGCGCGCGTTCCTCAAACGTGGCGGTGCCGTGGCCGCCGGTGCGGTAACCGGCGCGGTCGTCGTCGGCGGACCGGCCAAGGCCGCGCCAGGCGACGAAGTCATTCTCGGGGCGGCCACGTCCGCCGGCACCGAGACCACGACGTTGCAGCCCTCGCAGCCGCAAGAGCAGACGCTGCTGCTCGAGAACACGAACGGCCCTGCTCTGCGGCTCGCGGCCACGCCGGAATCCGCGTTCCCCGACGTCTACCAGAGTCCGCCCGGCACCGTGCTGGTCGACGGCGTGGGCGACATGTGGAACCGCTCCGCCGATGGCCTTCAGTGGGGTTGGGTCTGGTCCACGGCTTGGGCGCAGACGTCCGTGTCGATCGACCCGGTGCGGGTGCTCGACACCCGCACGGCGCAGGGGCGCACCGCGATCGTGTCGAACCGGTCCGCCCTCGACTCCGCCGGCCGGTTGCGCGGCGGGCAGTCGATCGTGGTCAGTCTCGACGCCTACGTGTCCAACGGCCAAGCGTTGAAGGGCAACCTCGCGGCCGTCGACACGACCGGCGGCGGCTACCTGACCATGTGGGGAAGCGGGCCGCGGCCGACGGCCTCGTCGCTCAACTGGTGGGCCAAGGACCAGGTCATCTCGGCGTTCGTGTTCGTGGCTCTCGGCGCCGATGACGGTGGTCGCAACGTCGTCGCCATCTACTCCAACACCACCACTCATGTGCTGCTGGACGTCACGAGTCTGGTCGTCGCCCACCCGAGCCAGGTCAAGGTCGGCGACCAGCCGGCCGCGTTGCCCGGTCTGGCCGCGCGCCGGACCGCCGCCGCACCCGAGATCCACTGAGCCGGGAGGAACGAGAATGAGCGACGGCGATCCGGTCCTGGCAGGACAGGCCAACACGAGCCGCAGCACGACCATCCACAGCACGGGCACCGAGGCGACGCTGACCGTCGTCAACAACCAGGGGCCGGCCCTGCAACTGGTGCCAGGTTTCGAGCGCACCGACCGGCCGGACCCCGGCACCCTCGCCCCCAACCAGACGGGCCTCTCGGTCAGTTACACCCTCCCGACCGACCCGTCGCCCGCGACGACGAACATCCTGATGAGCGGCAACGCCCTGATGCCGGTGGCGACGCCGCCCACCCGCGTCCTCGACACCCGAAACGCGGCCGGCCGCGCCCGCCTGCTCGAGGGCCGCGGCGACATCGACTCTCAAGGCCGGGCAGTCGGGGGTGCGTTCTTCGTCATCGACCTCGGCGGGCTCGTCCGCGGCGCGCAGGGCCTGTTCGCGACCGTCACCGCCACGAAGACGATCAGCAGCGGGTACGCCACGGTGTGGGGCACCGGCGAATGGCCGGGAACGTCGACGATCAACTGGTGGGACAAGGGCCAGGTGATCTCCAACGGCGTACTCAGCGAGTCCGGCTGGTACGAGGTGAACGGCACGACCTACAACGACGTCGTCGCCGTGTACGTCTCTTCGACGGCCGGGATCGTCCTCGACGTGACCGGTTTCCTCGTCCCCGACCCGCTGTACGTGACAGCCGCGAGCGGCCGGTCCGCCGCCGCATCGGACGTCAGGACCACCGCAGGTGCCACTGCGGGCGCGGCGACTGCTGCCCGCCGGCCCGAGCACAGGCTCGTGCGCCCATGACCGAGACGAACGACGGGAGACTGGTACACGTGGACAAGGCGACGACCCGACGCCGGCTGCTGCGAGCCGGAGCGGCGGCGGGCGCCGGTGCGGTCGCGGCCGGCGTCGTCGCGGTGGACCCGGCGCACGCGGCGCCCGGCGACGCGGTGCTGCTCGGCCTGGAGAACGACGGCGGCGCCAGCGGCACCACGCTCACCGGCGGCGACAAGCTGAACGGCGCGCTCGCGGTGGCGAGCAAGGTGCGGGTCGTGCCGACCCCGCTCGACCGGATCCCGCTCGACGCCCCCATCGGCACGCTGGCCACCACCGCCGACGGAGACGTCATGGTCGCGGGCCCCAACGGCCCCGCGTGGTTGCACACCGACCGATGGTCCAATGTGACCTCCGCGATGCGCCCGATCCGCGTCCTCGACACCCGCAAGCACTTCGGTGTCGTCCTGTCCGGCGAGGAGTACATCGACGGCAACGGCCGCGTCGCGGGAGGCCGCACCATCGTCGTCAGGCTCGACGACTACGTCGGGGACCTCTACAGCCAGCGCACGATCTCGGTCTACATCAACCTCACGGTCACCCGCACGGTCCAGCGGGGCTACGTCACGACGCACAACCCGCTAAAGCCCCGCCCGGCGACCTCGTCGCTCAACTACTCGGGCCCGAACCAGACCATCGCCAACCTGGTCGAGGTGACGGTCAACATGCTCCCGCAGAGCACCCAGAGCGCGTTCGCCCTCTTCGTGAGCTCCCCCGCCGCCATCATCGCGGACGTCTGCGGCCTCACCACCAGATGGCCGATGGGCCGCTGACCCGCTAAGCGGTTAGCCGGGGGTCGTGGGTAACGGCCTCCGGCTTCGGGTCGATGCCCTTGCGCACTGTCTCCAACAGCGCCATTCCCTGTGCTGCCAGCGATGCGACCACGCTGTTGAGGCCCTCCGCTCCGTTGAGGACGGTCAGGTTGGCGCCCTGCAGGCCCTGGGCTGCCGAGCGGAGCAGGTCCGGCAGTTGCTGGATGACTAGCTGGTCCAGGGCGATCCGATCCTCGGCCGCGGCCGCTTCGGCGGACAGTTTGGTCGCGTCGGCATGGGCACGCGCCAGTGTGGTGATCCGCTCGGCCTCGGCCTGCGCCGGTCGGACGACTTCCGCGACCAGTTCGACCTGGCGCAGCTCGGCGTACTTCTGCGCGACCAGCGCGCGTTCGACCAGCACGCTCTGCTGCGCCTGGGCGGCGGCCAGCGGGCCGGCCTGGGCGGCCGTCTGCTGGGCCTGGTCGATCTCGGCCTGGTAATGCGCCTGCTTGATGGCCGTCTGGCGGGCGTACTCGGCCTGGTTGCGCACGCTCTCCTGCTGCGCCATCGCGCTGGCCTGGTCGGCGATCGCCTGTGCCACCTTGGCTTCCTGGTTGACCCTCGCCTGATGCGGTGCGGCGAGCGCCCTGATGTAGCCGGCGCCCTTGTCGTCGATGCTGCTGATCTGGAGTGAGTCGACGTCCAGGCCGATGCGGGCCATCTCGGTCTTGCTCGCGTCGACGATCGCGTCGGCCAGCGTCTGCTGCTCACGGATGATCGCCTCGACCGTCATGCTGCCGATGATGCTGCGCAGATGGCCGCTGAAGATCCGGCCGACCAGGATCGGCATCTGCGACTGGTCGCCCTGGAACCGGCGGGCCGCGGCCGCGATCGACTCGTGGTCGTCGCCGACCTTGAACGCGATGACGGACCGGACAGCCAAGGTCAAACCCTGCTGGGTGAAACAGTCCTCCTCGACCTCGGCCTCCTGCATCGCCAAGCTGAGGCGGGAGGCCCTGGACAGAATCGGCACGACGAAGGCGCCGTGCCCCGTGACAATCTTGAACGGCAGCGCATCCGCTCCGCGCTGCTTGCGTCCACTGATCAGCAGCGCTTCGTTGGGTGCGGGAACGCGATAACCGAACATCGCTGTGGCCTTTCTAGAGGTCCATGGGAGACCAGGGTTCGACGTCGACCTGCCGCGCGCCGCGGTAGTGGATGACGAGCACGTGAGCGCCGATCGGAATCGGCACGACGGCGTACGCGAGGTAGTGGTGACGTGCGCCCTGGGCCACGATCCGGATCTCCCCGGCCCGGTCTCCGCCACGAACGGCGGTGACCACCACGCCGACCTTGCCGACCAGTGCCTGACCGCGCACCGTAGCTCCCCTGCCGTCACCTGGACGCCTGTGCTCCCGATTGTGCACCCGCGAAGATCCTCGGCACCGAGCGTGCGATTTCTTGACGAAATCCATACGGGCTAGGCGTTCCGGCAGAAGTCCGGGTTCTCGGGGAGTGGATCGAAACCAGCGGAGATGTACGTGGCGACGGCGGCGAAGTTGTCGCTCGCAGTGCAGACGGTCGCGCTCGAGGAGCCGAGCTCTCGTAGCGCGGCCGCGGCGGCGAGGGTGATGGCTCTGCCGTGGCCACGGCCCCGGTGTTCGCGGTGCACGCCCATGGGTTCGAGCAATCCGGGCCGGCCGGGGCCGGCCGACCACACCGTCACCGCTGCCACCGCACTGCCCTGGTCGTCGTAGCCGACCAGACAGCGAGCGTCGGAGTAGGCCCCGCCCGCCATCGCGTGCCAGCGCTCGTCGGTGAACGTCGACCTGTCGAACGACGCTCGCTGCATGGCGACCCGCACCTGCGCCTGCTCCGGCCCGATCGTCTCGATCCGCAGGCCCGGCTCCCGCACCGGAGCGGTGAGGTCGCGACTCAGCGGCGCCCTCAGCTCGCCGGGCTTCCAGCCGTCCTCGGCCAGCAGGTCTTTGACCAGGGCGCCCTGCGGCGCCTCCACTGCGACCAGCGCACCTAGCGAAGGCTGGTTCAGGTCCGCGACCACCTGCCGCGCCAACTCCTCGTCACGCATCGCGTCCGGCGCCGTCGTCATCCGCAGCAACGTGGCACCGTCGAGCAGGCCGATGGCGAGCAGGCGCCCGTCGCGGCTCCAGGTGCGGACCGCGGCGGCCGTCGCGTCCGCGCCGAACCGCCAGAACCAGCCGAGGTCACCGGGATGCAACTGCATCGGCGCGCCTTCGTGCTGCCACTCCCGCAGCACACCGACGACCTCGCGCAACCCGTCGACATCCGGCATGGCCAACTCAATCGTCATGCCGCGATCACACACCACCGCGCCGACCGCGCGCACCCGGGTTTCGCCGGACCGTCGACCACAGCGCAGCCCACTGTTCGGCTGTGAGGTCGCGCGGCAAGGCGTTCGGGAGCAGCCGCTGCGTGTGAAGCCAGTCGCGGGCCACGGGTGCCGGCACGCCGGCCGCGCGGGTCAGGATCTCGCGCAGCCCATAGCCGCGACCCGTGAAGACCGTGTGCACGAAACGTTGGTACGCGTCCCGGTCGGTGACCAGCGGCGTCGGACGGCGGTGGACCACGAGCAGGCCGCCGTCGACCGTTGGCACCGGGCGGAAGGCGTGTTTGGACACTCGGGAGTGGACGGTGAAGTCGAACCAGGGCCAGACGCGCGCCGTGAGCAGGCTCGCGCCGCCGATGCCGGCCCGTCTGCGGGCCACCTCCCACTGCACGAGCAGCACGGCGGTGTGCCAGTGTGGCGCGGCCAGAAGCCAGCGCAGCGTGGCGGTGGTGATGTGGAACGGCACATTGCCGACCACCGCACCGACCCCGCCGCGCACCCGGTGGAACAGCAGGTCCTCGTTGAGGACGGTGACCTGCGGCGGCAGACCGTCGGCGAGCCGCTTGGCCCGGCGAGGGTCGATCTCGATCGCGGTGACCGGCCGGCCGAGCCGGCTCAGCGGTCGCGTGAGCGCGCCGTCGCCGGCGCCGATCTCGAGGATCGGGCCATCGGTGGCGGTGACCAAACGTGAGATGTCGGCGATCACCGACGGGTCGACGAGGAAGTTCTGGCCGAACTCGTGGCGGCCGGCATATTGGCGAGACATGTGCGTGCTCCGCGACTGAAGATTCGGAGCCGGGCAGCACGAGAGGCCGCACCGGCAGCGGACCGGACGCGGCGGAGCTGAAAAGAGGAAAGTCGGATCAGCTCGCCGCTAGGCGAGGCGGATCCGGATCGACATAGCTCCCATACGCCGAAACGTACCAGCGCGGGCAAATGGTTTAGGGCGTGTCCTGATCGGCAGGACACGCCCTAAAGCACGCGGCGCAGCCACTCCTCGACGCCGGCGATGTGCACGGTCGCCCAGGCGCGGGCCAGGTCCGGCTCGCGGCCGGCGATCGCCTCGACGATCGCCTGGTGTTGCTCGCGGGTGCGGGCGGCGGCGCCTTCCTGGGTCAGACCGCGCCAGATCCGGGCGCGCATGGTCGGCCCGGACAGCCCGTCGACCAGCGAGGCGAGCACCGCGTTGTCGGTGCCGACCGCGATCTGCCGGTGGAACTCGATGTCATTGGCGACCAGCGCCTCGATCGTCGGTTCGTCGCCGAGGTCCTCGAGGATCAGCCGGAGCTTGTCGATGTCTTCGTCGAGCATCCGCTCGGCGGCCAGCGCGGCGGCCGCGGGCTCCAGGACCCGGCGCACCTCGAGGAACTGGAGCACCGTGTCGTCCTGGTGGAAGTCGACCACGAAGCTCAGTGCGTCGAGCAGCAGGTGGGGCGAGAGGCTGGTGACGTAGGTGCCGTCGCCCTGCCGCACGTCCAGCACCCGGATCATCGACAGTGCCCGCACCGCCTCGCGGAGCGAGTTGCGGGACAGGCCCAGTCGCTCGGCGAGATCGGCCTCCTTGGGCAGCCGGTCACCCGGGCCGAGCTCCCCGGACATGATCATGCCCTTGATCTTGTCGATCGCCTCGTCGGTCAGCGCCATTCCGTCACCCTCCGCAATGAAATCTACGCGGGCAGCCGGTAGACGCGCGTCGCCGTGTCGCCCAGGATGGCTGCCCGTTCGGTCGCGGGAAGCTCGCCGAGCGCGTCGAGCAGCGCCGACCGGACGGCGCCGTAGCCGCCGGCCAGCAGGCAGACGGGCCAGTCCGACCCGAGCATCAGCCGTTCAGGACCGAAGAGCCGCAGGGCCTCCGCCACGTACGGGCGAAGGTCGTCGACCGTCCAAAGTTGCCAGTCGGCCTCGGTGACCAGTCCGGAAACCTTTGCGGTGACGTTGGGGTTGGCCGCGACCAATGCGATCGCCGCACTCCACTCCGCGAAGCCGCCGGCCTTGATCCGTGGCTTGCCGAGGTGGTCCAGGACGAACCGCACCGACGGCAGGGCGGCGGCCACCCGGGCGGCCGACGGCAGTTGGTCGGCCCGCACCACCAGGTCGAAGACCAACCCGGCAGCCCCGATCACGGCCAGCCCGGCGCGTACGTCAGAGCGGTCCAGGTAGTCCTGGTCCTCGCCCTGCACCTGGGAGCGGATGCCGACCAGGAACTCGCCACCGGGCAGAGCCCGATAGCCGGCAAGCGTCGACGCCAGGTCCGGTGCGGCCGGATCGGCCCAGGCGACCACTCCGGCGATCGCTGGAGTCGCGGCGGCGTGGCCGAGCAACACGGCGGCCTCGGCCGTGTCGCACCGCCCGCCCTCGACCAGCACCGAGCGCTCCACCCCGGCCGCGGACAGCTCCGCGGTGAGGTCGGCCGGCGTGAAGGTGCGGTTGATCGGCTCCAGCCCCGGCTCGTCGAGCCAGGTGTAGTCGGCACCGGCCGTCCACAGGTGGTGGTGCGCGTCGACGATCACGGCAGCACCCGCGGGTCCAGCAACCCGGCCTCGACCAGCGCCGGCCACAGCTCGGCCGGCGGCGGGGTGCCGAAGAGCGCCGCGTTGCGCCGCACCTGGTCGGGTGAGTCGGCGCCCACGATCACGGAGCGGACCACCGGGTGGCTGCCGGCGAAGGCGAGCGCCGCGGCCGGCAGCGTGGTGCCGTGCGCGACGCACACCTCCGCGATGGCGGCCGCCCGTTCGACGACGGCCGCCGGTGCCGGGCCGTACTCGTAGGGCAGGCCGGCGTGCGGCCGCTCGACAGCGAGCAGTCCGCTGTTGAAGACGCCGGCGTTGAGCACCGCGGTGCCGGCCGCCGCGCAGGCCGGCAGGATCGTGTCGAGCGCGGGCTGCTCCAGCAGCGTGTAACGGCCCGCGACGATGATCTCGTCGGGCTCGCACTCGGTGACGAAGCGGGTCAGGAACGGGACGTCCTTGGAGCCGGTGCCGATCGCGCCGACGACGCCCTGGTCCCGCAGCTCGGCCAGCGCCGGGTAGCCCTCGGCGATCGCCTGGTCGGCGTGGTCCTCCGGGTCGTGCAGCAGCACGAGGTCGATCCGGTCGAGCCCGAGTCGGTCGAGGCTCTCGTCGAGGCAGCGGCGCACCCCGTCGCGGCTGAAGTCCCAGACGCGCCGGTGGGTGGCCGGCACCGCGAAGCCGCCGTCGTCCATTTGGTCGCCACCGCCCGGCACCGGCTCGAGCATCCGGCCGACCTTGGTGCTGACCGTGTACGAAGCCCGCGGGCGGTCGGCCAACGCCGCTCCCAGCCGGCGCTCGGAGAGCCCGAGGCCGTAGTGCGGAGCCGTGTCGAAGTAGCGGATCCCGGCGTCCCAGGCCGCGTCGACCGTCGCGGTCGCGCGCTCGTCGTCGATCGCGCGGTAGAGGTTGCCCAGCGAAGCGCAACCCAGCGCCAGCGTCGGGCTCACGAGACGGGCCGCAGGCGCAGGCCGTGCATGCCGCCGTCGACGTCGAGCACCGTGCCGGTGGTGGCGCTGGCCAGCGGGCTGGCGAGGTAACCGATCGCGGCGGCCACCTCGTCGGCGGAGACCAGCCGGCCACTGGGCTGACGCGCCTGCAGCGCGGCGAGCTCGGCGTCCGGATCCTCGGCCGCCGAGAGCAGCCGCCGCACCCAGGGGGTGTCGGCGGTGCCCGGGGTGACGCAGTTGACCCGGATGCCCTCGCGGATGTGGTCCGCGGCCATCGCCAGGGTCAGCGAGAGCACGGCGCCCTTGCTCGCGCTGTAGAGCGCGCGGTTGGGCAGGCCGGCGGTCGCGGCGATCGAGCAGGTGTTGACGATCGCGGCGTGCGCCGAGGCGCGCAGGTGCGGCAGCGCCGCCCGGCTGACCCGGACCATGCCGAGCACGTTGACGTCGAGCACCCGGTGCCACTCGTCGTCGGCGTTGTCGGCGACCGTGCCGGCCGCACCGATGCCGGCGTTGTTGACCAGGATGTCGATGCCGCCCAACTGTTCGGCCGCGGTCGCGATGCCGGCGCGCACGGCGGCGTCGTCGGACACGTCGGCCACCACGCCGACCATCCCGGGATCGATGCCGTCGACCTTCAGGTCGAAGCAGGCCACCTTAGCTCCGCGGGCGGCCAGGAACCGCGCGGTCGCCAGGCCGATCCCCGAACCGCCGCCGGTGACCACGGCCGAAAGGCCTTCGAACTCACCCATCACTGCCTCCCGCTCCAGATCGGGCCATCAGGGTACGCGTAGTCCGAGAGCGTCTCAGGACGCATGGTGGCGCTGAAGCCCGGCAGGACCGGTGCCACGTAACGCCCGTCGCGTACGACGGCCGGGTCGATGAAGTGCTCGTGCAGGTGGTCGGCGAACTCGATGACCCGGTTGTCCATCGTCCCCGACACCGCGACGTAGTCGAACATCGAGAAGTGCCGCACCAGCTCGCAGAGGCCGACGCCGCCCGCGTGCGGGCACACGGGCACGCCGAACTTGGCCGCCAGCAACAGGATCGCGATGTTCTCGTTGACGCCGGCCACCCGGGTGGCGTCGAGTTGCAGATAGGACAGCGCGTCGAGTTGCAGGAGCTGCTTGAACACGACGCGGTTCTGCACGTGCTCACCGGTGGCCACCGGAATCGGTGCGATGCCGCGGGCGATGGCGGCGTGGCCGACGACGTCGTCCGGGCTGGTCGGCTCCTCCACCCACCACGGGTTGAACTCCGCGAGCGCCGACACCCACTCGATCGCCTCGCTGACGTCCCACCGCTGGTTGGCGTCCACGGCGATCGGGAAGTCCGGGCCGCACACCTCGCGGGCGATCCGCAGCCGGCGGATGTCGTCGGCCAGGTCCGCGCCGACCTTCAGCTTGATCTGCGTGAAGCCCGCGTCGAGGGCCTCCTGGCACAGCCGGCGCAGCTTGGCGTCGTCGTAGCCGAGCCAGCCGGGGGTGGTCGTGTAGGCCGGGTAGCCACGGGCGAGCAGCGTTTCGATCCGCTCCGCCCGGCCCTTCTCGGCGGCGCGCATGATCTCCAGCGCCTCCGCCGGCGTCAACGCGTCGGTCAGGTAGCGGAAGTCGACGAGGTCGACCAGTTCCTCGGGCGAGAGCTGCGCGAGCAACTGCCAGAGCGGCAGCCCGGCCCGCTTGGCCTTCAGGTCCCACAGCGCGTTGACCACGGCCGAGATGGCCATGTGCATGACGCCCTTCTCCGGACCCAGCCACCGAAGCTGCGAGTCGTGCACCAGCTCGCGCCAGAAGCCGCCCAGGTCGCCCAGCACAGCGTCGACGTCGCGCCCGACGAGGTACGGACGCAGGGCCGCGATGGCGGCGGTCTGCACGTCGTTGCCCCGGCCGATGGTGAACGCGAAACCGTGGCCTTCCGGCGCGTCCGGCACACCGGTGCGCAGCACCACGTACGCCGCCGAGTAGTCCGGGTCGGGGTTCATCGCGTCCGAGCCGTCGAGCTCGAGCGAGGTCGGGAAGCGGACGTCGTAGGTGTCCAGCGAGACAAAATGGGGCATTGAGCCATCCCATACATCGGAGGTGTGAGGAGGATAACCACCGATGTTGCGATCGCGGGAGGGCCTTGAGCTGTGATTCATCCTATGTCAGTGCTGCCGGCAAGTTCTCTAGGCGACCCAGACCCGGCCGCGTGACCCGCCGGGAGCCGGCCTCCCAGCCGGGGAAGTCGGCGCGGATCGCGAACAGCCCGCCGAGAATCGCCTCCAGCTCGGCGGCACCGGGACTCGCCGCACCGGCCAGCAGGACCGCAGCACGGTCGGGGCGACCCAGGCGGCACAACGCGTACGCGACGCCACCGGGCGGCTCGGCTCCCAATTGCCGATCGGCGAACTCGACGAGCTCGCCGCGTTGGAGAAGGTCGAGGAACTCTGGCATCTCGCCGGCTACTGCCCGGAACGCGGCGGCCAAGTCATCGGGTGTCTCGGCCGTTCGCCAGCGCCCGCCGCCCGCGTAGCGGGCCAGGACGCCCCGGGCATCTTCGGCCGCGGCCACCTCGATCGCCGCCGCCTCGTCACGCTCACCGAGCCGGCGCAGCAGCGCGGCCAGCGACCGGGCCCGACCGACCCGCGCGGCGTCGAGCGCGACCGTCCCGCCGTCGGGCAGCCCGCGCAGCCGGTCGAGCACGGTCGCGCCGCCGGCCTTCTCGGCCAGCAGATCCAGATCGCCGGTGAGCACCACGTACGCCTCGACGGCGCGGAAGTCGGTCGCCTCGCCGGCCAGCAGATGCGCGCGGGTGCGGACCGGGTCGAGCAGGGCGGCCGCCCGTGGCCCGGGTGCGCCGTCGAGGACCTGCCAGGCCGCCCGGTAGTACGCCAGAGCGAGCGCCTCTGGGGCATCGGTCAGCGTCGGCAGGTGACCGGACCACTGCGCGTTGCCGGGCGTGAACGCGGCCGGCCAGCGGTCGTCCCCCTGGTCCGCGACGCGATCGATCGATGGCACGCCCTCCGGCACGAGGCGACCATAGTTATCAATACATCCGATGTCAACGGCCGACCCACCCCTCGGGCGCGAGGTTTAGCCCCGGTAGTCGAGTGATACATCCGACAACTGCCCGCACTACGACAGCACGTAGTATTACTACCGGCCGTAGTAAATGGGGGTTCGCAATGGACGCGCTCGACGTCGCCCGGTGGCAGTTCGGTGTCACCACCGTCTACCACTTCCTCTTCGTGCCGCTGACCATCGGGCTCGGCCCGCTGGTCGCCACCCTTCAGACGCTCTGGCATCGCACCGGCAATCCGCGCTACCTACGACTGACCCACTTCTACGGCAAGCTGTTCCTGATCAACTTCGCGATGGGCGTCGTCACCGGCATCGTCCAGGAGTTCCAGTTCGGCATGAACTGGAGCGACTACTCGCGCTTCGTCGGCGACGTGTTCGGCGCACCGCTGGCCATGGAGGCCCTGCTCGCGTTCTTCCTCGAGTCGACGTTCCTCGGCCTGTGGATCTTCGGCTGGGAGAAGCTGCCGAAGCGGATCCACCTCGCGACCATCTGGACCGCGGCGCTGGGCAGCGTGCTGTCCATGTTCTTCATCCTGGCCGCCAACTCGTGGATGCAGAACCCGGTGGGCTTCAAGATGAACCCCGACACCGGCCGCCCGGAGCTCACCGACATCTGGGCCGTGCTGACCAACAAGGTCGCGCTGATCACCTTCCCGCACACGCTGTTCGCCGCCTTCGTCGTCGCCGGCTCGCTGCTGGTCGCCGTCTCGCTCTGGCACATGGTGCGGCGCCCCGACGCCGACTCGTCCGAGCATCGGTTCGCGCTCAAGCTCGGCGCCTGGGTGACCATGGTCGCGAGCGCGGGCCTGGTGTTCACCGGCGATATCCAGGGCAAGATCATGACCGAGGTGCAGCCGATGAAGATGGCGGCGGCCGAGGCGCTCTACCACTCGGAACAGCCGGCGTCGTTCTCCGTGTTGACCATCGGCACTCTGGACGGCAGCCGCGAAGTCTTCACCATCAAGCTGCCCTACCTGCTCTCGTTCCTGGCCACCGGCAACCCCAAGGGCGCCGTCGAGGGCATCAACGACCTCCAGGCGAGATACGCGGCCGAGTACGGACCCGGCAGCTACTCGCCGATCGTGCCGGTCACCTACTGGAGCTTCCGGGTGATGATCACGCTCGGGCTCGCCGCGGCCGCCATCGCGCTGCTGGTGCTCTGGTCGCAGCGGCGCGGTCGTACCCCGTCGAACCGCTGGTTGTTGCGGGCCGGGCTGATCCTGCCGCTGTTGCCGCTCGGCGCGAGCACCGCGGGCTGGATCTTCACCGAGATGGGCCGGCAGCCGTGGATCGTCTTCGGCGAGCTGCTGACCCGAAACGGGGTGTCCCGCAGCGTGTCGCTGGCTGAGGTGCTGACGTCGTTCCTCGCGTTCACGCTGATCTACGCGGTTCTTGCGGTGATCGAAGGCAAACTGCTGTTCCGGTACGCGCGAGCCGGGCTGCCGCCGCCGAAGCCGGTGCGTGACGAGGCTTCCGACGAAGCCGACGACGTTCCCGCGCTCGCCTACTGACTGAGGAGACCACAGTGGACCTTTCGACCTTCTGGTTCCTCGCCATCGCCTTCCTGTTCGTCGGCTACTTCGTGCTGGAGGGTTTCGACTTCGGCGTCGGCGTGCTGATGCGCACGTTCGCACGCGACGACGCCGAGCGGCGGCAGCTACTCGGCACCATCGGCCCCGTCTGGGACGGCAACGAGGTCTGGCTGATCACCGGCGCCGGCGCGATGTTCGCGGCCTTCCCGCACTGGTACGCCAGCGTGTTCTCCGGTTTCTACCTGCCGATGTTGTTCATCCTGCTGGCCCTGATCGTGCGCGGGGTGGCGTTCGAGTTCCGGGGCAAGCGCGAAGACGCCGCCTGGCGGGCGCGCTGGGACTGGGCCATCCTTTGTGGATCGTTGCTGCCCGCGCTGCTCTGGGGACTGATCTTCGCCAACATCGTGCGCGGCGTCCCGCTGGCCGCCGACCACGACTACACCGGCGGCCTGGTCGACCTGCTCAACCCGTTCGCGCTGCTCGGTGCCGCCACGTTCGGTGCGGTGTTCGTCTGGCACGGCGCGGTGTTCGTGGCCCTCAAGACGACCGGCGAGGTGCGCGACCGGTCCAACCGGCTGGCGTCCCGGTTCGGCCCGGTCGCGGTCGCGCTGCTCCTCGGCTTCCTCGCCTGGCTGGTGGTCGACCTGAGCCGCGACGCGGTCACGATCGGGCTCGGCGGCGCGGCGGCACTCGCCGCCGTCGCCGCGCTGGCCACCAACCGGGTACGCCGGGAGGGCTGGGCCTTCGCCGGCACCGCGGCCGCGATCGGGCTGACCGTGGTCGCGCTGTTCGCCGCGCTGCACCCGGCCGTGCTGCCCTCGACCGGCGATCCGGCCGGCACGCTGACGATCGCCAACGCGGCTGCCAGCCCGTACTCGCTGAAGGTCATGACCTGGGTCGCGGTCCTGTTCCTCCCGCTGGTGCTGCTCTACCAGGGCTGGACCTACTGGGTGTTCCGCAAGAGGCTGGCGCCGGTCACACGATAGTGGCGCCTCCGTCGACGACGATCGTGGCGCCGGTGATGTAGCCGGCGCCACGGGACGCCAGGAACACCACCGTGGCGGCGAACTCCATCGGGTCGCCGGCGCGACCGGCAGGCACCTGGGCGATCCGTTGCTCGTAGTAGCCGTCCGGGTACTGGTCCGTCATCTCCGACGGGAAGAAGCCGGGCGCGATCGCGTTGACCCGGATCCCCTTGCGGCCGGTCCACTGGGCGGCCAGGTCGCGGGTCAGGCCGAGCAGGCCGGCCTTGGCGCTGGAGTACGCGGCCTGCGGCATCCCGGCCGAGACGATGCCGAGCACGCTGGAGATGTTGATGATCGAGCCGCCGTCGGTCATGTGCTTGCCGGCCGCCTGGGCCATCCAGTAGGCGCCCATCAGGTTGATGTCGAGGACCTGGCGGTATTCCTCGGGCGTCTCCCGTGACGCTGGCACCGCGGTGCCGACGCCGGCGTTGTTGACCAGGATGTCGAGCCGGCCGAAGTGCTCGACCGCCGCGGCGGCCAGCGCGCGGCAGGCATCGGGGTCGGACACGTCGGTAGGCACCGCGAGCGCCTTGCCGCCGGCCTGCTCCACCAGCGCGACGGTCTGGGTGAGCCGGTCTTTGCGGCGCCCGGCGACGACCACCGCAGCACCCGCCTCGGCCAGCCCGACGGCGGTAGCCACCCCGAGACCGGACGAGGCGCCCGTGACGATCGCGACCTTGCCGTCGAGCCGGAAGTGGTCGAGGACACCCATGCGCGTCGTTCCCTTCGTCAGCGGGGAGTCGACAGCACGGTGAAGTCGTCGTCGCCCTGGAGCGGCTCGTCGGTCACCGTGGTGTCGTAGACCACCGCGTCGGGCGGCCCTTTGCGAGTCCATTTCACCATGCGGTCGACGGCGTCCGGTGACCCCTCGAAGGCGGCTTCCACGCTGCCGTCGGACAGGTTGCGGACCCAGCCGGTGACTCCGGCCGCGAGCGCCTGCCGGCGGCAGGTGTCCCGGAAGAACACGCCCTGCACCCGGCCGGTCACGACCACTCGACGTCTGATCACGCTTCATTGTCGGACCCGGGGGATAGCTTTGTCGGCGATGGACGCGCAGGGGTGGGACCACAGATACGCCGAGACCGACCTGGTCTGGAGCGCTTCGCCGAATCGGTTCGTGGCTGACGAGCTGACCGGGCTGTCGCCGGGCACAGCCGTCGACCTCGCCGCCGGTGAGGGGCGCAACGCGCTCTGGCTGGCCGGCCTCGGTTGGCGGGTTACCGCCGTCGACTTCTCGGCCGTGGCCCTCGACAAGGGCCGGCGCCTGGCCGCCGCGCGTGGGCTCGACGTCACGTGGGTGCACGCCGACCTGGCCGACTATGTGCCGCCGGTGGTCGACCTGGTGCTGATCGCCTACCTGCACGTTTCGCCGGAGTTGTGGGAGCCGGTGCTGCGCCGGGCCGCCGCGGCGGTCGCTCCCGGCGGCACGCTGCTGGCCGTCGGGCATGACGCGACCAACCTCACCGAGGGCACGGGCGGGCCGCAGGATCTTTCGCGGCTGTGGACCCCTTCCGGGATCGTGGCGGAGCTGGGTGACCTGGTGGTCCGGCGTGCCGCTTCCGTGCGTCGGCCGGTCGACGGTGCGCGTGACGCCATCGACACGCTGGTCCGTGCCGAGCGTGCGTTGTGACCGCGACTCCGGCGTCGATCAAGCGGATCTACTACCTGCTGACGGTCGGCAACACGCTCGCCGCGTCGCTGATCTGGGGCATCAACACGATCTTCCTGCTCGACGCGGGGCTCAACAACCTCGAGGCGTTCGCCGCCAACGCGTTCTTCACGGCCGGCATGGTGCTCTTCGAGGTGCCGACCGGCATCGTGGCCGACCTACGCGGCCGGCGCGCCTCGTTCCTGCTCGGCACCCTCACGCTGGCCGTCACCACAGGGCTCTACGTGCTCCTCTGGCACCTGCACGCCCCGTTCTGGCAGTGGGCGGTGGTCTCGGCGCTGCTCGGCCTGGGCTTCACCTTCTTCTCCGGCGCCACGGAGGCCTGGCTGGTCGACGCGCTGACCGCCACGGGCTTCGACGGCCAACTCGACGCGGTCTTCGGCCGGGCCCAGATGGCCTCCGGCATGGCGATGCTGGCCGGCTCGGTCGGCGGCGGCTACCTGGCCCAGCTCACCAACCTCGGCGTCCCGTTCGTCGTCCGGGCCGGGGTGCTGGTGGTGATGTTCGTGGTGGCCGCGGTGGTGATGCGCGACATCGGCTTCACCCCCAACCGCGGCGGCCGCCCGATCGCCGAGATCCGCCGCATCGTCAGCGACTCGGTCGACTACGGCTGGCGGGTCCCGACGGTCCGCTACCTGATGCTGGCGGCCCCGTTCGTCGGCGGCGTGGGCGTCTACGTCTTCTACGCGCTGCAGCCCTACCTGCTGGAGCTGTGGGGTGACCCGCAGGCCTACGGCGTGGCCGGCCTGGTCGCCGCCCTGCTCTCCGCGGCCCAGATCGCCGGCGGCTTCCTCACGGGCCGCATCCGCGGGCTCTTCCGGCGTCGCAGCTCGGCCCTGCTGGCCGCCGCGGTGCTGAGCGTGATGGTCGTCGTGCTGATCGGCCTGATCGCCAACTTCTGGGTGGTGCTGACCCTGATCATGCTGTGGGGCCTGCTGTGGGCCGCCGCCACCCCGATCCGCCAGGCGTTCATCAACAGCCTGATCCCGTCCCGCCAACGCGCGACGATCCTGTCGTTCGACTCGCTGATGAGCTCCACCGGCGGCGTGGTGGCCCAGCCGATTCTTGGCCGCTCCGCCGACGTCTGGAGCTACCCGACGTCGTACGTCATCAGCGGTGTCATCTCGGCCTTCGCCTGGCCCTTCCTGGCCCTGGCCCGAAAGCAGCAGGCGCCGAGCGACACCGCGGTGACCACCATCGACCCGACGCCCTCCGACGATCTCGCCGTGGCCGGGCAGCCAACGTAGGCTGTGGCGATGACCGAGCCCGTCGTGCTGGCCGCCGCGGGCGCGGCCTTGATCCTCGATCTCGCCGGCCCCGGACTGCCCCGGGTGGTGCACTGGGGCGCTGATCCCGGCCCGCTCGACGACGCCGCGCTGCGCGCGTTGGTCACGGCCGCCGGTGGCGATCTTGCCTCCGCTGTCGAAGGTCCGACCCAGCCGGTGGGGAGCATGCCGTTGCTCCCGACACAGTGGGACGGCTATGCGGGCCGCCCTGGCGTCACGGGCGACCGGTCAGGGCAGTGGCCCTATCTGCGGCTCGCACTCGACGGTCCGGTGTCGGTCTCCGAGGGCTCGGTGGTCGCCGAAGCGGTCGACGAGACGGCGGGCGTGCGGGTGCGCAGCGAGCTCCGCCTCGATCTTCATGGTGTCGTGCACCTGCGGCACACGCTGACGAACGTCGGCACCGACGTCTGGACGATCGCCGCGCTCCGTACCGTGCTGCCCCTTCCCGAACAGGCCACCGAGGTCCTCGACTTCACCGGACGATGGGGTCTGGAGCGGGTGCCACAACGACGGCCGCTCGGGAACGGCACGCACGCCCGGGAGAGCCGGCGCGGCCGCACGGGCCACGACGCCACGCCGCTGCTCGTAGCCGGGACGCCCGACTTCTCGGAGGCGTGGGCGGTCCATATCGGATGGAGCGGCGGGCACGAGGAGTACGCCGAGCGAATCTCCGGCACGGTGGCGGTCCTCGGCGGCGGCGAACTGCTGGAGCCGGGCGAGGTGCGGCTGACGCCTGGGCAGTCCTATTCGACGCCCACAGGCTATTTCGTCTGGTCGGACGCCGGGCTCGACGGGCTCAGCGACCGGCTGCACCGGATGATCCGGTCGCGGCCGAGCCACCCGCACGGCCCTCGCCCCCTGACCCTCAACGTCTGGGAAGCCGTCTACTTCGACCACGACCTGGACCGCCTGACCCGCCTGGCCGACCTCGCCGCCCGCGTGGGCGTCGAGCGCTTCGTGCTGGACGACGGCTGGTTCCCGGGCCGCCGCGACGACACGGCCGGGCTGGGCGACTGGACGGTGGACCCGGTGGTCTGGCCCTCGGGACTGCACCCGCTGGTCGACCACGTGCGGTCGCGCGGCATGCGGTTCGGCCTCTGGTTCGAGCCGGAGATGGTCAACCCGGACTCGTCGTTGGCCCGCGACCATCCGGAGTGGATCCTGGCCACCCCGGGCCGGCTGCCCCGACCATCCCGACACCAGCACGTCCTCGACGTGGCCCGGCCCGAGGTCGCCGACTACCTATTCGACCGGATCTCCGCGCTGGTCACTGAATATGAGCTCGACTACCTCAAGTGGGACCACAACCGCGACCTGCTGGAAGCGGCCCGCGATGGGGTCGCGGGCGTGCACCGCCAGACGGCCGCGGTCTACGCGTTGCTCGACCGCCTCCGCGCGCGACACCCCGCTCTGGAGATCGAGTCTTGCGCGTCGGGTGGCGGCCGGGTCGACCTCGGCATCCTGGCCCGCACGGACCGGGTCTGGGCCTCGGACTCGAACGACGCGCTGGACCGGCAGCACATCCAACGCTGGACGGGCCTGCTGCTGCCGCCGGAACTGATCGGCAGCCACGTGGGCCCGAGCCCAGCCCACACGACGGGCCGCAGCGCGGGCCTGGCTTTCCGCTGCGCCACGGCCCTGTTCGGCCACGCGGGCATCGAGTGGGACATCAGCACGTGCACGGAGGTCGAGCTAGATCTGCTGGCCGAATGGGCAGCTCTCTACAAGCGTCTGCGGGTGGTGCTCCACAGTGGCCGCACGGTGCACGGCGACGTCTCCGGCGTGGTCACGGATGAGGCGGCGGTCTTCGTGCACGCCCAACTCGACAACCCGACCGAGCTACGCCAGCGTCGTCTTCGCTTGCCGGGCCTGCACCCGGAACGCCGCTACCGCGTGACCCGCTGCTGGGGAGCCGACGCCGAGCTACCCGACGACGGTTTCATCACGACGGGCCGTGCCCTGTCCACGATCGGCTTCCAGGTGCCCCGCCTACGCCCAGAACAGGCGATCGTCTTCGAGGTGCGAGGGGACGAGTAGGGCCCTGGGGCCGGCAGAAGGCGTGAGTGCGGGTGCCTTGGGGGATGGGATCCTAAGATCGCGAATTCGGAGAGTAAAGCGCGGCCCTCGAAGCGCCATTCGACAAAACTCGCAGATAGCCCAAACTGGTGAGCGCAACCTATCAATTGCGGAACCGCAGGTATATGCTTTCGGGTCGCCGCCCGGCCCGCGTCCGACCGCCGGCTAACGATTCGCAGGAAGGCGCGTGGCGAATGGGATTAACCGAGCAGGTCCTCCTTACCGCATTGACACCCGGCGTCGGACTCGCCGTTTTGACGTGGTTCGGCACCAGGCTTCGGCAGCGAGTACCAGAGCGGCGGCGATGGCGGCTGAAGGACCCGTACAGCGCGAGCATCTGCATCGCGCAATCCGTCACGACCAACACCGGCGCGTACGAGCGCCCCTCAACCGGCGTCGGTCAGGCCAGAGCGCTCGCGGTCATCTCGCCGTCGCTCGTTCGGGCGTACTCGCAGTTCGACACGCAACGCCTGTGTTTCCCCGACGAGTTCCGCAAGGAGATGGAGCAGGACGTTATCGTGCTGGGTGGCCCGAAGAACAACGAGGTCGCCGCACGCATCTTGCAGAGGCTCGAGCCACGCAGCCAGGTCAAGCTCGACAGCCTGTCGCTCACCGCGCCCAACGGAGTCAACATCCCCCTCGATCAAGTCACCGCACCTTTGACCATGGACCACGGCGTGGTGGCTCGGATAACCAACCCGTACTCGGCCAAGCCCCGCACAATAATATTGTTGTCGGGTGCGCACACGTACGGTGTCGTTGCGGCAGCCCGGTACTTCGTCCAGTCCGTGCGGCCGCTGGGTAAGAAGTTCAAGGGCGACTTCATCGCCGTCGTCGAAAGCGACATCCACAACGGACACGTGCTGCCGCCCCGGGAGCTCTACTACAAGGAACTTTAGTGCAGACCTTTCGCGTTTTGGAGTCGTACTGTCTCAGCGCTAGCGGTGAAGACGATGGCGGTCAAGATCGAGTCGTGATCACACCGTCATTCGTTGCGGTGATCGACGGGTCGACACCGAAAACCTCAGACAGACGACAAGGGCTTTTCAGCGGCGAAGTCATCGCGGACGTGCTTGCTGCGGCTGTGCAGTCGCTTCCCGAAAATGCCTCAGCGGACGAAGCGATCCAGCTGCTGCACGAGACGATTCGCGACGAACGCCTGCGCAACTCGCAGGCAGGCTCATTGCCAAGCGATGAGATTCCAGCGGCATCGATGGTGATTCTCGCCTGCCAACGCCGAGAGGTCTGGCGAATCGGCGACTGCGCGTTCGGGATCGACGACCAGTTTCACGTGCGTCACGCGCCGCACGAGGAGATCGCCGCTCGGACGCGCGCAGCGTACCTGAGATGTTTGATCGCCGAGGGCACCAGCGTGGACAAGCTCCGCGAGAACGATCTGGGGCGCGAGCTCGTTCTGCCGTTGCTCCGTAAAGCAGCGGTATTCCGAAACAGCGCCGACGTCAACTTGGGCTACGGCGCGTTCGACGGCATTGTCGATCCGCGTGCCCGGGTAGACGTCTTCCCCGTGCCACCAGGCTGTGGCCGCCTCACGCTGGTGAGTGACGGCTATCCCAATCCTTCCCCGAGCCTGGAAAAGAGCGAGTTGGCGCTCTTAGCGCGGATTCAGGCGGACCCGCTGATGATCGGCTCGCCACCCCACACCAAAGGCGTTAAGCCCGGAAATGCCTCGTTCGACGATCGAAGCTTCATAGGAATCGAGGTGCGTGGTTGATCCTGGCGCTGCACGGTGCGATCAATGCGCCCGATCCGCAGTCTTTTACTTCCCGCAATTTCGTGAGCGAACAGGAGGCAATCCAACAGTTCAAGCTGATAAGTGCTCAGGTGGTCGATGTCGCGGAAGCCGTGTCGGGGCGGGGCATAGCAATAACCGTCGATGACAGCACCGAGGCCGCGGCCAATGTCGCTCGATTGCTCGCGGACGCCGGCATGGCTGTGACACTGTTCGTCAACCCTTGGAACATAGAGTCGCGACAAGTTTATCCGTTCGCGGTGCTTAACTGTGCGCTGGACCAGACCTCGCTGCAGCAGGTGGGCTTCGAGGGTGTCGTGTATCCCCTTGCTGATCGTGCGGCAAAGGAGCGTTTCCGCCGCTTGGTCAAGTCACGCCTTCTGTCATTGCGTAACGAGGACGACCGGGTTTCGTTCGCCGCGTACACCGCGGAGGCGCTGTGCGTTCCAGCACCGGCCATTCCCTCCTATTTGCAGCCACCAACCCTTGACGACCTTCAATCGTTGCTCGACTTAGGGGTCCACATAGGCAACCACGGATGGACTCACGCCAGCTACGCCATCATGTCTGCAGCTGAGTTCACCGAGCAGGTCCGCTTAGCGGAGGGATGGCTGCGCGAACATGGGCTGTATGAGGGTGACCTGTTCGCCGTGCCGGACGGCAAAGCGTTGCCGATGCGTCCCGCGCGTGCGTCCGACTTCGGCACCGTTTTACTGGCGGACGACCGCCTGCGGCCTGGACGCGTTGGGCCATGTGCCCATAACCGGGTGTCCGTCGACGAAGTGTCCACCTCGAATGCACTCACGGATCAGATCGATCGGGCTCGGCTGGATTCGATCTCATGAGCGAGTCCACGGATACCGCGGCCGATCGTCCACGGACGCTGGTCTTAGTACCCAGTAACAATGAAGCCGATGGTCTCGTCGGCTTTCTTTCGCAACTGCATCGAGCTTCCTCTCGCCGGATCGTCGTCATCGACGATGCGTCGGACGATGCGACAGCGGCTATCGGTCGGG
Source organism: Asanoa ishikariensis (assembly GCF_900107455.1). Classification (GTDB taxonomy): domain Bacteria; phylum Actinomycetota; class Actinomycetes; order Mycobacteriales; family Micromonosporaceae; genus Asanoa; species Asanoa ishikariensis. The sequence continues at coordinate 867,060 of NZ_FNQB01000001.1, read as the reverse complement.
CTCACAACGTCGAGGTGCTCAGCACTGCCCTACGGTTGGGCCGCGACGGAGCCATCCGGTACGGGCTGGAACGCCTCCTCGCGGATGAGACCGAGCAGATTGTGTTCGTAGATGGCGATGGTCAGCATCCGCCGGGGAGCGTGGACGAAGTTGAGGCGGCCTTGATCAACGGCGCCACCATCGTCAACGGCGCGCGATTCAGCTCGCGCGCGGATCAGCGGTCGACCCCGGCGGACCGTGTTTTCATGGCGCACGTGCTGTCGGCAGCGCTCGCGCGGGTCACCGGATGGGATGTCAGCGATCCCGCCTGTGGTCTAGTAGGTATCAAGGCGCCGACTCTCAGACGACTCCTGCCACATTTGAAGTTTGACGCCCATGTGTCCGTCGAGATTCTCGTACGTGCGGCACAGTCCGGTATCTCGCGCGATTCTTTCGCGCAAGTGGTCATTCCGGCAATTTACGATGGCTCGTCGGCGCGACAGGTCGAGAAGTACCGCACCGCATCGTGGGAGGATCGACTCCTTCCTCGACTGACGTCGCATATTCGGCGTCTGTACGAGTGGCTAGCTCCTTGCTACTCAAGGCTTTTGCCGGTCGCCGGAGTATCTGTATGCGATATCTGCAGCGGGAACTGCCGACTCACGGCCTACTTGAGTCAGTGACGGCGTGTTCCGCGATGAGCTCGCGTAAGCCGAACTCGAAGTCCATTGCTGCCTCCCAGCCCAGCGCGACCTTGGCGGCCTGCACATCGACGACCGCGTTGGGTGGATCGCCGTGACGCCCGGCGCTCGACACCGCGTTGACCCCGAAGTGACCGCAGATCACGCCCGCGACCTCGGAAATCGACACTGAGCGACGTGCCGCTATGTTCAGCAACGCTCGGCGTGGTTGGTGATCGCACGCTAGTTCAAAGGCTCGGCATATGTCGCCTATATGAGTGAACTGACGCGTTTGACCGCCCGTGCCGGCGATAACAATGTCCTTTCCCGTTGAGGCTGCAGCGAGGAAGGACATGATGGCTGTGTGTGGGCGCATTCCGCGGCCGTACGCGGTGCCGAGTCGAAGGATCGAATAGCGAAGTTCGGAGATGGCGGCTGTCGCGCTAATGACGTGTTCGCCGCTTAGTTTGGTAGCGGCATAGTAGTTTGTCGGCAGGCAATACCGGCTCTCGTCGACAGCGCCCCATTCGCTGGCCGTCGCGGACTGACCGTACACCTCCCACGTCGACGCATAGATCAGATACGCATTCGCATCGGCCGCCTCGCGGCTTACGTTGAGCGTCGCAGCGACGTTTCTCTCCAGTGTGCGCTCAGGGTTCTTCTCGGCGGCTACAACGTCGCCCATGGCCGCGAGATGGCAGACCATGTCTGCGCCTTTAAACACTGCTCTGGTGGCCGACCGATCGAGCAAGTCGACCTGGTGATGCTCCGTTCCAGTTGCAACGGGAGGCAGAATGTCAACGCCAACGACTTGTAAGTCGGATCTTTTTGCGAGATGATTAATCAGGTGGCGTCCGAGAAAACCTGACGATCCCGTTACGATGCATCGCCTCATTCTCGCAGTATATCATTTGACATCAATATGCATATCCTACACAGATGAGCGATTCAGGAGATGAGCTGTGGCGCTCTCGTATGACATCGAGTTGCTCCGTTCCGCGAGTCCCGAGGACGCCAGACAGTTGGCCCGGTTGCTCGGTCAACTCGCCGATGATGCTGACGCGCCTGGCGACGAAGACATGGAAGCCATCTTCTCCCAACCGAACGTATCCGTCGTTGTTGCTCGACATCATGGAGAGATCGTGGGTTGCGGAATTCTTGTGACGTTTGAAGTCCTGACTGGCAGGCGCGCAATTATCGAGGATGTGGTCGTAGCCGAGGAGTACCGTCGGCGCGGCATCGGGCGCGCGATCATCGGATCGTGTCTCGACGTCGCACGGCAAGCCCGTCGGCGCGACGTCGATCTGACCTCGCGGCCCAAGCGAGTGGCAGCGAACCGCCTCTATCAACAGATCGGCTTCGTCAAGAGAGAGACCAATGTCTACCGGATCGTCCTTGAGGCGTAACGGGGAATGCTACCGTCCGTCAGAAACGCGTAACCGTCTCCGCGAAGCACGTCGAGCGCGGCGGCAACCCGCTTGCGGACACGCTCGGCGAGCATCGGTAAAGCCGAATTGGGCGCGATGTACTCAGCAGACTCCAGTTCCGCCTGGGCCCTGGGTGACGCACGGACCGGCTCCAGCAGTTCGGCAGAGAAGACAAAGAGCAGCTTTGCTCTGCCGTCAGGAAGCGGAGCCCAGTCGATAGCTAAGAGGCGTTCGACCCGCGCCGCAACGCCCAGTTCCTCAAGGATCTCCCGCTCGCAGGCAGCCACAGGATCCTCGCCCACGGCTAGATGCCCGCCGGGAATGTCCCATTCACGCTCGCCGCGTGCCTTCACGACGAGCAATCGGCCGTCCTGGTCGAACATCACGGCTGACGCCGAAACCAGCGCGGCCGACTCGGCGAGGTCCCGGCTCATGCCGCCGGACTATACCCATCGTGGTTGGCATGTGGCTTTGACGTACCGCACCGCTACCGGGCGACGCGATGCTGGGGAGAAGACGCCAACCTGCCGACGTCTTGCCGTCCGGACAACTGCGCCAGTTCTCCGGCGGGCGGGAGGGCTACGTGTTGACCGGCGAAGGGCCCTTCGACGTCGTCGACCTGCTGGATCCAGCACCAGCCGCCCGGGTCACGTCCCTGGCGGACCAGCACGCCTTCATCCGAGCGTTCTACGGCCTGCCGGGCTGATCCGCAGAGCAGAGCCGATGATCAGCCGCCGAGGAAGGCCAGGACGGCGCGGACGCGGCGGTGTTCGTCCGGGGCTGGTGGTAGGTCGAGTTTGACCAAGATGTTCGCGATGTGTTTGGCCACCGCCGCCTCTGACACGACCAGCGCCCGCGCGATCGCTGCGTTCGAGCGTCCCTCCGCCATCAGCCCGAGCACCTCCCGCTCCCGAGGAGTCAGCCTGGTCAACGGGTCCCGGCGCCGGCCCAACAACTGCGCCACCACCTCAGGATCGACGGCAGCTCCGCCGGCGGCCACCCGTACCAGCGCGTCCATGAACTCCTCGACCCGGCCCACTCGGTGCTTGAGTAGGTAGCCCACCCCGCGCCCGCCGCCGCTGTCCAGCAGTTCCGCCGCGTACGTCGGCTGCACGTACTGGCTCAGCACCAGCACCGGTAGGCCTTCGTAGGCAGCGCGCAGCTCGACCGCCGCTCGCAGGCCCTCGTCCGTGAAGCTCGGCGGCATCCGCACGTCCGTCAGCACCACGTCCGGCCGGTCGTGCGCGACCGCCGTGGTCAGCGCCGCCGCGTCGCCCACCGCGGCGATCACCTGGTGGCCGAACCGTTCCACGATGCCGATCAGGCCCTCGCGCAGCAGCACCGCGTCTTCCGCCACGACTATCCGGAGCACGGCATCTCCACCCGAATCAGGGTCGGCCCACCCGGCGGGCTGGACAGCAGCATCCGGCCGCCGGTCACCGCGACCCGGTCCGCCAGCCCGGCTAGGCCAGTTCCCAGGGCCAGGTCGGCTCCGCCGATGCCGTCGTCACGCACTTCCAGCACCAGGGTGTCGACATGCAGCCGGACATGGACGGTGACAGACAGGGCTTGGCTGTGTCTGGCGACGTTCGTCAGTGCTTCGCTGACCACGAAATGCGCGGTCAGCTCGACCGGCTGCGAGAGCCGCCGGGGCAGTTCGACGTCGACGTCCACCGGCACCGGCGACCGGTCGGCCAGGTCGGTGACCGACGCGGGCAGACCCCGATCGGTCAACACCTGCGGGTGTACGCCGCGGATCAGCTCGCGCAGCTCGTGGTGTGCCCGCTCGGCCTCGTCCTGCGCCGCCGTGAGGTGCTTGGCGGCCGGCGAGTCGTCGGACACCTCCAGGCGGGCGAGGCCGATCGCCATGCTCAGCGCGACCAGTCGCTGCTGTGCGCCGTCATGCAGATCCCGCTCGATCCGGCGGCGCTCGATGTCGAACGCGTCGACCAGACGCGCCCGCGACCGGGCCACTTCGACGAGTTGCGCGCCCAGCTCGGCGTCGCGTGGGGCGAGGACCGCTCGGGCCAACGCCGCCCGCGCCCCCGCCCAGACCGTCACCGGATAAGCGGCGAACGGCAACAGGGCGAGCCCGGCCACCACGAACAGGAAGCTGGGTACGAACTGGCTCGGCTCCTGGAAGAACGGGGTGAGCACCAGCGACACCGGGATGCCGAGCACGATGCCCAGCATCAGCGCGTCGATCCACCACAGGGCGCCCAGCGAGACCACCGTGTAGCCGAGCTCGCGCCAGGTGGCCGGCTCGCGCAGCCGTGTGCGCACCCAGGCGATCCGGCCCTTGCGTTCGGGTCGGCGATGCGGGTTGGGCAGCGGGTCCGGGTCGACGAGGCGCAGCCGCCACCGTTCGAACCGGCCGACGGCGATGCCGGAGAGCGCGACGGCGAGAAACGCGACCAGGCCGACGAGCGCCAGGGCCAGCAGGGCGCCGGCCAGCAACAGGCCGATCAGCACGCCGGCGGTGACGGCGCCGAGCAGCACGCCGGAGATCAGGTAGGCCACGGACCGCCACGGCCAGGACGACGCGAGGAAGCCCAGCGGGCGTTCGCTCACGGCTTGGAAGGCGGTTCGGGCGGTCACGAGCAGACGGTACCCGGCGGTGTCCTGATCGACGGTAGTCCCAGGTATACCCCCGGTTGTCGCCTTCGCGCCCATGTGCCGGGCGTCGTTCGACGGTTGGCTGGTGGGCATGACGATCACGACAGGTGCCCGGCAGGCCGAGGCGGTCACGCTGCGGTCGGTACGGCGCACGTACGGCATTGGCGGGGCGGCGGTGACCGCCCTCGACGGCGTCTCCGTCGGTTTCCGCGACGGCAGCTTCACGGCGGTGATGGGCCCTTCCGGCTCTGGCAAGTCGACGCTTCTGCATTGCGCCGCCGGGCTGGACCAGCCGACGGCGGGCACGGTCTCGGTCGGCGGCACCGAGCTCGGCGGGCTGTCCGAACATCGCCTGACCACGCTGCGCCGGGAGCTGATCGGCTTCGTCTTCCAGGAGTTCAACCTGGTCTCCGCACTGACCGCGACGCAGAACGTGGCGTTGCCGTTGCGGCTGGCCGGCCGGCGTCCGGCACCCGACGACATCGCGGCCGCACTCGCGTCCGTCGGGCTCGCCGACCGGGGCGGGCATCGGCCGAGCGAGCTGTCCGGTGGGCAGCAGCAGCGGGTGGCGATCGCCCGCGCGCTGGTCACCCGGCCGGCCGTGGTGTTCGCCGACGAGCCGACCGGCGCGCTGGACCTGCGCTCGTCTCGGCAGGTGCTGGGGCTGCTCCGGGAGGCCGTGCACGGCCACGGCCAGACGGTCGTCATGGTCACCCATGACCCGCTTGCCTCCGCGTACGCGGATCGGGTGCTGTTCCTCGCCGACGGTCACCTGGTCGACGAGCTGACCGCGCCCGGCACTCCGGGCGACGCCGGGTTCGCCGCAGAGGTCGCCGCCCGCATGGCTCGGCTGGAGGCGTGATGCTCTCGTGGTCGACCGTCCGTGAGCGGTGGACGGGGTTCGTCGGCTCGTTCATCGCGCTGACCCTCGGCGTCGGCGTGCTCACCGCGTCGCTGGTGGTCTTCGTGTCCGCCCAGCCGGCCGTGCCGGACCGGCTCGCCGGGGCCGCGGTGATCGTCCAGTCTCCGGCCGGAGGCGAGGACGCCGAGGCGTACGTGGAGTACGTGCCGTGGTCCACGGGGCGCGCCGAGGAACTGGCCGCATCGCTGCGCGCCGTGCCCGGCGTGGCGGCAGCGGTGCCGGACCGGTCGTTCTACGCCCAACTCGTCAGCGCCGGCCGGCCGATCGGTGACCCGGCGGCCGGTGACCCGCTCGGGCACGGCTGGTCGACGGCGGCGTTGGCGCCCTACCGATTGGTGGCCGGCGCCGCACCGAGCGCCGCGGACGAGGTGGTGCTGGACGCGGGTTATGGGCTCGCACCCGGCGACTCGGCCACCGTGCTGACCGCGACCGGCCCCAGGCCGATGCGGGTCTCCGGGACGGTCGACGGCCCCGGGATCTACGTGTCGGACGCTTCGGCGGTCGCGCTGGCACCTGGCGTACGGGCGATCGGCCTGGTCCTGGAACCCGCCGCGGCCGCTGAGACCGTGGCCGCCGCCGCGCGCGCGAAGATCGGGGGTGCCGGCACCGTGGTGGCCGGCGACGCGCGCACGGCTCTGGAGCCGGAGGCGGTCAGCCGCACCCGTTGGCTGGGCACGCAACTGATCACCGTCATGGTGCTGCTCGCCGCGTTCGCGACCGTGTTCGTGATGGCGTCAACCGCGGCGCTCAACGCCTATCAACGGCGCCGCGAGCTCGCCCTGCTGCGGGCGATCGGCGCGACGCCGCGACAAACCCGCCGACTGCTGCTCGGAGAGGCCCTGGTGGTCGGCGTGGTCTCGTCGGCGGCGGGAGCCGCGCTGGGCATGCTGGCGGCGCCCTGGTTGGGCGACCTGCTGGTGCGGGCCGAGTTGGAGCCGGCCGGTTTCACACCGAGCCCATCCCTGCTCGCCGTCGGTCCCGCCGTGTTGACCGGAGTCGTGGTGGCCGTGACCGGTGCCTGGGCAGCGGCCCGCCGGGCGGCGCGGGTGAGGCCGCTGGAGGCACTGCGCGACGCGGCGGTCGACCGCCGCGCGATGACCGTGCCCCGCTGGGTGTTCGGGGGTCTGTGTGGCGTCACCGGGCTGGCGCTGGCCGTGCTCACGCCGATGGTGGAGGACGGCGCCTCGATGACGACGGCGATCTTCTCAGCGCTGGCGCTGATCGTGGCGATCACCCTCTTCGCACCGGTGGTCATCCCGCCCGCGCTGCGGGCGCTGACGCTGCCGTTGCGCCGGTCGGCCACCGGCGAGGTGGTGCGGGAGAACGCGGGAGCGGCGGTGCGCCGGACCGCGGCGACCGCCGGACCCGTGTTGTTGACGGTGGGCTTCGCCGTGCTGATCCTCGGCATGGTCAAGACCATGTCGCCGGCCTTCGGCGGCGAGGACGCGCGGGCCTTGGGCGTCGACGTGGTGGTCACCGCCGACGGCACACCGGGGCTGTCCGACACGGCGGTGGCCGGGCTGCCCGGCACGGTCCTGTCCGGACTGTCCACTCAGGTCTTCGTAAACGGGAAGACGCCGTCCGACGCGCTCGGTGTGGTGCCCGGCGCGGTGCCGGTCGCCGGCGACGCCGCCGCGTTGGCCGCCGGCACGGTGGTGGTCGCCGACCCACGCTGGCGACCCGGTGACACCCTGCGACTCACCTTCGCGGACGGAGAGATCGTGCCGCTGCGGGTCGCCGCCTCGGTGCCGCCCGAGGCACTGCCTACCCCGCTGCTGCTGCCCCGCGACCTGGTCCGGCAACACGACCCGTCGGCCCTGACCCAGACCGCGTACGTGCGCGGCGCACCGGTGTCCGCGGTGCCCGCCGGTCTCGGCGTGCTGGCGCAGGACCCGCTGACCTACTCGTCGAACGACGACGAGGACGGCCTCGTGTGGATCTTCGTGCTGGTCATGGTCGGCATGTCGGTCGGCTACACGAGCATCGCGGTGGCCAACACGCTGGTGATGGCGACCGGCGATCGACGCCGCGACTTCCGGGTGCTGCGGCTGTCCGGCGCGACCAACCGGCAGATCCTGCGGATGGTGGGCACGGAGACCGCGCTCGTGGTTCTGTTCGGCACGGCGGTCGGGTTCCTCGTCGCCCTGCCCGCCTTGTTCGGCATCCGGTCGGCGCTGGCGGGCCAGACCGGAGCCGACGTGCGGTTGATCCTGCCGTGGCCCGAGCTTTCGGTCGTGGTCGCGGTGTGCGCCGTCCTGGCGCTCGGCGCGTCGTTGCTGGCCACCCGCCGCACCTTGCACCGCGTGCAACCGCGATGATGTCGGTGGGTGACGACGAACTCGTCGAGGAGGCCGTCGTACCCGCCGGAGGTGCGCATGCAGCCGTCGACGGGTCGAATCGTGCTGACGCTCGGCCCGACCATCCGGCGCGGCGAGATCCTGGGGCTGTGCGAGCGGCTGGCCGCGCTGCCCGGCCCGGTGCGCGTCGTGGTCTGCGTAACCCTGGCCTGCCCGGACCTGCTCACCGTCGAGGCGCTCGCCCGGATCTGCCTGACCGCCCGCCGGCACGACTGCGAGGTCACCGTCGAAGGCGCCGACGAGCGTCTGGTCGAACTGCTGGTGATCACCGGCCTGGCCGGCGTCGTACCCCTCGATGACCTCGGTCGTCAATGAACGAGCGTTCGTTTTATAAAATTGAGCCCATGTTTCGGTGGGGCTCGGGGTTTCGACCGCGAGCCCCACCGAACCGGTTATCCGCCGCTGGCCAGGTCGCGCCGGCGGAAGCCGACCAGGCCCACCGAGGTCAGCACGGCCGCGAGGGCGACCAGAGCGACCAGCGGTGTCACGGTCAGGTCGCCGCCGGGCAGCGCCGGCAGGTGGCTGAACGGCGAGAGGTCCAGCGCCCACTGACTGAGCTGGAGGATCGCGCCGAGCTGGCCCAGCAGCAGGAAGAACGCGAGCACTCCCCAGCCCAACGAGGTCAGCCGGGGCAACAGGCCGAACAGCAGCACCACGATCGCCACGGTGAACCAGACGGCCGGCACCTGGACGGCGGCCGCGCCGGTCACCCGGCCGATCGCGCCGCCGCCCTCCCCCGATGCGGTGCCGTAGCCGATGCCGAGGAACACCCCGGCCACGAGCAGGCCGAGCGCCGGCCCGAAGAACGCGAACAGCAGGTGCCCACCGATCCAGCGGGTACGCCCGACCGCCGCGGCCAGGATCGGTTCGGCGCGCAGTGCGCTCTCCTCGCTCCGGGCACGCAGGGCCGCCTGCACTCCCTGCCCGGCCGCGCCGATCCCCATGATCGCGAGGCCGGCGGCGATCACCATGTCGGCGATCGAGGCGCCACCGCCGAGCCGACCGATCACGTCGCCCAGGTCGGGGCTGTCCTTGACGGCGTCGACCGCCGCGTCGGTCGCGGAGCCCAGGAAGACGCCGAGCACCGCGTACCCGATCAGCCAGCCGAACAGCGTCGAGCGCTGCAGCCGCCACGCCAGGCCGAGCGGGGAGAGCAGGGCGCGCGGCGCCCGCGCCGGACCGGGCCGCGACGCGATGAGACCCGCGTCGAGGTCGCGCACGGCGTTCAGCCGGTACGCGGCGGCGGCGAGCAGCGCCACGACCAGCACCACGACCCCGGCCACCCACCAGCGTTCGTCGGCGTACGGCCGGATCCGCTGGAGAAAGCCGATCGGCGAGATCCAGGACAGGGGCGAGTTCAGGTCGCCGCCGGCGTCGCCGAGCATCCGCAGCAGGAAGGCGCCGATCAGCACCGCGCCCGAGATCCAGCGTGCCGTGCGGGCGCCCTGGGTGAGCTGCGCGACGACCGCCGCGATCGCGCCGAAGAGCAGACAGGCCAGGGCGTACTGGAGGCCGAGCGCGACCGAACCGGTGCCGTCGGCGCCGGCTGCCGCGGTGCCGAGCGCGGTCAGGCCACCGACGACCGCCGAGGCCAGCAACGCGACCAGCAGCGCGGCGGCCAGCCCGGCGCCGCGACCGACCACGGTGGCGCCGAGCAGCTCGCGGCGGCCCTGCTCCTCCTCCGCGCGGGTGTGCCGGATGACGGTGAACGCGGTGGCCAGCGCGACGATCAGCAGCACGATGCTGGACCGCCACGAGGTCATGCCGCCGAGGCTCGGTGACCAGATCGGGCCGTACACGGCGGTCAGTGACGGGTTGGACATGGACGCGGCGAACTCCGCGAGCTCGGCCGGGTCGGGATAGAGGCTGGCGAAGCTGCTGGCGACCAGGCCGGGAAACAGCCCGAGCAGGATCGTCCACAGGGGAAGCACGACGCGGTCGCGACGGAGGTTGAGCCGGAAGAGCTGCCAGGTGCCGGTCATGCCGGCACCGCCTGGCCCGCAGGGCCATCAGCCTGCTCGGCCTTTTGGTAGTGGCGCAGGAAGAGCTCCTCCAGCGTCGGCGGCTGGCTGGTCAGGCCGCGGACCCCGACCGTGGTCAGTGCGCGCAGCACGGTGTCGAGCTCGGCGTTGTCGACCTGGAAGCGCACCCGCTCGCCCTCGACGACAAGGTCGTGCACGCCGGCGAGCGCACCGATCCCGTTGGGTTCGCCGGCGAGCTCGGCGTGGATCGACGTGCGGGTCAGGTGGCGCAGTTGGGCGAGGGTGCCCGACTCGACCGTGCGGCCGGCCCGGATGATGCTCACCCGGTCGCACAGCGCCTCGGCCTCGGCGAGGATGTGGCTGGACAACAGGACCGTGCGCCCGGCGCCGCGCTCGTCGTTGACGCAGCTCTGGAACACCGACTCCATCAGCGGGTCGAGTCCGGACGTGGGCTCGTCGAGCACCAGCAGCTCGGCGTCGGAGGCGAGGGCGGCGATCAGGGCCACCTTCTGCCGGTTGCCCTTCGAGTAGGTGCGGCCCTTCTTGCGCGGGTCCAGCTCGAATCGCTCGACCAGCTCGTCGCGGCGTTTGGTGTCGAGCCCGCCGCGGAGTCGGCCGAGCAGGTCGATGACCTCGCCTCCGGTCAGGTTGGGCCACAGCGTCACGTCGCCGGGCACATAGGCGAGGCGACGGTGCAGGGACACCGCGTCGCGCCAGGGGTCTCCCCCGAACAGGGTGGTGGTGCCACTATCGGCCTTGAGCAGGCCGAGCAGCACGCGGATCGCGGTCGACTTGCCCGCACCGTTGGGGCCGAGAAAGCCGTGCACCTCTCCGCGGCGCACCTCGAGGTCAAGACCGTCGAGGGCGCGGGTCCGGCCGAAGCTCTTGACGAGCCCATTGACCGAAATGACGTTCTCCATAATTTGGAAGCTACACTTGCTTCACAAAGTTGTGAAGTTTGATTCGCGTCAAGAGCGCGTCAAGATAGATCACGGAACTGGAGGAGGTGCGGGACATGGCTGGGGAACGCGACGAGGCCGCCCTACGGCAGTACGTCGAGGACATGGCACGGCTCTATGCCGACTGGGGATTCCCTCGGATGGCGGCCCGCGTACTCATGCAGCTCATGGCCACCGACGCCGGCTCGCTGACCGCCAAGGAGCTCAGCGACGGGCTCGAGATCAGCCCGGCCGCCGTCTCCCAGTCCGTGCGCTATCTCCAGCACCTCGGCTTGGTCGAGCGCTCGGCGGTGCCTGGTTCACGGCGCGACCGCTACAAGCTTCCTGACGACGCCTGGTACCTGGGCTCGATCGTCAAGGGCACCCTGTTCGCGCAGGTCGCCAAGCTCGCCGAGGGCGGCGTCGAGGCCGCCGGCGGCCGGACCACGCCCGCCGGTGACCGGATCGCGGCCATGGGCGACTTCTACGAGTTCATCCAGAGCGAGCTCACCGGGTTGCTGGAGCGCTACCTGAAGCACCGAGAGACGATCAACGACTCAGAGCAGGGGTAGCCCGATGTAGCGCGCCTGGGCGCGCATCTGGTGGTCGAAGAGCGGGCCCGGGAGCTCGACCGCGTTGTTGAGCTGGCCGAAGAGCTCGAAGCTGACGAAGCCGAAGAGCTGTAGCCAGCTCCCGAGCGCCCGGCTGAGCGCGCCGAGCGGCACGCTCGGCGCGATGGTCTCGCCGATGCGCTCGACCTCCCCCGCGACGTCAGGCGGCAGAACAACGTCGTCGTGGCTCAGCAGGCCCGCGCGGGCGGCGTCCTCGATGACCCTGCCGAGAATGGTCACCGCACGCGTTGCCACCGCCACCGTGTCGGTCGGGGCCGCATAGCCGGGGACCGGGCTGCCGTAGATCAGCGCGTACTCGTGCGGGTTGGCCAGGGCCCAATCCCGCACGGCGTGGCAGATCGCGAGGAAGCGGCCCGCGAAGTCGGCCCGGTCGACCGCGCCCTCCGCGGCCGCGACCGCATCACCGACAGCGGTGTACGCGTCGAGGATCAGCGCCGTCAGCAGGTCGTCGCGGCTCGGGAAGTAGCGGTAGATCGCCGACGACACGACGCCCAGGTCGCGAGCGACGGCCCGGAGCGACAGGTTCGCGCCCTCGGTGGCCAACTGCCGCCGCGCGATCGCCTTGATCTCGTCGGTCATCTCGGCCCGCAGCCGGGCCCGCATGGATGTGGCCTTCACGAGAACAAGTGTCTCATAAGAGAGCACTGCTCTTGACAGAGGGCACTGATCCGTGGACTATTGCTCTCAACGGAGAGCACTGCTCTCCCAATCCACTCGATGGAGGAAGATCATGCATGTCATCGTCGGCGCCGGAGCCGTTGGCAGCACCACCGCCCGCCAGCTCGCCGAGGCCGGTGAGCAGGTCCGCCTGATCACCCGCAGCGGGAGCGGCCCGGTCCACCCCAACATCGAGCGGGTCGCCGCCGACGCCGGTGACGCGACCGTTCTGACCAGGCTCAGCAAGGGCGCGGTGGCGATCTACAACTGCGCCAACCCGCCGTACCACACCTGGCCGACCGACTGGCCCCCGATGGCCGACGCCATGCTGGCCGCGGCCGGGGCCAGCGGTGCGCCGCTGGCGATCACCGGCAACCTCTACGTCTACGGTCCCGTCGACCGCCCGATGACCGAGGACATGCCGCTGGCCGCGCCGACGGTCAAGGGCCGGGTCCGGGTCAAGATGTGGGAGGACGCGGTGGCGGCCTACCGATCGGGCCGGATCAGCGGGGTCACCGAGGTGCGCGGCTCCGACTACCTGAGCCCGCGCTACTCGATCATCGAGATGGCGATGCCCGGCCTGCGCGCCAACAAGACGGTCTGGCTGCCCGGCCCGCTCGACCACCCGCACACCTTCACCTACACCGGCGACATGGGCGCCGCGCTGATCGCGCTCGCCCGCGACCCGCGCGCCTGGGGTCAGGCGTGGCACGTGCCCTCGCCCGCACCGATGACCATGCGCCAGGTGGTCGCGAAGGTCGCCGAGGTGGGCGGTTACCCGCTGCCGCGGCTGCGCAGCTACCCGAAGGCGGCGGTCCGAGCCGCTGGGCTCTTCGACCGCCGCACCCGGGAGTTCGTCGAGATGAGCTACCAGTGGGAGCGCCCCTTCGTGCTCGACACCACGCTGGCGGAGTCGACCTTCGGGCTGTCGGCCACCGACGTCGACGAGGCGGTCCGCGCCTCGATCCCGTCCCCGGAGCCGGTCGCCGCCTGACCGGTGAGGGAGGTGCGACGGCGGTGGTAGGCGTAGGCGGCGAGCAGCAGCGTCACGCTCCACAGTGGCCAGAAAGCCATCGGCCAGACCGCGACCTCGCCCGAGACCATGTCGCCGAGCAGGCCGGGATCGCTGAAGAAGCTCGCGCTCGCACCAGCTACCGCGATCGAGACCGCGGTGGCTGGGACCGTCGCCAACTTGACCGGGACGCGCCGGCCCGCCAGGCCGATCATCCAGCGCGGGAAGCGCTCGCCCCACGGGCGGACCAGCCCGACGGTCAGCCACGCGCCGACCAGCGCGAAGCCGCCCAGCCCGGTCGCCGCCAGCGCCAGGTCGGGGTCGTCGAACTCCCCCTCGACCATCCCCGAAGCGACGGCGACCGCCAAGCCCAACCGGGTCACCGCGTAGAGGGCCGGCACGGCAGCCGCGACGTAGGTCACCCAGGTGCCCCAGCGGACCGGACCCGATCGCGCGGAGCCCTGCCAGGTCAGCAGGGCCCGGGCCAGCAACAGCCCACCGACGATGGCCCACACCTCGTTGGCGGTGGTCCAGTTGAAGATCACGCCGTAGTCGATGTCCGACGGCCAGCCGAGCGGCGCACCGATCAGCAACATCGGCGTGTAGCCGACGACGGCCAGGATGTGCGCGCTGGGCACCAGCACGACCAGCGCGGCGACCGCCGCCCAGCCGACACCGAGCAGGACGGCCCGCAACGGCCGAGGCGGGCGGATCGGCTGGCGACCCGAGGTGGCCAGCGCGAGCACGCCGACACCGAGCAGGAGCACGGCGTACACGGTGGCTCCGAGGTCGACGGGCACCGCCCGCAACGGGTGCAGGTCGTCGTCGGGGTTGTTGGCACCGAACGGATAGCCGTCGCCGGTCAGCGCCCAGACCGTGGCGACCACCCCGTAGCTCAGCGCCCAGGCTGCGGCCAGATAACCGGCCGAGGATCGGGAGTTCGTCATGCCACTCACGCTCCCGCTGAGCGGGATCCGGTCCCTCCCCGCGCGGCGTGAACCCGCTCCCCCAGCCGGGGGAGCTCAGCCGGTCGGGGTGACGAAGCCCGACTCGTACGCGGTGATGACCGCCTGGACCCGGTCGCGGGCGCCGAGCTTGGCGAGCACGTTGCCGACGTGGGTCTTGACCGTCTCGCCACCGACGACCAACCGGGCGGCGATCTCCGCATTGGACAGTCCGGCCGCCATCAGCCGCAGCACCTCGGCCTCACGCGCGGTGAGCCGGGCGGTCCGGCGGTCGGTCTGGCCGCCCCGGGCCGCGACCAGTCGGCGGATGGCGGCGGGGAACAGCAGTGAGTCGCCGCGCGCGACCAGCCGGATCGCGTCGACCACCTCGGCCGGCCGGGCGCGCTTGAGGAGGAACCCGCTGGCGCCCGCGCGCAGCGCGTCGTACACGTAGTCGTCGTTCTCGAAGGTGGTCACCACGATCACCCGGGGCGGCACGGCGGCGGTGGCTATCAGGTGCCGGGTGGCCTGGATGCCATCGACATCGGGCATCCGCACGTCCATCAGCACCACGTCGGGCCGGTGGCGGGCGACCAGCGGCGGCACCTCGGCGCCATCGCTGGCCTCGGCGACCACCTCGAGGTCGGGCTCGGCGTCGACCACCGTGCGCAGGCCCACGCGGACCAGCGCGTCGTCGTCGACGATCAGCACCCGGACCGTCATGACCCTCCCGTCGGCAGCCGCACCGCGACCGTGAAACGCCCGTCGGCCCGCCCGGCCGTCATCCGCCCGCCCAGCACGTCGACCCGCTCGCGCATGCCCGCGAGCCCGCGCCCGGACGGGTCGTCGGGCCCGTCGCGGGTGACCGGGTTGGCCACCTCGATCCGCAGCGAGCGTTCCGCGACCGCGATGTGCACGGTAACCGGCACGGCGCCGGCGTGGCGTACCGCGTTGGTCAGCGCCTCCTGCACGATCCGGTAGCCCTCGCGCGACAGGGCCGCCGGCACCGTCGCAAGAGGACCCTCGCGGGTCAGCGCCACCCGCAGCCCGGCACCGCTGACGTCCGCGACGACCCGGTCGACGTCGGCCAGCGTCCGCTGTGGCGCCGGCCGGTCGGCCCGCTCGGCCGCCCGGAGCAGGCCGAGCACGTGGTCCAGGTCGTCCATCGCGGCCCGGCCGGTCTCCTCGATCGCGACCAGCGCCTGGCGGACGAACTCCGGGTCGTGCAGTGCCCGCTGCGCGGCCGCGGCCTGCAAGGTGGTGACGGTGAGCGCGTGTCCGACCGAGTCGTGCAGCTCGCGGGCCAACCGGGTGCGCTCGACGAGCCGGCCGGCCCGGTCCTCCAGCGCCGCGATCCGCTCCGCCGGCGAGGGCCCGAGCAGGGTGGGCGCGAGTTGTGCGGCGAGCGCGCCGAGCCCGGCGACCGCATAGCCGAGCAACACCAGCAGCACGATCCCGATGGCGGTGAGGCCCGCCGGATGCCAGCCCGGGAACGGCAGGCCCGTGCGGCTGATGCTGCCACCGGCGAACCACTGGAAGACGAAGACCAGCGCCATCGGCAGGGCGCTGAACAGGGCGAGGCCGACCAGAGCGCCGAACGCCAGGTGCAGCCCGAACCAGAGGGCGCCGCGCAGGGTGGTCTCCCGGTCGGCCCGGCCGGTCGGGTCGGGCAGGTCGACCCCGAGCAGCCCGCGCGCGGCGACGATCTCGACGGCCCGCGTGCCCGGCAGAAAGGCCGGAGTCACGGCGATCAGGGCGCTGACCAGGATCAGCAGCCAGGTGGCCGGCTTCGGCACGTCCTCGCTGGTGAGCATGCTGACGAAGACGACGGTCAGCAACGCGTAAGGCAGCGCGATCACGCCACCGAGCAACAGGTAAACGCCGCGCCGGTAGGTCGAGCCCACAACCAGAACGCGGATCATCGCCCGATTGTCTAGGCACCGGGCCGATCGCGCTACGCGCGTTTGCTCTGCACCCAGATACGCAACACCCCCACCGACGGGTGTTGCGTATTTGGCTGCAGAGCAAAGCGTCAGCTCAAGATGGACTCGGCCGTGTCGATCGGGATCGCGAAGCCGATGCCGATGGAGCCGCCGCCCTGGCTGGTGGAGGCGTTGGCGACGTTGATCGCGATGACCTGGCCGGCCGCGTCGACCAGCGGGCCGCCCGAGTTGCCGGAGTTGATCGGCGCGTCGGTCTGGATCAAGCCGGACAGGTTCAGATCCTGCGCGTCGCGGTCCAGGGCTGAGACGATGCCGGAGGTGACAGTGCCGCTCAGGCCGAGCGGGCTGCCGAACGCCAGCACGGTGTCGCCGACCTGGACGCTGGAGCTGTCGCCGAGGGTGGCCGGCGTCAGGCCGGACGAGTCGACCCGCAGCAGCGCGAGGTCGTGGCTCGGGTCGGTGCGCAGGATCTGGGCGGGCAGCGTGCGGCCGTCGGACAACTGCACGGTCGCGCCGTTGGTGGCCTGCTCGACCACGTGGTTGTTGGTGATGATCCGGCCCTGGTTGTCGACGATCACGCCGGAGCCTTCGACGGTGCCGCCCGGCACCTGAACCATGATCGTGACGACGCTCGGCGAGGTGCGCGCGGCGACCGAAGCGAGGGTCGCCGACTCGCTGGACACGTTCGTGGCGTTGGCGGCGGTGCTGGCCGCGGGTGCCGCGGACTGGTCGGTGTGTGCGCCGATCACGCCTCCGGCGACTCCGCCGCCGAGGACGAGCACGAGCGCGCCGGCGGCGACCGCGACTCGACGCCCACCACGGCGGGGCCCGGACGGGGCACCGGGGTTCGGAGGGCCGGGGGTCCAGGGCGGGACCGGCCCGCCGGGGCCGGCCGGACCGGCCGCGGCCGGCTGGTGCGGCGGCCAGGGGTTCTGGGGATCGGTGCGGCTCAGCAAATCGGTCATGCGTCCACCGTGCTCCACATATCTGCCCTGAACCTGGGGCCCCTATGTGACTTTCCTGAACGTCGCCGGCCGTACGGCGTGCCACGGGTCCACCGATCGGGGGAGCTTGAGAATTAGGTGAGCCTAACTTAAGTTGATCGGAACGCATTACCGAGGAGGCATCATGCGGCCGACGGCGGCAGAGGTGGCGCGCACGCTGGCGAGTGGCCGGCTCGAGGGCACGGCCCACGTCCGGGGCTACCCCGCCCGGGTGAAGGTCCGGCACGCGACACCGGCCGACGGCCATCCGCTGGTGCTGGCCGCGCTCGGCACCGAGCTCACCGCCCGGTTGGAGACCGGATCGATGGTGCTCAGCGTCGATGACCTGCCGCCCGTGCCGTGCTCACCGACCCGCGGGCGGCTTTGGCTGACCGGCACCGCGCACCTGCTCGACGACACCGCGGCACGCGCCGCCGCCGACGCGTACGCCCAGGTCAGGCCCCTTGGCGACCTGCTCGACGTCGGCCGCGGCCAGGTGCTGTTCCGGATCGTCCCGACCGAGGTGCGGATGGCCAACGGCCGGCAGCTCATCGAGGTCGACCCGGCCGACTTCCGCGCGGCCGACCCGGACCCACTGGCCGCAGACGAGGGCCGGCTGCTCACGGACCTCAACGACCACCACCTGCCCCAGCTCACCGAGCTGGTCGAGCGGGTCAGCGGGCGGGCGGCGCCGCAGGAGTGCCGCGCGCTGCGGCTCGACCGGTACGGGCTTACAGTCGGCGGCAACGGGCGGGGTCCGCGGCTGCGGCTCGGGTTCGAGCGCCCGGTCGCGTCGGTGTGCGAGCTGACCCACCTGATGCACGCGCTGCTGGCCGGCGGCGGAGTGTCTACGCGCTGACACCGCGCCGGATGGTGCACCCGCCCGGAAGATCGCGGACAATGTCCGGATGGGCGGCGGGGGATCAGCGTGGCGACGCAACCTCGTCGGCTGCGTCGCGGTGGCCGCCGGTGTGCTCGCGCTGTCGTTCGGGGTGCCGGCGATCGACCGCGCGGTGCCCGACGCCACCGTCTCCAGCACCAAGCCGCTGGAATTCGCCGACAACGCTAGTGTCGTGCCGCCGCCGGACGCCACCGTCGTCTCCGAGCAGACCTCGCCCGACCAGGGCGTGATCACGATGGCCGTCGACGGCGTGCGGTACCGGCTGAGCGCCGAGAGCTTCCCGGGCACGCTGCAACAGCTCGCCGACCGGATCCGCGAGGTCGTCCAGAACGTGGCCGGCATCCAGGGCATCTCGCCCGACCAGCCGGTCACCTCGAACGGCGGCATACCCGGGCTCCAGGCCACCTACGTCGGCGAGAACCGCACCGGCTGGTACACCGTCTACCTGCTGGACGGCACCGGAGTCACCGCGGTGGTCGACGGCAACGACGCCGGCGTCACGGAACACCGCGACGAGCTCGAGGCCAGCGTCCGCACCGTAGCGATCGACCGGACCACGTGAGCGTCGACCAGGCGGCCACCCCGCCGCCACCGACGCCGGGCAGCCGGCGGGTCTTCACCTCCTGGGGTGCCGCGGCGCGCTGGCCGGCGGTCTGGTTCTTCGTCGCGCTGACCATCGGCGGCATCGTGATCCTCGGGATCGCCTTCGGTCCGGCGATCGCCGAGGCGCCCGGCGCGTTCGTGCTCGCCGCAGTGCTGTTCGCGATTCACGGCGCGGTGTTCGTGACGATCATCCGGGCCGTCGACTGGCTGGAGCCCGAGCCACGCTGGCTGTTCGCGGCCGCGCTGATCTGGGGCGGGTTCGTGGCCAGCGCCAACGCGCTGCGGGCCAACACCGCGCTCGAGTCGATCCTCGTCAAGATGACGTCGCTGGGGTTCGTCCGCGACTGGGCGGCGGCGATCGAGGGGCCGACCGACGAGGAGATCCTCAAGACGCTCGGCATCGTCATGATCGTGCTGCTGGCCCGCCGCCAGATCAACAGCGTGCTCGACGGCGTGGTCTACGGCGCCTTCGTCGGCCTGGGCTTCCAGGAGATCGAGAACATCACCTACAGCCTCAACGCGGTCGCCGCGGCCGGCGACGACAGCCTCGCGGCGGTGCTGCAGGTTTTCCTGGTACGCGGTTTGCTGGCCGGGCTGTGGAGCCACACCGTCTACAGCGCGATCGCCGGAGCCGGCGTGGCGTACGCCGTGCTGCACCGGGAACGCTCCTGGTTCAACCGGATCGGCGTCGCGCTCGGCGCCCTGGCCCTGGCCTGGCTCATGCACTTCCTGTGGAACTCGCCGGCGGCCGCCTCGCTGACCGACTACGCGGGCACCTACGGCACGCTGCTGGTGCTGCTGATCAAGGGACTGCTGATCCTCGGCACCTTCCTGGTCCTGCTGCACTTCTTCCGCAAGGACGAGTACGAGGGCGTGGCCGGCCCCCTGGAGAGCCTTAGCAACCCGTGGATCGCCACCCACAACGAGATCCTCGCGCTGCGCGGCTGGCGCAGCCGGGGCCGGGCGCGCTGGAACGCCTACGTCTACGGCGGGACGCGCGCCTACGGGCGGGTCCGCCGGCTCCAACGCGCGCAGGCCGATCTCGCGGTCGAGATGCGCGACAACGGCCCGGCCGGGTTCAACACCAGACTGCCGGAGCTACAACGCGCACGGTACGGCGTGCACGAGCTCGGCATCACCGACGCGGACGCGCTCCACCCGACCACGACCAGCGGCCTGATCTCGTTCGTCCTGGCGTTCGCCGTGCTGATCAACCCGATCTTCCTGATCCTCCCGCTCGGCTTCCTGGTGTTCGGGGTGGCCCGGGCCAGATCGCGCCGGCAGCGGGCGGATCCACGGCTGCGTACCGCCGCCGTGCTCGCCGTTGTCTTCGCCCTTGCCTACCTGGTGAGCGTGATCGCGCGGGCGGCCACGCTCGTCTAGCCAGTCGTAGGCTTCTGGCGTGGGAACGGGCACGGAAGAGCTGCTCAGGGAGCTGGCACCGCAGGTGCTGGGCGCGTTGGTGCGCCGCTACGGCCACTTCGACGCCGCCGAGGACGCGGTGCAGGAGGGGTTGTTGGCGGCTGCCACCCAGTGGCCGACCGACGGGGTGCCCGACGACCCGCGGGCCTGGCTGATCCGGGTGGCCTCGCGCCGGCTGATCGACCAGCTACGCAGCGAGGAGTCCCGGCGGCTGCGCGAGGAGAACGACTACCTCCGCGACCCGGCGGCGACCCGGGTGGCGCCCGCGGCCGACGCCGAGCGCCCGGACGACGATGACTCGCTGGTGCTGCTGTTCCTCTGCTGCCACCCGGCGATCGCGGTGCCGGCGCAGGTGGCGCTGACGCTGCGCGCCGTCGGCGGGCTGACCACCGGCGAGATCGCGAGCGCGTTCCTGGTGCCCGAGCCGACCATGGGGCAACGGATCAGCCGAGCCAAGCAGAAGATCAAATCCTCGGGGATCGGCTTCGAGCTGCCCCCGCCGGAGTCCCGGGTGGCCCGCGTGGACGCCGTGCTCCAGGTGCTTTATCTGATCTTCAACGAGGGCTACACCAGCTCGTCGGGACCCGAGCTGGCCCGCGTCGAGCTGTCCGCGGAGGCCATCCGGCTGGCCCGCATGCTGCACCGGCTGCTGCCCGACGACGGCGAGGCGGCCGGCCTGCTCGCGCTGATGCTGCTCACCGACGCCCGTCGCCCGGCCCGCACCGGTCCCGGCGGCGAGCTCGTGCCGCTGGACGAGCAGGACCGGTCGCGGTGGGACCAGGCGGCGATCACCGAGGGAGTCGAGCTGCTATCCGAAGCGCTGGCCAGCACCCGACCCGGCGCCTACCAGCTCCAGGCGGCGATCGCGGCGGTGCACGACGAGGCGCCCACCGCCGCCGACACCGACTGGCGTCAGGTGCTGGCGCTGTACGACCTGCTCGAGCGGGTCTCCGACAGCCCGATGGTCCGGCTCAACAAGGCCGTGGCAGTGGCCATGCTGTCCGGGCCACGAGCGGGGCTCGACCTGATCGCGGAGCTCGACGGCGACGAGCGGATGGCCCGACACCACCGGCTGGCCGCGGTACGCGCGCACCTGCTGGAGCTGGCCGGCGACGCACCCGGCGCCGCCGCGGCCTACCAAGCGGCCGCCGACCGCACCGGCAGCGAGCCGGAGCAGCGCTACCTGAGGTCGCGGGCACGACGGTTGGTGGCCACGACGCCATGAGCGCGCGCGGACACGGGAGCGGGTCCGCCGGCCGGAGGCGGGCGGCGGCATGACCTGGTTGCTGCACGTCGACATGGATCAGTTCGTGGCCGCCGTGGAGATCCTGCGCCGGCCGGAGCTGCGCGGCCTCCCGGTGGTCGTCGGCGGTGCGGGTGATCCGACGGCGCGGCGGCAGGTGGTCTCCACCGCGTCGTACGAGGCCCGCGCCCACGGTGTCCACTCCGGAATGCCGCTGCGCCGGGCCGCGCAGCTCTGCCCCGAGGGGACCTTCCTGCCCACCGACCCGGCCGCCTACAGCGCCGCGTCCGAGCAGGTGATGGCCGCGCTGCGCGGGTTCCCGGTCGACGTCGAGGTCTGGGGCTGGGACGAGGCGTTCGTCGGCGGCGACATCGCCGATCCACAGGCGCTGGCGGCCGAGCTGAAGGCCGCGGTGCTCGCGGAGACCGGGCTGAGCTGCGCGATCGGCATCGGCGAGAACAAGCAACAGGCGAAGATCGCGGCGCGGTTCGCCAAGCCCGGCGGCATCCACACGCTCACCACCGCGACCTGGATGGCCGTCATGGGCGAGCGGCCGGCCGCCGAGCTCTGGGGTGTCGGTCCGAAGACCACCCGCAAGCTCGACGAGCTCGGCCTGCACACGATCGCCCAGCTCGCCGCCACGCCGCCGGAGGCACTGGTGGAACGGTTCGGCGCCCGGCAGGCGCAGTGGCTGCCGGTGGCGGCTGCGGGCGGCGGTGACACCCAGATCAGCACCGAGCCGTGGGTGGCCCGGTCGCGCAGCCGGGAGAACACGTACGCGGAGGATCTCTCCGACCTGGCGGAGATCTCCCGGGAGGTCGGCGCGATGGCCCGGGCCCTGGCGGCCGACGTGGTCGCCGACGGTCGCGAGATCACCCACGTGGCGGTGAAGGTGCGCTACGTCAGCTTCTTCACGCCGACCCGGGAGACCAAGCTGCGCGCCGGGCCGACCACCGACCCGGACGTCGTCGAGCAGGCCGCGTTGAGCCTGCTGGCGAAGTTCGAGTGGAAGCGACCCGTGCGGCTGCTCGGCGTCCGGGTGAACCTGGCGATGCCCTAAGGCCCTAGACGATCCGGTACGTCGGCCGGATGACCGCGCGTGCCAGGTCGTGGAACGTGAGGTTGAAGCTGACCACCGCGGGCGACACGTCCGGCGTGACGTCGAGCTGCTCGACGTCGACCGCGTGCACCGTGAACACGTAGCGGTGCGGGTAGTCGCCCTTCGGCGGCGCGGCGCCCCCGTATTCCTTGGTGCCGTAGTCGTTGCGCACGGCGTACGCGCCGGCCGGCGGCTCCGCGCCCTGCTCCAGCGAGGTCACCGACACGGGCACGTTGACCAGCGCCCAGTGCCAGAAGCCGCTGTGCGTCGGCGCGTCCGGGTCGTAACAGGTGATCACGAAGCTCTTGGTGTGCTCCGGGAAACCCGACCAGGAGAGCTGCGGCGACCGGCCGGCGCCACCGACGCTCGGGTCGGCGAACGTGTCGGCCATCTGCTCGCCGTCCGTCACGTCGTCGCTGGTCAGCGTGAACGCCGGCTTCGGCGGCAGGAGGTCGTAGGGATCGGGCGGTACGGGTCGTTCGAGACTCATGTGATCATCCTTCCTCAGCGTTTCGGCCAGTGCCACGGCGGCTCGTCGAGCTTTCCCTGCCCGACGACGTACGTCTCGCCGTGGTCCTTGGCCAGTTCGACCGACTGGAGGTCGGCCTCGTCGGCATGGGTGTCCAACGCGGACGCCAGGGCCCGCGAGTGGGTCACCACCACGATCTGCATCCGGCTGGACGCGCCCGCGACCAGTGCGGCCAGCGGACGGATCAGTTCGGGATGCAGGCTGTTCTCCGGTTCGTTGAGCACCAGCAACTCCGGCGGCCGCGGTGTGAGCAACGCGGCCACCCAGGCCAGATAACGCAGCGTCCCGTCGGAGAGTTCAGCCGCGGTCAGCGGGCGCAGCATGCCGGGCTGGTTGAACATGAGCTCGAACCGGCCTGCGGTCGCGGTGACGCCCACCCGGCTGCCCGGAAAGGCGAGCTCGACCGCGGCGTCGAGGGCGTCGCCGTCGCCGATCTCGCGGATCGTCTCCAGGGCCGGCGCGAGGTCGGCGCCGTCGGGTCCGAGCACCGGCGTGCGGGTGCCGATCACCGCGGTCCGCATCGGGGCGTCAGCGTCGGTGCGCACGTGGTCGTAGAAGCGCCAGGACCGGATCCGCTCGCGCAGCAGCATCAGGTCCGGCGCGAGTTCCGGATCGACGAACTCGGCGAGCATGCTGTCGTACGGACGCAGCTTGAGCTCGGTGGCCTGCCATTTCCCGTCGGGTCCGCGCACGCCGACGGCCGCGTTGGTCCGCTCGGTCAACCGCGTGCCCGGCCGCAGCACCGGGCCGGACCAGGTGCACTCGGACTTGATCTCCGGGTCGAGCGCGAACAAGCCGCGGTGACCCGGCAACTGCGGCATGCCGAGGTCGATGGCGTAGCCGAACGAGTCGGTGGCGAACCCCAGTCGCAGCGCCACGGGCTTGGTGCGCACGGTGCCCTGCAGCGGGTGCTCCCCCGCCCGCACCGAGCGCCCGATCACCTCGGGACCGGCCCAGAGCGTCGACGGCAGCCCACCCTCACGGGCGAGCGCGGCCACGGCGCCGTTGCGAGCCGAGTGCGAGAGCAGCCGCAGCGTGCGGTAGAGGCTCGACTTGCCACTCCCGTTGGCGCCGGTCACCACGTTGAGCCGGCGCAACGGCATGACCAACCGGCGCAGTGACCGGTAGTTCTCCACGGCGAGCGTGACGAGCACCCGGACCACGCTAGCTCAACTCAGCAGGCGGGCCACCGAGCGTAGGGAGATGGGCAGCCAGCTCGGGCGGAATCGGGCCTCGTAGGCCGCCTCGTAGATCGCCTTGTCCAGCTCGAACGCACCCAGCAGGGCCGCCCGGCTCCGCGGGTCCTCGCCCGAGGTGCTCGCGTAGCCGTCGCAGAACGCGTTGCGGTTGAGGTCGGCCCACTCGCGCGCCCGGTAGACGACCTGGGCGTCGTCGGGCTGGTCGACGATCAGGTGGTGCGGCGCGTACTCGAAGGACCGGAGCATGCCGGCGACGTCGCGCAGTGGCGAGTCGGGCCGGCGGCGCTCCTCGACCGGCTGGCCGGGCTCGCCCTCGAAGTCGATCAACAGCCAGGTCTTCGGCGTACGCAGCACCTGGCCGAGGTGCAGGTCACCGTGCACCCGGTGGACGGTCATCCGCTCGCCACCGACCGCCCGGAAGGCGGCGGTCGCCGCGTCGACGTGCGGCGCCAGCGCGGGCACGAAGTCCGCGGCGCGGGCGAGTCGGGTGAGCATCCGGTCGACCGGGAAGTCGACCGTCTCGCTGCCCAGCTCGTGTGCGAGCGTCCGGTGCACGACGGCGACCGCCTCGCCCAGCCGGTAGGACTCGCTGGAGAAGTCGCCGCCCACCTCGTTGGCGGCCAGGTCGGCCTCGCCGAAGAGGTCGCGCACGCTGGTGGTGGCCATCGCCCAGCCTTCGGCCGAGTTCTCCGCGTACGCGGTCAGCATGCCCAGCGAGACCGGCTCACCGCGTTCGTCCGTGCTCTCCACCGAGCCCAGCAACTGGGCCACGTTGGGACAGCCGGCCCGGGCCAGCACGCCGTTGAGCTCGACGTCGGGGTTGATGCCGGGGACCACGCGGCGGAACACCTTGAGGATCGCCGCCCGGTCGTACACGACACTGGTGTTGCTCTGCTCGGTGTCGGCCACCCGGGCCGGCGCCTCCAGCGGGAGCTTGGCCTCGGGCTCGCGCCGGAACAGCAGCCGGCCGACGACGGCGTCCTGGTCGATGAGCTCCAGCAGCGTGCGGGCGGCCGTCTCGGCGTAGAGGGCGTCGAAGCCGGCGCGGTCGGCCTCGTGGTCGATGCCGATCGTGGCCGTGCCGGCGAACTCCGGGCGCGGCTCGTCGTCCCAGGCCACATAGACCTGGTAGCGCTCACTGCCGCCGTCTTCGTAGACCACGTCGAGCAGCACGTGGTCGAGCGCTTCGCGGAGCGCCGTGACCGCGACGGGCGTGACACTGTGGAGAGTCCGGCCGCGTCCGGCATACCACCGCTGATGCGGCAGCCAGTCGGCGTACGGCAATGTCATGACTCCTCCATGTGCTGTTCGGCCGAGCGGGCCGGGTCATCCTCATCGGACGGTGGGGTGAGCTGGAACCAGTAGAACCCGTATCCGGGCAGGGTCAGCAGGTAGGGTAGCTGCCCGATCCGGGGGAACAGGACGCGTCCGGTCAGCTCGATCGGCGAATAGCCCGACCACGCCTGCAGGTTCAGCTCGATGGGTTGGGGAAAACGGGACAGGTTGTTGACGCAGAGCACCACGTCGTCCTCATGGTGGCGCAGGTATGCCAACACGGCCGGGTTGGAGCCGCCGAGCTCCTGGAACGTGCCGACGGCGAACGAGTCGTGCCGGCGCCGCACCGACAACATCAACCGCGTCCAGTTGAGCAACGAGGTCGAGCTGTCGCGCTGCGCCTCGACGTTCACCGATTGGTAACCGTAGATCGGATCCTGGTTGACCGGCAAGTAGATCCGGCCCGGTGTGGAGGTCGAGAAGCCGGCATTGCGGTCAGGCGTCCACTGCATCGGCGTGCGTACGCCGTCGCGGTCACCCAGCCAGATGTTGTCGCCCATGCCGATCTCGTCGCCGTAGTAGAGCACCGGCGAGCCCGGCAGCGACAACAGCATCGCGGTGAACAACTCCTGCTGGTTGCGGTCGTTCTCCAGCAACGGCGCCAGCCGGCGGCGGATGCCGATGTTGGCCTTCATCCGCGGGTCCTTGGCGTACTCCGTGTACATGTAGTCGCGCTCTTCGTCGGTGACCATCTCGAGCGTGAGCTCGTCGTGGTTGCGCAGGAAGATGCCCCACTGGCAGTTGGCCGGAATGGCCGGGGTGTTGGTGAGGATCTCCGAGATCGGGAAGCGGGACTCGCGCCGGACGGCCATGAACAGGCGCGGCATCAGCGGGAAGTGGAAGGCCATGTGGCACTCGTCGCCGCCGCTCTCCGTGTCGCCGAAGTAGGCGACCACGTCGGCGGGCCACTGGTTGGCCTCGGCCAGCAGCACCCGGCCCGGGAACTCGTCGTCGATCACCTTGCGGCAGTGGCGCAGGAAGGCGTGCGTCTCGGGCAGGTTCTCGCAGTTGGTGCCCTCGGCCTCGAACAGGTAGGGCACCGCGTCCAGCCGGAACCCGTCGATGCCCAGGTCGAGCCAGAACCGCAGCACGTCGAGCATGGCGTTCTGGACGGCCGGGTTGGCGTAGTTGAGGTCCGGCTGGTGCGAGAAGAACCGGTGCCAGTAGAACTGCCGGCGCACCGGGTCGAACGTCCAGTTGGACTCCTCGGTGTCGACGAAGATGATCCGGGCGTCCTGGTACCGGTCGTCGCTGTCGCTCCACACGTAGAAGTCGCCGTACGGACCTTCCGGGTCCCGGCGCGACTCCTGGAACCAGGGGTGCTGGTCGGAGGTGTGGTTCATGACGAGGTCGGTGATCACCCGGATACCCCGCCGGTGCGCGGCGTCGAGCAGGGCGACGAAGTCGTCGACGGTGCCGAACTCGGGCAGCACCTTGTAGAAGTCGCGGATGTCGTAGCCGCCGTCGCGCAGGGGCGAGTCGTAGAACGGCGGCAGCCAGAGGCAGTCGACACCCAGCCAGGCCAGGTAGTCGAGTTTGTCGATCAGCCCGCGCAGGTCGCCGGAGCCGTCACTGTCGGAGTCGGCGAACGCCCGCACCAGAACCTCGTAGAACACCGCCCGCTGGAACCAGGTCGAGTCGACCGGCACGTTTCTTGCGTGGTGGAAGTCGTCGGAAGTCGGATGCTCGACGATGCCGCGCTCGACGTGACTGCCCTCGGCCGGATCCGGTGGCTGCACCGAAAGAGTCCCAGCCGTCACGTCAGTCATGCTTCCCACGCTAATGCCGAATCCGGTTCGCCACAGGGTGACAGCGCCGGTCGGTCAGCGAAGCTGGTCAGGAACCCCCGCCGGACGCCCACTGACCAGACTCGTGCGCTCCCGCAACAGCTTGCGGGTGGCGTAACGGTGGTTGCCGTCACGGATCGAACGGATCGCCTCGCCGAGCGTGATCGCGGCCCAGTACGCGGTGCCGGCCGCACGGCCGTGCCGCATGGCGTGCAGCCGGACCCGGTTGGCGACCATGATGCCCCACAGGGCCGGCACGTTGCGGGCGTCGCCGCCGTTGTGCACCGCCTCCGCCTCCGGCACGAAGGCCAGCCGGAAGCCGTGGTCCGCGGCGCGGAGGGCGAACTCGGTCTCCTCGCTGTAGAGGAAGAAGGACTCGTCCCACGGCCCTGCCGCGGCCAGGGCGGCCCGGCTGAACATCGTCACGGCGCCGGTGGCCCAGTCGGCCCGGGTCTGCCGGTCGTAGCCCGCCGGGTCGGCGATCAACTCGCCGCGCCCGAGCCGGCTGGCCCGGTTGCCACCGAGCACCGCCTCGGCGACCGCCCGGCCGAGCGTCGGACGCCGGCGCAACGAGGTCTTGTAGGCGCCGTCGCGGCCGATCAGCCGAGGCACCGCGATGCCGACTCCGGGCTCGGCCAGCGCGGTGAGCAGGCGCGCGGCGCAGCCCGGACGCAGCCGGGTGGTGGGGCTGAGCAGCAGCACCGCGTCGGCGTCAGGATCGACCGCGGCGACGGCGTTGGCGGCGGCCGCGAAGCCCCGGTTGCTGTCGAGCTGCACCAGGGTCGCGTCAGGGGCCAGGTCCTTGGCGACGGTCAGTGTGTCGTCGAAGGAACCGCTGTCGACCACCACCAGCCGCCAGTCGTCGACGCCGGCCAGCCCGGCTGGCAGCGCCGCGAGCAGCGGCGGCAGGTTGGCCGCGCTGCGGTAGGTGAGCACGCCCACCGTCAGTCGCATCGCCGCTCCCTCGCTCGATGTGCACGCAGCCTGATGAGGCTAGCGGAGCGGGTCAACGGTTGTCCCGGCCCTTGACAAACGAAGATCTTTTAGCGATGCGCCCGGGCATGATCAACAGAACGCGGCCGACCGGAGACTCCGCGTCGGCCGTGGAACTACCGCCGTCGATGCGCGTAGTCGGATTGTCACAGGCTGAACATGGCACGTTTACCCGATGGGATTATCTAGTAACTCTCGTCACAGTCGTGACCGGAAGACGTCATGTCGCGGCGGGCGACATGACGTCTGAGGACTTGTCGGCGCATTGACCGGGGAACCGACTGTTGGGGAGGAGACGGTGACCACCGTCGCGCTCAAAGACGTCACCAAGATCTTTCCTGACGGAACGATCGCGGTCGACAACGTCAGTATGGACGTCAACGATGGCGAGTTCATGGTGCTGCTCGGCCCGTCGGGCTGCGGCAAGTCCACCGTGCTGCGCATGGTCGCGGGTCTCGAAGACCCGACCACCGGCGCCATCCTGCTCGACGGCGACCTCGCCAACGACCTGCCACCGCGCGAGCGCCGGATCGCGATGGTGTTCCAGGACTTCGCGCTCTACCCGCACATGTCGGTCGGCGACAACATCGGTTTCCCGCTGCGGCTGTCGAAGGTCGAGGCCTTGGCACGCGGCGAGCGGGTCGCCGACGTGGCCAGCGCGCTGGGCATCGGCGACGTCCTGGCCCGCAAGCCCAACCAGCTCTCGGGCGGCCAGCGCCAGCGGGTAGCGATGGGCCGCGCGATCGTCCGCCGGCCCGGCCTGTTCCTGATGGACGAGCCGCTGTCCAACCTGGACAGTGGCCTGCGGGCCGAGCTGCGCGCGGAGATCTCCGGCCTGGTCCGCGAGCTCGGCGTCAGCACGATCTACGTGACCCACGACCAGGCCGAGGCGCTCACCATGGCCGACCGCGTCGCCATCATGCGCAAGGGCGTGCTGCAGGACGTGGGCACACCGACCCAGGTGTACGGGCGCCCGGCGACCCTCTATGTCGCCGCGTTCCTGGGCAGCCCGCGGATGAACCTGCTGGAAGCGTCGGTCTACGTGCACCTGGATCGATACGTCACGCTCAACCTCGGCGACCAGGCGCTCTACCTGCCCTGGGACGACATCCGGGCCCGGGCGGTCGCGCACTACCACGGGGAGCGCATCGTGGTCGGGCTGCGCGCGGAGGCGCTGACCCCGGTCGCGCCCAACACACCGGGCGACGTGCTCCAGGGCCGGATCCGCTACCTGGAGCACCACGGCCACGAGTCGCTGGCGTTCCTCGACATCGGCGCCACCGCGGTCGTCGTCGACGAGATGGGCAAGGCGCCGACCGAGCAGGCCGGCGAGGGCGGCGCCCTGCGCCGGTTCGGGCACGCGGTGCAGCGGTTGAAGAGCCGGGCCGCCACCCCTCCGGCGGCGGTGGAGGCCAGCGGCTCGCGCAGCCGCACCAGCGTGCTCAGCGATCCGGGCCGGCACCACCGGCGGGCGGCAGAGCTCGCGGTCCGCCTCGCGCCGTACCCGAACGTGCAGGCCGGCACCGCGCTGTCGGTCTCCGTACGCATGGACGCACTGCACTTCTTCGACGATCGCGGCGACCGCATCGACGTGGGGTGGCGCTGACCCGACCCGTGGTCTAGCGTCCTCGCCACGTAAGTCCAGAGAGGATGGCATCGTGCCGGCAAACAGCCCTGGTCTGCTGATCATCGAACGGATCC
This sequence comes from Asanoa ishikariensis, assembly GCF_900107455.1. Lineage (GTDB taxonomy): Bacteria > Actinomycetota > Actinomycetes > Mycobacteriales > Micromonosporaceae > Asanoa > Asanoa ishikariensis. The sequence goes on along the minus strand of NZ_FNQB01000001.1, from coordinate 837,176 downwards.
TCCGCGACCGCGGAAGCATCTGGCAGCAGATCGTCGACGAGCGTGACCTCAACCGGCTCTCGGTGCAGATGCTCGCGAGCTCGGCCGTCGCGCTGGCCATCTACGGGGCGGTGCTCGGCGCCTTCCACAGCCCGCTCATGGCGCTGACCTCCGCGGTCAAGCTGCCGTTGCTGTTCCTGGTCACGCTGGCCATCTGCCTGCCGACGCTCTACCTGTTCAACCTGGTCTTCGGCGCCCGGCTCTCGGTCAGGCAGTCGGTGTCACTGGTGATGGTGGCCGTAACGGTGACCGCGATGCTGGCGTTGGCGTTCGCGCCGATCAGCCTGTTCTTCCGCATCACGGCGGCCGACTACAGCTTCTTCAAGCTCCTCAACGTGGCGATTCTGGCCCTGTCGGCGATCGTCGGCCTACGCTTCCTGACCGGCGGCATGCAGATCCTGCACGCACACGGCCTGCTCAGCCCCGCGAAGCCCGCCGAGCCGGCGCCGGTCGCCGAGAAGCCGGCCCCCGCCGCGCTGCCGGCCGAGGAGAAGACGCCCGTCACAGTGGGCGCGCCAATCGCCAACGGCGACGGCACTGCCGCCGCAGCCGCCCCGGCCCCGGCGCTGCCGGTGCTAGTCGCCCCGCCGGCAGGCCAACACCACGTCTGGAACCCAGCGCTACAGCGCTACCAACTCGCCCGCCCAGCAGGCGTAGCGACAGAACGCCCAGCAAGCATGACCCTGCTCTACATCTGGATCCTGCTGTTCGGCTTCGTAGGCACCCAACTCGCCTGGACGCTACGCCCGTTCTTCGGCAACCCAGACTCCCCCTTCGCCCTGTTCCGCGAGATCGAAGGCAACTTCTACGCAGAGATCATCAGAACAATCGCAAACCTGTAAAAGGGGCGGGCCCCGCCCCCGCGGGCCTCCGCAGCTCGGCCGGGGTCCGGGGCAGAGCCCCGGCTACGCGTCCCGACGAACCGCCTCAGCCCCATACTTGGCCGCCGCCGCGTTGGCAGTCGGACAAGCACCCGTGTCGCGACCGCAAGCGGCGAGATCGCAGAGCCGGCAGAGCCAAGCGCCGCCCTCTTTCTCCTGAACGATGCCGCCGATGACCCGGCCAATCAGAGCGTCCAGTGTGGAGCGTTCGGCAGGCGACAGGACAGCCAAGGTGGACCGCAAGGACTCCGCACGGGCGGCCGACAGGCGTTCGGCGGCCGCACGGCCTTCGACAGTAAGCGCCACCGACCGCGACCGCCCGTCATCACCGGGACCCCGGGTCACCAGGCCCGCGTCGGCCAGCCGATCAACCAACCGCACCGCGCCCGACGGGGTCAACCCCAACACCCGGCGAAGCTGATCGATCGACGGCCGATCAAGGAAGTGCAGCAGGGCGGACAGCGCCGCCGCAGTGGTCGGGTTCCCGGCCGTGCCGGCGGCCGCCATCGCGGCCCCGGTGCGATCGGCGACCGCCAGCGCGAACGCGCCGAGCAGATTGGCCTGGTGGTCGAGCTCGCTCACGCCAACTCGTAGCGAATGGTCAACGGCATGTGCGGGTAGTCAGCGTGCGTAGACACGCTCTCCGCCGTCCCACTGATGCCCGCCAACTCACCAGTGCCAGACCCGGGCACCACCGCCACGTCGACCCGGGCGGCCTTCCCGTCGTAGGTGCCCGCACCCTGCAGCACAAAGCTGCCGGACCGGCCGTCCAGCGTCCCAGTGATCTCCATGATCGACACGTACTCGCTGGTGCCGTCGGCCCGGTAGTAGAGCAGCGACTCGAACGAGCCGCCGGTCAATCCGTCGCCAGTGCCGGCCAGCGTGACCTCGGCGCGGGCGAACTTCCGGCCGTCGTCGAACTCGCGGTAGGGCTTCTCGTCCCACGAGGTGATCTCGAACTTGGTTTCCACGATCTTGGTCATGTCTCCAACATATGTGTGACTCAGTCACATGTCAAATGACAATGCGAATTCAATGATCAATTTCGTGCTGTCCGGGGAGTGGGCGCGCATGAGCATCGGTAGGTGGGTTCGACTAGATTTGACCCGTGCTGGGGCTACCCGATCACGTGACCGCCTGTCTGTTCGATATGGACGGCGTACTCACGCAGACTGCGACCGTTCACAACGCGGCGTGGACCGAGACATTCGACGATTTCCTTCGCCGGCGCAGTGAGCGAACCGGCGAGCCGTTCACGGCCTTCGACCCCCATTCCGACTATCCCAAATACGTCGACGGCCGCACCCGGGCCGACGGAGTACGCACCTTTCTCGCGTCCCGCGGGATCACCCTCCCCGACGGTGATCCGGACGACCCGCCGGAGGCCGACACCGTCAACGGCGTCGGCAACCGCAAGAACGTCATCCTGGTCCGCCGGATCAAGGAAGACGGGGTCGCGGTCTACGACGGCTCCGTCGACTACCTGCGCGCGGCCCGAAAGGCCGGGCTCAAGACCGCGGTCGTCTCGGCGAGCGCCAACACCCCCGACATCCTGCGCATCACGGGGCTCGGCGACCTGCTCGACGCTCGCGTCGACGGCAACGTCGCCCGGGCCGAGAAGCTCCCGGGGAAACCACAACCCGACACCTTCCTGCGTGGCGCCGAGCTGCTCGGCGTGGCGCCGAAGGACGCGGCCGTCTTCGAAGACGCACTCGCCGGGGTGGCGGCCGGTCGAGCCGGCAACTTCGGCATCGTGATCGGCGTTGACCGGGTGGGTGGCACCCATGGCGCCGACCTCAAGACACACGGCGCCGACGTTGTCGTGCGCGACCTTTCTGAGCTGCTGGAGGGCACGGCATGATCCGCGAGCGGGCCTATCCGGTCGAGGCCTGGCACGTCCGCGAGACGAGGCTCGACGTCGACGTGCTGGCGCAGGCCGAGTCGGTCTTCGCGCTCGGCAACGGGCACATCGGGATGCGCGGCAACCTCGACGAAGGTGAGCCGCACGGGCTTCCCGGCACGTACCTCAACTCGTTCTACGAGCTGCGTCCGCTGCCCTACGCCGAGGCCGGCTACGGGTTCCCCGAGTCGGGCCAGACCGTCGTCAACGTGACCAACGGGAAGCCGATCCGGCTGCTGGTCGACGACGAGCCCTTCGACGTGCGGTACGGCGAGCTCGAGGCGCACACCCGGATCCTCGACCTGCGCGCCGGCACCCTCGACCGGGTGGTGCAGTGGCGCTCGCCGGCGGGTCGCGCGGTCAAGGTGCGCAGCACGCGGCTGGTGTCGTTCACCCAGCGTTCGATCGCGGCGATCCGCTACGAGGTCGAGGCCGTCGACGAGCCCCTGCGGCTGATCGTGCAGTCCGAGCTCGTCGCCAACGAGGAGCTGCCCGGGCAGAGCCGTGACCCCCGGGTCGCGGCCGTGCTGGAGCGTCCACTGCAGATCGAGGAGCGGCTCACCGACAAGGACCGGGCCCAGCTCATCCACCGCACCAAGCGGAGCGGCCTGCGGGTCGGCGCCGCGATGGCGCACGAGATCAACGGGCCGCCGCGGACCAACATCAACACCGAGGCGCACGACGACTGGGCCCGCACCACGATCGCCTGCGTGCTCAAGCCGGGCGAGAAGCTGGTCGTGGTCAAGCTGCTCGCCTACGGCTGGTCCAGCCGGCGTTCGCTGCCGGCGATCCGCGACCAGGTCAGCGCCGCGCTCGCCGCCGCCGAGTTCTCCGGCTGGGACGGCCTGGTCCGGGAGCAGCGCGAATACCTCGACACCTTCTGGGACGCCGCCGACGTGCGCGTCGAGGGCGACTCGGAGGTGCAGCAGGCGGTCCGGTTCGGGCTGTTCCACGTGCTCCAGGCGGGTGCCCGGGCCGAGTTGCGGCCGATCGCGGCCAAGGGGCTGACCGGCCCCGGGTACGACGGCCACGTCTTCTGGGACACCGAGATGTTCGCGCTGCCGGTGTTGACGTACACCCAGCCGGTCGCGGTGGCGCACGCGCTGCGCTGGCGGCACGCCACCCTGGAGATGGCCCGCGACCGTGCTAAACAGCTCGGCCTGCGCGGTGCCGCGTTCCCGTGGCGGACCATCCGCGGCCAGGAGTGCTCCGGCTACTGGCCGGCCGGCACGGCTGGTTTCCACGTCAACGCGGGCATCGCCGACGCGGTCCGGCGCTACGTGCAGGCCACCGGTGACGTCGACTTCGAGCGCGAGATAGGGCTCGAGCTGCTGGTCGAGACGGCCCGGCTGTGGCATTCGCTGGGCCACCACGACCGGCACGGCAAGTTCCACATCGACGGGGTCACCGGGCCGGACGAATACACGGCGGTCAAGAACGACAACGTGTACACCAACCTGATGGCCCAGCGGAACATGCTGGTCGCGGCCGACTGCGTCACCCGGCACAGCGAGCGGGCCTGGCGGCTCGGTGTCGACGACGAGGAGACCGCCGCCTGGCGGGACGCGGCCGCCAACATGCATATCCCGTACGACGAAGAGCTTGGTGTCCATCCGCAGGTCGAGGGCTTCACCCGCTACCAGGAGTGGGACTTCGACAACACGCCGCCGGAGGACTACCCGCTCCTGCTCAACTACCCGTACTTCGACCTCTACCGCCGCCAGGTGGTCAAGCAGTCCGACCTCGTGCTGGCCATGCACTGGTGCGGCGACGCGTTCACCGACGAGCAGAAGCTGCGCAACTTCGACTACTACGAGCGGCGTACGGTCCGCGACTCGTCGTTGTCGGCCTGCACGCAGTCAGTGGTCGCGGCCGAGGTCGGCTACCTGGAGCTGGCACACGACTACCTCGGCGAAGCCGCGCTCATGGACCTGCACGACATCCACAACAACACCCGCGAAGGGCTGCACATCGCCGCCCTGGCAGGTGCGTGGCTGGGCCTGGTGGCCGGCTTCGGCGGCATGCGCGACCACGAGGACCACCTCACGTTCGCGCCTCGCCTGCCCGCGCGGATCAGCCGGCTGGAGTTCGCGCTGATGTGGCACGGCAAGCGGCTGCGGGTCGACGTCCGCCAGCACGAGGCGATCTACTCGCTGCGGGACGGCGAGGTCGATGCCAGCATGGACCTGGACCACCACGGCGAGCGCGTCACGGTGACCTGTGAGAAGGAGGTGCGGATGCCGATTCCGCGGCTCGAACCGCACCGGCGCCAGCCCCGCCAACCGGCGGGTCGGGCACCGGCCCGAAGGCCGGCACCCGACACCCGACACCGCTAAGGCCGCGCTGGCCTAGAGGATGGAAAGGTGCACGTGGTTGGTGTGGTCGCTGGACGGGTCTCCGCCCACGCCGCTATAGGGTTTCCAGTTCCCTGTGGACGGTAGCCACACCTGCCTGTACCAGATGACGTAGAGAATGCCGAGCTTGTCGGCATTCTTGACCAGGAACGCGGCCAGGTTGTTCCCGTAGAACCGGGCGTCGCCCTGGGCGTCTCCGCTGCCGAAGTCGTTGGTCTTGAACACCGAGAAGTCGCAGGCGCGCCCCTTCGGATGCTCGAAGGGGCCGCCGTCCCGGTGGCACGAGACGAACCGCTTGTAGCCCAGCCGCTGGGTCTCCTTGAGCGCGAAGAGCATCCGCGGGGTGATGCACCCGTTGGTGGTCGGGTCCTGCACGCTGCACGACTGCGCGGGGAACGAGCCGTCCGAGCCGCGCGGCGACTGCTTGGCCGTCGGCAGGTTCGCGTAGACGTTGCCGTTGACCGTCTTGCCGCCGGCCAGCTTGAACGCCTTGTCGACCTCGCTCTTCTGCTTGCTCATCACGGCCAACTGCGCGGACTCGCGCTTGACCTCGATGTCGAGCTGACTCTTGGCGGCCAACGCCTGCTGCTGGGTGGTGGCAAGCTCGGCGAGTCGCTCGTTGTCGTACTCCGCCAGCCTCTCGAGCTGCTCGGCCCGATCCAGGAAGTCGTTCTGGGTGCGGGCGTTGAGCAGCATCAGGGCGGGACCGATCCGGCCGTTCATGTAGTTGTGCCGGGCGATCTCGACCGCCTGTGGCGCCAATGCCGCCCGTCGCACATCTAGCCGGGCGATCTCCCTGCTGAGCTCGTCCTGCTTCTTGCGCGAGTCGGCGACGGCGTTCTTGGCCTCGACGAAGGCCCGGCTCGTCCGCTCGATCACGTCGTCAAGCAGCACGTTCTTGCCGCCCTCGGCGGGTGCGGCGGGCGTCGGGGTGGGGTTGGGTGCCGCGACAGCGGCTGGAGCAAGGGCAAGCCCCACCAGCAGTGTCACGGTCCCGACCAGGGCGGCGCGCCGAACAACAGCGCGCGGACGTCCTTTGCGCGTCATTCACGTTCCTTCGGTAGGGCCGCCTACCGGGTTAGCTGACGGGTTCGGGACGGAACAACCCCTACCGCTTTCGCGGACTCACCCCATGGAACACGGGTCCCCGGCTCGCCTCTCGGCGATTAGGCAGCAGCGGCGCCGGTGTCACCGGGGGGATGATCCGGCGGAAGCCGCAGCCAGCTTAACCGATCCCTACCTATTCTTCGCAAGGATCGGATGCCTCTTACTTGGGCCGGGAATGCGTTACGTACCAACGACTTTCGGTGACGTAAGGAGCGCTTAAGAAAGCGCACGGAAAAACATGAAAGACCGCCTCTGTTTGGCCCATGTCAGCCGAACGTGTGGTCAATCGGGTGTTCATTTCGAGTTGGCCGGTTTCGCTGGACAAGCCGGCCTACGAGACCGCTAATGGAGTCACCCCGACCGGCTTCCCGGGCGGCAGACCACCCCACCCAAAAACGGCGCCGCCGGGAGCTACTACCGGCGGCGGCGGACAACCGCACTTCAACGGAGGCGCCGTGGACGATATCGCCGTCCTCACGGAGCGCGCGGCGGAGACCTACGTCGCGGCCGCGGGATTCCGGGTCGGCCCGATCGGGCGGGTCGGCGTCGAGCTCGAATACCCCGTGCGAGATCCTCGCGCGCCGTTGAGGCGCCCGTCGATCGCCCGGGTCACCGCGGCGACCGCCGGCCTGGCGCCGTTGCCTGGTGGCGGACAGATCACCATCGAGCCCGGGGGGCAGCTCGAGATCTCGTCCGCGGTCGGGGCGTCCCTGCGGGACTGCGTCGAGCGCACCCGGGCCGACCTGGCCGTGACGCGGGCCGCGCTGTCCGCCGACGGCCTCCAGTTGGACGGCACCGGCCTGGACGCGTACCGAACTCCTGAGCTGATCACGACGCACCCGCGGTACGTGGCCCTCGCCGAGTACCACGCCCGCTCCGGCGGCAAAGGCCTCGCGGTGATGTGCAACTCCGCCTCGGTGCAGGTCTGCCTGGACTCCGGCGACGAGTCAGACGGCTGGGCCGGCTACCGGATGCGGTGGTGGCTGGCCGACGCGATCGGCCCCGTGCTGCTCGCGGCGTTCGCCAACTCACCCCGGGTCGTCCGCGGCACCCGCTGGGTCTCCTACCGGCAGGCGCTGCGGTTCGGCACCGACGCCACCCGGACCCGCGCACCGCGCCGCGGCGGCGAGCCGCGCGCCGACTGGGCGCACTACGCGCTGCGCGCCAAGGTGGCCATGATCGCCGAGCCGGCACCCGTGCCGTGGTCGGTGCCCACCGGGCTGACGATGCGCTCCTGGCTGCGCGGCCACGGCCCGCGTCCGGTCACCCTCGACGACCTGGAACGGCATCTCGGCACCCTGGTGCCGCCGATCCGGCCCCGCGGCTACCTAGAGTTCCGCATGATCGACCAGCAGCCGGGCGACGGCTGGGTCGTGCCGCTCGCGGTGGTGACCGCGCTGCTGGACGACCCGATCGCGGCCGAGGCGGCAGCAGCGGCCACCGAGCACCTGCGCTCGCCGCTGCGCCGGCACCGCGACTGGCTGGCCGCCGCCCGCGCGGGGCTGTCCGACCCGCAACTGGCCACGGCCGCCCTGTCCTGCTTCGAAGCCGCCGCGGCGGCACTCGACCGGGGCGGCGCGGGCAAGCGGATCCGGCGAGCGGTCGAGACCTTCATCGAGCGGTACGTGGCTCGCGGCGCCTGCCCGGCAGACGACCCGGTGCCACCGGCCACTTTCACGGAGCCCGCCCTAGGCTGACGCCCCGCCGGCCGGAAGGCAGAGGGTGACGGCGGCCGGCACGGCTCGGACCTTGAGCTTGCCGGCCGAGCCTCGGGCGCCGCCGTCGATCTCGTAGGTAAGTGGCTCGGCCAGCTTCACCCGGATCTTCTGGCCCGCCGTCATCTTGATGAACGGCGAGCCTTCGGACCGTCCGGTGGCCATCCGGCCGAGGGTGCGCGCCCACTGGAGCGCACCCTCGGCGGTGGCCACGCCGACCTCCAGCTTGCCGTCGTGCGGGCTGGCGTCGTCGAACGCGCGGATGCCGCCGGTGATCGTGCCGACGTTGCCGAACAGCACGCAGCTCGCCGTGCCGGCGTACCAGGGCTCGCCGTCGACCGTCACCGTCATCGGCACGGCACCGTCGCGGACGTGCTTTACGCCCGTCCAGGCGTACGCGACCCGGCCCAGCCGGTCCTTGAGGCCTCCGTCGGCGTCCCGGATCAGCTCGCCGTCGAACCCCGCGCCGGCCATCACCGCGAAATGCTCGCCGTTGACCCGGCCGAGGTCGATCGTCCGGCGTCGGCCGTTCAGTCCGATCTCGACGGCCGCCGCCAGGTCCTCGGGAATGCCCAGGTTGGTCGCCAGCAGGTTGGCCGTGCCGGCCGGCACGATGGCCAGCGGCACGTCACCGGCGCCCGCCCGGGCCAGCGCGTCGACGGTGCGCTGCACCATGCCGTCGCCACCCCAGACGAAGATCAGCTCGGCGCCGGCGTCGAGCGCCTTGCGTACCCGCTTGGGCGCCTTGCGGCTCTTGGGCACCTCGTACCAGAGCGGCTCGACCACGCCCGCGTCCGCGAGCCGGCGGCGCAGCTCCGGCAGCCCGCCGTCGAGACTCTTCCGCTTGTGCGCGACCACCGCGACCTTCAAAGCCATGGCAGAGCTGTTACCCCAGCGGTCGTCCGGCTACGCCCGAGGGCAGCGTGCCGAACTCGCTGTGCTGGGGAACCCCCGGCCATTGTGGGCCGTTGTCGCGCAAGAAGTACTCGAGCCCAGGGTCCCAGGTGTGCCCTTCGGCCCGGCGGTGGTAGATGTAGCCCAGGGGATGGGTCCGGTAGACCAGGCCGCCCGAGCGGGTCACCCGCTCGATCAGTCCCCGGTCGATCGACCGGGGCACGGGCCGCCAGCCACCGACCTCCTCCAGGTCGCCGCGGCTGATCAGCATCGTCCCGCCGGCCACCACGCCGGCGTAGTGCTCGGCCCGCCCGTTCTGGCGGCGGACCGTGGTGTCCAGGGCATGCAGGTGCACGAACTCCGCGGCCTTGCCGACCAGCGTGGCGCCGGAGACCAGCCTGGCCAGCACCAGGTCCCAGACATGCTCCGGGCCGTAGTTGTCGTCGTCGTCGAACTTGGTGATCAGGCTGCCGCGCGCGCGGGCGGTGGCCCGGCCGATCGCCTCGCCGAACCCGAACCGCTGCTCGGGCCCGATGGCCACCAGCTCGACCGGCCGGCTGCAGCGGGCGACCTGGCCGAGCAGCTCCGCGGACGGGTGCGCGCCGTGCAGGCACAGCACGATCTCCAGGTCGGGGTACGTCTGCCGCTCGATCGCCGCGACCGTCGCGGCGATGTGCTCCAGGCGGCGGGTGACCAGCAGGACGCTGACCGACGGCGGAGCCACCAGCGCCGGGAAGGTGTCGCCGGCCAAGCGGGGCAGCGCGAACGCGGTGGCATGTTGGCGCAGCGCGGCGCGGCGTTGGCGGACCGCCCGGACCTCCCACTCGAGGTCGTCCGCGGGCAGTTCGCCGACGACCAGCGGGCGCAGCTCGTCGGCGAGGAGCGCGGCGACGGGCGGGCGCAGGTCCGGCGCGTGCACCAGGACGCCGGCCGCGGCCAGCCTGACCAGCACCCCCGCCTCCCCCGCCGGGTAGATGCAGGGCGCCGCCGCGCAGCGCACCAGGCCGATCTTGGCGAGTGCGGCGACCTCCTCGGGCGCGAGGCGCTGGCCATCCGTCCGGCCGTACACCAACGGTCCCTGCGGCCCGTCGATCCGCCAGTCGTCCTCGGTGAAGACGAGGTCGGCGATGGGCTCGGCCCGCCCGAACGGGCCGTAGCGACCGATGCAGGCCGAATGCTCGACGTCGACCAGCACCGTGCCGCCGACGCCGGCCGTGCCGGCCTGGATGACCCCGCCGTAGAGCTCCGGGGCGGTCGCCTCGCTCTCCGGCGGCAGCGGCGTGCCGTCCTGGCTGAGCACCAGGTCATGCGGGCGGATGTCGGCGTCGGTCGGCAGCGCACCGCTGACCACGGCCACGTTGGCCGTCGAACCCACCCAGGGCGGCGCGACGTCCTGCACGGTGATGTCGGCGCTGACCGCCCGGGGCAGCGGGCGGACCGAGCTGAACACGGGCAGCACGGCCATGATCAGTTGGCGCAGCGGTGCCGGCCGGCGCACCTCCAGGGCGACGGTGGCCCGGCCCGGTCCGACGGCGGGCAGCCTGGTGCGGTGCGAGAGCAGGTGCGGCAGCGCTCCCAGCCGACCCGACCAGGTGCCCTCGGGGTTCTGCCAGCGCTCCACGAAGACGGTCAGCTCGCGCACCATGGTGCCGCCGGCCGGATGGTCGAGCAGCCCGCGCAGGTCGGCGAGCGACGCGGCGGACACACACATCGAAGCGACGCGCGTGCCCGCGCCAAGAAAAGGGGCCAGGCTGTCCGGCGACTCGATCACGCTGAGCCCCGCGCGCCACATCAGAGGCGGCCACCTGCGGGTACGCGTCGCCCGTGGTCCCGCGTAGATCCGCCACCGGCGGAGACGATTCGGGTGCTGGTCCGCCGCCACGCGACGCTCCCGTCGTGTTGAGCCGGCAACCCCCCGTCAACCGGCACAATTAACGTAGCGTCCAGGCGGCGCTGATTTTGGCTAGATACACTCACGACCGTGCCGACCCCGAACGACGCAAACGAGCCGGTCCGGATCTTCCGCAACGACTGGAGCGTTCTGCAGCCGCCGGAGATCGGCGCGTGGACGCCCACCCGCACCGTCTCGGTGGTCATCCCGGCCTACAACTGCCAGGAATCGCTCAACCTGACGCTGGCGGCGCTGGCGCACCAGACCTATCCGGCCGACCTGCTGGAAGTCGTGATCGCCGACGACACCAGCGAGCCGCCGATCGAGCTGCCGAAGATCCGCCCGGCCAACTGCCGCATCGTCCGGGTCAAGGACCATTCCGCGGGCTGGGGCCGGGCCAACGCGCTGCACGTCGGTGCCACCAACAGCACCGGCGAGATCATCCACTGGCTCGACGCCGACATGGTCGTCTTTCCGGAGCACGTCGAGGCCCAGGTCCGCTGGCACCACGTCAGCGACGACGTGGTGACGCTCGGCTACAAGCGGTTCGTCACCGCCTGGTCGACGCCGGAAGAGGTCGCGGAGCGCTCCGCCGCCGGCACCATCGACACGCTCTTCGCCCTGGACGACACCGAGCCGCACGACTACGTCGAAGAGATCATCGAAAAGACCGACCAGTTGCGGAAGGGCGACCACCTCAACTTCCGCGCGCACGTCGGCGCGACCGCGGCGCTGACCCGCCGGCTCTACGAGGAGACCGGCGGGCTGGACACCAACCTGCGGCTCGGCGAGGACACCGAGTTCGGCTTCCGGCTGACCCAGGCCGGCGCCGCCTTCGTGCCGGAGCCGAAGGCGGGTAGCTGGCACATGGGCCCGACCAACATGATGCAGCGGGGCGACGCGCTGCGCCGCTACAACTGGCCGTTCCTGGCCGACCTGATGCCGCAGCCGCGCTGGCTGCGCTCGGTCGGCAACCGCACCTGGAAGGTGCCGCTGGTCACCGCGATCGTGCGGGCCGAGGGCAGCTTCGAGCAGATCCGCACCTGTGTCGACCTGCTGCTGATGAGCGACCTCACCGACCTGCGGGTGATGCTGGTCGCCGACTGGGCCGCGATCGGCGAACAGCGCATGTCGGTGCTCGCCGACCCGCAGCTCGACCTGCGCCTGGTGGAGGCGACCTACCGGCACGAGCCGCGGGTCGCGCTGGTCTCGGAGGCGCCCGAAGACGTCTACCCGTCGCCCTACCTGCTCCGGGTGCCGGTCACCACCGGCGTCGACGCCAACACCGTGCGCCGCCTGGTCAACGTCTGCAACCAGTGGCGGGTTGGCCTGGTCCGGGTGCTGCCGCCCAAGTCCGGCTCGCCCACGGACACCGTGGCCCTCTGGCGCACGGCGGCACTGCGCCGCGCCGCCCGGGTCAAGCGGGCCGACGAGTCCTGGGAGAAGGCGGTGCTGTCGGTGTTCGGCGAGCGCTGGGTCAGCGGGCGCGACTTCGCCGTCGCCAACCTCGCCGAGTGGCAGCAGGCAGAGCTGGTGTCGCCCGGGCCTCGGCTGGTGGCCCGCCCGACCCTCGGCCGCAGGGTCAGCTTCTTCGGCGTCGACACGATCCCGGTCGGCGGAGCGCGCTCGCTGGCGACCGCGACGAGGTTCGTGTTCCGCCGCTACACCGCCGAGGCCACCCGCCGCGTACGCGCGAAGCTCAGCCGAGACTCATAACTGGGCCGAGTGCCCCGCCGCGGGGCGCTCCGGAGCCCGCCCTCAGCGCCCTTCGGTGACCCGGAGGATGCCGCGCGGGTCGATGTCGACCACGACGGGGCCGGCCTTGGCCGGCGTCACTCGGGGACCGGCCGGCAACGGCACGGTCGGGCCACCCGGTTCGCCGAGGGCGACCCGCCACACCGCCGGCGGCTCGTCCGGCACACCCGGGGTGGCGATCGCCGCGACCAGGTCGGTCAACGGAACCCGGGCCATCCACTTCGGACCGGACACCACCGCCGGGTACGCCAACGACGGCACCCCAAAAGCCCGTTCGAGGTGCAAAAGCGTCCCCGGGGCGAGCTCACCGCGGCCGTCGATGTGGAGCACCTCGTCGTCTGAACCCACCTCGGCGGCGACCACTGCGGGACGCTCGACCACGACCCGCAGCACGCCGCCGCGGACCAACGGCGTCACCAGCGTTTCCTGGTCCACCCAGCGCGCCTCGAACGGGAGCGGCTCGGTGACCCGCACGTGTGCCCGCGCCGCGTCCCGGGCGGGTGCGACGTTGACCGTCCACTCCCCTGGCTGCCAGCCCGGCCGGCCACGCAGCCGGGACGGGCGCAGCGTGCCGGACCCACCGGCGGCCGGCAGCGCCACCACGCGGTTGCCGGGCGCGCCCTCGCGCAGCCAGAGCAACGCAAGGGGAAGGCGTTCGTCGGCCAACTCGATCCGGAGCCGGCCGTCGACCCAGTCCGCGGCCGTCGCCCGCACGGCCGGGGTCGCCGGGTCGCGCCAGGCGGCCATCCCCGCACCAGGCGCGGCGGAAGCGCGCACCGACGAGACCAGGCTGACGAGCCCGTCCAGGTCGCCGTCCTGGGTCAGCTTCCAGGCCGTGGCGAGGCGGCCCGGCAGTCGGGTCAGCACGGCCGGGTCCACATCGGTCAGGAACGCGTTGGCCAGTTTGCCGAACCTCGCCCGGTACGCGTCGTCGACGTCCGGCAGGACTTCCAGCACCAGGCGCAGATCGCTCTGCAGCGCGGTCTCCGCGTACCAGGTCGCGAATGGACCGTCCAACGCGGACAGCGCGAAGGTGACCGCCGCGAACCGGTCGTCGAGGTTGCGTTGCTCGGCCAGCCGCTGGCTGATCGACGGGTCGCCGGCCGGCCGCTGCCGCCAGTAGTAGACCGGCAGGTCGATCACGTCCACGCTGCGGGCGCGGCCGTACAGCGGCACGGTCACCGGGATGTCCTCGTAGTGCACGCCCTCCGGGAACCGGGTCTCGCCCCAGAACGAGCGGCGCCACACCTTGTTGCAGGCGAGCCGGTCGTAGACGAGGTAGCGGTGCTCGCGCGGGTCGACGGCCAGCCGGGTCTCCCGGTGGGTGCCGCGGTGCAGCGGGGAGGGCGTCAGCTTGCCGTCCGTCAGCAGTGCGACGTTGCCGCTGGCGAAGTCGGAGCCGGTCTGCTCAAGCGCGTTGACCAGCACCTCGAAGGCGTACGGCGGCAGCACGTCGTCAGCGTCGACGAAGGCGAGATAGGCACCCGTGGCCAGCGCCGCACCGGCGTTGCGGGCGGCGCCGAGCCCGGCGTTGGCCTGGTGCACCACCCGAAAGCGGGAGTCCTTCGCCGCCCAGCCGGCCGCGATGTCGCCGCTGCCGTCGGTGGAGCCGTCGTCGACCAGCACGACCTCGATGTCGCGATGAGTCTGCGCGGCGAGCGATTCAAGACAAATGTCCAGGTAGCGAGCCACGTTGTGCACTGGGACGACGACACTCAGCATGATCAGCCTCGAAATACGGTCTCGACCACCCGCTGCGCGGCGTGGCCGTCGTCGAGCGTGGCAAACCTGCGGCGGAACTCCGCCCGGGCCTTCGTCGCCGCGTCGTTCTCGAACGCGCCCGTGCTCAGCACGTCGCAGAGGTCGTCGAGGGTCTGAGCGACGGCACCCGGCGGCTCGGCCACGACGTCGAAGTAGACGCCCCGGATCATCCGGTACGCCTCCCAGTCCGGCGCGTAGATGACGATCGGCCGGTCCAGCACGGCGTAGTCGAACATCACCGACGAATAGTCGGTGACCAGCACGTCGGCGGCCAGGTAGAGGTCCTCCACCGACGGGTGGCCCGAGACGTCGCGCACCCCGGGCAGGTCGACCGGATCCGGCGCGGCGCCTCGCCGGTCGTGGAAGTAGTGGCTGCGCATCAGCAGCACCGCGTCCGGGCCGGCCGCCGCGCGGACCCGCTCGGGGTCGAACGGCGGGTGGTAGCCGGGCAGGTGCTCGCGGTGCGTGGCGGCGTAGAGCACGACACGCTGGCCCGGCTCGATGCCCAGCGACGCCCGGACCTGGGCGACCTCTTCGGGCGTGGCCAGCGCGAGGCGGTCGTTGCGCGGGTAGCCGGTCTCCAGCGTGCGGTAGCGGCACGGGTACGCGCGCTCCCACATCTGCGTGGTGAACGCGTTGGCGGTGATGCTGTAGTCCCACCGGTCGGCCCGGCGCATCTGGCCGGCGAAGTCGGCGTCCTGCACGCCTCCCGGATAGTCGCGCTGGTCGAGCCCCATCACCTTGAGCGGGGTGCCGTGGTGGGTCATCACGTGCGTGCTGCCCTCGCGCTTGACCACGTAGTTCGGCCAGTTGACGTTGTTGACCAGGTACGTCGCCCGGGCCAGCGCCTGGAAGTACGCCCTGGTGCCGGCGATCACGTACGGCACGCCCGGCGGCAGGGTGCCGACCTTGTCGCGCCGAACCACCCAGACACCGCGTACGCCTGGTGCGAGCTCCTTGGCCTTCTCGTAGATCGCGGCCGGGTTGCAGGCGTGGCCGCGGTACCAGTAGGCCGCGAACAGGGCCAGGTGCGGATCCATCGGGCGACGCAGTTCGGCGTGGTAGTAGGCCCGCAGAGCGGCCGCACGACCGAGCCGGGCCGCGCGCTTGCCGCGCCGGCCCGCCCGCGCCGCGACCTCGCCGGTCGCCTTGGCCTCCTGCGCCCGGCGGAAGCCGAACCGCAGGGCCTGGAACGTGCGCTGCCGGCCGCCGGCCACCAGCCGGTGCTTGACGCCGTCCATGCCGCCCGGCACCGGGTAGCCGCCGGCGGGAAGGTAGCGGTGGTAGTACGCGGTCATCTCGTCGAAGAACCGGCCGCGCAGCTCGTCGGGCAGCCGGTCGTCGTTGCCCCGGACCACCAGGAAGTGCCAGATCATCCGGCGGAACAGCAGCGCGCGCAGCTTTTCCGCACCGGGGCGGCTGTCGTCGAAGGTGTCGAAGACCTCGGACCAGTTGGGGAAGATCGCGAAGTGCCCTTCACCGACCGTCCGGGTGGCCGCGCCGATCCGCCGCTGCCGGTAGTTGACCCCGATCCGGTCGAGCAACGTGATCTTGTCGGCGGCGAGCAGGACCCGATAGGTGAACGGGACGTCCTCGTACCAACCAGTCTTGAACTCGAATCCGGTGGCCAGCAGCACCGAGCGCCTGATGATCTTGTTCCATGGGGTGTGCAGGATCTCGATCGCCTGCGGCCACTCGCGCAACGCGAAGACCTCCGGCGCCTCGGCGAACCGGTTGACCGAGCGGTCGACCGCGCCGTCCCAGTGCGCCCGGATGTGGTCGATCACCACGACGTCGGGGTCGAGGTGCGCGATCCGGGCGGCCACCGCGGCCACGATGCCGTCGGCCAGCCAGTCGTCGCTGTCGACGAACCAGACGTAGTCACCGGTCGCCGCCGCCAGACCGTGGTTGCGGGCCGGACCCTGGCCGCTGTTGCGCTCCATGGTCAACAGGACGACCCGCGGGTCGCGGGCCGCGTACTCGGCCAGGATGTCGGCGCTGCCGTCCGTCGACCGGTCGTCGATCGCGATGAGCTCGATCGGGACAGACTCGTCCGCGAGTATCGAGTCGAGGCATTGCCGCAGGTAGGGCCGGACGTTGAAGACCGGAACGATGAAGCTGATCAAAGGGCTGCGGCCGCCGCCCGATTCCGCCACCAGATCACACTGCCCAACAAGAAGGTAAACAGGAGGTAAGAAGCGATCGTAACCGTCGTCGCGGTCGCCTGCCCGAAACCACAGCCGAGGGCCAGCACGAGGATCCTGCCGTCCCAGCCCAGACCCCACCTCTGCAGCCAGCCACCGGCCTCCCGCTTCTCCAGCCGGGCGGTCAGGTCGTAGTGCCAGAGCGCGAGTGCGAACAACAGCAGGAAAGTGCCCCAGGCGGGCACGTCGTAGGACACGCCGATCGCGATCACGAAGAGGTACTCGGCGGCCCGGAGGGCGGCCGGCACGAGGAAGTCCAGCGGGCGGACGTGGGCCGCGCCGGACGTCAGCCCCGCGACCAGGACGACGGCGATCCCGGCGCTGAGGGTCAGGGTGCGCGAACCGGTGCTGTTGTACGCGACGGCCAGAAACAGCGCGCCGAACATGGCGGCGACGGCACCGGCAAGCGGGCCGCCGAGGCCGGAGCGGCCGAGCAGGCGGGCGAGCGGGCCGTCGTCGCGTTGTTCGGCGGCCGGGACGCCGGTGAAAGCCGAGACCCGCATGCCACGGGCCCGCAGCGTACGCAGCCCGAGCGTGTAGGCGAACGCGACCACGATGCCGGCCAGCACGCCGATCAGCGCGATCCGCGGCCCGAAGAGCGCCGCCAGCAGCGCCATCGCCGCCCACCGCTCACCGATCGGGAACGCCGCGGTGCGCTTGAGCCAGTAGGCGACCGAGCCGCTGTCGGCGCGCACCCGGGCCGAGACGGCACCGAGCCGCCCGGCGACTCCGCCACCGGCGGCCGGGGTCGCGCTCGCCGAGCGGGCCGCGACGTCGTGCAGGGTGCCGTACCAGGTGTCGGTCATGTGCCGGACGGTCTGCAGGCCGATCGCGGCGATCGCCAACGGCCAGGCACCGGCCAGGCCGGCCGCCTCGGCTCCCACCGCGAGACCGGCGTAGACCAGGTATTCCTTGCCCCGGTCGGCGATCGTGTCCAGCCACCCGCCGAACACGCTGAAGTTGCGGGTGTAGCGGGCGAGCTGGCCGTCGACGCAGTCCAGGACGAAGCCCAGGTAGAGCAGGATGCCGCCGAGCACCCAGGCAAGGTGGCCGCCGCCATAGGCGAACAGCGCCGCGGCGGCCGCGACGACCACGATCGACACCGCGGTGACCTGGCTCGGGCTCAGCCGCAGCCGGGCCGCCAGCCTGGTCACGTGCGGCGACCAGGGGCTCACGAAGTAGGTGGTGAAGAAGTCGTCCTGCTCCTTGACCGCGAGCCGCAGCTCGGCCCGGTCGGAGTCGACCTCGGCCACGGCGGCCAGCGCGGCGGGGATCTCCGCGGGGTCGCTGACCCGGCGGGCCACCAGCAGCCGGACGCGCTGCGCGGTGACGGTGGCGCCCGCCGCCAGCAGGTCCGCGACGACGACGCCACCGGACAGCGCCGGCAGGTCGGCCACGCCGACCCGGACCAGCCCGCCGGAGACCCCGGTCGGCTCGCCCGGCACGAGTTGGCCGCGCTCCTCGCGGACCGGGTCGCCCGGGCCGTCGGGCAGCACGAGAGCGACGCTGCCGGCACCCGGCGCGGTGGCCAGGTGCCGGATCACGGCGTCGTGGGCGACCAGGTCACCCGAGCAGATCAACACCGGCTCCGCGAGGTCGGCCGGGAGAGTGTCCCGGACCTCGCGGGCGCCGGCGGCGTGGAGTTGGGCGGCGAGCCGATCCATCAGCGCCGGGTCGGAGCCCGGCAACAGGACGGCTACCGTCACGAACGAACCACGGAGTTGTAGGCGTCGAGAGCGTCCTGGACCGTGCCGTCGGTGACCAGCTTGCCCTGCTCGAAGTAGAGCCCGCGGTTGCAGAACCGGGTCAGGTCGGCCTCGTTGTGCGACACCAGCACCAGCGACCGGCCCTCGGCGAGCAGCCGCTCGATGGTGGTGTAGCACTTCTTGCGGAACTCCGCGTCGCCGACCGCCATGACCTCGTCGACCAGCAGGATCGGGTGCGACAACCGGGCGATCACGGAGAAGCCGAGCCGCACCTTCATGCCGGACGAGTAGTGCCGGACCGGGGTGTCGATCGCCGAGCTCACCTGGTCGCCGGCGAAGTCGACGATCTCGTCGAAGTTCTTCTTGAGGAAGTTGCTGGAGAGCCCGTGCAGCGAGCCGACCAGGTGCACGTTCTCCCGGCCGGTGAGGTCGTTGGAGAAGCCGGCGGAGAGCTCGAGCAGCGGGGCGACCCGGCCGCGCACGGTGATCTTGCCCTCGTCGGGGATCAGCACACCGGCGATCAACCGCAGCAGCGTGCTCTTGCCCGTGCCGTTGCGGCCGATGACGCCGAGCGCGTCGCCCGCGTTGACGCTGAAGTTGACGTCGCGCAGCGGCCAGAACTCGCCCGGGTTCGGCGACCGGTTGCTGCGGTGGATGAACATCTCGCGGATGCGCATCTGCCTGCGACGGTTGCGAACGAACCGGACGCCGAGCCCTTCGGCCTCAATGATCGGGGTGGCCACTACAGCTCCTTGAGGACGGCGGGTTCGAGGCGGCGGAACACCCACCAGCCGCCGACCAGCAGGACGAGGCTGATGCCAACGGTGACGCCGAGCAACTGGGCACTCGGGAACATCTCGGGGTACCAGATGGCGTGGTAGAGCTGCATGATGCCGACCAGCGGGTTCAGCTCGTACACCGTCTTGACCCAGCCCGGCATGTCCGCGTTCTGCACCAGCGCGAGCGGGTAGATGATCGGCGTCGCATAGAAGAGGAACCGCAGGCCGAGCCGCATCAGCTTCTCGACGTCGCGGAGCAGCACGTTGAGCGAGGAGAGCAGCAGCGCGAGCCCGGTCAGGAAGACGGTCTGCAGCAAGATCGCGAGCGGCAGCGCGAGCAACTGCCAGTCGAAGTGCAGCTCACCGAAGACGATCGCCAGGATGATCAGGATCGGGATGCCTGCGACGAACTCGGCGAACCGGCCGAGCACCCGGCCGATCGGGAAGACCTGGCGTGCGACCTTCATGGTCGTGATCAGCCGGGCCTGGCCGGTCAGCGCGCTGGTCGCCTCGCCCATCGCCGCGTTGGCCCACGACCACGCGAAGATGCCGGTGATCAGGAACAGCGGGTACGAGTTGTTCGCGTCGCCGAGGTGCCGGTCGGCACCGGTGCCGTAGAGGACACCGAAGACGAACCAGTAGATCGCGGCGACGCCGAGCGGCTCGATCAGTGACCATAAGTAACCGAGAATAGACTGTTGGTATTTCACCGAGAGGTCTCGGCGGACCAGCAGCCCAAGGGCGTTGCGGTTTTCCCACAACGTGGTAACGCTCGATGTCACAGCCGCCTCCACCTGCGTTTCTCTTGCGACGGGCAACCCATCGGCGTCAGCTCATGGTCTTTGCGAGGGCTGCCCTGGCGGCGCTCGCGTCGCGGCGGCTGGGGTGCGCCGACGCGGCCCGCTGACGCGCCATAGGTTAGCAGTCGGTTAAACATCGCGATAAGCCCAGCGGCACCGTGGCAACCAAGGTCAACATTCGATGACATTGACGGCCAACCCGCCCCGCGCGGTCTCCTTGTACTTCACCTTCATGTCGGCGCCGGTCTCCCGCATGGTCTTGATGACCTTGTCCAGCGAGACGTGGTGCACCCCGTCGCCACGCAGTGCGAGCCGGGCCGCGGTGATCGCCTTGATGCTCGCCACGGCGTTGCGCTCGATGCACGGAATCTGCACCAGGCCACCGACCGGGTCGCAGGTCAGACCCAGGTTGTGCTCCATGCCGATCTCCGCGGCGTTCTCCACCTGCTCCGGCGTGCCGCCCAGCGCTTCGGCCAGGCCGGCGGCCGCCATCGAGCAGGCCGAGCCGACCTCGCCCTGGCAGCCGACCTCGGCACCGGAGATCGACGCGTTCTCCTTGAAGAGCACACCGATCGCCGCGGCGGTGAGCAGGAAGCGGACCACACCGTCGGCGGTCGCCTCGGGCACGAACCGGGTGTAATAGTGCAGGACGGCCGGAATGATGCCGGCGGCGCCGTTGGTGGGCGCGGTCACCACCCGGCCGCCGGCCGCGTTCTCCTCGTTGACGGCGAGGGCGAACAGGGTCACCCAGTCCATCACGCGCAGCGGGTCGCCGGCGATCTCCGAACGCAGCTTGCGCTTGAGCTCGGCCGCCCGGCGGCGGACCTTGAGCCCGCCGGGAAGCGTCCCGTCCCGCTCGCAGCCGCGCTCGACGCACTCCCGCATGACCCGCCAGATGTCCAGCAGACCGGCGCGGACCTCGGCCTCGGAGCGCCACGACAGCTCGTTGGCGAGCATCACGTCGGAGATCGAACCCCCGGCCTCCGCGGCCCGGGTGAGCAGCTCAGCGCCGGTCGTGAACGGATAGCGGACCGCGGTGGTGTCGGGCTTGATCCGGTCGGCCCCCGCCGCTTCCTCGTCGACCACGAACCCGCCGCCGACCGAGTAGTAGGTGCGCTCCCGCAGCGTGCCGCCGGCGGCGTCGAAGGCCGCGAAGGTCATGCCGTTCGGGTGGTAGGGCAGCGACCGGCGGCGGTGCAGGACCACGTCGTCGGCCGGGTCGAAGTCGATCTCGTGCTGGCCGAGCAGGGTCAGCCGCCGGCTCTCCGCGGTGCGGGCGACCAGCTTGGGCACCTCGTCGGTGTCGACACCCTCGGGCGTCTCGCCGGCCAGCCCGAGCACCACCGCCCGGTCGCTGCCGTGCCCGTGCCCGGTCGCGCCGAGCGAACCGAACAGCTCGGCCCGGACCCGGGCGGTGGAGGAGAGGACGCCGTCGGCGGCGAGCCCGGCGGCGAACGTGCGCGCGGCCCGCATCGGGCCGACCGTATGCGAGCTCGACGGTCCGATACCGACCGTGAAGAGGTCGAAAGCGCTGATCACCGGGGGTGCTCCATTCTGCCGGCCGCCGCGCGCGAGCATACGCGCGCAATCGGGGTACTCCCTACGGGAAGCGCGTGGCCCGAATCCACCCATGGACGGAGGGCGGCCTGGCTGTCCGTTTCTACCGTTGATATCAGGACCGAGTGAAGGGAAAGGGACTTACCGATGAGCACCAGACTCGTCCGCCCCCGTGATGACCGATGGATCGCCGGTGTCTGCAGCGGCCTCGCGCGCCGCTTCGGAATGCGGCCCAACACGATGCGCCTGCTCTTCGTGCTCTCTTGCCTGCTTCCGGGCCCGCAGGTGCTGGTGTACATGGTGCTGTGGGTCCTGATGCCCGACGAGAGCCGTTACACCGCACGCGCCTGAAAGAGGAGGGGCCCCTGTCGTCGACAGGGGCCCCTCCTCTTTTACTACGGCGCGGTGTAGGTGATGGTGATCGTCTCGTAGCCGAGGGACCGGAGCATGCCCTCCAGCATCGACTTGGTGTTGGTGCGGGCCCGGTCCTGCAGCCCGCTGTCGACCGCGGCCGCCTTGATCTTCTCTTCGGCGAGCTGGTAGACCTCCGCCTGCTGGTTCGGGTCCCGTTTGAACAGGTCACCGAGCCGGTTGGCCAGGCCGCGCTCCTCAGCGAAGATGTAGCTGCCCTCGGTGTCGAGGTTGACCTCGCCGAGCTGCGGCGCGGGCAGTTTGACCTCGACCGATTTGCCGTCGAGCGACTCCACGATCGCACCCTCGGCGAGCTTGCCGAAGTCGACGTAGGCCTCGACCGAGCCCACTCCGACGAACAGGGTGCGCTCGTTGAGCAGGAACTCCGGGATGTTGTCGCGGCTGGTCTGCTTGTCGACGATGACCTGGAAGTTGCCCTCGGCCGCGACGTAGCGGCTCAGGTCCTGGATCGACTTGAGCAGCGGCGGCTGGCTGCGGTCGGTGGTCTCCTGGGCGAACGGGTTGCGCCAGTTCGGCAACAGGTCCGCCGCCTTGAGTGCGAAGCCGCCGGCCACTAGGACGACGACGATCGCGGCCAACCAGATCAGACCGCGCCAGCGCGGCCGTCGCTCCTGGTCAGTCCACGCCGGATCGTCCGACTGCCGTTCGTCGGTCCGCGTGTTGACGTCGGGATATTCGCGGGTGGGCTCGATATTGGCCATTTGTCCACCTCACCGTCCTTCTGCGAACAGTTTCCCCGATGCGCGCCACCCCTAAACGAAGGCCGACACCCCGGTGAGCTTCTGGCCGACGACCAACTGGTGCACCTCGCTCGTGCCTTCGTAGGTCAGCACGCTTTCCAGGTTGTTGGCGTGCCGCATGACCGGGTACTCCGCGCTGATCCCGTTGGCGCCGAGGATGGTGCGGCACTGCCGGGCGATCGCGATCGCCTCGCGCACGTTGTTGAGCTTGCCGACGCTGACCTGCTCGGGCCGCAGCCGGCCGGCGTCGGCCAGCGCGCCCAGGTGCAGCGCCAGCAGGTAGCCCTTCTGGAGCTCGAGCGCCATGTCGGCGAGCTTGGCCTGGGTGAGCTGGAAGCCGGCGATCGGGCGACCGAACTGCTCCCTGGAACAGGCGTAGTCGATCGCCGTCTCCAGGCAGTCCCGGGCCGCGCCGAGCGCACCCCAGACGATGCCGAACCGCGCCTCGGTCAGGCAGGACAGCGGCGCCTTGAGCCCTTCGGCGCCGGGCAGCCGGGCCGCGTCGGGCAGCCGGACGTCGTCGAGCACGATCTCGCCGGTCGAGGAGGCCCGCAGCGACATCTTGTGCTTGATCTCGCGGGCCGTCACGCCCGGCGTGTCCATCGGCACGGCGAACCCGCGGACGCCGTCGTCGGTGCGCGCCCAGATCACCGCGACGTCGGCCACCGGCGCGTTGGTGATCCACATCTTGCCGCCGGTGAGCACCCAGTCGCCGCCGTCACGGCGGGCCCGGGTGGCCATCCCGGCCGGGTCGGAGCCGTGGTCGGGCTCGGTCAGCCCGAAACAGCCGATGGCCTCGCCGGCCGCCATCGGTGGCAGCCAGCGCTGCTTCTGCTCCTCCGACCCGTACCGGTGGATCGCGAACATCGCCAGCGAGCCCTGGACGGACACCAGTGAGCGCACGCCCGAGTCGCCGGCCTCCAGCTCCAGGCAGGCCAGGCCGTACGCGGTCGCAGTGGCCCCGGCGCAGCCGTAGCCGGTCAGGTGCATGCCGAGCAGGCCGAGCTTGCCGAACTCCGCGGCGAGCTCGCGGACCGGCACGCGGCCGTCCTCGTACCAGGTGGCGACGTGGGGCCGGACCCGGTCGTCGATGACCCGGCGCACCACGGCGCGCATGTCACGGTCTTCGGGCGAGAGGTTTCCGTCGAGGTCGAGCAGTTCCAGCGGGGCGACGCGGTCCATGCCGCTCACCTTATTCGGTGGGCAGCACCAGCACCCGGGCGTGGATCTGGTTGCGCTGCTGGAGCGCGGCCCGCAGCGCACGGTGCAGGCCGTCTTCGAGGTAGAGGCCGCCATGCCACTGCACGACGTGCGGGAAGAGGTCGCCGTAGAAGGTCGAGTCCTCGGCCAGCAGCTTGTCGAGGGCCAGCTCCCGCTTGGTCGTGATGAGCTGGTCGAGCCGCAGCGGCCGCGGCGGGATCTCGGACCACTGCTTGAGCGTCAAGTTGTGGTCCGGGTAGGGGCGGCCGTCACGCACCGACTTGAAGATCACGCGCCGCTCCTCTCTTGGCTAGGTGGCTCACCGCCAGCTGGCTCAGCCTATCGACCTGGGCAACGATAAGGGTCATGGCAAATGTCAGTCTTGGGACCAGCGCCCGCGATGCACCACCTGATCCACGGAACGCCGGCCTCTTTTCAGTGACGGCGACAGCCGATCGGGTGCCCGGTAGCCGATCGTCACCGCACCGATAGGGGTGAACTCCGCGGGCACGCCGAACGCCTCACGGTAGCGGTCGACGCGCTGCCCCGGAATGCCGAAGAAGCACGCCCCCAGCCCCTCGTCGACGGCCGTGAGCAGCATCAACAGCGACGCCATGCCGGTGTCGATGTCCCAGTAGGGCACCGGCCAGCGGCCCGGGTCGCGGTCGGTCCAGCCCTTGTCGGGCTCCGCGTAGCGGTCGAGGTAGGCGGACCGGTTGGAGTGCGGCACCACGACCAGCGGCGCCCGGCGCATGCCCTCGAGCCAGCCGCTGGGCGCCCGGCCCGGTGGCGTCGTCGCGGACCAGAACGCGTCGCGGTCGGCGGGCTCGTCGAGGACCAAGAAGCCCCAGCCCTGCGAGAAACCGGCCGACGGCGCGTGCGTCGCGTGGCGCAACAGGCGCTCCACCACCGCTGCCGGCACCGGGCGGTCAGGGTCGTAGTCGCGGACCATCCGCCGTTTGCGGACGACCTCGCCGAACTCCATCACTAGCCTCCCCGCTGGCCGGTCTCGCAACCTATCGGGCGCCCGGGCTATCCGTCCAGCGAGACCCGCACGCCCCAGGTGGCCGACCAAGACGCACCCGGCTCGATCACGATCACGTCGTGACCCGAGCGGAACGCGTCCGGCGGGCAGGTCTGCGGCTCGATCGCCACCGCCCGGCGCTGCCGGTCGCCGTGCAGCGTGTCGGAGGTGAAGACGACCCACCACTTGAACGTCTCGTCGGCCCAGACCCGCAGCGTGCGGGTCCCGTCGGAGATGCGGACGGACGAGGTGCCGTCGGCGTCCCGGTCGATGTCGCCGAACGCGTTGTCGAGCACCTGCGCGCCGATCCGCCGGGGCGCGGTGAAGTCGTGGTCGCCGCCGTTGACCTTGGCCGCGCCGATCGGCAGCAGGCGGGCGTCGAAGAGCACCCGGCTGCGGCCGGGCACGGTCAGCGTCAGGTCGTCGAGGGGGGTGCCGGGCAGCCGGAAGTACGGGTGCGCGGCCAGCCCGAACGGTGCCGCCTCGGCGCCGATGTTGGTCACCTCGTGGTCGACCCGCAGCCCGTCGGCGGTCAGCGTGTAACGGGTGCGCAGGGTGAGCTGCCAGGGGTAGCCGACCTGGGCCGGCAGGTCGAGCTCGATGGAGACTGAGTCCGCCGTTTGCTCCACCAGCCGCCAGCGCTGCCACGCCACCAGGCCGTGGATCGCGTTGTGCTTGGCCGGCTCGGTGAGCGGGAGCTGATGTGTCGCACCACCGAACGTGTAGCGGCCGTCCCGGATCCGGCTCGGCCACGGCGCCAGCACCTGGCCGGAGCTGCCCGGCGGGAGCTCGTCCGGCGCGTAACCGTCGAGGTAGTCGACGCCGTCGGCCCGGTAGGCGCGCAGCCCACCGCCGACCTCCACCACGACGGCCTCCTGGCCGTGGGCGGCGATCGTCCACTGTGTTCCGGAAAGGGGCGGGACGGTGCGGTTGCTCATGGGCCGGACGATATCGGTTCCGGCGCGGCGGCGGGCCGCGGGTCCGGTTCGACCTGCGGGTCCGCGCTGCGGTAGCGGGTCAGCGCGGGGAAGACCAGAGCGAGGGCGATCGCCAGGCCCGCGGCCGCGAACCCGCCGACGCTGAACGCGGCACCGGCGCCCCAGAGCGCGGCGGTGCCGCCGGCGCGCAGGTCGCCCAGCCGCGGCCCGCCGGCGACCACGACGGTCATCACGCCCTGGAGCCGCCCGCGCATCTGGTCCGGCGCGTAGACCAGCAGGATCGAGTGCCGGAACACGGCGCTGACCAGGTCGGCGGCTCCGGCCAGGGCGAGCACCACGACCATCAGCCACAGGCTGTGCGCGAAGCCGGCGAGACCGACCAGCACGCCCCAGGCGACCACGGCGCCCACCAGCGCCAGTCCCTGCCGGCGGACCCGGCCGATCCAGCCCGAGGTCAGCCCGCCGAGGACGGACCCGATGGCGATCGCGCTGAACAGGAACCCGACCGCGGCGCCGCCGCCGAACCGCTCGTCCGCCATCTCCGGGAACAGCGCCCGGGGCATGGCGATGGTCATCGCGATGATGTCGATGGCGAACGAGAGCAGCAGCACCGGCGCGCCGGCCAGGTAGCGGAACCCCTCCACGACGCTGCGGAGCCCGGCCCTGGCGGCCTGCGCG
This sequence comes from Asanoa ishikariensis, assembly GCF_900107455.1. GTDB lineage: Bacteria > Actinomycetota > Actinomycetes > Mycobacteriales > Micromonosporaceae > Asanoa > Asanoa ishikariensis. The sequence goes on along the minus strand of NZ_FNQB01000001.1, from coordinate 810,821 downwards.
GCCGGCGGGATCGGCGGCAGGCGCAGCGTCGACCAGAGGCCGACGGTGAACAGCAACGCGTCCGCCCCGTACGCGATGGGCAGTGCGATGCTCTGGTTAAAGGTCGCGAGGATCACACCCACGGTCAGCGGGCCGAGCACGACCGCGGCCTCGCCAGTGGTGAAGGAGAGCGTGTTCGCCGCCGGCACCAGGTTGGCCGGCACCAGGCGCGGGATGATCGCGCTACGGGTCGGGTTGGTCACCGCGAACGCGCACGACTGCACGGCCGTGAACACCAACAGCAGCCACGGGCTGGCCCAGCCGGCCAACGACTGGACGAAGAAGCCCAGGGTGCCCAGCCACATCACCACGGAGCCGATGACCAGCAGCCTGCGCCGGTCCATCGCGTCGGCCAGGGCGCCACCCCAGAGCCCGAAGACCAGCAGGGGTACGAGGGCAGCGATGCCCAGCAGGCCGACCCAGAGCGATTTGCCCGTCAGCGCGAACATCTCGACCGGCACGGCCACCGCGGTGAACTGGTAGCCGTAGTTGGAGAACGCGGTCCCGATCCACATCCGCCGATAGCTGGGGGTGGCAAGGGGCCGGAGGTCGATGGCCCAGCGGCGACGGGTCCCGCTCACGGTGCCAGGCGTTCGATGATCCACTCTCCTTGTTCGGTCCGACGGTAACGCAGCCGGTCGTGCAACCGCCCGGCGCGGCCTTGCCAGAACTCGACCGTCTCGGGCACCACGCGCAGCCCGCCCCAGTGCGGCGGGGCCGGGATCGCCGACTCAGCGGGGAACCGCCGCGCGGTGGCGGCGTAGCGCTCGTCCAACGCGGCCCGGTCGGGCAGCACCCGGGACTGCGGGCTGGCCCAGGCCGCGATCTGCGACGGTCGGGGCCGCCCGGCGAAGTAGGTCTCCGTCTCGACCCGGTCCACCTCGACGACCGCGCCGCGGACCGCGACCTGCCGCATCATCGGGTGCCACGGGAAGAGCAGCGCGGCATGCGGGTTGGCCCGCAGCTCACCGCCCTTGCGGGACTCGTAGTTGGTGTAGAACACGAAGCCGCGCTCGTCGATCCCCTTGAGCAGCACGGTCCGCGCGCTCGGCCAGCCGGCCGTGTCAGCGGTCGAGAGCACCATGGCATTGGGCTCGGGCAGCCTGGCGGACAGGGCGTCGGCGAACCACCGGTCGAACTGTTCCGGCCAGCTTGGCGCCAGATCGGCGACGTCCAGCCCGTGGTCTGTCGCGTAGTCCCGGCGCAGGTTGGCCAAGTCGGGTGTGTCTCCGGTCACGTCCTCATCCTCGTGCACGCGTTAAGCGGTGATATGCGATGTTTGGTAGCACTCCGACTCGCTCGCTGTGCTCGCGTATTCGGAGACCCAGCAGGCAAGATGACACGAATACGAAACCTGAGTCGTGGCTAAGGCGCCGAATGTTGCGAGGCGCATAGGCGGGAGGGCGAAATGTCCGACTTCAAGCCCGGACTTGAGGGCGTTGTCGCCTTCGAGACCACCATCGCCGAGCCCGACAAAGAAGGTGGCGCGCTGCGCTACCGAGGGGTTGACATCGAAGACCTGATCGGTCAGGTCAGCTTTGGCAACGTGTGGGCCCTGCTCGTCGACGGCCGGTTCGGGCCCGGGCTGCCGCCCGCCGAGCCGTTCCCGGTGCCGGTGCACTCCGGCGACATCCGGGTCGACGTGCAGTCGGCCGTGGCGATGCTCGCGCCGTACTGGGGTCTTTCCCAGCTTCTCGACATCAACGGCGCGCAGGCCCGTGAGGATCTGGCCCGGGTCTCCGTGACCGCGCTGTCCTTCGTCGCGCAGTCGGCCCGCGGGCTGGGCCTGCCGGCCGTGCCGCAGAAAGAGATCGACAAGGCCGCGACGATCGTCGAGCGGTTCATGAAGCGCTGGCGGGGCGACCCGGACCCGCGCCACGTCAAGGCCGTCGACGCCTACTTCATCTCGGCCGCCGAGCACGGCATGAACGCCTCCACGTTCACCTGCCGGGTGGTCGCCTCCACCGGCGCCGACGCGGCGGCCTGCATCTCCTCCGGCATCGGCGCGCTCTCCGGCCCGCTGCACGGCGGCGCTCCCTCGCGCGTGCTGGGCATGATCGAAGCGGTCGAGCGCAGCGGCGACGCCGAGGGCTACGTCAAGGGCGTACTCGACCGGGGCGAGCGGCTGATGGGCTTCGGCCACCGGGTCTACCGGGCCGAGGACCCGCGCGCCCGGGTGTTGCGGCGCACGGCCAAGGAGCTCGGCGCACCCCGCTTCGAGGTGGCCGAGGCGCTGGAGAAGGCCGCTCTCGGCGAGTTGCAGGCCCGCCGCCCCGACCGGGTGCTGGCCACCAACGTCGAGTTCTGGTCCGCCGTGGTGCTCGACTTCGCCGAGGTGCCGCCGCACATGTTCACGTCGATGTTCACCTGCGCCCGCACCGCGGGCTGGAGCGCGCACATCATGGAGCAGAAGGCGCTCCAGCGGCTGGTCCGCCCGTCGGCCAAATACATCGGCCCGGTGCCGCGCAAGCCCGCCGACGTCGAGGGTTGGGACCAGATTCCGCACGCCGAGTAGGTGTGGGTGGGCTCACGCCGTTTGTCGTGGGACCGTCCGGCCCCCGCACTCGTTGGGATGGAAGTATGAAAGTTCGGCAGCGCTGCCGGCTTCCTTTCCCGAGCGCGACCTAAGGATTCATTCGTGGCTGACGTGACCAGCATCCGGATTCCTGACGAGATCAAGCCCGCTGACGGACGATTCGGCTGCGGGCCGTCCAAGGTTCGCCCGGAGGCGGTTTCCGCGCTCAGCCGGGTGGCGACGAGCTACCTGGGCACCTCCCACCGGCAGAAGACGGTCCGCGACGAGGTCAAGCGGCTCCGCGAGGGCCTGGCCGAGTTCTTCACCCTGCCTGAGGGCTACGAGGTGATCATCTCCAACGGCGGCACGACCGCGTTCTGGGAGGTGGCCACGTTCGGGCTCGTCAAGGACAAGGCCCAGTTCGCCAGCTTCGGCGAGTTCGGCGCCAAGTTCGCCTCCTCGGTCAAGGCAGCACCGTTCCTCGCCGACCCGACCGTGCGCAAGGCCGAGCCGGGCAGCGCGCCGGGCCTGGTCGCCGAGGCCGGTGTCGACGTCTACGGCACGCCGCAGAACGAGACCTCCACCGGTGTCGCGGTGCCGATCAAGCGGGTGGCGGGTGCCGACCCGGACGCGTTGCTGCTGGTCGACGCCACCTCAGGTGCCGGCGGGCTCGAGGTCGACCTGCGCGAGACCGACGTCTACTACTTCGCGCCGCAGAAGGCGTTCGCCTCCGACGGCGGGCTGTGGATCGCGCTGATGTCGCCGGCGGCGCTGGCCCGCGCGGCCGAGATCAAGGCGACCGGCCGCTACATCCCGGCGTTCCTCGACCTGATGACCGCGGTCGAAAACTCGCGCCTTGAGCAGACCTACAACACGCCGGCGCTGTCGACCATCTTCCTGGCCGCCGAGCAGACCGACTGGATGAACGCGCACGGCGGCCTGTCCTGGGCGGCCAAGCGCACGCAGGAGAGCGCCGGCGCGATCTACGGCTGGGCCGAGCGCTCGTCGGTGGCCACCCCGTTCGTGTCCGACCCGGGGCTGCGGTCCAACGTGGTCGCCACCATCGACTTCGTCGACGAGGTCGACGCGGCCGCCATCGCCAAGGCGCTGCGCGCCAACGGCATCGTCGACACCGAGCCGTACCGCAAGCTCGGTCGCAACCAGCTCCGGGTGGCGCTGTTCCCGGCCATCGAGCCGTCCGACGTCGAGGCGCTGACCGCTTCGATCGACTACGTTCTCGAGCGGCTTTAACGTTTCCACGCCCGACACCCCGGCGTGCCTCCCAGTGCGCCGGGGTGCTAATGGGCTACCGTGTGCGGAAGCGTTCCGACTCTGGTCGGGATCGTCGGCCAGCTCAGCGGGACGGAGGCAACGCGATGCGACCAGTACGCTTCGTCGCCCTCTCCGAGGACGGCCAGGCAATGGTGCTCGCCGACGAGGTGGGCCGTCTCTTGGCGCTGCCGCTCGATGAGCGGATCAACGGCGTCCTGCATGGCGACCCGGCCTCCGCAGCGGTCAGCGGCGCCGGCCACTTCGGCGACCAACCGCCATCTCTTTCCCCGCGAGACATCCAGGCCCGCATCCGCAGCGGCGACTCCGCCGACGAGGTCGCCCGCATCGCCGGCGTGCCGGTCGACCGGGTGCTCCGCTACGCGGGCCCGGTGCTCCAGGAGCGGGCGATGCTCGCTCAACACGCCCGGCGCACCCGGCTGAAGACGTCCGAGAAGGGCGCGCCGCTGGCCGAGGTGGTCGACGCCCGGCTGGCCCAGCACGGCATCGACGGCGAGAAGATCTCCTGGGACGCCTACCGCCGCGACGACGGCACCTGGCGGATCGTCGCCACGTGGCCGTCCGGCAAGGCCACCGCCCAGGCGATGTGGGACCTCGACCGGGCCCGCCAGGTCGTCACCCCGCACGACGACATGGCGCAATACCTGTGCACCGAGCGCCCGCAGCCGTTGCTCGGCCAGGAGCCGGTCACTCCGGAACGCGGCGGCCACGCGCTGCCCGGCCGGTCCCGGGGCGAGCCCTCCCGCGGTGGCCACGGCCTGCCCGCCGCCTCCACCGACCAGCGCGCACCCCGCGACACGATCCGCGCCGGCCGTGACGCCCTGCTCGCCTCACTCGACCGTCCGCTCACGCCGCCCGGCCGTGGCCTCGACGCGGGCCCGTCCGAGCCGCGCCGGGGTGGCGCCGCCGCGCTGCTCGGGTCGCCTGGTTCGGCCTTCGACGACGACGCCGACCTCCCCAAAGAGGTCCCGGCTGTCCCGTCGCTCGCGGTGCTCCGGCCGCGGCGCACCGCCGGCGAAAGCAACACCGAGCAGAACGACCCGGCCGGCAAGCCGCGCAAGCGCCTGCCTAGCTGGGACGACGTGCTCTTCGGCAGCGCACCGCAGCGCGAGAGCTCCTGAGTTTCGCCCGCCGCCCTCCGGTGGCAATGTGAGGGCATGGAATTCACCAACCTGGGCCGCACCGGCCTGACCGTCAGTCGGCTGTGTCTGGGCACGATGAACTTCGGGCCGGAGACCAGCGAGGCCGACAGTTTCGCCATCATGGACCGGGCGCTCGAGCACGGCCTCAACTTCTTCGACACCGCCAACGTGTACGGCCGCAAGGTCGGCGAAGGCGTCACCGAGCAGATCATCGGCCGGTGGATGGCCCAGGGTGACGGCCGTCGGGACAAGGTCGTGCTGGCCACCAAGGTGTACGGCCGGATGGGCGACTGGCCCAACGAGCGCGGCCTGTCGGCCCGGCACATCGTCCGGGCGTGCGAGGACTCACTGCGGCGGCTCCAGACGGACACGATCGACCTGTACCAGATGCACCACATCTCCCGCACGACCCCGTGGGAGGAGATCTGGCAGGCGATGGAGCTGCTGGTGGCCCAGGGCAAGGTCAGCTACGTGGGATCGTCCAACTTCGCCGGTTGGCACCTGGCCCGGGCGCAGGAGTCGGCGGCCCGCCGCAACTTCCTCGGCCTGGTCTCCGAGCAGTGCCTCTACAACCTGGTCGCGCGCGGGCCGGAGCTCGAGCTGATCCCGGCCGCGCAGGACTTCGGCATCGGCATCATCCCGTGGTCCCCGCTGCACGGCGGTCTGCTCTCCGGCGTGCTCCGCAAGCTGGCCGCGGGCGAGGCGGGCCGCGGCAGGACGGGTCGGGCGGCGGACGACCTGGCCACCTACCGCGAGTCGATCGAGGCGTACGAGAAGCTTTGCGCGGACCTCGGCCAGGACCCGAGCAACGTCGCCCTGGCTTGGCTGCTCTCCCGCCCGGGCGTGACCGCGCCGATCATCGGCCCTCGCACCATGGCCCAACTCGACGGCGCCGTGGCGGCCGTGGACATCGAGCTCTCGAAGGCGACCCTCGGTCGGCTCGACGAGCTGTTCCCGCCGGTAGGCAAGGGAGGCCCGGCCCCCGAGGCGTGGGCCTGGTAGTCGACGGGCCGATCCCGGCCGGACGGTGTCTCTCCGGACGTACATGTTCGAGCGTGTACCTACCTTCCCAAGCATGTACGGGTCCAGACAGGCACCACCGGACCGCCGCGACGCGGCAGCGCCGGCGCGGCGAGCTGTGTGCTTTCCCGGACAGGCGCTATCGGACTGCCGCGACTCGGCAGGTGCCGGTCGCGGCCGGTGCGTCGAGCTGCGTGCTTTCCTCGAGGCGAGCGGTGCCACCCGGGGCGACGTCCCTCGCCGTGATCGAGGCCCGGTCGATCCGGCCGCCGTCCTCGTCGAGGTACTCGACCTCGATGTGCGCCGACCGCTTGGTGGCGCCGGTGTTCTTGACTCTCAGCCCGACCGTGACCCGGTCACCCGCGTAGTCGCACGAGGCGACGTCGACGAGCATCTCGGCGGCGCGGGCCCGACTCGCCTTGGCACCGGCCCAAACGCTGACCGCGGCCATCGCGAGCACGACGACGATGGTCACCAACCCGGGCAACGTGATCCAGAAGTTCTGCTTGGCCGGCCGAGCGGGAGTCGGGGGCGAAGGGGGCAAAACACTCGTCACTCCCGCAAACTACCCGGAGTTTCGCTCCACTTTGGCGGATCAGAGAAGCCAGTTCGCCAAACGGTCGTAGCTCGGGTCGGGGCCGAGATTGCTTCGCATCAGCGACAGCTCGCGGGCCGGCCACACCGGACCGACGTAGGCGTCCAACGCCGCCCGATCGGCGTCCAGATCCGCCCTGGGAATGCGGTCTCCAGGCCGCGCGAGGGTCAGGTGCGGCTTCCACGGCCGCTCGTCGTAGGGAAATCGCGCGTGCTTCAACTCGCGACGCAGAGCTTTGTGGAGCGCACGCATCGGTTCCAGGTCGCCTGCGACCCCAACCCACATCAACGCGAAAGCCCCACGCCCGAACCGCCCCCCACCCGAAAGGGACAGCTCCGGCACCTCGGGCCACGGACCACCGCCCGCCCGCCTCCGAGCCACACCCACCTCGGCCGAGGCCGAAATTCGAGCGGCCGCCTCCGCGTCGCCGAACACACGATCCTCGGGCCGAACCGCACGCCCAGGTCCGCGATCGCCTGGCGCACCATCCTCGGCCCAGACCGCAGGTCTAGGTCCGCGATCGCCTGGCGCACCATCCTCGGCCTCGACCGCAGGTCTAGGTCCGCGATCGCCTGGCGCACCATCCTCGGCCCCGACCGCAGGCCCAGGTCCGCGGTCGGCTTCGGCGCGCTCGCGGGTCCGGGCCGCGCGGCGGGCCATGGTCTCCGCACGTGCGTGATAGCGGTCGACCGCCTGGCCGACCGCTTCCTCGACGTCGGCGAGGCGTTCGTCCGGGACCTCGCCCAGGAAAGCCAGCGTCAGGTGATAGGTCTCGGGTCGGGCGAGTCGGGTGTTCACGCCCGCGGCCGGAGCGCGGCCGACGTGCAGCGATGACACGAACGTGGCCAGGTCCGCGACCGCGGGTGCTGGCGGGTAGACGGCGACGAACAGCCTCAACGCTGCTCGCGGCGTTCGGCTTCGGCCGTCGGGAGCGTCATGCCGGCCGCCTGTAGCTCGCCCTCGACCCGGACGCGCTCGATCTCCAGGTCGACGCCGACCAGTTCGCTCAGATGCTGGTCGACGCCGAGGCACGCGCAGGCCAGGCGGAGTTGCTCGTCGTAGGCACGGAGCACCGCGGTCTGCCAGATCTGCGAACGCTGGGCGATGCCCAGCCGCTGACGGCCGAGGCGCTGGAGGTCGGCGGCGATCTGCTCGATCGTGGGTCGTTCCTGCTCCGTGTCGACGTGGGCCAGCTCGATCTCGATTTCCACCTCGCCGATCGAGCGGTCGAGTCGGCTGATCGCGCGCCGCTCGCGGCGCACCAGGCGCGCCTGTCGCAGGGCGTGGGTGCCGCGTTCGATGAGCTCGTCCGCGCATACGATCGCGGCGACGATGGCAGGCAGACACAAAAGCGTCAGAATCGCCACCGCCAGCACGAGTGTGTGCGGGATCGCCACTCTTCGACGCTATGCGGCTCTGGCAGCGACCGCCACCGATTTGGGTGTCATTTGGTGCACCGACCGGTCAAAATCCTCGGATGGCGCATTTGTGATGATCACTGAGTCGCCGCCTCCAACAGGGCACGTAGCCGGGAGACCGCACTGGCATCTCCCTCCACCCGGACCGCGCTGTCGCCCACTCGCCGCCAGAGCCACAGCAGCACGTCATGCGGCGCGCCCGAGACCTGGGCCACCGCCTGGCCGGCGGTGTCAGGTGCGATCTCGACACCGCCGTGGTCGAGGCGCACCAGCCAACGGGCACCGCCGGCGCTGACCAGCACCGCCCGATTGCCGTTGGCGCGCAGCAGGTCGCCGAAGTCTTCGGGCCACGCTCGGGTGGCATAGGACAGGAACACCTCGAGGACCTCGGCGATGCCGTCACCGGCCAGCTCGGCGGGAATCGGGGAAATCGGGAAGCCCGCGGCGAGCTCGGCGTCGACGCGGTGGATCACCGTCTCCTGCGCCATCCGGCGGACCCAGAAGCCGACGGTCTGATCAGGCTCGTACCACGTCGGGCAGGCCTGCTCGTCAGGCCGCGCAGCGAACTCGGCGACCAGCGCGGCGTGGGCCCGGTCGAGCAGGGCGGTCGACTTCTCCCCCGTCGGCTCCGGCGGCCACGGCTTGGGCAGCTCACCGCGCCGCATGGTCTCGACCTTGTGCAGGTAGACGTGTGCCACGTGGCTGACCAGGTCGTCGATCGTCCAACCCGGACAGGACGGCACCGGTGCCGACAGGTCGACGGCGGCCGCCCGCAGGTCGGCGAAATCGGCCTCCAGGCTCCGGAGGAACACCTCACGTGTCATGTGGGAAAGCAAACCAGATCCGTACGACAGAAACGTGCCCGTCAGGCGCGTTCGGCGGCGACGGCGGGCACGATCTGGACCCGCGGCACCGGACGCAGGCGCATGCGCAGCCGGCTGCCGCTGTGCCGTAGCTGCACGACGAGGGACAGGGTGGTCGCGGCCAGCGCGATCGAGCCGCCGAGCCAGATCGCGGTGCCGGCGCCGGCGTGGTCGGCCAGCCAGCCGACCAGCGGGCCGGAGATCGGGTTGAGCCCCATGAAGACGAACACCCAGAGGGCCATCACGCGACCGCGGTACGCGGCGTCGGTGCCGAGCTGGACCCGCTGGTTGGCGGCCTGCGCGAAGAAGACCATGAAGAAGCCGGTGGGTACGAGGGCGGCGACGACCAACCAGTACACCGGCAGGATGCCGACCAGGATGCCGAACGCGCTGAACACCATGGCCGAGATGATCACCGTGTAGACCGACGGGCGGGCCCGCCGGGTGCCACCGACCAGCGCGCCGACCAGCGCGCCTAGGCCGACGGCGGTGGTGAACAGGCCGAACGACGCCGCGCCGGTGTTGAAGCCGGTCTTGGCCAGCGCCTGGAGGGTGACCGGGAAGTTGAAGAGGAAGAACGCGAGCACGCTCATCAGCACCATCGGCAGCATCAGGTCGGGCCGGCGCCGGACGTAGCGCAGGCCGTCGACCACCCGGGCCGGCTCACGCGCGGCGGCCGGGGCGAGTTCCGTCCTGTACAGCTCGGCCGGCCGCATCCGGAGAAGGCAGATGAGCGGGGCGACCGCGAGGACGGCGCTGAACACGAACACCGGGCCGACGTCGAACAGGGCGATCGCGATGCCGGCGAGTGACGGGCCGATCACCCGGGCGCTGTTGAAGGTGGCCGCGGACAGGCCGAGTGCGTTGGGCAGCAGCCGGATCTCGACGAGCTCCGAGACGAAGGACTGGCGCACCGGCGTCTCGACGGCGCTGGCCACGCCGAGCAGCAGTGCGAACACGTAGACGTGCCAGAGCTCGGCGGAGCCGCTGACCACGAGGATGCTGAACAGCACGGACAGGATGGTCCAGGCCGTGTTGGCCACGAAGAGGATCTTGCGCTTGTCGTAGCGGTCGGCGAGCCGGCCGGATAGCAGCGTCAGCGCCAGCACGGGGGTGAACTGCAGGGCGGTGACGATGCCGAGCTGCGCGGCGGTGCCGCCCAACAGGAAGACGAGCCAGTCCTGGGTCGTGAACATCATCCACACGCCGATCAGCTTCACCAGCTGACCGAGCGCGAAGAGCCGGTAGTTCCTCACCTGGAGGGACTGGAACGTGTTGTTGAGCCGGGCACGCAAGGCTGTTGCGCCTCCCAAAGAGATCGCCGAAGGTACGCGTCATCCACAAAGGACGAAGCGGCGCGAGCTCAGGCGCGCGCGACCTTCTGGAGGATCTCCGCCGCCCGGCGGAGCGTGTCTCGCTCCTCCGGGGTCAGCGCGGCGAGTCGAGGGGCCAGCCACTCGTCACGGGCCCGCTCGTGCTGGGCAAGGATCGCTCGACCCGCCTCCGTGGCAGCCAGGATCACCTGGCGCCCGTCGGTCGGGTGCGGGGTTCGTTGCACCAGCCCGCGCTCTTCCAGCTTGGCGACGATCTTGGTCATCGTCGGCGGCTGGACACGTTCGACATCGGCGAGTTCCCGGGGGGACAGCGCCCCGCCCAACTGAAGGCTGGTCAGGGCGGATAGCTGGGTAACCGTGAGATCGCCGACCGGGCGGGTCTGCCTGACCCGCCGGTTGAACCGGGTGATCGCATCGCGCAGCGACGAGGCCAGTTGCGCCACCGAGACGCGCTTTGCCGTCACCGTCCGCTCCGTCACAGTAATTAGCTTAACTAATAAGCCCGGCTAACGACCAGTGAGTATGGCCCCTGTCACGGCCTCACGAGATCAGCGTCTCGATCGGCCCACGCAGGAAGTAGACCACGAAGAGGCCGGCAACGGCGTACAACAACGGGTGAACCTGGCGCGCCTTGCCACAGGCCAGCTTGATCACCGCGTACGAGATGATGCCGGCCCCGATGCCGTTGGAGATCGAGTAGGTGAACGGCATCAGCACGATGGTCAGGAACGCCGGCACGCCGATCTCGTAGTCGGTCCAGTCGATGCTCCGCACCGCGGTCATCATCAGGAAGCCGACGATCACCAGCGCGGCCGAGGCGGCCTCGAACGGCACCACCGTGACCAGCGGGGCGAAGAACATCGCGAGCAGGAACAGGCCACCGGTGACCAGGTTGGCGACGCCCGTCCGGGCTCCCTCGGCGACACCGGAGGCGCTTTCGATGTACGAGGTGTTGCTGGAGACGCTGGCCGCGCCGCCGGCCGCCGCGGCGATCGAGTCGACGAGCAGGATCTCGCGCGTACGCGGCGGCATGCCGTTCTCGTCGAGCAGGCCGCCCTCCTGGCCGACCGCGACCATCGTGCCCATCGTGTCGAAGAAGTCCGTGATCAGCAGGGTGAAGACGAACATCAGGACGACCAGCCAGCCGGCCGTCTGCCAGGAGTGGAACACGTTGAACTTGCCCAGCAACGACAGGTCGGGCAGGTCGACGATGGTGTCCGGGAGCTTCGGCACGTTGAGCGACCAGCCGCTCGGGTTCGGCTTGCCGTCGACGAAGGACGGGCCGATCTTGCCGATCGCCTCGACGATCAGCGCCAGCACGGTCGCCGACAGGATGCCGATCAGGATGGCGCCGCGCACCTTCCGCACGAACAGGATGATCGTCAGCAGCAGCGCGAACACGAAGACCAGCGCGGGCCAGGTGATCAGCCGGCCGTTGATGCCCATCCCGACCGGGACGGTGGTGCCGGCGATGTCCGGGATGCGGCGCACGAAGCCGGCGTCGACGAGACCGATGATCGTCAGGAACAGGCCGATGCCCACCCCGATGGCGGCCTTGAGCTGGGTCGGCACCGAGCGGAAGATGCTCTCCCGCAGGCCGGTGAGCACCAGGATGGCGATCAGCACGCCCTCGATGACGACCAGGCCCATCGCGTCGGCCCAGGTCATCTGGGGTGCGATCTCGTAGGCCACCATCGCGTTGACGCCGAGCCCGGCGGCGAGGGCCAGCGGGAACCGGGCCACCACGCCCATCAGGATCGTCATCACGCCGGCGACCAGTGCGGTGGCGGCCGCGATCGCGGCGATCGCGAGGTGGACTCCGCTGGCATCGGTCGCGCTGCCCAGGATCAGCGGGTTGAGCACCACGATGTAGGCCATCGTGAAGAAGGTCGCGAAGCCGCCGCGAACCTCCTGGCCGATGCTGGAACCGCGGGCGCTGATCGAAAAGTAGCGGTCGAAGCCACTCACCGGGCGGTCCTCGGCCGTGGGCCGCGGTGTGGTCGGTGCCTCGGTCATGGTGCCGGCTCCCAAACGGAGATCATCGATTGACCTGCGCATATTGCCACAGCCGGTGTTACACCGAAAGATCTTCCTGGTTACCCTTTTCGAGTGGCTGAGCAGCAGCAACAACCTCGGGTGGCACCGCTGGACCCGCCTATGGTGCCGTTCGCCGTGGGTGGCATTGTTATCTGGGCCGCCGTCGGGCTCGTAGTGCTCGCCTTTTTCCGCGACGGGCGCGAAAACTGGCTGTGGACCTGCCTGGCCGGATTCGTGCTCGGATTCCCCGGCCTAGCGGTCATGATCAGGCACGATGCGAACCGGCGCCGCCGGCAGGCCGCGGCTCAGTCGTCGACGGACTCGACTTCGCCGTCGTCGTAGACGGTCGGCAGTTCCTCGGCCGACGCGGTCTCGGCCAGCGCCTCGGAGTGCGCCCCGCAGCCGTGGTCAGAGCTGACCGCCCGGCCGTCGTCGGGCGCGAACATGTTGCCGCACACCCCGAACGCCTGGCGCATCGCACCGGCCAGCGGGAGGTAGAACCCGCAGGTCACGCAGCGGGCGGTGGGCGGTGCGGCGGACGAGATCGCGGCATCCGGACCGTGGTCGCCGTCGTACCAGCGCTGCGCGGTCTCTTCGCGGCCCTCTTTCGACATCACCCGGGGACGGCCCAGGCCGAGCTCCCAGGTGACCTCGTCGACCGCCGGGTCGTCCGACAGCGTGTAGCCGGGCACCAGCCGGTCGTCGTCGGCCGGGGTCAGCAGCAGATCGCCGACGCCCAGGTCACCCGGCTGGAGGCGATCCTGCCAGGGGACCCAGCCGGGTGCGAGGAGCGCGTCCGGGCCGGGCAGGAGCACGGTCTCGCACACCGTGACGTGCTTGCTCCGCGAGACCCGCGTCACTGTGACCGCCCAGCGCCAGCCCCGATATCCGGGCATTTCGCAGGCAAAGTAGTGAGTGACCAGTCGCTCGCCCTCGGCAACCACGTCGAGGTGGGCGCCGACCTCCGCTGAGTCGACCTCGGTGATCGCCTCCCGCGCCAAGTCGACGGCTGCGGCACAGACCTGGTCGAGCTTCGCGGATCGCACGGCGGCACTCCTGGTCACCCTGACATTCTTCACTACGCGTGTGGGCCGCCGACACCGGGATGGGAGAGGATGGGGCGCATGCCGTTGATACGCCGCACGGGCTCGACGATCGGCCGGTTCGTCGGCTCGACCGTCAAGGGTGGCCGCTTGGTCAGCCGGGGAGTCCGCCGTGGTGTCGGCACCGCCCGATCCAAGGGCGCGCGGGGCGAAACGGGCATGATGCGCCTGTTCGACCTGCATGCCGCCTCGTGTGCCGGCGACACCTTGATCACCATCGGGTTGGCCGGCACGATCTTCTTCGACGTGCCCCTCGGCGAGGCGCGCAGCAAGGTCGCGCTCTACCTGTTGATCACGATGGTCCCGTTCGCCCTGCTGGCGCCGGTGGTCGGCCCGTTGCTCGACCACTTCCGGCACGGCCGGCGGTGGGCTCTCGCGGCGACCTTCCTCGGTCGGGCATTCCTGGTCTGGGCCGTCGCCGACAACACCGACTCGATCTGGCTATACCCGGCCGCGTTCGGAGTACTCGCCCTTTCCCGGGCGTACGGCGTGGCCAGATCGGCGGCCGTGCCCCGGCTGTTGCCCGAGGGGCTCGGGCTGTCCCAGGCCGGCGCCAGAGCGAGCATCTACGGCACCGTCGCCGGCGCGATAGCCGCGCCGATCGGGGTCGCGGCCTTCGCCATCGGCCCGCAATGGCCGCTGCGGATCGCCGCCGTGGTCTTCCTGGTCGGCATGGTGGTCTCGCTCCGACTGCCCGGCCGGGCCGACTCCGACCCGCCGGAGACCGTGCCTCGACCCATAGCGGCCATCTTCGGAGCGTTCGGCCGCAACGGCGACCGGCCGCTGTCCGGGCGGCTGGTGATCTCGGCTCTGATCGGCAGCGCCACGCTCCGCGCCTTCTACGGCTTCCTGCTGCTCTTCCTGGCGTTCGCGATCAAGGGCGGCCACCTGGGCACCACCTTGTTCGGCCGCGAGTTGAGCGACGGGCTCGCGCTCAGCGTCCTCGGCGCCGCGCTGGGCGTCGGCACCTTCCTCGCGACCGCCATCGGCACCCGACTGCGAATACACCGCCCCGTGGCCCTGCAGTCCAGCGGCCTGATCATCACGGCCGGCCTGGCGGTGTTGACCACGATCGGCTACTCGCTGGCCATGGTGGCGCTGCTCTGTCTGGTCACCGCCGTGATGAGCGGCATCGCCAAGCTCTCGGTCGACGCCACGATCCAGGAGCGGGTGCCGGAGCGAATGCGAGCCAGCGCGTTCGCCCACTCCGAGACCGTCCTGGTGCTGGCCTTCGTGGCCGGTGGCGGGCTCGGCCTGATCCCGGTCACCGGCCGGGTCGGCGTCGGCCTGCTCGGTGCCGTGGCGGCGCTGGCCGCGGTGCGCGCGGTGATCGTCGCCGGCCAGCTACGCAAGGAGCGGCTGCACGGCCGGTTCGACGTGGGCGACCCGCCGCGCGAGGAGCCGGCCTCCGAGCCGCGCCCGGATGCCGCCAACGGCTCAGGGCGGCCAGGTACCGCCGCCGACTCAACACGGCCGGATGCCGCCACCGACTCACGGAGGCCGGGGGCCTCCGCCGACTCGGCGCGGCCGGGCGCCACCGGCGCACAGCGCCCAGGCACGCCGCCCCGGCCCCGCGCGGAGTCGCGGACCACTGAGCTGCCCAAGGCCGGCCGCCGCTGGTGGCGCCGGCAACGCCCGGAGCAGAAAACCCTGCCGATGCCCGCGGTCGAGCCAGACCTGGGCGGCACCACCAAGCAGGACACCGCCGTGGCGCCGCCCGGCTATCACGTCTACCGGCCGAGCAACCCGGTCGACGCGCCGCCCGAGGACCCGTGGCGCGACACCGCGGGGCCGCCGGCGTGACCGGGCTGCTCATCGTGACGGCCGTCGAGGTGGAAGCCGAGGCGGTCCGGGCCGGGCTCGACGGCCGGCTCACCGTGTCCGCCGTCGGTGTCGGTCCGGCCGCGGCCGCCGCGGGCACCGCACGGCTGCTCGCCCTGGCCGAAGCCGCCGGCCGCCCGTACCAGGGCGTGGTCTGCCTGGGCATTGGCGGCGGCTTCGCCGGGCGAATCAACATCGGCGACATCGCGATCGCCACGCACGCCATCGCCGCAGACCTGGGTGCGGAGAGCCCCGACGGTTTCCTGCCGATCGACGACCTCGGCTTCGGCTCGGCCCGGTTCGAGGCCGACCCCGACCTGGTCGCCGGGCTGCGCGCCGCGCTGCCCGGCGCGGCCGTCGGCACCGTGCTGACCGTGAGCACCGTCACGGGCACGGCCGCGTCGACCGAGACGCTCGCCACCCGTTTCCCCGACGCGGTGGCCGAGGGAATGGAGGGCTACGGCGTCGCCTGCGCGGCGGCCGGCCTCCCGTTCGCCGAGGTCAGAACGATCTCCAACGTGATCGGACCACGCGACCGGTCAAGCTGGCGGTTCCCGGCGGCGCTGGCCGCCCTCACCAAGGCGGGCAAGGCACTGGGGCTAGCGTGACTGGCATGGCGCTCAAGCTGGCTTTCTCGCCGTGCCCCAACGACACGTTCGTGTTCCACGCCCTCGCGCACGGCCTGGTCAAAGGTGCGCCGCCGGTCGAGGTGACGTACGCGGACGTCGACGTGACCAACACGGCGGCCGAGCAGGGCGAGTTCGACCTGGTCAAGGTCAGCTACGCGGCGCTGCCCTGGTTGTTGGACGACTACGAGCTGCTGCCGTGCGGCGGCGCGCTCGGCCGGGGCTGCGGCCCGCTGGTGCTGACCAGACAGGACGGCCCGCAGCACCTCGACGGCGCCCGGGTCGCGGTGCCGGGTGACCGCACCACGGCGTACCTGCTGTTCCGGCTGTGGGCGCAGGGGCAGCAGCCGGCGGCGATCGACGTGGTGCCGTTCCACGAGATCATGCCCGCGGTCGCGGCCGGCCGGTACGACGCCGGCCTGGTGATCCACGAAGCCCGGTTCACCTACCCGAGGCACGGCCTGACCGCGCTGGTCGACCTCGGCGAGTGGTGGGAGGGCGACACCGGCCTGCCGATCCCGCTCGGCGCGATCCTGGCCAAGCGGGGCACGGTGGACCCGGCGGCGGCCACGGAATGGATCCGTGACTCGGTCCGCCAGGCCTGGGCCAACCCGGCGGCCAGCCGCGACTACGTGCTCGCGCACGCCCAGGAGATGGAGCAGGCGGTCGTCGACCAGCACATCGGGCTGTACGTCAACGAGTTCACCGAGGACCTGGGCGCCGAAGGCCGAAAGGCGATCGAGGCCCTGCTCGGCCGTGCGACCGACGCCGGGTTGGTGCCTCAGATCTCGAGCTCGCGCGCCACCGCGTGGAGTAGCTGAGCCACCTGGGCTGCGGTCTTCTTGTCGGGGAACCGGCCCCGCCGCAGGTCCGGCTGGACCCGCGCCTCGAGCACCTTGATCATGTCTTCGACCATGCTCTGGAGCTCGTCCGCGGGTCGGCGGCGCAGCTCCGCCATCGACGGCGGCGCGTCGAGCAGCTTGACGCCGAGCGCCTGCGCGCCCTTGCGGCTGTCGACCACGCCGAACTCGATCCGCTGGCCACCTTTCAGCTCGGTTACGCCGGCAGGCAAGGCGCCCTTGGGTAGGAACACGTCGCCACCCTCGTCACTGGTGACGAACCCGTATCCCTTGGTCGCGTCGAACCACTTCACTCGCCCGGTCGGCACTGCACCCTCACTGAACCTCGCGCCGGAATTGCTGACGTCACAAGGCTAGCTGGACCAAGCCCGGAAGCGCCGCCGAGAATTCCCGGAGATCGGCCAGAACCAGCCGTGCGCCGGCCGCGCTGAGCTCATCGGCGGAACAGGGGCCGGTCGTCACGGCGACGCCGGGCACCTTGGCCGTCCGCGCGGCCACCATGTCGGCCACGTGGTCACCGACATAGATGCCACAGCCGTACGTGGTCAGCGCGGTCGCCTTGCCCTCCGCGAACAGGTCGCCGGCCACCGCGTCCACGGGCAGGCCCAGGTGTCGGAGGTGGATCTCGGCCAGCCGGCCCAGCTTCGACGTGACAACCACCACACGGCCGCCGAGGTCGTGCACGGCGTCGACGGCCGCCCGGGCGCCCGGCAACAGGACGGTCGGCTCGATCGCGTGGTGCTCGTACAACGCGCGGTAGGTCGTGACGGCTTCTTCGAGCTCCTCCGGCGGGAACCAGTTGGCCAGTTCGGTGCGCAGCGGCGGGCCCAGCCGGGAAATGGCGAGCTGTTCGTCCACATAGGTGCCGGTGACGGCGGTCAGCTCGCGGAAGGCCGCTGCGATGCCGGCCCGGGTGTCGGCCAGGGTCATGTCGAAGTCGAACCCGACTGCCAGTTCCGTGATCACCTGAGCGATGGTCGCACATCGGCTGGGCGACCCCGCCCGCACCGGAGCCGTCGGCCGGATAGCGTGGTAAGGCGATGACTACCATGCTCGTCGACCAACTTCGGTCACTCCCAGACGAGGCGCTCGCGGCTTTGCTGCGCATGCGTCCGGATCTGGTCGTCCCCGTGCCGTCCGACCTGTCCGCCTTGGCGCTGCGTGCCCAGACCCGCGCGTCGATCGCCCGGGTCCTCGACGGCTTCGACCGGTTCACCCTGGAGATCCTCGACGCGGCCCGGTTGAGCCGGGGCGGCCCGGACGAGACGACCAGCCTAGAAACGATCTTCACGCTGGCCACCGGGGTCGACCGGGACACCGCCCGCGCCGCCATCGACCGCCTGCGTGCCCGGTTCGTGCTCTACGGCCCGGAGAACGCGCTGTCCATCACTGTCGGCGTCGACGAGGTGTCCTCCCCGTACCCGGCCGGTCTTGGCCGGCCCGCCGGCCTGCTCGACGCGAGCGCCGCGGAGCTGGTCGCCGACCCGGCCCGGCTGCGCCGCACGGTGCTCGCCGCGCCGCAGCCGGCCCGCGCGGTGCTCGACCGGCTCGCCGCCGGCCCGCCGGTCGGCACGCTGGCCGGAGGCGGCGACGCCGGGTCCCCGGTGCGCTGGCTGGTCGACAATGCCCTGCTGGTGCCGGTGCCCAGTGGCGGCTTCGAGCTGCCCCGCGAGATCGGCCTGCTGCTGCGCCGGGAAACCGGCCCGCTGGGCCCGCTGCATCCAACCCCGCCGAAGATCAACGCTCCCGCTCGGGAGCCGAAGGCCGCCGACTCCGCGGGCGCGGGCCAGGCGATGGACACGGTGCGTCACACCGAAGCGCTGCTGGTCGCGCTGGAGGCGGAGCCGGCCGCGGTGCTGCGCTCCGGTGGCATCGGCGTGCGCGAGCTGCGCCGGCTGGCCCGGTCCGCCGGGCTCGACGACGCCACCGCGGCGACCCTGCTGGAGGCCGCGTACGCAGCCGGGCTGGCCGGCGAGGCCGACGCGCACGCGGCACCGGTCGGTCGGCCCATTCCAGACGCCCAGGTGCTGCCGACCGCCCGCTTCGACGTCTGGCGCGCCTCGTCGATCGCTCGTCGCTGGACCGACCTCGCGGGCGCCTGGCTGACCATGACCCGCCAGCCCGGCCTGATCGGGCAGCGCGACGAACGGGACCGTCCGATCACCGTGCTGGCGCTCGAGGTCGAGCGCTCCGGCGCCCCGGCCACCCGGCGGGCGGTGCTCGGCATCCTCGTCGCCCAGCCGCCCGGCACCGCGCCGGCCGCCGACGAACTGCTCGGCCTGCTCGACTGGGAGGCGCCGCGGCGCACCCGGGGACGGGAGAACGCCTACCGCGAGGTGCTCACCGAGGCCGCATTGTTCGGCGTCACCGGCCTCGGCGCGCTGACCGCGCACGGCCGGGCCCTGCTGGCCGACGACGCCGCCGAGCTCGGGCACGACGAACGCGTCGCCGCCGACCCGTTGGGCATGCGCGCGGAAGGTGCCCTCTCGCCGGACGACCCGCCGAGCACGGTCAAGGTCCTCGACGCCCTGTTGCCCGCCCCGGTCGACCACTTCCTGCTCCAGGCCGACCTGAGCGTCGTCGTGCCCGGGCCGCCCGTCCCGGACCTGGCCGCGGAGCTCGACGTGGTCGCGGAGCCGGAGTCGGCCGGCGGCGCCAGCGTCTACCGGGTCACCCCGGAAGCCGTGCGGCACGCGCTCGACACCGGCTACGCCGCTGACGACCTGCACGCGCTGTTCCGCCGCCGGTCGCGCACCCCGGTGCCGCAGGCGCTCACGTACCTGATCGACGACGTGGCCCGCCGGCACGGTGGCCTGCGGGTCGGCGGCGCCGGCTCCTACCTGCGCAGCGACGACGAGTCGCTGGTCGCGGAGGTGCTCGCCGACCGCCGCCTGTCTGGGCTGGCGCTGCGCAAGCTGGCCCCGACCGTGCTGGTCACGCCGATGCCGAGCGCACGGCTCCTGCAGGACCTACGCGAGGCGGGCTACGCACCCGTGCCGGAGGACGCGAACGGTGCGACCGTCCGCGGCCGCGTCCGGGTGCGTCGCGCACCGGCCCGCGGCAGCGGGCTGGCCCGGTTGGGCGCGTCCGCCTCGGTCGACGCGATCGCCGGCGTCCAACTCACCCAACCGCGCCTGCTCGGCATCGTGGAGCAGATCCGGCGCGGCGACGTGGCCTCCCGGACGGCCCGGCGCGCACCGGCCGCGGTGCGGCCCGGCAACGGCTCCGGGCCGGTCGCGGTGCAGACCCACAGCCAGGCGCTGGCCGTGCTCCAACAGGCGATCCGCGACAAGGCGCTGGTCTGGGTCGGCTACGTCGACGCGCACGGCTCGACCACCTCCCGGCTGGTCCGCCCGGTCTCGATCGGCGCGGGCTACCTGCGGGCGGAGGACGAACGCACCGAGATGCTGCACACCTTCGCCCTCCACCGCGTGAGCGCCGCCGTCCTCGACTGATTACTCCCGGGCCGCGACCAGCCGGATCGGTGGTGTGCGGGTGGCCGAGAGGGTGGACAGGACGCTGGACACGGCAACCACCGCGAGGGCGATGGCGACCACGGCGCCGAACATCGACCACGGCAGGCTGGTCACGTTGATCCCGATCATGTCGCGGACCGCCGAGGCCATGCCGACGATGGTGCCGGTGGCCGCGAGCACTCCGAGCAGCACACCGATCGCCACGACGGCCACCGACTCCGCGAGCGCGGTGCCGACCACCTGACTTCTGGTCAAGCCGGTGACCCGGGCCGCGGCGAACTCGGCCCGCCGGTCCGACGCGGCGATCACGACGGCGTTGACCATCGCGATGAGCGTGTAGACCATCGCCATTCCCATGAGCGCGACCATCACGTTGGTGTTGGTCCGTTGCTGCTGGTCGTTGTATTCGTCGACCCACGCCCCGGCGGTCATGACCTGCCCCAACGTGGCCAGCCCGGTGGCCGCCGCGGCGGGATCCGTGGCCCGCACGACGTACTGCCGTGGGCCGTCCGGCATGAGGTCCGGCGAGAGCAGCACCGCCGGGCCGGACAGCGTCTCCGGGAGCAGCGCGACGACGCGCAACTGGTCCGGACCGCCCGTGAGGTGCACCGGCATCGTGTCGCCGACCTTCCAGCCCCCGACGCTGGGCGTCACCGCGACCGACGCGCCGCGCAGGTCGGCGAGGTTGCCGGACGTCACCGCCGCTCGGTGGGTCTCCTCGTACGCCGCAGGGAAGATCGCGAGGCCGTCGGCGGACTCCCACTCCACCCCGTCCTCGCCCTCGTCGGTGCCGATGTCGAAGCTGACCGGCGCCTGTTCGGAAACCCCGGTCACGCCCGGTGCCGCCGCTACCTGATCGCCGACCGGCCGGTCCGTGTTGAGCACCAGGTCGCCGCGCAACTCTCGGGTGATCTCCTGTCGCGACGCCTCGGTCAACGTCCCGGTCGTGCCGGCCATGCCGACGACGAACGCGACCAGCACCATGATCGGAGCCGCGGTCGACGCGCTGCGCCGCACACCGGTGCGCAGGTTGGCCTGGGCCAGCAGCCCGAGCTTGCCGCGGAAGACCAGCCCGAACGGCGCGGCCACCAGCGGCACGACCAACGGTGCGAGCAATGCGAACGCCGTGACCAGGGTGAACGTCGCGTTGATCGACAAAGGCAGCGCGGCCTCGCCGCCCACCGCCGACACCAGGATCAGCAGCGCGACGCTGCCGGCGAGAAAGAGCACGCCGAACACCCAGCGGGAGGCGGTCATCACGCGTGCGGCGCCGCCGAGGTCGCGCAGTGCCTCGAGCGGCTGGACCCGGGCGGCCCGGCGCGACGCGGCGAGCACGCCGAGCACCGCGACGCCGACACCGGTGCCGGCGGAGACCGCGATGATCCAGTCACGCCACTGCGCGGTGAATCCCGGTGGCGCGAACTCGAACGTGGTCAGCATCGTTGTCTGCAGCCGCATCAACGGCAGACCGACCAGCATGCCCAGCGCCGAGCCGATGACGCCCAGCAGCAGGGCCTCGCCTACCAACAGCGTGCGGACCTGCCGCCGGCCGGCGCCGGTCAGCCGCAACAGGGCCAGGTCGCGGCGCCGCTGCGCGACGGTGAAGGCGAAGGTCGAGCTCACCACGAAGATGGCGACGAAGAAGGCCAGGCCCAGCGTCATGCCGAGCAGCGAGATCGCCCCGACGTAACCGTCCCGGATCGCCCGCTCCTCCACCGCGGACAGCCCCGGCGGCACCTTCGCCGTGGCCGCGGAGACCAGAGTCAGCAACGACGACTGCACGAGCGCGACGCCCAGGCAGACGCTGATGATCGCGCCGAGGAAGACCGGCCAGCGGTCCCGGAACGTGCTCCACGACATCCGCAGCATGGCCTACTCCTCCCAGCGCGCGAGTCGGTCGGCGACCTCGCGGGTGGTCGGCCGCTCCAGCGCGTCGACCACCCGCCCGTCGCCGAGGAAGACCACCCGGTCGGCGCTGGCCGCGGCGGCCGGGTCGTGGGTGACCATGACGATCGTCTGCCCACTGTTGTCGACCATCGCGCGCAGCATGCTCAGCACCGTGCGGGCCGTGCGGGTGTCCAGCGCCCCGGTCGGCTCGTCGGCGAAGAGCACCGCCGGCCGGGTCACCATCGCCCGGGCGATCGCGACCCGCTGCTGCTGGCCACCGGAGAGCTCGGCCGGGCGGTGCCGCGCCCGGTCCGCCAGACCCACCGAGGCGAGCACATCGCGGACTTCCCGGCGTTGCGGCCGGCGGCCGGCCAGCCGCAGCGGCATCGCCACGTTCTGCTCGGCGGACAGCGACCCGATGAGATTGAAACTCTGGAAGACGAAGCCCACGACGGTACGGCGCAGCCGGGTCAACTCGTGGTCCGAGGCGTCGGTGATGTCCTGGCCGGCGATCCGGACCCGGCCGTCGCTGACCCGTTCGAGGCCGGCGGCGCAGTGCAGCAACGTCGACTTGCCGGATCCCGACGGACCCATCACGGCCGTCCAGGATCCGGCGGGAAAGCCGATGTCCACATTGTCCAGCGCCCGGACCTCGGCGGTGCGCGAGCCGTACACCCGGGTGACTGCCTGGAGTTCGACCGCCGGTGCGGTCGCGGCCGGCGGCTCCGCCGGTAGGTGTCTCGTCTGCGTGTCCACGCTGCCAATTGCACCGGCTGGGCGGCGCCGAAGCAGTCACGCCCACGGGCCTCTTGTCGGTAGGGCTGCCCTAACCGCGGGCGCGGCGGACGCTTCCGATGATCGAGATGATCAGCAGGACGGCGAAGCCGGTGCCCGCGGTCTCGCCGATCGAGTTGACCAGGCCCTGCCGCTGCACCAACCAGCCATAAAGGAACCAGGCGATCAGGCCAACACCCATCAGCGTGTACGAGGCGACGGTCAGCCAGGACACCGGCGCGACCACCGCCCCGTCCCGTTCATCGACGGCCATGAACCAAGAGTCGCATCGATCGGCTAACGCGGTCTAGGTGCCGGGGCGCCGCCCGTACACGTGGACCGGTGTGCCGACCTTGCCCAGGCTCCACAGCTTGCGCGCGTCGGCGGGCAGCAGGTTGACGCAGCCGTGTGAGCCGATCGCGCCGTTGTGGATGTAGGTGGTCGTCTCGTGGAAGCCCATCCCGTCGACGAAGTGCTGCCAGTAGGGCAGCCACACCTCGTACGGGTCGGACCATTCCTTGACGTTGCGGAAGTTGACCTTGTAGTTGCCGGCCGGCGTCTGGAAGCCCCCGGACATGCCGGTGCGGGTGACCGTCGGCCCCAGGATGACCTTGCCACCGCGGATGGCCAGCACCGTCTGGTTGGTCAGGTCGACGCAGAAGGTCAGCCCCTTGCCGGCCTCGCACTTGCGCGGGTCGGTGTTGGCGAGCCGCTTGGCCACGGAGGCCGTGGTCGGCCCAGCCCGGCCCTCGGCCGGCGAGATCCCGAACCGCCGTTGGAAGCGCTTGATGGCCTGGCAGTCCTGCGCCGACTGCTTGCCGTCGATGGTGATCGTGCCGAACGAACCGAGGTCGGACAACGCGGCCTCGACGTCGCGTTGGCGCTCACCCGTCGGGCAGCCGGCTGGTTTTGGCTTCGGCTTGACCTTCGGCTTTTGTGGGGTTTTGTCGGGCTTTGGGGCAACCGTGGAAGGATTGGCAGTCGGTTCCGGCGGGCCGCTCGCCCCCGTTCCGACCGTCGCACTCACCGGCACCGGACCTGCGCCCGACGCCGACGACTGCGACGGCGCGAACGTGCACGCGCCGGCACCGACCACCGTGACGACAGCAACGGCAACGAGACGCATGGTCGTTCCGCGCACACCGTGCATCGAGGCCCTCCCCAGGACTGTCGTCGCTTCATAGACGTCCCGGAACCTCCACAGGTTGCGGACCACCCGGCGTTTTCTTTCGTGCAACACTGGAGGGTCGCCTTCCAGACCCTTTTCGGGGAGTGCCCGCGTGAACGACGGCCCGTTGATCGTCCAGTCCGACAAGACCCTGTTGCTCGAGGTCGACCATCCCGATGCGGTCGCCTGCCGGATGGCCATCGCGCCGTTCGCCGAGCTCGAACGCTCACCGGAACACGTGCACACCTACCGGCTGACCCCGCTCGGCCTGTGGAACGCCCGCGCCGCCGGCCACGACGCCGAGGGTGTGGTCGACTCGCTGATCAAGTTCTCGCGCTACCCCGTGCCGCACTCCCTGCTGGTCGACGTCGCCGAGACGATGGACCGCTACGGCCGGCTGCAGCTCGTCAACCACCCGACGCACGGCCTGGTGTTGCAGGCCACCGACCGGGTCGTGCTGGTCGAGGTGACCAAGAGCAAGAAGCTGGCCGGGATGTTCGGCAACAAGGTCGACGACGACACGATCATCGTGCACCCCTCCGAGCGCGGCCGGCTCAAGCAGGCGCTGCTCAAGCTGGGTTGGCCGGCCGAAGACCTGGCGGGCTACGTCGACGGCGAGGCGCACGAGATCGACCTTGCCCAGGACGGTTGGCAGCTTCGGTCATATCAGCAGGAAGCGGTCCAGTCGTTCTGGGCCGGCGGCTCCGGCGTGGTGGTGCTCCCCTGCGGCGCCGGCAAGACGCTGGTCGGCGCGGCGGCGATGGCCGAGGCCAAGGCGACCACGCTGATCCTGGTCACCAACACGGTCGCCGGGCGGCAGTGGAAGCGCGAGCTGATCGCCCGCACGTCGCTGACCGAGGAGGAGATCGGCGAGTACTCGGGCGAGCGCAAGGAGATCCGCCCGGTCACCATCGCCACGTACCAGGTGCTGACCACCCGGCGCAACGGGGCGTTCGCCCACCTCGACCTGTTCGGTGCGCGCGACTGGGGCCTGGTCATCTACGACGAGGTGCACCTGCTGCCCGCGCCGATCTTCCGGTTCACCGCCGACCTCCAGGCGCGCCGCCGGCTCGGCCTGACCGCGACGCTGGTCCGCGAAGACGGCCGCGAGGGCGACGTGTTCTCGCTGATCGGCCCGAAGCGCTACGACGCGCCGTGGAAGGACATCGAGTCGCAGGGCTGGATCGCGCCGGCCGAGTGCACCGAGGTGCGGGTCACCCTCACCGACGAGGAGCGCATGTCGTACGCGACGGCGGAGACCGACGAGCGCTACCGCGCGGCGGCGACGGCGCGCACCAAGCTGCCGGTGGTCCGCGCCCTGGTCGACAAGCACAAGAACGACCAGATCCTGGTGATCGGGGCGTACATCGAGCAGCTCCACCAGATCGGCGACTATCTCGACGCGCCGATCGTGCAGGGCGCCACCACCAACAAGGAACGCGAGCGGCTGTTCGACGCGTTCCGCTCGGGCGAGATCCCGACGCTGGTGATCTCCAAGGTCGGCAACTTCTCGATCGACCTGCCCGAGGCGGCGGTGGCGATCCAGGTGTCCGGCACGTTCGGCTCGCGCCAGGAGGAGGCCCAGCGGCTGGGCCGGGTGCTGCGGCCGAAGTCCGACGGCCGGCAGGCCCACTTCTACACGGTGGTGTCCCGGGACACGATCGACACCGAGTACGCCGCGCACCGCCAGCGGTTCCTGGCCGAGCAGGGCTACGCGTACACCATCGTCGACGCCGACGACGTGCTCGCTAGCGACTGACGCGGGGCCCGACGGCCGGGGGGCTGTCGGGCACCTTCGGGCCCTTCTCCAGCAGTGGTGCCATCAGGTCGCCTAGCTCGTCGACGCGTTCGAGCACCTCCATGGCGGTGAACTGGCGCACCGCGCCGTCCTCGACCTCGTCCCAGGTCAGCGGGGTCGAGACGGTTGGCGTCGGCTGGGCCCGCAACGAGTACGCCGCGACCGTGGTCTTGGCCGCGTTGTTCTGGCTCCAGTCGATGAACACCTTGCCCGGCCGCAGGTTCTTCGCCATCTTCGAGACGATCTGGCGTGGGTGGGCCTTCTCCAGTTCCTCGGCCACCACCTTCGCGTACCCGGTGACGATCTCGGCGTTCTGTGTTCCGGCGATCGGGCAGCAGAGCTGCATGCCCTTCTTGCCGGAGGTCTTCGGGTAGCTGTCGATGCCGTCCTGCGCCAGCCGTTCCCGCAACAGCACCGCGACCGCCGCGCACTCGGCGAGTGCGGCCGGGGCGCCCGGGTCGAGGTCGACGACCAGCAGGTCGGGCTTGGGCTCCTTGGTCCGGCCGATGCGCCACTGCGGAGTGTGCAGCTCGAGGCCGGCCATGTTGGCCACCCACACCAGGGTGGGCAGGTCATCGCAGACCACGAAGTCGATGGTCTCCCGGCCCTGGCTCGAACCCGGCGTCGGGAGCTCTTTGAGGCGCACCCATTTCGGCGTGCCGCCGGGTGCGTTCTTCTCGAAGAACGACGGGCCGTCGACGCCGTTCGGGTAACGGATCCGGGTCAGCGCCCGGTCGCGCAGGTGCGGCAGCAGGATCGGGCCGACCTGGGTGTAGTAGTGGATGACCTCGCCCTTGGTGAACCCGGCCGCGGGGTAGAGCACCTTGTCCAGGTTGGACAGCTCCACCTCCTGCCCTTCGACATCGACCCGGATCCGGGCCGGCTGCTTAGCCATCGGTCACGTCCTCCGCCGTCAGGTCGGGGCGCAGGCGGAGGTACCGCGGAAACCGGAGGCGTCCGTCGGGGGTCCGCTGGCCATATCGCACTTCTAGCACGATGTCAGGCTTTACCCAGATAGCGCCGCGGGCATCCTCCCGGGGCACGGACTGGTCCCCGGTGACGAACGGGCTGGTCTTGGTGACCAGCGGTTCGAGGACCTTGAGCAGCGCCCGCTCGGCCGCCGAGCTGATCCCGCCGCCCACCCGGCCGCGGAAGGCCAAACCGTGGTCGGTGGGCGCGCCGACCAGCAGCCCGCCGATCTTGCGAACGCCGGGCCGCCAACCGCCGATCACGAACTCGGCGGTGCTCTCCAACTTGACCTTGACCCAGTCGGGGGTACGGGCGCCCGCGCGGTAGATCGACCCGTCCCGCTTGGCGACCACGCCCTCGAGCTGGTATTCCTCCGCGGCGGCCAGGGTCGCCTCGCCGTCGGTGAAGGTGGGCGGCACCGCCCAACGGGGTGCTCCCAGGCCCAGCCCGTCGAGCGCGGCCCGCCGCTCGGCCCAGGGTCGGTGGGTCAGGTCTTCCCCGTCCAGCCGCAGCAAGTCGAAGATCATGTAGGTGACCGGAAGACTGGCCGCGAGCCGGGCCGCGCGGATCTTGTCGCGGACGTGCATGCGCTCGGCCAGTTGAGTGAACGACGGCACACCCTGCGCGTCGAAGACAACGACTTCGCCGTCGAACAACGCGTCATCGGTCGCGTTGGCGAGCCCTTCCAACTCTGGATAAGCGGCCGTGATCTCCGCACCGGAACGCGCCCAGATCCGGCGTCGCCCCTGCGAGATATCGGCAATGGCGCGCACGCCGTCCCATTTGAACTCGTAAATCCACCCGCCGCCGGACGGCAGGTCACCCGTGGTGGCCAGCATCGGTTTGATCGGTGCGCTCGGCACGCCACCCACCTTAGGCGCCGCCGATGCTGGTCATAAGGACCGCAACGGTGCGAGCATGGTCGGTGACTGGGCTGCTATCCGGCGGCGGGGGTTTCCGGCGAGCACGATGGGAGCGACATGCGGGCGATCTGGAAGGGCGCCGTTTCGTTCGGCTTGGTGTCGATCGCGGTTCGGCTCTATTCGGCGACCGAAGAAAAGGACATCCGGTTCCACCAGGTGCACCGGGAAGACGGCGGCCGGATCCGCTACAAGCGCACCTGCTCGGTCTGCGGCGAAGAGGTCACCTACGACGACATCGCCAAGGGCTACGACATCGGCGGCGGCGAGATGGTCGTCCTGAGCGACGAGGACTTCGCCGACCTGCCGCTCTCGACCTCGCGGTCCATCGACGTGCTGGAGTTCGTGCCGGCCGACCAGGTCGACCCGATCCTCTACAACAAGGCCTACTTCATGGAGCCCGAGGGCACGGCGACCAAGCCCTATGTGCTGCTCCGCGACGCCCTGGCCGACTCGGAGCGGGTCGCGATCGTCAAGGTCGCCCTCCGCCAGCGCGAGCAATTGGCCACGCTGCGAGTCCGCGAGGGCGTGCTGGTGCTCAACACCATGTTGTGGCCCGACGAGATCCGCAAGGCCGACTTCGGCTTCCTCGACGAGGACATCTCGGTCCGCCCGCCCGAGCTGGCGATGGCGAGCTCACTGGTCGACTCGATGGCCGGCGACTTCGTACCGGACGCGTTCACCGACGACTACCGGGCCGCGCTCCAGGAGGTCATCGACGCCAAGGTCGAGGGCCGCGAGATCGTCCAGCCCGAGGAGCAGGAAGAGGCCCCGTCGGCGGCGGTCGACCTGATGGCGGCGCTGAAGGCGTCGGTCGAGCGGGCTCGCGCGGCCCGCGGCGAGGCCCCGGCCGAGACCGACGACGGCGAAGCCCGCCCGGCCACCCCGATCACCGCCGCTAAGAAGGCGGCGAAGAAGTCCGCGCCGGCGGCCAAGAAGGCAGCACCCGCGAAGAAGACAGCGGCCAAGAAGGACGAGCCGGCGGCGAAAAAGGCAGCAGCGAAGAAGACCACCCGCAAGTCCGCCTAGGCGGTGTCTTGCCGATCATCGCGGCCCGCGTCGGAGGCCACCGCCAGCAGCTCGGCATTCGGGTTGAGTGCTCGGCGGAGGTCCTTGATGAGCAGCAGCAAGTGCATCGGATCAGTGGGACTGGGCTCGAAGGCGGCCAGCCGCAGGTAGAAGTCGCGCGCCGACGTTGACTCACAGTGGATCAGTGCCGCGCGCACGCCGATCACCTCGGCCGCGCCCGCGATCCGGCGCAGCGCGTCGACAACAAGGGCTCGGCCAAGACCCACCCCCTGCACCGCTCTGTCGACCCCGAGTCGGGTCAGCAGAACGATTGGCTGATGGTAGCGACCGGCGCCGTGCATCATGCGCCGAGTCGCGGATGCCGGGGCGACGCTGCCGGCAGCCAACGCGTAATAGCCGACCACCCGATCGAGCCCGTCTTCGATGCCGCGCACCACATAGACCCGGGACAGACCGGCACGGTGCGCCTGGAGCGCGTGCTCGGTCAGCCACTCCGACTGCGCGGCGGAGCCGCAGTCGAACCCGACCACGTTGTGCATCGGGGCGAGCGGCTCGACCGCCGAGAAACGGAAACTCACCCCTCGCCCTCCGACTCGTCGGGATCGAGCACCGTGGGCGCCGTGAGCAGCTCGCGCAAGCCGGAGACAGTGCCAGCCGGACGCTCCAGCGCCTCGTCGAAGGCGCGCCAGGCGTCGTCGTCGAGCACGAAGACCCGCCGGTCGGCGAGCACGCCGGCCGCCGCCTCGGTGGCAGCGGACAGCACGAACGTCGAGAGCGTCGAGCCGGTCGCCTCACTCGCGGCCTCGAGAAGCGCCTTCTGCTCCGGGTCGAGACGTAGGTGCAGTCGCTCAGCCTTCCCGCTCATGACCAAAGCGTACGCACAACGTACGCCAGCCACAATCGAGTTCAGTCGAGGGTGTGGACCTCCAGGGCGCCGCCGGCGTAGTCGGAGCGGACTCGTTTCTTGTCGAACTTGCCCACCGAGGTCTTCGGGACCTCCTGGATGAAGCTCCACCGCTCCGGGAGCTGCCACTTCGGCATCCGCTCCGCCAGGAAGGCGCGCAGTTCATCCGGGGTCGCCGTGCTGCCCTCGCGGATCACCACCGTGGCCAGCGGGCGCTCGTCCCAGCGCTCGTCGGGCACACCGACCACGCAGGCCTCGAGCACGGCCGGGTGGGCCATCAGCACGTTCTCCAGCTCGACCGACGAGATCCACTCGCCGCCCGACTTGATCACGTCTTTGGCTCGGTCCGTCAGGATCAGGTAGCCGTCCGCGGACAACGTGCCGACGTCGCCCGTGCGGAGCCAGCCGTCGCGGAACTTCTCCGGGTCCGGCTCTTCCTCGCCCAGGTAGTGCGCCGTGACCCAGGGGCCGCGGACCTCCAGCTCGCCGACCGACTCGCCGTCGGCCGGGACCTGCTCGCCCAGCGGACCGATGATCCTCGCCTGCACACCGGCTGGGAAGCGGCCCTGGCTGTCGCGGTAGGCCAGCAACGCGTCGCCCGTCGCGCCCGCCGGTGGGCGGGACACCGAGCCGAGCGGCGACATCTCGGTCATGCCCCACGCGTGCACGATCTGGATGCCGAAGCGCTCGGCGTACGCGTCCATCAGCGCGGGCGGGCAGGCCGAGCCGCCGACGATGGCCTCGCGCAACGACGAACCTGTGGCCAGGTGGCCGAGCACGTCGTTCCAGATGGTCGGCACCGCGCCGGCCTTGGTCGGCTGGAGCGCCGCGATCATCTCGGCGATCGGCGCGCCCTGCAGGAAGCGATCCGGCATGATCAGCGACGCGCCGGACATGAACGCGGCGAACGGGATGCCCCACGACATCGCGTGGAACATGGGCACGATGGCCAGCTCGCGGTCGGTGGAGGCGAGGCCGAACGCCTCCGGCATGCACACCTCCATCGAGTGCAGCCAGATGGAGCGGTGCGAGTATGCGACACCCTTGGGGTTGCCGGTCGTCCCGGACGTGTAACAGAGGGCGGCCGCGTCGCGCTCGTCGAGCTCGGGCCAGTCGTACGTCGTCGGCTTGCCGGCCAGCAGGTCGTCCCAGTGGTGGATGGTGACGCTGCCGGCCAGCGGTGCCGGGTCGCCGCCACCGACCACCACCACGTGCTCGACCGTTGACATCTGCGGCAGCACCTTGGCCAGCAACGGGATCAGCGCCGAGTCGACGATGACCACGCTGTCCTCGGCGTGGTTGGCGATGTAGGACACCTGGTCGGGGAACAGCCGGATGTTGAGGGTGTGCAGCACCGCACCCATGCTCGGCACCGCGAAGTAAGCGACGAGATGCTCGTTGTTGTTGAACTGGAACGTCGCGACCCGCTGGTCGCCGGTCACGCCGAGGTCGTCGCGGAGGGCATGGGCCAGTTGGGCCGCCGCCGCGCCGACCTCGGCGTAGCTCATCCGCCTCGGCTCGGCACCCGTCCAGGTCACCACCTCGGAGGCGCCGTGCACGGTCGCGCCGTGCTCGAGGATCCGGGAGACGAGGAGGGGGGCGTCCATCATCGTGCTGCGCATACCAACAACCTAGTGGCGCAGCTCACAGTGGGCCATACGGTCAGATCAGGGTTTCCGCGCGCGCTTCCATCTCGGCCGGCGTCGGCGGCCGGTCGGCGGCCGGGCCGCCGCGCAGCTCCTTGTCCGGCACCAGCAGCGTGACCACCACCGCGATGATCGCGGTCAGGCCGGCGACCAGGAACACCGTGTGCAGCGAGTCGACGAACGACACCTGGATCGCGTTGCGTACGACGTCCGGCAGCGCCAGGATCTTCGACGGCTCGTTGATGGAGATGCTGCCGGTGCCGAGCGTCGACTGGACGCCCGCCGCCTGCTCGGGGGTGAGCTGGCCGATGGCGCCCGGCACCCGTGCGGCCGTCTCGGTGGCGAGCCGGCTGCTCAGGATCGAGCCCAGGATCGCCACGCCGAACGAGCCGCCGAGCGAACGGAAGAACGTCGCGGCACTCGTACCCGCGCCAAGGTCACGCATTTCGACCGAGTTCTGCACGGCCATCACCAGCGACTGCATCGACAGGCCGAGACCGACACCGATCACGACCATGAAGCAGAACGCGATGCCGAGCGACGAGTCGACCTGGAGCTGGGTGAACAGCAGGATGCCGATGCCGAGCAGCACCGAACCAGCCACCGGGAACCACTTGTAGCGGCCGATCCGGCTCATCGCGCGGCCGGCCAGCACCGAGGTCACGATGATGCCGGCCATCATCGGCAGCATCAGCAGGCCGCTCTTGGTCGGCGACGCGCCCTTGACGATCTGCAGGTACAGCGGGATGAAGATGATCGACCCGAACATCACCAGGCCGAGGATGAAGCCGGCGCCGTTGGCCAGCGCGAAGGTCGGCCGACGGAACAGGTGCAGCGGCAGGATCGGCTCGGCCGCCCGGCTCTCCTGCACCAGGAACAGCACCGCGAACACCGCACCGAGCACGAACAGGCCGAGGATCGTGCCCGAGCCCCAGGCGTACTCGGAGCCGCCCCAGCTCAGTGCGAGCAGCAGGGCGCTCACGCCGACCACGAGCAGGCCCGCGCCCAGCCAGTCGATCTTGTGCTCCCGCTTGCGGAACGGGATCAACCGCATCACCTTGTACGCGACGACGATCGCGACGATCGCCAGCGGGACGTTGATGTAGAAGATCCAGCGCCAGTTGGTCTCCGCGAAGTAGCCACCGACCAGCGGGCCGGCGACCGACGCGAGGCCGAACGTCGCACCGAAGAGGCCCTGGTAGCGGCCGCGCTCGCGGGGTGAGACGACGTCGCCGATGATCGTGAACGCGAGCGTCATCAGGCCGCCGGCACCGATGCCCTGGATGCCGCGGGTGACGATCAGCTCGGTCATGTTCTGCGACAGGCCGGCGAGCAGCGAACCGACCAGGAACGTGCCGATCGAGAACAGGAAGACCGGTCGGCGGCCGATCAGGTCGGAGATCTTGCCGTACAGCGGTGTCGACGCCGTGGACGCCAAGAGGTATGCGGTGACCACCCACGAGTAGTGGTTGATGCCACCGAGCTCGCCGACGATCGTCGGGAGCGCGGTGCCCACGATCGTCTGGTCGAGTGCCGCCAGCAGCATGCCGAGCATCAGGCCCGACATGAGAAGGAGGATTTGCTTGTGGCTCAGCTGGGGGCGGGCGGGGGCTTCGGTGCTCATTGCGCAATTCTGTTCCGGAGTTACCTGCATCTGCCATCAAATGTGTAGCGCACCACTGCTCAGCCCCCTGACCGGCGTTGGCCAAGGGGCTGGTGGGAGGGTTGCCGGCTTACGTGGGGCCCGGGCTGTGCATCTCCCGCGCGGCGTCCGGGTCGTCGGGCGACGGCGGCCGGCCCGCGAGGGAGCCACCGGCGCCGAGGGTGATGGTGCGGCGACCGGCCCGGACCACCCGGGGCAGGGTGACGGTCAACAGACCGTGGTCCATCGTCGCGTCCACCCGATCGGGGTCGACATCGGCCGGCAAAGCCACGCGGTACTCGAAGGCCCGCGTCGCCCGCTCCACCGGCGCGGTCCGTGCCCGCACGACGATCTCCCGCACGTCGACGTCGAGCGCGACCTCTTCCGGCGCGACACCCGGCAACCGGGCCGTGACGGTGAACGCGTCGTCGGACTGCATGAGGTCGATGTCGTTCAGCGCGCCGCGGCCGAAGCCGGAGCCCACGAGCCGACCTAGCTCAGCCCGCAACGACTGAAGCTCTGCGAAGGGATCCCAACGCCGTTCGGGACTGTTCATACGGTGCCGCTACCCGTGGCCCGAAGGGCGAAACCTGGAGTGGAGCCGCCTGACGGAATCGAACCGTCGACCTACGCATTACGAGTGCGTCGCTCTGGCCAACTGAGCTAAGGCGGCGTGCCGTCATGCGGCCCGCCAAGCATACGGCACCGTCCCAGGCGTCACGCCACCGGTCAGACTCCCGATCGACGGCTGTCCGTACCGGTCAAGTCGCCGCTAGGCTCCCGCACGTGACGGATGATGCCACCGTGTCGCCCCCCGTCGAGCGCATACCGCAGGCCGAGGCCATGGCCACCCGGCGCCCCCGCCCGCGCAGCATGGATCCGATCGAGCTCGGCTTCAATCCGCGCCCGCCGGTGCCTTGGCTCGGGCCGCTGCTGTTGCTCAGCACCGGCATACGCGCCCTGCTGGCCATCCTGTTCGGCGCCTACCTCGACAAGCGCGAGCTGCAGAACTCGCTGCCCGGCGACGTCATCCAGGAGCCCGGCACCGACGGCGAGCTGTGGCTCGACTACGTCGCCGACCTGGGCGACGGGTTCAACTCCACCTACTCGGTCGCCTACCTGCTGGCCCAGCCCGAGCTCGAGCTCGACGGCCAGACCCTGCCCCGCGGCCAGGTGCTGGTGATGGGCGGCGACCAGGTCTACCCGACGGCGAGCGCGCCGGACTACGAAGACCGCTGCAAGGGCCCGTACACGGCGGCCATGCCGTGCCCGCCCTCCGCGGCGCCGCAGCCGACGCTCTACGCGGTGCCCGGCAACCACGACTGGTACGACGGGCTGACCGCGTTCCTGCGGCTGTTCGCCCGGCAGCGGGACGCCTCACTCGGCGGGTGGCGCACCAAGCAGTCCCGCTCGTACTTCGCGGTGAAGCTGCCGGCCGACTGGTGGTTGTTGGCGCTCGACGAGCAGTTCGGCGCGTACGTCGACGACCCGCAGCTCAACTACTTCGAGGCGGCGGCCCGCGAGTTCGGCCCGGACGACAAGATCATCCTGGCGGTGCCGGAGCCGTCGTGGGTCAAGGCGGCGCTAGAGAAGAACTCCGAGGGGTACGACGCGGTCGACTACTTCATCCGCACGATCATCGCGCCGACCGGCGCCCGGGTGCGGCTGATGCTCTCCGGCGACCTGCACCACTACGCCCGCTACAGCGGCGTCGACCGCGAGCTGGTCACGTGCGGCGGCGGTGGCGCCTACCTCTACCCGACCCACGAGTTGCCCGACGAGATCACCGTGCCGCCGCCGGACACGCTGTCGCGCCGGTCCAGCCAGTCGCGGCCGTACCACCTGACCGCCGCCTATCCCGACAAGCCGACCTCACGTCGCCTCGGCTGGGGCGTGTTCGGCCGGCTGCCGACCCGCAACGCCGGGTTCGCGACGCTGATCGGCGGCCTGCAGACGCTGCTGATGCTGTCGATGGCGGGCATCGCGACGCAGCAGCGCAACGAGACCGGCCTGCGGCTGTTCAGCATCCCGCTGGTCACCATGCTGGTCGTCACGCTGCTCGGCGCCGCGTTCTTCGCCAAGCCGCCGACCGCCGTGGGCAAGCGCTCGTTGCGGCACTGGTTCCTGGGCGGCGGCCACGGCCTGGCCCAGATCGCCCTGGCCGCCCTGGGCACCTGGCTCTGGCTGATGACCCCGTTCCCGGACTGGCCGTGGCCGTTCTCGCTGCTGATCGCTCTCGCGGTCTACGGACCACTGGCCGGGTTGGTGGGATCCCAGTTGGTCGCGCTATACCTGCTGATCGCGGGCCGCTTCGGGGTCAACATCAACGAGTTGTACGCCGGCCAGGGCATCGACGACGTAAAGAGCTTCCTACGGCTGCACATCGCGGCCGACGGCGCGCTGACGGTCTACCCGGTCGCGGTCGACCGAATCTGCCGCGAGTGGCGCCCGAACCCGACAGCACCCGACGAGCGCCCATGGCTGGAACCGGCCCAGTCACTCGTCTACCGCGCGGCCGACAAGCCCTTCGTCCTGCGATAGGAGTAAGGAAGGGCCCCTTGTTAACGCTTTCCGCAGCGCAAGGGACCCTTACTAACGCTTTCGGGGTGCGGAGCCTGCGGCAGCCGCGGTGAGCGCCGCAACTGCGGCAATGGCCGTAGGCGCCGCGGCCGCCGTGGGCGCCGCAACCGCCGTAGGCGCGGCAGGCGCCGCAACCGCCGTAGGCGCGGCAGGCGCCGCAACCGCCGGACGGCAGACCGGCGGGCGGCTAACTCGGGGCGTACTGGTCGTCGTGCGCCTTGCGCGGGCCGCAGACGCTGGCCCGGCTGCATGAGCAGCGCGAGCCGTCCGCGTCGAGACGGACCACGACCGAGTCGCGCGGCACGCTGTGCGCCACCACTCGCCCGTCGCCCTCCGGCGTGGTCACGCGCGAGCCGACGGCGGGTGCGCTGGCCTGGAAGCTCTGGTAGAGCGGGTGCTCATATTTCAGGCAACACATGAGACGTCCGCACGCGCCCGATATGCGCAAGGGGTTCAGGGGCAGGTCCTGGTCCTTGGCCATCCGGATGGTGACCGGCTCGAAGTCGTTAAGGAACGTGGCGCAGCACAGGTCGCGGCCGCAGGAGCCGATGCCGCCCTGCACCCGCGCCGAGTCGCGGGCCGATAGCTGGCGAAGCTCCACCCGGCAGTGCAGGGTGGCGCCCAGGTCGCGGACCAGCGAGCGGAAGTCGACCCGGTGCGGCGCGGTGAAGTAGATCGTCGTGCGGGCGCTCGCGCCGGACGCGTCGAGCACGTGGTCGACGGCGACGACCTTCATCGGCAGGCTGTGTTCGCGAATCAGCTTCTTGGCCGCCGCCTTCGCCTCGGCCTTGCGCTTGCGTTGGGTCTCGTCGCGGGCGAGGTCCCCGTCGGTGGCCATGCCGGCCAGTTTCGGGAAGCCCGACGTGTCGTCGTCAACCCATTGCGCGGCCCAGACACACTCCGCCACCTCGGGGCCGTCCTCGGTCGGGACGAGCACCCGGTCGCCGACCACGGGGGTCAGGTCGACGGGATCAAGGTAGTAGAGGCGGCCGTAACGGTTGAAACTGACCGCGCACAACATGCCCATACGCGTCACCTTACGTCGGCCAGTGTGGCGTACACGACCATGCGACTTTTGGACGAATTGCATTGTCCGTACGAATGGGACATCCCGCGCCGCCGCAACCCCGCCCACGGGCCGTCGTTGGCCGGTGTGCGATCAGGCTTCGGGGGTCGGCACACTCGGGTCGTGCCGGCCCCCGATTCGTATCGATGTCGGTCACCGGACGGTTGAAACCGCCACCGACCACGGGACAAGCCTGGCCAGGTTGGCGTTGAGTGAAAGCACCCAAGCCTGCGGGGGGTGCAGGAAAGTGGCCACGGCGTCGCAGCCGGAGCGGATGTTCCCGAGCGCGACGCCGTCGCCATTCCCGAGCGTTGCTCGCACCCGGCACAATGCATCGATGACCGACGCTCCCGCACGCTCACACGCCCGGTCCTGGCTCCGCTTCCCGATCGACAACTGGCCAAGCCGGATCTACCTGCTGCTGGTCGCCGCCGCGGTGGTGTTCTTCCTGGTCGACCAGTCGGTGACCCGCCCGGACGCCTCGTTCGCCGCGATCTACATGCTGATCCTGACGGCGCCCATCTCGCTGCTGGCCTCAATCCCGCTCATCGGGGTCGCCGTCGGCGCCCTGCTCAACGCCACCCTCATCGGCGCCCTCGCGCACCTGGCCCGCAACCGTCGGTAGGGGGGTGTCTCCCTGGTCCGGTTCGCGTAGCTCGACGCAGCACCGCCCCGGCCCGGGCGCCAGAACCGCCTCGACACCGCTGGTCTCCAGGCCGGCGAGGAAGCCGCACAGGTACGCGTGGTTGAGACCGCACACCAACTCGGCCGAGCGCTCGACGAGCTGATGGAACGGACAGTTGAGCAGCCGCATACCGGTCGGCGCGGTGCGGTCCGGCTCGAAGCCTGTGCGCTCCAGCATCGCCTCGCTGAGCGTCAGCGAACGTTCGGGGCCGAGCCGGCCGGGACGGAGGCGGGCGCGTTCGGCGGCGCCGAGCGACTCGCCACGCTCGCGGGCCGTGCGCAGCGCCGCGGCCCGGGACTGCTCGCCGGGTTGCTGCGTGAGCAAGGCGTCGAGCAGGATCTCGGCGATCAGGTCGGGCCGGCGCTCGGGGATGCTGACCCGGATGTCGACCTCGGTGAGCTCGTAGACCTTCGGTTTGCGGCCGACCCTACGAAGGCCGCCCGGACTCTCGTGGCTCGCCCGCAGCAGGCCGGCCGCGACGAGCTTGTCGAGGTGGAAGGCCGCCAGCTTGGTCGAGATGCCGGCGTCGGCGGCCGCCTCCTCGCGCGTGACGGGCCGGCGGACGCGGCGGATGAAGCCGAACATCCTCCGGCGCTGCTCGTCGGCGAGCACCGCGAGGTCCTCGATGGGCGTCACCACTCCACCATAACGCAAAAGTCGATTAGCAGAACTCCTCTGCTTGACCTGCTTCGTGAATTACGCCAATACTTGTTGGTGAAACACAGAGGAGGAAAGCCGTGTCGATCGAGCGCGTCGCCCACCGGACCGGACGGACACCTGCCCCACTGCGCGTAGTGCACGAGTCCGACGGCATCGACCTCGACGCAGCGGAAGAGGCCGCCGGCCATTTCCTGCGCGCCCTCGGGGTGCGCACCGACACCGAGAGCATGCGGCGCACGCCCCGGCGGATGGCCCACGCCTACGCCGAGCTGTTCAGCCCTCGGCCTTTCGACCTAACCACGTTCCCCAACGACGAGGGTTACGACGAGCTCGTCCTGGCCCGCGCGATCCCCGTGCGGTCGGTCTGCGAGCACCACCTACTGCCGTTCGTCGGCACCGCGCACGTCGGCTACCTGCCGGGGCAACGGATTCTCGGACTGTCCAAACTGGCCCGCGTGGTCGAGCACTTCGCCTGCCGCCCACAGGTGCAGGAACGCCTGACCAAGCAGATCGCCGACTGGCTCCAGACCCAGCTCGACCCGAAGGGCGTCGGCGTGGTCATCGAAGCCGAGCACACCTGCATGACCCTGCGCGGCGTACGCGCCGACGGCTCGTCGACCATCACCTCCACCCTGCTCGGGCTGCTCCGCGAAGACGCGCGCTCGCGCAGCGAGTTCCTCGCCCTCACCGGCGTCATCCGCTGACTTCGAGAACCGCGTACACCGCGCCGGAAGGAAAGCCATGACCAACGCATATGTGATCGTCGGGGCCGGTCTGGGCGGGGCGAAGGCCGCGCAGACCCTGCGCGAACAGGGCTTCACCGGGCCGGTCGTGCTGATCGGCGACGAGCGTGAGCGGCCCTACGAACGTCCACCACTGTCCAAGGGCTACCTGCTGGGCAAGGACGAGCGAGAGAAGATCTACGTCCACACACCACAGTGGTACGCCGAGCACGACGTCGACCTGCGCCTGGGCACCAGGGTGACCGCCGTCGACCCCGCCGCACACGAGGTGACCACGGCCGACGGTGGCCGGCTCGGCTACGCGAAGCTGCTGCTGACCACCGGCTCCGCGCCGCGCAGGCTCGCGGTGCCGGGCGCTGACCTGGC
Organism: Asanoa ishikariensis; assembly: GCF_900107455.1. Classification (GTDB taxonomy): domain Bacteria; phylum Actinomycetota; class Actinomycetes; order Mycobacteriales; family Micromonosporaceae; genus Asanoa; species Asanoa ishikariensis. Next base: position 771,845 of record NZ_FNQB01000001.1, on the reverse strand, counting down.
CGGCGTGCACTACCTGCGGCAGGCCCACGAAAGCGACCGGCTCAAGGACGCGTTCCAGCCCGGCGGCCGGGTCGTGGTGATCGGAGCCGGCTGGATCGGGCTGGAGACGGCCGCCGCCGCTGTGTCGGCCGGAGCGCACGTCACCGTGCTGGAGGCCGCCGAACTGCCACTGCTGCGGGTCCTCGGCCGCGAGGTGGCCCAGGTCTTCGCCGACCTGCACCGCGAGCACGGCGTCGACCTCCGGCCGAGCGCACGGATCGCCGAGCTCACCGGCAGCGCAGGCACGGTCGACGGCGTGCTGCTCGCCGACGGCACCCGGATCCCCGCCGATGCGGTGGTCGTCGGTGTCGGCATCACCCCCAACACCGACCTGGCCACCGCGGCCGGCCTGGCCGTCGACAACGGGATCGTCACCGACGAGCACCTGCGCACCTCCGCCATGGACGTGTACGCCGCGGGCGACGTCGCCAACGCCTACCACCCGTTCCTCGGTCGGCACATCCGCGTCGAGCACTGGGCCAACGCCCTCAACCAACCGCAGGCCGCCGCCCGGGTCATGCTCGGCGAGGACGTGTCCTACGACCGGTTGCCGTACTTCTACACCGACCAGTACGACCTCGGCATGGAGTACACGGGCTACGTCGAGCCGGACGGCTATGACCAGGTCGTCTTCCGCGGCGACCCGGCCTCGGGCGAGTTCGTCGCCTTCTGGCTCGCCGGTGGCCGCGTCCTGGCCGGCATGAACGTCAACGTCTGGGACGTCACCAAGCCGATCCAGGAGCTGATCCGCTCCCGCGAGATCGTCGACCCGGGCCGCCTCGCCGACCCGCAGGCTCCGCTCAGCAGCTCAGCCGGGTGATTCGTTCGTAGCTTGCCGGCGGCGACGCCCCGGCTGCCGGTCGGCGGCCGTGGGCCGGGCGCGGGATCGTCTCGGCGTCGGTGCTGGCCGCGTCAAGCGCGGTCAGCACCCGCGTGGCGATCGTGACCGCCGCGCGGGCGGCATCATTCGTGCCGAGCACGACCGCGACCGCCTCACCCGAGGTGAGCACCTCGGCCAGGACCGCCGCCAGCCTCGCCCGGGTGCGGGTCGCCCAGTCGGCCACCTCGTCGGCCAGCCGGGCGGTCGCGGCCAGCGCGTCGGTGGCGGTGGTCAGCTCGGCGGCCAGCCGTGCGGCGTGCGCGCTGAACGCGTCTCCCGCCGGGCCCTCCCAGACCACCGGCGCGGTCACCGCCACCCGGGCCTCGTCGTAGGTCGTCGTTCGAGCCCGCACCGCCACACCGGCCGCAGCGATCGGCTCGGCCCGCAGCGTCGACGCCAGCGCGGCCACGGCCTCGCCCGGCAACGCCCGAACCCGGCGCAACAACGGCCAGACCGGGTCGTCATCGGCCGCGCCGAACCGGCTCAACAGATCATCGACCCGCGCCAGCAAATGCCCAGCGGGCCGAGCCAGATGGTCAAGCGCGTCAGCCACGACTCATCCGCCTGACCGCGCCGCTCATGGCTCGCCTGCCTGGGTTGCGCGGCGGGTGGCGTCGTCCTCGGCGCCCGCGTAGCCGCTGCCTGCGGTGCGCAACGTGGCCGCTGTTTCGGTCAAGCGGCCGGCGAGCGTGGTTGCCGTGTCGGTGCGCGCGGACAGCTCGCCCGACCAGCGCCCGTGCAGCTCGCGACCGAGCTCACCCAGCCGGCCCGGCAGATCGGCGCCGAAGACGCGTGGGCCGGGATCGGCCGAGGACCACCCGCCAAGGTGGACGGCCAGGTCGTCGAGGTGCGCGGCGGTGGGGCGCAGTGGTGACATCACAGCTCCCCCATCGCCGGGTAATCGCCGAAGGTCTCGGCGCGTAGTTTGTCGCGGGCCCAGCGGGCCGCGTCGGCCGCCGCCGCGATCGTGCTGGTCAGGGACACCGAGATGTCGCGGTTGCCCCGACCCTGGAGGCTGCCCACCACGCGCACCGACGTCACCTCCCCCGCCGCGGTCACCACCACCTCGACCAGGCCGTCGGGCGAGCGGACCGTCACTTCGGTCGCCCGCACCGCCCGGTCGAACTCGGCACGCAGGGACTCGATGCGGCGGTAGCGCGTGATCGCCTCTTCGACCCAGGCTTCGTCGATCTCTCGCGGCATTCGGCTCCCTCACCGACGGTGTCGCGACCACCACCACACGTCGTCCAGGCATCGAACCGTACCGCTGTCACACCAGCAGCGAAAGCCGCCTGTGGATAACTATCGGTAAAGACCTAGCGCCAGAGGGAGAGCATCATCGCCTCGACGGCGATGCGGGGTTTGACGTTGGCCTCGATCGCCGTGCGGCATTCGAGGACCGCCTCCAGGCGGCGCAGCGCGTCGTCGGGCGACCACTTGCGCGCCGCAGCCTCGGCCAGTGGTGTCGCGTCGGTGTGCACCGGAGCGACCGGCGCCGCGAGGGTGCGGACCAGCACGTCGCGGTAGAAGCCGGCCAGGTCGACCAGCGCGCGGTCGAGCGCGTCGCGCTGCGCCCGGGTGGCCCGCGACTTCTGCCGCTTCTCCAGTTCCTTGAGCTGGCCGGCGGAGCCCCGGATCGCGCCGGACGCGCCGCGTCCGGTGCCGCCGGCCCCGAGCGCGGTCTCCAGCGCGGAGCGCTCATTGCTGTCCATGTCGGACACCGCAGATTCCGCCTCGGCCTCGGCCGCCTCGATCAGCGCCGACGCGGCGTCGAAGCACGCACCGACGCCGGTCAGCCGACGCGGCACGGCCAGCACCGCCTCGCGACGGCGGCGGGCGTCGGCGTCGCGGGCCAGCCGGCGGGCGCGGCCGACGTGGCCCTGCGCGGCCGCGGCGGCCCAGGCGGCGGTGTCGGGCTCCACGCCGTCCCGGGAGGTCAGCACCGAGGCGACCGCCAGGGCCGGGGGCTGGCGCAGGGTGATCACCCGGCAGCGGGACCGGATCGTCACGGAGATGTCGTCGGGATGCGTCGAGGGCGTGCAGAGCAGGAAGACCGTACGCGGCGGCGGCTCCTCGATCGCCTTGAGCAGCGCGTTGCCGGCCTGCTCGGTGAGCCGGTCGGCGTCCTCGATGACCACCACCTGCCAGCGGCCACCGGAAGGCGTGCTGGCCGCCCGGAGCACCAGCGCGCGCATCTCGTTGACGCCGATGGACAGCCCGTCGGGGGTGACCATCCGGACGTCGGCGTTGGTGCCGGTGAGGGTGGTGTGGCAGCCGCCGCACTGCCCGCAGCCGACCCCGGTGGCGCACTGCAGCGCCGCGGCCAGGGCCCGGGCGGCGACCGACCGGCCGGAGCCGGGCGGGCCGGTGAAGATCCACGCGTGCGTCATCGCCGATCCGGTGCCCGAGCCGTCGAGGATGGCCATCGCACCCGCCGCCGCACGGCGCAGGGTGTCGACGGCCTCCTCCTGGCCCACCAGGTCGGTGAAGACGTCAGCCACGTGGTTCCAACTCCCGATCCGTCGGCGGCACGGAGCGCTGAGCGCTCAGCGCGGACGGCTTGCCATCACCCGAGCCGGGCTCAACGTCGTTATCCGTGGCGGGTTCGCCCCGCTTCGCCGCCTCGGCTATCGAGGCTATCTCCTGCTCGGAGAGCTCCGGCTCGGTCGTAGTGTCGGGCGCCTTGGCCGGCCCGGGGTGCTCGGGGTTCGGATCGCCGAGCATCGGCGTCACCCGCTCGAACACGCTGAGCGCGATCTCGTCCGCCGGCCGGGTCGCGTCGAGGACGAGATAGCGGCGCGGGTCGCCGGCGGCCAGGTCGAGGAACGCGTAGCGGACCCGCTCGTGGAACGGCAGGGCCTCGGTTTCCAGCCGGTCGTGGGCGCCGCGGGCGGCGGCGCGGGACAGGCCGACCGCCGGCTCGATGTCGAGCAGGACCACCAGGTCGGGCTTGAGGCCGCCGGTCGCCCAGGACGAGAGCCACGACACCTCTTCGACCGGCAGCGTACGACCGGCGCCCTGGTAGGCCAGGGACGAGTCGACGTAGCGGTCGCTGACCACCACCGCACCGCGGGCCAGCGCCGGCCGCACGACGGTGGCCACGTGGTTGGCGCGGTCGGCCGCGTACAGCAGCGCCTCTGACCTTGGCGACAGCTCGCTGTCACCCTCGAGCACCATCTCCCGGATCCGGCGCCCGATCTCGGTCGCCCCGGGCTCGCGGGTGACCACGACGTCGCGACCCTCGGCCCGCAACGCCTCGGCCAGCGCGGCGACCTGGGTGGACTTGCCGCTGCCCTCGCCACCTTCGAAGACCACGAACACGCCGCGCCAGGCGGACGGCTCGGCGGGCGAGAGCGGGCGGCCACGCATCGAGCCCCATAGGTCGGCGAGCACGCCGACGCCGGGCTTGTCGTCCATCTGCTTGAAGGCGCTGATCCCGGACAGGATGCCGGCGACGCCGGCGATCAGCAGCAGCAGCCGGGTCGATGAGATGGAGACGCCCAGCGAGGCCATCTCCAACTTGCGCGAGCCGCCGACGCCGACCAACAGGCTGCTCAGCGCGATCGCGATCATCAGGACGACCCGCGTGCCGGTTTGCACGACCGCGAAGACCCGGCCGCGCACCTCGTCGGCGACCTCGATGCCGAGCAGCGTGATGCCGGCCAGGAAGGCCATGCCCGCGCCGGCGCCGACCAGGACCGCGCCGACGATCGCCATCGAGAGGTGGATCGAGGCAGCGAGGACGATCACGGACGCGGCTGCCAGCACGATGCTCATGCCGAACCAGCGGCGCCGCGAGAGGTCCTTGATGATCGCCGGACCGAGGCCGATGCCCAGCGAGAGCCCGACGAACAGGAACGCGAAGAGCAGGTAGAAGGCGGCGTCACCGGCGCTGAGCGACTGGGTGAAGAACCGGGCGGTGCCGATCACCACGCCGCCGCCGGCGAACGCGCCGAAGATGCCCAGCACGAGCCCGCGGACCAGCGGCGAGTTGCCGATGAACTTCCAGCCGTCGATGAACTGCCGCAGCATGCTGGTGTTCTCGCGGTCCGCCGGAGCGGTGCGGCCGCTGATCTCCTTGATCCCGTAGAACACCACGATCGCGGTGGCCAGCCGGGAGAACGCGTTGAACCAGAGCGCGAGTTGAGCGGGCTCGGCCCAGTCGGCCGGCTCGGTGCCGGTGATGCCGCGGACGCTGGCGTCCAGGGCCGCCAGGCCGACGGCGGCGAGCACCGGCGTCAACCCGTACGTGGTGATCAGGGTGAGCTGGTTGGAGACCTCGAGGCGGGACTTCGGGATCAGGTTGGGAACCGCGGCCTCCTTGGCCGGGATCCAGATCAGCGTGACGGCCTCGATCATGAAGGTGGCGATCGCCGCCCACCCGACGACGATCCCGCCGGAGAAGCCGAGCAGCGCGACCACCGGGATCGACGCGAACAGCACGAACCGCAGCAGGTCGCAGATGACCATCGTGTAGCGGCGGTCGAACCGGTCGGCGAGCACGCCGGCCACCGGTCCGAGCACGAGCGCGGGCAGCAGGCGCACCGCGATCACGCCACCGAACGCCAGGCCCTTCGCGGTGTCGCCGCTGACCTGGGCCGACGCGAAGATCGACGTGGCCAGCAGACCGAGCCAGTCGCCCAGGGACGCCACACCGAGGACCAACCAGAGCCGACGGAACGGGCGGATCCGCAGTACGGCGCGCAGCGCGCTGACGCCGGAAAGGTCCACCTGCTGCGAGCGGTTGGTGGTTGCCCCGCCGGAGCGGGTGGTGCCGGCCGGCGGATCTAGCTCTTCGCCGCTGACGTTCGTCTCGATGGCCGTACCTCCGCGTCCGGCCCATCGCTGGGCTCGCCCCGACCACACTTTAGCGGCGCGGACGACCTCGCCCACCCCGACATTCCCCTGACCCTAGCTGCCCCGATGTCCCCTTAAGGGCCCCTTAGTACGCGAGGGTGTTTCGCATTGCATCGACACCCGCTACGGTGCAGATGTGCCCGGTAAACCCACCGAAACCTCCCAAAGGGAAAACCTCGACAAGGCGACCGCGGAACTCGATCCGCCGTTCGCCGTCGTCGACCTCGCCGCCTTCGACGCCAACGCGGATGCGCTGGTAGAGCGGGCCGGCGGGAAGCCGCTGCGGGTCGCCAGCAAGTCGGTGCGCTGCCCCGATCTGCTCACCCGGGTGCTGCGCCGCCCCGGTTGGCAGGGCGTGCTGGCGTACACCCTCGCCGAGGCCAACTGGCTCGTCCGCTCCGGCGTTACGGACGACGCCGTCGTCGCCTATCCGACCGCGGACCGGGCCGCCCTGCGTGACCTGGCTCACGACGATCGACTGCGGGCCGGCGTCACTCTGATGGTGGACAGTGCCGAACAGCTCGACGTCATCGCGGCGGCGACGGACAACGCCGAGATCCGGCTGTGCATCGACCTCGACGCCTCCTACCGGCTCGCCGGCGGCCGGGTGCACCTCGGCGTGTTCCGCTCGCCGGTGCGCGAGCCGGGCCAGGCCCGCACGCTCGCCGAGACGATCGCCAAGCGCCCGGGATTCCGGTTGGTCGGCATCATGTCGTACGAGGCGCAGATCGCCGGTCTGGGCGACGCGCCACCCGGCCGGCGCGCCCGCGGACTCGCTATCCGGGCCATCCAGCGCCGCTCCTACCGGGAGTTGCTGGCCCGGCGCGGTGCCGCGGTCGACGCCGTGCGCGCCGTCGCGGACCTCGAGTTCGTCAACGGCGGTGGCACCGGCAGCGTGCGCCTCACGGGCGCCGACCCCTCGGTCACCGAGATCACCGCCGGCTCGGGCCTTTATGGACCGACCCTGTTCGACGCGTACACCGCCTGGCGCCCGACCCCGGCCGCGTTCTTCGCCCAGTCGGTCGTCCGCCGGCCCGGTCCGGGCCTCGTCACCGTGCTGGGTGGTGGCTGGATCGCGTCCGGCCCGACCGAGCCGAGCCGGCAGCCGACACCGTGGCTGCCGGCCGGGCTGAAGATGATCGGCACCGAGGGCGCCGGCGAGGTGCAGACGCCCCTGCGCGGCGCGGCCGCCGACGAGCTGCGGGTCGGCGACCGGGTCTGGTTCCGCCACGCGAAGGCCGGCGAGCTCTGCGAGCACGTCAACGAGCTGCACCTGGTCGAGGACGGCGCCGTAACGGCGACGGCCCGCACCTACCGCGGTGCGGGCCACGCCTTCCTCTGAACGAACTACACCGAGACGTGCCGGTGCAGGTATTCGCGGATCAAGGCCTTGGCCTCCGCGAGCACCTGCTCGTCGCCGTCGGTGCGGCGACGGAACGCCAGCTTGATCAGCGCGTCGGCCGCCTCGACGGCGATCTCCAGCGCGAACCGCAGGCGTGGCTCGTCGGCCACGTGGAACTGCTCGACGAGCAGTCGGGCGAGCTGCTCGGCGATGACCGCGTTGTTGTCGCGCTCCTCGTCGAGCAGGTGCACGTCGACGACGTCGCCGAAGTGCAGGGTCCGGAAGCCGGGCACGGTGCGGTGCATCTCGATGTACTCGTCGATGCCCGCGTCGACGCCTTCCCACCAGTCGGCGAACGTGCCGCCGCCGAAGCGGTTGGCCAACCGCTCCAGATAGGCCTCCATGTTGCGCAGCGTCAGTGCCTGCACGATGGCCCGCTTGTCTGGGAAGAACTGATACACGGAGCCGATCGCCACTTCGGCGCGCTCGGCGAGCAATGTGGTCGTCAGGCCCTCGTAGCCGACCTCGTCGACGATCTCGGCGCACGCATCAAGCATCCGCTGAACGCGGGCCACGCTGCGGCCCTGCACCGGCACCCGGCGCAGGGGGCCCGTGGTGACGGCTGATGTCGTCATGCCTCACCACTTCCTTCCTCTTTCGGCCCCGCCGCGCGGGGGGAACGTTACTCGGCTCAACGAGCAACCCGGATGAGAGGTATTCAGCAGAAGGGCGGTATTTGCAGGGAGTACGCGTGCCACGCTCTTACGCGCGGAACCAAACACTGATATGAAGGCTATTCATATTATGGAGGGCGCCGTGACCGCGAGTCGAGCAGCCGCGACCAGCGTGCCGCATTGGCGCAACTGGGCGGGCAACCAGCGGGCGACGGCGCGCGATTCGCGTCCCGCCGGACTCGACGAGCTCGCCGCGATCGTCACCGAGGCCGCTGCCGCCGGGGAGCGGGTCAAGCCGGTCGGATCGGGACACTCGTTCACCGACATCGCCGTCACCGACGGCGTCCGCATCGACCTGTCCGCGCTGCCCGGCCGAGTCGACGTCGACCGGGAGCTCCGACGGGTGACCGTGCCGGCCGGCATGACGCTGGCGACGCTGAACGCGTTGCTCACCACCCACGGCCTGGCGCTGCCCAACCTGGGCGACATCGACGCGCAGACGATCGCGGGCGCCATCTCCACCGGAACGCACGGCACCGGCGCGGCGTACGGCTGCCTGTCCACCTTCGTCGCCGGCCTGACCCTGGTGACCGGCACCGGCGAAGTGCTGCACTGCGACGAGCGGACCAACCCCGAGGTGTTCAGCGCCGCCCGGGTCGGCCTCGGCGCGCTCGGCGTGCTCACCGAGGTGACCCTCCAGTGCGCCCCGGCGTTCACCTTGCGGGCGCACGAGCGGCCCGGCCGCGTGGCCGACGTGCTGACCGACTGGCCGGCGCTGGTCGCCGACAACGACCACTGCGACCTCTACTGGTTCCCGTACACCGACCGGGTCCAGGTCAAGACGAACAACCGGGTGCCCACCGACGACCGCCCGTTGCCGGGCTGGCGCGGCTGGCTCGACGACGACTTCCTCGCCAACACCGTGTTCGCGGCCGCCTGCCGCCTGGGCCGCGCGGTGCCGGCCACGGTCGCCCCGATCAACGCGGTGTCGGCGCGGGCGCTCACCGAGCGGGTCTACACCGGACGGTCCGACACGGTCTTCTGCACGCCGCGCCGGGTCCGGTTCACCGAGATGGAGTACGGCCTGCCCCGCGACGCGTTCCCGACGATGCTCGGCGAGCTGCCCAGGATCATCGACCGGCTGCCGTTCAAGGTGCAGTTCCCGGTCGAGGTGCGGTTCACCGCCGCCGACGACATCCCGCTCTCGCACGGCTACGGGCGGGACTCGGTCTACGTCGCCGTGCACCAGTTCGTCGGCGCACCGTACGAGCCGTACTTCCGGGCCGTCGAGGCCCTCGCTCGCGAGCTCGGCGGCCGCCCCCACTGGGGCAAGCTGCACTACCGGGACGCCGAGTCGCTGCGCCCGGTCTACCCCCGCTTCGACGACTTCGTCGCGTTGCGCGACCGGCTCGACCCGCACCGGGTCTTCGCCAACGCGTACACCGAGCGCGTCCTCGGGAGTTAGACAGCGAGGACGTCGGCGACGACGACGGTGACGTTGTCGTAAGTGCCCGCCGCCAGCGCGAGCGCGACGAGCTCCTTGGCGCACGCGTCCAGGTCGCGAATCTCCCGCAGGGTCCTCCCGATGACGACGTCCTCCACGTAGTCGGACAGACCGTCGCTGCACAGCAGCAACCGGTCACCGGCCTCCACCGGCAGCAGCGCGGTCGCCGGGCGATAGGTCTCGCCCTGTACGGCCTGCGTGATCAACGACCGGCGCGGGTGCCCCCGGGCCTCCTCGGCGGTCAGCGAGCCCCGGTCGACCAGGAGCTGGACAAACGTGTCGTCGCGGGTCAGCCGCACCATCTCGGTGGCGCCGGCGGCGAGCAGATAGCCCCGCGAGTCACCGACGTGCAACAGCCCGAGCTGGTCGCCGTGCAACAGGCCGGCGGTCACGGTGGTGCCGGCGCCCTGCCCCTCGGCGGCGATCTGGGCGTTGGCCCGCGCGACCGCGTCCTCCAGCGCCGCGGCCGGGTCGATGCTGTCGACGTCTTCCAGGCCACCCAGCGTCGAGATGACGATCTCGCTGGCCATCTCACCGGCCGGCATGCCGCCGACGCCGTCAGCGATCACCACCAGACGACGACCGGCGAACGCGGCGTCCTCGTTGTTGGGCCGGGCCGGGCCGACGTCAGTCACGGTCACGGCCTGCAAGATCAAGCGGGGCATGGTTACGAGCATCTCAAACCCGTCGATCGCAGTCTCTACGCAGTATTTCGTAGGGTGTGTGCGTGATGCCGGTGACGCTGGTCGGTCGGACGCGGGAACGCGCCGAGCTGGCTGCCGCCTGGGCCGCGACGGCCGGCGGTGCCACCGGCCCGCAGGTCGCGGTGTTGACCGGCGACCCGGGCACCGGCAAGAGCGCCCTGGTCGCGACCGCGCTGGCGGCTCTCGACCCGGCTCCGGTGACGGTGCTGCACGGTCAGGCCCGGATCCACTCCCCGGCGCCCTACGACTGGCTGGCCGCCGTGCTCAGCGGCCGCGACACCCGTGGCCTGCCCGCGCCGGCGCCCGCGCTGGCCTGGCTCGCCCAGCACGACGCCGCCCCGGTCGAACGGTTCGCGCCCGGTGCCCTGCTCCGGGTCGCCAGCCGAGTGGTGCGCGCGCTGGCCGGCTCCGGCCCGGCCGTCCTCCTGGTCGAAGACCTGCACGCCCTCGACCCCGCCAGCCTCAACCTGGTCGGTGACCTGGCCGCCGCACCCGGCCTGCCGGCCCTGCTGCTGGTGACCAGCCGGCCGAGCGCCGACCCGCTGGTCGCCCGGACGCTGGCCCGGCTCACCGGGACACCCGGGCGGTTCGCCAGCACCTCGGGCCGCTCCGGCCCGCCGACGTCGCCGCGGTGCTGGCCCAGGTCTACCCGGGGCGCGAGATCACCCCCGGGGCGGCGCAGGAGGTGTGGGACCGCACCGCCGGCAACGCCTACCGGCTGACCGAGCTGATCGCCACCACGGCGGCCGACGAAGTGACCGCGCTGTTGCGGGAGCCCGCCGGCGCCCCCGATCTCACCGCCCGCGAGGTGGAGGTGCTGGTCTGCCTGCGCGACGGGATGGCCAACAAGCAGATCGCCCGGGCGCTGGGCATCTCCGTGCGTACCGTCACCGTGCACGTCTCCAACCTGCTGCGCAAGACCGGCACGGCCTCCCGGACCGAGGCGGCGCTCTGGGCGGTCCGCCACAGCCATCGAACTCCCTCGTTGACCCCGCGTAGCCAGCCGTAAACAGTAGGGATTCGTCAAGGGTCGCGATCCATTGACCCTCGCCTACGCAGTCGGCAGGCTCCACATTGGTGCTCTTCGAAGGGGAGGAGCCCCTTGTCATGAGCGAGGGGGATGGATGAGATCGAGACGATGGCTGGCGGCGTTGACCGCTGCCACGCTGGTCACCGCGTTTGTCGCGGTGTCGCCGGCTCGGGCGGCGGAGCCCAACGCGGCTGACCGCCTCGAGGTGTATGTCGGGACGGTGACGCCGGCCCAGCTCGACGAGCTACGTCAAGCGGGCGTCGACGCCGGCGAGGCGACCGTCGGAGCCGATGGCGCCAACACCAAGGTCGAGACCGTGCTCAGCAAGCGCGAGGCCGACCGGCTCGCCGACCAGGGCGTGAAACTGGCGGTCAAGAAGATCCGCGGCAAGGCGGCTTCGCAGGTGCTGCGCGAGCAGGCGGCCGCCGGCTGGGAGGCCTTCCGGCCGTACAACGCGCCGGGCGGCATCCGTGACGAGATCGTCGCCACCGCCGCGCGCTACCCGAAGCTCACCGAGGTGGTCAACTACGGGCGCTCCACCCAGGGCAAGCAGCTCACCGCGGTCCGGGTGACGAAGAACGCCAAGAACGTACGCGACGGCTCCCGCCCCGCGACGCTCTATGTCGGCGCTCAGCACGCCCGCGAGTGGATCACCGTCGAGATGACCCGGCGGCTGCTGCATTACGTGCTCGACAACTACGGCAAAGACCCGGTGATCACCAACCTGGTCGACAAGACCGAGCTTTGGTTCGTGCCGGTCGTCAACCCCGACGGCTACGACCACACCTTCACCCCCGACAACCGGCTGTGGCGCAAGAACCTGCGCGACAACGACGGTGACGGCCAGATCACCTCCGTCGACGGCGTCGACCTGAACCGCAACTTCGGTTACAAGTGGGGCTACGACAACGAGGGCTCGTCGCCGCAGATCACGAGCGACACCTACCGCGGGCCGGCTCCCGACTCCGAGCCGGAGACCAAGGGCCTGCACTCGCTCTACAGCAAGATCCGGCCCGAGTTCTTCATCAACTACCACTCGGCCGCCCAGCTCCTGCTCTACGGCGTCGGCTGGCAGGTCAGCACCCCGGCGCCGGACGACGTCATCTCGATCGCGATGGCCGGCGACGACGACCACCCCGCAGTGCCCGGCTACGACCCGGACATCTCGGCCGAGCTCTACACCACCAACGGTGACGCGGACTCGGGCCTGTCGGCCCGCTGGGGCGGCCTGGGCTTCACGCCGGAGATGAGCACCTGCACGGCGGCGTCCAACTCGGTGCCCGACGACGAGTGGCTCGCCGAAGACTGCGTCAGCGACTTCATCTTCCCGGACGACGAGGGCCTGATCCAGGCCGAGTTCGAGAAGAACATCCCGTTCGCGATCGCGACCGGGCGCTCGGCGCTCGACCCGGACGACCCGATCTCGGTCGTCGGCCGCACCACCGCGGACTTCGTCATCGACTCGTTCGACCTCTCCTACGGCACCAAGCAGCCGGTCGCGGTGACCGCCCGCCGGGCGCTCAAGGACGTCAAGCTGAACTACAAGATCAACGGCGGTCGGGCGCGCACCGAGGGCGTCCGTGAGTGGCGCGGTGGCGAGCGCTACGGCCACGAGGGCAAGGACTACTACGCCGAGCTGCGCGGCACCGTGAGCGGCGCCAAGAAGGGCGACTCGGTCGAGGTGTGGTTCACCGGCCGCAAGTCCGGCAAGGGCACGGTGGCCAGCGACCACTTCACCTACACGGTGTCGCAGGACATCGGCGGCGACGTGCTGGTGCTGGCGGCCGAGGACGTGACGGGCCTCAGCCCGGTGCAGGCCGGCAACACCACGGCCAAGTACGCCGACGAGATGGTGGCCTCGCTGACCGCGGCCGGCCGCAGCAGTGACGTCTACGACTTCGACGTGCGCGGCCGCAAGGCACCCCACCCGCTGGGCGTGCTGTCGCACTACAAGGCCGTCGTGTGGGAGACCGGCGACGACATCATCCCGCGGTCGCAGGGTCAGGTCGGCGGGACCGCGGCGAAGTCGGCGTTGGACACCGAGTTGGCGGTCCGGGACTACGTCAACGAGGGCGGCAAGATCTTCATCACCGGCAAGTACGCGATGTACGCGCAGGGGATCAACGGCTCCTACTACTACGAGCCGGACTTCCCGAGCCAGCCCGAGTGCGCGAGCCCGAGCGACCCGCCGTGCCTGCCGCTGTTCAACGATTTCCAGCAATATTACCTGGGTGCGTACGCGTACATCGACGGATCGGGTTCCGACGACGAAGGCAACCCGCAGCCGCTCAGCGGCAGCAAGGGGCGCTTCACCGGCTTCACCGGCACCCTCAACGCACCGGGCTCGGCGCTGAACCAGGACCACACCGCGTCGTTCCTGGCCACGTCGAGCGTCCTGCCGGAGGCCGACTTCCCGTGGTTCGGTCCCAGCTCGGCCCCGGTCGGTTGGGTCCGCCCGGGTGCGCCGCCGTTCGACCCGTACGAGGGCGACTACTACGCCTTCAGCGGGCGCGGTGACGAGGCCTTCAAGCGGCTGAGCCGCACGGTCGACCTGGCCGGTGCGTCCAGCGGCGAGTTGCGCTTCCAGACCTCGTACGACATCGAGACGAACTGGGACTTCCTGTTCGTCGAGGCGCGCGAGGTGGGCACGGAGAACTGGACGACCTTGGTCGACGCCAACGGCAAGACCGGCGACGACCCGGGTGACAGTTGCATCGCCAACTCGCCGGGTCGGCTGCACCCGCAGCTCAACCACTACGTCACGTACCAGGGCGCCGACCAGCCGTGTCTGGCCAGCGGCACGACCGGCAGTTGGCACGCGGCCACCGGCTCGTCCGGCGGCTGGAAGGAGTGGGTGACCGACCTGACCCCGTACGCGGGCAAGCAGGTCGAGCTGTCCATCACCTACATGACGGACTGGGGCACCGAGGGTCTGGGCGTGTTCGTCGACGACGTCCGCGTCACCCGCGATGGTCAGCCGCTCGCGTCGACCGGTTTCGAGACCGACCTCGGCGGCTTCACGGTTCCCGGCCCTCCGCCGGGTTCCGGACCGAACGTCACCGACTGGACCCGGACCCAGCTCGGGTTCGAGGAAGGCGCCGTGATCGCGACCCGGGACAGCCTCTACTCCGGGTTCGGCTTCGAGGGCCTGGCGCCCACGGAGCGCAACGACCTGGTCAAGCGGGCCATGCGTCACCTGCTCGGCTGAGTTGATTTGGAAGGGCCCCCTCTTCGGAGGGGGCCCTTCTTCATGCTCCGCGCTGGTCGAGCATCACCCGGACGACCCGGGTGACCAGGTCCCACGGGATCGGCTCCCTCCAGCGGAACTGGAGGGCGTCCTTGGCTCCCCGGTACGGCGCCACGGCCCGCTCGAAGTCGTCGTCGGCGCGGGGTGCCGGGTAGAGCGAGACGAACTTCTTCCAGGCCGCGAAGTAGACCAGCACCTTGCCGTCGACGGTCACCGCCGGAATGTTGTACGAGATCTTCTCGCCCGCGTCCGGCAGCGCGTCCAGGATCGTCGTGCGCACCCGTTGGGTGAGCTCCTGCTGGTCGGCGGGGAGTGCGGCGATGTAGTCGTCGACGCTCGCGAACTTGGCGGCCATAACCGTCAGGATGCCGCAGCGCCGGCGATCAGAACACGAAAACCTGCCGGTCCTCGACCGGCAGGTAGCCGATCTTCGTGTAGATCGAGTTGCTCGTCGGGTTGGCCAGATCGGTGAAGAGCACCACCTCGTGCGGGTGTGCCGACGCGCTCACAGCGGCCGTGACCGCGGAGCCGTAGCCGTTGCCACGATGCGCCCGGGGCGTATAGACCGGACCGACCCGCACGACGCCACCTGAGGGCCGCCGCTTCCCGGCCAGCGCAACGGGGGTGCCGTCGACCTCCCAGAGGCCGTAGGCGCCGTCTCGCACGCCGGCGTCGGCCGTCTCAGCGGCCGACGTGAGCGGCTCGTGGAGTTCCTCGCCGCACGCGGTCAGCCAATCGGCCAGCAGATCACGATCGGCCGCGCCGGCCACCCGCGCCTGACCTTTCACCACCGGCGGGACGAGCTGCCCCAGCCGGTAAAGGCGAGACCGGATGCCGGGGCTGGCGGTGGCGCCGGTGCGGCGGCACCAGGTGTCGGCGAACGCGCGGGCCACCGCGTCGGTGGAGTTGACGCCCGGCACGTCGTCGAGGCTCTCGGCCAGCTCGATCGCGGCGGCAACGGTCGCCGGCCCACCGAGCAGCACGGGCCGCGGCGGCGTCCAGACGAACGCACTGCCGTCGGGGTGCCAGCCGAAGACCGGCCGGGTGCCGCCGACGGCTCCCGGGCCGACGTCGGCCACCTTCGCCGAGATGGTCAGCAACAGCGTGTTCTCGACCGGTCGAGCGAGCAGAGCGGCGCCGGCCGCGGCCTGGAACTCACCGACTTCCGACGTGGTGGACCACATCGGACAAAGGCTAGTCGGTCGTCTTCTTCGCCGCACTCGCCTTCTTCGGCGCCGCCTTCTTGGCCGCGGTCGTCTTCTTGGCGGCCGTGGCCTTCTTCGCGGTGGTCTTCTTCGCCGCCGTCTTCTTGGCCGTGGTCGCCTTCGCCGTGGTCGACTTGGTCGACTTGGTGGCCGCCTTCTTCGCCGCCTTCTTGCGCGGCGCCGGGCCCTTGGACCGCTTCTCGGCGAGCATCTCGGACGCCTGCTCGATGGACAGCGACTCCGGTGTCTGGCCGCGGCGCAGCGACGCGTTGACCTCGCCGTCGGTCACGTACGGCCCGAACCGGCCATCCTTGATCACCAGCGGCAGCTCGGTCAGCGGGTCGGGGCCCATCTCCCGCAGCGGCGGAGCGGCCGCCCGGCGCTGCCTGGCCTTCGGCGCCGCGAGCAGCGTCTTGGCCTCGTCGAGGGTGACCGTGAAGAGCTTCTCCTCGGACTCCAGCGAGCGGAACTCGTCGCCCTTCTTCACGTACGGCCCGTAGCGGCCGTTGGCGGCCAGGATCTCGGCGCCGTCGTCGTCCTTGCCCACGACCCGGGGCAGGGAGAGCAGCCGCAGCGCCTCCTCCAGCGAGAGCCCGTCCGGGGTGTGCGACTTGAGCAGCGACGACTTGCGCTCACCGCTCGACACGTAAGGCCCGTAGCGGCCGGACTTGAGCACGATGTCTTCGCCGGTCTCCGGGTGGGTGCCCAGCGAGCGCTCGCCGCCGCCGCCGAGGAACAGCTCGTCGACCTTCTCCGGAGTGAGCTCGTCGGGCGCGATGCCCTCCGGGATCGACGCCCGGTCCTCGTGGTCGCCGCCACCGCCGTCGCCGTTCTCGCTGTGGCCGTTGGCCGCCGCGTGGTCGGCGCCGCGCTGCAGGTAAGGGCCGTAGCGGCCGACCCGGACGACGATCTCGCGCCCCTGGTCGTCGCGGAACAGCGGGATCGAGTTGACGCTGCGTGCGTCGATCTCGCTGAGGTTGTCGGTGACCAGTCGCTTGAGCCCGCCCGAGGCGGCGATCGTGCCGTCGGCGGAGACGTCGCTGCCGAAGTAGAACGAGGTCAGGAAGGTGGCCGCGGCCATGTCGCCGCCGGCGATCTCGTCGAGCTCGTTCTCCATCGCGGCGGTGAAGTTGTAGTCGACCAGCCGGGGGTAGTGCCCCTCCAGCAGGCCGATCACCGCGAACGCGAGGAACGACGGGATCAGCGCCTGACCGCGCTTGACGACATATCCCCGGTCCTGGATGGTCGCCATGATCGACGCGTACGTCGACGGCCGGCCGATGCCCAGCTCTTCGAGCTGCTTGACCAGCGACGCCTCGGTGTAGCGGGACGGCGGCTGGGTGGTGTGGCCCAGCGCCTCGAGCTGGTCGGCGGTCAGCGGCTGGTCCTTGACCAGGTTGGGCAGCCGGCGCTCGGCGTCTTCGGCCTCGGCGGACTCGTCGTCGGAGGACTCGACGTAGGCGCGCAGGAAGCCCGGGTCGGTGATCGTCTTGCCGGTCGCGCCGAAGTCGGCCTCTTCACCGGTCGACGAGACGGCCCGAATCCGGATCGACACGGACATGCCGACCGCGTCGGTCATCTGCGAGGCGATCGTGCGCCGCCAGATCAGCTCGTAGAGCTTGAACTCCTCGGCGGAGAGCTCCTTGGCGACCTCGCCGGGCGTGCGGAAGTGGTCGCCCGCCGGACGGATGGCCTCGTGCGCCTCCTGGGCGTTCTTCACCTTGCCGGTGTAGCGACGCGGCTCCGGCGGGACGCTGCCCTGGCCGTAGAGCTCGGCGATCTGCCGACGGGCGGCCGCGATCGCGGTCTCCGACAGGTTGACCGAGTCCGTACGCATATAGGTGATGTAGCCGTTTTCGTAGAGCCGCTGCGCCGTGCGCATCGTCTGCTGCGACGAGAAGCGCATCTTGCGCGCCGCCTCCTGCTGCAGCGTCGAGGTGATGAACGGCGCGTACGGCCGACGCCGGTACGGCTTCTCCTCGACCCGCGTGACCTTGAACGGCCGACCGTCGAGCCGGGCGGCCAACCCTCGGGCGCCATCGGCGTCGAGGTGGACCACCGCGGCGCCCGGCCGCACCTGACCCGTCGTGGGCTCGAAGTCCTTGCCGGTGGCGATCCGGTCACCGCCGAGCGCGACCAGGGTCGCGGTGAAGGTGCGCGGGCCCTCTTTGGCGGCGGCCGCGTCGACCGCGAGGGTCGCCTGGATGTCCCAGTAGTTCGCGGTGCGGAACGCCATCCGCTGGCGCTCACGCTCGACCACGATGCGGGTCGCGACCGACTGCACGCGGCCGGCGGAGAGCCGCGGCATGACCTTCTTCCAGAGGACCGGCGACACCTCGTAGCCGTAGAGCCGGTCGAGGATCCGCCGGGCCTCCTGCGCGTCGACCAGGTCGCGGTCGATGTCGCGGGGGTTGGCCACGGCGGCCTGGATCGCCTGCCGGGTGATCTCGTGGAAGACCATCCGCTTGACCGGGACCTTGGGCTTGAGGGTCTCGACCAGGTGCCAGGCGATCGCCTCGCCCTCGCGGTCCTCATCCGTCGCGAGGAAGACCTCGTCGACCTCCTTGGCCAACTTGGTCAGCTTGGTGATCTGCTGCTTGCGGTCGGCGGAGACGACGTAGAGCGCCGCGAACCCGTTGTCGACATCGACGCCGAGGCGGGCCCAGGGTAGGTCCTTGTATTTGGCGGGGACGTCCGCGGCGTTGCGCGGCAGGTCACGGATGTGGCCCAGGCTGGCCTCCACCACGTAGCCCGGGCCGAGATAGCCCGAGATCGTCTTTGCCTTCGCCGGTGACTCGACGATGACAAGACGGGTGCTCCTGGCGTTGCTCGGCACTGCACTCCCTCACATGTTCGTGGATGTCCAAGGTAACGCGCGGCACGGCAGCGAGGTCGCGATACTCCAGGCGAGCCGGCCAACGGCGCAGCGTGACGCCGGACGGCGACACCGTACACCCAGGTAGAAGGGTGACGGGTGCCACCGCACCGGAACCGGTGTCGATCGAACAGCTGAACAACACGTTCACCCAGGCCAGCATTCCCCTGGTGCGGGTAGTGGACGATCTCCGACAAGCTCCGCCAACCGGGCCAGTCGGCGTCGACCGGTCACCCGGTAGGCGGGCCCACCGGCACGCGGGCCGAGCAGCGCCGCGGGCAGACCCAGGGCGGCCAGCGCGGCGCCGACCTGGTCCCACTGCCCCTCGTCGTTGGCACCCAATCGCAGGGCAAATCCGGATTCATCCGGCGCACCAGACGCGGCCACCCAAAGCCGAAGTCTTAGCCCATCCAGGAAGAAACCCGGCGGAGGGCGCTTGACCGCGCCACGCAGCCACGCGACCCCGAGTCCGGCCAGTGCCGTGGAGTAAGAGGTGCGCACGCCCAGGTGACCCTCGACCTCGGTCGGGGACCAGGTCGGTGCCAGTCCGCGCCGGGTGAGCTCGGCGACCAGCACGTGCACCCGCCAGGCGGCGTCGACCACCACCGAGACCCGGGCCGTGCCGCCCATCCGCACCACCTGTCCCGGGCCGGCGAGCAGGCCCGCGAGATCTCCCGGCGTCGGTTCGCGGGCCTCGACGCCGAACAGCGAAAGCTGCCGCGGCGTCAGCGACACTCCGGTACCTCGTCGAAGGCGCGTGCCAACTCCGGCGAGTTGAGCTTGCTGGTGTCCAGCGCGCTGGCGTCGTACTCCTTGTTGAGGGTCTCGACGGCCGCACCCACGCCGTCGTAGAACGCCTGGTCGGCGTCGAGGCCCTCGATCGACTTCTTGGCCTTGCCGTAGGCATCCCGCACGCCGGCCAGCGAGCCGACGAAGCCGTCGACGATCGCCGAACCCTCGTCCACGTCGGGCACTCCCGCCTGCTCGACCAGTTGCCGAGCGGTCTCGCTGGCCTGCTCGGCCCCGCCGAGCAACCGGACCAGGTTTTCTTTCGCCTGCGCCGGAGTGGTCTTGGCCGTCATCTGCTGCTGGGTGCCCGACGAGAGGCTGTCGATCTCGTCTCGCCACGGGCTCAGCGCCTCGCACACGTCCGCCGCCCAGATCCGCGGCGCGGACCGGTCTCCACCGCAGCCGGCGAGCGCCAGCACGACCAACACGGCGGACAGGACTGCGCGGGGGGTACGCATGTCGAGCAGCATAGAAGCAACGGCCCCCGCCCGACGCGCCTGCGTCGACCGGGGGCCGTTACTGCGTTGCGGCCGGATCAGACGTTCACGCGCTCCTCTTCGGAAGCGTCCGTGCCCTCATCCGCTTTTCCCGAATCGGCCTCCGAAATGGCGATCGGCTTGCGCTTGCTGAACAGCACCGCGCCGACGATCACCGCGACCGCGATGACCGTGATGCCGATCCGCAGGCCGGTGTTCGCGTCGTCGCCGACGCTGAACGTGATGACCGCCGGGGCGATCAGCAGGGCGACCAGGTTCATCACCTTGAGCAGCGGGTTGATGGCCGGGCCGGCGGTGTCCTTGAACGGGTCACCGACGGTGTCACCGATGATGGTGGCTTCGTGGGCCTGGGAGCCCTTGCCGCCGTAGTGACCGTCCTCGACCAGCTTCTTCGCGTTGTCCCAGGCGCCACCGGAGTTGGCCAGGAAGACCGCCATCAGCGTGCCCGCACCGATCGCACCGGCCAGGTAGCAGGCCAGCGCGCCGGCACCGAGGCCGAAGCCGACGGCGATCGGCGCCAGGATCGCCAGCAGACCCGGAGTGATCAGCTCGCGCTGCGCGTCCCGGGTGCAGATGTCGACGACCTTGCCGTACTCGGGCCGCTGCGTGCCGTCCATGATGCCCGGGAACTCCCGGAACTGGCGGCGCACCTCGACCACGACCGCACCGGCCGACCGGGCCACCGCGTTGATGGCGAGACCCGAGAAGAGGAACACCACCGCGGCGCCGACGATCAGGCCGACCAGGTTCCGCGGGTTGCTGATGTTCAGCAGGTTGAGGATGTAGTTGTCGACGTCGGCCACGCCCGCGTCAGCGAGCGAGGACGCCAGCGAGCTGGTGTACGAGCCGAACAGCGCGGTCGCGGCGAGGACGGCCGTAGCGATCGCGATGCCCTTGGTGATGGCCTTCGTGGTGTTGCCGACGGCATCGAGCTCGGTCAGCGTCTTCGCGCCGGCCTCGTCGATGTCGCCGGACATCTCCGCGATGCCCTGCGCGTTGTCGGAGATCGGGCCGAACGTGTCCATCGCGACGATGACGCCGACGGTGGTCAGCAGGCCGATGCCGGCGAGCGCGACCGCGAACAGCGACAGGGTCAGCGAACCGCCACCGAGCAGGAACGCGCCGAACACGCCGGCGCCGATCAGCAGCGCCGAGTAGACGGCCGACTCGAGGCCGACGCTGATGCCGGCGAGCACGACGGTGGCCGCACCGGTCTGCGAGCTCTTGCCGATGTCCTGCACCGGACGCCGCTCGACCTCGGTGAAGTAGCCGGTCAGCGCCTGGATGGCGGCGGCCAGCACGATGCCGATGACGACCGCGCCGATGGCGACCCAGCGGGGGTCGCGGGTGATCTCGGCGACCGACGGGTCGACGCCCTCGAACTCGGCGAACGACGGCTTGAGGTAGAACCAGGAGACCACCGCGACCGCGACCGCGGAGATGGCGGCCGAGATGTAGAACGCGCGGTTGATCGCCTGCAGGCCGTTGCGGTCACTCGCCCGCAGCCGGGTGATGAAGACACCGATGATCGCGATGATCACGCCGATCGCGGAGACGATCAGCGGGAAGACCAGGCCGTCCTGGCCGAACGCGGCCCGGCCCAGGATCAGAGCGGCTACCAGGGTCACGGCGTACGACTCGAACAGGTCGGCCGCCATGCCGGCGCAGTCACCGACGTTGTCACCGACGTTGTCGGCGATGGTCGCGGCGTTACGCGGGTCGTCTTCCGGGATGCCCTGCTCGACCTTGCCGACGAGGTCGGCGCCGACGTCGGCGGCCTTGGTGAAGATGCCGCCGCCGACCCGCATGAACATCGCGAGCAGCGCGGCGCCGAAGCCGAAGCCCTCCAGCACGGTGGGCGCGTCGCCCTTGTAGAGCAGCACGACGAGGGTCGCACCGACCAGGCCGAGGCCGACGGTGAGGAAGCCGACGACGCCGCCGGTGCGGAACGCGATCTGCATCGCCTTCTCACGACCGCCGGTGGCTTCCCGAGCCGCCGCAGCCACCCGCAGGTTGGCGCGGGTCGCCAGCGCCATGCCGGCACCGCCGATGAACGCGCTGAACACGGCACCGACGACGAAGAACGCCGACCGGCCGATCTTGACCAGCGTCTCGTTGTCGGTCGCGCCGTGCACCGGCAGGACAAAGAGCAGAACCACCGCGATCACTACGAAGATCGCAAGCGTCCTGAACTGGCGGCGCAGGTAGGCGGACGCGCCCTCTTGGACGGCCCCCGCGATCTCCTGCATTTTTTCAGTGCCCTGACCAGTCGCCAGAACCGTGCGCCGCAAGGCGGCCGCGAAGCCAAGCGCCACAAGGGCGATGGCCAGAGCCACGATTACGTACGAGAAGTTCGCGCTGGAAAGGGACAGCCCGCCGCCCTCGGCGGCCAAGGTCCCGGACCCGGACATCTATGTCCTCCAATAACCGACCAACGCGTCCCGCCGGAGGACTAGCCCGGCGTGGGACGTCTCCAGGTGGAGAGCAAGAACGCACCTGACCGGACGGATGGCGAGGTCAGGGCGCTAGCTGATAACCCGCGTACTCTAGCCGTACACAGTGTCGTCATTCACATCGGCGCGGGGTTGTCGCGCACAAAACGTGATCTCTGCTAGCGCGCGACGGGCCAAACCATCCGGACTTCGGTGCCGATGCCTTCGTCGACGGGACGCACCTGGAGATCTTCGACCAATCCCGCGAGCAGGGCGAATCCGACACCAACGGTGAGTGCCTCGTCGGTCAGCGACGTGTTGGCCAACTCTTCCGGCGGCAGCACCGCGATGCCGAGGCCCGCCTCGATCGGCGCGCGGTCGATGACGCGCACGACGTAGTTGCCGCCGTCGGACATCTCGACCTGCACCAGGTTCGCCAGGCCGTACTGCCGGTGCAGCGCGACCGCCCGGGTGCACGCCTCGCCGATCGCGATGCGTACCTCGTCGAGCAGTTCCTCCGCGACGCCGGCGCGGCGGGCCACCGCCACGCCGACCAGGCGGGCGGTCCGGACGTGCGCCGGAGCCGGAGAAAAAGAAAGACGAACAGTCGCCATCACGCGGCCGGACCGGCCTCGGTTGCCGCGTCGACGGTCGCGAACAAGGGGAAGACCTGGTCGAGCGCGGTAATCCGGAAGATCTTCAGCAACGGTTCCTTGTCGCACACGAGGCTGAGGCCGCCGCCCGCGGCGCGCAGCCGCTTGAGCGCGCCGACCAGCACACCGAGCCCGGTGGAGTCGAGAAAGTCGACCCGGCCGAGGTCGACGACGATCTGCGTGGCGCCGGCGTCGATCAACTCGATCAGCCGTTCACGCAGGCGCGGAGCCGTGTAGACATCGACCTCGCCGCCGACCTCCAGCACGGTGTGCTCGCCCTGGGTCCGGGTCGAGAGCGACAGCTCCATCGAACGCCTCCCGCGGTCCAATTTGTGTTCGACCGAACAGTTCGGTCGAACCCGATCTAACCATCGACACGCTGTGTACGCAGCCACGACCTGCCCCGCCGTCGACTGATCAGTACATCAGTGCGAGAGTGCTGGGATGACCACCGCGGCTGGGGCGCCGGCTTCCCTGCTTGCCGGCCTGCTCAGCCGGCCTCCGGTCACCCACGTCGAAGAGGTCGCCGCCCGGGTCGGCGATCCGGTTCCGTGGCCGTCGTGGGTCCCTCCTTTGGTGGTCTCCGCGTACGCGGCGCGCGGAGTGTCGGCGCCGTGGCGGCACCAGGCCGCCGCGGCTTCGCTGGCTTTCGAGGGACGGCACGTGGTCGTCGCGACCGGCACGGCGTCGGGCAAGTCGCTGGCGTACCAGTTGCCGGCCCTGTCGCGGTTGGTCCTCGACCCGCGGGCCACCGCTCTTTATCTCGCGCCGACCAAGGCCCTGGCCGCGGACCAGTTACGCTCCGTGGCCGCTCTCTCGGTCGAGGGTGTACGCCCGGCGTCGTACGACGGCGACACGCCCAGAGCGGAACGAGAGTGGATCCGCCAGCACTCGCGTTTCGTCCTGACAAATCCAGATATGTTGCACCGAAGCATCCTGCCGGGGCATGCCGCCTGGGGCACTTTCCTCCGCCGGCTGTCGTTCGTCGTCGTCGACGAGTGCCACACCTATCGCGGGGTGTTCGGGTCACACGTCGCGCACGTGCTGCGGCGGTTGCGACGGGCGGCGGCGCGCTACGGGCGTACCCCCGTCTTCGTCCTGGCCTCCGCCACGGCCGGCGACCCGGAGACGGCGGCCGCCCGGCTGACCGGCCTGCGGATCGAGGCCGTCACCGAAGACGCGTCCCCGCGCGGTGGTGTGACGTTCGCGCTGTGGGAGCCACCCCTGGAGACGTCGGCCTCCTCGGCGACCCCGGTCCGGCGGTCCGCGGTCCGCGAGACCGCGTCGCTGTTGACCGACGCGGTGACCGCCGGGGTGCGCACTGTTGCCTTCGTCCGCTCCCGCCGCGGCGCCGAGACGGTGGCGACGGTGGCGCGGCGCTCGCTGGAAGAGGTCTCCCCCGAGCTGGCCGGCCGGGTCGCCGCCTATCGGGCCGGCTACCTGCGCGAGGAGCGGCGGTCGCTGGAAGAAGGTCTGCTGTCCGGCTCGCTGCTCGGCCTCGCGTCCACCAACGCGTTGGAGCTGGGTGTCGACCTGGTCGGCCTCGACGCGGTGCTGATCTGCGGCTACCCCGGCACCCGCGCGTCGCTGTGGCAGCAGGCGGGCCGCGCGGGCCGAGCGGGCGACGACGCGCTGGCGGTGCTGGTAGCCCGCGACGACCCGCTGGACACCTACCTCGTGCACCACCCGGAAGCCCTGTTCGGCCAGGCGGTCGAGGCGACGGTGCTGGACCCGTCGAACCCGTACGTCCTGGGTCCACAGCTCTGCTGCGCGGCCGCCGAGGGCCCGCTGACCCAGGCGGACCTCTCGCTGTTCGGCCCCGCCGCCCTGCCGGTGTTGGAAGAGCTGGTCGCCGCCGGCCTGCTACGCCGCCGCCCGTCGGGTTGGTACTGGCGCCCCTACAAACGCCCCGACGTCGACCTGCGCGGCAGCGGCGGCCAGCCGATCTGCATCGTCGAGTCGTCAACCGGCCGCCTGCTCGGCATGACAGACGCGTCGTCGTCGCACTTCATGCTCCACGAGGGCGCGGTGTACGTGCACCAGGGCGCGTCCTACATCGTCGACTCACTGGATTTCGAAGACGGTTGCGCGCTGGTCCACGCGGACGAGCCGGACTACTCCACCCACGCCCGCGACGTGACCACGCTTTCCGTGGCCGGCGTCGGCTCGTCGGTGACCGCCGGCCCGGTCGCCATGCATCTGGGCGAGGTCGACGTGACCAGCCAGGTGGTGTCGTACCAGCGCCGGCGCCACGGCTCCGGCGAGGTCATCGACACCCGGCCGCTGGATCTGCCGCCCCGCGAGCTGCGTACGGTCGCCGTCTGGTTCACGGTGTCTCCGGACTCGCTGGCCTCCCACGGGGTAGCCGAAGCCGACATACCTGGGGCGTTGCACGCCGCCGAACACGCGGCCATCGGTCTGTTGCCATTGGTCGCCACGTGCGACCGCTGGGACATCGGTGGCATCTCCACCGCGAACCACCCGGACACGGGCCTACCCACGGTCTTCGTCTACGACGGCCACCCGGGCGGCGCCGGCTTCGCCGAACGAGCCTTCGCCGCCGCGTCGTCCTGGCTCCAGGCGACCCGGGACGTGATCGCGGAATGCGCTTGCGAGGCTGGGTGCCCGTCGTGCGTTCAGTCGCCGAAATGCGGCAACGGCAACAACCCCCTGGCCAAACCCGAGGCCGTCAAGCTCCTCGACGTAGTCCTAGCCAACCTGGCCACCGCGACGACGGTGACGCACGGAGGAGCTGGTCCGACTGACGTGGCGCCGCCGGCCTCGGTCGGAGTCTCCGTCGGTGCGGCGTCCGAGGGCTCGACTTCGTCGGTCGCGGACCCAGCTCCTGCGCACGACGTGGCCGCGGAGACCGACGCCAGCGCGGTGCACGTTGCGGGCGCGCTGGCCGACGCCAGCCAGTCGGACGGCGTACGGCCCGCGGCAGACGCTGACGGCGCGACTGATGTGGCGGGCGCCGTGGTTGTGCCGGCCGTCTCACGTGGGCGGGTCGCGCCGAGGCGCAAGCGGGCGACAGCCAAGGCAGTCGGCGGCACCACCGACCCTGTGGCCGGAGGCGAGCCGGCGGCCGACTCGACGGCCGGGGCTGCGATCGCGCGGGTTCCACGGAGGCGGACGAAGCTCGCACCCACCGACGCCACCGCCGGAGGCCAACCGCAGGCCGACGTGGCGGCCGGGGTTGCTGCCGCGCGGGTACCGCAGGCCCGGGCCAAGTTGGCTGCGACGAAGCAGCCTGTCGCCGACGGACACCACGCGGCGCCGCCGGCGGCCAAGCGTCGCCGGGCGAGCGGCGCGCACTCCGCCGTACCCGCGAGCCGAGCGGACGGCTCGACCAGCGACGAGCAGACGCAGGACGGGGTCGCCGCCCCGACCCGACCGGCCCTGGCACAGCGGTCAGCGGAAGACGCCGCGGCCTGACCACTTAAGCCGGCCCGGTTTCCCGTTGGGCGATGGTCGGTGATGATGGCGGCATGGTGGGTGCGCCTCTCGAAGCTTCCGCGCTGGAGCCGGCACTCCGTCCGTTCGGGCAATCAACCATGCTGCCGGCCGCCGCGTACGTCGGTGAGCACGTGTTCGCCTGGGAACAGCGCCACCTGTTCGCCGGCTCGTGGGTGTCACTCGGTCGCACGACGGCGCTCGGCGCCGGCGGCAACCAGCGCGCGGTCAAGGTCGGCGACGTCGGCGTGCTGCTCACCTTCGACGCCGACACGCCACGAGCCTTCGCCAACGTCTGCCGGCACCGTGCGCACGAGTTGCTGGCCGAAGGTGAGGTCGCTGACCGACCGGCGGTGCTCTGCCCGTACCACGGCTGGTCCTACACCCTCGACGGCCACGTGCGGACCGCGCCACGGATGGGTGCGGACTTCGCCGCCGCGGCCTACGGCCTGGTCGAACTGCCAACCGCCGACTGGCACGGTTGGCTGTTCGTCAACGCCACCGGCACCGCGCGGCCGTTCGACGCGCACATCGGCACGCTCGCCGCGCACGTCGAGCCGTACCGACCAGAGTCGTTGGTCAGCAAGGCCCGACACGAGTACGAGGTGGCGGCCAACTGGAAGGTCATCGCGGAGAACTACCACGAGTGCTACCACTGCCCGCTGATCCACCCCGAGCTGTGCGCGGTGTCGCCGCCGAACTCCGGCAGCAACTGGCGCGAGCCCGGCGCCGCCTGGGTCGGCGGCTCGATGGACCTACGCGACCACGCGGAAACCATGTCGCTCGACGGCCGCTCACACGGCGTCACGCTGCCGGGCGTCGACCGGCGCCTGGTCCGGTACCTCGGCCTCTTCCCGAACCTGCTCATCTCGCTGCATCCGGACTACGTGATGACCCACCTCCTCCAACCGCTTTCGCCGCACCGCACCCACGTCACCTGCGAGTGGTTGTTCCTGGACGAGGTGACCGACCCCGCCTACGCCGTGGAGTTCTGGGACCTCACCAACCGCCAGGATTGGGCGGCGTGTGAGTCCGTCCAACGTGGTGTCTCCTCACCCCACTTCGTGCCTGGGCCGTTGGCGCCCAACGAAAACGCGGTCTACGACTGGGTCACATTGATCGCCCGCGCCTACCGCGATCCGGTGGCCGAGCTCTAGAACGCGCAACGCCCGACGCGCGGGAGCTCGACGCACAACCAATTGCCAGCGCGGTGGCGCACGCGGTTCGCGCCCGGGCCCCCTCGTCACGGCAACCACCCGACCGGACCGGCCCGCGCGCGAGCCGTCGCGACCCGCACCGATCCGCTCGGTGGCAGCCGGACCACGACCGCGACCGTCACGACAACGTCGAAGCCGTGCACGACACAACCGCTCATCCGCCCACCGTTGGCGGCAACGATCTCGGCGGCCCGAGCGCAGGCCGCATCCGGACCTTCCAGCGTGCGCGCGGCGCCGGCAAGAGCACCGAGGTCGGCGGCGGTCTGTGCCTGATGACGACCGACCGCCGCCACACCAACCGCCGCACAGGCCAGCCCCAGCAACACGAACGCCAGCCCAACACCGAGCACCCAGATGGTCGCCGCACCACGATCGCCTACCAAGGCCGACCGCCGCCGCACCGCGGACTCCGCCCAGCGCTGACCGCGAAGCGCAAAGGCCCGCCGCTTCGCGGTCCGCGCCGCGTCGTGATCAGCAAGCACGAAGGCCGATCGCCGCCGCACCGCGGACCCTGCGCCGCCGCGGTCGCAAAGCGTGAACGCCCATCGGCAACGCGCCCTGGGCCAGGATTGGCTCCTGCCAGACCCGGTCACCATGGGATTCCCGCGTCGTCGGGCTCGCGGGCGGCGACCGCGGTGGCTGATACCTCGATCGGCGGTAGGCGGGTGCCGACCACGCGGGCCGGAGCACGGACGGTGGCCGTGACGACGTCGCCGTTGATCGAGATTGTGATGGTGGCGCCGTCTGGGGCTGTTTGGGTCCTGGATAGGCCGCCTTCCTGGCCTCGGGCTGCGGCCAGGGCCGCGTCGCGGGCCGCGTCGGCGCACTGGAGTTTGGTTTGGGTGGCCGCGACCGCGGCGACTCCGACGAAGAGCAGCAGTGCCAACGCCGGTGTGGCGGCTGCCAGCTCTGCCGTTGTCGAACCGCGGTCGCGGCCACGGCCCGTCCACCGCGGCCGCAACCCGGCGCGTCGGCCCCGGAGGACTCCCGGCGGCGTCGGAGGTTCGCCGCTTGGGAGTCGGCGCGCCGGTGTGGATCGCGTGAGGCGGGCCATGGTCATCAGCCGAGCGCTCGGCTGATGACCGCGGAGAGGGCCGCGATCACCTTGTCGGAGGTGACGACCTTCAACAGCCCGGCGGCGAACGCGACGGCCGCCAGGGTGCCGACCGCGTACTCCGCGGTGGTCATCCCGTCGTCGGCGCGCAGCCGGGCAAGGAGCGTACGCATGCGAGAAGACTCCTTTCAGTAGGTCAGAGGACGTCGCCGAGGATGGCGACGATCACCGGTACGAGGCCGGCGAGGATGAAGGCCGGCAGGAAACAGAAGCCGAGTGGCAGCACGATGAGCACGCCCGCGCGACGGGCGGCGGCCTCCATCGCCACCGCGCGGTCGGCGCGGAGGTCGTCGGCCAGCCGGGTCAGCGCGCCGGCCAGGGCCGAACCGCTTGCCGACGAGCGGATCGCCGCCGCGGCCATCCGGTCGCCGCCTGGCATTCCGACGAGGTGGCTCCACGCCTCTGGAGGCTCCGCGCCTAACCGCAGCGACCGGCCGACCGTGGTTAGGCGTTCCCGCAGCGGCCCACCGAGCGCATCTGCCACCCCGAGCACCGCGACGTCGACCGGTGCGCCCGCGCGCAGTGCGGCGGCGATCAGGTCCGCGCAGATGGGTGCGTCGGCCTCTTCGCGGAGTCGTCGTCGCTTGGCCTCGGCGGGTTCCAGCCGCCCGATGACCCGATGTGCGACGACCGCAGCCGGTGCGGCGAGTGCCAGCCCCCACCATCCGTCGACGATCACGGCCGTGGCGGCCGCAGTCGCCAACGCGCCGATCTTCGCGGGGGCTGGACGACGCTGTTTCGGAGGCGTGGCCCCGAGACGTGCCAGCCGACGCCGTGCGGTCGTTCGACGCGCCAGCAGCCGGGTCATGACAGCCTCGGTTGCAGACGTTGCGACCACGCCAGACCGAGGATCTGCAACGCGACCGCTCCGAATGCACACAGTGCGCCCAACGGGGTGTGCAGCAGCACCGCCAACGGGTCCGACCCGATCGCGTAGCCCAGCATCAACCCGCCCAGCGGCAACGCCGCCAGCAGCAGGGCGGTGGCCTCCGCACCGGCCGCCTGCGCGACCGCGGCGGCCCGGGCACGATCGCCGGCACGGGCGTCGGCCTCGATGCGGTCGACCAGATCGGCCAACGGCGCACCGGTGCGTTCCGCGAGCGTCACCGCCGACCGGGCCAGCGCGATCAGACCGTCATCGCGGGAAGGATCGTCGGCCAGAGCGGCGGTGGCCGGAAGCCCGGCCCGGAGGTCGGCGGCTATACCGGTCAACCGATCCAGCAACGCGGACCTCGCCGCACGACACGCCGTGGCGACCCGACGTCGGCGCAGAAAGAACACAGCCACGGTGCCGTAGGCGCCCAGGGCAACTGCGGCCACCACACCGCCGAGGACGAAACCCACAGACGCGGGCGCACCGAAACCCAGTGGAAACGCCAACGGACCGGCCAGCACCCGAGCCACCGACACCGCGCGAGCAGCCGACGACGGCGACGGCAAAGGCGGCAAAGGCGAAAGCGGAGACGGAGGCGAAAGCACCAACCGTTGCCGCCGCCGCAGGGCCCGCGAGCGACGGACCAACACAGCCTTCACCGCCCACCCGGCCACAACAGATCCGGAACCCGCACGCCGCGCGCGGCCAGCAACGACCCCAACTCGCCCGCCGCGACGCCGACGCCGGTCGAACGCACCCAGGCCGGCCGCACCGTCACGAACCGGTCCGGACCCTCGGTCGCGACCAGCCCGACCGTCTCCAGGACCCGGCCCGAGGCGGCCCGCCGCATCTGGAGCACCACCTGCAAGGCCGCCGCAGCCTGCGCGTGCAACGCCACCCTGGGCAGCCCGCCCAGCAGACCGAGCGCCTCCAACCGAGCCGGCACGTCGGAGATCGCGTTGGCGTGCAACGTGCCCGCGCCACCCTCGTGCCCGGTGTTGAGCGCCCGCAACAGGTCGACGATCTCGGCACCCCGGCATTCGCCGACCACCAGGCGATCCGGTCGCATCCGCAGCGCCTGCCGGACCAGGTCGGTCATCTCGACCTGGCCCGCACCCTCCACGTTGGACACCTTGCATTGCAGCCCGACCACGTGCGGATGGGCCGGGCGCAGCTCGGCCGCGTCTTCGACCAGCACGATCCGCTCGTCGCGGGGCACGAGCTCGATCAGCGTGTTGAGCAGCGTGGTCTTGCCGGAGCCGGCGCCGCCGATCACCAGGTACGCCAGCCGGGCCGCCACGATCGCGGCCAGCAGGTCGGCGACCGGCGCCGGCACGGTGTCGCGGGCCACCAGGTCGGCCAGCCGGTAGGGCCGACGCCGGAAGGTGCGCAGCGACAGGTAGGGGCCGCCCGTGGCCACCGGTGGGAGCACGGCGTGCAACCGGGTGCCGTCGGGCAGGATCGCGTCGGCGTAGGGCGACCCGTCGTCGAGCCGCCGGCCGGCCGCGGCGACGAGCCGTTGCGCCAAGCGGCGGACCCACTCGGCCGAGGAAAGGACGACCCGCTCGCGGTGCAGGCCGTCGCCCCGGTCGGCCCACACCTCGGTGGCATTGACCAGCACGTCGGTGACCGACGGGTCAGCCAGCAACGGACCCAGCGGCCCCGCACCGACCAGCTCGTCATG
Organism: Asanoa ishikariensis; assembly: GCF_900107455.1. Lineage (GTDB taxonomy): Bacteria > Actinomycetota > Actinomycetes > Mycobacteriales > Micromonosporaceae > Asanoa > Asanoa ishikariensis. Next base: position 740,775 of record NZ_FNQB01000001.1, on the reverse strand, counting down.
CACCCGGGCGGCCAGCCGCAACACGTCGCGGTCGCCGAGCACCGGGCCGCCGGTGTCCCGCACCGCCGCGACGACCGCGGCCGGGCTGACCTCGTCGCGACTCGCGGCGAACCGTCTGCGCACCCGCCCGGCCAGATCGCCGGCGGAGGGCCGACCGAACGGCGGCGGGTTGGCCGGCAACGTCGCGGTCATGCCGCCGCCTCCGTAGCCGCGCCAAGGAGGTCGGCGAGAACCACGCGGCACAGGTCCACGAGCGGGCCGCGACTGCCGGTCCCCGGCGCTTCGCCGTGCTCGAGGCCCCGGGCCAATCCCGGCTCGGGCGGGAGCAACAAACCGGTCAGCGGGAAGCCCACCGACCGGGCCACCTCGGGGGCCGACAGGTTGCCCGGCGCCGGGCCGCGAACCACCACCGACACCGACGAGCAGTGCAGCGCGGCCGTCTTGGCGACCTGGGTGGCCGCGGCCGTCGCCCGGAGCTCGGCCGGCACGACGAGCAACGTGTGGTCGGCGCCCTGCAACGCGGCGACCGCGGCGTCGTCGAGCCGGCGGGGCAGGTCGACCACCACCACGTCGCGCGCGCGGCGGCCGGCGTCGAGCACCGCGGTCATCGCGGGGGCGGGCAGTGGCAGCGGCTCGCCCCGATCGAAGGAGACGATCACCAGGTCACCGCGTTGCGGCAACGACCGGACCAACGCCAGCGGATCAAGTTGGCCGTCGGTGCCGGCCAGGCCGGGCCAGCGCAACCCCTCGAGACCCTCCCAGCCGAGGATCAGGTCGAGACCGCCGCCGAGCGGGTCCGCGTCGACCAGCAGCGTGCGACGGCCGTCCCGCGCCGCGACCACCGCCAACGCCCCGGCCAGCACACTCGCCCCGGCCCCGCCACGCCCACCGACCACAGCGACGACCCGGCCGGCGCCTTCCGCGAAAAGCCCGCCGAGCCGGCGCAACAGCCACTCCTCGGCTTCTGGCAACCGCAGCACGTATTCCGCGCCGAGTGGCTCGGCGAGATCCCAAGCCGGCTCGGAACCGACCAGCACCAGCCCTTGGCGGCGCGGCAGCCGCGCCCGCAGGCAGGCCTCGGCCTGGTCGGCGCCGACCAGCACGAGCGGCGTCCGGGACCAGCGCGGCCGGGCCGCGGCCGGGTCGGGAGCGACGTCGACCTCGGTGCCGGCGGCGGCCGCGATCCGCAACAGGTCGTCGAGCAGATCAGCATCGGCCGTCACGACCAGTGGCAGCCGGAAACCAGGTCGGGCAGGCATCGGGGGCCTCCAACAAAGGTGGGAGCGGGAAAGGACCCGCCCACCTTCTGATGCGGTGACGTGGCCAATCCAGGCCAATGCCAACCGCTGTGGATAACCCAGAACCTGTGGACAACCCGCCACGGAGAACCGCGATCTGCTACGCGGGGGTACGTGTGGGGACGTGCGGGACACAGAGGACGGACGAAAAACGACGACCCCCGTCGGGGGGAGACGGGGGTCGCCTGAGGTTCGGCTCCGGGGGGGTCGAGCCGAACCCACTCAGCGGTTACGGGGGGTGCAACCGCCGAGGGTCGGAAACACGACTGGAAATCGTGTCTCAACTAGCATGCCTGATATGCGCGGTGCGCGTCGAGTGGCGTTTGCCCCAACTCGCACGACACGCCGATGGAGATCCGTGACATCCGTCGCCGCGTCCTGGGGGCGGTACCAAGTTGTACCAGGCTATGCGGTACATGTCGTACCCCGGTAGGGGCAGCACGTTTCGCGCCGCACATTAGACTTTCGATCGTGGGTCGGAGCGCCGCGTTTTTCGATCTGGACAAGACCGTCATCGCCAAGTCGAGTGCCTTGGCCTTTGGTCGGCCGTTCTACCGTGACGGCCTCATCACGCGCCGTGACGTCGTGAAGTCGGCGTACGCGCAACTGATGTTCCGTCTCGGTGGCACCGACGACCAGTCGATGGCGCGGATTCGTGACTACCTGGCTACCCTCTGCAAGGGCTGGCCGGTCGACCAGGTCGGTCAGATCGTCACCGAGACCCTGCACGAGCTGATCAACCCATACATCTACGCCGAGGCCGCGGCCCTGATCGACGAGCACCAGGCGGCCGGCCGCGACGTGGTGCTGGTCTCCGCCTCCGGCGAGGAGATCGTCAAGCCGATCGGCGCCCTGCTCGGCATCACCGACGTGATCGCGACCCGGATGGGCGTCACCGACGGTCGCTACAACGGCCAGGTCGAGTTCTACGCCGCCGGCACCGCCAAGGTCGACGCGGTCACCGCGCTGGCCAAGGAGCGCGGCTACGACCTGGCCGACTGCTACGCCTACTCCGACTCGACCTCTGACATCCCGCTGCTCGAATGCGTCGGCCACCCGAGCGCCGTCAACCCGCCCCGCGCGCTGCGCCGCCTGGCCGCCGAGAACAACTGGCCCGTGCTCGAGTTCCGGCACCCCATCCCGATCGGCCGCCGGCTGCGCGAGCGCCCGGCCGTCCCAGTCGCCGCCGCCGCGATCGGCGTCGGAGTCGGTGTCGCGATAGGCATCGCCTGGTACGGCCGCCACCGCCGCACCCGCACCGCACCCAGCACCGCATAAGCCACCACCGCGCAGGCCACCACCGCGCGGGCCAGCACCGCGTAACCAACCCGCGGCAACCCGCGACACGTCCAGGTCAAAGCACCGGTCAAAGGGTTCCGATCAAGCGGGCATCGGCGTAGAAAAGGGGATGCGGACCCCAACTCACGAAGGGCTCCGTGCACGGCCACCGGGCACCCACGCGCGACCAGCCGCGGCAGGCACGTCCCGGCGGATCGCGGCAAGCGACCGCCGACGACGACTAAAGGTGCACGCTTGGTAACCCGGCCGGACGTGAGTGACGGCGCCTCAGGATTGAGGCGCCGTCCACGTCTGTTCGGCCACTTCTTCCAGCGAAGCCGCACCCAGCGACACCGCACCGGCGCAATGCCGCAGCCAGGAGCGCACCCCGTCCGGCGTGCCGGTCGCGAACGCACCCGCCGCACCCAGGTACTCCGGCTCCCGGGCCAGATGCCCCACCTCGGGCGCGATCAGCCCACGCGGGTCGAAGCCCGACGACATCAGCGTCAACCGGGCCGCGGCGCGTGCCACCACCCCGGGCACACCGGCAAAGGGCCGCAGAGCCAACAGCTCACCGTGTACGACGGCCGCCAGCACCAGCGGTGGCGCCGACGTCCCGCCGGCCACCAGCGCCGCCAGCGCGTCCAGTCGCGGACCGGAGGACGGGTCGACCGGATGCCCGAGCGCGTCCATGGGCACCGAACCCCGCGCCGCCAGCACGTGCAGCCGCGCCAGCACCTGCCGAGGCGCCTTCGGCCAGGTGTCGACCAGCGACGGGAGCGCCGCTGCGACCCGTAGGCAGCCCTGCACCACGGTGTCGGTCACCACGCCGGAGCGCACCAGCTCACGATCATGCGCGTATCCCTCCAAAGCCGCCGAAGCGACCGCGGACCGCAAGCTGATCTCGGCGGCGACCACGCCACCCTGTCGGCGCAATGCCCGATGTCGCATCGCGGCATCGGCGGCGGCGCGGGCCTGCCCGACGGCATCCTGCACGTCGGCGAGCGCCAGCAGAGGCGCGAGCGGATCAGCGAGAGCGGTCACGACGGCAACGCTAGCGGAGCGCGCGAAGGCTGCGCGAAAGCGCGCGGTAATGGCAAGATTCGAACACGTACGGACGCAGCCGCCTCCAACCGGCGCGCGGGCGGGTCCACTCGGCGCGCGCCCGGGCCCACCGACCCCTCCCAGCCCAGGCGGCCCGGACACTAGATTCCTCCACAGACCCCCCAACCCCTGCGCAGGGAGCGTGACGATGAGCGAGACCTTGGCGAACTTGCTTCAGGAGAACCGACGTTTCGAGCCACCGGCCGCGCTCGCCGATGCAGCCAACGTCAAGGCCGACGCCTACGAAGAGGCGGACGCCGACCGGCTGGCGTTCTGGGCGAAGCAGGCGCACCGGCTCGACTGGGCCAAGGAGTGGGACCAGGTGCTCGACTGGTCCAATCCGCCGTTCGCGAAGTGGTTCGTCGGCGGCGAGCTCAACGTGGCCTACAACTGTCTCGATCGCCACGTCGCGGCCGGCAGAGGTGACAAGGTCGCCATCCACTGGGAGGGCGAGCCGGGTGACACCCGCACGCTGACCTACGCCGACCTGCACGCGCTCACCTGCCAGGCGGCCAACGCGCTGGCCGACCTCGGCGTCCGCGCCGGCGACCGGGTCGCGATCTACCTGCCGATGATCCCCGAGGCGGCGGTGGCCATGCTGGCCTGCGCCCGGATCGGCGCGACGCACAGCGTGGTCTTCGGCGGCTTCTCGGCCGACGCGCTGTCCGGCCGGATCCAGGACGCCAGCGCCAAGGTGGTGATCACCGCCGACGGCGGCTATCGCCGCGGGAAGCCGTCGGGGCTCAAGACGATCGTCGACGAGGCGGTCGCCCAGTGCCCGACGATCGAGCACGTGCTGGTGGTCCGCCGCACCGGCCAGGAGGTGGCCTGGAGCGAGCGGGACCTGTGGTGGCACGAGACCGTCGAGACGGCCAGCACCGAGCACGAGGCCCAGCCGTTCGACGCCGAGCACCCGCTGTTCATCCTCTACACCAGCGGCACGACGGCCAAGCCGAAGGGCATCCTGCACACCACCGGCGGATACCTGACGCAGGCCTCGTACACGCAGCACGCGGTCTTCGACCTGAAGCCGGAGACCGACGTCTACTGGTGCACCGCCGACATCGGCTGGGTGACCGGCCACTCCTACATCGTCTACGGGCCGCTCTCCAACGGCGCGACCCAGGTGATGTACGAGGGCACGCCGGACACCCCCCACAAGGGACGGTTCTGGGACATCGTCGACAAGTACGGCGTCACCATCCTCTACACCGCGCCGACGCTGATCCGCACGATGATGAAGTGGGGCGACGAGTTCCCGGCCGCGGCCAACCTGTCGTCGCTGCGGGTGCTCGGCTCGGTCGGTGAGCCGATCAATCCCGAGGCCTGGATGTGGTACCGGAAGAACATCGGCCACGACAACACCCCCGTTGTCGACACCTGGTGGCAGACCGAGACCGGCGCCATCATGATCTCGCCGTTGCCCGGTGTCACCGGCACGAAGCCGGGCAGTGCGATGCGCCCGCTGCCGGGCATCAGCGCCGACGTGGTCGACGACGAGGGCAAGAGCGTGCCGAACGGAGGCGGCGGCTTCCTGGTGCTGCGCGAGCCGTGGCCGTCGATGCTGCGCACGATCTGGGGCGACGACCAGCGCTTCATCGACACCTATTGGAGCCGCTTCCCGGGCATGTACTTCGCCGGCGACGGCGCCAAGAAGGACGACGACGGCGACCTGTGGCTGCTCGGCCGGGTCGACGACGTGATGCTCGTTTCGGGACACAACATCTCGACCACCGAGGTCGAGTCGGCGCTGGTGTCGCACCCGTCGGTGGCCGAGGCGGCGGTGGTCGGGGCGACCGACCCGACCACCGGCCAGGCGATCGTCGCGTTCACCATCCCGCGCGGCTCCGTCGACACCGCGGGCGACGCGGGTGAGGCGCTGATCAAGGAACTCCGCGACCACGTGGCCAAGACGCTCGGCCCGATCGCGAAACCCCGGCAGATCATGCTCGTGGCCGAGTTGCCGAAGACCCGGTCCGGGAAGATCATGCGCCGGCTGCTCCGCGACGTGGCCGAGCACCGGTCGCTCGGTGACGTGACCACATTGCAGGATTCGACAGTGATGGATCTCATCTCGGACGGCATGAAGTCGGCCAAATCCGACGAGTAGCCAGGTCCGACGAACTGAGCGGGCGAGCCCTGTACGGGGCTCGCCCGCTTTCGTATGCAGGTGGAGGGCATCTATATGACGGCCGGTGTACGCGCCACCAAGATTTTTGAAATAAATCGACGCGTCCCGCTTCCCTCCTGGCTCTGTAGTGCTTAGTTTCCTCAGTGGCCCCTTATTCGGGGCTTGCTCGTTCCGTCCCCGTCACCCCCCGAGGACGGCTCCCTCATACCGGAGGTATCCACGTGCGCAAAGTCGCAGTGGGGCTGCTGGGTCTGTCGCTGGTCGCGACGACGACCAGCTTCGCGCTGAGCGGTGCGGCGCTCGGTCAGTCGCCGATGGCGGCGGCGAAAGCCCCCACGCAGTCCGAGCCCCAACAGGTCTCGGACGACCTGCCCAACCCGCTCGAGTCGAAGCGTCGCGAACTCCGCGACGGCGCGATCCAGGACGTCATCGCCGGCGATGCCGCGCCGCAGATGATCAACGGCAGCAAGGTCGTCAAGGTCGGCAAGAAGGACCTGAGCAAGGCCGACCAGAAGCGGACCGGCAAGAAGAAGGTCGACCAGTACGTCGAGCTCCAGCGGGAGAGGTCCGACAAGATCTTCGTGGTGCTGGCCGAGTTCGGCAACCAGCGCCACCCGAGCTTCCCGGACAAGGACACGAACCCCAACATCCCCGGTCCGAGCACCTTCGAAGGTCCGCTGCACAACAAGATCCCGGCACCCAACCGGGCGGTCGACAACTCGACGGTCTGGCAGCCGGACTTCAACCAGGCCCACTACCAGAAGCTCTACTTCGGCACCGGCAAGAACGACGAGTCGCTGAAGCAGTACATGGAGCAGCAGTCCTCGGGCCGCTACACCGTGGACGGCAAGGTCACCAACTGGGTGAAGGTGCCCTACAACGAGGCGCGCTACGCCCGTTCCAACGACCCGGTGCGCGACGGTCAGCCCGGTGACGACCCCGCCGTCTGCACGGGCAGCAACTGCAGCAACACCTGGGAACTCATCCGCGACGCCGCCAACGTCTGGTACAGCGACCAGATCGCGCAGGGGCGCCCGGTCGCCGAGGTCAACGCCGAGCTGAAGAGCTTCGACGTGTGGGACCGCTACGACCACGACAACGACGGCGACTTCAACGAGCCCGACGGCTACATCGACCACTTCCAGATCGTCCACGCCGGCGGCGACCAGTCCGACGGTGACCCGCAGCAGGGCGAGGACGCCTCGTGGGCCCACCGCTGGAGCGTCTTCCCGAGCCAGACGGAAGGCCCGCCCGACTTCAAGATCGGCGGCTCGCAGATCGGCAACAGTGGCGTGTGGATCTACGACTACACGATCCAGCCGGAAAACGGTGGTCGCAGCGTCTTCTACCACGAGTACTCGCACGACCTGGGCCTGCCGGACGACTACGACAGCGCCGGTGACGGCCCCAACGAGTACTGGACGCTGATGGCGCAGAGCCGCCTCGGCGCCAAGGGCGAGCAGTTCATCGGCGACCGCGCCGGCGACCTGGGCGCCTGGAACAAGCTCCAGCTCGGCTGGCTCGACTACGTGGTCACCCCGGCCGGGGTCAAGGACACCTGGACCCTCGGCCCTGAGGAGTACAACTCCAAGAACCCGCAGGCGCTGGTCGTTCCGCTGGGCCTCAAGGACGTCAGCCATGACGTCGGCCCCGCCGCCGACGGCACCTACCAGTGGTGGAGCGGCAGCGACGACGACCTGTCCAACACGGCGGCGCACACGCTGACGCGCCAGGTCACGCTGCCCGCCGCTGCTTCCACGCTGACCTTCAAAGCCCGGTGGGACATCGAGGACTGCGGTGCCGACCCGTGCGACTTCGCGTACGTCGAGGTCGACTCCGGAAGCGGCTTCGTCCCGATCAAGGGCAACATCACCACGGCCGCCGAGGCCGACGGTGGCGCTGGCATCGACGGTGTCCAGGAGACCTGGACCGACGCGACGTTCGACCTGTCGGCGTTCGCCAACAAGACGATCGGCCTGCGGTTCCGCTACGCGACCGACCCGGCTCAGCAAGGCAACTACGGCGTCGACCTGCCCAACGGTCTGTTCGTCGACAAGCTCGCCATCACCAGCGGCGGCACCTCGGTGTTCGCCGACGGCGACGCGGCCGGCAACCAGGGTTGGACGGTGGACGGCTTCCAGAACATCACGTCGACGTTCATCACCCAGCACCCGCACTACTACATCGCGGGCTGGCGGACCTACGTCGGCTTCGACAAGTACCTGCAGTACGGCCCGTACTACTTCCAGAAGACCGGCGGGGACAAGGTTGACCACTACCCGTACCAGACGGGTCTGCTGATCTCCTATTGGGACACCTCGCAGGACGACAACGAGGTGAGCCAGCACCCCGGTGAGGGCCTCAACCTCTACATCGACGCCCGCCCGAAGACCCTGTACCGCCTCGACGGCCAGCCGTGGCGCACCCGGGTCCAGATCTACGACGCGCCGTTCAGCCTGCGCAAGGCCGACTCCTTCACCGTGCACCACGAGGGCCAGGCCATGTACGTCCGCGGGCCGGAGGCGAACCCGCTCTTCGACGACACCAAGAACTACTTCGACGCGGCGCTGCCGAACCACGGCGTCAAGCTGCCCGCGATCGGCGTGAAGATCAGGGTGATCGAGGAGAAGGGCACCTCCGTCAAGATCAAGGTCAACTGACCTTCTCTGGTACGACCTAGAGAGATCTGGTCTTGCGGGTATGCGCCCCCGCATCACTTCGGTGGTGCGGGGGCGTTCCATTCCTGGAACCAGGGGTACCGCTTCAGCGTCCAAGGGAGGTGCACGTGAGCCGACGCTTCGCCGCCGCCGCCCTCCTGTTGGCGATCGGGTTGACGGGCGCGTGTGGCGGCACGGGAACGGGCGAGGTGTCTTCGGCGGAGCCATCGCGGACGCTGTCCTCGGTGCCGCCGTCGGGGCGCACGCCGTCGCCGACCCGTCCCCCTGCTCCACCGCCGCCGAAGGTCGGCCCGTCGACGCCCAGCGACTACATCGAGGGCGACATGATCAGCGGGCGCGTGGTCAAGGGCGGTTCCGGTCCTTGCTACGCGGTCGTCAACGACGACAACCAGCGCTTCGCACTGCACAACGCCGCCGGTCTCGCCCTCGCGGAGGGCAGCTACATCACGGCCAAGGTCGGCCCGCTGCTAGCGAAGATCGACTGCGGCGAGGGCATCCCGTACGAGCTGATCTCGTTCAAGCGTTTGTGAGCTCGACCCAGGTGAACTCGTGGTCGCAGGGCGGCCCCTCGGCGATCCCGATCCGGCGCTCGTCGAGGTCCATCAGCACCGCGTAGACCGTCTCGGACCGCTCCCCGTAGGCGTCGTGCTCGTCGACGTGCCGGCAGATCGCGTTCGGGTAGCTCTGGTGGTCGCGCAGGATCGTGGCCAGGTCGTCCTCGGTCAGCTTGCCCGGCTCGGCCGCGGCGGTCAGCAGGCGCCGGGCCCGGGCCGCGCGGAACAGCGTCGACCCGCCGAAGTCGTTGATCAGGTCGCGCACGGGCAGCGCCGTCTCCAGGTGGTTGGCGTGCGCGAGCACCCCGCCCTCGGGGTGGAGCCAGCCCGCCACCCCCGGCACGAGCTCCAGGTCGATCAGCTCACCGCCGGCCGGGCCGGACTGGCCGAGCAGCAGGTTCATCGAGGCGTTGCGCGGGCTCGGCACGACCGCCTTGAGCGCCCGGCCCAGGGTGTCGCTCTCGAGGGCGGCGCGAAGCACCACGTGGTACGGCACGCCCGGGTTGTCCTTCGTAACGCCGTCGCGGTCGGTGGTCAGCATGTTGACGCAGATGCCAAGGCCGGCCGAGTTGAGCCCGGCCTTGGCGAGCATGCCGGCCTCGGTCAGCGCGACGACCCGGTGCCCACGCTCGTCGGTCGTGCCCAGCAGCACCATCGCGCCGCGCTGGTCAGGGTGCCAGTCCCAGTTCTGCGCCATGAGCGTGTGCCCGGTGGCGGTGTGCGTGCCGAGCGCGCCGAGCACCGTGCAACCGCCGGCCGCGCCGTCCGGTGGCGTGCCGTAGATCAGCTCGGTGCGGGCATTGACCGCGTAGAGATCACCGACGGCGACTTCCGCACCCTCCGCCGTGGCGTCGAGCATCTCCGCGATCCGGGGGTAGAGCCGCACGGTCTGCGCCCGGAAGGTCTCGCCGGCGCTTCTGGTGGTGGCTGCGTCGAGCCCCACGGCCCGGAATCGACCGGCGTAGAGGTCCAGGTTCGCGGCTATCTGACCGCGCGCCGCCTGTCCGTACGCGAAGCCGCATTCACCCGGCGTACCGCTGACGTCGACGTAAGGGACAGGCAGTGTCATACCCCTGACGGTAATCCCTTAGCCGCCCCTCCGGGAGATCTCCGGAGCCGGTTAGGGGCGCCGCTGACCTACGCTGGCCGGATGGAACCGCAGGTAGACGAGACGAGCGTGCTGGTCGACGGGCCGTGGACACACCGGTCGGTGGGCGCCAACGGCAACCGCTTCCACATCGTGGAGGCCGGCACCGGGCCGCTCGTGCTGTTCCTGCACGGGTTCCCCGAGTTCTGGTGGGCGTGGCACGAGATGCTGCCCGCGGTCGCCGACGCCGGCTTTCGGGCGGTCGCGGTCGACATGCGCGGATACGGTGCGAGCGACAAACCACCGCGGGGGTACGACGGGTTCACCATGGCGGCCGACGTCGCCGGGCTGATCCGGGCGCTCGGCGAACGGCAGGCCACTATCGTCGGCGCCGGGTTCGGCGGGATGGTCGGCTGGGCGGCCGCCGCGTTCCACCCGAAGATGGTCCGCCGCCTGGTCGTGCTCGGCGCCGCCCACCCGTTGCGGCTCCGGGCTGCGATCTTCGCCGACCCGCGCGGGCAGTTCAGTGCCGCGACGCCGACGCTGCGCTTCCAGTTGCCGCGCTACGAACACGTCCTCGTGCGGGACGGCGCGGCGATGGTCGGCGAGTTCTTGCGGCGCTGGTCCGGCCCGGCGTGGCCGGAGACCCCCGGCTTCGCCGACTACGTGGCGCGCTGCCGGTCGGCGATGCGGATCCCGCAGGCGGCGTTCTGCGCGCTGGAGGGCTACCGGTGGGCGTTCCGGTCGGTGCTGCGGCTGCACGGGTACCGGTTCGTCAAGCAGATGCAGACGCCGCTGACCACGCCGACCTTGCAGCTACACGGCGCGCTCGACACGGCGGTGCTGCCGCGCACGGCGCAGGGCTCCGGGCGTTACTGCGTGGCGCCGTACGAGTGGCGCTTGTTGGAAGGTGTCGGCCACTATCCGCACCTGGAGGCGCCGGACCTGGTGCTGGGCGAGGTGCTCAGGTGGGCGAAGTCCTAGCCGCGCTCGTCAGGCGCGTTGCTCGCGCAGGTCGGTGACCTCGTTGGCGGGCGCCCAGCCCTGGTAGACGCCGAAATCGAAGGCCTCGAGGCCCAACGACTCGGCGATCGGGGCGCGCCCACCCGTGTACTCGACCCGCAGCCACCCGTCGTGCTCGGCCAGCACGATGAACGGCTCACCCTTCCACGAGCAGGTGGTCCGCACGTACGCGAGCTCGGCGACGTCGGCCACCGGGACGACCCGGACGTGCCGCCCGCCGCGTACCTCGGTGAAGCCGTCGCCCGGGTCCGGCTGGTAGATCCGGACCTGGTCGCCGTCGGGGCTGGCGTCGTATTCGCGGTCCTTCCAGCGGGCCACGTAGCCGTCGCGCATCACTGGTCACCGGCCCGGGTCCAGCCGGGCGCGTCGGCGTCGAGGGTGGCGACCACCTTCTCGGAACCGTCCGCGCGGATCAGCCAGAGCTGGGCCCCGTGCGGCAACCGGGCACTGTCCACCTTGAACTCCGCGATCACGTCGCTGCCCTCGCCGGGCGCGAAACCGTTGCCCCGGAAGGGCGACCGCTCGATGACCCAGCCCTCCATGGCCCGCATGGCGTTCTCGTTCTGACCGCCGTACGGAATGCGGTAAAGGCTTGGGCGGTACGCCGGCCAACGCAACACGTAGACCTCGGCCGCGTCGGCGACGAACGGGCTCTTGGCGTAGCCGAGGCCCAGCGCGGTGAACAGTTGGCCCGGGGTGCGCAGGTGCGAGACCTCGGTGACCCGGTGCACGAAGCCCGAGACCCGGTCGTACCCCCGCTCCAGGTAGTAGTCGACCTGGCTCGGCGCGATGGTCTTCTGCATCATCGTCGGCAGCGCCGCGTCGACGGCAGCCGGCGCGGGATCCGGCGCCGGCGCTTCCTCCTTGGGCTGCGCCGCGACGACCGGCTCGTCCTCGCCGGCGTCGAGCCCGACCTCGGCGGCCCAACTCGCCAACGCGACGATCTGAGCACCAGGCAGCTTCGCGCCCACCGGCGTACCCGGGTTGACGGCGAACGACCAGTTCTCCTTCGGCCAACTGTTGATCAGCCGGACGAACTTGACGGTGACCGTCTCTGTGCCCTTGTCCAGGTACTCGGCCATCCGCTCGGCCGAGGTGAACACCACGACATGGGGCTCGTCGTCCATGGTCTCGGTGTGCCAGGCGAAACCGTCGCTGCCTGGTTGCGCGCCGGCCCTGGACTCGGTGGACACGGGAAGCAGCACGCGCGCGAGCAGCAAGGTCGACAGGAACGTGTCGGTGCTGCCGGAACCGGCGGCGGTGAGCAGGCTCTCCTCGACATCGTTGGCCGGCTGGAAGTCCGCCGGCACCGGGCCAGCATTGGCGGCGAAGACGGAGGGCTCCTGCCGCGCCACCGGTCGCTCCAGCCAGGACGGTGCTTCGGTGCCGGTGGTCGGCGTGCGGTCGGTCCACGATTGCTGCGCCGCGTCGTCGCCCGCTGGTGTCGCGGGATCTGTCCACTGGCGGTCGACGCCGGTCGCGGCCGAAGCGCGGCCCGACCAGGACTGCGCGGGAGTGGCCACGGGGTTCTCGGCGGTGCCCGCGGAGGCGCGGTCCGACCACGACGGGGCTTCGGTCGTGGTCCCACTCGACCACAGGTCGGTGGGTTGGGGGTCTGACCCGGTTGCTTGCGGATCGGCCGGTCGCGGCTCTGCCCCGGGGCTCGGCTCTGCCGGCCGCTGATCCGACCACAGGTCGGAAGCTGGTGTCGCGGCGGGTGACGGTTTCTGGTCCGTCCAAAGGTTCACGGCGGGCGCTGTGGCCGGCTGCTCGTCAGCCTTGGCCGGCTCGGCCGCCTGATTCGCCCAGAGGTCGACCACGCGAGGAGCTGACTCGTCGGTGCCCGCCTGCTTCTCGCCCGTCGACCACAGATCCGCGGCGCGCGACCCCGGTCCAGCGGATGCCTCGTCAGCCTTGGCCGGCGCCGCGATCGCCGGCTCGTCGGGCTTCTGCTCGGACCACAGGTCTCCGGTGCGGGGCGCCGCCTCTGCGGGAGCCGCGTCTTCGGCCCCGCTCCGCTCGGTGGACGGTAGCTGACCCAGCGGCGGCGCGGCCGCTTCGGTCGCGTCCGACCCGGCGGTCGGCTTCTGGCCGGACCACAGGTCAGTCGCACGTGCGGCCGGCTCCGCGGCCTTCTGCTCTGTCCAGAGGTCCGTCGCGCGCGGCTGGTCCGATCCTTCGCCTTCGGCGTGCTGCTGACCGGACCACAAGTCAGTCGCGCGCGGCGCCGGCTTGGCGGCCTCAGGTGACTTCTGCTCCGACCACAAGTCGGTGGCGCGCGGCCCACCCGAACCCGCCTGCGTCCCGGCGTCGACGGACCCCGGTTCGGTGGCACGCGGTTTGTCCAAGCTCATCTGCTGAGCGGCGTCAGCGGTCGGCCGCTCACCTGACCACAAGTCTGTCGCTTTGGGCTTCTCGGAACCCTGGCGTGGGGCGCCGTCCGACGACCCGCCGCCCGGCTGCTCACCCGACCACAGATCCGTGGCGCGCGGCTTATCCGAATCCACCCGCTGGGTGGCGTCAGCCAACCCATCTACCGGCCGCGCACCCGACCAAAGGTCAGTCGCGCGAGACTTGTCCGAGCCAAGGCGCGGGGTGTCATCGGCGGGCTGCTCACCGGGCCACAGGTCCGTGGCCTGCGACTTGTCCGAGCCTGGCTGCAGCCCACCGTCGGCCGGCCGCTTACCGGGCCACAGGTCCGTAGCCTGCGACTTGTCCGAGCCTGGCTGCAGCCCACCGTCGGCCAGCTTCTCACCGGACCACAAGTCGGTGGCACGCGGCTTGTCCGAGGCTAGGCGCGGGGCGCCATCCGCCCGCTGCTCACTGGGCCGAAGGTCCGTGGCCTGCGACTTGTCCGAGCCTGGCTGCGGGCCACCGTCGGCCGGCTTCCCACCGGACCACAAGTCGGTGGCACGCGGCTTGTCCGAACCCGCCGGGGCCGCGGCGTCGGCGGCCGGCTCGCCCGGGGGACGTTGACCGGACCACAGGTCGGTAGCTCGGTTCTTCTCCGTCCCTGCGGACGGGCCGCCGGTGGGTTGCTGAGCCGACCACAGGTCGGCGACGCGAGCCGCGGGCTCCGCGTCGGGCCGACTCTGGTCCGGCCACAGATCAGTGGCGCGTGGCGCCGGCTTGGGGCCGACCGCCGGCTCGGGCTCGATCGGCGTCGCGGGTAGCTGCCGCTCCGGCCATAGGCCTGCCGCTGGTGAGGGAGCTTGCGGGTCACCCGACGCTGCACCACTGGGCGCCTCGGACGTCGGGACGACCCGGTCCCAGGTCTGCGGCGTCGTAGACGCCGGAGCGCCGGAGACGGGTTGGAAGGAGGTGGGGCTGCTGGTCGCTGCCGCGTCCGACGCGGGCTCGGCCCATCGCTGGGCCGGCGCGGAGCCGCTAGCGCGGGCGGGCCAATTTGGGTCGCCCGCGACGGTAGCCCCGCCGGGAGCGGGGACGGACGGTCGACCTGGCCACGGCTGCGCGACCGGAGGCTCTGCCGGTCGCGGTGCACCGGCGACCGAGGCCTCGGGCCAGGACTGGCCGGGCGTCCGGCGGACGGGTCCCAGGTCCGACGGGGGAATCGGTCCGGCGGGGCGCTGAACGTTCGTGCCCGACAGATCCGGCCCCACTGGCCCGGACTGCCGGGCAGTCCAGGACTGCGCGTCGGGCGGCGGGACCGTTGGTGACGCGGACGCGGCCGGCCATGCCGGTGCTGGTGCCGGCGGCGTGCTGTCCGCCCAACCGGGCGCGTCGCGGCCCGCCGCCGGCCAGGGCGACGGCTGCGTGGCGGACCCGTTGGGCGTACCCGCGGATGGTCTGGTCTCGTGCGGCACGCTCGCGGCTGCGCCGTTGGCCGGCGACCAGTTCGTCTGACGTTGCTCGTCGCGCGCCGGAGTGCCCGGCTGGCCGGTTGGCTGACCCTGTTCGGCCTGGTCCGGTGCGCCGAAGAAACCCCCGCCCGAGGTGGGCCGGACCTGGGGCCGCGGAGGGCGCGGCGGCCCGGCGAACCGCCCGGGTGGGCTCGACCGCGCCGGGTCTTCGCGGAACGGCGATCGCGGCCGCATGGCCGGCGTCGGACGTTCGGTGACCTCTCGCGGCGGATCCGCAGGCTGGCGCGACGGCCGCGGTGCTTGGTCGCCGTGGACCACCGGCGGCGGCCAAGCCGACTCCCCGTTGGCCGCAGGCCGCTGGACCGGGCGCTGCGAGTGTGGCGTGGTGTCACTCACCTGTGGGGGTGCGACCGGCGCGCGATAGGGCTCCGGGGTGGCATCAGTGACTCGCGGGGGTAGGACTGGCGCCCGATACGGCTCCGGGGTCGCGTCGGCGACCCGGGAGGGTAGGACCGGCGCCCGATAGGGCTCCGGGGTCGCGTCGGCGACCCGCGAGGGTAGGACCGGCGCCCGATACGGCTCCGGCGTGTCATCGGTGACCTGCGGGGGGAGGACCGGCGCCCGATAGGGCTCGGGAGTGACGTCGGTGACCTGCGGCGTCGGGACGGGACGGAAAGGCGGCGGCGCCGCGGGCGACGACGGAGTGGCGTCGGTCGGTGCCGGCACCCCGCCCCGCCGGCGCATGGAGGCGAGCGGCGAGTCGAAGCCGGGCGGCCGGGTCGGACGGTTGCGCTGCGGCGGCTCGATGCTGTCCGGCTCGAGCACTGGACCGGTCACGGCGGCGGCCCGGTCGACGAACGGAGGCTCGATGATCTCGCCCTGGACTACCTGCCCCGGCACGGACGCCCGGGCGCGAGCGCGCGCGGCGGACTCGGCCCGGTCGAGGCGGGCGCGGGCGCCCATGGTGCGGCCCGGCAGACGGACGTCACCGCGGGCGAGTTGGGCGACGAACCACGCCGGCAGGTAGCCCTCGATCGGCAGGCCCGGGTTGACCGCGAGCCACCACTCCAGGTTTGGCCAGGTGGCGGCGAGGTCGTGGTAGGGCATGCGGCGCGCCGACCCGGCGTTGTCGGCCAGGCAGACGCGCAGGGCCTCACCGGACGTGAAGGCGAGGACGTGCGTGCGGCCGTTGGTGGTCCAGGTGCCCCAACCGACCTGTGCCCGCCCGGCGAGCGCGTCGGACGACACCGGCAGCAGCAGCTCGGAGCGAGCCAGGATGCGGAAGTAGAGTTCCTGGTCTCCGGCACGGAGCGCGTCTCGCATCGCGGCCTCGACCTCGGTGGCCGGTTCCCAGTCGGTCACGGCCACCTCCTTCCCGGACAGGCCAGACGCATCGCGTACAACCTACAAGGTGTCGGCTAGATCACGATGTAGGGACGTCACGGGCGGTCTCACCGTGCCCACCGTCGATACCCTCCCGATTCGGACCCACGGGCAGACCCGAAAGGTGCTCGACGAAACGCCGGCTGCGCACCACGTCCCTTCGCGACCGTAGCCGCCGCCGCCTTCTCCCTGCCAATCGTCATCTTGCCAGTTGCCTAGGTCTCCGTCACCGTCCCGCCAGCGTGCACGGGCGTGCTCCCAACCGCGTCCTGGCGCCCCGCTCCGGTGACCGCACGGACACTTCGCCCGCGTCCGGCCCACCCGACCTGGCAACCAACACCGGCGTGACGCTAGCGGTAGTTGACCGCGACGTGGACGCAGATCACCTGCAACGCCGCGACCGGGTGACAAGCGGCACGGACTTTCTGGACACCACGGACGTTCGCGGTCGCCGTCCGTTCACTGAAAGAGGCTGGTGTTCTTCTTCTCCGTGCTCAGGTAGTCGGCCGCGGAGTCGTCCAGCGCACGCTTGATGTCGCGGAGCATCGACTGCAGGTCCGCGGAGGCGGTGCGCCAGCGGGACTGGCGTTGGTCGTATGCCTGTCTGGCCTCGCCATCCCACGAGGCGATGAGCGGTGCGGCATCGCGTTCCAGTTGGCCCAACTGGGTGTCGAGGGTGTTCAGCGCCCGTTGGATATCGGCGCTGGCCTGCTGCAGGGCGGGAAAGTTGACGACCAGGACGTCGTCGTTCATCACATCTCTCCTCTACAACGGCAGCTGGATGCCGCGATTGGTGATGGCGATCCGGCTCGCGGCGTCGCCGTCCGCGGCCTCGTAGTGTCTTCCCGCGGTGCGGATCGCGCCGGCCGTTTCGCGCAGGGCGCGCTGCATGGTCGCCTGGTCCTGGGACCACTGCTGTTTGACCTGCTCGAACGAGCGGCCGCCCGCGCCACGCCAAGCGGTCCGCAGGACGGCGAGCTCGGCCATGAGGCTGGTCAGCATGCTTTGTAGCGTCTGGTCGACCTGCTCGAACCTGGCCGCGGTCTGCTGCATCACCGCCGCCTGGGCCTGGGTCTGGGACACCCGGACGTCACCCCGCTCTCGCGTCGAAGTTGGCGAATGTCTCGCATGCCGTCGCTGACGTTAGACCTGCGGGCACACGTTCGGTAGCCCTAGGAACACCCGCTGTGGACAACTTCTGCCTGTGGATAACCTCAAACCGGCTCCCTGGCCCGGGCAGGATCGAGGGATGCACTCTCCTCGATCAATGCCACCACCGCCGACGGCAGCCGCAGCGGCCGCACGCCGCCATAACCGAGCATCGCCAGGGTCTCCGCACCGACCACCGCGTGCCGGCGGCCGAGGTCCGTGACGATGCTGACCGTTCCCCCGGTCCGATTGCCCAGCGCGACCGTCTCGACCAGGGCGGCCCGGCCCGGTGCCACGACCACGTGGTCGACCCCGTCGCCCGGCCGCGAGCTGACGGCATCCGCCAGATCAGGCAGGTCGGCATCGACCACGACATCGGCGACGCCGCGCTCGTCCCGCACCTCGGCGCACAGCGCACGCCCGACTGACTCGACCAGGGAAGGGGTCACCGTGGGCACGAGCCCGTCCGGCACCAGATCCGGCGCCTTCGCGGTGGCGGCGAACCGCCCCTGGCTCAGGTCCGTGGGCTGGTCCTGCCGACCCGCCGTCAACAGCAGGTCGGCCTGCACCTGCGTGATGCCGGCGAGGCCGTCGCGCACCGCCAGCGCATACTGCCGCCCGCCGCCCTGACTGGTCACGACAAAGACTTCACCGATCAGCGCCGAGGGCACGGCGGTGGAGGGTTCGCCAGCACCGGAGATGCGGGGCACGGCCAGGTCCGCACCGGCCGGCAGCGCGTCCAACAACGCCGGAGCGACCAGCACCGGCGCGGTCGTCCAGCCGAGCGCGGTCAATGCGAGGCCCGGATCGCGGACCCGATAACGATGACCTTGCCAGACGAGATGCAGGGAGCCGTCCGAATGTCGCGCCAGCACCCCGCGGTCGCCGAGTCGCACACCACCCGCGCCCGTCGCGCCGACCAGCACCGCCGACGCCGGCCCGGGCAGGGCGCACACGGTCCACGGTGGACCGAGCAGACGACCGGCCGCGGGCAACGAGTCCGGCGCCTCGGCGATGCCCAGCGTGCTGCCCCGTGGCACACCCTCGATGGAGCGGCGCGACACCAGCACCGTCTTCGGCTGCGGCGAGCCGACCGCGAGCAGTGCCGACGCGTAGTTGACGACCAGATGCAGCTTGCCCTCGCGATAGACGTAGCGGGCGCCGGACTCACGCTCGACGATCACCGCGGAGGTGTCGCGCCACGCGGTGCCGCCACCGTCGGCGAGGGCGCCATATACGACGAATCCGCCCAAAGCGATCGCCGCGACGAGCACTCCGGCCAACGTCGCGCCGGCCGCCCGCCGGAAAGGCGGCTGCGCCGGGTCGGTCTCGCGCATGACCAGCGCGGACACCACGCGCTGCACCATGAACTGGTGCGACTGGAGCTGGTCCTGCCGCGACGGCATCGGGACTCCCTTGTGGGCAGTGACGGCTCTAAAATGCGGTGGGTAACCGCGCCGAATACGGACGGGAGGCTACCGCGATGACATCGATGACAGTGGACCCCTCTCGCAAGGCTGTTCGGTCAGCTCCACAGTGGATGCGCATTCGGGCCGGCCAGGTGGTTACGGCTCAGGTGGCGGTCGCTCTGGTCCTGGTGGCTGTCGGCCGAGGCCCGCTCCTGGTCAGCGCCGCCGGAGCGGCCGCAGCCGTGCTGGTTGTCGTCGCTTTTGCCCGTGTGCGCGGCCGGTGGCTGTTCGACTGGCTGGCGACGGGCGTCCGATACGCGACACGTCGGCACGCGTTGCCAGCGCACACCACGCCCGAGGAGCTGGCCCGTTTTCTGGCACCCGACCTGGCCACGACGCACGACGGCGGCTTCGTCGACGCGGACGGCCTGGTGACCGTCTTCGAGTTGGACGAGCCGGTCCTCGCCGTCGAGCCCACCGCGCTGCCCGACATCGCGGCCCTGATCGCTCGGGCCGCCGAGCCGCCGCACGTCAGGTTGGACCTGCTGGTCGCCACCGGCCGGCCGCGAACGGCCCGCACCGCCGCGGCCGCGTCGTATCGGCAGTTGACCTACGACCGGGTGTTGCCGCAGCGGCGGACCTTCGTCGTCGTGCGCGTCGTGCGACCGCCCGGATGGTCTGACAGCGCCCTACGCCCGACGATGTCCGGCATCACCCGCCGCGTCGCCCGGCGGATCGGCCCGCACCGCCGCCTCGACCACGACGACGCGCTGGCCACGGTGGCCGAGCTCGCGCACCACGACGGCCGCTCCGGCGTCGACGACCGCTGGCCGTTCGTCGCGATCGGCGGGCTGTGGCAGGCCTGCTACCGCATGACGCTGGCCAGCGCGCCGGGCGACGAGGGCGCGGCTCACCGGACGCGGGCCATGGGCCGGCTGCTCAGCCTGCCGGCAGCCGCGACGACCGTGTCGGCCGCGGTCACCTCGGCTCCGGAGGTGCGCTTGCACGTTCGGCTGGCCGGCGAGTCACCGCAGCACCTGGCACACGCCGACCGGGCCCTCGGCGAGCTCGCGGCAGTCGAGCGTGCGACCGTCCAGCGGCTCGACGGCGACCATCGCTTCACGGTTGCCGAAACACTGCCGTTCGGCGGGCACTCCAGGACGCTGGGCCTGCCGACCGGTGGCGCACGCGCACCTACGGTCGGACCAGGTCAGGCACGCGCACCCGAGAGCTCGTCGGCGGCCGGCGACCCTGGCCGGCCAAGACCGAGCCCGCGCCCCAGGAGAGGACCGAGCCCGGTTGGCGCCGCCACGGCCAGCGAGGTGCTGCCACCCGCCGGGATGGTGTTGGGCTACGACCGGCACGGCGCCCCGGTGGTCGCACGAGTGTTTCGGCCGACCGGCACCCGGATAGTCGTGGCGGGTGAGCTACGGACCGCTCAGATCCTCACGCTGCGCGCGTTGGCGTTGGGCACCCGGATCGACGTGCGGACGCGCAGGTGGGCGGCCTGGCACGAGTTCGCCGAGGAGATCGGCGCCGCGGCCGGCGCCATGACCGTGACGCCCGACGCCGCACCTCTCCACCGCTGGGTTCAAGCACGCGGATCGCCACCCATCCGCGAACCGATCGCGGGGCCTACGACCGACGGATCAGCGACGGCCCATCGAAACAATGGTCATCCGCAGGCGACGGCGACGCCGTGGGAGCCGCTGCTGACGATCGTCGACGTGGCCACTCGTGGGACTTCGGCTGGCCGCCAAGGCACGGCAGCGACCGTCGAACGCGACACCGCTCGCGGGACTCCGGCCCGCCGCCAAGACACCGCCAGCGCAGCGACCGTCGAACGCGACACCACTCGCGGGACACCGGCCCGCCGCCAAGACACCGCCAGCGCAGCGACCGTCGAACGCGACACCGACGGGATGACGGCGAGCGGGCACCCACGTGAACCCGCAGTCGCCCGCTCGACCCGACGGCACATGCTCGAAGTCGGCGGCGAGGACGACCTCGATGCCGAACCCGGCGCAGGCAGCGCCAGGCCGAGCACGGCCCCAGAGCCAGGCGCCAGATGGCAGGCCGTGCTGACCGTGCGGGATGAGCTGACCGAGGCGGACGTCGACCTACTAACTACCGCCGACCTGGTCGTGCTGGGAACTCTCCGACCGCCGGAGGCGGCCATCGCCGCCGACGCCCTCGGGTTCGGCGCTGCCGCCGACTGGCTGACCCGGATCCGCGACGACATGGTGGCGGTCGTCAGCGGCGACGCGTTGCGATGGGCCGTGCTGGCGACGACGCCGATCGAGCGGTCGGTGGTCGGGCCGGCTACTCGCTGGGGCGAGGCGGCAACACCGAGCGACGTCGATGCGTCGCAGCCCGTGACCAGGCCTGGAAACTCACTGTGAGGGGGCGACTAGTGGCGATCTCCATGGCACTATGCCGCGCATGGGTTTCATGAAGGGTGTTCTTGTCAGACTGCTGGCCACGGCGTTCGCGTTCTGGCTGGCGACTCTGATCATTCCCGGCATCACGCTGGACACCGACTCCACCGGCCAGGTGGTGCTGACCGTCATCCTGGTCGCGGTGATCTTCGGTGTGGTCAACGCCGTGCTGCAGCCGATCATCAAGACGCTCGGGTGCGGGCTTTACATCCTGACCCTCGGGCTGATCGCCATCGTCGTCAACGCGTTGCTGTTCCTGCTGACAGGGTGGATCGCCGAGCAGGTCGACCTGCCGTTCGACGTCGAGAGCTTCTGGCCCGCGGCGGTGCTGGGCGCGCTGTTCGTGAGCCTCGTCACCTGGGTGCTGGGCCTGATCTTCGATCGGGACTGATCCCACCGGCAAAAGCGAAGAAAGCGGCCCCGCACAGGGCCGCGAGCACGGCATTGGCCCGCGACCGTCAATCGGTCGCGGGCTAACGTCGGCTGTGTGGATACGACCACCAGGGACAGCGCGCGCACGGCCGACGGCACGAGCCCGGTCCGAACGACGCCGCCCACCCTGGACGCCGCACGACCGGGCACGGAGGCCGCACGACCGGGCACGGAGGCAGCACGGCCGGGCACGGAGGCAGCACGACCGGGCACGGAAGCCGAAGCCGACAGCGGCGGGATTCCGATCTGGCACGAGGTTCGGGGCGCGCACCTGCTCTCGTCCGACCCCAGCCGGATCGACGTCGACCGGGTCTTCCGCTGGCTCTCGACCGACTCCTACTGGGCCGCGAACCGCCCCCGCGACATCGTCGAGCGCTCCCTCGCGCACTCCGTAGTCCTCGGCGTCTACCGCGAAGACGCCCAGGTCGCCTTCGCCCGGGTCGTCACCGACCAGGCCACCTTCGGGTGGTTGTGCGACGTCTACGTCGACCCGGCCGAACGCGGGCACGGCCTGGGCACCTGGCTCGCCGAGACCGCCCGTGACCTGCTCGCCGACATCGGCGTGCTCCGGATCATCCTGGCGACGATGGACGCGCACGGCGTCTACGCCAAGGCCGGGTTCGAGCCGGTCGCCCGCCCGGACCGCTGGATGGAGATCGACCGGCGGAACACCCCATGACCGAACTGCGCAAGGGATACCTGTTCGGCCTCGGCGCGTACCTCCTCTGGGGGTTCATGCCGATCTACATCAAGCAGCTACACCAAGCCGGCTCCGTCGAGATCCTCGCCCACCGAGTGGTCTGGTCGGTGGTCCTGGTCGCGTTGATCCTGCTGGCCCTGCGACGCGGGAAACAACTGCTCGCTCTGCTCAAGCGACCCCGCGCCGTCGCCGCGATCGCGTTCGCCGCCATGCTGCTCGCGGTCAACTGGTGGATGTACATCTACGGCGTCAACAGCGACCGCGTGGTCGAGACCGCGCTCGGCTACTTCATCAACCCGCTGGTCACCGTCGTCCTCGGCGTCACCGTGCTGCGGGAACGGCTGCGGCCGCTGCAATGGCTCGCGGTCGGCATCGGTGCCGGCGCCGTCGCGGTGCTCACGATCGACTACGGGCGGCTTCCCTACATCGCGCTCACGCTGGCGGTCAGTTTCGGCGGCTACGGCCTGGTGAAGAAGCGACTCAAGCTGGCGGCGGCGGAAGGGCTCCTCGTCGAGTCCGGCGTCCTCGCGCTGCCGTGCCTGGCCTACCTGCTCTACCTGACCAGCACTCCGCACAGCACCTTCGGCGACGACGCGCACATCACGATCCTGCTGGTGCTGGCCGGCGCGGTGACCGCCATCCCGCTGCTCTTCTTCGCCGGCGCCGCCAACCGGATCCCGCTGACCGCGCTCGGCATCCTGCAGTACCTGACGCCGATCCTCCAGCTCGCCCTCGGCGTCTTCCTGTACCACGAACCGATGCCACCAGCCCGGCTCGCCGGCTTCGCGCTCGTCTGGCTCGCCCTGATCGTCTTCACCGCCGACGGCCTCCGCACGGCACGACGCACCGCCCGCGCCAACCGAAACGCCCGACTAGAGCTAGCGAAAGCCACGAGCTAGGACACAAGCGCGAGCTAGGGCACGTCGTACGACAGCAGCGCCGTCCCGTCGTATCGGGTCAGCTCCAACCGCACCAGCTCACGCCCGGTGAACCGGGTGGCACCGTTCATCTCGACCGTCTCGCCGGCCGCGGCCACCCACGAGCCGACCTGCTCCTTGGCCCCGTCGGCGCCGTGCGCCACGAGCCGGAACGTCCACGACTTCGAGCTGTCCCCGCCGGCCTTGTACGTGCACCGCATGCTGATCTCGGTGCCCCACTTGGTGCCGTTGATGCCGATCTCCGCGGTGACCGGCACCGTGTTGCCCACGGGCTGCATCGCGACCAGCTTGCCGGTGATCTGCGTGCCCCGGGCGGTGAAGGACCCGGCGCTTGAGCGACCACCGAACCAACCGGCGTCGACACCCGCGACTCCGACCCCGACAACGGCGGCGAGCCCGGCGGCGACCAGCACCGCGCCCACGCGCCGACGGCGGCGCAGCTTGAGCGCGCTCCGCCGCTCGTCGCCGACCCGGGTCAGCAACGCGGGCAGCCGGTCCGGCGGGGGCGCCACCGCCGACAGGTCCAGGTGGTCCGGGTCGGCCAGCCGCCCGAGCAGGCCGGGCAGCACGGCGATCTCCGCGACCGCCTCCCGGCACGCCGGGCAGCCGGCGAGGTGCCGTTCGTACTCGGCGCGTTCGCTCGGCGACAGGGCACCCAGAACGTAGGCGCCGTCGTCGAGCGCGTGCGGGCAGTTCGTCACTGAGTCACCCCCATCTCCGCCAGTACGAGGCGCAACGAGCGCAGCGCGTAATGCGTGCGCGACTTGACCGTGCCTGGTGGCACGCCCAGCCGGACGGCCGCCTCGGCGACCGAGCGTCCTTGGTAGAAACATTCGACGATGACGTCGCGATGCGCGGGCGACAAACGGCCCAACGCCTCCGCGACCGTCCACGCCTCGACCGCCCGGTCGGCCTCGTCGACCTCGGGCGGCGGCTCGGGCAGGTCGTCGGTGACCACCTCGCCGACCCGCGACGTCCGCCGGCGCCACGCGTCGATGGCGAGGTGTCGTGCGGTCGTGAAGAGCCACGCCCGCACGGAGCCGCGCTCCGGGTCGAGCGCCTCCGGATGGCGCCAGGCTCGCAGCATCGTCTCCTGCACCAGGTCTTCGGCCCGTTGCCGGTCGCCGCTCACCAACCGCAGCGCATGCGCGAAGAGTGCGTCACCGTGCTCTTCGTTGAGCGCGCGCAGCAGCTCAGCGTCGTCGTCGGCCAAGCTCCCGGCCTCCCCTGGTCTGTTTCCATTCCAGTGCACGTACGGCAGGCGGCAGCGGTTCAGCCATTTCCGTTGTCTGGTGCACCCAATGCGTCAGAGACCGTCCGGGCTACCGCCAACAGCTTCGCCCGGACCACGCGGGCCGACGTCATCATCTCGGCCGCCGGCAACGCGCAGGCGAGGACGACCCGGCGTTCCATGTCGCGGTCGGGCGAGACGATCACCGCCGCGCAGGCCACGCCGGGTCGGTATTGCCCCATTTCGAGGTGCATGCCGCGGCGCTCGCCGGCGGCCAGGTCGCTCTCGAACGACTCGGTCGTCGTCAGCGTCTGCTGGGTGAACGGCCGCATCCCGTATTCCCGGAGGTAACGGAACCGCTGATCGGGCGTCAGTGTGGCCAGCAGGGCCTTCCCCAACGCCGTCGCGTGCGCTCCCTCGTCGAATCCGGGGACCATTTCCTCCAGGTACGGTGACCGCGGGCCCTCCGCTGACGCGGTGATGGCGACCTGTCCGCCGACGAAGCGGCCGAGAAAATGGCTGTAGCCGGTGTCGACGGCCGCCTTGCGCAGCGCGTCACCGACCGCGGGTGGCCCACGGAACGCCGCCACGAGCTCGCGGTAGCGATCGGCGACCTCGAGCCCGACGATGTAGGTGCCGTCCTCCCGGCGGATGACGTAGCCCTCGTAGGCCAGCGTCCGCACCAGGTGGTAGGTCGTCGCGACGGTGAGCTCGCACCGGCGCGCGACCTGTTTGACGGTGAGCCCCTTCGGAGCCCGACCCACCGCTTCCAGCACGCGTAGGGCGCGAGAGACGCTGCGGATCAGGTCCGATGGTTCTGCCAGAGGGTCGCGCACACCCACCTCCGCGGGCCGGGGCTTACACCATATGAAAAAGCTCCGGTCCGCGAAATGCCTGTTGGTATCGAGAACGCCAAATTTATCGACACGGAGCGTCGATGCGCCCGATACGTGGCGTTCATCCGCCCGGTAGTGTCAGCGACCTGACCAAGCAAACAAGATCAGCCGCCCGAGATCAAGAGCGAGCCAAGAGCGAGCCGAGAGCGAGCCGAGACCAACCAGAGACCGCGCCGAGAGCGAGCCAAGAGCGACCAGGGACCGAGCCGAGACCGAGATCCAGACCGCCTCAGCCCGTACGGTCGGCGATGAAGTCACAAAGCGACTCCAGAGCCGCCCGGGTCGCGTTGTTGGGCAACGGAGCGAGCCGTTCCCGCGCCTCCTCGGCATAGCTCCGCACCGTCTCACGCGCCTGCTTCATCGCGGTCGACTCGCGCAGCAGGAACAGCGCCTCGGCATGCAGGGCGTCGTCGGTGACCGGGCCGGCGGCGAGGATCTCCCGCAGGCGGATCGCCGCCGGGGAAGCGTCGTCGGAGGCCAGCGCGAACAACACCGGCAGGGTCGGCACGCCCTCGCGCAGGTCGGTGCCGGGCGTCTTGCCGCTCTGCTCCGACTCGGACGCGATGTCGAGCAGGTCGTCGGAGAGCTGGAACGCGATGCCCATCTTCTCGCCGTAGCGGCCCAGCGCCTCGGTCGCCTCCGGACCAGCACCGCCGAACATGCCGCCGAACCGGGCCGAGGTGGCGATCAGCGAGCCGGTCTTCTCCGCGAGGACGTCGAGGTAGTGCGCGACCGGGTCCATACCGGACCGCGGCCCGACGGTCTCGGCGATCTGGCCGTGCACCAGCCGCGCGAACGTGCGCGCCTGCAGCCGGACGGCCTCGGTGCCGAGGTCGGCGGCGAGATCCGCGGCCCGGGCGAACAGGTAGTCGCCCACCAGGATGGCCACCGAGTTGGTCCACCGCGAGTTCGCGCTGCGCACGCCGCGCCGCACGGGCGCCTCGTCCATCACGTCGTCGTGGTAGAGCGTCGCCAGGTGGGTCAGCTCCATCACCACCGCGGCCGGCACCACCATCGGCGCCGTCGGGTCTCCGAACTGCGCGCCGAGCGCGACCAGCAGCGGACGGAACCGCTTGCCGCCTGCCTCGACGAGATGCCGCGCCGCTTCCGTGACCATCGGATCGGCACTCGTCACGCACGTGCGCAACTCGTCTTCGACCGCGGCCAGGACCGCACGCGCCGACGCTTCGACCTCCGGATCGACGAAGTCGACCCCGATCGACGTCAGCTCTTCAGCCCCCCTCACCACGTAACCCACGATGCCACACCGCGAAATCGACTCAGCGCGCGGAGGTACCCAGCGTGGCCGGCGAAAAAAGCCGGAAACGCCGAATGGGGGCCGCGAAAGCGACCCCCATTCGATGAAACGGGATTATCGGATGAACTGCGCAGCGGTGTCCGACAGATTGAGCAGCGGTGCCGGCGCCACACCGAGCACCAGGGTCGCCGCCACGCCGATCACCAGCGCCGCGGCGGTCAGCGCGCCGGGCACGGCGATCGTCGGGGTGGACTCACCCGGCTCGGAGAGCCACATCATGACCACCACGCGCAGGTACGGGAACGCGAGGATCATGCTCGTGATCACACCGGCGATCACCAGCCACGTCTGTCCACCGTCCAACGCCGCCCCGAACACCGCGAACTTGCTGATGAAGCCGCTGGTGAGCGGGATGCCGGCGAAGGCCAGCAGGATGAACGTGAAGACGCCGGCGAACACCGGCGAACGGCGGCCCAGGCCGGCCCAGCGGGACAGGTGGGTGGCCTCCCCGTCGGCGTCGCGCACCAGGGTCACCACCGCGAACGCGGCGATCACGGTGAAGCCGTAGGCCACCAGGTAGAACATCGTGCTGGAGATGCCCTCGCGGACCCCGGCGAGCACACCGACCAGCAGGTAGCCGGCGTTGGCGATCGACGAGTAGGCGAGCAGCCGCTTGAGGTCGGTCTGCGTGACCGCGAGCACCGCACCGACGAGCATCGTCAGGATCGCGATCGCGCCGAGCACCGGGGTGAAGTCCCAGCGCGCGCCGTCGAAGGCGACGTAGAGCACCCGCAGCAGGGCGCCGAACGCGGCGACCTTGGTGCAGGCGGCCATGAAGCCGGTGACCGGCGTCGGTGCGCCCTGGTAGACGTCGGGCGTCCACACGTGGAACGGTGCCGCGGCCGCCTTGAACAGCAGGCCGATCGCGATCATCGCCAGGCCGGCGAAGAGCAGCGCGCGGTTGGCCGGCGACGCGGTCGCCGCGGCGTGGATGGTGGCGAAGTCGACGCCACCGGCCTGCCGGCCCGGGGCCGCCTGCACCGACGACGTGAAGCCGTAGACCAGCGCGACACCGAACAGGAAGAACGCCGACGCGTACGCGCCGAGCATGAAGTACTTGAGCGCCGCTTCCTGGCTGACCAGGCGCCGGCGGCGGGCCAGCGCGCACATCAGGTACAGCGGCAGCGAGAGCACCTCGAGCGCGATGAACATCGTCAGCAGGTCGTTGGCGGAGACGAAGAGCATCATGCCGCCGATGGCGAACGTGGCCAGCGGGTAGACCTCGGTCGCGCCGTCGGCGTGTGCCGCCTGCTTGCGGTCGTCCTCGGAGCCCACCGTGATCGCCGCCTGCGCGACGAACGGGCCGCCCTTCTCCAGCGCCCGCTCGCCGATCAGCAGCACCGACATGATGGCGAGCACGATGATCGAGCCCTGCAGGAACAGCGCCGGGCCGTCGATCGCGATCGCCTGACCGGCGGTCACCACGCGGGTGTCGGCCTGGGTGATCAGCACGATCAGCGCCGCGACCAGACCGGTCAGCGCCAGTACGAGCTGGGTCAGGTAGCGACCGCGCTTCGGTACGAACGCCTCGACGAGGATTCCGATCGCCGCCACGCCGAACACGATGAGGATCGGCGCGATCGCGGCGTAGTCGAAGTCCGGGAACTTGATCGTCATTTGACTGCTGCCTCCGTGGTGGTGCCGGAGATGGGGGCCGGATCCGACTTGCCCACGTCTTGCATGGTGGCCTGAACGGCTGGGTTGATCACGTCAGTGACCGGCTTCGGGTAGAAGCCGAGGAACAGGATCAGCAGGATCAGCGGTGCGACCACGACCTTCTCCCGCACCGACAGGTCACGCCGCATGCGTGGCTCGTCGAGCAGCGCCGGGTTCAGGTTGCCCTGCGTCGTCCGCTGCACCATCCAGAGCACGTACGCGGCCGCCAGGATGATGCCGAGCGTCGCGATCACCGCCACCGGCTTGTTGACGGTGAAGGTGCCGATCAGCACCAGGAACTCCGAGACGAACGGCGCCGTGCCGGGCAGGGCCAGCGAGGCCAGACCGGCGAAGAACAGCACGCCGGCCAGCACCGGGACCAGCTTGCCGGCGCCGCCGAAGTCGCGGATGTTCGAGGAGTCGCGACGGGCGACCAGCATGCCGACCACGAGGAACAGCAGGCCGGTGGCCAGGCCGTGGTTGAGCATGTAGAGCACCGCGCCGGTGCCGGCCTGGGTGGTGAAGGCGAAGATGCCCACACCGATGAAACCGAAGTGCGCGATCGAGGTGTACGACACCAGTCGCTTGAGGTCGTTCTGGCCGATCGCCAGCAGTGCGGCGTAGATGATGCCGATCACCGCCAGCGCGATCGCCCAGGGCGCGAACCAGCGCGACGCCTCCGGGAACAGCGGCAGGCAGTAGCGCAGGATGCCGAACGTGCCGACCTTGTCGAGCACGCCGACCAGCAGTGCGGCCGCGCCCGCGGGAGCGGCGCCACCGGCGTCCGGCAGCCAGGTGTGGAACGGGAAGAACGGCGCCTTGATCGCGAAAGCGAGGAAGAAGCCCAGGAACAGCCAGCGACCGGTGTTGGTCGCGAACTCGCTGCTGGTCAGCGCCGCCCAGTCGAAGGTGTGCCCGCCGACCACCCAGAGGCCGATCACCGCGGCCAGCATGAACAGGCCGCCGACCAGCGAGTACAGGAAGAACTTGACGGCCGCGTACTGCCGCTGGTGTCCGCCGAAGCTGCCGATCAGGAAGTACATCGGCACGAGCATGACCTCGAAGAACACGTAGAACAGGAAGACGTCGGCGGCCGCGAAGACGCCGATCATCGTGCACTCGAGGACGAGCAGCAGCGCGAAGTACGTCGGGATGCTCCGCCGGCTCTTGTCGGCGTCGTGCCACGACGCCAGGATCACCAGCGGCACCAACACCGTGATCAGCATCAGCATGACCAGCGCGATGCCGTCGACCGCGAAGGTGAACCGGGCGTCCCAGGTCGGGATCCACTGGTACGACTCGCGGAGCTGGAAGCGTTCGCCCCCGGCGCTGAAGGCCACCCACATGACGACCGACAGCACGAACACCACGAGCGACCACGCCAGGGCGACGACCTTGGCGAGCTCCGGCTTGGCCTTGGGCAGGCACCAGACGACGAGCGCGCCGAGGAGCGGCAACCCCGTCAGCACCGAGAGGTACGGGAAGTCCTGCATTGCTAGCTCAGCCATCCCATCTGCACGGCGACGAACGCGGCGACCACGAGCAGCGCGCCGGTCATCATTGACATCGCATAGGACCGGACGAAGCCGGTCTGCAGCCGACGCAACCGGCCGGAGCCGCCGCCGACCGCGGCCGCGAGGCCGTTGACCGCGCCGTCGATGCCCCGGTTGTCGAGGAAGACCAGCGCGCGGGTCAGGAAGATGCCGGGCTTCTCGAAGACGATCTCGTTGAAGGCGTCGGCGTAGAGGTTGCGGCGGGCCGCGGTGACGACCACACCGGCCGGCTGCTCGACCACGGCGGTGCCGCGGCGGAACAGCAGGTAGGCCAGGCCGATGCCGGCGAACGTGAGCACCAGCGAGAGCGTGGTGATCACCCCGTGGGACATGACCGGGTGCAGGTCATGTGCCTCCTCTGGCAGCGGCGGCTCGAGCCACTTGGCGACCGGGCTGGCCATCAGGCCACCGGCGATCGCGGAGCCGATCGCGAGCAGCACCAGCGGCCCGACCATGATCGGTGGCGACTCGTGCGGGTGGTCGATGTCCTCGGTCCACCGCTTCGGCCCGAGGAAGGTGAGCACCCAGAGCCGGGTCATGTAGAACGCGGTGAGCCCGGCGCCGAGCAGCGCGGCCCAGCCGAACAGCCAGGCAGTCCAGCCCTCACGCTCGAAGGCGGCGACGATGATCGGCTCCTTGGTGAAGAAGCCGGAGAAGCCCGGGAAGCCGACGATCGCCAGCCAGCCGGCGGTGAACGTGCCGAACGTCCACGGCATCAGCTTCCACAGCCCACCGAAGCGGCGGATGTTGACCTGGTCCTTCATGCCGTGCATGACCGAGCCGGCGCCGAGGAACATGTTGGCCTTGAAGAAGCCGTGCGCGAGCAGGTGGATGATCGCCAGCGCGTACGCGCCGCCACCCAGACCGACGCCCAGGAACATGTAGCCGATCTGCGAGACCGTCGACCAGGCCAGCACGCGCTTGATGTCGTCCTTGGCCGCGCCGATGATGCAGCCGATCAGCAGCGTCAGCGCACCGACGCTCACCACGACGGTCTGCAGCACCTCGTTGGCCGAGAAGATCGCGTTGGACCGGGCGATCAGGTAGACGCCCGCGGTCACCATCGTGGCCGCGTGGATCAGGGCCGAGACCGGGGTCGGGCCCTCCATCGCGTCCGGCAACCACGCCTGCAACGGGAACTGGCCGGACTTGCCGGTCGCGCCGAGCAGGAGCAGCAGGCCCATCAGCAGCACGACGGTCGACGACAGGCCGCCGACGCCGTTGAAGACGTCCGCGTAGTTCGTCGAGCCGAGGTAGGCGAACATCGTGAAGATCGCGATGACCAGGCCGGCGTCGCCGACGCGGTTCATCAGGAACGCCTTCTTGCCCGCGGTCGCCGCCGCCGGACGCGTGTACCAGAACGAGATCAGCAGGTACGACGCCAGGCCGACGCCCTCCCAGCCGAGGTAGAGCATCACGTAGTTGTTGCCGAGGACCAGCAGCAACATCGCGGCGGCGAAGAGGTTGAAGTAGCCGAAGAAGGTGTGCCGGCGCTCGTCGTGCGCCATGTAGCCGACCGCGTACAGGTGGATCAGGAAACCCACACCGGTGATCAGCAGGCAGAAGACGGCGGCCAGCGGGTCGAACAGCAGACCGATGTCAACCTTGAGGTTGCCGACGTGGATGAACTCCCACAGGTTGCGCTCCACCGCCCGGTTGGGCTGGTCGCGCAGCGAGAAGAAGTAGATCAAAGTCAGCACGAAGGCGGAGCCGATGGCCGCTGTGCCGAGCCAGTGCGCGAACTTCGCGCTCCGGCGGCCGAGCAGCAGGATGACCGCCGCGCTCACGAGCGGGATGGCTATGAGCAGCCACACGCTGCCCAGTACGCCCGTCGCGTGGGCGTACTCGATCGTCTGTTCCACGAATACGGCCCCTCTAGTACTTCAGCAGGTTCGCGTCGTCGACGCTCGCCGAGCGTCGCGTCCGGAAGATCGTCATGATGATCGCCAGACCGACCACGACCTCCGCCGCGGCGACGACCATGACAAAGAACGCGATGATCTGGCCATTGAGGTTGCCGTTGATCCGGCTGAACGTGACCAGCGTCAGGTTGGCCGAGTTGAGCATCAGCTCGATGCACATGAAGAGCACGATCGCGTTGCGGCGGATCAACACGCCCACGGCACCGATCGTGAACAAGATGCCGGCCAGCACCAGGTAGTAGCTCGGGTTCATTTCTCGGTGCCCTTCGGGGCGGTCTCGCGCGGGCTGAGCTCACGCGTCGGGAGGATCTCGGGAATGCTTGCCCGGCTGAGCGTGCCGTCCGGCAGCCGCGCCGGGGTGGCGACCGAGTCTGAGGTGGCGTACACGCCGGGGCCGGCCTTCGACCCGGGGTGGTTGCCGGCGCGGAAGCGCAGCCGCATGAGGTCCGGCTGGCCCAGCCGCTCGCTCTTCGGCTTGTGGATGTGCGCCAGCACCATCGCGCCCACCGCCGCGGTGATCAGCAGCGCCGAGGTCGCCTCGAACGCGAACACGTAGTTGGTGAACAGCAGCGCCGCGATGCCCTGGACGTTGCCGTCGCGGTTCGCCGCCTCCAGGCCCACCGCCGTGGTGTCGCTGACCGAGCGGGCGACCAGCGTGCCGACCAGGCCGGCGAAGCCGAGCCCGACGAGAATCGCGGCGACCCGCTGGCCGCGCAGTGTCTCGATCAGCGAGTCCGACGCGTCCCGGCCGACCAGCATCAGCACGAACAGGAACAGCATCATGATCGCGCCGGTGTAGACGATGATCTGCACCATGCCGATGAACGGACCGGCCTGCACGACGTAGAACACGCCCAGGCAGAGCATGGTCAGCACCAGCCAGAGCGCCGAGTGCACGGCGTTGCGTGCCGCCACCATGCCGATCGCGCCGAGCAGCGCGAGCGGGGCGAGGATCCAGAAGGTCACCGCCTCACCGGTGGTGACCGTCGCCGCCAACGCAATGTTGGTCATGACGCTTCTCCCGTCGCGTCCTTCGTGCCGGTCTCCGACCACGGTGCCTTCTCGGCGCCGGCCGAGGTGCCCGGGTTGGTGAGCGCGCCGAGGTAGTAGTCCTTCTCCGTCTCGCCCAGCCGCATCGGGTGCGGCGGCTGCTCCATGCCGGGCAGCAGCGGCGCGAGCAGCTGCTCCTTGGTGAAGATCAGGTCCTGGCGGGAGTCGCGGGCGAGCTCGTACTCGTTGCTCATCGTCAGCGAACGCGTCGGGCACGCCTCGATACACAGACCGCAGAAGATGCAGCGGGCGTAGTTGATCTGGTAGATGCTGGCGTACCGCTCACCCGGCGAGAAGCGCTGCTCGTCGGTGTTGTCGCCACCCTCGACGTAGATCGCGTCGGCCGGGCAGGCCCAGGCGCACAGCTCGCACCCGATGCACTTCTCCAGCCCGTCCGGGTGCCGGTTGAGGATGTGTCGGCCGTGGTAGCGCGGTGCCGCCGGAGCCGGCTCGAACGGGTAGTCGGTCGTCACGATCTTGCGGAACATGTGCGAGAACGTGACGCCGAAGCCCTTGAACGTGCCCGTGATGGCGCCCATCTCAGCCTTCCTTCTCTTCGGACGTGGTGGACTCGATGACGTCGGGTGCGCCACCGCCCACGTTGGCCGGCTGCCGCTCCGCCACCCCACGCCGGGCCCGGGGGCTCGGCGGCACCACGAGGTCCATCGGCGGAAGCGGGAAGCTGCCCTGCGGCCGCTGGTTGACCTGTTCCTGCAGCGTGACCTGCGGGCGCTTCTTGCGGTCCGGCCAGAGCAGGGTGATCAACAGGATGACGACCAACGCGCCGCCGATGATCCCCCAGCGCACCGCGTCGCTGTTCTCCTTCTGGAGCACCCGGATGCCGGCCAGCGCGAGGATCCAGACCAGGTTGATCGGCAGCAGCACTCGCCAGCCGAGCCGCATGAACTGGTCGTAGCGCAGCCGGGGCAGCGTGCCGCGGAGCCAGACGAAGACGAACACCAGCAGGATGACCTTGGCGAAGAACCAGATCAGGCCGAACCAACCCTCGTTGGCTCCGGACCAGATGCTGATCGGCCAGGGCGCACGCCAGCCGCCGAGGAACAGCGTCGTGGCGACCGCGGAGACGGTCACCATGTTCACGTATTCCGCGAGCATGAACAGCGCGAACTTCAGCGAGCTGTATTCGGTCATGAAGCCGGCGACCAGTTCGGACTCCGCCTCGGGCAGGTCGAACGGCGCGCGGTTGGTCTCACCGACGGCGGAGATGAAGTAGATGACGAAGCTGGGCAGCAGCAGGATCGCGTACCAGCCGGGCGCGAAGAAGTCGAAGCCGCCGAGCGAGGCGCTCCGGTCGCTGCCGGCCTGGGCAGCGACGATGCCGCTGGTCGACATCGTGCCGGCGGTCATGAACACCGCGACGATCGACAGACCCATGGCGACCTCGTACGAGATCATCTGGGCGCTCGACCGCAGACCACCGAGCAGCGGGTACGTCGAACCCGAGGCCCAGCCGCCCAGCACGATGCCGTAGATGCCCATCGAGGACGCGGCCAGGATCACCAGCACGGCCACCGAGACGTCGGTGACCTGCAGCGGCGTCTGGTGGCCGAAGATGCTCACCATCGGGCCGAACGGGATGACCGCCAGCGCGGTCACCGCGCAGATCACCGAGATCGTCGGCGCGAAGAAGTAGACGACCTTGTCGGCGGCCTTCGGCAGGATGTCTTCCTTGAAGGCCATCTTCAGGCCGTCGGCCAGCGTCTGCAGCAGGCCGAACGGGCCGACCTGGTTGGGGCCGGGCCGCACCTGCATGAAGCCGACGACGCGCCGCTCGAACCAGACGCCGAGCAGCGTGGCGAGCACCGCGAAGACGAACGCGAAGACAATCTTGATAAGCACGATCCACCAGGGATCGTGCCCGAAGTCGGACAGCGTCGGGTCCTGCGCGAGGTACACCGCAGGCGTCATCGAACCCCTCCAGCCGAGATCGAGACGACCGCGCCCGAGGTGACGCCGAGCGTCCGCCGAGTGGTCGCACCGGGCGAGTTGGTCGGCAGCCAGACGACGCCGGCCGGCATCTCCGTGATCATCGCCGGCAGCGTGACCGCACCGCGGCCGGTGCCGACGGTGACCGCGTCGCCGTCGGCGACGCCGATCGCCTCGGCGGTCACCTTGTCGAGCCGGACCACCGGCGGCCGGGCCGTGCCGGCCAGTTCCTCGTTGCCGTCGAGCAGGCTGCCCAGGTCGATGAGCTGGTGCCAGGTCGCCAGCACCGCCTCGCCGTCGCCGGGCTCGACCACGTCGGTCGGCTCGTGCAGCGGCGCGTGCGGGCGGTCGGCCCGGGTCACCGGGAGGCTACCGAGCTCGCGGCGGACCGTGTTGACGTCGCCCGTGCCGAGCGTGACGTCCAGCGCGGCGGCGAGCGCGTCGAGCACCCGGCCGTCGTTCATGGACTCGGTCGGCAGCACCGTCTCGAAGGTCCGCAGCCGGCCCTCCCAGTCGAGGAAGCTGCCGGCCTTCTCGGCGACCGGTGCGACCGGGAAGACCACGTCGGCCCGGCGGCTGACCGCGCTGAGCCGGACCTCGAGGCTGACCAGGAAAGGCACCGCGTCGAGGGCCTGCTCGGCGAGCTTGGGGTCGGACAGGTCGGCCGGGTCGACGCCGGCCACGACCAGCGCGCCGAGTCGGCCACCGGCCGCGGCCACCAGCATCGTGTCGGTGTCACGGCCGGGCTGGCTCGGGATCACGCCCGCGGCCACGTCCCAGGCGCCGGCCAGTTCGGCCCGCGCCGCCGCGTCGACGGCCAGCCGGCCACCGGGCAGCAGGTTCGGCAGGCAGCCCGCGTCGACCGCGCCGCGGTCACCCGCGCGCCGCGGCACCCAGGCCAGCTTCGCGCCCGTGCGCTCCGCCAGGGCCGCGGCGGCCGACAGGCCACCGGGCACCGAGGCGAGCCGCTCGCCGACGAGCAGCAGTGCGCCCGGCGCCTTGAGCGCCTCGGCGACCACGTCGTGCTCGGCGAGCACCCGCGCCTCCTCGCCCGGGATGATCCGGGCGACCTTGGCGCCGAGCTTCTCCAGGCCCCGCGTCACGTACGGCGAGAGCGCGTAGATCGGCAGCTTGCGCTTGGTGAACTGCTTGCGCAGGCGGAGGAAGAGGATCGGCGACTCCTCTTCGGGCTCCAGCCCGACGATGACCACCGCCGGCGCCGAGTCGATGTCGGTGTACGTGACATCGGTGGTGCCGACGACGGAGGAGGCCAGGAACTCCGTCTCCTCGACCGACAGCGGCCGCGAACGGAAGTCGATGTCGTTGGTGCCGAGTGCGACCCGGGCGAACTTGGCGTACGCGTACGCGTCCTCGACGGTCAGCCGGCCGCCGGTCAGCACGCCGACGCCGTGCGCGCCGTCGCGCGCGGTGCGCAGCCCCTCGGCGGCGACGCTCAGCGCCTCGCTCCAGGACGCCTCACGCAACTCGCCCGTGGCCGCGTCGCGGACCAGCGGTGTGGTGAGCCGGTCGGTGGCGGTCGCGTAGCGGAAGCCCCAGCGACCCTTGTCGCAGTTCCACTCCTCGTTGACCGCCGCGTCGTCGCCGGCCAGTCGGCGCAGCACCTTCCCGCGCCGGTGGTCGGTCCGCATGCTGCAGCCCGAAGCGCAGTGCTCACACGTCGACGGGGAGGAAACCAGGTCGAACGGCCGCGACCGGAACCGGTACTGCGAACCGGTCAGCGCGCCGACCGGGCAGATCTGCACCGTGTTGCCGGAGAAGTAGGAGTTGAAGGGGACGTCGCCCTCCGCGTCCTCGCCCGCGTCGGCGTCGTACACCTCGTCGCGGTAGACGTTGATCTCTTCGTTGCTGCTGCGGTTCATCAGGTCGATGAACTTGTCGCCCGCGATCTCCTCGGAGAACCGGGTGCAGCGCTGGCAGAGCACGCACCGCTCGCGGTCCAGCAGGACCTGCGAGGAGATGTTGATCGGCTTGGGGTATTCCCGCTTGTGCTCGTGGAACCGCGAGTCGGCCCGACCGGTCGACATCGCCTGATTCTGGAGCGGGCACTCACCGCCCTTGTCGCACATCGGGCAGTCGAGCGGGTGGTTGATCAGGAGCAGCTCCATGATGCCCTCCTGCGCCTTCTTGGCGACCGGAGAGCTGAGCTGGGTCTTGACCACCATGCCGTCGGCGACCGCCTGGGTGCAGGAGGCGACCGGCTTGCGCTGCCCCTCGACCTCGACCAGGCACTGCCGGCAGGCGCCCGCGGGCGCCAGCAGCGGGTGGTCGCAGAACCGCGGGATCGCGATGCCGAGCTGCTCGGCGACGCGGATGAGCAGCGTCCCCTTCGGCGCGGTCACCTCGACGCCGTCGATGGTCAGCGTGACCTCGTCGGCCTTCTTGGCTACATCCGTCATCAGTGCGCCCCCACGAGAGCCTTGTCGGACAGGCGCGGAGCCGTCCGGCCCTCGATGTAGTCGAGGTAGTCCTGCTTGAAGTACTGCAACGAGGACGTCACCGGGCTCGTCGCGCCGTCGCCCAGACCGCAGAACGAGCGGCCCAGGATGTTGTCACAGGTGTCGAGCAGCGTGTCGAGGTCTTCGTGGGTGCCCTGACCGGACAGGATCCGCTGGTAGACCCGGACCATCCAGTAATTGCCCTCGCGGCACGGAGTGCACTTGCCGCACGACTCGTGGTGGTAGAACTCCAGCCACCGGAACGTCGCGTAGACCGGGCAGTCCTGGTCGGAGAAGAGCTGCGTCGCCGTGGTGCCCAGGATGCTGCCGGCACCGGCCACACCCTCGAAGTCGAGCGGCACGTCCATGTGGTCGGCCGTGAGCAGCGGGGTCGACGAGCCACCCGGGGTCCAGAAGCGCAGCTCGTGACCCTCCTGCATACCGCCGGCGAGCTCGATCAGCTCGCGCAGCGTGATGCCCATCGAGGCCTCGTACTGCCCCGGGTTGTTGATCCGGCCGGACAGCGAGTAGATCATCGGGCCCGACGACTTCTCGGTGCCCATCGTCTTCCACCAGTCGGCGCCGCCCAGCACGATGTAGGGCACGCTGGCAATGGTGCCGACGTTGTTGACCACCGTCGGCGAGGCGTAGAGGCCGTGGGTCGCCGGGAACGGCGGGCGCAGGCGGGGCTGGCCGCGGAAGCCCTCGAGCGAGTCCAGCAGCGCCGTCTCTTCACCGCAGATGTACGCGCCGGCGCCGCTGTGCACGACCACGTCGAGGTTGAAGCCCGAGCCGAGGATGTTGCGGCCGAGGTAGCCCTTGTCGTAGGCCTCGACGACCGCGTTGCGCAGCCGGCGAGCGGCGTGCACGGCCTCGCCGCGGATGTAGATGTAGGCCCGCTCGGCGCGGATCGCGTACGACGCGATGATCACGCCTTCGATCAGCGAGTGCGGGTCGTGCGTCATCAGCGGCAGGTCCTTGCAGGTGCCCGGCTCGCCCTCGTCCGCGTTGACGACGAGGTAGTGCGGCTTGCCGTCGCCCTGCGGGATGAAGCCCCACTTCAAACCCGTCGGGAAGCCCGCGCCGCCACGGCCGCGCAGGCCCGAGTCCTTGATGAGCTGGATCAGGTCGTCGGGGTTGGCCTTCAGCGACTTCTTGAGCGCCGCGTAGCCGTCGAGCTGCTCGTAGGTCTTCAGCGCCCAGGCGTTCGGCGACAGCCAGCGCTTGGTCAGGACCGGGGTGAGCTTCTCGAGAACTTCCCGCCGAGGAGTGGTGGTCACTTCTTGTCCTCCTTGGCGCCGGCCTTCTTGATCGGGGTGTCCGGGTTGAACCCCGCGACCGCGATGCCGTGCTGTTGTGCGAGGTGCAGGCCGCGCAGCGTCGGCTCGCCCGGGACGCCGTCGGCGACCGCGTCGTCTCGGGTGTCCGGGAAGCCGGCGAGCTGGAGCGACATTTCCTTGAGCGTGCAGAGCCGGGCGCCGCGGCTGGGCTGCGGACGGTTGCCCCGCTGGAGCTCGTCGACCAGGTCGACCGCGGCACCGGGGGTGACGTTGTCGAAGAAGTCGTAGTTGACGGTCACGACCGGGCCGTAGTCGCAGGCCGCCAGGCACTCGGCGTGCTCCAGCGTGATCGACCCGTCGGTGGTGGTCTCGTCGTGCCCGACGCCGAGGTGCTCGCTGAGCGTGTCGTAGACCTCCTGGCCGCCGAGCACGTTGCACATCGTGTTGGTGCAGACGCTGACCAGGTAGTCACCGGTCGGGCGGCGCTTGTACATCGTGTAGAAGGACGCGACCGCGCCGACCTGGGCCTTGTTGATGCCCAGCACCTCGGCGCAGAACTCCACACCGGCCGGGGAGACGTGCCCCTCGACCGACTGCACGAGATGCAGCAGCGGCAGCAGGGCGGACCGGGCGCGGTCGGCCGGGTAGCGCGTCAGGATCTCCCTGGCCCGCTGTCGGATCTCCTCGTCGAAGACCGTCGTTGGCGTCGTCATCGGTCACACCCACCCATCACGGGGTCCAGCGAGGCGCCGCCAGCGATGACGTCGGCGATCAGGCCGCCTTCGGCCATCGCGGGAAGCGCCTGAAGGTTCACGAAGCTGGGCTCGCGGAAGTGCACCCGGTAGGGCCGGGTGCCGCCGTCGGACACCGCGTGGGCGCCCAACTCCCCGCGCGGGCCCTCGATCGCCACGTAGACCTGGCCGGGCGGCACCCGGAAGCCCTCGGTGACGAGCTTGAAGTGGTGGATCAGCGACTCCATCGACTGACCCATGATCTTGGCGACGTGCTCCAGCGAGTTGCCGAGGCCGTCGACGCCGAGCGCGAGCTGTGCCGGCCACGCGATCTTCTTGTCGGCGACCATGATCGGGCCCGGCCGGAGCTTGTCGAGCGCCTGCTCGACGAGCTTGAGCGACTCACGGATCTCGGCGAGCCGCACCTGGTAACGACCCCACACGTCGGCGTCGTTGGAGGTGGGCACGTCGAACTCGTAGTTCTCGTAGCCGCAGTACGGCTCGGTCTTGCGCAGGTCCCACGGCAGGCCGGCGGAACGCAGCACCGGGCCGGTCACGCCGAGCGCCACGCAGGCGGTCACGTCGAGCACCGCGACGCCCTGGGTCCGCTCGGTCCAGATCGGCTGGCCGGAGAGCAGGTCCTCGTATTCCTTGAGCCGCTTCGGCATCATCACGAGGAACTCTTGGATCTTCTTGACCGCGCTGTCCGGCACGTCCTGCGCGACGCCGCCCGGGCGCACGTAGGCCATGTTCATCCGCAGGCCCGTGATCATCTCGAAGATCTCGAGGATGTACTCGCGCTCGCGGAAGCCGTACAACATGATCGAGATGGCGCCCAGCTCCATGCCGGTGGTGGCCAGCCAGACCAGGTGTGACGAGATCCGGTTGAGCTCCATCATCAGCACGCGAATGGTGGACGCCCGCTCGGTGATCTGGTCCTCGATGCCGAGCAGCTTCTCGACCGCCAGGCTGTAGGCGGTCTCGTTGAAGATCGGCGAGAGGTAGTCCATCCGGGTCACGAACGTCGTGCCCTGCGTCCAGTTGCGGTATTCGATCGACTTCTCGATGCCGGTGTGCAGGTAGCCCACGACCGAGCGCATCTCGCGGACCGTCTCACCCTCGAGCTCGAGGATCAGCCGCAGCACGCCGTGCGTCGACGGGTGCTGCGGACCCATGTTGACGATGATGCGCTCGTCGCTGACCGGGTCGGTGCCGTTGACGACGGTGTCCCAGTCACCACCGGTGACGGTGAAGACCTTGCCCTCGGACGTCTCGCGCTCGGGGGCATAGCTGGGGTTAGTAGTCACTGGTAACTCCTCCGCCGGTCCGGCGGTGGGATCTCGGCGCCCTTGTACTCCACCGGAACCCCGCCGAGCGGGTAGTCCTTGCGTTGCGGGTAGCCCTCCCAGTCGTCCG
The DNA here is from genome assembly GCF_900107455.1 of Asanoa ishikariensis. Classification (GTDB taxonomy): domain Bacteria; phylum Actinomycetota; class Actinomycetes; order Mycobacteriales; family Micromonosporaceae; genus Asanoa; species Asanoa ishikariensis. The sequence continues at coordinate 699,896 of NZ_FNQB01000001.1, read as the reverse complement.
GCATGAGGATGCGGGTCAGACCGGGGTGGCCGTCGAAGATGATGCCGAACATGTCGTACGTCTCCCGCTCCTGCCAGTCGGCGGTCGGGTAGACCGGCGCGACCGACGGCACGTGCGGGTGTTCGGTGCCGACCGCGACCTCGAGCCGCACCCGACGCCGGTAGGTCATCGACGTGAGGTGGTAGGTCACGTGCAGCCGGCGCTCGTCGGAGCCGAGATAGTCCACACCGGACACCGAGGAGCACAGCTCGAAGCGCAGCGACTCCTCGTCGCGCATCGTGCGGGCGACGTCGAGGATCCGCTCGGCCTTGACGTGCAGGGTCAGCTCACCCCGGTCGACGACCACCTTCTCGATGGCGTCGTCGAGACCCGGGAAGGCCTCCTCCAGCGCGTCGTAGACCTCGTCGAAGTAGCCGCCGTACGGGCGCTCGCTGCCACCGGCACCCACCCGCCGGCGGACCAGGCCGCCGAAGCCGGAGGTGTCGCCGGAGCCGGAGATGCCGAACATGCCGCGACCGGCCACAGAGGACGGCGGCAGCTCGGCCGGGGCGCCGGTGGTGGCACCGACCGGCGTCGCCTGCACGGGCACTCCGCCACCGGGCTTGGCGCTGGGCGCCTGTGCGTCGGTCACGGGATCCTTGTCAGGACTGGTGGTCACCACCGCCCACCTCCCTGGAGGTGACGTTCTTCCTTCATCCAGTTCTCGATCCGCAGCTGTTCCTCGCGGCCGTCGCGGACCGCCTGGGTCCACTCGGCGCGCCGGGCCTTGTCGTTGCGGTAGGACGAAGGCATCGAGCCGTACGGCACGACGGGAACGTCACCGCGCTCCTTGCGCTGCTCGAGCATGCGCCGGCCGTTGGGGCCGAGCGGCTCGTGATTGATCTTCTCGCGCAGCTTGAGGATCGCGTCGATCAGCATCTCGGGCCGCGGCGGGCAGCCGGGCAGGTACATGTCGACCGGCACGACGTGGTCGACGCCCTGCACGATGGCGTAGTTGTTGAACATGCCGCCGCTGCTCGCACAGACGCCCATCGAGAGCACCCAACGGGGCTCGGCCATCTGGTCGTAGATCTGCCGCAGCACGGGCGCCATCTTCTGCGACACCCGGCCAGCCACGATCATCAGATCGGCCTGGCGGGGCGACGCACGGAACACCTCCATGCCCCAGCGACCCAGGTCGTAGTGCGGGCCGCCGGCCGCCATCATCTCGATCGCGCAGCAGGCCAGGCCGAACGTGGCGCCCCAGACCGACGACTTGCGGGACCAGTTGACGAGCTTCTCCACGGAGGTGAGCAGGACGCCCGCGGGGAGTTTCTCTTCGATACCCATGCTGGCGTGCCTCCCTTCAGTCCCAGTCCAGGCCGCCGCGACGCCAGACATAGGCGTATGCGATGAACACGGTGCCGATGAACATGACCATCTCGACGAACCCGAACAGCCCGAGCGAATCGAAGCTCACGGCCCACGGGTACAGGAAGATGATTTCGATGTCGAAGACGATGAACAGCATCGCCGTCAGGTAAAACTTGATCGGGAACCGGCCGCCGCCAACGGGCTGCGGGCTAGGTTCGATGCCGCACTCGTATGCGTCGAGCTTGGCCCGGTTGTACCGGCGCGGGCCGGCGATCCGGGCCGACGCGACGGAGAACAGCGCGAAGAAGGCAGCCAGGGCCATGAGCCCCAGGATCGGTGCGTACGGCGAGAGCGTCATGGTCTTCCCTGCTCGTCCTTTCCTGCCCTCTGTCGAGAATCAGCGTCTGAGTATTCACCGTTGTGCGGGCCTTCGCTTGGCGGGGTCGGGCCCAAGTGCCGTGCTTACGCGGCTGGCACCACTTTGGTCATCGCGTTGATGACTCGGTCCATCGCGTCGCCACCGCGCGGATCCGTGAGGTTGGCCAGCAGTTTGAGAACGAACCGCATCAGAGTCGGGTGCGGCATGCCGTGTTTCGTGGCGATCCGCATGATCTGCGGGTTGCCAATCATCTTCACGAATATGTTGCCGAGCCGGTAATAGCCGCCGTAGCGGGCCTTCAGCTCGGCCGGGTACGCGGCCAGCGCGCGCTCGCGGTCGGCACCGGTGCGACCGAGCGCCTGCGCGACCACCTCGGCGGCGAGCTCACCGGACTCCATCGCGTACGCGATGCCCTCGCCGTTGAAGGGGTTGACCATGCCACCGGAGTCGCCGACCAGCAACACACCGCGGGTGTAGTGCGGCACGCGGTTGAAGCCCATCGGCAGCGCGGCACCGAGGATCGGGCCGTCGGCGTTGGCCTCGTCGTTCATGCCCCACTCGGGCGGCGTCGCGCCCAGCCACTCGGTGAGCATCCGCCGGTAGTTGGTCTTGCCGAACGCCGCCGACGAGTTGAGCACGCCGAGGCCGACGTTGACCCGGCCGTCGCCCATGCCGAAGATCCAGCCGTAGCCGGGCAGCAGGCGGTCGCCGCCTTCCTTGCTGCGGAGCTCCAACCAGGACTCGAGGTAGTCGTCGTCGTGCTTGGCCGGCGAGTGGTAGTAGCGGCGGACGGCCACGCCGATCGGCCGGTCCTCCCGCTTGGCCAGGCCCAGCGCGAGCGGGAAGCGGCCGGAGACGCCGTCGGCCGAGATGATCAGCGGCGCGCGGTATTCGCGCGGCTCGCCACCCTCGACCTCGGCGGTCACGCCGACCGCGCGGCCGGTGTCGTCGAGCACCGGGCCCGTGACGGTCACTCCGGTGCGCAGGTCGGCGCCGGCCTTCACGGCCTGCTTGGCGATCAGGTCGTCGAAGTCGAAGCGGGTGCGCACCAGCCCGTAGTTGGGGAAGCTGGCGAGGTCGGGCCAGTCGAGCTCGAGCCGCACGCCGCCGCCGATCACCCGCAGGCCCTTGTTGCGCAGCCAGCCCTGCTCCTCGAAGGAGCCGTCGGCGGTGAGGCCCAACTTGATCAGTTGCTTGACCGCGCGCGGGGTGAGCCCGTCGCCGCAGACCTTCTCGCGGGGGAACTGCGACTTCTCCAGGACCAGCACGCGTACGCCGTGCCGCGCCAGGTGGTAGGCGGTAGTGGAGCCACCCGGTCCGGCACCGACGACGATCACGTCGGCGTCGTTGTCCCTGCTGGCGGCCACTACGACTCCCCCTGGGGTTCCGGCTGTCTTCGCTCCTCGCGGGCTCGTGAAATGCTTCACAAGCTCATCGGGTGGAGTCTAGAACCGGGGATACTGCGGACGGCCAGTTAGGTATACCTAACCCCGAGGGCCGAACCGAGTTGTCGATCGATGTCCGTTTCGCTAATCCGGCATTCCCGAAAAACACTCATTTGCGAGTGGCACGGTGCAGCGCGACGATTCCGCCCGACAAATTCCGCCAGCCGACGTCGCCCCATCCGGTCTCCTGAATCCGTGCCGCGAGATCTCGCTGGTTAGGCCACGTCTGGATGGACTCGGCCAGGTAGACGTACGCGTCCGGGTTGCTGGACACCCGACGGGCGACCGCGGGGAGTGACCGCATCAGATACGAGAGGTAGATGGTGCGGAAGGTGAAGTTGGTGGGGTGGCTGAACTCACAGACCACCAGCCGGCCGCCGGGCCTGGTCACCCGGGCCAGCTCACGCAGGGCGCCACGGGTGTCGACGACGTTGCGAAGTGCGAAGGAAATGGTGACGGCGTCAAAGGTGGCGTCCGGAAAGGGCAGCGCCAATGCGTCGCCGGCGAGCAGCGGAACGGTCGGCCTGGTGTGCCGGCCCGCGCGCAGCATTCCGACCGACAGATCCGCGCCGACCGCGTACGCGCCGGAACGGGCGAGTTCCTCGGTCGAGACACCGGTGCCGGCGCCGACGTCGAGCACTTTTTCGCCCGGCTGGAGTTCCAGCGCCGCGCGGGTGGCCTTCCGCCAGCCACGGTCCTGCCCGAAGGAGAGCACGGTGTTGGTCAGGTCGTACCGCTCGGCCACCCCGTCGAACATCTCGGCGACCTCGTGCGGCTGCTTGTCCAGGTTGGCTCGCGTCACCCGGCCACTGTAATGAAACGGCCCGCTCCCAGTTCGGGAGCGGGCCGAGGTGTCGCTTGCTGGCTGACCGTGTCTAGGCGTCGGGGGTCACCGTGACGATGCGGCGACGGCGGGCGACGAGGAACAGCACCACGCCCGCGATGACGACCAGGGCGCCGATGCCACCGATGATGCCGGCCGCCGGGCCGGTGACCGGGAGGCCACCGCCGCCGCCCTCACCGGGCTCGCCGGGCGGCGTGCTCGGCTCGCCGGTCGGGGCCGCACCGACGAAGATGTCGAAGCGCGCCTGGTTGTCGGCCTCGTCGGCGTCGACGAGTTCCTTGCGCTGCTCCTGGGTGGCCGCCCGCGCCTCGTCGCCGGGCTGCTCTGGGTCGGTCGCACCGGGCTCGAGCGCCCGGGCGTCGATGATGCCGTCCGTGATCACGCCGGCCGTGGCGTCGTCGGCGACCTTGACGCTGATCTCCGGAAGCAGCACCTCACCCGGCTTGAGCACGACCTCGTCGTCCTCGCAGATGATGCCGTTGACGTCTTCCCACACGATGCAGTTCTCCGGCATCGCGGCGATCGAGGCCCCAGCCGGCAGCATCACCGAGTAGCCGATGCCGACCACGCGCTTGCTGCCGTGGTTGAAGATCGCCGAATCGAGCGGCGCGGTGCCGCCCGGTGCCACCGGGGTGCGGGCCTCCTCGCCGACCTCGTCGCCGTCGGCGACCACGTCGGCGTAGATGTCCTGCGCCCAGACCGTCAGGTCGTAGGTCTTCGCCTCGACGGTGACGTCGACGTCCGCGGAGTTGTTCTCTTCGTTCGTGTCGCCGGGAACGACCGCGGTGATCGAGAACGAGCCACCGTTGCCCTTCTTGCCGTTGGCGTTGAAGAGCGGGATGCCGATGACCACGTCCTGGTCGGCGGCGATGTCACCGATCGGGCAGGCGTACGCGGCCGGGCCCGACTTCGTGCAGCCGTCCGGCGTCACGTAGCCGACCTTGCCCTTGAGGCCGGACAGGTCGAGCTTGACGGACACGTCGCTGGCCGCGGCGTTGCCGAAGTTGCGCAACTCGACCTGGAACGGCTTGGCCTTCGCCTCCTTGACGCCCTTGGCGAGGTGGAGGCTGATCGGGGTGACGGCGACGTCCGGGCCATCGGCGGCGTACGCCGGGCCGGCGACGGCGACCAGGCCGACCGCGAGAGCGGCGGCCGCACCGGCGCGAAGGGCCACGGCGCGCATGCGCGTGTTCATCTGCTTCCTCATGGGGGCTGTGAGGCGAGTGGTGCCTGTGTGGCGGCTGAGAAGGGGAACAGCGCACGCTAACCGCACGCGGCGCGACCGCGCTAGACCGTGATCAGATAGAAAAACGCCGAGGCGGGATGGTTTCCCATCCCGCCTCGGCTCTATATGTACGACCGTCTCGCGGTCGGCGTCTCATGGGCGCTGCCATTGGTCGCGTTCTCGGCGACGCCACGGACGCTATCGACCGTGGAAAACCGCCCGCTAGCAGGCGGTACCAATCGTGTGCTGACCGTTGCCGAAATGTTGCCGAAGGGCCCGCTGAAACGTTCTCAGTGCTGTTCGACGAGCGGCAGGGGCGTGCCGACCCCGCCGCCGGGCAGCGCGATCGACGAGAAGTGCGAGACCACCCGGTCGTCGGTCGGGTCGTCGGCCGGCGTGTGGTGCACCCGCAGGTGGTTGTAGAGCGTGTCCCGCTGCGCCGGGATGCGGCCCGCGGATCGGATCATCCAGATCAGTTCGTGCAAGTTGGACCGATGCCGCGCACCGGCGGAAGAGATGACGTTCTCCTCCAACATGATCGAACCGAGGTCGTCGACGCCCATGTGCAGGGCGAGCTGGCCCACGTCCTTGCCGGTCGTCAGCCAGGACGCCTGGAGGTGCGGCACGCTCTCGAAGAACAGTCGGGCCACCGCGATCAACCGCAGGTATTCCAGGGTGGTCGCCTGGGTCCGGCCCTTGAGGTGGTTGTTCTCCGGCTGGTAGGTCCACGGGATGAAGGCCCGGAAGCCGCGGGTGCGGTCCTGCACGTCGCGGATCATCCGCAGGTGCTCGATGCGCTCCGCGTTGGTCTCGCCGGTGCCCATCATCATCGTCGCAGTGCTCTCCAGACCGAGCCCGTGCGCGATCTCCATGACCTCGAGCCAGCGCGCGCCCGACTCCTTGAGCGGCGCGATCGCCTTGCGGGGCCGATCGGGCAGCATCTCCGCACCGGCGCCGGCGATCGAGTCGAGCCCGGCCGTCTTGATCCGGGAGATCGCCTCGTCCAGCGACACACCGGAGACCTTGGCCATGTGCAGGATCTCGGACGGGCCGATCGAGTGGATGACGAGCTGCGGATAGGCGGCCTTCACGGAGCTGAACAGCTCCTCGTAGTACTCGACGCCGTACTCCGGGTGGTGCCCGCCCTGGAGCATGACCTGCGTCGCGCCGAGCTCGACCGCCTCGCCGCAGCGACGCAGGATCTCCTCGGTCGGGTGGGTCCAGCCCTCGGCGTGCTTCGGCGCCCGGAAGAAGGCGCAGAACTTGCAGGCCGTCACGCAGACGTTGGTGTAGTTGATATTGCGATCGATCAGGTACGTGACGATGCCGTCCGGATAGCGGCGGCGACGCACCGCGTCGGCCGCCTCGCCGAGCGCATGAAACGGCGCCTCGGTGTAGAGCAGCAACGCCTCCTCGGCGGTGATCCGCCCGCCGTCGGCGCCCCGCTGCAGAACCTCGTCGATCTCCCGCCGGTTATCCACGCACCGAGCCTAGCCCGCGCCGATCGGGCCGCTCGTCGGACCGCGCGGGTAGTGTCGAGCGTCGCGTAGGAGGTTGTCAGGGTGCAGGTCGTACACGGGGTTTGGACCGGCGGGCGGCTGGGTCTGTGGGGTGAGCAGACGCCACCCGACGTGCCCGGCGAGCCCGCGACGCTGACCCTCACCCTGCCGACGGCGGACGGCCTGCGTTTGCCTGCCGACGACGAACCGCCGGCCGGCGCCACCCTGGCCGCGTGGCCGGTCGAGGCCCTTCTGCTGGAGCCCGCCGCCGCGCTGGAGTTGCTGGGCGCGCTCGAGTCGGACCTGGACTGGACCCCGGGCGGTGACCTGCGCTACCTCGCGGTGGTCGCCTCGTACGCCACCGGACTGTTCCGACGGGGTCGGCTGCTCCCGGCGCTGGTCACCGCCGACGGCGCGCACGCGGCCCGCTGGCGCCCGGTGTTGACCGGCCGCGACGCCACCGCGTTCCGAGAGTTGGCCACGGCCATGCCCGGCGCGGTCCGGGCCGTCGACGCACCTCCGCCGGGCGAGGTGCTGCGCGATCTGCTCGACGTGTTCACCGATGCGGCCGCCCGCCGCACCCTGCCGGAGCGGCTGTTGCTCGGTCACCGCCCCGGTCCGAAGGCGCCGGTCGCCGACCGGTGGATGCGGGCCCTGACCGCCGACGACGCGACGGTCACCGCGACCGCCACGCAACGCCCGGAACTGGCCGCGCTGCGCACCGCGCTGGACGCCTGGCACCGCGCGGCGCACCAGGCCAACGAGCCGGTCCGGGTCTGCTTCCGGCTGGTCGAACCGCTGCCGACCACCGACCGCTGGGACCTCGAGTTCGCGCTCCAGTCGGTCGACGACCCGTCGTTGTACGTACCCGCGTCGGTGATCTGGGCGGGCCAGCGCGTGCCCGGCCTGCCCGCACGCCCGGACGAGACCCTGCTCGCCGGCCTCGGCCGGGCGGTCCGGCTGTTCCCTCCGCTCGACGAGGCACTCCGCGAAGCGCAACCCACGGAGAGCATCCTCGACACGGCGGCGGCGTTCACCTTCCTGCGCCAGGCCGCGCCACTCCTGCAAGCCGCCGGGTACGGGGTGCAACTACCGGCCTGGGCCGGCCGCAAGAGCCTGGGCCTGAAGCTGACCACCCGCGCCAAGTCGACGGCCGGCGGCAGCGGCGGCAAGGCGTTGGCCGCGCAGGGTGTCGGCAAGGACCAGTTGGTCGACTTCAAGGTCGACCTGATGGTCGGCGACGAGGAGATCAGCGCCGCGGACCTGCACGACCTGGCCCGCCTGAAGGTGCCGCTGCTGCGGGTCAAGGGCCGCTGGGTCGAGCTCGACGACCGCCAGCTCACCGCCGCCATCCGAGCCGTCGAGCAGCACCGCACCGGCGAGCTCACGATCGCCGAGGTGCTGGGCCAGGTCGCCGCGGGCGGCGAGGAGGACCTGCCCCTGGTCGCGGTCGACGCGGACGGCTGGCTCGGCGACCTGCTGTCCGGGGACGCGGACCACCGCCTGCAACCGACCCCGACCCCAACCACCTTCCAGGGCACCCTGCGCCCGTACCAGGAACGCGGTTTGTCCTGGCTGGACTTCCTCTCGCGCCTGGGCATCGGCGGCATCCTCGCGGACGACATGGGTTTGGGAAAGACCGCCCAGACGTTGTCGTTGCTGCTCGCCGAGCGCGAGCGCGGTGCCGCCGGGACCACGTTGTTGATTTGTCCCATGTCGCTGGTGAGCAACTGGCGCAAGGAGGCCGAGAAGTTCGCGCCCTCGCTCGACGTCTACGTGCACCACGGCGCCACCCGCGACGTAACGAGACTGGGGCACTCCGATCTCGTGATCACCACGTACGGGACGGCGTTGCGGGATCTCGACGCCTTGCGGGCCGTGGAGTGGGGTCGGGTCGTGTGCGACGAGGCGCAGGCCATCAAGAACTCCGCCACGCGGCAGGCGCAGGCCGTGCGGGCCATCCCGGCTCGGACCCGGCTCGCCCTGACCGGCACGCCGGTCGAGAACCACCTGGCCGAACTCTGGTCCATCATGGACTTCGCCAATCCGGGTCTGCTCGGGCCGGCCAAGACGTTCCGGCGGCGCTACCAGGAGCCGATCGAGGTGCGGCAGGACGAGGACGCCGCCGCCGCGTTGAAGCGGGCTACCGGGCCGTTCGTGTTGCGGCGGCTCAAGACCGACAAGACCATCATCTCCGACCTGCCGGAGAAGTTGGAGATGAAGGTCTGGTGTCCGCTGACCCCGGAGCAGGCGGCGCTCTACCAGGCCGTCGTCGACGACATGATGAACAAGATCGGGTCGAGCGCGGGCATCGAGCGGCGTGGCAACGTGCTGGCCGCGATGACCCGGCTCAAGCAGGTCTGCAACCACCCGGCGCACCTGCTGCGCGACGGTTCCAAGCTGGCCGGCCGGTCCGGCAAGCTCGCCCGGTTGCAGGAGCTGGCCGAGGAGATCGTCGAAGAGGGCGACAAGGGCCTGGTCTTCACGCAGTACGCGGAGTTCGGCTCCCTGCTTCAGCCCTATCTGGCCGCCCACCTCGACCGGCCGGTGCTCTGGCTCCACGGTGGACTGTCGAAGCAGCGGCGGGACGAGCTGGTCACCCGGTTCCAGAGCGACCCGGAGCCGATGATCTTCCTGTTGTCACTCAAGGCGGCCGGCACGGGGCTCAACCTGACCGCCGCCAACCACGTGATCCACGTCGACCGGTGGTGGAATCCGGCGGTCGAGGACCAGGCCACCGACCGCGCGTACCGGATCGGGCAGGCGCGCAACGTGCAGGTCCGCAAGTTCGTCTGCACCGGCACGATCGAGGAGCGGGTGGACGAGATGATCGAGCGCAAGAAGGCGTTGGCTCAGCGGGTCGTCGGCACCGGCGAGGAGTGGCTGACCGAGCTGTCCACCGAGGAGCTGCGCGACCTGTTCGCGCTCGACCCGAAGGCGGTGGGCTGATGCCGGTCGGTCCGGACGGCTGGTTCGACGGCGGCAAGACGATCAAGGTCGAGGGCGGCATCAAGGCCCGCTCGCGGCGCGGCTCGATCGGCGAGGAGTGGTGGTCGCGGCGCTTCATCGACATCCTCGAGGGCATCTGCGACAAGGGCCGGCTCGACCGGGGCCGCCGGTACGCCCGCCAGGGCCAGGTGCTCAACCTCGACCTCGAGCCGGGCCGGCTCAGCGCCCGGGTGCAGGGCTCACGCGCCGAGCCGTACCAGGTGGAAGTCAAGATCCCGGTGTTCGACGGGGAAGCCTGGACGCGGGTCGAGGAGGCGCTGGCGCACCAGGCGATGTTCCGGGCCAAGCTGCTCGCCGGTGAGATGCCGACCCAGATCGTGGCCATCTTCGACGACCTCGGGCTGCCGCTGTTCCCGGCGGCGCTCGACATGAGCTGCTCGTGCCCGGACTGGGGCTTTCCCTGCAAGCACCTGTCCGCGGTGCTCTACCTGCTCGCCGAGGCGTTCGACGACGACCCGTTCCTGGTGCTGGCCTGGCGCGGCCGGGAGCGCGACGTGCTGCTGAGCGCGCTGCGCGGGCCGGTCGTCGCGGAACCCCCGGCCGATCCGCTGGACATGCCTGACCGGCCGCTGCGCGTGGACGACTTCTACAGCTCGGGCGTGTCGCTGGCGAAGCTCAAAGAACTGCCCGGCGGCGGCCCGACGGCGCCGCCTGAGCTGCTGCTGCGCGTGCTGGACCCACCGGCGGTGCGGGTGCGGCACATTCCCCTGGTCGACCTGCTCCGGCCCGTCTATCGGGACCTCGGCGATGATCAACCGTCGTAGTCGACGACCAGCTTGTCGGTGACCGGGCTGGACTGGCAGGTCAGCACGTAGCCGCGGGCGAGCTCGTCGGGCTCGAGCGCGTAGTTGCGGGCCATCGTGACCTCGCCCTCGACGATCCGCGCCCGGCAGGTCGAGCACACCCCGCCCTTGCAGGCGAACGGCAGCTCGGAGCGGACCCGCAAAGCGGCGTCGAGCACCCGCTCGTCGCGGCGCATCCGCAGGGTGGAGACCCGGCCGTCGAGCAGCACGGACACCTCGACGGGTGCGGCGTCGTCGGCGGTGCTGGGCCGGCGCGGCGGCTCGGGTGCCTCGTCGACGTGGAACAGCTCGGTGTGCACGGTGCCGTGACCCGTGAGCACGTTGCGCGCGTCGGTGACCAGCCCGTACGGCCCGCACAGGAACCATTCGTCGACTTCGCCGGCCGGGACGAGCCGGTCGAGGATGCGGGTCAGGCGGTCGGCGTCGATCCGGCCGGACAGCAGCTCGGACTCGCCGGGTTCCTGGGAGAGCACGTGTACGAGGTGCAGGCGGGCGGCGTACCGGTCCTTGAGGTCGCCGAGCTCGTCGGCGAACATCACGCTGCGGGCGAACCGGTTGCCGTAGACCAGGGTGAACTGGCTGCGTTCCTCGACCGCGAGTGCGGTGGCGACGAGCGAGAGGACGGGTGTGATGCCCGAGCCCGCGGCGATCGCGCCGTAGTGCCGCTGCCGGCCGGCCTCGAACGCCGAGGTGAACTTGCCCAGCGGCGGCATCACGTCGATCGTGTCGCCCCGGCGCAGCGCACTGGCCGCGTAGCTGGAGAAGACGCCGCCAGGGATCTCCTTGACGCCGATCCGGAGCAGCCCGGTGTCGGCCAACTCGGCGGGCGTCGAGCAGATCGAGTACGAGCGCCGCGCGTCGTCGTCGACCTTGCGCACGGTCAGGTGCTGGCCGGCCCGGAAGGCGAACTGCTCGCGCAGCTCGGCGGGCACCGCGAAGGTGATGGCGACGGCGTCGTCGGTCAGCCGGTCGATGCCGGCCACCGGCAGCGGGTGGAACACCGGGCGCCGGCGGGTCGGCCGGCTGATCGTCACGCTCATCGTCAGTAGGCCTTCATCGCGTCGAACGGCTCGCGGCAGGCGCGGCAGCGCCACAGCGCCTTGCAGGCGGTCGAGCCGAAGCGGCTGAGCTGCTCGGTGTCGGCCGACCCGCAGTTCGTGCAGCGGACGGCCAGCGACAGCGCGACGGCGTGGGATGGGCCGGGCGGTGCGACACCGGCGGCGGCCAGCTTCTCGCGCCCGCTGGGTGAGATCCAGTCGGTGCTCCAGGCCGGCGCGAAGACGGTGCGGACCTCGTGGTCGGCGTGCCCGGCGGCGCGCAGGGCGGCACCGATGTCGGCGCGGATCACGTCCATCGCCGGGCAGCCCGTGTAGGTCGGCGTGATCGTGACGGTGACGTGGCCGCGGTCGTCCGTCTCGACCTCGCGGAGGATGCCGAGCTCGTCGATGGTCACCACGCGCAGCTCCGGGTCGACGACCCCGGCCACCGCCTCGCGCGCGGCCGTCACCACCGCGCTCCCGGATGGGCACGGTGCAGTTGCTGCATCTCGGCCAACAGCTCGACCAGGTGGGTGCGCTCGCCGGTCGGCTCGGCGACCGGCGTCGGCACGGTCAGGGTGGCGCGACCGAGGATGTCCTCCACAGTGGACGTCCACGTCTTGCGCAACTCGGCCGCGTCGACCGGGCCGCCTTCGCTGCTCGCGAACAGGCCGTCGACGAAGGGCCACAACGTGTCGAAGGCCGCTTGCGTGCGCCGGTGCGACTCGTCGGTGCCGTCACCCAGCCGCAGCGTCCACAGTGTGCTGTGGTCGAGGTGGTAGGCCGATTCCTTGCGGGTCTTGCCGGCGATCGCGGCGAGCCGCTCGTCGCCGGCGCCGGCCAGCGCTTCGTAGAACGGAAGCTGGAACGCCGAAAGCAGCAACAGCTTGGCGATCACCGTGCCGAAGTCCGGCTCGGGCTGCTCGACCAGCCGGCAGTTGCGGAAGTCCGCGGGGCCGCGCTGGTAGGCCAGTGCGTCCTCGTCGCGGCCCGCGCCCTCCAGCTCGCCGGCGTAGGTCAGCAGCAGCCGGGCGGCGCCGAGCTGGTCGAGCGCGATGTTCGCCAGCGCGACGTCTTCCTCCATCTCCGGTCCGGCGGCATACCAGGCGCCGAGCCGCTGGGCGGTGACGAGTGCGTCGTCGCCCAGCCGGAGGACGTAGTCGACCGTGGTCACAGGTGCTTCGCTCCGTCGGGTACGTCGTAGAAGGTGGGGTGCCGGTAGACCTTGTCACCGGCCGGGTCGAAGAAGGAGTCCTTCTCGTCGGGGCTCGACGCGGTGATGGCGGTAGCCGGCACGACCCAGATAGAGACGCCCTCTTCCCGCCGGGTGTAGACGTCCCGGGCGTTGCGCAGGGCGAGCTCCGCGTCGGGCGCGTGCAGGCTGCCGACGTGCGTGTGCGACAACCCGCGACGCGGGCGCACGAACACCTCGAACAACGGTTCGCCCGTCATACGACCACCACTTCCTCCTGCTTGGCGGCGTACGCCGCGGCGGCCTCGCGTACCCAGGCACCGTCTGAATGGGCCTGGCGCCGGTGCGCCATCCGCTCCGCGTTGCACGGGCCGTCGCCCTTGATCACTCGCATCAGCTCGTCGAAGTCCGGCGAGGTGAAGTCGTGTGCCTGGCGCTCACTGTTCCAGCGGAGACCGGGGTCCGGGATCCGCAGGCCCAGCACGCCGGCCTGCTGGACGCACATGTCGACGAAGCGCTGCCGCAGGTCGTCGTTGGAGAAGCGCTTGATCTTCCAGGCCATCGACTGCGCGGAGTGGGTGGAGTCGGTGTCCGGCGGACCGAACATCGCCAGCGACGGGTACCACCAGCGGTCGATGGCGTCCTGGGCCATCGCGTGCTGCTCCGGCGTGCCGTGCGACAGGGTGTGCAGGATCTCGTAGCCCTGCCGCTGGTGGAAGGACTCCTCCTTGCAGATCCTGATCATCGCCCGCGCGTACGGGCCGTAGGAGCAGCGGCACAGCGGCACCTGGTTGACGATCGCGGCACCGTCGACCAGCCAGCCGATCGCGCCGATGTCGGCCCAGGTCAGCGTCGGGTAGTTGAAGATCGAGCTGTATTTCTGACGGCCGTCGAGGAGCATGTCGACCAGTTCCGCGCGGGTGACGCCGAGGGTCTCGGCGGCCGCGTAGAGATAAAGGCCGTGCCCCGCCTCGTCCTGGACCTTGGCCAGCAGGATCGCCTTGCGCTTGAGCGACGGCGCGCGGGTGATCCAGCTTCCTTCGGGCTGCATTCCGATGATCTCGGAATGGGCGTGCTGGGCGATTTGCCTGACCAGGCCACGCCGATAGGCGTCGGGCATCCAGTCGCGGGGCTCGATCTTCTGGTCGGCGTCGATCACCGCGTCGAAGTAGTCCTGAAGTGCCGCCGGATCGCCTTCGACCCGACCACGGTGCGCGGCGGCGCGTAGCGCCGCCTCGGCGGCCTCGACCTGCCCGAGGAGACCACCGTCGGCCCCGGCATCCGGGCCCGCGAAGTCATTCCCGTACATGCTCTCAGTGTTACAGCTTCCTGACACACAAGCCAGCACCTGTAACAAACCCGTGGCGCGCTATCACCCTGGGTGACCGGATCCCTGCAATCTGCAAATGCTTTCTTCCACTATGGACAATGACTCCGGTCACCTCGACATCTAAGATTTCCTTAACTCTGTAGGCGAATGGTGCCCAAACAGCGTTATATCGGGCCGCTAACGCAATCTCGACCCTGCTATCGACGCGGGGACGGTCGTAGACTTCGACGCGGTAGATCGCCACCCCCTGCGATCGGTTACCGAGAGCCACCCCCCGGCCAGAAAACAACCGGAGATCACCTTCATGCGTCCACGCGTGGTTATGGTGCTCGCCATCGCAGCCCTGCTGCTCGGCGGCGTGCTGCTCGTGCCCGCCGCCTACGCCAAGATCAGTGATGGCGGCGGCGGCAGCGCCGCGACGGCTGCCGGCCCGGCGCCCACGATCCCCCCAAAGGTGGTCGAACCACCCCAGCCGACGCTCGCCCCCCAGCCGGTCTCGGTCAAGGTCGACGGTTTTTACTCCTGGGCCCTGATGGACCTGAAGACAGGCAAGATCTCCGGCTCGAAGAACAGCGCGTCACAGACGAGCTCGACCGAGTCGATGATCAAGACTTGGATCGTCTCGGACTATTTACGTCAATTGGACGAATCGGGCAAACCGCTCAGTTCTACTAATCAGGTGATGGTCCAGCGGGCGATTCGCAACAGTGACGACAACGCCGCCGGCACCATCAACAGGCTTGGCGGCGGCACCACGCAGACCAAGCGCATGATCAGTTGGTGCGGGTTGAAGAACACCCACCTCGGCACGGTGTCCGGTTACGAAGGCTGGTGGAGCTTCACCGAGATGTCCGCGCAGGACGTGACGCGGCTCGGCAAGTGCATCCAGTCGGGCAAGGCCGCCGGTAAGAAGTACACCCCGCTGGTGCTCAAAGAGATGACCAAGGTCGAAGGCAAGGTCACCCAGCAGCAGAGGTCGTCCGGCGGCGGCCGCTGGGGCGTCATCGACGGCCTGCCCAAGGAGATCACCACCAAGCAGGGCCCGATCAGCATCAAGAACGGCTGGACACCGCTCGTCTATGACAACGACTGGCACATCAGTTGCATGGCCATCAGCAAGGACTGGGTACTCGCCGTGCAGACGCGCTACCCCATCTCGCAGGGCCTGGCTTATGGCGCCAAGGTGTGTCAGGACACCGCGACCCAGTTGGTGACCCCGAAGGTCGGCGCCGCGCTGAAGATCCCTTCTTCCAGCGGCAGCCAGGGCTGAGCGTTGGCGACTCCCTCTAAGCGGCGCCGAGCCCGGCGCACCACGTCCGTTGTCGCCATAGCCGTCGTACTCGCCGCCCTCGCGGTCGCGGGAATCCGGCTCTGGCCGGGATCACCGATGGCCACCCGTGCCGCCGCCCGCTGGGAGACCCCACCCGGCCTGACCGGCGCCACTGGTGACCCGGACGCGGCGCCGACCACGCCGCCGGCCAAGACCACGCCCAAGCCAACGCTCAAGCCCCTGCCGGTCGCGGCTACGGACGTCCAGATCGACCACACCGGCTGGTACTCGTGGGCGCTGCTGGACACCCGCACCGGGAAGATGTCCGGCCCGGCCGACCGCACCGACCTGAGCACCACCGCCTCGTTGATCAAGTCGTGGATCGGCGCCGACTTCCTGCGCCGCTCGGCCGAGCAGGGCACCGACCCGAGCGCGTCGCGGATGGCCCAGGTCGAGACGATGATCAGGGACAGCGACAACAACGCCGCGCAGTCGCTCTACGAGGCCAACGGCGGGTCGCCGTCGATCAAACGGCTGATCACCATGTGCAAGCTCAAGGACAGCAAGGTCGCGGCCGACGGCGGTTGGAGCCGCACGCTGCTCTCCCCCGCCGACATCACCCGCCTCGGCGCCTGCATCGCGAACGGCACCGCCGCGGGTCCGAAATGGACGAAGTACCTGCTCGACGAGATGCGGGCGGTGCGCGGCACCGGCAACTTCGGGATCCGCAAGGCCTTCCCGGCGGCCGACCAGAAGAAGATCGCCATCAAGAACGGCTGGGTCGACCGGCAGCGCGAGCAGGAGTACCACGTGAGCTGCATGGCGATCGGCGACGGCTGGGTAGTCGGCGTGATGACCAAGTACGAGATCAACAAGGGCTACACGTACGGCGCCGACATCTGTGAGCAGGTCGGCGAGCAGCTCCGCGCCGCCGCTGGCTAGATCTCCAAGTTTCCGGGTGCGGGCCGCGCCGGCTCGCTAACCTGACCCAGGGAATCTTGGACAGAACGAAGGTCTGCCACCCTTCGTCCGGCGCATCCGGGGCTGACGTTGAGCACAAGCCATAGGCGGCGCCGGGATCACCGCGCCACGACCGTCATCGCCGTCATCGGCGTACTCGCCGTTCTCGGCTTCGCGGGAGCGCGGCTCTGGCCCGGGTCGCCGTTCGCCTCGCGGTCGGCGGCGCGCTCGCGGGTCATGCCCCAGGCGGTCGCCACCGGCCGGGTGCCCGAGTCGGCACCCACCACCGCGGCGTCGAAGCTCACGCCGCTGCCGGTGAAGGCGACCGAGATCAGGATCTCGCACAGCGGCTGGTACTCGTGGGCGCTGCTCGACACCCGTACCGGTGAGCTGTCCGGTCCGGCCGACCGCGATGCCCTGAGCACCACCGCGTCGCTGATCAAGTCGTGGATCGGCGCGGACTTCCTGCGGCGGGAGGCCGAGCGGGGTCTGCTGCCGAGCGCCGAAGAGGCCGAACTGGTCGAGACGATGATCCGAGACAGCGACAACGAGGCGGCGGAGGAGCTCTACGCCGCCAACGGCCGGGACGACTCGATCCGGCGCCTGATCTCGACCTGCGAGTTGCACGACAGCCTGGTCGCCGCGGACGGCGGCTGGAGCGGCACCCTGTTGTCCCCCGCCGACATCACCCGGCTCGGAGCGTGCATCGCGGACGGGCGTGCGGCCGGGCCGACCTGGACCGAGTACCTGCTCGAACAGCTCCGGGCGGTGCGCGACGACGGCGACTTCGGCATCCGCAAGGCGTTCCCGGAGGACCAGCAGAAGGCGATCGCCACGAAGAACGGCTGGGTCGACCGGGAAGAGGAGCAGGAGTACCACGTGAGCTGCATGGCCATCGGCACCGGCTGGGTGGTCGGCGTGATGGCCCGCTACGAGATCGAGAAAGGCCCCGAGTACGGCGCCGAGATCTGCCGGCTGGTCGGCGCGCAGCTCCGCAAGGCGGCCGGGGGTTAGTCCGTGTAGAAGACCGGGCCGGTCGCCGGGAGCTCGGGCGCCTCGCCCGCGATCGCCGCACGGCGGGCGAACTCCCGCAGGCCGGCGATCTGGCGTTCGCCGAGGGAGAAGTCGAGCACCCGGAAGTACTCCGCCAGCGTCGCCGCGTCGAACGGCTCCCAGCGGGCCGCGGCGGTGGCCACCTCGTCGAGCTCCGACAGGCACAGCTCGCGCGAGCGCAGGAACGCCTCGTGCACCTCTTTGACCTGGCCCGGGTTGCGCTCGGCGAAGTCCCGCCGGGCCGCCCAGACGGCGAACACCATCGGCAGGCCGGTCCACTCTCGCCAGGCCTGGCCCAGGTCGGTGACCGTCAGCCCGCGACCCGGTGCCTCGTAGAGCGCCCGCAGAGCGGCGTCACCGATCAGCACGGCGGCGTCGGCCTCGAGCATCATCTGGGTGAGCTCGGGCGGGCACCGGAAGTACTCGGGCGTCACGCCGTGCCGCTGGGTCAGCAGCATCTGCGCGAGCAGCACCCCGGTCCGCGAGGTCGAACCGAGCGCGACCCGGGCACCATCCAGCTCGGCGAGCGGCTTGGTCGAGACCATGTTGACGGACAGCACCGGGCCGTCGCTGCCGACCGCGAGGTCGGGCAGCAGGACCAGCTCGTCGGCGTGGCGCAGGTATTCGACCAGCGATATCGGGCCGATGTCGAGGTCACCGGCGACCAGGGCCGTGTTGAGCTTGTCCGGGGTGTCCTTGTGGAGGTCGACGTCGAGCAGAGCGCCCGAGCGCATCAGGCCCCAGTAGATCGGAAGACAGTTCAGGAACTGGATGTGCCCGACTCGGGGTCTGCGAATCTCCATCATGGTGACCTCACCGTATCCCGAGCAGTGGGACGGCGCTCAGGCGACCGCCGCGGATGTGACGCGCTCCCGCTGGATCGCCCGGGCGACCGGCACCGCGACGGCGACCACCGCCAGCACCCCGGCCAGGCCGAACCCCAGCACCAGCGCACGCGGGGAGAAGGGCCCCAGCAGGGCGCCGGCCAGCACGTACCCGAACATGGCACCGCCGTTGGCCGCGGCGTTGAGCCCGGCGAACGCCCGACCGCGCGCCCGTTCCGGCACCCGGCGGGAGACCAGGATCGTGCTGAACACCCCGAGACCGCCGTTGAGCAGGCCGCCGGCCAGCCAGAGCAGCACGACCAGCCAGACGCCGGGCGCGGCGGCGCTGATCGCGACCGGCACGCAGGTGGAGCCCAACAGGATCAGCACGGCCCGGGCCAACCCGGCGTCGTCGTCGTAGCGGCGGACGAGCTTGGCGAACACCCAGGCGCCGGCCGCCATGCCAGCGGTCCACGAGGCGGCGACCAGCCCGAACGCCGACGCGGAGGCGCCGAGGGAGTCGCGGATGAAGAAGACCTCGATGACGTTGACGCCGCCGACGCCGGCGACCACCGCGCCGAACGCGAGGAAGGTGGCGAGCAGCAGGCCGTCGCCGCGCAACGTCCAGACCGTGTTCACCGCGCCGGCGGCCGCCGGCGCCGCGTCGGTCGCGCCACCGCGCCGGGTACGCAGCAGCAGCCCCGCGCAGGCGACGGCCAGGTAGGTGGCGGCGTCGATCAGCAGGGGCGGCCGGGTGCCGAAGGCGCCGACCAGGAAGCCGGCCGCGGCCGGCCCGAGCAGCGTGCCGATCATCGACGCGGTCTGCCCGATCGCGCTCGCCTTGGGCAGGTCGTCGCGGGTGACCATCGACGGCACCAGCGCCGAGAACACCGGGTTGGTGATCGCTAGCCCCGCTGCCAGCACGCCGACCAGGGCGATCAACGCGATGGGCGCGGTGACGAAGGCCAGGGCGGCGCAGACCAGGGCCTGGACGAGCCCGGTCGCGACCAGCAGCGTGCGGCTGTCGAACCGGTCGGCCAACCGGCCCGTCAGCGGAGCGAGCGCGACGAGGGGCAGGGACGCCGCGAGCCAGAGCCCGGAGACCGCGAGCCCGCCGGCACCGCGGTCCTGCAGGGCGAGCGCGAGCGTGGTCGCGGCGAGCGCGTCGCCGGCCATGGACAGCGCCCGCGAGCCCGCGGTGATGTAGACGTCACTCCAGCGCGACGAACCGGCAGATGCGAAGGACATGTTTCGAAAATAATCCTTCACATCCGCCGGGCGCAACCCCTGACTTCGACTCAGTCGTCAGGGAACACGGCAAAATGCACGCGAACGGTACGCGCGCCGTCCGGTGGCGCGTCCCCGCGATTCCGCCTCTTCAACGGCTCGATCAACTGGTGCACCTGCTCGAAGAAGCCCTTGAGCTCCTCCGCGGTGACGAAGATCGTCGAGGTCGTCAGCCCCGCGGCGTCGTGCCATTCCTGCGACTCGTCCCGGGAACGAGACAGGTACGCCCGCAGCCGGGCCTGGTCCCGGTCGAGGTAGACCGCCATCAGCGCCTCTTCGGCGGCCCGCCGCTCGGGATCGTCGCCCCGCTCGAGGTCGATCTGAAAGGAATGCACGGGGCTCTGCCAGACCCGCTCACGCCCGTCCCCCCGACTCGGCGCCTCCTCGATCATGTTGACCTTGGCCAGCTCACGAAGGTGATAGCTGGTAGCGCTGGGCGACAACCCGACGATCTCCGCGAACTCGGTGGCGGTCGTCGCCTGCCCGGTGGAGTTGAGGTGCTCCAAGATCGCCAACCGCGCCGGATGCGCCAAGGCCCGCATCATCTTCGGATCCGTGATCTGACGCCGTTCCTGCCCGACCTCCGCCATACCCACATCGTCCCACCGCCGCCGGCCACCTCCCGGGCCGGCGGTGCCGGGTCACGCGATGGCGGCGATGTCACCGTCGTCGAAGTAGATGGCCTGCTGTAGTCGGCCACCGAGCGCGGCGGCGAACCGGGCCACCACCTCCTGGCCGGAGATCTGCCCTTGCTCGATCTGGGATACGCGCCCCTTGGTGACACCCATCCGTTCCGCGACCTGCTGCTGGGTGAACCCCCGGGCACGGCGGATCTCGGCCAGCCGCCGCCCCACCACCTCGGCCAGCAACTCGTCCTTGCCGGCAGCGACGGCGGCCTCGCCCCCGGCCCGCCGCACCTGCTCACGACGAACGTCCTGCCAGCGCACGTAGCTATTCACCGGCGTCCTCCTGCTCCGATCCAGCGACGGTGTCTACGAGCGGCCGGCCAAGACCAGGGCCGACCTCGGCCAGTAGATCGATTGCCTGGACCACCCGCGCATGGGCTGCGGCGTCTAGCTCATTGATCCACTCCAATACCTCGTTGACCACGAAGACGTCCCACTCGCCCGCGACCACCAGGCGAGTATAGCGATCGCTATACCTCGCGTCGATATTCGGTGGAATGGTCGGTTGGGCGGGCGTAACGTGGAGCGCCGCCGCGCTGGAAGCGTGGTTACCGGGCACTGCCGGCACCGGCTGGAGCATTGAGCTTGCTCCGCGCGGAGTTCCGGGCGGCCCAGGTCTTCCCGAGTCCCACTGACCACCGCCGGAAGGTTTCCTCGGATGACCCTGCCCGCTGATCACCTTGTGAACACCGATGCCACCGAGCCCGCTTCCGATCTCGAGACCGACCTCGACGGCGAACGGGCGCACCTGACCGCGTCCCGGGCCGCCCTGCGCCGGATGCGCGACCGCGCCGAAGCCCTGTTCAGCACCGGCGGCAACGTCGCCGGTGACGCCTACACCGCCGAGACGCTCGGGCGTACGCTCGCCCGCCGCGTCGCCGAGTTGGCCGACGACCCGGACACCCCGCTGTTCTTCGGGCGGCTCGACTTCGGCAGCAGCCCGGCCGCCGAGGACCACGCGGGGCACCGCTACCACGTCGGGCGCCGGCACGTCACCGATGACGACGGCGAGCCGATGGTGCTCGACTGGCGTGCGCCCGTGTCACGCGCGTTCTACCGGGCCAGCGCCCGCGAACCGCAGGGCATCGCGGTGCGCCGCCGGTTCGGGTTCGCCGCCGGGCTGCTGACCAGCTTCGAGGACGAGCATCTCGACCGGGGCGAGGAGCTCGGCACCGCCAGCCGGATCCTGACCGCCGAGATCGAGCGGCCCCGCGTCGGCCCGATGCGCGACATCGTCGCCACCATCCAGCCGGAGCAGGACGAGTTGGTCCGGGCCGACCTGGACGTCTCGATCTGCGTGCAGGGCGCGCCCGGCACCGGAAAGACGGCGGTGGGCCTGCACCGCGCCGCCTACCTTCTTTACCTACACCGCGAGCGCCTGCGCCGGTCGGGCGTGCTGGTGGTCGGGCCGAACCGGGCGTTCCTGTCCTACATCTCCGCGGTGCTGCCGGCACTCGGCGAGGTCGAGGTCGAGCAGGCGACGGTGGACGACCTGATCGCGGCCGTCCGGGTACGCGCCGAGGACTCCACGGCCGCCGCGACGGTCAAGCACGACGCCCGGATGGCCGCCGTCCTCGCCACCGCCCTCGACGCCCACATCGGCGGGGACGTCGAGCCGATGACGGTGCCCGACGGGTCGTACCGCTGGCGGATCGGTGCCGAGGTCCTCCGCCGGCTGGTCGACGACGTGCGGGCCGAGAACCTGCCCTACGGCACGGCCCGCGAACGGATCCGGGCCCGGGTGGTCAGCCTGCTGCAACGCCAGTCCGAGGCGCGCCGGGGTGACTCGCCCAACGACGCCTGGCTCCGGCGGATGGGCAAGGCCAAGCAGGTCACCGACTTCCTCGACCAGGTCTGGCCGGCGGTCACGCCGGAGGCCCTGGTCGCGGAGATCCTCATCGACCCGCCGGCCGGGGTGCTGACCGACGACGAGCGCGAGCTGATCCGCTGGCCGGCCGCTCCCCGCTCGCTCAAGTCGGCCAAGTGGACCACCGCCGACCTGGTCCTGGTCGACGAGGCCGCCGGCCTGATCGAGCGCCGACCGAGCTTCGGCCACGTCGTGGTCGACGAGGCGCAGGACCTCTCGGCGATGCAGGCCCGCGCGATCGCCCGGCGCAGCGAGCACGGCTCGATCACCCTGCTCGGCGACCTCGCCCAGGGCACCGCGCCGTGGGCCGCCGCCGACTGGCGCGAGACCCTGCGCCACCTCGGCAAGCCGGACGCCGAAGTGGTCCCGCTGACCATCGGCTTCCGCGTGCCGGCGGCGGTCGTCGCGTTCGCCAACCGCCTGCTGCCCGTCCTGGCGGTCGACGTGCCCGCCGCCCGCTCGCTGCGTAACGACGGCGGGCTGACCATCGAAGCGGTCACCGACCTCGAAGCCGCGATGGTCGACGAGGTCCGCGCGGCCCTCAGCTACGACGGATCGGTCGGCGTGATCGCGGCCGACACCGCGGTGGACGGCCTCCGCGCCGCGCTGACGAAGGCGGGCATCGAGAACGCGACCGCCGACGACGTCGAGAGCGAGGCGCGGGTGACGGTCGTCCCGGCGTCGGTCGTCAAGGGTCTCGAGTACGACCACGTGGTGGTCGTCGAACCGGCCGCCATCGTCGAAGCCGAGCCCCGCGGCCTGCACCGCCTCTACGTGGTGCTCACCCGAGCGGTCAGCCGCCTGGCCGTCCTGCACACGGCGCCGCTCCCGGCCGTGCTGAGGGACTAGAGGGTGCCGGCGTCCGGCCAATGGGTCCAGTGGGTGTTGGGCACCGGCGACGGCTGGTAACGCGTGCGGTCGCCGGTCGAGAGCACCTCGGCGAGTTGCCGGAACGTCGCGCACTCGCTCGGCAGCTCGTCGTCGACCGGCTGGCGCCACTCGTCCAGCCGCAGGATCTCGGGTAGGTCGGCCGGGATCCGGCGGCGCAGCTCAGCCTCGTCGGCGAGCAGCGCCTCCCGGTGTGCCGGCGTCAGCAGCCGCAGCACGTCGACCAGGTCGGCGCCACGATCGGCGCCGACCTCGATCTGTTGGCCGCGGACCACCAGCGGGCCGCCCGCGTAGACCTCCGACTCATCGGCGTCTTCGACCTCGTCCCAGTTGTCGACGCGGTCGAGGAAGTCCTCGTTCTCGAACCCCGGCTCGCCCTGGGTGAGGCAGTTGCCGAAGACATGCAGCACGTCGTGCAGGTTCGCGGCGCGCGGTGAATAGCCGACTGTCTCGATCACCAGCGCCCAGCGGTGGTCGTCACGGAAGGCGTGCAGGCGCACGTCGACCGGGTAGTAGTAGCCGTTGTCGAGGTAGGGAAACAAAGCCTCGTCGGCCGCATTGTCGAGCTGTTCGAGGATGTGGCTGGTCACCAGCGCAATCTAGCTATCCGGCCCTGCTCGCCGGAGGCGTAGCAGACCGAGAGCCCGGCGCACTCGACCGCGTCGAAGCTGCCCGAGTCGAACAGCGACCACTTCCGGCCGCCGTCGTAGGAGATGTCGCTGCCGGTCGGACCCACCGCCAGCACCGGACCCAGGCGGGTCATCCAGGCCGCGCCCGAGCGGTACTCGCCCGGCTCGTCCGCCGCCGGTGTCCACGTGCGGCCGCCGTCGCGGGTGATGGCCGCGCCGTCGGGGGCCGCGGTCGGGGTCGCGTAGTCGCCGCCGACCGCCACACCGTGGTCGCGGTCGCGGAAGGCCAGCGAGTAGATGCCGGCCGACGGGCCGCTGGGCACCGGGGTGCCGGACACCTTCCAGGACAAGCCCCGGTCGTCGCTGCGGAAGACCCGGGCGCTGGCCCCGCCGCCGGTGGCGAAGTAGGCGCGGCCGCCGGACGAGACCAGGCAGGTGCCGCTGGCCGCGAACGCGAACTCGCCCGGCAGGGCCGCTGGCATCCCGGCCGACGGCAGCACCGACCACGAACGACCCGCGTCGCTCGTGGACAGGATGCGGAACTTGCCGTCGACCGGGTCCGACAGGGCCAACCCGTGTCGCTCGTCGAGGAAGGTCAGGCAGTCGTAGAAAGCTGCCGGGTCGGTGTTGCGGTACGTCTCCGTCCACGTGCGGCCGCCGTCCGCCGTGCGATAGACGCGGGAGTCCTCGCCGGTGCCGATGGACAGCGCGACCGCCCGCCGGGCGTCGAAGGCCTCGATGTCACGAAGCTCCAGCGCCGCGGCCTCCGGAGGGCCGACCGAGGACCAGGTGCGACCCCCGTTGACCGTACGCAGGACCGTGCCCTGACTGCCGCTGGCCCAGACCGTGGCCGCGCTGACCACGGAGAGGCCGCGCAGCCGCGCGGTGCTGTCGGTCGGAGAGAGCTCCCAGGACGGTGACGGGGTATGGGTGAACCCCGTCGAGACGGCCAGCACGCCCAGTGAGACGGCGGCCATCGACGCTTTCCGCATCCACATGCCGACCGAACTTACTCTGGATCAGCGCCCGTGGATATCTTCTTCCACACCCGCTGAGCCAGATCGCCGAGTCGCTCGAGTGCCCGGCCCCGCGACCCGAGGGCGCAAAGGCTGCCTAACAGCAGGTCCTTGTCGCGGTCCGGCGGCGGCAGGTCGCCGAGGATGCGCTTGGCGCTCTCGGCACCGAAGCCGCGCGTCCAGCCGTTGTTGTCGAAGAAGTGGATGCGTTCGATGGCCTCCTTCAGGGTCTCGCTGCGGCTGTCCACGGTGATCTGTCCGGTCGTCAGGTTGACGGCGCGGGTCACCATCGCCCATCCGATCAGCGGGTGGGCACCGGACTCCACGGCGGCGAACGCGCCGTAGCGGGCGGCCTGGAGCGAGTTGTGCACGTCGTCGTAGTCGGGCAGGTAGGCGAGCACGGCATGACCCCGTCCAGGATTGCCACCCTTGCCGGGGTCGCGCAGGAGGGGCTGGAGGGCGTGGGCTCGGGCCTGTTCGAGCACCCACGCGGCCGCCAGTTCGGCGGCGTCGTCATGAGGGGTGTGGTCGTCGCTGGGCACCCATGCGGTGCGGTGCGTAAGAACGCTCACAAACTCCGACGGTAACCACAAAATCCGTCGATTATCACGAATACCTAGGAACCGCTCGGACAGTCTCGGCTGACCGGACGGATCACTTCGGGTCAGAACGGACAGGAACCACGAGCGGCCCGTCGACGCCGTCCACGACTCGGACCCTGGCCCGGTAGAAGCGGGACAGGAGCTCCTCGGTCAACACTTCGCGCGGGGTGCCGGCCGCGACCACCGCACCCTCGGCCAGCAGCACCAACCGGTCCGCGTAGCCGCCCGCGATCGAGAGGTCGTGCATCGTCGCGAGCACCGTCAGACCCTGGTCGCGGCGCAGCGTGTCGACGAGTTCGAGCACCTCCTGCTGGTGGCCGATGTCGAGCGCGCTGGTCGGCTCGTCCAGCAGCAGCAGCGACGGCTCCTGGGCCAGCGCCCGTGCCAGGAACGCCCGCTGCCGCTCGCCACCGGAGAGGGTCTCGAGCTCGCGGTCGCCGAACCCGCTCAGGTCGAGGCGGTCCAGCAGGGCGCGCACCGCGGCCAGGTCACCAGCCGACTCGCGGCCGAGCAGCGAGACGAACGGCGTGCGGCCGAGCAGCACGTAGTCGAAGACCGACATCCCCGGGGGTACGACCGGCGACTGCGCGACGGTGGCCACCGTGCGGGCGCGGGCGCGGCGGCGCAGGCGCTCAACCGGCGTACCCAGCAGGGAGACCGCGCCCGACGTGGGCAGCAGGCCGCCGATCGCCCGCAGCAGCGTCGACTTGCCGGCGCCGTTGGGCCCGATCACCGCGACCCATTCGCCGGACGCGACCGACAGATCGACGCCGCGCAGGATCGGCGACTTCCCGAGCGTGACGTGCAGGTCGCGAACGGAGATGGCGGTCATGTGAGCACCCGCTTCGCGGAGCGCAGGACGAGCACGAAGAACGGTCCGCCGACGAACGCCGTGACCACACCGATCGGGATCTCGGCGGGCGCGGCGAACGTCCGCCCCGCCAGGTCGGCCAGCGCCAGGAACGCCGCGCCGAACAGCATCGACAGCGGCAGGATCGCGCGGTAGCTGCCGCCGGCGAGCATCCGCACGATGTGGGGCACGACGATGCCGACGAACCCGATCAGCCCAGAGACCGACACCGCCGCGGCGGTGCCGAGTGAGGCCGCCGCGATCAGGATGAAGCGGGACCGCTGCGGGTGCAGGCCGAGGCTGCTCGCCTCGTCGTCACCGACCGAGAGCACGTCGAGCTCGCGGCGCAGGGCGAGCACGACGACCGTGGTGACGACCGCGTACGGCAGCAGCAGCCGCACCTCGTGCCAGCCGTTGGTGGCCAGCCGCCCGAGCAACCACGAGTAGATGGCCCGGATGTCGTCGGCGTTGCGCTGCATGAGGTACGTCTGCCCGGCGGCGAGGAACGCGGACACCGCGACGCCGGCGAGGATCAGTGAGGCCGGACTGCGGTCCCGGCCACCGACGCCGAGCAGGTAGGTCAGCGCGACCGCGATCAGCGCGCCGGCGAAGGCCGCCAGCGGCACGCTCGGTGGCAGGGAACCCAGGTCCGCTCCGCGCAGGGCGACAACCGCGGTCACCGCGAGCCCGGCGCCGGCCGCCGCGCCCAGCAGATACGGGTCGGCCAGCGGGTTGCGGAACGCGCCCTGGTAGCAGGCGCCGGCCAGCGACAGCATCGCGCCGGCGAGCAGCGCCAGCACCACCCGGGGCAGCCTTAGCTGCAGGAGGATCGCGGCGTCGCGCTCCGTTAGTCCACTATGGATGTCGACGCCCGGGATCAGGTCCAGCAGCTCGGCGGCGACCCCGCCGGGCGGCAGTGAGACCGGACCGAAGGCGAGCCCGGCGATGGCCGCGACCGCCACGGCGAGCACACCGCCGAGCAGCCACGGCCACCGTACGCCGGGGATTCTCAAAGGTTTCAGGCTGGCACCTTGGACACCGCGTCCGCGACCTGACGGAGCAGGTCGACGGTGCGCGGGCCCCACCGCGAGCCGATGTCGTCGTTGAGCGGCACGATCTGCCCGGTCTTCACCGCCGTGATGCCGGCCCAGCCGGGGCGGGCCTTGACCGTCTCGGCGCTCTGCTGGCAGCACACCGTGTCGGACAGGAAGATCAGGTCGGGGTCGGCCTTGACCAGCGACTCGGCGGCGAGCTGCGGATAGCCAGCGCTCTTGCCGTCCGCGTCGGCGGGGTCCGCGATGTTCTCCAGGCCGAGCTGGCCCAGCAGCGCGCCGACGAAGGTCTTGGAGGTCAGCGAGTAGAGCTCCGGGCCCAACTCGTAGTAGTAGGTCAGCTTGGTCGTCCGCTTCGGGACGTCGGCGACCAGCTTGTCGACCTCGACCTTCATCCGCTTGGCCAGGTCCTCCGCCGCCGGCCGGTTGCCGGTCAGCGCGCCCAGGTCGGTGATCTGCCGGTACGTGTCGTCGATCGTCTTGCCGGCCGCCGCGAGGTAGACCGGGATCTTCAACTGCGTGAGCTGGGCGACCACGTTGTTCGTGTCGTTGGAGACCACGACGAGGTCGGGCGACTTGCCGGCGATCGCCTCGGCGTTGGGCTGGTAACCGGACAGGTCGCTCTTCGGCGCCTCGGCCGGGAAGTTGGACTGGTCGTCGACCGCCAACACCTGCGGGCCGGCACCGACCGCGAAGAGCATCTCGGTCGCGGTCGGCGACAGAGAGACGATCTTGGTCGGCTTGGCCGCGACGGTGACGTCGCCGACGGTCGCCGGGAAGTCGGCGGTGGCGCTGACGTCGGTGTTCGGCGGAGTGCCGCCGTTCTCCGTGTTGCCACCGGAGCCGCAGCCGGTGAGCGCGAGGGCCGCGCCGAGAGCGACGGCGACGAAACGGGCCGGATATCGCATCAGTGCCTCCTGTCGGTCGAGGTCTGGTGCTTCGCCGACAGGGGTTCGCCCGGCCTGCGAGGCGCCCTTCCTCGAGAGCGCTGGTTCGCGACCCCGGCAGGCGACCTGGCTTGTCCCCTTGGAACAGGGGCATCACAGTTGCGGGACAGCGCCGGGTTCACACCGGCTTCGCTGCTTCGGGTCGGGAGCACGGTAACCCAGAGGTCACCATGACCGGCAGGGCTGTTACGCGGCCGTTAGGCGCATCACCGGCGCCCCGCGGTTGCCCACGGGACGCCGGTGACGTCGATACTCAGCTCTGGGTGATCCGGACGTCGTCGACGCCGGCCTCCACGAGCGAAGCGGTCGAGGCATCAGTCGCCTCGATCAGGATCCGGACCGACTGCCCGGCGTACGCGGACAGGTTGGCGTTCGCGACCGCCCACGCACCGTTGCGGTTGGTGGCCGCGCCGGCCTGACTGAAGACGGCCGTCGTGCCGCCGTTGTGCACCACGCTGACCCGGAAGAAGTCCGCCGACGACGAGTTCGTGCCATGGGCGAGATACCAGGACAGGCTCAGCGTCAGGGTGCCGCTGGCGGGCAGGGTGATCGCCGGCGAGCGGACGCTGGTCAGGCCGCCGTCGATGTCGAAGTCGCCCGCGGCGGTGCCGGCCGACGCGCCGGTGACCAGGTCGTTGGTGCCGCTGACGGTGGTGCCGAGCTGCTTGGCACCGCTCGACGTGGTCGCTGCCGGGTCACCGCGTACCCACTGCCCGCTGGTAGCGGTGTCGGTGCTGGACGGGTTGGTGGTCCAGCCGGTGGCCGTCTCGAAGGTGTCGGAGTAGACGGTCGTGCCGCCACCGCCACCGCAGTACTGCGCCTCCTTGCCGATGACGCGGTACGGGCAGTCCGCGGCCTCGGAAAGCATCAGCACGGCTTCGCGGTTGCGGCTGGTCTGCGCCGGGATCACCTCGTCGGGCGGGTAGAAGCCGCCACCGCTGGCGGAACCCGGATACATCTCGAAGGTGTACGCCCAGATGTTGTGGGCTGCCCACATCCAGTCGATGCTCGTGCCGTCGGCGATGTAGAGGTCGGACGACTGCTCGGGCGTGTAGCTGTTGGTCGCGGCCATCTGCTGCCCGAGGGTGGCGAACGTGTTGTACTGGTCCGCGGTCATCCCGGTCGCCGTATTGGCGGTGGTGTAGCCGAAGGGCCAGAGCACGAGCTGCGAGTACGTGTGGAAGTCGATGTTGGCCTTGATCTGCTGCTGGCCGCCGACGACCCGGCTGTTGACGAAGTCGCGCAGGCGCTGGGTCTCCGGGGCGCTGAACGCCGACGGGCCACGGTAGGTCTCCGAGCTGGTCGTGCCGGACGATCCGCCGCAGCAACCCCACTGGTAGCTCCAGTTGCGGTTGAGGTCGGTGCCCACATTGGACGAGCCGGAGTTGGGCTGCCGGTTCTTGCGCCAGCTCCGGTAGGACCCCGTGGCGATGTCGTACTCGCTGCCGTCCGGGTTGACGCTCGGCACGATCCAGATTTCCCGGCTGTTGACGATGTTCGTGATCCGGGAGTCCGAGCCGTAGTTGTCGGTGAACAGGTTGAGCAGGTAGATGGCCATCTCGACGGTCAGGTGCTCACGCGCGTGCTGCTGCGCGTTGAACAGGATCTCCGGCTCGGCCTCGTCGGTGTTGACGTTGTCGGAGATCTTGATCAGCATCAGGTCGCGGCCCTCGTACGAGCTGCCGATCGACAGCTTGCGGGCGATCGACGGGTGGTCCGCGACGACCTGGTTGACCACGGCGGTCAGCTCGGCGTAGTCGTGGTAGTTGGAGTCCGCGGGCGGGAACGCCAGCGCCGTCGGGCCACCACTGGCCGCTGGGGCCGTGACGCGCTCCAGTTTGAAGCCGAGCCGCCCGATGGCGGCGGCCTCGACCGCGGTGGCGGTGACGTTGAGAACGCCGTGCTCGACGTAGTCGATCGCGGCACCGGTGCGAGCGACGGCGTTGCGTTCGGCCAGGGTCTTCGGGCCGAGAACGCGGTACTCGGCCGACGGCGCGACCACGGCGCGCGGCCCGCCGGGCGCCGGTTTCGCCGAGACCGGGTTGGCCGAGGCGACTAGCAGGCCGACGATCGCGGTGCTGACCAGTGCGGTCAGCGCGCGGCGCCGGCCCAGACGGATGGCCATGCATGACCTCCATGGGGGTAGGTGGAGGAACGTTGGTCGAACCTCACCACCCGTTTCATGGTCATATCAATATGGGTCTTTGTGCGGGGGCATGCCAGGTCGATCATCCTGCCGGCAATGAACTTCAGCGAAATGCGGTCTGGTGAAACTTCCTTTCGCCAGCGATAGTGACAGCCATGAACGCATCAGCGCGGGCGGCCGTCGCGGTTTTCGGCGCGGTTGCCTTGATTGCCGGGTTCGCGGCACCGGCTGGCGCCGCCACCTCGACGCCCGTCCATGACGAACAGATCACGTACCAGGGCTGGTCGACCTATCGCGACTGGCGTACCGGCACGCACCAGGGCACCCTGGCTCTGCCGGGCATTCCGGGCGTTCCCGGCCTGCAGGGTGGCGTGACCATCCTGCGTCCACAGGGGACGACCGAATACACCGATCCGCACACCGGCGTGACCCGAAGCTGGAACTACGCCACCTGGACCTCGCCGAAGCGCGACGTCGGGTTCGACGCGAGCGAGCTCATCGCCTCGTGGAACGCCGAGACGCCGCGCGGCACCTGGATCCAGGTCGAGATGCAGGGCACCTACAACACCGGTAACCAGACTCCGTGGTACGTGATGGGGCGCTGGGCGTCCGGCGACGAGGACATCCGGCGCACGTCGGTGAACCGGCAGGGCGACCCGTACTCGACGATCTGGACCGACACGTTCTCGATCGACGACGTCGCCACCGGCGTGATGCTGCGCTCGTACCAGTTGCGGCTGACTCTCTACAAGGCGCCGGGCCAGTTCGCCGCGCCACGGGTCTGGGCGCTGGGCGCGATGTCGTCCTATGTGCCCGACCGGTTCACCGTGCCGCCGAGCGCCGGGCACATCGCCTGGGGCAAGGAACTGGCGGTGCCGACCTACTCACAGAACATCCACGAGGGGCACTATCCCGAGTACGACGGCGGCGGCGAGGCCTGGTGCTCGCCCACCTCGACCGAGATGGTCGTCGAGTACTGGGGCCGCAAGCCCTCGGCCGCGGACACCGCGTGGGTCGACCCGACCTACCCGGACCCGTCGGTCAACCACGCGGCCCGGATGACCTACGACTACACGTACGACGGTGCGGGGAACTGGCCGTTCAACACCGCGTACGCGGCGTCGTATCCCGGGTTGGAAGGCAAGGTCACCCGGCTGCACTCGCTCGACGAGGCGGAGCGCTTCATCGCGGCCGGCATCCCGATCGTCACCTCGCAGTCCTTCCTGGCCAGCGAGCTGGACGGGGCGAACTACGGCACGTCCGGGCACCTGTTCGTGATCGTCGGCTTCACCATGGACGGCGACGTCATCATCAACGACCCGGCCAGCTCGTCGAACGACGTGGTCCGCAACGTCTACAAGCGCAGCCAGTTCGAGCAGATCTGGCTGCGCACGAAGCGGATCAACGCGAGCGGCGGCACCTCGGGCGGCACCGGCGGCATCGCCTACCTGATCAAGCCGTGGTGGAAGCCCTGGCCGAAGGTGGCCGGCTCGACCAACTGGTAGCTAGGAAACGCTGGCCGGCGGCTCTTCGTCGCCGGCCAGCGCGGAGCGGAGCTTGGCCTTGTCGGCGCGGCGCTTGTCGACCGTGTCGGCGAGCTGCTGCGCCATCTGGTCGCGCCACGTGCGCAGGAAGAACCACGAGACCGTCGCCGAGAAGGCCACCGCCAGGATCAGCTTGAGGAACAGGCCCATCGGCACCGGCAGCAGCACGGCGAAGATGACCACGAAGAGCCCGAGCCGGGCCAGCGTGTACTTGACGGTGGGGCTCACGACATCACGTCCTGCGGTTCGGCGCGGCGCTCGGCCAGCGACGGAGGAGCGTCGTACTCGCGGACGACGTTGTAGCGGGTGTCCCGCTCGACGGGCCGGAAGCCGGCGTCCCCGATCATGTTGAGCAGGTCTTCGCGGTGCATCGTGTTGGGCGTGCCGTACGAGTCGGCGTCGTGCGTGATCTTGTATTCGACCACCGAGCCGTCCAGGTCGTCGACGCCGAAGTTCAGCGAGAGCTGGGCGACCGACAGGCCGTGCATCACCCAGAAGCACTTGACGTGCGGCACGTTGTCGAACATCAGGCGGGACACGGCGAAGGTCTTGAGCGACTCGGCCGGGGACGCCATCGTGGTGCGCGCCTGGAGCTTGTTGCGGACCTTGCCGTCCTGCGAGTCGACGAAGTCGTGCTGGTAGCGCAGCGGGATGAAGACCGCGAAGCCACCGGTCTCGTCCTGCAGCTCACGCAGCCGCATGACGTGGTCGACGCGGTGCCGGGGCTCCTCGATGTGCCCGTACAGCATCGTGGCCGGGGTCTTCATGCCCTTGCTGTGCGCCAGCTTGTGGATCCGCGACCAGTCTTCCCAGTGGCACTCGTGGTCGACGATGTGCTGGCGGACCTCCCAGTCGAAGATCTCCGCACCACCGCCGGTCAGCGACTCGAGGCCCGCGTCCATCAGCTCGTCGAGGATCGCGTCGGCGGACAGCCCGCTGATCTTCTCGAACCACTGCACCTCGGTCGCGGTGAAGCACTTGAGGTTGACGTTCGGCAGCGCCGACTTCAGCTCGCGCAGCACCTTGGGGTAGTAGCGCCACGGCAGCGTCGGGTGCAGGCCGTTGACGATGTGCAGCTCGGTGAGCTGCTCACTCTCCATCTCCTTGGCCTTGCGGACGGCCTCGTCGATGCGCATCGTGTACGCGTCCTTCTCGCCCGGCTTGCGCTGGAACGAGCAGTATGCGCAACTGGCCGAACAGACGTTGGTCAGGTTGAGGTGCCGGTTGATGTTGAACATCACCCGGTCGCCGTTGAGCTCTGTGCGCTTGTGGTGGGCCAGCCGGCCGAGCCAGGCCAGGTCATCGCACTCGTAGAGGTCCACACCGTCTTGACGGGAAAGTCGGATACCCGCGTAGACCTTTTCCTCGAGCTCGTGCTTACGTGCCTCGTCCATGCAGGCGAGCGTACGTGCCGCCGGCCGATGATCACTGATTGGCTACCACCGTTCACCGGTTCTCAGCGTCTCGTTACCGCTGCTGCCATCGACAGTGACCACAGTTTTGCGGTAGTAACGAGTGTGACGGGATACACCAGAGGGCTCCTCACGTCCTAACCGGGACGTAATGTGCCGTCCGGCGTTCGCCCGTCACAACGCGACAACCGGGGAGGATCATGACGCGCCGGCAGCCCAACCGCCACGACGGCCCGGACATGCGGGTCATCAGACCAGTGGCGTGGGCCGCGTTGCTCACGGCGACCGCCGCTGCGGCCGCCGGTTTCGGCACGCCCGCATTGGCCGTTCCCCGGGCGGCGGATCCGCCCCTGCCCAACACCGTGCCGGACGCCGGTTCCCGCCCGGAGCCGCTCGGCACGATCCAGTTGCCCGGCCAGCCGCCGGCGACGAACATTCCGCAGTTGCCGTCCCCGGTCGCCAGCGGCCCGTTGGCCGCCCGGATCAACGCCAGCGCGACCGAGGTCGCCTTGCTCGGCGAGCGGGTGCTGGAGCTCCAGCAGCAGCGTGACCAGGCAGCGTCCGACCTGTCGCTGGCCGACGCCAACCTGCGAACGATGCGCGACCAGTTGGCCTCCGCCCAGCGCAATGCCGACAGCGCCGCCGCCGACGCGCTCAAGGCCGCGGCCGCACTGCCCCCGGGCATCTACGACCGCGACATGCAGGATCTCGACACGTTGCAACGGATGTTGACCGGTCAGTCGACCGGGCCGCACCCGGAGATCGCCGGCGACGAGGTCGAGCGGGCGCGGCTCGCCGAGCAGAACGCGACCGCCTACTACGCCGCGATGCAGACGAAGCACCAGCAGCTCCTCACCGACGTCGGGTCGCTCGAGAAGAGCCGCAAGACCAAGGAAGACGCCCTGCGCACGCTGCGGGCCGACAACATCGACGCCGTCGAGGCGTACGAGCGTCAGCAGGAGCGCTCCGAGCAGCGGCTCGGCGCCCAGTACATCTCGGGCGAGAGCGTCGCCGGGATGAAGGCCAACGACAAGGCGATGGTCGCCGTCCGGTACGCGCTGGCTCAGCTCGGCGACCCGTACGTCTGGGCGGCCGAGGGTCCCAACTCGTTCGACTGCTCCGGCCTGATGTGGGCGTCCTACCGGGCGGCCGGTTTCCGCGACCTGCCCCGCGTGGCCCGCGACCAGTACTACTACAGCCGAAACCGCAGCGTGTCGCGGTCCGCGCTGCTGCCCGGCGACCTCATCTTCTTCGCCTCCGGGTCGAGCTGGCAGAGCGTGCACCACGTCGGCATGTACATCGGTGGCGGCAAGATGGTGCACGCGCCGACCACCGGCGACGTGGTGAAGGTGTCGACGGTCTGGTGGTCACGGTTCTACGGCGCCACCCGGATCTTCCCGGCGCAGCAGGCCGCCACCCCACCGCCCACCACGCCGCCGACGAAGCCTCCGACCAAGCCTCCGACGAAGCCGCCGACCAAGCCGCCGGTGACGAAGCCTCCGGTGGATGTGCCGACCAAGCCACCGACGGAGCCGCCGCCGACCACCGAGCCGCCGCCGACGACGGAGGCGCCGACCGATCCGCCGGAGGAGACCACAGCTCCGCCCACCACGGACGAGAAGGAGCCGACCACGCCTCCGGCGACACAGGAGGACGTGCCACCGACCGACTCGGCCGCCACGCCGACCGGCACGTCAGGGAGCTGAGGCCACTTCCCGGCATGCCGGGGTGTGCGGTTGTGCCACGATGTGACATTGGCACGCCGCGCCGGGCGTACACGCGCGCGTCCGGCGGCGGGCAGGGAGGCAGCGATGGACGAGAAGCCGCAGCAGTCCAACGACGCACAGATCGACGAGTCAGCGCCGCCTAGCGGCCTGGCCGCCGATCTGCCGCCGCTGCCCGCGCCACCACCGGTGGGCACGGTGCTGCCCAAGTCGGCTGGGGAAGAAGAGCTACCGGAGGCGTACGAGCCGCCACCGCCGCCGGCCGACGGCGGTGCGCTCTGGCCCGACCCCGCGCCCGGTTGGACGCGGCCGACGCCCGTTTCGGAGATCTCGCACATCCCGACGGCGCCGGCCGGTGCCACGACGACCTCCGCCGTCGGGCGGGCGTCGGTGCGCACCAGCACGGCGCCGGACGCGGAGCACGTCGCCGCGCCTTCGGTGCCCGGCACCTACCGGGCCGGCGAGAGCGCCGCGCCCGCCGAGGCACCGCTCCCGACCAGGGCCGCCCCGATCACACCGGTGGCGGCCAAGGGGCCGGTGCCGCCGCTGGACCGGCGGGTGCCCAAGGTCCCGGTCGCCGACGAGTCGCCGTGGTCCGGCTTCGCGGTGCCGTTCAACAAGGCGGAGCAGGAGTCGCCCGGCTACGTCCGGCCCGAGCCGGCCGCCGGCCCCAGCGCCACCCCGGCCGCACCGGGCTACTCGCTGCCCGGGGTCGAGCCGGTCGCGACCGAGGGCGACCCGGCCGCGTCCGCGATTCCCGCACAGCGCTCCGGCTGGTCGGCCAGCACGCCGCCCGCGGCCGCGCCGCTGGCGGCCGGCGAAGCGGTCGGCCAACCGGTCGAAGCGGCCAAGCCGGCCGGGGTCGTCAAGGCGCGCGTCACCGTGCCGGGCGCCCGGAGGCCGTCCGCCGCGGACCTTCCTTACGGAGTGCCGTCCGTCAGCAGCGGCAGTGCCCGGGTCTACCGGGCCGGCGAGGCCGACCTGGGGGGTGGTGCTCCGAAATCCGGTTCCGGCCCGGCCGAACCCGACCCGGAACCTGAGCCGGACCGCCCTCGACCGGACGAGCCGCGGCCTGACCAGCCAGAACCGGCGCCGGACGAGCCGAAACCCGCCGAGCCGGAGCCTGGACCGGGTCCCGATCGCCCCGTGCCCGGTCGGCGGCCCACCCCGCCTCCGGAGCCGACGCCTGAGCCGCCGCTGCGCCCGCAGCCGCCGTTCCCCGGCCCCGAGCCGGCGCCGTCGCCGTTCCCGGCGCCCGGCCCGACACCGAGCCCGGCGCCCGGCCCGACACCGAGCCCGGCGCCCGGCCCAGGCCCGACACCGCCCGGCCCACCGCCGGTGCCGCCGTCTCCGGTGCCGCAGCCGCCGCCCTCGCCGGTCCCACCTGTGCCCGAGCCGCAGCCGCCGACTCCCCCGGGCCCGCCGGTGCCGCCACCCGGTCCGCCACCGGGCCCGTCACCCGCCCCGCCGTTCCCACCGCCACCGGTGACCGCTGCGGCCGCGTCGACGACACCTGCCCCGGCGCTGCCGAGTTGGCCTGAGTCGATCAACCCGACCGCGCCGGGCACCTCACCGGCGGCGGCCGACTACCACCGGTGGGCGCAGGGTCAGCGGCCCGGCCGGCTCTACGGCCAGTCGGACGAGCCGCCGGCGCAGATGACGACGGCCTATCCCGCCGCGACGCTGGACAACTCCGGCTCGCTGACCGGCCACATCCTGGCCCAGGGGCGGTCCGAGCCGGCCCCGGCCAAGCGCAGCTACGCCAAGGTCGGCCTGTTCCTCGCGGTGGGCCTCGGCGTGCTGATCGGCATCGGGGTGCTCGTCGTCCTGTTCGTCAGCAACTCGATCACGGGGTTCCTCGGGTAACTCGCGGGCGTGATGCCGCACACGGGTAGCCGCCTCGATATGACGTCAGGCGGCCACGCACCGTACACTCGTCAAGTTCATAGACCGGCGCGTTTCCGCGCCCCATGGGCGATCTTGCGAAGCGTGCACCCTGAACTTTTGATGTTGACGCGCGAGATGGCCCGCCCACGAGAGGCCCCACTTGACCGCGTTTGCTGACGCCAGCACGTTTCCGTCCATCTTTGACCCGTCTGCCGCGCCCGAGGGCACTGAAACAGCCGAAGAAGGCTTCGCGGCGCTCGGCCTGCCGCAGAAGTTGGTCCGGGCCCTGGCCCGGGAAGGCATTGTCACCCCGTTCGAGATCCAGAAGGCCACCGTCCCGGACGCGCTGGCCGGCAAGGACGTGCTCGGCCGCGGCCAGACCGGCTCCGGCAAGACGCTCGCCTTCGGCCTGCCGGTGCTGGCCCGGGTCGCCCGCGGCGAGCGGGCTCGGCCCAAGCACCCGCGCGCACTGGTCCTGGTGCCCACCCGCGAGCTGGCCATGCAGGTCAACGACGCACTCCTGCCGCTGGGCAAGGCGCTCGGCGTCTTCCTCAAGACCGCGGTCGGCGGCGTGCCGTACGACCGTCAGATCGACGCGTTGCAGCGCGGCGTCGAGGTCATCGTCGCGACCCCGGGCCGCCTCGGCGACCTGATCAACCGCGGCATCTGCTCGCTCGACGACATCGAGGTCACGGTCCTCGACGAGGCCGACCAGATGGCCGACCTGGGCTTCCTGCCCGAGGTCACCGAGCTCCTCGCCAAGACGCCGGCCGGCTCCCAGCGGCTGCTCTTCTCGGCGACCCTGGACAACGACGTCGACTCGCTGGTCAAGCGGTTCATGACCGACCCGGTCACGCACTCGACCGAGCCGGCCTCCGCCTCCGTCACGACGATGGATCACCACCTGCTGCTGATCCCGCCGCACGACAAGTTCCAGGTCGCGGCGTCGATCGCCGCTCGGGACGGCCGCACGATGATGTTCGCCCGCACCCAGATGGGCGTCGACCGGCTGGTCGAGCAGCTCGCGGCGGTCGGTGTCCGGGCCGGCGGCCTGCACGGCGGCAAGACCCAGCGGGCCCGCACCCGCACCCTCGCCGAGTTCAAAGAGGGTCGGACCACCGTGCTGGTGGCCACCGACGTCGCCGCTCGCGGCATCCACGTCGACGGGGTCACGCTGGTCGTGCACATCGACCCGCCGCGCGACGCCAAGGACTACCTGCACCGTGCCGGGCGCACCGCCCGGGCCGGCGAGTCCGGCTCGGTGGCCACGCTGGTGCTGCCCAAGCAGCGCCGCAGCACCCTGGCCATGCTCGGCAAGGCGGGCGTCGAGCCCGCCGAGACCCGGGTCCGCTCCGGTGACGCCGCGCTGGCCGAGCTGACCGGCGCACGGGAGCCCAGTGGCGTCCCGGTGAAGCCGGACCTCGAGCCGCGTCGGCCGCAGCGCCCGAACGGCGAGCGGCACGGTGGCGGCAGCGACCGCCACGGCTTCCGCGGACCCCGCAGCGGTCCGCGCAGCGGCCCGCGCCGTACCCACTAGATCGCCGGACCTTCGGTAACGTGATCGCATGGCCACGTTGCCGAAGGTTCTGCTGTGGACTCGCACCGACCTGCCCGGCGCCGAAACCGTCGTCTTCGACGATCGGCGCGGGCTGGTCGCGCGCGGCACCCAGCAGGCGGTCGACCCCATCCCTTTCCTGGCCCGCTACGAGCTGATCGTCGACGAGAACTGGCAGACAGCCCGGCTGGACGTCAGCGTCGAGGGTGCCGGCTGGATGCGGACGGTCCGGTTGCAGCGGGCCACCGGCCGCTGGCGGGCCACCACCGGCGAGCAGGGTGATCTGGACGCGGCGCTGGTCGCCGCCGGTCAACGGCGGGTCGGCATCCCCGGCATCGATGACGCCTCCCGGCTGGAGCGCGCGCTCGACGTCGACCTGGGTGGCTCACCGCTGACCAACACCTTGGTGATCCGCCGGCTGGGTCTGCTCAACGCCGCGCCCGACCGGCCCCACACCGTGGTGACCGCGTGGGTCCTGCTGCCCAGCCTGGAGATCGTCGCGGGCGAGCACACGTACACGCCGCTGGGTGGCAAACGGATCCGCTACGAGAGCGACAGCTTCCGCGCTGACCTCACGGTCGACGACGCCGGCTTCGTGGTCGACTACCCGGGGCTGGCCAAGCGGGGTTAACCCCGCCACTGCCCGGAGGCCAGGAAGCTCTCCAGCACCCGCAGGTGCGGTGCCAGGTCGAGGCCGGCCGCGGCCACCCATTCGTCGGCGTAGTAGGTGTCGGCGTAGCGTTCGCCGCCGTCACAGAGCAGCGTCACCACCGAGCCGGGTACACCGGCCGCGCGCATCTCCGCGATCAGGGCGAAAGCGCCCCACAGGTTCGTACCCGTGGAGCCTCCGACGCGGCGGCCGAGCACCGCGGAGGCCGCCCGCATCGCGGCCAGCGACGCCGCGTCCGGCACCTCGAACATCCGGTCGACGACGTGTGGCTGGAACGAGGCCTCGACGACCGGGCGGCCGATGCCCTCGATCCGCGACCCGCGGCCGGTGCTGACCGACCAGTCGCCGGCGGCGTACGCGGGATAGAAGGCCGAGTTCTCGGGGTCGACCACGCAGATCTTGGTGGGATACCGCTGATACCGGACGTACCGGCCGATCGTCGCGCTGGTGCCGCCGGTGCCCGCGCCGACCACCACCCAGGCCGGCAGCGGGTGCCGCTCACGGGACATCTGGTTGAAGATCGACTCGGCGATGTTGTTGTTGCCACGCCAGTCGGTGGCCCGCTCGGCGTACGTGAACTGGTCCATGAAGTGGCCGCGGAGGTCGGCGGCGAGCCGACGGGCGGTGTCGACCGCCGTGGACGGGTCGTC
The DNA here is from genome assembly GCF_900107455.1 of Asanoa ishikariensis. Lineage (GTDB taxonomy): Bacteria > Actinomycetota > Actinomycetes > Mycobacteriales > Micromonosporaceae > Asanoa > Asanoa ishikariensis. The sequence continues at coordinate 660,261 of NZ_FNQB01000001.1, read as the reverse complement.
GACCAGATGGCACTTGCCGCCCTGGAACTCGATCAACGCGATCTTCTCGGCCGAGGTCGACGCCGGCATCACCGCGATGAACGGCAGGTCGAGCATCCGGGCGAAGTAGGCCTCGGAGACCGCCGTCGACCCGGACGACGCCTCGACGACGGTGGTGCGCGGGCCGATCCAGCCGTTGCAGAGCCCGTAGAGGAACAGCGAGCGGGCCAGGCGGTGCTTGAGCGAGCCGGTCGGGTGCACCGACTCGTCCTTGAGGTAGAGGTCGACCCCCCACTCCCGCGGCAGCGGGAAAGGCAGCAGGTGGGTGTCGGCGGAACGGTTCGCGTCGGCTTCGACCGCGCCGACCGCTTCGGTCACCCACGCCCGATCAGCGGCGTCACATCGGTCGAGCTGTTCCATGGGTGCAGGCTAATCCGAGTGTGGCGACAACGGACGCGGGCGGTTCTCCCACTTGGCCGACAGGGCGATCGCGGTACGCGTCGAAGCCACCCCGGGTGTCCGGTTCAGCCGCACGATCAGGCGCTCGAGCTCGGCGATCGTGCCCACCCGCACCGTCAGCAGGAACGACTCGACGCCGGCCATGAAGTAGCAGGTCTCGATCTCGGGCAACTCGCGAAGGAGCTCCTGGAGGTCGTCGGCGTCGGTGGTCGACTCCTCGACGACGCTGATCAGCGCGGTCACGCCGAGCCCGATCGCCTCGGGGTCGATGTCGGCCCGGTAGCCACGCACCACACCGGACGATTCGAGCTTTCCGACCCGCTCGTGCACCGCCGGTGCCGAGAGGCCGACCTGTCTGGCCAGTTCGGCGAAGGACAGCCGGGCGTTGGTACGCAACAACTCCACGAGTCGCAGGTCGATGGCATCCACGTCCTGTAGACCCTAACCGGGGCCGGGAGTGGACGATTCGCCGGTCCGCGTGAAACATGGTCAAAGGAGAGTACGGCTCGCAATTTTACCGAGGATCTTCCCACATAGTGCGTTTTCCCCGATTCCAGGACAGTGCACTCTCACGGTGCTCTAATGGCCGTACGTCCCTATGAAAGCCTCTCGCGCACTGCCGGGGCGCACATCTGAGACCAGTTCGAGAGGCTTTCGCTGACGCGAGGAGGGGACCGTGGACACTGGAGACCGTCTGCTGACGCCGGGCGAGGTGGCTGCGCTCTTCCGGGTCGACCCCAAGACCGTGACGCGATGGGCTGCGGCGGGCCGAATTGGGAGCATCCGGACACCAGGTGGACACCGACGCTTCCGGGAGTCCGAGGTACGTGCCTTGCTCGAGGGCGAAGGCGTACTCGACGACCTCGATGACGGCGCGAACCGTTCGCCGAACTCAGGGCCGCCACAGAGCGGCAACCACGGGCCGACGAACGCCGGCCTGCACTGACGGCTCAAGCGTCCGTCTGGGGCCCGCTGGGCGGGTTCCCGGACGTACCGCCGATGACGCCGGTCCAGCGTGGCGAAAGATCATGTGCGACGCCGATAGCGTCGAGGATCTTGCCAGCCACGAAGTCGACCAACTGGGCCGCCGTCGCCGTCGCACCCGCACCGTAGAAACCCGGGCTCGCCGGCAGCACGACCGCGCCGGCGGCGTCGAGTTCCAGCAGGTGCAGCAGGTGACTGCGGGTCACGGGGGTCTCCCGGGGCACCAGCACCGTCGGGCGCCGCTCCTTGAGGTTGACCTCCGCCGCCCGCTGAAGCAGGTCCTTGGACAGGCCCAGGGCGATGCCGGCGCAGGCCGCCGTGCTGGCCGGAACCACCACCATGCCGCGCACCGGGTACGAGCCGCTGCTCGGCCCGGCCGCGAGGTCGCCGGCAGGCCAGAACAATAGGTCGGCTCCGCCCAGGTCGCGGCCGAGCCAGCGGGCCAGGTCGTCCTTCCAGTGCCCGTCGCGCAGCGGTGACCCCGTCTCGTCGAGGATCGTCAGCCGAGCGGCCCGGGACACGACGAGATCGACCGGCTCCCCGGCATCGATCAACCCGCGCAGCACCGAAGCCGCATATGGCGTACCAGATGCTCCCGAGACCCCTACCACCCACGGCGTTCGCATACGGTCAAGCCTATGAGCCGGGCGTGCCCCACCCGGCCCGCCCTCGGGAGGCCGCTGCCCATGGTGACGCCCGGTCTGTTCTGCCCCATCCCGCCGCGGATCTCTCCGCACGCCGACGCCGCGCAGAACTGGTTGACCGGTTGGATGACCGAACGGGGCATCGCGGCCGAGACCGCCGAGCGGCTGCGCCGCAGCGGCTTCGCCCGCTACGCCGGCCGCCTTTACCCGGACGCCGACGAGACCGACCTGCGCCTGGTGACGGCGCTGTTCACCTGGTTCTTCCTACTCGACGACACCGTCGACGGCGACGCCGCACCGCCGCTGCACCAGGTCCGCGCCACCGTCGACGGGGTCTTCGCCACCATCGACAGCGACGGCCGGCAGCCGGCACCCGGGCTGAGCGAACCGATGCGGGCGATGCTGCTCGACTCGTGGCGGGCGATCACCGGCGACCTCTCCGAGATGTCGGTCGACCGCATCAACGACGCGCTGCGCCACCACCTCGACGGCATCCTGGTCGAGGCCAGCAACAAGTGGGTCGGCCGCCGCCCCGGCATCGTGGAATACATCCAGCTCCGCCGGGCCACCTCGGCGGCCTACGTGTCGTACGCCCTGATCGAGTTCGCCGGCGCGGGACGGATGCGGATCCCGGAGGCGGTCTACCACCACCCGGTCCTACGCGAGATCAGCGCGGCCGGCAACGACCTGCTCTCCTGGTTCAACGATCTGCTGTCGCTGGAACGCGACGAGGACGTTTCGGCGGGACACAACCTGGTGCTGGCCACGGCCCGGGAGCGGGGCCTGGCCCGGGACGCCGCCACCCGTGAGGTGATCGGCCGCTGGCAGGAGCGGATGACCCGGTTCGTCGAGCTACGCGCGGCAGTGCCGGCCTTCGGCACCCGCATCGACGCCGCGGTCCGCCGCTACGTCGAGGGCGTAGCCGACTCGGTCCGCGGCACGATCGACTGGTCGCTGGAGTCCCCCCGCTACCCGATGCCCACCGTGGTCGAGGAGTGGGTGGGCAGTCGGGCCTAAGCGCCGAGGCCCTGGAGGGCGACCAGGTCCAGGAGGGCGAAGGCGAACAGGACGATGCCGATCACGCCGTTCGCGGTGAAGAAAGCCCTGTTGACTCGGGACAGGTCCGTGGGCTTCACGATGGCGTGCTCGTAGACCAGGACGATCGTGGTGATCGCGACCCCGGCGCCCCAGAGCCAGCCCAGGTCCGCCAGCAGGCCGAACCAGATGTAGAACGCGACCGTGACCACGTGGGTCACCGCCGAGATGATCAGGGCGCCGCGTACGCCGTGCTTCACCGGGACCGAGCCGATGCCGATGCGACGGTCGGCCTCCAGGTCTTGCACCGCGTAGATGCAGTCGAAGCCGCCGATCCAGGTGCCGACCGCGACGCCCAGCACGAACGCCGGCCACGACCACTGCCCGGTCACGCCGATCCAGGCGCCGACCGGGGCCACCGCCTGCGCCGCGGCCAGGAAGAACTGCGGGTAGTTGGTGAAGCGTTTCGCATACGAGTAGATGACCAGCAGGAACAGCGCGATCGGCGAGAGGACCAGGCAGAGCGGGTTGAGTGCGGCCGCCGCGCCCTCGAAGACGACCAGGGACAGCAACAGGCCGATCCAGGCGGTACGCAGCGACACCTCGCCGGTGATCAGCTCGCGCTTGGCGGTGCGCGGGTTCTGCGCGTCGATCCGCCGGTCGATGATCCGGTTCGCGGCCATCGCGACCGTCCGGGCCCCGACCATCGCGATGGTGATCAGGACCAGGGTGTCCCATTGCACGCGGCCGCCGTCGAGCCGCATGGCGGCCAGGGCGGCGACGTAGGCGAACGGCAGAGCGAAGATCGAGTGCTCGATCATCACCAGCCGCATGAAGGCCCGGACCCTGTTCGGGGCCGGTGCCGCCACGGCGACCATCAGATGCCGTACTCCTTCCACCGCTTGTCGACCAGCGCCGTGATCTCCGGCAACATGGTCATCTCGTCCGGCCAACCGCGGGTGTAACCCTCGGTCGGCAGCTTGCGGGTCGCGTCGACGCCCGCCTTGCCACCCCAGAACTGCTGGTACGACGCGTGGTCGAGGTGGTCGACCGGCCCCTGGGTGAGCACCAGGTCGTGCGCGTAGTCGACGTTGCCGAACGCGCGGAACGCCACCTCGGCGTAGTCGTGCACGTCGCAGTCGTCGTCGACGACCACGATCAGCTTGGCCAGCGAGAGCAGGTGGGCGCCCCAGACCGCGCTCATCACCTTCTGCGCGTGCTTCGGGTAGCGCTTGTTGATCGAGACGATCACGCAGTTGTGGAACACCCCGGCGGACGGCAGGTCGTAGTCCACGATGTCCGGGATCAGCAGCTTGAGCAGCGGCAGGAAGATCCGCTCGGTGGCCTTGCCGAGCCCGTGGTCCTCCTGCGGCGGCTTGGACGTGATGATCGACTGGTAGACCGGGTCGCGCTGCGTGGTGATGCACTCGACGTGCAGCACCGGGAACGGCTCGACCGGCGTGTAGAAGCCGGTGTGGTCGCCGAACGGACCCTCGGGAAGCCGCTCGCCGGGCTCGATGTAGCCCTCGATGATGATCTGCGCCTGCGCCGGCACCTGCAGCGGCACGGTCAGGCAGTCGACCATCTCGACCCGCTCGCCGCGCAGGAAGCCCGCGAAGAGGTACTCGTCGATGTCGCCCGGCAGCGGAGCGCTGGCGGAGTAGCTGACCACCGGGTCCGCGCCGATCGCGATGGCCACCGGCAGCCGCTCGCCGCGCCGCTCGGCGACCGCGTGGTGCGCGGTCGAGTCCTTGTGGATCTGCCAGTGCATGCCGAGCGTGTTGTGCGAGTGCTGCTGGAGGCGGTAGAGGCCCAGGTTGCGCTTGCCGGTCTCCGGGTGCTTGGTGTGGGTCAGCCCGAAGTTGTGGAAGATCCCGCCGTCGCCCGGCCAGACCTGGAGCCCCGGCAGCCGGTTGAGGTCGACGTCCTTGCCCCGGTAGACGACCTGCTGGCAGGGCGCCGTCTTGACCTTCTTCGGGGGCACGGACTTGAGCTGAAGGACCTTGCCGAGCCCGTCGCGGATCCCCGACCAGCCCACCGGGAGCTCGGGCTTGACCAGCGCGCCGATCCGGTCGCCGACCTCGTCGAGCGACTCGACGCCCAGCGCCATAGCGGTGCGGCGCTCGGTGCCGAACAGGTTGATCGCGACCGGCATCTCGCCCCGGGTCGGCCGTTCGAACAGCAGGGCCGGCCCGCCGGCCCGGACGGTGCGGGTCACCACCTCGCTGATCTCCAGCGTCGGGTCGACCGGCACACCGACGCGCCGCAGCTCACCGGCGCTCTCGAGGGCGGCGATGAAGTCCTTGAGGTCCGGATACGGAAAGGCGCGGGCCATAGGTAGCAGTCTCGCCTATGACCCGCGCCGCACCGTCTCGGCCCCCTGCTCAGAAGGTCAGGTCGGCTGCGGAGTCCGGCAGGCCGCCCGCGGAGCCGACGTAGACGCGGTCCGCGGCGACGCCGTCGGGCGGGGTCAGCCGCTTGGTCACCGCGCCCGACAGGTCGACGATCAGGACCTGCTCGGCCTCGGTGCGGGCGTCCGAGGCGCGGAAGACCAGGTGATCGTCGTCGGACCAACCCTGGAAGCTGCCGGCATCGGGAACGGCGAACCGGGCCTCGACGGCGCCGGTGTTCGGACCGACGATCGCGACCGAGAGGGGCGAGTCTCTGAAGGCCGGCCCCCACAGCGCCAGCCGCCGCCCGTCGGGCGAGAACGCCGGTGTGCCCCACAGCGCATCATCCGGCACCTTGAGAGTGCCTCGCTCGTGGCCGTCGAGGCCCATGAACAGCACCTCCGCCGCGACATCGTTGGTGCCCGCCTCGTTCGCGCTCGACGGCGTCAACGCGAACCCGGTGCCGTCCGGCGTCCACCCCAGCCCTACGTCACCGGTGGAGACACCGGGGACCGCCACGAACTCGGCGCGCAGGGTCTCCGCGTCGACCGCCACCACGCCCGCCGGGGCGGCCTGAGGCGAGAACCGAAACAGAATCCGCCCGCCGTCCGGCGACCACACGCCGTCGCCCTGGGCGCCGGGGAACCGAGGCACCTGCCCGGCCTCGATCCAGCGGACCACGTTGGTGGCGCGATCCATGATGCCGAGCCGGCTCGGGTGGTCTCCGCTGTTGTCGCCAGTGCTGATCAGCACCCGCTCCCCGTCGGGCGACGGGACCACGGACGGGAACGGAAGGCGGCGGTAGGTGCCGGTGGCCGCGTCGAGCAACAACGAGTAGTTGTAGGCCCGACTGCCATCCTCGACGGCCCAGTCCCGGATGCCGCTGTAGGCGACGACGACCGAGCCGCCGGGACCTCCGGCGGGCTGGGCGCCGCGGTCACCGACGACAGCCATGCCGCCGACCAGCGCGACGCACAGCGCCAGCCCGGCCGCGGCACCGAACCGGACATGCCTGCGGCGCCGGGCCCCGGCCAGCGCCGACCGCGCCAGCCCTTGCGGCGGAGGGCCGTCGTCGGCGAGCCGCTCGAACGTCTCCCGCAACGCACCCGTGAGTCGGTCGTTCATCGCCGCACCTCCTGCTTCGTGGCGTCGGCCATGGCGAGCTCAGGCGCGAGCTCGCGCAGCCGGGCGAGGGCGCGAGCGGCCTGGCTGCGCACGGTCGACTCGGTGCACCCGAGGATCTCCGCGATCTCCACGTCGGGGCGGTCTTCGAAGTAGCGCAGTGCCAGCACCGCCCGGTGCTTGGGCGCGAGCCGGCGCAGCGCCTGTCGCAGGGCTAGGTGCAGGTCGACCGTCGCGGTCGGGTCGACGCCGACGGCCGTCTCCGGCACTTCATCGGTGCTGACCTCGCGGTGCCGGCGTAGCCCCCGCCACCAACTGGTCTGCTGGCGATAGAGCGCGGTGCGCAGGTATGCCTCCGGCGCACCGGAGCGGATCCGCGGCCAGTGCCGAGCGCCCTTGATGAGCACCGTCTGGAGTAGGTCCTCGGCCTGCTGGCGATGTCCGGTCAGCGCCAGCGCGGTGCGGAACAGCGCGTGCGACCGGGCGCCGACGAACTCGCTGAACTCCGCCTCGAGATCAGCGTCCATGCGCCTGCCCGTCTCTCATACCCCTGACAACGCCGCCGGGGCGGCGGCTGCTGCTTGGGTCAGGAAACTGCCTGTGCGCGGATGGCGTCGGCGACCTCGTCGGCCCGGGTGTGCCTACCGGACCAACTGGCCACGTTGGACTTCTGCACCGCCCAGGCGGTGATCGCGCGGCCGTCGCGGGTCTCGATGCGCAGGCCGCCGTAGCCGGTCTTGGCGTCGGTGATCTCGGCGAGCGGCACGCGTCGGGTGCGCAGCGGGTTGCGCACCTCGACGTCGGTGCCGGTCAGGATCACGGCCGGCCGCAGCGCGAACAGCAGCGGCACGAGCACGGCGGCCAGGCCGAAGCCGAACCCGTACCAGATGCCCAGGTCATAACCGTCCCGCGCGCCGGCCAGCGCCGCGCGGACCATGACCCACAGCCCGAAGGCCATGAACACGATGCCGATCACCCGGCCGGCCGGCGATACCCGCCACGTGTGTCGCATCGGGACAGGATAGTGATGGACCTCAGATTGGCGGTGACAGGTAGAAGCCCGCCTGGTCCACGACCACATCGACGGTGGCCGCGCTGCTGTTGAAGACGAGGAACGAGTTGTCGCCCAGGCCGACGGTGACCAGGTTGGCCACGGTCTGGCCAGCGGTGAAGTTGATCGCCGACGCCGTCGGGCGGTTCTGCTCGAACGGGTAGACGGTCAAGTAGCCAGCGGACTTCGTGCCGGTCACGGTCACATTCGCCACGATGGCGCCGGCACCGCACGGGTGGCCGGAGCACGCCCGCTTGTCCACCGAAACTCGCACCGCCTGGCCGGGGCCGACCGGTTTGCCGCTCGCGCGCGTGTCGAGGATCCGCGTCGGGAAGGTCGGCAGATAGGTGTTCGTGCCAGCGGACGCGAACGCGGCGGTCATGTCAGCCACCACGTGTACGGTGCCCGAACCACCGTTCGCCAACGCGATCTTCCCGTCGACCACCGGGGCGATCACCATGTTGTTCACGGTCGCACCGGCGACGAAGTTGAGGTTCGACGCCGTCGGCACCGCACCGCCCGGCGGGAACACGGTGATGTGCCCGCTCTGGGTCGGCTTCGTCACCGTCAGGTTCAGGGCGACCGCGGTCGTGCCGGCGGGCAGCCAAAGCCCCGCGTCTATGGTGACCCGGCCCTGTGGGCCGATCGGGGTCGTGCCCGGCACTCCGATCGCGTTGCGGGTGTCGAGCAGCCGGGCCGGGGCCATCGCCTTCATGCGCTTCCCGGCGTTGCCGTAGTAACCGGCGACGTCCGCGAGCACGTGCACGGTGCCCGAACCGCTGCTGGAGAAGCGCACCTTGCCCTCGCTCACCGGCACGGTCACCAGGTTGGCGATCGTCTGCTTGGCAACGAAGTTGATGTTCGACGACTCGGGCCTGTTTCCGGGCGCCGAAACAGTCAGGTAGCCGTTGGCGGTGGGCTGGGTGACGGTGACGTTGAGGACGACCGCGTCCGCTGTCGAGAACGGCGCCGGCAGCGGCAGCACCAGGTCGCTGTTGGGTCTCATCGGGGCGCCGCCGCCGGACCGCGTGTCGAGCACCCGCTGCGGGGTCGAAGGGGTGAACGAGGAACCGAGCACGGTGCACGGCGAGGACTGGTGCAGCGGCGGGCGGGAGCGGAACCCATCCGTGCTGAACACGACGGAGGCGCACGCGACGCCGGCCCGAGGGTAGGTGAAGGCGGCGTAACCGCTGTCAGTGAGGACGGTTTCCGCCGAGGGCGTGTTGATCATCTGGATGGAAGCCGTCCCGCCGCCCCGAACGGCGCTGGTCAGCCACGGGTACTCGGCGTTCACATAGACGATAGCTTCCAGGCTTCCAGGGTTCCCGTAGTCGAGTACCCAACGGATTGTTGGCGCGACCTTCGGCTCGGGCAGCAGTTCCACTGAGCCGCGGTCGAGGAACGCTCCGCCGCTGTTGGGAACGTCCGGCTTGTCGGCCGCGGGGTTACCACGCAGGTCGGGGCCGTACAGACCTGGCGCGGTCGCGAGCGCGGAGTCGATCGCCGGAGAGTCGGAGCCCAGGCCCCAGCCCACGTTCGTCGATTGGACGGTGACGAGCTTCGGGTCGGCGGCGATGTCGTGCGTGCCCTGCCCGGTGGCGGCGGCGAAGGCGGCCGGATTCGGATAGGTCGTGCCGGCCCAGGAGTAGAGCGGCCCGCCGTGCACCGGGTCGAGCAGGTTGTAGTCGAGCTGGCTGTCTGTGGCGGCCACGCCCTCGACCGTGAGCGGAATCGCGCTCGCCGGCAGCGGCGCCTCGGGCGGGGTGCAGGCTCCCGGGCGGTCCGGCAGGTTGGTCCTAACGATCGAGTTGTAGAGGCCGAACCCGGCCGAGTCGCCGGTGACCGCCACTCCGACCAGACAGTCGGTCACGATCGTGTTGTTGGTGATGGTCGTCCGCGGCGCGTCGGCGATGGTGATCGCCGCCGGTGCGCCGGTGAACAGGCGGTCCAGCATGACGCTGTTGCGGCTCAGAAGGGTGTCGGTGACGCCGGCACCCACCGCGAAGACCTGCGCCCGATATCCCCTGGCCACCATGCGGCTCACGGTGACCCGGTGCGAGTCACCCCGGATGTCGACGGTGGGAGCCGACCCGGTGTTGGCCCACCCGTTGGTGACGGTGACGTCGCTGGAGTCCTCGATCAGCACGGCCGACTTGGACCCGTCAACGACGATGTCGAACCCGTCGACAACCACGTGTTGAACGGCCGAGAGGTGGACACTTCGGACTCTTGTGCGCTGGCCGTAGCCCCGGAATCCCTTGATCGTGATCGGCTGGCCCAGTAAACCGGACGTGGCGACCACGACATCGCCCCACTCGCCCGCCGTCACCTCGACGGTCTGACCCGGCTGGGCCGTCCTGACGGCTTCGGTGATCGAGCAGAAGGGACGCTCCGGGCTTCCGTCCATGACGGTGTCGCAGCGCTGCGTGACGTGGATGGTGTCCGCAGGTTCGGCGGCGTCGGCACCGGCCAACGGGAGCGCGACCGTCGTCAGGAGCACGGCGGCGATCAGCGGCGCCAGCCCGCGGCGCAGACGGGACATGGTGCTAGGCCACCGATCCGAAGTAGAAGCCGAACTGGTCGACGAACACCTCGACCGTGGTCGAGCTGCTGTTGAAGATCATGAAGGAGTCCTCAGCGACGCCGACAGTGGCCTGGGTGGAGACCGTCTGGCCCTTGTTGAAGTTGAGAACGGACACGACCGGCTTGGGCTGGCCGTACGGGTAGATCGACAGGTAGCCCGCCGCCCCGGCGTTGTCGACGGTCAGGTTCGCGACGACGGCCGTACGCGGCTCGCAAGAAGTGGATCCGCAGTCGCTCTTGTTGACGAAGACCCGCGCCGACTGTCCCGGCCCGATCAGCCCACCCGCGTTCTGGCCGGGCTCGAAGAGATGCCTCCGGTACGTAGGCAGGAACGTCCCGCCGGCGCCGGGCGCGAACCAACCCGCCAGGTCGGCGATCACGTGCACCGTGCCCGAACCACCGTGTGCGAGAGCGATCTTCCCACCGACCACCGGAGCGATCGCCATGTTGTTCACCGTCTGACCCGCGACGAAGTTGAGGTTCGACGCCGTCGGCACCGCGGAACCGTTCGGGAACAGGGTGATGTGCCCGCTCTGGGTCGGCTTGGTGACGGTCAGGTTCAGCACCACCGCGGTGGTGCCCGCCGGCACGCGGGACGACACGTCGACAACGACCCGGCCCTGCGGGCCCACCGGGCTCGTACCCGGCACGCCGACCGCGGACCGGGTGTCGAGCACGCGCGCCGGCGTGGCGGCGGTCAGGCCGTTCGGCGTGTTGGCGTAGTAGCCGACCAGGTCAGCGAGCACGTGCGAGGTGCCAGCACTGTCGTTGTAGATCGACACCTTGCCGTTGCGGACCGGGACCGTCACCAGGTTGGCGATCGTCTCGTTCGCGACGAAGTGCAGGTTGGCACCGACGGGTTCAAACAGGTCGGACCGCATGACCCGCAAAGAGCCTGGGCTCTGCGGGTTGGTCACGGTGACGTTGAGAACGACCGCGCTGGCGGTCGCCGCCGCACCAGGGATGGCGAAGTCGACCTGTTGGCCGCCCGACAGCGGTGTGGTGCCGGGACGGCCGATCGCCGACCGCGTGTCGAGCACCCGCTGCGGGGTGACAGCGGCATAGCCGCCGCCGAGCATCACGCAGGGCGAGTCGTAGTACGCCGAGGCGGCGGTGGGGAACCCGTAGAGGCTGAGGATGACCATGGCACAGGCCGCGCCCGCGTTGCCGAAGGTCAGCCGCGCACTCCCGGTCCGGTTGATCACCGTGGCCGGGCCGTCGCCACGAAAACTGAACGTTCCGATCGGGCCATCGGTCGGCCAGGGGTAGGTCCGCGTGGTCGTGACGACCGCATCGAGCGCGCCGCCGCCGGCCGCGTGGACGATTTTCGAGGAGACGGTGGGAGTCGGAACGACCTCCGTCGCGCCACGGTCGACGTAGCCACCGCCGCCGTTGGCCGCGTCGGGGTTGTCGGCGTGCGCGTTGCCGCGCAGGTCGGTCGCCGGGAGCCGCGGGGCGGTGGCCAGAGCGGAGTCGATGGCCGGCGAGCCGGGGCGCAGGCCGAACGAGGTGTCGGCGACGCCGGCCAGCTTCGGGTCCGTCTTGAGGTCGTGCGCCGCCTGCCCGGCGGCGGCGTGGAGCGCGCTGGGGTCGGCGAACGTCGCGCCGGCCCAGGAGTAGAGCGCCCCGCCGTGTCCGGGATCGATGACGTTGTAGTCGATGGTTCCGTCGGAGGTCGCCGCGCCGGCGACCGTCACCGGCACCACGTTCGCGGGATCGGGCGCGGGTGAGCCCGAGCACCGGCCCGGCGTGCTGACCGTCGTGGTCCGCACGATGGAGTTGACCAGGGCGAACCCCGCCGATTCACCACTGACGTCAACGCCGGCGAGGCAGTCCGTCACGATCGTGTTGTTGATGACCGTGGTCCGCGGCGCGTCGGCGACGGCGACGGCCGGGTAGGGCGCGACCCCGGTGTACCGGATACCCCTGACGCTGTTGGCAGCCAACAGAGTGTCGGTGGCGCCCCCGCCGACCGCGAAGGCCGGCCCGCGGCTGACGTTCGTGAGTGTGGAGCTGACGGTGACCCGGCGCGAGTCGCCCTTGATCTCGACACCCGGCCCCGACGAGGCGGTGATCCGGCCGTTGGTGAACATGACGTCGCTGGAGTTCTCGACCACGACGCCAGGTCCGCCGGTGTTGGTCAGGAAACCGTCGACCACGACATCGTGCACACCCGCGAAGTGGAAGGCCGGCTCACCGATGATCGTGACGGCGGTGCCCATGCTGCTCGGCCGTGCGGCCAACGTGATCGGCTTGCCGGGCTCGCCGGAGCGCGGCACCTCGGTACCGAAATAGGTGCCTTCGCGGACGGCGATGGTCTGGCCGGGCACGGCGAACGCGATCGCTTGCGCGATCGTGCAGTACGGCTTGGCCTCACTGCCGTCCTGCGCACCGCCGCAGGACATCGTGGCCACGTGGATGGTGGACGGCGGGTCCGCCGCCGCGGCGGCGGTCCCGCCGGTGACGGCCAGGCCGGCCGTCACCAGGACGCCGGCGGTTACGAATGCCAGGAAGCTGCGCTTCATGTTGCTAGCTCACCGATCCGAGGTAGAGGCCGGTCTGGTCGATGGAGACCTCGACGTTGCCGGAGCTGCTGTTGTAGACCATGAACGAGTCCTCGTGCAGGCCCACGGTGACCTGGCTCGCGACGATCTGGTGCGCGGTGAAGTTGACCGCCGACATGACCGGCCTCGCCTGGCCGTACGGGTAGACGGACAGGTAGCCGCCGGACTGCGGCAGGATGGCGGTCACGTTCGCGACCACGGCTGTGCGCGGCTCGCACGGCGTCGACCCGCATTCGTTGGCGTTGACGAAAACCCGCAGCGTCTGACCCGGTCCGACGGTCACACCGTCGATGTGGCCAGGCCGCGCGAGATGGATTGGGTAGGTCGGCAGGAGCATGTCGCCAACACCCGGCGCGTACCAGCCGGAGAGGTCGGCGATCACGTGCACCGTGCCCGAACCACCGTGCGCGAACGCGATCCTGCCGCCGACCACCGGCGCGATCACCATGTTGTTGACGGTCTGACCGGCCACGAAGTTGACGTTCGACGCCGTGGGCACCGCAGCCCCTGGCGGGAACAGCGTCACGTGGCCGCTCTGCGTCGGCTTCGTGACCGTCAGGTTGAGCACCACCGCGGTCGTGCCCGCCGGCACCCGTGACGACAGGTCGACGGTGACGCGCCCCTGGGCGCCCATCGGGGCGGTGCCGGGCACGCCGATCGCCGAGCGGGTGTCGAGCACCCGGGCGGGCGTCGCGGTCCGCAGCCCCGAGTCGCCGTCGGCGTAGTAGCCGACCAGGTCCGCGACGACGTGAACCGTGCCCATGCTCTCGTTGGAGATCGAGGCCTTGCCGTCGCGGACCTGTACGGTCACGAGGTTCGCGATCGTCTGGTTGGCGGCGAACTGGACGCTGTAGCCGTTCGGCTCGTACCCGGGCTCCCGATAGACCTTCAACGCCCCGGCGGTCGTCGGCTTGGTCGCCGTGACGTTGAGGACGACCGCGCTGGCGGTGGCGGCCGGAGCCGGCAGCGGAACCTGGACCTCGCCGTTGCGATACACCGGCGTCGTGCTCGGAACGCCGATCGCCGATCGGGTGTCGAGCACGCGGCGCGGGGTGACGGCCGTGTAGGCGGCGCCGAGCATCATGCAGGCGGAGTCGTACTGCGGTTCCGCTGAGCCGCGGAACCCGTCGAGGCTGAACTGGACGACGGCGCACGCGTGGCCGGCTTCTTCGAACGAGAACCGCGCGATGCCGGTGCGGTTGACGATCCGCTTTTCGTTGCTCTTGTGAAGCGTGAACGTGCCGACGGGTCCGTCGGTCGTCCAGGGAGAGGTCGCGGTCGCGGTGGCAACCGTCTCGAACGCGCTGCCGCCCGGCGCCCGGACCATCGTCGAGCGCAGGGAGGGCGCTGGCACGAACTCGACGGCCCCGCGGTCGACAAAGCCCGCTCCGGCGTTCGCCGTATCGGGCTTGTCGGCGTGCGCGTTGCCCCGCAGGTCCGTGGCTTGCGTCCCCGGCGCGTCGGCCAGAGCCGAGTCGATGGCCGGTGACTCGGCGGTCAGCGTCCAGCCCGCCGCCTGCGGGTCCGAGACGTTGGCGAGCTTCGGGTCGGCGCCGATGTCATGCGCGCCCTGCCCGGTCGCGGCGGCCAACGCTCCAGGGTTCGGGTAGGTCGTGCCGGCCCACGAGTACAGCGACCCGCCATGGCCGGGGTCGATCACGTTGTAGTCGACGTGCGCGTCGGTGGTCGCCGACGCCGTGACCGTCACGGGTGTCACGCTCGCCGGATCAGGTCCGGACGAGGCCCCGCACCGGCCGGGGGTGCCGACCGCGGTGGTACGCACGATCGAGTTGTAGAGGGCGAACCCGCCGGAAGCGCCCGTGACCTCGATGCCGGCAAGGCAGTCGGTCACGATCGTGTTGTTGGTGACGGTCGTGTTCGGGGCATCCGTGACGGCGACGGCCGGGTGCGGCGGGTATCCCGGTGCCCGCGTCGATCGCACACTGTTCTGCGCCAGCACGGTGTCGGTGGCGCCCGCGCCGACCGCGACGAGCGGTGCGCGCATGCCCAACGCCGACATGCCGCTGACCGTCACCCGATGCGAGTCGCCCTTGATGTCGATGCCGATCACCGTCGGCGAAAGAATCCAGCCGTTCGAGATCGTGATGTCGCTCGAGCTCTCGACCACCGCCGGGGTAAGGCCGGAGCCGACCAGATAGAACCCGTCGATGACGACGTCGTGTACTCCGGAGACGACGAAGGCGTTCCCGGTGGCAGCGCTTACGACCCGCACCTGGCCGCCGGCGCCGCGGTATCCGACGTACCTGATGGGCTTGCCCGGCTGCCCGGACCGCACGACCACCGACTCGGTGTAGTCGCCCTTGTCCACCGCGATCGTCTGCCCGGCTACCGCGACCTCCGCGGCCTTCGAGATCGTGCAGTAGGGGTTGGCCTCGGACCCGTCCGGCGCGCTGCCGCACACCTTCGAGACGAAGATGGTCGAGGCCGCCGCAGAGGCGTTCCCGGCGATCGCCGTGAATCCGGCCGTCGCCAACGCACCGACGCACAACAGCGCCAGGCCGCGAAGAACGCGCATCTCACTCCCCCGTCAGAAATGATCATCAGGAGGTTAGCGAGCGGATCGGCCCAACCCAACAGCCGATCGGTTGAATGTCAGAGGCCGCCGTACGAGTGGAGGCCTGTGAAGAAGATGTTGACGCCGAACAGGTTCATCAGCATCGTCAGGAAGCCGAGCACCGCGATCCAGGTCGCCGTCGTCTGCTTGACGCTCGGCGTGGCCCGGGCGTGCAGGTAGCCGGCGTAGACGACCCAGGAGATGAACGCCCACACCTCCTTGGGGTCCCAACCCCAGTACCGGCCCCAGGCCGACTCCGCCCAGATCGGGCCCGCGATCAGTGCGCCGAAGGTCCAGATCGGGAACGCGAACGCGTGCAGCCGGAACGAGAGCCGCTCCAGCACGCCGGCGGCCGGAAGGCGCTCGCCGAGGCTGAACGGGAAGCTGTGCCGGCCCTTGTCGTAGCCGGAGCGGATGAGGAACAGGCCCGCCGGCACGAAGCCGATCAGGAACACGCCCGACGAGATGGCCACGGCTGTGACGTGGATGGCCAGCCAGTACGAGTCGAGGGCCGGCACCAGCGGGCCGACCGGCACGTAGAGGAGCAGGCCGGCGACACCGAGCAGGACCACCTGGGTCAGCGCGACGTACAGGCCCAGGTGGCGCAGGGCCGGGCGCTGGAACATCACGATGATCCAGGCCACCGCGGCGACCGAGGTGGCCGCGAGGACGTACTCGTACATGTTGCCCCACGGCAGCCGGTGGCCGGCGACGCCGCGGAAGATCAGCGATCCGATCTGAGCGGTCGCCGCGAGCACCAGCACGGCCCCGGCCAAGCGGCTGGCCCAGGACGGCCGGCCGGGTGAAGGCTTCCGCTCTTCTGAGACGACTTCGACCACCGGCGGGCCACCGGCGCCGACGAGCTCGCGCGTCGCGACCTTGGCCACCGCGCCGCGGTCGCCGAACGCGTACACGGCGGCGTAGCAGATCATCGCCACGAGGTAGCTGAGCATGGCCACTACGAGCAGCGTGTCCGACAAGGCGGCCATCAGGTCTTCTCTCTCACGGCGGCGACGGTCGAAGCGAACTCCTCGGCGAAGCCGGGGTAGTCGGTGCGCGGCAGGCCACCGGCCTCGAGCAATCTACTACTCGATGTCGGAGACGGGGAAGTCAGGCGGAAGAAGACCCGGCGACGTTTCCCGAACAGGGAGCCCATCAGGCCGCCGAGCGCGAGCACCGCGGCGACGAGCGCGATGCCCTGGCCCGGGTCGTGCCGCACCGACAGCACGATGTATTTCTTGGTGCCCACGAACTGCACCGTCGAGCCGTCGTCCAGCGTCCAGCTCTCGCCGGGCTTGAGCAGCTTGCCCTCGCCGACCGGCTTGAGTCGGCCCGTGTTGATCTGGGCCTGGTCGAGCCGGTAGACCGAGCTAGGGATGCCGGCGTCCAGGCCCAGGTTGCCGCGATAGGCCGTGAGCAGCAGCCCCGGGTTGTTCTCCGCCGGGAAATCCGAGCGCAGAAACGGCGCTTGGGCAGGCGCCGTCGGCATGTAGATGCCGTCGAAACCCATCTGCAGGTTCGCGTCGCGCTTGCCGGTCGACGGGTCGACGTTGGCGTCCGGGAACGAGATCGCGCCGGTGCTGGTCTGCATCCCGTCGATGGACAGGAACGGACCCTCCTTGGTCTGCGTCTTCCCGAACCGGTCGGTGTAGCGCAGGATCGGCGCGTAGCCGTGGCCCAACAGGTAGAGGGAGGCGCCGTCGAGCCGCAGCGGGTCGTTGACGGAGAAGGTCGAGCTGTGGGTCGGCCCGTCGCCCTCGACGGTCACCGACGCACGGAAGTGCTTGGGTTGCCCGCTGCTCTGGAACGACGCCTCGAAGTCGTCGAGCGTCACGCAGAACGGTGGCAGCTTGCCCTCGTCGACGCGCGGGCCGAGCTTCGACTCGTCGTACTGCTGGAGGCTGTTGCAGAAGCCGGAGTCCTTGCCGGTGACCAGGATCCGGTTGCCGTGCCAGCCGTACCAGGAGCCGAGCGCGACCGCGACCAGCACGGCCAGCAGCGAGCAGTGGAAGACCAGGTTGCCGGTCTCCTTGAGGTAGCCCTTCTCGGCCGACACGCTGTCGTCGCTGACGACGACCCGCCAGCGCCGCTTGCGCAGCGCCGCCGCGACATCCGACAGGTCGCCGTCAAAGTCGGGAACCTCGGCGTGGTGCGGCAACCGGTCCAGCCGGGCCGGCGCCTTCGGTGGCCGCGACCTGATCGCCCGGTAGTGGTCGCGCAGGCGCGGCACCACGCAGCCGATCAGCGAGGTGAACAGCAGCAGGTAGATCGCGGCGAACCACGGCGAACCGAAGACGTTGAACCCGTCGACCTTCGCGAGCCAGGGCGCCAGCGTCGGGTGCTCGCGGTAGAAGTTCTGTACCTGCTCGACGGCGACGTTGCTCTGCGGCAGCACCGAGCCGGGAATCGACGCGACGGCGAGCAGGAACAGCAACACCAGCGCGGTACGCATGCTGGTCAGTTGCCGCCAGAGGCGGCGGGCCAGGCCGACCAGCCAGTTACCCCAGCCCGGCCGCGGCGGCGGTTCGGTGGCCGGTGCGGGCCGAGTTTCCGTGGTGGTCATCAGATGCCGATGCTCCCCGGGCCGACGCTGCTCTGCAGCCAGATCAGGAAGCTGTTCCAGCCGCCGGTGATCAGCGCCAGACCGATCAGGATCAGCAGCGCGCCGCCGACCCGGGTGACCCACTTGCTGTTGCGTCGGATCAGCTTGAACAGCCCGAGCAGCCGCGTGAAGAACAAACCGAAGAGCACGAACGGGATGCCCAGCCCGAGGCAGTACGCGACGGCGAGCACGACGGCCCGGTCGACCTGGCCCGACGTGCCGGCCAGCAGCATGACCGAGCCCATCGTCGGACCGACGCAGGGCACCCAGGACAGCGCGAACACGGCACCGAAGACCGGGGCGGCGAGCAGGCCCGCCTTGGGCAGTGCCTGGATCCGCAGCTCGCGCTGGAAACCCGGAATGACGCCGAGGAAGGCCAGCGCCAGCACGATGATCACCGAGCCGACGACGATCTCCAGGACCCGGCGGTGCTCGACCATCGCCCAGCCGACCCGGCTGACCAGCACCGCGACCAGCACGAAGACCGTGGTGAAGCCGACGATGAAGAGCATCGTGCCGGCCAGCACCCGGCTGCGTTCGCGGACCTTGCGCTCGAGCTCGGTGCCGGCCAGGCCCGTCACGTAGGAGAGGTAGCCGGGCACCAGCGGGAGCACGCACGGCGACAGGAAGCTGACCAGCCCGGCCAGCGCCGCCCCGCCGATCGCGAAGAACAGCGGGCCGCTGGTGGCCAGGTTGCCGAAGGTGTCGCCCATCAGGACGCCTCGGCCGCGACCCGCTCGACGATCGGCTGGAGCTGGTCCTTGGTGACCGCTCGGCGGATCACGTACGCGATGTCGCCGTCCCGGTCGAGGATGATCGTGGCCGGGATCGAGTTGGGCGGGATCTGGAAGCCCAGCGCCAGCTTGCTCGACGGGTCGAACACGCTCGGGTACGCCACCCGCTGGCTGTGGAAGGCGAGCGCGGCGTCCCGGCCGTCGCGGATGTTGATGCCGAGGAAGTCGACGCCGCTGCCCTTGGTTGCCTCGTAGACGCCCTCGAGGTCGTCGATCTCGGCCCGGCAGGGCGCGCACCACGATCCCCAGAAGTTGACGACGACGACCTTGCCGGCGCTCGCGGCCGAGTCGTAGCTGCCGCCCTCGAGCAGTTCGCCCTTGACCTCCGGCGCGGCCGGGCGCTTACCGACGGTGCACTCGATGAAACCCTCGCTGGAGGTGCCGCACAGGTCCTTCCAGCTATCGCCGCCGCGACCGGTGACCACGTACACGATCGCGGCCACCGCGACCGCGGCGACCGCTATCCCGACGAGGAGCCCACGACGGCGCACGCTAAGCGCCCTTGGCGTTGCGGGCGTTGGGTGACAGCGCGACCAGGTGCGCGGCCGGCTCGGAATAGCCGATGCCGACGATCTTGGTGCCATCGAAGTGGAACGAGGTCAGGCTGCACAGGCCGCACTGACGCTTGCGCGGGTCGTGCCAGAGCCGCTTGCGCTCGACGTAGCGGCGCAGCGTCCAGATCGGGAGCTGGTGCGAGATGCAGACGGCCTCGTGGCCCTCGGCGGCCACCCGCGCGGCGTGCAGGGCGGCGAACATCCGCTCGGCGATCGCCCGGTAGGCCTCACCCCAGGACGGGGTCAGCGGGTCGCGCAGCACCCACCAGTTGCGCGGGTCGCTGAACGAACCGTCGCCGGGCGAGACCCGCTTGCCCTCGAACCAGTTGGCGCTCTCGATCAGGCGCTCGTCGACCGCGACCGGCAGGCCGAACTGGGCCGCGATCGGTTCGGCGGTCTCCTGCGCCCGCTCGAGCGGGCTGGCCACGACGTGCGTGACGTCACGCTCGGCGAGCGACTGCGCGGCGGCCTTGGCCATCTGCCCGCCTAGCTCGCTGAGCTTGAAGCCGGGCAGCCGCCCGTACAGGATCTTGTCTGGGTTGTGCACCTCACCGTGCCGCAGCACGTGCACCACCGTTGTCGTCAACTCGCGCCCCCCGCGTCCGCCGCCGCCCGCGCCGCGCCCGGGAGGGCCGCGGCCAACACTTCGAGGGCCGCGTCGTCGATCGCCGTCGACACGAACCAGGACTCGAACGCACTCGGCGGGAGGTAGACGCCGGCGTCGAGCATCGCGTGGAAGAACGCCTTGAAGGCTTCGACGTTCTGCGCCTTGGCGCCGTCGAAATCGGTCACGTCGGCGTCGGTGAAGAAGATCGAGAACATGTTGCCGGCGTACGAGAGCCGGTGCGGCACACCCGCGGCGGCGAGCGCCTCGGCGGCGAGCTTGCCGACGGTGGCCGCGGTCTCGTCCAGGCGGCGGTAGACGGCATCGTCGGCGAGCCGCAGCGAGGCCAGGCCGGCAGCACAGGCCAGCGGGTTACCGGAGAGCGTGCCGGCTTGGTAGACCGGGCCGGCCGGGGCGAGCCTGGCCATGATGTCGGCGCGACCGCCGAACGCCGCGGCCGGCAGGCCGCCGCCCATCACCTTGCCGTAGGTGAAGAGGTCAGCGCCGGTCTCTTCGATGCCGGCCCAGCCGGACCGCGTCACCCGGAAGCCGGTCATCACCTCGTCGACGATGAACAGCGCGCCATGGGCATGGGCGATCTGGGCGACGCCGGCATTGAAGCCCTCTCGGGGCGCGACCACGCCCATGTTCCCGGGCGCGGCCTCGGTGATCACGGCCGCGATCTCGGCACCGTCGGCGGCGAAGACCGCCTCGACCGCGGCGAGGTCGTTGTAGGGCAACACGATCGTGTCGGCCGCCGACGCGCCGGTGACGCCGGGCGAGTCGGGCAGCGCGAAGGTCGCGACACCGGAGCCGGCCGACGCGAGCAGCGCGTCCACATGCCCGTGGTAGCAGCCGGCGAACTTGACGATCTTCGACCGGCCGGTGAAGCCGCGGGCCAGCCGGATCGCCGACATCGTCGCCTCGGTGCCGGAGTTGACCAGGCGGACCTGGTCGATCGGGGTCCGGGCGATCATCTCGGCGGCAAGCTCGACCTCACCCGGGGTGGGCGTGCCGAAGCTGGTGCCGCGGGCGGCCGCGCTCTGGACCGCGTCGACCACGGCGGGATGCGCGTGGCCGTGGATCAGCGGGCCCCAGGAGCAGACCAGGTCGAGGTAGCGGCGGTCGTCGGCGTCGAACAGCCAGGGGCCTTCGCCGCGGACCATGAAGCGTGGGGTGCCGCCGACCGCACGGAACGCACGCACAGGTGAGTTGACCCCGCCCGGAGTGAGCTCACGGGCGCGGCGGAACAGGGCCTCGGATGCCGGCGCGGTGCCGGCCGAATATGTTTCGGTCACGGTGCTGCCATTCTGACAGCGTGTAGGAGATGGCAGGCAGGCGCCCCTGCCACACCCTCTCGACAGGCCGGGCACGGTAGATCGCGATAGGCTGCTGGCGTGGAACGTCCGGAGTTGTCGATCACCGTGCGGCGCACGCCCGAAGAGGCTGTGCTGAGTCTCGTCGGCGAGATTGACATGCTCACCGGCAACCGTCTGGTCAACGCGATCACCGAAGTGCTGACCGAGCCGACCCCACGGATCACGCTCGATCTCGGCGGCGTCACGTTCTGCGACTCCACGGGCCTCGGCACGCTCGTCGTCCTCAGCCGCAAGGCCCGGGACGCACAGAGCGTGCTCGTGCTGACCAACGTGGGTGACTTCCTCATGCGGGTGCTCGACATCACCGGCCTCCGCTCAGCGCTGATGGTCAAGAACGGCGACCCCGCGGCTTAGCCCCAGCGGGCCTGTTCGAGCATCGCGATCGCGCGGTCGCGCGAGCCTTCCTCGTCGGAGCGCAGCAGGGCGGTGGCCGCGTCGACGGCCTCGGTCAGGCCCTTCCAACGCGCGTCCCGCTCGCGGACGTCCTCACTGTGCGCGGCGAGCTGACGACTCTTGGTCCACAGGTCGACGAAGACCGAGACCTTGGCGCGCAACACCCACGGATCGAACGGCTTCGTCAGGTAGTCGACCGCTCCCGCCGCGTAACCACGCAACGCGAGCTGCGCGTCCCGGTCCGCGGCGGTGAGGAAGATGATCGGGACGTGCCGGGTCCGCTCGCGCCGCTTGATGTGGCTTGCCGTCTCGAAGCCGTCCATATCGGGCATCTGCGCGTCCAGCAGGATGACCGCGAAGTCGTCGACGAGAAGCTGTTTCAGCGCGGCCTCACCGCCTTCGACCGCCACGGACTTGACCGGCAGACCTTGGAGGATCGCCTCCAACGCGAGGAGGTTTTCCTTACGGTCATCGACCAGAAGTGCTTTCGCGGTCCCACTCACCGCCCCACCCTAGCCGTCGAGGGCTCCTCCCTCTTGGGTTAAGCGGTCGGCGGTGCCATGGACCCAGCTCGCCATCAGGTCGATCAGCTCGTCGAGGTCAACCGGCTTCGTGATGTAGTCGCTCGCGCCGGCCGCGATCGCCGACTCCCGGTCACCGGGCATCGCCTTCGCGGTCAGGAAGACCACCGGCAGGCCCGCGTTGTGCTGGTTGCGGCGGATCACCCGAGTCGTCTCGTAGCCGTCCTGGTCCGGCATCATCGCGTCCATCAGCACGATGTCGACCTCCGGGTGCTCGGCCAGGGAGCGCACGCCGTCGCCGCCGTTGTCGGCGTAGAGCACCGACATGCCGTGCAGCTCCAGTGCGCTGGTCAGGGCGAACACGTTGCGGACGTCGTCGTCGATGATCAGCACGGTGGCGCCGTCGAGCGCGCGGCTGGCCGCGCTGGGCTGGCGCACCGGCTCGGTGGTCGGCCGCAGCAGCGGCGGCACCGTGGTGCGCGGTGGAGCTGGTGCGGGCATCGGGGCGACGACCGCGTCCGGAGCCAGCACATCGGGTACGAGCAGCGTGAACGTCGAACCGACCTCGGGCTCGGAGACGACTGTGATCGTGCCGCCGATGAGCCGGGCCAGGTCGCGGCTGATCGAGAGGCCAAGCCCGGTGCCCCCGTACCGCCGGCTGGTCGTGCCGTCGGCCTGCTGGAACGCCTCGAAGATCAGGCTGAGCTTGTCGTCGGGAACCCCGATGCCGGTGTCCGTCACGGAGAACGCGAACACGGTGTGGGCCGCCTGCAACGTCGGCGCGTCGAGGTCCTGGCTCGGCTCGGCGGCCTGGATGCGCAGCGTCACCTCGCCGCTGTCGGTGAACTTGACCGCGTTCGAGAGCAGGTTGCGCAGGATCTGCTGGAGCCGCTGGGCATCGGTGATCAGCATGTCCGGCAACTCCGGCGCCACCATCACCTCGAAGCGCAGCCCCTTGTCCTCCGCCTGCGGCGAGAACGCCTGCTCGACGTACCCCCGGATCTCGTCAAATCTCAGTTCCGTCGGTTCCACGTCCATCCGGCCGACCTCGATCTTCGAGAGGTCGAGGATGTCGTCGATCAGCGAGAGCAGGTCGGACCCGGCACTGTGGATGGTGCGGGCGAACTCGATCTGCTTCGCGGACAGGTTCTCCTCGGTGTTGTCGGCCAAGAGCCGGGCTAGTAGTAGGAGGGAGTTGAGCGGCGTACGCAGCTCGTGGCTCATGTTGGCCAGGAACTCGGTCTTGTACGCGCTCGCGGCGGAAAGCTGCCGCGCCTTCTCCTCCAGGCCGATCCGAGCCAGCTCGATCTCGTGGTTCTTCGTCTCGATGTTGATGTTCTGGTCGGAGAGCTGCTTCGCCTTCTCCTCCAGCTCGTTGTTGGTGCGCTGCAGCTCGGCCGACTGCTCCTGGAGTTCGTGCGCCAGCCGCTGGGACTGGGCCAGCAGTTCCTCCGTGCGCCGGTTGGCCTGGATGGTGTTGAGCGCGATGCCGATCGTGGCGACCAACCGCTCCAGGAACGTGAGGTGCAGGTCGGAGAACGCGTCGATGCAGGCGAACTCGATGACGCCGAGCACCTCGCCCTCGAACAGCACCGGCAGCACGACCAGGTCACGCGGCCGGGCGTCGAGCATCCCTGAGCGCAGGGTCAGCGTGCCGGTGGGCTCGGCGCCGACCCGGATCGGCCGGCGGGACAGGGCCGCCTGGCCGACCAGGCCCTCGCCGGGTCCGAAGATCACGTGGTGGTCGCGCGCGACGTAGCCGTAGGAGGCCGTCAGCCGCAGCCGGACCACACCCTCGTCGGTGTCGGCCAGGAAGAACGCGCCGAGCTGGGCGTCGACCAGCGGGGTCACCTCGGTCATGATCATGCGGCACACCTCGCCGAGGTCCCGCTGGCCCTGCAACAGACCACCGATCCGGGCCACGTTCGAGTCGAGCCAGCCCTGCTCGGCGTTCTTCTTCGTCGTCTCGCGCAGGGTGACGATCATCTGGTTGAGGTTGTCCTTGAGGTCAGCGACCTCGCCCTGGGCCTCGACGGTGATCCGCTGGGTCAGGTCGCCGCGCGTAACACTTGTCGAGACTTCCGCGATCGCGCGGAGCTGGGTGGTAAGCGTCGAGGCGAGTTGGTTGACGTTGTCGGTCAGGTCGCGCCAGGTGCCACTCACGCCCTTCACCTGGGCCTGGCCGCCGAGCTTGCCCTCGATGCCGACCTCCCGGCCGACCCGGGTGACCTCGTCGGCGAAACTCGACAGTTGGTCGACCATGGTGTTGACCGTGTTCTTCAGCTCCAGGATCTCGCCCTGCGCGTCGACCGTGATCTTCTGGCCGAGGTCACCCCGGGCCACCGCGGTCGTGACGCTGGCGATGTTGCGGACCTGGCCGGTCAGGTTGGACGCCATCGAGTTCACGTTGTCGGTCAGGTCGCGCCAGGTGCCGCTGACCCCCTTGACCTGGGCCTGACCGCCGAGCTGACCTTCGATGCCGACCTCGCGGGCCACCCGGGTCACCTCGTCGGCAAAACTCGAGAGCTGGTCCACCATCGTGTTGACCGTGTTCTTCAGCTCCAGGATCTCGCCCTGCGCGTCGACCGTGATCTTCTGGCTCAGGTCGCCCCGGGCCACTGCGGTCGAGACCTGGGCGATGTTGCGGACCTGGCTGGTCAGGTTGGACGCCATGAAGTTGACGTTGTCGGTGAGGTCACGCCACGTACCCGCGACGCCCCGGACCTGGGCCTGACCGCCGAGCTTGCCCTCCGTGCCCACCTCGCGGGCCACCCGGGTCACCTCGTCGGCGAACGAACTGAGCTGGTCCACCATCGTGTTGACGGTCGACTTCAGCTCCAGGATCTCGCCCCGGGCGTCGACCGTGATCTTCTGGCCGAGGTCACCCTTGGCGACGGCGGTGGTGACGGACGCGATGTTACGGACCTGGCTGGTCAGGTTGGACGCCATCGAGTTGACGTTGTCGGTCAGGTCGCGCCAGGTGCCACTCACGCCCTTGACCTGGGCCTGGCCGCCCAGCTTGCCCTCGGTGCCCACCTCGCGGGCCACCCGGGTCACCTCATCGGCGAAGCTGCTGAGCTGGTCGACCATCGTGTTCACGGTGTTCTTCAGCTCGAGGATCTCGCCCCGGGCGTCGACCGTGATCTTCTGGCTCAGGTCGCCCTTCGCGACCGCGGTGCTGACCTGGGAGATGTTGCGGACCTGGCTGGTCAGGTTGCCGGCGAGCTGGTTCACGTTCTCGGTGAGGTCGCGCCAGGTGCCGGAGACCCCGCGCACCTGGGCCTGGCCGCCGAGCTTGCCCTCGGTGCCCACCTCGCGGGCCACCCGGGTCACCTCGTCGGCGAACGAACTGAGCTGGTCCACCATCGTGTTGACGGTGTCCTTGAGCTCGAGGATCTCGCCCTGCGCGGCCACGGTGATCTTCTGGCTGAGGTCGCCGTTCGCGACCGCGGTCGACACCTGGGCGATGTTGCGGACCTGGGCGGTCAGGTTGCTCGCCATCGAGTTCACCGAGTCGGTGAGGTCCTTCCAGGTGCCGGCGACGTTGGGCACCGCCGCCTGGCCGCCGAGCTTGCCTTCGGTGCCCACCTCGCGGGCCACCCGGGTGACCTGCTCGGCGAACAGCCGCAGCGTGTCGGTGAGCGAGTTCATCGTGTCGGCCAGGGCCGCGACCTCGCCTCGCGCGCTCACGGTGATCTTCTGACTCAGGTCGCCCCGAGCCACGGCGGTGGCCACGGCCGAGATCGACCGCACCTGGTGCGTCAGGTTGGACGCCATCGTGTTGACCGAGTCGGTCAGGTCTTTCCAGGTACCGGCGACGCCGCGTACGTCGGCCTGGCCACCGAGCTCACCCTCGGTGCCCACCTCGCGGGCGACGCGGGTCACCTCGTTCGAGAAGCTGCTGAGCTGGTCCACCATCGTGTTGACCGTGCGACCGATGCGCAGGAACTCACCGCGCAGCGGGCGGCCGTCCATCTGGAGGGCCATGTGCTGCGACAGGTCGCCGTCGGCCACCGCCACGATGACCCGGGCGATCTCGGTGGTCGGCCGGCCCAAGTCGTCGATCAACGAGTTGATCGCGCGCTGACTCTCCGCCCACGAGCCGTCATAGCCCTCTTCGTCGAGCCGCTCGGTCAGCCGGCCGTCGCGACCGACGATCCGGGCGATCCGGCGCACGTCGAGGTGCTGCCGCTCCTGGGTGGCGACCACGTCGTTGAACGCGTCGGCCACCTCGCCGGCCAGGCCGGCCCGGCGCGGCAGGCGCACCTTGAGGTCGCCCCGGGCAACTCGCCGCAGGCCCTCGGACAGCTCGTCGAGCTGTCGCCGTGCGTCAGCCAGCTCCTGCCGCTGCTGCCTGGAGTCGGCGTCGTAGGCCTCACGGGCCTCGCGGGCCTCGTGGGCCTCGGCCTGCTGCTTTGGGTCTTCGGCGGCGGACTGGTCCGCGGCGGTGATCGATTTCGCCGTGGTCATGGTTCCTCGCTCGGTCTGCGTGGGGAGGTCGCTCGGTCTGCGTGGGAGATGTCGACGGGGGGATGCCGCCGGCAGCCTTCCCATCATGGCCTTTGCCGCATGCCGGGCGCGAGGCCACGCCTCCGGATTACCGCTGCCAGACCGGGCGGCTTGGAACATTCCGCCGCTTCGGGGCAGGATGCTAAGCGTGTCAGGGGAGGGCGTCGCGGGCCAGGTCGAGCACGTCCGTCATGTACGCCTGCCCGCCGACCGGCGCACGCCGGCTGCCGCGAGGGCCCTGGTGCGTGCCGTTCTGGCCGAAGCCGGGCTCGACGACCTGAGCAACGAGGCGTTGCTGCTGACCACGGAGTTGACGACCAACGGGGTCGTCCACGCGGGGACTGACCTCGATATCGAGGTGTCAGCCGACGGCGTCGGCCTGACGGTGACGGTCACTGACTTCGCGGGCGGGCCGATCGAGACGGTGCTGGCGAGACCCCGAGCCGACGCTTCGGACATTTCCGAAATTTCGGAAAGGGGGCGTGGATTGTTGCTTGTCGACCATTTCGCCTCCCGCTGGGGCACGATCCACGAAGGGGCACGCAAGGGCGTCTGGTTCCGGCTCGACAGATCTGACGGGTCAGTTTCGCCACACGCGGTCGTACCCCGGCAGTTGGCGACCGGCGCGGTGCTCGGCAGCGTGCCCGTCGCGGCCCCGCCCACTCCCGGCCCGACCCCCACGGCGACCGAGATGGCCCAGCTCAGCCAGACCGCCCCGGACCCGTACGCCGATGATCCACTGCCCGACTTCGCCAACGACCTGCTCTCCCGCGTCGCGGAGATGGTCGGCGCGGCCGGCGGCGTGGTCCGCCTCGACCGCGGCGACGGTGCCGGCTCCCGGGTACTCGCGCGCTACGGCCGCCCACCCCGGCCGGACGACGAGCTGCTGCGGACCCCGCTGGCGGTCAACCGGCCGTACAGCGGCGAGCTCGAGCTCGACGCCGCGCCGTCCAGCTACGCCCAGCCGCTCGCCGCGCTGGTGGCCGAACGGCTCTCGCTCTATGTGGAGAACGACCGGCTGCGCCGTGCCGACATGCGGCGCCAGAGCTGGCTCACGTTCCTGGCCGAGGCGAGCGAACTGCTGGCCCAGTCGCTCGACGTACAGCTGACAATGGCCCTGATCCCGCAGCTCGTAGTGCCCCGGCTGGGCCAGTGGTGCGCGGTGCACACCACCGACGAGTGGGGCCGGCTGCACCTCGCCGCGGCGAGCCACGCCGACGAGTCGATGCTCCCCCGCCTGCACGCGGTGCTCGCGGAGTCCGGCCCGGAGTCGATGCTGTCCCGGCTGCGCGAGGCGTCCCGGACCGAGGCGCAGGTGCCGCTCGGTCCGCCCATGGAAGGCTTCGCGGTGCCGCTGGTGGCCCGCGGGCAGCGGCTCGGCACGCTGGCGGTAGGCCGGCACCAACGTCACCGCCACGACCCGGACGAGATCGCGGTGATCGAGGACGTGGCCCGACGGGCCGGCCTGGCGATCGAGAACGCCCGGATCCACGAGGAGCGCCGCAAGGTCGCACACACCCTCCAACAGTCGCTGCTCCCGCCGGTCCTACCGGTGGTCAAGGGCATCGGCTTCGCGGCGGAGTACGTGCCGACAGGCGACGCGGCCGAGGTCGGCGGCGACTTCTACGACGTGGTCCCACTCACCGACGACCGCTGGCTGGTGGTGGTCGGCGACGTCTCCGGCAAGGGCGTGCCGGCAGCGGCGGTCACCGGCCTGGTCCGCGACGTGATCCGCGTGCTGGTCCACGACGGCCGGCCGCTCCCCGAGGCCTTGGCCCGACTCAACGAGACGCTGGTCGAACGCGGCGGCGGGCGCTACTGCACGCTAGCGCTGGCCGCGGTCGGCCCCGCCCCGTCGGGCGAGGGCGACCTCGCGGTCTCACTGCACCTGGCCGGCCACGACCGCCCGGTCGCGGTCCGCGCCGACGGCCGAGCGACGTTCGTGGGTACGGGTGGCACTGCGCTCGGCCTGCTAGACGAAGTAGCGACCCCGGTGGCCGAGCTGACCCTGCGCCCAGGCGACGCCCTGGTCTTCTACACGGACGGAGTCACCGAGCGACGCCGGGGACGCGACCTGTTCGGCCCGGAACGCCTACGCGACGCGGCGGCTCCGTTGGCGGGGTACTCGGCGGACGTAGTCGCGGCACGACTCAAAACCACTGTGCTCGGCTTCTCCGCAGACACCCCCCGAGACGACATCGCGATCCTCGTCCTCCGCAACGACGCCTTGCCCAACTAGCCGCCCCCTCCCGGAGCGGTTGCCTCCGGCCTAGGGCATCTGCCGTATGTCTCATCGATCTCGGCGATTCAGCCCGTTGGCCGCCCCAGCGCCCGGCCGATCCTCGTCAGCCGAGACGTCCCATCCAGGTTGTCGCGACGGCGTGTTGCGTTCCTGCGAGCGTGTCGCGCGGGGACGGGTGATGTTCTCCAACCCCGACGTGTTCTTGCACGTACGTACATGCAAGAACACGTGTGCTCCCAGGCGATGCCACTCGCGGGCGGCCGACACGCCAGCGGGTCGTCGACCATAAGCGCGGCCATGCCTGGCCGCGACGATCGGCGGGGCACAGCCCGAGCCAGCCACCGGCGGCCACCAGCCCAACCAACCACGCACGACCACTCGTCAACGGCCCGCGCCACCCACCCAGCATCACCAGCCCTGGCCACCCACCCAGCGCCAACAGCCCTGGCCACGCACCCACAATCACTCGCCACCTGCCCCGCACCACCACCCGGGCCGCTCGCCCCTGCCCCCGCACCCACCCGACCGCAGCAGCCCAGCCACCCCTGCATGGCCGCCCGCCACCGGCCCACGCCACCCATCCAGCGACAGCAACCTGGGCGACATGCGCTTGATCGCGTCCGCTGGAAAGTGATCAAGGGATCTGGAGCTTCGTTGGCGGCGGTCCGGTTCAGCGAGGGCTGCGATGATCGGTAGGAGACGGACCTGGGAGGTAGCTCGTGGATCGGATCCGGTGGTCGGTCGACCGGGTCGATCCTGGTCCGGCCGAGCGGATCATGGAGATCGGCTGCGGTGGCGGGACGGCGGCCGCGTTGGTCTGTGGACGCCTGCGTAGCGGGTCGATGACAGCGATCGATCGATCGCTTACGGCGGTCAAGAAGACGCTGGCCCGAAACGCCGACTGCGTCGAGGCCGGGCGGCTGGCTGTGGTCCAGGCACCGTTCACTCTCGACGGGGTCGGTGAGCTGGGCCGCTTCGACAAGATCTTCTCGATCAACGTGAATCTGTTCTGGACCACGCCCGCGCGTGAGGAGCTTGCCTTGCTGCGGCGGCTGTTGGTGCCGGGCGGCACGATGTACGCCTGTTGGGGCCGTGGACCCACGCCAGGGCGGTCCGACGAGATCGCGGCGCGGGCGGCGGCGCGTTTCGTGGCTGCCGGGTTCGACACCGCTGTGACCTCGGCCGACGGCTTGCAGTGCGTGGCCGCCACGCCACCGAATACAACCCGCTGAGGGCTATGCCCGTTTAGCGTGTATTGATGACACCCACCGCTGAGCCCGGGTCGAACAAGTACACCGCGCTCGCGGCGATGGTGTTCGCCGTCGCGATGACGTTCATCGACCAGACGATCGTGTCGATCGCCGTGCCCGACATCTCCGGAGAGCTCGGCATCTCGGCGTCCGCGATCCAGTGGGTGATCAACGGTTATCTGCTGTCGTTGTCGGCCTTCTTCGCCTTCGGCGGCCGGCTCGCCGACATCCTCGGCCACCGGCGGATGGTCCTGATCGGCGTGACCATCTTCGCCGTCGCGTCGGCCCTGTGCGGCGCGACCCCGGAGGGCGACGGGGCCGAGGCGTGGTTGATCATCTTCCGGGTCATCCAGGGCTTCGGCGCCGCGCTGCTGTTCCCGGCCGCGCTGGCCATCGTGGTCGCCGCCTTTCCGCTGCGGCAGCGAGGCAGGGCCTTGGCGATCTTCTTCGGCATCAGCGGCGGCCTGACCGCGATCGGGCCGATCCTGGGCGGCTGGCTCACCCAGTACACCTGGCGGGCGATCTTCTGGGTGAACGTACCGGTGGCGATCATCGCGATCGTGCTGACCTGGTACGCCCGGGTGAACCCGGCCCACCGCCGCGAAAAGCTCGACTGGCGCGGCGCGGGGTTGATCGTCGCCGGCATGGCATTGAGCGTGCTCGGCCTCCAGCAGGCGAGCTCGTGGGGCTGGGATAGCTGGCGCACCTGGCTGTGCATCGTCGCCGGCTTCGCGATCCTCGTGATCTTCGTGCTGGTCGAGCTTCGCACCGAGACCCCGCTGATCAAGGTGCGGATCTTCCGGGACCGCGCGTTCACCATCGACAACGCGGTCCTGTTCTTCGGCCTGATGGCCTTCGTGCCGCTGTTCTTCTTCGCCAGCGTCTACTCGCAGATCTCACTGGGCCAGTCCGCCAGCGGCGCCGGGCTCTACCTGCTCATCTTCTTCGGCGGCTTCGTGGTCGCGGCCCAGATCGGCGGCCGCATGCTCGACCAGGGCGGCGCCCGCCGCCCGATGATCGTGGGCTGCGTGCTCGGCACGATCGGTTTCGCGTTCTGGGCCCGCAGCCTGACCACCCTGTCCGAAGGCAGCCAGTGGTACTGGATCATCCTCTCCGGCGCCGGCATCGGCTTCTTCCTGGGTCCGGCCAGCACGGACGCGGTCAACCGCGCGATCAACGCCTCGTACGGTGAGGTCACCGGCATCACCCAGACGCTGCGCAACTACGGGTCGAGCCTGAGCCTGGCCATCCTGGGCACGGTGCTCCTCCAGGTCGGCCGGGACAAGATCACGACGTCGCTGTCCGGCCTGGGCGTACCCAGCGCCGACGCGGCCACCGCCGCCAACTCCCTGATGACTTCGACCGGTGCCAGCAACGCGGCGTCCGCGCTCCCGCCCTCGATCCGGGATGCCGCGTTCGCCGCCATCCAACGCGACTACGCGGAAGCCAGCCGCGTGGTCTTCTACGGCATGGCCGTCGCGCTGTTCGTGGCCCTCTGCTTCGCCCTCTTCCACCCGGGCGGCAAGGTCGAATACGAGGCCACCGAGCCGGTCGAGACCCCGACCCGCGCCGCGCGCCGCGACGACGACAACGCCGGCGGACCCCTCGATCCCCCGGTCGCCCCCGCCTGACCCGCCCACCCAATCGGCCCCGGCAGGCAACTGCCACAAGACCCGACCGCCCAGGGTGTTCGCCGCGCGCGAACGATCACGGCCTGTGCCGCCTGCCCGGTATACGGTCGGCGGAGGGCTCGACGCAGCCGCGCGGCGATTCGACACCCAGTCGACCGCCCGGTCCGTCTCAGCTACCCGCGGCGACGACCGTCGACATCGGAGCACCCGGTGACTCGGTCGCGCCCACGACGGAAGGGACTGACGATGCCCCTCGACGAGCACCCACGCCGGTGGAACCTGCCGCCCGGGACACCGCAGTGGTCCGAGCAGCAACCGGCCGACAGCGCGCCGCCGTTGGCGCCGTGGCTCGAGGAGAAGCTCTTCGACCGGCGCATCGTCCTGCTCCAGGGCATCGTGACCGGCGCGGCCGCCACCCGGACCGCCGCGACGCTGCTCACCCTCGACGCGCAGGGCCAGGACCCGGTCGAGCTGCACCTGCGCAGCCCCGACGGCGACCTGGACGCGGTCTTCGCCGTCATCGACGCCGTCGACGTGATGCACGCGCCCGTGCACGCCCTCGCCTCCGCCGAGATCGGCGGCGCGGCAGTCGGCCTGTACGCGATCGCATCGCACCGGCGGGCCTTCCCGCACACCCGGTTCCGCCTCCGGGAGCCACGGGCCGCGGGCGTTTCCGGCACCGCAGAGGACGTCGCCCACGCCGCGGGCCATCACCTGCGTGTCCTGGACGACCTGATCGTGCGGATCGCCCAAGCCACCGGCCAGCCCCGCAGCCGCATCGAGGACGACCTGTCGCGCGGCCGCCAGCTCACCGCCGAGGAAGCCCGCGAGTATGGCCTGGTGCACGAGATCGTCGCGCCCGGCAAGAAGGCCTCATAGGCCACCGATGTAGCGGCCCGGCGCCATGCGCCGCTGCGGGTCGAAGCGTTCTTTCACCTCCCGCAGCGTCGGCAGGGCGGCCACCGGGCCCCACATGTCGATCGCCTGGCGGATCGCCGGCGGCGCCGAGGTCACCACGCAGGTGCCGCCGCGGAACAGCAGCACGCCACGGACGGCGGTGAGGATCGCGGACACCCGCTCGCCGCCCAGGCTCGCCGGTAGCGCCGCGTGGACGACGCCGATGCCCGCCGCGCCGCGCACCGGCACCGGGCCGCCCACCGCGTCGCGCAACGCGTAGATGGCCGCGTGCAGGTCGCTGATCGGAACCGACAGGCGCAGCGCGACCTCACCCGGCTCGAACGGATAGCGATGCCACCAGCGCGGCGGCGTCTCCACCGCCCGGGCATCGCCGCCGAGCACCCCGACCACCTGCTCGGCCCGCTCGATGACGTCGGCACGCGAGCCCTCCAACAGGAGGGCCACGGTGCCCGGACCCTGGCGGCTGCGCTGGCGCGGGATCAGGATCGCCCGGTGTGCCGGCAGGTCGACCTCGATCGCCGACGGGGCCACCGACGCGGCCAGCGCCTGGCGGACCAGGTCGTGCACTTCGAGCGGGGTCCACACCGAGCGGGTCACCCAGACCCGGGCGGCCGGCGCCGCCTGGGTGCGCAGGGTCGCCGAGACCAGCAGGGCCAGCGCGCCCTGCGAGCCGCACAGCACCTGGTTGAGCCCGGGGCCGTCGGCACCGCGCATCGACCAGCCCGCGGAGTGATGCAGCCGGCCCTCGGCGTCGACATAGCTCACGCCGACCACCTGCTCGCACGGCGTGCCGTAGCGGTGCCGCAGTGGGCCACTCTCGTCGGCCGCCAGGATGCCGCCGAGTGTCGCGCCGATCGAGCGGGGGTCGCAGGCCAACCGGTGGCCACGCTGGCCCAGCGCGGCCTGCACGGCACGCACGGGTGTGCCGGCGCCGACCTCGACGCTGAGCTCGCCGGCGTCGCGGTGCCAGATGCCGGCCAGCCGACCGGTGTCGACCAGCAAGTCGAGCCGGGCGGGCGGTGCCCCCCAGTCGAGCTTGGTCGCCGCACCGCGCGGGACGACCGCGAGATCGTTGGCGGCGGCCAGTGCCAGGACCGCCGAGGCCGCCTCCACCGTGCCGGGTGCGGCCACCCACCGTGCGGGGACGCCGACCACGTCATCGGCGGGGCCGGCCTCGCGCGCGAACCCCTCACCACAGATCGAAGCCAGCCGCCTCCCCACGTCGGAGCCCCCCGGCAAAGTCATGGCGCAATCGTACACATGTTCGAACGACCCGCAACGCCATCGAACGCCGGGCCGGGTAGCGTGACTGCGTGACCGACGAGCCGAAAGCCCCTGTCGCCAAGCGGGTCCAGCAGGAACGCACTCACCACGGCGACACGATCATCGACGACTACGCGTGGCTCGCGGAAAAGGACGATCCCGACACGCTCACGCACCTCCAGGCGGAGAACGCGTACACCGAAGCGGTGACCGCGCATCTGGCCCCGCTGCGGGAGAAGCTGTTCGGCGAGATCCGGATGCGCACGCAGGAGACCGACCTCTCGGTGCCGACCCGGATGGGCGACTTCTGGTACTACACCCGCACGGTCGAGGGGCAGCAGTACCCGATCCACGCTCGCGTGCCGGCGGGCGACCCCGCGCAGACCACACCGCCGACCACCGGCGACGGCGCACCGCTGCCGGGCGAGGAGATCCTGCTCGACGGCAACGCCCTCGCCGACGGGCACGAGTTCTTCTCGCTGGGCGCGTTCGACGTCAGCCCCGACGGCAACCAGCTCGCCTACTCGACCGACTTCATCGGCGACGAGCGCTTCACGCTGAAGATCAAGGACCTGCGCACCGGCGAGGTACTGCCCGACGAGGTGCCCGACACCTTCTACGGCACCGCCTGGTCGTACGACGGTGGCACGCTCTTCTATCTGACCGTCGACGACGCGTGGCGCCCCTACCGCGTCTGGCGGCACTCGGTCGGGACGCCGACCAGCGACGACGTGATCGTGTACGAGGAGCCCGACGAACGTTTCTGGGTCGGAGTCGACCTGACCCGTTCGCAGCGCTACATCCTGATCGAGGCCGGCAGCAAGATCACCAGCGAGGTGCGGGTGATCTCCTCCGCCGACCCGGCCTCCGAGCCCGCGCTGATCGCCCCCCGCCGGCAGGGCATCGAATACTCGGTCGAGCACCACGGACACCGGTTCCTGATCCTGCACAACGACGGCGCCGAGGACTTCGAGCTCGCGTACACGTCGATCGACGACCCGTCCAGTTGGGTGACGATGGTTCCCCACCAGCCCGGCACGCGGCTGGAGTCGGTCGACGCGTTCGCCGAGCACCTGGTCGTCTCGCTGCGCCGCGACGGCCTCAGTGGCCTGCGCATCCTGCCGCTCGGCGAGACCGAGGGCTACGACATGCGGTTCCCTGAGCCGATCTACAGCGTCAACCTCGACGCCAACCCGGAATACCAGACCGGCAGCGTACGGCTGCGCTACACGTCACTGACCACGCCGGAGTCGGTGTACGACTACGAACTGGCCACCGGCGAGCTGGTGCTGCGCAAGCGCAAGCCGGTCCAGCCAGGCCCGGACGGGCGCGAGTTCGACCCGGAAGACTACGAGCAGCACCGCGAGTGGGCGCTGGCCGACGACGGCACGCGCGTGCCGATCTCGTTGATCCGCCGCAAGGGCACGCCGCGCGACGGCTCGGCGCCGTGCGTGCTCTACGGCTACGGCTCGTACGAGGCCTCGATGGACCCGTGGTTCTCCGTGCCGCGGCTGTCCCTGCTCGACCGGGGCATGG
Source organism: Asanoa ishikariensis (assembly GCF_900107455.1). Taxonomy (GTDB): domain Bacteria; phylum Actinomycetota; class Actinomycetes; order Mycobacteriales; family Micromonosporaceae; genus Asanoa; species Asanoa ishikariensis. The sequence goes on along the minus strand of NZ_FNQB01000001.1, from coordinate 624,679 downwards.
TCTTCGCGGTCGCACACGTGCGCGGCGGCGGCGAGATGGGGCGTCACTGGTACGAGAACGGCAAGCTGCTGGCCAAGAAGAACACGTTCAGCGATTTCGTCGCTTGCGCCCAGCACCTCACGAAGGCCGGCTGGACCTCGGCGGACCGACTGGTCGCCCGTGGCGGCTCGGCCGGCGGCCTGCTGATGGGTGCGATCGCCAACCTCGCACCGCAGGCGTTCACCGCGATCGTCGCCGAGGTGCCCTTTGTGGACCCGTTGACGTCCATCCTGGACCCGTCGCTGCCGCTGACCGTGATGGAGTGGGAAGAGTGGGGCAACCCGCTCGCCGACCCCGAGGTCTACTCGTACATGAAGTCGTACTCGCCCTACGAGAACGTGTCTGATGTGGACTATCCCGCGATCCTGGCGGCCAGCAGCCTGAACGACACCCGCGTGCTCTACCACGAGCCGACGAAGTGGGTGGCCAGGCTGCGGGCCACCGCACCGCGCGGGCACTATCTGCTCAAGACCGAGATGGGCGCGGGCCATGGCGGGCCGAGCGGCCGCTACGACGCTTGGAAGGACGAGGCGTTCATCGCGGCATGGGTCCTCGACCGTGTCGGCCTGGCCGACTGACTTCGCGGGGCGTTAATAAGGGTCCCTTGTTATGCGGAAAGCGATAACAAGGGACCCTTCCTTCGTCAGTTCATCAGCGCGGAGCTGATGATGATGCCGAGCACCGCGCCGGCGACGCTGGCCCCGGCCGCGTACCAGCCGAGCGGCTTGTCGCCGAGCACCGCACCGACGACGCCCAGGATCAGGCCGAGCAGGCCGAAGATCAGCGGCGAGATGAGCACCGCGAGCACGGCGAAGACGAACGCGATGATGGTGCAGATGCGGGCGGCCGAGCTACGCGGCCGCGCGGGACTGGTCGGGTAGGACATGCCGGCACTCCTCCAGGTTTGTGGATGGAGCGTCAGTACCCAACCGGGCCCGAAGATATTCAGGCGGCCGCCGCTGCGGCGAGAACCGCGGGGTCCACATTGCCGCCAGAGATGACCGCGACCGTCTTGCCCGGCGGCAACTGGTCGCGCCGGAACAGGAACGCCGCCGTCGACACGGCCCCACTCGGCTCGACCACCAGGCGCGACCGCCGCACCAACAGACTCGTGGCCGCCGTGATCTGCGCTTCGGTGACGGTGACGATGCCGTCCAGCCGGGCGTGCAGATGCTCGAAGGTGAGCTCGCTCAGCGGCACCCGTAGGCCGTCGGCGCTGGTCCTGATCAGGTCCGCGACGTCCCAGGTGACCATGGTGCCGCGAAGCAATGACTCGTGCGCGTCACCGGCCAGGTCCGGCTCGACGCCGAACACCTTCGCCGAGGGCCGGCGGGCCTTGATCGCCGTCGCCACACCGGATGCGAGCCCGCCGCCACCGACGGGAACGAGCACCACGTCGACGTCCGGGCAGTCCTCGAGAATCTCCAGGCCGACGGTGCCCTGACCGGCGATGATGTCGCGATGGTCGTACGGCGGGATCAGCGTGAGGCCGCGCTCGTCGGCCAACTTCTGCGCCACCACCACCCGCTGACTCGGCGGGACCATGACGACTTCCGCGCCGATGTCGCGTACCGCCGCAATCTTGATGTCCGGTGCCGTCTCAGGAATGACGACGACACAAGGGGCGGCGAAGACCCGGGCGGCGTACGCCAATGCCTGGCCGTGATTGCCCGACGAGTGCGTGACGACGCCGCGGGCGCGCTGCTCGGGTGTCAGCCGCGAGATCGCGTTGGTGGCGCCGCGGAGCTTGAACGAACCGACAGGCTGGAGGCTTTCGGGCTTGAGGTGCAGGCCGGGGGCCCAGGCCGCCGGCAACACGGTGGTGCGCACCACCGAGCCGGCGATCGCCCGGGCCGCCGCTTCGACGTCGTCGACCGAGATGAGGTCGACGGTCACCCTTCGCTCTCCGGACGGGCGACGTAGACGCCCTTGCCCTGGCGGCCGTCGAGCAGGCCCTCGGTCTTGAGGACCAGCATGGCGGACTCGATGGTCTGGCTGCTCACCCCGTATTGCGCGCACATCTCGCGCTTGGTCGGCAGCTTGGCACCTGGCGCCAGCCGACCGTCCTTGATCTGCTCGCGGAGGTCGTCAGCGACGCGTCGGTAGTCCGGCTTGTAAGGGGACATCGGCTCACTTCCGAGTTGGCCTGTCCAGTAGATCACCCCTGTTGCAATCTTGCAACCACAAGACGACTAACCAAAGTTGCGAGGCAAGGTAGACGTGCCAGAGTTGCCCTGGCAGCATGTATCACTGAAGGTGTTCGCTTCCGAGTTGGCCCTTGCGAACGGGCTCCTTCACCCCCGGTTCGGGCACCCGCCCGTTCCGAGCCGGGGCGGGTTCGGAGCCCCGTCACCGACCCGCCCCGGCGCTCCCAGATGGCCATGCCCATTTCCCGGGTACGCCCCAGCGTCGTCGCGGGCCCGCCTCGCCCGCACCGGGATCCGGGCACCGGCCTGCGGCGGCAGCGGTCCGTGACGAGAGCTCCGGGCCGCTGTCTGCCGCGGCACCCGCAGGAGGTGTTGGCGATGTTCTACGGCAAGCCACCCGACCCAGCCCGGGTCGAAGCATGGAACCGCAGCTATCTGGAACACGGCCGCAACCCGAACGACCCCACCCGGTGCGCTATCGCTGGGTGTCTCGGCCGATTTCCGTGCGCCTTCCGGGTGGAGGCAGCGGAACTCCTGATCGTGGCCGGCATCGACCTCCCCGATCCACGACACGGCGGCCGTCTGGCGATGCCGGCACCGCAAACAGGACCGCACCTAGAGGCTCACAACCATCCACAGTGGTCGGCCGGCCGAAGACCGCTGAGGGCGGGGATCCTCAGGCAGACCGCCAAAGGCATCTCAAACAGCCGTCACGTCGCACCTTCGGCCAGGGCCTAGGTGACTTCGATGAGTTCGCGAGCTCGACAAGGGCGGCGTCGCGGATATCGACGGCCGCTCGGCGTCCACGGCAGTTGGGTTCCCGACGCGCGACGGTGAGCCGGTCCGCGTTGACCGTGCGGGGGCTGGCGGCTGGTCAGCGTGGCATGGATCAGGGATAAAGGCCGGTCTGATCATCAGTAACGTCACTCGCGAACGGATCACGAACGAAAGGCAACATCGTGCGATTGCCCAGGGCGAGGACCGCGGTCACGTTGGCATTGGCCGCAACGCTGCTGACCAGCGGCTGCATGCCCGGCTCGAAGTCGGGCCGGGAGCAGACCGCCGGCATCCCGGCGGGCCAGCAGGCTCCCGCCGGCGGCCAGGCGCAGGGCGGGCCGCAGCAGCGGGGGGCGATTGTGGCGACAGTGGAGGCGCAAGTCAGCTACGCGGGCGAGGCTGTGCCGATCAAGATTGACCTGTACGGGCCGCGTCGGGATCAAGGGTTCGTGACCATCAACGTCCAGGTGACGAACCTGACGCCGGACGGGCAGGGTTCCTCGTTGGGTTGGCAGATCAATGACACCTTCGCCGGTGCGACCAGAAGCGTCGACAACAAGCAAAGCTTCTCCGGCGTCTACCTGCTCGATCGCAAGAACCACAAGCAGTATCTGGTGGCGCGTAACGCCAACGAGGAGTTTCTCGCCTCGACCAACCTCAACGCGGTGTTCGTGAAGCCGCAGCAGACGGCCGAGCTCTTCGCCACCTTCGGGGCTCCGCCCGCCGACGTCACGGCCATCGACCTGATCATCCCGCAGATCCCGGTGTTCGAGAATGTTCCGCTCGGCTAGCGGCCCGCTGGGGCGACTCGCGGCCACGATCGCGGGCACCATGGCGATGCTCTTTCCCACTGCGGCGTGGGCGATACCCGCCGCCACGCCGGACCTCGAGACGATCGCGGTTGGTGGGCCACGCCTGGACGCCAACGACGAGGGGGTTACCGCCCCGGTAATCGACGTGGTGACCGCCGCGGTGGATGTTTTCGTCGTCACCGGGAGCATCGAAGGTGACAGCACCGAGGCCGAGAGCACCGATCGGGTCGAACTCACCCTCGGCGCCGACGTGTTGTTCAAGTTCGGGAAGGCGAATCTGACGGCGGCCGCGCATCAGAAGCTGGCGCGGATTGCCGATCGGATCCGGGGCCAGGCCAAGGGTGTGATCCTGATCGATGGTCACACGGACGCGATCGGCAACCCGACCGACAACCTGGAGCTGTCACGCCGGCGCGCCGAGACCGTCCGGATCGCGCTCAAGGCGCTGTTGGCCGGCACCTCGGTGACCTTCAAGGCCACCGGACACGGCGAGAGCGAACCGATCGCGGTGGAAACCACCGCGAATGGCAAGGACAACCCCGCCGGCCGGGCGAAGAACCGCCGAGTCGAGATCCGCTTCGACAAATAGCGGTCTACACGCGGACCGGCCTTCGCGGCCCACCTTGGAGCCGCTGCCAGGTAGGGGCGATTGCGTTCCGCGATTTGTCGGCGTTCTTCTGACCAGTGATCGGCCGCAGCGCAAGGCGACCTGGAACGGCTCAACGAGGTGGTCCAATCGGAACGCCGCCGGCTCGCGGCGCGAAGCTGACGTCTCGATAGGCGGGAAGCCGCCGGTGGTGCTGCCGGTCGTATGCCGGTTATGACGCGTCAGCGCTGGTCAGCGCGACGCCACACCCCCTGGTATCGATCAAGCGATGATGGCGTCGCGCCACCGTACGGTGCTGCACCGGGACCACTACCATGGGCGATCCATTCAGGTCTGTGAGTGCGGGACGGTCGTGGGCGAGCACCAAGCGGCATACGTCGGAGCGGCGATCCACCGGCATCGGTCGGCGGCCGGCCTGACCCAGCAGGAACTGGCCCGGCGGGCGGGCCTGAGCGTGCGCGCGGTGCGCGACATCGAGCAGGGCCGGATCGGGCGGCCGCGGTCGCGATCGGTTCGCGGCCTGCTCGACGCACTGGCGCTGAGCGTCCAGGAGCACGAGGCGTTGCTGTCCGTCTTGACCGCCGCCGGCGGCAGCGGCGGGCAACTGCGCATCGGCGTGCTCGGCCCGCTGGACGTCGTCGTCAACGGTTCCCCGTTGGACATCCGGTCCGAGCGGCAGCGCACGGTGGTCGCGCTCCTCGCCCTGCAGCACGGCCGGACCGTGCCCGTCGACGACTTCGTCGACGCGCTGTGGGGAGACCGGCCACCGCGGACCGCGCGCAACCTGGTCCAGCTCTACGTCGGTGAGGTGCGCGCGCTGCTCGGCCCGGCCGGCCACACCGTGCGGTTCGCCGGTCTCGGTTACGCGGCTGAGCTGAGCTTCCAGGAGGTCGACCTGGCGCGGTTCGAGGATCTCGAGACGCGTGCTCAGGCCGCCTGGACGGACGGCCACCCGGCGCAGGCGGCCGAGTTGTACGCGGACGCGCTGCGCTGCTGGCGCGGACCCGCGCTCGTCGACGCGGGTGACCGCCTGCGCCAACATCCGGCTGCCATTGCCGCCGGGCAGCGGCGGATCGCCGCCACCGTGGCCTACGCCGACGCCGCCATCGCGCTCGGCGCCGGTGAGCGGGCGATTCCCGCCCTGCGGGCGCTCTGTCGTGAAGAGCCGCTCCAGGAGGCCGTGCACGGCCGGCTGATGCTCGCGCTCGCGGCCGCCGACGAGAGGGCGGCCGCCCTGCGGGTGTTCGCGGACCTGCGCGCCGTGCTCGCGGACGAGCTTGGAGTCGAGCCGGGCGCCGCGCTCGCCGACATCCACCTGCGCATCCTGCGCGGCGCGCGGCCCGCGACCGGTGCGGCGCCGGCGGACCGGCCGGCGCGGCGCATTCCCGCCCAGCTCCCAGCCGCAACGTCGCCGTTCGTCGGTCGCACCCCGCAGTTGGCGGCGCTGGACCAGTTGCTCACCACGGACTCCGTCGCGGTGGTCGCCGGCACCGCCGGCGCGGGCAAGACCGCGCTGGCCGTCCATTGGGCGCACCTGGTCGCCGAGAAGTTCCCGGACGGCCAGCTCTACCTGAACCTCCGGGGGTACGACCCCGACACGCCACTGGACCCCGCCGACGCACTGGCGCGGCTCCTCACCGGCCTCGGCGTGCCGGGCGCGGACCTCGCCCTCACGGTCGACGAGCGGGCCGCACAGCTCCGCACGGAGCTGGCTGGCCGGCGCGTGTTGATGCTGCTCGACAACGCCGGCACGGCCGAGCAGGTCCGGCCGCTGCTGCCGGGCACCGCCGGCTGCGCCGTCGTGGTCACCAGCCGCGACGACCTGGCCGGCCTCGTCGCGACCCAGGGCGCCCGGCGGGTCGACCTCGACCTCCTGCGCGAGGACGAGTCAGTCGTCCTGCTCCGCCGGCTGCTCGGCACGCGGGCGCAGGCATCGCTCGACGCTGTCGTGGCGCTCGCCCGGCAGTGCGCCCACCTTCCGTTGGCGCTGCGGGTCGCGGCCGAGCTGGCTGCCGCGCGTAGCCAGACGCCACTCGCCGACCTCGTCGCCGAGCTGGCCGACCACCATCAGCGGCTGCGGTCCCTGGACGCCGGCGGCGATCCCCGGGCCGCCGTCGCCACGGTCTTCTCCTGGTCGATGCGAAACCTGAGCGCCGACGACGCCCGAACGTTCCGGCTGCTCGGGCTCCATCCGGGAGCGGATCTCGACCCGTACGCCGCGGCGGCGTTGGCCGACACCACGCCCCGCCAGGCGGGTCGCACGCTGGCCGCGCTCGGCCGTGCGCACCTGACCCAGGCCAACGACGCCGGCCGGCACGGCATGCACGACCTCCTCCGGGCGTACGCGATACAACTCTGCGGAGAGCGGGAACGCGCATCGGCGTACGGCCGGCTCCTCGACTTCTACCTGGCCACCGCGGCAGCGGCGATGGACGTCCTGCATCCCGCCGAGGCGCACCGGCGGCCGCGGGTGCCGGAGTCGCCGACGCCCATGCCCGACCTGTCCGCTGCCGCGTCCGCCCTGGCCTGGCTCGACGCCGAGCGACCCACCCTGGTCGCGGTGGTCGCATACGCCGCAGCGCACGGCCGGGGCAGCCACGCGATCCGTCTCGCGACCGTGCTGTTTCGCTATCTCGAGGCCAGCCACTACACGGACGCATTGATCATCTATCGCCACGCGCTGGCCGCCGCACGACTCGACGGCGACCGGGCCGCTCAGGCACATGCCCTGCACGGTCTCGGCTGCTTCCATTTCAAGTGCGGGCAGTTCGATCTGGCCGCCGACTACCTGCGTACCGCCCGGAGGCATTTCCGGCACGTCGGCGACCGCGGCGGCGAAGCGCGGGCACTGAACAACCTCGGCAGCGTCGAGCAGCGCCGTGGGCGCTACGGCCCCGCGGCCGACCTCCACCGGCGCGCGCTGAACCGCTATCTGGACGTCGGGGACCAGCTCGGTCAGGTACGGGCGTTGATCAACCTCGGCCGGGACGAGTACCAACTGGGACGCCTCGATGCCTCAGCGGGCCACGTTCAGCGGGCCCTCACGCTGTGCCGCACCATCGGCGACGCACCCGGCGACGGCGACGCGCTCGAACGGCTCGGCCGCGTCGAGCACCGGCGCGGCCACCACAGCAGGGCTGCCGAGCTCTATCTTCGGTCCCTACGCCAGTACCAACGCAACGGCGACCGCAGCGGCGAGGCGTCGGCGATGGCCAGCCTCGGAGTCGTCTACCCGGAGCTCGGACGCCACACCGAAGCGGCCGACCTGCTGCGGCAGGCGGAGACGATGTTCCGGGAGCTCGGCGACCAGAACGGCGAAGGCAATGCGCGCAACGGCCTCGGTGAGGCGGCGCGGGCGACCGGACAGCACGCCGAGGCACTCGACCACCACACCGCGGCACTCACCCTGACCACGATCAGTGGCGCCCGCGACGAGCAGGCGCGTGCGCACGCCGGCCTTGGCCACGCGCACGACGCACTTGGGTCCCCCACCGACGCTGGCCTCCACTTCGGACGGGCTGTCGCCCTCTACGCCAACCTGCGTATGCCCGAAGCCGAGACCCTGCGGGCGCACGTCGCCGAACGCCGGCGGCGCGCGACGCCGCCGCCCGGGCGATGACCCGCTCCCGAGCGGCGGCGAGATGAAGTAGGCGCCGGTGAACTGGTCGAGATAGCCGTACTCCAGCTTCCAGACGTCGTTGTCGGTGTCGTCGTACGTACACGCAGCGTTGACGATCGGGATGTTGTTGCCCCCGTCGGCGTTCTTCACCGCGAGGCACTTGTCGTTGTGCACGTTGCCGTCATTGGTGTACGTGTGCTGTGGCTTGAGCCGGTACAGGTTGGCGGTGCCCTCCCGTTCCATGACGATGAAGTCGTTGTTCGGCAATGGCTCGCTGAAGGGGGCCTGGATCATCGGAGCCGTGTTGCCGGTCGAGGCGTTCAGCACGGCCATCACCTTGGGCTTTTGCGCCTCGAGGGTGAGCAGGTTGTAGATCGGCACGGTCCTCAGCACCACCGGTGCGGCCGAGGCGGGCTGGACCAGCCCGACCACCGCCGCGGTGGTCGTCATGACGACGGCCGCGATCCAGCGCAATGCCCTGGTGCTACGCACGACGAGATCTCCCTTGATAGAAGTCCGAACGGGGTGTCGGTGCGGCACGCTACGGCGGAGCGACCTGATCGCCGCTTGATCGTGACGGCATGGTCCGGACGGACACACTGACCGGCGCCAGCACGCGCCGACCGCGGCCGGACCGGCAGCATCACCGGCGGGTTCGCACATGGTGGACGTTCGATATTCGCCGGCCGGGCTCCCGTATAGGACCAGAATCGGTCGGGGAGCGAAAACGCGGAACGGAATCGGGGAAGCGGACATGGCGCGTACGGTGGCTCAGGCGATGGTCGCGACGCTCAAGGCGTCTGGCGTCCGGCGGGTCTACGGCATTCCCGGTGACTCGCTCAACGGCTTCACCGATGCCCTGCGCCGCGATGGTGACCTGGCCTGGGAACACGTGCGTCATGAAGAGGCGGCCGCGTTCGCCGCGGCCGGTGAGGCTGGGTTGACCGGTCAGTTGGCCGTGTGCGCGGGCAGTTGCGGGCCAGGCAACCTACACCTGATCAACGGGTTGTACGACGCCAATCGCAGTGGTGTCCCTGTTCTGGCGATCGCGGCCCACATCCCGACGCCGGAGATCGGCAGTGGTTACTTCCAGGAGACCCATCCCCAGCAGTTGTTCGCGGAATGCAGCGTCTACTGCGAGCTGGCCAGCATCCCGGAGCAGATGCCACGACTGCTGGAGATGGCGATGCGGGCGGCCGTGCAGCGCCGCGGTGTCGCTGTCCTGGTCATCCCCGGCGAGATCTTCTTCGCCGACGCCGACGCCGGCCCCGGGAGGTGGCCGGCCGCCGTGCGACAGGCTGAATCCGTGATCCGGCCCGACGACGCGTCGCTGGCCGCTGCCGCGGAAGTCCTCAACCGGGCCCAGCGGGTGACCATTCTGGCCGGTGCGGGCTGCGCCGGGGCGCACGATCAGCTCGTCGACATCGCCGGCACGCTGAAGGCTCCGGTCGTGCATTCGTTGCGTGGCAAGGAGCATGTCGAGCACGACAACCCGTACGACGTCGGCATGACCGGTCTCATCGGGTTCAGCTCCGGCTATCGCGCGATGGAGCACTGCGACGCCCTGCTCATGCTCGGCACCGACTTTCCCTACCAGCCCTTCTACCCGGACGACGTGCCGGTGGTCCAAGTCGACGTGCGCGGCGAGCGCATCGGCCGCCGCGTACCCGTCCGGGTCCCGCTGGTCGGCACGGTCAAGGACACCGTCGACGCGCTGCTGCCACTGCTCAGCTCGAAGACGGACACCGCACACCTGGACCGGATGACCGCCCACTACCGCCGTGCCCGGTCCCGGCTGGACCGGCTGGCCGAGCCCGGACGCGGCGGCCGGCCGCTGCACCCCCAGCACGTCGCGGCGATGCTCGACCGGCTCGCCACGGACGACGCGGCGTTCACCGTCGACGTCGGGAGACCGAGCATCTGGGCCGCCCGATACCTGCACCTGAACGGCCGTCGCCGGCTGCTCGGCTCGTTCACCCACGGCAGCATGGCGAACGCCCTTCCGCAGGCGATCGGCGTCCAGGCCGTCGATCGCAAGCGACAGGTCATCGCGCTGTCCGGCGACGGTGGGATCGCGATGCTGCTCGGGGAGCTGCTCACGCTCCGCCAGCAACAGCTACCGGTCAAGGTCGTGGTCTTCAACAACAGCGCGCTGTCGTTCGTCGAGCTCGAGATGAAAGCCGCGGGCATCGTCACTTACGGCACCGACGTGCCCGACTCGGACTACGGGGCGATCGCAAAAGCCGCCGGGCTTTTCGGTGTACGCGTCGACAGCGCCGATCAGCTCGAAACCGCGCTGCGCGATGCCCTGGCCCACGACGGGCCGGCGGTGGTCGACGTCCGCACCGCCCGCCAGGAACTGTCGCTGCCGCCCAAACTCACCTACGGGCAGATCAAGGGCTTCACCTTGTACGCGACCCGCACGATCCTCTCGGGCAACGCCGACGAGATCGTCGAGCTGGCCCACACGAACCTGCGACAGCTCGACCTGGAGTGACGACCTCGGTCCGGGGACGTACGCCCGTGGGCTGAACCCACCCAGGCGATTGCCGCCCGTGGCCCGATGCCCGGAACCGGACCCGGCCGGCACCGTTGCCCTGTGTTGGACAGCAAGCTCGGCCACTCCCTGAACGTGCCCAATTCCGTCACGCTCGTGCGTACCGTGGCCGCCGTTGGTCTCGGCTCCGCAGCGATCACGACCGCCAGTGCCACGCTGCTGGTCGCCGCCTACCTCACCTACTGGGTCGGCGACATCCTCGACGGGCTCGCGGCGCGGCTGTTGAGGCAGGAGACCCGGGCCGGCGCCGTGTTCGACATCCTCGCCGACCGCGCCTGCACCTCCGTGTGCGCGGCCGGGTTGCTGATGCTCCGACCCGACATGGCGGTGCCGATCACCGTGTTCTTCGTCCAGTTCATGGTGGTCGACAACCTGCTGAGTCTGGCCTTCCTGCGCTGGCCGTTGCTGAGCCCCAACTACTTCGACCAGGTCAGCCCGGCCATCCATCGCTGGAACTGGTCGCCGCCCGCCAAGGCGCTCAACACGGGAGCCCTGGTCGTGCTGGTCGCGGTGAGCCCAGGGCCGCTCGCCCCGACCGTCCTGGCCCTGGCCGTGACCGTCGTCAAACTCGTGTCCCTGCTGGCTCTCCTGCGCCTGCCGGATCCGCGGCCCGCGTGATCGTCGTCTGTGGGACCGCCCTGCTGGTCGGTGTCGTCTCGGCCTTCCTTCCGGTCACCCCGGTCGAGCCCTACGTGGTGGCCGCCGTCGCCACCACGGGTGAGGCGGCCTGGATCGTGGGGACCGCCGCGGCGGTCGGGCAGACCGTCGGGAAACTGCTGATCTTCTGCACCGCTCGCGGCGCCCTGCGTTCGGCCTGGCTCCGGCGGCGCTTGACCAAGCCGACCCGAGCACCGCAGGGCGCCATCAGGCGCTGGACCGCGGCGGCGCTGGCTCGCCTCGACCAGCCGCGGCAGGCCGTGCCCATCCTTTTCGCCAGCGCCGTCACGGGGATACCGCCGTTGCTCGTCGCCAGCGTCTACGCCGCCCGCACGCCCATGAGTGCCGCCGTGTTCGGCCTCACCTGTCTCGGCGGCCGCGCGATCAGGTTCAGCGTGGTGGCGGCGGCACCGCATCTGCTGGGCTTTCTCCACTAAAGGCTGGTGACCAGACCGCCGTCGATGAGTACGTCGGTGCCGGTCACGTTGCCCGCGCTCTCCGAGGCGAGGAGCAGCACGATCTGCGCGACCTCGGCCGGCCGGGTGAACCGGCCCGTCGGGGTGCCGGCCACCGCCGCCGATTTCACCGTCGCCGGGTCGAGACCCTGCGCCTCCGCCAAGGTCTCGGCCACGCCGCCGGACCCCAGCCACAAGGCGGTCTCGACGGGTCCGGGGCTGACGGTGTTGACCCGTACCCCCGACGGTCCCAGCTCTTTCGACAGCGATTTGCAGAAGCTGCGCAATGCGGCCTTCGCGGCGCTGTAGTCGATGACCGTGGGATCTGGCAGCGCCGCGTTCACCGAGCAGACGGTGACGATGGCCGAGGGTGCGCGCCGGAGCAGGTGGGGAATCGCCGCTCGGCTGGCACGTACGGCGGAGAAGAGGTTGATCTCCATCGCCTGTTGCCAATCCGCGTCGGTGACCTCGAGGAAGCCCTTGGTGCGCGGATGCACGCCGCCGACGTTGTTGACGAGAATGTCGATGCCGCCGAAGCGGGCCACGGCTTCGTTGACGAGCGTCTGGCATCCGGCCACCGTGGTGAGGTCGTCGAGGACGACCGTCACCTCACCACGGTCGGCGAGCTCGCTCAGCTCGGGAGAGCCGTGCCGGGCGCCTGCCGCGACTCGTACACCCTCCTGGATCAGTGCCTGAGTCACCGCGAGCCCGATGCCTTTGCTGGCGCCGGTCACCACCGCGGTCCTGCCGGCCAGGCCAAGGTTCACAGCGACTGTTCCTTGAGCCAGGACAGGCAGGTGTCCGCCACCTCGCGCCAGCCGGAGTCGATGGTCAGCGAGTGCGCCCGGTCAGGGAAGGTCTTGATGTCGGTGACCGCGTCGGAGTGGCGGTACTGCTTGAGCGTCGCGCGGGTGACCGTCTCGGGGACGGTGTGGTCCTTTCCGCTGGCGATCAGCAGCAGCGGCCCGCGGGTCTGGTTGTCGGTCGCGACCTCGGCCGGGGAGTGCGGGTTGAAGTTCGCGGCGGCGGCCTCGAAGAGCGGTCGTCCCGGAGCGGGGATCGTCCACCGCTGGAAGAGCTCGTCCGACTCCTCTTCCGAGACGGCGTTCGCGAAGGCGTAGCGGAACTGCTCGGCGGTCAGGGACACCGCCCGATGGCGGTTGGCGGGGTTCTTGAACACGGGCAGCGTGGCCCGAAGCGCCGACAGGGGCAACGGGAGCACGCCCTTGATCTGTGCGGCGTCGATCGCGATGGCGGCCAGCGCACGGTCCTGGCCCAGCAGCTTCTGCGCGATCATCCCGCCGAACGAGTGTCCGATCAGGATCGGCGCCGACGGAAGCTGTTCGATGATGCCGGCGAAGTGCGTCACCACATCGTCGATGCCGTGGTCCGCGATCGCGTCGGGGTTGGCCCGCGAGGCCTCGACCGTGTCGCCGTCGCCGGGCCAGCCCGGAACGTGTGGTTCGTAGCCGGCGTCACGGAACACCTGAACCCACGGGTCCCAGGACGAAGCATGCAGCCAAAGGCCATGGATGAAGAGGACGGGCGTTGCCACGGTGGTCTCCACTCGTCGGGAGCCGGGCGCCGAGTGCGCCGCAGCGGTCCCGAGCACGGTAGGACGGCGACCGAGCCGTGGGCTTCAGTCAGGTGACTGCATGCTCAGTGCCGCGGCCAACTCATGGCGGGAGGCGACACCCAGTTTGGGGAACATGCGGTAGAGGTGAGAGCCGACCGTGCGGTGGGACAGGAACAGGCGCTGGCCGATCTCGCGGTTGGACAGGCCCTGCGCCGCGAGCTCGGCGATCTGGGTCTCCTGCGGGGACAGCAACTCGCGCGGGTTCGACCTGGGCTGCCATCCGCGTTCGCCGGTGGCCCGCAGCTCCTGGTCGGCCTGCTGCGCCCAGGTGCGCGCGCCCAGGGCATCGAAGGTGGCCCGCGCCGCCCGCAGGGGCTCACGGGACTCGACGACGCGTCGCTGCCGGCGCAGCCATGAGCCATAGGCCAGCTCGACGCGCGCCTGGTGCCACGGCAACTGGCCACTCGCGCCGTCCATGGCCGCCCGGAACAGCGGTTCGGCGGAGTCATGGTCGGCCAGCACCGCTCGGGCGTACTCCAGGGCGATGGTCGACCCGGTGGAGGTGTTCGCGATCTGTTCCACGGACGCCAACACGGACCTCGCCTCGTCATGGCGGCCGGTGCGGACCGCGGCGTCGGCCAGATAGCTGAGCGTCCACACCTGCTGCACCCGTTGAAACGCCGGATCGGTGGGTACGAACACGCGGTGCAGCTCGCCGTAGGCCTGCTCGTGCCGGTTCGCACCCAACTCGGCGATGCCACGGGCGAGCTGCACGCCGGCGAGCAGGGACGACGCGGCGTTCGGGGTCCGCAACGCCACGAGCTCGGCCTCCGAGAGCAGGTCGTGGCGGGTGTCCCAACCCCGGCCCACCGCGTCTATCAGCGCGACGGCGATCCTGGCGGTGGCCGCCCACGAGGACTGACCCGTCTCGTCCGCGAGCCGCATGGCCTCGTCGGCCGAGCTCGCGGCGTCGAAGACTCCCAGGTAGATCTCAGCCCAGGACCGGATCGCCAGGGCCTCGGCGAGCAGGCTCATGCGGCCCTGGGCGCGGAGTTCCTGGACGGGCGTCGAGAGGAAGGTGATGGCCCGGTGGAAATCGCCCGTGCAGAACGCGGCGATGCCCAGCAGCCCGGCCAGATCCGGTTGTCCGCCGGCGTCCGCGGGCCAGCGAGCGAGTTGCTCGATGACGATCGGCGCGTGCTCGGGAAACCCGGTGAGGGCATAGCTCGCCAGTAGCCGCGGGTCGTCGGCCGGCAGGGTCACCTCCCGGGCGGCCCGGATGATCTCGTGCCTGAGCAGCTCGCCGGGATCGCGCCACCACACCCTGCGGGCCGCCCCGACCAGAAGCTGCATGGCCAGGTCGACGTCGTTCGCGGTGGTGGCCTGCCGCGCCGAGTCGACCAGGTGGCGCACCTCCGCGGGCTCTCCGGTCGACCCGTCGTGGAACACGCCGTCGAGCCACGCCAGCCTGGACCGATCCCGGACTCGGAGCGTCGTCGCGTTGACCTGCGCCTTGAGCTGCTGGACGTGATTGAACCGACCCAACTGGTACGCGAGCTCCGCGGCGCTGAGCAGTCGGGCGGCTTGTGCCTGTGGCTCCGGACTCAACGCGGCCGCCCGCTCCAGCCAGGTGGCGGCGGAGGCGATCGCACCGCGGCGCTGGGCGCTACCGGCCGCCTGCTCCAACTCGGCCGCGATCTGCTCGTCCCGTCCGGACATCGAGGAGGCCCGGTGCCACACTGCCCGATCCGGGTGCCTGGCCAGTACGCGCGCGAGCGCCGCGTGCGCCTCCTGGCGTGTAGTCAGCGGTGTGGCCTGCCGAAGGGCCGAACCGACCAGCGGATGGGCGATCCGGTACTGGTCACCGACCACCGTCAGGAGCCCGTGCTCGAACGCCGGCTGGGCCATCACGCGGTCAAGCGGCGCGCCGTAGAGGATTTCCGCGGCCGCCAGCACGTCGTTGATGTCGTCGCCGTCATCCACCGCGGCAACGGTCAGCACGGCACGCACGGCCGGGCCGAGGTGCTCGGCACGCGTGGCGAAGGCCCGCTCCAGGCGGGTGGTCATGGGCAGGTCGTCGTCGAGCTCAGTCCAGGCGTACCGCCCCGACTCCAGCGCGTCGGCGAACTCGATGAGGGCGAGCGGATTGCCGCGGGCCTGCCGCAGGACCCGATCGCGCACCGTCGAAGGCAGGTGCGGCGCCCGCCCGTCCAGCAACGCCGCTGACGCGGCCTCGTCGATGCCGTCGAGGTCCGTCCACTCGATGGTGTTGGCATCGGTGAACGGCAGTGACTCGGGTCGCGCCGCGCACAGCACGATCACCCGCTCACTGGCGATGCGGCGGCAGACAAAGGCGAACGCGTCGATGGACGGCCGGTCCATCCAGTGAAGATCGTCGAGGGACAACAGGACAGGCGCCTGTCCCGACGAGTCGACCAGCAGCTCCAACGCCGCCAGGTAGGCGAAGAACGGGTTGACCTCGATCGAGTCGCTCATGGCGAAGCAGGCGAGAAGCGCCTCACGTTGCGTGGCCGGCAGCCCGTCGACGCGCGGCAACACGGGCCGGAGCGCCTGGTGCAGGCCGGCGAAGGGAAGGTGCGTCTCGGACTGACTGCCCCGCGCGTGCAGGACGGTGAACCCGAGCGCCCGCGCATGCTCGAGGACCTCCGCCTGGAGGGCGCTCTTGCCGATGCCGGGCTCCCCGAGCAGCCCGATCGCCCGGCCCCCGGAACCCACCTCGTCCAGGTGCCGCAACAGGGATCGCAGCTCGTTGTCACGCCCGACGAGCCGCCGACCGGCGGTCACGCTCACAGAGTCGAGCATCCAGTCGGAGGCCCCAACTGTCCAACGCCAAGGCCGGGTGTGAGCTATCCGTCGTCTCGGCTCCGCGGCGGCACCAGGGTTCGCAGCAGGCCGGTCGTCACGTCGTACTCGTAGCCAGAGACCTTGATTTTGCTGGAGATCTGCTGAGTATCGAGGAGCGTCTCGACGTCCTGCGGCACGGTCTTGGTCGGGTCGAAGACCGCCAGGTCGGCGAGGGCGGCGTCATCGAGGCCGCGGTCGGCGAACCACGATGGCGTCGCCGTACTCCAGGTCGAATATGAAGGCCGGATCGACTCGCGGGTCGAGACACGTGAAGATCGTCGGCATGACATCCCCTGTGGACCAGGCTCGCGCGCTGTCCTTCGACGCCGTGGCCGCGCAGTACGCCGCAGCCCGCCCGACCTATCCGCCGTCCCTCTTCGACGCGCTGGAGGAGCTCGCCGGTCGGGCCCTGGCCGGTGCCGACGTGCTGGACTGCGGAGCTGGTACGGGTATCGCGACGCGGCAGCTCCGCGAGCGCGGCGCCCGCGTGGTCGCCCTGGAGCCCGGTGCGGGCATGGCTGCCGAGCTACGCCGGTCGCAGCCTTCGGTGCCGATCGTGCGGGGCGAGGGGAACCACCTGCCGTTCGGCGCCGGCAGCTTCGACGTGATCACGTACGCCCAGGCATGGCATTGGACCGACCCTGCCCGGTCGGTCCCCGAGGCGGTTCGCGTGCTGCGCCCGGACGGCGCACTGGCGCTGTGGTGGAACCAGGCCGACACCCGGGTGGGCTGGGTCGCGGAGGAAGACCAGCGGCTGGCGCCCTTCACCCGCGGGTTCCCGACCACCGTGGCTGAGCAGTTCGCCGCGCACCGGGTCGCGACCCGCGAGCTCACCTGGTCGCGCCGGACGACCGTCGATGAGCACATCCGCAACCTGAGCACCCATTCCCACTTCGTGATCATGGATCCCGCGGAGCGGACCGAGCTCCTCGACGCGAATCGCGCAGCACTGGCCCGCCTCTTTCCGGACGGCGAGCTCGACGAGCCGTACCGCTGCGGCCTGACTGTTGTCCGGTCAATGTCGCCCCGGAGTGATCGTCACGCAGGGTAGCTTGATGGTGACGCCTGAGTCGGGTGTCGGCTCTCGCCACTCGACTCCCCTTTGTTCACGGGAGAGGCCTGCGGCATGAAATGGCACGGTCCGCTGTCAGGCCACTATCCCGCGGTGGCGACGATGGTCATCGCCGCCCTGATCCCGTACCTCGTGCTGTCGGCCGCTCTGCAACCGCTCACGGGGATCATCGGCGCCGACCTCGGCATGAGCACGTACGAGACGAACCTGGCGCAGGGCCTCGCCAACGCGGGGTACGCGCTCGGCACCGTGCTGTCCGTGCAGCTCGCCCAACACTTGCCACAACGCCGCATGCTGATCATCTACGGTGTGCTGCTCGTGGTCGGTTCCGTCCTCGCCGCAGCGGCGGTCGGGACTGTCATGTTCATCTCCGGGCACGTCCTGCAGGGCCTGTGCACGAGCCTGTTGCTGATCGCGGCCGTGCCCCCGCTGGTCACCGGCTTCCCACCGTCCAAAATCCGCTACACGGCCGTCGTGCTCAACATGGGCATCTTCGGCGCGGTCGCGCTGGGCCCGCTGATCGGCGGCATCCAGGCCGACGCCAACGGCTGGCGGCCGCTGTTCTGGGTGATCGCGGGCATCGCCATCCTGGCGCTGGTGCTGATCGTGTTGACCTACCAGGACGTGCCGGCGGCCGACCCGACCGCGACGCGCTCGCCGCTGCCCGTGGCGCTGGCGGCCACCGGCTGCATCGCCGCCTTCTTCGGCGCCACGCAGTTGCTGACCCACAGAGAGCTCAACGCCGCCGCACTGGCGCCGTTGACCGCGGGCGTACTGGTGATCTTCGTGCTCCTCGTCAACCAGTACTTCTCCAAACGACCGTTGCTGATCGTCCGGCCCCTCACGAGCACCATGCCGGTGGCCGGCATCGTGGCGGCCATGTCGGCCGCGGCGGCGTCCATCTCCGCGATCACGCTGTCGGGCCTCATCCTGGCCGAGCGCTACTCGCCGCTCAAGCTGGGTCTGCTCTACCTACCCGAGTTCGGCGGTGCGGTGATCACCACGATCCTGTTCGCCATCCTGTTCACCACCAAGGGCCTGCACTACTTTGCCCTGACGGGCCTGATCTGCCTCAGCGCCGGCATCGCGCTGATCGCCAGCACCCTCCCACCCAGCACCATCATCACGCTGGTGGGCACGGGCCTGATCGGCGTCGGCGTGGGCGCCTCGGTAGCGCCGGCGCTGTTCATCGCCGGCTTCTCGCTCCGCAACGCCGCACTGCAACGGGTGTTCGCGATCGTCGAGCTGCTGCGAGCAGTGGCCGCATTCATGATCGCGCCGATCCTGGTCTACATCGCGACGACAGTCATGAGCAACACGGAGGACGGCGTCCGCACCGCCCTGTGGATCTGCCTGGGGTTGTCTGGCGCCGGTGCGCTTACCGGCATCGCGCTCTACTGGCTGGGCCGGGTGAAGCCACCGACCCCGTCGCTGGCGAACTGGTTCGGCGGCGAGACCGCTTGGTACAGCCCGCCGCTGCTGGCCCGCTTCCGCCGCAACGCCCGCACGCCGGAACAGCCGGCCGGCCCAGCGGAATTCGAGATCTCGCAGTAGACCGCCGTCGCGCCGTGACACCGCACGATACGAGACTGCTTTTCCGTTTATCCAGGTGAGCGGCGGCGGATTCAATTTGGCAACCGGGTTAATTGCGAAACGCAATTGCGGCCGCCTCCAAGGTGGGGCGGGGCGGGTCGTGGTCGGCGGGCGCGCGGCTGGCGGTCGTGGGACGTGGTCTGGCCCACACCAACCGGCCAGCGCCCTCCGTGCGCCGCACTCGGAGCCCACGCAGCCGCCTCGACCTGCCCGGCCAACGGCACCATGGCTGCTCGAGTGTCGGCTGACCTGCCGAAGCGGGCCCGAACCCGGTAACCGGCTCCACGTTTCCCCGCAGGTCAGGTACCCTGACGACCGCGGGCTGCTAGCTCAACCGGCAGAGCAGTGGACTTTTAATCCATAGGTTCAGGGTTCGAGTCCCTGGCGGCCCACAATACGTTGTATTTGGGCTGACAACGCCGCCCAACAATCGCTATCAGCGAATCAGCGTTCCCAAAGCGGTCAGCCGATCAAGCGAGCCGGCATCTGACGAAGCGCCGGGGCCACGGTGGCGGACCGCTCCGGCGGCGCCAACCGACCACATTGCTGCCGTACGGGACTCGATCAAGATCGGGTACGCCGAGCGCGCCTTCAGCATGACGGTCGTCGGCTGCACCGCGGCGGGTGACGGTCGGCCGGCTCGTCGCCGCTCCCGCACGTGGACCGATCGGGTGCGCGCGGCTCGCATGATCGGAGCGCTCGCACGCCGTTCGTATCCGAATGGCACCAAGAACTGTCGAGTCTTGGTCAGGTGTCTGGCCGGACGCAAAGCGTAATCCTCGGCCCTACTGTGGCGTTTCTCCCTAAGGTCGCGGGGAGGTCGCCGCCGGTCTGCCCATGTCCGCAGGAGCGTCTCCGCCGTTTAGCGCAGAGGGCTTTAACCAAACATAAGGAAAATTGTCTGTTTGTGAACACCGCGCCGGTCACAGGTGCCACGATGATTGTGGCACGCTGTCGGACGGCGTGGCACCATGAACCGACGTCCATGGGCCGACGTAGATGTCATTGGATGTTCAACCGCGACGTTGACGGAGGGCATGAGTGATTCCATCGCCTGCCACCCGGATACCGACTCGCGACGGCCGTGAGGTCAGCGTCGAGATCTCCGGCGCCGAGACCGGTGTGACGGTCTTTCTCATGCACGGCACACCCGGCAGCCGACTCGGCCCCAAGCTGCGGCCCAGCTTCCTGCATCAGCTCGGTGTCCGGCTCGTGTGCTATGACCGGCCGGGTTATGGCGAATCGAGCAGGCACATCGGTCGCTTTGTCGCGGACGCTGCTCGGGATGTCGAGCGGATCGCCGACCGTCTCGGCGTCGAGCGCTTCAGTGTGGTGGGTCGCAGCGGTGGCGGCCCTCATGCGCTGGCCACTGCGGCCATTCTCGAGGATCGGGTCGACCGGGTGGCCGCGTTGGTCTGCCTGGCGCCGCACGACGCACCCGGCCTCGACTGGTTCAGCGGCATGACCGACGCCAATGTGCGTGCATACACGACCGCCGACCAGGACGAGCCCAAGCTCATTGAGAGTCTGCGGCTGCAGGCCGACCGCGCTCGCCGCAACCCGACCAGCATGTTGGACGGTCTGCGCGGTCAGATGACGGCGCCTGACAAGACGGCGGTCCAGAGCTCCGCGATGCGCGGCCTGCTGACCGACACCTATCGCGAGGCGATGCGCACCGGCCCGTACGGGTGGATCGACGATGTGCTGGCATTGCGGCGCGACTGGGGCTTCGATCCCAGGAAGATCCTGCAGCCGACCCTGCTGTGGCACGGCGAGCGGGACAACTTCTCGCCGGTCGAGCACACCCTCTGGCTGGCCGAGCAGATCGACAACGCGGAAGTCCGAATTCAACGGGACACCGCGCACTTCGGAGCGATGGAAGAGCTTCCCACCGTCCTCGGCTGGCTCGCTGGCGCGCCCGAACGGATCTTGGAACCGGCTGGTCGATACCACTCGGATCAGGTGTAGTCAATACCAGTGTCCGCAGTGGTCATTGTCGGAACAGACGGTTGACCTACCTTGGCCCGGTGTAGTCATATGAACACCTGATGTTAATTTCAGGCGCCCTCCGGTGACGTGATTGTGGGAGAGCGTGCATGAGCGAACCGCTTCCCGAGATGCCGGACGCGCCCGTGTTCTTCGTCAGTTATCGGCGACCCTACGAACCCGGCCATCCAACTGTGGCGTCTCGTCCACGCGGGCCGGAGGTCCGGCTGTTCTTCCAGGATCTGACCGAGGACGTCGGTGAGTTGATCGGCGCGCCGCTCGGCTATGACCCCGGCTACCTGGACCGCGCCGACAGCGTCGGCACCGATTGGGAGCGGCAGTTGCTAACCGCGATCGGCACGTGTCAAGTGCTGATCTGTCTGATGTCTGTCCCCTTGTTGCGGGACAGCAAGTGGTGCGCACGTGAGTGGCACGCGTTCGCACGGCGCAAGGTCTCGCCGAACTCATCGAAGGCCCGCACCGGGGAGACTGCGATCGTGCCGGTGATCTGGCATCCCTTCGATCACACCGTCAAACTTCCGCCGAAGGTGGAACGCGTCGGGCTCTTCGTGCCGGCGAACCTGCCGGATCCCGGCTACGAGACCGCATACCGCAACAACGGCCTGCTGGGTCTCATGCGGACCGGCCAGGACAAGGCCTACCGCGCCATTGTCTGGGAGCTCGCCATGCACGTGAACCGCATCCGGCAGTCCTGCGTGGTCATGCCTGACGTGCCGTCCCTCTCCGAACTGCCGACGAGCTTCGAGGAGGACGTGTGACTCCGTCTCGCCCGGACCGGTACCCGTTCTACCTCAGCTATGCCCGGTCGGCCCCGCTGGGAGCCGACGCACCGGAGGACGGCGACCACACGGTGGGCGATCTTTTCCACCGCTTGTCCAACGAGGTCCGCGACATCGTCGGGGACGATCGCTCGGCGGACGTCGGATACTTCGACGACACGAGTCGGCCGTCCGAGAACTGGAAGGCCGACGTGAGCGAGGTGCTCAGGCGCGCGGACGTCTTCGTGGCCTTGTACTCGCCGCGCTACTTCATCAGGTCCGTGCCGCTCCGGGAACGGGCCGCCTACCTGCACGAACTAAGTGGACGTGAGCAGGCTCTACGCCTGTTGCCGGTGCTCTGGGTGCCGTGGGAGGCCTGGAACCACCAGGAGGAGCATGCCGCGTCCCTGACGCTGGGCGCCGGCATCAAGGAATACAAGGCGAACGGCCTCCGGGCACTGTGTCGGCTGGCCGCCTACGAGAGCCAGTACAGCGAGGTCCTGCGCCGGTTGGCCCGCCGGATCGTGGACATCGCCGGGGCGGCCGGTCCGCGTCCGTCGACGCCGGTGGTGATCGACGATGTGGAGGTTCCGGAGTCGAGCTTCAGCGGCATGCGACTCACCGTGGTGGTGCTCGCGCCCAGCGATCCGCCGTCGCGCTGGCGCCCGTTCGGCAACCGGTTGCGACTGCCCCCTGCCGAACTGGCCGCCATTCACGGCGAGCGCCTGGGCATGGTGCCGCGCGTGGCCGACGCGCAGATCGAGTTCGGACCGCTGGCCGAGGGCGCGGTGCTCGTGCTCGTCGATCCCCGGATCGCCGAGTCTCCACAAGGGCGAACGACGCTGGACTCGGTGGCCGCGCGGCTGCCCGATTGGGCCGTGGTGGTCGTTGTGGCCGACGGCGAAGATCCACGTTATCGCAAGCGGGCCCACGAGCTCAGTCGCATTGTCAACGATAAACTGGGCGGCACCCAGCGTCAGGTGCGGCGCATTCTCGACGCTGATCAACTCGGGAAAAGAATGCCTACCGTGGTTGACGACACCCGCAAGGTATATCTGAGCACTGCTCCGGTCTTCCTGCCGAAGGGCGCCCTGCCACGGCTGCCGAGGATCGCCGATGACCATGGTCCGGCCCATGAAGAGGACATCGATGGCTGAGAACCGCGACGGCACCGTTGTCACGTTCTACTCGTACAAGGGTGGGACCGGCCGCACGATGGCCCTGGCCAACGTCGCATGGATCCTGGCGGCCAGCGGCTATCGGGTGTTGGTCGCAGACTGGGACCTGGAGTCACCCGGCCTCCACCGCTTCTTCCACCCATTCATCCGCCCAAGCGACCTGACGGGCGCGGGCGGCGTTGTCGAGATGGTCAACCAGTACGACCAGGCCACCAGGCAGGACGCGGACCGTAAGGACAATTGGCACGCCGATTTCGCGCGCGTCAGCCAGTTCGCATTCTCGCTCAACTGGAAGCACTTCCCGCGGGGCGGCAGCATCGATTTCCTGCCGGCCGGGCAGAACGATCCCGGCTACGAGCGGAGCGTCTACGAGCGCAACTGGGACGAGTTCTACGAGAACCTGGGCGGCGGCAAGCTCTTCGACGCGCTGCGCGCCGACATGAAGAAGAACTACGACTTCGCGCTCATCGACAGCCGCACCGGCGTCAGCGACGTCGCGGGCATCTGCACCAGACAGTTGCCGGACGTGCTGGTCGACTGTTTCACGTTCAGTGAGCAGGGCATCGACGGCGCGGCCCGGGTGGCCGCCGGCGTCGGCCGGAGCAACACGCGCGCGATCCGGGTGCTGCCGGTGCCGATGCGCGTCGACTCGGCGGAGAAGCTGCGGGTCGACGCCGGCCGCCTGCTCGCCCGGCAACGCTTCAGCGGCCTGCCGGCCGGAATGCCGGATCCCGGGCGAGACCGGTACTGGGCGACGGTCGAGGTTCCTTACCAGGCGTTCTACGCGTTCGAGGAGACTCTGGCGACCTTTGGCGACCAGCCGGTCGCGCCGTCGACGATGCTCGCGTCATATGTGGCCCTGACCCGGTACATCACCAACGGGGCGGTGTCCGAGTTCACTCCGATGGACGAGGGTCTGCGCACCCGTACCCTGGATCGCTTCGCCCGGCGGGTGTCTCGGCCGGAGGAGAAGGTGGTCCTTCGATACCTTCCGGTCGATCGCCTCTGGGCGGAGTGGGTGACCGAAGTCCTCCAGGCGGCCGACATCACCGTCCGCACCGTCGAGAGCGGCAGCGCCGCCGCCGACGAGATCGAGCAGGACGTCCGCCAGTTGACCCTCGTCTCTTCGGCCAACTCCGAGGCCGAGGCCGCTCGTGTCTCCAAGGAACGGCCCGACCCCCGGCCGCCTCTCGTGGTCTACATCGCCGACGTGCGACCGTTCCGCGGTCATGCCGCTGAGGACTCCGCGTTCCTGGCGAACCAGTCGGCCGAGGTGGCCATCGACCGCCTGCTCAGGCTGGTCCGGCGTCCGACGGCTGAGGTCGATCCCGACCGAATCGTTGTGCGGTTCCCGGGCAACGCGACGGGTGTCTTCAACGCGCCCATCCGCAACAAGCTGTTCACCGGTCGCGAGGCGGACATCCTCGAGCTGCGCAGCCAGCTGCAGAGCCAGGGATCGAGCGCCGTCTTGCAGGGGAACCAGTCGATCACCTTGCAGGGCATGGGCGGCATCGGTAAGACCCAGGTGGCCATGGAGTACGCCCACCGCTTCCGCAACGCGTACGACCTGGTCTGGTGGATCAACGCCGACGAGGTGGCCTTCATCGACACGCAGCTGTCCACGCTGGCCAAGCGGCTCGGGACGGTCGAGGAGGGCACGATCCCGGATCAGGCGGAGGCGCTGAAGCAGCGGCTCGAGCGCGGCGAAGTCGACCGCTGGCTGCTGGTCTTCGACAACGCGGAGGACATCGAGAGCGTCTCCCCGTACCTGCCGTCCGGGCCGGGCGGCCACGTACTCATCACCTCGCGCAACCCACTGTGGGTCGACTATCGGCAGACCATCCAGATGGACGTCTTCC
The DNA here is from genome assembly GCF_900107455.1 of Asanoa ishikariensis. Classification (GTDB taxonomy): domain Bacteria; phylum Actinomycetota; class Actinomycetes; order Mycobacteriales; family Micromonosporaceae; genus Asanoa; species Asanoa ishikariensis. The sequence goes on along the minus strand of NZ_FNQB01000001.1, from coordinate 600,101 downwards.
AGCGCGGCGAGAGTGTGGCGCACCTTCAACAACGAGTGCCCCTGATTCGGCTCGAGCACGCCAACCGGATCGCGGAGCTGCTCGGCGACCTGCCGATCGCCGTCGCCGCGGCCGGCGCGTGGCTGGCCGAGACCGGCGCCCCGGTCGAGGACTACCTGCGCGACATCCAGGAGCGGCCGGACAGCATGCTGGCCGGTCCGGGCAACCCTTCGGTGGAGAAGACCTGGGACCTGTCGCTGTCCCGGCTCCGGGAGACGTCGGCCGGGTCGTACCGGTTGCTGCAGCTCTGCTCGTTGCTTGCCCCGGAGATCAGCCTTGAGTTGATCTACGGCGACCGGATGGCCGAGGTCCTGCGCCCCTTCGACCCGGCCGTCACCGAGACGGCATACCGATGGTCACTGGTCCACACGATCAGCCGGCTCGCCCTGCTCAAGCTCGACGTCGCCAACCGCCGAGTGCACATCCACCGGGTGCTGCAGTACGTGGTGAAGCAGCGTATGACCGAAGAAGAGATCGAGGAGACCAGGCGAGAAGTGCATGCGGTGCTGGCCGCCGCGCGGCCCCGCGACGACGTGGACAACCCGTCCACGTGGCCACGGTTCCAGATGATCTGGCCGCACATCGAGCTCGCCGAGGCGCACGAGTCGCGGGACGAGGCGGTCCGCCGGCTCTTCATCGACCGCGTGCGGTATGTCTGGATGACCGGCGGCATCAAGGCGGCGCGGGACATCGCCGAACGCAACGTCGGGCGGTGGCGTGAGCTGATGAACCATGCGGAATCCGACGAGGAGCGCGAGTCGCTTCGCCGGCAGATCCTGCACCTGCAGTTCAACCTGGGCAACATCCTCCGGGACGAGTCGGAGTTCACCGAGTCGCGCGCGCTGAACGAGAAGATCCTGGCGGAACAGACCGACTTGCTCGGCGCGAATCACCCGCACACGCTGATGACGGCCGGCAGCCTCGGCGCCGACCTGCGCGCGCTCGGCCTGTATGCGGACGCCCTCGACCGCGACAAAGTCACCTACGCCGCGTGGGCGGACGTCTTCGGGGAGGACCACCCGCGCACCCTGTCCGCGCTGAACAACCTCGCCGCGTCGTTCCGGCTCGTCGGCGACTTCCGGTCCGCACGCCGGCACGACCAGTCGGCGGTCCAGCGGATGTCCACGATGTTCGGTGAAGACCACCCGTCGACGCTGACGGCCGGCACCAATCTAGGCCGGGACCTGCGCGAGGCGGGCGACTACCACGGATCCGTCAAACTACTCGGAGATCTGTGCGAGCGCGCGCGGATCGTGCACGGGGAGCGAACTCCGCGGTACTACATCTTCCGGAGCAACCTCGCCGTCTCGATGCGCAGCGCCGGTCGGGCGGCCGAGGCAGCAGAGGTGCTCGAGGAGGCCTATGAGCAGTTGAACCATCTCCTGGGCCCGGACAACCCGGATACTCTCGCCTCCCGGCTGAGTCGCGCGGTGAACCTGCTCGCGGTCGGCGAGGTGGAGAGCGCGGGTTCCGAGTTGGACGAGATCGACCGCGCGTACGGACGGTTGGGCCTCGGCGAGCTCCACCCGCACCGCCTGGCCTGCGCCACGAACCGCGCCGCGACGGCGCGCGCCGCCCAGGATCTGGTTTCCGCCCGTGCGCTCGCGGAGAAGTCGAACGAGGGGTTCTCCCAGGTTCTCGGCGCCGACCACCCGTACGCGCTAGCGGCCAGCGTGAACGTGGCGATCATGCTCGCCGACCAGGACGACCTGGTCGGTGCACGCGCGCAGTTCGAGAAGGGCCTGAACGAGATGCAGGACCAGCTCGGCCCCGATCACCCGGACACGGTGCGGAGCGAGGGGAATGTCCTGCTCATCCGCCGCCAGATGGAGGGCAAACGACACGATGCCGAGCTGAAAGACGTGATCGTCCGTCTGAGTGGCCTGCTGGGCGAGAATCACCAGGCAGTCGATGCCCTCCGCCAATTCCGGTACCTGCACCGCACGCTTGACCCACACCCGTTCTGATCAATACAACCGCGCGTTGTCCGCATGATCGCATTTATCGGCATCCCTAGAGTTGGTTGTTCGTCGGCGATATACATGCGATCCTGTGAATGCTGGACTGTCTTCGACAGATTGCGCATGGCAGGGGGCGTGAGAGTGCCGATCGTGTCGCTGAGGCGTCGCCCCGTCTCGTTGTCGCTGCACCCGCGGCGCTCGATTTGATGCGCGTTGCTCCGGTCTACCCCGACGCTTGGCGCGCGCAGGAGGTCACGATGAATTTCGTCCACACCGACGAGACGGCCGACGGAGCCTGGGCACCAATCCCGGACGTATCCGGGCAGCCCGTCGATTTGCTGGATCTCGCCGACGACAGCGCCCTCGGCCGGGGCCTCCGACAGGTCATCAACTCGCTTGACGACCCCAATGGCGTCCTCAGCGCGTTCCAATCCTTCGCTTCGGGGCGATGAGGTCTGCCGTTGAGCCCCGATCGCGTCCGGAGTGCTCAACGTGCCGCGGCCAGATGGCCGTATGCGGCGCTGGACATCGCGGCGCTGAAGGCCGATGGCTGGACTCCGGTGCCGTTCAGCGAGGTGATTCTGAAGGTTCATCAGCGCTGCAACCTGGCCTGCGACTACTGCTACGTCTACGAGCACGCCGATCAGAGTTGGCGCGACCGTCCACCTTCGATGCCCGACACCGTGCGGGACGCCGCCATCGAGCGTGTGCTGGCACACGTCCGGCGGCATGGGTTGACCCGCCTTCGCGTGGTGCTGCACGGCGGTGAGCCGCTGCTCTACGGCCTTGATCGTTTGATCACGCTGGCCGACCTCGTTCGCCGGTCGGCGCCCGCATCGTGCCAGGTCGAGATAGGCATGCAATCCAACGGTGTACGGCTGGACGAGCCGACGGTCCGCACGCTGGTGGATCATCGGATCAAGGTCGGTGTCAGCGTCGACGGCACGCCCGAGGACCACGATCGGCACCGTCGATTCAAGAATGGCCGTGGCAGTTTCGCGGCCGTCGCGCGCGGCATTGAGCTTCTCCGTCGCCCGGAGTATCACGACTCCTATTCCGGACTTCTCAGTACCGTCAACGTGGACATCGATCCTATTGGCGCTTACGAACAGTTACTGGCCTTCGAGCCACCGATGATCGACCTTCTTCTGCCGCACGCGACGTGGGGTTCTCCGCCAGAGCGACCGGCCGGTTCACCGACGTACGCCCAGTGGTTGATCGCATTCTTCGACCGCTGGTTCACCGACTCACCGCCGACTCGCGTCCGCCTCTTCGAGGCGGCGATCAACCTGGTCCTGGGCGGCCGCAGCACCAGCGAACAGCTCGGGCTCAGTCCCTCCGGGACGGTCGTCATCGAGTCGGACGGCGCCGTCGAGCAGGTCGATGCCCTGAAGGTCGCGTACCCGGGCGCCGGAGCCACCGGCTTGAACGTGCTGCACGACGACCTCGACGAGGCGCTGGCGGATCCGGGTGTCGTCGCGCGGCAGATCGGTCGGAGGGCCCTGGCCGACGAGTGCCTGTCGTGTCCGGTCGTCGGCCTGTGCGGCGGGGGGCACTACGTGCACAGATACCGCCCTGGCGCCGGTTTCCGGTCGCCGTCGGTGTATTGCGCGGACCTCAACGTGTTCGTCCGGCACGTTCACAAGACGGTCGCCGAGGGTTTGCGAAGGAGACGATCTGGTGCCGGTTAACGGGTCCGCGCCGTCCACACTCGACGATCTCGGCAGCGGACTCGGCGGAGCCGAGGCGGTCCGCATGTTGCGGGACGCCAGGTACAGCCGGCACGTTCTCCTGCTCGAATACCTGCTCACCTGTCTGCCCGGTGACCCGGAGCCCGTGCGGGACCTGCTGGAGCGGTCCCGAGTCGCGGCCCCGGGCCGGTTCGCCGCCGTGGTCGGGGCCCCGATGGTCGGCGGATGGACGGCCATCGCGTGCCGGGGCGCTGCTCGGGACAAGCCGGACCCCCAGGTCGTGGCCCATCTGGCCGCCGTCGCGCTGGTCGCGGCGGCAGCAGCGGGGGTCGACGGCACGGTGGCGGTTCCCGTGGACCATGGATACGCCATGCTGCCGGGGCTCGGTGCGGTCGTCGCCGACGGCCACGAGAAGGTCGAGGCAACGACGTCGGGCGGCCGGATCGTCGTGGTCGTCGACGGTCAGCGCATCGAGGTCCCCGCGGATCCCACGACGGGCTCGCCTGCTTGGCTGCCGCTTCGCCAGTTGGCCGCCGGCGCCGTGCGGGTCGACCTGGAGGATCTTCATCCGTACCGGCACGGCCACCACGCGCCGCCGACGGGACGGCTCAGCCCGGCCGCCGCGGAGCGGTGGCAGGAGCTGTTCGCCGAGGCGTGGCAGTTGCTGACCGACCTTCTTCCCGACCGGTCAGCCGAGCTGCGTGTCGGCTTGAGCTCGCTGGTGCCGCTGGCACCCGGTCGCGACTCCGCGCTGAGCGCCTCGCTGCGGGACGTCTTCGGTGCGTGTGGCCTGACCCGACCCGCCTCGGCCCATGATTTCGCCGTCACGTTGGTGCACGAGTTTCAGCACTCCAAGCTCAGCGCCCTGCTCGACCTGAAGCAACTGACCGACCCGCTGGACAGGGGGCGGTATTTCGCGCCCTGGCGCACCGATCCCCGGCCCTTGGCCGGCCTCTTGCAAGGGGTGTACGCGTTCGTCGGTGTCGCCGACACCTGGCGCGCGCTGCGTGGCTTGGTCGCCGAGGCGGAGCACCGCTTCGCCGAGTACCGCCTCCAGGTCGACCAAGGGCTGACCGCGGCCGAGGAGTCGGGCTCACTGACTCCGGACGGAGTGGAGTTCGTCGCCGCCCTGCGTCGCACCGCGGACGTCATGCTCGCCGAGCCGGTGCCGGCCGATGCCGCCAGGGCGGCCGAAGAGCTACTGGTGCGGACGAGGGGCCAGTGGGAAAAGCAGAACCAGACTGCTCAGCCCCTCTAGACGAGCCGACCCGCGGCGGCCTTTACGGCTGGAGCAGGGTCGTCAACGCCGAGACGACCAGGGCTCGGCGCGCTGCGGGGTCCTGAGGCGCCGTCAGGTGCTGCTCCGGGGTCAGGACCGACCACATGTTGGCGATCGTGAGGACCAGGGCGAGGACCTCCGCCGCGGTGAAGCGGGTCGTGACGTACCCAGCTTCCTGTGCCTTGGCGATCGCGTCGACCTTCGACTGGTTCGCGTCCAGGACGGCCTTCAGCGGGGGTTGATCCGCGGCGCGTTCGAGGCGGTGCCAGGCGGCCAGGCGGAGGGCGTCCGGGTGGGCTAGGCCGGCGTCGAAGAGGAGGCCGGCGTACTCCGGGAGGTTCGTGGCATCCATCGGCGCCAGAGCGAGGGCCTGGCCGACGACCTGATTGAAGACCGCGGTGAAAAGGCCCTCTTTGTTGCTGAAGTGGAAGTAGATGAGCGCCTTGTTGACGCCTGCGGCGGCCGCGACCCGGTCGACCCGGGCGCCGGCTATGCCGTGCGTGGCGAACTCGCCGTAGGCGGCCTCGACCAGGCGACGGCGGGTTTCCTGGGCGTCTCCAGCAGGTGGCATGTGCCCCAGGCTACTTGACTAACCAGTTAGTTGACGATCCGGCTTCGGCGGAGTTGACTATCTAGTTAGTCAACGACTTCGGGAGGCGGACATCATGAACGTCGCGATCATCACTGGTGGTGCTGCGGGGATCGGGTACGCGACCGCTGCGGGACTGGCCGAGCGCGGGAACCACGTCGTCATCGCCGGCCGCAGGCAGGAGGCGCTCCGGACGGCCGCGGACCGGCTACGGAAGGCGTACCCGGGAAGCACGATCTCGACCGGCGAGTTGGACCTTGCCGATCTGGCCTCGGTCCGGTCCTTCGCCGCGCGGGTCAGCGCCGAGCACCCGAAGGTCGACCTGCTGGTCAACAACGCCGGCGTGATGGCCGTGCCCGAGCGGCGACTGACGACTGACGGCTTCGAACTGACCTTCGGCACGAACCACCTCGGGCACTTCGCCCTCACCGGCCTGTTGCTGCCCGTGCTGCTCGCCGCCGAAGCACCGCGGGTCGTCACCGTCAGCGCGGCGATCGCCCGGCGCGGCCGGATCGACCTGGACAACCTCGACTTCCACCGCGACTACCGCCCGATGCGGGCGTACAGCGCGGCCAAGCTGGCCAACGTCGCGTTCGCGCTGGAACTCGCCGCGCGCACCGACCGGCTGCGCAGCATCGCGGTGCATCCGGGCACCGCGGTGACGGGCATCCAACGCCACGTGTCGCCTGCGCTGCGGGTCGTCGCCGGCGGCTTGATCGCCCTCATGGGCCAGAGCGCGGAGGAAGCCGCCCGTCCCTCGTTGCTCGCGGCCACCGACGCGCATATCGCCAGTGGTGCCTACTTCGCGCCGCGCGGCATCGGCGAGGGCCGTGGCCGCCCGGCACCGGCCCGCATCCCGGCCGCCGCGCAGGACCCGACGCTGCGCGATCGGCTCTGGGTGGCTTCGGAGCGGCTCACCGGGGTCTCCTACCACCTGGTCGCTCCGCAGCGGGCGGTAGCTTAGAACGGACCCCAGCCCTTCAGCGCGGCGACGAGACCGGTGGTAGCGGCCAACAACGCGGCCACCGCGGTGACCAGAGCTGACACGGCGTGGATCCGCGCCGGGAGCCGGTCCGGCGACTGCTCGTTGTTGGTGCTCATCGGAAAGCCCTCCCGCGTAATCGTGGTCGACGAACTCATCAACGATCCAGTCGAGAAGGCCACTCACGCGTTGCCTCCGCCGAGCCCGAAGCCTTGTGGCGCAACGGTTTCAGTGCCGAGATAGGGAAGCAACGGACGCAGGTCGTTGGGTGAGATCGAGACCTTGCCGCTCGCGAGCGGGGCTGGCGGCAGGCAGGATGTCAGCCGTGACCGACGATGATCCACTCGTTGACGTGATCCTGGAGCGCTGGAGTGCGTGCACCCTGCCGTTGGGGCAGCGCCCGCATGCGGGGACCGCGTTCTTCTACAACGAGCTCGTGGAATCCACGCCCGAGGGCGACAACGTCCGCGAATGGTGGGTGACCGCGGACCGCCTGACGCGCACCAAGGTGGGCGAGGTGCGGCTGCGGCCTAGTCTCATCGAGCCCGCCGGTGCGGCATCGGACTCCCTGATCGTGCTGGACTTCGAGGAGATGTGGTCGCGGCGATCCGGTGTGGCGGTGATGCGCACGTTCTTCCTCCACGAACATGCGGCGGAGAAGGGCTGGTCGTGGGCGACCACGCAGATCACCGAGGGCACCGCCGGCACGTCCGACCACGTGCGCGCCGTCGAGGGTCAGCCTCGTCGGGCGTACGCCATGGGTCACATCACCCGAGAACTGGGCGAGTCGGGCGAGCAGCGACCGCTGGCCGTCGCCATCTCGACGATCGCCCGGGACCCCGACGGCGTGGTGCGCTGGCTGGGCTCACTACCCGACGGATTCGCGGGCGGTCCGGTCTTCGTCGCCGAGCCACACGGCGACCGCAGCTTCATTCTTCGCTGCCTTGGGCTGATCGCCTCGGCCGACCGCAATCCCGACGTGCTCACCTTCGACGTGATCCGCTCGCTGATCGAAAAGCTCGTGCGGCCGAAGCGCGGCCTGTTCCGCCGGCGCTAGTCCGTTCGGGCGCTGGTAATCGCGGCGAACACGGGCGTCGTTGCTCGCGTCAGCGGATTTCGTTGTCCGGATGGGCTTGGTCGTACGCGCGCTGCGCCTCGCCGATCACGGCGCGGTGGGCAAGGGACCAGTCGGCCAGCCCTTTGATCAAGTGGGTGAGGCTCGCCCCGGTTTCGGTCAGGCGGTAGTCGACCTGGGCCGGCACGGTCGGGTACACGGTGCGAAGGACGAGGCCGTCGCGTTCGAGCCTGCGTACCGTCAGGGTGAGCATTCGTTGGGATATGCCGTCGATGGCGCGTTGGATTTCGCGGAACCGGCGTGGCCCACCCGCGAGCTCGACGATCACGAGCACTGACCACTTGTCGCCGATGCGGTCCAGGACGTCGCGGATGCCGCAGTCGGGATGGTGCTCGCGTCCGCAGGGGTCGAGGTCGGCCGGGGTGGTTACGCCGATGTGCGTGAGTGACATCAAACTGCCTCCTTGCTGCCGGTACGCGTGCCGTCGACGCTGGTGCTGATCTCCGCCGGCTATGCCGAGGACGACCAGGTCATCGACCGACACGCGGCGGTCCTCGACGCCGCGGCTCGCGATGGCGTACGCCACGTCGTCTACACGAGCCTCACCGGTGCCGGGGACCATCTCGGTTTCGCGCTCGCACACCGCGCGACCGAACGTCTTCTGCGAGCCGGCGACCTGTCCTGGACGATCCTGCGCAACGGCCTGTACGCGGAGCTCTTCGGCAGCCTCCTGCTCTGGGCTGGAGACGGCCTGGAGTCGGCGTTCGGCAGCGGCGCCCTGGCCGCCGTCGTGCGTCAGGATCTGGCCGATGCCACCGCGATCGTCGCGGCCGATCCGGCACGACACGGCGGACGCGTCTACGAGCTCTCGGGTACGCCGATCACAGCGGGACAGGTGGCCGACCGCCTGGACGTTCCATATCAGATCATCAGCCTGGGCGAGTACCGCCGCAGGCTGGCTCCAGGGCTGCTGCCGTTCCAGCCGCCGATGCTCGCCTCGATCGCCACGGCCATCCGCCACGGCTTCCTGGACGGCACCTCTCCCGATCTCGTAGATCTGCTCGACCGCCCCGCACGTGATCCGTTGCCTACGGCTGCCGGGCAAGCGTGCAACGAAAGGGGCCCCTCGCGCGCCTCATAGAGGTGGCGGTTCAGACGATGGCGGGAGTCGACGCGTTCGACGCGGTCTACGCGGCGCAGTATGCCCCGTTAGTCCGGCTCGCCTACGTGACCGTGGGCAGCATGCCGGCCGCCGAGGACGTCGTGCAGGACGTGTTCATCGAGTGGTACCGGCGCATCGACCAGGTCGAGGCGCCCGCCGCGTATCTGCGTAAAGCGGTCGTGTCCCGGTGCTCGTCGTGGGTCCGGCGCCGGATCCTGGAGCGCCGCCACGCGGGCACGTTCGACCAACCGCCCGTGGTGCCTCCCGATGCCGGCACCGTCGCCGTCCGTGCCGCCATGGCCCAACTCGCGCCGCGCTACCGGATGGCGTTGTTCCTGCGCTACTACCTCGACCTGTCGGTGGCCGAGGTCGCCGAGACGCTCGACTGTCCACTGGGTACGGCCAAATCGCTTTTGCACCGCGGCCTCGCACACCTGCAGGCACATCTGGAGGACCGATGATCTCCGAGGAACGTGTCGCGGAGCTCATCCGCACCGCCGTCGACGCGGTTCCGGTCGAGCCTCCCCCGCCGGCGACGTTCCGGGCCCGGGCCACCGCTCGCCGCCGCGACCGTCGACGGGCAGGGCGGATCTGGCCCGCGGCGCTGGCGGCCGCCGCCGTCGTCGCGACCGTCATGGTCGCGACGGTGACACTGCCCGGTCCCTCGACCGTTCCGGGAGAGGAGTCGACCACCTACCGGCTGCCCCGCGAGTTGGCCGGCTCCTCATCCGCGACCACCCCGGTCTCGCAGGACCCACCCGGCCGGGCGATCGCGTTGTTCAACCAAGGCGGCCACCACGTCGTGCTGGCGACCGACGGGGTCACGTACCGCCGGCTCGATCTCGCCGACCAACTCGGCGCGGCGCTGCTGTCGCCCGACGGACTCACGGTGATCGTGAGCGACCCAGCCCGGACGACGCCACACGTCGAGGTCGTCGACCTGCGCACGGGCCAGGCTCAGCGGTTCTCGTTCGACCCGCCGCTCGCCGTCCGGCCGCTGGCCTGGTCGCCCAACGGCCGTCGGGTGGCATTCGCGACCCAAGTCAGCCCCACCGGTAACAGTGCCGGGCCGGCCGGCGTCAGCGTCCTCGACCTCGACTCCCGTCGCTTCGTCCAGGTCGCCGAACCCCGCCCAGGCACCGCCGGCGGCCTGGTGCAGGCGGCTTTCATCGCCGCGGGCTCGGCCGTTCTCGCCTCGGCCGGTGCGGAGGACGGCTGCACGCTGCGCGTCTACCAGGTCGATCCGCCGAAGCCGGCCGAGCCGGTCAGCGTCGACGGTCCGGTCGAGCGATGCCGCGAGGTCGTGACGCTGGCCGTGCACCCGTTGGACACAGCGACGCTGGTCGCCGTCGGAGAGCGGTACGGCAACATCCTGCGGCTGAACTTTCGCGGCGACTGGCTCGCCCAGACCCGCACGACGCCCCCGTCGATCCCGTTGAGCTCCGGCGACCGGCTGCTCGGCTGGAGTGGACGCGACAGGCTCTATGCCACCCTTGGCAGCTCCGTGGAGGAATTCACACTCGAGGGCGGATACGACAGGGTGCTCCGCTTCCCCGCGGTCTCGGACGGGCCCGACCTGGTCACCGCGTTCCAGCTCGCCACCGACCTGATGCCGGAGACCACAGTGTCCGACCTCAGTTCAGGCGGCTGGCCGTGGTCGCTCCGCCGCAGCGCCGCCGTCGCCTTCCTGTTGCTCGTCGTCACCGCCGCCGTTCTGGTCATCCGCCGACGCCGCACCGCATAATGGGCCCGACATTCCAGATTGGAAGCGACATGCCTGTGCGGCGTAAGCGCTGCTGTTTCGGGGCATCGCGGCCGCTTCGCACCACGGTGTCGGTAGGAGTGGTTGCCCGGGTGGACCAGGCCGCATGCGTCGCGGGTGCGGGTGGTCTGCCTGGTCCGGGAGCCGGCGTGGACTGGTGCTACTTCGTCGATCCGGGCCTCGACGTGACCCGAGCCGATCGTGTCGAGATCGGCGAGGACGGGATCGGCGGCTTCGCCGTCGTGGTAACCCTCACTCCGGCGGACGGCGTCGACTACGCCGCCTGGACCACAGGGTCCGCCGGCCACCAGATCGCGATCAGTGTCGAGGGACGGGTTCTGATAGCTCCCGATCTCCTTGAACCACTCAGCGGTGATGCCCTCCACATCATCGGCCTCACCGAAACCGACGCCCAAACCCTGCTGCGGCAGCTATGGGAATGACGCGAAGCGCCGGAAAAACCCCACACTAAGCCCGGAAGTCCGACTCGGTCCTATTCGGACAGCGGAGCCTCGGTCGTTTGGTTGCCGCCCCTAGACTCGTCCTCGTCGATGACTGTTCGAGCCATCGCACACAACGGGGAGGTGTGCAACGCATGCGCGCAACAAAAGCGCTGAGCGTGGCCGTCGGAGCTCTGCTGGCGGCTGGACTGATCGTCGCGCCGGCTGGGCCGGCACAGGCCTGGGAGCAGCGGGACCTGCGTAAGACAAGCTGGGCCTACGTCGACTCACGGCAGCCGGATCGATCATTCGTCAACCCGGCCGGGAACGCACCGATCGGTGCTTCGCTCGACGCCGGCGGCAACAAGCACCGCTATCGCTCCTACTTCACCTTCGATGTCGCGCGATACAAGGGTTCCGTCGTACACCGGGCGGAGTTCGTCATCGCCGAACAGTCCGCGGCCGACTGTGCTTCGGCGCAACCGGTCGAGCTCTGGCGCACCGATCCGACGACGTCGTCGACGACCTGGAACAACCGGCCGCGGCAGCGTGAGCTGCTCGGCACCGTCCAGGCGGGCGGCTCGACGGAGTGCCCGGGTTACCTCGTGTGGGACGCCCTGCCGGCACTGCGGAAGGCCGCCGCCCGCGGCGAAGCGACCCTGACGGTCGAGCTCCGGGTGCCGCGCAGCTTGGAGGCCGACGTCGCGCACGGTCGCGTGCTGTTCCCCTTCCCGTCGTTGCGCACCGAATACAACTTCGCGCCCAAGGTGACCCGGATCGGCACGTCGTGGGGCGCCGAATCGATTTGTGGCACCAAGAAGAACCCGCAACCGCTCGGGGCGCACAGTTACACCTTGATGATGCAAGGGACTGACGCGGACCAATTCGACCAGTTCTACGGGACCTTCGCCGCCTGGCCGGTCGGTCACGAGGATCAGCGGGTCGAGCTGCCCGGTGGGGTGTACGGCGGCGGCTTCTCGCGGATCGAATGGGAGATGTCGCAGTATCCGCACGGCACGGTTGTCGCCTGGACGGCCCGCGCCAACGACGGCCACGACCAGTCCGACTGGGCGAAGCCGTGCTACGTGCGCATCGACAGCGTGCGTCCGCCAGCACCGAAGGTCACGTCGAGCGCCTACCCGTCCGACGGCGAACAGCACGGCGGCACCGGCGTTCCGGGCACGTTCCGGTTCAGTGCCAAGGGATCCAAGGACGTGGTCGGCTACTACTGGGGCGACACCGGCGAGATCTACAACTACATCGCCGCGCCCAGGCCGGGTGCCGACGTCACGCTCGAGTTCACGCCGGACTCGTACGTCGAGCGGTTGCGCGTGCAGACCGTCGACGCCGCCGGCAACCGGTCCCCGATCACCGAGTACGAGTTCTTCATCCGCAGCACCTCACCCGCGGTCGACGTGACCGTGGGCGGAGTCGGCCTGCCCAGCCGGGTCCTGATCTGGACCCACCTCGAAGAAGTCACCGAGTTCGGCTATCGGGTCGACGACGGAGCCGAGGTCAGGGTTCCGGTCCGCGCCGACGGCACCGCGGAGGTGTCGGTGGTCTTCCCGGAGAAGGGCCAGGCCACGGTCTATGTGCGCTCGTACGTCGGTGCCGAGTTCATCGGCGCCTCGGGCCAGTCCGTCTGGGTCACGGACACACCGAAGATCGAGTCGACCGACTTCAGTTGGGAGCACGACGGCGTGGTCGGCCGCCCGGGCACGTTCACCTTCCGGCCGGACGCGCCGGCGTCGTCGCGTACGAGTACGGCTTCAACTCGACCGAGGGCCTGCAGCGGATCGAGGCCGAGGCCGACGGCAGCGCGGTGCTGCACTGGACTCCGACCCAGGCCGGCTGGGAGCTGATCAGCGTGCGCAGCGTCAGCGCCGACGGCACCCTGTCGGAGGGGACGTCCAGCGACTTCAACGTCTTCGACACCCGGCCGTACGTGTATTCGAGCGTCTATCCCGACTACGGCGCCCACGGCGGCGTGGGCATTGCGGGCGAGTTCCAGCTCAACACCCCGCTCCCGGGCGTCGAGGCGTACGTCTACCAGTTCAACGACGGCCCGGAAGTGGTGGTCGACGCCGACCCGAACTTCCCGCTGGTGACGGTCAACTGGACGCCGGAGCACTCCGGCGCCAACACGCTCCGGGCGCGCATGCGGTTCCTGGACGGTTCCTTCTCGCCCGAGCGCGTGTACGCCTTCGAGGTCAATGACGCGCCGTTGGTCGCTTCCGCCGACTATCCGGAGAACGAGTCCGTCGGCCAGCCGGGTCAGCCGGGCCGCTTCACGTTCAACCCGGGCCGGGACGATGTCGTCGAATACCGCTACTCCCTCGACGGCAACGCCGACGAGGTCGTCGCAGCCGGCCCCGACGGCCGGGCCACGCTCGACATCACGCCTACCCACCCCGGCTACAACATCCTCATGGTGTCCAGTGTCGGGGCGGACGGCACGACGAGCGCCCAGCGGCACTACGCGTTCCGGGTCCGCGACCCGTACGTGCGGGTGTCCAGTGACTACTACGAATGGGCGCCGCGCGGCGGCCTGGGCAGCGTGGCCGAGTTCCGGTTCGACACCGAACTCAGCGAGGTCGCGGCATTCGAATACCAGGTCAACGGTGGAGCGTGGCAGACCGTCGAGGGCGCCCAGTCCGTCACGGTGTCGGTGACACTCGACCGCAACGGCGAAAACCTGCTGTCGGTACGAGGCCGGACAGCGACGGGCACGACGCCGCAGACCGACTATCCGTTCCTGGTCGGCACCGCACCGCTCGTGTCGTCCAGCGTCTACCTTCCGAGCGGCTCCACGGGCGGCGCCGGCGTACCCGGCGACTTCACTTTCGTCCAGGGCGGCCCGGGAATGGTCGAGTTCGAGTACACCGACAACGAGGTCAACCCGACGATCGTGCCGGCCGACGCCAACGGCCGGGCCACGATCACGTACACACCGACGGACGCCGGCTCGCACACCCTGAGGGTGCGCGGGCGCACCGCGGACGGCACGTGGTCCGACGCGACCGACTACCGCTTCTACGTGAACTAGTCGAAAGCCGCCGGGGGACCCGCGGGTCCCCCGGCGACCGCTCACGGTAGGTAGCGCATCTCGGGGAACGACCGGCTCGGGCCCTCGAGGAGGCGCTGGCGGCGGTGGCGCAGGTGCAGGTCGAAGAAGGCCACCGGGTACGCCTGCGAGATGCGCACCGCTCGCGCTGGGTCGAGGGTGCCGATCCAGTCTCGAAGCTCCTCGTCGCTCATGCCGACCTCGGCCGCCACCTGCGGGACCAGCACCTGGTGGTCGACGTACGAGGAGTGGACCGCGCCGTCGGCCGCGACGTTGAGTCGCCAGCCCGTCAGGTGCGACCAGAACTCGGCGACCGGCTCTTCGGCCCGAGTGAACTCGGCGGTCATCATCATGAACGGGCGATCGAGGTCGGTGGTCACGTACGGCTCCATCGGGCCGTCGAGACCAAGCCCCGCGCGGATGCGTCGATCCTCCAGCATGGACAGTGCGGTGGCCGTCGCGCCCTTCGACCAGCCGAACATGCCGATGCGGTGCGGGTCCAGGGCGCCGCGCAGTCCCACAGGCAGCGGCCGGTGGTCGACGTCGGGGTTGCGGCCGGCGGCGAGGTCCTCGATGCGGTCCAGGATGAACGGGATGTCGGCCGCGAAGTCCGGCGCGCCCAACGAATGCTCGCCGCCGATGACCGGAAGGGTGAGCCGGCCGTCGGGGAACTCGCTGAACGTGTCGTGGGTGTGGTCCACGGTGACCACGACGTACCCATGGCTGGCCAGTTCCTGCACCGCGACCGTGTTGTCGGCACGATGGTCGTGGGCGCCGTGCGAGTAGACGACGACCGGCAACCGGCCTCCGGTTCGGCGCACCGGCGCACCCACGTGCCCGGAGGTGCGTGGTGCCACCGCGACATCCACCGGGAAGCCGGCGGACGGCAGCAGCGCGCGCATGGGTGCGTCGCCGAGCCAGGGCGCCCGCGGGTAGCGGCCGACGTCGTGGGCCGGGTACCAGACGCTGACCATCAGCTCGCGGTGGTGCCCCGGGCCGGCGATGGGGTCCGGCCGCGAACGGTCGACGAGGTGCAGCGGCACGATGCCGATCGGGAAGGGTCCGGTCGGCACGGGCAGGGTCAGCCGCACAGGCGCGGCCAGGGCCGGGCGGCCGAACGACACGGTGAGCCCGGCGGCCAAGGCGGATGCGAGAACGGTCCGGCGGGACAGGGTGGTCATGGCGTCCCCTCCTACTGCCCGGCCGTCGTCTCGACCCGGGCGATGAGTTGTTTGAGTCGCGTGATCTCCTCCGCCAGCGCGGTGTTGCCCGCCGCGGTGAGGCTGACCCAGGTGCGTCCGCGCTTTCCCTCGTAGCCCTTCTCGACCTCGACCAGGCCGGCCGTCTCCAGCACGGCCAGGTGCTGGGAGAGGTTGCCGGCGGTCAGCCCCAACTGGGTGCGCAGGTAGACGAACTCCACCCGGCGGGCCTCGTGCGCGATGGTCAGGATGCCGAGCCGGACCCGCTGGTGCACGACGTCGTCGAGCCCGGTGACCGGGTGCTGGGGCTCCGGGACGGTCACCGGGCCCGCCGCAGCCGTTGCGCCAGGCCGAAGCCGGCACTGCCGAGCAGCAGCACGCCTCCGACGATGATCAGCGCCGTCACGCCCTGCAGGTGCCCTCCCCAGTGGACTCCCCAACCGAAGTTGATCGGCACCAGGATCACCGCCAGGTAGCCGAGGGTGAACAGCAGCAGCGCGACGTTGCGCTCCAGCCAGGCCAGCACCAGCAGGGCGATGCCGATCCCACCGACCGGAGTGAGCAGCCGGAACAGGACCTCGATAGAGGTGGACGGGTGGAGAAGATCCTCCGCGTCGCGGACGAACCACACTCCCGCGCCGACCCCGATCAGCACGAACATCACGACCGAGAAGGCGACCCCGGTGAGCACGTACGGCAGCACCCGCGCGTCGACTCCCCGGCCTCGGGCGACCCGCAGGTAGACGCGCGCGATCACCACGTAGGCCACCACCAGGGCGACCAGCCAGTAGAGGTCTGCGGCCGGCTCCCAGATCTTGCAGATCTCGCCACCCTCGACCGAGTAGCAGTCGCGGGTGACCGGACGGCCGAGCATGTAGGCGGGAATCGCCCCGAAGGTCACCAGGGCCAACACGAGCAGCGGCAACCAGGTCACCCGCTGGGTCAACCGCACCCGGTGCGCGAAGCCCCGCACCTCAGCCAGCAGCCGGCGCGGGTCGCCGGCGGCAGGAACCGTATCCGAAGTCATGCCAACAGGTTTTCATAACAAACCGGTTGGCGCTAGTAGCAAACTCGGCCCCAACCATTTCGGCGAAGGCGGGCGTCCTACCTGTTGGGTGAGGGGGTGTGCATTGGCCGAGACGTTCCACGACTTCGTGGTGCAACGTTCGGCGGCGTTGTCACGCCGCGCCTACCTCCTCACCGGTGACCACCAGCTCGCCGAAGACCTGCTCCAGAACGCGCTGGCCAGGACCTACCGGCACTGGCGCCGGATCACCGACCCCGAGGCGTACGTCCGCCGCGCGATGTACCACCAGCAGGTCACCTGGTGGCGGCGCCGCCGGCTCGTCGAACGCCTGGAGTCGGAACCCACCGAGCAGCCGGGCGACGACCACTCCGACACGACCGCCCTCCGGCTGACCTTGGCCGCCGCGTTGCGCCAACTCACCGCGCGCCAGCGGGCCGTGGTCGTGCTGCGGTTCTACGAGGACCTGACCGAGGCGCAGGTCGCCGAGGTGCTGGGCTGCTCGGTCGGAACGGTGAAACGGCACGGCTACGACGCGATCCGCCGGCTGCGCGCCATCGCCCCCGACCTGGTCGACCGCACGACGGAGAGGAGTGCGCGATGACCTCCCGACTGCGCGACTCGCTGCGCACCGCGGCGTCCGACGTTCCCGCGTACCCCGTCTACGAGAAAGCCCTCGCCACCGCCCGCCGGTCCCGCCGGCGGACCGCGCTGGCGGCGATGGCCGCGCTGGTCCTGACCGCGTTGGCCGGAGCCCTGCTGCCGGCGACCGGCTCCAGCGTCCCGGCGGCCGGCACGGACGCCGCGCTGCCCGACCGCGTCGGCGTGCCCCCGCGCGGGAGCCTGCACGCGACGGATCGACCCCGGATCGGCCCCTCCTCGGTGATCTTCACGGGCAGGGCCGACGGCATGGAGTGGGCCAACGAACACAGCATCATCGCGATCGTCGGGGCGGACTCCGACCGCTACCGGATCATCAAGGGCGAGGCCGACACACGAGCCGGCGCGAACACGGTGCTGTCCCCCGACGGCCGCCAGATCGCGTTCAGCGAGCTCGACTCCACAGGGCCCAGGGTACGGATCGTCGACCTGGCCACCGGAGACAGCCGCACCGTGGACAGCGGGATCCCGAACACGGTCCAGGTTGTACCGGTCGCGTGGTCGCCGGACGGGCGGACTCTGGTCCTCCGGGACACCCTGCCGCCGAACGACGACGCGCTAAGCATCGTCACGCTCGACGGTGAAAGGATCCGCCTGGCCGAGGCCGGCGAGCCGGGATCGCCGGTCGCGTTCTCCCCGGACGGCGCGCGGCTGGCGTTCCAGAGTGGACGGAACGTCTCGGTCGTCGACCTGGCCGGACGGCGGCTCTCGTCGTTCACCCTCCCGCCAGAGACGGAGTTGGCCGGCAAGGGCGCCTGGAGCGCCGACGGCCGAACCTTGACGATGACCAGGCACGAGGGCATGCGCTGGAGTCTGCGGCGGGTCGACCCCACCACGGGCCGCGACCTGGGCGCGCTGGACGTCCCCGCCGTGTCCGGCGTGACCGCCATCCGGCTGCTGGGCTGGTCGGCGGACGGATCCGCGCGGGTCGTCGCCTACCAACCGGCGGCCACCGCCGAGGTCAGGTTCGACATCTTCCTCGAGATGGAGCAGCGGCTGGCGTACGCGAACGTCAGCACTGTCCAGGTGCTGGCCCTCGGCCGCGGTGCCGGCACGCCCACCACGCTGCTCACCGCTCCCCAAGGCGTCATCGCGATCGACGTGGCCGACAACGTGATCCGGGGCGGGCAGGTCCGCCACGCGAACCCGCCCACCGCCTTCGGTCCCCGTTTCTGGCTCTGGACAGGCCTGATCACCGTCCTGCTGGTCGGCATCGTCTTGTACCGCACGCGCGAAAAGCTGGCTCTCTGGCTCGACGACCAGCGGGTAAGCCGCAGGCAAGCGGCTGACTGAGACTTACCGTGGCCGTTTCGACATCAGGTTGTTGTCCGCGGGCGCGACTGTTGATCGATGAGTAGACGGGGACTCGCACTCACGTTCCTTTTGATCGTCGCCGTCGGATGCGGTTGTGCGTCCTTCATGGACTTTGGTATGCGTTCGGTGATCCTCGGCAGTCTCGGTGAGGTGACGGCCGTCGTCGAGGGTGAGCGTCCCGGCACCGTCATCGTCGAGAACCGGGGGCGCAACGGAGGGACCAGTTACTGGGTGGTGAATGACACCGGCAACGCGCTCGTTCGCACATTCGAAAGCCCTGCCGCAGCGCCGAGCGTGGCCCACTGCGCGGATACGACGTGCTACCGCGTGGCCAGGACGGCCCTGCGGGTCGAGGCGAGCGACGACGGCGGCAGCACCTACGCCACGTCGTGGGAGCTCGGCGGCAGGGCGTACGAGAAGCTCGCCGAGTCCTACCCGAACGTCGGCAACCCGGCCGATCATCTGTCCTCGCGCGCCGTCGTGGTGCACGCGGTCCAGGGCGGCCACGTGGTGTTCGTCGCCAACGGTCGCGACGGGCTGCTGTACCGGGACGTACACGGCGCCTGGGCTCGCCTCGGTTTCCCCACGTCCGGTGAAGGTTGCTGCTTCTACGAGCCGCCGATGCGGACCGACTCGAAGCCGCGTTCGATCGCAGTCCTGGCCATCGTTGTCGCGGTGGCGGTGGCGGCGACGTTGGCTCCCCCCGCCATTCTCGCGATCATGCGGCGCCGGACCTGGCGGTGGACCGACATCGCTGGGCTCCTCGCTCTCGCAGCGATGGCGGGCTACGGTGCCTCGATCGCCGTCCGGTTCCCCAACGTCGGGATGTTCCCGGGAATCTTCTACGGGATACCGCTCCTGCTGGCCATCCTCGCCTGCGGACCACCGATCGCCTCGCTGTTCGGCAGCGACAAGCACCCCACGAGGCCCTAGCGGCCCGCCCGGGTCGCGACGCCCACGATGCGGTCGGTTTCGTCGTCGAACTCGCCGATCAGCTCTTCCAGTAGGTCTTCCAGGGCCACCACGCCGACCACCCGGTCGTCCGAGGTGACCACGGCTAGCTGGGAGCGGTGTTCGCGCATCATCCGCACCGCCGCCGCCACCGGGACCGTCGCGCCCAGCGACAACGGTGACGACATCAGGTCGGCCGCTGTCTGCGATGTGCCCGACGTGGTTACCCGGACCGCTTCGCGGACGTGCACGAAGCCGCGGACCTGGCCCTCGGCGGAGATCACCGCGAGCCGGGATCGGCCGCTTCGCTGACTGGTCAGCTCGATCTCGCGGCCGGACGCCGTCGGGGGCACCGAGACGACCTCAGCCAGTGGGGTCATCACCTGGGCGACCGTGGTGTTCTGCACCGCCAGCATCGCGGTCAACAGCTCGTGTTCGGCCGCCGCGATGGTGCCGTGCTCGCGGGACGACTGGAGCAGCAGGCGGAGCTCGTCCGGGCCGTGCACCTGGGCCAGCTCGTTCTGCGGACGCACCTTGACGAGCCGCAGGCAGGCGTTCGCGAGCAGGTTGAGCGCGAGCAGCGCCGGCCGGAACACCCAGGTGAAGGCCCGGAACGGGCGGGCGAGCAGCAGCGCCGACCGCTCCGGGTGGCTGATCGCCCACGACTTCGGGGCCATCTCGCCGACGACCACGTGCAGGAAGCTCACCACGATCACGGCGAACAGGAACGCGAACACGTACGAGAGGCCCGATGGCAGGCCCGCCGCGTCGAAGACCGGCTGAAGCAGGTGGCTGACCGTCGGTTTGGCCAGGGCACCGAGCGCCAGGGTGGACAGCGTGATGCCGAGCTGGGCGCCGGCCAGCATGAGTGAGAGCTCACGTACGCCGGCGATCGCCGAACGGGCCGCCTTGTTGCCCTCCGAAGCGGCCTGCTCCAGGCGGTGCCGCTTGGAGGCCACCAGCGCGAACTCGGCGGCCACGAAGAAGGCGTTGGCCACGAGCAGCAGCAGCGAGATGATCAGGGACCAGGTTGTGCTCATGCGGGCACCACCTCGAGCGAGACCTCGTCCGGCACGTGCCGGCGGACCGACTCCACCCGGAGGCGGGCGCGGCCGGGCGACACCGGCTCGGCGTCCGGCGAGAGCACCGGCGGCAACTCCACCAGCACCACGTCGCCCGGTGTGGGCACCCGGCCCAGGCGTTGCAGCACCAGGCCGGACAGGGTGTCGTAGGTGGGCGACGTCGGCAACAGCACGCCGGTCGCCTCGGCCGCCTCATCCAGGCGCCAGCGGCCCGGCAGCGACCACAGGCCGTCGGGGCGGTGCCGGGCGGACGGCTGGGGCAGGTCGTCCTCGTCGTGGATCTCGCCGACCAGCTCCTCGGCCACGTCCTCGAGGCTGATCACGCCGGCGAAACCGCCGTACTCGTCGATCACGCAGGCGAGCTGGCGGTGCTCGGCGCGCAGCCGCTCCAGCACCGCGGGCAACGGCAGTGTCTCCGGCACCAGCACGGCGGGCACGGCCAGCGTGCCGACCAGCACCTTGCCGCGTTGCGCCGGCTCCACCTCGACCACGTCGCCGACCGAGACGATGCCGAGTACGTCGTCGACCGCCGTGCCGAGCACGGGGAAGCGGGTGTGGCCGGTGTCGAGTAGCTGGACCACGCGTACCGCCGGGTCGGTGGCGTGGACGGTGACCACGTCGACCCGGGGCACCATCGCGTCGCCGGCCGTCCTGGTGCGGAAGTCCAGACCGTGGTCGAGCAGCCGCGAGGTGTCGGCGTCGAGCTGGCCCGACTGGCGGGAGCTCTCGATGATCCGGTCGAGGTCTTCCGTCGTCGCGCCCTGCGGCAGCTCCTCGACGGGGTGAATGCCGACCGACCGGAGCAGCTTGTTGGAGGTCGCGTCGAACATCTTGATCAACGGGCCGGCGATCCTCAGGTACGCCATCGTCGGCCGGGACAGCGACCGCGCCAGGGCTTCCGGCTTGGCGATCGCGAGGTTCTTGGGTGCGAGCTCGCCGACCACCATCTGGATCACCGTGGCGATCAACAGCGCGATGGCCACCGAGATGGTGGAGGTGACGCCTTCCGACGCACCGGTCAGGCCGACCAGGTCCGCTATGCCTTCACCGAGGTACGGCTCGGCCACATAACCAGCGAGCAGGGCGGTGACGGTGATGCCGAGCTGTGCTCCGGAGAGCACGAACGACAGGCGTGACGTCACCTGGTACGCGCGTGCGGCGGCAGCGTCGCCTGCTTCGGCCTCAGCGCGCAGCTTGGACCGGTCGACGGCGACATAAGCGAACTCCTGGGCCACAAAGAAGCCGGTCGCCACCGTCAGCGCGACGATGATCGCGAGGCCCACCAGGATCAACATGATGCGGGAAGCCGGTCAGAGACCGGCTTGGTACTACCTTCATCCACTCGCCGAGATTATCGGGATTCACTGAGGGTTGGCTGGGAACTTGCTAACCGACGTAGCCGCTGGCCTGCAGGTGGAAAAGTTCCTGGTAGAGACCGCCCGCCGCGACCAGTTCCGCGTGGCTGCCGTGCTGCACGATGCGGCCGTGGTGCAGCACGTAGATCTGGTCGGCGTGTCGGACGTTGGCGAGTCGGTGTGTGATCAACACCACCGTGCGGTCCGGGCGGCGGCGAAGCTGCTGGAACATCGCGTGCTCGGCCCGGGCGTCCAGAGCCGAGGACGGCTCGTCGCAGATCAGCAGGGCGGCGTCCCGGTAGAAGCCACGCGCGGCGACCAGGCGCTGCCATTGGCCGCCGGACAGGTCGTGGCCGTCCTTGAACTGCCGGTTCAGCAGCGTCGCGTACCCCTTGGGCAGTTCTTCGATCATCTCGTGGGCCGAGGCCGCGGTCGCCGCGTCGACGACCGTGGGGCCGGTCTCGCGGTCGCCGCGCCCGACCGCGATGTTCTGGTGTGCGGTGAAGGGAAACTTCCACCAGTCCTGGGTGATCACCGCGACCTGAGCGGCCCGACTGGCCGGGTCTAGCCGGCGCACGTCGACCCCGTTCCAGAAGATAGTGCCGCCGGTCGGCTGGTAGAGCCCCGCGAGGAGCTTGGCGAGGCTGGACTTGCCGGAGCCGTTCTCGCCGACCAACGCGATCACCTGACCCTTGCGTACGGTCAGCGACACCTCGTCGACGGCCGGCGTGTCGGTGTCCGGGTAGCGCAGGCTGGCCCGGTCGAGCCGGATCTCGTCGAAGTCGCTCGCCGGTTCGCCGCTCGGCTCGGGCGCCTGTGCCCAGGCCCGGTCGACGAAAGCGCGGAAGTCGCCGTAGTAGAGCGCGTCCTCGTACAACCGATTGGTCGCGTAGATCGCTGTGTTGAGGCCCATCTGCGCGGCCTGCAGGGCGAGCAGCGCGGTCGCCGCCGCGGCCAGCGGGATGGCGCCGTCGACCAGCATCCACCCGAGCACGCCGTAGAGCGCCAGGCTGGCGAGGCCACCCACGGCCGCGCCGACGGTCCGGGTGCCGGTCTGCGCCCGCACGAGCCGCATCTCCGCCGCGGTCTGGCCACGCATGATCCGCTCGTACTGGCCGAGCAGGAAGTCACGCATCTGGTAGCTGCGCACCTCGGCCGCGGTGTGCCGGTTGGCCATGATGCTGCCGAGCAGCCACATCCGCCTGCGCCGGCCGATGAACGCGAGCATGGCCAGGTATTCGCGGCGCGCCATCCGCACCGCCGTCACCGCCGACGGGATCGCGGCGACGATCAGGCAGGGCAGCAGGATCGGCTCGATGACGGCGATGGCGGCCGCCGTGGCGGCGACCCGGACCAGGCCGGTCAGCAGGTCCACACTGGAGTTGACGATCGAGGCCGCCTCGATGATCCCCCGATCCTTGGCCCGGTCCATCTCCTCGGCGAAGCCCGAGTCGTCGAAGGCGGCCAGCCCGACCGCCGTGGTGGCGCCGAACAGCCGCAGCTCGACCGCGTAGTTGATCTGCGGAGCCATTCGGGCCTGGGCCCAACCGGCGGCGATGGTCAGCCCACCGCGGACCGAGACGGCGACCGCGGCCACGATCAGCGCGGGCACGGCGGCCGAGATCCGGTCCGGCGTGGGTCCGGCCGCGAACAACTCGGTCAGCACCGTGCTGGTGGCCAGCAGCCCGAAGGTGGTGGCGACGCCGGCGACGACGTTGAAGGCGATGGCCGCGATCGTGTCGAACCGGTTGGCCTGCCAGGCCAGCGCGAGCGCCTCTCGGACGATCGCGGGCAGTCTGCGGGCAACGGCCCAGAAGCTGGTCTCGGCGAAGGACTCGCTGTGGTGAAGCCAGCCGGCCGCCTCGAGCTCCGGCAGGGCGTCGTGGTCGTCGATCGTCTGCTGGGCCACAGGGCCGCTCCTGGATGCTGGGTCCGAATTCATGGTAGTCGTTCGCGCTAGCCTCGGGCTCGTGGAGATTCGCGACGCATCGCCGGACGACTGGCCCCGCATCTATCCGTTCTTCGCCGCGATCACGGACGCCGGCGGCACGTACGCCTATCCCCTCGACCACACGCTCGAGTCGGCGCGTCCGTGGTGGATGGAGTCGCCGCCGGGAGTGACCGTCGTCGCGACGGATGCCGGGGAGATCCTGGGCTCGGCGAAAATGGGCCCGAACCGGCCGGGTCGCGGCGCGCACATCGCGACGGCCAGCTTCATGGTCGACCCGGCGCACCAGGGCCGAGGCATCGGCAAAGCCCTCGGGACCTATGCGGTCGAGTGGGCGCGGGCGCAGGGCTATGTCGGGATGCAGTTCAACGCGGTGGTGTCGACCAACGTCGTCGCGGTGCGGCTGTGGCAGCAACTCGGCTTCACGATCATGACGACGATCCCGGAAGCCTTCGACCATCGCGTGCACGGTTTGGTGGGCTTGCACGTCATGTACCAAAAGTTCTGAGCGCATTTTGCAGGCATTGGTCCTTTTTGGAGGAAAGATGACTCATACTTTCGGCTAGCTTCTTGTCGCCGACCGGCTTAGAGTGAGCGTCGATTGGTTAACCCGTGCTCCATAGCAAAGATCGCTATTCGGGTACGTCCCTGGGAGGCCCACGATGTCGACGCAGACCCTCTTCAAGTCCACTCCGGACACGGCGGAGCCGACTGAGCTGCTCGCCGCCCTGGCCGCTCTGCCAGCCGAGCACCCCTCGCGGTCGTCGTTGCGCGACCGCACCATCGAGGCCTGGCTGCCGCTGGCCAACCACCTCGCCCACCGCTACAGCGGCCGGGGCGAGCCCACCGACGACCTGCTCCAGACCGCCGCGATCGGCCTCATCAAGGCAGTCGACAAGTTCGACCCCTCGCGCGGCGTCGACTTCGCCGGCTACGCCATCCCGACCATCATCGGCGAGCTCAAGCGCCACTTCCGCGACCGCACCTGGGACATCCGAGTCCCCCGCCGGCTCCAGGAGCTCCGCCTCGCCATCTCCGAGGCCAACAGCACCCTGCTCCAGACCCTGGGCCGCTCCCCGACGGTGACCGACATCGCCGCCCACCTCAAGATCTCCGAGGAAGAGGTCCTCGAGGGTCTGGAAGGCGCCCGGGCCTACAACGCGGTCTCGCTGTCGACGCCGACCGGCGATGGGGAACGTGGCACGGAGCTTGGCGACCTGCTCGGCTCCGAAGACACCTCGTTCGAGCTCGCGGAGCTTCGGGTGGCGTTGGGGCCGGCGCTGGCGTCGCTGGACGAGCGCGAGCAGAAGATCCTGACGCTGCGCTTCTACGGAAACCTGACGCAGTCGCAGATCGCGGACCAGATCGGCGTCTCCCAGATGCACGTCTCCCGACTGCTCACCCGCGCCCTGACCAAGCTGCGCGGAGAGCTGACCGAAAGCAGCTTCAGCTAGACCACAAGCGTTTGACGCGGCCGACGGGGAGCATCCCCGTCGGCCGCTTCGTTGATTGACTGCCGAGCCGCTAGGCGGTCGGGGCGGTGAGCAGGTCGTGCAACTGGCTCACGACCGTGTCGGCGTCGAGCTCGCCGCTGGCGTGCCGGTCGAGCAGCGTGCGCAGCCTGGCGTCCAGCGACACATCGGCGGCGACCTCCTTGATCCCGGCGAGAGTGGCGTCCTGGTCGGCGTCGATGCGCTTGAACTCGTCCTGGAGCCGCTTCTCCACGTCGGGGGCCACGGCGGCCACGGCCTTGCTGACGGCCTCGAGCTTGTGCGCCAGCGCCTCCAACCGCGTGGTGGTGCCGATGGGTGTCTTCTTCGTCGGACCACCGGCGACGGCCGGCCGGCCGGCGGCCAGACCTTCCACTCGCCAAACCAGTGCGTCCCAGTCCTGTTGCCTCACGGTTGCCATGAAATCGCCCTCTTCGGAGATCGCCTGGCGGAGCAGGCGCAGCATGAGTTTCCGGTAGGCGCCGTCGCGGCGGCCCTCACTGTCGCGGAAGAAGCTGGTGTGGGTGTGCGTCCGATGGTTGAGGTCGCCGCCGCTCCTGATCTTCAGGACGTCGAAGGTTTTGACCTCGTCCCCGTCGGGCGTGTAGATGATCTCGCGGATGTCCTCCGTGCCCGGCACCTTGGCCTTGAGCGCCGCGACATAGAGGTGGTTGAACCGCAGGAAGGCCTTCTGCGCGCGTTTCTTCGCCGCCGTGTCGTTGGCCGCTTCGAAGCGCCACTCGTTGCCGAGGTCGAACGCGCTGGCGGCGTTGCTCGCGTGCTTGTCCCGGTTGGACTGGGTCAACGAGTAAGCGTCGTCGCGCAGTTGGTTCCTGCCCAGGTGGTAACTGGTGCCGCCGTCGGCATGGTCGGTGTCGCCCAGGATGCCCAGGGCGTTGAACGGGATGTGGATCAGCGCTTTCACGTCGCGCTGCACCTCGACCAGATCAGCGGGATTGAACGTCACGTCAACTACCTCCTCCCGGTGCGATCGCCAGCGTAGGACTTGGTATCCCGTCGACGGGACCGTCGATCAGTCGCCTTCGTGGTGTCGTGCGCACGGCTGTCGACACCGATCACGCGGTCGTCGGCGCCGGTCAGGCCTTTCTGGACCGAACCCGTATCAGGGGCCGGGTGAGCGCCTCCGTCATCGGAAGACCCCACGAACAGGGAGCGCACATGTACGGATCAGCGCCCAGCCCCGAGCTGGAGGAGTTCCTGACCAACCAACTGAACAACGTCCGCGCCGCCAACGATCTGGCAGTGGCGGCGAACGTCACCCTCAGCCCGGACCCGCGGGGGCTGGGCTTCAACGACGGCACGATCATCCCGCCGGATCGGTTCCCGCCGGGTACGCCGGAGGCCGTGATCCGCAACGCGGCGGCCGACCGCACACCGTTGCGCGCGGGCGTCCGGGTCATCGTCGTGCTGGTCGACTTCGCGGACCAGGTGATGACGACGTCCACCGAGCATTTCCAGGACCTGTTCTTCTCGACCGGCGTGCTGCCGCACGGGAGCGTCCGCGAGTACTACCGAGAGGTCAGCAACGGCCTGGTCGACCTGGTCGGCGAGGTGGTCGGGCCGCTGCGGATGCCGGAGACGATCGCCTGGTACGCCAACGGCGACTACGGCATCGGGCAGCCGCCCCCGGGCACGGAACGCGCGCGCGACCTGGCCCGGCACGCCGCCGAGGCGGCCGACCCGCTCGTCGACTTCAGCCAGTACGACAACGACGGCAACGGTTTCGTCGACGCGTTCGTGGTGGTGCACGCCGGATCCGGTGGCGAGACGACACCCACCGACCCGAGCACGATGATCTGGTCGCACAAGGCCACCATGCGCCAGCCGTATTCGACCGACTCCACCTCGCTCTACGCCTACCTGACCATCCCGGAGGACGCGAAGGTCGGCGTCTGCGCACACGAGCTCGGCCACCTGCTGTTCGGTTTCCCCGACCTCTACGACACCGACAAGTCCTCGGCGGGCGTGGGCTCGTGGTGCCTGATGGGCGCCGGCGAGTGGAACGGCGGCGGCGACGTTCCCGCGCACCCCTCGGCGTGGTGCAAGGTCAAGCAGGGTTGGGTCTCCGTCACCAACGTGACGAGCGAGCAGACCGTGGAGATCGTCGACGTGCAGTCGAGCCGCAACGTGTTGCGGCTGTGGAAGGACGGTGCCAGCGGGCCTGAGTATTTCCTCGTCGAGAACCGGCAGCGAACCGGCTTCGACGAGAGGCTGCCCGGCGACGGCGTGCTGATCTGGCACGTCGACGACAACCAGCCCAACAACCGGGACGAGAACCACTACAAGGTCGGGCTCGTGCAGGCCGACGGCCGGCGGGACCTCGAGCTCAAACGCAATCGTGGCGACGCCGCCGACTCCTACCCGGGCACGGGTGGCAATGCGACGTTCTCGCCCGAGTCGACGCCGAGCTCGCACTCGTACCTCGGCCAGGACACGGCCGTGTCGCTGACCCAGATCTCCGCCTCGGGCGCCACGGTGACGGCCACCGCTGCGGTCAGCGGCAAGACCATCCCGCTGGTGGATTAGGGGCGAGCGCGGGCCGCCGTATGCTGCCCGCTGTGTCCGAGCAAGATCCCGGCGTACCGCCGCCTGATTTTGACCCGCTCGCGGCCTTTCCCGAGGTACGTGCGGTGCGCGAAGCCGCACAGGCACGGGATTGGCCGGGGGTCGAAGCCGGATTCGGCGGGCTAACGGATGCCGCGACCCAGTTGAAGGCGGTCAAGGTCGTCGGCGGGCTGCTCGACCGGGGCTTCCTCGAAGAGATCCTCGCGGCGAATCCCGTCTCGGCGCTCGCCGGGACCTTGCTGGCCTGGCGGCTGTCCGACGACGGCTGGAAGATCATCGGACGTGAGTGGGGACGTAGCGTCACACACACGCGCTTCGCCGGATTCCACGACAACCTGAACCGCGCCGAGCAGATCCTCGTCGACGTGACCGCGCGGGAGCCCGGCTGCACCAGCGCGTGGATCGAGCGGTTGAACACCGCGCGCGGGCTGAACCTCGGCCAGGCCGAGGCACGCCGCCGCTACGCGAAGATCGAGCCGCAGTGTTATCCGGCCCAGCACGCCATGACGCGCCAGCTCAGTCCGAAGTGGAACGGCTCGTACGAGGCCATGCACACGTTCGCCGCCCGGTGCGCGACGGCGTCGCCGCCCGGCTCGATCAACGGTGCCGTGGTCGCGGCGGCACACCTCGAACACTGGCAGGTGCTGCACCGCGACAACAGGACCGCGGCGACGGCGTACCTCAAGCAACCAGACGTCGGTCAGGAACTCCGGTCGGCGGCGGAGCATTCATTGCTCAACCCGGCGTTCCGGCCCGTGCCCGGCTGGGTGGCCGCGGCCGGCACGTTCGCGATGGCGTTCAGCCTGGCCGAGGACTACGCCGCCGCGGCGCACCACTTCAACGCGCTCCTGGTCGGCGGCAACCTCGCCGACGAGGCGCCGTGGAACTATCTCGGTGACCCGGCCACCGTGTTCGTCGACCATCGCGACCGCGCGTTCGGCCGATGATCCGGGAGACAGAGGTCGACGGCGTGCGGACGCTGCTGTCGCCCAAGAGCGGTCCGCTCGCGGCCGGCCTCACCTTCCGGGTGGGTCGGGCCGACGAAACCCTTGCCACGGGCGGCATCACGCACCTGCTGGAACACCTCGCGCTGCACCACCGCGGGTTGAGCGACTACCACTACAACGGCGCCACGGGCTCGGTCGTCACCCATTTCCACCTGCAGGGCTCCGCGGACGACGTGGTCCCGTACCTGACCGGGGTGTGCGACGCGCTCGCCAACCTGCCGGTCGACCGCTTGGAGCTCGAGAAGGGCATCCTGCGTACGGAGGCAGCCGGCCGAAAGGTCGGCGCCGGCGACGCGATGCCGCCGTGGCGATACGGGGCGCAGGGCTACGGCCTGGTCAGCTACGAGGAGCTGGGACTGCACCGGCTGACCGCCGACGACGTCCGCGAGTGGGCGGCCACCTGGTTCACCCGGCAGAACGCGGTGCTGTGGATCACCTCCGACGAGGTGCCCGCCGGCCTGCGCCTGAACCTGCCCGACGGAACCCTCCGGCCCGTGCCGCGACCGACGTCCGCGCTGCCCAGCACGCCGGCGTACTTCAGCGAACGGTTCAACGGCGTCGTGTTCGACGCGGTCGTCCGCCGGAGTACGCCCGCGACCGTGTTCGCCGCGGTGCTGGAGCGGGAGATGTTCCGCAGCCTGCGCCAGGAGGGCGGCTACTCGTACGTGGCCGATGCCTCCTACCACCCACGCGGCGACGAGTTCGCCACCGTGACCGCGTTCGCCGACGCGTTGCCGGACAAGAACGACGCGGTGCTCGGCGGCTTCGTCGACGTGCTGGCCAAGCTCCGCGTGGGCCGGATCGAGCAGGCCGACCTCGACAGCGTGCGCACGCGGGCGGAGGAGGCGCTGCGCCAAGCGGATCACGACGCGATCCGGCTGCCCGCCGCCGCCATGAACGCTCTCACCGGGCAGCCCAACCCGACCGCCGAGCAGACCCTCGACGAGCTCCGGGCCGTCAGCGTCGACGACGTGCGCGCGGTCGCGGCCGAGGCCACGGCGACCGGGTTGCTGCTGGTGCCGGCGGGCCTGCACGCCAAGTGGGCCGGCTTCTCGCCCGCACCGACGTCCTCGACCGCCGCCGTGGCCGGCCTGCGCTACCAGTCCCGGCAGGACGAGGAGGTCAAGCTCGTCGTCGGGGACGAGGGCCTCAGCCTCGTCGACGGCAGCAACGCGGGAACGGTGCGCTATGCCGACTGCGCGGTCGTCAAGGCCTGGCCGGACGGCGCGCGCGAGCTCGTCGGCCTCGACGGCATCTCGGTGCGGGTCGAACCCACGCTCTTTCCCCTGCCGGCCGAGCAGCTCGCCCGCATCGAGGCCAACCTGCCCCTGGACAAGCTGGTGCGGATGCCCGCCCGGGACCCGGGTGCGATCCCCCGGGCGACGCCGCTCGCGCCGTCGTTGCCCCAACGACCTCAGGCGACGGCCCGCGTGGTCTTCCTGACCGTGATTGCCTCGATCATGGGAGTGCTGACGCTGCTGTGCGCCGGAGTGCTCGCCACCGCCGACCCGGCGAACAACCCCGACGACGAGGGCCTGCACGACCCGTCGATGTTCCTGCTGCTCGGCCTTTTGCTCTTCGGGACGGTCGCCTTCAGCGTGTGGGCGCGGAAGATCGCTCGGGAGCGCGAAGGCTCGCGGTGAAGAAGGCGGCAAGCTCCGCGGCGGCCTGCGGGACGTACCGGTCGTAGAGGTCGACGTGGCTGGCGCCCTCGATCCAGTGCAGGCGCTTGGGTGTGCCGGCGTTCTCGAACGCGTGCTGGCTCATCCACGCGGTGACCGCTCGGGTGCCGACGACCATGAGCAGCGGCCGTGGCGCGATGAGCGCGATGTGCGTGAACGGGTCGAACGTGGCGATCCGGTCGATGCTGGAGACGGTGAACTGTTTCGCCGAGGCTGGGTGCTGTGCCCGGTCGGTGCGGTAGTACTCCCAGCCCTCGAAGACGTGCTGCCCCGCGGAACGGGCCTGTTCCTCAGTCTCCGGAAACAGGTCGAACGTCCGTGGTGCCGCGCCCGCCGCCTCCGCCGTCCGCGCCTCGGCCGCGGCATCCAGCAGGCCCTGGATCACCGCCGGATCCTGTGCACCGTCGGCGCCAACGCGGAACTGCCGGCCGATGTCGGCGGCGCTGACGGTCGCGACCGCCTGGATCCGGTGGTCGGCCGCGGCTGCGGGAATGACGTACCCGCCGGACGCGCAGATCCCGAGCGCACCGATGCGCTCGGGGTCGACCTCGGCCCGGGTGGTGAGGAACGAGACGGCGGCCTTCAGGTCCTCGGTCCGCTGGGCCGGATCCTCGACTCCGCGCGGCTCGCCGCCGCTGGCGCCCTGATAGGCGGCGTCGAAGGTCAGCGCGACGAACCCGGCCTCGGCCAGCCGCACGGCGTACGCCGCGGCCGCCTGTTCCTTGACCCCGCTCGCGGGGTGCCCTACGACGATTCCCGCGCGGGTGTGGCTGGTCTCCCCGGTCGGTGTGTAGAGGTGTCCGGCGATCACGATGCCGGCGCTTTGGAAGGTCACATCGGTTCTCATGGGTCGAGCGTCCGTCGCGGTGCGCGAACCGTGCAGAGTCGGGTTCGAGCCTGGGAAGAATCCTTCCCTCCCAGCGCCGGACGGGCCGAGTAACAATTGCCAAATGCCTGAGATGCGCCGCTCCGAGCTCGGGGCGTTCCTGAAGGCCCGCCGCGCCGACCTGCGGCCCGAGATGGTGGGACTGCCGGAGGACGGCACCCAGCGGCGGGTGCCCGGGTTGCGGCGCGCCGAGGTGGCCCGGTTGGCCTCGGTCAGCGTCGACTACTACACGCGGCTCGAACAGGGCCGGCTGCCGGCGTCCGCGACCGTCCTCGGATCGCTGTCCCGCGCGCTGCGGCTGGACGAGGCTGCGCGGACCTACCTCTACGACCTGGCCGGGAAGCCGTCACCCAGCGGACGGCACCAGCCCGAGCAGCGCGTACGTCCCGCGATGCAGCGGTTGCTCGACCGGCTCGACCATTCGCCCGCCATGGTCCTCGGGCGCTACAACGACATCCTCGCCTGGAACGCGGCCGCGGCCGCACTCTACGAGGACTTCGCCCTGCTGACGCCCGCCGAGCGCAACTACACCCGGCTGGTGTTCCTCAGCCCCGCCCTCCGGGCGCTCCACCTCGACTGGGAGGACGCGGCCCGGGTGGGCGCCGCGACGCTGCGCATGGAGACCGCGCGCAACCCCGACGACCCACGCCTCGCGGACCTCGTCGGGGAGCTGTCCCGGCGCAGCCCCGAGTTCCGGCGGTGGTGGTCGGGCTGGATCGTCTCGACGGACAGCTATGGCACCAAACGTTTCCGGCATCCGCTCGTCGGGCCGCTGACGCTCGACTGCGACACCTGGGCCAACCCGGATGATCCCGAACAGCGGCTCGTGGTGCTCACCGCGGAAGAGGGCAGCCCGTCGGACGAGGCGCTGCGCATCCTGACCTCGTGGAGCGCCGAACCCGCGGCCAGGCGCTGATCACCTCGCCAGGCGGCCGACCGCGGCCAGCACCAGCGCCTCGGCCTCGGTGACGAGCAGCGCCGGTGCCTTCCTGCGGCGGCGGACCGCCCAGGTGTGGTTGAGGTCGTCGACGAAGCGTTGCCGATCCACCAGGAAAGCCAACTCGGGGTCGGCGCGGGCCTGGTCCCACATGAGCTCTTCGGTCGCCGCCAGCAGGGCGCGGCCGAGGTAGGACCACGCCAGCGGCAGGTAGGCGACCTTCTCGACGCGTTCGGCCGCGCACGAGTAGAGGCAGGCGATGGCATAGAGGGTGCGGGCGTCACCGGCGGCCTTCGGCGGCTGGTCGCGTAGTTCCTCGCCGGCGATCGTGGTCGCCGCCAGGTCGCCGGAGAGCAGGGCGCACTTCAACCGGCGCACGCGGTGGCGCTCCCGCTCGTCGGCCAGCGCGGTGGCGGTGGTCGAGCTCGCGTTGTCACCCGGGTTGGTGACCAGCCGCTGCTCCGCCTCGGCATAGCTCTCGCTCGCGTCGAGGAACGCCCGCCGCGCTTTGGCCTCGACGTTCTCCGTGCGGTAGGCGAAGCCGAGCCGCTCCTGGACGGCCCCACGGATCGCCGCCGGGCGGTGGTAGGCACGCAGCGCGAAGCCGACCTGGTCGAGGTCGTCGAGCGCCTCAGCGCCGAAGGCCAGCGTGTGGCCCGTGAACTCCTTCATCGCGTCGAGCGTCAGCGCCGCCGCCAGCATTCGTTGCAGCTCGAGCCGGGTGGTCAGCGAGCGGCGGCGGCTGAGCCACGGCACCCGCAGCCCACCGGCCGGCATCGCCCGCAGCCGGCGGGCGACCAGCCGCAGGGCGACCCAGTGCGCGGCCGGCTCGATCAGCGCGACGAGCCGCTCCTGCCACGACTGTCCAGAAGGGTTGGTGCCGGGCGGCTCCCAGAGCGTGGTCGCCGCTATCGGCGACCCGTCGAGCTCGTGCAGCTCGATGGCGAGCCCGAGTCGCTGGTTGCCGGCGTCGCCTCGCAGCAGCGGCGCGGTCTGCACCAGACAGCCGCGCGGGTTGGGCAACGCGGAGCTGAGCGCGCCGAGGATGCCGTCGGCCTGACCCGGTGCGACCGCCCGCAGGCCGTTGGCCACGGTCGCCATCGTGTCCTTGGCGGCCGACGTGATCGGCTCGGTGTCGTTGGTGATCGCGATCTCGGCTGGCAGCCGGTGCAGCGCCACGTCGCGCTGGAACACGTCGTCGACGATGCCCCGGGCGGCCGCAGCCTCGTCGGCGAGCGCCGCCTGAACCCGTTGCCGCAACCATGGCGACAGCGTCAACGCCTCGCCCTCGCTGCCGGCGATGGCCGCCGGCAGCGGGGCGGTGTCGTTGATGACCAACTGCTGTCGCAGCCGCTCGCGGATCGCTCGGGACAGCCCAACCAGGATCACCACGACAGCGACGACCGCGGCGGCGGCCAGCGTCGCCTTGCTGATCGTGTCGGCCAGCGCGCCGACCTCGTCGATGCTGAACGCGGCGGGGCTCATCGGGTCGGGTCGTCCCCTTGCGGCGCACCGTCGTCCGTGAAGGTCGGCCCGATCCAGCCGCGGTCGGGGCCGGCCGCGGCCTCTTCGACGGCCAGGCCCTCGCGGACCAACCGGACGAGGGTCTCGTCGTCGACCTCGACAACGCCGCCGGCCGGATGGTTGACGCCGTCGCCGTCTGTCCACTCCTGATCGAGTCGTGCCCGCGCCATTGCATCTCCAATCGTCCCGGCTCAATCTAGAGAAAGCGCCGCCGCTGGGCGACCCCTGTGGACAACCGTCAAGGGAGGGAAGGTGCCGGATAACTTCCTGCCGTCACGCCACGGGTTCACGTTCGACAACGTGTGGCCCGCGCAACCCGCCGTCGTCGTGCCCACCCCGTTCGGCGACGTGCCGTTCGGCAAGGCCAACGGGGGCCTGTGCGGCGGCATGGTGTTCGCCGCCCTCGACTACTGGAACGCCGGCCGGCAGCCGCCCGCCAGCCGTCCCCCGCTGGGCACGCCGCTCTACTCGTTCATCGTCCGCCGGCTCCTGGAGTCCTGGCGACTGCCGGGCGGGGTGGCCAAGTACTACGAGTGGATGGGCATGCCGGACACCGACGCACCGACGTTCCAGCTCTTCGGCCGACCTCTGCTGACCCGGCGGGGCATCGCCTACCGCACGGTCAGTGGCGAGTGGCCGAGCATCCGCACCGAGCTCGACCGGGGCTCGCCGGTGCCCCTCGGCGTGATCACCGTGTCGTCCCGACAACCCAAAGATCTGGCGCTCAACCACCAGGTGCTGGCGTACGCGTACACCACTAATGGAAATGCCGTCAGCGTGCGCGTCTACGACCCCAACCGCGGCAAGCGCGACGACATCGCGATCACGTTCGAGGCCGGCGCCAAGACCTTCACGCACAACCTCGGCATCGGCGGCCGTGCGGTGCGGGGCTTCTTCCGCACCGGTTACCGGGCACAGCGGCTACCGTCCGGCGGCTGACACGGCCTTGGCCAACTCCGGCGCGGTCTCCTCGGGCCGACTGGGGTTGACCAGCAGCCCGGTGGCCAGCTCCAGTCCCGCGAACGTGGTCGTCCGTGGGTGGACCTCGACGTGCCACTGCCACCACCGGGCCACCTCCCTAGCCTCCACATCAGACGGTCCGGCGTGGACGACCAGGTTGTACGCCGGGTCGTCGAGCACCTCCGCGAGACCGCGCAGCAGCGGCGGCAGGATCCGGGCGACGGCCGCGAGGGCGTCGTCGCTAGCGTCGGCGAGGGTGCCGCGCCCGTCCCCGGGCACGAGCACGGTCTGATGCGGGACCGCGGCGGCGTACGGCTGATAGACCAGCACCCCGTTGTCGGCGACGACCCGCTCGCCCGCCGCGCGCTCGGCGGCGGCCAGGTCGTCGACCAGCCGGCGTCCGGTGTCGGTGTAATGCCCGCGGGCCAGCCGCCACCGGCCCATCAGCCCCGGCGGCGCCTGGTCGAGCGCGACGAGCTGGCTGTGCGGGTGCCGCAACGAGGCACCGGCGGCGACACCGTAGTTGCGGAACACCACGACGGCGGCGGGCCGCGGCCCGCTCAGCGCCCGGGACCGCTCCCGGAGTGCGCCCAGGACTTCGAGCGCCTGCTCGTACGTGGCCATGCGCAGGTCCCAGTCGTGGTCCGGCGACTCGACCAGCACCTCGTGGTCGCCGGTCGCCGGGAACCTCGGGAACAGCCCGGTCGCGCTCTCGAGGTCGGCGGCCGGGCTCACGATCGGGTATTTGTTGGCGAACCCCCGGACCCGCCAGGCCCCGTCGCCGGCGGCGGGCACCCGCAGCCGGTCCGGCGGCGTCTGCTCCTCATGACCGGGACAGAACGGGCAGCCGGTGGAAGCCCGCCGCCCCTCGTCCGGCCGCTGGGCCCGCCGTGGTGCGCTCAGGCGCCATTCGCCGGTCTCCGCGTCGACCCGTGTCTCGGTGATCACGATGTTCAACTTAATAGATCAAGCCACCCGTTAGCACTGTTGTGCTAAACCGCGCTACGCTGCGGTTATGCACGGCATCGCACACCAGCCATCGATGTTCGACCTGGTCGAGGAGCCAACCCTCGGCCAGCTCGACGGACGCGTCCAACGCACCGAGCTCACCCGGGGCGCCTGGGTCGACCATCTGCCCGGTTGGGTCGACGGCTCCGAAGTCATCCTGGAAACGCTGCTGGGAGACATCGGCTGGCGAGCCGAGCGACGCGAGATGTACGAGCGTGAGGTCGACGTGCCGCGCCTGCTCCGCTGGTACGACGCCGACGAGCCGCTGCCCCACCCGCTGCTCACGTCGGCGCGCGAGCGCCTGACGGCCTATTACGCGCAGGAACTGGGCGAACCGTTCGTCACCACGGGAATGTGCCTCTACCGCGACGGCCGCGACAGCGTGGCCTGGCACGGCGACACGACGGGCCGCTCCTCGAGCCAGGACACCCTGGTCGCGATCGTCTCCTTCGGCTCACCCCGCCCGCTGCTCCTACGCCCACGCGGCGGCGGCTCCGACAGCCTGAAGTTCCCCCTAGGCCACGGCGACCTGGTCGTGATGGGCGGGTCGTGCCAACGCACGTGGGAACACGCGATCCCGAAAACCGCCAAGAAAGTCGGCCCGCGAGTCAGCGTCCAGTTCAGGCCGGTGGGCGTCAGCTGAGCACGGGCCTCTTCTGCAGGCCCAGCGGGCGGAGCGACCGTCGGGCGCGCCTGCGGCGACAACGCCGCCACGGGTTCATCTCGTTGTACGGCGAAACAGGGAGTAACCCTCAGGCTTCTTGTTGGCGTACGGAGTGGACGGCTCATCAACGCGGGCGATGTGCGACCTATTCTCACTCGTCGCTTCTACGCTGACGAACGACGCCCTTGTTGGCCGGCTTGGCGGCCGCAGTATCCTCACGCCTGACTACTTCGTAGCCCAGCCGCTTGAGAGTGGCGATAGCGGTGGCCTGGTTGGACCGCACCACTGCAGCGATCTGGTTCTTGCGGTAGGTCAGTCGGCTGTCACCGAGTATTTTCTGCCATCCGACCTTTGGGCTCAAGATCCGCTCTGCGATTAAGCTCTCCAGCAAATCCTCCAAGGACGGGCGGAGACGGCGGCCACCCACAGGCAAATGAAGCTTCTTCATTTTGTCACGTGGACGGCCGACTTCGCGAAGAAGCTGCTCCAACATGGGGTGGTCGCCAGCAACCTGGATGTGAGCCTCGGTGTAAGCGGTCTTGTCGCGCTCGTAGTCGTAGTGCAGGAGTAGCTCTTGCTCGTCCCCAAGGTAGATGCCGCAGTAGGAACTGGCCACGGTGAGGTAGCCCTCTTCGTTGGTATAGAGGGAACAGCTAATGTCGAGCCACACCTTGGTCCGAGCAGTTGTGCGCAGGCGGACAGCAGACGTGGACAGGTCCGCGCGGTCCAGGTTGGTCCCAACGTACGCCGACGCTCTCTCTACTACTGCGCCTACCTTTACGTTGTCGCAGACCGTTGTATTCAATACATCGGCGAACGAGGATGCGAAGGTGCGTGCCTGCACCCTCAGTTCAGGGGCGCCTGCCACCGATGGCTACCCACAGCTTGTGCGCGTCGCGCGAGGTGAAGTCGCCCGCACGGGCCTGCCCCGCAAGCTCGTCATAGGTAATGCCAAGTCTCTGAAGACCGCGTTCCGCTGCGGCCCGCCACTCGGCTGCGGACATCTGTACGACGTCAACGTCGGCGGGCACGGATGTGGACGGCGTCATCTCCTGTTGCCTCCCAGGCTGAGGGGTGGACCTGGTGGGATGCCTAAACAATAAGGACCAGATGCGACGTTTTCCATGCCCCATGTCAGCCACGGTAACCTCAACGAACGGCTGACCAGGCAGATCACCGGGTTTCCTGCCTAGTGCTGACTTCGGCAAAGAAGACATACAAGACGTCGGCGATGCCGCCGATCAACAAAGCCTGCCGCAGGCAACCGGCAGACCCTGTCCGCGCTGCCCCTCGGCCCCTCATAGTCGCTGCGGAAAACGTACGCCGAGAATTGCTCACTTGTAGTTGTAGGTAAATGAACTCCCAGGACTCTTGCGACCCCAGTTGTGTTCTACGCGGGCCCTTAGGCGCGGATGACCTTTGTTTGACGGCGATTGCCCGGCGCGACCGGTGCCCGGCGGATGGCCCACTCGGCGACCGCCGCGTTGATGACCCAGCCCATTGAGATGGAGATGGCGGTCGACAGGTCGCTCGTGCCGAACACGCCCTCCCCGATGCTCTGGGTGAACGCCTGGGTTCCCGCAGCGACCGCAAGCGCGTAAGCACGGATCATCCAGGCGCGGTGGGCGGCAATGTCGCGCCGCCGGATTGCCGCGAAACCCAGCACGATGGCTGCCGCCATGGCCGAACCGACTACGAGCCGGACGCCCCACAGCAGGTCGCCGCCCGGTGCGTCCGGGTAGAACAGCGTCATCCAGATCCCGGAGCCGGCGACCAGCAGGCCGGCCCCGACCAGGACCCGGCCGGCGCCGCGGTGCCAGCCCGGCCGGCGCCGGCGCAGCCGGGCCGAGAACTGGAACGCGCCGAGGAAGGCGTAGGCGACCGCGGCGAGCACGTGCACCACCACCGGCGCCGGGGAGGCGTCGACGCGGGGGTTGGTCGGCAGCAACTGTGGGCCGCCGGCAAGTTCGAGGAGCCGCAGCGACCCGGCGACCGCCGGGACAAGGGTGAGGGCGACCAACGCCACCGGGACGCGCCAGCTTTTGGTCACGACTCGGCGTCCATCGTGATGACGACCTTGGCCCGGGCGTGTTCGGTTTCCAGGTAGCGGATGGCTTCGGGCACCTCGGCCAGCGGATAGGTGCGGTCGATGACCGGGGTGAGGCGGCCGGCTTCGGCGTGGGCGCGGAGCGTGTCGAGGTGCTGCCGGTCGGGGGTGGCGGCCGGGACCGAGATGCGCTGGCGCACGAACGGCGCGAGGAGTTGGCCCCGGGCGATGAGCCAGACCGGGCCGACCAGGCTGCCGCCCCGGTAGACGCCGCCGCCGGACAGTACGAGGGTGCCGCGCGGGGTCAGCGCTCGTCGCAGCGCGGTCAGTGAGCGATTGCCGACCAGGTCGAACACCACGTTGTGCCGGCCGCCAAGACGGGTGAAGTCCGCCCGCGTGTAGTCGACGACCTCGTCGGCACCGAGCGAGCTCACCAGGTCGACGTTGCGGGTGCTGCACACCGCGGTCACGGTCGCGCCGGCCGCCTTCGCCAGTTGGACCGCCAGGGTGCCGACCCCGCCGGACGCACCGTTGATCAAGACACGGAACCCGGACTCGACGTCGCGCAGGCCCAACAGCGCGGTGGCGCCGGCTAACGGCAGCGCGGCCGCCTGCTGCGCCGTCAGGTTGACCGGTGCCGGCGCGACCAGGGACTCCGGCACGCACGCGTATTCGGCGAACGCGCCGTTCGCGTCGCCGAGGTCGCCGAAGACCGCGTCGCCGGGGCGCACCCGCTGGACGTCGGCGCCGACCGCCGAGACTCGACCGGCGAAGTCGCGGCCACGGATCCGCGCCCGCGGCCCGGACCGGCCGGTCGACAACCGGGCGAGCCGAGGGTCGCCACGCATGACATGCCAGTCGTACGCGTTGAGCGCGGCGGCCTCGACCCGCACCAGCACCTGGTCAGCCGCTGGCGTTGGCGTCGCGACGTCCGCGAGCGCGAGGACGGACGGCGGGCCGTATCGATCCTGAACGATAGCTTTCATGACTCCCTCCCCGGGTGTACGGTGTACACCTCCTTGGAAATACGGTAGGTGTACGGCGTACACCTGTCAATGCGGTTAAGGTTTCGAAATGGCTGAGCAGGTCGAGACGCTGCGCCGGACGCCGCTGAGCAGGGATCGCGTCCTGCACGCGGCCGTCGCGCTGGCCGACGAGGCCGGGATCGAATCCCTCAGCATGCGCAAACTCGCCCAAGAGCTCGGCGTCGTGCCGATGGC
This sequence comes from Asanoa ishikariensis, assembly GCF_900107455.1. Taxonomy (GTDB): domain Bacteria; phylum Actinomycetota; class Actinomycetes; order Mycobacteriales; family Micromonosporaceae; genus Asanoa; species Asanoa ishikariensis. The sequence goes on along the minus strand of NZ_FNQB01000001.1, from coordinate 560,513 downwards.
CCTCTACAAGCACGTGGCCAACAAGGACGAGCTCCTCGACGGCATGATCGACGTGGTCGTCGGCGAGATCGATCCACCGGTGTCGGACGCCGACTGGCAGCCGGTCGTCCGCCGGCGCATCCTCTCGGCGCGCGAGGCGCTGCTCCGCCACCCCTGGGCGCCGATCGCGATCGAGGCGCGGAACCAGGCGACGCCGGCCATCCTCGGCTACCTCAACTCGATGGTCGGGATCCTTCGCGAACGCGGCGGGTTCTCCACCGACCTCGCCCACCACGTCATGCACGCGATGGGCAGCCGGATGCTGGGCTTCAGCCAGGAGCTGTTCGACGACTCGCGGCGCGCCGGCAGGTCCGGACCGGCCGATCCCGAGCCACCCGCGGGCTTCCCGCCCGAAGCCGCCGCCGCCTTCCCGCACCTGGCGGCGATCGCCGGCGCCGCGGCGCACGACGACGCGTCGGTCGTCGGGCCGGGCTGCGACGACCAGTTCGAGTTCGAGTTCGCGCTGGACCTGTTGCTGGACGGCGTCGAACGCCTGCGCCAGCAGGGCTGGACCTCGACCTAGGTGTTGGTACGCAGCCACCCGCGCAGCCGGTCGTAACGGTCACCGGGCGGCGTGGTGGGCGGAACGCGCAGCAGTTCGGCGTCGGTAGCGGGACGAGCGTCCAGCACCACACGCCGCAGCAGCTCGCGGTCGACCAAGAGGCCACCCTCGGCGCTGACGATGATGTCGCCCCGGTGCTGGACATAGCCGTGCACGTCGCCGCGCCGCAGGTACTTCAGGTCCGGCCCGTCCGGTGAGCACGTCGAGTTGAAGCACTGGTCGCCCTGGTCGGCCCGCACCGCGAAGACCGTGATCCGCACGCTGCGATCCCCACTCTTGTTGTCGGCGCGCAGATACTGAACCCCGGGCGGCATGCCGAACGGCTGCGGCAAGTAACCGGGTACGTCAGCGACGTAGAACGTGCCAGTCATGTTGGGGACGTCGGTGGCGGTGCCGGCGCGCACCGAACGGGCAGCGGACCGGAGCAGGTCCCGGTCGACCGCGAGCGAGCCCGCCACCACCACGATCGAGCCGGATCCGGCGGCGACCTGGTAGCCGTGTTCGATGACGCCGCGACGGTAGACGAGGTTGCCGCCCGGTTCGGGGGTGCACTCCGCCGAGCTCAACGGTGAGTCGAACAGCGTCTCGCCGCAGCCGGGGCCGCCCGGGTGGCGCTGGTTGTCGGGGCCGTAGCCGAAGACGTTGACGTACTGGAGTGCGGGAATCGTGCTGCGGTCGGTCGGCATGAACGGCCCGGTGCCGATCCGGTCGCCGTACGTGTCGTCGCTGGGCGTGTAGCCGGGTATCTCGACGACGTACACCGCGCCGTGGCTGACCCCGGCCGGCTCCTCGGGCTCGGCTGCCCGCAGCGCCACCAAACCCCCTACCGTGAGGGCGAGCAGGACGCCGACGGCGGTCAGGTTGAGCCGCCAGCCACGCAACAGGAAACCGGCGACCAGCGCGTACGCGAGGCCGCCGAAGAGTGCCACCCACCATGGGTTGTGGCTGATCCCGAGCTCGGCGGCGTCGGCGAACGCCCAGCCCTGGGACCACAGCACGGTGCCGCCGACGAGGACGATGACCACCCAGAGCAGGCGGGCGGGGACGGTCGCACCGAGCCGGGTGACCGGGGCGGTGAGCGTGACGACCGTCAACAGGTAGCCGGCGAACAGCACGAGGCCGACCGCCAGGCCGACGAAGACGTAGTCCCCCGCTCCCCAGAGCAGCGTGGTGAGCGCGGCGACCGCGGTCGGCACCAGGACGCCGCCGAAGAGCCACAGCGCTCCGAGTTGAACGAACAGTCGGTTCCCCCGCATCCGCTCAGGATGCTGCTTCGGCGGGCGGGCGGCATGGGCTCGCGTACTCACCGCCGCCCTGACGCACAGGCACGTTTCGGACGACGGCGCCCATCCCGCCCGCCGAACGGGGTGTGAGAAATGCCTGGCCACCCAATCGCCACAGTGCGGCCTCCCGCTGTTGCGCCGCTCGCAAGCAGGTCCCCCGCATGATCATGCCGGCAAAAGAATCTACGAGGCCGGTCCAGAGACGGATCGGCGAGAAGGGAGGATCCGTGCGATTCTCGATTACCCGCGGGACCGCCCTGGTCGCGGTTGCCGCCGCGATGGTCGGTCTTACCGCGTGCTCCCCGCCGTCCAGCAACAACGAGGCCGCCGCGAGTGACGCGGCGAAGGCGCAGAACGCCGCCGCCCTCGGTGGGCTGGACAAGCTCGTCGAGGCAGCCAAGAAGGAAGGCGCGCTCAACGTCATCGCGCTGCCGCCGGACTGGGCCAACTACGGCGAGATCATCACCGCCTTCACCGCCAAGTACGGCATCAAGGTGAACTCGGCGCAGCCGGACGCCTCCAGCCAGGACGAGATCAACGCCGCCAAGCAACTCAAGGGCCAGGGCGGCGCGCCGGACGTGTTCGACCTCGGCTCGGCGGTGGCGCTGGCCAACACCGCCACGTTCGCCCCGTACAAGGTCACGACCTGGGACGACATCCCGGCCGCGCTCAAGGACGCCAGTGGCACGTGGGTCAACGACTACGGCGGCTACATGTCGATCGGGTACGACTCGTCGAAGGTGCCGGCTCCCACGAGCATCGCCGACCTGCTCGGCTCCGCGTACAAGGGGAAGATCGCCCTCAACGGTGACCCGACGCAGGCCGGCGCGGCGTTCAACGGCGTCGTCGCGGCTTCGCTGGGCAACGGCGGCTCCGCCGACGACATCTCCAAGGGCGTCGACTTCTTCGGTGCGCTGAAGAAGTCGGGCAACTTCCTGCCCGTCGACCCGACCCCGGCGACGATCGAGTCGGGCCAGACCCCGGTCGTCTTCGACTGGGACTACCTGAACGTCGCCCAGGGCGCCAAGCTCAAGGGCAAGGTCGAGTGGAAGACCGTCGTACCCGCGAACGCGGTGCTCGGCTCCTACTACGTCCAGGCCATCAGCGCCGACGCCCCGCACCCCGCGGCCGCCCGGCTCTGGCAGGAGTTCCTCTACAGCGACGAGGGCCAGAACCTGTGGCTCAAGGGCGGCGCCCGTCCGGTGCGGGCCGACGCCATGACCAAGGCCGGCACGCTCGACAAGACCCTGTTCGACGCGCTGCCCCCGGTCACCGGCACCCCGGTCTTCCTGACCGACGCCCAGACCAAGTCGGCCAACGAATACCTCGGCGCCAACTGGGCCAAGGCAATCGGTTAACCGATGACCGCCCCCACAACGGGGACGCTCGAGGCGCCGACCACCACCGGTGTACGGGGTGGTCGGCGCCACCGGTCGCGGATACGCGATCTGCTGGGCGTCGTGCCGTTCTTCGTTTACGTCGCCGTCTTCCTGTTCATTCCGACGATCGTCGTGGTCGTCGGAGCGTTCGCGGGTGACGACGGCCGTCCCACGCTCGAGAACATCTCTGCGCTGGCGGACGACTACATCGTCGAAGCCTTCGTCCGCAGCATCACGCTGTCGGCGGTGACGGCGATCCTCGGTGCGGTGATCGGCGCGCTGGTCGCCTACGCGGTGGTGACCGCCGGACCGGACAGCCTGGTCCGCCGGCTCGTCACCTCGGCGTGCGGCGTGCTGGCCCAGTTCGGCGGCGTGACGCTGGCGTTCGCGTTCATCGCGACGATCGGCTTTTCCGGGTTCGTCACGGTGTTCCTCAAGGACTCGCTCGGCATCGACATCTTCTCGGGCGGCATGTGGCTCTTCGACCTGCCCGGCCTGGTCCTCGTCTACACGTACTTCCAGATTCCTTTGATGGTCATCGTCTTTCTGCCGGCGCTCGACGGGGTCCGTCCACAATGGCGTGAGGCGACCGAGAGCCTGGGCGGGTCGACCTTCTACTACTGGCGACGCGTGGCGGCTCCCCTGCTCGCGCCCGCGTTCATCGGCTCCACCCTGCTGCTGTTCGCCAACGCGTTCTCGGCGTACGCCACCGCGGCCGCACTGGTCAGCCAGGGCAGCCCGATCGTGCCGCTGCAGATCCGCTCCGCGCTGACCAGCGAAGTGCTCCTCGGCCGCGAGAACCTCGGCAAGGCGATGGCGCTCGGGATGGTCCTCGTCGTCGCGCTCGTCATGTGGCTCTACGGCCTGCTACAGCGAAGGACGTCACGATGGCTGGACTGAGAAAGCGGCGCGCCCGCCGGCAGCAGGCGCTGCGCTGGGTCGTCGTCACGCTGTTCGCGGTGCTGTTCCTGCTGCCGCTCATCGCCATGTTCGAGTTCACCACCCGGGACGGGTGGGACACGTGGCGCGTCTTCTTCAACTGGAAGGCGCTCGGCGAGACGTACCCGATTCTCTGGACCGGCATGAAGGCGTCGTTCTGGCTCGTGCTGCTATCGGTGGCGCTGACCCTGGTGCTGCTGGTGCCGACCGTCGTGTGGGTGCGCCTGCGGCTGCCCCGGCTGCGGCGGGTCGTCGAGTTCGTCAGCCTGCTGCCGTTGACGGTCCCGGCCGTCGTGCTCGTGGTCGGCCTGGCGCCGGTGTACGCCTGGGTCGTCTACTTCGTCGGCGGATCGTCGGTGACGCTGTTCCTCGCGTACACCGTCCTCGCCCTGCCGTTCGCCTACCGCGCCATCGACGCCGGACTGTCGGCGATCGACGTGCGGACGCTGTCCGAGGCGGCCCGCAGCCTCGGCTCGAGCTGGGCGACGGTCATGTGGCGGGTGGTCCTGCCGAACATCCGCTCCGCCGTGCTCTCCGCCGCGTTCCTGACCGTAGCCCTCGTGCTGGGCGAGTTCACGATCGCGTCCCTGCTCAACCGCGACAACATCCAGGTCGCCATCAACCAGCTCGGCAAGAGCAGCGCGACGATGTCGGTCGCGGTGTCGCTCGCTGCGCTGGTCCTCGCGTTCGCACTGCTGTTCCTGCTCTCCTTCGCCGGTCGCAGGCGCAATCGGGAAAGGAAGACATCGTGACGTCGTCCGGGGTACGCCTGGAGGCCTTGCGCCGCCAGTTCGGAAACGTGCATGCCCTCGACGGGCTCGACCTCGACATGGCGCCGGGCGAGCTCGTGGCCCTGCTCGGGCCGTCGGGTTGCGGCAAGACCACGGCATTGCGCATCCTGGCCGGCCTCGAAGACTCGGACTCGGGCCGCATCATCGTGGGCGGCAAGGACATCGCGAACGTGCCCGCCAACAAGCGCGGCATGGGCATGGTGTTCCAGGCCTACAGCCTCTTCCCACACCTGACCGCGATCGAGAACGTGGAGTTCGGCCTGCGACTGCGGAAGCAGAACGCCGCGGCCCGCCGCAAGCGAGCGCAGGACATGCTCGACCTGGTCGGCATCGGCGCCCACGCTTCTCGTTTCCCCCAGCAGCTCTCGGGCGGCCAACAGCAGCGGGTGGCGCTGGCTCGGGCGCTCGCGTTCGAGCCTGAGGTGCTGCTGTTGGACGAGCCGCTCTCGGCGCTCGACGCGAAGGTTCGTGTGCAGCTCCGTGAGGAGATCCGCCGGATCCAGCTCGAGGTCGGCACCACGACCCTGTTCGTGACGCACGACCAGGAAGAGGCGCTGGCCATCGCGGACCGCGTCGGTGTCATGCGCGCCGGGCAGTTGGAGCAGATCGGTTCGCCGGAGGACATCTACCGCACCCCGGCGACGCCCTTCGTGGCCGAGTTCGTCGGCCTGAGCAACCGGCTCGCGGGCCGCGTCACCGGCGACGTGGTGGAGGTGCTCGACACGAAGCTGCCGTTGGTCGCGGGTGCGAGCGTCCACGATGGACCGGCGACCGCGCTGGTGCGCCCGGAGTCGGTGGACGTGACGGCCGACGCCGACGGCACGGGACGGGTGGTCGCGGTGAGCTTCCTCGGCCCGCTGGCCCGGGTGACGGTGGCGTTGCCGGGCGATGCTGTCGTGGTGGCTCAGTTGGCCAGCGCCCGGTTGGCCGAGATGCCACCCGGCACCGCGGTGCGGGTCGTCCTGCGACCGGTCCCGGTGGTGGTCTCGGCCGCCTAGGCGGTGGCTTGCCGGGCGGCCAGATCACGGAAGCGGTCGACCGCCCGGCGCCACGCACGACTGAACCGGGTCCGAACGGCATTTGGAATCATGGTGGCAGTCGTAGAGGGGGCTTTCTGATGGATCCGAACGTGCTGCACCCCATGCCTGGCCAGCCGCGGGTGGTGCTGCTCAAACCGTTGGTCACGTCGCCGCTGATCTCGGTCGGTGAGTTCTCGTACTACGACGACCCCGACGATCCGACCGCGTTCGAGACGCGGAACGTGCTCTATCACTACGGTCCCGAGCGGCTGGTGATCGGGAAGTTCTGTGCGCTGGGCGAGGGCGTCCGCTTCATCATGAACGGCGCCAACCACCGCATGGACGGCCCGTCGACGTACCCCTTCCCGATCATGGGTGGCTCCTGGGCCGAGCACTTCGACCTGATCACCGGCCTGCCGGGCCGCGGCGACACCGTGGTGGGCAACGACGTCTGGTTCGGCTACCAGGCCATGGTGATGCCCGGCGTCCGCATCGGCAGCGGCGCGGTCATCGCCTCGGGTTCGGTGGTCGTCGACGACGTGCCCGACTACGGCATCGTCGGCGGCAACCCGGCCAAGCTGATCCGCCTGCGCTACAACGCGGACGAGATCGCGCGCCTGCTGGCGCTGGCGTGGTGGGACTGGCCGCTGGAGCACCTGACCGAGCACGTACGCACGATCATGTCCGGCACGGTCGACGCCCTGGAGGCCGCTGCCCCTCGCTAACGCTCGATTGGGTCCAGGAGGTAGACGACCGCCTCCGGGGTGTCGACGCGGGTCAGCGGCAGGCCGCTGGTCGTGCCCCACACCGTGGTCTCGTACGGCGTGCCGACGACCGCGTCCCGGACCACCACGACGCTGCGTACCCCCGTCGCCCTAAGCACTGCCACTGACGACGCGTCCGGGAAGTGGAGTGCGGCGGTGCGGGCGGCGGCCTGCCGTTGCGGGGTGAATGCGGCCGCGCCGTTGACCATGGTCGGGAAACGGTCGGTCGTCCACAGCATCGGGATGCCGTCGATCGTCGCGCCGGTGGGTAGGACCAGGAGCGGTGCCTGCGCGGTGGCCAGCACGGGTGGTGCCGCGGGCACAGGCGGGTGCGGTGTGGTGTTCAGCCCCTCGGCCACGGCGAGCAGCGGCAGCAGCGCCAGGGCGAGTCCGATGGGCCGCCACCTGACCCGTTGGGCGAGCGCGGTGACCGCACCGGCGGCCAGGACCGCGAGCAGCAGGGTCGTCCAGATGACCAGGCGGCCGGGGGTACGGATGCCGTCGAAGCCGGGCAGCACGTAGAGCAGCCCGTAGGTGAGCCGGCCGCCCCCGGGTCCTTGCGTGCCCATCCCGAACACGATGCTCGCGATCACCGCGGCGGCCAGCAGCAGCCGTTGGCGCACCGACCAGATCGACAGGACCAGCCCGAGGGCGGCGAGCGCGTACAGCGTGAAGCCCGGCAGCAGCGACACCTCGCCGCGATGGCCCAGGTCCGCGCGGGCGTCGGCGAACAGGTCGCCCCAGACGATCGAGGTGCTGGGCGAGGTGAAGAAGCCCCGCAGCGGCGGTGAGGTCCACGTCAGGTCCTGCCAGCTACGGCGCACGTACGGGAACTGCTCGGCGACCTGGAGGTAAGGGCGGGCCATGAACGCGGCCCCGGCGAGGAACACCGTCAGCCCGATGCCGTCGGCGAGCAACAACCGGCGGGTCAGCGGCGGTCGGTGCCGTAGCCAGGCGACGATCGCCACGACGCAGACCAGCCCCAACGCGTACCCGAACGGGACCCCGATGCCGAAGCCCAGTGAGAGTTGCCAGGCGGCGGCGCACCACCCGGCGACGGCCCAGCCGGGGCGCACCCGGTCGGGTCGATAGCCGTGCCGCAGTGACCAGCCGTGCCCTCGGGCGAGCATGGCCAGGGCCAACGCGATCCCGCCGGTCGACAGCACCTGGAGGTGCCCGGCCTGGGCGAGCCGCCACGGCGCGCACGCGAACGCGGCTCCGGCCAGGGCGCCCGCCACCCGCCCCGCGCCGAGCTGCCGGACCAGCGCGTACGCGCCGATGAACGCGAGTGCCACCGCCAGCACGAAGATGATGTTGTAGCGGACCAGGGCAGCGACCGGTCCGCTGCCGATCAGCCCCGCCGGCGCGTACCCCAGGAGCGTGTCCGTGAAGGCGAAGCTGTTCGCCTCCGGATAGAAGGCGTTGGCCTGCCACAGGCTCATCGGGTCGGTCCGCAGCGCGTGGCCCGACCAGGCCATCTGCCAGGCCTGCATGGTCGGGTCGCCGACGTCGGACGGGATCGTCCGGGTGGGATGCCGCAGGGTCGGCCAGGTCACCAGCGAGGCCAGCGCCAGGGCGCCGAGCACGGCCAGTGTCCACTCGTGCCAGAGCCGAGCCCACCATCGCGCTTTCGGTGCCGGCGGCGGGCTCGGCGCCGGCCGGACCTTTGTCGGTGCAATCCCCGTAACGACCACGGTGGAGAGGATGTCATTGACGCCCGTCCGCAAGCGATCGGCCGAAGGGTGCTTTTCGGGTCTGGACCACCGAAAGTGGCCGTCATCGTTTGAGTTTGATCACCTCATAGAGGGCCGTCCAGTTGCGAGAACCGAGACCGGCGGCGATCGCCCGGTCGTAGTGCGACCTGACCGCGTTGGGCAACTCGACGTCGACGCCGCTGGCCGCGCTGGTCCGAACGATGTGGTCGGCGGTGGCGCCCATCATGCGGGCCGTGCTGAGGTCGCCGGGGTGCTCTCCCGCCACGAGCGCGGCGGCCAGTTCCTGTCCGCTGCCGACGACGTCCGGGATCTCGGTGAGCGTCCGCATCGCGTCGGGCAGGAACTCGGCCGCCGGCACGCCGGCCGCGGTGACCAGGGCCGTGGCGTGCAGCAGGCTCGCGAGAGCGGTGAGAAAGACATCGAGGTGCGCCTGGTAGAACAACTGCGCCAGACCCGGGTCGGCACCGAGGTACCTCGTCTCGCCGATCAGCCGCAGCACCGGCTCGTGAGCACGGAACAGGTCCTGCGGGCCGCTGTAGAACGCGTACGCGCCGGGCTGGCCGACGGCGGGCGCCGGCACCATGATCCCGCCCGTCAGGAACCCCGCGCCGAGGTCGGCAGCCCAGGCCGCGGCCGTGCGCGACTCGTCGGGGGTGTCGGAACTGAGGTTGACGAGGGTCTTTCCGCTCAGCTCGTCGGCGACCGGGCCGAGGATGTCGTACATCGCGCGGTAGTCGGTGAGGCTGAGCAGGACCAGGTCGGCGGCCTTCACAGCGGCGCCGGGCGTCGGTGCGACGGTGGCGGCGAGGCTGTTGGCGCGGCCCGCCGTGCGGTTCCAGACGGTGACCGGGTGCCCGGCCCGGATCAGCGTGGCGGTGGTGGCGCGGCCCATCGGGCCAAGACCGATGACGGTAACGGGGACCATGCTGACCATGCTTCGCCGGTACTGTCGGGTCAACAAGTACTCACTATTTTGTTCAGTACTTACCTGTTGGTGAGCATGGGAGCGGGGCATGGCTTCGAGTGCGCGACGCGGCCCGTACATCTGCGGCATCGACGCCAGCATGGATGTCGTGTCCGGCAAGTGGAAGTCGTTGATCCTGTGGGAGCTCGCGAACCACGGCGTGCGCCGGTTCGGCGAGCTTCGGCGCGGCCTGCCCGGGGTCAGCGAGAAGATGCTCATCCAGCAGCTTCGGGAGATGGAGCAGGACGGGCTGATCGACCGCCGGGTGTACGCCGAGGTGCCCCCGAAGGTGGAGTACTCGCTCACCGACGACGGCCGTTCGCTCAACGCGGCCCTCGCGCCGCTGGGCGACTGGGGGACGGCCCGGGTCAAGCGGCTGGAATCCGCGTCGACGTCCGCCACGTAGGCGGTCGCCGCCGTCCTGGAGGTACTCGAAAACTGAGTCCCTGACGGGGCTGCGCGATGGCGGGGTCTTCCGACAGTCTGCTCGGATGCGATTTCGGAGCGGGGGCATCGCGGTCCTGTTGGTTCTCGGCCTTTCGTTCTGGGGCCGGCCGGCCACCGCGGTCGACACGACACCGAACTCCGCCGCGGCGCCCGGACTCTCCTTGGCATCCCCGCGTTTCGCGCCATGGCCTCCGGCGGCCCCGGCGGCTCCGGCCCCTTGGGTCCCCCGCACCTTGACGTTGCTGGCCAGCGGAGACGTGCTCCTCCACTCTGGACTGTGGCGGGACGCGGCGAACGCCGCTGGACATCGCGGTTACGACTTCGCGCCCTTGTTGAGCGACGTCGCCCCCGTCGTCAGGAACGCCGACCTCGCGATCTGCCACCTCGAGACGCCGGTCGGGCGGCCGGGCGGCCCCTTCTCCGGCTATCCGATCTTCACCGTGCCGCCGCAGATCGCGCCGGCACTGCGGACCACGGGCTACGACTCATGCTCCACCGCGTCCAACCACAGCCTCGACGGTGGAGCCGCGGGGGTGAAACGCACCCTCGACGCGCTCGACCGCGCGGGCATCGCACACACCGGAACGGCGCGCAGCGCGGCCGAGGCGGCGCGTCCCACCATCTACGACGTCGACGGCGTGCGGGTGGGCCACGTGTCGTACACGTTCAGCTTCAACGGGTTGTCCGAACCGAGGGACAAGCCCTGGATCGCGAACGAGCTAGGCGTCGCCGCGCTGCGCAGGGAAGCCCGCCGGGCCCGCGCGGCCGGCGCCGAGTTCGTCATCGCGTCGATCCATTGGGGCACCGAGTACGCGCATCAGCCGGACGCGTTGCAGCGCCGAGTGGCTCGCGAGGTGCTCAGCTCGCCCGATGTCGACCTGATCCTCGGCCACCACGCGCACGTCGTGCAGCCGTTCGAGCGCATCGGTTCGAAGTGGGTCGCGTACGGTCTCGGCAACCACGTCTCCAGCCAGGATTTCTCGGCCGACACCCAGGACGGGGTAATGGCCCGCTTCACGCTCACGGAGGTGGCGCCCGGGAAGTTTCAGATATCCCGTGCAGAGGCGCTGCCGACGTGGATGCTGCTCGGCGGTGGGCGACCCGCTCGGGTGCTCGACGCGGCGCGCTGTGCCGGGAGTGCGCGGAACTCCGCCGCGCTTCGTCGAACCTGCCTGGCATCGTGGCGGCGGACTGCCGGACACGTGTCCGGTCGAGGCGCCCGCGCCGCGGGCCTGGTCGTCGTCAGGTGAGGCTCACCGGTCGGTGATGTCGCCGGTCCAGACCGGGCGCAGTTCGACCAGGCCCAGGGCGGCCTCTGGGATCATCGAGGCCCACTGCGCGGCGCGCTCCTCCGACGGGCAGTCGACCAGATAGAAGCCCGCCAGGTGTTCCTTGGCTTCCGCGAACGGGCCGTCGCTGGGCAGGCCGAGGGCGGCCAGGGCCTCGGGTTGGGCTTTCAGGCGCCTGGTCGTCGACGGATCGGCCAGGCGTTCGCTCATCACCAGCTCGCCGGCCGCGGCGATCGCGTCACCCAGCGCCAGGTGCTCGGCCATGCCGGCGGCGCGCTGCTCCTCGGTGAAGCTCTCCCAGATCGCGCGCGACTGCGGGTTCCCGTACACCATGATCAGATATTTCATGCCCTTCAGTGTCGCGCGGCTCGTGGAGATCAGGAGCAAACTGGGGCGGTGAGCCGAGAAGCCTTCAAAGCGGCGCGGGACTATCTCCTCGATGTCGCCGACGACTACGAGCGGGCGTTCGCGGAGTTCCAGTGGCCGCGGCTCGACACCTTCAACTGGGCGTTGGACTGGTTCGACCCGATGGCCGAGGGCAACGACAACCCGGCTTTGTGGATCGTCGAGGAGGACGGCTCCGAGGCCAAACGATCTTTCAGCGAGCTGGCTGAACGGTCGAACCAGGTGGCCAACTGGTTGCGTGACTCCGCCGGTGTCGGCCGCGGTGACAAGGTCATCGTGATGCTCGGCAACCAGGTCGAGCTGTGGGAGACGATTCTCGCGTGCGCCAAGCTCGGCGCGGTGATCATCCCGGCCACGCCGCTGCTGGGGCCGGCCGACCTGCGCGACCGGCTGGACCGCGGCGGGGCGCGGCACGTGCTCACGACGAGCGCGTCGACCGGCAAGCTGGAGGGTGTCGCCGGCTCCTATACCCGTGTCGCGGTAGGCGGTGGAGCGCCGTCGGGCTGGCTCGACTACTCGGCGAGCTCCTCGTCTCCCTCCGATTTCGCTCCGGACGGGGTGACTCGGGCCTCGGATCCGCTGCTGCTCTACTTCACCTCCGGGACCACGGCGTTGCCGAAGCTGGTGGAGCACACGCATGCGTCGTACCCGGTGGGTCATCTGTCGACCATGTACTGGATCGGTCTGCGGCCCGGCGACGTGCACCTCAACATCTCCTCGCCGGGCTGGGCCAAGCACGCCTGGAGCAACGTCTTCGCGCCGTGGAACGCGCAGGCCTGCGTCTTCCTCTACAACTACAGCCGGTTCGACGCGGCCGCTTTGATGGCGCAGATGGACCGGTGCGGCGTCACGACGTTCTGTGCGCCGCCGACCGTCTGGCGCATGTTGGTGCAGGCCGACCTGCGCACGCTGGCCACGCCGCCACGGGAAGCGGTGGCCGCCGGTGAACCGCTCAACCCGGAGATCATCGAGCAGGTACGCCGAGCGTGGCGGCTGACCATCCGCGACGGCTTCGGGCAGACCGAGACGACGGTGCAGATCGCCAACACGCCCGGGCAGCCGGTGAAGCCCGGGTCGATGGGCCGGGCGCTTCCCGGGTACGCGGTCGCGCTCGTCGACCCGCTGACCGGCAAGCCCGGCGACGACGGTGAGATCTGCCTCGACCTCGCGGACCGGCCGCTCGGGCTGATGGTCGGTTACCACGGCGACCCGGAGCGCAACGCGGAGGCGATGGCGGGCGGTTACTACCACACCGGTGACGTCGGCTCCCGGGACGCGGACGGCTACATCACCTACGTCGGGCGGATGGACGACGTCTTCAAGGCGTCCGACTACCGCATCTCGCCGTTCGAGCTCGAGAGCGTCCTGATCGAACACCCGGCGGTCGCCGAGGCGGCGGTGGTGCCCTCGCCGGACGCGCTGCGGCTCGCCGTGCCGAAGGCGTTCGTGGTGCTGGCCGCGGGCTGGTCGCCGTCCGCGGAGACCGCGGCCGCCATCTTCGCGCACTGTCGCGAGCACCTGGCGCCGTTCAAGCGGGTGCGGCGTCTCGAGTTCGCGCCGCTGCCCAAGACGCTGTCCGGGAAGATCCGCCGGGTCGAGCTACGGACGGGCGACCACGACGCTTATGCGGCCGGCGGGCGCCCGGCAACGGAGTTCCGCGAGGAGGACATCCGCACGACTTGACCGTTTTATGCTGTATGCCCGGTCCCTGGACCGCCCGGCAGGCCTGGATAGCCGAAGGGGCTGTGCATGCACGCGTTCCTGGCCCGTCTCGGCCGCACCTGCGCCCGCCATCACTGGGTCGTCATCATCGCGTGGCTGGTGCTCGTGGTCGGGCTGGCGGTCGCGAACGGCCGGTGGGGCGGCGACTACGTCAACAACTACACGGTGCCGGGTAGCCAGTCCGACCAGGGCACCCAGGTGATCGCTGACGATTTTCCGGGCCAGAGCACGTTCGTGGGCCAACTCGTCTTCCAGGCGCCGGCCGGCACGACGGTGGCCGCCCAGCAGGCCGCGGTCGACCAGTCCTTCGCGAACACCGCGAAGTTGGAGCACGTGGTCAGCGCGGTCAGCCCGTTCGCCATGTCACCGCCGACGGTGTCGGCTGACGGCACGATCGCGTACGGCAACGTCGACTACGACATCTCGACCGACACGCTCGGATACTCGTACCTTCAGCAGCTCGACCAGGCGGTAGCGCCCGCCCGGGCGGCCGGCCTGACCGTCGACTACGGCGCCGCCTCGGGCCAGATCGACAAGAGCACCAACGACATCCCGTCCGAGATCGTCGGCATCGTGGTGGCCTTCGTGCTGCTGTTCCTGATCTTCTTCTCTTTCGTAGCCGCGCTGATCCCGTTGGTGGCCGCGGTGTTCTCGGTGCTGGGTGCGCTGTCCATCATCGGGTTGCTGGCCGCGTTGTGGAACTTCCCGACGACGGGCCCGACGCTGGCGACATTGCTGGGCCTGGGCGTCGCGATCGACTACGGACTGTTCCAGGTCGCCCGCCATCGCGAGGATCTGGGCACGAGCGACGACTACGTGCGCGCGGCGGCGAACGCCAACAGCCATTCCGGAATGGCGATCCTGGTCGCCGGCAGCACCGTGATCATCGCGATGCTGGGGCTCTTCATCGCCGGTCTGCCGTTCATCAGCGCACTCGGTGTCTCGGCGGCGCTCGGCGTGGCGATGACGATGCTGGCGGCGCTGACGTTGATTCCGGCGTTTCTCGGGTTGTCGGGGCGGACGGTCCGCGCGATGCACCGCCGCCGTAAGCCTGCGGCGGGGCCGGCGGGTGTGGCGGTCCCACCGACACCGCCACACCCGCGGCCGGGCAACGGACCCGACTGGGAGGCGGGACACGGCACCGGGCCGGGCGGCGAGGATGGGCCCGCGCGCGAGACAGGACCGGTGAACTGGCCCGCAGGCGAGTCAGGATCCATCGACTGGCGGGGTCGTGAGGGATCACTTGGTGGCGAGCCCAGACCGGGGGAAGGGCCGGGATCCGCTGCCGGGTCTGGCTTTCAACCGGGATCCGGGCCCGCGGGTGAAGAGCGGCCCGATCCGATCACTCACCCCGCGCACGAACATGGTGCCTTCGCGCGCTGGGGGCGCTACGTCAGCAAGCACCCATGGCCGTGGGCCGTCGCGGCCGTGGCAGTCCTTCTGGTCATCACCATTCCGCTGGTCTGGATCGACTTCGGCCAGCTCGATCCCGGCACCGACCCGACCAGCGACAGTGACCGCCGGGCGTACGACCTGATCGCCGAAGGTTTCGGTCCCGGCGCCAACGGGCCGTTGACCGTGGTGCTGACCTTCCCGGCCGGCAGCGACCCGACGACGCTGCTGACCAGCACCCAGCTCACCCTCGAACAGCAGCCCGGCGTGGCCTCGGTGACGCCGCCGCTGGTCAACCCGCAGGTCACCGCCGCGATCATCAACGTCATCCCGACCACCGGGCCGCGCGACTCAGCCACCAACGACCTGGTCCACCACCTGCGTGACGACGTGCTGCCGACCATTCCGGCGACGAGCTATCTGACCGGGCAGACCGCCAGCTATGACGACTTCACCGCGCGTACCGTCGAGCGCCTGCCGTGGCTGATCCTCGCCGTCGTGGTGCTCTCGCTGCTGTTGTTGACAACCGCCTTCCGCTCGCTGGTGATCGGCATCCAGGCCGCGCTGATGAACCTGCTCTCGGTCGGCGCCGCGTACGGCGTGATCGTCGCCGTCTTCCAGTGGGGCTGGGGCGCGTCGCTGATCGGCGTGGACATGTCGCTGTCCATACCCGCGTACGTCCCAATGATCATGTTCGCCGTCGTGTTCGGGCTCTCGATGGACTACGAGGTCTTCCTCATGTCCCGCGTGCACGAGGCCTACCTGCACACCCGCGACACCCGGCGCAGCGTGGCACTGGGCATCGGCGCCACCGCTCAGGTGATCACCACCGCCGCGCTGATCATGGTCGTGGTGTTCATCAGCTTCGTCGCCGACCCGGATCCGACGATCAAGATGCTGGCCGTCGGCATGGCGGTATCCGTCCTGCTGGACGCCAGCATCGTCCGGATGATCCTCGTCCCGGCGATCCTGGCACTGCTCGGCGACCGGGCCTGGTGGATCCCGCGCTGGCTCGACCGCATCCTGCCCCGGCTGGACATCGAGGGTGAACAGCCGCCCAAGCCGGAGCTCCAGGACGCGCACCGATGAGCCCCGCCGCCCGCCGGAAACCACCGGGCCTGGGCTGGCCGGCGGTGATCGAGCCGATGCTGGCGGTCCCGGGCGAGATACCGACCAAACCCGGCTGGGCGTACGAGTTCAAGTGGGACGGCGTCCGCACCGTCGCCTACACCGACGGCCGTGGCGGCATCCGGCTGATGTCGCGCAACGACCTCGACGTGACCGCGAGCTACCCGGAACTCGGCGTGGTCGCCGACCTGGTCGGCCGCCGCCGAGTCGTACTCGACGGCGAAATCGTCACCTTCGACAAGCGTGGCGTCTCCTCCTTCTCCTCGCTGCAACGCCGGATGCACGTGGTCAGCCCGAGCCCTCGGCTGGTCGCGGACACCCCGGTCGTATACGGCGTGTTCGACGTGCTGTTCCTCGACGAGCCGCTGATCGGCCGCCCATGGCACGAACGGCGGGCGGTGCTCGACGGGCTCGGCATCGACGAGCAGCCGGTGCTGGTAGCGCCCTACTTCGACAGCGACCCCGACGCCGTGATGGCGACGGCGCGCGAACGCGGCCTGGAGGGCGTGGTCTCCAAGCGGGTCGACGGCACGTACCACCCGGGGCGACGTTCGCCGGCGTGGCTCAAGACCCCCTTCATCCAGACCACCGAGGTAGTGATCGTCGGTTGGAAACCCGGCGCCGGCCGGCGCGCGGGGACGATTGGTTCACTCGCCCTGGGCGCCTACGACGAACAGGACCAACTCACCTACTGCGGCGGCGTCGGCACCGGTTTCACCGACGACATGCTGGCCGAACTGCTCGCGCTGCTCGGCCCGCTGGAAACCGACCGATCACCGCTGGCGCACCAGATCCCGACGCCGGACCGACG
Organism: Asanoa ishikariensis; assembly: GCF_900107455.1. GTDB lineage: Bacteria > Actinomycetota > Actinomycetes > Mycobacteriales > Micromonosporaceae > Asanoa > Asanoa ishikariensis. The sequence continues at coordinate 543,864 of NZ_FNQB01000001.1, read as the reverse complement.
CGCGGTGCGCTGGGTGCGCCCGAAGGTGGTCGGCGAGGTGGTCTTCCGGTCGGTCACCCCGGACGGCCGGCTGCGCCACCCGGCCTGGCGCGGCCTGCGCCCGGACCGCCGCCCCCGCGAGGCCCGCCTACCGCGCCCCTGACGCCAACCGAGCCACCCGTCAAGATGCCTCCGGTGGGCCGGCGGCGATCCGTTCGCGGATCTGGGTCATTCGTGCCGGGGTGTGGTGCGGCATCTCCCAGCGCGACTCCAACCACCAGGTCGCCCCCGCGTCTGCCCAGGGCGTGACGATGTCAGCCGCCGCGACGCGATCATCGACCGGCGTCTCGCCCTCGGCGATCACGTCGTATCCCGCCGGGACGCCCTGCTCCGCGAGCCACCCGCGCAGCGCACGCACGCCGGCCGGACCCCCGTCGCCGTCGAACTCGGGGACCACCCCGTCGCAGCGCAGCACCCGCTGCATCGAGCGTGGTCGCGGCCAGCGCGCCACGACCCAGATCGGGATGCGCGACTGGACGGGCTGGACCGCCTCGGTCAGGTCGGAGCGGGCGCACTCGTAGTCGTAGTGCGCACCGTGGAAGCTGGTCGACCCGCCCCAGAGCGCTCGAATCAGGTCGATGCCCTCGTCGAGGCGTAGGGCCCGGCCGCGCCGGTCGACCACCTCCCCTGTGTCGGGCAGATCGGTCGCTATCGCGCCCAGGCCGACGGTCAGCACCGCCCGCCCGCCGGAGAGCTGGTCGAGGGTCGCGACCTGGCTGGCGACCTTCCACGGGCGGCGCCACGGCAGCGGCGTCAGCATGGTGCCCAGGCGGACCCGGGCGGTCGCCACAGCCATCGCGGCCAGCAGTGACCAGGCATCGACGCCGTAGGCCGCCTCCCACACGAACACCGCGTCCCAGCCGGCCTGCTCGGCCATAACAGCCTGCTCGACCTGCTCACCGGCCGGCCCGCCGGGCAGAATCACCCCGTACCTCATGGGGAAATGAATAGCAGGGACCTCCGACAGAAAGCGGAGCTTGACCCTCGACCTGGTCGAGGCACCACGGTCAGGGATGTGGAGAGCGACATGCGGAGCATCGGCGAGACGGCCCGGGCCAGTGGGCTGAGCGTGAGCGCGCTGCGGTTCTACGACCGCGAAGGCGTGCTCGTGCCGGCGCTGGTGGACCCGGAGAACGGCTACCGCTGGTACACCGACCGGCAGATCCGTCAAGCCCGCCTGGTTGCCGGCCTGCGCCGGGTCGGAATGCCGGTCGCCGAGATCGCCGCCGTCTTGAGCACAGACGCGGCGGCCGGGCACCAGATGCTAGAGAGGCACCTGCACCGGCTCGAGGCCGGCTTGTGCGATGCCCGCCGTGAGCTCTCCCGCGTCCATGCCCTTCTCGATACGCAGGAGTACCCCATGACCACCGTGACCCTGAGCCGCGCCGCCCTGATCGCCGCGCTCGGCGATGTCCGCTTCGCCGCCGGCCTCGATCCCGAGCTGCCGATGCTCTCCGGCGTCCTGGTCGAGGTCGAGGCCGACGCCGTGATCTTCGTGGCCACCGATCGCTACCGGATGGCGATCCACCGGGAGCCCGCCGCGGTCGACGGGGCGCCGAAGAGGGTGATCGCGCCGCTCGACTGGGTCGACCGGCTCCGCGCGCACGAGAAGGAAGAGCCGATCACCCTGCACCTGGACACAGAGACGATCGAGGCGTCCGGCGCCGGTTGGGCGATCAAGGACAAGCCGCTGGCGTACGACTACACCGACTGGCGCCGGGCGATCGAAGCGCGCGCCGCCGGCGGCAGCCCGCGCCTCGCACCGGTCGACGCCAATGCGCTGCGCGCGACGCTCACGGCGAACGACACCCCGCGGGTGGTGCGCCACGACCACGAGCTCGTCGTGCTGGCCATCGGGAGCAGCGGTGGGGTCAACGTGGTCGGCGAGCAGGAGTGGGAGGCCGGCGCCGACGAGCACGTCGCCGTCAATCGCGAGTTCCTGCTCGACGCCCTGAACGCGAGCGGCGACGGCCAGCTCGTGCTCGAGCTCGACGGCCCGATCCGCCCGCTCGCGATTCGCCGCCCGACCGACGACCGCGCCTACTCGCTTCTCATGCCAGTGAAGCTCTGACCCATACGCGGCTGGACGGCGGCTTACAAACCGCGAGCGAGCCGGTGGTACGCCGCCGTCCAGCGCAGCTCCTGCACGAACCGCCGCACGGTGGTCTGGCCGTCGATCAGGGCGAGCTCGGTGCCGGTCATCTCGGCCAGGTCGTGCAACTCCGCCGTCCCGATCGCCTGGGACAGCGCCGTGTGGTGCGGCCCGCCCGCGGTCAGCCAGGCCTCGGCCGACGTAAGCAGGTCGGGGCGCGGGATCCAGATCGCCCGCGCCACCGGGAGCTTGGGCAGCGGGTGGTCCGCCGGCACCACGTCGACCTCGTTGGCGACCAGCCGGAACCGCTCACCGAGGTCCGCGAGCCCGACCACGACCGCCGGGCCGGGTGCGGCGTCGAAGACCAGCCGCACCGGGTCTTCGCGGCCGCCGATCGACAGCGGGTGGATCTCGGCGCGTGGGGTCTCACCGGCGATCGACGGGCAGACCTCCAGCATGTGCGCGCCCAGTGTGCGTTCGTGGCCGGGAGTCAGGTCGTACGTGTAGTCCTCCATGAACGACGTGCCGCCGGACTGGCCGGCCGACATCGCCTTGAGGGTGCGCACCAGCACCGCGGTCTTCCAGTCGCCCTCGCCGCCGAAGCCATAGCCGTCAGCCATGAGGCGCTGCACCGCGAGGCCCGGCAACTGGCGCAGCGCCCCCAGGTCCTCGAAGTTCGTGGTGAAGGCCCGGAAGCCGCCGGCATCCAGGAACGAGCGCAGTCCGAGCTCGATCCGCCCGGCATAGCGAAGCGACTCGTGCCGCGCGCCGCCGGCCCGCAGCGCGGGGTCGAGGCGGTAGAGCGAGTCGTATTCGGTGACCAGCTTGTCCACATCGGAGTCGGAGGCGGCCGCGACGGCGTCGGCCAGGTCGGTCACCCCGTACGTGTTGACCGAGACCCCGAAGCGCACCTGGGCCTCGACCTTGTCGCCCTCGGTGACCGCGACGTTCCGCATGTTGTCGCCGAACCGGGCCAACCGCAGCGAGCGCAGCTCCGCCCGGCCGAGCGCGGCCCGCGCCCACGTGCCGATCCGAGCGGTCACCCGGGGGTCGCTGACGTGTCCGGCCACCGTCTTGCGGGCCACGCCGAGCCGGGTCTGCACGTACCCGAACTCGCGGTCGCCGTGTGCCGCCTGGTTGAGGTTCATGAAGTCCATGTCGATGTCGGCCCACGGCAAGGCCACATTGGACTGGGTGTGCAGGTGCAGCAGCGGCACGTCGAGCGCGTCGAGCCCGGCGATCCACATCTTGGCCGGCGAGAACGTGTGCATCCACGCGATCACACCGACGACGCCCTCGGTGTTGGCCGCGGCCCGGCAGCAACTCAGGATGGCTTCGGCCGAGGTGAGCACCGGCTGCCACTCCACCGCGGTCGGCACGTCGGCGGACGCGTCCAGCACGGCGGCGATCCGTTGCGACTGCTCAGCCACTTGGCGCAGCGTGTCCGCGCCGTAGAGCTCCTGGCTGCCGGTCAGAAACCACAAACGCGGTGTGCTCATCCGAGTCTCCCCTATCGGGTGCGGTCAGGCGGCGGCGCGGCGGGCGTGCAGGCGGTGCAGCACTCTGGAGCCACCCCGGCCGAAGTGGTCGTGCAGCTCGCGGTAGTCGGCGTAGATCGGGTCGTACGCGTCGGCGCGCTTCTGTTCGGGGCGGTAGATCTCGGGTCCCCGGCTGCCCATCACCGCGGCGGCGGCCCGGACGTCGGGATAATGCCCGGCGGCCACGGCCGCGTGGATCGCCGAACCGAGCGCCGGTCCCTGCGCGGAGCCGATCACCGAGATCGGGCGGCGCAGGACGTCGGCGTACACCTGCATGAGGAAGGCGTTCTTGATCAGGCCGCCCGCGGCGACCACCTCGGTGACCGGCACGCCCGCGGTCTCGAAGGTCTCGACGATCATCCGGGTGCCAAAGGCGGTCGCCTCGACCAACGCCCGGTACTGCTCCTCGGGACGGGTGGCCAGGGTCTGCCCCAGGATCACTCCGGACAGCGCGTGGTCGACCAGCACCGAACGGTTGCCGCTGTGCCAGTCGAGCGCGACCAGCCCGTGCGCACCGACCGGTTGGGCGGCGGCCAGCGCGCTCAGATGGTCGTGCAGGTCAACCCCGGCCGCGGTAGCGGCGTCCACGTAGGACGGCGGAACGCAGTTCGCGGCGAACCACCCGAAGATGTCGCCGACGCCGCTCTGCCCGGCTTCGTACCCCCAGAGCCCTTCGACGATGCCGTCCTCGACCACGCCGCACATCCCTGGCACGGAAGCAAGCCGGTCGCTGGACAGCACATGGCACGTCGAGGTGCCCATGATGGCGACGAGTTGGCCGGGCTCGACAGCCCGGGCGGCCGGCGCTGTGACGTGCGCGTCGACGTTGCCGACCGCGACCGCGATCCCCTCGGGCAGGCCGGTCAGCGCCGCCGCCCGCGCGGTGAGCGAGCCGGCGCGACCGCCCAATGCGGACAGTGGGTGGCGCAGCTTGTCGACGAATCCGGCGAAGCGCGGGTCGAGCAGGGTCAGGTATTCCGGCGACGGGTAGGCGCCGTCCTGGTGGATGCCCTTGTAGCCGGCCGTGCAGACGTTGCGGGTCTCGACGCCGCACAGCTCCCAGATGATCCAGTCGGCCGCCTCGATCCAGCGCGCGGCCCGGTCGTAGATCTCCGGATCCTCGTCGAGCACCTGCAGGCCCTTGGCGAACTGCCACTCGGCCGAGATCCGGCCGCCGTAGCGGCGCAGCCACGGCTCGCCACGGGCGGCGGCGAGCGCGTTGATCCGGTCGGCCTGGCCCTGCGCGGCGTGGTGCTTCCAGAGCTTCGGGTACGCGTGCGGCCGGTCTTCCAGTCCGTCGACCTCACACAGCGGCGTGCCGTCGGCCAGCGTCGGCAGCACGGTGCAGGCGGTGAAGTCGGTGCCGATGCCGACCACGTCCGCGGGCTCGACGCCGGCCACCGCGAGCGCCTTGCGGATCGCCTCGCGCAGCACGTCACGCCAGTCCTGCGGCACCTGTAGCGCCCAGGACGGCGGCAGCCGGCGGCCACCGGGCAGGGCCCGCTCGACCGCGCCGTGCGCGTATTCATGGACCGCGGACCCGACCTCCGTACCGTCGGCCACCCGCACCACCACGGCCCGGCCGGAGAGCGTCCCGAAGTCGACGCCGACCACGTAAGGCACGGCCACCCCCTATCGACGGCGCCGGGTGACGGCGCGCTGCAGGACGATGAAGACGAAGAGGAACAGGCCGATGAAGATCTTTGTCCACCAGGAGCTGAGGTCGCCCTGGAACGTGATGATCGTCTGGATCAGGCCGAGCACCAGCACGCCGAGCACGGTGCCGAACAGATAGCCGGAGCCACCGGTGAGCAGCGTCCCGCCGATCACCACCGCGGCGATGGCGTCGAGTTCCATGCCCGAGGCGTGCAGCCCGTAGCCCGAGAGCATGTAGAAGCTGAGCACCACGCCGCCGAGCGCCGAGCACAGCCCGCTGATCGTGTAGACCGCGATGCGGGTGCGGCCGACGCGCAGGCCCATCAGCATCGCCGACTGCGGGTTGCCGCCCACCGCGTAGACGTCGCGGCCGAAGGTCGTGTACGCCAGCACGTACGCGGCGATCAACACGACCGCGAGCGCGATCAGCACGCTGATGGTGATGAAGAAGCCGCCGAACCAGAGTTGGGCGTTCGCGACCGATACCCAGAACGGGTTGTCGATCGAGATCGAGTCCGTGCTGATCACGTAACAGAGCCCGCGCGCGAGGAACATCCCGGCGAGCGTCGCGATGAACGGCTGCACGTCGAAGTAATGGATCATCAGGCCCATCAGGAACCCGATCGTCGCGCCCATCAGCAGCGCGACGGGCAGCACGACGGCGGCCGGCCAACCGTTTTCCAGCAGCAACGCGACGACCATCGTGGTGAGCGCCACCACCGAGCCGACCGACAGGTCGATGCCGCCGGTCAGGATCACGAACGTCATGCCGACCGCGACCACGAGCAGGAACGCGTTGTCGATGAAGACGTTGAGCACGATCTGGGTGTCGGAGAACCCTGGATAATTGATCACGCCGAGGCCGTACATGAGCGCGAGGAGCACGGCGGTGGCGGTGACCGGCAAATATTTCTGCCGAACCGGGATCACCCGCAAACGTTCGGCAACCGTCTGCTCAGGGCGACTCTTCATATCGATCATGCCGCCACCTCCGCGGGCTGGCGCCGGGCAATCTTGGCGCGGAAGGCGGGTGACTGCACGAGGCAGAGGATCACCACGACCACCGCCTTGAAGAGCAGGGCCACTTCGGGTGGGATGCCGATCGTGTAGACCGTCGTGTCGAGCGTTTTGATCAGCAGCGCGCCGATCACCGTGCCGGCGATGGAGAACCGGCCGCCGAGCAGCGAGGTCCCGCCGATCACCACCGCGAGGATGGCGTCGAGCTCGATCAGCAGCCCGTTGTTGTTTCCGTCGGCGCTGGACACCGTCGAGCTGACCATCAGACCGGCTACGCCGGCACATACCGCGCAGACGACGTACGCGATGATGATCAACCGCCGGGACCTGATGCCGGCCAGCCGGCTCGCGCCCGCGTTGCCGCCGACCGACTCGAGCAGCATCCCGAACGCACTGCGGCGGGTGACCACGGCGACGAGCGCGACAACCCCGGCGGCGATGATCACTGGCACCGGGATGCCGAACAGGAAACCCGTCGCGATCGTCTTGTACGGCGGAGAGTTGACGTTGACGATCTGGCCGTCGGTGATCACCTGCGCGACGCCTCGGCCCGCGACCATCAGGATCAGCGTCGCGATGATCGGCTGAATGCCGACCACGGAGACCAGGAAGCCGTTCCACGCACCGAGCCCGCCACTGAGCACCAGCGCGAGCGCCACGGCGACCAGGACGCCGCCGACCGCGCCCTGGTCGTCGAGGCCGGCAATCTGCTGACAAGCCATCGCACCCGAGATCGCCACGACGGCGCCGACCGACAGGTCGATCCCGCCCGTCGCGATGACCAGCGTCATGCCGAGCGCGACCAGCATCAACGGCGCGCCCTGCCGGAGGATGTCGATCACGCTGCCGAACAGGTGCCCGTCGCGGACTTCGATGGAGAAGAACCCCGACGTGAAGAACAGGTTGCTGAGCAGCAGCGCGACCAGCATCGCAACTGGCCAGAAGAGCCGGTGCCGCACGACGCTCATGCCACGCCTCCACTCGCGATGGCCGCCATGACCCGGTCGGTGTCTAGCCCGTCGGTGTTGTCGAGCTCGGCGACCAGCTTGCGATCGCGCAGCACGGCGACCTTGTGGCTGAGCCGCAGCACCTCTTCGAGCTCGGCGGAGATGAACAGCACCGCCATGCCACCGTCGGACAGCTCGACCACCAGCTTCTGGATCTCCGCCTTGGCGCCGACGTCGATGCCGCGGGTGGGCTCGTCGAGGATCATCAGCTTCGGTTCGGTGATCAGCCAGCGGGCCAGCAGCACCTTCTGCTGATTGCCGCCGCTGAGGTTGCGCACGGGAATCTCCGGGTCAGCCGGACGGATGTCGAGCGCGCGCACATAGCGGGCCACCAGCTCGTCCTGCTTGCCCCTGGGCACTGGGCGCGCCCAGCCGCGGTCGGCCTGCAACGCCAGGATGATGTTCTCGCGCACCGTCAGCTCTTCGACCAGTCCGTCGGTGCGCCGGTTCTCCGGACAGTAGGCGATCTTCTGCCGCATCGCCGACTGCGGTCCGCGAAGCGCGACCGGCTCGCCGTCGACCGCGATCTGGCCCTGGTCGGCCCGGTCGGCGCCGAACAGCAGCCGCGCGACCTCGGTGCGACCGGAGCCGAGCAGCCCGGCGAGCCCGACGACCTCTCCCTTGTGGATGGCGAGTGAGAACGGTGCGATCGCGCCGGCGCGGCCGAGCCCGTCGGCGCTGACCACCGGGGTGCCCCGCTCCAGCACGGCCACCTCGCGGCGGGGCGCCTCCTCGATGTCTTCGAGAACGGCGAGGTCCTTGCCGATCATCGCCGCGACCAGGTCGAGCTGGCTCAGTTCGGCGGTGCGGTATTCGCCGACCCGGCGCCCATTGCGCAGCACGGTCATCCGGTCGGCGATCTCGTAGACCTGGTCGAGGAAGTGCGTCACGAACAGGACCGCGATGCCTTCTTCCTTGAGCCCGCGCATGACCCGGAAGAGCTGGTCGACCTCGGACGCGTCGAGGCTCGACGTGGGCTCGTCGAGCACCAACACCTTGGCGTCGACGTCAAGGGCACGAGCGATGGCGACCATCTGCTGTACGGCGATCGAGTGAGTGCCGAGGTCAGAGCCGACGTCGATGTTCAAGTGCAACCGGTCGAGCAACTCCTCGGCCCGGCGCCGCACGGCCGACCAACGGATGCGACCGAACCGGGTCGGTGCGCGCCCGATCAGCACGTTCTCCGCGACGGACAGGTTGGGGCAGAGGTTGATCTCCTGGTAGACGGTGCTGATGCCGGCCTGCCGCGCCTGGTGCGGCCCGGCGAAGGCGACCGACTCACCGGCGAGGCTGATGTCACCCTGGTCGTGGTGGTAGGCGCCGGTGAGCACCTTGATCAGGGTCGACTTGCCCGCGCCGTTCTCGCCCATCAGGGCGTGCACCTCGCCCGGGAACAACCGCAGGTCGACGCCGTCAAGCGCGACGACGCCGGGGAACCGCTTGCCGATGCCGCGCATGACAAGCAGCGGCTCGCTCTCGGGCATAGTGTGCTCTCCCTGTGGCGGAAGGGGCGGCCCCGGCGCGAACCGGGGCCGCCGTCTGACACTCAGTACTTGCGTTCGGGCAGGGCAGCCTTGGCCTGCTCCTGGGTGAACGTGGTCTCCTCGGTCAGCACCCGCTCGGGCACCGTCTCGCCGGCGACCACCTTTTTCGCCAACTCCATCAACTGTGGGCCAAGGAGCGGGCTGCACTCAACGATGAAGTTGATTTTCCCGTCGGCCAGCGCCTGCATGCCGTCCTTGACCGCGTCGACCGTCACGATCTTGATGTCGACGCCCGGCTTCTTGCCGGCCGCCTCGATCGCCTCGATCGCGCCGAGACCCATGTCGTCGTTGTGCGCGTACAGCAGGTCGATGTCCTTGTTGGCGCGCAGGAACGCCTCCATGACCTCCTTGCCCTTGACCCGGGTGAAGTCGCCGGGCTGGGAGGCGAGCATCTTGAACTTCGCGTCGGAGCCGAGCACCGAAGCGAAGCCCTCCTTGCGGTCGATGGCCGGGGCAGCACCGGTGTTGCCCTGGAGCTCGACCATGTTGACCGGGCCGGCCGCGCTGGCGAACTCCTTCTTGACCCACTCGCCGGCCTTGGTGCCTTCCACGACGAAGTCCGAGCCGATGAACGTCTTGTAGAGCGTCTTATCGGGCGAGTCGACCGCTCGGTCGGTCAGGATCACCGGGATGCCGGCGTCCTTGGCCTCTTTCAGAACGGTGTCCCATCCGGACTCCACCACGGGCGAGAAGGCGATGATGTCGACCTTCTGCGAGATGAAGGTGCGGATCGCCTTGATCTGGTTCTCCTGTTTCTGCTGTGCGTCGGAGAACTTGAGCTCGATCCCGGCCTCCTTCGCGGATTCCTGGACCGACTTCGTGTTGGCCGTCCGCCATCCACTTTCGGCGCCGACCTGCGAGAAGCCCATCGTGATCTTGCCGTCATCCTTGCCGGCGGCCGCGCCGCCGCCGCTAGTACCCGATCCCTCGCCACCGCAGGCGGCCAGTGTGGCGGCGACGAGCACGCCACCGAGCACCACCGCGGACAATTTCCTGAGCACGGCTTCCTCCTCACGAACATCGATGGCTCGCGTGTTGCGAGAATGTTAGCGTTCTCATAATCGACGTCAATAGCTCCGAAGGGACGATTGTTAGCGTTCACAGCGCGGTTATGATCGACAAGGCCGGTAGAGTGTCGGCCGAGGAGTTGCCATGGATCAGCCGTCTCCGCCACGACCGGCGGTGATGATCGACGTCGCGCGGCTAGCTGGCGTCTCACACCAGACCGTCTCGCGCGTGCTCAATGGACATCCGAGCGTCCGCGACGAGACCCGCGAACGCGTGCTGACCGCCGTGCGCCAGCTCAACTACCGCCCCAACGCGCTGGCCCGCGGCCTCGCCGGCCGGCGTTCCCGAGTGCTCGGCGTGGTCAGCTTCGACACGATCCTCTATGGACCTGCTGCGACCCTGCTCGGCGTCGAGCGCGCGGCCCGTGCCGCCGGCTACGGCGTCAGCATCGTCACGCTCGAACAGCTCGACCACGACGGCGTCAGCGACGCACTGAGCGCGCTGGCCGAGCAGTCGGTGGCGGGAGTCGTCATCATCGCGCCGTTCACCAATACCGCGGCTGCGTTGCGCAGCCTGCCGATGGGCATCCCCGCGGTGGTGGTCGAGGCGGGTGCGAGCGGTGGGCTGCCGGCCATCTCGGTCGACCAGGTCGCCGGCGCCGAGCTCGCCGTGCGCCACCTGCTGGAGCTGGGCCACGAAACGGTCTGGCACGTCCGCGGGCCGCAGAACTGGCTCGAGGCAAGGGATCGCGAAGGCGCCTGGCGATCCACACTGGAGGCGGCCGGCCGGTCCGTACCGCCCGTGATCGACGGCGACTGGAGTGCCCGTTCCGGCTACCAGGCCGGCCTGCGCCTGGCCGGCGACCCACGGGTGACGGCGGTGTTCTGTGCCAACGACCAACAGGCGTTGGGACTGCTACGCGCTTTCCACGAGCGCGGCGTCCGCGTGCCCGACAGCGTCAGCGTGGTCGGGTTCGACGACATCCCCGAAGCGGAGTTCATGTCGCCGCCGCTCACCACGATCCGCCAAGACTTCGACGAGGTCGGCCGGCGCTGCCTGGCGATGCTCCTCGACCTGCTCGACTCCCCCGTCGAGACGCCTGTCTATCCGCGAGTGACCCCGGTGCTGGTGTCCCGCGCGAGCACGGGCATCAGGCAATCGGCCAATGCGAACTCATAGATCATCCGACTAGGCTCTCCCCCCGAATCGCAAGAAGCGGGGGAAGCTTGATGCGAATGCGCGGCACAACGCTGCTCACTGTCAGCCTGCTCGTAGCCGCCGGTCTTCCGGCCGGCGCCGCGGCAGCAGCCGAACCACCAGCCAACATCTACGTCTCCACTGCCTGTGGCAGCGGCGGCGACGGCTCCGAGCAGGCTCCGTACTGCTCGATCTCGGCGGCCTCCGGAGTCGTCCAGCCTGGTCAGACCATCCTGGTCTCCGCCGGCGACTACCGGGAATCGGTCTCGATCGTCCTGCCGTCCGGGGAGCCGGGCAAACCGGTCACTGTCAAGGGATACCGCGGCCCCGGCGGCAGCACCAAGCTGACCAACCGCCAGGACAAGACGCCGTTCGTCCTGTCCGGGGTGCACGACGTCGTGATCGACGGGATCGACGTAACGGCGCTACGCACCCCGGCCATTCAGATCGAGAACTCGACCGACATAACCGTCACCAACGGCTGGGTCTACACCGTCCTGGCGACCGGCATCGACATCACGGGTGACTCCCGTCGGGTAACTGTCAGCGACACGGCAGGCTCGGCTGTGACGGGGTCGTTCGTCGCGGTCGGTGCCGGGAGCAGCGACACCATGTTGGTGGGCAACAGCGTGCACCTGATGAGCCCACGCGCCAGTTCCGACATCGCGGCGATCTCGGTGACCGACGCTCCCCGGACCACGATCACGAACAACACGATCGTCACCGAATGCTTCGCGGGCGTCCGAATCACCGGAGCATCCTCGGGCTTCGGCCTCTATAACTCGATCGTGCGGACGGCCGCCGTCGGCTCCCAGCCGTGCTTCGTCTTTCCGGTTCCGGAGCTCTCGAAACTGCCGCCGGTCTCCGTCGACGGCGCGGCCTTGGCCGACAGCCACCTCGACTACAACGTGGTGAACCCGGTGGCTGGTGCGCCGTCCTACTCCTGGGGTGGCACGGCCTACGCGAGCCCGGCCGAGTTCAACGCGGCCAGCGGGCAGGGCGCACACGACATCGGCGCGGACGCGCAACTGCTGAGCAATCCCGAGAGCGGCGACATCGGGTGGACCCCGGCGATCAACGGGCCCGCGATCGACTCGGCGTGGGTGGACGCACCTGGCCGGCCGGCGACGGACCTGCGCGGAAACGCCCACGCCGACAAGCCGGACACCACCAACACCGGCGGTGGGTTCGTCGACCGCGGCGCAGTCGAGCTCGTACCCACCCCGACCTACACCACCACACTGTCCCGCGTACGCGGCGGCGGTGCTCTCGAGACGAGCACGACGGTCACGGCCCGCCATAACTGGACGCTGGACGGCCCGGTCGGCTCCTTCGCCTTCCAGGCCGAGGGTCAACCGACGATCGTCAACCGCACCGGCACGGCCCGCATCACGTTCAGTCGCGCCGGCCTTGCCTGCGTCAATGTCATGGCCAGCACCAACGGTTTCCGCAGCGCGGCTCCGACCCAAAGCGAAAATCCGTGCGTGATGCTGGGCGCCGCGTTCAACGCGGTCACCCCGGGACGGGTGCTCAGCACCAAGGCCGCGATCGGCACCACCCGCACGACGCCGTTGGCACCGCGCGAGGCAATCGACCTCGTGCTGCCGGGTCCGGCGGCCAAGAGCAGCGCGGTCGTGCTCAACGTGACCGTGACCAACCCGACCACCAACGGCTACCTCAAGGTCTATCCCAGCAACGAGAACGAGCCGGTCGCGTCGAACATCAACTTCGCGGCGAACCAGACGATCCCGAACCTGGTGACCGTTCCCGTGGTCAACGGCCGAGTGCGGATTCTCAACGGCAGCGCGGGCACCGTGCACGTGCTGGCCGACCTCGCCGGTTACTACGCCAACATCGGCCTCGGCCTGACTTCCGGCACACCGGCCCGGGTGCTCGACACGCGTTCCGCGGTCGGCGTGCCCGGCACCACCCCGATCGGGCCGAACGGGCGAGTCACGGTCGACCTCTCGCCCCGCATCCCGGCCGGCACCACCGCGGTGCTGCTCAACGTCGCGGTCACCAAACCCACCGCCGGCGGCCACCTGACCGCCTTCCCGCCCGGCAGCGCGATCCCGACGACCTCCAACCTCAACTTCGTCAGCGGACAGACGGCCAACAACATGGTCATCGCCCCGGTCGTCGACGGGAAGATCTCGTTCGCGTACGGCGGCAGCGGCACCGTCCATGTCCTCGCCGACCTGAGCGGCTACTTCGCGCCCGGCGTGGCCGACACGTTCGTCCCACTCTCGCCGCGGCGGCTCTTCGACAGTCGCAAGCCCGGGTACATGAAACTCGGACCCGGCATGAGCGGCGACGTCCGGGTGGAGCCGGACGAGTGCGACGGACGCGGCTGCACCACCACCGCCGCCGTGCTCAACCTGACCGTCACGGGCACTCTCTCGCCCGGCTACCTGACCGTCTACCCGGACGGCCAGCCCCGCCCGACTGCCTCGGTCCTCAACTTCGGCGTCAACGAGACCATCGCCAACCTGGTCACCGTCGGCCTCCACGACAACAAGTTCCGGGTCTACAACAGCAGCGCCCGCGAAGTCGACCTCGTGATCGACCTGGCGGGCGTCTACATCTCGCCGCCCGCCTGAACCGACGAACGGCGATGAGGCCGGTGCTCCGAGTGGGCGCCGGCCTCTGGCGTATCGGCCAATGGAAATCGATGTGGCCGCTCGATAGCCTTCAGCAAGATCATTAAAACGGGGAGAGCACGATGCGGATCAGTCGCAGCGCGACGCTGCTGGCAGCCGGTTTGTTACTGGCCACCGGCCTTCCGATCGGAAGCGCCTCGGCAGCCGAGCCAGCGGACACGATCTTCGTGGCCAAGAGCTGCGAGGACGGTGCGGACGGCTCCGAGCAGCGGCCCTTCTGCTCGATCTCCGTGGCCGCCGCGCAGGCCGAGCCGGGCCAGACCATCGTTGTCGGTCCGGGCATCTATCAGGAGTCGGTGTCCCCGCCGTCCGGCGAACCCGGGAGGCCGATCACGATCAGGGGGTACTTCGGGCCGGGCGAGCGCGCCACCGTGTCCACCGCGAACGGCAAGCCGCCGTTCGTCCTGACCGACGCGCACGACATCGTCCTCGACCGGATCGACATCTCCGCAGCCAACAACCCTGCCCTGGTCATCGACAGCTCGACCGACATCACGGTCACCGACGGCTGGATCCGGTCGGTCAACGTCAACGCCGTCGACCTGCGCGGCGACTCGCGACGGGTGACGATCAGCCGCAACGCGGCTTCGGTGACACGGACGTCCTTCATGACGATCGGCGCCGGGGTCACCGACACCATGTTCGTCGGCAACAGCCTCAGAGCGACCTTGTGGACGCAGCGGCCCGCCGCGCTCATCGCGGTTGCCGACGCACCGCGAACCACCGCGACCAACAACACGATCGTCACCGACTGCAACGTCGGTGTGGCCGTCACCGGTGCGTCGACCGGCTTCCGCCTCCACAACACGATCGTGCGGACGCGGCCCGTCGGGTCCGATACCTGTTCCGGCACCGCGATGCCCGATCCGGCAACCGTGCCGGCGGTGATCGTCGACAGCGCGGCGACTCCGGACAGCCACGTCGACTACAACGTGATCGACTCGGCGCCGGGCGCCCCGGCGTACGCGTGGAGCGGCACCGCCTATCCCAACCCGTCGGCGTTCCACACGGCCACGGGACAGAGCGCTCACGACATCGGCGGCGACGCCCGGCTGGTTCTCGACGGGTTCACGACCGGAGCGGGGTGGAGCCTCGCCTGGGACTCGCCCGCGATCGACTCGGCCTGGACCGACGCACCGGGTCGACCCGCCATCGACTTGCGCGGCAACGGGCACGCCGACAAGCCCGACATGCCGAACACCGGCGGTGGGTTCGTCGATCGCGGCGCGACCGAGCTCGTTCACCCTCCGACGTTGAGCTTCTGGACGAATCGGGCCTACAGCGACAACCCGTTGGAGTTGATCACGAGGGTCGAGGCCACGAACCCCTGGACCATGGACGGGCCGCTCGGACACCTCTCCTTCTCGGCCGAGGGCCGGTCGACGATCGTCGACCGCACCGGCCCTGCGCGGTTCACGTTCGACCGCCCTGGCCTCGCCTGCGTCCAGGTCAGGCGCACCCTGAACGGTTTCCGGGAGTTCTCGGCACCCGCAGCCCTGGATAGCTGCACGTACCTCGGCGCGTCGTTCACCGCGGTCACTCCGCAGCGGGTGCTCAACACCAGGGCCGGGGTCGGTGTGCCCCGCACGACCCCGCTCAACCCGCACGAGGAGATCGAGCTGCCATTGCCCGCCCCGGCAGCGACCAGCAGCGCGGTGGTGCTGAACCTGACCGTGACCAACCCGACCTCGAACGGCTACCTGAAGGTCTACCCCACCGCGGAGCCGATGGCGTCGAACATCAACTTCGCGGCCAACCAGACAATCCCGAACCTGGTCACCGTTCCGGTCGCCAACGGCCGGGTGAGAATCAAGAACGGCAGTGCGGGCACCGTGCACGTGCTCGCCGACCTCGCCGGTTACTACGCCAGCGCCGGCTTCGGCCTGACCAGCGCCACGCCCACGCGGGTGCTAGACACCCGGTCCGCAGTCGGCGTCCCAGGCACCACCCCGGTCGGTCCCAATGGGCGCGTCACCGTCGACCTGTCGTCACGGGTCCCGGTCGGCACCACCGCGGTCGTCCTGAACGTTGCCGTCACCAAGCCCACCACCGGAGGCCACCTGACCGCGTTTCCGCCCGGTGGAGCGGTTCCGGCCACGTCGAACCTCAACTTCGTCCCAGGCCAGACAGCCAACAACATGGTTATCGCACCCGTCGTGGACCGCAAAATCGCCATCTCATATGGCGGCAGCGGCACCGTGCATGTCCTCGCCGATGTGAGCGGCTACTTCGCGCCGGGCATCGCCGACACCTATCTCCCGGTCGATCCGAAGCGGATCCTGGACACCCGCGAACCAGGCTCGATGCCGGTCGGACCAGGCCAGACGATCATGGTTCGGGTAGATCCGCTGGCGTGCCCGGCCTTCGGGTGCCGGACATCGACTCTGGTGGCCAACGTGACTGTCACCGGCACACAGTCACCGGGCTACCTGACCGTCTACCCCACTGGCGAGTCTCGCCCGGCCGCCTCGGTCATCAACTTCAACAAGGGCGAGACGATCGCCAACCTGGTCACCGTCAAGTCCCTCGTCGGCTCCTTCATGCTCTACAACAGCAGCGCCGGGACTGTCCACGTTGTAGTCGACCAGGCCGGCTACTACCTCGCAGCGCCACCACTCGAAACGGGGAACGAATGATGCGGCTCGCCCGCAGCGCCACGCTGCTCACGGTCGGCTTGTTGGCGGCGGCCGGCCTACCGGCCGGAACCGCCGCCGCGGCCGAACCGACGGACACCATCCACGTGTCCCGCACGTGCGCCACCAACGCAGACGGATCCGAGCAGGCGCCCTACTGTTCGATTTCGGCGGCGGCCGCGGTGGTCCAGCCTGGCCAGACCATCCTGGTCGGACAGGGCAACTACACGGAGTCTGTCGCCGTGCCGTCCGGTGCGCCCGGCAAGCCCGTCACGATCAAGGGCGTCCGCTCGCCCACCGGGCGCGCGCACGTCTACACGACCGATTCGACCTCGCCGATGATCCTCGCCGGAGTGCACGACGTCGTTATCGACGGGATTGAGGCCACCTCGGGCGTGGTGCCGGCTGTCGTCGTCGAGGGCTCGACCGATGTCGTTCTCACCAACGGCTGGGCCCGGGCGGTCCTGGGCACGAGCGTCGACATCAGGGGCGACTCGCGCCGGGTGACGATCAGCGGCATGTCGGTGGAGGCGCCACGGGGGACGTCCATCAGCGTCGGAGCGGGTGTGACCGACACGATGCTGGCGGGCAACAGCATGCGGACGTTTCGGGCAGGCGGCGAGCTTCCGTCCGCCCCCGCGATCGTGGTGACCGACGCTCCGCGGACCACGCTGACCAACAACACGATCGCCACCGACTGCGCCGACGGTGTCGTGGTGACGGGAGCGTCGACCGGGTTCGGCCTCTACAACACGATCGTGCGTACCCGATGGGTCGGCAGTGCCGCCGACTGCAACACCAAGCCGATTCCCGACCCGGCGAACGTGCTGGCGGTCTCCGTCGCCAGCACCGCTGTGGCGGACAGCCACGTCGACTACAACGTGATCGACCCTGTGCCCGGCGGACCCTCCTACTCCTGGGGCGGCACGACCTATCCGAACCCGGCCGCGTTCAACGTGGCCACCGGGCAGGGCGCCCACGACATCGGCGCCGACGCGAAGCTCGGGAATCCCGGTACGGCGTGGGACCTCGGTTGGAGCATTGGCGGGGACTCGCCCGCGGTCGACTCCGCGTGGACCGACGCACCGGGCCGGCCCGCCATCGACCTGCGCGGAAACGCTCGCGCCGACAAGCCCGACGCCCCGAACACCGGCGGCGGGTTCGTCGACCGTGGTGCCAGCGAGCTTCTGCCCACCCCGACATACCGCGTCTCGACCGGACGGGCGCACGGCCCCAGCCCGTTGGAGACGAGAACGACGATCACGGCCACCTACCCCTGGGTCCTGGACGGACCGGTCGGGTACTTCTCCTTCGCGGCCGCGGGCCAGCAGACGATCGTCAACCGCACAGGCACGGCCCGGTTCACCTTCGACCACCCCGGCCGGGTCTGTGTCGACGTCGAATCCGACCTGACCGGCTTCCGCTCCCGCACGTCGTCGTACGCCATTGATGCCTGTGTGCTCTTGGGCGCGTCCTTCAACGCTGTCGCCCCGCAGCGTGTGCTGAGCACCAAGGCCGGGATCGGACTGCCGCGCACGACTCCGCTCGGGCCGCAGGAGGAGATCGAGCTGCCGCTGCCCGCACCTGCGGCGACCAGCAGCGCGGTGGTGCTCAACGTGACCGTGACCAACCCGACCACCAACGGCTACCTCAAGGTCTACCCCGATACGGAACCGACCGCCTCGAACATCAACTTCTCCGCGAACCAGACCATCCCGAACCTGGTCAGCGTGCCCGTCGTCAACGGGCGGGTCAAAATCAAGAACGGCAGCGCGGGTACGGTGCACGTCCTGGCCGACCTCGCCGGCTACTACGCGAACGCCGGCTTCGGTCTGACCAACGCCACCCAGGCCCGGGTCCTCGACACCCGCGCCGCGGTCGGCGTGCCGGGCACCACCCCGGTCGGCCCCAACGGCCGTGTCACCGTCGACATCTCATCGCGCGTGCCGGTCGGCACCACCGCGGTCGTGCTCAACGTCGCGGTCACCAAGCCGACGGGCGGCGGCCACCTGACCGCGTTCCCGCCCGGCAGCGCGGTTCCGACAGCCTCGAACCTCAACTTCGTCACCGGGCAGACGGCCAACAACATGGTCATCGCACCCGTCGTCGACCGGAAGATCTCGTTCGCGTACGGCGGCAGCGGCACCGTCCACGTCATCGCCGATCTGAACGCCTACTTCGCGCCGGGCGTCGCCGACACCTATCTCCCGGTCGCACCGAAGCGGATCCTGGACACCCGCGAGCCGGGTTCGACAGCCGTCGGACCCGGCGAGACGCGCCTGATCTATACGGACGCGCTTCTCTGTGTGGATCACGACGTGGTCGGCTGCCGGCACTCGGCTCTCGTGGCCAACCTGACGGTCACTGGCACGCAGTCGCCGGGCTACCTGACCGTCTTTCCGAACGAGGACGGGCCACGCCCCACCACCTCCGTCATCAACTTCAACAAGGGCGACACCATCGCCAACCTGATCACCATCAAGTCAGTGGCGGGCTTCTTCTGGCTCTACAACAGCAGCGCGGGCACTGTCCACGTTGTCGTCGACCAGGCCGGCTACTACCTCCAGGCACCCACCGCCTGACCAACACCGGAAGGCCGGCAGCCATACGGGTGCCGGCCTTCGGCCACCTCTTTCGAAGCGGGAAATGACATGCGGGTTGGTCGCAGCGCGACGCTGCTGACGATCGGCGTGCTGACGGCCGCCGGCCTCCCGGCCGGAATCGCGTCCGCGGCAGCCGAACCACCAGACACCATCTACGTCTCGACCACCTGTGGCGCGACTCCCGACGGATCCGAGCAGCACCCCTACTGCTCGATCTCGGCGGCGACGGCGACCGTCCAGCCTGGGCAGACGATCGCCGTCGGGCCTGGCCGGCACGACGACGCGATCTCCCCGCCGTCCGGCGAGCCCGGCAAGCCGATCACGATCAAGGGATCTCGTGGGCCGGGCGGCCGCACCACCATCGTCGCGCCAGCCAAGACTCCGACGTTCACGCTCTCCGGAGTGCATGACGTCGTCATCGATGGGATGTACCTCTCGGGAGGCCCCGAGTCGGCCGTCGTCATCGAGGACTCGGCCGACATCGTCCTCACCAACGGCTGGCTCTCCTCGAACAACGGCCCGGGCGTCGCCATCAGAGGCAACTCGCGTCGGGTGACGATCTCCAGCATGGTGTCCCTGGCGGCGCGCTCGTCGTTCGTCTCCGTCGGCGCTGGCGTCAGCGACACCGTGCTGGCCGGCAACAGCGTCGAGACGTACCGATCCCCACAGCTCCCAGCCGTTCCGGCGGTCGTGGTGACCGACGCTCCGCGTACCACTTTGACGAACAACACGATCGTCGCCGACTGTGCCACAGGCGTCGCGGTGACCGGAGCGTCGACGGGGTTCGGCCTCTACAACACGATCGTGCGGACCCGGAAGGTCGATGCCGCCGGCTGCGTCGGCAACCCGGCTCCCGACCCGGCGAGCGCGGTGGCGGTCGCCGTCGCCCGCACCGCGACGGCCGACAGCCACATCGACTACAACGTGATCGACCCGGTACCCGGTGCTCCGGCCTACTCGTGGGCCGGCACGACCTATCCGACGCAGGCCGCGTTCCACGCTGCTACCGGCCAGGGCGCGCACGACATCGGCGCCGACGCCAAGCTCGTGGACGCCTTCAACGTGGACAGCCTCGGGTGGAGTCTTTCCTACGACTCTCCCGCGATCGACTCCGCCTGGGCCGACGCGCCCGGCCTGCCTGCCACAGACCTGCGTGGCAACCCCCACGCCGACAAGCCCGACGCGCTCAACAGCGGCGGCGGCTTCATCGACCGTGGCGCTACCGAGCTCATGCCGAGCCCGGCATTCAGCACGGCCATCGCGCGAGTGCGCGGTGGCGGCACGTTCGAGACGAACACGACGGTGACGACTCACCCCGAATGGCCGGTGGACGGACCGATCGGAACCTTCGTCCTGGACGCGATGGATCAGCCGATCGTCAACCGCACCGGGACCGCGCGCTTCACCTTCGAGCGCGCCGGCCGTGCCTGTGTCTTCGTCCAGGTCAGCACTGACGGGTTCCGCACCTTCTCGGCTCAGTACACCAAGAGTGTCTGTCTGATGCTGGGCGCGGCGTTCACCGCGGTCGCCCCGCAGCGGGTGCTCAGCACCAAGGCCGGGATCGGCGTGCCCCGCACGACGCCGCTCAACCCGCACGAGGAGCTCGAGCTTCCGTTGCCGGCTCCGGCCGCGACCGCGGACGCGGTGGTGCTCAACGTGACCGTGACCAACCCGACCGCCAACGGCTACCTCAAGGTCTACACCAACGCGGAACCGACGGCCTCGAACATCAACTTCTCCGCGAACCAGACGATCCCGAACCTGGTCACCGTGCGCGTGGCCAACGGCAGGGTGAAGATCAAGAACGGCAGTAGCGGCACCGTGCACGTGCTCGCCGACCTCGCCGGGTACTACGGGAACGAGGGTCAGGGCCTCACGTCGAACACTCCGGCCCGGGTCCTGGACACCCGCTCCGCGGTGGGCGTCCCAGGCACCACCCCGGTCGACCCGAACGGGCGCGTCACCGTCGACCTCGCGTCGCGTGTCCCGGTCGGCACCACCGCGGTACTGCTCAACGTCGCGGTCACCAAACCCACCGCCGGCGGCCATCTGACCGCGTTCCCGCCCGGCAGCGCGGTGCCGACGACCTCGAACCTCAACTTCGTCACTGGGCAGACGGCCAACAACATGGTCATCGCACCCGTCGTCGACCGGAAGATCTCCTTCGCGTACGGCGGCAGCGGCACCGTCCACGTGCTCGCCGACCTGAGCGGCTACTTCGCACCCGGCATCGCCGACACCTACCTGCCGTTCCAGCCGAACCGGGTGCTGGACACGCGCGAGAGCTTGAACCCGATCGGACCGGGCCAGGCGATCTTTATCCACGCCTACAACAACGACTGCTACCTCCTCGAATGTCAGCCCACGGCCGCCGTCGCCAACCTGACCGTCACCGGCGCACAGTCGCCCGGCTACCTGACCGTGTACCCCGAAGGCCAGCCACGCCCGACCGCATCGGTCATCAACTTCGGCGTGAACGAGACCATCGCCAACCAGATCACGGTCGGGTTGGCCCCCGGCTTCATGGTCTACAACAGCAGCGCCAAGTCCGTGAACATCGTCGTCGACATGGCCGGCTTCTACCTGGCACCTCCGCCCGCCTGACCCGTACCAACGAAGAAGGCCGGCACCCCCGTGGATGCCGGCCTTCTTCGTGTGCGCATCAGGCGGCGAGCTCGAGCTCCTCCACCTCGGCCGGAGCCGGCTTGCGGTCTCGCATGATCACCGTGGCGACCACCGCGGCGGCCAGCACCCCGATCGCGCTGATGGTGAAGGTGGTGGACATCGACGCGGTGAAGGCTTCGCGGGCCGCGGCGACCAGGCCCGGGTCGCCGTCGGCGAGTGCTCCGGCGATCGAGTGCCGGGCCTCCGCCGGTGCGCCGGCCGGCATCCGGCTGGCGAAGCCGCTGGTCAGCAGCGAGCCCAGGATCGCGATGCCGAGCGCCGAGCCGGCCTGCTGGATCGTGTCGTTGAGTGCCGAACCGACACCCGCCTGCTCCGGCGGGATGGTGCCCATCAGTGCGGTGACCGCGGCCGGCATCGCGAGGCCCGCACCGAGACCGAGGAGGCCGAGTGCGATCGCGGGGATCGCGAACCCGCTGGTGGCGGAGACGGTGGTCAGCAGCCCGAACGAGCCGGCCATGACGACCATCCCGATCAGCATCACGTAGCGCTCGCCGATCGTGGCGACCAGCTTCACGCCCACGCCGTTGCCGGCCAGGGCCGCGACCGCCAGCGGCACGAAGGCCAGGCCGGCCTTCAGTGGCGAGTAGCCGAGGACGAACTGCAGGTACTGGGTGAGCACCAGCAGCAGCCCGCCGTTGCCGATCTGCACCAGGGACAGCGACAGCGAGCCGCCGCTGAACTTGCGGTGCTTGAACAGGCCCAGCGGCACCATCGGAGCCGGCGTGATGTTCTCCCAGACCACGAAGCCGACCAGGCCGACCACCGCGACCGCCAGGGTGATGCCGGAGCGCTCGCCGAACGCGCCGTGGTGCGGCAGCTCGATGATCCACCAAACCAGTGCGGTCATGCCCGCCGCCGACAGCACCGCGCCGATCGGGTCCGGCTTCTGCCACGGGCCCTTGGACTCCGGCATGAGGGCGAGGCCGGCGGCGATGGCCAGGACGACGATCGGCACGTTGATCCAGAAGATGGACTGCCAGGAGAAGCGGTCGACCAGCAGGCCGCCGAGCACCGGGCTGCCGACCAGGCCGAGCATCGACACGGAACCCCAGGCGGCCATCGCCTTCGGCCGCTCCGTCGCGTCGAACACGGTGATCAGGATCGACAGCGTCGAGGGCATGATCAGCGCGCCGCCGACACCCATCGCGACCCGGACCGCGATCATCTGCGCCGGATCGGCGACGAACGTCGCGGCCAGTGACGCCGCCCCGAAGAGCAGCAGGCCGATGATCATTATCTTGCGCCGGCCGAACCGGTCGCCGAGGCTGCCCGAGGTCAGCAGAAGCCCGGCGAACACCAGGATGTAGGAGTCGAGGATCCACTGCATGTCCTGCGCGGTGGCGCCGAGGTCGGCGGTCATGTGCGGCACCGCGACGGTCAACGCCATGCTGTCGACCACCAGCACCAGGCTGCTCAGGCACAGCACCACGAGAATCCACCAGCGGTGCGGGTTGCGGTTTTCCATGAGGGGCGTCCTTCCGACTGACTCGGCGAGCGCACGCTGTTCCCGTGCTGCGCACACCGTACGCATGAGCGCACGCCGTACGCAAGAGGCATTTGCTGTACGCTCATCGCGAACGATGTACGCAGAAGAGGAGAGCCCCGTGGCGCCGAAGAAGAAGGTCACGTCCGTCTGGGCGCGGCAGGCGGCAGAGCCCGAGCAGCCGGCGCTGAGCCAGGCCGCGATCGTCCGCGAGGCCATCGCCATGCTCGACGAGGAAGGCGCGGAGGCGCTGAGCATGCGCAAGCTCGGTGCCCGGCTCAACGCCGGCGCCACCTCGCTCTACCGGCACGTGGCAACCAAGGACGATCTCATCGAGCTCGCCGTCGACGAGGTGTTCGGTGAGGTCGCAGTGCCCGTCGCGGCCGACGACTGGCGGGCCGCCGCGCGCGTCGCCGCCCAGTCGTTCCGCGCGACGGCGCTGCGCCATGCCTGGCTCGGTTCGATGCTCGGCCAGGCCGGCATGGCCCAGCTCGGCCCGAACCTCGGTGCGTTCAGCTACGGCCTGGTCGAGCTGTTCACCGCGGCCGGCTATCCCGAGCCGGCGGGTGCCCTGGACACCCTGCTCTCGTACGTCAACGGCATGAGCACGGCCGAGGCCGCCTGGCTGAACTCCGCCGCCCGCTCGGGCCAGACGGAGGCCGAGTTCGTGGCCAGTCTCGGTGGCGAGGTGACCGAAGATCCGGCCGAGGTCCGCGAGTCGAAGTTCGCCTACGGCCTCGAGGTCGTCCTCGACGGGCTGGCCACCCGCCTGAAGTAGGCGTTGGCGGACGGCACGTACATCAGGACGCAGCCGGCGAGCACGGCCGCGACGTGCACGGCCCGGCTGACGCCGAACGCGCTCAAGTTAGCGAGGGCGTCGCGAAGCGAGTTGCCGTCCAACAGCCACAGCACGAAGGCCGCGCGTACGGCGACCGGTACTCCGGTAAGGGTTCGCATGCCTACGAGCGTCCCGGGACAACGATGCCGGTCGACATCCCGCACGCTGGCCGGTCGCGGGTGGGTACGGCCCTACCGGTGAAGGCGGGCCCTCCGCAGGAAGGGCCCGCCTCGCGACCGGCTAGCTGAACGCCTTCACTTCGAGCAGGCCGACCGAGCCCGCGCCGCTCGTCAGTGCGACGCGCAGCCGGGTGGTGCTCACCTGTCCGAAGGTCACCTGGTTGTACTGGTTGAGCGCGACCGGATATCCGCTCGCCGACGGAACGTTCACATAGGAGCTTCCGTTCCAATATTGCAGCGTCCACGACGCCGGGACGCGTACGCCGCCGTTGTCGTCGAAGAAGTAGACCTGGGCCGACGACAGCGTCTGCGCCGACGACCAGGTCAGCTCCGCCCACTGGGCGCCCTGGTTGGGCCAGGTGCCCCAGCGGTCGTTCACCGTGTCGTTCGACGACGGCGGGTCGATGCCGTCGTTGATGGCCGCGACGCTCTCCCACGACGAGGTGTACGACGCCGACGGTGTCGCCGACAGAGCGAGGTTGCCGCCAGGATCCGGGTCAGGATCGGGATCCGGGTTCGGGTTGGTTCCGCCGCGGTTGTAGAGCTTCAGCTCGGTCAACCCGGTCTTGGCCGAGCCCGAGGCGTGCGTGAACTGCACCCGCAGCCGGGTGGTGTTGACCGGCGTGAAGCTCACCTTGTTGTAGTTGGACTGCGGCGTGCCCGGCGTCTTCACCTGGCTGCCGGCCGCGACGAACGCGCTGCCGTTCCAGTACTGCACGGTGTACGACGCCGGTGGTCGATAGCGGTTGGTCGCCCGGTCGTTGCGGAAGTAGATCCGCGCCTCGTCCACCGCCCGGCTGGTCCCGAAGTTCACCTCGTACCAGTCCGAGCTGTTCGGGCTCCCGTACGCACCCCAGATCGGGGCGTTGGTCGGGAAGCCGTCGACCGCACCGGCGGTCGAGGTGCCCGACGCGGTGTACGAAGCCGAGACCGACGCCCCGGACGCCAGGTTGGGCAGGGTCGACGTGAGGTCGACGCCGGCTTTGGCCGCGATGTCGACCATCCGCGCGCTGTTCAGGTTGACGTTCTGCGGCGTCTGGAGGCCCGAGAACGACGTGCTGAAGTTGACCACGCCGGAGCCGGACGGCAACGTGACCGCACCGGTGGCCGGGTTGTAGAGAACTCGGGTGAGCCGGTCGACGGTGGCCACCCGGGTGCCGTTGAGGTAGATGGAGTAACCCTGCGGCACGCCGCTGTAGCGGGTCACACCGTCGGCCGGGTCGTCCCACACGACCGACAGGTTGGCATTGCGGTAGCGCAGGTTGTTGACCGCGAAGTGGGTCCACCCGATGTTGATCGGGGAGAGCTCGATCTGCGCGTCGGTACGCGGCCGCAGCCCGGCGACGTCTTCGATGACGGTCCAGTTGCTGCTGCCCAGGATGTTGTGGTGGATCCACGAGCGGTACTGGATGCTGCTGCCGTTCCAGTCGGCCCAGAACTCGTTGGCGTCCGGGTAGCGGGTGTCGCCGCCGGGGTACTGCGCCCAGGCGTTCCAGTAGAGCAGCTTCTTGTAGTCGTCGTTGGTCATCCAGGAGTTCGGGTAGTTGCGCAGCGCCGACGAGTAGAGCCGGAACTGCACCGTCGAGTTGATGGTGGAGAAGTTGTTGCTGCCCGGCTGGCCGGCCGCCGCCGCGGCGGCCTTGTCCCGCTGGTTGGCGGTGTAGAACGGGAAGATCGGGTAGTCGGCCGGGTCGGCGAACAGCCGCAGCGCCTCGCGGTACTGCGCGGTGTTGGGCATCAGCCCCACGGAGTACGGGTAGTAGTTGTTGATTTCCTTCCACGGCACGAAGGCGTTCGTGCTGACGTGCTTGTGCTCGAGCAGTTGCCGAGACGGGTTCCACAGCGTGTTGATGACGCCGTTGCGGATCCGGTCGGCCAGCGTCTGCAGCTCGGCGGCCTTGGCGGTGTTGCCGAGCATCGCGTACGCCTGCTGGGAAGCGACGGCGCCGGCCCAGACATAGGCCGTCTCGGCCCGGTCCAGGTTGCCGGCCCGCCAGTGGAACGACACCGCGTCGGCGTCATTGCCCGTCAGCGCGCCCCAGTCGTACTCGATGACGCCGTTGTTGTTGTGGTCGTAGAAGGCGAGTTGGCCCTTGGCGTCGCCCTCCGCATAGCGCGCGAAGTTCTGCAGGAGCCCCGGCTGTCCACCGTGGATCTGGAACGCCTTCCAGGCCGCCTCGGACACGTACTGCGTGTAGGAGTTGGACCAGTTCTCCGGGTCGCCGGGGTTGTCGACGAACCGGCCGTTGGCCGAGTACTGGCCGATCGACAGCCAGGGACCGTAGGAGTACTCGGGCGACCGCAGGTATTTCAGGTCGTCGATGTGCATCGGCTGGGTCAGCACGATCGCGTTGTTGTAGCCGGTGACACCCTCGATCGACTGCGGGAACTGGTAGTCCTGGCCCGGGATGTCGACGTCGAGGTAGTTGTAGCGCATCAACCACCAGCGGTAGTAGATGTTCTTCTTGATGGCGGCGTCCGGCACGTCGATGTACGGCAGGTTCGTCGCCCACCACTGGTTGTACGCCCGCACGTGGGTGGCGTACGCCGTCGCCGGCGAGAAGCCGCGGTAGCTGTTGTACTCGGTCAGCGAGTCCGGGATCTCGTTGGCCACCAAGCCGAGCTGCACCTTGGTGGTCACGGTCTGGCCGGCGCCGACGGTCACCGAACGGGTGAGCCCGCCGCTGCTGACCGTGAACCCGTCACCGGAGAACCTCGGGAACAGGGTGGTCAGGTTGTTCTTGACCGCCCGCGTCCCGGTCAGCTCGGTGCCGCTCCCGGTCGCCGCGTACGGCGAGACGGCCCGCAACGAGACGGTCGCCGACGCCGTGCCGGTGTTGGCGACGTCGAGGTTGGTCACCATCACGTTGTTGTGCGTGATGAACTTCGTGACGGTGATCCGGATCGAGCCGCTGGTGTGCACACTGCGCCAGAAGCTCGGCGCCTGGAAGCGTTGCGCGGACTGCTCGGTGAACGTGCCGGGCGACGGCGTGATGGTGTAGGCGCCCTGGCTGCTGATGTTGTCCCAGTAGGCGGCGTTGCCACCGAACCCGATCACCGAGGGCGTGTGCGTGTTCATGTACGCGCCCCGGCCCCGGGTCATCAGCCAGGTGCCGGTCGGGTCGTTGCCGGAGCGGCCGAGCAGCCGGTCCATCCAGAAGTCGGTGCCGGAGCTCTCCGCGTCATAGATGGCCTGCATGGTGCTGCCGGTGTTGTAGCCGACCGGCGGCTGCGGTATCGAGCCGGTGTTGTTGAAGGTCGGGAAGCCGATGGTCTGTGCCGCATGGGCGGGTGTCGCGGCGATGACGCTCAACAGGCTGCCGGTGAGGACGGCGACGAGGCCGGCGGCCAGCTTGGGACGGCGTTTACGTAGGGACATTGGGCTCACCTCCTAGGACTGGAATGCCTGCCATTCGAGGACACCGGTGGAAAGCCCGGCACGGGAGACGATCGAAAGCCGCAACCGGGTCGTGCTGACCGTGTTGAAGGTCGTCGAGTTGAACGTGTTGCCGGCCACCCCGCAGGCCGACTGACCCGGCACGGCCACGTACGCGCTGCCGTTCCAGTACTGCACCTGGCACGACGCGGGCACGTCGATGCCCTGGTTGTCGTCGAACCAGTAGGTGGCCACTCGGTTGAGCGAGCGGGCCGACGGCCACTGGTACTCGATCCACTGAGTGCCCTGCTGGGGCCAGTTCCCGTACGCCAGGTTGGACCGGTCCTGCGAGTTGGCCGGCGTGCCACCGTTGTTGACCGCGGCCAGGGACTCCCACGAGGACACATAGGACGTCGACGCGGTGGCGCTCGGTCCGATGTTGGTGCCCGAGGTCGGCGGCGTGGTCGGGCCGCCCGGGTTCGACGGCGGCCCGGTGGTGGTCTGCACCACCCGCTGGATCGTCCCGTCGCTGTTGAAGTACATCCGGTCGACGGCCACCGACCGGCGGAAGTTGCCGCCGCCGGGCGCGTTGGCATTGTGGTAGACCATGTACCACTGGCCGTTGAACTCGACCACGCCCGCGTGGTTGGTGGTCGACGAGACCTGGCCGAGCACGATGCCGCGATGTGTCCACGGCCCCATCGGGTTGGTCGCCGTCGCATACCGCTGACAGGCGTAGCTCGACGAAGTCACGCAGCCGTTGGTGTCGTTGGCCGCGTAGATCATGTAGTAGAGACCGTTGCGCTTGAACATGAACGGGGCTTCCCAGTAGTTGGTGAGCCCGGTCGGGGTGACCACCGCGCCGACCGTGTCGACCATGTTGGACGCCAGCCGCACGGCCCGCGGAGCCCAGTAGCCGCCCCAGTACATGTAGGCCTGGCCGTCGTCGTCGACGAACACCGTCGGGTCGATGTTCAGGCCGGACGAGTTGGCCGTGCTGTCGCTGATCAGCGGGCCGCCCTTGGCGTCGGTGAACGGGCCGAGCGGGCTGTCACCCACGGCGACGCCGATGTTCATCCACCCGGCGCCGTTGCCGTTGATCGACGTGTACCAGTAGTAGCGGCCGTTGCGCGGCTCCACCTCGCTGGCCCAGGCGTCGGCGCCGGCCCACGGGAACGTGGCGATGTTGGCGCGTACGCCGCGGTCGGTCCAGGTGGCGGCGTCCGTCGAGGAGAGCACGTGCCACTCGCGCATGACGAAGTTCTGACCGGTGGACGAGGCCTCGTCGCGGCCGGTGTAGATGTACATGGTGTCGCCGACGACCAGCGGAGCCGGGTCGGCGGTGTAGATGGCGGTGACGACGGGGTTGGCGGCCTGCGCGGCGACGCCGAACAGCACAGCGGCCGCCAGCGTCACCACCCCACAGGCGATTGCCACACGTTTGCGCATGAAAAGCTCCCTTACTGACCGGAAGAGTTGAGGGAGGCGATCTCACTGGCCGACAGCGCGCGGCTGTAGACGCGGAAGCTGTCGACGGCCGCGTTGAGATACGGGTCGCCGCTGTACTGCGAGCGCCCGATCCAGTTCTGGGTAGTCGTGCCGAGGCTCGATGGCCGCGAGGTGAGCGCTGCGTTGCGGGCCACCTCCGCGCCGTTGACGTAGAGGATGCCGAGGTTGCCGGTGTGTGTGACGGCGACGTGCGTCCACACTCCGGCGGGCAGCGCCGCCGGTGCGTCGATGCGCTGTTCCCCGCCCGCCCCGCCCGCGGTGATGGCGTAGCGGGCGGTGCCGCTGCCACTGCGCGGGACGAGGAACATGTTGGTGCCCGTGCCGCTGCCGAAGTCGAACAGCCGGGCCCAGTTCGCCAGGGTGGTGACCCGCACCCAGGTGGCGATCGTGAACGACGTCGCGCCCGCGAGGATGCCGGACGGCAGGGTCACGTACTGGCTGGACCCGCTGAGGTTGACGGCGTTGCCGGTGCGGCCGGTGGTCCGCCCGGCGCCGCCGGCCAGGGTCGCCGTGCGGCCGTTGCCGGTCGCGTCGGCCGCAGTGGTGCCGGACGACTCGTCGAACTGGTAGTGGGCGACGAACGCCGGCAGGGTCGGTGTCGAGGTGACGTTCCAGTAGACGGTGTAGCGGACGCCGTGCGTCTTGTAGAACGGCAGCAGCGTCACGTTGCCGGTGCTCGCGGTCGCGGTGTACTGCAACGGCGTGCTGGTGGCCGCCAGCGTGCTGGCGTTGAGGGTGGGCAGCCCGGACAGGTTGGTCGAGCCGTACTGGCCGGCGAGCACGATCGGTCCGTGCTTGACCGCGCGGACGGCGGAGTTGTCCGGGGTCGGCTCGATCGCGAGCGACATCGGCAGGCTGATGTCGACCGTGTCGCCACTGGCCCAGGTGCGGTTGATGGTCAGGTAGCTGCCGGGTGTCGGCGACCCTTGGGCCACACCGTTGACCGACACCTGCGCGCCCGAGGTCCAGGCCGGGATGCGCACCCGCAGGTCGATGGCGCCGGAGCCGGTGATGGTGAGCCGAGTGGTCGACGTCTCGGGATAGCTGGTGTCCTGCCGAACCGTGATGCCGCGCCCGGGCCAGGTCAAGGTGGACGCGATGAACAGGTTCACCCACAGGGTGTTGCCGTTGTAGAAGTAGATGCTCTCGCCGTACTTCGTGTTGGTCTCCATGCCCGTGCCGTGGCAACAGGTGAAGTTGCTGTAGTCGTTGCTGTACGTCTTGATGCCGCCGGCCCGCAGCGGCACGTAGTAGCAGTGGAAGCCGTGCGACGAGCTCGGGTTCTGGGCTCCGAGCAGGTGGTTGTAGAGCGCCTTCTCGTAGAAGTCCATCAGCTCGGCGGCCCGGTTCGGGAACGTGAAGAACAACTGCCGGGTCAGCTTGAGCATGTTGTACGAGTTGCAGCACTCGCAGGTCGAGTCCGACAGCTCGCTGGCGATGGCGTTCGGGGGCTGGAAGTACTCGCCGTTGGAGTTGCCCCCGATCGCGTACGAGTGCTGGTTGACGACGAAGTTCCAGAAGTTCGACGCGATGTCGCGATAACGCGTGGTGCCAGTGGCGTGGTAACCGCGGATCGCCGCGAGTGCCTTGGGGATCTGCGTGTTGGCGTGGAAGCCGTTGAGCTGGTCGCTGTTGTTGGCCAGCGGGTCGAAGATCTGCGCGTGGTCGAAATACTGTGCCGTCGTCAGGTGCGCGGCGTTCTCGCCGTACTGGTAGAGGTTGTAGAGGGTCTCGCCGACGCCGCCGAACTCCGTGCGCAGCATCGCCTGCCGCTGGCTCAGGGTCAGCCGGCTGTTGC
Source organism: Asanoa ishikariensis (assembly GCF_900107455.1). Lineage (GTDB taxonomy): Bacteria > Actinomycetota > Actinomycetes > Mycobacteriales > Micromonosporaceae > Asanoa > Asanoa ishikariensis. The sequence continues at coordinate 513,002 of NZ_FNQB01000001.1, read as the reverse complement.
GGAACTGCACCCAGGCGGCCTTGCGGTTGAGGATCGTCAGCGCCTGGGCGTTGCCGGCCAGCAGGTGCATGTCGAGCAGGCCGGCCATGATCTTGTGCAGCGTGTAGTAAGGCGCCCAGACCGCCTGCCCGGTCTCGACCCGGTCGATGAAGCTCTCCGGGTACGCCGACAGGTAGCCGGTGTTGAAGCCGCGGGCGGTGGCCCGGTCCTGGCACAACCCGAGCTGGGTGACGATGTAGTCGCCCTTGGTCTTGTACGACGTGTCACCGGTGCTGGCGTACGCCTGGGCCAGGCCGCTGAGCACGTGGCCGATCGAGTGGCCGCGCAGTTCCGTGGTCGGCGACTCCCAACCGCCGCACGCGGTGGCCGACGACGACAGGCCGGCGTTCAGCCGGAACATGTGCAGGAGCCGGTCCGCGTCGAGGAACGTCAGGTAGGACATCGTCCGGCCGGCGTTGGCCTGGAAGGGTCCTGCGAGCAGGCGGACGGCGGAGAGCGGGAAGGCATACGCCGAGACACCGGAGTCCGGGCGGGCTGCCTGCGCGGTGGTGGGTAGCGCGACGGCGGCGGTGGTGGCCACCGCCGTTGCCGCGCCGGCCTTGAGGACGGTCCGGCGCGACAGCGAGGGTCTGTGCATGCGCGGCACCTTTCACTGGAAGTTAGTAGCCGTACCGGTTCTTCAGGTGGCGCCACCAGTCGCGCAGCATCCACCGGTCGAACTCGGTGATCGACGAAGCGCTGCCGGCGCGCATGATGAAGCCGCCGACACCGCTGGGCGTCCAGTCGTAAAAATCGTCGAGACCGTAGGTGTGCCCGATCTCGTGGAGGAGGATCGTCATGTTCTCGGCGTTGACGTTGTTCATGAAGTACTCGCGGCCCATCCGCTGACCCCAGTCACCGCCCGCGCCGCCGCCGAAGCCGTCGGTCAGCCAGAGCGAGTGGTCGTAGTGCCGCGCGGCACCACCCGGACAGTTGGGGTACTGGCCGCTCTGGTTGAAGAACCGCCCGCACGGCGCGCCGCACTGCGGTGCGTTCTCCCGAATGTCGCCGACGTAGACGTCGACGGAGTTGTCGGTCCACTGGAGCTGTGCCCGGTCCCGCACGGCCCAACCGACCACCCGGACCGGCACGTCCGTGTACGGGAAGCCGTTGTGGCCGGCCATCTCGGCTATCCACTTGCGATACTGCCGGGCCAGGGCGGCGTGCACCTGGTCGCGCTGCGCGGCCGTGACCGAGGCTGACGAGTCCCACCGCACGCAGTAGTTGATGTAGCCCCGGTTGGCGAAAAGCTGGTCCCAGCCGTAGTTGCGGAACGCGTACAGGTTGCCGTTGTTGTAGGTCTGCTCCTGGTGCGCCCAGACCTGGTTCAGCGGGGTGACGAGATTGGCCGGCGGGTTCCACCCACTGGTCGGCGGCGGCGTGGTCGGACCGTTGGTGTGCGCTTTGACTTCCAGCAGGCCGACGGACCCGGCTCCACTTTGGAGCGCCACCCGGAGTCGGGTGGTGCTGACCGCGGTGAAGGTCACGGAGTTGTAGCGGTCCGCGGCCACCGGATAGCCGCTGACGCCGGCCACGTCGACGTAGGCGCTGCCGTTCCAGCTCTGCACCCGCCACGAGGACGGCAGCCGGACGCCGCCACCGTCGTCGAAGAAGTAGACCTCGGCGGCGCGGATGGTCTGCGTGGCCGTCCAGGTCAGGTCCACCCACTGCTGGCCCTGGTTGGGCCAGGTGCCCCAGCGCGGGTTCGCGGTGTCGTTGGACCGGGGCGGGTCGACGCCGTCGCGGATCGCGGCGACGCTCTCCCAGGGCGAGGTGTAGGAGGCGCTGGGCGTGGCCGTCCAGGCCAGGTTGTCGCCGGGCGCGGCCTGAGCCGGGGCGCCGCCCGTGACGAGAGCGAGCCCGGCCGTCACCAGGATGCTCGCTGTGCTGGCCAGGGCTTTTCGGGTGTTCATGAGGACTCCTCTCCGTACATTGATGAAGATCAATTTCTGAGACCGGAGTCCGCCCGTGGAGCCGGGGAGTCCGGGTTTTACCCCTTGATGGCGCCCGAGGTGAAGCCTCGGACGTAGCTGCGCTGCATGAACGCGAACAGGATCAGGCAGGGCACGGCCATGAAGACCACGCCGGCCTCGAGGGCCGCGTAGTCGATCGAGCCGTGGCTGGCCGTGCGCATGTTGACCACCGCGAGCGTGGTGGTGAACTTGTCCGTCGAGTTGAGCAGGATGAGCGGCGCGAAGAACTCGCTCCACGAGGTGAGGAACGCGAACAGCCCCACGGTGATCAGGCCCGGCTTGACCGCCGGCAGCATGATCCGGAGCAACGTGCCGAGGGTGGCGCACCCGTCCATCTGGGCCGACTCCTCGAGCTCACGTGGCACGGCTTCGAACGAGTTGCGCATCATGAAGATCGAGAACGGTAGCTGGAACATCACCAGCACGAGGCTCAGGCCGATCAGCGAGTCTTCCAGGCCGATCCAACCGAGCAGGACGTAGAGGGCGATCAGGATCGTCGCGTACGGGACCATCAGGATCGCCAGGGTGACCAGGAAGAGCACGTCGCGGCCGGGGAACTTGAACCGGCCGAAGGCGTAGCCGCCGAGGGTCGCGACGAACAGGGTCCCGCCAACGGTCAGCACGCTGACCACGAGGCTGTTGAACACGTGCTGCGGCCGCACGCCGTTGTCTGACGTGAACAGCCGGTCGTAGTTCTCCAGGCCGAAGCCGGAGCCGGTGCGCACCGAGGCCCAGCCGCTCCACAGCAACGGGAACAGGAAGAGGATGGCCAGCGCGGCGCCGGTGACCGAGTATCCGACGCGGGAGCGGTTCATCTCGCGATTCCTCAGTTCGACCGGCGGCGCAGGACGCCGAGTTGGATGACGTTGAAGACGACCAGGACCACCAGCAGCACCACCGAGATGGCGGCGGCGGAGCCGAGGTCGAGGCGGATGAACGCCTCCCGGTAGATCACCATGACCAGGGAGGTGGTGCTGTTGTCGGGCCCGCCCCGGGTCAGGATCCAGAACTGGTCGAAGGCCAGCAGCGAGCCGGTCACCATGAGCGTGAGCACGAGCGCGATCGTCGGCCGCAGCAGCGGCAGGGTGATGCGGCGGAACGTCTGCCACCGGCTGGCGCCGTCGACCCGGGCCGCCTCGTAGATCTCCGGCGGGATGGCCTGCAGGCCGGTCAGCAGGATCAGCATGTTGAAGCCCGCGAACCGCCAGATCACCAGCACGACCGCCGACCCGAGCGCGGAGTTGGCGCTGCCGCTGGTCCACGAGACGTAGCCGTCGATCAGCCCGATGCTGCGCAGCAGGTCGCTGACCGGCCCGATCTCGTCGCTGAGCAGGCCGAGGAAGAGCAGTGAGGCGCTGGCGAAGCCGACCGCCATGGGCAGGAAGAACGCGGTGCGGAAGAAGCCGACGCCGCGCCGGCGGTGCTGGACCAGCAGCGCCAGGCCCAGCGAGACCGCGAAGAGCAGCACGGTGATGATCACCGTGTATTTGATGGTGAACCAGGTGGCGGACCGGACGAGCTCGTTGTCGCCGATCGTCGTGAAGTTGTCCGGCGCGTTGAGGGTCGGCGGGGCCAGCAGGGGCCAGCGGTGCAACGACATCCAGCCGACTAGCACCAGCGGGGTGAGGAAGAACAACGCGACCATGACGGCCGTCGGGCTGGCGTACGCGATGCCGAGCCAGGCACGACGGGTCTGGCGCCTGCGGCGGCGGCGAGCCGGTGGTGAGCCGGCCTGCTCGGCCCGCTGTTCCCGGCGCGGGGTGGTCACGATGGTCATCTTCGTCCTTCTCGGTTGGGGATGGGGGTCCGGACGGCCGACCGGACCCCCACCACGAGCAGGGTCAGCTCTGTTGCAGTGACTTGGTGATGGCGGTGTTGCCGCTGCTGAGCGACGACGCCGCATCCCCGAACAGGGCTCCTCGCACGGTCTGCAGCCACGGGCTCTGCGGGTCGTTGAAGGAGGCGTTGAAGTTGCGGGCGTACGGCGTCTGGCCCTTGGCCATCAGCGAGTTGATCAGCACGATCCGCGGGTCGGCGGACGAGTACTTGTTGGCTGCCAGGTCGGTGCGGGTCGGCACGCCCTTGTTCTTCGCGACGACCTCGATCTGCGCCTCGTCGGACATCGTCCAGGCCAGGAAGTCCCACGCCTGGGCCACCTTGGTGCTGGTGGCGCCGATGCCGATCGCGTCGCCGCCCACGAACGTGGACTCGCCCCCGTCCGGACCGGGAATCGGCGCCACGCCCATCTTCACGCCCTTCTCCTCGATCAGGCCGAGCCAGACCGAGGGGCCGGGGGCGATGCCGACCTTGCCGCCCTGGAGGGCGCCGAGCCACGTCGGGCCGGCCTCGTCCTTCGACGCCGGCGCGGCGACGCCCTCGTCGTAGAGCGAGCGGTAGAGAGCGAAGACGTCGGCCATCTCCTTGGAGTCGACCTTCGCGTTGTTGCCCTCGGCGTCCAGGACGCCACCGCCCGCGGCCCAGACCGACGGCCAGAAGGTGAACTCGACGCAGCCGCCGCAGTTGCCGCCGAAGTAGGTGCCGTTGACGTCGCCGCCCAGCTTATCGATCTTGCGAGCCTGCTCGGCGAACTCCTTGAGCGTGGTCGGCGGCTTCTCGGGGTCGAGTCCGGCCTTCGCGTAAAGGTCCTTGTTGTAGAGCATCACCGACATGTCGATGGTGTGCGGGACCGCGTAGTTCTTGCCCTCCCAGGTGCCGGCCTTCACGTGCGCCGGCGCGACCTTGTCCTTGACGTCGAGCGCGCCGAACCGGTCGGTCAGGTCGACCCAGAGGCCCTGCGACGCGTACTGCGCGGCGAACACCACGTCGGAGGCGAACAGGTCCGGCAGCGACTTCGCGCCGGCCGCCGACGCCAGCTTGGCCGGGTACTCCTCGTTGGGATAGGCGGTCACCTCCACCTGGTTCTTGTGGGTGGCGTTGTACTTCTCCGCGTACGCCTTGGAGACCGACTCGGTCGCGGCCCTGGTCCACAGGGTCAGGGTGGCGCCGTCGTCGGCCGAAGCGGCGACCGTGCCACCTGCGGCCTTGTCGTCGTTGCCGCAGGCCGCCACGGTCATCAGTAATGCCGCCGCGGTGACGGCGACGACGCGTCGTGCTCGATATCTAGCCATCCGTGCTCCTTGCGCGAGGGGATTGGACAGTGGGCAGCCAGACCCGCATCGTGGCGGGACCACGGCGCGCCCAGCGGTGGTAAGGCAGCAGTCGAACCAACCCGAGCGGCGGGTCGGCGACAGCGGTCCCTTCATAGGGCCACGCGGCGTCGGTCTCGGCGGCGAGCCCGCCCCACACCTCGACGCCGTCCTCGTGATCCGCCGGCGCCCGGGCCGGGTCGATCCGGAGCTGGTCGAGGTCGCCCAGCGGCTCGGCCACCGGCGACTCGGCGCAGTAGACGACCGGGCCGCGCTCGACCGCGACGCAGCCACGCACGGCGTCGATTCGCGGGTCGGGTGTCGTGAACCGGGGCGTCATCGGCAGGTGCAACCGGACCTCGTCGCCGGGGGCGAACGCGCGCCGCACGGTCACGGCCTCACCGGCGGCTCGCGTCACCCCGTCGACCGTCGCGCCCTCGGCCCAGGCCGGGATCCGCAGGGTCAGCGGCCACTCGCCGCCGTCGGTGGCGGTGATCCGGATGGTCACGTCACCGTCGACGGGGTACGCGGTGGTGGTCTCCAGCGCCACCCGGCGGCCGTCGGCCAGCCTGGTGTCGACCGTCGCGTTCGCGTACTGCATGATCCGAAGCCCCTCGTCGTCAGCGACGGCGAGGTAGGTGCTCAGGGCGGCCAGCAGCCGGGACACGTTGGGCAGGCAGCAGGACACCTCGAACCAGGGCGCCCGCGGGCCGCCGCCGAAGCCGAGCTGCTCCTCGTCGTCGGGCAACGCCCGGGTCGGCGTGCGCTGGTGCAGGCTGTGCGCGTAGAAGAAGGCCCGCCCGTCGTCCTCGATCGCGGTGGCGACCACGTTGTAGAGGACCCGCTCGATCACGTCGGCGTAGCGAGCCTCGCCGGTCGCCAGCAGCAGGCGCCAGGCCAGCATGACCGCGGCGACGCTGGCGCAGCTCTCCGAGTAGGCGCGGTCGGACGGCAACACGAAGTCGTCGCTGAACGCCTCGTCCATGTGCCGGGAGCCCATCCCGCCGGTCAGGTACGTGCGCCTGGCCCACGTGCGGTCGAACTGCGCGGCGACGGCCTCGAGCAGCTCGTCGTCGCCGGTCTCGACCGCCACGTCGACCACGCCGCAGGCCAGATAGAGCGCCCGTACCGCGTGTCCACGAAGGACCGTGGCCTCCCGGACCGGGATGTCGTCGCTGAAGTAGGAGGCACCGAACTGGTGCGGCGGAAGGCTCCCGTGCCCGCGCCGCTCGACGAACAGCGCGGCCTGGTCGAGGTAGCGGCGCTCACCGGTGACCCGGTATAGCTCGACCAGGGCCGGCTCGATCTCCGGGTGGCCGCAGACCCCGCTGCTGCCGTCTTCACCGAAAGTCGCGCAGATGTGATCGGCGACCTTTCGCGCGATGTCGAGCAGCGGGCCCGGGCCGTGCACGCGGGTGTTGGCCACCGCGGCCTGCATCAGGTGGCCCGCGCAGTAGAGCTCGTGGCCCCAGCGCAGGTCACTCCAGCGCGGCTGCTGGCTAGGCCGGCCGAAGGCGGTGTTGAGGTAGCCGTCGGCCTCCTGCGCGCCGCCGATCAGCGCGACGAGCTCGTCGATCTCGCGAACCCGCGCGGGGTCGGCCCGGCGGCCGGTCTCCCACGACATCGCCTCGATCAGCTTGTAGACCTCGGAGTCGGCGAACTCCCGACCTCGGTGCTCAGCCGGCCCGGTGGCCGCGCCGATCGTGAAGTTGGCGGTCCAACCGACCTTGTCCATCCAGGCCCGGGCGTGATCCAGGCTGCCCTCGCTGATGACGCGCTGCCGGTCGGCCCAGAACCCCGCGGTGATCCGCGCCTCGGCCAGGCCGAGCGGGCGCAACGCGCCACGGGACGGGTCCACCGGCCGGCCGCCGGTGGGGTCGGAAGCTGCCACCGTTGTTACCTCCAGGTTTCGTGATGGCGCTCACTCTGGACTCCGAAAACCTTTTCGGCAAGATGCCAAATCGGCCATCCCGAAAACCCGCTGCATGCTGATACGTTGCCCGCAGCAACAGAAAACGTTGGCGAAAGGTGTTTCTCATGGGGCGGCTCCGCTCGCAGGCCGTGACGCTGTCCGACGTCGCGCGGCGGGCCGGCGTCTCGGTCGCCACGGCATCGAAGGCGCTCAACGACCGCGCCCAGGTGGCCGCGGCGACCCGGCAGCGGGTGCTCCAGGCGGCCAGCGACCTGTCGTTCCACCCCAACGCCCTCGCCCGCGGCCTGATCGTCGGCCGCACCCGCACGATCGGCCTGCTCACCGACGAGCTCGGCGGCCGGTTCTCGATCCCGATCCTGCTCGGCGCCGAGAACGCGCTCGGCAACGAGCAGATGTCGGTGCTGCTGTGCGACGCCCGCGGCGACGCGATCCGCCGGGCGCACTACATCCGCACGCTGTTGGCCCGCCGGGTCGACGGCTTCATCGTGCTCGGCGACAGCAACGACATCCGGCCGTCGCTGACCCGCGACATCCCCGTCCCGGTCGTCTACGTCTACGGCGAGTCCGCCGACCCGGACGACTTCTCGCTGCTGGCCGACGACGAGGGCGGCGCCCGCCTCGCGGTGGAGCACCTGGTCGCCCTCGGCCGCCGGCGGATCGCGCACATCACCGGCCCGCACAGCTATCGGGCGGCCCGCGACCGGGTCGTCGGCATGCGCGCCGTCCTGGCCGAGCACGACCTCTCGCCGGCCGGCGAGCCGCTCTACGGCGAGTGGTCGCAGCGCTGGGGCCGGCACGCCGCCCGGATGCTGCTCGACGCCGAGCCCGAGATCGACGCCATCTTCTGCGGCAACGACCAGATCGCCACGGGTGTCTCGCAGACGCTGCTCGACCTCGGCCGGCGGATCCCCGACGACGTCGCCATCGTCGGCTACGACAACTGGGAGGACTTCGCCACCGACTGCCGCCCACCGCTGACCACTGTGGACCTCAACCTCGAACAGCTTGGTGCCACGGCCGTCGAGCACCTCTTCGCCGCCCTCGACGGCACGCCTTCCGCAGGCGTGGTCCGTCAGTCCTGCCGGCTGGTGATTCGTGAGTCCACTGTGCCCACCACCGTCCCGCAGCCTCGCTCCGCCTAGCCTGCCGCTGCGGCGAAGGTGGCGATCGCGGCCGCCAGCATCAGCGCGTGCAGGATCATGTGCTCCAGGTTGGGGCGTGGGCGGTCGCCGATCCGGGGCAGCACGATCAGCGTGTGCGCGTACGTGCGGGCGTGCAGTTGCGCCCAGGTCACGCCGGTGCCGGCCGTTGCCCAGGGCACGGTGACGCCGACCAGGTAGGGCAGCCACCAGAGCAGCAGTCCGCCGGCCGCGATCAGTAGCTCCAGCCCGCCGGCGACGTAGCCGAACGTTGGAGTCTTGAGCGCCGCGGCCAGGCCGAGCAGGACCGCGGGCAGTGCCATGACCGGTGCGTTCACGGCGACCTCGGTCCACTGTTCTCTGCGCTTGGCGTCGCGCACGTTGTTCAGCGGATACACGTCGATCAAGGTCATGACCAGGTGGTACGCGACCGTGCTCAGGATCAGCGTCAGGGCCAGCGCGAGCATGCTCGACTCCATTCTTACGGTGTAAGTTTCTGCTAGCCTGACTTACGCCGTAAGAATCGTCAAGGGGTGTGGTGGTGGCGGGACGCCGTGCGGGCACGAAGGCCGGGCTGAGCCGGGAGCAGGTGTTCGACGCCGCACTGGACTTTGTGGACACACATGGCCTGCCCGCCCTGTCGATGCGCAAGCTGGGCGCCACACTAGGTGTGGAGGCGATGACTCTCTACCACTACGTGCCCAACAAGGACGCGCTTCTCGACGGCCTGGTCGACCGGGTCATGGAGGTGGCATTCGCCGGCCTCGACGAGCCGGGTGCCGCCTGGGTGCCGTGGATGCGCGACTTCGCACACGCCCTGCGCCGGGCGCTGCTGGCCCACCCCGGAGTGCTGCCGCTGGCCGGCACCCGCCCGGTGAACTCGCCGGACGCGCTGCGGATGTCGGAGCGCTGGCTGGCCGGGATGCGCGCGGGTGGCGTACCGCTGGGGCGGGCCATGGATGTCGTCAACGTCGTGGCCATGTTCACGATCGGGCACACGCTCGCCGAGGTGGGCCGGACACCCGGACACGAGGGCTCCGAACCCAACCTCGACGACCGCGCCGACGAGCTCGACCCGGCCGAGTTCCCCAACCTGACCGAGGTCATCGCGACGCGGGCCGGCCTCGACTTCGACAGCCGCTTCACCGAGGCCATCGACATCCTGCTGGCGGGCTATGCCGCCCTGCCGCCTAGTAGTCGTTGACGTTCACAGTGATCCGGTGGTCGGATGACGGCCAGTTGGGCACGTTGACGGACTCGTAGCCGCCGCCGCGCTGGCCAACGGTGATGGACACCAGGCCTCTTGGCCTCGCGGGGACGTACACATCCATGCCGGTGATGAAGGTCTGCGCGAAGAACGCCGGCAGTGGCGCGGTCAGGTCGGTGCGGCGGTCGCTGCCCGCGTCGAACGCGAAGATCCCGATGACCCGCTTGACCCGCGGCGCGTTGGCGGCATTCAGGATGTCGCGGCCGTTGACCCACAGGTGGTCGCCGGCCGCGCCCTGGTCGCCCCACCACTCCTGCTGGCGCTGGATCGTCAACGCGGTGTGCCGGGCGCCGGTCTCCACGAGGGCGCCGAGCCCCTCGCCCGGGCGACTGGTGAGCAGCCGGACGAACGCGCTGTCGCGCAGGAACGGCTGGAAGTAGAAGTGATGCGTCGCGGCGCCGGGGCGGACCACCGCGAGCTCGTAGCGGGCGGTGCTGTCGAGCTTGATCGGGCCGAAGGTGCCGTCGCCGGTAAGTGCCGCCGTCTTCACCGGCCGGTGGCTCAGCCGCCGCCCGGACAGCGGGCTGACCCGGTAGACCTCCAGCGTCGCGTCGGTGACTCCGGCGTTGCTCGGGAACAGCACGGCGCGACCGGAGATCTCGGCGTGCCGGGTTGGCACGATCCGGCCGGTGTGCGGCGACCGCCCGCTGAAGAACCGGAACATCTCCCGGAACGACTCCTCCGACGAGACCGTCTGGGTGTGTGACTGATTCGGAAGGTAGACGTTGGTGGCGCCGGTGATCGCGCGGGTCTGGTCGCCCTCACCCCAGATCGCCAACGTCGGCACCCCACCCGGCGGTGCGGTCGCGGTGCGGCCGTCGAGGTTGACGTAGTGCGCGACCCGCTGCGCCCGGGCCGGCGAGCTGGCCAGGTAACTCTGCATGACGAAGGTGCCGAGCGAGTGCGCGACGATGTCGACCTGGTCCTGCCCGGTGCGGGCGCGCAGCCGTTCCACCCGCTCGTCGAGCCCGGCGAAGATGGCCGGCAGGATCGTGGCGACGTTGGGCGAGTCGTACTCGTGCGCCTCGATGATCTCAATCGGAAAGCCGTTGCTGGTCAGTCGCCGGGTCTGCGACTCGAACTGCGAGGCGGACCCGGCGCTACCGTGGACGAAGATGACGGGCCTGGGTTTGCTTCCGCTCGCGACGGCCGGTGTCGCGGTCAGAACCAGGGCGATGGCGGCAACCACGGAGAGCAGACGACGCACGGGACCTCCAGGCAAGCGAAGATTCTTGCATTGAGAGTGCGCATATCGTCGCAGCCCGATGCCCGCAGGTCTAGCCTCGCCGTGCGACTCAGGCGTATCCCCAGGTCAGGGCGTGCATCGGGGTGATGCTGGCGAAGCCGAGGTCCGTGAAGCCGTGCTTCGCGAGCAGGTCGTCGTACACCCGGCGGGGCAGTAGCTGGTCGTCGATCTGCGCCTCGAAGATCTGGATGCCGGACATCACCCGACCCGGCGCGGTACGCAGTCCGGCGTCGTCGTCGGCGAACGGGAAGTCCGAGATGACGAACACCCCGCCGGGCTTCAGCGCGTCCTTGACGTTGCGCACCACGGCGTCGATGTCCCGGCACTCGTGCATGGAGATGTTGTTGACCACCACGTCGTACGGCTGCTCGACGGCGAGTTTCTCCAGTGGACTGTCCCAGACGGTGACCCCTTGGATGCCGGCCTCGTCGAGCGTCTCGCGCGCGACCTCGACCGAGTGCGCGTCACCGTCCACACCGGAGATCTCGCTGTTCGGGTAGGCCTGCGCCAGCATGACCAGCCCGTGCCCGGAACCGCAGGCGGTGTCGAGGACGCGGCACCCCTGGTCGAGCTTTTGAGCCAGCCCCGGCACCTGGGCCAGCCCGCCCGGCACGAGGCGGCGGTAGAACGGGCGGCCGGTGCCGCCGACCGCGGCGATGAACTCGGGCGAGCAGCCGTCCCACCACAGCCGCTCGCCGCTGGCCAGGCTCGCCTCGAACCGGTCGAAGATCTCGGGCTGTTCGAGGACCTTGAAGACGCCACCGACGTACGCCGGGGAGGTGTCGTCGAGGAGCACGGTGCCCAGGTTGTCGGCCAGGCGGTAGACGTCGCCGTCCCGGTCGCAGACACCGGCGCCGTAAGCGGCCCGGCACCACGCGAAGGTGTAGAACGGGTCGAGCTCGGTGCGGCGGGCGAGGTCGTCCGGCGTGGCCGGGCCATCGTTCGCGAGTGCCGCGACGAGCCCGGTGCGCAGCCCGGTCGCGACGGTCCGGTGGCCGACGTACCCGGCCAGCAGGCCCAACATGTTTCCTACGGATTCTTTGATGTCAGTCATGACCTCGATGTTCGGCCCTGGCCGGGGCCGCCCGTCAGTTCACGAAATGAAGCTGACCAGTTCTGTTTGTGTACCGCGCGGGGTCCTACCGTGGGTGCATGGGTACCTACTACCAGTTCTGCCCGGTGTCCAAGGCACTCGAGGTCCTGGACGAGCGGTGGACCCTGCTGATCGTCCGCGAGCTGCTGATGGGCAGCCGCCACTTCAACGACATCCGCCGGGGCGTCCCCCGCATGTCGCCGGCCCTGCTGGTCAAGCGGCTCCAACGACTGGAACGCGTGGGCGTGGTCGAGCGCTTCCCGGACGGCAACAAGGTCATCTACCGCCTGACGCCCGCCGGGAAGGACCTACAACAGATAGTCGACGGGTTGGGCGACTGGTCGCTGCGCTGGCTGCCGGAGCTGGGCGACGAAGACCTCGACCCCCACCTGCTGTTCTGGGACATGCGCCGCCAGGTTTCGCGCTCGTCGTTGCCGCCAGGCCGCACGGTGGTCCACGTCGTTCTGGACGACGTCGAGCCCAAGACCCAACGCTGGTGGCTGATCATGACAGCGGACGACGCGGACGTCTGCGACTTCGACCCAGGGCACCCGGTAGCGGTGACCGTCGAGACCACCCTGCGCTGCCTGACCCACCTGTGGCGCGGCGAACTGAGCTGGCGCGACGCAGTCCGCGCCGGCGACCTGTCGGCGACGGGTTCGCGCGCGGCCGTCCGGGCAATCCCCCGCTGGCTCAACGTCCGCGCGACGCCCACCGACCCACGCCCGGAGTTCAGCGTCGTCGGCCGCCTGGCCGCAGACCTCCACCCGGACGCGGGTCCGGCCTAACGCATCACCCGTCGACGTGCTGCCGCGGCTCGAAGAGCGAACGCGACTCCTCGACCGGCGCCTCGACACGGGGCTCCGGCTCGGGCTGGGGCTGGGGCTCCGGTGCCGCGCCGTTCTCTTCGGGCGCGTGAACCGGAGCCGGAGCCGGAGCCAGGGCTAGCTGCTCCTGGTCGCGGCCGATCGCGACCATCTTGAACTCGCCCGTCTGCTCACTGATCGCGGCCGCGGCCATGACCGCCGCGGCGGCCCGATCCGCCATCCGCTTGGCCTCGCGCTGCATGCGAACCCGGGCATCCAGCGTCTGCTGCTCGACCTGCTCGGCGCCCCGCCGAGCGGCCTCGAGCCGGGACAGCTCCGCGCTCAGTTCCTGGCGGGTGCCCTGGAGCCGGTGCGTCACCTGGGCCAGGTCGTTCTCGACCGCGGCGCCGTCGTGGCGGAGTTGGCCGAGCTGCTGCTGGGCCTGTTCCTGCGCGTTGCGGAGCTGGGCGAGCGCCTGCTGGCGCGCCTCGATCTCCTTCTGCACCATCGTGAGCTGCTGGTGGTAAGCCTGTAGCTGCTGCTCGGCCTCGGCCGCGCGGGCCTCGTCGACCTCCTGCGCCGCCGCCCGGTGCTCGTTGACCTCGCGCTCGACGTCGCCGCGCCAGCGGGTCAGTTCCTGCTGCGTCTGCTCGTGTGCCGACTCGATGCGCGCTCGGGCCTCGCCCTCGGCGTGCTCGATCGCCGCCTCGCTGGCCTCGTGGAGGCGCTTGGCCTCCTGCTCGGCTGCCTCGCGCGCTTCCTGCCCCAAGGTCCGCAGGCGCTCGGCCTCCTGGTGCGCCGCCTCGACCACCTGTTCGGCGGCCGCCTGGATCTCGGCGGCGTGCTGGCCCGCCGCCTCGACGATGGCCTGGCCCTGCTTCTCCGACAGGGCCAGGATCTCGTCGACCATCGAACCCAGGTGGCGGAACGACGCCCGGTCGAGTCGTGGCGGCCGGTCCCGCAGCTCGGTCAGCTCGCCGTGCATCTGCTCGAGGTTCGAGTTCAGGCCCCGGATGTGGTTGTGCGCCTGCTCGCGCTCGGCGCTGAGCTTGGAGATCCGCTCGGCGGCGTCAGCGACGTGCCGGTCGACCTGTTTCTTCTCGTAGCCGCGCATCGACGTGTCGAACGTCGGCGTGTCATATACCTGCTGACCTTGGGACATCCGTCATCCTCCACCGCGCGCTCGATCGGCGGGACTATACCGCTGCGGAAGCCCGCTCCGACAGCAGCAAGTTGACGTCACCGAACTCGTGCCAGCGGTAACCGGCCGCGAGGGCCTCCCGATAGGACCGGGCGACCAGGTCCGGACCCGCCACCGCGGCAAGCAGATCGAGGTGCGAGGCGCGCGGTTCGTGGAACCCCGTCAGCAAGCCGTCCACGACCCGCACGCCCCGCTCCGGTGTCACCACCAGGTCGGTCCAACCCGAGCCGGCCGCGCCTCCGGTGGTCTCCAGCGCCCGGACCACGGTCGTGCCGACCGCGATCACCCGCCGGGCGCCCGCGAGCACCCGCGCGGTGGTGGCGGGGACCGAGAACCATTCCGGGTACGGCCGTTCGTGCGCCTCCGCCGACGCCACCCCCGTGTGCAGCACGATCGGCACCACCTGCACGCCGGCGGCGACCAGCCGCGTGACCACCCGGTCGGTGAACGGCCGGCCGGCGCTGGGCATCTCGGCGCTGCCGGGCTGGGTGGCGAACACCGTCTGATAAGCCGACAACGGCCAGGCCTTCGGCACATAGTCGTACCGGATGGGCGAACCGTGTGAACGCAGATAAGCGTGGACATCGCCGAACGACAAGGACGCGACCCAGAGCCGACCGCGGGAGTACGGCGAGAGCAGCGTCACCGATCCTCCGCCGCGCAGGTCCAGCCGTTGCCCGGCGGCGGCGGTCGAGGCCAACGGGCCGCGCGGCTCGACCAACCACGTGCCGTCCGGGTTGGCCGTGGAGAAATGCACGGCAGGTCCGCCGAGGGTGGGCACCGCGGCCGGCACCGTCGCCGACGTGTTGACCACCAACACGTCGCCCGGGCACAGCACGTCGGGCAGCTCCCGGAAGATCCGGTGCGATTGGGCGTACGGGGTCGAGACGAGCATCCGTACCCCGTCGCGTGGCACACCGCGGGCCTCCGGCGGCTCGTGGGCCGACAGCTCGTCCGGCAGCACGAAGTCGATCGGCGACCCGGTCGCGGTCACCACTGCGCGACCCGGACCCGGCCCGACTCCGGCCGCGCGGCCAACAGGCGGAGGAACGAGGGCACGACCGACTCCGGCTCCGGACGGTCGCTGATGTCCTCGCCGGGGAAGGCCTCCTGATGCATCCGGGTACGCAGGTCGCCCGGGTCGGCCCACCACACCCGCACGTCCGGTTCTTCGGCCGCCAGGATCCGGCTCGCCTGCTCCAGCGCCGCCTTCGCCGAGCCGTAGCCGCCCCAGCCGGCGTACGCCTCGATGGCCGCGTCCGAGGTCACGTTGAGCACGGCCCCGCCGCGCTTGCGCAGTCCTGGCAGGGTGAGCTGGGTGAGCGCCAGCGGCGCGTGCACGTTGATCTCGTACACCTCGCGCCACGCCTCGATCGGATAGTCGGCGATCCGCGGCTGCGGCGAGGGCCCCAGAATCCCGGCGTTGTTGACCAGCAGATCGGCGCCGCCGAGGCGGTCGGCCGCCTCGACCAGCGCGACCAGGTGCTCGGGGTCGGCGACCGAACCGACGACGGGGGTGACCCCACGCCCGAAACCGACGGCAGCCAGGGCCGCACCGTCGCGGCCGTCGACGACGACGTTCCAGCCGGCGCGAGCCAGGCCGCCGGTGAGTGCGCGCCCAAGGCCTCGGGACGCGCCGGTGATGATCGCTGTTGTCATGCCTATGACGCTAGGAACGATGCCGACCGATGCCATCGGACCAGGGACGACCCTGTCCCGGGACCTTGGTCCTAGGACCATCGGACCGGATCACCGGCGGTCCGGCACGCGCTACGGTGCGAGGGTGGACGCGCGCGAAGAACTGCGAGCGCTGAGCGCCGCCGTACTCGCCGTGACCGCGCGCCAGTCGGTGCGCGAGGTGCTTCAGACCATCGTGTCCGCCGCGCGCCGGCTGCTGGACGCCCGGTACGCGGCCCTCGGCGTGCCCGACGAGGACACGGGCGCCTTCGCGGAGTTCGTGGTCGACGGGATCAGCGACGCGCAATGGAACGCGATCGGCCCGCTGCCGCGCCAACACGGCCTGCTGGCGGTCCTGCTGCGCGACCCGGCGCCGCTGCGGCTGGCCGACATCCGGTCGCACCCCCGCTTCGAGTACTGGCCGAAGCACCACCCCGAGCTGCGCGACTTCCTCGGCATGCCGATCGTGCACGGCGAGGAGATCCTCGGTGCGCTCTACCTGGCCAACAAGCGTGGCGGTGAGTTCGACCGCGACGACGAGGACCTGCTCCGGATCCTGGCCGGTCACGCCGCGATCGCCCTCGTCAATGCCAGGTTGTACGAGCGCAGCCGGGAGCTGTCGGTCCTCGAGGAACGCGACCGGATCGCCCGCGAGCTGCACGACTCGGTGGCACAGAAGCTGTTCGGACTGCGGCTGACCGCGGACGCCGCCGCGGCCCTCGTCACCCGCGACCCGGAGCGGGCGGCCGCCCAGATCGCCACCGTCCGCGCGCTCGCCGGGGAGGCCGCCGACGAGCTCCGAGCGATCGTGGTCGGCATGCGCCCGGCCGACCTGGAGCACGAGGGGCTGGACGCCGCGCTGGGCAAGCAGGCGCGGCTGCTCGACCGGGTACACGCGGCCCGCGTCCGGCTGCGCGCCGACCCAGTGCCGCGGTTGGCGCCGGAATGCGAGGACGCCGCGTACCGGGTCGCCCAGGAGGCACTGCACAACGCGTTGCGGCACGCGTCCGCGCGTACCGTCGAGATCCGGTTGTTCCTTGACGGCGCCGCACTGGTGGTCGAGGTCCGCGACGACGGGTCGGGCCTGCGCCCCACGGACCAGGCCTCACTGGGCCTGACCTCGATGCGAGACCGCGCCGGCGCGGTGGGCGGGCGCCTGACGGTCGAGTCGGAACCCGGCCAGGGCACGAGGGTGCGGCTGGAGGTGCCCGTTGGCTGAGCGGATCAGGGTGCTCGTGGTCGACGACCACGCGATGGTGCGCCAGGGCCTGCGCTCGTTCCTGGAGGTGCAGGACGACCTGGAGGTGGTCGGCGAGGCGGCCGACGGCGCCGAGGCGGTAGCGCGGGCGACCGAGCTGCTGCCGGACGTGGTGCTGCTCGATCTGCGGATGCCGGGCGTCGACGGGGTAGCCGCGCTGCGCGAGATGACCGCCCGGGGTCTGCCATGCCGGGTCCTGGTGATCACCAGCTTCACCGAGCCGGCCGCGGTGCTGCCGGCGGTCCGCGCGGGGGCGGCGGGCTACGTCTACAAGGACGTCGACCCACCGGCACTGGCGGCCGCGATCCGATCCGTCCACCTCGGACACATGCTGCTGCACCCGGAGGTGGCGCGGGTGCTGAGCGAGGGCGATACGGGCGCCGACCCGGCCCGACTCACCCCGCGCGAACGCCAGGTGCTCACCGAGATCGGCCGGGGACGATCGAACCGCGAGATCGCCCGGGCGCTAGGCCTGGCCGAGAAAACGGTAAAGGCACACGTCAGCGCGATCCTGGCCAAACTCGGCGTCCAGGACCGCACCCAGGCAGCCTTGTACGCGGTCCGCGCGGGCCTGGCCTGAAGCTCCACGTTCGGGTGACACGGTCGCCGGGGGTCGGGGTGTCTGCTCTCCTTACCTGAAGCCGCTCCCTCGGTGAGGAGGCTCCATGCGTCCAGATGGCGAAGAACCGACGACGATGGGTGAGCCGGCGGTTCCGCCGGAAGGTGCCAGCTTCGCGCTCAGCGAGGATGGGCAGGCCCTGACGATCAACTTCGACGATCTCTCGGCGACCGCGGGCGTCGGGGCGGCGGAGTCGCTGACGCGGGAGTTCTCGATCGCCCTCCCGGTCACCGGCGACACGATGCCCGCGGCCGTCGAGGTCGCGGTCAGTGGTTATGCCTTCGCGTTCGGCTCGCGGTCTCGCCGGCAGGAGGGCGAGGGCGACGTCGCCGCCAAGCTCACCGTCGCGGTCAACGAGCGGACCGTGCCCTTCTTCTACTACGCCAACTCCAGCGGCGAGTTCACCCATCCCGTGGCCGCACGGCTGCGCGGCGCCGCTGAGTTGCGCATCACGCTCCAACTGGAGCTCCGGCCGGACCCGGCGATCCCCGACTTCTCGGCGATGCTCTCCGTCGCCGCCATCAACGTGATGTTCCTCTGACAATCCCCGGCGGCTCAGGCTTGAACGAAGCGCCGGACGGCGGCGGGCCGCGCTGCTAGCGTCCGAATGATGGCGATCTCCGAGAGCCGCTACCAGGCCGACCGCTACCGCATCTCTGTCGAGGCGTCGTTCGAGGACTTCCGGCGGCGCTACGAGACGGCTGTGCCGGCGCTCGACTACGCCGCGCTCAACGCGCTCATCGCCCGTGGGGCGGACTGGTCGGAGGTCACCGCCCAGGTGGACGCCGCGGCGCCGTGGGGCTTCCTGCGCTACTGGTCAAGCGACGACGGCCCGCTCATGCGGCTGGCCCACGACCCTGGGGAATGCGTGGTCTACCTGATGGGCAACCACGTCCTCGCCGAACGGATGTACCGCTACGACCAGGCAGCGATGTTGTACGCGCCACTGCGCCCGATGATCGCCAGCCGGGCCGGCGAGACCCACTTCATCATCGAGCGTCCCGGCGCGACCTTCTCGTCGTTCGGTGCGGTCGGCGCCGACGACATCGCCGAGGTCGGCATCGAGCTCGACCACAAACTGGCCGCGCTCCTGGAGCACCTGGAGGCGCCCGTACCGCCGGCGTTGTCGCATTGAGCGACGGAGGGGGCCGGCGGAACCGGCCCCCTCCGCGCGGTGGATCAGCGGGTCAGAACCGTCGCTAGCCGGCCCTGGGTGTCCTCGGTGCCGGTGAAGCCTTCGCTCGGGTTGAACTCGTCCTCGCCGAAGTCAACATCGGGGTCGTCGGCGGTGCCGCCGATCCCGTCCGGGCCGACGCCGTAGAGCAGCGGGAAGTTGCCGCCCTGGTCCATCAGGTTGAGGGTGTCGTTGAACTGGTCGACGTGCCAGTTGCCGAAGAAGTGACCGGCCTCGTGGGACACCACGTTGCCGACCGCCTGGGAGATGAAGGCGCGCTTGTCGCTCGCCGGCGTGATGTAGAAGTTGAGCGACGCGTCGTCGTTGGCCGGGCCGCTCAGCACGTCGAGCAGGATGAGCGCCGACTCCTGCGTGTCGAAGTTGCCGGGGTCGATCGACTGGGCGATGCCGATCGTGTTGACCCCGGACTCGGCGATGGTGCCGCCGACGATCAGCCGGCTGACGTTGACCTCACCGAACGGGTCGGCGTCGTCACGGCTGTTGAGGATCTTGAGACGGAACTTGTCGTTCAGTCCGCTCGCGACGAGGTCCCGCTTGAGGTTCTCGGTCACCTCGGCGACGATCCCGTTGATCAGCGCGTTCTCGTCGGCGGTGGTCAGGCCCCAGCGGCCGAGGAAGGCGCGCAGCGGGCTGAGCGTGACGACACCAGGGCCGCCGAAGATCGCGGTGTTCAGGCGCTGGCCGTTGAAGTCGATGAAGATCGTCTGGGTGATCTTGTCGCCTTCCAGGTTGGGCCGGTACGCCTCGACGGTGATGTCGTAGTTGCCGCTGCCGTCGCTGACCGACACGTAGTGCAGGCCGTCCTCGTCGGCGACATGCTCGCTGACCGCGTTGCCGCCGCCGGGCAGCGGGCTGTTCGGCGGGTAGATGAAGGTGGCGTCCTGGTCGGAGCCGTGCACCTCGCGTCCGGCGGTGTCCCACACGGTGATCCGTGCGGCCGAGCCGGTGACCGAGGTGCCCAGCACGTCGCCCTTGCGCAACTGCACGGCGTAGAAGTCGACGTCGGCCGCGGCCACGTCGAGCAGCAGGTTGTACGCGCCCTCGCTGCCGGCGCCGTCGCCGCTGGCAGAGTCGAACGGGTCCGCCGGCAGGACGTTGTAACCGGTCACGGCGAGGTAGTAGTCGCCGGCCGCGGTGAACGTGAAGCGCAGGAGGCTGTCGAGGCCGCCCGAGTCGTCGTTGAACGCGATCTCCTCACCGGCGGCGTTGTAGAGCGCGAGCATCGGGTCGAGCAGGCCCACCGGGGTGTCCATGTCGGCGGTCATCGTCTCGCCGACCTGGGTGATCGAGAGCTTGTAGAAGTCGAAGTCGCCGGTGTCGCCGGCGGCCGAGCCGTGCGGGCCGTCGCCGATCGTGCCGCTCGTGGTGATCCCGTTGCGAGTGCCCTGGATGCCGGTGTCACGGGCCAGCGGGATCGCGCCGTCGTCCTCGGTGTTGGGGGTCAGGGCCGTGCGGGTGACCGTCTCGTTGTCGAGCGACCCGAGGATGCGGGCCCGCGGGTTCTGCTTGCCCTTGGTGCCGAAGCCGCTCACCGGCTGGGCGATGGCCGGCGAGTCGTTGCTGCCCTGGGTGCCGTCCGGCTCGTCCTCGTCGACCAGGACCGGCGACACGGCCACCGCCTTGCGCAGTGCCCGCTTCTGCTCGCGCGCGGCGCCCTGCTTCTCGGCGACCTGCTTCCACGCGGCATAGTCGATTGTCGTCGGATCGGGTACGAGTGCCAGATACGGATTGACGCCGGTCGGTGCCTTGCCGGCCGGCGCCTTGTCGGCGACCTGTCCGCCCGTGGCGAGCAAGGCGCGGTCCGCGCCACTCGGCCCCGAGTCGTTCTTCAGTTCGGCCGTCGCGATAGATGCTGGCAGCATCGCTGCTACCAGCGCCGTCCCGGCCAACAGCGCGATGGTTCGACGCATGAAGCCCTCCCCCTTGCGGCCAGGCCCCTGTGCCCGGCCCATCGATGGCTATCGAGACGCTATCCAGCCGTCCAAGGTCGTGAACAGATCGAAATCGATGTCAGTTGCATAGACGCGTCACGATAACCATTGAAACCGGGACATTTATCGTGATCAACTGATCAAACTGTCAGTCATCTGTCGGGAGGGTTGCCAAACCGTACGTTCGGCTACCCCGACGGGGCCGTCCGGCCGGTCTGCCCAATGTGGATCTTGGAGACCTGACCGGCCACAGTCGATGATCATGGAGGCCCCGTGCGGCAAGCGTTCTGGACCCATGACGCGTCACCGCGCCGATCCGTCAGCGTTTACGCAGGTGAAGACCGCCAGCTTGGAACAGAGGCCACGGGCCTTTCGGCGGCCTTGACCCGTGGTCCATCATTGAGTGAAGCGGACGAATGAGGTGCTGACGAGCCATCTCGTGGCGCGTCCACAGTGTTCGCCCAGGTTGCTAGCTAACGTCAGTGGAGTCAGGCGGCGGATGGTGGTGCGCGACAGATGAGGATGCAGCCTCGTCAACAGCTGCTGGAGATCTGGAACGCGACGGTGCGTTCGTCCTGGTCAGAACGGGAAAAGAAATGGAAGTTCGGCGGCCGCGACGCGCCCAACTCCATCGGTGACGCGGAGCAGTTGCTCTGCATCCTGACCCCGGCGACCAAGGTCGAGTCGTTCAAACTGGACCGTCCGGACGAGACAGCCGAAGACATGATCCGGGCGCTACGCCCGCTCGGCAACGCGACCGAGATTCCGAAGACGCTGATCGGGATCCTCCGGGAATACTTCGACCGCTACAGCGACCCCGACGGCACGCCGCTGTTCTCCGGCTCGTCCTACTTCAGCTCGACCGGCCCGGCGCAGCCCTCGAAAGAGCAGCTCAGGCTCGACATCGTGGACTCGTTCGCCATGTCGGTCACGCTGTCGCTGTCCGTACTCGGTTTCCTCAAGGTCCTTAGGTCGGTCGCCAACCGCGAAGAGAACCGCAAGGAGATCGAGTCGCTGGAGCAGCAGGCCAGCACCCGGCTGAGTGCCGCCATGGTCGGGCTGCTGCGCAGCTTCACGGTCAACGTCTTCGACGTCGACTCGGCATACGGCCAGGCGCTCACCACCATGATCAACCAGGAGAACCTGCCACAGCGCCAGGTGGTCAGCGCGGTCCGGCGGGACCTGCGGGAAACCATCGCCAGCTTCCGCGAGGTCCTGATCGGTTCCGGCCAGGTCGGCGACATCGACAGCCCGGACAGGCTGTTCGAGGTCGGCTGGTCCTGGGGCATCGTCAACGGCGCGCCGCCGATCGAGACCAACGAGCCGGTGGGCCAACAGCCCAAGGGCTTCGCACAGGACGCGCCGTACCTCTACTTCACGGTCATCGCCGTCGACGCGATTGAAGACCTCTTCTCCGAACGCACCCGGGTTCTCGGTCTGCTCAACGAGGAGCAGCAGCGACTTACCCGTGCGCTCCAGCTCCGGTGGGAGCTGACCCGTGCCTACTGGTCGACCATGGCGACGTTCGGGCAGGCCCAACGCTGGCCGGTCGAAGACATCCCGTGGCGCACCACTGACGAGGACGCGTCGGACTACTACACGCTCCTGGTCACCTCGCTCGCCGTCAAAGGCCTCGTCCAGGAGCGCGGCACCGACACCGAGCTCGGCCGGATCGGCACCGTGCTGGAGGAGCTGGCGAACCGCGCGCGGGTCACCCGCCGCCCGTTCGACACGGACCCCGCGCTGAGCCTGCACGCGCCGGGCGTACTCGTGCCGCTGGTCGGCAGTGAAGACGCCGGTGACGCCCGACTGCTGTGGACGGTCTCCGAGTTCGCCGCCCTGCTCTTCCAGCGCACGACGGTGATCGGCGGCCTGATCAACGACGCCGAGGCCCGCAGTCGGATGCTCGACCTGGCTGACCGCACCTGGGAGCACCTCAACAAGCGCCGGCTCGACAAGGGGCCGGGCCGCAACCTGTGGGACCAGCCGACCTCGGTGTTCGGCCAGCTCACCACCCGCTACGACAAGCCGTCCTGGTACTACACCCAGCGCGTCGTGCAGGGCCTGGTGACCACCGCCAACATGCTCAACCGGCCACCACTGCGCAGTCCGCGCCTCGGCAACTACGCGTTCGACCTGCTCACCGAGGCCGAGCACCTGTACGACATGGAACTGCTCTCGGGCGCCGGCGACGCCGGCCCGAGAATGCGCGAAACACTCAAGGTCGCGTCGATCCACCTGTCCCGGGCCCGCGAGATCTTGCCGGAGCGCCCAGGCACCGCCGCCGTCCTAGCGGCCCAGGTGCTCATCGCGCTGGACGAACTGGCCGCCGCGAGGCGTGACGTGACCGAGGCGGGCTAACCAAATGTTGATCTTCGCGACCTCCGACAAGGGCGGCACCGGTCGCTCCGTCACCAGCAGCAACATCCTCTATCGGAGTGCGTTGCAGGGCAGTGACGTCTGCTATCTCGACTTCGACTTCGGATCGCCGACGTCCGGAGCCATCTTCAACATTCCTACGACGCTGCACGGCACGACCCAGGGTGGTCTGCACTCCTACCTGCACGGCATGGTCGCCGACCCGCAGCGGTTGGAGATCTGGCAGGAGTCCGACCGGTCCAGCCTGCGCAGCCGTCCGCCGGGTGCGGGCCGGTTGGTGCTGCTGCCCGGCGACAGCGGCGGCGGCGAGTTCCCGATCACCAAGGAGAACACCGAGCGCTGCGCCCGGCTCTTCCTGCACCTGGAGGAGGAGTTCGACCTCTGCCTGGTCGACCTGAGCGCCGGCCGCTCCTACGCGACCGAGATGGTGCTCGCGGCGACCGCCAACGAGGCACTGCGCAACATCCGCACGCGGTGGCTGGTCTTCCACCGTTGGACCCGGCAGCACGTGCTCGCCGCGTCCGGCCTGGTCTACGGCGAGCGGGGCATCCTGCACACCGGCGAAAACCACGGGCACGACCGCGAGGAACTGGCCAACTCGTTGCGCTTCGTACGCACCGCGGTGGTCAACCCCGACTCGCCGGAGCTCGAGGGCCTGCGGCCCGCGCAGATCGCCTGGCTGCGCGACGTCGACCGGGATCTGTCCGAACTGGCCAGCAGCCGGAAGGTCGGCCGCACGCTGCTACTTGGCTCGATCCCGCTCGACCCTGTCCTGCAATGGCGTGAACAGCTTATTTCGGATAACGACGTGTGGTCGCGGCGCATCGCGAACCGTGAGACGCTGGAACAGTTCGACTCGTTGGCTAAAAAGATTGTCGACGATGCGGCCTGGGAGACGCTGTGACCGGAGTGGCATTCGAAGAGGCGGTCGCTCAGCGGAGCGTCGAACGCGTTCCGCTCTCGCACCTTTCCATCGAGCTGGGCCACCTCTACATGGAAGAGTTCGCCGGCGGCATCGACTCGATGCGCCGGCACTTTCGCCGGATCGCGCCGTGGGCACAGTCCGCCGCGCGCACCGTCGTGACCAAGCCGGGCGGCAACCGCCCGCGGGTCAGCACCTGCTTCCTCGTCGACGACTACTTCTCGCGGTTCAGCACGCCGCGTGAGGTGATCCCGATGCTGGTGGCCGCCGCCGAAGAGAGCGGCCTGGTGATCGACTACCTGGCGCGCGAGTCCGGCTGCGCGGTCGCCGACGAGGTGCCGCTGGCCAAGCTGGTCGAGCAGGCGCTGGTCACCGACCCGGTGCCGGGCAGCAACGGCATCCGGCCGCCGACCACCGAGACCGGCTGGCTGTGCAACGGCCAGCGCTCGCCGAACTCGATCGCGATACCGGCGATGGCCGACAAGGGCTGGCTGCCACCGATGCAGAACGCGGCCAACCGGCACTCGATCTTCGTCGACGTCGAGCTGTGGGACCTCGAGAACGGCTCGCGGCGCTGGTCGTGCCCGTTCCTCGCCGCGGTCTGGCAGCTCATCCGGCTCGGCCTGCTGCGCCACAACGGCGAGGTGGTCACGACGCCGTGGCAGGTCGAAGAGCTCCCCGACGACTGGGACAAGCTGCCTGCCGTCGTGCAGCTCAACCCGGGCGCGGCCGCGTTCAGCGCCTACCGCACGTTCTCCGTGTTGGGCTCGCGGTTCCTCCAGGTCGAGCTAGCGGTGCGCACGATCCTCAACCAGGTCTCGATCGACCCGACGGTGCTCGACCAGGTGTTCGCCCGCATGCGCGGCGAGAACATGGAGCTGCCGAAAGAGCTGGTCGACCGGATCGACTACGTCTTCATCGGGGAATAACTCCTAGTCTCCGATGTCGGGCAGGTGCTCGGGGTCGGCGCCGGGCAGCCAGCTCAGCGCCTGTCCGGCCAGCCGCCGGAAGTTGCGGTCGTCGTCGGTGCTGGCGAGTGTGACAAGCAGCCGCCGGATCTCGGTGTCGCCGCCGAACCGCTCGCACAGCGCCCGCACCGACGCCTCGCGGATCGACCAGTCGCCGTCGCGCACCATGTCGACCAGGATCTGGCGCACCTCCTCGTGCGCGTAGAGGCGTTCGCCCAGCACCCGCAGCGCTTCGCGGCGCACCCGTAGGTCGCTGTCCCGGCGGACGGCCTCGATCAGCAGCGCGCGGATCGCCGGGTCGCCGCCGAACGACTCACCGAGTGCCCGCAGGGCCGCGGCGCGCACGGTCTCGTCGTCGCCGGTCGCCCGCAGCGCGAGCAGGTCGCGGTGCTCGTCGTCGATGCCGGCGGCGACCAGGGCGACGGCGGCCTCGGTGACCACCAGTGCGTCCGGGTCGCGGCGGATCCGGTCGAGCAGGATCTCCCGCACCTCCGGCTCGGCGGCGTACGGCTGGAGCGCGTGCGCGGCCGCCTCGCGTACCCGAGGGTTGGCGTCCGACTGCACCCGAGCCGTGATCACGCTGCGGGTGCCGTCGTCGGCCACCTTGGCGGCCGCCGCGAAGACCTGGCCGTCGGGATCGTCCCGGGTGCGCTCCAGGAGCAGCGCGATCACCTCGGGGTCGGCGGCCGCATGCCGGGCCAGCGCCCGGACGGCGGCACCTCGGACCTCGGCGTGGGCGTCCTGCCGGGCCCGGTCGAGCAGCTCCCGCCGGACCTGGGTGTCGCCGCCGCAGCGCTCGGCCAGGGCCTCGACCGCCGTGCGTCGTACCGTCGCGTCGGGGTCTTCGCCGACCAGCCGCGACAGCACCGCGCAGACGGTCGCGTCGAGGCCGATCTTCTTCACCAGGGCCTCGGTCGCGGCCAGCCGGACCGCGGCGTCGGTGTCGGTGTGCGCGATCTTGGCCAGGGCCGTGGTCGCCGGCGCGAACCCGGGCAGCGCCGCGGTCAGCGCCCGGATGGCGACCAGCCGCACCTCGGCCGAGTGATCCCGCCGGGCGCACTCGACCAGCGCCGTGTGCACCTCGGTGTCGGCGCGGAAGTGCTCCCGGAGGATCTGCACAGCGGCCCGCCGGGCGATCTCGTCCGGGTCCCGGCCGGTGCGCTCGATCAACAGGCTCTTCACCGTCTCGGCCGCGTCGAAGCGCTCGACCAGCGTCTTGGCCGCGCTACTGAGCACGCCGGCGTCGCGGTCGTCGTGCAACAGCGCGGTCAGCAGGCTCTGAACGGGCTGACCAGAGCCGAGCCGATCGGCGAGTACGCGCACCGAAGCGCGGCGGACCACACCGTCCGGCTCGGCCCGGATCCGCTCGATCAGGACCTCGCGCAGGTGCTCGTAGCCCAGGCCCCAGTCGTTGAGCGCGCGGGCGGCGACGGCCACCACCTCTGCGTCGCGGTCGGTGCGCACCCGGTCGACCAGTGCCGAGCGGACCGTCTCGTCGTACGGCAGCCGCTCCATCATCTGCACGGCGGTGCGGCGCACACCCGCGTTGCCGTCGCGGCGGGTGCGGTCAAGTAGTAGGCGGCGGACCGCCGACTCGTCGCGGAACCGCTCACCGAGGGCACGCACGGCGGCCAACCGGACGGCGGCGTAGCCGTCGACGGTGGCCCGCTCCAGCAGCACGTCACGCACCCGGGCATCGGTGCCGAACCGCTCGCCGAGCGCCTCGACCGCGGCCAGTCGCACCCCGGCGTACGCGTCGTCGCGGGCCCGGCGGATCAGCTCCTCGCCGGCCCGGGTCAGGGCCAACTGGTAGGCGCCGCGGTTGGCCGCGGTGCTCGCCACCTGCGCGAGCTCGGCCAGCCCGGCGACCGCCGCGTACGACGCCCAGCGGTCGTCGATCGCGCTGAGCACCGTGCTGAACAGGTCTTCGATGTGCTCCGACGGTGGTGCCAGGATCGCGGCGAGCTGGGCGGCGTAGGCCGACACCGAGCTCCAGATCAGCCGCACGCCGCGGCGCCTGTACCAGTTGAGGTAGATCTGGCCGCCGGGCCAGGTGGCGCCGATCGTGCGGGCCGCGGGCAGGATCTCCGTCTCGATCAGCGCCATCGTGTCGCGGTCGTCGATCGAGACGCAGTGCTCGATCAGCAGGATGATCCGGCGCAGCAGGTCCTGCGCGGGGCCCGACACGGCGGTGTGCGGGTTGCGCACCTCGGCGAGGCATTGCGCGGCCAGCGCCAGGTTCCACGGCGGCTGGGCGAAGGCACCGGCCGGCCACGGATGGTTGACGTTCGTCGCCAGCAACGAGATCAACTGCGCGGTGTGTCGTTCGTGGAGGGCGCCGGCGACCAGCCTGAGCACCTCGCGCCAGGACGGGTCGGCCCAGTGCTCGACGAACAGGTCCTTGAGCCGGCTGAACGGCCACTGCTGGTCGTGCTTGAACTTGCCGACCACCGCCTCGGCACAGAAGAACTCGAGGAACGTGCGGTGCACGAAGCCGTAGAGGTGGGGACCGTAGCGGCTCAGGATGAAGTTCCGCTCGCGGAACTGGTTGATCATCGAGCGGGCGATGGCGCGCGCCTCGGCCGGGTCCTTCTGGTAGCGCTCGGCCAGGTATTCCTCGAAGACCTCGCTCAGGTCCTCGGCGCTGACGTAGTTGGCCGCCAGACCGCGCTCGCCGCTCTGCACCTTGTACGCCAGCCGGCGCAGCAGCTCCTTCTTGTCCTCGGCGTCGATGAAGCCCGGGCTCTCGTATTGATCCTGGAGGTGGCGGTTGATGTCCCAGTGCTCGACCAGCACGGAGGCCGCGTGGTCGAACAGCTTCCACCGCTCGCGGGGCAGCGCCTGGTGCTTGCCGATGATCGCCAGAATGGTCAGCAGCATCGGGTTGCCGGCCAGCTCACGGATCGACGGCGAGTGCCGCATCGCCGCCAGGAGCCGGGCCCGGCGGGCCGCCGAGTCGCCGGGGCGGTCGTTCATCGCGAGGTCGTACCAGCTCGCCAGGAACTCGGTGATCTGGTTGTCGTCGAGGTCCTGCAGGGTGAAGTGCGCGAAGCCGAGCTCGCTGAGCACCCGCCGGGCGTACCCGATGATGCGGGACGTGACGATCACCCGCACGTGCGGGAACTCGCCGGCGAAGGCGGCGATCTGGTTGGCCACCGCCTCCCGGCGCCGCTTGTCGAAGATCTCGTCGAGGCCGTCGAAGATGACCACGGCCGGGCCGCCGCCGGTCACGTAGCGCAGCAACGCCGCCCGCTCCAGGCCGAGACCGTCGAGGCCGGCGCGGTGGTCGAGATAGTCGACGAAGTTGCTGCACTTGCCTTCGGCGTAGAGCGCGACGTAGGAGCGCAGCTCGATGAACAGCGGCAGGTGCCCGTCGAGCGGGCCGAGCCGGTCGTCGACGGGGGTGCCGTTCTGCGACAGCGCGAGCGCGATGTAACGGGCGGCGGTCGACTTGCCCGACCCGGGATCGCCGAGCAGCACGATCGCCTGGTTGTCGGGCGCGGCGACGATGTCGAACAGCCTGCGCAACGGCTTGGCCCGGTAGGCCTTGTGCAGCAGCGCCAGCTCGTCGGGGTCGACCTCGTCGGGCACGTCCTCGGTCTCGAGGTGGCCCTCGTACTGCATCCGCTGCCACCACTCGCGGGGCAGCTCGACCGGCGGCGGGTCCTCGCGCACGGACTGCTCGATGAACACCGAGGTGAGCCGCATCTGCAGGTATTCGTCGCGCTGGGGTGGCGTCAGCGCGTCCAGGTCGAGGCCGCCGTACTGCTGGTGGAGGCGGTCGTAGTAGCGCTTGAGGGTCTCCGCGCTCAGCGACTGGAGGGGGCCGGTCGGTCGGCCGATGTCGGCCAGGCAGTTCGCGAC
The DNA here is from genome assembly GCF_900107455.1 of Asanoa ishikariensis. Classification (GTDB taxonomy): domain Bacteria; phylum Actinomycetota; class Actinomycetes; order Mycobacteriales; family Micromonosporaceae; genus Asanoa; species Asanoa ishikariensis. The sequence goes on along the minus strand of NZ_FNQB01000001.1, from coordinate 484,346 downwards.
CGCGGCGGTGACCAGCGCGGCCAGGTCGCCCGGCCCGGTGAACGTGCTGCACATGTGCCGGACCACGAGCTCGCTGCGCAGCGCCTCGATCTGCTCGGCCTCACCACCCCGGTCGATGTGCACCCGCGGCCACGGCGCTTCCTCGTCGAGGAGGAAAATCAGGCAGGGCTTGCCCATCGCCTCGGCCTGGCGGTATTCGAGCTCGGTGATCGACCGGTCGTAGCCGGGCGGGACGAAGCCGTAGCGCCAGGCGAAGATGCCGACATAAAGGTCGCACTCGGCGACGTCTTCGAGGCAGCGCTCGACCGGACGTCGATCTTCGGCCACATAGGACTCCATGGCCACGTCTTCGACCCGCAACCTGCGGAGCGCCAGCTTGACGGCCGAACGGCACTCTTCTAGATCACGGAACGTTGCTGAGACGTAGACCTTGGTCAACGCGGCTCCTCGATTACGCGAGCGACACGCGCCGTTACGGTACCAACATCTGGCAACCTTCGGGTTCCCTGGCATCGGGACTGATCAAAGTATCGTCTGGGTGGCATTCCGCGCGGCGCCCTTGCCTATCGGGTCGACCATGGGATGTGATTCAGCCGCTATCGTTCGGCGCACGGAGATGGACATGCTCACGTTTGGCGAGGTCCACACCGGACTTCTGCAGAATTCGACCTCGCTGCCCTGGGATGCCACGGCGGAGGTGCTCAACCTGCTGGTCGGCGAGCAGGTACGCCGCTCCGAGCGGCCGATGGCGTATGCCGTCTCACCGAACCTGTTGACCAGTGTGGACTGCCGGCTACCGGCGGCCTCCGGCAAGGTCATCCGCGGGGTCGGCACGGTGGTCTCCCGTGCCTCGATCACCGGTGGGCATGTGGCGCAGGGCTCCGGGCACGCGGTCGTGGTCAAGAGCACCGCCAACCGACGGCTCTCCTGGTCGCACTACCTGACCAGGCCGGGCACGATCGAGGCGATCGGCAAGGCCGTCGGTGGCGACATCGCCCGCGGCTTCGCGGGCGCCTCCCAGCCGATGGGCACCCTCGACCTGGGCGCGATCAGCGGGCGGACGCTCGACGCGGTGCAGCGCTCGACCCGGCTCGACCGGCACCCGCCGTTTCGCACGCAGCGCACGCACATGCGCTGGGTGGTGACACCCACCGACGAGCCCGGCGTGGAGGCGACCGGCACCTTCCGGGTCGCGACGCCGACGCTGCGGGTGCTCGAGCTCGTGGTGCCGCGCGAACACGTCGGCGCGATCGTCGACCTCTGCGAAGATCTCGCGCTGCACGACTGGCTGCTCACCACCCTGCTGGCGCTGATGGAGTCGAGCCTCACCGGGCCGGGCACCCGGGCGCAGCGGATCGCCCGGCTGCGCCCGGCGATCGACACCCTGCTGCACCTGTGGATGCCGGCGGCCCGGGTCGACGAGGCGGTGCAGCCGGTCTGGCAGTCACTGGAACGCCGGCCCGGCTTCACCCGCCAATGGGAAGCCTCGGTCAGCCGGATCCGCGACCAGATGACGCTCGGCACCCTCGCCCTGCTCGAATCGGCGACTGCCTGACCAGGGTCCGCCGCAGCCCGGTCACCACGCTGAGACAGACCCTTTGTTACTGCGGGGGGCGCGCCGAAAGTTCGCGCCATTCGAACGGCCCGACGAGAAGGGCGCGCACGCGGTCGTACGCGTCCTCCTCGCTCTCGAACTCGTAGAAGTGGGACACGCCGTCGGCGCCGCCCGCCCGCTGCTCGACGTGCCAGGTATCGGCGTCGATCCGCAGGTAGACGTCGCGCCGCGCGGCGCGACCCCACTTCCCGTTCCACCAGTGTTTTCGCTGCTCCATGGTGGGAGAGTATCGAACATACGTTCGACTGCACTGCCGGGGCGCCCAATCGGCGCAGGTCAAGCCCAAGTAACCGAGGGTTAACGCGAGGTCGGGGGGTTCTCCCGGCCGAGGGTCTCATCGAGGGCCGAGCGGTACTGGCCGGGGACGCGTCCGCCGGCGATCAGGGCGTCACGGATCTCGGTGAGCAGCTTGATCTCTTCGCTGGGTGCGGCGGGCGGGGGCTCCTCGCCGCGACGGCGGCGCTCTGCCAGCCGGTTCATGGGGAAGACGACGAGGAAGTAGAGGGTGGCCGCGGTCAGCACAAAGCCGATCACGATGTTGATGAACGCCGCCCAGTCGAAGACGACATGGTTGATCGTCGCCGTGCCGCCCTTGAGCCCACCGCCGCCGATCAGCTTGATGAGCGGTTCGAGGAACGACTTGGTGAACTGGGTGACGACCCCGGTGAACGCGGCGCCGATCACGATGCCGACCGCGAGGTCGACCACGTTTCCGCGCATGATGAAGTCTTTGAAGCCCTTAAGCATGGCTCACCCTATTCCCGAACCGGCGCCTCCAGGAACTTGCCCGCTTCGTGTGCCGCACGGTCGGCATCGCGGTCACGGATAGCTGCCACCAGTCGACCATGATCGATGTGTGTGCCGGCTCGCATCGCCGGTCCGACCGCGACGGCCACCGAGGCGCGGATGGCCGCGCCGACGGACGCGTACAACTCCGCCAGCATCGGGTTGTGCGCCGCGCCCACCACGGCGACGTGCAGGTCGGCGTCGGCCTCGACGAACACCTCGAGGTCCCCGGTCTCCCAGGCCGCGTCGCGGGCCACCAACGCCGCGTCGAGCCGATCAAGATCTTCGGGGGTACGCCGCAGCGCCGCCAACCGGGCCGCCTCGACCTCGAGTGCCCGCCGCACCTCGATGGTGTGTTCGGGATCGGCAGTGCCGAACTTGCGGGCCACGACGCCGGTGAGCTCGTCGGTCGACCGCACGTAGGTGCCTGAACCCTGCACGCCCTCGAGCACGCCGGCGTGGGTCAACGCCTTGACCGCCTCGCGCACCGTGTTGCGCCCGACGCCGAGCATCTCCACCAGCCGCGGTTCTGTGGGGATCTTCGTGCCGACCGGCCACTCGCCGACCCGGATCTGCTCGCTGAGCGCAGAGATCACCTGCTGCACCAGCGTCGACCGCGACAGTGTCATGCGTAACATCACCCCACCATAAATCGTCCCATGATTCTAGGCTGGTCGTCGTGAGCACCAGCGACACCACCCCGCCTGTCCAGCGCCGCCAACTCGTGATGGTGCTCGTCGGCATCGTGATTGTCGCGGTCAACCTGCGCGCGGTGGTCACCTCGCTCGGCGCCCTCCTCGACGAGGTCCGCGACGGCCTGCACCTCTCCGGTGCGCTGGCCGGCGTGGTGACCACGATCCCGACGCTCGCGTTCGCCGTCTTCGGCGCCACGACACCGTGGCTGGTCCGGCGGGTAGCGCCGGCCCGGCTCCTGGTCGGCGCGATGGCGTTGCTGGCCGTGGGCCAGCTCCTGCGGGTGCTCACCGACGCGCCGGCCGCGTTCATCGGGTTCAGCGCACTGGCGCTGGCCGGCATCGCGGTCGCCAACGTGCTGCTGCCGATGATGGTCAAGCAGAACTTCCCGGGCCGTCCGGGCCTGGTCACCGGTGCGTACACGGTCTCGATGTCGATCGGCGCCGCCGCGGCGTCCGCGACCGCCGTGCCCGTCGCGCACGCGTTCGGCTCCTGGCGGGCCGGGCTCGGCGTGTGGGCGGTGCTCGCCGCGATCGCGATCCTCCCCTGGCTGCCGGGCGCCCTGCGGCGCCGTCAGCAGGTGGTCCGGCGACCCGGACACCACCCGGGAGCCAAGATCCGGCCGGCACGCACCCGGATCGGCTGGTCGATGGCGGTGTTCTTCGGCATGCAGTCCATCGCCGGGTACGCCACCATGGGCTGGCTGGCGCAGCTCTTCCGGGACTCCGGCTTCACACCGTCGACGGCCGGCCTGCTGCTCGCCGGCGTCACCTTGTTCGCGCTGCCCTTCGCGCTGCTGATGCCCGCACTGGCCGGCCGGGTGCGGCGGCTGGCACCCGTGCTGCTGACGCTGACCTCGATGTCCGCGATCGCGTACGTCGGCCTGGCCGTGGCTCCACACAGTGGCGCGGTGCTCTGGGTCACCCTGCTCGGCATCGGGCAGACGGTGTTCCCCGTGAGCCTGGTCGTGATCGGTATGCGGGCCCGCACGCCCGAAGGGACGGTCGCGCTCTCGGCGTTCGCACAGAGCGTCGGCTACGTCCTGGCGGCGCTGGGGCCGCTGCTGGTCGGCATCCTCTACGAGGCCACCGGCGGCTGGGTAGCCCCGCTCGGCGTGCTCGGGGTGGCGCTGGTGGTGCAGGCGACGGCTGGTGTGCTGATCAGCCGGCCGGCCTTCGTCGAGGACGAGGCGCACGCACCCGGTGCGAACGGTCCGATCGAAGCGGTCGAGCCCACGCCCGCGGCCGTGCTGGCCGAGACCGGCCCGCTGGCGGAGCCGCTGCGCGAGGCCGCTTAACCCGCGGCGGGCTCTGCGGCGTCCGCGGCGACGGCCTCGTCGACGGTCGAGTAGGTGTGCAGCACCTCGACCAGGCCGCTGACCTCGAGGATCCGGCGTACGCCACGCTGCGGCGCGGCCAACCGGACAACTCCGTTGACGTCGTCGGTGCTGTTCTTCGCGCGGACGAAGACGGACAGCCCGGTGGAGTCGCAGAACGAGACGTCTGTCAGGTCGAAGACCAGGCGGGACAGGCCGCGGTCGAGCAGATCGGTGATCTGGTCCTGGAGCTGGGGCGCGGTGGCCATGTCCAACTCGCCGCCCACCGACACCACGACAACGTCGCCGCGCTGTTCCGTGCCCACCGTCAGTGACATGCTCGTCCTCCTGTGTCCGGGGGAACGGTACTCCACCGGACGGTGGGAGAGCACGGTTGGTCACCGCGCCGTGGACAGCGAGAGGCCCGGAGGCCTGCCGTGGCTGTGCTGTCCGTCGGCAGGCCCCCGGGCCAACTGCGCGTAGGTGCCGGTCAGGCGGCCTTGCCACGCAGCGGAGCGAGCGCCCGGCTCCACTCGACAACCTGGTCCAGGGTCGTGTGAAGTGCGTCGGCCTGGTGCTCGCCCGGCTTGAACACGCTGAAGTTCTCGAAGTCGTGGAAGAGCGAGAGCATGACCTGCGAACGCACGTCGGCCAGCTTGAGCTCGCCGGCCACGAGCCGCAGGTTCTCGACGGCGCGGGCGCCACCGACGGAGCCGTAGCTGACGAAGCCGACGGCCTTGTTGTTCCACTCGGCGAACAGGAAGTCGATCGCGTTCTTCAGGGCGCCCGAGGTGGAGTGGTTGTACTCCGGGGTCACCATCACGAAGCCGTCGAACGAGGCGATCTTCTCGGCCCACGCCAGCGTGTGCGGCTGCTGGTAGTTGCCCATGCTCGGCAGCCCGATCTCGTCGAGGTGCGGAAGCTTGTAGTCGAGCAGGTCGACAAGCTCGAACTCGGCGTCGGTGCGCTTGCTGGCGTGCTCGTGCACCCACTTGGCGACTGCCTCGCCGTTGCGGCCGGGGCGGGTGCTGCCGAGGATGATTCCGATTCTGGTCACGATGTGCTTATCCCTGCTCGTCGAGAGAAGGACTCGGGGTTAAGTCCTTGCTTCGTCAAGCAAACATACGAGCAGTTCCTTGCGCGAGCAAGTAAGCTGGTCGTATGCGTCCCGTCACAGAGCCCGCCGTCGAGCCCCTGAGCGCCGACGAGGAGGCACTCGTGCGCACGTTGGGGCGGGTGATGACGGTATTGCCCAAGCTCATCGACCACGACCTGCGCCAGGACGCCGGCATCTCGCTCACCGAATACAGCACGCTCATGCACCTTTCCGAGGCGCCGGAGAAGCGGCTACGGATGAACGAGCTGGCTACAGCCTGTGACCTCTCACTCAGCGGCATGACCCGCGCGGTGGCCCGCCTGGAGTCGGAGGGCTTCGTCCGGCGGATCCGCTGCGACGCGGACGGCCGAGGCTGGCACGCGGTGCTCACGCCGGAAGGGCTTGCCCGACTCGAAGCCGCGTACCCGACCCACCTGCGCTCGACCCGGCAGCGCATCACGGACAACTTCGCCGACTTCGACCTGGTGACACTCACCCAGGCCCTCGACAAGGTCGGCTGCCCCGGCTCGACGCCGGTCTAGAGCAGCCTGATCGGAGCGCCGGCGGCGTACGCGTGAATCGCCTCGACGGCGTCGCCGTACGCCGTCCGGTAGCCGGCCTCGGTCACGTACCCGATGTGCGGGGTAAGGATCGTTCTCGGCGCGCGCCGCAACGGGTCGTCGGCCGGCAGCGGCTCGATGTCGTAGACGTCGATGGCGGCACCGCCGAGCCGGCCCTCTTCGAGCGCGGCGACCAGCGCACCGGTGTCGACGAGCGGCCCACGCGAGGTGTTGACGAGGAACGCGCCGGACTTCATCAACGCGATCTCTGGAGCGCCCACGATGTTCCTGCTGCGGGCGCTCAGTTTGTAGTGGACGGTCACGATGTCGGCTTGGCGGAACAGGTCGGCCTTGTCGACGCGGTCCGGATGGTCGAGGTGCTCGCTCCAGGCGACCACCCGCATCCCGAACGCCCGCCCGACAGCGGCGACCTGGCTCCCGATCGTGCCCAGCCCGACGACGCCGAGCGTGCGGCCGGACAACTCGGTGCCGACGGTGGTCTGCCAACGCCCGGCGCGCAACGCCGCGTCCTCGGCCGGGATGTGCCGCACGAGCGAGAGGATCAGTCCCCAGGTCAGCTCGCTCGTGGACGGCTGGAACATCCGGGTGCCGCAGACCGTGACCCCGTTCACGGCCGCGGCCGCCAGGTCGATGGCGGCGTTGGCCATGCCGGTGGTGACCAGGAGCCGCAGGGCCGGCAGTCTCCTCAGCAGAGTCTCGGGAAAGGCGGTGCGCTCGCGCATCGCGACCAGAACGTCGAACGGCGCCAGGCGGTTGGTGAGCTCGTCCTCGCCGGCTAGGTGATCACCGAAGAAGGTGACGTCGAGCGCACCCCAGTCGGCACTGCCCGCAGCGGCGTCCTGGTAGTCGTCGAGCACAGCGATACGCATGGTGGCACCATGATCCCATGTGTTACGGAGACGAGGCCCGTCCGCCACAGCCGCCAAACCCCGGCCCGGTCGGCGCACACGGCCCGGTGGTGCTGAGCTCCCCCGACGGCACGGAGTTCGACGGCTACTTCGCACACCCGGAGTCGCCCACCGGCCGCGGCATCGTGATCTTCCCGGACGTACGCGGCCTGCATGTCTTCTACAAGGAACTGGCGGAAAGCTTCGCGGCGGCCGGCCTGTCAGCGCTGGCCTTCGACTACTTCGGCCGGACCGCGGGCCGCGGTGAGCGCGGCGAGGACTTCGCGTACCGAGAGCATGTCGACGCCCTGGCCTTCTCGGACGTCCGCCTGGACGCGTCGACGGCGTCGTCCTGGCTGCGCGCCCAGGGAGTTGGCTCGCTCTTCACGGTCGGCTTCTGCTTCGGCGGCGCGATGTCCTGGCGCCAGGCCGCGGCGAGCGACGACCTGCGGGGCTCGATCGGCTTCTACGGCGTGCCGTCGCGGGTCACGGACGTAGCGGACGAGATCACGTCGCCGCTCCAGATCCTGGCCGCGGGCCAGGACTTCACCCCGGTGGCGGAGGTAGAGCAGTTCGCGGACCGGGTCCGCGCACATGGCGCCGAGGTGCGCATGACGGTCTATCCGAACGCGGGCCACAGCTTCTTCGACCGCTCCTTCGGCCAACACCAGGCAGACGTCGAGGACGCCTGGCGGCAGATGCTGGCCTTCATAGCAGAAAAGACATCCTGACCAGGACAAAACGGGACTAGGGTACGAAGTCATGGCGCTGCAGACCCGCATGGTGACCTTCGACTGTGCCGACCCGGCGACCCTGGCCAGCTTCTGGGCGGCCGCCACAGGCCTAAGAGAGTCCTGGCGCCACGAGAACGACTTCCTCATCCTGGGCGAGACGCCGGGCCTGTGCCTGGGCTTCCAACGAGTCCCGGAGCCCAAGACGGTCAAAAACCGAGTGCACCTTGACTGGAGCAGCGACGGCGACCCAGCCGCGGAGATCGACCGCCTCCTGGACCTGGGCGCGACGGTCGTCGACCGTCAGAAGATGCCGCAGGGCTTCGGCTGGACAGTCCTCGCCGACCCGGCGGGCAACGAATTCTGCGTAGCAACCCCCACCACCTGAGACCACCCGGCGCCGAAAACGTCCCAGGGATCCCATGCGATCCGGGCCTCCGTGCTTTTGCTGCGTGACACCCGAAGCCCGGAGTTCGCCGTCGCGATGCCGCACGCCGAACGCTGCCTGGCCTCACCCATGACGGACCGGAACGCTGACGGAATTTGTCGCGGGTTCGGAGCAACCCTTCGGCGTCTCTGGTCGTCCTTGGTGGGCGACGAGGGGAGTGCCGATGCGCGAGTACGACGCGCTGACGGCTTTGGTGGCCGAACGCGGACCGGCGTTGCTTGCCACGGCGGCGCTGCTGACCGGCAGCCGTGCCGCGGGCGAGGATCTGTTGCAAGCCGCCCTGGAGCGGACGATGCGTGCGTGGTGGCGGGTCGAGGGCGACCTGGAAGCCTACCTGCGGCGCACCATGTACCACCTCGCGGTCGACTCATGGCGGGCACGCCGCCGCCGGCCGGAGATCGTCGTCCCGGTCGAACCTGAGCCGACCGCCGACAGCACCGACACCATCGCCTTGCGGGACGCCCTGGTGCGTGCCCTGGCCGACCTGCCGGTCCAGCAGCGTGCCGTGCTGGTCCTGCGCTACTTCGAGCAGCTCACCGAGGCGGAGGCGGCCACGGTGCTCGGCTGCGCCGTCGGCACCGTCAAGTCGAACGCGTCACGCGGGCTGGCACGGCTCCGCGAACTCACCGCGAACTGGGAAGACCTAGCGAATGGAGCGTCACGATGACAACCCGCCTGGAGGAAGAACTCGCGGAGGGCATGCGGTCGTGGTCGCACGGCCTGCGTCCCACCGACGGTCTGGTCGCACACGCCGCCCGGCAACACCGTCGTCGCCGCCGTCGCTCGCTGACCACCGTCGGTGCCGTTGCGGCAGTGGCCATCGCGGTGACGGCCACGCTGGGCCAGACATCCCGCCAACCGGAGATGCTGTCCGTCGCCGCGATCACCAAGCAGGCGTCCGCGGCACTTGCCGGCGACGACATCGAGCATTCCGTGTGGACCGCCACGTATGCCGACGGCGTGCCGATGTCGCAGGAATGCTGGCGGGATCCCGTCACCACGGACAGGCACTGCCGAACCCTGACCCCACAGCCCGGCGCGCGGAACAGCGAGACCTGGCGTGACGTGGAGAAGGAACCGTCGGGCGCGATTACCTGGCTGCACACCAACGTCGACCACACCGACCGCACGTGGACGACACGTCTCATGCGCTTCCCGGAAGGCGACTCGCTTCCCGAGACCCAAGACCCTCGCTCGTTGCTCGAGAGCGGGCTGTTCCACCTCGTCGGTGCGGAAGTGATCGACGGGAACGACACCCTGCACATCCGGCGGGAGAGTCCCGGCGCCACCGACGACATCTGGGTCGACGCCGAAACCTTCCATCTGGTCCGGACGGTACGCGAGTCGGACGGCCGGGAGCAGCTCGACTACGACTGGCTGCCCCGCGACGCCGCATCGCTCCGCCTGCTGGAACCGGTCGTGCCGGAGGGATACGTACGCCGGTGAAAAGTACGCCGCGCGACGAGCCGGTCCGAGAGGGTCTCGCGCAGGTCGTGGCAACCGTCGATCCCAAGCAGCTCGGGCAGCAGTTCCGGCTCGGTCAGGTACGCCCGGGACGCCCGCATCGATGTCTACGCCGAGATGCCGGCGTACGTCAGCCAGCGCTCCCTCGGCGAAAGCCGCAGCCGCACCTGGCCCGGCCCCACCAATCGCGCATCCGACAACTGCTCCAGCGTCCGCTCCTGGACCCGCTCCGCCACCTCGTTCAGCAACGCCTGTGCGTCCGCGACATCTCGTGGCGGCTCCGCCAGGAGCACCACCAACTTGGCTCGGCCCCGCACCATGTCGCCGCGACCAACCCGGGCCTGCGCGTATGCCACCTCCGTCTGCTCCGCATAGGCAGCCAGGTTCTGCTCCACCATCGACAGCAACAACGGCGAGCCCACCGTCCGGTTGGGCACGTCCCACCGCAGCCACAACGGATAAGGCACCCGACCAGTCACCGACGCCCCGGTCCGACGGCTCGAACGTGGATAAGAGCACGGCATAGGCGGGCTCAACGCCACCTTGTACGCCGCGACCTCACCATGGTCCGCCCCGACAGCGTCAAACGTCCGGCAGCGTTCCGCGATCAGCTTGACCCCGTCGTCCCATTGGCCCGACCACGCCGGTGCGGCCAGGTCGGCTCCTTCCGCCAGTGGCAGGACCAGGTTGACGAAGCCGATCTTGCGCACCGACGAGACCGCAGCGGCTAGGACGCCGACGCCGTTGGCGCTCAGCCGGGAGATCACGTCGGCCGCCATCCCTAGGCGGGCCGGGCCCATCACGCTCGCGATCATCGCGTGTTTGGGTAGGTGCATCGGGGTGTCCGGGAAGAGCCTCGCCCGCACCTGGCGGTAGCGCTCCCGGTCGAAGCCCCGGATCGTGAACCACTCGCCTGGCACCCGGTTGAAGCGGCGGTCGTTGAGCTTCAGACCTAGGCCGAACTCCTCCGCCAGGGCGACCAGGCCCTGTTCGAAGGCGAGCCGGGCCGTTGGCTCCTGGGGGTTCACCGCGACCGACACCCGCACGCACGGGCCGACCGCGTCCCGCAACCGCTCCAACGAGCCGTCACCCCGCGCCGAGATCTGTTGGTCGATGAACGGTGATACCGGCGTGTGCAGGTGCACGATCGGGCTTTGGCCGCGGGAGACCGCGAGTGAGCACGTCCGCGCCAGCACCACGCCTGTCACCAGGCAGTCGCGATAGGACGGTGCCCAGTGCGTGCTGTTGAGGGTGAGCAGGGCGTCGATCCGCCGGTTCGGCTCGTTCAGGAAGCCCGGGTTGGGGACCGAGAATCCGTCGTAGGCGAAGGTGTCCGGGTGGTCCGTCGGGCGCGGCGCGCCGACCTCGAACGGCGAGCTGAACACCGTCGCCGCCGCCGGCCAGGCGCAGACGGACATCGCGAGGCCCGCGACTGAGAACGTCCAGAAGTCACTCGGCCACTGGGCCTGTTCGTGCAGGGGTGGGTCGAGGTCCGGGAACGGTTTGATCAGCCCTTGAAAGCCCGCGCCGGCCGGCCCGTGGACCAGCCTGAGGCGCACCGAGGAGGCATCCGCGGCTGCGGCTTCGGCGGCGATTCTGGCCAGTTCCGTTGACCGGGACGTCCGCAGCGCCATGTCACACCTCACCACGTGCGTCGAAGACCGCGTCCGGGGCGTACGCCCGGCGGGGCCGAGGGGCAGTCGCCGTGAGCCAGTGCGGCAGGCGGTCGGACCAGGGCACCGGGTTTCGGCGCCGGGCCCGGCGCGCCAGGAACTCCAGCAGGCAGCACACCAGGATGAAGCCCAGCACCGCCACGCCTGCCTGGAGGGCGCGAGTGATCGCGTGGTCCGTGTGCACGGTGCCGGCCGCGATGGCCAGGCCCGTGGTCACCGCTACGGAGAGGAACGCGATCGTGCGCTGGAACTGGCGTAGCTGCCCGAGCACCGAATGGGTGCTGGGCAGGTCGAGTCGCGCGATCAGCAGGCCCGGCACCAGCAACAGCACCGCGACGACGGCGTCGGCCTGTGCCGGGACCGAGTCGGGCACGATGCGGCCCGAGTAGAGCCACTGTGGACCGCCGGTGAGCAGCGTGCCGATTCCTAGGACGACGAGCGCGAGTCCGACCACCATCCGGGTGATGCCCTCGATCAGGGCCGGCGCCTCGTCCGCCAGCGACAGATAGGCGACGGCCCGCACCGGCGCCGTCGAGTGTGGACTCAGGTCGAGCGGAGGGTGGCGCCAGTGCGCGTGTGCGCCGTTCTCGCGTGGGTCGTTGTCGGTGGTGATGTCGTGGCCGAGCTGGTAGTCGCGGATCCCGGCGGCCAGGGCGGGCAGCGCCTCGCCGGCGAGCGGGCCGCGTGCGAGATGGCGCATGCTGTCGGCGGAATAGTGCGCGGCGAACGCGGCCAGGACCGGCACGGAGCAGTCGCCTCGACCCAACGCGGCGACGACCTCGTCGGCACCAAGAAGGGCAGGAGCGGCCACACCCAGCGACCGGTGCCGTTCGGCCATGTAGCGCCGGTAGTTGGTCAGGTCGGTCAACCGCCGGCGGCCGACCTCCGCGAGCCGGGAAGCGATGCCCTGAAGCTCGAGCTCAAGCAACTTGCGATGCGGTTGCTCGCCAACGCCAACGCCGGCTCCGGCGCTCGCCGACGCCAGCATTTCCACGTCCTGCCTCAGCGTCTGCACGAAGTCGTCGTCGACGTCGCTGGACAGCACGAACCGGCGGACGCTGACCTCCTCGTTGACCTCGACCGTCAGGTGGTACGCGCCGACAGACCGGGGAATGGCGGTCTCGTACTCGACCACGAACTCGCGGTTGACCGGCAGCAGGCTCTGCACGAGCCGCTGGATCGGCGCGCGCGGGCGCCGGCCTGGCAGCAGCGGCGCGTCCCAGGTCAGGAACCGGCGCGGGTGGGCGGCATCGAGCAGCACGACCAGCATGTACTGGCTGCACGCCAACCGGAGCAGATGCGCGAACGGCAACCGGGCGTCGGCCGGCCACAGCTCGTCGAGCCCGGCCAGCGCGAGGTCGCGCACGGCCCGAGCGTCGACCTCGCGCCCGGGTGCGCCGGAAAGCGCCGGCAGCAGCGCGTAGTCCAACGGCGTGCGGATCCCCGTCTCGGGCAACGACCCCGCGGTCACTAGCTCGGCGATCGCCGCCTCGAGCAGCCAGCGGGATCGCTGGTGGGTGTGCCGGAGCTTGTGCACGACCGTGTCGCGGGCGGTGACGTCCGGGTGCGCGTCGATCAGCATCGACAACAGCCGCACGAACGCGGCCGCGGTCACCCGGTTTGAGTCGCGGTGGGTGAAGCGAGGCACCACCGCGCCGGTCGAGTCCTTGACCACCACCGGCGCCAGGTCGCTGCGGCTGTATCGCGAGACGGGTATCCACAGTGAGGAGCCGGTGGTAATCCGTCTGCGCTGTGCTCCGGCGATCGCCTGGAGGTCGACGTCGACGCTGACCGAGCGGGTCATGTGGCCACGGTCGATCAGCGTCAGGTGCTCGGCCACCCGCGGTACGTGCTCGAGGCGCAGCGAAAGGTCCATCAGTGCGAGACCGAGGGCCGCCTCCCGCTGCGTGTACGTGGCCGGCGCCGACGGCACCGGAAGCGTCTCGATCAGCGCGCGTAGGTCGCGAAAGGGATCGGCCGAATCCGGTCTTTCCGCGACTCGCATGGCTGGCCTCGCCTTCGGTGCGTCTGTCGCCAACCTATGCGACGCCGACAGTGACGGCTACCGATCAAGCCGCCCGCTGTCGAAAAGCGGACACGCTGCGCGCGGCCAGGTCGCGGGTGGCGAGGCCGAGCCGGGTTTTCGGCACCAGCAGGCCCGCGGCTCGGCCGACGCGGCGCTGTTTCGGCGCGACCAGCTTGCGGTGCGTCGACTCGTAGGCGGCGAAAGCGTGCGACGGGTCGGCGGCCAGCGCTGCCGCCAGCGTCGACGCGCCCGCCATGGCCAGCGAAGAGCCGTCGCCGAACAGCGAGACGCAGGACGCGGCATCGCCGAGCAGCGCGACGCGGCCCCGGGACCAGGAGTCGAGCCGGACCTCGCTGACCGCGTCGAAATAGAGGTCGTCGGCCGCCACGAGCCGGTCCAGCAACTCCGGAACCCGCCAACCCGCGTCCGCGTACGCCATGGTGATGACTTTTTGTGTTGATTTAGATCGCGGTGGTCGAAGCCAGGCACGGGCGCGGACCGGAAGATGAAGGCGGCCAGGGCCGCGCCGCGGGCCGGGTGGATCGACACGAGCCGGCCCGGAGTGTTGTGCAGCAGGACGTCGGTGCCCTCGTCCGAGCCGAGCGGCAGCGTCGCCACGTGCAGGCCGAGGTGGCGGACGAACGCCTGCTCGGGACCGAACGCCAACCGCCGCACCGTCGAGTGCAGACCGTCGGCGCCGACCACGAAGTCGAACCGGCGAGCGGCGGCGCGCTCGAAGGTGACGTCGACGCCGCCGTCGTCCTGCGTGAGCCGCGTGATGGTGTCGTCCCAGATGAGCTCGGCGTCGTCGCGGACGGCGTCGAGCAGCACCGAGGCCAGGTCGCCGCGAGGTAGCTCCACCTCGTCGCCGCGGGTGGCGGGCATCGGCACCCGGGCCAGGCAGCGGCCGGTGGCGTCGACGAGCCGCATCGCGGTGGCCTGGGTCGCGGCCGCACGGAGCTGGGGAACGACGCCCATCCGGTTGGCGACCGCCCATCCGGGGCCGCGCACGTCGACGGGGTTGCCGCTGGACCGGGGGCCGGCGCCGCGCTCGACGAGCGTGACGGCGAAGCCGTGGCGGGCCAGCCAGTAGGCGAGGGTCGGGCCGGCGACACCGGCACCCGAGATCAGCACGGAGGTCATGCCCTCGACGTTAACTGCACTCAGTGCGGAAATGCAATGGCTGCGATTTTGCAGTTGGTGCGATAAGCTCCGCGCATGTCTCTTCGTGACCGCAAGCGTGTCCGCACCCGTCAGGCGCTGGTCGAGGCGGCGACCGCCCTGTTCGAGCGCGACGGCTACGACGAGACGACGATCGCCGACATCGCGGCCGCGGCGGAGATCGGCACTCGCACGTTCTTCAGCTACTTCCCCAGCAAGGAGGAGCTGCTGTTCCCCGAAAGCGACGCCCGCGTGCAGGCGGCCGTCGACGCGATCGCCGATCGCAGGCCGCACGAGAGCCCGGCCGAGGTCCTGCTGCGGGCGCTGCACCGGGTCGGCGACGACAGCGACGACCTGTCCGGTCGGCTGGCGGCGCTGCGGTTGCGCTACATCCGGGACATTCCGGCGGTACGCGGCCGCGCGCTCCAGATTCAGACCGACGCGCAGGGCGAGATCGCGCGGCACCTCGCTGCCGCGTTTCCCGAACAGCTCGACGAGGTTGGCGCGGCCGCCCTGACCGGCGCGTTCGTCGGTGCGATCACCGCCGCCTTGCAGGTGCTCCTAGCCGATGTTGATCGGCTCGACGACCCGGCTGCCGTGCAGGCGGCGGTGCAAAAGGCGACGGATGTCGCCCTGCGCCCGTGGGCCACGGGCGCGCCGTGATCAGCGGCGACCGACCCGGCTGCGGCTGGAGAAGGTCGCGGCGTTGCCGCCCCGGGAGCCGGCGGTTGATTGGCCTTGGCCCTGGCCACCCTGGCCGGTGCGAGCCGGCTTGGCGGCACGGGCCGGCGCAGCGTCCCGGGTGGGTTGCGGTGCCCGGCGGCCGGGGGTCCGGCGCTGCCGCGGCATGGTCTCCCGCTCGGGGGTCGGCGGCGGGTTGACGAACGTCCGCTCGCCCGGGGCCAGCTCCGCCAGGAACGGGTCGCCAGGGCCCAGCCGCGTCGTCGTGGGCCGGATGCCGGCTTCGCGGGTCAGTTGGCGTACGTCAGCGACCTGGCTGTCGGTCATCAGGGTGATCACCATGCCCGAGGCGCCGGCGCGGGCCGTGCGACCGGAACGGTGCAGGTACGCCTTGTGCTCGACCGGCGGATCCGCGTGGATGACCAGCGCGACGTCGTCGACGTGGATGCCGCGGGCCGCGATGTCGGTGGCGACCAGCGTCTGCACGCTGCCCTCGGTGAAGGCGTTGAGGTTGCGGGTACGCGCGCCCTGTGCGAGGTCGCCGTGCAGCTCGACGGCCGGCACGCCACCGGCGACGAGCCGACGGGTGAGCGCCTTCGCGCCCCGCTTCGTGCGGGTGAAGACCAGGGTGCGGCCGGGAGCCGAGGTGAGATCGGTCAGCACCGCCAACCGGTCGTCGTGGCGCACGTGCAGCACGTGGTGGGCCATCTTGACGACCGGCGACTTCGCCGAGTCGACGCTGTGGGTGATCGGGTTGTTCAGGAAGCGCCGAACCAGACCGTCGACCGCGGCGTCCAGCGTCGCCGAGAACAGCATGCGCTGACCCGTCCGCGGAGTCTGGTCGAGCAACCGCTTGACCACGGGCAGGAAGCCGAGGTCGGCCATGTGGTCGGCCTCGTCGAGCACTGTGATCTCGATCGCGTCGAGCCGCGCGTGCCCGTTGCGGACGTGGTCGTCGAGGCGCCCGGGGCAGGCGACGACGATGTCTACGCCGTTGCGCAGGGCGGTGATCTGCGGACCCGCGCCGACGCCGCCGAAGATGGTCACGGTACGCAGGGAAAGCGCCTTGGCCAGCGGTACGAGTGTCGCCTCGATCTGGGTCGCGAGCTCGCGGGTCGGCGCCAGGATCAGCGCGCGCGGCCGGCCGGGCCGGCGCTGCTTGTTCTCGCGGGCGAGCCGGTCCAGCAGCGGCAGGACGAAGGCGTACGTCTTGCCGGAACCCGTGCGACCACGCCCGAGCACGTCGCGGCCGGCGAGCGAGTCGGGCAGCGTGACGGCCTGGATGGGGAAGGGTGCGGTGACGCCGGCACGGGCCAGCGGCGCGATGAGCGCGGCCGAAAGCCCGAGGTCGGCGAACGAGGGGGTGGAGCTGGGCAGTTCTTGCGGGCGGCGTGCCGCCATGTGGATCTCCGAACGTCAAGGGGGCGTGCGGTTCGGCGCGGACCGGGGGCCTGCGCGCCGCTGACCGGACGCATATCACGGCCTCCGCGGCAGAGCCGTCGGGGGCCGTCTACACCCAATCTACCCGATCTTCCGCTCAGGCGTTCTGGTAGCGGCCACAGGAGCCCCAGCTAGCGCTCGCGACCCACCCCTCGTCAGAAGCGCGCGCGTCATACTTGGTCGTCGCCGCCACCAGGATGGGAACACCGGATTTGACCGCGCAGCGCCGCAAGAACACGTCCGTCGGACTCGACGAGAGCGAGATCCTTCAGCGTGGCCTCGAAGCGTTCGCCGAGCTCGGGTACGAGGCGACCACCATGCGTGAGCTCGCCCGGCGGCTGGGCGTGAGCCACAACTTCATCCACGACCGGTACGGGTCGAAGTCGGCCTTCTGGCGAGCGGTGGTCGATTTCGCCCTCGCCGGCGTGCAGGAGGAACGGGATGAGCTGCTCGCACGGCACTCCGACGACGCCGATCGGCTCGAGTGGGTGGTCCGCCAGCTTTACCGGATGGCCGCGGCGGCGTCCGACCTGAACCGGTTGATCGCCGACGAGTCGACCCGCGACTCGGACCGCCTCGACTACCTGCACCGGCTGTTCATCAAGCCGTTCTGGGACAGCATCGAGCCCACCGTCTCGGCGCTCGCCCAGGTCGGGAAGGCGCCGGACGTGCCGTCGCACGTCCTCTACTTCGCCCTCATCGGCCCCGCGCTGGCGCTGGCCCAGAACCCGATCGTCGACCGGATCGACCCGGCCGCGGCGCCCGTCGCCGAGCAGGACCGGGACCGGATCGCCGATGCCCTTGCCGACGTGGTCCTGCGTGGCCTGCTGCCGGAACCACCCGCGTCGGCTCTCTAGCACTGGGTTTCGTGCGGTTCCGAGCAGTCCTATGTCGACAGCTGCGCTGACCGGATTGGGACGTGGGGCGAGCTATGAGGCGTGGGTAACAGGTGATCCTGCGTCTTCGTGGCCCGCAACCGACGTACCGTGAAGTTGTGCTGACAAGAGACGTGCTCACGAGTGCTGACCTGGAAGAACTCCGCCGCACGGCGCTGGGGACGGCCGATCCCCTGGGCGTGGCCGCGGACCTGGCGCTCGCCGTGGAGGAACGCCGGCTGGCGGACCAGGAGGATGCCGGGTTCGCGCTGACCCTGGCCGCGGAAATCGCCGAGGTGCGGGCCCGACTGGACGCCGCGCTGTCGTACGCGGACCGGGCGGTTGCGGCCTATCCCGAGGACGACGCTCCCGGCGCTGCCTTCGCCCGCGCGCTGCGCGCCCGCATCCTGTTCCGGGTCGGCGGCCACGACGACGAAGCTCTGGCTGTGGTCACCGAGTTGCGCCCGCTGTTGACCGAGCAGCCCGACGCGCCTGCCTACGTGAGCGCGGCGCTGGAGGCCGGCGGTCGCACGGCGGTGGCGGAAGAGTGGCTGAGCTCGGCGGCCGAATCGCTGATCGCCGCTCGCGGGGAACCGGCTTCCCTCGCTTCCGACGAAGCGCCGGGGGTGCTGTTCTTCCTGCTGCAGCAGCGACACCGGGTACGTCGTGATCTGAACCTGGCGCACGACAAGCAGGACGACCTGGCGGACCGACTGGAGGCGCAACTGTCGCGCCGGGCGGCCGAGCCGCAGTCCGCGGAGGCCGATCTGGTCTTCTTCGCTCAGCCGGAGTTCGACCGGCTGCTGGAGTCCGTGCCCGCGCTGGCGGAGGTCTACGGACCGGACTGGGACGGCCACCGGGCGCGGTTGGAAAAGCACCTGGTCCGCCAGGCGGACGCGGGCGGGGCGGGCCTGAGCGTGATCCGGGCGTCGGCCGACGGGCTGGCGGGATTCGCCCGGCAGCACGGCGGGGAGCCGACGGACGCGGAGATCCGCAGCCGGTACGCGACCGAGTTGGCGGCCCAGCCCGGCGCGCACATCCCGTGGCCGCCGGCGCGCAACGAGGTCTGCTGGTGCGGCTCGGGCCTGAAGTACAAGAAGGATTGTCTGCCCAGGTCACGCTAACTTTCCGCTTGCACACTTTCCACTTGCAAAAGTGGAAAGTAGTTCGTAGTGTCTCGGCCATGGAGATCGCCGAGGCGCGGGAGCAGCTTCGGGCCGTCGAGCGCGCCTCGGCGGCCCCGTACGTCCAGTACCCGCCGAGCCCGTGGTGGTACGCGCCTGCCGTCGGCGCCTGGGTGGCCGGCATCGTCGCCACGTTCGTGTGGTGGCGGGTCAACGCCGCGTTGTTCCTTGCCGCGCTGGGTGTGCTGATCGCGCTCGAGCTCGTCTTCGTCTTCTGGGCGCGGCGGCGGCACGGGGCCCTGCCCTTTCCCGGGCGGGGCCGGCCACCGTCGGAGATCGCGGCCGTGTGGCGGAGGTATCTGATCGGCGCCTTGGCGATCGTGTCGTCGGTCGCGCTTACCTGGTGGCTGACCGGCCCCCTGGTGGCGGCCGGGGTGGCCTTCGTGCTGGTCACCGGCGGAATCGCGGCTTACGAACGGCGTTATGCGCGGGCGGCGACCGAGGTGCGGTCGAGGCTGTCGTGATCAGCGGCCTGGACCCGGTCATCCACGCCCCCAAACGCCTGGCCGCGATGGCAATCCTGGCCAACGCCCCGACGGCCTCGTTCCGGTTCCTGAGGGAACAGTTGGACATCGCCGAGTCGGACCTGTCGAAACAGATGTCCACGTTGGAGTCGTCTGGCTACGTCACGTCGGTCAAGGGCGGGCGCGGGAAGGGCGCGAGCACTACCTACAAGATGACGAACGCGGGCCAGCAGGCGTACGAGGCGCACTGCGCGGCTTTGCGTGCGTTGATCGACGGGGCGTTGTCAGGCTGACTTCGCCTCGCGGATGATCGCGACGGCGGCGTGCGGGTCCGGCACGGTGATGGTGACGCTTCGGCCGGTGTGCAGCACCAGCCGCAGGGCCGATCCGGTCCGGACCGCGTAGTAGGTGTGGCGAGGCGTCCACCAGAAGCCCAGGGACAAGCGCCACAGCGAGGGCTTCAGGTCGATCACCTCGACGTGCTCGACCTCGTCCAGGCGGTAGGTGTGGCGCGGCCATCCCAGGAGCCCACAGTGGACGGATACCCCGTTGGGTCCGGCCGCCGTCCGGACGCTCAATCCGGTCAGTCCGGTGACGACCAGGGCGACGGCGGCCACCAGCAGTGGAATCGCGGGTCCCGCCGGGTCGAGCCAACTGCCGCGAGACAGGCTTCCCAGGACGAGCAGCGGCACCAACAAGGCAGCGCTGCCACCCACCACGAAGGGCCAGTTCGTCGACCGGCCGGTGTAGATCGAGTACCGGCCCGGCCCGGGCAGTGCGGATGCTGTCATCGGGCGCCGTCCTTTCGATGTGTCACGTCAGCTTCTCGATGAGCCGAAGCAGGTCCTGTCGTCCTAGGCCGTGCTGGCGAGCAACAGTCACAAGCCTCTGAGCCGCCTCGGTAACGGGGACAGGCTCGGTGACGGCGGACGCGACCCGTGCGCCGCGCCCCCGGCGAAACTCCAGGACGCCGTCGTCGCGGAGTTGCCGGTAGGCGGCCAGCACCGTGTTGCGGTCGACGGACAGCGCCCCGGCCAACTCGGCCGCCGGCGGTAGTTGCTCACCAACAGCAAGCTCTCCGGAAGCCACACCCCGACGAACACAAGCCACGATCTGAAGGGGCAAGGCCTCGCGCGAAGAGTGATCAACCGTCCATCTCATAGTGCTAGTATTATTAGCACCATCTGGCAGGGGCGGTCAACAGCAGTGGGTCCTTCTCACGTCAGAGCGGCGGCGACGCTCTCCACGAACCATCGCTCGAACTGTTCGGTTGACCAGCCGCGCTGAAGGACGAGCCAGTCGTAGTTGCGGACGTCCTGGGCGAGCCACAGCACGTCGGCGGCCTGTTCTTGATCGATCCGCACCTCGCCGGTCTCGGCCAGGTCCGCGGCGAACATCAGCATGCCGTGGCGGCGTTCCTCGAGATTCTTGCGCCAGATCGCTGAGGCGTCGGCATCGGCGGTGGCCGCTCCGGCGAGTGCCAGCATCACGCGAGCCTGCCGGGCGTGGACCTCCGCGAGGTGCCGAGCGAATCGGGCGAGCCTGGGCCGCAGGCCGGTCAGCCCGCGAATGTCGGTGACGAACGACCGGTTCTGCATCGCCACCCGCTCGTCGTCGCCGGCCAGGGTGACGTCGACCAGGTCGGAGAGCAGTTGGCGCTTGTTGCCGAACACCGCGTACACGGTCTGGATGGCGACGCCGGCCTCGGCGGCGATGGCGGTCAGCGGAGTAGCCGCATAGCCGGGGTCGACGAACAACTTGGCGGCGGCTTCGAGGATCGCTTGCCTGGTCAGCCGTGCCTGCTCCTGACGCCTCGGCGAGACATACCGGCGGTTGACAGCCACGGGGGCAGCGTAGTCCACTATTAGATAGAGCTTCACTCTATTGGCTAGAGTCTTAGGTGGTCGATATGCCGTTCGGCGTCGTTCAAGACATGCCCGGAGTCACCGAGCAGGAGTACCGGCAGGTCGAGAAGCACCTCGGCCCGGACCGTCCGCCGGGCCTGCTGGCCCACGTCGCCGGCCCGTCGGAGGAGGGCTGGCGGATCGTCAACGTCTGGGTGGACGAGGCCGCGTTTCGTCGTTTCCAGTCGGAGCGCTTGGTCCGCGCCGCGGGCCTGGCCGCGCAGGAGGACGGCTTCGACCCGACCAAGGCCGCGAAGTTCCGGTCGGCCAGCGTCGACGGTGCCGAGATGCCGTTCTGATGACCGATGTCGCCGCTCTGCGTGCCCGCAATGCCGTCTTCTGGGCGCAGGCGGCACCCGGCTGGATCACGTATGCCGACTGGCAGGACGAGCTCGGCCGGCCGTTGGGGGCCGCGGCGCTCGATTGGCTGCGCCCGCAGCCCGGGGACCGGGTGCTGGACGTCGGCTGCGGGTGCGGCGGCGCCACCGCCGAGCTTGCCAGGGCGGTGGCACCGTCGGGCAGCGCCGTGGGCCTCGACATCGCCGCGGCGATGGTGGCGGCCGCGCAGGCCCGGTTCGCCGGGCCGGGTCTGCGATTCCTGACCGGCGACATCGAGACCCTCGATCGCGTGTCCGGAGCGCCGTTCGACGCCGTCCACTCCCGGATGGCGCTGATGCTCTTCGCGGATCCGGTCGCCGGGCTGACGACGATCCGGCGATCTCTGCGGGCAGGAGGCCGGTTGGCCGCGACCGTGTTTCGTGACGGCGGCGTGAACCCTTGGCTGCCGGCGGCGATGCTCGGCGCGGCACCATTCCTGGGTGCGCTGCCGCCGTTGCCGATCGGCGACGAGCCCGGGCCGTTCGCCTTCGCTGACCCGGTGCGGGTGAGTCGCTTGCTCACCGCGGCGGGCTTCAGCGACGTCGCCGTCGTCGCGCAGGACGTCACGCTCCAAGCGCCGAACGATCCGGAAGCGGTCGCCGCTTGGCTGATCGAGATCGGTCCCGCTGGTGCGGCCTACCGGGCCGCTCATCCTTCCGCCCAGAAGTCCGCCCGGGCCGGCGCGGTTCGGCTGCTCGAACGGTTCCGCCCGGCCGGCACCGACTATCGATTGCCCGCCGGATGCTGGCTGATCACGGCGACAAGTCCCGAACCCGCCCCCGAAGACAGGATTTGAGTCAGTGACTTCTCGTCAGGCGATCCTCGCACTCCTCACCAGCGCCGCTGTGTTGTGCGGTTGCTCCGCGACCGACACTGCCACCACACCGGCCGAAGCCGCGACCGACCAGAACACGGCCGCGGCGGCCGACTGCGGCGACGCTGCCACCAAGGTCAGGGAATTCGTCGCAAGCTCAAAGATCCGCAAGGTCACGGTGAACGGCCAGTGCACCAACGTCACTATCGACACCGAACTGGACCACGACAACACAGCCGACGGCAAGGAGATCTGCGAGGCAGCGGGCAAGGTCGTCTACACCGGCGACATCAATTCCGTCACCGTACGCAGTAAGTCGGGGGCCGAGCTTTCGATCGGCATTGACGGGGCGCGCTGCCTGCCGTAACCGGCCGCAGCTTGCCTTGGCCGAGCCATCGCTCACACCCCCACCGGGGCGTGCCGGGCGGCTGCGTCGGTGAGGCGGGTCATCTGCTCGGCGACGGCGTCTGCCGTGGGCCGGGCCAGTTCGCCGACGATCCGGCCGTCGGCCAGGAAGACGACCGAGTGGGCGTACGCGGCCGCGGCCGGGTCGTGGGTGACCATGACGACCGTCTGGCCGTGATCCCGGACCGCGGTGGCGAGCAGCGCCAGCACGTCCCGCGCGGAGCGGGTGTCGAGTGCGCCGGTCGGCTCGTCGGCGAAGATCAGCGCCGGCGAGCTGGCCAGTGCTCGGGCGATCGCCACCCGCTGCTGCTGCCCGCCGGAAAGCTGCGCCGGGCGGTGGTTCATGCGGTCGCCGAGGCCGACCTGGGCGAGCAGCCCGGCGCAGCGCTTCTTGTCGATCTTTCGGCCGGCCAGTCGTAGCGGCAGCGTGACGTTCTCCAGGGCGGTCAGTGTTGGCAGCAGGTTGAACTGCTGGAAGACGAAGCCGATCCGGTCGCGCCGGAAGCGGGTGACGGCCGCTTCGCTGCCCTTGGGGATCGGCTGGCCGGCGATCGCCACGGTGCCCTCGGTGGGCCGGTCCAGGCCGGCGGCGCACTGGAGCAGCGTGCTCTTGCCTGAACCGGACGGGCCCATGATCGCGGTGAACGTACCCGTCGGCAGCCGCAACGACACCCCGTCGAGTGCGGTAACCGGGTTGTCGGCCGTCCCGTAGACCTTGCGAACAGAGTCGAGGCGCAGCGCCTCACCGGCATCCATCGAAATCATGTGGATGACCTTATGGATCTTCCCTCGCGGCGCTGAATCCCAAAGACCCCCGAAGCTGGGGTACGGCCAGCACTACCGGTGGCCCGCGATCGTCGTTCGGACCGGGCGTCAGTGTCCAAACTGGTAGGGACGGCCCTACCAGCGAGACGCCGGACGGCCGGGTGTCGGGGGCGGCCGTGCTCGACCAGGCTTGACCCATGATCAGCAGCCCCATCCCGCGTCTCGCCGTCGGCACGCTCAGTCGGCACAAGGGTGTCTACGTCGGCACGTTCGTCGCCGCCGTGCTCGCCATCGCCCTGCTCGCCGCCGGCGGCACCCTGCTCTTCTCGGTGCTGACCGCGAAGCCGACCGCCGACCGGTTCGCCGCTGCCGACGTCGTGGTGTCCGGCGCACGTTCCGTGCAGGCCTCCAGCGTCAAGTCGAAGAAGGAAGGCAAGACCAAGACCAAGACGAAGTCGGAGCGGCTCACCGGCGCCGGAGTGCTGCCGGTCGACCTGGCAGCGAAGCTCGCCGCGCTGCCAGGGGTCGCGGCGGCCGTTCCGGACGCCGCGTTCCCAGTAGCGGTCACTGTGGACGGTCACCTGGTCCTCGGCGCTGACGGCGCTCCGGTTATCGGGCACGGCTGGGCGTCGGCGGCGCTGGCCCCGTTCACACTGCGGGACGGTGCGGCTCCTGAGCGGGACTCGGTGGTGGTCGACGCGGATCTGGCCGGCCGGGCGGGCCTGTCGGTCGGCGACGCGTTGACCGTGACCACGAAGACCGGCGAACACCAGGTGACCGTCGCAGGGGTCGCCGCGCAGCACCTGGCGGGTCAGGGCGCGCTGTTCGTGTCCGACGGCGCGGTTGCGGCTGTGTCGGGACTAACCGGGCCGACCGCCGTCGCAGTGCGCACCGCGGATGTCGCGGCCTTCGAGGCCGAGGCAGCCCCGTTGGTCGGCGACGCGGCGATGTGGACCGGTGTGGACCGGGTGCGTGCCGACCTGCCCGGCGCGCTCCCTGACTACATCGGCGCGATCTCGGTCTTCGGCATTCTGCTCGGCGTCACCGCGTTCGCGGCGGTGTTCGTGCTCGTCGGCACCGTTGCCCTGGCGGTGCGGCAACGGTTGCGGGAGCTCGCCCTGCTGCGCGCCGTCGGCGCTACGCCCGGCCAGTTGCGCCGCCTGGTGGGCGTGGAGGCAGTGCTGCTGGGGCTGCTCTCGGCGGTCCCGGCCCTGCCGCTGGGCATGCTGATCGCGCACCTGATCGCGGGCCGTTTCCGGGACCTGGGTGTGGTGCCGGCGCAGTTCGTCGTGGTGCTCTCGCCCGTGGTGCTGCTCCTGGCAGCGGTCGGCGGGTTGGTCCTGACCTTCGTCGCCGCGCGGGTCGCGGCCCGGCGGGCAGCCAGGATCGCACCGGCGCAGGCGCTGACCGAGTCGGCGCTGGCACCGGCCGGCGGCGGCGTCCTGCGTACCGTGATCGCGGTGCTGACCGCTGGCGGCGCCGTCGGCGTGCTCGGTTTCGTCCCGCTCGGCGGCAACCTCGGTCTCGGCATGAGCTTCGTGGCCAGTGCGCTGCTGGTCTGCGCGGTCGCGGCGGCCGCACCGGTCCTGGTCCGCCCGTTGACCGCCGCTGCCGGCCGGCTGGCCCGGCTCGGCGGCGCGTCCGCCTGGCTGGCCGGCAGCAACTCGCGGGCCCAGGCCCGCCGGGTCGCCGCGGTCGCGGTGCCGCTGGTGCTGCTGTTCGGCATCACCGCGACGATGCTGCTCAGCGGCAAGCTGAGCGAGAACGTGGTGGCACAGGAAAGCGCCGCCCGCAACGCCGCGGCGACCGTGCGGGTAGGCGACCCGGCCGGCCTGTCGCCCGCCGCGGCACGCTCCCTGGCCACGACTCCTGGCGTCACGGGTTCGGCCACGACGATCCCGACCAGGGCGATCCTGGTGACCGGCGGGAAGCCCGAGGACTACCCGGCCCAGGGCCTCGCCACGACCGGCACGCCGGTCCTCGACCTGGTGGTGCGCAACGGTGAGCTCAGCGGCGACGGCACCTTCGCGGCCAGCGCGACCCTGACGAAGGCGCAGCAGTGGACGGTGGGCGACGACGTCCAGATCTGGCTGGCCGACGGCGTCCCCACCACGCTGCGCCTGTCAGCGGTGTACGAGCGTGCCCGCGGCTTCGGCGACCTCGTGCTGCCCGCCGCGCTGGTCGCCGCGCACGACCCGCGTGGCCTGGTGTCCACCGTCTACCTGCACACCGACGACCCGGCCGTCGCCAACCGGATCCGCGCCACGTGGCCGGCCGCGACCACCCCGCCGGCCGGCGACGCGTCCACCCAGAAGGCCGCCTGGGAGCTGATGGTCACCATCGCGCTGGTGTTCACCGCCGTCGCGGTGGTCAACACCTTCGCGATCGCCACGGTCGGCCGCCGCAACGAGTACGCCACCCTCCGCCTGACCGGCGCCACGGTCGTCCAGATCCGCCGGATGGCCACCATGGAGGCCGGCATCGCGATCGCGGTCGCACTGTTCTGGGGCGTGCTGGTCACGTCGATCGTGCTGGGCGCCTTCGGCCTGGCCCAGGACGGCGGCCTGCACCTGATCGTCGACCCGCTCCGCTATGCCGGCCTGGTCGGCACGGTGCTCGCCCTCGGCCTGGTCGCCGGCGCGGTGCCGATCCGGGCCGTCGTCCGCGGCCGCCAAATCCCGGCGACCGCCGAGCGCGGCTAGCCGGCAGGCCAGGGCCCGGCTGACCGCTAGGTCAGCCCGGGCCCTGGCCGACTCCTCGCCGCCGGTGTGCCCGGCCCACGTTCCGTCGGGCGAGTTCAAATCATGGAGTACTGGCGACCAAGATGGTTCCGACCGAGGCCGTCGACGGCCCGATGGTGGTGGGATCGAGGCTGTGCTCGGCCGCGACGGTCGTCGCCCAGCAGTCACCCCAGGTCGCCGCCCACTCCGATGCCAGGTCCTCGTCGTCGTCCGGGTCGAGATCTTCTGGCTTGCCCGGGATGCCGAACTCGTCGAGTAGGCGCCGCTCGATTCCGAATGGCTCGCCCATCGCCGCTTCCGGGAATTCGCTGATCCATCGCCGCAGGACGGTGCCGTGGTCGGCGATCAGCCACGCCTCGCCGTCGTTCTGCTCGCTGTGGAAATATGCCTGAGCCTTGCCGTACCGCGCGCTGAGGTCCTCGCACAGCTTGGTGATCGGATCCATGCGCGCGAGGTATGGAAGGCCCAGCCACGCGCCGAACACGAGTGTCCATCCGTTCAAGGCCGGAGTGACGACGACGGTGGAGAAGCGGCCCTCACGGCTGTGCGCGACCTCGTCAACGAGGTTCACGGCCTCGGGCCAGGTGCTCGGTCGCACCTCCGTCAAACCGAGCCTGCGCACCAGAGCCGCCTGATCCGAGGTGGCAACAGCGAGCCACGACAACCAGCAGGCGCGGACCGGCATCGGCTCGTCGGCAACATCCACGATCCGCCACTGTAGTACGGCTGGCATCGAAGAATGTCGTACCCCGCTGACACCATCTCCTCATGCAATGGACACCCGTCTGGGCATTGATCGGGTCGCTCATCGGCGCCGCCGGCACGTTCCTAGGTGTCGTCAAGGCGCAGCGGGCGACACTCGATCGCGAGTTGCAGATCAAGCTCTGGGACCTACGGGCCGACGCCTACGTCGAGCTGGTCAGTTGGACTGCCTGGGTCGAGCACTGGTTCATCGTCGGCGCTCCGGATCCGCACGAACGCCCGCTAACCGTGACCATGGCGCGCACCGCCGCGCGCATCCAGGCCTTCGGCGACGACGAGGCCGGCACGAAGGCGTTCCGGCTGCTGGAGCTACTACGCCCGCACGTCAGCAGCCAGAACATCAGCGGCCGACCCCCGCCGCCGGACGAGATTCGAGAGCTAGCCCGCGACCTTGCTCGGCTGGCGCGTGACCGGCTCGCAACGCCGGTCGGGGTGAGGCGCTGATGGAACACCTCCTCAACCGGCTCGGCTACGACCCCCGGTCCTTGCGCTCAAGCACGATGCTGGCCGGATCGGCATCCGGAGCCTTCGTCGCGCGGATCCGGTTGGGCGACAGCGAGTTCGTGCTCAAGACGGCGACCGAGCGCGAGGCGGCGTTCTACCGAGCGGGCAACGTCGTGCCGGTGCGAGTGCCACACGTGGTGGCGGCCGACGACACCTGCCTGCTGCTCGAGGCCCTCACCCCAGTGCCGCCCGCAAAGGACTGGCCGGCCAGCCGGTGGCACGAGGTCGCCCGTCAGCTCGGAGAACTGCACCATCCACGTGTCATGACCGCGATCGGCGAGCAGCCCTGGCTCAGACGCCCAGCACCACCCCGCAGCCCCGACGCGACCTCTCGGGCATTCTGGACGAAAGACGAGCTCGCGACCCCGGTCGACGGGCCGCGGCTACCACCCTGCTTGATACACGGCGACCTGCACGCCGGAAACCTCCTAACCGACGAGAGCGGCAAGAACGACGGGGGTGGCAAGAGCAACCGGAGCGACAAGAGCGACGGGACAGGCAAGAGCAACGGGAACGACCGGAGCGGCAACAGCGACACGAGTAACGCGAGCGACCCGAGCAGCGAAAGCAACGGGAACGACGAGAGCGGCGCCAAGGCCAAGATGGGCGGCGAGCTCGTGTGGGCGGACTGGCAGGAGGTTGGCATCGGCACCGGGCCCGAGGATCTTGCTCTGCTTTGGCAGCGCGCCGAGGCCGACGGTGCCGATCCGCCCCGGGCCGCGATGCTGGCCACCTACGCCGAAGCGCGCGGCATCCCCTACGACGACGTCCTACGCAAGGCCGCCAACGCCGCCGAGGTAAGGCTTCTGCTCCTGGACTGGCCGCCGTTCCTGATCAACGCCGACCCCGCCCGCGCGGCCGTCATGAGGAAGCGGCTGCACCTGCTACGACAGCGACAGTGAGCTGATGGCTGCTGGCGCCGAGGAGCGTCGGCTCTGCCTCGACCTGGCGCAGCATCTCCAACAGCAAGGCGGTCCGCTCGGCCGAGGCCAGGATCTCGTCCAACCGCGACCCCACCATCCACAACGGACTTTCCACGGCCAGCCGCTGCTGGACCACCAGACCAGCCTCCGCCGCCTCGGCAGCAGGCTCGTCAGGATGGTGGAAATAGGCACTGGTGAACCAGCCGCGATCAGGCGAAGAAGGGCGGTGCATCCCATCCGACAAAGCTCCCTCGACCAACGGTCGAAAGGCGGCGTCACCGAAGCGGTCGTTGACGAACCCGTCGAAGAAGGAGGCAAACCGGCTGATCGTCGCGCCTACGACCACCCCGCCGGGGCGAGTCACCCGGGCGGCCTCGCGCCACGCCAGCACCCGGTCCGTCCGAGAGAGCAGGTGATAGAGCGGCCCGAACAACAGCACCGCGTCAGCGGCGCCAGAAGCGGCCGGCAACGCACGGGCGTCGCCGAGCACAGCGGTCACTCCCGGCAGCGTCGCGGCATGCGCCACGTGCTCGGGCACCGGATCGACGACCCGCACCGCGCAGCCGGCAGCAGCCAGCGGAACGGCATAAACGCCGGTCGCGCCTCCGACGTCGAGCACCGTCGAAGGAGCGGCCGGCAGCACCCGGGTCAGCACGTCCCACGTGCGCAGGAACTCCAACCGTCCGGCCCCGGCGGTGAGCCGATGATGTTCGCCGCCACGCTGGTAGTAATCGAGCACCTCTGGGCGCAACATGCCGAAATCGTCCGCCGACAGAAGCGCTAAGGGCAACCGCTTATAGCCGCACGGGGGCGGCCAGGTCGCCGACCAGGCCCTCGCCGACGAGGTCGAGGAACGCGTCGGCGACGACGGGGTCGAACTGGGTGCCGCGGCCCCGCTCGACCTCCGCGCGGGCCTCCAACGCGGCCAGCGCCGGCGCGTACGGGCGGTCCGCCAGCATCGCCGCCCAGGCGTCGGTGACGGCCACTATCCGCGCCTCGATCGGGATCTCCTCGCCGGACAGGCCGAGCGGGTAGCCCGTACCGTCGAAGCGCTCGTGGTGTGCGGCCACGACGGCCGCGAGGTCGGGGCGTTGGCCGAGGTCGGTGAGCAGCCGCGCGCTCTCGACCGGGTGGCGGCGCAGGTCGTCCCACTCGGCTGGCGTCAACGGCAAAGCCTTGCGCAGCACCGAATCGGCGACCATGACCTTGCCGATGTCGTGCAGCCGCCCGGCCGCCGCGGCTCGGCGCAACACAGCCATGTCCAGGCCGAGACGTTCGGCGATCAGCAACGACCAGCGGGACACCGCGGTGCTGTGCTCCTGCGGGCTGAGCGCTGCGTCAATGCGGTCGGCCAGCCACACCAGACCGATCGGCAGGTCGGGGTCGGCGTCCACCGGATCGGTCAGCATCCCGGCCGCGACGACGCGGTTGCGGCCGTTGGCCTTCGCCCGGTACAGGGCCGCGTCGGCGTCGTGGACCAGGCCGTCCGGGTCTGTCACCGGACGGGCGCCGCGGGTTCCGGCGGTCGCCACGCCCAACGACACCGACAGGCGGACGCTGCGACCCTGGCCGATGGCGACCTCGGTGCGGCCGATCGACTGGCGGATCTGCTCGGCGATCTCGATCGCGACCTCCTCGCCCACGCCGGGCAGCAGGCAGCCGAACTCCTCACCGCCGTAGCGGGCCACGACATCGCTGGCCCGGACCGTGCCACGGATGCGTTCGGCGATGCGGGCGAGCACGACGTCTCCGGCGGGGTGGCCGTAGCCGTCGTTGACCTTCTTGAACTCGTCCAGGTCGAGCAGGAGGACGCTGAGCGGAGTGTCGGACCGGTCGGCACGTTCCGCCTCTATGCGCAGCATCTCCTGGAAGAAGCGGCGGTTGTAGACACCGGTGAGGCCGTCGGTGATGGCGAGGCGCTCCTGTTCGCGCAGTGCGGCGCGGAGTTGGGTGGCGAGCCGGGTGCGGTCCCGGATGATCAGCAACTGCCGGGCCAGCAGCCCGGCGAACAGGGCGAGCAGGATCGCCAGCATTCCGCCGGTGACCGGGCCGTCGTCGAGGCGGTCGGCGAGGATCACGCCCGTGGCCGCGACCGCGGCGATGACCAGCGGCACGGCGGTCAGGTCGCGGGACCGCGGGCGTTCGCGGACCTCGGGCTCGGGGCGGCGGATCGCCGCGATCGCGCCCAAGGCGAACAACACAGCCTCGATCTGCCAGCCGATGTTGATCCAGTTGCCGTCGATGTTCTGCGCGGCGACCGTGTACGCGTACACCGCGTCGGTCACGCCGGCCACCGCGAAGCCCGCGCCGATCAGCACGGCCCAGGCCGGCACGCGATGTCGCCCGGCCAGCCCGACAGCGGCCAGCAGGGTGACGATGGCCACACCGAACAGTGGGTACGCGAAAGCCACGAAGTCCGCGAGGCGCGGTGCGTGTGGCAGCGAGGGCGCGATCGCCGACTGCCAGCCGATCGTGCCGAGCCCCAGGGCCAGCAGGCCGGCGTCCAACAGCCCGCGGATGTGGCGCAGGTGACCGGTGCTGCCGATGCCGATCAGGATCGCGGGGATCGCGAACACGTACGAGGACAGGTAGAAGAAGTCGGCGCTGGACACGTCGGGTGGCCCGCGTTGGGCGACATAGGTGTAGTAGACCCAGATCAACTCGCCGACCAGCCACAACGTGTTGGAGGTGGCGAGCAGCGCCCAGGCGATGCGGGTGCGGCCGGTGGTGACGACGGCGGCGTAGACGGCCAGGCCGACGGCGACCACGATCGGCACGAGGTAGGGCAGGTCGACAATGGCGGTCGAAGGATGCACCTGGGCGATCACCAGCAGGATGAGGAAGACGACCAGCCACCCGGCGCCTACGACCGCAGCCCATCGCATCGCCCGGTCGTGCCGGACGAATGAGACAAGTGACGCGGACTCCGACACCTATTGTCTCCCTACAATTACCTGGCGTTACGAACGACTGCCCAGTTAACGCCTCACGCAGGGTGGCTTCAAGAGTTGCGGACAGTGAACCGGGACACCGCCCGGGGCCTCAGCGCGTGATCGCGAACATGTAGCAGCCGTAGGCGACGTTGCGGCTGTGGACTTGGACGACCGAGGGATCGGCAAGAAGCGAGGCGATGACCGCCTCAGGGTCGGTGCCGTCGTGCTCGCGGGTCGCCGGATGGATCCAACCCCGCTCGTCGTACGCCCGCAGCACCTGCCGCCGCCCCCGCCAGTCCGCCGGATAGCCGGCCGCCGGCGCGGTGGGACAAGAAGTGGCGTGTGCGAAGACCGCACCTATCTCGCGGTACGGGCTGGCCGGCAGCGCGGGCTCGTACCCGAAGAGGATCAGGTCCTCGCCCTCCTGGGCATCTCGAAGGCAGCACCGCAACGGCTCACCGCCGCCGGCGACAACCGGCTCGACGGGGTGGCCGGAGACGTCGCGCCCGCTGGTGCGTACGCCGGTAAGAGTCCGCGAGGAAATCGCATGGATCCGCATGGCACCAAGT
Source organism: Asanoa ishikariensis (assembly GCF_900107455.1). Taxonomy (GTDB): domain Bacteria; phylum Actinomycetota; class Actinomycetes; order Mycobacteriales; family Micromonosporaceae; genus Asanoa; species Asanoa ishikariensis. Next base: position 452,528 of record NZ_FNQB01000001.1, on the reverse strand, counting down.
CTTCGGCCTCGCGGAGCGCGAAGCTGGCGGCTTCCGGACGTGACGATGGCCCCAGGCCCGCCAGCCGTGCGACACGCCGACAGAGGCACGGCTGGCGAGCGATGATCACGTTACGCCGTCAACGGGCGTCACTAACCGCCCGTGTGGGCGACGATCGCTGGCAGGACGGTCGGCCACACCTGCGGAGGCGGGTACTCGTGGCCAACTCCCGGCATCGGCACGAGTTGGGCGCCCGGGATCTCCCGGGCCAACGCCTCGCCGTGCGGGAACGGGAAGAACGGGTCCTCGGTTCCGTGCAAAACGAGCGTGGGCACGGCGATGTCCGTCAGGGCATGCGGGTCCGGCGGGCCCTGTTCGAGGATCCAGTGGTTGGTCTGGCTGGCCGCGAAGTCGGTGGTGCGGTCGAAGGCGGTCGTCGCCACCGACCGCGCCTCCGCCGGGCTCAGCGTCACCGAGCCGCCGAACGTCGCGAGATCGGCCACCACACGCTCGATCGCGGCCGTCCGGTCAGTCCAGTCCGGCGCCGGCGCAGCGGCCGTGAACAGCGCCTGGATCCGCTCGGCGGGCGGCGGCAACGGCTCGGAGTCCGCCGGTCGTGACAGCGCGGCGCCCGTCGCGATCAGCGTGATCGAGGCCACCCGGTCCGGGTGGGTGACCGCCAGTTCCTGTGCGACCCCGCCGCCCATCGAGACGCCGACCAGGTGGGCGCGGGTGATGCCGAGCGCGTCGAGCACCCCGAGCGCGTCGGTGGTGAGCGCCGCGCCGGTGTAACCGGGCTGACCAACCGGATAGCTCGTCGACCGGCCGGTGTCGCGGTTGTCGTAGCGGATGACGAACCGGCCGGCGGCGGCCAGCGAGGCGCAGAAATCAGAAGCCCAGAAGTCCATCGACGAGGCCGCCCCGCCGAGCAGCAGGACGGCCGGGTCGCCGGCGGCACCGAACGTCTCGGCGCACAGCGTGGCGTCACCGACGGGCAGCAGAAGCTCGGCCATCGCTCAGCGCTCCTTCGGCTCGTAGCCAAGGTTCGGGCGCACGAGCCGTTCGGCCTCGGCGACCGGGACGCCCAGGCGCTCCGCGTAGTCGCGGACCTGGTCCTCGCCGATCCGGCCGACCGCGAAGTAGCGGGCGCCCGGGTGCGCGAAGAGCAGCGCGCTGACGCTCGAAGCCGGCGTCATCGCGAAGTTCTCGGTCAGCTTCATGCCGGCCGTGCCGGCCTCCAGCAGGTCGAACTCGGCCTGCTTGAGGCTGTGGTCGGGGCTGGCCGGGTAGCCGAACGCCGGCCGGATGCCCCGGAACCGCTCGTGGTGCAGGTCGTTGAGGTCGGGCTCGACACCGGGCTCGTACCAGGCGCGCCGGGCTTGCAGGTGCACCCACTCGGCGAACGCCTCGGCCAACCGGTCGGAGACCGACTTGGCCATGATCGCGTGGTAATCGTCGCCTTGTGCCTCGAAGTCCGCGGCGAGCTCTTCGGCACCATGGATGGACACCGCGAACGCGCCCAGGTGGTCGCCCGAAGGCGCCACGTAGTCGGCCAGGCAGCGCGCCGGCTTCGAGTCCTTCCGCTGCTGACGCAGCATGGGGAACCGGACACCGTGGTCGAGGACGATGTCGTCGCCCTCGCTGTGTGCCGGCCAGAAGCCGTAGACCCCGCGGGCCTGGAGCAGCCCTTCGGCCTCGATGCGGTCGAGCAGCGCCTGCGCCTCGTCGAAGAGCTCGCGGGCCACGGGCTCGTCGAGAATCGCCGGGTACGTGCCCTTGAGCTCCCAGGCGATGAAGAAGAACCGCCAGTCGATCATCTCGCGGAGCGTGCGGATGTCCGGCGCCACCTGACGCAGCCCGGTGAACTCCGGGGTCGGCAGGTCGTCGAACGAGACCACCTCGCGGTTGGCCCGCGCGGTCCCGATCGGCACCAGGGGCCGCTTCTCGCGCTCGGCGTGCTGTTCACGCAGCCGCTGCTGTTCGACCCGGTTGGCGGCGTCGAACTCCTCGACCCGCTCGGGGTCGAGCAGGCCGGTGAGCACGCCGCCGACCCGGGACGCGTCCTGCACGTGCACGATCGAGCCGGTGTAGGCGGGCGCGACGCGTACCGCCGTGTGCTGGCGTGAGGTGGTGGCGCCACCCACCAGCAGCGGCAGCTTCATGCCTCGGCGCTCCATCTCGGCGGCCACCGAGACCATCTCGTCGAGCGAGGGGGTGATCAGGCCGGACAGGCCGATCACGTCGGCGCCGACCGCCTCGGCGGTGTCGAGGATCGTGGCGGCCGGGACCATCACGCCGAGGTCGACGACGTCGTAGTTGTTGCAGCCGAGCACCACGCCGACGATGTTCTTGCCGATGTCGTGCACGTCGCCCTTGACGGTGGCCATCACCACGGTGCCCCGGCCCTTGCCGGCGCCGTCGGACTCGGGCTCGACCGTGGCCAGCTTCTCCGCCTGCAGGTACGGCTCCAGGTAGGCGACCGCGCGCTTCATCGCCCGCGCGCTCTTGACCACCTGCGGCAGGAACATCTTGCCGGCGCCGAACAGGTCGCCGACGACCTTCATGCCGCCCATCAACGGGCCTTCGATCACGTCGAGGGAGCGGACCGCGTCGCGCCGGGCCTCCTCGGTGTCGACCTCGATGAAGTCGACGATGCCGTGCACGAGGGCGTGGGCCAGCCTTTCGGCAACCGGCGCCTCTCGCCACGACAGGTCGACGACCCGCTTGGTGCCCGAGCCGGTGACCGTCGCGGCGAACGAGACCAGCCGGTCCGTGGCGTCCTGCCGGCGGTTGAAGATGACGTCCTCGACCAGTTCCAGCAGGTCCGCCGGGATGTCCTGGTAGACCGCGAGCTGGCCGGCGTTGACGATGCCCATGTCGAGCCCGGCCCGCACGGCGTGGAACAGGAACGCCGAGTGCATCGCCTCGCGAACGACGTCGTTGCCGCGGAACGAGAACGACAGGTTGGAGATGCCGCCGCTGGTGTGCGCGCCCGGGCAGCGCTCCTTGATCCGGGGCAGCGCCGCGATGAACGCGTTCGCGTAGTCGTTGTGCTCGTCGATGCCGGTGGCCACGGCCAGCACGTTGGGGTCGAAGACGATGTCTTCGGGCGGGAAGCCGACCTGCTGGGTCAACAGGTCGTACGCCCGGCCGCAGATCTCGACCTTGCGATCGGCGGTGTCGGCCTGGCCCTGCTCGTCGAACGCCATCACGACGACGCCGGCGCCGTAGTCGCGGATGCGGCGGGCGTGTGCCAGGAACTCCGCTTCGCCCTCCTTGAGGCTGATCGAGTTGACCACGCCCTTGCCCTGCACGCACTTGAGGCCGGCTTCGAGCACCTCCCAGCGCGAGCTGTCGACCATGATTGGGATCCGGGCGACCTCGGGCTCGGTGGCGATCAGGTTCAGGAAGTTCGTCATCGCCTTGACGCCGTCGAGCAGGTCGGCGTCCATGTTGACGTCGAGGATGTTGGCGCCGCCGCGGACCTGGTCGAGCGCGACGTCGACGGCGCCCTGGTGGTCGGCGCCCTCGATCAGCCGGCGGAACTTGGCCGAGCCGGTCACGTTGGTGCGCTCACCGATGATCACGAAGCCCGTGTCGGGACCGATCTCGAAGGGCTCCAGGCCACTGAACCGGGTACGCGTCGCGGGCGCGGGCACCGGGCGCTGGTCAACGCCACGCACGGCCGCGGCGACCTGCGCGATGTGCGGCGGCGTGGTGCCGCAGCAGCCGCCGACGATGTTGACGAGGCCGGCCTGGGCGAACTCGCCGAGCGCGGCGGCGATCTCCTCGGGCGTCTGGTCGTAGCCGCCGAACGCGTTGGGCAGCCCCGCGTTCGGGTGGCTGCTCACGTAGCTGCCGGCGACCCGCGCCAGTTCCGCCACGTACGGGCGCACCTCGTGGGCGCCGAGCGCGCAGTTGACCCCGACGATCATCGGCTCGGCGTGCGCGACGGCGTTCCAGAACGCCTCGACCGTCTGGCCGGACAAGGTCCGTCCACTCTGGTCGACAATGGTCACCGAAATCCACAGTGGAACATCGGGCGCCACCTCGCGGGCCGCGGCGATGGCCGCCTTGGCGTTGAGCGTGTCGAAGATCGTCTCGATCAGGAACAGGTCGACGCCGCCCTCGGCCAGCGCTAAGAGCTGCTCGGCGTAGGAGGCCTTGACCTGGTCGAAGAGCACCGCGCGGTAGGACGGGTCCTCGACCTTCGGCGACAGCGACAGGGTCACGTTGAGCGGGCCGACCGAACCGGCGACGAACTTGCCACCCGCCTCGTCAGCCGCCTGCCGGGCCAGCCGGGCGCCGGCCAGGTTCATCTCGCGGACGTAGCCCTCCAGGCCGTAGTCGGCCTGCCCGATGCTGGTCGCGGTGAACGTGTTGGTGGTCGTGATGTCGGCGCCGGCGGCCAGGTAGCGCCGGTGCACGTCGAGAATGAGGTCAGGCCGGGTCAGGTTGAGCAGGTCCGGGTCGCCGGTGACATCGTGCGTGTGGTCGGTGAAGCGGTCGCCGCGGTAGTCCTCCGGGGTCAGCTTCTCGCCCTGGAGCACCGTGCCCCACGCACCGTCGAGCACCATGATCCGGCTGTCCAGGGCTTCTCGAAGGGCCGCCGCCCGGCTCCGCACATCGATCATCGCCGCATTCCTTCCGGTTGCCGACCCGCCCCCCATCGGGGGAAATCCCGACCACCGGAGCGACCGTCGAGAATACCCGGATGTGATGACGCTTTTCCGGCCGGCGGACCGGAGTGTGAGCGGACTATCGTGCCAATCGCGCCAGAAGTCCGGAGGCTGCCGCGATGCCCACCGCGGTCGCCACGACCAGCACCGCGAAGTCCAACGGCAGGCGGGCCGGGGTGCCGATCAGCAGTCCACGCAAGGCTTCCACCTGATAGCTCAACGGGTTCACGTGGTTGACCACCTGGAGCCAGCCGGGCATCAGTGACACCGGATAAAGCGCGTTGGAAGCGAAGAACAGCGGCATCATGATCGCCTGGCCGATTCCCATCATGCGGTCACGCGACAGCACCAGTCCGGCGATGGTGACGGACAGGCAACAGAAGAACGCGGCGCCGAGCAGCACGACGACGACCACGCCGAGCAGCTTGAGCGGGTTGACGGTGAAGCGGACGCCGAGCAGTTCGGCTATCGCGTACACGACGACCGCCTGGGCGAGCGCGCGAACGCCGGCAGCGAACGCCTTCCCGGTGACCAGCGCGGCCCGCGGGGTCGGGGTGACCATCAGCTTGGCCAGCACACCGGCGTCGCGTTCCCAGATGATCTGGATGCCGTAGAAGATCGACACGAACAGCGCCGACTGGGCCAGCACGCCGGGTGCGAGGAAGTCGAGGTACGGCACCCCGCCGGTCGGGATCGCGTGCAGCTTGGTGAACGTGACGCCGAAGATGACCAGCCAGAGCGCCGGTTGTACGGCGCGGGTGATCAGCTCGCTGCGGTCGTGGGAGAGCTTCTGAAGCTCGACGACGCACAGCGCCACGACCCGCGACAGGATCAGCCGCGGCCCCATCCGGCGGTCGATGTCAACCGAGCCGGCCAGCGGTGCGGCGAGTGGCACGGACATCGCGCAGTCCCTTCTGTTCGTCTTCGAACGAGCCACCGGAGTACGCGCGGAAGACGTCCTCGAGCGTCCCCTCAGGCCCCTTGCCGAGGCCGTCGATCAGCTCGCGCGGAGTGCCGAGCAAGCCGAGCTTCCCTTGGTGCATCAGGCCGACGCGATCGCAGGACTGTTCGGCTTCCTCCATGTAGTGGGTGGTCAGCAGCACGGTCATGCCGGTCTCCGCGCGGACGGCGGCGATCCGTTCCCACACGCTGCCCCGGGCAATCGGGTCGAGCCCGATCGTCGGCTCGTCGAGGATCAGCAGTTGCGGCGAGCTGACCAGTGCCTGGGCGAGCTCCAGCCGGCGGATCATGCCGCCCGAATAGGTCTTCGCCAGTCGCCCGGCGGCGTCGGTCAGGCCCATCATGTCCAGCGCCTCGGCGACCTTCTCCTTGCGCTGGCTGCGCGGCACGTCGAACAGCCGGGCGAACAGCGCGACGTTCTCGACACCGGACAGCGATCCGTCCGCGGAAAGCTGCTGCGGCACGTAGCCGATCAGTCTGCGCACGGCCATCCGCCGCTTCGCGACATCAAGACCGAAGACCGAGATCACATCAGCGGGTACGGGCAACAGCGCCGTGATCGCCCGGATGGTGGTCGTCTTGCCGGCGCCGTTCGGGCCGAGCAACCCGAAGATCTCGCCGCGCAGCACGGTCAGGTCGACGCCGTCGACCGCCTTGGTCTCCCCGAACTGATAGTGCAGGCCACGCACGGAAACCGCGGACTCGCTCATGCGTCCCTCCCAAGGTCGACCACGTCGGGCGCCCGGTTCAGGGCCAACTCGGTCATGCGTCCCTCCCGGGTCCGCGACGTCGGCGGCCTTCCGGTCGGCCAGCCGACGCACCTCGGCCGCGACGAACCACCCCGTCCAGGGCCAACTCCCTCATCCGTCCCTCCCCGGGTCCGCGACGTCGGCGCGCACCTGGTCGAGCAGCCGGCGCAGGGCCGGCAGGGCGGCGGCGATGGCGGCGCGGTCTTCGGGGTCCGCGCGGTCCAGGGCCTGACCGAGCAGCGCGGCCCGGGCGGCCCGCCAGGCCGCGATCCGCTGCCGCGCCTTGTCGGTCAGCGTGAGCCGGGCCGCGCGCCGGTCGGCCGGGTCCGGCTCGCGTTGCAGGAGGCCCGCCTCGACGAGCTGGTTGACCAGGGTGCTGACCGAGTTGCCGGCCAGGTCGAGTGCCGAGGCCGCGGCGGCGATGCCGATGCCGGGCTGGTTGGCGACCACGAACAGGAGCTCGCGCTGGGCCTCCGGCAGCGGCGGCACCGCGACCGCCTCGGCCGTGCGGCGCCGGGAGAGCCGGCGCAGGCCGGCGGTGATGGACATCAACTCGCCGACTACCTCCGCGCTGTGACTGCCGTCGGTCATCTTCATAAAGTACCTCGTACACAGAGGTAATTCCCGGCACCCGCACTTGTTGTCCGTTGTATGACCTAGAGCGAAGTTACGGTTTGGCGGAAGACGAGAATGGGGGTTCTCGTGCGCATCTCAGTTGCCGAGGCGCCAGCCGGCGGCGTGACGATCGTGAAGCTCGCTGGAGAGCTCGGCGTCGACACCGCGGCGGAGCTCGCGATGGCCATCGAGGAGCTGCTCGATCGCCCGACGAACCGCATCGTCATCGACCTGGCACTGCTCGGCTTCTGCGACTCGATCGGCCTGTCCACCTTCGTAGACGCGCATCGGCGGTGCGCGGCCGAGGGTGGCTATCTCGCGCTCGCCGCGCCGTCCCCGTTCATTCACAAGCTGCTCGGCGTGGTCGGCCTGACCCGCCAGGTCCCGGCCTACGCGACGGTGGCATCGGCCTGCGCCGGTGGCGACGAGGGCCGACTGCGCTGATGCCTTCTGTGCGGATTTTTCGGATTCAGGGGCTAAAGTTAGGAGTAGTTATGGGATGAGGTGACTGGCATGAGTCGGTCCGTTTCCAGCAAGGGCACGCTGCCCGACGAGATGCGCCGCACCAAGATCGGCTGGTCGTGGATCATGCTGATCATCGGGCTGATCCTGTTGGCCTTCCTTTTGGTCTTCGTGCTGCAAAACCTCGACAGCGTGCGCATCCACTTCCTGACCGTCGACTTCACGATGCCGCTCGGCGTGGCCCTACTGCTGGCCGCCATCGGCGGCGCGCTGATCGCGTCGATTCCGTTCGCGGCCAGGATCCTGCAGCTCCGCCGGGCAACCCGCAAGGAACGCAACTGGCGCTAAGCCCGGGTTTCGCATCCGGGGGCCGGACCACGACGGGCCCGGGGTGCCCGCCTGGCTGCACGACACCTCCATCCGACCGAGGCGCCGGGCACCCCCACCCGGCCTAGGCGCCAGGCACTTCCACCCGGCCTGGGCGCCAGGCATTTCCACCCCGCCTTGGCGGGTGGCACTTCACCCCGCCTAGGCGGGAGGCACCTTCACCCGGCCCAGGCGCCAGGAACCTTCACCCCGCCCAGGCGCCAGGCACCCTCACCCCGCCCAAGCGGTAGGCACCCTCACCCCGCCCAGGCGCCAGGCACCCTCACCCCGCCCAAGCGGTAGGCACCCTCACCCCGCCCTCGACGGCAGGCACCTTCACCCCGCCCAGGCGCTCCAGGCACCCTCACCCCGCCCAGGCGCCAGGCACCTTCACCCGGCCTAGGCGCGAGCTAATTTAGCTGCATGGCAAAGGTTCTTTATACCGCTGAGGCCCACGTGGCCGGCGGTCGCGCGCACGGTCACGCCCGTACCTCCGACGGCGCGCTCGAGGTCGACCTCCGCACTCCTGTCGAGATGGGTGGCGAGGGCGGCGGCACCAACCCCGAACAGCTCTTCGCGGTCGGCTACGCGGCCTGCTTCGAGTCCGCCCTGGCCGGCGCGGCCCGGCGTGGGCACGTCGAGGCCGGCGACGCGACCATCGACGCCAAGGTCGGCCTGCTGCCCACCGGCACCGGCGGGTTCACGCTGGTCGTCGACCTCGACGTCACCCTCCCCTCGATCACCGACCCGGACCAGGCAGTCGAGCTGGTACGGGTCGCGCACTCCATCTGCCCGTACTCGAACGCCACCCGAGGCAACATCGACGTCAACCTGACCGCCAACGGCAAGCCGGTCGACTAGCGGCCCGTACCCGGGCCCGGCTGGGATTTCGTCCGTGACATGCACGGCAAACCGCGGGAAGTTGTCGCCGGCCGGGCCGCGGGTCTGTTGTACTCCACGTTGTGTCCGCCATTGACCACCTCTTGCACGCCAACGAGTCCTACGCCGAGACGTTCCCGGGGCCCCGCCCCCAGCGGCCGAAGCTGCGGCTGGCCGTCGTCGCCTGCATGGACTCCCGGCTGGACCTGTTCGGCGCACTCGGTCTCGAGATCGGTGACGCCCACCTGATCCGCAACGCCGGCGGCCTGCCGACCGAGGACGTGCTCCGGTCACTGGCGGTCAGCCAACGCTCCCTGGGCACTCGCGAGATCGTGATCATCCATCACACCGAGTGCGGCATGGAGGGCTTCGACGACGACGCGTTCCGCGAGCGCCTCACCGAGGAAACCGGCGTCGAGCCCCACTGGAACGTGCCGGGCTTCAGCGACATCCGGCAAACCGCACGAAAGTCGATCGCGACGGTACGGGGCTGCGCCTGGTTGCCGCACCGCGACGACGTACGCGGCTTCGTGTTCGACATCGCCACCGCCCGCCTCGAAGAGGTCGCGGCCGACTAGCCCAGTTTGGGCAGCACCTCGGTCGCGATCCGCTCGACCATCGCCGGGTCGTCGGTCCACACCGGGTCGTCCGGGCGGGGGTGATGGAACACCAGGTCGGTGAACCCGAGCTCCTGATAACGCCCCACCAGGTCGACAAACGCGTCAACGCTGGCCAGCGGCCGGTCGGCACCGTTGTCGGCGAGCAGGATCCGATCGATCCGCCGCCCGGACTCGTCCAACCGCGCGGCGTTCGCCCGGATCTTCTCGGGGTCGCCCTCGGTTATCCACGCGTCCGCGTACGCGATGACGGTCTTCATGGTCCTCGGCCCACCGGCGGCGACCGCCAGCGGCAGGCGTGGCCGCTGCACGCAGCCAGGAATCATCCGCGCCTCGTCGACCGTGTAGAAGTCGCCGCGGCGCGAGGTCGCGGGCTCGCGCAGAAGCTCGTCGACGGTGCCGACGAACTCGTCGAGCCGGGCCGCGCGCTCCCCGGGTGCGAGCACCTCCCCACCGAGCACGGTGGCGTCGAACCCGATCCCACCGGCGCCGATGCCGAGCGTGAGCCGGCCGTCGCTGATGTGATCAAGGGTCATGGCCTCCTTGGCCAGCGTGACCGGGTGCCGGAAGTTGGGCGAGGACACCATGGTCCCGAGCCGAATCCGGTGCGTACCGGCGGCGATCCCGGTCAGCCATGGAATAGCGGCGTGCCAGGGCTGTTCGCGGTAGCGGCGCCAGGAGAGATGGTCGTATGTCCAGAGATGGTCGTAGCCCATCTCCTCGATCCGCTGAGCCAACGCCAAGCTTTGCCGCCAGGGATCGGTCGGCAGCAGTAGAACCCCGATTCGCACCCGCCGACCCTACCGAGTCAGCCTGAATCGAGATCCTTGACGAAGATCCGGCAAAGGTCCGGCACCGTTCGTACCGTGCCGTCCGGTGCGTACTCCTCCCGAACGGTTTCGGCGATCCCGTGCTCCCACTCGCGGTAGCCCAGCCTCGTCCACCAGCGGGCCACGTGGTCCTCGTCGAGGTCGACGCCGGCGGCCAGCCGGCCGGCCATCCGCACCTCGTCCAACTCCTCGGCCTCCCGGACAAGCGCCTTGCCCCGGCCCCGGTTGCGCAACCCCGGCGCCACATGCAGACGATGCACGAACGGAACGCCGGGCAGGAGGATCCGGACCATGTCCTCGTCGGCCGGTTCCCAGGTGACGTAGACGGCCCCCGTCGGCTCCTCGCCTTCCCAGGAGGTGAGTACGACGCCCTGACGTTTCAGGCGATGACGGTAGAAGGCCGTCCGCTCCGGACCGAGGACACGCTCCAGATAGAGCATGTCCTCAGCGGACGCCGGCCGGATCTCCACATGGACATGGTGCCGGTCGAAGGTGAAGTCGCGTCAGGTCCGCTTATGCGCGAACCGCCACGACGACCATCACGACCGCCACTCCGACCAGCAGGGTGGCCGTGAAGAGCGCGGTGATCGCGATCCGGAGCAGTTGCACGGCATGCGCGATGACCTCGCCGAACTGCCGGAAGAACAGGAATGCCGCGATCATCATGAACGCGAGGACGGCGACGATGACAGGGGTGGCACTCGTACCCTTGGCCAGGGTGGACAGAGCGGTTACCGTGGACATGACGGACTCCTTGCCTTAGACCCGCAGGAGCTGTTTTCGAAGACACCCTCGGTAGCCGCCGAGGGTGTCTCCTTTTGCCCTGTCGCAGCCGTCGCCTGCCGGGACGACAACTGCTAGGCTCTCCGCGATTTACCTCCTCTCGTAAAGATTCAGTAACTTCGCTTAAGCCAAAGGCTAAACTTCAGCGCAGAGCTGAAGCAAGGCTGTTACTGTCCTTCTTAGAGCACCGCTAGCCGTGAATGTGGCATTCATGCGCGCTCATGCACGCGAAGACGGCAACTTCAGCCCTGACTGAAGTTGACTGAAGGAGACTTGCGATGGCCGGCGACAGCGACCCCGGGCAGACGCTCGCCGCACGCCTGCGCGCACTCCGGTCCAGCGAGTGGCCAGAGCAGGTGAAGCAGCACCAGGTGGCCCGCGCACTCGGCGTCAGCGTCCCGCTGGTCTCCTCCTGGGAGCGGGCCGAGGCAGTGCCACCCGCCGAGCGGATCATCGCGTACGCACACTTCTTCGCGACTTCGCGGTCTATTGAGGACGGCCGAGCGGCCCTGCGGGACGACCTGTCGACGGACGAGCAAACGCGGCGACGGGCGCTCGAGGACGAGTTGACGGCGCTGCGCTCGGCGGCGACCGGCGCAGCCGGTGCCACCCAGGTCTCGCCCGCGTTGTACAACTATCCGCCCGCGGCCGGGCCATGGTATTTCGCCGACGGTGCGCCCGTGACGATCGTCTGCGGCGAGCTACCGCCCGAGCGGCGCGCGGACGCCATCTACTCGGATCCGGCCAGCCCTGACTACGTGGATCTCTACCGGTTCGCCGACGTGGACTCCCTGATCGAGCTGCAAGGACACGTTCGGGCGGCCAATCCGCGCAGCGAAGTCTCGTTCACGCTCACGTCGTTGTTAAGACCGGATCACCTCACCACCCACCTGGTTCTGCTCGGTGGCATCGACTTCAACGAGGTGACCCTCGCCGTGCTGGACTCGCTGGGCACTCCCGTCCGGCAACAGACGCGGCTCACCGACAACCCCGAGGATGAAGGCGCGTTCGAGGTGCGCACCACCGGAGCAGAGCATCGGCCGATCATCGCCAAAGACGGCACGCGACGCGTCCTGGTCGAGGACGTGGCCCATTTCTGCCGCGGCCAGAACCCGTACAACGCTCGGCGGACCGTGACCGTATGCAACGGCATGTTCGGGCGCGGGGTGTACGGCGCGGTCCGTGCGCTGACCGACGCCCGCTTCCGCGATCGGAACGCCGCTTACGTGGAAAGCCACTTCGCCGAGGCGCGGACCTACAGCATCCTGGCCCGAGTCAAGGTCGTGGGCGGCAAAGTGGTCACGCCGGACTGGACCATCTCCGACAACATCCTCCACGAGTGGTCGGAGTGACCGCGCGGCTCGCTCGACGACCGGAGATCGCGGCCAAGCCGCGCCATCACCTGTCGCACGCCAGCCTGCTGCATTACGTCGACCGCCCGGTCAAGCCCGCCGACCTCGACGCGATCATCGTGCCGACGGCCCGGCCCACGGTCTATCTCAGCTACGCGCTCCGGCTCGCCAAAGAAGTTGGTTGCCCGGTGCTGGCGCTGTGCAGCTTCCGCGCGAACGCCGACGAGGCATATCGGGCGGCTCGCCGGCTGGGCGTGCAGCTCATCGCGACCGACGTACACGGTGGGGTGGCACTGCCGGAGCTCTCCACATCGGCGTTGCTGGCCAGCGGCAGGTTCCGGCGCCGGGGCGACCTGAGTATGAAGCGGAACCTCGGACTCGCCCTGTCGAAGATGTTGGGCTGGGACCGGGTCGCGTTTCTGGACGACGACATCAGTTCCGTGCTCCCCGACGACATGCGCGCCGCCGCCGGTCTGCTCGACCGGTTCAGCGTGGTCGGGCTGCGCAACGCCGGCTTCCCCGACAACTCGGTGGTTTGCCATGCGTTGCGCGCGGTCGGAGTCAAGCAGGGCATGTTCGTCGGCGGCGGTGCGATGGCGGTGCGGGCCAGCCGGACCACGACGTTCTTTCCCGACATCTACAACGAGGACTGGTTCTTTCTCCTGAGCGAAGACGGTCTGAGCCGCGTCGCCGTCACCGGGCGGATGGTGCAGGAGGCCTACGAGCCGTTCCGCACCACTGCTCGCGCGAGGGAGGAGGAGTTGGGTGACTGCCTCGCCGAGGGCATCTACGCGCTGCTCGACGACGGCGGCAAGGTCGACGACGCCAACCACGACTTCTGGGCGGCGTTCCTCGAAGACCGGCGGGCCATGGTGGACCGGATCATCGCGGCGCTACCCGGTCGCGCGAACCTCACCGGCGAAGAGAAACGCCGGATCGCCGAAGCGATGAAGGCTTCCCACGGCCGGCGCCTGTTCGTCACTCCGGACTTGTGCGTGTCCTACCTTCGGGCGCTGGAGGCGGACCGGACGATCTGGCGGGACCACGTCGACCGGTTGCCGACAGACCTCAAACCGCGGTCGGCCCTGCAGCACTTGGGGCTGACGTCCAGCCATGTCCACCGACCTCGCTGACGACGCGTACGCGCAGGCGGGGCTAGGGTTTGCTGGTGACTGACGTTCTGCTGCCGGCGCTGCCGGAGGACTGGGACCGCGCGATGGCCGTGGCCGCGCACCCGGACGACATCGAATACGGCACGGCCTCCGCCATCGCGCGGTGGACGGCCCAGGGCAAGACGGTGACCTACCTGCTCGCCACCCGCGGCGAGGCCGGCATCGACTCGATGTCGCCGAAGGAGGCCGCGCCGCTGCGCGAGCAGGAGGAGCGGGCCGGTGCGGCCCAGGTCGGCGTCGACGTCGTCGAGTTCCTCGACCACCGCGACGGCGTTGTCGAATACAGCACCGCGCTGCGCCGCGACATCACCAGGTCGATCCGGCGGCACAAGCCCGAGGTGATCCTCTCCGGCGCGTTCTCGATCCGGATGATCGGCGGCATGACCAACCAGGCCGACCACCGGGCCGTCGGCCTGGCCGCCCTCGACGCGGCCCGCGACGCGGGCAACCGGTGGATCTTCCCGGAGCTCGAGGACGAGGGCCTGGAGCCCTGGAACGGCGTGCGTTTCGTCTGCTTCGCGGGCGCCGAGCGGCCCAGCCACGGCGTCGACATCACCGGTGAGCCGCTGCAGCGCGGCATCGCGTCCCTCGCCGCGCACGACGAGTACACCAAGGGCCTTGGCGGCTCCGGCCCGGAGCCGGGACCGTTCCTGACCTGGATGGCGGGGATGGGCGGGCCGGCGCTGGGCGTGCAGCACGCGGTCCTTTTCGACGTGCACGCGCTGCGCTTCGAAGGCCCGCCGCCGTCGGCACAGGGCACCCAGCCACCGGTCGTCACCGATATCTGACCGCTCGACACCTAGCGCGACACCCTCGTCACCGTGTAGAAACGGGTCGATGTGAGAGAGCGCTCTCACATCCCGTCCCCGTTAAGGCAGGTCGATGAGAACCGTCCGTCTTCTCGCAGCCGCCGCTACGGCGGTCACGTTGACGGCTGCTGGCGTACTCGCCGTACCCAGCAGCGCCGCCGCGCATCGCGGTGGGCCCGACTTCGGTCCTAACGTCTTCGTCTACGACCCGAGCACGCCCGCCGCCGAGATCCAGGCCAAGTTCGACGAGCTATTCGCACAGCAAGAGAAGAACGAGATGGGCACCAACCGGTACGCGGTGCTCTTCAAGCCCGGCCACTACGACGTCAATGCCCGGCTCGGCTACTACACCAGCGTCTCCGGGCTCGGTCGCAACCCGGCCGACGTCGACATCACCGGGGCCGTGCGGGTGGTCGGTCAGGTCAACCCCAACGTTCCCGGCGGCGTCTCGGCTCTGACCAACTTCTGGCGCTCGGCCGAGAACTTCACGGTCACGCCGACCGACTGGTCCAACCAGTGGGCGGTGTCGCAGGCCTCACCGATGCGACGCGTACACGTCAAGGGGATTCTCTGGTTGGAGCCCGGCAACGGCGGTTACTCCAGCGGCGGGTTCATCGCCAACTCCAAAGTGGATGGCATCACCATCAACGGGTCCCAGCAGCAGTGGCTGACCCGCGACAGCGAGCTCGGCGACGTCTGGACCAACGGCGTGTGGAACCAGGTGTTCTCGGGCGTCACCGGCGCGCCGCCGACCGGCTTCCCGAACCCGCCCTACACGACGCTGGCCAGCAGCCCGGTCAGCCGCGAGAAGCCCTACCTGTTCGTCGACGACCGCGGGAAGTACCGGGTCTTCGTGCCCTCGCTGCAGCACGACACGGCCGGCACCACCTGGTCCGACGGCAGCGAGCCGGGCTCGTCCATCTCGATCGACGACTTCTTCATCGCCAAGCCCGGCGACAGCGCGGCCCGGATCAACCTGGCCCTCGCGTTGGGCAAGAACCTGTTGCTCACCCCCGGCGTCTACCACCTGGACCGGCCACTGCGGGTGCTGCACAAGAACACCGTGGTGCTCGGGCTCGGCATGCCCAGCCTGGCTCCGGACACCGGCGAGGCGGCGTTGAAGATCGCCGACGTCGACGGGGTCAAGGTGGCGGGCGTGCTGGTCGACGCCGGCGCACGCGAGTCCGACACCCTGATCGAGGTCGGCTCGAAGTTCAGCCACAAGGACCACTCGCGTAACCCGACCTCGCTCCAGGACGTGTTCATCCGGATCGGCGGGCCGTGGGTCGGCCGGGCCAAGACCAGCCTCGTGGTCAACAGCGACGACACGATCCTGGAGAACATCTGGGCGTGGCGTGGCGACCACGGCAACGGCATCGGCTGGACGCAGAACACCGCCGACGTGGGAGTTGTGGTCAACGGCGACGACGTCACCGCGTACGGCCTCTTCGTCGAGCACTACCAGAAGTGGCAGACCATCTGGAACGGCGAGCGTGGCCGGACGATCTTCTATCAGAGCGAGCTGCCGTACGACCCGCCGAGCCAGGCGGCGTGGACCAGTCCGACCGGCAACGGCTGGGCGTCCTACAAGGTCGCGCCGTCGGTGCGTAAGCACGAGGCGTGGGGGCTGGGCGTGTACTCGTACTTCAACCAGGGTGTCGACATCCGGGCCGCGCGCGGCATCGAGGTGCCGGACCGGCCCGGGGTGCGGTTCCACAACATGATCACCGTCTTCCTGGACGGCAGCGGTGGCATCGAACGCACGATCAATGACGCGGGTACGCCCTGCGTGGGCTCGTTCAGCACGAGCGCGCTGACGGAGTATCCCGCCTGAAGCGGCTCGAGGGCTCGCCCGGACCGGGTGCGAGCCCTCGGGCCTTAGCGCATACGTAGGCCCGCACTGAGCCTCTACGCGCGCACGAAGGCCCGCGCCGAACCGGCGCGGGCCTTCGTAGTCCCCCCGATCAGACCGTGACCGCGGTCCGGTCCTCGACCTCGTCCTCTTCGTCGACCGCCACCGGCTGGTTCTTGAGCCCCGGCAGCAGCCAGACGGTGAGCAACGCACCCAGCGCGGCCAGCCCGGCGCCGGCCAGCAGAGCGAGCTGGAAGCCGTCCGTGGCCGCCACTCCCGGGTTGTTGCCGCTGGTCAGCGACGACGTGGTGGCTGCCGTGGCGATGGCGACCGTGATCGCCAGGCCGATCGACGCGCCGACCTGCTGAGTCGTGTTGATCAAGCCGGACGCGAGGCCCGACTCGTCACGCCGGGCACCTGCCGTGGCGGCCAGGGTGACCGGGATGAACATCAGCGCGCCACCGATGCCGGCCAGCAGCGAGGGCCCGAGCAGCTCGGTCCAGTAGCTGCCCTGTGCGGTCAACAGCGACAGCCAGACCAGCGAACCCGCGGTGATCACCATGCCGATCACCAGCGGCGTCTTGAACCCGAACTTGGTGACCCAGCGCGAGGTCAGCCCGGCGAACGCGATCAGCGTGATCGCGAACGGGAGCTGGCCGAAGCCGGCCTTGATCGGGCTGTAGCCCCAGACCTGCTGCATGAACAGCGTCAGCACGAAGAACATCGGGAACACCGCGCCGGTCACCAGCAGGGCGACCAGGTTGGCGCTCCGCAGCGTCTTCTGGCGGAAGACGTGCATCGGCACCAACGGGTGCTTGGCCCGCGACTCGATCACCACGAACGAGACCAGCAGGGCGATCGCGATCGCACCGGAGGCCAGGGTCTGCGCCGCCAGCCAGCCGGCGTTGTTGCCGTCGACCAGCGCGTACACGCCGAGGGCCAGACCCGCGGTCACAGTGATCGCGCCCATCACATCGAAGCCACTGGCAGTGACCCGGTCGCGTGCGGCGGGCAGCAGTCGCGGTGCGAGTGCCAGTGCCGCGATGCCGATCGGCACGTTGACCCAGAGGACGGCTTCCCAGCCGATCCATTCGGTGAGTACGCCGCCGAGGATCGAGCCGGCAGCACCGCCGGCGCCGGCGACCGCGCCCCAGACACCCAGCGCGCGGTTGCGCTCCGGGCCGGCGGCGAAGATCGTCATGAGCAGGGACAGCGCGGCCGGTGCCACCAGCGCGGCGCCGATGCCCTGGGCGGCGCGGGCGGTCACCAGCATGCCCGGGGCCTGCGCGAGCCCGCCGACGATCGACGCGGCGACGAAGAGCCCGAGGCCGGCCATGAACATCCGGCGTCTGCCGAGGATGTCGCTGACCCGGCCGCCGAGCAGCAGGAAGCCGCCGAAGGTCAGCGTGTAGGCGTTGGTCACCCAGGACAGCGAGTCCTGGGAGAAGCTCAGTTCACGGCCGATCGACGGAAGCGCGACGTTGACGATCGACGCGTCGAGGACCAGGACAAATTGGGTAACCGCGAGCAGGGCCAGAGCCCAGGTCTTGTGCGGCGTGGCGCTTTCCGCGCGACTCATCGGCGCGATCCCCCCGGAGTGGTTTGAAGTGGAAGTCGAATTCCGCTTCCGCTATGCTCCGAACTTACGGAATCGAGATTCCGGTTGTCAATCGGATTCGGTAGGATCAGCGTGATGACCACCACAGCTCAGCCCAGCCAGCCCGCGGCCAGGAGCCTGCGCCCGGTGCTGGCCGGCGCGCCTCGGCCGATGCGCGGCGACGCCGCCCGCAACCGCGCCCGGGTGCTCGACGCCGCCCGCGCCGCCTTCGCCGAAGACGGCGCCGAGGTGCAGATGGAGCAGATCGCCAGACGCGCCGGGGTGGGCGTCGGCACGCTCTATCGCAACTTCCCCACCAAGCAGGCGCTGATCAACGAGCTGGCGCAGCGCTGGATGGACGAACGGGTCGAGATCGCCGATCAGGCGCTCTCCATGCCCGACCCGGCGGAGGCGTTCGGCTGGTTCGTCCGCCGCACAGCCGAGGACATGGCCGGCGACGCCGGGCTGTGCCACATGTTCGGCGAGCACTCCGCCGGCAACTGCGAGATGCCGGACCTGCTCGTGGAGCGCACCGAGATGCTGCTCGCCCGCGCCCGCGAGGCCGGTGCGGTCCGCGCCGACGTGAGCGTCAGCGACTTCCAGGCCATCCTCGGCGGCCTCTCGGCGGCGATCGCCCAGACCGAGAAGTGGGAGCTCTTCGCCGAAATGCTGGTCACGGGCCTACGCGCTCCGTGCCCCTAGATCACGACTCGGAGCGTGCACTCGCGCGCTGAAGCCGCGACCATCTCGGTGGTCCCGCTCTGGCCCGCGTACTTGGCGCGGTAGGCCTCGTCGACCGCGGCCAGGGTCGGCTCGTCGGTGACCACGGCCAACGCCGCCGGGTAGCGGTTCCGGCCGTCGACGAAGGTGGCGTGCCACGTGCGGACGGCCCGCCGGTACCACTTCGACTCCGGGCCGTAGCCACTGCGCACGTAGGGCACCCCGGCCACCACGACCGCCCAGATCGGCGTTTCCACCTCGCCGCCCGAGCGCAGGTCGGTCGCGATATGGACGACACCGATATCCGCGAAATAGTCCAAAGCCCCCACGAACGCCAGCGTACGGCGGCCGTACCGTCAGCGCCCGAAGGTGTGCAGGTTCGTGCTGCGCGATCGCACGAGCTCTGGCAGGTCCTCGAGGATCAGGCTGACCGCCATGATCGCCAGGATCGCGCCGGCCTGGGCCGTGGCGTCGACGCGGCCGATGAAGATGGTGAGCAGCACCAGCGCCGCCGCGACCAGCCGGTGCGGCACGCCGTTGCGGAGTCCCATCACCAGCAGGAACACGGCGTGCCCCACCAGGAAGAGCGCCGCACCGGCCGCCAGAGCCGCCGCGCCGCTCCATTCGAGCGATTCGAACGCCGCCGGAATCGCCTCCTTGATGCCCGCCGAGAACAGCACGATGCCGATGATCATCGGGAAGTGGGCGTGGCCGAACGCCCAGATCGCTATCCAGGCGCGGCGGGCCGGGTCGGCGATGGCGCCCAGGGCCGCGAGCGAGCGCTCTTCGTCACCCGCGAAGTACGCCCACCAGAAGTAGTAGGCGACGCTCAGCCCGATCAGCGCGAGCAGCAGCGAAGCCCCGTTCAGCTCCACACCGGCGAAGCCGAGTCCGATGGAGACGATCGACTCGCCGATCACGATGAGCATGATGAGCCCGTGCCGCTCGACGAAGTGCCCCGCGATCAGCGAGACGCCGCCGAGGTGGCGCAGGAACGGGATCACGCCCTGCACCACGAGCGCGCCGCCCCACCACGCTGCCCGCTGGCCGTCCGGCATCATGCCACCGGCCAACACCAACCCGGCGGAGATCAGGTTGAGCGGCGCGAACCCGAGCGCGGCGCGGAACGCGGACGGACCCGCCGAGTGCAGGAAAAGCACGCTGTGGGCCACGTTGACGACCAGGAACCCGACGCCGAACGCCCAACCGTCGGCCCCGAACGCTTCCGGGATCGCCAGCGCGATGATCAGGAAGCCGGCCATCCCGACCAGCAGCATGCTGCGCCGGAAGGTGCTGGTCGGCGCGACGGCATTCGTGAGCCAGGCGTAGGCCGAGTACATCCACCAGATCAGCGCCAGCATCAGCACCGTCTCGCCGAGCGCCGCCCAGCCGAGGTCCTCGGCCAGCGTGTCGGTGAGCTGCATGACGGTGAACACGACGACGAGGTCGAAGAACAGCTCCAGGGTCGAGACCCGAACGGTGGGCTCCAGCGGTGCCGTCACCCCGCGAACCCTAGGTCAAACCGGCATCCTGCGCGAGAAGAGCGACCTGGACGCGGTTGTTGAGGTCGAGCTTGGTGAGCATCCGGGTCATGTGCGCCTTGACCGTGGCCACGCTCATGAACAGCTCGGCGCCGATCTCCGCGTTGGACTTGCCGCGCCCGACCGCGACCGCGACCTCGATCTCCCGCTCGCTGAGCCGGGCGAGCAGTTCGCGGGAACGGTTCCGGCGAGCGTCGGCGCCGTCGTCGGCCACGTGGGCGATCAGCCGGCGGGTCACCCGGGGCGAGAGGATCGGTTCGCCCGCGGCGACGCGGCGTACGGCCTGCACGATCTCGGCCGGCGGCGTGTCCTTGAGCAGGAAGCCGCTGGCGCCGGCCCGCAGCGCGCGCAGCACATATTCATCCGCCTCGAAGGTCGTCAGCACCAGCACCTCCGGCGCGCCCGCGACCCGCCGCAGCCGCTCGGTGGCGGTCAGCCCGTCCATCTTGGGCATCCGGATGTCCATCAGCACCACGTCGGGGCGGACCTCGGCCACCGCCGCGGCGACCTCGCTGCCGTCGGCCGCCTCGCCGACCACCGTCAGTGCCGGCGTGCCGCCGAGGATCATCGAAAGTCCGGCTCGCACCAGCGGATCGTCGTCAACGATCAAAACCCGGACAGGAGCCTCGTCAGTCATGCTGGCCACGGTAGCCAGGCGCGTAGCTCGAACTCGCCCGCATCCGTGCGGCCGTGTGTCAACTGGCCCCCGGCCAGCCCGGTGCGCTCGACCAGGCCCACGATGCCCGTGCCCGCGCCGGGGATCGATGCCATCCCGCCCACCGGCGCCGGGTTGCGCACCAGAACGGTCAGGCCGTTGCCGGGCGTGCCCTCGAAGCTGACGTCGACCAGCACCCCGGCGGCGTGCTTGCGGGCATTGGTCAAACCCTCCTGGACGATGCGGTACGCGTTGCGACCGACCGCCGCCGGCACCGCATCGAGGTCGTCGACGCGGCAGTCGACCCGCACTTTCATCCCGGCGCCGCGGGACTCCTCGATCAACGCCGTCACGTCGGCCAGGGTCGGCTGCGGGCGGATCGGCTCGCCGTCTTCCTCGCGGAGCACGCCGATCACCTCGCGCAGGTCCTGGAGCGCCTGGTGGGCACTGCTGCGGATCACCGCGGCGGCCTTGGCGACCTCGTCCGGAGGCAGGTCGGGGCGGATCTCCAGCGCGCCCGCGTGCAGGCTGAGCAGCGAGATGCGGTGGGCCAGCACGTCGTGCATCTCCCGGGCGATCCGGGCGCGTTCGAGGTGCTGAGCCTGGGCCACCCGGAGCTGCTGCTCGGACTCGGCCCGCACCGCCCGGTCGTGCAGCGACACCACCAGTTGGCGCCGCGCCCGCACGAACATTCCCCACGCGAACACCGCGGCGGTCGCCAGCACCGCGAACGCGGTCACCAGCCAGTAGGGCAGATCCGGGTCCGGCCGCCACGCATAGAAGATCGGCGCAGTGGCGGCGTTGAGCAACGCGATCGTGGCCGAAATGCCCAGGCGGCGGTGCACCGCCACGGTGAACATGGCAATCATGGCGACAACTGCGGCCGTCATCGAGACACCGCTGACCGGCACCATGATCAACGCAATGGCGACCGGCCAGCGTCGACGCAGCCAGAGCGCGGCGGGCGAGAGTGCCCCGAGACCGATGTCGAGCCAGCGCGCCCAGGTGGCCAGACTGTCGTCGTTAAAGACGCTGGCCGCGAGCCCGACCACGGACAGCAGGGCCACCACGAAGATGACCCAGTCGACGACCCAGTCGCGGGTCGAGCGCCGGACCGGCTGCTCCGAGTCGAACGCGCGCAGCAGACCGCCCGGCAGCAGGGACGGAATGTCCGGACCGTCACGGGTTGCCACACTCATGATCAAATGGTACGGCCACCCGGTGTACTCGGCATCAGACCAAAGTCGGTATCGGTCGACTACCTTCGGCGCGCGCCATCGACCTTGGCCCGAAGCGGTGGACCATCCGACACCCGCAGTCTTAACGGCATGATCAGTGTGACCAGCTTGACGAAGCGCTACGGGGCGCATACGGCCGTCAACGACGTGTCGTTCGAGTGCGCGCCAGGCACCGTGACCGGCTTCCTCGGCCCCAACGGCGCCGGCAAGTCGACCACGATGCGGATGATCACCGGGCTCACCCCGCCGACCGCCGGGGAGTCGACGGTGGCCGGGAAGCCGTACCGGCAGCTACCCAACCCCGGCCGCGAGGTCGGCGTGCTGCTCGACGCGTCCGCACAGCACCCGGGGCGGACCGGCCGCGAGGTGCTCACCCTGTCGGCCCGCACGCAGGGGGTGGACTCGGCCCGGGTGGACGAGCTCCTGTCGCTGGTCCAGTTGGCCGGACCGGCCGCCGGGCGGCGGGTACGGGGCTACTCCCTCGGCATGCGGCAGCGGCTCGGCATCGCGCACGCCTTCATCGGCGACCCGCGGGTGCTGATCCTCGACGAGCCGGCCAACGGTCTCGACCCCGAGGGCATCTTCTGGATGCGCGGCCTGCTGCGTGACTTCGCCGACCGGGGCGGCACGGTGCTGCTCTCCTCCCACCTGCTGCGCGAGGTGGAGGCGGTCGCGGATCGACTCGTGGTTATCGGGGGCGGTCGAATCGTGGCCAACGGCACCAAGGAGGAACTGCTCGCCGCCGGTGGCGTGCGGGTGCGCGCGCTGGATCCGGGCACGCTCCAGAAGGCCCTGGAACGGGCCGGCCTGGCCGTGACCGCCGGGGCCGACGGTGCGCTGTCCGTGCAGGCCGAGGCCGAGCAGGTCGGGCAGGTCGCGGCCAGCATCTCGGCCGTCCTGCTGGAACTGCGCCCGGTCGACACCGGTGGCCTCGAAGAACTGTTCCTGACCCTGACCGCCGGCGAGGCCAAGGAGACCGCACGATGACCGCCACCCTGACCGAGACGCGGGCGCCCATGGCGGCGCCCCGGACATTCCCCCGGCCCGGGTTGATCCGACTCACGGGCATCGAACTGCGCAAGATGGCCGACACCCGCGCCGGCCTCTGGCTGATCATCGCGACCGCCCTGATCTCGGTCGCGATCGTGGTGATCCAGTTGTTCGCCGCGGACCCGCCGGACCAGACGTTCGTGAACATGTTCCAGACGACCCTGTTCCCGGTGGCCGTGCTGTTGCCGGTCCTCGGCATCCTCTCGGTGACCAGCGAGTGGACCCAGCGCACGGCGCTGACCACGTTCGCGCTGACCCCGCAGCGGCAGCGGATCGTAGTGGCGAAGGCCCTGGCCGCGGTCGTCCTCGGCATCCTGGCGCTGGTACCCAGCCTCGGCTTCGCCGCGATCGGCAACGTCATCGCGGGTGGCATGGACTCGGCGGCCGGGAGCTGGTCGTTCGGCGGGCTGCTGCTGGCGTACGCGCTGCTGTTCAACGTCGTGAACGTGCTGTTCGGCCTGGCCTTCGGCATGCTGTTCATGAACTCGGCCGTGGCGATCGTGCTGTACTTCGTCGTGCCGACCGTCTGGTCGGTGCTCACTCAGATGATCTCCGGCCTGAAGACCACCTCGGAGTGGCTGGACCTCTCGGTGACCTCGACACCGCTGTTCGAGAACGCGGCGCTGAGTGGCGGGGAGTGGGCAAAGCTGGCCGCGTCCATCGGCCTCTGGGTGGTACTGCCGGGCGTGCTGGGCCTGGTCCGCCTGCTCAAGCGCGAAGTGAGCTGAGCTTTCCTGATTGGGTGGGCGGTCGCGGGTCGGGGGTCCCGCGGCCGCCCACTGCTCTGTCCGGCGGTCGCCGGCTGGTCTCCCGTGGCGCCTGCCGCCCTGTCTGGCGGTCGCGGGCTGCGGTCCCGAGTCCGCCCGCCGCCGTGTCTGGCGGTCGCGGCTCGGAGGTCCGGCGCGCAGCCCGACGCTCCTTCTGGCGGTCGCGGCCTTGAGTCCCGCAGCGCCCGCCGCCCTGTCTGACGGTCGCGGCTCGGGGGTCCGGCGCGCAGCCCGACGCCCTTTCAGGCGGCCACGGCCCGGAGCTCCGCAGCGCCCGCCGCCCTTTCAGGGGGCGCGGCCCGGAGTCGCGCCCGCCGCCTTGTCTGACGGTCGCGGCTCGGGGGGGCCTGGCGCGCCGCCCGCCGCTCTTTCTGGCGGCCGCGGGCTGGGGGTCCCCCGGCCCGCGGCCGTCGCTGCGCCTGTCGCGAGAATGGCGTGATGGCGAAGCGTGCGTGTCCCTGCGGCTCCGGGCGCGACTATGCCGAGTGCTGCGGCCCGCTGCACGGGGGCACCGCTACCGCGTCGACGGCGGAGCAGTTGATGCGGTCGCGCTACAGCGCCTTCGCCGTGGGCGACGCCGAGTATCTGCTGCGCACCTGGCACAGCAGCACCAGGCCGGAGTCGCTGGAGCTGGATTCTGCGCAGCGTTGGGTGCGCCTCGAGATCCTCGACACGGCCAAGGGGGAGGAAGCCGATCCGACCGGGGTGGTCGAGTTCCGGGCCTTCCACCGGCATCGCGGCCAGAGCGATGACCTCCATGAGCGCAGCCGGTTCGTCCGGGAGGCCGGCGCATGGGTTTACGTCGGCCCGCTGCCGCTCCGCTGACCGTGCAACGCCAGCGTGCCGGCCGTCTGGGTCAGCCCAGTGCTGCGGCACCGACCGCCAAACAGCAGCGGACCGGCAGCCTCGCCCAACGACGACCCACAGCCGCCCAACATCGGCGAACCGACAACCTCGCCCGACGACGGCCAACGGCCGCCCGACATCGGCGAACCGACAACCTCGCCCAACGACGACCCACAGCCGCCCCACATCAGCGGGCCAGCAGTCTCGGGCAACGACGACTGAGTGCTGCTCCGCTGACGGCCCGCGCAGAGCGGGCCGGCCGGGGCGCTCTGGTTCTGGGCTCTTCGCAGTGAGCATGTCCGTCGCGGGCCTGGCAGTGGAGCGAAGCGGAGCGGTCTCCGGCGGGAGCGACGGTCCGGACCGTCGCGGACCCGGGCCATGTCCTGCTTGCGACCAACCAATATTTCGTCAAGGTTGTGGAGGAGAGTGGGCGCCATGACCCCACGGGTGTTGATTGTTGGTGGCGGTATCGCTGGGCTTGGCGCCGCGCATGCGCTCCAGGCCAAAGGGATCCGGGCCGACATCTTCGAGCGCAACCCCCGGCCCGACGCCGAGGGGACCGGGATCTACCTGCCTGCCAATGCGGTGCGGGCGCTCACCATGCTCGGTTTCGGCGAGGCGATCCGCAAGGCCGCGCACGAGATCCAGCAGGTACGGCTGCTCGACCATCGCGGCCGCGCCCTGATCGACCTGGCGATCGACGACGTGTGGGGTGGCATCGGGCCCAGCGTCGCGGTGCGGCACGCCGACCTGCGGCGGATTCTGCGCACCGACGTCACGGTGAAGAGCTTCGAGCCGGCCGACGCCGCCGATTACGACCTGGTGATCGGGGCCGACGGGATTCGCTCGGCGGTACGCGAGTGGGTCTTCCCGGACGCCGCCGCCCCGCGGCCGGTTGGGGAGTTGGCCTGGCGGTTTGTCGTCGACGGCTACCCCGTGGAGCACCTGTGGTGCACCTGGCAGGGCAAGGGCCGCACGTTCCTCGCTGTCTCGCTGGGCGACGGGCGGGCCTACTGCTACGCCGACGTGACCGCGGCCACGCCGCCGGACGACTGGCGGGCGCTGTTCGCCGAGTTTCCGGAGACGGTGCGCGATCTGATCGCGCGGGCGGGCGACGTGCACTTCGGGACTATCGAGGAGGTGTTCCTCGACGACGTGGTCCGGGGCAAGACCGTGTTGATCGGGGACGCCGCGCACTCCTACTCGCCGAACATGGCGCAGGGCGCCGCGCTTGCCCTGGAGGACGCGCTGGTGCTGGCGGACCTTCGGGGTGACCTCGACGCGTACGCCCGGCGCCGGATCGACCGGGCTCGTTGGGTACGCGACCAGACCCGCCGCCGGGACATGGCCCGGCACCTGCCTCCACCGGTGCGCGATCTGGTGCTGCGGCGGCTGGGGCCACGGCTGTTCCGGGCCGCGTTCAAGCCGCTCCACTGCGAGCCCTGACCCCACGCCGCCGCAGGTAGCGTTGGGGCGTGGATCTTGATTTGCGGAAGTTGCGGTATTTCGTCGCTGTGGCGGAAGAGCTGAACTTCGGGCGGGCCGCCGAACGGCTCCGGATCGCGCAACCCGCCCTCAGTCGCCAGATCCGCGCGTTGGAACAGGATCTCAAGGTCGAGCTGTTCGACCGCTCGAGCCGTGGCACCGCGCTCACCGATGCCGGCCGGCGGTTGCTCGACGACGCCCGGCCGTTGCTCGCTTCGGCGGACGCGGTGGAAAGGCGGGTGCGGTCGGGCGGTCGGTTCACCGTCGCGTTCATGCCGGGCATCCTGGTCACCGCGGCCGTACGCGAGTTCGCGGCCGAGTTTCCCGACCTGGCCGTCGAGGTGTTGCGCACGTCGTACCACGAGCAGGCGGCGGTCCTGCTCGACGGCCGGGCCGACGTCAGCTTCGTGCGGATGCCGGTGCCCGCGACCGGGTTGACGATCGTGCCGTTGTTCGCGGAGCCGCGGGTGGTCGCGGTGCCGGCCGAGCACCGGCTGGCCGGGAAGGACCGCGTGCACGTCGCCGACCTGGCCGACGAGCGCCTGCTCCAGGACCCGGACGTGGTGCCGGAATGGCGCGACATCGCCCGGGCGGCGCGCGAAGGCGACCCCGCACCGTGGCGCTCGCGGCCACTGTCCACCATGGAGGAGAAGCTCGAGCACGTGGCGGCGGGACAGGGCTTCATCGTGGTGCCGCAGTCCGCCGCCGCGCTCTACACCCGGGCTGACGTCGCCTACGCCGAGCTCGACGGGGTCGCCGACAACCAGGTCGCGCTCGCGTTCAGCGCACAACGCGGCGGGCCGGAGCTGGACCGGTTCGTGGAGATCGCCGTTCGGCAGTTCGGGGCCTAGACCAGCAGGGCGCCGCCGTCCACGCCGAGGATCGTGCCCGTGGAGAAGGGCTGGTCGATCAGGTACGCGTACGCCCGGGCGATCTCGTCGGTCTCGCCGACCCGGCCGACCAGCATTGCCTCGCCGACCTGGCGGAAGTAGGCATCCTGGGCGTCCTCGCCCAGGCCGGCCCAGAGCGGAGAGCGGGTCACCCCGGGCGCGACGGCGTTGACCCGCACCGGCGCTAGCTCGATGGCCAGCGCCTTGGTCAACGCGCTCACCGCGCCGCAGATGCTGGCCGCCACCGACCAGCCCGCCGACGGGCGCTCGCCCGCCGATCCGGTGGTGAGGGTGATCGAACCTCCTGCGCGGATCCGGGGCACCGCGTGCTTCACGGCCGTCAGCGCGCTGAAGAACCGCAGGCCGAAGAACTCCTGTGCCTGGTCGAGCGGCATGTCCTTGACAGTGAGCAGGCGCAACGGCTCGCCGGCCGTGTAGACCAGGTGGTCGAAGGGTCCGATCCGGTCGAACACCGCCTCGATGGCGGCCTCGTCCCGCAGGTCGGCCACCGACCCCTCCGTGCCGGCCGGCAGCTTGGCGAGCGCCCGGTCGACGCTGGCCTGCCGGCTCGACACGACGACGACCTCGGCGCCGCGTGCGCTCAGCAGGTCCGCCACCGCGAAGCCCAGTCCGGAGGTGCCGCCCAGCACCACTACCCGTTGCCGTTGATCAGTCATGCGACCAACCGTGCGCCGTGCCGTGGACGGCGGCCAATACCGGTTTCGGCGTGTCTCATGCCGATCGGGTATGGCTGGCACAATCGCACCGTGACCGCGCCTGTTGCCGACCTCGACGTCGATGCCGATCTCGTCGCGCGCCTGCTCCGGGCGCAGCATCCCGACCTCGCCGACCGCCCCCTGCGGCTGGTTGCCAACGGCTGGGACAACGTGATCTTCAGGTTGGGCGACGATCTGTGTGTACGCCTGCCGCGGCGCGAGGTCGCGGTGACCCTGCTCGTCAACGAGCAGCGCTGGTTGCCCACTCTGGCACCCACCCTTGGGGTGAGCGTCCCGGCGCCGGTCCGGGTCGGCACGCCGGGCGAGGGCTACCCGTGGCCGTGGTCGATCTGCGAGTGGTTCCCGGGCGAGATCGCCTCGCTGGTCCCGGTCGTGGAGCGCCGGGCCGTCGCCGGTGAGCTGGCCGCGTTCATGAATCGGTTGCACGTGCCGGCTCCCGCCGAAGCGCCAGTCAACCCCGTGCGGGGCGTGCCGCTGGCGGTCCGCGACGAACAGATCCAGGACCGGCTGGCCAGCGGCAAGTTGGCTCGCGAGGACGAGCTTCGCGCGCTGTGGGACGAGCTGCGGGCCGCCCCGGTCTGGGACGGTCCGAAGGTGTGGCTGCACGGCGACCCGCACCCGGCGAACCTGGTGCTGCGTGACTCCTCTCTGGCCGCGGTGCTCGACTTCGGTGACCTGACCGCCGGCGACCCGGCCACCGACCTGGCCGCCGCCTGGCTCGTGTTCGACGCACCAGGGCGGGCGGTGTTCCAGGCTGGCATCGAGGCCGACACGGCCACCTGGCGGCGGGCCCGGGCCTGGGCGCTGGCCATCGGCACCGCGATAGCCGTGTTCGCCGACATCCACCCCGGTTTGGCGGATGCCGGCGAACACGCGATCACTCAGGTGCTGGCGGATCAGGGATAGTTGTTGAGGTACTGGATCTCGGCACCGGCGCGGGCCGTGCCCCCGGAGTTGTTGATGATGCGGTTGATCGTGCCCGCCCCGCCGAGCGAGACGGTCACCATGTTCTGGAACCGCACGCCCGCCTTGTTGGGCACCTCGAACGAGCGCTCCGCGACCACCGATTCGTCCAATGTGAACACACAGTACGAGCCAAGGCCGATCGCGAAGTGGTCGTTGACCGCGTCGTTGACCTTGTAGGCCGCGTACCCGCGGGTCGTCCCGTTCATCCACGACGCCTGGTTGGGCATCTCGTACGGGAACTCGTTCTGATAGAAGTACGTCCGGCCGCGCTCGCCGTTCCAGATCGTCTGGTACTTCTGGAAGTGCTCGACGAACAGGCCGTACATGGTGACGTCGTCGCCGTTGACGGTCAGGCCGGTATCGGCGGTGTTGACCGACCAGCCCACCCCGTCGCCGTGGTCGGCGCGCCACAACCACATGTGGTCGCCGATGACGTCGTCGCTGTTGACGGTCAGGGTGTTGGTCGCGCGACCGACGCCCGGGCCGCCGATGCGGAAGAACACGTCGTGCAGCGAGACCGGGTTGGCGGCGTGGTCCGCGCTGGAGCCGGCCGGGCCGACCTCCATCAGCACCGGCGAGTTGGTCGCGCCGGCCTCGAACATGATGCCGCCGACCTTGACGCCGTCGACGTCGGCGATCCGCATGCCGACCGTGCCGTTGTCGGCCTGGATGGTCGCGAGACCAAGACCCAGGACCACGGTGTTGGCCCGGTTGATCTGGATCGGCTGGTTGACGTGGTGCACGCCGGGGGTGAAGAGCAGGTTCTTGCCCTGCGCCAACGCGCTGTTGATGGTCGCGACCGGGGTGCCCGGCCGCACGATGAAGAACGTCGACAGGGACAGCGACGAGCCGGCCGGGGTCTTGTTGAACCAGGTCGTACCCGTCGAGTTGGCGCGCAGCGCGGGCACGAACACCCGGTACTCACCCGTGCCGTCGATGTAGAGGAACGGCTTCTCCCGCACGGTCGGGGTGTTGGCGATGACCGTGTGCGAGGGGTTCGGGAAGTGGTTCGCCGGCGCGCCGGTCACGCCCTGGAACACCATGTTCCAGACCGAGCCGGCCCACGATCCGAACTCACTGTTGCGCGAGTACCACTGCTGCTGCGAGCCGGAGACGACCGTGCCGTCGATCTTCGTGTCGGCCATGAAACCGCCACTCGACCAACCGTCGCCGCCGTTCCAGAGCTGGATCTGGTTGCCGCCGCCCTTCAAGTGCATGCGGCGGTACGGGGCCGCCTGGGAGACCGCCCACCGCTCGACGCTGACGCCCGCCGGCAGGGTGACTGACAGGTTCTCGGCGGCACGCCAGAAGTTCTGCGTGGCGTTGCCACCGAACCAGAAGGCTTCCGCGCGTACGTGGCCGTTGAGGTTGACGTCGTCGGGCGACATGCCGAGCCCGGCGACCTGGGTGAAGAAGCCGAGGTTGACGTCGGCGGTGTAGTTGCCCGGCTTGAACAGCACCGCGTACCGCTCCGGACCGAACTGGTTGCGCTCCTGCTGGGTGAAGATGCTGTTGAGCCGGCTCTGGATGGTCGCGGTCGGAGTCGACGGGTCGTACACGATCGTGTTGGCGCCGAAGTTGGGGTTGCGCGGGTCGGTGGGCTCGACCGGGTCACCCGTCGGCGGGTCGGTCGGCGGGTTGGTGGTGCCGGTGCCGGTGAAGATCCGTAGCTCCCAGAGTGAGTAGCCGTAGGCCGTGCCCCGGGCGGTGCCGTAGATCCGCAGGTAGCGCGCTGACGCGTTCACGTCGATCGTCTGCGTGCCGCCGGTGCCGGTCGTGGTGCTGTAGATGTTGGCCCAGGTCGCGTCGTTGTTGCTGGTCTGGATCTGGAACGCCCGGCCATAGGCGGCCTCCCATTGGAGTACGACCTGGCAGATGCTTTGGACGCTACCGAGGTCGATCCGGATCCACTGTGGATCCGACGCGGCCGAGGACCAGCGGGTTCCGGCGTTGCCGTCGACCGCGGCACTCGCCGGGAAGCCGGCGCCCTGGAGCGACGAGGCGGTGGCGGGCTTGCCCTGTGCGGCGTTGGTGGTGCCGCAGCCTGTTGGCGGGTTCGTGCCACCGAAGGTGCCGTGGACCTGGAGCTCCCAGAGGCTGTAGCCCCAGCCCGTCGCTCGTACGGTGGCGTAGACACGGACGTACCGGCCGCTGCCGGTCACCGGCAGCACCTGCGTGCCACCCGCGCTGGTCGTGGTCGAGTAGACGTTGGTCCAGTTGGTGCCGTCGGCGGAGGTCTGGATCTGGAACGACCGGGCGTACGCGGCCTCCCAGTTAAGCGTGATCTGGGTGACGGTCGCGGTGGCGCCGAGGTCGACGCTGATCCACTGTGGGTCGGACGCGGCCGAGGACCAGCGAGTGCCGGCGTTGCCGTCAACGGCGGCGGTGGCCGGCGTGCCGGCGTTCTCCACCGACGAGGCGGTGACCGGCTTGCCCTGCGAGATGACCGCATCGGCGGCACTGGCCGCGGACGAGACGGTGAGGACCGCGGCCACGAGGCTGGCGACGGCCAGTCCGGCGAGGCCGGCTTGACGCCGAGTCCAGTGCCGGCGCGGCGGAGGTTCGGGTGGAGCGGCGGGTGGCGGTGCGACGGGTCTCATGTGCCTGCCTAACGGGGATAGGCGGCGCGCGCGGTATGCACGCCGGGACGGGGGCGTGACGCTTGGCGCTTGGAGAGCGCTCTCCGAGCGGCTCTGAGTTTGAACCCTCAGTTCGGCTTCCGTCAATATCCCGGGGAGCGCTTTCCGGGGATTGACACGCATCGCAGTCTCGCACAAACTGGCCTCTGGCGAGAGCGCTCTCTCGCATAATTTCATCGATGAACCAAGATCTCTCAGCGACGACCGTCCCCGTCGAGGAGCCGACCGATGACCCGCCACCGCGCCGCGCTCACGCTCGTGTCACTCGCCCCTTCGGGCGGTGCTGACCGATGACCCGCCGCCGTGGCGTACTCGCGCTCGCGACCCTCGTCCTCCTGGGCGGTGCCGTCGGTTGTTCTGAGCCGGACCGTTCCGGCGGGGGCGGGCCTACCGCGGCGGCCAGCTCACCGCCCGCGGACGGCACGGGCGTGTCCGGTCCGAACACGACCGACATCGCCTGGTTGCAGTTGCTGATCGCGATGAACGAGCGGCTGCTGCCGGTGCTCGACCTCGTGCCGAGCCGCAGCGGGGACCCGGCTGTTCAGCTCTACGCGTCCGTAGCCCGCCGCGCGCGTACCGCCGAGCTCGAATCCCTGCGCAAGCTCGCGACCGGCCTCACCCTTCCGGAGAACGAGCACCTGAAGCACGACATGCCCGGCATGCCCACCGCGGCCCAGCGGGCCGCACTGACCAGCGCCAGCGGCAACGCCTTCGACCGCGGGTTCGCGGCGGCGATGATCGCGCACCTGGACCAGACCTCCCGACTCTGCGCCGGCGAGCAGAACTCCGGCGCCGACCCGGCGTTCCGCTCGCTCGCGGAATCGATCGCACGCGGAGTCGGCGAGGAGCGTGCCCGGGCGTCCGCACTGGACGCCCGGGCCGCTTCGCCCTCGGCGAACACCCGTTGACGTCAGGCTGGCTTGACGGCAACGTGGAGTCATGACGACGCCCGACCTGCTCGAGAAGGAACACACGCTCGCGACCGCCTCCGCCCGCTTCGACCTTCTCCGCACCTGGGAGGCGCTGGGCGAGCCGACACTCGGTCGGGAAGAGACGCTCGAACTGCTCGCGCTCAGTGAGGTGTTGGCCCGCAAGGCCGCCTATGGGCGGCAGCTCAGCGTCCGCACAGCCCGGGCGGCCGGCGCTTCGTGGTCGCAGATCGGCGCCGCGCTGGGCACCAGCAAGCAGGCGGCCTGGGAAGCACACGCGAAGTGGATCGATGACCAGGCCGAGCAGCACCGCTCCAACAGCCTGCGCGGCCTGGGCGAGGAAGACGCCGCCAACCTCCGCGACCTGGCCGGCACCGCCGACAACTAGCCGACCAAAGCGCCAGCACCCGCACGCCGGAAGCGTGCGGGTGCGTAGGGGCGGACGACTAGCGGACCGTGCGGAAGAACGTGCGGACGTCCTCGACGAACAGGTCCGGCGCCTCGAGGGCCGCGAAGTGGCCGCCGCGGTCGTACTCCGCCCAGTGCGTGATGTTGTTGGTCTGCTCCGCGAAGCGGCGGATCGCCACATCCTCCGCGAAGACCGCGACCCCGGTCGGCACGCCGCTCGGCGTGGGCCAGTTGCCGCTGTGCATGCTCTCGTAGTAGAGGTTGGCCGACGTGCCGGCGGTGTTGGTCAGCCAGTAGAGCATCACGTTGGTGAGGATCTCGTCCCGGGCGATCACGTCCTCCGGCAGCTTGCCGCCGTGCGTCCACTCCTGGAACTTCTCGACGATCCAGGCGAGTTGGCCCACCGGTGAGTCAGCCAGCGCGTACGACAGGGTCTGCGGTCGGGTCGCCTGGATCTGGAAGTAGCCGTTCATGTCCTGCATGTAGTTGGCCAGCCGGCCGAGCCGGACCCGTTCCGCGTCGGTCATCGTGGCCTGCTCCTCCTCCGGCACCTCGCCGAACGGGATGAAGCCCAGCGTGGCCGCGTTGACGTGGATGCCGACCACGTGGTCGGTGTCGACCCGCCCGAGGTCCGGCGCGATGAAGGCACCGTAGTCGCCGCCCTGTGCGCCGTAGCGCGAGTAGCCCAGGCGCCGCATGAGCTCAGCGAAGGCGCCGGCGATCCGGCGGCTGTCCCAGCCCGCCTCGGTGACCTGGCCGGACAGGCCGAAGCCCGGGATCGACGGGATCACCACGTGGAACGCGTCGGCCGGGTTGCCGCCGTGTGCCCGCGGGTCGGTCAGCGGGCCGATCAGGTCGAGGAACTCGACGATCGAGCCGGGCCAGCCGTGGCTGAGCACCAGAGGCAGCGCGTCGGGCTCGGGCGAGCGGACGTGCAGGAAGTGCACGCGCTGACCGTCGATCTCGGTGGTGAACTGCGGGAACTCGTTGATCCGGCGTTCCGCGGCGCGCCAGTCGTAGCCGTCGGCCCAGTAGCTGACCAGCTCGCGCAGGTAGTCGACCGGCACGCCACGCGACCACTCGGCGCCGGGCAGGGCGAACGGCCAACGACTCCCCGCCAGCCGGGCGCGCAGGTCGTCGAGGTCGGCCTGGGGGATGTCGACGCGGTACGGGTTCATCTGGGGCCTCCATCGGAGCGTTGCGTTCCGTTCCGCTTAACCATAGCAGAACGGAACGGTACGTTCCAAGAGCCGGATCTATCGAATTTGAAGGCGCCGCCCGCGCCTGGATGCGACTGTTCTCGCATGCGGAAGTACGTGATCATGGGCGTGCAGGGCAGCGGCAAAGGCACCCAGTGCACCCTCATGCGCCACGACTTCGAGCTGACCCACATCAGCGTCGGCGACATCCTGCGGCGGCACGTGCAGGAGCACACCAAGATCGGCGCCCTGGTACGCCGCACGATGACCGCCGGCGAGCTCGTGAGCGATGACCTGGTCGAGTCGATCGTGCGGGACCGGTTGCAGCAGCACGACTGGAACTACGGCTTCCTCATCGACGGCTTCCCCCGCAACGTCCGCCAGGCCGGGTTCTTCCTGGAGAGCTACGACATCGACGGCGTGATCCACCTCGACCTGCCGGACGAAGAGGTGCAGAAGCGGGTACTCAGCCGCCGGCTCTGCGCCGCCTGCGGCATGGACTACAACCTCATCTCGGACCGCCCCGAGGTCGAGGGCAAGTGCGACGTGTGCGGCGGCAAGCTCGTCTCCCGCGACGACGACACCCCCGAGGCGCTCGCCGCCCGGCTGCGCGACTACTACGGCAAGACCGAGCCGGTGCTGGAGCTCTTCCGCCGCAAGGAATACGTGCTCACCGTCGACGCCCGGCCCGGGCCGGCCGCTATCCAGAAGGCGATCCGCGCCGGCCTCAACCTGCCCGCGTACCAACCGTAGGGTGGGGTTATGACGACGACCTACCGCTCGGTCAACCCCGCCCGGCTCGACGACGTGGTCGCCGAGGTGCCGCTGACCGACGCCGCCGGCTTCGTGGCCGCGTGCCGCACCGCCCGGGCCGCGCAGCGCGGTTGGGCGGCGGTCCCGGCTCCGGTCCGCGGTCAGGTCATCGGCAACCTGGGCCGGCTGGTGCGGGCCAACCTCGAGACGCTCGCCCAACTCGTCACGCGCGAGATCGGCAAGCCGATCCTCGAGGCCCGCGGCGAGGTGCAGGAGATCATCGACACCTGCGACTTCTTCCTCGGCGAGGGCCGCCGGTTGTACGGGCAGACCGTGCCCAGCGAGATGCCCGACAAGCAGCTCTTCACCTTCCGGGTGCCGGTCGGCGTGGCCGCGATCATCACGGCCGGCAACTTCCCGGTCGCGGTGCCGTCCTGGTACCTGGTGCCCGCCCTGCTCTGCGGCAACGCCGTCGTCTGGAAGCCGGCCGAGTACGCGTCCGCGAGCGCCGCCGCCCTGGCGGCCCTGGTGCGGCGGTCGGGCGTGCCCGACGGTGTCTTCTCGTTGGTCGACGCGGACGGCGAGGCCACGTTCGAGGGGTTGTCAGCGGCGCTCGACGCGGGGCTGGTCGACAAGGTCGGTTTCACCGGCTCGTCGGCCGTGGGTGCGCGGATCGGCGAGCTGACCGGCCGCCACCTCCAGACGCCCTGCCTGGAGCTCGGCGGCAAGAACCCGATGGTGGTCACGCCCGACGCCGACCTGTCGCTGGCCGTCGAAGGCGCCCTGTTCGGCGGCTTCGGCACCGCCGGCCAGCGGTGCACCTCGCTGGGCACGGCGATCGTGCACGAGTCGGTGTACGAGTCCTTCGTCGGCTCGTTGGGCAAGGCCCTCGCGGACGCGGTGATCGGCGACCCGACCCGCGACGACGTCCTCTATGGACCGATGCTGGCCGACCGCTTCGCGCGGCGCTACGAGGAATACCTGACCTGGATCGGCGACCACCACCGCGTGCTCGGCCCGATCGGTCGAATCACCGCCGACAACCCCCGGGCCGGTTTCGCCGGCAACCCGGCCGACGGGCTGTTCTATCACCCGGCGCTGGTAGCCGACGTCCGTCCCGACGACGAGCTGTTCCGCACCGAGACCTTCGGCCCGATCGTCGGGGTGATGTCCTACCGCGACCTGGACGAGGCGATCGAGTTGGCCAACGCGCCGGGCTACGGCCTCTCGTCGTCGATCTACACCAACGACCCTCGGTCGGCGTTCGCGTTCCGGTCCGGCGTCTCGGCCGGCATGGTCAGCGTCAACAACTCCACCTCGGGCGCCGAGGCGCACCTGCCGTTCGGCGGCAACGGCAAATCTGGCAACGGTTCCCGGCAGTCCGGCGTGTGGGTGCTCGACCAGTTCACCCGCTGGCAGTCGATGAACTGGGACTACTCGGGGCGCCTCCAGAAGGCCCAGATGGACACCCAGACGATCAGCCCGGACCTGGAGTTCCGCCTTTAAGCCGTGAGTGCGATCAGGCCGGCGTCGGTCGGGGTGAAGCCGCACGCGTCGAGGTAGAAGCCGCGCAGGTGCGGCTCGAAGTCGACGTGCAGCCAGTCGACACCGGCGGCGCGGGCCTGGTCCGCGGCGATGCGGACCAGGTGGGCGCCCACGCCCTGGCGCCGGGAGCCCTCGGCCACGACGGTGTCCAGGACGAAAGCATGAGCACCGCCGTCCCACGCGACGTTGACGAACCCCACCAGCACACCGTCGTGCCGCGCACAGACCCACCCGAGACTGTGCCGGCGTACGCGCTCCCACCAGCCGCCCGGCGATCGCCCGAGGCCGACGCTGCCGTCGACCCGACCGCCGTCAGCGCCAGCGCGGGTCGCACGGTCCGCGGTCGTCGTGGTGTCGCGGACGATGCCGAAGCCTGCCGCGTGCAGCGCTTCGACCTCGGCGTTGGTGAACGCGCCGCGCCACTCGTAGGCGATCACCGTCAGGTCACTCAGGCGCGGCGGCCACGTGCAGCGGACCGGGTGACGGGCGGCCGCCCAGGGCGGTCGGGTCGACGCTCCACTGCCCCGCCAACCTGGTCACGTCGTCTTCGCTTATGAGCAGGTCGTCCGGATCGGGCGCCGTCTCCGGAAGGCCCAGCGACCGCTCGGCGTCGTCCGGGTCGCCGCGCCACTCAGTGACCTCGCCCGTCTCGCCGACGAAGTCGAAGGCTCGCACCAGCACCCCGTCGACCGCGCGCACCCAGCGGTGCTGCTCGCCGACCCGGTGGGTGGCGAAGAACTGCACCTCCGTGGCGAGCGCGACGGACAGCGCCACCGCCTCGACCGTGCTCGGGATGGTGAAGAGCCGGCGACCGGCGACCAGGATCCAGTCGTTGTCGCGCGCCCCGGGCAAAGGCGGAGTGACGGCCAGCCGGTCGTCGGTGAGGTGGGCCAGGTCAACCCCCTCGCGCCACGGTGCCGGACCCAGGTCGCGCAGGCCCAGGGCCTCGACGACCGCGCCGGGGTCGTGGCCACGGATCGCCAACCACGCCTGCTTGCGGCCGAACCCGACCATCGTCTCCGCTGTCACTCGTGCGACGTTAGCTCGCTCCCAGGTCGGCCTCCAGGAACTCGCGTGCCACCCGTTTGGGGACGCACATCCGCCAGGAGTCGAGGACGATCTCGCGCATCTCGGTCTGGTCGATCGCCGCCAGCCGGACCCGGACCCAGTTGTAGCGCTCGTCGGACGGGATCGGCATCAGGAACTTGTCGGGCTCGGCCTCGACCAGCGCGACCCGCTCTTCCTTGGGATAGCCGAAACCCATCACGGTCTCGTCGGGTGAGAAGGATAGGAAGACCAGGCTGCCGACCCGGAACTTGACCCGGTCGCGGACCAGCACCTCATAGGCCCGCGGCAGGGTGGTGGCGAGCCGTCGCACGTCATCGATGGTGACCACACGGACACGCTAGGACCCGGGTACGACAAGAAGCGCCACCACCGTGCCGGCGATCAGGAACGGGCCGAACGGCAGTTTGCTCGACCAGCGCACCCGACCGGCGATCAGCAACGCGATGCTGACCAGCGCCGACGCGACCAGGCCGGCCATGAGCCCGAGCAGCACGTATCCCCAGCCGAACCAGCCGAGCAACGCGGCGCAGCTCAGCGCGAGCTTCGCGTCGCCGAGGCCGAACCCGCGCCGGCCGAGCACCACCGTCGTCGACGCGAAGAAGAGCGCGACCGCCAAGCCGGCGAGCACCGCCCGCCACCAGCGGTCGAAGCCGGCAGGCACCGCGGCCACGCCGAGCAGCAGGACGACGCCGGCCGCGGCGGGCAACGTCAACCGGTCCGGCAACCGGTGCACGGCGAGATCGACCAGCACCAGGGGTACGGCGAACGCCGCCCACCAGGCATAACCGGGCAGCACCGGCAACGGGACCACGAGGAGCCCGGCCGCGAGCGCGAGCAGCGTCAGCACCTCCACTGTGAACGCCGGCGGCCCGACCCGACCGCGGCAGCCACCACATCGGCCCAGCGGCAGCAGCGCACCCGGCGGCCCGCCGAACCCCGCCGGCGCCTCACACGTCGGGCAGGAACGTCGCCACTGGGACCCCGGCGGCACCGAGTGGCACAGCGCCAGCCACCGCAGCAGCGGCGTCAAAAACACGGCGGGTAGCCAACTCGGCGCCGTCCGTACCCGGGCATCCGGCGTCATGCCAACCGCCAAATCAACACGGAGAGTAACGCCATGATCGCATTCGTGGATCTTCGCCCGGGTCGCGACAACGGCCGGAGCCGAGGGGAAGCGGTGGACAAACCACCGGCCCGTGAATCGGACACAAACCGACGGTCTCGCGCATATCGCGACGCGGATCGCACACGTTGTCCGTCACATGATAAGGAGCGCGGGATGCGCGTACCCGAGTGCCGCGCCCAGCCCAATAACGACGTCATCATTGATCCTTCCGTGACCCTACGTGTTATTTCAGATCGCCTCTGTTGCATCGGCGATCGTCAGCCTATGCTCGGCCCTCGGGTGTTGCACTACTGACCGAAAAGGCGGCCCGCCGCCGCCCAAGCTATCCAAGTTAATAAATGTGAAACGTGGTCGGATCATCGTCCGACCCTTGGCTTACCACGCCCAGTTTCGCCCCACGGTCCCAGGCGACGCAGGGAGGATGCACCGTGCCCACACCACGAACGGCGAGCGCCGCGCTCGCCGTCGCGCTTGTGGCGGCCCTTGCCGCCTGCGGTTCCGAGCCGCCATCGGCGGCCACGTTCGACAACGCACCGGCAGCCGCGACCAATCCCGAAACGGTCGCGGCGACGAAGTCCGCGCTCAACGCGTACGCCGGTTATCTCGCGGCCGCGAGAAAGGCCGAGACAATTCCCGATCCGAACTATCCGGAGCTGAAGAAATACCTCGGCGATCCGCTGCTGACCCGCGTCCGGACCACTATTCGTGACATTAAGGAGCATGGCGCGATGCGTACCGGCAAACTCATTTCCGACCCGCGGGTCACCGCCGTGAGCTTGGATTCCGTGCCGGCGACCGTCTCGATCCAGGACTGCATCGACGCCACCGGCTACACGATGGTCGACGCCCGGACGAAGAAGAAGGTGCCCGGTCACGCGGCCGGGCGGTACGTCGCGACGGCGACCGCGAGTCGATATCCCGACGGCCGCTGGCTGATCGACTCCGGCATCGCGCACCGGGACCAGCCGTGCTGACCGCGGCCCGCCGAGTGGCCCAGTTCGGCGTGCTCGCCGCCGGCCTCGCGATGGTCCTCAACGGCACCGCCTTCGCCGCCGACGGCGGCGCCGAGTGCCCACCCAACCAGACCACCTGCGACGGCTGGGGTGAAGGCGGCGGCCAGCCAGGCGGCGGCGGTACCCCGCCCGGCGGTGGCGGCGGCAACGGCGGCGGCGCCGGCCCGTGCATCCGCGACGGCGAGGAAGTGCCCTGCTTCGACGACCTGCTGGGCTGGTTCAACCGCTCAGACGGCTGCTACTACCGGGTGACCGAGCCGCAGCCGGCCGGCGTGCCGGAGGGCATGACCTCCTACACCCGCAGCTGCGGCGCGGGCGGGTTGGCCGGCGGCGAGCCGGTGCTGCTCGACAATCCACCCCCCGGCTTCGGCGCCCCGCCGGACCCGGCCGTGCTGGCCCAACGCGCGCTGGACAGCCTCAACCTGCTTCCGCCGGAGATTGGCATCGCCCCGAATCCCGCGGTCGGCCCCGGGCTGGTCGGGCTGCCGATCTGGCTATGGGTGCCGGCCGACCCCGATCCCGGCGACGACGAGAGCACCTGGGGTCCGATGACCGCCAGCGAGTCCGAAGGCGGCGTCACGGTAAACCTGAGGGCGGCCGTCGGCAAGATCGTCTTCGACATGGGCGACGGCGAGACCTTGACCTGCACCAACCCCGGCACGCCCTACGCCCGCCAGGGCGGCAAGTCGCCGACCTGCGGATACGACGGATACCGGGCGGCCAGCCCGCGCGGCGGCGCCTACACCGTCGAGGCGACGACCACCTGGACCGTCACCTGGGTCGCCGGTGGCCAGAACGGGACGATCGAAGGCGTCACCCGGGACAACGAAGCGCAGATCCAGATCGACGAGCTCCAGGTGGTGACCAAGTGACCGCGACGCCGACCCGCAACTCCTCCGCGATGCCGGTGCCGGCACCGATCGCTCCGCCCAAGGTGATCCGGCAGCGCCGGATGCGCCCCGGGCTGCTCGGCCTGGCCGTGCTGCTGATCGCACTCGGCGGCCTCGGCGCCGCGTTCGCGATCACGTCGGTCAAGGCAACCGGCGAATACCTCGCCGTCGCGCGCTCGGTGCCGCAGGGCACCACGTTGACTGCCGACGACCTGGCGACCGTGCAAGTGGCTGGTGGCGCCGGTCTGGCGTCAGTGCCGGCCAGCCAGCGGGGTCAGGTCGTCGGCAGGCGCGCGGCAGTCACGCTGATGCCCGGCTCGCTGCTGACCATGTCGCAGCTGACCGACAAGCCACTGCTCACCGCAGGCCAACAGCAGGTGGCCCTGGGCCTGCGCGCCAATCAGGTGCCGGCCCGGCGCTTGCTGCCGGGCGACAAGGTGATCCTGGTCGGCACGCCCGAGAAGGACGCGCCACCGGCGATCACCCGGTACGACGCGACGGTCATCGACATGGCCCTCGACCGTGGCAACGCGACGGTCTACCTCGCGCTGCGGGCCTCCGACGTGGCCGCGGTCGTGTTGCTCGCGGCCGACGACCGAATCGCCGTCGTCCTCGTCCCTGGCGCGTGACCGTGGCGATCATCGCGCTGGTCTCCGGCAAGGGTGCGCCCGGCGTCACCACCGCCGCGCTGGCCTGCACGTTGACCTGGCACCGCCGGCTCGTGCTGGCCGAGTGCGACCCGTCCGGCGGCTCGATCCTCGCGGGCTACCTCGGTGGCGCGCTGGAAGGGCGGCGCGGGCTGGGCGAGGTGGCCGTCGCGGAGCTGCGCGACGGCAACCTCGAGGCACACTTCTGGTCGCAGCTCGTCGACCTCGACGCGCCCAAGCGGGAGCGGTTGCTGCTGCCGGGCGTGGTCGACGCGGCACAGGCGGGCAGCGTGACCCCGCTGTGGCAACGGTTCGCCGACTTCTTCGTCACCCTCGAGCGCGGCCAGCCGCCGTTCGACGTGGTTGTCGACTGTGGACGCATTCAGGTCGGCAACCCGCCGTGGCCGCTGTTGCGGGCCGCGGCGACCGTGCTGGTGGTCACCGGCGCCCGGTTGGCCGACCTGTCGGCCGCCCGTGGGGCGATCAGGGCGATCGAGCGCGACTTCACCGACCACCGCGTGCCGCCCGGCAACCTGCGGCTGCTGGTGGTCGGCGACGGCCACCCGAAGGCCGAGATCAGCAAGGCGTTGAAGCTGCCCGTCATCGGCCACCTGCCGGACGACCCGCGTACCGCCGAGGTGCTCACGCACGGCGGCACCGTGCGCAGCAGCCGGCCGCTGATGCGCGCGGCCGGCGCGCTCGAGGTGCCGGTGCACAGCCTGCTCGACCGCCGCCGAGCCCGGCTGACCTGGCCGACCGCGGAGGTGGGCCATGCGGTTTGAGCCGGTCGCCTACGACCCCCGGGGCCATGAGGGCGGCGCCACCTCGACGGTGCCGCCGCTGATGCCCAACGGCCGGCACCACCACCCCGACCACCCCGAGGTCCCACAGCCCGCCCCAGCGCCGATCCAACCGCACGCACCGACCCAACCCTTGCCCCAGACCCGGCGCAGGGTCGACTTCGCGCTGGTACGCGAGCTGCGCCGGGAACTCTCGGAGCGCCTCACGCGCTGGCAGCGCGGCCGGGACTACACGCCCGGGGAAGAGGACCTCGAACGCGCCCGGCTGGCCGCCGAGGTGGTCGCCGCGTACGCCGACGCGGTCCGCCGGGCCGGCACCCCGCTGCACGCCGCCGACGAGCGCGCCCTGCTCGACCAGGTCACGGCCGAGCTCGTCGGGCTGGGCCGGCTCCAGTCCCTGCTGATCGACGAGTCGATCGAAGAGGTGCACATCCTCGGCTGCGACCAGGTCCGGATCACCCGCCACGGCGGCGGCGTCGACTGGGGCGACCCGATCGCCGACAGCGACGACGAGATGGTGGAGATCCTCCAGGCGGCCGCCCGCCGGGCCGGCTCGACCGAGCGGAGCCTGTCGACCTCCAAGCCCACCCTCGACCTCCAACTGCCCGACGGCAGCCGACTGGCCGCGGTGTTCCTGGTCAGCCACCGCCCGTACGCGGTGATCCGGCGCCACAACACCCTCGACGTGACGCTCGACGAGCTCGCCGGCGCCCGTGCCGACCTCGACGAGATGGTCGACCCGCTGGTCCGCGACTTCCTGCGCGCGGCGATGCGGGCCGGGCTCAACATCATGGTCGCCGGGCTGGCCGGCGCGGGGAAGACCACGGTCATCCGGGCGCTGATGAACGAGATCCCGGCCGACGAGCCGTACGTGCTGCTGGAGGAGAGCCGCGAGCTGCTGCCCGCCCGCCGGCAGCTCAAGCACCGCGCGGTGATGAGCTTCGAGGCCCGCGAGGGCCACGGCGAGCGCGGCTTCGACGGTCGCCCGGCGGGTGAGGTGACGATCGCCGACCTGATCCCGGTCTCGCTGCGGATGGGCGTACTGCGGATCATCGTCGGCGAGGTCCGGTCCCGGGAGATCGTGCCGATGCTCCAGGCGATGACCACGAGCCGCGGTTCGATGTGCACGATTCACGCGCGTACGCCGGGCGGGGTCAGCGAACGCATCATCGAGCTCGCGCTGTCCCACGGCAAAGAGATGACCGTCGACCAGGCCCGCCGGATGGCCGGCAACGCGCTGGACCTGATCGTTTACGTGACCGTCGAGGACGAGACCGCGATCGGCGGCCGCAAGCACCGCTTCGTCTCCCACATCGAGGAGGTGATCGGGGTCAGCGAGCACAACCGGATCTCGACCACCACCGTGTTCGGCCCGGGCGCCGACGGCCGGGCGATCCCCCGGCACCTGCCGGAGCGGGTGCGCGACCAGTTGATGCGGATCGGCTACGACGCCCGGATGCTGACCCGCTACATCGAGGCCGGCACCGGTGCCTGGCGCCGGCCGAGGCACACCCAGCTCCAGCAGCGGAGGTCGATGTGAAGCTGCCCGCCGACCTCGAGATGATCGCCCTGCTCGCCGGCTCCGCCTGCGTGGCGGGCGCGATCCTCGCGGTGGTGGCCGTCGTCGGCACCGCCGCGCCGGCGCGGCCATCCAGCGACTCCGCAGTGAGTCGACTGTGGACCGGCTCCAGCGACAACCCACGTGACCGGCGCCGGCACCAGATCCTGCTGGTCTGCGCGGCCGGTGCGGGTGCGCTGGCGTTCCTGGTCACCGGGTTGCCGATGGTCGGCCTGTTGGTCGCGATCGCCGTGCCGGGCACGCCGTGGCTGTTCACCGTCGGGCGCGCCGAGCAGCGGGCAGTGGCCCGCATCGAGGCGATCGGTGAGTGGACCCGCCGGCTCAAGGACGTCTCCAGCACCGGGCAGGGCCTACAGCAGGCGATCGTCGGCACCGTCGCGACCGTCCCCGAGCAGGTCCAGGACGAGGTGCGGCTGCTCGCCGCGCGCCTACAGGCCGGTTGGCAGGCCCGCACCGCCCTGCTCGCGTTCGCCGACGACATCGCCGACCCCGTCGCCGACCAGGTCGTCGCCGCGCTGATCCTGCACCTGTCGGACCGCGGCGAGCGCCTCGGCGACGTGCTGGGCTCGATCGCGTCGGCTGCCTCGGCGGAGGTCGCCACCCGCCGCGAGATCGAGGCCAAGCGCACGCAGCCCCGGTTCGCGGTGCGCTTCCTGACCGGCATGGTGCTGCTGGTGCTCGCGTACGGGCTGATCAACCCCGACTACATGAGCCCGTACGGCACGCCGACCGGCCAGATCGTGATGGCCGTGCTCGGCGCCGTGTTCATCGGCCTGCTGGCTTGGGTCCGCACGATGAGCCTGCCGGCGAAGACCGCCCGCTTCCTGGCCGCGCCCAAGCTCGAGGAGGCGGTCCGGTGATCGTCGTCAACCTGCCGTTCGTCTCCGGCGTGCTCGGGGGCGCGCTGATCGGCGCCGGCGCGTTCGTCATCATCCGGGAGTCGCTGCCCGCCTCGCCCGCGCTCGCACCAGCCCTCCGGAGGCTGCACCAGCCGAGCGCGAGCGGGCCGACCATCCAGACCCGACGCAACCTCGACTGGCTCGGCGGGCTGTCCCGCTGGCTCCGCCCGCCGACCCGTGACCTGGCGCTACTCGGCCGCACGCCGGAGCAGTACGCGCTGTCGCTGCTGACCGCGGCCGGCGCCGGACTGCTCGCGCCGGTGCTGCTGACGGTGTTCTGCCAGCTCCTCGGCATCGGGGTGCCGTTCTTCGTCCCGGTGATCGGCAGCCTCGGCCTGGCCGCCGTATCCGCGTTCATCGCACACCGCGACGTGCTCAGCAAGGCCGACCGCGCCCGGCGGGAGTTCACCCGGGCCGTCTGCACCTATCTCGACCTCGTGGCGCTGCAACTGACGGCCGCGCACGGTCCGGTGCAGTCGTTGGAGAACGCCGCCGCGGTCTGCGACGGCTGGGTGTTCGAGCGGATCCGCTCCGCGTTGCGAATGGCCCAGTTGCAGATGCACTCGCCGTGGGAGGAGCTGCGCGAACTGTCCGAGGAGATCGGCGTCGTGGAGCTCGGCGACGTCGGCGCGATCATGCAGTCCTCCGGCACCGAGGGCGCTCAGGTTCACGAGACGCTGCGCACCCGGGCCGACTCCCTGCGCGACCAGATCCGCACCGACAACCTCAGTCGCGCCGAGGCGGTCACCGGCCGCCTCGACGTACCCGGAGCGATGCTCGTGTTCGTTCTCATGGGCTTCGTTCTTTACCCCTTCCTGACCCGGGTGTGAACCCG
Source organism: Asanoa ishikariensis (assembly GCF_900107455.1). Classification (GTDB taxonomy): domain Bacteria; phylum Actinomycetota; class Actinomycetes; order Mycobacteriales; family Micromonosporaceae; genus Asanoa; species Asanoa ishikariensis. The sequence continues at coordinate 407,602 of NZ_FNQB01000001.1, read as the reverse complement.
GGCGTCCGAGAGGAAAGTCCGATGGCGTACCTCGCCTACCTGCACGTGGCCGCGCTACAGCGGCTCCGCACCGCACTGCGCGGCGGCGAAGGGGACCGGGGCGACAACCCCGTGCCGACCGCGATCATCATCGTCGGCCTCGCCCTGATGGCCGGCATCGTCGTCGCCTGGGCCCTGACGACGGCCAACACCTTCATGGACCAGTCAGGCGACATCCAGCAGATCGACGGCGGCGGCGGCGAAGGCTGACGATGGCCCTACTACCGATCCCGGGTACGGACGCGGCCACCGCGCGCCGGAGCTCGGACGTGCCCGGGGATCGGGACGGCTCCGACCGCGGCGCATCGCCGGTCGAGCTCGCCATCGTCGCACCACTGATCATCCTGTTGCTGTTCCTGGCCATCCAGATCGCGGCCATCTTCCTCGCCCGCTCCGCGGCCCTGTCCGCCGCGCAGGAGGCGGTCAGCGCGCAGCGGGCCTACCAGGCACCGCCGGGCGTCGGCATCACCAAGGGCAACGCGTTCCTGACGCACACCGGTGACTGGCTCAGCCAAGGCCAGGTGGAGGCCGCGCCCGCCGAGGCCGACGAGGTGGCGTTCACCGTCACCGGCCAGGCCCTGTCGGTCATCCCCGGTGTCCGCTTCCCCGTGACCCAGACCGCGCACGGCACGGTCGAACGCTTCACCGTGGACCAACCATGAGAGATCGCGGCTCGGCTTCGGTCGAGGTGGCCATCCTGCTGCCGGCGTTCATCATGCTGATGGTGGTGGCGTCGTTCGTCGGGCGGGTGACCATCGCGCAGAACGCCGTCGACCTGGCCGCGCACGACGCGGCCCGGGCGGCGTCGATCGAGCGGGAAGGCAGCCAGGCGGCGGCCGCGGCCCGCGATGCGGCCAACGACACCCTCGACGAGCTCGACGTGCTCTGCCTCAACCGCACCATCACCCCGGACGTGGCCGACGCGTTCGGCAACGACGACTTCGGCCCCCAGGCCGGCCCACCGCCGGTGGTCACCGTGACCGTCGAATGCACGCTCGACTTCACCGGCTTCCCGTTCCTCGACCTGACCACCACCAACGTGAGCGCGCGCTACACCTCGCCACTGGACTGGTACCGCGGTCGGAGCCTCGGATGACCGGCGCCGGAGTCGGCTCGGATCGGGGCCGGGTCAGCGTGTTCATCGCGGTCGCGCTGGTCGGCGTGCTGATCGTGATCGGGCTGACCTTCGACGGGATCGGCCGGATCCGCGCCTACCAACGGGCCGCCAACATCGCGGCGGAGGCGGCCCGGGCCGGCGGCCAGGCGATCGACGTCGCCGACGCGATCGCCGGCGCACCGGCCGCCGTCGACCCCGCCGCCGCGCGGACCGCCGCGCTGGCCTTCATCGACAACCTCGAAGACCCGACCGTGGTCGACCGCACAGTGGCGCTGGGCGAGGACGACGACGGCAACGAGAGCACCCAGTTCCTCCAGGTCACGGTCACCATCTCGTACGACGCGGCGATGCTCGATTTCTTCGGCTTCGACGACACGTACCCGGTGCGGGCCGAGGCGACGGTCGAACTGGTCACCACCACCGATGCCTTTCCCGAGGAGGATCCGTGACCGTTTCCAGGCCCCGACGCGTGGGGCAGATCGTCACCGGCCTGGGTGCGCTCGTCCTGCTGGTCGGCCTGGTCGGCGGTGCGCCGATCGCGCTGCTCGCCTTCGCCGGCAACCCGCTGCCTGACCATGTGCCCACGTTCGCGGAGATCGGCACGGCGTTGACCAGCCGCGACGACGGCCAGCTTTTCGTACGGACGCTCGCCGTGGTCGGCTGGCTGGGATGGGGGACGTTCGCCATGTCCGTGCTGATCGACCTGCCGTTCCGGCTCGTCCGCCGGCCCGCGCCCCGACTACCCGGGCTGCGCCGCCAGCAGCGGATGGCGGCGGCGCTGATCGGCTCGGCCCTGATCCTGATCGGCAGCCCGGCGACTTCCGCGATCGCGGCGACCAGCCAGCCGGTGGTGCTGCACGTGCCGGCCCGGGCGGCCACCGCGTCGTCGCTCGTGGCGGCGACACCGTGGGCGTCCGCTCCGGAACGGGCCACCACCACGGTTCCGGTCGCGACCCCGGCCTCCCCCGTCGGCGTCGCGCAGCTACTCCCGGCAGCCGCCCATCGGCACAACGACGCGGACGACGAGCCGCGCTATCAGGTCGAGCGGGGCGACTACCTGGGCGCGATCGCCGACCGGTACGTGGGTGACTTCGGCGACTACCCGGAACTGGCCCGGCTGAACAAGATCCAAAACCCGGACCGGATCTACCCGGGCCAGCTCCTCAAGCTGCCCGACGAGGCACTCGACCACGGTTACCGTCCACATGCGAGCGGCATGGTCATCCAGCCGGGCATCAACGACGGGCACGACCCGACCAAGCCGCCGCCGAACCAGCCGAACCAGCCAGCACCGACGCAGCCGACCCCGAACCAACCGGCCCCAAATCAGCCAGCCCCGGACCAGCCGGCTCCGAGCCAGCCCAAGCCGAGTCAGCCCAAGCCGAGCGAGCCCACGCCGAACCAGCCGGCGCCGATCCAGCCCGCCCGGCCCGCACCGCCGAACGTGACCACCGTGCCGCCGGTGCTGCCGGCTCCTCGCCCGGCGGTCGTGGTGCCGCTGCCGCCGGCATCGCCCGACCAGAACATGGCGGCGGGCGCACCTTCGCCCACCGACTCCGTACTCCAGATCAACCGTCCGCTGGCCGTCTCAGCCGTGATCGCCGCCGCGGCGATCGTAGGCGCGCAGGTCGGCACCGTCTTCGGACTACGTCGTCGACCGGCCGGGACCCCGGTCGACGGCGGCCGCCACCGCGCCGGAGACGAATGACCTGCCGGGTCGCGGGTTCCCGCCGTTGTTCGGGCGGCGGCGGGAACCCATGATCTGCGGCGACTAGAAGGCGGTGCCTCGGCCGAGTTGCCGTGCGCTGTTCTCGTTGCGTAGCTGGCGGGCCTGGCGCAGCGGCTTCGTCTGGTGGTAGACGCCGAAGCCCCAACCCAGGATCGGCCAGAGTGGCCACGGGTACCACGCGCCGGTGGCCAGGCCGACCACGAACCAGATCGTGATCATCAAACCGCTTCCCGCGATGTACGCGGCCAGGTGCTTGCGTGCCGACGCCTGTTGAGCGACCAGCCGGTCCGCCCGGCGGCGGGACTTCTCCCAGCCGCGCACCCACTCGGACGGGATCTCGGCGGCGACCCGGTCGAGGTCGGCTCGGGTGACGGCGGAATACGCGACAGAGACCCGCCCGTCGAACTCCTCGGTCGTCAGGTAGCCGGCGCCGGCCGCGTCGGCGAGCATTCTGGCGGCCGCCTCGCGTTCGGCGTTCGATACGCGCTCATGCGGTTTCGTCATCTCGGTCCCCCCTCTTCCCACCATCTACCTTCCAGGCTAGTCTTGCCACCGTCAAGATAACTAGTCAACGGCAAGATTGGATGGCCACCGTGGCTCTGACCTCTCAGTCACTGGGCATCGCCGGCGTACTCCTGATCACGATCGTGACCATCGAGACCGGTGGGTACTACCTGACCAAGGTGGCTCGGGGTGCCGTCGAGCTGACCGACTTCCAAAAGGCGTTCGCCCGCGCCGGGCACGCGCACGCCGGCGTCTTCGTGATCCTCAGCCTGGTCGCACTCCCCTACGCCGACGCCGCCGGCGCACACGGCTTCTGGGGTTGGCTCGCCCGCACCGCGATCCCGATCGCCGCGATCCTCATGCCCGCCGGCTTCTTCTTCTCCTCGATGGGCTCTGGCCGCACGAAGCCCAACGCCCTGATCGCCCTGCTCTGGATCGGCGCGCTGTTCCTCGCCGCCGGCGTGCTCACCCTCGGCATCCTGGTGCTGGCCGCGGCCTGAGCGCACAAAAGAACACCCCCGGTCCAACGTGGACCGGGGGTGTTCTGGAGGGAAGAGAAGCTACCTGTTGGTGGTGATCCGCAGCAGTTCGCCGCGGCCGGCCGTGGTGGACCGGTTGGACACGTAAAGCGAACCGTCCTCGCCGACCGCGAGACCGCCCGGCGCGACCAGTCGGCCCGGTGCGAGCTCGACGTGGTTGCCCCGCCGGTCGACCCGGATCAGCGCACCGGCCTGGTCGCCGCTGAGCAGGCCGTTCTTGGCGAGCTCCAGCACCAGCAGGCGGCCCTGGTGGTCGAAGGCCAGGTCGACGACGTTGGTGAAGCCGCGAGCGAACACCGTCGGCCGCTCGCCGGGCACGACCCGGTAGATGTTGGCGCCGCCCACCGGGAACGGGAAGCCGGTCAACTGACCGACGTAGAACGCCCCGTCCGGCCCTCGCACCACCGAGGTCGGCACTGCCTGCATGGACACCCGCTGACCGTTCGGCCCCTGCACGAACCGGTTGGGGAAGACCGCGACCGTGGAGACCTGGCCGCGCCGGTCGACGCTGAGCAGGGTGTTGCCACCCGCGTCGGTGGCCACCACGCCGTTGCGGGTGCCGAGAACGCCGTACGGGTTGCTGTCCGCACCCTGGCGGTCCGGGTCGCGCCGGGCCTCGAAGGCCGCATGGTCACCGAGGCTGCGGATGCTCATCCGGTCGCGGTCGGCGCTGATCACCACGCTGCGACCGAGCAGCAATCCGCCGAATCCGAGCCCGGCCCGGGTCTGCGGGGTTCCGCCGAGCCCGATCGTGGTGACGAGGTCGCCGCCCCCGTACGACGACACGTCGTGCGGGCCGATCGCCTGGGAACCGTCGGCACCCGCGAGCGAGGGAAGACCGCCCACGATGCGCCGCTGAGTCCAGGTGTCGCGCCTGCCCGTCGACACCGCGGTGATGCCACCACTGAAACCGAGGCAGACCTGGCCACCCTCGGCCGAGTCGACGCACTTGTCGCTCCGTCCGCCCCGCCCCGCCTCCGCGACCAGGACGGCACCATTGGTGCCGACCGTCACGCCGCGCGGGTTGTCAAGGCCACGTGCGATGACGGAGACCCACGGCCGGTTGTTCATCGGCGCCGCGTTGGCCAGCGTCGGTGTGAGCATGGTGGCCGCGAGTGCCCCGGCGAGAACGGTAGCGAAGCGATGAAGTTTCATAAAACCCCCGTATATACACAAAGGACGCAGATAGGCTGGCACGCCAGGCCGCGCGGGCGTGGGTGACCCGCCGAAAGTCACCCGCCCGGGTCTGTGAAGGTGGAGAGATGACCGTGCGAACCGAACGCGCCGGACCCGTCACCACCGTGCTGATCGACCGGCCGGCCACGCGCAACGCCGTCGACGGACCCACCGCGGCGGCCTTGGCCGACGCGTTCCGGGCGTTCGACGCCGACGGGACCGCGGCGGTCGCGATCCTGACCGGCACGGGCGGCACGTTCTGCGCAGGCGCCGACCTGGGCGCGATCGGCACCGAGCGGGGCAACCGGGTGGCGGCCGACGGCGACGGCCCGATGGGTCCGACCCGGATGGCACTGTCCAAACCGGTCATAGCCGCGATCGAGGGGTACGCCGTCGCCGGCGGCCTGGAGCTCGCCCTCTGGTGCGATCTGCGGGTCGCCGCGCGGGACGCGGTCCTCGGCGTCTTCTGCCGACGCTGGGGAGTGCCGCTGATCGACGGCGGCACGGTCCGGCTCCCCCGCCTGATCGGGGAGAGCCGGGCCATGGACCTGATCATGACCGGCCGCCCGGTGGACGCCGTCGAAGCGCACCAGATGGGCCTGGTCAACCGGCTGGCACCGCCCGGCGGCGCGCTGGCCGCCGCCCAGGAGTTGGCCGCCGACCTGGCACGGCTGCCACAGGCGTGCCTGCGCAACGACCGCCGGGCGGTCTACGCCGGCACGATGGAAGCCGAGTTCGCGTTCGGCCTGGAGTCACTCGCGGCGGGCGCGACCGAGGGCGCCGCCCGCTTCGTGGCTGGCGAAGGCCGCCACGGCGCCCCGAGTTAGCAAGGGACCCTTGTTATGCGAAAAGCGATAACAAGGGTCCCTTGCTTAGCCCTCAGCCCTTAGCCCTCAGGCCGGCGCGTTCTTCGCGAGGAACGCGAAGTACGCCGCGCGGAGCTTGGCGTCGCCACCCTCGATCACCAGCGGCACGCCGTGGATCGCGCCAGAGGTGACCAGCACCTGGGCGTCCGGGCTGGCGGTGGCGGCCGCCTTGAACTCCTTGGCGGCGTCGCCGAAGAGTCCGTCGTCCTGGTTCGCCAGGAAGAGCGCCGGCACCGAGATCTTCGGCGTCTCCTGCTGCGCGCTCACGCCGCCGTAGGCCAGCGGCGCCGACACCGAGACGACGCCGGCCACCGGTGGGGTGATCTTCGGGGTCGCCGCGATCGAGAACGTGCCGCCCATCGACGCGCCGACCAGCACGATCGAGGTGGCGCCGTCGGCCCGCAGCGTCGCCGCGGCGGCGACCACGTCCTCGTCGAAGCCGACCTCGCTGCTCTCCGACGACCCGTGCCCATGGAAGTCGAACGCGAGCACCCGGTAGCCCTTGTCGATCAGCTCGTTGAAGCCCAGGATCCACTGGCACAGGTCGGCCTCCGCCTGGTGCGCCAGCACCACGCCGGTGGTGCCTTTGCCGCCGATCAGGCCGGCCAGGTTGGTGGCGCCGTCGACCCCGAAGTGCACCGGCTTGGCTCCCACCCCCGACGCCATGCCTGGACACGAAGCGCCCGGCACAGGACCGGTCGGGCTCGGCGCGACCGCGACCGCACCGCCCTCGTCAGAACCACAGCCCGCCAGCAGAAGCACGGCGACGGCCGCGCAAGCCAACATCCCCCGTCGCATGGAAACACCCTTCGGATAAGCCGAGGAGTGCCCCGGGGACTCGGCGTTGTCCCCGGGGCACCCGGTCTCGGACTAGTTGTTGATGATCAGTTGGAACGTGCTCGTCGTGTTCTTGATGTCCTGGAAGTTGTTGCTGAACCGCAGGTTGTTGAACGTCGCCGAGCCGACCGCCGGGCCCTGGCCGGGCTCGGGAAGCTCGTTGACCCAGATCCCGAAGCCGGACTTCGCGTCGAAGGCGTCACCGCTCTTCTGCGCACCCGAGATCGAGACGTTCGTGAAGACCGTGTCCTGCACCGGGAACTCCGCCGCGCCGTTGTACTTCGTCTGGAACATGATCCCGGAGTACGTCGGATCGACGATGTCCACGTTGGACACCCGGATGGCTCTGAACTCCTTCGAGGCGGAGAACACCCAGATCGCGCCGAACGTCTGCGCTCCCCAGAAGTGCCCACCCACTCGTACCAGTGAGATGTTGTCGAACGTCGTCGTCCCAGGCCCGAACCCGACGAACGGATAGCCGAAGTCGAGCGAGCTGATGGTGATGCCGGAGTAGGTCAGCGTGTCGGCGATGTAGAGGTTGCGGAAGATGTTGTTCTGCCCGCCGTAGACCGCGATGCCGGCCGCCCGCCAGGTGACCGTCGCCGACAGGTTCTCGAACACGTTGCCCGTGTTCGCTCCGCCGCCCGCGTCGGTCGCCGAGAACAGCGCGAACGCGTCGTCGCCGTTGCCCCGGCCCTCGTTGTTGGAGATGAGGTTGTCCGTGCTGCCGTTGGTCATGTTGACCGCGTCGGCGAACGTGTTGCGGAAGCGGCTGTTGGTGATCTTCAGACCGCTCACGCTCACGCCCCAGTAGGCGCAGATCGTGTGCTCGACCCAGACGTTGTCGATCGTCATGTTGTCGACGTTCTGTAGCTCGCCCCAGACCTTGCCCGGCCCGTCCTGGCGGGACGTGTAGTTGCCGAAGAAGGCCAGGTGCTCGAACGACGACCCGCTGGCCGACGACTGCACGTCAAAGCCCGCGTTGGTGTCCTGCTGGGTCTGCGGAGTCTGGAACCGGGTGTACCAGATGCCGGCGCCGACCACCTTGATCGGGCGCAGGTAGATCTGGAACTTGTTGCTGGTCTCGTAGGTGCCCGTCGGCAGGTAGACGCCGAGCGAGGTGGTGTCCTGCCGGGCCGCGTCGAACGCCGCCTGGACCTCCTGCTGGCTGGTGCCGGTCGGCACCTTGTAGCGGGTCGGGTCCGGGTTGGCCCGCGGCGCGACCTGCTCCAGGTTGACGAAGTCGACCGTCGCCTCGGTGCCGCTGTCCTTCTGCAGCTTGATCGTGGCGCCGGCCGGGATCGACGAGTTCAACATGATGTTGGCCTCGTCGTAGACGTGCCGCGGGCCGCCGGAACCAGGCGAGTTGTTCGGGCTCGCCTCGGCGCCGTAGAGCCACGCGTAGCGCGAGTTGAGCGGGATCGCCTTGTGCAGCGTGCCGTTGACGTAGATGTTCAGCGACGACGACTGGCCGCCACCGCCTGAGGCGTCCGGAATCGAGAACCGGACGACCAGGGTGTTGGTGGGGTTGCGCGTCGTCCACTGCACGAACGAGCCGTTCGAAGGCAGCCGCACCGCGCGCCGGCCCGACGCCTCACCGGCGAGGTCGCCGATGGTGCGGTTCGGCGCCAGCGACACCGCGCCGCCGCCGATCGTGCCGTCCTCGGCCTCGTACATGTCGTACGGCATGTTCGCGCCGCGACCGGCGAAGAACGGCCGGTCACTGGTGTTGTTGGCGCGCTTGACCGGCAGCTCGTTGGCGTCGTCCGCCAGCACGACCCGCACGGTGTAACGGCCGTTGGCGGTCACCCACGTGCCTAGGCTGACCGCGGGTGCGGTGGCGCCTGCGGCGATCGCGCCGCTGTAGGAACCGGTCAGCGTGCGGACCACGGAGCCGGACTCGTTGAGCACGGTCAGCGTGATGCCGTGTGCCCCGCTGGCCGAGGCGATCGTGCCCTGGTTGCGGATGGCCACCGAGAAGGTGACCGTCTGGCCGGCCGACGGGTTGTTCGGCGACCAGCTCACGGCGCCGGCGACCAGGTCGGAGCTCTGCACCTGGCCGACGACGAGGTTGCCGCCGGTGAAGGTGTTGTTGGCGTCGCTCTGCTCGATCACCGTGTTGCTCTCGTCGACCTTGGCGACGAGCTGGTACGTGCCGGCGTCGCGCGGACCGATGCCCGCGGTGACCGTGGTCTGCGCGCCGGCCGCGAGCGCACCGACGTTGGCGGTGGCCACCTTGGTGGTGCCCAGGTAGAGCCCGACCGTGGTGGCGCCGGAGGCCGCGTTGCCGATGTTGCGGACCGTGGCCGACAGGGTGATCGAGTCGGTCTCGATGGGGTTGGCCGGCGACGCCGAGATGGCGCTGACCGTCAGGTCCGGGTTCGGTGCCGGGGTGCCGATCACCTGGAACTCGGCGACCTGACCGTTGGAGGAGCCACTGTTGGCGGTGAAGGTGAGCCGCACGTCGGCGACGTTCCCGCTGACCGGGATCGTCACCGTGTTGCCGCCCGAGGTCGGGCTGAAGCTGTAGGTCGCCGACGCGACGAGCGTGTTGAACGTCGACGAGCTCTGGTCACGGCCCTGGATCGACAGCGTCTGCGTGCGCGCACCCCACTCGGTGCCCGGCGGCAGCTTGACGACGACCGAGGTCACGGTGGCGTTCGCGCCGAGCGAGACGGTCAGCGTGCTCGGGTACGCACCCGGCGCGCCCTCCCAGTAGGTGGCGGTCGAGTCGTCGTTGGCGTTGGCGGCGACGAAGGTGTGCACCGTCGACGAGCCGGTGATCGGCTTGCCCACGGCCAGGTTGGTGCCGCCCGTGCCGCTGCCGGCGCGGGTGACGGTGTTGCTGTTGCCCGAGACGTTCCCGGCGGCGTCCTTGGCCCGCACGTAGTAGGAGACCGTCGCGGTCGCCGCCTGCGTGTCGGTGTAGGTGAGCGCGTTGCCGGCGACGCTGGCCCGCACGGAGCCGTTGGCGTAGACGTCGTAGCCGGTCACACCGACGTTGTCGGTCGAGGCGGTCCAGGTCAGGCGGATCTGGTTGGACCCGGGCTCGGTGTAGGCCAGCCCGGACGGCGCCGTCGGTGCCTGGGTGTCGGTCGAGGTGCCCTGGCGGGTCACCGTGTTGCTGTTGCCGGACTGGTTGCCGGCCGCGTCCTTGGCCCGCACGTAGTACGCCACGGTCGCGCTGGCCGGCTGGGTGTCGGTGTACGTGAGCACGTTGCCGACGCTGGTCCGAAGCTGGCCGTTGGCGTAGATGTCGTAGCCGGTGACGCCGACGTTGTCGGTCGAGGCGGTCCAGGTCAGCCGGATCTGGTCGGAGGCCGGCTGGGTGAACGCCAGGTTGGTCGGCGCGGTCGGCGCGCTGGTGTCACCGCCGGTCGGCCCGTAGACCTCGAACTCGGAGATCTGGCCGGCCGGCCACGCCGTGTTCGCGGTGATGTTCAGCCGCACGTACCGCGTGGTGGCCTGGTTGAACGTGATCGACACGGTGTTGCCGCTGGCGGGGTCGAACACCCGGCCCGCCGACGATGACAGGTCGCTGAACGCCGAGCCGTCGGTGCTGCCCTGCACGGACAGCGTCTGGGTGCGGGTGCCCCAGCCCGACGTCGGCAGCTTCAGCACGACCCGGTTGACCGCCACCGCGGAGCCGAGGTCGACCTGGAGGTGCTCCGGGAACGAGTTGTTGGTGCTCTCCCAGTAGCTGCCCTGATTGCCGTCGACCGCGTTGCCGGAACCGTAGACGTCGGAGTGCCCGCTCTCGCTGGTCGCCTTGTTCAGCGCCAGGTTGCTGGACGAGGTCGCGGCTCCGTACACCTCGAGCTCGGAGAGCTGGGCGGCTCCCCAGCCGGTGTTGGCCGTGATGTTGACCCGCACATAGCGGGCGTTGGTCGCGCCGAAGTTGATGGTGACGATGTTGTTGCTGCCGGGCGCGAACACCTGGCCGGCCGAGGACGTGATGGCCGAGAAGCTGGTGCCGTTGGTGCTGCCCTGGACGGACAACGTCTGCGTGCGCTGTCCCCAGCCGTCGGGGAGCTTGAGCACCACCTGGTCGATGCTGATCGTGCTGCCGAGGTCGACCTGGCCCCACTGGGGCAGGGCGCCGGAGCTCTCCCAGTAGCTGCCCTTGTTGCCGTCGGTCAGGTTGCCGGTGACGAAGCCGCCGTTGGTGCTGCTGGCCGAGGTGGGCTTGCCGGCGGCGAGGTTGGGCCCACCGGCCGCGGCGGCGGGCGTGCTGGACACCGCCGCGAGGACGGAGCCGGTGAGCAGGGTGGCGAGTGCGCCGGCCATCAGCCGGGTCACTTGTCGGTGCCGGGGACGGGTCATGATGGGGGTTGCACCTCTTCCGTGAGGGTTGACGTTCCGCCAGGAACGCCAGCGAATCCGTGGAGTCGGGAACGGGGTGCTCCGGGGAGGGCCGCCAAGGCAGGGCGGCCCTCCCCTTCGTGCGGTCAGGAGGCGTAGACCTCGTACTCCGAGAGCTGGCCGGCGGGCCAGCCCGTGTTGCCGGTGAAGGTCAGCCGCAGCCAGCGCTGCGACGTGGCGGCGAAGGTGATCGTCACGGTGTTGCCGGAGGCGGGGTTGAAGGTCCGCCCGGCCGCGCCGGACAAGGTGGTGAAGGACGAGTTGTTGGTCGAGCCCAGGACGGCGACCGTCTGGGTACGCGTCGCCCAGGCGCTGGCCGGCGGGAGCTTGAGCACGACCCGGGACACCGACTGTGCGCTGCCCAGGTCGACGGTGACCGACTGCGGGAACGCGTTGTTGGCGCTCTCCCAGTAGCTGTTGGCGTTGCCGTCCACCGCGTTGCCGGCGCCGTAGACGTCGGCGTGGCTGGTCTCGGTGATCGGCCTGTTGAGCGCCAGGTTGGTCACCGGCGGCGTCGTGCTGGTGCCGACGCCGGACAGGCCCACCGTGTGCGGCGAGCCGGGTGCGTTGGACGCGATCGACAGCGAGCCCGTGCGGGTCCCGGTGCCGGTCGGCGTGAAGGTGACGTTGACGGTGCAGGACGCACCGGCCGCCAGCGAACCGCAGTTGTTGGTCTGCGCGTAGTCGCCGGTGACCGAGACGCCGGAGATCGACGCGCTCGCGTTGCCGGTGTTGGTGACGCTGACCTGCTGCGCCGGGCTGGTCGTGCTGACCTGCCGGCTGGCGAAGGTGAGCGCGCCCGGAGTGACGTTGAGGGCGGGTCCGGTGGAGCCACCACCGCCGTACACCTCGAGCTCGGAGAGCTGCGCGGCCGGCCAGACATTGTTGCTGTTGAAGGTCAGCCGGACGTACCGCCGGGTGCCGGCGGGCAGGTTGACGGTGACGGACGAGCCCTGGTTGAACGTGTAGTTGGCGGCACCCAGGATCTGGCTGTACGAGCTGCCGTCGGTCGAGCCCAGGACGGTGAGGTTCTGGGTGCGCGTCTCCCAGTTGGTCGGCAGCTTGAGCACCAGCCGGCCGACGGACTGGGAAGAGCCCAGGTCGACGGTCAGCGACTGCGGGAACTGCCCGTTGGCGCTCTCCCAGTAGGAGGCCACGTTGCCGTCGACCGCGTTGCTCGCCGGGTACGGACCGTTGCTGCTGCTCGCGGTGACCGGACGGCCCGCCGCGAGGTTGCCGGCCGGGTCGAAGCCGACGCCGGAGAGCCCGATCACCAGGTCACCCGGGGTCGTCTGGACGAACGCCATCCCTGACCGGTTGCCGGCGGCGGTGGGCCGGAACGTGACGCTCAGCGTGCAGGTGGCGTTCGGTGCCAGCGTCGCCGGGCAGTTGTTGGTCTGGCTGAAGTCGGCCGGGCTGACCGAGATGCCGGACACCGGTGCGTTGGCGGTGCCGCTGTTGCGCAACGTCACGGTCTGCGCCGCGCTGGTCGTGTTGAGGTTCTGCGTGCCGAAGGTAAGGCTGGTCGGGTTCGCCACGATCTGCCCGGTCGGCGTCGGCGGCGTGGTGGTCGGCGGGTTGCTCGGCCCGTTGTCCCATTGTGGCGCGGGCCAGGGGCCGCAGTCCGGCGTCGCGGTGTACCAGCCGGAGTTGCCGGTGCCCTGGGTGATCTGGAAGCCCGAGCCGACGCAGTTGTGGATCGGCTTGGCCTGGGCGATGCCAGTGGCCACCACGTTGGTGAAGGAGACCTGGCTGGCCGCCTGCACCTGGAGGGCGTACGTGCCGGCGCCCTGGATCTTCACGTTGTTGAAGTTGATGCCCCGGGTCTGCCCTTCGATCCAGTGCAGGGCGGCGTAGGAGCTGTCCAGGATGTCGGTGTCGGTGATGTTGATGGTCGCGTCGCTGGCGAACGACTCGTTGAGCGCCGAGAACCAGATCGCGCCGACCCCGAAGTTCCAGTTGTAGTCGGAGTTGCCGGCCCGGATCAAGGTGTTGCGGGCGACCGTCCAGGTGCCGTGCACCGCGGTCGCGCCCTGCACGCCCGGATAGCGGTTGGCGACGTGGATGCCGCCGCCGTTGCTGAGCGAGTCGGCCACCACGTTGTCAATGATCTTGATGTCCCGGCCGCCGTAGCTGACCAGGTGGTTGGCCAACAGCGTGACGCCGATCGTGTTGTTGCTGAAGGTGTTGTTGACGTTCGGCACGTTCTGCGCCCACATCGCCAGCGCGTCGTCGCCGGTGTTGCGCAGGAACGTGTTGGTGACCGTCGAGTTCGTGACGCCAGTGTGGAAGTTCACGCCGTCGGCGGTCTGGTCGAGGATCCGGCTGTTGCGGATCGTGAAGTTGTCCATCGGGCCGTCCATCCAGGCACCGACCTTCGTGTGCTGCATCCAGACGTTGTCGATGACGGAGTTCGTCATCGCACCGCCGAACGCGTTCACCTGGTCGTCGTCCATCCGCTCCCGGATGTCGCCGATGATGGCCAGGTCCCGGACGGTGACGTTGCGGCTGGGCCCGTTGGCCTCGTGTGACCGGATCTCTCCGGTGTAGCCGCCTCCGGGCACGTACTTGCCGTAGATGCCGGCGGCCCGCTTGCGGTCGGTGGGGTGCCGGCCGCCGAGGACCGTGTACCAGGGTCCGGCGCCGCGCAGGGTCACGCCGTCGACCACCACGTGGTCGTAGAGAGTGAAGTTCCCCTGCGGTACGTACACCGGACGGCCCTGCGCCTGGCCGGCGTTGACGGCGGCCTGGAACTTGGCGGTGGAGTCGGTGGCACCGGTCGGGTCGGCGGCGTAGTCGGTGACCACGTCGATCGCGTTGGTGGGCTTGGCGATCGCGGCCGGGACGTTCTCGAAGTCGGCGAGGTCGATGGTGAACGTCGGCGACTGCGCGGTCGAGTTGACCTGCAACCGGATCTTGGTGCCGATCGGCTGCGTCGAGCCGAACATGGCCCGCGCCTCGTCGTAGAAGTGGTGCGGGTTGGTGTCACCAGGGTTGTTGTTGAACGGATAGCCGCCGTAGTACCAGCCGTACTTCGAGGTGACCGGGACGGTCTTGAGCAGGCTGCCGTTGGCGCGCAGGTCGATGGTCGCGTCGCGGCCCTGGCCGGACGCGCCGTCCGGAATGCTGTAGCGGAAGGTCACGGCGTTGGCCGCCGCGGTCAGCGTGAACTCGACGTACTCGCCGACCGCGTCGAGCGTCACCGCCTCGCGGCCGGACGCCTCCGCGGGAAGCTGTCCGTAGAACCGGGTCGGCCCAATCTTGGTGCCGGTGTGCGCGACCTCCTCCGCCTCCTGCTCGACGAAGGGAACGGTCGCGCCCCGGCCGGTGATGTCGAACGGGGAGAGCCCGGCCGCCACGGCCGGAACTCCGGTGGTCAGGGTGACCACGGCGATGCTGGTGGCGACCAGGGCGGAACTCGCCAGTATGGCGAGCCCCGCCCGACGGCGGGTGCCGGCTGTGGGCGCAGCGACGGCGTCGATTTGGGGCATGGGTTCCCTTTCGAGAGGCGGGCGGTTCCCCCCGTGCGGTGTTGCCCTTGGTGCGTGTACCCCCGTGTGTTCTCGTGTTCCGTGGAGCCGGTCAGTCGTTATGCGGTGCGGAGCCAGGCGGTGGTGTCCGGCGGGAGCCGGTCACCGTCGAGCGGGCCGCTGGCCAGCCAGAGCTCCTCGTGCTCGGGCAGTTCGACGCTGTGGCCAGAGAGGTTGGAAACGCAGACGAAGCGCGGGTCGCGGGCGAACGTCAGCACCCCGTCGGCGGACGGCAGCCAGTGCATGTCGCCGTCCCCGAGGGCTGCCGCGCCCCGCCGGACCCGCAGCGCGGTGCGGTAGAGCTCGAGCATCGAGTGCGGGTCGCCGGTCTGCGCCTGGACCGTGCGGTCCTTCCAGTCCGCCGGTTGCGGCAGCCAGGGTGCGGTCGCGCCGGCCGAGCTGAACCCGAACGGCGACTCGACACCGGACCAGGGCAGCGGCACCCGGCAACCGTCGCGGCCGGGGTCGACGAAGCCGGACCGGGGGTACATCGGGTCGGTGCGCAACGCCGGCGGGATGTCCTCGACCTCCCAGAGGCCGAGCTCGTCGCCCTGGTAGACGTAGGCGCCGCCGGGCAGCGCCAGCGCGAGCAACGCGGCCGCGCGGGCCCGCTGGTAGCCGACCTGAAGGTCCGTCGGCGTCCCTTCTCGCTTGGTGTCGAAGCTGAACCTGGTGTCCTCGCGGCCGTAGCGGGTGACCGGCCGCGTGACGTCGTGATTGGCGAGCACCCAGGTGGCCGGCGCACCGACCAGGGCGTGCGTCTCCATCGTGCGGTCGATGCAGGCGCGCAGCAGGTCCGGATCCCAGGCACAGGTCAGGAAGTCGAAGTTGAACGCCGCGTGCAGCTCGTCGGGACGCAGGTAGTTGGTGAACCGCTGCGCGTCGGGCAGCCAGACCTCGCCGATCAGCGCGCGCTTGTCCGGGTACTCGTCGGCGATCCGCCGCCAGCTCCGGTAGATGTCGTGCACGCCGTCCAGGTCGTGGAACGGGTGCCGCGGCGCCGACTCGACCTCCGGCAGCGTCGGGTCCTTGAGCAGCAGCGCCGCGGAGTCGATCCGGATGCCGTCGACACCCCGGTCGAACCAGAACCGCAGGATGCTCTCGAACTCGGCACGGACCTTGGGGTGGTCCCAGTTGAAGTCCGGCTGCTCCGGCGCGAACAGGTGCAGGTACCACTCGCCGGGAGTGCCGTCCGGGTTGGTCGTGCGGGTCCAGGTGGTGCCCTTGAACTCGCCGCGCCAGTCGGTGGGCATCTCGTCGCCGTTCGGGCCGCGACCCGGCCGGAACCAGAACAGCTCGCGCTCCGGTGAGCCCGGCCCGGCGGCGAGCGCCGCCTGGAACCAGGGGTGCTGGTCCGAGCAGTGGTTCGGAACGATGTCGATGATGACCCGAATGCCCCGCTCGTGCGCCTCGGCGATCATCGCCTCGGCTTCCTCGAGAGTGCCGAAAAGCGGGTCGATGTCCCGGAAGTCGGACACGTCGTAGCCGGCGTCCGCCATCGGGGACGGAAACCACGGGCTGAGCCAGACCGCGTCGACCCCAAGCCCGGAGAGGTGGTCCAGGTGTGCCCGGATGCCGGCGATGTCGCCGATGCCGTCGCCACTACCGTCGGCGAAGCTGCGGGGGTAGATCTGGTAGATCACCGCCCCGCGCCACCACGGCTGGCTTTCTGCGATGGACACTGGATACCTGCTTTCTTTCTTTTCGGGTGTTTCTCGGCGCGCGGTCGTCTCTGACCGCCACTGTCGGTGCAGTTCAGGTCTAAGTCAGCCCTTCATACTCCCCGCCGCCAATCCGCCGATGATGCTGCGTTGGAAGATGAGGAACACCACGATCATCGGGACACTGGCGATCGCCAAGCCGGCCATGAGCTGGGTCGGCGGCACCTGGCTGGTCGAGGCGAGCCGGCTGAGCGCGACGCTGAGCGTCTGGGTCTCCGGGTCCTGCAGCACCAGCAGCGGCCAGATGAAGTCCTTCCAGATCGCCACGATCGAGAAGATCGACACCACGCCGAGGACGGGCCGGGACAGCGGGAGCACGATGCTCCAGAGGACCCGGAACCGGCCGGCACCGTCCAGCGCCGCGGAGTCGAGCAGGTCGTTGGGTATCTGGTCGAAGAACCGCTTGAGCACGTAGATGTTGAACGCGTTGGCGACCGCGGGCAGCCACAGCGCCCACGGGGTGTTGAGCAGGTTCCAGCCGAAGATCGGCACGTCGGTCACGGTCAGGTAGGCCGGGATGAGCAGCGCGGTGGCCGGCAGCATCAGGCTGGCCAGCATCCCGCCGAGGACGACCTTGCCGAACAACGGCCGCAGCTTCGAGAGCGCGTACGCGACGCCGACCTGGAAGACGATCTGGATCAGCCAGCCGCCGAAGGCGTACAACGCGGTGTTGCCGAAGAACTTGGCGATCCGCATCCGGTCCCAGGCGAGCTGGTACGTCTCCGGAACGAAGGACTGCGGGAAGAAGGTCGGGTCCGGCTGGGCGTACTCCTCCGGGGTCTTCACCGCGCTGCTGAACATCCAGTAGAGCGGGAAGATGAACACCGTCAGGAAGAGCAGGAAGACCAGGGCCAGCACGAGCCAGTAGACGACCCGGCCCTTACCCCGGCCGATCTCGGTCTCGGAGAAGAGGGTACGAGGGCCGTCGGTGTTGCCGGACCCGCGGCGCCGGCGGGGTGGTGACGTGACCGGCGGGGTGGCGGGCAGGGGCCTGATCGGCGCGGTGATCGTCATGATGGTCCCTCAGTCCCGGTCCCGGGTGACCCGCAGGTAGATCGCGGAGAAGATGGCCAGCACCACGAACAGCAGCACGCTCATCGCGGCCGCCATGCCGAAGTCCTGGTTGACGGTGAACGCGTACCGGTAGATCAACACCATCACCGTCACGGTGTCCGGGTTCGAGGTGCCGGTGAGCTGGTACGGCTCGATGAAGACCTGCATGGTCGCGATGATCTGCAGGAGCAGCAGGACCAGCATGATGAACCGGAGCTGGGGGAACGTCACGTGGCGCAGCCGGCGCCAGGCGCTGGCCCCGTCGAGCTCCGCCGCCTCGTACAGCTCGCCGGGGATGCTCTGCAGCGCGGCCAGGTACATCAGCGTGGCGCCGCCCAGGTTGGCCCAGGTGGAGACCAGGACCAGCGAGATCATCGCGGTGGACGACGATTGGGTCCACTGCGACTCGGGCAGGCCCACCCCGCGCAGCACCGTGTTGAACAGGCCGAAGCCGGGGTCGTAGAAGTAACGGAAGAGCAGCACGCCGACGATCGGCGGGAGCATCACCGGCAGATAGACGGCGACCCGGAAGAAGCCCTTGAGGTGCCGCATCTCGTTGATCAGGATCGACAGCCCGAGCGGCACGGCGAAGCCGAAGATCAGCGCTATTCCGGTGAAGACGAGGGTGTTCTTCCAGGCCGTGACGAACAGCGGATCGTTGAAGATCGCGGAGAAGTTCTCGGTGCCGACCCAGTACGGGTCGGTCACGAAGTTGATCTGCTGGAAGCTCAGGATGACGCCGCGGACCAGCGGATACCACGAGAAGAGCGCGAAGCAGGCGATGCCTCCGGCCATGAAGGCGTACGCCATGAGGTTGTCCTGGATCTTCCGGCCCAGGCGGCTGCGGAGCGCAGGCCGGGGGCCGGCGGTGGCGACCGCCATCTCCAGCGTCCTCTTTCAATTCGGGCGGCCCGCCGCCAGGCCGTTGTCGGCCCGGCGGCGGCCACGATCGGTTACTTGACGCTGGCGAGGATGCTGTTGACCTGGGTCTCGGCGTCCGCGAGCAGCTTGTCGATGTCGGCGTTCTTGTCCGTGAGGACCTTCTGCATCGGCACGTCGAGCACCGCGTAGATCTGCTGCGCGTTCGGCGGCTCGACCTTGAGCGGGATGTTGGCGGTCGCGTCGGCGAACGGCTTGTAGTTCTCGACCGGCAGGTTCTTCAGCTTGTCGATGGCCGCCTGCTGCTTGGCCTTCGCGTCACCGGTCCACAGCGCGGGCTCGGGCAGACCGACCGGGGTCTTCTGCGTGGCGGCCCACTGGTACTCCGCCTCGATCCGGTCCGGGTTGTTCCACCAGTAGGTCAGCCACTTCAGGCCGGCACGGATCTTCTCGGGCGTGGCCTTGGCGTTGAACATGTAGCCCTCGCCGCCGGCCAGGGTCGCCGTGCCGTTCGGGATCGGGCCCAGGCCGTACTTGTTGAAGTCGCCCTTGAACTGGTTGACGATCGTCTCGATGTTGTCCGGGGCCGCGATGTACATGCCGAGCTTGCCGGAGCCCATGAGCTGGAGCAGGTCGGCCCACTCGAGGAGCTGGCGCGCGCCCATGCTGTTGTCGGTCCAGCGCATGTCCTTGAGCTGCTGGAGGACCTGCTTGCCCTTGTCGTTGTTGAAGGCGGCCTTCCAGGTGCCACCCTCGTTGACGGCGATGTCGCCACCGAGCGAGTACGTCTCCGCGGTGAAGTGCCAGCCACCGGTGTTGTTCTTGCTGTAGTCGCCGTAGCCGACGTAGTCCTTGCCCAGGCCGGCGATCGCCTTCGCGGCGGTGCGGACCTCTTCCCAGGTCTTCGGCGGGTTGTTCGGGTCCAGCTTGGCCTGGGTGAACAGCTCCCGGTTGTAGAGCAGGCCGAGGGAGTAGTTCTTGGCCGGCAGGCCGTACACCTTGCCGCCGTCGTCCGAGAAGATCTTCATGAGATCCGGGCGGATCTCCTTGGTCGGCGCGAACTCGTCGAGGTACTTGCTGATGTCGGCGACCTGGCGCTTCGCGATCAGGCTGGCCGGGTCGGTGAAGTAGACGTAGAAGACGTCTTCGAGCTGACCACCCGCGAGCTTCGACTGGAAGGTCTGCGGGTCCATCTTGCCTTCCTTGGCATCCACGTCGATGTTCGGGTTCAACTTCTCGAACTCGGCGACGTTGTCGAGGAAGTGCTTGCGGTTGACCGCCTCGGTGTCCGGCGGCAGGCCGTTGATGACCAGCGTGACCTTCGCATTGGGGTCAGATGCCGGGGCTTCGCCGCCGTCGTCCGAGCCGCACGCGGCCGCCGACAGCGCGACCCCGGCGACCAGCAGCAGCCCGACGGCGCTACGCAACCTGGATCTGTTCATGAGGTGAACGCCCTTCCTGGGTGGAGCGAGGAGTCTCGGGTGTGATGTGGCTCTCGTACGTGCATGTTTCGTGGCGATGACGATACAAAGCCGAACTAGCTCTCGCAAGAAGCCGACTGGTCTCAGAAAAAACAAGACTTTTCTTGGGAGCGCTCCCAGTATCGGCATGAAAATGGGGCGGACCGTACAGGTCCGCCCCATCGACGCAGGTCAGCGCGAGCTGGCCGGGCCTGTCGACCCGCGCACCACCAACTCCGGCTCGAAAAGAAGCTCGTCGGTGTTGACGCCGGCACCCTCGATCTGGTTGACGAGGATGTCGACGGCCGCCTGGCCCATCATCTCGATCGGCTGGCGGATCGTCGTGAGCGGCGGGTCGGTGCAGGTCATCAGGCCCGAGTCGTCGTAGCCGATCACCGAGATGTCGTCGGGCACCTGCTTGCCGAGCCGTCGTACGGCCCGGATGGTGCCCAGGGCGATCACGTCACTCGCGCAGATCAGCCCGGTCGCACCCTTGTCGATCAGCTTGGTGGCCGCGACCCGGGCGCTCTCCATCGAGAAGGTGGTGCGCCCGACCCAGGTGTTCTGCTCCTCCGGACCCCAGCCGGCGGCTTCGACCATCGCCGCGAGCTTGCGCCGGGACGGGACGTGGTCCTCGGGACCCAGCACCAGGCCGATGTTCTCGTGGCCCAGGGAGCGCAGGTGACCGAAGGCCTGCTCGACCGCGACCGCGTCGTCGGTGGAGACCCGGGGGAACGGCAGTTCGTCGACGCCCGCGTTGACCAGCACCACGGGCAGGCCGCGGTCGGTGAGCTGGCGGTAGTGGTCGTGCTTGGCGTCGGCCAACGCGTACGAGCCGCCGGCGAAGATGACGCCGGAGACCTGGTGGTCGAGCAGCATGTCGACGTAGTCGGGCTCCGAGATGCCGCCGATGGTGCGGGCACAGAGGGCCGGGGTCAGGCCGCGCTGCGCGAGCGAGCCGGTCACCACCTCGGCGAGGGCGGGGAAAATGGGGTTCTGCAGCTCGGGCAGCACAAGGCCGACGAGCCGGGCGCGCTCGCCGCGCAGCTTCGTCGGGCGCTCGTAGCCGAGCACGTCGAGGGCGGTGAGCACCGCGGTGCGCGTCGACTCGGAGACGCCGTCACGACCGTTGAGCACCCGGCTCACGGTCGCCTCGCTGACGCCGGCCTTGCGCGCGACCTCGGTCAGTCGTCTGGTCACGGCGCAAGGGTACGTCATCGTTTTGCAAAAACATGACAGCCGTTTGTCCGACCCCGACAGGCCCGGGTTATCCACAGGTTGTAATCGATCAAACGCAGATGCAACGCTGAACCCGTAGAAAGGAGGCGTGACAGTGACAACTCCCTACTCCGTCGATGCGCTCTTTGACATGCCAGACGATGGCAATCGGCGCGAGATCTTCAACGGGAGCCTCCTGGTGACGCCTCCTCCGCCGCTTCCACACGCGGTGGCGACCGCGAACCTGCGTGATCGTCTTTACGACCAGGCTCCACGGCACCTGCGGGTGGTCGAAGGTGTCGGCGTCTATGCCAACGAGCACAACTACTTCATTCCTGATCTGGTCGTCCTCCCGCAGGAAGTGCTGAAGGGCAATGCACCGGGCGCGCGACCATACGAGACCCTGCTCGTCGTCGAGGTCGTCTCACCCTCCAACGCCAGCAACGATCTCGTCATCAAGCGGGACTATTACGCTCGCTTCAAGATCCCCGAGTACTGGATCGCCGACCGCCGCGATCAGTCGCTCACGATCCTGCACCTGGGGAACGACGACAGATACGCGGACCGCGCCGTGCTCCATCCGGGCGACGTCTGGCGGTCCAATTTCCCGTTCCCACTTCGGATCGATCCGGCCGAGATTTTCTAGGCGAGGTTGCGGAGGGCGTCTTCTACGGCTCGGTGGAAGGTGGGGTAGGCGTAGATCATGCTGCGCAGTTGAGCCAAGGGCACGCGGGCGTGGACCGCTAGCGTCAGCATGCTGAGGACCTCGCCGCCGGTTGGGCCTACTGACGTCGCGCCGACCAGGACCTCGCCGTCGGCGACCAGTTTGATCAGGCCGGCGTTGCCTTCCTTGTGGATCCAGCCTCGGGACGACGTGGTGATGTCCGTCAGTCCTACTCGGACGCTCATCCCGCGGTCGCGGGCTTCCGCTTCCGTCAGGCCGACGGAGCCCAGTTCCGGATCCGTGAACGTCACCCGGGGCACCGCGCGATAGTCGGCCGGCGGGCCTTCCTGACCGAGGATGTCGCGGATCGCGACCCCGGCCTCGTACATCGCCATGTGGGTGAAGGCGCCTCGACCCGTCACGTCGCCGACCGCCCAGATGCCGTCGGCGGCCCGCATCCGGTCGTCGGTCTCCAGCCAGCGCGCCGTCTCGTCCAGCCCCACGGTCTCCAGGCCCAGGTCGGCGATCCGGGCCCGCCGGCCGGTGGCGACCAGGAGCCGGTCGCCGGTGACCGCGGGCGCGCCCTGGCCGATCTCGACCGCGAAGCCCTCGGCCTCGCTGTGCAGCACCCGACTCGCATGCATGCCGGTGTGCACGACCACGCCGTCGGCCTCGAGCGCCGTCCTGACCTGCGCCGACGCCTCGGGCTCCTCGATCGGCACGAGCCGGTCGGCCGACTCGACCACGGTCACCCGCACCCCGAACCGGGCGAACACCTGGGCGAGCTCCACACCGATGGCGCCGCCACCGAGGACGATGAGCGAGACCGGCAGGTCTTCGACCTCGATCGCCTCGCGGTTGGTCCAGTAGGGGGTGCCGGCCAGGCCCTCGATCGGCGGTGCCGACGGTGCGGCGCCCGTGCCGATCACGATGGCGCGGGTCGCCTCGAACTCCTGGTCGGCGACCGTGACCGTGCGGGGGCCGGTCAACGCGGCGTACCCACGGACGAACCGGCCGCCCTTGCCGACGAACCGGTCGACCGCGACCGTGTCGTCCCAGTCGTCCGTCGCCTCCTCGCGGATCCGCTTGGCGATCGGCGTCCAGTCGGGGTGCACCGTCGCCGAGCCCGCCAGCTTGGCGACCCGGCGCGCCTCTTCCAGCGCGTTGCCACCCCGGATCATCATCTTGCTCGGCACGCACCCCCAGTACGGGCACTCACCGCCGACCAGGTTGCTCTCGATGCCGACGACAGCGAGCCCGGCCTCCGCGAGCTTGCCGGCGACCTCCTCGCCACCGACGCCAAGACCCACCACGACGACGTCCACACGCTGTGCCACGCATCCCATTAAAGCCCTAGAGTGGCGGCCATGTCGCAGGTGACCGGCCACACCGACCCGGATTTCACATCGGTTCGCCAGGTCTTCGAGAGCTTCTTCGCCGACGGCCGGGACACCGGCGCGGGCGTCGCCGTCGTGCGCGCCGGCCGGGTCGTGGTCGACCTGGTCGGCGGCTGGCGCGACGACGCCCGCCAGCACCCGTGGACGCCGGACACCGCGGTCGCCGTCTATTCGGTGAGCAAGCCGTTCGCCGCCGCTTGCCTGATGATCCTGGTCGACCGCGGGCGGGTCGGGCTCGACGACCCGGTGCACCGGCACTGGCCGGAGTTCCCCGACGACGGCACGACGGTCCGGCACGTGCTCGCGCACACCGCCGGGCGCCCGGCCTTCCTGACCCCTCGCCCGCCGGACGCCTGGGCAGACTGGGCCACCCTCGCCGCCGACCTCGCCGCAACGCCTCCCATGTGGACGCCGGGTAGCACGGCCGCCGAGCACGCGCTGACCTACGGCCACCTCGTCGGCGAGCTGGTGCGCCGGGTCGACGGCCGGCCGATCGGCCGGTTCCTGACCGACGAGGTAGCCGGGCCGTGGCACCTCGACCTGGCGTTCGGTGCGGGCGGTCGGGCCGAGGTCGCCGACCTGATGTTCGGTGCTCCCGACTGGCCGACGACCTCGGTCGGTGCGCCCGGCAGCCTGCGGCACCGCGGCCTGGCCAACCCGGACGGCTGCCGCGACCTCTCCGTGCTCAACGGTCCACTGTGGCGGCAGACCGACGTGCCGGCAGTCAACCTGCACGCCACAGCGCACGCGGTCGTCCGGTTCTACCAGGGAATGCTCGCCGGCGGCGTGCTCGACAGCCGGCGGATCCTGAGCACCGAGGCCGTGGCGGAGATGATTCGGGTCCAGCACGACGGGCCGGACCTACTGCTGGACCGCTCGGTGAAGTGGTCTCTGGGCTTCCAGATCGAAGACGACGGCAGCTTCGGCATGGGCGGCATCGGCGGCAGTTGCGGCTACGCCCTGCCCAGTGCGGACCTCGCGATCAGCTTCGTCACCCGGCACCTGGCGGACTTCGACCGGATCGACGAGCTCGAGAACGCGGTCATGGCCGTCGTTCAGGCATAACGCTCCACGTAGGACCCGTCCGGGTCGTACCGCTCGCGCTGGCGCTCGGGGTTGAACTTGCGGTACGGCCGGGTGTCGTTGCCCGTGCCCGCGACCCACTGCCAGTTGCCGGAGTTGTTGGGCAGGTCGCCGTCGATGAGCCAGCGGTAGAACTCGTTCTGGCCGCGCCGCCAGTCGATGCCGAGATCCTTGGTCAGGTAGGACGCGGTGACGAGCCGGGCGCGGTTGTGCATCCAGCCTTCCCGGCGAAGCTGGTGCATGCCGGCGTCCACAATGGGCACGCCGGTGCGACCCTCGGCCCAGCTCCGGAAGCCGGCGTCGTCGTCCTGCCAGCTCTCGGTCGCCCCGCGCCGGTAGGCCTTGCGACCGAGCTCCGGGAACGCGTACGCGACCTGGTAGTAGAAGTCGCGCCAGCAGAGCTGGCGGACGAACGGGTCGTGGGCGGGCCGGCCCAGCGCGGCGTGCGCGACCTCCAACGGGGACAGGCAACCGAAGCGCAAGTATGGGCTGAGCCGTGAGGTGCGGTCGCCGGCCAGGTCGTTGTGTCCGTCGTCGTAGTGCTCGACCTCGCCGAGCCAGCCGCGCAGGCGTTGCCGGGCCACCGTCTCGCCGCCCCGGGTGGCATCGGGCGACTCGCCGGCGGGCTCGGCCGGCAGCCGGCCGACCGCGACACCGGACGGCAGCGGCACCTTCTTCGGCAGGTCCACCTGCTCGCGCCACTTGGCCGCGATCCACGCCCGGTGATATGGCGAGAACACCCGGTAGTGGTCGCCTCCGCCCGGCTTGAGCGTCCCGGGGTCCACGATGGTCAGTCCGGGGAAGAACCGCACGGACAGCCCTTGCCGCTCACCCTCGGCGCTCAGCCGGCGTTCCCGCCGCCGGGCGTAGGTGCTCACGTCAGCCGCGGCGGCGATACCTTCGGCGCCGACCTCGCCGGCCAGCCGGACCGTCTCCGCGACCGGGTCGCCCTGGCGCACGACCAGGTCGCTGTCCCGGTCGCGCAACACGCCACGCAGATCCGCGACGCACTGGTGCAGGAACCGGTCGCGGTTGGGCGACCGGCCGGCCAAGGCGGGGTCGAACACGAACAACGGCACGACCCGCTCGGCGTTGGCGCACGCGGCGGCCAACGCCGGGTTGTCGTGCACCCGCAGGTCCCGGGTGAACAGCACGACGGCCGTGCGCATCAGGCGACCTCGACCGGAGCACGGGACACCGTGCGCAGGTTGCTCGGCGGCACGACGATCGGGCTGTTCGCGCCGGCCAGCAGCGCGCGGGCGGCCACCGCCGCACGGCGGCGGTTGGGCACCGTCGCGCGCCGCACGAAGACGTCGTAGTCGGCGGCGACCACCTCGTCGAGGATCCCGCCGTAGAGCGTGTAGGCGGCCCGGATGCAGGCGCGGGACCCGGACGCGAGCATCCCCACGCCGGGCGCGGCCGCGGCGTAGTGCAAGCGGGCGCGTTCCACCTCGTACGCGATGAGGTTCTTGATCGGTGGCGTCGCGGCGCGGCGGGTGACCGCGCCGGCGAGGTCGGCCCGCGTGACGCCGAACTTCTCGAGGTCCTCGTCGGGCAGGTAGGTCCGGCCCCGGCCGAGATCCTCGCCGACGTCGCGGATGAAGTTGGTGAGCTGGAAGGCGAGGCCGAGCTGGCGGGCCGGCCCCCGGGCGAGACCCGGGTCCGAACTGCCCAGGATCGGCAGCATCATCGTGCCGATCACCGCCGCCGAGCCCTCCATGTAGTCGAGCAGGTCTTCGTAGGTGGCGTAGTCGGTGACCGTCAGATCCATGGCCATGCTGCGCAGGAAGCTGGCGAAGTCGTCGCGGTCGAGGTCGAAGACGGCGATGGTGTGCAGCACGGCGGGCAGCAGGGGGTCGTCGACGGGCGCGCCGTGCAGGCCGGCGACGAACCGCTCGGACCACTTGGCGAGCTCGGCGGCGCGGTCGGCCGGCGCCAGGTCGTCGGTGCGGTCGACGATCTCGTCCGCGTAGCGGGTGAAGCCGTAGAGCGCGTGCACGTGTCGTCGTTTCCATGCGGGCAGCAGCCGGGTCGCGAGATAGTACGTGCGACCGTGTTGTTTGTGCAGGTCACGGCAGCGTTCGTAGGACGCCGCAAGCAGGTGGTCCATCACGCCTCCCGCGTCGAAATCGACTCAGCAATCGACGCAACTCGTAAGTCTAGGGTACGCTCGGCCTCGTGGCCAACGACACGCTCGTGGGGGACATCCGCGACGTCCGGTGCCCTCCCCCGCAGCGGATCTCTCCGCCGGGTGATGGGCGGCTCCGCGCCGCGGTCGACACCACTCTCGCCAACTTCCTCCGGCACGAATCCGCCATCCTCGAGTCCACCGATGCCGCCTTGCGCCCGTTCGCGGCGCTGGCTCGCGACAGCGTGCTGGCCGGCGGCAAGCGCCTGCGGCCGACGTTCGCACACTGGGGTTGGCGCGGCGTTGCCGGTCCCGAGCCCGCGGTGGACCCGGTGCTTCCCGCGTTCGCCGCTCTCGAGCTTCTGCACGCCTTCGCGCTGATCCACGACGACGTGATGGACGGCTCCGCCACCCGGCGCGGCCGGCCGACCGCGCACCAGGTGCTCGCGGCCCAGCACGTCCGGGCCGGGCGGCGCGGCCCGGCCGACCGGTTCGGCACCGCAGGCG
Organism: Asanoa ishikariensis; assembly: GCF_900107455.1. Lineage (GTDB taxonomy): Bacteria > Actinomycetota > Actinomycetes > Mycobacteriales > Micromonosporaceae > Asanoa > Asanoa ishikariensis. Next base: position 380,793 of record NZ_FNQB01000001.1, on the reverse strand, counting down.
CCGTGCTGGTCGGCGACCTGTGCCTGGTCTGGGCCGACCGGCTGCTGGCGCAGGCCGAGGTGCCGGCGGCGGCCCTGTTGGCGGCCCGGCAGGTCTACGACGAGATGCGGGTCGAGGCCATCGCCGGGCAATATCTCGACGTGCTCGGCGACGCCGAGCCGGACCGCTGGTCAGTCGACCGGGCGCTGCGCGTCGCCCGGCTCAAGACCGCCGGCTACACGGTCACCCGGCCGCTGCTCTTCGGCGCGGCCCTGGCCGGCCACGGCGATCAGGTCACCGACGCCTACCAGCGCTACGGGGCCGCCGTCGGCGAGGCGTTCCAGCTCTGCGACGACCTGCTCGGCGTGTTCGGCGACCCGGCGGTGACCGGCAAGCCGGCCGGCGACGACCTGCGCACCGGCAAGCCGACCGCGCTGCTCCTGCTGGCGCGGCGGCTGGCCACACCGGCGCAGGCGGCCCAACTGACCCGCACCGACTCAGCCGACCTCACCGGCATCGCGGAGATCGTCACCGATACTGGCGCGGTGGCCACGGTCGAAGCGATGATCGACAATCGGGTCGATATTGCGCTCGCCGCGCTGGACGGTGCGTCGATCGACGGCACCGCCGACGCCGCGCTGCGTGCCCTCGCCGTGATGGCCACGCACAGGCAGTCATGACGCCTAACTTCAGGAGGTGCGCGTGCGAACTGTGACCGGACCCACCGACCGCGTGGTCGTGGTCGGCGCGGGCCTCGGCGGGCTCGCCGCGGCCCTGCACCTGGCCGGCGCGGGCCGACAGGTCACGATCGTCGAGCGCGAGGCGGTCCCGGGCGGCCGGGCCGGCCGGCTCAGCCTCGACGGCTACGAGTTCGACACCGGGCCGACCGTGCTGACCATGCCCGACCTGATCGCCGAGGCGCTGGCCGCGGTCGGCGAGGAGCTCGGCGACTGGCTCGACCTCGTCCCGCTCGACCCGGCCTACCGGGCGCACTACCCCGACGGCTCGACGCTCGACGTCATCACCGACACCGCGCGGATGGCGGCCGAGATCTCCCGCGTGTGCGGGCCCCGCGAGGCCGACGGCTACCTGCGCTTCGTCGACTTCGCCCAGCAGCTCTGGAAGCTCGAGCGCGACGACTTCATCGCCCGCAACTTCGACGCGCCGACCGACCTGCTCACCGGCAACCTGCTGCGGCTGTTCGCCACCGGCGCGTTCCGCCGCCTGCAGACCAAGGTCGACCAGTTCTTCCGCGACCCGCGTACCCGCCGGATCTTCTCGTTCCAGGCGATGTACGCCGGGCTCGCGCCGCACGACGCGCTGGCCATCTACGCGGTGATCGCGTACCTGGACTCGGTGGCCGGGGTGTTCTATCCGCGCGGGGGCATCCACGCCCTGCCGCGCGCGCTGGCCGGCGCCGCCGAGAAGCACGGCGTGCAGATTCGCTACGACACCACGGTGACCCGCGTCGAGACCGCCGGTGGTCGCGCGGTCGCGGTGCACACCGCCACCGGCGAGCGGATCCCGGCCGACGTCGTGGTGCTCAACCCGGACCTGCCGATCGCCTCCGAGACGCTGCTGGGCGAACCCAGGCGACCGATGCGCTACTCGCCCTCCGCGGTGGTCCTGCACATCGGGTCGAGCCAGGGGTACGAGAAGATCGCGCACCACAACATCCACTTCGGCAAGGCGTGGCGGCGTACGTTCGCCGAGATCATCGACCGCGGCGAGCTGATGTCCGACCCGTCCCTGCTGGTCACCAACCCGAGCCGGACCGAACCCTCGGTCGCCCCGGCCGGCCGGCACAGCTACTACGTCCTCGCGCCGGTGCCGAACCTCGACCGGGCGCCGCTCGACTGGCGCGGCCCGCTCGGCCGGCGCTATGCCGACGAGCTGATGACTACCCTGGAACAGCGGGGCTACCGCGGCTTCTCCGCCGGAGTCGAGGTGTCCCACGTGGTTACGCCCGCCGACTGGGCCGCCGCCGGAATGGCCGCGGGCACACCGTTCGCCGCCGCGCACAGCCTGTTCCAGACCGGGCCGTTCCGCCCGGGCAACCTGCACCGCTCATTGTCCAATGTGGTGTTCGTCGGTTCCGGGACCCAGCCCGGTGTCGGTGTGCCCATGGTGCTCATCTCCGGCAAGCTCGCCGCTTCCCGGATCGTCGGAGGACTCACATGACCGACTCTCGCGAACGACACCTCGTCGAGCTCGTCGACGACGACGGCCTGCCGATCGGCAGCGAGACCGTCGAGGTCGCACACCAGCGGCCCGCGCGGCTGCACCGGGCGTTCTCGGTGGTGTTGATGGACCCCGCCGGACGGGTGCTGCTGCAACGCCGGGCCGCGGTGAAGACCCGCTTCCCGCTGCGCTGGGCCAACACCTGCTGCGGCCACCCGGCACCGGGCGAGGAGCTGGCGGTCTCCGCCAACCGGCGGCTCAAGGAGGAGCTCGGCGCCGCGCCGGTGGCGCTGTCCGAGCTGGGCGTCTACGTCTACTACGCCGAGGACCCGGCGACCGGCCGGGTCGAATGGGAGTACGACCACGTGCTGCTCGGCCGGGTGACCGGCGACGAGCCCCTGCTGCCCGATCCCGACGAGGTCGCGGAGCTGGCCTGGGTCGACCCCGACGTGCTGCCGAAGTCGATCCGGGCGGAGCCGACGCTCTACTCGCCCTGGCTCGCGGGGGTGATCAACCAGGTCGCCGCGATCTCCGGCTCGGTCGGCGCCGCCGCGGGCCCGGCCGACGCCGACAGCGACACGGCGGAGCGGTCAGGTGGCCGATGAGGCGCTGAGCGCCGGGGCCGTCGCGCGTCGCCTCGGGGTCGCCGTCACCACGCTGCGCACCTGGCACCAGCGCTACGGGCTGGGGCCGAGTCGCCATGTGCCCGGCCACCACCGGCGCTACACGGCCGAGGACCTGTCCCGGCTGGAGGTGATGCGCCGGCTCACCGCCGAGGGCATCGCGCCGGCCGAGGCGGCCCGCTGGGCGCGCTACGCGCCGGACGTGCCACCGTCCGAATCGGCGCCGGCCCCGACGCCCGCCCGCTCCGGTGGTGGCTTCGCCATCCCCGTCGGTCGCGCCGGGCCGACCGCGCGCGGCCTGGCCCGGGCCGCGATCCGGCTCGACGTCGGCGCGATGCACGAGATCATGGCCCGGGCGGTCACCGAGCTCGGTGTCGTGTCCACCTGGGACCTGGTGCTGCGCCCGGTGCTGGCCGGCATCGGCGAGCGACACATGGCGACGAAACGGCTGATCGAGGTCGAGCACCTGTTCTCCCGCACGGCAACCGAGGTGTTCGCCGCCGTGCCCCGCCCACGCGGCGGCCAACCGCCACGGATCCTGCTCGCGTGCACCGACGAGGAGCAGCACAGCCTGCCCTTGGAGGCGCTGGCCGCGGCGCTCGCCGCCGACGGCATCTCGTGCCGGCTGCTGGGCGCTCGGGTGCCACCGGGAGCGCTGAGCGACACGGTCGAACGTACCGGTCCCGATGTGGTCATGCTGTGGTCGCACGTGCCGGAGACCGCTCACCTGGCCCAGCTCGTGGCCTTGCAGGAGGCACCGCGACGGCCGGTGCTGATCCTCGCGGGTGGTCCGGGTTGGCTGGGCGACTCGCTGCCCACCGGGGTGGTCGCACCGACCAGCCTCGGCGAGGCATTGCGGCTCACTCAATCGTGGAGCGGAACAGCGATCTAGCCCGGAGATCGACACGATTGAGCATGAGGTAGTCGAAATACCTGGCCTGGTTCCGCTAGCGTGTGTCCCGTCCCCGCCGGCTCGCGCCGGCGCCCCTTGGGAGCACGCCCCCGCTCCCGCCCCGGGAGTCGACGATGACGAGACGCCTCGCGGTCGCTACCGCGTTGGTCGTCCTCACGCTGCTGGTGGGTTCGCGCTGGGTGACCAACCGGTCGGCGGTGCTGGCCAACCAGCGGACCACCGTGCCGGCCAGTCCCACGTCACCGAAGGCGTCGCCGCCGCCGTCCGCGGAGCCGTCGGCCCCGCCGACGCAGGTCGCGGCGCCGAAACCACCGACGGCGAAGCGTGCGGGCAGCGGACCCTTCGGCAGCCTGAAACTGACCGGCCGCAAGACCGTGGCGCTGACGTTCGACGACGGCCCGCATCCAGTGTGGACACCGAAGGTGCTCGACCAGCTCAAGGCGGCCCACGTGAAGGCCACCTTCTGCCTGGTCGGCACCGAGGTGAGGAAATATCCCGAGCTCGTGCGGCGGATCGTCCGCGAAGGACACACGCTGTGTAACCACACCTGGCACCACGAGCTCGACCTGGGCACCAAGAAGCCAGCAGTGATCAAGGCCAACCTCGAGAAGACCAACCGAGAGATCCGCAAGGCGGTACCGGGCGTGAAGATCGGCTACTTCCGGCACCCCGGCGGCAAGTGGACCGCCAACGCGGTCAAGGTCGCCCGCTCGCTCGGCATGCTGCCGCTGGACTGGGACGTCGACCCCCGCGACTGGGACACCAAGGACGCGAAACTGATCAGGTCCCGGGTGATCGGCGGCGCCCGATCCGGCTCGATCATCCTGATGCACGACGGTGGCGGCGACCGAAAGGGCACCCTCTCCGCGTGCCCAAACGTGATCAAAAACTTGAAAGGCCGCTTCGGCATCGCTCCGCTGCGCTGAGCCGGTGGGGTTTGTGCCGTTTTGCGGTACCGGAGGTGCCGGTTTGGAGAGGGAGTACGGGATCGCGTATGCTTTCGAAGCCTCCGGCGGCGCCGGATGGGAGCACTGCCGCAGATTCGCGCCTGGATCCACATGTGCGATGATTGCGGGGCCGCCCTCATCGTCTAGCGGCCCAGGACGCCGCCCTTTCAAGGCGGTAGCACGGGTTCGAATCCCGTTGGGGGCACGGCAAGACCCCCGGCTTCGGCCGGGGCGCAAGGAGCAAGGTCCTGTGGAGCAGTTGGAGTGCTCGCCGCCCTGTCAAGGCGGAGGTCGCGGGTTCAAGTCCCGTCAGGACCGCGTTTAGTGCCACGGCCAGGTAGCTCAGTTGGTACGAGCGTCCGACTGAAAATCGGAAGGTCGGCGGTTCGACCCCGCCCCTGGCCACATAGCCTTTCGCCGGGCTATTGCAGCGCTCACCAGCGGAAACGCCGGTGGGCGTTTTGCTTTCTGCGGCTCAGCAGCCGGCCTGGAGATCCATTTGCCGCGGCCAGCCGATCATGGTCCGGATCCCCTACGTCGCGTTGACCTGCTGACCGCGCGGGGTGGAGGCGTGGTTGAAGGCGCCGCCGGCGCGCGCGTGACCGTCATCGCGGCCGGAAGGGCGTGCACGTCCAGCCCCAGCGACGTGCGGACGGCGCTCAGCTGTTGCCAGGCGAGGAACGGGTTGACCGCGAACGTCTGGCGGGCGTGGACCAGGTCGTCGAGGGCCTGGCCGTGGTCCCTGGTCTCCGCTTCGATCAACTGGTCGACCTCGGGGTCCGCCTTGACGCGGAACAACTCGACCAGGGTGCGGCAGTAGTAGAAATAGCCCAGCAGTTCGGCTGACAGCCGCAACAGCTCGCTTCGCTTGGCCTGGTCCGGCGCGGCCGGCTCGAGTATCGGCTCCAACATGCCGACGCCGGCCAGCCAGTCGTCGCGGAGGAAACAGGCACCGCCCGCCGACGCGCCGGGAACGCACCGGTCCAGCTCCTGGAAGATCCGCAGCAACCGCGAGACGTCGGGCTCGATGAGAATGGTCTTGATCGCGGACGTGACGGCACCGACCTTCGCAACGAGGTCGCGATGGACGACTTGATGCACCACGTCGGCGAGCGGGATCGGCGTCGCGTCCGCCCGCACCGACGACGCGATGCGGTCCATCGCCCGGATGAGATCGCGCGGCAGACCACCAGACAGGCAGAAGGCCAGCGCGCCGTACGCCGGCGGCACGACGACGTCGCGCTCGGCCAGCAGGCTCCGGGCCTGTTCGGCGTTCATGTAGGTCACATGAACGACCTCGTCGAACGCGCTGTCGAAGACGTCCCGGAACGGCAGGCCCCGTCGCTCGAAGCTCGCGATCGCGTCTTCAGATACCGAGATCACGAAGTAGGTATTCGGCGCCTCCAGCACCCCCTTGATCTCGTTGAGGAACTCACGGGCCTTCTCGACCGACTCGATCTTGTCGAGCTCGTCGATTACGACGAGTGCCGCACCGCGCGCCGGGAGAAGCTTCTTGATGCCGTGGATGATCTCCGGTACGCCCAGCGGAGCGTCGGCCTCCGTCGTGCTCCCGCTGACGGCGGAATCCACGCCGAATGGCGACCAGGACCCGCCTGCCAGCTTCAGCGTGCTCGTCCATCCGGAGACGACCGACGTCTGGTAGCGGATCCGCGCCAGGTCGCGCAGCGCCTGCCGACTGCTCCGGTCCGCGCCGGCGCCGGCCCAACACTCGAGCTGCTGACTGATCCGGCTCTGCCACCGCAGGCCGGTCAACAGCGCCGCACAGCCGCCGGCCGCCAGCGCCGAGCCGGCGATCCACCAGCCGGTCAGGGTGACTCCGACGACGCCCCAGAGAAGTGCGGCTCCAGCGAAGAGCGCCACCCACCGGGCGGCCGCGAGGCCGGTCAGCCCGCCGGCTGAGCGACCGATCCGGACGTAGCCGCCCAGGTCGTGAGCCTCGAGCGACGACGCGCTTCGCTCGTCGTCCGGAACGCGGCGAAATGCCGACGGGTACAGCGGCGATCGCAACCGCATGGTGAAGACCGCGCCGGCGATCAGCGCGATGCCGGCCACCTGGTGGGGCGCTAGGAAGTGGAGTGGCACCAACAACGCGGTGGCGCCCGAGAGCACCACCCACAGGAGAACGAACCACGAGCTCGGCCTGCGCAGCCCGCGCCGACGGCTGCCGACGTACAGATCCGACAGGGGATCGCGAACCCCCGGCGCGCCGGGTGAGGGCGGTTTCGGTTCAAGGCGGGTCTGCCAGACGAGCAGTGCGAACGGGATCCCGGCCACCACGATGGCTGTCGCTCCTGCGGCGGCCATCCGCAGGTCGATCACGGTCGCCAGACCTGGTGCCGCGTAGACCAACAGCACGATCCCCGCCAACAGCACCAGCGCCGGCAGCGCGACCAACGTCAGCGCGCTGACCGACCGCACGTGTGCCCCCCGGGGCAGATCCTCGTCGACGATGTCGCGGAGGATCGGATCGCGGCGCAGTGTCTCCTTGCACACGAGACCGTAGAGGTGGAGCAGGAACTCTCTCGGCACGTAGCTCGCGGGCGCTGGCACTTCGATCCTGATCCCGCGGTCTGCCCAGCCTTCGTACGCCGCTGAGAGGAGAGTGCTCTTGCCGCAACCCCGCGGTCCGGCCACGCCCAGGCTCAGGCGCGGCGAGCGTTTGGGTTCGAGCAGCGCCGTGATCTCGTCATACGGCTCGGTCCGCACCAGCGTCTCGATGGAGAACTCGCTCCGTAGCTGGTTGGTCGTGGCAGGTTCCAAAGGCTGCCGGTAGGTGTTCCGCAGCTCTTCTCGGCTCTGCTCCCGGCGGCGCGACCGTTCGTGTTCGTCGATCCTGCCGCGCAGGAGCGGGACGAAGGTGTGGTCCACGAGCGCCCGCTCGAGCACGCCCGCCGCGGACTCTCGCCGGCGCGTCAGCTCGTGCCACAACGTGTTGCCATCGAGCGTGCCGGCGATCTCGGTCTCGAACCGGGCGGCCCGGTCCGGGGGCACGGCGGCCGCGTCGCGCTCGATCGGACCGATGAGCCGTTGCCGCAGCGTCTCCCGGTCGGCGTCGATCTCGCGCAGCTCGTTGAGCTGCGCCGCGCACGGCCGCCACAACGACTCCTCGTCCAGGTCGGTAGCGCTGTGCAGCCGCACATCGTCGAGATCTGCGGCCGCTGCCCGATCGCGCACCGACGCCATGGCCAGCGCCTCCCGGCGCGCCGATCGCAGGATCTCGTAGTAGCCCCACGCGATCTCGATCGCCTGCCGGTCCGCCGCGGTCTGGCAGAAGAGGACCACGCTGGCGCGGTTCGAGTCCGCCGCACGACTCCGCAGCGCCGAGCGCAGCGACTGCGCCATGACGGCCGCCACTGTGACCGCCGGCATCCCGATCGAGCCCGCGCCCAGCAGTGGGAGAGCCAACGGCCACAGACCGCGATCGCCGGCGATCCGGACGCAGGAGGCGGTAGCGCGGGCGACCCCCTCCAGCGTCGCCGGCCGTTCGGCGAAGGGCGCGCGGGAGGGTTCCCGCACAGTCGTCATGATCACGCAACGGAGCTGCCGTTTCCCAAGGGGGATCTCCACAATGGTCGGCTCGTCCGGGACCAGCTCCCCCAGCCTGTTCTGCGGCCAGCTTGCCTCTGGGAGCTGCGCTACCACCCTGGAGCCGAGGCTGCCGTAGCCGGAAGCACCCACGGAGATCGCCAGCGCGTCGGTCTCAAGGTCCCAAGGGGTGCTGGTCACGCGAACGTGGATCGGGACACCTGACACCTCACCGAGGTCCGCGGCGGTCCGCAGGTAGTTCGCCGGCTCGGCATTGCCTGCCATCCACTCGGTCCCTTCGAGGATCTCCCCGTGTCCGGTTCGGATCGACACCCATCTTGCTGCCAGGGCAGGTCGCATTGAGTCGGGTACGCGACCGTCACCCCGGTAACCCTCGTTCCATGCCCGGGCCGCTCGTGCTCACAACCGGCCGTTTGCCGTGCCTCGGGATCTCCGGTCGCTTATAGTCGCGCCGGAGGCGAGTGGGCGCCTGGTGGCCCTCCCGGTCTTCAAAACCGGCGTGACCCGGCATCCGGGTCAGGCGGGTTCGATTCCCGTACGCCTCCGCCAAAAACAGCCACCCGTACCCGGGGGTGCGATGACCGATCCACGCCGCGCGACGCCGCGGGTCGACGCCGTTCTCGCCGACCCACGCCTGATCGCGGCCGTCGAGCGGCTCGGGCCGGCGCTGGTCCGGGCCGCGGTGTCCCGGGCGCTCGACGAGGTGCGCTCGGGGCGGCTGCCGGCGCACGCCGCCGCCGACATGGCGGTCGCCGCGCTGCCTGCGTCCGCCGCGGCGCTGCGCCGCGTGCTCAACGCGACCGGTGTCATCGTGCACACCAACCTCGGGCGCTCCGCACTGTCCCCGGCCGCCGTGGCCGCCGTTTCGGACGCCGCCGGCTACACCGATGTCGAGTTCGATCTGGCGGCCGGCGTACGCGCCAAGCGCGGTGCCGAAGTGCTCAGCGCGCTGCGCGCGGCGGTGCCTGGCGCCGAGGCCGTGCATGTCGTCAACAACAACGCGGCCGCGCTGGCGTTGACCGTGTTCGCCCTGGCCTCTGGCCGCGAGGTCGTGGTCAGCAGGGGTGAGCTGATCGAGATCGGCGACGGCTTCCGGATCCCCGAGTTGCTCACCGCCGCCGGTGCCGTGCTCCGCGAGGTCGGCACCACCAACCGCACCCGGCTGAGCGACTATGCCGACGCGATCGGCCCGAACACCGCGTTGGTGATGCGGCTGCACCCGTCGAACTACCGGGTCACCGGGTTCACCTCGGCGCCGAGCCTGGCCGAGCTCGCGACGCTGGACGTGCCGGTGGTCTACGACATCGGCTCCGGGCTGCTCTCACCGGAGCCGCTGCTGCCCGACGAGCCGGACGCCGCCTCGGCGCTGGCGGGCGGGGCCGCCATGGTCACCGCGAGCGGCGACAAGCTGCTCGGCGGCCCGCAGGCCGGCCTGATCTTCGGCCGCGCCGACCTGGTCACCCGGCTGGCCCGGCATCCGCTGGCCCGCGCGTTGCGGGTCGACAAGCTGACCCTGGCCGCGCTGGAAGCCACCGTGCGGGGACCGCTGCCGCCGACCACGGCGGCACTGCGCGCGTCGGTGACGGTGCTGCGGGAACGGGCGGAGCGGCTCGCCGCGACCCTCGCCGACGCCGGCGTGGACGTCGAGGTGGTCGACAGCGGGTCCACGGTCGGCGGTGGCGGCGCGCCGGGCGTGGTGCTGCCGAGCGTGGCGCTGAGCCTGCCCACGGCGTACGCGGCGGTGCTGCGCGCGGGCGAGCTTCCGGTGGTCGGCCGGGTCTCCGCGGGCCGGTGCCTGCTGGACCTACGCACGATCGCGCCGCACGACGACCCCGACCTGCTCAACGCGGTCCTGTCGGCGGCCAAACAGACCTGAGGCCCGCCCCCTGGGGGGACGGGCCTTCTCATCGAAAAAGTCAGGCGGACGTCGGCGGGTGGCCGCCGTCGCCGTCGACGACCGCGTCCGGCGTGCCGTCCTCGTCGAGGTCGACCATCGTGACGTCGGGCTTGCCGTCGCCGTCAGTGTCGAACTGGAACAGGTCGGGCTTGCCGTCGCCGTCGGTGTCGACCACCCACACGTCGGTCTTGCCGTCGTTGTTGGCGTCGGCCGTCATCAGCTCGACGTGCTGGTCGCCGCGGGTCTCCACGACCTCTTCGGACTCGCTCATCGGATCTCCTCGCGGGTGCGGTGTGTGCTCCGGCACAACCTACGGCCACCGGGGCCCGGCCGCGACTCGACGCTCAGTTCGTCGCGTACGGGTTGGACCGCATGGTGGTCGTGTCGGGGAGGCCGTCGTAGTTCGTGTCGCGTACCCAGGCGTCCATGCGACCGTCGAAGTTGGTGTCGAAGGAGACGGAGTCCGCCCGGCCGTCGTTGTTGACGTCGCTGGCGACCACGTCGGTGCGGCCGTCGCCGTTGACGTCCTGCAGCAGTTGGTCGGCCACGCCGTCTTCGTCGTAGTCGCGCATGGTCGTGTCGAGTCGACCGTCGCCGTCGCTGTCGTGGTAGGCCGTCTCGATCACGCCGTCGTGGTCGCCGTCGAGCGCGACCAGGTCGGCGTAGCCGTCGCCGTCCGAATCCGTGATGAGGCGGCGACCACCGTCGACGTCGAGCTCCACGATGGAGTGCGGTGCGCCGAAACCGGCCGGCCCGTCCGCGAAGCCGGCCGGATCGTCATTGCTGCCGAAGCCGTCCGTAGCGTCCTGGTCACTGGCCAGGTACGAAGAGTCCCACTCGCTCATGCCCTGAAACTAGGGCCGGCGCACCGGCCGCGGCTCCCGGAAACGTGCCAGGTGGTCAGTGGCGGATCTCCATGCCTGCCTTGTCGAGCGCCTTGATGATCTGTGCCGACTCACCGAAGCCGATCACCAGTACGCCGTCCGGACCGCCGCTCTTGATCTGGTTGGCGCCCGCGGTGAAGTCGATGTCGGGAGCGGCGGGCGTCGGAGGCTCGTACGTCACCGTCTGGATCATGTCGACCGGGAAGCCGGCGCGCTCCAGTTCGGACTTGACGTTGCCCTGCAGGCCGGTGCCGTAAGAGTCGTTGCGCGCGACGATCGTTATCTTGTGCGGACCGTCGCGCAGGATGACGTCGGCGAGCGCGCGCCCCTGGAGGATGTCCGACGGCGCGGTGCGGAAGTAGAGGCCCTTGTCGTCGACCGTGCTCAGCCCGGCATCGGTGTTGCAGGGCGAGAAGAGCACCAGGCCGGCCTTGACCACGGCGGGCAGGACCGCGCGGGAGATGCTCGAAGCACCCGCGCCGATGATCACGCTGACCCCGGCGTTGATGTGGTTGTCCACCGTCGCCTTGGCGACGTCGGGGTTGGTGCCGTCGTCGCCGGGAACCCAGGTGACGTCCTTGTCGAAGACGCCGCCGGCCGCGTTGATCTCCTTGATCGCCAGCGCGGCGGCCGCCTCCATGGGCGGGTACGCGATGGCGAGGTCACCGGTCTCCGGCAGCAGGCCACCGATCTTCAGCTCGGCCTGCTTGCCGCCGGTGGATCCGCCCGACGGTGGCTTCTTCGTCGTGGTCGCCGACTCGTCACCAGCGCCGACGTACTCCGTCTTGGCGTCGTCGAGCTTGTCCGTCGAGTCGAAGTGCAGCGTCGCGTAGCTCGCGGTCGACGGCTCGCCGGCGTCGGTGAACCCACCGCGGGTCAGCGAGACGCCGCGGTACTGGAGGTCGGTGCCGGCGCGGGCGAGCGCCAGGCATGCCTTCGCGGTAGTGCACTCGGTGCCACCGGTCGTGACCGAGTTGATCTGGTTGGCGATCTCGCTCGGCACGTTGGTGCCGGCCTGCTCGGCGGCGAGCGCGCTGATCACGATCGCGTCGTAGGTCTCACCCGCGTACGAGAAGTCCGGCAGGCTGGGCCGCAGGGCCTTGAGCCGCGCCTTGAAGTCATCGGACAGTCGGGTGAGCGGGGTGGTCCCCTTCATCCCGGCGAGCATGCCCGCCTGGTCTTTGAACTCATCGCCGAATGAGTTGATCATGTTGCCGTCGGTGCCGTACAACCTGGCCGGGTTGGCCACGGTGTCGGCAGCCTGCGGCGGCGGCGCGTCCTTGCCGCACGCGGCGATGGTCAGCACGAGGGCGGCGCACGTGGCGATGGCCAAGTGGCGCGCTCCGCGGGAGACGAGCATGGGGGTGTCCGTCCTTCCTCCCCTGAAGTCCAGGGCACAGTAGCGTGCCGAGGCCGAAATGTGGGATAGCGCCTGACGGAACCCGTTATATCGACGGGTAACGTAACGGTGTGTCAACATCATCAATCCTCGACCACGGCGCCGGCGCGCTCGCCGACCGGATGGGCATCAAGCTGACCGAGCTGACTCCTGAGCGGGTGGTCGGCACCATGCCCGTCGAGGGCAACACTCAGCCGTACGGCCTGCTCCACGGCGGTGCGTCGTGCGTGCTGGCGGAGACGCTGGGCTCGTTCGCCGCGGCCCTGCACGGGCACTCGATCGGCCGCGGCCTCGCCCTGGGCGTCGACATCAGCGCCACCCACCACAAGGCGGTACGCGACGGCACGATCACCGGTGTCGCGACGCCGGCACACCGCGGGCGCGCGGTGGCCACCTACGAAATCGTTATCACCGATGACACCGGCGACCGGGTCTGCACCGCGCGGCTCACCTGCCTGTTGCGCTCCGCCGGGTGAACCCGGCTCGGCCCTGGGTCCAGGTTGACGCTGGGTCGTAGAGTTCGCCCGTGGTCGAGGTTCCCCCGGATGCGGTCGACGACGCCGCGCAGGTGTTGCGGCTCGCGCTCGACGGCGACAGCGACGCGGTCGCGAACGCGTTCGACGCGGTGGTCGACCGGTCCGGCGTGGTCGGCGCCTACGACGTCGCCTGGTGCCTGGCCGCGACGATGGTCGGTGACAGCGTGCCGGTCGGCCGCTGGACGCTCGACTTCCCCGACATCGAGGACGCCGGGTACGACACGCGCTGGGTGGCCCGGTTCGTCAGCGCCTACGCGAACAGCGACGCGCCGACCGGCGAAGCGCTGTTCGGCGCCGCGCTGGCCGACGGTCAACTGCCGGAGTGCCTGCTGACGCTGGCCGGCTCGGCCGTCGCCACGCTCCGCCGCCGCACTCAGTAGGCCGTGTCGATCACCAGCGGCTCGTACTTGTATTCCGCCAACACCACCCGCACGTAGAAGCGCGTGTTGTCGCGCACGTTGGTGGCGGCGACCCGCCAGGCTCCGCTCGTGGGCACGGTGGTCCAGTAGTTGCAGGTGCCGACACTCACGAAGATCACGCAGACCTTGAACGGGTAGACGCTGGCGTTGCGGACGTTGATGTCGACGCAGCGGGTCGAGGTCGTGTACGGCCCGGCGTCGAAGCCGGTGCCACCGCGCGGCAGGGACTTGCGCACGAACCCGCCGTAGCAGGTCGCGGCGGCGGCCAGGTCGCCACTGGGCTCGGCCCGCGCCGGCGCGGCGGTGACGACGCCGAGTGCGGTCATGGTGGCGAGCGCCATCAGGGCACGGACGATTCGGGACACGCGGCGGCCTCCATCGTGGATCTTTCACTGGATTCGCCGTCAGCATACTTATAGATATCGATGTCGGGCAGACGTTTCCGGCGATGTGCTATCTCTTGACCTCGTGCTTGACAAGGTGCGCAAGCTGCTGGCCAAGGCCGAGGATTCGGCCTGCTCGCCGGCCGAGGCCGAGGCGCTGACCGCGAAGGCGACCGAGCTGATCGCCAAGTACGGCGTCGACCAGGCGCTGTTGGCTGCCCGCGACCCGGCCCGGGACCCGGTGGTCGACCGCATGATCGAGGTGCCGGCGCCGTACGCCACGGACAAGGCCGGCCTGCTGGTGGGTGTCGCGATCCCGCTGCGCTGCCGCACGGTGCGGCTCTCGCGGGCGGGTTCGATCGCGGTGCACCTCTTCGGCTTCGACAGCGACGTCACCCGCGCGGAGCTGCTCTACACGTCGCTGCTGGTGCAGGCGGCACACGGCCTGGCGGCCACCGCGGTGCCCTGGGGCCAGCACCCGGCCGCGTTCCGCCGCTCCTGGCTGGCCGGCTTCGCCGCGGCGATCGCCGCTCGGCTGCGCGCCACCGAGTCGGCGGCCTCGTCGGCCGTACCGTCGATGGACCTGGTCCTGGCGGACCGCTCCGGCGTGGTCGAACGTCGGCGCGACGAGGCCTACCCGACGGCCCGGTTGGCCCGACCGCGGCGCCTGTCCGGGGACGGCGGCGCGTCCGGCTACGCGGCCGGCACCACCGCCGACCTCGGCGGCGGCTCCCACGTCGGCACCCGCACCCGCGACGCCCTGCCGTGAACCTGGCGGCGCTGGACGAGAACCTGGCGTGGCACGCGTCCCACCTGCACCGGTTCGCGCCCGGCATGCGCGTGCTCACCTCGGGCGACGTGCTGGTCTGCGACAGCGGCCTGTCCGACGACACGTTCAACATCGTGGCCGCGGCCCGGTTCGGCGGCCGTGACGCGGACGCCCGCATCGCGGCGACCCTGGCCGTGGTTCGGGCCACCGGCCGCCCTTTCACCTGGTGGGTCGGCCCGAGCTCGAAGCCGACCGACCTGTCCGAGCGGCTGCTGGCGGCGGGCCTTCCGGTAGGCGAGCGCGAGCTGGCCATGTGGTGCCGGACGGGACCGCGACCGGTGGACCGTCCGGTCCGGGTCGTCTCGACGCGGGCGGAGCTCGCCGACTGGGCTTGCGTGGTCGCGGCGAACTGGCTGCCGCCCTCGCCGACCGTGGTGGAGTTCTTCGCCCGGACGACGCCGTGGGCGCTGGCCCCGGACAGCCCATCCCGATACTTGATCGGGTACGCGGACGACCGCCCGGTCGCGGCCGCCGAGCTCTGCTTCGGCGCCGGCGTGGCCGGCTTCTACAACGTCTGCACACTCGCGGCGCAACGCCGACGGGGTTGGGCGAACGCACTGCTCAGTTTCGGCCTGGACCTCGCCGCGGCGGACGGGTGCCAAACGGCGATCCTGCAGGCCGCCCTCGACGCGGTCACCGTTTATGAGCGCCTCGGCTTCGCCGCCTGCGGCGACGTCGTCGAGCACGCCATTCGGCCTTGAGGTCGCCCACTTGCCCGTGCATGGGACGCCCTCGGCGCGGGCGGTCAGGTCGGTGACCCGCGCCGGCCGGGTCTCCGAGGCGATCGGCGCCCGGGTGTCAGGAAGCGCCGAGAGCGATCAGGGCCAGACCGACCGTGACCATCGCGGCCAGGAACACGGCGATGCCGCCGACCACTCGGCGGACGCTGCCGTTGCGGGTCAGGGGTGCGGTGGCCTCCGGGTGGCCCAGGGCCAGCATCCGCCCGCGCTCGACCAGGACCCGGTCGCGCCAGCGGACCGCGGCCGGGCCGCCCAGCACCCGGGCCTGGACCGGCGCGGCCACGACCCGCGCCACCCCGACCGCCACCCCGGCAGGAGAACAAAGCGGCGAGCCAGCCGCCGCGGCCGGGACCAGCGAGTCAGCCGAGGCGCTCGGGACCACCGGGACCAGCGGGTCAGCCGGGACGTTCGTGCCGGCCGGGACCGCCGGGCCGATGCGTAGGCCGGGCATGCCGACCCCGCTCGCACGGCTGAGCTCGACCGCCAGCCGGGCCTGGGCGCGTTGCAGGCGGCTCACCGCCCGGCGGCCCTTGACCCCGCACCGGCCGTGAGCGTGCCGGCGGGCGCCCGCGCGCAGGTGGCCCTGTGCCAGCACCCGCAGCTCGTCCTCGGTCGCGATCCGGCGGTCGCCGAGTGCCGCCAACTGGGCCATGTAGTAGTCCGCCTCGCGGTGCCGCACGCCGCGTACCAGGAAAAGGATCATCAGCAGTGGCGGGATGCCCTTGACGAACAGGTCGCCGAAGATGCCGGCGCCGCCGCCCAGGCTGAGTAGGGGTGAGTTCCACAGGAAGTGGATGCCCATCGCGCCCAGTACCGACAGCACCGCGACCGACAGCCGGATCAGCAGTGGGCGGTCGGTGCGGACCGCCAGGTAGCCGATGCCGGCACCGGCCAGGGCGCCGAACAGGGTGTGGCTCCACAGGCCGGCCAGGAAGCCGCGGAGCAGGAACGTCGCTACCACCGGGGCCACCTGGTCACCCCGGCCCGCGACGGCCACCGCGTTGACCGCGTAGACGACGTCCTCGACGACCTGGAAGCCGAGTCCGACCAGCGACCCGTACACGACGCCGTCCAGGACGCTGTTGACCTGCGCCCGGGCGACCAGCACGATCGCGACGATGCCGAGGGCCTTGGCGATCTCCTCGACGGTCGGGCCGGCCAGCGCGGAGCCCCACTCGGCGGCCAGGCCCGGCGAGGCCAGCTTGGCGACCAGGTTGTGCACGGCCGCGTTTCCCCGGATCGAGATCGACGTGGCAACCAGGCCGCCCCAGGCGAACGCGGTGGCCAGCAGCAGCGGTGGTTCCCGCTCGAGGTAGTCGAGGGCGGCCACGAAGACGCAGAACGGCACCGCGTACAGGCCGAACAGCACCAACGCGAGCAGGGTGGCGGTGGGGTACGCGGCGAACGACTCGCGCACGAACAGCCCGAGCCGGACCGCGCCGCCGGCGATCAACATCAGCACCACCCAGAACGCCGGCAACAGGAGTGACTTGCCGGGGTGCGCCCATTGCGGGGTGGGGTGAACCGGCGTCACGGCGTGCCGCCGCGGTACGCGATCGTGCGGGTGCTCGCCTCGATCGCGCCGAGCGCGGCGCGCAGCGCGGGTGCGCTGCCGGCCACCGTCACCTCGATGGCCACGTCACCGGCCAGGAAGACCAGGTAACGACCAGCTCGGCCGGATGCCGCGTAGGTGCCCTGGACACCGTCGAGGCCGGTGGCCGTGCGGGTCGGGAACTCCTTCCCGGTGATCTGGTGCCCGCGAGTGATCTTGTCGCGCAGCCGCTGCGCCGCCCTCTCGAGCGAGCCGTCGAACGGGGCGACCACGATCACGTAGCGGACGGTCCCGACCAGGAAGACCGCGGTGCCGCGGGTGTCCCTCGGTCGGGTGAGGGTGACGTCGAGGCGAGCGCCCGGCGGAGGGGTGACGGTCACCCCACCACCGACGGGGTACGGCCCGGCGCCGACCGGACGGGCGGCGGGCAGGGCGCTGTCGATCGCGGGTAGCCCGAACGCCAGCCCGGCCACGGTGCACAACACCCCGATGCTGCCGGCGAGGTTCCGCAGCAGCGTGCCGCGTGCCACCCTCATAGAGGGCACGCTACCGACGGGCAAGTCGGATTTCCGAGGTTTGTTCGCCTTTACCCGGTGGCGGCCAGCTCCAGCGTCGCCAGGTAGTAAGGGGCGTCCGCGTCATCGATGTCCGCGATCCGCCACTGCGTGCCGGTGATCAGCCCGCGCAGCTCGTCGACGGAGCAGACCAGGTAGTCGAACCACTCGGTGGCCAGCTCCCGGTAGCGCACCCGCAGCCGCAACTGCCCGCCCAGCCGGCCCCGCGATCGGTTGAGCCGGTGGTAGGCGGTGTGCACCGGGTCGGTGGTGTTGTACGGGTTGGTGCCGTGCGCGATCAACTGGGCGCCCGGGCGGGCCAGCTCGGCCAGCGCGGCCAGGAAGCCCGGCGCCTGGTCCGCGCCGCCGATCAGGCCCAGGTTGTTGCCGAGGAGCAGGAACGTGTCGTACGTCGGCCCGGCGGTCGCGGCGTGCTCGGCGACCGTGCCGAGCACCAGGTCACGCACCCCGCGCCGGCGGCTCACCTCGATCGCACCGGCCGATACGTCCAGCCCGGTCACGTCGATGCCGCGGCGCTGCAGTTCGAGGGCGATCCGGCCGCCGCCCACGCCGATGTCGAGCACGCGTCCGCGTACGCGGGAAAGGGCTCGATGATCGTGATCCGGCCACGCTTCCGGCGGCTCGAGATAGGGGGCGGCGGGCGCGCCGTTGATCAGGCCGTCGTCCCGCTCGATGATCTCGATGACGGGTCGGGGAAGCCGTCCGCCGGCCAGCGGCCGGGGTCCGACCCCGGTGGCCACGGCGAGCGCGTCACGAATCAGCTCGCCGAACGCGTCGCCCACAAGGGGTTGTACCTGCACAGGCCGAACTCTAGGCCCTGCTCCGGCGGCCCTGGGAACGCATCAGGGGCGGGACCCACACGATTGTGTGGCTCCCGCCGCTGTTCTTAACAACGCATCAGGGGCGGGACCCACACGATTGTGTGGCTCCCGCCCCTGTCCGACGATCGTTCGACCGGGGGGTCGGTCAGTCGCCCTGGCGCTGCTGGGGAATTTGCCCCTGCAGCAGGGCGCGAACCTCGGATTCACGGTAGCGGCGGTGGCCGCCCAGCGTGCGAATCGCGCTGAGCTTTCCGGCCTTCGCCCACCGGGTCACCGTCTTCGGGTCGACACGGAACATCGACGCGACCTCTGCCGGCGTGAGTAGCGGCTCGGGTTCGTGCGTACGCGATGCCATCGGTCACTCCTCCACAGGTACCTATAGACATCGGCCGGGGTCCCGCCGGCCGACGCGTCTCTCATGGTCCGGCTAGTCCCCGATGTCCGACATGGGCCGAACGGCCGAACGTCCCTGGATGGACGGATGAGCAATGACCGATTTATAGCGATTTTATATGCCAGAAACCGCCTTATTTGGACTCTGCGTCACCGTTCGTGTTCAGGAAAACACGAGGTTACCTCATTCAAGTCCACCTATTTGCACCCTAATTACACCGTTCGAGGAGCTGGATCGCGCGCCAACGAGTGACCAAGTTCTCATAGACCTCTGTGGCCCCATCAGCATCACCACGGGACAAAGCGGCCAGTCCGGCAGCGACCAGACCAGGCGAGTCGTCCTCCTCCAGGATGGTGTCGGAGAGAAGATCCACTAGCCCGCCGTAGTCGAGTTCGACGACCGAACGCGGGTGGAACTCCTCGAGCCACCGGGCGCCCTCTTCGACCGCCTCGGTGATCGGGGCGTCGCCGACCGACTTGCGCAACACGGACAGCGCCCGGGAAGCGCGACGGCGGGCCTTGGAGATCTCGGTGCGGTAGCGCAGCGACCGGCGGTCCGCGCGCAGCACGAGGTCGCGCTCGCCGAGGTCGACGAAGACGAACCAGCGCAGCGGCACACCCCAGGTCGCGATCTGCTCGTGCACCCGGGGCACGCCGTGCTCCAGCACCCGGGCCCCGCTGCGCCAGTCGTCGACCACCGCGCGGGCCTGGCCGGCGAGCACCGGCGGCACGAACGCGTCGGCGATCACCGAAGGCACCCCGTCGCGCGCGCTGAGCGCCGCCTCGGCGACCCGCAGCCGCAGGTTCCACGGGCAGACGAGCAGGGTGTCGTCGGCCTCCAGCACGTAGGCCTCTTCGGGCAGGTCGGGCAGCCGGGTCCAGCCAGCGCCCAGGCCTTCGATCACGGCGGTGCGTTGACGGACCGGACCCTCCTGCGGCGCGACGGCCCGGCCTTCCCGCACATAGCGGCGCCAGAAGACCTGACGTTCGCGATCGAATGCGGTCAGTGGCTCGTAGACGCGCAGGTAGGAAGCGAACAGCGACGGCACGGCGCGATCCTCCCACGAATCGGGCCCGCTCCGTAACGACAGGTGACGCGCGTCCGCACCCGGTTGCCAACGGGAATATCGTCGTGCGCAGAGACCTGCACCACCCCGCCGGTCTGACCCAGCATGCGTGCGCCCCACGAGGACGCGCGTCGAACCCAGGAGCAGCGATGGGCGTATTCGCCAGCACGGAAGAATCGGACTCCACCGGCCACGAGCAGGTCGTCTTCTGCCAGGACAAGCAGAGTGGCCTGAAGGCGATCATCGGCATCTACTCGACCGCGCTGGGCCCCGCGCTCGGCGGCACCCGCTTCTACCCCTACGCCAGCGAGGCCGAGGCCCTGCATGACGTGCTGGAGCTCTCCCGCGGCATGGCGTACAAGAACGCCCTCGCCGGACTCGATCTGGGCGGCGGCAAGGCAGTCATCTGGGGCGACCCCGAGAAGGACAAGAGCGAGAGCCTGCTGCGGGCGTACGGGCGGTTCGTCCAGTCCCTCGGCGGCCGCTACTACACCGCCTGCGACGTCGGGACCTACGTGGCCGACATGGACGTGGTGGCCCGCGAGACCAACTTCGTCACCGGCCGCAGCGTCGAGCACGGTGGCGCCGGCGACTCGTCCGTGCTCACCGCCTGGGGCGTGTTCCAGGGCATGCGGGCCGCGGCGGAGCACATCTGGGGCAGCCCGACCCTGGCGGGGCGCCGGGTCGGCGTGGCCGGCCTGGGCAAGGTCGGCAAGCACCTCACCGCCCACCTGATCGAGGACGGCGCCAGCGTCGTCGCGACCGACGTCAGCGAGCGGGCGGTGCAGTGGGTCCGGGCCAACTACCCGCAGGTGGACCTGGTCGACGACGCTGCCGCCATGGTCGCCGCCGACATCGACGTGTACGCGCCCTGTGCGCTCGGCGGTGCCCTCGACGACGACACCGTGCCCGTGCTGCGCGCCAAGATCGTCACCGGGGCCGCGAACAACCAGCTCGCCCACCCCGGCATCGAGAAGCAGCTCGCCGACCGCGGGATCCTCTACACCCCCGACTACGTGGTCAACGCGGGCGGTGTGATCCAGGTCGCAGACGAGATCGAGGGCTTCAACTTCGAGCGGGCGAAACTGCGCGCGACGCGGATCTACGACACCACGCGCGAAATCCTCCAGCTCGCCGAGGCCGAGGGCGTGCCGCCCGCGGTGGCCGCGGATCGCCTGGCAGAGCGACGGATGGCCGAGATCGGCCGACTGCGAACCATCCATCTGCGCTGACCGGAGCGCCCCTTACCGGCCGTATCGCTGACCGCCCGTCGGTGGGCGATACGGCCGTCCGACGGGGGGCTGATCAAAAACGTGATCGACGCGCCGGCCGCACGGGGCAACCCGAGGTGTCGAACCTGGCCATCCCCATGTACCGTAAGAGCCACGAGAGATGCCTGACGTCATCGGGGCCCGCCTTCGTGCTGCCCCGAATTCTGTGCGAGGGGGTCGAGCCATGGGGCGCGGCCGTGCTAAGGCCAAGCAGACGAAGGTGGCCCGGGAGTTGAAGTATCACTCCCCGAACACCGACCTCGCCGCGTTGCAGCGAGAACTCGGAGGCAGCGGCAATACGGACCACGACTTCGACGACGAGCTTGGCAACAACCAAGTCGACGACGAAGACGAGGACGACAACGCAGTAGACGACGCTTCCAACAGTTGGTCGTCTCGCTCCCGCTGACCCCCAGGTCACCAACGAGCACGCGGGTCACACCGCGTGCTCGCCCGTGTCCAAGGGGTCAGCGGGTCCTTCGGTGTTCTCAGCGGGGGCGGTTGTTCCAGTTGTAGAACGTCGGGATGTTCTCGAAGTGGTTCCAGGCGCATACCGCCCCGCCGGCCGGATCGGCCGCCTCGGCGCGTAGCCGGCGTGCCTGCTCCGCCTCGGACAACAGTGCGGTCAGCCCTGCCCGGACACCGGCGACCCGTTCCGCGAGGTCGCCGGGGTCGCCTTCGGTGGCTCGCTCGCCGGTGGCACCGCCCCGCGGGTCAGACGGCCGAAGGCTGGTGGTCTCGGGCATGCTGCAACACCCCTTCAAGTAGGCGGATCTTGCTGTTGCGGCAGTGGTCGGTCTCGGTCGTGTCGAACCGGCCGTGTTCGAAATAGCGGTTGGCCGCGTGTGCACCGCCGCAGAAGCCGAAGTACGGGCAGCTCGCCCGGCACGCCTCGACGCCGTCGAGAAACTCGGCGACCCAGGGCGTGCGACGTGCCGCGCCGGCGATGATCTCGGTAAGGGGCGTCGCGAGGACATTTCCACTGCTGAAGTCACCGTGCCGGGGATCCTCGAAACCGGCCAGCTCCGGAGACAGCAGCACCACCGAGCCGTCGTAGGCCACGGTGGGTATCGGGTCGAGCTGGCGGGGCAGCACGCTGTCGGCCGAGCCGGCGAGCACTGCCTCGGTGTAGCGCAGTGACCACTCGATCTCGCGGAGGTGGATCCGCGGATCCCGCCGCCAGGCGGCCACCAGCTCCGCCCAGAAGTCGACGACCTGACCAGCGGGGTGGGTGTTGTCTCGGGTGTTGGTGCCCTCGGTCTCCTCGATGTTGATGCCGAGCACGTCACACCCGAGGTCGAGGAAGTAGTCATAGAGCTCGGCCGCCCGGCCCGGCGCGGGATCCGAGACCACGCACAGGGCGGAGTAGCCGATGCCGTGCGCGCGGAGCGTCTCGATGCCGCGCACGATCCGGTCGTACGCCGGGCGCCCGCCCCGGGTCACCCGGTCGCCGTTGCGGTCGCGCGGGCCGTCGACACTGACGCTGACCCGGAACTCGTGCTCGGCGAAGAACTCGCACCACGCGTCGTCGATCAGCGTCGCGTTGGTCTGCACGTGGTGTTCGACACCGGCGTCGAACGGCGCCAGGAGCGCGGCGAGGTGCTCCCGGCCCGCGGCCAGCGGCTCGCCACCGTGCCAGACCACCGAGAACCGGCCGTCGCGGGCCCATCGGTTGACGGGCCCGGCGACGGCGGCGGCTACGCCGACCGGCATCTTCCGATCGGCGGACCGAAACGGGAGATAGCAGTAGGCGCAGTCGAGATTGCACAGCGTGGTGGGCTGCATGACGACGTAGGAGGGCACTGGGGCGATGCCGTGCATACCGGTGAACTGGCCCCGCCGGACAACCACCCGCCCTCCTCTCCCCGTCGAGGTGTAGAGGCTGGACTTTAGGTTAGGCGGCGGTGGCCAATCGGGTAAGACCCAATCAGGTGGGCGAAGGATCAACTAGATCAGGCGCGGGGTCAGCCGCGCGTGTGCTGGCCGATCATCTGAACGGTCCCCGTGCCCTCGATGATCTCGCCGGCCTGCCACGCGTCGATGCCGCGGCCGGCGAGGAACGCCAGCGCCCGGTCGGCGTCTTCGGGCGAGACGATGGCGAACATGCCGACGCCCATGTTGAACGTCGACTCCATCTCCGAGTCTTCGATCCGGCCCTTGGACTGGACCAGGTCGAAGATGGGCTGCGGCTTCCACGTCGACCGGTTGACCACGGCGTCGACGTGCTCGGGCAGCACCCGCACCAGGTTGCCGGGGATGCCGCCGCCGGTGACGTGGGCCAGCGCCCGCACCTCGGCCTCGGAGATCAGCTTGAGGCAGTCGCGCGCGTAGATCTTGGTGGGCGTGAGCAGCTCCTCGCCGAGGGTGCGCTGCTTGCCGAAGTCGTCGACCACCGTGTCGAGCCGCATCCGGCCGGCGCCGAGCAGCACGTGCCGCACCAGCGAGTAGCCGTTGGAGTGCAGGCCGGAGGAGCGCATCGCGATGACGACGTCGCCGACCTCGACCCGGTCGCGGCCGAGGATCTCGCTCTCCTCGACGACGCCGACGCCGGTCGCGGACAGGTCGTACTCGTCCGGACGCAGCACACCGGGGTGCTCGGCCGTCTCGCCGCCGAGCAGGGCACAGCCGGCGTAGCGGCAGCCGTCGGAGATGCCGGCGCCGATCTCGGCGACCTTGTCGGGCACGACCTCGCCGCAGGCGATGTAGTCGAGCAGGAACAGCGGCTCGGCACCGCAGGCGACCAGGTCGTCGACGACCATCGCGACCAGGTCGATGCCGACCGTGTCGTGGATGTCGAGCTGCTGCGCGATCACGAGCTTGGTGCCGACGCCGTCGGTCGACGAAGCCAGGATCGGGTTCTTGTAGCGCTTGGTGTCGAGCCGGAACAGGCCCGCGAAGCCGCCGAGGTCACCGAGCACCTCGGGGCGCTGCGCCTTGGCCACCTTGCTCTTGAGGAGCTCGACGGCGCGTTCGCCGGCGTGGATCGAGACGCCGGCGTCGGCGTACGTGACTGTGCGCTTGCGACTGGTCCGTCCGGATCCGGCTGTCCACGGCTGTAGACCCTCGGTGCCCGAGTTGTTGGCCGGGCCGCCGCCCCGCTCAGTAACGTGCGTCACGATTTCTCCCTTTACGCCTTACGCGCGGTGTCTCGCTGGAGACGCCGGCTAGGAATGGTGCGTGCCGCCGCCGTTGGAGCTGGCCGCCATCCGCTGGACGACCAACGGAAGGTCGCCCGGCGCGCCACGGTCGGCTCCGCCATCGCTGCGCTGCTCGGCTTCGGCGTCGACCCGACGCGCGACGCCTTCGAGCACGTGCTTCCCGATCAGGTTGCCGGCCGGCAGCGGGATCGGATACTCCCCATCGAAACACGCGCGGCACAAGCGCGTCTTCGGCTGCTCGGTCGCGGCCACCAGACCGCCGAGTGATACGAATCCCAACGAGTCGGCACCGATCGAGCGCCGAATGCCTTCGTTGTCGAGGCCGTTGGCCAGCAGTTCCGCGCGGGTGGCGAAGTCGATGCCGTAGAAACACGGCCAGTTGACCGGCGGCGACGAGATGCGCACGTGCACCTCGAGCGCGCCGGCTTCGCGGAGCATTCGGATGATTGCCCGCTGGGTGTTGCCGCGGACGATCGAGTCGTCCACCACGACGATCCGCTTGCCGCGGATGTTTTCCCGCAATGGGTTGAGCTTCAGCCGGATGCCCAGCTGACGCAGGGTCTGCGAGGGCTGGATGAAGGTGCGCCCGACGTACGCGTTCTTCACCAGGCCCGAGCCGTAGGTGATGCCGGACTCGGCGGCGTAGCCGATCGCGGCCGGCGTGCCCGACTCGGGCACCGGGATCACCATGTCGGCCTCGACCGGGTGCTCCTTGGCCAACTGACGGCCGATCTGCACCCGGGCGGCGTGCACGTTGCGCCCGGAGATGGTGGTGTCGGGGCGCGCGATGTAGACGTATTCGAAGAGGCAGCCCTTGGGCTCCGGCACGGCGAACCGGAAGGAGCGCAGGCCGTCTTCGTCGATCGCGATCAGCTCACCGGGCTCGACCTCGCGGACGACGCTGGCGCCGACGATGTCGAGGGCCGCGGTCTCGCTGGCCACCACCCAGCCGCGCTCCATGCGGCCGAGCACCAGCGGGCGCACGCCGTGGGCGTCGCGGGCGGCGTAGAGGGTGGTCTCGTCCATGAACACGAAGCTGAAGGCGCCCTGCAGGGTGGGCAGCACCTCGAGCGCGGCGGCCTCGACCGACATGTCCGGCCGGCCGGCGAGCAGCGCCGTCACCAGGGCGGTGTCGGAGGTGGTGGACGGGTCGGTGGACAGCCCCCGCTCGGCGACCTCCCGAGCCAGGTCGGCGGTGTTGACCAGGTTGCCGTTGTGCGCCAGCGCGATGGTCGTGCCGGCGCTCGTGGCCCGGATCGTCGGCTGCGCGTTTTCCCAGGTGGAGCCACCGGTGGTGGAGTAACGCGTGTGGCCGATGGCGAGATGGCCGCGCAGGCTGGCCAGGGTGGGCTCGTCGAAGACCTGCGCCACCAGGCCGAGGTCCTTGTAGACCACCACGCCGGAACCGTCGCTGACCGCGATGCCGGCCGCTTCCTGGCCGCGGTGCTGGAGGGCGTAGAGCCCGAAGTAGGTCAGCTTGGCGACCTCTTCACCCGGCCCCCAGACACCGAAGACACCGCAAGCATCTTGCGGGCCGGGCCGTTGGGGGTCGAGGTCCTGGCTCAACCGGCCGTCGCCTCGGGGCACCTGGCGCTCCTCGCTGCTGACAAATTCCTGGCACGTCTTGCTCGGGCCAGTGTACGCGAGTTCGCGCCGGTCACAGTCGGCCACCTTGGCCGTGCGAACGGTCACCCGACCCGTTCGGGCGACCCAAAATCCGGCGGGTCGGGTAGGTATGCGGAGAGATCGGCCCGGCCTCCGCTGGCCTTGATCTTTCCGGCGGCAAGCGCCTCCGCCCAAGCGAGCCGGCCTGTGGCGACCAACACCCAGGTCACCCCGTCCATTTCGACCACATTGGAAGGGGTTCCACGGGTATGTCGCGGTCCAGGAACGCATTGCACCGCGCCGTATGGTGGGACCCGCACCTCGACCGAGCGGCCGGGAGCCCGCTTGGCGAGGTCTGTCAGTAGCGCACGCACGGCATCACGGAGAGTGACCACCTCGGGGCTCCCCCCGGCGTCGAGGGCAGCAAGGACGGCCACCACCGCGGGTGACTTAATGTGCGCAGGGGACATGACGGGACGATACGACCTCTTCACGTTCTAGTTCCTTCGGCCCCTGGGTCGCGCTGATCCCGTCGGACAGGGCATAGTGACCGACGGTGTACTCGTTCGGGGGTGAGACCGGAAGGCGGTGGACGTGACAACACCACGACGAGCCTGGCGTATACGGGCCGGTGTGGTCGTGGCGCTGATATCTGGCGCACTGGTCACAGTATTTCCCAACCCCGCGCAGGCCGCACCTGAGAACGTGACGGTCAGCGTTAATAACGCAACGCTATCGCCCGGGCAGACCGCGACCGTACGCGTCCGGTTCCGGAACGCGAGCGCTGACACGGTCACGGCTTCCGTCCAGGTGTCGAGCAGCTTCGCCGAACTGAATTGCGAAGCCTGCGACGGTGACGTAGAGGACATCGCGCCAGGCGCTTTCGGTCAGTTCGAAGCGCGCGTGCGTGCGGGCAACGTGCCCGACGGCCAGACCAAGTCCGGCCAGGTCAACGCGACCGTCACGATCGACGGCGCGACCGCCAACGGCTCTCGTCCGATGTCGGTTCGTGGCAACCAGCCAGAGCAGCCGCCCGCGGTTGAGACGGTCAAGCTGATCACCGGCAAGGTCACCAACCAGGCGGACGGCAAGGCGATCAACAACGCCTACGTCGCGCTGAGCGATGGTGCCGGCAAGCTGCACGAGGACTTCGCCGACGACAAGGGCAACTTCCGGTTCCAGGGCAGCGAGCAGGATCCGATCGCCCCCGGCCGGATCACCATCGGTGCTTCCAAGGACGACAAGCGGAACACCAAGGTCATCAACGTGAACGCCGGTGGCACCGCTTCGGGCGTCGCGATCACGCTGCAGCTCAAGGTCGAGGCCACTGCCGACCCGAGCTCGATCCCGACCGAGGCTCCGCTCGACGACGAGGCCCCGCTGGACGACGAGGCGAGCGAGAGTGCCGTCGCCGCCGACCCGGCCAGCAACTCTGAAGAGGGTGGCGGTTTCGGCAACTGGCTGGTCGTGCTCGGTGGCGGTCTGCTGGTGGCGTTCGGCGTCGGCGGCATCGTCTGGGTGATGCTGCGCCGCAAGGAGAGCGACGACCCGGACGACCAGACCTCGACCACCGGCGTACGCCCGGCAGTGCCGGCGGCCGCGGGCGGTTACCGGGGCGCGGGCAACGACGCGACCCGGATCGCCGGTCCAGGCGGCGGAGCCCTCGCCGACGCGCCGACCATGCTGCACAGTCGCGCACCGGCCGACGAGTTCCCCGATCCCTACGGCGCGCCCATGCCGCCGCAGGCGCCGACCTACGGCGCCGGTCAGCAGCAGCCCGGCTGGGGCGGCGGTGCCGGCAACGGCTACGGCGGCCCGGCGACGCAGGCCGGCGGCTACGACCAGGCCACGCAGATGTACGGCGCCGCACAGCCCACCCAGTTCGGCAACGCGCCGGGTTCGGGCGGCGGCTACGGCGCCGGCGGTTACCCCGAAGCGCCCGGCTCGGGCAGCGGGGCCTACGGCGGCGCACCGTCCTCGGGCGGCGGCTACGGCACGGCACCCGGCGGCGGCTACCCGCAGGCCGGTGGTGCTGGCTACGGCGAGCGCTTCGACGAGCCGACCGGTCGCTACCAGCCCACTCCGGCTGCCGATGACTACGGCCAGCAGGGCGGCGGTGGCTACGGCCAGCAGCCGGCCGGCGGTGGCTACGGCGGTGCCGCGAACGGTTACGGCGATGAGCGCGGCGGCTACGCTGCCGAGCCCAACGGCTACGACCAGGGCGGCAACGGTTACGGCGGCGCGCAGCGCGGCGGCTACGACCAGGGTCAGGGCGCCGGCTACGGCGGTGCCCCGGCGGGCGGTTACGACGAGACCCGGGGCTACCCGGCCGGCGGCAACGACGGCTACGACCGTGGTGGCTACGAAGCAGGTCCTCCCCCGGGCTACGACCGGGTGCCCGAGCAGCGCGGCGGCGGCAACTACGGCGCCCCCAACGGCGGCTACGGCGAGCAGGGCGAGTACTACGACGGCAACGAAGGCCGCGGAGCTCGCCACGGAGCCGAAGGCGGCCGGGGTGCCGAAGGTGGCCGAGACCGGCGTCAACTGGGCTGGCTAGACGACTGAGCGACAAGATACGAAGAAGGGGGCCGCTTCCGCGGCCCCCTTCTTCGTATCTGTGATCAGGCTCCGAACAGCCGGGGCATGGTCGAGGTGTGCGCCTCGCGCAGCTCCTCCAGCGGCACCGAGAACTGGCCGCGGATGTCGAGCGCGCCGTTGTTGCCGTCGGTCACGCCGATCGGGGTCCACGGCACGCCCTGCTCGGCGCACAGCCCGGTGAACGCCTTCTCGTGCCCGCGCGGCACGGACACCACGACCCGGCCCGCCGACTCGCTGAAGAGGTAGACGAACGGCATCGAGCCCGCCGAGAAGTCCTCCGGCAGCGCGATCCGGGCGCCGACGGTGTTGCGTAGGCAGGCCTCGACCAGCGCCTGGGCGAGGCCGCCGTCGGAGACGTCGTGCGCCGCGCTCAGGTGACCGACCCGGGACGCCTCGGCCAGCAGCTCGGCCAGCGCCTTCTCCTTGGCCAGGTCGACCTTCGGCGGCACCCCGCCGAGGTGCTCGTGGGTGACCCACGCCCACTCGGAGCCGGACAGCTCGTTGGCCGTCTCTCCGAGCAGGAAGATGAGGTCGCCGTCGCCGGTTGCCGGCTGGGCGAACCCGATCGGCACCCGGTCGGCCACGTTGTCGATCACACCGAGCACGCCGACCACCGGCGTCGGGTGGATCGCCGCGGCGCCCGTCTGGTTGTAGAAGCTGACGTTGCCGCCGGTCACCGGAATGCCCAGCTCGAGGCAGCCGTCGGCCAGGCCGCGGACGGCCTCGGCGAACTGCCACATCACGGCCGGGTCCTCGGGCGAGCCGAAGTTGAGGCAGTTGGTGACCGCGACCGGCTTCGCGCCGCTGACGGCGACGTTGCGGTAGCTCTCGGCCAGCGCCAGCTTGGCGCCGTTGTACGGGTCGAGCCGGGTGTACCGGCCGTTGCCGTCCACCGACAGCGCGACGCCGAGCCCGCTCTCCTCGTCGATCCGGATCACGCCGGCGTCTTCGGGCTGGGCGAGCACGGTGTTGCCGAGCACATAGCGGTCGAACTGCTCGGTGACCCACGACTTGTCGCAGAGGTTCGGCGAAGCGATCATCCGCAGCAGCGTCGCCCGCAGGTCGTCCGGGTTCGCCGGCCGGGGCAGCGTCTCGGCGCGGTCGGCCTGGAGCAGGATCAGGTCGGAGGGCTCGCGCATCGGCCGGGCGTAGACCGGGCCGTCGTCGACCAGCGACGCCGGCGGCACGTCGACCACCAGGTGGTCGCGCCAGGTGATCCGGAGCCGGCCGGGCAGGCCGCTGACCTCGGACGGGGTGACCTCACCGATCGCGGTGGCGAGCACGCCCCACTTGTCGGCGACGGCGAGCACCTCGTCGAGCTGCTCGGGCTTGACGATCAGGAGCATCCGCTCCTGCGACTCGCTCGCGAGGATCTCGTGCGGGTCCATCGACTGCTCGCGCAGCGGCACCCGCTCCAGCCACACCCGCATGCCGGTGCCGGCGGAGGCGGCGGTCTCGGTCAGTGCGCAGGTCAGGCCGGCGCCGCCGAGGTCCTGGATGCCGACGACCAGGTTGGCGTCGTAGAGCTCGAGGCAGGCCTCGATCAGCAGCTTCTCGGTGAACGGGTCGCCGACCTGCACCGCCGGGCGGCGGGCTTCACTGCCGTCGTCGAAGGTCGCGCTGGCCAGCACGGACACGCCGCCGATGCCGTCGCGACCGGTCTTGGCGCCCATCAGCACCACGATGTTGCCGGGGCCGGCGGCGTCCTTCTTCTGCAGCCGGTTGACCGGCAGCACGCCCAGGCAGAGCGCGTTGACCAGCGGGTTGCCCTGATAGGTCGGGTCGAAGACGACCTCACCGCCGACGTTGGGCAGGCCCAGCGAGTTGCCGTAGCCGCCGATGCCGGCGACCACGCCGGGCAGCACCCGGGCGGTGTCCTCGTGGTCGGCCGCACCGAACCGCAGCGGGTCCATCACGGCGATCGGCCGGGCGCCCATCGCGAGGATGTCGCGGACGATGCCGCCGACACCGGTCGCGGCGCCCTGGTACGGCTCGACGAAGCTCGGGTGGTTGTGCGACTCGACCTTGAAGGTCACGGCGAGCTCGTCGGTGATCTGGATGACGCCGGCGTTCTCACCGATGCCGGCGAGCATGCGGTCGTTCGGCGGCGCCTTCTCGCTGAACTGCCGCAGGTGCACCTTGCTCGACTTGTAAGAGCAGTGCTCGCTCCACATGATCGAGTACATCGCGAGCTCGGACTGCGTCGGCCGGCGGTCCAGGATGCCGCGGATCCGCTCGTACTCGTCGTCGCGGAGCCCGAGCTCGGCGAACGGCTGGAGCTCATCCGAGGTGGCGCCGGCCCGCTCGACGGTGTCAGGACCGTCCAGGTTGTCGTACGAGACCTGCGCCGGCAGCGACGCCTCGTCCGCCTCGCTCGACGCTGTGTCGGACTGAGTTGTCATGCCGAGGCCCCCGCCAGGTGCTTGAGAATCGAGGTGAAGAAGCCCAGCCCGTCGAGCGACGGACCGGTCAGTGCCTCGATCGCGTGCTCGGGGTGGGGCATGAGCCCGACGACGTTGCCGGCCTCGTTGGTGACCCCGGCGATGTCGCGCTCGGAGCCGTTCGGGTTGCCACGCTGGTACGTCGCCACGATCCGGCCGTTGGCGGCGAGCTCGTCGAGCGTCGCCTGGTCGGCGACGTAACGCCCCTCACCGCTCTTGAGCGGGATCAGCACGTCCTGGTCGGACTCGAACGAGTTGGTCCACGCGGTGTTCGTCGCGGAGACCCGCAGCCACTGGTCGCGGTTGCGGAAGTGCAGGTGGCTGTTGCGGGTGAGGGCGCCGGGCAACAGGTGCGCCTCACAGAGGATCTGGAAACCGTTGCAGATGCCGAGCACCGGAAGCCCGCCACGGGCACCGTCGATGATCGACTCCATCACCGGCGCGAACCGGGCG
Source organism: Asanoa ishikariensis (assembly GCF_900107455.1). Taxonomy (GTDB): domain Bacteria; phylum Actinomycetota; class Actinomycetes; order Mycobacteriales; family Micromonosporaceae; genus Asanoa; species Asanoa ishikariensis. Next base: position 349,562 of record NZ_FNQB01000001.1, on the reverse strand, counting down.
ATCGCGCCCGTGCGCAGGTAGTCGCCATAGGAGAACCCGCCGGGCAGCACCACCGCGTCGACACCGTGCAGGGAACTGTCGCCGTGCCAGAGCCGGACGGCCTCGCCGCCGGCGACGCGGACCGCGCGGGCGGCGTCACCGTCGTCGAGCGAGCCCGGGAACGTCACCACCCCGACGCGGGCACTCATGCCGGGTCACCCGCTGGGACGGCCTCGGCCTCGGCCTCGGTCGCCGGCTCGGCGACCTCTTGGATGGTGAAGTCTTCGATCACCGGGTTGGCGAGCAACTTGTCGGCGATCTCGCGGACCCGCTCCGGGTCGGCAGCGCCAGCGAACTCGATCTCGATGCGCCGGCCGATGCGCACAGAGCTGACGTCACTGATGCCGAGCCGTGGCAGCGCGTTCGCGACCGCTTGGCCCTGAGGATCGAGGATCTCCGGCTTGAGCATGACGTCGACGACGACGCGAGCCACTTGGCACTCCTGACTTTTGTACACGTGTAAGCGCGCCAAGAGTACCCGGTAGATAGACGCTGACCGGCACCCGCCCAGCCCTCGGACAGGCATCGTGGACAGGCATTACACGTGAGTACGAGCACTCACGTGGTCAGCGCCTCAACTGTGGTCAACACCGCGAGCACGAGGCAGATACCGGCGGCCACATAGCGGATCACCGACAACTTCACCCTCTTCTGCAGCCAGCGCCCGAGCAGGACGGCCGCTCCGGAGACCACGATCAACGCGAGCCACGAGCCGATGAAGACCGCGATGGGATTTCGGCCACTCGCCACCAGGCCGGCGGTGAGCAACTGCGACAGGTCACCCCATTCGGCGGCGAACAGGACGACGAAGCTCGCGGCCGCCGCGCGCAGTCCGGTGCGTTGGGTCTTGATCTGCTCGGCGTACTCCGCCGACTGGTCGCTCTCCTCCGGTCGCTGCCTGCCGGCCTTGCGCGCCCCGTGGAACAGCACGATCGCGCCGGCCAGGAACAGTGCCGCGGCGACCAGGGCGACCGGACGTTCCGGCAAGCGGGAGATCAGGCTCCCCACGGCGACCGCCACCGCGCACTGCACACCGAACGCGACGATCACACCCAGCCACACCGGGAGCGGCGGATACCGGGTGCTGAGCACCAGGGTCGCGACGAACGTCTTGTCCGGTAGCTCCACCGGCAGGATCAGCGCGAACGCCATGACCGCGGCGACGAAGAACTCCATCGCGACCAACGCTAATCGGCGCGTACGCCATCACCGCGTCGTATGACCTGGATTTGATGATTGTAAATGTGTCTATGTGTCACTAGCGTCTCGGTAGTCCGATCCACCCCCCTCGGATTAGGAGCCCAGATGCGCACACGCCTCACCCTGGCCGCGCTCACCATTGGTCTGACCGGCGCGTTGATCGCACCCAGCGTGGCCGCCGCCGAACCACCCTCGCCGATGATCATCGGCGGCGGCACGGTCGCGTCGGCGCCGTGGGCCGCTGCCGTGTTCAGCGGTGGCTCGTTCACCTGCTCCGGCACGATCATCGCTCCGACCTGGGTGCTCACCGCCCGGCACTGCATCAGTGGCTCGATGTCGGTCCGCGTCGGCAGCGTCAACCGCGGCTCAGGCGGCGTGACCCGCACCGTCAGCGCCTCCTACACCCGCAGCGATCTCGCCCTGATGCGGCTGAGCAGCGCGGTCAGCACCAGCTTCGTGACGCTTTCGAGCGCCTACCCGCCGGTCAACTCGACCAACACGATCTACGGGTGGGGCATGACCTGCTACAGCGGCTGCGACGCCTCGCCGGTGCTGAAGACCGCGTCCGTACGGGTGACCAGCACCAACGCGACCGACGCTTACGGCGGCCGGGCGATCCGCAGCACCCGGATCAACGGCAACGCGTGGCGCGGTGACTCCGGCGGTCCGCAGTTCTACAACGGCGCGCAGGTCGGTGTCGCCTCGACGGCCGACGGCGTCAACATCCAGAACTACGGCAGCGTCGCGTACAACCGGGCGTGGATCACCTCCACGGCCGGCGTCTGAGCAACGCTCTCCCACAAGCCGTGGCGCCCTCCCCCGGTGGGCGCCACGGCGCTTTTACAGAATCGGGCGAGGCGAGTAGCCCGCGGCGACCGGGTGCTTGCGGACCACCTCGGCGATCTTCTCCGCCACGGCCGCCACCTGGGCGCCGGCGGCGCCGACGAAGGCCGCCCGGTCGGCGACCAGCGCGTCGATCTCGCCCCGGCTCAGGCCCAGCCGGCCGTCGGCGGCCAGCCGGTCGAACAGGTCGTTGTCGCCGGTGCCCTTCTCGCGCATCTCCAGCGCCACGCCGACCGCGTTCTCCTTGATCACCTCGTGCGCCGTCTCGCGACCCACGCCCCGGCGTACCGCGGCGACCAAGATCTTGGTCGTGGCCAGGAACGGCAGGAAGCGGTCGAGCTCGCGGGCCACCACCGCGGGATAGGCGCCGAACTCGTCGAGCACAGTAAGAAAGGTCTGGAAGAGGCCGTCAGTGGCGAAGAACGCGTCGGGCAGCGCGACCCGGCGGACCACCGAGTCGGACACGTCGCCCTCGTTCCACTGGTCGCCGGCCAGCTCGCCGATCATCGACACGTAGCCGCGCACCACCACCGCGAGCCCGTTGACCCGCTCGCTGGAACGGGTGTTCATCTTGTGCGGCATCGCGCTGGAGCCGACCTGCCCCGGCTTGAAGCCCTCGGTGGCTAGCTCCTGGCCGACCATCAGGCGGATCGTGGTGGCCAGGCTGCTCGGCGCGGCGACCACCTGGGCCAGCGCGGTGACCACGTCGAGGTCGAGCGACCGCGGGTAGACCTGGCCGACGCTGCTCAGCACCGAGGAGAAGCCCAGGTGGGTGGCGACCCGGCGCTCCAGCTCGGCGACCTTGCTCGCATCGCCGTCGAAGAGGTCGAGCTGGTCGGCGGCGGTGCCGACCGGGCCCTTGATGCCGCGCAGCGGGTAGCGGGTGATCAGGTCGTCGAGCCGCTGGTACGCGATCAGCAGCTCCTCGCCCGCCGACGCGAACCGCTTGCCCAGCGTGGTGGCCTGCGCGGCGACGTTGTGCGAGCGGCCGGCCATGACCAGGTTCTCGTGTTCGACGGCCAGGCGGGCCAGCCGCGCCAGCGCCGCGACCACCCGGTCGCGGACCAGCTCCAGCGAGGAGCGGATCTGTAGCTGCTCCACGTTCTCGGTGAGATCCCGCGAGGTCATCCCCTTGTGGATCTGCTCGTGCCCGGCCAGGGCGGCGAACTCCTCGATCCGGGCCTTCACGTCGTGCCGGGTGACCCGCTCGCGCGCGGCGATCGACTCGAGGTCGACGTCGTCCAGCACGGCACGGTAGGCCTCGACCGCACCATCCGGCACGTCGATGCCGAGGTCGCGCTGCGCCTCCAGCACCGCGATCCACAGCCGTCGCTCCAGCTTCACCTTCTCGGTCGGCGACCAGAGGGCGACGAGCTCGGGCGAGGCGTATCGGGCGGCGAGAACGTTGGGTACCTGCGTCACCTGGCCATTCTCGCACCGGGCGGGGACGTGACCTGGCTCACGACCCGTACAGTGGCTTGCCATGGAGCCGTTCCAGGTGGAGACCACAGTGGACGCGCCGGCCGCTACGGTGCGCCGGCACTTCAGCGAGCCCGCGCTGATCCGGCAATGGTTCGGCTGGGACTACCCCAGCCTGGACGACGAGATCAAGATGATCTTCCTGGACGACGTACGGACGGTGGCGCCGGACCAGATCGGCCTGGGCGAGGACCACACGATCACCTTCACCGGTGTCGGGCCCGCGCGGACCGTGGTCCGGATCGAGACACCGGGCACGCCGACCGACGACCTGGACATGATCGAGGAGGGCTGGCGCCAGTTCCTCGAGCAGCTCCGGTTCCTGCTCGAACGGGACCTCGCGGGCCGGCGCACCGTCTACCTGGACGGCCGGGCGGCGCCGGCGACCCTGGCGGCCGCTCTCGACGCCGGGTCGGCCTGGCACACCGGTCGGTTCCAGCGGATCACCGTCGACCCCGACGGCCACCTCGTGGCGCTCGTGACGCAGGCGCCGGTCGACTCCACCGAGCCGGCCGACGCCATGGTCACCATCTCCACCTTCGGCCTCGACGACGCCGCGTTCGCCGAGGTCGAAGCCGCCTGGACCGCCCGTTGGAAGGCCGTCCTCTCCTAGATCGCGTGCCGCAGGTGGCGGACGTCGCGGCTGAGCAGCATGGCCAGGGTGGCCAGGCCGATCAGGGCGGCGGCGCCGAGCAGCGTGTGCCGCACCCCGAAGTGCTCGGCGAGCGGCCCGGCGAGGACCTGACCGATCGGCACCGCGAGGATCGAACCGAGCATGTCGTACGAGTAGACCCGGGCCAGCAGGTCGCTCGGCACGTGTTCCTGCATGGTGGTGTCCCAGGCGACGGTGAACTGCTCCAACGCGAAGCCGACCGCGAACCCGGCCAGCAGGAGCACTAGCACCGTCGAGGTGAGCCCGAGCGCCAGCACCAGCAGCACGTCGCCGAGGCACCAGAGCACGCCGTAGAACAGCAGTCGGCTGGTCCGGACCCGCATCGCGACCAGTGCGCCGACGATCATGCCGGCGGTCTCCACGGCCAGGATCAGACCCCAGGTGGTCCGCCCGAAGCTCGAGTCGGCGACCACCGGGCCGAGCACGCTGAGCGACCCGGTCAACGCCGCGTTGATCACGCAGAAGCCGGCCACCACCGCCCAGAGCCAGGTGCGACTGGCGAAGGCCGTCCAGCCGAGCCGCATCTCGGCGAAGATGCCCGGCCGCTCGGTGGCGGTCGCCTCGGCCGTCTTCGTCACGCGGACCAACGAGAACAGCAGGCCGCCGAGGAAGAAGGTGCCGGCGTCGACCGCCAGACCCCAGCCCGGCCCTGCGGTCGCGACGAGCACACCGCCGAGCGAGGAGCCGGCGATCATCGCGGAGTTGAACGCCAGCCGGTTGATCGCGTTGGCCTGCTGGAGCATCGACGACGGCACGGTCTGCGGCATCATCGCCGAGATGGCCGGGAAGGCGAGCGCGGCGGCGACGCCGTTGACCGCCGAGAGGCCCAGCAGCAACGGGATCGTCGCTGTGCCCGTCAGCACCGTGAACGCGACCACGGCCTGGGTCGCGCCGGCCAGGACGGACGCGCCGACCATCACCAGGTGTCGAGGCAGCCGGTCGGCGATGACACCGCCGAACAGCACGAAGATGACGTTGGCCAGCGAGCGGACACCGACCACCAGACCCAGGTCTCGGGCCGAGCCGGTGAGGTCGAGCACGGCGAAAGCCAGCGCGATCGGTGCCACCGCGTTGCCCAGCATGTTGGTGGTGCGGCCGGCGACCAGATACCGGAAGGCGCTGTGGCGCAGGGGCGCCAGCATTCCCGGGCGGGGTTGGTCGTCGACGTTCGGCGGAGCAGGGGTGATGGTGCTCATTTCGCGTCCGGCTCCATTCTGAACAGGGCGATCGTGGCGTTGACCCGGATGGCGCCGGGGGTACGGGGTGCGACGGCGGCCCGGTGCAGGGCACGGCTCGCGTCGGTGACCTGCTGCCCGACCTCCGCCCAGACGGCGGGGTCGACCCAGAGCTCGGCATCGGTGAGGTGGTTGCCGGGCCCGCGCATCAGCGACCGGGAGCGGCGGCGCAGCTCGCTGGCCAGCGCCTCGTACACCAGCAGGTGGTCGGCGGTCGGTCCACCGCTATCCGGGACCTTGGGTTTCGGCGTCTCGAACTCGGCATCGGGCCGGTGCCGGTAGCGCTTGGCCACGCCGCCCCGGATCCGCTCCTCGCCGGCGACCTCGATCACGCCGGCTTCCATCAGGTGACGCAGGTGGTAGCTGGCGTTGGCGTGGGTCAGGTCCAGCTCCCGCGCCACCTCCGCGGCGGTCATCTCCGAGCCGGTCAGCAGCGACAGCATGCGCAGCCGCAGCGGATGCGCCAGCGCCCTCAGCTTGACCGTCGGGTCCACTCCCCAAGACATGTTGGACAGTGTGCGTCACATCGACGCACACTGTCAAACAGTTGTTGGGGAGCTTAGCGTTCCAGGATCGCCACCACGCCCTGGCCACCCGCCGCACAGATGGAGATCAGCCCGCGCCCGCTGCCCTTCTCGGCCAGCAGCTTGGCCATGGTCGCGACGATCCGCCCACCGGTCGCCGCGAACGGGTGCCCCGCCGCCAACGACGAGCCGTTGACGTTGAGCTTGGCCCGGTCGATCGCGCCGAGCGGGGTGTCGAGGCCCAGTCGCTCCTTGCAGAACTCCGGCGACTCCCAGGCGGCCAGCGTGGCCAGCACCTGCGACGCGAACGCCTCGTGGAGCTCGTAGAAGTCGAAGTCCTGCAGGCTCAGGCCGTGTCGGGCGAGCAGCCGGGGCACGGCGTACGCCGGTGCCATCAGCAGGCCCTCGTCGCCGTGCACGAAGTCGACCGCCGCCGTCTCCGCGTCGACGAAGTGCGCCAGCACCGGCAGCCGGCGCTCGGCCGCCCACTCATCGGACGCGAGCAGCACAGTGGACGCGCCGTCGGTCAGCGGCGAGGAGTTGCCGGCGGTCATCGTGGCGCGCTCGGCATCAGGCCCGCGGGTGCCGAAGACCGGCCGCAGCTTGCCCAGCTTCTCCAGCGTCGTGTCGGCGCGCAGGTTCTGGTCACGGGTCAGCCCGAGGTAGGGCGTCACCAGGTCGTCGAAGAAGCCCCGCTCGTAGGCGGCGGCCAGCCGCTGGTGCGAAGCGAGGGCCAGCGCGTCCTGCGCCTGGCGATCGACGTTCCAGCGCAACGCGGTGATCGCCGCGTGGTCACCCATGGACAGCCCCGTGCGGGGCTCGGCGTTGCGCGGCGCCTCGGGCATGAACGCGTGGTGCGGCCGCAGCCGGGCGGCGGCGCGCAGCCGGGCGGCGGTCGTGCGGGCGGCGTTCATCTGCAGCAGCGTGCGCCGCAGGTCTTCGTTGAGCGCGAGTGGCGCGTCCGACGTGGTGTCGACCCCGCCCGCGATGCCGGCGTCGATCTGACCCAGCGCGATCTTGTTGGCGACCAGGATCGCCGCCTCCAGACCGGTGCCGCAGGCCTGCTGGATGTCGTACGCCGGGGTGGTCGGGTCGAGCCGCGACCCCAGCACCGCCTCGCGCGTGAGGTTGAAGTCGCGCGAGTGCTTGAGCACCGCACCGGCGACGAGCTCACCGACCCGGGCACCGGACAGCCCGAAGCGGGCGACCAGCCCGTCGAGCGCCGCGGTGAGCATGTCGAGGTTGCTCGCCGCCGCATAACGGCTGTTGGAGCGGGCGAACGGGATTCGGTTGCCGCCGACGATCGCGACTCGTCTGGTCTCCATCAGTCGCCCCCCTCCAGGGTTACTCGCAAGTAGGCTATCGCTATGAGCGACCGTTACGCGAGCTTCGCGAACTCCGGTCCTGGCCGCGCGCTGGTCAAGCGGCTGGGCCTCCCGGCACCGCCGGTGCTACGCCGCTACCACTCCGGAGATCCGCTGGTCACCGGCCCGGTCATGCTCGCCGGGGCACCCGGCGGGCGGCTCGACGGCCCGGTGCGCAAGATGCTCACCATCGCCGGCGTCGCCCTCGACGGCGGGCCTCGCTGGTCGGCACTGGTGTTCGACGGGACCGGCATCGTCGACTCCGCGGGCCTGCACCCGCTCTACGAGTTCTTCCACGCCAACGCCCGGTCGCTGACCTCGGGCGGCCGAGTGATCGTGCTCGGCACCCCACCGGCCGCCTGCGCCTCGCCGCGGGAGGCGACCGCGCAGCGCGCGCTCGAGGGGCTGACACGCAGCATCGGCAAGGAGTTCGGTCGCGGGATGACCGCCCAACTCGTCTACGTCGCACCCGGCGCCGAGGAGTTCACGGACTCGACGATGCGCTTCCTGCTCTCCGGGCGCTCGGCGTACGTCTCCGGTCAGGTCATCCGGATCGGCCAGGTGAGCTCGTCGCCGCTGACCGACTGGGACCACCCGCTGGAGGGCAAGGTCGCCCTGGTCACCGGCGCGGCCCAGGGCATCGGCGCCGCGATCGCGCGGGTGCTGGCCCGCGACTGTGCCCGGGTGGTGGTGCTCGACGTGCCGGCCGCCGGCGAGGCGTTGGCCCGCGTGGCCAACGAGATCGGTGGCACCGCACTTCAGCTCGACCTGACCCGGCCCGACGCACCGTCCACCCTGGCCGCCCAGTTGCTGTCGCGGCACGGCAAGGTCGACATCGTGGTGCACAACGCCGGCATCACGCGCGACAAGACCATCGCCAAGATGTCGGCCGAGCAGTGGGACGCCGTGATCGACGTCAACCTGTCCAGCCAGGAACGGATCAACGACGCGCTGATCCCGCTGCTGCCGGAGGGCGGCCGGATCATCTCGGTCTCGTCCACCAGCGGCATCGCCGGCAACCGTGGGCAGACCAACTACGCGACCTCCAAGGCCGGCGTGATCGGGCTGGTGCAGTCGATGGCCCCGATCCTCGCGCCGCAGGGCGTGACGATCAACGCGGTGGCGCCGGGCTTCATCGAGACCCGGATGACCGCCCGGATGCCGCTGGCCGCCCGCGAGGTCGGCCGCCGGATGAACAGCATGTCCCAGGGCGGCCTGCCGGTCGACGTGGCCGAGACGATCGCCTGGCTCGCCGCGCCGGGCTCGGCCGGGGTGACCGGCAACGTGGTGCGCGTCTGCGGCCAGATGTGGTTGGGTGCCTGATGTCCATCATCGAGCTCGACGGCCCGCCGGAGCTGGGTCCGATCTACCGGCGGGCGGCGATCCGAGCGCTGCCCCGGATCGGCCTGATGCCGGGCACCGACCGGCGGCCGCCGATCGAGGTGCTGCCGGACGTCGAGCTCGTGCTCCGCGGGGTGGCGGTGAGTCGGAGCCATCTTGCCGACTACGACCGGGTGTGCGGGTTCCGGCTCAGCGACCAGCTCCCGGTGACCTTTCCGCACGTGCTGGCCACCCCGCTGGCGATGCGGCTGATGACCGGCGCCGACTTCCCGTACCCGGTGGTCGGCCTGGTGCACATCGCCAACCGGATCAGCGTGACCCGTCCGCTCGACGCCGCCGAGCGGCTCGACCTGTCCGTGCGGGCCGTCGACCTGCGGCCACACGAGCGGGGCCGGCAGTTCGACGTGGTTTCCGTGGCCACCGTCGACGGCGTCGAGGTGTGGCGGGACGTGTCGACCTACCTGCGTCGGGGCCGTGCTTCTGGTGCTCCTGGTGCGGCGGCGCGCGACGTGCCGCCGCCGGCATCGGCGACCTGGCGGGTTCCGGCTCGGGTGGGCGTCGACTATGCCCGGGTCTCCGGCGACCGCAACCCGATCCACACCTCGCGGCTGGGCGCCCGACTGTTCGGCTTCCCGCGCCCCATCGCGCACGGCATGTGGAGCAAGGCCCGCTGCCTGGCCGCCCTCGACGGCCGGCTGCCCGACGCGTACACGGTCGAGGTGGCCTTCAAGCGGCCGATCCTGCTGCCCGGCACCGTGGCGTTCTCGGCCACCCCCGGCGAGACCTTCGCTCTGCATGATCCGAAGACCGGTGCACCACACCTCATCGGCACCATGAGCTAACTGACACCACGGCCGCACCCTTGTAAGGCCCTGTGCTCGGGGTTATTCTCAGCTTGAGTTATTCTTAGGCCGAGAAGTTCTTAGAGCGAGAAGGACAGCCAGTGGTCAACGAGCAGGAGTTCCTAGCGGGTTACGACCCGCGGGCCTATCCCGCGGTGGCGGTCACGGCCGACGTGGTCGCGCTCACCATCCGCGACGGTGAGCTCCAGGTCCTGCTGATCCAGCGGGCCGCACCGCCGTTCGCTGGCTTCTGGGCCCTGCCCGGCGGCTTCGTGCGACCCGAGGAGGACATCGCCGCCGCCGCCCGCCGCGAGTTCGCGGAGGAGACCGGGCTGGGCGGCGAGCCACTGCGCCGGGTCCACTTCGAGCAGCTCGCCTCGTACGGCACGCCGGAGCGCGACCCCCGGATGCGGATCTTCTCGATCGCCTATCTCGCCTTCGCACCCGACCTGCCCGAGCCCTCGGCCGGTTCCGACGCCGGCGACGCGCAGTGGCTGCCGGTGACCGCGCTGTCCACCCGGGAGCTGGCCTTCGACCACCGCAAGATCGTGGAGGACGGGCTGGAGCGGGCACGGTCCAAGCTCGAATACACGCCACTCGCGACCCGGTTCGTGGGCGAGGAGTTCACGATCGCCGACCTGCGCGAGGTCTACGAGACGGTCTGGGGCCACGCGCTCCACGCCGGAAACTTCCACCGCAAGGTGCTCTCCGTGCCGGGGCTCGTCGAGGGCACCGGCGCGACCACCGAGCACGGCGGACCGCGCGGCGGACCCCGCGCCCGCCTCTACCGGGCCGGCGACGCCCGACTGCTGCACCCCGCCCTGCTGCGGCCGGCCCGAGAGGAGACCGTCCGATGACGACCCTCGACGACGCGATCCGGCTGGTTAATGAGGCCGGCACCGACGAAGAGTTGTTCGGTTCGGCGGATCCGCACCGCGGCTACCTGCGGCTGGCCGCCCTGCTCCACCCGGACCGGGCCGCACCCGCGGCGAAGGCGGCGGCGACCGACGCGTTCGTGATGCTCACCAACCGGTGGCGGGCCCGCGGCACAGTCGCCTTCGGGCGCTACCGGGTCGGCGCGGTGACCCACACCGGCGACCTCGCCAACATCCACGGCGTGGGTCGGGGGCTGTTTCTCAAGCAGCCTCGGCGGCCGGCCAACAACGACCTGATGGAGCGCGAGGCGACCGCGCTGCGCCGGATCGCGGAGACGGGCGACCCGCGCTATCTGCCCTACGTGCCGCGGCTGGTCGACACCTTCCGGCACCGGGACCCGCGCAACGGGCAGGAACGCCGGGTCAACGTGCTCGGCACCGTGCCCCACCTCATGAGCGTGGCCGAGGTGATCCGGATGCGTCCGGCCGGCCTCGACCCCCGCGACGCGGCCTGGATCTGGCGCCGGCTGCTGGTCGCACTCGGGTTGGCGCACCGCGCCGGTGTCGTGCACGGCGCCGTGCTGCCCGAGCACATCCTGATCGAGACGACCGACCACGGCGTGGTGCTGGTCGACTGGTGCTACTCGGTGGTCGACGGGCTCGACCACGTGCCGGCGACGGTGCCGGGCTACGCCGACTGGTATCCGCCGGAGATCCACAAGCGACAGCCACCCGGTCCGGGCACCGACATCGCGATGGCCGCCCGGTCGATGATCGCACTGATGGGTGGGTACGCCCCGGCGGCCCTGGTGGCCTTCGCCGACGGCTGCTCGCTCCCGTCGACGCGGTCCCGGCCGGACGACGCCTGGGCGCTCCTCGCCGAACTTGACGACCTGCTCGAACGACTCTACGGCGTGCGGAAGTTCCGCCCGCTCAACCTTTAAGGAGGGCCCGACATGGGCAGCGGAGTCTGGTCAACCGACGTCTACGATGCCGCCGACCGCTACCGCCGGTCGACCGGCCGGAGCGCCTTCGCCTACAGCGACAGTGGTGCTCGCACCGTCCACCAAAAGCTCGACCCGCGCGGCGCCGTCCGCGAGAGCCGGGACTCGCAGGAGCACCCGGACTCGCTGGCGATCGCGGTGGTCTTCGACGTCACCGGCTCCATGGGCGACGTGCCCCGGGTGCTCCAGACCAAGCTGCCCAAGCTGCTCGGCCTCCTGCTCCGCAAGAACTACGCCCGCGACCCGCAGATCCTCTTCGGCGCGGTCGGCGACGCGACCTGCGACCGCGTACCGCTGCAGATCGGGCAGTTCGAGTCGGACAACCGGATGGACGACGACCTCAGCCGGATCGTGCTCGAAGGTGGCGGCGGCGGCCAGATGACCGAGTCGTACGAGCTCGCGCTCTACTACCTGGCCCGGCACACCGAGCTGGACTGCTTCACCAAGCGCGGGCGACGGGGCTACCTGTTCGTGATCGGCGACGAACTCGCGTACGACCGGGTCAAGGCCCGTGAGGTGCGCAACGTGTGCGGTGACGACCTGAGCGAGGACATCCCGGTGCGCCGGATCGTCTCGGAGGTGCGCCGCAAGTTCGACACCTACTACCTGCTGCCGAAGGGGAGCAGCTACGCCGGCAACACCACGGTGCTCGACTTCTGGCGCGGGCTGCTCGGCCAGAACGCGATCGAGCTCGACGACCCGGACGCCGTCTGCGAGACGATCGCCCTGCTGATCGGGCTCGGCGAGGCGGCGATCGACCTCGAGGGCGGGCTGGCCGACCTGGCCGAGGCGGGGCTGCGCGCCGACTCGGTCTCCACGGCGTTGGAGCCGGTCGATCAAGGCCGCGGCCGGGTGCTCGCCACCTGGGGCCTGCCGACCACGCTCCAGGGCGACGACCGGATCAGCCGGCTATGAACCACGTGCTGGTAGCCGACCTGGGATATGGCGACGCGGGCAAGGGGACCGTCGTCGACTGGTTGTGCGCGAAGGGAATTGACGGCCGTCCGGTTGCCGCAGTGGTGCGGTACAACGGGGGCGGGCAGGCCGGCCACAGTGTCGTCCTGCCTGACGGGCGGCGTCATGTCTTCGCTCAGTTCGGCTCTGGCACGTTGCGTGGCGTGCACACGCACCTGTCGCGGTTCATGGTGGTCGACCCCTTGGCGCTCGTCGTCGAGGCCGACCACCTGGCGGACATCGGCGTGCCGGATGCGTTCGACCGGCTCACCGTCGAGGGTGACGCGTTGCTCGCCACGCCCTACCACCGGGCCGCGAACCGCGCCCGAGAGATTGCCCGTGGGGCCCACCGGCATGGGTCCTGCGGCAAGGGGGTGGGCGAGGCTATGGGGTACGCGCTCGCCCACCCCGCCGACGCACCCCGGGTCGCCGACACACTGGCGCCCGGGGTGCTCGGCGCGAAGCTCGCGGTGCTGCGCGATCGGCTGGTCGACGAGCTCGGCCCGCTCGAGGTGCCGCCGGTCGACGCGACGGTGCGGGCCTTCGGTGCGTTCGCCGCGCGGGTGCCGATCGTCACGCGCGGATTCCTCGGCAACCTGCTGGCCGTCGGCCCGGTGGTCTTCGAGGGAGCCCAGGGTGTGCTGCTCGACGAGTGGCACGGTTTCCACCCGTACACGACGTGGAGCACGACGACGTTCGACAACGCGGAGACACTGCTGGGCGAGGCGGGCCAGGGCGGCAGCGCCACCCGGCTCGGCGTGCTGCGGATCATGACCACCCGCCACGGAAACGGCCCACTGGTCACCGAGGACACGGCGCTGCCGCTGACGGACCCGAACAACCCGACCAACCGTTGGCAGGGCCGGTTCCGGTTCGGGCACTTCGACGCGGTGGCACACCGGTACGCGGTGGACGTGTGCGGCGGCATCGACGGGATCGCGCTGACGCATCTCGACATGGCCTCGCCGGCGCTGAAGTTCTGTTCGTCCTACGACTGGACGGACCGGCTGCTGCCTGGGCAGGTCGGCAACCTGAGCCGGCAGGAGGCGCTGACGCGGCGGCTGTTCAGCACCCGGCCGCACTATGCGGCCGCACCGGTCGACTGGCCGGGCGCGGTGTCCGCCGCGCTGGACGCGCCGGTGGTGGTGACCTCGCACGGCCCGACGGCCGACGCCAAGCAGGTGCTCAGGCCGAACTGGGCTGCCAGAGCTCACCCTGCAACAGCTGGCGTGCGCCAAGCCAGCTGAAGTTCATCAGTCGCGCGGCCGAGCGGTCGGGGTCGGCCTCGGGGTGGTCGGCCAGCCAGTCGGCGATCGACTCGGCCGCGCCGACCAGGGCGTACGCGCTCGCGGTCAGGTCCTCGTCGCGGGCCTGTCTGCTTTGGCTTTCCACGGCGCTTCTGAGCATGCCGGCCACGACCTCGACGATGCGGGTGCGCAGTGTCGCGAGGTCGTACGGCTGCCCGCTCCTGGCCTGGCGGTAGAGCACGGCCCAGCCGTCGCGGTGGGCGCCGACGAAGCCGAAGAAGCCGCGCAGGCCGCGCCAGAGCTGCTCGTCGGCCGGGAGGTCGTCGGCCACGACGGCCACGATCGACTCGAGCAGGCGGGTGCCCTCGCGGTTGACGCAGGCCCGGAACAGGTCGTCCTTGCTGCCGAGGTACGCGTACACCATGGGCTTGGAGATGCCGGCCTCGTCGGCGATCTCGTCCATGCTCGCCTCGTGGAAGCCGCGACGGGAGAAGACCCGGACGGCTGCGTCGAGCATCTGCTGCTCACGCACCGCACGGGGTAGACGCTTGAAGGTCGGCCGGCCTGGCACGCTTGCCAGCATATCTACTCCTGCGTAAGGTTACTCCGCAGTAGGTAATTCACTTTGAAGGGGTTACGCCGCGATGTCTGACTTTGACCCGACCGAATTCGCCTCGGTCGGCCCCAAGGAGTTCGCGCAGCTGGTCAAGTCCACCCCGGACGCGAAGATCGCCGAGATCATGTCGAGCGACGCCCGGGGCAAGGTGCTCGACCAGGTCTTCGAGCGGTTCCCGACGCTGTTCCGCGCCGACCGCGCCGGCTCGACCAACGCGGTGATCCACTGGACCATCACCGGCCGCGCCGACGGTGGCAGTGACACCTACGAGGTGAACATCGAAGACGGTGCGTGCACCGTCAACAGCGAGGCTTCGCGTGACCCGCGGCTGGCGCTGACCATGGGCCCCGTCGACTTCCTGAAGATCGTCTCGGGCAGCGGCAACCCCGTCATGATGTTCATGACCGGCAAGCTGAAGGCCAAGGGCGACCTGGGCCTGGCAGCCAACATCGCCAACCTCTTCGACATCCCCAAGGCCTGAGGACCCTCTCGTGGCCGAGTTCTCGCTTGACCTGAATGAGGAACAGCGGGATTTGCGCGACTGGGTGCACGGCTTCGCCGCCGACGTCGTGCGCCCCGCCGCCGCCGAATGGGACGCCCGCGAAGAGGCGCCCTGGCCGGTGATCCAGGAGGCGGCCAAGGTCGGCCTCTACGGCTTCGAGTTCCTGGCCAACACCTGGGCCGACCCGACCGGGCTTTCGCTGCCCATCGCCAGCGAAGAGCTCTTCTGGGGTGACGCCGGCATCGGGTTGGCCATCATGGGCACCTCGCTGGCCGTCGCCGCGATCTACGGTTCGGGTACGCCGGACCAGCTCGTCGAGTGGGTGCCGCAGTGCTTCGGCTCGGTCTCTTCGCCGGCTGTGGCGGCGTTCTGCTCGACGGAGCCCGAGGCTGGGTCGGACGTCGGGGCTATGCGCACGCGCGCTGTCTTCGACGCCGCCACCGATGAGTGGGTCCTTTCTGGACAGAAGGCTTATGCCACCAATGGCGGGATCGCCGGTGTGCATGTGGTGACGGCTTCTGTGGATCCCTCGCTCGGCTCGCGTGGGCAGGCCGCGTTCGTGGTGCCGCCGGGCACGCGTGGGCTGGCCTCGTCGCGGAAGCTCTCCAAGTTGGGGCTGCGGGCCTCGCACACCGCGGACGTCTTCCTCGACGACGTGCGGGTGCCGGGGTCATGCCTGCTCGGTGGGCGCGACGCTTTGGAGGCCCGCCTCTCACGGGCTCGGTCCGGGCAGCGGTCGGGGTCGTCTGCGGCGATGCGGACCTTCGAGACCACTCGGCCGACGGTGGGCGCGCAGGCTCTCGGTGTGGCCCGGGCGGCCTATGAATACGCACTGGCGTACGCCAAGGAACGGGTCCAGTTCGGTCGGCCGATCATCGAGAACCAGGCGGTGGCGTTCGCGCTGGCCGACATGCGCACCGACATCGACGCCGCCCGACTGCTGGTGTGGCGGGCCGCCTGGATGGGCCGCAACAACCGGCCGTTCACGGCGGGCGAAGGCTCGATGTCAAAGCTGCGGGCCGGCGAGGTCGCTGTTTCCGTGACCGAGCGGGCTGTGCAGATTCTCGGCGGCGCCGGCTATCTGCGCGACCACCCGGTGGAGCGCTGGTACCGGGACGCCAAGATCTACACCATCTTCGAGGGCACCTCGGAAATCCAGCGACTGGTGGTCTCCCGAGCGATCTCGGGCCACCAGATCCGGTGACGGCTGCCCACGCCGTTCTTACCCTCGCGCGGCGTGGGCTACTGACACCGGGCTCGCCCCTTCGGATCGTCCGCCAGATCTCTGCCTTGCGGCAGTGGGGGTACGGCCTGGGCGGGTCACTGCTGTCGGCGGCCGCACGGTCGCCTTCGCGGGTCGCGCTGATCGATCCCTCGGGGTCGATCAGCTATGCCGCGTTGAGCTCTTCCGCGTGTTCCTTGGCCTCATCGTTGCGGTCGGCGCACGGCATCGGGCCCGGCGACCGGGTCGGGGTGTTGTGCCACAACGACCTTGATTTCGTGCTTTCGGTGGCGGCATTGTCGTTGCTCGGCGCGGATGCCGTGCTGATCAACACCGGGTTCTCTTCCTCGCAGGTCGAGGCTGTGGTCCGGGATCACGGGCTGCGGCTCGTGCTGGGCTCTTCGTCTTTCGATCTGCCTGGTCTCGTGGTTCCGTCTTCGGCTTTGGCTTTGGCTTCGACTTTGGCTTCGGCTTCGGCTTCGGCTTCGGCCTTGGAGCCGCCCGCGCGGCCCGGGCGGACTGTGGTTTTGACGTCTGGCACGACCGGGACGCCGAAGGGTGCGCGGCGGCCGAACCCGCGTGGACCTGCTCCTTTGGTGGCCATCCTCGACCGGATCCCGGTGCGGGCCGGCTCGCGTGTGTTGATCGCCGCGCCGCTGTTCCACACCTGGGGGTACGCGGCGCTGCAGCTCGCCTTCGGCCTGCGGGCGTCGGTCGTGCTGTCGCCGCGGTTCACGCCGGCGTCCGCTTCGACTCTTGTGCGGGAGCACGGTTGCACCTCGGTGTTCGCGGTGCCGGTGATGCTCTCGCGTCTCCTCGAAGCCGGGTGCGTGCTGCCCGGGGTGCGGGTGGTGGCGGTGAGCGGGTCGGCGCTGCCGGGCGACCTTGCCACACGGTTCATGTCCGTCCACGGCTCGGTGCTGTACAACCTGTACGGCTCTACCGAGGTGTCGTGGGCTTCGGTCGCTACCCCGGCCGAGCTGCGCCGGTCACCCGGCACGGCCGGGCGGCCGCCGCACGGGACGCGGGTGGTCGTGTTGTCGCCGTCCGGCTCGCCGGTTCCCGCAGGTGTCGTCGGCCGGATCTTCGTCGGCAACTCGATGCTGTTCGAGGGGTACGCGGGCGGCGCCTTCCCCGGGCCGGCTGCGGCTGATGGGCTGCTGGCCACGGGGGATCTTGGAGTCCTGGACGATTCCGGGCTGCTGACCGTCGTCGGGCGCGAGGACGACATGGTCATCTCCGGCGGGGAGAACGTGTTCCCGTCGGCGGTCGAGGATCTGCTGGCGACACTGGACGGGGTGCGCGAGGTCGCGGTGGTCGGGGTGCCGGACGCTGATTTCGGCGAGCGGTTGGCGGCGTTCGTGGTGCGCTCCTCTACTGCTCTGTCCGCCGATGAGGTGCGTGATCACGTGCGGCGTTTGGGTGCGCGCTTCGCCGTGCCGCGGGACGTCCATTTCGTGGCTGCCCTGCCGCGTACCACTACCGGGAAGGTGATCAAGCGGGAGCTGTTCGGCGAGGAGTGAACTGCTCTGTCCGCGCACGGACGACTACTTTGTGTGATGCTTTTGTGTTCGCCGCGTACTCACGACCGCGACAAGTGCCACAGTCCACGCATATCGGGTGGACGATGGTCGCCGAGAGTAGTCACTATCGGTGCATGCTCGATGGCCGAACCCCCAGCGGCGGAGCCGGCGACCACACCGGTCCCTTGGGCCGCATCCTGCACTTCGACGACATGGACGTGCCGTCCGACGTCGTGGACGCCCTGGCGCTGTCCAGCTTCGTCTCCGGCGACCAGCCGTGGGCGCGGACCAAGCGCCTCGACCGCGTACGTGCCGAAGCGACCTTGCTGCCCGCCGACGCGAAGCTGGCCCGGGTCGCGGTCGACGAGGGCCGCGACGCCCGGCTGGCGGTCGGCGAGGGCTGGACGGTCCGAGCGGTCCGCTGGCGTACCGGTGGCGCCTCCATCACGGTCACCGCGGTCACCGAGGAACTGGCGGAGTCGGTGCTCGCCGAGTGCACGGCCGGCGCGATCGAACCCGCGACGGTCAACAACCGCGAGGTCGAGATCGGCTTCTGGCACCAGTCGCAGATGGGCCCGACCCGTACCGCCCGCAACGTGGCCTGCGACGAGTGGCCCACGATCCGCGACAACTACGAGACAACCGCCGGCGAGGCGATCGACCGCCTGGCCGAGGTCACCCCCGAGACCGTCAACGGCCGACTGCTGATCATGCACGGCAGCCCCGGCACGGGTAAGACCACCGCGCTGCGCGCGCTGGCCCGGGCCTGGCGAGACTGGTGCCAGGTCGACGTAGTGATCGACCCGCAGCAGCTTTTCACCGACCCCGGCTACCTGGCCAAGGTGGCGTCCGGCGGCCCAACCGACAGCCGCCGCTGGCGGTTGCTGCTGCTCGAGGACAGCGACGACCTGATCCGCGCGGACGGCCTGACCACCAACACGCAGCAACTTTCACGCCTGCTCAACCTGACCGACGGCCTACTCGGCCAGGGCGGGAATGTGATCGTCGCGGTAACCACCAACGAGAAGATCGGCCGGCTGCACCCCGCGGTCCTGCGGCCAGGTCGGTGCATGGCCCAGATCGAGGTCGGGCCGCTGCCGTACGAACAGGCCACCGCTTGGCTGGGCTCGTCGGTCGGCGTCGGCGCCTACGGCGCGACGCTGGCCGAGCTGTTGGCCCTGCGCGAGGGCCGGCCCTCGGTCGCGACACCGACGACGTCTGTCACCAGCGGCTTCTACCTCTGACGGAGGTCCCCCCAGGCCTCTGTCGGGTTTGCGTGCGGGCGGCCAGGTCCCCCTGGCCGCCCGGCGCGGACTCAAGGTCAGCCCAGCTTTCGGCTCCACTCCTGAAACCGCGCGTGGTGCCCGACGGCGGCTTGCGGTAGCCGCCGCTAGCTCAGTTGGAGCTTGCGCAGGAAGCGTCCGAAATGCGGATCGAACCGGTCGGGGTCAGCGTTGCGCAACTCTTGTGCGGACCACCACCGGGTAGCGGTGAACTCTCGATCATCTGCGACGAGCCGCTGGTTCTTGTCGACAGCGACCGCGTACCAGAGGCTGACATCGGTATGCCCACGATCGATCCCGACCGTCGTGGTGACGGTGATGAAGAGCGGTTCGCCGACAACCACCTCAAGCCCGAGCTCCTCGAACGCCTCGCGGCGCGCCGTTTCGGCCGGATCCTCGCCCGGTTCGACGTGCCCGCCCGGCGGCAACCAGAGCCCGGCGTTGACGTGGTCGACCAGGAGCACGCTCCCGTCGTGCCGGTCGACCGGCACGACGTACGAAACCAGATGCCGCGCCGGCGTATCCGGCTTGATCCGCCGGTAGACATCAGTGGTGCCGGCTAACCAGGCGAGCGTGTCGGCCCGGTGCTCGGCCTCGACCGGGTCAGCCGTGGCCATCCCCTGAACAAGATCTAAAACCCGTGCGGCACTCATCGCGCCAAGTATCGTGGAGCGACCATGAAGGCGACCGCCCTCCTCCTCCGTTTCCTGCTCGAACTGGCTGCCCTGGCCGCGATCGGCTACGGCGGCTGGAGCATCGCGGATCCGGTCTGGGCCCGCGCATTACTGGCCGCCGCGTTGGTGGCGGTCGCCATCGCGATCTGGTCGCGCTGGGTAGCCCCACGCGCCGCTCACAAACGCCCCGATCCCCAGCGCCTCCTGCCTGAATGGCTCGTGTTCGGCGGCGCCGCAGTCGCGCTGGTCGCGACCGGCCACTGGGTGCTCGGCGTCATCCTCGCGGTGCTCGCCGCCGCCGACCGGCTGGCACTGTGGCGTCTCGGCGCCGACACCGGCGGCGAATCCCTGACCCCACAGGCATAGCGGCGCTCACCCTTCTTCGACGTCGAGCTTGGTGGCGTAGGCGTCGCGGAGGTATTCCCAGCCGTGCGCGCGGGCCGCGTTGCCACGGATGGGACCGATCGGGTTCTTCTCCATCAGGTGGTCGGCGACGTCTAGGCAGATGTGCCAACCTGCGGCCACCTTGGCGATCCAGGACGGGTCGGAGACTGTGTGATGCAGGGTCAGGCGAGTGCCGGCTCCGGTCGGCGCCAGGTCCCACCGGAGCAGGTCGGTGCCCCAGCTGTAGGTCAGCGTCCGTTCCGGGTCGACCTCGGTGACCTCGACGGCGATGTCGGTGTGCTCGTCTCCGTCGATCATCGTCAGCGTGGCCGGGCCAAGCGTGGCCAGGTCGCGGTCGGCCGTGTACGGCGCCCACTCGTTGAGGTCGGCAGGTGCGGTCAGGGCGCGCCACACGCGCGCCGGCGGATGTGGGAAGACGCGGACGAAGACGAGCGTCCAGCTACCGTCGATCGCCTGCTCTGCGCGCACGTCTGCCAGCGGGCCGGGTTCGTAGGTGTCCATCACCGCTCCATCGTGTCGAGGTGTCGTGCCAGCTTGTCGAGGTGCTTCGTCCACAGCAGACGGTAGGGCGCGAGCCACTCGTCCAAGGCTGCGAACTGCGCCGGCTCGACGTGGTAGATGCGCTGCTGCGCCGCGGTGCGGGACGAGACGAACCCCGCGTCGCGCAGCACCTTGAGGTGCTTGGACACCGTCGGTTGGCTGATCGTCAGGGCGGCAACGAGCTCGCCCACGCTCCGATCGGCGTCGCGTAACTCGTCGAGGATGCGTCGGCGGGCGGGCTCGGCCAGCACCGCGAAGGCGTCAACAGGCACGAGGCCTAATATGGCCCTCTAGGCATATTCTTGTCAAGGCATACAACCAGCTCAGACCCTTGAACGTGGCCACGACCCACGGGACAGGAGGCGAGCTAATCGGGAACCGCGCCGCCGGAGGCGTTCAGGACCGTGCCGGTCAGGGCTCGGGCGTGGTCGGAGGCGACGAAGGCCGCCAGTTCCGCGACGCGGTTGACCGTCAAGGGCTCGCCCAGCGGGCTCCCCGCGCCGGCCGCCTCGACCACCTGCTCGAACGACATGCCCAGGCGGGCCGCGGCGTCGCGCCACACGCGTTCGGTCTGTGATCCGAGGCGGGTCGCCGTTTCGGGGATGCCGGTCAGCCGAAGGCAGACCACCCGGGTGCCACGCGGGCCGAGTTCGGCGGCCAGTTGGCGGGTCATCGTCTCGAGCGCGGCCGAGGCACTACCGAACGTGCCTGTCGTCGCGACCGGCACGCGGGCCATGGGGGTGGAAAGCATGATGATCACGCCGTTGGTCATGTGGACGGCGGCGGCTTTGGCGATGTTGAATGCCGTTCGCACCGCGTCGGCGATCGGCTGGACGACCGTGTCCGCGCTCATTTCGATCAAGGGCATGCCTTGTGCGCCGCCTTCAAGGGCGACCGCGTTGACACAGATGTCCAGCTTGCCGACCTGAGCGGCGTACGCGTTAACCGCCCTCTCGTCGAGCACGTCCAGCACCTTTGTCTCGGCCGGCTCACGGCCGAGTGAGCCAATGTCGGCGGCCACCGCCTCCAGCGCGGGGGCGGTCCGGCCGACCAGGTGGACCCGAGCACCCTGAGCTGCGAAAACGCGAGCGATCTCGCCGCCGATCGCGCCGCCGCCGCCGTACACGGTGGCCTTCTTCTGACTTAGCATGAGCGTTCCTCCGAGCCCTATTCGTTGATCATCTCGCGTATTACGGCGACATTTCCGCTGATTGCTCATCGCGGATGCCGCACCGGGGTGTCGTGGCCCTAGGGTCAGACCCATGAAGTTGCTCGTGACCGGCGGTGCCGGCTATATCGGGTCCGTTGTCGTGCACCAGTTGCTCGACGCGGGACACACGGTCGAGGTCATTGACGACCTGTCGACCGGGCACGTCGGCTCGCTGCCCGGGGAGGTCATGCTGCACAAACGCGACCTCCATGAGGTCGGCGAAGTGCTGACCCCGAGCGCCGGGTTCGACGGCGTGCTGCATTTCGCTGCCAAGATCGCGGCGGGCGAGTCGGTGGAGCGGCCGGAGATCTACTGGAACACCAACGTCGGTGGTTCACTCGCCCTGCTCGACGCGATCCGCGTGGCCGGCGTGCAGCGTCTGGTGTTCAGCTCGACCGCCGCCGTCTACGGCAACCCGAGCACGCTTCCGATCACGGAGCAGGCGACGGTGGCGCCGACGAACCCGTACGGCTGGACCAAACTCGCCATCGACATGGCCATCGCGCACGCGGTCAAGGCGCACCAGCTCGGCGCGACCAGTCTGCGCTACTTCAACGTGGCGGGCGCCGCGCTCGACGGCCCGATCCCGCTCGGCGAATGCCACGAGCCGGAGACCCACCTGATCCCGGCCGCGCTCGAGGTGGCCGCCGGCCTGCGACCGAGCCTGCGGATCTTCGGTGGCGACTACCCGACCCGCGACGGCACGTGTGTGCGCGACTACATCCACATCGAGGACCTCGCCGCCGCGCATCTGCTCGCCCTGGAGGCGATCGACCCGGGGCGCCACAAGATTTACAACCTGGGCAACGGGAAGGGCTTCTCCAACCTGCAGATCGTCGACATGGTCCGCGCCGTGACAGGCCAGGAGGTGAAGGTCTCACCCGCTCCACGGCGCGCCGGAGACCCGGCTACGCTCATCGCGTCGTCGGTCCGGGCGCGCGCTGAGCTGGGCTGGGTCGCCGCGAAGCCCGACCTGGCATCGATCGTGGGGGACGCATGGACCTTCTTCCAGACGCGCCGCATCGCCGGCTCAACCGGCTGACCGGCGAGTGGGTTCTGGTCTCACCGCACCGCACGGCTCGCCCGTGGCAGGGCCAGGTCGAGGAGACGACACAGGAGAAGCGCCCCGAGTACGACCCGTCCTGCTACCTCTGCCCCGGTAACACCCGGGCCGGCGGGGTCAAGACGCCGGTGTACGACTCGACGTACGTGTTCGACAACGACTTCGCCGCCCTGCTGCCCGAGCCGGCGGGCGGTGGAGTCGACGACAACGGCCTGCTCGTCGCCCGGCCGGAGCGCGGGCTCTGCCGGGTCGTCTGCTTCTCGCCCCGGCACGACCTGACGCTCGGCGGCATGTCGCAACCGGCACTGCGCACGGTGGTCGACACCTGGACCGAGCAGTACGCCGAACTCGGCGCGCTCGACTGGGTCGGGCACGTGCAGATCTTCGAGAACCGCGGCGCGATGATGGGTGCCAGCAACCCGCATCCGCACGGCCAGATCTGGGCGACCGAGAGCCTGCCGAACGAGCCTGCGAAGGAGCTCGCGCAGCAGGTGGCGTACACCGGCGACTGCCTGCTCTGTGACTATCTCGCCGCGGAGCTCCGCGACGGTTCGCGGATCGTCGACAGCAACGACCGGTTCGTCTCACTGGTGCCGTTCTGGGCGGTGTGGCCATTCGAGACGCTGGTGCTGCCCCGCACTCACCACGGGTCACTGACCGATCTGGACGGCGCCGACCGCGACGGGCTGGCCGACATCCTCGGCCGGGTGACGCGGCGCTACGACCGGCTGTTCGGCATCACGTTCCCGTACTCGATGGGCTTCCACCAGCGGCCGACCGACGGTGGCGAGCACCCGAAGGCGCACCTGCACGCGCACTTCTACCCGCCGCTGCTGCGGTCGGCGACCGTCCGCAAGTTCATGGTCGGTTTCGAGCTGCTGGCCCAGCCGCAGCGCGACATCACGCCGGAGAGCGCGGCGCAGCGACTGCGGGACCTCGACAGCGATTGATCTTCGCCACGGCTGGGTAGCTAACCCGCCATGGGGCTCTCGGCTGAGGAGCGCGCGCAACTTCGGTCCAATGTGGAGCAGCGCAGGGCCGCGCCGACCCGGTGGATCGTCCTCGCGATGCTGGTCGGTTTCGGCGCACTCGCCGCCATCTTCGCGGCTCGGGGTGGCACTAGCGAGCTGTCCCGACCTTGGAACGTGGTCGTGCCGCTGCTGCCGTTCGTCTTCCTCATCGCCTTGTCGGCACCGTTGCTCATCGGGGTCCGGCGCCGGACGGGAACGCCATTGGTGGAGGGCGCCGACCCGGAGACCCGGCGGGCGGTGACCCGGGCGATCCGCGCCGGCTCCGCAGCCGATCCGCGCATCGATGACCTGGTGGTCGACCTACGCGAGCAGGGCACTGCTCGGCAACTCGGGCGGACCGGCACCATCGAGCTGCTCGGAGCGCTCGGGATCGGCGCCGCGGCGGTCGTCGGCGACGAGCCGACCGCGCGGGTCCTACTCGCGCTGGCCACCGTCGCCATGTTGACCGCCGCCGGCCTGCTCTTCCAGCGCAGGCGGCAACTACTCGCCTACCGGGCCGCCGCGAACCGGCCGACGGACCCGGCCGACGGACCGCCGGCCGCCGCGACCCGGCCGACCGACCCGGCTGACGGACCGCCGGCCGCTGCGAAGGGCGATTGACAGCGGCCGGCGGAGTTCCGTGGTCAGCTCGCGTACACCTCGAGCTCGGAGAGCTGGCCCGCCGGCCAGCCCGTGTTGCCGGTGATGTTGACCCGCACGTACCGGGTCGAGGACGCGGTGAAGGTGATCGTCACGGCGTTGCCGTTCGCCGGGTTGAACACCCGCCCGGCTGAGCCCGAGAGCGTGCTCCACGACGAGCCGTTGGTGCTGCCCTGGATCGACAGGGTCTGGGTGCGGGTCTGCCAGGCGGACTGGGGCGGAAGTTTGAGGACGACCCGGCTGACGGAGGTCGTGGCGCCGAGGTCGACCTGGACCCATTGCGGGAAGGCGTTGTTCGGGCTTTCCCAGTAGCTGTTGGCGTTGCCGTCGACCACGTTGCCGGAGCCGTAGCTCTGCACGTGCCCGCTCTCCGCGGTCGGCTTGCCCAGTGCCAGGTTCGTGTTCGCCGGCGGCGATTCGGTGGTCGTGGTGACCACATTGGAGGAGCTCGACACGTTGCCGGCGTTGTCGCGAGCCACCACCGAGAAGCTGTAGCTGGTGTTCGGCGTCAGGCCGCTGACCGTGTGCGACGTGCCGCTCGGCGAGCCGACCACGCTGGCGCCCTGCCGCACGTCATAGCCGACCACGGCGGTGTCGTCGGTCGACGCGGTCCACGACAGCGAGACGCTGGTGGTGGTCTTGCCGGTCACGGTGAGGTTGCCCGGCGCGGTGGGCGGCGTGCCAGGGTTGCTGATCCCGCCGTAGACCTCGAACTGCGCCACCTGGGCGGCCGGCCAGCCGGTGTTGCCGCTGATCGTCAGGCGGACATAGCGGGCCAGCGAGGCGAGCACCGTCAGCGTCGCGGTATTGCCGGAGGCGGGGTTGAAGGTCACCCCGGCGCTCGCTGCCAGCGTTCCCCACTGCGAGCCGTTGGTGCTGCCCTGGACCAGGATCGTCTGGGTACGCGTCTCCCAGCCGGGCGGCAGCTTGAGGACGACCTGGTTGACCTGGACCGAGCTGCCGAGATCGACCTGGAGCCACTGCGGGAACGCGTTGTTGGCGCTCTCCCAGTAGCTGCCAGCGTTGGCGTCGACAGAGTTGCCGGCGACGAAGCCGCCGTTCTGGGAACTGGCCGAGGTCGGCTTGTTGAGGGCCAGGTTGCCGGTCGGCGGGTCTGGCGGGCCGGTGCCGTTGTTGGGCTGAGTAGGCCGGGTGGCGGTCAGGGCTAGTTGGCCCTTGAGCATCCGGCCGCCGTCCGCGGTGATCCGCAGGTAGTAGTCCGACGAGCAGAACGTGCCGTCCTCGTCCAACGCCCGAATGTTCGCTCCGGCCGGCGTCGTCGCCTGCGTCTCGGAGGTCTTGGCGATCTGGTTGCCCTCGTTGTACTCGTCGAACATCGACACGTACAACCCGGCCGCACCGACCCTGATCATGTTGTAGAGATGCCGCCAGTAGAAGTCACCGTGCCGCCGATGCCCCGACGACAGGTCACCGGGCATCACGCAGGGCTGGTAGTCGATCCCGTTGGCGTTGCAGTCAGCCTGGTCCGGGACGTTGACGTTGTTGTAGAACGAGTCGAGGCCGGCCAGGTCGCCGGTGCGGCCGACCATCCACGGCGAGATCATGTTGAATGCGTGGTAGACCTCGGAGAAGCCGGGCCGGGAGTCGTTGATCCCTTGCCGCCAATAGGTCGGGACGCCGCCGATGACGTAGCAGCCCTGGGCTTTGAACCAGTTGACGACGTCGAGGCAGGCCGCGGGGGCGAACGGGCGGCCGTCGTCGTTGAAGCCGAAGCCCCAGATGCACACGACGGGCTTGCCGTTCTGCCGCGCGTACGCGGACGAGGCGGTGTGTGCGGACATCTTGGTGGACCAGTCGGTCTTGATCTGCGACTGCATGCTGGTCCAGCTCGTGACGTCGTACATGATGTAGAACTTGCGCCCGTACTTCTCCGCGGCTGTGCGCACCTTCTGCGCCATCGTGTCGCGGGTCGGGCCCTCGTCGCCGAACGGGTTGAATCGCTGTAGGGCGGCGGTGTCGCAGTTGTACTGCTGCATCCACTTGAAGTGCGTGTCGACGGTCTGGTCGTCGTACGACGAGAACAACTGGGCCGGCTGCCCGTTGCCGAGGTTGGGGTAGGCGGTGGTGTAGCCGCGCGTGTACTCGCGCTGGTCAGGCCACGACACGATGGTGGTGTTGCCGGGTGAGGGTGGCTGGAACCGGTCCCGCGACCAGTGCCACCAGCCACCGATCGGGGCGCCGTCACCCGGGCAGGCGAACCAACCCTGGTAACCGACAGAAATCTTGCCCACCACGTCACCCGGCGGGCTGGCCGCACTGGCGGGACTGGCCAGGACGGCGGCCAGTTCGGTGGTGGAGACAGCGGCCAGGGCGGACCCGGCCGCCACTGAGGTCACGAATCTTCGGCGCGAGACCGCCATGTCTACCGCTCCTTGAGGGGTCGGGACGGATCGACGGTCATCGTCGCAGGACGCGACGCAATCACGCAATACTCGTACGCTTCGCTGGAATCTCTCGACAGTGCGGGCGCAAGAACTGCTCGTCCCGCACGGCGGCGCCGCCTGATCGGACATTTTCGTTTCAGTGTTAAGTTCTTGCTCCGCTCTGCTCGGTTTCCTACGATCATCGTCATGCTCGATGTCCTCGTTCAGGCGGCCGGCCTCGTCAAGCGCTACCCGCCCCGCGACCGTCACGGCACGCCGTTCACCGCGGTCGACGGCATCGACTTCGTCCTGCGGCGAGGCGAGTCGTTCGGCTTCCTCGGCCCGAACGGCGCAGGCAAGTCGTCGACGATGCGGATGATCGCGTGCGTGTCGCCGCCGACCGCCGGCTCGCTGCGAGTGCTCGGCATGGACCCGCTCACCCAGGGCCGCGAGATTCGGGCCCGGCTCGGTGTGGTGCCGCAGGACGACGCGCTCGACCGGGACCTCACCGTTCTGGAAAACCTGCTGATCTACGGTCGCTACTTCGGGCTGCCGAAACCGACCATCGCCGCCCGCAGCGCGGGGCTGCTGGAGTTCGCCCAACTCGCGGGACGGGGCGACGAGCGGGTCGACGCGCTCTCCGGTGGCATGCGGCGGCGACTCACCATCGCCCGCTCGTTGATCAACGAGCCGGAGATCCTGCTCCTCGACGAACCTACGACGGGGCTCGACCCGCAGGCCCGTCACGTGCTGTGGGATCGACTGTTCCGGCTCAAACAGCAGGGCGTCAGCCTGATCCTCACCACGCACTACATGGACGAGGCCGAGCAGCTCTGCGACCGGCTGGTGGTGATGGACAAGGGCCACATCGTCGCTCAGGGCTCGCCGGCCGAGCTGATCGCCGCGCACTCGACGAAAGAGGTGCTCGAGCTGCGCTTCGAGATCGGCGAGCAGGACAAGGCCGTGGCGAAGCTGCGCGACGCCGCGATCCGCGACCGCTTGGAGGAACTGCCCGACCGGGTGCTCTGGTATACCGCCGAAGGCGAGGCGGCGCTGGCGGTCGTCCATCAGATCGGCCTGCGACCGGCCACCGCGATGGTGCGGCGGGCCAGTCTCGAAGACGTGTTCCTCGCGCTCACCGGCCGGACGCTGGTGGACTGATGGCGACCGCCGATGCGATGGCGCTGCGGGCGTACAGCTACTGGATCCTCCGATACCGCCGCACGTGGCGCGGCACTGTGGTGATCAGCATCGCGAACCCGTTGCTGTTCCTCGTCGCGATCGGCGTCGGACTGGGCCGGCTGGTCGGTCCCGACGCGGCGGCCCTCGGCGGCGTCGACTACCTGGCGTTCTTCGCGCCCGGCATACTCGCGGCGGCCGCGATGCAGAACGGCATCATCGAGGCCGCGTTCCCGGTGGCGGTCAACCGGGGACCCGGCGGCGCCTACCCGGTAGCAGCCGGCACCCCACTCGAACCCGAAGACATCCTGCACGGTCATCTCCTCTTCATGGCCTCACGTGTGGTGTTGAGCGCGGCGGTGTTCATGGCGGTGATGGTCGCGTTCGGTGCGGCGCGCTCCCCGCTGGTGCTGCTGACATTGCCGGCCGCCGCACTCACCGCGATGGCATTCGCCTTGCCGTCCGCGGCATGGGCGGTGACGCTCACCGACATCCGGCCGGTGAACGGCATCTTCAAATGGGTGGTGATGCCGCTCTACCTGTTCTCCGGCACGTTCTTCGCCGTGGAGCAACTGCCCTCGGTGGTGCGGCCGATCGTCTACGCCACTCCGCTGTGGCACGGCGTCGACCTGTGCCGCTCACTGAGCCTCGGCACCGTGTCCTGGCCGCTCGCCCTCGTCCACATCGCATACCTGCTGTGCCTCTGCGGTGTGGGCTATCTGATGGCCCGCCGCTTGTACCGGCGTCATCTCCACGCGTGAAGGGAAGCTGAACCGTGTCGTCCGCCCACCTGATCGTCGTGCGCCATCTCTGGGTCCTGCGCCACGGCCGACCGTGGAACCTCGTCGTGAACGGCATCTTCGAACCCTTCCTCTATCTCCTGTCCATCGGCGTGGGCATCGGGCAACTGGTCAGCGGCGACACCGGCGCGGCCGCCTATGCCGCGTTCGTGGCGCCCGCGCTGCTCGCCACGTCGGCGATGAACAGCGCGGTCAACGAGACGACCAGCAACGTGTGGTGGCGGGTCCGGTTCGACAAGGTCTACGACGCGATCGTCACCACGCCCATGCGGATCGGCGACATCGCGCTCGGTGAGATCGCGGCGTCGGTGCTGCGCAGCACGCTCTCGTCGACCTGCTTTTTCGCGGTCATCGTCGCGCTCGGGATGGTGCACTCCGCGTGGGCGGTCCTCGCCGTGCCGGCCGCGGTGCTGATCGCCTACGCCTTCTCCGCTGCCGGCCTGGCCGCAGCCACCTTCATCCGCGAGCCACATCACCACCAGTACCTGCAGTTGGTCATGCTCCCGATGTTCCTTTTCGCGACCACCTTCTATCCGCTGTCGATCTATCCACCGGCGCTCCAGGTGCTGGTCGCGGTGCTGCCGCTCTATCAGAGCGTCGAGCTCATGCGGGGCCTCACGACGGGCGACCTCGGCGCGGGGATGATCGTCGCGGTCGCCTATCTCCTCGTGCTGGGCAGCGGTGCGACCTGGCTGGCCCGCCGCCGATTGGCCGGGCTCCTGTTGACCTGAGGCACGTCTGATTCGTTGCACAACGTGACGGCCCGTTGCCGGGCTGCGAATCCGGGTTCTGCTCGCCCTGTTGCCGATCGAGGACTGTGGCTGTAGGACATAGAGACGCATGCTGATCCGGGAGGGGCAATGAAGCTCGGAAAGATCGCAGTCGTCGCTGTCGTGGCCGCGGCAGGGCTGGTGGTGCCGGGTTCTGCCCCGGTGTTCGCGCACGGCGGTGTTGAGCCGCCCAGGGACCCCACTGCCGCTGGATATGGCGGAGCGGTTTCGACGGTCGACCCTACCGCCACCGCGGTCGGCCTCGACGTGCTCCGCAGGGGAGGCAACGCAGTCGACGCCGCGGTCGCCGCCGCCGCGACTCTCGGCGTCACCGAACCGTTCTCCGCCGGCATCGGCGGCGGAGGCTTCTTCGTCTACTACGACGCCAAGTCCCGTCGGGTGCACACGATCGACGGCCGCGAGGCGGCGCCCCGCGCGCTGGGTGAGGACGCGTTCCTCAAGGCCGACGGCACGCCTATGGCGTTCCAGGAGGCCCGGGTCAGCGGCATCTCGGCCGGCGTGCCCGGATCGCTGCTCACCTGGAAGGAAGCCCTGCGTAAGTGGGGAACCCGGTCGCTGCCCGCGGCGCTGGCCCCAGCGGCCGATGTCGCCCAACGCGGGTTCACCGTCGATTCGACGTTCCGGCAGCAGATCGCCGACAACGCCTCCCAGTTCGCGCAGTTCAGCTCGACCAGGAAGCTGTATCTGCCGGGCGGGCAGCCGCCGGTGGTCGGCTCGCGGTTCCGCAACCCCGACCTGGCGGACACCTATCGGGAGATCTCCCGGCACGGCACCGACGTCTTCTACGAAGGCCGGATCGCCCGGGACATCGTGTCGACGGTGCAGCATCCGCCGGTCGCCGCGGATCCCGCGGTGCCGTGGCAGTTCGAAATCCGTCCCGGCGGCATGACGCTCGCGGACCTCGATCGTTACGAGGTCAGGTTCCCGGCGCCGACCAAGTCCGGCTACCGCGGCTACACCGTCTACGGGATGTCGACGCCGTCGAGCGGCGGCATCGCGGTGAGCGAGGCGCTGAACATCCTCGAGCAGTTCGACTTGTCCGGCCTGAGCGCGGTCGACGCGCTGAACCTCTATCTCGAGGCGAGCGCGTTGTCCTTCGCCGATCGCAACCGCTATGTCGGCGACGACACCTCTCGCCGCTTGATCGACGAGTTGCTCCGCGACCGGTTCGCCGCCGAGCGCGCTTGTCTGATCGACCCGGCCAAGGCACTCACCAAGCCGGTGGCGCCAGGCAACCCGGACGGCAGTTACGGCGACTGCGCGACGTCTGCGGCCGTGGCGGACGGCAATCCCGGCCAGAGCACGACCAACCTCACCGTCGCCGACAAGTGGGGCAACGTTGTCGAATACACCCTGACGATCGAGCAGACCGGCGGAAACGCCATGGTCGTGCCGGGCCGGGGCTTCCTGCTCAACAACGAGATGACCGACTTCAACTTCATCCAGACGCCGGGCGCCCCGCCCGACCCGAACCTGCCCGCCCCGGGCAAGCGGCCGCGCTCGTCGATGTCGCCGACGATCGTGTTCGACGGCAGCAAGCCGTTCCTGGCACTGGGCACCCCGGGTGGCGCGACGATCATCACCACGGTGCTGCAGATGCTGGTCAACCGCATCGACCTCGGCATGACGTTGCCTGAGGCGATGGCGGCACCGCGTGCCTCGCAGCGCAACAGTGCCGCACCACAGGCGGAACCCGCCTTCATCACCGCGTATGGCGCTGAGCTGGCCGCTCTCGGTCAGCCCGCGTTCGCCAGCACGCCCGAGCTCGGTGCCGCGACGGCCATCGAGTTCACCCGGCACGGCATGATCGCCACGGCCGAGCCGGTGCGCCGTGGTGGCGGTGCGGCGGGCGTCGTACGCACCAATAAGTCCCACTGAAACCTCCCCGTTGACGCGGCGGCGACGAGCTCTCGTCGCCGCCGTGTCCGTTGTGGTCGGTGCCTCCACGTGACCGGTCCAGTGTCGGCCGCCGGCAAGGGGAGAAACGGGTTATCCACAGGCGGGAAGTTGTCCACAGCCCACTTGCGCGGTCACTCGTCGTCTGTCACAGCCCTCTACACTGGGCGCACGGACAGTCACGACCGCCGATGCGCTGGTTGAGCTGCCGGTTCGAGAGCGACACGGGCGGGTGAGATGAAACAGTCCATGCACCGACGCACGCGTGCGCGATGGCTCGCGGCGACGGCAGCCGCGCTGACGATGGCGACGCTGCCGCTGCTTGCCACTCCCGCGCACGCCGACACCGTGCGGTCGCTGTCCTGGCAACTCGACTCGCTCCGCATCTCGCGCGCCCACCAGATCACCAAGGGCGCCGGTGTGACCGTGGCGGTCGTCGACACCGGCGTGCAGGCCACCAACCAGGACCTCGCCGGCCAGGTCGTGCCCGGCAAGGCATTCGCCAGCGATGTGGCGGCCGACGGCCGCACCGATCCCGACCAGGACGTCAGCCACGGCACCGGCATGGCGAGCCTGATCGCCGGACGGGGCGGCGGCCAGCAGCGGCTGCTCGGCATCGCGCCGGACGCCAAGATCATGCCGGCCGCGATCGGCATGTCGCGTGAGACGTCGGCCCAGGCAGTCCGCTGGGCGGCCGATCAGCGCGTCGGCGTGATCAACATTTCGCTGGAGCCGAGCTCGACCTTCTACTTGTCGGATATCAACGAGTCCATCGCCTACGCACAGCAACGCGACATCGTCGTGGTGGTGAGCGCCGGCAACCAGGGCGGCGACGTCAGTTCGTTCGCCCGGCTACCGGGCGTGGTCTCGGTCTCCGCGATAGACCGCAAGGGCGCCGTCTGGTCAGGGTCCAACCGAGGTCACGAGCTCGCGGTGAGCGCGCCGGGTGTCGACGTGATCATGTCGGTCAACCAGGGCAACGGCTACGGCGTCGGTGACGGCACCAGCCAGGCCGCCGCGATCACGTCCGGTGTCGTCGCGCTGATCCGCGCGAAGTTCCCGGACCTCGACGCCGCCAACGTCGTCAACAGACTGATCAAGACCGCCACCGACAAGGGCGAGAAGGGTCGCGACGGGCTTTACGGCTTCGGCGTCGTCGACCCGGTACGCGCGTTGACCGCCGACATCCCGCCCGTCAACGCCAACCCCCTCGGTGTCGCGCCCGCCGTGCCCGATGACAATGCGAGCGGTTCGGCGACCGACGATGGAGGCGACGACGGCTCAGGCCTCGGCATCAGCGTGCGCGCCGACTGGGGCGGCCTGCTGATCTACGGTCTCGGCTGCCTCCTGGTCGTGGCCGTGTTCGTCGTGGTGATCGTCTGGTCGAGCCGTCGGCGGCGTCGGCGGTTGCCTGGCCAGCCCCAGCCCGGCCAGCTACAGCCTGGCCAGCCATACCCGGGGCCGCCGGGGCAGTGGGGCGGGCCGCCGCCTCCGGGCCACGGACAGATTCCACCGGGGCACGGTGCGCCGCCGGGATATGGCCCGCCACCTCAACAACCGCATTACCCGCCACCGCCGCCGCAGCCGACATACGGTCAGCCGCCGCAGCGGCCGGCGTTCGGCCCGCCGCCGTCGCAACCGGGCTACCCGACACCACCGCAACCTGGCTATGCGCCGCCGCCGGGCCAGCCGGGCTACCCGTCACCATCACAACCTGGCTATGCGCCGCCGCCCGGCCAGCCGGGCTACCCGGCTCAACCACAACCTGGCTACGGGCCGCCGCCGGGTCAGCCAGGCCAGGAAGGAAGTCCGGGAACGGCCGGGCCTGACAGCGGGGCTGCGGCACCGCCCCCGGAGTATGGCCAGCCGCCCACCGAGCAGCGGCAACCGCCGCCGTCGGGTGACCGGTAGGGTACGCATTGACGTCCGGCACCAGTTAGGCAGCCGAGACCTGGGGAGAAAGCAATGGGGGACAAGTTCGAGTCCGGGAACAAGGAACTCGATGCGCAGGTCGAGACCTACAAACGGATCGATCAGGACACTGTGGAGGTTCGCCTCAAGGACGGGTCGATCCTCACCGTCGACAACAACGGTGACCGGATCAACACACATGTGGACCGTCCGTTCGCCCTCGACATGGCGTTGAACCAGGCCAACGTCGGCACGTCGCGGCCTGATGTCGCGCCCGCGGGTTTGACGGAAGCAGCGCCGGGAGGCAAGACCGGGGTCGATCTCGCTTCCTTGGAGACGACGCAGAAATGGCTCCGCGAGCGCGCGGCGTATCTGGGCCGCCTCTACTACGCGATGCCCGGCATCCTCGAGAAGATCGACGGCCCGGCGAGTGGCGGGACCTCCACCTTGGGGGGCCATCGCGGAGCTGAGCTCGTCCATGGCAAGCACACGATGGTCTACAACACGTTCCGCAACGGGCTCAAGGGGATCATCGAGCAACTGCACGACACCGCGGACGCGCTAGGGAAGATCAAAGAGAACTACGCCGCCGCTGAGGAGCGCAACGCGCTCACCGCGCAGCAATGGCAATCGATCTTCGACAAGGCCGCCGTGAAAGAGCACCAGATCTAGCGATCTGCCAGGGGAGGAAAGAGCAGATGGCTCTCGACTGGACGACCATGGTCAACCATGTCGTCATCGCCGGCCGTCCCGCCGACGTGGAGGACGCCGCTCTTGGTTGGCAGGAGCTGATCGGCAACGTACGCGATGTCTGCACGTCGCTTGAACAAGACGTCAAGGGCATCGACGCGTTCTGGACGGGCAAGGCGGCGGACGCGTTCTCGACGCGGGTCAAGACCGTGAGCGAGGGGCTCAAGAAGGTTTCCGACGGCGCCGCGCCCGAGGGCGGTGCGGGCATCGTCGAGACGCTGCGCACGGCCGCCCAGGACCTTCAGTCGGCCCAGGCGGCGATGCCAGTCCCGGCGAGCATGCTGGGCGAGCTGATGGCGGCGCGCGACGCCCGTGTCACGCTCGCTCCCGGGATACTCGAGGTCGAGCTCGAGTCCGGCTTCTTCAACAACGCTCCGATGAGCTTCGCCGGCTGGCTGGGCGACCAGTTCCGCAAGATGCTCACCGACGTCGAGGAAGACGCGCGCCAGGCATACGACACCGTCAGCACGCAACACGAGTCGGCGGCAGACCGCGCGCCCACCCCGTCCGGGGTCGACAGCGTCAGCACGCCCAAGGTGGAAACTCCGAACCTTGGTGGCGGCGGCCCTGGCGTCGGCGGCGGCGGCGGCGTGCCGAGCATCGGCGGCGGTGGCGGCGCCGGCGGCTTCGACCCACCCAAGGTCGGTGGCAGCGGCGTCGGCAACATGCCCGGCTTGCTGGACGGCTCCCCGATCGACACGCCCACCACGCCGGGCCTGGGCGATTACGAGCCGGGTTCCGGCCTGGCCGGAGCCGGCGGAGGCCTGTCGACGGGCACTCCTCCGGGCCTGGGCGGGCTGAGCGGCGGCGGCCTGGGCACCGGTGGCCTGGGCGGCGGCGGTCTCGGCGGCGCCGGCCTGGGAAGCGGTGGCGCGGGCATCGGCGTACCCGGCGGCCTCGGGAAGCTCTCCGGCGGCGGCTCTCTCGGCAAACCGATCACACCCACCATCGCACCGATGGCCGGCGGCCCTGCCGGCAAGGGCGGCGGCGCGACCCGCGGTGCCGGCGGCCGGTTGGGCAGCGGCGGCGGCATGGCCGGCATCGGCGGTGTCGGTGGCGGCGCGGCCGGTGGCGGTCGAGGCAGCGGCGCGGCCCGCGGAGGCGGGGGCATGGCCGGGATCGGCGGCGCCGGTGCGGGAGCCGGCGCGGGCAAGGGCGGCGCCGGAAAGGGCGCCGGCGGGCGCGGGGCCGGCTTCGCCGGTGGCCCAGGCGCCTCCAGCGGACACGGCGACGAGGACGAGTACGACAGCTGGCTCTACGAAGACGAGAACGTGTGGAACGAGGGGACCGACGTTCCTCCGCCTCCGGTCCTCGGGAACTGATCAACAAGGCACAACCCGTGTTCCGAGACCGAGCAACCGAACCCAGGCCCGCCGCGCCGGCGCCCGAGCCGATGCCGCTTGCCCGTCGACCGCTGGGCACTGCCAGTGCCGCCACGGGCGGCGGTACGGCAGCCGTGGGCGCCACCGCCGTCGCGGGTGCTGGTCTTGTTGCCGCGGCCGCCGCGGGTGCCAGTGCTGCTGCCACTGCAGCCGCGGGCACCACCGCCGCTGCGGGTGCCGGCACTTGTGCCACTGCAGCCGCGCGCCCCGGTGCTGCTGGCGCTGCAGGCACCAGCGCCATTGTCGCCGTTGAGCTCGGCGGGGCGACGCCATTGCGGCGAATTGTGGCGGCTCGGCGCATGCCGCGTCAGCCTGGCCGCGGGCGCCGCGCTCACCGGACGTTTGCGGCCGTTGCGACCGCAGCAGTGGTGGCGTCGGTTGCCGCGATCGGGGTGAGCGCGCCGGCCGCCGCCTCCCCCGGTCTTTCGATGCTGAAGGCGCCGAACTGCGGGCCGCCCGACAAGGGATCGCCGATGACGGAGACCCCTTGGCCGCTGCAGCGGATGCGCCCTGACCTGGCTTGGCCGATCAGCGAGGGCGCCGGGATCACGGTCGCGGTGATCGACTCGGGAGTGTCGCCCAATCCGCCCGCGCTGGCTGGCAAGGTGCTCGAAGGGCGTGACTTCGTCGAGCCGTCCAAGCTGGGTCAATGCGACGAGGTGGCGCACGGCACGGTGGTCGCCGGCGTCATCGCGGGGCGCACACCGGAGGGCTCGGTGTTCACCGGGATCGCGCCCAAGGCCATGATTCTGCCGATCCGGGTATTGCCCAATCTCGACACGGACTACGACCCGAGCAGACCGAACGTTATCGCCGATGCGATCGATTTTGCCGCTGAGAACGGTGCCGACGTCATCAATCTGTCTCTTACCACCGATCCGACGCCGGTGTTGGAGGAGGCCATCGACAACGCGCTCGGTCAGGGCATCGTGCTCGTCGCGGCGGCCGGCAACGACGGTGGTGGCGACGGCAAGAACCAGAAGGCCTATCCCGCCGCGTACGAACCGGTTATCGCGGTTGCCGGCGTTGATCGGGAGGGGCATCACGTCGCTACCTCGACGTCAGGGCCTTACGTCGATGTTGCCGCGCCCGGGGCCGAGGTCGATGGGCCGATGCCTAGAGGTGAGGGATACGCCCAATTCAAGGGCGGTGGGACCAGCTTCGCCAGCGCGTACGTGTCGGGGCTCGCAGCGCTGATCCGCTCAGCCGAACCGAAGCTGACCCCCGCGCAGGTCGCGCAACGGATCACCGCGACGGCCGACCATCCGCCGGAGGGGCGCAACGACCTGGTGGGTTATGGCGTCATCAACCCGTACCGGGCCATGACGGCAATCACCGGCGCTCCGAAGGCGTCGCCCCCAGCAGCGGCGCTCGCCCCGGTGACACTGTCCGCCGACCCGACGGGCAACACACGGACGCTGGCGACCTGGACCGCGGCCGTACTGGCCGTCCTGGCACTGGTGATCGCGCTCTGTGCCGCCGTCGTCCGCGGCACCCGCCGGCGCAGACTTGCCGCTAATCCCGCTGCGGCGTCGTCGGCGCGCCAAACGCACGCCGCGCCCACCGGCCCGGCAGGTGCGAAGGTCACGGCACCGAAGGTACGCACCCGAGGGGCGACGAAACGATCAGCCAAGCCCGCCGGTGCCCCGGTGCCGGCCGCCGCGCTACCCGCTGCCGCCACCACGCGCGGCCAACGTCAACAACCGTTGGGCTGGCAACCCGGCGCCCAGCGAACACCGCCAAACCAGCAGGCAGGTAGCCCGGCAACGACGCCGAACCACAGCGGCCGAGCCCAGGTGCCGCCCCGCTGACCAGGCGCGAGACGGTGGTCGGGTCGACGAAGCGCGGCCCGTCGAGCTCGTCCTGCCTGATCGCGGCGAGGGGCCCCGGATAGAGCGGCAGCCGGGAACCGTTGCTAGGACGATGCCGCCCCGCGAACGCCACCGTCGCGCCCCCGGCCGCCTGGCCTGCGCGAACGCGACTCCTGCACAGGGCTTGACTGCGGCAGCCGGGACCCGTTCGCTAGGACAAACCCGCCCCGCGAACGCCACCGTCGCGCCCCGGCCGCCTGGCCTGCGCGAACGCGACTCCTGCACAGGGCTTGACTGCGGCAGCCGGGACCCGTTCGCTAGGACAAACCCGCCCCGCGAACGCCACCGTCGCGCCCCGGCCGCCTGGCCTGCGCGAACGCGACTCCTGCACAGGGCTTGTCTGCAGCCGACAGGCGACAAGACACGTTCTCGGCAAGGCCAGGACGCATTTGCCGGCGTGCGGACGCAAGGCGGGCTAAGCGCGCTTGCCGATAGGCAGACACAGGACGCAGCCGGGTCCCGCTCGTCGGCAGGCGGCGCAGAGCACGGCCAGGCCACGCCCGCCAGTAGCTAAGCGCAGAACACGGCCAGGCCACGCCCGCCAACAGCCAAGCGCGGACGCAGGACAGGATCCGATCGCCGCCAGCCGAACGCAGGACGCGGTTCGGACGCGCTTGTCGGCACGGCGGCAACGCTGAGATACGGCCTGGGCGCGTTCGATGCACTACGGCCCAAGACCACGAACTAACGGCGCAGTCGGCTCAGGAGGTCAGTTCAGGTGGTCCACCGTGGACCTCGAATTGAAACGCGCAGCGCGGCCCGAGGCAGTGCCTGGGCCGCGCTCAGCGGGTGACGCGGTGGGCGGTCAGCCCCACACCTTCGCGTTGTTGGCTTCGGTGGTGATGTAGTTCTGGTTGGCTACGCCGACTGCGGCGCCGATCTCGTGCAGGATCGCGTTGATGTCGGCGACGGCCGAGTCCCATTGGGCCTGGTAGCCCTGGTAGGCCTCGCGGTCGGAACCGTTCCACTGCATTTGCTGCAGCTGGGAGCGGAGGGTGTCGAGGCGGCCGTCGATCGTCTTGGAGATCGACTGCATCTGCGACTGCGCGTTTTCGAGCGCGGCGTAGTTGACTTGGATCGGCTGCGACATGATCTAAATGTCCTTCGCTCAGGTCACTACGGGTTCAGGGCCGAGTTGAACTTGTTAATCATCTCGTTCTGCTGCTCGTCGTTGACCTGGTGCGTCGTGCCACCCTGGTCGAGCAGCTCCGCGATGTTGTCCAACGCGGTCAGCAGCTTCGTGACATCGCCATTCCAGCGATTCATCAGGTTTTGGAACCCCGCGGAAGCCTGGCCCTGCCATGCGACAGCCAGATCGTCCAACACGCCCCAAAGCCGCTTGAGATCACCGTCGACATCAGACCTTGTCGACCGCACATCCCCCGCAGCCTTGTGGAGCGTTGCGGCATCAACCAAGAACGGCTGACCCATAACACTCACCCCTCGCTTGATTCGTGCGACACGTCCGGACTCACCGTAACGGACGCGGGCATCATGGCGCAGCCCCGGATCGTCATGGCTCTATCCAGGCCGTCTGGACCAATTGCTGCCCGTCCTGCCGGCGTACGAGGGTGCCCCGTCCTGCCGGTTGTGGGCTCGGTTTGAGGGTGCCGACCAGGGCACCTTCCTCCGGCTTGCCGGACATCAGGAACACCGGGCTGTCGAGCTCGCGCATCCGCTGGATGACCTGCTCGTAAAGGGCTCGCGACGCGCCACCCACCCGCCGGGTCAGGATCAGGTGGAGACCGATGTCGCTGGCCTGCGGCAACAGCTCGACGAGTGCCGCCAGTGGATTGTTGCCGACCGAGGCGACCAGGTCGTAGTCGTCGACGATCACGAACAGCTCGGGGCCGTGCCACCAACTACGGTTGCGTAGCTGGTCAGGCGTGATGCCGGGCCCCGGCAGGCGTTGCTTCATCGACTCCCGCAGGAAGCCCACCATCTCGGTCAGCACAGTGGCTGACGGGGCGTAGCCGAGCAAGTGCTCCCCCGAGATCGCGTCGAGCAGACCGCGCCGGTAGTCGACGATCACCAACCGGGCTTCCTGTGGTGTATAGCGCTCCACAATGGATCGCGAGATCAGCCGCATCAGGTTGGTCTTGCCGGACTCGACGTCGCCGAACACCAACAAGTGCGGATCGACCGAGAAGTCGACGCGTACGGGTGCCAGGTGCGACTCGTTGAGGCCGATCGCGACGCCCGGCGCCTCGGTGCCGGCCAGTTTGGTCAGCTCGTCGACGGGCAGGCGGCGCGGCAGCAGGCGGACCTTCGGCGCGGGCGGGTGCACCCACGACTCGGCGACCGCGGCGACCATCGCGGCCGTGCCCTCGACGAGGGTTTCGGGGTCGCCGAGACCGTCAGCTCGGGGCAATGCGCTCAGATAGTGCAACTTGTCACGGGTGAGACCACGGCCGGGCATGCCCGTCGGCACGTTGAGTGCCGCTCGCCGGTCGATCTCGGACTCGGTCGGATCACCCAGTCGCAGCTCCAACCGGGTGCCGAGCAGGTCGCGTACGTTCATCCGTAGCTCGGCCCAGCGGTTGACCGTGATCATCACGTGGATGCCGTAGCCCAGGCCGCGCGCCGCGAGCTTGGTGATCCGCGCTTCCAGCTCCTCGAAGTCTTCGCGCAGCGTGCCCCAGCCGTCGACGACCAGGAACAGGTCACCGAACGGGTCCTCGGGGAAGCGGCCGGTGGCGCGCATCCGCCGGTACGCGCCGATCGACTCGATGCCCCGCTCGGCGAACCGTTGCTCACGCTCGTCGAGCAGGGCCGTCGCCTCGCCGACCGACCGGCGCACCGCCTCGATGTCGCGCCGCCCCGCCACACCGGACATGTGTGGCAAACCCGCGAGGCTGCGCAGCGTGCCGCCGCCGAAGTCGAGGCACATGAACGCCACCTCGCGCGGGGTGTGGGTCAGCGCCAGCGACGAGATCAACGTGCGCAGCAGCGTGCTCTTGCCCGACCGCGGACCACCGGCGATCACCGTGTTGCCAGCCGCACCCGACAGGTCGACCACCAGCGGGTCGCGCCGCTGGTCATAGGGCCGGTCGACCACACCGACCGGCACCGCGAGCCGACCGCCACCGCCGGGCCAGCCCACGGCCTGCAAACCACGGTCGGGATCGCGTTGGAGTTGCGGCAACAGCACGTCGAGCGACGCCGGCAGGTCGAGCGGCGGCAACCAGACCTGGTGTGCCGGCGGACCCTGGCCACGCAACCGCCCGGTGACCACGTCAAGCATGGTGACCTGCCGCGCCGGCTCGGGACCGCTGGCGACCTCGACCGGCTCGGGCGGCGCCGCCGGCATCTTCGGCATGGGAACGTGCGCCATCCGGTACGGCACGACCTGCCCCTGCACCCGCGCCTTCGCGGCCTGCGTCGCCGCGCCGGCCTGCCGATACGGCCCCGAAACGTAGGCACCCCGGAACCGCAGCATGGTCTGGGTGTCGATCTTCAAGTAGCCATGACCAGGAGCGTTGGGCAGCTCATAAGCGTCAGGAACACCCAGCACGATCCGGCTCTCCACGGCCGAGAACGTCCGCAGACCGATCCGGTACGACAGGTGGGTGTCCAAACCCCGAAGCCGGCCCTCCTCGAGCCGCTGCGACGCCAGCAGCAGATGGATGCCGAGCGACCGGCCCAGCCGGCCGATCTGCAGGAACAGCTCGATGAAGTCGGGTTTGGCGGCCAGCAGCTCGCTGAACTCGTCACAGATGATCAGCAGGCTGGGCAGTGGTTGGAGGTTCTCGCCGCCGGCGCGCGCCCGCTCGTACTCGTGCCGCGAGACGTAGTTGCCTGACGACCGCAACAGCTCCTGCCGGCGTTGCAGCTCGCCGGCGATGGCGTCGTGCATGCGGTCGACCAGCGGCAGCTCGTCGGCCAGGTTGGTGATCACGGCGCTGGTGTGTGGCAACGCGTCGAGCGACGCGAAGGTCGCACCGCCCTTGAAGTCGACCAGCACGAAGTTGAGCTCTTCGGACGAGTGGGTGATCGCCAGCGCGGACACGATGGTGCGCAGCAGCTCGCTCTTGCCGGAACCGGTCGCGCCGATGATCAGGCCGTGCGGGCCCATGCCCTCGAGCGCCGACTCCTTGAGGTCGAGCTCGACGACCGCGCCGTCGGGGCCGAGGCCGAGCGGGATGCGCAGGGTCTCGCGCACCGGACGCGGTCGCCAGTGGCGGCGCGGGTCGACCGCTGCCGCGTCGCCGACGCCGACGAGCTCGGGCAGCTCGGGGCTGCGAGACAGCGGCTCCTCGCTGGTGGCCTGGTGGGACAGCCGGTACGGCGCGAGCTGGCGGGCGACCGCCTCGGCCGCGGGCAGCGCCAAAGTGTCGGCGCGGCCGAGCGACGTACTCCGGTTGCCCTGGTTGACCTCGATCCGGTCGCCGTTGACCGTCAGTGCCAACAGCCAGCGGCCCGCCTCGCGCGGCACGACACCGGACAGGTCGAACACCGTGGTGCCGAGCAGGCCAGGGCCGGTGAGCTGGGCGGCGGCGGGCGCTTCACCACCGTCGAGGATCACCACCAGGTGGGCCTGGGTGGTCAGCGCCTTGGCCGACGGGTTGAACCGGCCGCGGCTGCTCAGCTCGTCGTCGAGCGCGTCTTCGAGCTCGGTCATCGAGTCGAAGACCAGCCGGACAGGGCCGGCGCCGTCGACCGTGCGATCGACCTGCACGTGCGGGAGCCATTTGAGCCAGTCCCAGTCGGCGACCCGCTCCGGAGCCGCGACCAGGGCGATGCGGACGTCTTCCGGCGAGTGGAAGGTGGCCAACTGGCCAATCGCGGCCCTGGTCACCGCCAGCACCCGCTCCCGCTCGCCGCGCAGCGACACCCGGCCGAACGCCCGCAGCGACAGCGCGATCGGCAGGTCCGGCACGGCGCGGAAGGTGTTCATGAACCGGCGCAGGGCGATCGCCGACATCGGCTCGAGGTCTTCGACCGGCTTGGTCTCCGGCGGCGTGACGTCGACCGCGAGTTGCTGCGGACCGACCGCGACGCGGATCTGGCCGAAGTCCTCGTCGGTCGAACGGCGTTCCCACATGCGCCGCGAGGCGGCCAGCGACCACAGCGCGTCCGGCGCCGGGTGCACCCACATCGCGGCCGAACGCTGCTGGTCGGCTGCCCGACGTACCCTCTTGCGGATCTGGGCCAGATAGCGCATGTAGTCACGGCGCTCGGCGTCGAGCTCGGCCTTCTTGTTGCCACCGCCGCCGCCCATGGAACCGATCGCCATGCCGAGCATCGAGACGCCGAACAGGCCACCGGCGATCCAGGTGACCGCACCGCCGCCGCGGCCCGCGTAGAGGAAGGCCATGGCGCCCACGCCACAGACCATCGGCAGCACCATCAGCAACTGGCCGATGCCGCGCGGGAGCTGCTCAGGCAACTCCGGGGGCGACTCGACCAGCAGCTCACCGCGCGGCATGGCAGGACCAGGCCGGCGCGGTGGCCGTCGGAACAGGACGGTGCTCAACGCCATTCCTGCTTCCTGTTCATTGCTCACACCTCGCTAGGTAGAGCATGGATGGATAATTCGCTCTCCGCCCCGGTTGCTGGGCTGGAGTCCTGGATCGGCAGTTTGATCCGTCGGCGATCGGCCCGTTCCTGCAAGATCTCCTTCACCCGCTTGTACGGGGTGAACAGGGTGATGTCGGGATCACCGTATCTACGCAGGACGTTGATCGCGGCGGCATGGTCCGCGTGCCATACGACCCCGCACGGTGTGCAGTGAAGCCGATCCCCGTTACGCCGGGCGAGGCCCTCGCAGGTGGGACAGACTTGTGACGTATAGGCAGCATTGACCAGCACGAGCGCAGAGCCTCTGCGCTCCGACACGTTCTTGAGCGCCTCGG
Source organism: Asanoa ishikariensis (assembly GCF_900107455.1). GTDB lineage: Bacteria > Actinomycetota > Actinomycetes > Mycobacteriales > Micromonosporaceae > Asanoa > Asanoa ishikariensis. Next base: position 306,415 of record NZ_FNQB01000001.1, on the reverse strand, counting down.
CGGTGACGCCTTTCGTCCATGCTGCGAGGCGACGATTCAAGTTCTTTCCAAGCGATCTGCGCCCAGTGATTGCCTTGGTCAGGTCTTCGGCGACGACCACCCCGGCCTCGTTCACCACGCGGTGGACGGCGGTGAAAATCTCCGTCCGGACCTGAGCGTGATGTTTTGCCGCCTGCCGGTCACGCTTGACCGTGCCGAAGTTGTTGGCTCTAATCCTGGCCGCCTTCGCGTGCCGACCTTTGGCGGCGGCGTTGTTCGCGATCGAGCGGAGCCTCGCTCGGCGCCGGTTACGTTCCTTGATTCGGTCTGATTCAGCAGTCAGCAGCGCCCCAAGGCGCGCACCGTGGTGGCGACCGTCGGAGTCGATCAGCACCTCGGTGTAGCCCTTGTCGACGCCTACTTCGCGGTCGCCGCTTGGATGCCGTGAGGACTTCATCTCCGACGCGGGGATCTGGTAGTGGACCTCGACTCGCCCGCCACGCAAGATCAGCCGCAACGTCCCGGATGGCGCAACGGTCGTGTTCAGCGGGATGCGGACGAGTTGGCGCGGCTCCACCCCCGCCACGGCCAGCCACACGTTCCCACCGTCGGTCAGGCTAAAAGTGCGGACCTTGTCCGACCGCACGATGATCTGGTTGCGGGTGCGGCTCTTCCCACGTTTCCAGTGCTTGCGCATCTGCCGGGACAGGTACGCTTCGTCTGCCCAACGCTCGCATTTGAGTGCGGCTAACAACCGCTTCCGCTCGGCCGGATCAATGGTCCGGCGTGCGATCGCGCGGCGGACAGCGACTTTCGCCGACTCACGGCTCGCAGCGATATCGGCGATCGCGTCGCGGAGGGTTTCCTTCCAAGCATTCGCGGTCACACCGAAGCCAGCGGCGGTGCCGTCCGCCATCCACCTGTCCCGGACATGCCGGTCGCGGACCCCGGCTCCGTGGAGCGACCCGAACCGTTGCCACACCTCGGATCGGACCCGACCAAGCCGGCGCGCCTGCTCGTGAAGGGCAGCGTACTTGCCGGAGTTGAGGCGAGCCGAGTAGGCGATCCGGGTGACCTTCATCGGGCACCGTCGGGCAGCTCCTTGGGGGCAACAACGATCGTTGCCACCACAGTCCGCAAACCCACCAAAGAGTCCCGCGAGTGCGCGCAGATAGTCACGTAGAAGTCGCTTCCTCCCAGGGCGGGTGGACACCGGACCGTGGCCATCGTATGTACTCTGCCGGAAGCGGTGGCGCCCGCGATACGCCCGGGTGCGGCCTGTGGACGAGGAGGGGACATCGTGGCGGGCGCGACGACGGCCGGATCGAGCCGCGTGACGATCGTGGCGCCGAAGACGCGGGTCGACCTTGCCCTACCGTCCGAAGTGCCTCTCGCTGACGTGCTGCCGACGGTGTTGCGGTTTGCCGGCGACCGGCTCGCCGACGAGCCCGACGGCCGTTATGGCTGGTCACTGGCCCGGCTGGCCGGTCCCGCCCTCGACATCGCGCAGTCGCCGGCTCAGTTGGAGATCCGCGACGGCGAGTTGCTCTATCTGCGGCCACGCGGCGGTGAGCAGCCCGAGCCGGTGTTCGACGACGTGGTCGACGCGATCGCGACCGCGACCCGGATGCGGCCCGGCCGTTGGTCGACTGCGACCACCAAAGTCTTCGGGCTCGGTCTGGGTGCGGCCGCGCTGGTCGGCGGTGCCGTCGCGCTCGCGCTGATCGGCCCGCCGCGGGGCGTCGCTCCGGCTGTCGCGTTGGTCCTCGCGCTGCTGTTGCTGGCGACCTCGGCCGTCGCCGCGCGCGGCTTCGGCGACCACCGCAACGGGTTGCTGTTGGCGATCGTGTCCATGGTGTACGCGGCCGTCGGTGGACTGACTCTCTTCGCCGGCAGTCGTGGCCTGGCCGATCTGGGCGCACCTGACCTGCTGGTCTGCGCCGCGGCCGTGGTGTTCGTCTCCGCGGTCGCCGGTAGCGCGGCCGTCGCCGCGTACGGCCAGATCTTCCTCGCCGCCAGCGCCGGTGCCGTGGGCCTCGGCGTCGCCGCCGTCATCTGCATGATCTTCGGCGCGACCCCGGCCGGCGCGGCCTCGATCGTGCTCGCGCTCGCCTTGGTCTTCGTGCCGGCGATGCCGATGATGTCCTACCGGCTGGCCGGGTTGCCGGTGCCTACCGTGCCGTCCGGCACCGAGGACCTGCGCACCGACACCGAGACCGTCGACGGTGCCCGCGTGCTCCGGCTCGCCGAGCGCGCCGACGACCTGCTGGCCGGCATGCTCGGTGCGGTCGGTCTGATCGCGGCCGGCTCGGCGCTCGCGTTGGTCACCAGCGGGGGCACCGCCGGGTACGTACTGTGTGCCGCGCTCGGCCTGTTGTTGTTCATGCGGGCGCGCTGGTTCATCTCGACCGCGCAACGATTGCCGCTGCTCGGTGCCGGCGTGGTCGCCATCGGCGCGATCGCCGTCGGGGGCTTCCTGACCACGAGCGTGCTCGGCCGGCTCACCCTGGTCGTCGCCGGGTTGCTGGTGGTGGCCGCGATCAGCGTCGGTGCGGCACTCGGTGCGGGGCGGCGCCGTTCACCGCTGCTCGGTCGTACCGTCGACATCCTGGAGATCCTGCTGATCCTCGGCATCCTGCCGCTGGTGGTGTGGGCCAGCGGCCTGTACGGCTGGATCCGCGCGATCCGGGAGAGCTAGGCCTCAGAGCCGGCCGGGCGGGCCGAACATCTGCTGTTCGATGTCGGTTGCCGAGATCCAGGCGACCCGCGCCTGGCCGTCGCTGAGCAGGGCGACGGTGTCGTCGGGCAGGTTCTCCACTTCGGACGATGCGTCGGGGTCGACGCCCAGGCGGGCCGCGACGTAGACCGCCTGCTGCGCCCACATCCGCTGGACCAGGGCGGCATCCGCGACCGCGAGCGCGTCGGCCGCAGTGTCGGTGAGCTGCGCCGAGATGGTCAGCGTGGTCTGCCAGGCTTCGCCGGGCCGCAGGTCGAACGCCCGCTGGCCTTCGATGTCGTGCACGTGCAGCACCGGCTCGCCGACCCGGCCGGCGACCGCGGGCCGGCCGCCGGTGACGACGCGTACCCGATCGGGGTTGCCGACCGCCACCTCACCCAGGCCGTGCCAACGACGTTCGTCGGAGGTACGGACGAAGACCTGCGCGCCCAGCGCCAGCGCGCGGAAGACGGTGACCCGGGCCAGCCACAGGCCGCCGATCAGCGCGACCCGGGTCGGCTGCGGCCGGAACAACCGCAACAGCACGGCGTCGCCGTCGGCACCTCGGCCGAGCAGCAGCCCGGTGTGCTCGGCGTGCATGCCGATCGCGCCCGCGGCGGCCGGCGAGATCGGTTGACCGGCACGGGTCACCAGGGACCACCGCCCGTCGGTGCGGTCGCGTACGCGGCCGGACCCTGCCAACCGTCCAGGCGGCGCAGCTTGAGCCCGAGCTCGCCAGCGCGGCCGGACAGCGTGCGGGCCGCCTCCGGCAGGTTGGGCGCGGGCGCGGCCATCCGCACCACCGTGCGGGCGAGCACCGAGCCGTTGGTCTCGCGCGGGCGCAGCTCCACCGAGAGCACCACCTGGGCGGCGGGCGTACGCAGCAGTGTCGACAGTGGAGCGTCGCGTGGTGGCAGACCGTGCACCTCGAAGGCCAGGTGGTGCAGGCCGGCGGCGTGGAAGGTGGTCCAGTCCTCGGCCGGCGGGTTGTCGTCGAGGACGCCGGCGCAGAGTCGCACGGCCGACGCGAGCTGTTGCGGGCCGAGGATCTCGGTCACGATGCCCGCGCTGGCCAGGGACTTGCTCACCCGGCCGACGGCGGCGGCCACGGCGCGGTGGACGCCCTCGACACCCCCACCGCGGCGGTGCGCGGCGACGGCCGCGTCGCTCACGTCCAGGCGCACCGCGACCCAGTCGCGCTGGTCGATCGGGGCCGGGCCGGACGGCAGCAGGTCGGCGGCGAGCTGGTGGTAGGAGGCGACGCTGGGCACCTGGCTGGGCAGCAGGTGGTGTGGTGCCGGCGCGGCCCAGCTCACCACCTGTAGGCCACTGAGCGGCAGGGTGGCGTCGTCGAGCAGCTCGGCCAGCCGGGCCACCGGGACGGGCACGCCCCGGGTGCCGGAGATACCGAGCGCGGGCGCGATGGCCACGGCGGCATACCAGCCGCCCTCGTCGCAGCCGATGCCGACACTGGTGCCGCGGTCGTCGTACCCGTTGATGGCATGTGGTTGCAGCGCGGACCCGGCACTGCGGCGACGTCGCCAGCGCCGGCGGGCCAGGAACTTCTCTGTCCACCATCGACCGTCGCGGCGGGCGTAGACGACGCCGGCCACGACGAGGGCGCCGAGGACCGCGACGCCGAGCCCGACGAGTGACCCGCTGAACGCGGCAAGGGCGACGACGACGATGGCGATCTCGGCGACGACGAGCCGCCACACAGCCGTTCGCATGCGCGTCCTCCTCCCCAGGGGCACGGCGGGGACAGCGTACGACGAGTCACCTATCGTAGGGTGGCCGCGTCGCGGAGTACGGCCATCGGAGGGTCCTCATGCGCAGCCGGCAGGAACAGGTGCAGGCGCACCGGTTCATCACCCGGCGCATCGTTTCCGGCCTGCTCAGTGGTGAGCCGGAGACCACCGAGCTACCGATGCGACGGTTCGGTCTCGCGATGTTCGGCAGCGTCATGGTGGCCGCGATCGTGTTCGCGATCATCGGCGTGATCGGCCTGGTCAACCCCGGCGGCGGCAAGCCCGCGACCGGCGAGCTGATCATCATGCGGGAGACCGGCGCGCGGTACGTGCTGGTCGACGACACCTTGCACCCGGTGCTCAACTGGACGTCGGCGTTGCTGTTCGCGGGCACCGAGAAACCCGCGATGCGGCAGATGTCACGAGACTCGCTCTCCGCGTACGCGGTGGGCGAACCGATCGGCATTCCCGGCGCCCCCGACCCGCCGCCGGACCGCGGCGCGCTGCTGAAGTTCCCGTGGAGCGTGTGCAGCACGTCGCCGCAGGGTGCCGGCGCGCCAACCACGACGGTGTTCGTCGGCCGCGAACCGGCCGGTGGTGCGGCCCTCGGCGCCGATTCGGCGTTGTTGCTGAGCACTCCCGCTGACGACAGTGGACCGGTCGCGACCTACCTGGTGCTGGGCGACCGGCGGTACCGGGTCGTCGACGAGACCACGCTGACGGCGCTCGAACTTGCCGCGGTCACCCCCGTGATCGCCGGCAAGGCCCTGCTCAACGGCATCTCCAGCGGGCCCGAACTGCGACAGCCCCGGATCGAGGACGCCGGCGAGACGAGCCCACGCGAGGTCGGCGGCGATCGTGGCGAGATCGGTCAGGTCTACCGGGCGGGAGCGCAGCGGTACGTGTTGACCCGCGACGGCCTGGTCACCATCGGCGAGGTCTCCGCGAAACTGCTGCTCGCCAACGATCCTGAGGTGATCGAGATTTCGGCCGCCGAGGCCGCGAACGCGCTGGTGCGGGGCGTGACTGTCGAGCCGAAGGGCTTCCCGGCGACCTTGCCGGCGATCCCGGCGGCGCGGGCCGCCGACCCGATGTTGTGCGCGGTGCACAACGGTGCCACCGCGCAGGTGCGGCGCTACGCGACCGCTGTGGTCGGTGGCGTCGCAGCCGCGGGTCCAGGCCGGGACGGGGTGGGTACGGCCGACCGGGTGGTCGTGGCGAGCGGCAAGGGTGCGCTGGTCCGCGCCGAGCCGGCGCCGGGCGTGAGCGCGGACACCACGACGTACCTGGTCACCGACCAGGGATACAAGTACCCGTTGCGTACCGACGGGCAGGTCAACGCGGCGGTCGCGCTCGGATACAGCGGCGTGGATCCGCTGCCGGTGCCGACGACGCTGTTGGCGCTGCTGCCCAACGGGCCGATGCTGGACCCGACCGCGGCGCAGAACTTCGTCCGACCGGCCGGATGATCAGCGCGGACGAGCCGGGGACGGGTCGAAAAGTGTCGCTGCCTAGCGCTAGTCTCGACTGTGGACGACATGGAGTGAGCATGCAGCCGGCGACCCCGACCTCCGGGGCCACCCAGACAAGACTGGACATCTGATCGATGGGGAACGAACAGACCAAGGTCGATATTCTCTCGCTGGAAGACTTCCGTCGAGCGCTCAACGCCCGCCTGACCGAGGCCGAGACGCTGCTCAAGACGGTGACCGGCTCCGCCGCGGCGCGACCCCCGCTCGGCGCGTTCGTCGACGCCAAGCGGATCACCGACGCCCACGACACCCGGCAGGACGAGCAGGCCACCCGGGTCCGGCGGCTGATCGAGGCGATCCGCGCGGCGCAGTCGGCGACCGACACGATCATCAGCAACTACCGCACGACCGAGGAGCGCAACACCGCCAACTCGGCCGACATCGCCAACGTCCTCGGCGGTGTGCAAAAGGCACTGGGGGGTTCGAGCAATGGGTGACGCGGGCAGCTACTCCGGGATGAGCCATCGCGCGCTCTACGACCAGCTTTTCGCCGGCAACCCGTGTGTCATCGAGAACACCGTCGCCGCGTGGAAGTCGGCCGAGCGCCAGGCCGACACCCTGGCCAGCACGATCGACCGCGACCTCGACGGGGTCCTGGCCGGCTGGGAAGGCGCCGCTGGCACCGAGTTCCGAGACCGGGTCGGCAAGATCTCGACTTACTCCCGCCAGCTATCCGGCAACTTCCTGGCCACGCACAGCGGCCTGAGCCAGATGAGCGCCGCCCTGTCCGACGCGCAGCGCAAGGCCGAGACGCCCGAAGAGCACGACGACAACGACAAGATGCTCAGCGGCGCCGCCAACGGCGCGGCCAAGGGCGCGCTGTTCGGCCCGGCCGGCGCGGGGGTCGGCGCGCTGGTCGGTGGTTTCATGGGCCACAACCAGGACGAGGAAGAGAAGGAACGCGCCCGCGAGCGGATGGCGGCCCTGGTCGCCGGGGTGGCCACGCAATACGAGGTGGCCGACCAGGGTGACTGGCGGCCGTTCACCCCGCCGCCGACCGGCCTGCCCGAAGGTGACCCCCACCAGGGCTCCGGCCCGTCCGGTGGTCCCCGGGTCGGCGCACCCTCGATGGACCCGGGCACCGGTCCTGGTGGCTCCGGGCGCACGGGCACGGTCGACACCCCGGGACATGTCGCCAACGACCCGGGCCCGGCCGGCGGCCCGGCGACTCCCGGCACCGGCACGGTCGGCACCGGCACTCAGACGAACGGCTCCCAGCTAACCAGCGGTGGCGACGGCGCCCTCGCGGCCGGCGCGGCCACCATCGGCACGGTCGGTGCGCTGACGCAGTTGGGCGGCACCCCGAGTCCCAGCGTTCCGGCGGGCACCGGGCTGAGCTCTGGCGGCCTACCGCCGGGCGGCGTCCTCGGCTCGCCCGGCACGGCCTCCGGCTCGCCGACCTCGGCGGCCTCCGCCACAGGTAAGGGCGCCAACACGGTCAAGCCGGCGAGCGGCTCGGGGCAGGCGGCGACCGGTCAGCGTGGTGCTGCGTCGCGCACGAGCGGGCTCAACGGCAGCCAGTCGCAGGCCGGCCGCCCGGGCGGTGGCGGCAACAGCGCCGCCGGCCCACGAAACGGATCCGCGGCTGCGGGCCGTTCCCAGGCCGCGGGCGCTGGCCGCACGAACCAGAACGACGAGGAAGAGACCGACGAACACAGCACCTGGCTAACGGAAGACGACCTGATCTGGCGCGACGCGGGCGACGTCCCGCCACCGGTCCTGGGCGGCGCCTGACCCAGCCGGCGGCAACGCCAGGCGCCCACTCGGCGCGGCCGGGCGCGGAACCCGCTCCCGGCGCAGGGCGCCCGGCCCGAGCCGGCGGGATAACCCAGGCCAGAGGCTGGGCGCAGGCGCACCTCCGCGCGGGCGTCCGGCCAAGCGCGCCTGGCGCAGGGCGTTCCGCCCTGCCTCCGCAGGTCAGCTTGTCTGCGCTTCCTTGGCGCGGATTGCCTGCTTGACGGCTTCCTGCACGCGGGCGTCTTCGCGGGCCTTGCGCTGGGCCCGGCCGCGGCGGGTGAGCACCACGATCGCTACGACCACCGCGATGAGCACGACGACGAACAGCACCAGCGTCCACGGCACGGCCCAACCGTGCGCGGTCGCCGCGATCGTGTCGAGCGCAGTCGTGGAGCCGGACGCGTCAGTGACCAGCGGCGTCAGAGTCGCGGTGGCGGCCAGCCGAACCGCCGGCGCGACGCCGTGCACCGGCACGGTCACCGTCCAGCTCTCGCCCGGCAGCAGCTCCGGCGTCGGCTGCACGGAGCTCGCGGACGCCTTCAGCCAGCCGAACGGGCCCGAGAGCGACACGGCCTGCTGCGCCGACTCGATGGCGTTGCCCGTGTTGTGGATCGTGTAGGTCACCGTGGCGTCGCCTTTGCCGAAGGGGTTACCGGGGCCGGCGTACGCCACGTGCAGGTTCTCGATCGTGAGTTGCGGTGTGAGCTCGCCGCCGACCCGCAGCTTGACCCTGATGCCGAGCCGCCGCTCGACGTTGATGCCCTGCTCCTGGTCGGGCTGGGTCAGCGAGGTGACGACGCCACCCACGTAGTCGCCCGGCGTCGCGTTGTCCGGAACGGCGACCGTGAACGGCACGTCGACGGACTTTCCAGGTTGGACGGTCACCTGCTCGCCGCCGGCCCGCAGCCAGACCCCGATGGCCTTCGACTGCTTGTCCCTGGTGAGCAGGTCAAGTTGGCCGGTCTGGGTGGTGAAGCCGTCGGCGGCGTACACGGCCAGATCTAATGCGGTCTTGCCGTGGTTGGCCACGACCATGGTGTCGTCGACCTTGCCGCCGGGGTTCACCGCATAACTGAAGCTGGACCGGTCGGCACCAAAACTGTTCGACGCGGTCCGCACCGTCCACGCGACATCGCCATCGGCTGCTTGCGCGGGGCTACCGAAAAGGCCGGTGGCGGTCAGGGCGGCGGCCAGCGCCACGAGAGTACGAAACGCGCGCATTCTGAAGTCCTTGAGAAATAGGAGGAGACGGTGGGGCAGGCACCCGAAACGGGCGCCTGCCCCGCCGGTCAAACGTCGACTATCAGCTGCTCAGAGCAGTGATCGTCAGGGTGGCGCGGTAGCCGCCCTTCTCCACGCTGCCCGGGATCTTCAGATCCAGGTCGGCGCCGAGCTTGGCGGTGCCACGCGCGTGGCCCTGCTCGCCCCAACCGAGGCCGCGCGAGACGGACAGGCCCTGGCCGTGGTCGTCGTACGCGGACGGCACGGACCCGCTGGCCTGCGCACCGGCGCCGGCGTCGAGCACGTAGGGCGTCCAACCGAGGTAGCTGCCGGAGAACGACTTGTCGGCGTCCCGGAAGTCACCGACGCTGGCCGAGATCGACCACGGCGCGAGCGAACGGCGGCTGTCCGACACCAGGATCGGGTTGATCTTGCCAGCGGCCTCGAAGTAGTCACCGTTGTGCTCGACAGCGGTGCCGAGGTCGACCAGGCCGTTGTAGCCGTCGATCGTCCAGCCGAACTCGCCCGGAGCCGCGTTGGGCACGTCGACCTGGATGTTCTGGCCGTCACCGTTGTACGGGTGCACCGTCACCTTGTCGACGATCGAGCCGACCGGCTGGTTCGCGTCGGTGTTGGAGCACGAGCTGCCGTGCTCGACGGCCGCGTTCGGCGCCAGGCAGGTGCCGCTGCGAACGTTCGCCACGACCAGCTTGTCGCTGCGCACCTCCACCTTGACGTAGCTGCGGACGTGCTCCTGGTTCTGCACCGAGTTGTACCAGTAGTTGTTCGGGTTCAGCGGGTCCGCACCGTTGCCGGCGCCGCTCGTACCACTGTTGTCGGGCTTGGTGATGTCGTAGTACTTCGAGCCCGAAGCCGAGTTGCCCGTGACGTACAGGACGCCACCGGGACCCGCGTACACGTCGGCGGCACCCGGCTGCTCGTCCGGGTTGGCCTTCGCGCCGTTCTTGTTGAGGTAGCTGCGCGAGTAGCTGTGGTCGTGGCCCTGGAGCACCAGGTCCACGCCGAGCTTCGAGAAGGTCGTCGGGAAGTCGACCCGGCGGACCTTGTTGTCGCCGTCCTTGGCGTGGTCGGCCGGCGAGTAGATCGCGTGGTGGTAGACGAGCACCTTCCACTTGGCCTCGGTGCCGTGCTGGTTGATCACGTCGGTGACGTAGTTGATGTGCGCCGCGTCGCCGCCGCCACCCTGCGAGGTCGCGTAGCTGTTGCTGTTCAGGTCGATGTACAGGACATCCTTGTAGATGTACCAGTAGTCACCGCCCGAGGTGTTCGACGTCGGGTTGCCGTTGGAGTAGTACGGGCCCGAGCGGTCCGTGTTCGGCGTGAACAGGTGCTGCTCGTAGGCCTTGCCACCGACGTCGTGGTTACCGATGGTGGCGGCCCACGGGTACTGGCGCAGCTTGTCGGGCGCCAGGAAGGCGTTCCACTGCGACTCGGTGTTGGCGGTCTCGACCTGGTCGCCGCCGGACACCAGCAGTTCGGCGTTCGGGTTGGCGGCCGTTGCCACGTCGAGCGTGTCCTGCCAGCCCGCCTGGTCCTTGGCGACCTCACCCGAGGCGCCGATCTGCGGGTCACCGAAGAACAGGAAGTCGAAGTCGCCCTCGAAGTCCTGCGTCTTGAACGCGTACGTCGAGGACCAGCTGCCCTCGGTGCCGACCCGGTACGAGTAGGCGATGTTCTCCTTCAGACCGGTGATCGTCGCGTGGCGGTTGAAGCCGCCGCTGGTCGCGATGTTCGCCCCGCCGATGGCGGCGAAGGTCGCCGCGCCCGACGGGAACTCACCGTTGGTGAGCTCGGCGGTCGGCGCGAGCTGGATCTGCTGAGCGGTGTCGGTCGACGAGTACCAGGTGACGATGCGCTGGGACTCGTTGGCTCCCACGCCGAGGATGACGGCGCTGACGCTGGTGGCGTCGGCGGCGCTGGCCGGGTTGGCCAGGCCGCTGCCGAGGGCCAAAGCCAGCCCAAGGCACGTCGCGGTGGCTCCGGCGGCCACCCGCGGCGAGATACGAGATCTCATGGATTCCTAACTCCAGGTAGAGGTCTTGCGGGGTACGAGGATCAAGCTGTTCCCGACCCATGAACCGACCATGAACCTGGCTAATACAGGTAGTGGCCCTTACCCGAAGCCCTAAGCGGATCCTTAAGAGCCGGACACCCGCTGGATGAACCAGACCAACCCCATCGCGGACACACCTGCGGAAACCACGCCCGACGCCCACAGCCCAGCCCGCGGCGAACGCCGGCGCAGCACCATGAGCAGCGGGAAGACGGCCGCGATGAGCGCGAGTTGAACCACCTCGATGCCGACGTTGAACACCAGCAACGACCACAGCAGGGTCCAGGACCACGCTTCGTCGATGCCCAACGCGCCGGCGAAACCGAGGCCGTGCACCAGGCCGAACCCGAACACGACCGCGAGCCGGCCCCAGCCCGACCGGTCGAGCGCGAAGTGGCCGCCGTCCGGCGACGCGAGTTCCAACGCGTGGTCGCCGCGCCGCCAGATCCGCCACAGGTACCAGCCGGCGACCACGGCGATCGACAGCGCGATGATCGGCTCGACCACCCGCGCCGGCACGTCGACCACGCCGAGGGCGGCCAGGATGAACGTCACCGAGTGCGCCAGGGTGAAGCTGGTGGCGGCGAGCACGATCTCGCGCGGTCGCCGCGATCCGACGATCAGGGCCAGCAGGAACAGGATGTGGTCGATCCCGGTGAGCAGGTGCTCGGCGCCGAGCCGGAAGAACTCCCAGAATCGCTGGTACGCCGACTGGCCGGTGGAGAACGACGGGTGCTCGGCGTCCAGCGCGGCGCTGCCCGTACGGCCGTCGATCGCGTACGTGACGATGGTCTTGGTGCCCTTGACGTAGCCCTCGGAGTCGGGGAAGAGCCCGCTGCGCAGCTCGTGTCCGGCGAACCGAGACGAACAGGTCCAGTCCAGGAACAGGCTGGCGTACGGCACGCCCTCTTGCTCGCCGAGCTGGAAGTCTCCATCCCGGGCGGCTGTGCACCCGTCGACGGTGAAGCGCTCGGTGACGTACCCGACGACCGAGTCGGCGTGGCCGTTCAGCGCCGCCAGCTCACCGACGCTGTCGCCCGCGTCGAACGCCGCGGTGCCCGCCCGGTAGAGCGGGTCGTCGTGCCGGTAGTCGGCGGTCGAGACGACGAGCAGGTCGTACTCGAGCTCGAGCTTCGTGCGCACCTGACTGTCGTCGCCCGACGTGACGTCGACATAGACGGTCGACGAGAACCCGTGGGCGGCGGCGGGGCCGGCGCTCAGGAGCCCGGCCGTCACGGCGATGAGTGCGAGCAGGGTGGCGACGACGATTTGGCGGAAACGCGCTGACATGTGGCTCCTTCACCTGGCCAGTGCACGGTGCACGCGGCAGGTGAACAGGAGTCGGCCCGTGGGCTAAAGACTGGAGACAACCTGCTCAGCAGGGCCGGCGGCGGCGCGCGCTGAGGTAGGAATGAGCCCGCATCAGCCGCCACACCGCAGAGGACGACCGCCGTGCGCCCCTTCATCCGGGCCGTAGCCACCCTGGCCGCGACCGCCGTGCTGGTCACCGCCTGCGGCTCCGGCGACGACTGGTCGTCACCGCGGCCGATGCCGGCACCCGTGGGCACGCTCGGCCCGGGGTTCACCGACCCGACCGCACCGCCGACCCCGGAGGGCACGGTCCGGCCCCGGCCGGGTTCCTGGGACGGCGTCCACCCGCCGGAGGGCTTCCGCGTGGTGCTGCTCACCGCGGGAGACGACGCTCCGACCAACGCGCTGGTGGCCGCGGTCAAGAGCTGGGCGAAGGACGAGGAGGTCGACCTGCGTACGGTGGACGCCGGATCCGCCCACGACCTCGTGCCCAGCATCACCAAGGCGCTGGACCTGGGGCCGGACCTCGTCGTCAGCGCCGGCAACGACCTGATCGACCCGCTGGCCCTGGTCACGGCGAGCCACCTCGCGCAGCAGTTCCTGGTCGTGGGCGCGGAGCTCGCCGAGCCCACCCACAACGTCACCGCGGTGGACTGGTCCGGCGCCTCGTTCCGGGGCGAAGGGCTGGGGATGTCCTCGACGTACGACGCCGGATCGTTCACCGCCGACCGCTGCGCGGCCGCCGTGCGGGCGGGCGTCGCGGCGGTGCTCAGCGACCTGACCGGGATCGTGGTCTGGCTCGGCGACGATTCGGCCCAGTAACTGTCGGTGGGGCGGGACAGAATGGGTGGGTGCAGCTGCCTGTCATGCCGCCCGTGCAGCCGATGCTGGCCAAGTCGGTGCCGGAGATCCCGGACGACCGGTTCTACGAGCCCAAGTGGGACGGTTTCCGGTCGATCGTGTTCCGCGACGGTGACGAGGTCGAGGTCGGCAGCCGCAACGAGCGGCCGATGACGCGCTACTTCCCCGAGATCGTCGCCGCGGTCAAGGAGAGCCTGCCGCCGCGGTGCGTGGTCGACGGCGAGATCGTCATCGCCAGCACCGACACCCGGGGGCTCGACTTCGGTGCCCTCCAGCTTCGGTTGCATCCGGCCGCGAGCCGGGTGCGGCTGCTCGCCGAGCAGACGCCGGCCAGCTTCATCGCCTTCGACCTGCTCGCGCTCGGCGACGACGACTACACGCAGCGGCCGTTCCGGGAGCGGCGGGCGGCGCTCGAACAGGCCATGAGCGGCGCCCGGCCACCGGTGCACCTCACCCCGATCACCACCGACCGCGCGGTGGCGCGGCAGTGGTTCGAGCTGTTCGAGGGCGCCGGGCTCGACGGGCTGGTCGCCAAGAGCGGCGACGAGACCTACCAGCCCAACAAGCGGGTGATGGCGAAGATCAAGCATGTACGCACGGCGGACTGCGTGGTCGCCGGCTACCGCCTACACAAGACGGAGCCCGAGGCGATCGGGTCGCTGCTGCTCGGGCTCTACGACGACCCGGCCAACCCGATGCTCCCGGCGGCCTATCGCGAATACAGCGGTGGCTCCAACCTCAGCTCCGTCGGGGTGATCGGCGCGTTCCCGATGGCCCGCCGCAAGGAGCTCTTCGCCGAGCTGCAACCCCTGGTCACCGACTTCGCCCACCACCCGTGGAACTGGGCCGCCGCGTTCGAGGGCACCACCGACAACCGGCGCGACGCCAGTCGGTGGAACCCCGAGAAGGACCTCTCGTTCGTTCCGCTGCGCCCCGAGCGCGTGGTCGAGGTCCGCTACGACCATCTGGAGGGTCACCGCTTCCGGCACACGGCCCAGTTCGTCCGGTGGCGGCCGGACCGTTCACCGGAATCCTGCGGCTACGACCAGCTAGAAGCGCCGGTTCGCTTCGATGTGGCCGACGTTCTGGCTGGCCGGATCGCGCCGGAGGCGTAGCCACCCCGGCGCGCGGTGGGGTTTTCCCGACCCTGAGTGGTAGGCCCGTGCAATCCCCCCAGTTTTCGGGGAACGATCCGAGGGGTCGGCCAGGGCGCTTCCCGATATCGGGAAAACGGCCAGGCCGGAAGCCTTAAGGCATGAACAAAGCCCGCGCATTCGGATCCGTGTCCATCGTCGGACTGCTGACCGCTGTCGTGGCGACGGTGGTCGGACACATCGGACTCGGGCCGGGATACGACCCCCTGAAACTGACCATCAGCGACTACGCACTGTCCAATCGCGGCGTGACGATCGAGATCGCGATGGTCGCCCTCGCGATCGGAGCGCCGGCCCTGCTCGCCGCGCTCCGTGCGGTCGGGGTCGCCATCCGAGGGCTGCCGACGTTCCTGCTGTCGATCTGGTCCGTGGGCCTGCTGATCGCCGCGATCATCCCGACCGACCCGCCCGAGATAACGACGCTGTCCACTGCCGCACTGATCCACCGGTACGCGTCCGTGGCCGCGTTCGTCGCCCTGCCCATCGCGGCGGCGGTGCTCGCCGCCCGCTTCACCGGGATGGGCGAGCGCCTGGCCTCGACGGTCCGGTGGCTGTGCGTGACCTGCGCGGTCGGCGTTGGTCTGCTCTGGTACGTCGCCTTCCCCGGCGGCCGCGTGATGATGGGCCTGGTCGAGCGCAGCCTGGTCCTGGTCGAGATCGCCATCCTGGCTGTCCTCTCGATCGGCGTCTTCCGCGCCACCCGCACCAAGAAGCCGGCCACCGCCGTGGCACCGAGCCGGCCCGACGGCTACGCCTCGACCCGCCCCGACCCGGCCACCTGGCCCACGATGGTCAGCAGCACGAGCCTCGCACGGGCCACGACCACGGAGCCGTTCTCGACCGGCACCGCCCGGTCCACCCGCGTAACCTCGGCCGCCGACACGGTCAGCCCGCTCGCGGGTGCCGGCCCGCGACGCCGCTGACCGAAGCGGGCGGGCACTGCCCGCCCGCTCGGCTCGCGCTGGTCGGCAGCAATGCTGACCAGCGCGAGCTGCTGTAGTGGCATGGCCGGGGCGAGCGGGCGCCGTCGAAGGACTCCCTGGTCGGGGCGTTAGCGGTCCCGCTCGCCGGGGTACCCCCGGAGGCATGACCAGCGACCGCGCCCAGTCCCGCGCCGAGCATCCGCTCCCCGAAGAGGAAGCGGTCGGCAGCGACGACTTCCAGGACCAATCAGAAGCGATCTTGATGGAATCGGACATCCGGGAGAAAGAGCCCGAGGCCACCAGACAGGCCGTCCAAGGCGGCGAGGATCCGGAAGAGATCGAACGCCGAACCTCGGAGGAAGCAGCCGAATAGCACGAAGATCCCGGCGGAAGCGCCGGGATCTTTCCTGTCAGGGCCGCAGCGGCGGCTGGGACACCGCCGCCCTCATCTCGTCCGCCGGGCCGGGCGGCACCCACTCCATCCACCAGGTGGCCCCCGCCTCGGCCACCGTCGCCACGTGCAGCCGCTCCGCGGACCAGTCCGCCCGCCGGCGCCGGCCGCCCACGACGAGGTCGAACCCCTCCACCGAGCCGCGATGGGCCCGCACCTTGTCCAGGATCTCGGCCACGTCGGCCGCGGACAGTTCCTCCTCCGCGTCGGCGTAGCGGTCGGCGGACGAACGCCGGTACGGCAGGAACCCGTCGTGCCGGGCCGCCCGGCCCACCGCCGCCTTCCCGGGCCAGCCACCGCCGATCCAGATCGGCACCCGTACCGGCGCCGGTTGGAAGAGCACGTCGTCGACCCGGAAGTGGGCGCCGGCGAAGCTGAACCGCTCGCCGGCGAACAGTCCGACCAGGATCTGGAGCGACTCGTCGAGCAGTCCGGCCCGGGTGCGCGGGTCGGAGACACCGCCGAACCGGCGGTACGCGTCGTCGTTGGGATCGCCCACACCGAGGCCGAGCACGACCCGGCCGCCGCTGAGCTGGTCGAGCGTGCTGACGCGGCGGGCCAGCTCCCACGGCAGGTGCCGGGCGCCTCCCGTGACGGTCGTGCCGAGGCGCACCGACGAGGTCGCGCCGGCCATCGCGGCGAGCGCGACCCACACGTCGGCCGTCGGGCAGTCCGGTTCCGCGTTGTAGACCAGGTAGTCCTCGAGGAACACACCGTCCCAGCCGGCGTCCTCGGCGCGGCGGGCCAGTTCGGCGAGTAGGCGGGGGTCGGCGCAGGCGGCACCACAGGGCAGTTCGAGTCCGAATGACGTCACGGTTCCGGCTGTACCCAGATTTGACCCTGACGTAGCGGGAGGCCCTAGCGTCACGGAACATGACCGAGCCGACACTCGATACCGGCATCACCACGGACATCTACCCGATGCCGACCTTCCTCACGATCGAAGCGTCCAATCTGGAGCGTACGGTCGACTTCTTCGTCAACGGCCTCGACTTCGTCAGCCTGTTCACGCTCCCGGGCCCGGACGGCACGCCGATGCTGGTGCACCTGCGTCGCTGGCGCTACCAGGACATCCTGGTGCGCCGCGGATCGCCGCAGCCGGGAGCGGGCTGGAGCATCAGCTTCGCGGCGCTGGCCGAGGAGCTGCCGGCGCTGGCGGCGAAGGCACCAGGCACAGTGGACGGACCGACCGACACGCCGTGGAACACCCGGGACCTGACCGTCACCGACCCGGACGGGTACCGGATCGCGTTCACCGCCCGTCGCCCGGCCGGCGAACGGGACGAGGCGTTCGGCGACGAGATCAGGCGGCTGGCCGCGGAGCAGCTCCCCGCAGGAAACGATGCGCCCGGGGAAAGTCGCGGAGCCGATCGGCCATGACGTCGAAGGTCAGCCCGACCGTGTGCAGCGGGACGCCGCGGCTGTCCAGCACCTCGAGGAGCCAGCCCACGAACTCGCCGAACAGGCTGGCGTCGTCCACGTACACGGCGGCGGCCAGCGAGTCGACGATGTAGCCGAGGTCGGCGACCGTGGCGTCGACCTGAGCGGGCGAGTACCGCTTCAGATCCAGCCGTTCCAGCGCCAGGTCGATCAACTCGACGCGGGTGGCGACCAGACCGGCGTACTCGGTGTCATCGAGAGATACCGGCGCCGGCGCGGCGTCGAACGCCGGTGTGGCCAGCACCGACGACGCGGCCCGGGCGTCGCGGGCGAAGGCGACGCCGAGCTTGGTGGCCCACCGCCCGTCGGAGCCGAACCCACGGCCGCCGACGAGCACGGGCACGTCGGTGCGGCGGCAGGCCTCGATCGCGCGGAACGCGTGTGGCAGCCGCATCGGCAGCGCGCAGGCCAGCAGCACCGCCCGCGGGTCGTGCCGATGCAGGTAGGACACCAGGTGCACCGAGGGCACGCTGGCGCCGAGGAAGGTCACGTCCCAGCCGTCGAGGCGGAGCACCTCGGCGACCAGGCGGGCGGGCAGCGCGTGCCACTCACCGTCGAGACAGGCGACCACGACCCGCTCCCGGGTCGGCCGCGCGCGGACCGCCGTGGCCACCGCGGCTATCACCCGCTCGCTGACGTGCGTGGCCGCGTGCTCCTGCGCGACGCTCCACTCGTTGCGTTGCCACCACTCGCCGACCTGGGCCTGGGCGGGCGCGACCAGGGACAGCAGCACCCGCTCGGCCGGGACTCCGCTGTCCAACAGGGAAAGGGCGACGTCGATCGCGCCGTTCTCGTCGGCTTCGTCCAGGCAGTGCAGGTAACGCGGGTAGGCGGTCTCCACCGAGGGGTCCAGCACCGCGGTCATGGCGCGGGCACCGCGTGCAGATGCCGGGTGGGTGCGCCGGACGCGACGGCGCGGATCGCGAACACCGCGATGTCGTCGTGGTTGCGGCCGCCGAGCCAGTCGCCGATCACCTGCTCGATCCGTTCGGCGAGCGCGGGCGCCGGCATGCGTTGGCAGCCTTCGAGTGCGGCGACGAGGCGGGCGAAACCGAACTGCTCGCCGCGTACGCCGCCGCGCGCCTCGGTCACGCCGTCGCTGAACAGCAGGCAGGTCTCACCGGCGGCGAGCTGCACGGTGACGGTGGCGATCCGCGGGTCGGGCACCACTCCGATCAGCATGCCGCGCAGGTCGACGGTTTCCACCGTCCCGTCGGCGCGCAGCACGATCGGCGGCAGGTGACCGCCGCTGGCCAGGGTAAGCGAGAGTCCGCCACCGTGGGTCGGGTGCGTGCGGCCGAGCACCATCGTCGCGAAGCGGCCGTGCCCGTGCGCCCGGCTGGTCTCCAGCACCGAGTCGTTGAGCAGGGTGAGCAGCCGCGCCGGGTCGGACTCGATGCGGCGCAGCGCCTGGATTCCCTGCCGGATCTGGCCGGTGAACACGGCGGCGTCGACGCCCTTGCCGGACACGTCGCCGAGGTAGAACAGCGCACCGCCGTCGGGCTGCTCGTGCGCGCCGTAGAAGTCGCCGCCGATCCGCAGCGAGCTCTGCGCGGGCCGGTAGGCGGCGCCCCACTGCACACCGCCCACGCTGGGCGGCTCGATCGGCGCGAGGCTGGCCTGCAGCGTCTCGGCGACCTCGGCCTGGTCGCGGTAGAGCACGGCGGCGTCGAGCGCGGCACCGGCGCGGGCCGCGAACCCGCGCACCATCTGCACCTCGTGCTCGTCGAGATCGGTGTCGCGCACGACGACCAGCGCACCGGTCGGCGCCGCGCTGCCGGGCAGCGACACCACCCGCACGGCGACCGCGCCGGGTTTGCGTCCACCCAGCCAGCCGGCCTCGGCGAGCTGGTCGGCGAGCCAGTCGGCCTCGGAGGGCTCGGTGCCGTCCAGCGCCTGCGCCACCGCCGGCGGCAGGTCGTCCGCGCTCAGCACGCCGCCGTCGACCAGCGTGGGCCCGTCGCCGCCGCCGGCCCGCCACCAGCGGGCTCGGCCACGACGCGGCGCCAGCACCACCACGGCGACGTCGCCCAGCGTGGGTACGGCCAGGCGTACGGCGGCCCGCGCCGCCCGGTCCTCGTGCAGCGGATTGCCGAGTTGCTGGCTGGCGGTGGCCAGGAAACGGGCGCGGCCACGCTCGGCGAGCAGGGCGTCGGAGCGGGCGATGGCGTCGGTGACGTCCTCGACGTACCAGGCGATGCTCGTGGCTCCGGCGACCGTGAGCTCGACCCGGCGGCAGCGCACCCGGCGCTCGCCGATGGTCAGCTCACCGGCGGTCAGCGGCGCGACTCCGCAGCCGGCGAAGGTGCGGCCGGCCACGAGCCCGGGCATCAGGGTCAGCGCCGGCTGGCTGAACTCGCGGATCACGCCGGTCGGGTCGGTGACCACGACGCCTTCGCGGAAGTTGTCGACCAGGGCGGGTTCGCTCGCGACGGGTGGGGTACGGCGTGGTGCCGACGGCGCGGCGGCGCGCCTGTCGGACGTCGCCGTTACCGGGACCTGGCGACCGCCCGACTCCGAGCCTTCGAGGTCCGCGGTATTCACAAGCGTCGACTACTCCCCTGATCAATCGGCTTGGGAAACCCACCCTACGCGCATGTTTGTCATGCGGCATGTGATGGCGGTCCGGGGCATCACCCGATCGACCGTACGGGCCTTGCCTGTCGGGCGGATTCCCGTGAGCTGCCCTAAAATGGGTCCGTCGTAACGGCGCGGAGGTGGCAACGGTGAGTCGGCTGGTCCCGGATCAGGAGCCGCTGGTGGTGGAGGTCGCCGACTCGGTGGTCACCGTGCGTGGCGATCTCGACTTCCCGTGCGCCGAGGCGTTGCGGGTCGCGTTGACCTCCGCGCTCGACCGCGACCCGGCCACCCTGACCGTCGACGTCGAGCGGCTCACCTTCATCGACAGCACGGGCCTCGCGGTGCTCGTTTACGCCTGGCAGCGCGGCCAAGAGGCGGGCGTGCCGGTCGTCCTGCGGTCGGTCCCACGGTTCCTGACGTCGATCCTCGACATCACCGGCGTGGGTGAGCTGATGGCCCGGCCGGCCGGCGCGACGACCGCCGCGAGCGCCTGACCTCACCAGACGCGTTCGCCTCTGGCGAAACTGTAGGCAATTCGCTTGTGAGTGAGTAACTCACTCAGTTAACGTTCGCGGCGTGATGACGTCAACCGCCGCCACCGGGGGCCGGGCCAGGCCCCTGCCGCCCGAGGAGCGCCGTGCCGCCCTCGTCGCGGCGACGCTGCCGCTCGTCGTCAAGCACGGCGCCAAGGTCACGACGAAGCAGATCGCCGAGGCCGCCGGTGTCGCCGAGGGCACGATCTTCCGCGTCTTCCCCGACAAGGAGTCGCTGGTCCGCGAAGCCATCGCGACCGTCCTCGACCCGTTGCCGACCGTGGCCGCGCTCAACGGCATCGACCTGGACCTGCCTGTCCGCGAGCGGATGGCGCGGGCCGTGGACATCCTGCGCAAGCGGCTCGAGACCGCGTTCGCCGTGATGTCCGCCCTGCGGATGGACGGCCCGCAGCACCACAAACCCGAAGAGCGCCCGAGCCACCAGCCGATGTTGGACGCGATCGAGCGGCTGGTCGTGCCCGACGAGGACAAATTTCGGTTGCCGGCCACCGAGGTCGCGCGGATGCTCCGCCTGATCACTTTTGCCGGCACCCACCGGATCATCACCGACAACCACCCGCTCACCACCGAAGAGGTCGTCTCGGTCCTCCTCGACGGCGTGCTGCGCCGCCCGGACTCCGACAGCCACCAGAGCAACCCGGGGGAAAGTTGCTGATCAAACTTCTGCGGCGCTACCTGCGCCCGTACTCGAAACCGCTGTTGGCGGTCGTCGCCTTCCAGTTCGTCGGCACGATGGCCTCGCTATACCTGCCGAGCCTCAACGCCGACATCATCGACAAGGGCATCGCGCTCGGCGACACCGGCTACATCGTCAAGACCGGCGGCTGGATGCTCGCCGTCACGGTCGTGCAGATGGCCTGTTCGATCTGGGCCGTCTACTTCGGTGCGCGCACGGCGATGAGCTTCGGCCGCGACGTACGCGGCGCGATCTTCCATCGGGTCGGCATGTTCTCGGCCCGTGAGGTCAACCAGTTCGGCGCGCCGTCGCTGATCACCCGCACCACCAACGACACCCAACAGGTGCAGATGCTCGTCGTGATGAGCTGCACCCTGCTGGTCACCGCGCCGATCACCGCGGTCGGCGGCGTGATCCTCGCGCTGCGCGAAGACGTCGGCCTGTCCTGGCTGATGCTGGTCTGCGTGCCGGTGCTGGCCATCGCGATCGGCCTGATCATCCGCCGCATGGTCCCGACCTTCCGCAAGATGCAGACCCGGATCGACGGCGTCAACCGAGTGCTTCGCGAGCAGATCACCGGCGTACGCGTGGTCCGCGCGTTCGTCCGGGAGCCCTTCGAGACCGACCGGTTCGGCGTGGCCAACCAAGAGCTCACCGCGACCGCGCTGCGCGCCGGCCGGCTGATGGCGCTGATCTTCCCCACCGTCATGCTCGTGCTCAACGTGTCGAGCGTCGGCGTGCTCTGGTTCGGTGCCAGCCGGGTCGACTCGGGCCAGATCGAGATCGGGGCGCTGACCGCGTTCCTCAACTATCTGGTGCTGATCCTGATGTCGGTCATGATGGCGACCTTCATGCTGATCATGGTGCCCCGGGCCGCGGTCGCCGCGGAGCGGATCACGGAGGTGCTCGACACCGACAGCACGGTCGTCCCGGCGGCCAACCCGGTCACCAGCGTGAGCCAGCAGGCCAGCCTTGAGTTCCGGGGGGTCACGTTCCAGTACCCCGGTGCCGCGGCGCCGGTGCTGCGCGACATCGACCTGACCGCGTCGGCGGGCCGGACCACGGCAATCATCGGGAGTACGGGCGCCGGCAAGACCACCCTGATCTCGATGGCGCCCCGGCTGTTCGACGCGACCGCCGGGGCCGTGCTGGTCGACGGCGTCGACGTCCGCGAACTGGACGCCGACCTGCTGTGGAGCAAGATCGGGCTGGTGCCGCAACGGCCGTACCTGTTCACCGGCACGATCGCCAGCAACCTGCGCTACGGCAACCCGGACGCCTCCGACGAGGAGCTTTGGGAGGCGCTGGAGATCGCGCAGGCCAAGGACTTCGTCTCCGAGATGCCTGAGGGGCTCGATGCTCCGATCGCCCAGGGCGGCACCAACGTCTCCGGTGGTCAGCGGCAACGCCTGGCCATCGCGCGGGCACTGGTCCGCAAGCCGGAGATCTACCTGTTCGACGACTCGTTCTCCGCGCTCGACCTCGGCACCGACGCCCGGCTGCGGGCCGCGCTGCGCCCGGTGACCGCGGACGCGGCCGTCGTCGTGGTCGCGCAACGCGTGTCCACGATCATCGACGCCGACGAGATCATCGTGCTCGAGGACGGCGCCGTCGTCGGCCGAGGCCGACATGCCGAACTGTTGGAAAGCAGCCCGACGTACGCGGAGATCGTCGAGTCGCAGCTCACGGTGGGAGCCACCGCATGACCGCGCCAAAGAACGCCCCCACGCCCGCGCCGCAGAACGGCGGTGGCGGAGCCCGGGTTACCCCGAGCCGGTTGCCCGCCGCTGGACGGCGGACCGGTGGTGGCGGCCCGCCGTGGATGAGCGCCGGCATGCCGGCCGAGAAGTCGATGACCTTCGTGCCATCGGCCAAGCGCCTGCTGCGCCGGCTCAGCCCGTACCGAGGCAAGCTTGCTTTGATCATCTTGTTGGCGCTGGCCAGCGTCACGCTCTCGGTGATCGGTCCGAAGATCCTCGGCCACGCGACCGACATCATCTTCCGCGGCGTGCTCGGCCGGCGCCTGCCCGAGGGCGCCAGTCTCGACCAGGCCGCCGACGCGGCGAGGGCCGGCGGCCAGAACAACTTCGCCGACCTGCTGCTGAAGTCCAAGCCGATCCCGGGCGTCGGCATCGACTTCCACCAGCTCGCGCGGATCCTGCTGATCGTGCTCGGCATCTACGTCGTGGCCAGCGTGCTGTCCTGGTTGCAGGGCTGGGTGCTCAACGGCGTGGTGCAGAGCGCGATCCGCAAGCTGCGCGGCGACGTCGAGGACAAGCTCAACCGGCTGCCGCTGCCCTACTTCGACCAGCAGCCCCGCGGCGAGCTGCTCAGCCGGGTCACCAACGACATCGACAACATCTCGCAGAGCCTGTCGCAGACCCTGAGCCAGGTCCTGACCTCGCTGCTGACGGTGATCGGCGTGGTCACGCTGATGTTCGTGATCTCGCCACTGCTGGCCGTGGTCGCGCTCGTCGCCGTGCCGCTCTCGTTCGTGATCACGGCACAGATCGGCAAGCGGTCGCAGAAGAAGTTCATCGCGCAGTGGCAGCACACCGGCCGGCTCAACGCGCACATCGAGGAGGCCTTCACCGGCCACGAGCTCGTCAAGGTGTTCGGCCGCCAGCGTGAGGTGGAGGCCGAGTTCGAGGCCCGCAACGACCAGTTGTTCAAGGCCGCCTTCGGGGCGCAGTTCATCTCCGGAATCATCATGCCGGCGATGTTCTTCATCGGAAACCTGAGCTACGCGGTGATCGCCGTCCTCGGTGGGCTCCGGGTCGCCTCGGGCACGATGACGCTGGGCGACGTGCAGGCGTTCATCCAGTACTCGCGTCAGTTCACCCAGCCGCTGACCCAGCTCGCGTCGGTGGCCAACCTCTTGCAGTCCGGCGTCGCGTCGGCCGAGCGGGTGTTCGACCTGCTGGACGCCGACGAGCAGGTGCCCGACCCTTCGCCGGCCGTGGAGGTGCACCAGCCGCACGGCCGGGTCGAGTTCGAGCACGTCTCGTTCCGCTACACCCCGGACACCCCGCTGATCGACGACCTGTCGCTGGTCGCCGAGCCCGGGCACACGGTGGCGATCGTCGGACCGACGGGTGCCGGCAAGACCACGCTGGTGAATCTGGTCATGAGGTTCTACGAGCTGGACGGCGGCCGGATCACGCTCGACGGCGTCGACATCACCACGATGAAACGCGAGACGCTGCGCGGCGAGATCGGCATGGTCCTGCAGGACACCTGGCTGTTCGGTGGCACGATCCGGGACAACATCGCGTACGGGAACCCCGATGCGTCGGAGGCCGAGATCCATGCGGCGGCCGAGGCGACGTTCGTGGACCGGTTCGTGCGCAGCCTGCCGGACGGCTACGACACGCTGATCGACGAGGAGGGCAGCAACGTCAGCGCGGGTGAGCGGCAGCTCATCACGATCGCGCGCGCGTTCCTGGCCGACCCGTCGCTGCTGATCCTGGACGAGGCGACGAGCTCGGTCGACACGCGTACGGAGGCGTTGCTCCAACGGGCGATGGCCGCGCTGCGCTCCGACCGGACGAGCTTCGTGATCGCGCACCGGCTCTCCACGATCCGCGACGCCCACCTGATCCTGGTGATGGAACGGGGTCGCATCGTGGAGCAGGGAACGCACGCCGAGTTGCTCGAGGCAGGTGGGGCGTACCGGCGGCTGCACGACGCGCAGTTCACTCAGGCGGCGGTCGACCTCGACTCCTCGGGCGGGGGAATCGCGCTCGCGGGGGCTCCGGCCCAACGCTAGGGTGTTTCGCATGATTCACGTGGAACGGGCGACGGCGGCTCATCGCCAGCAGGTGGTCGAGACCGTCGTCGCCGCGTTCGACCAGGATCCGGCGTTTCGGTATTTCTTCCGCGATCCGGTGACCCGTGATGCCGAGGCTGCCGAGTTCGCCGGTCACCTGTTCGACCAGCGGGTCGGGCCGGGTACCACCTGGGTGATCGAGGGCGGCCGGTCCCTGGCGATGTGGGACGCGCCCGGAGGTTGGTCTTCGGACGAGCCTAAGTTGGCGGTCTCCGACGAGGCGTTGGCACGGCTCGACGACTACCACCGCGCGGTGCAGGGCTTCTTCCCGCGCGGGGAGCCGTTCTGGTACCTCGGGGTGCTCGCCACCCACCCCTCTCACGCCGGCCGCCGGCTTGGTCGTTCGGTGATGAAGCCGGGGCTGGCTGCGGCTGCGGAGGCTGGACTGCCGGCCTATCTGGAGACGACGAACAAGGGCAATGTCGCCTTGTACGAGCGTGCCGGCTGGCGAGTGAGCGGCAGCACACACCTTGGTGATCTTCCGATCTGGGTGCTGACCCAGTAGCGTGGGTGGCTGCGAAGGGGAGTAGCTCCCAACGTGGTGGTCGACACACTGGCGTCCGCGCCCGGCCACCCGACCTGACGGCCTCGGCCGTGAGGTGAGCGAGACCTTCGGCTACGGCAATGCTCAATTGCCGGGTCGAAGTCTCGCGCGCGAGTCGACCCGGTGGACACACCCGGGAGGACATTCGTGGGAGGCTTTCTCGCCGCGCTCGCGATCAGCTTCGGCGTCATCTTCGTCGCCGAACTCGGCGACAAGTCCCAGTTGATGGCGATGACCTTCGCCACCCGCTATCGCGCCCTGACAGTGCTGATCGGCATCACGGTGGCCACGGCCGTCGTACACCTGATCTCGGTTGCGGTCGGTTATGGCTTGGGCGCGGCACTGCCGACCAAGTGGATCAGCCTCGCCGCGGGCGTGGCGTTCCTGGCGTTCGCGGCCTGGACACTGCGCGGCGACTCCCTGACCGAAGAGGAGAAATCGAAGGCAGGGCGGACGCAGCGCTCGGCCGTGCTGGCGGTGGGTGGGGCGTTCTTCCTGGCGGAACTCGGCGACAAGACGATGCTGGCCACGATCACGTTGGCCACCCAACACGGCTGGTTCGGCGTGTGGGTCGGTTCGACGATCGGCATGGTCGCCGCGGACGCCCTGGCCATCGTGGTCGGCCGCATGCTGGGCAAGCGCCTGCCGGAAAAGGCGATCAAGTGGGGAGCGGCGGCGCTGTTCGTCATCTTCGGCATCTGGCTCATCGCCGAGTCGCTGGTGGAGATCGCCTGACATCATCGCCGTCTATGAGCTCGATCATCACGTTCTTCGTCGCGCCGGACCACGCGACCGCGGCCGGGGTCGCCAAAGGCGGCCCCGGCCGGGATCTCCAGGTCGCCGAATACGGCAACTTCGCCGTGTGGGCAGCGATCGAGGAGTGGGAGAGCATCCTGCTGGACCGCGACCTCGAGGAGATCATCGCCACCGGGGGCGCGGACGTGCTGACCGGCGGCGAGGACGAGCCGATCGTCCTGTTCCTTCCTCCCGCACTCACCCAAGCCCTGGCCAGCGCCGGCGATGACGTGCTCGGCAGCACCGCGACGCGCTGGGTGGCGCTACGGGCCGACGACGGTGATGTCATCGACGAGGAGCTGGCCCGCGCCATGCTCAACGACCTCGCCACCTTGGCGACGGCAGCGGAAGACTCCAAGGGCGGGCTCTACGTCTGGATCTCTTAGTCAGGGCCTTCTCCAGGTCAGCCATGTCCGACCGCGTCGGTCACCAGGTGCGGAGGCGCTCGTCGGTCCTCAAGAGGAACGCGAATCGCCCGGCGCCCGCTTTGTCGAGGCTGTCGATGCACGAGTCCTCGGCCGCCTCCGCAGTCAGCTCGCCTCGACCCTGCCAGTAGGCAATCTGGGCCAGGTATCGGCGCCGAACGAGCTCCGGATGGCGCTCGGTGATCAGGCAGAGGAAGTCATCGACGTGCGTTACGTCGATGCCGGCCTGCACCTGGTCAAGGCATTGTTGGAAGTTCGCGATGTCGCGGTCGCGCGTGATGAGGATGTCGACGCGGCCGGCGTACGCGGCTGCCAATAGATGGTGGTCATTTGGGTCTTTGGGCTCGGGTACGGACTGGGGGTCCCAGCGGACGACCTTCGCCTCAGGGAAATTCTCATCGAGCATGTCCCGCCAACGCTCGATCTTTTGCTCCGGCGCAGCCGGGTGATTGCGGCGCAGGTGGTAGAACGCCTCGGCCAGAACGGCTTCGCTCCAGCGAAGTTCGTACGCGGTGTAGTGACTGTCGAGGGCCATCAACACCAGCCAGTCCCGCAGGCACCGTGAATACAGAACGTTGGCGTCGACGAACGCAATGAGCGGCACAGGCAGCACGAAGTCAGGCTAGCGATGCTGAAGCCCAAGCCACAGTGGGCAATTACTCGTAGATACCCAACTCGTCCTGTTCGGACATCAAGGCTTCATAGGCTTCGCGCTGCTGCGAAATGCGTTGCCGGCGATAGGCGAGCAGATCTGCCAGGACCACCCGTCGATGAGTGCCGACCCGGTGCGACCGGATCTCGCCCTTGTCGAGTAGCCCGATCAGCGTCGGCCTCGACACGCCCAACAGGCGGGCAGACTCACTGGTCGTGAGCTCACGCGCGATCTCGCTCACCACGACACCGTCGCCACGGTCGAGGACTGCGCCCACTTGCCGGAGTAGGTCGACCAGAAGACCGGGCACGGCAACGGATCCCGCGTCGCCCGCCGCCAGCCGGACCTCGTCGCCGTCGACCTGCGCCAGCAGCGCAAGGAACGACTTCAGTGAGGCGTGCTCCGGGCTGCCCTTGCGACTGGCCGCCTCCGATAGCTGAAGCGCCGTTGTCGTGAGCGTCGTTGCCCTACTCATGATCCACCCCTCGCCGCAGCGCCCGCTGTGTACGGCTCTCGCATCTAGCCTTGGCCGCATCAGCAGCAAGTGCAATCGGCTTTAAGTTATTTCACTTAATGCGAAGTCTAGCTGACGCAGGACACCCGCGCCCGCTTGGTTCCCGATGTGGTTAGCCGCTGAGGCTGGTCCCTCGGCGGGCCAGGTGGCGTTGGAGCGGATCGCGGACGAACGACATCGCCCGTCGTTCATCACAGCCGAGCCCGCCTGGCCGACGCCTGGTCAGGCGCGTTCCGCGTGCTCGCGGTAGTGGCTGCGGGTGGTGGTCAACAGCGGCGCGGTCAGGGCCGCGAGCACCCCGCCGGCCAGTGGGGCCACGATGAAGACCCAGAGTTGGCGCAGGGGTTCGCCGCCCTCGAAGATCGCGGGGCCGAGCGAGCGGGCCGGGTTGATCGAGGCGCCGTCCAGCGTGATCGCGACCAGGTTCGTCGATGCCAGGGCCAGCCCGATCGCCAGGCCCGCGAACCCCGCCTGCTCCGATCGGCTCGTGACGACCAGGACGACCAGCACGAGCAGGAAGGTCAGGACGATCTCCAGCAGGAACGTGCCGCCCAGGTTGATGTGTGGGCCGTAGCTGTTGGTGGCCAGTGAGCCGGTCTGGTCGGTGACGCCGCCGTAGCGGGTGAGGATCCACAGGCCCAAGCCCGCGATCGCGGCGCCGCCGAACTGGGCGATCCAGTAGCCGATCGCGCCTACGACCGAGATTCGGCGGGCGATCAGGGCGCCCAGGGTGACCGCCGGGTTGACGTGGCAGCCGGAGATCGGGCCGATGGCGTAGACGAGCACCAGCAGGGTAAGCCCGAAGGTGAGGGCGACCGCGACGACGCCGCCGTCGATCCGGGCGGCTACCGCGGAGCCCGCTCCGACGAACACGAGCAGCAGCGTGCCGACGAACTCCGCCGCGTACCGTCTCAGCCCCGCCATAGGCCGAAACCTAAGCGCCCGGCGATCGACCGCGCAGCGGAACCGGCCAAATGATCACACCCGGGCCAGAGCTCAGTTGTCGGGTGTGAACGGGCGGGGTGTGTGCGTGAGTCCGTTGAGGATGACTGTCAGCCCGCGCTCGAATTCCTGGCCGCTGAAGGCCGCGCCGACCGGGGCTAGTTTGGCGAGAGTCGGGAGTGCGTCGCCCGCGAGGGCTTCGACGCGCCGGGCAGCGGAGTCGGGATCGTCCTCATGCGACAGCCTTCCGGCCAGCTCGGCTTGCACGATGCCCATGACGAAGGCCGAGACAGTGCGGAACGCGACGAACAGGTCGACCCCCGCCAAGCCTCCGCGAGCGAGCGCCGCCGCGAGCGCCTCGCCTGGGGCGAGACTGGCGCGGGTGGACGTGCGGCGGGTGAGTACGAGCGGGATAACCGCCGGATGCGCACGGAAGGTACGCCACAGGGCGGTGGCCACGGCGCGCGTGTCGGCCAACCAGTCGTCGCTCGGGGCCGGTATCTCGACAAGCGCGGAAACGGCGTCGACCACCAGTTCCTCGAGGCCTTCGCGACCGTCGACGTAGTTGTAGACAGTCATCGCGCCGGTCTGCAGGGACGCCGCCAGCGAGCGCATCGTGAGCCCGGTCAGGCCGTCCCGGTCCACGATCGCCAGCGCGTGTTGCTGGATGTCCGTGAGGGTGAAACGGGCTCTCATGCGCGCAGTATACGTACGCCGTACGCATTAGAAAGAGTCTAGGGGGCGTGCCTGACGTCACTTGACACGTACAACGTACGCGAGCAAGCCTTACGTACGTCGTACGTATCAGCGACAGCAGAGGATCACAGTGCTCAGCATCGACAACGAACTCATCGCGGCGGTTGGCGCGATCGCCGCCGCCGCTCCACCGACGCCACCCGATGTCGGGGACTGGAAGACCCGGCGGGCGAACATCGACGCCGTCTATGGCGGGTTGGCCGCCGCCGCCGCGTCAGACGACCGTGTTGACGTCGTCGATTTCACCGTGCCGTCGGCGAACGGGCACGCTCTCGCGCTGCGTCTGTACAAGCCCACGAACTTGCCGCACGCGATTGTCGTCTACGTCCACGGTGGTGGCCTCATCGCCGGAAGCCTCGACGGATATGACCCCGTCTGCCGCCACTACGCATCGCAGGCCGGGGTCGCGGTCATCGCCGTCGACTACCGCCTGGCACCCGAATCACCGTTCCCGGCCGCCGTCGAAGATTGCGTCGTCGCGGTCGAATGGGCCATCAAGCACGCGGCGGAGCGCGCACCCGGGGCGCGGGTCGCGGTCATGGGGGACTCCGCCGGCGGTGGTCTGGCGGCTGCGGCGGCGGTGCTGAGCCGCGACCGCGGGATCGGACCACTGGCCGCGCAGGTCCTCGTCTACCCGATGCTCGACGACCGCACGGCGGCCGCCGACCCGGGGGTCGAGCCGTTGCTCGCCTGGTCGGCCGCCGACAACGTCACCGGCTGGCAGGCCTACCTCGGCGACAAGTACGGCACCGACGCTGTGCCCGCATCCGCTTCGGTCGCCCGCGCCGACTCACTGCGCGACCTGCCGGCGACCTACCTCGAGGTCGGTCAGCTAGACCTCTTCTGTGGGGAGACGGTCGCCTACGCCAAGCGGCTCATGGACGACGGCGTGGCCGTGCACCTCTCGGTGCGCCCGGGCGCGATCCACGGCTTTGACTACCTCGCACCCCACTCCCGCCTGGCACGCAGCGCCTTTGCCGATCGCGTCGCCTTCCTGAAGAACCTGTAACGCGTACCAGCCGACCTTCATCAAATCTGGCAAGGAGATCTCATGGAAACCAGGACTGCCCTCGTCACCGGATCGACGAGCGGAATCGGCCGCGCCACCGCGCTCAAACTCGCCCGCGACGGCGTACGCGTCGTGGTCTCCGGCCGCAACGCCCAACGCGGGCTGGAGGTGGTGGAGCAGATCCGTGCCGAAGGAGGAGAGGCCCACTTCGTGGCCGCTGATCTACGGGATGCGCAGACCGCGGCGGACCTCGCGGCCAAGGCCACCAAGGTCGCCGAGTCCGCCGGCGGAACGCTCGACATTCTGGTCAACAACGCGGCGACCGGGTCTGGCGGACCGACCGAGGGCACGATTGAAGCGACCTTCGACGCGGTGCTGGGCACGAACCTGAAGGCCCCCTTCTACCTGGTCGCGAACCTCGCACCCGCGATGGCGGCACGCGGCGGCGGAGCGATCGTCAACGTGTCGACACTCGCCGCCGACGTCGCGCTTCCGGGTCTGGCGGTCTACGGCGCCGGTAAGGCGGCCCTGGAGTTGCTGACCAAGAGCTGGGCGGCCGAGTTCGGTCCGGCCGGGGTGCGCGTGAACTGCGTAAGGCCAGGCCCGACCCGCACTCCGGGATCCGAGGCCCTAGGAGACTTCTTGCAGCAACTCGCGGCCCAGGCGCCGCTGGGCTTCGTCGCCGATCCAGCAGACATCGCCGCGGCCATCGCTTTCCTGGTCAGCGATGAGGCGCGGTTCGTCACCGGGGTGACTCTGGACGTCAACGGCGGCCGCACGGCCGTCTGAGCGGTGGCCCGCAAGTGCTCCACCTCACGGCCGCCGGCTCTAAACGTAGATGCATCTACGTTTAGAGTGGGGTCATGCGTACTCGAAGCCTCGGGCCGTTCACCGTCTCCGCCATCGGTCTCGGCGCGATGCCGATGTCCATGACCCACGACGGCACAGCGACCCCGGAAAGCCAAGCCATTGCCACGATCCACGCCGCACTGGATGCCGGTGTGACGCTCATCGACACCGCGGATGCCTACGCCCCGTCGTGGGACAGCACGGGCCACAACGAGCGCCTCATCGCCAAGGCACTCAAGTCCTACGGCGGGGACACCGATGGCGTCGTCATCGCGACGAAGGCCGGCGTCGTCCGCAGCGAGGGCGAGCAGTGGTCCTTCGACGCCTCACTCGGTTATCTGCGCGGTGCGGTGGAGAGGTCGCTGCGGGCCCTGGGCACCGACGTGATCGACCTGTATCAGTGGCACGTTCCCGACCAACGCATCCCGTACGCCGAAGGGGTCGAGAACTTCAAGCGGCTTGTCGAGGAGGGCAAGGTCCGCGCCGTGGGGATCTCCAACGCGAGCGTGGAGCAGATCGAGATCGCGCTCGAGGTGCTCGGCGCCGGCGGGTTGGTGAGTGTGCAGAACGAGTTCTCGCCGAAGGCGCGCGGCAACGAGGACACGCTGGCCTTCTGCGCGAAGCACGACATCGCCTTCCTGCCCTATCAGCCGCTGGGTGGCACCGACGGGAGCGGACGCGCGGTCGGCGCGCGTTTCCCGATGTTCGCGCAGGTCGGCCGCGACCACGGCGTCAGTGCTCAGCAAGTCGCGCTCGCCTGGGAGTTGGCGGCGAGTCCGGTGGTGATCCCGATCCCCGGGGCCCGGCGACCGGAGTCGATCGCGGACTCCGTCAAAGCGGCCGAGCTCGCGCTGAGCCAGGAGGAGCTCCAGGCGCTGACCGACTCGCTGGACCAACGCCCAGCTTGATCCCCGCTTGGGTGCTCAGCGCGTACCGGCGGCCGGGCGGGTCTGGCTCGCGATCCCGGCGATGAACTGCTCCATGCTCAACGGCGGCGCCCCCATCGGTGTGGTGACACCTGGGCGAAGCCCGTCCAGCAGGAGCGGCATGACCCGCTTCCAGCTCTCCGGTGCCGGCGTGGCGAAGATGCGGACGGCCTCGCCCAGCAGCGTGCCCAGCACGGCGAGGTCGGCGACGACCACGTCGTCGCGAACCGTTCCTTGCCGCTGCGCCCGCTCCAGGAGGGTGGCCATGCTCGCGCCGATACGTCGATGCACCTCCACCATCGGCGGCGACGACGGGTCGGTGGCCAGCAGGTCACGCAGCGCCTGCTGGCCGGCCTGCTTCCTGATCGTGGCTTCGAAGAACTCGACCAGCCCCGACCAGCCGTCCGGTGCGGTCGCCGCACGCTCAGCAGCCTCGACCATCGACTCCATCGACGTGTTCAATACCGCGAACGCCAGCTCGGTCTTGTTCGAGAAATGCCGGTACGCGGTCGCGACGCTGACGCCAGCCGCGCGGGCGATGTCATCAAGAGTCGGCGCGAGTCCGCGTTCGTTGAACAGCTCCACTGCGGCGTCGATGAGCGCCTGGCGGTTGGCTGCGGCATCTCGGCGCATACGCGAATTCTCCCTCCGTCCCGCTGACGTACCTGCCCGCCTAGACGACCGACGGAAGTGACAAAACGATGCAACACCGACCAGTCTCGCGGATCAGCTTGGGCACCATGACGCTCGGGTACCGCGGCCGCGGCGTGCGCGTCACGGACCCCGCGGTGGTCAGCGAGCTTTTGGACGAGCTGGACGCCCGCGGGCACCGCGAGCTCGACACCTGCTACGTCTACGGCGACGGAACCTGCGACCAAATGCTCGGGGACCTCGGGGCTGCCGACAGGTTCGATCTCGCGATCCGCTTCGACCCCCTCGCGACCCCGCGCGGCCACCAACCTGACGTCCTGCTCGCCAACGTCCGAGCCAGCCTGGCCCGGCTACGAACCAGCCGCGTGCGGGTGCTGTACCTCAACGTCCGCGACGTGCACACGCCGATCGAAGCGACCTTCGGCGCCGTCGCGCGGCTCCACGACGAGGGTGCGTTCGACGAACTGGGCCTGAGCAACATGAGCGCGGCGGACGTCAACGACTTCGTCTCGATCGCCGAGCAGCACTCGTGGGTCAAGCCGACGGTCTATCAGGGGCTGTACAACGCCATCAGCCGTGCCGTGGAGATCGAGCTCTTACCCGAGCTCCGCCGCAACGGCATCCGGTTCTACGCCTACAACCCCTTGGCGGGCGGGGCTTTCGCCGCGGCCTTCGGCAACGACGAGCGGGTACGCGAAGGGTCGCGTTTCGACAGCGGACACCAGCAGGGGCAGGAGTACCGCGCCCGCTACTGGAACCACCACTACCTCGCCGCGGTGACCGAGCTTCGGCAGGCATGCCTGATCGCTGGCATTAATCCCGTGGACGCCGTGCTCCGGTGGCTCGTCCACCACTCGGCCCTCAACGGCGACCTGGCAGACGGGATCATCCTGGGCGCTTCCTCGCTCGACCAACTGAGCCAGAACCTCGACGCGGTCTCAGCCGGGCCGCTCCCACCCGAGGTGGTCACAGCCATCGACCAAGCGGCGGAGACGACCCGACCCGTCTGGCCCCCTGTATCAAGAACCACCTGACTCGCGGCGACGGGCTGACCCGCACAGGTCGGTCCGCATCGGCGCTTACCCGTCCTGAGCTGCGGGAATGCGATTGGATCCTGCGACACCGAACAGGGCACTGTCGCTGCGTTTGCTCTGCACCCACATACGCAACACCCCCGGGGAGGGGTGGTGCGTATATGGGTGCAGAGCAAAGCCTGGCCAACCGCGGACCTCGAGTCTGGCGGGAGCGACGGTCGCGCCCCCGGCGGACCCGAGCAAAGAAGGGCCCGCGCCGATCGACGGCGCGGGCCCACAGAAATTGCGATCAGGCGGTGAAGCGAAGCTTCGCCCGCCGAGCGCGGACGAACAGGAACGCTCCGACCGCCGCGATGACCACGCCGGCCGACGCGATCAGCAGCGCCGGCGCGCCGGTCACGGGAAGACCGCCACCATCGCCCTCGCCGCCACCGGTGCCGCCGCCGTTGTCGGTGCCTGGCTTGAAGACGTCCGCCGCCGCGCCGAGGCGCAGGAAGACCGTCTCGCCCGTGGCGTCGTCGACGCCGTCGTTGTCGGTGACCGCGTAGACCTGGCCGTTGCCGGCGATCGTCAGGCCCTCGACCTTGTCCTGCACCCAGCCGTTGTCGGCCTTGAGCGCCGGTAGCAGGTCGACCGCGAGGGTCTTCTTAGCCGTCGGCAGGGCCTCGGTGCCAAAGGAAGCCGGCACGTCGAAGGTGTAGACCTTCTTGACCGAAGCCTTCAGGCCGCGCTGGTTGTCGCGCTCGATCACCGCGAACGTGTCGTTGTCGACCGGCACCAGCTCCGACAGGCCGATCCAGGCACCCGCCGGGGCGGTGTCGAGCTGGTAGCCCAGCCACGCCCACTTCTTGTCGGCCACCGAGTAGCGGCCGATCCGGACGGTGCCCTTCGGGTCGCCCTTGAGCTCGCGCTGCACCGCGACCCAGACCTGCTCGGTGGCGTCGGTCCCCGTGATCGCGACACCCTCGAAGCCGTTGCTGGTCACGTTGGCGGCCACGTCGGCCGGCAGCGGGATCTCTTCCTGGACCGCACCCTTCGCGTCGAGCCGGACGATCAGGTTGGGCTTCGCGGCGGTGCCGTCACCCTCGATGGCGATCCAGTAGCCGGCGCCAGCGGCACGGGCCGCGACACCCTCGGCGTCGTAGCCGACCGGCTTGCCGTCCTTGGTCACCGTCAGCTCGCCGCTGACCAACGCCGGCTGCTGCGCGGTGTCGATCGTCAGCAGACGGGTCGGGGTGTAGACGTTGTCGGTGATCGACACGAGCTGGTCCGGCTTGCCCGGCACGGCGGAGAGCCCCGAAAGGGCACCCCAGGAGATAGGAGCCTTCTTCTGACCCGGCTCGTACGCCGAGCGAATGGTCGGGAACGCGCCCTTCGACCCGTACTTGAAGATCGTGACCGACGCGCGGATGCCGTCGTCGGGCAGGTCCTCCTCGCTGGAGACCACGAGCAGGCCGCGGGACGGGACCGTGGTCACGCCCTCCGGGCCGTTGGTCGTCGGCAGGATCTGGAGGAACTTGGGCGCCTTCGGCTTGCTGATGTCGTACGCGGCGACGAAGTTGCCCCGCTCCGAGTTCACGAACAGCACCGGCTTGCCGTCGAACTTGCCGAACGCCACGTTCTCAGGCTCGGTGCCCTTGGCGTCGGAGCGGCCCTCCGGGTAGAGGCCGTGCGCGGCCGCCAGCCGGTCGAACGAGTTGCCGGCGTCGTAGATGACCTCGCCGTTGCGCTTCCACACGGTGAAGCCGCGCGAGCCGCCGACGTAGTCACCCTCGTTGGCCGTCGCGAACGTCTTGTCGTCGATCCAGGTGACGCCGTCGGGCTCGCGGCGCACGGTGATCTTGTCGTCCTGCGCGATCGTGCCGTCTTCGACGGTGTCCACACCGGACAACTTGACCTGGCCGGCGCTGAAGTCCTTGACGACCTTCTTCTTCGCCAGGTCCACCAGGGCGATGTGGTTGTTCTCCTGGAGCGTGACGACGGCTTCGTCCTTGCCGTTGATGGCCACGTACTCCGGCTCCGGGTCGCTGGGCGCGACCTTCGCGAGACCCTTGAGCTCGACGGGCGTCGCCGCCCACTTCTTGACGTCCTTCTTGATGTCGATCACCTGCAGGAAGCCGGCCGGCTTCTGCGGGAGCTCGCCGTCGTTGAGGTCCTCGTCGCGCTCGTTCTCGATCGCGATCGTGAGGTACTTGCCGCTGGGCGCGACCGCGATCGAGTCGGGCTGCCCTCCCAGTTGGATCTCGTGCACCTTGGTGCGGGTGGCGAGATCGATGATCTCCAGCACGCCCGAGGTGTTGACGAAGTCCTCGCTGGTGTTGACCACCGCGAGCACGTAGTTCTGGTAGACGGCAACGGAGGTCGGCTCGCCGGGCAGCGCGAACGTGCCCTTCGGCTTCGGGTTGGCCGGGTCGGTGATGTCGATGAAGCCGAGGCGCTCACCGGGGCTGTCAGTCGAGATGACCGTGTTGCCGTCGGTGCTGACCGCACTGATCTCGGCGACGGTCTCCTGGTCCTCGGCGCTGTTCAAGTAGACCGGCACGGTAGCGAGCCGCTCGAACCCGGCGAACTTGGCGTCGGGGGCCGCGGCGAAGGCCGCCTGCCCGACCAACGCCGGAACAGATATGAGGCCGGCGACCATGGCCGTCCGGACAAACCGGCCGGTCGCGGGTGGTACTGGCATGCTGACTCTCCCAGAATTGGCGGACCTGATCTGCTTAGTGGTTCGCGTTGACCGGGACGAGACCGATAGACCAACGGGCGGTGTCGTACGGGATGCGGAATCGCTGGTGTGCCGATATATCCCCAGGCCGGCGCTTAGGCTGAATAGATCTTCCCGATTGGGGCGGCTTGTGGATCTTGGCGATAGTTCGTCCTGGTCGCCGGCTGAGGTCGACCGCGACAAGCCGAATGCCGCGCGGGTGTACGACTACTACCTGGGCGGCGGGCACAACTTCGCCGCCGACCGGGCCATGGCGGACGAGGCGATCGCGGACTGGCCCGAGCTCCCGGCGATCATGCGGTCGAATCGCGCGTTCCTGCGGCGGGCCGTGCGGTTCATGGTGCGCTGCGGCGTACGCCAGTTCCTGGATCTTGGTGCTGGGCTGCCGACGGCTGGCGGTGTCGTGGAGACCGCGCCGTCTGCCCGGGTGGTCAGCGTCGACATCGATCCGGTGGCGGCGGCGCACGGGCGGGCCCTGCTCGCCACCAACCCTCTGGTTTCCGTGGTGCAGGCCGATCTGCGTGATCCTCCGGCCGTGATCGCCTTGGCCGGCGCCCACCTCGACCTGGCCGCGCCCGTAGGTGTGCTGTTGGTCGCCGTCCTGCATTTCGTCGAGGGCGACGCCTCAGCCGTCGTGGCCGGCTATCGGGACGCGCTGCCGTCGGGGAGCATGTTCGCGGTCACCCACGCCACCGCCGACGCGCAACCAGCCCGGGCCGCCACGCACCGGCAGCTCTACCGGCGCACGGCGTTGCCGATGACCATGCGTACCCGCGCCGAGGTGACCGCGCTGTTCGCGGGCTTGGAGCTGGTGCCGCCCGGCGTGGTCGAGATGACGCACTGGCAACCCGATCCGGACACGGACCAATCGATCGAGCTGGCCGGGTACGCGGCGATGGGGCTCAAGCCTTGAGCCCGCTGCGCAGCTTCTCCACGGGCAGGTCCGTCAAGTAGACCGGAGTGCCAGGCTGCTGACGCCAGCTCGCGTCGAGCGACCCGGCGTCGACGGGGTCGAAGCCGAGCTCGTCGACCAGTCCCTCGATCACCTGCTTGGCCGCGGTGTCGTCGCCGGCGACGGGCAACGCGATCCGCCCCGCCTCGCCGCGCGGTCTGCCACCGTCGGCGACCCGCGGCGCGCTGACGTTGTTGAACGCCTTGACCACGCGAGCGCCGGCGAAGTGGTCGGCGACCCAGCGGCTCGAGCTGACCGCCCGGTCCTCGATGTCCTCGATCTCGCCGTCGCGCTCGGCGTAGTAGTTGTTGGCATCCACGACGATCTTGCCGTCGAACGGCTGGGGTGGAATCTCCGTCACGGCCCGAAACGGGATGGCGAGCACGATGACGTCGGACTTCTCGGCCACCTCGCCCACGGTCGCCGCGATCGCGCCGGTCTGGTCGGCGAGCGGTCGCAGCGATTCAGGCCCACGCCTGTTCGCCACCGAGACGTCGTGCCCGATCTCCCGGAACCGCCTGGTGAGCGCGCCGCCCACTTTGCCTGACCCAACGATGCCAATCCTCATTCGTTGGCTGGTTCCCGCTTCTGGCCCGCTCTCCCCTCATAGCTTGCGGTTTCTGTCGGATTTCGGCGTTTTCACTCTGGGTGGTTAAGCCGGTCTGGCCTGGCTGGCAGGACAAGTTCCCGATGTGCCCATCCGCCCCCATCTGGCACGGTTATAGCTGTCTTTCGAGAGTGTGGTCGTTTCGCTGGGGGTAGGTGGCCGGCCCCCGCAGCTCGTCCCGGAGCTGCGGGGGCCGGTCGTGGCACGCTCTATCTGATGGACGTCATAGGCATCGGGTACGAGGGCCTGACCCTCCCCGATCTCGTCTCGCGGTTGTCCGCCCTGGGCGTTTCGCGCGTGGTGGACGTGCGATTCGCGGCGCGGTCGCGGAAGCGTGACTTCAACAAGACGGCTCTGGCTTCGGGATTGGCTTCGGCCGGGATCGGCTACACGCACGTCCCGGCGCTCGGAAACCCGCCTTCGAACCGGCCTGGGTTCGGCGGTCCGCCTGAGGCGCTGGCGGCCTCACGTGCTTATTACGCGTCGCTGATGCAGACGCCCGCGCTGTCCCTGGTGGCCTCGCTCGCATCCCGGGAGAAGGTGGCGCTGCTGTGCTTCGAAGCTGACCAGTCCCGGTGCCACCGCGACGTGATCCTGTCGGCCCTGTCGTGATCACCGTCGGGGTGGACCTGGCCGCCGCCGACGAACGATCAGGCCTGGCGGTGATCTCGTGGTCGCCAGGGCGAGCGGTGGTCTCGTCGGCATACGTCGGCGCGTCAGACGAGCAGATCGTCTCGGCGGTACGTGCGTCGGACAAGGCTGGAATCGACTGCCCACTGGGCTGGCCGTCCGCGTTCGTGTCGTTCGTGGCCGACCATGCTTCCGGGTTGGTCTCGCCGCCCGCTCCGGGCGGTGGCGCTTCGTGGCGACGCCGGCTGGCGTACCGCATGACTGACGAGGTCGTGCGTTCATCTACCGGGTTGATCCCGATGAGCGTGTCGGCGGACCGCATCGGCCACGCCGCCTTCCGGGTGGCAGGCCTACTGTCTCTGCTGTCCCCCGACGGCGTTCCACTCTCCCGAGCCGGCGACGGCCAGGTGGTAGAGGTCTACCCGGCGGCGTCGCTGCTGGGGTGGGGCTTGACCCATCGCGGCTACAAGCGCGCCGGTCTGGCCTCGGACCTCGTCTCGTCGCTGCTGACCGCGGCGCCGTGGCTGTCGCTGGGCGCGTTCGAGCCGCTGTGCCGCC
Source organism: Asanoa ishikariensis (assembly GCF_900107455.1). Taxonomy (GTDB): domain Bacteria; phylum Actinomycetota; class Actinomycetes; order Mycobacteriales; family Micromonosporaceae; genus Asanoa; species Asanoa ishikariensis. The sequence goes on along the minus strand of NZ_FNQB01000001.1, from coordinate 267,063 downwards.
GCAGCCACGACGCCCTGGACGCAGTGGTCGCCGCCCTGGCCGCGCGGGCTGCCGCGACCGGCCGGGCGACCCAGCCGACGCCCGAGCAGCTATCGGCCGCAGCCACCGAGGGCTGGATCGCGCTACCGACCTGTCCCCTCGCCGACCTGGTCAATCCCTGATCAGACGTCGTAGGGCGGTTCGCCGAGCGCGTGGGCGAGCCGGTTGCGGACCTCGTCGACCGTGAAATCCCAGCCGGTCAGATTGGGCCCGCTCCAGTTGATGCCGACCCGGAAGTCGTCCTTGGCCAGGTCAGGCAGCGCGGCATTGCGCCAGTTGTCCAACGGCATCGAGACGACGCGGAACTCAGGACCCCAAAGCCGCGCGGCCCGCAGTGCCCGTGCTTCGGTCGACCAGTACGGGAACGCTGGTCGACCGCTGTCGGAGACCGGCGCGGGACTGCCCTTGTCATCCCGAACCCACCACACGGTGCGCGACTCGACGACGTCCCGAAAGAAGGCCGCCGCCTGCGCCCCGCTCGCGCTCATTGCGTTCCCCAACCGGGCAGGTGAACCTCGGTGGCTCGCCGAACGCTCGGCTCCTGCCCCAACGGGTAAGCCGCGGAGACGATCACCTGCGCCGGTTGCCTGGTGGCGGGGAAGACCGCCTCCGCGGGATCCGGCAGCGGTGGCAGTTCGAGCGGCTCCATCGAGAGCCGGGGCAAGGTGACGAGCGCCGGGTCGACCTCGACGGCCTGCACCACCGACCCGCGCCCGATGCCCTTGACGTGCAGAAGCGCGTAGTCAGGCAAGTCCTGGAGAACCCGGGGTTCGACGGCGTACTCGTACACCCGTTGAAGTGACTCGGCGTCGCTCCAGTTGGTGCCGTCGGCCTGCGAGACGGTGCGGCTCCAGTTGCGAGTGGTCCCCCAGTGCCTGCTGTCGGTCCAACTGATGTCGCGATGACCCTCGGAATAGCTGGCCGACCCGCCCTGGGTCACCGCTTCGCCCTCTGTGTCAGAGACGGTGTGCGTCTCGTTGCCACCGAGCGTGCGGGTGAGCCGGCTGATCACAAACCGATGCCCTTTGCCGACGAACTCGGCTGCCTGGCTGGCTTCCCGGTGGTTGCCGAGCCGCATCAGCGCGACCTCGCCGCCGCCGATCGTCTGGAGCGCTTCTTCGCGGAGGTGGGCGAAGAACAGGACGAGGCGGACTTGCTGTCGTTCGCAGAGGGTGCTGAGCCGCTCGATCGCGCGGTGGTTGACCCCGTCGGCCCCGACCAGCACGATCGATCCGACCTTCTCGTGCCGCACCTGACGGGCGAGCCATTGCACGATCAGGTCTTTGAGTAGTTCCTGCTGAGCGTTGCCGCTGTCGGTGCCGGCGACGAGGCAGGTGAGGTCGGCCGTGTCGTTGTTCGGCTCGGTGCCGAGTGTCGCGAGCGGACTGACGAACGACTCGATCCGCCGCAGTCGCTGGTGCGACTCCTTCGGCCCCAACTCCAGGAGGCGGTCGCGTTCCTCGGCGGTGAGCGCCGGTTGTTCGGGCTTCTCGGTGAGGACGTGGAGCGCCGCGAGGAGCCTTCTCATGCTGAGGTCCGGTGCCAGCACCTGGCAGATCTCACGCAGCAGCAGGGAGTCCTGGGATCGCTCGGCACGGTTGCTGCTGCTCTGCGCGTCGCCGTGGATCGCCTCGACGAGGCAGTCGACGAGCTCGTCGGCGCTGAGCCCGGAGACCAGGTCGATGTTCGGAAGCTGCTTCGGGAACTGGCTGACTTTGACGGACCGCCCGGTTGAGGTGGCGAGCTGAGTCAACTCCCCACAGAGCGCGGCGCCGCTGAAGTCGACGAGCAGCATCGAGCCGCGGGTGGCGAGCAGCGACCCGCCATAGATGGTCAGAACCGCTTCCCAGCCATACGTCGTGCCCCCGACGATGTCAACGCGCCGGCTCCCCTCGGCGGGGGTGGCCGCACCCCACTCGACCATCTGGTCGACGGCGTCGTGCTGAGCGCGGTCGTGCTCTTGGCGGCGCCGCTCCCAGTCTGTTTGCGCCTGGGCGTAGTCGGCTTCGACCTTGTGCTGCGCGGCCTCCAGCGCACGGCGGGAAAGGAACAGCGGAAGGTTCGCCAGGAGCGCGACAACGCCGCCGAGAAAAGTCAAGAAGAGGGCGATGATCGTCATGGCGATCCACCCAGAGGGGGTGAGGCCTCCCCAGACCCCGAGCCCGCAAAGGATCAACATCGCCCCAACGCCGGCGCCGGTCACGAGGGGGATGAGGGCTCGCTTGGCCCGGCCTTTTTCCCAGCGCTGCACGCGCTCGACCATCTGGAAGGGCACGAAGCTCGGCTGCGGCGGCGCCTCCAGGTAGCGGCGACGGTAGAGATTGCGGTCGTTGAAGATCCACCCCAACCGCTCACCTGGCACGGCCAACAACGACAACGGCCCAGACGTCGGCGTAGCCACAGCCCTGCCTCCCCGTACACACAGGATGGTGCGGGCCCAGTCAACATCGCGGGCTGACTTTTGGAAAGGCCGATCAGGCGCCCGACGTCTGCGGAGGTCAATCCTGCGGGAGGAGGGTCTCGGGAAAGACGACCCGGCAGACGGCGGATGCGTGTTCGTCTTGTTCAGATCGGCTCGCCGCCTCGTCCCACACCTGCCGAACCGCGTGGAAGAGGTCGTCCACTGCGTGAGCGGTGCGCGCCCCTCGTGAACTGCTGGCGCGCCAATCGACTTCGCGCCAACTGCCGTCGGACTTTCGGCGCTCGGAGTTTGCGAGGGGACGCAGTTCGTTCTGCAACCGGTGCTCGAGCGCGAGCCCGACGAGGTCGGGTTGAAGGACTCCTGCAAGTCGTTCCGCCTCGGCCAACCTCGGCCACGCTATAACTACCACTTTGTGCCAGATCTCCGGCGGAAAGGTGTTCGCGAGGTGGTGGCTCTCGCCGACTGGAAGGTCCCGCAGACGGCGCTCGCCCTCACGGGTCTGGCCGACGTAAAGCAGCCCCCACCGAAGCCACACGCCATATATCAGCGGACCCTCCATCGCCGGCCGGCCGTGGGATGCGACGGTCAACGCCTCTCCGAGCCGATGGGCGAACGTGTATCGGCTCCGTCGCCAAGCCTTCGCGACGTCCTTGTCCGACGTGAGCCCATGCAACGCCGTGCGCCAGGCTAGGAATGCTCCATCGTCGGAGCCCTCCACAAGTCCCAGCATTGTGTCCTCATCTCCTCGTGACTCACGAGCGCCGGGCGGGCACCAAAGGTTCCACAGCAGAAACACAAAGAAGGCGCCCGACCGCGTTTCCGCTGGTCGAACGCCTTACCGATCTTGTGCGCCCGAAGGGATTCGAACCCCTAACCTTCTGATCCGTAGTCAGATGCTCTATCCGTTGAGCTACGGGCGCAGGTGCCACGCCAGCATACACGCTGGGTTTGGCGCGGAGACTCCGGGATTCGAACCCGGGAGGGGCGGTTAACCCCAACCGCATTAGCAGTGCGGCGCCATAGACCAGACTAGGCGAAGTCTCCTCGCGGTGGCTGTAGACCACCGCCGATCGAGGATACAGGTCACCCCGTGGGCCGGGCAAAGCGACCTCCGCTGGTCGATCTCAGCAGACTTGCGGGTCTTGCAACCTGTGAACCGCCGGTCGCGGGACTACGCTGCCAAACCATGGGAACCGGTGCCAATGAGCCGGAGCAGCCGGCTGGACCGCGGCGTCCGCGGCCTGCCGAGGCCGCGTTTACCGCTCCGCCTGAGCCAGTTGATCCGCGCGCGCCGCAGCCTCGGGCTGGTGACAGGCCCAAGCAGCCTCCGCCCATGCTCTTTCAGCCGCCGGCCGAGGCTGCCGCCACCACCAAGCCAGCCGCGACCGTGCGGCCCCGTAAGAGTGCGGCTGATGGCGAGCCCGCAGCGCCCCGGGTCGACGAGTCGGCCGCGGCGGACAAGGCGGAAACAGCGCCGAGCGTGACGGACGCCACGCCGCGACCCCGTAAGAAGGCTGCGCCAGCTACGGAGCGACCCGTCAAGAAGGCGGCGAAGAAGGCCGCCCCGGTCAAGCGAACGCCTCAGGCGAATAGCGGCTCCGGTGAGGCCGGCGACCAGACGCCAGCAGCACGCACCGCCAAGCAGGTACCCGTGGCACGCCCCGCCGTCGCGGACCAGGCCGATGTGGTCAAGGACCCGCCGCCCGCCACCACCAAGGCGGCCAAGATCCCCGCACGTCGCGAGGCGACCACCGCCGATGAGGTTCCGGCCCCCGCGCCGGCGAAGGCGGCAAAGCGAGCCCCCGCCAAGAAGGCCGCGCCAGTACCCACCGCGAGCACCAACGCGCCGGTGCCGGCGCCCGCGCCCGAGCAACCAGCGGCCGTCCAGGAGACCTCAGCGATGTCGATCGAGACGCCAGCAAGGACCGAGCCAGCGGCGCCAGCAAGGACCGAGCCGGCGGCGCCAGCGAACCCAGACCGTTCGCTACGCCGGCTCCCCGAGCTCGCCGCCGTCGCGGCCGCCGAGCGTCTCGCCCCGCGCGCCGCGGAATGGGCCAGGGAGACCCGCACGATCTACCCAACCGCCAGCCCGGACGGCCTCGCCCGCCTCGCCCAGCGCCGCTTCACCCGCAAAGCCACCGCCACCGGAGCCGCGGTCAGCTTCGCCAACGGCTGGTCCGCCGCCGCCGATCTGGCCGGCACCGGATGGGTCAACGCCGAGCTCATCGCCCACATCGCGGCCGCCTACGGCAAGCGAGCCACCGCGGCCGACATCCTGGTTCTGACCGGCGTACACCAGGACCACACCTCAGCCCAAGCGGCCATCGACGGCGAGCCAGGCCACAGCGCCAGCCGAGCCCCGATCACCGCAGCCGGCAGAACAGCGACTTGGGCCGCCCTCAAGATCCTCACCCGCTGGTGGCCAGGCCTCGCCGCAGCCGGCGGCGCCGCCACCGCCAGCCTCAACTCCGAGAGGGTCGCGGCCAGGGCGATCCAGCGCTTCAGAGCCAGCTGAACCAATCCTTCGGCAACAACGAGTAGCCGACGAACGCCACCACATCCAGCAGCGTGTGCGCCACCACCAGCGGCAGCACACGGCGAGTCCGGATGAAGAACAGCGCGAACACGACCCCCATCACCGCGTTGCCGACGAACGCGCCGAAGCCCTGATACAGGTGGTAGGAGCCCCGCAGCACCGCGGACGCCAAAACCACGTACCCCAGCTTCCAGCCGAGTGTGCGCAGCCGGGTGACCAAGTACCCGACCACCACGATCTCTTCCAGCACCGCGTTCTGAGCGGCAGACAAGATCAAAACCGGCACCGCCCACCACACGGACGGCAGCGCGGCCGGCACCAGGTTGGCGTTGATCCCCAGCTCAGAAGCGATCCAGACCAGCCCGAGCCCAGGCAGCCCGATCGCGGCAGCTAGAGCGAAGCCCCAGCCAAGATCAAACCAAGGCCGCCGCGCGTCCAGGCCCAACAGGGCACGCGGCGAGGAGTCCCGCGACAGCAGATACAGCGCCAACATCACCGGGACCAGAGCGAAGAAGATCCCCAGCAGTTGGTACGTCAGATCCAGATAAGGCCGCACCGACTGCGACGGGTTCAACGTGGCGGTCTGCTGCGACAACGGCCGATCAGCGGTCAGCCGGGCCACGATCGTCACCAGCGAATACACCGCCGATTGACCGAGCGACAGACCCAGCACGATCAGGATCTCAGGACGCAGCCCAGCACGCGAAGCCACCACAGGCCGCTCGAGATCGACTGTCACGCGCTTAACTGTGCCGGATAAACCTGACCGTGCGCATCAGGGGCGCGCGACTGGCCCCTGGTCCGCGAACCAGGCCTCGTCGACCCGCACCTGCACCCAGCATTCCGGCTGCGGACCCGCCGCCGGCAACGGGGCCGGGCCGCACACCTGCAAGGGCCGGTACGGCCCCACCGACGCCTTGCCCTTCACGTGCAACCCGGTCCGCTCGGCGAGAAGATCAAGAAGCAACAGTCGCACCGGTCCGGAGATCACCGGGTGGCTGCCCGACTCCGGCCACGCGATCAAACGACGCGACGGCACGCGTAGGAACCCGACCGGGCCGATTCGCGAGGTCCGCTCACCCCACATCGGCGTGATGAAAACCATCTCCTGCCCGACGACGAAGTCGACCATGCGGTCGTCGAGGCGGAAATCGAGCTGACGGTCCACCGATCCGGGCCGTCCGACCGGCGTGCGGGATCGCCGACCGGGCGACCGCGCACGGCGAGCGAACGAACCCGATTGGGCAAAGCTGATGGTGCGCTCCATGCGGACTCCAGAACCGATTTTGACCAGCCGGAACACGCAGCGCCTTACCACACGCAGTTCAGGGTTCCACAACGGTAGATCCATAGACAGGTCCGGATCGCGTTCGTCGCACATTCTGTGCGATGGACCTCGACGGTGAGTCATCAGGCTGGTCAGACGTGCACAGCGCGACCACACACACCCTGATCAACCAGAAGTGCGGCGGGCCGGGTGGAGGCCACGGCACGTCAGACAAGCGAAAAGGGCGTCAATGGGGAACCTTTCACGGCTGCTGAAGGAAAGCTGGACCCTCGTCGAGGAACAGCAGGACAAGGTCGCCGGATACTTCTACGCACGCATTTTCCTGTCCAACCCGCACCTGCGGAACCTCTTCCCGGTGACCATGGACGTCCAGCGGGCCCGGCTGCTCGGCGCCATCGTCACAGCGGTCCAGAGCCTGGACGACCCGGACCGCTTCGAGGAATATCTGCGTCAGCTCGGCCGCGACCACCGCAAGTTCCACGTGGAACCAGACCACTACGACGTGGTCGGCGGGGCGCTGCTCGAGGCGCTGCGCACCTTCGCCGGCGAGTCGTGGAGCATCGAGTACGACCAGGCCTGGGGCGACGCGTACAACGTGATCGCGAAGAAAATGATCGCGGGCGCGGAGGCCGACACGAACCCGGCGTACTGGCACGCCGAAGTCCTCACCCACGAACGCCGCAGCCGCGACATCGCCGTGATCACCTGCCGCCCGCTGCAGTACCCGCTGGAATACCGCGCCGGCCAGTACGTCAGCGTCGAGGCACCGCGCTACCAACCGCGGCTCTGGCGCACGTACTCGATGGCCAACGCCCCCAACAAAGAGGGCACAATCGAGTTCCACGTGCGCGCGCTGGGTGCCGGCTGGGTGTCGAGCGCCCTGGTCCGCCGCGTCCAGGTCGGCGACCTGCTCCGGATCGCGGCGCCGATGGGCACGATGACCCTCGACCGCAAGTCGACCCGCGACGTCGTCTGCGTCGCCGGCGGCACCGGCCTGGCCCCGATCAAAGCGCTGATCGAGGAGCTGACCCGCTACAACCGGACCCGCTGGGTGCACGTCTTCTTCGGCGCCAAGGACCGCGACGACCTCTACGACCTGCCCGAGCTCAACAAACTGGCGGCCCGCTACCCGTGGCTGTCGGTGGTCCCGGCGTGCAGCGACGACCGCAACTTCGTCGGCGAACAGGGCAACATCGGCGAGGTCCTGGCCAGGTACGGGCCCTGGGGCGACCACGACTTCTTCGTCTCGGGCTCGTCCGCGATGGTCAAGAACACCCTGCGGACGCTGGCCGAGCTGAAAGTCCCGGCGGTCCGGATCAAGTACGACACCTTCGGAGACATCTAGAGCCAGGCTCGGGCTCGCGTGGGGCGCGACCGTCGCTCCCGCCAGACACCGCTGCGCTGCCACATCCGCACCCGGTTGCCCGCAAACCCAAAGCCAAAGCAACCCAAGCCAGCCCTAGTAACTCCAGGGCACTCCGGTTTCGCGGTACTCGGTGATCGGGACCAACCCCGCACCCGGCGGCATTCGCTCGTCGTAGAGCCGCCCCTCAAGATGGTCGATCTCGTGCGCCACCAGCCGGGCCAAGCCGTGCTCGAACGTCGTCAGCCGCCGCGCGCCGCTCCAGTCCGCGTGCTCCACCTCGATCCGCAGCGAACGCGGCACCACCCCCCGCACGTCGAAGAACGACAGGCAGCCCTCGTAGCGCTCGTCGATGCGCGGCGACGCCTCGACGATCCGCGGGTTGACCAGCACCAACGGCTCGGCCGCCGGATCCTGCGGCCGCACCACGGCGATCGACACCGAAAGCCCGATCTGCGGCGCCGCCAGACCAACGCCCTTGCTGAAGATATGCATCTCCTCGATGCGCTCAAGCGCGGCGAACAACCGGTCGACCACGTCACGACCAGCCGCGGCATCAGCCGGCAAGCGCAGCGGCACCGCCCGGTGCGCGAGCAGCGCACTGCCCCGCTGCACCACCCCGACAGATCGCATCCGCTCGCTCGGCGTCCGCGGCGCGTGCCGCTGCGCCGGCACGGTCACCGCCGGCGGCAACGTCCGCCCATTGGTCTCCAGCACCGCCGCCCGGAACCGCCACTCCAACCGATAGCGCGCGTTGAGCGTCGGCGAGTCGGTGGTCCACTCGAAGAAGCTGCGCTCGCCCTCAGTGCGCCGATGCACCGGCGTACGCAGCGGCACCTCCTCCGACGACAACGACGTCTCCACACCCCAGACCTGCGCGTCCAGCTCGACAGGAAAGTCCAGCCGCACGGTGAGCCGGCGAGTGGGCAGCCGCACGGCACGCTGGAACCAGCGACCCCACTTCTCCTGACCCACCGTGTACGCGTACTCGATGGTGACCCGCTCCCCGGGGTAAAGCGGGAACCGCCCGTTGGCGTTCTCGAAGAGCAGCCACACCTCTTTGAACGCGTCCCGGTCGTGCTTCTTGCGCCAGTCCATCGCCTCGCGGGTCGGCGGGTCGTCGCAGAACGCCTGCAGGTCGAGCTCTTCGAAGGTCAGCGGGTGGTCGCGGTGGTGCTTGTTGGACAGCGCCGGGTCCTCCGGATAGCGGTCCACGGCCACCCGCACCAGATAGCGGGTCACGGGTTCCGTGCCGGCGTTGTAAAGAGACCGGCGGATCACGCACCGGTACTCGTCGCCCACGAACGCGAGCGTCGCCACCTCTTGCTCCACGATCAGGCCCGTGCCCGGCGGCATCCACTGCTCGGGCACCGGCGGGTCGCGCAGCGGCAGCGAGACACCGCGGGCGTGGCGCAGGTCGTCGTACTCCTGGAAGCGCAGCCAGACCGCTCCGCCCGCGCTGAGGACGGCCTCGGCGCGGCGGGCGAAGTCTTCGGTCGGGCGGTGGCGGCGGCCTTCGACGTGGCTGACGTACGACGGGTCGAAGCCCATCTGGGTGGCGAGCTGTTTCTTCGTGAGGCCGCGTTCCACCCGCCAGCGCGACAGTTCGGCCGCGAACGACTCGGCGGCGCGTTCTATCGGCGAGATTGGTGAAGTCGGCGGCGGTGAGCTCGGCATCACGCATCCCTTTAGGGGCCGGGGCTCCCCTAGAGGCCCGGAAATCCAGTCTGCTGCGCAAGAACGCGACCCGGCCAGAAGTGCCGCGTTACCGACAAATGCCTTGACAACCGTCGCTTAGCGCGACCTGGTCGACACGGCGCGAAGTGCCGTCATGCACTCAGATGATTAGTGGCCCACTCCGGCGCGCGTTTCTCTGGTTAGGCTAGCCTTAGCACGCTATGTTGTTTCGGCTGGCGAACCTGAGGTACTAGGCCAGCTCAAGGGGACGTCACACGATGGGTGGGAACTCGATGGCACGGATGGCGGTGGGGTCGCGGTGACGGCGACCATCGACTTCCGCGCGATGGCCGGAGCCCCGTTCGATCCCATCAGTGCGACGTTGCGATCGATGTTCGGCACCGACGATCTTCCCGGCCTCACCCGTGGCCTGCTGGTCCACGACGCCGCCGGCTGGATGCCCGCCGCGTCGCTAGCGGATGGCACCCACCTTCCGCAGCTCCTGGACGCGGCCGCCCGCCGCTGGCGGGGATCACCCCACGCCGCCGCCGCGCTGGCCTGGAAGTCCTACAGCTACTGGCTGACCCTGCCCGCTGTCCTGGGCTGGGCTTCGGCCCGTCGCGTCCCCCTGCTGCGCGCCGACGACGTGCTTGTGCACTTCGAGGACCATCGCCCGCTGCTGACCCTGGGCTACCGCCGCACGATCGACGTCGCCGTGCTCCCCTCGGACCCGCTGGCCATCTCCGGCCTGCCGGAGGTCGTGGTCGTCCCCGACGAAGCCGCCCTGCTGTCGGCGTTCCGCACGTCACTGCTCGACGAGCACGTCAACCCGATGCTCGACGCGATCCACGGCGAGGTCCGCCTCGGTGCCCGCACGCTGATGGGCTCGGTCGCCTCCGGTGTCGCCTACGGCCTGCTCCGCGCGGCCGACTGGCTGCCGGGCTCGACCGCCGACAACATCACGACGCTGCTGACGGCGCTGGAGCTCGACGACCTCATCGACCTGGAGAACGGCCCGGGCGGCCAGATCAACGTCCAGCGCAAGACGTGCTGCCTGGCCTTCACCCTCCCGAAGCCGAAGCTCTGCTCGGGCTGCGTCATCAAGCCCTCCTGACACAGGCAAGGGCAAAGTCGAGGTCAAAGCGGCCTCGACAGTCGGACCCGACGACTTCCGCGGCCTTCGTCGGCTCGCCGACCGGCTGGGGGACGACTTCTCGCCGGCGTGGTCCTCTACACCGGCACGTCCACCCTGCCGTTCGGCGACAACCGGTCAGTGCGCTGTGGCAGGTCGCGGCACCCGCTTAGCTTCATTTCAGCCGGGTCAGCACCGCACTTCGGTTTCCTTCTGCGCCACGTCCGAGATGCCGCCCAGGGCCCGCGTACACACTGACAGGGTGTTCGCACCCAGAGACCAGACGTCCGGGCCGCTCGAGCACTGCAGGTCGCGCAGCGTGTTCCCGGTGACGATCGAGGTGCAGACCTGGTACGCGCCGTGGCTCGCCCGGTACTGCTGCCACACGTAGGTGTACGCGTAGTTCTTGCCGCATCCCTTGTACTGCTTGACCGACGCGGCGGTCTGCCCGCCGACGGTGACGTACGCCGTCGCGCCGATCTGCACCGAGCCCGCGCAGCGCGGGTTGACCTCGGCCTGCGCGGGTCCGGCGAACGCCAGCACCGCCGGCACAGCCAACGCGACGGAGGCGAGCATGCGCACGCCCCTTCGGGAAAGACTCTTCATCGCTGATCTCCTTCAATGCAACGGTGGCCTTGTCGCCGTCCACCACATTGATCGCTGCCGAAGCGCGTTCGGTACCCTCTTACACGCCCTGACAACGCCTGACGACGACGTCTGACATGGGGGACGGATGAGGGACGAGCGTGCTTCCGCGGAGTCGACTCAGGACCGGATCGCCGCCGAAGCGTTCGCTGAACAGTTGCGGGCACTGCGCTTCGCCGCGGGCGATCCGTCATTCCGGAAGATGGCCGGGCGGTCGGGCCGGATCTCCCACACGACACTGCACGAGGCCGCCGCCGGGACCAGATTTCCCTCGTGGGAGACCACGCGCGAGTTCGTCCGTGCGTGCGAGGCGGACGAGGATCAGTGGCGTTCCCGATGGGAAGACGCCCAGCGCCGCGAGCCCGCGGTCACCCCGGCCACTGTGGACGCGCTGACCACCGGCCTCGCTGTCGTCGAGACCTCAACGGAGGAGCTCGAGCCAGAAGACCAGCACCCGCAGGTGCGGGAAGCGCGACGACACCGGTGGTGGTGGCTCGCCGCCGCCACCGCGGTCGCAGTGGCCGCCGTCGTTGGCGTCACCTTCCACCCCTGGTCGTCTCCGCGCGGCTCCAGCGCCGCGGTGGCGCCGCCGTCCTCGCCGTCACCGTCCTCGACACCCTTCTCCGACTCGTTGATTCCCGGCGACTCCAGCAAGTTCGTCGGCGATGTCACGATCCCCGATGGCACGAAGGTGAAGGCCAACTCCCAGTTCATGAAGGTGTGGGCCCTCGCCAACGTAGGAAAGGTCGACTGGCACAACCGCTTCCTGGCGCGGATCAACCCCACCGCTGACGCCGACGGTTGTCAGACCCCGGATCGGGTGCAGATCGGCGACACCCCGCCCGGCGACCAGGTGATGATCAGCGTTCCGGTCACCGCGCCGAGCCGCCCAGGGAAGTGCTGGGTCAGTTGGAAGATGGTCGATGCCAACGGGCAGGAATACTTTCCCACCCGCCGACCCGTGTACTTCATGGTCACCGTCACCGCCTGACAAGCTGACAACAGCGCATCCATCCAGGTCAGTGCGGGCCTGGCGAATCTGACAGCTCGGCGGTCTACCGAACACCTGACCCCTCCTCGCAAGGTGATGTCCGTTCCACACGCGACTCACCACGAGGAGGATCGACCATGCGTCGTCCCTGGTTTGCCGTCGGGCTCGCGGCGCTCTGTGCGGCCGTCGCCGTACCGGCTCATGCCTGGGCGCTGACATCGGACGCCACAGCGCAGCGAACCAGCACCACGGCCGCGCGGCCGGTCGTCGACATGGAGGCCACCGTCCTGGCCGCCCAGATCGACCCCCGCCGGGCCGACAACACATTGACGCCGGGCGCGAAGAGCTCCGTGCTCGCCGTCGAACAGGCGCTCCAAGCTAAGAACCTGCTGGACGCGCAATGGGTCGACGGCTATTTCGGAACCCTGACGGTCTCGGCGTACGCGGCCTACCAGCGCTCGCTCGGCTACACCGGCCTGGCCGCCAACGGGCTGCCCGGCACGACGTCGCTGACGAAGCTCGGGCTGAACCGCTACACCGTCACCAACACGATCGGCCCAGGCACGAAGGTCACGCGTGACGGGTTCGTCGTGAACGCCCGCACGCAGGCGATGTTGGCCGAGACCCAGCGCCTGCTCGATTACACCCTGGTGCTCGAGCAGGGCTCCTACAACCCCGGAGGAGACCCGACCTCGGCCGGTACGCACGACGGCGGCGGCGTGGTGGACATCGCGGTCACCGGCATGACCGCGGCGAAACGTACCGCCGTCGCCCGCGCATTGCGCCAGGTCGGCTTCGCCGCCTGGGTCCGTGACCCGAGTCAGGGCGACTGGCCGTGGCACATCCACGCCGCGGCGATCAACGACACCGACCTGTCCAGCCAGGCACAGAACCAGGTCGGCGACTACTACCTCGGCATGAACGGCCTGGCCAACCACGGCCCGGACGACGGCCCCCGGATTCCGATCAAGACCTGGGAGCAGTACCAGCGCGCGCAGTGAACCCAACCACCCCTCACTGTCCTGAAAGGACATCATGAACATCCGCAAGAGCCTCGCCGTCGTCGGCACGGCGCTCGCCATCACCACCTCGATTTTGGCCGTCGCCTCGCCCGCGTCGGCGGCGTCCCGCGACGGAGCGTGTGACACCGGCGAGTTCTGCTACTACTACAACAGCAACTACGCCGGCTCGGTCTCCGACTTCACCACGTCGGTCGACGACTACGGCACGACCCAGCCGTCCTGCTACGAGTTCAAGGGATCGGGCGCCGGACAGGGCCTGTGCATCAAGAACAACGCCGCATCGGTGTGGAACCGCACCAGCAAGACCGTGGTGGTCTACTTCAACAGCAACTACGCCGGTGCGACCCAGTCGATCGCGGCCGGGGCGAAGGCCAACCTCAACGCGACGCTGAAGAACAACAACGCCTCGCACGCCATCGGCGGCACCACCAACCCGGCCGACCCGCGCGCGACCGAGGCCGTCGCGTTCGCGAAGGCGCGGCTCGGGCACACCGACTGGAACAACGAGTGCGAGCTGTTCGTCGAGCGGGCGTTCGGCACCAGTGGCCGGTTCGCCACGGCCCGCGCGCACTACATCTGGCAGCGCGACAGCGGCCGCATTCACACCGGCACCGTCCCGCCGGCGGGCACAGCGGTGTTCTTCACCTCGACCACCTCGGCCGGGCACGTGATGCTCTCCATCGGCGGCAACAGCGCAATCAGCACCGGGCCGACCGTCTACCAGACCAGCACGTTCCGCGACCGGTCCGACTACCTGGGTTGGGCGTACGTCCCGGGCGGCTGGTGACCCGCCATGAGAAGAGTTCCGGGCCTTTTGGCCGTGCTGGTAGCGGCCATCGTCGGCATCGTGGTCGCGCCGAGCGCGGCATCCGCCGCCAGCCGCGACGGAGTCTGTGACAGCGGCGAGTTCTGCTACTACTACAACAGCAACCAGGCCGGTTCGGTCTCCGACTTCACCGACTCCCAGGACGACTACGGCACCACCCAGCCGACCTGTTATGACTTCAAGGGAGCGGGCGCCGGACAGGGCCTGTGCGTGAAGAACAACGCCGCGTCGGTGTGGAACCGCACCAGCAAAACCGTGCGGGTCTACTTCAACAGCAACTACGCCGGGGCGACACAGGACTTCGCGGCCGGGGCGAAGGGCAACCTGAACTCCACGCTGAAGAACAACAACGCCTCGCACCAGTTGCTGAGCGGGCCGACCGGCTGCAGCACCGACGGCACCAACACGAAGTTGCCGACCACGATCCTGGTCTACCGGGTCAGTCTCGGGCGCGTGGACCGGGTGGACTTCAAGACGTACGTCAAGAACGTCCTTCCGAACGAGTGGATCTCCAGTTGGCCGCACGCCTCGCTGGAGTCCGGTGCCGTAGCCGTCAAGAGCTACGCCTGGTACTGGGCGCTGCACTCGACCCGCAAGACGTCGGGCGGAGCGTGCTACGACGTCCGTGACGACACCGGCGACCAGGTCTACCGGCCGTCGTCGGCGCTGGCATCGACGTCCGCTGCGGTGGACGCCACCTGGTCTACCCGGATGACCCGCAGCGGCAACATCCTGCTGGCGCACTACTGCGCGACCACCACCGCGTGCGGTGCCTGGGTGGACGGGGACTGGATGTCCCAGTACGGCTCGCGCGACCTGGCGAACGCGGGCAACAGCTACCAGACGATCCTGCGCCACTACTACCGAGACGCCGTGGTCTCCTGATCGGGTTTCGCTTCACTGCCAGGTACGCCCCACCCAAGTACCTCTGGGTGGGGCGTACCTGGCATGGCCGCGCGGACCTCAGCCAGGGACGCTTATGAGGTCAGGACGCCGCCTTCGACGTAGAGCTCTTGGCCGTTGATGCCGCTGTTGCGCAGCAGGAACTCGGTGGCGTCAACGATCTCAGCCACCGTGACCAGGCGGCCGATCGGGCTGCGGGCCACGTGCGGGTGGTTCGGCACCTCGCGCCAGCGCGGGCTGTCCCCGACGACGCCCGGGTGGATGACGTTGATCCGGTGCGGTGCGATCTGGCCGGCCAGGGTCTTGGCCAGGCCGCCGAGCCCCGCGTTGTGGGTGGTGACCACGGTCGAACCCGGGTAAGGCAGGTCCTTGGCCACGCCGCCGAACAGCACGACGGAGGCGTTCGGGCGGAATCGGTCGCGCAGGACCCGCACCACCTCGACGTAGCCGACCAGCTTGACCGTGTGCGCCGTCACAGCGGCGACCACGTCGAACTCGGCGAGCGTGCTCATCGTCGGGTGCATCGCGGTCAGGACCAGGTGGTCCACCTCGGTGATCGGCGCGAGTGCGGCCTCGATGGTCTCCGGCTTCGACAGGTCGACCGCCAGGCCCTGGACGCCTGCACCGATCTCGGCGGCCGCGGCCTCGGCCCCGTCCTTCGTGCGGCTGGTGACCACGACCGTGTCACCCCGGGCGGCGAGATGCGCCGCGATGGGCAGTCCCAGTCCGCCGGTGCCACCTACAACGATTGCCGTGCCCATGTGCCGGTCCCTCTTCCCGTTGGTCGACCCCGTGGAACTGTGCCACGCCGCAAGGCGGACAGCCCATGATCGTGAGCATGGTCATTGACGCAGCAACTAAATTTTAAAGGGAGGTCAGAGTTCCGTTTTCGATAGGCTGCTGAAGTGAGCACACGGCTCCGCGCGGACGCCGAACGCAACCGGCAACGGATCATCGACGCCGCCCGGCGGGTCTTCGCGGCCCAGGGCGTGCACGCACCGGTCGAGGAGATCGCCAAGGAGGCCGGCGTCGGGATCGGCACGCTCTACCGCCGCTTCCCCGACCGCACCGAGCTCGTCGAGGCCGTCTTTCTTGAGCGGGCCGGGCGCTACCTGGCCGCCGCCGAGGAGGCCCGGTTGATCGACGACCCGTGGGAAGCCTTCCGCAGCTATTTGGAACAGCTCTGCGCCATCCAGGCCGAGGACGCCACCGTCACCGACGTGCTCACCCTGACCCTCCCGGCCTCGGGCGCCCTGGAAACGCTCCGCAACCGGCTGTACGCCACCCAGAACCGGCTGATCCGGGCCGCCAAGGCCCAGGGCACGCTGCGCGCGGACTTCGTACCCGAGGATGTGCCCCTGCTGCTCATCGCCAACGCCGCGATCATCCGGACGGTCGGCGCCGAGGTGCCCAGCAGCGCACCCCGGTTCCTCGCGCTGGCCCTCGACGCTCTGCGCACCGACAACCCGAGCCCGCTGCCGGACCCGCCTGATCCCGCAGCACTCGTGGCGGCCATGCAACGTCCGCCGGTCAAGCAGCGCGGCCGCTCAGCGAGCTAGCGTCGCCGGGTCCCAGAGCCAGACGTCGGAGACCTTCTGCGGCGGTACGCCGTACAACTCGGTCAAGGTCTTGACCCACAGCGTCGAGTCTCGGCGTTTGGGCACGACCACCGCGCCGGCGTTCCAGTAGGACAGGTCGGCCAGTGCGTTGGCCCGGGTCCCCGGCGCGGCGGACGGGACCCGGCCGGTGCGGCTCACGTACCGCAGGTAGTAGTTGGTGGGCCGGAACTCCGACGTGAAGTTCGCGATCCGCTCGGGGCCGACCGGTGCCAGGAAGTAGCCACCGGCCAGCGGCATCCGGGTCATCGTCATGGCCGACCAGCGGATGGGGTCGTTGACCCCGGAGGTCGGCATGGGCACGAAGACGATGCTCTTGCCCCCGGCGGCATACCGCGCCCACGTCCCCGACGAGACGAACAACGGCGTGTCGGACAACTTGGTCGCCGGCAGCGCGGTCGGCGCGATCGGCACCAGCGCCACGAGCAGCACCGCCGCCCCGACCGCCCGGAACGCGATCAACGCCCTCCCGCGCAGCACGTCTGAACGCTGCTGCGCCGCCGCGACGCCCAGCGCCAGCAGGAGCCCGACGATCGGGGTGACGGCCAGCGCCCACCGGGTCGGCACCGCCGAGCTCAGCACCGGCACGTCGTGCAGCGACTGCCACAGCGACGGCAGACCCGTCGGCGAGCCGTGCAGCCGCACCACCGGGCCGAGCGAGAGGTAGGCGAAGACGACGCCGACCACGAACAGCCCGATCGCCGCCGCGCTGCGCCGCAACGCGACCACCACCACGACCGTGAGCACGACCAGCGGCCAGCCGAAGAAGGAGTTCTCCTCCGCGGCGTTCTGCGCCAGCCCCCGGGCGGAGTCCATGGAGCCCAGCAGGGACTCGCGGGACAGGCCGACGTACGCCGCGAGGTCGGCGCCGTAGCCACGGACCTCGTACGGCAGGCCGCTGTAGGACTGGGGTCCCGTGAGCAGCATGGCGATCGGATACCAGAGGGCCGCCAGGGCGACGCCGACCGCGACCAGCGACCCGAACAGGAAGGGTCGCCAGGTGGCCCGGGCCTCCCGCCAGCGGATCGCCGCGGCTACGGCCAGGAAGATCACCAGGCCGACGGCGGTCATGAACAGGATCTCCAGGTTGATGAACGCCTGCCAGATGACCACGACGCCGAGCAGGACGCCGTTGCGGAGCCAGCGCGGGCGGCGCAGCTCCAGCGTGCGCCAGATCAGCACCGGCACGAGGAACTGGGCGACCAGGTTGGGATGGCCGTTGGCCTGGGAGATCATCCCGGGCGCGAACGCGCAGAACCCGGCGCCGATCCAGGCCGCGAACCGGCGCTTGAGCAGGTAGCGGGACAGCACCAGGTACCAGGCCACCGCCGTGAGGATCAGCGCGCCGGTGAGGAAGACGTTGAAGGCGACGTGCGGGCCGAACAGCAGGGTCACCGGGGTCAGCGGAATCGAGATGCCGAGCACCGAGGTGTTGGCCATCAGGTTGATGCCGACCGGCGCGTTCATCTGGTCCGAGAAGAACGGTGACGCCTGGCCGGTGGCGACCAGGGCGCCGTGCCCGAGCATCCACTCGAAGAAGGCCTGGTCGGCGCGGTTGGCGGCGAGGCCCCAGGTGGGGTGCAGCCAGATCCGGTAGGTCGCCCAGAAGGCAAGTAGGACATAGGTGGCCACGGCGGCCAGATCTTGGGCCGGCCCGCGCCGCATGAGCCGCAGCCAGCGCGACCGGCGGTCGGTCACAGGCGCCACATCGGCCACCCGAGGCAGATCCGACGTGTCGGTCTCGCCTATCCCACCCACCGCCATCGGCTCCTCCACCGCCTGTCAGGGGTTTCCGTGGCAGACCGGCAAATCACCGGATCTCTGACACATCCGACCTAGGTTTTCATACCGTAACCAATAGGGAAGGGCTCTCACGTTCCATCGAGGTAACTGTCCCTACCGGGGGAGGCGACAGATGGCCGAGATCACCGGGGATCAACAAGTCCAGTCCGAGGTACTCGAAGGCTTGGCCACAGCGGTCAACCACCGGCGCTGGTTCGCCGAACTGGCACAGCCCTATCTGGGCAGCAACCCGATCGAGATCGGGAGTGGACTCGGCGACTACGCGCTCGAGTGGGCACCACACACTGCCCGGTTCACGGCGACCGAGGCCGATCCGGACCGGCTGATCGCGCTCAAGGATCGGCTGGCCGGCCACACCGACATCGAAGTGCGCCAGATGCTGCTGCCCAGCGAGGTCGACGGGGCGTACACGGCGGCGGTCTCGTACAACGTGCTCGAACACATCGAGGACGACCGCCGCGCGCTGCAGAGCATGGGCCGGCTGGTCCGGCCGGGCGGCGCGGTGGTCATCATCGTGCCGGCGTTCCCGTTCGCGATGAGCCCGGTGGACATCGCCACCGGCCACGTCCGGCGCTACACGATCAGGTCGCTGGCCCGGGTCATGCAGCGCGCCGACCTGCGGGTCGAACGGATCAACTACACGAACGCGCTCGGGCTCATCGGCTACTACATGGCCACGAGCGTCTTCCGGCTCACGCCGAAGGAAGGCGCGATGGTCAAGTTCTACGACAAGCTGGTGCTGCCCGCGACCAAGGCGGTCGAGCAACGGGTCCGGCCACCGTTCGGCCAGTCGGTCTTCGCGGTGGCGCGCAGGCCACGCTGAGGAGCCGGAGCGGAGGGTGTGGGATTCGAACCCACGAAGACATCGCTGCCTTACCGGTTTTCAAGACCAGCGCCATCGGCCACTAGGCGAACCCTCCTGGACGCGGGGTCAAGTCTGCCATGCGCCCCAGGACAGGGTAAGAAAGGGCATGCGCGCGATAACGATCCACGAGCCGGGCGGACCCGAGGTGCTCACCTGGGCGGAGGTGCCGGATCCGACGGCGGGGCCGGGCGAGGTCCTGGTAGAGGTCGTCGCGTCCGCGGTCAACCGGGCTGACCTGCTGCAACGCCAAGGGCACTACAACCCGCCGCCCGGCTCCTCGCCCTATCCGGGGCTGGAGTGCGCCGGGCTGCTCGACGGCGAACCCGTGTGTGCGCTGCTGTCCGGGGGCGGCTACGCGCAGCGGGTCGCCGTGCCCGCCGACCATCTGCTGCCGGTGCCCGCCGGCGTGGCGCTCGACGAGGCCGCCGGGCTGCCCGAGGTGGCCTGCACGGTCTGGTCCAATGTGGTGCGCGGTGCGCGGCTGGCCGAGGGCGAGACGTTGTTGGTCCATGGTGGATCCAGCGGGATCGGCACGTTCGCCATCCAGCTCGGCAAGGCGCTCGGCGCCCGCGTGATCACCACGGCACGCAAGGTGAAGCACGAGGCGTTGCTGGCGCTCGGTGCCGACCACGTCATCGACTACTCCACCGAGGATTTCGTCGAGGTCACCCAGGGCCTCGGTGGCGCCGACGTAATCCTCGACATCATCGCCGCGTCCTATCTGGACCGAAACATCGCGGCGCTGGCCAGCAACGGGCGGATCGCGACCATCGGCACCCAGGGTGGCCGGCGGGCCGAGCTCGACTTCCGCAAGCTGATGGCCAAGCGCGGCTCGATCTCCGCGACCACGCTGCGGGCCCGTCCGGCGGCGGAGAAGACCGCGATCATCGCCGGCGTACGCGAGACGGTGTGGCCGTTGATCGAAGCCGGCCGGATCCGTCCCGTGATCGACCGGCGGCTCCCGATGGCGCGCGCCGCCGACGCGCACCGGGTGGTCGAGGAGAACGAGCACATCGGCAAGGTGCTGCTGGTCAATCCTTCGTGACCCGGCGGGCGGCCCGCCGCAGCAACAGTTGCGGGCCGCTGCCGTCGGCCGACAGCCGGTCACCGGCGTTGTAGAGCTGGCAACGCTGCATGGACAGGCAGCCGCAGCCGATGCACTCGGAGAGGTCGTCGCGCAGCTCCTCGAGCAACGCGATGCGCTCGTCCAACCGGGTGCGCCAGAGTGCGGAGAGGTGGCTCCAGTCGGCCCGGGTCGGCGTGCGGTTGTCGGGCAGCTCGGCCAGCGCGGCGGCGATCTCGTCCAGCGTCACACCGACCTGCTGCGCGATCCGGATGAAGGCCACCCGGCGCAGCTCTGCACGGTCGTAGCGGCGCTGGTTGCCGCTGGTGCGGCCGGCGCGGATCAGCCCCAGCCGCTCGTAGTAGCGCAGCGCGGACGGTGCGACGCCGGAGCGCTCGGACAGCTCACCGATGGTGAGCGCGTCGGTGGTCAGCGCTTGCGGGCGCGCTCGCGGCCCAGGATCCACAGTGCTTCGACGCCGTCTTTCCAGGTGATCTTCTTGCCCTCTTCACGACCACGAGCCCGGTAGCTGATCGGCACCTCGTAGGGCCGGATCTTGCGGCGCAGGAGCTTGCCGGTCACTTCGGCTTCCATGCCGAAGCCTCGCGACTTGATCTCCAGTGACCGGTAGAGCGAGACCGGAAGCAGCTTGAAGCAGGTCTCCAGGTCACCGATGTAGGAGTTGAAGAGGACGTTCGCGGCGGTGGTGACGGCCTTGTTGCCCATCACGTACCAGAAGCTGTAGGCGCTGTGGCTGCCGAAGGTCCGATTGCCGTAGACAACCTTGGCGCGCCCGTCGAGGACCGGGTCGAGCAGCTTCGGGATGTCCAGGGGGTCGTACTCGAGGTCGGCGTCGAGGATGACCATGTAGTCACCGTTCGCGCTGTCGACCGCGGTTTTGATCGCCGCACCCTTGCCCGCGTTGCGGGGGTGCGTGATGACCCGTAGGCGCGCGTCATCGGCAGCGCCGTCGAGGATCGCACCGGTGCCGTCACGACTGCCGTCGTTGACCACGACCAGTTCGATCTCGCACGGGTACTCGACCGCGAGCGCCTGCTTGAGCGCCTCCGCGATGCGTTCTTCCTCGTTGTAGACCGGCATGAGGATCGAGAGCTTCAACGGAATCTCCAGGGCGGACGACAAATCCGCACCAGCCTACCGGCTCCGTTTGAAGATCGTCCTTCGCCCATCCAGCCGTTCCCCCGATAGGGCTCGGCCAATCACCTGAGGACTATTCACATATGCGGGTTCATCAGGCTACTCTCCGGTAACTCAATCGATACCTTCCGATTGAGCCGAAAGGAGTGCGTCGATGCTCGACTCCCGCAAAGGGTTGCCAGGCAACGCGCTCCGGGTGCCACTGCGGCGTACCCTCGCCGCCGCGGCGCTCGTCGCGGGCCTCGTCCTCCCGTCCCTCGTCGCGACCGGAAGCACCGCCGGCGCGGCCGACCGTCCGCCCGTCCAGCCGCTGCCGGCCAACCTCGAAGCGATCCGCGCCGCCGAAGCGACCACGCTTTACGGCAGCCCCGCCGTCCGCCCTCTCGAAGAGCGCAAGACCGCGCTGGTCACCATGGGTGACAGCGAGATCTCCGGCGAAGGCGTCGGCAACTACGTCCCCGGCACACACCAGGACGGCAACTGGTGCGACCGGTCGTACGACCAGGCGGTGTTCCGCACCGGCATCGCGTCCGACACCCAGTTCAACATCGCCTGCTCGGGTGCCACACCGTGGAACCTGATCGCCGGCGGTCCGACCCAGTGGAACGAGCTCAACCAGGGCGACAACCTGGCGATCAAAGCGCGGAACACCCGCGTCAAGCTGATCTGGGTGGTGGCCGGCGCCAACGGCGACGGGACGATCCAGTTCGGCCCCGTGGCCACCGACTGCGCGATCCGCCGGGTGTTCTTCCAGGGCGCCTGCTACCCGACGTACACGGATGTGTGGACGACCCGGGTCGAAGGCACTCGGGCGGCGGTCGAAGACGCGCTGCGCAGCATCCGCGCCACGATGACCGCGGCCGGTTACCTGGCCGCCGACTACGAGCTCGTCCTGCAGTCCTACCCGAGCCCCGGCAGCCCCGACGTCGAGGACAACCCCAACTTCCCCGGCTGGTACTCCGGCGGTTGCCTGCTCTATCTCGCCGACGCGGCGTTCGCCCGCAACAAGGCCGTCCCGCTGTTCGAGCGCGGCCTGCGCCAGGCGGCGGTCAACACCGGCACCCGCTACCTCGACGCCAGCCGGCTGTTCCACGGCCACGAGGTGTGCACCGACAACACCAGCGTCCGCGGCCTGTACATCGAGGTCGGGATCTGGAACGAGAACGCCGCACGCCAGTCGTTCCACCCCAACGCCCGCGGCCACGGCATGTTCGCCGAGTGCATGACCGCGTTCGTGGCGTCCGCGCTGCCGCAGGCCACCTGTGTCGACCAGGCCAGCACCGGCCACGGCACGCTGGTCGGCGGGCTGCTGGAGTTCAAGCAACTACGCAACGCCGGCACCGGAAAGTGCGTCGACGGCAAGGGCTACGACTCGCGAAACAGCACGGCGCAGCAGTCGTACGCCTGCCACGGCGGCCGCAACCAGGGCTTCTGGTACGACCCGGCGCGGCAGTCGCTGCACAGTGAGCTCTCGCACGACCGCTGCCTGGACGTCTCGGGCGGCTCGCTGACCGCGAACACGGCGGTCAACATCTACAACTGCACGGGCGGCGCCAACCAGAAATGGGTGTTCGCCGGCAACCAGATCAAGGCGGCCGGCAACAGCGCCCTGTGCCTGGCCTTCGACAGCCCGCTGCTGGGCACGCCGCGCCTGCGGCTGGCCAACTGCGGGTCGAGCACCCGGCAGCAGTGGTCCTTCGAGTCCCGCAACTTCCCGAACCCGGTCGGCTACGGCCACGACGACTTCATCGGCGACCGGGTGTACTGAGTGGTGTCGGGGCCCCCGGTTCTCGGGAGCCCCGACTTCTCTCATTTCTCGCGCGGGATGACGACCAGCCGCGCGGCGCCGCCGTCGCCGTCCTTGGTGCCGGCCACCCCGACCTGGTCACCCACGGCGAGCTCGTCGGCCTGGATGGAGTTACGCCGTTCGACGACGCGCAGATCGTCGGCGAACGACCAGGTGATGGTGAACCCGTCGCTGCTCTTGACGGTGAGCGAGTCCCCGTCGACGGCCGTGACCTGCCCACGCTGCACGAGCACGGTCTGCGTACCGCCGTCCTTGGTCTTGACGACCGCCTCGCCGTGCAGCGTGTTCTTCCGCAGCAGCACCCGCGCCTTGAGCCGCTTGCCGCGCTCCCGGTCCTTGCCCTTTTCCCCGGGCGAAGGCGAGGCACTGGGCGCCACGGCCTTCAACTGCGCGAGCTCAGCCGGCGTGATCTCGTCGGGGTCGAACCCCATCGCGACCAACGCCTGCCCCTCGACACCCATCCCGGCCGACACCTCGACCCCGGCGTCGTCGCCGGCCGGTGCACCACCCACGGCCCCACAGCCCGTCAGGCCGAGCCCGACAACCGCGACCAGACCGATTCCCGCAAGCCAACGCCTCATGGTCTCCCTCTCTGCTCTGTCAGCACCCACGATGAGCGACGACCACGAGGGAGCGATCAGGCGAAGGTAAGGGCTTCGTAAGGCTGTGGCGGCAGCGTGATCGTGAAGCGGGCGCCGCCTTCCGGGGCATGTCCGGCTTCGATCTGGCCGCCCAGGCGGCGGACCAGGCCGTGCACCAGGGCCAGACCGAGGCCGCTGCCGCCCTTGCGGACTCCGTCGTAGCGCTGGCGTAGGGCACCGCGTTCGAAGACCAGCGGCAGGTCGTCCTCGGTGAAGCCGGGGCCGCCGTCGCGGACCTCGAGGAAGGAGCCCGGGCGGGTGGCCAGCACGATCGGGGCGCCGGCCGGGACCACCCGCAAGGCGTTCTCCAGCAGGCCGTCGAGGATCTGGCGGGTGCGGCCCGGGTCGGTGAAGGCCGGCACCGG
The DNA here is from genome assembly GCF_900107455.1 of Asanoa ishikariensis. GTDB lineage: Bacteria > Actinomycetota > Actinomycetes > Mycobacteriales > Micromonosporaceae > Asanoa > Asanoa ishikariensis. Next base: position 242,901 of record NZ_FNQB01000001.1, on the reverse strand, counting down.
GAACGCCGGCGCCTCCACGACCAGGGTGACGCCGGCCGCCGCGCAACGAGGGCGCCAGGTGTTGGCGGTTTCGGCCACGATCGCCGTGAGGTCGACCGGCAGCGGGGTCAGCGGGAAGTCGACCGCGTCCAGGCGGGCCAGGGCCAGCAGGTCGGTGACCAGTCGGTCCAGGCGTTCCGCCTCGGCCAGCACCGTGCGGCCCGCCCGGGCGGCGCCGTCGCCCTCGATCACGCCGTCCGACAGCGCCTCGGCGTAGCCGCGGATCGTGGTCAGCGGCGTACGTAGCTCGTGCGAGACGGACAGCAGGAAGTCCCGTTGTCGGCCCTCACTTGTGGACAGTGCTTCGGCCAGCCCGTTGAGCGCGTGTGCCAGCGACTCCACCTCCTGCGGAGGCTCGACCGGCACCCGGACGCCGCGTTCGCCACCGCCGAGGCGCCTCGCGGCCAGAGCGGCGTTGCGGATCGGGCGGGCCAGCCGGCTGCCCAGTAGGACCCCGGCCAGTACGCCGGCGGCCAGGCCCGCGAGCAGCGCCAGCCACAGGTTCTGGCCGATCGCCCGCCAGATGCCGGTGGCCCGCGGGTGGGTCAGCACCACCGCGTTGCCGTTGTTGTTGATCGGGCGCGCCTCCACAAGGGACGGGACGCCGCCGACGACCGCGCGGCCGGAGAACGAGCCGTCGGTCACCTGCTCCAGCACCGCCGGTGGCAGGCCCGGTTGGTCCGGTACGCCCCGGCGGAGCACGAACAGCGAGATGTCCCGGTTGCGCAACGCGTCCAGCAGCTTCTGGTCGCCGGCCGGGCGGGGGGTGGCCCGCAGTGCGGCCGCCACCACGGTGGCCTCGGCGGCCAGTGACTCGCGCGTACGCGCCTCCACCGTGCGCGCCGCCAACGGAATCGCGACCAGCGCCGTCACCAGCACGGACACGACAGCGACGGCACAGCCGACCAGAGCGGCGCGGGCAGTCAGGGTCCTAGGCATCGATCGCGTACCCGACGCCGCGGTGGGTGCGGATCAGCGCGCCGGCAGCGCCGAGCTTGCCGCGCACCTGGGCGATATGCACGTCGACGGTGCGGGTGCCCGAATGCGCGGCGTACCCCCAGACGGCGGCGAGCAGCTCCTCGCGGGTGAACACCCGTCCGGGTCGCCCGGCCAGGTGCGCCAGCAGGTCGAACTCGGTGGAGGTGAGCTGCACCGGCACGTCGGCGACGGTGACGCTGCGGCGGCCCGGGTCCAGGGTCAGCGGGCCGACCGTGCGCGGACGCTCGGCCGCGGCGGCCACGCCGCCCGAGGCCCGCCGCAGCACCGCGCGCAGGCGGGCGACCAGCTCGCGGGGCGAGAACGGCTTGGTGATGTAGTCGTCGGCGCCGAGTTCCAGGCCGACGATCCGGTCGACCTCGTCGTCGCGGGCGGTCAGGAAGATGACCGGGGTCCAGTCGCCGCCCTCGCGCAGGCGCCGGCAGATTTCGGTGCCGGACAGGCCCGGCAGGGCGATGTCGAGCACGCAGGCCACCGGGCGCACCCGGCGGGCCGCTGCCAGACCGGCCTCGCCGTCGTGCTCGACGTGCACGCCGAACCCGTCCCGGCTCAGGTAGAGCCGGATCAGGTCCGCGATCGCCCGTTCGTCTTCGACGACGAGCACCAGGCCATCTGCCACCGGCCCATCATGGCCGACCGGCGTACCAGGCGATGTAAGAGGAAGGTTAGAAAGCCACCGCGACGGCGTGCCGCGAGCGGCCCAGCGTTTCCCACGCCCCGGTGTCGCGGCGCAGCGCATCGCGGGTGGCGGCCGGGGCACCAGCCCCGGCCGCCGTCCCGACTCCCGCGCGGGCAGTGCGCGGGCGGAAGACGTGGCTCAGCAGCGCGTCCAGGTGCCACACCTGCTTGGCGTGACCGACCCGGATCCAGAATCGCTCCCGAACCCCGTCGACGGCCGTGGCCGCCAACTCAACCGCGGACAGCCGCGGATCGGGGTTCCACGTCACGTTGCCCAGGTGACCCAGTTCCGTGTTCAGATGCAGCCGGAGGCGGTGCAGCATCCGCGACTCGTGGGTCACGACCAGGCGACGGTAGGTCAAAAGCATCAGGTACTCGCCCTGCGCGGGGCGGTCGGCGCGGGTGCACCGGGCCACCAGCGCGGCGGCATCGTCGGCGGCTACACAGCGCCGGAAGACCGGCATGTGGCGGCTGACGGTGGGGATAGCCACACCGGCTTCCGCGGCGGCTGGCAGGAACGTACGGGAGAAGACGTCCATGCCAGTCACAACGACGCTGCTCGCTGGAGGGTCGCGGCTTCCCTATGCCGACTTCCTTAAACCTCCATTAGGATCATTGCCCTAAAAGTGGACAGTAACCCTTATAGTGCCTCGACAATCGTCGCGTTCGCCATGCCGCCGCCCTCGCACATGGTCTGCAGGCCGTAGCGGATTCCGTTGTCCCGCATGTGATGCAGCATCGTCGTCATGATCCGCGCGCCGGAGCCGCCCAACGGGTGGCCGATCGCGATCGCGCCGCCACGCGGGTTGAGGCGGGCCGGGTCGGCCTCGGTCTCGGCCAGCCACGCCAGCGGCACCGGGGCGAACGCCTCGTTGACCTCGTACACGCCGATCTCCTCGATGCCCAACCCGGCGCGGCGCAGCGCCTTGGCGGTGGCCGGGATCGGCGCGGTCAACATCACCACCGGGTCGTCCGCGGCGACCACCGCGGTGTGGATCCGGGCCAGCGGCCGCAGGCCGTGCCGGGCCGCCCACTCGCTCGTCGTCACCGCCAGCGCCGCGGCACCGTCGGAAATCTGTGACGCGGAACCCGCGGTCACCACGCCGTCGGCCTTGAACGGGGTCTTGAGCTCGCCCAGCTTGGCCAGGGAGGTGTCGCGCCGCACACCCTCGTCGGCCGCGACCTTGCCGCCGTCGGCGGTGGCCACAGGCGCGATCTCGGCGTCGAACAGGCCGGCGTCCTGCGCGGCGGCCGCCTTCTCGTGGCTGGCCAGGGCGTAGCCGTCGAGCCGCGCACGGTCGAAGCCCCACCGGGCGGCCATCGTCTCCGCGCCGACACCCTGGCTGAACGGCACCGGGTCGTCGGCGGCGAAGCCCTCGTGGTCGCGGTAGCGGGCGCGCACCAGGTCGCCGAACGCGTTGCCGGCACCGATGCTCGAGCCCATCGGCACCCGGCTCATCGACTCGACGCCGCCGGCGACCACCAGGTCGCTCTGGCCGGCGATTACCGCCGCCGCCGCGAAGTGGATCGCCTGCTGGCTGGAGCCGCACTGCCGGTCGAGCGTCGTGCCCGGCACCGACTCGGGCCAGCCGGCCGCGAGGACCGCGCCGCGGGCCACGTTCCAGGACTGGTCACCGACCTGCGAGACACAGCCCCAGACCACGTCGTCGACCTCAGCCGGGTCCAGGGCGAGCCGCTCGGCCAGGGCACGAAGGGCATGGGCCGAAAGATCCACCGGGTGTACGCCCGACAGACCGCCCTTTCGGCGTCCGACCGGCGTCCTGACCGCACCGACGATGACCGCGTCCCGCATGATTACTCCCCGGTAACGTGAGCCTTGCCCGAATCCTACGTCGTGCTCGGGCCCACCCTGGCTGGGATGCTTGTGCGGTGACGACTCGCTGGCGCGTTCGGCCCGCCCTGCCGACCCTCAAGCTCACGGGCGCCGTGTTGCTGGTGGTGCTGGCGGCGGTGTTCGCCACCGACGCCGTGGCGGTGGCCGTGGCCAGCGTGGCCGGGGCCGGGCTGGCCATCTGGGGATTCCGGGACCTGCTGGCGCCCGAGCGGCTGGCCGCCGACCCGACCGGGCTCACGGTGCTCACCGGCTTCGCCCGGCGGCGGCACATCCCCTGGTCGGCGGTGGAGAAGATCTCCGTGGATCGGCGCGGGCACGCGGGGGTACGCAACGAGACGCTGGAGATCGACGCCGGCGACTCGGTGCACATCTTCAGCCGCAACGACCTCGGCGCCCCCGTGGAAGAGGTCGCCGAGGCCCTGGAAGCCGTGCGGGTCTAGAACGAACTGGCGCTCAGGGTCAGCCCCACCAGCGCCACGAAGATGAGGATGCAGCCGGACACCTGGATGAGCGTGCGGTTCGCGCGTGGGGCGTAGACCAGGACAGCGGCCACCACGCCGCCGGCCAGGCCGCCGCCGAGGTGGCCCGCCCAGGAGATGCCGGGCAGCGTGAAGGTGATGAACAGGTTGATCACCAACAGGCCGACGATCGAGGACGTGCTGCGTCCGAGCTTGCGTAGGACGACGAAGAACGCCACGAACAGGCCCCACAGCGCGCCCGAGGCGCCCGCCGTGAGCGAGTTGGGGTCGGCCAGCAGTGCCGCGACGCTGCCGCCGATGCCGGCGAGCAGGTAGAGGGCCCCGTAGCGGATGGGGCCGAGGGCGGCCTCCAGCGAACGACCGACCGCCCACAGGGCCCACATGTTGAAGAGCAGGTGGATGATCCCGTAGTGCAGGAAGACCCCGGTGATCAAGCGGTAGTAGCCGCCGTCGTACACGCCGGTGTAGTTGACCCAGCCCCCGTTCGTCGGGAACTGGAACGACGGCCCGATGACCCCGCCGAACGCCTGTAGCTGGGTCGTGCCGGTGAACAGGCCGCCGCGGGGGATCAGCGTGTCCAGGCCGTAGAAGGCCAGGCCGATGAGCGCGGCCAGCAGGTTGAGGCTGATCAGCGCGATGGTCACATAGCCGTGACGGCCGGCGGCACTGCCTCCGAAGGCGGTGCGCGCCGACCGCTGAGTCCGGCGACCTTCCGCGACGCACTCCGGGCACTGATGCCCGACCGAGGCCTCGCGCATGCAATCTGGGCATATCGGGCGCTCACATCGCGTGCAACGCACCCACGTCTCCCGCGACGGGTGGCGATAGCAGACTGGCGCCGCCGTCGGGGGCGATTCATTCATGCCAAGAAAGGTACCTGGCTTCGTCTATCAGCTGTCGACCCGCTGGATCTCGACCCGCTCGATCACCACGTCGTCCAGCGGCTTGTCGCCGTGGCTGGTCGGGGTGTTGGCGATCGCGTCGACGACCTTGGCCGAATCCTGGTCGGCGACCTGGCCGAAGATCGTGTGGCGGTTGTTCAGGTGCGGGGTCGGGCCAACGGTGATGAAGAACTGCGAGCCGTTGGTGCCCGGGCCGGCGTTGGCCATGGCCAGCAGGTACGGGCGGTCGAAGCGCAGCTCCGGGTGGAACTCGTCGCCGAACTCGTAGCCCGGGCCGCCGCGACCGGTGCCGGTCGGGTCGCCCATCTGGACCATGAAGCCGGAAATCACCCGGTGCGAGATGGTGCCGTCGTAGTAGGGACCGTTGCCCTTCTGCCCGGTACGCGGGTCCACGTAGTCGCGGGTCCCCTCGGAGAGCTCCACGAAGTTACGCACGGTCTTCGGCGCGTGGTTCGGGAACAGCTCCAGACGGATCGGGCCGCGGTTCGTGTGCAGGGTGGCGTAAAGGGTCTCAGCCACGGGTACTCCTCCATCGTCGGTGAGTTTCAGTTCGATCCTCCCATGTGCCCGTTCCGGCAATGCGGACACGTCCAAAGGTGGAGGATGCAGGAGGAACTACGCCCAGGAAGGTGGGGGTCTGGTGTTTGGTATCCGGCGGAGAACTCACGCGGAGTTGGTCCGTACCGAGCTCGGTGACAGCTTCGAGCATCTCAAGGCGGCCGCGGGTCACGCTGCCGGCGGGGTGACCACGGCCGTCCGGCCGCGCGTCGACGCCGCCCGTGACTTCGTCGTTCCGTCCGCGACGCGGGCCCGCGACATGGCCGGCACCGGCTGGGAGACGACCCGCGGCACCTGGGAGACGACCCGCTCGTCGCTCCGGCCGCTGGCGTCGACGGCAGGCCACAACGCGCGAGACGCCGCGAAGGCCGTCCGCCGCTCTCGGCGCAACGGAAACGGCAACGGCAAGCGCGCCGCCAAGATGGTCGAGTCGTCGTCATCGTCCGGACGCCGTTGGCCGATCGTTGCCGCGATCCTGGTCGCCGGCGCCGCGTTCGGTGCCGCCGCGATCATGCGCAAGCGTCGGCAGCAGCAGTGGGACGAGTACGACCCGAGCCGCTCGCTGGACGCGGCCCGCTCCGGCGCCGGCGGTGGCGGTCGTGGGCACAGTCACGGCCGGCTCGGTGACGCGGCCGACGCGGCCCGCTCGTCCGTGCGCAGCGCCGCGGCGACCGCCAAGGGTGCGGCGGAGACCGCCAAGACCAAGGCCGGTCAGCGCCTGTCGTCGTCGAGCCAGAGCCCGCAGACGACCGACCCGACGGCCAGCACCGACCACCTGAACTCGCCCAACGGCCGCAACTGAACGAACTGAAAAGAAGGGCCTCCCACTCGGGAGGCCCTTCTTTCGCGGTTAAAGCCAGCCGGATCGGCGGAACCAGCGGTACAGCACGATCGCCGCGACGAGCATCAGGGTCAGTGCGCCGGGATAGCCGTACTGCCAGCGGAGCTCGGGCATGTTGTGGAAGTTCATCCCGTAGATGCCCGCGATGAAGGTCTCCACGGCGAAGATGGCGGCCCAGGACGCGATCTTGCGCATGTCGTTGTTCTGCTCGACCGTGACCTGCGCCAGGCGCGCCTGCAGGATCGAGTTGAGCAGGTCGTCGTAGCCGTTGACCTGCTCGGCGACCCGGATCAGGTGGTCCTGCACGTCGCGGAAGAAGCGCCGGATCTCCTTGGGTACGTGCCGGTTGGTCGACTCGGTGAGCTGCATGATCGGCCGCAGCAGCGGGACCACCGCCCGCTTGAACTCGACCAGCTCGCGCTTCATCTGGTAGATCCGCTGGATCCGGCCGTGCACCTGACGGGCGAAGACCTGGTTCTCCAGGTCGTCGAGGTCGGTCTCCACCTGGTCGCTGACGTCGAGGTAGAGGTCGACGACATGGTCGGCGATCGCATAGGCGACCGACCACGGGCCCTGCGCCAGCAGCTCCTTGCGCTTCTCGAGGCCGGCGCGCACCGGCGCCAGCTTGCACGCGTCGCCGTGCCGCACGGTGATCACGAACTCCGGCCCGATGAACAACATCACCTGGCCGGTCTCGACGACCTCGGTGTTCTCGGTCAGCTCGGTGTGCCGCATATAACGGGCGGTCCGCAGCACCAACGAGTTGATCTCACCGAACTGCTCCAGCTTGGGCCGCTGCTCGGCGGCCACCGCGTCTTCGACGGCGAGCTCGTGCAGCTCGAACGTCTCCGCGATGCCGGCCATCGTGGTCAGGCTCGGCTCGTGCAGCCCGACCCAGACGAAGGCGCTGCCCACCTCTTCGCGGGCGGCATGCAGCGCGTCCTCGGGCGTCCACTCGCCAGGCTGGCGCACCCCGTCGACGTACAGCGCGCAGTCGACGATCTTGTCGCGGCCAGTGAAACCGGGCGTTGGGACCGGCTTCGGCTCGGCAGGACCGAGGATGCGGGTCATCGCCCGGACGGGATCACTCCACGACCTGGTCCGTGATCGAACCTGACTTGCCTTGTCGGCGTCACTCGCCATCGACACGACTCCCTCCGAACCCGGCAACCCGGATGGGCCGAGGTGGAGGTTACGCCTGGAAGGTGGCCGGAGGCCGTCAGGATCACGTCATGATCGCGGCTGGGCGGGCCGGAGCCCGCGGACGGGCGGACCCGAGGAGGGCGCCGGGTGGACCGGCCGCGTCGGGGGGTGGGTGCGAGCGGCCCACCCGGCGCCATCGGGGGCGGGGTAGTGCTGAAGGGTCGGTTCTGGCCTACAGACCGACCGGTGGCTCGCATTGTGCACGGTCGACCCAGACCGGGCTGCCCCTCGATACACGAACGGGGCACTCTGTCGGGAACCCGACAGAGTGCCCCTGACAAGCCCTTATTAGCCGCGGATATCGTTGATGGCCGCCGCCAGGCGACGCACGCCCTCGTCGATCTCGTCGACGGTCACGGCCGAGTACGCCAGCCGCAGTGCGTGCTTGCCGCCTTCCAGCAGGAAGTCGCTGCCCTTGACCACGGCCACGCCGCGCGCGGTCGCCGCCGGCAGGAGCTTGTCGACGTCGACATCGTCGGGCAGCTCGACCCAGAGGAAGTAGCCGCCCTCCGGCTCGGTGAACGAGACGCCCGGGATGTGCTCGCGCAGCGCGCCGGCCAGCACCCTCACCCGCTCGGCGAGCGCGGTGCAGACGGTCTCGATGGACCGCTCGATGTCGCCGGAGACGCAGAACTGGTAGACGATCCCCTGCGCGACCATGTTGGGCGAGATGTAGAGGTTGGTGGCCTTCTTGGCGATATCCGCGATCAGCGGCGCCGGCCCGACCAGGTAGCCGACCCGGACACCCGGGCAGACCGTCTTGGTGAAGCTCGACGCGTGCACGACGACGCCCGCGTCGTCCAGCGACAGCATCGACGGCAGCGCGTCGCCGCGGAACCGGATGTCGGCGTACGGGTCGTCCTCGAAGATCGTGAAGCCGTACTCGACGGCGAGCCCGATCAGCGCCTGCCGCTTCTCCAGCGAGAGCGTGACGCCGGCCGGGTTCTGGTAGTTCGGGATGATGTGGGCGAGCTTGGGCCGCACGCCCGACTCCAGCAACTTGCGCAGCTCGTCCACGTCGATGCCGTCGGCGCCGGTGGTCACGGCGTGCACGTCGCCGCCCTGGTTGCGCAGGTTCAGCAGGGTGCGGTCGTACGTCGGCCGCTCCACGACGACCGCGTCACCGGCGCCGACCAGGTGGTCGAAGAGGAACGCGTCGGCCTGGAGCGAGCCGTTGGTCACGAGCACCTGCTCCGGCGCGACGCCGTGCTTGTCGGCGATCCACTTGCGCAGCGGAAGGTAGCCGACGGACGTGCCGTATGCGGTGACACCACCCGGGTCGGCGTCGAAGGCACGGACGGCGGCGGCCTTGAGCCCCTCGATGTCGACGATGTCCAGCGAGGGAGCCCCACGGGCGAAGGAGATGAGCTGCGCAGCGGTCATGACTAAATAGCGTAGGACCGTCCACTACGTGGGCAGCGTGCGGGCGGTGGGGACCACACGGTCGATCCACCACGCCAGCTCTGTCGTGTCGGTGGTCTTCGACCAGCCCAGTTGCACGAAGGCGCCGAGCAGCGCGAGCTCGAGCTGGCGGTCCCACCAGTCGGCGGTATCGACCTTGTGCCGGTGCAGCGCCGCGCGGAATGCCTCGATCGTGGCGTTCTTGGACTCCGGCAGCCGGCCCGCGTTGAGCGCCAGGTAGCCGGCCAGGTCGACGCAGCTACCGGCGATGCCCGCCCAGCCCCAGCCGAGCAGGACGGTGTGCCCGGCGTCGACCGGCCGCGCGTTGCCCAGTCGCCAGTCGCCGTTGACCAGGGTGGTCGGCAGCCCGTCGAAGGCGGCCAGCAGCGGCGCCGGTTCGACGGCGAGGGACAGGGCGAGCTCGTGGGCCTCCGGTTGGTCGGCGGCGAGCGCGGCCCAACCCACCACGAGCGCGTCGGCGCCGTCGCCGGCCTCACGGATGCCCGTCGCCGGTGCGAGCGCGGTGTAGCGGGCACCCGGCGGCGCCAGCCCGACCGGGTCGGTGAAGTGCCAGAACCGCGCGTGCAGGGCGGCCATGTGGTCGAGCACGGCACGGTGGGCGTCCAGATCGAGATCATGGGGTACGGGCGCCCGCTCGTCGCGTACCAACAGATCGGCGATCTCCGTCGCCGGGTCCCAGGCGATGCCCATGATCGTGTGATCGACGCTGCGCGGCAGGCGGTCGAGCAACCCGCCCTGCCACATCCGCACCGTCCAGGGCAGGCTCCCGTCGGCGCCGTCGCCGAGCGCGCGCATCACCCAGTCGAGGGGCCGCCCGATCCGCTCGATCCGGAAGCGCTCGCCGTCGATCAACAGCGGGTCACCGGGCGGGTCGTCCGCGGCATCCGGCTGGCGCACAGGCCTGCCGGCCGCGACCGCCTTGATCATCTCGGTCGTCGAGCCGTGGACCGTGCGCCCCGTCATGCCCCCAGTCTGCCCCCGAACGGGCTAGACGCGCTCGCGGTCGGCCGCCCAGACCCGCATGATGTCGCGGACCGAGACCACCCCGACCACCTCGGTGCCATCGAGCACCACCAGATGTCGGAAGCCGCCGCGGGACATCGCCAGCGCCGCGTCCTCGAGGGTCCAATCAGGACCGGCGTAGACCACGTCCCAGGTGATGTGGCCGCCGACCGTTTCCGTGTCGGGGTCGAGGTTCGCGCCAATGGCGTAGAGCACGTCGCGTTCGGTCATGATGCCGATGCCCTGGGCGTCGGGATCGATGACGACGGCGGACCCGACTCGGCGGGAGGCCATCATGCTGGCGGCCTGCCGGAGCGTGTGTTCGGGACCCACCAACAGAACCTGCTTGGACATGGCATCACGAACCTGCATGACACATCCCCCTTGAAGGCCACCGTACGGACATAGTGGTCCTGCTGGGACAGAACTACAAGACTTGCGCGTTCAGCCAGCCTGTCGTACGACCGGGAGGATTTCGGTCCCGAGCCAGTCGACCCGCTCGTCCCGGTCGGCACCGTCGACACGGAAGTTGAATGCGGTGAAACCCAGCCGCACGTAACCCAGGAGTGTCTCGACCACCTCATCCGCACCACCGGTTGGCACGTCCAGGTGATAGCCGCAGGTGATCTCCTCGATGGAGCGTCCGGCGCCGTCTGCGGCGCGGGCGATCCGGTCGCGCAGCGCCGGGATGGTCTCCGGCGGCGCGTGGCCGAGCGACGGGATCCACCCGTCGGCCAGCCGGCCGGTGACCGCCAGCGCGCGGGGGCCGAAGGTGCCGACCCAGATCGGGATCGGCGAGGCCGGCCGGGGAGCGATGGTCGCCGCGTCGGTCCGATGTATCCGTCCGGCGAACGTGAAGGACGGCTGCGTCCACAGCCCGCGGATCACCTGGATCGCCTCGTCGAGGCCGTCGACCTTGTCCCGGGGCGACGGCACGCCGATCCCGAACGCGCGGAACTCGTCGTCGGAGTAGCCGCCGCCCAGGCCGAGCAGCAGCCGGCCCCCGGAGAGCCGGTCAAGCGTCTCGGCCATCTTGGCCACCATCGCCGGGTTGCGGTAGGGCATGCCCAGCACCCGGGGCAGCACCCGCAGCCGGGAGGTGCTGGCGAGCATCCAGGTCAGCATCGTCCAGTTCTCGTAGCTGGGATCCGTGCCGCACGGGTGATCGGACGCCGAGACGAAGTCGAACCCGGCGGCCTCGGCAGCGCAAGCAGCCGAAACCGGGTCGACCGAAGGCTCGCCGGGGACAGTGGTGGCCGGGACGTCCAGCCCAAAGTGGATCATGCGGGTTCTCCTTCCGCCGCGGTGCGCGGCGCGATGGTCAGCCTCGGCAGGAAGACCCCGACGAGCGGACCGATGGCCAGGGCGTACGCGATGGTGCCGAACCCGACCGAGCCGCCCAGCAGGAAGCCGATCGCCAGCACGGCGAGCTCGATGCCGGTGCGGACCAGCCGGATCGAGTGGCCGCGGGCGGCCAGGCCGGTCATCAGCCCGTCGCGCGGGCCGGGGCCGAGACCGGCGCCGACGTAGAGGCCGGTCGCGACCGCGTTGGCGAGGATGCCGGCGACCAGCAGCGCGATCCGCGGCGCGAGGGCGTCGAGGTCGGGCAGCAGCCACAGCGTGCCGTCGGTGACCAGCCCGACCACGACGACGTTGGCGACCGTGCCGATGCCGGGCCGCTGCCGCAGCGGGATCCACAGCAGCAGCACGACGACGGCGGTGAGGTTGACGACCAGGCCGATGGACAGGCCGATCCGGTCGGCGACGCCCTGGTGGAAGACGTCCCACGGACCGAGGCCAAGGTCAGCCCGCACCATCAGGCCGAGGCTGACCCCGAAGAGCACCAGGCCGGCGAAGAGCCGGAGCAGTCTGCTTGACATGTCAAACAGAGTAGGCGCGCCTTGTTTGACATGTCAAGCAGACTGTCTACGCTGAACACATGACCCGCTGGCTGACCGACGACGAGATGCGGGCGTGGCTCGGCTACCGGCGCCTGCGCACGCTGCTCGACCTCCAGATCACCCGCGACCTGGCCGCCGACTCGGGGCTCTCGGACGCCGACTACGACGTGCTCTCGACCGTCTCCGACGCACCCGACCATCGGATGCGGCTCGGTGAGCTCGCCGCCGAGATCAAATGGTCGGTCAGCCGGCTCTCGCACCACGTGAGCCGGATGGACCAACGCGGCCTGGTCACCCGCGACGACTACGCGAGTGACGGGCGCAGCGCCACCGTGGTACTCACCGACGAGGGCTGGGCCACGATCCAGGCGGCCGCCAAGCTGCACGTCGCGTCCGTCCGGAGGCATTTCATCGACCTGCTCGACCCGACCGACCTGGCCGCGTTGGCCACCATCGCCGGCAAGGTGCTCGCCCATCTGGAGCAGGTGACACCCCCCGACCCGGCACGCCGTGGCACGCCGCGCACCCAGCGCGACGAACCCCCCGCGACCTAGCCGCGGCCAGCCGCGCTGGCTAGATTCGATCCGTGTCCGTCGAACCCATGCGCTGCGCGGCAGGTGTGATCGTCGACGACGACGGGCGGGTGTTCATCCAGCGCCGGTCACCGACCCGCAAGCTCTTCCCGGACACCTGGGACATCGTGGGCGGCCACCTCGAGCCGGGCGAGAGCGTCGAGGAGGCGCTCTATCGCGAGGTCACCGAGGAGACCGGCTGGCACGTCTCGATCGTCCTCGGCACCATCGCCGAGCTTCGCTACCGAGGCAACGACGGGTTCGAGCGGCTGGAGACCGACTTCCTGATCCGGGTCGATGGCGACCTCGCCCGGCCCCGCCTCGAGGCGGGCAAGCACACCGCCTTCCGGTGGATCACCCGCGACGAGCTCGACGTGTTCGACGACCAGCAGGACATGGACGGCGGTCTACTCCGCCGAGTCGTCGAGGGCGGTTTCGACCTTTTGCGCCAGATCGGCTTGTAGCCGCCGGCACCGCTATCCTCCCTGTCGGGAAGAGTTTTCTTCCCGTACATCTGCTGCATGTGTGGAGGAAGCTCCAGGATGATCGGTCTCGTGCTCGCAGCCGGCGCTGGCCGGCGTCTGCGCCCCTATACCGACACGCTGCCCAAGGCCCTCGTGCCGGTCGACGGCGAGACCACCATCCTCGACATCGCGCTGCGCAACCTCGCCGCCGTCGGGCTCACCGACATCGCCGTCGTGGTCGGCTACGCGGCCGAGACAGTCGAGAAGCGCCGGCCGGACCTGGAGTCACGGTACGGCGTCACGCTGAACCTGGTGCACAACGACAAGGCCGAGGAGTGGAACAACGCCTACTCCTTGTGGCTGGCCCGTGACCAGTTCGCGGGCGGGGCGCTGCTCGTCAACGGCGACACCGTGCACCCGGTCTCGGTCGAGCAGACGCTGCTCGACAACCGCGGTCCCGGCGTGCTGCTCGCCGTCGACAACGTGAAGAAGCTCGCCGACGAGGAGATGAAGACCACCTTCGACGCCGACGGCCAGCTCACCCGGATCACCAAGCTGATGGACCCGGCCGAGGCGTTCGGCGAGTACATCGGCGCGACGCTGATCGAGGCGTCGGCCGCCGCCGGCCTCGCGGAGGCGCTGGAAGCGACCTGGAAACGGGACCCGAACCTCTACTACGAGGACGGCTACCAGGAGTACGCGCAGCGCGGCGGGCAGGTCCGGGCGGCGACCATCGGCGACATCCCCTGGGTCGAGGTCGACAACCACGCCGACCTGGCCCGGGCGCGGGAGATCGCATGCCACTACTAGCCCGCACCGTCACCACGCCGCTGGCCATCGAGGTGCGCCGCGGCGCCCTCGCCGAGCTCGGCACCCTGCTGCACGACCGGCGGATCTCCGGCGGCGGCGACGTCGCGGTCGTGGTCGGTCCCGGCCAGGGCGAGCGGATCGCCGAGCTCGTGCGCCCGTCGCTGGGCAACGCGGACATGTTCCACATCTGTGGCGGCACGGTCGACTCGGCCATGGACCTGAGCCAGGGGCTGCGCCAGCGCAACTACGACGCCGTGGTCGGCATCGGCGGCGGCAAGACCATCGACACCACCAAGTACGCCGCGACCCGACTGGGCATCCCGATGGTCACGGTGGCCACCAGCCTGGCCAACGACGGCATCTGCTCGCCGGTCGCCTCGCTCGACCTCGACGGTCGCCGCGGCTCCTACGGCGTCCAGATCCCGCTCGCGATCGTGGTCGACCTCGACTTCGTCGAGAACGGGCCCGACCGGCAGACCCAGGCCGGCATCGGCGACGCGCTGTCCAACCTGAGCGCCGTCGCCGACTGGGAGCTGGCCCACCGCGAGCGCGGCGAGTCGATCGACGGCCTGGCCGTCGCACTGTCCCGCAGCGGCGCCGAGGCGCTGGTCAACCACCCGGGCAAGATCGGCGACGACGCGTTCCTGACCACGCTGGCCGAGGCGTTGATCATGGGCGGCATCTCCATGGCGGTCGCGGAGTCGTCGCGGCCGGCCAGCGGTGGCTGCCACGAGATCTCGCACGCGATCGACCACCTGTTCCCCGGCACCGGCTCGCACGGCGAGCAGGTCGGCCTGGGTGCGCTGTTCTGCACGTACCTGCGCGGCGACCAGGAGCGGTTCGCCCAGCTCGGGGCCTGCCTGCGTCGTCACGGGCTGCCGGTCGCGCCGGGCGACCTGGGCCTGACCGATCAGCAGTTCGGGCTGGCGATCGCGCACGCGCCGACGACCCGGCCGGACCGCTACACGATCCTCGAGCACCTGGCGATGTCGCCGGCCGAGATCGAAACCCGGGTGGAGGGGTACGCCGATGCGCTCCGCGACCTTGTCGGCTGAGCCCACGCCGCCCGGCGCCGCCGAGTTCTACCGCGTCAACCGGGGCGGCGGGCTGTTCAGCGAGAGCCTGAGCCAGCGCGTCGGTGCGGTGTTCGCCGCGGTCGCCTACCGGCTGGGCGTCCCACCGACGATCCTGACCGCCGGCAACCTGGTGGTCGGCCTGGCCACCTCGGCGGCGGTCGTCGCGCTGGCGTCGACCGACGTGCCGACCTGGATCGCCGGGTTGGTCGCGCTGGTCGGCTGGCAGCTCGCCTACGCCCTGGACTGTGCGGACGGCCAACTCGCCCGGGTGGCGGGGCAGACCAGCCCGGCCGGCGCCCGGGTCGACGTGCTGTGCGACATCGCGGTGCAGATCTCGCTCGTCACCGCGCTGTCCGCGGTGGCCGTCGACCAGCGCCCGTCGACCGCCTCGTGGGTGGTCGCGCTGTTCGCCGGCACGTGGATGGTCAACCTGGTGACCTCGGTGATGCAGGCCGGCCCCAACAGCGGCAGCATGGTCACCTCGACCTCCCTGCCGGTGCGGCTGGTCAAGCTGGTCCGCGACTACGGCGCGGTCATCTTCGTGGCCGGCCTGGTGCTGCTCCTGGTTCCACAATGGACCATCTGGCTGCTGGCCGCGTTCACGGTCATCAACGGCGGCTTCCTGTTGGCGAGCATCGCCTTCACCGGCCGCACCGCCCTACGAAGCTAAGCAAGG
The DNA here is from genome assembly GCF_900107455.1 of Asanoa ishikariensis. Lineage (GTDB taxonomy): Bacteria > Actinomycetota > Actinomycetes > Mycobacteriales > Micromonosporaceae > Asanoa > Asanoa ishikariensis. Next base: position 227,427 of record NZ_FNQB01000001.1, on the reverse strand, counting down.
GCCCCTTGTTATCGCTTTCCGCATAGGAAGGGCCCCTTGTTAACGCCAGCCACGTCGGCCGCGTTAACAAGGGGCCCTTCCTATGCGAAATTCGTTAAGAAGGGCCCCTTGCTTTCACGAGGTTCGCGTACGTGTCGAGCAGGTGCTTCGTGACGACGTCCGGGTGGAACGTGCGCTCGTAGCGCAGCCGCGCCAGCGGGGCCTTCGCCGCCGCCTCGGCCGCCGCGACCGGGAAGGCCGCGGAAAGCGCGTCGACCTCGGCCGGCACGACCCAGCCCGCGTCGCCCACCTCGTAGGGCACCCCGCCCAGCGCCGTGCCGAGCACCGGCCTCCCGGCGGCCAGCGCCTCGAGCACCACGGTCGGCAGCACGTCGTGCCAGGTCGGCGTGGCCAGCACCACCGCGGTCGCCGAGAGCGCCGCGTCGATCGCCGGACGGTCGAGCCGGCCCAGGAACTCGACATCGCCGCGCTGGGCCGCCACCGACTCGACCAGCGGGCGCAGATCGCCGTCGCCGGCCACCCGCAGCGGCCCGTACGCGCCGTCCGGGTGCCGCTGCCAGGCGTCGAGCAGCAGCCGGACGCCCTTCTCCTCGGAGAGCCGGCCGGAGAAGAACAGGAAGCCGGTGCCGAGTGGCGCGGGCGGGCCCGGGTCAGCGACCGCGTTCGGCTTGACCGTGATCCGCTCCGGCGCGATCCCGTACCCGATCAGATGATCTTTGATCGCGTCGGTCAGCGCGAGGTAGCCGTCGACCGAGCGCCAGGTCGGCCGGTGCACGGTCAACGCCGTGGCCATCAGCGCGCTCTGCGCCGTCGAACCCCGGTAGCAGCGGTGCTTCACCGCCGGCAGCGGCAGCGTGCGACCCCGGCAGTCGTGGCAGATCCCACCGTCACGGAAGTAGAGCCCGGACGCGCAGACCTGCCGGTAGTTGTGCACGGTCTGGATCACCGGCAGGCCGAACCGGTGGGCGGTCCGCACGATCCAGGGCGAGATCAGCGGGTACGGATTGTGCAGGTGCAGCACGTCCGGCCGATGCGCCCGGATCAGCTCCGCGAGCTCCCGTTGCGCCTTCGGCGCGTAGATCGGCGAGACCGGCAGCAGCGCCTTGGCGGCCGGCGACATGGTCGCGATCTCGTCGGAGCTGCGCAGGAACGGCAGCACCTCGACGCCCGCCGCGGCGAGCTGGTCGATCTCCAGATCGACGATCGTGTTCTCGCCCGAGGGCTGGGCCTCGCGATATCGGTTGTGCGCGACGACGACCTTCATGGTGGCGTCAGGCTACCGTTGTCGACGTGCCCGAACTGCCCGAGGTGGAAGCACTCGCCGCATACCTGCGTGACCGTGCCGTGGGTCACCGTGTGCAGCGGCTCGAGGTGGCTTCCTTCAGCGCACTGAAGACCTACGATCCCGCACCCTCCGCGGTCGCCGACAAAGAGATCGTCGACGCCGGCCGCCACGGCAAATTCCTGGACGTGACCTTCGAAGGTGGCGTGCACCTGGTCGTGCACCTGTCCCGCGCCGGTTGGCTGCACTACCGCGACGCGTTCCCGAGCGCCACGCCACTCAAGCCCGGCAAGGGCCCGATCGCGGTGCGCGTACGCCTCGACGACGGGTCCGGTTTCGACCTCACCGAGGCCGGCACGCAGAAACGCCTCGCCGCCTACCTGGTGACCGATCCGGCCCTGGTGCCCGGCATCGCCAAGCTCGGCCCCGACGCGTTCACGGCCGACGAGGCGACCTTCGCGGCCGCCGTGCGCCGCAGACGCGGCCAGCTCAAGGGTGTGCTCAAGGACCAGTCGGTGCTGGCCGGCATCGGCAACGCGTACTCCGACGAGATCCTGCACGCGGCCAAGCTCTCGCCGTTCGCGATGAGCGACCGCGTCACGGACGCACAAATGGCCACCCTGTACGAAGCCACGCGGACGGTGCTCAACGACGCGGTCGGGCGTTCCGTGGGACAGAAGGCCGCGGAGCTCAAGGGCGAGAAGCGATCCGGCATGAAGGTGCACGCCCGCACGGGGCTGCCCTGCCCGGTCTGCGGCGACACCGTGCGCGAGGTCTCGTTCGCGGACTCGAGCCTGCAGTACTGCCCGACCTGCCAGACCGGCGGCAAGCCCCTGGCGGATCGACGGCTGTCCAGGTTGGTGCGCTGAGTGAGCGGCCGGAAGCCCTGCGTACGAACCTTTTTCGACGCACAACTGTCTTCTTCCGAAGCGCTCGTCTATCGGTATAGTGACCCGGTCCCGCGCCGACGGCGCGGGGACGACCCCTCCGACGGGTGCGGGCGTAATGTCTGCCTTCTGTCCACGGTTCACAACCGTTGACATGGGAGACTGATGCGGTGGGCGACCCGAGCCCGTACGGCGAGTGGGCGGCACGCGTTACCCGGGAGGACGTGCGTGAGGTGACGACAAGCCTCGAGCGCCCGGTAACCAGCAACGGCCGCGGTGGCGTCGTGCGCCACGTCGACAGCTTCGAGATCCAGGTGCCTTCGCCGCCGCCCCCCAACGGCGTGCCGCGTTCCGCCTGGGCCCGAGCCCGCCGCCGCGTCTCCCGCTGGCACCGCCCCTTCATCCTGATCCTGCTCGTGCTCGACTTCGCCGCGGCCGTGCTCGCGAGCTACTTCGCGGTCACCGAGTTCGAGACCGCCCGCGCCGGCTTCCAGGACCGCCCGACGCTGTTCAACCTGATCGCCTACGTCTTCCTGCCGTGCGGCTGGCTGTTCACGCTCTGGGCCAACGGCGCCTACGACCGGCGCTACCTCGGGCTCGGCACCGACGAGTTCAAGCGCGTGACGCGCGCGTCGCTCGTGGTCGCCGCCAGCGTGTCGTTCCTCGTCTTCGCCACGAAGACCGATTTGTCCCGCATGACGGTCGGCGGCGTCCTGTTGGGCGCTTTGCTGCTGATCTGGTTCACCCGCTACCTCGCCCGCCAGGTGCTGCACCTGGTCCGCCGCCGCGCCGGCATCGCCGGGCACCGGATGATCCTGATCGGCACGCTGCCCGAAGCGCTCGAGGTCTACACGGCGGTCACTCGCAACCCGTCCGCCGGCCTGGTGCCGGTCGGCATCCACATCACCGACGGGTACGCCGCCGCACGCGGCATGGAGACCCCGGTGCCCGTCTACGCCGGCCGCGACGTGCTCGGCCTGGTCCGCGAGCTCGGCGCCGACACCATCGCGGTCTGCGGCTCGGCCAGCGCGGAGCCCGGCGAGTTGCGCCGGCTCGCCTGGCAGCTCGAGGGCAGCGGCGTCGACCTCGTCGTGGCACCGCAGCTCACCGACATCGCCGGCCCCCGGGTGCACATCCGCCCCATCGAGGGCCTGCCGCTGCTGCACGTCGAAGAGCCGACGCTGTCCGGCCCGGCGCTGCTGGCCAAGAACATCCTGGACCGGGTGGCCGCCGCCGTCGGGCTGATCGTGCTGCTTCCGGTGCTCGCGGGCATCGCCATCGGCATCAAGATCTCCGACAAGGGTCCGGTCTTCTTCCGCCAGCCGCGGGTCGGCCACGAGGGCCGCACCTTCCGGGTGTGGAAGTTCCGCACCATGTACATCGACGCCGAGGACCGCCTCGCCGCCCTGGTCGACCAGAACGAGACCGACGGCATGCTCTTCAAGATCCGTCAGGACCCGCGGGTCTTCCCGTTCGGCCGGTTCCTGCGGGCGAGCTCGGTCGACGAACTGCCCCAGTTGATCAACGTGCTCAAGGGCGAGATGTCGCTGGTCGGCCCCCGCCCGTTGCCCGCCGACGACGGCGACTTCCTCGGCGACGTCCGGCGCCGGCTGCTGGTCCGCCCGGGCATCACCGGCCTGTGGCAGGTCTCGGGCCGCTCCGACCTCTCCTGGGACGAGGCGGTCCGCCTGGACCTCTACTACGTCGACAACTGGTCGCTGGCATATGACCTCAGCATCCTCTGGCGCACCATCGGCGTAGTCCTAGCCCGCAAGGGCGCCTACTAAACAAGATCAAGCTCTGGTCCCGGACTCGCCCGGGTAACCCACCCGGACAGGGGTTCCGTAATCGGAGACGCCGGGCGAAGATTCCGCGCATGAGTGCGGACCTGTCGACGGCACTGGCCGTGTTGGCGCTCATCAGTGCGCTCGCGGCCGCGGTTTACGCCGTCGTGCGGTTGCGGGCTCGGCGGGGGATCGCGACCGCGACACAGCGGGCGACGTACGAAGTGCTGCACACCGCCGGGCTCGCCGCGGAGCCGCTGCGTTCCGGGCTGACCGCGGCGACCGCGGCGAAGGCGGCCCGCCATCTGCGGGTGCTGGTCGGTGCGCCCGGGCTGGCGTTGGCTGACGACAACGGGGTGCTCGCCCTGGACGGGCGCGGTGGGCACCACTCCCACCAGTTGGAGGCCGCCGCCAAGAAGGCGCTCGCCTCCGGGCGGTCGACCGTGCTCCGGCAGGCCGAGCTGCCGTGCGACCGGGTCGACTGTGAGATCCGCGGCGCGGTCGTCGCACCGATCCGCGGCGCGACGCCGGTCGCGCTGGTCGCCGTCGCGGACGACCAGCCGGCGCCCGGGCTCGTGCAGGCCACTCTGGAGACGGCCCGCTGGGCCGCCGCGCAACTTGCCCTGGCCGAGCTCGACTCGTCCCGTGAGCGGTTGGCCCGCGCCGAGGTGCGCGCGCTGCGCGCGCAGATCAGCCCGCACTTCATCTACAACGCGCTCACCGCGATCGCCTCGTTCGTCCGCACCGACCCGGAGCGCGCCCGCGAGCTGATCCTCGAGTTCGCCGAGTTCACCCGCTACTCGTTCCGGGCGCACGGCGAGTTCACCACGCTCGCCGAGGAGCTGCGCTCGATCGACCGCTACCTGACCATCGAGCGCGCCAGGTTCGGCGAGCGGCTCCAGGTGCGCCTCCAGATCGCGCCCGAGGTGCTGCCGGTCAGCCTGCCCTTCCTGTGTCTACAGCCGTTGGTGGAGAACGCGGTGCGACATGGCCTGTCGCGCAAGCCGGGCCTGGGTATGGTGAGCATCCAGGCCCGTGACGCTGGCGCCGAGTGCCACATCACCGTCGAAGACGACGGCGTCGGCATGGATCCGGCGGCGCTCGTCGCCGGAGTGGCCGAGGCGGGCATGGCCGGTGTCGACGACGCCGGCGCCCACGTGGGCCTGTCCAATGTGGATGAGCGATTGCGTTCGGTGTTCGGCGACAAGTTCGGTCTGGTCGTCGAGACAGGAATCGGGGCGGGAACCAGGGTGAGCATTCGAGTGCCGAAGTTCCACCCCGGCGTACACGCGGGCGGTGCGTCGTGAATGATCGCGGTTTTCTGCGTGTGCTCGCGGTCGACGACGAGCCGCCGGCCCTCGACGAGCTCGCTTATCTTCTGCGCGCGGACCCCCGGGTGGCCCGGCTGCACACCGCGGCCGACGCGACCGAGGCGCTGCGGGTGCTCCGTGACACCGACGTCGACGTGGTCTTCCTCGACATCCGGATGCCCGGCCTCGACGGCATGGAACTGGCCCGCGTGCTGCGCCGGTTCGCCCGGCCACCGGCGATCGTCTTCGTCACCGCGTACGACGACGGCGCCGTCGACGCCTTCGACCTCGGCGTGGCCGACTACGTCCGCAAACCCGTACAGGTAGAGCGGTTGAGCGAATCGATCCGCCGCGTGGTCAGCGCCCGGGTCGTGGCCAGCCATCCGGCCGCGTTGGCCCGCGCCGAAGAGGACCCGACGATCCCGGTCGAGCTCGCCGGCACCACCCGGATGCTGCCGCGCTCGGCGGTCCGCTGGGTGGAGGCGCAGGGCGACTACGCCCGCTTGCACACCGCCGACGGCTCGCACCTGGTGCGGGTTCCGTTGGCCACGCTCGCCGACCGCTGGGCCGACGCCGGCTTCGTGCGCATCCATCGGTCGTATCTGGTGCAGCTACGGCTGATCGCCGAGCTTCGGTTGGCCAACTCCGGTTACGTGGTGGTCGTCGACGACGCCGAGTTGCCGGTCTCCCGGCGCCACACCCGCGAGCTGAAAGACAAGCTCGTCCGCGCGGCCAAACAGGACTGGAGCCGCTAGATCCTTTCAGTCGAACGGCCGACGACACGAAAGCGAAGAGCCTCTATCCTTCGTACGCCCGCGCCTTAGCGCCGGCGAACACGGGGGAACCGTTCTGCCTTCCCCCATGTCCGATGTGGACGAAGCAACGGGGAGGAACGCAATGAGACTCAGCGTCAGACGCCGTGCGACAGCCGCCGTCGCGACGGCCGTCATGGCCGGGACCCTGGCCGTGTGGGCGACGCCCGCGCAGGCGGCCGGCACCGGCGTCATCACCGGCCGGATCACGACCAGCGACGGCGCCCCGGCGGCCGACATCTGGGTGGCCGCCATGGACTTCGAGGAGTTGGGCGAGCCGGTCGGCTACACCACGACCGCGGCCGACGGCACCTACCGCATCCAGGGTCTCGCCACCGACAGCTACGTCGTGTCGATGTCCGGCACCGACCACCCGACGCAGTACTTCGACAGCAAGACCGAGATCTGGCAAGCCGACGAGGTCCGCGTCACCAACGGCCAGACCACGACGATCAACCAGGCGCTGATCCCCACCGGCTTCCTGGCCGGCCGGATCCTCCAGGCCAACGGCGAGCCGCTCGCGTGGACCTGGGTCAACGCCGTCAACGAGTTCGGCAGCTCGGTCGGTGGCGCGTCCACCGACGACAACGGCAATTACCGGGTCCCGGTGCCGGTCGGCTCCTACCGCGTCTCGTTCTCGCCGCTCGAGGGCAGCTACCAGGAGCAGTTCATCCCTCGGAAGATCAGCGTCGACGACGCCACGCTGTTCACGGTGACGGCCGACCAGGAGACCCGGGCGGATGACACCGCGCTCGCGGTCGGCAGCCTGAGCGGGCGGCTCACGAACGACAACGGCACGCCGGTGGCGGACGCCTCGGTCTACGCCACGCCGTTTCAGGCCAACGGCTACCTCGGCGACGTGCCGACCAACGCCAACGGCGAGTTCTCGATCCCGCAGGTGCTGGTCGGCACGTACTCGGTCGAGTTCTATACCGGCATCCGGCACCAATACTTCGACGGCGCGCTCGAGTTGGAAGACGCCGACCCGGTCGTCGTCACCGCGGGCACCAACACCCGCGTCACCGACAGCATGCTGCCGACGGGGAGCATCCGCGTCCGCGCCGTCGACGCGCTGACCGGCGCCACGATCCGGGGCTTCTGCGCGTACGACGTCTGCGACGACGGCACCGGCGTGGCGCTGATGACCGACCAGACCGTCGGCACGCACACGATCGACGTCAACACGGACGGCAACTACATCGGCCGCTCGGCCACCGCCACCGTGAAGGCCAACCAGACGACCGAGGTCCTCGTCCGGCTCCTGCCCGGCGGCAAGATCACCACCACGGTCGTCGACAAGGCCACCGGCCAGCCGCTGGCCGATGTCTGCGTGTTCGCCTACAAGCTGGGCCAGGTCCGCATCCCGGACAACTGGGGTGGCGACATGTGCAGCGACGCGGCGGGCAAGGTGACGATCAACCGGCTCGCCGCCGGCGACTACCGGCTCTTCGCCCAGTCCGGCGATCTGGAGAACACCACCTACGGGAAGCAGTGGGTGACCACGAACGGCGGCGCTGGTGACGAGCGGCAGGCGGCGACGATCAAGATCGCGACGGGCAAGGCCGCGGCCGCCCCGCAGGTGAAGATGGACCGCGCCGGGTCGATCCGCGGTCGGGTGACCGACGGCGCCACCGGCGCGCCGCTGCACGCCCGCGTCGCCCCGTTCACCGCCAACCCTGGCCTGGGTTCCCCGGAGGCGGAAACCGACGCCGACGGTCGGTTCCAGATCGACGGCCTCGGCCCGTATCGCTGGCCGCTCAAGTACAGCTCCTTCGGCTACGCGACCGCGTGGACCGGCGGCGCTGTCAACCGCTACACCGCCACGGGCACCCAGGTGACCGTCGGCGCGGTGGCCACCGCCGACCTCGCGCTGACGCACGGGGTGACGGTGACGGGTGACCTCGTGATCAGCAAGGGCACGATCAGCGGCTGGGCGCGGGTCAGCGTCCTGAATACGGTGACCGGCGACTACGTGGACACCAGCGACTTCGAAGACAGCACCACGTACGAGCTGCACGTGCTGCCCGGCCAGGAGATCCGCTACGTGTACGACGTTCAGGTCGACGGTGACTACGTCAGCTCGGACAAGGCCAAGCTGGCTCCGGCCACCCCGGGCGGTCCGGTCCGCTACTCGGTGACCGTGCCGGCCGGCGGCCTGGACGTCGACATCCTGGTCAACTGAACCATCGGCGACACCGAAAGGCCCGCACCGGCGACGGTGCGGGCCTTTTCGCATCTCCACAGCTTGTTCACATCGCCGGACCGGTATCCCCACGGGCGCTCACTACAGTCGCCGGCATGAGAGAGCGCCGAATCCTGGTCGTGGAGGACGAGCGGACGATCGCCGACTCGATCGCCGTGCGGCTGCGTGCGGAAGGTTTCGCGGTGAGCCTGGCCGGCGACGGCCCGGCCGCGGTCGAGACCGCCCGGCGCGAACCGCCCGACCTGGTCGTGCTCGACATCATGCTGCCGGGCTTCGACGGCCTGGAGGTGTGCCGGCGCATCCAGGCCGACCGGCCGGTGCCCGTGCTCATGCTCACCGCCCGCGACGACGAGAACGACATGCTCGTCGGCCTCGCGGTCGGCGCCGACGACTACCTCACCAAGCCGTTCTCGATGCGCGAGCTAGCCGCCCGGGTGCACGCGCTGCTGCGCCGGGTGCAGCGGTCCCACTCGGCCGGGCCGGCCCCGATCCGGATCGGCGACCTGGAGATCAACCAGGCCGAACGTCGGGTCAGTCGGGCGGGCGTCGAGGCGCACCTGACACCGACCGAGTTCGACCTGCTGGTGCACCTCGCCGGCCGGCCGCGCACGGTGCTGCCCCGGGAACGGCTCCTGGCGGAGGTCTGGGGCTGGGGCGACGGCGCCGGCACTCGCACCGTCGACAGCCACATCAAGGCGTTGCGCCGCAAGCTCGGCGCCGACCTGATCCGCACCGTCCACGGCGTCGGCTACGCGCTGGAGGTGCAGCAGCCGTGAAGGACCTGCTCACCCGCGGCCTGGACCTGCTGCCCCGCCCGCTCGACCCCGTCCGGTCGATCAAGCTCAAGCTCGCCCTCCTGCTGTTCGCCTCGGCCCTCGCCGGGCTCGCCTACTTCTGGTACGCGACCCAGTGGATCCCCTACGTCACCTCGGCCACCGCCCTGCTCGTCGGCCTGCTCACCTCGCAGGTGCTGGCACACGGCATGACCTCGCCGCTGCGCGAGATGACCGCCGCCGTCCGCGCGATGCGCCGTGGCGACTACACCCAGCGGGTCCGGGCCACCTCGCGCGACGAGGTCGGCGAACTGGCGCAGGCGTTCAACCAGATGGCCACCGAACTGGCCGCCGCCGACCGACAGCGGCGCGAGCTGATCGCGAACGTCTCGCACGAGCTGCGTACACCCATCACCGCTCTTCGGGGTGTGCTCGAGAACATCGTCGACGGCGTGGCCGACCCGCACCCCGCCACCCTGCGCACCGCGCTGCACCAGACCGAGCGACTCGGCCGGCTGGTCGCCGAGTTGCTCGACCTGTCCCGCCTCGACGCCGGCGTGCAACCGATGCACCCGGTCCGGTTCGACGTCGCCGACTTCCTCGACGAGGTGGCCGAAGAGGCCACGGTCACGGCGAGCGGCGCCGGCCACGACATCACGTTGGCGGTACGCCCGCCGGAGGTACCAATGACAGTGCACGCCGACCCGGCCCGCCTGCACCAGGTGCTGGCCAATCTGCTCGACAACGCGGCCCGGCACAGCCCACCGGGCGGCACGGTCTCGCTCGCCGGGCGACTCGACGGCGACCACGTGGTGTTCGAGGTCGGCGACGAGGGCGCCGGCATCCCACCGGCGCAGCGGGAAGCGGTCTTCGACCGGTTCACCCGGGGCGACCGCGCGGCCGGCGGCGGCACCGGGCTCGGCCTGGCGATCGCCCAGTGGGTGGTGCAGCTACACGGCGGGACCATCCGGGTGGTCGACCCACCGTCCGGAATTGGCTGCCTGGTGCGGGTGTCGCTGCCCCGCTTGACGACACCGGCGGCACCCGCGACGGTGGCGGCATGACGACATCGACCCCGGCCAACGCGCTGGTCGTCAGCCCGACGCCCGACGCGCCCCCGAAGCCGCCCAACCCGCCCACCGCGCCGCCGAAGCCGCCCAGCCCGCCGGCCGGCTGGTCCTGGCCCGGCCCGACCCGCCGGCCCGGCGGACCGGCGCTGGTGGCCCTGATGCTGGCCGCCGCCCTCTCCGCCGCCGCCCTCCCGCTCGACCGGCCCGGGATCGGCTGGCTGCTCGGGGGCATCGCAAGCATTGTTGCCCTGGCAGTCACGCGAAGTAAGGTCTCTTGGCGGCAGGCCGCCTGGGCCGCCGCCACCGTCGCCCTGCTCGGCGTCGGCACGTTCCGCTCCGCCGACTGGCTGTTCGCCCTGTGCGTGCTCACGGCCGCGGTGACCGGGACGCTCGCCCTGATCGACCCGCGCACGGTCCGGGCCATCCTCGCCGCCCTGGTCGTTCCGGTGGCCGGGGCGGTACGCGCGCTGCCCTGGGTCGGCGACAGCATGCGGGACCGGCTCGCCGGCCGTTCCGGCGTACCCGCCCGGGTCGCCGTCGTCGGCGCCGTCTCGCTGGTCCTCCTGCTCGTGTTCGGCGCGCTCTTCGCCTCCGCCGACGAGGCCTTCGCCGAGTTGCTCGACCGGGCGACCCCGACCGTCAACGGGGGTGCGCTCGCCCGCGCGCTGCTGCTCTTCCCGGTCCTCTTCGCGGTGCTGGCCGGCGCCGCCTTCACCCTGGCCGGCCCGCCCACACTGGACCAGACCGACCGCCCGGCCCGCTTCGCCTTCCGCCGCGCCGACTGGGCGATCCCGGTCGCCCTGCTCGACCTGCTGTTCCTCGCGTTCGTCGCGGTGCAGGCCACGGTCCTTTTCGGCGGCACCCGGCACGTGCTCGGCCCCGGCGGCCCGACGTTCGCCGACTACGCCCGCGGCGGCTTCTGGCAACTGCTCGCGATCACCGGCCTGACGCTCGTCGTCGTCGCGGTCGCCGGCCGCTGGGCACCCCGGGCCGACCGCGCGGACCGGATCGCCGTCCGGGTGCTGCTCGGCGCGCTGGCCCTGCTCACCCTCGTGGTGGTGGCCAGCGCGACCTACCGGATGAACGTCTACGAGCAGGCTTACGGCTACACCCGGCTGCGGGTCTTCGTCTCCGCCGTCGAGCTCGGCCTCGGCGCCGTCTTCGTCGCGATCCTGGTCGCCGGAGTGCGGTTGCGCGGCGGCTGGCTGCCCCGCGCGGTGCTGGCCATCGCGACCGGCGGACTGCTCGCCCTCGCGGTGGTCAACCCCGACCGGTTCATCGCCGACCGCAACGTCGACCGGTTCCTCGCCACGGGCCGGATCGATCTGATCTACCTGAGCTCGCTGTCCGCCGACGCGGCGCCGGCGCTCAACCGACTGCCGGACCACGAACGGGCGTGCGTGATCTGGCGCATCGCGAACGGCCTCGACTCGTCCCCCGACGACTGGCGATCGTTCAACCTCGCCCGGCACGAAGCCCGCCAGTCGCTCGCCGAGCGTCCGGCCGACGACTGCGGGGTCTACCGCCGATAGCGTGTGATCGGGGACACTGCCGGCATGACGGAAGGGCGGCGTACCCGAGTGGTGCTCGCCGACGTGCACCCGCGCACGCACGACCACGACCGCACCCGCACGGAGCTCGCCGAGCAGACCCAGGTCGGCGAGGCGCTGGTCCAGGGGCTGGTGCGGGCCCAGCTCGCGCTCGCGCTGCGGCTGGCCCTGGTCGTGGCGATCGGGCTAGGCGGGTTGCCGCTGCTGTTCGCCGTGGCGCCCGAGGTCAGCAACGCGCGCCTGGCCGGCGTCGACCTGCCCTGGCTGCTGCTCGGCGTGGCCGCGTTCCCGTTCCTGTTCGTCGTGGGCTGGGCCTACGTGCGCCTCGCCGAACGCAACGAGCAGGACTTCGTCGCGGTGGTCCGGCGGCCGGAGCGCTGAGTGGACAACCCGTACATCATTCCGGCGATCCTGCTGGTCACGCTGGTGACCGTCGCGATCGGTTTCTACGGCCTCAAGCTGGCCCGCACCACCTCGGACTTCCTCGTCGCGTCCCGCAGCGTCAGCCCGACCTGGAACGCGGCCGCGATCGGCGGCGAATATCTCTCGGCCGCATCGTTCCTCGGCGTCGCCGGCCTGATCCTCAAGTACGGCGTCGACGTCCTCTGGTATCCGGTCGGTTTCGCGGCCGGCTATCTCGCGCTGCTGCTGTTCGTGGCCGCGCCGCTGCGCCGCTCGGGTGCGTTCACCCTGCCCGACTTCTGCCAGCTCCGGCTCGGCTCGCGCCGGCTGCGCAAGCTGGCCACGGCGTTCGTGGTGTTCATCGGCTGGCTCTACCTGGTGCCGCAGCTACAGGGCGCCGGGCTGACGATGACCACGGTCACCGGCCAGCCGTACGCCCTCGGCGCCCTGTTGGTCGGTGCGGTGGTCACCTGCAACGTCGCGCTCGGTGGGATGCGGGCGATCACCTTCGTGCAGGCTTTTCAATATTGGCTGAAGCTGACCGCCCTGCTGGTGCCCGCCGTCTTCCTGCTGTTGCAGTGGCAGGCCGACGGCCGGCCGGCGGTGGCCGCACCCGACGGGCCGGTGTTCCACACCTCCACCACCGTCGTGATCGAGGACCACGCCACGCTGACCATGGCCGACGGCTCGACCATGACGGTGCGGGCGGGCGAGAAGCTCGACTTCGCCGCGGGCGAGCCGGTGCCGCAGGTGTCCACCGTCGACGACACCCGCGGTCCCGACTGGTTGCTGCCCGGCGACAGCGACCAAGGGCTGTTCGCCACCTACTCGCTGATCCTGGCCACGTTCCTCGGCACGATGGGCCTGCCGCACGTGCTGGTCCGCTTCTACACCAACCCTGACGGCAACGCCGCCCGGCGTACGACCTTGGTGGTGCTGGGTCTGGTCGGACTCTTCTATCTGCTGCCGACGCTGTACGGCGTGCTCGGCCGGGTCTACACACCGCAGTTGCTGATGACCGGCCGCACCGACGCGGTCGTGGTCCTGCTGCCCGGAGCCGCTCTCGGCGGCGGCCTGACCGGCCAACTGCTCGCCGCCCTCGTCGCGGCCGGCGCGTTCGCCGCGTTCCTGTCGAGCTCGTCGGGTCTGCTGACGAGCGTCGCCGGTGTCATCTCCACCGACGTGACCGGGCACGGTTCGGTGCGCGACTTCCGGTTGGCCACGGTCATCGCCGGGGTGGTGCCGATCGTGCTGTCGCTGACCATCTCGACCCTGGACGTGTCACAGGTGGTCGGGCTCGCGTTCGCCGTCGCCGCGTCGAGCTTCTGTCCGCTGCTGGTGCTGGGCATCTGGTGGCGCGGGCTGACCGCGCGCGGCGCCGCCGCCGGGGTGCTCGCCGGTGGCGGCGCGGCCGCTGGCGCCGTGCTGCTCACCGTGCTCGGACCGCCGCTGTCGGGTTGGCCGGCCGCGTTGGTCGGTCAGCCGGCCGCGTGGACGGTTCCGCTGGCCTTCGCCGTGATGGTGATCGTGTCGTTGGCCAGCCGGGGCCGCGTGCCCGCGGACGTCAGCGAGGTGATGCTCCGCCTGCACGCGCCGGAAAGCGCGCTCGCCGGTTCACCACGGAGGTGATTGCGACCGATACCGTCAGGGGGTGACGACGGTGAAGGACGATCGGTTCGCCCTGGTGCTACGGGGACTGGCGAAGAGCTTCGACGGCAAGGTCGCGGTCGGTGGCGTCGACCTCGACGTGCCGGCCGGCTCGTTCTACGGCCTGCTCGGCCCCAACGGCGCGGGCAAGACGACCACGCTGTCCATGGCGGTCGGCCTGCTGCGGCCCGACCACGGCCAGGCGTGGGTGCTCGGTCACGACATCTGGGCCGACCCGATCCAGGCGAAGCGGCTCTTCGGGGTGCTGCCCGACGGCGTGCGCCTCTTCGACCGGCTCAGCGGCGCCGAGCTGCTGGCGTACCACGGTCTGTTGCGGGGCATGGACCCGGCGGTGGTCGACCAGCGCGCCCAGGAGTTGCTCGACGTGCTCGCCCTCGCCGACGCCGGCCAGACCCTCGTCGTCGACTACTCGGCCGGCATGAAGAAGAAGATCGGGCTGGCCTGCGCGCTGCTGCACGCGCCGCGGCTGCTCGTGCTCGACGAGCCGTTCGAGGCCGTCGACCCCGTGGCGGCGGCGTTGATCCGCGACATCCTCCAGCGGTACGTGGTCGGCGGTGGCACGGTGATCTTCTCCAGCCACGTGATGGAGGTCGTCGAGCGGCTCTGCAGCCACGTCGCGATCCTGGCCGGCGGCGTCATCAAGCGGGTCGGCACTCTGGCCGACGTACGCGGCGAACGCTCGCTCGAAGACGTGTTCGTCGAGGTCGTCGGCGGGCGCACGGCGACCGGCGAGGAGCTGGCGTGGCTGTGACCGCCGCGGTGACCGCGCCCCGCCCGGTCTCACCACGCCACTTCGTCCGCCTCAAGCTCCGCATTCTCGGCAACGGGTTCCGCGGCCAGACCGCGCGGGTGCTGCTGTTCGTGGCCGGCGTGCTGGGCGGGCTGTTCTACGCGGTCGCCGGATTCCTCGGCAGTGCCCTGCCCGGCCTGGCCGACAACGCTGACGCCGCGCTGCTGGTGGCCGCCCTCGGCGGCGGAGTGCTGGCGCTGAGCTGGACGCTCCTCCCGCTGGTGTTCTTCGGTGTCGACGAGACCGTCGACCCGTCCCGCTTCGCCCTCCTCCCGCTGCGCCGCAGCACCCTGGTCATCGGGCTGCTGACCGCCGCGCTGATCGGTGTTCCCGCGGCCGCCACGCTGATCGCGACCGCCGGGCTGGTGTTCTCCGCCGGTGCTCTCGGCGGCCCCGGCGCCGCGCTGGTCCAGGCCGTCGGCGTGCTGCTCGGCCTGCTCTTCTGCGTCGCGGTGAGCCGGGCGGTGACCAGCGCGTTCGCCACGCTGCTGCGGTCGCGGCGCACCCGCGACCTGGCCGCGGTGCTGCTGGCGGTGGCGGCCGCCCTGATCGGTCCGCTGCAGATCGCGCTGAACCGGGCGAGCACCGACACCGACTGGCGACGGTTCCTTTCGCTGGCCGAGATCGTCGGCTGGACGCCGTTCGGCGCGCCCTACACGGCCGGGCTCGAGGTGGTCAGCGGCCGCTACTGGGCGGCACCCGCGAAGCTCGTCATCTCCGCGGCGGCGATCGTCGCGTTGCTGTGGTGGTGGTCGCGCACGCTGGAGTCCGCGATGGTCGGCACGGCCAGCGTGCGCAAGACCGTCCAGCGGACGACACCCGGCGCTCCGGTCGCGCTGCTCTTCCCGAAGGCCCTGGGCTGGGTGCGGCGGGACCAGTTCGGCGCCGTGCTGGCCCGCGAGGTGCGCTACTGGTGGCGGGACGCCCGCCGCCGGGCCAACTTGATCACGTTCGCGGTCGCCGCGTTGTTCGTGTCCGCGATGGTCAACTTCGGCGACGTCATCTGGGGCACGGAGCCGACCAGCGACGTGTCCGCCTCTCCGGTCACCTTCGCGCTGTCGATGATCTTCATCGGGACGCTCGGCGCGTTGACGCTGGCCAACCAGTTCGGCTTCGACGGCACCGCGTACGCCGCCGACATCGTGGCCGGGGTGCCGGGCCGGGTCGAGATCGCCGCCCGGGCCGGCGCGTTCGCGGTCTACGTGCTCCCCCTGGTCCTGGTCATCGGTGTGATCGTCGGCTTCCTCATCGGGGAGCCGGGCTGGATCCCGATGGCAGTCGGCACGTTGGTCGCCACCTTCGGCTGCGGGCTGGCCGCCAACTCGATGCTCTCGGTGGTCGGCGCCTACGCCCTGCCGGAGACCTCCAACCCGTTCGCGCTGAACACCGGCGCGGGCATGGCCCGCGGCCTGCTCAGCGTGGTCGCGATGCTGGCCAGCCTCGTGCTGGCGATCCCGATGCTGCTCGGCGCGCTGTTCGCCGGCGACGCCTGGCTCTGGCTGGCCATGCCGATCGGCCTGGTCTACGGCGTCGGCGCCGCCTGGCTGGGCAGCGTGATCGTCGGCGACGTGCTCGAACGGCGCGCTCCGGAGCTCCTGCTGACCATCACCCCGCGGCGGTAGCGCCGTGGACCCGATCGAGCCCGGCGCGCAGATCCACGGCACCGACCCGTTCGCGACCCCCGAGGAGGCGCGCTCGCCGATCCGGCGGTTCCGCGGCCGGCTGGCGTCGCCGGTGACCCTCTGGACCGCGCCCGGGCCTGCCGGGTTCACCGTCTCGTCCACCCTCGTCATCGACGGCGACCCCGGCCGGCTGATCGGCCACCTCGACGACGAGGCCGACCTGTGGACGGCGGTGTCGGCGGCGGGCCGGTTCGCGGTCACCCCGCTCGCCGCCGGGCAGGGCCAGCTCGCCGACCGGTTCGCCGGGCTGATGCCCGCGCCCGGCGGACTCTTCCGGACTGGACAGTGGACGCAGACGCCGTTCGGCCCGGTTCCCGCCGACGCCGGCGCGTGGGCCGGCTGCCGTCTCGACAGCGCACGCGAGTTCGGCTGGGGGCTGCTGGTCGAGGCCACCATCGAGCAGGTGGAGATCCTCGGCGACGGGCCACCACTGATCCACTACCGCGGTCGATACCTGGCGGGCTGACCGGGCCAGCCGTTCAACGGCGTGACCGGGGTCACTCGGCGCAGCCACTTGTCCGTTCGGCGCAGGTGGCTGCGCTCGCCTGCCTGGGGGTTCCGGGGTTCGTCGGGCCGTACCTACGGTGCGCCTGTTCAGCCCTGTCCCTACGCCCCCCGTGAAGGTGGTGACCACATGAGTACGGAGGCGAGAGACACCGCTCCCACGGAGACACCCGAGGACCGGTATCTGGCCGTGCAGCGTTCGCCGGAGTTCGCCCAGCTACGCAAGGCGCTCCGCGGCTTCGTGTTCCCGATGACCGTGGCGTTCTTCGTCTGGTACGCGCTCTACGTGATCCTGTCCGCGTACGCCCGTGACTTCATGAGCATCCGGATCGGTGACAGCCACATCAACGTGGCCCTGATCTTCGGTCTGCTCCAGTTCGTCACGACCTTCCTGATCGCCTGGCTCTACGCGCGGTACGCCAGCCGCCGGGTAGACCCGCTGGCCGACAAGATCCACGAAGAGCTTGGGGAGGTGCCGAGTGCCGACGGTCCTCGCGGCTGAGGCGACGAGCAGCACCGCTCGTACGCTGACGATCATCCTGTTCCTGGTCTTCGTGGCTGTCACGCTGGCGATCACGGTCTGGGCGAGCCGGCAGACCAAGACGGCGACCGACTTCTACGCCGGCGGCCGGTCGTTCTCGGGCTTCCAGAACGGCATGGCGATCGGCGGCGACTACATGTCGGCGGCGTCGTTCCTCGGCATCGCCGGCATCATCGCGCTCAACGGCTACGACGGCTTCCTGTACTCGATCGGCTTCCTGGTGGCCTGGCTGGTCGCCCTGCTGCTGGTCGCCGAGCTACTGCGTAACTCGGGCCGCTACACGATGGCGGACGTACTCGCGTTCCGGATGCGGCAGAAGCCGGTCCGCACCGCGGCGGCGGTCTCCACGATCACCGTGTCGATCTTCTACCTGCTGGCCCAGATGGTGGGCGCCGGCGCGCTGGTCGCGCTGCTGCTCGGCATCAAGCCAGGCACCACGTTCATGGGCATGGACGCCGGCGCGGCGAAGATCGCGACCATCGTGCTGGTCGGCGCGCTGATGATCATCTACGTGACCATCGGCGGCATGAAGGGCACCACGTACGTCCAGATCGTCAAGGCGTTCCTGCTGATGACCGGCGCGCTGGTCATGACGATCCTCGTGCTGTCGGTCTTCAAGTTCAACCTCTCGTCGCTGCTCGGCGACGCGGCGCAGTCGTCCGGCAAGGGCGAGGCGTTCCTCGAACCCGGGCTCAGATACGGCGTCGAGGTGGCCAACAACGCGACACAGACCTTCTACAACAAGATGGACCTGCTGTCGCTCGGCATCGCGCTCGTGCTCGGCACCGCCGGCCTGCCGCACATCCTGATCCGCTTCTACACCGTGCCGACGGCGCGGGCGGCCCGCAAGAGCGTGCTCTGGGCGATCGGCATCATCGGCACGTTCTACCTGTTCACGCTGGCCCTCGGCTTCGGTGCCGCGGCGCTGGTCGGCAGCGAGGCGATCACCGCACAGGACAAGGCCGGCAACACGGCCGCTCCACAGCTCGCGCAGGAGCTCGGCCGCCGGTTCCTCGGCGGCGAGACCGGCGGGGCGACGCTGTTGGCGATCATCGCGGCGGTGGCGTTCGCGACCATCCTCGCCGTGGTCGCCGGCCTGACCCTGGCGTCGTCGTCGAGCCTCGCGCACGACTTCTACGCCAATGTGGTCAAGGACGGTAAGGCCTCGGAGCGGCAGGAGGTCAACGTCGCCCGGATCTCCGCACTGGCGATCGGCGCGATCGCGATCCTGCTGTCGATCTTCGCGCAGAACCTCAACGTGGCCTTCCTGGTCGCGCTGGCGTTCGCCGTGGCCGCGTCCGGCAACCTGCCGGCGATCCTTTACAGCCTGTTCTGGAAGCGGTTCAACACGTCCGGTGCGACCTGGGCGATCTACGGTGGGTTGATCTCAGCAGTGGTGCTGGTGTTCTTCTCTCCGGTCGTCTCCGGCTCCGCCACCGCGATGTTCTCGAAGTCGGACTGGCAGTGGTTCCCGCTGAACAACCCGGGCCTGATCTCGATCCCGTTCGGCTTCTTCTGCGGCTGGCTCGGCACGATCATCTCCAAGGAGCGTGACGACGCGAAATACGCGGAGTTGGAAGTCCGATCCCTCACCGGCTCGGGCGCCCACTAGGTCACGCGGGCCCCGGCGGCGGCACACCGCCGGGGCCTGTTCCGCACCCAATGGGGTGCCCGGCCCCAGCCGGTGATCCGCAGGCTCGGTAGGCTGGGCATATGGTGGTTGCCCAACGTTTCGGAGCCGGTCATCGCGTCCTCGTCACAGGAGGCGCCGGTTTCGTCCCGTCCCACCTGATCGATGCCCTGATCGCCCGGGGTTGCACGGTGGTCGCGGTGGACAACTTCGTCACCGGATCCAAGGAAAACGTCACCCACCTCATCGACAACCCGCTGTTCACGCTGGTCGAGGGCGACGTCGCCGACGGGCTGCCGACGCACCACCCGGCGGTCGCGGGCCGGTTCGACGCGATCCTGCACATGGCGTCGCCGGCGAGCCCCAAGGACTTCACCACGCTCCCGATCGAGATCCTCCGGGTCGGGTCGATCGCGACGCTGCACCTGCTCGAGCGCGCGGTCGCCGACGGTGCCCGGTTCCTGATGGCGTCCACCTCCGAGGCATACGGCGACCCGCTGGTGCACCCGCAGGTCGAGACCTACTGGGGCAACGTCAACCCGGTCGGCATCCGCAGCGTCTACGACGAGGCCAAGCGCTTCTCCGAGGCGTCCACCATGGCCTATCACCGCTACCGCGGGCTCGACACCGCGATCGTGCGGATCTTCAACACGTACGGCCCCCGGATGCGCCCCGACGACGGCCGGGCGATCCCGACGTTCATCGCGCAGGCGCTGCGCGGCGAGTCGATCACCGTGCACGGCAACGGAGAGCAGACCCGGTCCATCTGCTACGTCGACGACCTCGTGCGCGGCATCCTGCTGCTGCTCGACTCGACCGAGGCGGGCCCGATCAACTGCGGCGACGAGCACGAGATGTCCATGCGCGACCTCGCCGAGACGATCGTGCGGCTGACCGGCAGCTCCTCCACAGTGACCTTCATGTCACGCACCGCCGACGACCCCGAGATGCGCCGGCCGGACCTGACGCTGGCCCGCACCCAACTGGGCTTCGAGCCGACGACCCCTCCCGAGGAGGGGCTGCGGCGCACCATCGATGACTTCCGCCGCCGCGCGATCTAGCTAAATCCCCAGGTCAGACCCGAAATTTTTGCTACCAACTTCGTGCCGTGCCGGCGTTGGTTGTGAGCCAGACCCAGGTTTGCTTCGTACCCTGAGTGACATGTCTGCGACCACGTCATCCTCCGGTGGCACCTACGGCCGCGCCGCGGTGCCTGGCGGTTCGTCCAGCGCGCCGGTGTCCGGGGTCCCGGTTTCGGGGGCACCATCGGGCACCCGGATCAGCGGTCGGGCACACGTGCCCGGTGCCCGCGGTGAGTCCGGCCCGCCCCGTGGTGTCGGGCGAGTGGGTGGCGGTCCGGGTGGCCCCGGCGGCCCTCGCGGTCCGCGCCGCCCCGGCACTCCCTACCGCAAGGGCCCACAGCCCAAGTGGGGCCGGATCGCCCTGGTCGCGGTCGCCGCCCTCACGCTGCTCGGCCTGCTCGGCGCCGGCGGCACGTGGATCTACGTGCGGGCGCTCAACGGCAACATCGGACGGACCGACCCGTTCTCGGAGATCACCAACGGCCGGCCGGCCAAGACGGCCAGCGGCGCGCTCAACATCCTGATGGTCGGCACCGACTCCCGCGACCCCGACGCCGCGCTCGACAAGGCCGGCAAGTGGCGGGCCGACACGATCATCGTGATGCACATCCCCGCCTCGCAGGACAAGGCCTACCTGGTCTCCATCCCGCGTGACCTCTACGTGCCGGTGCCCAAGTCGGCCAAGGCCGAGTGCGCCGACTCCGAACGACACAAGGTCAACGCCGCGTTCGCCTTCGGCGGGCTCCCCCTGGCCGTGCGTACGGTCGAGTGCTTCACCGACGTCCGGATGGATCACGTGATGGCCGTCGACTTCGCAGGCTTCAAGGAAGTCACCGACGCGCTCGGCGGCGTCGACCTCAACGTGGAGCGGACCGTCAAGTCGATCCACAAGCCCTTCCGCACCTTCCAGAAGGGCGTCAACCACATGAACGGCGACGAGGCGCTCGACTGGGTCCGCCAGCGCAAGCAGTTCCCCGATGGCGACTTCGCCCGGATGCGGCACCAGCAGGACTTCATGCGCGCGCTGATGGACAAGGCGGCCAGCTCCGGCACGCTGACCAACCCGGGCAAGCTCAACAGCTTCCTCAAGGCGGTCACGAACGCGGTCACCGTCGACGAGAGCTTCTCGCTGGTCGACATGGCGCTCCAGTTCCGCAGCCTGCGCGGCGACAACCTGAAGTTCCTTACGAGTCCATACAGCGGCAGCCAGACCATCGGCGGCGAGTCGGTGGTGGTCTCGGACAAGAACAAGGCGCTGGCGATGTACAAGGCGATGTCCGACGACAAGATGGCAGAGTGGGCGACAGCCAACAAGAAGTGACAAATACCCCGTTCCGGACGAATGACTAGGGTGGCCCTGGCCCGACATATCCGACTTAAGCTGACGCTAGATCGTGGCGGCAGCGGGGTCGGGAGGGGCCATTCCCAGCGCGGATCGCAAGCGGGACAAGCGTCCCCGTGCACCAGACGGTGCACGGGCCGCGCGGCCACGCTGGGCCAAGATCTTCATCGTCGTCGGCATCGCACTCGCCGTCCTCGCCGGCCTCAGCCTCGGCGGGCTCAAGTTCCTCTCCGCCCGCCTTGAGGACGCGCTGCACAAGGCCGACCTGCTCGACTCGGGCGCCCGGACCGGCAGCGGCGAGCTGACCGGACCGCTCAACTATCTGTTGATCGGCTCGGACCAACGGCCGACGAGCCCGAACAGTCACCGGGCCGACTCGATCGTGATCGTGCACATACCGGCCGGGCTCGACCGGGCATACCTGATCTCGATACCCCGCGACCTGCGGGTGACCATCCCGCCGTACCCGCAAGGGCAGTACAAGGGCGGCCAGGACAAGATCAATGCGGCGTTCCAGTACGGCCAGTCCGACGGCGCCAAACTGCTCTCGGCCACCGTCACGAACCTCACCGGCGTGCGCTTCGACGGGGCCGCGATCGTGGACTTCACCGGCTTCCAACGGGTGGTCGACCTGCTCGGCGGCGTCGACGTCTGCGTCGACCGACAGGTCAAATCGATTCACACCGGCCACATCTTCCCCATGGGTTGCTACCGGATGGACGGGGCGCAGTCCCTCGACTACGCGCGGCAGCGCTACGGACTCCCCCGCGGCGACTACGACCGGCAGCGGCACCAGCAACAGATCCTCAAGGCGATCGCCCAGAAGCTCACCGACCCGACCGTGCTGGCCAACCCGCTCAAGCTGGACCAGACGATCCGGGCCATCGGCGGCACGATGACCGTCGACACCAACGGCGTACCCCTCAATGACCTGGTCCTCGCCCTGCGCCACATCCGTGCCGACAACGTCTACGGCATCCGCATGCCCTCCACCGGCGCCCGCATCGACGGCACCTCCTACAACGTCCTCACCTCGGACGCCGACGGCCTGTTCAAGGCGATCCGGGAGGGCGACGTGGCCGGCTGGGCCGCAGCCAACCCGAAATGGGTCAACCACATCTAGGCCCATGGCGGAGACCCGGCCCCGGAGTGGGGTCAAAGAGCAGGGCCTACTCTGGGTGTCGTGTGGAGACCGCAACCGGTTCCGTGGGTGAACGCGGAAGATGTGCCTGAGGACGCCTACCTGCTCGACGTCCGCGAAGACGACGAGTGGGCGGCCGGGCACGCGCCTGACGCGCACCATGTGCCGATGATGGAGGTGCCCGCGCGGCTGGCCGACGTGCCGACCGACGCGGACGTGGTGGTCGTGTGCCGGATGGGGGGCCGCTCGGCCCAGGTCGTGACCTATCTGGCCAAGCAGGGCTGGGACAACGTGCGCAACCTCGACGGCGGCATGGAGGCCTGGCAGTCGGCCGGCCGCCCGATGGTCAGCGAAAACGGCCAACCGGCCCGCGTCGTCTGAGCCACCTGTGGGCGAGTCGCCGTTGATCTTCGCGCACCGCGGTTCCTCCGCGGTCCTGCCGGAGCACACGCTGCCGGCTTATCTCAAGGCGCTCGACGAGGGCGCCGACGGGGTCGAGTGCGATGTCCGCTTGACCAAGGACGGTCACCTGGTCTGCGTACACGACCGGCGGTTGGACCGCACCAGCAACGGCAAGGGCCGGGTCAGCCGGCACACGCTGGCCGAGCTCGACGCGCTCGAGTTCGGCAACTGGGGTGACCGGTCCGGCACCGACGACCCGCCGGACCCTGACCGGGCCCGGCTGCTCACGCTCGACCGGCTGCTCGGCGCCGTCCGCGACGCCGGGCGTGAGGTCCAGGTGCTGATCGAGACCAAGCACCCGACCCATCACGGCGGCGACGTCGAGCGGGCGCTCGCGACGGCCCTGCGCCGCTACGGCCTGGACCAGCCTCGGGACAGCGAGCGGGTGGCGGTGACCGTGATGTCGTTCTCGGCACTCGCCGTGCGCCGGATGCGAGAGCTGGCACCCGGTCTGCCCACCGCCCTGCTGATGGAGCTGCTCCCCTCGGCCCTGCGCGGCACCCTGCCGTTCGGCGCCCGGATCGCCGGCCCCGGCATCCACCTGGTCAAGGCCCGGCCACGGCTCGTCCGTACCCTCCAGGCCGCCGGAAACCGGGTCTTCGTCTGGACCGTCAACGACCCTGACGAGATCGACATGCTGATCGATCTGGGCGTCGACGGCATCATCACCGACCGCCCCGCGTTCGTTCTCAAGCACATCGGGCGTTAGCCAGGGCTTTTCCCCAGCGCTCGGGTTGGGCACACTCGGGACGTGCCTGCGCGCCCGGACTATGCGACGTTCATCGCCCGCCACGCCGAGGTGGTCGAACGGATCAACTCGGGCGAGGCGGGTCTGCCGATCCTGGGCGTCCTGCTGCGGCTCGCGCAGGAGGCCCTCAGCTCGGCGGGAATGACCTTCGCGGAATACGGTCCGTCGGGCGGCCGGATCGTCGCCGCGACCGGCGAGGCCGAGTGGGCGCTGGGCCGCCCGGTCGACAAGGAGTCGCCGACCACCAAGCGGCTGCTCACCGGCCTGCGCACCCAGGTGATCTCGCTCGACCGGATTTCGGGGAAGTTCCCGGACCAGGCGACCGGCCACGGCCTGCACACCATGCTGGTCACCCGGGTGATCCTGGGCGGGCTGGTGATCGGCAGCCTCCAGGCGTTCTACCGCGAGGTCGAGGACCTGCCCACCATCGAGCACCACACGTTGATCGAGTTCGTGGCCATCAACCTGGCCCACATGTACGGGCACCAGGCCGGCCTCCCGGTGCACGGCGACGGGCCGGTGGTCGCCGCCCTCGCCGACGGCCTGGCGATCATCGACTACGACCGCAAGGTCCGGCTGTGGAACCCAGCCGCCGAGGCGGTCACCGGGCTCAGCACGGCCGACGTGCTCAACGCGACGCTGCCGTTCCCGATCCCGGTGCTCGGCCAGACGCTCGACCACCGGCTCGCCGACGGCCGCTGGCTCAAGATCACCGCAGGCGAGCTGACCGGCACCGTCGACTCGGTGGTCGTCACCTTCCGCGACATCAGCGACCAGCACCGCCGCGAGGGCGACCGCGACCTCTTCGTCGCCCTGACCAGCCATGAGCTGCGCACCCCGGTCACGGTGATCAAGGGGTACGCGGACACCCTGAACAGCCACTGGGACGAGCTACCCGAGTACGAGCGCCGCCACGCCACCGACGTCATCGGCCAGCGCGCCGGCGAGCTGGCCAAGCTGGTCGACCGACTGCTCTCCGCGGCCGACCAGAGCGGCCCGACCGCCGGCTCGCCACCCACGCCCTTCGACCTCGTCGAGTCGCTGCGGGTCGCCGAGCGGGACCTGCCCACCGCGCTGCGCCGACGGTTGCTGGTCCGACTGCCGGTCGACCTGCCCAAGGCGATCGGCGACCGGAGCACGATCACCACGATCCTGACCGAGCTCGTGACGAACGCCGACAAGTACAGCATCGACGGCACCGCGATCGAGCTGACTGCGCAGAGTGACGAACGGACCGTTGTGTTCCGCGTTTCCGATCGAGGCATCGGGGTACGACCCGAACATGTGGAGCGCGCGTTCGACCGGTTCTGGCAGGCCGAATCGGGTGACCGGCGCCGGTATCCGGGCGCCGGATTAGGGCTTTACCTGGTACGAAGGGTCATAGAGCGACAGAACGGATGGGTGTCGCTCCGCCCGCGAGATGGCGGCGGCACGGTCGCGGAGGTCCGACTCCCCCGCGGCTGACGGTCGCGGTGGGCGACGGTCGCGGCGCGTAACGATGATCGGGAGGCGGGGAGTGACGACGGCGGTGGCCGAGCGGTCCTGGCACGTGGTCGTGCCGCACCACGCCCGCGGCGCGCGCGCCGCGCGTCACCGGCTGACCACCGAGCTGGCCGGCACGGTGCCGGCGGACCTGCTCGACGACGTCGTCGCGGTGGTCGGCGAGTTGGTCGTCAACGCCGTGCGGCACGCCCGCCCGCTGCCCGGTGGCGTGATCCGGGTCGACTGGGGTGTCAGCACGTCCGGGGTGGTCGAGGTGCGGGTCACCGACGGCGGCGGCCAGGTGCGCCCGAGCCCCCGGCCCGCGGGCCCGCAGGCGCTCGACGGCCGCGGCCTTCAGATCGTCTCGGCGCTGGCCGACCGGTGGGGCGTCGACCAGGGTGGCCAGGGGCAAAGCGTCTGGGCGGAGCTCGGGGAACGCGCACACTCGCTGGCGTGAAACGCCACCCCGCGACCGGGTGCCCCGCCGGCAATGGCAATAGGCTGTCTCCCCATGAGTAAGAAGCGCCGGATCAGGAACGACGGCACCCCGAAGCGGGAGAAGCTCCCCGACATGTTCTCGGCGCGCCCGTTCGAGGGTTTCGTCGACGAGGTCGAGTGGATCGCCCTGCGTGAGCTGGTCCCGGCGGCCTCCGCGCCGCTCACCCTCACGCCGGCGCTGATCGAGGAGTTCGGCGACCGCCCGGTCACCGTGGCCACGGTGCTGCCGATGGCCTGGCCGGCGATGACCAAGCCGGACGGCCGGATCTTCCTGGGCCTCCAGCGGCACGTGCAGTCCGGGCACGCCTCACGCGACCTCGCGGTGGCGCTGATCCGGGCCCTCCAGACCTCGCCGGGCAGCCCGGTCTCCGTCCCGGCCCACGCCGGCGTCGGCCCGGTGCTCCAGGACCTGGTCGTCGACGGGCCGCTCGAGGTCACCCTGCACGACGGGTTCGATTTCTGGCTCGACGACGACGCGGGCGACGACGCCAACGTGAAGGCGTCACTCGAACGGGCGAATGCCTCGATCTACCCCACCGTGCGGCTGGCCGCGGCCAAGGCCGCGTACTGGTGCCGGGTCCCCGACCGCGGCCACGTCCGCTGGGTGCTGCCCGACGACGAGGACGCCGCGCTGGCCGCGCTGGCCCGACTCGCGGCCAGCGGCGACCTGCTGCTCGGCGACGGCACCAAGTTCGCCGGCATGTTCCGGGCGCACGGTCGACTGGTTCCGGTCTGGGACATTCCCCGCGACCCGGACCCGGCCGACTGGGAGGCGCCGTTGGAGTCGTTCGCCAAGCGCTACGCGGACGCCCTCGCCGACACGTCGCCGCTCGACGCCGCCGCCCGCCGCTCGCGCCAGGGCCTGGTCGGCCGCCAGCTCACCCTGCGCTAGCCGACTCCGTTCCGGAGCATCGGGCACGACATACAGCGTGGTCCGCCCCGGCCCGAGCCAAGCTCGGAGCCGGGGATCCGGATCACCTCGATGCCGGCCCGTTCGAGCTGCGCGTTGGTCTCCACGTTGCGCTCGTAGGCGACGCACAGCCGAGGCGCGATGGCCAGCGTGTTGTTGCCGTCGTCCCACTGCTCGCGTTCGGCGGTGACCGGGTCCAGGCCGGTGTCGATGACGCGCAGCATGCCGATGTCCATGGCGTCGGCCGCCGCGCGCAGGAACGGCGCCGGCCCGTCGACCTGTGGCTCACCGTCGGCGCCGGCGATCACGGTGTACGCCTGGAGCGTGTCCGCATATTTCGGATACATGATGACGGCGTCCGCGTCGACCATCGTCACGATGGTGTCCAGGTGCATGGTCGCCCGCTCCTGCGTGATCGGCACGACCAGGATCGTGTGCGCTAGCTCCGCCTCGAACACCCGACGGGCCAGCCGCTCCGCGCCCGCCGGCGTGGTCCGCTCACCCACCCCGATCGCGATCACGCCCTCGGCCAGCAGCAGCACGTCGCCGCCCTCGACCGGCTCCAGACTCGCGTCGTAGACGAACTGGGTGCCGACGAACCTCGGATGGAACCGGTAGATCGCGTCCGTCAGCGTGGTCTCCCGGCGCCGCGCCGGCATGGCCAGGCTCGTGACCGCGACCCGGTCGCGCACCCAGACCGACGAGTCCCGGGTGAACAGCAGGTTGGGCAGCGGGTCGATGACGAACTCGTTGCTCGCCATCAGCGAGTAGACCAGGCCACCGGGCCGGTCGACGCTGGTGCGCAGCTCGTCGTGGGCCAACCCGCCGATCAGCACCCCGGCGAGGCCCGACGGGTCCAGGTAGGTCAGATGGTCGGCGACCCGGCGGCGCAGGGTGTCACCGAGCCGGGGATCGTCGACGACGCTCGCGGTGATTTCCGCTCGCGCCTCCGGCACCGACAGCGTCTCGGCGAGCAACTGGGACACGTAGAGGACCTCGACACCACGTGCGCGGAGGGCCGCGGCGAAGGTATCGTGTTCCTCTTGGGCCCGGCCCACCCACGGGATGCCGTCGAACAGCAGCGAATCGTTGTTTCGCGGGGTCAGACGCGCTAACTCCCGCCCGGGCCGGTGCAGGAGCACAGTCGCCAACCGGCCTACTTCGCTTCCGACGTAGTTCGTCACGGGCCCGAGCCTAGGCCGTGGTTGTCACCATCCGGGAAAAGAGCCGTACCGTGAATGCGGCATTCATCCGCACTCATTCCCCCGGTACGTCTTGCAAGAGTACTGGTGTCACCACGTACGGTAGTTAGACAGCCAAAGCTCGCCCTTGCCGGAGGCAGCGATGACCGTATTTCCTGCGCGTCGAGCCGTCCCCCTCACCCCCCGACGAGCTCTGCCGAGCGCAGAATCCAACCACCCCGACCTACTCGAAGCCGCACGTCCACGACCGATGGACTGGGCCCGCCGTCGGCGGGCCGAACGAGACGCCCGCCGCATCGAAGCGGCCGGCGCACGTGCCCTCAACCGCATCGAGCACCTCGGCCCCTCGTGGCACGTGGTGGAGTGGCCCCGCACCGACTCGTTCGACGCGCTGTTCACCGGCGCCGACGACCAGGCCGGTTTCTTGGTGATCGGGCCCAGCGGCCTGTTCGCCGTGACGATCGCCGACCACGGCCGGGCCCGCGTGATGGTGGCCGGTGACGTGGTCCAGATCAGCGGCAAGCGCCCGCCCTATGTCTCGGAGGCCATCCGTGACGCCAAGCGCGCCTCCAAGGCGCTCAGCGGCGCTACGGGTCACAGCATTCCGGTGACGCCAGTGTTGACGTTCGTCGGTTCTGGCGTCATCAGCGTCTACGGGCTACCCAAGGACTGCCTGGTCGCGACCCACCGCGAGCTCGACCGCCTGCTCGTGGCCGGAGGCGACCGGATCAGCTCGGCCACCGCCGAAAAACTGTCTCACGTTGCGAGCCAGCCCAGCACGTGGCTCAACATGGGACACAGCGGCGGCGGCTACCGGTGGTACGAGGACGGCCGAACCGCTTCGACCAAACTGGCCACCCGCCGTTGACCGCTGCGGCGCTACCATCCGCAGCACTGGCCGACTGGAGGGTCGTCGGCACGCGAATCACCGGTTAGCGTGACGGTGGGGCAACTGCCGGCGATGCACAGGAGGCGCGGTGGCGCACGTAGAACTCGAGCTTGAGGTCTTGGCACCTGGCGACTCCGATGGCGTGGAGCCGACCACTGGCCCACCCGCGGGTGCCGCCTGGTCCGCTGGACCGTGGTCGACCAGCTTCGACCGCTGGGCCGAGACGGTGTTCGCGGCTGACGAGCCCTGCCTGGTCATCGACAGTTCGATGACCATCGTCGCCGCATCCGCCGCGTGTTGCACCCTGCTGGGTCTCGCCGACCCGCGCACCGCGGTCGGCCTCCCGCTGCTCGACGCCGGTCTGCGCCTGGTCGACTTCACGGCCGCCCGCAGCGAGCTCACCGAGACCGAGGTCGACAAGATCCCGCCACTGCTCGCGGTCACCTCCGGCCGCCAGGCGAGGGGGCTGTTGCGCGTCAACCACGACAATTCCGACGCAACGGTCGACGCGATCGCCACACCGCTACAACGCGACGGCGAAACCGTAGGCAGCCTGACCTTCTTCGCAACGGTCTAGAACAACATTTAGATCCGTTCCCGGGTTCGCGGTGGTTCCGACCGTCGCTCCCGCCGGGGACCGCTCGCTTCGCGTCGCTTGCCAGGTCCGCGAGGCCGGGCCTCACGGCTTTGCCATTTCCGCGCGGCGGCCCAGCGGATAGCGGCGTCCGGGGTCCGACGTGGTCAAGCCCTCGCAGCTACGCCATTTCCGCTCGGCGGCGGAGCAGGTAGCGGCGTTCGGGATCCGACGTGGTCAGGGTTAGGGCCTCGTCGTAGGCGGCGATCGCGTCCGCACGGCGGTTCAGGCGGCGCAGTAGGTCGGCCCGGGTGGCTGGAAGCAGGTAGTAGCCCTGCAGGGCTCCCGTCGCGGCCAGTCGGTCTACCAGGGCCAGGCCGGCCTGCGGACCGTCGGCCATTGCCACCGCGACCGCGCGGTTGAGCTCGACCACTGGGGACGGGATCAGCTTGGCCAGTTCTCGGTAGAGGCCGGCGATCTCTGTCCAGTCCGTGTCGGCGGCTGTCGGTGCGGTCGCGTGGACGGCGGCGATGGCGGCCTGGATCTGGTACGGACCCGGGCGGCCACGCCGCAACGCGCGGTGCAACAGAGCATCCGCCCACGCGATCCGGGTGGTGTCCCAGCGCCCCCGGTCCTGGTCCTCCAGTGGCACGAGATCGCCGGCGGCATCGAGCCGGGCCGCCCGGCGGGCGTCGTGCAGGGTCAGCAACGCGAGCAGGCCCGCCGCTTCCGGCTCGTCGGGCATCAGCGCGACCAGCACCTCGGCCAGCCGGATCGCCTCGGCCGTCAGGTCGACCCGGACGAGGTCGGTGCCGGCCGTCGCCGCGTACCCCTCGTTGAAAAGCAGATAGACCACCGCGAGCACGGCCGCCAGGCGGTCCGGCAGCAGGTGGTCGGGCGGCACCCGGAACGGGATCGCCGCATTGCGGATCTTGCTCTTAGCCCGGAAGAGTCGCTGGGCCATCGTCTTCTCCGGCAGCAAGAACGCCCGGGCGATCTCCGCCGTCGAAAGCCCCGCCAGGGTGCGCAGGGTCAGCGCGACCTGCGCCTCCTGGTCGAGGGCCGGGTGGCAGCAGGTGAAGATCAGCTCTAGCCGGTCGTCCGGGATGCTGTGCGGCACCAGTGGCTCCGGTTGGGTCATCCGGACCACCTCCCGCAGCTTCTCGGCCTCGACGGCGGCCCGGCGTACCCGGTCGAGCGCCCTGTTTCGCGCCGTCACCACCAGCCAGCCGCCGGGGCGCGACGGCACACCCTCGTGCCGCCAGCGCTCCAGCGCCTTCGCGAACGCGTCCTGGGCGCACTCCTCCGCGAGGTCCCAGTCACCCGTCAGCCGGATCACCGCCGCCACCACGCGACCCCACTCCGCGCGGTAGACGGCGGCGACCTCGGCGTCGATGTCTATGCCGGTCATTCGGTCCAGTACGGCCGGACGTCGACCATGCCGGCCCAGGCCATCGGGTGCTTCGCGGCGATTTCGATGGCCTCGTCGAGATTCGCCGCCTCGATGATGTCGAAGCCGGCGATCTGCTCCTTGGTCTCCGCGTACGGCCCGTCGAGCACCACCACCTCCCCGTTGCGCACCCGCACCGTGGTGGCGTCCGAGCCCGGCCGGACGCGGTTGCCGTCCAGCCGCGCGCCCCGCGTGTCCATCTCCGTGACCCAGTCCTCGACCGGCATCGGCCCACCGGCCGCATCGACGGACTCCGCTCCCGGTTCGTTGCCGGGTGCCTCGACGCAGATCAGAAACAAGTACTTCATCTCTAGTTCCTTTCCACTTGGCGTCAGCTTCCACCACTACGACGAACGGGTTGGCCCGCCCACTACCGACCGGGAAAAAGTTCTTCCGGGAGGCAGTCTGGTCGTACTCTTCCTCTCATGCCTGCCCTTGATCTTTTGCCGGAGGACTACGCGGTGTGCCGGCTGCCGGCCGGCTCGGCGCTCCCGCCGGCCCTGGTCGACGGCAGCGCCGCCAAGGACGCCGTGGTGTCGGTGACCTGGACGGCCGACGAGGTCTCGGTGATCTGCCGGGCCGACCGCGTGCCCGACGGCGCGACCGCGGAGGCACCCTGGCGCTGCCTGCGAGTCGTCGGCCCGCTGGACTTCGCGCTGACCGGCATCCTGGCCTCGATGGTCGCCCCGCTGGCCGCGGCCCGCGTCAACATCATGGCGTTCTCCACCTACGACACCGACTACCTCCTCGTGCCCAGCGTGCGCCTGGCGGAAGCGGTCGCCACGCTCGGCCAGGCCGGCCATCCGGTGACTGTCTGACCGGGCATACGATGATCTGGCCCTCACCCCAGCCGATGCCCCACCCCGAGGTACCGTGCGCCGCCCCATCCCCCTTGGCATGCTTGCCGTCTCCGCGACGGTCACCCTGCTCGCGGCCGGTTGCGGCACCCCACCGGAGCTGAACCCGCCCGGCACGACGGTCCCCCGTCCCTCGGCGACCGCCAGCCCCAGCGCGAGCACGCTGCCGCCCCAGCCACCACTGCCGCCGCCGCCATCGAGCCCGACCGCGACGACCGGTTTCCCGGACAGCCCTGCGGTCGCGTGCGGCGGCCGCCCCTCCGCTGCCCAGGTGATCACGCTGCTCAAGCGGCGCGGGATGCTCGCGTCGTCGTACAACGGCCGGGTGACCGTCGGCCCGATGTGCGCCGGCACCTGGCAGTGGAGCGTGCTGGACACCAACAACGGCCCGCTCCAGGCGGTCAGCGAGATCAGAGGCAACACACTGCGGCTGATCACCGCCGGCACCGACGTGTGCAGCATCGAGGTGCGCGCCGGCGCACCGGCCGGCATCCGCTCGGCCGCCTGCGACGCGCTGCCGCCGTCGCTCTAGGGACTAGCCCTGGCGGATGCGGGCCAGCCAGGCCGCGGCGTCCGCGTAGTCCACATCAGACTGGCCGGGCGGCGCCTGCACCGGACCGTCGCTCTCAGACCCGGTCCACCGGTGCCGCGGGTACGAGCCCAGGAAGCGCACCTCCGCGCTGACCCGGCGCAGACCGCGCAGCGCCTCGCCCATCCGGTCGTCGGCCACGTGCCCGGTGCAGTCGAGGAAGAACGCGTAGCGGCCGAGCGCCTCGCCGGTCGGGCGGGACTCGATGCGGGTCAGGTTGACCCCGCGCACCGCGAGCTCCATCAGCACCGCGAGCAGCACACCGACTCGGTCGTGCGCGATGTACACGGCCAGCGAGGTGCGGTCGTCGCCGGTCGGTGGCGGCGGGGTGCCCGGGCGGGAGACCAGCACGAACCGGGTCACCGCGTCGCCGTGGTCGGCGATCTTCTCGGCGAGCACGGTCAGTCGCTGCTGCGCGGCCCCGATCGCCGCGCAGATCGCCGCGTCGTGCTCGCCGGTCGCGGCACTGCGCGCGGCGGCGCCGTTGGACAGCACGTCGACGACGACCGCGTCCGGCAGGTTGTCGCGCAACCAGCCCCGGCACTGGGTGGACGCCTGCGGGTGGGCGGCGACCGAACGGATGTCGGCGAGGGTGACACCGGCGCGAGCGGCCAGCACGAACTCGACCGGCAGCACCACCTCGCGGGTGATCACCAGCGGCGAGCCGGCGACCATCTCGTCGAGGGTGACGCCCACGCCACCGCCGATCGAGTTCTCCAGCGGAACCAGCGCCGCGTCGGCGTCGCCCGAGCGCACCGCGTCGAGTGCCTCACCCACGCTCCGGGCCGGCGTGCGCTGACCGCGCTCGGCGGCCGGAATCGTGCGCAGCGCCTGCTCGGCGAAGGTCCCCTCGGGCCCGAGGAAGACGTACCTGGTGGGCGGCGTTCCCGGCATGAGACCCAGCCTACGGAACGGACAAACGGCCCACCCCTTGTGGGGCGGGCCGTTCGCTTACGAAAGATCAATTGCCGAGCAGGCCACCGAGTACGCCGCCGCTCTGCTGCTGGCCGCCGGCCGCGCCGGCGATGCCGCCCGGGGGCTCCTCGGAGGGCTGCACGACGACGAAGCCCTGGCCGGCGAAGCTCATCGTGAAGGCCTCACCGGTGCTGCGGCCGAGCAGCGTGCCGATGCCGAGCTGGTCGGCCCGGTGGTAGCCGGTCTGGAGGTTGTGCGACCAGCAGATCGCCGCCTGGGGGTCGACGTAGGTGGGCTGGTCGACGTTGAGCACGACCGGGGTGCCCTTGGTGGTGATGGCGATCCGGCCCTGGCCGCTGAACACGCAGTTGAACAGGCCGGCGGAGGACATCATGCCCATGCCTTGGACCATCTTGATGTCGTACTGGAGCGTCGAGTCGAAGGCCAGCACGTTGGCGCCGTTGATCGAGAGCGCGTCACCGTGCTCGAGGTCGACCAGGTGGATGTCGGCGGCCCGGTCCCCGAGGAACACGTCGCCGCGTCCGCTGACCTTCATCAGCGGCACACCCTCGCCGGTCAGCTTCTGCTTGAGGAACTTGCCGATGCCGCCCGAACCCAGCGCCGCGAACTGTACCTGGCCCTGATAGGCGACCATCGACCCGGTGCGCGCCATGCACTCACCGTTAAGCTCGATCTTGAGCATCTTGGAGTTCTGCAGCCGCATGCCCGGCTGATCCGACTCTTTCTCCAGGTTCTCCGCGGAAAACAGCGCGCTACGCATCTGAGCGTTCCTCCATCGAGTGGTGAGTGCTGCCCAAGAGCGTAGGTAGCCTGCGCAAACGCGATATGCCGACTGTCGCCAAACCGACCTTGACTTAACACCGGCGCGGTGCGGATCAACCCCAGCCGAGCTCGTGCAGGCGGGCGTCGTCGATGCCGAAATGGTGGGCGATCTCGTGCACGACGGTGACCGCGACCTCGTCGACCACGTCCTCGTCGGTCTCACAGATCGACAGGATCGGCAGCCGGTAGATGGTGATCCGGTCCGGAAGCACGCCGGCGTAGTTCCAGCCGCGGTCGGTCAGCGCGTGCCCCTCGTAGAGGCCCAACAGCCGGGTGCCCGGCGGCGACCGGTCCTCGACCAGGATCACCACGTTGTTCATCAGGCCGAGCAGTTCTTCGGGGACTTCGTCGAGCGCATCGGCGACGAGTTCCTCGAAGCGTTCGCGACTCATCTCGACCGGCACGGCTCCTATTGTGCCGTGCCGGTCGCGACGGAAGACCTACTCAGGCGAGCCGGGCGGTCAGGGTGATCTCGGCGCCGGGGGAAAGCAGGCGCGAGATCGGGCAGTTCTCCTTGGCACCCTGGGCGATCTTCTGGAAATCGGCGTCGTCGATGCCGGGGACGTCGCCGACGCTCTCCAGGTCGATCCGGGTGATGGTCATGCCGGCGTCGGTCTTGTCGAGGTGCACCTTCGCGGTCGTCTCGACCGAGGTCGGGATGTGGCCGGCGTCGGCGAGGCCCTTCGAGAAGGCCATCGAGAAGCACCCGGAGTGCGCGGCGGCGATCAGCTCCTCAGGGTTGGTGCCCTCACCCTCCTCGAAGCGCGACTTGAAGCTGTAGTTCCCCTCGAAGCCGCCCTTGCCGGTGCGGATCGTGCCGGAACCTTCGGTCAGGTTGCCCGACCAGCGGGCGGAAGAAGTGCGGATTGGCATACCTCGACGCTAGTCCACTGTCGGGCATGATTGCTGGATGCGGATCGGCATCCTCGGCACCGGCGCGGTTGGCCAGACGTTCGGTACCCGCCTGCACAACCTTGACCATGACGTCACGCTGGGTGCCCGCGAAACGGGCAATCCACGCGCGCTGGAGTGGGCCGAAGCACACGCGGCCCGATGCGGCACCTTCGCCGAGGCGGTCGCTGACGCCGACCTGGTGATCAACGCCACCGCCGGCCAGCACGCGGTCAACGCGCTGGAAATGGCCGGCGGCAACTCGGCCCTCGCCGGCAAGGTAGTGCTCGACGTCAGCAACCCGCTCGACTTCTCCACCGGCGAGCTACGGCTGAGCGTCTGCAACACCGACAGCGTCGGCGAGCAGCTTCAGCGCAGCTTCCCCGACGCCCGGATCGTCAAGAGCCTCAACACCGTCAACGGCAGCGTGATGGTCGAGCCGACCCTGGTGCCCGGCCAGCACACGATCTTCGTCGCCGGGAACGACGCCGACGCCAAGCGCGCCGTGACGGTGCTGCTCGGCGAGTTCGGCTGGGCCGCCGCCAACGTGCTCGACCTCGGGGGCATCGAAGCGTCGCGGGGCATGGAGATGTATATGCCGCTCTGGGTGTCGATCCTGCGCGCCCTCGACGGCAACCTGGCCTTCAACATCAACGTCATCCAGGGCTGATGTCGGCGTACGACGTCATCGTCATCGGCGGTGGTCACAACGGTCTGGTGGCGGCCGCCTATCTGGCCCGGGCCGGGCGCCGGGTGCTGGTGCTCGAACGGCGTGACACCGTCGGCGGCGCGGCGGTCTCCGAGCACCCGTTCGGGCCGGACTTCACGGTCACCAGCCTGTCCTATGTGGTCAGCCTGCTGCCCGCGGATATGGTGCGTGACCTGCGGCTGGTCGAGCACGGCTACCACGTCTATCCGCAGGGTCCGTACTTCGCGCCGCGCGCGGACGGCCGCTACCTGGCGCTGCCCGACGACCCCGCGGAGCGGCATCGCGAGATCAGCCGGTTCTCCGCCAGGGACGCCGACGCGTACGAGCGCTGGGACACCTGGCTCTCCCACCTCGGCCGGCTGGTCGGCCCGCTGCTGCACGAGATACCGCCGAAGCTGGGCTCGAAGCGACCGTTGGACCTGGCCGCGCAGGCCGGGCTGGCCAGCCGGCTGCGCCACGTCGACGTGCGTGCCGCCGTCGACCTGACCCGGCTGTTCACCGCGAGCATCGCCGACCTGGTCGAGGACCGCTTCGAGTCCGACGCGATGCGCGGCCTGCTCAGCGTCTCCGGAGTGATCGGCACCTGGGCCGGCCCACGCAGCCCCGGCACCGGCTTCGTGACCCTGCACCACCATCTCGACCAGACCGGCGGTCAGCAGGCCGGCTGGGGGTTCCCGCGCGGCGGGATGGGCGGCGTGACGCAGGCGATGGCGGCGGCCGCGCGTGCCTTCGGCACGGAGATCCGGACCGGGTCGCCGGTCGCCCGGATCGACACCCGCGGCGGCGCGGTGCTCGGCGTCACCCTGGCCGACGGTACGGAGCTGCGCGCGCCGACCGTGATCACCACCGCCCACCCGCGGATCTCGTTCCTCGAACTGCTCGACCGGGCCGAGCTGCCGGCCGAGTTCGTCACCGACATCGAGGCGTGGCGCAGCCGTTCGGGCACCGTGAAGGTGAACTTCGCGATCGACCGTTTGCCAACCTTCACGAGCCATCCGGCGTACGCCCCGGAGGTGCACGGAGGCACGATCGTGCTCGCCGACTCGCTGGAAGAAATCGAGCGTTCGTTCACTGAAGCGGCCGCCGGCAGCCCGGCCACGCTGCCGTTCGCCGACGTCTGCATCCCGTCGGTCCTCGACCCGACGCTGGCGCCCGAGGGCAAGCACGTGGTCAGCGCGTTCACCCAGTGGGTGCCACACACCTACGCCGGCGCGCCACACACCGCCGAGTTGGAGGCGTACGCCGACCGGCTGGTGGCCCGCCTGGAGACGGTCGCGCCCGGGTTCACCGACTCGGTCATCGGCCGCCAGGTCATCGGTCCACACACGATGGAGCAGGAGTACGGCCTGGTCGGCGGCAACATCTTCCACGGCGAGCTGACGCCGGGCCAGATGTTCCACGGCCGGCCGGCCGCGGGGTACGCCGACCTGCGTACGCCGATCAGGGGTCTTTATCAGGCGGGCAGCGCGACCCACGGCGGCGGTGGCGTGACCGGCATCCCGGGCCGCAACGTGGTCAAGCAGATCATGCGGGACCGCCGCCGCCGGCCCTGATCAACTGAACGCCCCGGTCCTGGCCGCATCGTGGCATGCTGATGTGCATGTCCGCAGAGCCGTCCGGCCCGGCCGTCGTGGCGTTCGGTGCCGGCGAGGCCGTACCCGACCGGTCCTGGCCGTTTGTGGATCGGCTGCGCCGGGGCATCGTCGACCCACGGAGGCTGATCCTCGCCGGCACGATGCTCGCGGCCGCGGTCGCGGGATTCGTGGCGCTGATCGCGCCGTGGTTCTCGGCCATGTTGGCGTTGGGCGAGCCCGACCCGAACACCGGTGTCCAGAGCGACCGGCCCACCGAGTTCCACCTGGACGACCTCGGCACGCTGGCCACCGTCTACCTGGTGTGCCTGCTGGTCGTGGCCGTCGCGTGCGTCCTCGCGCTCGCGGGTCCCCCGGCCGCCCGCTCGGTCGCACGGCTGACGGGGCTGACCCTCGCCGGGGCATCGCTCGCGGTGCTGGTGTCGCTCATGGCCAACATCCAGAACTCGATCATGCGCTCCTTCTTCTTTCTCTTCCAGGAAGACATCGAGATCGAGCGGCGCGGTGGCCTCACCGCCGCCTTCGTCGCCGTCCTCCTCGCAGCCGTGGCGCTGTTCCTGAGCGGCCGCGGCTCGGCGGCACAGGCCACCGGCGGTCCGGCGTTGGGCTGGCAACCGCCCCGCCCGGTGCGCGACGAGACGGCCACGGCGCTCGCCGCCGCGGCGCCGCTCGACCTCACCGTCCAGCCGGCCCGGCCGTTCGCCCTCCCCGACAGCGACGACGACCGCGACCGCTGATATCCGCGCGACCGCCGTCCGGCGGCCCCGGTAGTCTGATTTACCGTGATTGACCTTCGACTGCTTCGTGACGATCCCGATGTTGTGCGCGCCAGCCAGCGGGCCAGGGGTGAGTCCGAGTCCGCCGTCGACGACCTCCTCACGGCCGACGAGACCCGGCGGGCCACCGTGCAGCGCTTCGAGGCGCTGCGCGGCGAGCAGAAGCAGCTCGGCAAGCTCATGCCCAAGGCGACCGGCGCCGAGCGGGACACCCTGCTCGTGCGCACCAAGGAGCTCTCGGGCGAGGTCAAGGCGGCCGAGGCGGCCGTCACCGAGTCCGAGGCGGCGCTGCGCCAGGCGCAGTTGCGGATCTCCAACGTGGTCGAAGCCGGCGCACCGGCGGGCGGCGAGGACGACTACGTCGTGCTGCGCGAGGTCGGCACCAAGCCCGAGCTGGACTCGCCCCGCGACCACTTGGAGCTCGGTGAGCTGCTGGGCGCGATCGACGTCGAGCGCGGCGCCAAGGTGTCGGGCAGCCGGTTCTACTACCTGACCGGCGTCGGCGCCCTGCTCCAGCTCGGCCTGCTCCAGATGGCGATCGCGCAGGCCGTCGAATACGGGCTGACCCCGGCGATCGTGCCGGCGCTGGTAAAGCCGGAGGCCATGGAGGGCACCGGCTTCCTCGGTGCGCACGCCAGCGAGGTCTACCGGCTCGAGGCCGACGACCTCTACCTCGTCGGCACCAGCGAGGTGCCACTGGCTGCCTACCACAGCAACGAGATCCTCGACCTCGGCGAGCCGGTCCGCTACGCGGGCTGGTCGAGCTGCTTCCGCCGAGAGGCCGGCTCGTACGGCCGGGACACGCGGGGCATCATCCGCGTGCACCAGTTCGACAAGGTCGAGATGTTCTCGTACTGCCGGCCGGAGCAGGCACACGACGAGCACGTGCGGCTGCTCGCCTGGGAAGAGGAGATGCTGGCCAAGGTCGAGGTGCCTTATCGGGTGATCGACACGGCCGCCGGCGACCTCGGCAGCAGCGCGGCCCGCAAGTACGACTGCGAGGCCTGGGTGCCGTCGCAGGGTCGCTACCGCGAAGTGACCTCGACGTCCAACTGCACGACGTTCCAGGCCCGCCGGCTCAACATCCGCTACCGCGACGAGGCCGGTCGGCCGCAGATCGCCGCGACGCTCAACGGCACGCTGGCCACCACCCGCTGGATCGTGCCGATCCTGGAGAACCACCAGCAGCCCGACGGGTCGGTCGTCGTACCCAAGGCGTTGCGGCCCTATCTGGGCGGTCGCGAGGTTCTGGAGCCGGTCAAGCGGTCCTGACCTGGTGTTTTCGGCCGGCGCGGCCACCGCTGAGTGGCCGCTGCCCGGCTGCGACGATTTCTCCCAAACGTCATGGCTGGGCTACCGAGTGCGAGGTACGGTTGCTGCCCGGCCGCTCGCGGCTTCCTCCCGGCGGTCGTCACCGGTCGGGGCGAGGAGGAGCCATGCCCCGACCGGGCCTGCCAAAACTGGTCGCCACAGACCTCGACGGCACGATCGTGCGGAACGACGACACGGTCTCCGCTTACACCCATGAGGTCCTCGACCGGGTGCGCGCGGCCGGCATCCCGATCGTCGGCGCCACCGGGCGCGGCCCCCGCCTCACCGAGCTCACCCGCAACGACATCCGCGACGCCGACTTCCTGGTGATGGCCAACGGCGGCCGCGTGGTCGACCAGACCGACCCGGTGGACCCGATCGTGCTGCGCGACGCGCGCCTGTCCGGCCGGGTGCTCGCCCCCGTGATCGCCGAGTTGGAGGCCGCGGTCGGGCCGCTGACCGTGATGGTCGAGGCGCTCGACGGACACGACGACCCCCTCTGGGGCGACCCCGACCCGGCGTGGCGCTACCCCGACCGTTTGGAGCCGCGCGCCCGCGCGGACTGCTTCACCGGCGACGTCATCAAGGCCTTCGCCCGCGCGCCGGGTCACGACGTCGACGAGCTCCTCGCCGCGGCCGCCCGGATCGTCGACC
This sequence comes from Asanoa ishikariensis, assembly GCF_900107455.1. Lineage (GTDB taxonomy): Bacteria > Actinomycetota > Actinomycetes > Mycobacteriales > Micromonosporaceae > Asanoa > Asanoa ishikariensis. Next base: position 187,622 of record NZ_FNQB01000001.1, on the reverse strand, counting down.
CCGCCATCGCCACGGTGACGCAGGCCGGGCTCGGCTTCATCGAGATCCTCCCGCCCGGCGTCGACAAGGCCACCGGCCTCGCGGTCGTCGCGGAGGCCATCGGCGTCGACCCCGGCGACGTGCTGGTCTTCGGTGACATGCCCAACGACCTGCCGATGTTCGCGTGGGCCGGCTGGGGCCGGGTGGCTGTGGCCAACGCGCACCCGCTGGTCCAGGCCGCCGCCGACGAGATCACCTCGAGCAACGAGGACGACGGCGTGGCCGTATATCTAGACCGGCTACTGTCTAGATGATGTTGATCGCCACCGACCTCGACGGAACCCTGCTGCGCGCCGACAAGACAATCAGCGCCCGGACGACCGAGGCACTCGAGCGGGCCGCCGCCGCGGACGTGCCGGTGGTGCTGGTGACCGGGCGCCCGATCCGCTGGCTCCGTACGGTCTACGCGCAGTTGGCCATCCCGCTGCCGGCCGTGTGCGCCAACGGCGCCGTGGTCTACGACCCGATGCGCGACCAGGTGCTGCGGGCCGACCCCCTGGCACCCGAGGCGCTCGAGGAGATCGCCCGCCGGCTGGCCGAAGAGGTGCCCGAGGCGGTGCTCGCGGTCGAGATCATGGACGGCCGGGAGATGCGGCATCACATCGACTACCCGATGCGCTGGGACAGCGAGCACGGCGGCGTCCAGGCCGTGCGGGCGATCGCCGAACTGCTCACCGAGCCCGCGGTCAAACTGCTGGTGCGGGCCGGCGACCGGGACCCGGACGAGTTCGCCGACCAGATCGCCAAGGCCCTGGCCGGGGTGGGCGAGGCAACCCATTCGTCGACGTCCGGGCTGGTCGAGGTGTCCGCGTCGGGCGTCACCAAGGCGGCCGGGCTGGCCTGGTACTGCGCCCGGCTCGGCGTGCCGGCCGCCGAGGTGACCGCGTTCGGCGACATGCCGAACGACGTGCCGATGCTGGCCTGGGCCGGGCATGCGGTCGCCGTGGGCAACGCGCACCCGGCGGTGAAGGAGATCGCCGACGAGGTGGTCGCGAGCAACGAAGACGACGGCGTCGCGACCTACCTGGAGCAGTTGCTCCCTTAGAGATATTGGCCGGTGCCCTTCCCGCCCTCTTGCGGCGGGTTGGTGCCGGGCATGCCCGGGATCACGCCGGGTACGGCGCCGGGCGGCAGCGCGGGGCGGCCACCACGCATCTGCTCCAACTGCATGCGGGCGGCCATCTGCTGGGCCACCAGGGCCGCCTGGATGCCGTGGAACAGCCCTTCCAGCCAGCCGACGAGCTGGGCCTGGGCCACCCGCAGCTCGCCCTCGCTCGGCGTCGACGTCTCGCTGAACGGCAGTGAGAGCCGCTCCAGCTCGTCGCGCAGCTCCGGCGACAGCCCGTCTTCGAGCTCGATGATCGAGCGCTGGTGTATGTCGCGCAGGCGCACGCGGCTGGCCTCGTCGAGGGGCGCCGCCCGGACCTCTTCCAGCAACTGCTTGATCATGCTGCCGATCCGCATGACCTTGGCCGGCTGCTCGATCTGGCGGCCGGGGTCTTCCTCGCCACCGTTGTCGGTGTCGACCGTGCCGACCGGCCGGCCGTCCGGCCCGACCACCACCACGGTGCCTGACCGCCGGTTGGGCTCGACCTGCTCGTCCGGCGCTCCTGGGGTATCGGTCATGGTCCCATCTTTCCCCAACCCCGGCCGACGGTGCTCCCCGGACCCGGCAAGCTAGCGTTCCGCACATGCCCGCGAGCGAACCGGACCCACGCGACGTGCTCGTACTGCCGGCGCCTCCGCCGGACACCGTGGTGCGCTACGGGCCACACGCGGACCACGTCGCCGACGTCCGGCTGCCGCGGGCCGGCTCGGGGCCGCTGGTGGTGGTCATCCACGGCGGGTTCTGGCGCGACGAGTACGACCGTGCGCACACCGGACACCTGGCCGCCGCCCTGGCCGACCTGGGGTACGCGGTCGCCCAGCTCGAGTACCGCCGGACCGGCCCCGGCGCCGAGGGTGGCTGGCCGGCCACCTTCGAGGACGTGGTGGCCGGCGTGGGCGCTCTGCCGGCGTTGGTCGCCGCCGCCGCGCGGGAGTTGGGCCGGCCGGTGCCGGACGAGGGGCCACCGATCCTGGTCGGTCACTCCGCCGGCGGCCACCTCGCGCTCTGGTACGCCGCACACGCCCCGGCGGAGGCCGTACCCGACGGGGTTCTAGCGCTGGCACCGGTCGCGGATCTGGCCGAGGCCCATCGGCTGGACCTCGACGGTGGCGCGGTCGAAGCGCTGCTCGGCGGCGGCCCCGAGGCGCGGGCCGAGGCCTACGCCGCGGCGGACCCACTCCCGTCGATACCGCTGCGGTTACCGACAGTGATCCTTCATGGAACGACGGATGTGCAAGTTCCGATCGCCCTGAGCCGCCGGTTCGTTGCGGAGGCCGGCGCGGTTGATAACGAAATTACGCTCTTGGAACTCCGCGAAGTAGGGCATTTCGAGCTGATTGATCCGCGGTCCGCAGCGTGGCGAAAGGTGACGGAGGCGTTGCGGTCCTTGCGGCGGTGATCATATTCATTGACGCAGCGTCGTCCAGGCGGTAGGAACCCCGGGGGAGTGTGGCAATCAGCCCACCGGTCGGGGAGGGTCGTTTCCGTGTCGCAGATAGATCGCCGCCAGGCGTTGCGGTTGTTCGCGGGTTTGGGTGCCGCGGGCTTCCTAGCCGCGTGCGGCAATGACGACAGCGCGGACGCGGCCGACGGCAACCGGCTGGTCAGCGATGAGCCGATCAAAATCGGCCTGATCGTGCCGCAGACAGCCGGCTACAAGAGCGTCGGAGACGAGCTCACCCGGGGCTTCAACCTCTACCTGGAGATGAACGACCAGCGACTGGGCGGCCACCACGTGCAGCTCGCGGTGGCCGACGAGGGCGAGACGGTCGAGTCCGGCAAGGCGGCCCTCGACGGGCTGCTCAAGCAGGGCGTGCTGGCGCTGACCGGCGTCGTCAGCTCGACCGTGATGCTCGGCATCCGGGACACCGTCGAGCAGGCCCGGATCCCGCTGATCGGCTCCTGCGCCTCGCCGTCCGCCCTGCAGAGCGTGGTCTACATCTGGCGCACGTCCTATGTGAACAACGAGGCGGGCGCGGCGCTCGGCCGCTACGTCGGCGAGGAGGTCGACGGCAAGGTCGGCATCATCGCGCCCAACTACGAGGCGGGCCGCGACGCCGTCGACGGGTTCCGCACCGCCTTCGGCGTCAGCGACTCCCGGCTCTCCGCCGGTCCGGTGTGGACGGAGTACGTCACCGAGCCCACCAAGACGTTCTTCAAGAGCGAGATCGACAAGGTGCGCCAGGGCAACCCGAAGGCCATCTACTGCTTCTACAGTGGACAGGCCGCGGTCGAGTTCCTGCGCCAGTTGCACGACGACGGCTACCGCGGCGCGGTCTACGCCCCGGGCTTCCTCACCGAGGGCGAGGTGCTCGGCGAGCTGAAGCGCAACGAGGCGAACGATGTCTTCACCGCGCTCAACTACTCGCCGGATCTCAACAACGCCGCCAACCGCGAGTTCGCGACGCTCTTCCGCAACAAGTACGGCGCGACGCCGACCACCTACGCGGTCGCCTCCTACGACGCCGCCCAGGTGATCGACAAGGCGGTGCGCCTCGCCGGCGCTGACCCGACGCCGCAGGCGGTCAACCTCGCTCTGGGCAAAATCGGCCTGATCGACAGCCCGCGCGGCGAGTGGCAGTTCAACCAGACCCGCACGCCGCAGCAGAAGTGGTACCTGCGTCAGGTGCGCCGGGACGGCCCCGTGCTGTCCAACGTGGTGATCAGCGAATTGGAGACGCTGGGCTGACTCAGGCCCTCAGCTCGGCGACGCAGCACTTCACGCTGCCGCCACCCTTCTTCAGCTCGCTCAGCTCGACCGGGACGGGCGTGTAGCCGGCGTGTGCCAGCTTCGCCGAAAGGCCCGTGGCCTCGGCGTTGAACACGACGTTGCGACCGTCGCTGACGAGGTTGAGGCCGAACGCCAGGGCGTCGGCCTCGTCGGCGAGCAGGGCGTCGGGGAAGAGCTGGGCCAGCACGCGCTGCGAGCCGGCCGAGAAGGCGCCCGGGTAGTAGGTGATCCTTTTGTCGTCGAGCGCGGCCAGGGCCACGTCGAGGTGGTAGAAGCGCGGGTCGACGAGCTGGAGCGAGATCACCGGGCGGCCCAGCGCCTCCTGGGCGTGGCTGTGCGCCACGGCCTCGGTGCGGAAGCCGTGACCAGCGAGGATCATGCCGCCGTACGCGTCGGGCAGGTAGGCGAAATCACCCTCGCCCTCGTTGATCTCCGTCGGCTCGACGTACGCCCAGCCCTGCTCGTCGTAGAAGGCCCGGTGGGCTCTGGCTTCCTCGGCGCGCTGGGGATAGCGGAACCGGGCTCCGAACGCCGTACCGTCGACGGTGAAGGCGCCGTTGGCGGCGTAGACCATGTCCGGGAGCCCGTCCTCGGCCGGGAGCACGTGCACCGTGTGGCCGAGCCCCGCGAGCGTCTCCCGAAGTAGCTGCCACTGTTTGAGGGCGAGCTCGGCGTCGACCGGCGCGCTGGTGTCCATCCACGGGTTGATCGCGTACGCGACCGCGAAACGCTCTGGCGGGCACATGAGATATGTCCGCTTACGCGACATCCGCTCGTCCTTCACGATCACCATGATCAGGTACTCTTCGTGGTCAAGACAGCCGAATCTCTTGCTTGCGAGAGGCGAAACGTTGCAGATCGACGACGTAGACCAGCGAATCATTGCGTCACTCGTCGCTGACGCTCGAGCCTCGTACTCGGAGATCGGTGAACGGGTCTCGCTTTCCGCCCCCGCCGTAAAGAGGCGCGTCGATCGGCTGCGCTCCGCCGGGGTGATCCGGGGGTTCACCGCGGTGGTCGACCCGGCCGCGGTCGGCTGGACCACCGAGGCGTTCGTGGAGCTCTACTGCACCGGACGGACCACCCCCGCCCAGCTCACCGTGGCGACCCGGCGGCACCCGGAGGTGGTCGGCGCCTACACGGTGTCGGGCGAGGCGGACGCCCTGGTGCACCTGCGGGCCGCCGACATCGCCCACCTGGAGCAGGCGCTGGAGCGGCTGCGGGCCGAACCCTTCGTCACCTCGACCCGCAGCATGATCGTCCTGAGTCGACTGGTCGACTCGCCCAACATCGTGCCGGCGCCGCACTGAACTCTTGGGGAACGATGCCGCCCGTGGCGGCGTCCAACCCGGCATGACCATCGCCCGCCGCGGCGCGTACGCCGTCGTCGCTGTGTTGCTCGTGTCCGGGTGCACCAACTCGCCCGGCCCTTCGCCGCGCGCGGCGTCGCCTGCCCCGGTTGCCCTGCCGGCACCGGCCTTCCGGCTGGTCGCGTTCGACTCGTGCGACGACGTGCTGAGCGGGCTGAAGCGGGCCGCGAAGGACGTGGTCACGGCATGGGGGTTCGACGATTTCGGCGGGTACCGCGGCGGCATAGCCTCCCGCACCGGTGCGCAGGAGGACCTCGCCGCCGCTGCGCCCGCCGCCAAGCAGGCGCCCGGGTCCGAGCAGTCGGGATACTCCGGCACCAACACCCACGAGGCCGGAGTCGACGAGCCTGACCTGGTCAAGACCGACGGCCGCAGGATCGTGACGGTCTCGGGCGGCACACTGCGCGTGATCGACCCGGCCACGCGCCGGATGACCGGCAAAGTCGACCTGGCCGACGACGCGGGCCACTTCGGCGAGGCGAACCTGCTGCTCTCCGGTGACCGCGCGATGGTGCTCATGCCGGCCGTGGTGCCGGTCTCGCACAGCGCCCGCAAGAGCCTTCGGCCCTGGGGCGACACGATGGTCCGGCTGGTGACCGTCGACCTCGCCGGGACTCGGCCCGTGGTGGTCGGCTCGTACACGATCGACGGCTCCGTGGTCGACGCGCGCCAGGTGGGTTCGACGGCGCGGATCGTGGTGCGCAGTCGGCCGCGGATCGACTTCCCCTACCGCGAGAACGCCACGGACACCCAACGGCTGCGCGCGAACCGGGCTCTCGTCGACCGGTCCACGATCGATGACTGGCTGCCGCGCTGGTCGACTGACAACGGCGGCGAGAAACGCCGCGGCCGGATCGACTGCGGTGCGCTGCGCAGTCCGGACGCGTACTCGGGCACGTCGCTGATGACGGTGCTGAGCTTCGACATCGGCAGCGCGTACGGCACCGGCGACCCGACCACGATCGTGGCCGACGGCGATCTGGTCTACAGCAACGGCACCAGCCTGTACGTGGCCAACGACCAGCGGTGGCGGGTCATGCGCGGCCGCCCTGCCGCGGTGCAGGATCTTTCGACGGTCATCTACCGCTTCGACATCACCGGTGTGGGAACACCCCGCTACGTGGCCGCGGGTTCGGTGCCCGGCAACCTGATCAACCAGTACGCGATGTCGGAGTTCGACGGCCACCTGCGCGTCGCGGCGACGCTGTCGGAGAACTCGTCGTCCGTGTACGTGCTGCGCGCCGCCGACATGGTGCGCACCGGTGTGGTCGACGGGCTCGGCAAGGGTGAGCGGATCTACGCGGTGCGGTTCGCGGGATCGGTCGGCTATGTCGTGACCTTCCGCCAGACGGACCCGCTCTACACACTGGACCTCGGCGACCCTTCGGCCCCGAAGGTACGCGGCGAGCTGAAGATCAATGGGTACTCGTCGTACCTGCACCCGCTGGACGCCGGCCGGCTGATCGGCATCGGCCAGGACGCCGACTCGCGCGGTCGGGTGCTCGGCGCCCAGATCTCGGTGTTCGACGTGAGCGACCTGTCCTCGCCGCGCCGGGTCGCCCAGCACCGGGTGAGGGACGGTTGGTCCGAGGCGGAGGGAGATCCGCACGCTTTCCTCTATTGGCCGGCGTCCAAGCTTCTCGTCGTGCCGATGAGCGCGCAGTCGCAGGTCGGCATGCTGGCCCTGCGGGTCACGGAGTCGGGGCTCGAGCAGGTCGGGACGGTGCGCCACCCGTCGACTCCGAGCCTTGGCCTTGGCTACGAGCCGATGATCCGGCGGTCGCTGATCGTTGACGGGACACTGTGGACCGTTTCGGATGCCGGCCTACGCGCGACCGACTCGACCTCGATGCGCGACCAGGCCTGGATCCCGTACGCGTAGCCGGTGCCTGCTGGCATCGCCCGGCGCCGACTGGTGCCTGGCGTTCTTATTCCTGGCGTTCTTATTCCTGGCGTTCTTAGAGGTACATGCCCGTCTTGGGCTCCTGGGCGGCGCGGTTCGCTGGCTTGTCTCCTTCGCCGAAGAAGCGCTTGCCACCGAACTCGCCGTGCAGGCGGTCGTCGAGCTCGTCGGCCAGGCCCGTCATCACCTGGACGGCGAGCATCAGGTGGGTCGCCTGGAAGTTGCGACCGAACACCGGGATCGACGCCCAGACGGTGTCGTTGGTGCAGTAGAGGCGGCCGATCGGCATGCGGTTGGTCAGCTCGGAGAGCTTCACGTAGAGCTGCTCGGTCGGCTCGACGTCGGTCAGCACGGGCGAGAAGACGTCGACCAGCGGCGGGTTGTCGCGGACGCGTACGAACACCATCGCGGAACCGGCCCGAATGCCGATGTCGCCGTCCGAGTCGACCTTGAGTGCCTCAGCGTCGGACTTCATGAGCGCGGCCACCACGGTCCGAACCCGCTCCTCGAGGGCCACGGTGTCGTCCTCGCCGGCGTCGTCCCCGCGACCGGCCATCTCCTGCCCGGCCTTTATCGCACTGTCGAGGTCAAGGCTGCCGGCAAGCTCGGGCCGCGCGGTGGCGAGCGGCTCGACCGCGATCGGCTCGTCCTCGGAGTCGTGCACGAGGTAGACGAGGAAGGCGGGGTGGGGCGCCCCGTAGACGTCCCGCAACGTACGCGAAACGGTCGTAGCGATCCTGGACGCGTCCTTGGTCGGCGCGTGCAACCCGAACTGCTCACCGGAGTCCGGCAGCACCCCGGGCGGCGACCACCCGAGCGCGACGAGGTCGGCGACCGCTCCACGGTCGAGCCGGTAACCGTCCGGCAGCCCGGCGTTGCCGACCGCCAGCGCCCGGACCATCCCGTCACCGATGATCTGAAGCTCGACGGAGTAGACCGCCGCACCCGTGCCCGAGGCGGTCGGATCAAGGGTCAACTCGACCCGCGCGCCGACCGGCAGCTCAGGGACCACCTTCGACAACGCACGCGCGAAGTCACGCCAGGCCTCGATGACCTTGCCCCGCAGGTCGGCGGTACTCGCCTCGTCCAGCAGGATGGCATCCGTAAAGCCGTCGTCCCCCGTGCTCGCTAGCTGCGCTGACGTCATGATCGCCTCCGTCCGTCAGGCACACCCTACCCAGGGCACCGGTCCCCACGGATAGGCCGGTGTGAGTCGGATAACGGCATTACACCGCGCTTACACCCGGTCTGCTGACCGGGACCCCGCGTGCCCTGTTCGAGCTTCCAACCTGAGCAGCGAATCGACCAGCGATGTTCCAGCATCCGAACCAACGCGAGGATTGCGGGGGTTAGCCGCGGGCCGGTGCCAGATGACCGTCTGGCCCGCTGCCTTATCGGTCGGCGGCCTGTGCTTTCGCGAGGACGGTCAGCCGCGCTGCGGCCTCTTGGGCATCCGCACCGCGCCCGACAGCGAGCCCGAGCAGAAAGGCGGTAACCGGCGCCGCGGGCCGCACGGTGTTGTGCGCGACGTCCCGAGCCAGATCAAGCACGAGCGAAACCTGAGCCTCCGCCGGCGCGATGCCCAACTCCGTGCACGCGGCCCGCACCCATTCGTCGAGCGTCATTCCGCTCCTCTCGCTGTCAGCCATTCCCGCACCTTACGGAGGTCGTCGTCGGTGTCGCAGTCGAACCATGGCGGCGGTCCGTCGCCGCTCCAGGCCACCTCGACTACATGCAGCGGTTCGATCAGCGCACGCATCGAGGCACCCCGTACGCCGCGGGGTCCGGCGTCGAAGCCTGTGCTCGCGCCGGTGCCGGGCAGCATCTCCGCGAGCCGATGCCGCAAGGCCTTGGCTTGCCACACGCCGCACAGCAACTGTCGCCGTCCGTCGCGATCGACGTAGAGCGCACCGTCGGCAGTGGACAGACGGTCGCGGAGGACGTTCACCGCGTCCGCGGTCAACAACGGCAGGTCTCCGGCGACGATCGCTACCTCCGCCGCATCCGGGCCGACCGCCGCCAGCCCGGCCGCGACGGCCGCAACCGGGCCGCCACCTGGCGGCTCTTCCCGGGTGTAGCCCACTCCCGCCGGCACATCGACGTTTCCACCGACGACGACCGTCGGCTCGGCCGCACCCAGCGCGTCCAGGACGCGATCACGCATCGACCGCCCGAACACGACCACCGACGGCTTGTCGTTGCCGCCCATCCGCCGAGCCGAGCCGCCCGCCAACACCACGGCCGCAAACCCCGCCACAGCGCTCCTCTCGGCCACGAACCTCCTCTCCGACCCTACGGGGCCGGTTCCGCGTACGTGCGGGCCCAGACACGGGCGGGTCGCTCTGCTGAGGGCATTCCCGAGACCAACGACGGGAACTGGCTCAGGTCGGCCCGCCCGGCCTCCCAGGACCACCGGCTCGCGTCGCACCCCTCGCCTGGGCCAACAGCGCCGCTATTCGGCTCCCTTCTGTCCGCAGCGTCCGGCGACGCTCACCCATCGCCCTGAGCGGTCGGCGGTGCTGGCCCGTCCGGCCAGCACCGCCGAGCCCAGGCCGAGCAAAACCTCGGACCGTAGGCCAGTCACGTCCGGCGGGCGGCGTTTGCCGGACATCCCTCGGCGGCGGGGCGGGTGCCGGGGCAGGATGGTGGCGTGGGACGTGTTACCGACCGGCGCGAGATCGTCCGCATCGACCTCTCGGCTGCTACCGCGGTGCGCCGGATGGACTCGATCTCCGGCGAGGAGCCGCTGGAGATCCGGGTGGGTCGCCGCGCCGACGGGTCCGGGCCTCGCCGGCCGCTCGCCGTCACCATGCGTACGCCCGGGGACGACATCGATCTCGCGATCGGCTTTCTGCTGACCGAGGGCGTCATCCGGGACGCCGGCGACATCGTCACCGCCCAGCTCTGCGCCGGCACGGACACCCCCAACACCTACAACGTGGTCGACATCGTGCTCGCCGACGGCGTACCCGCGCCCGACACTGATCCCGCTCGCGCCTTCTACACGACCAGTTCGTGCGGCGTCTGCGGCAAGGCGAGCATCGACGCGATCCGTACCCGGTCGCCATGGCGCCTCGCCGACCACCCGATGACCGTCAGCCCCCACGTGCTGGCCGCCCTGCCCAACCGGCTGCGGGCCGCCCAACAGGCCTTCGACCGCACTGGCGGGTTGCACGCCGCCGGCCTGTTCACCGCCGACGGCGAGCCGGTGCTGGTGCGGGAGGACGTCGGACGCCACAACGCCGTGGACAAGGTCATCGGGCGGGCGGCCACGGAGCATCGGTTGCCGCTGCGTGAGCACGTGCTCCTGGTTTCCGGTCGGGCGAGCTTCGAACTCACCCAGAAGGCCTGGATGGCCGGCATCCCGGTGCTCGCCGCGGTGTCGGCTCCGAGCTCGCTCGCCGTCGACCTGGCGCAGGAGGCCGGAATGACGCTGGTCGGCTTCCTGCGCGGCCTGACGATGAACGTGTACGCGGGCGCCCACCGCATCACCGAGCCCGACCCGGACAAGACGGCGTCGCAAGCCACCCGCTGATGCCCGTCTGATCGCGCCGATCGCCGCCAGCACCAGGGCGGCCGCGACTGAGGCGCGCAGGGCCACCCACGAGATCGGCAAGGCGCACCGGACAACGCCGTTGCAGGCCTGGACCGCCACCACCACCGGAACGGCCCGCACCGCGCCGGCAGCGGGCATCGCTCTGGCCGCCGTCAATTGGGCCGCCAGCGCCGCCTCGGCCGCCAGCGCCACCTCGGCCGCCGGCACCACCTCGCCCGCCGGCACCACCTCGCCCGCCGGCACCACCTCAACCGCCGGCACCACCTCAACCGCCGGCACCACCTCAACCGCCGGCACCACCTCAACCGCCAGCGCCACCTCAACCGCCAGCGCCACGTCGCCCGCCAGCGCCACCTCGCCCGCCGGCACCACCCTGGATGCCAGCGCCGCCTCGGCCGCCGAGACCGGCCGCGCAGCCGGCATCGTCTCCGCCGTGAGCACCGTCGGAGACGGCTGGGACGGTTCCGCGATTCCTCGCGATGACGTCGCCATGTTCAGCTCGCCTGCTCGAGCCCGATGTGCGGACCGATCCAGCGACGCCGCGCCCGACGGCCCGGTGCTCGATGCGGTTGCTCGGCCGCGTCCACCATGATCGACGGCGGCAGGCACTGGTCGAGGACTTCGTCGACCATCCGGGCCAGCGCGTAGTCCGGGTCGACCGCGAGCGCTCGCTCGACGGCGATCGCCGCGAGTGCGCCATGCCCCGCCCGCCAGGCCGCGAAGGCCAAGAGGCTCGCAGGCGCGGCGGCGAGTGGCGGGTCGACCCGTCGCACCATGTCGCTCCAGAGGTCGACCTGCCAGTCGTCGTCGGTGATGTGTTCCCACGCGTGGTCGCGCACCGGCAGGTGGACCAGCAGGACGCTGAGCCACGCCACCTCGTCGTCCCCGAGGCGCCGGCCGGCGCGATAACGGTCGACGGCGTCTTCCACCGCCTCGTCGCCCGCGGCGCGCAACGCCTTGGCCACGCGGGCGTTGGCGCGCACGGCCGCGCCGGCCGCCTGCGCCGACATCGGCCGGAGCCGCGGTGGAGCACTGTCGGCGGCGGCGCGAGCGGTCTCGACGAGCTTGGTCAGGCGCGCGTCGGCGCGTGCGGTCGCTTCCGTCATCGCCGCTCGGGCCACTCCGTCGACCGGTGCGAGGGACGCCGCCACCGCCTCGCGGTCGGGCAGCGCGACCCGGCCCGCGTAGACGGCGGAGGCGCCCACACAGGTCGTGGTCAGATCGAAGGGCTTGCCCTCGGGTGGGCAGCAGGCCGCGTTCGCGCAGACATATGACCAATAGCGACCTCCGTCGACGCGAAGGACGTCGAGGGTGGTGATGTCCGTGGACCGCAGCGCGACGCACACCGCCTCCGCAACGGGGGTTACCGAGCTCGAGGGCCCGTAGCCGACGATCGCGATCGCGTCGACGGGGTCGCGGAGCAGCAGCGAGACCAGGCGCCCGGCGACGTGCTCCGAAGTGACCGCATCGGGTAGGTCGCCGCGCGCCACGAAGCGCACCCGGTCGTCGACGATCGCGATGACCACGATGCTCTCGGCCGGATGAAAGCCGAGCAGGTAAGGCACCGACGCGATGAGGTCGGCGCAGGAACGCAAGGTGATGGGTGGCGCCTCGGTAGCGGTCATGGCGCGGAAGCGTGGTCGATGTCGCTGTGTGATCGCCACCCCACGAAGCGCGACTGTGGATAACTTCGCCCCGGCGAATTCGGGGCACAAAGTTATCCACAGGCAGCCGCGAAGATCCCCGCCGAGGCCCTCCGGCCCGACACACTCAACCCCGGAAGCGCAGCCCGTGCAGATCGATCTCGATGTTGTCCACGGTGGACGGCGAAGAGCGCAGGTCAAGGCTGAGCTCGACAGCGGAGAGGAGGTCGAAACCAGCAGCATGAAGCGACTTCAGAGCTTCGACGTTGCGCGACTCCGGTCGGATGGTGAGGCGCGCCAGCGACCGCTTCTTCGCCTCGCCGCTTACGTGCTTCAGCAGCGCGGCACCCACACCCGCTCCCCGGCGGCTGGCCGAGACGACGATCGGCTCCACCTCACCGCTGGTGCCGAACATCAGCAGACCGACCAGGCCGATGATGCCCTCCGAGTCTTCAGCGACCCAGATTCCCGACAGGTCGAGCCGGGTCAGATATTCCTCGAAGCCGGCGCCTGGGTCGGCACCGGCCGACCTGCCATAGAGACCGCTACGCGTCTCCGCGAGTTCGACCCACAGTGCCCGACCCGCGGAGTGGTCCTGGGGACGATAGGGGCGGACCACCACATCCGTCATGTCTTCATGCTTACTCTCCGAAGCGACCCGGCGGAACCCGATGCACGACAGGGGTTCAGACTTGGGCCTCATGGACCTGGCCTACCTCCGGTCACATCCGCAACATCTGCCCACGTTTCTCAAGCACCAGCGGATCCGCGAGACCCCTGTCGCCGGTGGCAGCATCTCCGCCGCCTCCCGCCTGACGCTCGACGACGGCGCCTCGCTGTTCGTCAAGACCTGGCCCGAGCGGTCGCCCGAGCCGATTCCCGAAGGCTTCTTCACGTCGGAGGCGTCCGGCATCGAGTGGCTGCGGACCCCCGATGGCCCGCCGTTGCCCGAGGTCCTGGTCGCCCTGCCGGACCTGTTGGCGCTGGAATGGGTCGATTCCGGGGAGCCGACCAGGGTGGGTGCCGAGCTCTTCGGCCGACAGTTGGCGGCCATGCATCGCGCCGGCGCGCCGTCCTTCGGCGCGCAATGGCCTGGTTTCATCGGCGCGCTGCATCAGGACAACGCGCCCTCCGCGCAAGCGTGGCCGCAGTGGTTCGCCGAACGGCGGCTACAGCCCTACTTGCGGCAGTCAGTGGATGGTGGTGCGCTCTCCGCGGCCGACGCCACAGCGACGGAGCAGGTGATCGACCAGATCGAGGTGTACGGCGGTGCCGAGCCGCCGTCCCGCATCCACGGCGACCTGTGGCCCGGCAACCTGCACTGGGCTGCCGACGGCCGGGCCTGGCTGATCGACCCTGCGGCGCACGGTGGCCATCGGGAGACGGATCTGGCCCAACTCGCTCTCTTTGGCGGGGCACCAGAGCTGGCGACGATCATCGACGCCTACCGGGAGGAGTGGCCGCTCGCGGAGGGCTGGCAGCGGCGGGTGCCATTGCATCAGCTACAGCTCCTGCTCGTGCACACGGCGCTGTTCGGTTCGGCCTACCAATCGGCAGTCCGGCAGGCCGTCGACACCCTGCTGCGCACCTAGCGCCGCAGCAGGGTGGGCAGGTGCTGCCGAGGCAAAGGACGCGCCCAGCCGCCGGTCGAAATGCCGCTGGACCTCTGCTGGAGCGGATGGCCTATGAGCGGCGTCGATTGCGAGCGGACGCTAGGGCACGCTGGGATCGGCCTTTGCGGGCATCCACGAGATGGGGCATCACGCGATACGGTCGAACGGTGACGATATCCGAGGTCCGTGCGATGAACGGGGCGCTAGGCGACCGCTTCGGGCGGGTAGCTACCGATCTGCGGGTGTCGCTTACCGATCGGTGCAACCTCCGCTGCACTTACTGCATGCCTGCTGAGGGGCTCGCGTGGCTGCCGCGCGAAGAGTTGTTGAGCGACGGCGAGATCGTGCGGTTGGTGCGGATCGCGGTCGAATTGTTGGGTGTTACGAATGTCCGGTTCACCGGCGGAGAGCCACTGATCCGGCCCGGGCTGGTGGAGATCGTCCGGGCGTGTGCCGATCTGCGGCCCCGGCCGAAAATGTCGGTCACCACCAACGGGATCGGGCTGGAGCGGCTCGCCCCCGCGCTGAAGAGCGCGGGCCTCGATCGGGTCAACGTCTCGCTCGACACGTTGGATCCGGCGCGGTTCAAGACGCTGACCCGGCGCGACCGGCACGCCTCCGTGATCTCAGGGCTCGAGGCGGCAGCCGACGCCGGGCTCGTCCCCGTGAAAATCAACTCAGTGCTGATGCGCGGCGTCAACGACGACGAGGCACCGGAGCTGGTGCGGTTCGCCCTGGAGCACGGCTACGAGTTGCGGTTCATCGAGCAGATGCCGCTCGACGCGCAACACAGCTGGGATCGCGCGACGATGGTCACCGCCGACGAGATCCTGGAGGCGTTGCGGGCCAGCTACACGCTGCTGCCGGATCCGGTCGAGCGGGGTGGGGCGCCGGCTGAGACGTGGCTGGTGGACGGCCACCAGGCCAGTGACGGCGGGCCCGCTCGGGTCGGTGTGATCGGCAGCGTGACGCGGCCGTTCTGCGGTGACTGCGATCGGACCCGGCTCACCGCTGACGGGCAGATCCGCAATTGTCTGTTCGCGACGGACGAGTCCGATCTGCGCGGCGCGCTACGCGGCGGCGCCACGGACGAGGAGCTAGCGAGCCGCTGGCAGTCCGCGATGTGGGTCAAGCGCGCCGGCCACGGCATCGACGACCCGTCGTTCCTCCAGCCGGCACGACCGATGTCCGCCATCGGCGGCTGACGACAAACCGAACTGGAACGACTTCCTGCACGTCGGGCCCTTCTTCGACGGTTCCGACACGGTGCGGTCGAGCACGCCCTGCCGTCCGGCGAACCCAGCGCCAGCACCCTCGCCACCTGGGCCTGCCCGCACTCTCCGCGTGAGCCCAACACAGACAGCTCGCCCCCGCGGCGCGTTCGCTCCCCGCGTGAGCCCAACACCAACACCTCGCTACCGCGGCGCGTTCAGGCTCTCCGTCTGAGCCCAACACCGACACCTCGCCACGTTCGCACTCTCCGCGAGAGCCCAAACAGCGACACCTCGCCACCGCCGCACGCTGGCGCTCCCTGCGAGAGCCCAAACACCGACACCTCGCCACCGCCGCGCGTTCGCGCTCCCCGCCTGAGCGCAACACCGACACCTCGCCACCGCGGCACGTTGGCGCTCTCCCGCGCTGGACCGGTTTGGGTGGGAGATAGGCTGATCGTCATGGGTAGTTCCGTCGACGGGTCGGCGTCGGGGGTCGTCACCGTCCGGTTTTTCGCCGGTGCGCGGGCGGCTGCCGGGGTCGCGGAAACCAGCGTGGCCGCCGGGTTGACGCATGACGGCTTTGTCGCCGAGCTGGCTGAGCGGCATGGCGACCGGTTGGCGACCGTGCTCAAGGTCGCCAGTTTTCTGGTCGACGGGGTCGCTTGGCGGGACGGTCAGCGGCCGCTTCCGGCTGGGGCCGAGGTCGACGTCCTTCCGCCGTTCGCGGGTGGGTAAGTGGGCATCGTTCTGCTGGTCGTCGTCGCTTTTGCCGTCATCGGTCTGATCCACTTCTACATCTGGAAACGGCTTGTCCGGGACACGACGCGTCCCGGGCGGGTTCGGCGGGCCGGTGCGGTCTTGGCCGTCGTCCTGGGCTTGCTGGTGCCTGCCACGTTGATCGGCACCCGCACCGGCGCCACGGCGCTCGCCTGGCCCGGGTATCTGTGGATCGCGCTGATGTTCTACCTGCTGGTCGTGCTGCTCCTGCTGGAGATCCCGATGCTGCTCGTCCGCATCGCACTCCGCCGCCGCGCGACCACCGCGGAAACCGCCACCGCTGACCTCAGCGAAGCCGTGCCCGCGGCCACCGCCGCCGGCGCGAACGCGGAACCTCTGCCCGTGAAAGAGCAACCCGCCGGCACCACCACGACCGCACCGCAGCCACGCGACGACGACCCGAGCCCAACACCGCCCGGCATCGAGCGGCGACTGCTGCTCGCCCGCGGAGCCGCCATCTTCGCCGGGCTCACCGCCACCGGCATCACCGCCTACGGAGCGCGGACCGCCCTCAGCGCCCCGCGGCTCGACCGGGTCCAGATCACCCTGGCCAAGCTCCCCCGCAGCATGGACGGCTTCCGCATCGCGACCGTCTCCGACATCCACCTCGGCCCGCTCGCCGGTCGTGCGCACACCGAACGCGTGGTCGCCGCCATCAACCGGACCCAGGCCGACCTCGTGGCCGTTGTCGGTGACCTGGTCGACGGCAGCGTCGCTGAGCTCGGCGCCGCCGCCGCGCCGCTGCGCGACATCCAGTCCAAGCACGGCGCCTTCTTCGTGACCGGTAACCACGAGTACTACTCCGGCGCCGAGGAGTGGCTGGCCGAGGTCGAGCGCCTCGGCATCCGTACGTTGCGAAACCAGCGCCAGCTCATCACCGCGCGCGGTGGCGCGATCGACCTCGCCGGGGTCAACGACATCGCGGGTGAGGGCACCAGCACCGGCGGGCCGGACATCGCGGGCGCCCTGCGGGACCGTGATCCGGGCATACCCGTCGTCCTGCTCGCACATCAGCCCATCCAGGTCCACGACGCCGCCGACAACAAGGTTGACCTGCAGCTCTCCGGACACACCCACGGCGGGCAAATGGTCCCGTTCAACTTCCTGGTCCGGCTCGAGCAGCCCGTCGTCAACGGCTACGCGCGGTTCGGTGACACCCAGCTCTACGTCACCAACGGTGCCGGATTCTGGGGGCCGCCCGTTCGGGTCGGCGCACCACCACAAGTCACCCTTGTGGAACTTCGTAGCCCATAAGGAAGTGCGACACGCCGCACCACGGTGGACGGTCACCGCATTCGTCGGCGGGGCATGGCACTATGCGGCGTGCTCCCGTACAGCGCCGCACCCTTCGTGGCGGACCTGCACATCCACTCCAAGTACTCCCGCGCCTGCAGTCGCGACCTAACCCTGCCCAACCTCGCGCTGTGGGCCCGCCGCAAAGGCGTCACGCTGCTCGGCACCGGCGATTTCACCCATCCGGCCTGGTTCGACCACCTGAGGGAAAACCTTCAACCGGCCGAACCCGGACTGTTCCGGCTGAGTCGGGACGCCGAACGAGCGGCGACCCAGCAGCTTCCGCCGCGGCTGGCGAGCTCCGAGGAGCAGGTCCGCTTCACGCTGTCGGTCGAGATCTCGACGATCTACAAGCGGGACGACCGCACCCGCAAGGTGCATCACCTGATCTACCTGCCCGACCTCGACGCCGCCGCGCGGTTCAACACGGCGCTCGGGCGGATCGGCAACCTCGCCTCTGACGGCCGGCCGATTCTCGGTCTCGACTCGCGCGATCTCCTGGAGATCACGCTGGAGGCGAGCCCGGACGGCTACCTGGTCCCGGCGCACATCTGGACGCCCTGGTTCTCCGCGCTGGGCAGCAAATCCGGTTTCGATGCGATCGCCGACTGCTACGCCGACCTCGCCGACCACATCTTCGCCGTCGAGACGGGCCTGAGCTCCGACCCCGCGATGAACTGGCGGGTGTCGAGCCTCGACCGCTACCAACTGGTGTCCAACTCGGACGCGCACTCGCCGCCGGCCCTGGCCCGCGAGGCCACCGTGCTGGCCACCGAACTCGACTACTTCGCCGTCCGCGACGCCCTCCGCACCGGCAACGGCCTGGCCGGCACGCTGGAGTTCTTCCCCGAGGAGGGCAAGTACCACGCCGACGGCCACCGGCTCTGCGGCGTCAACTGGCAACCGAACCAGACCCAGGCGGCCGGCGGCCTCTGCCCCGAATGCCACAAACCGCTGACCGTGGGTGTCCTGAGCCGTGTCGAGGAGCTGGCCGACCGGCAAGCTGGACAAATCCGAAAAGACCCCAAGCCGGTCCAGCACCTGCTCGCCCTGGCCGAGATCCTCGGCGAGATCGCCGGCGTCGGACCAAGATCGAAAACCGTCGAAGGCAAGCTCAACACCCTGGTCGCGGCCCTCGGCCCAGAGCTGACCATCCTCCGCGACACCCCGCTGGACGACATCAAGAAGGCCGGCGGCGACCACCTCGAAGAGGCCATCCGCCGCCTACGCCGTGCCGAGGTGCACCGCATCCCCGGCTACGACGGCGCCTACGGCATCATCCGCGTCTTCGACAAGAACGAACTGCCGAGCAAGGAACCCCAGGCGGACACCCTCTTCGACGTACCGCCGCAGATCAAACGCAAAGCCGCAAAAACCCAGCCGGACCGCCCGTCAGAGGGATCAGCCCGCCGCGGCCCGGTCAAACGCGTCGAACCCGCCGTGCCGCCACCGCCACCCCAACAGGCCTCCCCGCACGAGCCCTTCGAGCCGATGCTCGCGGGCATGGAAGAGGTCGGCACCGGCCTGCTCGACCGCCTGGACGCGATGCAGCGCGTCGCCGCGTCGGCCCCCGGCGGTCCCATGCTGATCGTCGCCGGCCCCGGCACCGGCAAGACCAGGACACTCACCCACCGGATCGCCTATCTCTGCGCCGAGCTGGGCGTCTTCGCCGAACATTGCCTGGCGATCACGTTCACCAGACGAGCCGCCGAGGAGCTACGGACCAGGCTCGACGGCCTGATGGGACCGGTCGCCTCCGACGTCACCGTCGCGACCTTCCACTCGCTCGGCCTGGCCATCCTCCGCGAGAACGCCGCCGCGGCCGGACTGCCGAAAGACTTCCGCATCGCCGACGACACCGAGCGGGAGGCCGCGCGCAAGGAGGCCGGTGACGACGACGCCGCCTATCAAAAGCTCCTCCGCAACCAGGACCTGGTCGACCTCGACGAGCTGGTCACACTGCCGCTGCGGCTGCTGGCCGAGGACGCCGACCTGGTCGACCGCTACCAGGGCCGCTGGCGGTGGCTGTTCGTCGACGAGTACCAGGACGTCGACGAGACCCAGTACGAGCTGCTCCGCCTGCTCTGCCCGCCGGACGGCAACCTGTGCGCGATCGGCGACCCCGACCAGGCGATCTACTCGTTCCGCGGCGCCGACGTCGGCTACTTCCTGCGGTTCGCCGAGGACTTCATCGACGCCCGGCTGGTCCGGCTGACCCGCAACTACCGCTCCTCCGCGCCGATCCTGGCCGCCGCCGTGCAGGCGATCGCGCCCTCGTCACTGGTGAGAGGACGGCGACTGGACCCCGCCCGGCTCGATCCCGAGGCGCCGCTGGTCGGCCGCTACCCGGCGAGCTCCGCCACCGACGAGGCCGACTTCGTCGCCCGTACCGTCGACGACCTGGTCGGTGGCCTTTCCCACCGGTCGCTGGACTCGGGCCGGATCAGCGGCAACGCCGCCGGCATCTCGTTCTCCGACGTCGCCGTGCTCTACCGCACCGACCAGCAGGCCGCGCCGATCGTCGAGGCGCTGGCCCGGGCCGGCATCCCGGTCCAGAAGCGCTCGCACAACCGGCTCCGCGACCGAGCGGGCGTGGCGGCGATCGCCCGGGAGCTGCGGCTGGCGGGACCAACAAACGAAGGTCAGCTTCCCGCGCGCGTACGCCGTGCCGGTCAGCTCCTCGCCGAACGGTTCGCGACGCCCACCCTGGACAGCACCGGCAGCCCGAGTCCGGCGGACGTGTGGTCGGCCGTCGAGGTGCTCACCCCGCTGGCCCAGCGCTGCGGCGACGATGTGGAGCAGTTCCTCTCGCAGTTGGCCACCGGCGCCGAGGTCGACGCCCTGGACGCCCGCGCCGAAGCGGTCACGCTGCTCACCCTGCACGCGGCCAAGGGGCTCGAGTTCCCGGTCGTCTTCCTGGTCGGCTGCGAGGACGGCCTGCTCCCGCTGCGCTTCTTCGACGGCCGCACCACCGACGACGACCTGGCCGAAGAGCGTCGGCTGTTCTTCGTCGGGCTGACCAGGGCGCAGGACCGGCTGTACGTGTCACACGCCCAGCGCCGCTTCCGCCTCGGCACGGAGCGTGACACCGGCCCGTCGCCGTTCCTCGACGCGATCGACGCCGGCTTGTTCGAACGGCTCGGCGCGACAGAGGAACGCCGGCCGAAGGACCGTCAACTGCGCCTGATCTGACCCGTACGCTGGGCCGGCGGTAGGTTTGGCGCGGTTCCGGGAGGTGAGCACCACCCGGTAAGCCGCTACGGTGACCAAGAGCACCGCGCCGCAATCGATGAGAACTCCCCTCGGCCAGGAGGAACGTCCATGTCGAACTACGGACCGCCCAACGGTGGACCGTACCCCGGCCAGCCGCAGGAGCCCTGGCAAGGTCGTTCGTCGAACGACCCGTACGGCCAGCCATCGGATCCTTGGGGTGGACAGGACCCGTGGGGCGGCCAGCCGCAGTCAAGCCCACCCGGCGGACCCGGCTCACCGAGCTACGGCGGAGGTGGCGGCGGCGACTACGGCAACCCCGGCTACGGCGACCAGACCCCGGGCGGCGGCTACCCCAACCAGGGCCAAGGTCAGGGCCAGCCCGGCTACGGCGGTCAGCCGACGTATGGCGGCCAGCCAGGCTACGGCCAACCCCCTTACGGCGCCCAGCCCACCCAGTACGACCAGAACTTCCCGCAGTACGGCACCGAGCCGGCCTGGACCGCGCCCGAGGAGCCACCGCGCAAGAAGCGCTTCAGCCCGATCCTCGCGCTGGTCATCGCGCTGACGGTGCTGGTGTGTGGCGGCGGCGCGGCAGCGGTCTACTTCGTCGGTCGCCCCGACCCGGACGACAAGCAGAATGTCGCCGCCGAGTCGACGGGCACCCCGTCGGCGGGACCGAGCGCGTCCGGGAAGCCGTCCGGGCAGCCCACCGCGGAGTCGTCGGCCGATGCCCGCTTCGTCAAGAAGGGCCAGTGCGTCAAGAACGTCGGCTCGACCGAGGACCCGAAGCTCGAGATCGCCAAGTGCGCGTCGAAGACGTACCAGGTGCTGGCCCGTTTCGACGCGGCCACCACCGGCCAGGACGACGCCGAGAAGAAGTGCAAGGACGTCGACGGCTACACGGACTGGTACTTCTTCGACAGCCCGCTCGACCTCAACGACTACGTCCTCTGCCTCAAGCTTCGCGGCGCCTAGCCGAAACTAGGGCCGTCTAGCGCGACAGCTAGACGGCCCTAGATCAAGAAAGACACGCCGTACCGGCCTCTACGCATTTCTAGGGTCTTTGCTAGATCGACCGATACGGTCATCGACATGGATCCGGTGCGCAACCCCTACGCACCCGGTGCCGGCCAGCGGCCGCCGGAGTTGGCTGGGCGCGACCGCGAGCTCGACGTCTTCGACGTGGTGCTCGAGCGGGTCGCCCGCGGCCGCCCCGAACGCAGCCTGGTGCTGACCGGCCTGCGCGGCGTCGGCAAGACCGTCCTGCTCAACTCGCTGCGCTCGCAGGCGATCGGCCGGCTCTGGGGCACCGGGAAGATCGAGGCCCGCCCCGACCAGTCTCTGCGCCGCCCGGTGGCCGCGGCGTTGCACATGGCCGTCCGTGAGCTCGCGCCGCGACACCGCGCGCCTGACCGGATCGACGACTTCCTCGGCGTGCTCAAGGCGTTCGCGTTGCGGTCCAACCAGGCCAACGCCAAGCTGCGCGACCGGTGGCAACCCGGCATCGACGTGCCGGTGAAGACCGGGCGGGCCGACTCCGGCGACATCGAGATCGACCTGGTCGAGCTGTTCACCGACGCCGCCGCCGTGGCCACCGACGTGGGCACCGGTGTCGCCCTGTTCATCGACGAGATGCAGGACGTCCCGCCGGACGACATCTCGGCACTCTGTGCCGCCTGCCACGAGCTGTCGCAGCTCGGCGCGCCGCTGATCGTGGTCGGCGCCGGCCTGCCCCACCTGCCGGCGGTGCTCTCGGCGGCCAAGTCCTACTCGGAGCGGCTGTTCCGCTACCAGCGGATCGACCGGCTCGACCGGATCGCGGCCGACCAGGCGCTGGCCGCGCCCGCGGAGCGGGAAGAGGTCGAATACGAGGCGAAAGCACTCGACCTGCTCTACGAGAAGTCCGGCGGATACCCCTACTTCGTCCAGGCGTACGGGAAGGCGACCTGGGACCACGCCCCGCGTACGCCGATCACTCCCGATGATGTCCGGATGGCCGCACCGGAAGCCGAGGCCGAGCTCGCGGTGGGCTTCTTCGGCTCCCGCTTCGAGCGCGCGACGCCGGCCGAGCGGGAGTACATGCGGGCGATGGCGACCCTGTCGGCGGCCAGCCGCGGCGACGACATGGACATCGCGGTGGCCACGTCCGAGGTCGCACAGGCGCTGGGCCGCAAGCCGGCCAGCCTGTCCCCCGCCAGGGACGCGCTCATCAAGAAGGGCCTGATCTACTCGGGCGAGCGCGGGACGGTCGCCTTCACGGTCCCCCACTTCGGACGGTATCTGCGCACGCAACCCTGAGTCGCACCGTTTGGGGGATACGGCTGGCCCCGACGGGGTAAGAACTAAGCCATGAGTCCCGTACGCACGGTCGCGCGTCTGTTCCTCAGCACGATCTTCGTGGTCAGCGGCGCCCGCTCGGTCGCCCGGCCCACGCCGTGGGTGCCCCAGGCCAAGAAGGTCGCCGAGAAGGTCGGGCCGCTCTTCGAGAAGACCCACCGGAGCCTGCCGACCGACGCCGCGACGCTGGTCCGGCTCAACGGTGCGGCACAGGTGGCGGCCGGGCTCATGCTGGCGACGGGCCGGTTCACCCGACCCGCCGCGCTGGTGCTCGCCGGCACGCTGGTGCCGACGACGCTGAGCGCGCATCCCTTCTGGACGATCAAGGACCCGCAGGAGCGGCAGCACCAGCAGTCGCATTTCATGAAGAACCTGGGCCTGCTCGGCGGGCTGCTGCTCGCCGCGGCCGACACCCAGGGCAAACCGGGCCTGGCGTGGCGGGCGAGCCACTATGCGGGACACAGCCGACACGCTCTCGAGCACGGCCGGCACAACGTGGAGCATGGTCTGCACACGATCGGGCACAGCGGACAGTCGCTGCGCCGGACTGCGAAGACCGCGAAGCGCGAAGCGAGGATCGCTTACCGCGCCGCGGCTGCGGGCCGTAAGCTACCGAGCTGAATCAGACAGTAACTACCCGAAGCACATGAACCAGTCGCCCCGCGTTAACGCGGACGAAATGTCGCGAACTAGTGTGGGATCGGACACGGTCGGATAACGCGACGGGTGACGGATGACGGGCCCCTTTAGGCTCGTGGACGGACCTGGACGGCACGTTACAAAGGGTACGGGGGTGGCCACGCCATGCCGGCGACCGTCGGAAGACGGATGGACCGCCTCGTCCCGACCAACAGCCCTGTCCGTGGGATCTACAGTCGAAACAT
Organism: Asanoa ishikariensis; assembly: GCF_900107455.1. Classification (GTDB taxonomy): domain Bacteria; phylum Actinomycetota; class Actinomycetes; order Mycobacteriales; family Micromonosporaceae; genus Asanoa; species Asanoa ishikariensis. The sequence goes on along the minus strand of NZ_FNQB01000001.1, from coordinate 163,941 downwards.
CGTGCGTCTCGGCGTCCTCGCCGGAGCGCTCGTTACGGCCTGGTACGCCATTGGTGCGTTCGGGCGGCCGTACAACTTCTTCGACATGAAGATCTACCACGGTGCGGCTGTCTGGTGGGCGAGCGGACACGATCTCTACGCATATGCGGCGCCGGACACGGGGCTGGGTTTCACCTACCCACCCTTCGCCGGTCTGCTCATGTCACCGATGGCGAGAGTGCCCTTCGCGGCCGCCGCCTGGATCAACGTGATCGCCAGCCTGCTGGCGCTCGCGGTGGTGATGTGGGCGCTGCTAGGCCCGATCTCCCGGCGTTATGGCTGGTCACGCTGGTTCGCGACCGGACTCTCCGTGGCCGCGGCCGCGGCGATCGAACCGGTCCGCGAGACGCTCGGCTACGGCCAGATCAACCTGCTGCTGTTCCTGCTGATCATGGCGGACATGGTCGCGCTGCGCTGGCGTGCCCGCGCCAGCGCGGGTTTCCTGCCGACCGGCGGCGCACTGGTCCGCTTCGTCCGAGGCGGCGCGTGGGCCGGTGTCGGCATCGGCCTGGCCGCCTCGATCAAGCTGACCCCCGCGCTGTTCGTCGTCTACTTCCTGGTCACCCGCCAGTGGCGGGCCGCGACCACGGCAGTGGCCACAGCCATCGGCGTCACCGCGGCGACCTTCATGGTCGCCGGCAAGGACTCGGCCGCCTACTGGCTGCGCGTGGTCTTCGAGACCGAACGGGTCGGCGCGGCCGACATGACGCCCAACCAGTCGCTGGCCGGGGTGCTGGCGCGCCTGTATGACACGGTCGAGGCACCCACCCTGCTGTGGCTGTCGTTCGCCGTGCTGATGCTGGCGCTGGGCCTGTCCCGCGCCTCCCGTGCCCACGCCGACGGCGACGAACTCACCGCGTTCGTCCTGGTCGGACTGACCGCCAACGTGATCAGCCCGATCTCCTGGACCCACCACCTGGTCTTCGTCATCCCGGCCATCGTGGTCCTGGCCGACGCCGCGATGCGCCGCCGCGACGCGAGCCGCGGCCTGGAGAGCGGTCGCCGACTGACCCGACGCGGCCTGACACCCAGCGCCAACATGGGTGGCCTGGCACCGCTGCGCACACCGATCTGGTTCCCGGCCCTGACCGGCCTCCGCCACGCCAGCGCCGCGGTCGGCGTCTACCTGCTCTTCCTGTACTCGCCGATCTGGCCCTACGAGCACCAACTACCCGAGTTCTCCCACTACGAGGACGGCCTCTGGGGCGCCCTCATGGAGAACTCGCTGGCGCTCGCCCTGATCATCCTGGTCGCCACCCTCCCGTGGCGCCCGGGCGCGGAACCGGCCTTCTACCCGGAGACCATCCGCATCGACAGGCGCGCCATCCACCAGCGCTAAATCAAGACCAAGAACGAAGGCATGTCCCGGGCCCGCCGGGGGCGCGACCGTCGCTCCCGCCGGGGATCGCTTCGCTTGCCAGATCCGCCGCCGGTCGCGCTCAGAGCAAAACAGCGCGTCGGCGGCGAGCTTCGCTAAGCACGGACCCGCTAGCCGCGCGCGTCACCGTTGGGCGCCTTCTAACGCGACGGAGCTGATGCGGTCACGCCGCGTGTTTTGTTCCACGTGGAACGGTGACTCCGTGTCAGGGGCAGTTGACCCATTCTTCTGTGCCGTCCGCGAATACCTGGCGCTTCCAGATCGGTAGCCGGGCCTTCGCCTCGTCGACCAGGCGGCCGCAGGCGGTGAAGGCCGCGCCGCGGTGGGCCGTGCTGACCGCGGCGACGATGGCGACGTCACCGATCCGCAGGGCGCCGACCCGGTGGGACAACGCCACCGCGTACACCTCGGGCTCCTTGGCGATCTCGGCCGCGACGTCGCGCAGCACCTCGAGCGCCGACGGGTGGCCCTCGTAGTCGAGGGACACCACCGAACGGCCGCCGTCGTGGTCACGGACCACGCCCTGGAACGACACGACGGCACCGGCTCGCGGGTCGGCTACCGCCGCCTCGTGTGCGGCCAGGTCGAGCGGATCCGACGTCACGCTGACGATCACGGTCGTTCTCCCGGAAGTAGCGGCAAAGGTACGAACGGTACTCGTGCACCGGCCTCGCCCGACGTACCCGGCGCGATGGCCGCGAAGCCGTGTGCCGAGGCGAGCCCGCGCAGCATGGCCGAGCCGACGTGGCGCAGCGGCTTGGCCGTGCCCGAAGCGGCGTCGACGTGGACGAGGGCGAGATGCGTGTAGTCGCCGCGGCCCGGCACCGGTTCGGCCAGCAGGACCGAGCCGAGCGTCGGCAGGGCGCGCCCACGCAGACCGGCGAGCAGCGGCTCCACCAGCGACGCGAGCGCGACCAGCGCCGACTGGGGGTTGCCGGGCAGGCCGGCGATGAACCTGTCCCGACCGTCGTCGCCGGTCACGCGGGCGACCAACATCGGGAAGCCGGGCCGGACGGCGACGGTGTTGACCAGGTATTCGGCGCCCAGCGCGGCGAGCGCCGGGTGCAGGTGGTCGACCGGGCCGTGCATCGTGCCGCCGGTGGTGCAGACGAGGTCGGCGTCGGCGAGCGCGGACCGGATCGCCGCGATGTGCGCGTCGAGGGTGTCCTCGACCGGGCCGACGACGGCGCCGGGCGCGACCTGGCATCCGTACCGGCGGAGCAGGGCGGGGACGTTCGGACCGAGCGCGTCCCGGACGCGGCCGTCGCCGGGCGGGCCCTGGGTGAGCAGCTCGTCGCCGAAGATCCGGACCGCCGCGCGTGGCCGCGGGCGCACCGCCAGGGTGTCGTAGCCGCACGACGCCGCGAGCCCGAGCACGCCCGGGTCGACCGGGGTGCCCGCCGGGATCAGCAGCTCACCGAGATCGGCCTCTTCGCCGGGCCGCCGCCACTCGACCGTCTCGCGCAACCGGCCGGTGATCCGGCCGTCCTTGGTGCGGGTGGACTCCTCGACCCGCAGCACGGCGTCCGCGCCGGGCGGCAGCATCCCGCCGGTGGCGATCTCTACTGCGGTGCCGTCGTCGGCGAGCGGCGCGGGGGAGTTGCCGGCCAGCACCTTGCCGACCACCCGCCACGGCGCCGGCCCACGCACCGCGAAGCCGTCCACACTCGACGTGGGGAAGGCCGGCAGGCTGGTCAACGTGACCAGGTCCTGCGCCAGGGTCAGCCCGTCGGCATCGTCGACCGGCACTTCGACAGGAGCCGGCGCGGCAGCACGACCGGCTTCGTACATCAACGTGCGGGCCCGGTCCCACGCGGTCGGCGCGGTGGTCGCGACAGTTTCAGCGGTCACCTTGCGAGCCTATCGCCGGCCAGACCCCAGGACCCGTCCTGCCGATCATCGCGGCCGGCCAGACCAGACGCCAGGACACGCCTAGATGCCGGAGCCGGGATGATCTCCGCCGCGGAGTTGGTCGACCGCGTGCACCAGGATCGGGCCGAGCACGGCGAGGCCGTCGCGGGCGCCGCCCTTCGAGCCGGGCAGGTTGATCACCAGTGTCCGGCCGGCCACGCCGGCCACGCCGCGGGACAGTGCGGCGGCCGGGATCTGCTCGCGGCTGTGCGCCCGGATCGCCTCGGCGATGCCCGGCACCTCGTAGTCGAGCAGCAGCTTGGTCATCTCGGGCGTCTGGTCGGTCGGCGTGATGCCGGTGCCGCCGCTGGTCACCACGACCTCGATGCCTTCGGCGATGGACATCCGCAGCGCCTGCGCGACCGGCTCGCCGTCCGGCACGACGATCGGCTCGCCGACCTCGCAGCCGATCTGCCGGAGGCCCTCGACCAGGATCGGACCGCTGGTGTCGGCGTAGACGCCGGCGGCCGCCCGGTTGGAGGCCACGATGACGCGGGCGCGGATCACTGCTCGTCCTCCCTGGTCCAAAGACCGGTCTTGCCGCCTTCTTTGCGCAGCACCCGGATGCCGTTGATGGAGGCGGCCGGGTCGACCGCCTTGACCATGTCGACCAGGGCGAGGCCGGCGGTGGCGACCGCGGTCAGCGCCTCCATCTCCACACCGGTGCGGTCAGCGGTGCGGGTCACCGCGGTGATCTCCACCGTGGTCTCGCCGAGCGTGAAGTCGACGGTCACCCCGGTCAGCGCGATCGGGTGGCACAGCGGCACCAGGTCGGGGGTCTTCTTCGCGCCCATGATGCCCGCGATCCGCGCCACCGCCAGTGCGTCGCCCTTCGGCAGGCCGTCGCGCCGCAACAGGTCGATCACCTCCGCGGTGGTGCGGAGCTCGCCCGTAGCGGTGGCCCGCCGGGCGGAGACGTCCTTCGCGGAGACGTCGACCATGCGGGCCGCTCCGCTCTCGTCGACGTGCGTCAGGTTGGTCTCGCCCACGCTGTGAGCCTATCGGTGCCAGGTCGGACACCGTGTGCGGTGGAACGTCTTCCGGCTCAGTTATATCGATCTCGTACTATCGCACAAATTTTGTCCGCTTCCCGAGCGTTTGTTAATGGCACGGCGGGAATAGGCGAAGGCGGTTATTCGTGACCACCACATGGTGCATAGCGCGTCGACTGATCGGCTACACAGCGTGGCGCTTCGAGGGATGATCCCGGGAAATTCATCCGGCCTTATCCGGGTTTGTCAAAGTATGCAGATGCGGAGCGTTGACATAAGTCACGCGAGAGGGGGTGGCTCCTTACCGCCGATCGTCCGACAATATCTGTGGGACAACCATTGCCACGCACCGCACACAATCGCTGACCGCCCGCGAAAGTTCGATTCCGCCAACGCTTCGGACCGAATAGTACAAACCGCACCGCGGTGAATGCGCTACGCATTCACATGAGAACACATCGTGACAAAACGGTCTACTGTTAGCGAATCCTGCTCATATTGACATATCCCGGTTCAAATCTCGCGGATCACAACCTACGCTTGCCCCATCGCCGGAACAAGCCGGCTAGAGCATTGCGGGAGCGGGACATGCGCAGCAGCGACTGGCAGTGAATTCGTCGACCGACACGCGGTCACCGTCCGGTACCCTGGCGTCACTCGTAGACGCCACGCCGATGGGGATCGATTGACCAAGGCACACCACAACGCGACCGATCGGCAGCTACGGCTGCTCGTCGGTCTCGTGGTGTTTGTGGCCTCGGTAGCGGTGGTCGGATCGATTTATGCGGTCACCACAGACCGGGTCCAAACCCCGCCACTGTGGATGATTCTGGCGTTGACCCTGGCGGCGATGGCCTCGCACCGCACGAACATCACCATTCGGCTGGGCGCCAACAAATACGGCCAGGGCTGGAAGGACATCCTCTTTCTCGTCGGCCTGACGCTCCTGCCGCCGCCGTGGATGGTGTTGTGCACCGCCGTCGGCATCGTCATCGGGTGGCTGGGCGGTCGGGTCGGGCCGATGAAGACCGCATTCGGCGTCGGCAAGGACACCATCGCCGTGGCCGTAGGTGGATTGGTGGCATACGCGACCGGCGCCGCCTACGCGGGCGATGATCCGCAGTTCCATCCCGTCGGGCAGCTTCTCGTTCTCGTGGCCATCACGGTGGTCGACGAGCTCCTCGTCAATCCTGTCGTCGCGTTGGCCACGCACACGCCTTTGGCCAAGCAGGTTCGCCGGCACCTCGATATCCGACTCGGATTCATGGCTGCCCGCATCCTCGTCGCGCTGCTGCTCGTCTGGCTGTTGTCCATTGACCGCGGTGCTCAATTGCTGCTCGTAGCGCCGCTGCTGATCTTCACCGTGCATCTGTGGTACCTGTGGCGCGTCCGCAAGCGGGACGAACGGCTTTCCTGGCAGGGTCTGGCCACGTCGGCCGAAGCGCTCAACGACGTCGACCTGCGCCGGGTCATGGAAGTAGCGGTCGAGTGGGCGCCCAAGCTCTTTTCCGCCGACGGCGCCGAAGTCGAGGTATTCCACACCGATCCGCCGCAGTTGGTCCGTGGCGCCGGCGGCAACGTGGATCCGGACGGTGAGGGCGAATGGCCCAGTGACGCTTTCGTCATCACCACCGTTCTCGAGGGCCGCGCCGACAAGCGCCCGATCGGCGAGTTCCGGCTCCGTTTTCGTGGGCCGGTCACGCTCAACGAAATGGAGAACTACAAGCTCCGCACCTTCGCCTCGGCATTGAACACGGCCATCCGAAACGCATCCGCGTACGCCGAGCTGCAACGGGTTGCCATCGTGCACGCGCACGAGGCGGCACACGACGCGTTGACCGGGCTGGCCAACCGCCGGCAACTGCTCGACCAGGGCCAGAAGGTGATCACCGAAGCCCACGCCGACGGCGTCATCGCGCTGCTCCTGCTCGACCTCAACCACTTCAAAGAGGTCAACGACACGCTCGGCCACGCCGCCGGCGACGAGGTGCTCAAGCAGGTGGCCGACCGGCTCAAGGCGGCTGCCCGCGAGAGTGACCTGGTTTCCCGGCTCGGCGGCGACGAGTTCGCGGTCCTGCTGACCGGCCTGCCGGCGCCGGCCGTCGCCACGCATCGGGCCGAGCGACTGATCAGCGCGCTGCAGGAGCCGATCGAGGTCGAGGGCATGTGGATCACCGTCGAGGCCAGCGGCGGCATCGCGACCCCGCCGGGCACCGGCGGCATCGCCGAGCTGCTGCGGCGCGCCGACGTCGCGATGTACCAGGCCAAGCGCTCGGGCCAACGGATCGCCACCTACTCGCACGCCCGCGACACCGCCGACATCGGCCGGTTCGCGATCACCGGCGGCCTCACCAGCGCGGTCGCCGACGGCACGCTCACCGTCGACTTCCAGCCCATCGTCGACCTGGCCAGCGGCGAGGTGCTCGCGGCCGAGGCGCTGGCCCGCTGGCACCACCCCGACCACGGCACCGTCGACCCGTTGCGGTTCCTGGAGACGGTCGAACGCAGCGGCCTGCTCCCCGCCTTCGCCGAAGCCGTGCTCGACCAGGCGCTGCTGGCCTGCGTCTCCTGGCGCGAGGCCGGCTTCGACCTGCCGGTGGCGGTCAACGTCGCGCCGCGCAGCCTGCTCGACCCGCGCTTCCCGGGCTCCGTGGTGACCCGGCTGCGCACCCATGACCTGCCGCCCGACCGGCTCATCCTGGAACTGACCGAGACACTGACGATCAGCCAGCTCGAGGTCGTCGACCGGGTCCTCGGCCGGCTCCGCGACGAGGGCGTGCGGCTGGCGCTCGACGACTTCGGCACCGGCTACTCGTCGTTGTCGGTGCTGTCCCGGATCCCCGTACACGAGCTGAAGATCGACAGTGAGTTCGTCAGCGCGATGGAGACCTCGCCGGAGGCCGGTGCGGTCATCCGGTCGACGGTCGACCTCGGCCGCAGCCTCAACCTCGCGGTCGTGGCGGAGGGCGTCGACAGCGAACCGCAGCGCCGGGCACTGTGGGAGATGGGCTGCAACGCTGGTCAGGGCCACCTGTTCGCCCGCCCGATGACCGCCGCACGACTGCTGGCCTCGCTGCACCGCGGTTCCGGCGGGCGACCGGGGACCCTCGCGCCCGCACTGCACGACGAGGGCGCCGTGATCCGCCTCAGCCCGCACCGGCGAGCGGTGCCGCGCCAGCGCAGCGAGCGTTTGCCACACTTGGGCGGGTGATCACCTGGTCCCGGCTCGACCGGGCGGCCGGCGGCCTGGCCTTCGACCTCGGGCTCTACGCGCTGTCCGCCGGCTTCGCCGTGGTCACCGCGGCCACCTCGACGCTGCTGCCACACCGCGCGTGGGGCTCGGTCGCGGCCTACGGGTACGCCGCCGCGGCGGTCGCCGTCCTGGTGCAATGGCTCGCCGGCAACCGCGACCCACGGCTGCGCGCGGCGATCACCGGTCTCGCCTGGCTCGCCACCGCCTGGCTGCCGACGTTGATCCAGAGCGTCGAGCGGGCCGGCGGTCGGACCGACCGGGCGCAAGAAGAGGTGCTCGTCGTCGAGGACGGCGGCAGCCGGCTGCTGCACCACGCGACGCCCTACCTCTCGGACGACACCATCGCCCGGCTGCCCGCCGACGAGCGGCTGCTCGGCTACCTCCCGTACCAACCGGGCATGTCGTTGTTCGGTCTGCCGCGCGCGGTGGCCGGTGACGCGTGGTGGACGGACGCGCGGATCTGGTTCCTGCTCGCCACCACCGCCGCGCTCGCACTCGCGATCTCGTTGACCCGCGGGCCGCACGTGCTGCGCGCGGTGCAGTTGACCACGGTGCTGCCGGTCTGCGCGCTGACCACCGCGACCGGCGGCGACGACCTGCCGGTGCTCGCACTGTGCCTGCTGGCGCTGGCGCTGTGCGCCCGGGAGCGCTGGGTCTGGGCCGGTGTCGCGGCCGGGCTGGCCGGCGCGCTCAAGCTGTTCGCGCTGCCGATCGTCGTGGTGCTGTTGATCCACGCGCTGACCCGACGACGGCTCGGTCCGTTCGCGCTCGGCGCGCTCGGGCTGCCCGTGCTCGCTGTCGTGCCGCCGCTGCTGCGCGACCCGGGCGCGCTGTTCGACAACGTGATCGGCTTCCCGCTCGGGCACGGAGTGGTCAGCAGCCCGGCCGCGTCGCCGTTCCCCGGTCACCTCATCGCCACCGGCCTGCCCGGCGGCCGGTTAATCGCGGCCGGCCTGCTCGGGCTCGCCGGGTTGGCCATCGCGATCTGGATCATCCGGCGCCCGCCGCGCACCGCGGCCGCCGTAGCGATGATCAGTGGGTACGGACTGCTGGCGGCGATCCTGCTGATGCCAGCCACGCGGTTCGGCTATCTGCTGTACCCGGTCGCGCTGCTGGCCTGGGCGCCGGCGCTGGCCGCCTCGGCCCGCACGCCGACGCATGAGCCGCTCGATCGGGTGGAAGAGACGACGGACGGGCGCGCGACGGCGTACACCTGAATGGGTGGAGGGCTCGTTCCCGAACCGGGCAGCGGCCGGCGCGGCGCTCGCTGAGGCGCTGGCCGGCTATGCCCGGCGGCCCGACGCGATCGTGCTGGGACTGGTGCGCGGTGGCATCCCGGTCGCCGTCGAAGTGGCCAACCGGCTCGGCCTCACCCTCGACGCCCTGGTCATCCGCAAGCTGGGCGTGCCGTGGGCGCCGGAGGTCGCGTTCGGCGCGCTCGGGCCGGGCGGCGTCGTGGTGCGCAACGAGGACGTGGCCGCGCGGCTCGAACAGCACGACGCCGACGCGGTGCTGGATCGCGAGTCCGCGGAGCTCGCCCGGCGCGAGGCCGTCTACCGCGGAGGCCGCCCGCCACTGGTGTTACGCGGCACCGTCGCCGTGCTCGTCGACGACGGCCTGGCGACCGGTGCGTCGGCGCGCGCGGCGGTCGGAGTGGCTCGCGCGCTCGACGCCGAGCGGGTGGTGCTCGCCGTTCCGGTCGGCTCGCCACGGGCCCTGACGGCGTTGCGTCCGCTCGTCGACGAACTGGTCTGTCCGTTGCGGCCGGCGGCGTTCGGCGCGGTGAGCGAGTTCTACTACGACTTCCACCAAGTGACCGACGCCGAGGTGGCCGCAGCGCTCGACTCGGCCGACGTGCGTCCACCCGGTACCGTCTAGTGATGCAGATGACCTGTCCGAAGTGTCGCGGCGAGATGCGTACCTACGAGCGCAGTGGCGTAACCATCGACCAGTGCGGCGAGTGCCGTGGGATCTTCCTCGACCGTGGCGAGCTCGAGAAGCTCTTCGAGGCCGAGGCCAACTGGAACCGCCAGCAGGGCGCACCGGTCGCACCGGGCCAGCCGGCTCAGGGCGGTTACGCGCCGCCGCCCCCGCCGCCGGGCGGACACGGCCAGCCTTACGCACAGCCGGGCCACGTGCCGCAGCCCCCGCCGCCGGCGCACTACCCGCCGCAGCCGGCCTACGGTCAGCAGGGCGGGCATTACGGCTATCACGGCCACTACCGCAACAAGCGCCACAAGAAGGGCTTCCTGGGCGAGCTGTTCGACTGAGCCACTGCACGCGCGCGGGGGTCGGTGACCGTTTGTGGGCTGCCGGCCCCCGTTTCGCGTGAGATCGTCTAGATATGACGGCCCACGCCGGCGCTGCCGCCCTTGCCGCGGCCTATGACGCGGTCACCGCGACGGTGCTGCCGCTGACCGACGACGACCTGCTGCGCGGCACCCGATGCCGGGGCTGGGTGGTCGCCGACGTGCTGCACCACCTGCTCGATGACGCGCGGCGGGCACTGGTGACCTTGACCAGCACGGTTCCTGGGCCGTCCGATGTGGACTACGTGAGCTACTGGTCGGCGTGCCCGGGCAGTGGCGATCCGGCCGTGAGCCGGCACCAGGCCTGGCAGACGCGGCGGGCGGCGAGCGCGTACGACCGGCCGTCGACGATCGTGGCGGTCTGGGCGGAGACCGCACCCGCCGCCGTGCGGGCCGCGACCGCGGCGGACCCGGCGCTGTTCGTGGCGACGCAGGGCCATGTGCTGGCGGTCTCCGACTTCGTGGCGACGCTGGTGACCGAGGCGGTCGTCCACCATCTCGACCTGTCCGTCGAACTGCCGGCACCGGTGGAACCGCCGGACGTCGCGCTGGCCGTCGCCGTGTCCACGATGGACGGGCTGCTGAGCGACGAGGTGGTCCGGCCGATGAGCTGGTCGCCGACCGATTATCTGCTCAAGGCCAGCGGGCGGAAGTCACTGACGCAACGGGACCGGGTCGCACTCGGCGAGGCGGCTGGCTGGTTCCCGCTGCTGTCGTGAGCTTCAGGTGAGTCGAGCGTCGAGCGCGGCCAGGTCGTCGACGAACCAGATCTGCTTGCCCCGGTTGGACTCGATGATCAGGTCGCGCAAGGCATTGCTGGTGGCGACGTGGGCGGACACGTCGCCGACCACCGCCAGCCGGACCCGATAGTTGACGAACTTCTGCATGATCTCGCCGGCCAAGCCGTTGGAGAGTGTGAAGAACCGCGGGTCGAGCCGCGCGACGGGCAGGGCGACCACATCCGTCGCGCCATAGCTGGCTCCGATCAGATCCAGCGCGTCCTGCGGACCAGCGACCGGCGCACCGTCGGGATCGCAGACCAGCACCAGGACACCGGCACGTTCGACCACACGGTCAGCCATCGGGTGTTGTCTCCTGTGTCGCTGTTCAGATCGCCATGTCGACAAAGCGCGACAGGTGCAACTGGGCGGCCACCGTCACCGTGTCGGTGGGGCCGTTTCGGTGCTTGGCCACGATGAAGTCGGCCTCGCCCGCGCGCGGCGACTCCTTGTCGTAGTAGTCGTCGCGGTGCAGCAGGATCACGACGTCGGCGTCCTGCTCGATCGAACCCGACTCACGCAGGTCGGAGAGCTGCGGGCGCTTGTCGGTGCGCTGCTCGGGACCACGGTTGAGCTGCGACACGGCGATCACCGGGCACTCGACCTCTTTGGCGAGCAGCTTGAGGCCACGGGACAGCTCCGCGACCTCCTGCTGCCGGCTCTCGGTGCGCTTGGGCGAGCTCATGAGCTGGAGGTAGTCGACCACGATCATCTTGAGGTCGTGGCGCTGCTTGAGCCGCCGGGCCTTGGCCCGGATCTCCATCAGGTTCATGTTGGGCGTGTCGTCGACGAACAGCGGGGCCTCGCTGATCTCACCCATGCGGCGGGCCAGCTTGGTCCAGTCGTCGTCGGAGAGCTGCCCGGAGCGGAGCACGTGCAGCGGCACTCGCGCCTCGGCCGAGAGCAGTCGCATGACGATCTCGACCTTGCTCATTTCGAGCGAGAAGATAGCGCTGGCGCAGTTATGCCTAATTGCCGCATTGCGGGCAAAGTCCATTGAGGCCGTGCTTTTGCCGAGGCCGGGACGGCCGGCAACGATGATGAGCTGCCCGGGGTGCAGGCCGTTGAGCAGGCGGTCGAGGTCGCTGAAGCCGGTCGGGACGCCGGTCATCACGCCGCCCTGCGCGCCGACGGCCTCGATCTCGTCGAGGGTCGGCTGCAGCATGTCGGCGAGGATCGCGAAGTCTTCGCTGACCCGCTTCTCGGTGACGTCGTAGATAGCCTGCTGGGCCAGGTCGACCACGTCGTCGACGTCGCGACCGGCGCCGGAGGCGGAGCCGTAGCCGAGCTGGACGATCCGGGTGCCGGCCTCGACCAGCCGGCGCAGCACCGCGCGCTCGGCGACGATGCGCGCGTAGTAGCCGGCGTTGGCCGCCGTCGGCACGCTGGCCATCAGCGTCTGGAGGTAGGGCGCGCCGCCGATGCGCATCAGGTCGCCGGAGTCGGCCAGCGCCGCGGACACGGTCACCGCGTCGGCGGGCTCACCGCGGCCGTAGAGATCAAGGATCGCGTCGAAGACGGTCGCGTGGATCGGGCGGTAGAAGTCGCCGGTCTTGAGGATCTCGATGACGTCGGCGATCGCGTCCTTGGAGAGCAGCATGCCGCCGAGCACGCTCTGCTCGGCCGCGACATCTTGCGGTGGCGTCTTGTCGTAGCCGCCGCCCTCGCGCTGCGGCGGAGGGGCGTCCTGCTGCGGCGGGCCGGCTGGGCGGCCACCGCGCACGTCGTCACTGATCGACACGGGAGCCCCCTCTCGTACGGTTGTACTATAACCGAAACATGATCGGTCTGCCCCCGACACGACCGGGGGATGCCGCGCCGGTTCGTCGCGAACCGAACGGCAACCATATGAGCCCATGGCGCGACAGGGCAAAGAGGCTGGTGGACGAACCTTTGGACAACCTGTGGACAGCAGGCCAGAGGGTGTGCAAAGGGCTGTGCACAGCCTGTGTATGACCACTGTGAACCGCTCCACTGCACGCCTCTGACGTGCGGATCCTCGATCCCCAACGTGTGGAGGAAAGAAATCCGAGGCATCCAGGACCAGCGACCACTCTCTCGGTCGACTACCATCTCTACGCGTCCGTTACTTGAGATCTGTGCGTGTTGCCGTGACGGACGATTGCGATCCGATACAGGAAGGTCACGCTCCGGCCGTGGACTATCGGGATTGGGCGCGCGGTGACGAACCCTCGGCGACGTCGCCGAGGTCTCGCTCGCCCCGATCCGAAGACCGCCCGCGCCGCACCGGTGGCCGACGGGGCAACCGGCCTACGGCTGCTGAGGCCACTCCTGACGCTGTGTCCCAGTGGGATCCGCTGGGTGCGTCGGGCAGCGAGCTCGCCGCCATCACGCAGCTCGAGGACACCGCCTCGCTGAAGCTGCCCAAGGAGTTCTGGAAAGACGAGCCCGGGTCCGACGACGACATGGTCGTCGTCCCGACCGGCGGTGGCCGTGGTTCCCGCCGCGACGACGAGCCCGCAGCCCGTCGCCGACGTCGCGATGACGACGACTTTGACGACGACGTCGAGCTGTCCAGCGGTGGCCGGCGCCGACGCGACGTCAGCGACTCGCGGACCGGGCGGCCGGTCCGGGACGACGACATCGAACTGTCCAGTGGTGGCCGGCGTTCGCGGGATATTTCGGATTCGCGGACCGGTCGGGACTACGACGAGATCGAGCTCTCCAGCGGCGGACGACGCCGCCTCGACGCCAGCGACTCCCGCACCGGACGCCGGCGTGATGACGAGATCGAGCTCTCCAGTGGCGGGCGACGTCCGCGCGACGTCAGCGACTCCCGTGCCGGCCGCGTCCGGGACGACGACATCGAACTTTCCAGCGGCGGGCGACGTCCGCGCGACGTCAGCGACTCTCGGACCGGCCGCCTGCGGGACGACGAGATCGAACTGTCCAGTGGTGGACGGCGCTCACGGGACATTTCGGACTCGCGCACCGGTCGCGGCTACGACGACGAGATCGAGCTCTCCAGCGGGGGGCGACGCCAGCGCGACGTCAGCGACTCGCGGGTTGCCCGTCGGCGTGACGACGAGATCGAGCTCTCCAGCGGCGGACGACGTCAGCGTGACGTCAGCGACTCCCGTGCGGGCCGCGTTCGGGACGACGAGATCGAGCTTTCCAGCGGCGGACGACGCCAGCGCGACGCCGGCGACTCCCGCGCTGGGCGCGTGCGCCCGGATGACATCGAACTGTCCAGCGGCGGACGACGCTCACGGGACATTTCGGACTCCCGCACCGGTCGCGGCTACGACGACGAGATCGAGCTCTCCAGCGGCGGACGACGCCAGCGCGACGCCAGCGACTCCTATACCGGGCGCGTGCGCGCCGACGACATCGAGCTGACCAGCGGCGGGCGCCGCAGGCGCGACGACATCAGCGACTCGCGCACGGGGCTCGAGCTACCCAGCGGCGGACGCCGGCGCGTTGACGACGCCGCGGCCGAGCCGCCGGTCAGTCGTGGTCGGCGCCGGCGCGACGAGGCTGACCCCGAGCCGGGTGTCGGCCGGCGGAGCTGGCAGGACGAGGTGACCGACACGGCATTGCCGAGCATCGGCTACTCGACCGGCGCGATCGAGACCGGCAGCCGGCGGGCACGACGCGACGAGGCCGCCGACAGCGAGCCGGTCAGCCGGGCCAGGCGCCGGCGTGGCGCGGCCGACGCGACCGGTGCGCCGAGTTGGCAGACCGAACAGACCGACACCGAGTTGCCCGGCATCGCCCGGCAGACCGACACCGGCTCGATCCAAGTGCCGCTCCGGGGACGGCGCAACCGGCACTCCGACGACGCCGACCCGGCCGATCAGCCAAGTCAGTCCTGGCACAGCGAGCCGACCGGCCGCAGCCGACGGTCCCGCCACGACGGCGACGGCGACTCGACCGGCTCCAGCGGGTGGTCCGCCGGGTCGACCGGAACCGGCTACCTGGACGCGACCGACACGTCGACCACCGGCCGGCGCAGCCGCGCCGAAGACGAGCCGGCCCGCGGCCGCCGCTCCCGGCGCGACGATCATCCGGCCGCCCTCGACTCCGCGGGCCGCAACGGCCGGCACGGCGACGCCGACCCGATCTCGCAGACCGGGCACGGGAGCTGGAGCGAAGGGCTCGACGACGCCGCCCGGCGCCGCAGCCGGCACGCGGAGACCGACCCCATCGAGCCGGTCAGCCGCAGTCGCCGTGCCCGCACCGACGAGCCCGACCCCATCGAGCCGGTCAGCCGCGGTCGGCGCGCCAGGACCGCCGAGCCCGACCCGACCGAGCCCATCGGCCGCGCCCGGCGCGCACGCACCGACGAACCCGACGCGATCGAGCCCGTCGGCCGCGCCCGGCGCGCACGCACCGACGAACCCGACGCGATCGAGTCCGCCGGCCGCACCCGGCGCGGCCGGACCGACGAGACGGGTTCGATCGAGCCGGTCGGTCGCGCGCGCCTCGGCCGGACCGACGAGCCCGGCGTTGACGTTCCGGCCGCTCGCGGCCGCACAGACGAGCGCGCACCGAGTGCGCCGGCCCGCGACTGGCGTGACGAAGCCGGCGGGACCAGGGGCGGCCGGCGAGGCGGCGACAGCGGCCAGGTCGATCCGGCCGCCCGAGGCTGGCGGGACGAGGCGGCCTCGGCCGACGTACCCACCCAGCGGCGTCGTGGCCGCAACGACGAACCCGACGTGCCAGGACGCCGCAGCCGCGGCGAGGAACCTGACCTGCCCGGCCGCCGCAGCCGAGACGACGACCCCGGCGATCAGTCGGGTCGGGGTCGCGGTGGGAGGCGCTCGGCGCCTGAGGCGCCCGGGCCGCCCGGCCAGGGTGGCGACCGCGGTACCTGGGCCGGCGAGCCCGACTCGGACCGCTGGCGGCACCCGGACATGACCGGTGAGTGGTCCCGTCGGGCCATGGCCCCGATCGAGCCTGGTCCCGACCGTGGCGACGATCGGCGCGGTCCTGGACCCGACGACCGCCCGGATCGGGACGGCGCGCCCCGCGGCCGGCGGGCGGCGACCGGCGACGGCGGCGCCGACACCGGTAGCTGGCGCACCGACGAGCGCGGTCGGCGCGGCGACTCCGGGCATCGCCCGGGCAGCACGCGCGACGACGCCCACGACACCGGGTCGTGGGAACGGATGACGGACACCGGACAGTACGACAGCACCACCTCGACGGGTGAGTGGGATCGACTGGTCGGCAGCATCGAAGACGAAGAGGCCGAGGAGAAGTTCGAGGCGTTCTGGTCTGGGCACCGACTGGCCGGCGACGACCCGCGCTGGGTGGAGACGCCCGCGACGGCGCCGCGCTCGCCCGCCGTCGGGTTGCCGGAGCCACGCCGCCCCGAACCCGACGACTACGACGACGGTGACGGACCCCGTCGCGGCCGGCCAGGCGCCGACGCCGGACGCCCCGACACGCTGGCCCGTGCGGCCATGCCGCCCGTCGACGCCACCGACCCCGGCTGGGGTGCGCCGGCCCGCTCGACGGCCCGTCGTGAGTCGGCGCCGGCGCGGTCCGCACCGGCGCCGCAGAGGCAGCAGTACCCCCCGCAGCGCCGCTCCATGGGCTGGCAGCAGGAGGAGTTCGAACAGCTCGACCCCGACAACGGCGGGTTCATGGCCGCGGTGCTCTATGCCGCTGCGTGGTACGCCGTACCCGTGCTGGCCTTCGGCATCTGGTTGATGACCCTGCCCGCGGTCGCGATCGACGACTGCGTCAGCGACATCACCGGGGGCGGCTGTGAGTCGCCGCGCGCGCAGGCACTGGAGGGGCTGCTGTCCGGGGTGCCGCAGTTCGGCATCGCGCTCGGGATCAGCCTGATCGCCGCCGTCCTGCTGCGCTGGCTCGGCCATAGTTGGCGGGCCGGCAGCGTCGGCCTGGCCGCCGCGGTCGTCGGTGGCGGGTTGGCCACGGTGTTCAACAGCATCTTCACCGGTCAACCGTTGGGCTGACCGACCTCCGGAAACACGAAGGGCGCCGCACCGTGACCGGTGCGACGCCCTTTCGCTGTGTCGCCTACTTGCTGCGGTTGACGGTCACGTCGAAGTTGGCCGTCACCTCAGGGTGCAGCTTGACCTTGACGGGGTAGCTGCCGATCGACTTGATCGCGCTCGGCAGTTCCAGCCGGCGCCGGTCGAGCGACGGGCCACCCGCCGCCTTGACCGCGTCGACGATCTCCACCGGGGTGACCGAGCCGAACAGGCGGCCGCCGTCGCCGGCGCGCACCTGCAGGCTCACCTTGAGGCCCTCGAGCTGGGCCTTCACCTCGTTGGCCTGGCCGAGGTCGCGGATCTCACGAGCCCCACGGGCCCGCTTGATGTTGACGACCTCTTTCTCCGCACCCTTGCTCCAGCGGATGCCGAAGCCCTGCGGCAGGAGGTAGTTGCGGCCGTAGCCGTCCTTGACCTCCACCACGTCGCCCGGCGTGCCGAGACCGGACACCTCCTGAGTCAGGATGACCTTCATGTCGGTGCCTCCTCTCAGCGAGCCGTTGCGGTGTACGGAAGGAGCGCCATCTCGCGCGCGTTCTTCACGGCACGCGCGATCTGACGCTGCTGCTGGGACGTCACACCGGTGACCCGGCGGGCACGGATCTTGCCCCGGTCAGAGATGAACTTGCGCAGCAGCGCGGTGTCCTTGTAATCGATGTAGGTGATCCCCTCCTTGTCTAGAGGGTTCACCTTCTTCTTCGGCTTGCGTAGCGCGGCAGCCTTAGCCATTGCTCGTGCTCCTGGTGATTTTTAGAACGGGGGCTCGTCGTCGGAGTAGCTGTTCGACCTGCCCGAACCGCTGGAGGCGCCCGCCGGCGCGGCCGTCGCCCAAGGGTCGTCGGAGTTGCCTCCGCCGCCACCCTGGCCGCCGCCACCACCGGAGCCGAAGCCGCCACCACCACCGCTGGAGCGGTTCATCTTCTGCACCTTCGCCGTGGCGTAGCGCAGAGACGGGCCGATCTCGTCGACCTCGAGTTCGATGACGGTGCGCTTCTCACCCTCGCGGGTTTCGTAGGACCGCTGCTTGAGCCGGCCCGAAACGATGACCCGAGCACCGCGCTGCAGCGACTCGGCGACGTGTTCGGCCGCCTGCCGCCACACGGTGCAAGCAAGGAAGAGTGGCTCGCCGTCTTTCCACTCGTTGGTCGTGCGGTCCATGATCCGCGGGGTCGAAGCCACGCGGAACTTGGCAACCGCCGCGCCCGACGGAGTGAAGCGCAACTCGGGATCATCGGTCAGGTTGCCGATGACCGTGATGGTGGTGTCTCCTGCCATGACCGTCTCCTCGTGCCACTCATCGAGTCTCTGCCGTAAGGCTGCCAGAGCCGTACGACAGAGTTAGTGCGGCTTGGTTCGGTAGGCCGCAGAGAACGCGCTTAGCGCGTCTCGGGCCGGATGACCTTGGTGCGCAGCACTGACTCGTTGAGTCGCAGCTGACGGTCCAGCTCAGCCACCGCCGCAGGCTCCGCCTGCAGATCGATGACGGCGTAGATGCCCTCGGCCTTCTTGTTGATCTCGAACGAGAGGCGCCGGCGGCCCCACACGTCGAGCTTCTCCACCGAGCCGCCCGCGGTCCGAATCACGTTGAGATACGTGTCGAGCGACGGGGCGACGGTGCGCTCCTCGAGACTGGGATCGAGGATCACCATAACTTCGTAATGACGCAAGACGTGCTCACCTCCTATGGGCTTGGCGGCCGCGGTCCTTCCGCGGCAGGAGGTCGTGCGTCGTTGCCCAAGCACCCTGCTGGTGCGGACAACCCCACCACAATACCGGAGCTCCTGGGTACGACTCGGTCCGGGCGTGCTAAGGGCCCCTTCACTGAGAAGGGGCCCTTGGTGCAGAGCCGCGGAGCGCCTTTTATCCGCATTCTTTGGGTGGGACCTGGGGAGGAACGACCACACCGACGAGGTTGGACGCAGGCGCCCCGCGGAGCCTTGTGATGATATTTAGTTTACGCGGCCCGAGTCCGGCTTGCACGTTGAGCGACAATAGCCCGAATTGCCCCAGCAGACACACCCACCAGGCAGACCGTCGCGATCAGTGCGAGCAGGCCCGTCGGACCGCTGTCGCTCACCGGGTCGACCGAGGCCAGCGGCTCGGCCGCCGCGCCGGCGACGGTGGTCGCGCCGTCCAGGCCCGTACCCCCGCCGGGGTTGGCGAAGCTGTCCACCGCGAGCGCCGCGGCGTCGGCGTTGGCCGGGTCGTCCGGGTTGGCGGGCTTCGCCGGGTCGGCGTCCGGGTTGTTCGGGTCGACCGCACCCGGGGAGGCAGCGGCGGCCGGGTCGGGGTTCTCGCCGTTGGCACCGGGGCGCTGGTTCTGGTCGCCCGGGTTGTCGCCGCCCGCGTTCTGGTCGTCGCCGCCGCTGGAAGTGCCGCCGTTGCCGAACGGGAGCGTCGGCGGGTTGGCCGGGGTGTCGTTGCCGGTCGCCGCGGGCGGCGGAGGTGCCATCACCTCGACGCGCACCGACTTCTCGTCGGCGAGCATGCAGTCCGGCTTGAGGGCGAGCTCGACCGGGCCACGGTGGAACAGCACGTCGGCGGTCGCGCCGGAGGCCACCTCACCGCGGGTCGCGCCGTCGAGTAGCAGCTTGGCCTTGCGGCCGGTGTTGTTGACGACCCGCAGCGTGCTCTCGGCCGGCACGGTCACCGACGCGGCGCTCGGCTTGGCGCCGCAGGCCACCCCGAGCAGCCCGTCGCCGCTGAAGGTGACCTGACTGTTGGTCTCCTGCGCCGGATCGGCGAAGGCGGCGCCGCCGACGGCCAGCGGTGCCGCGACGAAAAAGGCCGCGACAACGGACGCGACGGTACGGCGTCGGATGGCGTGCAACGTTCACAACTCCCGTGGTCGGCCGGTGCCGCGGGATGCTTTGGCCCCCCGGCTGGTCTATGGGGGTAACGACGCGGAACGGGCGCCGGTGACGCAGGCCACTGGTCGATTTGCGAGGAATTCCGGAAGCAGGCACCGTTGCGCGGTTGTCGTACCCGCGACGTAGGCTCGCCTCCATGCGCATCGGAGCCCATGTCGATCCGACCGACCCGTTGGCAGCAGCGACGGCCCGCGAGGCCGACGCGGTGCAGTTCTTCCTGACCGACCCGCAGGGTTACAAGTCGCCGAAACCGCGGGCCGATGCCGAGGCGCTCAAGGCGTCCGAGGTCGACATCTACATCCACGCGCCCTACCTGATCAACGTGGCGACGCTCAACAACAAAATTCGCATTCCGAGCCGCAAGCTGCTGCTCGCGCACGCCGCGGGCGCCGCCGACGTGGGCGCCAAGGCGCTGATCGTCCACGGCGGACACGTGGGCGCGGTCGACGAATTGGCGACGGGTTTCGACAACTGGCGCAAGACGTTCGCGTACGCGCAGGAACAAGGTGGTTTCCTCACCCCCGTGCTGATCGAGAACACCGCGGGCGGTGACCACGCGTGCGCCCGCAAGCTCGACATGCTGGCCCGGCTCTGGGACGCGGTCGGCGACTACGAGGTCGGCTTCTGCCTCGACACCTGCCACGCCCACGCCGGCGGGGAAGACCTGCTCGGCCTGGTCGACCGGGTCAAGGCGATCACGGGCCGCATCGATCTGATCCACTGCAACGACTCCAAGGACCCGTTCGACTCGGGCCGGGATCGACACGACAACCTAGGTTCCGGAATGATCGACCCAGAGCTGCTCGTCGCCGTCGTCCGCGCGGCCGGTGCACCGGTCATCGTGGAGACTCCGGGCGACGCCGAAGGCCAAGCGGCCGACATCGCGTTTCTACGCGGCAAGGTGTGACGTTAGGCGCCACTAGGGGGTGCTTCGTGGGTCAGGGCGCAACCGCCACCAGTCGGCGGTGCGGTCTTCCGCGAATCCCGGCCTCCGGTCGGTCGAGAGAAAGAGCGGCATGAACTCGGAACAACCGCCGAGGACCGCGCGTCAAGCGGCTCCCGGACCCGAGCCCACCCGCAGGCCCTCCATCGCCAGTGAGGAGGAGCCCGACGAGCCTTACGTCGGCGAGTCGGCGGCCAATGCGGCGCCGCAGGCCCGCGACGACGGCGCGAGCAACGGGCACGGCTCAGGTGACGCCGTGTCGGCCGCCGAGCGCCCGGGCCCGGGTTCCGATGCGGACCCGCCGTCAGGCGGCGTGCGGCACGCAGTCTCGCTGGGCGACGCTGGTTCCGCGGGCGACATGACGGCTTCGGTCTCCGCTGACGGGACGCACACCGCCAGCTCGGTTGACGGTGGTGCCGATCTCTCCGCCGACGAAGGCTTTGACCTGGCTGCTTCGACGGCCGGCGCGAACCTGACCGCGACGGCCACGGCGGCAGCAGGTGCCGACGACCCGTCCGGTCCGGCCTCCGCCGCTGATGGCTCTGACGTGGCTGCTTCGACGGCCGGCGCGAACCTGACCGCAACGGGCACGGCGGCAGCAGGTGCCGATGACCCGTCTGGTCCGGCCTCCGCCGGGTCGGCCGGCGCGGGTGCGAAGTCCGCCGACGATGCTGTCCCGACGCGGAGCCGCGGCGCGCGGAAGCGCGCTGTAGCCGCTTCTGGGGCGGCGGCCGCGGTCGCGATGGGTGCTGTCGGAGCCGTGAGCGCAGCGGAATCGGCTGGAGATGTCAGCGCCGGCGCGACTCGGGGACGAGCGAAGCGCACAGGCGACGCCGAGGCGACAGTCGAGGGTCAACCCGCGGACGAGGCGGTCGGGTCCGCCGCGCCGAAGGCCAGGAGTCGTGCCCGTCGTGGCACCGCGGCCGGGGTCGACGCCGAGACTCCGGTAGCCGGCGCGACGGACGGCACTGCGGCGACCGAAGGTGCGGCTCCTCCGAAGGCGCGGAGCCGCCGGGCTGCCACCACCAAGCCCAAGCCGGGTGAGGCTGACGCCGCACCGGAACCGGTCGTGGCACCGCAGCAGCGGGGCGGCGCGAAGTCGCAGACGCAGGAGGAGACTCCGGACGCCGAGCATGAGCAGCCGTCGGCTGCCGCCCAGGACGCTCCGGCCGCGGCAAACGGCACGATGTCGGCTGAGGTGGTCCCGGCTGAGAACGACGACGCCGCCAAGCCGGCCGCTGAAAGCGACGCCGCCAAGCTGGCTGCTGAAAGCGACGCCGCCAAGCTGGCTGCTGAACGCGACGCCGCGACCGAGGCGCCGAAGGCGAAGTCTCGTCGCTGGTGGCCGTTCCGGCGGTCGACCCGCGAGGTCGCCGCCACGGCCAGCGCCGCAGCGCCTCCCGCTGCCACGAAGGACCCAGAGCAGACCAGCGACACCTCGACCGAGGCGAAGTCCGACGCGGCCCTGCAGGCCGCTGACGCGGACTCCAGCGGCACGAGCTCAGACAGTGGTGCCACCGGCCGAGATCTGGATGCGGGCGCATCCGGCCGGCACGCTGCCGAATCTGACGGCGTCGACAAGGGCACGGCGAACAAGGCCGACGGTGAACGTCCCGGCCGGCACGCCGCCGACGTCGGCGAAGCCGCGAAGACAGCCACTGAAGTGGACTCGGGCAAAACCGACAAGGACGCCGCCGCCAAGGGCAAGCCAGCCAGCGGTGCAACGGGCACCGCGGTAGCCGAGAAGGACGCCAGCGGCAAACCAGCCGGCGATGCGACAGCCACCGCGATCGCGGAGAAGGACGCCGACGGCAAGCCCGCCGGCACCGCGACACGCACGGCGGTCGCCGAAAAGGACGCCGAGGGCAAGCCCGCCGGCAGCGCGACAGGCACCGCGATCGCCGAAAAGGACGCAGGCGGCGCGACGGGGACCGCGGTCGCCGAGAAGGACGCGGACGACGCGGGCAGGGAGCCTGACCGGTGGGCGGAGTTCGCCGGGCGGACTGAGCCGCCGCCGAATGTCGCGGTGCGGGTCGGGCGGCGCGTGGGGCGGTTCCTGCGCCATGAGTTCACCCTGGCCGCGTTGATCTCGATGGCGGCCGCTGTGGTGATGACGTGGCCGACGCTGCGGTATCCGCGGCACACCATCCCGCAGGACATCTGGGATCCGACTCTCCAGGCCTGGCAGATGTCCTGGTCCGGGCACAGCCTGCTGACCGACCCGGGCAGGATCTGGCACTCCAACGCCTTCTATCCGGAGCTCTGGACGTTCGCGTTCTCGGACTCGCTGCTCGGCTACGCGCCACTGGGCATGATCGGCGAGGGTCCGGTCGCGGCGGTCGTCCGCTACAACATCGTCTTCGTGTTGGCGCACGCGCTCGCGGCGTTCGGTGCCTACATGCTGGTGCGCCAGCTCGGCGCCGGGCGCACCGGCAGCGCGGTCGCGGCGGCCGGCTACACGTACGCGCCGTGGCTGCTCGCCCAGGCCGGTCACCTGCACATCATCTCCAACGGCGGCATCCCGCTGGCCCTGGCGATGCTCGCCCGGGGGCACGGTTTCTCGTTCCGGCACGGCTATCGGCCCGAGCGCCGGCATGCCGGGTGGGCGCTGGCCGGGTGGTTGGTCGCCGCGTGGCAACTGAGCCTGGGCTTCGGGATCGGGCTGGTTTTCGCGTACGTGCTGGCATTGCTCGGCGTCGGCGCACTGCTCACCTGGATCTTCAAGCGCTTCCGGGTGTGGAAGGAGCGCCGCCCGTTCGGTCGCAAGCTGTTCTTCGCCGACCTGGCCGGTGGTGCGATCTTCGTGGCCGTCGGTGGGCTGCTGGCGATCCCGTACTTCGAGGTCGCCGACGACCACCCGTACGCGCGGCGTGGTGTCGAGGAGATCCAGCTCTACTCGCCGCCGTTGCGTGGCTTCTTCACCGCGCCACCCGAGTCGTGGCTCTGGGGCGGTCTGCACGAGCCGCTGCGTAACTCGCTCGGCTGGGCGCCGGAGATGACGCTGCTGCCCGGCTTCGCGCTGATCGGCCTGGCTCTGGCCGGCCTGTTCTTCACGATCTGGTCGGTCCGCCAGCGCCTGCTGCTGACGCTCGGCATCGTGGTCGGCGCCATCCTCGCGATGGGCAGCGAGTTCCAGGACGGCCGCTACACCTACCTGCCGCTGCTCGAGCACGTGCCCGGCTGGGACGGCATCCGGACTCCGGGCCGGCTGATGCTGTGGGTGACTTTGCTGCTCGGCATCCTGGCCGCCGGCACGGTGTGCGCGTTCGTCGATCGGGTCAAGGAGATCTCGGCCAACCGGGTCCCGCCGTGGCCGAGCCCGTGGCTGCGCCTGGTCACGCTGATCCCGCTGGCGCTCGTGCTCGTCGAGGGCATCAACACCACGAAGCACCCGATCGTGCCGGCTCAGCCGGCCGCGATGCGTACCGTCGAAGGCCCGCTTTTGATCCTGCCCAGCGACCAGCTCCACGACGAGAACGCGATGCTCTGGTCGACCACGAAGTTCCAGGACATCGTCAACGGCGGCAGCGGGTTCGTGCCCAAGAAGCTCGAAGAGGTACGCCAGGTCACCGCGACGTTCCCCGACCAGAACAGCATCAACTACCTGCGCCAGATGGGCGTCCGCAACGTCGTCGTGGCGCGCGACATGCTCGAGTCCGGTTCACCGTTGCTGACGGCGATCGAGCTGCCGGTCGACTCGCTCGGCATCACCCGCGAGGACGTCGGCTCCGTGGTGGTCTACCGGCTCTGACCAGGTCGCGCGGGCCGGACAGGCAATCCGGCCCGCGCGGATCAGGCTCGCGCCGGCACCGGGTCCGCGGCCGGTTCCAAGAAGCGGTCGCCGGGGTCCGGTGCGCCGTCGAAGTCGCCGCCGTCCGGGTCGTCGGCGTAGGTGGCGCGGACCGGGTCGAGCTCCGGGCGCAGGATGTCGCGGATCACGAAGTAGCAGAGCACGACCACGGTGGCCAGTCGCAGCGTCGCGGCCAGCACGAACACGCCCTCCGGGAAGACCTGCTTGCCGGAGGCGCCGAGCAACTCGCCGTAGAAGGCCACGAAGTACAGGACCTCCGCCACCTGCCAGGCGAGGAACGCGCCCCAACGGGGGCGGGCCAGGATCGCCAGGGGGAGCAGCCACAGCACGTACTGCTGGGACCAGACCTTGCTGAAGATCAGGAACGCGGCCACGACCAGGAAGGCCAGGGCGGCCAGGCGGGGGCGGCGGGGTGCGTAGACGGCCAGGGCCGCGATGCCGAGGCAGGCGATGCCGAACAGGGCGTACGACAGGAAGTTCAGGGTCGGGATGTTGTCGCTCAGCCATTGGAACGGGCCCGCCGAGTTCGGGGACCACTTCGTGTCCAGGTAGCGGCCGACGTACCAGAGCGTGCCCCAGTCGATCGGCCTGGTGCTGTTGAGCTCGAAGAAGCGCTTCCAGCCCTCGGGGAACGCGAGCGCGATCGGGATGTTGACCGCCAGCACGGTGGCGACGCCGACCCCGACCGTGGTCATCGCCGCACGCCAGCGCTTGGTCCGGAACGCCAGCACAAGGATCGGGCCCAGGATGAACAGCGGCCAGAGTTTGGCCGCGCAGCCGAGACCCAGCAGGACACCGGCCGCGACAGGTCTGTGCCGGGCCCAGGCGAGCATCCCGAAGACCGCGAGCCCGATCGCCAGCAGATCCCAGTTGACTGTCGCGGTGACCAGCAGCGCGGGGGACAGCGCGAACATCGCCGCGTCCCAGGGTCGTCTCTTGCGCAGGGCGAGCAATGCGCCTACCGCGCCGACGCCGATCGCGCCGAGGACCAGGGCGTTGATGTTGTAGAACCACTGGCCCTGGTTGATCTCCGGGCGGTCCTTGCCGAGCGCGTGCACCGGCAACCCGAGCGCTCCCATGAACGCGCCGGTCAGCACCGGGTATTCGACCGGGTGGTCGGCGTAGGGAACCTTGCCCTCGTTGAGCCCTTCGGCGTAGTAGAGGGCCAGCACGTCGGTGTAGCAGAACCGGGTGTACTGCCGGTGCTCCTGCCACGCACCGTCCTGGCACGGTGACTTCTGCACCCAGTGCAGCGCCAGGGTCAGGCACATCAACGCCAGCACGATCCGGGAGACGGTCCAGAAACCGCCGCCGGAGCGTGCCGCGCCGGATCGCTCGACCGCGTGCTCGCCGACAGGCCCACCGATCGACTCGGAGAGCCCGCGGACGAAGCCGTCGGAGCGCGACGGCAGGTCGACCGGGCCGGCGTCGTCATGCTTCAGGTTTGCACCCACGAAGACGCATCTTTCCGCATCCCACCCGGTGTGCCCCATCCGGAGCGCCGATTTTGTCGGATCGGGTGCTGGGCAGGGCGCCGAGCGGCCTAGCCAAAAGGCCCGGCCGCTCGGCGGAGGAGTCGCTAGTTAGGTGGCGGTATCACCGTGAACGGGTTCTCGTCAGCGGGCTGGTCGTTGTTGTTGTCTCGACCTGGTCCGCCGTTGCCATTTCCGCCACCGGGTCCACCGTTGCCGTTGCCGTTGCCGCCCGCATTGCCGCCAGGGAAGTTGGTGCAGTCGGGCTGGCCCGGGAAGCAGGTCGGCTGCTCCTGCTGCTTCTGGCCGTTGCCGGCATCCGGGTCACCGATGTGTGTGCCCGGCTTGAAGCGTTCGATGTCCATGTTCTTGGAGGCGTCGTTCATGAACCGCTTCCAGATGTCCTTCGGCAGGCTGGCACCCTGGATCTTGTTGCCGTACTTGTCCTTGATCGCCTTCTCGCCACCGACGTTGCCGACCCAGACCGCGGTCGCGATCTGCGGCGTCGCGCCGAGCATCCAGGCGTGCGCGTTGTCGGAGCTCTTCTCGTTGAGCTCCCAGGTGCCGGTCTTGCCGGTCGCCGGCCGGCCGCCGTTGAGCCCGCCGGAGATCTCCTGGAGCACGTCGTTGACGTCGTCGGCGACCTCGGTCTTGATCAGCTGCTTAGGCTTGCGCTGCTCGCCACCGACGGTCTCCCAGGCACCGGCCTCGTTCTTCTTCTGGACCGAGATGACGAAGTGGGCCTTGTTGTAGACGCCGCGGTTGGCCAGCGTCGCGAGCCCGTTGGCGTGGTCGAGCACGGTGATCGGGTACGCGCCGTACCCGACGACGTAGTAGAACGGCGCGCTCTTGCCGATCTTCGTCTTCTTGCTGTTGAGGTCGTAGGGCTTGACCGGGTCGTTGGTCCACATCGTGGACACGCCGGCGCGGCGGGCCATTTCGATGACCTTGTCGGCGCCGACCTTCTCCGCGATGTGGTAGAACGGCACGTTGTACGACTGGACGGTCGACTCCCGCAGCGTGCAGCTCTTCGCGCAGCTAGGCTTCCGGCCCGCGTTGATGACCTTGATCTCGGTGCCGGGCACCTCGTAGTCGGTCGCGTCCCAGCGGGAATCGAGCGAGATGCCGGCCTCGAGCGCCGCCGCCAAGGTATAGATCTTGAAGGACGAGCCCGGGGCGTGGCCGCCGGTCAGCTGCCCGGCCTCGACGTTCTTGCCCGCGTAGTCGTGGCCCGTGCCGTTGTCACCGCCGTAGTAGGCGAGCACCCGACCCGATCCCGGGTCCACCGCGACGCCGGCCGCCATCAGGTTCTTCGGCTGGCCGGCGAGCTCGGAGCCCTTCTTGCTGCGCTGGATCGCGGATTCCATCTCGCGCTGCATGTTGATGTTGATGGTCGTCTGGACCTTGAAGCCGCCATCCTTGATCAACCGCGCGCAGTTCTCGAGGTCGCAGCCGGGGATGTCCATCCCGATCATCTCGTCGCGGACGTAGTTGATCACGTTGCCCAGCGGGGTGTTCACGCCGCAGTCCGTGAAGCAGGCCTTGTCCGAGGGCAACGGGTTGACCTTCGGGTATTCGGTCGGCTTCTCGGCGGCATTGAGCCACCCCTTGTCGACCATGCCGCCGAGCACGTAGGCCCAACGCGACTGGGCTTCGTCCTTGTTGTAGCCCGGGTCGAAGCCCTTGTGGGTCGCCGACGGCACCGGCTGCTTGATCACGCCGGCGAGCACCGCGCCCTCGGCGACACTGAGCTTGCTGACCGACTTGCTGAAGTAGGTCTGCGCGGCCGCTTCGATGCCGTACGCACCTCGACCGAAGTAGATCGTGTTGAGGTACATCTCCATGATCTTGTTTTTGTCGAACTCGTCGTTGAGCTTCGAGGCCATGACCGCCTCGCGCACCTTGCGGCCGTAGGTCGCGTCGTCGAGGCCCTTGATCGCGTTTCGCGCGTACTGCTGCGTGATCGTCGAGGCGCCCTGGCGCTCGCCGCCGGTGAAGTTGTTCCACGCGGCTCGGGCGATGCCGACGTAGTCGACGCCGCTGTGCTCGTAGAACTTGCGGTCCTCGGCGGCGGCCACCGCGTGCTGCACGTACTCGGGGATCTGTTGGATCGAGACGAACGTGCGGTTGTACTCGCCGAGCTTCGCGATCTGGGTCTTGCTGTCAGAGGCGTAGATCGTGCTCGCTAGCGGCAGGTCGATCTTGTCGGGCACCACGACGTTGGTGGTGTAGTACGTGCCACCCACCAGACCGGCGCCGGCCAGGATGACCACCACGGCAAAGCCGGCGATGGCCCAGTTGATCATCTTCTTGCGGCGGGAGCGCTTGGGGCGGCTGCCACCGGAGCGGCTGCGGCTGCCCGGGCCAACCGGACCGTTCGGACCACCCGGACCGCCCGGACCGCTCTCGCCGGGTCCACCGACCGAAGCGCGGCCGACCCGCGCCCGGCCCGCGCCGCCGACCGACGCACTGCCCACAGAGGCGCTGCCCACAGAGGCACTCCCGACGGAAGCGCTGCCGACCGAGGCACGACCCGAAGAACCGGAAGCGGGGCTCGAAGGTACGGAGGCGGAGGCGCGACCGACGGTCGCGCGGCCGGCCGACGACGGCACGGAGGCCGATCCGCCGGCGGGGGAGGAAGGCACCGACGCCGAGGCCCGGGGCACCGACGCCCGACCGCCCGAGGCGGACCCGCGCGCGGCGGGCGGCTGCTCGCCGTATCCGCCGTTGTCGGGCCACCCGCCCAGACCGTCGCCACTCTGCCAGTGGCGATCGCCGCCGGACCCGCTTCCGCTGTTGCCAGTGGGGCCCGTGGGACGGGCGTGGCCGCGCGCGGAACTGGATTCGTCGTACGAGTTCATTCGTCACACCCTGCCGGTCGCGGTGACGCGCGTCTGCGCTGCCACCGGGTTGCCGTGAGTTGGACCACGTCGTGCGGTCGCCCTGTTGAGTCGGCCCGCCACAGACATATCTGAAAAAACCGGACTTATCCGGTTAACGATTCGCCCATCAGCCGAAGACGGCGCATTCGATGGGCGAAGCGTGATCACCGTTGAGCCTCTCTCCTTCGCCCGGTTGCCTCGGGGTCGGCCACGACCAGACCGTCGCGACCGAGGAGGTACTGCTCCACCAGGTGGTTCCAGGAGCAGCCCTGGCAGACCTCCACCACGTAGACCTGGAACTCACGGAGAGTCATCGCAAGCACCGGCAATTCGGCCAGGGTGCGCGCCTGTCCCGCGGACTGCTTGAGTTCATCGCCGTAAATGTAGTGGACGAGCGTCAGGTTTTCCCGCCGGCATATCGGACAGCGCTGCTCGGTGGGCTCGCCGTGGAAGCGAGCGGCGCTTTTCAGGTAGGGCGAGGCATCGCAGACCTCATAGGTCCCGACGCGGCCGGAATAGACGTCACGCAGGACCGCTCGCTTCTGGAGCGAGTAGTCGACGACCTGGCGCTGCGTGCGCATGCGGAAGAGGGTACTTGGTCGAGGCCCGTAGAGCGACAACGCTTACGGAGCGTGATTCCCCGGGCGCAATCAGAGGTTTGCGGAAGCCTTCGGAGTGTCTTACCGTTGACCGCAGCGATGTATCGGCGCGATACATCGCAAGGCACGAGGGAGGTTGGAGTTGCTCGAGTTCGCGATCCTCGGCCTCCTCCACGAGTCGCCGATGCACGGCTACGAGCTGCGCAAGGAGCTCGCCGCGAAGCTCGGGTCGATCCGCGCCGCGATCAGCTACGGCACGCTCTACCCCACGCTGCGCCGGCTCCAGTCGGCCGGCTACATCACGGAGGCCGACGAGACCCCGCCGACCACCGCCGAGGTTCCGGTCCTCACCAGCAAGCGCGGCCGGGTGGTCTACAAGATCACCGCAGAGGGCAAGGAGCGGTTCGCCGACCTCATCGCCCAGGCCGGGCCGGAGACCTACGACGATGCCGGCTTCGGCATCCACTTCGCTTTTTTCGCGCGCACCGACCAGGCGACCCGCCTCCGGATCCTCGAAGGCCGCCGCCGCAAGGTCGAAGAGCGCCGCGAAAGCATGCGCGACGTGCTCGCCCGCGCGGGCGAGCGCCTCGACGCGTACACCCTCGAGCTGCAGCGCCATGGTTTGGACGCCTGCGAGCGCGAGGTGCGCTGGCTGGAGGAGCTCATCGTCAACGAGCGCTCCGGCCGCGCTCCCGAGCCCCGTTCCGCGGGCTCCGGGACAGCAGAAACCAGCCCGCACGTCCAGGACGAGCGGCCGTAATAAGAAGGAGGCAAACGCGATGGGCTCCATCCGCGTCGCCATCGTCGGTGTGGGTAACTGCGCCTCGTCCCTGGTCCAGGGTGTGGAGTACTACCGCAATGCCGACCCCAACGACCGCGTCCCGGGTCTCATGCACGTCACCTTTGGCGACTACCACGTCTCCGACGTGGAGTTCGTCGCGGCGTTCGACGTGGACGCCAAGAAGGTCGGCATGGACCTCGCGGAGGCGATCGTCGCCAGCGAGAACAACACGATCAAGCTCTGTGACGTGCCGCCGACCGGCGTGCTCGTCCAGCGTGGCCCGACGTTCGACGGTCTCGGTCAGTACTACCGGGAGATCATCGAAGAGTCGGACCAGGCGCCGGTCGACGTGGCCCAGGCGCTGCGCGACGCCCGCGTCGACGTGGTGATCGCCTACCTGCCGGTCGGCTCCGAGCAGGCCGACAAGTACTACGCGCAGGCCGCGATCGACGCCGGTTGTGCGTTCGTCAACGCCCTGCCGGTGTTCATCGCGTCCGACCCGGTCTGGGCGCAGAAGTTCACCGACGCCGGTCTGCCGATCGTCGGCGACGACATCAAGAGCCAGGTTGGCGCGACCATCGTGCACCGCGCGCTGGCCAAGCTGTTCGAGGACCGCGGTGTCGAGCTGCTGCGCACGTACCAGCTCAACTTCGGCGGCAACATGGACTTCATGAACATGCTGGAGCGCACCCGGCTGGTCTCGAAGAAGATCTCGAAGACCCAGTCGGTCACGTCCCAGGTGCCGCACGAGATGGCCAAGAGCGACGTGCACATCGGCCCGTCCGACCACGTGCCGTGGCTGGACGACCGCAAGTGGGCCTACATCCGGCTGGAGGGCCGCTCGTTCGGCGACACTCCGTTGAACGCCGAGCTCAAGCTCGAGGTCTGGGACTCGCCCAACTCGGCCGGCGTGATCATCGACGCGCTGCGCGCGGCGAAGATCGCCCTCGACCGGGGCATCGGCGGTCCGATCCTGTCGGCGTCGAGCTACTTCATGAAGTCGCCGCCGGTGCAGTACGCCGACCACGACGCGCACAACGCCGTCGAGTCGTTCATCACTGGCGACATCGAGCGCTGACGCGAGCACGCCAAAAGGGCGGGAACCCCTCGGGGTTCCCGCCCTTTTTCAGATCAGTCGCGGGTTACTTGTCCCAGACGGCCTTGCCGTCCGTGCGCTTGGCCATGCGCGACATCGGCTTGGCCGCTGCCGCCGCGCTGATGCGTGCGGCGGCGGCGCCCGCGCCGGTGTCGGCGAAGACGGCGGAGAAGCCCCAGATGATGGTGAACGCGCTGATGTCGAGCAGCACGTGCGCGGCGTTGCCGCTGTTGAAGATGGAGATCACGTCGGGGGTGTCGCCGTTGACGCCGATGCCGGACACGACGTGGTTGGCGAGCGCGTTCAGCTTGGTGCTGGCCGCGTAGTTGATGACCGAGGTCGCCGGCCGCGGGGCACCGCCGGGCCACAGGGTCAGGTAGCCGTCGCCGAGGGCAGCGGTCACCGTGAGGTTGCCGTGCAGCGCGACCGCGTTGAACGCGAGGTCGCCGACGTAGACGTGGATGGTCTTGCCGGAGAGCAGCCGACCGGCCGAGTCGAAGTTGCCCGCCTGGTTGATCACGTTGGCGCGACCCTCGGCGGTGCGGGTGTTGAGCACGCGCTCCGGGAGGATCGGCACGAGCTGGGTCGCGGTGAACGAGGTGTGCACCATCTCCGGCAGGCCCGGCACGGCGAGCGTCCAGATGTTGCCGGCGCCGTCGACGCGCAACGAGCCGACCGGTGCGTCGGGCGCGATCTCGCCCGACGGGGCGAGGTTGAGGGCCGGGCCACCGGGGTTGTTGAGCGTCACCAACGGGTCGGCGGTGTTGCCGTTGTTGTTCTCGCCCTGGACGACCGGGTCACCGGGCGCGGCCTGGGCCGGAGCGGCGACAGCGGCGCTCACTGCGCCCGCGCCGACCACACCGGCAGCCACGGTGCCGGCACGACGCAGCAGGCGGCGGCGGCCCAGGGAGGAGTCAGGTGTCTCTTTGGACATGGGTGGATCCCCCGTCTATCGGCTAGGAGGGTGGAAAGACGGATGGATCATCCAAGGGCGACTTAGGGATCGCCATTGACCGATCGGTCCATCCTTTCGTCCAAAGCCGACTGATCGTGTCAAACCCAGGTGCGTTGCCAGGCGATGCCGGCCTCGAGATCCAGGAGGAAGCGCTTGGCGGGCAGCCCGCCACCGAAGCCAACCAGCTTGCCGCCGGCGCCGACGATGCGATGGCACGGCACCACGATGGCGATCGGGTTGCGGTTGCAGGCGACGCCGACCGCGCGGGCCGCACCCGCTTCGCCGACCACCGCCGCCACCTCGCCGTAGGTCTCGGTCTCGCCGTAGGCGATCGTGGTCATCCGCTGCCACACGGCCCGCTCGAACTCCGAGCCGCGCTGCACGGACAGCGGTAGGTCGAAGTCGGTGAGCTCACCGGAGAAATAGCTGGACAACTGCTCGACCGCGGCCGCCAGTGCACCGGCCGGCGGCGTGAACTCGACACCCTCGACCGCGCCGAACCTGAGCCGGCACAGGCCGACCTCGTCGGCCGACAGCGACAGCGGGCCGACCGGCGAGTCGACGACACTCCACCTCATGACAACCATTCAACCTCGCGGGTACGACATTCAGCGCCGGCGGTAGCCGACGACCAGCACACCGTCGTCCTGGGTGAGCGAGTCGCCCGCGCACGTGAGCCGGTACGACCGCCCCTCCGCCCCCTCGTCCCGGAACTTCGCCGGCGACCCGACGCGCGTGCCGTCGATGAACAACTGGCTGGTCGCGTCGTTGCCGGTGGGGGTGACAAAGATCGAACCGGGCCGCAGCTCGTAGTCGAACCGCAGCGGCCCACCGACCTCCAGCCAGATCGGGCGGCCGTCGGGCGCCTCGGCCGTGAACCTGACCCTGGTGCCGTAGTCGATCTCACCCGTCCCGTCGGCGCGCAGCCGCAGGATCGTGCCCGCGCCGCCGGTGAAGATCACCGGTTCCGGAAACGGGGGCACCTGCACCGCGTCGCGGTAGCTCCCCACGTCCCACTCACCGACCGAGCAGCGGAGCGCGGCGCGCTCGCCGGCCCGCGAGGCCTGCACCACGACGATCGCGCCGACCAGCAGGAAGAGCAGCACCGAGAGCACCACGATCGGCACGCGGTACGAACGCGGCGCGACGCCGGGGGCGCTCTGCATGCCCGTGACCGTAGCGAGCCAGGCCCTGTTTCGTAACTGGGGTCGAGGCGAGGCGGAGTTCAGGTGTTGTCTGGGTGTGCGGCGGCTTTGCCCGGATACCGGTGTTGTATCCGGGTGAAGGTGCCGTGCGGCCAGGCGGCGCCTGGGCCCGCCGCAGCCCGGCCTCAGTTACGAAACAGGGCCTACGGCCGGCCGCTGTCATTCGGGAGTGACGATGCCTTCCGCCCGTGCCCAGCGCAGGAGCTCGGCCTCCGCATCGTCGCGGTCGAGCGGGCCGTGGTCCAGCCGCAGCTCCTTGAGGTGCCGCCAGGCCCGGCCGACGACCGGCCCGGGTGGCACGCCGAGGAGCTCCATGATCGCGTTGCCGTCCAGGTCCGGACGGACCCGCGCCAGGTCCTCCTCGGCCTCGATCCGGGCGATCCGCTCCTCCAGCGCGTCGTAGTCGGAGGCCAGTTGCGCCGCCTTGCGCCGGTTGCGGGTCGTCACGTCGGAGCGGGTCAGCTTGTGCAGGCGGGACAGCAGCGGCCCGGCGTCGGTGACGTAGCGGCGCACCGCGGAGTCGGTCCACTCGCCCCGGCCGTAGCCGTAGAAGCGCAGGTGCAGCGCGACGAGCTCGACCACCTCGGCGATGACGTCCTTGGGGAAGCGCATCACCTTCATCCGCTGCTTGGTCATCCGCGCGCCGACCACCTCGTGGTGGTGGAAGCTGACCCGGCCGTCGGAGGTGACCGCCTTGGTGGCCGGCTTGCCGATGTCGTGCATCAGGGCGGCGAACCGCAGCACGAAGTCCGGACCGTCAGGACCTTCGAGGCGTACGGCGTTGGCGACCACGATCAGCGTGTGCTCGTACACGTCCTTGTGCTGGGCGTGCTCGTCGATCTCCAGCTTGAGTCCGGAGATCTCCGGGATGAACCGGTCGGCGAGCCCGGTGTCGACCAGCAGCCGCAGGCCGTAGACCGGGTCCGCACCGCAGATCAGCTTGACGAACTCGTCACGGATCCGCTCCGCGGTGATCCGGTCGAGGTCGGCGGCCATCGCGACCATCGCGGCGCGCACACCGGGGTCGACCGCGAACCGGAGCTGGGCGGCGAACCGGGCGGCCCGGAGCATGCGCAGCGGGTCGTCACCGAAGGACTGCTCCGGCGTGCCCGGCGTGCGCAGCACCTGTTCGGCCAGGTCGTCGAGGCCGCCGTGCGCGTCGGTGAAGACGTGGTCGGGGAGGCTGACCGCCATCGCGTTGACGGTGAAGTCCCGCCGGCGGAGGTCCTCGGCCAGGCTTGACCCGTACTGGACCAGCGGGTTGCGGCTGACCCCGTCGTACACGTCGGCCCGGAAGGTCGTGATCTCCAGGCGCAGCCCGTCGCGCTGGGCGCCGATCGTGCCGAAGTCCCGGCCGGTCTCCCAGGTCGCCTCCGCCCAGCCCTTGAGCACGGCGAGGGTCTGGTCGGGGTGGGCGTCGGTCGCGAAGTCGAGGTCGTTGCCGAGCCGACCGAGCAGCGCGTCACGCACTGAACCGCCGACCAGGTGGAGCTCGTGGCCGGCTTTGGCGAACCGGCGACCCAGCTCGTCGGCGACCGGCGAGACGCGGATGAGCTCCGCCACGGCGGTCTCCTGAGCCTCGCTGAGGCGGCGGGAGGAGGATGTTCCGGACATGGGACCGCCAGCCTATCTGTCTGTCCGGGGTCGCCGACGCCGTGGGGCAGGGTTCGCCAGGTTAGGGTCGGGCGTACGTCGTCACCCTCGACTGGAGGTCCCGTGAGCAGCGGCCTTTACCGCAGCGCGCACGCAGCGCACGGCGACGGCATTGTCCGGGCCGATCCGGTCGACATACCGCCGCCGGCCGGGCCACCGGCGATCGAGGAGCCATCCTCGGAGGGCGGCAGCGCCGCCGGCAACAGTGCGGTGATGGCGGTGGGCAGCCTCGTCAGCCGCGGTACGGGCTTCCTGCGCACCCTGGTCATCACGGCCGCGCTGGGCGCCGCTGTCGGCGACGCGTACACGACCGCCCAGATCCTGCCCGGCATGGTGTTCGAGTTCCTGATGGGCGGCGTGCTGACCAGCGTGTTGATCCCGGTGCTCGTCCGCCGCCGGGACACCGACCGGGACCGCGGCGAGCTCTACACCCAGCGGCTGCTGAGCCTCGTGGTCCTGGCGCTGTTCGTGGCGACCGTGCTCGCGCTGCTGGCCGCGCCCCTGCTCACGCTGCTCTACATCGGCCGTGACACGACGGACGACACCCGCGACCTGATCAACATCCTGGCCCTGCTGATGCTCCCGATGATCTTCTTCAGCGGGCTGTCAGCACTGATGAGCGCGATCCTCAACGTCCGGGGCCACTTCGCCGCCCCGATGTTCACGCCGATCCTCAACAACTTCATCGTGATCGCGTCGTTCGGGCTGTTCATCGGGCTGTACGGCGCCCGCGAGGACCTGGCCACGGGCGACATGAGCGGCACGATGATCCTGCTGGTCGGCGGCGGCACGCTGCTCGGCATCATCGTCCAGGTCGCCGGCCTCGTGCCGGCGCTGCGCAAGGTCGGCTTCCACTACCGCTGGCGCGGCCAGTGGCGCGAGCTCGGTCTGCGCGACCTGGCCAAACTCGGTGGCTGGATGTTCTGCTACGTCGCGGTCAGCCAGCTCGGCCTGATCGTCGTCGTCAAGCTGGCCAACGCGGCCAGCGCCAATGGCGATCCCGGTCCGCTGATCTACAACAACGTCTTCCTGCTGGTGATGACCGCGCACGGGATCATCGCCGTCTCGATCATCACCGCGCTGCTGCCGAGAATGAGCTCAGCTGCCGCCGAGGGCCGGTTCGGCGACTTCGCCGATGACGTTTCACGTGGAACACGCACAGTGACGGCGGTCCTGGCGCCGATCGCGGTCTGTTACGCGATGCTCTCGTACCCGATCTCCGTGGTGCTGTTCCACTACGGCGCGTTCACCAAGGACAACGCTACGGATACGGGGGTCGTCCTGACCGCCGGCGCCCTGGCCCTGGTGCCGTTCGCGATCAGCCAGCTCTTCACCTTCGCCTTCTACGCACTGCCCGACACCCGCACGCCGGCCCTGGTCAACATCCCGGTGGTCGGGCTGCGGGTGATCGTGCAGGTGGGGCTGTTCCTGGTGCTGTCCACCTCGACCGTCGCGGCCGGCCTGATGTTCGGCAACGCGGTCTCGTACGTCGCCGCCGCGGTGGTGTTCGCGATGCTGCTGCGCCGCCGGATCGGTCCGATCGGTGCCGGCCGGATCATGAAGACGTTCGGCAAGGTCCTGGTCGCGTCGGCCGGCGCGGCGCTGGTCGGCTACCTGGTGCTGCTGCTCCTGCCGAACAGCGACTCGGCGGACCGGATGATCGCGATCGCTCGGCTGTTGGTCGGCGGTTCGGCGATCTGCCTGAGCTATCTCGCCCTCGCGATGGCACTGCGGATCACCGAGGTGACCAGCGTCGTCGGCATGGTCCGGCGGCGGCTGGGGCTCGCCCGTTAGCCCTGGTCCTACACCTGGATGCGCGACTCGCCGGACAAGAATTCGTACCATTTTCGGGTTCTGAACATGTCGCTGCAAAGGCTGATTTGCTGTTGTTTTCGGTGCTCAAGGGCTCGGATCCGCCGCTGTGAACGGGGGAGCAGGGCCTGTGGAGGTGTGGTCGGTCCCAGGTAAGGTCGCTCCCGACAGATGCGCCGAGCCCCTACGCTATTGAGGTGGCACCGCCCTTCGGTTCTTCACACGGGGCACTGCGCGCTGCCCCGGGTGACTGCGAGACGGCGAGCGAGTCAGCATGACGAGCGAGAACAGCACCGAAGGAGGACCGGTGACCCAGGTCGGCGAGGGCCAGGAGGCCGAAGAGGCCACACCGCCCGTGCTGACCGTCGGTGCACCGAGGGTCGGCGAGGTCCTAGCGGACCGCTACGAGCTGGCCGAGCACATCAACGACGACGCCGCGGGCCGCCAGGTCTGGCAGGGCGTCGACGTGATCCTCCGCCGCCCGGTCGCGGTCGTGCTGCGCTATCCCGGCGGCGACTCCGCCCAGGAGATGCTCCAGGCCGCGGTCACCGCCAGCCGGGTCATCCACCCCAACCTGGCCGGTGTCTACGACGCGATCGACGAAGACACCCGGGCGTACGTGGTGCGCGAGTGGATCGACGGCGAGGCGCTCCGGCAGCTCGTGGTCGACGGGCCGCTCGACGCCGAGTGGGCGACCTCCATCGCCCACTCGGTGGCCAGCGCGGTCGCCGCGGTGCACGCGACCGGCATGGTGCACGGCAACGTCCACCCCGGCACGGTGATGGTCGGCCACGACTCCAGGGTCGTGCTCGCCGACGCCCGGGCCACCGAGGGCGACACCCCTGACACCGACGTCCGCGCGATCGGCGGCATCCTCTACTTCGCGCTGACCGGCCACTGGCCGCACGCCGAGG
Organism: Asanoa ishikariensis; assembly: GCF_900107455.1. Classification (GTDB taxonomy): domain Bacteria; phylum Actinomycetota; class Actinomycetes; order Mycobacteriales; family Micromonosporaceae; genus Asanoa; species Asanoa ishikariensis. The sequence goes on along the minus strand of NZ_FNQB01000001.1, from coordinate 126,300 downwards.
TCGGCCCATCCTCGCTGCCCGACGCGGTGCGCGACGGATCCGGAGCGATCGCCGCCCCGCGCATGGTGCGCGCCGGCGTGCCCGCCTACCTCGACGACCTGACCATGGACCTGCTCGACGACCGACTGGCGCTGCCGTCGGCCGACGTGCTGGCTGCCGAGCTCGACCGGCTCGACGTGGCCGCGGACGAGCCGTTCATCGTCGACGCCGGCCCGCTGCGCTTCTCCGCCGTGGAGGAGGGCCTGCCCGAGCAGCCGCCGGCCACCCGGCGCAAGTTGATGCTGGGCGTGGCGAGCCTGCTGATCGTCGCCACCGTGGGCCTGTTGCTGGGCATCCGCGTGCTGGCCGACCGCGGCGACACCGACGACGGTGCCGCACCCGGGCCGGGTGTCGCGGCGACCGCCACCAACGAGCCCTCCGGTGGGAGCACCGCCCCGGCCGCGCCGAAGGCGGTCGCGCTCACCCGCGACCAGGTCCGCATCGTCGACCCCGAGGGCGACCGCACCGAGCTCAGCGACGCCCCGCTGATGGTCGACGGCAAGCGCGACACGGCTTGGGAGAGCGACACCTACAGGAACCTGCCGTTCGGCGACAAGTCGGGCATGGGCGTGCTGATCAAGCTTGCCGAGCCGACCGATGTCAGCTCGGTGCAGGTCAACCTGTCGGCGACCGGCGCGTCGGCCGCGCTGTTCAGCGGCCAGGGCGACCCCGGCAGCACCGCCGCCGGCGACCGGAAGATCGTCTCCGACTACAAGACCCGCATCGGCGAGCCGTTCGAGAACCACGAGGCGACCACGCTGACGTTCCAGGGTTTCCCGCCGGACGTGAAGCACCAGTACCTGCTGATCTGGTTCACGAAGCTGCCGACCACCTCGGACGGTCGGATGCGGCTCGAGATCCAGGAGATCACGGTCCAGGCACGGGGCTGAGCTGGTCACGCGGAGATAGCGCCGCGACGATAAGGTGCAGCCGTGACCGCCGGCCGGCGCGACCCCGCCGACCCTGAACCCCTCGACGCACCAGACGACGAGGCGCTTCTGCGCGCCCACGTCGCGGGCGACCCGGATGCGTTCGCCGAGCTTTTCCGCCGGCACCGTGATCGACTCTGGGCGGTCGCCCTGCGCACGCTGGGCGAGCGGGAGGACGCGGCCGACGCCCTTCAGGACGCGCTGCTCTCGGCGCACCGGGCGGCACCGCGCTTTCGTGGCGACGCCGCGGTCACCACCTGGCTGCACCGGATCGTGGTCAACTCCTGCCTGGACCGGATCCGCCGGCGCCAGGCGCATCCGACCGTGCCGCTGCCCGACGGCCACGGCGATCCCGACCGGCCTGGCGGTGTCGAGCCGGCTGCCCCGGTGACCGACCATGACACCGCGCTCGTCGTCCGCCAGGCGCTGGCTCGCCTGCCCGAGGACCAGCGGGCCGCGCTGCTGCTGGTCGACGTGCAGGGCTATCCGGTGGCCGAGGCGGCCGTGCTGCTCGGGGTCGCCGAGGGCACGGTGAAGAGCCGGTGCTCGCGGGGCCGGGCCCGGTTGGCGATGCTGCTGGGGCACCTGCGACCGGGTGGCGGCGGCGCCGGCGTGCCGTCGGCCACCGCACGGAACCGGTCGACCGGCCGTGACGTCCGATCAGTGTCGGGCAGTCCGGTGCCTGACAGCAGCGGGGAGGGGGTGTCATGAGCGAGCCTGACTTCGATCTGCTGGCCGACTACATCGGCGGCGCGCTCGTCGGCACTCCCGAGCACGAACGGGTGGCGGCGTTGGTGGCCACCGATCCCGACTGGGCCCGGGAGCACGATCTGCTGCTGGCGGCGCTCGAGGCGACGGCCGATGACCTCGCCATCTTCGCGGAGCAGACCGCCGAGCCCATGCCCGACGACGTGTTGCTGCGACTGTTGGCCGCGCTGCCCGCAACGTCTCAGGCCGGGTCTGAGGCGACGTCCCCGGCCGCGCCCACGTCTCCGGCCAGTTCCGCGGCCACGGACTCCACCGAGCTGCGGTCCGCCGGGCTTCGCGCTGGGCCGGCGCGGGAGAACCGTGCGCCGGGCGGGCGGCGGCCCGAAGCCGGTCCCCGGCCCGCTAGTCGGCCCCGCGGGGGCCGGCAGCGGCCGCGTTGGCTGGCCTGGGCGGCGCCCGTGCTGGTCGCGGTGGCCGTGGCGGCGTTCGCCGGACTGTGGATCAACCAGTCGGTCGGCACCGGCACAAACTCCGCCGAGACCACAGCCGGGGCCGCCGACAGCGCGGCCCAGGCACCGAACGCGGCCGGGGGAGACGCGGCGCTCGCCATCCCGCGCTACGCCACCGGGCGCGACTACAACGGCGCCGCCGTCGGCGGCGGTCTCGCCGGCGGCTCCACACGCGCGCAGGTGTCGTCGCCGAGCCCGGGCGTGATGTCGGCACAGGGTGACCAACCGGAGCGCGCGAACGCCAAGGCCGTCGAACCCGAGTTGCTCCGGCTCGACGCGGCGGCGGCGCTGGCCGTCTGCGTCGACGCGATCGCACAGGCACACGGACAGGGGCCGATCACGGTGTCGGCCGCCGACTTCGCCTCGTACCAGGGACGCCCCGCGGTGATGGTGTTCTTCACGGACTCCGCCGGGGTCCGTTGGGGCTGGGCGGTCGGCCCCGATTGCGGACCGGGCGGCACAGACGAGCTGTTCCGCGCCCGAGTAGGCTGACCAGCAACAGCCCCGGACAGACCGGACGCGCGGCGTGAGGTTGTCCACCCACGGGAATCCTTGGCTCGTACCATGACGTTCTTCCTGGTGCGAGCAACGCCATAACTTCGGGAGACGGCAGTGGACGACGTCCGCAACTTGATCATTATCGGCTCTGGTCCGGCTGGTTACACGGCTGCGGTCTACGCCGCCCGAGCCAACCTGAACCCCCTGGTGATCGAGGGTGTGCAATCGGGTGGCGCGCTGATGACCACCACCGAGGTGGAGAACTTCCCCGGTTTCCCGGACGGCATTCTGGGCCCTGAGCTGATGGACGCCATGCGCAAGCAGGCCGAGCGGTTCGGCGCCGAGTTCCTGACCGACGACGTGACCCGGGTCGAGCTGGTCGACAGCGGGCAGCTCGGGTCCGGCGTGACCCAGGCGGTCTACGTGGGCGAGACGGTCTACCGGGCCAAGGCGGTCATCCTGTCCACCGGTTCGGCCTGGCGCCCGCTCAACGTGCCGGGCGAGCAGGAATACCTCGGCCACGGCGTCTCGTCGTGTGCCACCTGTGACGGCTTCTTCTTCCGCGGCATGGACATCGTGGTCGTCGGCGGTGGCGACTCCGCGATGGAGGAGGCGAGCTTCCTCACCCGGTTCGCCGCCAGCGTGACGATCGTCCACCGCCGCGACTCGTTCCGAGCGAGCAAGATCATGGCGCAGCGCGCGCTGACCAACCCGAAGATCAAGGTCGAGTGGAACTCGATCGTCACCGAGGTGCTCGGTGCGGACGGCAAGGTCACCGGCGTGAAGCTGCACAACGTCCACAACGGCGAGGCCAAGGAGCTCGCGGTGGCCGGCGTGTTCGTGGCGATCGGCCACGACCCCCGCAGCGAGCTGTTCCGCGGCCAGGTCGACATGGACGAGAACGGCTACGTCAAGGTGTCCGCGCCGACCACGCACACCAGCCTTCCCGGCGTGTTCGCGGCCGGCGACCTGGTCGACCACATCTACCGGCAGGCGATCACCGCTGCCGGCACCGGCACTTCGGCGGCACTCGACGCCGAGCGGTTCATCGCCGCGATCGAGGTCTGATCTTCGGCCGGGCGTGAGTCCGGACACGACATGCCGCCGGGCGTTCCCGGAAACTACATACTCGATTCAGCATTCGTTGGCCCGGAGGAGGGTTTTCAAGTGGGAGCGACCAAGTCGGTGACGGACGCCAACTTCGTCAACGATGTCCTGCAGGCGGACACGCCCGTGCTCGTTGACTTCTGGGCCGAGTGGTGCGCGCCGTGCCGCAAGGTCGAGCCGCTGCTCGAAGAGATCGCCGCGGAGATGGGCGACAAGGTTCGGATCGTCAAGCTCAACATCGACGAGAACCCGGAGACGGCACGCGCCTACCGGGTGATGTCGGTGCCGACACTCACCGTGTTCAAGGGCGGCGAGCCCGTGCAGTCGGTAGCCGGCGCCCGACCCAAGGGTGACCTTGTCAAGCTCATCGAGGCCGCGTTCTGAGCCAGGGCCTGTCCTGCCGATCAACGTGAGACGAGACGGAGTCCAGGTGTCGTCTGGTGGTGGCCCGGATTGCCGGGATACCGGTGTTGTATCTCGGTGATCCCGGGGCGCCGCTAGGCGGCGGCTGGGCCCGTCGCAGGCCGCGTTGATCGGCAGGACAGGCCCTGCTTCACACGCCCCCGCATCCACCCGGGTGCGGGGGCGTTCTTCGTCTCACGATCCTTCCGGCCCTGGCCAGGCGGCCACGATAGGCTCCGGAAGCGCGGCTTGTGTCACCCGGAGGAGGTAGTCCGTGCGTGTTGTCCGACGTGGAGACCGTGGTCCCGCGGTTACCGAGATCCGTGGCATCCTCGTCGGCCTCGGGCTGATCCCGGGCGCACACGCCACCTCGTCGGGTTCGGAGTTCGAGTCCAGCGACTTTGACGACGCCACCGAGCAGGCGGTGCGGGCCTTCCAGCAGAGCCGCGGTCTCAGCAGCGACGGCGCGGTGGGCGCGGAGACCTGGCGGGCGCTGGTCGCGGCCCGCTGGCGGCTCGGCTCGCGCACCCTCTACCAGGCCATCCCCGAGCCGCTGATCGGCGAAGACGTGCGAACCCTCCAGGAGCGACTTCTGGAGATGGGGTACGACGTCGGGCGCGCCGACTCCGTCTACGGCGCCCGCACGGCCCGCGCGGTGGCCCAGTTCCAGCGTGAGGTCGGGCTCGCACCCGACGGCGCCTGCGGACCCCAGACCATGCACGCGCTGCGCCGGCTCGGCCGCAAGGTGACCGGCGGACGCCCGCAGTGGCTGCGCGAGTCCGACGCCTTCCGGCACTCCGGCCCCAACCTGGTCGGCAAGACCGTGATCGTCGACCCGGGCCACGGCGGTCCGGACCCGGGCTTCGTCGTGCCGGAGGGCGAGCTGCGGTGGACCGAGGCGGAGCTGGCGTACGACATGGCGGCCCGCCTCGAAGGCCGGCTCGCCGCCGCCGGGATGCGGGTCCACCTGACTCGCGGCCCGGCGCCTGCTGGTGAGCTGACAGACCTCGAGCGGGCCCAGCTCGCCAACGAGCTCGGCGGCGACCTGTTCATCTCGCTGCACATCGACGGCCACGTCAACCCGGAGGCCGACGGGGTGGCGACGTACCACTACGGCACCGACCACGGCGCCGCGTCGACGGTGGGCGAGCGGCTGGCCGGTCTGGTGCAGCGCGAGATCGTCGTGCGGACCGGGCTGCGCAACTGCCAGACGCACGCCAAGACGTGGGAACTGCTGCGGCTGACCAAGATGCCGGCGGTACGGGTCGAGGTCGGCTACCTGACCTCCCCCCTCGACCGGGCGAAGCTGGTCGACCCGCGGTTCCGGGACCAGGTGGTCGAGGCGGTGGTGGCCGCGGTGCAGCGGATGTACTACCCGATCGACCAGGACGTGCCTACCGGGTCGATTGACGTCCGCGAACTCCGGGCGGCGCTGGCGGCCGGCGCTCTCTAGGCAATCGACGCCCGCTCGCCCGGGCTGGAACCCGACGATCGACGGGCGCCCGCGCGCCGCGCTGGAGGCCGGCGCACCGTAGGCGGTTGACTCCGCTCGACCGCCGTGGAACCCGACGACGGACGCCCTCAAGACCGTTGACGCTCGACCGGCCTGAACCGCGACCGTCGACGGCGCGCGCTTGCGCGACGTGGTGGCGGCTGGCGCTCCCTAGCTTCGTCGCGAGCCCGGCACGGACGGGAACTTCTGGGTTGCCGGCGAACCCCTCAGCGACGAGGACGGGGCTCTCAGGTTGTGTGCCGCGGGCCTGGCAGGGACGGGCCCCCTTGGGCCCGGCCCGGTCCCCGGCGGGAGCGACGGTCGCGCCCCCGGCGGACCCGGGACAGATTCTTGATCTTCGGCTTTAGCTTTGGCTCGCCCTTGTTGCTGGGCGGACTGGGCGGAGGATGTTTTCCGGGCTCATCGAGCCGAGGAGCTTCTCCAGGGCGTATTCGACGTCGGACTTCCACGAGAGCGCGGTGCGGAGTTCGAGGCGCAGGCGCGGATAGCGTGGATGCGGACGAACGGTCTTAAAGCCGACGGACAAGAAGAAATCGACCGGGGCCAGGCAGCCCGGCTCCTCGGGGGCGTCACCGAACTTCGCGTCGCCGAAGGCCTCGATCGCCTTTACGCCGCGTTTGACGAGGTCGCGGGCCACGCCCTGGACGAGCATGCGGCCCAGTCCGCCGCCGGCGAAGGCGGTCACCACGTGGGCGTTCATCAGCAAGGCGGCGTCGGCCGAGACCGGTGAGGTTGGGAACGCCATCGAGCGGGGCACGTAGGCCGGCGGGGCGAACATGACGAAGCCGGCCGGCATGCCGTCTACGTAGATCAGCTTGCCGCAGGAGCCCCATTCGAGGAGGGTCTGTGAGACCCAGGCCTCCTTCTCCAGGCCGGGGTCCCCGGCAGCGCAGGCGCGCTCGGCGGAGACGGGGTCTAGCTCCCAGTAGACGCATTGCCGGCATGGGCGCGGCAGGTCTTCCAGGGTGTCCAGGGTCAGGCTGACCAGACGACGTGACATTGGAACCTCGAACCGCTCGTTTGCCAGATCACGGCTTTCGGAGCACGGTGGATGTCGCGTGCCGCCCGCCTTGCCCCCAACCAGCGATCGTACGCCGGAACTGCGCAGGAGGGGAGAGGTCGGACATCGCGCGTCCGAGGGTCTGACCTGGTGGGGGGACTCGCGTTCCGCGATATGGACTGCCCTGCGGTAACCCGAAGGTGGCTCGCCGGTGCGCGGTCTACCATCAACCAACCAGCGCAGCGCCCGAAAGTGAGGTAGGGCATGACCGGGACGACGCTCGACGACTATACCGACCGCTATGCGCGTCGGGTTCGCGGCATGACGGCATCGGAGATCCGAGCTCTGTTCGCCGTTGCCAGCCGTCCCGAGGTCGTTTCGCTCGCTGGTGGCGCTCCCTACATCGCCGCACTGCCGCTCGACGCGGTCGGCGAGATGCTCGGCAGCCTGGCCGCCGACCACGGCACCAGCACCCTTCAGTACGGGATCGGGCAGGGCACCCCCGAGCTGCGCGAGCGGATCTGCGAGGTGATGGCGCTCTCCGGCATCGACGCCGCCGCCGGCGCTTCGCCGGACGATGTCGTTGTCACCGTCGGGGGCCAGCAGGCCCTCGATCTTGTGTCCCGGCTCTTCCTCGACCCCGGCGACGTCGTGCTCGCCGAGGGTCCGACCTACGTTGGTGCGCTCGGGGCCTTTCAGTCGGCGCAGGCGCAGGTCGTGCATGTGGCGATGGACGACGACGGGCTGATTCCTTCCGCTCTGGAGGCGGCGATCGCCGACGTCGCGCGGTCCGGGCGGCGGGCGAAGTTCCTCTACACGATCCCGACCTATCAGAACCCGGCCGGCGTCACGCTGACCGATGCGCGGCGCGACCAGGTGCTCGACATCTGCGAGCGCGCGGGGCTGTTGGTGGTCGAGGACGACCCTTACGGTCAGCTTTCCTTCGACGGCGAGGCTCCGCTGCCACTGCGGGCCCGCCGCCGCGAGGGGGTCTTCTACCTTTCGACGTTCTCCAAGACGTTCGCGCCCGGGCTGCGGGTCGGCTGGATCCTGGCTCCGCACGCGGTGCGCGAGAAGCTGGTGATCGCTTCCGAGTCGCAGATCCTCTGCCCGAGCGCGTACGCCCAGGCGGCGGTCGCGACCTACCTGTCGACGATGCCGTGGCGGGAGCAGATCAAGACGTACCGCGAGGTCTACCGGGAGCGGCGGGACGCGCTGCTGGAGGCGCTGACCGACCTGATGCCCGAGGGCACGACCTGGACGCGGCCGAGCGGTGGCCTGTTCGTCTGGGCGACCCTGCCGCCGGGCCTCGACTCGAAGGCGATGATGCCTCGGGCCATAGCGGCGCGGGTCGCCTACGTGCCCGGCACGGGGTTCTACGCCGACGGCACGGGCGGCGGCAACATGCGGCTCAACTTCTCGTTCCCGTCGCCGGAGCGGATCCGTGAGGGTGTACGCCGGTTGGCAGGCGTGATGGAGCAGGACCTGGCCATGCGGCAGGTGTTCGGCGCGATCAGCGAAGTCGCCAATCGCCGCCGTGGACAGGCCGGATCCGACGTTCCCGGCCCAGACTTGGCATGATCTGACCCATGGGTACCACCGATCTGCGCGTCCTCGTCCTGGCCGGCGGGCTGTCCTACGAGCGGGATGTCTCGCTCAAGTCCGGCCGCCGGGTGATCGACGCCCTCCGCGGGGCGGGCATCGACGCGCAGCAGCGCGACGCCGACGTGGCTCTGCTGCCTGCGCTGCGCTCCGACCCGCCGGACGCGGTGGTGATCGCGCTGCACGGCGCGACGGGCGAGGACGGGTCGCTCCGCGGGGTACTCGACCTGTTCGACGTGCCGTACGTGGGCTGCGACGCGCTGGCCTCGCGACTGGCGTGGGACAAGCCGTCGGCGAAGGCGGTGCTGCGGGAGGCCGGGATCCCCACTCCCGACTGGGTGGCGCTGCCGCACGACCGGTTCTCGGAGCTCGGGGCCGTCGCCGTGCTGGAGCGGATCGCGTCGCGGTTGCAGCTTCCGTTGATGGTCAAGCCGGCCCAGGGTGGCTCTGGCCTGGGTGCCGCGGTGGTCCGCGACGAGAGCGCGTTGCCGGCAGCGATGGTCGGATGCTTCGCCTATGACTCGACTGCGCTGGTGGAGCGCTATGTGACCGGCATGGACGTGGCGGTCACGGTTATCGACCTTGGGGACGGTCCGCAGGCTCTGCCGGCCGTGGAGATCGTGCCGCGCAACGGGGTTTATGACTACGCGGCGCGGTACACGGCTGGTCTGACCACGTGGCACACGCCGGCGCGGCTGGACGCGCCTGCGGCCGCGGCGGTGGCGGCGGCCGCAGTGGCCGCACACAACGCGCTGGGGCTGCGCGACCTGTCGCGGGTCGACCTGATCGTCGACGAGTCCGGGGCGCCGCAGGTGCTCGAGGTCAACGTGGCGCCGGGGATGACGGAGACGTCGCTACTGCCGATGGCGATCCAGGCTGCTGGGCTGGATTTCGGGAAGGTCCTCGCGGCGATGGTTGCCCGGGCGGCTGGGCGCGCGGCTCTTAGCTGATCGTCGGTCGCCGCATACAGACGCGGGTCCAGCGGTCGAGGCCGTGGTCTGCCTCTTGTTGGCGTTTGGCTTCCAGTCCGGGTGTGAGCTCGTCGTCCGGGATGGTGTGGAAGCCGCACCGCTCGTAGTACGGGGCATTCCATGGGACGTCCCGGAACGTGGTGAGGGTCAGGGCTGGCATGCCGTTCGCTGTCGCTTCTGCGGCCGCGTGCTCGATGAGTTGGCGGCCTAGTCGTTTGCCCGCGTGGTCGGGATGGACCGAGACCTGCTCGATGTGCAGGTTGCCGTCTATTGGTTCCGCGATCAGGTAGGCGACTACGTCGTCTTCGACGGTCATCACCCAGGCTGTGCCGGCCTGTAGGTAGCCCTCCAGCTCCGACGTGGTTGGGGGTTCGTCGTCTGCGATCTCTGGCATGCCGATGCCGCGGAACGCTTCGCCGGCTGCCCGTTCGATGTCCTGCAGAGTGGCCAGGTCGTTTTGTTGCGCCTTTCGAATCCGCACCCAGCCATTCTGTGGGTGGTTGGTTTCACGTGAAACATCTTTCTGGCTTGTGGCGGTGGGGAGTGTGCTGGGGTCTGGGGGCGGGTTCTGGCTTGGGCTTCATCGAGCTGCCTGCGCGTGCAGTGGTGAGGGGTTCGTCGCGCGTCCGGCCTTGGGTTGTGCGGATGGCTGGCCTGTGTTCGCGACCGAATGCCGCTGTTTGATGCATGGGTGCGCCTGGGCGCTCCAAGCAAGGCTGCAGCGGCGATGTCGTAGCGCGATGGCTCGGAAGACTCGGCCCAAGGACCGCGCTCAGAGCCGCTAGGACGGCCTCCCGCGTTCTAGGGGAGGTCCTTGCCTGTCCTCGGACACCCAGCGAGGCTGGGCCGTGGCTACTGGCCTGAAACGGCGCTGCCGGCGCCGTCCTTCGCCGTGCTGGTGCCACTCACCATGCGTGTTCCCTGTGACTGCGGTGCTATTTGGCGCTCAGTCGGCGGGCCAGTTGGCGTGCGGCTCGGTCGCCACACGCCGCATTGCCGTCAGTGCCGCCCTTCGCCGCGTGCACTTTTCCTCGACCTGGTGGCCCGCGCTGCACCGCTCTCACGCGCCGCGTGTGCCGTCGTCGTCGAATGCTCTCCCCGTGACCCCCGGGCCACAGCGCTGTGCCTCATCGTGGCTGTCTCACTGCCCACCCGTTCTACGTGCCTGTCCCTGCTGCCTGCCGGGTAGCGGCCGGCGCTCGGTCCGTGGCGAGCTGTCGTGCGGCTTGACCGACGGATCCGCCGAACGATGGGCCTGGTTCAGCTAACGAACGCGCCGGCCCAGCCGGCAATGGCCGCCGTACCGTCACCGCCACCGTTCGACGAGTTCTTTCGCCACCGCTACGGGCAGAGGTGGCGCGCGGTCCGTGTGCCGAGCCGTCATGCGTCGCGTGCGCCGCGCGGCTTGGCCGGCACGCATGGCTGCCGTCACTGCCGCCGTTCGGCGCGCGCTCCCCGCGGCCAGGTGCCGACGCTGCCCGGCGAGGCCCGGCACGCGGCGAGGCTGCCCGGCACGGGTCGTTGGGAGCGCCATCGGCGCGGACCTCCGGTGGGAAACTTTCCGACGCTCTGCATACGGAGTTGTCGCCGGCCGGCGTGGAGCGGCACGTCGCTCAGGTGCCTGTGGAGGCGGCCACGGCCGCCGCCCAAGCCCGCAATGCGACCCGTTCCGGCGGTGGAGGCACGGCACGCCGCTCACGTGTGCGTGGAGGCGGCCACGGCCGTAGCCCACGCCGTCGTGCGGTCCGGCCAGCATGGAGCGGCACGCCGCTCACGTGCGCGTGAAGGCGGCCACGGCCGTCCACCAAGCCGTAATGCGGCCCGGGTAGGCGTGGAGGCGCGGCACGCCGCTCACGTGCGCGTGAAGGGAGCCACGGCCGTAGCCCACGCCGTCGTGCGGTCCGGCCAGCATGGAGCGGCACGCCGCTCACGTGCGCGTGAAGGCGGCCACGGCCGTCCACCAAGCCGTAATGCGGCCCGGGTAGGCGTGGAGGCGCGGCACGCCGCTCACGTGCGCGTGAAGGGAGCCACGGCCGTAGCCCACGCCGTCGTGCGGTCCGGCCAGCATGGAGCGGCACGCCGCTCACGTGCGCGTGAAGGCGGCCACGGCCGTCCACCAAGCCGTCGTGCGGCCCGGCCGACGTGGAGCGGCACGCCGCTCACGTCCGCGTGAAGGCGGCCCGGCCGTCCTCCAAGCCGTCGTGCGGCCCGGCCAGCATGGAGCGGCACGCCGCTCACGTGCCCTTGGTGGACGGCCACGGCCGTCCACCAAGCCGTGTGCGGCCCGGCCGACGTGGAGCGGCACGGCGTTCACGTGCGCGTGAAGGCGGCCACGGCCGTAGCCCCAGCCGTAATGCGACCCAGGCTGGTGTGGAGGAGCGGCACGCCGCTCACGTGCGCGTGGAGGACGGCCACGGCCGTCCTCCAAACCCGTAGCGCGGGCCGCGTCGGCACTCACTGCTGTGCCGACACGCCATCGTTTCCGCGCGCTCTATCTCCGCCGGCAAGTGTCCACGTGACGGTCAGTCCGGCTGCCTACTCGTCATGCGGCCCAGTCCCGCTACGCTGCTGCGCCGTCGGAGCCGCTGTTTGCCACGAGAGTTTCCCTGCATCGCAGCCTCCATCGAGCGCTGCCTGCGCGGGCGGCGCAGTACCTTTCCGCCGTTGTTCCCGCGAAAGGTCTCCTCGCCAACGTGGCGGCGACACAGCGCCGTTCCCACGCGCGCCATTGTGTGTCGGTCACCAGCCGCTGCTCCCTGCGAGCTCACGTCGCCACTGGTGGTCATGGCGCTCGGGGTCTGCGGCTGTGATGCGACGCCGCAGACCTGCGTCGCTATGCCGCCTAGGTCGCCATGCCATCCGCCGTTTGCTCAGGAACCACAACGCTCAACCGCTGCTGCGCCTTCTCCGTCATTGCGCCCATGCAACATCCACGGGACCCGGTGCCTCGCACGCAGTAGCCCAATGGGCGGCAGGCCGACGCGGCGCCGTGCCCGAGTGCCCACACGGCCGGGTCCAGGTGCGCCCGCAGCCGGCGCTCCGCTGGAGTGGCACGGCGCTGAACCCACGCTGCCCTGCGCCCTCGCGGCGCTGAAGCGTGTCAGTCCGAAGCTCTCATGCCGAAGGGTCATCTAACTGGCTCATCTCAGCGGGCGACTGTCGATCCGGTCCGGGCCAGGCTGCGCCGGCGGCGACGTAGCCTCGCTCTCATTCGACGCGGCGAGCGTTTGGGCCCGCGGGCCTTTCCCGCCTCGTGAGTAGCCGGCGATGCTTGGCCAACCTCTGGACGGCCAACAGGTGAGTCTCGCGCCCAGCGACGTCAAAGCAGCCCTAGCCCCGCTTCTAAAGCCTGCTGCTCGGTGATCGGACACCGCCTACGACCGAGCGGCTACTCAGGTCGACTTTGCACTTCGTGCCTCAGCAACGGCTGTAGCTCTCCGGGTGAGCGCCCTGTCTGCGACCTCGTCCCACCTCCGTCCGACATGGCCCGTAGCCACACCAGCCCTCATGACGCCGGTTGCCGACCCGTGTCCCTGCTTTGTCGACGCCTAAGTGCCGTCCCGAGCCGCGACCTGTTTCACGGGAAACCGCAAGCGCCCCCGCACGGTGTGCTTCCCAAGGCTCGACACGATGCGGCCTCCGCCGACGCCACGAACCGCAGATCCCATCACGGTGCCTTCCAGACGCCGGACTCTCAGCACTAGCGGGCTAGCCCAGCCAGCCCTTAGGTTCCTTCCCCACCCACACCAGCCTCCTGGAACCAGCGCAACGCCCGGCCCGCGGAGGCCCTTCGTTTCATGGGAAACCAGGCGCGGGCGGGTTAACGGATCCCGGCGCGCCGAGGGCTAAGCGGCGAGCGCCACGCCTTTCCGCCGACCGAGTTGGCGGCTAGCCGGCTCACGCCGTCGACCAGCCGGGCCACGCTGCCGCCGAACTTGGACTCCCAGGTCATCGGGACCTCGGCGTCGACGGCGAACGGCACCTCGAACTGGTGCCCCTTCGCGCACAGGTGCTCGTGGGCAGCCGCGCGGACACCGACCAGAACGCCGCCAGCACGGCCGCGCGTCAACTCGCAGCCCTTCCGGCACCACAGCGCCCGCCTCCGACCACTACGGCATCCCTCAAGGCGCGAACCTCGACTGGCACTGGTGGTACCGAGCTACGCCGCCCAGACGTACCTCCAGGAAACGCGATGTATCTGGCTGCGCAAGCCACACCCGGCGCTCGTCCGGTGCACGTGGAGCGCGGTGGTCGTCCAAAGTTGTGCCGGCCACCGACCACCTTTCTTGGAGCGCCGAGCCGCGCGAGTGAACGCTGACCGCGGCGACGCGATCGGTGTTGGTCGGCGGAATCCCGCGTGGGCGCCCAATGCGTGTCTTGCCGGACATCGTGAGCCGAGCCGGGGTCACCACGAGGTAGCCGGCGAGTGCTCGGTTATCGCTGTTGGTGAGTGACCGCCGCCAGGCGGCGGCTGAGCCCGTCGCAAGGCGTCCTAGGCCCCACGACGCCTGCGCCGGCCGACCCGGTGTGTCCCAGTCGCGCTGCTAGGTCAGGTCGTGATTTGAGGTTGCAGGCAAACGCATCGCAGCTCGGTGCTGGACTCTGGGATCTCACGATCGACCCTCGGCGTCACAGATCCCAGCGACGCGAGAGCAACGGCGTGGGTGGCCGCGCGTGCCAGGAGAATCTGAGAGTGCGCCAGGTCACGCAAACTAAGGATGCTGACGCCTTCAGCTCGCAGCGGGCTTCGCCCTGAACGTGTCACCGAACTTGCCTCGACAGCCGTGCCGGCACCGTCGGCCCGTCCTTGATCACGCGACGGCTTCGGCGTGGGCCTAAGCATCTCGGCATAGACAAGCCGCCTGGGTCGGCATCGTCAGCAGGGAGTCGTCTGATGCGGATGACGGTCGAGGGCACCGATTGCCCTCGTCCGCGTGATGCAGGTCATGTTTCACGGAAAACCAAACGTCGCCCAGGAACTCACTGGCTCGTCGTGGTCTGAGGTTCCAATCGCGACGAGCGACAGTTCCCTTGGACGCTGGGACCTTCGAGTGCGGACCGATCCTCGAAGTTGGGGCGAGCTCGCGAGCGGCCGACCACCCGGGCCTCCATTCGGCGTATGTCACGTGCTGAGTCACCGTCGCCGTTCTCGGGCGCAGCCGGGCGCTGGTGGGCCAGGAGGCGCGACCTCTGAGCGATAGGTCCAGAAGCAATGAGCGGCACCCTGTGATGTCGTGTTCGGTCCGCCGTGGCCGAGCATGTTTCACGGGAAACCTAAAGATCGAACTGGCGCTACGCCTGCGAGGTGTCATCGCGAGGAGCTATCAGGCCGCGGTGTGCGCAACGGCGGCGAGCCGCTCACGCTCGACTCCGTGCGAGCTCTTGCGGACTCGACCATGCACGCCCGCCCGACGCCGTCGGCGGCATCTCCGTAGAAATGCCCATGCGCCCAACGGCGTCGACGAACTCGGCGTGCCAGTCAGCCTGTCTGCACATCTCGAATGGCTGCCCCCCGAAGGTTCCAGCTCGGGCTCATCAGCCCTACCCGACGACAGACCCGGTGAGGCTCTTGGCTGCCACGCCCCGACGAACGTTTTGGCGCGCTCGCCCCCACGAGATCGGCGTGCGCATGCCTCTGCCCGGGTACAGCCCGCGCGATCTGGAACCGTTCGGCGATCCGGCGCGACCAACCATGCCCGCTTGGTCCGACGAGGACCGACCCACGTGTTTCACGGGAAACAACCCGCCGAAGCCGTCGCGCTGGACCTGCGCTCAAACTCCGGTGATCGCTCGCAGCGGGCCGGTCGCTCAGTCCGTCGTGGCTAGCCGCTAGGCGGCCGTCCATTTGCTCGAGCACCGCCTTGCACGCCCCGAGCCCGGCCAGCAGAAGCGCCGACGGCAACCACGCGCGCCAGCCGTTCGTCGAGGTGCTGCGGGGCTCACCACAGCCGCTGACCGGCGACGGCCTCGAACCCAGCCGTGCCCATTGCCGGCGATGGGGATGCGGCTAGGCCATGGCGAGCTCATCGTGGCCCGGGCCAGCGACCTGCTGGACCGGCCGCAGGACGTGCTCGGCCGGGACCAGTTGGCCGGGTTGGCAGGTCGTGCCGCGGGCCGGGGCGGTCAGGTCGACGAGGCGCAGCACCCTGGGCCGCGGCGGGGGAGGGGCGGCGACCCGACTCGTTGTGCCCGGCTCATTCCCGGGGCGATGTTTCACGGGAACCAGAAGATCGCGAAGCGAGGCCGCCCGAGGTTAAGCCGCGATGAGCCTCGCCTGCCGGCGCAGGCAAGCGAAGCTCCCCACACTGTTGCGGCTGAACAACCCGACAGCGACCGACTAACAAGGGGCCTCCATGAGACGGGCTGTCAGGCGCAGGAACCGCCCGACGCGCCGCCCGACCCCCACCGCGACACTCGGCGGCGGCTCAGCCCACGACCGCCACCATCCGAGGGCGACCGATCACCCGGCTAGTCGGAGTGATGACCGAAGCAGTCCTAGCGTCGTGTGCTGATCCGGCGCCGCTGGTCCGTAACGGTGGTATCGCTCAGGCGGGCGACCGGCCCAGGCGACTCGAGATTTGAGCGCCACGGGTCGGCGGCGCCGTCGACGAGCTTGTCGGCCTTGTTGCACGATCTCCAGCGTTCGCTCGTAGGCAGCGCCGATCCGGAAGGCTCGCCCAGGGCCGAACTTCGCCGCAACGTCGGTAGGCAATTCTGATGACCCACGTCGGGGCGCCGGGGGCGTTCCCGCCGCCACCACCCGCAGCCCCGGTCGGTCGGGCGCGCTTAGTGCGAACACCCCACCAACACAGCCGTGCACGGCCGCGGACCCCGCCGACGCCCTACGCCCAGGAATCGCGAGCCGAGGCACCAGCCGCCGTCGCGCGCGCCCCGCGGCATGTTTCACGGCAAACAATGAGCGCACTGGGTCACAGGGACCCAGTGCGCTCAGATGTTCGCGTTGAGAGGAGCTAGGGCGTCGTGGGCTTCGTCGCGCCGGCAACGACCACCGGAGCCGGCTTCCGCTCGGCCGTCTCGAGGACCGCGACCGCTTCACCGTCACCGCCCGCCGTGTTCTGGGCGCCGTCAGCCGGCCCGTGGCCGCGTGCTCCAGCCGACGCCTTCTCCGCACCCGTAGGCGACTCGCTGACGCCCGCCACCCTGGGCGGGGCCCAAGCGGCGGGGGCAACGGCTACGTCAGCCGGGTCGAACGGCTGGGCGGCCTTCGGAGCGGCGACAGCTTCCGACGCCCCATCCGTCACTCCCTCCGGAGCCTCTGCGATCGCGACCGACAGCGGCTCCACGGCCACCTCAGCGGTCGCGGCAACCGCGGCCGGGGTCGACTGTGGGGTGAGGCTGGACGGCGCCTGCCACTGGATGTGAGGGGGCTCGGCGATCGGCGTGCCACCGAACTCGGCGAGCCACGCTGCTACGAGCGCCAGGTTCTCCCGCCACACCGACTCGGGGATGGGCGGCAGGATGTCGTCCCACAGCGACAGGAAAGTGCCGCGGAGCTGAAGCTGCCCGTACGGCCGCGCCAGGAACCACATGTGCAGGTGTGCTGAGCCGTCGCCCCACCGGTTCACGTGCACCCGGGCCACGCCGTCGAGGGAGCGGACGGCGCGCTCGAGGCGGACCGTCATCACCCCGAGCTCGGCTGCCAGGAGGTTTGGGAGGTCGCCGAGGTCGAGGTGCGATCGGACCTCCAGGATGAGCACCATGGGCAGGCCGGTCGGCCGTTCCATCGCGCGTACCCGCCAACGTTCGCTCACCCAGATGTAGGCGTCGTCCGGGGTGTTACAGGCGACGCAGTCGGCTGCGTCTTCGCCCTTTCGACGGGGCTCGGCGTCGACGGGGTCGGCAAGGCTCTTGACGCGCAGATCGCCCTCGAACGGGAATGAAGGCCACTTGGTGTATGCGGGGACCGAGTCGGCGGAGTGAGGCACGAGGGTGACCCTATCGGAGGATGCGGGCCGCCGTCCTTCCCCATTTCGGGCGGTCGAGGCCCGCTGGACCCTTGTTCATCCACAGGCTCACAACGCCTCCGACACGGGGTTTCGCTCTTTTGAGGGGGTGCCTGTGGACAACGCCTGTGTAAAACTTCCACCCCTCGTGGGTCGGGGGTTTCACGTGAAACGGCCGCGAACCCGAGTGGGGTTCGCGGCCGTCGAGCCAAACACCGGCTACCCCTCCGGAGGTGCCTCGGTCATGCCGATGATCCCGACGATTCGCTCCAGGTCGTCGACCGTGGCGAACTCGATCGAGATCTTGCCCTTGTTGCGGCCGAGCTCGACCTTGACGCGCGTGTCGAAGCGATCCGATAGCCGGTCGGCCAGGTCGGTGAGAGCAGGTGCGACCGCCCGCACGCGACGCTTCGCCGGAGACGCCGACTTGGTCGGACCGTCCGCGAGCGCGAGGGTCACCAGCTCCTCGGTGGCCCGCACCGACAGACCCTCCGCCACGACCCGGTGCGCGAGCTGCTCCTGGGCGTCGGCGTCGTCGAGACCGAGCAACGCGCGCGCGTGCCCGGCCGACAGGACACCAGCAGCCACCCGACGCTGTACGACGGCCGGCAGGTTGAGCAACCGAATCGTGTTCGAGATCTGGGGGCGGCTCCGGCCGATCCGCCGCGCGAGTTCCTCGTGCGTCGCGCCGAACTCCTCCAGCAGCTGCTGGTACGCGGCCGCCTCTTCGAGCGGGTTCAGGTTAGCCCGGTGGATGTTCTCCAGCAGGGCGTCCCGCAACATCGCGTCATCACGCGTGTAGCGCACGATCGCGGGGATGGTCGTCCGCCCGACGGCCTGAGCGGCCCGCCACCGGCGCTCGCCCATGACGAGCTCGTAGCGGCCGTCCTCGTCGGTCTCCCG
The DNA here is from genome assembly GCF_900107455.1 of Asanoa ishikariensis. Lineage (GTDB taxonomy): Bacteria > Actinomycetota > Actinomycetes > Mycobacteriales > Micromonosporaceae > Asanoa > Asanoa ishikariensis. The sequence goes on along the minus strand of NZ_FNQB01000001.1, from coordinate 108,155 downwards.
CACCACGATCGGCTGCAGGAAGCCGACCTCCTGGATCGAGATCTTGAGCTCGTCGAGCGCTTCGTCGTCAAAGACCGACCGCGGCTGCCGCGCGTTGGGCACGATCGCGTCGACAGGTAGCTCAGCGAACCGGGCACCCGGAACGGGCGCGAGCTCCGGACCGGTGTCGGTCAACACCGGTGCGGCGGCCTCGACCACCGGTTCCGGCTCAGACACCTCAGCGGGTACGGGCGGCGCGGGCTCGTCTGCCGGGGGAGCGGACACCTGGGCGGGTGCCGGCGGCGCGCTCACGACGGGCGGCGCCGGCGGGGCCGCCGGTGCCTGGGCCTCCGTCGGGGGTGGGGCAACCGCCACCGACGACGCCGGAGCTGGAGCGGTGGGGATCAGCGCACCCAGCCCTCGTCCAAGACCGCCCCGCGGACGGTTCTTCATGCCTTGCCTCCCTTGACGCCACGGTCAGCGATCTCCTGGGCCGCCTCGAAATAGCTGGTGGCGCCTCGCGACCCCGGATCGTAAGTCATGACCGACTGGCCATAGCTCGGCGCCTCGGAGACTCGGACGTTGCGGGGGATGACCGCGCGCAGCACCTTGTCGCCGAAGTGGTTGCGCACGTCCTGTTCGACGGCGTCGGCGAGACGAGTGCGGCGGTCGTACATGGTCAGCAGGATGGTCGAGACGTCGAGCGTCGGGTTGAGGTGCTGGCGTACCAGGTTGATGTTGTTGATCAGCTGGTTGAGCCCTTCCAGCGCGTAGTACTCGCACTGAATCGGGATCAGCACCTCCTGGGCGGCGACGAGCGCGTTGACCGTCAGCAGGCCGAGGGAGGGCGGGCAGTCGATGAAGACGTAGTCAAAGGTGCCCGGGTGCGCGGCGATCGCCCTTGACAGGCGCGACTCACGCGCGACCACCGAAACGAGTTCGATCTCAGCACCGGCAAGATCGATCGTCGCGGGTACGCACCAGAGGTTCGGGATGCCCTCGACCGCCTGGGCGACGTCCGAGAGCGGCACGTTGTCGATCAGGCAGTCGTACACGTCCGGAATGCCGGCGTGATGCGGCACGTTCAGACCGGTCGACGCGTTCCCCTGTGGGTCGAGGTCGACGACCAGGACACGGTTGCCGTGCAGCGCGAGCGCGACGGCTAGGTTGACGGTGGTCGTGGTCTTGCCCACGCCACCCTTCTGGTTGGCGACGCACATGATCCTGGTGTGATCCGGACGCGGCATGGTGATCACACCGCTCGGGTTCAGGATCTGCACGGCGCGCAGTGCCTCCATGGCCAACGGTGGGTCGTCCTCTTCGCGCGTCGGGGTTTCACGTGAAACGTACGCGTCGGTCACCGCTTCCTCCGGGGTCGCCTCGGGTGCCACGGTGGGTGCGTCCGTCCGAGGCTGGGCAGGCCGGGGCGGGGCAACATCGACCCGATCCGTGCTAGTTGCCGGCTGCGGACGTGGAGCCGGAGCCGGGTGGCGCTCAGTCACGTCGGACCGACCCGGATGCGCGGTGTTGCCACCGCCCTCCGGGCTAGAGAATGGTACGGCGAGAGGGACTCGCGTTGCTGACCCGGACCCGTCAGTTGCGTGAGCGACCTGTTCTGACTGTCCACTCTCGACTCGCGGGTCGGGAACCGGCGCCCGCCTACCGACGGCCCAACCATCGGGCCCGGTTTCACGTGAAACATGAGGCGCCGTCACGCCGGGGTCGTGGTTGCCGTTGTCATGCACGGTGTCGTCCCTGTCCGCTCGGGGTGTATCGGCTTCGCCGAAGCTCGAGGTGATCGCGTATGGCGGCGACATCGCTCCGGCCGGCCCAGCCGAGGCACTGCGTTCCTGGTCGGCCGACGCAGGGGAGTGGGGTCCCTCCACGCGTTCCGCACTATTGCCGCGCGGCCAGCCTACGGCCGAACTCCGCTCGGGGCCACGGCTGTTCGGCCCGTCGATGGTCTCGGTACCCGAGTGTGGAGGGACAAACACCAGGAACCCGTCAACGAGTCGCAGGTAGCCGCCCCGACGCGGCGTCGCAACCGGCGGCCAGCCTGTGCCACCCACCGGGACACGACGGGAACCTGACACGGCGCCACGCCGGTTGGCGTTCTTCCCGGTCTGCTCCGAGGCCTCCGCATCGACCTCGTCCGCCTGGTCGACGTCCGCGTTGGACGCCGAGCGCTGGACCTTGCTGTTAGGCCTGGACGTCCGCCCACCGACCTCGCCAGGTGGCTGATTCTTGGCCTTTCGCCTCATGTCGGACGCCGCTGACTGGTCACCCCGCCCGCCCTGTTGTATCGGCGCCGGCTGCGCACCGGATCGTCGGCCAGTCAGGTCTTCCTGGTTTGCTTCGTTAGCCCGTTCCACGTACTTAGCCGCCTTACGACCAGCCCCGCCCGATGTGTGCCGGTAGTCATTCCGACCCGGCTCACCACCCCGCATAACCGAACCAGACACCGCAGAACCTCGACTCGAATCGCGCGATCCTCTGCCCTTACTCGATCCACTCGGCTCGCCTGCCTCAGGACGAGCCGAGACGCTGTCAGCGCTCGGCCGCTTGGCGCGTGTACCCCGGCGTTTGGGCTCGGGGGCTTGCCCACCAACCGGCGTTGCCGCCACCGCCTTCCGGCCACCCTTAGAACGGGTCGGGCCGGAAGCGTCCGAGCCAGCACCGACCAAGTCGGCGGTACCCGAGCCAGGATCGCCTGAGCCGGTGCTATCCGAGTCGGCATCACTCGGTCCCGAACTCCCCGAGCCAGCCCGACCCGAGCTGGAGCTGTCCGACCTGGCACCACGCCGGCCAGAGGTAGCTGAGCGGGCACCACGCGAGCCAGAGCTAGCCGAACGCACGCCACCCGAGCCAGAGCCAGCCGAGTCATCGCCACCCAGGCCAGCGTCGTCCGACCTGGCACGACTCGAGCCCGAACTTGCTGAGCGGACACCAGCCGAACCCGAACTAGCCGAGTCGCCGCCACTCGGGCCAGGGTCGCCCGACTTGGCACGACTCGAACCCGAACTTGCTGAGCGGGAAGCATCCGAACCCGAACTAACCGAGTCGCCGCCACCCGAGCCAGAGTCGTTCGACCTGACGCGACCGCGGCCAGAGCGCGCGGAGCCCGAACCAGCCGGCTCCCCACCACCCGAGCCAAGGTCGTTCGACCTCGCACGACCCGAGCCCGAACTTGCTGAGCGGACACCAGCCGAACCCGAGCTAACCGAGTCGCCGCCACCCGAGCCAGAGTCGTTCGACCTGACGCGACCGCGGCCAGAGCGCGCGGAGCCGGAACCAGGCGGCTCCGCACCACCCGAGCCAGGGTCGTTCGAGCTGGCACGACCACGGCGAGAGCGCGCCGAGCCGGAACCAGCCAGCTCCGCACCACCCGAGCCAAGGTCGTTCGACCTGGCACGACCCGAGCCCGGACCAGCTGAGCGGGCATCGGCCGAGCCGGAACTAGCCAAGTCAGTGCCACCCGAGCCAGAGCCATTCGACCTGGCACGACCGCGGCCAGAGCTCGCGGAGCCCGAACCAGCCGGCTCAGCATCACCCGAGCCAGAGGTAGCCGGACTCGCATCGACTGAGTCGGGACCGTCCGAGTCGGAAGCCGCTGTACCTCGAAGGGTCGGTTCGCTCTTGTTTACGGCAGTACGGCCGGTGCGATCTTTCGTCGCGCCACCGCGAGCTGGGCCGCGTCGCGGGGTAGCAGCTGGGCGCCGAGCCGCCCGGGTTGGCTTGGTCTGATTCGCGCCGCTCTGGTCCGCGCCGCCCTGGTCCGCGCCAGCCTGATCCGCGCCAGCTGGGACCGGGGTACTTGGGACGGGCTCACCTGCGACCGGGCCACCTGGGACCGACTCATCTGCGACCGGGCCAACTGGAACTGGGCCACCTGAAACCGGCTCACCTGGGACGGGGCCACTTGCGACCGAACGGTCCTGGGCGGGGCGGTCCTCCTCGTCTTTGTTGGTAGACGAGGACGTCCCGCGCGCATCTGACACGAAGTCAGGTGCATCGGAAGTGGTGCGTGGCGACGTGGTGCTCTTGCGGCGTGCACGCGGGACGACGGCCGCTGTCGCGCCGGGCCGCTCAGACGCTTGCCGCGCGCGGGGCGGGCGGGCACGCGGGGCATCCGAAGCCGCCGAGGATTCCTGCTGCTCCGGGCTTCGGGAGCCCGGAATAGGAAGGTCGAGTGGAAGCTGCAGATCCGCTTGGGCCGTGGTGGGCCGGCGTCGCGCCGCGGGCGTTGACTTTGTGCCGGCCTTCGATCGTGACCGGCCCTTCCCGACAGCGGCCGGGTCGGGTTCGCCGACCGGAATTACCAAGACCGTCTGCGGTTCTGGGGTCAGCTCCGAGGCGTTGGCGCGCGCAGAACTCGATCGTGCGCGCACCGGACGCCCGGCCTTGGATCGCGCGGACGCCGATCCCGCCACCACCGTGTCCGCGGTCGCTGATGCCGCAGCCGCCGAGACCGCTGCCACCGTGTCCACGGCCGCTGATGCCGCGGCCGCTGATGCCGCGGCCGCCACCACCGCCTCCGCGGTCGCTGGCGCTGCCGACGCCGACGCCGACGCCGATCTCGCAACAGCCGGTCCCGCACTTGCTGATGTCCCGATCGCCGATCGTCTGCGACCTGACGCCGACGGGCCGGGCGCCGGCGGAACGGGGTCCGCGAGGGTGGCCTGTTGCTTCGGCGGCTTCATGGACGAGCGAGGCACAGACGTGGCTCGCTTCCGCGTGGGAGCCGGGACCGCTGTGCCGGATGCCTTCGAGTCGGGGCGACCGCTCACGGCGGCATCAGGACGCGCTGGCGACTTTCGTGCGGCACGGCCGGTACCGCCGGCTACCGGCTCGGCCTGGTCCGGTTGCGCCATCTTGTCTCCCGGCTTCCTGCGACCAGACGCGGTTCCGGACTCCGGCAAGGTTCCAGGGTCGACGGATTTCGTAGCTGCTGTCTTACGACGACGGTTCGCGGGCTCAGCCGCTGCCACCGGCTGAGGTTCAGGCGCGCTGCGCGAAACCGACCGCCGGCCGTCCACACCACCGCGCGAACCCAACCGCGGTGCAGCGTCAGCACCACGCGGGACAGAACGCGGCGCAGCACCTGCACCACGCAGAGCGGACTTCGGCGCAGCCTTGGCACCACGCGAGGCAGAACGCGGCGCAGCCTCGGCGCTGGCCTTACTCACTGCCTTCGCGGCACGCCCGGTCGACCGCGCCGGGCTTGCGGACTTCGCACGAGCGGAATCGGATCCCGCTCCTGCCGCGGACCCACGACGGGACGCCCGTCCGGAATCCCTGACCGCTGACTCGTCGTCGACCACCGAGCGTGCACCACGCCGACCACCGTCGACCGCAGGCGTGGACGACTTGCGCGGAGCTGAGACGGCCCGCGGCACACGAACAGGCGCGTCGACGGATTTCTGAGCGGGGGCGCCACTCCGCCGACTACCAGCCGGCGCGCTCTTCGCAGAACCCACATCGGCAGAGGCGGAGGCAGAGACCGCACCCCGCGAACGACGCGACGAACTCGCGGGCACAGCCGCCGACGAGGACGCGCGGCGGCCACGGCCGGGCGGCGACGCGGCAGGTGGATCATCCGTAGACGGCGGGGAAGAGGTCTCAAACCCAGGTGCTGGTCCCCGCCGGCCCATCTAACCCCTCCGCGTTCTCCCGCGCCCACCGCCGTCCGGAGCGGACCGTCGGCGACCCCGGTCCGCCGACCGGGGGTGTACCGGCTCGACTACGCGCTCGCGGACGATTTCCACGACGGTCGTCGGCGGGTCGACCAGGCCGACCCCGCACAGCCGGACGACCGGCGTGGAACCACCCAGTCGACCGATCGCCGTCTGGTGTTCCGCGATCTCGTCGGAGGCCGACGCGCCCTTGAGGGCGAGCAGCCGTCCGCCGGGTGCGGTGAGGGGGAGACACCAGCCGGCGAGCCTGTCGAGCGGCGCGACCGCCCGAGCGGTGACCACGTCGGCGGGGACAACCGCGTCCCGTGCCTCCTCGGCTCGGCCACGGACGACTGTCACGGTGTCGTCCAGGCCGAGCGAAGTCACCACTTCCGCCAGGAAAGCGGTCCGTCGTGCCAGTGGCTCGACCAAGACCATGGAAAGGTCCGGCCGCGCCACCGCAAGCACGATACCGGGCAAACCCGCCCCAGACCCCACGTCAACCACCGAAGCGCCGGACGGGATCAATTCGGTCATCGTGGCGCAGTTGAGCAGGTGGCGGTCCCAGATGCGGGGGGCCTCGCGCGGGCCGATCAGGCCACGTACCACTCCGTCGGTCACCAGCAGCTCCGCGAAGCGCACCGCGAGGGGGAGACGGTCACCGAAGAGCGTGAGAGCGGCGGGCGGCGGCGGGGGCAGCTCATGGAACGGCCCGGGCGGTGTACCGCCCGGGCCGAAAGACTCATCCACCATCAGGAAGTCGGGCGTACGACGATCCGGCGGTGCGGCTCGACGCCCTCGGACTCGCTCTCCACACCGGCGAGAGCGTTGACCACGTCGTGTACGCACTTGCGCTCGAACGCCGACATCGGCTCGAGGCGCACGGACTCGCCGTACTCCTTGACCTTCTCGACCGCGTTCTTGGCCACCGCGGCGAGCTCCTTGCGGCGGTTGGCGCGGTAGCCACCCACGTCGAGCAGCAGCCGGCTCGGCGAGCCAGTCTCGCGGAAGACCGCCAGGCGGGTCAGCTCCTGCAGCGCCTCCAGCGTGGCGCCGCGCTGGCCGACCAGCGGCTGGAGACGACCGCCGACGACCTCGACCATCGGGCGGCCGCCGGACACGAGCTCGTCGATGTCGCCGTCGTAGTCGAGGATGTCGAGCAGGCCCTCGACGTAGTCCGCGGCGATCTCGCTCTGCCGGAACAGGTCGCTGTCGCTCGTCTCCTTGGTCTCGGCGACAACCGAGCCAGCCTCGTCAGCTTCATCGGCTTCGTCAGCCTCGTCGGCTTCAGCGGGAGAGTCGGTGAGCTCCGCCTCGTCGGTCACGTCAGCCTCGTCCGCACGCTCAGCAGCCTCGTCGTTCTCCTCTTCGAGCGGCTTATCGGTGCGGGGGATGCTGGTCTCGGTCACGGTGTCATCTCCGTATGTCTGTCGCCGGACCACTGGGTCCGCTGGTCAGCCCGGGCGGATGAGCCAGTCACCGCGGCCGGGCACGTCTGTGTTCGCGAGGCGCGGCCGGTGGAGGAGTCACCGGCCGCAGCGCTCACTTGCGTTTCGCCGGCCGGCGTCCGCCGGCCTTCTTCGGGTTGACCGGTTTAGCGCCCGGCTTGGGCGCCAGCGCCTTCCCGTCGGCCGCGGGCTTGACCTCGGCAGGCGAAGTGCCGTTGGACTTGCCGTTTTGCCGGGACGCCGGCTTGCCGTTGGCCGCACCCTTGCCGACCGCCTTGGGGGTCGCGCCGGGCTGCGGGGCAGCGGCGGACTTGGCGGCGTCGGTGAGGCGGCTGAGCAGGCCACCGGACTTCGGCTGCGACTGGGTCTCGCGGGCCGCCGCGGCGGTGCGGGCCTTCTCGCCGGCTTCCGAGTAGCGGTTGACCGTGCTGGCCTTGCTGACCGGCGGTGGCGGGAACTTGCGCAGGACCCACTGCTGCTGGGCGAGCGTGAAGAGGTTGTTCGTGACCCAGTAGATGATCACGCCGATCGGGAAGATCGCACCGGAGATCAGCAGCGACGCCGGGATGCCGTAGAGCATGATCCGCTGGAGCATCCGCTGCTGCGGGTCCTCGGCCCAGCCGGTCTTGAGGATCATCTGGCGGCTGGTCAGGTAGGTCGTGGCGATCATGACCGCGACCAGGATGGCCGCGATGACCTTCACGGTGACGACGCTGGCGTCCAAGGCGGCGAGCTCGGTCGCGCTCGAGCCGAACCGGCCGGAGATGGGTGCGGTGAACAGGGTCGCGTGCGACGCGCTGTCGAACTGCGCGGCCGTCCAGCCGTACAGCTCCTTCGCCTGGTTGTTGGGGTTTACCCGTTTCAGGACGTGGAAGAGGCCCAGGAAGACCGGGATCTGCAGGAACATCGGAAGGCAGCCCATGAGCGGGTTGGCCTTCTCCGTCCGGTACAGCTCCATGATCTCTTTCTGGAGCGTTTCCCGGTCACCCTTGTGTTTCTCCTGCAGCTCCTTGACCTTGGGCTGCAGGGCCTGCATAGCGCGTTGCGACTTGATCTGTTTGACGAAGATCGGGAACAGGATGACGCGGACGGTGACGACCAGGAAGAAGATCGCCAGGATCCACGACCAGGTGGTGCCGAGCACCGCCTTGTCGGGCACGCCGATGGCGTCCCACACCCCGTGCCAGCGCAGCAGGATCCACGAAATGCCGTAGTAGATCCAGTCGAGACTGATGTGCACCAAGGGCTCCCGTCACTCGGCCAGGGGTTCCGCCGTGTTGGCGGGGCGACGACGACGCGGTTCCGGCACCGGATCGTAGCCACCGGGGTGGAAGGGGTGGCAGCGCAGCAGCCGCCAGATCGCCAGGCCGGTTCCACGGATCGCGCCATGCCGCGACACCGCCTCGAGGGCGTAGGCGCTACACGACGGATAGAACCGACAGCGAGCCGGCAGTGCCGGGCTTATCCAACGACGGTACGCGATGATGCAAAAAGCCAGTACGCGGGCGGGGATGCTGATGTTCTTGGGTGTCGAGTTGCTGATGGTTTCCTGAGAACTCATGACCGCTCCCGCCCGGATCGCCGCGGGCGGCGCCCGTCGCCCTGGGCCGGGTCGCGCGCCAGAGCGATCGCCTTGTCCAGATCGACACCCAGCCGCTGGTACGAGCGGTCGGCCGCCCTGGGCAGCGCGCGGACCACCAGCGTCGTGCCCGCCGGCAGAGTCTCCAGCCGCTCCCGGGCAAGGTGCCGCAACCGGCGCTTGACCTGGTTGCGGACGACGGCACCCCCGACTGCCTTGGACACGACGAAGCCGACGCGCGCCGGCGGTGTGGCGGTGGCCGCACCGGAGGCGGACGTCGGCTGGTCGAGATCGTGCGGGTGGGACTCGGGATGCTGCTGGGACTGCACAGTCGGCTGGGAGGGCAGCGTCAGGTGGACGACCACCGCACCGCGACCGGCGCTGCGGCCGGTGCGGACTGCGGTGGAGAACTCGGCGCGGCGCCGAAGTCGCTGCGCGGCGGCCAGCATCGCTGCCCTACTTCCATCCCGGTGCCGGACTGAGGTCAGGCCGACAGCTCCTTGCGGCCCTTCGACCGGCGGGCGGAGAGGATCGCGCGGCCGGCGCGGGTGCGCATGCGCAGCCGGAAGCCGTGGGTCTTGGCACGCCGGCGGTTGTTCGGCTGGAAGGTGCGCTTGCTCACGTCAGGCTCTCCGTCGTCGGGCGGCCCATGAGGAGACGGGCCGAGTCGTGTGGTGGTCGATGCGCCGAGACACAACGTCAATTTGCGAGCGCATCGAGCCGGCATGCGCGAGAGGCGTTCACACACCTACGCAGCAAACATCCGCCACCCTACCAGAGGGCGACGGAGCGGCCGCTCAAGCCTACGCACGGACGCAATGACCGTCAAACACCGGGAAACGCCACGTCCCCGCAGGCCGCGGCGGGTACGACGCGGCCGCCCCCTGCCCCCTTTTGCGTATACCGAGAAGGCAGTTCTGTGTACAACGGTTGTAGGGGTGTGGACAACGCTGTTAGCGTGCCGGGTTGCTGGTCGGCGATCTGGGGGGCTCACGACTGCCATACGGGGCAAAACCGGGCGAGGTGGTCAATCGTTCGGCACGGTGTAACCACACCGATGCCGGATCGGCTGAGACCCGGTCGTGCGTTCGGATGGGTAACGGCACCACGATCGGCCAGCACACAGGCTGTGGACAACTTGTGGACAGCGGTCAGGCCAGCCGCCCGTACGCGGGGGTTGTGCCAGGTCAAGGCGGGTTTGAATACGGCCCGCCAGTGGCCGAGCACATGAAGCGAGGGGGGTGGCAACGGGGTGTCCGAGACGATCGATCTCGCCGGCGTCTGGATGGCGGCGACGGACGAGCTCGCGGATGAGATCGTCTCCGCCCAGCAGCGTGCCTACCTCCGACTGACCCGGCTCCGGGCCATCGTCGAGGACACCGCGCTGCTCTCCGTGCCCGACGCCTTCACCCGCGACGTCATCGAGTCTCGGCTCCGCCCGGCGATCACCGAGGCGCTGTCCCGCCGAATGGGCCGCGCGATCCAGGTCGCGGTCACCGTCCGCCCGCCCGAGGACGGCCAGGGCCGCCCGGTCGGCACCGTCTATACCGGCGCACCGGAAAACCCCGGCGGTTACGCCGCCCCGCCGTTCCCGCCGCAACAGCGCAGCACGGCACCGGACGACACCTCGACCGACCGGCCGCATCTCGCGCCGGCACAGACGCTGAGCCAGCTCGACCTCCCGCAGCCCCAGAGCCCGGCCGCGCCGCCGGCACCCCGCCCGGCGCTCGCCGCTCAGCCGGCCCCGCAGCCCCCCACGCAGCGGCCGAGCTCGACACCGCAACCCGGCGGCGCCGACTCACGGCCCGAGGAGCAGGTGAGCGCGCTCAACGCGCCGACCGCCCTGCACAGCATCATCCAACCCAAGCCCAACCCGCCGCTGGACCCGATCGACCCGGCGCCGAGCAGCCCCGCCGCCCCGGCACCTCGCCCGGCGGGCACCGGCGCGGTCGGCACGGCCCGCCCGACCGTCCCGTCGGCGAACCCACAGCCGCGTGACGTCGACCGCGACCGGCAGGACGTGCTCTTCGCCACCCCGTACCCGCCGGCCCCGCCCTCGGCCACCCCTGGCTACCAGACGGGCGGCACGACCTACGGCACGCCGACGCCGTACTCCCCGCGTCCGCAGTCGCAGCCCCCGGACCGCCGCGACGGCCGCCCGGGCGGTGACAACCGCGGTGTCCATCCCTACGACGAGCCGCCGACCCAGCCGATGCGGCGGGACAGCGGTTCCGACAGCGGACCCGGTCGCTCCGGCGACCCGCGCCGCGACGACCGCCGCGGCGGTGCCGACGGCGGCGGGAACCGGCTGAACCCGAAGTACATGTTCGAGACGTTCGTCATCGGCTCGTCCAACCGGTTCGCGCACGCCGCGTCGGTCGCGGTCGCCGAGTCGCCGGCGAAGGCCTACAACCCGCTGTTCATCTACGGCAGCTCCGGGTTGGGCAAGACGCACCTGCTGCACGCGATCGGCCACTACGCCACGACGCTCGGCAACGCCCGCTCGGTGCGCTACGTCTCGACCGAAGAGTTCACCAACGACTTCATCAACTCGCTGCGGGACGACAAGACCAGTGCGTTCCAGCGCCGCTACCGCGACGTCGACATCCTGCTGATCGACGACATCCAGTTCCTGGAGAACCGCGAGCGTACGCAGGAAGAGTTCTTCCACACCTTCAATACCCTGCACAACGCGAACAAGCAGATCGTCATCACGTCCGACCGCTCACCGAAGCAGCTGGCCACATTGGAGGATCGGCTGCGTACCCGGTTCGAGTGGGGGCTGCTCGCCGACATCCAGCCGCCCGATCTGGAGACGCGCATCGCGATCCTCCAGAAGAAGGCCGCGCAGGAGCGGCTGTACGCGCCACCGGACGTGTTGGAGTTCATCGCGTCCCGAATCTCCAACTCGATCCGCGAGCTCGAGGGCGCGCTGATCCGGGTGACCGCGTTCGCGTCGCTGACCCGCTCCCCTGTGGAGCTCGCGATCGCCGAAGAGGTGCTCCGCGACTTCATCCCGGACGGCTCGGGCCCGGAGATCACCGCCGACCAGATCATGGTGGGCGCGGCCGACTACTTCGGAGTCTCGCTCGAAGACCTCCGCGGCCACTCCCGCTCGCGCGTGCTCGTCAACGCCCGCCAGGTGGCCATGTACCTCTGTCGTGAGTTGACCGACCTGTCTCTTCCCCGGATCGGGCAGGCGTTCGGCGGCCGCGACCACACCACGGTGATGCACGCGGACCGGAAGATTCGCCAGCAGATGGCCGAACGGCGCTCGCTGTACAACCAGATCGCCGAGCTGACGAACCGGATCAAGCAAAGCTCCTGATAGCACCCGGGTATTCACAACCCGGCCTCGCTCGATCCACAAAACCTGGCTCCGTCCACAGGCCGTCGTCTATCCACAGACCGGCACTGTTTTCCCCAGCTTGCCCACAGGCATACCCCCAGCGGTGTCCACACAACGAAAAATCGTTGCTGCCCGCGTTTCCAGTATTGTCCGGATTAGGTTGTTTACTAGGATTAGTCTGGATCATTCTGCGTCCCCAGGTTTCTGCACATGTAAGGAGCGGTTATCCCCCGAACACACAGGTGACTCGCGCCTATCCACAGTTCCCACATCGAATCCACAGCCGCTGTCCACTGTCGTGGACGGCGTCGTGGTCGTGCCCGTCGATATCCACACAGCCTGTGGATGAGGGCTGGGGACAGTGCTGTGGACGCGGGGCCGAGCATCCACAGCGGCGGCCGACTTGTGCGCACCGTGTTGAAGGTTCTGGGGAAAGCCCGAAGATGATCTCCAAGGCCTGGGGAGAAACCCTTGGGAAACCCGGTGGACAACCGGTGGACAACTTCGCGTCGCTGTGTGCGAAGACGAGCCTGTGGATCGGCGGGCGAGTTACCCGCAGGTTCCTCCACATGTTCGACACCGGTGGATAACGTGTCTGAGCTGCGAAAACTCGGGTTCTCCACAGTTCGCACAGGACCGATGAAGACGACTGTTTATCTCTTTAGAGAGAACAAAACCAATCATCACGTCTGGGGATTTGTGCATGGCCGTAGAACCTCGCCAGAAATCACCGGGGTCGGGCGCACGGCAGGCCGAGCCTCGCCTTAAGGTGCCTTGGGGCATCTTGTATCTGACCCGGCCCCGTCCTAGCCGACCCGGAGGCAACGCATGAAGTTCCGTGTGGAGCGCGACGCGCTCGCCGACGCTGTGGCATGGACGGCGAAGAGCCTGCCCAGTCGCCCGTCCGTCCCTGTGCTCGCCGGTGTGATGCTGCGTGTCTCTGACGGCAGCCTCGAGGTCTCCGGCTTCGACTACGAGGTCTCCAGCCAGGTGACCGTCGACATCCAGGGTGACGCCGACGGCGCCGCACTGGTCTCCGGCCGCCTGCTCGCCGAGATCACCAAGGCACTGCCCGGCAAGCCGGTCGACATCGCCGCTGTCGGTTCGCACCTCGAGCTCGTCTGCGGCAGCGCCCGGTTCACCCTGCCGACCATGCCGGTCGAGGACTACCCGAGCCTCCCGGCGATGCCCGCCAGCGCCGGCACGATCGACGCCGCGGCCTTCGCTACGGCGGTGGCCCAGGTCGCGATCGCCGCGGGCCGTGACGAGACGCTGCCGATGATGACCGGCGTGCGGCTCGAGCTCTCGGGCGGCAACATCGCCCTGCTCGCCACCGACCGCTACCGGTTGGCCATGCGCGAGCTGGAGTGGCGCCCAGAGGACCCCGAGATCAGCCTCAACGCCCTCGTGCCGGCCCGCACGCTCAACGACACCGCCAAGACCCTGGGTCCGCTCGGTGGCGACGTCACGATGTCGCTGGCGCACGGCGGCGCCGGTGAGGGCATGATCGGTTTCTCCGCCGGCACGCGGCGCACCACCAGCCGACTGCTCGACGGTGCCAACTACCCGCCGGTGCGCTCGCTCTTCCCCGCCAGCCACAACGCCGAGGCCCGGGTTTCCGTGCCGGCGCTGATCGAGGTCGTCCGGCGCGTCGCCCTGGTCGCTGAGCGCACCACCCCGGTGCTGCTCAGCTTCGGCCCCGACGGCCTGGTCGTCGAGGCCGGCGCCAGCGAAGAGGCGCGGGCGAGCGAGGCGATGGAGGCCACCTTCAGCGGCGAGCCGCTGACCATCGGCTTCAACCCGCAGTACCTGATCGACGGGCTGCAGAACCTACTCGCGCCGACGGCCCTCCTCTCCTTCGTCGACGCGTTCAAGCCTGCCGTGATCTCGCCCGCCGGCGACGACGGCGAGATCGTCTCCGGATATCGGTACCTGATCATGCCGATCCGGGTAACTCGCTGACCGGCGGGTACGGCACGAGCAAAGGGCACGTCAACGGGAGGGGAACCCGCTATGCAGCTGGGACTCATCGGCCTGGGCCGGATGGGCGGCAACATGCGCGAACGTCTGCGCGCCGCCGGCCACGAGGTCGTCGGATTCGACCATAAGCAAGAGATCTCCGACGCCACATCAACGGCCGACCTGGTCGCGAAGCTGTCCGCTCCGCGCGCCGTCTGGGTGATGGTGCCGGCCGGCGTCACCGAGGCCACGATCGACGAACTGGCCACCCATCTCAGCCCCGGCGACATCATCATCGACGGCGGCAACTCCCGGTTCAGCAGCGACGGCCCGCGGGCGGAGCGGCTCGACCCGCAGGGCATCGGCTACGTCGACGTCGGCGTCTCGGGCGGCATCTGGGGCAACCAGCTCGGCTACGCGCTGATGGCCGGCGGTTCCGACGAGCACATCGGGCGGCTCATGCCGATCTTCGAGGCGCTCAAGCCCGCCGGCGAGTTCGGCTTCGTGCACGCCGGGCCGGTCGGCGCCGGGCACTACGCCAAGATGGTCCACAACGGCATCGAGTACGGCCTGATGCACGCGTACGCCGAGGGCTACGAGCTGCTCGGCGCCTCGGAGCTGGTGACCAACGTGCCCGGCGTCATCAAGTCGTGGCGCGAGGGCACGGTCATCAAGTCCTGGCTGCTCGACCTGCTCGACCGGGCGCTCGACGAGGACCCGGCGCTGGAAGCGATCAAGGGCTACGCCGACGACACCGGCGAGGGTCGTTGGACGGTCGAAGAGGCGATCCGGCTCGCGGTGCCGATGCACGTCATCGCCGCGTCGCTGTTCGCCCGCTTCGAGTCGCGCGAAGACGACTCGCCCGCGATGAAGGCGGTGGCCGCACTGCGCAACCAGTTCGGTGGGCACCCCGTCCACAAGAGCTGACGGTGTACGTCCAGCGGCTCGAGCTGGTCGACTTCCGCTCGTACGAGGCGGTGGCGGTCGACCTGTCCGCTGGGACGAGTGTCTTGGTCGGCCCCAACGGGGTCGGCAAGACAAACCTGCTGGAAGCGTTGGGCTACGTGGCGACCCTGGACAGTCACCGGGTCGCCACGGACGCCCCGCTGGTGCGCGCCGGCGCCGCCGCGGCGGTGATCCGGTGCCTGGTCGTCCACGATGGACGCGAGCTGCTGGTCGAGCTGGAGATCGTGCCCGGCAAGGCCAACCGGGCGCGGCTGGGCCGGTCTCCGGTCCGCCGCGCCCGTGACGTGCTCGGCGCGCTGCGGATGGTGCTGTTCGCACCGGAGGACCTGGAGTTGGTCCGCGGCGATCCGGCTTTCCGCCGGGGTTATCTCGACGACCTGTTGGTCGCGCGCCAGCCCCGGTACGCCGGCGTGCGCGCCGACTACGACCGCGTGGTCAAGCAACGTAACGCGCTGTTGCGCACCGCCTACCTGTCCCGGAAGACCGGTGGCACCCGCGGCGGTGATCTGTCCACACTGGATGTCTGGGACACGCACCTGGCCCGGCACGGCGCGGAGTTGTTGGCCGGCCGGCTGGACCTGGTCAACGCGCTGGGGCCGTTCGTGGCCAAGGCGTACGACGCCGTCGCGGCCGGCCGGGGTGCGGCGGGCATCGCCTACCGGTCCGGCGTCGAGGTCGGTGCCGGGGATCGGGCCACGCTGGAGCAGGCGTTGCTGGAGGCGCTGGCCGCCGGACGTTCGTCCGAAGTGGATCGCGGCGTGACGCTGACCGGCCCGCACCGCGACGACCTGACGCTGACGCTGGGCACGCTGCCGGCCAAGGGCTACGCGAGCCACGGCGAGTCCTGGTCGTACGCGCTGGCGTTGCGGCTCGCCGCCTACGACCTGCTGCGGGCCGACGGCATCGAGCCGGTGCTGGCCCTCGACGACGTGTTCGCCGAACTGGACGCGGGTCGGCGCGAACGACTGGCGGAGTTGGTCGGCGGCGCGAGCCAGCTCCTGGTGACCTGCGCGGTGCCGGACGACGTGCCGGCCGCGTTGCGCGGCGCCCGCTACGAGGTATCCGAGGGGACGATCCGCCGTGCCGACTGACCAGCCCGCCGGCGACCGCCCCCGCCGCGTGCCCGCCAGGCGCGGCGAGCCGAAGGCGACACCCGACCCCGGTACGCCGCCTGCGTCCGGCAAGGGAACGCCTGCGTCCGGCAAGGGAACGCCCGCGCCCGGCAAGGGAACGCCCGCGTCCGCCAAAGCAACGCCTGCGCCCGGCAAGGAAACGCCCGCGACGGCCGGCCACGGAACGCCGCCGTCGGCAGTCGATGCCGGTGCGAGCGGACCGGCGGACGGGCCGCGCGGACCGGAACTGGCACGGGCGGCGCTGGATGCCGCTCTGGCCAAGCGCGCCGCGACCGCGCCCCGGCGTCGATCCGCAGTCAGCGGTGACGGTGGCGGCCGGGGCAAGCGGCTCCGCGGCTATTCCGGCCCGGGCCCGGACCCACGCGACCCGCAACTGTTCGGCGCGGTGTTGGAGCGCCTGATGAAGGCCCGCGGCTGGCAGAAGCCGGCAGCGGAGGCGAAGGTCTTCGGCGCCTGGGAGAAAGTCGTCGGCCCGGACGTCGCCTCGCACTGCCGCCCGATCAAACTCGCCGACGGAGAGCTCACCGTCGAGGCCGAGTCGACAGCCTGGGCCACCCAACTCCGCCTGCTGGCCGCGTCGCTGCTCAAGCGGATCGCCGGCGAGGTGGGCCACAACGTCGTCAAGAAGCTGCACATCCACGGCCCGGCCGCGCCGTCGTGGAACAAGGGTCCCCGCCGGGTCCAGGGCCGCGGCCCCCGCGACACCTACGGCTGACCCGCCCCGACACCCGTTCGGGTTGTGTATCGCGGACCCGGCAGGGCAGGGCCCACGAAGTGGGGCCCTGACCGGTGCGCGCGGGAGCAAGCGGTCCGGACCACCGCGGACGCGCGTAAAGCGGTCAGTGTCTTTAGAAGCTCGTGAACCTGCCGGCGACGATGCGTCAGTAGTCGGCGTAGACGGCGAAGCCGCGGTCCGCGCAGCGGCGGTAGAAGCGGGACAGGACCGCGAGCTCGCTGCGGGCGAAGCTCCACTGCGGCGCGTCGCCCGACTCGTCGAGCAGTGCGTCCATCCGCCCGTCGAGCCAGCGCAGTTGCTGGTCGGCCAGCCGCCCGCCCGACAGCGCGGTGTGCAGCACGGCACCGACCGTGTCGAACGTGACAACCTCGCCGTGCGGTCGGTGACCCTCGACGAAGCGCTCCAACCCACCCGCGATCCAGGCGCACCCGTCCGGGTCGATCACCGGGTCTTCGTCTTCCGCCGCGGCCTCTGTGGCGTAGAGCACACCTTCGAGCCCGAGGAGGAGATCGACCAGCTCGGTGTAGGCCGTCGCGCGGACGGTGCCAGTCTTGGCGACGTGGCCCGCGAGGGCCGCGGTGGGCGCGGCGACGTCAGGCGCGTCCGCCAGGTCGGCGAAGTCCACGAACTCGGCCGGGGCGACCGGGTCGTAGAAGCGGCCGGTGCGCGGCCAGTGGACGGCGACGTTGTCCAGACCCATCGGGTCACCCTTCTCCGTTCCGCAAGATCTCGAAACCGGCGAGGCCCGAAACCGGCGAGGGGGTATCCCGCGGCGGGGGGCTTGCCCCGATCGGATCGCGCCGCAGAAACTACGGCACGGCTGCCCGTTCGCGCGACCCCCGAAGGGTCACCTTTGGAGTGGGGATCATGGCCCGGATTTCCGATTTGCCCGGACCATCGCTCCCTGCGGCAACACCGGCCACCGAAGCCAGCTCATGATCGACGGGGAAAAGGGGTCGACGGCGGGCTGGCACTCGCGCAAGGGGCATTCGTGTGGGGGGAGTCGCGGATACCGGGGTTCGAGCCGCTGTGGCGCTTCTAGCGCCGTTTTTGGGGTGCGCCGGATGGGTGTTCACGCTTCCGGCCCGGTAACATTGGTGGCAGACGAAGGACGACGCGCGGACGACCGAATCGGGTCCTCCCCGGCCCGGGGCCGCCCGCGTGTCTTGTCCAGCCGATCGTGACCGCGGGAAGGCGCGGCGAACGGTGCGCCCAGACCCCGGTCGCGCCGGTCGTCGGTGGCCGTCCCGCCATACCCGCGCACCGAGCGTCGCAGGACGCCGGGGCGGCGCGAGAAAGTGGCCAGAGTGGCAACGCAGAAAAAGCAGGAGTACGGCGCCGCATCGATCCAGGTGCTCGAGGGGCTCGAGGCCGTCCGCAAGCGCCCCGGTATGTACATCGGGTCGACCGGTGAACGTGGCCTGCATCACCTGGTCTGGGAGGTCGTCGACAACGCGGTCGACGAGGCCCTGGCCGGCTACTGCGACACGATCGACGTCGTGCTGCTCGCCGATGGTGGCGTGCGCGTCGTCGACAACGGCCGTGGTTTCCCCGTCGACCTCCACCCGACGCTGAAGAAGCCGGGTGTCGAGGTCGCGCTGACCGTCCTGCACGCCGGCGGCAAGTTCGACGGCAAGGCGTACGCGGTCTCCGGCGGCCTGCACGGCGTCGGCGTCTCCGTGGTCAACGCCCTGTCGACCCGGATGCAGGTGGTCATCCACAAGTCCGGGAACGTGTACCGGCAGAGCTACACCAACTCCAAGCCGGGGCCGCTGGAGAAGGGTGAGACCACCAACACGACCGGTTCCTCGGTCTCGTTCTGGCCCGACGAGAAGATCTTCGAGACGACCGAGTTCACCTTCGAGACGATCTACCGGCGTCTCCAGGAGTACGCGTTCCTGAACCGCGGGCTCACCATCCACTTCCGCGACGAGCGTGCGGGCAACGAGGAGGACGGCAAGCCGCGCGAGGTGACCTTCCTCTACAAGGGCGGCATCGCCGACTTCGTCCGGCACCTCAACAACTCCAAGTCGTCGATCCACAAGTCCGTGATCGAGTTCGGTGGTGAAGAGGAGGGCATGGCGGTCGAGATCGCCATGCAGTGGAACGAGTCGTACGGCGAGTCGGTCTACACCTTCGCCAACACGATCAACACCCACGAGGGCGGCACCCACGAAGAGGGCTTCCGCGCGGCGCTGACCGGTGTGGTCAACAAGTACGGCGCCGAGAAGAAGATCCTCAAGGGCGACGAGAAGCTCACCGGTGAGGACATCCGGGAAGGCCTCGCGGCGATCGTGTCGGTCAAGCTGGCCAACCCGCAGTTCGAGGGCCAGACCAAGACCAAGCTGGGCAACACCCCGGTGAAGAGCTTCGTGCAGCGGGTCTGCAACGAGTGGCTCAACGACTGGCTGGAGCGCAACCCCAGCGAGGCCAAGACGATCATCACGAAGGCGACCCAGGCCTCTCGCGCCCGGATCGCCGCGCAGCAGGCCCGCAAGCTGGCCCGCCGCAAGTCGCTGCTGGAGTCCGGCTCGATGCCGGGCAAGCTGGCCGACTGCCAGTCGACCGACCCGCGCGAGTCCGAGGTGTTCATCGTCGAGGGTGACTCGGCCGGTGGCTCGGCCAAGCAGGGCCGTGACCCGCGGGTGCAGGCGATCCTGCCGATCCGCGGCAAGATCCTCAACGTGGAGAAGGCCCGGATCGACCGGGTGCTGAAGAACAACGAGGTCCAGGCGCTGATCACGGCGCTGGGCACCGGCATCCACGACGACTTCGACCTGGAGAAGCTGCGCTACCACAAGGTGGTGCTGATGGCCGACGCCGACGTCGACGGCCAGCACATCCAGACGCTGCTGCTCACCCTGCTGTTCCGCTTCATGCGTCCGCTGGTCGAGCTCGGCCACGTCTACCTGGCGTCGCCGCCGCTCTACAAGATCAAGTGGAACAAGAAGGGCGACGACGCGCAGTACGCGTACTCGGACCGCGAGCGTGACGGGCTGATCCGGCTCCGCCAGGAGACCAAGCCCAACGCCAAGCCGGACGACATCCAGCGGTTCAAGGGTCTGGGCGAGATGAACTACCCGGAGCTGTGGGAGACCACGATGAACCCGGGCACCCGCACCCTGCGCCAGGTGACGCTCGACGACGCGGCGACCGCCGACGAGCTCTTCAGCGTGCTGATGGGCGAAGACGTCGAGGCCCGGCGCTCGTTCATCCAGCGCAACGCGAAAGACGTGCGGTTCCTCGACATCTGACGCAACCGTTCGGGGGTCGGCTCGCGTGTATGAGTCGGCCCCGGGACTGAGCGAGCGCTGAAGTTATCCACAGACAGGTCGGTTTCCACAGCCGTTATCCACAGGACAAAGACGGCATTTAGGGCGAAAAAGGATTAATTGTGACGGATATCCCCGAGGCCAACGAGCCGGATCTTGAGGCGGCGGCGGCCGCGGTAAGCAGTCGCGACCGCATCGAGCCGGTCGGGCTCGAGGTCGAGATGCAGCGCTCGTACCTCGACTACGCGATGAGCGTCATCGTCGGGCGTGCGCTTCCGGACGTCCGCGATGGTCTCAAGCCGGTTCACCGCAAGATCCTTTACGCGATGTACGACTCGGGCTACCGGCCCGACCGCGGCTACGTGAAGTGTTCCCGGGTCGTCGGCGACGTGATGGGTCAGTTCCACCCGCACGGCGACTCCGCGATCTACGACGCGCTGGTCCGGATGGCACAGACCTGGTCGCTGCGCTACCCGCTGGTCGACGGCAACGGCAACTTCGGCTCGCCGGGCAACGACCCGGCCGCCGCCATGCGGTACACCGAGTGCAAGCTCGACCCGCTGGCCATGGAGATGCTCCGGGACATCGACGAGGACACCGTCGACTTCCAGGACAACTACGACGGCCGGGCCAAGGAGCCCGTGATCCTGCCGTCGCGGATCCCCAACCTCCTGGTCAACGGCGCCGAGGGCATCGCGGTCGGCATGGCCACCAAGATCCCGCCGCACAACCTGCGGGAGGTCGCCGAGGCGGTCAAGTGGTGCCTCGACAACCCGGAGGAGGACGAGGCCACCACGCTCGAAGCGCTGCTGGGCATCGTCAAGGGTCCTGACTTCCCGACCTACGGCCTGATCGTCGGTCAGCAGGCGATCCAGGACGCCTACCGCACCGGTCGCGGCTCGATCCGGATGCGCGCGGTGGTCGAGGTCGAGGAAGACAAGAAGGGTCGCGCCTGCCTCGTCGTCAGCGAGCTGCCCTATCAGGTCAACCCCGACAACCTGGCCGAGCGGATCGCCGAACTGATCCGCGAGGGCAAGATCGGCGGCATCGCCGACATCCGGGACGAGTCCTCGGGCCGCACGGGCATGCGGATCGTGATCGTGCTGCGTCGCGACGCGGTCGCGAAGGTCGTGCTCAACAACCTGTACAAGCACACCCAGCTTCAGGAGACCTTCGGCGCCAACATGCTGGCGCTGGTCGACGGCGTGCCGCGCACGCTCAACCTGGCGCAGTTCATCCGCTACTACGTCGAGCACCAGATCGACGTCATCCAGCGCCGCACCGCTTATCGGCTGCGCAAGGCCGAGGAGCGCGCGCACATCCTGCGCGGTCTGGTCAAGGCGCTGGACGCCCTCGACGAGGTCATCGCCCTGATCCGGCGCTCGCCCACCGTCGAAGACGCCCGCGGCGGGCTGCGGACCCTGCTGGACATCGACGACATCCAGGCGACCGCGATCCTCGACATGCAGCTCCGCCGCCTCGCGGCCCTGGAGCGGCAGAAGATCATCGACGAGTTGGCGAAGATCGAGATCGACATCGCCGACCTGCGCGACATCCTCGCCAAGCCGGAGCGGCAGCGGAAGATCGTCGCCGACGAGCTCAGCGAGATCGTCGCCAAGTGGGGCGACGAGCGCCGCACCAAGATCATCCCGTTCGACGGCGAGGTCTCGATGGAAGACCTCATCGCCCGCGAGGACGTGGTCGTGACGATCACCCGCACCGGGTACGCGAAGCGCACCAAGGTCGACCTCTACCGCTCGCAGCGGCGGGGCGGCAAGGGTGTCAGCGGAGCGGGGTTGCGGCAGGACGACATCGTCAGCCACTTCTTCGTCTGCTCGACGCACGACTGGATCCTGTTCTTCACGAACAAGGGCCGGGTCTACCGCGCCAAGGCGTACGAGCTGCCGGAGGCGAGTCGCACCGCCCGCGGCCAGCACGTGGCCAACCTGCTGGCGTTCCAGCCGGACGAGCACATCGCACAGGTGATCGAGATCGCCAACTACGGTGTGGCGCCCTACCTGGTCCTGGCCACCCGCAACGGCCTGGTCAAGAAGACCAAGCTGGAGGAGTTCGACTCCAACCGCTCGGGCGGCATCATCGCGATCAACCTGCGCGACGAGGACGAGCTCGTTGGCGCCGCGCTCGCCGGCATCGGGGACGACCTGCTGCTGGTGTCCAAGATGGCGCAGGCGATCCGGTTCAACGCGACCGACGAGGCGCTGCGCCCGATGGGCCGGGCCACCTCCGGTGTCATCGGCATGCGGTTCACCGGCGAGGACGAACTGCTGGCCATGGAGGTTGTCCGGGACGGCATGGAGCATTTGGACGTGCTGGTGGCCACCAATGGTGGCTATGCGAAGCGCACGCCTATCTCTGAGTACCCGGTGCAGGGGCGCGGCGGAAAGGGCGTACTGACCGCTAAGCTCACCGAGCGTCGGGGCGGTCTCGTTGGAGCGGTGGTGATCAGTCCCGACGATGAGCTGTTTGCTATAACGAGCAATGGTGGTGTTATCCGGACTCCGGTGAAGCCTGTACGCCGAACGCGCGATCGGAACACAATGGGGGTCAAGCTCATGGACCTTCCGGACGGCGTAACCATCGTGGCCATCGCTCGCAATGCCGACGAGCCCGACGAACAGGACTAGTTGATGACGGAGACACAGGCGAAGTCGGGGACTGCGGGGGCCTCGACCACCCCGGCCGAAGGCGAGACCGCGGACAGCGGCTCGTCTGCGACCGGCCGTGCGGCAGTAGGCCGGGCGGTAGTCCCCGCCGACGCACCGTCGCCCAAGTTCACCCGTGCACCGGGCATGACACCGCCGCCGGAAACTCCCGGCGAGGGTGGCAACGCGCCCGACGGGAGTTCCGAGTCGTCCGGTGCCGCCAGCGCGGCAGCTTCCGGGTCCGGTCCGAAGCCGCCGGTCTCCGTCGGCACTTCGGTCGGCGGTGGCCTGTCGGGCGGCGGGTCCGTGCCTCCGACCATCACGCGTCCGGGTGCGTCGCGCCCGGGTGAGCGTCCCGGTGACGCCGGTTCGGGCCTTGGCTTTGGTGGTCTCGGTGGCGGCGCGCCTCAGGCCGCCGCTACCGCGACCCGGCCTGGTGCGGCCGGCGCGGCCGGTGCCGCTGGCGCTGCTCCCGCTTCCGCGGTGGGCGCTGCCCGGGTGACCGAGGCGGTCCGCACCGCGCGTTCGACGGTGGCCGGCGGGGCCGCGCGTGGCCCGCGGCGGGCCCGGCTCAACGTCAAGCGGATCGACCCGTGGTCGGTGTTCAAGTTCTCGTTCGCCGTGTCTCTGGTGCTCTTCATCGTGGTCATCGTCGCGACGTCGGTGCTCTACCTGGCACTCGACGCGATGGGCGTCTTCGAGAAGGTCAACACCAGCCTGGGCGACCTGATCAGCGCCAGCGGCGGCAGCGACGGCAGCACGTTCAAGATCACGGCCAAGGGCGTGATCGGCACGTCGGCCCTGATCGGCGTGGTCAACGTGGTGCTCTTCACCGCACTGGCCACCCTGGGCGCGTTCATCTACAACGTCTGCGCCGACCTGGTCGGCGGCGTCGAGCTCACGCTCGCCGAGCGCGACTAGGCCCTGTTCTACAGCGAGGAGGCGTGACGCTTCGGCGTCGCGCCTCCTTGTCGGTCACCCCCCAGCGCCGCGCCGGGTATCCAAGTTGGGGGAAGCCAGGGCGGTACGGTAACCTTGCCCGGTCGCACGGGGCTATAGCTCAGTCGGTTAGAGCGCAGAGCTGATAACTCTGAGGTCGCTGGTTCGATTCCAGCTAGCCCCACTTCAGACGGTTGCGAGCGTGAGGGGATTCCCCCAATGTTGAAGAAGCTCCTGATCATCGTCGGAGTCGTAGGCGTCGCCGCCCTGGTCGTCAAGAAGGTCAAGGCGTCCAGCGACGAGCGGGCCCTGTGGCACGAGGCGACCACCGCTCCCGACCTCCGATAGTTTTCCGATCTGGCGGCTCCACCCGCCGTCGGGGCCGTAGCTCAACTGGCAGAGCACTGCCTTTGCAAGGCAGGGGTTAGGGGTTCAAGTCCCCTCGGCTCCACCGAATGCTGATCCCCGTGGGTTTCGAGCCCGGCAAGCTTCACCGCGGTGCCGGCCGGTCAGGTCTGGACTGGCCGCGAAGAGACGATCGCGGATCCGTCTAACGGCCACCAACGGCACCTGTTCACGCTCATCCATGCGTCGACCGTCGCCGGTACGCTGCGCCCGTGAGCTATGACCTCCTGTTCCTGCGCCGGCAGCCGGAGCAGAGCTGGGACGAGGCGCTGGAAGCCGCCGAGGACTACCAGGATTTCGGTGCCGGGCCGGACAAGCAGGTCTGGCAGCAGGTGGTCACCCGGGCAAAGCTGCTGTTGGGCGAGGTCGAGGCCAGCCTGACCGACGACGGCGGCGAGATCAGCCACGATCGCACCGGCATCCAGCTCTCGCTCTACGCGGACTCCGCTGAGATGAACGTCCCCTACGGCGACACCGGCGAGGACGCCACCGCCGTACTCCGGACGATGTTCCTGCTCGGCCAGGTGGTCGAGGAGGAGACGGGCCTCGAGGGCTACGACCCGCAGCTCGAGCAGCCGATCCGCGCGGCCGCCGCCAATCTGGACCTGGGCGCCGCGTCGTTCGAGATGGTCGCCCGGATGCTCAGCAAGCCCAGCGGCTAGACCGTGATGTTCCAGCGCTTCGCGAGCTGACGCCGGCCCTCGTCGGTGATCCGGAGGGCGCGGTGGCCGGGCGCGCGCCGCACGAACCAGCCGTCCGCGAGGGTCTGGGCGCACAGCGCCGCGCCGAGGGCGCCGGCCAGGTGGGGGCGGCGTTCGGTGAAATCGAGGCACGAGCGGGCGAAGGCCCGCCGGCTGGTCTTGGCGCCCACCACGTCCACGCCCGCGTCGGCCAGCACCTCGGCGCCCGTCGGGGTCAGGGTGAACCCGTCGCCGCCGGCCGCCAGGAGCTCGTCGGCTACGAAGGCGTCGACGAGGGACACCGCCACGACGCCGGCCAGATGGTCGTAGCAGGTGCGCGCCAGCGTCATCGCCTCGTCCGTGCGGGACTGGCGCAGCGAGCGGATCGGTCGTGGCGGGCTGATCGCGCCCAGTGCCTCCAGTGCGTGGGCCACGTCGGGCGAGGCCAGCCGGAAATAACGGTGCCGCCCGCTGTGGGTGACCGCGACCAGACCGCCCTCGACGAGTTGGGACAGGTGGCCGCTGGCCGTCGAGGCCCGCACACCACCGGCCCGGGCGAGCTCGCCGGCGGCCAGCGCCTGGCCCGATAGCAGCGCGTCGAGCATGGCAGCGCGGGCCGGCTCGGCGATCAGCCGCGCGGCCGCGGCCAGGTCGACATCGGTGGTCATCGCCCAACGGTAGGCCGCCGACACTTCGGCGCCGACCGAACTGTTCGGCTCCTACCTTCGGCCCATGATCATTGAACTGATTCCGGCGGCGGTCGACGAGGTGCTGGGCCGGGCCGAAAGCTGGCTCGGATGGGACGGGCGTCCCGTGCACCGGGACGGCAACGCCTGGACGCCGCACAAGGCGATCCGCCGCGTCGCCGATCACCTCGTCGACCACCTCGCCGAGATCGACTGCCGGCTCGCCGGCCTGCCGACGATCCCCGACGAGTGGCACGGCCGGACGGTGACCACCCATGCCGACTTCGCCCGGTTCACGGAGGTCGACCTCGACGAGGCACGCAGCCGACTGACCCGGCTCGCCGCCTGCTACCGGGCGAGGCTCGGGCAGCTCGACACCGAGGCCCTGGACCACGAACCCGAAGACGGCGCCTGGTCGATCCGCAAAATCGTCGAGCACGTAGCCAACGTCACGTACTACGCCCGCATGCTCGACCCGACCGACGCCTAGCACCTGTCCTGCCGATCATCGCGGGCCTCCGATCACGATGGCCGGGGTCGGGGCACTGGCGATGAGGCCAGGTCGGCTGGCGGTGGCTGGGATCCGGGCACCTCCGGGTCATCTGGCGGTGACGACTGCCTGGCTCATGGTGATCGGAAGTGAAGAAAGGCTCTAGTTGCTTGGGGCCTCGGAGGGGTCCTGCGGGGCCAGCGTCGGCGACGGTGGGCCGGACGGGCTCTCCGACGGTGGTTCTGGCGTCGTCGAAGGCGGGGTTGTCGGTGTGGTCGACCGCGGCGTCGGTGTCGTCGAGCGGGTCGGTGGCGTCGACTGCGTCGGTGTCGAGTGGGTCTCGCGTGGTGTCGGGGTGGGCGAGGGTGGCGGGCTGTTTCGCTGCTGGGAGTTGGAGCCCGGCTGCTCGCCGCCCATCGCGTTCGTCTGCTCCGGGCGCAGCAGGAAGTAGCCGACAAAGGCCAGCAAGAAGATCACCAGGAGCACGACGGTGGAGAGCCGGATCTTGCCCAGCTTCAAGCGGCTCATGAGGCGGCCATCGGCTCGGCGGTGTCCAGGGCCGTGGCTACCCGGACGCCTTCGTGTTGGAAGGCGATGGCTACTCGGGAACGTAGCTCGCGGCCGACGTCGAACTGCTTGCCCGGCAGTGTGCGGGCCACGATCCGCAGGTGCACCGAGTCGACTTCGAGGCTCTGCACGCCGAGCACCGTCGGCGCGTCCAGCAGCAGGGCGCCCAGGTTCGGGTCTTCGACCGCGGCCACGGTGACCTCCTGGAGGATCTCGCGGGCCCGGGTCAGGTCGACGCTGGTCGGCACCGGCACGTCGATGACCGCCCGTGCCCAGTCGCGGGACATGTTGATGACCTGCACGATCTGGCCGTTGGGGATCATCACCACTTCGCCCTGGAGGGTTCGCAGGCGGGTGATCCGGAGGGTTACCTCTTCGACTGTGCCGGTCACGCCGGTCTCCGAGCCCAGTGTGCCGATCCGGATCGTGTCGCCGAAGCCGTACTGGCGCTCGAAGATGATGAACGTGCCCGCCAGGATGTCCTGCACGATCCGCTGGGCGCCGAAGCCGAGCGCGACGCCGAGCACCGCGGCGGGCGCGACCAGGCCGGTCACCGGGACGTTCAGGCGCTGCAGGATGAGCACGGCGGCGATCGAGTAGATCGCCACGATGATGAGCCAGGTCAGGCCCTGGGTCACGACGTGGCGGTGCTTGGCTCCCTCGTCGGCTATCTGCCCGGTGCTCGCCGGATGGGCGTCGATCCGCTGATAGATGCGTCCGCTGATCCACCGGGTCAGTCGGGACAGCAGGATCGCCCCAACCACGAACAGGACGACCAACAACCCACTGCCGCGCAGCCAGTCGGTCAAATCCTTCGTTGAAGCCATCGCCACCACCATGGCAACCCATCCTGACAGGGCCCATCAGCGACCGCACCAGCCGACCGGTCGTCAGGCCTCTTGGAGAGCGGTAAGAATCACCTCCCCGAGCTCGACAGGGCGGGTGAACTGCGGCCAGTGCCCCGTCGGCAGGTCGATGTAAGAGACATCACGAATGCGGGCGAGCTCGGCAGTGTAGGGCGAACCCTGCTCAATCAGTGACCGCAACTCCACGCTGGGGAACTCGCACGCGATCACCGTCGCCGGCACGTCGTAGCGGCGCGGATCGGAGAGCGAGATCGGGCCGGCGGCCACCAGCAGTGGCGATGGGATGGCGCGGGCCCGGAAGGACGCGCGTAGCGACTCGGACAGGTCGACCAGGTCCTCGTCGTCGAACACCGACCACGCGGGTAGCGGCACCTCGCCGTTAATGGCCGGCAGGCTGTCGTTGATGCAGTCGCCGTCGGAGGCCGGCACCGCGTCGACATAGACGACCCGGTCGACCAGCGTGGGCCGGGCATCGGCCACCGCGTGCGCGATCGCCCCACCGCCGGAGTGGCCCACCAGCACGATGCCGTCGGCCGGGTCCAGGTCGTCGACCACCGCGACAACCGCATCGACGTGATCACCGATGGTGATCGAGGCCCGAGCGGCGCCGGCGACCATGCCCGGCAGCGTCAGCGCGTGCGCGCGGTGCCCGGCCTTCTCGATCACCGGCACGACCTCGTCCCACGAGGAACCGTCGAGCCACAAGCCAGGGATGAGAACGAAGTCCATGGCGGGGAGGTTAGGACAGGCCTCCGACAATTCTGACGTGCGACCGCCGGCGCAGCCGGACCCCGAAGCCGACCGCGACCAGCACGAGCAGCAGTAGAGCGGTCACCGCTCCGTGGAGGAGTCCCCGGTCGAGATACCCCACCGACGTGTGGTCGATGGCGTAGGTGCCGATCTCCCGGCTGAACCAGAAGGGCAGCAGCCGGGCCGCGTTGCCCGCCGGGTCGAGGATCATCTGCAGACCGACCACGGTCATCAGCACCAGCATCCCCTCGAGGTCGCGGGGGAGCAGCGCGCTGAGCGCGAGCCCGAGCAGCGGCGCCACCAGCACGCCGAGCAGCATGATGACCGCGATCGCGCCGTACCGGACGTGGTGCTGGTCGAAGCGGATCAGCAGGAAGTACGGCGCCGACAGGGCGAGGCCGAGCGTCCAGAGGGCCAGCAGCCGCCCGAGGAAGAGTTGGTGCGTGAGATAGCCCGACAGCCGCAGCCGGGGTTCGAGCGACCGCGCGGCCGAGCCCACGAACAGCGCCGCCGCGCTGAGCACCCAGGCCAGACCCAGACACACGAACCGGATCGACTGGCCCAGGTGGTCGCCGCGCCGACCCAGATAGAAGGCCAACGGCAGGACCAGCAGCAGCACGAGTACGCCGCGTCGCCGTACCGTCTCGCGCAGCGTCATCTCGGCGATCGTCATGGTCCGGTTCATGCCGCCACCCCTGTGGAGCCGGCCGACAGGTCGAGCACGATGTCGACCCGGTCGAGCTGGTTGAGCAGGTGGGTGACCACCACGACGGCCCGTCCCGCGTCGCGCCAGCGCCACACCTCGTGCCAGAAGTCCAGGTACGTGCCCCGGTCGAAGCCCTGGTAGGGCTCGTCGAGCAGCAGCACGTCGGGGTCGCCGAGCCCGGCGAGCACCAGGTTGAGCTTCTGCCGGGTGCCGCCGGACAGGTGCCGGGCCTGCGCGTTGCCGGGCACCCAGTCGAGCGCGGCCGCCCGCCGGGCACCCTCCCGCACGGCGGCGGCCCGGGGCACCCCGCGACCGGCGCCGATCAGCGCGAAGTGCTCGTCGGCGAGGAGGAAGTCGGCCGTGCCGCCGGCCTGGGGGCAGTAGCCGACCGTGCCGTGCAGCTCGACGTGGCCACCGTCGGCACCGACCAGCCCCGCGCAGATCCCCAGGAACGTCGACTTGCCGGAGCCGTTGGCGCCGACCACGGCGGCGACCTGGCCCGCGTGCACGGTCAGCGAGACGCCGGAGAGCACCGTGCGCCGGCCATAACGCTTGAAAATGTCAACGGCTCGCAACCGCACCGGGCCGGGCGCGGAGCCGGCGACAGTGACAGGACCACCGACGCTGTCCGCGACGGCCGCGGCATAGGCGGACGGTGGACCGAAGGCCCGCAGCGGCGGCTCACCGCTGTCGCGCAGATGCCCGGCCGCCTCGGCCACCACGTGCGCGGCCAGGTCGGGTCCGACGCCGTGCCGCCGGAGCTCGTCGGTGAGTGCGGCCAGCCAGATCTCGTGTCTCACCGGGCCGTCCTTTCCTGGAGTATCGCGCCGACCCCGCCGGCGAACGCCGCCCATTGGCCGGCGGCGTCGCCCACGACCGCGAGGCCCGCAGCGCTGATCGTGTAGTACTTGCGGGCCGGACCGCTGCCACCCTCACGCCAGTAGACGGTCACCAGGCCGGAGCGCTGCAACCGCAACAGCACGGGGTAGAGCGTGCCGCCCTGGATCGTGCCGAGGCCCGCGGCCTCCAGCGACTGGGCCAGCTCGTAGCCGTAGGAGTCGCCGCGCGCGAGCAGCCCGAGCACGCACAAGTCGAGCACACCTCGCAACCACTGCGCCCGGCGATCCTGATCCACAGTCGGGGACGCTAGCACGGCTATCTAGATAGCGAAACAACCTAGTTACC
Organism: Asanoa ishikariensis; assembly: GCF_900107455.1. GTDB lineage: Bacteria > Actinomycetota > Actinomycetes > Mycobacteriales > Micromonosporaceae > Asanoa > Asanoa ishikariensis. The sequence goes on along the minus strand of NZ_FNQB01000001.1, from coordinate 78,125 downwards.
GCGCCGCCGTCGGCCTATCCGATGCTCTTCGGTCTCTGCGCCTACTACGACACCAGCTTCAACCGGCGCCAGCTTCCGCTGCTGTTGGCCGACCTCGATCGGCTCCCGCCCGGAGTGATCCCCGAACCGGCGGTCGCCGAGATTCGCAGACCCGCTGCGGTCACGGTGGCAGGCCCGCATCTGTATCTGTGGTTCGTCGGAGACTGACCCGGTCGCTCAGTCCGGGGTGACGCGGAAGACCGGCCAACCGATCTCGGTGCGCCAGGCGTCGGGCACGTCGGTGTCGCGGGGGCCGACCAGGTAGGTCTCGTAGATCGGGCCGTCGACGGCCAGCGCGTGCTCGACCACCCAGGCGCCGAGCCGGCCGTACGTGACGTCGATGTCGTCGTGCGGGCCGTGGTGCACGGCCACGGCGAGGTCGATCGCCGGCAGTTCGAGGACCTCGATCCGGCCCGCACGGTGTGGCGAGCGGACCGGCCGGAAGACCGTCACCGCACCGGCGCCCTCGGTGAACAGCTCGTTGGCGTAGCGGCCGCCAGGTGGTCCGGTGTGCTCGGCCGGCGGGAAGACCGCGTCCAGTTCGGCCATCGCGGCCGCGTACCAGGGAAGCACGTCCGGGAGGGTGACCCCGTCGGAGACGGCGGCGACCGTCCGGGCCGGCACCGAGCGGAGCTCGACCTTCAGGTCCGCCGGGTCGGGGCGCAGCAGTTGGCGCAGCGACACGACCGCGGACCGGGTGCGGTCCAACTGCTCCTCCAGGCGCTGGAGGTGGCCGGCGATCAGCTCGGTGCGCCGCTTGGGGTCGTCGGTCGCCAAGATCGACTTGACCTCGGCCAGCGGCACGTCCAGCTCCCGGAGGCGGTGGATGACCTGCGCGGGCGGGATCTGGTCGGCCGAGTAGTAGCGGTAGCCCGTGAACCGGTCGACCGCGGCGGGCTCCAGCAGGCCGGCCTCGTGATAGCGACGCAGTGTGCGCACGCTCAGGTGGGTGAGCGCGGCGAACTCGCCGATCGTCAATCCTGGGCGCATTGGACCAGTTTGCTCCCTCTCCCTGGGGGAGGGTCCACGACTTGACCCTCTCTCGGCGGGAGGGGTCACGGTGGGTCCATGAATCTTCCTGCCACGATCACCACTTATCTGAAGGCGCACCAGGCCCGCGATGTCGAGACCGCGCTCTCGGTCTTCACCGTCGACGCGCTGGTGCGTGACGACGGCCATACCTACACGGGTACGGCCGAGATCCGGGACTGGCTGGGCGGCGCGGGCGCCGAGTACACGTTCACCACTGAGCTGACCGGGGCCAGTGAGGTCGATGCCGAGCATTTCGACGTGCGCCAGCGGCTCGCGGGGGACTTCCCAGGCGGGGTGGTCGACCTGCACTACCGCTTCACGCTGCGCGGCCCGGCCGTGTCCGAGTTGGTGATCGAGCCGTGACGCCCAAAACCTGGTTCATCACCGGAGGCACACCGGGCGGGTTCGGCATGGCGTACGCGGAGGCGGCGCTCGAGCTCGGCGATCAGGTGGTGCTGACCGCCCGGCGCACCGATGCGCTGCGGGACTGGGAACGGGCGAACTCCGGCCGCGCCTTGGTCCTGCCGCTGGACGTCACCGACCCGGCCGCGGTCGAGGCGGCCGTGAAGGCGGCCGAGGAGCGCTTCGGCGGCATCGACGTGCTGGTCAACAACGCCGGGCGAGGCTGGTACGGGTCGGTCGAGGGCTCCTCCGACGCGGCCGTCCGGCAGCAGCTCGAACTCAACTTCTTCGCCGTGCTCACCGTGCTGCGCGCCGTCCTGCCCGGGATGCGGGCGCGGCGCAGCGGCTGGGTCGTCAACATGTCGTCCGTGGCCGGGGTGCGCGGGGTGACGGGGTTCGGCTACTACAGCGCGGCCAAGCACGCGGTGGAGGCGATCACCGAGGTGCTCCGCGCCGAGGTGGCTCCGCTGGGCATCAAGGTGCTGGCGGTCGAGCCGGGAGCGTTCCGCACCAGGGCCTACGCCGGGTTCGCCGACGAGCCGGTCGAGGAGGAGATCGCCGACTACCGGCCGATGCTGGACGGCGTACGCGCGACGATGGTCGACCAGGACGGCAACCAGCCCGGCGACCCCCGGCGCGGCGTACAAGCTGTGCTGGCGGCCATGGCCCAAGAGGCGCCGCCGCACCGCCTGGTCCTCGGCAGCGCCGCCTTCGACGCCGTGACCGCCACCTTCGAGGACGCCCTGGCCGACGTCCGCGCCTCCGAACCTCTCTCGCGCGGTGCGGACTTTGACCCGCTGCCTGGCAGGACGTGAGGTCCAACGATGACCGAGTCGACGGTGCAGGCACGTCGACTCGGTCAGCTACCGCGCGCCTAGATCAACGCTTCCGCCGGAGTTCCCGACGATTTCGCGAGCCCGATCGATGGCGTCGCCCTGTGTGCGCTCGTGGCCACTACGCCGGCTGGAGCTTGGCTTGGTGAGGGCCGGTGGGTGAGACAGGTGGCGCGGAAGGTCCGACTCTGGATGGCCGCGTGCGAGGATCGGCGCTGTGATGGGAACGCTCAAGACTGAGCCGGCGCTCGGCCGGACCGACCTGTTGGCCAAGCCGGTAGTCGAGGCTCTCGAGCGGTGGCCTGGTGACGCGGCCGTGCCGGTCGAGGACATCCTGGTCGCGCCGATCGATGCCGACCTCGCGGACACCGCGGCGTTCTGCGAGGCGTACGAGGTCGGGCTGGACGTCTCGGCCAACTGCGTGATCGTGGCCGGCAAGCGCGGTGGCGAGGTCCGCTACGCCGCGTGTCTGGTGCTCGCCACCACGCGCGCCGATGTCAACGGCATCGTGCGGAAGCTGCTCGACGCCCGCAAGGCCAGCTTCGCGCCGATGGACGAGGCCGTGACGCTGACCGGGATGGAGTACGGGGGCATCACGCCGATCGGGTTGCCGGCCGACTGGCCGATCCTGGTCGACGCCCGCGTCGCCGGCACGACGCGGGTGATCATTGGGTCGGGCGTGCGGCACAGCAAGATCGAGCTGCCGGGTGCCGCACTCGCGTTGCTGCCCAACGCGCAGGTGGTCGAGGATCTGGCGCGCTGATCACTCATGTTCCACGTGGAACATGAAGATCAACTAGTCGCGGCCGCCTCGCGCTTCTCGACCTCGGCCAGCACCTCGAGCAGGGTGGCCACCTCCTGCGCGCCGCTCACGCCGTACTTGCCGGCGAAGATGAACATCGGCACCGCGGTGATGCCGAGCTCGCGGGCCTCGGCCAGCGCGGCGCGTACCTCCTCGGCGCCTCCGCCCGACTGCAGGTATTCCGCTGCCTCCGCCTCGTCCAGGCCGATCGTGCCGGCCAGGCGGGCGAGCTCCTTGTGCGAGCCGACGTCCACCCCGTCGACGAAGTGCGCCTCGTAGAGGGCCTCGACCATCTCGCCCGACTTGCCGACCTGGTCGGCGAGCTGAACCACGCGGTGCGCGTCGAACGTGTTGGCCGCCAGCGACCGGGCGAAGTCGATGTCCAGACCATCCCGGGCCGCGGTCTGCGCGGTGTGCTCGGTGATCTGGCGGGCTCGCTCGGGGCCACCGAACTTGTGCGCGAGCGCCTCGATGGTCGGCACCGGGTGCGGCACGGGGGACGGGTCGAGCTGGAACGGCCGGTATCGGATGGTCACGTCACCGGGGTACGAGTCGAGCGCCTTTTCCAGCCGCCGCTTGCCGATGTAGCACCAGGGGCACACGACATCGGCGTAGATTTCGATCTCCACGCCAGCCCCAACCCGCGACTCAGGCGATCTGTTCCCGCACCTGCCGCTTGAGCCGCGCCAGAATCGCGCCGCCGCCGCGTACCCGCAGCGGGCTGATCGCCTGGGCCAGGCCCATCTGCTGGTAGAGGTCGTCGGGCACGGAGAGCACCTCGTCGGCGCTGGCGCCCGAGAGCCCCTCGGCCAGGATGCCGGCGAAGGCGCGCGTCGTCGGCGCCTCCGGCGGGCAGTCGAACCAGGTCGTCACGGTCTTGTCCGCGGCCACCACGGCCTTGAGGAAGAACGGCGTCTGGCACTCGGGTACGGGTTCCATGCCGGCGTGGCCCACCATCTCGGGCGGCAACGCCGGCACGGCGTCCGAGTACTCGAGCAGCATCTCCAGCACCACGTCGCGCGGTGCGGAACGGAACTCGTCGACGATCTCGGCCAATTTCGGCGGCATGACCCCTACGTTAGTTGCGCTGAGCGGTGGTTGCCGTCTCGTGGATGAGGGCCAGGTCACCCATGGCGATGATGCCGACGAGCTGGCGGTCGGTGTCGGCCACCAGGATCCGGCGGACCGATCGCCGCCGCATGAGCTCGGCCGCCTCCTTGAGGGTGGCCGACTGCTCGATGATCACGATCTCGCGGACCGCCACCTCGCCGAGCGTCACGGACGACGGCTTGCGGTTGGTCGCGACGGACCGGGTGACGATGTCGCGGTCGGTGACCATCCCCGCCAGGTTGGCTCCGTCGGTCACCACCACGTCACCGATGTCGGTTTCGGCCATCGCGCGGGCGGCCTCGTCGAGCGGCGTCTCCGCCGGCAGGTAAACGATCCGCTTGGTCATGACGTCCGCAACTCGCACAGTGGCCACGGCCCCTCCCGCTCCCCGTCGTGCCGCCGGAACCTTCCCAGCCTTCGCTCAGCTAAGCCGACGGTACGCCGGAAATCGCCGTGCGAGTCGCGATCGCGTCAGCGACCTCCTCGACGGAGAGGTCGGTTCGCTCACCGGTCGCCCGGTCGCGCAACTCGACGTATCCCTCGGCGAATCGGCGGCCGACCACGACCGTCACCGGGACGCCGATGAGCTCGGCGTCGGTGAACTTGACCCCCGGCGAGACGTTGGCGCGGTCGTCGACCAGGACCCGCAGGCCCATCCTGTGCAGCCGCTCGCCGAGCGCGAGCGCGCCGGCGATCTGGTCGCCCTTGCCCGCGGCGACCACGTGCACGTCGACCGGCGCCACCGCGGCCGGCCAGACCAGGCCGCGCTCGTCGTGGTGCTGCTCGGCGATCGCCGCGACCGCCCGGGAGATGCCGATGCCGTACGAGCCCATCGTCGGCCGGACCGGCTTGCCGTCGGCACCCAGCGCGTCGACCGAGAACGCGTCGGTGAACCGGCGGCCGAGCTGGAAGACGTGGCCGATCTCGATGCCCCGGCGCATGGTCAGGGTGCCTTCGCCGCAGGCGGGGCAGGGGTCGCCGGCGCGCACCTCGGCCGCCTCGATCGTGCCGTCGGCGACGAAGTCCCGCCCGTGCGTCACGTCGATCGCGTGCCGGCCGGCCTCGTTGGCGCCGGTCAGCCAAGAGGTGCCGACGGCGACCCGGGGATCCACGAGGTAGCGGATGCCGAGCCCGGCGAGCACCTGCGGGCCGATGTAACCCCGGACCAGGAAGGGGTGGGCGGCCCAGTCGTCGAACATCGCGACCGTGGCGGGCTCGAGGGCGGCGGCCAGGCGCTTGAGGTCGACCTCCCGGTCGCCGGGCACGCCGATCACCAGCGGGGCACCCTTCCCACCGGGGGGAGTCACCGTGACGACCACGTTCTTGAGGGTGTCGGCGGCGGTCCAGTCGGTGCGGCCGCCGAGCCCACGCGCGTTGGCCAGGGCGACCAGCGACTCGATGGTCGGCGTCTCCGGGGTGTCGTGCGTGGTCGCCGCGGGCCGCGCGGCCGGGTCGGTGGCCTCCACCGCAGGGGTCACCACGGCCTCGGTGTTCGCGGCGTACGCGCAGGCGGCACAGCCCACGTAGGTGTCCTCGCCGGCCGGCGCGGTCGCCAGGAACTCCTCGGACGCCGAGCCGCCCATCAGCCCGGACATCGCCTTGACGATCGTGTAGCTCATCCCGAGCCGGTCGAAGATCCGCTGGTACGCCGCGCGCATGGTTGCGTAGGAGGCGGCGAGACCGGCGTCGTCCAGATCGAACGAGTAGGCGTCCTTCATCAGGAACTCGCGGCCGCGCAGCAGTCCGGCCCGGGGCCGCGCCTCGTCACGGAACTTGGTCTGCACCTGGTAGAGCAGCACCGGATAGTCGCGGTAGGAGCTGAACAGGTCGCGCACCAGGAGCGCGAACATCTCCTCGTGGGTGGGCGCCAGCAGGAACTCGGCACCCCGCCGATCGGCCAGGGTGAAGATGCCGTCGCCGTACTCGACCCAGCGTCCGCTTGTCTCGTAGGGCTCGCGCGGCAGCAGCGCCGGGAACTGCACCTCCTGCGCACCGACCTCGGCCAACTCCGACCGGACCACCTCGGTGACGCGGTCGAGCACCAGCTTGCCCAGCGGCAGCATCGTGAACCCGCCTGGCGCGGCCCGCCGGATGTATCCGGCCCGCAGCAGCAGGCGGTGGCTGGCGACTTCGGCGTCGGCCGGATCCTCGCGCAGCGTGCGCAGGAACAACGTGGCCATACGGAGCAGCATTCGCGCAGCTTAGGCCGGACTCTGAAAGAGAGTCGAACGACTTTGGCCCGACCGGCAACCATTCACGGCTGTTTCTTCGTCTGGGGTGACGACGCGAGGAGGAACCAGGGTGGACGAGTTCGACGACTTCGTCCGGGCGCGCACACCGGCCCTGCTCCGATCCGCGTACCTGCTGACCGGTGACCAGCATCTGGCCGAGGACCTCGTCCAGACCGCACTGGCCCGCACGCATCGCTCGTGGCGCCGGTTGGACGCGTCGGAGAACGCCGAGGCGTACACCCGCCGCACGATGTACCACCTCCAGGTCTCTTGGTGGCGGCGGCACGGTCGGCGGCCCGAGTGGCTGACCGGCGACCTCCCCGAGCCTCGTGCCCGAGCGGCCGGCGTCGACCACGCCAACCAGGCCGCGGTCCGGATCACCCTCCGCAACGCGCTGATGCGGCTGACCAACCGCCAGCGGGCGGTCCTCGTCCTGCGCTTCTTCGAGGACCACACCGAGGCCGAGGCGGCCGACCTGCTCGGCGTCTCGATCGGCACGGTGAAGAGCCAGACCGCGCGGGCGCTGGCCAGGCTCCGCGCCGTGGCGCCCGAGCTCTCCGACCTCTACGTCGTGCACGCGAAAGGACCAACGCGATGAACCCCGACGACCTTCGCACCGCACTGGCCGACCTGGCTGACGAGGTGCGCCCCGTCGACCTGAGCGATCGGGCCCGGGCCACCTCGCGGCAGACCGCGCGGCGGCAGGTGGCGGCCACGGCTACGGCCGTCGCGGTGGTGCTGACGGCCGGCGGGTTCGCCTTCGCCGGACAACCCGGGTTCGACCGCAGGCCTGTGGGACCCGCCGACGAACGCACCGGCAACCCGCTCACCGAGGGCGAGGTGACAGCGGCGACCGTGCGCGTGCCGGTCTGGCAGACCGCCGGGTGCCCGGCCGGCGACGTCCGGCTGTCCGACCCGGGCCCGGAGTTGGCCAGGTGGGGTCCGGTGACGCTCGGCGACGTCGACCGGGACGGCACGGGCGACGCTCTGGTGGTGTTGCGCTGCCAGGTTGGGGAGAACCAGGTGCTGGCCCTGCACCGGGCGCCGGACGGCACGGTCGCCACGTTGGGCCAGGTCGTGACGGACCGGCCGGTGGTCGGTGGCGCGTTCATCGCCGAGACCCAGGTCGGCCCTCCTGGCCTGGTCGAGGTGATCTGGCGCGACGGGGCGGTCGCGACCGCCGAGCGACAACGACGGACGTACGAGTGGAACGGCACCGGGTTCAGTCAGACCAGCGGTCCGAAGTCGTTCCCACCGGCGGCGTACGACGTGCGGATCTCGGCCAAGCCGGTCCGGCTGGTCAGCAACGCTGCCGGCGACCGGGCCGGCGACCTGGAGCTCACGGTCGAGAACGCGGGCACCATCACCCTCGGCGCCGCGAAGGTGACGCTCGAGACGCCGGTCCCGATGACGGTCCGGTCGATGATCGGGGCCGCCACCGATCACCCGGATCTCGTCCAGTGGGCCGACCCGCCGCTGCGGCTCGAGGTCACGCTGAAGCCGCTGCTCCCCGGCGACCGCACGACGGTGACGATGCGGCTGGTCTACCCGCGGGGCATGCGACCGGCCGGCGGAATCCTGTCCATGGGCGCCACCGGAGACGCCACACCGGACGACAACCAGGTCTCCTTCGTGGCGAGGTGATGTTGCCGACACGTACGGGTGTCGTTCACTGCAGTCAGTGCCAGAATGCGCGATGTGCGTTGGGGTAGCTACGTAGCGGTCGGGGACAGCTTCACCGAGGGAATGGACGATCCCTACCCGGACGGCACCTATCGCGGGTGGGCCGACCTGGTCGCGGCGCGGTTGGCGGCCGACCGGCCCGACTTCCGCTACGCCAACCTGGCTATCCGGGGGCGGCTGTTCCCGAACGTGGTCGACGAGCAGGTGCCGGCCGCGGTGGCGATGAAGCCGGACCTGATCAGCTTCGCCGCCGGCGGCAACGACGTGCTGCGCCGCTCGTTCGATCCGGAGAGCCTGATGGGCCGGTTCGACTCGGTGGTCCGTGAGCTGCGCTCGACCGGTGCCGACGTCATCGTCTTCCGGTTCGCCGACGTCACCTCGCGGCTGCCCGGTCAGCGGATCATCGGTCCGCGGGCGGCCGTCCTGAACCGCGCCGTCGGCGAGACCGCGGACCGCTACGGCGCGCACATGATCGACCTGTTCGCCGACGACGAGTTCCACAACCCGGTGATGTGGGGCCAGGACCGGCTGCACCTGTCGGCCGCCGGGCACCGCCGGGTCGCCGGGCATGTGCTGACCGCGCTGGGCGTACAGGCGGATCCGGAATGGTTGGTCCCGCAGGCGTGGCTGCCGTCGGCGCGCTGGCTGAAGGCCCGCGCGGCCGACGCGCTCTGGGCCGGCCGGCACCTCGCGCCCTGGGTCAAGCGTCGGCTGACCGGCCGCTCGTCGGGCGACCTGGTCACGGCGAAGCGCCCGGAGTTGTCCCCGTTCGGCGAGCTTGGTTGACCCACGTGTGACCTCGACGGTGTTCACTGTCCCGCATGGCACAGCTAAGCCGCCGAGGTCTGCTGGGCGCCACCGCCGCCGTGGGCCTGTTGGGCGTCGCGGCGTGTGAGGGTGGTGAGCCGGCCGCGACACCGCCGTTCGACCCGCATGACTGGGCGAGCGTCCGGGCCCAGTTCGCGCTGGACCCGACCGTGGCGCACCTGTCCACCTTCGTCTTCGCACCGCATCCCGCCGGGGTCCGTGCCGCGATCGAGCAGCACCGCGCCGGGTTCGACCGGGACCCGATCGGCTACCTGCACGCGCACGAGGCGCAAGCCGACCGCAGGGTGGCCAGCGCGGTCATGAACTACCTCGGCAACGGGAGCGACCGGGTGGCGTTCACCGACTCCACGACGCTCGGGCTCGGTCTGCTCTACGGCGGCCTGCGGCTCGGCGCGGGCGACGAGGTGCTGACCACCAAGCACGACTTCTACGCGACGCACGAGGCGTTGCGGTTGCGCACCTTGCGCGACGGGGTCGCGGTCCGGCAGATCGAGCTCTACTCCGACCCCGCCACGGCGTCCGTCGACGAGATCGTCGGCAAGCTGACGGCCGCGGTCGGGCCGCGTACCCGGGTGGTCGCGGTGACCTGGGTGCACTCCAGCACCGGGGTCCGGCTGCCGATCCGGGCGATCGCCGATGCCCTGGCCGGCCGCGACGTGCTGCTCTGCGTCGACGGGGTGCACGGGTTCGGTGCCGTCGACGCGACACCCGAGAGCCTGGGCTGCGACTTCCTCGTGTCCGGTTGCCACAAGTGGCTGCACGGCCCGCGCGGCACGGGCCTGATCTGGGGCTCCGATCGCGGCTGGTCCCGGTTCGCGCCGAGCGTGCCGTCCTTCGACGGGCGCAGCCTGGTCGCCTGGCTGACCGCGGGCAAGGCGCTGACACCGCCCGGCCCGGCCGCGACGCCCGGCGGCTATCACAGCTTCGAGCACCGGTGGGCCCTCGCCGAGGCGTTCCACCTGTACGAGAACATCGGCCGGGACCGGGTCGCCGGTCGGGTCCGCGAGCTGGCCACCCGACTCAAGGACGGGCTGGCCGGCATCGGCGGGGTCGAGCTGGCGACGCCGCGCGACCCGGAGTTGTCCGCCGGCGTGATCTGTTGCCGCATCGGCAACCTCCAGGTCGACGAGGTGGTGGGTCGGCTCGCCGCGGCCAAGGTGGTGGCCAGCGCGACGCCGTACCGGACCACGTACGTGCGGTTCGGCCCGGGCATCGCCAACAGCGAGGAGCACATCGACGCGGCGCTGCGCGCCGTTCGCGACCTGGTGTGAGAGTTACGGGTATAGCGTTGGTCTTATGCCCGTTTCGAAGGACCCGGACCCTCGGCTGCAGGCGTACGCCGACCCGCAGTCCCTGGTCACCACGGAGTGGCTGGCGGAGAACCTGGGCCGCGACGGCCTGGTGGTCGTCGAGTCCGACGAAGACGTGCTGCTCTACGAGTCGGGCCACATCCCCGGCGCGATCAAGGTCGACTGGCACACCGACCTCAACGACGAGGTCAGCCGCGACTACGTCGACGCGGAGGGCTTCGCCGCGCTGTGCGCCGCCAAGGGGATCAGCCGCGACGACACCGTGGTCTTCTACGGCGACAATTTCAACTGGTGGGCGGCATACGCCCTCTGGGTGTTCTCGCTTTTCGGCCACCGGGACGTGCGGCTGCTCGACGGCGGCCGGCAGAAGTGGGTCGCCGAGGGGCGGGAGCTGACCCGGGACCGGACCCACCGGGCGCCGACCCCGTACCCGGTGCCGCGTCGCGACGACGCCCGGATCCGGGCCTTCCGCGAACAGGTGCTGGCGCACGTGCAGGCCGGCCGGCCGCTGGTCGACGTGCGCTCGCCCGACGAGTACACGGGCAAGCTGCTGGCCATGGAGGCCTATCCGCAGGAGGGCGCGCTGCGCGGCGGGCACATCCCGGGTGCGGTGAGCAAACCGTGGAAGTCGGCGGCCAACGACGACGGCACCTTCAAGTCGGCCGACGAGCTGCGGGCCATCTACGAGGACCAGCTCGGGCTGTCCGAAGGGGACGACGTCATCGCGTACTGCCGGATCGGCGAGCGCTCCAGCCACACCTGGTTCGTGTTGCAGCACCTGCTCGGGTTCACCCACGTGCGCAACTACGACGGCTCGTGGACCGAGTGGGGCAATCTGGTGCGGTCGCCGATCGCCAAGGGCGAGAAGCCCGGCTCGCTCAAACGCTGAACGTGACGTCCAGCACGCCAAACTGCCGGACAAATCACCCTAGAACCCCCCCAATTACTAGGCCAAATTCAAGATCGCGACATCTTGTTGGTCTTGACAGCTGGCTAGGCTGGCCACGTGACGCTGGAACAACAAGCGGACCCCGCCCTGAGCGCCGCGTCCACACCGCCCAAGCGCCGGTCGCGGCGTGAGGAGATCCTCGAGATCGCGGTCGGCCTGTTCGCCTCCCGCGGCTATCACGGCGTCTCGATGGACGACATCGGGTCCGCGGCCGGGGTCACCGGCCCCGCGCTCTACCACCATTTCGCCGGCAAGGAAGCCATGCTGGTGGCCGCGCTGATCCCGGTCAGCGAAGGGCTGCTGGCCGGTGGCCGGGAGCGGGTCGCACGGCATCCGGGCGAGACCGCCCTCCCGTCGCTGGTCGAGTTCCACGTCGACTTCGCGCTGGCCAACCCCGCGGTGATCGCCCTGCACCTGCACGAGCTCGACCGGCTGCCGGAGGACCCGCGCCGCCAGATCCGCCGGCTCCAGCGGCTCTACGTCGAAGAGTGGGTCAAGGTGCTGTTGCGGATCCGCCCTGACCTCACCGCGCCCGAGGCCCGGGCCCTGGCGCACGCCGCGTTCGGCCTGATGAACTCCACCCCGTTCCTGGGCGGAGAGGTCGACCGCGTCCGGCTCGCCGAGCTGCTCCGCGCCGCGACGATGGCCGCCCTGCGCCCGACACCCTGACCCGCCACCACGCTGAACGACCCCTCAGGTAAACATGGTTCGCGGGCAGTGTCGCCCGCCGAGAGGGGAGTTCTGATGATCGAGTCTCTGCTGGTCGCCAACCGGGGCGAGATCGCCCGCCGGGTGATCCGCACCGCTCGCCGGCTCGGCGTGCGCACGATCGCCGTCTACTCCGAGGCCGACGCGGACCTGCCGTTCGTGACGGAAGCCGACGAGGCGGTGCTGATCGGTCCGGCCAGCGTGGCGCAGAGCTACCGCAACGTCGAGGCTCTCCTGGCCGCCGCGAAGACCACCGGCGCGCAGGCGGTGCACCCCGGCTACGGCTTCCTCTCGGAGAACGCCGAGTTCGCCCGCGCGGTCGAGGCGGCCGGCCTGATCTGGGTCGGTCCCAGTCCCGAGGCGATCAGCGCGATGGGCGACAAGATCAACGCGCGCAACCTGATGGCGGCCGCCGGTGTGCCGGTCGCTCCCGGCACCACCGACCCGGCCGCGTCGGTGGACGCCGCGGTGTCGGCCGCCGCCGAGATCGGCTACCCGGTGATGGTGAAGGCCGCGGCGGGTGGCGGTGGCATGGGCATGGGCGTCGCCGTCGACGAGGCCGCGCTGCGCACCGAGTACGACAAGGTCCGCGCGTTCGCCGAGCGGATGTTCGGCGACGGCGCCGTGCTGATCGAGCGCTACTTCCCCCGCGTACGCCATGTCGAGGTGCAGATCCTGGGCCTGGCCGACGGCACCGTCGTGGCGCTCGGCGAGCGGGAGTGCTCGGTACAGCGCCGCAACCAGAAGCTCGCCGAGGAGTCGCCGTCGCCGGCGGTCTCACCGGAGCTGCGGGCCCGGCTGCTGGCCGCCGCCGTGCGGGCCGGCGAGGCGGTCGGCTACCGCAACGCGGGCACCGTCGAGTGCCTGCTGGAGCCCGCGACCGGCGAGTTCTTCTTCCTGGAGATGAACACCCGGCTGCAGGTCGAGCACCCGGTGACCGAGCTCGTCTACGGCGTCGACCTGGTCGAGGAGCAGCTACGGGTGGCGTCCGGCCTGCCACCGGCGTTCGACCCGGCCGCGCTCGCACCCCGCGGACACGCGATCGAGCTGCGGATCAACGCCGAGGACCCGAAGCGGTTCCTGCCCGGCCCCGGCGCGGTCACCACCTGGGTCGAGCCGGCCGGCGAGGGAGTCCGGGTCGACTCGGGGTACGCCGCAGGGACGACCGTGACACCGTTCTACGACTCATTGATGGCCAAGCTCGTTGTGTATGGCGACGACCGGGCGCAGGCGCTCGAACGGGCGCGGGCCGCGGTCGCCGCGTTCGAGATCGTGGGTCCGAAGCAGAACCTGCCGTTCTTCGCCGAGCTGCTGGACAACGCCGAGTTCCGCTCCGGCGACTACGACACCGGCATCGTGGCACGCATGCGATAAGTGGCTAGATGACCATTTTTTCCCATTCACCTGCGTGACCCCGTTCAGGCCAGTTCGTTACCTAAGGCAGTGGCGGTCATAACCGGTCAAATCAGGCCGGACCGCCACCGCTAACGAACCGGCGAGCGGGAAGGCGGGCCCATGATTCGGTCGGGAGTCGCGCGCGTCAAGCGCCAGACCTCGCGCCGGGTTCTGGTCCGCACGCTCGTCGTCGGTGGTCTCGCGGGGGCGGCCTGGCTGCTCTCCGCGTCAGCGGCGCAAGCCGCTGCCGCGGAGCCCGTCGACCGGAGCACGGGGTCCGTCCTCGTGCCGCTGGGCGGCGTGCTGGAAACCGCGAAGCCGGTGTTGAGCACGGCAGAAGGTCTGCTCGGGGGAGCGTTGGCGCCGGCAACGACGCACGGCTCCAAGGCGTCAGTGCTGACGCACGCGCCCGTCGAGCAGCCGGTGCCGACCGGCCGGACCGCCATGCGGCGGGTGAGCTCCGATCCCGCCGTTGCCGTTGTCGCACCCAGTACGACGGCGAAACGCTCCATCTCCATCGCGGACGCGGCGCCGGCCCTCGGGTCGGACCAGGCCGCCGTCCGTACGGCCGACCGCGCCGGCGTCCCTGACGGGTCGTCGAACCGCTCGGCGAACCGGCCCGGAGCCCGCGTCAGCGGGTTGGCCGGCATCGGACTGGTCGCTCCGCTCGGGGTCACCCGAGCGTTGGCCGTCCCAGGCGCCCTGCTTACCCCGGTGGCTCAGGTCGCCCTGCCGGCCCTCGCGCCGGTCACCGCGTTCTTCCGCCCGATGACCTCGATGCTGCGGTTCGCCGTGGTGCCGTTGTTCAGCACGGTCGGCGTGGTGGCCAGGACGGTGACCGGCACTCTGCCCGGCCCCCGCGGCCGGCCAACCTCGGTTGTCACGCCCAACGGTCTCGTCGGCGTGCACGGAGGCGTGTCATCCGGCACGACCGGCACGACCGCTCCGGGTGCGGCCACACCGGCCACACTTCGGGCCGCTCACACCGAGACGAGCACCGTCCGGCAGCACGCCGGCCGGCCGGAACGCGCGGTCGAGACCGTGTCGTCCCGGAACAAGGGCGATGCGCCCAGCCTGCCGTATCCCGTGCCCACACGGGGTGAAGGCAGTGCTTCGGGGACCCCGGCCAATGCGGCGGGTTCGCCGATGGGCGGTGGTGCGTTCGCCACCGTTCCCTCGTCGGTCGCAGACAGCATGCTGGCCTACCAGTTGCTGCCGAAATCGGCCGACACAGTGGTACCGCGGCGTGACGCCGAGGAACCGACCGTCTCACCTGACTAGTGATGAAGGACCTGCACCGGCGACGGGCAGGAGCCGACCAGCCCCACCGGGCCACCCGGCCCGCGTAGCGCGGCAGATCAGGGATTCCGATGACCGCTCGCACTAGCGGCGAAACCCTGGCCGGACATCACGAACCACACCTGGGCGCACGTCGACAGGCGGAGTCAGGGCACCTCACGGCACCGTCGCGCCCGGACAGCGACACCACGGCAACACCCTCTTACTGACATTATTGAAAGGTCACTTCACCCAATGAAGACTTGGGTTCGCAAGTCCATCAGCGTTGGCGTCATGGCGGCTGGTGGTCTGCTCGCGACGCAGGCGGCGGCTCAGGCCGACGTCATCACCAACGGCAACTTCGGCATCGGCAACGGCACCCAGGTCGTGACGCCGATCCAGATCGTCGCGGACATCTGCGGCAACAGCATCGCCGGCGCCGGCGGCGTCGCGTTCGCGCAGTGTGACGGCGGCGCAGCCGCAGTCAACGGCGTGGGCGGCGGCGGCAACATCGTCTCGTCGGGCAACTTCGGCATCGGCAACGGCACTCAGCTCGTGGCGCCGATCCAGGCCGTCATCGACGTCTGCGGCAACGGCATCGCGGCCGCGGCCGGCGTGGCGTTCGCCGCGTGTGACGGTGGCGCCCTGGCCGTCAACGGTGGCGGCGAGAGCAGCGACAAGAACGACGGTGGCTACCACAAGAGCCACAAGGACGCCTCCGACGAGGCTCTCGCGATGGCCGAGGGCAGCAAGAAGCACAAGAAGAACAAGGGTGCTTGGAACGACCAGGCGACCAACATCGTCTCGTCGGGCAACTACGGGATCCTGAACGGCACCCAGGTCTACGCGCCGATCCAGGTTCCGATCAGCATCTGCGGCAACTCGATCCCGCTGATCGGCGCGGTTGCCTTCGCCTCGTGCGACGGCGGCGCGGCTGCGGTCAACGAGAGCGCTCGCGCGGAGGGCGACGACTACGACGGTCGTGGCCACGACGGCCGTGACCACGACGGCCGTGGCCACCGTGACAACGGCGGCAACGGCGGCACGACGCTCTTCACCGGCAACAACTTCGGCATCGGCAACGGCACCCAGCTGTACGCGCCGATCCAGGCGCCGATCAGCATCTGCGGCAACGGCATCGCCGCCGCCGCTGGTGTCGCGTTCGCGGCTTGCGACGGTGGCGCGGTCGCCGTCAACGAGAGCGCCCGCTCCGAGGGCACCAACGTCATCACGACCGGCAACTACGGCATCGCCAACGGCACCCAGGTGTACGCGCCGATCCAGATTCCGATCGACGTCTGCGGCAACTCGATCGCCGGTGCTGCGGCTGTCGCGTTCGCGCAGTGCGACGGTGGCGCGATCGCTCTCAACGAGAGCGCTCGTTCCGAGGGTGCCCGCGACGAGGCGCTGCCGGTTCTCGGCTCGCTCCCCGTCGTCGCCGGCCTGCCGGTCGTCGGGTCGCTGGGGCAGAACACCGCCCCCGCAGCCGCCGCCCCCAAGATGGCCGACGCGCCGGGCGCCCGCTCGGCCGGTGCCACCGAGGGTGACGACTACGACGACGACGACCGTGGTCACGGCAAGCACGGCAAGAAGCACGACCAGCGCGGTCCGCGTGGCGGCGCTGTCGCCTCCAACGGCGGTGGCACCAACCTGATCACCACCGGGAACTACGGCATCGGCAACGGCACCCAGGTGTACACCCCGATCCAGATCCCGGTCGACATCAGCGGCAACGCGATCGCCGCCGCCGGTGGCGTCGCCTTCGCGCAGAGCCAGGGCGGGGCGCTCGCCCTCAACTGATCCACCGCACGACCGCACGACCCGCACGAAAAAGGGCCCCCGCGACCTGCGGGGGCCCTTTCGTATTCGGATGTAGTACCTTAACGATAGTTCAGTCGCGTTGGCGAAGGGGTCGGTGTGGCACTCGACGACGAAGATCTCGAGCAGCTCGGCAAGCGGGTCCGGGCCGGTGGCGCGGAGCGCTACCACGCGTCCAACGCGGCCAAGGGCAAGATGTTCGCCCGCGAGCGGGTGGCCCATCTGGTCGACGAGGGCTCCTTCGTCGAAGACGGGCTCTACGCCAACGCCCTGGCCGAGGGCCTGCCGGCCGACGGCGTGATCACCGGCCAGGCGACCATCGACGGCCGCCGGGTCTGCCTGATGGCCAACGACTCGACCGTGAAGGCCGGCTCGTGGGGCGCGCGTACCGTCGAGAAGATCATCCGGATCATCGAGCGGGCCTATCAGTCCGGCCTGCCGATGGTCTACCTGGTCGACTCGGCCGGCGCCCGGATCACCGACCAGGTCGACCTGTTCCCCGGCCGCCGCGGCGCCGGGCACATCTTCTGGAACCAGGTCCGCGCCTCCGGCTCGATCCCGCAGGTCTGCGCGCTGTTCGGCCCGTCCGCGGCCGGCGGCGCCTACATCCCGGCGTTCTGCGACGTGGTCGCGATGGTCGACGGCAACGCCAGCATGTACCTCGGCTCCGACCGCATGGTCGAGATGGTCACCGGTGAGAAGACCACGCTGGAGGCGATGGGCGGCGCCGCCGTGCACACCCGCGAGTCCGGCGTCGGCCATTTCCTCTGCAAGACCGAGGACGAGGCGCTCGAGACGGTCCGCCGCTACCTGTCCTACCTGCCGGCCAACTACACCGAGCAGCCGCCGGCTCTTGCCGCGGTCGCCCCGCCGCAGGCCGACCTCGCCGCGATGGTGCCGCCCAGCGAGCGGCAGGCCTTCGACATGCGCAAGTTCGCCAAGGGGCTGCTCGACGAGGGCACGTTCTTCGAGATCCAGGCCCTCTGGGCGAAGGAGCTGACGATCGGGTTCGGCCGTCTCGACGGCCAGGTGGTCGGCGTCGTGGCCAACAACTCGATGTTCAAGGGCGGCGTGCTGTTCGTCGACTCCGCCGACAAGGCCACCAGGTTCGTCCAGCTTTGCGACGCGTTCAACGTGCCGCTGCTCTTCCTCTCCGACGTGCCCGGCTTCATGGTCGGCACCGCCGTCGAAAAGCAGGGGATCATCCGGCACGGCGCCAAGATGATCACCGCGATCTCCGAGGCCACCGTGCCGAAGATCTGCGTCGTGGTCCGCAAGGCGTACGGTGCCGGCCTTTATGCGATGGCCGGCCCCGGTTTCATGCCCGACGCGACCATCGCCCTGCCGACCGCGAAGATCGCGGTGATGGGCGCCGAGGCCGCCGTCAACGCGGTCTACGCAAACAAGATCGCCGCGATCGAGGACCCGGAGGCGCGGGCCGCCTTCGTCAGCGAGCGGCGCGAGGCCTACGAGCGGGACATCGACATCGTCCACCTCGCGAGCGAGCTCGTGATCGACGCGATCGTGCCGCCCGAGCTGCTGCGCGCCGAGCTGGTCGCCCGCTACGCGGCCGCCCAGGGCAAGGACCGCCACTTCTCCCGCCGTCGCCACGGCGTGACACCCGTCTAACCACAAGGAGCCCGCCATGCTCAACGAAGAGCACGAGGCGCTGCGGGAAAGCGTCCGCGAGTTCGCCAACGACGTGGTCGCGCCCGTCATCGCCAAGCACTACGACAACCACACCTTCCCGTACGACATCGTCGCGGCGATGGGCAAGATGGGCCTGTTCGGCCTGCCGTTCGCCGAGGAGCACGGCGGCATGGGCGGCGACTACTTCGCCCTCTGCCTGGCCCTCGAAGAGCTGGCCCGGATCGACTCGAGCGTGGCGATCACCCTTGAGGCCGCGGTCTCGCTGGGCGCCATGCCGATCTACCGGTTCGGCACCGAGGAGCAGAAGCGCCGCTGGCTCCCGCCGTTGCTGCGGGGCGAGGCACTGGCCGGCTTCGGCCTGACCGAGCCCGGCTTCGGCAGCGACGCCGGCGGCACCGCCACCCGCGCCGTCCTCGACGGCGACGAGTGGGTGATCAACGGGGCGAAGGCCTTCATCACCAACTCGGGCACCGACATCACGTCGTTCGTCACGGTGACCGCGGTGACCGGCACCCGCCCCGACGGCAGCAAGGAACTGTCGACCATCATCGTGCCGTCGGGCACGCCCGGCTTCACGGTAGCGCCGGGCTACTCGAAGGTCGGCTGGTGCGCCTCCGACACCCACGAGCTCAGCTTCGAAGACGTCCGCGTCCCCGCCGAGAACCTGCTCGGCGAGCGTGGCCGAGGCTTCGCCCAGTTCCTGCGCATCCTCGACGAGGGCCGCATCGCGATCGCCGCGCTCGCCGTCGGCCTGGCGCAGGGTTGCGTCGACGAGTCCGTGCGCTACGCCAAGGAGCGCCACGCCTTCGGCCAGCCGATCGCCGGCTTCCAGGCGATCCAGTTCAAGATCGCGGACATGGAGAAGCGCGCCCACCTGGGCCGCCTGGCCTACCACGACGCCGCCGCCGAAATGCTGGCCGGCCGCGACTTCAAACGCAAGGCGGCGATCGCCAAGCTGTACGCCAGCGAAAGCGCGGTGGACAACGCGCGCGACGCCACCCAGATCCACGGCGGTTACGGCTTCATGAACGAGTTCCCCGTCGCCCGCTTCTGGCGCGACTCCAAAATCCTCGAAATCGGCGAGGGTACGTCCGAGATCCAGCGCATGGTGATCGCGCGGGATCTCGGACTCTAGTTTTCTGGGCTCAGTCGCTTCGTGGCGCTCTAAGGTCGTGTCGCGCGGCGCCGGCCGGCCCTTGCTTCGCTCGGCCGGCCGACACCGCGCGACACGACCGCGCCACTACGCTCCCTCGCGTGTGCCGGCGACGCGCTTGGTCGCCGTGGTCGCCACGGTTTGCGGTTCTCCGTCTCACCGCGGTGCTGGGCAAGGGCTGGTCGGCTCGTTCACCGCTGGTTGCCGCCGGCCGGTCGCTGCTCACGCAGTGGACGCATGCTCGCGGGTTGGTTTGACGGTCGTCGGCCGCTTCGCCTGGGGGCTTTTCGTTCGCCCGCATCCGGCCGGCCGGCGCGGATATCCGACGTAAAGCCCGGCCAAACGCCGGGTGGTGCGGAGGAATTCGAGGTGTTTGCATTCCTCGGTATCCATCCGGGGAGGTCTCATGTTCGGTGCGCTCGGGCGGGCGATGGCGCGGTGGCGGTGGGCGGTGCTGGCCGGGTGGCTGGTGCTGGTCGTCGTCGGTGCGGCCTTTGGCGGCCAGGTCTTCGATCGGCTGGCCAGCACCGACAACCTGCGGCCTGATTCCGAGTCGCAGCAGGCCGATCGGCGTGTGCAGGAGCTCAAGCCGGAGGGCGACAAGGTCGTCGCGGTCATCCGGGATCGCGACATCTACGACCCGCCGCTGGTCGAGAACGTGCAGAAGATCGCCGGCGAGATCCGTGGCATCGACGGGGTCAAGACCGTCGACGACCTCTACAGCGCACCCGGTGGGCGGATCGGCGCCGACAACCGAAGCTCCCTTGTGGAGGTTGAGCTTCGGCCGGGGCTCGCCGACGCGCAGCGTGAGCGGACAGAGGACCTGGTGGTCGCCGCGTTGCACCGGATCGACGCGCCTCAGGTGCTGGTGGGTGGCGAGAAGCTCGCCGAGCGGGAGTTCGAGGAGCAGGCGATCCGGGACGCCGCTGTCGGTGAGAGCATCGCGCTCGCCGTACTCCTGATCGTCCTGGTCCTGACCCTCGGCGGGTTCGTCGTCGGGCTCGTGCCGCTGGCCGCCGCCCTCGCGTCCGTCGCGGCGACGCTGCTCGGGCTGCTGCTGTTGACCGCGTTCGGCGACGTCGGCGAGTTCACCGTCAACGTGGTGACCCTGCTGGGCATCGGGCTCGCGGTGGACTACGCGCTCCTGATGATCGCGCGGTTCCGCGAGGAGCGGGCGAACGACCTGACTGCCGCACCCGGCGAGCTGCTCGCCCGTACCACCGAGACCGCGGGTCGGACCGTCTTGATCTCCGGGTTGGCCGTCGCGGCCGCGATGCTCGGGCTCTTCGCCTTCGCGGAACCGCTGCTGGCCAGCATGGCCCTCGGCGGTGCGGTCGTCGTCGTGCTGGCCACCGCCGCCGGACTGACCGCGGTGCCGGCGCTGATCGCTGTCGCGCACCGGCGGATACCGGCCGAGGGCACCCGCCACTGGATTCTCGACCGGCTGCCCCGACCACGCAAAGCCCTGCTGCCGAGGCTCGCCGTCGTCGCGCAGGCGCGGCCCGGCCCGGTCGCGCTGGCCGTCTCCGTCGGCCTGATCGTGCTGTCGCTGCCGTTCGTGCTCGGTGCCAACCTGGCCAACTCCGATGCCCGGGCGCTGCCCGCGCGGGCCGAGGCCCGCCAGCTCTACGAGGTGGTGCAGCGCGACTTCAACGTCGGCCGGGCGGAGCCGGTGGTGGTCGTGGTCGACGCGGACCCGGCCACGGCCGCCGTGCGCGACCTGCTCAACCAGCTCAACTCGATGCCCGGCGTGGTGCTGATGCAGCCTCGGCCCGACGTGCCGGGTCGGGCCGCGATCATCGACGTCACGCCGGAGGGTGCGACGGGCGACCAGACCTCGCGCGACCTGGTGCGCCAGATCCGCGCGCTGAACACCCCGGTGTCGTTGCTGGTCGGTGGGCCGGCGGCCGAACTGGTCGACTATCAGGAGTCGGTCGCGGGCCGGCTGCCGATCGCCGTGCTCGTGCTGTTCCTGGTTACCGCGATCCTGCTGTTCGTACTCACCGGCTCGCTGGTGATTCCGGTCAAGGCCCTGCTGATGAACGCGCTCACGCTGCTCGGCACGCTCGGTGTGCTGGTCGTGGTGTTCCAGTGGGGTGTCGGTGACGTGTTGCTCGGCTTCGACTCGTGGGGCGCGATCGACGTGACCACGCCGGTGCTGCTCTTCGTCTTCATCTTCGGGCTCTCGATGGACTACGAGGTCTTCCTGCTGGCGCGGATCAAGGAGGAATGGGATCGGCGGGTACGCCGTCGCCGGTCCAGTGACGACGCCGCGGCCAGCGATCGGGCCGTGCTCGCCGGCATCACGAAGACCGGCCCGGTGGTCACCGCCGCCGCCCTGTCCATCTCGGTGGTGTTCCTCGGCTTCCTGCTCGGCGGCCTGACCGCGGTCAAGGAGATCGGCTTCGGCATGGTGGTCGCGGTCGTACTCGACGTGACCGTGGTCCGCGGCCTGTTGCTGCCGGCGCTGATGAGCCTGCTCGGCGAGTGGAACTGGTGGGCGCCGGCGCCCCTGCGTCGGCTGCACCAACGCTGGTTCGCCAGCGGCGCCCGCGTTCGCGCCACGGCTGCGGTGTCCGCGCCGAGGGCCGATTCTGCACCCAAGACAACGATTTCCACCTGACAATCAGTCTTCCTCTGTCGGGAATCGGGCGTTAACCGGTCAGTGACGCGACGTTGTGCTCCCGGTTCGGGCCCGCGCTGCGTAACCTTCCTGGCCATGACCGCGGATCACGGCGCTGACCAGGGTTTCGACGCCCTGCTCAAAGCCCGCCGTCAGGAAGCCGGTCTGACCCAGAACGAGCTCGCGTCCCGGGCCGGCATCGGTGTCCGGACCGTTCGCGACCTCGAGCGCGGTCGGGCGTCCCGGCCCCAGCGCACCACCGTCGACCTGTTGGCCACCGCGCTCAACCTGGCCGGCGCCGCCCGCGTCGAGTTCCTGGCGGTCGCACGCGGCACGCCGACGGGGCCCGCGCCCGAGGAGCCGCCGGCGATGACCTCGCTCGCGTCGGCGTCGATCTCGACCGCCCGTGGTCGCGGGTTGCCGCCGCCCGGTCAGCTCGTCGGTCGCGACCTCGACGTCGCCGAGGTGGCGCTGACCCTGCTGCGTGGCGACGGGCTGGTCACCCTGGTCGGGCTCGCCGGCGTCGGCAAGACCAGCGTCGCGCTCGCCGTGATCGAACGGGTCAAGGAACGCCACCCGGCCGGCGTCGCGGGCATCCTGATCACCGAGGGTTCGACCGAGAGCGACGTGCTGACCGCGGCGGCGACCGTGCTGGGTGTGGCCCGGGCCGACGAGTTGGCCGGACGGTTGGCCGGCGCACCGAGTCTGCTGCTGGTCGACGCGGTCGAGCGGGCGCCGGGTGCTGTTGCCGAGGCCCTGCACCGGCTGGCCAGC
Source organism: Asanoa ishikariensis (assembly GCF_900107455.1). Classification (GTDB taxonomy): domain Bacteria; phylum Actinomycetota; class Actinomycetes; order Mycobacteriales; family Micromonosporaceae; genus Asanoa; species Asanoa ishikariensis. The sequence goes on along the minus strand of NZ_FNQB01000001.1, from coordinate 55,507 downwards.
GTGGCGCCGTCGCTGCGCATCCTGGCCACCGGTCGGCACCCGATCGGCCTGCCCGGTGAGCGGGTCTGGCCGGTGGTCCCGTTGGAGGTGCCGCCGACCGACGACCTCGACCTGGCCGCCGTGTCGCGGTTCCCTTCAGTGGCGCTCTTCCTCGACCGGCTGCGCCGGGTGCGGCGGGACCCGCTCGAGCCGGGCGAGGTCGGTGCGCTGGTCCGGCTGGTCCGCCGGCTGGGTGGGCTGCCGCTGGCCATCGAGCTCGCCGCCGCCCGCGGCCGCGTGCTCGACATGAACCAGATCCTCGACCGCTACGGGCACCGGCTGCTCGACCTCGCCGGCCCGGAGAGCGGTGCGTACCAGGCGGTCGCCGTGAGCCTGCGTGACGCGGTCGCGGCCAGCTACCGACTGCTCGAACCCGAGGAGCAGGTGGCGGTACGCCGGCTCTCGCCCTTCCGTAACCGCTGGTCGGTCGAGCTGGGCGAGGCCATGCTGGCCGACCCCGACGCTCCCGGTGGCCCCCTCGACGGTGACCCGGTGCCGCTGCTGGACCGGCTCGTCGCGCTCGGCCTGCTCGGCATGCGGGGCGCCGGCTCGATGCGGTTCCGCCTGCTCGACGTGGTCCGCGACTATGCCGAGGAGCAGGCCGCGGCCGAGGGCGAGCTGGCCGCGATCCGCCGCCGGCACGCGTTGGTGATGGCCCGGTTCGCCGCGCGGGTGGCGCCCGAGCTCGCCGGCGGCAGCCTGCCCGGCGCGGTGGCCCGGCTCGACGAGCTGACCAGCGACCTGTGGGGTGCGCTGGCCCATTCGGCGATCGACGACCCACACACCGCACTGCTGTTGGCCGCGAACCTGCCGCGCTGGTGGCGGTTCCGGGGCCGGGACGCGGCTGGGCGGCAGTGGCTGCGCCGGCTGCTCGACGACCCGCGTACGGCCAGTGCCGACTCAGTCCTGCGGGCCTGGGCGCAGCTCGGCGTGGCCCAGCTCGCCGCCGAGCACAGCGCCGGCCCGACCGAGTTGCCGGCCGCCGAGGCCGCGCTGGAGACCTTCCGTGAGCAGGGCGACGTCTCCGGCGAGCTGGCCGCGCGCAACCAACTCTCGGGGTTGTGGATGTCGACGGGTGGCTACGACGAGGCGCGCCGGCACGGTGCGGCGGCGTTGGCGCTGGCCACCCGCACCGGGCGCACCCGGGACATGGCGGTGGCTCAGAGCAACCTGGCCTGGCACGAGATCCGGGCCGGCGAGCTGGCCGCGGCCCGGCGGCGGATGGCCGCGGTGGACCGGCTGGCCGCCCAGTGTGGCGATGACCGGCTGCGTGCGCTGGCGCTGGCCAACGTCGCCGAGGTCAACCGACTCGACGGCCGTTACGAGGACGCCGTGAAGATGGGCCGGCGGGCGATCGTGGCGCTGGAGCGGCTCGGCGACCCCGGCCATCGCGCACGCGTGCTGGGCACGATCGGGCTCTCGCTCGCTCTGGCCGACCGGCCCGATGACGCGTTCGCGGTGCTGGCGCAACTGCGCGAAGCCGCGGTCGGTGCGGATCCGGGCATCGGTGACGCGCCGGTCAACGACGTGCAGGGCCCGAGCGCGATGATCGAGGCGACGCTGGCGGCCAAGCGGGGCGACCGGGTGCTGGCGGCGGAGTGGTTCGGCGTCGCGGTGCAGTCGTTCGCCGGCGGGCGGGACCTGCGGGACGTGGCAGAGGCACTGGTGGGGCTGGCATCGGCGACGGACGACACGGCCAGCCGCGCCGCGGTGGCCATGCGGCTCGAGGCGGTCTGCAAAGAAGGCGGAATCACATTGCTGCCGGCGGAGCGGGCGCAGGCCGAACATGAAGACAGCCGGCGCTGACCGCCCTCCCAATCGGTCAGCACCGGCTGCCTTCCACCCCCGCTCGACGCGGACTGGCCCGCCCCCCGACGGACCTTCGGAACATCCGCGTCGCGCCCCCGTAGCGCTTACGCCTTGCCCCCGTGGATCGTTGTTCGTGAGTACCGTATCGGGGGTCAAGCGCCCGGCGTACCAAATGTGGCTTTTGGCGATAAGACGCGAACGGTTCTGCCGGTCTTTCTGCCGGTAACCCGGACGAACCTCAGGCGCTGACCGCGTCGGGCGACTCGGACTCGGGATTGCGGTCGGCCCCGGCCGTGGCGCAGGGGTTGACCGCGTCGCGGATCCGCCGCACGTAGTCGAGGAACTGCTCGAGCTCCTCGGGTGCCAGTTGGGTGGTGAACCACTGGTCGATGAGCTCAAGATGGCCCGGCAACGTCTCGGTGAGCCGTGTCATACCGGCGGTCGTCACACCGGCATAGGAACTGCGGCGGTCCGTAGGGCAGGCTCGACGACGGAGCAGGCCGTCGCGCTCCATGCGGTCGACGACGCGGGTAACGCCGCTGGTAGAGAGCGAGGTCTGGGCGGCGAGATCGGTCATTCGCAACTCGTGCCCCGACGAGCGCGCCAGGCGCATCAGCACCTCGAACTCGACCCCGGACAGCTTGTGGCCGGCCAGATGCGCGTCGAACCGCGCCGAGAGCCCGGTAAAGGCCTCGGCGAGCAGCCCGATCGCGGTGATCCGGGGGTCGTCGTGCAGCTCACTCACGAGGCCTACTATAGCAGTCCTTGACACGCGGAATATTGCTGACGATATAGTTGCTTCATCAACTGATCAGGCAAACCGCTGACTCTTGAAGGAGCACCCCCGCGATGAGCGACACCGCTACCAACAACACCCGCGTCTGGAACGGCGTGACCATCCCGGCCCCCGGCACGTACGAACTCGACCCCGCGCACAAGTTGGTCGGTTTCGTTGCCCGTCACATGATGGTCGCGAAGGTTCGCGGTCACTTCGACGAGGCCGCCGCGACCATTACGGTCGCCGAGGACCCGACCGAGTCCAGCGTCTCGGCCACCATCAAGACCGCCAGCATCACCACTGGTGTCGCTGACCGTGACGCCCACCTCCGCAGCCCCGACTTCCTCAAGTCCGAGGAGTTCCCGACCATCGAGTTCCAGAGCCTCGGTGGCGTGACGAAGGTCAACGGCACGGAGTTCGTGCTCCCTGGTGAGCTGACCATCCGCGGCGTCACCCGCAAGGTCGAGCTCAAGGTCGAGTTCGAGGGTGCCGGGCGCAACCCGTACGGCATGGACATCTTCGGCTTCTCGGCGCACACCGAGATCGACCGCGAGGAGTTCGGCCTGACCTGGAACGTCAACCTGGAGACCGGTGGCGTTCTGGTGGGCAAGAAGGTCCGCATCGAGCTCGAGGGCGAAGCTGTTCGCCAGGCGTGACAACCGCCTCTTTCAAGGCCCCGGCAGCGATCACTGGCTGCCGGGGCCTTGACGTATGGTGGACTGAACGCTTTGATCCGCTTACAAAGGGTGATAAGTATCTGGTTTGACTCTGGCCGAGCGGCCTCGGCCCTCCTACCGTGAAGGGTCCACTCGCCACTCATACGGGGCCGTGCGCCGGGGAGGGCACACATGGGCAAGGATGTGTCGCCGGTTTTTTTCTCCCGCGAGGACCGCGTCCGCTATCGGCAGAAAGTCCGGCGATGTCTCGATGTCTTCGCGCTGATGCTCGATGACTTCGAGTTCGACGCCGAGCGGCCGACGACGGGTCTGGAGATCGAGCTCAACCTGGTCGACAAAGACGCCGAGCCAGCCATGCGCAACGCGGAAATCCTGGCCAGCCTCGCGGATCCGACGTTCCAGACCGAGCTCGGTCTGTTCAACCTCGAGCTCAACGCCCGACCGCGGCTGATCGAGGGCGACGGGTTCGCCGACTACCAGCACGACATCCAGGCCAGCCTTGGCCGCGCGGAAGACCGGGCCAACAAGGCCGACGCGACGATCGTGCTGATCGGCATCCTGCCCACCCTCACCCCGCGCCACCTGGTGCTCGCCAACCTCTCCAGCAACGAGCGCTACTGGGCGCTCAACGAGCAGATCGTCGCGGCCCGCGGTGAGGACATCGGGCTCGACATCCGTGGTGTGGAACGGTTACAGACCTTCACCGACTCGATCGCGCCCGAGTCGGCGTGCACCAGCGTGCAGTTCCACCTGCAGGTCTCGCCGGACACGTTCGCTGACTACTGGAACGCCGCGCAGTCGATCGCCGGCATCCAGGTCGGCATCGGGGCCAACTCGCCCTATCTCTATGGGAAACAGCTCTGGGCCGAGACCCGCATCGCGCTGTTCGAGCAGGCCACGGACACCCGGCCGGACGAGCTGAAATCACAGGGGGTACGGCCTCGCGTGTGGTTCGGCGAACGGTGGATCACCTCGATCTTCGACCTGTTCGAGGAGAACGTGCGCTATTTCCCACCGCTGCTGCCGATCACCGACGACGAGGACCCGGTCGAGGTCCTACACAGCGGCGGCGTGCCACACCTGGGTGAGCTGCGGCTGCACAACGGCACGATCTACCGGTGGAACCGGCCCGTGTACGACATCCACAATGGTCGGCCGCACCTGCGGGTCGAGAACCGCGTCCTGCCCGCCGGCCCCACTGTGATCGACATGTTGGCCAACGCGGCCTTCTACTTCGGACTCGTCCGCGATCTCGCCGAGGCAGACCGTCCGATTTGGAGCCAATTGCCGTTCACCAAGGCGGAGGAGAACTTCCACGCCGCGGCCCGGCGCGGCCTCGATGCCCGGGTCTACTGGCCCCGGCACGGCGAGGTGCGGATCGCGGACCTGGTGCCCGAGGTGTTGCTGCCACGGGCGGCGGCGGGGCTGGACCGCTTCGGTGTCGCACCGCACTTCCGCGACCGGTTGCTGGGCATCATCGCCGAACGCTGCCGCACCGGCCAGAACGGCGCGGCCTGGCAGACGGCGATGGTGCGGGCAGCGGAACGCAAGCGTGGACTGGACCGCACCACGGCGCTGCACCACATGCTCGATCGTTACGCGGAGCTACAGCGCACCAACGATCCCGTGCACACCTGGCCGATCGACTAGCGCGTGTCCTGCCTGGCGTGAGCCGAGGCGGCTGGGCCCGTCGCAGGCCGCGTTGATGGCCAGGGCCGCGCCCTAAGCGTTGTCTTCGGCGTCGCTGCTGTTGCGGCGGCCGAAGCGGCGCTTGCGTTCGGGCTTGGGCGTCAGGGTCTCGCCGGGTGCGGTGCCCTCTGGCCACAATGGAGTGGCGCGTGCGGTCTCCGTGCCGTCGCCGCCGGTCGTCGGCTCCGGCCGTGCGACGTTGGCGGTGGCGGTGGCGGGCTCGCGGGTTGGGTCGTCGGTGTGCGCGCGCTGTGTCGGCACCGTCACCAGGGACCGGTCGGCGCGCTGCGCCAGGGTGGTGACGAGGACCGAGCCGGCTAGGCCGGCCAGCACCGCATAAGGCGCCAGCAGATGCGCCGAGACCTGCTCGGCACGGATGCCGGACAGCCGCGGCGCGGCCAGGAAGTAGGCGGACGCCACCACGAGCGGACCCGCGATGCCGGACACCGCGGCGCCGACCCGGTGCAAGGGGTCGCGGGCCGGGCGGCGGGCGACCAGGGCACCGATCACGAACGCCGCGCCGAGTGCGAGCGCCGCGCCGGGCCAGTAGAGATAGTCCCGGAACCAGAAGGCGTCGCTGCCGGTGGTGATCTGCCAGACGCCGAGTTGGGCCGGCGGCTGGTCGCCGCCCGAGACCACCCCCTCGGTCACCGAGACCACAGCGAGCAACCAGAGCCAGCCAACCGTCGCGATGACATTGCTCGCCGCCGCACGCGACGACAGGGACCAGGTCGCGAAGACCAGGCCGAGCAGAACGCCGATCACCGCGTAGCCGGCGGCGATCGTCTGCGGCGAGAACGTGTCGGCGCGGACCGCGGCGCGGGCCGGCACGGCCACCAGTGCGACGGTGACCAGCGCACCGACCGCGGCGGCGACGACCAGCGAGATGCGGCCGAGGAACGTGGCGCCTGGTGGCTCGTCATCGTCGGTGTCGGCGGCTTCAGTGAGCCGCTGCGCTCCGATCGCGCCCGCGACCGTCGAGGTCGCGGCGATCCACGCGGCCCACGACAGGCTGGCGGCCCAGGCCGCCTCGCCGACCCGGTCGGACGCCGGCAGCCAGGTGATGATGCCCAGGCCGTAGCCGAGACCGAGCTGCGCGGCACCAGCGCAGGCAGCAATACCGATCGCCGCAGCGATCGATCCTCCCCAGCCTCGTACGGCCATGCCGGGCAGCGTAGCGTCCGCCCGCGACGCGGGCGAGTCTTGCTGGCCCCCGGGGCCGGCTCGTACGGAGCGTGATCCACCCGGGCAGGCTAGGGTCGGTCCGGATCTTCCAGGCAGCGAAGGGATCGAGGATGGCCGACCAGCCCGAAGACCCGCGTGCGCGGGACGGCTCCGGCTCGAACGACCCCGACCAGCCGCTCGACCAGACAGCGCCGTTCGACCCGATCCGCGACGAGGACCCCGACGATGCGGAGCGAACCCAACGGGTGACGCCCCCGAGTGAGCCCGACGCCACGCAGCGGGTGCCACCGCCGGCCGAGCCTGACGCGACGCAGCAGGCGGCGACCCAGGACAGGCCCGATGCGAACCAGCAGGCGTTGCCCTCGAATGGGCATGACGCGACCCAGCGGCTCCCGGAGGATCCGGACCGCACGGCCCGCATCGAGCGGGCGAGCGCCAACGACCGCACGACTCAGATCTCGGCGGCTGACCGTGGTGATCGGCCCCGCGACGACGACCGGACCACCCAGATCCAGCAGAACGGTCCGCGCAACGCCACGCCGCCGGTGGATCGGGCTTGGGCCGGCCGCGCTGGCATACCGCAGCCCGGCGGGCCGGGTGGGCCGCCTGACGACGGACCGCCGGACAACTGGCAGCCCGGGCCACCCGATGGGCGGCGGTGGTGGATGCCGATCCTGATCGGCATCATCGCGTTGATCCTGCTCGGTGTTCTCGCCTTCGGTCTCTGGCTGATTCTGCGTGGCGACGGCAGCCCTACGCCGGAGCCGAGCCGCACCACGCCGGCCGCGACCACACCCGCACCTACCAGCGCGGCGCCGACTAGCAGGTCGCCATCTCCGACTCCTACGACGCCGGCGGCGGTTGCCGTGCCGATCCTGGAAGGGTTGACCCAGGACGCGGCCGTGCAGCGCCTGGCGGAGCTTGGGCTGGGCGCTCGGCTTAACTTCGTCGAGTCCGACCGTCCGACCGGCACCGTGGTGGACTCCGATCCCGGCCCGGGTACCCAGGTGCAACCGGGGTCCACGGTCACCCTGGACGTCTCGTCCGGTGCGCCCACTCCGACCGCCACGCCAACGCCGACACCCACCGTCACACCGAGCGTTCCGCCTGGTCCCTGACGGCCCGGAGGGTCACCAGCCGCGTCGGCGGTTGAGGACTACGCCGATGCCGATCGCTGAGATGAGCATGCCGGCGATTCCTGAGTAGATCAGTGGGGGGCCGTAGCCCACCGGCTCCGCCTTGCCCGCTGAGCCGTGCGGTGCGCCGGCCTCGGGCGTGTCGGTCGACGGGCGGTCGGGGAAGAGCTCGTCCAGACCCCTGGTGTCGGCTGGCGACGGGGTGGCCTTCGGAGTGCGTGACGGCCGTGGCGCCGCCGGACTGGCCGGTGCGGGACGGGGTGCGGCGGCGGTAGGTGGCGGCGGCGGAGCGATGGTCGGTCGCATCGGCTCCACCGGTGGGGCGGGCACCTCCGGCACGGCGGGAGGCCGTACGTCCGGCTCCTCCTCGTCGGGTGCCGGCTCTTCGGGCGCCGCGGGATCGTCCGGGCGGTCGAACCACCCGTCCGGGTCACCCGGCTGGGCGATGCCGCCGATCCCGGGCATGGCGGTCGGCGCGCGCAACGGGTCCAGGTGTCGCCACACCGGGGTCGGCAGAACGATGCCGGGCAGCAGACCCTCGGAAAGGGACAGCCCAGGAGCCAACCCTGGCACGTCGGGCATGACGACGGACGGGATCCCGGGCACGCCCGGCAGCCCGGCCGGCTCGGCGAACGCCGCGCCGCGTGCGGCCAGCGCGGCGCCGGGTAGGGCGACGCCCGGTAGCGCGACGCCGCCGATTAGGAACGCGGCGGCCGCGAGACACACTGGGGCACAGCGGATCAGCGGTCGCGCCGGTGGCTTGACCATGGGTGACCCCCAGGAATAGGGGTCCTGGTCACGCCCGGGCAGAACTTTTCGGTGGGTATGTCGAGTCTAGAGCCGGGAAGGCCCGTGCATCACGGGAACGCGGAACGGTCAGCCCGCGCGCGCCGCGAGCGGCATCGCCTGGACGCCGATGCGGCGTGGCGCGTTGCGTAGGTCGTTTGGCGAGCGCAACTGGCGTAGGCCGCTGACCTGCACGAAGATCGAGCGCCGCTCGACCGCGTCGCCTGCCGCGTTGAGCTCGTAGCCGTCGAGCCAGACCCAGCCGTCGTAGGTCGGCCAGTCGTGGACGCGGATTACGCGGAAGAGAAGCGGGTCGATGAACTGGACGCTCGCCGCGCGCGTCACGTGCAGGACGTCACCGGAGCGAGGAAGCACATCAACTCCTGTTCCGAAGCCGTTGATCGAGGTAACTCAGAATCGGGGAGGACTCAAGAAAGGCCGTCGGGGAGAACTGATCTTTCAGAAACGCTGAGTAACCCGTGGCATACGTAGAGAGTGCACCAACAACATGATCAATGCAAGTTGCACTTTGGTAGTGCTTTCGTGGCCACTTGCGGCCGCAATGGTCCTTGATGTCCAACCGATTAGCGCGTCAGACTGAAGCCGTATCACCCAGCGACCGTTGCATTTCGCGCAGCTCGCCGCGTTCGTCCGATTTGGTCCGTTCCCGCGGCGGGTGCGGACGCCAACGTCTTTCCGCACCTGTCCGGAGGTGACCCGGTGACCGAGCGCCGGAGCCCGACCATCCGCCGTCGGCGACTAGGCGCCGAGCTACGCCGCCGTCGAGAGGGGGCGGGCGTCACCATCGACGGTGTCGCTGAGCGGCTCGAATGCTCCGCGTCGAAGATCTCGCGCATCGAGACCGGCCACACCTCCGCGACCCCGCGCGACGTCCGGGACATGCTCGCCATCTATGGCATCACCGGCCCGGAGTGCGAAGAGCTCGTGCAGATCGCCCGCGAGGCGAGACAGAAAGGCTGGTGGCATCCGTACGGTGCGGTGCTGGCCGGCGCCTATGTCGGGCTCGAAGCGGCGGCCCATTCGATCCGCGCGTACGAACACCAAGTGGTGCCCGGTCTGCTGCAGACCGAGGACTATGCGAAAGCCATGATCCGCGCTGCGCGGCCGGACTTCACCGCCGAAGATGTAGACAAACGGGTGAGTGTCCGTCGCGCTCGTCAATCGTTATTGAAAGAGGACGACCCGATCGACCTGTGGTTCGTTCTTGATGAAGCTGTGGTGAGCCGGCCTGTAGGTGGTGATGCCGTCATGCGGGCCCAACTGGAAAGGCTTGTGAAGGCGGCAGAGTCCCCAAATGTGACCTTGCAGATCCTGCCCTTCGAGGCAGGTGCTCATGCCGGCATGGACGGCACGTTCGCGATTCTGGAGTTCCCCGAACCGAGTGACCCTGAAGTGGTCTACGCGGAGAACGCCACCGGGGGCCTCTTCATCGAGAAGAGCGATGAGTTGCGGAAGTACGTCTTCATCTTCGACCACATCCGTGCGGCCGCACTCCGCCCCGAGGAGTCGGTCGCCTACATCGCCAAGCTAGCTAAGGAGCCACTGTGGAAGGCGCGACCAAGGGGTTTCATGTCGATCTGACCGGCGCGGTCTGGCAGAAGAGCACCCGTAGCGGGCCCAACTGCGACAACTGCGTCGAGGTCGCCTTCGTACCGGATGCGGTTGCCGTCCGGGATTCGAAGAACCCGACCGGACCGGCCTTGCTGTTCACCATCGACGAGTGGGACGCGTTCGTCGGCGGTGCCAAGGACGGCGAGTTCGACCTGTAGTGCCCCAAGCCCCAAAGACAGGCGCCCTCCGCCCCGGAGGGCGCCTGCTTTCGTCGAAGGGCCCGTCGCTGTCGCCGCGCCGGGTCGTTGTACCAGAAGACACGGCAAATGCCAGGTCAACCCGCCGAGCGGGTTAGTCCGAACGAGCAGGCAGGCGACAGACGAATGACCATGCCCGACAACCTCGGAAACGGTTCGGCGGCGCAGGAGCGGTTCACCGGGCCGTACCGCAAGACCCGGCGCGAGGCGGCCCTGACCATCGAGGCGCCGGCGGATCGCGAGCCGGACCGGGTGGTGCGCCAGGGGCTTCCGGCGGATCTCAACAGTGGCAACGGCGCCGCGGACCGGCCGGGGCTGCCCGCCCTGGAGGCCGTCTACCAGCCACAGTGGAGCACCGAGCAGGAAGCGCTGATCGCCGACCACCCGCTGCTGCGGGGCCTGCTGTTGGAGTTGCCGCCGAAGGGCAGCATCCCGACCGCCGGCTGGCTGGACCGCTGGTTCGAGGCCGCCCGGTCGATCCTCGAGTTGCTCTACCTACAGGACGCCAACCGGCCGCGCTAGGCGCTCGGGCCGCGCCACCGCACCCTCGGCGAGGCGGCTGTGCCGCAGGGCGTCCCGCACACCGATGCCGGCGACGACCAGGCCGGCCGCGGTCAACACCGCGCCGAGCACGGCCGGGACCGTCAGCGCGACCAGGCCGGCCGCGGCCAACACGGCCGCGACGCCCGCCAGCGCGGTGATCTGGATCGGCAGCGCGAGCAACGGGTGCGCCGCGGTGGCACGCAGCCCGGGCGGCGTGGGAGTGTGCGGCGCCGTCGCGAACGCGGCGGCGCCGCGGCGCACCCGGCCGAGCCGGCGCATCGAGACGAAGGCGACGGCCAGCGCCGGCACCGCGAACGGCACGACCGCCGGCACCAGGTCGCCGTAGCCGGCCAGCCCGGCCAGACCGATGCCGGCCAGCACCGCGAGCAGCGTGCCGACCAGAAGCTGGAGGCGGGCGGCCCGGCGGCGCAGGACGGCGGCGGTGGTGGCCCGCGGTAGTAGGTCGACGAGTCCGGCCGCGGCGAGCGCGGCGGTCGCGATGGTGGCGGTCAGCGCCAGTTCGGTCCCCATGCCTAGAGGCTCGCCGATCAGCGGATCGCGCACATCCGGGCCGCACCCGGGGCCGACCCGCAGAAGCGCCCCGTAGGGGCCAGCAAAATTCGACATCTGTCTACTTCGCCCCAAGCCGAATAACCTCACCATCGATCGGTGAACGCCGATATCTCGCCACGAGCGAGACGGCCGGTCCGCCGATCGGAGGGGAGGAGGGAGATGAGTCTCCCGCGCAAGTTCATCCTGGTCGGGGTAGGTGCCCTGACCGCGTTCGCGTTCACCTCGCCGGCGGCCGCCGCCGAACCGAGTGGAACGGTCCTGCACGTCGGCGGCGACACCGCCGTGGCCGACAGCTACATCGTGGTGTTCAAGGACACCGCGGTCGCCCGGGCCTCGGTCGACAGCAACGCGGCGACCCTCGCCGGCCGGCACGGTGGCAGTGTGGTGCGCACGTACCGCACCGCTCTGCGTGGCTTCGAGTTGAAGGCCAGCGCGGCGCAGGCGAAGAGGATCGCGGCCAACCCGAACGTCGCGTACGTCGAGCAGAACCACACGGTGCACGCGTTCGGCACGCAGACCAACCCGCCGTCGTGGGGGCTGGACCGGATCGACCAGCGGAACCTGCCGCTGAACCAGTCCTACACGTACCCGAACACGGCGTCGAACGTGCACGCGTACATCGTCGACACCGGCATCCGGACCACCCACCAGGACTTCGGTGGGCGGGCGACCAGCGGCTTCGACGCCGTGGACGGCGGTGCGGCCGACGACTGCAACGGGCACGGCACCCACGTGGCCGGCACGGTCGGCGGCGGCGCGTACGGCGTGGCCAAGGGCGTGCAGTTGGTCGCGGTGCGGGTGCTCAACTGTCAGGGCAGCGGCACCAACGCGCAGGTGGTCGGCGGCATCGACTGGGTGACCGCCAACGCGATCAAGCCCGCGGTGGCCAACATGAGCCTCGGCGGCGGCGCGAACACCGCCATCGACAACGCCGTGAACAGTGCGATCAACTCAGGTGTCACGTTCGCGATCGCGGCAGGCAACGGCAACGCCCTCGGCCAGCGGCAGAACGCCTGCAACTACTCGCCGGCCCGGGTGCCCAACGCCATCACCGTCGGCGCCACCCAGAACAACGACGCCGCGGCCTCGTTCTCGAACTTCGGCACGTGCGTCGACATCCTCGGACCGGGCGTCAACATCACCTCGGCCTGGTCGACGAGCAACACCGCGACGAACACCATCAGCGGTACGTCGATGGCGACCCCGCACGTCGCCGGAGCTGCCGCCCTCGTGCTCTCGGCAAACCCCGGCTGGAGCAACCAACAGGTACGCGACTACCTGGTCAACAACTCGACACCCAACGTCGTGACCAACCCCGGCACCGGGACCCCGAACCGGCTGCTCTTCGTGGTCAACGACGGCACACCGCCGGCCAACGACTTCGGCGTCTCGGTGTCACCGGCCGCCGGTTCGGTGACCGCGGGCAGCGCGGCGAGCACGACGGTCAGCACCGCCACCACGTCCGGCTCGGCGCAGTCCGTCTCGTTCTCCGCGAGCGGCCTCCCGTCCGGCGCGACGGCGAGCTTCAGCCCAACCTCCGTCACGTCGGGTGGCTCGTCGACGCTGACCATCACCACCTCGGCCTCGACACCGTCGGGGACCTACGCCGTGACGGTCACGGGCACGGGCGCCGCCGGCGCGCGGACCGCGACCTACTCGCTCACGGTGACAGGTGGCACGGGTGGTGGCTGCTCGGGCACCAACGGAACTGACGTGGCCATCCCGGACAACAACTCCAATGTGGCCAGTACGATCGCCGTCTCCGGTTGCGGGCGGGCTCCGTCAAGCTCGTCGACCGTGGCCGTCAACATCGTCCACACGTACCGCGGCGACCTGGTCATCGACCTGGTGGCTCCGGACGGCACCGCGTTCCGCCTGAAGAACAGCAGTTCGCTGGACAGTGCCGACAACGTCAACGCGACGTACACCGTCAACCTGTCCGGTGAATCCGCCAATGGCAACTGGCAACTTCGGGTGCGTGACGTCTACAGCGCCGACACCGGCTACATCAACACCTGGACGTTGACCCTCTAATACCCGCGCACAAGGGAAAGCGGCTCCGGCGGCCGGGGCCGCTTTTCTTTGGCCGAGAGTTGCCCGATCTTGACTAACAGACATCTGTTCATGTCTTCCTCTGCCGCATAGCCTCAGCATCGGTCTGCGGACAGCCATGTCACAAACGGGGCGGCCAGTCTGCGGACAGGAGGGGAGAACGGGAGATGAGACTCCCACGCAAGTCCATTCTGGTCGCGGTGAGCGCCATGACTGTGGTCGCGTTCGCAGCGCCCGCGGCCGCCGCGGACCCGACCGGAATCGTGCATCGGGCGGGCGGGGCGACCGCCGTCGCCGGCAGCTACATCGTCGTCCTGAAGGACAACGCGGTTGCGCCGACGGCCGTCGCCGGCAAGGCCAAGAAGCTGACGCTCCGGGTCGGTGGCACGGTGCTCCACACCTTCCGCACCGCCCTACGCGGCTTCGAGTTGAAGGCCAGCGCGGCGCAGGCGAAGAAGATAGCGGCCGATCCGAGCGTGGCCTACGTCGAGCAGAACCACACGGTGCGGGCGTACGGGACCCAGGCCAACCCGCCGTCGTGGGGGCTGGACCGGATCGACCAGCGGAACCTGCCGCTGAACCAGTCCTACACGTACCCGAACGGCGCGGCCAACGTGCACGCCTACATCATCGACACCGGCATCCGGACGACCCACCAGGAGTTCGGTGGGCGGGCCAAGAGCGGGTTCGACGCGGTCGACGGTGGTACGGCTGACGACTGCCACGGGCACGGCACGCACGTGGCCGGCACGGTCGGTGGCAGCACCTACGGCGTGGCGAAGAGCGTCCAGCTCGTCGCGGTGCGGGTGCTCAACTGCGAGGGCAACGGCACCGACGCCGAGGTGATCAGGGGCATCGAATGGGTCGCCGAGAACGCGGTCAAGCCCGCGGTGGCCAACATGAGCCTCGGTGGCGAAGCCAGCGCCGGGCTCGACGCGGCGGTCAACGGCGCGATCAACTCCGGCATCACCTTCGCGGTCGCGGCCGGCAACGGTGACCTCTTCGGCCGGCGGCAGAACGCCTGCAACTACTCGCCAGCCCGCACGCCCAACGCGATCACGGTGGGCGCGACGCAGATCAACGACGGCGCCGCCTCGTTCTCGAACTTCGGCAACTGCGTCGACATCCTCGGACCGGGCGTCAACATCACCTCGTCCTGGGCGACGGGCAACACCGCGAGCGAGACCATCAGCGGCACGTCGATGGCGAGCCCGCACGTCGCGGGAGCGGCCGCGATGGTGCTCTCGACCAACCCGACCTGGAACAACCAGCAGGTCCGCGACTACCTGGTCAGCAACTCGACGCCGGACCTCATCACCAACATCGGCACCGGCACGCCGAACCGGCTGCTCTTCATCAAGGACGCGCCGCCAGCCAGCGAATTCGGGCTCTCGGCCACGCCGACCTCGGGCGCGATCCTGGCCGGTGGCTCGACCACCGTCACGGTCGGCACCAGCAACACCGGTCCCACACAGTCGGTCGCGCTGACCGCGAGCGGCCTGCCGACCGGTGCCACGGCCGGCTTCAACCCGGCCACGGTCACCTCGGGCGGCTCGTCGACGCTGACCATCAGCACCTCGGCCGACACCGAGCCGGGCACGTACCCGGTGACGGTGACGGGCACCGGCACGTCAGGCACCCGCTCGGCGACCTACACGCTGACGGTCGTCGCCGGGTCGGGCGGCTGCTCCAACAGCAACGGCGTCGACGTGGCGATCCCCGACCGGGGTGGCGCGGTGACGAGCTCGAACTGGATCCTGGGCTGCGACCGCAACGCGTCGGCGACGTCGGGCGTGGCCGTCGACATCGTGCACGGCTTCCGGGGTGACCTGCTGATCGACCTGGTCGCTCCCGACGGCACGTCGTACCGCCTCAAGGCCGCCAGCCCGTACGACACCGTCCCCAACGTCACCAAGACCTACACGGTCAACGTGTCGGGTGAGTCGGCGAACGGGAACTGGAAGCTGCGGGTGCAGGACCTGTTGGCCGGCGACGCCGGCCAGATCAACAACTGGACGCTGACGCTCTAGACAGGGAACTCGGAGAGCGGCTCCGTCGCCGGTGGCGGCGGGGTCGCTTTCCACATGCCGAGCTTCTGCGCGAACAGCCGGCTCAGGTAGGCCGGGTTGAGGATCACGTAGCGGCGCCACAGCCGGCGCGGC
Organism: Asanoa ishikariensis; assembly: GCF_900107455.1. Lineage (GTDB taxonomy): Bacteria > Actinomycetota > Actinomycetes > Mycobacteriales > Micromonosporaceae > Asanoa > Asanoa ishikariensis. The sequence goes on along the minus strand of NZ_FNQB01000001.1, from coordinate 40,249 downwards.
TCGAGGCCGAGTCGCCAGAGCCACTCCAGGGCGGCCTTCTGCATCCACTCGGGCGGCTTGCGGAGCAGCCCGGCGTGATAGTCGAAGGCCGCGCCGACGGCGAGCTGCGGCATGTCGAGCAGCGGGCGCATGGCGTACGCGAAGATCTCCTGCCGCGGGCAGCCGAGCCCGACGAGCACGACCCGGGCGCCGGACGCGCGGATCCGGTCGGCGATCTCGACGGCCTCGCCGGGCCGGGCCATCCGGAACTTCGACTGCTCGTGGCCGGCGAACTTGAGCGCCGGGAACATCTTCTCCAGCGCCGGGACCAGGCGGGCGAGCGTCTCGTCGGTCGAGCCGTAGAGGTAGACCGGCAACCCTTCGGCCGCGCAGCGGGCCAGCACCCGCAGGGTCAGCGTCGGGCCGTAGACCCGGTCGGTGAGCCCGGTGCCGTGCAGCAGGTTGAGGCCCCAGCGCACGGGCTGCCCGTCGGGCGTGACCACGTCGAACGAGTTGAGTCGGGCGTTGTGCGGCGGGTCGAGCACGCCGGTCATCACGCCGTGCACGGCCAGCGCGGTGAGCGCCATGGGCCGGCGTTCGTGCGCCGCCTCGATCACTCGGGCGGTCGCGGTCTCGTAGTCGACGGCGTCCACCAGGACGCCGAGGACGCTGTGCCGGCCCTTGTCGATCACGACCCGGGCACCCAGCGGTCGACGTTCGCGTCGTGGATCTCGCGAAGGATCATGGGCACGTCGTACGTCTGCGTCCAGTCGGGGTAGTGGTCCTGGAAGCGGGCCATGCTGCTGATCCACCACTGGTGGTCGCCCATCCGCGCCTGCTCCACGTAGTTGATCTTCGGCTCTCGGCCGGAGATCTCCTTGGCGAGGGCGAACGCCTCGATGTGCGAGGTGTTGGAGTGCCGGCCGCCGCCCAGGTTGTAGATCTGGCCGGAGCGCGGGGCCCGGAAGAACGCCTCGAACGCCGTCAGCACGTCGTGGGAGTGGATGGCGTCGCGGACCATCTTGCCCTTGTAGCCGAAGAGGTTGTAGACCCGCTCTTCCATCACGCAGCGCATCACGTAGCCGAGGAAGCCGTGTAGCTCGGCGGCCGAGTGGGCCGGGCCGGTCAGCGTGCCGCCGCGGAACGCGGCCGTCTTCATGCCGAAGTAGCGGCCGTACTCCTGGACCATCACGTCGCCGGCGACCTTGCTCACGCCGAAGATCGAGTGCATGGAGTCGTCGATCGACATGTCCTCGGTCACGCCGTCCGCGTAGGCGTGGTCGGGCGCGATTTCATAACGAGTTTCGAGCTCGACCAGCGGCAGGCTGTTGGGCCGGTCGCCGTAGACCTTGTTGGTCGAGCAGAAGATGAACGGCGCGTCGATCGAGTGCGCGCGGGTGTTCTCCAGCACATTGAGGGTGCCGACGGCGTTGACGTCGAAGTCGGTGAACGGCTCTTTCGCGGCCCAGTCGTGCGAGGGCTGGCCGGCGGTGTGGATTACCACAGCGATGTCGGAGCCGTACTTCTTGAAGATCTGCTCGAGCCCGGCGCGATCCCGGATATCGGTCTCGTAGTGCGTGTAGGCGGTGCCGAGGTCCTTGCCAAGGCTCGCGACACTCCAGGCGGTAGAGCCGTCCTCGCCGTAGAAGTAGCGCCGCATGTCGTTGTCGATGCCAACGACGTCGAGACCCAGGCCGGCGAAGTGCCGGGTGGCCTCCGAGCCGATCAAGCCTCCGGAACCGGTCACCAACGCGACGGACACGCCAACTCCAGGTGCTGCTCGGCAATGGGGGTGCATAACGTTAAGGCCCCGCGAATCGCGGAGCCCAAACGTCATGGTGGGGAAGGGGGGAGTTGAACCCCCACGCCCTTTCGGGCACACGGACCTGAACCGTGCGCGTCTGCCATTCCGCCACTTCCCCTGGAACAGCTGCCGGCACATATTACGCTATGCCTGCCGGTGGCCGTGGGCGGTTACCGCTCGCGGCGCCTGGGAAGACTAACACGACGCTGCCCGCCACTCCGGTGGCGGGTTACGGTCGCCCAGACGCCACGCGCGGCAGCGCTCCCACGGCGTTCTGCGGAGACTGGCGTAGACAGTCGGTCGGTCGCCATGCGGACTGCATGTGCCCCGGCCGGATACCATCATGGCCTCGGAACCCGAGGAGGAGCCGGTGAGCGTGCTGCAACGCTTTGAGAAGCGTTTGGAAGGCCTGGTCGAAGGGGCCTTCGCCAAGGTGTTCAAGGGGGTCGTCCACCCTGTGGAGATCCTCAACGCCATGCAGCGGGAGGCGGAGGCGCACAAGGCTATCCTGGCCGGCGGGCGGACTCTGGTGCCGAACCGCTACGTGATTGACCTATCTCCCTATGACCACAGCCGGCTGGCGCCTTACGCGGCCGCGCTCGCCCAGGAACTCGCGCAGTCGCAGGCTGAGTTCATCGGTGAGCAGGCGTGGACGGTCTACGGCGACGTGATCGTCGAGATCGAGCGTGGCGACGGCCTGGACACCGGAATGTTCCGGGTCACGGCCGAGGTCTACACCGGCGGCGACGTCGCCCCGGTGCAACAGGGCTACGACGCGCCCGGTGGCGGTGGTGGTGGCGGCTATCAGCAGCCGTACGACCAGGGCTACGGGCAGCCGCCGATGCATGGCGGTGGTGGCGGCGCCGGTGGTCGCAACATCCGGCTGGTCTCCGGCGATGGACGAACCTATCCGCTGCAGATGGGCTCGACCGTGATCGGCCGGGGCGACCAGGCCAACCTGCGCCTCCCCGACGTCGGGATCTCGCGGCGACACGCCCGACTCGACTTCGACGGTGCGCAGGTCGTCCTGACGGACCTCGGCTCGACCAACGGCACGATGGTCAACGGCCAGCGTGTCTCGGCCGTGGCGCTCAACCCCGGCGACATGATCCAGCTCGGCACGACGACGCTGACGTTCCGCGTGGACGGTTAGCCCGTTGGCCGGAGATTTCGTCGTCGAAGTCGCCCGGATCGGATTTCTCATTCTGCTGTGGATCTTCGTGTTCACGGTCGTGGGTGTGATCCGGCGTGACCTCTTCGCCGGGGCCCGATCCAGCAGGCTGGTCGCCGCACCACGCGGGGTGGGTGCGTCGACCGGCCAAACGCGGCCGGCGAAGGTGAAGCGGGGCCGCGCGGCTCACCAGCTAGTGGTGACCGCGGGCCAGCTTGCCGGCACACGAATCACGCTCGGTGACGGCCAGATTACAATCGGCCGCGCCGAGGACTCGACACTGGTGATCACCGACGATTACGCGTCGGCGCGTCACGCCCGGCTTGTTCCCAGGTCAGGGCAGTGGTTCGTAGAAGACCTGGGCTCGACGAACGGGACGTATCTCGATCGCGCTAAGGTCACCGGACCGACCCCCGTCCCCCTCGGCGTGCCGATCCGTATCGGCCGCACTTCACTCGAGTTACGGCCATGACACTGACACTGCGTTACGCGGCCCGCAGTGACCGCGGTCTGATCCGGGACGGAAATCAAGACTCCGTCTACGCCGGACCGCGGCTGCTCGCCGTTGCCGACGGCATGGGCGGCATGGCCGCCGGTGACGTCGCGAGCAACATCGTCATCGGAGCCATGGCCCCGCTCGACGAGGACGTCCCTGGTGACGCTCTCGTCGACGCGCTGCGCACGGCTGTCGATACCGCCAACCAACAACTGCGCGACACCGTCGATGCCAACCCGCAGCTAGAGGGCATGGGCACCACGCTCACCGCCATCCTGTTCTCGGGCAGCAAGATCGGCATGGTGCACATCGGTGACTCGCGCGCCTACATGCTCCGCGACGGCGAGTTCGCGCAGATCACCAAGGACGACACGTACGTTCAGATGCTCGTCGACGAGGGTCGGATCAGCGCCGAGGAGGCGAGCAGCCACCCGCAGCGGTCGCTGCTCACCCGCGCGCTCGACGGCCGCGACATCGACCCTGAATACTCCGTCCGTCAGGTGCTCCGCGGTGATCGCTACCTGATCTGCAGCGACGGGCTCTCCGGCGTGGTCAGCGCCGAGACGATCGCCGAGTCGCTGCGCGACTTCGTCGACCCGCAGCAGTGCGTCGAACGACTGATCGCGCTCGCCCTGCGCGGCGGCGGCCCTGACAACATCACCGTGGTCATCGCGGACGCGACCGACCAGGACATCGTCGAGCAGGCGCCGATCGTCGGCGGTGCGGCGGCCCGGGACCGGGGCAACACCACCTCGGCCAGCCCCGACACCCCGGCCGCTCGCGCCTCGGCGGCGCTCTCGGCTCCACGGGCGGCGGTGCCCGACCAGAACCTTCCGGCCGAGGCCAACGGCCGCGGCGGCGCACACGAAGACGATGCCGACCGGCGTCGCCGACGGCCTTTGCGCACCGCGGTGCTGTTCGGGGTGCTGCTGATCATCCTTGGCGGCGGCCTCTGGGCCGGCTGGCGAGTCACCCAGCAGCAGTTCTACGTCGGTGCCACCGAGGAAGGTCAGCTCGCCGTGTTCCGCGGCGTGCCGGGCCAGATCGCGGGTGTCGACCTGTCGAGCGTCCAGTCGACCAGCGCCACCAGCCTCAACGAGCTCACCTCGGTCGCGCAGGAGCGGGTCAAGCAGGGCATCCAGGCCAACAGCGAAGCCGACGCGCAGCGCCGGCTGTCGGAGCTCACGACCGACGACCCGACCAACCCGAACCTCAAGCCGGCCTGTCCGACCCCGGGCGTCGCCGGTGAGCAACTGAACACGCCGACGGTTCCGCCGGTCACCCCGACGGTCGTCGCGACGGCGCCGACCACCACTCCGCCGACCGGCGTCGGCTCAGCTACCGCGGTGCCGGACGGGACGCCAACCGACACCGTCCCGCCGGTCATCGATCCGGCGGACTGCCGGCCGTCCAACTGACATCGTGAGTTCGCAGGCCGGTTCGGTTAACACACCCGCGGCGACGGGTGAGCTTCCGCGCGTCCGTGACGTCCAGACCCGTCGCAACGCCGAGCTCGCCCTGCTCGGCTTTGCGATGGCGCTGGTCGCCGCGTACAGCGCGACCATCCAGGTCACCATGTTCGACACGATCACCGGCAACTTCTGGGTGCCGGCGGCGATCCTCAGCGCGCTGTTCCTCGGCCTGCATCTGGTGGTCCGATACACGGCGCCCTACGCCGACCCGGCCCTCATCCCGGCCGTCGCCCTGCTCAACGGGATCGGCGTGGCGTTCCTGCGCCGGCTCGACCTGGCCGAGGCGCCGGCCGCCGAGCGGCTCACGTACCCCATCTTCGCGGGCACGGGTGGCCGCCAGCTCGCCTGGACGCTGATCGCGGTCCTGTTCGCCGCGATCGTGCTCCTGGTCATCAAGGACCACCGGGCGATCTCCCGGTACGCGTACACGCTGGGCCTTGGCGGCATCGTCCTGGTGCTGATCCCGGCCCTGCTGCCCGGGCGGTTCTCGGAGATCAACGGCGCCAAGCTGTGGATCAGGGTCGGCGGCTTCCAGATCCAGCCCGGCGAGTTCGCCAAGCTGGCACTGCTCGCCTTCTTCGCCTACTACCTGGTGCGTAAGCGCGAGGTGCTCTCGCTGGCCAGCAAGCGGGTGCTCGGCATCGACTTCCCGCGCGGCCGCGACCTGGGTCCGGTGCTCGCGGTCTGGGCCGTCAGTCTGCTGGTCCTGGTCTTCGAGAAGGACCTCGGCACCTCGCTGCTCTACTTCGGCATGTTCGTGGTCACGCTCTATATCGCCACCGAGCGGGTGAGCTGGCTGATCATCGGCCTGCTGCTCTTCTTCGGCGGCGCCTACAGCGCCTACTTGCTCGGTGCCTCGGTCGGCGGTCCGTTCGCCAACTTCTACGACCGCGCCCAGATCTGGCTCGATCCGTTCTCCGACCCGTACGAGCGGGGTTTCCAACTCGTGCAGTCGCTGCTCGGCCTGGGCAGCGGCGGCCTGTTCGGCACCGGGCCGGGCGGTGGGCAGCCGACGATCATCCCCGAGGTGCACAACGACTTCATCTTCGCCGGGCTCGGTGAGGAGATCGGCCTGTTCGGGCTCTCGGCGCTGCTGATCGTCTATCTGCTGATCGTCCAGCGCGGCCTGCGGGCCGGCCTGGCGGTGCGGGACTCGTTCGGCAAGCTGCTCGCCGGCGGCCTGGCCTTCACGCTGGGCCTCCAGGTGTTCGTCATCGTGGGTGGAATCAGCCGGTTGATCCCGCTGACCGGCCAGACCACGCCGTTCCTGTCCGCCGGTGGCTCGTCGCTGATGGCCAACTGGATGCTGATCGCGTTGCTGTTGCGCGTCTCCGACGCCGCACGGCGGCCGGTCGACGGGTCGGCTTCGGCCCGACCCAGCGGCGCGACAGCGAGTGCCCCCGCGCAACTGCACGGGGCGCCCACGGAGGTGATCAAGCCGTGAACGCACCGCTGCGCCGGGTCGGCGTCGTCGTCCTGGTTCTCTTCGCGCTGCTCTTCGCCAACCTCAACTGGGTTCAGGCCTACAAGGCGGACGAATACCGCAACAGCGACTACAACGGCCGAGTGCAGATCGCCGAGTACGAGCGGGAGCGCGGCGTGATCGAGGCCGGCCGCACCGCGCTGGCCACCAGCAAGCCGACCGACGGCGAGCTCAAATACGTTCGGCAGTACCCGGCGGACGAGGCGTACGCGCACGTCGTCGGCTACAACCCGGTCAACCTGGCGGCCACCGGCATCGAGCGCAGCGAGGACGAGTTCCTCGCCGGCACCTCCGACGCGCTGGTCGCCGACCGGATCTCCGACCTGTGGACGGGTGAGAAGACGCCGGGCGGCAGCGTGCTACTCAGCCTCTCCAAGCGCGCGCAGGAGACGGCGTTCAAGGAGATGACCAACAACCGGGTCGGTGCCGAGAAGGGCGCGGCGGTTGCGATCAACCCGCGGACCGGCGCGGTGCAGGCCCTGGTCTCGATGCCGAGCTTCGACCCGAACCCGCTGGTCAGCCACGACACGGATGCAGCCGAGGCCGCCTTCGACAAGCTCGACGGCGACCCCGACAAGCCGCTGATCAACCGCGCGCTGAGCGAGACGTACCCGCCCGGTTCGACGTTCAAGGTGATCGACGCCGCGGCGGCGCTGGAGAACGGCTACACCCAGCAGACCCAGATCCCGGCCGGCCCGGTCTACCGCGCGCCGACGTCCGGCACCGACATCCGGAACGCGGCCGCGTCGATCTGCCCCGAGTCCCAGGTCACCCTGCGCGAGGCGCTGACCGAGTCGTGCAACACCGGCTTCGCCCAACTCGCGGTGACGCTCGGCGCCGACAAGATCAAGGAAGAGGCGCGCAAGTTCGGTTTCGGTCAGACGGACCTCACTTGCGGGCGGCTCAACGCCGAGGGCCTGCCGGTCGCCACCAGCGAGACCGGTGAGATCAAGAACCCGGACGGCGGGGATGACCCGGCCGCGCTGGCGCAGAGCGGCATCGGCCAGAACAACGTCCGGATGACCCCGATGCAGGGTGCGCTGATCGCCGCCGCGGTCGCCAACAACGGCCGGCAGATGCGTCCGTACCTGGTGCAGAAGCTGCTCGGCCCCGACCGCACGACCTCGCACTACACGGCCACGCCGAAGGAGCTCAACGGCTCCGTCGTCAGCAGCGATGTGGCCGGTGAGCTGCGGGACATGATGGTCAACGTGGTCCAGAACGGCACCGGCCGCAACGCCCAGATCGACAACATCGTCGTCGGTGGCAAGACCGGCACCGCCCAGTCCGCGCCGGACCGCAAGGACCACGGCTGGTTCATCGGCTTCGCGATCAAGGACGGCCAGCCGGTCAGCGCGGTCGCCGTCTTCCTCCAGGAGGCCGGCAGCGGCGGCAGTGGCGAGGCGGCCCGGATCGCCGGCCAGATCATGCGCGCGGTGGTCACCGACGCGGAGGGTAGCTGAGGTGATCAGTCCCGGGGTCATGCTCGGCGGCCGGTACCGCCTCGACGAGCGCATCGCCGGCGGCGGCATGGGCGACGTCTGGCGCGGCACCGACGAGGTGCTCGGCCGCACGGTCGCGGTCAAGATCCTGCTGCCGGCGCTGCTCGACGAGCCGGGCTTCGCCGAGCGGTTCCGGGGCGAGGCCCGCACGATGGCGACGATCAACCACCCCGGTGTTGTCGACGTCTACGACTACGGCAGCGACCAGCAGATCGCCTTCCTGGTCATGGAATACGTCGAGGGCGACGCGCTGTCCCGCACCCTGAGCCGGGTCGGCCGGCTCACCCCGGCCCGCACGATGGCCCTCGTCGCCCAGGCGGCCGACGCGCTGCAGGCCGCGCACGAGAAGGGCATCGTGCACCGCGACGTCAAGCCCGGCAACCTGCTCGTGCGGCCGAACGGCACGCTGGTGCTGACCGACTTCGGCATCGCCCGCTCGGCCATCGTCGGCCAACTCACCGCAGCCGGCTCGGTGCTCGGCACCGCGTCCTACATCTCTCCGGAGCAGGCGGCCGGCGCGATCGCCACCCCGTCTTCCGACGTGTACGCCCTGGGCGTGGTCGCTTACCAGTGCCTGTCCGGGCGCCGGCCGTTCGAGGGCGACAACCCGCTCGAGATCGCCATGAAGCACGTCCGGGAGACCGCTCGCCCGTTGCCGGGTGACATCCCGCCGGCGATCCGGTCGATCGTCGACCGGGCGATGGCCAAGGACCCGACCGCCCGCTGGCCCAGCGCGTCGGCGTTCTCGGCCGTGTCGCGGCAGGCAGCGACGACCCTGGCGGCCCCGGCCCAGCACAACCAGGTGCACCGACCGCTCACGCCGGCGTCCCCGCCCACCGTCGGGCCGATCTCGGGCGCGCCCTCCTCGCCCGCGCTGGCACCGAGCGGGCGGGCCACCGTGCCCGGCCCGGTCAAACCGGCCGCGCCGCGCGGTGGCAACCCGGTCCCGCCGCACCGACCCGCGTCACCCGTTGTGAATAGCCCGGCAGCGCGCGGTGGCTACCCGAGCGTGCCGGCAAACCGGCCTCAAGCTCACGCAGGATACGGTTACGCGTCGGTGCCCTCTGCCGCTGCACCAAGCAGCGGAGGGCGGCGGTTACTGATCGTGTTGGCGGTGATACTCGGCGCGTTGGTGCTGATCTGTGCCGGTGTCATCTCCTACCAGCTCAGCCAAAAGAACAGCACGGAAAACAACGGCGCCCCCCCGATGGCTCCCGCGGGGAAGGTAACGACCCCGCTTCATCTACCGGTCGGTGGAACCGAGGCGGCAAATGCCCCGTACCGTCTTGCAGAGCGAATCCTCCACATCGGGATGACAAGCGAAGGAATGTTGACGAGATGACGCAGGCCCGCCTGCTGGGTGGCAGGTATCAGGTCGGCGAGCTGCTCGGATACGGCGGCATGGCCGAGGTGCACCGTGGCCGTGACCTCCGGCTCGGCCGGGACGTCGCGATCAAGATGCTCCGCACCGACCTCGCCCGCGACGCGACGTTCCAGATGCGGTTCCGGCGTGAGGCACAGAACGCCGCCTCGCTCAACCACCCGGCCATCGTCGCCGTCTACGACACCGGTGAGGAGATCGCCCCCACGGGCGAGACCCTGCCGTTCATCGTCATGGAGTTCGTCAACGGCCGCACCCTCAAGGAGGTGCTGGCCGCCGAGGGCCGGTTGCAGCCGCGCCGGGCTCTGGAGATCACCGCCGACATCTGCGCCGCGCTGGAGTTCAGCCACCGGCACGGCATCATCCACCGCGACATCAAGCCCGGCAACGTGATGCTCACGCAGAACGGCCAGGTCAAGGTCATGGACTTCGGCATCGCCCGGGCCTTGGCCAGCGGCGCGACCACGATGACGCAGACCAGCGCGGTGATCGGGACGGCGCAGTATCTGTCGCCCGAGCAGGCTCGCGGTGAGCCGGTCGACGCCCGTTCCGACGTCTACGCCGGCGGCTGCGTGCTCTTCGAGCTCCTCTGCGGGCACCCGCCGTTCGTCGGTGACAGCCCGGTCAGCGTGGCCTACCAGCATGTGCGGGAAGACCCCCGGGCGCCGAGCGAGATCAACCGCGACGTGACGCCGCCGATCGACGCGATCGTGCTCAAGGCGCTGTCGAAGAACCCGCTCAACCGCTACCAGAGTGCCGGCGAGATGCGTGCCGACGTCCTGCGCGCGGCCACCGGGCGGCCGGTCATGGCCACCCCGGTGATGCGTGACCAGGAAACCATGGCGATGGGCGGGGCCAACGCCGCCACGGCCGTGGTCCGCGGGCCGCAGGGCGCGGCGACGCGCACGATCCCGGCCGCCGCGGTCGGCGACGCGCACCGACGCAAGCGCTCCAACTGGGTGCTGGCCGTGCTGAGCGTGCTCGGCGTGCTCGCCGTGATCGCGCTGGTGGCCGGCCTGCTGGTGCAAAATGCCCGGGGCGAGAAGATCGAGGTGGTCTCGGTGCTGGGCCAGCCGGTCGCCACGGCCCAACAGACGCTCACCACTGCCGGCTTCGACGTGCAGACCACGCCGCGGGAAGACCCCGAGTGCCGCGAGAACACCGTCATCGAGCAGAACCCGGCCGCCGGCGCGAAGGCGGCGAAGGACAGCAGGGTCACGCTGACCGTCTGCGCCGGTCCCGGCACGGTGGAGGTGCCGAACCTCAAGGGCCAGACCAAGGCCGACGTCGAGCGCGAGTTCGAGAGCCGCAAACTCGTGGCCGACTTCGACGAGGTGAACAGCTCGCAGCCGGAGAACACCGTCCTCCGCGTCGACAAGGCCGGCACCTCGGTCAAGCCCGGCACCAAGATCAAGGTCGAGATCTCCAACGGTCAGCTCAAGAAGGTGCCGAACGTGGTCGGCAAGTCCCGAGAGGTCGCCGAGGCCCTGCTGGGCCAGGCCGGCTTCAAGGTCGACGTCGAGGAAGGCCAGCAGGTTCAAAATGAGAACCTGGCCGACAAGGTGATCGACCAGGACCCCAACGCCGATCAGGAAGCCAAGCTCAACGACACGGTGACCATCACCGTGACGGTGTTCGAGGAGCCCGACAACGAGCCGTCGGGCGACCCGACCTCGAACCCCCCGGGCGGCAACAACGGTGGCATCGGCGACATCCTGCCGGGCATCGGCGGCGGCAACCCGATCATCGGCGAAGACCGGGCGCACAGGAACTGAGCGGCACGCGCCGCCGCCGGTCAGGCGGCGGCGAACGCGGCCCGACGGCGGGCGTCGACCTCGGCCGACAGCTCCGGTGCCCGCTCCAGCGCCTCAGGGTGGCCGCACGCCGCCAGCCAGTTGGCGAGCATCAGGTGGCCGCCCTCGGTCAGCACCGACTCGGGGTGGAACTGGACACCTTCGATCGGCAGCGTGCGGTGGCGCATGGCCATCACCACCCCGGACTCGGTGGTGCCGGTCACCTCGAGCTCGTCGGGCAGCGTCTCCGGCAGCACCGCGAGCGAGTGGTAGCGGGTGGCGGTGAACGGGTCAGGCAGCCCACCGAGCACTCCGACACCGCCGTGGTGCACCAGCGAGGTCTTGCCGTGCAGCAGCTCCGGTGCCCGGGTCACGGTCGCACCGAACGCGGCGCCGATCGCCTGGTGGCCGAGGCAGACGCCGAAGATCGGCAGCTCGCCCGCGTACTCCTTGATCACGTCGATGCAGATCCCGGCGCGCTCGGGCGTGCCCGGACCGGGTGAGAGCAGCACGCCGGCGGCGCCGGAGCGGCCGACATCGGCCACGTCGAGCTCGTCGTTGCGGCGCACGTCACACTCGACTCCGAGCTGGCCCAGATATTGCACCAGGTTGAAGACGAACGAGTCGTAGTTGTCGATCACCAGCACGCGCATGGCGTTACCTCGGAAGCGGGTTGTCGGTCGCGGTCGAGTACGGGATGTCGTGGTCGTCGAGGCCGGACTCGCGCGGGTCGGGTGACTGGCCGATCAGGCCCGGGTCGCCGGCGCCCGGTGCGCCCGGCACGCCGCCCTCCTGGGTCACCTGCACGTCGTCGAACGGCAATAGTGGCTCGGCCCACGGGAACACGACGAACCAGAACAGCGCGAGTATGCCCGTGATCAGTACGAGCGAGGTCAGCAGCTTGCCGAAGACGCCGTCGAACGGCAGCTTGCGCCAGATCCACGCGTACATCGTTCAGCCCTTCAGCTCGGCCGGGTCGCCCTGCGACTTCGGCTGGCTGCGCACCAGCTCGCCGTGCACGATCAGGCGCTGGTAGTTGTCGAACTTCGGGTTGCAGGTGGTCAGCGTGACCATCGCCTTCGTCGGCTTCGAGCCTGGCAGCATCGGCACCGGCGCGACCACCTCGACCTGGGTCGGCTTGACGATCCGGGTCTTCACCACGTGGTAGACGTACCAGTTCTCCTTGTCCTCGACCACGATCGAGTCGCCGTTGTTGAGCTCGTCGAGCCGCCAGAAGGTGGCCCGGTTGCGGTGTCCGGCGACGGAGAAGTTGCCGATCTGGCCCGGCAGCGCGGTGTCCGGGTAGTGGCCCGGCGCGTAGCGGATGTCGGCCTGGGTTACCCCGTCGACCACCACCCACTCCTGGGCGAGGGCCGGAATGTATAGCTTCGCAATGCCGTGGATCTTGGAGCCGAGGCCGCCGGTGCCGGCGGTCGGGCCGACCGTGGGGTCGTCGCCCGGCTCGTTGGCCCACTGCTGCTCGAGCGCGTTGGCCAGGGAGTCCTGCTTGCCGCCCTGGACGACTCCGACACCCCAGACCTCGTACGCCGCGAAGAGCAGCACCACCAGGCCGAAGGTGATCATCAGCTCGCCGCCGACCCGGATGCCGGACCGGATTCGCGACCACACGGTCGGCCGGGTCAGCTCGGAGTAGACGCTCTTGTAGTCGTCGCCGACGTTCTCCGCCCGCAGGCGCACCACGCGCTCGCCCCGGCGCGGCGCCACCGGCGCGGGCAGGTCGGCCGGGTCCGGCTTGGCCGGGGCCGGCGGCACCGCGCCCATCACGGTGGTCATGTCGGGCGACTGGGTGGCCGGCGTCTTCGGGCTCGGCACCTTGGGTATGACGGCCGTCTCGTCGACCACCTTGGGGATCACCGCGGTCGCGTCGGGCGCGACGACCCGCGCGGGCGCCGGCGACACCGTGACCTTTGGGATGACCGCCGTCGCGTCAGGGGCTGTGACCCGCGTCGCTGCCGGCGGCATGACCTTGGGAATGACCGCGGTCACGTCCGGGCCGGGCTCGGGTGCCGGCGGGCGCAGCGTCGGGCCGGGGGTTACCGGGACATCCCGCACCGGATTGCGGGCGTCGGCCGGGAAGTCGAGCGGGCGGGGGTGCGGCCGCGCGGTCGGTGCCGGGCGCACCGGAGCGTCCTTGGGCCGCTCAGTGATGCGGGGGATGACCGCGGTGGCGTCGTTGGTGTCAGGCGCACGGTGACGGCCGTTCTGATCGCCCGTCATGACGGCAAAAGCCTCATGAAGTCACCTTCGCTGATCGGAGGGCGCTAGACCCCTCGAACGCGGGTATCGTCACGTCCTTCTCCACCGTCTCTTGATAGCCCAGCTGGAAGTGGTCCACAGCGTCTTTGAAGAGACGTACGCCGTCGGATTCTCCCAATGCCTGTCGCATCGCGCTGGGATCACCGATCGCCGTGATCACGAACGGTGGTGAGTAGACACGTCCGTGCAGGAGCAAGGTGTTGCCGACGCAGCGTACCGCGCTGGTTGACAAAACCCGGACCCCCATGATCGACATGGCCTCGGCACCGCCGGCCCAGAGCGCGTTGACGGCGGCCTGCACGTCGCCCTGGTGGACCACCAGATCGTCGGGGCGGACCCCGTTCGGCCGGTCGCCCGCCCGCTGGGGCGCGTCGTCGAGCTGGACCGTCAGCCCGGGGCCGTGCACAGCGGTGAACCCGGCGGCAGGTTCCATGCCCTGGGCCCGCTGGCTCTCCGCCCGGATCGGCCCGTCGGTGCGGGCCAGGGAGTCGGTCTGGGTCTTGACCGCCTCGGCGAGCTCGCGAGCCTGCTGCTGGCTGGCGGTGACCCGGTCGCGCTCCTCGTTGACCACCTGGGCCAGCCGGGGGCGGCGATCCTCGCGCAGCGCGGTACCGTCGGCGGTGCGGGCTGTCGTGGTGAAAAGCAGCCCGGCGGCCAGCGCGATCAGCGGCACCAGGGCCGACCAGACGTTGCGGGGTTTCCGGACCCGCGCCACCCGGCGCAGACCTGCCCGCCAGACAGACGAGTTCCGCACCGGTTCCTCCTCCGTACACGCTGATCGATCCGGTTGCCGGGATTATTCCCATAACCCGGTGCCGCCCGTGCATGGCCGCGACGCGCCGCGTTGATTACGCTAGCTGGCGAACATTATTGGCCATGGACCGTCGCCGGTTGACAGGCCCGAGCGAGGACCACAACCAGGAGAGAGCGTCGTGCCCAAGTCGCAGGTTCGCAAGAAGAAGGTCTACACCCCTCCGACCGACGTACGCCCGTCGTCGGTCGCGGCGAGCCGCAAGCCCAGCCCGCGGTGGCTCCCGGTGACCGGCGTCGCACTGATCGCGTTCGGCATCGCCTGGCTGGTGGTCTACTACCTCTCTGACACCGACTACCCCGTGGCGTCGTGGAGCTACTGGAACCTGGCGATCGGGTTCGGTGCGATGGTCGCCTCGCTCGCGGTGTTCAGCCGCTGGCGCTGATCTCCGATTTACTAAGGTGATCTGAAGACCAGGTGCGGCACACCTCACGTTACTGACAAGTAACTAGTGCCGTAGCCTGGTCCTCAGCCACACCTAGGCCAACGGAGGCTGCGCGTATGGGCGTCGTCGAGATCATCTGTACGACCATCGCTGGTCTCATCACGCTCGTCGCGGTCGCGCTCGCGGTCCGCGCTGTCACGCGGATGTTGGCCGTCGTTCGGCTCGGCCAGCCAGACCCGGCCAGGCTCGGCTCCTGGGGCGCCCGGACCAAGGTCATGCTCAAGGAGACCGCCGGCCACACCCGGATGTTGAAGTGGTCCGCGATCGGTGCGGCGCACTGGTTCGTGATGGTCGCCTTCGTCGTGCTCTCCCTGCTCGTGCTGGAGGCCTACTTCGAGGTGGCCTCGCCGACAGGCCACATTCCGTGGCTGTCGAACTGGGTGGTGTTCGGCTTCGTCACCGAGATCCTCGGCATCCTGGGCATCATCGGCATCTTCTACCTGATCTCGGTGCGGCTGCGGAACCGGCCGGGCAAGGCGCGTGGCCTGTCCCGATTCACCGGCTCGACCATGTGGCAGGGCTACTTCGTCGAGTGGATCATCGTCGGCGTCCTGGTCTGCGGGTTCCTGATCCGCGGCTTCAAGGCCGCCAACGATCATCTCGACTTCCCCACCTGGGCCGCGCCGCTCTCGCACGGCCTGGGCTCGGTGCTGCCGGCGTGGGAGTCCGGCGCTCCGGTGGTCGCCGCGATCAAGATCGTCATCTCGATGACCTGGCTGATCGTGATCTCGTTGAACGTGACGATGGGCGTCGCCTGGCACCGCTTCCTGGCCTTCCCGAACATCTTCTTCAAGCGCGACCCGGCCAAGCCGGCCGGTTCCGGCCTCGGTGCGCTGCGGCCGATGACCTCCAACGGCGCGGTCCTCGACTTCGAGGAGGCCGACCCTGAGAAGGACCAGTTCGGCGTCGCCCAGGTCGAGCAGTTCACCTGGAAGGGCCTGCTGGACTTCTCCACCTGCACGGAGTGCGGTCGGTGCCAGTCGCAGTGCCCGGCGTGGAACACCGGCAAGCCGCTCTCGCCCAAGCTGCTGATCCTCTCGCTGCGCGACCACGCGTACGCGAAGGCGCCCTATCTTCTGGCCGGTGGCGGCAAGGACCTGACCGGCGAGGAGAAGGCCGCCGCGGAGCAGTTGGTCGGCGTCGACGTGCTGGCGATGGCGGAGGCCAACCGGCCCCTGATCGGCGGCGCGGCAGACGGCGGTGTGATCGACCCCGACGTGCTCTGGTCCTGCACCACCTGCGGCGCGTGCGTCGAGCAGTGCCCGGTCGACATCGAGCACGTGGACCACATCGTCGACATGCGCCGCTATCAGGTGCTGATCGAGTCGTCCTTCCCGTCCGAGGCCGGCGTCATGCTGCGCAACCTCGAGAACAAGGGCAACCCCTGGGGCGCGCCGCCGAACACCCGCGAGGACTGGACGAAGGGACTGGACTTCGAGGTCAAGCGGGCCGGCGCGGGCGACGACTTCGAATACCTCTTCTGGGTCGGCTGCGCGGGTGCCTTCGAGGACCGGGCGAAGAAGACCACCCGGGCGGTCGCGACGCTGCTGCACGAGGCCGGCGTCGACTTCGCGATCCTGGGCGAGGGCGAGACCTGCACCGGCGACCCGGCCCGGCGGATGGGCAACGAGTTCGTCTTCCAGATGCTGGCCCAGCAGAACGTCGAGACGCTCAACGAGGCGGGCGTCAAGAAGATCGTCGCGTCCTGCCCGCACTGCTTCAACACCTTGCGCAACGAGTACGGCGCCCTGGGCGGAAGCTTCGAGGTCGTGCACCACACCCAACTCCTGGCCGACCTGGTCGCGTCCGGAAAGCTGACCCCCGTGCAGCCCGTCGACGGCGGCGTCACGTACCACGACCCCTGCTACCTGGGCCGGCACAACCGGGTCTTTACCCCGCCGCGCGAGGTGCTGGAGGCCTCGTCCGGCGGCGCTGACCTGACCGAGATGCCCCGCAACAGCGAGCGGTCCTTCTGCTGCGGCGCCGGTGGCGCTCGCATGTGGATGGAGGAGCGGATCGGCAAGCGGATCAACATCGAGCGTGTCGAGGAAGCCATCTCCACCGGCGCACACACGATCGCGGTCGGCTGCCCGTTCTGCTTCACCATGATCAGCGACGGTGTCACGGCCAAGCAGGCGTCTGGTGCCACCGACGGCGTCGAGGTCGTCGACGTGGCCACGGTGCTGCTGCGCTCGGTCAAGCCGGAAAGCCCGGCCGCGGCCCAGCCGGAGGCCGCCGCCGCGGGCTGACCTTTCGGTTGAGCGAAAGCGAGCCGAACGGCCCGTCGTCCTTCTGGGAACGAGGTCGCGTCTTGGTGTGTGCACACGATGTGCACGACGCCCGGCCGGCGACGCCTTTCTCTTCTCAGAAACGGTGCCCTCATGAACGCGATCTCTTCGCGGAGTATTGCCCGCTGGACCGTCCTTGCCACCGCGGTCGCACTGACCGCCGCCTGCGAGCCCACCCCGACGCCCGCCGGAAGTCGACCGGTGTCCTCAGCACCGTCCATCTCGGCCCCAACTTCGGCGGCCCAGTCACGGACCGCGTCGTCGCCGGCCGCTGCCATCCCGGGTCGCCTGTACTACCTCGAACACGAGCGGTTGGTTCGGGTCACGGGGCCCGATGTGAAGACGGTGTTGGAGAAGGACGCGTATGCGGCGAACGTATCGCCGGATGGTGCGCATATCGCCTTCATCGACGGGAGCCCGATCGAGGCCGGGAACGTGGTGGTCGCCGACCGGGACGGCCGGAACCGTCGCACGGTGTTTCGGGGTGCCGACCGCGCCGGGTTCGAGCCGGCGTGGTCGCCGGACTCGAAGCGACTGCTGATCGCGAAGAACCGCGGCCCCGGGCTGCGCACGGTCGGTGTCCTCACGATCGCGACGGGCCGTTTCACACCTTGGGAGCGTCAAAGCCTCGGGCAGGGGTTTCTGTGGACGGCTGACGGAAAGCACGTCGGGTACGTGGATGGCTATCGGCTCGTGCTGGCTGATCCGGACGGGCGTAACGCTCGGGTCGTGCCGGTGTTCGGCAGCGACGACAGGCGGCTGAACCCGCAGCGACGGCGGAGTTCCGACACGTACAGCATTTCGGCCAATGGTCGTCTGATCTCGGTGTGGCAGCGCACGAACGACGAGGATTCCTCTGACATTGCCCGCGATCTGATCGCGGACGCGATCGTCGACACCCGCACAGGGGAAAACGTCGGTGTGCCGGTCAGGGGCGAGATCAGGGCGATCCTGTTCCAGCCCAACGGCGACATCCTGGTGCGTACCAACGGCAAGCTGACCCTGTTCGGTCCGAACTGGAAGGTCAAGGCGGAGGTGGCCGAGCCCGCCGAGGTCAAGGACTTCGAACTGCTCACCTACAGGTCCAACTGAGCCCGCTGCCCCGCAGCGCACACGGGGGCGCTGCGGGGCAGCCTCGACCAGGGGAGATCCGGTGCAGGTCCAGACAACGGCGTTGGCGGGGCTAGAATCCTGGCCCGCACATCATTCGTCGTCGATCGGATCGAGCGTGGCTGTCGCCGAGGACGAGTACGTCGCGTTCGTGCGAGCCCGAAGCCATGCCCTGCTGCGGTCGGCCTATCTGCTCACCGGTGACCAACACCTGGCCGAGGACCTGGTGCAGGAGGCCCTCGCGCGTACGCACCGGGCCTGGTCCCGACTCCACGAGCTAGGCAACGCCGAGGCGTACGCCCGCCGGGTCATGTATCACCAACAGGTCTCCGTGTGGCGACGGCGCAGGACGACGGAGGTGCTCTCCGGCGACCTTCCCGAACCGGCTGACCGCCGCGGCGACGACGACTCAGAGTCGATCACGCGGCGGATGACCGTCGAACGGGCGCTGCGGTCGCTCAGCCCACGGCAACGCGCCGTCGTCGTGCTTCGCTACTTCGAGGACCACACGGAGGTCGAGGCGGCGGAGCTGCTCGGCGTATCGGTCAGCACCGTCAAGACGCAGACCGCGCGGGCACTCGAGCAGTTGCGCAAGCTCGTACCCGAGCTCAGGCGATTCCGGACCACGGAAGGGACCGGAAGATGAACGACGACGACGACCTGCTGCGGGACAGCCTGACGGAAATCGGTGACCGGGCGAAGCCGGTGGACTTCGTCGACCGGTCGCTGGCCCGCTCGAAGCGGATCGGCCGCAACCGGGCGCTCATCAGCGGTGCCGCCACGGCCTGCGCGCTGGTGCTGGCCGGCGGCCTGGCCTGGCAAGTGGGCCTGACCGGGCCGGACCAGCCCTCGCCGGCCACCGTCCCGACGTCGCTGCCGTCCGTTTCGCCTTCTCCCAGCGCCACTCCGGCCGCGAGCTCGATCGCCGGGTTGCCCGGCTGGCTGTACTACGCCAACTCCGAGCAGTTGGTCCGGGTCACGAAGTCCGGTGTGGACACGGTGTTGGAGAAGGACGCCTACGCGTCGAGCGTGTCGCCGGACGGTGCGCGCGTCGCCTTCGTCGACAAGAGCGGGAAAGTGGTCGTGACCGACCGCGACGGTCAGAACCGTCGCACCGTGTTCCAGGGCGCCAAATATTACGGGTACGAGCCGGCGTGGTCGCCGGACTCCGAGCGGCTGCTGCTGGCGAAGGGCCCGGACGGAGAGGTCACGAAGGGCATAGTCACGATCGCGACGGGCCGCTTCACCGCGCTGGAGGACCAGCGGTCGGCGATCCATTTCATGTGGTCGGCCGACGGGAAACACATCGGGTACGCCACCGGCGACTGCAAGCTCGCGACGGCCGATCCCGACGGGGGCAACGTCCGTGTCGTCCCCGGGTTCGGCAGTGACGACGTGCAGGCGAACTACGCGCAGCGACGTAGCTGCGACCCGTACAGCATGTCGGCGGACGGCGGTCTGATCTCCGTATGGCAGCGCAAGGGTCAGGAGGAAGACTCCGACATCGCCCGGGATCTGATCGCGGACACGATCATCGACGTGCGTACGGGCGAGAACGTGGGCCTGCCGGTCCGGGGTGACGTCGAGGCGATCCTTTTCCAGCCCAACGGCGACATCCTGGTGCGGACCTCGGGCAAGCTGACGCTGCTCGGTCCGGACTTCACGGTCAAGGCGGAGGTGGACGAGCCCGCGGCGGTCAACGACCTCAAACTGCTGGCCTACACACCTGAGTGAATTCCACAGCCCAGGGGGTGTGGAAAACCGCAGCGGTAGCGTGCAGCGCATGGGAGCGGTGCTGAGCGCGGGCGGGCGGCTGTTCGTCGGCGTGGTCGTCGGCGCTGCCACCGCCGTCGCTGAGCTCGCCTTTCTCGGTTGGGCCGCGCTGGTCGTCCTGATCGAGTTGACCCGCGGCCGCCGGCCCACCGCCATCGAGCGGCCCGCCCGCCACCTGGTCGAGGTTCAGCGCTGGCGGATCGCCGCGTTCCTGCCCGGTGGCGGCGCTGTCGACGCGCTGGACGACTACACCGAGCGCCGCGCGGTCGCGTACCTCGCGATCCGTTGGGCTGTCGGTCTGCTCGGTGGGTTCGTCGCGCTGCTCTTCCTCTACGGGCTCGGCACCGGCGCGGTCTGGGCCCGCGACCTGTTCGTCGGCCGCAGCAGCGCGCTCCTGGTCGGCGCCCAGGTGGTCGGCGGCCTCGTGCTTCTCTTCCTGGCCGTGCAGGGCTTCCTCGGCGTGGCCGCGCTGGACCGGTGGTTGGCCGGGCGGCTGCTGGTGCCCGGCGACCGGGCCCGCTACGAGCGCCGGATCAGCGAGTTGGCGGCCAGCCGCGCGGGCGTGGTCGCCGCGGTCGACGCCGAGCGGCGGCGGATCGAGCGTGACCTGCACGACGGGGTCCAGCAGCGGCTGGTCGCACTCGGCCTGCTGCTCGGTCAGGCCCGGCGCGGCACCGACCGCGACCGTTCCGACGAGCTCGTCCGGCAGGCGCACGACGAGGCCCGGGAGATCCTGGCGGAACTCCGCGACGTGGCCTGGCGCGCGTACCCGGCCGACCTCGACAACCTCGGCCTCGCCGAGGCGCTGTCCCGGGTGGCCGAGCGCGGTGGGGTGCCGGTCTCCGTAGACTGCCCGGTCGACCGGCTGCCGTCCGCGGTCGAGACGGCCGCGTACTTCGTGGTCTCCGAGGCGGTGACCAACGCGGCCAAGCACGCGCCCGACAGCCGGGTCACTGTCACCGTCGGGCGGATCGAGCAGGGGGTACGAGTGACCGTCACCGACGACGGACCCGGCGGTGCCGACCCGTCCGGTGGAGGCCTGTCCGGGCTGGCCCGGCGGGCCGCGGCCCTCGACGGATCGCTGATCGTTGACAGCCCACCCGGCGGTCCGACCACTGTGACAGCGGTGCTGCCATGCGCGTGATCCTCGCGGAAGACTCTGTTCTGCTCCGGGCTGGCCTGGCGCGGTTGTTGACCGACGAGGGTCATGAGGTCGTGGCCGAGGTCGGCGACGCGCCGGCGTTGCTGGCCGCGGTCGCCGCCGATCAGCCCGACGTCGTCGTGGCCGACGTCCGGATGCCGCCGACGCACCGTGACGACGGGCTGCGGGCCGCGGTCGAGATCCGCGGCCGTTGGCCGTCCGTCGGTGTGCTGGTGCTGTCCCAGTACGTCGAGCGCCGGTACGCGGTCGAGTTGCTGACCACGCGCAGTGACGGGGTCGGCTATCTACTCAAGGACCGGGTCGCGGAGGTGGGCGAGTTTCTCGACGCGCTGGACCGGGTGGCCGCCGGGCGGGCCGCGTTCGACCCGGAGGTGGTCCGCCAACTCCTCGCCCGCACTTCGCACACGGACCCGCTGCGCCGGCTGACCCCGCGCGAGGCCGAGGTGCTCGACCGGATGGCGCAGGGCCACACCAACGCCGGCATCGCCGCCGCACTGCACGTCTCGCAGAGCGCGGTGGAGAAGCACGTCAACGCGATCTTCGACAAGCTCGGCCTGTCATACACGACCGGCTACAGCCGCCGGGTGCTGGCGGTCCTGCATTACCTGGGCTCCTGACCCGTGGGTCAGGAGCCCGTCAATCAGATCCGGACGTACGAGGCGAACGGCTCGCGGGCCTTGTCGACGTCGCCGTGCACCAGGTCGGTCCAGGCGGTCAGGACGGCGGCCGGGTCGTAGCGGCGGCGCATCTCGGCCTTGGCCGCGGCCGACCGCTCGGCCCAGACGTCCGGGTCGGCGTTGGCCAGCAGCGCGGCGGCCGCCTCGTCGACCGACGGGTGGATCCAGTGGTCGTCGTACACCTCGCGAACCCCGGGCCAGGGCCGGAACACCGGGACGGCGCCGGAGGCCATGGCCTCGGCCGCGGCCAGGTGCACGCCCTCGATGTCGCTCATCGAAAGGAAACCGCCGACGCGGCGGTACCAGCGGGCCATGTCCCGGCCGGGTGCCTCGAAGGTGACCCCGCCACGCAGCAGCGGGTCGCGCTCGATGCGGTCCTGGCACCAGCCCGCGTACTCCTGCTCGTCCCGGCTGGCCCAGACGTACTGGTTGTCCTGCGGGTTCATCGACCGGATGTGCAGCGCGAACCGCGGGTCCTCGCGGCGGACGGCGGCCACCACGTCGAGGGCGAGGTCGAGGCGCTTGAGGAAGCGCTCGGTGCCGACCATGCCGATCGCGAACCGGGCGTCGGGCAGTTTCGGCCGGTCGAGCCAGTCGATGTCGAGGTAGTTCGGGATGTAGACCAGCTTCTCCTTGGGCCACCCGATCTCGTCGCGGATCCGCGGGCCGAGCGCGGGAGCGATGTAGACCACAGCATCAACCTTGTCGATGTCGATCTTGCTCGGGTACGCGGTGTCGAGCTCGAAGCGATGCAGCCGCAGGATGAGCTTCGACTCGGGCTGCTTGCGCTCGGTCAGCCAGACGGCACTCGGGCGGACCCACTCGGCGACGACCGTGTCCGCCTTGAGCAGCAGGTCCTCGGTCTGCTCCGAGGGCGACTGCTGCGTGCGGATCATCCGCCACTCGTCGAGCGAGACGTCCAGGTCGCCGCGCTGGTCCAGCCGGCTGCCCAGCTCGCGGATGAACTTGAGGTCGAAGCCGGAGATCAGCACGTTCCGCCCCGCGCGAGCGGAAGCCGAGTCGACGGGCAGGGTCGCCGCGACAACCTCGCGGGCACCGCGATCCTGGGCGGCGGCCGTCCAGTCCGGCTGCGCGTCGGGCAGGCCCGGCCGGGGCAGGCTGCGGCCGTCCTGGTTCCAGTCGAGCCAGCCGGTGGGCCCCCAGTCGGCGGCCAGACCCCGGCGGCGGGCCATCGGGCCCGAGTAGGTGTCGCTCGGGTGGCGCCAGGCGGCGAGCTGCGCGACGGCGGCGGTGGTGTCGGGGTCCAGCTCGGGCAGCGCGGGGACTGCCGCGTCGGCACATGACGGACAGGCCCGGTCCGCCGCGAGCGGGGGCAGCACGACCACCCGGGGGCGTCCGCTGGTCGCGGCCCGTTCGACCGCGTCCCGCCCGAGCTCGCTGTCGGTCACGAACCCGGCGACCCGGTCGGCGAGCTCGTTGACCAAGGTGCCGAACGACGTGGAGCCGCCCTGCACCGTGCGGGTCGGCGCCAGCGCGAGAGCCCACAGCCGGTCGCCGGGCGCACCGCCCTTGAGCGCGGCGACGGCGGCCGCCAGCGACTCGGCGACCACGATCGCGGCACCTTCGAGGCCGGGCACCGCCGGTGGCGGCGGCGGGGGCGGCGGCGGGGGTGGTGGCGGCGGCGGGGTGACCAGCCGGTGAACCTTGCGGACGACCTTCCGCACCAGCCGCACGCCGCGCCGCACCGGCATCGGCAGCCACTCCGCGCGACCCTTGACCGGCGGGGGCGGCGGTGGCTTCGGTGGCTCGGAACCGGGCGGAAAGTACTTCGGACCTTCCCAGGTCGCATCCGCGACGGCCGTGCCGGCGGCGCCGAACGCGGCCTCGGCGGCGGCGCGCCAGCAGCACACGCCGGGCACGTCGGGCCACCGGCTGTCGCGCAGTAGAACCAGACGGGGAGTGGTCGCCATCGGTTGTTCCCCAAGGGTAAAAGAGAGCAGAGCGCACCTACGGTAGCGGTGCCGAAAGGGTACGTCGATGGCGCCGATCTTGCGTCCCCCCAGGGGTGTCTCGTGGATCAGGGCGGCACCGCGCCGGGCCCAGACGACGACCGACCGCACGCGGTGACCGGCCAGATACAACACCGGTATCCGACCGGCCTCCGCGCACGGTCGGACGCCGCCTGGACCTCGCCGCAGCACCACCCCGATCCACGAGACACCCCTAGTGGCTGCCGTGGCGGCCGATCGGGCGGCGCAGGCGGGTCGCGACGAACCAGGCCAACAGCACGACGACGGCCCCGATCACGACCTTCTGGAGCACGCCGGCGTACGCCTCGACGCGCCACCAGGATTCGCCCAGTTGGTAGCCGGCCAGCACGAACACGGTGTTCCAGATCAGGCTGCCGGCAGTGGTCAGGGCGAGGAAGGTCAGCACCGGCATTCGCTCCACGCCGGCCGGCACGGAGATCAGACTGCGGAAGATGGGAATCATCCGTCCGAGGAACACCGCCTTGGTCCCGTGCCGGGCGAACCAGGCCTCGGTGCGGTCGATGTCGTGCAGCCGGATCAGCGGCAACCGGGTGGCGATCGCGCGGACGCGTTCCCGGCCGACCGCGGCGCCGACCAGGTAGAGCGCCAGCGCGCCGACGACCGAGCCGGCGGTGGTCCAGAACAGCGCCGCGAGCAGGCTGAGTTCGCCGCGGCTGGCGGTGAAGCCGGCGAGCGGCAGGATGATCTCGCTGGGCAGCGGCGGGAACAGGTTCTCGAGGGCGACGGCCAGGCCGGCGCCGGGTGCGCCGAGCCGGTCCATCAGGTCGACGGCCCAGCCGGCGATTCCGTCGGTGGGCTGGGGGGCACTGGCAATGATCATGCGATCGACGCTATGGACGCCACCGGCCGTTCACCATGCGGCGGACCACCGGCCGCACTGCGGAAAACCTCAGGAAGGCAAGCGTGAAACAATCCCGGCCGAGGTGAACCGATCATCGACGTCGTACTGACCACCATCCTTCCGCTGGTCGGGTTCGTGCTTCTGACCGGCGCCAACGCGTTCTTCGTCGCAGCCGAGTTCGGCCTGGTCACCGTCGACCGGGCGGAGATCGCCCGGCGCGCGACCGGCGGGGAAAGGCGCGCCGCCACGGTGCGCCGGGCACTGTCCGAACTGTCCTTCCAGCTCTCCGGCGCCCAACTCGGCATCACCATCGCCGCGCTGCTCACCGGCTATCTGGCCGAGCCGGCGCTGGCCAAGCTGTTCCGGCCGGTGATCGAGCCACTGGCGCACGAATCCACCCGCACGGTGACGACGATCCTCGCCCTGGCCCTGGCCACCCTGCTCTCCATGCTCTTCGGCGAGCTGGTGCCGAAGAATGCGGCGCTGGCCCGGCCGATGTCCGTGGTGCTCGGCACCGTGGTCCCGCTGCGGATGTTCTCGGCGAGCTGCAGATGGCTGATCGCGGGCCTCAACGCCTCCGCGAACTGGGTGGTCCGGCGCCTCGGCGTCGAGCCTCAGGAAGAACTGGCCAGCGCCCGCTCGCCTGAGGAGCTCGGGCTGCTCGCCGCGATCTCCGCCCGGGCCGGCGCCCTGCCCAGCGACACCGCGATGCTGTTGCAGCGGACCATCCGGTTCGGCGACAAGCGCGCGGCGGAGGCCATGACACCCCGGGTCGACGTCATCGCGCTGCGGAGTACGGCCACCGTCGCCGAACTGCTCGAGGCCGCGCGGCAGACCGGGCGCACCCGGTTCCCGGTCTACGAGGACACCCTCGACCTGGTCACCGGCGTCGCCGCGGTGCCGGACGCGCTCGGCGTGCAACTGGCCCGGCGCGCGACCACGTCGGTGTCCGCGGTCGCCCGCGAACCCGTGTACGTGCCGGAGAGCCTCAACCTGGACGGCGTGCTCGCGGCGCTGCGGGCGGCGGACGCGGACCTCGCGATCGTCGTCGACGAGTACGGCGGCACCGACGGCGTGGTGACCGTCGAGGACCTGGTCGAGGAACTGGTCGGTGAGATCGCCGACGAGTTCGACCTGGAAGTGATCGAGGAGACGGGCGCGGTCGAGCTCACCGTGCCGGGCGGCGAGCGCACCTTCCTGGTCGACGGCATGCTCCGCGAGGACGAGCTGGCCGAGATGACCGGTTTCCGGCTGCCCGAAGGCCCGTACGAGACGCTCGCCGGCTTCCTGATGGCCCGGCTCGGGCACATCCCGGTGGCCGGCGAGACCATCCACGAGACGGGCTGGGAGTTCACGGTCGTCGAGGTCGAACGGCACCGGGTCGAGCAGGTACGCGTGGTCTGCCCGGAGGCCGATCATGCTTAATCTGCTGGTCACGGCCGTCCTGATCCTCGGCAACGCGTTCTTCGTCGGCAGCGAGTTCGCCCTCATCGCGTCGCGCCGGACCGTCATCGAGCCGATGGCCGCCGGGTCGCGGCGGGCCCGGCTGGCGCTCTCGGCGATGAACCAGATCCCGCTGATGATCGCCGGCGCGCAGCTCGGCATCACCATCTGCTCGCTCGGCCTCGGTGCGATCGCCGAGCCCGCGATCGCGCACCTGCTGGAGAGCCCGATCCACGCGGTCGGGCTGCCGGAGGCCGCGGTGCACCCGGTGGCGTTCGTCATCGCGCTGATGATCGTGGTCTACCTGCACACCGTCATCGGCGAGATGGTGCCGAAGAACATCGCCATCGCCGGACCCGAGATCTCGGCGCTCTGGCTCGGCCCGGCGATGCTGGCGTTCTGCGTGGCGACCAAGCCGCTGCTGGTCGCGCTGAAGTGGGTCTCCCGGCTCGTGCTCAAGCTGTGGCGGATCGAGGCGGCCGACGCGGTGAAGACCGTGTTCACCGCCGAGGAGCTCGCCGGACTGGTCTCGCAGGCGCGCACGGAGGGGTTGCTCGGCTCGGAGGAGCACGCCCGGATCACCGGCGCCCTGGCCCTGCACGACCGCACCGCCTCCGACGCGATGCGGCCGTGGTCGTCGGTCACCACGGTCGCCGAGGACGTGTCGCCGGCGTCACTGGAGGTGCTGGCCACCCACACCGGGCGCTCGCGCTTCCCGGTCGTGCAGCGCAGCACGCGTCGGGTGCTGGGCTTCGTGCACGTCAAGGACATCCTCGGGTACGCGGGTGCCAGCCGGACCGCGCCGGTGCCGGTGGAGGTCGTGCGAGGGCTCACCGTCGTACCGCCGGATCGCTCTCTGGCCGACCTGTTGTTGTCGATGCGGCGTGAGCGACAGCACATGGTGTTGGTCAGTGACGGTCGGGCGCCGCTGGGAGTAGTGACTCTCGACGATGTATTGAATGCGGTTGTCGGACAGGGCAATTCGGGCTTTCCCGGCGTTGGTGTTACACCGCCCGTACCCGCCTGACAGCACAGCGAATGCGGCCTTGCGGGCGCTTTCGCTTCTCTCTAATGTCTTTCCTCGGCGGCGTACCCCCCACGCCCATTCGTCTCACTACGGGAGGCAATCGCCTTGCGCGCGTCCCGGCCGTTTGTCCACGTGTTGCTGGCCGTCTGCTTCGGCCTGGTCGCTGCCGTACTCCCGGCAGGTCTCGCTGCTGCCGAGCCGAGCCCGCAGCAGATCGAGGCCGAAATCGACAAGAAATGGCGGCAGCTCGAGCCCGTCATCGAGCAGTACAACAAGGTTCACTCGCAACTTGAGAAAAACCAAAGGAAAGCAAAAGACCTGCAAAAGAAAATCACCCCGCTGTCGCTGCAGGCCGACATCGCACTCGATCGAATCGGCGCTATCGCGGCGCAGCATTACAAAGCCGGCCCGAGCAGCGAGCTGACGATGCTGCTGAGCGGCGGCAACACCAGCGACATCACCGACCAGCTCGCGATGATCGACATGCTGGCGCGGCACGAGCAGGCGCAGATCGCCGACGTCGTGGCCGCCCGCGACAAGTTCAACGCGGAGAAGGTCAAGCTCGACGCCCTGGTCGCCGAGAACAAGAAGACCGACACCGAGCTGGCCGCGCGAAAGAAGACGATCGCCGCGGACATCAAGAAGCTCGAGGCCTCGCTGCCGCCGACGCGGGTCAACGTGGCCAACTGCCCGAAGATCACGACTGTCACGACGGCCGAGGGCACCGCGGTCCGGACCGCCTGTCAGCAGGTCGGCAAGCCCTACGTCTTCAACACCGACGGGCCGAGCACCTTCGACTGCTCCGGCCTGACGCTCTACGCGTGGGGCAAGGCTGGTGTGTCGCTGACCCACTACACCGGTGACCAGTGGGACGAGACCTATGCGGTATCCAGTCCGCGGGCCGGTGACCTGGTCTTCTTCTACAGTCCGATCAGCCACGTCGGGCTCTACATCGGCAACGGCAAGATGGTGCACGCGCCACGGGCCGGCGAGCCGGTGCAGGTGTCCAGCGTCAGCAACATGCCGATCACGGGATACCGGTCGGTTAAGAAGCGCTAGCGGCTTTCTTTCGGAGCGGGGGCCCTTCGGGGCCCCCGCTTTCGTGTTCTCGCTTACGCGCCTGGCGCGGTTGGCCAGGTGCGCCAGTTCTGCCAGGCCCGGCTGGGCGTCGGGCCGCGCTGGCCCTGGTAGCGCGAGCCGTAGACCGCGGCGCCGTAGGGGTGCTCGGCCGGCGACGAGAGCCGGAAGATGCAGAGCTGCCCGATCTTCATGCCCGGCCAGAGCATGATCGGCAGGTTGGCCACGTTCGACAGTTCCAGCGTGACGTGGCCGGAGAAGCCCGGGTCGATGAAGCCCGCGGTCGAGTGCGTGAGCAGGCCCAGCCGGCCGAGGCTCGACTTGCCCTCCAGCCGCCCGGCGAGGTTGTCACCCAGGGAGATGACCTCCATGGTCGAGGCGAGCACGAACTCGCCCGGGTGCAACACGAACGGCTGACCGTCCGGCACCTCCACCAGCGAGGTCAGCTCGTCCTGCTGGGTGGCCGGGTCGATGTGGGTGTAGAGGTGGTTGTTGAACACCCGAAACAGCCGGTCAAGGCGCACGTCGATGCTGGACGGTTGCACCAGCGCGGGCTCGAACGGCTCCAGCGTCAACGCGCCCGACTTGATCTCCGTGACCAGGTCACGGTCGGAGAGCAGCATTGAATCACCCTATGGTTCGTACGTATGTACGATAGAATCACTCCATGGCTTCCTGGTCTGAGTTCGCGTCCGATGAGCCGCGACTTGCGCGGGCGATCCACGCCCTCCTGCACCAATACGGGCCCGGCCTGGGCTACCTGGCGACCGTCCGGGCCGACGGTGGTCCACGGGTGCACCCGGTCTCACCGGTGATCACCGATGACGGCCTCTTCTGCTTCGTCGTCGACTCACCCAAACGGCGCGACCTCGAGCGCGATGGGCGCTACGCGCTGCACTCGTTCCCACCCGAAGACAGCGACGACGAGGCCTATGTCGCCGGGCGGGCCAAGCCGGTCACCGATCCGCGTCGGATCCAGGCCATCGCCGTCAACCTACGTGCCGAGCCCCGGGTCGACTGGCGGCTCTTCGAGCTCACCGTCGAGGCGGCGATGCTGTCCCAGCGCGGCACGGCTCCTGAGGTGCGCATCTGGCTCGACCCGTCGGGCCAGCGTCGACGATCATCCCCGCGCCGCTCCGGTGCGAGGCCGGCGCTGCGCACACCCGCCCTGGCGCTCGCCGAAGCGGTCAACTAAGACGCCGCCGGCGCCGCTCATCTTTCGCGGCGCCGGCGGCGGTCTCGTTCCTTACGCCTTATGGTGCGCGGAAGGCGTTCCAGGCGCGGTTCATGCGCTTCACCTGGCCCGCGGTGAACTGATACATGCAGACGTCGTCGGTGTAGTCCATGAAGTTGTGGATCGGGTCCAGCCCCGGTGCCGCACAGGTGTCGGCGCCGATCGGGCACTCAAACTGAGCGTCGGCCTCGGCCGGAGTGTCCGCGACGTGGTCGCCCTTGCCCTCACACCCGTTCTCGAACGTGTGCATGAGGTTCAGCCAGTGCCCGACCTCGTGGGTGGCGGTGTCACCCTCGTTGTAGGGCACGGCGGTCCCACCGGGCAGCGACTCGGACAGAATCACGGCACCGTCATACTTCGTGATCTTCCGCTCGGGATAGGTCGCCCAGCCGAGCAGCCCGGGGTCGACGATCCCGATGTAGATGTTGAGCGTCTCCGGCCCGCCCTCACGCAGCTTCTTCTTCATCTGCACCTCGGCGGGAGTCTCCGCGAGGATCGGCGACCAGGCGGGGTTGACCACCCGGTTGACCTTCTTCAGCTTGAACGCGAAGGACGAGGCCGCGCCGCCGGTGTAGCCACCGTAGGCAAGGTTGAGCACGTTCATCTGAGCGTCGATCATCGACCGGGGGATGTTGCCGGTCGCCCGCGTGCCGTCGGCGGACACGACATGGACGACAACCGGGACGGTGACCTTCTTAGCCCGCTCGTCGGCAACCCCACCACTGCGCGCCGCGGCGGCCGCGTCGAACTCGACCTCTGCTGCGGCGACCTCGGCCGCCGACAGGTCGTTGGGGTCGTGCCGCTGCGCGCCCTTGCGCACCTTGAGGTTGCTGCCGCTGCTGCTGCCCTGCCCGGCGACACAGACGTCGCCCGCCGGCGCGGCGCTCTTAGCGCTGGCGACCCCGGAAGCGCCGGCGCTGAGCACGAGCGCGAGCGCGGCACCCGCGGTCGTAGCCGCCCGCCACGCCCAACGTGTTCCCTGAAGCGTCATTGCTCACCTCTTCCTCCCCGTGGAACAGATGTGAAGGACGTTACTGATGAGCATGATGTGAAGGAACGGCCGAAACCCTCGCCCCGGCCCTTGCCACGCCCCTCACCGAGGGGGTTGGTGCGCAACCTGCGCACGTTGGGTAGAGTGGCCTGGCTCGCGGGTGTAGTTCAATGGCAGAACATCAGCTTCCCAAGCTGACAGTGCGGGTTCGATTCCCGTCACCCGCTCCATCGCTCATGTCCGCCTAGACCGCGGACATGAGCGATTCCGCATTCCGGCTCCGGGGCCGAGCCCCGGACACCCCACGTTCCAGTGGTTGCGGCGGGCCCTTTGAGCGAGAGCGTTCATCCGCCGCGGGATCCCTATGGCGATGGCTACGTCTTCGCAGTTGCCGTTGAGCTGCATGAGCTGGGGATGACGGCTTCGACGGCGGCCAAGATCGATGGCTGTTATGCCGATCCGGCTACGACGCTGTCCGGGTTTGTTCAGGGGCTCGCGGCTGACTGGCGGGGTTGGGGCGGGGTTCGTGCCTCGAACTCGATGCCCGGCACGACGGGCGAGGGTATGTGTCGCTGGGCGTCAGCCTTCGGCCACGGGGTCTCGACCTGGAGGGCACGGCCTGGTCCGCCAGGGCGGTCTTCGTGTTAGAAGCGGGCGAGGAGATGACCCGCCTGGCCGCCCACCTCACTCACTTCCTGGGTGTCAACGCGGCCAGCGAATAGCGTTGAGGAAATCCTCCACGGCGGCCACGACTGGGTTGCGCTGGCAGTTGTCGACTGATACTCGGGGGATGGAGATCATCCCTGGGGTCGGCGTTGACGCGGCGAAGATCGGTGACCCGCGCGAGGTGGTTGAGCGGCGGCTCGGGTCGCCAGCTCACGCCGGCGTTCACACCAGAGCCGTCTACGACTCGGTGGACCCGACGCTCGTCTTGACGTACGACCAGGACGACGCTGTTGAGCTCATCGAAGTCGGCTATGGCCAACACGACCAGGTCTTCTTCGACGGGGTGCAGCTGACCTACCGATTCAGGGCCGAGGTGACGGCCGACCTGGCCGCCAAAGGGCACCCCGGAACTCCGTCCGACATCGGGTTCAACCTGCGGGCCGGCTTCACCATCTTCTCCATGGCGTCGCTGTCCGCGCACCGACTGGACCCGGCCGCGCCCGAGGACGATCCGCGTCGCATCGTTGAGGGCGTGGCCATCGCGCCCTACTCGTACTTCACCGACGACGCGCCGCCGTTGAGCGGCACCGCCGAGGAACTCGAAGCCTGGCTGCGTGACCGAGGGGTTCTGCCAACCAAGGCTTCCGACTAGCTGAGGCCGCGGTGATGTTGCTTCAGGGCTGAGTGCACCCACTTGGAGACCGTTGCGTTGTCCGGTAGGTCCGTGAGGTCGGCGGCCGCCCAGCGGGCTCTGGAGATCTCGCCGTTTGGGTTGATCGACTCTGCGGTCGCGTGCAGGCGGACGATCTTTAGATGGCCCTGTTTGCCGTGGGTGTCGGTTAGGTGTTCCTCCAGAACAAGGGCCGACGAGTCCAACTCGATGCGTAGCTCTTCGACGCACTCCGTCTGGCTGCTTCCTCCGGGGTCTCTCGGGCTGGTTTGTAACCGCCTCCGGGCAGGCTCCACAGGGACGTGTCGCCGTAGCTGTGTTGGACGAGGAGGACTCGGTCTGTGTCGGCTGGGTGGATGATCAGCGCCTTCACGCCGTAGGTGGTCGGCTTGGCGATCCGCCAGTAGACGCTGCGCATGCGATGGAGCAGCTTGAACGCGAGCGACGGAATCATCATGTGGCCATCCAATCGCGAGTGGATCACGCGAGTCTGCGGGGCTCTCCGCAAGTTCGTTGTGTTTGGGGCCGGGTGGGTCATAGCCTGGGGCTGGCTTCCATCGAGGAGGGTCAACGTCGAGGCAACCGTTTGTGTCGTGGGTGGCGGGCCTGCCGGGGTCGTGCTCGGGCTGCTGCTCGCCCGGCAAGGTGTCGACGTCGTCGTCCTGGAGAAGCACGCCGATTTCCTGCGGGACTTCCGCGGCGACACCGTTCATCCGTCGACGCTGAACCTGCTCGACGAGCTCGGCCTAGGAGCGGCGCTGGCCGCGCGCCCTGGGCGCAAGGTCGACGCACTGCGGGCCACCTTCGACGACGGGACCGTGCGGGTCGCTGATTTCAGTCGGCTGCCGGGCGCTCACCCGTACGTCCTCTTCCTGCCGCAGTGGGATTTTCTCGACCTGCTCGCCGACGAAGCGGCCAAGCTGCCCACCTTCAGATTGGTGCGGTCGACCGAGGTGGTCGATGTGCTCCGGGGCGACGGCGGTCGAGTCGTCGGCGTTCGCACGGAAGACAGGCAGGAGGTCCGCGCGCGGCTCACCGTCGGCTGTGACGGGCGTGGGTCCGTGGTCCGCGCCAAGCTCGGCCTGCGGTCCCAGGAGTTCGGGGCGCCGATGGACGTGCTCTGGTTTCGGGTCTCCCGGCGGCCCGGCGATCCGGTCGGGCTCGACATGCGGGTCGGCGCCGGTGGGCTGATGCTCTGCATCGACCGGGACGACTACTTCCAGTGCGCGTACGTGATCGCCAAGGGCGGCTACGACGAGGTGCGGGAAAAGGGCCTCGACGCCTTCCGCGACCGGATCGCCGCCCGGGCTCCGCATCTGCACGACCGGGTGGGCGAGGTCGCGAGCTGGGACGACGTGCGGCTGTTGACCGTGCGGCTGGATCGGCTGCGCGACTGGTCCGTGCCCGGTGCGCTGCTGATCGGCGACGCCGCGCACGCGATGTCGCCCATCGGTGGGGTCGGCATCAACCTGGCCGTCCAGGACGCCGTGGCGACAGCGCGGATACTCGGCCCGGCGCTCGCCGCGGGCACCTTCAGCGACAACGACCTCGCGAGGGTGCAACGCCGGCGGAGTTTCCCGACTGCCGTGACCCAGGCCGGCCAGCGTCTCGCGCAACGGCGCATCGTCGATCCGTTGCTGCACCTGACCGGCCCGGTCAACATCCCCGGCCCGATGCGCCTGCTCGACCGCACGCCTAGGCTGCAGCGCCTGGCCGCGCGGGTCGTGGGGCTCGGCGTCCGGCCCGAACACCTCTGACGTCAGCCGCGGAAGAACTCCACCAGCACCGGACCCAGGACCGACGGGGACGCGTCGTGCGTCTCGCCCGGCAGCTCGCGGTGCTCGGCACCCGGCACCGCTTCCGCCACCGCCTTGGCCGCGGCCCGCAGGTTGGCCGGACTCGCCCCTCCGGCCGCCACCAGCGTCGGGACCGTCACCGACCCAGCGGCCACCAGGGGAACCGAACTGTCGCCCATGACCGCGTTGTCGTAGGCCAGCGTCGGCGCGACCGCCTCGAACACCGGCCAGAACGGCTGGGTCCGCATCCCGGCCACCATGTCGGCGGGCATTCCGATCGAGGTCATGAACAGCGCGATCGCGTCGCCGTTGCGGCCGGCGGACAGCAGCTCGGCCAGCCGTGGCGCGTAGGACGGGTCCCGGTCAGAAACGTACGGCGGTTCGTAGAGCGCCAGCCGCCCGAACTCGATCCCGGCCGCCGACGCGGCGATCAGCAGGGCGGCGCCCGACGAGATGCCGAAGCCGTAAGCGGTCCCGCCGGCCGCGGCCACCAGCGCGCGCAGGTCGTCGAGCTCCCGTTCGACCGCGTACGGCTGCGTGTCTCCGCTCTCGCCCCGACCCCGCCGGTCGTACGCGTACACGGCGAAATGCTCCGAAAGTGCCGCCGCGAAGCCGCGCATCGGCCCGGACGCGCGGTGGCACATCGCGCCGTCGACCAGGATCACCGGTGGCCCAGTGCCGCTGCGTTCGTACGCGATGGTCGTGCCGTCGTCAGAAATCACCTTGCTCATGACGTTCCCCCCTCGATGTAGGCCGCGAAGCGGTCCAGGCTCGTCTGGAACCCAGCCTGGGCCTCGGCGCTGCGGTATGCCTCCGGCACGTTGGTCTGGTGGGTGACCACCTCGGTGCGGCCGTCGCCGAGCGCGCTGAAGGTGACCGTGGTCCGCATTCCGCCGTGCGACTCCGGATCGATCCAGACCAGCCGGTGGGGCCGCGAGACCTCGACGTACGTCGCGCGCATCGTGTAGCTGCTGCCGTCGCGATCGTTGACCATCGTCGTCTCGAACGCGCCGCCCGGCCGAAGGTCGACGACGATGCCGTCGAGCGGTGTCGTCATGCCGGTCGGGCCCCAGAAACGCGTCAGGTGCGCGGGCTGGGTCATGCAGTCGAAGAGGAGCTCCGGCGGCGCGTCGTGGACGCGGCGGTAGGTCAGCTCGCCGGTGTCGGTCATCGGGACTCCTCTCCAACGCGCAAGCGCGCGAGGTGCTCGTCGAGGCGGTCGTAGCGCTCGGCCCAGACCCGCCGGTGCTCGGCGATCCAGCCGGCCGCGGCGTCGAGGCGCACGGTGTCGAGCACGCACGGCCGGGACTGCGCGACCTGCGTGCGCTGCACCAGGCGGGCCTTCTCCAGCACCTTGATGTGTTTCGACACGGCCTGCTGGCTCATCGCGAACGGCTCGGCGAGCTGGTTGACGGTGGCGTCGCCGCGCGCGAGCCGCTCCAGGATGGCGCGGCGGGTCGGGTCGGCCAGAGCGGCGAAGACCAGGCTGAGCTCGTCGGTGGTCACCCTGCGACCATATCCACAACCAATCAGTTGCACAACCTCTTAGTTGTGTACGCGGAGCGTCGTCGATGTGTAACGATCGACGATGATGAGCCTCCTCGTGCACGCGTACGTCCGCGGCCCGGCCGGCGAGATGCTGTTCCTCGACGGTCCGGCCGGGTCCGACCTGGCCGGCCCGACGACCGCACGCACCGGCATCTACGGCGCGCCCTGCGTGGTGGCGCTGGGAGCGAGGATGCTGCCGATGCTGGCGACACAGGACGTGTACGCCGAGACGGCCGCCGAACTCGACGCCCTCGACGCCGACTGTGTCCTGCTCCTCGACAACCTCGGCTACGTCTCCGCGTCGGTCGGTCGCGACCCGGACTTCCTCACCCAACGCCTGACCAACATCGCCGACGCCATAAACCGAGCCCGCTCGGCCGGCGGGTCAGTGGTGATCTGGTAGGTCAGTCGGCCAGTCCGGCGCAATGCGCGACCGTCGCGTCGTCGCGGGCGATACCGCCGGCCTGCTCCGTCGCGCGTACCCGGCGAATGATCTCGGCGGGCCCGTGCGCTCGGACGATCGCCAGCGCGCTCGGCCAGTCGGCGGCGCCGAACCGGTCGACGAGGCGGCTGGCGCCGTTGGTGAGCAGCGTGGCGTCGGTGAGGTCGAGGATCGGTTCGCTGCCGATGATCGCCTCGGCCGCCGCCGCCGGGTCATCCTTGGCGAGCCAGAAGCCGCCCGGCTGGTTGCGGTTGGCCCGCAACGCCGTCACGTACCTCTCGCGCTCGCGGTCCTTCTCCGCACTGCCCTCGGGTGCGGCCTCGTAGGCCGAGCCGAAGCGCTCCCGCACGACGAGCTCCCGGCGATCGTGCACGACGGCCAGGCCTGCGTCGCCGCGATCGAGCACCAGAACCGAGTCGCCGAGTACGAGGTGGTCGGCCCGGTCGCCGGTCAGCCGCAGGATGGCCACCGTGGCCGAGGGGCTGCTCGGGTCGGTCAGGTCGCAGGTGTCGCGATGGGAGCTGGCCACCGCGTCGATCGCCTCGCTGAGCAGCGACACCAGGTCGCGTCCGTCGGCGAGCGCCAACCGGGCGACGAGCTCGCCGCCCAGCCGCGTCGTGTACCAGGCCACGCCGTGCCGGCAGATCTCCTCGATCCCTCGGATCCCGGCACCGTCCAGCAGCACGGCGGCCGTCGGGCCGGCCGCGAAGAAGTCCTCGTTGACCCGGCCGGGCTCGGCCGCGGCGGTCGCCATCGCTACTCGCATGGCCCCGACGGTATCGGCCCGACACAACATGGTTGACCGGCACGATGATGTGCCTCTAGACATTGGTGTGTGCCACACAGTATGGTGTGACGCATGGCGAGCGATGAGATCCTGCGGATCCACCTCCAAGAGCTGCGGCGGGGGACCGTCGTCGTGGCGAGCCTCGTAGCCCTGCGCCACCCCGACTACGGCTACGCCCTGCTGCAACGACTCGCGGCCCACGGCTTCCCGGTGGATGCCAACACGCTCTACCCGCTGCTTCGCCGGCTGGAGGAGCAGGGGCTGCTGACCAGCGAGTGGAACACCGAAGAGAGCCGGCCGCGCAAGTTCTACCGGACCAGTGCGGAGGGCGAGTCCACGTTGACCCTGCTCATCGCCGACCTGGCCGCCGTACAGACCTCGATGACCGCACTGATCCAAGGAGTGGAACGATGACATCCCTCACCGACCGCTACGTTGCGGCGACCCTGCGCACCGTCCCGGCCGCGCGCCGCGAGGAGATCGCGGCCGAGCTGCGCGGTTCGATCGAGGACATGATCGACGGCCGCGCGGCCGGCGGCGAGGACACGACCGCCGCCGAGCGGGAGGTGCTCACCGAGCTGGGCGACCCGGCTCAGCTCGCCGCGCGTTATGCCGACCGCCGGCTGCAGTTGATCGGCCCGACCTACTACCTGGCCTGGTGGCGGCTGCTCAAACTCCTGCTCAGCTTCGTGCCGGCGCTCGTCGGTGTCGTGGCCGGCCTGGTGCAGGCCACCGACGGCGACAACGTCGGCGGGGCGGTCGGTGCCGGCATCGGCGCGGCGATCCAGACCGCCGTGCAGATCGCCTTCTGGGTCACGCTGGTCTTCGCGGTGCTGGAACGGACCAACACCAAGCTCGACCTCCCGGCGTGGACGGTCGACCAGCTCCCGCAGGACCGCCCGGAGCGGCAGATCACCCTCGCGGACGCAGCGGTCTCGATCGGCTGGCTCGTCATCTTCACCGCGTACCTGCCGCTCCAGCACTTCTTGTCCTTCGTCCCGGCCCGGGCGGGCGACGGCCACCTGCCGATCCTCAACCCGGCGCTGTGGAGCTTCTGGCTGCCGTTCCTGATGGTCGTCCTGATCGCGACGGTGGGTCTGGAGATCGCCAAGTACCGCGTCGGCCGCTGGACCCTCCCCCTGGTCGTGACCAGCGCGGTGCTGGACCTGGCCTTCGCGATCCCAGTCATCTTCCTGATGCAGAACGACCGCCTGCTCAGCCCCGAGCTCGTGGCCCGCTTCGACTGGCTCAGCCAGCCCGACAACCTCGACACGGTCGCCACCGTCACCATCGTGGCAACGATCGTGATCGTCCTCTGGCACTTCGCGGAGAGCATCATCAAGCTCCGCCGCACCGCCGCCTGACAGCTCTCGACGAAGGCCCGGCCACGTGGGGGCCGGGCCTTTCGCGCTGTGTTGTACGCGTACGCGCGTGCCCAGGTGTGGCAGTGTCGTAGATCGTGGGACTGGATCTGTCGAGACGCGGTGCCGAGCTCGTCCCGGTCGAGGGTTGGGTGACCGGGATCCAGTTCGACGGACGCCTGGTCTACCTGTGGTACGGCTCAGACCCCGCCGGCCAGGACTGCATCGCGGGCCGAGCCGGCCAGCTGCACACCTTCGCGTCCGAGGACGCCTGCCGCGCGATGGCGTCCGCGCGCGACTGGCCCAGCGCGGACGGCGACGACGGCGTAGTAGAGGTCACGGACCTGGAGCCGGCGCAGGACTGGCTACGCGGAAAGCGGATGGCCATCGACCCACAGGCGGCCCTGGACCTGTGGAACTGGGGAGCCGACGTCGCGCACAGCACGTCCCTCCCATGGAACGGCGGCGGCGCGGTCGGGGCGACATGCCACGACAAACTCTTCGCCGCCGTGGTGCCGTGGGTCTACAAGATGGAGTCCTACAGCCCGATCTGGAGCCCTAGACAACTCCGGGTGCTGCGCGAGGTGCTCGGTCAATCCGTCCACCTGATTCGCAGCACGACTCGTCGCTAGGACGCCTGACGGACGGGCAGATCGGCGAGCCAGACCTCGGCAAGATCGCTCAGGGGTACGTCGAGCGCCTGGCTGAGGCCGACGACCGTGCCGAAGGCGGGCGCTGGGAGGCGGCCTGCCTCGATCTTGCGTAGCGTTTCCGGGGAGATGCCGGCTGCCAGGGCCACCTCGACGAGGCTTCGACCGGCGCGCGCGGCCCGGAGGGCGACTCCGAGACGTTGGCCCGCTGCGATCTGTTCGGGGGTGAGCGGCTGGCGAACCATGCGAGCAGGATAGCCCTCTGGAAGCGTGGTATAAAAATACCGCACATCGATAGGGAGGCTTTCGTGATCGAGCTCAAGTCCGCCGAGGAGATCAGGCGGATGGCGGTGACCGGCCAGTTCGTCGGGGAGTTGCTCGGCGAGCTCAGCGGCGTCGCCGCGGTCGGCGTCAACCTGATGGACCTCGAACATCTCGCCCGCCGGCGGATCAAGGAACGCGGCGCCGAGTCCTGCTACTGGGACTACGCGCCTTCGTTCGGCCGCGGTCCGTTCCGCAACGTGCTGTGCCTCTCGGTCAACGACGCGGTGCTGCACGGGCTCCCGCACGACTACGTCCTCCAGGACGGTGACCTGCTCAGCATCGACATGGCGGTCGGCGTCGACGGCTGGGTAGCCGACTCCGCGGTGTCCGTCATCGTCGGCACCCCCGATCCGGCCGATCTCAAGCTGATCGAGGCCACCGAGGTCGCGCTGGAGGCCGCCATCGCCGCGTCCCAAGCCGGCGGTCGACTGGGTGACGTCTCCAATGCGATCGGCGAGGTCGCCCGCTCGTACGGCTACGGCGTCAACGGCGAGTTCGGTGGCCATGGGATCGGTCGCACCATGCACGAGTCCCCGCACGTCTCCAACGATGGGCGCGCCGGGCGCGGCATGAGACTCGAGCCTGGCCTCACGATTGCCATCGAGCCGTGGTTCTGCCGCTCGACGGACAAAATCATGTACGACCGCGATGGTTGGACGATCCGGTCCGCCGACGGCTCCCGCACCGCGCACTCGGAGCACACGGTCGCGATCACGGACTCC
Organism: Asanoa ishikariensis; assembly: GCF_900107455.1. Classification (GTDB taxonomy): domain Bacteria; phylum Actinomycetota; class Actinomycetes; order Mycobacteriales; family Micromonosporaceae; genus Asanoa; species Asanoa ishikariensis. The sequence goes on along the minus strand of NZ_FNQB01000001.1, from coordinate 1,034 downwards.
GGTCCCCAGGTCCTGACCCGCCGCCCTGCTCAGGTCGCTGGGTCAGCAGCCGACACCACAGAGAACCCCGCGGCAGCCTCCTGATCGCTGCTGGGTAGGCGCCGCCCCTCCTTAGATCGTGGGGCAGCCCTTTGCGGATCACCCTGCGTGCCTCGGCTCCCAGTGACCGCCGCACGGGCCAATCGCGTCGACGTGGTTCACCCAGAGGGCCCCTGCACCTTGCGATGAGCGGCGAGTCGGCTCCAGCTCGTCCAGCGTTCGGAGGGTTCGGCGACTCAAGGCTTGCGGGGCGCGGAGAACTCGCTCAGGTAGTAATTCCGCTGCCGCCGCGTCTGCGACCCCCGGGCAACGAACCGCCTTCAACGCCCCGACGATCCGGCGGCGAAGTGGACGGCTCCGGGGTGGAAGAGCAGGTCAGGACGTGGATCGTCCTGGAAGGTCGGTGTCCTGCTCCAGGGCGACCACGACGTGGGCACTCACCCTGCTGGCGTCCGCCACAAGCGGAGCAAGTGGACATGGACCAACCCTGATTTGCGTTTCGGGGACGTCCAACGTAACTTTCTCTCTGCAAGCGGAACACCGGACAAAACGACCGGGGGGACGCAGGCACCACTACCAGGCAGTTTGCTGGTGGAGGGTTCGGGCGGTGCGATCTACCGGCTAGACCGGATTTGAGATTGCGAAGCCGACCGGGTAAAGTAACCAAGCCGGCAGGAGCCGGGCGGGATGATCCGAGAGCCCCTCACGGGAGCGACGGAAATCCGGCCGGTCTGCAGGATTCCTAGCAAGAAACGGAAGCGAGTCATCGCGTCCAAGTTGCTGGATCTCGGGCGAAGCGAAAGAAAGCCGAAAATACCGGCTTGACAGCGCGAAAACGACCGAGTAAGCTGGACAAGTTGTGCCCCGCAGGACGGGATCGAGAGAATCGGTCGCGAACTCGGTGTGTGTTTGTTCTTTGAGAACTCAACAGGGTGTTTGATAAGCCAGTGCCAATTGTGATTGATTTTGGCATCCGTTAATAATGGTTGCCAGGT
>NZ_FNQB01000011.1 GCF_900107455.1 Asanoa ishikariensis | reverse complement strand
TGTCCGGCGGTGTCCTACTCTCCCACACCCTCCCGGGTGCAGTACCATCGGCGCTGGAGGGCTTAGCTTCCGGGTTCGGAATGTGACCGGGCGTTTCCCCTCCGCCATGACCGCCGTAACTCTATCGACATATCAAACAACCGATCGCGCCAACCAAGGCAAGCGTGGTGTTTGTTTGTCGGGAGTTGCACAGTGGACGCGTAGCAGCTTTGTAGGTCAAGTCCTCGGCCTATTAGTACAGGTCAACTGAACCCGTTACCGGGCTTACATTTCCTGCCTATCAACCCAGTGGTCTAGCTGGGGGCCTTACCCCACACAAGTGTGGGTGGGATACCTCATCTTGAAGCGAGCTTCCCGCTTAGATGCTTTCAGCGGTTATCCCTTCCGAACGTAGCTAACCAGCCGTGCCCCTGGCGGGACAACTGGCACACCAGAGGTTCGTCCGTCCCGGTCCTCTCGTACTAGGGACAGCCCTTCTCAAGTATCCTACGCGCACGGCGGATAGGGACCGAACTGTCTCACGACGTTCTAAACCCAGCTCGCGTACCGCTTTAATGGGCGAACAGCCCAACCCTTGGGACCTGCTACAGCCCCAGGATGCGACGAGCCGACATCGAGGTGCCAAACCATCCCGTCGATATGGACTCTTGGGGAAGATCAGCCTGTTATCCCCGGGGTACCTTTTATCCGTTGAGCGACACCGCTTCCACATGCCGGTGCCGGATCACTAGTCCCGACTTTCGTCCCTGCTCGACCTGTCAGTCTCACAGTCAAGCTCCCTTGTGCACTTACACTCAACACCTGATTGCCAACCAGGCTGAGGGAACCTTTGGGCGCCTCCGTTACTCTTTAGGAGGCAACCGCCCCAGTTAAACTACCCACCAGACACTGTCCCTGAACCGGATAACGGTCCGAAGTTAGATACCCGAATCAACCAGAGTGGTATTTCAAGATTGCCTCCACCCGTACTGGCGTACGAGCTTCACCGGCTCCCACCTATCCTACACAAATTAACTCAGATACCAATGTCAAGCTATAGTAAAGGTCCCGGGGTCTTTCCGTCCTGCCGCGCGTAACGAGCATCTTTACTCGTAATGCAATTTCGCCGGGCCTGTGGTTGAGACAGTAGGGAAGTCGTTACGCCATTCGTGCAGGTCGGAACTTACCCGACAAGGAATTTCGCTACCTTAGGATGGTTATAGTTACCACCGCCGTTTACTGGCGCTTAAGTTCTCCGCTTCGCCCCGAAGAGCTAACAGGTCCCCTTAACGTTCCAGCACCGGGCAGGCGTCAGTCCATATACATCGAATTACTTCTTCGCATGGACCTGTGTTTTTAGTAAACAGTCGCTTCCCCCTGGTCTCTGCGGCCATACCACGCTCCACAAGCGTGTTGCTTCACGTGTCCGGCCCCCCTTCTCCCGAAGTTACGGGGGTAATTTGCCGAGTTCCTTAACCACAGTTCGCCCGTCGCCTTGGTATTCTCTACCTGACCACCTGTGTCGGTTTGGGGTACGGGCCGCTAAGAACTCGCTAGAGGCTTTTCTCGGCAGCATAGGATCACTGACTTCACCTGAATCGGCTCGGCATCACGTCTCACCCTCTATGCACCACGGATTTGCCTATGGTGCGGGCTACACGCTTACCCCGGCACAACCACCGGCCGGGATCAGCTACCTTCCTGCGTCACCCCATCGCTTGACTACTACCCACCAGGTTCCCACGCTCCCCACCATAAGCCCGAAGGCCGCCGGCGGTTTGGGTGGTTAGCACAGTAAGGTTCATCAGGGACGCTCTTTCGCGGGTACGGGAATATCAACCCGTTGTCCATCGACTACGCCTCTCGGCCTCGCCTTAGGTCCCGACTCACCCAGGGCGGATTAGCCTGGCCCTGGAACCCTTGGTCATCCGGCGGAAGGGTTTCTCACCCTTCTTGCGCTACTCATGCCTGCATTCTCACTCGTACCGCGTCCACAACTCGATCACTCGGCTGCTTCACTCGCGGCACGACGCTCCCCTACCCATCCACACACCTGGACCGTAACCACAAGGGCCACAGCCTGGTTAATATGTGAATGCCACAGCTTCGGCGGTGTACTTGAGCCCCGCTACATTGTCGGCGCGGAACCACTTGACCAGTGAGCTATTACGCACTCTTTAAAGGGTGGCTGCTTCTAAGCCAACCTCCTGGTTGTCTAAGCGACCCCACATCCTTTTCCACTTAGCACACGCTTAGGGGCCTTAGCTGGTGATCTGGGCTGTTTCCCTCTCGACTACGAAGCTTATCCCCCGCAGTCTCACTGCCGCGCTCTCACTTACCGGCATTCGGAGTTTGGCTGATTTCGGTAAGCTTGTAGGCCCCCTAGATCATCCAGTGCTCTACCTCCGGCAAGAAACACGCGACGCTGCACCTAAATGCATTTCGGGGAGAACCAGCTATCACGGAGTTTGATTGGCCTTTCACCCCTAACCACAGGTCATCCCCCAACTTTTCAACGTTGGTGGGTTCGGCCCTCCACGCGGTCTTACCCGCGCTTCAGCCTGCCCATGGCTAGATCACTCCGCTTCGGGTCTAGAACACGCGACTCAACGCCCTATTCGGACTCGCTTTCGCTACGGCTCCCCCACACGGGTTAACCTCGCCACGTGCCACTAACTCGCAGGCTCATTCTTCAAAAGGCACGCCGTCACCCCTAAAGGCTCCGACGGATTGTAGGCGAACGGTTTCAGGTACTATTTCACTCCCCTCCCGGGGTACTTTTCACCATTCCCTCACGGTACTCGTCCGCTATCGGTCACCAGGAAGTATTCAGCCTTACCAGGTGGTCCTGGCAGATTCACGGCAGATTACAGGGGTCCGCCGCTACTCGGGAACAACCACAGAAGACCAGCCACTTTCACCTACCGGACTATCACCGTCTACGGTCGGCCTTTCCAGACCATTCGATTAGCAACTGGTTTTGTAACTTCTTCGATGTGTGTCAGCACATCATGCGGTGTCCCACAACCCCGACCACGCAACCCCTGACAGGTATCACACGCAACCGGTTTAGGCTCAATCCGCTTTCGCTCGCCACTACTCACGGAATCACTATTGTTTTCTCTTCCTACGGGTACTGAGATGTTTCACTTCCCCGCGTTCCCTCCACACACCCTATGTATTCAGGTGCGGGTGACACCACATAACTGGTGCCGGGTTACCCCATTCGGACACCCTGGGATCACAGCTAGGTTGGCAGCTCCCCCAGGCCTATCGCGGCCTCCCACGTCCTTCATCGGCTCCTGGTGCCAAGGCATCCACCGTTCGCCCTTGACAACTTGACCACAAAGATGCTCGCGTCCACTGTGCAATTCTCAACAAACAACCAACCCACAACCCACAGCCCCACACCAAACCAGAACCCACAGGTCCCGCGGTATGTGGAGCCAGGCCATGCCTGGCGATTCGATCCCAGAAAGACAAGCTCAATGCTTGTTCCTTCAGGACCCAACAGGGTGTTTATGCCATCTCCAGCCGCACCAACGAGCTCGTTCCACACCATCCCCGAAAGGACAGCCGTACTAGAGCAATGAGGCCGTTGCCGAAGTTAACTAAGCCAGTGTCTCCGCCATTGAGCACCCCAGACCGTCATTCGCGGCCCGCGGGCTCCTACCCAGCTTTCGCCAGGAGGTGCTCCTTAGAAAGGAGGTGATCCAGCCGCACCTTCCGGTACGGCTACCTTGTTACGACTTCGTCCCAATCGCCAGCCCCACCTTCGACGGCTCCCTCCACAAGGGTTGGGCCACCGGCTTCGGGTGTTGCCGACTTTCGTGACGTGACGGGCGGTGTGTACAAGGCCCGGGAACGTATTCACCGCAGCGTTGCTGATCTGCGATTACTAGCGACTCCGACTTCACGGGGTCGAGTTGCAGACCCCGATCCGAACTGAGACCGGCTTTTTGGGATTCGCTCCACCTTACGGTATCGCAGCCCATTGTACCGGCCATTGTAGCATGCGTGAAGCCCTGGACATAAGGGGCATGATGACTTGACGTCATCCCCACCTTCCTCCGAGTTGACCCCGGCAGTCTTCGATGAGTCCCCGGCATAACCCGCTGGCAACATCGAACGAGGGTTGCGCTCGTTGCGGGACTTAACCCAACATCTCACGACACGAGCTGACGACAGCCATGCACCACCTGTCACCGCCCCCGAAGGACCTCCCATCTCTGGAAGTTTTGCGGTGATGTCAAACCCAGGTAAGGTTCTTCGCGTTGCATCGAATTAATCCGCATGCTCCGCCGCTTGTGCGGGCCCCCGTCAATTCCTTTGAGTTTTAGCCTTGCGGCCGTACTCCCCAGGCGGGGCGCTTAATGCGTTAGCTGCGGCACAGAGAGCCGGAGAGGCCCCCCACACCTAGCGCCCAACGTTTACAGCGTGGACTACCAGGGTATCTAATCCTGTTCGCTCCCCACGCTTTCGCTCCTCAGCGTCAGTATCGGCCCAGAGACCCGCCTTCGCCACCGGTGTTCCTCCTGATATCTGCGCATTTCACCGCTACACCAGGAATTCCAGTCTCCCCTACCGAACTCTAGCCTGCCCGTATCGGCTGCAAGCCCGCAGTTGAGCCACGGGATTTCACAGCCGACGCGACAAGCCGCCTACGAGCTCTTTACGCCCAATAAATCCGGACAACGCTCGCGCCCTACGTCTTACCGCGGCTGCTGGCACGTAGTTGGCCGGCGCTTCTTCTGCAGGTACCGTCACTTTCGCTTCGTCCCTGCTGAAAGAGGTTTACAACCCGAAGGCCGTCATCCCTCACGCGGCGTCGCTGCATCAGGCTTCCGCCCATTGTGCAATATTCCCCACTGCTGCCTCCCGTAGGAGTCTGGGCCGTGTCTCAGTCCCAGTGTGGCCGGTCGCCCTCTCAGGCCGGCTACCCGTCGTCGCCTTGGTAGGCCATCACCCCACCAACAAGCTGATAGGCCGCGAGCCCATCCCAGACCGAAAAACTTTCCACAACCCACCATGCGGTAGACCGTGGATATTCGGTATTAGCCCCCGTTTCCGAGGGTTATCCCAAAGTCCAGGGCAGGTTACTCACGTGTTACTCACCCGTTCGCCGCTCGAGTACCCCGAAGGGCCTTTCCGCTCGACTTGCATGTGTTAAGCACGCCGCCAGCGTTCGTCCTGAGCCAGGATCAAACTCTCCAACAAAAACTTAGTTGAAAAAGCGACCTGGCAACCATTATTAACGGATGCCAAAATCAATCACAATTGGCACTGGCTTATCAAACACCCTGTTGAGTTCTCAAAGAACAAACACACACC